>NZ_JAFEUU010000010.1 GCF_017355885.1 Sabulicella rubraurantiaca
ACCACCCGTCTTCGCCAGAACCTTCGTGATCGCCGCCGTCAGGGACGTCTTGCCATGATCCACATGGCCGATCGTCCCAATGTTGCAGTGCGGCTTGGTGCGCTCAAACTTCGCCTTGGCCATCGTCGTCAGTCCAATCCGAAAGGGGTGTTACCAGCGGTAGTGGCTGAAAGCCTTGTTGGCCTCCGCCATCCGGTGCGTGTCTTCGCGCTTCTTGACGGCCGTGCCGCGGTTGTTCACCGCATCCATCAGCTCGGCCGAAAGCCGCTCTTCCATCGTGCTCTCGCCACGCTTCCGCGCGGCATCGATGATCCAGCGGATCGCCAGCGCCTGGCGCCGCTCCGGCCGGACCTCGACGGGAACCTGGTAGGTCGCGCCGCCGACACGGCGCGAACGCACCTCGACCGCCGGCTTCACGTTGTCCATCGCCTCGTGGAAGAGGCGCAGCGGATCGCTGTTGGGCCCGCCCTTGCGCTTCAGCGTGTCCATGGCGGCATACACGATGCCTTCGGCCGCGGACTTCTTGCCGTCATACATGAGCACATTCATGAAACGGCTCAGCACGACATCGCCGAACTTCGGATCCGGCAGGACTTCGCGCTTCTCGGCGCGGTGACGACGCGACATCTCTCAGCCCCTCACTTCGGACGCTTGGCGCCGTACAGCGAGCGCCGCTTGCGCCGCTTCGGCAGGCCCTGCGTGTCCAGCACGCCGCGCAGGATGTGGTAGCGAACGCCCGGAAGGTCCTTCACGCGGCCGCCGCGGATCAGCACAACCGAGTGCTCCTGCAGGTTGTGGCCCTCACCCGGGATGTAGCTCACCACCTCGAAGCCATTGGTCAGGCGCACCTTCGCGACCTTGCGGAGCGCCGAGTTCGGCTTCTTCGGCGTGGTCGTGTAGACGCGCGTGCAGACGCCGCGCTTCTGCGGGCATCCCTGCAGCGCGGGCACCTTGTTCTGGCTCTTCCGGGGCTCGCGGCCCTGGGCGATGAGCTGGTTGATCGTCGGCATGACGCCCCTTCGTGAACTCGTTCTGCAATCCGCCCGCCCCGAACGAAGCGAGGCCCACCCGGACGCAAGAGAGCGTCGCGGGCGGGCCACCGCATCGAACCCGAGGTCTCAGCGGCGTGACGGCCGCGGCACCTCAGGCAAGGCGTTTGAACCAACATGCCGCAAGGCCAAGCCCCGCAGCGAGAGGCGCCTTCTACTGCCCGCCCCATGAGGAGTCAAGCAATGGAAGGCGGTTCGGCGGGGCGCCGTACTGCGCCCCGCGCATGGCCCTACTCCGCTGCCGCGGCGTTCGGGTCGGGCAGCGCCGGCTGGGCAGCCGGGAGGCGGCCCGCGTCGCGCTGCGCCGCCAGGGAGCGCATCCGCGCCATGACGGAACCCGTGCCCGCCGGGATCAGGCGCCCGACGATCACGTTCTCCTTCAGCCCGCCCAGAGTGTCCACCTTGCCGGCGGTCGCCGCCTCGGTCAGCACGCGGGTCGTCTCCTGGAAGGAGGCAGCCGAGATGAAGGACTGGGTCTGCAGCGAGGCCTTGGTGATGCCCTGCAGAACCGGCTCCGCCCGGGCCGGGCGCTCGCCCAGCTTCAGACGCTTGTCGTTCTCCGCCTCGAACTCGAAGCGGTCCACCTGCTCGCCGATCAGGAAGGTCGTGTCGCCGGGCTCGAGGATCTCGACCTTCTGCAGCATCTGGCGAACGATCACCTCAATGTGCTTGTCGTTGATCTTCACGCCCTGCAGGCGATAGACGTCCTGGATCTCGTTGACGAGGTAGTTCGCCAGCGCCTCGACGCCGAGGACCCGCAGGATGTCATGCGGCACGCGGGGGCCGTCCACCAGCGGGTCGCCAGCCTTGACGTAGTCGCCCTCTTGCACCGAGACGTGCTTGCCCTTCGGCACCAGGTACTCGCGCTCGATCCCCGGCTCGTCGCCGATCGGGTCGCTCTTCACGATGATCCGGCGCTTGGCCTTGTAGTCCTTGCCGAACTCCACCCGCCCGTCGATGTCGCTGATGATGGCGGCATCCTTGGGCCGGCGCGCCTCGAACAGCTCCGCCACGCGCGGCAGACCGCCCGTGATGTCGCGGGTCTTGGACGATTCGCGCGGCATGCGGGCGATGACGTCGCCGGCATGGACGGAGGCGCCATTCTCCACGCCCACGATCGTGCCGGGGGTGAGGAAGTAGATGGCGTCCGAGCCGTTCTCCCGCTTCATCACCTGGCCCCGCGCGTCGCGCAGGATCAGGCGCGGCCGCAGGTCGGCCCCCTTGGCGCCCTTGAACTCGATCACCTCCTTGTAGGACAGGCCGGTGACGTCGTCCGTGCGCTCCATCTGGGTGATGCCGTCGATCAGGTCGGCCTGCTCCACCGTGCCGCCGATCTCGGTGAGGATCGGCAGGGTGAACGGGTCCCACTCGGCCAGCTTCTGGCCGCGCGTGACCTCTGCCCCCTCCTGTACCAGCATCTTCGCGCCGTAAGGAACGCGGAAGCGCACGCGCTCGCGCCCGTTGGCGTCCAGCAGCGCCACCTCGCAGTTACGGCTCATCACGATGGGAGCGCCGGCGCTGTTGGTGACCAGGTGCAGGTTCACCAGCTTCACCTTGGCGTCCACCGTCGCCTCGACCGCGGATTGCTCCGCGCCGCGCTGGGCCGCGCCGCCGATGTGGAAGGTGCGCATCGTCAGCTGGGTCCCCGGCTCGCCGATGGACTGCGCCGCGATGACACCCACCGCCTCACCGATATTTACCGGCGTGCCGCGCGCCAAGTCGCGGCCATAGCAATGGGCGCAGACACCGGTCGTGCTCTCGCAGGTGAGGACGGAGCGGATCTTCACCGCCTCGACACCCGCCGTCTCGATGCGCTCGGCCAGAGGCTCGTCGATCAGCGTGTTGCGGTTGGCGATGACCTCACCCGTCGCCGGGTCGGCCACGTCCTCCTGCGCCGTCCGGCCCAGGATTCGCTCGGAGAGCGAGGACACCACATCCGCCCCATCCATGATGGCGCGCACGTTCAGGCCCCGCTCGGTGCCGCAATCCGGCTCCATGATGATGCAGTCCTGCGCGACGTCCACGAGGCGGCGCGTCAGGTAGCCGGAGTTCGCGGTCTTCAGCGCCGTGTCCGCGAGGCCCTTGCGGGCGCCGTGGGTGGAGTTGAAGTACTCGAGGACTGTCAGCCCCTCCTTGAAGTTGGAGATGATGGGCTGCTCGATGATCTCGCCCGAGGGCTTGGCCATCAGGCCGCGCATGCCGGCCAACTGGCGCATCTGCGCCGGCGAGCCGCGCGCACCGGAGTGCGACATCATCCACACCGAGTTGGTGGGCTTGCCGACCTCCTGCTTCTGGATCTCCGCCATCATGGCCTTCGCTACCTCGTCCGTGCAGCGGGACCAGGCGTCGACGACCTTGTTGTAGCGCTCGCCCGAGGTGATGAGGCCGTCGAGGTATTGCTGCTCGAACTCCTTCACCTCTTCCTTGGTGCGCGCGATCATCCCCTCCTTCTCGGCGGGGATGACCATGTCGTCCTTGCCGAAGGAGATCCCGGCCTTCGCGGCGTGGCGGAAGCCGAGACCCATCAGGCGGTCGGCGAAGATCACCGACTCCTTCTGGCCGCAGTGGCGGTACACGGCGTCGATCACGTCCGAGATGGACTTCTTGGTCAGCAGCCGGTTCACCAGGTCGAAGGGCAGCGCGGGGTGCTTCGGCAGCAGCGCGCCCATCATCAGCCGGCCCGGCGTGGTGAGCGCGCGGACGGTCCGGCCCATGTCGGCCTCGGTCGGGGCCGGCACGCGAGCATAGATGGCCGAGTGCAGCGCCACGGCACCGGTCGCGAGCGCCTGCTCAACCTCGCCCAGGTTGCTGAAGACGCGCGGGCGGTACTCGAGCGCCGCGCGCTCATCGGCGGAAAGCTGCTCCGCCGTCTTGCCGGCGATGCCGCGCAGCAGCGCCTCGGCCTTCTCCGCCTGCTCCTTCTCCACGCGGAACTCCGGCGTGTCGAGGGAGAGGTAGTAGAGGCCGAGGACGATGTCCTGCGACGGCACGATGATCGGCTTGCCGTTGGCGGGGCTGAGGATGTTGTTGGTGGACATCATCAGCACGCGCGCTTCCAGCTGGGCCTCGAGGCTCAGCGGGACGTGCACGGCCATCTGGTCGCCGTCGAAGTCGGCGTTGAAGGCGGTGCAGACCAGCGGGTGCAGCTGGATGGCCTTGCCCTCGACGAGCACCGGCTCGAAGGCCTGGATGCCCAGGCGGTGCAGGGTCGGGGCGCGGTTCAGCAGCACCGGGTGCTCGCGGATCACCTCCTCGAGGATGTCCCAGACCTCCGGACGCTCCTTCTCCACCATGCGCTTGGCCTGCTTGATGGTGGAGGCATGGCCGTACTTCTCGAGCTTCGAGTAGATGAAGGGCTTGAACAGCTCCAGCGCCATCTTCTTGGGCAGGCCGCACTGGTGCAGCTTCAGCTCCGGCCCGACCACGATGACCGAACGGCCGGAATAGTCGACGCGCTTGCCGAGCAGGTTCTGGCGGAACCGGCCCTGCTTGCCCTTGAGCATGTCGGAGAGCGACTTCAGCGGGCGCTTGTTGGCGCCCGTGATCGCACGGCCGCGGCGGCCATTGTCGAACAGCGCGTCCACCGATTCCTGCAGCATGCGCTTCTCGTTGCGCACGATGATGTCCGGCGCGCGCAGCTCGATGAGCCGCTTCAGGCGGTTGTTGCGGTTGATCACGCGGCGGTACAGGTCATTGAGGTCGGAGGTCGCGAAGCGGCCGCCATCCAGCGGGACCAGCGGGCGCAGCTCGGGCGGGATCACCGGGACGACGTCCAGGATCATCCATTCCGGCTGCGCACCGGACTCCGCGAAGGCCTCGATCAGCTTCAGGCGCTTGACCAGCTTCTTGCGCTTCGCCTCGGAGGTCGTCTCCTTCAGCTCGGCGCGCAGGCGCGGGGCCTCCTTGTCCAGGTCGAGGCCGTTCAGGATCTCCTTCACTGCCTCGGCGCCGATGCCGGCGCGGAACCCGTCCTCGCCGAACTCATCCTGCTTGGTCATCAGCTGCTCTTCCGTCAGCAGCTGATGGAGCTTCAGGTCGGTCAGACCCGGCTCCAGCACGACGTAGTTCTCGAAGTACAGGACCTTCTCCAGCTCCTTCAGGCTCATGTCCACCATGAGGCCGACACGGGAGGGAAGGGACTTCAGGAACCAGATATGGGCGACGGGCGCGGCGAGCTCGATATGACCCATGCGCTCGCGGCGCACCTTGGCCAGCGTCACCTCGACGCCGCACTTCTCGCAGACGATGCCGCGGAACTTCATCCGCTTGTACTTGCCGCACAGGCACTCGTAGTCCTTGATCGGGCCGAAGATGCGGGCGCAGAACAGCCCGTCCCGCTCCGGCTTGAAGGTGCGGTAGTTGATCGTCTCGGGCTTCTTGATCTCGCCATACGACCAGGAGCGGATCTGCTCCGGCGAGGCCATGGAGATCTTGATCTGGTCGAAGGTCATTGCCTGGCCGGTCTGGCCCAGGATCTTCATCAGCTCGTTCATGCCGCCTCGCTCTCCGCCCGGGGTGCGCGCCTCGCCCGGGCCATGCTTCGGGGTATTGGAATGTGTCGGGGGGCCAGAGGGCCGGCCCCCCGATATGGGATCAGGATCCGCGGTTTTCGAGGTCCACGTTGAGGCCGAGGGACTTCAACTCCTTCACCAGGACGTTGAAGCTCTCGGGAATGCCGGCCTCGAAGCTGTCCTGGTCACGGACGATCGCCTCATAGACCTTGGTGCGGCCGGACACGTCGTCCGACTTCACCGTCAGCATCTCCTGCAGCGTGTAGGCGGCGCCATAGGCTTCCAGCGCCCAGACCTCCATCTCGCCGAAGCGCTGACCGCCGAACTGCGCCTTGCCGCCCAGCGGCTGCTGGGTGACCAGCGAGTAAGGGCCGATCGAGCGGGCGTGGATCTTGTCGTCCACCAGGTGGTGCAGCTTCAGCATGTAGATGTAGCCGACCGTCACCTTGCGCTCGAACTTCTCGCCGGTGCGGCCGTCGTGCAGCCACATCTGGCCGGAGGAATCGAGCCCCGCCTTCCCCAGCATCGCCTCGATGTCCGAGGGACGGGCGCCGTCGAAGACCGGCGTGGCGATGGGGATGCCCTTCCGCAGGTTCTCGCCCAGCTCCATCAGCTGCTCCTCAGTCATCGGCACGATGTCGCGCTCGAAGACCTCGTCGCCATAGACGTCGCGGAGCTTGGCCAGCAGCTCGTCCCGCACGGCAGAGGTGCGCTGGAAGTCGTTCACCAGCTCACCGACCTGGCGGCCCAGGTTGGCGCAGGCCCAGCCCAGATGCGTCTCCAGGATCTGGCCCACGTTCATGCGCGACGGCACGCCCAGCGGGTTCAGCACGAGGTCCACCGGCGTCCCGTCCTCGAGGAACGGCATGTCCTCGATGGGAACGACGCGGGAGACGACGCCCTTGTTGCCGTGGCGTCCGGCCATCTTGTCGCCGGGCTGGAGCTTGCGCTTCACCGCGACGAAGACCTTGACCATCTTCATCACGCCGGGCGGCAGCTCGTCGCCGCGCTGCAGCTTCTCGACCTTGCTGTCGAAGCGCTTCTGGATGCGCTCCACCGCCGCGTCGAACTCGCGCTTCAGCGCCTCGATCTCGACCATCGCCGCGTCGTCCTGCACGGCGATCTGCCGCCAGGTGGCCTTGGCGAACTGGTCCAGCACCTCGTCGTTGATGGGGGTGCCGGCCTTCACGCCCTTGAAGCCGCCCGCCGCCTTGCGGTTCAGCAGGCGCTCCCGCAGACGCCCGTAGAAGGAACGCTCCTGGATCGCGCGCTCGTCGTCGCGGTCCTTGGCGAGGCGCTCGATCTCCGCGCGCTCGATCGCCATGGCGCGCTCGTCCTTGTCCACGCCGCGGCGGGAGAAGACGCGCACGTCCACGATCGTGCCGGACACGCCCGGCGGCAGGCGCAGCGACGTGTCGCGCACGTCGGACGCCTTCTCGCCGAAGATGGCGCGGAGGAGCTTCTCCTCCGGCGTCATCGGGCTCTCGCCCTTCGGCGTCACCTTGCCGACCAGGATGTCACCCGGGTTCACCTCGGCGCCGACATAGACGATGCCCGCCTCGTCGAGGTTGCGGAGCGCTTCCTCGCCGACGTTCGGGATGTCACGGCTGATCTCCTCCTGGCCCAGCTTGGTGTCGCGGGCCATGACCTCGAACTCCTCGATGTGGATCGAGGTGAAGACGTCGTCGCGCGCGATACGCTCGCTGATGAGGATGGAGTCCTCAAAGTTGTAGCCGTTCCAGGGCATGAAGGCGCAAAGCACGTTGCGGCCCAGCGCCAGCTCGCCCAGCTCCGTGCTCGGCCCGTCGGCGATGATCTCGCCGGCATGAACGCGGTCGCCCACCTTCACCAGCGGGCGCTGGTTGATGCAGGTGCTCTGGTTGGAGCGCTGGAACTTCCGCAGGCGGTAGATATCCACGCCCACCGTCTGGCCGTCCTCGCCCGTCGCGCGCACCACGATGCGCGCGCCGTCGATCTGGTCCACCACGCCGTCGCGGCGGGCGGAGATCGCGGCGCCGCTATCCTGCGCCACCGCGGCCTCCATGCCCGTGCCGACCAGCGGCGCGTCGCTCTTGATGAGCGGCACGGCCTGGCGCTGCATGTTGGAGCCCATCAGCGCACGGTTGGCGTCGTCGTTCTCCAGGAACGGGATCAGCGCCGCGGCGACGGAGACGAGCTGCTTCGGCGACACGTCGATCGCCGTCACCTCCTCGGGCTTCACCAGGCGGAAGTCGCCGCCCTGGCGGACGGAGACCAGCTCAGACTGGAACTCGCCGGTCGCGGCATCCACCTGAGCGTCGGCCTGGGCCACGACCAGGCGCTCCTCCTCCATGGCGGAAAGGTAGCGCGGCTCGCCCACGATCTTGCCGTCGCGCACGAGGCGGTAGGGCGTCTCGATGAAGCCGTACTTGTTCACCCGCGCGAAGGTCGCGAGGGAGTTGATCAGGCCGATATTCGGGCCTTCCGGGGTCTCGATGGGGCAGATGCGGCCGTAATGCGTCGGATGGACGTCACGCACCTCGAAGCCCGCGCGCTCGCGCGTCAGACCGCCCGGACCCAGCGCCGAGAGGCGGCGCTTGTGCGTCACCTCCGACAGCGGGTTGGTCTGGTCCATGAACTGCGACAGCTGCGAGGAGCCGAAGAACTCGCGCACCGCCGCCGCCGCCGGCTTCGCGTTGATCAGATCATGCGGCATCACGGTGTCGATATCCACCGACCCCATGCGCTCCTTGATCGCGCGGTCCATGCGCAGCAGGCCGACGCGGTACTGGTTCTCCATCAGCTCGCCGACCGAGCGCACGCGCCGGTTGCCGAGGTTGTCGATGTCGTCGATGGAGCCGCGGCCGTCCTTGAGGTCCATCAGCACGCGCAGCGTGGCGACGATGTCCTGCTTGCGGAGCGTGCGCAGATGGTCCGGCGCCTCCTCCATGGAGAAGCCGAGACGCATGTTCATCTTCACGCGGCCGACCGAGGACAGGTCGTAGCGGTCGGCGTCGAAGAACAGGCCGCGGAACAGCGTCTCCGCCGTCTCGGGCGTCGGCGGCTCGCCCGGGCGCATCACCCGGTAAATGTCCATCAGCGCCTCGTCGCGCGAGGTGTTCTTGTCCACCGCCAGCGTGTTGCGCATCCAGGGGCCGACCGTCTGGTCGATGGCCAGGGTCGGCAGCGTGTCGAGCCCGGCCTCCTCGATCGCGGCGAGGCGCGGCTCGGTCAGCTCGTCGCCCGCCTCGGCCCAGATCTCGCCGGTCTGCATGTTGACCAGGTCCTCGGCCACGTAGCGGCCCAGGAGGTCGGCGCGGCCAACCAGCACTTCGGTGGTGCCGGCCTCGGCGATCTTGCGCGCGTTGCGGGGGGAGAGCTTGTCCTCCTTCTTCGCGACCACCTGACCGGTGGCGGCGTCGACGAGGTCCTCCAACAGCTTCACGCCCTTGAAGCTCTCGGGGTCGAAGGCGCGCGACCAGCCCTTCGGGCCGCGATGGAACACCACCTGGCCGTAGAAGTGGTTCAGGATCTCCTCGGCATCCATGCCGCGGATCTCGTTCGGCTCCATCTCCGTGCCGTTGGCGGCGCGCTCGGCGCGCTTCGCCTCGGTGTCGGCGCTGTCGAGCGCCATCAGCAGGGTGGAGGCGGGCAGCTTGCGCTTCCGGTCCACGCGCACGTAGCAGATGTCCTTGGCGTCGAACTCGAAGTCGAGCCAGGAGCCGCGATAGGGGATGACGCGCGCGGCAAAGAGATACTTGCCCGAGGAGTGCGTCTTGCCCTTGTCGTGGTCGAAGAACACGCCGGGGGAGCGGTGCATCTGCGAGACGATGACGCGCTCGGTGCCGTTGATGATGAAGGTGCCATTATCCGTCATGAGCGGCATGTCGCCCATGTAGACATCCTGCTCCTTGATGTCGCGGACGGAGCGGGCGCCGGTGTCCTCGTCCAGGTCCCAGACGATCAGGCGCAGCTTCACCTTCAGCGGCGCGGCGAAGGTCAGGCCGCGGGCGATGCATTCCTCGACGTCGTACTTCGGCTCCTCCAGCTCGTACTGGACGAACTCGAGGCGGCCACGGCCGGCGAAGTCGTTGATCGGGAAGACGGACTTGAACACTTCCTGCAGGCCGGTGTTCGTGCGCGCATCAGGGTGCACGTCCATCTGCAGGAAGGTGGCGTAGGAGGCACGCTGCACATCGATCAGGTTTGGCATGGGCGCCACCTCGGGCAGCCGCCCAAAGCTCTTGCGAATGCGCTTGCGTGCCGTGAAAGCCTTGCTGATGGCGTTCATGCGTGTCCCGCTTTCCTCAAACGCCCGGCCAGAAGTCGGCCGGCTGAAATGGATGCTCCAGGGGACACCCCGCCCCCTGAAACGGCGGAAGGGGCGGCAACCGCACGGTTCCCGCCCGCCCCGTAGAAAACCGATCCGGACCCGCCGGGCGCGGAGCCCCCGGCAAGTCCGTAGAAGTTACTGGACCTTGACGGTCGCGCCGTTCTCTTCCAGCACCTTCTTGATCTTGTCCGCCTCGTCCTTCGAGACGTTCTCCTTGACGGTCTTGGGCGCGCCCTCGACCAGATCCTTGGCTTCCTTCAGGCCCAGGCCCGTGATGCCGCGGATCTCCTTGATGACGTTGATCTTCTTGTCGCCCGCGTTCTCGAGGATGACGGTAAACTCCGTCTGGGCCTCGGCGGCAGGGGCAGCAGCGCCACCACCGGCGGCCGGCGCGGCGGCAACCGCCACCGGAGCGGCGGCGGAGACGCCCCACTTCTCCTCGAGCATCTTGGAGAGCTCGGCAGCCTCCAGGACGGTCAGGGCGGACAGCTCGTCAACGAGCTTAGCGAGATCGGCCATGTTCGTGTTCCTTCGATCTAATGGCTTGACTGTGGCTTGACAACCCCAGCCGGACACCCGGCCAGGGGAAATTCACTTCCAACCGAAACCCTTACGCGGCTTCCTTGTCCGCATAGGCCTTCAGCACCCGTGCCAACTGCCCGGCGGGGGCCTGCACAACCCCCGCGATGCGCGTCGCCGGGGTCTGGATCAGACCCACGAGCTGCGCGCGCAGCGTCTCGAGCGAGGGCAGCTCGGCCAACGCCCTGACCCCGTCGAGGGCCAGGGTCTGGGTGCCGAGCGCACCGCCCAGGATCACGAACTTGTCGTTCGTCTTGGCGAACTCCACGGCGGTCTTCGCCACGGCCACGGGGTCCACAGACCACGCGAGCGCGGTCGGACCCTTCAGCAGCGGCTGGATGCCCTGGAAGCGGGTGCCGTCGAGGGCGCGGCTGGCCAGGCGGTTCTTCGCAACCTTGTACGTCGCGCCCGCGGCCTTCATCTTGCGGCGCAGATCGTCCACCGCCGCCACCGTCAGACCCTTGTTCTGGGCGACGAGGACGAAGGACGTCTCACCGAAGACGTTGACCAGGGACTCGACGAAGGCGCGCTTTTCCGTGCGGTCCATTCACACTCTCCGTCGGTGGCCGGATGCCTTGTGGAGGGGCCCCGGCCGGTTCAACCCGAGGCAAGGAGACCACCCCCCTGCCCCGTTCGCCTGTCGTCGCCGGAAAGCCAAGCCACGCGCGCCCGGAAGGCCGGGCCGCGCGAATATCTCGGTTCCCCGTCTCATGCTGGCTGGGCGGAACCCTCAGGCCCGTCCATTCAAGCCCACCAGGGGCACCTGCAATCTCCGACAGGAGCGGCGGGACCGAAGTCCCGCCTGCGCGTCCCGGCCCCTGGGGACCGGGACGAATTCACAATCAGGCGTTGCCCAGCGTCGAGGGGTCCACCTTCACGCCGGCGCCCATGGTCGAGGTCACGGCGACCTTCTTCACATAGGTGCCCTTGGCGCCGGTCGGGCGGGCGCGCTGGATGGCCTCGGCGAAGGCGCGGGCGTTGGCCGCCAGCTTGTCCGCGTCGAAGGAGGCCTTGCCGATGCCGGCATGCACGATGCCCGCCTTCTCGGCCCGGAACTCCACCTGCCCGGCCTTGGCGGCCTGCACGGCGCCCCTCACGTCCATGGTCACGGTGCCGAGCTTCGGGTTCGGCATCAGGCCGCGGGGGCCCAGAACCTTACCGAGGCGACCCACCAGCGCCATCATGTCCGGCGTGGCGATGCAGCGGTCGAAGTCGATCTTGCCTTCCTGCACCGCGGCGGCGAGGTCGTCCGCGCCCACCACGTCGGCGCCGGCAGCCTTCGCCTCTTCGGCCTTCGGGCCACGGGCGAAGACGCCGATGCGGACCGTCTTGCCGGTGCCGTTGGGCAGGCCGACCACGCCGCGGACCATCTGGTCGGCGTGGCGCGGGTCGATGCCCAGGTTCATCGAGATCTCGACCGTCTCGTCGAACTTCGCCTTGGCGTTCTGCTTCACGAGGGCGATCGCCTCGTCCAGCCCGTAGAGCTTCTCTGCCTCGACAGTCGAGGTCAGGGCCTTCATGCGCTTGGTCAGCTTCGCCATGGGATCAGCCCTCCACCACGGTCATGCCCATGGAACGGGCGGAACCAGCCAGCATGCGAACCGCGGACTCCACGTCGGTGCAGTTCATGTCCTTCATCTTGGTCTGGGCGATCTCGGCCAGCTGGGACTTGGTGACGCGGCCGACATTGCCGCCCTTGCCCGGCGTGTTGGAGCCCTTCTCGATCTTCGCCGCCTTCAGCAGGAAGTAGGTGTTGGGCGGAGTCTTGGTGATGAAGGAGAAGGTGCGGTCCGTGTAAGCGGTGATGACCACGGGCGTCGGCGTGCCCGGCTCCATCCCCTGCGTCGCCGCGTTGAATTCCTTCACGAACTGCATGATGTTCAGGCCGCGCTGACCCAGGGCGGGGCCCACGGGCGGCGACGGGTTGGCCTTGCCGGCCGGAATCTGCAGCTTGATGTAGCCAGCGATCTTCTTCGCCATGGCCCGATCTCCTCAAGGTGAGGGACCCGCGGTCCAGACGGCCCGTCCGGGCCTCCCGCGTTTCCGAAGGGCGCCGTCTAAGGCAGGCGCGTACGCCTGTCCAGCGCGCAGCCCCGCGCGCCCTGCATGGCAGTCTCGATAGATGAAACCCAGCTGACGCCTCGCCCCAGAAGGGCGGCTGGTCGGAGTGAGAGGATTCGAACCTCCAGCCCCTGCGTCCGGGACACTAGTTCAGGGGGTCAGCGAGCGCAAGAGTGGCGGTTTTCCGTGGGGCGAACTGTGCCTCAGGCGGGTTATACCGCGAACTTCCATGGCCGACCGGGCAAGACGTGCAATCGCGCACTGTGCGTGAAGAAGGCCGCTTGGTCAGGCGCTTGCTAACCTTACCATTTTGGGCTTCCATTCGGTCTGTCCGGGGGGAGAAACGATGCTTGACGAACAGACCGACGAGGCCGATCCCACCGTCTACAGTCGGGCGGATGTGGACCGTGCGTTCCTGTGGGGCTTCGTGGTCGCCCTCGCCCCCTGCATCGTTGTCCTGATGACCCTGCTCACCAGGGCGTAAAGCCCCGCCCCGGCGGGGAACCGGATCAGGCGCGGCGCAGAATGCCGAGGCCGAGCCTGCCCAGCGCCAGGAAGGCGAGCCCGGCCGGCGCGGGAACGGCGATGGTGGTCTGCCCGGAAAACTGACAGTTCCCGTTCCAGCAGGGGCTGATCTCTGTCCCCGCGAAGCCGGTGAAGGTCTGCCCGCTGAAAGCGAGGCTGATGCCGAACTCGGGCGCCCTGGCATCGGTGATAAGCAGGAAGTTCCCCGTCAGCCCGGCCCCTCGCCGCCTTGAAGGGAAAACTCCTTGGCGTGGGTGGAGCCGAAGGCGAACTGCTGCAGCTCGCGCAGATAGGCCAAGTCCACCCCGGGCCCGCCGCTGGCTTCGCTGCTGAGCGCGACCTTCAAATCCAGCAGCCCCTGTGTCTGGTCGAGGAAGTTCGGGGCGGAAAGGACCACCCCATTCGGGTCAATCCGGCCATCGGTTTTGTTGAACTGGAAGTCGAAGCCATCCCGAGAGGCCTCGGCCATTATGGTGATCGAGCCCTGGACCGTGACCGTGAAGGGGGCGGACTGGCTGGGCTCGGTCGTGTGCAGGAACGTGGTGGTAAGGCCGATGGTCACATGGACGCCGGGTGCCGAGGCCCGGCCTGGCAGCGGCCCCCATGCGGCCTGTGCCGCCCCGGCTGCGAGGGTGAGCGCCGCGGCGAGAAGCGCGCCGATGGATCTTCGCTGCATGGAGTCCTTCCATCACACGCGGGGAGGGTAGCATTCCCCTTCATGGGAGGGGTAACCGGAATCCGTCCGGCGGTGGCGCGTCCTGTCTTGCACCGCTTGCCTCCTCCGGCGCCGCACCCGGCACGGCGGCCGCGTTCGCGAAAAGCACCTTCAACAGCGCGATGGCGAGCGTGACCGCATCCTCTGTGCCTTGTTCCCAATCGGAAATGACCCGCACGGCTTCCATGAGCATCTCGCTAGTCATCCCTGGCGGGAGCGTGAAGATGCTGACTTGTATCGGCGAGGTCGTTTGCGGAACCGGCGGGCGAACGCTATAGCAGTAAGGGCACTTACCGAAGTAGTCCGAGCACCTCGCGCAGTTGGTGGTGGTATGCCGTCTGGCGAGAGGCCGGGGAGACCCAGCGCCGCGCCCTCCGCACCCAGGATCGTGATGCCGCCCAGCGGGCGCTAGACGACTTCAAGCGCGTCCTTGCCCGCCCGACCGACACCGTGGCCGGCATCTTCGCCGCCTACTTGGCCGACAAGGGCAAGCCGCGCGCCGAATGGGCCTGGGCGCGGCTGCGCGACACCTTCGGCGCCCTGCGTCCCGATCGGGTTACCCGCCCCGCCTGCCGCGACTACGCCAAGGCCCGCCGGGCACAGGGCGCCAGCGATGGCACCATCCAGGGGCACAATCCCGCCAGCGGCGCGACGGTCGAGCTGCCGTCGAAGCCGCCGCCCAAGTCGCGCCACCTCACCCGGTCCGAATACCTCGACCTGTTGAACGCCGCCACGACGCCGCACGTCCGGCTGTTCATCATCGTGGCCCTGGCCACGGCCGGGCGTATGGGGGCGGTGCTTGGATCTGACCTGGGATCGGGTGGATTTCGAGCGCGGGGTCATCATGCTCGCCAACGGGGCGCAGACCCGCAAGGGCCGCGCCACCGTGCCGATGACCGACACAGCCCGCCGGGCTCTACTGGAAGCCTACGCCGCCCGCACGACTGATCACGTCATCGAATTCGGCGGGAAGGCGATGGGAAGGATCCGCAAGGCCTTCGAACGCGCTGCCGAGGCGGCCGGGCTGGCCTGGGTGACGCCGCACGCCCTTAGACATAGTGCTGCTGTGTGGATGGCCGAGGCGGGAACGCCCATGGCGCAGATCGCGCAGATGCTCGGGCACACCAACGAGAAGATCACATTCTCGACCTACGCCCGGTTCAGCCCCGCCTATCTGCGTGGCGCGGCCAGTGCGCTGGAGGTGGGGTGAGCAGTCTTGCCAATCGCGCACTGTGCGCTGCGGGGGCTAAGTCCTTGAAACGGCTGGTCGGAGTGAGAGGATTCGAACCTCCGGCCCCTGCGTCCCGAACACAGTGCTCTACCAGGCTGAGCTACACTCCGGCGCCGTGCGCGAGGCTCTAGCGGCAAGACGCACGACGCGCAAGCGGGGGAGGCGCCCTACCCCTTCGCGAGACCCGCCAACATGGCCTCCCGCGCCTCCGCCGGCAGGAAGAAGAAGGTGAAGACGTAGGGCCCTTCGGCGCCGAACACGGCCGGGTCGGGGCTGGCGCGCTGCATGGTGGCGGCATCGAACGCGGGAAGGGGGCGCAGCCCGTCCAGGAAGAAGAACCCCGCATAGCCCAGGCTTTCCAACAGTGCCGGGACGGCGCGGGTGGAGCCGGGGGCGTGGCGCTCCTCCACCTCCACCGACAGGACGGGGCGGCAGCGGCGCAGCGTGTCGGCACCGCCGCGCAGGATCGCTTCCTCCGCCCCCTCCGCATCCAGCTTCACCGCCACGAGGTCCGTCAGGGCCAGCGAGTCGAGCGTGACGACGGGCACGACATGCTGCTGCACCGTGACGCCGGAAAAGCCGCGGTAATCCTTGCTGGTGCTGGCCCACTGCTCCTGTGCCACGCCGTCCAGCATCGGCAGGCTGAGCATGGCCTCGCCGGGGCGCTCGCCCAGCGCTTCCGGCCGCAGCTCGATGTTGGATCGGCCGGCACAGGCGGCGGCGAGGCGCGCGAAGGCGCTCGGCAGCGGCTCGAAGGCCAGGACGCGGGTGCCGGGTAGCTCAGACAAGGGAAGGGCCAGCAGCCCATCATGCGCGCCGATATCCAGGATGGTGCCGGGGCGGTGGAGGCGGCGATGGAAGGTAATCTCGTCCATCAAAGATCCAGCACACCACGCCCGACCGGCACCACCCCGCCTCCGACGCGGACACGGATCCTGCCGTCATCTTCCCGCCGGGCAGCGAGGCGAAGCTGGCTGGGGCGGTGCATCTCGATCCCCTGCTCTACCTCCAGCGCGAGGGCAGAACCGCCATTGACCTCCAGCAGTAGCCCGGCGAGGGCGCAGTTGGCGCTCCCCGTCGCCGGGTCCTCGGCAATGCCGGCCAGGGGGGCGAACATGCGCGCCCGCCGCCGCCCGATGCCGAGGGGCGTGTGCAGCAGGAGCCCGACCACCTCGGGAAGCACGCGCCTGAAAGCAGCCACATCCGGCATGGCGGAGGAGAGCAGCGCGGCATCCTCCACCTCGGCCAGAGCGAAGGGCGTGCCGCAGCCTGCCACCAGCGGGACATGGAGGTTGAGGTGCAACGCCCCCACGGAAAGCCCAGCGCAGGCGGCGACCGCCTCTGGGTCCAAAGCGTTGCCCAGGGCCAGCGGCTTCGGCGCCTCGATCTCCGCCTCGCTTCCCGACACCTCCGCCACCACCACCCCGGCCGCCTGACCCAGCCGCAGAACCCCTTCACGGCCCAGGCGCCGCGCCAGCAGCGCCGCGGCGCCCACATTGGGATGGCCGGCGAAGGGCAGTTCCCCGAAGGGGGTGAAGATACGGAGGAAGGCATCTTGCCCCGCCTCGCGCGGCGCGAACGCGAAGACCGTCTCGCTCAGGTTGAACTCCCGCGCGATGGCCTGAAGCGTCGCGTCGTCCAGCGCCTCCGCGCCATGCACGAGGGCAAGCGGGTTGCCGCCGAAACGCGTCGTGGTGAAGACGTCCGCTGTCTCGAACTCAAGCGGCATCGGCGGAGGCCCCGCGGATGGCGGCTTCGAGGGCACGGATGCCCGCGGCCTCGCCCTCGGGGTGGTTCCAGACGGCGCCCACCACCGCCAGGAAATCCGCACCAGCCCGCACCAGCGGGCCGCAATTCGCCGCGGTGATCCCGCCAATGGCGACGGAGGGGATCTCCATCATCTCGCTCCACCATTCGAGGAGGTCCGTCCCGGCCGTGTGGACGGTCTCCTTCGTCGTCGTGGGGAAGAAGGCGCCGAAGGCCACATAGTCGGCGCCGATCTCGCCCGCCTCCATGGCGAGATGGCGGGACGCGTGGCAGGTGATGCCCAGGGTGCGGTCGCCCAGGAGGCGCCGCGCCGCCGCGTGGTCGCCATCGCCCTGGCCGAGATGCGCGCCGTCGCAGCCCGTCTCCACGGCCAGGGCAGCGTCATCATTCAACAGGAACGCCACGTCGCGCGACTGGGCAACGGGGCGCAGCGCGTCCACCGCGCGGCGGATGGCGTCGCGCGGGGCGTCCTTCAGCCGCAACTGCACGCAGGCCACATCCCCCGCATCGAGGGCGCGCGCCACGCGATCGGGGAAGCCCGGCTCCAGCACCGGCGGAGTGATGAGGTAGAGGCGGCAGCGCGTGTCCATGCCCCGACCTTCGCCCGTGCCGCCCCCGCGCCACAAGCCCGGTTGGGAACCCCGGCGGGGGCCGGGCGTTCCCCGCCCGATATCAACGAACCGGAGGCCACCATGGACACGCGACGCATCCTCGAACAATTCACCGGCCACCGCGCAGGCCAGAGCCGGGGCGGGCTGGAGGAGTTGCTGGGCGGGCTGCTGGCCGGGCGTGGCGGCACGGGCGGCATGAGCGCCGGCGGGATGCCGGGCGGGGGCGGACCCGGCATGGGCGGGCTCGGCGGCATGCTGGACGCGCTCGCAGGCGGATCCCGCAGCAGCACGGGCGCGTCGGGCGGCGGTCTGGGCGGGCTCGGCGGAATGTTGAACCCCCCCATGGGCTCGGGCATCGGCGCCGCGGCGGCGGGCGGGCTGCTCGGCTCGCTGCTGGGCGGCGGGCGCCGGGGCGGCGGGTCGGGGCTGCTGCGCCTGGGCGGCCTCGCCATCCTGGGCACGCTGGCGCACCGCGCCTACCAGGCTTGGCAGGAGCAGCAGGCGAGCGCCGCCGGCAAGGCCCCGCCGCCCGCCCCGCCGGCCGCGGCGGAAGCCACGCCCGACTCCGCAGCCGCGGACAACCAGCCCTTCGGCCTCGCGGTGATCCGGGCGATGATCGCAGCCGCCAAGGCCGACGGCCACATCGACGCGCAGGAGCGCGAGCGTATCTTCAACGAAGTGGAGCGGCTGGAGCTCTCCAACGAGGAAAAGGGCTTCGTGTTCGGCGCGCTGGAAGGCCAGGCCGATCCACGCGCCATCGCCGCGCTCGCGAAGACGGAAGGGCAGAAGGCGCAGATCTACCTCGCCTCCCGCCTCGTGGCCGAGCCGGACACGGCGGCGGAGCGTGCCTGGATGGAGGCTCTGGCGCATGAGCTTCGGCTGCCGGGCGGGCTGCAGCAGCAGCTGGACCAGCAGGCGAAGGACGCGGCTGCGGCGGCCGCCCAGGCCGGGCTCTAGGCCCGGCGCTGGAGTGCAGGACCGGGGTCTAGTCCCGGTCCGGGGAAACGGGGCCGGGCCGCGATGCCCGGCCCTTCGTCAATTGGCCTGGTACTGCGGATAGGGGCCGGGACCCCAGCCCGGAGGCGGATAGGACGGGTCGCGGGTCGGCGGGTCATCCCAGGGCAGGCGGCGCGGGTCGCGCTGGTAGCCATAGGAGGGCGGCGGGACGTAGCCCTGCGGCGGCGCGTCGCGATAGGCATAGGGATTCGACGGCGCGTTCCAGGAAGGGGGCGCCTCATAGCCATAGCGCTCGCGGCGGTTCTCCCAGTCCCGGCGATTGTTCCAATCGCGTCGGTTGTCCCAGTCGCGCCGGTCGCTCCAGTCGCGGCGATCGTCCCAGTCACGCGGCCTGGACCATTCGCGGGGCGGCACCGGCGGTGGAACATAGGAAGGCGCGGGCGCAGCATAGGGGCCTGACCCCCAGGCCGGGGCGCCCCCATAGGCGGCCTCATCGGCCACGCAGCCGGCCAGCGCCAGCGCGGCAATGGGAAGGACGAAAACTAGGCGGGACATCGGGATGGTTCCTCCGGGCCTATCTCCGATGCAACGCCGCGGACGCGGCGCGGTGGTGGCGGCGCCGTGGCAGGATCAGGGCGCGTCCAGCCGCTTCTTCGCCAGCATCACCTCCGCATCCTCCTCCGAACGCGACAGGGTGAAGCCCAGGCGGCGCGCGAAGGCCAGCATGGGCGCATTGTCGGCGAGGATGTGGCCGGTCAGTTCCCGGAGCCCCAGGGAACGGCCCCACTCGATGGCGCGGTCCATCAGGTGGCGCGCCAGCCCTGTCCCCTTGGCCGAGGGCGCGACCACCACGGCGAATTCCGCCCCCTCCCCGCCCGGCTCGCGGATCAGCCGCGCCGTGCCATGCGTGGCGCCGTCGTGCTGGGCCACGAAGGCCATCTCCCGGTCGTAGTCGATCTGGGTGAGGCGGGCGAGCAGCGCGGGCGGCAATTCGCGCATGGTGGAGAAGAAGCGGAAGCGCACATCCTCGGGCGGCAGGGCGCGGAACAGCTTGCCCTGCGCCTCGGCATCCTCCGGGCGGATGGGCCGGATGAGGAAGCGCCGCCCGTCCCGCGCCATCCATTCGGATTCGAGATGCGCCGGATAGGGCTGGATGGCGAGCAGCGCCGCCTCGCCCGCTGGGCGCAGGGTGATCGCTGCATCGGCGGCCACCGCGCCCCCCGCATCGGCAAAGAGCGGGTTCACCACGACGCGCGCGATGACAGGGAAATCCACCGCCAGCTGCGACAGCCGCACCAGCGCGTCGGCGATGGCAGGCTCGTGCACCGGCGGCCGGTCGCGATAGCCGGGCAGAAGCCGCGCCAGCCGCGTACGCGCGATCAGCGCATGGGCGAGCGGCAGGTTGAGGGGCGGGAGGTCGAAGGCCTCGTCCTGCGCAAGATCGGCGGCGGTGCCGCCCTGGCCGAAGCCGATCCAGGGGCCCCACATCGGGTCCTCGTCGAGGCGCAGGCGCAGCTCCATCGCCCGGCGCGGCATCTGCCGCTGCACCAGGAATCCCGTCAGCTTTGTGCCGGGGGCGCGCCGCGCCACCTCCTCCGTCATGGATTGCGCGGCGGCGCGCAGCGCGGCCTCGGCGCGCAGCCCGGTGACGACGCCGCCCGCCTCGCTCTTGAAGCGCAGCAGGGCGCGGGCCTTCAGCACCACGGGGAAGCCCAGCGCCTTGGCGACCCGCACCGCTTCCTGCGCGTCGCGCGCCACGCGTCCCGGTGCCGTGGCGATGCCATAGGCGGCGAGGATGAACAGCGCCTCGTCCTCGAAGAGCCGGTCGCGCCCCTCCGCCTGCGCCGCATCCAGGATGGACCGCACTGCATCGCGCTCGGGCGCGATCTCCAGCAATTCGGCGGGCGGAAGCTCGGCGGCGGCGGCGCGGTTGCGGCGTTCCCGCGCCAGATGCACCGCACCGCGAATGGCGGCTTCCGGCGTCGCGAAGACAGGCAGCCCGGCCTCGGTCAGGGCGCGGCGCTCGTCATGCGCGCTGGCCTCGCCGACCCAGCCAAGCAGGATCGGCGCGCCGCGATTGCCGCGCGCTGCCTCCACCAGCGTCGCAGTGGGCGCTGGCTCGTCCGTGGGCGCATGGACCGCGATCACCGCATCCACCCCCGGCAGGGCGGCGAGGCGCTTCGCCTCCTCTGCCAGCGCGACGCCGGGACTTGGGCCGAGGGAATGCGGGTTGCGCACGCCTGTCTCCGCGAGGCGCAGCCCGTGTGCCACCGCCGCGTCGGCGGCAAGGCGCGCCAGGCCGATGCCGTTGGACAAGATGGCGACGCGATCGCCCTCGCCGCGCGGACGGGCGCGTGCCAGCGTCTCTGCTGCCGCCAGCCATTCCTCCAGCCCGGCCGCACGTAGCACGCCGGCGCGGCGCAACGCCGCCTCCATCACCGATTCTCCGACCCCTGAAGGATCGTCGAGGCGTGCGCCTGGGCGCAGCGCCAGGACGGGGCGGGTGCGCGCCGCCGCCCGCGCCGCCGAGACGAAGCCGCGCCGGTTCTTGATGCGCCGCAGTTCCAGCAGGACCAGCGCGGAGCGCGAGTCGCGCGCCAGCCAGTCGAGCCCCGACGCGAAGCCCAGATCGTCATTCGCGCCGATGCCGATGATGTGGGAGAAGCCCAGCCCCTCCGCCGCCGCCCAGTCCAGCACCGCCCGCGCCACCGCCGAGGATTGCGTCATCAGGGCAAGGCGTCCGCGCGGCACCGGGATGTGCGACAGCGTGGCGTTCAGCCCCAGATGCGGCAGGGCGAGGCCGAAGGAGCGCTCGCCCAGGGCGCGCAGCCCGGATGCGCGCGCCAGGGCAGCGAGGTTCGGCGCGGGAACCGGCACGACGGCGGCGTGGCAGCCCGCCTCGGCGACGCGGCGCAGCGCCTCCCCCATCGCGTCGGGCGCGACGCTCACCACGGCGAGGTCCGGCGGTTCCTCCGGCGGCGCGTCCAGGGCGAGGCGGCCGGTGAAGCCGCCGGCAAGGAGGTTGCGGCGCAGGATGGCGCTTTCCGGCAGCTCCGGATCGGCGATCAGCCAGGCCGAGCGGGGACTGAACAGCGCGATGTCTCGGAAGCCCTTGCCTGGGCGGCCGGTGAGGATCAGGGACATGGCTTCCAGTCTATGCGACGCGGGCGCAGGATGCCGCCATGAGTGATCCGCGCCTCGATTCCGAAATGGCCGCCTTCTCCGAGATGATGGCGGAGCGGATGGCCGCGCAGCCCGCCATCATCCTGCCGAATCCGCCGCGTTCCGCGCCTTTCGACAAGCTGCGCCGCCTGAATGACGGCCCGCAGGAACCGCTGGCCGAGGGCGGCCCGCAAATGGCGGAGACGCAGGAGATGTGGTGGCCCATCCGGGGCCGGCGGATGCTGGTGCGGATGCACCGTCCGGTGAGCGCCGCCAAACTGCCGGTGCTGGCGTATTTCCATGGCGGCGGCTGGGTCTGGGGCTCCATCGACACGCATGACCGGCTGATGCGCGCCTATGCCGCCACATCCGGCTGCGCCGTGCTCGGCGTGGACTATGCGCTGTCGCCCGAGGCGGTGTTCCCGCAAGCGCTGGAGGAATGCGCCGCCGTGCTGCGCCACATCGCGGAGCAAGGCGAGCAGCTTGGGCTGGACGCGTCGCGCATCGTGCTGGGCGGCGACAGCGCCGGCGCCAACCTCGCTGCCGCGACCGCGCTGCTCAATGCCGAGGCGGCGGAGCCGGTCCCGCTGCGCGGCCTGCTGCTGAATTACGGCGTCTTCGACCATGACCTCTCGACGCCCTCCTACCGCGAATTCGCCGATGGCTACGGGCTGACCGAGGCGAAGATGCGCTTCTATTGGGATGCCTATTGCCCCGACCCGGTGGCGCGGCTTTCCCCCCTCGCCTCGCCCCTGCGCGGCGATTTGTCGCGCCTGCCCTCCACGCTGCTGCACATCGCCGAGCTGGACGTGCTGGCCTCGGAGAACCACGCCTTCGCCGAGCGGCTGCGCCAAGCCGGTGTGTCGCTGGAGATGGAGGTCTTCCCCGGCACGGTGCACGGCTTCCTGCGCGCGCTGGGCCATGTGGGCGCCGCCGACCGTGCGGCGGAGGCGGCGGGGCGCTGGCTGCGGGCGCGGGTGGGGTAGCGCGCACAGCCCCCGCGGGGCACCTTGCGGCCGGACCACCGCCGGAGGAACCGCCATGAACCTGTCCCGCATGCTCGCCGCCCGCGCGGCGGAGGGCCGTCCCGTGACGGTGGGCGTCATCGGCGCGGGCAAGTTCGGTTCCATGTTCCTTGCCATGGCGACGCGGCGGCCCGGCATCCAGGTCGCCGCCATCGCCGACCTCTCCCCTGCCCGCGCGCGCGAGAATCTGGAGCGCATCGGGTGGGAGAAGGAGCGTGGGGCGGCACGCAGCCTGGACGACGCGCTGGCGCGCGGCACCACCTTTGTCACCGAGGATTCTTCGGCGGTGAACGACCCGCGCATCGAGGTGGTGGTGGAAAGCACCGGCAACCCCGCCGCCGGCATCCGCCACGCGCTGGCGGCCATCGAGGCGCGGCAGCACGTCGTGATGGTGAACGTGGAGGCCGACGTGCTGGCCGGGCCGGCCCTGGCGGCGCGTGCGGCGAGGGCAGGCGTCGTCATCTCCATGGCCTATGGCGACCAGCCCGCCCTGATCTGCGAGATGGTGGACACGATCCGCGCCATGGGTCTGCCCGTCGTCGCCGCGGGCAAGGGCACGAAGTACCTGCCGCGCTTCCACGAAAGCACTCCGGAGACGGTCTGGGGCTACTACGGATTGTCGCCGGAGGATGCGGCCAAGGGCGGCATGAACCCGCAGATGTTCAACTCCTTCCTCGATGGCACCAAGAGCGCGATCGAGATGGCCGCCATCGCCAATGCCACGGGGCTGGAGCCGCCGGAGGACGGGCTGATGTTTCCGGCCTGCGGCGTGCAGGACCTGCCGCACCTGCTGCGCCCGTCCGCCGAGGGCGGCATCCTGCCGCGCAAGGGCATGGTGGAGGTGATCAGTAGCGTGGAGCGCGACGGCCGTCCCGTCGCCGGCGACCTCCGCTGGGGCGTCTATGCCACCTTCGAGGGCGAGACGGACTATATTCGCCGCTGCTTCAGCGAATACGGCGTGCGCACCGATGACACCGGCCGCTACGCCGCGCTGTGGCGCCCCTATCACCTGATCGGGCTGGAGCTGGGCGTTTCCGTCGCCTCCGTCGCGCTGCGGCGGGAGCCGACGGGGTGCAGCGATTCTTGGCGCGGCGACGTGGCCTCCACCGCCAAGCGCGACCTCAAGGCTGGCGAGGTGCTGGATGGCGAGGGCGGCGCCATGGTCTGGGGCAAGTGCATCCCCGCCACGCGCGCGCTGCGCGAGGACACGCTGCCCATCGGCCTCGCGCATGGGGTGAAGCTGCTGCGCGACGTGCCCAAGGGCGCCGCGCTGCGCCAGTCCGACGTGGCGCTGGATTCGGCGAGCGAGGCGGTGCGGCTGCGGCGCGAGATGGCGGAGGCGGCGCGGGGGGTTCTGGCTGCCGAATAGCGAGGCTAGCCTCTCGGCCACGCAAGAAGGGGGAATCGTCCATGCCCAGCCTGTTCGACCTGTCCGGCAAGGTCGCCATCGTCACCGGCGGAAGCCGCGGCATCGGCCGCGCCATCTGCGAGCGCCTCGCCGAGCACGGCGCCAAGGTCGTCGTCAGCAGCCGCAAGCGCGACGCCTGCCAGGAGGTCGTCGACACCATCAAGGCGCGCGGCGGCGAGGCCATGGCGGTGGCCTGCAACATCGGCCGCAAGGACGAGCTCCAGGCGCTGGTGAACGAGACGGTGCGCGCCTACGGCCAGGTGGACATCCTGGTCTGCAACGCCGCGGTGAACCCGTATTTCGGCCCGTCCCAGGACATCCCGGACGAGGCCTATGACCGCATCATGAACTCCAACGTGCGGTCGAACCTCTGGCTCTGCCAGATGGCGATCCCCGGCATGGCGGAGCGCGGCGAGGGGAGCGTCATCATCGTCTCCTCCATCGGCGGGTTCCGCGGCTCGCCGCGCCTCGGCATCTATGGCGTCTCCAAGGCGGCCGACATGCAGCTGGCCCGCGCCCTGGCAGTGGAATGGGGGCCGAAGGGGATCCGGGTGAACAGCATCGCGCCGGGGCTGGTGAAGACCGACTTCGCCCGCGCGCTGTGGGAAGACCCGGTGAACCTGAAGAAGCGGACCCGCGACACGCCACTGCTGCGCATCGGCGAGCCGGACGAGATCGCCGGCGCCGCCGTGTTCCTCGCCAGCAAGGCCTCGGGATTCATGACCGGGCAGGCAATGGTGATCGATGGCGGCGTGCTGGCCGGCCCGCCGCTGGTCGAGGAGGAGTGAGGGGCGGGAGGCCCCTCCCCTTCACAGATTCTCGGCGATGTAGGGCGGCAGGTTGAAGGCGCCCACATGGATCTCGGGCGTCCAGTAGCGGGTCTGGCCCAGGATGCCCGCCTTCTCCGCCCGCGCCTTGATCGTCGCCGCGTCATGCGTGCGCAGCTTGGCGTCCTTCGCCGCCCAGCCCAGCGTCATGAAGCCGCCGACATAGGTCGGCACGGCGGCGACATAGGCCCAGGTGTCGGGGAAGGACTTGGCGCGACGCTGGTTCGTGTCGCGCAGCTCATCCGCCTGCATGAAGGGCACGCCGCACTGGTTCACGATCAGCCCGCGCTCCGAGAGCAACCGCGCAGCGTTGTGGTAGAACTCCTCGGTGAACAGCACCTCGCCGACGCCGATCGGGTCGGTGGAGTCCACGATCACCACGTCGAAGGAGCCGGCGGGGGCGGTGCGAACGTAGTCGATGCCGTCGCCTACGATCACCTCGGCCCGGGGGTCGTTCCAGGCATCGCCGGCGATCATCGGCATGTGCTCCTTGGCCAGCCGGATCACCTCGCCGTCGATCTCCACCATCACCGCCTTCTCGACGTTGCGGTGCTGCAGGACGCGCTTCAGCACGCCGCCATCTCCGGCGCCGATGACGAGGACGCGCTTCGCCTCGCCATGTGCCAACAGAGGCACGTGGGTCAGCATCTCCTGGTAGACGAATTCGTCGCGCTCGGTGATCTGCACGACGCCGTCCAGCAGCATGACGCGGCCGTGGCTCGGGCTTTCGAAGACCATGATATCCTGGAAATCGCTCTTCACTCGCGCCAGCTCGCGCCCCACCAGGAAGCGCTGGCCCCACTCGGCGTAGAGCGTCTCGTTCACCCAGGAATCCGTCGCCATCATTGATCTCCGTGTGATGGAAATGGCCGCGTCATGAAAAAGGCCGGACGTTGCCGCCCGGCCCTCTTTGTTCCGACCTCGGTCCGGCTTTAGCCGACCAGGCCGCGCTTGTGCTCGGCAAGCTGCACGCGCTCCGGCAGGAAGCCGCGCTTCAGGTGCTCGATCGCCTTGTACGGGTCGCAATCGCCGCAGACGAAGATGTCCAGCGCCGCGTAGTCACGCTCCGGCCAGGTGTGGATGGAGACGTGGCTCTCGGCCAGCACCAGCACCCCCGACACCCCGCCATTCGGCGAGAAGTGGTGGAAGTGGCCATGCAGGATGGTGGCGCCGGTGGCGATCGCCGCTTCGCGCAGCACCGCATCGATGTGGCCAGGGTCGTCCAGGTTGGTCGCGCCCCAGAGGTCGATGATCAGGTGCGTGCCGGCATAGCGGACGCCATTGCGCTCGACGAAGTAGTCCTTCTGCTCACCGTGCGAGATGTTCTGGGCGTCGCTCGTAAGCGCATCCCCCAGCCGAACGAGAGTGTCCATCCGGGCAAACCCTTTCCAGTCGGGAAGATGACCTGATCAATCGGCTGTGCGGCCACCGCGGCCGTCGGTTCGATGGGGTCAACGGAGGCGGCATATGGGGCAGTGGAACCCCGGGGTCAAATGAAAATCGGCCTCATCGCCCCGAAAAAAACACGGGGCGCCCCCCCACCGGACGCAAGACTCATCCGGCAGGCAGCGCGGCGGTCCGCAACCGCTCCCGAGAATACGGGAAACTCCGGAAGAGGTTCAGCTCAAGCGCCAAACGCGGGACATCCGCGAGGCCGCGCACCGGATCGGCCGTCAGCGCCCGGAGTGCCTGGGCCAGGGCGGGCGTGGCGATTCGCGCGCCGCGCGACCGATGCAGCGCCACGATTCCGCGCTCGTCTCCCGCCAATGCCAGGAGCGCCGTGACGTGCAGGGGGACGCGCTCCGCCGCATCCGGCAAGGGGCCTCCCACAGGGGTGAGCGTCGCAAGATGGCGGCACAGCGCCGCCGCGGCCGCCGCGCAGTCACAAGATTGGGCGAGGATCACCACCCTTGCCTCGTCCCCGCCGGACCCAGGGCTTCCAGAGCCTCTGTCGCCACGTCGCGCCGGCCTCGCCTCGCCTCGGCCCTTGCGGCGAGAAGGGCGCGGCGCGCCACCAGCGGGGACGACAGCTCTCCACCGCCGGTCGCGGCCAGGGCGGCGGCGAAAGCGCCCCTCTTCCAATAGTCCCATAAGACGATCCGTGGCGCCCGGGGCTTGAGTCATGCGCCCTGCCCTCTTCCTGCTCCGCCTCGCCCTCATTGCCTACGGACAAACGGAGCATTTATCGCCGATGATGCGCAGTCGAAGAACAGGACGCAGCGCAGCCGCAACCGGGCAGAAAGCCTGGGCGTGCCGAACCTGCTGGGGCTGGAGACGCAAACGCGGCGCCTCCTGCCGCGCGGCGCCAACCCGGCGAACCCCGTCTCCGCCACCGGCACGGGCACCAGCGACGGCAACGGACAGGTGCGACGGACCGAGACGATCAACCTTTGCCTCGCCGCAACCATCACGCAGACCCTGCCGAACGGGAACATGGTGGTGCAGGGACGCCAGGAGGTGCGGGTGAACGCGGAGCTGCGCGAGTTGGAGGTGCGCAGCGTGGTCCGCCCACAGGACATCGCCAGCGACAACACGGTGCGGCACGAGCGGCTGGCCGAGGCGCGGATCTCCTATGGTGGGCGGGGCTCCTTGTCCGACATCCAGCAGCCGCGACTGGGGCAGCATTTGCTGGACATCCTCAGCCCCTTCTGAGCGCCAAGCCTATCTTGACCGCAAGCCTTCCAGATAGGCGGAGATCTCGGCACTCTCC
The DNA here is from genome assembly GCF_017355885.1 of Sabulicella rubraurantiaca. Taxonomy (GTDB): domain Bacteria; phylum Pseudomonadota; class Alphaproteobacteria; order Acetobacterales; family Acetobacteraceae; genus Roseococcus; species Roseococcus rubraurantiacus. The sequence continues at coordinate 27,451 of NZ_JAFEUU010000010.1, forward strand.
GCCTCGCTCAGCCGGCCGGAGATCTCGCGCATCACGCCGGCCACGTCGTTGCGGCGCGCCCCTTCGCGCCAGGCCTGGAACTGTGCCTGTGCATACTCGGCGTGCTGGCCAGAGATCCGGGGGAACAGCGGAGGCAGGCCTGCCGCCTCCGGCCCGTGGCAGTTCACGCAGGCCTGCAAGCCGCGCGACTGGTCGCCCTGCATCACAAGGCGCTCGCCCAGCTCCGAGGGGCGGGGGTCGGTCGTGGCCTCGCCAAAGCGCTGCGCCCCGTACCACGCGGCGACGGCCTGCCGGTCCGCCTCGGACAGGGCCTGCGCGATCGGCGTCATGATCTCGTTCCGGCGCGCCTCGCCGGCATAGTCGTTGAGCTGTTTCAGCAGGTAGGACGGGTGCTGGCCGTCGAGGCGCGGAAATTGCGCGGCGCCGACGCCGCGCCCGTCCATGCCGTGGCAGGAGGCGCAGGGCGCGATGTCGCCCGCGCCGTTCTCCGCAATCTCACGCCCGCGCGATGCGTCCTGCGCGAAGGCGGGAAGCGGCGCTAGCAGCGCCACGGTGAGAAGGAGCGCCCTCATGCCGGCACCAGCGGGCGCCCGGGCGCGCGAAGGTACTGGTCCTTCAGCGCCGCCGCCGTCCAGTAGGCCAATGCGCCGACCGTGTCCGTGGGGTTGTAGGTCGCGTTCTGCGGGAAGAGCGCGGCGCCGGTGACGAAGACATTGGGCACGTTCCAGGACTGCCCGAAGCGGTTCACCGCCGTCTCCGTGGGGTCCGCGCCCATGATCGCGCCGCCCGTGTTGTGCGTGGTCTGGTAGGGAACGACCGACCAGGGGGCGGTGCGGGGCGCCGCCACGATCTGCCGCGCCCCCATGCGCCGCGCGATCTCCACGGCGCGGTCGGTGACGAAGCGCGACATGCGCAAATCGTTCTCGGGAAAGTCGAAGGTGATGCGCGCCAAGGGCTGGCCGTAGGCATCGCGGTAGGTCGGGTCCAGGCTCACGTAGTTGCCGCGGCGCGCATTGCTCTGCCCGTGGCACTGCAGACCACCCGTGTGGTTGTAGTGCCGAGCCACGGCCTGCTTCCAGGCGGCGCCCCAGCGCGGCGTGCCGGGCGGCACCGGATGGAACTCGATGGGCCGCGCCCCCGTGGTGTAGGCGGCGATGTAGGCCCCCCCGACGAAGCCCAGCCCGGTGTGATCGAAATTGTCGCCGGAATAGTCGTCGATGACCGTGCCCAGCGCGCCGGCGCCCATGAACTGGTTGAGGTTCACGTCCTCGTCGAAGAAGAGCGTAACGGCGCTCATCGTCTGGTAGCAGTAGTTGCGGCCCACCTGCCCCTCGCCCGTCGCCGGGTCGTAGGGCGTGCCGATGCCGGACAGCAGCATGAGGCGCGCGTTGTTGTAGGCGAAGGCGGAGAGCACGACGATCTCCGCCGGCTGGATCAACTCCTCGCCCGTGTTCACGTCCACATAGGTCACGCCGGTGGCGTGCCTGCGGTCCTCGCTGAGGTTGACGCGCAGCACGTGGGCGTGGGTGCGCAGCTCGAAATTCGGCTGCTCGCGCAGCGCGGGCAGGACGGTGGTCTGAGGGCTGGACTTGGCGAAGTGCTCGCAGCCGAAGCGCTCGCAATAGCCGCACACCATGCAGGGCTCGAGGCGCACTCCCTCAGGGTTGGTGTAGGCGCGCGTCAGGTTGGCACTGGGCACCTGGAAGGGGGAATAGCCCAGTTCCATCGCTGCCTTGGCGAAGATGGCGCCGAGATAGGCGGGGGCGGTGGGCGGGTTAGGATACTCGCTGGAACGCGGCGCCTCGTGCTGGTTCCCCCCCGGCTGGAGCTGGCCGTTCAGGTTGCCCGCCTTGCCGCTGATGCCCAGCAGCTTCTCGAACCGGTCGTAAGACGGCTCCAGCTCCGCATAGGTCAGGCCCCAGTCGCGGATCGTCAGCTCCTCCGGCACGAAGTCGCGCCCATAGCGGCGCTCGTGATGGGAGCGGAGTTCGAAATCCGCCGCCTGGAAACGGAAGGTCTGGCCGTTCCAGTGCACCCCGGCGCCGCCGAGGTCTGTGCCCGGCAAGAAGGAGCCGAGCTGCCGCATGGGCAGCGCGTGCTGGTCCGGCGTGTTGCGGACCGTCACCGTCTCCTTCGCCACGTCCTGCATCAGCCCGTGGCGCACGGCGAAGCCGAGTTCGTCGTGCATGGAGGGGCCCTGGAAATCCGGCACGGTGTCGCGCGGCCGCCCCCGCTCCAGCCCCACGATGGACAGGCCACTTTCCCGCAGCTCCCGCGCGATCACGGCGGCGGTGAAGCCGAAGCCGACGAAGACGATGTCCTTCTTCGGCAGGGTCCTAGCCACGACGCGATTCTCCCTGCGGACGGCCGTGTCCCTGCCCTGGTGTGTGCTGGTGCCGCGCGGTCTCGCCCATCGGCAGCGGCTCCTCGTCGTACTTCATGCCATGATGCGTGTAGAGCGGCAGGTAGGCGGCATGGGCGCCGGGGAAGCCGATCATGCGCCAGCCCACCATGTCGCGGTTCCCGCCATACTCCGGGTCGGACAGGAAGCCTTCGATCGTGTTGGCCAGGAAGGTCTCGAAGAACACGTCGGAGCGGAATCCGCCGCAATCCACCTCTCCCGCCTCGATCGCGCGCAGGAACGCATCCTGCGCTGCGGGCGCGGCGCGGGCGAAATCCAGCTGCCGCGCTTCCGCCTCGCGCAGGATGGCGGTGAGCGAGGTGCGGTAGAGCTGCGCGGGGTTCAGCGGCAGCTGATAGCCCTGGGTGGGCAGGCCAGGCGCCCAGGGGCCGGCGGCGTAGAAGCGCGCGCCCTGCCCATGCGCGCCGGCGAGGCTCTGGTCGATGTAGCGCACGACGCCAGCCCAGCGCGCGCCGGGCCACTGGTCGTCGGGCGGGATGATGCGGTCCACCGCCGCATCCAGGAAGGCGGCCTCCGGCGCGTTGAGGAAGCGCCACGAGGAGACGGGCTGAACCTCCCGGCTTCCCGCTCGCCACGCGGCGACGGAACCGGCCGGCGGCGCCGCAGGTGCGGCAACGGGCGGCGTGGCCTGCGGCGCGGGCTGCGCGGCGGCCGGCAGCGCCGTCGCTGCCCCGAAGCCGGCGACGCCGCGGAACAGGCCGCGTCGGTCGAGGCGGCTCATGGTGCGCCTCCCGGGGGCGCGGGCGGTTCGCGCAACGCCTCGCAGCGCGCGCGGGCGCGGGGGTCGCCGATCTCGCCACAAAACAGTCGCTGCGGCGAGGTGAGGCGAACGGAGCTCGGCAGGACCAGCCCGCTTCCCGGCTGCTCGGGCCGCGGCACTGGGACCCCCAGTGGCTCGACGCGCTGGCCCGAAGGCACCGACACCGTGGCGATGGAGGAGCGGAGAGGCGCGGGGCGTGCCGTGGTCTGCGGCCCCATGGGTGCCGCGACGCTCTCCTGGCCCTGGCCCCATGCGGGTCCCGCAAGAAGAAGGAGGAGAGGGAGCAGGCGGAACGTCATGGGCCCTCCACGGGCGCAGTCATCCTCGCCGAACGCGGCCGGGAGAGACCGGCTTCGCAACATATGCAATTTCATGCTGAACGGATGAATTCCTCCACCCGCCGATCTGCCCTAGCCTGCCTTCCAAAGAACCGAGGGCGCGATGGCAGACGAGTTCGACTACGTGATCGTTGGCTGCGGCGCGGCGGGATCGCTGCTCGCGGCACGGCTTTCGGAAGACCCCGGGGCAACGGTCTGCGTGCTGGAAGCCGGGCCGCGCGACCGCAACCCGTGGATCCATGTCCCCGCCGGCTTCATCAAGACGCTCAAGGACCCGGGCGTGACCTGGCAGTTCTCCACGGAGCCGACGGAGAACACGGGCGGGCGGCGCATCGCCACGGTGCAGGGGCGCACCCTCGGCGGCTCCTCCTCGGTCAACGGGATGATCTACAACCGCGGCCAGCCGGGCGACCTGGATTCCTGGGCGCAGCGCGGCAATCGCGGCTGGGGCTATGCCGATTGCCTGCCCTATTACATGCGGACCGAGCGGCGCATCGGCTTCGGCAGTCCGGAGCGGCGCGGGCGTGAGCAGGGCATTCCTGTCACCGACATGGACTGGATCCATCCGGTCTCCGAGGCCTTCATCGAGGGCTGCGTCGGCCTCGGCATTCCGCGCAACCCCGACTACAACTCGGGCGAACAGGCGGGGGTGGGCTATTACCAGCGCGCCATCCTGAATGGGCGCCGCGTCTCGGCCTACCGGGCCTTCCTGCATGGCGCGCTGTCGCGGCCCAACCTCAACCTGCGCACCAATGCCCGGGCCTGCGAGGTGGTGCTGGAGGGCAAGCGCGCCGTTGGCATCCGCTACCTCAGCGAGCGCGGCGGCACACCGGTCGAGGTGCGGGCGCGGCGCGAGGTGATCCTGTCCGGCGGCACCGCCAACACGGCGCGGCTGCTCCAGGTCAGCGGCATCGGTCCCGCCTGGATCAAGGACCGGCTGGGCGTCGAGATCCGGCATGCCCTGCCGGGGGTGGGCGAGAATTTCCGTGATCACTACGCCTCGCGCTTCGTCATGCGGGCGAAGCCGGGCGTGCTGACCTTGAACGAGTTGGCGCGCGGCCTGCGCCTCGGCGGGCAGGTGGCGCGCTGGGCGGCGCGGCAGCCGAGCATCCTCGCCACCGCCCCCTCGCACGTCCATGTCTTCTGGAAGAGCTTCGAGGGGCTGGACCAGCCCGACCTGCAATGCGTCTTCACCCCCGGCTCCTACAAGGAGGGGATGGTCTACGTGCTGGACGACTATCCGGGCGTGACGGCGGGGGCATGGCAGCACCGGCCGGAAAGCAAGGGTTGGGTGCGGGCGCGCTCACGCGACGTGTTCGAGGACCCGGAGCTTCAGCCCAACTACCTCTCGGACCCGATGGATGTGCGCGTCCACCTCGCGGGCATGCGGCTCACCCGGCGCATGCTCACCACGCCGCAGATGATGGCGCTGATGGAGAAGGAAACGCTGCCTGGCGCGCAGGCGCAGACGGATGACGAGCTGCTGGACTTCGCCAAGCGCAACGGCAGCACCACCTACCACCTGATCGGCACCTGCAAGATGGGGCCGGGAACCGACCCAATGGCGGTGGTGGATGACCGGCTGCGCGTGCACGGGCTTTCCGGGCTGCGCGTGGTGGACGCCTCCATCATGCCGAGCATGACCAGCGCCAACACTTACGCCACCACGCTGATGATCGCGGAAAAGGCCAGCGACTTCATCCGCGGGCGCGAGGCGGTGGCGGCCTGAGCGTCCCGATATGTGCGGGCGCTACTTCCTCCAGCGGCCCAATGCCGAGACGGCGCAGTATTTCGAGGTGACGGCGGGCGTGCCGAACTGGCCGCCCTCCTTCAACATCGCGCCCACGCAATCCGCGCCGGTGGTGCGGCGCAATCCGGAGACGGGTGCGCGCCACCTGGATGTGCTGCAATGGGGACTCGTCCCCTCCTGGGCCAAGGACGCCAAGGGCGGCGCGCGGCTGATCAATGCCCGCGCCGACGGGGTGGCGACCAAGCCCTCCTTCCGCGAGGCGTTCCGCCGCCGCCGCTGCCTCGTCCCGATGGACGGGTTCTTCGAATGGCATGCGGGCGAAGGCCGCAAGCAGCCCTATGCCGTCGCCCTGCGGAATGGCAGCCCGATGGCGGCGGCGGGCCTCTGGGAGGGGTGGAAGGCGGAGGACGGGTCCTGGCTGCGCACCTACAGCGTCGTCACCACCGATTCGGCGGGGCGGCAGGCGCTGCTGCACCACCGCATGCCCGTGCTGCTGGAGCGCCCGGACTGGCCGCTCTGGCTGAGCGAGGAGGAGGGGGACGCCGAAGCGCTGCTGCGTCCGCTTGATGATGGGAAGCTGCGCTTCTGGCCAGTGGACCCGCGCGTCGGCCGTGTCGGCGAGAACGATGCGGCGCTGCTGGAACCCTGGGCGGACGCACCGCCCGTCGCCGGGCTGATGGACGACCGGCCCTGATCCTCAGTCGTCGCGGTGGACTTTTTCCATCCGTTCGTGGCGCTCCTGCGCCTCGATGGACAGGGTGGCGATGGGGCGGGCTTCCAGGCGGCGCAGGCCGATCGGCTCGCCGCTTTCCTCGCAGAAGCCATAGGTGCCCTGGGCGATCCGCTCCAGCGCCTGGTCGATCTTGCTGATCAGCTTGCGCGCCCGGTCGCGGGTGCGAAGCTCCAGCGCGCGGTCGGTCTCGACGCTGGCCCGGTCGGTCAGATCAGGCTCGGCGATGCCGCCGGCGGAAAGCGAGTTGAGGGTGACGCCGGCCTCACGCAGCAACTCGTGCCGCCAGCGGAGCAACTTCTGCCGGAAGTATTCCAGCTGCAGCGCGTTCATGAACTCTTCGTCGTCAGACGGGCGATAGTCAGGCGGGAGGGTGACGACCATGTTGAACCTTGCCTCACCCCGGAAATCAGGCCGACCCGGCGCCAACCCCCACCCCAGGGCGGGCGGACCATAGGGGGAGGCCATGCGCTCGCCAAGTGCCAATCTGCAACAACTGCATGACGTTACGGCGAATATGGATTTCTGCGCAAAGAATAGCGTGCCATTTCAACCTTCGCGCGAAGGCTGATCGCTTCCAGAGCTTCACGCAACCCTGGGTCGTCCCCTGCTTCGCCTCCTACTAGCAACGACAGGCGTGACAGCCTCGACGGGTCTATCCCGCCGCGCAACAGGTCGCGGCGCAGCCCCTCCATCTCCTCGAGCAGGGCGTGTCCGCGACGGCGGGCGGCATCGTCCTCCTCCTCCGGGCTGCGCTTCGCGGCAGGGGCGACCGGCGCGGCACTCCCCGTGGCGGCCAGCGGCGCAGCCTGTGCATCGGGTAGGTGGAACCCCGCCCCGCGCTTGGCTGCTGCAAAGGGCCGTGCCCCCGGGCCGGGGGCGTAGCGGATGCCGCCGATCATCGCCTGCCCATCCCTGCCGCCCTTCCCCGGCGGGAAACGCCAGGGGCCGGCGGATTTTGCCGGGCGCTGTGCCGGGGTGCGGTGGCACGCGACTTGCGGAGGGAGGAACGAAGCATGGGCGGAGCCTCGCTCGGATGGGTTTAACCGATGATGAAACACGCGCTGCTCCTGCTGCTCTCGCTCCTCGCCGTGCCGGCGCTGGCGCAGACCGCGCGCATCAAGGACATCGCCGACATCGAGGGCGTGCGCGACAACCAGCTGGTGGGCTATGGGCTGGTTGTTGGGCTGCCCGGCACGGGTGACCGGCTGCGCACCGCCATCTTCACGCGGCAATCCCTGGTCGGCATGCTGGAACGGCTGGGGGTGAACACCCGCGACAACGAGGCGCGGCTGGACACGCGCAACGTCGCCGCCGTGATGGTGACGGCCAATCTCCCTGCCTTCGCGCAGCCCGGCTCGCGCATCGACATCGCCACCTCCTCCCTCGGCGATGCCTCCAACCTCACGGGCGGGACGCTGCTGGTCACGCCGCTGCTGGGCGCGGATGGCGAGGTCTATGCGGTGGCGCAGGGCGCGGTGGCCACGGGCGCCATCGCGGCACGGCGGTCAGCGTGCAGCGCGGCGTGCCGACATCCGCCCGCATCAGCGCCGGCGCCATCGTGGAGCGCGCCGTGCCCTACACACTCGCGGGGCGGGACCATGTGCGGCTGTCGCTCCGCAACCCGGACCTGACGACGGCGCGGCGCGTGGCCCAGGCGGTGAACCGCGCCACGGGCGGCCCGTCCGCCCGCGCCACCGACCCGCGCACCGTGCTGCTGAAGCTCGGCGGGCGTGACCCGGTCGCCTTCCTCACCGACATCGAGCAGCTTCGGGTAGAGCCGGACCAGGCCGCGCGCGTCGTGATCGAGGAGGCCTCGGGCACGGTCGTGATGGGGGCGCAGGTGCGCGTCTCCACCGTCGCCATCGCCCAGGGCAATCTCACCATCCGCATCAGCGAGACGCCGCAGGTCTCGCAGCCTAACCCGCTGGCGGGGGGCGAGACGGTGGTGGTCCCGCGCACCCAGATCGAGGTGGATGACGGGGCGGAGCGGCGCATGGGCATCCTGCGCGGCGGTGTGACCCTGGCAGAGCTGGTCCGGGGGCTGAACAGCCTGGGCGTCGGCCCGCGCGATCTCATCACCATCCTGCAGACGATCAAGGCGGCGGGCGCCCTCCAGGCCGAGTTGGAGGTGCGCTGATGCTGCCGGGCCTCCTCCCCATGCCGCCACGCGGCGCCGAGCAGACCCCCGCCCGGATGCGCCAAGCGGCGCAAGCCTTTGAGGCGCAGGTGCTGGCCCAGATGCTCCAGCCCGCCTTCGCCGCCGCGCAGGACCCGCGTTCCGCCTTTGGTGGCGGCGCAGCCGAGGCGCAGTGGCGCCCCATGCTGGTCGAGGCCTTCGCCGCCACGGCGGCGCGGGCCGGGCGCGGCATCGGGCTGCAGGACACCGTCTTGAATCACATGCTTCGCCTTCAGGAAGCGGCAAGGAACAACCAGGAGACTCGCCCATGATGGATGCCGTGATCACCGCCGGGGAACGCTTGGTCGAGGCGCTGCACGCCGAGAACGAGGCGCTCGCCGCCCTCGACCTCACGCGCGCGGCCGCGTTGGCGCAGCGCAAGATGCAAGCCTCGGACGCCTTTGCCGCCGCGGCCGCGGCCGCTTCCCGCGCCCTCCCCGCCACGCGCGAGCATGCGGAGCGGATGACCCGCGCGCTGGAGGCGCTGGGCGAGGAGAACCGCAAGCTGCTGGAGGACGCCATCGCGTTGCAGTCCCGCGTCATCGAGGCCATTGCCGGCGCAGCACGCCCGCTCAATGCGGCCCCAGGCTATGGCCGTGCCGGAATGCTGCGCCCGGCGCGGCAGGCGGCCGCCCTTGCAGTGACCACCAGAGCCTGACAAGACCGCGCCATGGATGGCGCGTCCACCGACGGGGAATGGCAGGCTCTGCTGGCGGGCGACGTGTCGCAGGCCGGCTGCCTTGCGCCGCTCTTCGGTCCCATCCTCGCGGACGGCGGATGCGTGGTGGGGCGGCTGGCGCAAAGCCTCGACGGGCGGATCGCCACCGGCAGCGGCCACTCGAAATGGATCGGTGGGCCAGGCGATTTGCGCCACACCCACCGGCTGCGCGCCCTGTGCGACGCGGTGATCGTCGGCGCTGGAACTGTGCGTGCCGACGATCCGCGCCTGACCACACGCCTCGTCCCCGGTGTCTCGCCGCTGCGCGTGGTGCTCGACCCGTCGCGCCGCCTCGGGGCCGATTACGCGTTGTTCCGCTCCGGCCCGCCCACGCTGCTGGTTGCCGCCACGCCCGGCCCCGAGCGACATGGCACGGCGGAGGTGATGGTGGTGCCGCGGGACTCGACGGGCGGGCTCGACCTCGGCTTCCTCCTGCGCAGCCTGCGCGCGCGCGGGATGCGCCGCTTCTTCGTGGAGGGCGGCGGGCAGACCGTGTCCGGATTCCTGCTGGCGGGGCTGCTGGACCGGCTGCACGTCACCGTCGCGCCACTCATCCTCGGCTCCGGCCGCCCGGCCTTCTGCCTGCCCGAGGTGGCGCGGATCGAGGACGGAATGCGCTTCCGCTGGAGCGTGCACGACATCACCCCCGACGTGTTGTTCGACATCGCGCTGGAGCATCCCGCGTGAACCGCGCGCTTTGGCACGTCGCCCCGGGCGTGGCGGAGTTGCGCCCCGCTCCGGAGCCCGCGCCGCGCGAGGGCGAGATCGTGGTGCGCGCCCTCGCCTCCGCCTTGTCGCGCGGGACGGAGCGGCTGGTGCATCACGGCCGCGTGCCGCCCTCGCAGCACGCCGCGATGCGCGGGCCGATGCAGGAGGGCGAATTCCCCTTCCCGGTGAAATACGGCTACTGCGTCGTGGGCGAGGCGGGGGACGGGCGCCGCCTGTTCTGCCTGCACCCACATCAGGAGCGCTTCGCCCTGCCCGCAACGCTCTGCGCGACGGTGCCCGACGCGGTGCCGACGCGACGCGCCGTGCTCGGCGCCAACATGGAGACGGCGCTGAACGCGATCTGGGACGCCGCGCCCCTGCCAGGGGAACGGGCGCTGGTGATCGGCGCCGGGGTGGTCGGGCTGCTCTGCGGCTTCCTGCTGGCGCGCATCCTGGGCGTCACCGTCACCGTCACCGACCGCGACCCGTCGCGCCGCGCCATCGCGGAATCCTTCGGCACGCGCTTCGCCGCGCCGGAGGAAGCGCCCGACGAACAGGAACTCATTCTCCATTGCAGCGGCAGCGAGGCGGGGCTGCGCCTTGCACTGGAGCGCGCGGCCTTCGAGGCCCGCATCGTCGAGGCCTCTTGGTTCGGCGATGCGGAGCCCGCGTTGCCGCTGGGTGCGCGCTTCCATCAGCGGCGCCTGCGCCTCCTTTCCACCCAGGTCGGCAGCGTGTCGCCGGCGATGCGCGGCCGGCGCAGCCATGCAGAGCGCATGGCGCTGGCGCTTTCCCTGCTGGACGATCCGCGCCTCGACGCGCTGCTTGGCCCTTTCGTGCCCTTTGCCGAGCTGCCAGACCGCATCGGCGCTCTGCTCGACCCGCCACACGGCGCGCCGCAGCCCCTCTGCCCCGTCATCCTCTACGGAGATCCCGCGTGATGTTCAGCCTGACGGTCGTGGACCACATCATGGTCGCGCATTCCTTCCGCGGCGCGGAGTTCGGCCCGGCGCAAAGGCTGCACGGCGCGACCTTCGTGGTGGAGGCGGAGTTCCGCGCGCCGCGCCTCGACCATGCTAATTTGCTGGTGGACATTGGCCTAGCGAAGGACGAGCTGCGGAAGATCCTTGCCGCGCTGGACTACCGTAACCTGGACGAGGAGCCGGCCTTCGCCGGGCAGAACACCACGACCGAGCACCTGGCCTTCCACATCCATGGTCTGCTCTCCGCCGCCTGCCGCGACGGGCGGCTCGGTGCGGGCGGCGAGGGGGTGACGGCGATCAAGGTGCTGCTGCGCGAAAGCCACGTGGCCTGGGCGGCCTATGAGGCGGCGGTCGCGTGATGCGCATCGCCCTGCTCGTCCCCGGCCCGTTCAGCGCCACCTCCGGCGGTTACATCTATGACCGCCGCATCCTCGAAGGGCTGCGGATGCTGGGCCATGAGGTCCGCGTGCTGGAGCTGAAGGGGCGCTTCCCCACTCCCGACGACGAAGCGCGCCACTCGGCGGCCGAGGCCCTGGCAACGCTGCAGCCCGGCGAGGCGGCTGTGATCGACGGGCTCGGCCTGCCGGCCTTCGACCCCGCCTCCCCCGCGCTGCGTCGCGCCGTGGGCCTCATCCACCACCCGACCTCGCTCGAACCCGGGGTGGACAAAGCAGTGCAGGAGGCGCTGGAGCGGCCGCTTTTCGCGGTGCTGACGCGGCTCATCGCCACCTCGCCCCTGACGGCGCGCGGCCTGCCCGCCCTGGGCGCCGATCCGGACCGCGTGGGGGTGGTGGAGCCCGGCACCGACCCGGCGGCGCGCGCGCCGGGCAACGGGGCGGAGCGGGTGCGCATCCTCGCCGTCGGCTCGCTGATCCCGCGCAAGGGACATGACGTGCTGCTGCGGGCCCTGGCGCGGCTGACCGACCTCGACTGGGAATTGCGCATCGCCGGGCCGGAGGCCGACCCGGTCCACGCCGCGACGCTGCGGGCCCTGGTGGGGGAACTCGGGCTCGAAGGGCGCGTCACCTTCCTTGGCGCGCTGGGCGGGGATTCGCTGGAGTTGGAGTATCAGTCCGCCGACATCTTCGCCCTGGCGACACATCACGAAGGCTACGGCATGGCGGCGGCCGAGGCCCAGGCGCGCGGCCTTCCGCTGGCCATCTGCACCGGCGGCGCCATCGCCGAGGTGGTGGGGCCGGGCGCGGCCATCGTGGCGGCACCGGGCAATCACGACAGCCTGTCGCGCGGGCTGCGCCGCGTCATCATGGACCCCGATCTGCGCGCCCAGATGGCCGAGGCCTCCTGGCGTGCCGGGCAGCGCCTGCCGCGCTGGGAGGACCGTGCTGCCCTCTTCGCGGAGGAATTGCGGAAGGCTGGGCATGGCTGAAGGCTTCGACGCCGACTGGCTGTCCCTGCGCGAACCCTTCGACGCCGCCGCGCGGGACGAAGGGCTGGCGCGCATCCTGGCCGCGCATCTGCGCGCGGCGCGGCCGCATCTGCTCGATCTGGGCGCCGGAACTGGCAGCCTGACCCGCTGGCTCGCTCACTTCATCCGCAAGCCGCAAAGCTGGACCCTGGCCGACGCCGATCCCGACCTCATGGCCCGTGCCTTCGACACGATGCAGGAGGCGGCGTGGGAGATGGGCTGGGCCGCGACCTGGCCGGGCCGCAAGGCGCTGCTGGTCCATGCCCCCGCCGGGGCATGGAGGATCGAGGGGGTGCTGTACGACCTTGCCGGGGCGCCGCAGGGCCTGCCACTGGATAAGGTCCACGCCGTCACCTGCACCGCCCTGTGCGACCTCGTTTCCGAGGCCTGGGTGGAGCGGCTGGCCACCGTGCTGGCGGCGCGGCGCCTGCCCTTCTACGCCGCGCTCAACGTGACGGGCCGGGAGCGCTTCGCCCCGCCCCACCCGGCAGACGCGCTGGTGGCGCGCGGCTTCGGCCGCGACCAGCGTCGCGCCAAGGGCTTCGGCGGCCCGGCCCTGGGACCCGCTGCCCCTGCCGCCATCGCCCGCGCCTTCAGCCGTCACGGCTATGCGGTGCACCGCGCCGCCTCGCCCTGGCGCATCCACCGGCGTGAGGGAGAGATGGCGGGAATCCTGGCCGCCGGCCATGCCGAGGCCGCGCTGGCGCATGAGCGGCGCGACTGGGCCAAGGTGGAGGCTTGGCGGGCGGCGCGGCTCGACCAGGCCGCGCGAGGGCAGCTCGCCGCGACGGTCGGACATGAGGATGTGCTATGCCTCCCCGCCGCGACCTAGAGCGCGAGGCCCGGCTGGCCGCGGCGCTGCGCGAGAACCTGCGCCGCCGCAAGGCCCAGTCCCGCGCCCGGGCGGCGGAGGCGGAGACTGGGGCGGAACGGCCCTCCGATGGACGGCAACCCCCGGAAGGGGCTAATCCCCCGGCCGATACGGACCCGACGCCCCCGAAGGACGACTGAATGCCCATCATGCCTGACCACTGGATCCGCCGCATGGCGACGGAACACGGCATGATCGAGCCCTTCGTCGAGGCACAGAAGCGCGAGGGCGTGATCTCCTTCGGGCTTTCCTCCTACGGATATGACGCCCGGGCGGCGGATGAGTTCAAGGTCTTCACCAACGTGGACAACGCGGTGGTGGACCCCAAGAACTTCAGCGAGACGGGGTTCGTGTCCCGCAAGGGACAGGTCTGCATCATCCCGCCCAATTCCTTCGTGCTGACCCACACGGTGGAGTGGTTCCGCATCCCGCGCGACGTGCTGGTGATCTGCCTCGGCAAATCCACCTATGCGCGATGCGGGCTGATCGTGAACGTGACGCCGCTGGAACCGGAATGGGAAGGCCAGGTGACGATCGAGATCAGCAACACCACCCCCCTGCCCGCCAAGGTCTATGCGAACGAAGGCATCTGCCAGTTCCTGTTCCTGAAGGGGGACTCGGCGCCCGAGGTCAGCTACGCCGACCGCGCCGGGAAATACATGGGGCAGCGCGGCGTCGCCCTGCCGCGACTGTGAGCAGGCACTAGACCATGGACCGCATCCGCATCCGCGGCGGCAAGCCGCTTTCGGGCAGCGTGCCCATTTCCGGCGCCAAGAACGCCGCCCTGCCGCTCATGGCCGCAGGGCTGCTGGCGGATGGGCCGCTGGTGCTGACCAACGCGCCCGACCTCGCCGACATCGCCACCATGACGCAGCTTCTGCGCCATCACGGGCTGCTGGTGGAACACGACAAGGCGGCGCGCACTCTTTCCATCTCCGGCAATGCGAAGGAGCTGGAGGCGCCCTACGACATCGTCCGCAAGATGCGCGCCTCGGTCCTCGTGCTCGGGCCGCTGCTGGCGCGGTACGGGCGGGCGCGCGTCTCCTTGCCTGGCGGCTGCGCCATCGGCACGCGGCCGGTGGACCTTCACATCAAGGGGCTGGAGCAACTCGGCGCCGAGATCGAGATCACCAGCGGCTACATCGAGGCCCGCGCGCCCGGCGGCAAGCTGCGCGGGGCTCGCATCATCTTCCCCACCGTTTCGGTCGGCGCCACCGAGAATTTGCTGATGGCCGCGTGCCTCGCCGAGGGCGAGACGGAGCTGGTGAACGCGGCGCGCGAGCCGGAGATCGGCGACCTCGCCATGTGCCTGATGCGCATGGGCGCGCGGATCGAGGGGATCGGCACCGACCGGCTGCGGATCGAGGGCGGGGCGACGCTGCTCGCCGCCACCCACCCCATCGTTCCCGACCGCATCGAGGCCGGGACCTATGCCTGCGCCGCCGCCATCACCGGCGGGCAGCTCCATCTGGAAGGGGCGCGGCTGGAGCATCTGGGCTCCGTGGCACGGGTGCTGCGCGACGCCGGGGTGGACGTGGCCGAGACGCATACGGGCCTCACCGTCACCCGCCGCAACGGGTTGCGCGGCGCCGATGTCATGACGGAGCCCTTCCCCGGCTTCGCCACTGACATGCAGGCGCAGTACATGGCGCTGATGACCGTCGCCGAGGGTGCCTCGATGATCACCGAGACGATCTTCGAGAATCGCTTCATGCATGTGCCCGAGCTGATGCGGATGGGCGCGCGGATCAACTTCCACGGCTCCTCCGCCATCGTGCGCGGCGTGCCGCGCCTGTCCGGTGCGCCGGTCATGGCGACCGATCTGCGCGCTTCCGTCTCCCTGGTGCTGGCCGGGCTCGCGGCGGAAGGCGAGACCATTGTGAACCGCGTCTACCACCTCGACCGCGGCTATGAGAGCGTGGAGGCCAAGCTGGCGGCGGTGGGCGCGGATATCGAGCGGCTGCCAGGCTGATGACAGGCCTTGTTCTGGCGCTGCCCAAGGGGCGCATCCTGAAGGAACTCCGCCCCGTGCTGGACGGGGCGGGCATCCGGCCGGACGCGGATTTCGTCGACGAGGACAGCCGACGCCTTCGCTTCGGCACCAACCATCCTGGCCTCGACGTCGTCCGGGTCAGGCCCTTCGACGTTGCCGCCTTCGTGGCGCATGGCGGGGCGCAGATCGGCGTCTGCGGCGGCGACGTGCTGATGGAATACGAGACGGACCAGATCTACGCACCGCTCGACCTGCGCATCGGCGCCTGCCGCGTCTCGGTGGCAGAGGCGGCGGAAACGGCGGGGCGGGACGATGCATCGCGCTGGTCGCGCGTCTCGGTGGCCACCAAGTATCCCAACATCGCGCGCCGCCACTTCGCCGCGCGCGGGGTGCAGGCGGAGGTGGTGCACCTGAACGGCGCGATGGAACTTGCCCCCGCGCTCGGTCTCGCCCGCGTCATCGTGGATCTGGTGCAGACCGGCTCCACCCTGAAGGCGAATGGGCTGGTGGAGACGGAGGTGATCGCGCCCGTCACCTCGCGCCTCATCGTCAACCGCACCGCGCTCAAGACCCGGCCGGAGGAGATCGCTACCTGGGTCGCGCGCTTCCGGGAGGGGCTGGCATGCATCGCCTGAACACCGCCGATCCGGGCTTCGCCGCTGCCTTCGCCGTGCTGCTGGAGGATGGGCGCAACGTCACCACGCGGGTGGACGCCGCGGTTTCCGCCATCATCGCCGAGGTGAAGGCCGAGGGCGACGCGGCGCTGCTGCGCCAGACCGCACGGCTGGATAGCTGGACGCCCAGCGGCCCGGGCGCGCTGCGCGTCTCCGCCGGCGAGATCGAGGAAGCCTGCGCCTCCCTCCCCGCGCCCCTGCTGGAGGCACTGGAATTGGCCGCACGGCGCATCGAAGCCTTCCACCGCGCCCAGCTTCCCGCCGACCTGGAGATGCCGGGCGAGGATGGGGTGGCGCTGGGGATGCGCTGGACGCCCCTGGATGCGGTTGGGATCTACGTGCCGGGGGGCAAGGCGGCCTATCCTTCCTCCGTGCTGATGAACGCGCTGCCGGCGCGCGCCGCCGGGGTGGAGCGCATCGCCATGGCGGTGCCGACGCCGGGCGGGACGCTGAACCCGCTGGTGCTCGCCGCGGCCCGCCGCGCCGGGGTGGAGGAGATCTGGCGCATCGGCGGCGCACAGGCTGTCGCTGCGCTGGCCTGGGGGACGGAAAGCGTCGCCCCGGTGGACCGCATCGTCGGCCCGGGCAACGCCTATGTGGCTGAGGCGAAGCGGCAGGTCTTCGGCCGCGTGGGCATCGATTCCATCGCCGGTCCCTCCGAGGTGGTGGTGCTGGCCGATGGGGCGAACGACCCTGCCCATGTCGCCATGGACCTCCTGGCCCAGGCCGAGCATGACGAGGCGGCGCAGAGCATCCTCATCACCACCGATGCCGGCTTCGCCGACGCGGTCGCTTCCGCCGTCGAAGCGGCGCTGGCCGATCTGCCCCGTGCCGCCATTGCCGGGGAATCCTGGCGCCGGCACGGCGCCGTCATCATCACGCGCGACTGGGAGGAGGCGGTGGAACTCACCAACCGCCTCGCGCCCGAGCACCTGCAGGTGATGGTGGACGAACCGCACGCGCTCATGCGCCGCATCCGCCATGCCGGGGCCGCCTTCCTGGGCCGCCACACGCCCGAGGCCATCGGCGACTACGTGGCGGGGCCAAACCACGTCCTGCCCACCGGTCGCACCAGCCGCTTCGCTTCGGGGCTTTCGGTCTTCGATTTCCTCAAGCGCACCACCTGGGTGGAATGCGACGCGGCAGGGCTGCGCCGCATCGGCCCGGCCGCCGTCGCGCTGGCCGAGGCGGAAGGCTTAGACGCCCATGCGCGCAGCGTGGCCCTGCGCCTCGGCTGAGACTGGGCCAGTAAACTTGACTTCACGCCGCGCGAGGCGCATCTCAGCCCCGCCGGCGCCGGGGGCTTGACCGCGGCGCAAATCCTTGCGCCCCAAGCCCAGCCAAAGGGATCTGATGTCGAAAGAGGATATGATCGAGTTCAGCGGCCAAGTGGTCGAGCTGCTGCCCAACGCGATGTTCCGCGTGAAGCTCGACAACGACCACATGGTCCTGGCCCACACCTCGGGGAAGATGCGCAAGAACCGCATCCGCGTCCTCGCTGGCGACCGCGTGAACGTGGAAATGACGCCCTATGACCTGACCAAGGGCCGCATCACCTTCCGCTTCAAGTAACGCCTTTCCGCCCCGGCCAGCGGCCGCCGGAGGGCCATGGACAATCCCCCTCTCATCCTTGCCTCCGCGAGTCCGCGCCGTCTTGAGCTGCTGGCGCGGATCGGCATCGTGCCCGATCGCGTCGCGCCCACCGAGCTTGACGAGACCCCGGGCCGCAAGGAATTGCCGCGCCAACTCGCTTCCCGACTCGCCCGCCTGAAGGCCGAGGCGGTGGAGGCGCCGGGCGCCCTGGTGCTGGCCGCCGATACGGTGGTGGGCGTCGGCCGCCGCATCCTGGGCAAGCCGACGGATCGCGAGGAGGCGCGACGCTTCCTTGAACTTCTCTCCGGGCGGCGGCACCGCGTCCACACCGGCGTGGCGCTGCGCCGGCCCGATGGTAGCCTCGGCACGCGGCTTGTCGTCTCCGTGGTCGCCTTCCAGCGTCTGACGACGCAGCAAGTCGAAGCGTATCTCGACAGCGGCGAATGGCAGGGCAAGGCGGGCGGATACGCCATCCAGGGCCGTGCGGAGATGTTCGTCCGCTTCCTGTCAGGCAGCCATTCCAATGTCGTCGGCCTCCCCCTGTTCGAGACGGCCCAGCTTCTGCGCGGCTGCGGCTGGCTGCGCCCGTGACCGTCGAGATCCGCGTGTCCCGCTCGCCCGGCGAGCGGCGCGTGGCGCTGCTGCGGGACGGGGTGCTGGCAGGCTACCGCGTCGAGCGCCCGGCACGCCCCGACGGGGTCGGAGACATCCTGCGCGGGCGCGTCGTGTCGCGCATGCCGGCGCTGGCGGGCGGCTTCGTCGCCCTGCCGGACGGCACGAGCGGCTTCCTGCCTGAATCCGAATGCGAAGGGCGGCGCCTGCCGCCCGAGGGCACGATCCTGACCCTGCGCGTCACCCGCGCGGCGCAGAACGGCAAGGGGCTGCGCGTTTCCGCACGCGTGAAGCAGCGCCCCAGCGGGCCGCTCGCGCTGCTGGAGCGCGGGCCGGATCAGGCGCTGCGCTGGGCTGCTGCGCATCACGAAGCGCCCCTGGTTGTGGATGATCCGGCAGAGCTGGCGCGGCTGCGCGCGGCGCTGGGTCCGCGCGTGACGGGCGGCCAAGCCTTCGACGATGAGTTGGAGGCCGAGGCTGAATCCCTGGCTCTGGCCGAGGCAGCTTTGTCGGGGGGCGGCCGGCTGATCATCTCGCCCCTGCCCGCCCTGACCGCGGTGGACGTGGATTCGGGCGGCGCCGACCCGCGCGAGGCGAATCGTCAGGCCCTGCCGGAGCTGGCGCGTCAGATCGTGCTGCGCGACCTGGCCGGGCCGATCCTGCTGGACCTTGCCGGGCTCTCGCTCAAGGCGCGGGGCGCGCTGGAGCCGGCGATCCGTTCGGCCCTGGGCGGCGACGGGCTGGTGCAGGCGCTGGGCTTCGGGCCGCTGGGCCTGTTCGAGATGAAGCGCGCCCGCATTCACCCGCCGCTGCACGAGGTGCTGGCCGACCGCCCCCTGGCGCGTGGCCTCGCGCTGCTGCGCCTTGCTGCGCGGGAAGCGGCAGCGGCACCGCATCGCGCCCTTGCCCTGTCCGCCCCCGCGCCGGTGCTGGATTCCATCCGCGCCCTGCCCGGGGCGTTGGAGGAGTTCGCCGCGCGCGCCGGACGCCCCCTCGTGCTGCGCGACGCGTCCCTGGAGGAGGTGAGCGATGCCTGATTCGCGCTGCCCGGTCTGCGGCCAGCCTTCCGCCCCGCGCCGTCCCGGCGAGCGGAGCGCCTTTCCCTTCTGCTCCGACCGCTGCCGCCAAGTGGACCTCGCCCGCTGGTTCGGCGAGCGCTACGGCATCGCCGCCGACGAAGAGGACACGCCGGGCGATGATGACGCCCCGGTGACTGGACAGGGCTGACGCCCTCCGCTAGAGAGCCGCGACCAACGGCGCCCAGGTAGCTCAGTTGGTAGAGCATGCGACTGAAAATCGCAGTGTCGCTGGTTCGATTCCGGCCCTGGGCACCATTTCTTTCAAGCAAATTAAGAGCTTAGATGCGAGCGCATTGCGCTGCCGCGGAGCTGTGTGCCTAGCGCACTGCTAGCACAGTCCCTGGGTGCTCCTTTCTGCATCAGCGCCGTAGGGCAGCGAGCGGTAGATGCGCGGAGCACGTCCCCCTCGGGACGCAGCAGGTAGGCACCCGACCACATCCGGTCTGGCCCTGCAGCGTCGCCAGGCACACCGCGCCTAGACTTGCCCGGAGAAGAGGGTCGCCGCCGAGACGTCCGGTGCGGCCCCCTCACGAGTTTCAGGCGTCGAGCGCGCCGTAGGTTAGCTGCATCAGCAGCCTGCGGTAGCCTGCACGGGCAACACTGGGCGCGGCCGTCATGCTCACGGTGACGAGTTCGGCCCGGGGGTCCACCCAGAAGTAGGTGCCGCCGTAACCTGCCCACATGAACTGCCCTTGGAAGCCCGGGACCAGCGCCCCACCGTCGGCCAGGCGCGTGGCGAAGCCGAGCCCGAAGCCGAAACCAGGCGAACCGAGCAGCAGCATGCCTGGGGGCAGCGGCTGCTGCAGGCCCGCGACATGGTCCGATGTCATGAGGCGCACCGTCGCCGGCGATAGGATGCGTACGCCGTCAAGTTCGCCACCATTGGCCAGCATTTGTGCAAAGCGAAGGTAATCCGCAGCCGTCGAAACGCCGCCCGCGCCGCCCGACGCATTCCCGGGTGGGCGCGACACATCGATCATCTCGACGCGGGCGTTGTTGGCGGCCGGGTCCACCCCGCTGTGCATTGCCAGCCGCGATGCCCCACTGTCGCGCAGCACGAAGCCGGTGTCGTTCATCCGAAGGGGGCGGAACAGTCGCTCCTCCATGAACACCTCAAGGCGTTGCCCGGAAGCAGCCTCGACCACGCGTCCGAGCGCGTCACTCGAAAGGCTATACTCCCACGTCGTACCTGGCTGCCGCGCAAGCGGTGCCCCTGCGAGGGCACGCACGAACTCCTCCGGGCTCAGACCACGGCTATCGTAATCTCGCTGGTTGGGCAGGTAGAGACCCGCGCGGGTGTAGGCGTCTCGCACCGGTGCGTTCGCCGTTAGCTCGCCGTAAGCGAGGCCGGAAGTGTGGCGCAGCAGGTCGTAGACCAGCATCGGGCGCTGCGTTGGGATCGTGTCGTAACCGGCATCCGACGTGGCGCCGCGCGGCGCGCTGACCTGCAGCCGCTCAAACCCCGGCAGGAAGCGCCCGACAGGGTCGGCAAGGCCGATGCGCCCCTCCTCCACCAGGATCATCGCGGCCACCGAGACCAGCGGCTTGGTCATGGAGTAGATGCGGAAGACCGCGTCTGGCGTCATCGCCGCGTTCGCTTGGCGATCTCGGAAGCCCATCGTCTCGGCAAACGCGAGGCGTCCGCGCCGGGCGATCATGACCACCGCGCCAGGCAACCGGCTTTCGGCGATCTCAGCCTCGAAGGCCTCCTTGATCCGGCTGAGCCGCCCCGCATTCAGCCCCACATCCCCGGGCCTCGCCTGGGGTATGGGGGAGCCACCAGAAGCTGTCTGCGCGCGCGCGGAACCGGGGAAACCAACAACGGATGCGGCTGCCAGTGCCGGCGGCACGGCAAGCAGGGCACGGCGGTGCATGGTACGTCCCTTCTCCCTCCGGCGAGCCTTTGGGGCTCATCCGACCGGGAACTGCACACCCGCCGTGCACATGTTGTCAACAGCGGCGCTCACCCGTTCGCGGCACGTCGCCTCGGGTCGAAAGAACCTGAATTTCGGATGGCCGGTCCGGGGTTGCGTGACGAGGCCGACAATTTCGACCGCGTAGCGGTGCTCGCCTCTCCGGCACCCGGTAGATGGGAGGCGTCAGGTAACCACAGGGCTCGCGCTCCTCCTCGGGCCGACCTCCTTCGCGGGCGCCGCCACCCTCGTCGGCACCACCACGCCGATCGTCGCGGAGGTCCTCCTCGGCGTCATCGGCGCCACGCTGATGGCCGGTCTGTTCAACGCGGCAAGCGCGGGATCGCCCTCCTGGTCAGCAGCTGGCGCCCCGTCGAAACGACATGTCCGCTGGCGGGAAGAGCCAGACTGTCAGCGCATGACCGGAGTGGGCGTTGAATGGCCTTGCGGGCGGCGAAAGGCCGGGGCACGTCCAGTGGCGATCGCGCGCATGACGATACCGGCCGCACGCATCACATTGCCAAATCTCGACAACTGCGCCGGAGAGGGGCGCCCCGCGCGTCCAAGACCCGGACTCGGAGGTGGGTCACACCACTCCGTGCTCGCGCCGCATCCCTTGTGACACGCACGACGTCGGCATCGGCGTCGTCCGACCAATCGACAGGGTAAAAGGGCCCGGCCGTCTGTCGCGGGGTAGGCGGGAGAGGTTCATCTTGGGCCAGAGCCGATAGGTTCCGCTGAGGGATGAAACCGCGGCGCTGTTAGCACAGACTTAGCGCAGCGTTGTCCAGGGTATGCAAAATCAAATGCTTAGCTGCAGGATCTCACACCTGAAAATCGCAGTGTCGCTGGTTCGATTTCAGCCCTAAGCACCATTTCATCCAAGCCGCGCAGAGGCTCAAAGAAGCAGACGCCTCCCTACTCCGGCTGCGCGCCGCTGACCCTCACCATCTCCGCCCAGATCGGCTTCTCCTTCGCCAGCCGCTCCGCCAGCCCGTCGGGTGTAGAGCCGGTCAGCCGGGCACCCATCGTGATGGCCCGCTGCTGCAGCGCCGGGTCAGCCCAGGCAGCGCGCACCTCAGCCGAGATTCGGTCGACCACCGCCTGCGGCGTGCCGCGCGGCGCCGCCCAGAGATGCCAGGGCGAGACCTCGAAGCCGGGCACGCCGGCCTCCGCCATGGTCGGCACGTCGGGCAGGGCCGGCCAGCGCTGCGGCAGCGCCACGGCGAGCGCCCGCATCCTCCCCTCTGCGATCACGCCGACATAGGAGGCGAGGTTGTCCACCGCGTATTGGATATCCCCCGCCAACAGCGCCGGGATGGTCTGGGCCGCACCGCGATAGCTCACATGCTGCGCCTCGAACCCCGTGCGCCCGGCGAGGAAGGCGCCGGAAAGGTGGATGGTGGTACCGACCCCGGAGGAGCCGAAGCTGACCCGCCCCGGCCGTGCCTTCGCCCAGGTGACGAATTCCTGCAGCGTTCGCGCCGGGACGTGCTGGGCCGGGACCACCGCGACATTGGGCAGGTCCCACATCGCGCTGATCCAGGCGAAGTCCCGCTCCGGATCATAGGGCAGCCGCCGGAAGAGATGCGGATTGATCAGCAGATTGTGCATGCTGACGGTGCCGATGGTGTAGCCATCCGGCGTCGCGCGGGCGAGCGCCTCCGCACCGATATTGCCGGAGGCACCGGTGCGCGTCTCCACCACGAAGGGCTGGCCGAGGCGCTGCGACATTTGCTCCGCGGCCACGCGCGTCATCACGTCGAGCGAGCCGCCGGGCGGGAAGCCGACGATGACGCGCACTGGCCGGTTCGGCCAGTTCTCCTGGGCGCGGCCCGCAAGGGGCAGGGCAGCAAGCATCGGCGTGGCAAGCAGCGCGCGGCGGTGCAGCAATGAAGGTTCCTCCCATTATTCGTTGCGCCCATCGTAGCATGGACAGAGGGCGAGTGGTCAGGATTTGGGCGGAGCAACCAGGGCTGCCCGAGGCGAGCCCGTCACGTCTCTGGCGCTTCGTCCACCTGTGACAGCGCCATCAACCCCGCCCGCAGCGCGTCCGGCTCCAGCAGATCCGCTTCAATGGCGCCATGGACAGCGCGCCAGATCGGCACGGCCTGCGCCAGCACACCTCTTCCCTTTTCCGTAAGGCTGAGCAGGCGGCTGCGACGGTCCGCCGGGTTGTGACTGACCACGAGCAGCCCCTGCCGCTCCAGTGGCTTCAGCGCTGCGGTCAGCGTCGTCCGGTCCATCGCCAGCAGCTCGGACACCTGCTTCATCGCCGCGGGCTTCGGGCGGTTCAGAGACATCAACAGGGAGAACTGGCCGTTCGTCAGACCGACCGGCCGCAACGCCTCGTCAAAGCGGCGAGCCAAGGCCCGGGCCGCACGCTGCACATGCAGGCACAAGCAGGCATCCCGCACCTCCAGGGTCGCCTCGAACGGAACAAAAAGAGAAATTTCCGTTGACATGGCCTACATATGTTGATATCAACCTAAATGTCCAGCCGCGACAGCATGGCGGCACTGGAAAGAACATCCGGAAGACGCCGGCACGCAAAGGGGAAACGAGACAAATGGACTACGTGGATGGCTTCGTGGTGGCCGTGCCCACCTCGAACAAGGAAACCTATCGCCAGCACGCCGCCGAGGCGGCACCGCTCTTCAAGGAGTTCGGCGCCATCCGCATGGTCGAATGCTGGGAGGACGACGTGCCGGACGGCAAGCTCACTGATTTTCGCCGCGCTGTGCAGGCGAAGCCGGATGAAGTCGTGGTCTTCTCCTGGATCGAGTACCCGTCCAAGGAAATCCGCGACGCCGCGAACCAGCGCATGAAGGCGGACCCGCGCATGAAGGCGATGGCCGACACCATGCCTTTTGACGGCAAGCGCATGATCTTCGGTGGCTTCGCGCCGATCCTGGACGTCTGAGGGGAAGCGGCACATGGCCAACCGGCACGGCGACTTCCTTTGGTACGAACTCACCACGCCCGACCCCATAGCGGCTTCGCGCTTTTATGGCGCCGTGCTGGGATGGCGGGCGCGCAAGGCGACGGTGCCGGGGGTGGATTACCATCTCCTCGGCACGGGGGCCGGGGATGTCGCCGGGATGATGGCGCCCCCGCCCGGCGCCGGCGAGGCGATGCGGCCGCGCTGGCTGGGTTATGTTGCGGTGGACGACGTGGACCGGACGGCCGCCGCCATCCTCGCGGCTGGCGGGGCGCAGCACGTTCCGCCCACCGACATCCCGGGCGTCGGCCGCTTCGCCATCCTGACGGACCCGCAAGGCGTCGCGATCGGCATCATGCGTGGGGCGGATGACGGCACGAGCCACGCCTTCGCGCCGAACCACACCGGCCATTGCCACTGGAACGAGCTGGCGACGACCGACCCCGCGGCGGCCCTTTCCTTCCATGGAGGCCATTTCGGCTGGCAGACGGGCGACGCCATGCCGATGGGCGAGATGGGCGAATACCGCTTCCTCCTGCAGGGCGGCATGGCGATGGGGGCGGTGATGCGCGCAATCCCGAATGGCCCGCCCCCAGCCTGGAACTTCTACTTCGGCGTCCGCGGCATCGACGCTGCGGCCGCCGCCATCACGGAAGCGGGCGGCACCATCCATTACGGCCCGGCAGAAGTGCCGGGAAACCTATGCATCGTCGTTGCCAGCGACCCGCAGGGGGCGATGTTCGGCGTGGTGGGCCCGCGAGTGGCCGCGCCTTGACGCAGGTCGCCCAGCATCTCTGGTTCGCGCGGGACATGGAGGCGGCGCTGCGCTTCTACACCGCGCTCATCCCCGGCTCCGCCTTGGAGTGGATCGCGCCGCTGCCGGCGGACACGCCCAGCGGACCGGCGGGCAGCGTGCGGATCGCTGCCTTCACCCTCGGCGGCCAGCGCTACCGGGCGGTGGAGGCAGGGCCGCTCGACCCGTTCAATCACAGCTTCTCCGTCATGGTCGAATGCGAAAGCCAAGCGGAGATTGACCGGATCTGGGACGCGCTTCTGGAAGGCGGCACGGCGGAGCAATGCGGTTGGCTGCGCGATCGCTGGGGGCTACACTGGCAGGTCACGCCGCGCCGCCTGGGCGAGTGGCTGCGCGATCCGGACACGGCGAAGGCGCGGCGCGTGGCCGAGGCGATGCTCGGCATGGTCAAGCTGGACATCACCGCGCTGGAGCGGGCGGCGCGGGTCGGCTGATCAGAACACCCCCATCGCCAGCCCCGCCGCCAGCGCGGCTCCCGCTTCCTCGCACCGCGCCAGATCCTCGGCACCGATGGCCTTCGGCGCCTGGATCGCCTCCGGCGTCTGCGCGTGGACGCAGATGATCAGCGGCTCGGCCACCTCGCGCAGCCGCCAGCCCGTGGCGATGCGCGCCACCTGCCGGGCGGCGCCCGTGCCGTCGCTGCCGGCGCAGATCAGCGCGACGTAGGGGCGGCCATTGAGCCGGTCCAACGCCGGATAGAAGCAGCGATCGAAGAAATCCTTCATCAGCCCGGCCATGGTCGCCAGCATCTCCGGCGTCGCGAAGAGGAAGCCGTCTGCCGCCAGCACATCCTCCGGCCCCGCCTCCTGCGCGTGGAGGAGTCGGACGCGAACCCCTTCCTCCTGCTCCGCGCCGCGCGCGGCCGCCTCCGCCATCGCGCGCGTGCCGCCCGTCACGGAATGGAACACGATCAGCAGCGTCTTCATGCGGTGCGGTTGCCCGCCCGCGCGGCGCGCGTCTAGCCTCGGGCGCGGCAAGGGATGGAGGCGGGATGCGGGTCCTGGTGACGGGCGCGGCAGGATTCATCGGCCGCCACCTGACGGACGCGCTGCTGGCGGCCGGCACGCTGAACGGAGCCCCGTTGCAGCAGATCGTGCTGACCGACCTCCGGGCACCCGAGGCGCCGCAGGGATCGGCGGTTCCCATCACCACCCGCTCGGGCGATTTGCGCGACCCGGCGCTGCTGGAGGCGCTGTTCGGCACGGAAGGGTTCGACAGCGTGTTCCATCTCGCCGCCAGCCTGACCGGCGCGGCTGAGGCCGATCTGGGCCATGGGCTCTCGGTGAATCTCCTCGCCCTTCTGCGGCTGCTAGAGCGCTGCCGGGGGCAGGGCCGGGTTCCGCGCCTGGTCTTCGCAAGCTCCATCGCGGCCTTCGGCGGCAGCTTGCCGGAGGTGGTGGAGGACGACACGCCGCGCCTGCCGCAGACCTCCTACGGCACGCAGAAGGCAATGGCGGAGTTGCTGCTGGCCGACCATGCCCGGCGCGGCGCGGTGGATGCGCGGTCGCTGCGCCTGCCCATCGTGATGATCCGCCCAGGCGTGCCAAGCCCCGCCGTGTCAGACCGCGTCGCCGCCATCCTGCGCGAGCCGCTCCTGGGGCGCGACGTCGCCTGCCCGCTTCGCCCGGACACGCCTCTGCCCCTCGCCTCCGTCCGCCGCGTCGCCCTGGCGCTGCGTGCACTGCACGACCTGCCCGGAGAGGCGCTGGGGCCGTCGCGGGCGATCAACCTGCCCGCCCTCACGGCCACGCCGGCCGAGATGGCCGGCGCCCTGCCTCGCCACGCGGCGGGGCGCAGCCTGGGCCGCGTCACCTGGGCGCCCGACCCGGCGCTGCAGGCGGTGGTGGATGGGTGGCCGCGCCGCTTCCAGTCGGCCGCCGCCGCGCGTCTCGGCCTGCGAGCCAGCGAGACACTGGACGACATCATCCGGAGCTTCCTACTCGAAGCAGGCTGACACGCATCGAAGCCCGGCGCCGCACGTTGCCTCGGAAGGCCGCAAGGCCGATCCATTGCCGGAGGCCCGTCACCCATGCCGCCACGCGAAGCACCACCGCCGCCGACGCCCATCGCCCCCGCCGAGGCGCCGGGCCTGACCAGCCTCCTGTCGCTGGCGATCGGTGTCGTGGTGGTGGCGGGGCTGGCGCTGGCACGGGACGTGCTGATCCCCATCACCCTCGCCCTGCTGCTGTCTTTCGTGCTGGCGCCGCTGGCCGACCTGTTGCGGCGCGTCGGAATCGGCCGCGCCGCCGCCGCGCTGCTGGCCTCCCTGCTCGCCCTGGGCCTGGTGCTGGCCTTGGGGGCGGTGATCGCCTCGCAGGTCGGTTCCCTGGCGGAGGACTTGCCGCGCTATCAGGCGACGATGCAGGAAAAATGGGCGGCGGCGCGCGAGCTCACCATGGGCCGCCTGTCAGGCCTCGTGGAGCAGGTCGGGCGCGGGATGGAGGAGGCGACGACCGAGGCACCCGTCCCCACCCCCAGCGGCGAGCGCCCGGTGCCAGTGGAGGTCCGCACGCCCAATCCCAGCCCATTGCAGGTGGCGGAACGCGTGCTGATGCCGGCGCTGGAACCGCTGGCGACCACCTTCATTGTCTTCGTCGTGGCCGTCTTCGTGCTGCTGCAGCGCCAGGACCTCCGGGACCGGCTGATCCGCCTCTTCGGCGCGCGCGACCTGCATCGCACCACCGTCGCGCTGGATGACGCGGCGATGCGCCTGTCGCGCTACTTCCTGACGCAGCTTGGCATCAACACCGCCTATGGCATCGTCACCACTGGCGTGCTGCTGCTGATCGGGGTGCCCGGCGCGCCGCTCTGGGGCATCCTCGCGGCGCTGATGCGCTTCGTGCCCTTCATCGGCACCCCCATCGCCGCCATCCCGCCCATCCTGCTGGCCGCCGCGGTGGATCCGGGCTGGACCATGGCTCTCTGGACCACCGTCTTCTACGTGGTCGGCGAGGGGCTGATGGGCCAGGCGGTGGAGCCCTTGGCCTTCGGCCAGAGCACCGGGCTCTCGCCGTTTTCCGTCGTGGTGGCGGCGATCTTCTGGACCTGGCTCTGGGGCGCGCCGGGGCTTCTTCTCGCCACGCCGCTCACCGTCTGCCTAGCGGTGCTGGGCCGCCATATCGAGCGGCTGGAGTTCCTGGGCGTCATGCTGGCTGATCGCCCCGCTCTGACGCCGGCGGAGAATTTCTACCAGCGCATGCTGGCCCGCGACCCGGACGAGGCACAGGACTATGCCGAACGCATCCTGAAGGAACGGTCGCTTATCTCCTACTACGACGAGGTGGCGCTCAAGGGGCTGCAGCTCGCCGCCGCCGACACGCAGCGCGGCATCCTCTCCGGCGCCCGCCTCGAAGGGGTGAAGGAGGCGATGCTGGACCTGATCGAGGGGCTGTCCGACCACGAAGACGTCCCGCACGAGCCGCAGCCCGCCAAGGAAGGCGACCCGGTGACGGATGAGGTTGCCCCCCGCCCCCCGCCCGGCCAGGCACCGCCGCGCGAGGCCCTGCCGCCGCGCTGGCAGGGCGAGACGCCCATCCTGTGCATCGCCGGGCGCGGCCCGCTGGACGAGGCGGCGGCGGCGATGCTGGCGCAGCTCCTGGGCAAGCACGGCCTGGGGGCAAAGGTAATGCCGCACCAGCGGGCGAGCCGCGCCGCCATCGGCTCCCTCGACACGGAAGGGGTGGCGATGGTGTGCATCTCCTATCTCGACATCAGCGGGAACCCGGCGCATCTGCGCCTCCTGCTGCGGCGCCTCCGCGCGCGTCTGCCAGCGGGCGCGCCGGTCCTGGTCGGTCTCTGGCCCGCCGAGGACGTGATCCTCACCGACCGCAAGCTGCAATCCGCCGTGGGCGCGGATCACTACGTCACGACGCTGGGGGCTGCCGTGGAAGCCTGCCTCGCCGAGGCGCGCAAGGCCGCGGAGCCCTCAGGCCAGGAAGGCGCGAAGGTGGAGTCAGCGCCCTGAGGGGCGCTGGCGCAGCATCTCGTGCACGAGGCGGCATCGGCCGCGCCCGGGATGGCTGCTGACGAAGCGGCGCGCATTGTTCGCCCCTTCGAAGATCTGCCCCTCCCCTGCCTGGAACAGGCCGAAGCCGGGCAGTGCCACCTTGCCGTCCGAGCCGATCTCGCCTTCCAGCGGGGGGTCGCCCGGCAGACCGGGAATGGTGATGCGGCTGTCGCGCACCTCGCCCACCACCCGCGCCTGCCCGACACGCCCGCCAGCGCGGCCGCAATCCTGAAAACGCGTCCCCTCGTAGAGACCGTCATGCGGTCCGCCGCGCTGCGCCTCTGCTCCAGAGGCGAGGAGAAGGAAAGGCAGGATGAGCAGCGGCAGACGCATCGTCACTCCCCGAAGCTGTTGGACCTTGGAAAGCCGTTCGGCACCATCTTCCCTGCCCCGGCACGCTGGCCGCGCCAAGTGGCGAGGTCGGTCTCGGTGCGCGTCCGCTCGCCGAGCTTCCAGGTCAGCCCCTCCTTGCGGGTGAAGACCTTGGCATCGGCAAGGCCGCCATCCTTGTAAGACTGGAGCTGCACGCCGCGGCCGCGCGTCATCACCGGAAGCTGCTCCATCGGGAAGAGCAGGAGCTTGCGGTTGTCGCCCAGCACCGCGACCGTGTCGCCCTCGGCGCGGCGGCACAGCACGGCACGGGCCGGGGCCTCGGTCACCAGCACCTGCTTGCCGGTGCGCTTCTCCGCCATCAGCTCCGACGCCTCGACCAGGAAGCCCTTGCCGTCGCTGCCGGCCACGAGGTAGCGCGCGCCTTCCTCCGGCACGATCAGCGCCAGGATCGCCTCCTCGTTCGGCAATTCCACCAGCAGGCGCAGCGGCTGGCCATCGCCGCGGCCGCGCGGCAGCGCCTCCGCCTTCACCGTGTAGGCCTTGCCGTTGGAGGCGAAGGCGACCAGCCGGTCGGTGCTCATGCAATGGAGGCGGAAGGCCGGGCCGTCGCCCTCCTTGAACTTCACCTCCTGCTCCTCCGGCAGGTGGCCCTTGAAGGCACGGATCCAGCCCTTCTCCGAAAGGATGACGGTCAGCGGCTCCTTCTCGATGAAGGCACTCTCATCCACCGTCACCGCCGGCATGGCGCTGCCGGCCAGGGTGCGGCGGTCGCCCAGCGCGCCGGAGCCGAACTTCGCCCGCGTCGCCTCGATCTCCTTGCCGATCGCCGTCCAGCGGCGCGTCTCGGAGGCCATCAGGGCCTGGAGGCCCTTCTGCTCCTTGGAGAGGCGGTCATGCTCGCGGCGGATCTCCATCTCCTCCAGCTTGCGCAGGGCGCGCAGCCGCATGTTGAGGATGGCCTCGGCCTGGATGTCGGACAGGCCGAACGCCGCCATCAGCTTGGGCTTCGGCTCGTCCTCCGTGCGGATGATACGGATCACCTCATCCAGGTTGAGATAGGCGATCAGGTAGCCGTCCAGCACCTCCAGCCGCCGCGCGATGGCGGCGAGGCGGTGGGTGGTGCGGCGCTGCAGCACCTCGTGCCGGTGGTCCAGCCAGGCGCGCAGCACGTCGCGCAGCCCCATGACGCGCGGGGTGCGGCTGGCATCCAGCACGTTCATGTTCAGCGGGATGCGCGATTCCAGCGCCGTGGCGCGGAACAGCGTCTCCATCAGCACCGCCGGCTCCACCGTGCGCGACTTCGGCTCCAGCACGAGGCGCACCTTGTCCGTGCTCTCGTCGCGCACATCGCCAAGCAGCGGGAGCTTCTTCTCCTCCAGCAGTGCCGCGATCTGCTCGATCAGGCGCGACTTGGCGACCTGATACGGGATCTCGGTGACGACGATGTTCCAGGTGCCGTTCTTCTGCTTCTCCACCTCCCAGCGCGCGCGCAGGCGGAAGCCGCCGCGGCCCGTCTCGTAGGCGTCCGCGATGCTTTCGGCGGATTCCACCAGCACGCCGCCGGTCGGGAAGTCCGGCCCGGGCATGTGCTGGAGCAGCTCCGCCGTCGTGGCTTTGGGGTTGGCGATCAGCGCCAGGGCAGCGGCACAGAGCTCGCCCGCATTGTGCGGCGGGATGGAGGTCGCCATGCCGACCGCGATGCCGTTGGCGCCGTTCGCCAGCAGGTTCGGGAAAGCGGCGGGAAGGACAACGGGTTCCTTGTCCTCGCCATCATAGGTGGCGCGGAAATCGACCGTGTCCTCGTCGATCTGAGCCAGCAGCGCCTGCGCCACCTCGGTCAGCCGCGCCTCGGTGTAGCGCATGGCCGCGGCGTTATCGCCGTCGATATTGCCGAAATTGCCCTGGCCCTCGACCAGCGGGTAGCGCGCGGCGAAATCCTGTGCGAGCCGGACCAGCGCCTCGTACACCGCCGCGTCGCCATGCGGGTGGTATTTGCCGATCACGTCGCCCACGACGCGGGCGCATTTCTTGAAGCCGCTCGCCGGATCGAGCTTCAGCTGGTGCATGGCCCAGAGCAGGCGGCGATGCACCGGCTTCAGCCCGTCCCGCACGTCGGGCAGGGAGCGCGCCATGATCGTGCTCATGGCATAGGCCAGATAGCGCTCGCTCAGCGCGTCGCTCAGCGGCGTCTCGCGGATCGCGCCGCCATCCTTCAGGATCAGATCGTCAGGCATGTATTCGCGTTTCGTTCTCTCGACCTGGATTTAGTCGCGAACGGCCGCCAATGCCAGGGCCGTTACGCGGTCTTGCAGCCTTTCGCGCGCCGGTGGAAGGGGGCGGTGCTGCTGGCCGAAGGCGTCACGGGACAGGAAGTGTCCGGTGATGGCAAGCGCCTGCTCCCATTGCGCCGCATCCCCCGGCGCGGCGGGGTCCAGCAGGAAGGACGGCAGGGGGAAGAGCCGGTCGGCATAAGGGGCGCCCGCTTCCTCCGACACGGCCCGGCCGGATTTCGGCGATACGAAGCGCAGCCCCTCCCGCCGACCTGTAGCGGCGCAGGCGGAAAGATCCAGCCCGTAGCCCAGCTCCGCCAGCAGCAGCGCCTCCCAGCGCACATAGGGGGCAAGGCCCGTCTCCCCGCCCCGGGCGAGGGCGCGGATCACCTCCACCAGGCCACGGAACACGGCGGGGTGCGGCTCGCGCTCCGGCAGGGCTGCATCGGCCATGGCGCAGCCGGAGGACAGGACGGCCAGCGCCAGCGGGTCATCCATGGCATGGGCGGCGGCGGCGTGGACCGGCTCGGCCGTGTAGGAGCCCAGCTGTTCCGCGAGGCGGGCCATCCAGCGCGCCTCAACCAGATTGCCGGGCTGCCACAGCGCCACCTGCCGGCGGGACTGGCCGCCCCGTGCCAGACCGGGATGCTTGCCATGCGCCTCGGTCAGCAGCGCCAGATGGAGGTCCGCCTCGCCATGCGGGCGCGCCGAGAGCACGATCGCCGGGGCGGACCATTCCACCGTCACGGCCGGGGCGTCCTCACCCCTCATCCTCCAGGCCCAGGGCCCGGAGGCGGGAGCGCTCCTCGTCCCAGCCTGGCCGTTCCTTGACGTTCAGGAAGAGGTGGATGGGGCGTTCCAGCAATTCCGTCAGCTCCAGCCGGGCGCGGCGGCCGATCTCACGGATGCGGGCGCCCTTCTCGCCGATGATGATCGCCTTCTGACCAGCGCGGCCGACATAGATGGTGCAGTCCACCCGCGCTGAGCCATCCTCGCGCTCCGTCCACATCTCGGTCTCGACCGTGGCGTGGTGGGGGACTTCCTCATGCGTCTGGCGCAGGATCTGCTCGCGCACCACCTCGGCCGCCAGCATCCGGTTGGGCAGGTCTGAGAGCTCGTCCTCGGGGAACATCCAGGGGCCGGGGGGCATGGCGGCGGCCAGCTTCTCCCGCAGCCGATCCAGGCCCTGCGACTTGGAGGCGCTGATCATGAAGGACTCCGCGAAGTCCAGCAGCCCGTGCAGCTCCGCGGCCAGGGGCAGCAGCGTCTCGCGTGGGATCAGATCCACCTTGTTCAGCGCCAGCCAGATCGGCCGCTGCCCCTGCACGGAGCGCAGCTTCTCGATGATCGCGCGCACCGGCTCGGTCAGGCCGGATTTCGCGTCCACCACCAACAGGGCGAAGTCGGCATCCTGCGCCCCGCCCCAGGCGGCGCTGACCATGGCGCGATCCAGGCGGCGGCGCGGCGCGAAGATGCCGGGCGTGTCCACCAGCACGATCTGCGCCTCGCCCTCCATCAGCACGGCGCGGATGCGGAAGCGCGTCGTCTGCGGCTTGGGCGAGACGATGGAGACCTTGGTGCCCGCCAGCGCATTCACCAGCGTGGACTTGCCCGCATTGGGCGCGCCCAGGATGGCGACGAAGCCGCAGCGCCGTCCGGCCTCGCCCTCGCTTTCCCCGCTCATCCTTCCAGTTCCTTCAGCCAGTTCTCAGCGGCCGCGGATTCCGCGGCGCGCTTGCTTTCGCCCATCCCCTCCGCCTCGCGCCCCTCGGCGCGCACGCTGACGACGAAGACCGGGGCGTGGGGCGGCCCCGCCGTGCTGACCAACCGGTATTCCGGCAGGCCCAGACCCTTGCCCAACGTCCATTCCTGCAAGCGGTTCTTGGCGCTGCTGCGCGGGCGCGGATCGGCCGCCATGGCGTCCGCCCATTCGCGGCGCACCACCTGGCGGGCCGGGTCCAGCCCGCCATCCAGGAACAGGGCGCCCAGCACCGCCTCCAGCGCGTCGGCCAGCACCGTGGCGCGGGCGCGAAGCCCGGTGCGCCCCTCTGCGGGCGGGACGTTCAGCGCCTCGGCCACACCCATGCGTTCGGCGATGGGGGCGATCACGTCCTGGGAGCAGAGTGTGGCGAGGCGCTTGCCCAGATCGCCTTCCCGCTCCTCCGGAAATCGCTGCACGAGCCATTCGGCGATCAGCAGGCCCAGCACCCGGTCGCCGAGGAATTCCAGCCGCTCGTTGCTGTCCAGCATCCGCTTGCGCGGATCGGCGGCGGAACGATGGGTGAGCGCGCGCTCCAGCAGCGCCGGGTCGCGGAATGCGTGGCCCAGCCTTTCCGCGAGCGTCACCGCACCGCGCTCAGCAGGCGGGTCCAGCGGACGGCGAAGGGCCAGTTCCACACCTCCCAGATGCGGGCGCTGCCATCCACGGAGAAGAAGATGAACTCGGCCCGCCCCACGAGGTTCTCCCACGGGATCATGCCCACGGCGGAGGGCACGCGGCTGTCCAGCGAGTTGTCGCGGTTGTCGCCCATGGCGAAGACATGGCCCTCGGGCACGGTGAATTCGGGCGTGTTGTCCAGCGGCGCGTCGTCCGACTGCTCCACGATCAGGTGGGACCGGCCGCCCGGCAGGAATTCCCGCAGGAGCCGGGCGGTGATGCGCGGCCCATCGCCCTCCACCACGTAGTTGCCCAGGCGCTCTAGCCGTACCGCCTGGCCATTCACGTGCAGCACGCCCTGGCGGACCTGGATGCGGTCGCCGGGCAGGCCGATGATGCGCTTGATGTAGTCCTGGCGCGTGTCGCGCGGCAGCTTGAACACCGCCACGTCGCCTCGGGCCGGCATCGCCCCCCAGAGGCGGCCGCCGAACAGGTTCGGGCTGAATGGCATGGAGTGGCGCGAGTAACCGTACGAATACTTGGAGACGAACAGGTAGTCCCCCACCAGCAGCGTCGGGATCATCGAGCCGGACGGGATGTTGAACGGCTCGAAGGCCACGGTGCGGATGCCGATCGCGATCAGCGCCGCATAGACGATGGTCTTGATGCTCTCGAGCCAGCCGCCCGACTTCTTCTTCGCCAAGGATGGGGTCTTCGACATGATGCGGGGGCTCGGGAGGGGTTGCAGCGGCGATCAAGCCGAGGCCCGGCAGGGTGTCAAGGAAGCGGCACCGCCTCGATGATCACCTGCGCCTCGGCATAAGGGTATTCGTCGGTCATGGTCAGGTGCACCACGGCCCGGTGCCCCGGCGGCGTCATCGCCGCGAGGCGCGCGGCCGCGCCGCCCGTCATGGCCAGGGTGGGCTGGCCGGAGGGCAGGTTCACCACGCCCAGATCGCGGTGGAAGATGCCATGGCGGAAGCCCGTGCCCAGCGCCTTACTCGCCGCCTCCTTCGCCGCGAAGCGCTTGGCGTAGGTGCCGGCGCGCAGCCGCTCCGTCCGCCGTTCCGCCTTGGCGCGCTCCGCCTCCGTGAAGACCCGCTGGAGGAAGCGTTCGCCATGCCGTTCCAGCACCGTCTCGATGCGGCGGATGTCGCAGAGGTCATTGCCGATGCCGAGGATCATTGTGCGCCCTCAGGCGCCGGGCGGCCCCTCCGGGGCCTTGGCTTGCGCGCCTCAGACGTGTCGCGCCGGTGGGGCGGTTGCGAGCTGCGCGCGGCCGCCTTCGCGGCCGGAGGAATGCACGGGGGTGTGGTCACACTAGCCCTTCGCCCGGTCCACGCGAATGACGCCCTCGCTGGCGCGCAGCGTCCCCATCAGCTCCGCGAGGTGGCGGGTGTCGCGCACCTCCACGTCGATCTGCAGTTCGCACTCGTCGTCGTCGCGCTTGCCGAGGCGGAGATTGGTCAGCGTGCCCTTCTGCTTCGCGATGGCATTGGCGACGCCGGAAAGCAGCCCCGGCCCGTTCACGGCCGAGAGCGCGAGACGCACGGTGTGGGAGGCGGGACCAAGGGCCGCCTCGTCCCACTCCACGTCCAGGAAGCGTTCGGGCGTCGCCGCGAAATTCTCCAGCATGTGGCAGTCATGGGTGTGGACCGTGACGCCCTTGCCGGTGGTGACGATACCCACGATGCGGTCGCCCGGAATGGGGTGGCAGCAATGGGCGAAATGCAGCTGCATCCCAGCGACGAGCCCGGTGATGGGCTGGGACGGCACCGCCCGCGTGCCCCCGGCGCGGGAGCGGTTGGCCATCAGCGCCGTCGGCTCCAGCGGGCGGGGCGGGCCGCGCAGCTCCGGGAAGGCGGCATGGACGACGTCCCGCGCCGAGAGCGAGCCGGAGGCGACGGCGTGGAACAGCTCCTCCACGCCCGACTGGCGCAGCGCCTTGGCCGCGGGCTCCAGCAGCTTCTCCTGGAAGTCGAGCCCCTGCTGGCGGAACGCCTTGACGATGGCGGTGCGTCCCTCCTCGCGCGCGCGCGCCTTCTCCTCCGCCACGGCGTAGCGGCGGATGCGGGCCTGCGCCTTGCCGGAGACGACGAACTTCATCCAGGCCGGGTTGGGCTTGCCGCCTTTGGCCGTGATGATCTCGACCTGGTCGCCATTCTCCAGCTTGTCGTGCAGCCGGACGATGCGCCCATTCACCTTCGCGCCGACGCAGGCGTCGCCGACCTGGGAATGGACGTGGTAGGCGAAGTCCACCGGCGTCGCGCCCTGCGGAAGCTCGATCAGGTCGCCCTTCGGGGTGAAGCAGAAGACCAGGTCGCGATGGAGCTCGAGCTTCGTGCTCTCCATCGCGTCATTGGCCTCGGGCTCCGTCTCCAGGATGTCGATCAGCGCCCGCACCCAGGGGTAGGAGCGCGCGGGAGCCGCCTCGTTGCTCTGCTTGTAGACCCAATGCGCCGCCAGGCCGTATTCGGCGATGTGGTGCATCTCCCGCGTGCGGATCTGCACCTCGATCTTCGCCTCGTCGCGACGGCCGGGCAGCAGCACGCCCGTGTGCAGCGACTGGTAGCCATTGGTCTTGGGCGTGGAGATGTAGTCCTTGAACCGCCCCGCGATCACCTTGAAGGCGTCGTGGATGGCGCCCAGCGCCATGTAGCAGGCCGGCTTCTCGCTCACGATGAGGCGGAAGGCCATCACGTCGGACAGGCCCTCGAAGGCCACGTTCTTGGCCTGCATCTTGCGCCAGATGGAATAGGGCGACTTTTCCCGCCCCTGCACCTCCTCGAAGGCGACGCCCGAGGCGGTGAGTGCGTCGCGCAGCTCCTGCTCGATCTCGGCGATGATGTCGGCGGAACGACCGCGCAGATAGGTCAGGCGCTGGGCGATGGAGGCCCAGGCCTCCGGGTTCAGCTCACGGAAGCCGAGCGTCTCCAGCTCGGTCTTCAGCGCCTCCATGCCGATGCGCTCGGCGAGGGGGGCGTAGATCTCCAGCGTTTCGCGCGCGGTGCGGGCGCGCTTCTCCGGCTTCGGGACGAAGGCCAGGGTGCGCATGTTGTGCAGCCGGTCGGCCAGCTTCACCAGCAGGACGCGGAGGTCCTCGCTCAGCGCCAGGAGCAGCTTGCGGAGATTCTCGGCCTGCTTGGTGCGCTCGCTCTGCACCTCGATGCGCGACAGCTTGGTGACGCCGTCCACGAGCCGCGCCACCTCGGCGCCGAAGCGCTTCTCGATCTCGGGCAGGCCGTGGGGCGTGTCCTCCACCACGTCATGCAACAGCGCCGTGGCGATGGTGGCGGAGTCCAGCCGGTACCCGGCCAGGATCTCAGCCACGGCGACAGGGTGGATAATGTAGGGTTCGCCGTTCTGGCGCGCCTGCGGCGCGTGAGCCTCGGCGGCGAAGCGCCCGGCGCGGGCGATGAGGTCCCGGTCTAGCCGGGGGTCGGCGGTGCAGACCCGGTCGCAGAATTCCAGGACCGCATCCAGGCCGGGAGGGTCGGCGGCCTCGGCCAGCAATCCTTCGGGCGCGCGCGCCGGCCCTGGTGCGGGCGGGGCTGCGCGTCCGGACACCGTGTTCCCTTTACTCCTGCGGGGCGTCGCCACCGCCGAGTTCGGCGGCCAGCGAGGCCTCGAGGTCCTCGGCGCTGAATTCCTCGCCACCCATCTCGGCCGGGAGTTCCTCGTTCACGTCCATGACGCCGAAGATGTTCTCCGAGGTGGAGATCAGGTCCATCACCTCGTCCTCGACGGGCTCCGGCTCCGGCGCGCGGGTCAGGGACTTGACCAGATCCTCTTCCAGCTGCGGCAGCTCCACCGTCTGGTCGGCGATCTCGCGCAGGGCGACGACAGGGTTCTTGTCGTTGTCGCGGTCCACGGTCAGGCTCTCGCCACGCGAGATGTTGCGGGCGCGCTGCGCGGCCAGCAGGACCAGTTCGAACCGGTTGGGAACCTGAAGGATGCAGTCTTCGACAGTGACGCGCGCCATGGGCAAACCTCGGAAGCACGAGCAGGATACGGGGGCGCAGCGTGCCGTGCTGCGCCGCGGCGAACCCCCTAGATAGGCCGCGCCCGGCCGCGAGGCAAGGCCGCAGATCGCATGCCCCTGCGTGATTCACCGGATTGCAACGAACGCCCCTGCCCGCCACCCTTGGGGCAATCGAGAGAGACAAGGGATAGCCATGGGTCTGGGCAACGTGATGTCGCGCGTTAAGCTCCGTTCCGCGCCGGGTCGCGTCTACCTTGCCCTGCAGGAGCCCGCCGAGACCGCCGGCTTCAGCTTCGCCGAACTCACCCCTGCCGAGGCGCTGCGCATCGCCGAGGGGCTCGCCGACGCCGCCCGCACCGCGCTCCGGAACGGCGATGACCACGCCCCGCTGCGGGAAGGCGTCGCGCCCTGGTTCGCCCCGCGCGGAACGATGGTCTGACGGTCCCTTACTCCGCCGCCTCGGCCTCCTCCACCGGCGCATCCTCGGACGCCACGGGGGCGAAGCCGAAGCGAAGCCCGACATCGGGCGCGTAGCGTGGCAGGTCGGCGCGCAGCCTTTCCAGCGCCAGATCCTTTGCCTTCCCCTCCAGCATCACGTCGAACACCGCCTCCGGTACCAGCCGCAGGAAGGTCGCGAACTCGAAGGGGTTGATGAAGTCGGCGTGGCCCGTCCAGACCGGCGGGATCAGCTTCGTTTCCATCCGCCGCGTGCCGGGGACAGGGCGCTTCACCTCCCGCATTTCCGTCCGCGGCGAGGAGAAATGCATCTTCGGCCGCTGCCCCTCAGGCCAAGAGGCCAGGAAGCGGCGGAAAGTGGAGGCGACCTCCAGCCCCTGCCGGTTCAGGCACCAGAAATGCTGGTGGTCGAAGATCAGCCGCACCCCCGTGTGCTCATGCAGCCACAGCACGTCGGCGGCGTCGAAGCGCAGATCGTCATTCTCTAGCACCAGGCGCCGCTGTACCGGTTCGGGTAGGTCCTCCCAGTTGCGCGCCCAGCGCTCCAGCGCCGCCTGCCGGTCGCCGTAATGACCGCCGGTGTGGATGATCACCACCGCCTCCGGCCCCTGCTCCATCCGGTCCAGCATCTCCGCCTGGGAGGCGAGGTCGGCGACGGATTTCGCGACCAGCGTGGGGTCGGGGCTGTTGATGACGACGAATTGCGAGGGATGGAAGGACAGCCGGATGCCGAGGCGCCGCGCCTTGGCGCCGATCGCCGCCAGCTCCGGCGCGCATTCGCGCACCATGGAATGGAATTGCGGCATGTCCGGATGGGTCGCGTAGGGCGCGAGGTCGGAGGACATCCGGTACATGCGGATGTCCCGACGGTCCAAATGGTCGAGGATCGCGTCGAGATACTCAAGCGAGACCCGGAGATGGGGGCCGCTCTGCCAGCGGCGCGCGTCGTTGCTCTTCAGGGATGGGTCGGCCAGGATCTTCACCGGCACGCCCAGCCGCATGGGGGCTTGGCTTGTCACGCGGAGGGGAAGTGGCCCTGCCCCCAAAGGTTGCAAGGCCACTTCCTGCCTCGTCAGCGCGTGTGACCGGGCGCGGTGCCCGTGCGTCCCGGCGCATTGGCCGAGTTGCCCGGACCCGTCGAGCCCACATTGCCCACGTTGGGGTGCGCGCTGCTGCCCGAAGGCCCGGACTCGCTGCGGCCGCTCGGCCCGCTGGAGGAGGCGCTGGCCCCTGGCCCGCTCGAATAGGAGGAGGTGCTGCCCCCCGTCCCCATCGTCGACGAGGAGGTGCCGCCCTGGGTCGAGCTGCCGCCCGTGCCGAGCGTGCTGGACGAGATGCCGCTGCCCGCCGTGGCGCTGCCGCCCGTCCCCACGGTGGAGGAGGAACCACCCGTGCCGGAGGTGCTGCCGCCCGTGCCGACTGTGGAGGAGCTTTCCGCCCGGCGCATCCCGGTGCCGCCATCCGGGAAGCGGCCCGCGCCCATGGCGCTGCTGGTCGTCGAGCCCCCCGCGCTGGTGCCGGAGGAGCTGGCGCCGGTCCCGGTGGTGGTGCTGCTTTCGGCGCGGCGCAGGCCCGTGCCGCCATCGGCGTGCCGGCCCGCCGCCTGGGCACGCGTGTCGGTGGAGCCGGTGGCCGCGGTCTGGGCGACGGCGCCGCCCGCCAGAAGCAGCGCGGCGGCCGTGCCCATCAGCATGGTCTGGAATTTCATGGTGGCGTTCCTTTCCTGTGTGCGCGTCAGCGCTGGGTCGGAGGCGGCGGGACGACGACGCAGCCCGATTGGGACTGCGAATGCGCCCAGCTTTGCGTGCCGCCCGACCCGGCGCCCGGCGGATTGATCTGCACGCTGGTTCCGCCCGGACCCGCCGTTGCGGAACCGCTCATCCCGCCCGGCCCCATGGTGATGCTGCTGCCCGTGCTGGCGCCCGGCGGCAGGACCACGCAGTCCCCCGCCGTGGCGGTGGAGCGGGCGGTGCCCGTGCTGCTGGAAGAGGAAGCGCTGGACGAAGCGCTGCTGTTCGGGCCGGTCGCGGTCGCGCTGCTGCTGCTTTGGCCCTGGGCCCAGGAAGCGCCGGGCAGGAGCAGGATGGCGACGAAGGCCGCGCGAAGGCGGGGCATGGTCGGGACTCCCCTGGCGATGGCGGCCGGGGGGCGGGGGCCCCCGGGCAAGCCCCCCCGCCCCGGGGGCGGGGGGGGGGGGGGCGGGGCCCCCGCCCCCCCCCCCCCGGCCCTTGGTCCGGTTAGCGGGTGTTGCCGCGGCCCGGATTGCTGTCACGGTCCCGGTTGTGACCCGGCGCGTTGGCCGAGTTGCCGGGGCGGTGAGAGTCGCTGCTGGTCGGCGCCACGTTGGCCGCGCCGCCCGCCGAGGAGCCGCCGGTCCCCAGGCTGGAGGACGAGGTCCCGCCGCCCGCCGAGGAGCCACCCATTCCGAGGGTCGAGCTGGAACCCGCGCCCGAACCCGAGCCAGCGGCCGAACCGCCGGTGCCGAGGCTGGTGCTGGATTGCCCGCCGCCGGCCGAGGAGCCGCCCATGCCGAGCGTGGAAGCCGAGCCGGAGCCCGAGCGCGAGCCGCTACCCGCGGCGGAGCCACCCGTGCCGAGGCTGGTGCTGCTCTGGCCACCGCCCGCCGAAGCGCCACCGAGGCCCAGCGTGGAGGCCGAGCCGCTGCCCGAGCCGGAGCCAGCCGCCGAACCGCCCGTGCCCAGCGTCGTGCTGGACGTGCCGCCGCCGGCAGTCGTGCCGCCCATGCCGAGGGTGGAAGCGGAGCCGGCGCCGGAGCCCGAACCCGCCGAGGAGCCGCCCGTGCCGAGAGTGGTGCTGGAGGTGCCACCGCCCGCGGAGCTGCCGCCCATGCCGGTGGTGGAAGAGGAAGTCTGCGCAATGGCGCCGAAAGCCGTACCAGCCAGCAGTGCAAGCGCCAGGCTGGCCTTCTTCATCGTGGACATGCGTTGTCTCCCAAAATCCACGGAACTGGTAAGTACCAGTCCCGCCGCGGAAGAAACGCCGAAGCGGCCGCAAGTTTGAGGCCACAATGTGTCAATAAAGAATTTGCCTTAACTTGATCCTTCCCGAAAGGTTTCTGTGCGGCGCAAACAATTACCGCCGCGCAAGGAAACCCATCGCCGCTTTTGCTTCGGCCAGGGTCGGCAGCGCCAGGACCTCTGCCTTCTCGGCACCCCGGCGCAGGGCGGCGTCCAGCGCAGCCGTGTCGCGCAGCAGACGCTCCATCTCCGCACGAATGGGGGCGAGGTGGGCGATCAGCGCATCGGCCAGGACAGGCTTGAAGGCCCCGAAGCCCTGCCCGGCATGCTCAGCCAGCACCGCCTCTGGCGAGCGTCCCGTCACGGCGGCCAGAATGCCGACAAGGTTGCGCGCCTCGGGCCGCCCCTCCAGCCCGGCGGGGCTTTCCGGCAGCGGATCCGGATCGGTCTTGGCGCGCTTGATCTTGTTGCGGATCTCGTCGTCGGGGTCGTTCAGGTTGATGCGCGACTGGTCCGACGCGTCCGACTTGGACATCTTCTTGGTGCCGTCGCGTAGCGACATCACCCGCGCCGCCACGCCGCCGATGAAGGGCTCGATGCGTGGGAACAGCTCCACCTTGTAATCGTGGTTGAATTTCTGCGCGATGTCGTTGGCCAGCTCCAAGTGCTGACGCTGGTCGTCGCCCACGGGCACCGAGGTCGCCTTGTAGAGCAGGATGTCGGCGGCCATCAGGTTGGGATAGACGTAGAGGCCGGTCGAGGCGTTCTCCGCGTTCTTGCCCGCCTTGTCCTTGAACTGCGTCATCCGATTCAGCCAGCCGATGCGCGCGACGCAGTTGAACAGCCAGGCCAGCTCCGCATGGGCGGGCACGTGTGACTGGACGAAGAGAACGCATTTCTCGGGATCCAGGCCGCAGGCCAGCAGCGCCGCGGCCATCTCCCGCGTCTGCCGCAGGAGGTCCTCGGGCTTCTGGAACTGCGTGATCGCATGGAGGTCCACGACGCAGTACAGGCAGTCATGGGTGTCCTGCATCGGCACCCAATTGCGGATGGCGCCGAGGTAGTTGCCGAGGGTCGGGACGCCCGAAGGCTGGATGCCGGAAAAGACGCGCTGCATGGGTGGGTGGTTCGCGCGCGACGCGCGCCCTGTCAACGGCGCCTGAGCCGCCGCAGGAGGTCCCGCGCATCCAACCCACCCGAAAGCTGCGCCGCCGCGCCATAGGCCAGCAGCCCGGCCAAGCAGGTCACCACCAGCAGCACGACGCCACGCAGCCCCTCGCCCGGCGCCAGCGCCCAGGACAGGGCAGCCAGCAGCGCTGCCATCAGCAACGCCGAGGCGAGGAGACGGGGGGCACGGCGGCGCAGGGCACGATCGGCATGGAACTGTCCGCGCCGCCACAGGATGAAGGCCAGCAGCACCGTGTTCGCCCAGGCGGCCAGCGAGGTGGAGAGCGCCACCCCCACATGAAGCAGCGGCCCCATCAGCACGAGGTTCAGCCCGAGATTCAGCGCCACGCAGATTATGCCGATTTTCACCGGCGTCGCCGTGTCGCCGCGCGCGAAGAAGCCCGGCACGAAGACCTTCACCAGCACGAAGGCCGGCAGACCCAGCGCATAGACGCGCAGCGCCGCCGCCGTCGCCCGCGCCTCCGCCTCGCCGAAGGCGCCGCGCTGGAACAGCGCCTGGAGGATGGGCAGGGCCAGCACGGCGAGGGCTAAGGCGGCCGGGATGGTGAGCGCGACGGAGATCTCCAGCGCCCGGTTCATGGAGCGGTGCGCCTGGAGCGGCAATCCGCCCGAAAGCTGCTTCGCCAGAAGCGGCAGCAGCGCCGTCGCCACCGCCGCGCCGATCACGCCCAGCGGAAGCTGCGCCACCCGGTCGGCGTAATACAGGTACGACACGGCACCGAGCGGCAGGAAGGAGGCAATGATGACGTCGATCGCGAGGTTGAGCTGCGTTACCCCCGCGCCCACCAACCCTGGTCCCATCTTGCGCAACACATCCCGAACCTCGGGCGAGATACGCGGCAGGCGGAACGGGTTCACCGGCATGCCGGCACGCTGCGCGGCCCACATGACGAAGCCCAGCTGAACGACGCCCGAGGCGGTAACGCCCCAAGACAGCGCATGGGCCGGCGTCGGCGTCACCGGGGCCAGGATCCACAGCGCCGCCACGGAGAGCACGTTGAAGAAGATCGGCGCGGCGGCGGCGGCAGCGAAGCGCCCGAGCCCGTTCAGCACGCCCGAGACCAGTGCCGTCAGGCAGATCAGCAGGAGGTATGGAAAGGTGATCCGCGTCAGCTCCACAGCCAGCGCGAATTGCTCCGGCCGCGCAGTGAAGCCGGGGGCCAGCAGCCGCATCATCTGCGGCATCAACAGCAGCCCCACCAGCGTCAGCAGGGCGAGCCAGAGCGTCATCAGCGTCGCCATGCGCTCGGCGAGCTGTCGCGCCGCCACGGGGCCGCGCCGCGTCAGCGTGGCGGCGAAGGCGGGGACGAAGGCGGCGTTGAAGGCACCTTCACCGAAGAAGCGCCGGAACAGGTTGGGCAGCTTCAGCGCGACGAAGAAGGCGTCGGCCACCACCCCCGCGCCCAGCGTCGCCGCGATCAGCATGTCACGCAGGAAGCCGAGGACGCGGCTGACCATGGTCCAGCCGCCCACCGTCGCGATGGCGCGCAGCATGGTTCAGGCCCTGGCGGCGGCTTCCCGCAGCGCGCCGGCGGCACCGCCGCCGCCCGCCGGGCTGGGCGGGCTCAGCGCCTCCAGCAGGGCAAGGCGCAGCGGGGCGAGCTTGCGCTCATTCTCCACCTTCAGCCCGAATACGTCCTTCACGTAGAACACGTCCACCGCCCGCACGCCGTAGGTGGTGATGTGCGCCGAGGCGATCTGCAGCCCGTGCTCCGAGATGGCGCCGGTGACATCGTGCAGCAGGCCCGGCCGGTCGCGCCCGTTCACC
The DNA here is from genome assembly GCF_017355885.1 of Sabulicella rubraurantiaca. Lineage (GTDB taxonomy): Bacteria > Pseudomonadota > Alphaproteobacteria > Acetobacterales > Acetobacteraceae > Roseococcus > Roseococcus rubraurantiacus. The sequence continues at coordinate 71,313 of NZ_JAFEUU010000010.1, forward strand.
TCGATCACGGTGTGGGTGTTGCTCGCGTGGTTGTCCACCACGACGCGCGGCGGCACGGTGACGGCGGCCAGCCGCGCCGGCTCGCGCCGCACCTTGCCGATCTCCACGCCGAGGTTGAGGCGGCCAGTCAGCGCCTGTTCGATCAGCACGCCAAGCCGCGCGAGGCGGTGCGGCGCGTCATAGGCGCCGCCCGCGCTGTCCTGCACCCAGAAGGTGTCGAGCGCCCTGCCGTTGGTCAGGGTGTGGATGCGCGCATCCACGATGGAGGCGCCGGCCACGGCAAGCGCGCCGCTGATGCGGCTGAACAGGCCCGGATGGTCGGTGCAGTACACCGTCACCTCCGTCACGCCGCGATCCGCGAGCACGCGGGACCGGACGGTGAGCGGCGCGCCGGTCGCTTCCGCCTCGCGGATCAGGTGGGCGTGGCGAGCATGGGTCTCGGCGTCGAAGGACAGCCAGTAGCCGGGATAGCCGAGGGACAGGAAACCCTCCCGCTCCTCCTGCGTGAAGCCACCCAGCTCCGCGGTTGCAGCCTCCTTGGCGCGCGCCACGCGCACGTCGCGCTCGGGCACGGTCATGCCGCCGGCCAGCACCTCGGAAACGCGCCAGTATACCTCGCGCAGCAGCGTTGCCTTCCAGGCATTCCAGACGCGCGGCCCCACCGCGCGCATGTCGGCCACGGTCAGCACGAGGAGGAGGCGCAGCCGCTCGGGCGATTGCACTTGGTCGGCGATGTCGAGGATGGTCTTCGGGTCCTCGATGTCACGCTTGAAGGCGGTGTGGCTCACCAGCAGGTGGTGCAGGACGAGCCAGGAGACGGTCTCCGTCTCCTCCGCGCTCATCCCCAGGCGCGGGCAGATTTCCTGCGCGAGACGGGCGCCCAGCTCGCTGTGGTCGCCGCCGCGCCCCTTGGCGACGTCGTGCAGCAGCGCGGCTACGTAGAGGGCGCGGCGCGACTGAAGCTGCCCCGCCAGCTCGGTCGCGACCGGCGCCACCTCGTTCAGCGCGCCGGCCTCGATCTGCTGGATGATGCCGATCGCCTCGATCGTGTGCTCATCCACCGTGAAGACGTGATAGGTGTCGAACTGCATCAGCCCGACCACGCGCTGCCATTCGGGGATGAAGCGCTGGAGGAAGCCGATCTCGTTGAGCAGGCGCAGCCACTTCGCCGCCTCCTTGCCCATCAGCAGGTCCATGAACAGCGCGTTCGCCTCGGGGTCCCCGCGCAGCGTCTCCGCCTGCCGGTGGTGGCGGATCATGGCGCGGATGGCGAGGGGATGGATCTCCAGCGCGCGGTCCCGCGCCGCCTTCATGATCCGCAGCATCAGGATCGGCTCGCGCGAGAAGTCGCGGTCGGGCGGCGCGGCCACAAGCCGCCCATCGGCGAAAGCGAGGCCGAGGGCGGAGATGCGGGCATCCCCCTCGCGCCGCCGCGCGGGCGGGCCGAGGGCGGCGCGCTCGATCGCCGGCTCCAGCACCCGCGACAGCCGCGACACGTCGCGCGCCGTCAGGAACAGGTGCTTCATCAGCCGCTCCGTCCCGTCCTGCGCGCCGTGACGGGTGTAGCCCATGCGGGCCGCCACCACGGGCTGGAGGTCGAAGGTCAGGCGCTCCTCGGCGCGGCCGGTGACATAGTGGAGGTGGAAGCGCAGCGTCCAGAGGAAGTTCCAGGCGCGGCGGATGGCCCGCGCCTCCTGCTCCGTCAGCAGCCCGCCGCCCGGACTGTCCGGCCCGACGAGCTCGGGCATCTTCTGCACACCGAAGGCGTAGCGGGCGAGCCAGTAGAGGGTCTGGAGGTCGCGCAGCCCGCCGCGCCCCTCCTTCACGTTCGGTTCGACCAGGAAGGGGCTTTCGCCGTAGCGGGCGTGGCGCGCGGCGCGCTCGGCGCGCTTCGCGGAAAGGAAGGGGGCGAAGCCGCCCTTGCGCCGCAGCCGCTGGAACTCCGCCTGGAAGGCGGTGAAGGGGGCGGGATCGCCCGCCAGGAAGCGCGCATCCACCAGCGCGGTCAGCACGGTGAGGTCCTTGGCCGCCTCGGCCACGCAATCCTTCACCGAGCGCGTGGCGTGGCCGACCTTCAAACCCAGGTCCCAGAGCATGTAGAGCATGAACTCGACAAGGCGCCGGGTGCGCGGCCCCGGCTCCTTCTGGGACAGGAAGAGCAGGTCGATGTCCGAATGCGGCGCCAGCACGCCGCGCCCGTAGCCGCCCGTCGCCACCAGGGCGAAGTCGAGGCCGAGCGCGCCCTTGCTCGGCGGCACCATCAGCGCCGCATAGGCCTGGATGGCATCCATGATGCGGTCCATGCGCGCCGAAAGCCGTCGCGCGGCGCCTAGGCCCTGGGTTTCACGCGCCTCGAAAATGCGCTGGACTTCGGCCTGAACGCGGCCCAACTCGCGGCGAAGCAGGGCCAGCGCCGCTTCGCGCGGCAGAGGCTCGCCGCCGGGCGCAAGCTCCAGCGCGACATGTGCGGGCTCAGCCGCGACCATTTTCATGGCGCGGATATTACTGCCCTTCCGTCCCGTCCGCGAGGCCCCTCAAATGATAGAGCGCCTCTTGCGCCTCCCGGGGGGAGAGGGAGTCGGGGTCGAGCGCCCGCAAGGCCTCCAGAGCCGGGTGGGCAGAGGGGGGCCGAGGGGGTGGGGCGAAGAGCGGCAGCTCCGTCGCCAGCGGGTCCTCGCCCGCGGCCGCGCGCGCCTCCAGCGCCGCCAGCACCTCCGCCGAGCGGCGCAGCACCGGTGTGGGCACTCCGGCCAGCTTGGCGACATGGATGCCCCAGGATTTCTCCGCCGCCCCCTCCCCCACTGAGTGGCGGAATACCACCTCGCCGCGCCATTCGCGCACCTCCATGCGGGCGAGGCGCAGCTCGGGCAGGCGGTGCGCCAGCACGGTCAGTTCATGAAAATGCGTGGCGAAAAGGGTGCGGCAGCGGATGCGGTCATGCAGCGCCTCCAGCACCGCGGTCGCGATGGCGAGGCCGTCCCAGGTCGCCGTGCCGCGCCCCACCTCGTCCAGAACGACGAGGGAGCGAGGCCCGGCGAGGTTCAGGATGGCCGCCGTCTCGCTCATCTCCACCATGAAGGTGGAGCGCCCACCCGCGAGGTCGTCCGCTGCGCCGACGCGGGAAAAGAGCCGGTCCACGAGGCCGAGCCGCGCCGCCTCGGCAGGCAGGAACAGCCCGGCCTGCGCCATCACCGCGAAGAGCGCGTTCTGCCGCAGGAAGGTGGATTTGCCGGCCATGTTCGGCCCGGTGAGCAGGCACAGGCGGCGGCCGGGCGACAGGTCGCAGCCATTGGGCACGAAGGCCGGGCCGCGCGCCTCGCGCAGCGCCTTCTCCACCACGGGGTGCCGGCCGGCGATGATGGTGAAATCCGGCCGCTCCGTCATCTCGGGGCGGCACCATTGGCCCTCGCGCGCCAGCTCCGCCGCGGCGGCCAGCACGTCCAGCTCCGCCATGGCGCGGGCAGCTTCGGCCACCGCCTCGCCCTCCTCCAGCACGAGGCGGCGGAGATGCTGCACCACCGCCTTCTCCCGCCGCTGCGCCTCCTCCCCCGCTTCGGACAGACGGCGGTCCAGCGCGGCCAGGGCGGCACAGGTGAAGCGGTGCGCATTCGCCATGCTCTGCCGGTGGATGGGCCGCATCTCGTCGGTGAGGCCATTGGGCGCGGCGCGCAGCAGCTTCTCGCCAGCGGCGGATGGCACCTCGGCCAGGAAGCCCAGCTGCTGGTGATGGCGGATCTTCAGCGCGGCGACGCCCCATGCCTGGGCGAGGTCCATCTGCATCGCGGCGATGGCGCCGCGCGCATCGTCACGCAGCCGGCGCAGCGCGTCGAGCTGGCCGTCATACCCCGCGCCGACCACGCCCCCATCCTCCAGCCGCGCCGGCAATTCCTCGGCCAGGGCGCGGGCGAGCTCCGCCGCCAAGTCAGGCAATGGTGCCGGGGCAGGCAGGATGGAGCCGCGCGCGGCCTCCGCCAGCGCAGCGGCCCGCGCCAGCCCGTCGCGCAGCGCCCCCAGGTCGCGCGGGGCGAAGCGGTCGAGCGACAGCCGCGCCAGGGCGCGCGCCATGTCGGGGGCGCCTTTCAGCGCGGCGCGGATCGCGTCGCACCGGTCGCGCTCGGTGAGCAGGAGCGCGACATGGTCATGGCGCGCCCGGATGGCGGCGAGGTCGTCCAGCGGCGCCGCCAGCCGCGCCGCCAGCTCCCGTGCTCCCGGCCCGGTCAGGGTGCGGTCCAGCGCGGCGAGGAGGGTGGGACCGTCCTGCGGGCTTTCCAGGATCTCCAGCGAGCGCCGCGTCGCCGCATCCAGCAGCATGCGACCGCGCCCGCCCTCCGCCAGCGGCGGTGAGAGGCGAGGCAGCTGCCCATTGCCCATGGCGCGCACGTAGTCGAGCGCCATGGCGCAGGCCGCAATCTCGGGCGGGGAAAACTGCCCGAACCCGTCCAGCGTCGCCACGCCGAAGGCGTCGGCCACGCGGCGGGCCGGGTCCTTGGGGATGATGGCGGGTGTCGCGTCGTCGCGCCCATCCGCGGCCAGGATCTCCGCCGGGCGCAGCCGGGCGATGAGGGCAGCCGGGTCCTCCCCCGCCGCCGTGTGGAAGGCGCCGGTCGAGACGTCGAGCCAGGCGGCGCCGCCTTCCGCCAGGGCCAGCAGCCAGGCGGGGCGGGCGGCGTCCAGCAGCGCCTCCTCCGTCGCCGTGCCGGGGGTGACGACGCGCACCACCTCGCGCCGGATGGTGGAGGCTTTGCGCGCCTTGGCGTGTTCCGGCGTCTCGGTCTGCTCGCAGATGGCGACGCGGAAGCCGCGGCGGATCAGGCGGGCAAGGTAGGCCTCGCAGGCATGGTGTGGCACGCCGCACATCGGAATGGGTACGCCCTGGTGCTCGCCCCGCTGGGTCAGGGCGAGTCCGAGCGCCTCGCTCGCTGCCTCCGCATCCTCGAAGAACAACTCGTAGAAATCGCCCATGCGGAAGAAGACGAGCGCGCTGCCCGCCCGCTCCTTTGCGGCAAACCACTGGGCCATGGCCGGGGTCGCCCCGGTGGCGGAAACTCGCTGATCCACCCCGGGGGCATAGCAAAGCCCCTCGCAGGCGCGAAGCGGCGTCCTGGGCAGGGCGGCCTCGCGCCGCTATGGAGGATGGAACGGGCACGAAAAGGTTGAGACGGATGGACGAGACCAGGAAAGACGCCAGCGACACCCGCACCGCCCGCGTGACGGGCGAGGAAGCCCTGGCGATGCATGCCGAAGGACGGCCGGGCAAGCTGGAAACCCGGCTCACCAAACCCCTCGTTACCGCGCGGGATTTGTCGCTGGCCTATTCCCCAGGGGTGGCGGAGCCCTGCCTGCACATCCACCGCGACCAGCGCTTGGCCTATGACTATACCAGCAAGGGCAATTTCGTCGCCGTGGTGTCCAATGGCACGGCCGTGCTGGGCCTGGGCAATCTCGGCGCGCTGGCCTCCAAGCCTGTCATGGAAGGCAAGGTCGCGCTGTTCAAGCGCTTCGCCGACGTGGACGGCATGGATCTCTGCCTCGACACGGAGGATGTGGACGAGTTCGTGAACTGCGTCCGCTTCCTCGGCCCCTCCTTTGGCGGCATCAACCTGGAGGACATCAAGGCGCCCGAGTGCTTCGTGATCGAGCAGCGGCTGCGCGAACTGATGGACATCCCGGTCTTTCACGATGACCAGCACGGCACCGCCATCGTCGCCGCGGCGGGCCTCATCAATGCCGCGCACCTGACGGGGCGCGACCTTGCGACCACGCGCCTCGTCATCAACGGCGCGGGCGCCGCCTCCATCGCCTGCGCCGAGCTGCTGCGCGCCATGGGGATGCGGCCCGAGAACATCATCATGTGCGACACCAAGGGCGTGCTTTATCGCGGCCGCACCGAGGGCATGAACCAGTGGAAGTCGGCCCATGCGGTGGACACCACGGCCCGCACCCTGACCCAGGCGCTGGAAGGCGCGGACGTGTTCTTCGGCCTTTCCGTGAAGGGCGCGCTGACGCAGGAGATGGTGAAGGCGATGGCCGACAAGCCCATCATCTTCGCCATGGCGAATCCGGACCCGGAGATCACGCCGGAGGACGCAAAGGCCGCGCGCCCGGACTGCATCATCGCAACGGGCCGTTCGGACTATCCCAACCAAGTCAACAACGTCCTGGGCTTCCCCTTCATCTTCCGCGGCGCGCTGGACGTGCGGGCCTCCACCATCAACGACGCCATGAAGATCGCTGCCGCCCAGGCCCTGGCGGAGCTGGCGCGCGAGGCAGTGCCGGAAGAGGTGGCGCGCTCCGGCGCTGGGAAGCGTCTGGCCTTCGGGCCGGAATACATCATCCCCAACGCCTTCGACCCGCGCCTGATCTCCCGCGTGCCGGTGGCAGTGGCCGAGGCGGCGGTGCGGTCCGGCGTGGCGCGCAAGCCCCTGGTGGACCCCGCCCGCTACGCGCGCGAGCTGACCCACCGGCTGGACGCCGCCGCCAACGCGCTGGAGCACATCCACGAGCGCGTGCGCGCCGAGCCCAAGCGCACCGTCTTCGCCGAGGGCGAGGAGGAGAACGTCATCCGCGCCGCCATCGCCTACCGCAACGGCGGCTACGGCACGCCGGTGCTGGTGGGACGGGAGGACCGCATCCACGCCACCGTCGCCAGCATGGGTATCCGCCTCCCCGAGGGGATGGAGATCCACAATGCGCGGCTGTCGCAGGACAACCGTCGCTACGCCGAGTTCCTCTACGAGAAGCGCCAGCGCCAGGGCTACCTGTTCCGCGACTGCCAGCGCCTGGTGAATCAGGACCGCAACGTCTTCGCCGCCTGCATGGTGGCGCTGGGCGACGCGGACGCCATGGTGACGGGCGAGACGCGCTCCTACTCCGCCGCTCTGGAGGGCGTGGCCTCCGTCATCGAGCCGGAGGGGGTGCTGTTCGGCCTCACCATGATGGTGGCGCGCCGCTCCGGCACGGTGCTCGTAGCCGACACGGCGATCCACGAGCGGCCTGACGCGCAGACGCTCGCCATCATCGCACGGCGCGCGGCAGCGGCGGCACAGCGCCTGGGCATGGAGCCGCGCGTGGCCTTTCTGTCCTTCTCCACCTTCGGCGACCCTAAGGGCATCATCCCCGGCTCGATCCGCGAGGCGGTGAAGCTGCTCGACACGGTGGGCGCCGATTTCGAGTATGACGGCGAGATGGGGGCCGACGTGGCGCTGGACCCGACTCTGCGCGCCAGCCTCTATCCGTTCTGCCGCCTCACAGGCCCGGCCAATGTGCTGGTGATGCCGGGGCTGCACGCCGCGCACATCCTCACCAAGGCGGTGCCGCACCTCACCAGCGCCACCAGCATCGGGCCGGTGCTGATGGGGCTGTCGAAGCCGGCGCAGATCGTTTCCACCGGGGCGGGGGTGAACCAGATCCTCGACCTCGCGACGCTCGCTGCCTACCAGGCAGTGCGCAGCTAGGCTTGAGGGGCCGGCCCCGGCGAGGGCATGGTGCCGGACCGATTCCGGAGAAGAACGCCATGACCCTGCCCCGCCGCGCCCTGCTCGGCGCTCCGCTCCTCGCCATGCCTGGGATCGTCCGCGCCCAGGCGCCGGTGATCGGCCGCACGGCGCGCATCCTGGCCGGCTTCCCGGCGGGCGGCACGGTGGACGTGACCTGCCGTCTCCTGGCCGAGCGGCTGCGCGGCACCTGGGCGCCGCAGGTGGTGGTGGAGAACCGGGTGGGTGCCACGGGCCGCCTCGCCATCGAGGAGGCGATCCGCTCCGACGCGGATGGCAGCACCATCCTCGTCACCCCCGCCAGCATGGTGACGATCTACCCGCATCTCTACGGCCAGCGCCTGCGCTACGCGCCACAATCCGACCTTCAGCCCGTCACTCCGGTCGTGGTCTATCCCTTCACCTTGGCGGTGGGACCGGGGGCGCCCGGTGTCACGAATCTCGCGCAGTTCATCGAGCTGGCGCGCAGCCGGGGCGAGCTGAACTACGCCTCGCCCGCCGCCGGCTCCGTGCCGCATTTCACCGGGGTGATGCTGGCCCGCGCCGCCGCGATCGCGCTAATACACGTGCCTTATCGCGGCGCTGCGCCCGCCATCGTGGATACGCTGGGCGGGCAGATCCCGGCCACGATCAACGTGATCGGCGACCAGACCGAACATCACCGTGCCGGGCGCCTCAAGATGATCGCCGTCACCTCGGCCCAGCGCCTGCCGCGCTTCCCCGACGTGCCCACCTTCGCCGAGCAGGGCCGCCCCGAGCTGACCGCCGATGAGTGGTTCGGCGCCTTCCTGCCGGCCCGCGCGCCGGAGGCGCTGAACCGGCAGCTCAACGCCCTGCTGGCGCAGGTGATGCAGGACGCCGCGCTGCGCGAGAACCTGGAGGCGCGCGAGTTCCAGCCGACGCACAGCAGCGCCGCCGATTTCGCCGCCCGCATCCGCGCCGAGACGGAGAAATGGGCGCCGGTGGTGCGCGAAAGCGGCTTCCGGCCGGAGGACTGAGGACCGGCCGCCCCCTTCCTCGACCTGATCGCGGGTTGAGCCTAGCGTGCCACGGCATGAATTCACCGAGGGTGGTCCCATGATCCAGCGGCGTCATCTGCTTCTTGCCGCAGCGACGTCCCTGGGCGCGCCAAGCCTCGCCCAGGGACAATCGCGGCAGGTCCTGCGTTTCGTGCCGCGCGCCGACCTCGCGGTGCTCGATCCCATCTGGACCACGACCTACCAGACGCGCGACCACGCCTTCCTCGTCTTCGACACGCTGTTCGGCATGGACGCCGCCTTCCGTGCCGTCCCACAGATGCTGGAAGCCGCCGGAACCGAGGCAGACGGCCTGGTCTGGAACCTGCGCCTGCGCGAAGGGCTGCGCTTCCACGACAACGAAATGGTGCGCGCGCGGGACTGCGCTGCCAGCATCCGCCGCTGGGGCCGGCGCGACACTTTCGGCCAGGCGCTGATGGAAGCGACGGAGGAGATCACGGCGCCGGACGACCGCACGATCCGCATCCGGCTGAAGCGCCCCTTCCCCCTCCTGCCCGACGCGCTCGGCAAGGTGCCGTCCAATCCCTGCGTCATCATGCCCGAGAGGCTGGCGGCAACGGATCCCTACACTGCTGTAACGGAGATGGTGGGCAGCGGCCCCTATCGCTTCGTGGCGTCCGAGCGCGTGGCAGGGGCAAGGACGGTCTATGAGCGCTTCGCGGGCTACGTGCCGCGCGCCGACGGCCCGGTGGAATGGACGGCCGGTCCCAAGCGCGCCCATTTCGAGAGGATCGAGTGGGTGGTGCTGCCCGACGCGGCCACCGCCTCCGCCGCCTTGCAGCGGGGCGAGGTGGATTGGTGGCTGGGGCCTGAGGCCGACCTCCTGCCGCTGCTGCGGCGCAACCGTCGCGTCACCGTGCGGCAGATCGACCCGACGGGCTACATCGGCAATCTGCGGTTCAACCACCTGCATCCGCCCTTCAACAACCCGGCGATCCGCCGCGCCCTGCTCGCCGCCATCAGCCAGTCCGACTTCATGCAGGCCGTGGTGGGCAATGATCCCGAGCTCTGGCGCGACCGCGTCGGCACCTTCTGCCCCGGCACGCCGATGGAGAGCGATGCCGGTATGGAGGCGCTGAACGGACCGCGCGACCTCCAGGCCGCGTCCCAGGCGCTGAGGGCGGCCGGCTACAACGGGGAGCGTGTGGTGGTGCTGGGCGGGGTGGACATCCCGATCATCCGCTCGCTGACCGAGGTGGCGGCCGACGTGATGCGCCGGATGGGCATGAACGTGGATTACCAGGCCATCGACTGGCCCACCGTGGTCCAGCGCCGCGCTCGGACCGAGCCGCCGGAGGCCGGGGGCTGGAGCGTCTTCTGCACCTGGTTCACCGGTCTCGACCACCTGAACCCGGCCGTGCACGCCTTCCTGCGCGGGAATGGGCGCCAGGCGACGGCGGGCTGGCCGGACAGCCCGCGCATCGAGGCGGCGCGCGACACCTGGCTCACCGCGCCCGACCTGCCGGCGCAGCAGCGCATCGCCGCGCAGCTTCAGCGCGACGCGCTGGAGGATCTGCCCTACATCCCGCTCGGCCAGACGCGGAACATGTCCGCCTTCCGCTCCGACCTCGAAGGCATCGTCACCGGCATCCCGGTCTTCTGGAACCTGCGGAGAGCAGCATGAGCGACCTTGCCTGGCTGAGCGCAGCCGAACTCGCGGCGCAGATCCGCGCGAAGCGTGTCTCCCCCGTCGAGGCGATGCGCGCCACGCTGGAGCGCGCGGAGCGGTCGCAGCCCGTGCTCAACGCCTTCGTCACCCTCTGCGCCGACCAGGCGATGGCGGATGCGCGCGAGGCGGAAGCGAAGGTGGCGCGCGGCGAGGAGCTGCCGCCGCTGCATGGCGTGCCGCTTTCGGTGAAGGACCTCATCCCCACGAAGGGGGTGCGCACCACCTGGGGATCGCGAATCTTCGCCGACCACGTCCCGCAGCATGACCCGGTGGTGATCACGCGCCTGCGGAAGGCGGGCGCCATCCTGTTCGGCAAGACGACGACCCCCGAGTTCGGCCAGCAATGCCTGACCCAATCGCCGCTCTTCGGCCGCACGCGCAATGCCTGGAGCGCGGAGCGCACCTCTGGCGGATCGTCGGGCGGCGCGGCAGTGGCGGTGGCGGCGGGCATCGGCCCGCTCGGCGTCGGCACGGATGGCGGCGGCTCGACGCGCATCCCGGCCGCCTGCAACGGGATGGTCGGGTTCAAGCAGGGGCTCGGCGTTGTCCCGCAGGAATGGGCGCAAGACGGGTTCGGCAACATCTCCTACGTCACGCCGATGACGCGCACCGTGATGGACACGGCGCTGATGCTGGATGCCATGGCTGGCCCCGTGCCGGCCGACCCGCTGACGGTCGGTCGTCCGCAGCCCTCCTTCACCGCGGCGGCGCGGGCGGAAGGCGATCTCAAGGCACTGCGCGTCGCCTGGGTGCCGCGCCTTGGCAATGACAAGGTGGCGGCCGAGGTGCTGCGCCTGTGCGGCGAGGCGATGGGGACGCTGGCGGAGCTGGGGGCGGCGGTGGAGGAAACCGTCCCGTCCTTCACCAACCCGGAGGCGGTCTGGTTCGTCGTGAACGGTTCCTACCGCATGGCGCAGTTCGGCCACCACATCGCGCAGCATCGCGAGATCATGTGCCCGACCTTCGTGCGGCAGATGGACCGGGTCGCCAGCTACTCGGCGCAGGAGTTGTATCGCGGCATCTTCCAGCGCACGGAGCTCTACCGCGAGGTGCAGTCCTGGTTCGACCAGGCGGACATCGTGGCCATGCCCACCTTGTCGCGGACGGCGCTGCCGATCGACCAGGATTTCTTTGGCCCGATCGAGATCGACGGCGAGCAGGTGCCGAACCTCCGCGCCGCCTGGTACCCCTACACCATGCCGTTCAACCTGACGGGCAACCCGGCCGTCTCCCTGCCTTGCGGTTTCGCGGCGGACGGGCTGCCAGTGGGGCTCCAGCTCATCGCGCGTCCAGGGGAGGACGCGGTGCTGCTGCGGGTCGCGGCGCTGTTCGAGGCGGCGCGTCCCTGGGCATCGGCACGTCCTGTCCTCCCCGAGCTGGACAGGGTCACGGCCGACGCCTGAGGCGCCACCCGGCAAGGTGCCGGGTGGCGCCCTCAGCCGCTGCTACAGGATGTAGCGGCTGAGGTCGGCACTGGCGGCGAGCGGGGCCACGCGGTCCCGCACCATGGCGGCATCGACCTGCACGGCCTCGCCGCGGCGGTCGCTGGCGGTGAAGCTCACCTCCTCCAGCAGACGCTCCAGCACGGTGGAGAGGCGGCGCGCGCCGATATTCTCTACCGTCGCGTTGATCTCCGCCGCGAGGTCGGCAATGGATTCCACCGCCCCTTCCTCGAAGCGCAGATCCACGCCTTCCGTCTCCATCAGGGCGCTCGCCTGCTTGAGCAGGGAGTGGTCCGGCTCCGTCAGGATGCGCTTGAAGTCGTCGCGGGTCAGCGCCTTCAACTCCACGCGGATCGGCAGGCGGCCCTGCAGCTCAGGGAGCAGGTCCGACGGCTTGGAGAGGTGGAAGGCGCCGGAGGCGATGAACAGGATGTGGTCGGTCCGCACCGGGCCGTGCCGCGTGTTCACCGTCGTGCCCTCGATCAGCGGCAAGAGGTCGCGCTGCACGCCCTCGCGCGACACGTCGCCGCCGCGCACCCCGCCTTCGGAGGAGCGGGCGATCTTGTCCACCTCGTCCAGGAAGACGATGCCGTTATTCTCGGCGTTCTGCACCGCGGAGCGGGTCAGCGCCTCCCCGTCCAGCATCTTGTCCGCCTCCTCGCGCGTCAAAGCCTCGCGCGCGGCGGCGACGGTCATCTTGCGGGGACGGGTGCGGCCGCCGAACATCTTGCCCAGCATCTCCTGCATGTTCTGCATCTGGCCGGGGGGCATGCCGGGCATGTCCATCATGCCGATGGGCGTGCCCTGCTGCTCGCTCACCTGCACCTCGATCTCGCGGGTCTCGACCTGGCCTTCGCGCAGCATGCGGCGGAACTTCATCCGCGTCTCGCCCGAGGCGCCCTCGCCCACCAGCGCGGTGACGAGGCGCTCCTCAGCGGCCAGCTCCGCCTTGGCCTGCACGCCCTTGCGGGCGGTGTCGCGGGCCTGGACGATCGCGGCCTCGACGAGGTCGCGCACGATGCTTTCCACGTCGCGGCCCACATAGCCGACTTCGGTGAACTTGGTCGCCTCGACCTTCAGGAAGGGCGCGTTGGCGAGGCGCGCGAGGCGGCGCGCGATCTCCGTCTTGCCGCAACCGGTGGGGCCGATCATCAAGATGTTCTTGGGCACCACCTCCTCGCGCAGCGCCTCGGGCAGCTGCTGGCGGCGCCAGCGATTGCGCAGGGCGATGGCGACGGCGCGCTTCGCGTCGTTCTGGCCGATGATGAAGCGGTCCAGCTCCGAGACGATCTCGCGCGGGGAGAGGTTCACGGCCTCGGCGGGGGGAAGGGTCATGTCATTCATGCCGGCAGGCTTTCCAGGATGAAGTTGCCGTTGGTGTAGACGCAGATGTCGCCGGCGATCTTCATGGCGCGGCGCGCCACCTCTTCCGCCGGCAGGCCATCCACCGACATCAGGGCGCGGGCCGCGGCGAGGGCGTAGTTGCCGCCGGAACCGATGCCGATCACGGAATCCTCCGGCTCCAGCACGTCGCCATTGCCGGTGAGCAGGAGGGAGCGCTTGTCGTCCGCCACGGCGAGCAGGGCTTCCAGGCGGCGCAGGTAGCGGTCGGTGCGCCAGTCCTTGGCTAGTTCGACACAGGCGCGTTCCAGCTGGTCGGGGAAGCGCTCCAGCTTCGCCTCCAGCCTTTCGAGGAGGGTGAAGGCATCCGCCGTGGCACCGGCGAAGCCGGCGAGCACCTTGCCGCCGGCGATCCGGCGAACCTTGCGGGCGTTGCCCTTGACGATGGTTTGGCCGAGCGAGACCTGCCCGTCACCGGCCATGGCGACCCGTCCGTCACGGCGCACGCACAGGATGGTGGTGCCGTGCCAGCCGATCGGGTCGTGGGATGATGTCTGCATGGGACGCGATGTGGCGCCGCAGCGATCCCTTCGCAATGTCCGCATGGCTGGGATAAGGGGAAGGTATGAGCCTGCCCTGCTTCGCCGCCGACGCCTCCGGCGCCCTGCCGCTGCACATCGTCTCCCCCGGTGGCTGGCAGGACCGGCCCGGCGCCGCCCTCGCCGCCGCGCAGGGCTTCCGCGCCCGGCCCGGCGAGCATGCGCTGCTGACCGATGGCTCGGCGGTGACGGGCGCGCTGGTCGGGCGCGCCGAGGGACCGCTTCCCTACGGCGCCCTGCCCCACGCCCTGCCCGAGGGCACGCGCTGGCAGGGCGGCGATGCGGATCTCGCCCTGGGATGGGCGCTCGGCGCCTATCGCTTCACTCGCTTCAAGGCGCCGCGCCGCGGCGCCGCGCTGCTGGTGCCGCCTGAAGGCTTCGACGACAGCGTGGCGCGGGCGATCTGGCATGCGCGTGACCTGGTGAACATGCCCGCCAGCCACCTCGGCCCTGCGGATCTGACCGAGGCGGTGGAGAAGCTGGGCGCCACGCATGGCGCGGCGGTGCGGATCATCGAGGGCGCGGAGTTGGTGCAGGGCTTCCCTGCCCTCGCGACGGTGGGTGCGGGCAGCCCCCGCGCGCCACGCGTCGCGGTGCTGGAATGGGGCAAGGAAGGGCCGCTTCTGGCGCTGTGCGGCAAGGGCGTTTGCTTCGACACGGGCGGGCTGGACCTCAAGCCGCCCTCCGCCATGCTCCGGATGAAGAAGGACATGGGCGGCGCTGCCGTGATGCTGGCGCTGGCCGATTGCCTGATGGCGCGCCGCGCCAAGCTGCGCCTGCTGCTGCTGGTCGGCGCGGTGGAGAACAGCGTCTCCGGCACGGCCTTCCGGCCGGGCGACGTGCTGCGCACCCGCAAGGGCCTGACCGTGGAGGTGGGCAACACCGATGCGGAGGGTCGCCTCGTGCTCGCCGACCTTCTCGCCTTCGCGGGGGAACGCGAGCCGGATGCGATCCTGAACGGCGCGACGCTGACCGGCGCGGCGCGTGTGGCGCTCGGCCCCGACCTCCCGGCCCTTTTCAGCAATGACGAAGCGCTGGCCGGTGCGCTGCTGGCCGGGGCGGAAGCGGCGCGCGACCCGCTTTGGCGCATGCCGCTGCATGGTGGCTACGCCTCCTGGCTGGATAGCTCGGTGGCCGACCTCAACAATGTCGCGGGCAAGCCCATGGCGGGCGCGATCGTCGCCGCGCTGTTCCTGCAGCGCTTCGTGCCGGAGGGCACGCCGTGGGCGCATCTCGACCTCTATGCCTGGAATGATTCCAACCGGCCCGGCGCGCCGGAGGGCGGTGAGGCGACGGGGCTGCGCGGCCTGCTGGCGGGGGTGGAGCGGTGGATGGGTGCCGTCCCGCAGGCCTGAAGCAGCCAAGTCAGGCAACGGCTGGCGAACGGGTTTCACCCGAAAACCGCCCCCCTTCATGAAAATCTTGCAATTTTTCGCAAATCCGCCACTAATCAAATTCGACCCCGGCCCCAGATGGGGCGGGTATTCATGATTCCGCGCCCTCGGCGCGGGTGGAGGAAGGGAAGGATGCCATGACCATGCAGACCAGCCCCGATCAGCTAGTCGGGATCCTGCGCGACACCATCGTGACGCTGGTCCGGCAGGACGGCCCGGATCTATCGGCGCGGCAGCTTGGCGTGCTGCTGACCGTCTACCTGACGCCCGGACCCCATACGGTGCGAGGACTGGCTCAGGAGCTGAACGTCTCCAAGCCCGCGATCACGCGCGCCCTGGACCGGCTTGGCGAACTGGACTTGGCCCGGCGCAAGCTGGACATGATGGACCGCCGCTCCGTGCTGGTTCAGCGCACGCTCAAGGGCACTTCCTTCCTGTCCGAGCTGCGGCGAACCATGTCGGAATCCGACGGCACGGTGATGCCCATGCCGCCGGAGATGGCCGAGGCCGGGGAATACGCACCGGCCAGCTGACGGCCCCTCAATACCCGGCGGAGAAATCCACGAGATTGATCAGCTCCCGCCCCTCGCGCAGGCGGCGGATGTTCTCGATCACCTGCGGCGCGGCGGAGCGCGGGATGGTGATGCTGGCGGCATGCGGCCAGACCAGCACGCGCGGATGGCGCCAGAAAGGGTGATCCGCCGGCAGCGGCTCCGGCTCGAACACGTCCAGCGCAGCGGCGGCGACATGGCCGGAATCCAGCGCTTCCAGCAGGTCGGGCTGCACCACGTGCCCGCCGCGCGCCGCGTTGATCAGGAAGGCGCCGCGCGGCAGCATCGCCAGGGTGCGGGCATTGAGGATGCCGCGCGTATCCGGTGTCAGCGGCAGCAGGCAGACGAGGATGTCGCTGCGCCCCAGCATGGTGGCCAGCCCGTCCTCGCCGTGGAAGGTCTCGATGCCCTCCACCTCCCGCGGGCGGCGTGTCCAGCCCATCACCGGGAAGCCCAGGCTCCGGCAGGCATTGGCAGCGGCCATGCCCAGCTCGCCCAGCCCCAGAAAGCCGACGCGGCGCGCGGAGGTCTCGGGCGCGGGCAGCTCGTCCCACACCCGCGCTTCCTGCTGCGCCCGGTATTCCAGGTCCTGCCGGTGGAAGCGCAGCACATTCAGCAGCACCCATTCGGTCATGCCGCTGGTCAGCCTTTCATCCTTCAGCCGCGCCACCGGCACGCCGGGCGGCGGGCCAGGCGGGCGCAGCAGGTGGTCCACCCCCGCGCCCATGGACACGAGAAGGCCGAGATTGGGGTAGCGGCGAAGTTCCGCCATGTCGTGCTGGGTCCAGCACACCGCGGCCTCGATGTCGTTCGGGTCACCCGCATCAGGGAAAAGGCGGATGTCGAGGTCCGGCTCGAGCTCCAGCAGCGCGTCGCGCCACGCCGCCATCGCATTCGCCTTGGTGGAAAGCAGGATCGCCATGTCTCAACCCTCGTGGAAGGAGCGGACATAGGCCCGCCAATCGTCGCGCCCGGTCGCCACGCGCTCCCGCCCATCGGGGAGCTTGGCGTAGAGCGACAGGAGCCCGCGCGCCCACATCACGTCGAAGTTCAGGTCGCTGGAGAGCACGTAGGCGGCAGACCGGTTGAACACGCCGTCCTTGACGCGCGGCATCACCTTGGCGATCCACCACCAGCACCCGACCGCCAGGATCGCCGCGCCCAGGTAGAAATGCACCAGCGCCGTGCCGAGGAAGGAGGAAACGAGGATCAGCGCCGCCGGCACCACGTTCTCCGCGTAGCGGTACACGGGCGAGCCGGGCGAATTCATCTTGCGGATATGGATGCCCAGCTTGACCGTGCCGTCATCCAGCAGATCGCGCAGGCGCTCGCGCTCCTGGCCGGCCCAGGGGTGGGGCAGCGCGTCGGGGATTTCGGTGCTCATGCGGTGGCGAGTTCGAAGGCGGCGCTCATCAGGGCGCGTGTATAGGGTTCGCGCGGGTTCCGGCACAGGGCTTCCGCCTCGCCTTCCTCTACCACGACGCCCTGGCGCATCACCATGATCCGGTGCGCCATGGCGCGAACCACCCGCAGATCATGCGAGATGAACAGATAGGCGAGGCCGTGCCGCGCCTGAAGCTCGCGCAGCAGCTCCACCACCTGCGCCTGCACCGAGACATCCAGGGCGGAGGTCGGCTCGTCCAGCACCAGCAGACGTGGCTTCAGCACCAGGGCACGAGCGATGGCGATGCGCTGGCGCTGCCCTCCGGAAAATTCATGCGGGTAGCGCCCCGCCATGGCGGGATCGAGCCCCACCTCCTCCAGCGCCTGGGCCACACGCGCCTCGCGCTCCCGTGCAGGCAAGGAGGGTTCATGCACCAGGAGCCCCTCGCCCACGATGTCGCCCGCGCTCATGCGCGGTGAGAGCGAGCCGTAGGGATCCTGGAAGACGATCTGCATGCGGGAGCGCAAGGGGCGGAGCTGGGCGCGCGAGAGGGGGACGATGTCCCGGCCTTCAAACTGGATGCTGCCGGTGGATCGCTCCAGCCGCAGCAGCGCGAAGCCGAGCGTGGTCTTGCCCGAGCCGGATTCGCCCACCAGCCCCAGCGTCTCTCCCGCGCGCAGGTCGAGGGACACGCCCTGCACCGCCCGTACCTCCGACACCACGCGGCGCAGTAGGCCGCGGCGGATGGGGAAGGAGACACGGATGTCCTGCGCCTCCAGCACCGTCGGCGCGTCGGGTGCGAGCGCGGCAGGGCGGCCGCGCGGCTCCGTCGCCAGCAGCATCTTCGTGTAGGGGTGCTGTGGGTTGCGGAAGATCGCCTCCGTCTCCCCCTGCTCAACCACCCGCCCATCCTTCATCACCACCACGCGCTGCGCGTGGCGCCGCACGATGGCGAGGTCATGCGTGATGAACAGCACCGCCATGCGGAGGCGCTTCTTCAGCCCCGCGATCAGTTCCAGGATCTGCGCCTGGATGGTGACGTCGAGCGCCGTGGTCGGCTCGTCCGCGATCAGCAGCTTGGGGTCGTTAGCCAAGGCGACGGCGATCATCACGCGCTGGCGCTGGCCGCCGGAAAGCTGATGCGGATAGGCATTGATCCGCTCTTCCGCATTGGCGAGGCCGGCGCGCTCCAGCTTGGCGATCACCTCACGCCGCAGCGCATCGCCGCGCAGAGGCCGATGGAGGGTGATGGCCTCGCCCACCTGCCGCCCGATCGTGTGCAGCGGGTTCAGGCTGGTCATCGGCTCCTGGAAGACCATCCCGGCCACGCCGCCGCGCAGCCGGTGCAGCGCGTCATCCTCGGCGCGAAGCACCTCTGTCCCGTCCAGCACGATGCGGCCCTCGGGATTGCTGCCGGTGGCGGCGAGGAGGCGCAGGACGGAGAGCGCCGTCACCGACTTGCCCGAGCCGCTTTCGCCCACCAGCGCCACCGTCTCGCCGGGGCGGACCTCGAAGGACACGCCCTCCACGACCTTCTGCCCGCGGAAGGCCACGGAAAGGTTCTCGACGGCCAGCAGCGGCGCGGCGTCTTGTTCAGTCGCCATCAGCGCGCGCCTCCGGGCAGCTTGCGCGGGTCGAAGGCATCGCGCACCGCCTCGCCCACGAAGATCAGCAGGGTCAGCACGCCGCCCAGCACCACGAAGCCGGTGAAGGCGAGCCACGGCGCCTGGAGGTTGTTCTTGCCCTGCGCTAGCAGCTCGCCGAGCGAGGGGGAGCCGGGCGGCAGGCCGAAGCCCAGGAAGTCCAACGAGGCCAGCACGGTGACGGAGCCGGACAGGGTGAAGGGCAGGAAGGTCAGCGTCGCCACCATGGCGTTGGGCAGGATGTGGCGGAACATCAGCGTCGCGTCGCGCACCCCCAGCGCCCGGGCGGCGCGCACGTAATCCAGGTTGCGACCGCGCAGGAACTCCGCCCGCACCACCCCCACCAGCCCCATCCAGGAAAAGGCGAGCAGGAAGAGCAGCAGCGTCCAGAAGGAAGGCTCGATCACGCTGGCCAGGATGATGAGCAGGAAGAGCTGCGGCATCCCCGACCAGATCTCGATGAAGCGTTGGAAGAGCAGGTCCGTCGTGCCGCCGTAATAGCCCTGCACCGCCCCCGCCGCGATGCCGATGGCCGAGGCGAAGAGGGTCAGGGTGAATCCGAACAGCACGGAGATGCGGAAGCCATAGATCACCCGCGCCAGCACGTCGCGCGCCTGGTCATCCGTGCCGAGCCAGTTGCGCGAGGAGGGCGGCGAGGGTGCGGGCGCGCTCAGGTCGCGCACGACGCTGGCATGGCTGAAGGGGATGGGCGGCCAGATCACCGTGCCGCCCTTCTCTGCCACGTCCCGCGCGAACTCCGGGTCGGCCCAGTCGGCGGTGACGGGCAGGCCGGTCTCCACCACGTCGCTCTCGGCATACTCGGTCAGCACGGGGAAGAACCACCTGCCGTCCACATGCGCCACCAGCGGCCGGTCATTCGCGATCACTTCGGCGAAGAGGGTGACGGCGAAGAGGATCAGGAAGATCCAGAAGGACAGGTAGCCGCGCCGGTTCGCGCGGAAATTGGCGAGGCGCCTCTGGTTGAGCGGGGAAAGCGTCATGCAGGGGAAAGGGTGAAGCGCAGCGTCTCACGGGGCGCAAGCGGAAGGGCCTCTCGCATCGCCTCGGCATCGGGGAAACGGGCAGGAAGGCGCAGCGCTGTCGCTGTTGCCTCCAGTCGCGGCACGTCGAGGATCCATGGATCGAGCGTGGCGGCGAAGGGGCCCGTGCGCTGCAGCATCGTGCCGCCGCAATTGAAGCGCTCCTTGCCCCAGCACAGGCCAAGGGCGATGCCGTCCACCGTTGCGACGGCGGAGGAAAGCGGTGCCACCTCCGCCTCCGTGGTGCCGAGGCGGCGCATCCATTCCGCGCCACGCTCTTTCTCGCGCGCCAGGTAGCCATGTACGGCCTCCTTGGCGGCGGCATCAGGGGGCGAACGGTCGCTGCGCAGCGCCATGCGATAGATGTGGCTGCCGTGGCGCATGATCAGCAGCGCCTCCCACAGCCCCCAACTCGCCAGCGCCGATTCCACTCCCTTTTCCCATAGTGCGACGTGACGGTCGCCTGGCAGGTCGTTGAAGGCGACAGGCAAGCCGGTCGTCGCATCGAAATCGGGCGCGGCCTCCCAGGGCTGCCAGGCGCAGTCATGCTGCGCAGCGGCGTTGACCACGGCGTCGAAGGGCTCGGGGCGCGGCATCATGTGGCGCATCACCTGGCCGGAGAGCACGGCATGGGCGGGCTGCGGCGTGGCGAGAACCGTGCCGTCCGCTTGCGGCCAGAGGATCATGGCAAGTCCTTCACCGGCGCGCCTCGAAATCGATGCGCGGGTCCACCAGCGTGTAGGTGAAGTCGGAGACGATCTGCATCACGAGGCCCAGCAGGGTGAAGATGTAGAGCGTGCCGAACATCACCGGGTAGTCGCGCCGGATGGCCGCCTCGAAGCCCAGCAGCCCCAGCCCGTCCAGCGAAAAGATGATCTCCACCAGCAGCGCCCCGGTGAAGAGGATGCCGATGAAGGCCGCCGGGAAGCCCGCGATGATGATGAGCATGGCGTTGCGGAAGACGTGGCCGTAGAGCACGCGCCCCTCCCCTGCCCCCTTGGCCCGCGCCGTCAGCACGTATTGCTTGTTGATCTCCTCCAGGAAGGAGTTCTTGGTGAGCATGGTGAGGCCGGCAAAGCCGCCGATCACCAGCGTCAGCGTCGGCAGGGTGACGTGCCACGCGTAATCCAGCGCTCGCTGCCAGAACGGCCAGGCCTCCGATCCGGAGGAGGCGAGGCCGCGCAGGGGAAACCACTGCACGAAGGACCCGCCGGCGAAGAGCACCACCAGCAGCACGGCGAAGAGGAAGCCGGGAATGGCGTAGCCCACCAGCACCACCGCCGAGGTCCATAGGTCGAAGCGCGACCCGTCCCGCACCGCCTTGCGGATGCCGAGCGGGATGGAGATCAGGTAGATGATCAGCGTGGACCAGAGCCCGAGCGAGACGGAGACCGGCAGCTTCTCGATCACGAGGTCCCAGACGGGCCGGTCCCGGAACAGGGATCGGCCGAAATCGAAGCGCAGATAGCCGCCCAGCATCTCCCAGAAGCGCACATGGGCCGGCTTGTCGAAGCCGAAGCTGCGCTCGATTTCCCGCACGATGGCGGGGTCGAGGCCGCGGGCGCCGCGATAGGTGCTGCCGCCGCCACCCTCGCCCGGCGCCGAGGATGGGGCGCGCGTTTCGCCGCCCCCTTCGCCGGTCAGGCGGCCCATGGTCTGGCCCTGGCCGCGCAACTCAGCCAGCATCTGCTCCACCGGGCCACCAGGTGCGAACTGCACCAGGGCGAAGTTGATCAGGATGATGCCGAACAGCGTCGGCACCACCAGCAACAGGCGGCGGAGGAGATAGGCGGTCACAGGCCGCGCCGGGCCTCGGCCAAAGCGCGCTCACGCGCCGGGTCCACCCACCAGGAATCGGGGAAGCCAAGGCCGTAGCGAGGCGAGCGCTCGGGGCGGCCGAACTTGTCCCAAAAGGCCACCCAGAAGGCGCGCAGGTGCCAATTCGGGATGACGTAATGGTGGTGCAGCAGGATGCGGTCGAGGGCGCGAGTGCGGTGGATCAGCTCCTGCCGATCGGGCGCGTTGATCACCATCTCCACCAGCTCGTCGATCGCGGGGTCGCAGATGCCGATGACGTTCTGCGAACCTGGCTCGCGCGCGCGGGCACAGGTGAAGTAGTCGCGCTGCTCGTTGCCCGGGGACAAGGACTGGCCCAGCACTTCCATCGTCATGTCGTAGTCGAAGCCATCGATGCGGACCTGGTACTGCGCCGGGTCCACGGTTCGGACACGCGCCTCGATGCCAAGCCGGCCGAGCCATTGCACGAAGGGCAGCGCCACGCGCTCGAAGGTCGCGCCGTTCAGCAGGATCTCGAACTCGAAGCGCTGGCCTTGGGCGTTGACGAGGCGGCGGTCGCGCACCGTCCATCCCGCTTGGCGCATGAGCTCGAGGGCACGGCGCAGCCCGTCGCGGTTGTTGCCGCTGCCATCGGTGGTAGGCAGGCGGAACTCCGTCGTGAGGACGGATTCAGGGATGCGGCCGCGGAACCCCTCCAGGATTTCCTTCTCCCGCCCCTGGGGCAGGCCGGAGGAGGCGAGCTCGGAGTTGGAGAAATAGGAGTTGGTGCGGGCGTAGAGGCCGAAGAAGATATTCGCGTTCAGCCACTCGAAGTCGAAGAGGTGGACCAGCGCCTCGCGCACCCGCGCGTCCTGGAACAGGGGCCGGCGCAAATTCATCACGAAGGCCTGCATGCCGGTCGGCAATTCGTGGCGGATCGTGTCGCGCTTCACCAGGTCGCGACGCACGGCCGGGAAGTCGTAGCCGGTGGACCAGTTGCGGGCCACGTTCTCCGTGCGGAAATCGATCTGCCCGGCCTTGAAGGCCTCGAAGGCCACGGTGGCGTCGCGGAAATACTCGAAGCGGATCGCGTCGAAATTGTTGGTGCCGCGCCGCGTGTTCAGGTCGCGCGCCCAGTAATCCTCCACGCGGCGCAGCGTCAGGCTGCGCCCGGCCTCGAAGCGCTCCAGCCGGTAGGGGCCGGAGCCGAGCGGCACGTCCAGCAGCGGGCGGGCGAAGTCGCGCCCTTCCCACCAATGCTTCGGCAGCACCTGCAACTGGCCGAGGATCAGCGCCAGCTCGCGGTTCTCGTCGGAGCGGAAGCGGAAGGTGACCCGGCGCGGCGATTCCGCCACCACCTCCGTCACGTCGGCCCAGTAGGAGCGGTAGAAGGGCCGCCCATGTGTGCGCAGCGCCTCGAAGGTCCAGGCCACATCCTCGGCGGTGACCGGGCGGCCATCGTGCCAGCGCGCCCCTTCACGCAGTTCGAAGGAAACGCCGCGGCGATCCGCCGGAAGCTCCACCCATTCCGCGAGGTGGCAGTATTCCGTGCTCGACTCGTCGGCGCTTTCCACCAACAGCGAGTCGTAGAGGTTGGACAGGCCGATCGCGGGGGTGCCGCGCAGGATAAAGGGGTTGAAGCTGTCGAAGGAGCCGAGGCCGGTCAGCGTCACCTCGCCGCCCTTGGGCGCGTCAGGATTGACCCAGGGCCAATGCGGGAAATCGCGTGGCAGCGAAGGCTCGCCCAGGAGCGACAGCGCATGGGTCCGCACGGGACCTCCTTGCGCGGCGGCGGAGCCGGCGGCGGCGACGAGGCCGAATCCGGCAGCGAAGAGGTCACGGCGCTTCATGACCATGCTTATTGGGGGCGCGGGCCTCCCCCGGCAAGCGAAGCCTTGGCTTCATCGAGCAGCGTGGGGTCGCCCAGCGCCAGCACGCGTCCGTCGCAGCCCATGCGGAGCGCCTCGCCACCCCATCCGGTCATGGAACCGCCGGCCCCCTCCACCACCGGGACCAGGGCCGCCCAGTCCCAGGGCTTCAGCGTCGCCTCCGCCACCACGTCCAGGAGGCCGAGAGACAGCAGGCCGTAGAGGTAGCAATCCCCGCCCCAGGAAATGCGCCGCGCCCCGGCGCGCAGGGCTTCGAAGCCGGCCCGGTCCGCCTCGGGAAACATGTCGGGCGCGGTGCAGGCCAGCTCCGCCTCGGCGAGGCGCTTGCAGGAACGGGTGCGGACGGGCTGGCCGTTGAAGCGCGTCCCCTCACCCTTCACCCCCAGCCAGCGCTCGCCCAGCACGGGCTGGTCGATCAGGCCGAGCACGGGTTCGCCCCGGTGCATCAGCCCGATCAGCGTGCCCCAGATGGGCCGTCCGGTGAGGAAGGCGCGCGTGCCGTCAATGGGGTCGAGTACCCACAGCCATTCGGCATCCGGCCGCTCGGCGCCGTATTCCTCGCCAAGGATGCCGTGATCGGGGAAGCGTTTTCCCAGGAAACCGCGCAGGGCGCGCTCGGCGGCGCGGTCGGCCTCGGTGACGGGAGAGGCGTCGCCCTTCGCTTCCACCAGCAGGGCGGAACGGAAAAGGGGGCGGATCGCCGCCCCCGCCAGGGCGGCGGCTTCCTCCGCCGCCGCGACGTATTCCGCCGGGATCAGGGCAGCGGCGCGGGGTTGGCCGCCAGCGTGCGCAGATAGGCGATCACGTCGGCGCGCTGCCCGGTGTTGTTCAGCCCGGCGAAGGCCATGCGCGTGCCGGCGACGGCGCGGGCCGGGGCGGCAAGGAACTGGTTCAGCGACTCATAATCCCAGGGCTTGTCGGCCAGGGCGCGCATGGCGTTCGAATAGTTGAAGCCCTGCGTATGGGCATGGTTGGCGCCGACGATCCCGTACAGGTTTGGCCCGACGCCCGAGCGTCCGCCCTCGTTGAAGGTGTGGCAGGACCCGCAGGCGCGCGTGGCCAGGGTGCGGCCGTTGTCGGCATTGGCGGCGGCCAGGAGCGGCGCGATCGGCTCGATCGTCGGCGCGGCGGGGGCGGCGGCCTGCTGCGCCGGCGCCGGCTCCCCGACCTGGATGGCCGGGGTGGCCAAACGCTTCGGATGCACGATCTGCTCGCCCACGATACCCGCGCCCATGAAGGCGATCCCGGCGGTGAGGATGGCCGCGAATGCCTTGTTCAACTCCAGGCTCATGCCGAGCGGACCCTTCTCGTGGCGGGCGCGGGGCGCGGGTTTGCGCGCCTTCCGGCCCTGGCTTAGACGTTCCGGTCACATAAACCCCGCCGCGCCATCCATCAACCGCCCGCGCGGCTCCGCAACGGACGCAGCATGACCGTCATCGCCTTCCAGGGTGTCCCCGGCGCCTATTCCGACCTCGCCTGCCGCCACGCCTATCCCGGCTGGACCACCCTGCCCTGCCCCTCCTTCGAGGCGGCGATGGAGGCAGTGCGCGAGGGTCGCGCCCAGCGCGCCATGCTCCCCTGCGAGAACAGCCTTGCTGGCCGGGTTCCGGACATCCATCGCCTCCTGCCCGATTCGGGCTTGGCCGTGGTGGGCGAGCATTACGAGCGCGTGGAGCACTGCCTCCTCGCCCGCGAGGGCGCGACGCTGGAGACGATCCGCCGGGCCCACTCGCACCCCATGGCGCTCGGCCAGGTGCTGAAGGTGCTGAAGGAGCTGAGCCTGACGCCGGTGATCCAGGCCGACACGGCCGGCGCGGCGGAGATGGTTTCGCGCGAGGGCGGGCCGGAGGATTGCGCGGTCGCCAGCGCCCTCGCCGCCGAGGTCTATGGCCTGCGGATCCTCCGCCGCAACGTGGAGGACGCGTCGCACAACACCACGCGCTTCTACGTCATGGCGACGCGGCCCGAGACCCCGCCCATCGAGGCGCCACACCCGGTCACCACCTTCGTGTTCCGCGTCCGCAACATGCCGGCCGCGCTCTACAAGGCGCTGGGCGGCTTCGCGACTAATGGCGTGAACATGACCAAGCTCGAATCCTACATGCTGGATGGCGCCTTCACCGCGACGCAGTTCCTGTGCGACGTGGACGGTCACCCGGACGACCCACGCCTGTTCCGCGCGCTGGAGGAGCTTCGCTTCTTCTCGCGCGAGGTGAAGGTGCTGGGATGCTATCGCGCGCATCCGTTCCGCGTGGCGCACGAAGGGACGTGACCATCCCTTCCCGCTAAGGGAAGGGCAACGGCGGGACGCCATCCCCCGTTCCCACCGCGTCCGCAGCCGGGCGGCACACGGGCGTGCTTCGCCCTGCCGCGCCGGCGCCACGCAAGGAGGAACCTGCCATGGCGCGCCGCACCCTGACCGCCGTCTTCGACAATGAATCCGACGCGCTGCGCGCCCAGGAGGCGCTGGCGGCGCATGGCATCCCCCGCTCCGACGTGGGGCTGCACCAGCGCAGCGGCTCCGCCGCGCGTCCCGAGGAAGAGAAGGGATTCCTGGAATCCCTCGCCGAATTGTTCCTGCCCGACACTGATCAGCATTCCTACGCCGAGGCTGTGGCGCGCGGCGGCACCATCCTCTCCGTGCGCCTCGCCGATGATCGGTGGGAAGAAGCGGCGGACATCCTGGAAGCCAACGGCGCCGTGGACATGGACGAGCGCGAGGCGTCCTGGCGCTCCGAGGGGTGGAGCGGCCGTCACGACACTGCCCGCGCCGACTACATGAGCGGCCTGCCCGAGCACATGAGCACGCACGCCGGCGCCACCGGCACCGCGCTGGATCAGCCCGACGGCACCCCCGGCAACCCGCCGGGCACCATGCTGAGCCGCGGCATCGACGAGGCGCTGGGCACCAATATCAGCGGCGCCTATCCGGAAAACGAGATGGCAGCGCACCATGCCCGCGCCGAGGATGCGCGGCTGCGCGGACGCGACACGGCGACCGGCACGGCCGCGCGCGCCGCGGGCGTCAGCGGCGTCGCCCCGCATGACCCGGTCGCGACAGGCGACACCGCGCGCGACATGGACCGGACCTTCGGCACGAATCTGGAAGGACGTCCCGACGGGACGCCGGGCAACCCGCCCGGCACCGAGCTGAGCCGCGGCCTCGACGACGCACTCGGCACGAACATGAGCGGCGCGCGGCCCGGAAACGAAACCTATCGCCGCTCTTCAGGCGACACGGCGCGCGAGGTGGACGAGACGCTGGGCACGAATCTCGAGGGAAGGCCGGACGGCACCTCCGGCAACCCGCGCGGCACGATGCTGTCGCGCGGGGTGGATGACGCGCTCGGCACGAATATCAGCGGGGCGCGGCCGGAGAACGAAGCGCCGCGCTCCAGCCGCCGCGACGCGACGATGGAGCGGCGCCGCGTCCGCTCCTACCTGTGGGACGAGGCCGTGCCGCCCTTCGACGCGGGGCTGGAATCGCAGATGCCCCGGGTGAGCGACGACGCCCTCACTGACCGTAATTACGAGGCGAGCGAATCGCGCGAGGCGTCGGAGGAGGCGCGGATCGCGCGCATGCAGCAGGCGCGCGACGAGGCGCGCAACCGCATGTGACGCCGGGCCGCCCGGGTGCGTCCTGCGCACCCGGGCGGGCTCCGCTCAGCGCCCGCGGATGATTTCCACGCCGCCCGGCACGGCCAGGCCGCGCTCCCGCAGGCAGCGGCGCCAAGCCTGCGCCTCCGCGACGCGAAGGTCGTCGCTGATCACGCCGTCATTGCGGATCTCGAACATCGGATTCACCCGTCGCATCACCTCCCGATACTCGGGCGAGCGGCGGGCTTCCTCGCGGCAGGCCTGCTGCTCGGGTGTCAGCGGCGGACCGGAGGGCGTGCGCGCGCAGGCAGCAAGAACGAGAAGGGCCGGCAGGGCCAGGACGATCTTCATGGGGCGGCGAGCCAGTCCTCGATCAAACGGCGGGCGATGCTGTCGACGCGCGGCAGGGCGAAGCCGTGCGCGTCCGGGTTCCTCACCTGCTCGCGGGTGAACCAGCGCGCATCCTTAAGTTCCTCGGGGTCGATCTGGATCGTCTCGGACAGCGCCTCGGCATGGAAGCCGAGCATGATGGAGGAGGGAAAGGGCCAGGGCTGGGAGGAATGGTAGTGCACCTGCCCCACCTGGACGCCCGTTTCCTCCAGCACCTCGCGCCGCACCGCTTCCTCCAGGCTTTCGCCCGGCTCTACGAAGCCCGCGAGGGTTGAGTACATGACGCTGTTGGGGAAGCGGTGCGAATGGCCAAGCAGGCAGGAATCGCCGCGCACCACCAGCATGATCACCGCCGGGTCGGTGCGCGGGAAATGCTGCGCGTTGCAGGCGGTGCAGGCGGTGGCGTTGCCGGCGGAGCGCGGTTCGCAGGGCGCGCCGCACACGCCGCAGAAGCGGTGCTTCACGCGCCAGTGCATCAGGCCGCGCGCATGGGCGAGCATGCTGGCCTCGCCGGGCGGCAGCATTCCGGCGACGGCGCGCAGATCGTGGAAGGTGCCCATGGAAGGCGGCAGCAGCGGCAGCGGATCATCCGCCGCCGAGCAATCCACCGCGAAGACCGCGCGCTCCTCAAGCAGCCCAAGCAGGGCCCAGGGGCCGCCCGCCATGCGGACGGAGGACGCAGTCTCGCCGGTCAGCATCACCGCCTCGGGCTTGCCATCCTCGACGCCGAGCAGGAGCGAGCGGGCGCGCCAGACCGGGATGAAGAGCGAGGCCGGGTCGTCGAAAGCGGCGGCCACGAAGGCTTCCTCGTCCCGCCGGCCGGAGGCGCGGTCGAGCGGAGAGCCGGTATAGGCGTTGGGACGGCTGGCGGGAAAGGAAAGCATCGCGCCGGACCCTGCCACGGGGCGGACCCGCGCGGAAGGGGACGGCGCCTGCCGGTCAGGCCAGGAAGTAGCCGATCACGAAGGCGGCGATCACGAGGGCAAGGCCCCAGATCAGCACGTTCCGGTTCAGCGTCTTGCGGTCGCCCTGGCGGGCCTCGACCTTGTTCAGGGGTTCGGGCGCGTTCATGCCGGGGCAACGCTGCCTAGGCTTCCGGGGTTGCTTCGGAGCCTCCGAAGGGCGATATGGGGGGCGGAAGGTCGGCGGTGGACGGGCTCCCCGCCAACCCGGTCAGGTCCGGAAGGAAGCAGCCGTAACGGGTTCTCGCCCGGGTCATTCACCGGCCTTCCACCGCGTTTCATCCCAGGGGGGCCATGCCGAGCGATCTCCTCGCCCCGCAAGAGGGCCTGCCTGAGCCACCGCCCGACGGTCCCGGCCTGTTTGGCGATTCACCCGCCGCGCCGCCGCCTGCCGCCGCCGAGGCGCCCGCCGCGCCCTATCGCGTCCTTGCCCGCAAGTACCGACCCCAGGCCCTTGACGACCTGATCGGCCAGGAGGCGCTGGTGCGCGTCCTGCGCAACGCCTTCGCGCGCGGCCGCGTCCACCACGCCTTCCTGCTGACCGGCGTGCGCGGCGTGGGCAAGACGACGACGGCGCGCATCATCGCTCGCGCGCTGAACTGCGTCGGCCCCGACGGCCAAGGGGGCCCCACCGCCGACCCGTGCGGTGTCTGCCCCGAGTGCCGCGCCATCATGGCCGACCGCCACCCGGACGTGGTGGAGATGGACGCCGCCTCGAATCGCGGCATCGACGACGTGCGCGAGCTGCGCGAGGCGCTGCGCTTCCGTCCGGCCCAGGGACGGCAGAAGGTCTTTATCCTGGACGAGGTCCACATGCTGACGGAGCAGGCCTTCAACGCCCTGCTCAAGTCGCTCGAGGAACCGCCGCCCTCCATTACCTTCATCCTCGCAACCACGGAATTGCGGAAGGTGCCGGTCACCATCCGCTCCCGCTGCCAGACCTTCGCGCTGCGCCGCGTGCCGGAGGAGACGCTGGCGCGCCACTTCGCCCGCATCGCCGGGCTGGAAGGCGCGCAGGCGGAGCCGGAGGCGCTGGCCATGCTGGCGCGCGCCGCCGATGGCTCGGTGCGTGACGGGTTGTCGCTGCTCGACCAGGCCATCGCGCTGGCCGGAGCGGATGCGCGCGTCTCGGCCGAATCCGTGCGCGACATGCTCGGCCTCGCCGACCGGTCCCTGGTGCTGGATCTGGTGGAGGCGTCGCTGCGCGGCGACCTGGCGGCTGCCATGGCGCGGCTGGGCGAGGCGCATGAATGCGGCGCCGAGCCGGTGACGGTGCTGCAGGACATGCTGGAGCAGATCCACACCCTGTCGCGCTTCGCCGCCATCCCGACGCTGAAGGATGACCCCGCCCTGCCGGAGGCCGAGCGCACGCGTGGCGCGGAGCTTGCGGCGCGGCTCTCCGTCCCCGCCCTCACTCGCGCCTGGCAGATGGTGCTGAAGGGGATCGAGGAGGTGAATGCCGCCCCCGACCGCCTCGCCGCGGCGGAGATGGTGCTGATCCGCCTGGCCCATGTCGCGGAAATGCCGACGCCGGGCGACATCCTGAAGCGCCTGGCCGAAGGTGGTGCCGTTCCCGCCGGGGGCGGCGCCCCCGCGTCCGGCCCCGGCCCGGCGAATGGCGCCCCGGTGTTGCGCGCCGTGGTGAATGGCGCCCCCGTCGCCGAGGCCGCGCCCGCCCCTGCCCCAGCGCCCCTCGCCGCGCCGACGGAATGGCGCTCGATCGTTGCATTGGCGCATGGCGTGTCGCCGCTGCTGCACGCGCATCTGCTGCACGACGTCCATCCGGTGCGCGTGGCGCCGCCGCTCCTGGAGATCCGTGTGCGGCCGCAGGCGCCGCGCGATCTGGGTGCCAAGCTTTCCGCCCTGCTGGAGGAACGGACCGGCCGGCGCTGGACCGTGGCGCTGAGCAACGAGCCGGGCGGGCCGACCCTGGCCGAGCAATCCGCGACGGCCGAGGCCGGGCGGCGGGAGATGGCGCGCAACCACCCGCTCGTCCTCGCCATTCTGGACCTGTTCCCGGGCGCCACGCTGGAGGCGGTGCGCGACGCCGACACCGACGCCTACGGGCTGAAGCCCGCCGCTCCCTCCGAGGAGGAGGCGGATGCCCTGCCCGATTTCGCACCGCCAGATGCCGAGCCCGTCGGGCTCGACGACATCGCAGAGGAGGATTGAGTGAAGAACCTGGGCAACATGCTGAAGCAGGCGCAGCAGATGCAGTCGCGCATGCAGGAGATGCAGGCGAAGCTGGAAGCCACCGAGGTGGAAGGCCAGGCCGGGGCCGGCATGGTCAAGCTGCGTCTCACCGGCAAGGGCGAGCTGAAGCGCGTCACCATCGACCCCTCCCTTGCCACCGCCGAGGATCGCGAGGTGCTGGAGGACCTGCTGGTCGCCGCCCATGCCGATGCCAAGCAGAAGGTCGAGGCGATGATGGCGGAGGAGATGCAGAAGGCCACCGCCGGCATGTCCCTGCCACCCGGCCTCAAGCTGCCCTTCTGACACGGCGCGCGGCGTCGCCATGCGCCCGAATGTCGATCCGGTCGAGCACCTGATCGCGCTGCTGGCCAAGCTGCCGGGGCTTGGCCGGCGGTCGGCGCGGCGGGCGGCGCTGCGCCTCCTGATGGATCCCGAGACGCGGATGCTGCCGCTGGCCGATGCGCTGCGCAGCGCAGCGGAAGCCGTGAAGAAGTGCCGCGTCTGCAACAATCTCGACAGCCGCGACCCGTGTTCCATCTGCACCGATCCCGACCGGGACCAGGGGCTGATCTGCGTGGTGGAAGGCGTGTCCGATTTGTGGGCGCTGGAGCGGGCACACGCACACCAGGGCACGTATCACGTGCTGGGCGGCACGCTGTCCGCTCTCGCGGGCACCGGGCCGGAGGAGTTGTCCATCGCGCCGCTGCTGCGACGTGCGACCGAGGCGCGCGAGGTCATCCTGGCTCTGCCCGCGACGGTGGAGGGCGCGACGACGGCGCATTACCTCGCGGAACGGCTGGAGCCGGGCGGGGTGACGGTGACGCGCCTTGCCCAGGGCGTGCCGATCGGCGGGGCGCTGGACGTGCTGGATGACGGGACGCTGGCGGCGGCGCTGAAGGCGCGGCGCTGAAGCGAATCCGTCCGGACGGATTGGCCTCCAGGCTTACGTAGTGTCCCGATGGACGGGGCCTGCTTCCCCTCCCAAGGTCCGCGCCCTGCTCGGCAGGTGGCCGGAGGGGATCGCAAAATGACACTGTCCTTGCGGCGGCGGCGCACGCTGCTGGCGCTGCCGCTCGCGGCCTCGTTGCCGCTGGCTGCCCCACGCCGCGCCCTGTCCGCCACCACCCGTCCCGACCCCACGCTGCTGCGCGGCCGCGTCGCGGAGCTGATCGGCCGTGGCGATGCGCGCCTCGACACCCTCTCGCGGCCGCAGAACCTCGCTTATGCCGGCACGCGGCCCCTCGCCATCGCGCGCTGCGCCGAGCCCGCCCACGTCGCCAGCGCGATCACCTGGGCGCAGGAGAACCGCGTTCCCTTCGTCCTGCGCTCCGGCGGGCATTCCTATGCGGGCTGCTCGGTCACGGACGGGCTGCTGGTGGACATGCGGCCCATGTCCAGGATCCGGGTGGAGCGGGACGGAACCGTGACGCTGGGCGGCGGCGTGCTGAATCACGACGTCTACGCGTCGCTGCGTGCGCATGACCTGATGGTGACACATGGGCGCTGCGGCGGCGTGGGAGCCAGCGCCTTCCTGATGGGCGGCGGCATCGGCTTCGCGATGCGCGACCGTGGCATGGGCTGCGATGCCGTCCGCGCCGTCTCTCTGGTCCTGGCCGACGGCACCGAGGTGCGGGCCAGCGAAGGAGACGAGTTGTTCTGGGCGGTGCGTGGCGGCGGGGGCGGCAATCTCGGCGCCGCCACGCAATGGATTCTCGCGCCCTTCCCCGCCGAGCCGGTGACCATGTTCGACCTGGCATGGCGTGACGCGGACCCGGCCTTGTTCCTGACCCTGGCACGGGCGCTGGAAGCGGCGCCGGACCGGCTCGGTTCCAAGGTCACGGTGTTCGCGCCGGATCGCCGGCATGGCGGAACACCGCGCCTGACCCTCCTCGGGCAATTGCGCGGGCCGCACGAGGAGGCGATGGCCATCCTCCAGCCCGTGCTGCGCGCACGTCCCGCGACCGGACGCGTCGAGACGATGGCGTACTGGGACGCGCAGGCCCTGCTCAGCGAGGAGGGCGATCCGGCCTATTACCGGGAAACCTCCCGCTTCACCGGGCACCTCCCCGAGGCCCTGGCGGAAGAGGCGTTCCGCCGCCTCCGCAACTGGCCCGGCACCTCCGGCGAGGCGCTGTTCAAGATGTTCCAGGTGGGCGGCCGGATCCGCGCCAAGGCGCCGGGCGACACCGCCTATGTGCACCGCGACGCCGAATGGCTCACCGGCACGGAGATCACCTGGGGCGCGGGGGACTCACCGGCACGCGTCGAGGCGGCGCTGGCCTGGCAGCGCGCCTTCCACTGGGCGAGCGACGCCCTGGCCGGCGCGCCCGGCGGCTCGTTCCAGAACTTCGTGGACCCGGGGCTCGAAGACCCGGCGGAGGCGTATTACGGTGCCAACCGGCAGCGCCTCGCGGCGCTGCGGGCGCGGCTGGACCCGAACGGGGCCTTCGCCCCGCCGCGCCGGCAGGGCATCGCCTGACGTCTAGAGCACATTGCGTTCGAGCTGATTCGCGAAAGTGCTTCCCCGACGCGGGGGTGATCTGATCCACCCTTTCTGCTGAGCGGAGGCGGCCGGCATGGCGAAGACCTTGTCCGAGGATCGGCGGGTCCGGGTGATCAGCGCGGTGTCATCGACGCCCACAACACCGCGCTGAACCCCTCCGCTGGACCAAGTCTGCCGACGATATCCTCGCCTCCATCCAGCGCTTCTGCCTCCGTACCCAACAAATCGGAGGAACTCCGGATTCAGGAGACTAGGGTCTTCGTCGCCCACTTCCTGCATTCCGGCGCCTTGCGCGGAACCGATGTCGGGGCCTCCTGAGCTTGGCGAGAGGGCAAGTGCGCTGCCGCTATGCTGCCGCCTCCCTCACTTGCCGAATTTGCCGAGGCATTAGTGACCGCACCCTGCGTCTAAGGCGCTCCGGCGGGCGGCGCCACCCACAGATAAGAGTGTCTGGTCCGCTCCGTGCGCTTGCGCGTGCAGCCGCTTCGGGCAAGGCGCGCCTCAGAAGCCTGAATGTCGTGACGGCGTCTTTCGCGGCGCAAGCACGGATTTTTCGCAGGCTCGGACGCTAGCCTCAGCCGCAATCGCTGCATCACTGAAAGCGGCAGGTTCAGTGATGATCAGAGCCACCCAGCACATCTACTCCTCACTCCACGCCAAGATCTTCATGAGTAAGCATGGTCTTATCTGCTTCCATCGTCAGTCATTGTTATGAGACTCAGCCCTACGGGAGGATCGCGGGGAGCGGCTTATTCTGCTATGGGGCTCCCTCGTCCTCGAGAAAAAGGAAACGTTACTGAATGTTGCCTGCAAGACGCCCAAATGACCCACTCTTCTCCTCCCAGTGGTTTCTCGAGAACACCGGCCAGTCGGGCGGAACACCCGGAATGGATCTCCGTATCACACCGATTTGGTGGGACTACATCGGGCGAGGCATCAAGGTCGGCGTGATCGATGATGGGACGCAGCTGAACCACCCTGACCTCGCGCCTGGCATCGTCACGGAGCAGACATGGGACGTCACGGCAGGCGTGGTCCCCGGTGGCGGCCCGACGGGGCCCGGTCAGAACCACGGCACCGCCGTCGCAGGCTTGATCGGTGCACGATGGGACAATGGGACCGGCGGTACGGGCGTCGCTCCGGGCTCACAGCTGACGGTCTACCGCATCAACCTTGGCAGTCCTGGTGACAACGACCCCTCCCCGCCCGACTCCGAATATGACGACAGTGTAAGCGCCTTTGAGCAGGCGCTGCGCGACAGGGTGGATGTCATCAACAATTCGTGGGGGTCGGATGCAGCATTTGCGCGGACCATTGCAGCGAATAACTCCCTACAGCCCGAGCTTGCGGCGCTGGCCACCGAGGGGCGCAATGGCCTTGGGACGATTGTGCTTTTTGCACAGGGAAATTCCCGCGCGGCCGGCAACGACGGCAACTTAGACAACATCTTGAACGACCATCGCGTCATCGCTGTTGCCGCAGCCGGGCACGATGGGGTCGTCACTTCTTACTCGACCGCTGGAGCGAACCTCCTCGTCACAGGCTTCGGCGGCGCCTCGACGGGGCAGCTTGGAGGTCGGCCCGGAAACGGGATGACGACCACTGACCGCACCGGCGCAGACGGCTACACTCCCCTCGATCATACCTTTGGCTTCGACGGGACCTCCGCAGCGACGCCGGTTGTAAGCGGTGTCGTCGCGCTGATGCTTCAGGCCAACCGGGGCCTCGGTTACCGAGATGTCCAAGAGATCCTGGCTCTCTCGGCTCGTGCGACCGACCTCGGTGCCGGTAGCTGGGTCACGGGCCACCAAGGCGACTGGAACGGAGGGGGGCAGCGTTTCAGCCGCGACTACGGGTTT
The DNA here is from genome assembly GCF_017355885.1 of Sabulicella rubraurantiaca. GTDB lineage: Bacteria > Pseudomonadota > Alphaproteobacteria > Acetobacterales > Acetobacteraceae > Roseococcus > Roseococcus rubraurantiacus. The sequence goes on from NZ_JAFEUU010000010.1 coordinate 106,075, forward strand.
GGTGTGGTGGATGCGCATGCCGCAGTCCGCATGGCGGAAGCTTGGTCCTTCGTGCGACCAACGGCCTCAACTGAGGCTAATCTCCAGAGCGCAAGCGCCTCACTGGCTCTGGGCGACGCAGCCATCAGCGGTGCGGCAAGCATTTTCGCGATCGATCTCGCAGGCGGCATTGAAGCGGAGCACGTTGAGCTCACGCTGGGGATGGTATCGGCCAATCCGAGCCTCTTGTCGATTGCCTTGGTTTCGCCGTCTGGGACAGTGATGTCCATGCTCGAAAGTCCTGGCAACGCTATGCTCGTCGATCGCGAATCTGGCGAGGTCGCATTGCGTGCGTGGCCGGGATCCTTCAAACTCTCGACACCTGGCTTCTGGGGCGAAAAGGCCACAGGCACCTGGAAGATCGCGATCACCGACGGAAGCTCGGCGGGCTCAACCCTCTCCAACATCTCGCTTCGTGTGTTGGGCGATGCAGCAAGTTCCGACGACCTCGTAGCGGTTACCAATGACTTCGCGGCCCTCCACGCGCTTGGGGGCCGCAGTACCGTCCTGGGAGACGGGGCTGGTGTCGATACCGTGTTTGGAGCTGCACTCATGGGACCGGCCCGCATGGATCTTTCGGGCGGTCCTTCCGTCATACAGGGTGTTGGCGTGACCTTTGGAAGCGCCGTAGCGAACTTGGTGTCGGGCGACGGGGATGACGTTCTCATCGGCGATGCCAAGGGGAATCTTCTGGTGAGCGGACCAGGGAAGGACGCTCTTTATGGTGGGTCTGGCAGTGATCGCCTCGTGGCAGGGGCCGGCCATGACCTCCTGTCAGGAGGAGCCGGCAACGACACACTCGAAGGGGGCACTGGCATCGACACCGCGCTGGTCAGTGGTTCTACCCAGAACCTGTTCTTGTCTGTTGTTGATGTGAAAACTCGAAGCTTTTCGCTCGCCAACGATGAGGGCACCGACCTTCTCAAAGGTGTCGAAGCGCTCCGCCTCGGCGACGGCCGGACGCTGGGAGGCAACCCGGGGCTTAATGGAGTTGATGCTCTTTACTACCTCGCGATGAACCCGGACGTGCTGCACGCGGGTGTTGACCCCGCTACGCACTACGCGATCTTCGGATGGCGCGAAGGGCGCGATCCCTCGGCCTTCTTCTCGACACGAGGTTATCTTGAGGCCTATGGCGACGTGCGCGCTGCGGCAGTCGATCCGCTCAATCACTACATCGTGTATGGATGGAACGAAGGGCGCGTTGCCTCCGCCAAGTTCGACACCACGCGCTACCTTTCGACAAACGCAGACGTTGCCGCAGCGGGCATGAATCCGCTTCTGCATCTCCTGGGCTTCGGTCTCGACGAAGGGAGAGTCACGGCAATGGACGGGGTCCTTATCTAGATTTCCTGTCGGATGCGCGGATTGCCCTCGGGCCGGGCCTGGGGGTCGATCTGGCGCGCGGCGCGCAGGCCGGATTCGATGGCGCCCTCCACCCAGCCCGTCTTCAGCGTCGTGAAGTCGCCAGCGAAATGGATGCGTCCTTCGGGCTTCTGCCATTCCTGCACCATCCAGGCGCCGCCCAGCGCCGGCCCGCCGAAGGAGCCCTTGATCCAGGGTTGCTCGCTCCAGGCGAACGAATCCGTGGACAGAACCTCGTCGAACAGGTCCGGCATGTCCTGCCGGAACTGCGCGACGATGGAGGGGGCGCGCTGCTCCTTCGGCAGCGCCAGCACCGCGTCGGCATTGCTGCCGTTCAGGTAGAAGAACACGCTGCCATGGCCGCCCGGCTCGTTGCCGGTGATGTCGATCACGCGCTCCCAGGGCCGGTCGCCGCCCGCCATCGGCCAGCCATGCACGTTGCGCGTCAGCCAGGACGGGGTGCGGGTCTTCGCGATGATTTTCACCGTCCGGTCCCACTCCATCTCCGCGATCATCCGGCGCTTGCGCGGCGACCAGTGCGGCAGGACCTCCACATCCTCCATGACGCTGAACGGAATGGTGGAGATGACGGCATCGCCGGTGAACTCGCGGCCATCCCGCGTCGTCACCCGCACCGCTGGGCCGGACTGGTCGATCCGGGCGACGGGCGCGTCCAGCACGAAGCGGTCGCGGCCGATCGCCGCCGCCAGGGCCAGCGGAAGCCGGCTGTTGCCCCCCTGGATGCGGAACAGGTTCTGGTCGCCGAAGTGATAAGCGAGGTCAGGGATCGCACCCAGGGCCAAGGAGCCGCTGGTGAAGGTGCCGCCATGCGCGTCCAGCAGCTTGCAGAACACCTCGGAAGCGCCGACACCCCGGATGAGGTCACCGAGCGTCACGTTGCCGAGGCGATCCAGCGAGCCCTCATCGGGCCAGCGCGAGTCCAGCACCGTGTCGCTGTCCAAGCCCGCCCGGTAGAGATACTGGTTGAGCATGGTGGAAACGCTGACGTTCCGCTCCTCCCGCGACAGCGGCCAGGGCCAGCTGGCCGGGTTGGCCGCCTCTCCGGTCCTGCCTTCGATCATGTAGCGGGGCAGCCCGTCATTGAGGCTCAGGAGCGGCAGGCTGAACCGGCGCACATAGGCCAGGACATAGGGCATGTTGGAGCGGAAGTGCCCTCCCCCGGCTTCCGTGAACATGCCATCCCCAAGCGGCACGGAAAGCAGCCGGCCACCGATGCGGTTCTGGTACTCGATGATCGTCACATCATGGCCGCGCCGGAGCAGGGAAAGGGCAGCGGTCAGCCCTGCCATCCCGGCGCCCAGCACGAGTACCGCCTTCCGGCCCACGACGCCCTGCGCCACAGCAGGCGAGGCCAGCGCAGCGCCCAGGACGGCACCAGCGCCCTGGAGCCAACCGCGCCGCGAGACGGGTGCCACCGCAACGCGCGTCAGATCGGTTTCGGTTTCCATGGCGCGTTCTCTCCCCAATGCAGGGAGGGTACATGACCTTGACACCGCAGGCCAAGGGCGACGCAACCCATGGGCGAGCGAAGCCAATCTATCACAAAGAATGAGTGTAGAGTCTGCCAGTAACGGTCAGAGTGGCGCTAACCGTCGCTGCGTGGCACCCACGGCAGGCTGGCGACGCCGATGCCCTCTTCGCGCAGCGCCTCGGCCTCTTCCTCGCTTGCCTCTCCATAGATGCCGCGATTCTCGGACTCGCCGTTGTGGATGCGGCGCGCCTCCTCGGCGAAATCGCGGCCGACATAGTCGCAATTCTTCTCCACCTCGGCGCGGAGGCGCTGAAGCATGGAAAGCACCTGCGCCGGGATGGCGCCGGAGGCAGCGGGGGCGGGTGCAGGCGCTGGGGCCTTGGCGGGCGTCGGCGGTGGCGTCGCCTCGGCCGGGTCGGGGCGGCCCTTCACCCCCGGCGTCTTGGCGATGCGCGGCGTCATCAGCGCCTTCGCGACCTTCGTGTCGCCGCAGACCGGGCACTCCACAAGGCCAGCGGTCGCCATGCGGTCATAGGCGCCGCCATCCTTGAACCAACTCTCGAATTCATGCGCCTTGGCGCAGCGCAGCGCAAAACGGATCATGCTCCCCGACCATCATCACGCGGTCGCGAAGGCGCCGCGCGCCCTTCACAATATGGGCTGGCACTCGCGAGTGTCGAGTGCCAGCCGGTCAGCCCGCCAGCATCGCGTCCAGCTTGCCGGCACGATCCAGCGCCGCGAGGTCGTCGCTGCCGCCGACGCTCTGCCCGTTGATGAAGATCTGCGGTACGGTCGTGCGTCCGCCGGAGCGCTGAATGGCGTCGCGCCTCTCCTGGCTGCCATGCGGGGCGTCGTGCTCGGTGAAGGAAACTCCCTTGCGGGAGAGCAGCGCCTTGGCACGCTCGCAATAGGGGCACCAAGGGGTGGTGTAGATCTCGATCTCAGCCATGGCGCGATAACGCGCGCGCCGTGCTTCGGTCGTCAAGCCATCCCTTCCAGCCTGGGATCGGGGACGCGGGCGGCAGCCAGGACGGAGACGCGCGCCGTCCCCGCCGCCAGCAGGGCGCGGGCGCAGGCATCGGCGTTGGCGCCGCTGGTCAGCACATCATCTACCCGAACGAGCCGCCGCCCGACGACCAGCGGCACCATGGATCGCGGAACGGCGAAGGCGCCCTCCAGCGCCACGCGCTGCTCCAGGGCGCCGCGCTCGCCCAGCGGCGCGGTGGCGCAGCGACGTTCCAGAGCATGGGAATGCACCGGAAGACGCCCGGCCAGCCGCCCCAGCGCCACGGCCAGCAGCGCTGCCTGGTTGTGGCGACGGGACAGGAGGCGCCAGCGATGCAAAGACACCGGCACCAGCGCGTCGGCCGCTTCCCGCATCCTCCGCCCGGCACGCAACATCATCCGCGCCAGGGGAGCGGCCATTTCCGTGCGGTCGCGATGCTTGAAGGGCAGGATCAGCGCCTTCGCGCCCGCAGCGCAGCGCGAGCCTCGGCGAAGGCGGGGGAAGCGCGGCGCAGCCGGGGCAGAGCCCGCCGCCCCCCACCGCCTCGCCCTGCCGGTCATGGGCGAAGGGCACGCCGCAGCACAGGCAATGCGGCGCGGAAACGGGCGAAGGCAGCCGAAGCACGGGGGGCACAGCCCGCCCTGCTCGGCCACTGGGGTGTCGCAGGTCAGGCAGGTCGGGGGAAACAGGGCGTCGAGCGCCCGGCGCCCTACCAGGCGCCGAAACGCGCATCTCCGTCCCGCGCCACCCCGTTCACCAGGTCGATCTCCCAGCGCAGATATTCGTGCATCGCCGCCTCCTGGCCGCTGTTGCGGTCATAGGGGCGGAGATACCAATCCACGCAATCCTCGTCCTCCGGGTGGTGGCGGTCCGCAGCCATCGGACGGCCCTCGGCCTTCCAGGCCTTCACCCCGCCCTGGAGCACCCGCGCCCCCGGGATCTCGGCGGCGGCGAGGTGCGCGAGCGTCTCGTCCGGAGCGGTGACGACCACGGGCTTCGCAAAGGCGGGAACGCGGCCGCGCACTGCCCAGCGGCTGCCCGGGATATGCGCCGCGCGGAAATCAATGGAGCGGGCGAGATCCACCACCTGAACAGCCTCCCCCAGGGCGGCGAGTTCGGTGGGGGTGACCGTCGCGGCCTGCCGGAGCTCCGGCACCTCGGGGCGCCAGGGGCCGGCTTCGAGCGCGCCGTCCAGCGCGCCCTCCACCACCAGCACCTCCCACCCGCCCAACTGGCGCAGCCAAGCGCCGGTCATGCGGGCGCGCACCGTGTCATTGTCGGCCAGGATGACGCGGGCGCCGCGCACCGCCACCCACTGGTCGGTGGCCTGCACGAGCTGGCCGCCCGGGGCATGGCGGAAGCCGGGGATGTGCCCGGCCTCGTATTCCTCCGGCGTGCGGACATCGAGGGCGTAGGTGGTGCGGTCCTGCGCGGCGACGAGGCGTTCGGCCTCGGCGCGCGAAACGGTCCGGACGCCATGCTCCCCCGCGAAGCGGGCCGCGCGCCCCAGGGCTTCCTTCGCGGTTCCGGGGGTGCCAGGGGCGAAGGAGCGGGACACGCCGCGCTCGCAGGAGAACCCGGCCAGTTCCCAGCCCATCGTGCCGTTGCGCAGCGCCACGACGCGGTTCGGCACCCCGGCGCGGCGCAGGCTTTCCGCCCCCATGATGGAGCGTGTGCGCCCGGCACAGTTCACCACGATGGTGGTGTCGGCATCGGGGACGAGGTCACCGATCCGGTAAGCGAGTTCGCCGCCCGGCACGTTCAGCGCGCCTGGGATGGTCATCTTCACGAACTCGTCCATCGGCCGGCTGTCGAGGATGACGTGCTTCTCTCCCGACCGGACCAGCGCGTCGAGCTCCGGCGGGTCCAGGCTCTCCGTGCCGTAATGGTGCTCCACCCACTCCCCGAAAGCCTTGGAGGGGACGTGGACGCCGCTGAACAGCGGAAAGCCGGCGGCCTCCCAGGCGGCATTGCCGCCCTCCAGCACCGACACATCGGTGCAGCCGATGCCGCGCAGGTATTCCGCCAGCCTTGCTGCGTATCCCTCGCCGCCATCCACGCAGATCACGGGGATGCCGCGCTTCGGCAGAAGCGCACGGGCGCGCAGCTCCTTCTTGGACAAGGGGCAGGGCACGGCCCAGAACAGGTGGGAGCGGCCGAACTCCCCCTCCTCGCGCGCGTCGAGGATGGCGAGCTCGCCGCCCGCGCCGATCAGCTGCTTGAGCGCAGCGGCGGTGATGGATCGCATTACTTGTCGGTGCCTGCGGTCGGCTTCATGAAGTTCTTGTTGTAGTAGGAGACCTGCCCCGTCTTGTCGTCGAAGGCGCGGCGGCCATCCAGCTTCTCCAGCGCCAGACCGTACATGTGCAGGTGGCGCGTGGGCCTGGTGCCGGTGGTGTGGATGGAGTGGATGTCCTCGGGCATGAGGCAGATGCCGCTTCCCGGCTCCACCATCACCTCCTCCTTCACGCGCATCTCGCAACGCTCGGGGTCGGAGCCGTCGTCGAGGCGCTCATAGACCTTGTTCAGCTCCTGCCCGTCCACGGCGACCACCACGGCCCAGGTGGTGTGGTCGTGCGGCTTGGTCTCGTTGCCGGGGTTCAGCGCATTCAGGTAGAGGGCGAAGCGGTTGTTGTCCTCCTCGCGCAACAGGTAGCGGTTCGAGCCCTTCTCGCCATTGGGCGGGGGCGGGAACTCGTTGCTGGGAAACAGGTGCTCCTGCGCGGCCAGGGCCAGGAGCTCCTCCCGGATCGCCTCCAGCGCTGGGCGGGTGACGCCCATGCGCCCCTCGATGTCGCGGATGCGGGCGACGGTGGCAGCGACGGCGGCGGAGCGCGCGGCCTTCACATCCATCTGGTTCATCGGTTCCCTCCTGCCGGTCCGGGCAGACTAGGCCTCAGCGCCCCACCTGTCATGGCCCCGCTTGCACCTGGCCCCGACGCGCCGCATCTGCCGCGGATGGAAGTGATCTTCGACCGCCCCCTCCTCGCCCGGCGCCGGGACCGCGCGGCGCGGCAGGTGAATACGGTCGCCCCGGTGCTGGGAGCGGCGGCGGAATTGCTGCTGGAGCGGCTGGACGACACAACCCGCCGCTTCGAGGCGGCGCTGGAGATCGGCGGGCGCGGCGTGGTGGCCCCGCTGCTGCGTGGGCGCGGCATCGCTTCCGTCGTGTCCCTGGACCTGTCCCCTGCCATGGCCGCCCAGGCCGGCGGCCTCGCCGTGGCGGGAGACGAGGAGTTCCTGCCCTTCGCGGAGGGGAGCTTCGACCTCGTCGTCGCCTCGCTTTCCCTGCACGGCGTGAATGACTTGCCAGGTGCCCTGGTGCAGATCCGCCGGGCGCTGCGGCCGGACGGGCTGTTCCTCGCCTCGCTTCCCGGGCTGGGAACCCTGCAGGGGCTGCGCGAGGCCCTGGCCAGCGCGGAAAGCGAGCTGCGCGGCGGAGTGTCGCCCCGCGTCTCGCCCTTCCCCGAGTTGCGCGACCTCGCGGGGCTGCTTCAGCGCGCGGGCTTCGCCCTGCCCGTGGCGGACCGTGACTCCCTGCCGCTGCGCTATGCGACGCCGATGGGGCTGGTGCGCGACCTGCGCGCCGCAGGCGAGACGGCGGCGCTGGTGGCGCGGGACCCGCGCGTGCCGCCGCGTGCCCTGTTTCCCCTCGCCTTCTCGGCCATGCCCCTGGCTCTCAGCCTGGAAATCCTGGTGATGACGGGCTGGTCGCCCCACCCCTCGCAGCAGCAGCCGGCGCGGCCGGGCAGCGCCGACGCGCGGCTCTCGGACGCGCTTGGCGTGCCGGAACGGCGCCTGCCCGACAATCCGGGTTGAACCCTGGGGCCACCGGGCGCATTTTGCGGGGAAATCCCCATTTCACCCCGATGACGGGCCGGACCCGAACGATGGACAAGCAAGGCGGCGAATCGCGCCGCATCATCCTGCACGATCCCGCCGACTTCGAGGGGATGCGCCGCGCCGGCCGCCTCGCGGCCGAATGCCTGGACATGATCGCCGCCCATGTCCGCCCCGGTGTCTCGACCGGGGAGCTGGACCGCATCCTGCACGAGTTCATGCTGGCGCATGACGCCGTGCCGGCGACGCTCGGCTACCGCGGCTACACCAAGTCCTCCTGCATCTCGATCAACCACGTCGTCTGCCACGGCATCCCGGGCGAGCGCGTGCTGGCCGAGGGCGACATCCTCAACATCGACGTGACGCCCCTGCTCGATGGCTGGTACGGCGACACGAGCCGCATGTTCGTCGCCGGCGAGCCCTCGACCAAGGCGCGGCTGCTGATGGACGTGACCTACGAGGCGATGATGCGCGGCATCGCCGCCGCCAAGCCGGGCAACACCTTCGGCGACATCGGCCACGCCATCCAGAGCTATGCGGAGCGGCACCGCTTCTCGATCGTGCGGGATTTCTGCGGCCACGGCATCGGCCGCACCTTCCACGCGCCACCCAATGTGCTGCATTTCGGCCGCCCCGGCGAAGGGCCAGAGCTGAAGCCCGGCATGTTCTTCACCATCGAGCCGATGGTGAATGCCGGCCGCGCCGAGGTGAAGATCCTGGACGATGGCTGGACGGCCGTGACGCGCGACCGCTCGCTCTCCGCCCAGTTCGAGCACATGGTCGGCATCACCGAGACGGGCTGCGAGATCTTCACCCTCAGCCCCGCCGGGCTGCACAAGCCGCCCTACGCGTGAGCGCAGGCGCCCCCGCCGCCCCGGACTGGCCGAGGCGGGCGGGCTGTTCGGCCTGACGGACGAGGCCGCCGCCCCCGCCGTGCCGGGCGCCGAGGGGCAGTGGGCGCGGATGCGGCAGAAGCTGCTGGAGGCGGGACCCGCTGCCCTGCTCGACCACGAGCTGGACGAGATGGTGCTTTTCCTGGCCCTGCCCCGCCGTGACACCAAGCCCATCGCCAGCGCCCTGCTGGCGCGGTTCGGCGGCTTCGCCGAGGCCATCGCCGCCCCCAATTCGGAACTGCGCGAGGTGGAAGGGCTGGGCGAGGCCGGGGTCGCTGCGCTGCGCACCGTCCAGGCCGCGGCGCTGCGCCTGTCCGAGCGGCAGCTGCGCGACGCGCCCGTGCTCCATAACTGGGACCGGCTGCTGGACTACCTGACCGCCGCCTTGTCGCGCGAGCGTGTCGAGCAGTTCCGTGTCCTGTTCCTGGATGCCCGCAACCGCCTCCTCGCCGACGAGGTGCTGGGGACCGGCACGGTGAACCACGCGCCGGTCTATCCGCGCGAGATCATGCGCCGCGCCATCGCCCTGCACGCCACGGCGCTGATCCTGGTGCACAACCGCCCGAGCGGCGACCTCACCCCCTCCCGGGCCGATATCGAGATGACGCGGGAGGTGGCCGAGGCGGCGCGCATAATGGGCATCGCGCTGCACGACCATCTCATCATCGGGCGGGGCGGGCATTGCTCGCTCCGCAAGGCAGGGCTGCTGGCGGGCTAAGCCGCGCCCGCTCAGCGCCGCAGCGAAAGGGCGAGGTCGCGCAGGAAGGCTTCGGCATCCGCCACGGGTGGGTCGCGACGCGGCATGGAGACGCGGGCGCGCACCATCTGCCCGGCGACCGCGCCGACGCAGGCCTTGCCCTGGACCGGCTGCCGCCCATAGGCGCCTTCCAGCTCGGCGCAGCGGAACAGCCCGGCCTGCTCCGTCTCACGCACCACGCGCAGGCGACGATGTGCACCGCCACCGCGCGTCACATCCTCGGTCCAGCGGTGGAACTCCGCCTCCACTTCCGGCGCGCGGAAGCCGTCGAGCAGCGGGGCATCGGGGCGCAGCACCTGCACCACCGCGGCGGCACGGTTGCCCGGCGTCGCATAGGCCACCTCCTGTCCCGGGCGCGGCGCGGAGATCACCGCCGTGCCGCCGCGCGAGAAGCCGGACAGGCTTTCGGGCAGGCGGCTTGCGAGGACTTCCGGCGTGGCAGCGGGCGGCGCGGCAGGCGGCGCCTCCTCGGGCGCCGTACAGGCGGCGAGGAGGAGTGTGATGCCGAGCGCCAGCCCGCGCGCGGTCAATGCCCGGGCGCCTCGGGCAGCGGCAGACCCAGGGCGAGGTGACCGTTGGCGATCAGGATTCCTTCCCACAGCAACTCCAATCCGATCCATGCAATCAGGGCCACGCCGATGTAGGCGATGACGCGGAACCGGTCGAGAAGGCGGGCGAGCCATCCGCCCAGCACGCCCATCATGACGATGGACACGCCGAGGCCGAGCGCCAGCAGCGCGAAGTTGGAACGCGCGACGGCGGCGACGGCCAGCACGTTGTCCAGGCTCATCGAGACATCGGCGATGATGATCTGCCACAGCGCGGCGACCAGGGTCTTGCGGTCCCCGCCGCCCTCCATCTCTCCGGCCCCCGCCACGAGCTCATGCAGGAAGGAACTGGCGATCCACAGCAGCGCGGCGCCGCCCGCAATGTCCACCCACCACAGCGCCAGCAGGAAGGACGCGAAGACCGAGAAGGCGATCCGCAGCAAGGCGGCGGCGGTGATGCCGAACAGCACGGCGCGGTTGCGCTGCGCCTCGGGCAGGCCGGCGGCAGCGAGGCCGATGACCACGGCGTTGTCGCCGGACAGGATGATGTTGAGCCACATGATCTGGGCCAGGCCCGGCAGGGCACTGCCGATCGCTTCCATTCACGCTCTCCGTGGAAGAGAGGGCGTGCGAATGCGCAGCCCTTCCCGGCCGAGTGGCCGGAGGGCTGAAGCTAGGCCCATGCCTGGGCGAAGTCCTGTTCGGAGGGTGACGCGCGGCTTAACGAAGGGAGAGGCCCTGCATGGCGCTTCCGTCACGTGCCGCGGCCGAAGGCGGGGCCGCAGAGCGGCCCTCGCAAGTGTCACAGCCGCACCGGCAGCCTGCCTGGAATGGCGGGGCCGCCGAGGCAGCCCCGCGCCCGGCCTCACTGGGCCGGGGGCACCATGGCCGGCTGCATCGTGGCCGGCGTCGGCTGGACGTGGTTCAGAGGGGTCGGCACTTCCTCGTCGTGGTGGCGGGTGGCGGAGGAAACCGCCTTCACCGCCAGCGTCGCAATGGCGGAGAGCACGATCACCTGCAGCACCGTCGCCCCGGCCCAGATATAGGGCGGGAAGACGCCCGGCAGGGCCAGGTAGCCCATGGGCAGCAGCAGGAAGGCATAGGAACCGGGAACCCGCTCCGCCACCTCGGACGTGCCCTCGTAGATCATGGCGCCCGCGACATAGAGGATGATCAGCAGACCGACCCAGGCGATCCAGCGGTGCTTGTTCAGCAGCTTGGCGATGAAGCTCGCGGCCACGCCCATCAGCACCACCGAGATGGCGAGGCCGACGATCAGCACATAGGGGTGGTCCTTCGCCGCGCCGGCCACGGCCAGCACGTTGTCGAGGCTCATGGAGACGTCGGCGATCAGGATCTGGGTGATGGCCTGGCGCAGCGACTTGCGGGGCGCGCGGCTCTCCGCCTCGGCCACCGCGGCGTCGGGATCGCCGTCGTGCCCGCCCTCGCGCAGCTCGCGATACATCTTCCAGCACACCCAGAGCAGCAGCAGCCCGCCCGCCAGCAGGATGCCGACCACGGACATGAGCTGGACGGTGATGCTGGCGAAGGCGATGCGCATCACGGTGGCGGCGCCGATGCCCCACAGGATCGCGGTACGGCGTTGCTCCACCGGCAGGCCTGCCGCGGCCATGCCGACCACGATCGCGTTATCGCCTGCGAGGACGATGTCGATCAGCAGCACCTGGAAAAGTGGGACGAGCCATTCCGGCATGGCGGACCTTCCACATGAATTTCTTGTAATGCCAAACTGCGCCGCAGATGGCCGTTTGCTCATGAACGATTTGGCGTTGCGCGTCAAAGCCCGCTTGCTCTCAGGCGTTACAGGGGCGAAAGGGGCGGCCTGATCTTTCACTCCCTGTCCGAGGCCGCCCATGGTTCCCCGCTACACGCGCCCGCAAATGGCCGAGATCTGGTCGCCCGAGGCGCGCTATCGTATCTGGTTCGAGATCGAGGCCCTGGCGGCCGAGGCCATGGCCGAACTCGGCACCATTCCCGCCGAGGCGGCGAAGGCCATCCGCGAGGGCGGAACCCGCAAGACCGCGAACATCACCGCGGCCGACGTCGAGCGAATCGACGAGATCGAGCGGGTGACGCGCCATGACGTGATCGCCTTCCTCACCTGGCTGGGCGAGGGGATCGGCGAGCACGCGCGCTACATGCACCAGGGCATGACCTCCAGCGACGTGCTCGACACCTGCCTTGCCGTGCAGATGACCCGCGCGGCGGACCTGCTGATCGCGGATGTCGAGGCGGTGATGGCGGCGCTGCGCACCCGCGCGCTGGAGCACAAATACACCCCGACCATCGGCCGCTCCCACGGCATCCATGCCGAGCCGACCACCTTCGGCCTCAAGCTGGCCGGACATTACGTGGAATTCGGACGCAACCTCGAGCGGCTGAAGGCCGCGCGGGCCGAGGTCGCGACCTGCGCCATCTCCGGCCCCGTCGGCACCTTCGCCAGCGTGGACCCGCGCGTCGAGGCGCATGTGGCGGAGCATCTCGGCCTCACGGTGGAGCCTGTCTCCACCCAGGTCATTCCGCGCGACCGCCATGCTGCCTTCTTCTGCGCCCTCGCCGTGGTGGCGGGCGCCGTGGAGCGGCTGGCCACGGAAGTGCGCCACCTCCAGCGCTCCGAGGTGCGGGAGGCGGAAGAATTCTTCCACGCCGGGCAGAAGGGCAGCAGCGCGATGCCCCACAAGCGCAACCCGGTGCTGAGCGAGAACCTGACCGGCCTAGCCCGCCTCGTGCGCGGCTATGCGTTCCCGGCGCTGGAGAACATCACCCTCTGGCACGAGCGCGACATCAGCCATTCCTCCGTGGAGCGGGTGATCGGCCCCGACGCCACCATCGCCCTCGACTTCGCCCTGATGCGCCTCGCCGGCATGGTGGAGAAGTTGACCATCTATCCGGAGCGGATGGGGGAGAACCTCGAATCGCTCGGCGGTGTCGTCCACTCCCAGAAGGTTCTGCTGGCCCTCACCCAGGCCGGGCTGTCGCGCGAGAACTCCTACGCCGCCGTGCAGAAGGCAGCGATGGAGACGTGGCTCGGCCTCGGCAAGGCGGACTCGCGCCGCTTCGCCGAGAACCTGCTGGCCGTGCCGGAGGTGGCGGGACACATGGACGCCGCAGCACTGTCGGCGGCGATGGACCCGCAGCGGGATTTCCGGCACGTTGATACGGTCTTCGCGCGCGTCTTCGGAACACCCTGAAGACGCCACGATTCCGCCACGCCGTCGTTATTCTATTCAGAACGAACCAACAGGAGCCGTGCCATGCGACCCCTTCGCACCATGATCCTTGCGGGGCTCGGCGCGATGCTCGCGGCCGGCGCCCAGGCACAAAGCATTACCTTCGGCTTCGGGCCGTCCTATGTCGCCCCGCCGCCGCCGGTCTACTACGCGCCCCCGCCGCCGCCGGTCTACTACGTGCCGCCGCGCCCTGTTTACGTGCCGCCGCCCCCGCCGGTCTATTACGCGCCGCCGCGCTACTACGGGCCGCGCTACTACCCGCCGCCGCACCGTCATCGTGGCCCGCCGCCGGGGCATTGGCGCCACCGCCACTGGTAGCCGCCTTCCGCCCCGCGCATGATCGGGGCGGATGTGCACTGTGATTCTCTGGCGCGGCGAGGGGCGATGCTGCCTCGCCGCCAATCGCGATGAAAGGCTGGACCGCGCCTGGGATCCGCCCGGCCCCTTCTGGCCGGGCATCATCGGCGGACGTGACCGCAGCGCCGGTGGAACCTGGCTGGCGATGAACCGGCACGGCGTCGTGGCCTCGGTGCTGAACCGGCCCGGCACGCTGGGTCCGGCCGCCGGCAAGCGTTCGCGCGGGGAATTGCCCATCCTGGCCCTCGGGGCCTTGACCGCTGCCGATGCCGCCGCCCGCATCGCCGCGCTGCCCGCCGCGGAGTGGCGCCCCTTTCACATGGTCATCGCCGATGCCCGGGAAGCCTTCTTCCTGTGTGGCCTGGGCATGGGTACGGCCGAGGCCATCCCGCTGCCGGAGGGCGTGTCCATGGTGACGGCGCACCCGCCCAATGACCGCGCTTCACCCCGGACCGCGCGCCACCTCCCCCGCTTCCGGGCCGCGGCGCCGCCCCGCCTGGGCGACTGGGGGGCTTGGCCCATCCTGCTCGCCGATTCGGAGGGTGCGGCGGCAGAAGCGTTGAACGTTCCGCCCCTCGGCGGCTTCGGCACGGTCTGCGCCTCGTTGGTGGCGCTGGAGCGGGATGGGCAGGAATGGCTCTTCGCCCCTGGCCCTCCGGACCGCGCCGCCTTCGCGCCCGTCCCGCTCGACCAAGGCCACGCCGGTCAGCCATGCGTGGCACGCGGGGTGGAAGCTGCTATACCGCGCCCGAGTTTCTGAGAGGTTTTCCCATGGCGCGTCGCCGGCAGCTCTACGAGGGCAAGGCCAAGATCCTGTTCGAAGGCCCCGAGCCCGGCACCATCGTCCAGTATTTCAAGGACGACGCCACGGCCTTCAATGCCCAGAAGAAGGGCACCATCACGGGCAAGGGCGTGCTCAACAACCGCATCAGCGAATACCTGATGCAACGCCTGACCGAGATCGGCATCCCCAACCACTTCATTCGCCGGCTGAACATGCGCGAGCAGCTGGTGCGGGAGGTGGAGATCATCCCGCTCGAGGTGGTGGTGCGCAACGTCGCCGCCGGCTCGCTGGCGACGCGGCTGGGCATCCAGGAAGGGACGCGGCTGCCGCGCTCCATCATCGAATACTACTACAAGAACGACGCCCTCCAGGACCCGATGGTCAGCGAGGAGCACATCACCGCCTTCGGCTGGGCCTCGACGCACGACCTGGACGACATCGTCCAGCTGACGCTGCGCGTGAACGACTTCCTCACCGGCCTGTTGCTGGGCGTCGGCATCACGCTGGTGGACTTCAAGCTGGAGTTCGGCCGGCTGTGGGAGAATGACGAGATGCGCATCGTCCTGGCCGACGAGATCAGCCCGGATAATTGCCGCCTCTGGGATCTCAAGACCGGCGAGAAGATGGACAAGGACCGCTTCCGCCGCGACCTCGGCAAGGTCGAGGAAGGCTACCAGGAGGTCGCCCGCCGCCTCGGCATCCTGCCCGAGGCCGGGGTGCGCGACATGAAGGGGCCGGAGGTGATGCAGTGACGAAGCTGAAGGTCACGGTCTTCCCCAAGGCGGGCGTGCTGGACCCGCAGGGCAAGGCGATCGAGCGCGCGCTCGGCAATCTCGGCTTCGCCGGGGTGGGTGAGGTGCGCGTCGGCAAGGTCATGGTGGTCGAGGTGAATGAGGCCGACCCGGCCAAGGCCCGCGCCCTGGGCGAGGACATGGCGCGCCGCCTCCTTGCCAACACCGTGATCGAGAGCTTCACGGTGGAGGCGGCATGACCGCGGCCGCGGCGGCGGATGGGTTCCGGCAGCGCTCGCTCCGCGTCTTCATCGCGGTGTCGGTTGCGCTCGTTGTCTGGCGCCTGCTGCTCGCCGTGGCCTTCCTGCTCTTCGGCCCGCCGCTGGACGTGGCGCCGCAGCACCACACGACGCAGATCTTCTTTGTGCTGAGCAAGGCAGTGCTGGGCGGGCTGTTCTGGCCCGTCTCGCTCGCCCTGTCCTGGCGCGACCCCGTGGGCTGGCTCTTCTACCCATGGTGAAGCTCTCCCTCCTGCTGATGGTCGTGGCGACGGTGTTCGTCGCCATGGGGCTGCGCTGGCGGGAGGAGCGGCTGGGCGTCGCGCGGACGCGCGGCCTCGTGGCCGGGGGAAAGGCAAAGCTGAACCGCTGGGTCACGGCCGCCGCCATCTCGGCCATCGGCACCTCCGTCGCGCTCGGGGTGCTGCACTGGGCGCGGGTGCTGGGGTGACCGGGCTGCAGGCCGGCCTCACCTGGCTGGAGATCGAGCAACCGCTTTGGCTCGCCCTGGCTTGGCCCCTGCTGATCTCCGGCGTCGCCGTGGCGCTGCTGGCGCTCGGGGCGCTCGTGCTGCCGCCCAGCTGGCGCAGCGTCTTCCCACCAGGCCCGGCCTTCGTTGCCTGCTTCCTCCTCGCCCCCGTCGTGCTGGTGGCCGGCATCGCTGCCGCCGCCTTGCTGCGCGACGATGGCGAGCCCAACTTCCCTTCGCTCGAAGCCACCGAGGCCCCACGCCAGGTGGATCCTCGCTGGCGGCATCTCGATCCCCGTCGCCCGCCCCGCGAGATTCAATAAGGAACCCCGGTCATGAAGGCCGCCATCGTCCATTTTCCCGGCACCAACCGCGAGCGCGACATGGCGATCGCGCTGCGCCAAGCCTCCGGCCAACGGCCGCAGATGGTCTGGCACCGGGAGACGGAGCTTCCCTTGGGCCTCGACCTCGTCGTGCTGCCGGGCGGCTTCTCCTATGGCGACTACCTGCGCTGCGGCGCCATGGCAGCGCAGTCGCCGGTCATGGGCGCGGTGCGGGATTTCGCCGCGAAGGGCGGGCACGTGCTGGGCGTGTGCAACGGCTTCCAGATGCTGACCGAGGCGGGGCTGCTGCCCGGTGCCCTGCTCCGCAACGCTTCGCTGCGCTTCCTCGCCATGGATTGCACCATGAAGGTGGAGCGGGCGGACACGGCCTATACGCGCCACTTCCAGCCCGGCCAGCGCTTCAAGGCCACCATGGCGCATGGCGACGGCAACTACTTCGCCGATGACGCGACGATCGAGCGGCTCGAGGGCGAGAACCGCGTCGTGTTCCGCTACGACGACGAGAACCTCAACGGCTCGCGCAACGCCATCGCCGGCATCTGTTCGGAGAATGGGCGGGTGCTGGGGCTGATGCCGCACCCTGAGAATTGCGTGGACCCCATCGTGGGCGGCGAGGATGGGCTGCCACTCTTCCTGTCGCTGGCGGAGAGCTTCGCCGAGGCAGGCTGAGGGCTGGACATTCCGCGCGCCCCTGGGGAGAAGCACGGCATGACCGCCCTGCCCCTGCTGGACCCCGCCCGCGCCGCGCAGCTTGCCGCCGAGTTCGGCCTGAAGCCCGACGAATACGAGCGGGCGCTCGGCATCCTCGGCCGGACGCCGACCCTCACCGAACTCGGCGTCTTTTCCGTGATGTGGAGCGAGCACTGCTCCTACAAGTCGTCGCGCGTTTGGCTGCGCGAGCTGCCGACGAAGGCGCCTTGGGTGCTTGTCGGACCAGGCGAGAATGCGGGCGTCATCGCCATTGGCGAGGGGCTGGCCGCCGTCTTCAAGATGGAAAGCCACAACCACCCGAGCTTCATCGAGCCCTATAATGGCGCGGCGACCGGCGTGGGCGGCATCCTGCGCGACGTCTTCACCATGGGCGCGCGGCCCATCGCCAACCTGAATGCGCTGCGCTTCGGCGACCCTGCCCTGCCCCGCACGCGGCAGATCCTGGACGGGGTGGTGCGCGGCATCGGCGGCTACGGCAATTGCGTCGGCGTGCCGACCGTGGGCGGCGAGGTGAATTTCCACCCGGCCTATAACGGCAACCCGCTGGTGAACGCGATGACGGTGGGCATCCTGCGCGCCGACCGCATCTTCACCGCCGCCGCGACCGGCGTGGGCAATCCGGTGGTCTATGTCGGCTCCAAAACCGGACGCGACGGCATCCACGGCGCCACCATGAGCAGCACGGAATTCTCCGCCGACAGCGAGGAGAAGCGCCCCACCGTGCAGATCGGCGACCCCTTCGCCGAGAAGCTGCTGATCGAGGCCTGCCTGGAGCTGATGGCGACCGACGCCATCGTCGCGATCCAGGACATGGGCGCGGCGGGGCTGACCAGCTCCAGCGTGGAGATGGCCGGCAAGGGTGGCATGGGGATCGAGCTGGAACTCGACTCCGTCCCGCAGCGCGAGACCGGCATGACCGCCTATGAGATGATGCTGAGCGAAAGCCAGGAGCGCATGCTCATGGTGCTCAAGCCGGGCCGCGAGGCGCTGGCGGAGAGCATCTTCCGCAAGTGGGAGCTGGACTTCGCCGTGATCGGCCGCCTGACCGATACAGGGCGCATCGTGATCCGCCACAAGGGCGTGACGGAGGCCGACATCCTCCTCGCGCCGCTGGAATCCGAGGCGCCGCTTTATCGCCGCCCGACGGAAGAGACGCCGAAGCAGCCTCCCCTGGGCGAGGTGGCGGATCCGGTGGGGCTGCTGCCGGCGCTGGAGAAGCTGGTGGCCTCGCCCGACCTCTGCTCGCGCCGCTGGATCTGGGACCAGTACGACGCCCAGGTGGGCGGGCAGACCAGCAAGCGCCCCGGTCAGGCCGACGCCGCCGTGGTGCGGGTGGAGGAAAGCGTGGATGCGGGCGGCAGGCTCGCCGTGGCGCTCACCACCGACACCACCCCCCGCTACTGCCAGGCAGATCCGGAGGAAGGCGGCAAGCAGGCCGTGGCCGAGGCGTGGCGCAACATCACCGCCACCGGCGCCCTGCCCCGCGCCATCACCGACAACATGAATTTCGGCAACCCCGAGAAGCCGCGCATCATGGGCCAGTTCGCCGCCGCGGTGCGCGGCATGGCGGCCGCCTGCATCGCGCTGGACTTCCCGGTCGTGAGCGGCAACGTCTCGCTCTACAACGAGACGGAAGGCCGGGCGATCCTTCCCACCCCGGCCATTGGCGGCGTCGGCGTGCTGGAGGACGTGGCGAAGGCGGTCGGCCTCGCCCTGCCCCCTTCCTGCGACCTCGTCCTGGTCGGCGAGACCGTGGGGCATCTGGGCCAGTCCCTCTGGCTGCGCGAGATCGCGGGACGCGAGGAAGGCCCGCCCCCGCCCGTGGACCTCGCGGCGGAGCGGCGGAACGGTGATTTCGTGCGTGGCGAGATCCTCTCCGGGCGGGTGCGCGCCTGCCATGACTGCGCCGATGGCGGGCTGCTGGTCACGGTGGCGGAGATGGCCATGGCCTCGGGCGTGGGCGCCACGCTGGACGCCCAGGGCGATCACCGTTTCTGGTTCGGCGAGGACCAGGCCCGCTATGTCCTGGCAGTGGAAAACGGGTCCGCGCTGCTGGCCGCCGCCGAGGGCGCCGGGGTGCCGGCGCGTCGCCTCGGCCGCTCGTGCGGCGGGGACTTGGTTGTGCCGGGGGCGGGTGCCATATCGGTGGCGAAGCTGGCGGCCGCGAACGAGGCGACGCTGCCGGCCCTGATGCAGGGGGTCTGAACCGCATGCCGATGCAGCCGGCCGAAATCGAGGCGCTGATCAAGTCGGCGCTTCCCGATGCCCAGGTCACGATTGAGGACCTGGCGGGGGATGGCGACCACTACGCGGCCACCGTGGTGAGCGAGAGCTTCCGCGGGCTGAGCCGGGTGAAGCAGCACCAGATGGTCTATGCCGCGTTGCAGGGGCGGATGGGCGGCGTGCTCCATGCGCTGGCGCTGCAGACCAGCGCGCCCGATTGAACGGAGAGAATGTGATGAGCGATGTGAACACCCGCATCCAGGCGGAGATCGACAGCCAGCCCGTGGTGCTGTTCATGAAGGGCACGCCGGTCTTCCCGCAATGCGGCTTCTCCGCGCGGGTCGTGCAGATCCTTTCGCACCTGGGCGTGCCCTTCAAGGGCGTGAACGTGCTGGAGGACATGGAGATCCGCGAGGGGATCAAGGCCTACAGCAACTGGCCGACCATCCCGCAGCTCTACGTCAAGGGCGAGTTCGTGGGCGGCTGCGACATCGCCATGGAGATGTTCCAGTCCGGCGAGCTGCAGCAGATGCTCAAGGAAAAGGGCGTGGAGACCCAGGCCGAGGCCTGAGCCCCGCTTCTACCCCTGCGCGGTCGCCAGCGCGCCGCGCAGGATCACCACCTCGTCCAGGAGGTCGCCGAAGCCGAGAGGCTGCGGCGCGGACAGGACGCGGCAGCGCAGCAGGCGGTGCGCGCCGTGTGACTCCGCCAGTTCCATCTCGGGGAACGGCCCTTCCGGCGCGCCGGGGACCAGCGCGACCGTGACCAGCGTGCCGCCGCGGGCAAAGCGATCCAGCGCCTCCCCCGTTTCGGCCCAGAGCGTGGGGGTGGCCGTCGTTTCTTCCACCACCTGCAGCAGCATCTTCGCATGGAGGCCACGCAGCGAGTCGCGCAGCCGCAGCGCCGCCCGCTCCAGCGCCGCGTAGCCTTCTTCCGTAGACGGATCGGCGCGGTGGAAGACCGTTTCGCCGTATTGCTCCGAATAGCGCAGGTGCCGCGCCAGATGGCCCTGGCTGCCCGCAGGACGGTCCTCTGGCCGGATCGGAACCAGATGGCGCGGCGACAGCAGCGCGTTGAGATTATCCGTGAGAGCGTCGCGCACCGCCTCGGGCGGCAGGGTCATCCAGTCGAAGGGGCCGGCCCAGCGGCGCAGCCCGGCACGACGCAGCATCCCGGCGACGCGCGGCGCGCAACCGGCCGAGATGGTGGCGATGGGGGTGGGGCGCAGCGACAGCCCGGGCGCAACGAAGTTCTGCAGGCTGCGCTCGCCCACCAGGCGAACGGCGCGCTCCTGCGCCTCCGGGCATTCATGGATCAGCTTGACGAAGCCGGAAACGACGGTCTGCAGATCCGCGCCCTCGGCGCGGCGGAGCAGCTCGTCCACGAAGGCCTGACGCCAGGCCGGGTCCACGGTGCGGCCCAGGATTCCCTGGTGCGAGGCCTCGACCAGCAGGGAGAAAAGCTGGGCAAGGCTGACGGCTTCGGTCGTGCTCGACATGCCGGCCGTGTTTGGGCGGGGTGGGCCGGCGCCGTCAAGCGCCGGCCCGTCCGGTCAGCGCGAGTAGAACTCGACGACCAGGTTCGGCTCCATCTGCACCGGGTAGGGCACGTCGGAGAATTTGGGCGTGCGGATGAAGCGGCCCTTCATCGCGCGGTGGTCCACCTCGATGTATTCCGGCACGTCGCGGCCGGCTTCCTGGGCGGCGTCCAGCACCATGGTCAGCTGCTTGGACTTCTCCTTCACCTCGATCACGTCATTGTCGCGGAGGAGGTAGGAGGGGATGTTCACCCGCTTGCCGTTCACGGTCACGTGGCCGTGGTTGACGAACTGGCGCGCCGCGAAGGGCGTCACGGCCAGCTTCATGCGGTACACCACCGTGTCCAGGCGGCGCTCCAGCAGGTCGATCAGGTTCTCGGAGGTGTCGCCCTTCCGGCGAACGGCTTCCTCGTAATACTTGCGGAACTGCTTCTCGCCGATGTTGCCGTAGTAGCCCTTCAGCTTCTGCTTCGCCATCAGCTGCACGCCGAAGTCGGTCGGCTTCTGCTTGCGGCGCTGGCCGTGCTGGCCGGGGCCATAGGTGCGGGCGCCCTGGTCGCCCTTGCGGGGCTTGGAGACCGGCGACTTGGCGCGGCCCCAGAGGTTCTCACCCAGGCGGCGGTTGATCTTGTACTTGGAAGCAAGGCGCTTGGTCATGCGCGGCATCGCCGGCGCCTTTCGGGCCGGCCCTTCTTCGTGGTGCGGCTGGCACGATGGCCCCCGCGGGGTGTCCCGGTAGTCCCCTTCCCTCGCGGGCAGGGGCGGGCGCGTGCGGGAGCACGTCCTCGTTCCCAGGAATGCGGCGGGGTCTAGACCCCAGCCGGGGCCTTGTCAAACCGCCGCTTCCGCCCTCCTTTGGGCGCATGGTCACGCGCGAAGAGATCCTGGTCCTCGGCCTCACCGCCGGCGTCACCGGCAGCCTGGTGGGCGGGCTGATGCTCGGCATCGGCATGGGGCTGGTGGTTCAGGGCGCCCATATCGGCTGGCTGCTGGTGCTGCCCGGCGCGCCGGTGGGCGGGATGCTGGGCTACCTCTTGGCGCGGAAGCTGGCGAAGAAACTCGGCTAGTTTTCCGGCCGGCCGCGCCGCATCCGGCCGCGCGACAACTCGGCCACCACGCCGTGCAGGGTGCGAACCTCCTGCTCGGTGATCTCGCCGCGCATGAACCAGTGGCGCAGATTGCGGACCATGCCGGGGCGCTTCGCCTCGTTGCGGAGGAAGCCGCAGGCATCCAGCTCCGCCAGCAAGTGGTCCATCAGGTTTTCCACCTCGCCCTTGGTCGCCACCTCGGTCTTGTGCGTCTGGAGCACGCGCGGGGGCGTGACATCGGCGGCGGTCCACCACTCATAGGCCATGACCATCACCGCCTGGGCCAGGTTGAGCGAGGAGAATTCCGGGTTCAGCGGATAGCGGACCAGCGCGTCGCAGCGCGCCAGATCCTCCGCCTCCAGCCCTGCCCGCTCCGGGCCGAACAGGATGGCGTGGCGCAGGCCGCGCGCGCCGAACTCCCGCAGCTCCGCCGCCGCCCCGCGGGCGGTCAGCACGGGGGTGACGACGTGCCGCGGGCGTGGGCAGGTGCCGAAGACGCGGTGGCAGTCCGCCAAGGCGGAGTCCAGGTCCGGAAATACCTGCGCTGCATCCAGGATGCGGCCCGCCCCGCTCGCGGTGGCCCAGGCACGCGGCTGCGGCCATCCCTCGCGCGGGGCGACGAGGCGCAGATGGAACAGCCCCCCATTGGCCATGGCCCGCGCCGTGGCGCCGATATTCTCCGCCAGTTGCGGCCGCACCAGCACGACGATGGGGGATTCGCCGGGCGGCGGCTCCAGCGGCGCCGCGCCGTCCTCGTCGCGCATCAGCCGCGCCCGATTTCTGGAAGGCGCAGCATCAAAGCCGCCGCCAGGTGGTGCCGCCCGGCCCATCCTCCAGCACGATGCCCTGAGCCTTGAGGTCGTCGCGAATGCGGTCCGCTTCGGCGAAGTTCCGCGCCTTGCGGGCGGCGAGGCGGGCGGCGATGGCTTCCTCGACCGCCGCCGCATCCACCCCGCCGCGCAGCCAGGCGGAAGGATCGCCCCCCGCCACGCCCAGCACGGCGGCAGCTTCGCGGAACGAAGCGGCGGCCACGCCCGGCGCCGGGGCTGCGCCGCGCCCGATCCGCGCCAGCACGGAGGCAGCGGACCCGCCCACCGTCGCCGCGTTCTCCAGCGTCCGCAGGTCGCGCAGCCGCGCCAGGGCCAGCGGCGTGTTCAGATCGTCCCGCAGCGGCTCCAGCGCCCATTCCACGAGGCCCGCATCGGAATCCGCCGCCGGCGCGCGGGACAGCATGGCGTAGTGGTCGTCCAGCTCGGCCTTGGCCTCGTCCAGCCCGGACTCGGTGTAGTCCAGGTCGGCGCGGTAATGGGTGCGCAGCAGCAGGAGGCGGAACGCCTCGCCCGCCCATTCGCCCTTCGCCAGCACGTCCTGCACGGTGAGGAAGTTGCCGAGCGACTTGGACATCTTCTCCCCGTTCACCAGCAGCATGCCGTTGTGCATCCAGGTATGGGCCATGAGCGGGGTGCCGAAGGCGCAGCGGCTCTGCGCCACCTCGTTCTCATGGTGCGGGAAGAGCAGGTCGTGCCCGCCACCATGGATGTCGAATTCCTCGCCCAGATGCTTCCACGCCATGGCCGAGCACTCGATGTGCCAGCCCGGACGGCCGCGGCCCCAGGGCGAATCCCAGCCGGGCGCGTCGGGCTCGGCGGGCTTCCACAAGACGAAGTCGCCGGGGTCGCGCTTGTAGGGGGCGACATCCACCCGCGCCCCCGCGATCAGCTCATCGGGCGAGCGGCCGGAGAGCCGTCCGTAATCGCCGAAGGAGGCGACGGAGAACAGCACATGCCCCTCGGCCGCATAGGCGTGGCCGCGCGCGATCAGCCGCTCGGCCAGGGTGATCATCTCGGCGATGTGGCCGGTCGCGGTGGGCTCCACATCAGGAGGCAGCGTGCCCAGCGCCGCCATGTCGCGCCGGAAGTCGGCGGTGGTGCGGGCGGTGATGGAGCCGATCGGCTCCCCGCTCTCCCTCGCGCGGGCGTTGATCTTGTCGTCCACGTCCGTGATGTTCCGGGCGTAGGTGACGCGGGGATAAAGGCGCCGCAGCAGCCGCGCCAGCACGTCGAACACCACCACGGGCCGCGCATTGCCCAGATGCGCGAGGTCATAGACGGTCGGGCCGCAGACATACATCCGCACATGGGAGGCATCGAGCGGCGCGAAGCGCTCGCGCCGGCGGGTCAGGCTGTTGTGCAGGTGCAGTTCGGTCATGGCAGGGGTCCATCGGGCGGCGCGGCCGGAAATTCAAGCCCCGCCCCTTCCGATGGAGGGGACAGGGCGAAGGGCGTCAGCGACAGACCATGCAAGCAGCATCGCCCGCCCCGCGCGCCATCGTCCAGCGGAATGGCGGGGCGGTCAGCCCCGCGGCAGGCGTTCCAGCACCCGCTCCCGCCCCATCAGCGGCAGCAGTGCCTTGAGGTCGGGGCCGTGATCCTCCCCCGTGAGGGCGAGGCGCAGCGGCAGGAACAGCGCCTTGCCCTTGCGCCCGGTCCGGGCCTTCAGCGCCTCAGTCCAGCTATTCCAGGTGGCGGCGTCCCAAGGCTCGGGCGGCAGGGAGTCGCGCGCGGCACGGAGGAACTCGCCCTCGCCCTCGATCTCCGGCGGGGCGATGCGGCCGGCGACCACCTCCCACCAGTGCTTCGCCTCGGGCAGCAGGTCGAGATTGCCGCGCACCGCGTCCCAGAACGGGGCATCGGCGCCGGGCGGCAGGTGGGGCTGCGCGGCTTCGAAGGGCATCTCGTGGATCAGGCGGCGGTTCAGCGCCAGCATCTGCCGCAGGTCGAAGCGCGGCGAGGAATGGGACACGGAGTCCAGCGTGAAGCCCTCGACGAGTTCGGAAGGCCGCCCCGGCGCCGGATCGCGCGAGGTGCCGAGCGCGGCGAGGTAGCCGGTGATCGCCGCTGCCTCCACCCCGTCCCGCCGCATCTGCCGCAAGGAGAGCGACCCGATGCGCTTGGACAGCGGGCCGCCATCGCTGTCGGTGAGCAGCGGCAGATGCGCGAAGCGGATCGCGCGCGGGTCGCCGCCCAGCGCCGCGAAGATGTCGAGCTGGACGCCGGTGTTGGTGACGTGGTCCTCGCCGCGCACCACGTCGGTGATGCGCGTCTCCAGATCGTCCACCACCGAGGTGAAGGTGTAGAGCGGCGAGCCGTCGGCGCGCACCAGCACAGGGTCGCTGATCGCGGAAAGCTTCACGCTGCGCTCGCCCAGCACGCCGTCCTGCCAGGACACGCTGCCGCCCGAAAGGCGGAAGCGCCAATAGGGCGACTTGCCGTTATCGAGGGCGCGCTGGAACTGCTCCGGCGTCATCTTCAGCGCGGCGCGGTCATAGAGGGGCGGGCGGCCCTGCTTGCGCTGCAATTCGCGCTTGTAGTTCAGCTCCTCCTCCGTCTCGAAGCACGGGTAGAGGCGGCCGGCTTGCTTCAGCTTCTCAGCGGCGGCGGCGTAGCGGTCCAGCCGGTCGGACTGGCGGAACATCCCATCCCAGTCGAGGCCGAGCCAGCGCAGATCCTCCTCGATCGCCTGGGCGTATTCGGGGCGGGAGCGCTGGGTGTCCGTGTCGTCCAGGCGCAGGAGGAACTCACCGCCCTCCCGCCGCGCGACGAGCCAGTTGGCCAGCGCCACGCGCGCATTGCCGACATGGAGGTGCCCAGTGGGCGATGGGGCGAATCGCAGCTTCATTCGCCGCTCCCCCCGTCACCATCGCCGTCGCCTTCGCCGTCCTCGCCCCCATCCTCATCCTCCTCCTCGCCGATGCGGCGGGGATCGAGGACGCGCCAGTTGCGCTGCTCCGCGTCGCGGCAGGGATGGGCGGCGAAGTCGGCGAGTTCGCTGGCGCTGGTCCAGCCGCCCTCGCCGCCCCCTTCCACCACCGCATCCTCGCCGAAGGCGAACCACGCATCGCGTACGGCGGCGGCGTCCATGCCGGGGGCACGGCAGAACTCCACACTGTCGCGCACGCGGCGTCGCGCGAACTGGTTGGCATGGGCGAGGGAGGAGAAGCCGCGTACCACCTCCACCGGCTCGGCACCGTTGCCGCCGGAGAGGTCCATGATGCGCACCTCGATCTCCCCGCCGGAGCCGAGGATGTCGGAACCCTTGATGGTCACGTCACGAGTCCCGTGAAGCCGTTGGTGATGGGGTAGCGCCGGTCGCGCCCGAAGGCGCGGCGGCCGATCTTCACGCCGGGTGGCGCCTGGCGACGCTTGTACTCCGCGCGATCCAGCATGCGCCAGATGCGCAGCACCTCGGCCCGGTCATGGCCACGCGCCACGATCTCGTCCACGCCGCGCTCCTCCTCGACCAGCGCATGGAGGATGTCGTCCAGCACGTCATAGGGGGGCAGCGTGTCCTGGTCCTTCTGGTCGGGCTTGAGCTCCGCCGAGGGGGGCTTGGTGATCACGCGCTCGGGCATGGCGGGGCCATTCGGGCCCTGGGCACCCTCCGGCACATGGGCGTTGCGCCAGCGGCACACGGCGAAGACGTCGGTCTTGTAGACATCCTTCAGCACGGAATACCCGCCGCACATGTCGCCATAGATGGTGGCGTAGCCCGTGCTCATCTCGCTCTTGTTGCCGGTGGTGAGCAGCATGTCGCCGAACTTGTTGCTCATCGCCATCAGCGTGACGCCGCGGATGCGCGACTGGATGTTCTGCTCCGTGACGCCGGCAGGGTCGGCATCCGGCCGGTTGCCGAAGGCCGGGGCGAGCATCGAGTCGAACGCCTCCATCGCCGGGCCGATCGGAATGGTCTCGTAGCGGATGCCGAGGAGGCGCGCGCATTCCGCCGCATCCTCCAGGCTCTCGGTGCTGGTGTAGGGCGAGGGCAGCATCACCGCCCGCACCCGCTCCGGCCCCAGCGCATCCGCCGCCACGGCAGCGGAAAGCGCGGAGTCGATGCCGCCCGAGAGACCCAGCACGACGCCGGGGAAGCGGTTCTTCTCCACGTAGTCGCGCAGGCCGAGCATCATGGCGTGGTAGATCTCGGCCGGGCGCTCCAGCGGCGGCGTGATCGCGCCGGGCTGGCAGCGCCACCCCTCCGCCCCTCGTTCCCAGTCGGTGAGGATCAGCGCCTCGCTGAAGGCGGGGGCGCGCATGGCGAGGGAGCGGTCGGCGTTCAGCACGAAGGAGGCGCCGTCGAACACCACCTCGTCCTGGCCGCAATTCTGGTTGAGGAAGACGAAGGGCAGCCCCGTCTCCACCACCCGCGCGACGGCGAGGTCCACACGTCCCTGCGCCTTGCCCACCTCGAAGGGCGAACCATTGATGGAGAGCAGCATCTCCGCGCCGCTTTCCGCCAGGGTCTCGGCGACGGCGGGGAACCACCAATCCTCGCAGATCATCAGGCCGAGGCGCACGCCGCGGAACACCACGGGGCCGGGAGCCGGGCCGGGGTCGAAGACGCGCTTGTCGTCGAAGACGCCGTAATTCGGAAGCTCGTGCTTGGCGCGGCGGGCCACGATGCGGCCACCATCCAGCAGGAAGGCGGCGTTGTGGAGCTTGCCCCCGTCCACCCACGGCCCACCCAGGACGAGGCCCGGCCCGCCATCCGCCGTTTCCGCCGCCAGCGCCTCGATCTCCGCCTCGCACATGGCGCGGAAGGCGGGCTTGAGGACCAGATCCTCGGGCGGGTAGCCGGCGATGGAGAATTCGGGCGTCACCAGCAGGTCGGCGCCCGCCGCCGCCGCTTTCGCGCGCCATTCACGGATCCGGGCCGCGTTGGCGCGGATCTCCCCCTCATGCGGGTTCATCTGGGCCAGCGCGATGCGGAGCTTCATTCCCCCGAGTTAGGCTCCGCCCCCCGCCGGGTCAACGCGGGGCTTCAGCCCGGACCGGAGCGTGCCTTGCCGTTCTTGCGCAGGAGGAACTCGCGACCCAGCTTCACCCGCGGCGTGCCGTCATATTCGACGATGTCCGAGGTGGCGTAGGTTTCGCTCCAGGTGTTGGGGATGAAGGAGCCGGTGCCGACCACATCCACCGGCGCCCGCGCCTCGGCCATCACGCGGCACTTGCCCACCCCGAAGCCGGAGGAGGCGACGATGCGGACGCGCGGGAAGCCCGCCTCGTCCAGCGCCTCGCGCATGCGCCAGATGGCGGCGGCGCTGACCCCGGTGCCAACGAGGTGACGGAGCTCCGTCTCGGAGCGGTAGCGACGAATGGCGCCGGGCGCGTGGCGCTCCAGCACGGCATAGCTTTCCGCCGGATCGAGCCCTTCCAGGAAGCGCCCGCCATGGGTGTCCAGCCGCAGGGACATCCGCCCGGCCCCGGCGAGGTCGGGAAAGCGCCGGCACGCCGCCAGCCCGTCCGTCACCTCCAGCCCGAAATAATCCACCAGCACGGTGAGATCGGAATCCGGGAAGGTCTCGCGGAACATCTCCGCCGCGCGCAGCGTGGACCCGGCATAGCCGATCAGGGCATGCGGCATGGTGCCACGCCCCGCCTCGGTGCCGAACCAATGGGCCGTGGCGTCGTTGGCGTTCCCGACGAAGCCCTTCGCCCCCTCGCGCTGCGCCGCCGC
Source organism: Sabulicella rubraurantiaca (assembly GCF_017355885.1). Taxonomy (GTDB): domain Bacteria; phylum Pseudomonadota; class Alphaproteobacteria; order Acetobacterales; family Acetobacteraceae; genus Roseococcus; species Roseococcus rubraurantiacus. The sequence continues at coordinate 134,301 of NZ_JAFEUU010000010.1, forward strand.
GCTGCCCACGCTGGCGGCATAGGCCATCATCTCCTGCATCTCGCCGCCGGCGCAGTGCCGCGCCTCCATGGCCAGGAAGGCGGCGCCGGGCAGTTCCACGCACATCTGGTAGGCGTTGTGGGCGGCGACGCAGGCGGGGCCGAGGCGCTGGAGGTAGAGCGTCTCCAGGTCCGACAGCAGCGCCATGCTGCCCGTGAGGTAGAAGATCGGGTCGCCCGCGCCGACCCAGGTGCCCTCGGGGTAGCGCACGTCGATCTCGATGGCGGCGCCGCGCTGCGACGCCACCTCGCGCACGAAGTCAAGGGCAAGGCGCGGCGCCGAGATCACCGGGCGGCGCAGGAACACCGCATAGGTGACGCGGCAATCGCCGAAGCGCTCCACCACGGCGCGGGTGCGGTTGAAGTAGCTGTCCGTCCGCGCCCGGATTTCCGCCTCGTTCATTGCGCGGCGTGCGGCACGCTTCTGGCGGGCTGCGGGCGCTGCGCCTTCAACTCCTCTGCAATCAGGAAGGCGAGCTCCAGCGACTGCTCCGCGTTCAGCCGCGGGTCGCAGAAGGTGGCGTAGTTCTCGCCGAGATTGGCGGCGGTGAGGCCATGGGCGCCGCCGACGCATTCCGTCACGTTGCGCCCCGTCATCTCGATATGCACGCCGCCGGGCACGGCGCCCGCCTCGACCATCACGTCGAAGAAGCCGCGCACCTCCTTGATGATCGCGCCGAAGTCACGCGTCTTGTAGCCGTTCTGCGTCGTGGTGTTGCCGTGCATCGGGTCGCAGAGCCACACCACCTCGCGCCCCGCCGCCTTCACGGCGCGGGCCAGAGGCGACAGCTTCTCGACCACCTTCTCCGCACCCATGCGCGCGATCAGCGTCAGACGCCCCGGCTCATTGGCCGGGTTCAGGATCTCGATGAGGCGAAGGAGATCGGACGCCTCCATGCTTGGCCCCACCTTCATGCCGATCGGGTTGGCGACGCCGCGCAGGAACTCGACATGCGCGCCCTCCGCCTGCCGCGTCCGGTCGCCGATCCACAGGAAATGCGCCGAGCACGCATAGGTCTTGCCCAGATGCGTCGAGCTTTCCCGCGTCAGCGCCTGCTCATAGGGCAGCAACAGGGATTCGTGAGAGGTGTAGAAGGCCGTCTCGCGGATCTGCGGCGCGTTGTCGCTGTTCATGCCGCAGGCGGCCATGAAGCCCAGCGTCTCGTCGATGCGGCGCGCCAGCCCCTCATACTGGTCGGCGAGGGGCGAGCGGTTGACGAACTCGAGGTTCCAGCGATGCACCTGGTGCAGGTCGGCGAAGCCGCCGGTCGCGAAGGCGCGCAGCAGGTTCAGCGTCGAGGCGGATTGGAGATAGGCGAACTCCATCCGCGAGGGGTCCGGCAGACGGGCCTCGGCGGTGAAGGCGGCGCCGTTGATGATGTCGCCGCGATAGGAGGGCAGCGTCACCCCCTCCACCGTCTCCGTGTCGGAGGAGCGCGGCTTGGCGAACTGCCCCGCCATGCGGCCCAGCTTCACCACCGGGGTGCCGGCGCCGAAGGTCAGCACCACCGCCATCTGCAGCAGCACCTTGAAGGTGTCGCGGATCGCGTTGGTGTTGAAGTCGGCGAAGCTTTCGGCGCAGTCGCCGCCCTGCAGGACGAAGGCGCGGCCCGCCGCGGCGTCGGCCAGCCCGGCCTTCAGCCGCTCGCACTCACCGGCAAAGACCAGCGGGGGAAATCGCGCGACCTTGGCTTCCATGGCGGCGAGCGCCACGGGATCGGGATATTCGGGCACCTGACGGATCGGCATCCGCCGCCAGGAGGAAGGGCTCCAGCCGCGCGCCATGAGAGGCGAACTCCTTGGGAAGCTTCAATGATCGGCTGAGATTAGGCCACCGCGTCCCCCTTGCCTACTCCGCCGCGTAGCCATGGGCCGGCGCCTCCTCCACCCCTGCCACGCGGGTGCGGGTCCGCAGGGTCACGAACTCCTCTGCGGCCGTCGGATGGATGCCGATGGTGCGGTCGAAATCGGCCTTGGTGGCCCCCATCACCACCGCGATGCCGATGCCCTGCATGATCTCCGCCGCGTCCTCCCCCAGCATGTGGGCGCCGAGGACGCGCTGGCTCGCCTGGTCGACCACCAGCTTCATCAGGGTCTTGCGGCCCTCGCGCTTGCTGATGGTGTGGCGCATCGGCGTGAAGTGGGTGACGTAGATGTCGGTCGGGCCGCGCGAAGCCGCCTCCGCCTCGGTCAGGCCGACCGTGGCGATGGGGGGCGAGGTGAAGACCGCGGTGGGGACGTTCTCGTAGCTGGCCTTGCGGGGGTTCTTGCCGAACAGCGTGTCGGCCAGGGCATGGCCCACCGCCGTCGCCATGGGCGTGAGGTTCAGCCGGTCCGTCACGTCGCCGATGGCGAAGATGTGCGCGACATTGGTCGCGTGCTCCGCATCCACTGGGATGGCGCCGTTCGCCGCCACCGAGACGCCCGCCTTCTCCAGCCCCAGCCCGCGCGTGTTGGGCTCGCGCCCGGTGCAGAAGAACACCGCGTCCACCTCGCGCGTGAAATCGGTGGAAAGGGTGAGGAGGGTGCAATCCTCCATCTTGCTCAGCCGCACCGGCTTGGTGCCCGAGGTCATGGTGATGCCCTGGGCGGTCATCGCCTCCATCACCGAAGCGCGGATGTCGCGATCGAAGCCGCGCAGCGGCAGGTCGCCGCGGAAGATCACCTCCACCTCCGCGCCGAGGCCGCGCAGCAGGCAGGCGAATTCCAGCCCGATATAGCCCGAGCCGATCACCGCCACGCGCTTCGGCAAGGCCTTCAGCGTGAACAGATCGTCGCTGATCAGGCCGAGCTCCGCGCCCGGAATGTCGAGCTTCGTCGCCCAGCCGCCAGTGGCGACGACGATGCGCGACGCCGTGACGCGCTTGCCGCCCACATCCAGCGTGTGCGGATCGAGGAAGGTGGCGCGGGCATCGAAGACGGTGCAGCCCGCCCCCGCCAGCATCCGGCCATAGATGCCGGAAAGCCGCGCCACCTCCGCGTCGCGCGCCGCGGCCAGCCTGGCCCAGTCATGGCCGTGATTCTCGATGTTCCAGCCAAAGGCCGCGGCATCCTCCGCCCACATCCCGTATTCGGCGGCGTTCACCATGATCTTCTTCGGCACGCAGCCCACGTTGACGCAGGTGCCGCCCCAGAACCGCTCCTCCGCCACCGCGACCTTCGCGCCATGCCCGGCGGCGATGCGCGCGAGGCGCACCCCCGCGCTGCCCCCGCCGATCACGAAAAGGTCGAAGTCATGCTGAGCCATGGGCGGAGTCCTCACGGGGAGTGGCGTGGATGAGATGGGCGCGGAAGGTCGCGGGGTGCTGGACGAAGACCGGGTCCCAGCCGGCGCGGCGCAGCGCTTTCAGGAGGAATTCCTTCTGGAAGCCCAGCTCCATCCAGCCTCGCTCGATCGCTTCGATGGAGATGCCGTCGAGGCGCGGGCCCCAGGGATAGGGCACGGGGCCGGTCGTCATGCCATCCGGCACGATGGGCTCGCCGCACAGGATCAGGCGTCCGCCGGGGTTCAGCCGTGCGCGCAGGCGGCGCAGCAGCGGCATGAAGTCGGCGGCGTGGTGGAAGGCCTCGAAGAACAGGATCGCGTCGAAGCGCTGCCCGTCGAAGCCCTCGCCGAACAACCCCTGCTCGCAGGCGACGGAGAGTCCCATGGCCTCGGCTTGGCGCTCGATCAGGCGGAGATATTCCGGCTCCACGTCCACGGCGTGGCAGCGATAGCCCATGCGGGCGAGGCTCAGAAGGAACTGGCCGGTCCCGGCACCGTATTCCAGCACCGTCGCGGGCGGCGGCAGCGGCAGGGCGCGCAGCATGGCGGCATGGGCGTCCAGGAACTCCGCCACCAGGGCGGGGTCGCGGAAATCCCAGGGCGAGAGGCCGCTCCACAGGTCGCGATCCTGCATCCCGTGGCCGAGGCGCTCGTCGCGAAGCGGGTCATAGCCGGGCCGGCCGCGCAGCGTGGCGAGCAGCTCCATCGCGCGCGCCGCGTATTCCGGGGAGAAGGGGTCGAGGGCGCGCAGCTCCGCCACCTCGGGCGGCGGGTCGAGCATGAGGCGGCACAGCGCGTCGTAGAGCGCACGCGCCTCAGTGGGCGGCGCCTCGCGCAGCGCCTGGATGCGCGCGCGCATCGCCTCCAGCGTTTCCACCGCCTCGCCGGACGGGGATGTGGCCTCGTCCGGCGGCGGCGGGGTGGGGAGAGGCTCGGGCAGGCCGAGCACCGGGCGGAGCCGGGCCTGGGCGCCCGGCGGCAGGTGGCGCCAGACGCGCCGTGCCGCCGGGTGCGCGATCACCTTGTCGCGAAGGCGGCTCAAATCCCGCCCAGCGCGAGGTACTTGATCTCCAGATAGTCGTCGATGCCGTACTTGCTGCCCTCGCGACCCAGACCGGACTGCTTCACCCCGCCGAAGGGCGCCACCTCGGTGGAGATGATGCCCTCGTTGATGCCGATGATGCCGGCCTCCAGCCCCTCGGCCACGCGGAAGATGCGGCCGACGTCGCGCGCGTAGAAATAGGCAGCGAGGCCGAACTCGCTGTCATTGGCGAGGGCGATACCCTCCTCCTCCGTCTTGAAGCGGAAGAGTGGTGCGACGGGGCCGAAGGTCTCCTCGCGGAAGATCTGCGCGTCCTGCGGCACGTTGGCGAGAATGGTGGGCTGGAAGAAATTGCCCCCCTTCTCGTGGCGCTCGCCGCCCGCCACCACCAGCGCGCCGCGCTTCAGCGCGTCGGCGATGTGCTCCTCCACCTTCTTGACCGCATCGCCGTTGATCAGCGGCCCCTGGGTCACGCCCGGCTCCATGCCATTGCCGACCTTCAGCGCCGACACCGCGTCCTTCAGCTTGGCGGCGAAGGCGTCATACACCCCGTCCTGCACCAGGATGCGGTTGGCGCAGACGCAGGTCTGCCCGGTGTTGCGATACTTGGACGCCATGACGCCCTGCACCGCGGCATCGAGGTCGGCATCGTCGAAGACCAGGAAGGGCGCGTTGCCGCCGAGTTCCATGGAGGTCTTCTTGATGGTCGGCGCGCATTGCTCGAGCAGGATGCGCCCCACCTCGGTCGAGCCGGTGAAGGACAGCTTGCGCACCGCGGGGTTGCCGGTGAGCTCGGCCCCCGTCTCGCCCGATGGCCCGGTGATGACGTTGCACACGCCCTTCGGCATTCCCGCGCGCTCCGCCAGCACGGCCAGCGCCAGGGCGGAGAAGGGCGTCTGCGAGGCCGGGCGGATCACGCCCGTGCAGCCCGCCGCCCAGCCCGGACCCGCCTTGCGGGTGATCATCGCGGCGGGGAAGTTCCAGGGCGTGATGGCGGCGAAGACGCCGATCGGCTCCTTCAGCACCAGGACGCGGCGGCCCTGCTGGTTGTGCGGGATCACGTCGCCATAGACGCGCTTCCCCTCCTCCGCGAACCATTCGATGAAGGAGGCGGCGTAGGCGACCTCGCCCTTCGCCTCGGCCAGCGGCTTGCCCTGCTCGGCCGTCATGATGGCGGCGAGGTCGTCGGCATTGGCCAGCATCAGGTCATGCAGCCTGCGCAGGATCGCCGCGCGCTCCTTCGCCAGCATCTTGCGCCAGGCGGGCATTGCCGCCTCGGCCGCCGCGATGGCGCGGGCGGTCTCGGCGCGGCCCATGGCCGGCACCTCGCCCACCACCTCGCCCGTCGCCGGGTTGCGGACGGCGATGCGCTTGCCGCTATCGGCCTGCACCCACTCGCCGTTGATGCAGTTCGCTTGCCGCAGGAGGTCGGGGTCCTTCAAGGGCAGCTTCGCGGTGGTGTCGAGCATGGGCTGGTTCCTCCGTTCCCGCCCGCAAGATAAGCAGCCCGGCCCCCGTTGTCAGCCGCGCGGGGCCGTGGGTAGCCTCGCGCCCGATTCAAGGGGAAGGAACGCGCCATGCCGCGCCGTATCGTGGACATCTCAGTGGCGCTGACCGCCGGCATCCGCAGCGACCCGCCGCACATGCTGCCGCAGATCGAATACCTGGACCACCACGCCACCGCGCCCGCCATGGCCGCGACCATGGGCGTGCCGGTGGAGTCCCTGCCCGAGGGCGAATACGCCGCGGTGGAGCGGGTGACGCTCTCCACCCACAACGGCACGCATCTGGACGCGCCGTACCACTACTTCTCCCGCATGAACGAACGCACCGTTCCGGGCGGCGAACCCTCCTGGCGCATCGACGAGGTGCCGCTCGACTGGTGCTTCCAGCCCGGTGTGAAGCTCGATTTCCGCCACCTGCCCGACGGCCACGTCGTCTCCGCGAAGGAGGTGGAGGCGGAACTCGAGCGCATTGGCCATGTGCTGAAGCCACTGGAGATCGTGCTGGTGAACACCGCCGCCGGCGCCCGCTACGGGGAGGAGGATTTCCTCGACAGCGGCTGCGGCATGGGGCGGGAGGCGACGCTGTACCTCGTGGAGCGCGGCATCCGCGTCGTCGGCACGGATGGGTGGAGCTGGGATGCCCCCTTCTCCCACACCGCGAAGCGCGTGAAGGAGACCGGCGACGCGTCGCTGATCTGGGAGGGGCACCGCGTCGGGCGCGACATCGCCTATTGCCACATGGAGAAGCTGTCGAACCTGGAAGCCCTGCCTAGCAGCGGCTTCACCGTCGCCTGCTTCCCCGTGAAGGTGCATCGCGGCAGCGCCGGCTGGACCCGCGCCGTGGCGATCCTCGAGGAGTGACCGCCATGCTACGCCGCGCCCTGCTGGCCCTGCCCTTCCTTGCCCTGCCCGCCGCCGCGCAGGAATGGCGGCCCGAGCGGCCGATGACGATCGTGCTGCCCTACGCACCTGGCTCCGCCGCGGATGGCTACAGCCGCGCCATGGGCGAGCATTTCACGCGCGTCCTCGGCCAGCCCGTCACGGTGGTCAATCGTGACGGCGGCTCCGGCACGGTGGGGATGCGCGCCGTGGCGCAGGCGGCGCCGGACGGGCTGACCCTCGGCATCACGCCGATGACGCCGGTGGTGGTGCAGCCGCACATGGTCCGCAATCTGGGGATCGGGCCGGACAGCTTCGCGCCGGTCTGTGGCATCGCCGAGAACGTGCTGGGCGTGGTGGTGCGCGACGACAGCCCCTGGCGTTCGCTGAGGGACCTCGTGGAGGAGGCGAAGCGCCGCCCGCTTTCCTATGGCAGCCCAGGGCCGAACTCCCTGCCCTTCCTCGGCATCTGGCGCGTGCAGCGCAGCGCGGGCGGGAGCTTCGAGCATATCCCCTTCCGCGGCGACCCACCCTCCATGACCGAGACGCTGGCGGGGCGGCTGGATTTCTCCGCCGTGGTGGTGGCCTCGGCCTCCGGTCAGATCGCCTCGGGGCGGATGCGGCTGATCGGCGTCTTCTCCGACCGCCGCCACCCCGATTTCCCGGACGTGCCAACGGCGAAGGAGCAGGGGCTGGACGCGGTGCAGCTCTCCTTCGTCGGGATGTACGCACCGCGCGGCACGCCCGAACCCACGCTGCAGGTGCTGGAGCGCGAATGCCGCAACGCGATGGAGACGGAGAATTTCCGGCAGGTGGCGCGGCAGCTGAACGTCGTCGCCGGCTTCCGCTCGCGCGCCGATTTCTCGGCCATGGTGCGCGACGAATATGCCAGCTTCGGCACCATCCTGCCGCAGCTTGGGGTGCGGCCGGAGTAGCGCCGGGCCTAATCCGCTGCGGCACCCCGCCGCAGCGTTCGAGGACTCGCTACTCCACTGTCACGCTTTTTGCGAGGTTGCGTGGCTGGTCCACGTCGGTGCCCTTCAGCACGGCGACGTGATAGGCGAGAAGCTGCACCGGAATGGCGTGCAGAATGGGCTGCGCGAAGGGATCCACCTCCGGCAGCTCCACCACCGCCTCGGCAAAGCGCCGCAGCGCGGGCGCGCCGGCGGCATCGGTGAAGGCCATGATCCGCCCGCCACGCGCCGCCGCCTCCTGCAGGTTGCTCAGCGTCTTCTCAAAGAGCGGCCCGCTGGGGCAGATCGAGATCACCGGCACGGCAGTGTCGATCAGCGCGATGGGGCCGTGCTTCATCTCGCCGGCGGCATAGCCCTCGGCGTGGATGTAGCTGATCTCCTTCAGCTTCAACGCCCCTTCCATGGCGATGGGAAACATCGGCCCGCGCCCGAGAAACAGCACGTCGCGCGCCTTCGCCACCTCGGCGGCCAGTTCGCGGATCTGCGCGTCCTTCTCCAGCACCAGCGCGGCGCTGTGCGGCAGGGTCAGCAAAGCCTGGGTCAGCCGCCCCTCGTCCAGCGTGGACAATTCGCGCCGCGCCCGGCCCATGCCAATCGCCAGGCACGCCAGCACCGCCAGCTGCGCCGTAAACGCCTTGGTGGAAGCCACCCCCACCTCCGGCCCCGCCACGGTCAGCACCGTCGCGTCGCTTTCCCGCGCCATGGAGCTTTCGGGCACGTTCACGACAGAGAGCACCTTCTGCCCCCGCTCGCGCAGCAGCTTCAGCGCCGCCATCGTGTCCGCCGTCTCGCCCGACTGGGAGACGAGGATGGCCGCGCCGCCCTCGGCGAGCGGCGGGTCGCGGTAGCGCAGCTCGCTCGCCACGTCGGCATCCACGGGAATGCGCGCCAGGCGCTCGATCCAGTAGCGCCCCACCTGCCCCGCCAGGAAGGCCGAGCCGCAGGCCGAGACGGTGAGGCGCGGCACGCGGGCGGGGTCGAAGGGCAGGCGCGGCAGCCGCACCTCCAGCGTCTTGGGGTCGAGATACTGCCGCAGCGTGTCGCCCAGCACCGCCGGGTGCTCGTGCAGCTCCTTCTCCATGTAGTGGCGGTA
>NZ_JAFEUU010000011.1 GCF_017355885.1 Sabulicella rubraurantiaca
AGGACACATTCCTACGCGTTACTCACCCGTCCGCCACTGACCCCGAAAGGCCCGTGCGACTTGCATGTGTTAAGCATTCCGCCAGCGTTCGCTCTGAGCCAGGATCAAACTCTCAGGTTCATCATCCATCCCCCGCAGCCAAAGCCGCACGGAACAGACCAACCCACCAATCCTGAATAAACCGCAGCGCCAACCAAGCCACCAACCAGCCCCAGGTCCCAGCCCAGCCAACCGGCACGCATCAACACCAACCCAGGCCAAAACCCAGGCAGCGCCAACCACGCATCCCGATCACCGCCGAACCGATCACCCAAAGCAGCCAGCCTCAGCCGCACCGCTTCAAATCACCAGAACACGCAAACACATCACTGCACAACAGATGCAACTGTCAAACAACGCAGGATCAACACCCCAACCCAGTCAGGGCGCCCATCCCAACCCCACCATGTCACCGGCAGGAAAACCAGGGGAAGCAATCTAAGAGCACCATCAGCGCCCGTCAACCACCTCAACCCCACCCCGCTTCCAGAACCCTCAGGAACCATCAGCGGCGTGGGGGGTATCTAGGCCTCGCACGCAGAACTGTCAAACGGCTTTGCATGTTACAGGCGCATGACAGGCCTGCGACACCACTTCTGCGTCGGTCAGTCCTGAACGGAGAGCGTTAGCTCTCCGTCCTCCACGGACACGACCACCTTCTGGCCGCCCCGGACCTCGCCCGCGAGGATCTCCTCGGCAAGCTTGTCCTGCAGGTTGCGCTGGATGACGCGCTTCAGCGGACGTGCCCCATAGACCGGGTCGTAGCCCGCCTCAGCCAGCCAGCCCTCGGCCTCCGGCGTAAGCTCGATGGCGATCTTCCGATCCTCCAGCAGGGCGACAAGCCGCGCCATCTGGATCCGGACGATGCTGCCCATGTCCTCGCGGGCCAGGCGACGGAACAGGACCATCTCGTCCAACCGGTTCAGGAACTCGGGCCGGAACCGCTCGCGCACCGCCCGCATCACGGCCGGCCGCGCCTGCTCCGTCTCTGCCCCGTCGGGAAGGTCGGCAATGGCCTGGGCGCCCAGGTTGCTGGTCAGAACGATGATGGTGTTGCGGAAATCGACCGTCCGCCCCTGCCCGTCCGTCAGCCGCCCATCGTCCAGTACCTGAAGCAGGACGTTGAACACGTCCTCGTGAGCCTTCTCGACCTCGTCAAAGAGGATGACCTGGTAGGGGCGCCGGCGCACCGCCTCCGTCAGCGTGCCGCCCTCCTCATAGCCCACGTAGCCCGGAGGCGCGCCGATCAGACGTGAGACGGCGTGCTTTTCCATGAACTCGCTCATGTCGATGCGGGTCATGGCGCGGTCGTCGTCGAACAGGAACGAGGCCAGGGCCTTCACCAGCTCCGTCTTGCCGACACCGGTCGGGCCCAGGAACAGGAAGGAACCGATGGGACGGTTCGGATCCTGTAACCCAGCCCTGGCGCGACGGACAGCCTTGCTGACCGCGGTCAGGGCCTCTTCCTGCCCCACCACGCGGCGGCGCAGCTCGTCCTCCATGCGCAACAGCTTGGCGCGCTCGCCCTCGAGCATCTTCTCGACCGGCACGCCGGTCCAGCGGCTCACCACCGCGGCGATGCTCTCCTCCGTGACCGCCTCGTTCACCAGCCGCGCGCCACCGTCGGCGGCCTCGGCCAGCTTCTTCTCCAGCGTGGGAATGGTGCCGTAGCGCAGCTCGGCCGCCTTGTTCAGGTCGCCGCGCCGCTCGGCCAGTTCCTGCTCGGTGCGGGCGTGATCCAGCTGCTCCTTCAGCTTCTGGCTCTCGACGACCTTGCCCTTCTCCGCCTCCCAGGTGGCGGTCATGGCCGAGGATCGCTCCTCCAGCTCGGAAAGCTCACGCTCCAGCCGGCTGAGCCGCTCGCGGGAAGCCTCGTCCTCCTCGCGTTTCAGCGCCTCGCGCTCGATCTTGAGCTGCAGGAGTCGCCGGTCGAGCTCGTCCAACTCCTCGGGCTTGCTGTCCACCTGCATCCGCAACCGGCTCGCCGCCTCGTCCATCAGGTCGATGGCCTTGTCGGGCAGGAAGCGGTCGGTGATGTAGCGGTTGCTCAGCGTCGCGGCGGCCACCAGGGCGGAGTCGTTGATCCGCACGCCGTGGTGCAGCTCATACTTTTCGCGGATGCCGCGTAGGATGGAGATCGTGTCCTCCACGCTCGGCTCGCCGACGAAGACGGGCTGGAAGCGACGCGCCAGGGCTGCGTCCTTCTCGATGTGCTTGCGATATTCATCGAGCGTGGTGGCGCCGATGCAGTGCAGCTCGCCGCGCGCCAGGGCGGGCTTCAGCAGGTTGGAGGCATCCATCGCCCCCTCCGCCTTGCCCGCGCCGATCAGCGTGTGCAGCTCGTCGATGAAGAGGATAACCTGGCCGGTCGCCTCCTCCACCTCCTTCAGCACGCCCTTCAGCCGCTCCTCGAACTCGCCGCGATACTTCGCGCCGGCCACCATGGCACCGAGGTCGAGCGACATGACGCGCTTGTCCTTCAGCGCCTCGGGCACATCGCCCTTGGCCACGCGCAGCGCCAGACCCTCGACGATGGCGGTCTTGCCCACACCCGGCTCGCCGATCAGCACCGGGTTGTTCTTGGTGCGGCGGGCGAGGACCTGGATGGCGCGGCGGATCTCCTCGTCGCGGCCGATCACGGGGTCGAGCTTGCCGTTGCGCGCCGCCTCGGTGATGTCGCGGGCGTATTTCTTCAGCGCGTCGAAGCTTTCCTCCGCATTGGGCGCGTCCACACGACGGCCCTTCCGCAGATGGGCGATGGCCTTCTCCAGCGCCTCAGCTGTCACGCGGCCAGCCTTGAGCGCCCTGGCAGCCGGGCTGTCCACGGTGGCGAGACCCTGCAGCAGCCGATCCTGCGCCACATAGGCGTCGCGCGCCTTGGTGGCGGCCTGCTGCGCGGCGTCCAGCGCGCGCACCAGCTCGGGCGTCGCCTGCGGCTGGCCGGCGCCGCTGCCCTGCACAGCAGGGATGCGCGCGATTTCGCGGTCATTGGCGGCTCGCACGGCAGCCGGGTCGCCCCCGGCGGCGGAAATCAGGCCACTTGCGGCCCCTTGCTCGTCGTCGAGCAGGGCCTTCAGCAGGTGTTCGGGCGTGAGTCGCTGGTGGTAGTCGCGAATTGCGACAGTCTGCGCGGCCTGGAGGAAACCACGGGCGCGCTCAGTGAACTTCTCAATATCCATTCCTGTCCCTCCTTGAGGCGACGAGAGAACGCGCCCCCGAATGGGCAGCGCGTCACTGCAGAGTGTGGTAACAAGGTCACAGGGGTTTCAAGGGGATTTGGGTCCAAAGCCATGCGCGTCGAGCACATCTACCGTTACCCAGTGAAAGGGTTCTCTGCCGAGGCGCTGGAAGAGGTCACGCTCCAGCCTGGCCAATGCCTGCCACATGACCGTGTCTTCGCTCTGGCGCAGGGCGACGCGCCGCTCGATCCGGACACGCCCGTGTGGATGCGGAAGACCAACTTCGCCTGCCTCGCCGCCAATGCGCGCATCGCCAAGCTTCACACCGCCTACGACCCGGCCACCCGCATCTGGCTGATCCGCCCGCCAGAGGGAGAGCCGCTCGTCGCGAATCTTTCCACGCTGGAGGGCCGTGCGGCTGCCGAACGCTTCATCACCGAATTCATGGGCGAGGAGGCACGCGGGTCGCTGCGTCTTGTGGAAGGCAAGGGCCACAACTTCACCGACATCCCGGAGAAGTCGGTGTCCATCATCTCGCTCGCCTCGCTGGCCGCGCTGGAGCGGGCGCACGGGATGCGGCTGCATCCGCTGCGTTTCCGCGCGAATTTCTACGTGGCGGGCGGGGCAGAATGGGCGGATTTCGACCTTATGGGTCAGGAGATCATGCTGGGCCGCGCAAAGCTGCGCGTCTGGAAGCGCATCGTCCGCTGCGCCGCGACCGAGGTGAACCCCGATACAGCGGAGCGCGACGCCAACCCGCCCCGCGAGCTCCGCAAGGCCTTCGGCCACATCGACCTGGGCGTCCAGGCCGAGGTGCTCGAGGGCGGCACCGTCGCTGTCGGCGACGCCCTCGAACCGCTCACTCCGGCTTGACGGGCAGATAGAGGCTGCTGCCGGAGTTGCGGAACTCCTCCGCCTTCGCCTGCATGGCGGCGGCAGCGTCCTGCACCTCCTGGCTGATCTTCATCGAGCAGAATTTCGGCCCGCACATCGAGCAGAAATGCGCCACCTTGGCGCCCTCGGCCGGCAGGGTCTCGTCGTGGAAGCGCTCCGCCGTCTCGGGGTCGAGGCCCAGGTGGAACTGGTCGCGCCAGCGGAAGGCGAAGCGCGCGCGGGACAGGGCGTCGTCATGGGCCCGCGCGCCCGGATGCCCCTTGGCGAGATCCGCCGCATGGGCCGCGATGCGATAGGTGATGACGCCGGTCTTCACGTCGTCGCGGTCCGGCAGCCCCAGATGCTCCTTCGGCGTGACGTAGCAGAGCATGGCGCAGCCGAACCAGCCGATCATCGCCGCGCCGATGCCGCTGGTGATGTGGTCGTAGCCGGGCGCGACATCGGTCGTGAGTGGCCCGAGCGTGTAGAAGGGCGCCTCGCCGCAGGCTTCCAGCTGGCGGTCCATGTTCTCCTTGATCTTGTGCATGGGGACGTGGCCCGGCCCCTCCACCATGACCTGCACGTCCTGGTCCCAGGCGATGCGCGTCAGCTCGCCAAGCGTCTCCAGCTCGGCGAATTGCGCGGCGTCGTTGGCGTCGGCGATGGAACCGGGGCGCAGCCCGTCCCCGAGGGAGAAGGACACGTCATAGGCGCGCATGATCTCGCAGATCTCGCCGAAGCGCTCATGGAGGAAGTTCTCACGGTGATGCGCGAGGCACCACTTCGCCATGATGGAGCCGCCGCGCGACACGATGCCGGTGACGCGCCCGGCGGTGAGCGGGATATGCGCGAGCCGCACGCCGGCATGGATGGTGAAATAGTCCACCCCCTGCTCCGCCTGCTCGATCAGCGTGTCGCGGAAGATTTCCCAGGAGAGGTCCTCGGCCTTGCCGCCCACCTTTTCCAGCGCCTGGTAGATCGGCACGGTGCCGATCGGCACGGGCGAGTTGCGCAGGATCCATTCGCGCGTCGCGTGGATATGCCGGCCGGTGGAAAGGTCCATCACCGTGTCGGCGCCCCAGCGAATCGCCCAGACCAGCTTCTCCACCTCCTCCGCGACGGAGGAGGCGACGGCGCTGTTGCCGATATTGGCGTTCACCTTCACCAGGAAGTTGCGGCCGATGATCATCGGCTCGATCTCGGGATGGTTCACGTTGGCCGGGATGATGGCGCGGCCGCGCGCGATCTCGGAGCGCACGAATTCCGGCGTCACCACGTCGGGAATGCTGGCGCCGAAGCTCTCGCCATCACGAATGCCGGCCGCCTCGCGCTTCTGGTTCTCGCGGATGGCGACGTATTCCATCTCCGGCGTGATGATCCCGGCGCGCGCATAGGCCAGCTGGGTGACAGCGCGTCCGCGCTGGGCACGCAGCACCTGCCGGCCGGTCCGGTCGAAGAGCGGCACCTTGGGCCGCTCGCCGGGCTTCAGCCCGTCATCCTCGGGGCGCCAGGGGCGGGGCTCGACAGTCTCCACATCGCCGCGCCCCTCGATCCAGGCCGCGCGCAGGGCGGGGAGCCCGGCGCGGATGTCGATCCGCGCCGCCGGATCCGTGTAGGGGCCGGAGGTGTCGTAGAGGGGCAGCGGCGCCTCGCCACCACCGACCGCCACTTCGCGCATGGCCACGCGCAGACAGGGATGGAGGCTGCCGGGGACGAAGATCTTGCGCGATCCCGGCAATGGGCCGGTCGTCACTTCCGGCGTGATTGGGGGCAAAGTGTCTGGCATGGCGTTCCTCGCTTCGATGCGCCATGCGGCGTTGGTCGAAACGGGACGCGTGGGGCGACCCCTCTCCTTCCCTCCGCCGGCATGATCCGGTTCAGGTTCGAGGGGTCTTCGCGACGGTAGCGAACTCTCAGCCCTTGTCGGGGCTCCCCCAGGTCGGATCAGGCTGCGCCCGCGCCGGCCGGGGGTCAAGCCTCAACGCTCGGCAGCCGGCTCCTCGGCCGGGGCGCCGGGCAGGCGCGGCATGGGCAGGGACTGCGCCTCGCCGGCCAGTTCGGCTTCGAGGGGATGCAGCCCGTCGCCATTGCCTTCGGCGGGCGCATCCTGCGCAGAAGCCTCGCCGGCATTGTCGCGGAAGCGGCGCTCCTGCTGCTGCGCCTGGGCCGCGTTCATGGCGCCCAGGATGCGGAAATAATGCTCCGCATGCTGGAAGTAGCCTTCCGCTGCCACGCGGTCGCCGCCGCTGGTCGCGTCGCGGCCCAGCTGCAGGTACTTCTCGAAAAGCTGCTGCGCGGTGCCGCGCAGCCGCACATCCGGGCCGCTGGAGTCGAAGACGTGGTTGCGGTTCAGCGGCTGGTTGCCGTTGTTGCCGCCGCCACTGTGCCGGAACCCGCCGCCACCCCCGCCGCCGTGGCGGTGGCCACGGCGCATGCGCTTCATGTTCATTTCGCTGTCGTGCTTCTGCTGTTCAGTTCCGTGAGGCGGGCCCAGCCCGGCGCACGGAGTCCGTGCTGTCCTACCGCGCCGGCGCCCTGGGCATCCCGGCATGGAAGGCTCGCCGGCCGATCCCACGGACCCTGCCGACACCTAGATATTAGTAAGTCTGCGGGGTTTCGCCAATGGCCTTGAAGGCCACGGCCCGCGGAATCCCGCCGAAAT
This sequence comes from Sabulicella rubraurantiaca, assembly GCF_017355885.1. GTDB lineage: Bacteria > Pseudomonadota > Alphaproteobacteria > Acetobacterales > Acetobacteraceae > Roseococcus > Roseococcus rubraurantiacus. Next base: position 6,754 of record NZ_JAFEUU010000011.1, read on the forward strand.
CCGCTTCCTGGGCCAGGAAAATGAGTCCCTTCCCCTCTCCCAGGGCACGAACCGGCTCCGCTTGGCCCATTCCCACCTCCAGCACCGCCACGCCGCCCGGCGTCAGGAGGCGAGGAAGGTCGGCGAGAAGCGCCCGGTAGGCGTCGAGTCCATCCGCGCCGCCATCCAGTGCGGAGCCGGGCTCGAAGCGCGCCACCTCGGGCATCAACTCCGCGACCGCTTCGCTCTCTATATAAGGCGGGTTGGACAGGAGGAGGTCGAACTGGCCGGCCAGAGCCGCCCCCCAATCCCCCGCGAGGGTCACGCAGCGCCCAGCCAACCCGTTCCGTTCGGCATTGCGCCGGGCCACCGCCGCCGCCCCTGCCCGGAGGTCCAGCCCGACGCCCCAGGCCCCCATCCGCTCGGCCAGGACGGCGAGAAGCAGGCAGCCCGTCCCCGTGCCCAGGTCCAGGATGCGTGCAGGATTGGGCGCAAGGGCGAGGGCCAGCCGCACTACCGCCTCCGAATCGGGGCGCGGGATCAGCGTGTCGGGACTCACCTCCAGGTCGAGGGTCCAGAACCCGGTGTGCCCGGTGATGAGGGCCAGGGGCTCCCGCGCGCAGCGGCGGCGCAGCATGTCCCGGAATTGCACCTCCTTCTCCGCCTCCACCGTGCGATCCGCATCGCGCAGCAGGGCCTCGCGCGAAACGCCCAGCGCGTGGGAAAGGAGCAGACGGGCCTCCAGCCGCGCCTCGGCGATCCCAGCCTGCCGGAGAGCGGCGCCCGCCTCGCAGAGCAGGCGGCCGATCGTCATTCGCCGGCCGCTGCCAGCCGCGCAGCCTCGTCCTCGCTGATCAGGGCGTCGAGGATCTCGTCCATCTCGCCCATCATCACCCGGTCCACCTTGTGCAGCGTGAGGCCGATGCGGTGGTCGGTGACCCGTCCCTGCGGGAAGTTGTAGGTACGGATGCGCTCGCTCCGGTCGCCGGTACCGACCTGCCCCTTGCGGTCCGCCGCGCGGGCGGAGTCCAGTGCCTGGCGCTGCGCGTCGAAGAGCCGCGCGCGCAGCACCTTCATCGCCTTGGCGCGGTTCTTATGCTGCGACTTCTCCTCCTGCATCGCCACGACGATGCCGGTCGGCAGGTGGGTGATCCGCACCGCGCTGTCGGTCTTGTTGACGTGCTGACCGCCGGCGCCCGAAGCGCGGTAGGTGTCGATGCGGAGGTCCTTCTCCTCCACGCGCACGTCCACCTCCTCGGCCTGGGGCAGCACCGCGACGGTGACGGTGGAAGTGTGGATGCGGCCCTGGGTCTCCGTGGCCGGGACGCGCTGGACGCGATGGACGCCGCTTTCGAATTTCAGCCGGGCGAAGACACCCTGCCCTTCGATCTCGGCCACCGCCCCCTTCACGCCGCCAAGCTCGCTCTCGTCATAGTCGAGCACGGTGAAGCGCCAGCCGCGCGTTTCGGCGTAGCGCTGGTAGGCACGGAACAGCTCCGCCGCGAAGAGCCCGGCCTCGTCGCCGCCTGCGGCGGGGCGGATTTCCAGGATGGCGCTCTTCTCGTCCGCGACGTCCCGCGGCAGCAGCATGAGACGGATCTCGCGCTCCAGTGCCGGCAGGCGCGACTTCGCCTCCTGCAACTCCGCCTCCGCCAGCTCCCGCATCTCGGGATCGGCGAGAAGGGCCTCGGCCTCCTCGCGGCTGGCCTCCAGTGCCTTGTACTCGGACACCTTCTCGACCAGCGGGTCGAGGGTGGAGAGTTCCTTGGAGAGGGCGCCGATCTGCCCGCCATCTGCCGTCTCCAGCATGGTGCGCAGCTCCGCCGCCCGCTCCATCATGCGGTCCAGGCTGGCGGGAAGGCTCATCGGGCGAGGCGCGTCGCGAGCCCGTCCAGCGCCACCTCCTCCTGCGTGCCCGCATCCAGGTCGCGAAGCTGGGCGATGCCGCGCGCCACCTCGGTCTCGCCGAGGATGATGGCGGCGCGGGCGCCGGCCTTGTTGGCGCGCTCCATGCGGCGCTTCAGATTGCCCTTGTGCCCCATCTCCGTCGCGATGCCGGCCTCGCGCAGAGCGCCGGCCACGCGGAGCGCCGCCGTCTCCTCCGCAGGGGAGACAGGAATGACATGCACGAGGTGTGGCGCCTTCGGCGTCAGCCCGCCTGCCTCCAGCAGCATGGCCAAGCGCTCCACCCCCGCGCCCCAGCCGACGGAGGGCGTGGCCGGGCCGCCCATCTCCTCCACGAGACCGTTGTAGCGGCCGCCACCCATCACCGTGCCCTGCGCGCCGAGCCGGTCGGTCACGAACTCGAAGGCAGTGTGGCTGTAGTAGTCCAGGCCACGGACGATGCGCGGATTCTCGCGAAAGGGCACGCCGAAGGCGTCGAGGTGCCGGCGCAGCGCGTCCCAGTGGGCACGCGCCTCATCGGTCAGGAAGGGCTCGATGGTCGGCGCCTCGGCGACCAGGGCGCGGTCCTTCGCATCCTTGCTGTCGATGATTCGGAGCGGGTTCTTCTCCAGCCGGCGCTGGCTGTCCTCGCTCAGCGCCTCCCGGTGCGCAGTGAAATGCGCGATCAGCGCGGCGCGGTAGGCGTCGCGGCTGGGCGTGTCGCCGAGCGTGTTCACCTCCAGCGTCACGCCCTGGCTGATGCCCAGTTCGCGCTGGATGTGCCAGCCGCAGGCGATCACCTCCGCATCCGCCAGCGGCTCGGCCGAGCCGAGGATTTCCAGGTCGATCTGGTGGAACTGGCGCTGGCGCCCGGCCTGCGGCCGCTCGTAGCGGAAGACCGGGCCGGCGGCGAAGACCTTGAGCGGCACCGATTGCGCGAGGCCGTTGGATACCAGGGCGCGGCAGATGCCCGCCGTCATCTCCGGCCGTAGGGTGATGCTCTCCCCGCCGCGATCCTCGAAGGAATACATCTCCTTGGAGACGACGTCGGAGGTCTCGCCCAGGCCGCGTGAGAAGACGCGGGTATCCTCGAAGATCGGCGTCGCCCATTCCTCGAAGCCCCAGAGCGCGCTGATGCGGCGCGCCGTTTTGATCACGCGATGATGCCGGCGGAATCCCTCGCCGATGAGGTCATGCGTGCCGCGGACGGGCTGGAGCTTGGTGGCCATGATGCGGGGCGGATAGCATCGCCCCGCCCGGCCCGGAAGCTACTCCGCCGCCAGGACGGCGGCCTCGGCGGCCTTCTTGGCGTCGGCCTCGGCCTTCAGCAGGGCAGCGCGCTTCTCCACCAGCCCGACCAGGTGCTCCACCATCTCCTCCGTGGTAGTCTGGTGACTGGTCTTGCCGCTGGCATAGACCATGTGCTTGTCGGCGCCGCCGCCGGTCAGGCCGATATCGGTCATCAGCGCCTCGCCCGGGCCATTCACGACGCAGCCGATAATGGAGAGGGTGACGGGCTGTTCGATATGGGCCAGCCGCTCCTCCAGCATTGCCACCGTCTTCACCACGTCGAAGCCCTGGCGCGCGCAGGACGGGCAGGAGACGATCTTAACGCCGCGATGGCGGATGTGCAGGGACTTCAGGATCTCCCAGCCCACATGCACCTCCTCCTCCGGCGCAGTGGAGAGCGAGACGCGGATCGTGTCGCCGATGCCGGCCCAGAGGAGGTTGCCCAGGCCGATGGCGCTCTTCACGGTGCCGGTGCGGCGGCCGCCCGCCTCCGTCACGCCGATATGCAGCGGATGGTCGCAGGCCTCGGCCAGTTGCTGGTAGGCCGCGACGGCGAGGAACACGTCGCTCGCCTTCACGCTGATCTTGAACTCGTGGAAATCGTTCTGGAGCAGGTGGTCGGCGTGCCAGAGCGCGCTTTCCACCAGCGCATCCGGGTTCGGCTCGCCATACTTCTCCAGCAGGTGCCGCTCCAGGCTGCCCGCGTTCACGCCGATCCGGATGGAGCAGCCATGGTCCTTCGCGGCCTTCACCACCTCCTTCACCCGCTCGGGCGAGCCGATATTGCCCGGATTGATGCGGAGGCAGGCGGCGCCGGCCTTGGCGGCCTCGATGGCGCGGCGGTAGTGGAAATGAATGTCGGCCACGATGGGCACGTTCACCTCCCGCACGATCTCGGCGAGCGCGGCGGTGCTTTCCTCGTCGGGGCAGGAGACGCGGACGATGTCCACGCCTGCCAGCTCGCAGCGGCGGATCTGCGCGATTGTGGCAGCCGCGTCGCTGGTCAGCGTGTTGGTCATGGTCTGCACGCTGACCGGCGCGTCCCCGCCAACCAGAACCTTCCCCACCCGGATCTGGCGGGACTTCCGGCGCTCGATGTGCTGGTAGGGACGGTAGCTCATGAAGGACCCTCGGCGTGCTCTCGCCCATATAGCGCCCCAGGGGGCCGGCCCAAAGCCCGGGCCGCGTGACGCCTGTGTTACTGCCGTGGGGAGGCGGGCTGGGGCCGCGGAGCCTGGGCGGGCGGGTTGCGAAGCTGGTCGGGCACCAGGGCAATGTTGCGGCGAACCCCCGTGGCGCTGGACAGCGCTGGGGAAACCTGCCCGTCCACCACGATCTCCATGTTCTGCGCGCTTCCGGTGGTGAGGGTCAGCCCCTCCCGGTTCGGCACCGAGAAGCTTTCCCCAGCCCGCATCACCTGGTTGAGGAGCAACTGACCATTGCGGGAGTCGCGGATTTGGGTCCAGGCCTCGCCCTTGAAGCGCAGCACGATGCGGCTGCCATCGGCCGGAAGCGCCGCCGAGGCTGCGGACGAGGCAGGGGGCTGCGATGCCGGGACCTGGACCGGCACCTGCACCGGCACGGGAAGCGGCGGTAGGCTTGGCGTCGCCTGGGAGGGAGGTTGCGCCGGCGGAACGGCGGCGGGAGCCTGCGGCGGGCGCAACGCCTCGCCATCGCGAGAAGCGGATTCCAGCCGGGCGGGCACCGGGAGCACGGTATCCACCGAGCGTTCGCCAGTTCCACTCCAGCTATACCAGGCGACATAGGAGCCGATGAGCAGCGCCGCGCCGGCCAGGATCGTCACCCCGGCCGGGAAGCCGCGCTCGGGCACCGGCTCTGGAAAGACCAGGGCGGTCTTAGGGCTGGTCGCGCCGGTGGCGACATCCCGGAAGCGGCGCACCATCTCCGCCGCATCGAGGCCCAGCGCGGCTGCATAGTTGCGCACGAAACCCAGCGTATAGGCCGGGGGAGGCAGATCCTTCAGCCGCCCCTCCTCCAGCGCCGTCAGGTAGACGCGACGGATGCGGAGATGGCGGGCCATGTCCTCCAGGGTGGTGCCCATGGCCTCCCGCGCCTCGCGCAGCTCGTCGCCCAGCCGGGCGGCATCCACCGCCAGGGTTTCCTGGGTCCTGGAGAAGCGCTTGACGTTGTCGAACACGACGGTGGTTTAGCGCCCGGGGCCGCGCAGGGCCAGCGCCGCGGCGGCCTGCTCCACCAGCTCGGCCACGATCTCTGCGGCGGGTTGCTCGCGGGTCACCATGCCGACGCTCTGCCCGGCCATCAGCGAGCCATTCTCCACGTCGCCATCGATCACGGCCCGGCGCAGCGCGCCCGCCCAGAAATGCTCGATGTCGAGCTGTGCCTCCTCCTTGGTCAGCTCTCCTGCGCGGAACCGCGTCAATACGGCGGCCTGGTGCTCCATGAAGCGCTTGGTGCCCTCGTTCTGCAGGGCGCGCACGGGGATGACCGGGAAGCGCTCATCCAGCTGGATGGTAGGCAGGGCGTCGCGGGCCGCGCCGCGGATGAAGGCGCGCTTGAAGTTCGGGTGGGCGATGCATTCCGTCGCGCAGACGAAGCGGGTGCCGATCTGCGCCCCCGCCGCTCCCATCTCCAGATAAGAGAGAATGGCCTCGCCACGACCGATGCCGCCGGCGACGAAGACCGGCACCTCGGTGACATGCGGCAGGATCTCCTGCGCCAGCACGTTCAGGGAAACCGGGCCGATATGCCCGCCCGCCTCGCTGCCCTCGATCACGAGCGCGTCGGCGCCGGAGCGGACCAGCTTCTTCGCCAGCGCCAGTGCCGGGGCGAAGCACACCACCTTTGCCCCGCCTTCCTTGGCGCGCTTCAGCGCCGCGCCGGGCGGGATGCCGCCCGCGAAGACAATGTGGCTGACCTTGGCCTCCAGGCACACATCCACCAGCTGCTCCAGCCGCGGGTGCATGGTGATGAGGTTCACGCCGAAGGGCCGGGAGGTCAGGGCCTGGGTCCCCGCGATCTCTTCGGCGAGGCGCGGCGGCTCCATCGCGCCGCAGGCGATGACGCCGAAGGCTCCGGCATTGGAAAGCGCGGCGACGAGGTTGCGCTCGCTCACCCAGGACATGGCGCCGCCGAGCAGCGCGTAGCGGCTGCCGAAGAAGGCCGCGCCGCGCGCCATCAGCCGGTCCAGCTGCGCGAAGGCTGCCTCAGGCGGGGAAACAGACACGTCCATCCGATTCAGGCGTCCAGCCCATAGGCCGTATGCAGGGCGCGCACCGCGAGCTCGGTGTATTCGGCCGGCACCAGCACGCTGACCTTGATCTCGCTGGTGGAGATCACCTGGATGTTGATGCCCTTCTCGGCGAGCGCCCCGAACATGGAGGAGGCGACGCCGGCATGGGTTCGCATGCCGATGCCCACGACGCTGATCTTGGCGACGTTGTCGTCGGCCAGAAGCGTCTCGAACCCAACCTCTGCCTTCGCCTTCTCAAGGATGTCGCGGGCGCGAGGCAGGTCCGCCTTGCCAACGGTGAAGGTCATGTCCGTGGTGCCGTCGGCGCCCACGTTCTGGACGATCATGTCGACGTTGACGTTGGCCTCGGAGAGCGGGCCGAAGACGCGGGCGGCGACGCCCGGCCGGTCCGGGACGCGGCGCAGCGTCACCTTCGCCTCATCCCGCGAATAGGCGATGCCGGAAACGATCGGCTTCTCCATGATCTCGTCCTCATCCACGACCAGGGAGCCTGGCTTGTCCTCGAAGGAAGATAGCACCTGCACGCGCACGCGGGCCTTCATGGCCAGCTCGACGCTACGGGTCTGCAGAACCTTGGCGCCGACGGAAGCCAGTTCCAGCATCTCCTCGTAGGAGATGCGCTCCAGCTTGCGGGCGCGCGGCACGATGCGCGGGTCCGTCGTGTAAACGCCGTCCACGTCCGTATAGATGTCACAGCGATCGGCCTTCAGAGCGGCCGCCAGCGCCACCGCCGACAGGTCCGAGCCACCGCGGCCCAGCGTGGTCACGCGGTTCCGCACCGGCTCGATGCCCTGGAACCCGGCCACGACCGGCACCTGCCCCTGCTCCATCCGGGCAATCAGCTCGGCCCCGTCGATCTCCTCGACGCGGGCCTTGCCATGGGCGTTGTCCGTGCGGATCGGCACCTGCCAGCCCTGCCAGGACCGTGCCTCGACCCCGATGGCCTGGAGCGCGATGGCGGTGAGGCCGATCGTCACCTGCTCGCCCGTCGCGACGACCGTGTCGTATTCGCGCGCATCATGCAGCGGCGACAGGTCCTGGCACCATTTGACCAGCTGGTTCGTCGTCCCGGCCATGGCCGACACCACCACGGCGACCTGATGCCCCGCATCCACCTCGCGCTTCACGCGGGCGGCGACGTTGCGGATGCGGTCGAGATCGGCGACGGAGGTTCCGCCGAACTTCATCACGATACGGGACATTGCGGTTCCTGGGCGGGCAGCCCGAACCTTGCGGGCGCTTTCCGGGCGGGTCAGATACCGGGCATGACCGAGACGGGCAACAGGGGCACCACCGCCGCCCCCGGGGAAATCGCCAAGTTCGATGCCCTTGCGCAGGATTGGTGGGACCCGCGTGGCCCGATGGCACCGCTTCATGCCATGAATCCGGCCCGCATGGGCTGGGCGGCCGCGCGGCTGGGCCGCCTGGAGGGGCTGCGGGTTCTGGATGTCGGCTGCGGGGCGGGGCTTGCCTCGGAATGGCTCGCCCGGCGTGGCGCCACCGTCACCGGGCTGGACGCGGCCGGGGCGGCGCTGGAAGCGGCGCGGCGCCATGCGGCGGAGGGCGGGCTTACGATCAACTATATGGATGGCCGGCCCGAGGATCTGGAGGGCGGGAGCTTCGACGCCGTGCTTGCCCTGGAGGTGGTGGAGCACGTGCCGCCGGCCGAACGCGCCCTCTTCTGCGCCTCGCTGGCCCGGCTGGTGCGGCCGGGCGGGGCCGTGATCCTTTCGACCCTGAACCGGACGCCGCGGGCCTGGGTGACCGCCAAGCTCGGCGCCGAGTACCTTCTGCGTTGGCTCCCGCGCGGTACGCATGACTGGCGGCTCTTCCCTCGCCCGGCGGAACTGGCCGGGCTGCTGCGCGGCGCCGGGCTGGTCGTGGAGGACACCGCCGGGTTGTCCCCGCGCCTGGGCGGGGGCTTCGCGGTCACGCGGGACATGGCGGTCAACTACATGATGGCGGCCCGCCGCCCGGGCTGAGCTCTGCCTTCAGTCGCTCCGCAGCGCCGCGCCTGCCGCAAGGGGCGCCAAGGGAAGGGCCAGGGCGAGCAGCGCCGCCTCCAGCAGCAGGAAGGGTCGTGCTTCCAGCCCGCTGACCGCGGCCTCGATTGCCGCGGCGCCGAAGATGACGACGGGGATGGCCAGTGGTAGGACCAGCAGGGGAAGGAGCACCCCGCCGCGCCGCGCGCCCAGGGTGAGCGCCGCCCCCGCCGTTCCCAGCGCCGAAAGCAGCCCAGAAGCCAGGGACAGGGACAGGGCGGCCGTGCCCCAAGCCTCGACCGGAAGGTTGAGCAGTGCGGCCGCCACCGGCGTGGCCGCGACAAGGGGCAGGCCGGTGGTCAGCCAATGCGCCAGCGCCTTCACCGCCGCCAGCTGCGCCGGGTGCAGACCGGACAGGAGAAGCTGGTCCAGCATCCCGTCCTCCGCATCGGCGCCGAAGAGCCGGTCAAGCGGCAGCAGCGCCGCCAGCAGCGCGGCCGCCAGCAGCGCGCCGGGTGCCAGCCGCGCCAGCAGCTCAGGCGACGGCCCCACGCCAAAGGGAAACAGCGCCGAAACCAGCACGAAGAACAGCACGGCCGAGAGCGTGTCCGCCGGGTGCCGCAGGGCCAGGCGAAGCTCGCGGGCCAGAAGCGGGATCACAGCCGGATCTCCCGCGCATCCGGCAGCGGCAGCGGCAGGTGCGTCGCGGCGAGGACGATTCCGCCCCTCTCCCGGTGCGCTGCCAGCAACGGGCCGAGCAGCGCCACGGAATCGGAGTCCAGCCCAACGGTCGGCTCGTCCAGCAGCCAGAGTGGCGCGGGCGCCAGCGCCAGCCGCGCCAGGGCGAGGCGGCGCTTCTGGCCGGAGGAGAGGACCCGCGCCGGAAGCTCCGCAAGCGGCGCGAGGTTGAGCGCCGCCAGCGCCATCCCCACATCTCCTCCATGCAGCCGGGCGAAGAGGGCAAGATTCTCCCGCGCGGAGAGGCTGGGCTTCAGCGCATCCTGGTGGCCGAGGTATCGCAGCCGGGCACCGTGGGACGGACGGTCGGCCAGGGCATCCTCGCCCTGCCAGAGCACCCGTCCCTCGGCCGGCGGGACCAACCCGGCCAGGACCCGCAGCAGCGATGACTTGCCGGCCCCGTTCGCCCCGGTGAGCAATGCAGCCTCCCCGGGGGCGAGGGCGAAGCTGATGCCTGCGAAGACGAGGCGCTCTGCGCGCCAACAGGCCAAGTCTTCCGCTTGCAGCAGGCGCGCCTCCGATGCCTTGGGGATGGTTGCCCTCACGGCCCGGGGGCCAATGGACCATGAAGCTTCGCCATGCTTAAAGGCGGGGCGCAAGAGTGGGGACACTTCAGATGCGCATGATCGGGCAGGACACGCTCAAAACCCGCCGCCAGCTCAATGTTGACGGCAAGACCTATCAGTATTTCAGCCTGCCCGAGGCGGCGAAGGAGATCGGCGACGTGTCTCGCCTGCCCTTCTCGCTGAAGGTCCTGCTCGAGAACGTGCTGCGCTTCGAGAACGGCCGCTCCTACACCGTGAACGACGCGCGCTCGATCGCGGAGTGGGTGAAGCAGGGCATGTCCGACAAGGAAGTGCCCTTCCGCCCCGCGCGCATCCTGATGCAGGACTTCACGGGCGTCCCCGCCGTGGTGGACCTCGCCGCCATGCGCGACGGCATCATCAAGCTGGGCGGCAACCCTTCCAAGGTGAACCCGCTGGTCCCGGTGGACCTCGTGATCGACCACTCGGTGATGGTGGATGTGGCCGGCTCCGCCCAGGCCATGACCAAGAACGTCGAGATCGAGTTCGAGCGCAACGGCGAGCGCTATGAGTTCCTGCGCTGGGGCCAGGACGCGTTCCAGAACTTCCGCGTTGTCCCGCCCGGCGCCGGCATCTGCCACCAGGTGAACCTGGAGTATCTGGGCCAGGTGGTCTGGACCAGCGCCGAGGATGGCGAGACCTACGCCTACCCGGATTCCTGCTACGGCACGGACAGCCACACCACCATGATCAACGGCATGGGCGTGCTGGGCTGGGGCGTGGGCGGCATTGAGGCCGAGGCGGCCATGCTGGGCCAGCCCATCGCCATGCTGATCCCGGACGTGATCGGCTTCCGCGTCCAGGGCAAGCTGCGCGAGGGGGTAACGACCACCGACCTGGCGCTGACCGTGACGCAGATGCTGCGCAAGAAGGGCGTGGTCGGCCGCTTCGTCGAGTTCTTCGGCCCCGGCCTCGACTCCATGCCGCTCGCGGATCGCGCCACCATCGCCAACATGGCGCCCGAATACGGTGCGACCTGCGGCTTCTTCCCGGTGGACGAGATCACGCTGGACTACCTGCGCCTGTCCGGCCGCGACCCGCACCGCGTCAACCTGGTCCGCGAGTACCACAAGGCCCAGGGCATGTGGCGCGACGCCAACACCCCTGACCCGGTCTTCACCGACACGCTGGAGCTCGACCTCGCCACCGTCGAGCCGTCGCTCGCCGGGCCGAAGCGGCCGCAGGACCGGATCGCGCTGGGCTCCGTCGGCCCCTCCTTCAAGAAGGACCTCGCGGCGGGCGCCATGGGCGTGCCGGGTGACCAGGCCGAGCTGCGCGTGCCGGTGGAAGGCGCGAACTACGAACTCGGCCACGGGGACGTGGTGATCGCCGCCATCACCTCCTGCACCAACACCTCCAACCCCTATGTGCTGGTGGCTGCCGGCCTCGTCGCCCGCAAGGCGCGGCAGAAGGGGCTGAAGCCGAAGCCCTGGGTGAAGACCTCCCTGGCCCCTGGCTCCCAGGTGGTGACGGACTACCTGGACTCCGCGGGGCTGCAGCCCGACCTCGACGCGCTGGGCTTCCAGACCGTCGGCTATGGCTGCACCACCTGCATCGGCAATTCCGGCCCGTTGCCGGACCCGATGGTGGATGCGATCGAGGACAACAAGCTCGTCGTCTCGGCCGTGCTCTCGGGCAACCGCAACTTCGAGGGCCGCGTCCACGCCAATGTGCGCGCGAACTACCTCGCCTCCCCGCCGCTGGTCGTGGCCTATGCCCTCGCCGGCTCGGTGAAGCTGGACCTCGCCAAGGATCCGATCGGCACGGGAAGCGACGGGCAGCCCGTCATGCTCAAGGACATCTGGCCCTCCCAGCAGGAGGTGGCAGAGATCGTCCACCGCAACGTGACGCCGGAGATGTTCAAGAACCGCTACGACAACGTGTTCAACGGCACGGAGCAGTGGCGGGCGATCCAGGTGGATGCGGGCAGTGACACCTATCGCTGGAATGGCGGCTCCACCTACGTCCAGAACCCCCCATACTTCGAGGGGATGACGATGGAGACGAAGCCGCTCTCCTCCATCAACGGCGCGCGCGTCCTGGCACTGCTGGGCGACAACATCACGACGGACCACATCTCGCCGGCGGGCAACATCCGCAAGGTGAGCCCGGCGGGCGAATACCTGCTCGAGCACCAGGTGCGGCCCTTCGACTTCAACAGCTACGGCGCCCGCCGCGGCAACCACGAAGTCATGATGCGGGGCACCTTCGCCAATATCCGCATCAAGAACGAGATGGTCCCGGGCACGGAGGGCGGCATCTCGCAGCACTTCCCCTCGGGCGACGTGGCGCCGATCTATGACGTGGCGATGCGCTACAAGAATGAGGGCGTGCCGCTGGTGGTGTTCGGCGGCAAGGAGTACGGCATGGGCTCCTCGCGCGACTGGGCCGCGAAGGGCACCTTCCTGCTCGGCATCAAGGCCGTGGTGGCGGAGAGCTTCGAGCGCATCCACCGCTCCAACCTCGTCGGCATGGGCGTGCTGCCGCTCGTGTTCCGCGAGGGCGAGAACCGCTCCACCCTGTCGCTGCGCGGCGACGAGGTGGTGGACATCCTCGGCATCGAGGATCTGAAGCCCCGCATGATGCTGGAGTTGGTGATCACGCGGGCTGACGGCACCGTGGTGCGGACCGAGGTGCAGTGCCGCGTGGATACGGCCGACGAGGTCGAGTACTACCGCAACGGCGGCATCCTGCACTACGTGCTGCGCGGCATGGCCAAGGCGGCCTGACGCAACCGGGAGGGGGTTTGCCCCCTCCTCCTTGCTTCTGCGAGCACAAAAAAAGGGGGCCGCAAGGCCCCCTTTCCTTTTGGGCGTTGCCCCGTTTCCGGGGCCGCTCCTCACTCGCGCGTCGCGGCGCCCAGCTCGGCGACCAGCTCGTCCTCGAGGGTGATCTCCTCCTCGCGCACGATCTCCTCGCCACGGGCCTGCTTCTCCGCCTCTTCGGGGGAGCGGGCGACGTTCACCGTGACCGGCAGCAGCACCTCGGGGTGCAGCTCCACGCGCACCGTGGACAGGCCGAGCATCTTGATCGGCTGCTCCAGCAGAACCTGGCTGCGGCTGACCGTAAGGCCGGAGGCCTTGCAGCCCTCGGCGATGTCGCGCGCGGACACGGAACCGTAGAGGTTGCCGCTCTCGCCGGCGGAGCGGATCAGGACGACCGACAGGCCCTCCATGCGCTCGGCCACGCGCTCGGCCTCCTCGCGGCGCTTCAGGTTCTGTGCCTCGAGCTGGGTACGGTCCTGCTCGAACTTGGCGATGTTCGCCTTGGTGGCGCGGATCGCCTTGCCCTGGGGCAGGAGGAAGTTGCGCGCGTAGCCGGGCTTCACCTTCACCAACTCGCCCATCTGGCCGAGCTTTTCCACGCGCTGCATCAGAATCAGGTCAATCATCACACGTCTCGCATCAGGTTGGGGGCGGCGCGCGGCGCCGCCGGATCTGTTCGAAAAGGCCCAGGCCGACCATCAGCGGGGCCATGACTTGCAGGAACAGGAGCATGAGCAGGTAGAAGCCCACCAGGAACGCCATGCGCGCTGGCCGGTCCCGCAGCCGCTGGTGCACCGCCGCCACGCCGAGCAGCAGGAAGGGCACCAGCAGGATCAGCAGCACCGACAGCGGCACCGCCCCGCCCACGGCGAGCAGCCCGCCGAGGGCCAGGCCCGGCAGCAACAGGTACCAATCCGGCACCCGCAGCGTTTCCGCCGGCGGCGAGGAATGGAGGGCAAGCCCCCGGCGCTCCAGGATGCGCTGCGCGATCAGGCCGTTCACGACCATGGTCAGCGCCATCCAGAACCCGGCCGCGGCCGCCTTCACCCGCGCCACCTGCTCGACCATGCCTTCCGGCAGGGCCACGCCCATGCGCTGCGTGCCAAGCGCCACTGCCTCGCGCATCGCCCCTTCAAGATCGGGGATCAGCGCCGCGAGGGCCAGGACGATGGCGGCCGGCCAGATGCCCAAGAGGGCCAGAGGCAAGGCCAGGTCCATCCGTCCCGGCTGCTGTGCCGCCCCCACCAGCAGCGCCGCCGGCAAGCCGAAGGCGAAGAAGTAGATGGCGAGGCCCAGCAACGGGCTCAGCAGCAGGAGGCTCAGCGAGGCAACGATCACCGCGAAGGCGGCAGCGCGCGCCCCGAAGCCAAGCCCCGCCAGCAGCAGCGGCAGGGGCGTGACCCAGAGCAGCACCCCGCCCAGCGGCAGGCCGCGCATGGCCCAGAGGGCGCACAGCGCAGAGCACGCGCCCGCGGCCAAAGCCGCCGGCGTCGCGGCGGAGACCGAAGCCCCGCCCTGCCCTGTGCCGTGGCCGCTCACGCCACCCGGTCCTGCTCAGTCGTTGATCACGTAGGGCAGCAGGGCCAGGAAGCGGGCGCGCTTGATGGCCTGGGCCAGCTCACGCTGCTTCTTGCCGCTGACCGCGGTGATCCGGGCCGGAACGATCTTGCCGCGCTCGCTCAGGAAGCGAGACAGGAGGCGCACGTCCTTGTAGTCGATCTTCGGCGCGTTCGGGCCGGAGAACGGGCAGGACTTCTTGCGCCGGTAGAAGGGCCGGCGGGCGCCGACGGCCGCGCGGCGGTTGGCGATGTTCGGTTCGGCGGTGGTCTCGCTCATGCTCTCAGACCTCCTCGTTCAGGTTCATGTCCATCTCGTCCCGCGGGCGGGCGCGGAACTCCTCGCGGTCGTCGCCGCGGGAACCGCCACGGCCCGAGGCGAAGCGCCCGGCGGGCTTCGGCCCGCGGAAGCCGCGCTCACGCTCGTCGCCGCGCTTGGCGAGGATGGCGGAGGGCTCGTCGCTGATGGACTCGATGCGGATGGTCATCTCACGCAGCACGTCCTCGTTCAGGCCAAGCTGGCGCTCGACCTCCTGCATCGCGGCGGGCGGCGCCTCGATGCCGAGGAGCATGTAGTGCCCCTTCCGGTTCTTCTTCACGCGATAGGCGAGGCCGCGCAGGCCCCAGTATTCGCGCTTCTTTACCTCGCCACCAGCCTCGCCGATGACGGTGGCCACGGACTCGGCGATCGCCTCGACCTGCTGCTGGGTGACGTCGTTGCGCGCGATGAACACGCATTCGTAGAGCGGCATGCTGTCTCCCTGTGGATGCTCAGCCCTGGCGGCCCTCGGGATGAGGGCGCGCAAACGGGCATAGCCGCGGGCGTGCCACGCCGGCGGCAGGGTGGCGGGGGTTAATCACAGCCGGGACGCGGTGTCCATGGCGGCTTTCGCCGCCCTGCCCTCACAGAACGGAATAGGCCGCGCGGGACAGGGCCTGGAGGGTGGCGGAAGCCTCGGTCCCGGAAGGGAGGGTCACGCGCAGCTTCACCGTCCAACCCGCGGACTGTCCCACGCAGGCATAGGTATCCGCCGCCTGACCGCCCGCGAAGCGCTGCTCGGCCACGAGGCAGCGCGCGCCGGTGAGGAGCGAGCCCCACTCGCGCGGCGCACTCACCGTGTATTGCCGCATAGCGCCCAGGGAGCGGATATCCTCCTGGGTCCGGGCGAGTTCGGCCTCCACCGTGGTCGCCCGGCGATACAGGTAGACCGTCGCCACGCCCGGGCCGGAAGGCGGGCGGTATTCCGCCGCCGCGCCCAGCCCGGCACCGCCGGGGCGCGATTCGAGGTCCGTGACCCCGCGCTTCAGCCATCCGGCGGCCTCTGCCGGAAGGCGGGACGCGAGTTCCGCTGGGGCTTGAGCAAAGGCCGGCGCGGCGGCCAGGAGCATCATCGCGGGAAGGAGGGGTCGCATCGCAGCCATCCTAACGCCAGGATGCCCGCATGAGTCGCGCCTTCCCGCTCCTTCTCCTCATCCTCCTCGCGCTTCCAGCCCAGGCGGCAGAGATCAAGCTCGCCACCTGGAACATCGCCTGGCTGACCCTGCGCCCGGCTGGCGACCCGGCCCTGCCGCGCGACCTCGCTTCCCGCGATGCCGCCGACTGGCGCCGCCTCGCCGAATATGCGCGGCGGCTGGAGGCGGACATCCTGGCGGTGCAGGAGGTGGATGGGCCCGAAGCCCTGGCGCGCCTCCTGCCCGAGCGCGACTACGCCTTCTTCTTCGCGCGGGAAGCGGATGTGCAGCGCACCGGCTTCGCCGTGCGGCGAAGCCTGCGCGCGGTGCAGAACCCGGATCTGGAGGATCTGGACGTCGCGCCGCAGGCCCGCTTCTCGCTCCGCCGCGGCACGGATGTAACGGTGTTCCTGGACCGGACGCCGCTGCGCCTGCTCTCCGTCCACCTCAAGGCCGGCTGCCGGGAGGGGCCGATCGCGCCGTCGCGCGGCCAGGACTGCGAGGTTCTCGCCCGCCAGTCCCGCATCCTGGCCGACTGGGTGCGGGCGCGGCGGCAAGAGGGCATCGCCTTCGCCATCCTGGGCGACTTCAACCGGCGCATGGATCACCCGCGCGACGACCTGACCGCCGCGCTCTCCGCCGAGGCGCCCCTCCTGCGCGCCACTTCCGGCGCCTCCAATCCCTGCTGGGCCGATGCGCGCGGTGGGCGGCCCTTCATCAGCCACCTTCTGCTCGGCGGCGGGGCGGAGCGCTTGGCGGTGCCAAGCAGCCTGCGCGTCATGGTCTATGCCGAGCGCGACCCGGCGATGCGCGACCGGATCTCCGACCACTGCCCGATCTCGGTGCGGCTGCGGCTTCCGTGAACATCTTCCTGCGCGTCACCGCGCCCCTCGCCGCGATGAACTTCCTGAATCAGGCGAGTCGGGCGGTGCTGGCCGTGATCGGCCCGGCGCTCGCGCTGGAATTCGCCCTGTCGGCGAGCGACCTCGGCCTGCTCGCGGCCGTGATGTTCATGGCCTATGCGGCGACGCAGCTTCCGGCCGGCCTCGCCCTCGACCTGTTCGGGGCACGGCGGGTCCAGGCGACGCTGGCGCTGACTGCGGGGTCGGGATTTCTGCTCTGCGCCCTGGCGGAAGGGATCGGCACGGTGATGCTGGGGCGTCTCCTCACCGGTATCGGCATCGCTGCCGGCCTCACCGCCATGCTGAAGGCCAATACGCAGTGGTATCCGCGGCACCGCGTCGCCGCGATGACGGGCACAGCCCTGCTGATCGGCGCCATGGGCGGGATGTCGGTGACGCTGCCGCTTTCCACCTTGCTGCCCCTCATCGGCTGGCGCGGTGGCTTCGCCCTGCTGGCCGGGCTGTCACTCGTGGTAGCGCTATGGATCTGGCTGTCCGTCCCCGACGCGCCGCCCGGCCAGGCGCGGCCCGCCGGCCGCTCCCTGGTGGCCGAGGCGCAGGCCTTCGGGCCGATCTTCCGCCACCCGGCCTTCATCGGTCTCGTGCCGGCGGTCTGCGTCCTGTCCGCGATGAACTTCACCTATCAGGGGCTTTGGGCAGGGCCTTGGCTGCGCGATGTCGCGGGCCTGGGGGCCGATGCGCGGGCCGTCGTGCTCTTCGCTTATGCCGGGTGCATGGCGGTGGGCTCCTTCACGACGGGCCAGCTGGCATCCTGGGGGCAGGCGCGCGGGGCGCCTCCCATGCTCGTGCCCTTCCTGGCCATGGGGGTGCAGATCTCACTCCAGGCCGTCTTCGCCCTCGCTGCGCCTACGGGACTTGTGGCGCTTTGCCTGCTGTGGGGCCTGTTCGCGATGGCCGGGTCGGCGGGGCCTGCCGCCTATGCGGCGATCGGGCAGCGTTTCCCGGCTGAGCTGGCAGGGCGGGTCGCCACCGCGATCAACGCCGCCATGCTCTGCTTGGTCTTCATCCTCCAGTCGCTGATCGGGGCGGTGCTCGACCTCTGGCCGCGCACCGCGACGGGCGGCTGGGACCCGGCAGGGTATTCCTGGGCGCTGGCCTGCACCATCGCCCTGCACCTCCTGGCCCTGCTTTGGGCTTGGCGCGCCGCGCGCCGGGTGCGAGCCTCCGCGCCATGAAGATCGAGACCGCAGCGATGCTGCGCCGCTTCCGCGTCGAGGACGGGAAAGGCTTCGCCCTCAAGCAGCACGACCCCGCCGACCTTGCCGGGTCGGGGCTCGACAAGAAATCGGCGGAGAAGCTGCTGGCCAACGGGGTCGCGCGGCTCGCGGATCTGCAGGACATGCTCTACGCGCAGGATCGCTGGGGGGTGCTGTGCATCTTCCAGGCGATGGACGCGGCCGGAAAGGACGGAGCGATCAAGCACGTCTTCTCCGGCGTGAATCCGCAGGGCTGCCACGTCGCCAGCTTCAAGGCGCCCAGCGCGACCGAGCGCGACCACGATTTCCTCTGGCGCCACGCGGCCCAGCTTCCGGCGCGCGGCCAGATCGGCATCCACAACCGGTCCTGGTACGAGGAGGTGCTGGTGGCGCGCGTCCACCCGCGCATCCTGTCGGCGCAGAAATTGCCGCCGCGCCTCGTTTCCAAGGACATCTGGAAGGAGCGGCTGGAAGACATTGCTGCCTTCGAGCGCTACCTCGCCCGGCAGGGCATAACGGTGTTGAAATTCTTCCTCCACCTGAGCCCGGAGGAGCAGCGCCGCCGCTTCCTGTCGCGCATCGAGGAACCTGCGAAGAACTGGAAGTTCAGCCCCGCCGACGTGGCCGAGCGGCGCCATTGGGACAGCTACATGGCCGCCTATGAGGAGGCGATCACCCGCACCGCCGCGCCGCACGCCCCTTGGTTCGTGGTGCCGGCGGACCGCAAGTGGTTCACGCGCCTCGTCGTGGTGGAGGCGATCGTGGCGGCGCTGGAAGGGCTCGACCTCCACTACCCGGTGCTGGACGAGGCCGACCGGATGGCGCTGGCCGAGGCCAAGGCCGCGCTCGACTCATGAACCGCATCTTCTTCCACGGCGCCAACGTAGATGATGCCGACCGCGAGGATTGGCTGCGTCGGAACGGCCATGTCGGGAAGCCGCTCCGCGCCATCTCCACCGCGCTGCTGCTTGACCGGCGCCTATCCTTCGAGCGCTTCGGCCGCTCGCGCGGCGGCGGGGTCGTCACCCTGTCCGTCGCCCCCGGCCATGCGGTGGAGGGCGTGGTCTTTGAGGTGGAGGACGAGGCCCTCGCCCTGCTGGACATGAAGCAAGGCCACCCCGACGCCTATCTGCGCGAGGCGGCCCATGCCGTCATGCCCAACGGCGCCACCTGCGAGGCGTGGATCTATGACGTGCCACCCTCGCGCCGTCAGGGCCATGTCCCGCCCACGCGTACCTATCTGGACCTGATCCGCCGCGGCCTCGCCGCACATGGGCTGGGCATGGCGGCGATGGAGGCGGCGGCGAGCGACCGGCCCGCCCGTCCCGCCGTGCCTTGGCTCTTCGTCTACGGCACGCTGCAGTCGGAACAGGCCAATGCATCGCTGCTGGCGGGACTGACGCGCCACCCGGCGCGGACGCGTGGCGTACTGCACGATCTCGGCCCCTACCCCGTCATGCGCCTGGGCGATGGCGAGGTGCATGGCGAGATCGTCCCGCTCGACCCCGCGCGCCTCGCGGCTTTGGATGCGCTGGAGCAGGCGCTTCCCTTCGGGGCGCCGGGCGGGGCCTATCGCCGGACGGTCCTTGAGGTGCGGCTGAGCGATGGCAGCCGGACCCGTGCGCAGGCTTATGTGTCCGATGCGGAATGCGAGGCGCCGGTCATCGCGTCTGGCGATTGGTGCGCGCTGGGGAACCGGCGGCCTGCCTGGGAAATCCACGCGGCGCGCCAGCGCGGTTGAGGGGAATGGTCGGGGCGACTGGATTCGAACCAGCGACCTCCTGCTCCCAAAGCAGGCGCACTACCAGGCTGTGCTACGCCCCGTCGCTGCCCTCCTAGACCAGATCGGCGCCGGGCGGAACCTCAGCCGGGCGGCAGCACCTTGCCTGGGTTCATCCGGCCCGCCGGGTCCAGCGTGTCCTTGATGGCGCGCATGACCGAGAGGGCGACCGGATCCTTCAGCCCTGCCATGGCCGCGCGCTTCGACTGGCCGATTCCGTGCTCCGCTGAGAAGGACCCACCGAGTTCCACCGCGATCTCGCCCACGCGCTCCTCGAATCCGGTACCGCGACGCGCCCAGTCGGCGTGGGTGGTGCCGGGGGGCGCCTGGAGGGAGAGGTGGATGTTGCCGTCGCCCATGTGGCCGATCGCCACCATCTTCCCCTCCGGGTAGCGCTCCGCGATCAGCGCGGCGCAGCGGTCGAGGAAGTCGGGGATCGCGCTGACCGGCACCGCGGTGTCGGTCGGCAGGCCCGGCGCCTCCTGCCGCGAGCAGGCCGGGAAGCCCTCGCGGATGTCCCAGAGGTTGCGGCGCTGGTCCTCGCTTTCGCAGAGGATGACATCCTCCGCCTCGCCCGCCTCCAGTGCCACCATCAGCGCCGCCTCCAAAGCCTCGCGCACGGGGATGGAAGGGTGGGTGGAGCCGGCTTCGACGAGGCAGAACCAGGGCGTCGAAAGCTCCATCGGCTTCCGGACGTTGAGCGCGTGCTTCAGCGTAATCTCGATGCAGGGCCGCCCAATCAGTTCGAAGGCGACGAGTTCCGCGCCGCTCGCCTGGCAGCGGGCGAGCAGGCGCAGCGCCTCGTGCGGCGAGCGGACCGCGACCAGGGCCGTCTCGCGCTTCAGCAGCGGCGGGAAGAGCTTGAGCGAGGCGGCGGTGATGACGCCCAGCGTCCCCTCCGCGCCCATGAACAGGTGGCGCAGCGCATAGCCGCTATTGTCCTTGCGAACCCGGCGAAGGTCATCCAGCACGCGACCATCCGGCAGCACCACCTCCAGCCCCAGCACGAGGTCGCGCGCATTGCCGTAGCGCAGGGTGCGGATGCCGCCAGCATTGGTGGACAGCGCGCCGCCGATCATCGCGGAGCCCTGAGCGCCGAAATGTAGCGGGAAGAATCGCCCTGCCGCCTCCGCCACCATCTGCACCGATTCCACCGTGCAGCCCGCCTCCGCCACCAGCGACAGGTCGAGCGGGTCCAGGGCGCGGATGCGGTTCATGCGCTCCAGCGACAGGACGACGCTGGGCGGCCCCTGCTCGGTGGGCACCGCCGCGCCGCAGAGCGAGGTCCGGCCGCCCGCCGGCACGACGGTGAGGCCGAGATCGGCGCAGAGGCGCAGGGCGGAAGCGACCTCCGCCGTGCTGGCGGGGCGCAGCACCGCCTCGGGACGGCCGCGATACACGCCGCGCCAGTCCACCGCATAGGGGGCGACGTCGCCCGCCTCGCGCAGGAGGCCCTGGGGGCCGAGAGTGTCAGCAAGAAGGTCGAGTGGCGGCATGGCCCCATGCCACGCCCGGTCATGGCTTGCGTCAAGCGGCGCGCCGCCGGACCATGCGGATAAGGCGGCTCGATAAGGGAGAGACGGGGATGGAGGAAACGGACGTCATCGTGGTCGGCAGCGGCTCGGCCGGGTCGGCCCTGGCCGGGCGGTTGTCGGAGGATCCGCGCCTCTCCGTGACGGTGCTCGAGGCCGGCTCTCGGGACCGCAACGCGTGGCTGCACATCCCGATCGGCTACGCCAAGACGATGTACCACCCCACCATCTCCTGGAATTACCAGACCGAGGCGGAGCCAGGGCTGGGCGGGCGCTCTGTGCCCTGGCCGCGCGGCCGCGTGCTGGGCGGTTCCTCGGCCATCAACGGGCTGATCTACATCCGTGGCCAGGCGGAGGATTACGACCAATGGCGGCAGATGGGCTGCACCGGCTGGGGGTTCGAGGACTGCCTGCCCTATTTCAAGCGCGCCGAGGGGAATGAGCGCGGGCCGTCGCACCTCCACGGCGCGGAGGGGCCGCTCTGCGTTAGCGATTTGCGCGACCGGAACCCGCTCTCGGTCGCCTTCCTGGATGCGGCGCGCGAGCTCGGCTTCCCGGTCAACCCGGATTTCAACGGCGAAAGCCAGGAAGGGGCCGGCTGGTATCAGGTGACGGTACGCAACGGCGTGCGCTGCTCCGCCGCCACCGCCTACCTCAAGCCGGCGCTGCGTCGGCCCAACCTTCGCCTGCTGACCGACGCACATGCGCTGCGCGTGGTGATGGAGGATGGGCGGGCCGTGGGCGTCGCCTATCGCCAGCACGGGCAGGAGAAGGTGATCCGCGCCCGGCGCGAGGTGGTGCTGTCCGGTGGGGCGATCAACTCGCCGCAGCTCCTCATGCTCTCGGGCATCGGCCCGGCCGAGCACCTGCAGGAGATGGGCATCGAGGTGCGCCGCGACACGCCCGGGGTGGGGCGCCACCTGCAGGACCATTTCCAGGCGCGGCTGATGTTCCGCGCCAGCCAGCGCGTCTCCCTGAATGAGGTGGTGAACAGCCTCTGGGGCATGGCGCGGATGGGCGCGCAATACGCGCTGACGCGAAGCGGACCGCTGACTTTCGCGGCGGGGACCAGCGGCCTCTTCGCCCGTGTCCTGCCGCAGAGCGCCACGCCCGATGTGCAATTCCACTTCATTCCCTGGAGCGCGGACAGCGTGAAGGAGGGGCTGCACCGCTTCCCCGGCTTCACCATGAGCGTCTGCCAGCTGCGCCCCGAAAGCCGCGGCGACATCACCCTGGCCAGCCCGGATCCCATGGCCAAGGCCCGCATCCGCGCCAACTACCTGGCGACGGAAACGGACCGGCAATGCATGGTGGAAGGGCTGAAGCTGGCCCAGCGCCTTGCCGATACGCGCGCCATGCAGCCCTGGATCGAGTCGCGCTATGCCCCCGTGCCGGGCAAGGGCGAGACGGATGAGGATCTGCTGGAGTTCTGCCGTGCCACGGGCGGCACTATCTACCACCCCACCAGCACCTGCCGCATGGGCTCGGACGATGGCGCGGTGGTGGACACGGAATTGCGCGTGAAGGGGGTGGACCGGCTGCGCATCGCCGACTGCTCCATCATGCCGGCGGTGGTCAGCGGCAACACCAATGCCGGGGCAATCATGATTGGCGAGCGATGCGCGGAGTTCATCCGCCGGGCCGCGTGACGGCGAAGCGCAGCGCGTCGAGGCCGAAGATGTGGACCATCTCCTCCTCGCGCATCCCGATCTTGCTGAGGGCATGGCAGGAGGCCGTGTTCTCCGGCAGGGCGTAGCCGACGAGGCTGGCGAGGCCGAGCGCGCCGAAGCCGCAATCCCGCGCCGCCAGCCCTGCCTCCGTGGCAAGCCCCCGGCCCCGGGCCCGGGGTGTCGAGCATGAGGATCTCAGTCTCGCCTCCGAGCTCGCACAGCCCGGCATGGCCGACCGGGCACCGGACTCTACGGTCCTCCACCGCTCAGGGCCCGTAGCCGCCGCCCCCACAGAGCGCTGCGAAGCGCTCCGCATCCTCGCGCGGAGCCGCAGAGCGACGTTTCCCTGAGCAAGAAGCGCACCACCTCGGGCTTGGCGCGGATCGCGGCGTAGGCGGGGACGTCCCCTGCCCGGAAGGGGCGCAGCACCAGGCGCTTGGGCTCGATCACGGTTCAAGCCTACGCAAGGTCTTGCCGAAAATTCGGCCCACGGCCATGTTTCGGGGGCCGGCGCCTTGCCCGGTGGGATGGAGATGAACCGATGGCCTGGAAGACCCCGAAGATCACCGAGATCTCTCTCGCTCTCGAGATCAACAGCTACGCCTGCGCCGAGATCGGCTGAGGCGCCTTCCCGCCTCCATGCTGCGCGCCATCATCCTGGGTGCCGGCGCCGGGGGCGGCTTTCCACAGTGGAATTCGGCTGGACCGGGTTGCCGTCGCTCGCGCGCCGGTGACCCGGCCGCTCCGCCGCGAAGCCAAGCGAGCCTCGCGGTCAGCGCCGACGGGGAGCGTTGGCTCCTGGTCAATGCCTCGCCCGATCTGCGCCAGCAGATCGCCGCGACGCCCGCCCTGCACCCACGCCCCGAGCCGCTCCGCAACTCGCCCATTGCCGCCGTGCTGCTGACGGGCGGCGAGGTGGACACGATCGCGGGGCTGCTTTCCCTGCGGGAACGCCAGGCCTTCCGCCTCTACGCCGCGCCGCCCACGCTGCGCGTGCTGGAGGAGAACCCGATCTTCCGCTGCCTCCACCCCGATTTCGTTTCGCGCGAGGCGCTTGTGCTCGGCACCGGTTTCGAGCCGTGCGATGCCGGCGGCACGAAGCTGGGGCTGCGCATCACCGCCCATGCCGTGCCCGGCAAGGTGCCGCTGTTCAACGAAGGCGACGTGGCCCCCGGCATCGCCGAGGATGGCGAGACGCTGGGGCTGGAGATCAGCGCTGCGTCGGGCGGCGGGACGCTTCACTATATTCCCGGCTGCGCCACCATGACCCCTGCGATGCGCGACCGCCTGCGCGGCGCCGAATGCGTCCTGTTCGACGGGACGCTCTACACGGATGACGAGATGATCCGCGCCGGCGCCGGCCCGAAGACCGGGCGCCGCATGGGTCACATGCCGGTGCAGGAGACAGTGACGGAAATCGCGCCGCTCGGCGTCGGGCGGCGCATATTGGTGCACCTGAACAACACCAACCCCGCCCTGCTCGCTGACAGCCCCGAGCGCGCGGCGCTGCGCGAAGCGGGGTGGGAGGTGGCAGAGGACGGGATGGAGATCGCGCTGTGACCGATTTGCTGACCCACACCGCCTTCGAAGGCGCCCTCCGCGCCATCGGCGCCGAGCGCTACCACGTCCATCATCCCTTCCATCACCTGCTGCATGACGGGAAGCTCTCGAAGGGGCAGGTGCAGGCCTGGGCGCTGAACCGCTATTGCTACCAGGCGCATATCCCGATGAAGGACGCGTCGCTGCTGGCGCGGCTGCCGACGCCGGAGCTGCGGCGCGAATGGCGGCGTCGCCTCGCGGATCATGACGGGGATGGCGTGGCGCCGGGCGGGGTGGAGCGCTGGCTCGCCCTCACCGACGGGCTGGGTCTGGACCGGGACTATGTCATCTCGATGGAGGGCATCCTGCCGGCGACGCGCTTCGCGGTGGAGGCCTATGTGCGCTTCGTGCGCGAGCGTTCGGTGCTGGAGGCCGTCGCCTCCTCGCTGACCGAGATGTTCTCGACCGACATCATCCGCACCCGCGTCTCCGGCATGCTGGCGAATTACAGCTTCGTGTCGGAGGAGACGCTGGCCTATTTCAAGCCGCGCCTCACCCAGGCCCCCGCCGACGTGGCCTTTGCGCTGAACTACGTGAAGCACCACGCCCATACGCGCGAGCAGCAGGAGCAATGCCTCGCCGCGCTGCGATTCAAGTGTGACCTGCTCTGGGCCCAGCTGGACGCGCTGCACTTCGCCTATGTGGCGCCGGCCCTGCCGCCGCCCGGCGCCTTCCGGATGCCGCCGCCATGACGCCGCGCTTCGCGCCCGGCGTAAGGCTGCATGAGGACAAGGCGCGCGGCCGCACGGTGGTCATGGCGCCGGAGCGCATGTTCGTGCCCGACGAGATCGCGCTTGCCGTGCTGCGCCTCGTGGACGGGCAGCGGGACGAGGCGGCGATCGTCGCGGCGCTGGCCGCGCAATATGACGCGCCGGAGGATGTCATCGCCGCCGACGTGAAGGTGCTGCTGGATGACCTCGCCACGCGTGGGGCGTTGGTCCGTGGCTGACGCGCCCCTCGCCCTGCTGGCGGAGCTGACGCATCGCTGCCCGCTGCGCTGCCCCTATTGCTCCAACCCCGTGGAGCTGGCGCGAGCCAGCACGGAGCTTTCGGCAGCGGAATGGGCGCGGGTGCTGGGCGAAGCGGCCGAACTCGGCTGCCTGCAGGTGCATCTTTCGGGCGGCGAGCCGACGGCGCGGCGCGACCTGCCGGAGATCGTGGCGGCGGCGCGCGACGCCGGGCTCTACGCCAACCTCATCACGGCGGGCGTGCTGCTGAACTCGCCGCTGATGACGCGGCTGGTCGAAGCCGGGCTCGACCACGTCCAGCTTTCGATCCAGGACGCCGAGGAGGAAGGGGCTGAGCGCATCGGCGGGATGCGCGGCGCCACGCCCCGCAAGGCGGAAGCGGCACGGCTGGTGCGGGAGGCGGGGCTGCCGCTGACCCTCAATGCGGTGGTGCACCGTCAGAACCTGCCCAACCTGCCCCGCCTGATCCAGCGCGCCCTGGAATGGGGCGCAGCGCGGCTGGAGGTGGCGCATGTGCAGTATTACGGTTGGGCCCTGCTGAACCGCGATGCTCTGCTGCCCGACCGAGCCATGCTGGACGAGGCGACACGGGTGGTGACGGAGGCGCGGCAGCGCCTCAAGGGCCGGCTGCTGATCGACTACGTGGTTCCGGATTACCACGCCAAGCGGCCGAAGGCCTGCATGGGCGGTTGGGGGAGCCGCTTCCTCGCCGTCTCGCCCGCTGGGCGCATCCTGCCCTGCCACGCCGCCGAATCGCTCGCCGGGCTCGGCTTCCCCAATGTGCGGGAAGTCTCGCTGCGCGCCGCTTGGGAGGACAGCCCGGCCTTCAACGCCTTCCGCGGCACGGGCTGGATGCCCGAGCCCTGCCGCGGCTGCGAGCGGGCGGAGCAGGATTGGGGCGGCTGCCGCTGCCAGGCCTTCGCCCTGACTGGCGACATGCGAGCCACCGACCCGGCCTGCGCCCTGTCGCCGCATCACGCCATGCTGGCGGAGGCCGTGGCTTCGGCCGGCGCGCCTGAGTTCCATTATCGCGGCTTCACACGCGAGGACACCTTGCCCTCGCATGGTCCGCACCTTTCTAATGCATGAACGGCCCGGAACGCGGCCGGGGAGGAGAATGACCGACATGATCCGACGCCACCTCTTGGGCCTGGCTGCCGCCGTGGCCCTGCCGGGCATCGCCCTGGCGCAGCAGCAGCAACCCGCCCCGCCTGCCTGGGCGCAGGGCCGCCCGGCCGAGATGGCGTCGTCGCCCCTCGCCCCGCACGCTCCCCGCCTGACCGTCACGCCGCCCGACCGCATCCCGGTGAACAGCCTGCGCGTGCCCGAGGGGTTCCAGGTGGAGCTCTGGGCGCATGGCCTGCCCGGCGCCCGCGCCATGACGCGCGGCCCGAACGGGACGGTCTTCGTCGGCACGCGCGGCATCGGCCGGGTCTATGCGGTGCGCGACAACGGCCAGGCGCGCGAGGTATCCACGCTGATGTCGGGGCTGGACCAGCCTTCGGGCGTCGCGGTACGCGACGGCGCGCTCTTCATCGCGGCGATGCACCGGGTGCTGCGGATCGACAATGTCGAGAACAACCTGCAGAACCCGCAGCCGACCGACCTGACCAGCGCCTTCGGCCAGGCGGCGGAGCCGCATCACGGCTGGAAGCACATCGCCTTCGGGCCGGATGGGCGGCTCTACATCCCGCGCGGTGTGCCCTGCAACATCTGCGAGGTGCCGGAAGACCGCTTCGCCCTGATCGAAAGTTGGAACCCCGACGGCTCCGACCGGCGCATCGAGGCGCGCGGCGTCCGCAATTCGGTGGGCTTCGACTTCCACCCGCGCACCGGCCAGCTTTGGTTCAGCAACCATGGGCGCGACTGGGCCGGGAACAACAACCCCTCAGACACGCTGCATGTGAGCTTGCGGCGCGGCGAGAATCACGGCTTCCCGTGGTGCGCGGGCGGCTTCCAGGACCCGGCGGTGGAGGGGCGGCTATGCTCCGAGTTCCCGCCGCCGGCGCTGATCCTTGGCCCGCATGTCGCGCCGATCGGCACGCATTTCTACACTGGCACTGCCTTCCCGGAGCAGTACCGCAATGCGCTCTTCGTCGCGCTGCGCGGCTCGTGGAACCGCGCGCCGCTGTCGGGCTTCGAGGTGATCGTGGTGCGGGAGGGCGAGAACGGGCGGCTGGTGCGGGAATCCTTCCTCACCGGCTTCCGGGATGACGCGAACCAGCGCTTCTCCGGCCGCCCGGCCGGGTTGCTGACCATGCCCGACGGCTCGCTCCTCGTGTCCGACGAGGACAATGGCGCGATCTACCGCGTTTCCTATCGCCGGTGATGCGCGGCGCGATGCTTCCGGCGGCGGCCCTTCTGGCCGCCGCCTTTTCCTTTCCCGCCCCCGCACAGGACGCCACGCGCGGCGCCGCGGTGGCGGAAGCGCGGCAATGCCAGGCGTGCCATGGTCCCCAAGGCCGCAGCGAGATCCCCGAGATGCCGTCCCTGGCTGGGCAGCAGGAGGATTTCGTGACCATGCAGCTCATCCTGTTCCGCGAAGGGCTGCGGCGCGTCCCCGCCATGACGGAGGCGGCGCGCGGCCTTACGGATACCGAGGCGCAGGATCTTGCGGCGTATTTCTCCTCGCTCCCTTCAGGACCGAAGCCGGATCGCGGCAGTCCCGACCCGGCGCTGATGGCGCGTGGCGGAGAGGTCGCGGCTTCGCGCAACTGCAATGCCTGCCACCTGCCCAATTTTGCCGGGCGCGCCAACGTGCCGCGGGTGAACCACCAGCGCGAGGACTACCTCCTCCATACCCTCACCGAATACCGGGATGGGGTACGGGTGGGGGCCGACACGCAGATGAACGGGCTGCTCTACGGCCTCACGGATTACGATCTCCGCGCCGTGGCGCATTTCCTGGCGCATCAGGAATAAGGCCTTGTTCCGGGCTGGGTGCGGCCCGACATGGGCCGGACCATGCCGATTCCCTTTGACAACAGCTACGCCCGCCTTCCGGAACGCTTCTATGTGAAGCAGGCGGGCACGCCGGTCGCGGCGCCGCGCCTCCTCAAGCTCAATCGCCGCCTCGCCGCGGAGATGGGGCTGGACGCAGGATGGCTCGCCTCGCCTGACGGCGTGGCAGCGCTGGCGGGCAGTGCGGTGCCGGAGGGGGCGGAGCCGCTGGCCCAGGCCTACGCCGGGCACCAGTTCGGCGGCTTTTCCCCGTCCTTGGGCGACGGGCGGGCGCTGCTGCTCGGAGAGGTGGTGACGCCGGATGGGCGGCGCCTGGATCTTCACCTGAAGGGATCGGGGCCGACGCCCTTCTCCCGCCGGGGCGACGGGAGAGCCGCCGTCGGGCCGGTGCTGCGCGAATACGTGGTCTCAGAGGCGATGGAGGCATTCGGCATCCCGACCACACGCTCCCTGGCTGCCGTGGCGACGGGCGAGCCGGTCTATCGCGAAAAGCCCCTGCCCGGCGCCGTGCTGACGCGCGTCGCCGCCAGCCATATCCGCGTCGGCACCTTCCAGTACTTTGCCGCGCGCAACGACGTCGAGGCGGTGCGGATCCTGGCCGACCACGCCATCGCCCGCCACGATCCGGCGGCGGCCGAAAGCCCCGAGCCGTATGTTGCCTTCCTGGAAGGCGTGGCGCGGCGTCAGGCTTCTCTGGTCGCGCAATGGCTGCTGGTCGGCTTCATCCATGGCGTAATGAACACGGACAACACGACGATCTCGGGCGAGACGATCGATTACGGCCCCTGCGCCTTTCTCGACGCCTACCACCCGGACACGGTGTTCTCCTCGATCGACCATGGTGGGCGCTACGCCTACGGCCAGCAGCCGCGCATCATGCTCTGGAACCTGACCCGGCTGGCCGAGGCACTGCTGCCATTGCTGGCCGAGACCGAGGAAGCGGCGATCGAGCGCGCCCAGGCCGCGCTGGACGCCTACGCGCCGCGCTTCAACGCCGAATACCGCGCCGGATTGGCCCGCAAGCTGGGGCTGCGGGAGCCGGACAACGAACTGGCCGATGAGCTGCTGCGCCGCATGGCCGCGAACGAGGCGGATTTCACCCTCACCTTCCGCCGCCTGGACGACAATGCGCGCGAGTTGTTTCGCGACCCCGGCGCCTTCGATTCCTGGGCGGAGGGCTGGCGGGCCCGTGTGGCGGCCGAGGCGATGGATCCCAGCGAGCGTCGCGCCATGATGCGGCAGGCCAACCCTGCCCGCATCCCGCGCAACCACAAGGTGGAGGAGGCCCTGACGGCGGCGGTGGAGCGCGATGACCTCGAGCCCTTCGAGGCGCTGCTGCGCGCCCTGGAGCGCCCCTTCGAGGACGATCCGCGCTTCGATGCCTATGCCCTGCCGCCCCAGCCAGAGCAGCGGGTCCTGGCGACATTTTGTGGCACCTGAACAGTGAACCATTGTATCTTTCCAGCGTTGTCATAGCTGGAAGCTGACGGCGCAACGGACGCCGCATCCGGGGAGTGGCAATGGCCCTGTATCTCGTGACTGGCGGAGCCGGATTCATCGGTTCCCACCTGATTGATGCCCTGCTCGCGCAGGGCCATGCCGTGCGCGTGCTGGACGACCTGTCCACCGGAAAGCGCAGCAATCTCGATGGGCGCGCCGAGCTCGTGGTGGGCGACGTGGCGGATGCCGCGCTGGTGCGCCGAGCGACCGAGGGCGCGGCGGGGGTGTTCCACCTTGCCGCCATCGCCTCCGTGCAGCGCTCCAATGAGGATTGGTGCGGCACCCACCGCACCAATTTGTCCGGCACCGTCGCGGTGCTGGACGCGGCGCGGGGCGCGGGCGCCATCCCGGTGGTCTATGCCTCCTCCGCCGCCATCTATGGCGACCAAGGTGAGGGCCGCATCGCCGAGACGGCGACGCCGCGCCCACAAACCGCCTATGGCGCCGACAAGCTGGGCTCCGAGCTCCACGCCTCCGTGGCCTGGGGGGTGCATCGCGTGCCGACGCTCGGCTTCCGCTTCTTCAACGTCTATGGGCCGCGCCAGGACCCGCATTCGCCCTATTCGGGCGTCATCTCCATCTTCGCCTCGCGTGCCGTTTCGGGGCAGCCCGTCACGATCAACGGCGACGGCTTGCAGTCGCGCGACTTCATCCATGTCTCCGACGTGGTGCGGGGCCTGCTCGCCGGGATGCGCAGCCTTGGGGAAGCGCCGCGCGCCGAAGTGCTGAACCTGTGCACCGGCCGCAGCACCACGCTGCTCGACCTCGTCGCGGCGCTGGGGCGCGTCACCGGGCGGAACCTGGCGGCGAGCCACGGACCGGCGCGGCTGGGCGACATCCGGACTTCGCTAGGTGACCCGACGCGCACCGAAGCGGCGCTGGGCATCACCGCGCAGCTGGGCCTGGATGAGGGGCTGCAGACCCTGATCGAGCCGGCACGCCACGCCGCCTGATCCGGGCGGGGCTCAGCCCCGCCGTCGCGCCCATTCACGCATGCGGCGGGCGATCTCCTTCTCCGCGCCGCGCTCGGTGGGCTGGTAGAGTTCGGCGCGCGCCATGCCTTCCGGGAAGTAGTCCTGGCCGGAGAAGGCATCCTCCGCATCGTGGTCGTACTCGTATCCTGCGCCGTAGCCGAGCGACTTCATCAGCTTGGTCGGCGCGTTGAGGATATGCGCCGGCGGCATGAGCGAGCCGGTTTCCCGCGCCAGCGACTGCGCCGCCTTCCAGGCGACATAGACGGCGTTGCTCTTCGGCGCGGTGGCAAGGTGGACGACAAGCTGCGCCAGCCCAAGCTCGCCCTCCGGGCTGCCCAGCCGCTCGTAGCTTTCCCAGGCGGCGAGGGCGAGCGGCAGCGCGGAGGGATCCGCCATGCCCACATCCTCCGCCGCGAAGCGCGCGAGGCGGCGGGCGATGTAGCGCGGGTCCTCGCCCCCGTGGACCATGCGCGCGAACCAGTACAGCGCCGCATCGGGGTCGGAGCCGCGCATGGACTTATGAAGGGCCGAGATGAGGTTGTAGTGCTCCTCCCGGTCCTTGTCGTAGAGCGCGGCGCGCTTCGCGAGCAGGGATTGCAGCCCTGTCTCGTCCAGCTTCGGCGCGTCCGGCAGTGCCAGGACCTGCTCGGCGAGGTTCAGCGCATAGCGCCCGTCGCCATCCGCCATCGCGCGCAGCAGGGCGCGCGCTTCCGGCGTCAGCGGAAGGCTGCGGCCTTCCAGCGCTTCCGCGCGGCTCAGCAGGCTTTCGATCGCGCCGTCATCCAGCCGCTTCAGCACCAGCACCTGGCAGCGCGACAGCAGCGCCCCGTTCAGCGCGAAGCTCGGGTTCTCCGTGGTGGCGCCGACCAGCGTCACCGTCCCGTCCTCCACCACCGGCAGGAACCCGTCCTGCTGGGCGCGATTGAAGCGGTGCACCTCATCCACGAAGAGCAGGGTACGCCGCCCGGCGCGGCGGCGGGCCCGCGCCTCCTCGAAGGCCCGCTTCAGATCCGCCACACCGGAGAACACGGCCGAGAGGGAGACGAACTCCAGCCCTGCCGCCTCGGCCAGCAGCCGGGCGATGGTGGTCTTGCCCACCCCCGGCGGCCCCCAGAGGATCAGCGACGGCAGCGTCCCGCGCGCCAGCATGCGCGACAGCGTGCCCTCGGGGCCGAGCAGATGCTCCTGTCCTGCCACCTCCTCCAGCTTCCGGGGACGCAGCCTATCGGCCAGGGGGGCGCCTTCCGCCGGAGCCTGGGGCGCGGTGGGCGGGGGGCCGAACAGGTCATCGGCGATTTCGGGCTGACGGCGCGACGCCATTGGGTCACACTACTCCGCAAGGAACAGCGAGGAAACGCATGACCACCAGACGTGGCGTCCTGGCCGCGGCTTCGTTCGCGCTCGCCGCGCCGGCCCTGGCGCAGCCCCGGCAGATCCGGCTGATCGTCTCCTTTCCGCCGGGGGGCTCCACGGACATCCTGGCGCGTCTGGTCGCCCCGGTGATGGAGCGGCACCTCAACGCCACGTTGGTGGTCGAGAATCGCGGTGGCGCGAATGGCGCCGTGGGCATGGGGGCGCTGGCGCAGTCCGCGCCGGACGGCAACACCTTCGGGCTCGACGCGGGCGGGGCAGCCACGAACCCGCACCTGATGCGCGGGCTGGGCTTCGACTACGCCACCGCCTTCGCGCCGGTGACGCGCATGACCATCCTCCCCGCCCTGCTGGTGGTACGGAGCGAGGCGCCGCAGCGCGACTTCGCACAATTCGTCGCACATATGCGCGCCAATCCGGGGCGTGAGAGCTACGGCTCCTCGGGCGTAGGCACCGGTTCCCACCTCGCCTCGGCGCTGCTGATGCGGCGCGCGGGGCTGGAGGCGACGCATGTGCCGTTCCGCGGCGGGGCAGACCAGCTGACCGCGCTCCGGCGTGGCGATACGCTCTTCACCTTCTCCACCATCCCGACCATCGCGGGTGGCATCCGCGATGGGGCGATCCGTCCCCTCGCCGCCTCTACCCCCGACCGGGCCAGCGCCTATCCGGACGTGCCGACCGTGGCCGAGTCCGGCATTCCCGGCTTCGGCGTCTACGACTTCCACGCCCTCTACGCGCCCGCCGGCACGCCGGCGGAGCATGTGGAGCGCATGGCGGCGGCCGGCGTTGCCGCTATGCGGACGGAGGAGTTGCGCGGACGCTTCAACCAGCTTGGTCTGGAACCCGCCGCCGAGGGCACCGCCGCCTTCGCCAGCTTCCTCACGCAGCAGCGGGACCGCATGGGCGCGCTCATCCGCGAGGAGGGCATTCGCCTGGAGGGCTGAACGCCGCGCGGCTGCGTGCTAACAACGCGGCAACGTCCGGGAGACCTCGACATGCAGCGCCGCGCGCTTCTCGCCACTATCGGGGCCGGTCTCGCCGCCCCGGCATTCGCCCAGGGCGCCGCTTGGGCGCCCACCCGTCCGATCCGCATCATCGCCGGCTGGCCCGGCGGCGGCTCGGCCGATGCGTCGCTGCGCCTGGTCGCCCCTCACATGCAGCAGGGGTTGGGCCAGCCCGTGGTGATCGAGAACCGGCCCGGCGCCTCCGGTTCCATCGGCGCGGCGGCGGTGGCGCAGGCACCGGCGGATGGGCACACGCTGCTCTTCGATGCGGCGGGGCAGGTTTCCAACCCCTTCCTGATGCGCGGCCTGTCCTTCGACTACCTGACCGCCTTCGCCCCCGTCACGGTCTTCGCGCTGTTGCCGAACCTGCTGGTGGTGCGCGCGGAGACACCGGTGCGGACGGTGCCCGAGCTCGTCGCCTATCTGCGCGCCAATCCGGGCGCGCCCTATGCCTCCACCGGCATCGGTATCGTCTCCCACCTTGCCGCCGTCATGTTCCTGACGCGCGAGCGGCTGGAGGCGACGCATGTTCCCTATCGCGCCAGCAACCAGTCCATCCCGGGGCTGCTGGCCGGCGAGACGGTCTTCACCTTCAACACCACCCCTCTCGCCGCGCCGCTGATCCGTGATGGGCGGCTGCGGGCGCTGGCGGTGACGACGCCGAGCCGCATCCCCGCCTTCCCCGACGTGCCCACCATGCAGGAACTCGGCTACGAGGGCTTCGCGATCAATGAGTGGCTCGGCCTCTTCGCGCCCGCAGGGACACCGCAGGCCGCGATCGAGCGCCACGCCGAGCTGGCCCATGTCGGCCTCGCCGACCCCGTGGTGCGGGAGCGTCACGCCAGCCTGGGCATGGAGATCGTCGCGGGCGGCCCCGCTGCCATGGCGCGCTTCCTGGCCGAAAGCCGCGAACGCGTCGGCAAGCTGATCCGCGACAACAACATCCGGCTGGAGGGCTGAACCCATGCGTCGCCGTATCCTGCTCGGCTCGCTCCTCGCGACGCCGGCCCTCGCCCAGGCGCAATGGTCGCCGACGCGCACCATCCGCCTCGTCGCGCCCTATGCGCCCGGAGGTGGCGTGGACACCGCCGCGCGGCTGCTGGCCGGACCGATGGGTGCCCTACTCGGCCAGACGGTGGTGGTGGAGAATCGTGGCGGCGCGGGCGGCTCCATCGGTGCGGCGGAAGTCGCGCGCGCGGCACCGGACGGTCACACCGTCATGGTGGACGCGCTGGCGCACACGGTGAATCCGGCGCTGATGCGTGGCCTGCCCTTCGACTACGCCACCGCCTTCACCCCCATCTCGCAGATCCTGGTCTGGCCGCAGATCCTGATCGTCCACCCCTCCATGCCGGTGCGAAATCTGCAGGAGTTCGTGGCGCATGTGCGGGCGCGGCCGGGGCAGTTGTCCTACGGCTCCTCCGGCAATGCCACGGCGGCGCATCTCGCCTCCGCGCTTCTGCTCAGCCGCGCTGGGCTGGACATGACGCATGTGCCGTATCGCGGCGGGGCGCCGGCCTTGCAGGACCTCGTTGCCGGCAACATCGCCTTCGTGTTCGGCACGGTCGCCTCCTCGCTGCAGCTGGCGCAGGATGGCCGGGTGCGGGCCATTGCCGTTTCCTCGGCGCAGCGCATCGCCGGGCTGCCGGATGTCGGCACCGTCGCGGAGCAGGGCTTCCCTGGCTACGAGCTGAACGAGTGGAATGGGCTCTATGCCCCAGCCGGCCTGCCGGCGCCGGCCGTCGCGCGCTGGCACGAGGCGGTGCGTCATGCCCTGGCCGACACGGCGGTGCAGGCGCGGCTGAACACGCTGGGCGCCATTCCTCTCGGCTCGCCGCCCGAGGAATTCGCGCGCTATGTCCGTGCTCAGCGGGACGCGATGGCGACGCTGGTTCGCGACACACGCATCACCATCGAGTGAGTGAAAGGCAGGGCGGGCCCTTTCGCCAGCCCCGTTCCGTATGCCGTCGAGGGCCGACCGGTCGACGGCGGCTCTCAAGCCTTGTCGCCCATGTCCCACCACATGCCGGCGAAGGCGATCAGGCCTTCGCGAGCGGGACCGGGCAGCAGGTGCTCGTCCGGTCCGTGCTGCTTGCAGCCATTGTAGGAGTGCGGCACCCAGACCAGCGGCACGCCGAGATTGTCCACGAAGACGTCGCCAGGTAGCCCGCCCGAGGAATTGGGGATCACCTGCACCCGCGTTCCGAGCGAGCGCTCCATGCTCTCCTGCGCCCAGCGCACCCAAGGATGGTCGGGCGCGGTGCGGCTGGCCGCCATGCGAAGCCCCGCATTCTCGATCGCCACATTCTGAAGCCCATGCGCGTCGAGGTGGCGGCGCAGCGCCCCGGCGAACTGCATCGGGTCGCTGTCCACCGTGTAGCGGATCTGGCAATGGGCGCGCGCATCGGGCGCCACCGCGTTCACGGGGTTCTCCGGCCGCCCGCTGACCATGGCGAGGATGATGAGGCTGTTCCAGCCATAGATCTTCTCGGCCGCGGTCAGCCCAGGCTCGCCCCAGTTCTCGTCCACCGTCGCGGCGTCGCCGCCGCCGCCCACAGGGCAGCCTTCGAGGACGCCGCGCACCGCCGCCGGCACGCCGTTCCTGGGCAGCCAGTCACGCACCAGGATCTTGCCGCTGCGATCCATCATCGTGCCGATGGCATGCGCCAGGATCACCGCCGGATCGGTGGTCAGCCCGCCCCAATGGCCGGAATGGACGCCGCCCTCGCGTAGCTTCACGACCAGGTCGAAATGGAAGGTGCCGCGCGTGCCAGTGGCGATGGTCGGCAGCGACGGGTCCACGCGCGGCCCATCCGAGGCGATCAGCACATCCGCCGCCAGCAGTTCCTTGTTCGCCGCCACGAACTCGCGAAGCCCCTTGGAGCCGCGCTCCTCCGCCATCTCGATGACGAGCTTCACGTTGAAGCCGAGCTTTCCGCCCCGCGCCTCGATCACCGCTTCCAGCGCGAGAAGGTTGATGACGTGCTGGCCCTTGTTGTCGGCGGTGCCGCGCCCGTACCACTTGCCGTCCCGCTCGATCAGCTCCCAGGGGCGCAGGCCTTCGCTCCACTGCTCATCCAGGCCGCGCACCGTGTCGCCATGGCCGTAGAGCAGCACGGTGGGGCGCGACGGGTCCTCGATGCGCGTGCCGGCGAGGATGGGGCCGAAGCCCTGCACCGGGTTCTCATGGATCGACGTCTCGAAGCCCAGCCGCTTCAGCCAGGGAGTCAGGCCTTCCTCAAGGTAGCGGCGCAGATGCGGCTCGTAGCCGGGCTCCTGCGCCGTCGAGGGAATGGTGACGAGTTCGCCCAACAGGTTCCGCAGCCGCCCGGAATCGAAAATCGCCGCCGCCTTGTCGAGGGCTGCGCTTCGCGAAGTGTCGGCGTGGTTCATTGGTGGGTCCTGCGTATGTGAGTGGCGGGAGAGTGTCGCGGCGGCCGTGCCGCGTCCAGGGAGTCAGGGCAATGTTTCGGCGCGGCGACGCAGCCAAGCGCCCAGTTCAGGGAGGCGCACCGGCGCGGCGGCCGGTCCGGTCGCGCGCAGCGCCACCTCCGCATCGCCCGGCCAGGCGAGGCGCAGATCCAGGACGTCGCGCGGCAGGTCGAGCCGTCCTGACAGGCGCAGCGTGAGCCCCCCTTCGGCGAGGAGGTCGCCGGTCTCGATCCGCCCGACGCCACGCTCGAAATTCAGGGAGATCTCGGCCCGGTCCAGGGTGGTGCTGCCGCCCGCCATCGCGGCGCGCAGCGCGGCCTCGGCGCGTTGCGTATCGGTCCAGCCCAGGGCGGCGGCGGCGGCATTGGCGTCGAAGCCCTGCATCACGGCATCGCGCAGCGCGATGCGCGCCGAGCCATCCAGCGATTCGATCAGCGCCGATGGAGAATGCCCGGCCGCGGCGAGGCGCCACTCGGCGGAAACCCGCCCCGCCACCAAGTCGAAGGGCGTGCCGAAGACCGGGCCGGAGAGCAGGGCCTCTTCCAGCTTTCCTTCGGCCTCCAGCGCGGGACGGTCGCCGCGCAGCCAGCGCAGCCCTCCCGAAAGCGCCCCGCCCGCCACGGTGGCGCGGCTTTCCTCCAGCCGCAGCGATTCCGTGTCGCTGCGCAGCGCGGCGGAAAAACCAGTCAGCGGCGGCAGGCCGGGCAGCATCACCTGATCGGCGCGCAGGGCGAGGTCGAGATCGGGCCACTCGGCGGGCAGCAGCGTGCCCCATTCCGGCAGCGGCAACGTGTCGAGATGAAGCCGGCCGGAGAGTGCAGGACGCTCGCCCAGGGCGAGGGCAAGCTGGCCACGCCCGCGCAGCCCACCCGCGACCAATTCGAACCCCTCGGTGGAGAAGGCATCGGCCCGGGCCTGCCAGTTCGCGATCAGCGAGAAGGAACCCTCGCCCAGGAAGCGCGGCGGCGCGCCGCCCAACGCGGCATGGAGGAAGCGGCCCGCGCCGGGATGGCGGACGGTCAGGCTCCCTGCCCCTCGCTGCGCGTTCCAGTCCAGCGTGCCCTGCACCTCCAGCCGCGCATCGGCCACGTCGAGTTCCGCGCGCCCCGCCAGCGCGTCGAAGGGGCCGGACAACTGGGCGCGCAGCCGCATCGGCGCATCGACAAGCGCCGGCCGCGCAAACCCGATGAGCGTAAGACCGGGTCCGGCCGGCCCCGTCGCTTCCAGCGCCGCCTCGCCGACGCGGCCACCCGCCACAACGCCACTCAGCGCGATCTCGACGCCCTGGTGCCGCGCGGCGAGCCGCCGCACCGCCCAGCGCCCGCCCTCCGCCGCCGCGTCGAGGGACGCATTCTCCCACGGCCCGTCTTCCAGCCTGATCCGCGCTGCGGCGAAGCGGAGCTGGAGGTCGGCAGCGCCTGCGCCTTCCTGCACCGCGCGCAGCAGCGCCGGCGCGGTGACCGGCAGCGCGAATTCATCCATCTCCAGGCCCAGGGCCAGGGCTGGCCGGGGGGCGAGGCGACGCCAGGTGAAGCCGCCCTGCATCCGCGCGGCGCCGACCCGCATCGCCACGTCGCTGGCAGCGATGAGCGGCCCTTCGGCGGAAAGACGCATCTGCCCTTCCGCCGCGCCGGGCGGCAGCGGCAGGGAAGCCGGCCAACCCAGGGATTCCAGCAGCGCCCGCGGCTCGGCGGCGGCGACGCGCAGGGCGAAGTCGAGGCGCGGCCCGGCGCTGGCTCCCGTCGCCTCGATCCGCGTCTCGCCGGGCAGTTCCGCCGAGATATCGGAGAGACTCAGCCTTTCGCCTTCCAGATGCGCGGTGCCGCGCAGGCGGCGCAAACGCAGCGGGCCGAGCGTCGCCGCCTCCGCCGCGAGGTCGAGCGCGACGGGCAGCGTCGCACTGCCGGATCCGCGCAGCGCGTCCAGCCAGGGTGAGAGGTCGAGGCGCGACGCGGCCAACGTCATCTCCAGACGCGGCGCAGGGGCGAGGCGCAGTGCCGCCGCGCCGGTCATCCCCTGCCCCGCCAGTTCCAGGGACAGCCCGCTCGCCGCAAGCAATTCGGGCGTGGCCGAGAAGCGGGCCTGGGCGCGGAAGGGGCCGGACGGCGAAGGCAACAGCGCGGCGAGGTTCGGCCCGTTCGCATCCAGCCGCCCCTCGAAGCCACCCGAGTCCGGCAGGATGCCGCGCGCCGTGAGGCTGGTGCCCGCGACGGACAGGGCGAGGTCAAGCGGGGCCGCGCCATCATCGCCGGGCCGGCCCAGCGTCGCGGAGAAGCGGATCTCGCGTCCGCCCCATTGGAACACGCCCTCCGCGGAAAGCGCCTCGGCCGGGCCGCCGGCCAGGAAGCGCGCCCGCACCCCTTCCAGCACCACGTCGCCGATCAAGAGGCGCCCCTGCTCCAGCCTTGCGTCGAGGCCGGTGAGCCAGGGCGGCGGCGCCAGCCAGGCGAGGCTTTGCGGCGGCCAGGGCAGGCGGATCTCCGCGCCGACCAGTGCCGCCTCGCGCACCGAGAGACGGCCGATGAGCAGCGATGCCAGGTCGAGGCGCAGGCGCAGCGCCCGGGTGGAGAGACCGAGCCCGTCGCCGCCTTCGCCGATCAGAACCTCCGTCGCTTCAAGGACGGGCTGCGGCAGGAGGGTGAAGTTTAGATCGCCCGCCAGCACCACCGGGCGGCCCAGCCGCTCCGTCGCCAGCCGGGCCACCTGCCCGCGCCGCGACTCCCAGTCGGTCAGCGACGGAACGGCGAAGACGGCGATGCCGACCCCGCCGACGAGGAGGAGCAGAAGCGTGAGAAGAAGGGCCCGGGCGGGGCGCATCAACCCCAGCCGCCGCCGCCAGGTGTTTCCAGCACCAGCACGTCACCGGGAGTGAGATCGGCCTTGCCGGTATTGCCCGGCATGTCGAGGCGCGAGCCGTCCGCGCGCTCCACCCATTGCCGGCCCGGAGAGCCATCGGCGCCGCCATGCAGCCCATGCGGCGCGACGTTCCGGCGCGAGGCGACGACCACGGCCTGCATGGGGCGGAGGAAGCGGATGCGCCGGCGCGAGCCGTCGCCGCCGCGCCACTTCCCGGCGCCGCCCGAACCGCGGCGGATGGAGAATTCCTCCAGCCGCACGGGATATCGCATCTCCAGGATCTCGGGGTCGGTCATGCGGGTGTTCGTCATGTGGGTCTGCACCGCGCTTGCCCCATCGAAGCCCGGGCCCGCGCCGACCCCGCCGCAGACCGTCTCATAATACTGGTATTCCGCGTCGCCGAAGAGGACGTTGTTCATGGTCGCCTGGGCGGAGGCGCAGGCGTCCAGCGCGCCGAGCAGCGCGTTGCAGGTCATCTGGCTGACCTCGGTATTGCCGGCGACCACGGCGCGGCCGGGCTCGGGCGACAGGAAGGAGGCGGGCGGCACCACGATGCGCAGCGGCTTCAGGCAGCCATCGTTCAGCGGGATGTCCTGGCCCACCAGGGCGCGGAAGCAGTAGAGCACCACAGCGCGGCACACGGCGGCGGGGGCGTTGAAATTGTCGGGGCGCTGCGGGCCGGTGCCCGTGAAGTCGATCACTGCCTCGCGCCGCTCGCGATCCACGCGCACCGACACCACCAGCGGCGTGCCGTCATCCGTGCGGGTCTCGAAGCGCCCATCCTTCAGCGTGTCGAGGACCTTGCGGACGCTTTCCTCCGCATTGTCCATCACGTGGCGCATATAGGCGCGCACCGTGTCCAGCCCGAACTCGCGCACGGCGCGGCGCAGCTCCTGCACCCCCGTCTCGTTCGCGGCGACCTGCGCCTTGATGTCGGCCACGTTCACGTCCGGGCTGCGGGCCGGGTAGCGCGCCCCGGTCAGCAGGGCGCGGAACTCCGCCTCGCGGAACCGGCCTTCCTCCACCAGCAGGAAGTCGTCGATCACCACCCCCTCCTCCTCCAGCGTGGCTGAGCCGGGCGGGGTGGAGCCGGGGGTGAGGCCGCCGACATCGGCGTGGTGCCCGCGCGAGCCGACGAAGAACAGGATCTCCTCGCCAGCCTCATCGAAGACCGGGGTGATGACGGTGATGTCCGGCAGGTGGGTGCCGCCGTTGTAGGGGTTGTTCAGCGCCACGACGTCGCCTGGCCGCAGCGTCGCGCCCCGCGAGCGGATGACGGTCTTCACGCTCTCCCCCATCGCACCGAGATGCACCGGCACGTGCGGTGCATTGGCGACGAGATTCCCCTCGGCGTCGAAGATGGCGCACGAAAAGTCCAGCCGCTCCTTGATGTTCACCGAGAGCGAGGTGTTCTGCAGCACCACCCCCGTCTGCTCCGCGATGCTCATGAACAGGGCGTTGAACAGCTCCAGCACCACAGGGTCGGGCTTGCCGGTGGCCTCGGTCCGTGCGGCGGCGCGGGCCTCGGTGCGGCGGAGGATGACGTGGTTGCGCTCCATCACCTCGCCCGTCCAGCCGGGCTCGACCACGATGGTGGCGATGGCCTCCCGCACCAGGGCGGGGCCGGGGATGCGGTCGCCGGCGCGCAGCGCCTCGCGGTCCAGCACCGGCGCCTCGTGCCAAGCGCCGGCGGCGAAGAGGCGCACGCGGTCCAGTTCAGGGGCCGCCTCGCCGGGCGCGCGCGGGGTGAGCGGGGCCTCGCGCACCGCCTCGCCGGGCATGGTCACCTCGGCCAGGGCGGCTTCCACGATCACCGGGCGCTCGGGCGTCGCGAAGCCGAAGCGGGCGCGGTGCGCGTCGGTGAAGGCTGCGAGCACCGTCGCATGGTCGCCCATGGGCACGGGCAGGAAGGCATCCGTCCCGGCATAACGCAGGTGCAGCCGGTGCTCGGCGTGGAGCGCCCCTGGGTCGGCACCCTGGCGGGCGAGCTCGGCGCGGCCCTCCGCTTCCAGCGATTCCAGACTTTTCGTCAGGCCCGCCATGGCGTCGGGCGAAAGCGGCTGCTCCACCGCCGCCTCGCGGATCACGCTCTGGTCGGCGAGGCCCATGCCATAGGCCGAAAGCACCCCGGCGAAGGGATGGAGGAACACCGTCTCCATGCCGAGTTCGTCGGCCACAAGGCAGGCATGCTGCCCGCCCGCGCCGCCGAAGCAGGTGAGCGCGTATTTCGTCGCGTCATAGCCCCGCTGCAGCGAGATCTGCTTGATGGCATGCGCCATGTTGGCGACGGCGATGCGGATGAAGCCTTCCGCCACCTCCTCCGGTGCGCGTCCGGCCTCCTTCGCCAGTTCGGCGAATTTCTCCCGTACCACCGCCGCGTCCAGGGGCTGGTCGCCGCCGGGGCCGAAGATGGCAGGGAAATGCGCGGGCTGGATCTTGCCCAGCATCACATTCGCATCGGTGACGGTGAGCGGCCCGCCGCGCCGGTAGCAGGCGGGGCCCGGCACAGCGCCCGCGCTGTCCGGCCCGACGCGGAACCGCGCCCCATCGAAATGCAGGATGGAGCCGCCGCCCGCCGCGACCGTGTTGATGGCCATCATCGGGGCGCGCATCCGCACCCCCGCCACCACCGTCTCGAAAGCCCGCTCGAAAGCGCCGGCATAGAGCGCCACGTCGGTCGAGGTGCCGCCCATGTCGAAGCCGATGATGCGGTCGAACCCGGCCATGGCCGCGGTGCGCGCCGCCCCGACGATGCCGCCGGCCGGGCCGGACAGGATCGCGTCCTTGCCACCGAAGCGCGACGCCTCGGCCAGCCCGCCCGAGGACTGCATGAAGTAGAGCCGTGTCCCCTCGCCCAGCTCCGAGGCCACCTGGGCAACGTAGCGGCGCAGGATCGGCGAGAGATAGGCGTCCACCACCGCCGTGTCGCCGCGCGGGACGATGCGCGGCAGGGGGCTGGCCTCGTGGGAGAGGCTGATCTGGGTGAAGCCCTCCTCCCGCGCGATGGCGCCGATGCGAGCCTCGTGCGCCGGGTGCTTCCAGGCATGCATCAGCACCACCGCGACGGCGCGGATGCCGGCCGCGAAGGCGTCGCGCAGCGCGGCGCGGGCGGCTGCCTCGTCCAGGGGCTCGATCTCCGTGCCGTCCACCGCCACGCGGCCGCCGATCTCGGCCACGCGCTCATGCAGGAGTTCGGGCAGCCGGACGTGGAGTTCGAAGAGGCGCGGCCGCGCCTGGTTGCCGATCCGCGCCAAGTCGGCGAAGCCGCGATTGACGAGCAGCAACACGCGCTCGCCCTTGCGCTCCAGCAGCGCATTGGTGGCGACGGTGGTGCCCATCTTCACCGCCTCGACGAGCCCGGGCGGCAGGGCGGCGTCGGGCTGGAGCCCCAGCACCTGCCGGATACCGGCCACGGCCGCGTCCCGGTAACGGCCCGGATTCTCCGACAGCAGCTTCGCGGTGGAGA
Organism: Sabulicella rubraurantiaca; assembly: GCF_017355885.1. Classification (GTDB taxonomy): domain Bacteria; phylum Pseudomonadota; class Alphaproteobacteria; order Acetobacterales; family Acetobacteraceae; genus Roseococcus; species Roseococcus rubraurantiacus. The sequence goes on from NZ_JAFEUU010000011.1 coordinate 49,448, forward strand.
GCCCTCCATCCGGCGCGCGTGCCACGATGTCGGTGAAGGTGCCGCCCCGGTCTACCCAGAACTGCCAGCCCGCTGCCGCGATCGCGTCCATTCACGACTTCCTTCGCCTTGCCTCGCGGCCTTCAGTGAGAATTTGTCAGCATATTGTCAACGATGCCGCCGCTCCGCATACTGCCCGAGCATGACGCCATCGCAAGGAGGCTCCATGTCGCGCGGTCCCACTTCTTCCGCCCATCTCGCGGCCGGCGCCTCGCCGGCGCTCTCGGAATTCGAGTTCGGCCTCATTCTCTGCTCTGCCGCCTTTGGCCGCTGGATGACGGGTTGCATGGCCGCTGCCGGTCAGCCCGGGCTTTCCGCGACGGAGGTGCTGATCCTCCACACCGTGCGCCATCGCGACCGCCCGAAGCGACTCGCGGAGGTGATGCGCGTGCAAGGAATCGAGGATGCCCACATCGCCCGCTACGCCGTCCGAAAGCTGGCCGCGGCGGGGCTCGTCACCCTCGGCCGCGCCGGCAAGGAGCAGACGGTGACGGTGACGCCGGAGGGTCTCGCGGCCTGCCAGCGCTATCACGAACTGCGCGAGGCCCTGCTGGTGCGTGCCACCGGCCAGGATGAGGCAGCGCTGCGCGACGCGGCCGTGCTGCTGCGAGCCCTGTCCGGCGCGTATGACCAGGCTGCGCGGACCGCCGCCACCGTATGATGCGCCCGCGCGTTGGGCGCTCGCATGACCCTGCCCCAGATCATCGTCTTCGCCATCCTCGCCGTGATGATGGCGCTCTTCGTCTGGGACCGCATCCGCTACGACCTGGTTGCCCTGCTGGCGCTGCTGGCCTCTGTCGCGGCGGGGGTGGTCGCGCCGGACAAGGCCTTCGACGGGTTCGGCGACGACGTGGTGATCATCGTCGCCTCCGTTCTCGTGGTCAGCGCCGGAATCGGCAAGTCGCGGCTGATCCGGCGGCTGATCCGGGTGTTGGAGCCGCAGATGCGGACGCCCGGCGCCCAGGTCGCGACGCTGACCGGGACGGTGACCCTCCTAGCGGCGATGATGAAGAACATCGGCGCGGTGGCGATCTTCCTGCCCATCGCGCTGCAGGTAGCGCGCCGTACCGGCACCTCGCCCTCGCTCCTCCTCATGCCCATGGCCTATGGCTCGCTGGTGGGCGGCATCGTCACGCTGGTCGGCACCTCGCCCAACATCATCGTCTCCCGCGCCCGGCACGAGATGACCGGCGAAGCCTTTGGCATGTTCGATTTCACCCCGGTCGGGCTGGGAGTGGTGCTGGTAGCGCTGCTCTTCCTGTCGGTGGGGTGGCGCCTGCTGCGCGGGGTCGGCCAGGGCCGCACCAATGGAACTGCCATCCCCGCCCCCTACCTCGCCGAGGCGAGGCTCGGCGCCGATTCCCCCTTTGCCGGCCGCACGGTCGGGGAGCTGGAAACGGAGGTAGAAGGCGAGGTCCATGTCGCCGCCATCGTGCGCGAGGAGGGGCGACGCTACTTCCCGGCCGGCCACTGGCGCCTGCATCCCGGCGACCAGCTCGTCCTGCGCGGCGACCCGGATGCGATGCGCGCCCTGGTGGCGGAGGCGCAGCTGGAGCTGGGCCACACCGGCAAGGATGGCGAGCGCACCGCCGCAACGGAGGCCGAGGCGGTGGAGGTCGAGGAAGCCGTGGTGCTGCCCGGATCTCCCCTCGCCGGCACGACGGCCCGCGCCCTGCGGCTGCGCGACACGCAGGGGGTGAACCTGCTGGCCGTGTCCCGGCGCGGCGAGGCGGTGACGGCACGGGTGCGTGACCTGCACCTCCGGGTCGGTGACGTGCTGGTGGTGCAGGGCGCCGCCGAGACGCTTTCCGCCTCTCTAGACGAACTGGGCTGCCTTCCCCTGGTCCCGGTGGCGACGGAACTGGGCAAGCGCCGGCTGGACTACCTGCCCATCGGGCTCATGGCCCTCGCCATGGCGGGGGTGGCGGCGGGGCTGGTCCCGGTCGCCATCGCCTTCTTCGGCGCGGCGGTGCTGACCGTGGCGCTGGGCGTGATCTCTCTGCGCGAGGCCTATGAGGCGATCGACCTGCCCATCCTGGTCCTGCTGGCCTGCCTGATCCCGATCAGCGACGCGGTGACGGAGACGGGCGGTGCGGCCTTGCTGGCCGGCGGGCTGGCGCATGTGGCGGGTGCGCTGCCGGCGGTCGGGGCGTTGGGACTGACCGTGGTGGCGGCGATGGCCCTCACACCCTTCCTCAACAACGCCGCCACGGCGCTGATCATGGCCCCGGTCGCCGCGCAGATGGCGGAGAAGCTGGGGCTGAACCCCGACCCCTTCCTGATGGCGGTGGCGATCGGTTGCGCCTGCGACTTCCTCACCCCTATCGGCCACCAGTGCAACATGCTGGTTATGGGGCCGGGCGGCTATCGCTTCCTGGACTACCCGCGGCTCGGGCTGCCGCTGACCCTGCTCGTCGCGGCCACGGCGACGATGCTGATCCCGCTCGTCTGGCCGCTCACGGGCTGACGCTGCCCCTCCTGGCTCCCACATGCTATGGACGGGGGCACGGAAAGGGCGGGCAGTGAGTTTCTGGGGCAAGATCATCGGGGGCATCGCGGGCTTCGCGACGGGCGGTCCGCTGGGTGCCGTGCTCGGCGCGGCGGCAGGCCACGCCGCGGATGCGGCGCGGCTGGGCCCCGGCGCGGCGAACCTCGCCGCCCTGCTCGGCTCGCGCGAGCAGCTCTTCGCCATCTCCGTCGTCGTGCTCTCGGCCAAGCTGGCCAAGTGCGACGGGCCGGTGAAGCGGGAAGAAATCAACGCCTTCAAGCGCTTGTTTCGCATTCCTCCCGAAAACATGCGCGACGTGGCCCGGCTCTTCGACGAGGCCAAGCAGAGTCCCGAGGATTTCGAGACCTTCGCCGACCGGCTTGGAGAGGCCTTCGCCGACAACAAGGCGATGCTGGAGGACGTGCTGTCGGCGCTGTTTCAGATCGCCCGCGCCGACGGCCCCCTCACGAAGGGGGAGGTGCGCTTCCTCCAACGTGTCCAGCTGGGCTTCGGGCTGGAGGCGCGCTCCTGGGAACGGGCGCGCGACGGCGAGGCGCGGCCGGGCGCCGGGGATACACCGGGCATCGACCCCTACAAGGTGCTGGGCCTGCCCGCCAACGCGACAGATGAAGAGGTCCGCGCCGCCTGGCGCCGGCTGATGCGGGAGAACCATCCGGACGCCCTCGCCTCGCGCGGGGTCCCGGCCGAGTTCGTCAAGCGCGCGACGAACAAGGTGGCCGAGATCAACGCCGCCTGGGACCGGATCAAGCGGGAGCGGAAGCTTTGACGCTGCCCCTCGCCAGCGGGCTGCGGGTCACCGAGCTTCCTTCCCCCAACCACGATCCCCGCCCGGATGGCGCAGCGGTGGACATGATCGTGCTGCACTACACCGGCATGCGATCGGGAGCAGAGGCGCTGACCCGGCTGCGCGACCCAGCGGCGGTGGTGTCCTCCCACTACTTGGTCGAGGAGGATGGCGAGATCTTCCGCCTCGTGCCGGAGGATCGGCGTGCCCGCCATGCCGGGACCTCATTCTGGCGGGGGCGGGAGGCACTGAACGCCCATTCCATCGGCATCGAGATCGTGAACCCAGGCCATGAATGGGGATATCGCGACTTCCCCGCCCTGCAGATGGGGGCGGTGGCGGAGTTGTGCCTGGACATCCTGGCGCGCCGCCCGGGGATTGAGCCGCGCAACGTCGTCGCGCACAGCGACATTGCCCCCGACCGCAAGCAGGACCCGGGCGAGCGCTTCGACTGGCGAGGCCTCGCCTCGCTGGGCATCGGGGTCTGGCCGCGGCGCGACGGGGCGGCGAAGGGCGACCCGCTGACCCTGCTCGGGCGAATCGGCTACCGCACGGATCTCCCCTTGCCGGTGCTGGTCACCGCCTTCCAGCGCCACTGGCGGCCGGAGCGTGTGGATGGAGTCGCCGATCCCGGGACGCTCTCCCGCATGAATGGCGTCCTGTCCGCGCTGGGCCTCGCCCGCCGGGCTTGACCGGGACCGGGCGGCGGCCCCATCTCCGCCCTGGTGCCGGGAGGCCGGGCGACCGCTGGCGCGTCGAGCGATCGCGTGCTGGAGGAAAGTCCGGGCTCCACGGGAAGACGGTGCCGGCCAATGGCCGGCGGGGGGCGCAAGCCCTTCAGGGAAAGTGCCACAGAGAACAGACCGCCCGGGCGCCACGAGGCCCCCAGGCAAGGGTGAAACGGTGGGGTAAGGGCCCACCGCGCTTCCAGCAATGGCGGCGGCACGGCAAACCCCACCGGGAGCAAGGCCGAATAGGGAGGGCTGCCGAAAGGCAGGGGGTTCCCGCCCCGCCCTCCGGGTTGGCCGCGCGAAGCCAGCGGCGACGCTGGCTCCAGAGGAATGGTCGCACAGGCCCGAAAGGGCTGGACAGAACCCGGCTTATAGGCCTTCCGGCACCACTTTCCTGCTGCGGCATGCAGGCCGAAGCTGTGTCACTGAAGAGTCAGATGATTCCATTTCTGTTCCCTGTGGCAGCTTCGCCACTGGCGGAAGCCGTGCCAGAGGCCCTTCCGTATAAACCCTTAAGAAACGCACCTAAGCTGCTGATTCGGTTCATTTATAACAAAATTGCGGCCCTGGACGCCCAAGCATTATCCCTTGCCATCCCATCTCGGCCCACGTAGAACCATTACAGCCCGGTCGGGGCCACATCTCGCTCGGGGGGGCGGGCGGCACTGACGGGTTGGTCGGGCGAGCCGGCGAGGTCGGGGGGCCTCGTCGGCCGCTGCTCCCTCACCCCAACGTGTGAGGTGCGGCCCGGTCTCTCCCCCGTGGCGAGGACGTGATCGCACACCCCGGAGGCGCCCCGCGCCAATGGCGGTTCACTGCGGTCTGCAACGGGGGGCATCCGGGCGCAGATGACCCAGTTCCGGGGCAAGTTCACGAACAAGCTCGACGCGAAGGCTCGCGTCAGCGTCCCTGCCCTGTTTCGCGCCCGCCTCGCCGGTGAGGGCTTGGTCCTCCGCCGCTCCACCCGTCACCCCTGCATCGAAGCCTGGCCCGCCTCGCATTTCGATGCCGCTGCGCCCAACACCAGCCCCCTCGACGAGCCGACCGAGGAGGACGACGCCATCGCCTACGCCCTCCTCGCCGATGTGCTCGATGTCACCCCCGACCCCGAAGGGCGCATGGTCCTCCCCCGAGACCTGCTGGATCACGCCGCGCTGTCCTCCGCCGTGACCTTCATGGGTCGGGGCGAGTATTTCGAGCTTTGGGAGCCCGACGCCGCCGAGGCGCAGATCGCCGCGGCGCGCGAGCGCATGGCTGCCCGCGCCCGCGCCAAGTCGGAAGGGGGCGCGGCATGAGCCACATCCCTGTCCTCCTGAACGAGGTTCTGGCCACCCTGTCCCCCCAGGCCGGCGAGGTGATCCTGGACGGGACCTTCGGTGGTGGCGGCTATGCCTCCGCCATCCTGGACGCCGCCCCCTGCACCCTCTGGGCCATGGACCGCGACCCGGATGCCATCCGCCGCGGCGCCGCCCTTGCCGCCCGGCATCCGGGCCGGTTGCACCTGATCGAAGGTCGGTTCGGCGACATGGCCGAGCATTTGGCCGCACGCGGCGTGACCCAGCTGGACGGCGTCGTGCTCGATCTTGGCGTGTCCTCCTTCCAGCTGGACGAGGCGCAGCGCGGCTTCTCCTTCCGCGCCGATGGCCCGCTTGACATGCGCATGGAGATGGCCGGCCCCTCCGCCGCCGACCTCGTGAACGGGCTGCCGGAGCGCGAGCTGGCGGACCTGATCTGGGAGCTGGGCGAGGAGCGTCATTCCCGCCGCATCGCCCGTGCCATCATTACCGCGCGCGCGGAAGCTCCCATCACCACGACGCTGCGCCTCGCTGAGATCATCCGCTCCTCGGTCCCGCGCGATCCGTCCGGCCTTCACCCTGCGACTCGGGCCTTCCAGGCGCTGCGGATTCGCGTGAACGACGAACTCGGCGAAGTTTCCCGCGCGCTGGAATCCGCACTCTCCCTGATGGCGCCCAACGGCAGAATCGTTGTCGTCTCCTTTCATTCCCTCGAGGACCGATTGGTGAAGCGCGCATTCCAGACCGCCGCGGGCCGGACGCCCGGCGCCTCGCGTCACGACCCCCGCTCCCTGCTGCCGGGTGCTGGTGCCCCTGCCGGCTTCCGGCTGCTGACGCCCCGTTCGATCCGTCCTTCCGAAAGCGAATGCGCGGCCAATCCCCGCGCCCGATCCGCCCATCTCCGTGCCCTCCAGCGCCTGCCAGAAAGCGCCGCCGCATGATCCATCCCCTGACCGCCATCACCTTCGCCGCGTTTTTCGGAGCCGGCTTCTACGTCTTCCAGACGAAGGAGGAGGTGGCGCAGCTTGACCGCGACCTGCGCGACATTCGCCGCCAGACCGAAGCGGAGATGAGCCGCACCCAGATCCTGAATGCCGAATGGGCGCGGCTGAACGACCAAGAGCGGCTGCGGCACATGGCCACCAGCCACCTGCGCCACATGCAGCCCATGGAGCCCGCGCAGTTCCAGCGCCTGGAGGACGCGCAGCGCCGCATGCCCCAGGCCGTGGCCTTCACGCCTGTCTCCACCGGCTTCGGCCCGCGCACCGAACTCGCCTCCGCCCCTGGCGAGGCGCTGGTCTTCACGGCCGCCGATTTCCGTCCGGCGCCTGCCGCCCCGGCCGCTGCCCCCGTCGTCGTGGCCGAGGCCCCGCGCCCAGTGCCAGCGCGCCCCGCGCCAGAGGCGCCACGCGCCGATGCCCCGGCCGCGCCCGTGCTGGCCGCCGCGCCGGCCCCCGCCCCCGCTCCGGTTCCGGCCGCTGCTCCGGCCCCCGCGCCCGCCCCGATGGTGATCGCCGCCACGCCGGAGGCACCCCGCGCCGCGCCGCGCGTGGCTGATCCGATCCGCCCCGTCCGCGCCGAGATGCCGGTCGCCGAGGCGCCGCGCGCCGCCCCGCGCCGCGCCCGCACGGAGATCGCCCGCACGGATGTCGCCTCCCTGCCATCCGTCACCAGCGCCAGCCAGCCGCCGCGCCCGGCGCAGCCGCCGGTCATCCACACCCCGGCCTCGCCGAACTCGGCCATTCCGCAGCCCGCGTTCCGCACCGCCATGGCCGCTCCGGTCCAGGCCAGCGGCTCGCTGATCGGTGGCGGGATGGCCCTGCCCCCGCCGGTGCCCTTCGGCCGGTAAACCGTGACGCACCTCCCCCCACCTTCGCCGGACGCCGCCCCCCGGGGCCGCCCGGAGGCGCCCCTGCCACCGCAGGAGAGCGCCTCGCGGGCCCTGGTGCGCGTCGCCCCGGGCGAGGCGCTCATGCGCACGCGCATGAAGGGGAGGCTGTTCGTCGCCGCCGCAGGCTTCGGCCTGCTGTTCACCGCGGTCGGGCTGAAGCTGACCGACGCCACCGTGCTGGACCCGGCGGCCTCGCGCATCGCCACCGCCCCTCGCTCCGCCCCCGTGTCCGAAGCACCAGTCGCGCGGGCCGAGATCACCGACCGCAACGGTGAAGTGCTGGCGGTGACAGTGCGCGGCACCGCGCTCTACGCCCGCCCGCCGCAGATCGACGACCCGCGCGCCGTGGCGGACCAGCTTGTCCGCATCCTGCCGCACCTGGACCGGGATCGCCTGGTGCAGCGCCTCTCCCCGCCCCGGCAGTTCGCCTACATCGATCGCTTCATCACGCCGCGCCAGGAACAGGCGATCAACAACCTCGGCATCCTCGGCCTCTACTTCGAGACCGCCGAGCGCCGCACCTATCCGCGCGGCCGCGATGCGGCCCACGTGCTGGGCGTGGTGGACGTGGACGGGGTGGGCATCGCCGGCGTCGAGAAGTGGTTCGACGAGCGGCTGCGCGTGTCCCGCGCGCCCCTGCGCCTGTCCATCGACATCCGCATCCAGCGCGAGGTGCGCGAGGCGCTGGACTGGGCGATCGGCCGGTTCAACGGCATCGGCGGCGCGGCCATCATGATGGATGTCCACACCGCCGAGGTGCTGGGCATGGTGTCGCTGCCGGACTTCGCCGCCTCCGACCTCGCCCAGGCCCCGGCGGAGCAGCGCTTCAACCGCGCCGTCACCGGCGTCTACGAGCCCGGCTCGACCTTCAAGCTGCTTACCTCCGCCATGGCGCTCGACCTCGGGACGGTGCAGCTGCATTCAGGCTTCGACGCCTCGCGCCCCATCCGGATCGGGCGGCACACGATCAACGACTTCCGCGGCAAGAATCGCTGGCTCGCCCTGCCGGAGATCATCGCCTACTCCTCGAACCTCGCCACTGCCCACATGGCGATGACAGTCGGGCCGACCCGGCACCGCGAGTTCATCGGGCGGATGGGGCTGCTGCAGCGCCTCACGGTGGAACTGCCCGAGGCGGCGGTTCCCCTCGCGCCCTCTCAGCGCAACTGGCGCGACGTCAACACCATGACGATCGGCTTCGGCCACGGCATCTCGGTCACGCCGCTGCATGTCATCACCGCGACCAGCGCCCTGGCCAATGGCGGCATCCTTCGCCAGCCGACCGTCCTCGCCCAGCCCGAGGGGGCGGAGCGCGAGGGGGTGCGCGTGATCTCCGAGCGCACCTCGGAGCAGATGCGCCGCCTGATGCGCGTGGCGGTGACGGATGGCTCCGCCCGCTCCGCCGAAAGCCCCGGCTACTTCATCGGCGGCAAGACCGGCACGGCGCAGAAGACCAATGACCGCGGCGTCTATATCGAGAACCGCCGTATCTCCGCCTTCGTCGGGGCCTTCCCGATGAATGCGCCGCGCTATTCCATGTACCTCATGGTGGATGAGCCGAAGCCCCGCGCCGACACGGGCGGCTTCGCGACGGCGGGCGTCGTCGCTGCCCCGACCGCGCGCCGCGTGCTGGAGCGCACGGCCCCCATCCTTGGCATGGTGCCTGAGATCGAACGGCAGCAGCAGATCCAGTCCACCATCGCCCTTCCCCTCCAGCCGGGCCGTCCGGCGGCGCCGCGCATCCAGCCGGCCGCGCAGTCCACACCCACACCTCGCCCAGCTCCGACCCTGGCGCCCCGCCCCGCCGTGCCGCCGGGCTTCGAGCCCGGCCAGGCCCCGCTGCGCCGCACCGATGCCGGCGAAGGGGTGGCGATGCCACGCCTCGTCATTCACGGGCTCAGCCCCGAGTCCGGCCGTGCGGCTCGATGATCTGCTCGGCTGCGGTGTCGCGGTTCCCGAAGCGGCGGCGGATGCGCGCTTCGCCCGCCTGACGGCCGATAGCCGAGACGCCGGACCCGAGACCGTCTTCTTCGCCCTGCCCGGCAGCCGCCATGACGGCCGCGCCCATATCGGCGGCGCGGTGGAGCGCGGCGCCGTCGCCGTGGTCGCACCGGAGGGAACCACCTGGCCTAAAGGCGTCCCGGCGCGCCCGCTGCTCCTCGCCGCTGATCCGCGCCGGGCACTCGCGCTTGCAGCCGCGCGGCTGACGCCGGGCCAGCCAGAGTATGCGGTCGCCGTCACGGGCACCAACGGCAAGACCAGCACCGCCGACTTCCTGCGGCAGATGGCGGAGCTGGCCGGGCACAAGGCCGCGTCGCTCGGCACGCTCGGCCTCGTCGCGCCCGCCTTCCCGCCGGGTCCTTCGCTCACCACGCCCGACCCGGTCACGCTGCACGCGACGCTCGCTGCCCTCGATGGTGCCGGGGTGACGCGGCTCGCCATGGAAGCCTCGTCGCACGGGCTGGACCAGCGGCGCCTGGACGGGGTGCGGCTTGCGGGAGCCGGCTTCACCAACCTGACGCGTGACCACCTCGATTATCACGGCTCCCTGGAGGCCTATCGCGACGCCAAGCTGCGGCTGTTCGACGCCCTGCTGCCGCAAGGCGCCATCGCCGCTGCCGGCGCGGGCATGGACGCGGAAACGCGCGAGGCGCTGCGGGCGGTCGCCACGCGCCGCCGCCTCGAATGGCGGGAAGCGGCCGTGGAGGATTGGCGCCCCCTGCCGGATGGGCAGGTGGCTCGCATCGCGGGGCGCGAGGTGGAGCTTCGCATCCCTGGCCGCTTCCAGGCGGAGAATGCGGCGCTGGCCGTTGCCCTCGCGCCGGCCCTGGGTCTCTCGGATCCCCTCGGCTTGCTGCCGCGCCTCACGGGGGTGCGGGGGCGGATGGAACTGGCCGCCACCCTGCCCAATGGCGCCGCCATCTTCGTGGACTACGCCCACACCCCCGACGCGCTGACCCGCCTCCTCGCCGCGCTGCGCCCGCACGTGGCTAAGGGCGCGCGTCTGCATGTGCTGTTCGGCGCTGGCGGCGACCGCGACCCCGGCAAGCGCCCCCTGATGGGCGAGGCTGCCGCGCGCGGCGCCGACCGCGTCTGGATCACCGACGACAATCCGCGCTCGGAGGACCCGGCCACCATCCGTCGTGCCGTGCTGGAAGGCGCGCCCGGCGCCGTCGATGCCGGCGCGCGGGAAGCGGCGATCGCCCGCGCCCTCGAAGCCCTCGGCCCCGGCGATGTCCTGGCCGTGGCCGGCAAGGGGCATGAGCAGGGCCAGACCATCGCGGGCGTCACCCTTCCCTTCGACGATGCCGAGGTGGTGCGCCGCCTTGCCGGAGCACCCACATGACCCCCCTCTGGACCGCCGCCGAACTGCGCGAGGCGACGGGCGGGGCGTGCGACGACACGCTCTCCGCGACCGGCATCTCCATCGACACCCGCACCGTCCAACCGGGCGATCTCTTCGTGGCGCTGCGGGCGGAGCGCGACGGGCACGACTTCGTCGCCCAGGCCTTCGCCGCGGGCGCCTCCGCCATGGTGGATCGCGACGTGCCGACCGGGCCCACGCTGCGCGTGGCCGACACCCTGGCCGGGCTGACGGCACTGGGCGCGGCCGGGCGGGTTCGCTCCTCCGCGCGGGTGATCGGCGTCACGGGCAGCGTGGGCAAGACCACCACGAAGGAGATGCTGCGCCGCGCCTGCGCCGGCCTCGGCCCGGCCCATGCGAGCGCGGCGAGCCACAACAACCACTGGGGCGTTCCCCTCACCCTGGCCCGGATGCCGCGCGAGACGGCATGGGCGGCGGTGGAGATGGGGATGAACCACCGTGGAGAGATCGCGCCGCTGTCGCGCCTCGCCCGGCCGCATGTCGCGGTGGTGACCAATGTGGGCACGGCACATATCGGCCACCTCGGCAGCCAGGAGGCCATCGCGGAGGAGAAGGCCGACATCGCCGCCGGCCTCGTGCCCGGCGGCGTGGCGGTGTTGCCGGCCGAGAGCTTGCATTTCGCACGCATGTCCGAGGTCGCAGGCGGGCACGGCGCCCGCGTCATCGGCTTCGGTGAGGGGCCGGAATGCGAGGCGCGGCTGCTGGACTTCAAGGGCGAGGAGGCTTCCTCCACCGCGCTCTTCTCTCTGTCCGGCCGCCACGTGACGCTATCCCTGGCGCAGCCTGGGAAGCACATGGCGTTGAACGCGCTGGCCGCCCTCGCCGCCATCCAGGCGGCGGGCGGTGATGCCGGTCTGGCCGCGGCGGCGCTGGAAGGCTTCGGCGCCGGGGCCGGGCGCGGCGAGATGCGGCGCATCTCCACCCCAGATGGCGGCGTCGCCCTGCTGCTGGACGAAAGCTACAACAGCAGCGACACGGCCTTGCGCGCTGCAGTCGGCGTGCTGGCAGCGCAGAAGGCGAAGCGGCGCATCGTCGTGCTGGGTGACATGCTGGAAATGGGAAGCCACGGCCCTGCGTTGCACGAAAACCTCGCCCCGGAGGTCGCTTCGCACGCTGATCTGGTCTTTGCCTGCGGCCCCTTGATGAGCCGCCTCTTCGCTGGCATCCCCCCCGCGCGGCAGGGCTTCTGGGCGGAGACGTCCGAGGCTCTCGCGCCCCGGCTCGTGGCAGCGTTGCGCGACGGGGACGCCGTTCTGGTCAAGGGCTCACTCGGCATGCGGATGGCGGCGGTCATCCGCGCGCTGGATGCTGCCGGTGGGAAGGCTTCCGCATGATTCCGCTGCTTCTCGGCCCCTTCGCCGAGGAATTCATCCTGTTCAACCTGACGCGCTACATCACCTTCCGCGCGGGCGCCGCCTGCATGACCGCGCTCGTCCTGACCCTGGTCTTCGGCCGCCCCATCATCGCCTGGCTCCGCACCTTCCAGCCCGCCGGCCAGCCCATCCGGGAGGACGGGCCGCAATCGCATCTCCTCACCAAGAAGGGCACGCCCACCATGGGCGGGGTGCTGATCCTGTTCTCGCTCACCCTGTCCTTCCTGCTCTGGGCCGATCTGCGGAACGGCTTCGTCTGGCCGGTGATGCTGGTCACGTTGGGCTATGGCGCGATCGGGTTCATGGATGACTGGCTGAAGGTGACCAAGCGCAACACCAAGGGCGTGTCGGGGCGGCAGAAGCTGATCGCCCAGGGGCTGATCGGCCTGGGTGCGGCCATCTGGTTCTGCATGCTCCTGCCCGCCGGGCTGGAGGACACGCTTGCGGTGCCGATCTTCAAGCAGGTGCTGATCCCCTTCGGCATCCTGTTCCCGCTCGTCGCCATGTTCGTGATGATGGGCGCCTCCAACGCCGTGAACCTGACGGACGGGCTGGATGGCTTGGCCATCGTGCCGGTGATGATCGCGGCCGCCGTGTTTGCGCTGATCGCCTACCTCGTCGGCAACCGCATCTTCGCCGACCACCTCCAGCTGCACGGCGTCCCGGGCGCGGGCGAGCTGGCGGTGATCTGCTCGGCGCTCATCGGCGCCTCGCTCGGCTTCCTGTGGTTCAACGCGCCGCCGGCGGCGGTCTTCATGGGCGACACGGGCTCGCTCTCGCTGGGCGGCGCGCTGGGCGCGGTCGCGGTCGCCACGAAGCACGAGATCGTGCTGGCCATCGTCGGCGGGTTGTTCGTGGTGGAGACTCTCTCCGTCATGATCCAGGTCTTCTGGTTCAAGCGCACCGGGCGGCGTGTCTTCCTGATGGCGCCGCTGCACCACCATTTCGAGAAGAAGGGCTGGGCCGAGCCCACCATCGTGATCCGCTTCTGGATCATCGCCATGGTGCTCGGGCTGGTCGGCCTCTCGACGCTGAAGATCCGATGATGCCGTTCGCGGGGCAGCGCGTGGCGGTGGTGGGGCTCGGCAAGGCCGGGCTGCCTGCCGCGCGTCGCCTCGTCGAATGGGGCGCGGAGGTGACGGCCTGGGATGACAGCGAGAAGGCGCGCGAAGAAGCGCGCCGCGTCGGGCTTCGCATCGCTAACCCGGCGGAGCGCTTCGCCTTCGACGTGCTGCTGCTCTCCCCGGGCATCGCCCATCGCCTGCCCCGCCCGCACAAGGCGGCCGAGGCGGCGCAGGCGGCGGGCGCGCCCATCCTGTCCGAGATCGAGTTCCTGTTCCGCGCCGTCCGCCATGCCGGGTCGCGTGCGCGCTTCGCCGGCATCACCGGCACCAACGGCAAGAGCACGACGACGGCGCTGCTGGCGCATATCCTGGAGAGCGCGGGGAGGAAGGTCGCGGTGGGCGGCAATCTCGGCCCGCCCGCTCTCGGCCTGCCTATCCTGAGTGATGACGGCATCTACGTGCTGGAAATGTCCTCCTACGCGCTGGAGCGGCTGGACCGGACGCATTTCGACGTGGCCTGCCTGCTGAACCTCACGCCCGACCACCTGGACCGGCACGGCGACATGGCGGGCTATCGGGCTGCCAAGGCGCGCATCTTCGCGCATCACGGGCCGGGCGACGTGGCGGTGCTGGGCCAGGGCGATGTGCTCACTGCCTCGTTCGCGGAGGAAATCCCCTCGCGCGTCATTCCGCTCGGACCGGGCGGGGTGTGGTGGGAGGGACGCATCCTGCGCGACACGGCGGGCCCAATCACCGACCTCACCGAGTGCTCCACCTTGCCGGGCGATCACAACGCCCAGAACGCGGCAGCCGCCTGCGCCATGGCGATGGAGCTCGGCGTGCCGCGCGACGCGCTGGCGGTGGGGCTGCGGAGCTATCCCGGCCTGACGCACCGTCAGGAGGTCGTGGCGGAGCGCGACGGCATCCTGTTCGTGAATGACAGCAAGGCCACCAACGCCGACAGCACCGAGAAGGCCCTGGCTTCCTACGGGCGCGTCGTCTGGATCGCGGGCGGAGAAGGCAAGGAGGGTGGGATCGCCCCCCTCGCGCCGCTTTTCCCGCGCATCGCCCACGCGCTGCTGATCGGGCGCGACGGCCCCGAATTCGCCGCAACCCTCGCATCGCATGGGGTCGCGCATGAGGTGGTGGGCACGCTGGAGGCGGCGGTGCCCCGCGCCATGGCGCTCGCGAAGCGCGGCGACGTGGTGCTGCTCTCCCCCGCCGCGGCCTCCTGGGACCAGTTCACCGGCTTCGACGCGCGGGGCGACCGCTTCCGCCAACTCGTGAGGGAGGCACTCGGCTGATGGCCGTCTCGCGCAACGACACTTCCGTGCTAGGCCGCTGGTGGTGGAGCGTGGATCGCTGGACCCTGGCGGCGCTGCTTTCCCTCGTGGCGATCGGCTACGTGATGATGCTCTCCGCCAGCCCGGCGGTCGCGGAGCGCATCGGCGCCTCCTCCCGCCACATGTTCCTGGCGCGGCAGGTCATGTACTCGGTCCTCGCCGTGGGGGTGATGGTGGCGGTGTCGCTGCTCTCGCCACGCTGGGTGCTGCGCCTCGCCATGCTGGGCACGGTGGGCGCGCTGGCGCTGACCGCGATGACGCTGGTCGTGGGCACGGAGATCAAGGGCGCGCGGCGCTGGATCTCCCTGCCCGGCATGTCCTTGCAGCCCTCGGAGTTCCTGAAGCCCTGCCTCGCCGTGGTGTGTGGATGGCTGATCGCCGAGGGCAAGCGGACGCCGCGCTTCCCGGGCCTCGTGGTGTCCTTCGTGCTGATCGGGATCGTGGCGGTGCTGCTGAAGCGCCAGCCCGATATCGGCATGCTGGCGGTGATCGTCGCCGTGTTCCTCGCCCAGGTCTTCGTTTCCGGCATCAACCTGTTCTGGGTGATGGTGGGCGGCGTCGGCGTCGTCGGGCTGGGCGTGCTCGCCTACACGCTGCACGGGCACGTCCGGATGCGCATCAACCGCTTCCTCTATCCGGAGGCCCACAGCAACTCCGACGGCGACTTCCAGATCCGCATGTCGCTGGAAGCTTTCGGCAATGGCGGACTGCTCGGGCGCGGCCCAGGCGAGGGACGTGTGAAGGACGTGCTGCCCGACGCCCATGCGGACTTCGTCTTCCCCGTGGCAGCGGAGGAGTTCGGCCTCGTCGCCTGCCTCGTGATCCTGGGCATCTTCGCCTTCGTGGTGCTGCGCGGCCTCCTGCGCCTGTGCGAGGAGCGCGACATCTTCGTCTCCCTCGCCGCGGCGGGACTGCTGACCCAGTTCGGGCTGCAGGCCTTCATCAACATGGGGTCCTCGCTCCGCCTCATCCCGACCAAGGGGATGACGCTGCCCTTCGTGTCCTATGGCGGCTCCTCCGTCGTCGCGCTGGCGCTGGGCATGGGCTTCCTTCTGGCCCTGACGCGGCGGCGTATCTCGCGGATGGAACCGGGTACATGATCGCCATCGCGGCCGGGGGCACAGGAGGCCACCTCTTCCCGGCCGAAGCCCTGGCCGCCGAGCTGTCCGCGCGTGGCGAGCGCATCGCGCTCTTCACCGATGCGCGCTCAGCCGCCTTCGACAGCCCTGCCTTCGCCCAGGCCGAGCGCTTCGTCCTGAAGGGCGGTGGGGTGGCAGGGCGCAGCGCATGGCGCGCCGCCCAGGGCCTCGCCCAGCTTGGCCAGGGGACGATGGTGGCACGCGGCCTGCTGCGCCGGTTGGAGGCGCGGGCGGTGGTGGGGTTTGGCGGCTACCCGGCCATCCCGCCGGCCATCGCCGCGTTGACGCTTCGCAGCGCCCGGCCCGTGCTGGTCATCCACGAGCAGAATGCCGTGCTGGGCCGGGCCAACCGGTTTCTCGCGCCGCGCGCCGATGCCCTCGCCCTCACCTATGGCGAGACGGCCAAGGTGCCGGCCGGCGCGAAGCCGCATGTCGTGGGCAATCCGGTGCGACCCGCTCTCGCCGCCCTGGCCGGGCACGGCTACGAGGCGCCGCGCGAGGGGGCGATCCGGCTGCTCGTCACCGGCGGATCGCTTGGCGCGCGGGTCTTTGCCGACACGGTGCCCGCCGCCATCGCCTCCCTGCCCGAAGCCCTACGCCACCGGCTGATCGTCACGCAGCAATGCCGCGCCGAGGACCTCGAGCGGGTGCGCGCCGCCTATGCCGGCACCGGCATCCCGGTCGAATTGTCGCCCTTCTTTTCCGACATGCCGCGCAGACTGGCGACGGCGCATCTGGTGGTGGCGCGGGCCGGGGCCTCGACCTTGGCGGAACTGGCGTGCGCCGGGCGTCCCGCGCTGCTGGTTCCCTTGCCCTCGGCCATCGACGACCACCAAGTGGCCAATGCCCGTGCCCTGGCCGGTGCCGGAGCGGCGCGCGTGCTGCCCCAGGCCGAGATGGATGCGGGCGCCTTGTCCAGCCTCCTTTCGACATGGCTGCTTGCGCCGGAAAAGCTTGCCGCAGCCGCCCGAGCCGCGTCATCCCTCGCCCGCCCACAGGCGGCGCGCGACCTCGCCGACCTCGTCCTTGCCCTCCTTCGCCGGAAAGCCTCCTGAGATGCGCGCATTGCCCCTGTCCATCGGCACGCTCCACTTCGTCGGCATTGGCGGGATCGGCATGTCCGGCATCGCCGAGGTGCTGCACAACCTCGGCTATTCCGTGCAGGGCTCCGACATCGCGGAGGGCTACAACGTCGCCCGCCTGCGGGAGCGCGGCATCCCCGTCCATGTCGGCCATCGCGAGGAGAACCTCGGCGACGCGCAGGTGGTGGTCGTTTCCACGGCGGTGAAGAAAGACAACCCGGAGGTCCAGGCCGCCCGCAAGCGCCTCCTCCCCGTCGTGCGCCGCGCCGAGATGCTGGCCGAGCTGATGCGCCTGAAATGGGGCATCGCGGTGGGCGGCACCCACGGCAAGACCACCACAACCTCCCTGATCGCCTGCGTGCTGGAGCAGGCGCGGCTCGACCCCACCGTGATCAATGGCGGCATCGTCAACGCCTATGGCGGCAACACCCGCATGGGCACGGGCGAGTGGATGGTCGTGGAGGCCGATGAGAGCGACGGCTCCTTCCTGCGCCTGCCCGCCACGGTCGCCGTCGTCACCAACATGGATGCCGAGCACCTGGACCACTGGGGCACGGAGGAGGCGATGCGCGACGGCTATGCGCAGTTCGTCGGCAACATCCCCTTCTATGGCTTCGCCGTTCTCTGCATGGATCACCCAGGCGTGCAGGCGATGATTCCCAAGCTGGACCGGCGCCTCGTGACCTACGGCTTCTCGCCCCAGGCCGATGTGCGGGCGCAGAAGCTGCTGACCGACCGTGCGGGCGCCACCTTCGAGGTGACGGTGCAGGACCGCGCCACTGGCCGCTCGCGCACCATGAAGCCGTTCCGCCTGCCGATGCTCGGCCAGCACAACGTGCAGAACGCGCTGGCCGCCATCGCCGTGGGCGTCGAGATGGAAGTGCCGGAGGACGTGATCCGCCAGGCCCTGGCCGGTTTCAAGGGCGTGAAGCGTCGCTTCACCCGCGTGGGCGAGGCGGGCGGCATCGCGGTGATCGACGATTACGGCCACCACCCGGTCGAGATCGCGGCCGTGCTGAAGGCGGCGCGACAGGCCGGGGCGCGCGACGTGATCGCCGTCGTGCAGCCGCACCGCTATTCGCGCCTGAAGCAGCTCTTCCCTGAGTTCTGCACCTGCATGAACGATGCGGGCACCGTCATCGTCGCCGATGTCTATGCCGCTGGCGAGGCGCCGCTGGAGGGCATGGACAAGGATGCGCTGGTGGAAGGACTGCGTGCGCGCGGCCACCGCTCCGTCGTTCCGCTGCCCGAGCCCGACGCCCTGCCCGAAATGATCAACGCCATCGCCAAGCCCGGCGACTTCGTGGTCTGCCTGGGCGCCGGCAACATCACCACCTGGGCCCATGCCCTGCCGGCACAGCTTTCCGAGTTGCAGGCGAAATCCGGGCGGCTCGTGCCGCTCAAGCGCGCATGAGTGGGGTTCTCACCCTTCCGGCACTGCGCGGACGGCTGGACGCGGGCGCACCGCTCGGCCCGCAGACCTGGTTCCGCGTCGGCGGCCCGGCGGAGTTCCTGGCAAAGCCTGCCGATGCGGAGGACCTGGTCGCGTTGCTGGCCGGGCTCGACCCTGCGACGCCGCTCACGGTGATCGGCGCCGCCTCCAACCTGATCGTGCGCGACGGTGGCGTGCCTGGGATGGTGGTCCGCCTGCCGGCACGCGGCTTCGGTGCCATCGCGGCGGAAGCGGACGGTATCGTGGCTGGCGCCGCGGCGCTGGACGTGACCCTGGCCGAGCACGCCGCTGCCGCCGGCCTCGCCGGGCTGGAATTTCTGTGCGGCATCCCCGGCAGCGTCGGCGGCGCCGTCGCCATGAATGCCGGCGCCTACGGCACCGAGGTCAAGGACGTGCTGGATTGGGCCGAGGTCGCGACGGCGCGGGGCGTCGAGCGCCTGCCCGCTTCTGCCTTCCGCTTCGGCTATCGCCATGCCGCGCTGCCGGAGCGCGGAGTTGTCACCCGCGCCCGATTCCACGCCGCGCCGGGTGACGCAGCCGCGATCGCCGCCCGCATGGCGGAAATCCGCGCGGCGCGAGAGGCCTCACAGCCTGTCCGCGCCCGCACCGGCGGCTCCACCTTCCGCAACCCGGAAGCCGGCAAGGCCTGGGCGCTGATCGACTCGGCCGGCTGCCGGGGTCTCACGCGCGGGGGCGCGATGGTGAGCGAGAAACACGCGAACTTCCTGGTCAACACGGGCGGCGCCACGGCGGCCGAGATCGAGGGACTGGGCGAGGAGGTGCGCGAACGAGTGCTTGCCCATTCGGGCGTGGCACTGCATTGGGAAATCCGGCGCATCGGGGTGGCGCAATGAACACGGTGGCGGTGCTTTACGGCGGCATCTCGGCGGAGCGCGAGGTGAGCCTTTCTTCTGGTCGGCAGATCGTGGCCGCGCTGCGCGAAGCGGGCTTCGCCGTCGCGCCGATCGAGGTCGGGTCAGATCTTTCCGCAACCATCGGCGCGCTCCAGGCGGCGAGGCCGGACGCGGTGTTCAACGCGCTGCATGGGCGCTTCGGCGAGGATGGCTGCATCCAGGGCGTGCTGGACTGGATGGGGCTGCCCTACACCCATTCCGGTGTCCGCACCTCCGCTGTCGCCATGGACAAGTCGGCCGCCAAGGCAGTGTTCGAGGCGCATGGCCTGCCTGTCGCCGCGCACAAGGTGGTTTCCCCAGAGGAGTTGGAGGAGGCGGATCCCCTCCCCCTCCCCTATGTGGTGAAGCCGGTGGATGAGGGCTCCTCCGTCGGCGTGTCCATCCTGCGCGAGGGCGACAACCGGCGCCGCGAGATCGCCCGCGGCTGGCGCTTCGGCCCGCGCATCATGGCGGAGCGCTTCATCCCGGGGCGGGAGCTGACCGTGGCGGTGATGGGCGACCGTCCCCTCGCCGTGACGGAGATTGCCACCGACAACCAGTTCTACGACTACGAGGCAAAGTATGCCGATGGCGGCTCGCGCCATGTCCTGCCCGCCCGGATCCATCCTGAGATCGAGGCGGAGGCGAAGCGCGTGGCGCTCGCGGCGCACCGGGCGCTGGGCTGCCGCGGCGTGTCCCGTTCCGATTTCCGCTACGACGACACAGAGGGGGAGCCGGGCAAGCTCTTCCTGCTGGAGGTGAACACCCAACCCGGGATGACGCCCACCTCGCTGCTGCCGGAACAGGCGGCGCATCTGGGCATCCCCTTCCCGTCCTTGTGCCGCTGGATCGTGGAGCAGGCGCGCCATGGCGCGTGAGCCCAGCGCCGCGCGGCCGCGCCTGGCGGCGGAATCGCGCCAGCGCGCGGCGGCCAAGGCGCCGCAGCGCCCGTCGCGCCTGCGGCTGTGGCTGCGGCGGCGACGCAACTGGCTGAAGGGCGCGGGCATCGCGACCCTTGCCGTGGGTGGGCTGGGCGCGCTGTCGCTGGGCCTCATCGCCCTGGACCCGGCGGCGCGGCTGCGCGACGCGGCGCATCACCTCGCGGCGCTGGGGCGCGGTCCGGGCCTGTCGGTGCAGGAGATCCGCATCGAGGGGCGCGAATTCACCCCGCGCGAGGCGCTGCTCTTCGCGCTGCGGACGCAGCCTGGTGAGCCGATCCTGGATTTCGATCCCCATGCCGCGAAGCAGCGGCTGGAGGAGATCGCTTGGGTGGACGAGGCGCATGTGGAACGCCGCCTGCCCGGCACCGTGCTGGTTCGCCTCGTCGAGCGGCGCGCCTTCGCCATCTGGCAGAAGGATGGCCGCTTCTCCGTGATCGACCGCGAAGGCCGCGTGATGGCCTCGGAGCGGCTGGAGGCCTTCGGTCCCCTGCCGCTCGTGGTCGGCAACGGGGCGGAGCGCCACGCCGCAGCGATGATCGACCTGCTGCGTGGAACGCCCGAGATCGGCGAGCGCGTGCAGGCCATTATCCGCGTCTCCGAGCGGCGCTGGAACCTGCGCCTGCTCAATGGCGCCGACATCCTGCTGCCCGAGGGGCATGAGGGCGCTGCCCTGACCCGCCTCACCGAGCTGCACGCGCGCGACAAGCTGCTCGACCGGCCGCTCGCCTCGGTCGATATGCGCCTGCCGGACCGGCTGGTGCTGCGCCCCATGCCGAACGCCGCGCCCACCCCGGCGGCGACAGCAACACCCGCCGCTCCGAGCCGGTCGCCACGCGGATGAAGGATCTCGTTCGCTTTCAGCCCCAGGCGGCCGAGCCGCCTGCGCGCTCTCGCCGCCTCGGCCCCGCGCGCTCCGGACCTTTTGGGGTGCTGGATATCGGTTCCTCCAAGGTGGTCTGCCTGATCGCGCGCATCGAGGGCGACGGCGTCCCGCGTGCCCTGGGCTTCGGCTGGCAGAAATCGCGCGGCGTGAAGGCCGGCTCCATCGTGGACATGGAGGCGGCGGAGCAATCCATCCGCGCCGCCGTGGCCCATGCGGAGGAAATGGCCGATCACCTGCTGAACGGGGTGATCACCAACCTGTCCTGCGGGCAGCCGGAAAGCCGCGTCCACAACATCCTCTGGCCGGTGGGCGGGCGCGCCGTCACCGATGGCGACCTCCGCTCCATCCTCGCGGAAGGGGTGCGCCGCACCGCCTCGGAGGGGCGGGAGGCGGTGCATGCCTTCCCTCTCGGCTTCCAGGTGGATGCGACGGCCGGCGTCGAGGATCCGCGCTCCATGGTGTGCGACACGCTCTCCGCCCGGCTGCACGTGGTGGATGCGGCAAGCCACGCCCTCGCCAATCTCGGCGTGACCCTGCATCGCTGCGAGCTGGAAGCGGAAGAGATGGTCAGCGCCCCCTTCGCCGCTGGCCTCGCCACTCTCGTCGAGGATGAGCGCGAGATGGGCGCCGTGGTGGTGGAGATGGGCGCGGGCACGACCAGCCTCGCCGCTTTCGCCGAGGGGCGCCTGACCCATACGGCGCAGCTTCCGGTCGGCGGCTGGCAGGTCACGAACGACCTGGCCCGCGTGCTGTCCACCCCCATCGCCCATGCCGAGCGGCTGAAGACCATGCACGGCTCCGTCCTCGAATCCGCCGAGGACCGGACGGAGCTGCTCTCCATCCCGCAGGTGGGCGAGGAAGAGGACCAGATCGCCCGCGTCCCGCGCGAGATGGTGGTGCGCATCATCCGCCCCCGGCTGGAAGAAACTTTCGAGCTGCTGCGCGACCGGCTGGATGGCTCCGGCCTGCCGCTGGAGCTGCGGCGGCGCATCGTGCTGACCGGCGGCGCGTCGCAGCTGATCGGGGTGCGGGAGCTCGCGGCGCGCATCCTGGGCCGCGAGGTGACGGTGCGGCTGGGCCGGCCGCGCATGGTGCGGGGGCTGCCGGAAACCGCATCCGGCGCCGGTTTCTCGGGCGTGGTCGGGCTGCTGGCATGGGCCGCGGGCGAAGGTCGCCCCTTGTGGGACCTTGCGCCCGGCCCCGTCCCGCGCGATGGGGTGATGGCGCGCCTCGTTCGATGGGTCCGGGAGCGTTTGTGATTCTTCCGGGGGTCGGGAGTTTCACTAGGGAAGACCCGACTCGACACAGGTTCTATCCTGGGGGTGAGGAGAGACAGGCATGACGCTGAACCTGACGTTGCCCGTGACACAGCACACGGATTTCTCGCCCAGGATCGCCGTCATCGGCGTGGGCGGCGGCGGAACCAACGCCGTCAACAACATGATCGCCCTTGGCCTGGACGGGGTCGAGTTCATCGTTGCCAACACCGATGCCCAGGCGCTGGTGAACAGCCGCGCCGAACGCCGCGTCCAGCTTGGCCCCCACCTGACTCAGGGTCTGGGCGCCGGTGCTAAGCCTGAGATCGGCCGCGCCGCCGCCGAGGAAGCGACGGACGAGCTGGCCCGCCATCTCGAGGGCTGCCACATGGTGTTCGTCACCGCCGGCATGGGCGGCGGCACCGGCACTGGTGCGGCGCCCGTCATCGCCCGCATGGCGCGCGAGCGCGGCATCCTCACCGTCGGCGTCGTCACCAAGCCCTTCGACTTCGAGGGCCCGAAGCGCAGGCGCGCCGCCGATGCCGGCCTTGAGGAGCTGCAGCAGTTCGTGGACACGCTGATCGTCGTCCCGAACCAGAACCTCTTCCGCATGGCGAATGAGCGCACGACCTTCGCCGAGGCGTTCAAGATGGCCGACAACGTCCTCTACATGGGCGTGCGCGGCGTGACCGACCTGATGGTCAACCCCGGCATCGTGAACCTGGACTTCGCCGATATCCGCACCGTGATGGCGGAGATGGGCAAGGCCATGATGGGCACGGGCGAGGCCGAGGGCGACGACCGCGCCGTGAAGGCGGCCGAGGCGGCGATCAGCAACCCGCTGCTGGAGGACACCTCCATGCTCGGCGCCAAGGGTGTGCTGATCAACATCACCGGCGGCCTCGACATGACGCTGTTCGAGGTGGACGAGGCGGCGAACCGCATCCGCAAGGAAGTGGACGAGGAAGCCAACATCATCTTCGGCTCCTCCATCGACGACACGATGAACGGCCGCATCCGCGTCTCCGTGGTCGCCACGGGCATCGATGTCGCGAGCGCCGCCGCCAGCGCCGGCCCGCGCCTCGCCGTGGTGAACGCTGCGGCTGCCGCGCCGGCTCCGACGCAGCGCCCCGCCGCGCCGGTGGCACCCGCCGCGCGTCGCCCGGCCCCCGGAATGGCGGGTATGCTTCGCCAGGCCGCCGCGCCAGTCGCGCAGCCCGTCGCGCAGCCCCTCCCCTATGTGGAGGAGCAGCCGATGCCGCATCCGGTTCCGGTGGCCGCGCCGCCCGTGTCCATGGAAGCGCCTGCCGCCGCTCCGGCGCCGGAAGTGCCGGCTGCCCTTGGCGGCGGGCTGCGCGGGCTGTTCCGCTCGGTTACCGGCCTTGCGCCCATGAAGCGCCCGGTCGAGCCTCAGCCCCAGGCGCCGCGTGCCGAACCGGCAGTGGAGCCGCGCGCCGCCACACCGCGCCCGGTCGCTCAGCCAGATGAGAACGGCCTGGACATCCCAGCCTTCCTGCGCCGTCAGAGCAACTGAACCGCCATCACGGCGCCTTCGCGCGGCCGCCCCGGAGACGGGGCGGCCGTTTGCATGTCGAGGCCAAGGAAATGTGGTCAGAATGGGGCAGTAAAACGCCCGCAATTGGCTTCTGAATCAACGGCTTACATCGAAACATGAAGAAACAACGCTTGACTGGCCTTCGCGGGTGCGAGGTGCCATCTGAGCGACGTAGCGACACGGCGCGGGGGGCGTCTTGTCACTCATCTAAGGGGATTTCGTATCGCATGGATGGTTTCGCACAGCTTCCGCTCGGCCGTCGCCGGCGCCTTGCCGCCAGCATCTCGTGCCGTGGCGTGGGCCTGCACAGCGGGGCGTCCATCACCCTGACGCTGCGCCCAGGCCAGCCCGGCCAGGGCGTCGTGTTTCATCGCACCGACATCGACGTCACCATTCCCGCCCGCCACGACCACGTGGTGGACACGCGGCTCTGCACCGCCCTCGGCCTGCCCGGCCAGAGCGAGGCCCGCGTGGGCACGGTCGAGCACGTGATGGCCGCCCTGGCCGCTGCCGGCATCGACGATGCGGTGGTGGAGCTGGACGGTCCGGAAGTGCCGATTCTTGACGGTTCGGCCGAGCCTTTCCTCTTCCTGATCCAGTGCGCCGGCACCACGGAGCAGCCCGGCACGCTTCGCGCCATTGAGGTGCTGAAGACCGTCCGCGTGCAGGACACGCAGGGCGGCTGGGCCGAGCTGGAGCCGGGCGACGAGCCCTTCTTCGACGCCGCCCTGTCCATTGAGTTCGCCGGCACAGCCATCGGCACGCAGCGCTTCTCGCTGCGCGTCACCGCTGACAGCTTCCGCGAGGAACTGGCCAATGCGCGTACCTTCACTCTCGCCGAGGAGGTGAACCACCTCCGCTCGCTTGGCCTGGCCCAGGGCGGTGGGCTGCACAACGCGGTGGTGGTGGACGGGCCGCTGGTGCTGAACCCGGGCGGTCTGCGCCGCCCCGACGAGTTCGTGCGCCATAAGCTTCTGGACGTGGTGGGCGACCTCGCCCTTGCCGGGCATCCGATCCATGGCCGCTTCACCGGCCACCGCTCGGGCCATGCGCTGAACAACCAGCTGCTCCGCGCCCTTTTCGCCGACCGTTCGGCGTGGCGCTTCGCCGGCGCCGCGATCCCGGCGGCCGAGACGCGGATTCCCGTCGCCGCCTGAGCGGCGCCGGTCGAGGGGGCGGGGCCGCCCCCTCGCGGCGGGCGCGTTCCGTGGTATGCAGCGCCCCGAAGGAGCCATGCCCGACCTCATGACCATTTCCTCGCGCCCGCTTCTGCTGCTGGCTGTCCTCCTGCCCCTCTCTGGCTGCGGCGTGACGCAGTGGGACGGCTCGATGGGAAGCTTGTTCCGCGAACGGTCAGCCACCGCCGGCATCGTGGACCGCTCGCCCGAAGGCCTCTACGCCGCGGGGATCGAGGCGCTCCAGGCACAGCGCTATCCCCAGGCCGTCGAGATCTTCGACACGCTGGAGCGCGAGCATCCCTTCTCTACCTGGGCGACCAACGCGAAGATCATGGGCGCCTATGGCGAGTACATGCGCAACCGCTACACCGAGGCAATCGGCGGGCTGGACCGCTTCATCCAGCTTCACCCCTCGCATCGCGACGTGGCCTACGCCCAATACCTGCGCGCCCTCGCCTATTATGAGCAGATCTCCGACAGCCAGCGCGACCAGCGCGGAACGGAACTGGCAATGACGGCACTGCAGGAAGTGGTGAACCGCTTCCCCGACACGGCCTATGCCCGCGACGCAAGGCTGAAGATCGACCTCGCCCGCGACCACCTCGCCGGCAAGGAGATGAACATTGGCCGCTTCTACCAGCGCCAGGGGCTGTTGAACGCCGCGATCGGCAGGTTCCGCCGCGTGGTGGAGGACTACCAGACCACCAACCACGTGCCGGAGGCGCTGCACCGCCTGACCGAGATCTACACCGCCCTCGGCCTGAGGGACGAGGCGCGGCGCACCGCGAGCGTGCTTGGCCACAACTTCCCCGGCTCGACCTGGTATCAGGACAGCTACGCCCTGCTGACGCCGGGCGCCCTGCCCGCACCGCAGGACCGTCCGGGGATGTTCCGCCGCGCCTGGAACACCATCTTCTGAGGATGACGCCGCGCCGCAGGGCATAGCCCCATGCTCGCCTCCCTTTCCATACGCGACGTGGTGCTCATCGAGCGCCTGGACCTGCAATTCGGTCCGGGCCTTTCGGTGCTGACCGGCGAGACCGGCGCCGGCAAGTCCATCCTGCTCGACAGCCTCGGCCTTGCGCTGGGGATGCGGGCGGAGGCGGGGCTGGTGCGCGCCGGCCAGTCCCAGGCCAGCGTCGCCGCCGTGTTCCTGCCGCCCGCCGCCCATCCCGCCCACGCCATCCTGGCCGAGCAGGGCATGGAGGCGGAGGAAGCCCTGGTGCTGCGCCGGGTCGTGCAGGCCGATGGCCGTTCGCGCGCCTTCATAAATGATCAGCCCGTCGGGGTGGGCCTGCTGCGCCGTATCGCCGCGACGCTGGTGGAAGTCCAGGGCCAGCACGATCAGGTCGGCCTTGCCGATCCTTCCACCCATGGCGCGCTGCTGGACGCCTTTGGCGGGCTGGAAGCGCAGCGCGGCAAGGTCGCCGCCGCGCACCGCGCCTGGAAATCCGCCGAGGCGGCGCTGCGCGAGGCGGAGGAGGCCGTGGCCGCCGCCCTGCGCGACGAGGAATGGCTTCGCCACGCCGTGGAGGAGCTTTCCACCCTCGCCCCTGAGGAGGGCGAGGAGGAGACGCTGAGCCAGGAGCGCACGGCCCTGCAGCAGGGCGAACGCCGCAACGAGGCCATCGCCGCCGCCCTGTCCGAGCTGCAGCCGCGCGACCGCCGCAGCACCAACCCCGCCGCCGCGCTCCGCAACGCCGCCCGCGCGCTGGAGCGCCTGCCCGGCGCACCGTCGCAGAAGGACACCGCCGAGGCAGCGCTGGCCGCTCTCGCTACCGCCATGGACGCGTTGGCGGAGGCCGAGCAGCAGCTGGAGCGCCTCGCCGCCGATGCCATGCCGGACCCGCGCCGGCTGGAGGTGCTGGAGGATCGGCTGTTTTCCCTGCGTGCCGCCGCGCGCAAGCACGCCGTGCCGGTGGTGGAGCTTCCCGCCCTGTTGGAGACGCTGCGCGGGCGTCTCGCCGCGCTGGATGCGGGAACGGAGCGCGTCTCGGCGCTGGAGGCGGCGCGGCGCGAGGCGCGCGAGGCCTATGCCAGCGCTGCCGGCGCCCTGACCGCCGCGCGGCACGACGCCGCCCGCAAGCTGGAGAAGGCGCTGGCGCGCGAATTGCCGCCGCTCAAGCTCGACCGCGCGCGCGTGGTGATCGAAATCCTCCCACGCGAGGAAGCCGCCTGGGGGCCGGACGGTCAGGACCGGGTGACCATGCTGGTGTCTACCAATCCCGGCCAGGCGCCCGGCGCGCTGATGAAGATCGCCTCGGGCGGCGAGTTGTCGCGGCTGATGCTGGCGCTCAAGGTCGTGCTGGCGCGCGGCTCGCCGGTGCCGACCCTGGTCTTCGACGAGGTGGATGCGGGCATTGGTGGCGCCACGGCGGCCGCGGTGGGCGAAAGGCTGCAACGCGTGGCCGAGCGGCTGCAGGTGCTGGTCGTCACCCATTCGCCGCAGGTCGCGGCGCGCGGGGCGCATCATCTGCGCGTCGCCAAGGCGGTGCGCGGCGAAGCGGCGGAAACTCGAGTCACACCCCTGAAGGCCGAGGACCGACGCGAGGAGATCGCCCGCATGCTGGCCGGCGAGCGCGTCACGGAGGCTGCCCGCGCCGCCGCCTTGGCGCTGCTGGAAGGCGCGGCGTGATCCGCCCGGCGTGTGCTGGAGAGGAAGCGCAGGTCGCGGCCCTGATCAACGCGATCAACAGCCTGGACGGCCTGCCCCCGACGCGGCCGATGACGGCGGAGATCGTCCGGCGCGACCTGCTTGGCCCCGAGCCCAAGGCGCTGCTGCGCGTGGCGGAGTGGGACCGCGCCCTGGTGGGCTTCGCCACGGCGGGTTTCGTCTATGACGCGGAGCGCCAGGCGGATGCGCTCATGCTGCTGGACCTCTACGTCGAGCCTGCCGCGCGCCGACGCGGGTTCGCGCGCGGCCTGATGGCCGCCCTCGCGCGGGACGCGAAGCGCCATGGCGCGGGCTGCCTGTGGTGGGGCGTGGATGAGGGTGACGACGAGGCGCTGGTCTTCTACCGCTCCATCGGCGCGCGGAGCGAAGGCCTCTTCAGCGGCGAGATCGTGGAGGGCGTGGCTCTGGACCGGCTGGCGGAACTGGCATGAGCGAGACGACCGAAGAAGCGGCGGCGGAAATCGAGCGGCTGACCGCCGAGATCCGCCACCACGACAAGCTCTACTACGAAAACGATGCACCAGAGATCAGCGACGCCGAATACGACGCGCTGATGCGCCGGCTGAAGCAGCTGGAGGCGGAGCATCCGTCCTTGCTTCGCCCGGACAGCCCGACCCAGAAGGTCTCCGGCGCGCCGAGCGAGGGCTTCGCCAAGTCGCGCCATCTGGCGCCGATGCTGTCGCTCGACAACGCCTTCGGCGAGGCGGATTTCGCCGAGTTCGAGGCGCGCATCCGCCGCTTCCTCGCCCTACCCGCCGACACGGCGCTGCCCTTCGTGGCGGAGCCGAAGATCGACGGCCTCTCGGTGAACCTGCTCTACGAGGGCGGGCGCTTCGTGAAGGGCGCGACGCGCGGCGACGGCACGGTGGGCGAGGACGTGACGCAGAACCTCCGCTCGCTGAAGGATCTTCCTGACGCCCTCCCGCCCCCCTTCCCCGCCCGCATCGAGATCCGCGGCGAAGTCTTCATGGACCGCGAGGATTTCCACGACTTCCGGAAGGCCCAAGCGAAGCTGGCGGAGGAGCGCGAGGCGCGGCGCGAGCGCGGCGAGAAGCTGGGCCCCGCCGTACCCGTCCCGGTGAACCCGCGCAACGCTGCCGCCGGCTCTCTGCGCCAGCTCGACCCGGCCGTGACGGCGACGCGCCCGCTCAAGCTCTTCGCCTATGCGATGGGCGAGGCTAGCGAGGCCCCGGCCAAGACGCATTGGGAATGGCTGGAATGGCTGCGCGCCAAGGGCTTCACCGTGAACCCGCTTTCGGAGCGGATCAGCGACGCCCCCGCCTTCCAGGCGCGCATCTCCGCCGAGCGGCCGCGCCTCGCCTATGAGATCGACGGCGTGGTCTACAAGCTGGATCGGCTGGACTGGCAGCGGCGCCTGGGCTTCGTCGGTCGGGCGCCGCGCTGGGCCATCGCCTGGAAATTCCCGGCCGAGCGCGCCACTACCACGCTCGAGCGGATCGAGATCCAGGTCGGGCGAACCGGGGCGCTGACGCCGCGCGCGGTGATGCGCCCTGTGCCCGTGGGCGGCGTCACCGTCACCCACGCCTCGCTGCACAACGAGGACGAGATCCGCCGCCTCGACGTGCGGCCGGGCGACCGAGTGGTGATCCAGCGCGCGGGGGACGTGATCCCGCAAGTGGTGGAGGCGCTGCCCCCGACGGAAGGCGAGCGCGGCCCGCCCTATGACTTCCCCGGCACCTGCCCGGCCTGCGGCTCCCACGCGGTGCGCCCGCCCGGCGAGGTGGTGCGGCGTTGCACCGGCGGGCTGATCTGCCCGGCGCAGACCGTGGAGCGGCTGAAGCATTTCGTTTCCCGCCGCGCCATGGACATCGAGGGGCTGGGCGAGGAGCGCATCGCCCTGCTGCACGAGAAGGGCTGGCTCTCCTCCCCAGCCGACATCTTCCGCCTGCCGGAGCGCGAGGCCGATCTCCGCACCCTCGAAGGCTGGGGCCAGCTCTCCATCCGCAACCTGTTCCGCGCCATTGAGGGGCGGCGGGTCGTTCCCTTTGAGCGCTTCCTCTTCGCCCTCGGCATCCGCCGCATCGGCGAGCAGAACGCGAAGCTCCTGGCCCGGCACTATGGCGACGTGGCGCGCTGGCGCACCGCCATGGAAGCGGCGCGCGTGGTGGGCAGCGAGGCGCGGGAGGAACTGGGAGCCATCGTCGGCATCGGCCCGGCCATCGCGCAGGAGGTGGTCGAGTTCATCGCCGAGCCGCGCAACAACGCGGCCCTCGATGACCTGCTGCGCCATGTGACGCCTGAGGCGGCGCAGGCGGGGGGTGACGGGCCCTTCGCCGGCAAGTCCGTGGTCTTCACCGGCAGCCTGGAAACCCTGTCCCGTGCCGAGGCGGAGGCGAAGGCCGAGGCGGCGGGGGGACGCATTGCCAAGAGCGTCTCCAAGAAGACGGATTTCGTGGTGGTGGGCGCCGATGCCGGCTCCAAGGCCGCCAAGGCCGCGGAGCTGGGCGTGACGGTGCTGACCGAGGCGCAGTTCCTGGAAATGTGCGCGCCGTGAGCCCGAAGCTGGTCGAGGTCACGCCGCCATTCCGTGCCTTCCTCCAGCGCCAGGGCATCGAGCTTTCCCACGCAACGCAGCGCCTGCATCCGCATGCGGAGTTCGAGGCGCCCTGCGTCATCCAGGCCGCCATCCCGGACTGGCACATGGTGCGGGTCGGCGCGATGACCGGCATCTATGGCGGCAAGCTGGGACATTCGCGCGTCGGCCGCTTCTGCTCGATCGCGCCCGAGGTGGACGTGGCCTCCGACCAGCATCCGACGGACTGGCTCTCCACCTCCATGGTACAATACGTGCCGGACGTGCATGGCTGGGACAGCTTCCGCTCGGCGCGCGGGCACCCCAGGCAGGCGCCCTTGCGCCCCTTCAACAGCAACAGCCCCGTCTCCATCGGCCATGACGTATGGATCGGCGCGCGGGTCATCCTGCGCTCCGGCGTCACGATCGGCGATGGGGCGGTGATCGGCGCGGGTTCCGTCATCACGCGGGACGTGCCCGCCTTCCATGTCGTGGCCGGGATACCGGCGCGTGTCCTCCGCCCACGCTTCCCCGAAGCGGTGATCGCAAGGATGACGCGGCTGCGCTGGTGGGAGCATGACGTGCTCTCCCTCGCCGGGCTCGATTTCCGCGACGTGAACGGCGCGCTGGACCTGATCGAGACGGCGCTGGAGGCGGGGCGGCTGCCCCCGCTCCCGGCACGGGCACTGAGCATCACGGCGCTTCACGCCCAGTGGCTGGGCGAGGGCTGAGCGCAACCAGTTTCGCCGCCGCGCGCTCACCCGGCATGCGCGCCCTTCTCCTTCCCTTCCTCCTCCTCGCCCTCCCCGCCGCGGCGGAGGACACGACCCGCATCGGCCGGGTGAACACCGCCCTGACCAATCTAGGCCTGACGCGGTCGCATCAGGTGGTGGTGGAGCGCTTCGGCGACCCGGCGATTCCCGGCGTGTCCTGCTATGTCTCCCAGGCGCGCACCGGGGGGCTGTCGGGCATGGTCGGCCTGGCGGAGGATCCGGCGCGCTTCGCCCTGTCCTGCGTCGCCACCGGCCCCATCACCCTCCCCGAGAATGTCCGGCGCGGCGAGCGCGGGGAGCAGATCTGGGAAGCCTCGACCAGCCTGTTCTTCAAGGAAACGCGCGTCCACCGCTTCGTGGACGAGGCAAATGGCGCGCTGGTCTACCTCGCCTGGTCCACCCGGCTGGTGGAGGGGTCACCGCACAACGCCCTGGCGGTGGTCCCCTACCAAACCACCCCGGCCCCCCGCTAGGCTGGGTGGCTTCTCGAGGAAACCCCCATGGACAAGATCACCCCCCTGTTCACCGCCAAGGCCACCGCACAGGGTGGCCGCAACGGCACGACGCGCGCAGAGGATGGCACCATCCAGGCGACGCTTTCCGTGCCCAAGGCGATGGGCGGCCCCGGCAAGGAAGGCGCCTCGACGCCTGAGCACCTCTTCGCGGCCGGCTATGCCGCCTGCTTCGGTGGCGCCATGGATTTCGTCGCCAGCCAGCAGAAGAAGAGCGCCAAGAACGCGAAGGTGACCTGCTCCGTCTCCATCGGCCCGCGCGAGGGCGGCGGCTTCGGCCTGTCCGTCGTGCTGCATGTGGAGGATCCCTCGATCCCGACGGCCGAGCTGCAGGCCATCGCCAACGAGGCGCACGAGAAGATTTGCCCCTACAGCCACGCGACCCGCGGCAACGTGGACGTCAAGCTCGAGGTCGTGGGTGGGTGATTCGCCCGGCGGGCTCGCCCCGCCGAATGCGACGCGCCAAGGCGCCTGGGAAAAGCTGGAGATCGGACGCGAGGGCTTCACCCTCGCCGGCTGGGCGCGGCGGGAGGATGGAACGCCTCCCGTCGCCTTCGAGCTCGGCTGGGACCGTCATCGGGTGCAGATCCAGCTCCCTCCCCAGGGGCCCGAGGCGCATGGGCGTGCCATCGGCTTCGAGACGCTGATCGGCATGCCCTTCGACCCGCACGAGGACTGGTCCTCCGCCGCGCTTTCCGCCGTTTGGGCGGATGGCGACCGCCTCCCCCTTCCGCCTACGCCGGCGCTGGAGGAGGCGCTGTTCCGCTTCTTCCGGTTCGAGGATTTCCAGTCCTTCCAGCTCCTGTTCCAGAACCCGGCCTTCCGGGTGAACGACCCGCTGCTGCAGGCCCACGGCGCCGCCCGGGCGCTGAGGATTGCCGGGGATGATGTGGATTTCCGCCTCGCCGGCACGATCGTCGCCCTCTACCGCGCCATCGAGGAAGGCAGCTTCCGGCGCGAGGAGGCCGAACGGCTGATCTCCCTCTGGCAGGAGCAGCAGGCGGGGCTGGGAGCGGAAGCCAAGGGGGCGCGGCTGCGATGGGTGACGTCCACGCACCTCGCGGCCGGCTATGCCGCGCTGGCCTGGGGCGACCTTTCCCGCGCACGGGCCGAGTTCACTGCGGTGACGGGCTTCGCCGACCGGCTGGAAACCTGGCCGCAATTCCTCTCCAACCTCGGCATCGCCACGATGATCGCCGCGCTGCTCGCGCATGACGCGGGCGAGCACGCCGAAGCCGCCCGTCTGCTGGAGGATGCGGAGCGCATGTATCCGCGCGGCGTCGCGCCACTGCAGATCTGGAACTTCCACATGTTCGAGGAGCTGCGGTTCGCGCTGCATGTCTGGCAGCGCTGCTTCGTCCTGAAGAAGATCCTGGAGCGGGAGGCGGCCGCGCACATCCTCCCGCCCGGTTCGAAGGTCGCGCTCAGCGAGATGTCCGCCACCATGCGGCGCCTCGTCGAGCGGGGGCTGGTGCGCGACATGGTGGTGGCCGCCCCGGGCTGAGGACGGCTCAGCCCAGCTTCGTGCATTCCTCTTCCAGCCAGGCGCGGTCCGCTTCATCCAGGGCCGGCCCGACCTCGCGCAGCACCCGCGCCTGGTAGGCATCCACCCAGTCGCGCTCCGCCTCGGTCAGCATGGACGGCACGATGAGGGCGCGC
The DNA here is from genome assembly GCF_017355885.1 of Sabulicella rubraurantiaca. Lineage (GTDB taxonomy): Bacteria > Pseudomonadota > Alphaproteobacteria > Acetobacterales > Acetobacteraceae > Roseococcus > Roseococcus rubraurantiacus. Next base: position 82,393 of record NZ_JAFEUU010000011.1, read on the forward strand.
GCATAGGGTGCGAGGGTCAGCGTCTCGAATTCGAGGAAGTTCTTGCGCTGGTCCGGGCGGCGCGGCGCCTCGCGCGCCAGGAGCAGGTTCTCGATGCGGATGCCATAGGCGCCGGGCAGGTAGAAGCCGGGCTCGTCGGACAGGATCATGCCGGGGCGCACCGGGATGGGCTTGGCGGCGCGCGAAATGCTGACCGGCCCCTCATGCACCGACAGGAAGGCGCCGATGCCATGCCCGGTGCCATGGTCGAAATCGAGGCCCAGATCCCAGATCGGACGTCGCGCGATGGCGTCGATATGCGGCCCGGCCACGCCTTCCGGGAAGCAAAGCGTCGCCAGGGCGATGTGGCCGCGCAGAACGGCGGTGTAGCGGGCGCGCAATTCCTCCGGTGCCGGGCCAGGGCCGGTCCAGAGCGTCCGGGTGACGTCGGTCGTCCCTTCCGGGTACTGGCCGCCGCTGTCGATCAGGTAGCACTCGTCCGGCCGGATGACGCGGTCGGTCTCCGGCGTGGCCCGGTAATGGACGATGGCGCCGTTCTCGCCAGCGCCGCTGATAGCTGGGAAGCTCTCCCCGGCGAAGCCCGGCACGTCCCGCCGGAAGTCGAGGAGCTGCGCCGCGGCCGCCATCTCCGTCAGGCCGCCCTTCGGCGCCTCACGCGCCATCCAGGCCAGGAAGCGCGACAGGGCCACGGCGTCCTTGCGCTGCGCGACCCGGGCGCCTTCCTGCTCCACCTCGTTCTTGCAGGCACGCGGCAGGCGGCAAGGATCGTCCCCCGGCACGAGTTCCGCCCCCGCCTCGCGCAGCAGGTCGAGGAGTCGCGCCGGGGTGGCGTCGGCATCCACGCGGACGCGCTTCCCGGCGAGGCGGTGCAGCGCCTCGGGCAAGGTGACGCGGTCAGCCACCGAGACGCCGTTGCCCAGATGCGCCCGCAGCGCCGCGCCGACGCGCTGGGGGGCGTGGAGGAACAGTCCGGCGCTCGCGTCGTCGCGCAGCAGGGCGAAAGCCAGGGCCATCGGCGTGTGGGCGAGGTCGCCGCCGCGCAAATTCAACAGCCACGCGACGGAATGGGAGTCGGCGAGCAGCGCCGCATCGGCACCGAGGTCATGCGCAAGGCGTGCCCTCTTCGCCTCCGCCGCCTCTCCCGCGAACTCCACCCCATGCGCGCGCAGCGGCGCCGAGGGAAGTTCCGGCCGGTCTGTCCAGATCGCGTCCAGCGGGTTCTCCGGCAGGGGAACCAGGGTGATGCCCGCTTCGACGAAAGGCTTCAGCCCCCCTTCCGAGTGCAGCCAGGGATCGTAGCCGATGCGGGCGTTTGGCGCCTGAGCCTTCAGCCACTCGGCCGGCGGCTCCTCGGTGAGGTGCCGGCGCTCCCACAGAGCAGGATCGGTCTGGGCGGCGGCCTGGGTGGTGTAGCGCCCATCGGTGAAGAGCACCGCACGGTCGCGCAGCACGACCGCCATCCCGGCGCTGCCGGTGAAGCCGGAAATCCAGGCCAGACGCTCGCCGGAGGGCGGGACGTATTCGCCCAGATGCTCGTCGCTGCGCGGGACCAGGAACCCGTCCACCCCCGCCGCTTCCAACCGTGCCCTCAGAGCGTCGAGCCTATGCTTCATCTGCGCTTCACACATGTGTCCACAAGATGACATGCACTCCACGCATAGGAGTCGCATGGGCTTCGCACAACCGCAAGGCCGGGTTCCGCTCTACATCTTGCCTGCACCGGCGGCGAGGCCGCTGGGCCAGAAACGAAAGCTAAGACAATGAATTCCCGCATCACCCCAGCCGAAGCCGCGCTGCTGATGCCCGCCATCCCCCAGAGCCCGAGCGCACGCCGCATCGAGTTCCTGCTCGCCGACGCGCGCCGCGCCCGCGACGAGGAGCTCGTGCGCCGCATCCTCGGCTTCTTCCGTGGCCTTGGCCGCATCATCGCCGCGGTCCGCCACCGCCACGAGACGGTGCGGCAGCTTCGCGCCCTGTCCGATCGCGAGCTGGCCGATATCGGCCTGAACCGCGGCAATATCGGCGCTGCCGCCGCCCAGGCCGTGCCCCTGCCGGCCAATGACGGCGCCTCGGAGCGTCAGGCGGCCTGAACTGACACCCGCGCCGGGCGCATGACGCGCCCGGCGTTCTTGCGTGTTGCGGGGGGCTCGGGCGTCCCGCAGCATCCTTCCCATGTCGCGCACCGCCCTCTGGGTGGCCATCATCTCGGCGGCCGCCACCTCCTCCATGGCCATGGGCATCCGGCAGACCTTCGGTCTGCTCCTCTTGCCGCTTTCGGCAGAGCATGATGTCGCGCCCTGGGCCTTCGGCTTGGCCGTCGCGCTTCACAACCTCGTCTGGGGCCTCGCCCAGCCCGTCTCGGGCGCCATGGCCGACAAGCACGGCGCAGGCCGGGTCATGGCCTATGGCGGGCTGTTCTACCTCGTGGGCTGCGGCCTGCCGGCGCTGTTCCCTTCCAACACGACGATTCTGATCGGCGTCGGGCTGCTCACTGGCCTCGGCGTCGCGAGCGCGGGCACGGGCATGGCCCTGGCTGCCATCGGCCGTCTCGCCCCGCCGGAGAAGCGTGGCGAATACATCGGCATCGCCTCGGCGGGCGGCTCGCTCGGCCAAGCGGCGATGGTGCCGATCGTGTTCAGCGCGATCGGCTGGTTCGGCGCTGCTGGGGCCATGATGACGTTGGCCATCTCCGCCCTCGTCATCATCCCCATCGCGCGCAACATCGAGTGGCGCCCGGCGCCGCGCGCCCCGGGGGCCGTCGCCCCGGCGGGCCTTGCCGGGCTGCCGGCCTTGGCACGGAACGCCCTGGCCGACCGCGACTTCGCCCTGCTGACCGGCGGGTTCTTCGCTTGCGGCTTCCAGCTGGCCTTCCTCACCACCCACCTTCCCTCGCACATCGCGCTGTGCGGCCTGCCGCCCGCCCTGGGCATGACGGCGCTGATGCTGATCGGACTGTTCAACATCCCGGGAAGCTGGTTCTGCGGCTGGCTCTCCTCCCGGGTGAAGCCGGAGAACGCGCTCGGCTGGATCTACCTGCTCCGCACCGTCTCCATCGCCCTCTTTGCCTTCGCCACGCCGACGGAGTGGGGGACGATGATCTTCGCGGCGGTGATGGGCTTCGTGTGGCTCGGTACCGTGCCGCTGACCAGCGCGGCCATCGCGCGGCGCTTCGGCGTCAGCAACCTCGGCGCGCTGTATGGGGTGTGCTTCTTCTCGCACCAGATCGGCGGCTTCCTGGGCGCGGGCGCGGGGGCGGTGCTCTACAGCGCCTCCGGCTCCTATGCCGTGTTCTGGCCGGTCATGGTCGCGGTCGGGGTGCTGGCCAGCGTCCTGAACTGGATGGCGAAGGCTCCGGGCCAACGCGTGGCCGTCCCCGCCTGACGCCTATTCCTGCCAGAAGGCGACGCGGTCCGCCTCGAACACCGCGCAGGTGAGCCTGCCGCCGGGATAGACCGCGCCCGTATCCAGGTTGATGCGGTTGGCCAGCACCTCCGGCATGCGGTCGCGCGTCGGGGTGTGGCCATGCACGATCACGGCGCCGTGATCGGCCGCGCTGTCCAGGAAGGCGCGCCGGATGCAGAGCATGTCCTCGCGTGACTGGGCATCCAATGCGACGCCCGGCCGGATCCCCGCATGAACCAGGAAATACGGTCCGACTCGGTGCGACAGCGCAAGCTGCGCCATGAAGTCCCGGTGCCGCTGCGGGATGCCGCTGACCCAGCTTTCGCGCGGGGACAGGCTGCTGATGCCCCAGCTGGCCAGCGCCTCACGCCCGCCGGTGTAGAGCCAATCCGTGCAGGCATGCCCGGCCCCGTCCAACGCCGCATTCGCGGTTTCCTCATGATTGCCCATGAGGTTGATGACCGGACAGGCGGCAAAGCCCATCGCTGCGTCCAGGCAGCCGGCGCTGTCCGGCCCGCGGTCGATGAAGTCGCCCAGATGCACCAGCACCGCGTCGGCGCAGGGGCGCGCTGCCAGATCCTCCGTGACCCGCGCATGCAGCGCGCGCAGCCGCGCTGCGCAGCCATGGGAATCGCCGATGGCGTAAAGGCGCCGCCCCGGCTCCAGCCGCGCGGGGGCTTGGAGCCATTCCATCAGCGGGCGGAGGCGCTTGCCTCGGAGCGGGTGGCGCCGACGCGCTGCGCCAGGGCGGCGGCCATGAACTCGTCCAGCTCGCCATCCAGCACGGCGGCGGGATTGCCCTTCTCCACCCCGGTCCGGAGATCCTTCACTAGCTGATAGGGCTGCAGCACGTAGGAGCGGATCTGGTGACCCCAGCCGATATCGGTCTTGCCGGCCTCGGTCGCCTCGTTGATCGCCTCACGCTTCTTCAGCTCCAGCTCATAGAGCCGGGCCTTCAGCATGTTCATCGCGATCTCGCGGTTGCGGTGCTGCGAGCGATCCTGGGTGGAGGCGGCGACGATGCCGGTCGGGATATGCGTGAAGCGCACGCCCGATTCCGTCTTGTTGACGTGCTGCCCGCCGGCGCCCGAGGCGCGGAACGTGTCGGTCTTGAGGTCGGCCGGATTGACCTCGATCTCGATCTTGTCGTCGATCACCGGGTAGCAATAGACCGAGGCGAATGAGGTCTGCCGCCGTGCCGCCGCGTCGAAGGGGCTGATGCGGACGAGGCGGTGCACGCCGCTCTCCGTCTTCAGCCAGCCATAGGCATTGGGGCCGGTGACCTGGATGGTCGCGCTCTTGATGCCGGCCTGCTCGCCATCCGACTGCTCGGTGAGCGTCACCTTGTAGCCGCGCGCCTCGGCCCAGCGCATATACATGCGCAGCAGCATCTCGGCCCAGTCCTGGGCCTCGGTGCCGCCGGCCCCGGCATTCACCTCCAGATAGGCGTCGTTCGGATCGGCCTCGCCGGAGAGCAGGCTCTCGATTTCGCGCCTTTTCGCCTCGGCGGCGTAGCGATGCAGGTCGGCAATGGCAGCGTCCACCGTCGCCTCGTCGCCCTCGGCCTCCGCCAGCTCGATCAGCTCGAAGGCGTCGGCCACCTCGCGCTCCAGCTTCTGGACGCCTTCGATCTGGTCGCTCAGCCGGTTGCGCTCGCGCATGACGCGCTGCGCCTCATCGGCCTTGTTCCACAGGTCGGGATCCTCGGCGCGAGCGTTCAGCTCCGCGAGGCGGGCGGTGGCGGCATCCCAGTCAAAGATGCCTCCTCAGCAGGGACACCGAAGCGGTGATCTGCTCTTGCAGCGATTGGGCGTCAGCACGCATGGGACGCGCTCAATACAATCCGCCCAATCCGGTGTCCACCTGCTGCGCCGCCGCGGCGCTGCTGGCGGACGGCATCATGCCGCCGATCGGCGCGCTGGCGCTGTTCTCCGTGCCAGGGCGGAAGGCCTCCATGATGGTGCGGCCACCATCGGTGTTCACGCGCACCAGGGCGACGCCGGGCGGGGCACGGAAGGGCACGGCCGGGCTGTCGCGCAGCGCCGCCGCCACCACGTCGCGGAAGATCGGCGCGGCGTTGTTGCCGCCCGTCTCCCCGTTGCCCAGCGAGCGCGGCTCGTCGTAGCCCAGCCAGACGGCCACCACGATATCCGGGGTGAAGCCGACGAACCAATTGTCGCGGTAGTCATCCGTGGTGCCGGTCTTGCCGGCCACGGGGCGGTTCAGCCCCTGGGCGGCGCGGGTGCCGGTGCCGTGCTGCGCCGCGCCCTGCAGGATGCTCACCATCTGATAGGCGGCGATCGGGTCGGCGATCTGGCGGCGATTATCGGTGACCCGCGGCGGACCGGCTTCCGGCCCCCTGTCGCAGCCCTCGCAGCCGCGCGCGGCGTTGCGCCACACCACCCGGCCGCGCTGGTCCTGCACGCTGTCGATGAAGGAAGGCTCGACGCGCCGCCCGCCATTGACGAAGGCGGCATAGGCGGCGGCCTGGCGCAGCACCGTGGTTTCACCCGCGCCCAGGCTCATGGCGAGGTAGCGCGGCATGTTGTCGATCACGCCGAAGCGGGCCGCCGTCTCGCTCACTTTGTCCATCCCCACCTCCTGCGCGATGCGCACGGTGACGAGGTTGAGCGAGCGTTCCATCGCGTTGCGGATGGTGACGTAGCCATTGGTGTTGCCGCTGTAGTTGGCCGGGCGCCAGATGCCCTGCGGCGTCGCCACCTCCACCGGCGCATCCAGGAAGCGCTGGTTGGGCGGAATGCCCGCCTCCAGCGCCGGCAGGTAGACGAAGGGCTTGAAGGAGGAGCCGGGCTGGCGCAGCGCCTGGGTGGCACGGTTAAACTGCGAACGGTCGAAGCTCCACCCGCCCGACATCGCCAGGACGCGGCCCGTGTTGGGATCCAGCGCGACGATGGCGCCCTCCACCTCCGGCACCTGGCGCAGGGAGAGGCGCTCCGGACGGGCCGGATTACGACCCTCGGCGGGACGGCCGGGATCGACCTCCACCAGCACCACGTCGCCGGGGGCTACGATGTCGCTCATCCGGCGCGGCGCCGGGCCCAGGCGGTGCGGCTCGCCCGGGCGGCCAGGCGTGACCGGCCGCGCCCAGGCGAGATCGGTGAATGGCAGCGTGCCGGTGCGGGCCTCGGCGGGGGCGCGCGGTCCCGAGCGCTGGACCCAGCCGAGCCGCGCCTCGTTGGGACGCACCTCCAGCACCACGGCGCGGCGCCATTCGGGCAGGAGGCCCGGCGTGGGCGGCAACGCGTCCAGCGCCGGCAGCCACTCCGTCGGCCCGTGCGCGATGCGCGCCACCGGGCCGCGCCAGCCGCCGCGGCGCCGGTCATAGGAAAGCAGCCCCTGGCGCAGCGCATTCTCCGTTGCCGCCTGAAGCACGGGGTCGAGCGAGGTGCGGACCACGAGTCCCCCGCCCTGCGTCTGCTCCGCGCCGAAGCGCTGGAGGAGTTCGCGCCGCACCTCTTCCGTATAGTGGCCGCCAACGGGCACGACCTCGGGGCGGCGCACCGGGCGGGCGATGATGGGCTCGGCCTTGGCCGCCGCCACCTCCTCCGCCGTCAGGATGCCGTCCTCGCCCATGCGGTCCAGCACCCAGTCGCGGCGGATGCGCGCGGCGTCGGGGAAGCGTAGCGGGTTGTAGTTGTTCGGTCCCTTCGGCAGGGCGGCGAGGAAGGCCGTCTCGCCCACCGTCAGCTCGTCCAGGGACTTGTTGAAATAGGCCTGGGCGGCGGCGGCGACGCCATAGGCCTGCGCGCCCAGGAAGATCTCGTTCAGGTAGATCTCGAGGATGCGGTCCTTGCTCAACGCCTGCTCGATGCGCAGCGCCAGGATCGCTTCGCGCGCCTTGCGGAGCACCGTGCGGTCGCTGCCCACCAGCATGTTCTTCGCGACCTGCTGGGTGATGGTGGAAGCACCCTGCATGCGGCGGCCGGAGCCGTAATTCTGCGCGAAGAACAGCCCGGCGCGCATCATGCCCATCGGGTCGATGCCGCGATGCTCGCGGAAGCGCTGGTCCTCCGCGGAGATGAAGGCCTGCTGGAGGCGCGGCGGGATCGCCTCGATCGGCACGAAGACGCGGCGCTCCGCCGCCAGCTCGGCCATCAGGCGAGAATCGGCGGTGTAGATGCGGCTCATCTGCGGCGGGTGGTAATCCGCCAGCCAGCGGTAATCCGGCAGGTCAGCCGCGATGGAGCGGTAGAGGCCGAAGCTCGCCACCCCCGCCCCGACCAGCGCCACCAGCGCCACGACCACGGTGAAGCGGACGAAGCCGCCAAAGAGCCCGACGCTGCGGCGCTTCGCCTCCGCAGGTTTGGGCGCAGCCTGCCGGGCATGCGGCCGGTCCTCGGGCACGGCGACGGGTTCATTGGGCAGTTTGGACATGCGGGGGGTTCTAGCACCTTTTCCCCTGCGGAACGCTGCGCGAATTGAGAAGGTTGTCGCGCATGGGCGGCAAGTCTTCCACTGTGGAGAAGAAATGGCCGACCATCTGGCGTCGGGACGAACGATGCTGCTATGAGCCGTCGCTTCCGGGGGCTTTCTGGAGAGAAGATAATGGCTTGGAAGGGCGTGGCGCTGGCCTTGGCTGGCGCAATCGGGCTTTCGGCGCCGGTGTCGGCGCAATCTCTGACCATGGCAGTCGGCGCGCCGGTGACGTCGCTCGACCCGCATTTCCATCAGCTTTCGCCCAACAACGCCGTTGCGGGGATGGTGTTCGACCGACTGGTGAACACAGATGGCCAAGCCCGCCAGGTGCCAGGCCTTGCGGAGAGCTGGTCCACCGTCGCGCCCGACACCTGGGAATTCAAGCTGCGCCGTGGCGTCCGCTTCCACAACGGCAATGAGTTCACCGCCGAGGACGTGGCCTTCACCTTCCGCCGCGTCCCCAACGTGCCGAACTCGCCCTCCTCCTTCACCGCCTTCGTCCGGCCGATCCGCGAGGTGCAGGTGGTGGACAGCCACACGATCCGCCTGCGGACCGATGGCCCCTACCCCCTGCTCCCGCAGGACATGACCAACATCTACATCCTCGACCGCGAGACGCACGAGAACGCGACAACTGAGGATTTCAATTCCGGCCGCGCCGCAGTCGGCACCGGTCCGTTCCGCGTCGTGACCCATCGCCTTGGCGACCGGATCGAGTTCGAGCGCAACGACGAGTATTTCGGCGACAAGCCGCACTGGCAGCGCGTGAACTATCGGATGATCGTCAATGACAGCGCACGCACGGCCGCGCTGCTTGCCGGCGACGTGGAGTTCATCGACCAGGTCCCCACGGCCGACCTCAGCCGCCTACGCCGGGATGACCGCGTGCACATGAGCGAGGTGACTGGGCTGCGGATCATCTACCTGTCCCTGGACCATCCGCGCGAGGAGGCCTCGCCCTTCATCACGGACAACAACGGCCAGCCCCTGCCGCGCAACCCGTTGCGCGACGTGCGGGTGCGCCGCGCCCTGTCCATGGCCATCGACCGCCAGGCCATCGTGGACCGGGTGATGGAAGGCGCCGCGACGCCGTCGGGCCAGTTCTTCCCGCCCGGCATCTTCTCCTACGTGCCGGACCTCCCGGCGCCGCGCTTCGACGCCGAGGGCGCCCGCCGCCTGCTGGCCGAGGCCGGCTTCCCGCAGGGCTTCCGCATCACCCTGCACGGCCCGAACGATCGCTACCCCAATGACGGGCGCATCATCCAGGCCATCGGCCAGATGTGGACCCGCATCGGCGTGCGCACCGCCGTCGAGGCGCAGCCCTGGACCACCTTCGTCGCCCGCGCCGGGCGGCAGGAGTTCAGCGCCTTCCTGATCGGCTGGGGCTCGAACCCCGAGGGGTCGCACCCGCTCCGCAACCTCATCGCCACCTTCGACCGCGACCGCGGCTGGGGCGCCTCTAACCGCGGACGCTACTCGAATCCGCAGGTAGATGCGCTGCTGACCGAGGCGCTGCGCACCATCAACGATGGGGAGCGGGAGCAGATCCTGATCCGCGGCCAGCGCATGGCGCTCGAGGATGTCGCGATCATCCCGCTGCATATCCAGACCAATATCTGGGCCATGCGGCGCCACCTTCGCCACGAATCGCGCGCCGATGAGCTGTCGCGCGCGCAGGATGTGAAGCCCGCACGATGACCGTCTACCTGCTGCGGCGGCTGCTCCAGTCGCTCCTCGTCCTGGTCGCCATGAGCGTGATCGTCTTCGTCGGCGTCTACGCCGTGGGCGATCCGGTGGAGATCCTCATCTCCCCCGATGCCGACCAGTTCGAGCGGGAGCGCGCGATCCGCGCCCTCGGCCTCGATCTGCCGCTGTGGCAGCAGTACCTGGTCTTCGTGAAGAACGCCCTCCAGGGCGACCTGGGCCGCTCCTTCGTGTTCAGCGAGCCGGCGCTGCAGCTCATCCTGCAGAAGATGCCTGCGACCATGGAGCTGGCCTTCGGGGCCATGTTCATCTCCATCCTCATCGGTCTGCCGCTCGGCCTCTATGCCGGGCTGAAGCCCGAAAGCCCGGGGGCGAAGGTGATCATGGCCGGATCCATCCTCGGCTTCTCCCTGCCCACCTTCTGGGTCGGGCTGATGCTGATCATGGTCTTCGCCGTCCAGCTGGGCTGGCTACCCTCCACCGGGCGGGGCGAGACGCTGTATGGCTGGTCCTTCCTCACGGCGAATGGCCTGTCCCATTTGCTGCTGCCGGCCATCAACCTCGCCCTGTTCAAGATCAGCCTCGTCATCCGCCTCACCCGCTCGGGCGTGCGGGAGACGATGCTGATGGATTACGTGAAGTTCGCTCGCGCCAAGGGCCTGTCTCCGGCGCGCGTGACCTATGTGCACGTGTTCAAGAACATCCTGATCCCGGTCGTCACCGTGGTCGGGCTGGAGCTGGGCTCGACCATCGCCTTCTCCGTCGTGACGGAGAGCGTCTTCGCCTGGCCGGGCATGGGCAAGCTGATCATCGACAGCATCAACGTGCTCGACCGGCCGGTGATCGTCGCCTACCTGCTGATCATCGTCCTCATGTTCATCGTCATCAACCTCGTCGTGGACATCCTCTACTCTGTCCTCGATCCGCGGGTCCGTCTGGAGGGCCAGGCATGAGCGACGTCACGCTCGACAAGGCGCCTGTCGCGCCGCGGGAGGAAACTCCCTTCCGCCGCTTCGTTTCCGAGTTCATGTCCAGCAAGATCGCCGTGGGCGGGTTGCTGGTCTTCCTGGTCATCGTCGTGGTCGCGCTGCTGGCGCCCTGGATCGCGCCACAGAACCCCTATGACCTCGGCCAGATCGACATCATGGACGGGCGGCTGGAGCCCGGCGAGGTCGGCGCCAGCGGCATCACCCATTGGCTCGGCACGGATGACCAGGGGCGCGACATGCTCTCCGGCATCATGTACGGGCTGCGGATCTCGCTGACGGTCGGCGCCGGCTCCGCGCTGATCGCCTGCCTCGTCGGCGCCTCGCTCGGGCTGCTCGCGGCCTATGCGGGCGGGCGCACCGACACCGTGATCATGCGCCTCGTGGACCTGCAGCTTTCCTTTCCGACCATCCTGGCGGCGCTGATGATCCTGGCCTTTCTGGGCAAGGGTATCATGAACGTCGTCATCGCGCTGGTGATCGTGGAATGGGCCTATTACGCCCGCACGGTGCGCGGCTCCGCCCTGGTCGAACGGCGGCGCGAATACATCGAGGCGGCGCAGTGCCTTGCCCTGCCGACGCGGCGCATCCTGTTCCGTCACCTCCTGCCCAACTGCCTGCCGCCGCTGATCGTGGTCGGCACGATCCAGGTGGCCCGCGCCATCGCGCTGGAGGCGACGCTGTCCTTCCTCGGCCTCGGCGTGCCTATCACTGAGCCCTCGCTCGGCCTGCTGATCGCCAATGGCTACGAGTACATGCTGTCGGGCAAGTACTGGATCTCCTTCTATCCCGGCGTCGCGCTGCTGGTGACCATCGTCTCCATCAACCTGATGGGCGACCACCTGCGCGACGTGCTGAACCCGAGGCTCAAGAAGTAAGATGACCGCCACCCTCGAGGTCTGCGACCTCAAGACCCATTTCTTCACCCGCGCCGGGGTCGTGAAGGCCGTGGACGGGGTGTCCTTCACCGTCGGGCGCGGCAAGGTGCTCGGCCTCGTCGGCGAATCCGGTTCGGGCAAGTCGGTCACCGGCTTCTCGATCATCGGCCTTGTGGATCCGCCGGGCCGCGTCGTGGGCGGTCAGATCCTGTTCCAGGGGCGGGACCTGGCGAAGATCAGCGAGGAGGAGATGCGGCAGCTTCGCGGCAACCGCATCGCCATGATCTTCCAGGACCCGATGATGACGCTGAACCCGGTCCTGCGCGTGGACACGCAGATGATCGAGACGGTTCTGGCGCACGAGAAGGTGGACCGCGAGTCGGCCCGCCAGCGCGCCCGCGACGCGCTGGGCATGGTCGGCATCCCCTCCCCCGAGGAGCGGCTGAAATCCTATCCGCACCAGTTCTCCGGCGGCATGCGCCAGCGCGTCGCCATCGCCATCGCGCTGCTGCACCGCCCGGAACTCATCATCGCGGATGAGCCGACCACGGCGCTGGACGTCACCATCCAGGGCCAGATCCTGGCCGAGGTGCAGAAGCTGGCAGCCAATACCGGCACCTCGCTGATCTGGATCACGCATGACCTCTCGGTCGTCGCCGGCCTCGCCGACGACATCGCGGTCATGTATGCGGGCCGCATCGTCGAGGAAGGGCAGGTTTCCAACGTGCTCGATGCGCCGCTGCACCCCTACACGGTCGGGCTGATCGGGTCCGTCCCCTCGCGCAACAAGCGCGGGGAGCCGCTGCGGCAGATCCCGGGCATGACGCCGTCCTTGCTGAACCTGCCGGCCGGCTGCGCCTTCCGCTCCCGCTGCGCCCGTGCGGACGAGGTCTGCCTGAAGGAGCCGGCGCTGTTCGACCTCCGCCCCGGGCAGCGCGCCCGCTGCTTCCACCCCCATCTGGAGGAGGTCGCGGCATGAGCGCCGTCCTCGACCAGCCGGTGGCTAACAAGGCCGCCGACACCCCCATCATCGAGCTGCGCGACCTGTCGCGCCGCTTCGAGAAGAAGCTGGACTTCGCCGGCAAGCTGGCGAAGCGCCTCGGCGCCCCGGTGCGCGAGGAGACGGTGCATGCGGTGGACCGCGTGAACCTCTCCATCCGCAAGGGCGAGGTGGTCGGCCTCGTCGGCGAGTCGGGCTGCGGCAAGTCCACGCTCGGCCGCATGGTGGCCGGCATCATGCCCCCCTCCGAGGGCAAGGTGCTGTGGCGCGGTCGGGACGTCCGCAGCCTGGGCCCGGCGGAAGCGCGCGAAGCCAAGCTTCGCACGCAGATGATCTTCCAGGACCCCTACGCCTCCCTGAACCCGCGCATGCGGGTGCAGGACATCGTGGGCGAGGCGCCGCGCGTTCACGGCATCGTCTCCGGCCGCGACTTCGACTCCTACGTGGACGACCAGATGCGCCGCGCCGGCCTCGATCCGGCCTTCAAAAAGCGCTACCCGCATCAGTTCTCCGGCGGCCAGCGCCAGCGCATCGGCATCGCCCGCGCCCTGGCCGTGAAGCCCGAGTTCATCGTCTGCGACGAGGCGGTGGCCGCGCTGGACGTGTCCATCCAGGCGCAGATCCTCAATCTCTTCATGCGGCTGCGCGAGGAGCTGGACCTCACCTACCTGTTCATCTCCCACGACCTGAGCGTGGTGGAGCACCTCTCCGACCGCGTGGTGATCATGTATCTCGGGCGCGTGGTGGAGCAGGCGCCGGCGGAGGAGGTGTTCAGCAAGCCGAACCACCCCTACACCATCTCCCTCCTGTCGGCCGTGCCGCGGATCGAGGCGCGCAAGCGCGCCTTCACCACGGTGCAGGGAGAGATCCCCTCCCCGCTCAATCCGCCGAGCGGCTGCCACTTCCACCCACGCTGCCCGCACGCGCATGAGCGCTGCAAGCTGGAGGTGCCAGCGCTGAAGGAGATCGCGCCGGGCCATTTCTCGGCCTGCCACCTCAACGACCGGGCGTGACGCCGCCCTTTTTCGCGCAATGGGAATCCGCCGCGCTGGTGGCGGATTTCCTGGCCGGCTGGGACGCGGCGACCGACCCGCTCTGGGCAGAATCCGGTGCGGAGAGCGCCGCGGAATACGCCACCTGGGCCTCTCACCTCTGCGGAATGGCCTGCCTGAAGATGGCGCTTGCCGCGCGGGGCGAGGTGCACCGCATCCACGAGCTGCGCCGCGCGGTGCAGGCGCGCGGTGGCTACGTGGTGGACGGCGAGGCGATCCACGGGCTGATCTATGCCGGCGCCGTCGCCTTCCTGCAGGAACGGGACATCCCCGCCCGGATCGTGCTCGACGAACCGACGGAGGACATCCCAGCCAAGCTGGCGGGCGGACGGCTCTTCATCGCCTCCGTCCACGCTTCCATCCGCCGGCCGGATACGGAGCCGCCCCAGCGCGGCGGGCATCTTATCCTGGTCTTCGGATTGGATGAGGCCGGGCGGCTGCGCTTCCACAATCCCTCCGGCGACACCGAGGAAACGCGGCGCGACGTGCGGATGGGGATTTCCACATTCTCGCGCTTCCACGCGGAACGGGGCATCCTCATCGGCTGAAACGTCCACGGCCGAACGCCCCTCGATGAAACGCCCCGATTTGGCGCTGGTCCTTGCGACGGCGCTGACCCAGACCCTTGGTTGGGGCACGCTGTTCATCCCTTTCGCCCTGGTGGTGCAGCCGATGGAGGCGGATCTCGGCTGGTCACGCGCGCTTCTGAACGGGGCCTTTACCCTCGGGCTGCTGGTAGCGGGCGCGCTGGCCATCCCGGTCGGCCGCCACGTCGACCGGAAGGGCGGCAAGCTGCCGCTCGTCGGTGGCGCGCTGCTGGGCGCGGCGGGGCTGGCGCTGTGGTCCATCGCGACGCATCCAGTCGTGTTCTACCTCGCCTGGGTCGTGATCGGCTGCGCCCATGCCACGGCGCTCTGGACGCCCGCCATGGCGGTGGTGGTGGCGCAGGCGCGGGAGCCGATGCGCGCCATCACCCTGATCACCTTCCTCACCGGCTTTACCGGCACGCTGTTCATCCCCTTCACTGCCGCTCTGGTCGAGGCGCTGGGCTGGCGCCATGCGCTGCTGGTCCTCGCGCAGGTGGAATGTCTCTCGGCCGCAGTCGCCTGGTGGCAGTTCCGGGCCGCCCCCGCCCGAGTCGCCTCGCCCCTGCGGGGCGGCGGGCTGCGCGCGGCGCTGCGTCGCCCGGCCTTCTGGGGCCTCGCCATCTGCTTTGCCTGCCACGCCTTCATCGGCACGGCGATGGGTGCGCACCTCGTGCCGCTGCTGCGCGAGTCCGGCTTGCCGGAAGCGAGCGTCATCCTGCTCGCCGCGCTGCACGGCCCCTTCCAGGTCGCGGCGAGGATCGGGCTGTTCCTGCTGGGGACGCGCGCCTCGACGCAGGTGGTGGGGGTGATCGCCACCTGGCTGCTGCCGCTGGGGCTGCTCTGGCTCGCCCTCGCCCCGGCAGAGTTCACCGCGCTGCTGCCCTTCGTGCTGTTCTGGGCCATGGCGGATGGGCTGCTCACCATCATCCGCTCCGCCGGCACGGCGGAGATCCTGGGGCGCCAGGGATACGGAGCGGTGACGGGCGCCCTCAGCCTGGTCTCCGTGGGGCCGCGCGTGGCGGCGCCCATCCTGGTCGCGCTGATCTGGGAGGCGCAGGGCGGCTATGGCGCCGTGCCCTGGCTGCTGGCCGCGACCGGAGCGGCCGCGGCGCTGGCCTTCCTCTACGCCGTCAGGCGGAAGGAAGCCGCTTCCTGAGTTCGTGCTTCTGGATCTTGCCGGTGCTGGTCTTGGGCAGCTCGGCGAAGACCACGCGCTTCGGCGCCTTGAACCCGGCGAGGCTGGCGCGGCAATGCGCGATCAGCTCGGCCTCGCTCGCCTGCGCGCCCGGCTTCAGTTCGACGAAGGCGCAGGGCACCTCGCCCCATTTCTCGTCGGGCTGGGCGACCACCGCGGCGACCGCGACGGCGGGGTGCTTGTAGAGCACGTCCTCCACCTCGATGCTGCTGATGTTCTCGCCGCCCGAGATGATGATGTCCTTGGAGCGGTCGCGGAGCTGGATGTAGCCATCGGGGTGCCGCACCGCGAGGTCGCCGGAATGGAACCAGCCGCCGGCCAGGGCGGCGTCGGTGGCCTTCTTGTCCTTCAGATAGCCCTTCATCACCACGTTGCCGCGCAGCATCACCTCGCCCATCGTCGTGCCGTCGGCGGGGACGGGCGTCATGGTGGCGGGATCCATCACGTCCAGCGCCTCCAGCGCCAGGTAGCGAACCCCCTGCCGCGCCATCAGCCGCGCTTGGTCGGAGGCTGGAGCGTCGTTCCATTCCTGGTGCCATTCATTGGTGACGGCGGGGCCATAGACCTCGGTCAGGCCATAGACGTGCAGCACGCCGAAGCCATTGGCGCGCATCGCCGCCAGCACCGCCTCCGGCGGCGGCGCGCCGGCGACGACGAAGGTGACGGGGCCGACCGGGGCCGGGCGCTCCGCCTCGGGCACCTGCAGCAGTGTGCTCATCACGATGGGCGCGCCGCACATGTGGGAGACACGTTCCTGCGCCAGCAGCGCCCACATGGCCGGGCCGCGCACCGCGCGCAGGCAGACATGGGTGCCCGCCATGGCGGTGATGGTCCAGGGAAAGCACCAGCCATTGCAGTGGAACATGGGCAGCGTCCACAGATAGGACGGGTGCCGGCCCATCGCCGCCGACAACACGTTGCCCACCGCCAGCAGATGCGCGCCGCGATGGTGGTATACGACGCCCTTGGGCTTGCCCGTGGTGCCGCTGGTGTAGTTCAGCGCGATGGCGTCCCACTCGTCGCGCGGCATCTCCCACGCGTAATCCGGCGAGCCCTCTTCCAGCAGCGCCTCGTAATCCACCCCGCCAAGCGTGTCGTCCGACGGTGCCTCGGCGTCGTTGAACTCGATCACCAGCGGCTGATTCTTCGACTGCGCGAGGGCGGCGCGCAGCACGGGCACGAATTCGCGATCCACGATCACCGCCTTCGCCTCGCCATGGTCGAGGATGTAGGCGATGGTCGCCGCGTCCAGTCGCGTGTTGATCGTGTTCAGCACGGCACCCGCCATGGGCACGCCGAAATGCGCTTCCAGCATGGGCGGGATGTTGGGCAGGATCGCCGCCACCACGTCGCCGCGCCCCACGCCCCGCTGCCGAAGCGCATCGGCCAGGCGCACGCAGCGGTCACGCGTCTCGCGATAGGTACGGCGCGTCGCGCCATGCACCACGGCGGTCTGGTCCGGGAACACAGCGGCCGAGCGCTCCATGAACAGGAGCGGCGTGAGCGGCTGGAAATTGGCCGGCGTGCGTGGCAAGTCGTCGATCATCAGCGATCCGTCCAGTTGGGGGCGCGCTTTTCGAGGAAGGCGCCGATGCCCTCCTCGGCATCCGCCGCCATCATGTTCTCCACCATCACCTCCCCCGCCGCCTCATAGGCGGCCGCGAGGTCGAGGCCGCTTTGCCGGTTGAACCCGGCCTTGCCCATGCGGATAGCGACGCCGCTGCGCCCGGCGATGCGCGACGCCATCTCCAGCGCCGCCGCGCGCGGATCGGCCTCCACCCGGTTCACAAGGCCGATCTGCATCGCCTCCTCCGCCGCGACGAAGCGGCCGGTGAACAGCATCTCGAGCGACGCCTTGCGGCCGACGGAGCGGGACAGCGCGACAGCGGGGGTGGAGCAGAACAGCCCGATCTCCACCCCCGGCGTGCAGAACTTCGCGGTGGGTGCGGCGATGGCCATGTCGCAGGCCGCGACCAACTGGCAGCCGGCGGCGGTGGCGATCCCCTCCACCGCGGCGATGACGGGGACGGGATGCTCCGTCACCGCCCGCATCACCTCGCCGCACAGGGCCATGGTGCGGGCGAAGAACTCGCGGCCGCCATCGGGCTGGCCCCGCGCGGCCGTCATCTCGCGCATGTCGTGGCCGGCGCAAAAGGCCGGACCCTCGGCAGTCAGGACGATGCAGCGCGCATCCTCCGCGTCGCGCAGCGCCGCGCGCAACGCCTCCAGCATGGCGAGGGACAGGGCGTTGCGCTGCGCTGGCCGGTCCAGCACCAGCAGCGCCACGCCGTCATTGCGCCGTTCCGTGCGGATCATCGCGACAGCACCTCGCTGATCTCGTCGAGGATCAGCGGATCGTCGATCGTGGGCGGAACGGTGTACTTCTCGCGGTCGGCGATCTTGCGGATCGTTGCGCGCAGGATCTTGCCTGAGCGCGTCTTGGGCAGGCGCGGCACCACCCGTGCCTCCTTGAAGGCGGCCACCGGCCCGATGCGCTCGCGCACCAGGGCGACGAGTTCGCGCGCCACCTCCGCCTCGCCCCGATGCACGCCGGCCTTCAGCACGACGAGGCCGAGCGGCGCCTGACCCTTCAGCGCATCCGACGCACCCACCACCGCGCATTCCGCGACATCGGGATGGGAGGCCAGAACCTCCTCCATCTGCCCGGTGGAAAGCCGGTGTCCGGCGACGTTGATGATGTCGTCGGTGCGGCCCATGACCCAGACGAAGCCTTCCTCGTCCACGATCCCGGCATCCGAGGTGTCGTAGAAATGCGGGAAGGTGGAGAGATAGGCTTGGCGATAGCGCTCCTCCGCATTCCAGAGCGTCGGCGCGCAGCCCGGGGGCAGCGGCAGGCGAAGCGCCAGCGCGCCCTGCTGCCCACGTGGCACCTCATTCCCCTGCGTGTCCAGCGCCGCCACGTCGTAGCCCGGAGAGGGACGGCCGCCCGAGCCGGGGCGCGGCGCGAAAAGCCCGTATTCGCGGAACCCGGCGGTGATGGGCCAGCCCGTTTCGGTCTGCCACCAGTGATCCACGACCGGCACGCCCAGCTTCTCCGTCGCCCAGACAGCGGTGGCCGGGTCGCAGCGCTCGCCGGCCAGGAACAGAGCCTCCAGCCGCGAAAGGTCGTGGCGCTTCATCATCGCGCCGTCCGGATCTTCCTTCTTGATGGCGCGGAGAGCGGTCGGGGCGGTGAACATCACCTTCACCCCGTGATCGGCGCAGACGCGCCAGAAGGTGCCGGAATTGGGCGTGCCCACGGGCTTGCCCTCGAACATCACGCTCGTCACGCCCGCAAGCAACGGCGCGTAGACGATGTAGGAATGGCCAACCACCCAGCCCACGTCGCTTGCGGTCCAGAACACGTCGCCGGGCTTCAAGCCATAGATCATGGAGATGGAGCGGTGCAGCGCGACGGCGTGGCCGCCATTGTCGCGTACGATGCCCTTGGGCTTCCCGGTCGTGCCACTGGTGTAGAGGATGTAGAGCGGATCGGTCGCCGCCACCTCCACGGGAGGGTGCGGCCGACCCGAAGCTTCCTCCGCCGCGAAGTCGAAGTCGCGGCCTTCCTGCATCTCGGCCTGCGCCTGTTCGCGTTGGAGGATGACGCAGAATTCCGGCTTGTGCGGCGAAAGGCCGATCGCCGCATCCAGCAGCGGCTTGTAGGCGACGACGCGCCCAGGTTCGAGGCCGCAGGAGGCCGCGACCACCGCCTTGGGCGTAGCGTCCTCGATGCGTGCCGCCAGCTCGGCCGCCGCGAAGCCGCCGAACACCACCGAGTGGATGGCGCCCAGCCGCGCGCAGGCCAGCATGGCGATCGCCGCCTCAGGCACCATGGGCATGTAGATGATGACGCGGTCGCCCCTGGTGACGCCGCGCGCCGCCAGCGCGCCCGCCAGCTTCGACGTGCGCTCCAGCAGTTCCGCATAGGTGAAGTGCCGCACCTGTCCGGTCATCGGGCTGTCCCAGATCAGCGCGACCGTGTCGCCGCGCCCTGCCTCGACATGGCGGTCCAGCGCGTTGTGGCAGGTGTTCAGCCGCCCATCGGGGAACCAGCGTCCGAAGGGGCCCTGGCCGGGGTCGAAGGCGGTCTTGGGGAAGCGTGTCCAGGCGATGCCGCGCGCCGCCTCCATCCACCAGCCCAGCGGATCGCGGCGCCACTCGGCATAGGCGTCGTCGTAGCGTGACATCGGGCGCCTCCTTCGGTCGTTGGAAGCGAGATTAGGCTTCGGGCCATGGGCTTGCCAGCCCTTCGGACGGCGCGGACAATCGGCGCATGAGGACGCGCTTTGCCGCCCTGCCGGGCAATCTGCGCGGCGCCATCCTGATGTCGCTGGGCGCCATGGTCTTCGCGGCCGAGGCTCTGTTCATCCGCTGGATGAGCGATCGCGGCATCCCCACCGCCACCCAGGTCCTGTTCCGCGCCGCCGGGCAACTGGCCTGGGTGACGCCGCTGATCCTCACGCGCGGGCTTGCGCTGTTCCGGACGGATCGCCTGTTCATGCACCTGCTGCGCGGCATGTCCTCCGTGCTGACCTGGGGGCTCTACTTCATCTCCTTCACCCAGCTCTCGCTCGCGGCGGCCACGGTGCTGTCCTTCACCAACGTGATGTTCACCACGATTCTGGCGCGGCCCGTGCTGGGCGAACGGGTGGGCGCGGCGCGCTGGGCCGGCACGTTGCTGGGCCTGCTGGGCGTGGCCGTGATGCTGCGGCCCGGCACCGACCTGCCGCTGGGCGGCGCGCTGGTCGCGCTGGGCGCGGCGCTGACCTGGTGCGGCATCACCCTCACCTCCCGCATGCTGGCGCGTACGGAGCAAACCGGGACCATCGTGGCCTGGGTCGGGCTGGTGACGACCGCCTTCACCCTGCCATTCGCTCTTGCCACCTGGCAGCCGCTCGGCGCTGCGGATTTCGCCATCCTCGTCTTCTTCGGCCTGTTCACCCCCGGCATCATCTGGTTGCTGACCGAGGCGCTGCGCGTCGGCGAGGCGAGCGCCGTCGCGCCCTTCCAGTATCTGCGCCTCGTCGTCATCGCCGGCTTCGGCTGGGCGGTGTGGGGCGAGGCGCCGGATGGCTGGACCTGGCTGGGCAGCGCCGTGATCCTGTCCGGCGCGGTTGTGATCACGATCGCGGAGGCGCGGCGGAGGTGACGCTTGCCCTCCAGGCGCTGCCCCTCGCACTGCTGCTCGTCCTGCTGGGAACGGGGCGCGCCGGACCGGTCGCCGCCTGCCTCGCCGCGCTGGCGGCCAGCCTGCCCGCCCTGGCCCTGACGCTGGACGGGCCGGTGCTGCCCTTCCTGCTCGCCGAGACGCCGCGCGCCGCCTGGCTCGCCCTGCAACCGCTGGCGATCATGACGGGAGGGCTGCTCTTCCACGCCGCCGTGGAACGCGAGGGCGATGCGGCGCTACGCACGGCCAGCCCCGCGCGCATCTATGCCGTCACCTTGCCGCTCGGCGCCTTCCTGGAAAGCGTGACCGGCTTCGCGGTGGGGGCGGTCTTCGCCCTGGCGGCGCTACGCCGAATGGGGCTGCGCGGACCGGTGGCCGTCGCGCTGTCGCTTCACGCGCTGGTTCTGGTTCCCTGGGGAGGGCTGGGTCCTGGCACAGCGCTCGGCGCGGCGCTGGTTGGCGTTTCCGCACAGGATTCTGCCTCCCTTTCCGCCTGGCCCAGCGCCGCCTGGGTGGTATCGCTGGCGCCGGTGCTGTGGTCGCTGCAGGCTCGTGCCGCGCAGAAGCCGCCGCCGCGCGAGGCGCTGGTGCAGGCGCTCGGCCTCCTCGCCATCGGGGCGGGGCTGGTGCTGTGGCATCGCATCCTGCCGTTCGAGGTGGTGGGAATTGCTGCCACCGGGCCCGTCGCGACCTGGGCGCTGTGGCGCGCCGACCCGCCGCGCGACATCCGGGCGGCGATGGGCGCGGCTTGGCCCTATTTGCTGCTGACCGCCTGCCTCCTCCTGTCACGCGCTATTCCCGGCGCGCCGACACTGCACCCCTTCCCCGACCTGCCCTCCTTCCCCCTCACCCATGTCGCCGTGGTGCTCTGGGCGGTGTCGCTGGCGCTGCTGCTGGCGCGCGGGAAGATTGGGCGCCTTGCCGCGGCGCTGGCGCGGGCGCGGCGCCCTGCCCTCACCCTATTGCTCTACGTGGTGTTCGGGCGCTGGCTGGCCGGGGGCGGGGTGGCGGCGGCGCTGGCCGGGGCATTGGCAGGCGCGGGGGCCGCCTTCGCGGTGGTTCCGATGGGATTCCTGGCGGGCTTCGTCACCGGCAGCAATGTCGGCTCCAACGCCGCGCTGATGCCGGTCCAGGCGGCGCTGGGCGCGGCGCTGGGCTGGCATCCCCTCGTCGCGCCGGCGCTGCACAACTACGCCGGCGCTTCGGGCGCCGGCCTCGCCATCGCGGGCACGGCGATGCTTTGCGCCCTGGACGGCGCCGCGCGACCGGGGCAGGTGTGGAAGCTGGCGCTGCCCATGGCCGGGCTGGCGCTGTTATGGGGAACCGTCGCGATGCTGGCATGGCGTTGATGTGGGACAAGGCCGAACGCGCGCTGCGCCGCGACCCTTTGCTGAAGCCGCTGATCAAGCGCATCGGCCCCTGCGCCCTCGTGCCCCAGCAGCGCGAGCCCTACGAGGCGCTGGTGCGCGCCATCGCCCACCAGCAGGTGCATGGGCGCGCCGCGGAGGCGATGCTGAACCGTTTGCTGGCGCTGCATCCGGGCGAGGCATTTCCGCCCCCGCGCTTCGTGCTCGACCTGCCAGCCGAGGCGCTGCGCGGCTGCGGCTTCTCCGGATCCAAGGTCGGCGCCATCCGCGACATCGCGGAGAAATCCGTGGGCGGCCTCGTGCCCACGCTGGAGGAGGCCGCGCGCCTACCGGACGAGGCGTTGATCGAGCGGCTGGTGGCGATCCGCGGCGTCGGGCGATGGACGGTGGAGATGCTGCTGATCTTCACCCTCGGCCGGCCGGACGTGCTGCCGGTGGACGATTTCGGCGTGCGCGAAGGGTGGAAGATCCTCACCAAGGCGGAGACGCAGCCGAAGCCGAAGGAGCTTGCTGCGATCGGCGCTGCCTGGGGGCCATGGCGCTCGATCGCCGCCTGGTATCTGTGGCGCGCGGCGGATGAAGGGAAGAAGGTGAAGGCGCCGTCGCCGTAGCGCACCGCCCCGTCAACAGGACGGTCGTGATGGAACGCGCAGGGAAAGGGGGCGAGCACCGCCCGCCCCCTCGGCGTCTCAGCCCCGCGCGGGCTTCACGCCCATGGCCACCGTGCGCTCATCCATGCGTGCCTGGTAGGCCAGGCCGCGCCGGGTCGCCCAGGTGTGATTGAGCTGCACCAGCGGCATGATCGGCACTTCGCGCTCCGCCCAGCGCACGCAGTCCTGCAGGGCGCGCTCACGCTGCTCGTCGTCAATGATGGCGATCGCCTCCGACACCTTGCGGTCCAGCTCGGGCGAAGAGAAGCGGCCGGAGTTGGAGGCGCCGGTGCGGCGCTGCGCGTCGTAGGTCATCATGATGTTGGTGAGCATGTAGCCCGCCTCCGCCGTCACCGAGCCCCAGCTCGTCAGTCGCATCGCGAATTCCTGGCGTGCGGAGCGGGCGGAGAAGGAAGCCCAGGGCAGCGCGTCCACCTGGGTCTGCACGCCGATGCGCGTCCAGAACTGCGCCACCGCCTGCGCGATGCGGCTGTCATTCGGGAAGCGGTCATTCGGCGAGTGCAGCGTCAGGCGAAAGCCTTGCGGGAAGCCGGCCTCGGCCAGCAGGCGGCGGGCGCCCTCGATATCCTGCTGCACCACGCGCACGTCGTCGGCATAGGAGAAGACGCCGGGCGGCAGCCACTGGCTCGTCGCGGTGGCCTGCCCCTCCATCACGCGCTCGGCGATGGCCTGGCGGTTGATCGCCATGTTCAGCGCCTGACGCACGCGCACGTCGTGGAACGGATTGCGGGCCAACGGCTGGCCGTTGTTGTCCGTCACGCCCGGAGGGCTCTCCTGCCGGGAGAAGTCAGCCATCAGGTAGACGACGCGCAGCCCCACCGTCTCGCTCACCGCCACGCGCGGCTCGCGCTTCAGCCGCGCGAGGTCGGAGGAGGAGACCTGATCCACCATGTCGAAGTCGCCGGCCAGCAGAGCGGCGGTGCGCGCCGCGTCATTGGCGACGAAGCGGTAGGAGACGCGGGCCCAGGGCTCCTTCTCGCCCCAGAACTCCTCGTTGCGGACCAGCTCCGTACGGTCGCCGGGGCGGTAGGAGGAAAGCCGGTAGGCGCCCGTGCCGATTGCGGCGCGGCCGGTGTTGTAGTCCTCGGTCGAGGCGCCCTCACCCACATGCTTCGAGATGATGAAAATCGAGGCCATCTCGGTGGGCAGGATTGGGTTCGGATAGTGGGTGCGGAAGCGGATCGTGTGCCGGTCCACCACTTCCGTCCGCTCGATGGAGCGGAGGAAGCCGCCGAAGCCGCCCGGGGAATTGGGCACGTTCGGCGCGCGCGTCACGGTGAAGGCGACGTCCTCCGCCGTGAAGTCGCGGCCATCGTGCCACTTCACGCCCTCGCGCAGCTTGAACTCCCAAAGCTGCGGCTCCACCGCGCGCCAGGAGGTGGCGAGGCCGGGAACGAGCTTCGCGTCGTGGGTGCGCTCGACCAGCGTGCCGAAGATGTGCAGGGCGAGGGAGGAGTTGGGCGCCGCGTTGAAGAAATGCGGATCCACGGAGGTGATGGAGCCGCCGGTCGCGATGGTGAGGTTCTGGCCACCAGCTTGCGCCAGGACCAGGGACGGCGCGGCAAGGGCGCCCGCGGCACCAAGGCCGAGGGCGCGGCGCGAAACGTGCATGCTCAATGGACTATCCTTCCCGGAACGAAACATGGAGCGGTTGTTAGCCGCTCCCGCCCCGTCAGGCCAGGGTGCGGCGGCCGATGAAGGCGTTCACCGCCTCGGCCAGCGAAGCGGCGACGCGGGCGCGGTGGTCGTCGCGGCGTAGGGCCGCCTCGTCCCCCGCGTTGGACAGGAAGCCGCACTCCACCAGCGCCGCTGGCACGTCGGGCGCCTTGAGCACGACGAAGCTCGCGCGGCGCAGGGGCTGGTTCAGCAGTGGCACGCCGCCATCCAACGCATTCACCGTGAGCCGCGCAAGGCGCTCCGACCCCGCCCGCGTTTCCTGGCGCATGAGGGAAAGCAGGATGCGCTGCACTTCCGGCGTGACGGAGGGCAGACGCAGCCCCCCGGCGCGGTCGGCCAAATTCTCCCGCCGCGCCAGCGCCGCCGCCAGCGGATCGGTTGCCGTCTCGCTCAGCACGTAGACGGAGGCACCGCGCACCGAAGGCTGGCCGGGCGGCAGCGAGTCGGCATGGATGGAAAGCAGCAGCGCCGCGTCCCGCTCGCGCGCGAACTCGACGCGCTGGCGCAACGAGACGAAGACGTCGCGCGAGCGCGTCATCGCCACACGCACCCGGCCCTGCGCCTCCAGCTGGCGGCGCAGTTGCTGCGCGATGGCCAGCGTGATGCGCTTTTCCTGCGTGCCGGCGCGGCCGATGGCGCCGGGGTCGGAGCCGCCATGGCCGGGATCGAGCACGACCAGGGGCAGGCGCGCACGGGATGAGGATTGTGCCGACGCCAGAGACGGCGTCGCAAGAAAAGCGAGAAGAAGGCTCCGGCGTCGCAGCAAGGTCACCATTCCGCGTACCCCCCCGAGCTCGCGAGCTGTCGCTTCTACCGCTCGGGGCGTTGTGAATCCAGTCATACGGATGGATGCCAGGAATGACGAAACGGGAGGGTTTGCGACGCGTTGCATCGCCTCGAACCAAGGGGTGAATGAATGCTTCAGGGAATGGCGACCAAGCTGGATGCGTTGAGCCGGAAGCTGCGCGGGCAGGCGCGCCTGCTGCGGCGAGATCCACAGGCCTTCGCCTCGAACCTGATGCAGTACACCCACCCGGCGCTGTTCGAGGAGCGCCTGGTGGACATCATGAACCCGGTCCCCCTGCATGTGCGCGTGGACCCGTCGCTGACCGGGAAGCGGCTGAACGTGCTGAACCCCACCCTCAGCGAGCAGGGGATGACCGGGGGGCCGAACACGATCCTAAACCTGGCCGTCCGAATTGCGCGCCGAGGCATTCCCGTGCGCTTCGTCACGACCATCCCCGGGGGGCGGGGCGTCAGCGAGGAATGGCTGCGCGCGCATGCGGAGGCACTGGTGGGTGGGGAAGTGCCGCCGATCGCGCTTGCCCCGGCAACCGACCCAGCTTCTCCCCTCGCCGTGGGTCCGGACGAGATCTTCATGGCCACGCATTGGACGACGGCGCAGCAACTGAAGCCGGTGCTGCCGCAGATGCGGTCCCGGCAATTCCTCTACATGCTCCAGGAATTCGAGGCGGGGTTCTATCCGTGGTCCAGCAATCACGCCCTCGCCCTCGAGACCTACACGATGGATTTCTGGCCGGTGGTGAATGAGGGGCTGCTGGCTGAGTATTTCTTCGAGCACCGCGTCGGCCGCTTCGCCGAGCCGGGCTTCCGCGAGCGCGTCACCACCTTCGAGCCAGCCATCGAGCGGCGCGTCTTCCACCCGCCCGAGGCTCCGGAGGGGAACCGGCCGCGACGGCTCCTCTTCTACGCACGGCCCAGCAATCACCGGAACCTGTTCGGGCTGGGGCTGGAGGCGCTCCGTCGCGCCTCGGCCGATCCGGCCCTGGCGGGCTGGGAGATACTGGCCATCGGCGGACGGGGCGGGGTGCCGACCCTGCCGCTGTCCGGTGGGCATTCGCTGGTCCCGACGCCCTGGCGCGGCTACCTGGCCTATGGCGACCAGTTGCGGGAGGCGGACGTGCTGCTGGCGCCCATGCTCTCGCCCCACACCGGCTACCCGGCGCTGGAGATGGCGGCGACGGGCGGAATCGCGGTCACCAATGCCTTTGCCGGCAAGACGGTGGGCGTGCTGGAAGCGCTCTCCCCCAATATCGTGGCGACGGAGGCCACGGTGGAGGGACTCGCGGAGGGCTTGGTCCGCGCCGCGCGGCGTTCCCAGGCGGGGCGCGGGCGGAACCAGGCGATCAACCTCCCAGAGGATTGGGCCGAGACGCTCGACCCTGCCGCGGAGCGCCTCGTGGGCATCCTTCACCGGCTGGGGAAGGACTGAACGGGCGCGCCTTGCCCTCCCGGGCGCTGGTGCTATGGTAAAGCGCCCCAGCGACCGGTGCTGCGGCAAGGCATGGAGCCTCGCGCGTGGAAGCCGCCTGGACGCGGCGCACCGCTGGCCCGCCTTGCCCCCGTGCCCGCGGTGCAGTGCCGCTCCCCTGGCTCGTCCCGGTTCCGGCTTGCCGCAGGTCGCCCGCCCCTAGGAGGGCGCGCATTCGCGGGGGTTCGCCATTGGGCGCGCCGCCCCGCCGCCTGCGATTGCAGGGACACGCGGCGGCCGCGCCCCCGGAACGAGGAAAGTCGCTGCGTGTCTCAGACATCGCCGCCGATCGGCCCCCGCCCGGACTCCCTCTCCTTCCCTTTCCGCCGCCGGCCGATGCGCCTTCCGCCCCGCCGCGGCGTGGAGTTCCCCTTCCATGACCAAGCGCATGCTGATCGACGCGGCACACCCGGAGGAGACCCGGGTTGTCGTGATGGACAATTCCCGCGTCGATGAATTCGACCTCGAGGCCGCGAACCGCCTCCCGCTGAAGGGCAACATCTACCTGGCCCGCGTGGTCCGGGTGGAGCCTTCCCTCCAGGCTGCCTTCGTCGAGTATGGCGGCAACCGCCACGGCTTCCTCGCCTTCGGCGAGATCCACCCCGACTATTACCAGATCCCCGTCGCCGATCGGCAGCGGCTGATCGAAATGCAGGAGGCCGAGGCCCGCGAGGAGGCCGAGGCCGAGGCCCGCGAGGAGGAGCGCCGCTCCCAGCGTGAGGCCGCCGCCGCCGAGGCCCGCGCCGCCCGCCGCGCAGCGGCCGAGGCCGTGACGGGGAACGACGCCGCGCCGGCCGCGGAAGACGACACGCCCGCCCTGCCCGGCCCCGACGCCGCCTTCCCCGCCGAGGAAGCGGCCCCCGACACCGAAGCGCTTTCCGCCGAGCTGGACGCCGAGGCCGCGAGCCGCGCCGTGGGCGATGTGGAAGCGGGCGATGCCGAATCCGACGAGAATGGCCGCGTCGAGCTCCTCCCCTCCGAGGACTCCCCGCCCCCCGAGACGATCGGCGAGGAAACGAACGGCGAGAACGGGGAGAGCAGCGAGGGTTCCGACGAGGAGTCCCGCCCCCGCCGCCGCGAGGCGCCGCGCTTCCTGCGTAACTACAAGATCCAGGAAGTGATCCGCCGTCGGCAGATCCTCCTCGTCCAAGTCGTGAAGGAGGAGCGTGGCAACAAGGGCGCCGCGCTCACCACTTACATCTCTCTGGCCGGCCGCTTCTCCGTGCTGATGCCGAACTCGCCGCGCGGCGGCGGAGTGTCGCGCAAGATCACCTCCTCCACCGACCGGCGCCGCCTGCGCGAGGTGATCGAGGAGCTGGAGATGCCACGGGGCATGTCCCTGATCGTCCGCACGGCGGGCGCCCAGCGCCCCAAGGCGGAGATCCGGCGCGACTGCGAGTACCTGCTGCAGCTCTGGGACAACATCCGCACCCGCACCCTCGCCTCCACGGCGCCGGCGCTGATCTACGAGGAAGCGGACCTCATCAAGCGCGCCATCCGCGACGGCTATGCCCGCGACATGGACGAGATCCTGGTGGAAGGCGACGAGGCCTACATCCAGGCGCGCGAGTTCATGCGGATGCTCATGCCGGAGCACCTGCGCAAGATCCAACCCTACCGCGACGGCACGGTGCCGCTCTTCGCCCGCTACTCGGTCGAGACTCAGCTGGATGCGATGCACGAGCCGACGGTGCAGCTGCGCTCTGGCGGCTACATCGTCATCAACCAGACCGAGGCGCTGGTCGCCATTGACGTGAACTCGGGCCGCGCGACGCGCGAGCGCAACATCGAGGACACGGCCCTCAAGACCAATCTGGAAGCGGCGGAGGAGATCGCCCGCCAGCTTCGCCTGCGCGACCTCGCGGGGCTGATCGTCGTCGACTTCATCGACATGGACAGCAACCGCCACAACGCGATGGTGGAGAAGCGGATGAAGGAGGCGCTGCGCCACGACCGCGCGCGCATCCAGGTCGGTCGCATCAGCCATTTCGGCCTGCTGGAGATGTCCCGCCAGCGCCTGCGCCCCTCACTGAACGAGACGGCCTTCATCACCTGCCCGCATTGCCTCGGCCGGGGCACGGTGCGTGGGCTGGAAAGCAGCGCGGTCGCCGTGCTGCGCGCGGTGGAGGAGGAATGCGCCCGCCGCCGCGCCGCCGAGGTCACGGTGCATGTCCGCAGCGCCGTCGCCCTTTACCTTCTGAACAAGAAGCGTGAACGACTGAACGACATCGAGGCGCGCTGGGGCGTTTCCGTCATCTTCGAATGCGACGACACGCTGCACGGCGCCGAGACGCGCATCGAGCGCTCCCGCGCTCCGGCCGCGCCACCGCGTGAGGAGGAACGTCCTGCCGCGATCCGCATGGACTATGCCGCCGATGCCGAGGAAGGCGAAGATGAGGCGGAGGAAGCAGGCGAGCGCGAGACGTCCGAGGCGGGCGATTCCGAGGAGCGCTCCCGCCGCCGCCGCCGCCGCCGCCGGGGCCGCCGCGAGGGCGGCGAGGCCCAGCCTTCCAACGAGCGGGAAGGCCAGGCCTCCGAGGAGCAACCGGCCGAGGCAGGGGACGTTCAGCCCGAGCAACCGGAAGGGCAGGACGTGGCCGAGGAACCGACCACAACGGAAACCGAAGAAGAGCGGTCGCGCCGCCGCCGTGGACGCCGGGGCGGACGCCGCCGGCGCGAGGACGGTGCACCGCCCGAGGCACAGGCCGAAGCCGTGCAGGCCATGGAGGTCGTGCATCGCTCCTATTCCGGCCCCACCCCCGCCGATCCCTTCGCCGGGCATGAGGACCACCTGATCGCTGCGATGGAGGCCGCCGAGGCCGCTGCTGCCGAGGCCCTGACCCCACGCCAGCCGGAACCGGTGGTGATGCCGGAGAACGCAGCCTCGCCCGCGCCGGAGGAACCGAAGGCCAGCGAGACCCCGGCCAAGGCCGCCGCGCCGGAACCGCAGCCTGCGCCCTCGCCCGTCCCTGCCGCCGAGGCCGCGGAGCCGGCAAAGGCCGAGGTGACGATCGGCCCGGCCATCCAGCCAAAATCCGTGGAGGAGCTGGCCACTTCGCCCCGCCGGGGCGGCTGGTGGA
The DNA here is from genome assembly GCF_017355885.1 of Sabulicella rubraurantiaca. Taxonomy (GTDB): domain Bacteria; phylum Pseudomonadota; class Alphaproteobacteria; order Acetobacterales; family Acetobacteraceae; genus Roseococcus; species Roseococcus rubraurantiacus. The sequence goes on from NZ_JAFEUU010000011.1 coordinate 111,871, forward strand.
AGCGCTGAGGTGACGGAGGAGCCGCCGGTCCTTATCTCGCGAGAGGGTCCGGTCGTCCATGTCACCCTGAACCGCCCCGCCCGCCGCAACGCCATTGGCGGCGGGATGGGCGAGGCGCTCGACGCGCTGATCGAGGAGCTTCGCGGCGACAGCACCGCCCGCGCGGTGGTGCTGCGCGGCGCGGGCGGTCATTTCTGCGCCGGGCTCGACCTCACGGAGGTCGCGGCCTCGCCGGAAGCGCAGCAGGCGCGCAACCGCGCCATCGGAACGCGCTACCTGGCCTTGTCGGAGTTGCCACAGGTGGTGATCGCGGCAGTGGAGGGCGCGGCGCATGCGGGCGGGCTCGGCTTCGTCTGCGCGGCCGACATCGCATTCGCCGCTGCCGATGCTCGTTTCGCCGCGCCCGAGGCCCGGCGCGGCTTGGTCCCGGCCCAGATCCTGCCCTGGCTGGTCCGCCGGATGGGGCGGCCGCAAGCGGCGCGGCTGGTGCTGGAGGGCTCGGTGATCGACGCCCCTGCCGCCTTCCGCATGGGGCTGGTGCATGAGATCGCGCCGGACCGTGCCGGGCTGGACTCGCTGGTCGCCACCTCCCTGCGCGAGGTGACGCAGGGCGCCCCCATCGCCCTAGCGGAGACCAAGGCCCTGCTGCGGGCCCTCGGCCCCGTCTCGCCGGAAGGCTATGCAGAGGCCGGCGCCGCCGCCTTCGGCCGCACGGCCAATGGTCCCGAGGCGCGCGAGGGCATCGCCGCCTTCCGCGAGAAGCGGAAGCCGAACTGGGCCTGATCCGCCGGTTTTCCTCGCCTTTCCGCGCAGCATCGCCCTAGCCTCCCCAAACCAGGGAGGAAATGGAATGCGCTTGCTGACGCTCGTCTTGACGCTGGCCGCCCTCGCCGTGCCGGCGCGGGCTCAGGCGCCCATCACCCTTGTGGTGAATTTCGTCGCCGGCGGGCCGTCCGACCTGATGGCGCGGCTGATGGCGCCCGAGCTGTCGCAGCATCTCGGCGTCCCGGTGGTGGTGAAGAACTCCGTCGGCGCAGCAGGCACCATCGGCGCGGCGGAGGTGGCCCGCGCCCGGCCGGATGGGCAGACCCTGCTGCTTTCGCCCGTGGGCGCCATGGCCGTGCAGCCGCATTTCCGGCGCGACCTGCCCTACCGCCCCACGGACCTCGTCGGCATCTGTCAGGTCGCCGACACGCCGGTGGTGGTGATGGCCGCGCCCAATGGCCCTGCCACGCTGCGGGAAGCGCTGGCCCGCGCGCGGGAGGCAGGGGCCGGGTTCAACTACGCCTCGACCGGGCCGGGTTCCATCCCCCACATCGCCACGGCCGACATCGCCCGGCGCGCCGGAATCGGCATGACGCACATCCCCTTCCGCGGCAATGCGGAGGCGGTGATGGCGCTGCTTCGCGGCGACGTGACGCTCTTCGCCGACCAGCCGGGCACGATCCGAGCCAATGGGCTGCGCGCCCTCGCTGTCATGGCCCCCGCCCGCTCCCCCGAATTCCCGGACGCGCCGACCATGCGGGAGGAAGGGCTGCCCCTGGTCTATTCCATCTGGTCTGGGCTCTTCGCCCCCGCCGGCACGCCCGATGCCTTCCTGGCTCGCGCCGAGACGGCGTGCCAGCGCGCCATGGCGGCCCCCGCGGTGGTGGAGGGCTTCGCGCGCCTCGCCACACCCATCACCTTCCGCGGCCGCGAGGCCTTTTCGCGCTTCTGGGCAGAAGAGCTGGATAAGTTCCGCGGGATTGTGGAAAGCGCAGGTCTGCGTCCGGGCGATTGAAGCGGGGGCCCGGCGGGGTGATATTGGGGTTGTGAATCAACGCCCGCGCCGCCCGCAATTCTTCTACACCACGACGCCCCTGCCCTGCCCCTATTTGCCCGGGCGGACGGAGCGGAAGATCGTGACCGAGCTGACCGGCACGGACAGCGAGGCGCTGCACGACCGCCTGTCGCGCGCCGGGTTCCGCCGCTCGCACAACATTGCCTATTCGCCGGTCTGCCCCGGCTGCCGGGCCTGCGTCCCGATCCGCGTCGTGGCGGCGGAGTTCGAACCGAACCGGACCCAGCGCCGGATCGCGCGCCGCAATTCCGACCTCCTGGCCCGCGCCGTGCCCGCCCGCGCCTCGGCCGAGCAATTCGCGCTGTTCCAACACTACCAGCAATCGCGCCACGGCGGCGGCGACATGGCCGCGATGGGGTTCTACGACTACCGCGCCATGGTGGAGGACACGCCCATCACCACCGGCCTCGTCGAGTTCCGCGACCGCGACGCGCGGCTGCTCGGCGCCTGCCTCACCGACTGGCTCACGGATGGGCTTTCGGCCGTCTATTCCTTCTTCGCGCCGGAGGAGGAGCGCCGCTCCCTCGGGACCTATGCCGTGATGTGGTTGGTGGAGGAGGCGCGCCGCCTTGGCCTTCCCTATGTCTATCTCGGCTATTGGGTGCCGGAGAGCCGGAAGATGGCCTACAAATCGGCCTTCCGCCCGGCCGAGGTGCTGCGTCAGGGAAGCTGGCGCCGCCTGGATGAACCTGCCACCGAAGGTCCGCCGGAGCCGCGCGAGGCGGCGCTGGGCCTCGCTCCGCTCGAGACGGTGCGGCTGAGTTCCGGTTGAGCGAGGCAGCGCCGCGCGTGAACGCATCCGCATCCCTGGTCGAGGCCCAGGCCTTCCTCGAGGCCAGCCGCACCCTGATTCTCTTCGGCCGCGACGCCGCCGGGATTCCGGCGGGGCGGTTCGAGGGCGCGCTGCACGGCAATCTGGGCCGCATCGCCCTTCCGGTGCAGGGCCTGCCGCTGCGCGGCGGCGACCGCTTCGCGGCCCTGCTGCAATTGCCGCCGATGCCGGCGCAGCAGATCCGTGCGCTGGAGGTGGCGCCGGAGCGGCTCATTCCCTTCGCCCCCTCCTGCCGTGCCCTTCCGCCCGAGGAAGGCCTGGAACGCGCCCGCCGCGCCTTGCGGGAGGCCCCGGCCGATGCGCGGACGGCGGCGGAGCCCCTGCTGCCGCGCCGCAGCTTCTCGGGCACGGACACGTTGCCGCGCCTCGCGGCCTCCGCCGTGCACCTCGCCGTAGACCGGGCCCTTCGGCTGGGGGGCAAGGGAATGCTGCTGACGGGGTGGCTGCTAGACCCGGGGAAGCAGCTGGCCGCGCTGCGCGTCTGCACGGAGGCGGAGTCGCATCCGGTGGACCTCTCTGCCGCCGCCGTCATTCCCCGTCCTGACGTGCGCGAGGCGGCGGGGGTGGCCTTCGCCCTGGACCATGACGATTGGGGCTTCTCTGCCTTCGTTCCGCTTTGCCCGGCCCCGGACGAGACATGCTGGATCGAGGTGGAACTTCGCGATGGCGAGGTCGGGCAGCGCGCCCTGGCACCGGTGGAGGGGGCGGGGCTTGCGGTCATCCGGCAGGTCCTGGCCACGCCGCGTGCCGCGCCCTCGCGCCTCGCCGCCGTGATGTCGGGGACGATCGGCCCGGCGGTGGAGGCGCTGAACGAGGCCCGCCTCCAGCGGCCGCGCGATGCGACGGAGATCACCTACGGCACCCTGCCCGAGGCGCCGCGCGTCAGCGTCGTCGTGCCGCTGCATGGGCGGGTGGATTTCATGGAGTTCCAGCTGGCGCTGTTCTCCGCCGCCCCCGACCCGGAGGCAGAGCTGATCTATGTGCTGGACGACCCGCGCCGCCGCGCGGAGACGGAGGCACTGGCCCTTTCGGCCCATGCGCGTTTCGGCCTGCCTTTCCGCCTTGTCCTTCTGGAGGAGAATTGGGGCTTCGCCCCCGCCTGCAACGAGGGCGCGCGCCGGGCCCGCGGGCGGCATCTCTGCATGCTCAACTCGGATGTCTTTCCACAGCTTGGCGAGGGGATGGGCTTTCTCGCCGCGCTTTCCGCGCGGCTCGATGCCGACCCGACCCTGGGCGCCGTCGCGCCGCTGCTGCTGTTCGAGGACGGGACGGTGCAGCACCAGGGGATGCGCTTCGAGGCGGTGCGCGGCCTGCCGCCCTGGCCCTTCCCCATCCATGAACGCAAGGCGCATCCCGCGCCGGAGGGGGCGGGGCTGATCGCCGCGCCGGCCCTCACCGGCGCCTGCCTCGTGCTGCGCCGCGAGGATTGGGACGTGCTGGGCGGCTTCGACGAAGGCTTCGTGATCGGCGATTTCGAGGATGCCGATCTGTGCCTGCGCCTGCGCGAACGCGGGCTGGGCTGCGCCGTGGACCCGGCGCCGCGCCTGTTTCACCTCGAGCGCCAATCTCAAGAGGAGGGCGCGGGATGGCGCTTCCACGCGACGCTGTTCAACGCATGGCGACACGACCGGCGATGGGGCGCAAAACTCGCGTCGTGAGCGCGCCCGCTCCGCGCGAGCGGCGCGTGCTCGTGGTCAGCCACACCCATCCGCGCCTGACGCGCGGGGGCGCTGAGATCGCGGCCTATGAGCAGTTCCGCCGGCTGAAGGAAACGCCGGGGGTTCGAGCCTTCTTCCTGTCGGGTAATGCAGGCTGGCACGCGCGGCGCACCGGGGTGGTGATCCAGCGCCCCTGGGGCGAGGACGAGTTCCTCGCCGAGGCGCCGGGCTACGACCATTTCCGCCACGCCAACTCCTCGCCCGCGCTGGCGCGCGAATTCGGCGAGCTGCTGGAGGAGCTGCGGCCCGACGTGGTGCACGTCCACCACTATCTCGGCCTAGGGGTGGAGCTGTTCCAGGCGGTGCGGCGCCACGTGCCGGGGGCGCGGCTGGTGCTGACGCTCCATGAGTTCCTGCTGATCTGCAACCATTTCGGCCAGATGGTGACGCGGCCAGACCTCGTGCTCTGCACCCATGCCAGCCCGCAGCGCTGCCATCGCTGCTACCCGGAGCACGAGCCGCGCGCCTTCTTCCTGCGGGAGCTGTGGCTGAAGCGCTTCCTGGCCGAGGTGGATCTCTTTATCGCTCCCTCGCACTTCCTCATGGAACGCCACGTTGCCTGGGGCCTGCCGCGCGAGCGGTTCCGCGTGCTGGAGAACCACCTGCCGCCACACGACCCGGGCCCCGAGCTGCCGCGCCGGGGCGGGCCATTCCGCGCCGGGTTCTTCGGCCAGATGTCGAAGCTCAAGGGCATCGACGTGCTGGTGCGTGCCGCCGAGCTGCTGGAGGAGCGCGGCGCCGACGCGGTGATCGAACTTCACGGCTCCGCCGAGAACCAGCCCACCTCCTTCCGCGAGCACGTGGCGAAGGTCCTAGCCTCGCCGCCGCGCCACTTCATCCATCGCGGTCCCTACCGCAACGCGGAGGTGACGGAGCTGATGCGCGGCGTGGACGCGGTGATCGTGCCGTCCATCTGGTGGGAGAACTCGCCCCTCATCATCCGCGAGGCGGCACGGGCGGGGCGGCCACTGATCGGTTCCGGCATTGGAGGCATTGCGGAGAAGCTGGAGGAGCTGCCCGGCAGCATGACCTTCCGCGCCGGCGACGCGATGGACCTCGCCGACCGCATCATCGAGATGGCGGCCCTGCCGCCCGAGGCGCGCACCCCGGCGCCGGAACTCGAAGGCCCGGGGATCGAGGCGCTGCTCGCCCTCTACGACGAGGCGGCCGCGCTGCCGCGCTGAGCCATCATCGCCCGCGCCCGCTCGAGGTCGGCGGGCGTGTCCACGCCGAGCGGCACATCCTCCACCGCCTGCGCGTCCACGCGCATCCCGGCTTCCAGCGCGCGCAGCTGCTCCAGCTTCTCGCGCAGCTCGAGCGGGCTGGGCGGCAGACTGACGAAGCGGCGCAGCGCGTCGCGCCGCCATGCATAGAGGCCGATATGGTGCCAGAGCTGCCCCTCGCCCCAGGGCGCGGTGGCGCGGGTGAAGTAGAGGCAGCGGAAGCGGCCGGGCTTCCATTCGCTGCCGACCATCTTCACCACCTGGCTGGCCTCACGGTCCTCCTCGCGCTCGATGGGCGCGACCAGCGTGCCGAGCGCGACCGCCTTCTCCTCCATCACCGCCAGCACGGCGCGGATAGCCCCGGGCGCGATGGTGGGCAGGTCGCCCTGCACGTTCACCACCACATCCTGCCGTCCCTCCGGATCCAGCGCCTCGATCGCCTCGTGGATGCGGTCGCTGCCCGAGGGGTGGTCGGCGCGCGTCATCACCGCGCGACCGCCATGCGCGCGCACCGCCGCCGCGATCTCCTCCGCGTCGGTGGCCACCACCACCTCGCCGATATCGGCTTCCTCGGCCCGGCGCATGACCTGCACGATCATGGGCAGGCCGGCGATCTCGGCCAGCGGCTTGTCCGGCAGGCGCGTCGCGCGCATCCGCGCCGGGATGAGGACGAGGGCGCGGCTCACGACTTCGCCAGCGCGTCGAACGCCTTGAGGCGGGCGATGAGCGCAGGCATCTCGCGCAGCGGGATCATGTTGGGCCCGTCGCTCGGCGCCTTGTCCGGATCGGGGTGGCACTCGATGAACACCGCCGCCACCCCCACCGCCACGGCGGCGCGGGCCAGGACAGGGGCGAATTCGCGCTGGCCGCCGCTGCTGCTGCCCTGGCCGCCGGGCTGCTGCACGGAATGCGTGGCGTCGAACACCACCGGGTAGCCGGTGCGGGCCATGATGGGCAGGGCGCGCATGTCGCTGACCAGCGTGTTGTAGCCAAAGGATGCGCCGCGCTCGCACAGCATGATGCGCTCATTGCCGGTGCTGGCGATCTTGGCCGCGACATTCGCCATGTCCCACGGCGCCAGGAACTGGCCCTTTTTCACGTTGATTGCCGCCCCCGTCTCCCCGGCCGCCAGCAGCAGGTCGGTCTGGCGCGACAGGAAGGCTGGGATCTGCAGCACGTCCACCGCCTCCGCGGCCGGGGCGCATTGCTCGGCGGTGTGCACGTCGGTCAGCGTCGGCAGTCCGGTGCGCTCCCGCACCTCGGCGAGGATGGCGAGGCCGTCCTCAAGCCCGATGCCGCGCGCCGCGCTCACGCTGGTGCGGTTCGCCTTGTCGAAGGAGGATTTGTAGACCATCCCCACCCCCGCCTCGCGCGCCATCGCGGCAAGCGCGTCCGCCATCTCCAGCGCGTGGGCGCGGCTTTCGATCTGGCAGGGGCCGCTGAGGAAGACGAGGGGCTGATCGTTGCCGACGCGAAGGTCGCGGATGGATACAGTGGTCATCTCGTGGGGTCCCTCGGCTCAGGCGACGCCGGCGCGCAGGAGGTCATGGACGTGGAGGATGCCGACCGGCGCGCCCGCCGCGTCCACGACGAAGAGCGCGGTCACCTTGTTGTCGTTCATCAGGCGCAGCGCCTCGGCGGCCAGCGCGTCCGGCCGCACGGTGCGGGGCGAGCCAGACATGACCTCGCCTGCCTCCAGCGACAGCAAGGCGCCCGAGCGCGCCTCCAGCGTGCGGCGCAGATCGCCGTCGGTGATGACGCCGGCGAGGCGCCCGTCCCGCACCACGCCGACGCAGCCGAAGCGGCCGCCCGTCATGGTGATGAGCGCCTGGTCCATTCGTGTCTCCGGCGCGACCAGCGGCAGCTCCGATGCGGGGTGCATCAGCTCATGCACGTGGGAAAGCTGGGCGCCCAGCCGCCCACCCGGATGGAAGACGCCGAAATCCGCCGCGGTGAAGCCGCGCCGGTGCAGCAGCGCCACGGCCAGCGCATCGCCCAGCGCCAGCTGCATGGTGGTGGAGGTGGTGGGAGCGAGGCCCATCGGGCAGGCCTCCTTCACCGGCGGCAGCAGCAGCGCCACGTCGGCGGCGCGCGCCAGGGCGGATCCCGCGCCGGAGGTGATGGCGATCAGCGGGATGGCGAAGCGGCGCGTATGCGCGACCAGGGCCGACAGCTCGGCCGTGTTGCCGGAGTTGGAAAGCGCCAGCACCGCGTCGCCGCGCACGATCATGCCGAGGTCGCCATGGCTCGCCTCGCCCGGGTGGACGAAATGCGAGGGCGTGCCGGTGGAGGCGAAGGTGGCGGCGATCTTGCGCCCGACATGGCCGGACTTGCCCATGCCGGAAACGATGACGCGGCCGGAAACCTCGGCCAGCAGCGAAAGGGCTTGGCCAAAGGAGGCATCGAGGGAGGCAGCCAGCGCCGCGAGCCCCTCCGCCTCCGTCAGGATGACCTGACGGCCCAGCTCCTCGGGCACGTCATCCCGGACCGCACGCGCGCTGCTCATCGCCAGTTCCTGCTTCCCGTGGAGCCGCGCCGCCGCAGCGTGACATCCGGCCAATCCAGCGGCCCCATATACCCCCGCGGGCAGAGGGAGCAAACCGAGGGGCGCCCCCCAGGCGTTGACCCGCCATGTCCGCCGCCGCCAAGCAGCCCTTCGACTTCGACGAGGCCTTCCGACGCCTGCGCGAGGCCGTGGCGGGCGTGCCCAAGGCCGCCATGTTCGAGATGCGCGACCGTGGCTACAGCTCCCTGTTCGAGCAGCTTGTCGCCAGCCTGATCTCCGCCCGCACCCGCGACGAGACGACCATCCCGGTCTCGCTTCGCCTCTTCGAGGCCGCCCGCACGCCGGAGGCGATGGCGGCGCTGGACGAGGCGACGATCACCCGCCTGTTGTTCGGCGCCACCTTCCCCGAGCCCAAGGCGCGCGACATCCTCACCCTGTCGCGCCGCATCGTGGAGGAGCATGGCGGCGTTGTGCCCGACACGCCGGAAGGGCTGATGTCGTTTCGTGGCGTCGGGTCGAAGATCGCTTCGCTCGCGCTCGGCGTCGCGCTGAACCGGCCGCTGATTGCCGTGGACATCCACGTCCATCGCATCACCAATCGCTGGGGCATTGTCGCCACCTCCACCCCCGAGCGCACCCAGGCCGCGCTGGAGAAGGTGCTGCCCGAGCGCTACTGGGTGGAGATCAATGAGAGGCTGGTTCCCTTCGGGAAGCATGTCTGCACTGGGGAGCGCCCGCGCTGCTCCACCTGCCCGCTGGTCGCCATGTGCCAGCAGGTGGGCGTCACCACGCATCGCTGAGGGGGCGGAGTCACAGGCTAAAGGCGACGCGACCCAGTTCCTCCACCGCATAGCCGCCCATGCGAGCCGCCCGCACCGCGAAGCTCTGGCCCCGCGCGAAGCCAAGCAGCGTCTGAATGGAGGGGGCGAAAAAATGGCGGTGCGCCATCACCAGGTCGAAGCGCTCTCGCACCAGCGGCACGAATTCGAGGCCGCGCGCCGAGGCTTCCGCACGGATGCCGAAGCCCGCGTCGGCGCGGCCCTCGGCGACGGCGGCGGCTACCTCGTCCTCGGCCAGGGCGGGGTCGGGGAGGAAACCGACCTGATCGAGCCGGACTCCCGCCTCCGTCAGCAAGTGGGTCAGCAGCACGTGGCTGCCGGCCCGGTTCTGGCGCCCCATCACCCGCGTTCCCGGCCGGGCGAGATCCGCCGCCGTGGCGAGGCTGAGGGGATTGCCGGGCGGCAGGATCAGCCCCTGCTCCCGCCAGGCCCAGGTGATGCCGACCACGCCGCGCCCCGGCATCGCCTCGCGAACGGCCGGTTCGTTCCAGGCGCCGGTATCGGGATCGGGCAGGTGCATCGCAGTGGCCATCGCCTCGCCCGCAGCCAGGGCCGCGATGCCGCCCAGGCTGCCCACCGACCGCAAGGCCAAGCCGCACCCCGATTGCCGCACCGCCCAGTCCAGCAGCGGATCATGGCTTCCCGCCAGGATCGGAGGTGGTTCCCTGACGAGCACTCCCGGCCACTCGGCCTGCGCGCTCAGCCACTGGGCCAGGAGGTCACGCGGAAAGAGCCACTTGCCCCCTAGTTGAACCGAAGGCACGCGGCGGCGACGCGCGAGGTCATACAGCGCGCGCTCGGACAGGCGCAGGAACGCGGCAGCCTCGCGCAGTGTCAGGACATCCGGCATGGACCGGCAAAATCCGGCAGATGCTGGAAGAGGGTCAAGCCGCTTTCCGATTGACCCTCTCCGCCCGAGCGGCGACATCAATTCCGCAACGAAGGATACTTTCTTGGGCGACCTGCATGCCGCCAGCACCGCCGCGCTTGGGCTGATCCTTGCCGCCGATCCGGCGGTGATGGGCATCGTGGGACTGAGCCTGCAGGTGAGCCTGACGGCCGTGCTGCTGGCAGCGCTGGTCGGCTTGCCGCTCGGCGCGTTGCTGGCGGTTACGCGCTTCCCCGGGCGCCAGAGCGTGATCGTGGCGCTGAACGCGCTGATGGGGCTGCCGCCGGTCGTTGCCGGGCTTCTCATCTACCTGCTGCTGTCGCGCTCTGGTCCGCTCGGGCCGCTCGGCCTGCTGTTCACGCCGTCCGCCATGGTCATCGCCCAGGCCGTGCTGATCGCCCCCATCCTCGCCGCGCTAACGCGCGAGACGCTATCCGGGCTTTGGGAAGAATACGCGGAACAGCTTCGCTCCTTCGGCGCTGGGCCGCTGCGCGCGGTCCCCACCCTGCTCTGGGACGGGCGCTTCGCCCTGCTCACCGTGCTGCTCGCGGGCTTCGGCCGGGCGAGCGCGGAGGTGGGAGCGGTGATGATCGTCGGCGGCAACATCGAGGGCTTCACCCGCGTCATGACCACGGCCATCGCGCTGGAAACCAGCAAGGGCGACCTGCCGCTGGCCCTGGCGCTGGGCCTGGTGCTGATGGGAATCGTCCTCGCGGTGAACGTCCTGGCCCAGGTTCTGCGGAGCGCGGCGTCGCGCTGGGCCGGGTGATGCGGGCGCCGGACACCATCCTGCCGCTCTGCGTGGAAGCGCTGCGCTTTGCGGCGGGCGGCGTGGAGATCCTGCATGGCGTGTCCTTCACGCTCGAGGCCGGACCGCCGACCGTGGTGATCGGGCCGAACGGCGCCGGCAAGTCGGTGCTGTTGCGCCTGCTGCACGGGCTTCTCCCGCCCGGTGGCGGCGCGGTGCGCTGGGCCACGGCGCCGGATCGCAGCGCGCCGCGACAGGCCATGGTGTTCCAGCGCCCCGTGCTGCTGCGCCGCTCCGTCATGGCGAATGTCGCCTATCCGCTTGCCCTGGCCGGGATCGGTCCGCGGGAACGTGCCCGGCGCGCCGAGGAGGCGCTGGATCTGGTCGGGCTGTCCGCGCTGGCGGACCGTCCGGCGCGCCGCCTTTCGGGAGGGGAGCAGCAACGCCTCGCCCTGGCGCGCGCCGCAGCGCTGGGGCCGGAGGTGCTGTTCCTGGACGAGCCCTGCGCCAGCCTCGACCCCTCCGCGACGCGGGCGGTGGAGGAGATCGTCGCCGCCCTGGCGCGGCGGGGCACCAAGATCGTCATGACCACGCACGATATTGGCCAGGCACGGCGCCTCGCCGGGGACGTGATCTTCCTGCACCGCGGCCGCGTGGTGGAGCGCGCACCGGCCGCGCGCTTCTTCGTCGCGCCCGAGACGCCCGAAGCCGCCGCCTTCCTTCAAGGAGAACTCGTATGGTGACCCTTCGCCGAGGCCTCCTGGCCATGGTTCCGGCGATGGCCGCCCGCGCCGCCTCCGCTCAAGAGCGCACGATCACCGTCGCCAGCACGACGAGCACGGAGCAGTCGGGTCTCTTCGGCCACATCCTGCCGCTCTTCACGCGCGAGACGGGCATCGTGGTGCGCGTGGTGGCGCTCGGCACCGGACAGGCGCTCGACGTGGGGCGGCGCGGCGATGCCGACGTGGTCTTCGTCCATGACCGCGAGGCGGAGGAGCGCTTCGTGGCCGAAGGCTTCGGCGGGCCGCGCCACCACGTGATGTACAACGACTTCGTGCTGATTGGCCCTGCCGCCGATCCGGCGCGCATCGCCGGGCTTCGCAACATCACCGAGGCGATGCGCCGCATCGCCGAGGCCCGCGCGCGCTTCGTGAGCCGTGGCGACCGCAGCGGCACGCATGCGGCCGAGCTGCGCCTGTGGCAGCTGGCTGGCGTGGACCCGACGCAAGGTCGTGGGCAGTGGAACCGTGAGGTGGGCCAGGGCATGGGCCCGACGCTGAATGCCGCCGCCGCGCAGGGCGCCTATGTACTGGCCGATCGCGGCACCTGGCTCTCCTTCCGCAACCGGCAGGATCTGCGCATCCTGGCCGAGGGCGATGAGCGCCTGTTCAACCAGTATGGCGTCATGGTGGTGAGCGCGGCGCGCCACCCGCACGTGAAGGCCGCCGAGGCGCGGCGCTTCGTGGAGTGGCTCACCTCGCCCACCGGGCAGACGGCGATTGCCGGCTACAGGGTCAAGGGCGAGCAACTCTTCTTCCCGAATGCCGACAGGCCGGAACCGGCGCGCCCCTCCTGAACCAGGCGCGCCGCGCTCAGGTGCCGAATCCCTCCAGCACCACCTTGCCGCGTGACTTGCCGCTTTCCAGCGCGGCATGGGCGCGGCGCAGATTGGCCGCGTTGATCGCGCCGAAATGCTCGCCCAGCGTCGTCCGCAGGCTCCCTTCGTCCAGCATGCGGCTGACCTCCGCGAGGAGGCGATGCTGCTCCTCCATGTCCGGCGTCGCGTTCATGGGTCGGACGAACATGAATTCCCAGTGTAAGGAGGCCGCCTTGGTCTTCAGCATTCGCACGTCGGGTGCCTGCTTCGGGTCGTCGATCAGGCAGACGCCGCCCTGCGGCGCGACGATCTCGCAGACCGCGTTCCAATGCGCCTCGGTCTGGGTGGTCACAAAGACATAGGGCACCCTCACGCCCAGCCCCTTCACCTGGGCGACGAGGTCGCCGCCATGGTCCAGCACGTCGTGCGCGCCCATCTGGTGCACCCATTCCCGGGTTTCCGGGCGGCCCGCCGTGGCGAGGACGCGCAGCCCAGTCAGGCGCCGCGCCAGCTGCACAGCGATGGAGCCGACGCCGCCCGCGCCGCCGATGATCAGCACCGCGTCATCCCGCTCCCTGGTGTGACGGGGAATGCGGAGCCGGTCGAACATCGCCTCCCAGGCCGTGATGGCGGTGAGCGGCACGGCCGCCGCCTCGGCGAAGGACAGGCGCCGGGGCTTGGGCCCGACGATTCGCTCATCCACCAGATGCAGCGCGGAGTTGGTGCCGGGGCGGGAGATGTCGCCGGCGTAGAACACCGCGTCGCCGGGCCGGAAATGCCGCACGCCGAGTCCCACCGCGCGGACGATCCCGGCCGCGTCGTAGCCCAGCACCTTCGGCGTGCCGCCCGGGTCGGCGCGCATCCGCACCTTGGTGTCCACCGGGTTCACCGAGACCGCCCGCACCTCGACCAAAAGATCGTGGCCCCGGGGCTCGGGCGGGTCCGGCAAGGTGACGTCCTCCAGGGACTCGAACTCGGTGATCGGCAGGCTCTTGGTGTAGGCGACGGCCTTCATCGTCTGGCTCCTTCTGCCTCAACGGAAGAAGGATGCACCGTCCGGATCCGTTTTGTCGTCCCTGTCAGCGTTTCGTGCGCACGGATTGCATATCGCGTTCCTGTCGCCGCGACGGCTGACGGAGCGCATGATCGCGCCTCGGCATGGCTGTGCCGTGCGAAACATTCTGCGATTGAAGAAGATTTGGGGATCGGCTGGAGCGGGCGAAGGGATTCGAACCCTCGACCCCGACCTTGGCAAGGTCGTGCTCTACCCCTGAGCTACGCCCGCCCGCTCCGTGGGCGAGCATGTGCCACAGCCTCGCAGGGCTGGCAACCCGCCCCCCGGGGCAGGTGCGGAAATTTCTCACCGTCAGGGCGCTTCCCACAGAAAGGTCAGCTCATGCTTGTTGTGCGTGCCGTGGAACAGGCGCGCGCCAGGAAGTGCGGCGAATTGCTCCGCCGTCTCATGGTCCGTCGCGCCCTGAAACTTCACCGTGCACAGCATGCGCCGCGTGAAGCCCTGCCAGCGCTGGACGAGGCCCAGCAGCCGGGCCGGGTAGCAGATCACGTCGCTGAATAGCCAATCCACCTTCTCGGGCGCGAGGCCGAAGGCGCTTTCCTGGCGCAAGGTGACGTTGGGCAAGGCGGCGACACGCGGGTCGAGCGGCGCCTTGTCCACCGCCACCACCTCGCAGCCCAGCTGGGCCAGCGCCCAGCTCCAGCCCCCCGGCGAAGCGCCGAGGTCGAGCGCGACCTCGCCCGGCCCGGGCCATTGCCCGAAGCGCGTCAGCCCCTCCCACAGCTTCAGATAGGCGCGGGAGGGCGGGCCCTCACGGTCCTCCTCGAATCGCACCGCGCCGCGCGGAAAGGGCGAGGACTTGGTCGGTGAAGCCAACAGCAAGTCGGGGCTCAGCAGCGTCCAGCCGCCCAGGTGACCCGTCGGCGCCGGCTCCGGGAAGCGCAGCGGCCGCGCCTTCACCGGGGGGAGCCTCGACTCGATGAGGGCGGAGCGGCGATGGTGCAGCACCGGCACCTGCGACCAGTTGCGCTGGATGCCCCGTAGCGCGTCCGCTGCCGCCTTCACCGAAGGCGCGGGAAGCTCGACCGGCTCGTCCCAGATATCGAGCGCCCAGGCCGCAGGCACGGGTGGTGCCTCGGTCAGCGCCAGAGGCCCGTGCCACCGCGCGATGCCGACGTCGCGCCGCGCCAGTTCCTCCTCGAGCGGCGCTTCCAGCCCCCCATCGGCGAGGTAGGCGGCACGGATCACCGGCGCCACGCGAGCACCAGGAGCGACGCCCAGCCGAGCATCATCGCGATTCCCCCTGTGGGCGCAACGGGACCGAGCGACACGCCGGCATGAGCCCGCAGCAGCACCGCCCCGCCGAAGAGCAGCAGGCCCACGCCCCAGAGAGCGGCGGCCGCTCCTCCCCGCCCCCAAGCTGCAAGGGCCAGGAAGGCCGGGGCGTGCCAGCCCAGCAGTGTGGCGACCTGCCCCGTCCTGACCCGCGTCTCCTCCGCCCCATGCGCGGAAAGCGCGGCCAGCATGACGGCCAGGAAGCCGGAAATCCCGGCAAGGGTGACGAGGATGCGCGGCATGGAGGGAAACTAGGCGAGGAACGTCTTGCGCACCACCGAAGCGGCCTCATGCGCGCGGCGCGTCGGCTCCGGCAGGCGGCGGCCGCGCAACGTCGCGCGCACCCACTGCATCGCTGTGTCGAGGGACACGCGATGCCCGATGGAGATATGGATGGGATTGGCCCGCAGGCGTGAGCGCAGCAGCATCCCCACCACCTCGCCCCGATCGGTGATGGGGACGGCGCTGCCCTCGGGTTCCGGCAGTTCCGGCCAAGTGCCGCAGAGGCGCGACTTGGCGACGCCGATGGCGGGCACGTCCAGCGTGACGCCCAGATGCGTGGCGACGCCGCAACGGCGCGGATGCTCCAGCCCCTGCCCGTCCACCATGAGCAGGTCGGGCTTCACCGGCAGGTCGTTCCAGGCCGAGACCGCAGCCGGCACTTCGCGGAAGCCGAGGAAGCCGGTGATGTAGGGCATCCTCGCCACTTGGCTGGCCCCGGCCCGTGCGACCTCGTTCAGGGAAGGCCATTCGAGGACCACGATCGCCGCATGGACCTCCTGCTCGAAGCGGCTGGCGGAGATGTCCACGCCGCCGATGAAGCGCACCTCGCCCAGCGAATCCTCGCGCACCGTGCGCGCGGCGAGATCACGCTGTTCCGCCCGCAGGACGGAGAGATCAGGCAGGGTCATTCCGCATGGCGGAAACGAGCAGCCGGGTGTTGTGACGCATCATCGCCTCATAGGTCGTGGCAGGGCCGTCGGGGGGCGAGAGCGCATCGGCGAAGAGTCTTCCGCGCACTTGCACCCCGGCTTCTGCGGCAAGGCGGCGGAGCGTCGCCGGGTTGCCGATATTCTCCATGAACACGGCGGTGATGTTCCCCTGCCGGATCTGCCGGATGAGCGCCGCGACCTGCTGCGCCGAGGGCTCGGCGCCGGTGGAGGCGCCCTGCGGTGCCAGGAAGCGCACCCCATAGGCCGCCCCGTAATAGCCGAAGGCGTCGTGGCTGGTGACGACCACGCGGCGCTCCTCGGGCACGGTGGCGATGGCGGCGCGGATCTCCTCGTCCAGCGCCGTGAGGCGCACCAGGAAGTGCGACGGGTCCGCGTCCAGTGCCTCGGCGATGCGGCGGGCATAATTCGTGGCGAGGTGCGCATCCTGCCAGGCATGGGGGTCGGAATGCCCGTGCGAATGCCCGCCGCGCGCTGCGGCGCCGCGCAGCGTCAGCCCTTCCGTCGTGGTGACGAGGCGGCCGCGGAACCCGGCACCGCGCAGGAGGCGGTCGAACCAGCCATCGAAGCTGGCGCCGTTGCGGATCGCCACCGTCGCGCCGCGCAACGCCTCGGCATCCGAAGGGCGTGGTTGGAAATGATGCGCGTCCACGTCCGGCCCGGCGAGGGTGCGTATTTCCCAGCCCTGCCCCGCCACCTGCCGCGCCATGTCGCCGAGGATGGAGAAGGAGGCCACGGCCACGGGCGGCGTGGCGGCACGGGCCAGGGCGGGACGGGAGACGGCGAGAAGCGGAAGGGTGCGACGCGAGATCATGTTATATTATATCAGTTTGCGCGAACGGGCTCCAGCCGGACCAGGTGCGCCTCGATCCGCCCCCACCAGCGCGTCGCGAGTTCAATACGCCCTGGAATGGCTGGGCCGTTCTCGTGCGGGCGGACGAACCAGGTGTGGATGATCTGCGGCTGCGCCGCCTGGCCTGCGTCGCGCTGCCTCGGAATCCCGGCGATATGGCGGCTTTCCAGCTCGCAGCGCAGCCCTTCTCCCTCCTGCCCCACGGTGCGGGCGGCGAAGAGGGTGAGGCGGCGCGCATCGAACATGCGCGTCGAGGCGTCGCACCGTGCCGTCCGGCTCACCTGCCGGACCAGCGTTGCGAGGGCGGAGAGACTATCCACCGTGCCCGGTATTGCCTCCTCCGGGATCGGAGTGCGGGGCATGTCCTCCAGCGGTTCGAGCACGCGGATGCGGGGAACCGCGTTCTCGTAATCGATGACGATTCTGCGTGCCGCGCCACGGGCCTGCCCTTCTAGCGAGTAGCGGCGCGGCACCGCTGCGTTGCCCTGCCAGGCGCCGGTGGCCCGCGTCACGTAGGCGCCGGACGCAAAGATGTTGGCCACGCCGCGCGAGCGGGAGCGGGATTCGACCCAGTAGCCCGGCCCGTCCAGGTCGAAGGTCACCTGCGCCTCCATCATCGTCACTCCGGCCATCGTGACGGTGTATTCCGCCCGCCAAGGCGCGGCCACGGCCGGAATGGCGAGGATCAGGAACAGGGCAAGGATGAGAGGCATGGAAGCGCAAGTGGCCGCGCCTCCCGCTTGACACAAGCGCCCTGCCCCGCCAAACAGCGCCCT
Source organism: Sabulicella rubraurantiaca (assembly GCF_017355885.1). GTDB lineage: Bacteria > Pseudomonadota > Alphaproteobacteria > Acetobacterales > Acetobacteraceae > Roseococcus > Roseococcus rubraurantiacus. The sequence continues at coordinate 128,992 of NZ_JAFEUU010000011.1, forward strand.
ACCCGCCGCATGCACGGCACGGGCGCGTAGCTCAGCGGGAGAGCACTGCCTTCACACGGCAGGGGTCACAGGTTCAATCCCTGTCGCGCCCACCATTCTTTTCAAGCACTTACGAAGCGCCACGGCCTTGGCAGCAACAGCCTAGGTAGCACATAGGTAGCGGCAACTCGCTTCGTGCTTCGCCACAGGAAACGGTAGGCTTCGTCCGCATTCGCTAGGCTTTATGATCCCAAAGCCGCTAGTCGGGCCAGGGAGAAGCCGCATTGCCACCCTCTCTGCTGCCAATCCTGGTAAGCCGGCGAATAAGCAGCATGTGACGCGTCACCTGAGGCAGTGGCCTGCGTGCGGCAGCTTGGTCGATGATGCTGGCGGCGCTGACCGTGGACGCATTCGGCCTTTTTCCAAGTTGGACGATCTATACCCAGATCGCGGTGCCAAACCTCGCGAGCATCTTGCTTCTCCGGTGGCCCCCCCGTGGCGACCGCTGACCTCCCTCTCGGATGGCTGGCCCCCCTCATCCCGCTTCTCCCACCACACATAGTGGGGGCGGTCGCCCTGGCCCCGGTCGCGATCACCGTCTGGCTCGCGCTCCGGAAGAATTCACGTGCGGATGACGATCAGCTGCTGAAGCTGCTCGAGCAGCTCGACTCCAGCGCACGCGCGACCTTCGACCGCCTGCTCGGCGAGATCGCCCGGCTCTCGCAGCGCTGCGACCAGCTCGATACCGAGCTCGAGGAGATCCACGCCAGGTTGCGTGCGGAGCAGGACCGGATCCACCGGCTGCGGCGCGACCGGAACGACCTGCGCCAGCGCATCACCGCGCTTCACGCTCAGTTGCACCTCGAAGCCCCAGTCTGGCCCCCGACCCTCCCGCCGGAGCCGCGCCATGACCCTTAGCATTCTGCTGTTGGTCGCGCTGCCTGCCTTCGCGGTGCAGCGCATACCGACCGAGCCGCACGACGTGATTCCACCCGCCATCGAGCGGCGCGCGTGAGACCCCCGCGCAGCGTCTCTGTGCCGCGCATCCGTCGCCAGGAGCGGCGCTGAGCCCAAAACACGAAAGACCCCCGCTGGCCGGGAAGGCAGCGGGGGCAAGCATAAATGCCGGAGCACTGCTCAGCGGCCGAACATTCCGCCGGCAGTACGGCCAGACGCCCCCAGGTATGGGGCAAGATGCCCAGCGGCCTCGAGCCTATGGCCCGGAAGGCAAGGCGTCGATTCCAACGAAAGCAGGAATAATCCCCATGGATGACGTGGTGCAGGCCGCCTGGGCACTGGCGGCTGTCGTCCTGACCGTGCTCGGCACGGTCGCGGTGAGCGCCCTGCATGTCTGGCGGACCAACATGCTCGGCGAGCGTGTCGCTGGGGCGAGGCTGCGCACCAGATGCGGGCCTATCGTAACTCGGAAGGGCAGCCCCAGCTCGGGCTGCGCCGTCGCTGCTGGGCCGAGGCGGCTTATGCGCTGGGCACCGATCCGGCCGAGGCGAAGCGTCGTGCCTGGGCTGAGATCAACCATGTGGATGACTGGCCGCTGCTGACGTGACGTTCACGGGGCGACGCCGTGTAACTGACTGTCCGCAAAGTGGCTGCCGTTGATCAAGTGAGGCGGCGCAGCATGATGCGGCTCATGGCGGCGTGGATCATGGCGATGCCAGTTTCGGGCAGCCGCTCGTAGTCGCGAGCGAGACGGCGGGAGCGGGAAAGCCAGGCGAAGGTGCACTCCACCACCCACCTGCGCGGGATCACCTGAAAACCCTTGGGCTTATCCTCAAGGCCGTAGCGCCACGCTTGGCGCTGGCGATGAAACGGCACCTCGACACGCCATCCTCTGGCTTGGTCCAGCCACCTGGCAAAAGGGCCAGTGTAGGCTCCGTCCGCCCAGATGAGTTCGAGATGAGGCAAGGCGGTGGACGACGACCTCTCGACCATCTGCCGGGCTCCTGCCGTGTCGTGCAGGCTGGCTGCATGGATGTGGGCGAGGAGGACCAAGCCGGAGGCGTCCACCAGCAAGTGGCGCTTGCGCCCGAAGGTCTTCTTGCCTGCGTCAAACCCGCGTTCGGATCCGCCTGCGCCCGTGGCACGTGCCGTTTGGGAGTCCATCACCGCTGCGGAGGCTTCGCGGTCTCGCCCCACCTTCTCGCGGGCGTGCTCGCGCAGCCGATCGTGCAGGCGTTTGAGCGTGCCGTCCTTGCGCCAGCGGGTCAGCTGCGAATGGACCGTCTGCCAGGGCGGGAAGTGGCGTGGCAGCATGCGCCACGCGCAGCCAGACCGGACCAGGTAGAAGATAGCCTCTGCCATCACCCTGCGTGGCCACTTCAGCGGACGCCCGAGGCGGGATGGACGCGGGAGCAGCGGCTCCAGCACCGTCCATTCAGCGTCGCTCAGGTCTGAGGGATAGGGGCGGTCGGGCATGGCGACCTCCGGCACAATTGTGCCGAATCAACGCTCTACCCTCGTGTCCGCCCTTTGCAGACGGTCAGTTAAAGGCTGGCTCCGACTGTCACCCGTGACGAAACACCAAGCCAGCTTGATGGCGTGCGATGAGCAATGGCACCTCCGTACCCAGCACGGCTTTGCCGAACAAGTGACCCTGGCCCTCGTCGAAGCCCTTGGCGCGCAATGCCTCCAACTGCTCCTCCGTCTCAATGCCCTCGGCCACGGTGGTGATGCGCAGGCCTGAGGCCAAGCCCGCCACGGCGCGCACGATCGCCTGGCAGTCGGCCGAGTTTGGGAGATCCCGCACGAAGGACTGGTCGAGCTTGATCTTGTCGAAGGGAAAGCTCCGGAGATAGCTGAGCGACGAATAGCCGGTCCCGAAGTCGTCCATCGCGAGCCGGACGCCCAGCCGGCGCAGCTCCTCCAACGTCCTGAGGCTGGCGCTGTCCTCCAGCAGAAGCACGGACTCCGTGATCTCAAGCTGCAGCCGCTCCGGTTCGAGCCCCGTGGCATCGAGCGCGTGTCTCACGGCCTCGATCAGGGTTCCGCTCCCGAACTGGAGGGGCGAGAGGTTCACCGCGACGCTGATCGGGGCGGGCCATCCAGCGGCGCGGCGGCACGCCTCCTGCAGCGCCCACTCGCCGAGCGGCACGATCGCTCCTGCCTCCTCCGCGACCGGAATGAAGCGGGCCGGTGAAATCATTCCTCGCTCGGGGTGCCGCCATCGCATCAGTGCCTCAAAGGCGGTCAGCCCACCGGTGGCTAGGGCGACCAAAGGCTGGAAGTGCAGCTCGAACTCGCCCCGCTCCAACGCCCCGTGCAACGCCTGACGGATGAAGTGGCGCTCCTGCAGCTGCGCGTCCATGCCCGGGGCAAAAAAGCGATAGGTGCCCCGTCCCTCTCCCTTCGCGCAGTAGAGGGCGCTGTCCGCTGCCTTCAGCAGATCATCCGGGGTGCGGCCATCGTTGGGCGCGACGGCAATTCCGATACTGGCTCCGACGGCGACGGGCTCGGAGTCCAGGACGAAGGGGGCTGCCAGCGTGCCTAGGATGCGCCTGGCCAGTTCTTTCGCTTCGGCAGGCGCCGCGATCTCGGTCTGCAGGATCACGAACTCGTCGCCTCCCAGGCGCACGACCATGTCCGATCCGCGGACGCAGGTCTGCAGGCGTTCGGCGACCAACCTCAGCAGCGCGTCACCCGCCTGATGACCGAGGGTGTCGTTCACTCCTTTGAAGCCACGGAGATCGAGGCAAAGCAGAGCGTGCTTGGCGCCCTCACTCCAGCGACCCAGCAGGTACTCCGCACGCTCGCGGAAGGACATCCGGTTTGGCAGACCGGTGAGCCCGTCATGGCGGGCCATGTGCGCCATCCGCTCATGCGCAAGCAGCCACTCTTGCTCGACACGCCTACGCTCGGTGATGTCGCGGAAAAAGATCGAGAGCCCCTCCGGGGTCGGACTGGCCTGGATCTCCAGCCAGATTTCCAGCGCGGACAGGAACTCCTCGAAAGAGACGGTTTTCTGCTCAGCGAGGGCCTGGCGGTAGTGCCGGGCAAAGATGCCGTCCGCCTCCTCAGGGTAGACGTCCCATAGATTGGAGCCGACCTGCAGGCTCCTCCTCGCCAGCAGCCGGCGGGCGTTCTCGTTGAGGTAGGTGACGCGCCAGTCGTGGTCCAGCACGATGACGGCGTCCATCATGCTCTCGAGCACGGAGGCAAGACGGGCCGTGGCGTGCTCGGCTTCCTGCCGCGCTTGGTTGGCGTCCTTGGCCAGGATCGCGCGTTCCTCCGCGCTACGCTTCTCGGACGCTGCGGCCTCCCGCAGGGCCCTTTCAGCGGCCACCTGATCGCTCACGTCGCGCTGCAAGCCGACGAAGTAACGTGGCTGGCCACCGACATCCGCGTCCGCCCGGAGTGGTGCCAAGCGAACCTCGTTCCAGAACAGGGAGCCGTCCTGGCGGTAGTTCCGCAACGTCACCACAGTGGGCCGGCCAGACCGGATCGCCTCGCGCATGACGACAATCTCGGGCTGGTTTCGATCGCCTCCCTGCAGGAAGCGGCAGTTTCGGCCCAGCACTTCCGCGAGTGGGTAACCCGTCATGCGGCAGAAGGCGGCGTTGGCGTAGACGATGGGATCATCCGGCTGCGACCTGTCGGTCACTAGGACCCCGTCCGCCGTCTCGTCGAGAATCTGCAGGGCCAGAACTGGAAGAGTGGATAATGGCATTTCTCGGCTTTAGCCCCAGCCAGAATGCAGACAAATATCCCACTAGGTTATCGTTATTAGAATCTAAAATATTATCCTGAAATATATAATAAGGTCCACATCATGGGCGATGGCCGCCAAGAAATTGAGCCGAAAGCACCTTCCCTGATCCGCCTATGTTTGCAGCTGAACTTGCGAGAATAGGCCACAAAGCACGCTGGACGGCCCATCAGGATGTGTAAGACATAGGATCTTATGGTCGCCTTCTTAGCGCTCGGCGTGCGGGCCTCGGCATCGTGCGGCGAGGGGAGGCCTCGTCAGCCTAGAGCCCTCGCCGAAGGGCGGGGGCTACCTCGGGCTGGAAAGGTCCAAGCGGTTGAGGTAATCGCGCAGCGCGCGGGCCTGATCCATCGTCAGGGAGATGCGGACGCTATCCCTTAGATTCCCATTCTCAAGCGCATGGGCATCGATATTCAGGGAGGGGGCTTCGCCAGCCCCACGCAACGGCGAGAAATAGACGTGATTTCCCGTGTCGTCAGTGAACTCCGCCATCTCCCCGAATGGGGGATTAGGCGGGGTCAGAACGGTGTCGCGCATGTCTAACCTCAGAGCCAAGCCGCTACTTCGTCCAAAATAGCCGCAGCGCGGCTCACTCCTCCAGCGTCACCGCAAGCGACCCATCGCGTTCCACGACATCCGCGACACGCTTCTCAACCTGACCAGGCCGTCATTTCGCTTTGTCCAAACAGCAGGGCGCTTCAGGATTCGGGCTGGCGCCGCCCGCGCTCAATCCGCAAGCGCTCCCGCATCTGCTCGAGATTCCCAAGGGAAGTTTCGAGAACCGTCCTGGCAGCTCTCGCGCTCTCTGAGAGGTGATCCTGCTCCATCGCCTCAACAATCGCACGCCGGCTTGCCACGACCGCCACTAGAGCAGAATCCGTTCATTCGGGCTCGTATCCGGTGGCGGTGAAGTAGTTGGCGCACTCAGCTGGCGTGAAGGCCGGCAGTGCGTCGCGGATGGCATCCCAGAGGTCTTCGATGGTGCGGGCGGCGGCTTTTCGCAGCAGGGCCTTGAGCTTGGCGAAGGCGTTCTCGATCGGATTGAAGTCGGGTGAATAGGGGGGCAGGAAGCGCAGCATCGCGCCCGCGCCCTCGATGGCCTCGCGCACGCCGCGCGGTTTGTGCGCCGGCAGGTTGTCCAGGATCACGATGTCCCCGGGCCGCAGCGTCGGCACCAGCACCTGCTCGACATAAGCCAGGAAAGCACGACCGTTCATCGGCCCGTCCAGCACCATGGGCGCGGTCAGGCCCGATAGCCGCAGCGCGCCGGTGAAGGTGGTGGTCTTCCAGTGCCCATGCGGCACCGCCGCCCGGCAGCGCTGGCCGCGCGGGGAGCGACCGCGCAGGCGCGCCATCTTGGTCGACGCACCGGTCTCGTCGATGAAGACCAGGCGCTCGGGGTCGAGGTCAGGCTGGGCATCGAACCAAGCCTGACGCCGCGCGGCGACGTCGGGCCTGTCCTGCTCGGCCGCGTG
>NZ_JAFEUU010000012.1 GCF_017355885.1 Sabulicella rubraurantiaca
CTCCGCCGCGTCCGCAGCAGCAGGCCCAGGCGCCGACGCCGCCCGCCCCGGCGACCCCGGCCCCGCCGCGCCCGGCGCCGCCCTTGCCGCTGCCGCCGCCCCCCGTTCCGCCGCCGCCCGAGCCGGCGCAGACGCCGGGCACCGGCCAGACGCCCCCTGTCCGCAACCCGGCGGAGCGCAGCCAGTCCGTGCTGAACACGCTGGAGCGTCTGCGCGCCCAGCAGCGGCAGACGCAGCCGCCCACGTCACGCCCCAACCCCGCACCGGGCGCGCCGCAGCAGGGCGGCGGCACGCCGCAGGGCACCGGCAACCTCACCGCCAGCGAACGCGCCGGCCTTGCCGACAAGATCAGCGAATGCTGGTCGGTGGATGCGGGGGCGCCGGGGCTGAACCAGATCAGCGTGGAGCTTCGCGTCGAGGTGGATGCGGGCGGCGTGGTGCGCGTGGTGCGTCCCAATGGCAGCGCGCCCTCCGAGCCGCGCGCGCGCATGGTCTACGAGGCGGCGCGCCGTGCGCTGCTCGATCCGCGCTGCAACCCACTGCCCTTGCCGCGCGAAAGGCTCACCGCCTTGCGTGACGCCGTGTTCCGCTTCCGCCCAAGCGACCTCGGGCTGCGCTGATCCGCCATCCCATGCGCGGGCACTTGACCCCTGAGCCGCAAGGGCCAAGGTGCAGCCCGCCGAGACCACCCCGGAGAGACAAGTCGTGAGCATCCAACGCCGCCAACTCCTCGCCGCCGCAGGCGCCGCCCCGCTGCTCTCCGCTTCGGCCGCGCTGGCGCAGGGCGGCACGGTGATCGACATCACCCGCGCGCGCACGGATCCCATCCCCATCGCGATTCCCGACATGGCGGGCGGGCCGCTGGGCGCTCAGATCAGCCGCGTCATCGCCAACAATCTCCGCTCCTCCGGCCTGTTCCGTCCGGTGGAGCGCGCGGCCTTCATCCAATCGGCCGACGCGGCCGCCGCCACTCCTCGCTTCCAGGACTGGCGCGTGATCGGTGCCGTCGCGCTGGTGACCGGGCGCGTGCAGCAGGGCGGCGACGGGCTGCGCGTCGAATTCCGCCTCTGGGACGTGCTGCCGGAGCAGCAGGCGCTCGGCACGGCCTACAACGCCTCTGCCTCCAACTGGCGCCGCATCGCCCACATCATCTCCGACGACATCTACAAGCGGATGCTGGGCGAGGATGGCTACTTCAACACCCGCGTCGCCTATGTGAGCGAGACGGGGCCGCGCGACCGCCGCGTCCGTCGCCTTGCCATCATGGATCAGGACGGCGAGAACCACGCCTTCCTGACCGATGGCCGATTCCAGGCGCTGTCGCCGCGCTTCCATCCGAACGCGCAGCAGATCGCCTTCATGTCGTATGAGCGGAACGAGCCGCGCGTGTGGCTGTTCAACCTGCAATCCGGCCGGCAGGAGCCGCTGGGCAGCTTCGGCGGCATGACGCTCTCGCCGCGCTTCTCGCCGGATGGGCGTTCTGTCGTCCTTTCCGCGGTGCGGGGCGGCGATGCCAACATCTTCGTCGTGGACCTCGCCTCGCGGCGCGAGCGGCAGCTCACCGCGGCGGCTGGGCTGGACGTGTCGCCCTGCTTCTCGCCCGATGGGTCGCAGATCGTGTTCAACTCGGACCGGGGCGGCGACCAGCAGCTCTACGTCATGGACGCGGGCGGCGGCGGTGCGCGGCGCATCTCCTTCGGCAATGGGCGCTACGCGACGCCGGTCTGGTCACCGCGCGGCGACCTGATCGCCTTCACCCGCATCGCGCGCGGCCAATTCGCCATCGGCGTGATGCGCCCGGACGGCTCCGGCGAGCGCATCCTGTCCGAGGGCTGGGCGATGGAGAGCCCCACATTCGCGCCCAATGGCCGCGTGCTGATGTTCTACCGTGAAAGCCAGGCGCGCGACTCGCGAGGCGGAGGCTATTCGGCACGCCTCGCGTCCATTGACATCGCGGGTTTCAACGAGAGGCCGATTCCCACGCCCACCGACGCAACCGAGCCAAGCTGGTCTCCGTTGCTCGGATGACCAGCCTTGCGCCAAGCGGGAAGCTTCTGCCTTGATTGCGCCACGCGGCAAGGCTACCGAAGCGGGTAGGCTTGTGCGCTGCAACACGCTCTCCCAAAAGACCGGCATGGATAGGAGAAAACCCATGGCCACCACGAAGTCCTTTCTCGCCGCCGTAATGGCGGCGGGTCTCCTCGCCGCATGCTCTTCGACCGACGAGAACGCTGCTGCCACCGGCGCCGGTGCCGCCATGGCCGGCACGGGCGCGGGCGGCGGGGTGGGCAGCATCCGCCCCGGCTCGCAGGAGGATCTGGTGGCCAATGTCGGCGACCGCGTCTTCTTCGACACCGACCGCTCCTCCATCCGCGCCGACCAGCGCACCGTGCTGGAGCGCCAGGCGCGCTGGCTGAGCCAGTACCCGCAGGTGCAGGTGATGGTGGAAGGCCATGCCGACGAGCGCGGCACGCGCGAGTACAACCTCGCCCTCGGCCAGCGCCGCGCCAACTCGGCGCGCGACGTGCTGGTGGCCTCCGGCGCCTCGGGCTCGCGGGTCCAGACGATCTCCTACGGCAAGGACCGTCCGGACGCGCTGGGTTCGAGCGAGGAGGCCTGGGCCCAGAACCGCCGCGCCGTCACCGTGGTGCGCTGACCACCGGCACCTTGCCGGTGGCATGATCTGGGGGGATTGCTCCGATGGCCATGTTCCGTGCTGAAACCGGTTCCTCCCGCAAGGGAGGGACGGCTCGGCTTCTCGCCGTCGCGCTGGTCGCGGGCGGGCTGTGGGCCGCGCCCGCCGCGGCGCAGATGGACAGCCGCGAGGCGATCGCCCTGCAGAACCAGATCCTGCAGCTGCGGCAGGAGATGGAATTCCTCCGCCGCGGCGGCGCTCCCGTGGCACCGCCCATGGCCGTGCCGCGTGGCGGCCCGGTCGGCGGCGGCGAGCTGGTGAACCAGCTGCTGGAGCGCGTCTCCATCCTCGAAGAGGAGCTTCGCCGCTCCCGCGGGCGGGTGGAGGTGCTGGAGAACCAGAACCAGCGCCTGCGCGCCGATGTGGAGAAGCTTCAAGGCGACCTGGATTTCCGCCTGAGCCGCATCGAGGGCGGCGGGGGAGGGGGCTCTGCCCCGTCGGCCCCCGCGCGCCCCTCGGCTCCGGCACCTGCCGCGCCAGCGGCGCCTTCCGCCCCGCCCCCGCGCACCCCCGAGGCCGCGATCCGCGAGGGGCAGGCCGCGCTGGCCCGCCGCGACTACGCCACCGCCGAGCAGACGGCGCGCGAAGTTCTCGCCTCCCGGGCCGGTGGCGCCCAGACGGTGAACGCCCAGCTTCTGCTCGGCGAGGCCCTGGCCGGGCGGCGCGACTTCGGAAACGCCGCCATCGCCTTCAACGAGGCCTTTACGCGTTCCCGCACCGGTCCGCGCGCGCCGGAGGCGCTGCTGGGCCTTGCCAGTGCCTTCACCGGCCTGGGCTCGCGCCGGGAGGCCTGCGACACGCTGGACGACCTCCGCTCGCAGTTCCCGCGCCTGTCGGGGCCGCTGGCGGAGAGGGCGACGCAGACGCGGCAAAGGGCGCAGTGCCGCTAACCCCGATCGGGGAAGCGGAATTCGCGGCGCTGATGGCGCCGCTCGGCCCCTTCGGGCCGGTTCTGGCAGTGGGGTGCTCCGGTGGGCCGGACTCCCTGGCCCTCACCTGGCTCGCGCATCGTTGGCGGCCGGGGCAGGTCCTGGCCATGGTGGCGGATCACGGCTTGCGGCGGGAAAGCGCGGCCGAGGCGGCCGGGACGATCGCGCAGCTCCGGGGGCACGGCATCGCGACGCGGCTCCTGTCCCTTTCCCTGCCGGGCGGTGCGCGCACGCAGGAACGCGCCCGCGCCGCCCGGAGGACCGCCCTGCTCGGTGCATGCCGCGAGGAAGGGGCGCTGCACCTCCTTCTCGCGCATCACCTGGAGGACCAGCGGGAAACGCTGCTGATGCGCGCCCTGGCCGGAAGCGGGGCCTGGGGCCTGGGCGGCATGGCGTCCGCCCAGCCCACCAGCGAGGCCCTGGTGCTGCGCCCCTTGCTGGAGCTGGTGCGCGACAGGCTGCGCGCGACCTGCGAAGCGGCGGGGCTGGTGCCGGTGGAGGACCCGTCCAACCGCAATCGGCGCTTCCTGCGCGCCCGGTTGCGTGAGGCTCCGTCTGGCCTCGACCCCGCGCCCTTCTCCCGGCGCCGATCCAGGATGGCGCGGGAAGTGGCCGAGCGCCTCGCGGTGGCGGTGGCGCTTCTGCCGGAAGGCTGCGCGCGCCTCGACTTTATGGCTCTGGGGAATGATGCGGTGGCGGCGCTGGCCCTGGCGCGGCTGGTGCAGGCCGTGGGGGGCGGAGCGCACCCACCCGCACCCTCTGCCCTCCGACGCCTGCTGAATGCGAGGGAAGGGAGCCTGGGCGGGACGATGCTGCGGCGGGATGGCTGGCTGCTGCGCGAGGCCCCGGCCCCGCCCGTCCCGGCCGAAGCGGGCGCGCTCTGGGACGGGCGCTTCCGGCTTGGCGCGGCCGCGCCGGGTCTCTCCCTCGGTGCGCTGGGCGCCGATGCGGCCCGGTTCCGTGCGGCGCGGCGCGACTTGCCCGCCCGCGCCCTCCAGGCCCTGCCGGCTCTTCGGGACGGAGAGGGGCGGCTGGTGGCGGCCCCACATGTCCAGTTTTCGGTCCAACCCTCGGGCAGCCTGCATCCGCTGCGCTTCGCGCCGCGTTCCGGTCCGGTCACGGAATGTTTTAGGCCGGTCCAAACCCCGTGCCAAAACGCCCTGGACTTCCTATGTTCACGGAAACCCGGCTGATGGCCGGCGAAGGGGAATGCGCAACGTGAGCAATTTCGGCCGCAACCTGGCCCTTTGGGTGATCGTGGCGCTGCTTCTGGTGGCCTTGTTCAACCTGTTCCAGCCCTCGGGCACGAGCAGCCGGTCCCAGATGCAGGTGGCCTATAGCGACTTCCTGAACGAAGTGAATTCCGGCCATGTCCGTGACGTGGTGATCCAGGGCCGCACTGTCGTCGGGCAGCTTTCCGATGGGCGCAGCTTCAGCACCTACACGCCGGAGGATCCGGCGCTGGTGTCCCGCCTGACCGAGCGCGGCGTGCGCGTGGTGGCGCGGCCGGAGGAAAGCGAGGTCAACCCGCTCTTCCAGATCCTGATCTCCTGGTTCCCGATGCTGCTGCTGATCGGCGTCTGGATCTTCTTCATGCGCCAGATGCAGGGCGGCGGCGGCCGGGCCATGGGCTTCGGCAAGAGCCGCGCCAAGCTGCTGACGGAGAAGCATGGCCGCGTCACCTTCGACGACGTGGCCGGCATCGACGAGGCGAAGGGCGAGCTGGAGGAGATCGTGGACTTCCTGCGCGACCCGCAGAAGTTCCAGCGCCTGGGTGGCAAGATCCCCAAGGGCGTGCTGCTGGTCGGCCCGCCGGGCACCGGCAAAACGCTGCTGGCGCGCTCCATCGCCGGCGAGGCGAATGTTCCCTTCTTCACCATTTCCGGCTCCGACTTCGTCGAGATGTTCGTGGGCGTCGGCGCCAGCCGCGTGCGCGACATGTTCGAGCAGGGCAAGAAGAACGCCCCCTGCCTGATCTTCATCGACGAGATCGACGCGGTGGGCCGCCACCGTGGCGCCGGGCTGGGCGGCGGCAATGACGAGCGCGAGCAGACGCTGAACCAGATGCTCGTCGAGATGGACGGCTTCGAGAGCAACGAGGGCGTCATCATCATCGCCGCGACCAACCGGCCGGACGTGCTGGACCCGGCGCTGCTGCGCCCCGGCCGCTTCGACCGGCAGGTGGTGGTGCCGAACCCCGACGTGGTGGGCCGCGAGAAGATCCTGCGCGTGCATATGCGGAAGGTTCCACTGGCCTCCGACGTGGAGCCCAAGACCATCGCCCGCGGCACGCCCGGCTTCTCCGGCGCCGACCTCGCCAACCTCGTGAACGAGGCGGCGCTGCTCGCCGCGCGCTCCGGCCGCCGCACCGTCGGCATGGCGGAGTTCGAGGCGGCGAAGGACAAGGTGATGATGGGCGCCGAGCGCCGCTCGCTCGTCATGTCCGACGACGAGAAGCGCATGACCGCGTACCACGAGGCGGGCCACGCCCTCGTCGCCATGCATGAGGAGGAGTGCGACCCGGTTCACAAGGCCACGATCATCCCGCGCGGCCGGGCGCTTGGCCTCGTGATGTCGCTGCCGGCGGGCGACCGCTACAGCAAGCACAAGTCCAAGATGCATGCTGAGCTGGCGATGGCGATGGGCGGCCGCGTGGCGGAGGAGATCGTCTTCGGCCCCGACAAGGTGAGCAACGGCGCCTCGGGCGACATCAAGATGGCGACCAACCAGGCGCGCATGATGGTCACCGAGTGGGGTATGAGCGACAAGCTTGGCATGGTCGCCTATGGCGAGAACAGCCAGGAGGTCTTCCTCGGCCATTCCGTCACCCAGTCGAAGAACCTGTCGGAGGAGACGGCGCGGCTGATCGACGCCGAGATCCGCGGGATCATTGACAACGCCTATGCCCGGGCCAAGCGCATCCTCACCGAGAACCGCGAGGAGCTGGAGCGGCTGGCCAAGGGGCTGCTGGAATACGAGACGCTTTCGGGCGACGAGATCCGGCAGGTGCTGCGCGGCGAGCCGGTGGTGCGGAACCGTCCGGACGAGCCGGCTTCCTCGGGCCGCGGCAGCGTGCCCTCCTCGGGGCGCAATCCGCGCCCGGATGCGGGCGGCTTCAGCCCGCAGCCGGCCGGCTGATCCTGGCCTTCGGTTGAACTTCAGCGGCGCGCTTCGGCGCGCCGCTTTCATGTCGGGGGGATGGTGGAGTTCTTTGAGCCGCTGGGATTGCTGGACGGGCCCGTGGGCTTCGCCGCCATCCGTGACGGGCTGGCCCTGCCGCTGCAGGGCGGACCGCTTGCCTTCACCTTGCTGCGCGATGGGGCGGGCCAATGGCGCGCCCTGGAGGATGCGCCCGAGGCGCTGACCCGTGCGCCCGCCCCCTTTGCCCGGCTGGAGCGGCACCGCGCCCGCCCCCTCGTCATGGGCATCGTGAACTGCACGCCGGACAGCTTCTCGGGCGACGGGCTCGGCGACCTTCACGGCGCCGCCATCGCCCAGGGCGTGGCAATGCTGGAGGCCGGAGCCGACCTGTTGGACATCGGCGGCGAAAGCACCCGTCCGGGCGCAGAGCCTGTATCTCACGAGGAGGAGATCGCCCGCATCCTCCCGGTGGTGCGGGAACTGGCGCGGCTCGCCCCCGTCTCGCTGGACACGCGCAACGCCCGCACCATGGCGGCGGGGCTGGAGGCCGGGGCGGCGATCATCAACGACGTCAGCGCCCTGCGCCACGATGGGGACGCACTGCGCGTCATCGCCCAGGCGCGCTGCCCCGTGGTGCTGATGCATGCCCGCACCACCGACCCCCGCACCATGCAGCGCGACGTCGCCTATGCCGACGCGGCACTGGAGGTAGCGCGCTTCCTCGAAGGCCGCGTGGCGACGATCGAGCGCCTGGGCATTCCACGCTCGCGCATTGCGGTGGATCCGGGGATTGGCTTTGGCAAGCGGGTGCAGGACAACCTCGACGTGGTGACGCGCCTGCCGCTCCTCGCGTCCATCGGCTGCACCATCCTGGTCGGCGCCAGCCGCAAGGGCTTCGTCGGCAAGGTGACGGGGGTGGAGGAGGCGGGGCGCCGCGTCATGGGCAGCGTCGCCCTGGCGCTGGAAGCGGCGGCGCGCGGTGCGCATGTGGTGCGGGTGCATGACGTGGCGGCGACGGTGCAGGCGCTAAAGATGCAGGAAGCGGTGCGCGCCGGCTTGGAGGCGTGACCGCGGGGCTTGCACGAAGCCACGAGACGCCAAACATCAGGCGGGACGATGTCCCTCCCCAAGCTCGGGCTGCTGCTCTTCGCCCTCTTCTTCCTCCTGCCCATTGCGGTCTCGGCCCTGCTGCACCAGCGCAGCGGGATCGGTGCCGGCTGGGCCATGGCAGACCGCTCCAGCGCCGGGCTGCTGCCCGACCCGGCGCTGCACCGGGACGCAGTGGTGCGCGTGCTCGCGGCCCCCACCGTGCGCTGGCGCGGCGTCGTTGCCGTGCATTCCTGGATCGTCCTGAAGGCCGAGGGCGCGCCGCGCTATACGCGCTACGACTACACCGCCTGGGGCGACCCGATCCGCGTGGATGGGTTCGCGCCCGATGGGCGCTGGTTCGGCCGCGCGCCGGAACTGGTCTTCGCCGCCGATGGCGCGGAGGCCGAGGCGATGATCCCGCGCCTGCGTGCCGCCATCGAGTCCTACGCTTGGCGCAACCGCGGCGATTACCGGGCCTGGCCCGGCCCCAACTCCAACACCTTCGTCCAGGCAGTGATGGACGCCGTGCCGGAGGCGGGGGTGGTGCTGCCCCCCAACGCCATCGGCAAGGATTTCCCGCATGACGGGCGCTGGCTGCGCCTGACCCCTTCCGGGTTGCGGCTCAGCCTTGGCGGCTATGCCGGGCTGGCCCTGGGCTGGGTCGAGGGGTTGGAGGTGAACTTCCTCGGCGCGGTGGCGGGGCTGGATTGGCGCCGCCCGGCGTTGAAGCTTCCCGGGCTGGGGCGGCTCGGTCTGGCCGCGGCGTCGGACGGGGCATAGGCTGCCTCCTCCACAACGAGGGGGAAACCATGATCCACGTCCTGGCCATCATCACCGCCAAGCCTGGCATGCGCGATGCGGTGCTGACCGAGTTCCGCGCCAACATGCCCGCCGTCCATGCCGAGCAGGGCTGCATTGAATACGGCCCCGCCGTGGATGCCGAGGGCTTCGGCAAGGTGCAGACCCCCTTCGGCCCCGACAGCTTCGTCGTGATCGAGAAGTGGGAAAGCCCGGAGGCGCTGAAGGCCCATTCGGCGGCCCCGCACATGGCCGCCTATGCCGCGCGCACCCGCGAGATGATCGCGAGCCGCGTCATCCATATCCTGAGCCCGGCGGGCTGACAGGGAAGGGGGCCTCCAGGCCCCCGCGCCCTTCAGATGTGCAGCGGGCGCCCGTCCACGGCCAGCGCCGCTTCCTTCACTGCCTCGCTCAGCGAGGGGTGGGCGTGGCTGGTGCGGGCCACGTCCTCGGCGCTGGCGCCGAACTCGATGGCCAGCGCCAGCTCCGCGATCAGCGTGCCGGCATCCGGCCCGATGATGTGGGCGCCCAGCAGCCGGTCGGTCTTGTCGTCGGCCAGCAGCTTCACGAACCCGTCCACGTCGCCCATGGCGCGGGCGCGGCCATTGGCGGTGAAGGGGAACTTGCCGACGCGGTAGCCCTGGCCGCGCGCCTTCAGCTGCTCCTCCGTCTCGCCGACCGAGGCGACCTCGGGCCAGGTGTAGACCACGCCGGGGATGGCGCCGTAATTCACGTGGGGCTTCTGCCCGGCCAGCTGCTCAGCCAGGGCGACGCCCTCCTCCTCGGCCTTGTGGGCCAGCATCGGGCCGACGATGACATCGCCGATGGCCCAGATGCCCGGGACGTTGGTGGCGAAATGCCCGTCCGTCTTCACGCGGCCGCGCTCATCCAGCTCGACGCCCACTTCCTTCAGGCCAAGGCTCTCGACATAGGGGCGGCGGCCGATGGCCAGCAGCACCACGTCGCAGCGCAGCGTCTCCGCCTCGCCGCCCGCGGCCGGCTCCAGCGTCAGCTCCACGCCGGAATTGTCCAGCTTGGCGCCCGTCACCTTGGTTTTGAGGCGGAACTTCATGCCCTGCTTGCCGAGGATGCGCTCGAAGGCCTTGCCGACCTCGCCATCCATGCCTGGGACGAGCCGGTCCAGGAATTCCACCACCGTCACCTCGGCGCCCAGGCGGCGCCAGACGCTGCCCAGTTCCAGCCCGATATAGCCGCCGCCGATCACCACGAGGTGGCCAGGCACCTTGTCCAGCTCCAGCCCGCCCGTGGAGGTGACGACGCGCTGCTCGTCCACCTCGACGCCGGGAAGGGGGATGCTCTCGCTGCCCGTGGCGATGACGATGTGCTTGGCCGCGTATTCCTCGCCGTTCACGGCGACCTTGCCGGGGGCGGTGATCCGCCCCTCGCCCTTCAGCCAGGTGACTTTGTGCTTGCGGAACAGGAACTCGATGCCCTTGACGTTGGAGGACACGACCTCCCCCTTGCGGGCCTGCATCCGCGCGAGGTCCAGCCCGACGGATCCGACCTGCACGCCATGGTCGGCCAGCTTGTGCTTCGCCTCCTCGAAATGCTCGGAGGATTGCAGCAGTGCCTTGGAAGGGATGCAGCCGACGTTCAGGCAGGTGCCGCCCAGCGTCGCGCGCTTCTCCACGCAGGCCACCTTCATGCCGAGCTGCGCGGCGCGAATGGCGCAGACATAGCCGCCGGGACCGGCGCCGATGACGATGACGTCGAAACTGTCGGACATGGAATTCCTCACGCGTGGGCCCACGGCTCTTAGCCCATGCGGGGAATCGCGCCAATCGCGAGGCCAGGAATGGTCCTTCCCACGCGCTCCGGGATGGGGATGCAGCGCCGAAACCGCTTTGCATTCCCCGCGCAACCGTGGCCAAATCGGGAGATGACGGCGCCGCAAGATGCGCCGGAAAATGTCTACGGAGGTTTGTCCAATGTCACGGCTGACTCGCCGCTCTGCCCTTGCGTCGCTGGGCATCATGGGGGGCGCGTCCACGCTCCCGCTGCCCGCGCTGGGCCAGTCTCGTTATCCCGAGCGTCCGATCCGCCTGATCGTTCCCTGGCCGCCCGGTGGCTCCGCCGACGCCCAGCTTCGCTCCCTCGGTGAGTTGGCGGGCCGCGCCCTGGGCCAGCCTGTGGTGATCGAGAACCGGCCCGGCGCCGGCGGCACGTTGCACGCCATCCATCTGGCGCGCGAGGCCCGGCCCGATGGCTACACGCTGGGGCAGATGCACCTGTCCATCGTCCGGCGACCCTTCCTGGTCAGCCGCCCGCAATGGGATGCGACGACGGATTTCACCCACATCATCGGCCTGACGGGCTGGCTCTTCGGCATGGCGGTGCCGGCCAACAGCCCGTTCCGCACCTACCGGGACATGATCGCC
This sequence comes from Sabulicella rubraurantiaca, assembly GCF_017355885.1. Taxonomy (GTDB): domain Bacteria; phylum Pseudomonadota; class Alphaproteobacteria; order Acetobacterales; family Acetobacteraceae; genus Roseococcus; species Roseococcus rubraurantiacus. The sequence goes on from NZ_JAFEUU010000012.1 coordinate 11,052, forward strand.
TACGCCAAGGCCAATCCGGGCCGGGTCACCTATTCCACTTCCGGCATCGCCACCACGAACCACCTTGCCATGGAGGACATCGCGCTGCGCGAGGGGGTGGAACTCCTTCACGTGCCGTTCCGTGGCTCGAACGAGGGTGTGACGGCGGCGCTGGGTGGGCAGGTTCACATGGTCGCCGACAGCTCGGCCTGGGCGCCGCAGGTGGAGGCGGGCTCGATGCGCCTGCTTTCCGTCTGGAGCGCGGAGCGCGCCCCGCGCTTCCCCGACGTGCCCACGCTGAAGGAGCTGGGCCACGACATCGTGGTGACCAGCAATTACGGCATCAGCGGCCCGCCGCGCATGGATGCCGGGGTCGTTAAGGTGCTGCACGACACCTTCCGCACGGCGCTGATGAGCGAAGAGAACACCCGCGTCCGCAACCAGTTCGACATGCCGCTCGTCTATTTCAGCACGGAGGAATACCAAGACTTCATCGTGCGCCGCGCCGCGTGGGAGCGCGACATGGTGACCCGCCTGGGCATCAAGATGGAGTAGGCTGCGAAACGCACACGCAGGACGAGGGCGCCACGGCCGAAAAGGCCGGGCGCGTGCAGGGAGGTTTCACGAGAATGACCACGAGACGCCGCGCGCTGCTGGGCGCGCTCGCCGCCGCGCCGCTGGCCACGCCGGCCTTCGGCCAGGCGCGCTTTCCCAACCGCCCCATCCGCTTCATGATCCCCTGGCCGCCTGGGGGCAGCCTGGACGCGCTGCACCGCGCGATGTTCGAGGTGTTCCAGAAGGACACCGGCCAGCCGGTGATAATCGAGAACATGCCGGGCGCCCGTGGCACCCGCGCCGCGATCTTCCTGATCCAGCAGGCGCGGCCCGACGGCTACACCCTGGCGCACCACCACCTGTCCATCCTGCGCCACCCCTACCTGACGCGGGCGCAGACCTGGGACCCGGTGAACGACTTCTCCTACATCATGCAGCTGACGGGCTTCACCTTCGGCACGGTGGTCCGGGCCGACAGCCCCTTCCGCACCTGGCAAGACATGATGGCCCACGCCAAGGCCAATCCGGGGCGGCTGACCTATTCCACCTCCGGCATCGCCACCACCAACCACATCGCCAAGGAGGACATCCTGGCGCGGGAGGGCGCGCGGATGGAGCACATCCCGATGCGCGGCGCGCAGGAGGGGGTGACGGCGCTGCTCGGCCGGCAGATCGACATGATCAGCGACGCCCAGGCCTGGCGCCCCCAGGTGGAGAATGGCGATTTCCGCCTCCTCGCCGCCTGGACGCCGACGCGCCTCGCCAGCGCGCCCAATGCGCCGACCCTGCGGGAACTGGGCTACGGCATGAGCGTGACCAGCCCCTATGGCATCGCCGGCCCGAAGGGGATGGACCCCGAGATCGTCGACCGGCTGCACAGGCTGTTCAAGAAGGCCATGGAGGACGAGACCTCGCAGGCGATCATGAATCGCTGGGAGATGCCGCGCGAGTATCTCGGCCCCGCGGAATACCTGGCCTTCGCGCGGGAGCGGATCATCTATGAGCAGGAGATGGTGCGGCGCCTGAACCTCAGCATCGACTGAGGCGCCGCGAGAACGGGCTGGCCGTCAGGCCAGCCCCATCGCCCAAAGCAGGATGCCCTTCTGCGCGTGCAGGCGGTTCTCCGCCTCGTCGAACACGACGCTCTGCGGGCCGTCCATCACCTCGTCCGTGATCTCCTCGCCGCGATGGGCGGGCAGGCAATGCATCACGATGGCGTCGGGCGCGGCCTGGCGCAGCAGCGCGGAATTGAGTTGGTAGGGCGCGAGGAGGTTGTGGCGGTTCTGGCCCTCGGCCGTCTTCTCGTCGCTCATCGAGATCCAGCAATCCGTCACCACGGCGCGGGCGTCGCGCACGGCGGCGACCGGGTCATCCGTCAGCTCAATCCGCGCGCCCTCGCGCCGCGCCCAGGCGAGGAGTTCCGCGGGCGGGCGCAGGATTTCCGGCGTGGCGACGCGGAGAGTGAAGTCGAAGCGCGCCGCAGCCTGGATGAAGCTCTGCGCCACGTTGTTGCCGTCGCCGGTCCAGGCCACGACCTGCCCGGCGATGGGGCCGCGATGCTCCTCGAAGGTCATCACGTCGGCCATCAGCTGGCAGGGGTGGGAGATGTTGGTGAGGCCATTGATGACCGGGATGGTGGCATGCTGGGCCAGTTCCCGGATGTTGGACACGTCCGAGGTGCGGAGCATGATCGCGTCCACGTAGCGCGACAGGACGCGTGCCGTGTCCTTCACGCTCTCGCCGCGGTTCAGCTGGATCTCCTTGGCGGTCAGCACCAGCGGCTCGCCGCCCAGTTGCCGGATCCCCACCTCGAAGGAGACGCGGGTGCGGGTGGAGGGAAGCTCGAAGATCATGGCGACGGTCTTGCCCGCCAGCGGCTTGCCGCTGATCTCGCCACGCTTCGCCCGCTTGCCGAGTTCCAGCATGTGCCGGAGGGTCGGCCCGTCCAGGTCCATCAATTCAAGGAAGTGGCGCGGCGCGCCACCTCCGGTTTCGACCGTCTTCAAGGCTGCGCTCACTTCGCCGCCTCCTGCGACGCAGAAGGCGTCATGCGGCGGCAGGCGCGGTCCAGCATCTCCAGCGCCTGATCGACTTCCGCCTCGGTGATGATGAGGGGAGGGGCCACGCGCAGCACGTTCTGCCCGGCCGCCACGGTCAGCAGCCCCTCGGCCACGCAGGCCGCCTGCATCTCCGTGTTGGCGATGCCGGGGCGGAGCTGCAGCCCGATCAGCAGGCCGGCGCCGCGCACGCCCTCGGCCACGGTGGGGTGACGCTCGGCCAGGGCAGCGAAGCCGCGCCACAAATAGCGCGCCACGCGGTCCACCTGATCGAGGAAGCCCGGGGCCAGCACCACGTCCAGCACGGCGTTGCCGGCCGTACAGGCCAGCGGGCTGCCGCCATAGGTGGTGCCATGGGTGCCGGGCTTAAGGTGCTGCGCCACCTTCTCCTTGGCCAGGATGGCGCCGAGCGGGAAGCCGCCGCCGATGCCCTTGGCCGCCGACATCACGTCCGGCTCGATCCCGGCCCATTGATGCGCCCAGAGCTTGCCGGAACGGCCCATGCCGGTCTGGACCTCGTCCAGGGCCAGCAGCAGGCCGAACTCGTCGCAGACGGCGCGGAGCTCGCGTAGGAAGCGCAGATCGGCCGGGCGGACGCCGCCCTCGCCCTGGATGGGCTCGATCATGATGCCAGCCGTCTCGGGCGTGATTGCGTCGCGGACAGCGTTCATGTTGCCGAAGGGCAGATGCTCGAAGCCCTGCACCGGCGGGCCGAAGCCGGCGAGGTACTTCTCGTTGCCCGTGGCGGCCAGCATGGCGAGGGTGCGGCCGTGGAAGGCGCCCTCGAAGCAGAGCATGCGGAAGCGCTCGGGCTGGCCGTTCTCGGCGTGGTACTTCCGCACGGCCTTGACCATGCCTTCATTGGCCTCGGCGCCCGAGTTGCAGAAGAACACCGAGTCCGCGAAGGAGGCCTCTACGTGGCGCCGCGCCAGTTCCTCGGCCTGCGGCACGCGGTAGAGGTTGGAGACGTGCATCACCTTCGCCGCCTGCTCCGCGATGGCGCGGACGAGGTGCGGGTGGCCGTGGCCGAGGCTGCTGGTGGCGATGCCGGAGCCGAAATCCAGGAATCGTCGCCCGTCCACCGTCCACAGCCAGGCGCCTTCGCCCCGCTCGAAAGCGAGGTCGGCACGGTTGTAGGTGGGCATCAGGGCGGGGATCACGTGGCTGCGCTCCTCTTCATGCGCGATCAGCCCCGGGCGCGGCTGCGCGCGGGGGAAGCCGTCAGGATGCCCGAAATCCGTCCCGGCGCAAGGCGGAACTGCCATGCGCCCTGCGCCGGTCTGCCGGGATCAGCGCATCATGCCCGGGGTCGGAACGCCGACGCCGGTCGTGGTGCCGCCGCCGCTGCCGCTCAGCCCGCCCGGAGTCGCGCCGAAGCGGCCGATATTGCCGAACAGGGCCTGGAGCAGGGTGCGCTCATTGCCGGGCGTCGGGGTCTCGCGCGACACGAAATTCACCGTGCTCATGTCCTGCTCGCCCAGGCGGCGCACGTTGGCCACGGTGCCGTTGGCCGCGAAATCCACCGCGACCACCTGCTGGTTTCGGATGGCGAGGGTGCGGCCCGGCCGCAACTGGCTGGCGCTGCTGATGTAGTACCAGGAATTGTCGCTGAAGGTAGAGGTGTGGCTGGGCGAGCCCAGCGCCGTCTGCACGTCCTGGCGGGTGGAGACGCCCGGCGTCACCTGGGCCAGCGCCTCCTCCGGCACGGAATGGCCGCGCGGGATGATGGGGGTCGAGAAAACCTCGCGCGGGCGCTCGGGCAGGGGCGGCAGGTAGGCGCAGCCCGCGAGCGCTCCGCCGGCAAGCAGGGCTGCCAGGAGGCGAATGTTGACGGTGAGGAGTGCGCGCGCCATGTGCGGGACTTACCGAGACACCGGCCGCGCGGTCAATCGCGCGGGCTTGCTGGACGCTGCCATGGGCCTCGCCTCCTTGTTCCGCCGCCCTCCCTTCGAGCGCGAGGGATTCCTGCTCTACGGCGCCGCCGTGGCCGCGGCGCGGGCGCCATCCCTCTATGCCGGGATCGGCGTACCCGACACCGCCGCCGGCCGGTTCGAGATGGTCTGCCTGCATGCCGGCCTGCTGATCCGCCGCATCCGGAGCGAGGCGACGGAGCGGACAGACCGCCTCGCCCAGGCCGTGTTCGACGCCATGTTCGCCGACATGGACGTGAACCTGCGGGAGATGGGAATCAGCGACCTCGCCGTCGGCAAGCGCGTGAAGATGCTCTGGGAAGGGTTCCACGGCCGCGCCACCATCTATGACGCGGCGGTGGATGCGGGGGACGAGGCGGCGCTGGCCGCCGCCCTGGCCCGCAATGCCTGGCCGAAGGCCGAGCCGCCCACCGGCGCGCCCGAAGCCCTGGCCCGCCACGCCATGGCCGCCGCCGCCCATCTCGCCACTCAACCCATCGATGGCCTTGCGCGCGGGGAGGCGCGCTTCCCATGAGCGCAGAGTTCTCGCACCCCCTGATCCTCGCCAACGTCCCGTCCACGGGACTCAGCCTGCGCCTTGCCCCCGACGCGGCGCAGCGCGAGGCGCTGGCGCGCCGCTTCGGCCTGCTCGCGATCCACTCCATGGAGGGGGAGCTTCGCCTCGCTCCGGAATCAGGCGGACGAATCGCCGTGCAGGGCACGTTGCGGGCGGAGGTGGAGCAGGAATGCATCGTCACCCTCGCTCCGCTCCAGGCGCGGGTGGAGGAGGGATTCGCTTGGCGCCTCCTTCCCGCCGGGGAGGAGCCCACGGACGAGGATGAGGACCCGGACGACATCCCGAGCGAGGATGGCGTCGTGGATCTCGGCGAAACCCTGGCCCAGCAGCTTTCCCTGGCCCTAGACCCCTATCCCCGCGCCCCGGGCGCCGAGCTTCCGGAAGAGGGGGTGGGCGACGCCGCGCATGGCCCCTTTGCAGCGCTGTCGAAGCTCAAGAAGCCGCAATAGGTTGTGCGACGGGCGGGGCGGTGCTATCCGCCCCGCTTCCTGCCGGGGCGCATGCCGCGGTGGTTCCCGCATGGGCATCCGCCCCCATTTCGAACGAGTTGAAAGGCAGCCGCCATGGCCGTCCCTAAGAAGAAGGTTTCGCCCTCCCGCATGGGCATGCGCCGCTCGCACCACGCCCTGCCGAAGGAGTCGGGCATGGAGTGCTCGAACTGCGGCGAGCTGAAGCGCCCCCACCATGTCTGCGCTTCCTGCGGCCACTATGACGGCAAGGAAGTCGTCGCGGCCGAATCCGTGAAGGGCGTGGTTCGCCTCTGACAGTGACCGAGCGGCGCGGGGCCATCCTGGCGTGAACATGACGGCTCCCGCCGACGGAACTCTGCGGCGCTTCTCCCTCGCGGTGGACGCGATGGGAGGCGACAGCGCGCCCGAAGCGGTGCTCGACGGGCTCGAGCTCGCGGCTGAGCGCCATCCTGGCGCGTCCTTCCTCCTCGTCGGGGACGAGGCGCGCCTCGCTTCCCTGCTCGCCACGCGGCCGCGCGCCGCCCGGCTTTGCGTGCTGCGCCACGCGCCGCAGGCCGTGCCCGGCGACATGAAGCCAACCCAGGCGCTGCGGATCCGCGATTCCTCCATGCGGATCGCGATCGACGCCGTGGCGCAGGGCGAGGCGGCGGCCGTGGTCTCGTCCGGCAACACCGGCGCGCTGATGGCGCTCGCCAAGATCGTCATCAAGACCATGCCGGAGATCAGCCGGCCGGCGCTGGCCGCCATCACCCCCTCGGCGCGTGGCGACGTGGTGATGCTCGACCTCGGCGCCAACGTGCAGTGCGATGCGCGCAACCTGATCGAGTTCGCCATCATGGGCGACGCCTTTGCCCGCGCCGTGCTGGGCCTGCCCGCCCCCACGCTGGGCCTGCTGAATGTCGGCTCGGAGGAGCTGAAGGGCGACGACCGCGTGCGGGAGGCGGCGGAGACGCTGCGTGCGCAGCCCGGCCTCGCCTTCCATGGCTTCGTCGAGGGGCACGACATCGCGGCCGGCACGGTGGACGTGGTGGTGACGGACGGTTTCACCGGCAACGTCGCCCTCAAGACCGGCGAGGGCGCGCTGAAGCTGATGCGCGACCTGCTGCGCCAGGTCTTCACCTCCTCCATCCCCGCCCGCGCCGGCTACCTTCTGGCGCGCCCGGCGCTGGAGCGACTGCGCGAATGGATGGACCCGCGCCGCTACAACGGCGCGATCCTGCTCGGGCTGAACGGCGTGGTGGTGAAGTCGCATGGCGGCACCGACGCCACGGGCTTCGCCCATGCGGTGGACGTCGCCATGGACATGGTGACCCACGGCTTCACCCAGACCATCCGCGACAGCCTGTCCCGCCTCGCGGCCTCCCCCGTCACCCAGGACTGACCCATGGCGCTGCGTTCCGCGATCATCGGCTGCGGGGGATACCTGCCGCCCACCATCATCACGAATGACGAGTTGGCCGCGCGCTTCAACCTGGACACCAGCGACGAGTGGATCCGAGAGCGCTCGGGCATCCGGCAGCGCCACCTCGCGGGACCCGAGGATAATTGCTCCACCCTCGCCGCCGAGGCGGCCCGGCGTGCCCTGGAATCGGCCGGCGTCACGGCGGATGAGGTGGACGTGCTGGTGCTGGCCACCGCGACGCCGGACAGCGCCTTCCCCGCGACGGCGGTGCGCGTCCAGGCGCTTCTCGGCATGACGCGCGGCTTCGGCTTCGACGTCTCGGCCGCCTGCACCGGCTTCGTCTATGCCCTCTCCCTCGCGGACGCGATGATCCGGTCCGGCCAAGCGCGCTGCGCCCTGGTGATTGGGTCGGAGGTCTACTCGCGCATCCTCGACTGGACCGACCGCGCCTCCTGCGTGCTGTTCGGCGACGGGGCGGGCGCGGTGGTGCTGCGCGCCGAGGAAGGCGAGCGCGGCATCCTCTCTACCCACCTCCATTCCGATGGCCGCCACGGCGACATCCTCCATGTCGAGGGCGGCGCCGGCTCCACCGGCGGGACCGGCCTGCTGCGCATGGCGGGGCGCGAGGTGTTCAAGCACGCCGTCACCAAGCTGGCCTCCGCGGTGGACGAGGCGCTGGAAGCGAACGGGCTGTCCCGCGACGACGTCCAGCTCCTGGTGCCGCACCAGGCCAATATCCGCATCATCGACGCGATGGGCCGCAAGCTCGGCCTGCCGAAGGACCGCGTGGTGGTCACGGTGGACCGCCACGCCAACACCTCCGCCGCCTCCATTCCGCTCGCCCTGGACGAGGCCTGGCGGGAGGGCCGCATCCGCCCAGGCGACCTCGTTCTGCTGGAGGCGATCGGTGGCGGGCTGACCTGGGGCGCCGCCCTGGCCCGCTTCTGAAGCATGTTCCGCGAAGCCGTTGACGCGGGCCGGTTTTCCCGGCTTTCCTGGGCCGTCCGAGCCTCGCAGGATTCGATGGAAACCCTGACCCGTTCCGGCCTCGCGGAAGCGATCTTCGCCCAAGTCGGGCTGTCGCGCAGCGAGTCCGCCTTGCTGCTCGAATCGGTGCTCGAAGCCATGTCCCGATCCCTGGAAGCCGGGGAGGCGGTGAAGATCACCGGGTTCGGCACTTTCGCCGTGCGCTCCAAGGGTCAGCGCATTGGGCGCAACCCCAAGACCGGGGAGGAAGTGCCGATCTCCCCGCGCCGGGTCCTGACCTTCAGGCCATCGCAGCAGCTGCGTGCCCGCATCAACGGCGAACCCATTCCCGCAGAGCCCGTGCCGGCATGAGCCATGCCGAGCCGCTCGAGCGAAGCCGGCCACGCAAGGCGGCCGGCGCCTTCCGCACGATCAGCGAGGCGGCGGAGGAGCTGAACGTCCCGCAGCACGTGCTGCGCTTCTGGGAAACCAAGTTCTCGCGGCTGCAGCCGCTGAAGCGTGGCGGTGGCCGGCGCTACTACCGGCCGGAGGATCTGGCGCTGCTGCGGCGGATCGCCGACCTGCTCTACACCCAGGGCTACACCATCAAGGGCGTGCAGCGCGTCCTGGATGAATCCGAGGCGCCCCCCGCCGAAGGCGGGGAGGGAGCGCTGCTCGAGGAACTGGAAGCCATCGCCGTGGCGCTGCGCCGCCTCAGCCGCAGGAACGCCTGAGCCGCCTCAGCCTTCCCCGGGCCGAGGAGCCGCCGAGGAGCGCTGTCCGGGAAAGGCGAGGGCGGTGCGTTCCACCAGCCCCGGAAATTCCGCGGCGCGGCTCGTCAGCTCCTCGCGCGATGCGGTGCGGCAGGCCTCCTCCAACGCACGTGCGGCATCGCGCAGGGCCGCCGCGCCGAAGGTGGCGGCGGCGGCCTTCAACGCATGCGCCTCGTCCTCCAGCACGCGCGGGTCGCGCTGGCTTTGCATGCGTTGAGCCCTGTTCCGGCTTTCGTCAATGAACAAGGCGACGAGGCGCGGCAGGCGGCCCGGCCCCACGGCGGCGCGTAGTTCCTCCAGCGTTTCCCGGTCCAGAAGCGGTGGGGCAGTGGTTGGCTCGGCCGGGGCTGGCGTTGCTTCCTGGCGCGGCATTCCGTTCACGAACTTGGCGACGGCGGCGAGGAGGCTGGCCCGTTCCACCGGCTTGGGGAGATGGCCATCCATTCCGGCCTTCGCGCAGCGCTCCTCGTCGCCCGGCATCACGCTCGCTGTCATGGCGAGGATGGGGACGCGGGCGCGTGGGCTGCGAATGGCACGGATGGCCCGCGCCGCGGTGATGCCGTCCATCAGCGGCATCCGCAGATCCATCAGGATGAGATCGAAATCCGCCGACTCCGCCGCTGCCAGTGCCTCGGCTCCGTCGCGGGCCAGCTCCACCGTGTAGCCGGCCTTCCGGAGGATCGTCGCGGCGACCATCTGGTTCGCCTTGCCATCCTCGGCGAGCAGGATGCGCCCACGGCGGCGCGGCGCTGGCGGAGCCGGCGGAGCGGGGGTGAGGCGAGCGGGTGGTGGCGCACTTTCCGGCACGACGGCCAGCGGCAAGTCGAAGAAGAAGGTGGAGCCTTTTCCGGGCGTGGAATCCACCGCGATCTGCCCACCCATGAGCGCCACCAGCCGCCGGCAGATGGCAAGACCAAGCCCCGAGCCCGACTCCTCAGAAGCCGGATCGCCCTGACTGAAGCGGCGGAACAGCGTGGCGCGCAGCCGGGGCGGAATGCCGATGCCCGTATCGGTAACCGCGAAGCCCACATGCCCATCCGGCAGGGCGGCGATGCGGAGTTCGACCGAGCCGCGATGGGTGAACTTCACCGCATTGTCGGTGAGGTTGAGCAACACCTGCCGGATACGCCCCGCATCGCCGATCAACTGCCCGGGCAGGAGGTGGTCGAGGCTCGCCGAAAGCTGCAGCCCCTTTTCCGCCGCGGCCGGGGCCAGCAGGTCCAGCACCTCGCTCACCACCCCGCCGAGGCTGAAGGCGGCCTCGGTGATCTCCAGCTTGCCCGCCTCGATGCGCGACAGGTCCAGCAGCTCGTTCACGGTGCGCAGCATGGACTGGCCGCAGCGCCGTGCCGTCTCCGCATAGGCGCGCTGCTCCGCGTCGAGCGGCGTGTCGAGAAGCAGCGCGATCGTCCCCATGGCGCCATGCAGTGGCGTGCGGACCTCGTGAGACACGAAGGCAAGGAAGTCGCTTTTCTCCTGGCTCGCGCGCTCGGCCTTGCGGCGGGCCTTCAGCGCGTTGCGCTCGGCGCGGCGGCGGGCGGAGATGTCGTGCTGGATGCCGACAAAGGCGATCAGCCGCCCATCCGGCGCCAGCACGGGGGCCATGCGAAGCTCATTGATGAAGCGGCGCCCGTCCTTGCGGTGATTGGTGAGCTCCACCGTCACCGGCTTGCGTTCCGCGAAGGCGCGGCGAAGCTCCAGCAGGGCCTCGCGTTCCGTTCCCGCGCCCTGGAGGAAGCGGCAATTGCGGCCCAGCACTTCCTCGGCCGGGTACCCGGTGATGCGGCAGAAGGCCGGGTTCACGAAGACCAGCGGGCAATCGGGCAGGGACGGATCGGCCACGGTGATCCCTGTCGGCACAGCTGCAACGGCGAGTGCCAGCACCCCGTCCAGCCCAGCCGCGGCGATGGCTCCGTCACACCCTTCGAGCAGCGCGTTCCCACCCGCGTCCCGCGTCAGGCGGGGAGGGTGGGACGGCCCGGGAAGGGAGGAGCTCATGACGCCCTAATCGTCGTAGGCGAGCAGCGTTTCGACCGGCAGATCCAGCCGCTCGCGGCCCTTCAGGAAAGTGAGTTCGATCATCACGGCGGTGGCCGGAACCACCGCGCCGACCTTGCGCAGCAGCGCCACGCCCGCCGCCATGGTGCCGCCCGTTGCGAGCAGGTCGTCGAGCAGGACGACGCGCTGGCCCGGCTGGATCGCATCGTCCTGGATCTCGATCCGATCGGTGCCGTATTCCAGCTGGTAATCCAGCCCCACAGTGCCGCCGGGCAGCTTGCCCTTCTTGCGCAGCATGACGAAGCCGAGGCCGAGCGCGAGAGCCATGGGCGCCGCCAGCAGGAAGCCTCGGCTTTCGATCCCCGCCAGCACATCCGGCTTGTGCGCGGCGACCCGCTCCGCGAGTTGCGAGGTGGCTTCCTTCCAGGCGGGGCCGTGCCGCAGCAGGGTGGAGATGTCGTAGAAGAGGATGCCGGGCTTCGGAAAGTCCGGGATGCCGCGGATGTGGCTCTTCAGTTCGGCTTCAGTCATTGATCTCGTCTGGCTGGCGGATTGTTGCGCGGAAGCGCTGCGTCGCGGCTCCGAAGGGCAGCGCGCCCTGCGGAGGATAGGTCGGCCTGGCGCGATGCGTCCAGCATGCAGGAAGCAGACTTGGCAACGCGGCAAGGGCGGTCCATGTCGCGCGGATGTCCCGGGTTCCCCTTGCCTTCCTCCTCGGCATCCTTGGCTTCCTCGCCTATGTCGGCATCGTCGTCGCGCTGGGCGATTTCGTGGTGCATCGCCATTGGATGCTCCAGTTCGTCTACTACGCGGCGGTGGGAATCCTTTGGGTCTGGCCGGCGAAGTGGCTGATGTTCTGGGCCGCGCGCAAGAACGGCTGAACCGTTACGCCGGCAGCGCCGCTTCCAGACTGCCACCCAGGCGCAGCGCGGCGACGCGGCGCGCGAGGCCGGTGCTGTCCTCCGTCTCGACGAACAACCCGCAAAGCGTAGCCTCGCCCTCGGCCGGCGCCAGGCGCTCGCCGGGCATCTTGCGCCAGAAGCGCAGAGCGGCGCCGCCCTTCTGCATTCCGATCACGCTGTCATAGTCGCCGCACATCCCCGCATCGGTCTGGAAGGCGGTGCCGCCGGGCAGGATGCGGTGGTCGGCGGTGGGCACGTGGGTGTGCGTGCCGATGACGAGGCTCAGCATCCCGTCGAAGGAATGCGCCATGGCCTGCTTCTCGCTCGTCGCCTCGGCATGGATGTCGAGGATGGCGGCCTGGATCGTCACGCCGAGCCGGTGCTTCGCCAGCTCGGACTGAACGGTGCGGAACGGGTCATCCAGCGGGTCCATGAAGAGCCGGCCCATCACCTGCATCACCAGGGCGCGGCGGCCATCGCCCACCGCAACCTCCACTGCGCCGCGGCCCGGCGTGCCGGGGGGGAAGTTGAGCGCGCGGATGACGCGGGGCTGCTCCTCCAGATAGGGGATGATCTCGCGCCGGTCCCAGGCATGGTTGCCGAGGGTGATGACATCCGCCCCCGCCGCCAGGAAGGCGCGCGCCATGTCGGGCGAGAGGCCGAAACCGTGCGAGGCGTTCTCGCCATTCACCACCACGAGCTCCGCGCCCAGCCTTTCGCGCAGCCCCGGCAGGTGCGTCACTAGAGCATCGCGGCCGGAACGGCCGACGACATCGCCCAGGAACAGGATCCTCATGCGCGCAGGAGGCCGCGCTCGGTGGCGATGGCGTGCAGGGGAATGTCGTGCGGTTCCATCGGCACCTCTTCCACCTCCTGCGCCGAACAGGCAACGCCCAGGCGGAAGGCGCGTGGCAGCAGCGCCAGGGTGCGGTCGTAATATCCGCCGCCATAGCCGAGGCGCCCGCCGCGCCGGTCGAAGGCTAGCAGCGGGACGAGCAGCCAGTCCGGCTCCCGCTGCTCCTTCATGGCAGGGTGGGAGGTGCCCATCGGCCCAGGCGCCAGCGCATCGCCTGGGGCCCAGGCGCGGAACTCCAGCGGGCGGCCGCGCGGCGGGGTGAAGGGTAGGGCGAGGAGGTGGCCGCGCCCGTGCAGCGCGAGGAGCAGGGGCCGGATGTCGATCTCCGTCCCCATCGGCCAGAACCCGCCGACCACCGCGCCGGGTGGCGGTGGGCAGTCGCGCAGCACGTGGTCGGTCAGCGCCTCCGCGGCGCCGGGTGGCGGGTCGCGGCGCGACAGGACTAAACGCCGCAGCGCCGCCTTGAGGGCTTCGCTCATTGGGGGAAGGGGGGAAAGTGCGAAGCCACCCTGGCCGTCGGCGTCTGCATCCTCCCAAGGCCTGCCGTAAGCAGGTGGGCACCAGATAGCCGGACCACGGTCCCGCCAGCGCCAGTTCCCAGGAGTTGCGTATTGGCCCTGGGGATGTCCGTGCCAGACGCACCGGGCAGCCTCGCCTGCATCAGTTAGGCGTCCGCGATGCCTGCCGCAACCCGGCCTCAGGGTTTTCCGAGATGGTTCGCCATGGTCTCGATGCGCTCCGCCAAGGCGACGAGGCGCTCGGTCACCTGCGGGTCCATCGGCGGCGGCGCAGGCGGCGTCACCACCACGGGCGGGGCCGGGGCGGGGGCTGGCACGGCTTGGCCGTTGCGCAGCTTCACGAGGTCGGCGCGAAGGTCGGATGCCTCGTCGGCCAGCAGCAGGGCGACGTGCAGCAGCATGCGCGCCTCGCTGAACTGGCCTCCCATGGCGCGGATCATCCGCACCTTCTCCTCCATCAGCGCGCAAAGCTGGCGGACGTGCTCCTCCTCGCCATCGCGGCAGCCGATGGTGTGGTTGTACCCGTTTACCCGCACATTCACCTGGCCCATCACTAATCCCCCTGCTCGGCCAGTGCCGCCTTCAGCTTCTCCAACGTCTCGTCCAGGCGGCGGGACAGCTCTTCCACCTCGCTGCGGGGGACGCGCTCTTCCTCCAGGCGCGCGTAGCGCGCCTCCAGAAGGTCGAACAGGCGCTCGAGCGCCGTTTCCAGCCGGTCAACGGCCTGGAGCGCCGGGTCGCTGGGCGCAGAACTGGACGAAGGGGCTTCAGCCATGGTGTGGAGCGTTCGCATGCAGCCTGGGATGGGTCAACCGCGGATCGTTGCCGTCCGCTCGCGCCTCGAACGCGACGCGGCGCTGGAGGCTGCGTCGGGCGCCCCGCTGCGCTTCCTGTCGGCGGAAGGGGCGGCTGCCTTCCTGGGCGCGGCGGGATTCCGCGCCTTGTTGGGCGAGCACTGGCCGCAGGGCATCCTCGATTGCGGCGACGCGCCGGGCTTCGCGCTGGAGGCGCTGCGCCTGGGCGCGCAGGCCCTGGTGCTGACGCCGGAATTTCCTGCCTTCCCGGCGCTGGAGCGCCTGGCGCGCGAGGCGGGGGCGGAGATCATGCCCGTGCGCCCCCCGGCCATCGACCTGGGGCGGATCGCGCTGGACCGCCCGGCAGGGCGTGCGCATCTGCGCCGCCTCCTCGCCCTTCACGCTGCGGGCAGGATGGACTAAGCACCGCGCACCACCAATTGCGCGAGGCACGGGCCATGAAGCTGACGAACAAGGTCAGGCAGATCCTTTCCTGGTACGAGAGCGACAATCCCGGGACCAAGGCGAACATCGCCCGCATCCTGATGGAAGGCCGCCTGGGCGGCACCGGCCGCATGGTCATCCTGCCCGTGGACCAGGGCTTCGAGCATGGCCCGGCGCGTTCCTTCGCCCCGAACCCCGAAGCCTATGACCCGCACTACCACTTCCGCCTGGCGATCGACGCCGGGCTGAATGCCTATGCCGCGCCGCTCGGCATGCTGGAGGCGGGTGCCGCGACCTTCGCCGGCTCGATCCCGACCATCCTCAAGGTCAACTCCTCCAACAGCCTGTCCACCACCAAGGATCAGGCCGTGACCGCCACCGTGGCCGATGCGCTGCGCCTCGGCTGCTCGGCCATCGGCTTCACCATCTACCCCTCCTCCGAATACCAGTTCGAGATGATGGAGGAGCTGCGGGAGCTGGCCGCCGAGGCGAAGGATGCCGGCCTCGCCGTCGTGGTGTGGTCCTATCCGCGCGGCCCGATGCTGGACAAGACGGGCGAGACGGCGCTCGACATCTGCGCCTATGCCGCGCACATGGCGGCGCTGATCGGCGCGCACATCATCAAGGTGAAGCCGCCCACCGCCGCCATCTCGCTCGACGCCGCGAAGAAGACCTACGAGAACTCGCCGGTCGCCGACGACGCGGCGGCGCGCTTCGCCCATGTGGTGAAGGCCTGCTTCAACGGCCGTCGCCTCGTCGTGTTCTCGGGTGGCGAGGCCAAGGGCTCCGACGCGCTGCTGAACGAAGTGCGCGCCATCCATGCCGGTGGCGGCAATGGCTCCATCGTCGGCCGCAACGCATTCCAGCGCTCGCGCGAGGATGCACTCAAGTTGCTGGGCGACATGATCGACATCTACCGCGGCAAGGTCGCCTGATCCTTCGTCCGCGCGTGAAGCATCGTGCATGGCCCCGGGGGTAGCCTCGGGGCCATGCTGATTCTCGCGGTCTTCCTGCTTGCCGGTTTCGTCAAGGGCGTGATCGGGCTGGGGCTGCCCACCATCGCAATGGGGCTCCTGACCCTGGCCTATCCGGCGCCGGAGGCAGCAGCGATGCTGCTGCTGCCGTCCTTCATCACCAACCTCGTGCAGATACGCCCGGCCGCGGCGGCGTGGCGCCTCGCCTTGCGCTTCCGTGCGCTCTTCCTCGGTGTGGTGGCCGGGACGGCGCTGGGCTTCGTGCTGTGGGGAGGGCTGGGTGGGCGCCATGCCGATCTGGCGCTGGGCGTGCTGCTGGTGATCTACGGGCTGCTCGGCCTCGCGGCCTGGAAGCCGCGCCTGCCGGAAGCGGCGGGCTTCCCGACCGGGGCGGTGACGGGTGCCGTCACCGCCGCCACCGGGGTCTTCGTGCTGCCTGCCGTGCCCTGGCTGCAGGCGCGCGGCCTGTCGCGCGACGACCTCGTGCGCGCGCTCGGCCTCAGCTTCACCGTCTCGACCCTTGCCCTGGGCGCGCTGCTCCTGGGCGGGCGGAGCCTCAGCTGGGCTCAGCTGGGGCTGTCGGCCCTGGCGGTGCTGCCCGCCCTGGTGGGGCAGCGCCTCGGCGAGGCGCTGCGCTCCCGCCTGTCGGAATCAGCGTTCCGCCGCGCCTTCCAGCTCGGCCTCACGGCGCTGGGCCTTTGGCTGGCCTTGCGCGGCTGACAGCTTCATCAGCCCATCCACCGCCACGCAGCCATCGTCGCGGCAGAGGAGTGGGTTGATCTCCACCTCCTCCAGCCGGTCGCCGCAGGCGGCGGCGAAGGCGCTGAACCGGGCGATGGCATCGGCTACCTTCGTCACGTCCACCTTGGCCGCGCCGCGGAACCCGTCGAAGAGCGGCCAGGATTTGAGGCCGCGCAGCATCGCCTCCGCCCGCGCGGGCGAGACGGGCGCGACATCTAGCGCCACGTCCTTCCAAAGCTCCGCCTGCACGCCACCCAGTCCGACCAGCAGCATCGTGCCGAATTGCGGGTCGCGCCGCGCACCCAGGATCAACTCGACCCCGCGCCGTTCCATGCGCTGCACCAGCACACCCTCCACGCGCGCATTCGGCGCGTGGCGCTTCACGCCTTCCATGATGCGGGCGAAGGCATCGCGCACGGCGGCCGCGTCGGCCAGGTTGAGCTGCACGCCGCCCACCTCGGTCTTGTGCGCCACGTCCGGGCTGTCGAGCTTCAGCACGACGGGATAGCCGATGGCATCGGCGGCACGCACCGCGGCCTCGGCATCGGCGGCGCGACGTTCCTCGCCCACCGGCAGCCCGGCTTCGCGGAACAGCGCCTTGGCCTCGGCCTCCATCAGCGTCGCCTCGCCATTCGGCAGGGCAGGGGCGGCGACGCGCGGCGCATCGGCCTCCGCCTTCTGGTCGTGATATTCCAGCCAAAGGCGGATCGCGTTCATCATGCGCCGCGTGGAGCGGAACAGGGACAGGTGGGGAGCGGTGTCCACCGATTCCGGCCCGGCGCCTTCGAGGCTCTCGGGAATCCACATGATGCAGATCGGCTTGCCCGAGCGCTCCGCCATCGGGTCCAGCGTCTTCATGCGGGACGGGGTGGTCGCCGGGTTGTGATAGACGACCGGGAAGATGACGGTGGCGTACTGGTCGTCCTCCAGCATCGCCGCCATGCAGTCCTCGAACAGCTTCGGGTTGGTCGCCACCTGCGCCGTGAGGTCGCAGGGATTCCGGGGCGAGCCGAATTCGGGGATGGAGGCGCGCAGAGTCTCGGCCGTGTGCGGACGCGGCTGCGGCAGTTCCAGCCCGGCGAATTCCGCGTGGTCGGCGGCCATGATGCCCGCCCCGCCGGAGGGGGTGACGATGCCCACGCCGCGCGCCTTGGGCGGCGGTGCCTTGGCCAGGAAGCCCGCCGTTTCCAGCAGCGCGTCGAAATCCTCGACCTCCAGCATGCCCGCGCGCTTGAACCCGGCCGACCAGGCGGCGGTGGAGCCGGCGAGGCTGCCGGTATGGCTCATCGCCGCCTGGGCGCCGATCTCGCCGCGGCCCAGCTTCAGCACGACGATGGGCTTGCTCGCCGCCCGCGCCATCTCGCCCAGGGCCAGGAGGCGCCGCGCGTCGCGCAGCCCTTCGACGGCCAGTGCGATGGAGCGCACTTCCGGCATGGCAAGCTGAAAGGCCGCTAGGTCGCACACGTCGAGGTCGGTCGAGTTGCCGGCGGTCAGCATATGCGCCATGGCGAAGCCGCGCTCCGCCGCCTGCATCAGCGCATAGCCCATGGCGCCCGACTGGCTGACCACGCCGACGCCGCCCGCCGGGGCGGTCATCTTCGCGTATTCCGGCATGAAGGTGGCGCCGCAGCGCTGCGTGTGGTCCACGAAGCCCAGGCAGTTCACGCCCAGCAGCGGGAAGCCCAGCTCGCGTGCGCGGGCGCGCAGTTCCTCCTCCTCCACGGCACGCTCGGGCAGGTCCGTCTCGCCATAGCCGGAGGCGTAGATCACGGCGCCGCCCGCGCCCTTCCTGGCCAGCGCCTCGACGGCCGGCAGCACGCCGGTGCGGGGCAGGGCGATCACAGAGGAATCGGGGGCGGAGGGAAGCTCGTCCACGCTGGCATAGCAGGGCCGACCGTGCAGCTCCTGCCCGGCGTATTTCGGGTTCACGCACCACACGGGCCCGTCAAAATTCGCCATGTTCTGCACGGTGCGCGCGCCGAAGCCCGTGGGCTCGGCCGAGACGCCGATCACCGCCACCGAACGTGGCGCGAGAAGGCGCTTCAGGCTCTCCGGCGAACGCAGCTTTTCCATCGTTTCCTCCGCAGTGGGTGCTTGGGCCGCATTGCGCGTCAGCTTCCGCCGGAGGGCAAGTCCCCCAGGAGCAAAGGCACGGCGGCCGGCGCGAGGATGCGCATTCCGCGCTCCGCTTCCGCCTCCCCGTAATGCCCGGCGCGGTGCAGCAGGTTCACCGTGCCCAGGACGCGCCCATCATGGAGCACCGGCAGGTTCAGCACGCTCTTGCAGCCCAGCGCCAGGATGGTCTCGGCATCGGGGAAATGGGTGCGGATGTCGGCGGCGTCGCGGCCGATGAAGGGCCGGCCCTCGCGCAGGAGGATGCGCGTCCATTCCGTCTCCCGCACCTTCTTGGCCCCGCCGGGGGGATAGGCTGCCGGGTTGGACGACCAGACGCGCTGGTTGTGCCCGCCATGGTGGCGCATGACGGTGAAAAGGCGGTGTCCGATCTCGCGCTGGGCCAGCGCCTCCAGCTCCTCAAAGGTCACAGCACCC
The DNA here is from genome assembly GCF_017355885.1 of Sabulicella rubraurantiaca. Classification (GTDB taxonomy): domain Bacteria; phylum Pseudomonadota; class Alphaproteobacteria; order Acetobacterales; family Acetobacteraceae; genus Roseococcus; species Roseococcus rubraurantiacus. The sequence continues at coordinate 29,518 of NZ_JAFEUU010000012.1, forward strand.
CCGCGACGCGTGGCAGCCACAGCGCGATGCCCGGAAACGCCACGACCAGCGCCAGAGCGGCGAACATGGCGAGGATGAGCCACAGCACCCAGGGGATGGTGCTTTCCATCGAGACCTGGGCGATGCGGCAGGACACCATCAGGTTCACCGCCATGGGGGGCGTGAACTGGCCGATGGCGATCTTCATGGTGAGCAGCACGCCGAACCAAGTCAGGTCCCAGTTGAAGGCGTTGGCGATGGGGATCAGCACCGGCAGCAGGATCAGGAAGGTGGAGACGCCGTCCAGGAACATGCCGATGAAGACCAGCGCCAGCATCAGCAGCGCGATGGTACCAACCTCGCCGAGGCCCAGGCCGACGATCCAGGCGGCGATGGGCTGCACGATCCCGAGCGTCGCCGTGCTCCAGGCGAAGACGCTGGCCAGCGCCACGATGATGAGGATGACGGCGGAGATCTCGCCCGCCTCCACGAGCATCTCCCACAAGTCGCGCAGCGTCATGGAGCGATAGATCACGAAGCCGACGAAGAGGCCGTAGAACACGGCCATGACCGCGGCCTCGGTCGGGGTGAAGGCGCCGATCCGCATGCCGCCCAGGATCACCACCGGCGCCATGAGGCCCCAGAAAGCGTCCTTGAAGGCGCGCCAGACCGAGGTGTCGGCGCGCTGCGGGCTGCGGCCGCCGAAATCCTTGAGCCAGGAGATCAGCAGGATGGGCACGAGCAGGGCGCAGCCCGCGAGGATGCCGGGCAGCATCCCGGCCAGGAAGATGGCGGGGACGGAGACGCCGGGCACCATCACCGCATAGACGATGAAGGCGATGGAGGGAGGGATAAGGATGTCCGTCGCCGCGGCCGCGCCCACGGTGGCGGCGATGAAGGGGCGCGGGTAGCCATCTTTCACCATGCCCTCCGTCACCACCTTGCCCACCGCCGCCGCCGTCGCGGGCCCGGAGCCGGAGATGCCGCCGATCACCATGGCGACGAGGATGGAAACGGAGGCCAGGGCTCCGCGTCCCGCCCCGACCAGCGCATTGGCGAAGCGCACGAGGCGCAGCGCCACCCCCGTCCGGTCGAAGACGCAGCCCACCAGCACGAACATCGGGATGGCGATCAGCGGATATTTGGCGATGCCGGCATAGACGTTGGTGGGCATGGCCATGATGGATTGCCCGGCCAGCGAGATCGAAAGCGCCCCTGCGAGGCCGAGCGCGACGCCGATCGGCACGCCGCCCAGCAGCATCGTCAGGAAGGTGGCGAAGAGGATCGTGCCGATCACCCATCCTCTCCGCGCGCCAGACGGATCATGCGCCCCAGGGCGCGGCCCATCACGAGCAGCGAGAGCACGGGCAGCCAGACCGTGTAGAGCCACTGCGGATGGCCCAGCCCGGCGGAGAGCGCCTCGAAATCCCACTCGTCATAGGTCATCCAGGCGCCGTACCAGGCGATGATGCCGAAGCAGAGAAGCAGCAGCGCCATGGCAACGATCTCGGCGACGCGCCGGGCGTGAGGCGGAAACTTGTCCACGAAATAGCCGATGCGGATGTGCCGCCCCGCCGCCGTGGCCAGCGCCGTGCCGGTCAGCGCCACCCCCACCATCAGCGCGACGGAATACTCCTCGGTGAAGGCGAGGGAGATGTTCGACAGGTAGCGCGTCACGACATTGGCAAGGGTGATGAGCGCCATCGCCGCCATGCACCCGGCCAGCAGCGCGCGCTCCAGCGTCAGTGGGACGCGTGTGCGCGGCTCCGGCGGAACCAAGTCGGGATCGAACTCCGCCGCCATCAGGAGACGGTGCGGATCGCGGCCTCGGCCTTGCGGGTCAGTTCGGTGCCGACGGTCTGGCTCCAGCGGTCGAAGACCGGGCGCAGCGCCTGGCCGAAGGCGCGCTTCTCCTCCGGGCTCAGCACCGTCACTTCGACGCCGCGGCGCCGCAAATCCTGCAGCGCGCTGTCGTCCGTGCCGGGGATGCCGAGGCCCTGGCGGGCCAGCGCGATGTTGCGCCGCGCCGCCTCCACCGCGCATTCGCGCACCAGCTCGCGGTCCTGCGGGGTGAAGCTGGCCATGACCGACTTCGAGACGCCGAAGATCAGCGCGTCGTTCACGTAGTTCCAGATGGTCATGTGCTTCTGCGCCAGCGTGTCCATGCGGAAGCCCAGGAAGAGGTTCACCGGGTTTTCTTGCCCATCCACCGCGCCGGTGGAGAGGGCGGGCTGGAGGTCCGCGAAGGACATCTGCAGGGGATTGGCGCCGAGGGCGTTGTAGATGTCGTTGAAGATGGCGCCGGCGGCGAAGCGGATCTTCAGCCCGCGCAGGTCGCCAGGGGCGCGGATGGCGCGCTTGCTGTTGCTGATCTCGCGGAAGCCATTCTCGCCAAAGGCGAGGGCCGTCACGTCGCGCCGGTCCATGATAGCGGACAGGTCGCGCCCGACATCGCCGTTGATCAGCGCGTCGAAGGCGCGATGGTCGGGCATCAGGAAGGGAAGCTGGAAGATGCCCGCCTCGCGCACCTGAGGGGCGATGTTGATGGTGCTGAACACGCACATGTCGATGATGCCCTGGCGCATCGCCAGCAGCTCGCGCGTCTGGTCCCCGCCCACCAGCTGCGAGCCCGGATAGACGCGCACGTTGATCCGACCCTGCGAGCGCTGCGTCACCAGCTCCGCCCACTGGAAGGCGCCCTCGGCAAAGGGGATGGGCCGGTTGCCGACCACGGAGAGCTTGTATTCCGTCTTGTAGGCAGGCTGCGCCGCCGCGACGAAGGGCGTGGCGAGGCCGCCCAGCAGCATGGCGCGGCGCGTGGCGTTCAGGGACATGGGGCGGTTCCTCCGGGCGGCTTGCGGCGCCGCGCTTGCCCTCACACCATGCGACGCGGGAAACCCACCGCGCAAGCCGGGGAGGGAAGGGCCATGACGAGCACGCTGGCGATCACGGGCGCGGCCTCCGGGCTGGGCGCAGCCCTGGCAGCCAGGGCGCGCGACGCAGGCTGGACGGTCGCCGGGGCGGACCGCACCCCGGGCGCAGGCATCACCGCGCTGGACGTGACGGACGAGGCGGCGGTGGAAGCCTGGATCACTGGGCTGGGCGACCTGCGCGGCCTTGTCACCTGCGCCGGCATCAGCGCCCACACGCCGATGCCCGAGGCGGATGCCGCCACCTTCCGCCGCGTGCTGGAGGTGAACGTCACCGGCACCTTCCTCGCTTCCCGTGCCGCCGCGCGCGTCATGGCGCCGGGCAGCGCGATGGTGCTGATCTCCTCCGTCTCAGGCCTGCGCGGCTCGGTAGGGCGCGTCGCCTATGGGGCCAGCAAGGCGGCGGTGGTGAACATGGCGCAGGTCATGGCCATCGACCTCGCGCCGCGCGGCATCCGGGTGAACTGCATCTGCCCCGGCCCGATCGAGACGCCCATGGTGCGCGAACTGCATGATCCCGCGACCCGGTCTGGCTGGACCTCGCGCATCCCGCTCGGCCGCTACGGCACGCCGGAGGAGGTGGCGGACGCGGCGCTGTTCCTGCTCGACGGCGAGCGCGCGGCCTACGTGAACGGCCACGCCCTGGCCGTGGATGGCGGCTATGCCGGCGCGGGGCTGATGACCTGAGGGCGGTTCAGCGCGCCTCTCGCCGCCAGGCAACCAGGGCGACTCCGCCCAGCAGCAGCAGCGCCAGCCAGGGGGGCAGCAGCGGGACGGCGGCGATGCCGGTCACCGTGTGGTCCCCGCGCTGGCGCAGCCCGGCCCAGTTGGCCCCGTGCGCGTCGCGCCCGGTCCCCACGCGCCGGACCTCGGGCAGGAGGGAGCCGTCGCCGATGTGACGGGCCGAGCCGCCGCTGGCAGCCACCAGCGTCTCCAACCGTCCGGCATCGGCGCGCAGATCGTCGAATTCGGGCGGGTTGGCCGGGACGGCGGCGGCATAGGCGCTGCGGCGTCCGTCGCTCACCTGCCAAAGCCCTTGCGCCTCCGCCGGGATATCGAGCACGGCGCGGCCGGCCTCCATCCGGAAGGCATGGCGGGAGGTGGTGCCATCGGGTGCCGTCACCACCGCCTCGGGCGGCGGCGATGCGTCCAGGCTGCGCCGCGTGGCGCGGAGGCGGCCTTCCTCGATCCGCGCCGACAGATCCTCCTCCTCCAATTCCGGCTCGCGCATCAGCCAATGCGCGATGCGGCGCAGGAGCTCGGCCTGCGGGCCGCCGCCATCGTGCTGCCGCGACCACAGCCAGATATGGTCGCTGAGCATCAGCGCGACCCGTCCCTGGCCCACGCGGTCGAGCAGGAGCAGCGGCGCGCCATCCGCCCCCTCCATCACCGCTGTCCCCGCGCGCGGCTCGGTGCGGATGGTGCGGTACCAGCGGCCCCAGCTGGCTTCGCGCCCTTCGGCGTTGGCGCCGGGAAGCCCCTCCGTCACCGGGTGGCGCGTGCCCTGCGGCGTCACGCGCGGGCGGTAGGCGCGCTCCAGGATTGCCTGCTGCGGCGAAAGCGGGCGGGCCGGCAGCACGGAGCCGAGCGGCGTGTTGGCGAGGCTCACCGCCCCCGCATATTCCGGCCCGACCGAGAGCAGCAGGGCGCCGCCCTGGCGCACATAGTCGGCGATGTTGCGCAGATAGGTGGGCGGCAGGATGCCGCGATTGGCGAAGCGGTCGAAGACGATCAGGTCGAAATCGCGCAACTTCACCTGGAACAGCTCGCGCACCGGGAAGGCGATCAGAGCCAGCTCGTTCAGGGGCGTCAGGTCGTCCTTCTCGGGCGGGCGCAGGATGGTGAAGTGGACGAGGTCCACGCCCGGGTCGGATTTCAGCAGGCGGCGCCAAGTGCGCTCCCCGGCATGGGGCTCGCCGCTCACCAGCAGCACGCGCAGCCGGTCGCGCACGCCGTTCAGGTTCAGCACGACGCGGTTATTGGTGTCGCTCACCTCGCCGGGTCGCGTCTCGGCCACCACCTCGATCACCGAAGGGCCGGCGCGCTCCACCGGCAGGGCGATGACGTGCTCCCGCCCCACCGGCACGCTTTCCGTGACCGGGGCGGCGCCGTCGCGGCGGATGGTGAGTCGGGCCACGCCTTCCTGACGGGCGAGGCCCAGATCTTCCACGATCAGCCGCATTTCCACGGTGCGGCCGACAATGCCGAAGCTCGGCGCTTCCACCAGCCGGATGCGGCGGTCCACCTGGGCAGGGCGTCCCGGCAGAAGCAGGTGCAGCGGCACCTCGCCGCCCGGTGCCCAATGCGGCGGCGCGTCATGCACCTGCCCGTCGGAGAACAAGAACACGCCGGCAAGCCGCGCGGCGGGGATCTCGGCCAGGGCGCGCTCCATCGCCGCGAAGGCGCGCGTGCCCTGGTTGCCACCCTCCGGCACCTCGGCCACGCGCACCTCCAGGTCGCGCAGCCGACCCAGACGTGCTTCCAGCCCGCGCCGCGCCGCCTCGATGGCGGCGGCATGGCCGGTGGCGGCCACGGTGCTGTCCGTGCGGTCCACCAGCACCAGGGCGATGTCCGGCCGGATCTCGCGCGTTTCCTCGACGAGGCGCGGCCCCGCCAGCGCACCGAGGATCAGCGCGAAGGCTAGGGCGCGCCACCACGCCCCCCGCGCCCGGCGCAGCACGGCCGGCACCAGCGCCAGGAGGCAAAGCACGGCGAGCGCCCCCAGCAGGGTCAGCGGCAGGATGGGCGCGAAGTCAAGGGCGAAGCTCGTGCGGTCCATCAGTTGCCGAGCCTTTCGAGGATGGCGGGGACGTGCACCTGATCGCCCTTGTAGTTCCCGGTCAGCGCATAGGTGACGAGGTTGGCACCGAAGCGCAGCGCCAGGACGCGCTGCCGCGCCCCACCCGGAATCGCGGCGTGCAGTGCGTTGCCGCGCATGTCGCTGGCCCAGGCAGCCGCCCAGTCATGCCCGCCGATCACCACGGGGCTGACGCTGTCATTCGCCCGGTCCTGCTCGCGCGAGACCCAAACCGTGCCGCCGGCGAAGCGGCCGGGCAGTTCCGGCAATAAGTAGAAGGCGCGGCGCAGCACGTGGTCCTCCGGCACCGGCATCAGCGGCGGGATGGAGAGGCCTTGGGTGACGCGGCGCAGCGCCGCGCGGGCGCCGGGCGCGTAGCCTTCTCCCGAGCCTTCGTCGCGCGTGTCGAACAGGATGATACCGCCATCGCGCATGAAGGCGTTGAGCGCCCCCTGCGCCGCCGGGTCCAGCACCTGGGCGTCGGGCCGCACGACGAAGAGCAGCAGCGGGAAGAAAGACAGCTCGTCCCGCCCCGGCACCACGCCCACCGGTTCAGCGAGCGAAGCCGAGGTGCGGCGGTTCACGAAGTCCGAAAGGCCGGACAGGCCGGCGCGCGCCGTCTCGTCCGCCGATGCGTCACCGGTGACCACATAGGCGAGGCGCGTCACCAGCGCGTGCTCGCCTTCTCCCTGCGCCCAAGCCGGCGAGGCCGCCAGCATGGCGAAGGCGACGCCCGCCGCCCGTAGCGCCAGCAGCCCGCGCAGCCGCAGCGAGAGAAGGAGGTCCAGCGCCAGCAGCACCAGCGCGGCGGCCAGGAGCCACGGGCCGAGATCGCGCTCCGGCGGCAACCCAGCGATGGCGCGCGTGGCAGCGCCGGGCGGCGGTGCGGCATGGGGTGCGGGCAGCGGCACCACGCCGCCCAGGTTCAGCGCGCGGCGGAACCCTTCCGTCCCTGGTGCGCCATACCAGCCGGGCGGGGTACGGGCGGTGATCGCGGCCTCGCCTTGGGCCGGGATGGGCTGCGCGCCGGGTGGCGGCGGGACGAGGCGCCCGAACCCGTCCAGCGCCTCGACCGGCGCCAGCGTCCCTTCCGCCTCGTTGCCCGCGACGCCGCCCGAGAGGGCGACGAGGCGCCGCAGCATCTGCACGAACAGGCCGGAGAGCGGCAGGTCGGACCATTCCGCATTGGCAGTGACGTGGAACAGCACGACGCGCCCGCGCCCGCGCGTCTGCCCCGTGACCAGCGGTGTGCCATCCGCCAGCCGCGCCCAGATGCGCGGCGCGAGATCGGCCGAGGGCTCGGCCAGAACCTGCCGCGTCACCGTGACCTCGGCCGGGATGGGTAGCCCGGCGAAAGGCGAGGTGTCGGGGAAGGGCGCGAGGCGTTGCGGCTGCTCCCAGGACAGAGCGCCGCCCAGCTGCCGCTCCGCGCGCAGCCGGACAGGAAGCAGCGCATCGGCCTCCTCCGCCAGGCGAGGGCCGGCGAAGCGGACCAGCGTGCCGCCCTCCTCGACGAAGCGGGTGACGGCGGCGAGTTCGGGACCGTCCAGCGGGCGGTCGGCCAGGATCAGCACGGAGAGCGGGCGGGACAGAAGGCGTTCCGCCTCACCGCGGCGCAGCTCGGCGAAGGGCTGCAGGGCGCGCTCCAGATAGAACAGCTCGCCGATCAGCGGGGCGTCGGCGCCCTGCTCCGCGCCGGGCAGCAGGCCCACGGGGCGGCGGCGGAAGCGCTCATCCAGCAGAACCGTGGCGCCGGCCCCCGCCTCCTCGGCGATGTCGAGGCGGAAGATCTGGTTGCGGATCTCCGCCGGCAGGTCGAGCGAGGTTTCACCGGAGGTGGAGCCGGCTGGCAGGGCGATGCGCGCCTGGGCCAGGGCGCGCCCGTCCTGGCCACGCGCGACAAGCTGCGCCTCGGAGGCGACGGGGGCGGGGGACTGGTGCAGCACCGCCACCATGCGGTCACCCTCGGCGCGCGGCGGCAGCAGGAGGCGCACCGGCCGTTCCTCATTGCGCGCGAGGGTGAGGGAAGGGCCAAGACGCGCCATCAGTGCCTCAGCCGCCGCGCCGTCGCCATGCGCCAGCCCGTCGGAGACAAAGATCGCCTCAAACCGCCCAGGACCGCCACGCTCCCAGGCCTCCAGCGCCGCCAGAGCGGCCGCACGGTCGGGGAGCCAGGAACGCGGGCGCAGCGCGGCGACGCGGGGCATGAGGTCGGCGGCGGGCATGGGGCCGAGGACTCGCGGCGCTGCCCCGCCTTCGCCGGGCGCGGTGGCCAGCAGGGCGGCCGGGCGCTCCTCGCGTGAAGCGCGGTCCAGCTCGGATTGCATGAGGGCGGCGCGCAGCGGCCAATCCGGCCCGCTGGCCCAGCCATCATCCACCACCAGCAGCAGGATGCCCTGGCCCGACCCCCCGGCCTGCGGCCCCAGGACCGGCCGGGCGAGACCGAGGATCACCAGCGTCGCGGCCAGCAGGCGCAGCAGCAGCACCCACCAGGGCGTGCGGGCCGGTGTCTCCTCGCGCGTCGGCAGGTCGCGGAGCAGGATGGAGGCGGGGAAATCCTGCCGCCGCGGCATGGGCGGGGTGACGCGCAGCAGCCACCAAAGCGCCGGCAAGGCAGCGAGGCCAAAGAGCAGCGTGGGCGCGGCGAAGGAGATCATAGGCGGCTCATGCCGGGGACAGCGCCTGCCACAGGCCCAGGAGTGCAAGCTGGGGCGGCTGGTCGGTGCGGTGGGTGGCGAAGCCCCATCCGGCGGGGCGGGCTAGGGCGGAAAGGGCGGCGCGGTGCGCGGCCAGGCGCTCGGCATACAGGCCGCGGACATCCTCGACGCGCGGGACCAGGGTCGGCGCCTCGCCTTCCAACCCTTCGAACCTGACCCGTCCGCCGTAGGGCAGGGCCTCCTCGGCGGGATCCAGCACCTGCAGCATCTGGCCGCGCAGGGGGCGGGCCGCGAAGCGGTGCAGGAATTCCTGCGCCTCGGGCAAAGGCTGGAGGAAGTCGCCAAACAGGACGATGCGCGCGTGGCGGGGGGTGGTGGCGTCGTCCGGCGCGCCCTCCGCCCCCGGGCGTGCCAGGGCGGCGGCCAGCGTCGGCAGGGCGCTTCGCCCGGCAAAGGAGCGCATGGGGCCGGGTGCCAGCCGCACCCTTTCACCGCCCCGCAGCAGCAGGGCAGCGAGGGCAAGAAGCAGAAGGTCCGCCCGCTCCGCCTTGGTCGGCAGGGCGCGGCCGGAGCGCCAATCCATGGAGGCGGTGCGGTCGCGCCACAGCACGACCGTCTGCGCTGCCTCCCATTCCGTCTCGCGCACGAAGAGCCGGTCGCCCTTGGCGCTTTGCCGCCAATCCACCCGCGCGGCGGCATCCCCTGTCACATAGGGGCGAAACTGCCAGAAGGCGTCGCCCATGCCGGCGCGCCGGCGGCCATGCGCACCCTGCATCAGCGTGGCGGCCACGCGTTCCGCTTCCACCACCAGGGGCGGCAGGCGCGCGGCGGCCGCCTCCGCCCGCGGGGCGAGGCCGTCAGCCAATGGAGGCCGTGAGCGCGGCGATCACCTCCGACAGCCGCACCCCGTCGGCGCGGGCGGCGAAGCTGAGCGCCATGCGGTGCCGCAGGACCGGCTCCGCCAGTTCCAGCACATCCTCCACCGAGGGGGCGAGGCGCCCGTCCAGAACGGCGCGGGCTCGGCAGGCCAGCATCAGCGCCTGGGCGGCACGCGGCCCCGGCCCCCAGGCGAGGTGGGCCTGCGCCTCGGCCAGCACGCCCTCCGCCCCTGGCCGAGCCCCGCGCACGAGGCGCAGAATGGCATTCACCACCTGCTCGCCGACCGGGATGCGGCGGATCAGTGCCTGCGCGGCCATGAGTTCCCGCGCCGTCATCGCGGGCTCCGCCCGTGCCTCGGCGGCGCCGGTGGTGGCGAGCAGCATCTCGCGCTCCGCCGCCTCGTCTGGATAGTCCATCTCCACTTCCAGCAGGAAGCGGTCCAGCTGCGCCTCGGGCAGTGGGTAGGTGCCCTCCTGCTCGATGGGGTTCTGGGTGGCGAGGACGTGGAAGGGCTCGGGCAGGGGAAGGATGCGCCCGCCCACCGCCACCTTGCGCTCCTGCATGGACTGCAGCAGCGCCGACTGGGTGCGGGGCGAGGCGCGGTTGATCTCGTCTGCCATGAGAAGTTGGGTGAAGACCGGCCCCTCGATGAAGCGGAAGGCGCGCCGCCCGTCATGGCCTTCCTCCAGCACCTCGGAGCCGAGGATGTCGGCGGGCATCAGGTCCGGGGTGAACTGCACGCGGCGCGCATCCAGCCCCATCACCGTGCCCAGCGTCTCGACCAGCTTGGTCTTGCCGAGGCCCGGCACGCCGACCAGCAGCAGGTGCCCGCCGGACAGCAGGGTGACGAAGGTGCGCTCCACCACCGCCTCCTGCCCGAAGATCACGCGGCCCACGGCGGCGCGGGCGCGGGCGAGGCGCTCGCCCAAAGATTCCACCTCGCCGATCAGGGAATCCGCGGAGGGCACTTCATTCATCCGGAACCGTCTCCCATATTGACGCGGCAGGAGGGGAGATGTTGCCCTTCCGCCCCAAAACGCGCCCTCGTGGCGGACTGCCAGGGAAGCCTATGCTGACGGAACGCCGGAACAAAGCGCCCAGTGCCCCTCAGGCGCACATGCCCGCACCCGCATGGGCCAAACGCCCCAAGCATGATTGCGGTCGGCTGGACATGCGCATCGCGCGTGACGGGACTTGGCACTACAAGGGCAGCCCGATCAACCGCAAGGAATTGGTCTGCCTTTTCGCCTCCGTGCTGCGGCGCGGAGAGGATGGCTCCTTTATCCTCGAGACGCCCGTCGAGCGCGGGATCATCGAGGTGGAGGACGTGCCCTTCGTGGCGACCGAGATGGTGTGGCGCGACTGCGAGGGCCATCATGGCGGCCGTTGCCAGTGCCTCAGCTTCCGCACCAATTGCGATGAGGTCGTCACCGCCGGTGCCGAGCACCCGATCCGCATCCATCTTGACCCCCATACCCGAGAGCCGCGGCCCTATGTCACGATCCGCCCCGGCCTCGAGGCGCGGATCACCCGCGCCGTCTTCTATGAGATGGTGGCGCTCGCTACTCCCGAAAGGGTGAATGGGCGCGAGGTACTGGGCGTATGGAGCGACGGCGTCTTCTTCCCGATCGACGAGGTCGCCGCGCTGGACTCCGCCGCCGAGTGACCGCCGCCGAGCTTCGATCCACCCTGGCGCGGCCGGACCTCTTCGACGGCCTGCCGCAAAGCTTCTCCGACGATGCGGAGGGGCTGTCCGAGACGGGCATCAAGCCCGCAGCCGTGCTGGTGCCGGTCATCCTGCACGAAGGCATGCCGGGCATCCTGCTGACACGCCGCGCTGCCCATCTTTCCAGCCATGCCGGGCAGGTGAGCTTCCCCGGCGGCCGCATGGAGCCGGGCGAGACGCCCGAACAGGCAGCGCTACGCGAGGCGGCGGAGGAAGTCGGCCTCGATCCGCGCCTGCCCACCGTGATCGGCCGCCTGCCGCGCCACCGCACCGGCACGGGCTATGTCATCACCCCCGTGGTGGCGAGCGTTGAGCCGCCGCTTTCCCTGACCACCGACCCAGGCGAAGTGGCGGCAGCCTTCGAACTGCCCATCTCCGTCCTGCTCGACCCCGCGGCGCCCCGGCGCGACTCCGCGATGTGGAAGGGACGGCGGCGCGAATACTGGGTCTGGCCGCATGGCGAGCACCATATCTGGGGCGCCACCGCCGCCATCCTGGTGAACCTCGCGCGTGCCCTGCGGGGCGACGACCGGCAGCGAAACGCCGCATGGGCGTGATCCTTGAGATCCTTCTCTTCATCTCTCCCTTCGCCCTTTACGCGCTCTGGTTGAAGACTGGCGGAAGGGCGCTCTCCCCTTCCACCGCCGTGCTGTCCCTCACGGCCATCGGCCTCGTCACCGCCATTGCTGTCGCCTTCTGGCTCGGCCAGGGGCGCTCGCTCAATCGGGGCGAGCGCTACGTCCCGGCCCGTATCGAGGATGGGATGATCCGGCGGTGACGCTGCCGGAGGCACTCCGGGCGCCTGCGCCGCAGGGCATCCTTGCCGCGCTGCCCGGTGCGCGCGCTGTCGGGGGCTGCGTGCGCGATGCCCTGGCGGGGCTGCCTGTGCACGACGTGGACATGGCTGCGCCCTTCCCGCCCGAGGAGATCGCGCGTCGCCTGAAGGAAGCCGGTTTCAAGGTGATCGAGACGGGCATCGCCCACGGCACCGTCACCGCCCTGCTGCACGGCCCGCCGGTGGAGGTCACGTCGCTGCGCCGCGACGTCGCGACCGATGGCCGCCACGCCGAGGTGGCCTGGACCACCGACTGGCGCGAGGACGCGGCGCGGCGCGACTTCACCATCAATGCCATGTCGCTCGACGCGGTGGGCACGCTGCATGACTATCACGGAGGCGAAGCGGATCTCGCCGCCGGGATCGTGCGCTTCGTCGGGGACTCGGCGGCCCGCATCCGCGAGGATTACTTGCGCGCCTTGCGCTTCTTCCGCTTCCAGGCGCGCTACGGGCGCGGCGCGCCGGATGCGGAGGCCATTGCCGCCATCACCGCTTCGGTGCCCGGCCTCGCCCGGCTTTCCGCCGAGCGCGTCTGGATGGAGATCAAGCGCCTGCTGGAAGCGCCCGACCCGCGCGATGCCCTGCTGCTGATGCGCGAGACTGGCGTGCTGCAAGCCATCCTGCCTGAGGCGGGGCCGCCGGAGCGCCTGGCTCCGGTGCTGGACTCCCGCGATCCGCTGCTGCGCGTCGCGGCGCTGCTTCCCGTGGGCATGGACCTCCAGGCGCTCTCCGCCCGGCTGCGCCTGTCCGGCGAGGAGCTTGCGCGGCTGCGTGCCCTCCATGGCACGGATGCGGTGCCCATTGGGCGCGACCCCGCCAGCCTGCGCCGCTTCGCCGCCCGCATCCGGGCGCGTGGCCCGCATGCCACCCCGGGCGAGGTGGCGCGCATCGCCGCCGCCTCTGATCCGAAGGCCGGGCTGGAGACGCTGTTCGACCTCGGCCCCGGTCCGGAATTCCCCCTGCTGGGCCGTGACGCCCTGGCCGCGGGCATCAAGCCGGGGCCGGAGATGGGCCGCCTCCTCGCCGCCACGCGGGATTGGTGGATCGAGGGCGGCGCGGCAGTGGGGCGCGAGGAATGCCTCGCCCATCTGCGCCAACTGGCCGGATTGCCCCCCGCCTGATAGGCACGGCCGCAGCATGGCCGACCTTTCCAGCCTCCCCCTCATCCGGCGCTTCTGGCGCGAGCACGGTTCGCCGCAGCGTGGGCGCATGGCCCTCGCCGTGCTGTTCACCGTGCTGCTGGCCGGGACCACGGCGCTGTATCCCATCGTGATCCAGCAGGCCTTCGACCTGTTCGGACGCGGCGATCAGACCGTGGTGTGGCTGCTGCCGCCGGTCATCATCGGCGTGACGGCCGCGCGCGGCCTGTTCATGTACGGCCAGCAGGCCGCCATCCAGGGCGCGGTGCTGCGGACGGTGGAGCACCTGCAGAATGCGCTGTTCCGCGCCCTGACCCGCGCCGATTACGCGGATGTCGCCGCCCATGCCCCGGCGCGCCATGCCAGCCGCTTCACCACCGATGCGGTGGCGATCCGCGACGCCATGGCGCGCTCGGTGAACGGGCTGGGCGACGCGCTCACCATCATCGGCCTCGTCGCCTCCATGCTGTGGCTGGACTGGCAATTGGCGCTGCTGGCGGCGCTGCTCTACCCGGTCGCGCTCTGGCCCATCCTGTCCATCGGAAAGCGCATCCGCCGCGCCTCCTCCGGCATGCAGGACCGCATGGCCGAGACCAACGCCCTGCTGAACGAGAGCTTCGCCGCCGCGCGCGTGGTCCGCACCTATCGGCTGGAGGAGGCGGAGGAGAGCCGCGCCCGTCGCGCCTTCGCCGATCTGCGCGCGAGCCTCTACCGCATCGCCCTGACCCGCGCGCGCGTGGACCCGATCCTGGAGGCGCTGGGCGGGCTGACCGTCGCCCTGGTGCTGGCCTTCGTCGGCTGGCGGGTGGCGAGCGGGCAGGGGACGATCGGCGAGTTCACCGGCTTCGTCGCCGCCGCCCTTATCGCCTCGCGCCCGGCCCGGGCGTTGGGCTCGCTCAACGCTTCGCTCCAGGAAGGGCTTGCGGGGCTCCAGCGCGTCTTCGGCGTGATGGATGCGCCGCGCCGCGTCACCGACGCGCCGGGCGCTGCTCCGCTTCCGCCCGGCCCTGGCCGCGTAGCCTTCGAAGGCGTCGGCTTCCATTACCCCGGCCGCGAGGGCGCCGCGCTGCGCGACCTATCCTTCGTGGCCGCGCCGGGCGAGACGGTGGCGCTGGTTGGACCTTCGGGCGCCGGGAAGTCCACTGCGCTCGCCCTGCTGCCGCGCCTCGCCGATCCCAGCGCGGGGCGCATCACCGTGGATGGGGCGGAGCTGCGCAAGATCACCCTGGCGAGCCTGCGCGACGCCATCGCCTATGTCGGGCAGGATGCGGTGATCTTCGACGACACCGCCTTCGCCAACATCGCCTGCGGCCGCCCTGGTGCCAGTCGCGACGAGGTGGAGGCGGCGGCCCGCGCCGCCCGCGCGCATGAGTTCATCGCCGCGCTGCCGCAGGGCTACGACACCATGCTTGGCCCCGGCGGCGGAGCGCTCTCGGGTGGGCAGCGCCAGCGCGTCTCCCTTGCCCGTGCCTTGCTGCGCGACCCGCGCATCCTCCTGCTGGACGAGGCGACCAGCGCCCTCGACACGGAGAACGAGGCGGCGATCCAGGCGGCGCTGGCGCGGCTGCGTGCGGGACGGACGACGCTCGTGATCGCGCATCGCCTCGCCACCGTGAAGGACGCGGACCGCATCGTGGTTATGGAGGACGGCACGGCGACCGAGCAGGGCAGCCACGCCGAACTCATGGCGCGGGACGGGCTCTACGCTCGGCTGGTCCGCTCCCAGGCCTTCGCCGAGGCCTGACTTGACCTGGCGCAAGCCAGGCTTTGCGATGATGCGCTATCCTGTCGGGACCAGCACAGGAGGATGCGCATGATCGCCCGCGACGTGATGACCCGCTCCCTGGTGACGGTGCGGCCCGACATGCCGGTGGCGAGCCTCGCGGCCCTCCTGTCGGAGCGCGGCGTTTCCGGCGTGCCGGTGACGGATGAGAAAGGCTGCCTCCTCGGCATCGTCACGGAGGGCGACCTCCTGCGCCGCATCGCTGCGCCGCGCGACGAGAAGCCTGGCCTGCTGGCCGGGCTTTTCGGCGACACCGCCTCCCTCGCCACGCGGTTCAGCCGCGCCCATGGCCACACCGTGGCCGACGTGATGACGCGCGAGGTGGAGACGGTCACGCCCGGAACGCCGCTCCCCACCATCGCGGCGCTGATGGAGCAGCGCAACATCCGGCGTGTGCCGGTGGTGGAGGAAGGAATGCTGCTCGGCGTCGTGTCCCGCGCCGATCTGCTGCGTGCCCTGCTCGCGGAAAGCCCCGAGGCGACGCAGGCGGACGATGCGGAGATCCGGCGCGAACTGGCGCGCCGCCTGCGCGAGCAGCCCTGGGCGGACCGCCACTTCCTTCACGCCTCGGTGCGCGAGGGGGAGGTGACGCTGTCCGGCTTCGCCCGCAACCCGGAGGTGGCGCGGGCGCTGCGCGTCTTGGCAGAGGAAGTTCCAGGTGTGCGCCGCGTGACGGTGGACCTCGCCCCGCCCCCGCCTTTCATGCCGCGCGGGATGCCCTAGCCCGGGGCCTTACCGCTCGGCGTCACGCGGGCGCCAGGAATCCAGGTGGACGTGGTTCAGGAAGAACTCGTCGCGCGGGAACATGTCGGTCAGCGGTGGCTCGGCGCGGGGCGTGTTTTCGTCCCACACCGTCACTGGGCCGCCCACCAGCTTGGTGAGGTCCGTTGCGCGCGGGTTGCCGCGCCGGGCATGGGCGATGACCTCCGGGCTGCGGAGCAGTTCCAGCAGCGCCGCGTGATCGAAGCGGATGGGACGGTCGCTGCCGATCATCACCTGGACCGGCGTCAGCAGGATTGCGTGGGGAAAGCTGGCGGCGAAGGTGTCGATGACGCGCCAGGTCGGTGCCCACTGCACATAGAGCCCGCCGGGGGCGAGGCGCGCACGCACCTGCTGCAGGAATTCGGCCGAGTAGAGCAGGCCGGAATGGCTGGATTGCGGACGGATCGCATCCGCCTCGATCACGTCGTAGAGGCCCTCGCCGCGCGTCAGCGCCCGCCGCCCGTCCCCGTATTCCAGGGTGACGCGCGGGTCGGCGAGCATGGAGGCCACCGCGCCGTCCGGCCGCTCCCGCGCGATGTCCTCGAGCGCCTCCAGCACGGGTGCCACCAGTTCGATGGCGCGGATCTCCTCCGTGCGTGGGCTCACCGTCGCGCCATAGGGCGTGCCGCCGGAACCGACGCCGATGGCGAGGATGCGGCGCGGCTCCGGGTGCAGCAGCGGCCCGAGCATGCCGAGCAGGATGTGCGTGTCGAGGAAGGGCACGAAGCCCTGGCCATGCCCCATGATGAAGAAGCGCCCATCCTCGCGCCCCGGCAGGGTCGCGCGCTCGCGGTAGAGCACCACGCCCGAGCGGTCCTCGCCCCAGGCGGTCAGGGTTGGATTTGTGATGCCGTGCATGCGCGTCCAGAAGGCGGCGTTGCCCGGGGTGGCGACGAGGATCAGGGCCGTCGCGCCGGCGAGGGCGAGGACGGGCCGCCGCGCCGCGCGCGACTGGAACAGCCAGAACAGCAGCAGCAGCAGCGACAGCATCGCTAGCAGCCGCAACGTCCCCGCCGTGCCGAGATAGTGGAAGGTGACGAGGCCGGTGAGGATGGAGCCCGCGGCATTGCCGAGGATGTTCGCCAGCTGCACCCAGCCGACGCGCGCCCCCACGCTCGCCAGGTCCTGCTGCACGGCGCGCTGCACGAAGGGGAAGGTCATGCCGATGATGAAGGAGGGCGGCGCGACCACCAGAAAGATGATGAAGGTGGATGCCGCGATCTCGCGCGGGCCGAAGCGGTCGAAATCCACGCCCATCCAGTCGCGCAGCGGGTTCTCGCCAATGGCCCACCACAGCACGCCCAGCAGCAGTGCGCCCAGGGCGAAGCCGCCGCCTTGCGTGAGGAAAAAGGCGGGGCGCGGGTCGTCCATGCGGCGAACCATGCGCGCGGCCAGCGCCATGCCCAGCCCGTCGGCGAGCAGGAAGATGCCGAGCACGGTGGGGAAGAGATAGGCGTGGTACTGGCCGAACTGGCCCAGCACCCGCACCCAAACGATCTCCAGCGCCACGATCACGTAGCCCGACAGGAAGACCAGCACGCACCAGAGCGGCAGCCCGCCGAAGGGATCGCCGCCCTTGGCACTCTCCGCCTTCGCCGCGGCGGGTGCGGTGCGCGGCGTCGCGCCCAGCAGCGTCAGCGCCAGCCCCGCCGCCACGAGGTCCAGCCCGGCGGCGAGGGCGAGCGCACCCACGTAGCCGAGATTGCCGACGATGAACCAACCGCCGAGCAGGGCGCCCAGCCCGGCGCCAAAGGTGTTCAGCCCGTAGAGCGTGCCGATCCGCTCCGCCACCGTCTCCAGGCTGGTGGCAACCGCGCGTGCCAGGAAGGGAAGGGACGCCCCCATCAGCGTGGTCGGCACGACGAGGCCGGCGAAGCACAGGGCGAAGATGGCGGGGGCGCTGGTAACGCTCTCCGACAGGCCCATGGCGATGAAGTCGTAGAGGAAGAACTTGGATAGCAGGGCGCAGAGCGCCACTCCCGCCTCGCAGAGTGCAAAGCCCGTGAGGGCGGCGCGCGGCGAAAGCCGGTCTGCCCATTTCGCCCCCAAAATGGATCCGAGCCCCAGCCCCGCGAGGAAGGCCCCCACCACCAGGGCGGCTGAGACCGTGTCGCTCCCTGCGAAGACCCCCAGCATGCGCTGCCAGATGATCTGGCACAGCAGCGCGCCGAAGCCGGACAGGAAGAAGGCGATCATCAGGCGGGTCATGCCACCTTGACTGCGATGGAATCGCGACCTCGACAAGGCGGCTTGACCCACGGGGAGGGCTGGTTTCCCATCCGCTAAAACATGGAGGATCCCATGAAGGCCTGGGTTGTGGTCGAGTGCGGGAAGCCGCTCGAGGAACTGGAGCTTCCCACCCCTGAGCCGCAGGGCGACGAGGTGCTGCTGGAGGTCACCCATGCCGGGGTGTGCCACAGCGACCTGCATATCTGGGAGGGCGAGTACGACCTCGGCGTGCGCGGCAAGCTGCGCATGACCGATCGCGGGGTGAAGCTGCCCCTGGCCATGGGGCATGAAATCGTCGGTCGCGTGGCTGCGTGGGGACCGGGCGCCGAGGGCAAGGTGAAGAAGGGTGACATCCGCCTTGTCTTTCCCTGGGTCGGGTGCGGCGAGTGCGCCCGCTGCAAGGCGGATGAGGAAAACATGTGTGCGGTCCGGCCGCGCGCCCTCGGCGTCTACCAGAATGGCGGCTACGCGACGCACGTGCTGGCGACGCATTGGAAGCACCTGATCCCGATCGACGGGCTGGAGCCGGCGCTGGCCGCGACCTACGCCTGCTCCGGCGTCACCGTATATTCGGCCATCGGCAAGCTGATGCCCATGGCACCGGACGATCCCATCGTGGTGGTGGGCGCCGGCGGGCTGGGCCTGCAATGCGTCGCCATCCTGAAGGCGATGGGCCACCGCGCCATCTGCGCCGTCGATGTGGACGCCTCCAAGCTGGAAGCCGCGAAGGCGCAGGGTGCCTCCGCGACCGTCCTGGCCGGCGAGGACACGGCGAAGCGAATCGTCGAGGCCTGCGGCGGACCGGTGATGGGGGTGATCGACCTCGTCAACGGCACCCAGACCGCGATGGCCGCCTTCGACGCGCTGGGCAAGGGCGGCAAGCTGGTGCAGGTCGGGCTGTTCGGCGGTGAGATGCGGGTGCCGCTGCCGCTGATGCCCATCCGCGCCATCACCATCCAGGGCTCCTACGTGGGATCGCTGAAGGAGCTGCGGGAGCTGGTGTCCATGGCGCAGAAGGGGCAGGTGCCGCCCATCCCCATTACCAAGGAGCCCTTCAGCGCCGCCAACTCCGCCCTGAACCGGCTCAAGGATGGGAAGGTGACCGGGCGGATCATCCTTTCGGCGGGTTGAGCGCCGGCGGAAGCGGTGCTACAGCCCCGGGCGTCGGAGCGTAGCGCAGCCTGGTAGCGCATCAGTCTGGGGGACTGGGGGTCGTGGGTTCGAATCCCGCCGCTCCGACCATCCATCCCCCCTACCCACCCTTCGGTTCCTGCCTCAGCGCGACTCGCGTGGGTCCAGCGCATCGCGCAGACCGTCGCCCAGCAGGTTGAAGGCCAGCACCACCACGAAGATCGCCAGGCCGGGGAAGATGGCGAGCCACGGCGCCGCCTCGATAAAGCGCTGCGCCGAGTTCAGCATGGACCCCCAGGAGGGCGCGGGCGGCTGCTGGCCCAGCCCGAGGAAGCTCAGCGATGCCTCAGCGATGATCGCCTCCGCGATGGCCAGCGTGCCCTGAACCAACAGCGGCGGCAGGATGTTGGGCAGGACGTGCAGCACGGCGATACGCCAGGGCGGGTTGCCCAGGGCGCGCGCCGCCTCGACCCAATCCGTCCCCGTCGCCTCCAGCGCCATGCCGCGCGCCAGCCGCACGAAGACCGGAGAGATGGAGATGGCGATGGCGAGCATCGCATTCTCCAGCGCCGGGCCGAGGAAGGCGGCGAGCGCGATGGCGAGAATCAGGAAGGGGATGGACAGCATCGCGTCTGAGATGCGCGAGATGACGGCATCCACCCATCCCTTCGCCAGCCCGGCCACGAGCCCGACCGGCACGCCGATCAGCGCCGCCCCCAGCACCGCGACCACGCCGGCCATCAAGGAGGCGCGGGCGCCGAACAGCACGCGCGACAAGACGTCGCGGCCGTTCTCGTCCGTGCCGAAGGGATGCGTCCAGGACGGCGCCTGACGCAGCCGCGACCAGGAGGTCTCGAGCGGGTCATGGGACGCGATCCAGGGCGCCAGCACCGCCGCCATCACGAAGATCGTGACGACGATCAGCCCGAACATCGCCAGGCGGTGCCGCATGAAGCGACGCAGTGCCCGGCGGCCGGGGCTCTCCCCGGCTTCGGCCAGCGCCGTGCTCATGCCTGCCGCATCCGCGGGTTGATCGCCATGTAGAGGAGGTCCGCGATGAGGGAGAGGGTGACGAAGATCAGCGCCGTGGCCAGAACCACGCCCTGCACCACCGGGTAGTCGCGGTTGAACACCGCATCCACCACCAGCTTGCCGAAGCCCGGGATGGTGAAGATCTGCTCGGTCAGCACGGCGCCGGCGAGCAGCTTGCCGAACTCCACCGTGCCCAGCGTCACCACCGGGATCAGCGCGTTGCGCAGCGCGTGGCGAAACACGACGCGGCGCTCGGCCACGCCCTTGGCGCGGGCGGTGCGGACATAGTCCTGTGACAGTGCGGAGAGCATGGCGGCGCGGGTGTGGCGCATCAGGATGGAGGCGACGCCCGTGCCCAGCACGAAGGCCGGCATGATGGTAGTCGCGAGCGACTGCACCGGGTCCTCCCAGAGCGGCACGTAGCCGGAAGGCGGCAGCCAGCCGAGCTGCACGGAGAACAACAGGATCATCATGATGCCGAGCCAGAAATTCGGCATGGAGATGCCGAACAGCGCGACCCCATTGATGACCCAATCGGAGGGCCGGTCCTTCCAGACGGCCGACAGCACGCCGAGCGGCACGCCCAGCGCCACGCCGATCACGAAGCTCATGGAAGCCAGCTGGAAGGTGACGGGCAGCTTGGACAGGATGAGTTCCGCCACCGGCAGGCGGATGCGCCACGAGAAGCCGAAATCCCCGTGCAACACGCGCCAGAGCCAATGGAGATACTGCTCGACCAGCGGGCGGTCGAGCAGGAGTTCGCTCCGGATCTGCGCCAGCACCTCCGGATCGCCGCGCTCCTCGCCGGCCAGGATCAGCGCGGGGTCGCCCGGCATCAGTTGCTGCAGGGCGAAGACCAGCACCGACAGGATCAGCAGCGTGGGGATGACCTGCCCCAGCCGGCGGAGGAGGAAGGCGGCCATTACTGCAGGCGCAGCGCCTGCGGACGGATCAGCCCGTCAGGATTCACGCTGAAGCCCTGGAGGCGCGCCGTGTGCGCCACGATGTTCTTGCGGTGCCACAGATAGACGCGGCTGCGGTCTTGCCGGATCGAGATCTCCCAGATGCGGCCATACAGGGCGCGGCGCTTCTCCGCATCCTGCTCCACCCGCGCCTCGTCCAGCAGTCGGTCCACCTCGGGGTTGGCGTAGCGCCCGTCATTCTGCGGCCCGCGCGAGTGGATGAAGGTCCAGGTGTTGCCGTCCGGGTCCACGCGGCCCGACCAGGCGATCAGGTAGGCCTCGAACTCGCCGCGCGTCGCGGCCTGGAGGCTGCTGGCGA
Organism: Sabulicella rubraurantiaca; assembly: GCF_017355885.1. Lineage (GTDB taxonomy): Bacteria > Pseudomonadota > Alphaproteobacteria > Acetobacterales > Acetobacteraceae > Roseococcus > Roseococcus rubraurantiacus. The sequence continues at coordinate 50,678 of NZ_JAFEUU010000012.1, forward strand.
ATTCCATGGCGTTGAGGCGGACGTCGAAGCCGGCCTCGCGCGCCATGGCCTGCACCACCTCGCCGACCTGACGGAGGTCGGGGTTGTTGGGCACGGTCAGCTCCACCCGCACGGGGGTCTGCACCCCGGCCTCGCGCAGAAGGGCGCGGGCGCGCTCCACGTTGCGGGGTTCCGGCTGGAAGCCGCGGACGTGGAAGGGATTGGCGGGAGGCACCGGCTGGGCGGTGGGAGTGTACATCCCCTCATACACCACCTGGTTCAGCGCGTTGCGGTCCAGCGACAGCTCGAAGGCGGCGCGGACCCGGGCATCCTGGCCGATCGGCGTCTGCGCACGGGCGCCGTTGCCGATGTTGAAGGTGATGCTCTGGTAGCCCAGCTCGTCGCTCACCGAGACGCGCAGGCGGGAGTTGCGGCGCACCGCAGCCACGTCATCCGGGTCGATGGTCTGCACGATCTCCAGCGCGCCGGATTGCAGATTGGCGAGCCGCACCGTGCTGTCCGGAATCGGCAGGAAGGTGATGCGCGGGATGTGGATGGCCTGGGCGTTCCAGTATTCCGGGAAGCGCTCCAGCACGATGCGGTCCTGGGCGAGGCGCTCCACGAAGCGATAGGGGCCGGCGCAGACAGGGCGGTTGCCGAAATTGCGCCCCGCCGCCTCGGCCGCCTTGGGCGAGATGATCATGCCCGCGCGGTCGGTCAGCTGCGAGAGGAAGGCGGCGGAAGGCTGGCGCAGCCGGATGCGGACCGTGCGGGGATCCACCACCTCCACCGCTTCCATGCTGCCGATCTCGCCGCGGCGGAAGGAGCCCTGCATCGTCAGGTGACGGTCGAGGGAGTAGCGCACCGCTTCGGCGTCCATCACCTCGCCATCATGGAAGCGCACATTGTCGCGCAGCGTGATGATGAGGGTGCGCGGATCCTCCCACCGGTGCCCGGTGGCGAGCTGCGGCACGATCTCCAGCTTATCGTTGATGTCGAAGAGCTTGTCGCAGAGGCTGGCGAAGACGATGCGGCCGACGAAGGTGCGCGCCAGGGTGGGGTCGAGGATGTCGGGGTCCTCGCGCAGCCCAATGCGGAGGTTCTGTCCCTGCGCCTGGGCCTCGTGCGCGGCGGCGCCCAGGCCGAGCGCCGCGCAGGCGGCGAGAAGAACACGGCGGAATGTCATGGCGTCGTCTCCCGGTCGAAGAAGGATTGCAGGTGCCGCAGTCGCGCATCCGGCCCTGCCTCGCGCAAGGGCGGGGCGGGGGGCAGCGAATCCTGGAAGTGGCAGGCCGCGCGATGCGTGAGGCCCTCCAGGCTTGGCTCAACCTCGCGGCAATAGGGCTGCGCGAAGGGGCAGCGCGTGTGGAAACGGCAGCCGGAAGGCGGCGCGACGGGGGAGGGGATGTCGCCCTCCAGCATCGCAGGCTTCTGCCCCTGGCCGGGCACCGCGGCGAGGAGCGCACGGGTGTAGGGGTGGCGTGGGTTGCGGAACAGGGCCTCGGCGGCGCCTTCCTCCACGATCTTGCCCAGGTACATGACGGCCACGCGGTCCGCGACCTGACGCACGACGCCGAGGTCGTGGGAGATCAGGATAAAGGTGAGCCCCAGCTCCTTGATCAGCCCGCCCAGCAGGTTCACCACCTGCGCCTGCACCGAGACATCGAGGGCGGAAACCGGCTCGTCGCCGATGATCAGCTCCGGCTCGGAAGCCAGCGCGCGGGCGATGGCGATGCGCTGGCGCTGCCCGCCGCTGAACTCGTGCGGCCAGCGCCGGGCGAGTTCCGGCCGCAGCCCGACGCGGGAAAGGAGTTCCGCCACGCGCTCCCGCTCGCGGCCCCGGTGCAGCCCGTGCAGCTTCAGCGGCTCGGCGATCGCCGCCTCCACCGTCATCCGCGGGTCCAGGCTGCCGAACGGGTCCTGGAAGATCAGCTGCATCTTGCGACGGCGCTTCCGCAGGGCGGAGGGAGCCAGGGCGCGCAGATCCTCGCCCTCGAACTCCAGCGTGCCGGCATCGGGCTCGATCAGGCGCAGCAGGAGCCGGCCGAGCGTGGACTTGCCGCAGCCGCTCTCGCCGACCACCGCCAGCACCTCGCCGCGAAAGACGTAGAGGGACACGCCATCCACGGCGCGCACCGCGCCCTTGGCGCGACCCAGCGCGTCCCGGATGGGGAAGTGGCGGACCAGCCCCTTCGCTTCGATCAACGCGCTCATGCCGCCAGCACCGCTTCGAGAGGCGCGCGGATGCAGGCGGCGCGATGTGCTTCCTCCATCAAGCGGAACTCCGGCTGGCCCGCATCGCAGGCCGCGACGCTGAATGGGCAGCGCGGTGCGAAGCGGCAGCCGGGCGGCGGGCGGTACAGGTCGGGCACGGTGCCGGGAATGGAGGCGAGGCGGCCGCGCTTCTCGTCCAGCCGCGGCGCGGCGCCGAGCAGGCCGATCGTGTAGGGGTGCTCCGGCCGGTCGAAGAGGCGGGCGGCGGGCGCCTGCTCCGCCATGCGGCCGGCATACATCACCAGCACCTCCTCCGCGTGGTCGCGCACCACGCCGAGGTCATGGGTGATGAGCACGACGGCGGTGCCTGTCTCCCGCTTCAGCTCGTCCAGAAGGGCAAGGATCTGCGCCTGCACCGTCACGTCCAGCGCGGTGGTCGGCTCATCCGCGATCAGCAGCTTCGGGCGGCAGGCCAGCGCCATGGCGATCATGACGCGCTGGCGCATGCCGCCGGAAAGCTGGTGAGGGTATTGCTGGGCGCGGCGTGCCGCCTCGGGGATGCGGACCCGCTCGAACAGGGCAATCGCGCGTTCCATGGCCGCGCGGGGGCTGACGCCCTCATGCGTGCGGATGGCCTCGGCCACCTGGTCCCCGGCGGTGAAGGCCGGGTTCAGGCTGGTCATCGGCTCCTGGAAGATCATCGCCATGTCGCGGCCGCGCGCCGCGCGACGCGCCGCCTCGTCCATCTCCTGGCCCGCGAGCCGCACCGTCCCACCCACGCTGGCATTGGGCGCCAGCAGCCCCATCACCGCGAGAGAGGTGACGGATTTCCCGCAGCCGCTTTCTCCGACGATCGCCAGGGTGCGGCCGGGCGCGACGCGGAAGGAGACGCTCTCGACCGCACGCAACGTGCCGCGGTCGGTGCGGAAGGTGATGGAGAGGTCCTCGACCTCAAGCGCCCAGGGAGATGCGGACATGAACCGGGAATGAAGCCTGCTTCGCCCCGGCGCAAGAGGCGAGCGCAAGCCTGCTTCGCAGCCGCAGCAGGGTAATGCCGCATGGCCGGGCAGGCTGCCACCGTGGCAGGCGGCAGCCTCCGCCGATGCCCGTTACTCCGCCGCCGGCTTCAGCACGCCGCGGCGCACTTGGTCCAATTCAATGCTTTCGAACAGGGCACGGAAATTGCCCTCGCCGAAGCCCTGGTCGCCCTTGCGCTGGATAAGTTCGAAGAAGATCGGTCCAAGGACCGTCTCGGTGAAGATCTGCAGCAGGCGCCCGCCGGAGGGAGAGCCGTCCATCAGGATGCGGTTGCGCGCCATGCGCTCCAGATCCTCGCTCGTGTCGGGCAGGCGCTGGGGCAGGAGCTCGTAATAGGTGTCGGGCGTGTCGAGGAAGCGCACCTCCTGCGCCCGCAGCCCCTCGACCGAGGCATAGATGTCGTCCGTCCCCATGGCGATGTGCTGGATGCCTTCGCCATTATAGGCGCGCAGGTATTCCTCGATCTGGCTCTTGTCGTCGCTCGATTCGTTGATGGGGATGCGGATCTGGCCGCAGGGGCTGGTCATCGCCTTGGATTTCAGCCCGGTCAGCTTACCCTCGATGTCGAAGTATCGGATCTCGCGGAAGTTGAAGAGCCGCTCGTAGAAGCCGGACCAAGCCTCCATGCGGCCGCGATGGACGTTGTGGGTGAGGTGGTCGATCACCGTCAGCCCGTTGCCCTTGTGGTCGCTTTCGACCCCGTCCAGGAAGCGGAAATCTACGTCGTAGATCGAGCCCCGCGGCCCGAACCGGTCCACGAAATAGATCAGGCTGCCGCCGATCCCCTCGATGGCCGGAATGTTCAGCTCCATCGGTCCAACCCGGCCATGGAAGGGGCGGGCGCCGAGGCTGACCGCGCGTTCGAAGGCCGCCGCCGCATCGGCGACACGGAAGGCCATGGCGCAGGCCGAGGGGCCGTGCACCCGCGCGAAGGCCTGGGCGAAGCTCGACGGCTCGGCATTCAGGATGAAGTTCACCTGGCCCTGGCGCCAGAGCGAGACATCCTTGGACCGGTGCCGCGCCACCTGCGCGAAGCCCATGCGCGCGAAGACGTCGCGCAGATGCGCCTGGTCGGGGCCAGTGAATTCGACGAACTCGAACCCGTCCGTGCCCATCGGGTTGGCGTCGCAGATGCGGCCTGCCACTTCGGTCCTGTCGGGAGGGATGTCCATGGTCGTTTCCTTCCTAGAGGCGTGCGTCTTCGGGCAGGATGGCGCCCGGGGGGATGGGTTCGGCGTCGCGGGCGCGCAGCAGCGCCTTGGGCAGGGTGTCGAGCAGCGCGAACAACTCGCTGTAGTCGTCGATGACGAAGTAGAGGGGCTGGAGGTCGTCGATGCGGTATTCCGTCCGCAGCACGCGAGCCGGCACGAAGCGAAGGTGCGCCGCTGTGGTGGCGTGCACCGTCTCCTTCGCCGAGGACAGGATGCCCGCCCCATAGGCGCGCACTTCACCCTCCTCGCGGGTCAGCCCGAACTCGACCATGTGCCAATAGAGCCGTGCCAGCATGCGGACGGCGCCATGACGCTGCGCGAATTCGCCGACCGCGCCGTAGCCTTGCAGGAAATCGGCGAAGTGCCGGTTGGTCAGCAGCGGCACGTGGCCGAGGAAGTCGTGGAAGATGTCCGGCTCTTCCAGGTAGTCCATCTCCTCCGGCCGCCGGATCCAGTTTGTCACCGGGAAGCGCCGTGCGGAGAGATGCGCGAAGAAGGCATCCTCCGGAATCAACCCCGGCACTGCCACCAGACTCCAGCCCGTTTCCCGCAGCTTCTCAGAAGCGCGGGCAAGGTCGGGAATACCATCCGCGCAATCGAGCCGCGCCACACCCTCGCGATAGGCGCGGGCGGCGTGGCGCGGAAACAGAACCATCTGTCGGCGATGGAGTTCGCGCCACGTCGCGTGGTCGCGCTCCGGGATCGCGGCATGGCGCTGCGCCAGCGTGTAGTCCGGCGCGGCGGAAGCGTAGTCGCCGCGCAGGTTCGGGGCAGGGGCGATCACGTTCATGCCAATGGAATACCCTGGCCGACCGGGTGGTTTTCGGCGATCTTGGCCACGAGCACGGGCAATTGCGCCGGATTTCACTCAAGGAGAGCTCAATTTTGGCGAAATCCGCTCCTGCTGTGCTGGATGCCACTGACCGACGCCTCCTGCGCGTCCTGCAGCGGGATGGGCGCGTGCCCGTCGTCACGCTGGCGGAGCAGGCGGGGCTCTCTCCTTCGCCTTGCCAGCGCCGCATGCGGCGGCTGGAGGAGGAGGGGGTCATCCAGGGCTATGCCGCTCGGCTGGATCCCGCGCGGCTGGGCCTGCCCCTGCAGGCCTTCGTCCAGGTCTCGCTGGTCAGCCACGCGGAGGAGGTGGTGGAGCGCTTCCACGCCGCGCTGGCGCAGCGCCCGGAGGTGCTGGCCGCCTACACGATGAGCGGCGAGATGGACTACCTGCTGCACGTCCTCGCGCCGGACATGGAATTCTTCGGCGAGTTTGCGACCCGCGCATTGCTGCGGATGCCCGGGGTGAAGGAGACGCGCTCCTCCTTCGTGCTGGCGACGCTCAAGCCGCCGGGCGAGATCCCAGTGTGAGCGCCTCTCGCGACACCGAGCGAAACTCGCGCCGGTGCAATTCGCGCAGCACCAGCAGCGAGGCGAGCATCAGCGCGACGGGATGGACGATCCAGGCCAGGGCGGCGAGGCCGAAATAGTAGGCGCGCAGCCCGGTGTTGAAATGGCGCGCGGCGCGGTTCAGCACCTTGGCCGCGGCCTCGGCCTGGTTGACGTGGCCCCGCCCAGGCGGGATCCCGCCCACAACGATGGAGCCGTAGTTGAACTGCCTGAGCGCCCAGGTGAGGTCGAAGAAGGCGCGGATGAAGATCAGGATCAGCAGCCCGATCCGCATCTCCCAAGCCCAGTCATTGGTCGGCGGCGCGGCGAAGGGCAGGGAGGACAGCACGCGCTGCCCCAAATCGGGCGCGCCCAGCAGGGCGACGAGGCCGCCCAGGATGAAGATGGAGGTGTTCGCCAGGAAGGACGTCGAGTTCATCAGGTTGCCGATGATCTGGGTGTCCATGATCCGGTTGTCGCGCTCCAGCAACGCGAGCATCCAGCGGCGCCGGTGCTCGTCCATTGCGGCAATGACGGAGCGGGCGCGGATGGCGGGCACGCGGTCCACGACGGCCGCGTAGCCCGCCCAGCACAGGACGAAGACGGCCAGCGCCAGGAGGTCCAGCGCCGGCAGCCCCCACCACATGCGATCAGGCCGCCTTCATGGCCTTCTGCAGGTTCTCGTCCAGCGCGGCGAGGAAGGCCTGGGTGTTCAGCCAGGGCTGGTCCTTGCCGATCAGGATCGCGAGGTCCTTGGTCATCTGCCCGCCTTCGACGGTCTGGATGCACACCTTCTCCAGCGTCTCGGCGAAGGCCGTGACGTCGGGGGTGCTGTCGAAGCGGCCGCGATAGGCGAGGCCGCGCGTCCAGGCGAAGATCGAGGCGATCGGGTTGGTGCTCGTCTCGCGGCCCTTCTGGTGCTCGCGGTAGTGGCGCGTCACCGTGCCGTGCGCCGCCTCGGACTCGACGGTGGAGCCATCGGGGGAGAGCAGCACGGAGGTCATGAGGCCGAGCGAGCCGAAGCCCTGCGCCACGATGTCGGACTGCACGTCGCCGTCGTAGTTCTTGCAGGCCCAGACATAGCCGCCTTCCCACTTCAGGGCGCAGGCCACCATGTCGTCGATCAGGCGGTCCTCGTAGGTCAGGCCGGCGGCCTTGAACTTGCCAGCGAACTCCGTGTCGAAGACGCGCTGGAAGATGTCCTTGAACTCGCCGTCATAGGCCTTGAGGATCGTGTTCTTGTGGCTCAGGTAGACGGGGTAGTTGCGGGCGAGGCCGTAGTTCAGGCAGGCGCGCGCGAAGCCCTCGATGGAGGAGCGGGTGTTGTGCATGCCCATCAGCACGCCGCCGCCCGCCGGGAAGTTGGTCACTTCCAGCGTCACCGCCTCGCCGCCATCGGCGGGGGTGTAGGTGAGGGTGGCCTTGCCGGCGCCGGGGATCTTGGTCTCCGCAGCGCGGTAGATGTCGCCATAGGCATGGCGGCCGACCACGATGGGCTTGTTCCAGTGCGGCACCAGGCGCGGCACGTTCTGGCAGATGATCGGTTCGCGGAAGATCGTGCCGTCGAGGATGTTGCGGATCGTCCCGTTGGGGGACCGCCACATCTTCTTCAGGCCGAACTCCTTCACCCGCGCCTCGTCCGGGGTGATGGTCGCGCACTTCACGCCCACGCCGTACTGCTTGATGGCGTTGGCGGCGTCCACCGTCACCTGGTCATCGGTCTGGTCGCGGTACTGGATGCCGAGGTCGTAATACTTGAGGTCGATATCCAGATAAGGAAGAATTAGGCGGTCCTTGATGAAGCCCCAGATGATGCGGGTCATCTCATCGCCGTCGAGCTCGACGACGGGCGTCTTTACCTTGATCTTCGCCATTTCGCTGCTTGCCTTCTGAACTCCGCAAAACTGGGGCCCCGTGCGGGGTCAGTCCGCTTCTGCTTCCAATGCGGGCGCACATTCGCACCGCCCTGTCCTGCCATCAAGCCAGCCTCGTAGAATCCCCGATTGCAACGTATGGTCGCAGAACCGAAGGTGCGCGCCCGGATTGAGCGCATCATGCAGCACATTTCCACCATCGCCCGCCCCGCGGTTGCGAGAGATCAGCGAGATTTGAGGGTGCCGACTGGCAAGCCCGATTTTGGTGAAGCATTGCTGGCCGCCTGGCCTCGGCCTGCTGCCGTGCTGGATCCGTCGGGCCGGCTCCTGGCCTGGAACCGCGAATTCTCCCGTCTTGCCGAGCCCGAAACCCTTTGGCGCGGCCGCTCATTCTCGGGGCGCGAATTCCTGTCGCGTTCACTGGAGAATGGCTGCACCTTGATCGAATGGGATCCGGAGGAGGCGGCGATGAGCGAGGCGCGCCGCCTTTGCCAGGAGGAAGTCTCCGCCAAGCTCGACAGCCTGGGCACACTCTTCACGCTGGGCGATCTGCAGGCGATGCGCGCCGAGTCGCATGCGCTCCGCGGCCTTGCCGCCAATTTCGGCATGGTGACACTGCTTCCGGCGCTGCAGGCGCTGGAGGAGGCCTGCCGCGCTGGCGACGAGAACGGCGCGGCCGAGGCGATGGTGCTGCTGCGGAAGGAAGTGGGGCCAGCCCTCCAGGCTTTAGCCGCCCAGCTGGGCTGACCCCGGGGCGCGTCAGCCCAGCTTGTGTCCTGCCATCGTCTCGATGGCCTGGACCAGCCCCGAGTGATCCCAGCCATCGCCGCCCATGGCGACGCAGGCGGAGAATAGCTGCTGCGCCGCGGCGGTGTTGGGCAGGGCCACGCCCAGCTCCTTCGCGGATTGCAGGGCCAGGTTCAGGTCCTTCTGGTGCAGGGCGATGCGGAAGCCAGGGTTGAAGGTCCGGTTGATCATGCGCTCGGCATGGACCTCCAGGATCCGGCTATTGGCGAAGCCACCCATCAGCGCCTGACGCACCTTCGCGGGGTCTGCCCCTGCCTTGCTGGCGAAGACCAGCGCCTCGGCCACGGCCTGGATGTTCAGCGCGACGATGATCTGGTTGGCGACCTTGGTGGTCTGCCCGGCGCCGTTCGGCCCGACCAGGGTGATGTTCTTGCCCATGGCCTGGAAGAGCGGCAGCGCACGCTCGAAGGCTGCCTCCGGCCCGCCGACCATGATGGTCAGCGCGGCGTTGCGCGCGCCCACCTCGCCGCCGCTCACCGGCGCGTCGAGGTAGTCGCAGCCCTTCTCGTTCACGCGTGCCGCGAAATCCTTGGTCGCCGTCGGGCTGATGCTGGACATGTCGATGACCAGCTTGCCCTTCGACAGCCCCTCCAGCACGCCCGGGGAGCCGAGCAGCACCCGCTCCACGTCGGGGGTATCGGGCACCATCAGGATGATGACGTCCGACGCCTCGGTGACGGCCTTGATGTCCGGCAGGATGGTGAAGGAGGAGCGTGCCTCCGGCTTCAGGCTGGCGCGCTCGGGCGCCAGGATCTCGTGCCCGGCCTTCTTCAGGTTCTCGGCCATGGGCTGCCCCATGATGCCAAGGCCAATGAATCCGATCTTCATGCGTCGTGCTCCCGATACTTCTGCATCCAGCCCAGCCCGGCGAGGGTCTCGCCCTTCGGCCGGTACTCGCAGCCGATCCAGCCGCGATAGCCCATGGAATCGATGGCGTCGAAAACGAAGTCCCAGCGCACCTCGCCCGTGCCCGGCTCGTTCCGGCCCGGCGTGTCGGCGACCTGCATGTGCGCAATGAAGGGCAGAAGCTCCTGCGCCCGGCGCGTCACGTCGCCCTCGGTGATCTGGCAATGGTAGAGGTCGAACTGGAGGCCAACGCGCTCCGGCCCCAGCGCCTCGATCACGGAGACGGCTTCGGCCGTGGTGTTGAGGAAGAATCCGGGGATGTCGCGGTGGTTGATCGGCTCGATCACGGGCTTCACGCTGGCCTTCGCGCATTCCTCGGCGGCGAAGTCCAGATTGGCGGCATAGGTCGCCAGCAGCGTGTCGCGCGAAGCCCCGGCAGGCGTCAGCCCGGCCATGACGTGCAGCCGCGGGCAGCCGAGCGCCGTGGCGTAATCCAGCGCACGCTTGATCCCATCGCGGAACTCGGCGCGGCGCTCGGGCAGGCAGGCCATGCCGCGCTCGCCAGCATTCCAGTCGCCGGGCGGGGCGTTGAACAGGACGTTCTGGAGACCATTCCCCTTCAGCCGCGCCGCGATCTCCTCCGCCGGGTGCTCATAGGGGAACAGGAACTCCACAGCCTCGAACCCTGCCGCGCGGGCGGCGGCGAAGCGGTCGAGGAAGGGAAGCTCGTTGAACATCATGCTCAGATTGGCCGCGAATTTCGGCATTCTTCCCTCCCGGATGCTGGCCCGCGGAGGCTAGGCCGACCGGCCCTGCGCGTCCACCGCGGCCCGGCGCGCGGACCGGGTTCCCATCGCAAATCGCCCCGCGATTTCGATGGGGTCCCGGAAGCGCGCCCGGCGTTTGAGGGCAGGAAAAAAGCCTGATCCCTCCGGGATCAGGCATTCCCGGCCAAGTAGTCCATCGCCGCCCGGACGCCCTCGGGGCGGTGCGGGATGCCGGCGACGCGCAGCCCCATCTCAACGCCCGAAAGCGTGCCCATCAGCGCCAGGTCGTTGAAGTCGCCCAGGTGGCCGATGCGGAAGACGCGATCGTTCAACTGCCCCAGCCCGTTGCCGAGGGACATGTTGAACTTCTCCAGGATGGTGGCGCGCAGCGCATTGGCGCTGGTGCCCTCCGGCACCCGCACCGCCGTCAGGCTGCTGGAATAGTGGCGCGGCTCGTCGCACTGGATCTCGAGGCCCCAGGCGCGCACGGCGCGGCGCGTCGCCTCGGCATGGCGGTCGTGGCGGTGGAAGACGTTGTCCAACCCTTCCTCCAGCAGCATGTCCACCGCCGCGTCCAGCGCGTAGAGCATGTTAGTGGCCGGGGTGTAGGGGAAGTAGCCAGTCGCATTGGCCGCGATCATCGGCTTCCAGTCCCAGAAGGAGCGCGGCAGCTTCGCCGTCTCGCTGGCTTTCAAGGCCTTGGCGCTGACTGCGTTGAAGGACAGGCCCGGCGGCAGCATCAGGCCCTTCTGGGAGCCGGCCACCGTCACGTCCACGCCCCACTCGTCATGGCGGTAGTCGATGGAGCCGAGCGAGGAAATGGTGTCCACCAGCAGCAGCGCCGGGTGGCCAGCGGCGTCGATGGCCTTGCGGACCTCGTCGATGCGGGAGGTGCAGCCCGTGCTCGTCTCGTTGTGGACGACGCAGACTGCCTTGATCTCGTGGCCCTTGTCGCTGCGCAGGTAGTTCTCGATCGCCGCCGGGTCGGCGCCGGAGCGCCAGTCGCCCTTCAGGAACTCGGGGCGAAGCTGCAGCCGCTCCGCCATCTCGCGCCACAGGGAAGCGAACCAGCCCGTCTCGGACATCAGCACCCGGTCGCCGGGGGAGAGGGTATTGGCCAGCGCGGCCTCCCACGCCCCAGTGCCGGAGGCGGGGTAGATGATGACATGGGACTGCGTCTTGAAGACCTGCTTCACCTTGGCGAGGATCGAGGCGCCAAGCTTGCCGAAATCCGGGCCGCGATGGTCCATGGTCGGGTTGTCCATGGCGCGCAGCACGCGGTCGGGCACGTTGGTCGGGCCGGGAATCTGCAGGAAATGGCGGCCGGCGGCAGGCTTGCTCTGGTAATAGGCCATGGGAAGGCTCCTCGGGTCGTGGCCACTTCCTGCCGTATCACGGCCCCCATGGCCAATGAGTTCGGCTGTTGGCTGCGATGAGGATTATCCATCTGACGGGCGCCGCCGCCCGCGCTAGATAGCCCCGCATGAACGCGATCACCCTGCCCAAGAACCGCATCGGCGATTCCCGCCTGGCCGAGCGCCTGCGCCGCGAGACGGAGGGCGAGGTGCTCTGGTCGGAGGGCGACCGCGGCCGCTACGCCACCGATGCCAGCATCTACCAGGTGGAGCCGGTGGGGGTGGTGGTGCCGCGCACGGCCGCCGACGTGGAAGCGGCCATCGCCATCTGCCGGGAGGAGGGGGTGCCCGTGCTGCCGCGCGGCGGCGGGACCTCGCAATGCGGGCAGACGGTGAACCGCGCCCTGGTGCTGGACTGCACGAAGCATCTGCGCCGCGTCCTGTCCGTGGAGGGCGACACGGCGCGGGTGGAGCCAGGCATCACCCTGGGCGCGCTGAACGAGGCGCTGAAACCCAAGGGGGTCTTCTTCCCCGTGGACCCCTCGACCTGGGCGCGCTGCACCATCGGCGGCATGGCCGGCAACAACTCCTGCGGGTCCAAGTCCATCCGCTATGGGCTGATGGCCGATAACGTCCGCGCCATCGACGCGATCCTGGCCGACGGGTCGCGCCACGTCTTCGGCGAGAATGCGCCCAACACCGACCTCGTCGCCCGGCTGCACGCGCTGGGCGAGCGCGAGGCGGCTGAGATTGCGGAGCGCTTTCCCCCCGTGCTGCGGCGCGTCGGCGGCTACAACCTGGACGCGCTGACGCCGGATGCACGGGCGAACGGACGCGGCAACCTGTCGCGCCTGCTGGTGGGCAGCGAGGGGACGCTCGCCTTCTCGGCGGCGCTGGACCTGAAGCTCTGGCCGATCAAGCCGCGCAAGGTGGTCGGCATCTGCCAGTTCCCCACCTTCCGCCGCGCCATGGAGGCGGCGCAGCACCTGGTGAAGCTGGACCCCGAGGCGGTGGAACTCGTGGACCGCACCATGATCGATCTGGGCCGCTCCATCCCGATCTACCGCAAGACCATCGAAGGGATGCTGATCGGCGAGCCGGACAGCCTGCTGATCGTGGAGTTCCACGGCTTCGAGGATGCGCCCCTCCTGCGCGGTCTCGATGCGCTGGACGACATGATGGCGACGCTGGGCCTGCCTGGGCAGGTGGTGCGCGTGACCGACGCCGCGACCCAGGCCGCCGTGGCCGAAGTGCGCGAGGCCGGGCTGAACATCATGATGAGCATGAAGGGCGACGCGAAGCCCGTCTCCTTCATCGAGGATTGCGCCGTCCCGCTGGAGGATCTGGCCGACTACACGGAGCGGCTGACCGGCGTCTTCGACAGGCACGGGGTGAAGGGCACTTGGTACGCCCATGCCAGCGTCGGCTGCCTGCATGTCCGCCCGGTGCTGAACATGAAGGATGGCGGCGACGTGCGCCGCATGCGCGAGATCGCCGAGGAATGCTTCGCCCTGGTGCGCGAGTACAAGGGCAGCCATTCCGGCGAGCATGGCGACGGCATCGTCCGCTCCGAGTTCAACGAGCCGATGTTCGGCGCCCGCATGGCCCGCGCCTTCGAGGAGGTGAAGGACATCTTCGACCCGGGCGCGCTGCTGAATCCGGGCCGCGTCGTCCGCGCGCCGAAGATGGATGACCGGACGCTGTTCCGCTACGCACCCGAGTACGGACCGCACACGGCCGGCAAGCCGGTACTGGACTGGTCGGAGCATCCCGGCTCGCTGCTCGGCGCGGTCGAGATGTGCAACAATAACGGCACCTGCCGGAAGTTCGACGCCAATGTCATGTGCCCCTCCTACCGCGTCACGCGGAACGAGCGGGACCTGACGCGCGGCCGCGCCAACACGCTGCGCCTCGCGCTGACCGGGCAGCTTGGGCCGGAGGGCTTGGCCAGCGATACGGTGATGGAGGCGCTGTCGCTGTGCGTCTCCTGCAAGGGCTGCAAGCGCGAATGCCCGACCGGCGTGGACATGGCGCGCATGAAGATCGAGGCGCTGGCGGCGCGGCGCGCCACGCATGGTCTCGCGCTGCGCGACAAGCTGCTGGGGCACCTGCCGCGCCTGGCGCGCTGGGCCAGCCTCGCCCCAGCCGTGCCGAACGCGCTGTTCGGGATGAAGCCGCTGCGGCGCTGGGCGGAGCGGAGTCTCGGCCTTGCGGCGGAACGGCATTTCCCTGCCTTCCGCTCGGACATCTTCCGGGATGGGGAGGCGAAGGCGGAAGGCACGATGGGCGAGGTGCTGCTTTTCGCCGACAGCTTCAACCGCAACTTCGAGCCGGAGAATCTTCGCGCGGCGGTGCGGGTACTGGGCGCCGCCGGCTACACGGTGCGCGCCGCGCAGCACCCGTCGGATTCGCGCCCACTCTGCTGCGGCCGCACCTACCTCGCGGCCGGGATGGTCGAGGAAGCGAAGCGCGAGGCGCAGCGGACCATCGAGGCCCTGTCAGCCAGCGACGCGCCAGTGATCGGCCTTGAGCCTTCCTGCCTCATGACGCTGCGCGACGAGTTCCCGGCCCTGCTGCCCGGCGAGGCCAGCGCGAAGCTGGCGAGGCGCGCCATGCTGGCGAGCGAGTGGATGGAGCGCGAGGGCGGACCGGAAGGGCTGAAGCCGGTCGCTCCGGCCGCGCATGTGCACGGGCATTGCCACCAGAAGGCCTTCGGTGCCTTCCCGGCGGCGGTGAAAGCGCTGCGCGCCGTGCCGGAGATGGAGGTGAAGCCCATCGCCTCCTCCTGCTGTGGCATGGCCGGGGCCTTCGGCTACGAGGCGAAGAATCAGGAGGCGTCAAAGGCGATGGCAGAATTGTCGCTGCTGCCGGCGGTGCGCGCCGCCGCGCCGGGCGATGTGGTCGTCGCGGACGGCTTCTCTTGCCGCCACCAGATCCGCGACCTGTCGGGGCGGGAGGCCATCCATTCCATCCGGCTGCTCGAGCGCGCCCTTTGAAGCAGGACATCCTCGATTTCTGGTTCAGCGAGGGGCCAGATGCGTTCCGGCGCGCCTGGTTCATGCGCGACGACGCCTTCGACGCCGAGATCCGCAGCCGCTTCGGCGCGCTGGTGGAACCGGCCCGCAAGGGCGAGCTGGATGAATGGGCCGGGACGCCGGACGGAGCGCTGGCCTTGGTTCTCGTGCTGGACCAGTTCCCGCGCAACCTCCATCGCGGCACGCCAGAGGCCTTCGCCAGCGACGCCCATGCGCGCGACGTGGCGCGAATCGCGGTTCTGGGGCGTCGGCACGACCTCTGCCTGACGCCGACGCAACGCGCCTTCCTCTACCTTCCCTTCGAGCATGGCGAGGCGATGGCGGACCAGGACCTGTCCGTGGCGCTGTTCGAGGGGCTGCGTGATCACTCGGCCCACGCCGCGCCGGGCGGCACGATCGACTATGCGTGGCGGCATTGGCAGGTCATCCGCCGCTTCGGGCGCTTTCCCCACCGCAACGCGACGCTCGGCCGCGAATCCACCCCGGCGGAGCAAGCCTACCTGGCGCAGCCCGACGCGGGCTTCTGAGGCACCCTGCTGGCGCCTCACGCGCTTCCGCTGTTTCCTGAAGCCGGTTTCGTCACCCCTGCGCTTCTGCCCGCGCGGGGACGGCTTGAAAGGACACCGTCGTGAAGCTTGTTGGCCGCATGCTCTCGCCCTTCGTCCGCCGCGTCGCGGTGACGCTCAATTTTTACGGAATGGAGTGGGAGAGCGTGCCGCTCTCCGTCGTCACCGAGTGGGACAAGATCCGCGAGGTGAACCCCCTCGGACGCGTTCCGGCCCTGATCCTGGACGGCGGCGAGATGCTGGTGGACAGCAGCGCCATCCTCGACCACCTCGACGAGGAGGCCGGAGACGAGGCGCTGATGCCCCGTTCCGGCGCGGCGCGGCGTGAGGCGATGCGGGCCACCGTCTTCGCGCTTGGCGCCATGGAAAGGACCGTTGCGGCCTTTTACGAGGGCGCGCGCCGGCCGGAAGAGTTCCGGTGGCAGCAAGGCATCGCCAACCAGATTGCAACGGCCCTCGCGGCGCTGCGTCTGCTCGACGAGCGGCTAAGGAGTTCGGACTACCTCGCACTGGGCCGCCTCACTCAGGCCGATGTGACCACGGCGGTGCTAGTGGATTTCATCGAGATGAGCATGCCAAAAATGGCCGGGGACGTGCCATCGCGTGTGATCGCGCTACGGGACCGGCTCAAGAGCGATGAGCGCTTCGCCTCCACGCGGTTTTAGGGTTGAGGGCGCGGCCAAAAATTTTCCTTGACATTTGCAATTTTCCTTTCGCAACCGCGAGCGTACTTGATGCTTTCGGGACGCATGCAATCGGAAATTGTTTGTGCGGTGCAGCAAATAGGTCTTGCAGCCTGACCTGTCCGCCTTATCCTTTTCCGCAACGACGGGAGTAGATGCGGCACGGCCCCGGGGGAAGCGATTTCCCCTGAGTTGAGGAGGGTCGGATGTTTCGTCGTTCCATTCTCGTCGCGGCCCTCGCCGCGCCTGCCATCCTGCGCGCCGGACCCGCCAAGGCGCTGGAACCCGTGGACGTGGAATTGGTCCTCGCCGTGGACGTATCCCGCTCCGTGGACGCGGAGGAGCAGGAGATGCAGTTCCGCGGCTATGCCAATGCCTTCCGGGATCCGCGCCTTGCCGAGGCGATGATGCGCGGCCCGATCGGCAGTGTCGCCGTCACCTTGTTCACCTGGTCGGACTGGAACATCCAGGAGCACCTCGTGCCCTGGATGCTGCTGGATAGCCCCGCCGCATGCGAGCGCTTCGCCCGCACCGTGGACCAAGCGCCGCGACGGACCCATCTCTACACCTCCATCTCAGGGGCCATCGACTATGCCGCCAAGCTGTTTGGCCAGGGCTTCGAGGGGACGCGCCGCGTCGTGGACATCTCCGGCGACGGCATCAATAACTCGGGCCGCGATGTCGGGCTGGCGCGGCAGGAGGCACTGGACCAGGGCATCGTGCTGAACGGCCTCGCCGTGCTGGACCGGACGCCGCCGCCTGCGGGGCTCGGCCAGATGCAGCCACTGGACGAGTATTATCAGGAGCGTGTGATCGGCGGGCCCGGCGCCTTCCTGATGGTGGCAGAGGGCTTCGAAAGCTTCGAGCAGGCGGTGCGCCGAAAGATCATCCGCGAAGTCGCCGCG
The DNA here is from genome assembly GCF_017355885.1 of Sabulicella rubraurantiaca. GTDB lineage: Bacteria > Pseudomonadota > Alphaproteobacteria > Acetobacterales > Acetobacteraceae > Roseococcus > Roseococcus rubraurantiacus. The sequence continues at coordinate 67,338 of NZ_JAFEUU010000012.1, forward strand.
GTGCCTCCGCCCGGCCCGCGCGTGGAACGCGCCTTCGGCTGAAGGGTCAACTCGCTGGACGCGGCGCGGCGACCCCGGCATCGTTTCTTTTCGAGGGAAGAGGGAACGACATGCCCGCACCGAATTGCCTGCAGAGCCTGCCGCCTCGCGATGGCTGCCCCGCCTTCATGCTGGCCGGGCGGCACCCGGCTGGGGCCCGCTGAGCCATGGCGGAGATCGACCACATCGTCCTTGGTGCGCGGACGCTGGAAGAGGGGGCTGCGTTCGTCGAGCGCGAGCTGGGGGTGAAGTGCCAGACGGGCGGCATCCACGAGGGTGCCGGCACCCACAACATGCTGCTTGGTCTCGGCCCTGACTCCTACCTGGAGGTGATCGCGGCCGATCCCAAGCAGCCCCAGCCGGTCCATCCACGCCTGTTCGACCTCGACGAGCCATCCGTGCGTCTGATGCTGGAAACGGGGCCGGCGCTCGTCGGCTGGGTCGCGCGCACGGGGGCGATGGATGCGCTGGTCGCGCGGCTCGGCCCGCGTGGCGGCGAGTTGCGCGAGATACGGCGCGGCGACCTCCATTGGCGCATGGCCATCCCGCCGCAGCGCCAGGACATGGACAACCTCCTTCCCGCGCTGATCGAGTGGCGGGGCGAGCGGGCGGGCAAGCGGCTGCGCGACAGCCAATGCCGGCTCCTCGGACTGGAAGCGGAGCATCCCGAGGCCGACCAAGTCCTGGCCGCGCTGGCCGATCGCGGGCTGGAAGGAGCGATGCGGGTCCGGCGCGGCCCCCGTCCGCGGCTTATCGCCCGGCTGAAGACGCCGGACGGCAGCGAGAAGGTCCTGACCAGCGCCTGAAGGCCAAAACTGTCCACATTGATCCGACCGGGGCTGACAAGTCATCCCTCCCGCCTCGGTCCAAGACATGTTAGGAAGCCGTCAATGCGGCTTCCTTTTCACTCGGTGTCAGGCTGGGCGCGGCGTGTAGCGCCAAACGCTTGCGGGCGGAAAGTTCAGCGGCGTGAAGGCCTCGCGGACCGCGTTGAGACCCAGCTTCCGGTAGGGCAGGGGCGAGGTCGCGCAGTAGGTGTAGAGCAGGAAGCCCTTGCCGGGAGCCACAGCTTCCACCGCATCCACGAAGGCCTGCTGCCGTTCCAGCGGCAGCAGCACCAGCGGGATGCCGCAGATCGCCGTCCCGATCCGGCCGCGCATCGCGGTGGGCAGCGAGGCCGCGAGGTCGAAGGCGTCGCCCTGCACCACGTTCACGCCGGGCAGCGAATCGCGCAGGAACTCCGCCATCTCTGGCACGATCTCGACCACCGTGAGCCGCGAGGCGGGTACGCCGTGCTCCAGGAGAGCACGGGAGATGACTCCGGTCCCGGCGCCCAGTTCCAGCACGTGCTCATCCGGCTCGCGCCGCACTGCGGCCGCGATCTTGCGGCAAAGCGTCCGCGAGGAAGGGATGATGGATCCCATCTGCAGTGGGTTGCGGAGCCAGCGGCGGAAGAACAGCGCCTTGTTGGCATCCTCGGTGCCGGGGTTCAGGGTGAGATCGGACATGCGGCGGTGGCCCTTATGTTGAGGGAAGCGGCATGACCGCGCGCATCCTCGCGGTGGATGACATCGCAGCCAATCTCCGGCTGATCGAGGCGAAGCTCGTCAGCGAATATTACGAGGTGATGCTGGCCTCCAGCGGCCCGGAGGCCCTGCAGACGGCTTTCACGCAACTGCCCGACATCATTCTCCTCGACGTCATGATGCCGGGGATGGACGGCTATGAAGTCTGCCGCGCCCTCAAGGCCGACCCGAGGACGCAGCACATCCCGGTGGTGATGGTCACGGCCCTCACCGACAGCACTGAACGGGTGCGGGGGCTGGAGGCAGGGGCCGACGACTTCCTCACGAAACCCGTGGACAACGCGACCCTTTTCGCGCGGTTGCGGGCGCTGCTGCGCGTGAAGCAAGTTCAGGACGCCTGGCGGCTTCGCGCCGAAACGGCGCAGAATCTGGGAGTGGAGGGGCTGAGCGGCCTCGACGTGCCGGTCTTGGGCGCGACGGCGCTGCTTCTCACCCAGGACGGGCGCGAAGCTGCCGCCGTCACCGAGGCCCTGGCGCAGGATGGCATCGCCGTCACCTCCATCTTCTCCGCCGAGGAATGCTGGCGCCGGGCGATGGAGGGCAGCTTCGATCTGGTCCTCCTCTCCCTGTCCGAAGAAGGAGCGGAGGAGCTGCGCATCGCCTCCCGCCTGCGCGCCCACGCGGCGACGCGCGATGTCCCCCTGCTCCTCCTCGCCGAACCGACGCAAAGGCAGCAGGTGCTGCGCGGCTTCGATCTAGGCGCGAATGATCATTGCTTCCGCCCGGTGGACCCAAACGAACTCCGTGCCCGGGTCCGGAATCAAGTCCGACGCAAGCGCTTCCAGGAGCGCCTGAAGACCGAGCTGGACCGGTCGCTCGAACTGGCCGTGACCGACCCGCTGACCGGGCTGCGGAACCGGCGCTACGTGCGCCGGCACCTCGACTCGCTGCTCCGCTCGGAAGAAGCGGCGGTGCTGCTGCTGGACATCGACCGCTTCAAGTCCATCAACGACACACATGGCCACGGCGTGGGGGACATCGCGCTGAAGGAGGTCGCCAGCCGGCTGAGGTCGCAGGTGCGCGTGGCCGACGTCGTGGCGCGCTGGGGCGGCGAGGAATTCCTGATCGTGCTGCCGAATGCCCGCGCCCCCTTCGCGCTGATGGCGGCGGAGCGGCTGCGGGAGGTGGTGTCGGCGGACCCCGTGATCGCGGCGAATCTCATTCTGCCGGTCACGATCTCCATCGGGATCGCGACAGGCGTGGCCGGAACCCCGGCGGATATGCTGATCGAGCAGGCCGACCGGGCCCTCTACAGGGCCAAGGCCGAGGGGCGGAACTGCGTCCGCGTGGCAGAGCCGGTCGCGGGCTGAGCCCGCGCAGCACCGCCGGTCTCAGGCGGCCAGGGCGGCCGCCCGTCGCTGCTTACTTGATCTTGCCTTCGCGGAAGACGACGTGCTTGCGCGCGACGGGGTCGTACTTCTTCAGCTCCAGCTTGCCGGTCGCGGTACGGGCATTCTTCTTCGTGACGTAGTAGTAGCCCGTGTCGGCCGTGCTGTTCAGCTTGATGAGGATGGTGTTGGCCTTGGCCATGTCGGTGGTCTTCGCGCGCTGTGGAAAATCGGAAAGGCGTTTCTAGCGCCCAAGACCCAGGGGTCAACCCTTTCTTCGGCGGTCCCGTCCCGTGATCCGTGCCGGGGCCCCGCCCATCTGGAGGTCGAAGACCAGAGAGCCGGTGGTCGGATTGGCCTCCCGCAGCCGGGCCTCGACCGGGTCGCCCAGGGACAGGATCTGGCGGGAGTGGCGGCCCAGGAGGCGGCGATTGCCCTCCTCCACCAGCCAATGGTCGTCGGGCAGGGCCTTCATCGGGACGAAGCCGCTGGCCCCCGTCTCCTCCAGCGTCACGAACAGGCCGAAGGGGTGGATGCCGGAGATGCGGGCGGCGAAGGTCGCCCCAACCTTGTCCGACAGGAAGGCGGTGAGGTAGCGGTCCACCGCATCCCGCTCCGCCTGGGCGGCGCGGCGCTCCGTCGCGGTGATGTGCTCGCCCGTCTCGACGAAGCGGGCGGCTTCCGCCTCCGTCAGCCCGTCCGTGCCGAGCTTCAGCCCCCGCACCAGGGCGCGGTGCACCAGCAAGTCGGCATACCGCCGGATCGGGCTGGTGAAATGGGCATAGCGGGCGAGGGCGAGGCCGAAATGCCCGATATTGTCTGGCTCGTACGCCGCCTGGGATTGCGAGCGCAGCACCGTCTCATGGACCATCCGCGCCTCGGGCCGCCCCTCCACCTGCTGGAGGAGGTTCGCGAAATCACCCGGGCGCAGTTGGCCCTGCGGGTTCAGCGACAATCCCAGCGTGGACAGGAACTCGCGCAGGGAGAGCAGCTTCTCCTCGCTCGGCGGCGCGTGGATCCGGTACATGCAGGGCTGGCCGAGCCGCTCCAGCTCCTCCGCCGCGCAGACATTGGCGGCGACCATGAACTCCTCGATCAGCCGGTGGCTATCGAGGCGCGGGCGGGGCGAGACGCCCAGCACCTTACCCTCCGGGCTGAGAACGACCTTGCGCTCCGGCAGGTCGAGATCGAGCGTGCCGCGCCGTTCCCGCGCCGCCAGCAGGGCGCGGAAGGCGCCGTAGAGCTGCCCGACATGGCCGCGCTCCAGCGCCTCCGGGTCGGTCCCGGCACCGTGATGCGCCTGGACCGACTCGTAGGTGAGCCGCGCGAAGGAGCGCATGAGGCCGCGCCCGAAGCGGTGTTCGGTCTTGGTGCCCGACTTGTCGAAGCGCATCTCGACGAAAAGGCAGCCGCGCTCCTCCTCCGGCTTCAGCGAGCACCAGCCATTGGAGAGTGCCTCGGGCAGCATGGGCACGACGCGGTCGGGGAAATACACGCTGTTGCCGCGTGCCCAGGCCTCGCGGTCCAGTGCCGAGCCCGTCTGCACGTAGTGCGCGACATCGGCGATGGCGACGACCACGCGCCAGCCCTCGCCATCCGGCTCGGCGAAGACGGCGTCGTCGAAGTCGCGCGCATCCTCGCCGTCGATCGTCACCAGCGGCAGGTCGCGCAGGTCGGTGCGCTTGCCCAGGGCAACGCCCCTTGCGCGCTTGGCCTCGGCCAGCGCCTCCTCCGGGAAGACGTCCGGAATGCCGTGCTGGTGAATGCAGATCAGGGAAATGGATCGCGCCTCCCCGGACATACCCAGCCGTTCCACCACCCGCGCCGGGCGCCGCCCGAAGCCGGAGGAGGGCAGGGCCTCGGCCAGCACGATCTCGCCATGCTCGGCACCGCCATGCTCGCCCTCGGGCACGTCCCATTCCGCCTTGTGGCGGCGGTCGGTGGGGGTGATGCGGCCCTTGTTGTAGATGCCAAGGACCCGCCGCGCCTCGCCCGCCGTGCCCAGGCGCTTCAGGGTGCGGCCCTCGTATTTCTCCCCGGTGATGTGGCGCAGCCGGGCCAGGACGCGCTCGCCCGGGGCGAGGGCAGGCTGCCCTCGCCGCTCCGCATGCATATAGATGACCGGCCGGCCCTCGCCGCCCCAGTTCACCGGCCGCGCGATGGCGTCGCCATCCGGGTCGGTCCCCGTGACTTCCACCACAGCCGTGTCGGGCAGGCGCTCTGGCGCACGCAGGGTGCGCTTGCCGACCGGGGCGGCGGCGCCCTCGGCCGTCATCTCGGAGAGGAGCTGGCGCAGCGCGGGGCGCATCTCGGTTGGCAGGCCGAAATGCCGGGCGATCTCCGTCTTGCCGACGCGGCCCTGCGCCTGGGCGAGGAAGGCGCGGATCTCGGCGCGGGAGGGCAGGGCGATGGCGCGCGGCGCCCCCTTTACCTTGGCGCGGGGGGCGCGGGTGGCCTTCGCCCCCGGCCGCGCTTTGTGGCCTTTCGCCGGGGGGCCGCGCCTCACCAAATCAGACCGCCTTCTTCGCGGAGGCGGCCTTGCGCGCCGCGGGCTTCTTGGCCGCCGCCGGCTTCTTCGCCGTGGCGGCAGCCGCCTTCCGGACCGGCGCCTTGCGGGGCGCGGCCTCGGCAGGCGCCTCGGCCTTTGCCGACTTCGCGGCCGGCTTGGCCTTGGCCGCGCCCTTGCGGCCCTTCAGCGGCGCCATCTCCTTGCCCTTCTCGGCCAGGAGGGTCACGGCCTCGTCCAGCGTCACCTGCTCCATCTCCGTCCCGCGCGGCAGATTCGCCACGCGCTTGCCATGCATGACGAAGGGGCCGAAGCGCCCGCGCCGCACCTCCACCGGGCCACCGCCCTTCGGGTGCTCGCCCAGCGTCACGCCGCGGGGCTTGGCATCGGCCAGCAACGCCACGGCGCGGTTCAGCCCGATCGTCAGGGGGTCGTCGTCCCGGTCGAGCGACTTGGACAAGTTCCCCATCTTCAGATACGGCCCGAAGCGGCCAAGGTTGCTCGTGATCTCTTCGCCGGCTTCCGGATGCACCCCGACGATGCGCGGCATGGAGAGCAGGGCGAGGGCGCGGTCGAGATCCATCCCCTCCGGGTCCGACCCGCGCGGCAGCGAGGCGCGGCGCGGCTTCACCGCCTTGCCCTTCGCATCCGTCGTCCCTTCGCCCAGCTGGACATAGACCCCATAGGGACCACGCCGCATCGTCACCTCTTCGCCCGTCGCCGGGTCGGTGCCGAGCACGCGGATGCCCTCCTGGAACCCGCCCCCGGACTCGCCCTCCGCCCCCGGCACGGCGAGCGGGCGGGTGTAGCGGCATTCGGGGTAGTTGGAGCAGCCGATGAAGGCGCCGGTCCGGCCCAGCCGCAGCCCGAGCCGCCCCGCGTTGCAGGCGGGGCAGAGGCGGGGATCGGTGCCGTCATCGGCGCGGCGCGGGAAGAAATGCGGCCCCAGCTCCTCATCCAGACGGTCGATCACGTCGCTGATCTTGAGGTCGGAGGTGGCGTCCAGCGCCCGGGCGAAATCCTCCCAGAAGCGGCGCATCACCGCGCGCCAGTCAGCCCGGCCGCCGGAGATGTCGTCCAGCTGCTCCTCGAGCCCGGCGGTGAAGCCGGTATCCACGTAGCGCTCGAAGTAGCTGACCAGGAAGGCGGTGACGAGGCGGCCGCGATCCTCCGGCACGAAGCGCTTGCGGTCGAGCCGCACGTACTCGCGGTCCTGCAGCACTTGGAGGATGGAGGCGTAGGTGGAGGGGCGGCCGATGCCCAGCTCCTCCAGCTTCTTCACCAGCGATGCCTCGGAATAGCGGGGCGGGGGCTGGGTGAAATGCTGCTCCGCCATCACCTCGCCACGCTTCAGCGGGTCCTTCTCGCGCATGGGCGGCAGGATGCGCGTCTCGTCGTCGTCATCCGCCACATCGTCGCGGTCTTCCTTGTAGAGCTTCAGGAACCCGTCGAAGGCGATCACGCTGCCCGTCGCGCGCAGCTTGGTGCGGCCCGACTTGTCGTCAATCTCGACGGTGGTCTGGTCCAGCTCGGCCGACTGCATCTGCGACGCGACGGCGCGCTTCCAGACCAGCTCGTAGAGGCGGCGCTGCTGCTCAGACAGGTAGCGGGCGACCTTTTCCGGCGTGCGGGATACGTCGGTCGGGCGGATTGCCTCGTGCGCCTCCTGCGCGTTCTTGGCGCGGGAGGAGTATTCGCGCGGGGCGCCCGGAACATAGTCCTCTCCGAAGGCGCCCTTGATGTGGGAACGCAGCTCCTGGATCGCCTCGCGCGCCATCTGCACGCCGTCGGTCCGCATATAGGTGATGAGGCCGACCGTCTCGCCGCCGATCTCCACCCCCTCATAAAGGGATTGGGCGGTGCGCATGGTCATCTGCGCGCCGAAGCCCAGCTTGCGGCTTGCCTCCTGCTGGAGGGTGCTGGTCTGGAAGGGCGGCGGCGGGTTACGGCGGACCCGGCGCTTCTCCACCGAGGCGACGCTGAACTCGCCCGCCTCGACGGCGGCCTTGGCGCGCATCGCCTTGGCCTCGTCGTTCAGGTCGAACTGGTCGAGCTTGCGTCCCTCGTGGTGCGTCAGCCGCGCGGTGAAGGGCGCGCCGGAGGGTGTGGCGAAGCGGGCCTGCACCGTCCAGTACTCGCGCGGGATGAAGCTCTCGATCTCTGCCTCGCGCTCGCAGATCAGACGCAGCGCGACGGACTGCACCCGGCCCGCGGAGCGGGAACCAGGCAGCTTGCGCCACAGCACCGGGGAGAGGCGGAACCCGACCAGGTAGTCCAGGGCGCGGCGCGCCAGGTAGGCCTCGATCAGCGGGGTGTCGAGCTCGCGCGGGTGGGCGATGGCGTGCTGGACGGCGCGCTTGGTGATCTCGTTGAAGGTGATGCGCGCGACCTTCTTGCCGCGCAGCGCGCCCTGGCGTTGCAGCATCTCCTGCACGTGCCAGGAAATCGCCTCGCCCTCGCGATCCGGGTCGGTGGCGAGATAGAGGCGGTCCGCCCCCTTCAGCGCCGAGGCGATGGCGCGGACCTGCTTCTGGCCGCGGTCATCCGCCTCCCAATCCATGGCGAAATCCTCCTCCGGCCGGACGGAGCCGTCCTTGGGGGGCAGGTCGCGCACATGGCCGAAGGAGGCGAGGACACGGAAGTCGGACCCCAGGTACTTCTCGATGGTCTTGGCCTTGGCAGGGCTTTCGACGACAACAACATTCGCCACGTTGCGATCCTTCAGGGCCTCAGGAGGCCAGCGCCACCCGGTTGCCGGGCAGGGTTTCGATTCGGCCCTCCAGTTCCAGATCGGTCAGAAGGGCCGCGAGTTCGGGCCGCGATAGCTGGCAGCGCCGTCCCAACTCGTCAACGGGCATGGGTGTTGCGCCAAGCATTTCAAGCACTTGCGCAGCGCATCCCAGAGTTGGAAGGGGCGCCGGCTCCTCCAGGCGGAGTTCCGGAAGCTCCATCTGGCGCAAGGTTGGGCGGCTCAGCGGCGCGTCCGGGAGGTGCAGCAGCACATCCTCCACCCCTTCTGTGAGGTGGGCGCCCTGGCGGATCAGGTCGTTGGCGCCATGGGAGCGCGGGTCGTGCGGGTGGCCCGGAACGGCGAAGATCTCCCGCCCTGCTTCCACCGCGAGGCGGGCGGTGATGAGCGTCCCGGATTGTCGGGCTGCCTCGATCACCACCACACCCAGCGACAGCCCGGCGACGATGCGGTTGCGGCGTGGAAAGTGCCGGGCGAGGGGCGCGGTGCCGAGCGGCGCCTCGCTGACCACCGCGCCGCCCTCCTCGACGATGCGGCGCTGCAGCTTCGCGTTCTCGCGCGGGTAGGGCACGTCCAGCCCGCCGGCGATGCAGGCGATTGTCGTGCCGGTCCGCAGCGCGCCCACATGGGCGGCGCCGTCAATGCCGCGCGCGAGACCGGAGATTACGGCGATGTCCTTCAGCGCCAGCGCCTCGGCCAGTTCCTCGGCGAAGCGGCAGCCATGGGCGGAGGCGTTGCGCGCCCCTACCAGCGCTACGCCGCGCAGGGCGAAGGGAGCGAGGGAGCCCTCTACCGCCAGGACATGCGGCGCGTCATCCAGCAGGGCGAGCAGGGGCGGATAGTCCGGGTCACCGGGAAACAGCAGCCGCGCCCCGCGCCGCTCCAGCGCCTCCATCTCCCGCCGCGCTGCGTCGCGGGAGAAGGCGCGCGGCCCGAGCGCCTCCAGCGCCGCCTCGGCGGAGCCGTGCCGGACCAGCAGGCGGCGCTGCATCACCGCCCCGACCCCCTCGGTGCGGGCGAGGCGGAGCCGCGCGAGGGTCACTTGCCCTCGCCGATCCGCGGCTCGGTCCCGGCACCCAGTCGCGCGATGTTTTCCCGGTGGCGCCAGAACACGATCGCGGCGACCAGCAACAGGGCAAGTGCCGTGCGCCCATCGGCAAAGACCAGCGCAGCAAGGGGCGACACCGCCATGGCGGTCAGGGCGCCGACGGAGGAGATGCGCGACAGCTTCGCCGCCACCAGCCAGGACAAGGCGGCGACGACGAAGACGGGCCAAGCCAAGCCGAGCATCACGCCTAGCGCCGTCGCCACACCCTTGCCGCCGCGGAAGCCGAGCCAGGGCGGGAAGCAATGGCCCAGCACCGCGGCCAGTGCGGCAAGCGGCGCCCATTCCGGACCGAAGAGCCAGCCTGCCAGCAGCACCGCCACGGTGCCCTTCAGTCCGTCCAGCAGCAGCGTCGCGGCCGCCAGCTTGCGGCTGCCGGTCCGCAGGACATTGGTCGCGCCGATATTGCCCGAGCCGATGGCGCGGATATCGCCCAGCCCCGCGGCACGGGTCAGGATCAGTCCGAAGGGAATGGACCCCAGCAGCGCGGCCAGGATCGCGGCGCCCAGCGCATCCATCATCCGAAGACCCGCCTCCCGCGCTTCCAGGTGCCGATGACGCAGCCCTCCAGCGCCCGCCCGTCGAAGGGCGAGTTCTGTGCCTTGCCCGGCAGCTTCCCGTCCCGCACCTGCCAGGCGCGGGTGGGATGGAAGAGGCACAGATCGGCCGGGGCGCCGGGGGCGATCCGCCCAGCCTCGATTCCCAGCAGCGCGGCGGGGCGGGAGGTCAGCAGCGCAATGGCCTCGGGAAGGGCGAGGTCGCCGGCATGGACGCGGGCCAGTGTGACCCCCAGCAGCGTCGCCAGCCCGGCCCCGCCCGGTGCGGCCTGGGCGAAGGGCAGGCGCTTGTCGTCCGCGTCGCGCGGCGTGTGATCGGAGGCGATGGCATCCACCGTCCCGTCCTTCAGCGCCGCCACCACCGCCAGCCGGTCCTCCTCTCGCCGCAGGGGCGGGGAAAGCTTGGCATAGGTGCGGAAGCCGCCGATCGCCGTCTCGTTCAGGTCGAAATAGGGCGGTGCGGTGTCGCAGGTGACGCGCAGCCCCTCCGCCTTGGCCTCGCGGATCAGGTCGAGCGCCGCGCCCGTGCTGACATGGGCGAAATGGACATGCCCGCCGGTCAGCTGCGCCAGGGCGATGTCGCGCGCCACCTGGATCGCCTCGGCCGCCGCCGGGATGCCGGGCAGGCCAAGGCGCGTCGCCAGCTCGCCCTCCGTCGCCGCGCCGGTCCCGGCGAGGGACGGTTCCTCCGGATGCTGCACCACCATGGCGCCGAAAGCGCGCGCATAGGACAAGGCGAGGCGCATGGTCCGGGCCGGGCCGATGGCGCGGGAGCCATCGGTGAAGCCGACCGCCCCTGCCTCGCGCAGCAGGCCGAATTCGGAGAGCTCCTTGCCTGCGCAGGACTTGGTCGCGGCGCCCCAGGGCAAGATGGTGAGCGAGCCGGTGGCTTCGCCGCGCCTGATCACGAATTCGACCAGCGCCGGGTCGTCCAGCGCCGGCTCCGTGTCCGGCAGAGTGCATAGCGTCGTGATGCCGCCCGAGGCGGCCGCCTCGGCGGCGCTGGCGATGGTCTCCCGGTGCTCCGCCCCCGGCTCGCCCACCGTGGCGCGCAGATCCACGAGGCCGGGGCACAGCACCGCGCCACCCGCATCCAGCGTCTCCGCCCCCTCCGAGGGAGCGCCGGTCAGGCTGGCGATGCGCCCATCCTCCACCAGCAGAGACCCGACCGCGTCGAGGCCCGAGGCCGGGTCCAGGATGCGCGCATTGGTGATGAGCAGCGGCGTCATGCGAGGCGCTTCTCCATGAAGACCCGGCGGAAGCCCTTCTCCTCGCCGCGATGCGTCTCGGCGTAGCCGAGCCTTGTGTAGAGGGCGATGTTCTCGGTCATCTTCTCGTTGGTGTAGAGCCAGACGCGGGGATGGCCGCGTCGTAGCGCCTCCTCCTCCACGAAGCGCAGCAGCTTTCGGCCAATCCCCTGGCCGCGCAGCGAGGCGGCAACGGCGATGTTGTCGAGCAGCAGCCCCTCCGGCGTGTCCTCCAGCACCAGCACGCCGAGGATCTGCCCGTCCTGCTCCTCCACCCAAGCCTGGCCGGCACGGATGCGCGCGGCGTAGTCGTCAGTCATCGGGAAGGGCTCGCGCCCCAGTCGCGGCACGTAATGGGCGTAGGCCCCGCGCACGAGGTCGTGCAGCGCCTCCGCCTCGCCGGCCTTCGCGAGGCGCGGCATCAGGCGTTGCGCCGCAGACGGCGGGACAGCACGTCCAGCACGGCCATGCGGACCGCGACGCCCATCTCCACCTGCTCGCCGATCACGGAGCGCGCGGGGTCGTCGGCCACGGCGCTGTCGATCTCGATGCCGCGGTTCATCGGGCCGGGATGCATGACGATGGCGTCGGGCTTGGCGACGGCAAGCTTGGCCGCGTCCAGGCCGAAGAAGCGGAAATACTCGCGGCTCGATGGGACGAGGCCGCCCGTCATGCGCTCCTTCTGCAGGCGCAGCATCATCACCACGTCGGTGCCCTCCAGCCCCGCACGCATGTCGTGGAACACTTCGACGCCGAGGCGGGCGCATTCACTTGGGATCAGCGTGGGCGGGCCAACGACGCGCAGCCGCGCCCCCATGGCGGAAAGCAGGTGGATGTTGGAGCGGGCGACGCGCGAATGCAAAACGTCGCCGCAGATCGAGACCACGAGTTCCTCCAGGCGGCCCTTGCGGCGCCGGATGGTCAGCGCGTCCAGCAGGGCCTGGGTCGGATGCTCATGCGTGCCGTCGCCGGCATTGATGACGGCCGCATCCACCTTCTGCGCCAGCAGCGCCGGCGCGCCGGACTGGCCGTGGCGCACCACCAGCAGGTCGGTGTTCATGGCATTCAGCGTCGCTGCCGTGTCCAGCAGCGTCTCGCCCTTGTTCACGCTGGAGGTGGAGACGGACATGTTCACGATGTCCGCGCCCAGTCGCTTGCCCGCCAGTTCAAAGGAGGTGCGGGTGCGAGTCGAATCCTCGAAGAACAGGTTGATGAGGGTGCGGCCCTTGAGCAGGTCGCGCTGCGTCTTCCCCTGACGGTTCAGCAGCGCGTAGCTCTCCGCGAGGTCGAGCAGGGCGGAGATATGTGGCGGTTCCAGCCCCTCGATGGCGAGGAGATGGCCGGTCGGAAGGATGGGAAAGGAAAAGCCGCTCATCGCTCCGCATCCCCGCCAACGTGCCCACGAGTCATCCCGTGCCCATCCCCTGCGCTGCCGAAGCTTGGTAGCGCGGGGAAGGCGGGTTGCCCAGGGCAGGGACCGGCTCACCCTGGGCGGGTTGCGTCCAGCGCGCCTTGCAGCATCCATGCGGCGGCGGCCGAATCCACCGCCGCCGCGCGTTTCTTCCGGGTCAGGTCGGCTTCCTGGATCATGGCGCGGTTCACCGCGGCGCTGGACAGCCGCTCATCCCACAGGGCGCAGAGCAGCCCTGTCGCCTCGGAGAGCGCCAGCGCCCAGTCTCCCGCCGCCTGGGCGGCCGGGCCGCGCGACCCGTCCATGGAAAGCGGATGACCCACCACCAGACCGCCCACGCCCATGGCCGCGGCGATGCGCGATATCTCCGCCGCATTGCGCGACAGCTTGTCCCGCTTCATCGGCGGATGGGGGGAGGCGAGCATGAGCGACACGTCGGTCAGCGCCAGCCCCACCGTCTTGCTGCCGAGGTCCAGCCCCAGCAGGCGCTGGCCGGGCGCGAGGCTTGCACGGAGGGACGCCATGGATAGAAGGGGCATGACCGGCCTTATGGCCCTCCTCTAGCGGAATTGGCGAATCCCATGTCGCTCGACGCCGAGACGGTGAAGCGCGTGGCCCGGCTGGCCCGGCTGCGCGTGGAAGAAAACGAGATCCCCGGCCTTCAGGCCGAGCTGAACGGCATCCTCGGCTGGGTGGAGCAACTCCAGTCCGTGGACACGGAAGGGGTGGAGCCGCTGGCGGGCGGCAATCCCGGTGGCGCGAGCCTACCCTGGCGCGAGGACCGCGTCTCCGATGGCGGGAAGGTGGACGAAGTGCTGGCCAACGCCCCGGACCGCGAGGGCGACTATTTCGGCGTGCCCAAGGTGGTGGAGTGATGCTGACCGAACTGACCGTCGCCGGCGCCCTCAAGGCGCTGAAATCGGGCGAGACGAACGCCGTCGAATTGGCCGAGGCGCATCTGCGCGCCATCGAGGCGCTGAACCCGCGCCTGAACGCCTATGTCACGCTGCATGCCGAACAGACGCTCGACGCGGCCCGCGAAAGCGACGCCCGCAAGCAGCGCGGCGCGCTGGAGGGTATTCCCCTCGGGTTGAAGGACCTGTTCTGCACCGAAGGCGTCCGGACCACGGCCGGGTCGAAGATCCTCGGCAACTTCGTGCCGCCCTATGAGAGCACGGTCACGGCGAAGCTGAAGGCGGCGGGCGCCGTCTCCCTCGGCAAGCTGAACCTGGACGAGTTCGCCATGGGCTCGACCAACAGCAACAGCGCGCACGGGCCGACGATCAACCCCTGGTCCTCCGACAACCGGAAGCTGGTGCCGGGAGGATCCTCCGGTGCATCGGCCGCGGCGGTCGCGGCGCGTCTGGCGCCCGGCACCATGGCGACGGATACGGGCGGCTCCATCCGCCAGCCCGCCGCTTTCTGCGGCGTCGCCGGCATCAAGCCGACCTACGGGCGCGTCTCGCGCTGGGGCATCATCGCCTATGCGTCCTCGCTTGATCAGGCGGGGCCGATGGCGCGCACGGTGGAGGATTGCGCCATCCTCCTGCGCGAGATGGCGGGGCACGACCCGAAGGACTCCACCAGCGCCGATGTGCCGGTGCCCGACTTCGCGACCGCTTGCGGCCGCTCGGTGAAGGGGATGCGGATCGGCGTGCCGGCGGAATACCGCCTGGAGGGTTTGTCGCCTGAGATTGCCCGCGTGTGGGACCAGGGGCTCGAATGGCTGAAGGAGGCGGGGGCGGAGATCGTCCCGATCTCTCTGCCGCACACGAAGCACGCTTTGGCCACCTACTACATCGTCGCGCCCGCCGAGGCGTCGTCCAACCTCGCGCGCTATGACGGCGTGCGTTACGGGCTGCGCGTGGCGGGGCAGGGCGACGGGCTGAACGACCTCTACGAGCGCAGCCGCGCCGCCGGCTTCGGGGCCGAGGTGCAGCGCCGCATCCTGATCGGCACCTATGTGCTAAGCGCCGGCTATTACGAGGCTTACTACCTGAAGGCCCAGAAGCTGCGCGCCCTGATCCGCCGCGACTTCGAGCAGGCCTGGGAAAGCTGCGACGCCATCCTGACGCCGGCCACCCCCACTGCCGCCTTCGCGCTGGATGACCAGCCGAGCGACCCGGTGACCATGTACCTGAACGACGTCTTCACCATCACCGCGAACCTCGCGGGCATCCCGGGCATTTCCGTCCCGGCCGGGCTCTCGGCCGAGGGGTTGCCGCTGGGCTTGCAGATCCTGGGCCGCCCCTTCGAGGAGGAGTCGCTCTTCGCTGCCGGCGCGGCGCTGGAGCGCGCGGCGAATTTCACCGCCAAGCCTGGAATGGTCGCATGAGCTACACGATCGACGGTTGGGAGCTGGTGATCGGGCTGGAGGTCCATGCCCAGGTCACCTCGCAGGCCAAGCTGTTCAGCGGCGCCGCCACCGCCTTCGGCGCGGCGCCGAACAGCCAGGTTTCCTTCGTGGATGCCGGGATGCCGGGGATGCTGCCCGTCATCAACGGCGAATGCGTGGCGCAGGCAGTGCGGACGGGGCTCGGCCTGAACGCGGAGATCCATCTTTGGTCCCGCTTCGACCGCAAGAACTACTTCTATGCCGACCTGCCGCAGGGCTACCAGATCAGCCAGTTCGCCCACCCCATCGTCGGCAAGGGCGAGGTGGAGATCACGCTGGCGGACGGTTCCACCAAGACGATCGGTATTACGCGCCTCCATCTGGAGCAGGATGCAGGCAAGTCGCTGCATGACCAGCACGCGGCCAAGTCCTTCATCGATCTCAACCGCTCCGGCGTCGCGCTGATGGAGATCGTCTCCGAGCCCGACATGCGCTCGCCGGAAGAGGCGGGGGCCTATCTGACCAAGCTGCGTCAGATCATGCGCTACTTGGGCACCTGCGACGGCAACATGGACGAGGGCTCGCTGCGCGCCGACGTCAATGTCTCCGTCCGCAAGCCGGGCGAGGGGTTCCGCACGCGCTGCGAGGTGAAGAACGTCAACTCGATCCGCTTCGTCATGCAGGCGGTGGAGGCCGAGGCACGCCGGCAGATCGAGGTCTGGGAATCCGGCGGCACGGTGGAGCAGGAGACGCGCCTCTTCGACACCGGGCGCGGCGTCACTCGCTCCATGCGCTCCAAGGAGGATGCGCATGACTACCGCTATTTCCCCGATCCGGACCTGCCGCCGCTGGTGTTCACGCAGGATTTCGTGGATGGGCTGAAGGCCGGTCTGCCGGAACTGCCGGATGCGCGGCGCGCGCGCTACGTCGCCATGGGGTTGTCGCCTTATGACGCGCATGTGCTGACGCTGGAAAAGGACACGGCCGTGTTCTTCGAGGAGGTCGCGCAGGGCCGCGACGCCAAGCTGGCCGCGAACTGGGTGACGGGCGACTACTTCGCCGCGCTGAACCGGCTGAAGCGCGACGTGTCGGACAGCCCGGTTTCGGCGCGCCACCTGGGGCGCCTGCTGGACCTGATCGCCGACGGCACGATCAGCGGCAAGATCGCCAAGGATGTGTTCGAGATCATGCTGGAGGCGGATGAGGATCCTGCCGCCATCGTCGAATCGCGCGGCCTGAAACAGGTGAAGGACACGGGCGCCATCGAGGCGGCGGCAGATGCGGTGCTGGCCGCGAATGCCGACAAGGTGGCCGAGTTCCGCTCCGGCAAGGATAAGTTGTTCGGCTTCTTCATCGGGCAGGTGATGAAGGCGATGCAGGGCAAGGGGAACCCGGCCCTGGTGAACGAGGTGCTGAAGGCGAAGCTTCAGGGCTGAGCTGAAGCATGATCGCCTGCGGCCTGGAGCTTGCGCTGACCTGATGATCTAGACCGGCTCCTCCGCAACGGGATGCGAAGGAACCGGTCTAGAACTTCGCACTGGCTCAGCTTTTCACCGGGCCGGAATCCTCGTCATCCTCGTCAACGCCCTCGTCGTCATCCTCATCGTCGTACTCCTCCTCTTCGTCATCGGCGTCGAGGATGAGGGCCCCACGCACGGTGGCGAGGCAGGCTGAATAGGTTTCCAGGATCCAGGCGCGGTCCACATCCGCATCCTCGTCCTTTTCCATGATGAGCTTGAGCAGGGCGAGGGCCACGGCCTCCTCGCTGTCACCCTCGATCTCAATCTTGATGTCGGCGGCCATCTTCTCCCTCCTTCGACGTCACGGGAAGCTTGTCCAACGCGCGGCGCCTCCGAGCGCTGCCTTGTGGGGTCAGCGGCGCAGCGTGTCGATCAGGCGTTGATCCGCGCTGCGCGCCATGCCCGGAATGAGCAGCGCGTCGAGCATCCACCAGAGGAAGATCAGCCCCAGCCCGGCATAGCCGATGAAAACGAAGGTCAGCACCCAGGACAGGGCGAAGATGCCGAGCATCACCACGCCCGACACCCAGCGTCCGAGATACATGCGGTGAACGCCCCCATAGCCCAGCAGGAACCAGATCACGTAGGCGGCGACCAGCGACTTGCGGTTCGCATCGAAGCGCATGCGGGCCAGGGCATCGTCGGACGGGGGCATCTGTGCCTTCCAGTTCTTGAAGCCTAGGATATGGGAAAGCCACAAGCTGCAAGGAAGACCCCGCATGGCGATCGAGCTCTGGACCTGGAACACCCCCAATGGCCGCAAGATCAGCGTGGCCCTGGAGGAGATGGGACTGCCCTACACGGTGAAGACCGTGAACATCAGCAAGGACGAGCAGTTCAATCCGGAGTTCCTCGCCTTCTCGCCCAATAATCGCATTCCGGCGATCAAGGATCCGGACGGGCCGGGCGGGAAGCCGATCACGGTGTTCGAGAGCGGCGCGATCCTCCTCTACCTGGGCGAGAAGACGGGACGCTTCCTGCCCCGCGACCTGCGCGAGCGCGTTCCGGTCCTGGAATGGCTGATGTGGCAGATGGGCGGCTTCGGCCCGATGCCGGGGCAGGTGCACCACTTCCTGATGCAGCCCGAGGGGCCGGCGCGCGACTACGGCTTCAACCGCTACCACAAGGAAACCAAGCGCCTCTACGGCGTGCTGGACCGGCGCCTCGCTGGGCGGGATTTCGTGGCGACGGACGGCGAGCCGTCGGTGGCTGACTTCTCCATCCTCGGCTGGGCCTGGCGGCACGAGCGGCACCAGGTCCCACTCGACGAACTGCCCAACGTGGCCGCCTGGTATGAGCGTATGATGGCCCGTCCCGCGACCCAGCGCGGTTTTGAGGTGCCGCTGTCCTGATACGAGGTTTGACGCGGCGGGGCCCCGCCTGTATCAGGGCGGGGCATACGCCGTGTGACTTTCCACTCCTGCGGAGGGGTGGCCGAGTGGCCGAAGGCGGCGGTTTGCTAAACCGTTAGACGGGGATAACCCGTCTCGTGGGTTCGAATCCCATCCCCTCCGCCAGTTCTCATCTTAAATCTCTGATTTTATTGAGTAAATTTCCGAAGGGCGCCTGCCGATCCACAAGAGGCGCGGACAGGCTAGCGCTTGAAAGACCGGGGCTCTCGCCGCAGAACGGTTGAGGGCTATTCTCTCAGATCACCTGCAGTCGAATGCTTGGTTTGGTTGTGGCGCGCTTGATTGACCGCAGCCGTGCCAACCCAAGCCTGCTACGTTGCCTCGGCTTGCGCTTGAAAATCGGTGACCGGTTGGGGTACCGTTTCGGTGTGAGTTGGTGGCCCAGGCGGGCAACTCCGATGCAACCGAACTTAAGTGCATGCGTGGCCGTACTGGCCGTAGCATTCGTCGGTGCACTGACGCCGACGCAGGCAGACACGATCCACCCGGGTGGCGATCCCCCAGCGAACATGCTGCTGTCTCCGGAGCCAGCGGTTTGGCAGGTCTTTGCCAATGGGCTCGGCTACAACGGCATGGTGCTTCATCCCAGAGACCAGGACGATCCCCCGCGCCCGGGCCAACAGGCGCGCGGTGTCGTTGATCCAGACGGCGCCGATCTGCAGTACTGGAACTTCCATCTGATGAATGGGTACTCGGTCGCCTGGACCGATCTGCATTTTCGGATCGTCGGCGACTTTGTTGGTTGCCTTTCGACCGGCTCGGGCAGCGGTGGATCTCTCGCCGGGACGATCATCGCTGACGTCAACGTGGCCGACCGCACCGAACGGGGTGTTGGCGGCGCCACTGACCGCGAACGCCGCTGCTTGGAATATGATGTGTTTTTCGCCCGTGGTAAGGAAGTCCTTCCCGGAGGCGTTGCCGTCATCACCGTGACGACCGAGAACTTGAGCCGTGTAGTTCCCAACTACCACCTTGAGGTCAGGCCAACTTTCGCGGTTTCGGAGCCTGGCACTTTTGCCTTAATGGTCACCGGATTGGTTGCGCTTGGAGCGCTTGCTCGCCGGCGGCGCTTCAGCTGATAGTCTGCGGTAGAGCTTCCTCGGATGCAGTGGGCGAAAGGCGGTGCCGGAGATGCAAGTCCCAGCGGCGCCTAGAGCTGTAGTCGGCAACGCCACTTCCTTCCTCTGCCTTCGAGCGCACTCCTCCAGTTCGAACTGGGCCTCCACTGGCGCCCAGTCCACGCACCATGGAGCGTACCAGCTGGCGCGATCACCCGCGGGATCATCGTACCTAGCGCTTTGGGCTCTGCACTGGTCGAGGTAGCGGACGTCAATCCTGCGCAACGAAGTGGGTCGCGCCTTTAGTGGCGCGGCTGGACTGATAGGGCCGACAGGGAACGGGGCGTCTGCCAGCTCGACTGGCAGCTCCGCTGCCCGGCGGAGATCAGTGCCCTCCCGGCGGCCGGCCTCACCCCATCAGGTGAGGCACGACCCGCGAACCATCGCGCATGATCAGGGTCCGGGCCTCGCGAAAGATGATCCCCCCGGTTTCGCCCTCGCCCACGACCCAGGAGCCGATGACGGCGTTCCAGCCATCCTTCTGGGACAGCCGGGTGCAGGCTTGGGTGATCCAGCGGGCCTTGGCAGTGCCGTACTCGCCCGGCGTCGCTTCCACGACCTTGCCGTTCTGCGTCATGCGGATGTTCTGCCCCTCACGCCCGAGACAGGGCTTCTCGACCCACTGGCCCATCTTTTCGCCATGTCGGCCGAGAAAGGCTGGCAGGATGTGAGGATGGTCGGGGAACATTTCATGCAGTAACGCCAGGATGGCCTTGTCGGATAGGGCGGCCTTCCAGGGCGGCTCCAGCACGCCCTGGGCACGCGAGGCGAGGAGGGGACCGAATTCGTCGCGGATCGCCCATTCCCAGGGATAGAGCTTGTGCAGGAAGGCGATGCGGTTGTTGTCCTCGTCGAGGAGCTGCGTGCCGTCTGATCCGATCTGTCCGAGGTCGAGACCGATCGCCGTGATGCCGGCCTGCCGCGCCAGATCCTGCCAATAGATGCTGTGAAGGGCCTCTTCGACGAGGTGGAGATAGGCGGCAAAGTGAATAGGCGCGCCGCCGGTGCGCAGGGCGAGGTCCTTGAAGCGGACCAACAGCTTCTCGTGCAACGAGTTGAACTGGTCGCTGCCGGGAAAGCAGTCCTCCAGCCAGTTCCATTGCACGAGAGCCGTCTCGATGCAGAGCGTGGGCGTGTCAGCGTTGATCTCGAGAAGCTTCACCGCGCCGCGCTCGTCGTCGAATGCGAGGTCCATGCGCCCCATGAGGGCAGGGTCGCGGTCGCGCCAGGAGGCCCTGGCGGCGTCGATGAACCATTGCGGCCAGCCCCACTCCGACTGTAGCCGGGATGGGGCGCGGGTCATCAGGAAGTCCAGCGCGTCGAGGCAGCGATTGTGGAGTTCAGCCGTGGCGTCGTCCAGCAGATCAGCCTCGGCCTCGCTGATCTTCCAGAAGGCGCCTTCGTGCCACCATAGCCCGCCGCCCTTCTGGGTCTGGGCGGGGTCCTCGCCGTGGGAGTGGTAGGCAAGGCCGTAATGCGCGACGCGCTGCGCCCAATCCTGGCGCGGCGCGATCTCGATGCGCTCCACCGTGCCCTCAGGAGGCGGCGGAGGAGGAGAAGCTGCGGCCCGTCGCGCCGAGGCCGCCATGGCTCACGCTGGAGAACGCTGGGCGCGGGCGCATGGCGGCTTCGGCGAGGCGGATCTGGCCGTTCGTCGTCGGCTGGAAGCGCGTGCCGCGCGACAGGTCGCCGCGGGTGGCACCCACCGGGGTGCTGGAGGAGCCGGTGTAGAAGGAGTGGATGTATGATGAACTGCTGCCGCCGCTGCGGCGTGCGGGCTCGCAGAGGCCTTGCCGACGGTCAGGCTCTGGGCAGGTTTCGTTCGTGGGCCGGCCGGCATAGACCGGCATCAACCCGCGCCCGGCCGAGGCACCGGTGATCGCGCCGGCGACGATGCCCGCCATGATGGGAATGGCGATGTTGCGCCCCATCTCGTCGCGGATCATCTGGCATTCATTGCCGCCCGTGGCCTCGCGGCACGCCTCCTGGGAGGTAAAGCGGGGCGCGCTGACAGCGTGCTCGACGGAGGCGTGCTGGAAGGCCGAAGCACATTCCGAGGCTGCGTCCTGGCCGAAGGCTGTGGTGCAGGAGGCGGTGTCGGGAAAGAAGTTCTCGGACGAAGGGTCGGGCCCGTTGTTGTCGCACGCGGCGAGCGCCAGCGAAGCGCTGGCGAGGATTGTGATCTGGATGGAGCGGGAGCGACGCATGGCAGGGCTCGCAGTCAGGAGATCATCGTAGCGGCATTCAGGATGCCGGCGGAAAGCGAGATCGTGGCCATCAGAATGGCGGAAGCGAGGTCGCCCTTCTCCATGCGCTCTCGCAAGCCACGCCCCAGCAGAATTCGCGAGACGGCGAGCGCCGTGAGCTGGACCAGCAATCCGATCAGCCCCCAGATCAGGAAGTCGGTCCGGTTGAGCGCACTGGTCATCACTGCGGCGAGTACCAGCGAGTAGCCGAGCACCGAGCCGGAATAGGCGATGGCGACGGCGGTGTTGCCGGCCCGGATCATCCGCAGCTCTGGCCAGGGCGTGATCTGCTTCAGGATCGCCAGGAAGACCGCGAGCATGCCCGCGGCGATGGGGAACCAGGTCAGGAAGCTCGGAAGGGTGGAAAGATAGCCGGGCATGGATCTCTGCTGTATGGCTGGGTCTTGTTCGGAATGATGTGCGGGTGCGCTCCTGCGTTAAGGCGGCTGAACAGCCTTGATCCGCAGCATCGGTCGGTCCCTCCCATTGATGCTGTGATTGGAGAGGTGCTCCGCCTTCACGCGCAATCCCGGAGAAACACGCATCCAAGGAACGCTATGCAGGACTGTGGACGAGCTCCGACACGCATGAGCCCACCAGCGGCGTGATCGTGTTCGGCGCTTAAAGATGCTGTCCGTCGAAGGGGTCTCCGATGCGTGCCCTGCAGGCAGTGTCGACCTTTTCGCAGTGGATCTCGGACCTTGGGCAGTGGTAGCGCGGGACGCCCTCGCGCCTACTTGTTCGCTTAGGACAAGGAAAACTGACTTGAGCCTGCCTGGGAGCCGCAAGCCAAATGCAAAAGCGGCCCTGGCTCGTGAGAGCCAGGGCCACCCTGTTTCACACCGCTCGAGAAAGCGGCTTGTGCTTAGGCAGCAACCTTGCGGCGAACCGCGGCGAGGCCGAGCAGGCCGATACCCAGGAAGGCCAGACCAGCCGGCGCCGGCACGGCTACCTCGGACGCGCTCGCATTGCCGCTGACGCTCGCCGTGAAGCTGCAGATCGTCGAGCCGCAAATGCCGAGCGCCTGAGACAGTGCCGTGAAGGTGAAGCCAATGGAGGACGGATCGCCGAGCTTGGAGGCCGGGATCTGATCGGAGGTGAAGCTCACGGAGCCCGGCGGATCCGTCGCGACCAGGGCAGCCTGGAAGCCCCCATTGGGTCCAGCGACACGCGAGCCGGCCAGGGCGATGTCGGCGAAGCTGCCCGACAGGTAGTTGATGCCGGTGCCGCCCAAGCCCGAGGTGATGCTGAAGGTCCCAGCAAAAGCCTGGAAGACATCAGTCCCCAGAACGAGCGACGCGGCGCCCGTGCTGGTCGCATTCAGGTTCAGGTAGGCCTGGAAGGGCGTCGGCGTGCCGTCCGCGTAGCCCGAGACCGTGATCGCCACATCCGTCCCGCCCAGCGTCGTCGCCGTGTTGCCGCCGTTGGCGGTGGCCGTGATCGTATTGGAGGTCGAGTCCTGGGCGAAGGCGATGATCGTGATCGGCGCCGCCTGGGCCAAGGCGCTCAGGCCAAGAAAGGCGGCGGTCGTCGTCAGTAGTGCCAGCTTCTTCATGTTTTTAGCCATCCTGGGACCGGGGTGCCGTCAAGGTTTTTCAACGAGCGGTCCAGCCCGTTTGGCTATTCCTCAAGCAAGTGCCGTGCCAGAGCGGTAACTTCTTGTTCGAACTCAGTATTTGCCCGTTCTGACTTGTGCCTTCAGCAGGCCGTAAAGAAGGCCGACAAGGCCCAATTCATCGCATAACAGGCCCAGGCATTCGTCTTGTGGGATTGTCGCCTCGCCGGCGACGCAGCGCCCGCTGCTCCGCGTGCAGGCGGCGCCCAATGGTCGGCTACGCCCCTTGCTGCGAGCACTCGCCTGGAAGACGACGCGCCCGCCCCGCCGGCTCGAGCATTCAGGAGGCGGTGGCAGCACCGCCCGTGCGCGGCAAGGCTGCCTTGGCTGAGGCACGTCGCTTCAGCAGCCGCGCAACACCGAACGTGATCGCCAAGCCCAGGGCGAGAACCAAGCCGCCGACAAGCGGGCGATAGGCGAACCATGCCACCGCAATCACAAGCGGCCCGAACAGTGCGGTCAAAAGAAGCGCAGCCAAGCCTGCCGCGAAACCCACGAGCGCTCCCAGTGGCGGGATCACGCTGGCGAACACGGAAAGCGGGCCAAAGATCAGCATGAAGCCCAGGAACATCACGACAAGACCGGCGGCCCGCAGGATCCAGGTCAGGATTTGGTTGAACTGCTCAGCCGCCTGGATCATGGCCTCCGGAGGGAGAGTGCCGGGCCGGAGCAGGAAAAGCCTGTCGCCAGCATGGGTCTGGTAAGGCGCAAAGCCTTCACCCGCCTGCTGCGCGATGAGGCTCGCGGGACCCGAGGGAACCAACGAAAAGGTGATGCGGAGATCGCCGACTTGCGGCGCCGCAGGGTCGCCCACGAAGACTTGGCCATCTATGACTTGCTGACGCGGGCGATCCGTCAGGGCGGAGGGATCCGGCGCAAGGCGCTGGGGGTTCCCGAAGCCTTGGATGTGCTCCTCCGACACCACATAGGGACCGAGCCGCGCGTTCGTTGCCACGAACTCGCGGGAAGAAAGGTTCATTGGGGGATTGCGGTGCCCCTCGATCTGCCGAAACCGGTTGCTGTCGATCGCGGAGGACGACCATTCGCGGCTGTAGCTGTAGGTGGTCACGGTCTCCTGACCGCCGCCGACCCGCGTGCGCGTCTCGGAGTGCTGCCTCTCGCGCCACTGATACATCTCGACCCTGCGGACAAGGCGGATCGCGTTGGGCGCCGCGACACCGAACTCCGGGTCCTTCAGCGTGCTCGAAGCGGTCAGCGGCGCTGAGACATAAACGAGCCTCCCCTCAAGCGCAGGATCCACCCGATCCGCGGGGGCAGAGACGACGGCGCCGCCGCCCTCGGTCAGCGAACGGGCTGTCTGCACCGCACGGCCTTCGTTCCAGAAGAGCAGCCAGCCCGAAGCGGGGATCAGGACAAGGCCGATGAGAATGCCGAAGAGGGCGCCCAAGGCCCGCTGCCAGAACGATGTGTGCGTCGTCTCCGTGAAGGAGGCCGACATCGGCTCCGTCCAGCTCTCACCAGTGGAACCGCCATCGTCCGGGGCACTGTCCGACATCGGTCATTCCTTCTTGCAGGGTGCGTGTCATTGAGACCGCGCAACAATTCTTCCTCCCCGCAAACCCTCCCGCAATATCCGTCATTCTCCGAGGTCTAAAATTTGCGGGCCGGCGCTGCATGAGCAGCGTCGGCCTTCGGTCCCGCGTGTCCGGTCCGTACGGTCGGCCAATGTCAGGGCAGGACCGGAAGGCCCCTCGATATGGTCATCCATCGTTTACACCGCCAGCGCGACGGGATTAGCTTCGTTCTCAATTCAGAAATCTATTCTCAATAGAGAAAAGGGGTGGGAGTGGCCAAGGAAGTCGGCGCGGTCGTCGCTGCAACGCGGATCCTGCGCTTCCTCGCTGCGCACCGCCGGTCGGTAGGCGTGACGGAGGTGGCGCGTAGCCTCGAACTCAATCCCTCCACCTGCTTCAACATCCTGCGCACCCTCACCACAGAAGGGCTTGTCGCCTTCGATGCGGCGACGAAGGCCTATTCGCCGGGCCTCGGCCTCGCGGAGCTCGCAGCATCGGCACTGGATGGCGTCGGCGCCATGCGTCTGGTGCGCCCGCATCTCGAGGCGCTGGCTGACCGCTTCGGCGTGACCATGACGCTCTGGTTGCGCACCGGCCCTGATCGTGTGGTGCTGATCGACCGGGCCGAGGGCAGCCAGATGGTCCGCATCCACATGACCATCGGCCAGCGGCTGCCCCTGCTGATCGGCACGCTCGGCCGCTGCATGGCGGCGCATTCCGGCCTGCCGGAGGAAGAGCTTGCCCGCCGCTATGCGCAGCTCCGCTCCGACGCGCTGCCGCCTTTCGCCACCTTCCCGCGCCAGGTCGCCCAGGCGCGGCGCCAGGGCTATGCGGTGGATGCGGATAACTTCGTCTCCGGCATCACAACCGTCTCCGCCGCGGTGCGCGACGGGGCAGGGCGGCCGGTGATGGCGCTTTCCGCAGTCGACCTTTCGGCGCGGCTCGACCGGGCCGCCACGCGCCGCCTCGGCGAGGCCCTTGCCGCCACGGCTGAGGAGATTGGCCGTGCATTCGGCTCCCGCCCCGCCATGCTCCCAGCTGCCTGAGGAGAGAATGGACTTCACCTTCACCCCGGAACAGGAAGCTTTGCGCGAGACGGTGCGCCGCTTCGCCGAGACGGAGCTGGCGCCGCTGGTGCGGGAGGCGGACGATACGGAGATTTTCCCCAGGCACCTCTTCCGCCGCTTCGGCGAACTAGGCCTGATCGGCGTGCGCTACCCGGCCGAGGATGGCGGCTCGGGCTTCGACAAGGTGTCCGACTGCATCCTGCGCGAGGAGATGTCGCGCGTCTGCCAAGCCTTCTCCTCCTCCTGGTCCGGCCACAGCCATCTCGGCATCTGGCCGATCTGGAAGGCGGGCACGGAGGCGCAGAAGCAGCGCTTTTTCCTCCCCGGCGTGGCGGGTGAGAAGATTGCCGGCTTCGCGCTGTCCGAGCCCGATGGCGGTTCCGACATCCGCGCCATGCGCACCCGGGCGGAGAAGGTGGAGGGCGGCTGGCGGCTCAAGGGTTCTAAGCTCTACATCACCAACGCGCCGATCGCCGATTTCCTGACGCTGGCCGCCCGCACCAAGCCGGAGATGACGCCGGACGCGGTGAGCCTGTTCCTGGTGGAACTGCCCAATCCGGGCATCGTCGTTCACCGGCTCAAGAAGGAAGGCATCCGCGGCTCCGATACCGGGTTGGTCCATATCGACGACGCCTTCGTCCCGGATGACTGCCTGCTTGGCGGGCGCACCGGCACCTATCCTGTCGTGCTCGACAGTCTGGTTGAGAATCGCGTCGGCGTCGCAGCGAATGCGCTCGGCATGGCGCGCGGCGCCTTCGAGGCGGCGCTGGATTACGCGAAGACGCGCATGGTGCGCGGCAAGCCGATCGGCCAGTTCCAGGCCATCGCGCACAAGCTGGCGGACATGGCGGCGGAGATCGAGGCGGCGCGCTGGTTGGTCTACCACGGCGCCTGGCGCGTGGATCAGGGCACGCTGGACGCGGCGATGGCGGCGAAGGTGAAGCTGGTCGCCTCCGAATGCGCGGTGCGCGTGTCGGAAGCCGCGATCCGCATCCATGGCGGGGCCGGGCTAATGCGGGACTATCCGGTCGGGCGCATCCACCGCGACGCACTGGTCTACGTGATCGGGGAGGGGACCTCCGAGATCCAACGCAACCTCATCGCGCGGGGGCTTGGGCTATGACGCAGCGTGCCATCATCACCGGCGTGGCGGACACCGCGGTGGGGGATCTGCCCGGTTCCTCCTGCATGGGACTGCACGCTGAGGCAGCCTCGCGTGCCCTGGCCGATGCAGGGCTGAAGCCCTCGGAGGTGGATGGCGTCCTCTGTGCTTATTCCTTCACCGAGCCGCATCTCATGCTCGCCTCGGTCTTCTGCGAGTATTTCGGCATCCAGCCCGCCTATTCCGCCGCGATCCATGCGGGCGGCGCGACGGGCTGCATCATGGTGATGCAGGCAGCGGCGCTGGTGGAGGCCGGGCTCTGCCGCCACGTCCTGGTCGTGGCGGGCGATAACCGCCTCAGCGGATTGTCGCGCGACAAGGCCGTCGCCACGCTGTCGGAGGTCGGCCACCCGCAATTCGAGCGGCCCTTCGGGGTGACCATCCCGGCGCTCTATGGCTTGGTCGCGCAGGCCTACATGCACCGCTACGGCGCGACGCCCGAGCATCTGGCGGCCATGGCGGTGAACAGCCGCACCCATGCCATGCGCAATCCGGGCGCGCAGATGCGCAAGCCGATCACGGTCGCCGAAGTGCTGGCCAGCCGCTTCATCGCCGAGCCGCTGCGCCTTCTCGATTGCTGCCTGATCTCCGATGGCGGCGCCGCCCTCGTGGTCAGCGCCGCCGATGCGGCGCGCGACACGGCGAAGCGGGGCGTGGCCGTGCTGGGCACCGGGCAGAAGAACACGCATGAGCACCTGGTAGCGGCGCCCAGCCTCACGGAGTTTGGCTGCCGCGACAGCGCCGTCCAGGCCTTCGGCCGCGCCGGCATCACTGCCGCGGAGATCGACGTGGCGGAGATCTACGACAGCTTCACCATCACCCTGCTGATCGAGCTCGAATCCATCGGCTTCTTCGAGAAAGGGGAGGCCGGGCCGGCGGCACTGGCCGGAGCGCTGGATCTGGGCGGAAGGCTTCCCTGCAACACTCATGGCGGGCTGATGTCCTACGCGCATTCCGGCGCCGCGGGTGGGCTGTTCCACGTGACCGAGGCTGTGCGCCAGCTGCGCGGCGAGACGGAGGCGCGGCAGGTGCCGGATGCGGAACTGGCCTTTGTCCATGGCGATGGTGGCATCCTGTCCGCCCATTGCTCCCTCGTGCTTGGGAGGCGATGACATGACCGACAAGCCCCTGCCTGTCCCCAACGCCGACACGAAGGAATTCTGGGAGGGCTGCGCCCAGGGGGAGCTTCGCCTCCAGCGCTGCCGGGCCTGCGGGGCGGCGCAGTTTCCGCCGCGTGCGCTCTGCGCCACCTGCCACGCATCCTCGCCGGTATGGGAGCGGGCGAGCGGCCGCGGCCGCATCGTCAGCCACACGCGCGTCCACCGGCCGCCCTCGCCCGCCTTCAAGGCAGATGTGCCCTATTCCGTCGCGCTGGTGGCGCTGGAGGAGGGGCCGCGCCTCATGGTGACGCTGCGCGGCGGCGCGGAGCCGCGCATCGGCGACGCCGTGCGGGTCGGCTTCGACCCGCCCGCAGGTCCGGACGGCATCGCCCTGCCGCACGCCATCATCCTGGAGGCGCCATGATCACCTTCGACAGCTTCACACCAGGCGAAGTGATGGGCGGCAGCGAGGAGGTGCTGGACGCCGCCAAGCTGCAGGCCTGGAGCGCGCTTTTCCCTGAAGACGAACTGGATGGCGTGATGCCACACGGCATGGTCGCTGCCATCGCCATGCGCGCCTATGCCGCGGTGGTGCAGCCGCGCCCGCCCGGCAACATCCACGCCGCGCAGTGTTTCGACCTGTTCCGCTTGCCGCGCGTGGGCGAGCGTCTGGTCACGACCATCACCTGCCTCGCGAAGGAGATCCGTAAGGACCGCCGCCGCGTTACCCTCGTCATGGACACCGCCGGCGATGGCGGCCCTGCCTTCCGGGCCCGCATGACGCTTCTGTGGGCCGCATGATGACCGAGACCCTGCCTGCGGTGTCGAAGCACGTGGATCGTGCCGCCATCCTCGCCTACGCCGCCATCACCGAGGACTTCAATCCGCTGCATGTGGACGAGGCCTTCGCCGCCGGGACGCCCTTCGGCAAGCCGATCGCGCACGGGATGCTCTCGCTGAACCTCGTCTGGCAGTCGCTGCGCCGCGCCTTCGGCGAGGCCATGCCGATCAGCCTCGAGATCCGCTTCGTCCGTCCGGTCCTCGTGGACACGGAGGTGACGTCCGGCGGCCGGCGCCGGGAGGACGGCGCCTATGATGTCTGGGTGCGCGATGCCTCGGGCCAGGATGTCATCCTCGGCACCGCCTGGCTCGGCGCCGGAGCCGTGAAGCCGGAGGAGCCGGCGTGAGCAAGGACAGGAGGCGTTCCCCATGACCACCATTCCCCGTCGCGCCGCGCTCGCGGCGCCGCTCGCATTGGCCGCCCTGCGGCTGGCACGCGCGCAGGCTTGGCGACCCTCCGGCCAGATGCGGATCCTGGTCAATGCCGCGCCGGGCGGCACTACGGACATCATGGGCCGGATGCTGGCCGCGCATCTGCAGCAGCGCTGGGGCACCCCCGTGGTCGTGGAGAACAAAGGCGGCGGCGGGGGGACCATTGCCTCGGCGGAGATCGCCCGCGCAGCGCCGGATATGCTCAACCTGCTCAGCACCAATATCGGGCCGAGCAGCATCGCCTATTCGCTGTTCCGCAACCTGCCGTACCGGCCGGAAAGCTTCCAGCCGGTCTCCAACATGATCCGCGGGCCCAATGTCCTGGTGGTGCATCCCTCGGTGCGTGCCAACACCGTGGCGGAACTGATCGCGCTGCTGCGCGAGCAGCCGGGCAAGCTGACCTATGGCACGGCGGGGGTCGGGCAGTCGCCGCATCTTTCCGCTGCCTGGTTCCACCAGCTGACAAACACTCAGGCTGTGCCGTCGCACTATCGAGGCTCGGCGCCCGCCATGCTCGACCTGCTGGCGGGCAACACCCAGTTCATGTTCGACAACCTCTCCACCGCCATTCCGCATATCCGCGGCGGAAGGGTGCGGGCCCTCGCGGTCACCAGTGCCGAACGCAACCAGGCCTTGCCCGACCTGCCGGCGATGCGCGAGACCATGCCCGAGCTCGCCGAGTACGAGGTGAACACCTGGTTCGGCATCATGGCGCCGGCCGGCGTCCCTGCGGACGCGCTGCGTACGGTGAACCTCGAGATCAAGGCCTTGTTGGAGATGCCCGCCACGGTCGCGCGCTTCGCGGAGATGGGTGGGGTGACGGCCTATGGCACGCCCGAGGAGTTTGATGCCTTCATCCAGGCCGAGATCGCGAAATGGGGCGCGGTGGTGCGTCGCGAGGGCGTCCAGCTCGATTTTGGCTGAGGCGTTGCACTGAGCCGTTTGACAGCCCGGAGCCCTGCGCGACAGGTCAAGGAGCGCTATGCCTTCATCAGCAAAGCCCTGCGCAAGCTTGTTTGCTCGTGGTCCACGGCGCGTCCATCGCGTGTCAGGACAAGGCCGTAGACGTCCCGCGCTGCCTCTTCGCTGATGATCCCGTCCAGGACGTCAGCCAGCACGGCGCCCAGGTCACGCCGCAGCGGGTCGCCCCAACCCCCGCCGGCACTCGAGAGCACGCGGATGCGCGAGGGGCCAAGCCGCTGGATGCCGTATTGCGGCGGCGGGCGTGGGCCCTTGCCAAGCTCTTCGACCTCGAGCTTCCCGACGGCGCCGTCCAGCCCACCATTGATGCCGTATCCCGAGGGGCGGCGGACGCCTTCCGCGCGGATCGCGTGTTCGGTCGGCGCAAGCACCTCGCAGACATAGTCCACGCCCGGACCGCCGCGGAACTCCCCGGCGCCAGCCGTATCGCGGCGCAGTTCCTGCCGATGGATCCGCACCGGATAGGCCTGCTCATAGCCCTCGACATTGGGCAGCGTCAGGCCACCGAGCGAGATCATGTGCCCTACCGACGGAAAGCCATCGCGCCCTTTCACGGCGCCGCCGCCCGAAGCGCCGTGCCAGTGATACATGACGAAGACGCGGCCCTCCGCATCGCGCCCGGAACTCAACCCGTAGCAGGCCTTTCCCCATCCGGCGCAGCCACGTTCGGGCGCCGCCTGCGCCAAGGCCTTCCAGCACGCATAGATGATATCGGTCGCCGGATGGACCGTGTTCATCGTCATCGGCGCCGGCGGGCGCGCATTCACGACCGTCCCCTCCGGCGCGATGATGGAGACGGGCCGGAACAGGCCCTCGTTCCGCGGCAAGGAATGGTCGAAGAAGGTCGCGACCGCGACGTAGACCGCCGAATAGGTGTTCGCGAGCGAGCTGTTCTTGAAGCCCCGGATCTGCGGCGCGCTGCCGGTGAAGTCGAAGACTAGCGTGTCATCGCGGATCTCCAGCGCAACGCGCACCGGCACCTCCATCGCCTGGAAGCAGTCGGTGTCGCTGCCATCCTCGCCGAGATAGATGCCGTTCGGGAGCTTCGCGATCTCCGCGCGCATGCGCGCCTCGCCATAGCGCAGGAGCGCATCGAAATAGGCGAGGCCGCAATCGACGCCCATCTCTGACAACATTGCGGCGACGCGCTCGGCGCCGATCCGGGTCGAGCCGAACATCGCGTTGAGATCGCCTTCCATGAGATCGGGGCAGCGCGAGTTCAGCAGGAGAAGATTGAACAGGTCGCGGCGTAGCTTGCCACCCTCGACCAGTCGCAGCACGGGCAGGCGGATGCCCTCGTGGAAGATCTCGGTCGCTTCGGGGTTGTAGGTGCCGGCCGCGCCGCCGCCGATATCGGATTGATGCGCCCGGTTGCAGGTGAAGCCGCAAAGCCGCCCCCCGACGAAGACCGGACGGATCATCGTCCAGTCGGGAAGGTGATTGCCGCCGGCCGTGTAGGGATCGCTCAGCAGGTAGACATCGCCCTCTGCCATCTCCTCGCCGAAGGCCTGGAGCGTGGCGCGCACCGCGAAGCCGCCCCCGCCGCTGTGGATCGGGATGCCGTCTGCCTGGGCGATGATGTCGCCGCTGGCACCGGCGACGAAGCAGGTGAAGTCGTGGCTCTGGCTGAAGATCGGGCTGCGCGCCGTGCGCGTCATGATCCAGCCCATCTGCTGCGAGATATGGTCCACCTGCTTCTGGACAACGGCCAGGCGGATCGGATCAATGGCGAAGGCGTTCATGCAGCGCCGTCCTTCTGCGCAGGCTCGATCAGGTAGTTGCCGGCCGCGGTGACACGCAGGCGCTGTCCTCCCTCGACTAGCAACGTGGTCGTGGCCTCGTCGATGATGGCGGGCCCGATGACGGCGTCCCCGGGCAGGAGGTGCCTTCCGTCATGGATCGGCGTGGAAACCGTGCCCGTCCGGTCGTTGATCCAGACCGGACGCCGCCCTAACGGTTCCGGCCATCGCCGGGCCTCCACCTCGGCCAGCGCCGGCGCGGCCATGGGGAGATGCCCGCGGGCGGCAACCTTCAGGCCTAGCGCCTCGATCTCGCCGCTGGGCTGATGGTGCCCGTAGAGGCGTTGATGCGCCTCCTCGAAGCCGCGTCGAATTACCTCTACCGCCAGCCCGTCCTCGCAAGGGATGGAGACCGGCCATTGCTGTCCTGGGTAGCGCAGCGCCAGGCCGCGCTCGAGCTGGATCGCCTCCCGGGAGAAGCCCTGCCGCGCCAGGGCGGCGCTGGCCTGCGCCTCCATCTCCCCGAACGCCGCCTCGAGCAGGCTGGACTGCCCCTCATCCAGCCGCTTGTACCAGCTGCGGATGCGGTCGAGGCGGACATCCGTGTTGCACATGCCGAAGGCGCAGAACACGCCCGCCAGCCGGGGCACATAGACCGCGGCGCAGCCCAGGGCCCGGCCGACCGATGCGCCGTGCAGGGGCCCCGCGCCGCCGGCGGCGATCAGGGTGAAGTTGCGGATGTCGTAGCCGCGCTCGATGCTCACGCGCTCCACTGCGTGTTGGATGTTCTGCTCGACCAGGCGGATCAGTCCGGCTGCGGCCTGTTCCACCGTCAGCCCGAGCGGCCCGGCGATGTACTGCTCGATGGCACGGGCCGCCTTGTCGAGGTCGAGCGAGATGGCGCCCCCTGCGTAGGGGCCGGGCGCCAGTCGTCCCAGGACGAGCTGCGCATCCGTCACCGTCGGCAGCGTGCCACCAAGCCCATAGGAAGCCGGGCCGGGGCGCGCGCCGGCGCCGCCTGGGCCAGCCTGCAGCATCCCGCCGGCATCGACATGGCCGATCGTGCCACCTCCCGCGCCGATCGTGTGGATCTCGACGGAGGGGATGGCGATGCAGTGCCCCTCGACGTCGAGCTGGTCGGTCATCTGCACGACGCCGTCGCGCATGAGGGTGACGTCGCAGCTTGTCCCGCCCACCTCGATGGAGACGAGGTCGGATGAGCCCGTGTCACGCCCGAAGTACCTGATGGCGCCCACGCCGGCAGCTGGGCCGGATAGGACCATCTGCACCGGCTGATGCGCCACCTCCGGGACGCTCAGCGCGCCCCCGTTGCTCTGCACGATCAGCAGCGGGTGCCGCAGGCCGAGGCCTGACAGGCGGGCCTCGAGTGAGCGGAGATAGGGGACGACGCGCGGGCCGACATAGGCATTGGCGACGACAGTGGTGCTGCGCTCGTACTCGCCCATGATCGGCGCGATGTCGCCCGAGCAGGACACCCAGGCATCCGGCCAGGCCTGCTGGATGATCGCGCGGCAGGCGTGCTCGTGGACTGGGTTGCGGAAGCTGTTGAGGAAGCAAATGGCGATGGCCTCGACCCCCTCGGCGCGGAAGCGCTCAATGGCCCGCAGCACGCTGTCCCGGTCGAGCGGCTTCAGCACCTCGCCTGCGGCGCCGATCCGTTCCATCACGCCGAGGCGCAGGCGGCGCGGAACCAGCGGGGGCGGGAAGGGGGTGCGGTGGTCCCAGACCTCACGCCGAAGGCCGCGACGGATCTCCAGGCTGTCGCGGAATCCTTCGGTGGTCAGCAGCCCGACCCGCGCACCCTTCTTCTCCAGCAGCGTGTTGGTGGCTACGGTCGAGCCGTGCACCAGCAGGTCGGTGTCCCGCAGCAGGGCTTCGGTGTCGCGCCCCAGGGCCCGCGCGGCACCCGCGATGGCGTCCAGCACGCCGATCGTGCGGTCTTCGGGCGTGGAGGGCGCCTTGTGCGCCAGCAGCCTGCCTTCCGCGCCGGCCACGACGATGTCGGTGAAAGTCCCGCCAATATCGATCCCGATTCGGAATGGAGGGGCGACCTCATCCACGTTCATTCACGAAGACCCTGTTTGAATTTCCGGTCAGCGAATTCTGGGCGTGGTGCTGTGCGGCCAGAATCCATCCTGACCGTGGATGGTGGCACGCGGCCTGAGGTGTTCCCAAGGGCCACGTCCTTTCCGGTCCCGCCGTCTCCTCCGATTCCCTGAAGTGGCCCTTGATGCAGGGGGCGGAATTCTTTCGGGCCTCGGAAGATGAGGCTAGGCTACCCGGTATTCGGCAGAATGTGAGGCGAGGATGTCCTTGTTTGGGGCTTTGCTGGGTCATGCGAGGAATTACGAAATCGGGGAGGCCACAAAAGATTTTGCCGGCATTCTCGCCGCGGGCGAGCAGATCATCCTCGCCTTCAAGCTTGTTCGCGACGTGGTCATACTCACGGATCGCCGGATCATTTTCGTCGACAAGCAAGGACTGACGGGCCGCAAGACCGAGTTGATGTCGGTTCCCTACCGAGCCATCTCCCGCTTCTCGGTCGAAACCCAGGGCAATTTCGACCTCGAGGCCGAACTGAAGATCTGGATCGGCGGCGCAGCCGAGCCGCTTCAGCGCACCTTCAGCAAGGGCGTTGATGTGCTTGCACTGCAGGCTGCCTTGGCGGATCGCTTGTCCAGGTAGGAATTTTGCAGGGGACCGCTCGGTGGTGAGCGTCGCGAGACTTCGGCTCGTGGGCAGTTGGAGGCGAGGTGGCCGGTTCTTGCCCGTGGACGACCGGCTCACAGCCCGCCTCACCGCATGTCAATCACCCTTACGAGCCGCATCTCTTCGACCCCGCCCCTTTCAAACCCAGCCACCCTTGCCTAGGGTTGGGCGACGCGCCCGCAGGGCGTGAGGACTGGAGAGTGAGATGACCGAGACGATGCGCGCCCTCGTGCTGCGCGAACATGGCGACCTCGACAAGCTGCGCGTCGAGGAGAATTACCCCAAGCCCAAGGCGGATACTGGGCATGTGGTGATCCGGGTCGGCGCGTCCTCCTTCAACTATCACGACGTGTTCACCGTGAAGGGCATGCCCGGCATCAAGGTGCCGATGCCCGTGGTGATCGGCCTCGACATGGCGGGCACCATCACGGAGCTGGGCGAGGGCGTTTCCGGATGGTCGGTCGGCGACCGCGTGCTGGTGAACCCCCTCAACAAGAAGAAGGGGCTGATGGGCGAGATGCTGGATGGCGGCATGGCGGAATACTGCCGCGTCGCCGCCGACCAGCTGATCCGCATGCCCGAGGGCGTGTCCTTCGAGCAGGCGGCCTCGCTGCCCGTGGCCTATGGCACGGCGCACCGCATGATCGTGACGCACAACACGATCAAGGCGGGCGACAAGGTGCTGATCCTCGGCGCCTCGGGCGGCGTGGGCACGGGCTGCGTCATCCTCGCGAAGCAGCTGGGCGCGCATGTCATCGCCTGCGCCGGCAGCAAGGAGAAGTGCGACGCGCTGCTCGCCATGGGCGCGGACGAGGCGGTGAACTACAACGAGGTGGACTGGTCCCGCTGGGCCGTCGAGAAGTACGGCAAGCCGCAGCGCCGTTCCTATGAAGGCGGCGTGGACGTGGTGATCAACTTCACCGGTGGCGACACCTGGGGGCCGACGCTGCGCTGCGTGAAGCGCGGCGGAAAGATCCTGGTCTGCGGCGCGACCGCCGGCCACGACCCGAAGGAGGATCTGCGGTACATCTGGTCCTTCGAGCTGCAGGTCATCGGCTCCAATTCCTTCTATGACGACAACCTCGCGGCGCTGATGGACATGATCCAGGATGGGCGCATCCAGCCGGTGTTGGACAAGGTGCTGCCGCTCGACGAGGCCGCCGAAGGGCTGCGTCTGATCCGCGACCGCGAGGTGCTGGGCAAGGTGGTGGTGACGCCATGAGCGAGACGAAGAAGATCCCCACGCCACAGGAAGTCGAGGCGCTGCTGCTGCGGGGCCCGTACCACCAGTGGCTCGGCCTCAAGGTGCTGGCGGTCGGCGAGGGCACGATCGAGATCAAGGCCACCTGGCGAGAGGAATGGGTGGTGAATCCGGACCGCCGCTACACCCATGGCGGCATCCTCGCCGCGCTGGTGGATCTGACGGCGGATTGGGCGCTCGTCTCGTCCACTGGGCGCGGCGTGCCGACGGTGGATATGCGCGTGGACTACCACCGCGCCGCCATGCCGGGCGACCTGACCTGCAAGGGCAAGGTAGTGCGCGCGGGCGGCCAGTTCTCGGTGGCCGAGGCCCAGATCTACGACGGCGACGGTAAGCTCTGCGCCTCCGGCCGCGGCGTCTACCTCACCGCGCCGCCGGCGCCGCCCAAGGCGTGACGGGCTTCGCGGCGCGCAACCTCGGCGCGCTCGCGCCGAGCGGGCTGGACCCTGACAAGCCAGCCCTCATCTTCCGCGACGGCGGAGTGCGGCGCGTCATCACGCACGGCGCCTTCGACGCGCTGGCCAATGCTGCGGCGCGCGGCCTGATTCGGCGCGGGCTGAAGCGCGGCGAGCGTATCGGCCTGCTGGCCGCAAATTCCATCGAGTTCCTGGCCCTGCTGTGCGGCGCGATGCGTGCCGGCCTCGTGGCCGTGCCGGTGAACTGGCGCTTTCCGCCAGAGACCGTGGCCTATGTGCTGGAGAACGCGGGCGTCGCATTGGTGGCGCACGACGCCGCACGGGCGGATGCGGTGCCCGCTGGCCTGCCGCGCCTCGCGCTGGATGGGCCGGACTGGGATTCCTTCCTCGACCCAGGTCCGTTCGAGGCTATCGAGCCGGCAGAGAAGGAGC
Source organism: Sabulicella rubraurantiaca (assembly GCF_017355885.1). GTDB lineage: Bacteria > Pseudomonadota > Alphaproteobacteria > Acetobacterales > Acetobacteraceae > Roseococcus > Roseococcus rubraurantiacus. The sequence continues at coordinate 103,807 of NZ_JAFEUU010000012.1, forward strand.
CGGCCCTCTTCCTCTACACCTCCGGCAGCACGGGAAGGCCCAAGGGCGTTGTGCTGTCGCACCAATCGCATCTGTGGATCGTGGAGCAACGCCTGAAGGGCGCCGCGCTCGGCGAGGAGCGCTTCCTGATCGCGGCTCCGCTTTATCACATGAACGGCTTGGCGCTGGCGCAGCTTGCCCTGGCGGCAGGCGCGACGATCGTGCTGCTGCCCCAGTTCCGCGAGGCCGAGTACATCACTGCGGTGGGTGAGGAGCGCTGCACCTGGCTGACCGCCGTGCCGCCCATGTTCGCCATGCTGCTGCGTGAGCAGGAGCTGCTGGCCCGGACCGATACGGGCAGCGTGCGCTCTATCCGCCTCGGCTCCGCTCCGGTCAGCGAGGCGCTGGCCGCCGCGATCCTGCGCGCCTTTCCGAGTGCGCGCCTGATCAATGCCTATGGCACGACCGAGGCGGGGCCCGTGGTCTTCGGGCCGCATCCGGAGGGCAAGCCCACGCCGCGGCTTTCGGTCGGCTACCCGCATCCGGCCGTGACGCTGCGCCTGCGCGCAGCCGATGGGACGCTGGGCGATGAAGGCGTGCTGGAGCAGAAAACGCCCGGGTTGATGAACGGCTATTACGCCCGGCCCGACCTGAAGCCGCCCGTCACGGAGGACGGATTCTACGTGACCGGCGACGTGATGCGCCGCGACGCAGACGGATTCCACTACGTGATCGGTCGTGCCGACGACATGTTCATCTCGGGCGGCGAGAATATCTTCCCCGGCGAGGTGGAGGCCGTGCTGGAGCGCCATCCGGGCGTGGAGCAGGCGGCCGTCCTTCCCGTGCCCGACGACATCAAGGGCACGAAGCCCGTGGCCTTCGTGGTGCCGCGCGGCGAAGCCACACCAACCGAGGCGGACCTCAAGGCTTTTACGCTGGCGCATGCGCCGGCTTTCATGCATCCGCGCCGCATCTGGTTCCTGCCCGCGCTTCCTCTTATGGGTACGAACAAGGTCGACAAGGCGCGCTTACGGGAGATGGCGCTGGAACGCATGGTGGTTTAGAATAATCCACAGCGTTTCATAGGAGAATCGGTGATGCTGAGCCGACGCTCACTGCCGTTGCTTGCCCTGGTTCCACTCGCCGCGCCGCGTTTGGCGCGCGCCAGCTTCCCTGACCGCCCGATCACCATGATCGTGCCCTATGCCCCCGGAGGATCAGCCGACGTCCTGGCGCGCGTCATCGCGCCCGAGATGTCGCGCATCCTCGGCCAGAACGTGGTGGTGGAGCAGCGCCCTGGCGCTGGCGGGCATATCGGGGGCGCCCATGTCGCGAATTCCGCGCGCGCGGATGGTTATACCGTCCTGCTCGGCTCGGTCTCCATGACCATCGGACCGGCCTTGCAGACCTTGAACTACGATCCGGTGGGCGGCCTCACCCCTCTGGGCGGCATCGGCACGGTGCCGATGATGATGGTCGTCTCGCCGGAATCGCCATTCCAGTCGGTGGAGGATGTGATCGCCGCCGCCCGCGCGCGGCCGGGTGAGATCTCCTATGGCTCCTCCGGCCTCGGCACCGGGAGCCACATGGCGGGAGAGCTGCTGGGGGCCGCCACGGACACTCAGTTGCTGCACGTGCCCTATCGTGGCTCGGGCGCGGTGTATCCGGACCTTATCGGCCAGCGCATCTCCTTCCTGCTGGACGCCATGGGCTCCTCCGCCGGTCAGGTGCGGGCAGGGGCGGTGCGAGCGATCGGCGTCTCCTCGGCCGAACGGTCCCCGGCCTTCCCGGAGATCCCGACCATCGCTGAGCAGGGCGTCCCCGGCTACGAATACTCCCTCTGGCTCGGCTTCTTCGTCCGCAGCGGCACGCCGCCCGACGCCTTTGCGCGGTTGGAGGAGGCGAACCGCGCGGCCATCGCGACGCCAGTGGTGCAGGAGAAGCTGCTGCAGACTTCGGCGATCGCCATTCCGACCGACGCCGCCGGCTTCGCAGCCTATTTCCGGGCTGATGTCGCGCGCTGGGCGGATCTGGCGCGCAGTGGCCGCGTTGCGCGGGTCAACGGGTAGAGCGTCAGCGTCCGCTCCCATCCAGGCCGCGCGTCCTCAGCGCGGCCTGGGCCGGCGACCCGGGACCTGTGCCGGAAGCGAAGCTTGCGGTGCGAGTAATTGGCTCCCCCGAGTTCCGCTGAGTGCGTCTCGCACTGGGTGGCCATTGGCCCGAGTGCCTGCTGCGCCGACGATAGGTTGCGTCGCCAAGGGGGAACTGAGGAAGGCCAGAATTTGCTGGATATGACGGGCTATTACGCCTTGCTGAACGAGGCGCCGCTTTCGTGAACCTAAGGGTGTCGGCGGCCTGAGCCTCGTTCCGAATCCAGGTAAGCGCCCCGGCTCGACGCCGTTCTGTTTCACCAGCGGCACCGCATCGAGATCGCCTTCGGCCGAAGGGCCGGCGCCACATCGTCACGCGCTACGGCCATCCTGCTTTAAGGCCATCACCACTGTCGCCGATTGGCTCAATCAGCGAGCCCAGGCCACGTCACGCATCACTACCGTGGATGGTATGTGACGTCGGCCGCCTTCAGGGTGCGGGAAACATCACGCACGCGACGACCATGGCCTGCCAGAACAAAACCAAGGCTATGAAGAGAAATCGAGTCGCCTCCTGCCAAGATAAGCCGCTGCGCGAATAACTCTCCCTGCACGAGTCTTTACGACCCTGGAATTGCTCACTGTCCAACAATTGGCATCCCCCCAAGCTATGCACAATCGCCGCCACTTCTATGGCACAGTTTTCATATGGGAGTAGTTGTTTGTTTGGAAACTAATTCATGCTGGTAGCTCAATAACGGATTCGTCTAAGAGTGGCTCAGCGGGCAATGCAACCGCTGGTAGGAGTTAGCGCGGAGGATTTTCTCTTACGCCAGCGCAGGATTGCGGGCGCAAAATCCCGTCCGATCGCGCCGGGCCCTCGTTTAGCCGGTTGAGACCGGACACTTTTGTAACCAGGACAAGCTGAGCTGCCTTCGCGTTTCCAGCGGCGCTTTTGGCTTTCGGCCGTGCCCTAGCGTTGTGCTGGCTACCGGGGCGGGATTGATATGAAGCCGGAACGCCAACGTGGAAGCGTCATCGCCTTAAACGCCGTATTCCTGCCGAAGCCCTCATGTTCGTTAGGGAAGGCGAGAAGTTTTCAGACCCTCGTCGGTTTTTTTTACGACATGACAAGTGTGGGAGGGGTGCCATTACGAAAACCGAGACCGGGCAGGGACTTAGCGGCGTGGCACGACACTTGCTCTCCAGCCGTGGGACGGGCCGTGGCGCTCGTCGCGTGACCTTGAGGGGCGAGTTTCCAGTTCCTGAAGGTCTGGAAGAACCAACGGCACACCGGTCTGAGGAGAACCTCCTATGAAGAAGCTAGCGTTACTGGCGACGACGGCCGCCTTTGTTGGCCTGAGCGCCATTGCCCAGGCAGCGCCGACGACGATCATCACCTGGGCCCAGAACGCGACGGGCAACACCATCACCGCCAACTCCATTGGCGGCCTCACGACGACGCTGACCGGGACGGATGTCGCGATCACGATCTCGGGCTACGCGGGCGCCGCCCCCACCCCCATCACCGCCTACCTGAACCTGAGCGCGAGCAGCACGGGCAATGCGGTCTCGGTTTTCGGGACCGACATCCTTCAGCCCTTCGCCGGCAGCTTCACCATCACTTCCGGCTTGGGCGGCACCGGCACCAACTACCTGTCGGGCACCTTTGCCGACATCGCCCTGGCCGGTTCGCGCCTGGGAGGGCCCGATGGGGGCTTCCAAGCCAGCCTAGTCGCGACCGATCCGCCGGGTTCCGTGACCTTCACCTCCTCCCTGATCCCCGCCTCCAGCCTTGGGGACCCGTCTTCGATCGGCTTCACCTTCACGGCGCTGTCTCAGGCGCTCAGCATCTGCGGCTCGACGATCTGCCACTTCACGGCGAGCGTCAGCGGCAATGCGAGCGCCTCCGAGGTCGCCGTGCCGGCGCCGGCTGGCCTCGCCCTGCTGGGTCTTGGCCTGTTCGGCCTCGCGGCGGTCCGGCGTCAGGTCGCTGCCTGATTACGATCCGCTTTCCCTAGCGGTGTAGAAGGGATGGCCCCGGCTCGGAGGAGCCGGGGCTGTTCTGTTTGCGGTGCCGCTACTTTGGTTGGGTGTTGAGGGAGCGCGCTAGCGCGCCGGGACGCTGACTTCCCCTGCCTATGACGCTCCGCACAAGTCGGCGAAGAGCCGGCGCTGATTCTCCATCTCGAGGGCGAGGGACTCGTGAAATTCCCGCTCTTCCCCTTCCACCTGCAATTCAAGCAGGCCATTCGGGCAGTAGCGGTCATCGTCCCACCCGAGATGCGACAGCACGGGGTAGAGGCAGATCCCCTCGATCGGCACGCCGGCCCGCATGGCGGCCCGGACCTCCTCGCAGACATAGTTCAGCCAGGGTGCCCGCTCCTCACCCTCGATGCTGGTCTCGGCCATGAAGATCGGCCGCTGGTAGCGCGCATAGACGCCGACCAGGAGGTCGCGCAACGGCGTGTGCCCAGGGTCGCCGGGAACCAGCGCCTCGCGCAGACCACCGTGGAGCCACTGGTTGTTCCAGTAGTAGTTCACGCCGATGACATCGAGCATCTCCGGCGCGCCGCCCAATTCCGGCGACATGCGGCCGGCGATCATCTCCCAGGCGTGGAACTGGCCCTCGTTGCGGGCTGCCGCCTCGGCAGGGTCCTGTTCGGGGCGCGCGACGATGTTGATGAGCGGGTCGATCATCAGGATGCGCGATCCCGGCGCCGCCTCCCGCACTGCGGTCGCTCCAGCCACGGTCGCGCGGACCAGCTGCCGCTTCAACTCGTCGCTATGCTCCTGGGAGGTGCAGCAAGGATTCATCAGCCCGGCTTCCCCACCGGCCCAGGAGAAGAAGGAGATCTCGTTGACGGGGCAGACCATCGGGGGCTCGCCGGTTTCCTCCAGGTGCAACCGCGCAAAGGCGCCGGAATAGGCGGCGAAGCGGTCCACGAAGGCACCGGAGAAGACATCGAGCCCGTCGGGCCAGCCGTAATGACACAGATCCCAGGCGACCTGCGTCCCCACCTCCTGCGCCGCCCGGATCATGGGAAGCACGGAGGACCAGTCGTAACGGCCGGGTGTTGTCTCGACGAGGTGCCAGCGCACCCCATCGCGCACGGAGCGGATCCCGTGCCGCTTCAGCTGCCGATAATCCTGCGCCACGAGGGCGTCGTGGCGCGTGGTCCGCAAGAGGTCGAGGCGCTGCCCATCGCGGCGCCGATGCGTCGAGCATTCGAACCCGCCCATGAAGAAGCTGCGGAAGAGAGTCGGGCGGAAGCCCAGCTCGGGCACGGCTGCCCGGAGGTTGGTGGAAATGTGCTGCATGGGATCCGCGATCAGGCTTGGGTGGTGGCACGGCGCTTCGCGCCGATCTCCAGGACGAGGCGGGCTGCGGCTTCGACGCCGCCGCCCCCGGTGACGAGGGTTCTGGCCTGGGTGGTCCGGTCCCGCGTTGCCTCGGGCCGGTCCAGGATCTCGCGGAAGGCGGACTCCATCGCCTCCGGTGTGACTGCGTCAGGGAGGAGGCAGGGCGCGGCGTTGTGGCGGCCTAGCGCCTCGCCGAGCAGCAGGGTCTCCGAGATGGGGCCGGGGATCAGCACCATGGGCGTGCCCAGGGCTGCGGCCTCGTGCATGGTGCTTGTGCCTTCCGCCAGGACGATGTCGGCCGCGCTGATGTGACGCAGCGCCTCGGCCTGGGGCACGACGCCCTCCAGCCGCACCCAGTCCGGAAAGGCATCCAGCCCGAGCAGGGATTTCAGCTCGTGCCGGTCATGGGTGGCGATGAGGTGAAGGCGAAGGCCGGGTTGGGAGCCCTGACGCAGCCGTTCCGCCGCGCCGAAGACACTCCGCAGGACGCGGGTGCCGAATTCCCGCGTGAAGGGGAAGTTCCGCACCGCATAGAGGATCATCGGGCTGCCCGGTTCGGAGCCGAGGCCGGCGCGTGCCTGCTCGCGGGCGGGCACGGAAGCCAGGTCCAGAAACGGGCCGGTCTTCACGATGAGGTCCTGCACCAGGGAGAGTTCCTCGGGCATCGCGACGACGGGGGAATAGGCCCAGATGATGGCGTCCATCTGCTTCATCATAGGCCAGTCGCCGAAGAGCTCGTCCCCCACCGGGGGGATCGGGATGGAGACCCAGGCGGCCTGGGGCACGCAGGCGCGGAGCGGCAGCAGGTAGCGTGCCGTGTCGTCCACGATGACATCGGCATCGCCGAAGCAGGCCCGGGCGATGGCATCGCGGTCCCGGCGCGAGATCGCGGGAAGCAGGCGGGGCTGGTAACCCATCTGCATGGTCATCTCGATATTGGGCGGCCGCAGACGGACCATGTCGATCACGTACTCGACCTCAACCGATGGGTCGGCGCGCTTCAGCGCCCGAGCCAGCGTCGCCGTTCGGGACACGTGGCCGATGCCGCCTTCGACGCAGGGGAGCATGATGACCTTCATGGGCATTGCCCAGACAAATTCGCCATTCGTCTAATTAACCCTTTTGCTTCTTGCCCGCGACGTACCGGTCGCGAAGGCGCCCCGCATGGGAATGCCGCCTCCCAAGCAATCGAACTCGGGCTTGCCCGTTGGCTCTCAGCGGAATTTTTCTTGTCTGCAAGGAAACGGACACCCTGTGTATGCGCTAGGCAAAGAGCCTGTTCCGGAGGCGACTCATGGCGAACAGCCGGGTGATCAAGGCCGAGGTGTATGAATAGACTTGAAATTTGGGGCGGTGTCGAATGCACCGTCCTGCGTTCGGGCGGGGTGTGGCGCGATCAGGTCCTGGAGACCGGCCATCACGACCGCGAAGGCGATTTGGACCTCATCGCGGAACTCGGCATCCGCAAGCTGCGCTACCCCGTCCTATGGGAAAGGGTGGCGCCGGAAGACCCCTCCCGCCTGGACTGGAGCTGGTCCGACGCACGCCTCGATAGGCTGCGCCAGCTTGGCTGCGACCCAATCGTTGGGCTGGTCCATCACGGCTCGGGACCAGCCTATACCAGCCTGCTCGATCCTGAATTCCCGGAGAAGCTGGCGCAATACGCGGTGCAGGCGGCTGCGCGCTATCCCTGGGTCCGTGACTGGACCCCGGTGAACGAGCCCCTGACGACGGCGCGCTTCTCGGGCCTGTATGGGCATTGGTTCCCGCACGGGAACGACCCGCGCAGCTTCCTTGCGGCGCTGATGAACGAGTGCCGGGGCACCGCCCTGGCGATGCGGGCGATCCGCCGCGTCCGGCCCGATGCGCGGCTCGTCCAGACCGAGGATCTGGGCCGCGTCTTTTCGACCAAGCCGCTGGCGGGCCAGGCGGCGCACGAGAATGAGCGGCGCTGGCTCAGCCTCGACCTGCTGAGCGGCCTCGTGGACCGGCACCATCCCTGGTATCGCATCATGATGGACGAGGGCGTGCCGCAAGCGCATCTGGACGAGATGGCGGCCGAGCCCTGCGTGCCGGATCTCATCGGCATCAACCACTACGTCACCAGCGACCGCTTCCTCGATCACCGCACGCATCTCTACCCGTCGGAGACGATCGGCGGGAACGGGGTGATGGTCTATGCCGACACGGAAGCTGTGCGGGTGCCCATGCCGCCGGACGTGCAGATCGGCCCCGAGGCGCGGCTGCGCGAGGCGTGGGAGCGCTACCGCCTCCCCATCGCGGTGACGGAGGCGCATCTTGGCTGCGTCGAGGCCGAGGAATGCGTCCGCTGGCTGATGGAGGTGTGGAACGCCGCCAGCCGCCTGCGGCAGGAAGGCGTGGATCTGTGCGCTGTTACCGTGTGGTCCATGTTCGGCGCGATGGATTGGTGTTCCCTGCTGCGCCGCAAGGCCGGCCGGTACGAGCCGGGCGTCTTTGACGCGCGTCATTCCCCGCCCCGTCCGACGCTGCTGGCCGAGGCCGTGAAATCCCTCGCGACCACCGGCCGCTATGAGGCACCCATCGCACGCAAGCCGGGCTGGTGGCGACGCGAGGATCGCTTCGTCGTCGAGCGGCAAGCGCTGGCCGGGGACGATTGAGCCCAGCCGGCCCATCCCGCGGGACGGGCCGGGAGCTGATTAAGCGCGTCCCGCCTTCTTGGGGGCTGCTCGATGGGTTCGCCCTTTCACCTGCCGTCGTCCTCGCAGCGCTGGGCGTGCTCTTCGTCGTGGCGCCCCGCGCAGGGGCGGCGGTGTTCGGGCTGCCGGCTCCGGAAGGCGATGCGCTGGGCTATCTGCGTGCCATCGGCATCCGCGACCTCGCCTTCGGTGGCTACGTGCTGGCCCTCGCGTGGCTGGCGGGGCGCCGGGCGGCGGGGATCGTGCTGGCGATCACGCTGCTGATCCCGGTCAGCGACCTCGCGCTGATCCTCTCGATCCGTGGCTTTGACTCGCCGCTTCACCTGCTGCTGCACGCTGCCAGCGGGATCTATGTGGGCCTCGCGGCAATGATCCTGCTGCGGTACGGCCCCGAACGCAGCTCTTGGAGATGACGCATGGCTGAAACGAGATTCGCGCCACCAGGGCCGCTGGGCTATGGCGGCGCCCCGCTTGGCAACATGTTCGCCGTGGTGGACGATGCGACGGCGCGTGGCGCACTCGACGCGGCCTGGGACACGGGCATCCGCTATTTCGACACGGCGCCGCATTACGGCTCTGGCATCTCTGAGCATCGCTTTGGCGAGGCGCTGCGCCAGCGGCCGCGTGACGAGTTCGTGCTCTCGACCAAGGTGGGCCGCCTTCTGCGGCCTGATGCCAGCCGCCCCGTCAACCAGCCCTTCCTCGATCCCCTGCCGTTCCGGGTCGTGGTGGACTACTCCTTCGACGCCACGCTCCGTTCAGTCGAGGACAGCCTGCAGCGCCTCGGCATGGACCGCATCGAGATCGCATTCATCCACGACATCGCCGAGGACCATCTTGGCCCGAACTGGGTGGAGGTGTTCGACGAGGCGATGCGGAACGGTGCGGCCAAGGCGCTGATCCGCCTGCGGGAGGAAGGGGTGATCAAGGCCTGGGGCCTGGGTGTGAACCGCACCGAGCCCTGCTCGCGCGCTCTCCGTATGTCCGACCCGGATGTGTTCCTGCTGGCGGGGCGCTACAGCCTGCTCGACACCTCCGCGCTGGGCGGGCTCTTCGCCGAGTGCGCCGAGCGGGGCGCGCATGTGGTGGTGGGCGGCCCCTATAATTCCGGCCTTCTCGCGGGTGGGCGGAACTTCGATTACGTCGAGGCATCGGCGGAGCGTGTCGCGGCGCGCGACCGCATGGCGGAGATGTGCGCCCGCTTCGGCGTGGACCTCCGCAGTGCGGCGCTGCAATTCTGCGCCGCGCATCCCGTGGTCGCTTCCGTCATCCCGGGCGCCAAGCATGCGGAGCGAGTGCGGGAGAATGCCGCGTTGATGCGAAGGCCCATCCCCGGCGAATTCTGGCAGGCGCTGAAGCGGGAGAAGCTGCTGCCCGAAGAGGCGCCGACTCCCTAGCCGGCAGTCAGGGTGGGTTCATGCCGCGTGTTTCCGGCATGATCCACCAGAACAGGATGCCGCCCAGCGCGGCGACGCTCGCCAGGGCCAGGAAGGTGGGGTCGTATCCCAGCCAGACCACCATCTGCCCGGCCAGCCCCGCGCTGAGCACGCCGCCCACCCCATGCACCGTGCCCACCACGCCCTGAGCGGCCGCGAAATGCCCGCTTCCTCGCGTCAGATCCGCGACCACCACGGGGAAGAGCGCACCGATCAGCCCCGCGCCGATCCCGTCCAGCAACTGCACGGCGATCAGCCAGGCCGCGTTGTCGGAGAGCGTGTACAGCACGCCGCGCAGCGCGAGGGCCACGAAGGCGGCCAGCAGCAGCGGGCGTCGCCCCCAAAGATCCGCCCGCGCCCCGGCCAGTGCCGCGACCGGCACCATGACGGCCTGCGCCGCGATGGCCGAGGCCGCAGTAAGGGTGATGCCCTGGCCCAGATTTCCGAGCGCAAGCTTCTGCGAGACGAGGCCCAGCATCGAGGCATTGGCCAGGTGGAACAGGGCGCCACAGATCGCGAAGGCCAGGAGCGGCCGCGATTCCAACAGCAAAGCCCATGCCGAGCGGCCGGGCGCGGCGACCTCGCCGGAATGGAGGCCGCGCGCGACGGAATGGTCGATGGCGCGCGCCGGAACCGCGGCTGCGGCCACCACGCTGGCCACCATGGTGAAGCCCATGCTCCAGAACAGCACCGGGCTGCCGAAGAAGGGGGCGGTGATCAGGATCGCGACGCAGATCGCCCCGTCGCCCAGATGGAAGAGGGACTCGTTGCGCCCGGCCCGCCGCGCGAAGCGCTCCGGCCCCACGACGCCGAGCGAGATGGCGGAAAGTGTCGGCCCGATCGTGACGCCTGCCAGCGCCCCGACCACCCCGGCCAGCGCCACCGGCCAGAAGCTTGGGAAGAGGGGGATGACCAGGCAGGTCGCCGTCACGAGGCACACCGCGCCGGCGATAAGGGCCCGCTTCGCCCGCACCGCGTCCACGAGTGAGCCCATGGGTGCCTGGGAAATTAGCCCGGTCAGCCCGCCGATCGAGAGCGCGGTGCCGATGCTTCCGGCGTCCCAGCCATGTTCGGTCAGGAGATAGACGCCGAGAAATGCACCGAGCCCATAGCGCGCGTCGGAGATGAAGAAGCTCAGCGCATCCAGTGCGCGTTCGGAGCGCGCCCTCAGATCCATTCCCGCCATCCCTGCGGAGGCCGGTCGATGTGGGTGATGACGCGGGGCCAGCGGCGCGTACACATGCTGAGCGTATCAATGCACGCCGGGCCCTGAAGGTCGTCACCGCCCGGCCACCAGAGGCGGGGCGGCCCCGGAGCGACGCCTAGCCTCCGGGAGCCAGCTTGTCCTGCGTCTTCGTGTCGAAGTCGCTGGCGTCATGCCGTTCCCAGAGCTGGCTCGCAGGGTCGCCCTGGGTCCGGTTGACGATGCGGCCGCGCTTCACCGCCGGACGCTCCCCGATCGCATCCGCCCAGCGCACCACGTTCCTGTAGGACTGCGCATCCAGGAACTCCGCCGCGCCATAGAGCCAGCCCTTCACCAGCCCGCCATACCAGGGCCAGATCGCCATGTCCGCGATGGTGTATTCCGGGCCCGCCACGTATTCGGACTCGGCCAGGCGGCGGTCGAGCACGTCCAGTTGCCGCTTCGTTTCCATGGCGAAGCGGTCGATCGGATACTCCATCTTCGAGGGGGCGTAGGCGTAGAAATGGCCGAAGCCGCCGCCGAGATAGGGGGCGCTGCCCATCTGCCAGAACAGCCAGGACAAGCACTCCGCCCGCGCGGCGCCCTCGCGCGGCAGGAAGGCGCCGAATTTCTCCGCCAGGTAGAGGAGAATAGCGCCGGATTCGAACACCCGCACGGGCGAAGCCCCGCTGCGATCTAGCAGGGCAGGGATCTTCGAGTTCGGGTTCACCGCGACAAAGCCGCTGCCGAATTGCTGCCCCTCGCCGATGCGGATCAGCCAGGCGTCGTACTCGGCACCCTCATGGCCCAGCGCGAGAAGCTCCTCCAGCATCACCGTGACCTTCTGGCCGTTCGGCGTGCCCTGCGAATAGAGCTGGAGCGGGTGCCGCCCGACCGGAAGTTCCTTCTCGTGGGTCGGGCCGGCGATGGGGCGGTTGATGTTGGCGAAGTGGCCGCCATTCGCCTTGTTCCAGCTCCAGACCTTTGGCGGGGTGTAGTCGGACGCTTGGCTCATGCAGAACTCCAGGGACAAGGGGTCGGGCCGCTCCCGTGCGGGCAGCCGCGCCAGGATATGGTGCGGTGCGCGGGGCGGACATCACCGGACCGGCACCGGAAGGAAGCAGGACATGAAAGTGCATGAACTGAAAGACCGCTCCAGCCCGGAAGGCCTGCCGCCGCTCCTCGCGGCGCTGTGGTGGGACGCGCGAGGCGACTGGCAGAAGGCCCATGGCCTCGCCCAGTCGGTCGGGAGCGCGGAGGGTGCCTGGGTCCATGCCTATCTGCACCGCAGGGAGGGCGACCTCCCGAATGCCGATTACTGGTACCGGCGGGCGGGGCGCGTGAGGCCTGCCACCTCGCTGGAAGTGGAGTGGGCCGAGATCGTGCAGGGCCTCTCCTCCTAACCTTCGCGCCAAGGCAAGCCTGCCATCCGGAGACGCAGTCCGAACCCGAACCCTTTGCCGCGCGTTGGCAGCCACTCCGGCAATGAAAGGGCGCGCATGCTCACCACGTCGCAGGCCGCGCGGGAGAATGGCTCGGGCAAAGGGGCGGGACCGGTCTTCTTGGCATCGGCCGTGCTGGTCGTTGCGATCGTCGTCTGCGGCGCCCTGGCCCCGGAGGCGGTCGGCCGGTTCTCCACCGCCCTGCAGGCCTGGATCATGGACCGGCTCGGCTGGTTCTACATGCTGTCCGTCGCGATCTTCCTGTTCTTCGTGCTCTTCCTTGCGATCAGCCGCCACGGCCTGGTGAAGCTCGGCCCCAACCATTCCGAGCCCGATTTCAGCTATGGCTCCTGGTTCGCCATGCTGTTCAGCGCGGGGATGGGCATCGGCCTCGTCTTCTTCGGCGTGGCGGAGCCGGTGATGCACTTCACGACGCCGCCGGTGGGCGAGGGGGGCACGATCGAGGCTGCCCGTGCGGCGATGCGGATCACCTTCTTCCATTGGGGCGTACATGCCTGGGCGATCTACGCCGTGGTCGGTTTGTCCCTGGCCTACTTCGGCTTCCGCCACGGCATGCCGCTCACCGTCCGCTCGGCCTTCTTTCCCTTGATCGGCGAGCGTATCCACGGGCCGATCGGGCAGGCCATCGACGTCTTCGCCGTGCTCGGCACGGTGTTCGGGGTCGCCACCTCGCTCGGCCTCGGGGTGCTTCAGGTCAATGCCGGACTCGCCCACCTTGTCGGATTGCCTGAGGGGCTGACCACCCAGGTGGTGCTCATTGTGGTGATCACCGGCATGGCGACGGTGTCGGTGTTTCTCGGCCTCGATGCCGGGATCCGGCGGCTCAGCCTGCTTAACATCATGCTGGCGGGCGCCATGCTGCTCTTCGTGAGCGTGGCGGGGCCGACTGTCTTTCTCCTGAAGGCGCTGGTGCAGAACACGGGCGGCTACATCGACGACTTCGTCAACCGCACCTTCCTGCTCTACGCCTATGAGCCGAACAACTGGATCGCCGACTGGACGCTGTTCTACTGGGCCTGGTGGATCTCCTGGTCGCCCTTCGTCGGGATGTTCATCGCCCGCATCTCGCGCGGGCGCACCATCCGCGAATTCGTGATCGGCGTGCTGTTCGTGCCGACCGGCTTCACGCTGGTCTGGATGACCGCCTTCGGGAACACCGCGCTCTGGCTGCAGCTTTCGGGCAGCACCCTTGCGGTTTCCGAAGCGGTGTCGCGGAGCGTGCCGGTCGCCCTCTTCATCTTCCTGGAGCAGTTTCCCTTCGCCACCTTCACTTCTGCCCTCGCCACGCTGCTGGTGGTGACCTTCTTCGTCACCTCCGCAGACTCAGGGGCGCTGGTGGTGGATACGATCACATCCGGCGGCGCGGAGGACGCGCCGGCCTGGCGGCGCGTCTTCTGGGCCGTGCTCACCGGCGCGGTGGCGGCGGTGCTGCTCTTCGCGGGCGGGCTGAGGAGCCTGCAGACCGCGACCATCGCCAGCGCGCTGCCCTTCGCGGTTGTCATGCTGGCGATGTGCTACGGGCTGCTGCGAGCGCTCCGCCTCGAAGCGCTGCGGGCGACGATCATGCAGGCGGCGCCGGCCGCGACAGGCGACACGGACAGGTCGTGGCAGAGGCAGCTTCACATCATCCTCCACTACCCCACTCAGGCCGAGGTCCAGGGGTTCCTGGCCGGCGTCGCGGCACCCGCGCTGGAGGCCGTGTGCCGCGAGCTTGGCAATCGCGGGGTGGAGGCGACGTTGCTGCGCGACGAGGACCGCATCCGCCTCATCGCGATGCCCGGCGGGCCGGAGGAGTTCCGCTACGGCATCCGCGTCCGCGGATTCACCATCCCGAGCTTCGCCTATTTCGAGCGTGGCCCGGCAGCGGAGAAGGAGCGGCGGCGCTACTTTCGGGCCGAGGTGTTCCTGCGCGAAGGCGGCCAGGATTACGACGTGATGGGTTATTCGCGCGACGGGCTGATCGCAGACGTGCTTGCCCAGTACGAGCGGCACCTGAACTTCCTGCACGCGGCGGGGCGCGCCTCGGGTTGAGGGGCGGTAGCGGCGCTGGGTCCTGCTGCGTCTGGACGTCATGAGGCCGACGCTCCATCCGCGCCTGCTGAACGGCCGGACTGGCGACCCGGCGCTCTATGTGGAGGCGCTGCACCGGACGGAGGCGATACTGCTGGACTGCGGCGAGCTTTCCGCGCTTTCGCCGCGGCACCTTCTGCGGGTGGGCGCCCTGGCGGTGTCGCATGCGCACATGGATCATTGGGCGGGATTCGACCGCTTGCTCCGGCTGCTGATCGGCCGGGAGAAGGTGCTGCCCGTGGTGGGGCCGCAGGGCTTTGCGCGGCGCCTGTTCCATCGCCTTCAGGCCTATACGTGGAACCTTGTGGATCGCATTCCGGCCGATCTCTGCTTCGAGGTGACGGAGATCACCCCGGCGGAGCAATGGGCGCGGGTACGGCTTCGCCTCCATCGGGGCTTCGAATGGGAGGACCTCCCTCCTCAGGAAGCGAAGCCGGACGGCACGGTGCTGCCGCTCGGTCCCTTGCGCCTGCGCGCGGCGGTGCTGGACCACGGCACACCCTGCCTGGGCTTCGCCATTGAGGAGATGGCCCATCTGAACATCTGGCGCACCGGGCTCGACGCCTTGGGTCTTCCCACCGGGCCATGGCTGGATGGACTCAAGGAAGCGGTCATCTCGGGGCGACCGGATGACCATCCAGTTCCCGTCTATTCCCGTCGCTCGGAGGCCGCCGCGGCGCTAAGCCGGCCCCTGGCGGAATTGCGAGAGCTGGTCCGGGAGACGCCTGGGCAGCGCCTCGTCTACCTCACGGATTTCGCCGACACCCCCGCCAACCGTGATGCCGCCATCGCCCTCGCGCGGGACGCGGACAACCTTTTCATCGAGGCGCCTTTCGCCGCCGCCGATGCCGCAGTCGCCCTGGACCGCAGGCACCTGACCACGCAGGCCGCAGGCGAGATCGCGCGCGGGGCAAAGGTGCGCCGCGTCGAGCCGTTTCACTTCTCGCCACGCTATCTCGGCCAGGAGGCGCAGCTTCTCGCAGAGGTGGAGGCGGCTTCAGGGCTGGAGATTCCCTGAAGCGCCTTGCGCCGCCTCAGCTCATGCTGATACCCGCGGCGCGGATGACCGGCTCCCACCGCGTCACCTCGGCCTGCAGCACGGCTGCCATCTCGGCTGGGGTGCTGGCTGCGTAATCCGCGCCCAGCGGCTCAAGCTTCGCCCGGGCAGCGGGGTCGTTCAGCGCATCCCGGATGTCGGCCGAGATCCGCGCGACCAGCTCCGGCGGCGTGCCGGCCCTCACCGCGACCGCATTCCAGGACTGCGCCTCGTAGCCCGGCAAGGTCTCCGCCACCGTAGCGACCTCGGGCAGGTTTGCGTTGCGCCCGGCGCCAGTCATCGCGATCGCGTGGACGCGGCCGGAGCGGATATGGGGCAGGGAGGTCGGCAGCTGGTCGAACATCAGCTCGATATGCCCGGCGAGCTGGTCCGCGACTGCCGCCGCAAGCCCGCGATACGGGACGTGGATGAGGTCCAGGCCGGTCCGCATCCGCAGCATCTCGCCCATCATATGCGACCCTGATCCGATCCCCGGGGAGCCGTAGCGCAGCGGCTCGCGACGGGCGCGCGCCTCGGTGATGAATTCCTGCAGGTTCTGCGCCTTCAGCGCGCTGTTCACCGTCATGACGTGGTCCGTGGTGAAGACCATGGAGACAGGGGTGAGGTCGCGCTGCGGATCGTAGGGAAGCCTGGAGTTGAGCAGCGGTCCCGTCGCGAGGGGGAAGGCCGGGGCGATGAGCCAAGTCTGCCCGTCCGGGGCGGAGCGAGCGACGAACTCGCCCGCGACCCCGCCGCTCGCGCCTGGGCGGTTCTCCACCACGATGGGCGTTGCATAGCGCCGGGACAGGAACTCGGCGATCACGCGCGCTGAGGCATCGGTTGCGCCACCGGGCACGAAGGGAACCACGAAGCGGATGGGCCGGCTCGGCCAGCTGCTCGCACGGGCGGGAGGGTGGAGCAGGGCGGGAAGGCCGAGGGCGCCGGCGACCAGCGCGCGCCGCTTGAAGAATGGCATCGTCGAAACTCCTGTGCGGAACCCCTTCGGCCCTTGGCATGGCCAGACCCGATCGGGGTTTCGTTGAACTTCGACTGGCATTCCCGTTGGCGCCTCTCGGCGGACGCCTGCCGGACCCTATTCACCTCCGTCCTGCACGACAAGCGCCCGGCCCGTCACCCCTGCTTGCGCAGCGACCGGGTGAAGCGCCCCCGTGCCTCGCTGAAGCCGGTGGCAAGGCAGAATTCGCGCAGGGAGGGTTCCTCCAGCCCCGCCAGCACCTCCAGATTTCCGCAGCCGGCGCTTCGCGCGGCCTGCGACGCGGCCTTGATCAGCAGCCTTCCGATGCCGCGCCGCCGCTCCTCCACGCCGACCAGCAAGGTGGTGACCTGCGCAGTGGGGCGCGCATCGCCGAGTGTCGGATACCAGTGCAGCACCACCAGGCCACTCGGCGGACCCCATTGCACCGCGATGAGCACCGTGCCCGCGGCTTGCCGCAGCACGCCCAGTCGTTCGGTCAGGTCACGTTCGGGAATTGCGTCTCCCGCGCTTTCAAGAAGTTCGGCCAACCCGGCGGCGTCCCCCGGCGTGGCAGTGCGGATTTCCAGGCCATGGCGTGACGTCACGGGTTCAATCCATCGTTGCAGGCCGTGCAGGGAAGGGCCACAGCTTGCCATGCGGCGCGGTCCCGTGCCTCTTCCCGGCACGGACCAACGAGGTTCAGGGAGCAACGCCCATCATGTCCACCCGACGTCATCTCCTGGCTGCCGGCGCGGCGGCCCTGGCCACCTCGGCGCCGCGCGGCGCTTCCGCCCAATCCTGGCCCACGCGCCCGATCCGCCTGATCGTGGCCTTTGCACCGGGTGGCTTCACCGACATCGCGGCGCGCCTACTGGCGGAGCGGCTCGGCGCCGCGCTGGGCCAGCCCGTCACGGTGGATAATCGCGCCGGTGCGGCGGGCATCATCGGCACCGAGGCGGCGGCACGGAGTGCGGCGGACGGGTACACGCTGCTGATGGGAACCATCAGCACGCAGGCGATGAATGTCGGTCTCTACCGGACGCTCCCGTACGATCCGGTGGCCGATTTCGCTCCTGTCTCCGGCGTCGCCACCAGCCCGAATCTGCTGGTCGCGCATCCGTCGAAAGGCATCGGTGACGTTGCCGCGCTCATCGCGCGGGCTCGGGCCGAGCCGGGCGTGCTCACCTATGGTTCCGGTGGGAACGGCACCTCCAGCCACCTCGCGGGGGAGTTGTTCAAGTCGCTCGCGCGCGTGGACCTTCTGCACGTGCCGTTCCGCAGCACGGCGCCTGCCGCCACCGCCCTCGTCGCGGGGCAGGTGGATGTGATGTTCGACACGCTTCCCTCCGCGCTGCCGCATGCGCGGGAAGGGCGGCTGCGTGCACTTGGCGTCACCTCCGCGCAGCGCCTTCCGGGCCTGCCCGACATCCCAGCCGTGGCGGAGACGGTGGCGGGTTTCGAGATGGGAGTCTGGACCGGGCTCTTCGTCCCCGCCAGCACGCCCGCACCCATCGTCGAGCGTCTGAACGCCGCGACGCAGGAGGCGCTGCCGCATCTCGCGCCGCGCTTCGCCGAACTCGGCCTGCAGCCCTTCGCGGCCGGGCCCGCGGAGCTTGCGGCCCATCTGCGCCGCGAGATCGGCAAGTGGATGGAGGTGATCCGCGCCGCACCCATCACGGCGGATTGAGACGGCACCGGGCTCACCGCGCGATGTGACATGCCGGACCGGCGCGCGTTGAACGGGAAAGAGCCACGGAGCCAGCCATGCAGGTCGCGGACGCCTTGCATTTCCTGATCGAGGACCTCATCGAAGACGCGCGCCTCCGCCATCTGCGAAAGCCTGATCAACTGGCGCTGGAAGCCGCCACCGACGCGGCGCAGGCCCTGCGGCACGCACTCCGTTCGCCGCAGGGGACATTGCCCCGCGCCGCCCTGGAGGAACTTCTGAACGACACGCGCGCGCAGACCAGGAAAGCCCTGGAAAGCGGCGACGTATCGGGCTGGTATTGGCTGTCGCGCGAGGCGCACACCGCCTGGATCATCGAGGTGGTGAGCGTGATCCTGATCAAGGCCGGCGAGGCGCCGATCCTTGAGCCAAGGCGCTGCGCCGGCGAGGCCCTGCTGGCGCTGTTCGACTGAGTGGGACTGCGACCCTAGCGGCTATCCTTACTCATCGCAGGCTTCAAGGGCGCTCCGCAGGTTCTGGCAGGCTTCCTCCAGCACCTTGACCGCCCTTGCGACACGCACCCGACGCTCTGGCGAAGCATCGGCCAGGCGTCCTGGGTCCCCCTGCGACAGCAGGCGGCTCAACTCCGAGACCGCATCCGATCTCTCGGGCGACGGGCCGTCGCCGGGAAGATCCTCGCCCTCCTTAATGAACTCCAGCCCGATCTCACGATCCCTCGCCCATCGGAGGGCGGCATTATGGGAAGAGTTGTCGTGCAGGACGATGACGAGCCTCTTCGGGATGTCCGTCGCACTGCCGACATTCACGCGTGCGCCCCTGGAGGAAAAGTCGAGAAGCACGCAGTCCAGGCTGGTGTTGCCGAACTTGATCCTAGCGTTCCTGATCGTCCTGATCCGGACGGCGTTGCGCCGGTTCGTAACACCTGCAGAGGCGTTCTTGTATTTGGGCAGGCTTCCCATACCGTTGCCCTCACTCGCAGCCATCAACCGCTTCCCTTTTGGCCCTGTCACTGGGGAAAGAAATTTCCGCTCCGGCATCGGGAGCAGATTCTTCCGTGCTTGGCAAAATAATCTTGGTCATGTTCTCAAGCGGTTAACTTGCCTCGCTCGGCGGCGGCTGACCGAGCGCGGTTGCTGCGCGCCCACAACAGCCAAGCCACCAACCATCGCCCTGTGAAGCCTCGCCCCATTTGCCACAATCGTGCCGCAATACGCCACAATTGCGCCACATTCGGGCCTGGAGTAGAGTTGCCGCTCGAAGGACAACCTCCTCTGTTCGAGGGCTGCGGAGCCTTCAGGAGCGCCGCATGGTCGACGATCTGTCGCCGGGCAACGAGCCGGTTCACCCTGATCAGGGCGATGGTGAAGTTTGGGACCTGACAGTCGGGATCACCACCAACCGCTACCTGGGACCCCCTGATTTACGGTTGATCGAGGGTGGTGCGTCGGGGCCGAGCACTGCCCGACGTGGCCGGCACGCGCTATCCCTGGTCGTCGCGGCTGCTGAGGAAGCGCCAGTCAGAGGACGTGGGTGTCCCTGTCCTGCGTGTGAGGCTGCGCGCCTTCGGCCTTAGCGGTGCGTCGGCTCCTCGCAGGCTATTCGCGTCGATCTGCAAAGTGTGACGCCATCCATGTTGAAGGCCCCACCCTGCCGCCTTCACGGCGACGGGATGGGGCCCTGGTCACTGAGAATGTCAAACCTGTGGAGAGCAATAGTTCGGTAGTGATCCAAGAACACATGTCCTTGCATATGGTTTCGCTAAGGCTAGCCAAAGAGCATCTGCTTTGAAGCAGAAGCGGTCATGCAACGGACTCCCTCATTCATACAGTCCCGCTCGGCTCAGGTTTGAATGCATGCGTATTGTTGTTCATGCGGCCGTAGGGACATCGGTCTGGCCAAGAATTGCGTGAAGTCGTTCCGACAGCCCGACACGAACCACGAGGGATGACGAGCAAAGACGAATAGTGAGGAGTGACAAAGGCAAGGAGTAGGGCCGAGGTATTGGGGATGCTGTAGCTCGACGATTGGCTTTTGCGGCCGCCGCCTCACCCTTTTCATCACTTTGTCTAATAGAAAAGGCGTGTCTGCCTTGGCAGACACGCCCTTCCCGATGCCCATTACCGAAACCTCGCCAGATAAGGTGAAGACAAAAGCCTCTTGCAGCACGCCCACCGAACCGGCATCTTAGAGTGTCTCCAATTCTGGGAGACAATTTAGAATCTGCAAACTTGGCCCCCGTTGCCTTTAAAGTGGCGGGGGCTCTTTGTCCTGATGCGGTCCCTCGCTGAAGCCCCGGTCGTACCGGAGTGGCGCGTCGGAACAGGAAATGCCTGCATCAACCTAGTACTTCCGCCGTAACGCATTGTGCGGAATAAGGTTTCGCTGCTCCGGGCTAGCTGGGTTGGCTGACTCCGTCAGGGGCCGCCCCTCGGCACAAGGGAGGCTGTGCTGCCTTGCTTCGGCTTACTGATGGCGGGAGCCATATGGGGGCAAGGCGACAACCTTATACGTCCCATGCGTGCCAAGGCGACCGAGATGACGCAGATCGGACAGGGCGAACCAGCCCTCCTCTCCTTCTGTATGCTGCAAGAGGACCGGTTACGCGGTGCTCCGCAAAAGTTGCGGAAGAATTAGATTTTTTTGTCGGCCTATTTGACAGAATGTAAATCGGATAAAAAATTAGATTTGTACCCCACTGTTATTGTAAGAAAAAAAATATTGGCACGGCTCTTGCTTCTCAGGAATGCCGAACCCGCGTTCGGCCGACGGAGAGACAAGAGAGAGCAATGATGAAAAAGAATCCACTTCTTGCTGCCACTGCCCTCGCCTGCGGCTTGGCCTTTGCGGCTCCGGCCAGCGCCACCCTGACGCTGCAGTCTGGATTGGTCGGCGGCTCGGGCGACGTGGACAACGTCATCTTCAACGCCTGCGGAACGGCCGGAACCGGCAACCCGGTGCAGGGCTGCCTCAACACCTCGCACACCACCCTGGTGAACTTCAGCAGCAACGAGACGCTGAACATCAGTGGTGGCGGCCAAGCCACCATCAGCGCGCAGGACGGCACGTTCAACACCATCAGCATCGCCCTCGATGACACGTCGCTGGGCTTCGGCAAGCTCCAGTTCAACCTGGACGCCACCGCCAACGGCACGGCCAACTTCCAGGCCATCGACCAGTTCGGCAACGTGTTCAACTTCAACAACGTCGCGCTGAACGGCAACGGCAACAACTTCTTCACGCTCGGGTCACTGGATGGCCAGGTGGCGGTGAGCTTCACCCTGGTCTCGACCGTCGGCATCTCGCTCATCAGTGATCTTGAGCAGGTCCGCCTGGGCGCCACCGAGATCTCGACGCCCGTGCCTGCGCCGGCTGGTCTTGCCCTGATGGGCCTCGGCCTGCTCGGTCTCGGCATGGTGCGCCGGAAGACCGCCTGATCGTCTTCACCCGAGTGTGACGGGCCTATGGCCTGTCACACGACCTCAACGGACAGGAGAACCTCCTATGAAGAAGCTAGCGTTACTGGCGACGACGGCCGCCTTTGTTGGCCTGAGCGCCATTGCCCAGGCAGCGCCGACGACGATCATCACCTGGGCCCAGAACGCGACGGGCAACACCATCACCGCCAACTCCATTGGCGGCCTCACGACGACGCTGACCGGGACGGATGTCGCGATCACGATCTCGGGCTACGCGGGCGCCGCCCCCACCCCCATCACCGCCTACCTGAACCTGAGCGCGAGCAGCACGGGCAATGCGGTCTCGGTTTTCGGGACCGACATCCTTCAGCCCTTCGCCGGCAGCTTCACCATCACTTCCGGCTTGGGCGGCACCGGCACCAACTACCTGTCGGGCACCTTTGCCGACATCGCCCTGGCCGGTTCGCGCCTGGGAGGGCCCGATGGGGGCTTCCAAGCCAGCCTAGTCGCGACCGATCCGCCGGGTTCCGTGACCTTCACCTCCTCCCTGATCCCCGCCTCCAGCCTTGGGGACCCGTCTTCGATCGGCTTCACCTTCACGGCGCTGTCTCAGGCGCTCAGCATCTGCGGCTCGACGATCTGCCACTTCACGGCGAGCGTCAGCGGCAATGCGAGCGCCTCCGAGGTCGCCGTGCCGGCGCCGGCTGGCCTCGCCCTGCTGGGTCTTGGCCTGTTCGGCCTCGCGGCGGTCCGGCGTCAGGTCGCTGCCTGA
>NZ_JAFEUU010000013.1 GCF_017355885.1 Sabulicella rubraurantiaca
CCGGGCGACAACGTGTCGATGGATGTCGAGCTGATCGCCCCCATCGCCATGGACGAGGGGCTGCGCTTCGCCATCCGCGAGGGCGGCCGCACCGTCGGCGCCGGCGTCGTCGCCTCCATCGCGAACTAAGGCTCCGAATCATGGACAGCCAGAATATCCGCATCCGCCTGAAGGCGTTCGATCACCGCGTGCTGGATGGCAGCACGCGGGAGATCGTGCAGACCGCGAAGCGGACCGGCGCGCGCGTGCGGGGCCCGATCCCGCTGCCGACCGAGATCGAGCGTTTCACCGTGAACCGCTCGCCGCACGTGGACAAGAAGAGCCGCGAGCAGTTCGAGATCCGGACCCACCGCCGGCTCCTGGACATCGTTGACCCCACGCCGCAGACCGTGGACGCGCTGATGAAGCTCGACCTCGCCTCCGGCGTGGACGTCGAGATCAAGATCTGAGGACCGGACCATGGCCAGCCAGATCCGGACGGGGCTGATCGCGCGCAAGCTCGGCATGTCCCGCCTGTTCAACGAGGACGGGTCTTCCACCCCCGTCACCCTGCTTCACGTGGACTCCGTCCGCGTCGTCGCCGCCCGCACCGAGGAGAAGGACGGCTATGCCGCCCTGCAGCTCGGCTTCGGCAAGGCGAAGGCGAAGAACGTGTCCAAGGCCAATCGCGGCCACTTCGCCAAGGCTGGCGTGGAGGCTCCGGCGAAGGTCGCCGAGTTCCGCGTCTCCGCCGACGCGGCGGTCGAGCCGGGCACGGCGCTTTCGGTCGAGCACTTCGTGAAGGGCCAGCGCGTCGACGTGACCGGCACCACGAAGGGCAAGGGGTTCCAGGGCGCCATGAAGCGCTGGAACTTCGCCGGCCTCGAGGCGACGCACGGCGTTTCGATCAGCCACCGCTCGCACGGCTCCACCGGCAACCGCCAGGATCCGGGCAAGACCTTCAAGAACAAGAAGATGGCCGGCCATCTGGGCCAGGAGCGCGTGACCACGCAGAACCTGGTGATCGCCGGTCATGACGCCGAACGCGGCCTGCTGCTCGTCAAGGGCGCGGTCCCGGGTGCGACGGGTTCCTTCGTGCTGGTGCGCGACGCCGTGAAGCGCGCCCGCCCGGCCGAGGCGCCCTTCCCCGCGGCGACGGCCTGAGGACACGATCATGCAGGTGAACGTCATCACCCTCGACAACGCCACCGCCGGCGAGGCCGACCTGCCGGAGGAGATCTTCGGCGCGGCCCCCCGCGCGGACATCATGGCGCGCGTCGTTCATTGGCAGCTCGCGAAGCGCCGTGCCGGCACCCACAAGGCCAAGGGCATGGGCGAGGTTTCGGGCACGACCAGGAAGCCGTACCGCCAGAAGGGCACGGGCTCGGCCCGCCAGGGCTCGCTGCGCGCGCCGCAGTTCCGCACCGGCGGCGTGGTGCATGGCCCGGTCGTTCGCGATCACGGCTACTCGCTGCCCAAGAAGGTCCGCCGCCTCGGTCTGATCTCCGCCCTGTCGCAGAAGGCGCGGGACGGACAGCTCGTGGTGCTCGACGCCGCCACCGCCGAGGAGGGGGCCAAGACCTCCGCCATGGCGAAGCGCGTCAAGGCGCTGGGCTGGAAGAAGGCGCTGGTCATCGACGCGGCGGTGGATGCGAACTTCATTCGCGTCTTCCGCAACATCCCGGGGATGGACGCGCTGCCGACGGCGGGCGCGAACGTCTATGACATCCTGAACCACGACGTGCTCGTGCTGACGCGCGCCGGCGTGGAGGCCCTGAAGGAGCGCCTGGCATGAGCGCGACGGTGAGCAAGCCGAAGGCGCCCGCGCCCATCGGCAAGGAGCGCATGTACCAGGTGGTGCTGGCGCCCATCGTGACCGAGAAGGCGACGGCGATGAGCGAGACGGGGCAGTACGCCTTCCGCGTCACGCTGGACGCCACCAAGCCCGAGATCAAGCAGGCGATCGAGGGGCTGTTCGGCGTCTCCGTCACCGCGGTGAACACGCTGGTGATGAAGGGCAAGACCAAGCGCTTCAAGGGCCGTCCTGGCCAGCGCTCGGATTACAAGAAGGCGATGGTGCGCCTGGCCGAGGGCCAGAGCATCGACCTGACGACGGGGCTCGCGTAACCCATGGCGCTGAAGAACTACAACCCGGTCACGCCGAGCCTTCGCGGCACGGTGCTGATCGACCGCTCGGGCCTGTGGAAGGGCAACCCGGTGAAGGGTCTGACGGAGGGCAAGTCCTCCTCCGGCGGGCGCAACAACCATGGCCGTATCACGGTGCGGTTCCGGGGCGGCGGGCACAAGCAGGCCTATCGCCTCGTCGACTTCAAGCGCCGCGCCAAGTGGAACGTGCCCGGCACCGTTGAGCGCCTGGAATACGACCCGAACCGCACGGCCTTCATCGCCCTGGTGAAGTACGAGGACGGCGAGCTGGCCTATATCCTCGCCCCGCAGCGCCTGAAGGCCGGCGACCCGGTCATCGCCGGCGACCGCGCGGACATCAAGCCGGGCAATGCCATGCCGCTGGGCGCGATCCCGGTCGGCACGGTCATCCACAACATCGAGCTGAAGCCCGGTGCGGGCGGCAAGGTCGCGCGCTCCGCAGGCACCTTTGCGCAGCTGGTGGGCAAGGATGCCGGCCTGGCGCAGATCAAGCTGATGTCCGGCGAGTTGCGGACGGTGCGGGCGGAGTGCATCGCCTCCATCGGCGCCGTGTCCAACCCGGACAACAGCAACCAGCAGCTTGGCAAGGCCGGCCGCTCGCGCTGGCTGGGCCGCAAGCCGCACAACCGTGGCGTGACCATGAACCCGGTCGACCACCCGCATGGCGGTGGTGAAGGCCGGACCTCCGGTGGCCGCCACCCGGTGACCCCCTGGGGCAAGCCGACCAAGGGCGCCAAGACCCGCAACAACAAGCGGACGGATCGCCAGATCGTGCGCCGCCGCAACGCGACGAAGGGCTGAGGGCGATGCCGCGCAGCGTTTGGAAAGGGCCGTTCGTGGACGGCTACCTCCTGAACAAGGCCGAGGCGGCCCGCGCCTCGACCCGCAACGAGGTCATCAGGACCTGGTCGCGCCGTTCCACCATCATGCCGCAGTTCGTCGGCCTGACCTTCGGCGTCTACAACGGGCGGAAGTTCCTGCCCGTGCAGGTGACCGAGAACATGGTCGGCCACAAGCTGGGCGAGTTCTCGCCGACGCGCACCTTCGGTGGGCACTCGGCGGACAAGAAGGCGAAGCGAGGCTGATGCGATGAGCAAGCCGAAGCACCCCCGCGGCCTCGCGGATTCCGAGGCCCAGGCGATCGCGCACAATATCCGCGTGAGCCCGCGCAAGCTGAACCTCGTGGCCGGCATGATCCGCGGCGCGAAGGCCCAGGACGCGATCGCGACCCTGACCTTCAGCAAGCGCCGCATCGCGCAGACCGTGAAGAAGACGCTGGAGAGCGCCATCGCGAACGCGGAAAACAACCACCAGCTGGACGTCGACCGCCTGGTCGTCGCCCGGGCCGAGGTGGGCCGCGCCATCGTGATGAAGCGCTTCCATGCCCGCGGCCGCGGCAAGTCGTCGCGCGTGGAGAAGTGGTTCAGCCACCTGAAGATCGTGGTGGCCGAGCAGGAAGCACCGAAGGCGGAGGCCGCGTAACATGGGTCACAAAGTCAATCCGATCGGGCTCCGTCTCGGCATCAACCGGACCTGGGACAGCCGCTGGTACGCCGACCGCGACTATGCGCGCCTGCTGCACGACGACGTGAAGCTGCGCGACACGCTGAAGGAGCGGCTGAAGTCCGCCGGCGTGGCCAAGGTCGTGATCGAGCGCCCGGCCAAGAAGCCCCGCGTGACGATCCACGCCGCCCGCCCGGGCGTCGTGATCGGCAAGAAGGGCGAGGGCATCGACTCCCTGCGCAAGGACCTGTCGGCCAAGGCCGGCGCGGACGTGTCGCTGAACATCCTCGAGATCCGCAAGCCGGAGCTGGACGCCACGCTGGTGGCCGAGAGCATCGCGCAGCAGCTCGAGCGCCGTGTGGCCTTCCGCCGTGCGATGAAGCGCGCCGTGCAGTCCGCGATGCGCCTCGGCGCCCTGGGCATCCGCATCAACTGCGGCGGCCGCCTGGGCGGCGCGGAGATCGCGCGGCTCGAGTGGTACCGCGAGGGCCGGGTGCCGCTGCACACGCTGCGCGCTGACATCGACTACGGCATCGCGACCGCGAAGACGACCTATGGCACCTGCGGCGTCAAGGTCTGGATCTTCAAGGGCGAGATCATGGCCCATGACCCGATGGCCCAGGACCGCCGCGCCCACGACCAGGCGCCGCAGCGGTAAGGTGACAGACAATGTTGCAGCCTAAGCGAACCAAGTACCGGAAGGCCCACAAGGGCCGGATCAAGGGCGTGGCCAAGGGCGGCTTCTCGCTGACCTTCGGCGGCTTCGGCCTGAAGGCGCTGGAGCCCGAGCGCGTCACCGCGCGGCAGATCGAGGCGGCTCGCCGCGCGATCACCCGCGCCATGAAGCGCCAGGGCCGCGTCTGGATCCGCATCTTCCCGGACGTTCCCGTTTCGACGAAGCCGGCCGAAGTCCGCATGGGCTCGGGCAAGGGCGCGCCGGAATACTGGGTGGCCCGGGTGAAGCCCGGCCGCATCATGTTCGAAATCGACGGCGTCCCTGTGGACACGGCACGCGAGGCCCTGGGCCTGGGCGCGGCCAAGCTGCCGATCCGGACGAAGATCGTGACGCGCCTCGGCGCGGCGGAGGCTTGATCCCATGACCAAGATCGCCGATATCCGCGCGAAGTCCGCTGACGAACTCAGCGGGATGCTCATCGACCTTCGCAAGGAGCAGTTCAATCTCCGTTTCCAGCGGGCCACGGGCCAGCTGGAGGCGACCGGACGCATCAAGGCCCTCCGCCGCGATATCGCCCGGGTGAAGACCATCCTGGCCGAGCGCGAGCGCGCGGCCGCCAACACCAGCAAGGCTTGAGGAGACCCCGGCCAATGCCGAAGCGAGTCCTCACGGGCCGGGTTGTCAGCGACAAGATGGACAAGACGGTCACCGTCTTGGTCGAGCGTCGCGTGATGCACCCGCTCTACAAGAAGTTCATCCGGCGTTCGAAGAAGTACGCCGCCCACGACGAGGCCAACCTGTGCAAGGAAGGCGACCTCGTGAGCATCGAGGAGTGCCCGCCCCTGTCCAAGCGCAAGGCCTGGATGGTGGTCGAGCGCAACGGGCAGCCCCTGGCCGCTGAAGGAGCGCAGGCATGATCGGCGTCGAGGCGAACCTGGACGTGGCCGACAACTCCGGCGCGCGCCGCGTCCAGTGCATCAAGGTGCTGGGCGGCTCCAAGCGGAAGACGGCCAGCGTGGGCGACGTGATCGTGGTGTCCGTGAAGGAAGCGATCCCCCGCGGCAAGGTGAAGAAGGGTTCGGTGGAGCGCGCGGTGATCGTGCGGACCGCCTACCCGGTGCGCCGCGCCGATGGCTCGGCGATCCGCTTCGACCGCAATGCCGCCGTGCTGATCAACAAGCAGGGCGAGCCGATCGGGACCCGCATCTTCGGACCGGTGGTGCGCGAGCTTCGCGCCCGCAAGTTCATGAAGATCATCTCGCTGGCTCCGGAGGTGCTGTAACCCATGGCCGCCAAGATCAAGAAGGGCGACCGGGTGCAGGTCCTGACCGGCCGCGACAAGGGCAAGCGCGGCGAGGTGCTGCGCGTGGTCCCGACCGAGAACCGTGCCTTCGTCCAGGGAATCAACCTGGTGAAGAAGCACACGAAGCAGACGCGCGTGGGCGAGACCGGTGGCATCGTCTCCAAGGAGGCGGGCATCGACCTTTCGAACCTCGCGCTGATCGACCCCAAGACGGACAAGCCGACCCGCGTGGGCTTCCGCGTCCTCGAGGACGGGAAGAAGGTGCGCGTGGCCAAGGCTTCTGGTGAGGTGCTCGACCGATGAGCGGCACGAAGAAGGGCAACGCCCCCGCGGCGAAGAAGGGCGGCGACGCGCCGGCCGAGAGCAGCGGGCGCCGCGTCGACGCGATCCCGGCGGCTGCCGGCCCAGCGGCGGCGACGCCGTCCGAGATGGCGCGGCTGCAGAAGCACTACAACGAGGTCGTGAAGGCCGCGCTCCAGCAGGAGTTCGGCTATGCGAACCCGATGGAAGTGCCGAAGCTCGAGAAGATCGTCCTGAACATGGGCGTCGGCGAGGCGGCGGGCGACCAGAAGAAGCTGGACGCGGCCGTGGCCGACATGACGCTCATCGCCGGCCAAAAGCCGGTGCGGACGCGCGCCAAGAAGGCCATCGCGGGCTTCAAGATCCGCGAAGGCCAGGCGATCGGCTGCAAGGTGACGCTTCGCAAGGCGCGCATGTACGAGTTCCTGGACCGCCTGGTCACGATCGCGCTGCCGCGCGTCCGCGACTTCCGCGGCATCCCGGGCAATCGCGGCTTCGACGGGCGCGGGAACTACTCGCTCGGCCTGAAGGAGCAGATCGTCTTCCCCGAGATCAACTACGACAAGGTTGATCAGGTTCGGGGCATGGACATCGTGTTCGTCACGACCGCGAAGACGGACAAGGAAGCCAAGGCCCTCCTCAAGGGCTTCGACCTTCCCTTCGTCAATTGATTCATCGGAAAACCGTGGGCCGGAGGGCCCGCAGGTTCCAGGAGACCCTGACGTAATGGCCAAGACCTCTTCCGTCGAGAAGAACAACCGGCGCGCCCAGCTCGCGGCCCGGCACGGCGCCAAGCGCGCGGCGCTGAAGGCTGTCGTGATGGATCGCGACGCGCCGATCGAGGATCGCTTCGAGGCGACGCTGAAGCTCGCGCAGATGCCGCGCAACGGCGCCAAGATCCGCGTCCGCCTGCGCTGCGAGCTGACGGGCCGCCCGCGCGGCAACTACCGGAAGTTCAAGCTGAGCCGCAACATGTTGCGGGACCTGGCCAACAAGGGCCAGCTCCCCGGCGTGGTGAAGGCGAGCTGGTAAGGAGCCCCCGGCATGTCCATGTCCGATCCGCTGGGCGACCTGCTCTCCCGCATCCGCAACGCGCATGGCGCGCGGCAGACCAAGTGCCTGGCCCCCGCCAGCCGTCTCAAGACCGACGTGCTGGAGGTGCTGAAGCGCGAGGGCTACATCCGCGCCTGGCGCGTCTCCGAGCTGCGCCCCGGCGTCAGCCAGATCGAGATCGAGCTGAAGTATTCCGAGGGCGAGCCCGCCATCAAGGAAATCAGCCGCGTCTCCAAGCCCGGTCGCCGCGTGTACAGCAAGATCAAGGAGCTGCCGAAGTTCTATAACGGCCTCGGCATCCAGATCTTGTCCACGCCGCGCGGCGTGATGAGCGATGCAGAAGCACGCGCTGCCAATGTTGGCGGCGAAGTGCTCTGCCGCGTCTTCTGAGCCAGGAGGGAACACGATGTCCCGAGTTGGCAAGTATCCCGTGCCAGTTCCGGCGGGCGTCTCGCTCGCGCTGAACGGCCGCACCCTCACCGCCAAGGGCAAGCTGGGCGAGCTGACGCTCGACCTCACCGACGCGGTGGATGTCGAGATCCGCGAGAAGGAGGTGGCGGTCAGCCCGCGTGGCGACGACCGGCGCTCCCGCACGCTGTGGGGCACCACGCGCTCCCTCGTGCAGAGCATGGTGCAGGGCGTGTCCACGGGCTTCTCCAAGTCCATGGAGATCACCGGCACCGGCTATCGCGCTGCGATGCAGGGCAATGACCTGGTTCTGAACCTCGGCTACAGCCACGAGATCCGGTACCCGGCCCCGGCCGGCATCAAGATCACGACCGAGCGCCCCACCGCCATCAAGGTGGAGGGGATGGACAAGCAGAAGGTCGGCCAGGTGGCGGCTGAGATCCGCGCCTATCGCGGTCCCGAGCCCTACAAGGGCAAGGGCGTGAGGTACGACAACGAGGTGATCCTCCGGAAGGAGGGGAAGAAGAAATAATGGCCGACAAGCTCGCCATGATGGAGCGCCGCCGCCAGCGGCTGCGCTACCAGATCAAGCAGAAGGGCGCCGGGCGCCCGCGCCTGTCCGTGTTCCGCTCGGGCCGGCACATCTATGCCCAGGTGATCGACGATGCGGCGGGCCGCACCGTCGCCGCTGCCTCGTCGCTCGAGAAGGACATGCGTTCCTCGCTCAAGACCGGCGCCGACAGGTCGGCGGCGGAGGCGGTGGGCAAGCTGGTCGCCGAGCGTGCGGTGGCTGCGGGCGTGACCGCCGTGGTCTTCGACCGCGGACCCTTCCTGTACCATGGCCGCGTCAAGGCGCTGGCCGATGCCGCCCGCGAGGGCGGGCTGAACTTCTGACGCGAGGGCAACGACATGGCACGTGAACCGCGCGGCGGCGACGGCAGCAACGAGAACCGGGGGCGCGGCCGTGGCCGCGACCGCGACCAGAACCGCAACCAGCCCGAGCGGGAGCAGGGCGACGAGCTGCAGGACAAGCTCGTCACTATCAACCGCGTCGCCAAGGTGGTGAAGGGCGGCCGTCGCTTCTCCTTCGCCGCCCTGGTGGTGGTGGGCGACCAGAAGGGCCGCGTCGGCTGGGGTTCCGGCAAGGCGCGTGAGGTGCCCGAGGCGATCCGCAAGGCGACGGAGCGTGCCAAGAAGGGCATGATCCGCGTGCCGATGCGCGAGGGCCGCACCCTGCACCACGACGTGATCGGCGAGTTCGGCGCTGGCCGCGTGATCCTGCGCGCGGCCCCTGCCGGTACGGGCATCATCGCGGGTGGCCCCATGCGCGCCGTCTTCGAGACGCTGGGCATGGGCGACGTGGTGGCGAAGTGCACCGGCTCGACCAACCCCCACAACATGGTGAAGGCGACCTTCGCGGCGCTGGAGCGTGCGGCGAGCCCGCGCGCGGTGGCGAACCGCCGCGGCAAGAAGGTCGCGGACCTGCTCGGCCCCCGCAAGGACGGCGCCGAGCCGGCCCAGGAGGCGGCGAATGTCTGAGGCTAAGAAGACGGTGAAGGTTACGCAGGTGGCCAGTGGGAACGGGCGCAAGCCCGGCCAGCAGGACACGCTGAAGGGCCTTGGCCTGAACAAGATCGGTCGCACGCGCGAGCTGGAGGACACTCCCTCCGTGCGCGGCATGATCCGTAAGGTGCAGCACCTGGTGAAGGTGGACGACTGAGATGAAGCTCAACGAACTGCGCGACAACGAGGGCGCGCGGCCCAAGTTCAAGCGCGTCGGGCGCGGCATCGGGTCCGGCAAGGGCAAGACCGCGGGCCGCGGCGTGAAGGGCCAGAAGGCGCGTACCGGCGTGTCGCTGAACGGGTTCGAGGGCGGTCAGCTCCCGATCTACCGGCGTCTGCCGAAGCGCGGCTTCAAGAACATCTTCCGCGTCCACTATGCGCCGCTGAACATTGGCGCGCTGCAGGAGGCGATCGAGGCCGGGCGCATCAGCGCCGAGGGCGAGATCACTGAGGCGGCGCTGCGCGAGGCCGGGCTGGTCCGGCGCGGGCCCAAGTATGCCGGCGTCCGGCTGCTGGGCCGCGGCGAGATCAAGAACGCGGTCCGGATCACCGTCTCCGGCGCTTCGGCCACGGCCAAGGCGGCGATCGAGGCGGCTGGCGGCACCCTGACCCTGCCGGAAGCGGCGGCCAGGACCGAGGCGGCGTCCGAGTGACGCCGGGGGCGTGCCGTCACGGCGCGCCATGCTAACATGGCGACGGCGCGGGCCGGGGTGGACCCCTGGCCTGCGCCGTTCGCGTGAGATGGGATAGGGACGCGCATGGCTTCGGCCACCGAACAACTTGCGGGCAGCATGAACCTCGGCGTTCTCGCCAAGGCCACCGAGCTCAAGAAGCGCATCTGGTTCACCCTCGGGGCGCTGATCGTCTACCGCATCGGCACCTACGTGCCGGTGCCGGGCGTGGACGCGCAGGTGATGGGCGAGATGCTGCGCCAGCACGGCGGCGGCATCCTGGGCATGTTCGACATGTTCACGGGCGGCGCGCTCGGACGCATGACCGTCTTCGCGCTGAACATCATGCCCTACATCTCTGCCTCGATCATCACGCAGCTGATGACCGCCGCCATCCCCTCCTGGGAGACGCTGAAGAAGGAAGGCGAGTCGGGACGGAAGAAGCTGAACCAGTACACGCGCTACCTCACCCTCGTCATCGCCATCGTCCAGGCTTGGGGCATCGCGGTGGGGCTGGAAGGGATCCGGGGCAGCACCGGGGCGGCGGTCGCCGATCCCGGCATGTTCTTCCGCGTCTCCGCCGTCATCACCCTGGTCGGCGGGACCATGTTCCTGATGTGGCTGGGCGAGCAGATCACCGCGCGCGGCGTCGGCAACGGCATCTCGCTCATCATCTTCGCCGGCATCGTGGCGAACCTGCCCTCGGCGCTGGTCTCGACGCTGGAACTGGGCCGCACCGGCGCGCTCTCCACCTTCTTCATCATCTTCTTCCTGTTGGCGGCGCTGGCTGTCATCGCCTTCGTGGTGTTCATGGAGCGCTCGCAGCGGCGCATCCCGGTGCAGTACCCGAAGCGCCAGGTGGGCAACCGCATGTTCGGTGGCGAGGCCACTCACCTGCCGCTGAAGCTGAACACGGCCGGCGTGATCCCGCCGATCTTTGCCTCCTCGCTGCTGCTGCTGCCGGCGACGGTGGCCGGCTTCTCCACGGATGCGACCGCCGATAGCTGGCTGACCACGATCGCCAACCTGCTGGCACACGGACAGCCCCTCTACATGGCGCTATACCTGGCGCTGATCGTCTTCTTCGCCTTCTTCTACACGGCGGTGGTGTTCAACCCGGCCGAGACAGCGGACAATCTCAAGAAGTATGGCGGCTTCGTGCCGGGCATCCGCCCGGGCCAGAACACAGCGGATTACCTGGACCGGGTGCTTACGCGCCTGACCGTGATCGGCGCCGCCTATCTCTGCATCGTCTGCATCATCCCCGAGTTGCTGATCAGCAATTACGGCGTGCCCTTCTATTTCGGCGGCACTTCGCTCCTCATCATCGTGACGGTGACGATGGACACGGTGGCGCAGATCCAGTCGCATCTCTTCGCCCATCAGTATGAGGGGCTGATCAAGAAGGCCCGTCTCGGCGGGCGTGGGCCGCGGCCACGGTAAGACGGGGACAGACCGATGAACCTCATCCTTCTGGGGCCGCCGGGGGCGGGCAAGGGCACCCAGGCGAAGCGCCTCGAGGAGCGCTTCGGGATCGTGCAGATCTCGACAGGCGACATGCTGCGGGCCGAGGTGAAGTCCGGCTCGGCCATCGGCCAGGAGGCCAAGGCGATCATGGAGAGCGGGGCGCTGGTCCCGGATTCCATCATCACCACCATGCTGGCCGCCCGGGTGAAGCAGCCCGACGCCACCAAGGGGTTCATCCTGGACGGGTTCCCGCGCACCGTGCCGCAGGCCGAGGCGCTGGACGTCGTGCTGCGGGAGAAGGGCCTCCATCTCGACCACGTGATTGAGCTGAAGGTGGATGACGCCGCCCTGGTGCGGCGCATCTCCGGCCGCTTCACCTGTGCCAAGTGCGGCGAGGGCTACCACGATGAGTTCAAGCGCCCGCGCCACGAAGGGGTCTGCGACGTGTGCGGCTCGACCGAGTTCAGCCGCCGCGCCGACGACAAGGCAGAGACGGTAGGAGCGCGGCTTGATGCCTATCACCGCCAGACCGCGCCGTTGCTTCCGTACTATGCGGCGCAGGGCAAGCTTCGGCAGGTGGACGGCATGGCCGACATGTCCGTGGTGACGGAGGAATTGAACCGCCTCCTCGCGAACTCGGCTTGACGGGACTGGCCCCAGGTCGTAAGACCCCGCCTCTCGCGGGCGGGGCGTGCCGGGTGCGGCTGCCTTCGGCCGCGTTCGGCTTTTGGATCATAGAGGATTGGGCCGGCTGTTCCGGCCCGCACGTGTGGGCCGAGAGGCCCCAGAGGAGCTGAGACGTGGCGCGCATCGCTGGCGTGAACATTCCCCCCAACAAGCGCGTGGAAATCTCGCTGCGCTATATCTATGGCATCGGTCCCGTGAACGCGAGGCAGATCTGCGACACGGTCGGCATCCCGGCCGAGCGTCGCGTGAATCAGCTCACCGACGACGAGATCATGAAGCTGCGCGAGATCATCGACCGCGACTTCCGCGTCGAGGGTGACCTGCGTCGCGAGACGGCGATGAACATCAAGCGCCTGATGGACATGGCCTGCTATCGCGGCCTGCGCCATCGCCGCGGTCTGCCGGTTCGTGGCCAGCGCACCCACACCAATGCCCGTACGCGCAAGGGCAAGGCCGTGCCCGTGGCCGGCAAGAAGAAGGTGACCAAGTAAGATGGCCCGCTCTCCCGCCGCCGGTTCCCGCCCCAAGAAGAAGGAGCGGAAGAACATCTCCTCCGGCGTGGCGCATGTTCTCGCCACCTTCAACAACACCATCGTGACCATCACGGACGCCCAGGGCAACGCCATTGCCTGGTCCTCCTCGGGCACGAAGGGGTTCAAGGGCTCGCGCAAGTCCACCCCCTACGCCGCGCAGGTCGCCGCCGAGGATGCGGGGCTGAAGGCGCGCGACCACGGCATGGAGACCCTCGAGGTCGAGGTGTCGGGTCCGGGTTCGGGTCGTGAGTCGGCGCTGCGCGCGCTGCAGTCCGTGGGCTTCCACGTGACCGCCATCCGCGACGTGACGCCCATCCCGCACAATGGCTGCCGCCCCCGCAAGCGCCGCCGCGTCTGACCGGGGCCAGGAGAAGCACCTTGCTCGAACGGAACTGGGAAACCCTCATCAAGCCGGAAAAGCCGCGCGTTGACTCGGTCAGCGCCGACGGCCGCGCGGCTGAGCTGGTGGTGGAGCCGCTGGAGCGCGGCTTCGGCATGACGCTCGGCAACGCGCTGCGTCGCGTGCTGCTGTCCTCGCTGCAGGGTGCGGCGGTGACGGGCGTGCGCATCGACGGCGTGCTGCACGAATTCAGCAGCCTGACCGGCGCGCGCGAGGATGTGACGGACATCATCCTCAACCTCAAGCAGCTGGCGATCCGGTACGAGGGCGAGGGTGCGAAGCGCCTGATGCTGACGGCCACCGGTCCCGGTGAGGTGCGTGCCGCCGACATCCAGGTCACCGGCGACATCGAGATCAGCAACCCCGAGCTGCTGATCTGCACGCTGGACGAAGGTGCGACCCTCAACATGGAGCTGACGGTCGAGACCGGCCGCGGCTACGTGCCAGCGTCGCAGAACCGCAAGGAAGACAGCCCGATCGGTCTGATCCCGATCGACGCGATCTTCTCCCCGGTGCGCAAGGTCGCCTATCGCGTCGAGCCGACGCGCGTCGGCCAGCAGACGGACTTCGACAAGCTTGTCATGTCGGTCGAGACCAACGGCACGGTGGCGCCGGAGGACGCGGTGGCGCTGGCCGCTCGCATCCTGACGCATCACCTCGGCATCTTCATCACCTTCGAGGAGCCGCGCGAGCAGCGCCGCGACGAGGTGCAGGACGACCTGCCCTTCAACCGCAACCTGCTTCGC
This sequence comes from Sabulicella rubraurantiaca, assembly GCF_017355885.1. GTDB lineage: Bacteria > Pseudomonadota > Alphaproteobacteria > Acetobacterales > Acetobacteraceae > Roseococcus > Roseococcus rubraurantiacus. Next base: position 13,456 of record NZ_JAFEUU010000013.1, read on the forward strand.
AAGGTGGACGAGCTGGAGCTGTCGGTCCGTTCTGCGAACTGCCTGAAGAACGACAACATCGTCTACATTGGCGACCTGGTGCAGAAGAGCGAGCAGGAGATGCTCCGCACACCGAACTTCGGCCGCAAGTCGCTGAACGAGATCAAGGAGGTCCTCGCCTCCATGGGGCTGAGCCTCGGCATGCCCGTGCCGGGCTGGCCGCCGGAGAACATCGAGGATCTCGCGAAGAAGGTCGAGGAGCCGTTCTGAGCGGCATCCCACGGCGGGGAGGGGGCTTCCCGCCGCCACTGCACGGATAGGCGGGCCGCGCGCCCGGGAGTTTGAAAGATGCGTCACGGAATGGCCGGCCGGAAGCTCGGCGTCACCTCGGCCCACAGGGTCTCGATGCTCCGCAACATGGCGACGAGCCTGTTGAAGCACGAGCAGATCACGACGACCCTGCCCAAGGCGAAGGAGCTGCGTCCTTATGTCGAGCGCATCATCACGCTCGGCAAGCGCGGCGGTCTGCATGCGCGGCGTCAGGCCTATGCGCAGATCCGTGACGAGAAGGTGGTGGACAAGCTGTTCTCCACCATCGCTGAGCGCTACCAGGGCCGCAGCGGCGGCTACACGCGCGTGCTGAAGGCGGGCTACCGCTATGGCGACATGGCCTCCATGGCCGTGATCGAGCTGATGGACCGCGACCCGGCGGCCAAGGGCCAGGATAGCGGCCCGAAGCCGGAAGCGACCGAGGAGCAGGAGGCGGTCTGAGCCCGCGTGGGTCAGGCCACCGAAAGGGGCGGCGGGGCAACCCGGCCGCCCTTTTTCTTTGCGCGGGCGCTTCTCAAAGGAAGCGCATCTGCTCCGGGATCTGCGGATTGAAGCGGCGCAGCGGCTCGCGCAGCGCGCGGGGCCAGGGGGCGAAGCGCGGCGGGATGAAAAGGGAAGGTCGGTTCCCCTCCCACAGCATCACCGCGATCTGCTCGCTGGCCGGTGAATAGGCCAGGAAGACATGGGCGGAGCCGTGGGCATGGCCCGAGAGCCAGCCTTCCTCCCACGCGATGCCGGGCCCCTCGCCGCGCAACGCGTCGCTCACGATGCGCTGCCGCCCACCCGTCACCGGGCGCAGCCGCGGCGTCACGGCTGGGTGCACCGCCAGCGCCAGGACAGGCTGGCCGGGCAGCCCGGCGAACTCCTCCGGCAGCGGGGCGGAAGCCGGCGCCGCGGCCAGCAGGAGGAGGTCGCGCCTAGTCAATGCGGATATTCGCCTCGCGCACCAGCGTCGCCATCGCCGCGCGGCCCTCGGATACGAAGCGCGCGAAAGTCGCGGGATCGCTGCCCACCGGCACGGCGGCGAGCTGCGCAAGGCGGCGCTGCACCTCGGCTTCCGCCAGCGTGGCGGCCAGGGCCGTGTGGAGCTGGGTCACCAGGGCGGGCGGCGTGCCGACGGGAGCGAAGAGAGCGCACCATTCGCTCAGCTCGATGCCGGGGGTGCCAAGCTCGGCGAAGGTGGGCACGTCCGGACGCAGGGAGACGCGCTGCGGCGCCGAGACGGCGAGGAAGCGCGCACGGCCGCTATCCACGATCGGTCCGGCGGAGAGCATGGTGATGAAGCACCCGTCGAGGGTACCGGCCGCGAGGTCGCGCGCCGCGTCGGCGCCACCTCTATAGGGGATGTGGGTTACGTCGATCCCGGCAGCGCGGGCGAATTGCACGAGGCCGAGATGCCCGGCTGTGGCATTGCCCTGAGTGCCGAGATTCAGCGTCTGGCGCTTAGCGAGGGCGATGAACTCGCGCAGGTCGCGGGCCGGGAGGTCGTTCTTCACCGCCAGCACCTGCGGAAAGGTGACGGCGAGCGAGATCGGCGCAAAGGCCGTGGCGTAGTCGAAGGTAAGGCCGCGTAGCAGGGCCGGGTTCACCAAGTGCGAGGAGGCATCCATGAGCAGCGTGTGGCCGTCTGGCGCAGCGCGGGCCACCTCGTTGCCGCCGAGCGAGCCACCCGCGCCGGTGCGGTTCTCCACGACGATGGTGGCGCGAAGGCGCTGCGACAGCCCAGGCGTGACGGCGCGTGTGGCGCTGTCGGCCGCCCCGCCGGCCGCGAAGGGCACGATGACGCGGATCGGGCGGCTGCCGAAGCCCTGCGCCGACACGGCGGCCGGCAGAAGGGCAGGGAGTGCGAGAAGGGTACGGCGCTTCATGCGACCCTCTTTCTCCGGCGTGGCCAGCCCGTCAAGGCAAAGCGCTGCGTCGCATCTGCCAAGCGTGGGAGAAACCCGCCCGGCACATTGCCGTTGTTCCAAGGTCATCACAAACAGGTGGGACCATGAACAACATCGTGTACATCGTTGGCGCCGTCGTCATCGTCATCGCCATCCTCAGTTTCCTCGGCCTGCGCTGAAGCCCCGCACACGAAACGGGGGCGGCCGGTGGTTCCGGCCGCCCCCTTCTTTTGCCCGGCTGAAAGACGCCGGGTGCGATCAGGCAGCGCTGCGCCTGCGCAGCAGGGCAAGGCCCAGCACGCCTGCGCCGAGCAGTGAAAGCCCAGCGGGCACCGGAACCGCGACCGGAATCGCGGCAGACCCGCCCGAAAAGGCGAAGGTGCCGGCGAGATTCAGCCCATCCGTCTGACCGGAGAAGGTGAAGGTCCCCGGCGTGTCATCGAAGCCCAAGGCGCGCAGCACCCCAACGCCGTTGATGAGCAGGTAGTCCGTCGGCTGCGACTGGGGCGAGAGAGCGGGGATCGTGTACTGCGTGACCGTCAGGTTCGCCAGGTCGAAGGACAGGCCTCCGACGGTGAAGAAATCCGTGATCGGCCCTGTGAACCCCGCGAAGATGAAGTCCTGAATTGTCCCAATGTCGCCAGCCGTGACGGGCAGGTTGGAGCCAGGATCCACGTTGTTGACCAGGAATGCCCCGGTCCCCGACCCCGCCCCCGCATTGGTGACACAATCGCCCGACACGGAAGCGCAGAAATCGACGGCCACCGCATCCGCCAGACGGACAGCGTTGCCCCCGGCATCCTCGCCCTGAAAGAGACCCGTGAAGTCGATGGAGCCGCTCAAGGGCACGGCCTGCGCCGCCACGGGGGCAAGCAAGACCCCAAGGCCGAAGGCTAGTCTTTGCATGATTTTTGTTTTCGCCATTCCACGGCACCTCCCCCCGGCCAAGGCGCGTACAGCACGCACCCTGATCGAGCCAGGGTCATGAATAGAATTCTCGGAATGGGTATGTCGTTATGCGTGTATCGAGTTTTATTAACGAACCGCGCGTTGAAATATGCGACGTCTCTTTACTTATACGCGCGTCGGGCAGCTCGAGCCTAATGCAGGAAGACTGCATAGCTTGCGAGGTGGCTGGGCCACCGGAACCCAGCCCAATCCAGGGCCGGCGCAGGCTGCTTGTGGCGTTGGCACGCTGCTGGCCCTGGCCGAGACGTGCACGCCGTCAGCCAGGGCTAGCCTCAATCCACGGTGCCCTCTGCGGAGGGCGCGATCAGCGCGACAGCGTCGCCAAGCCCTGCTCGAGATCACCCAGCAGATCCGGCACTTCCTCCAGCCCGACGTGGATGCGGAAGGTCGGGCCGCCGAAATCCCCTGTGCCCGCGCTGCGGCTGAGGAAGCCGGTGGTCGGGATAGCCAGGCTCTCGAACCCGCCCCAGGATGCGCCGATGCCGAAAAGCCGCAGTGAGTCCACGACGCGGAACATGTCCTCCTGGCTGTAGCGCGGCTGCAGCACCACGCCGAACAGGGAGCAGGTTCCGGTGAAGTCGCGCTTCCACAGCGCATGCTGCGGGTGGGAGGGCAGCGCGGGGTGCAGCACCTGCTTCACCTCGGGACGCGCCTCCAGCCAGCGTGCGACCTCCAGCCCGGCCTCACCCTGCGCCTGCAGCCGCACTGCCATGGTGCGGACGCCGCGCAGCGCCAGCCAGCAATCATCCGGCGACGCATACTGGCCGAGGGTGGAGGCGGCGGAGCGCACGGCGAGGTGATCCTCCTCCGAGTTCACCGTCGCCGAGCCGAGCAGGATGTCGGAATGGCCGCCGACATACTTGGTCAGCGCCTGGATGGAGACGTCCACCCCATGCCGGAAGGGCTGGAAGTGGTGGATGCCCCAGGTATTGTCCATCAGCACCTTGCAGCCCCGCGCATGGGCGGCGCGGCTGATGGCCGAGATGTCCTGCACCTCGAAGGTGTGTGAGCCGGGGCTCTCCGTATAGACGACTTTGGTGTTGGGGCGGATCAGCGCCGCCATCCCCGGCTCGTCCACGCACGGGTCGTAGAAGGTGGTCTCGATGCCCCAGCCCTGCATCAGCGTGGTGGCGAGGTTGCGCGCCGGGCCATAGACGCTGTCCGGCATGAGGCAATGGTCGCCCGCCTTCAGGAAGGCGAGCAGCGGCACCGCGACGGCGGCGAGACCGGTGCCGAGGATGGTGCAGCGCGTGCCGCCCTCGATCTCGCAAATCACGTCCTCCAGGGCGTAGTGCGTCGGCCCGCCCTGGGTGCCGTAGGTCATGAACTGGTCGTAGCGCTTCGCCGCACCCGCCTTGCGGGACTCGCAATCGGGAAAGAGCACGGTGGAGCCGCGATGCACGGGCGGGTTCACGAAGCCGTGGATGCGGACTCCGGCACGTCCCGCATGGCTCATGCGGGTGGCAAAGCCGTGCTTGCCGTAGGGGGCCTCAGGCATCAGGAAGCGACCTTCTCGGTTTCGGGGCGCGAGGCCCATTCAGTCCAGGAGCCGTCGTAGACGGCGGGTTCCGGCAGCCCGGCGCGCAGCGCGCCGAGGGTGAGGATGCAGGCGGTGACGCCCGTCCCGCAGGAGGTGATGAGCGGCCGCGACCCGTCCGCGCCAGCCTGGGCGAAGCGGGCGCGCAGCGCCTCGGGCGGCAGCATGGTGCCGTCGGCGGCGAAGAGCTCGTTGAAGGGGATATTGGCGGCGCCCGGCATGTGGCCGGAGGGTAGGCCGGGGCGGGGTTCCGGCGCCTTGCCGTCAAAGCGGCCCTTGGCGCGCGCATCCAGCACCAGGGCCGAGCCGTCGCGCAGCGCCGCCTTCACGTCGCCAATGCCGCGCAGCCGGGCCGTGGAGAAATCCGCCGTGTACCTGGCCTGAGCACGCTCCGCCGCCTCCCCGGATTCCACGGGGCGTCCCTCGGCCAGCCACTTGGGCAGGCCGCCATCCAGCACGGCCGCCTTGGTGTGGCCCATCAGCCGCATCAGCCACCAGCCGCGCGCCGAGGATTGCAGCCCCTTCTGGTCGTAGAACACGACCGGCATGTCATTGCCGATGCCCATCCAGCCCATCAGCCGCTCGAAGCGCGCCGGCGTCGGGGCCATGTGCGGCAGGGTGGCGTCGGGATCCGCGACTTCGTCGATGTCGAAGAAGGCGGCGCCGGGAATATGCGCCTCGCGGAACTTGGTGCGCCCGTCATGCGGTTCGTTCGGCAGGTATTTCGTCGCATCGAAGACCCGCACATGGGCGAGGTTCGCTTCCAGCCATTCGGTGGAGACGAGGTGGTCCATCTGTCTCAATCCTCCAACGCGATGGAGATGCGGCGGTTCTGACGACCCTTGCTTTCCAGCTTCAGCACCGTGACGCGGCCGATCTCGCCGGTGCGGGCGACATGGGTGCCGCCGCAGGGCTGGAGGTCCACGGGCGTCTCGCCCGCGCCGATCCGCACCAGCCGCACCTGCCCGCCGGTGCGGGGCGGCTGTACCGACAAGGTGCGCACGAGGCCGGGATTGGCATCCAGCTCCGCCTCGCCGATCCAGGAAAAAGACACGGGGTGGTCCTCGGCCACCAGGGCGTTCAGCCGCTCCTGCCACCATTCCTTGGGCGGCGGCTCGGGCAGGTCGAAATCGAGGCGCGACTTCTCCGCGCCGATCTGTCCGCCCGTCACGCCGATACCGGGCGTGAGCGAGCAGAGCAGGTGCATGGTGGTGTGCATCCGCATGTGGCGGTGCCGCCGCGCCCAGTCGAGCGCGACCGTCACCTCCGCGCCGACGGGCGGCAGCTCCCCCGCAACGGGGTGCAGCACCGTGCCGTCCTCGCCCTTCAGCGCCTCGCCGGTCGCGGCCTCACCGCCTTCCCAGCGCATGGTGCCGGTGTCGCCCGGCTGCCCGCCAGAGCGCGCATAGAACACGGTGCGGTCCAGCACGATGCCGTTGGGCTGATGCTCGACGACGCGGGCGGTGCACTCGCGCAACGCCGCGTCTTCCAGGAAGAGTTTTTGGGTCATGTCCAGGCCTCGCGCAGCCTTGCGCGGTTTTGCCGCAGCCAGAACAGGCACAGCGCGGCGGTGGCGTTGCGGATCGCGCCGCCATCGAGGCGGGCGAAGCCCTCCTCAGCGGGCAGCAGCAGGGTGCGGATGTCCTCGCCCTCGGCGGCAAGGCCGTGCGTCGCCGCCACCGTCTCGGGCAGGCGGACGCGGCCGCAATACAGGTGGATGTGCTCGTCGCAGCCGCCCTGCATCAGCATGTAGTGGCCGATGGCTTCCAGCTGGTCCGCCTCCAGCCCGGCTTCCTCCACCGTCTCGCGGCGGGCGCAATCCGCCGGGTCCTCACCGGGTTCCAGCAGCCCGGCGACGCATTCCGTCATGACCGGCTCGAAGCCGGCGGCAAGGGCCGGAAGGCGGAACTGCTCGATCAGGCAGATCCGGTCGGTCCAGGGATCGTAGGGAAGCAGGGCCACGGCGCCGCCACGGCGCCACAGCTCCCACACCAGCTCGGGCGAGCGTGCGCCGTCGAAGCGACGATAGGTGAAGCGGACGCGCTGCACGGGGAAGCGGCCATTCCAGGCTACCTCATCCTCCCGCACATCGAGTCCCGGATGCGGCGGGATCGGCGGAGCCTTGCTCGGTCTGGCGCTCATTGGCCGCGGAGCCTAGCCTTGCCCCCGACGCCCGTCCACATGACCACTCCCGACATAAAATCCGCCCGAAGGCGCGCCATCCTCGCCATCCTGCTGGCTGCCCTGCTTTTCGCGGGGGCGGCGGCCTGCGTGAAGGCGCTTGGCGGGGAGGTGCCGCTGGCGCAGATCGTCCTGTTCCGCTCCGCCTTCGCCTTGCCGGTGCTCCTGCCGATGCTGCGCACGGCGGGGGGCTGGAAGGCGCTGCGGACGACGCGTCCGGGCGGGCATGCGCTGCGCCTCGTCTTCGGCTTCGCGGGGATGGCGGGGGCCTTCTACGGCTACGCCCATCTGCCGCTGGCGACAGTGACGGCGCTGGGCTTCACCATGCCGCTCTTCCTGGCGCTGCTGGCCGTGCCCCTGCTGGGGGAAAGGCTGGAGGCGGCGCGCGGCCTCGCGGCGCTGGTGGGGTTCGGCGGCGTGCTGCTGATGGTGCGGCCCGGGGCGGGCGGCGATGGCTGGGCCATGCTGGTGGTGCTGGGGGCGGCGCTGGCCTGGGCGCTGGCGATGATCACCATTCGGCGCATGGGGGCGCGGGGCGAAAGCGGCGTGTCCATCGTCCTGTGGTTCTCCTTCGGCTCCACCCTCGTCGCGCTCCTCTGGAGCCTGCCCGGCTGGGTCTGGCCGACGCCCACGCAATGGCTGCTGCTGGCGGTGATCGGCGGCGTGTCCGCCTTCGCGCAGATCCTGATGACGGAGGCGTATCGCGTGGCCGAGCCCACGGTGGTCGCGCCCTTTGAATATTCCGGCATCGTCTGGACCACGGCGCTTGGCGCGCTGATCTGGGCGGAGGCGCCGGATGGCTGGGACGCGATGGGCATCCTGCTGCTGGTGGGGGCGGGGCTGGCGCTGTGGCGGCGCGAGGCGATGGCGGCAGGCTTGAAGCGGTGAGGATTCCAGCCGCACATGGCGCCATGCCCGCGCGCATCGCTTGGACCCTGGCCCTCCTTCTGCTTCCGCTGCTCGCGCTGGGGCTGCGCTGGGCGTCCTTCCTCCCTTCCGTGATCGATTGGGATGAGAGCCTCTACTTGCTCCAGGCGCGGGAGTGGCTGCGAGGGAACTGGCCGCTTTCCGGCGTGTGGGACATGCACCCGGTGGGCGCGCCGGGAATGATCGCGCTGGCCTTCCTCGTTTTCGGCGAGAATCTCTGGGCCGTGCGCCTGCTGGGCGCGCTCTGCGTCGCGGCGACAGGCTATGCGCTCATCTGGCTGGTGCGGAATCTCGGCGGCGGCCGGACGATGGCCTATGCGGCGGCGCTTCTCTACGCCGCGCATTCGATGCTGCTGGGCGGGCTGGCCTCGAACACCGAGATCCTCTTCGCGCCGATGGCGGTATCCGCTCTGGCCCTCGCCGTGGCCCAGGGCGAGCCCTGGCGGCGCCTCTTGCCCATGGGCGCGCTGGTCGGCCTCGCCCTGCTGGTGAAGCCGGTGGCGACGCCGGAAGGCTGCCTTGCCTTCGCCCTGCTCGTGCTGCCGCTGCTGCGCGCGCGGCGCTGGCGCGAGGTGACGTTGATGGCGCTGGCCTATGCCGCGCTCTGCGCCGCGCCGACGCTGCTCACCGGGCTGGTCTATGCGCTGCGCGGCGAATTCTCCGATTGGTTCACCTCTTCCCTCCTCGCGCCGCTGCAATACGCCTCCGGCCGCATGTCGGCGGAGCAGGCGCTGTGGCGCAGTACCCTGGCGGGGCTGGAGTTCCGCTGGCTGATCCTGCTGGCGCTGCCGGCTTTCGCCGGGCTGACGGTGGCCGACGAAGGGCCGCGCCGCGTCGCGCGCTTCGGGCTGCTGTGGCTGGCCGTCGCGCTGGTGGCGGTGGTGGGGCCCGGGCAGTTCTTCGGCCATTACTTCCTGATCCTGCTGCCGCCCCTGTCGCTGCTCGCGGCGCTCGGGCTGTTCCTGGCTGCGCGCGCCCTGGCTTCGGCGCGCGCCCGGGCCGCGATGCTGGCGGTTCTCGCCCTCATCGCGACCGACCTCGTGGCGCGGGACCTTGAGCCCCGGCTCTCGCGCGGCTTCGCCCTGGGCAGCCCGGACACGCCACGCCGCATGGCGAACCTCATGAATGAGGAGCTGCAGGAGGGCGACACGATCTTCGTGCCGAACTACCAGCCCGTCGTGTATTTCCTCACCGAGGCGCGATTGCCGACGCGCTTTCCCTTCCCGGTCCACCTCACCGGATCCTTCGCCACGCTGGCTGGGGTGGACACAGATGCGGAAGTGAAGCGCATCCTCGAATCCCGTCCGCGCTTCATCGTGCTCGACCGCTCGGAATGGTTCGGCATGCGCGTGAGCGCCATGGCGATGCTGAGCGAGGCGCTGGAGGAGGGCTACGAGCTTGCCGCCTCCTTCGTCGAGGAGCGGGGTACGGTAGAGCTGTGGCGGCGGTTGGAGTCGGAGTAGCGTGGTTCAGGACATTCTCTTCTTCGCGTCGAAGATCTTCTGGCTCTTCGCGCGGCCCAACACCTTTGCGCTGCTGCTGCTCGCGATCGGCTTGGCGCTGCTGTGGCGCGGGCGGCGCTGGGGGCGCTGGCCCGCCCTGCTGGGCTTCGGATGGTATGCGGCGGTGCTGCTGACGCCACTCGCCGCCTGGGTCACCTTGCCGCTGGAGGACCGATTCCCGCGTCCCTCGGCGCCGGAGCGGGTGGATGGCATCGTCATCCTTGGCGGGGCGGTGGAAACGAAGCTGACCGAGGGGCGCGGCATCCCTTCGCTGAACGGCGCGGCGGAACGCATGACGGAGACGGTGGCGCTGGCGCGCCGCTACCCGCAGGCACGAATCGTGTTCAGCGGCGGCTCCGGCTTGGCTATTCCGGGCCTGCTGACGGAGGCGGAGGTGGCGAGGCGCCTGTGGGAATCGCTCGGGCTGGAAGGGGAGCGGGTGATCTACGAGGACCGCTCCCGCAACACCTGGGAGAACGCGACCGAGACTCACGCCCTGCTGAACCCGCGCGCTGAGGAGAACTGGCTTCTCGTCACCAGCGCCAGCCACATGCCACGCTCGATGGGGTGCTTCCGGCGGGCCGGGTGGCGCATCACGGCTTGGCCCGTGAACTACTCGACCCAGCCGGGCGGGGCCGGGTGGTTCGACCCGCCGCTTTCCATGCGGCTGGGGCAGGCGGAATGGGCGGTGCGGGAGTTCGTGGGCCTCGTGGCCTATTACCTGCTGGGGCGCACGAGCGCGCTCTTCCCCGCGCCCTAAAGCTCCGTGATGCGGCCCGGATGGGCGCGGCCGCGCAGCAAATCCCACAACCCGCGCAGATTGCCACGCAGCCGGCCGAACCGGTCCACCTCCTTCTCCGGCCAGGGCGACTTCAGCAGGTTCACCAGCAGGTGCCGCCCGGCGGAGGGCAAGGCATGCGACCAGGGAAACGAGCCCTTCCGCGCCAGGTAGACCGGGTTCACCACCTGCGAGTAGCCCAGCCGCCGCCCCGGCACGCGCCCCGACTTGGTGCCGAGATGCACGCCGCGCGCCGCCAGCAGCCGCAGGATCGTCCCGTGCGGCAGGAGGCGGCGCGACAGGTCGATGTCCTCGTACCAGGCGTAGAGGGGCAATTCCTCGTCGAAGCGGATGCCGTGCTCGCGCAGCGGAGCGAGGCGCAGCGCCATGTTGCAGCCATAGGCGTTGAAGGCGGGCGCTGTGGACAGCGCCTCGCTAAGTGGCGGTGCGGCGGCGAGCACGGCGCGCGCCTCCTCCGGCGAGAGGCCTGGGCCCTTTGCGCCATCGGCCAGGACGACGCCCGTCGCGACGGTGCAATCGGGCCGCGCCTGCAGCACCGTCTCCAGCACTTCCAGCCATTCGGGCGCGGGCAGGAAATCGTCGTCGAAGAAGGCCACTGCGTCGCAATCGCCCAGCTCGGCGATGATGCGGTTGCGCTGGCGCGGCAGGCCCGGCTCTCCGCGCAGCAACTCCACCCCGGGAAAGCGCGCGGCGATGCCCGCCACGTCCTCGTCGGAGACATGGCAGACGAGGATGCGGTCCGGCGCGCGTGTCTGCCGGTCCAGCTCCGCGAGAGTCTCTGCCAGGATGGCGGGGCGGCCGCGCGTGGCGATGCCGATGGCGATCCTCATGCGAGCGGCCCTGGCGGCGGCAGGGGTGCGGCGCGCATTCCGGCGAAGCGCCCGCGCAGCGTGGCGAGGTAGTAGCGCGCATGAAGGCCGCGCCCGCGCAGCAGCGACAGCGCCGCCCCGGCGAGCGGGCGATACAGGAAGGGCGCCCAGATGCGCGCGGGCACGCCGTGACGGCGCAGCGCGAAGCCCAGCCCCTCTCCATAGCGGGCGGCGCGTGCCACCGCCTCGGGGGAGAGGCGCTTGTCCGGGTGGACCACGCGCAGCCCCGGCTCGTAGCGCGCCGCATGGCCGGCGGCGATGGCGCGGCAGACTAGGTCATTGCCCTCCGCCGAGCCGAAGCGCGTCCCCGGCCCCATGCGCTCGTCGAAGCCGCCCAGCGCCAGGGCGATGTCGCGCCGAAGCCAGAGGTTGAACTCGATCACGCTGGTCCAGGCATTGGCGAAAGTGATCGGGCCGCCCTCCGACCGCCAGCGGCCGGAACCCAACCCGCCCTCGGGCGCCTCGGCCGGGCCGGTCAGCACGGCCAATCTCGGGTCGGCAGCGAAGGCGGCACGGACCTGTGCGAGCGTGCCCGGCTTCAGCAGGCAATCATCGTCGGGAAAGGCGACGATCTCCCCACGCGCATGGCGCAGGCCGAGATTGCGTCCCGCATTGGCATTGGCAACCTCGCTGCGGAGATGCAGCAGCGGGAAGCGGTCCCCCCATTCCGACACCAGCGCGCCCAGTCGCCCATCCTCGTTCTGATCGGCCAGGATGACCTCGAAGGGCTGCTCCTGCGCCGCAAGGCTCTCGAACAGCGCGCCGATTTCCGCGACGCGGCCGCGCGTGGCGACGATGAGGGAGATCATGCCGCCACCGCACGCAGGAGCCGCTCGCGGAACTTCTCGGCGGAGAAATCCTCGGCGTGGAGGCGGCAGACGGTGGGATGGAAGCGCGCCTCCTCCCGCACGAATTCTCGGACGGCATTGACGATGCTGTCCACCGACTGGTCGGGGAAGAGCAGCCCCGTCTCGCCCTCGCGCACGATGTCGGCGGCACCGCCGCGCCCGTAGCAGATTAAGGGCGTGCCGGCGGCCTGGGCCTCCACCAGCGCGATGCCGAAATCCTCCTCCGCGGCGAAGACGAAGGCGCGGGCGGTCTGCACCAGCTCCACCAGCTTCGGCTGCGACACGCGGCCCAGCACCTGGATGTTGGGCGCGCCCTCCGCCGCCTTCGCCACCAGCGGAGCGGAAGGCCCGTCCCCGGCGATGAGCAGCGGAAGATCAGGCATGCGGCGGAAGGCTTCCGCCACCAGTTCCACGCGCTTGTAGGGCACCTGGCGGGAGGCAACGACGAAATGGGTGCGTGGCGCCGTGCCCATGGGGAAGCCCGCCACGTCCACCGGCGGATGCAGCACCTCCGCCTCCCGACGCCAGGTCTTGCGGATGCGCTCGGCGATGTAGCGGCTATTGGCGAGGAGCTTGTCGGGACGCGAGGCGCTCGCCTGATCCCACAGCCGCAGGCGATGCAGCAGCCAGCGCGTATAGGCGCCCTTTAGCCCGCCCTCGCTGCCCGATTGACGCAGATACTGGCCCTGCAGATCCCAGGCGTAGCGCATGGGCGAGTGGATATAGGAGACGTGGCGCGTGCCTGGCCCCGTCACCACGCCCTTTGCGACCGCATGCGAGGAGGAGAGCACGAGGTCGAAGCCGCGCATCTCGAACTGCTCGATCGCGATCGGCATGAGCTGGAGGTAGTTGCGGAACATGCGCCGCGCGAAGGGCATGCGCTGGAGAAAGGAGGTGTGCGGCACCTTGCCGTGCAGGAATCCCCGCTGCCCTTCCGCAAGGAAGTCGCAAAGCACGAATAGCTCCGCATCCGGATAGCAGAGCAGCATCTGCTCCAGCACGCGTTCGCTGCCCGCGTAGCTGTCGAGCCACTCATGGACGATGGCCACCTTCATGCGGCGATGAACCCCAGCAGGCGGCGCGCGGCCGCGTCCCAAGAAAACTGTGCGGCCTGGTGCCGCCCGGCTTCGGCCAGATGTGAGCGCAGCGCGGAGTCGTCGGCCAGTCGTGCCACCGCCTCGCCCAGGGAATCCGGGCGAGCGGGGTCGAACCAAAGTGCCGCCTCGCCGCAGACTTCCGGCAGGGCACCGGCGGGGGCGGCGATGACGAGGCAGCCGCACCACATCGCCTCCACCGGCGGCAGGCCGAACCCCTCGTAGCGCGAGGGGAAGAGCAGGGCGAGGGCGGCTTCGTAAAGCGCGCGCAACTCTGCGTCGCTGACGCGACCCAGGGCGCGCACCTCGCCGAGGAGGTCGGAGCCACCCGCACGGAAGACGGCGGCGTCCTTGGCCCCCGCCACGGCGAGGACGAGGCCGCGCGACGCCAGCGCACCGCCCGCCGCATGCAGGGCCGCGAGGTTCTTGTGTGCCGCGCCGGTGCCGACCACGAGGGCAAAGCGCCCCGCCTCTAGGCCATGCCGGGCGAGGATGGAGGCATCGGCGGGTTCGCGCAGGATATGCTCGCCGCCTTCCAGCGTCGCCGGCGGCTCCGCGATGCGAAGGTGATGCGCGATGCGGCCGGCGGAGAAGCGCGAGACGGAAAGGATACGCGCCCCACGCCGCGCCAGCGCGGTCTGCAAGCCGCGATACCAGAGGCGGAACGCGGTCCCGTAGCTTTCCGGCGTGTCGAAGGCGCCGGCGTCGTGGATCACCACCGCCTGATTCCTGCCGGCCAGCAGCGGCCCGGTATTGCCGAGGCTGACCAGCATCCCGCCGCGCGCAGCGCGGGGCAGGGTCCATTGTTCCCAGAACTGGCCGCCGCGCGCGCCGACGATGCGCGGCGCGAGGCGGGGAAATAGGTCGAGGTCGCGCGCATCGGGCGGGCAGAGCAGGATAATGGGCGGCCGGTCCTCCATCGCATCCAATGCGCGCGCGATCTCACGTGCATAGCGCTGCACCCCAGTCAGGCCCTGGGCCAGGAACCGGCCGTTGAGGAAGATCATGCGCGCAACAGCCTCCGTGCCTCGGCGGGGCTGCGCAATGCGCCGCGCTCCTCGGGCGTCAGCAGTGGCGCCAGCAGCAGCAGCGTCCCCAGCAGCCCCAGCGCGGCCGCGGTGGCGGCAAGAGGCAGCGTGGGTGCGGCAGCGGTGAGGGCCAGGGCCAGCGCGGCGGCGAGGAGCGGTGCCACGAGGCGGCGCAGCGCTGGGCGCGCCGCGGGGTAGAGGCGTGCGGCCAGCACCGCCTTGCCCCCTGCATCGACGGCGGCGCGCAGCGCCCAGGCCAGCGCCGCACCCTCAATGCCGAAGCCGTGCAGCAGCACCCAAAGCACCGGGAGGAAGAGGATGAGTTCGGCCGCGATCAGCTTCGCCGCCGCATCCGGACGACCGATCGCGTCCAGCAGCGCATTGGGCACGAAGGCAAGGCAGGAAAAGAACACCCCCGCGCCCAGGAAGCGCGCCACCGTCCCGCCCTCGCGCGCGAAATCCGCGCCGAGCCACAGCCCGAGCAGCCAGTCCCCCAGCCCGGCGAGAAGGAGGCAGGGCGGCAGCACCAGTGCGATGACCAGGAGCGCGCCGCGCCGCAGCAGCCCGGCCGTCACCTCGGGATGGGCCCGGAACGCAGAGGCCATGGGCGGCAGGAGCACCTGCGCCACGGCCACGGGCAGGATCCACATGCGCAGCACGAGGTCGAGCGGCGTGGCGTAATGCGCCACGGCGGCGAGGGTCAGCACCGCCCCCACCAGGAAGCGGTCGGCGTAGATCAGCGCCTGGTTCAGCACGGAGGAGACAGTCATCCAGCCGCCGACACGCAGCAGCGGCGCGATCAGCCCTGGCGAGCCGAGGCCGAGGCGCGGCAGCAGCGGCCGCGCCAGCCAGGCATAGGACAGGGTGTTGAGCAGCCGGCAGGTCACCAGCACCAGCATCACGCCGACGAGGCTCTGCCACGCCATCAGCACCAGCACCGGCCCCAGGTAATACATGGCAGAGACAGGAATGGTGACGAGGTTGGCGGCGCGGAAGCGCTGATGCGCCGCCAGCACGCCCCAGAGCGCTGCGTTGGCGGTGACGAGCGGCGCGGCGAGGGCGAGGATGCGGAAGGCCAGCACCGCCTCCGCCTCCAGCGCGGGCGGCACGTTCAGCACGCGCCCGACCAGCGCCGGCACGGCGAGGAACACCAGCACGGCGCCGAGCGTGGCCAGCCCGCCAAGGGCCAGCAGCGCCGTGCCGACGAGGCGCCCGGCCTCCTCGCTTCGGCCTTCTTCCATGCGTTCGGAGAGGGCGCGGGTGAGGGCAGGGCCGATGCCGAGGTCGAGGATGCCGAACACCCCCACCAGCGCCAGGGCGAGGGTGAAGAGGCCCCAGCGCTCCAGCCCCATTTGCGCCACCAGCACGGGCGTGAGTACGAGCGCGAGCAGGAGTGGCAGGCCGCGCCCCAGCGCGTTCCAGATCAGGCCGGAGAGGAGGCGTCCCGCCCCGGCCCGGGCCTCGGCGGTGTCGCCGGTCATGTCTTTGTGAACCCCTCGGAGGGGGGCTTCTAGCTCAGTGCGCGCCCTTGCGCGACAGCACCGCCAAGGGAGTGCGCAGCAGGATGCGGAGGTCGGCCATCAGCGAGGGGCGCGACACATAGGCCACGTCGAGTGCAACGCGCTGGGCGTAGCTGGTTTCCGAGCGGCCCGAGACCTGCCACAGCCCGGTGATGCCCGGACGGACGCTCATGTAGTGGAAGGCGGCGGCGCCGTAGTAGCTATCAAGCTCCGCCTGCTGGACCGGGCGGGGACCGACCAGGGACATGTCGCCGCGCAGCACGTTGAGAAGCTGCGGCAGCTCGTCCAGCGAGGTCGCGCGGAGGAAACGGCCGATGCGCGTCACGCGCGGGTCGAAGCGCAGCTTGCGGGTCTCTTCCCACTCGGCGCGGGCCGCGGGATCGGCAGCGAGCAGGGCAGCGAGGCGCGCCTGGCTGTCGACCACCATCGAGCGGAACTTGAGGCAACCGAAGATCTGGCCGTTCCGCCCAACGCGAGGATGGGCGAAGAAGGCCGGCCCGCCATCGACGCGCACCAGCAAAGCCAGCAGGGCAAAGACCGGCGCCAGGAACAGCAGCAGCGCCCCCGCGCCCAGCACGTCGAGGCCCCGCTTAGCCACGGCGCGCCAGCCAGGTCCGCGCGACACCTGCACAGCCTGGGGCGGGGCGAAGGCGCCGAGCGCCGCGGTGTCACGCTGAAGGGACGAGAAGGCGTCCAGCCCAGTCATGTGCCGATCTCTCTTTTGTGCTGCGGCGCGGTGCACCCGCTCCGGATCACGAGGCAGGTTTAACCTTGCCTCAAGGGCGTCATTCGGACCTACCCATGGCAGGATTGTGGCAAGCCCAGCCCTTGCCGAGCCTAGGTTTGCGCGCAAAGCAGGGCCATGCGCGCCGCCTTTTTCGCCTATGGAATCTCAGCCCTAATTGGAGCCTTTCTCGCCATCACCTTGTTCCCGCTGGACTTCTTGGTTCCCCAATCTGGGCAGGATTGGCGCGCGGCGGGCGATGCAGCGCAGCATGCGATCGCCCAGCGCCATTTCCTGGCGGATGCCTGGCGCTGGCCAATTTTGCGCATCGAGACGCTCGGCGGGGCGAATCTCGCCTTCATGGACGGCATTCCGGCCCTCGCCCTGCCGCTGAAGCTTCTGGCGCCGCTGCTGCCGGAGGGATTCCATGGAATTGGGTTGTTCTACGCCCTGGCCTGGGTGGGGCAGGCCGTGGTGGCGGTCTTCGCGCTGCGCGGATTCGGCGAGCGAAGGGTAGTGCCTTCCCTGGCTGTGGCGGTGATGGCGCTTTCCATGCCGGCCTTCGTCATGCGCTTCGGCCATGCCGCGCTGACCGGGCATTTCGTGATCCTCCTGGCACTGGGCCTCTACGCGCGCGTGCTGGGCGATGCGCGCTGGTGGGCGGCAGCGATTCCGTTCCATGTGCTGGCGCTGCTCGTGCATCCCTATCTCGCGCTGATGGCGCTGGCCCTCCTGGCGGCGGCGCCGCTCACGCTGCTGCTGCGCGGTGAAGCCTGGCGCGGTGCGGCGCTGGGTGCGGCAGGGGCGGCGGGGGCGATGGGCGCGACGATGGCGCTGCTCGGCTACCTGGGCGCCGAGGGGGATGGCGGCTTCGGGCAATACGCCATGAACCTGCTCTCGCCCTTCTGGCCACACCGCTCCTGGTTCCTCGGCCAGCTCGTCTCCACCGAGGTGGATGCGACGGGCCATGGCGGGTGGGAGGGCTATAACTGGCTCGGGCTAGGGTTGATCCTGGCGGTGGGGGCGGGGCTGATGCTGCGCCCCGCGCGAATCGGGCGACACTGGGGACTTGTCCTGGCGCTGCTGGGCCTCACCGCGCTGGCCGTGTCCTTCCGGGTGGGGCTGGGCCGTGAGGTGATTCTGGACCTGCGGCCCGTGCCGGAATTCCTGGAGCAGTTCCGCGCCTCGGGCCGCTTCTTCTGGCCGGTTGCCTATGCGTTGCTGATCGGCGCCGCGCTGCTGCTGCGCCGCGCCGGGCCGCGCGGCATCGCGCTGCTCTGCGTCTGTGCCGCGGCGCAGTTCCTGGACGCGATTCCCGCCCGCGCCGCGCTGCGCGCCTGGGCGCATGAGCGCGCCGCCTGGAGCGTGGACGCTTCCGCGCTGCGCCCCCTGCTGCGCGAGGCGGAGACGGTGACGCTGCTGCCCAGCTGGCCCTGCGTGCCGCGCGAGGACTGGATGTCCCGCGTGCGCCTGCTGGAACTGTTGCTGCTGGCGAGCGAGACGCCGCGCCCGGTCAACACCGCCTATGTCGCGCGCTGGCGCACCCCGCCGCGCTGCGAGGCGCCAGCGCCGATGCGTCCTGGCGAGCTGCGAATCGCCCTGCCGGGCACCGACCCCGCGGCGTCAGGCTGCGTCGCGTTGGGAGATCTGACGGTCTGCCGCCCGTGAGGGAATATGCCGCTCGACGAAGTAGAGCGGCCTTCCCTTGGTCTCGTTGAAGACGCGGCCCAGATACTCGCCGATCACGCCCAGCATCATCATCTGCACCCCGCCCAGGAACAGCACCACCGCCATCAGCGAGGGATAACCGGCGACCGGGTTGCCCCACAGCAAGGTGCGGATGACGAGCAGGGCAAGATAGGTTGTGGCGGCAAGGGACACGGCAAGGCCGAGATAGGTGGCGATCTTCAGCGGGCCGACGGTGAAGGAGGTGATCCCCTCCAGCGACAGGTTCCACAGCTTCCACCAGTTCCACTTGGTCTCGCCGGCCGCGCGGGGCGCGCGCTCATAGGGAACGGCGACGGAGGGGAAGCCGACCCAGGCGAAAAGGCCCTTCATGAAGCGGTGCTGCTCCCGCATCGAGAGCAGCGCATCCAGGGCGCGGCGCGACATCAGGCGGAAATCCCCGGTGTCGCGCGGCAGGGCGACGCGCCCGCCCAGCCTCTCCATCAGCCGGTAGAAGCCGGCGGCCGTCGTCTTCTTCAGCCAGGATTCGCCGTGGCGCACGCTGCGCTGCGCGTAGGCGATGTCGAAGCCTTGGTGCCATGCGGCGATGAGGTCAGGAATGACCTCGGGCGGGTCCTGAAGATCGGCATCGGTGACGATCACCGCCTCCGTCCCCGCCGCGTGGTCGAGGCCGGCGGTCAGCGCGATCTCCTTGCCGAAGTTGCGCGACAGATTGACCACAGCCACGCGCCCGTCTTGCGCCGCCATCTCCTCCATGATCCGCAGCGTGGAGTCGCGGGAGCCGTCATTCACCAGCACCAATTCCCAGGGCAGGCCAATCCCATCCATCGCGGCGACGAGGCGCCGGTGGAACTCGGGCAGCACTTCCTGCTCGTTGAAGCAGGGGACGACGACGGAAAGGGAAGGGTGGGACATACAGGACCTATACAAGCGGTGCGATGATGGCGTTTCGTGGGCAGGCTTGCCACGGTAACAGGACAGGATGGCGACGGACGATGAGGACGAGGATGACATCCCCGGCCTGCCCCCCAACACCCCCTTCTACATGACTCCCGAGGGCCATCGGGCCATGCGCGATGAGTTGCACGCGCTGTGGAGCGTGGAGCGCCCCAAGGTGGTGGAGATCGTGTCCTGGGCGGCGGGCCTGGGCGACCGCAGCGAGAATGCCGACTACCAGTACGGCAAGAAGCGCCTGCGCGAGATCGACCGCCGCGTGCGCTTCATCCGCAAGCGCCTCGACCGCGCCGAGGTGGTGGACCCGGCCGCCCAGACCCGACGCGACCAGGTCTTCTTCGGCGCCACCGTCACCTACGTGCACGAGGATGACCGCGAGGTGACCGTGACCATCGTCGGCGCGGAGGAGGCCGATGCGGGGCAGGGGCGCATCTCCTGGCTCTCGCCCGTCGCGCGGTCGCTGCTGGGCAAGCGCGTGGGCGACGTGGTCCGGCTGCGCAAGCCGGGCGGGGCGGAAGAGGTCGAGGTGCTGCGGATTGCCTATCCATGAGAACGGTGATCCTGCTCGGCACGGCGCAGACCTTCGCCTGGGCCGGGTCCTACTACGTGCCGGCGCTGCTGGCCGCGCCGATGGCGCGGGAACTCGGCATCGCGCCGTCGCGCGTCTTCCTGGCCTTTTCTGTGGCGCTGCTGCTGACGGCCTTCCTGGGCCCCAGCGTCGGCCGCGCGATCGACCGGCATGGCGGGCGCGGTGTGCTGTCCTTCGGCAATGCGTCGCTCGCCCTAGGCCTCGCGCTGATGGCGACGGCACAGGGCGAGGCGATGCTCTTCCTCGCCTGGGCGGTGATGGGAATCGGCATGGCGGCAGGGCTCTACGACGCCGCCTTCGCCACGCTCGCGCGGCTCCTGGGCAAGGAGGCGCGTGGCGCCATCACCGGCATCACGCTGATCGCCGGTTTCGCCTCGACGCTGGGCTGGCCGCTTTCCGCCGCGATGGAAGGGGAATTCGGCTGGCGCGGGGCGCTTTGGGGCTGGGCCGCGATCCAGATCTTCCTCTGCATTCCGCTGAATCTTCTCCTGCCACGCCCGCCCCCCGTGCCGGCAGCTGTCGCCAGCCCGGCCGCACCGCCCCCGGATGCTCGCCGGGCCGGGCTGCGCGCCGCCATATTGGTGTCCGTCGCCATTGCGGTGGGCGGGTTCGGCGCCTCGGCGCTGGGGGCGCACCTGCCGGGACTCCTGCTGGCGGCCGGCGCGACTCCGACCGCCGCCATCGCCGCCGCCGCGCTGCTCGGCCCCGCGCAGGTGGGGGCGCGGCTGCTGGAATTCGGCCTGTTGCGGCGGCTGCATCCACTGCTCTCCGCGCGGATGGCGATGCTGATGCACCCGGCCGGCGCGGCGGCGCTGATGACGGTGGGGGCACCGGCCGCGCCGGTCTTCGCCGTGCTGCATGGCGGCGGCAACGGCATCATGACCATCGCGCGCGGCACGCTGCCGCTGGCCCTGTTTGGCGCAGCCGGATACGGCGCGCGCCAGGGGCTGATCATTGCCCCGGCGCGGTTCCTCGGCGCGCTGGCCCCGGCGCTGTTTGGTTTCGTTGTGGAAGGCTGGGGCGTGCAGGCGCTGTGGCTGACGACAGCCTTGTCGCTGATCGGCTTCGCGGCGCTGATGCTGCTGTCGGTGGAGCGGGAGCGGGGCTAGCTGCCCCGCGCGGCCAGAATCTCCAGCAGCGCCGCGTTGAACTGCTCCGCCGCTTCATAGGCCACCCAGTGCCCAGCCTCGGGGAAGACGTATTCCATCAGCCCGGGGTCGATGCCGCGCAGCACGTCGAGGCGCGCGCGCACCCCGGGCCAGGCCACGGCGTCGCGCTCGCCCCAGATCCCGGCCAGCGGGGCGTGGACGCGCAGCAGGGCGCTCTTCAGCGAATCACCCGGCGCGTAGCCGCGCGAGCGCAGCCTTGCGTGGACCGTGTTGTGCTCCTGGATGTCCAGGGCGGTGTCGTCGATCCGCGCGCGGTCGAAGATCATCAGCCGGGCGAGGTTCTCGCGATTCGCCTCACGCCGCGCCGCGCCTTCCTTGTCGCGCACCTTCAGGAGGTCGAGCGGCGGCCGCGGCAGGCCGAGCGAGGCGGCGCCCACCACGGTGAGCGAGCGCACATGCGCCCCCTCCGCGGCGGCGAGGTGCCCGGCCACGTTGGCTCCGAAGGAGAAGCCGCAGAGGTGGTAGAAGCGACGCTCGCCCAGGATCAGGCGAAGCCCGTCGCGAAGCGGCTGCGCGGCGTTGTCCGGGCTGGGCTCCGGCCCCGGCGGCATGGCGCTCTCGCCCAGGCCCGGCGTGTCGGGGGCGAGCACGCGGTAGTGGCGCGACAGCGGGCCGATATTGCGCAGCCAGTGCATCCAGGAGCCGGAGCCGCCATGCAGCAGCACCAGCGGCGTGCCTGTGCCCCAGCTTCGCCAGACCGCCTCGCCCGACCCGCAGGGGGTGCGGATCACCTCGGCCGTGGAGGAAAGCGCTTCGATTTCAGGATTCATGGTTTCCGCTTCGCTTCCACACGCGCGATCCAGCTCGTGGCCGCGAAGATGACCAGCCCGCCCACCAGGGTGGAGCGTTCCGGCACCTCCGAGAAGACGAGGTAGCCGAGCAGAGTGGCCCAGATCAGGTCCAGGAACCGCACCGGCTGCGCGGTGCTGATGTCGGCCAGCTTGAAGGCCGTGGTGAGCAGGAAATGCCCGAGCGTGCCGAGCATCCCGCAGAGGATGACGATGCCCCATTGCGTCGCGTTCGGCCATTCCCAATCCCAGGCGGCGAAGGGGAAGGTGAACAGCGCCACGGTGATGGACTGCCAGGCCACGATCACCTCCGGCGCGTCGCGTCGCGTCAGCGCCTTGGTGATGAGAAAGGAGGCGGCGAAGAGCGGCGAGGAGCAGAGCATGATCACGGAGAACCCGCCCCCCGCGCCGGTCAGGTTCGGCCCCACCACCACCAGCACCCCGGCAAAGCCGAGGAGAGCGGCAGCCCAGCGCTGCCAAATCATGCGTTCGCCCAGGAAGGTCACGGCGCCCAGCATGATGAAGAGCGGCGTGGTGAAGCCGATCGCCGTCATCTCGGCGAAGGGGATGTGGGGCAGGGCGGTGAACCAGAAGAACAGGCCCGAGGCATGCACCGCCCCGCGCCACATCTGCCCCGCGATCCCGTTCGGCCTGTAGGCCGCGAGGCCGGCACGCCAAATCCAGGGCAGAAGGGGCAGAAGACCGGCGGCGTAGCGGAGGAACTGCACCTCGAAGGGCGGCAGGACCTGGGCAAGGGCGCGAAGCTGGGAGTTCAGCAGCGCGAAGCACAGTCCCGCCCCGGCGGCGAAGAGCATTCCGGCGAGGTTGGGGTTCATCGGCGCGGGCAGCTTCGCAGGCATGGACCGGTTGCGGAAGCCCCGCCCGGCCCTACACTCACGCCATGCCCGACACGAACCTTTCCTTCGACCCCAGCCGGATGAAGTTCGGCATCGGCCAGCCCGTACCGCGCCAGGAGGATCCGAAGCTCCTGCGCGGGCAGGGGCGCTACACGGATGACCTCGCCCTGCCGGGGCAGGCCTATGCCTTCGTCGTGCGCTCGCCCTACGCGCACGGCGTCCTGCGCGACGTGGACGTCTCCGCGGCGCGGGAGGCGCCGGGCGTGCTGGCGGTGATTACCGCCACCGACCTCGAATCCTACGGCGAGATGGTCTGCGCCATGCCCCTGGGAGGGCTGAAGACGACGCGCCGCCCTGCCCTGGCCAAGGACAAGGTGCGCTGGGTGGGCGACCCGGTGGCCGTGGTGGTGGCGGAGACGCGCGCCCAGGCCAAGGACGCCGCCGAGTTCGTCATGCTGGACGTGGAGCCGCTGGACTCCGTCACCGAGGCGTCTAAGGCCGCGGACGCGCCCGCGCTGTACGACGACATTCCCGGCAATTGCGTGTTGGATTTCTCCTACGGTGACCGCGCGGCGCTGGACTCCGCCTTTGCCGGGGCGAAGCACGTGGAGCGGCTGTCGCTGCGCAACAACCGCGTGGTCGTGGCCTCCATGGAGCCGCGCTCGGCCATCGGCGAGTATGCCGACGGGCGCTTCACCCTGCATGTGGGCTGCCAGGGCGTGTTCGGGCTGCGGAACCAGCTGGCGGACGACATCCTGAAACTGCCCCGCGACCAAGTGCGGGTGCTGACGGGCAATGTCGGCGGCTCCTTCGGCATGAAGGCGAATGCCTATCCGGAATACCTGCCGCTGCTGCACGCCTCCAAGCTGCTCGGGCGCCCGGTGAAATGGACCGACGAGCGCTCGGGCGCTTTCCTTTCCGACCAGCACGGCCGCGACCACGAGGTCGAGGCGGAACTGGCCTTCGACGCGGAAGGGAAGATGCTGGCGGTGCGGCTGACGGCCTTCGCCAATATGGGCGCCTATCTCTCGACCGTTGCGCCGCTGATGGGCACGGGCAATTTCGTCAAGAACGTGCAGAGCAACTACGCCATCCCGCAGATCGGCGTCTTCACGCGCTGCATGCTCACCAACACCACCCCGGTCAGCGCCTATCGCGGCGCGGGGCGGCCCGAGGGCAACTACTTCATGGAGCGGCTGATCGAGGCCGCCGCCCCGCGCCTCGGCATCCCGGCCAATGAGATCCGGCGGCGGAACCACATCACGCAATTCCCCTACAAGGCGGCCAGCGGCTCCACCTACGATTCGGGCGAGTTCTCGGCCGTGCTGGACAAGGCACTGGAGGCGGCGGACGTGGCGGGCTTCCCCGCCCGCCGGGCGGAAAGCGAGTCGCGCGGCATGAAGCGCGGCCTCGGCATCGGCAACTTCCTGGAATGCACCGCCCCGCCGGCCAAGGAACAGGGCGGGCTGCGCTTCGAGGAGGACGGCACGGTGACCATCATCACCGGGACGCTGGACTACGGGCAGGGCCACTGGACGCCCTTCGCCCAGGTGCTGCACGCGAAGCTCGGCGTGCCCTTCGAGAGCATCCGGCTGATGCAGGGCGATTCGGACCTGCTGGTGGCGGGCGGCGGCACGGGCGGCTCCAAGTCGCTCATGGCGAGCGGCGCGGCGATCCTGGAGGCGAGCGACCTCGTGATCGAGAAGGGGCGCGCGGCCGCGGCGCATGTGCTGGAGGCAGCGCCGGTGGATATCGAGTTCACCGATGGCCGCTTCAGCATCGCCGGGACGGATCGCGGCATCGGGGTGATGGAACTAGCGGCGCGGCTGCGGGAAACCCCGTCACTGCCCGCCGAGGTGCCCTCCAACCTCGACGTCACCCATGTCTTCGACCAGGCGCCGATGGCCTACCCCAACGGGTGCCATGTCTGCGAGGTCGAGGTGGACCCCGATACCGGGGTGGCGAAGGTGGTGCGCTACACGGCCGTCAACGATTTCGGCGTCATCGTGAACCCGTTGATGGTCGCGGGCCAGGCGCATGGCGGCATCGCCCAGGGACTTGGCCAGGCGCTGCTGGAGCGGGTGGCCTATACGGAGGATGGCCAGCCCATCACCGGCACCTTCATGGATTACGGCCTGCCGCGCGCCGATGACCTTCCCGCCATCGAAACCCTGTCCCATGGCGTGCCCTGCGAGACCAACCCGCTTGGCGCCAAGGGCTGCGGCGAGGCGGGCTGCGCCGGCAGCCTGCCAGCGGTGATGAACGCGCTGTGCGACGCGCTGGGCGTGACGCATATCGACATGCCCGCGACGCCCGAGGCGGTGTGGCGCGCCCTGCACGCGGCGGGGTGACGGACGCGGCGTTCTGGCCACCCTAGCGGCCCGAAAGGGCCGAGCGCCCGACTGGGCGCCGCCGCAAGTGCGGCGAAGCCAAGGGACGCGGACGCGTCCCGCCCGGCGACTGAGGGGCACGAAGGCGACGCCTTCGTGCGGCCTAAATCAGTGTAGGGCGTAGCTGCGGAGGTGCCGGTGCTCGCGCTCGGCAACCAAGCCGAGGGCGAGGTGGTCCACCGCCTCCATGGCTTGGCGGGCCTTCTGATAATGGGTGCTTTCCGGCGCCGTTTCGCGCAGGACCTGGGTGCAGAGGCCGCGGAAATCCTCGGCAGCCTCCAGCACCTCGCGCACGGTTTCGGGCTTCAGCTTGCGGCGACGTGGGGACCTGGTCATGCCCCTTTTCTAGCCCAGACGCGCGAACAAACCAAGAATGCGACGGTGGGAGGGTGGTGGGGGGCCATCGCCTCTCAGCCCAGGTATTCCTTCATTTCTTCGCTATATTGGGCCTCGCGGGTCCAGCGCGCCATGGCGCCTTTTTCCGGCATTCCGGGCACGGCGTGGCCGTGGCGCAACGCCGTCAGAGCGGCAAAAATCGCCTGTGCCGCAGCCTGGGACGGGGCATGGCCGATCAGCGCCACCCGCACCCCCCGGCTGGCCAGGTAGTCGCGGTCCCGGATCTCCTCCGTCAGCGTGCCAAGGATGAGGGGCAGGGTCGCCGCCTCGGCGGCCGCGTCCAGCTCCTCCCGGGTGGTGACGCCGGTCAGGAAGATCGCGTCGGCGCCGGAACGGTTGTAGGCGGCGATGCGGCGCAGGCAGTCCTCGCGCCCCGTCACCGACATGGCGCCCGTGCGCGCGAAGACGCAGGTCGCCTTGTCCATCCGGGCGGCGAGCGCGGCGCGGACCTTGCCCACCCCTTCTTCGACGGAAAGCAGCCGCGGCTTGGGGGCGCCATAGGGGCGGGGCAGATCCGTATCCTCGATGGAGAAGCCGGCGATGCCCGACGCCTCCAGCTCCTCGGTCGTGCGGGCGGCATTCATCGCGTTGCCGTAGCCATGGTCGGCATCGGCCAGCACCGGCAGGCGCGTTGCGGCGCGGCAGATGCGGCGCGCCTGTTCCGCGAACTCGCTCAGCGTGATCAGGATGTGGTCCGGCGCGCCGAGAATGGCGAGGCTGGCGGTGGAGCCGGCGAACATGCCCAGCTCGTAGCCGATCTCCTCGGCGATGCGGGTGGAGAGCGGGTCGTGGACCGAGGCGGGATGGAGGCAGGATGCGCCCGAGAGGACGGCGCGCAGGGCCTCGCGGCGTTGCGTATGGGTCATGGTGGCAGTGTTGCCGCCCCAGCCTCCCACGCCTAGCCTCCCGGCCGACCAGTCGAGGAGAGGGACGCATTCGATGGTGAGCGAGACGCAAGGCGAATACCTGTGCCTGCATGAATTCGTGAAGGCGGCGAAGCGCAAGCTAAACGGCAATATCTGGGACTATCTGGTCGGTGCCACCGAGACCGAGACGACGCTGAAGCGCAACCGCCTCGCCATCGACTCCGTCGCCCTGCGCCCGCGCGTGCTGAACAATGTTGAGAAGGTGGACACCTCGGTCGAGTTCCTGGGCCACCGCATCGCCCTGCCGGTGATCCTGGCGCCGGTGGGCTCGCTGGAAAGCTTCCACCCCGAGGGCGGCGCAGCCGTCGCGCGCGGCGCGGGCGAGTTCGGCGTGCCCTACATGCTCTCCTCCGTCAGCCAGCCGGGGCTGGAGGAGACGGCGCAGGCGGGGAAGGGACCCAAGATCTTCCAGCTCTACGTGCGCGGCGACCGCGCCTGGAGCGATGCGATCGCGGAGCGCGCCATCGCCGCCGGCTACGACGCCTTCTGCATCACGGTGGACACAGCGCATTACAGCCGGCGCGAGCGCGACATCGCCAAGCGCTTCGTGAAGACCTGGCGCGCCGCGAATACCGGCATGGAATGGCAGGCCGCGCTCTCCTGGGCCGACATCGCGCACTTCAAGGCGAAGCATAAGATCCCGCTGATCCTGAAGGGGATTGGCACGGCGGAGGACGCGCTGATCGCCCTCGATCACGGGGTGGAGTTCGTCTACGTCTCCAACCATGGCGGGCGGCAGCTGGATGGCGGGCGCGGCTCGCTGGACGTGGTGCCGGAGGTGGTCGAGGCCCTGTCCGGCCGCGCTAAGGTGATCGTGGACGGCTCCTTCTCGCGCGGGACCGACCTCGTGAAGGCACTGGCCCTGGGAGCTGACTATGTCGGGCTGGGCCGCCTCTACCTCTACGGCCTCGCCGCCGAGGGCTCGGCGGGGGTGCATCGCGTGCTGGAGTTGCTGCAGGACGAGACGATCCGTGCCCTGGGCCTGACCGGGGTGACGGAGTTCGCCGGCCTGCAGCGCGGCCACATCCACATGAACGCGCCGATGGTGACGCTGCCGCATGTGCACAGCGCCTTCCCGCTGATCGGCGAGGGCTACTGAAGGCGTTCCCCGCGAGGCAGCGGCTGCCGGTCTCGTGGGGAAGCATCGGCTGAAACTCGGGCCCGCCTCCGGATACCGCCGGAGGCGCCCCGAATTGCGCCCCAATCCTGCCCTTCCGGCGCCGCGACCTCGCCCTTGTCGCGGCGTTACCATGTCGTGAGGATTTACCCATGGTCCGGAGGAACCGACGCATGGTCCGCAAGATCATCCTGATGCCGCTGGCCGCGCTGGCCCTTTCGGGCTGCGTCGTCAACGAGGGCGTGGGGTATTACAGCCCGGGCTACAGCCCCGGCTATTACGCCGCTCCAGCCGCCAGCTACTACGCGCCACCGGCCTATTATGCCCCGGCCCCCCGTTACTACGCGGCGCCCGCGCCCCGCTACTATCCAGCCCCGCGCTATTATTCGGCGCCGCGTTACTATGACGGGCCGCGCCACTGGGACCGCGGGTCCCCGCCCGTGGTCACGGTGCCAAACAGGAATTACGGGCGCGACTACAGCCGCGGTCCCAGCTACAGCAATCGCGGATACTCGCGGCTGGAGCAGGGGGCAGTGAACATGCTGCCGCGCTGACGGGGCACCGTCTTAAGCTGGCCGCGGTTCCGTGACCGGCCGGGGCGGCAGCTTCCACAGCAGGAACAGCATCACCAGCAAGGCCGGCACTGCGGCAAAGGTGGTGAGCAGGAAGAAATTCGGCCAGCCGAGCCATTCGGCCAGCTGGCCGGACCATCCGCCAAGCACGCGCAGCGGCACCCCCGCCAGCGAGGACAGCAGCGCGTATTGCGTGGCCGAGAAGGAGCGGTTGGTCAGGCTCGTCAGGTAAGCGACGAAGGCTGCGTCGGCGAGGCCGTCGGTGAAGTTCTCCACCCCCACCTGGGCATAGAGCATCCCCATGTCGCGGCCCGCATGGGCAAGCGCGACATACATCAGGTTGGAAAGCATCTGCGCCAGCCCGGTGATCACCAGCGCCCTTCCGGTGCCGATGCGCCGGACGAACCAGCCCCCCGCCACCACCCCGGCCAGTGTCGCGACCAAGCCGAAGACGCTGCCCACCGCCGCCACCTCGCCGCGTGTGAAGCCGAGTTCGCGGTAGAAGGGCGCGGTCATGATGCCGGCCAGCGCCTCCCCCAGCTTGAACAGCGCGACGAAGAGCAGGATGGCGAACCACCAGCGCCGGTTCATGAAGTCGAGGAAGGGGTTCACCACCGCGACCTGGATGCGCCGCCCCCAGGACATGAGTTCGCGCGGCGGCGCGGCAGGCTCGGGCGCCAGCAGCACGGCGATGAAGCCGATTCCGACCAGGGCGGCGCAATAGGCGAAGGCCCCGGCCCAGCCGACAAAGGCGACCAGCGCCAGCGCACCCGCATTGGCCGCCAGCAGCGCGAAGCGATAGCCCCAGACATAGCAGGCGAAGCCGTAGCCCTGCTCCTCCTCCTCTAGGATCTCGATGCGGTAGGCATCCACCACAATGTCCTGCGAGGCGGAGAGGAAGGCGACCAGCACCGCCACGGCCGCCGTGACAGCGGGGGCGGAGGCGGGATCGGTAAAGCCCAGGGCGAGGATGGCCAGCATCAGCGGCGGCTGGATCGAGGCCATCCAGCCGCGACGCCGCCCCAGCCGCGCCAGCAGGGGCGGCGTCGCGTGGTCCAGCACCGGCGCCCAGAGGAATTTCAGCGAGTAGGACAGGCCGATCAGTGCGGTGAAGCCGATCGCCGCCAGCGACACCCCGGATTCGGAGAACCACTGCCGCAGCACGAAGCCGGTGAGCGGCAGCGGCACCCCTGCGGCAAAGCCCAGGGCGAGCATGACGAGGAAGCGGCGGTCGCGAAGCAGCATGCCGCATGGCTACCAGCGCCCGCGCCCGGGGGCTACACGCCCCCCATGGATGTCACCCGCTTCTTCCTGATCCGTCACGCCCTGGTGGAGCCCTCGGCCCGCGCCATCCTCTACGGCTCCATGGACGTGGCGTTGTGCGACGCCGCCCTACGCGAGGAGGCGGCGCTGTATCGCTGGCTGGCGGCGCGCCTGCCCCAGCCGGCGCGCTGGGTCACCTCGCCCCTGTCGCGCACCCGCGCCACCGCCGCCGCCATCTTCGCTGCCGGCTACCCGGAGCAGGTCCTCGACACGGAGGAGGATTTGCAGGAGCAGCATCTGGGCGAATGGCAGGGCATCACGCACGAGGCGCTGGTCGAGCGGCTTCGCCATCCGGCCCATCCTTTCTGGCCGCATGGCGCGGAGGAGCGCCCGCCCGGCGGCGAAAGCTTGGACGACGTGCGCGTCCGCGTCGGCCACGTGCTGGAAGGCCTGTCACAGACCTGCCGTGGCGGCGACGTGGTGATCGTCGCGCATGGAGGCTCCATCCGCGGCGCGCTGGCCCATGCGCTGGGTCTGTCCGCGCATCAGGTGCTCTCCTTCTCCATCCGCAACCTCGGCCTGACGCGGTTGGAGCGGCACGGGACGGATTGGCGTGTCGTCGCAGTGAATGAGGAGCCCTGGACCCCGGCCTGAGCGGCGTCTAGAAATATGACGTAATAGGGGCTTGGGGGAGATCATTGATGCGGCGATGGATGATTCTGGCTGGAGCGGCGCTCCTGGCCGCGTGTAGCGCGACACCTCAGGGGACGGAGCCGCAGGTGCTCGTGGACCGCTCGGCCCTGACGGTGCAGGAAATCCTGGGCGACGGGAATGATCGCCTTGATGCCGCGTCCCTGCTGCGCCGCGCGCGCGGGGCGTTGATCTGCCCGCGCTCCTTCCGGGTTGCGTTCTTCGCGGGGGGCGAAGGCGGCGGCTGCGTGCTGCTGGGTCGAGATGCCGCCGGGTCCTGGTCCTCGCCGGCCTTCTATGGGGTCGGGGCGGGCTCGATCGGCTTCCAGGCGGGCATCCAGGACAGCCAGACCCTGCTCCTGCTGATGAATGAGCGTGCGCTGAGCGCCATCATCGACGGGCAGTTCAAGTTCGGCGCCGACGCCTCGCTGGCCGTCGCGCATGTCGGTGGCTCGGTGGAAGCAGCGACCACCGCGGCGCTGGGCGCCGACATCCTGTCCTTCTCCCGCTCGCGCGGCCTCTTCGCCGGACTCGCGCTGGAAGGCGCGGTGGTGAATGCCCAGCCCGCCTGGAACGCGGCCTATTACGGGCGCGAGGTGACGCCGCGCGACATCGTGGTGAACATGGTCGCGCACAACCCGGCGGCGGACCCGCTGCGGGCGGCGCTGCTGCGCTTCGGCCAGGGGGCCGGCGCTCGTGCCACGCTCACTCCGGCCCCGATGCCCGAGGCGGCGCCAGGGCCGCAGCCCATCGTGCCCATGGGCGCGGTTCCCGCAGCGCCGACCCGGCGCGGCCCGGTCACGGGCGGGAGCGGCGTATCGCGCGCCCCCCTGGCCCCGGTCAGGTGAGGCGCCTCCTTTCGCTTCTTCTTCTCGTCCTCCTTGCTCTCCCGGCGCGTGCCCAGGGGCGCGAGGAGGCACAGATCCTCGTGGACCAGGCGGCGATGGTGCTGCCGGAACTCGTGGGTGACCTCGACCCGGCATCGCGGGACCAGCTTTCCCTGCTGCTTCGCGATTCGCGCGGTGTGCTGATCTGCCCGCACATCCTGCGTGCGGGCTTCCTGCTCGGCGGGCGGGGCGGCGGCTGCGTGCTGCTGGGGCGCGAGCCCTGGGGCTGGTCCGCACCCGCCTTCTATGGCCTCGGTGGAATCGGCTTCGGCCTTCAGATCGGCATCCAGGACATGGCGCTGATGATGCTGGTCCGCACGGAGCGCGCGCTGCGGGCGCTGATGGAGGAATCCTTCACCCTGGGCGGCGACCTCGGCATTTCGGTGGCCGGGTTCGGCGCCACGCTCCAGGGCGCGACCACGGCCGCGCTCGGGGCGGACCTTGTCTCGCTGGCGCGGGCGCGCGGCCTCTTCGTCGGGGCCTCGCTGGAGGGAGCGCTGCTCTCGGCGCGGCCCGGCTGGCTCGCGGAGTATTATGGCGAGGCGCTGACGCCGCGGCAGGTCGTGCTGGAAGGGCTGGGCCGCAATCCCGGCGCGGACCGGCTGCGCACCCTCCTAGGCCGCATCACCGCACCCGCGCGGTAGACACCCGGCTGGCCCGCGGGGCGCGACTGGCCGAGGCAGGTGGCCCGGAGCCGGTTCTGGGCTAAAACCCCCTGGTGTCCGAACCCGCCACCCCCTTCTGGCGCGAAAAGCCCCTGTCCGCGATGAGCGAGGCGGAGTGGGAGAGCCTGTGCGATGGCTGCGGCCGCTGCTGCCTGCACAAGCTGCGCGAGGACGACACCGGCCGCCTCCATCACACCGAGGTCGCCTGCCGCCTGCTCGATGTCGGCTCCGCGCGCTGCACCGACTACGCCAATCGGCGCCGCCGCGTGCCCGACTGCATCCGCCTGACGCCCGACATGCTGGACGGGCTGGACTGGCTGCCCCCCACCTGCGCCTACCGCCTGCTCTCCGAGGGGCGGGACCTGCCCGAATGGCATCCGCTTCGCTCCGGCGACCCAGACAGCGTGCGCCGCGCCGGCATCTCCGTCGCCGGGCGCTGCGTGAGCGAGCGCCGGGCCGGGGCGCTGGAGGACCACATCGCGCGCTGGCCGGGGCAGTGGCCCCGCCGTGCCGGACCACGACCGCTTCCCACCCCGAAAGGAAACATCCGATGAAGGACGCCCTTTATGGCGGCATCAACGCCGCCGTGCTCACCGCGCTCAAGGGGGATCTCTCCCCCGACCTGGACCGTATGGCGGAGCACGCGAAGTGGCTGCTCGCCAATGGCTGCAACGGCCTCGGCGTGCTGGGCACGACGGGCGAGGCGAACAGCTTCTCGGGCAGCGAACGCAAGGCGATCGTCGAGGGGCTGATCCAGCGCGGCATTCCGGCGGCGAAGATGATGCCGGGCACCGGCGTCAGCAGCATCACCGAGACGGTGGAGCTGACCCAGCACGCCCGCGCCCAGGGCTGCCGCGGCGTGCTGCTGCTGCCGCCCTTCTACTATAAGGGCCCGTCCGATGACGGCCTCTTCGCCCATTTCGACGAGGTGGCGAAGCGCGTCGGCGGCGGCATCGCCCTCTACCTCTACCACTTCCCGCAGCAGAGCGCGGTGCCGCTCACGCTCAACCTCATCGGCAAGCTGCTGGACGCGCATCCGGGCGTGTTCAAGGGCGTGAAGGACAGCTCGGGCGACTATGCGAACATGAAGGCGATGATCGACGCCTTCGCCCCCCGCGGCTTCGAGGTGTATTCGGGCTCCGACGAATACGTGCAGCGCATCCTGGCCGATGGCGGCGCGGGCTGCATCACGGCGGCGAGCAACGCGAACTGCCACTGGGGCGGCATCGTCTATGCGAAGCGCACGGGGCCGGAGGCCGACAAGGCCCAGGCCATGCTGACCGCGACGCGCAAGGCCGCCACCGCCGCGCCGCTGATCCCCAACCTGCGTGAGGTGATCGCCCGCTCGCGCAACGATGACGCCTGGCGCCGCATCCGCCCGCCGCACCTGCCGCTGGACAAGGCGGCCGCCGACAAGGCCTGGGAAGCGTGGGTCGCCACCGGCGCCATTCCGCTGCCCGGCCTTTCCGGTGCGGCGCGCGCGGCGGCCGAGTAGTGCGGGAGCCGCTCCGCTGCCGTCCGCCGGCGGTGCCGACGACCCAGGTGGATGACGACAAGCTGCGCGTCATCCGCTGGGACTTCGAGCCCGGGGCGGAAACCGGATTCCACCGGCATGGCTGGCTCTACGTCGTCGTGCCGGTGACGGACGGGACGCTTCACATCGAGTTCCCGGACGGCTCCACCACCAGCGCGGAACTCAAGGCGGGGGTGGCGTATCACCGCCCCGCCGGGGTCGAGCACAACGTGGTGAACGGGGGCGCGGCGCCCCTGAGCTTCGTCGAGACCGAGGTGAAGGCCTTCCCGGGCTGACGGAAGGGAGGGGCGGACCTAACCGCCGCCCCGCTCCCGCGTTGCGGGCAGCATGTTCCCGCAGTTCATCTTCGCCACCGGCATCGAGAACAGCTACCCCAAGGTGGGCGGCCGCCGCGTGGACGAGATGGAGGCCTGTGGCCATTACCGCCACTGGCGCGAGGACTTCGCCCTGGTGCGCGAGCTAGGCCTCAGCTTCCTGCGCTACGGCCCGCCGCTGCATCGCGTCTGGCTAGGTGAAGGCCGCTACGATTGGGAGTTCACCGACCAGGCCTTCGCCGAGCTGTGGCGCCTCGGCATCGTCCCCATCGTCGATCTCTGCCATTTCGGCGTGCCCGACTGGGTCGGCGATTTCAACAATCCGGATTTCCCTTCCCTTTTCGCCTGCTACGCCCGCGCCTTCGCCGAGCGCTTCCCCTGGGTGCAGCTCTACACCCCCGTGAACGAGATCTTCATCTGCGCCCAGTTCTCCGGGCGCTTCGGCTGGTGGAACGAGGGGGAGCGGTCGGATCGCGGCTTCGTCACCGCGCTCAAGCACCTCGTGAAGGCGAATGTAATGGCGATGGAGGCGATCCTGGAGCGGCGGCCCGACGCGCTCTTCATCC
Source organism: Sabulicella rubraurantiaca (assembly GCF_017355885.1). GTDB lineage: Bacteria > Pseudomonadota > Alphaproteobacteria > Acetobacterales > Acetobacteraceae > Roseococcus > Roseococcus rubraurantiacus. The sequence goes on from NZ_JAFEUU010000013.1 coordinate 47,015, forward strand.
AGAGCGAGTCGAGCGAGTACTTCCATGCCGTGAATCCCGCCGCCATCTCCCCGGCGGAGGCGATGAACCAGCAGCGCTTCCTGTCGCTCGACCTCAATTACGGGCGGCGGGTGGATAGCGGCATGTACGAGTTCCTGCTCGACAACGGCATGACTCGGGACGAGTACCATTTCTTCCTGGGCCGTCACCTTCGTCGCCACTGCGTCCTGGGCACCGACTACTACGTGACCAACGAGCATCTGGTGGAGGCGGACGGGCGCACGCGCGCGGCAGGGGACATCTTCGGCTATGCGGAGATCACACGGCAGTATCACGAGCGGTACCGCATGCCGGTGATGCACACGGAGACCAACCTGATCGAAGGCCCAACGGGGACCGAGGCGGTCGCTTGGCTGCGCAAGCAATGGGCCAATGCGCTGCGTGTCCGCAATAACGGAATCCCGATGCTGGGCTTCACCTGGTACTCCCTGACCGATCAGGTGGACTGGGACACGACGCTGCGCGAGGCGAATGGCAACGTGAACCCGCTTGGCCTCTATGACCTCGACCGCAAGATCCGCGCCGTAGGGCGCGAGTACCGGCGCATCGTGGAGGAATGGTCCAGCGTGCTGCCGACCCAGAGCTATAGCCTCGTCCTGCCGGTGCGCCCCCTGGAGGAGCAGGAGTGATGCGCTTCGCCGGGCGCCATGTTCTGGTGACGGGCGGCAGTTCGGGCATCGGGCGTGCGACCTGCGAAAGACTCGCGGCGGAAGGCGCGCGCGTCGCCGTGCTGTCGCGCGACGGGGCGGCGGCAGGGGACGTCGCGCAGCGCATCGGCGGCATCGCCATCCCAGCCGACCTTGCGGAGGAGACAGCGATCCAGGACGCCGCAGCGCGCATCGCGAAGGAATGGGGCACGCTGGATTTCCTGGTGAGCAACGCCGCGACGATGACCTTCACGCCCATCCTGGAGACCGAAGCGGCGGATTTCGACCGGGTGATCGCCGTGAACCTGCGCGCGCCCTTCCTGCTGCTGCGCTACCTGGGCGGGATGATCCGGCGCGGCGGGGCGGTGGTGCATGTCTCCTCCGTCCATGCGGCGGCGACTACGGCCAATGTCGCGCCCTATGCCGCCAGCAAGGGCGGGCTGGAGGCATTGACGCGCGCCGCCTCCATCGAGTTCACGCCGCGCGGCGTGCGGGTGAATGCCGTCGCGCCCGGCGCGGTGGAGACGCCCATGCTGCGCGCCAATCCCAACATCGCGAGCGGAGTGGAAAAGCTGGAGGGGCCGGTCGGCCGTCCCGAGCAGATCGCCGCCGCCATCTGCTTCCTGCTGAGCGAGGAGGCCGGCTTCGCCACCGGCGCGGTGCTGTCGGTGGATGGCGGGCGCTTGGCGGCGCTTTAAGGCCGGGAAGCGCGACGAGCCGCGCTTCCCGGTCAGTCCCTAGGCAGGCTGGGCTTTCGCCGCGCCGCGCATCGCCGCGGCCTGGGCGGCGGCAAAGCCCGCCACCGCCGCCGCCTGCGCCAGGACGAAGGCGGTGCCCAGGGCGGTGGGGGACAACCCCGCTAGGGCCGGGCCGAGCGCAAGCAGCGCGACGCTGTCCAGCACCCAGACCACGTTCACAGCGATGATGGCCCGCACCGCGGCGCGCGGCGGCGCGGCGCTGCGCCCCACCCAGCCGACGAAGGCGGCATAGAGCAGCAGGGCCAGCCCCGCCACGCGGAGCAGGCTCTCGGGTAGGCCGAGAAGGCCGGCGATGGGTGCCGCGGCGAGCAGCAGCCCGGTGGCGGCGCTGGCCGCCGCGTCGCCCAACAGGGCGAGGTGCAGGAAGCGAGTGGGTCGAAGCGTCATGGCGTGAACTCCCTTGTTCGAGCAACGGGGCAACCCTTCCCCATCGCGCCGGGCAAAGCGATGACCTCCGAGGTCATCGTGAAGCGGCGCGGCGCGGCCTATCCTCCGCGCCATGGCCCAAGCACAGCCCCGTCCCGCCTCGCCCCCGCCCGTCGGCGCGCTGCTGCGCGAATGGCGCCAGCGCCGTCGCCGGTCGCAGCTGGATCTGTCGCTCGATGCCGCCGTGTCGCAGCGCCACCTGTCCTGCGTGGAAAGCGGCCGCGCCGCGCCGAGCCGGGAGATGGTGCTGCGGCTGGCGGCGGAACTTGACGTGCCACTGCGCGAGCGCAACGCGCTGCTGCTGGCCGCCGGCTTCGCACCCGCCTTTCGCGAGCGGGGGCTGGACGACCCGGAGATGGTGGCGGCGCGCACGGCGGTGGAGACGCTGCTGCACGCCCACATGCCGCACCCCGCCCTGGCGGTGGACGGGGGGTGGAACCTCGTTTCTGCCAATGCGGCGGTGGCCAAGCTGCTTGGCGGACTGGTGGACCCCACGCGTCTGGCGCCGCCGGTCAACGTGCTGCGCCTGTCGCTGCATCCCGAGGGGTTGGCGCTGCGAATCCGCAACCTGCCCGAATGGCGCACGCACCTGCTGGAGCGGCTGCGGCGCGAGGTGGCTACCAGCGCTGATGCCGGGCTGACCGCGTTGCTGGCGGAGCTTTCCGCCCTGCCGGCGCCGGGGGGCGAAGCTGCCGCGCCGCATGGCATCCTGGTGCCGCTGGTGCTGGACACGCCCTGGGGCACGCTTTCGCTGATCTCCACCACCACGGTCTTCGGCACGCCCGCCGAGGTGACGCTGTCCGAACTGGCGATCGAGACCTTCTTTCCCGCAAATGCGGAGACAGCGGAGCGGCTGTGCGCCCTGGGCTAGCGCATCAGCCAATGGGCGCCACGCGCCCGTCCGGCGTCACCTCCCAGAGCGGACTATCCGCGGCGAGGCACTGCCCGCCGTCGCGCTGCTGACGCTGGAGGGCCTGATCCGACCGGAGGGCGGCTGGATGTAGTGGCGGCGAGTCTGCTGCTGGTTCTGCTGGCGCCGCTGCTGTCTGCCGGCGCGCTGGGCGTGCTGATGGCGCTCGGAAGGCCGGTGCTGTTCCGGCAGCGCCGCGCAGAGCACGACGGCGTGCCCTTCACCTTACTGAAGCTGCGCAGCCTGCGCGAGGATCCGGGTCCGGACGCGGTGCGGGTGACGCGTTTCGGTCGCATCCTGCGCGGATCGGTGCTGGACGAGGCGCCACGACTCCTCAACGTGCTGCGTGGCGAAATGTCCCCCGTCGGGCCGCGCCCGCTGCCGTTGGACCACCTGTCCCGCTACTCGCCGCGCGAGGCGACATGGCTGCGCGTGCGGCCCGGCCTGTGCGGGCTGACCCAGGCACAAGGTCGCAACGCCGTCCCTTGGGAGGCGCGGCTGGAATGGGACGCGTGCTACGTGGAGCGCGTGAGCTTCATGGGTGATCTGCGCATCCTCGTGCGCTGCGCGCTTGTCCTGCTGCGCGGGGGGGGGGGGGGGGGACAGAGTTCTCGGAACCTTTGCGCGAAACGCGCTGATCTCTCAGCCGCGCAGCCAGATCGCGTCCTTGACGGCGGAAGCCAGGAAGGCGCTGTGCGCTTCCTCCTGCTCCGGCGTCGGGATGATGGGGAGGGGGGAGCGCGGCCGCCTCTCCTCCTGCACCAGCGCGGCCACCATCGGCGCCTCATCCAGGGCGAGGCCGCCCTGCCTTCCGCCGCGCAGCTCCAGATAGGCGGCGGCCAGCAGGCGCACGTCGAGCAGCGCGTTGTGGGTCGTCCGCTCGGACAGGTCGATGCCGAAGCGGCGGCACAGCGCGTCCAGGCTGTTGGGCGCGCCCGGGAAGCGCTCCCGCGCCAGCACGAGGCTGTCCACCATGCGCGAGGCGTCCAGCGGAGGCAGGCCGGCCCGCACCAGCTCCGCATCCAGGTGCTTGAAGTCGAAGGGCGCGTTGTGGGCGACGATGGGCGCGTCGCCCAGGAAATCCAGCATCTCCTGTGCCACGGCGGCGAAGAGCGGCTTGCCCTCCAGGTCGGAGCGGGTGAAGCCGTGCACGCGCGTGCTTTCCGGCGGCACGTCGCGCTGCGGATCGATCAGCGTGTGGAAGTAACGGCCCGTGGGCAGGAGGTTCACGAGCTCGATCGCCGCGATCTCGATGACGCGGTGGCCTTCCTCCGGCTCGAAGCCGGTGGTCTCGGTGTCCAGGACGATCTCGCGGGTCATTTTGCTGGCCTCAGGCGCCGCGCGCGCGTTCCGCGCGCTTGGCTTGCGCGCCTCGGACATGGTGCGCTGGTTGATGGGTTGCGAGGCGCGCGGCTTGCCCTTTGGGCGGCGCGGATTGGGGCGTGTGTCATAGCCCTTCCTTTCGCAGCAGGCGGCGCAGCTGGGCGACGGTGTGGAAGTGGGACAGGCCGGTGCGGATCACGTGGGTGGCGCGGCGGCGCTTCTCGGCATCTGGCGTCTGGCGGGCGCGGATCGCTTCCAGACGCGCCTTCGTCATGCCGGGGCGGCGCAGCACGCGCTGGGCTTGCACCTTGGCCGGCGCGGAAACAACGAAGATGGCGTCGAAGGGGAGGAGGCTCTTGCGGGTCTTGCGCGTCTCGAACAGGAGCGGGATGTCCAGCACCGCCGCCCGTGCGCCATGAGCCCGCGCGCGGGCCAGGAAGCGCGACTCGGCCCGGCGCACCAGCGGGTGGACAATGCGCTCCAGCCGGGTCAGTGCCGCGGGGTCGGGCAGGACGACGCGGCGCAGCGCCTCGCGGTCCACCGCGCCGTCGCGCACCGTGCCGGGAAAGGCGCGGTCGATAGGCCGCACCGCCGCGCCGCCCTTGGCCTGCAGGGCGTGCACCGCCTCATCCGCATCGAAGACCGGGATGCGGCGGGAGCGGAAGACGCGGGCAGCCGTGGACTTGCCCATGCCGATGCCGCCGGTGAGGCCCCACACCTTCATCGCGGTGGGATATCGGCGGCCACCGCCTCACGCAGCGCGTCATCCACCACCGGGTCGGGGCCGAACCACGCATGGAAGCCGGGGCGCGCCTGATGCAGCAGCATCCCCAGCCCATCCACGCCGCGCAGGCCGCGCCCGCGCGCTGCGCGCAGCAATGGCGTTTCCAGCGGCACATAGACGATGTCCGCCACCACCGCATGGTCGGGCAGGGGGGCAAGGTCGAGTTCCAGGGGCGGCTGCCCCGCCATGCCGAGGCTGGTGGCGTTCACCAGCAGCGCCGCGTCTTCCAGCTTCGGCTGCTCCGCCACCTCCACCGGCCCGCCCAGCGCTTCCGCCAGCGCCTCGGCCCGCGCGCGGGAGCGGTTGACGAGGAGGAGGCGCGGGCAGCCCGCGTCGAGCAGCGCCGCCGCGATGGCCCGCGCCGCGCCACCCGCCCCCAGCACCACGGCGGGGCCGGAGGCGGGGTCGTAACCGCCCAGCGACTGGAGGAAGCCGTAGCCGTCGGTGCAGTCGCCCTCGATGCCCTCTTCGCGGAAGATCAGCGTGTTCACCGCCCCGGCGCGGCGGGCGCGCGGCGTCAGCATGTCGGCCAGGGCGAAGGCGGCTTCCTTGTGCGGGATGGTGACGTTGCAGCCGCGAAACCCGGCGAGGCGCAGCCCGCGCATCGCCTGCGCGAAATCCTCCGGTCGCACCGGCAGCGGCACATAGGCGGCATCCAGCTCGTGCCGCACGATCCAGTGCCCGTGAAGGCGGGGCGAACGCGAATGCGCCACCGGCCAGCCCGTCACCCCCGCCAGCATCGCCTTGCCGGTCAGGGGCATGGGCTGCTCCCACCGCGCGAACAAGGCCGTCCGGCCGCAAAGCGGCCGGCGCCGCCAGGCCAACCGTGCAAGCGGCACGCCCGTGGCGCGGCGAAGCCCAGCCGGCGGAGCCGGCGCCCGGCGCCTGAGGTCACAATCAAATGGCGACGCTCGGAACGAGCGTCGCCTGCATGGCGGCGCAGAGCACCTCTGCCCCGTCCTCGCCGCGCATCCACACCTCGGCGCGGGCCACGGTCAGGGTGCGGCCCGGCTTCAGCACCTCGGCGCGGGCAATGGCCAGCACGCCGCGCGCCGGGCGCAGGAAGTTCACCTTCAGCTCGGCCGTCAGCACCTCCTGCCCCGCCGGCAGCAGGGAAAGCGAGGCGTAGCCGCAGGCATTATCGGCCAGCGTCGTCAGCACCCCGGCATGGAGGAAGCCGTGCTGCTGCGTCAGCGTCTTGCGGAACGGCGCCTCGATTACGCAGCGGCCGGGCCGCACCTCGGCGATGCGGGCCTCGATCACGCGCATCAGCCCCTGCTGCGCGAAGCTCGCGTCGATACGGCGCTGCAGTTCCTCATGGGGCATGCGTCAGAGCTTCCAGCCGGTGTGGAGGGCGACGATGCCGCCCGACAGGTTGCGATAGGCCACGCGCTCCAGCCCCGCCTCGCGCATCATAGCGGCCAGCGTCTCCTGGTCGGGGAAGGTGCGGATGCTCTCGGCGAGGTAGCGATAGCTTTCCGCATCGCCTGCCAGGCGCTGGCCCATGCGCGGCAGCACCTTGAAGCTCCAGGCATCGTAGAGCGGCTGCAGCGCCGAGATCTCCAGGCGGGAGAATTCCAGCACATGCGCCCGTCCGCCGGGCTTCAGCACGCGCCGCATCTCCCGCAGCACCGCGTCCTTGTTCGTGCAGTTCCGCAGGCCGAAGGCCATAGTGATCTTGTGCACGGAGGAATCCGGCAGCGGCAGGCGCTCCGCATCGGCGCAGAGGAAGTCCAGCCCGGCGACGAGGCCACGCTCGGCCGCCCGGTCGCGCCCGACGCGCAGCATCTCGTCATTGATGTCGGAGCAGATGACGCGCCCCGCCCCGCGCGGCAGCGCCAGGAAGGAGATGTCTCCCGTCCCGCCCGCGAGGTCGAGCAGCACCTCATTCGGGCGCGGCGCCACGGCGTTGATAAGTATGCGCTTCCACACCCGGTGGATGCCGAGCGACATGGTGTCGTTCATCAGGTCGTAGCGCGGGGCCACGCTGTCGAAGACGCGGCGGACCAGCCCCGCCTTCTCCCCGGTCGGGACCTCGCGGAAGCCGAAATCGGTGGTGCGGTCGTCTGCTGTCATGCCCGGCCAGCATAGGCGGGACGCGCCGCCCTTGCCACCCGCGCCGCCCCGCGCCAAACCGCCCCGATGCCTGAGCTTCCGGAGGTCGAGACGGTGATGCGCGGCCTCGACGCCGTGCTGACCGGAGAGGTGATCCGCACCGCCGAGACGCGGCGCGACGGGCTGCGCTGGCCCTTTCCGGACGGGATGGCGGCGATGCTGCAGGGCGCGAGGGTCGAAGGCTTCCGGCGCCGCGGCAAGTACATGCTGATGCGGCTGGCGGACCGACCCTCGCTGCTGATCCACCTGGGCATGTCGGGGCGCATGGTGGCGCGGCGCCTAGGCGCGCCGCCCGTCCCCTCGCTGGGCCCGCACGGCGCTGTCTCCGACGCGCGCGGCCACAACAGCCCGCCCGAGGCGCACGAGCATGTCGTGATGGAGACCGAGGGCGGCTGGCGGGTCGGCTTCGTGGACCCGCGCCGCTTCGGCTGCATGGATTTCGCCCCGCGCGAGGCGGAGGACAGCCACCCCCTTCTCGTCGGCATGGGGCCGGAGCCGCTGGAGGAAGGGTTCGACGTCCCCGCGCTGGAGGCGGCCCTGGCGGGGCGGCGCACCCCCATCAAGGTGGCGCTGCTGGACCAGCGCATCGTCGCGGGGCTGGGCAACATCTATGTGTGCGAGGCGCTGTTCCGCGCCGGCATCGCGCCCACGCGCCTGGCCGCCACCGTGCCCGGTCCGGACGCCACGCGGCTTGTGCCCGCGATCAAGGCCGTGCTGCAGGAGGCCATCGCGGCCGGAGGCTCCTCTCTGCGCGACTATGTGCGCGCGGATGGCGAGGTGGGGTTCTTCCAGGAGCGCTTCGACGTCTACGACCGCGAAGGCCAGCCCTGCCGCCTCTGCCCCGGGCCGGATTCCTGCCCCGGCATCGCCCGGCTTGTGCAGTCCGGCCGTTCGACCTTCTACTGCCCGCAAACCCAGACATAGGGACGCCCATGGCCTTCGAGATGATCCTGACCGAGACGCATGGCCGCACGGCCCTGATCCGCCTCAACCGCCCGCAGGCGCTGAACGCCCTGTGCGACGGGCTGATGGCGGAGATGGCCGAGGCCCTGGCCGGGTTCGACCGGGACGACAACATCGCGGCCATCGTCATCACGGGCAGCGAGAAGGCCTTCGCCGCGGGCGCCGACATCAAGGAGATGAAGGACCGCACCTTCCCCGGCGTGCTGGCCGAGGATTTCATCGGCAAGTGGGAGGCGGTGACGACGATCCGCAAGCCGGTGATCGCGGCCGTCGCGGGCTTCGCCCTGGGCGGCGGCTGCGAGCTGGCGATGATGTGCGACATGATCATCGCCGCCGACACGGCGAAGTTCGGCCAGCCCGAGATCAACCTGGGCATCATCCCCGGCGCCGGAGGCACGCAGCGCCTGACACGCGCCGTGGGCAAGAGCAAGGCGATGGACCTGGTGCTGACCGGCCGCATGATGGACGCGCAGGAGGCGGAGCGCGCCGGCCTCGTCGCCCGCATCGTCCCGGCCGCCGACCTCCTCACGGAGGCGCTGAAGGTCGCAGAGAAGATCGGCCAGCTCTCCGGCCCCTCCGTCGCCACCGCGAAGCAGGCGGTCAACGTCGCCTTCGAGACGACGCTGCGCGAGGGGGTGCGCTTCGAGCGCGGCGTTTTCTATGCCCTCTTTGCCACGGAAGATCAGAAGGAAGGCATGGGCGCCTTTGCCGAGAAGCGGAAGCCCGCCTTCCGCAACCGCTGAGGCACCGTGCGCTTGACGCGGCGGGGCAGGGGTCCTAGAACCCCGGCCTCCCGCGGCGGGCAAGTCCCGCTCCCGTACACTCAAGAAGCAAGTTCACCGATCGCCCATGGCCAACACCGCTTCCGCGCGCAAGCGCATCCGCCAGACCGAGAAGCGCACCGAGCGCAACCGCATGCGCCGTTCGCGCGTGCGGACCTTCCTCCGGAAGGTTGAGCTGGCCCTGGCCGGTGGCAACAAGGAAGAGGCGCAGTCCGCCTTCCAGGCGGCGGCGCCCGAGATGCAGCGCGCCGTGACCAAGGGTGTGCTGCACCGCAACACCGTGGCCCGCAAGCTGTCGCGCCTGTCCGCCCGTATCAAGGCGGCAGCGCCCAAGACGGCCTGATTCCAGCCAAGTAACCATCGGCGAAGCTGCAATCACCGGTAAGCCAACTGGCTTTCCGGTGATTTCGCTTGCCTGCGTTGTAACCCTTCTGAAACGCGTCTTGTTTGCCACAGGTCCCGTCTCTCCCCGTTATCCACAGGGGGGAGGCGTTTTTTTCCGGGGCCGAACGCGTTAGCCTGACCAGAAGGGACCCTTGGCATCTCGCCGAGGGTGGTGCTGTCGAAAGGGGCCGATGAGCGGAATGGAGACAGCGCCGGACGATTTCTCCCACCTTGGGGCCGAAGCCGTTTCCGTTGCGGCCGGTGACCTGTCCACCGCCTGGGCCCGCATCCGCGGCCGGCTGCGGCAGGAAGTGGGGGATGTCGAGTACCGGACCTGGCTGCGCCAGATGACGCTCCAGGGCGTCGAGGACGGCACGGCCCTCATCTCCCTGCCGACCCGCTTCCTGCGCGACTGGGTGCGCGACCATTACGGCGATCGCCTGCGCCTGCTGGTCCAGGCCGAGATGCCGGGGATGCGCGGCGTCGAGCTTCGCGTCGCCTCCGCCCGCCCTGCTGCGGCCGAAGCCGCCACCCCCGCCGAGGCGCCGCTGGCGGAGAGCCTCCTGGTCCCGCCCGCGCCTCCGCCCGCCATGGCCGTCCCGGCCGCCGCGAGCAACGGGGCAGGGGGGAATGAGTGGGTCGCGCCGCTCGACCCGCGCTACACCTTCGACACCTTCGTGGTGGGCAAGCCCAACGAGTTCGCCCATGCCTGCGCCCGCCGCGTCGCCGAGGCGCCGGCCATGGCAGGGTTCAACCCGCTCTTCCTCTATGGCGGGGTGGGGCTGGGCAAGACGCACCTGATGCACGCCATCGCCTGGGCGCTGCGCGAGGGGAACCCGCACCTCCCGGTCGCCTACATGTCGGCCGAGAAGTTCATGTACCGCTTCATCGCCGCGCTGCGCTCGCACAATACGACGGAGTTCAAGACCCAGCTCCGCTCCGTGCAGGTGCTGATGGTGGACGACCTGCAGTTCCTGATCGGCAAGGACAACACGCAGGAAGAGTTCTTCCACACCTTCAACGCGCTGATCGATGCCGGCAAGCAGATCATCCTTTCCGCCGACAAGGCGCCGACCGACCTTTCCGGCATCGAGGACCGCCTGCGGACGCGACTTTCCGCCGGCATCGTGGCCGACCTTCACGCCACCACCTATGAGCTGCGCCTGTCCATCCTCCAGGCCAAGGCGCACGATGCCGGCGTGGAGATCCCGCCGCGGGTGCTGGAGTTGCTGGCCCGCAAGATCGCCTCCAACGTGCGCGACCTGGAGGGGGCGCTGAACCGCCTCGTCGCCCATGCCCAGCTCTTCGGGCGGCCGATCACGCTGGAAACCGCGCCGGAGGTGCTGGCGGACATCCTGCGCTCCCATGATCGCAAGCTGTCCATCGACGACATCCAGCGCAAGGTGGCCGAGCACTACAACATGCGCCTGACCGAGATGGCCTCGGCCCGCCGCTCCCGCGCCGTGGCGCGGCCGCGCCAGGTGGCGATGTACCTGTCAAAGCAGCTGACCCAGCGCTCCCTGCCCGAGATCGGCCGGAAATTCGGCAACCGGGACCACACGACGGTGCTGCACGCGGTGAACAAGGTGACCGAGCTCATGGAGGCGGACGCCGCCTTCGCCGAGGAGGTCACGCTGATCCGCAAGATGCTCGAGACCTGAGCAGGGGGGCGCAGCGCGCCCCTTGGGGCCGCAAGGCCTTCCTGCTAAAGGGAATCCGGAAAATCGGCACGAGAAGTCTCTGGGGGACAGGGCACCATGAAGTTCAGCGTCGAGCGCGCCATCCTGCTCAAGGCCCTGGCCCACACGCAGTCGGTGGTGGAGAAGCGCAACACCATCCCCATCCTCGCCAATGTCCTGCTGGATGCGCGCGAAGGCGGTCTGAAGCTGACGGCCACCGACATGGAGATCGCCATCGTCGAGGAAGTGCCCGGCGTGCAGGTCAGCCGCCCCGGCCGCACCACCGCCCCGGCCGCGACTCTGTATGAGATCGTCCGCAAGCTGCCCGACAGCGCGACGATCGAGCTGGACCACAAGGGCGGTGACGCGCCGCTCGCCCTGCGCGCGGGCCGTTTCCAGACCAGCCTCTCCGTCCTGCCGGTCGAGGACTACCCGGCCATGACCGAGGGGGCGCTGCCGCACGGTTTCCGCCTGGAGGCGGCGCGTCTGCGCGGCCTGATCGACCGCACGCGTTTCGCCATCTCGACCGAGGAGACGCGCTACTACCTGAACGGCATCTACCTCCACGCCGCCGAGGTTGAGGGCCGCAAGGTGCTGCGCGCCGCCGCGACGGACGGGCACCGCCTCGCCCGCGTGGAAGAGGACTTGCCCGAGGGCGCGGGCGGGATGCCCGGCGTCATCATCCCGCGCAAGACCGTGGCCGAGCTTCGCAAGCTGGCCGAGGAGACGCGGGACGAGGTCGAGATCCGCCTCTCCGAGACCAAGATCTCCTTCCGCATAGGGCCGGTCGTGCTCACCTCCAAGCTGATCGACGGCACCTTCCCGGATTATGAGCGCGTCATTCCCAAGGCGAATGACAAGGTGATGGAGGTGGACACCAAGGGCTTCGCCCAGGCGGTGGACCGCGTGGCCGCCATCTCCAGCGAGCGTTCCCGCCCGGTGAAGCTCTCCCTCGGCAAGGACTACCTGGAACTGACGGCCAACAGCGCCGAGGCCGGCAATGCGCGGGAGGAGCTGGACGGGGACCTCGTCCGCTACGACGCCGCGCCGCTGGAGATCGGCTTCCAGGCCCGCTACCTCGCCGACATCACCGGCCAGGTCGGGGAGACGCTGGTCTTCCGCTTCTCCGATGGCTCCGCCCCCACGGTGGTGCAGGACAAGGCGGATGACGCCGCGCTCTATGTCCTGATGCCGATGCGCGTGTAGCGCCACGGCGTTGCTGCGAAATGCAGCGGGGATCCCCATATACGGGCATTGATCCTCGCAACGGGCGCCACCCGGCGAAGCCACGCTTCGCCGGGCCGCCGAAGGCGTCTGGTTGGACACTTCCCCCGAACTTCCCATTCCCCGTCTCACCCGGCTGCGGCTGACCCGGTTCCGCTCCTACCTCGCGGCGGAGTTCCGGCTGGGCGGGCGTCTGGTGCTGCTCACCGGACCGAACGGCGCCGGCAAGACCAATCTGCTGGAGGCGATCAGCCTGCTCGCCCCCGGGCGCGGGCTGCGCGGCGCGCGTCTGTCCGACGTGGCGATGCGCGGCGCCCCCTCTTGGGCCGTGTCCGGCCGCTTCGAGGACGGGGCCGGGGGGTTCGAGGTCGGCACCGGCGCGCTGGATGAGGCGACGGCAGAACGCCGGGCCTTCCGCTTGGATGGCGAGAAGCTTCCGACCCAGGCCGAGCTGGCGGAGCGCCTCGCCATGGTCTGGCTGACCCCGCAGCAGGACCGGCTCTTCGGCGATCCGGCCAGTGCCCGCCGCCGCTTCCTGGACCGCCTTGTCCTGGCCTTCGAGCCACGCCACGCGCGGGAGGTCGGCGCCTATGAGCGCGCCATGGCCCATCGCAACCGCCTCCTCGCCGAAGGCGGAGCAGACCCGGCCTGGTTGGGCGGGCTGGAGGAGGCGTTGGCCCGGCACGGCACTGCCATCGCCGCGGCGCGCCGGGCACTGGTGGGGCGGCTGGATCAGGCACTGGAAGGCGGGGTGGCAGGGGCCTTCCCGGCCGCCCGCCTAGCCCTGGAATGCCCGGCAGCCGGCCTCCTGGACACCATGCCCGCGCTGGAGGCCGAGGAGGCGCTGCGCGAGGGGCTGCGCGAAGGCAGGCGGCGCGACGCCGCCGCCGGCGCCACCCTGACCGGCCCGCACCGCGCCGACCTGCTCTTCACCCATGCGGAGAAGGACCTGCCCGCCGCCCTGTGCTCCACGGGCGAGCAGAAGGCGTTGCTGGTCTCCACCGTCCTGGCCCATGCCGGGCTGATGACGGCGCTGCGCGGCACCGCCCCCCTCCTGTTGCTTGACGAGGCGGGGGCGCATCTGGATTCCGGGCGCCGGCGGGCCCTGGTCGGGGCGCTGGCGGCCCTGCCGGTCCAGGCCTTCCTGACGGGGACGGAGTCGGCGGCCTTCGCGGGGGCGGAAATCGAGCATTTCCTTGTGGAATCGGGGGAAATCCGACCGGCCCCCCTGCCGTAACCCCCCCCGCAATGCCATATAAGGCAGGAGTTTTCCGCGGGTTTTCCTATCCTCGATGAGCGACATCTCTCCCATCCCCAACGGGGACGACTACACCGGTGCATCCATCACCGTGCTGCGCGGCCTCGAGGCCGTGCGCAAGCGGCCAGGCATGTATATCGGCGACACGGATGATGGCTCGGGCCTGCACCACATGGCCTTCGAGATCATCGACAACTCGGTGGACGAGGCGCAGGCCGGTTTTGCGAGCCGCGTGGACGTGGTGCTGAACGGCGACGGCTCCGTCACCGTGCGCGACGACGGGCGCGGCATCCCGGTGGACATCCACGCGGAGGAAGGGGTGAGCGCGGCCGAGGTGGTGCTGACGCGCCTCCATGCCGGCGGCAAGTTCAACCAGAACTCCTACAAGGTCTCGGGCGGCCTGCACGGCGTCGGCGCGGCGGTGGTGAACGCCCTGTCCGAGTGGATGGAGGTCCGCATCCGCCGCGAGGGCAAGGAGCACTTCATTCGCTTCGAGCACGGCGACACGGTGGAGCCGCTGCGCGTGGTCGGCGAGCAGGGCGACCGCTCCAACGGCACGGAGGTCACCTTCAAGCCTTCCGCCGCCACCTTCACCAAGACCGAATACGACTTCGCGGTGCTGGAGCGGCGGCTGCGCGAGCTCGCCTTCCTGAACAGTGGCCTGCGTATCACCCTGCGCGACGACCGGCATGTCCCGGCGCAGGAGGCGGAGTTCTGCTTCGAGGGCGGGCTGCGCGCCTTCGTGGAGTGGCTGGACAAGGGCAAGGAGCCGCTCTTCAAGCCGCCCATCAGCGTGGCCGCCAAGGAAGGCGAGGGCATCCGCGTCGAGCTGGCGATGTGGTGGACCAGCTCCCCGCGCGAGGTGATGCTCTGCTTCACCAACAACATCCCGCAGCGCGATGGCGGCACGCACCAGGCCGGGTTCCGCCAGGCGCTCACGCGCGTGGTGGCCAAGTACGCCGAGGAATACGCGAAGAAGGAGAAGGTCGAGCTGTCCGGCGAGGACATGCGCGAAGGCCTGACCTGCGTGCTCTCGGTGAAGGTGCCCGACCCGAAGTTCAGCAGCCAGACCAAGGACAAGCTGGTCTCCTCCGAGGTGCAGCCCGTGGTGCAGGTGGCCGTCGCCGACGCGCTCTCCCATTGGTTCGAGACGCATCCCAAGGAGGCGAAGCACGTCCTCGACCAGGTCGTGCTCTCCGCCGTGGCGCGCAAGGCGGCGCAGCTGGCGCGGGAGAAGGTGGGGCGCAAGAACGCGCTCGACATCAGCACGCTTCCTGGAAAGCTGGCCGACTGCCAGGAGAAAGACCCGGCACGAAGCGAGATCTTCATCGTCGAGGGTGACTCGGCCGGTGGTTCCGCCAAGCAGGGGCGCAACCGCGCCAACCAGGCCATCCTGCCGCTGAAGGGCAAGATCCTGAACGTGGAGCGGGCGCGCATCGACAAGATGCTCTCCTCCGCCGAGATCGGCACGCTGATCACGGCGCTGGGCACGGGCATCGGCCCGGGCGACCCGAACAAGGGCGGGTTCTCGGCCGACAAGCTGCGCTACCACAAGATCGTCATCATGACGGACGCGGACGTGGACGGCTCCCACATCCGCACGCTGCTGCTGACCTTCTTCTTCCGCCAGATGCCCGAGTTGATTGAGCGCGGGCACCTCTTCATCGCGCAGCCGCCGCTCTACCGCGCAAAGCGCGGGCAGGAGGAGCGCTACCTCAAGGATGACCGCGCGCTGGAGGATTACTTGCTGGAGAAGGCAGGGCACGGGGCGCGGCTGGTCCTGGGCGACGGGACCGAGGCTTCGGGCGACGACCTCGCCGCCGAGGCGGAGCGGCTGCGCCAGGTCGCCTCGCGCATCCGGCGCCTCGCGGCCGAGGTACCGACGGAGATCGTCGAGCAGGCAGCGCTGGCGGGCGTGCTGACCCCCGATACGCAGCGTGCCCTGGAGGGCGCGCCCGACCTCGCGGCGCGGCTGGACGCCATGGCACCCCCGGCCGAGCGCGGCTGGAAGGTGACGGTGGACGAGGCCGGCATCCACCTGCACCGCGTCGTGCGCGGCGTGGCGGAGCGCCACCACCTGACCGCCGCCGCCCTGCGCTCCGCCGAGGCGCGCTGGCTGGACGAGCGGCGGGATGCGCTGCGGGCGGCCTATGGCCAGGGCGCGAAGCTCGTGCTGGAGGCGAGCGAGGCGCCGCTGCGCGGCCCGCTGGCGGCGCTGGAGCGTCTTCTGGCTCAGGGCCGCAAGGGGCTGACCATCCAGCGCTTCAAGGGGCTGGGCGAGATGAACCCCGACCAGCTCTGGAAGACCACGCTGGACCCGGCGGTGCGGACTCTGCTGCAGGTGCGGGTGGACGACGCCGAGGATGCGGAGAGCGTCTTCTCGACCCTGATGGGCGACGTGGTGGAGCCGCGGCGCGAGTTCATCGTCGGCAACGCGCTCAAGGTGGCCAACCTCGACGTGTGAGGCCCCGCAAAGCGAAAGCCCCGCCCGAGGATGAACCTCGGACGGGGCTTTTGGGGCGATCGACGGGACTCGAACCCGCGACATCCAAGACCACAACCTGGCGCTCTACCAACTGAGCTACGACCGCCGCAGTGGGGCGCTGGATAGTCCCCGCGCCCCCAAGCGTCAACTACTCCTCCCAGCGAACCTTCGTGAAGTCGGCGGGCATCAGCAGCTTGCTTTCCTGGGTGGCGATGAAGGGCCGCACCTTCGCCAGGTAGTCCAGCCAGTTCTGTTGCGCGAAGAGCTTGGCGCGACGCTCGGCGCGCTCCTCGAAGGATTCGTAGGCCCACATGTGGATCACCTGGTTCAGCGGCCCGAACTCGGTGGTGTAGTAGCCGACGAGGCGGCCCAGGATGGGCTTCTGGATGGCCAGCCCTTCGGCGGCATAGGCCTTTACGTAGTTCCCGATCGTGCCGGGATGCATGGTGTAGATGCGTTGCTCGACGATCATCGTCCTCTCCCTCGCTGGCCGGTCGCGCCCCGGGAAGGGGCGGCGCGGTGCTTCCCGTTCTGGCAGGAAGCGCCCGCGTCGCGGAGAGGGGGGCGGCGCTATTTCGTGACGAAGGCCTTCTCGACCACGAAGGTGCCCGGCTCGCTGTTGTTGCCCTCGACGAAGCCGCGGGCTTCCAGCAGCGCCTTGCAGTCGGCGTTCATCGCCTCGCTGCCGCAGATCATCACCCGGTCCTGCGCGGGATCCAGCGTCTCGACGCCCGCCTCGCGCTCCGCCGCGCCGGTCTCCAGACGGGCCGTGATGCGGCCCTGGACGGGGAAGGGCTCGCGCGTCACGGCGGGCAGGTAGACCAGCTTCTCGCGAACGAAATCGCCCAGCAGCTCATGGTCGCGCAGCTCGCCCGTGATGTAGTCGCGATAGGCCAGCTCCTTCACCTCGCGCACCGTGTGCGCCAGGATGATGCGGTCGTAGCGCTCATACACTTCCGGGTCGCGGATCAGCGACATGAAGGGGGCGATGCCGGTGCCGGTCGCCAGGAACCACAGGTTCCGTCCGGGCAGCAGGTTGTCCGGGATCAGCGTTCCCACTGGCTTGCGGCCGATCAGCACCTTCTCACCCACCTGGATGTGCTGGAGGCGGGAGGTGAGGGGGCCGTCCTGCACCTTGATGGACAGGAACTCCAGGTGGCCCTCCCAGGCGGGGGAGACCATGGAATAGGCCCGCACCAGCGGCTTGCCGTTCACCACCAGCCCAATCATCGCGAACTGGCCCGAGGTGAAGCGCAGGGCCGGGTCGCGCGTGCAGGTGAAGGAGAACAGGCTGCCGGTCCAGTGATGGACGGAGGTCACCTCCTCGGCGAAGAAGCCGGGGGGGGCGGCGGCGATCGGGTCGTAGGCGATGTCCATGGCCCTGGGGTTTTGCGGCCCGTGACGCCGGCGCGCAAGCGGGGCAACCTGTTTCCATGGAATACCAGCCCCCCGCCGACCCCGCGACCGACCCCCCCGTAGGGCCGGTGGTGGACCCGACGCCCCGCCCCATCCCGGCCCGCATCCCGCATCGCGGCTGCGCCGTGACGCTGGAACCGCTGCATGTGCGCCACGCGGCGGAACTCTGGCAGGCGGCGCAGACGGATCGCTCGGGCGCGGGCTGGGCTTATCTTGGCTATGGTCCGTTCGGCGACGCGGCGGCGATGCGCGCCCATGTCGCCGCCTTTGCGGCCCAGCACGACCCCATGGCCTGGGCGGTTCGGCCGCATCTTTCCGGCACGGCGGATGGCTGGCTGACCCTGATGGAGATCCACCCGTCCCAGGCGCATATCGAACTGGGCCATATCTGGTTCTCGCCCCGGATGCAGCGCACCCGCGCGGCGACCGAGGCGATGTTCCTCCTGATGCGCCACGCCATGGACGATCTCGGCTATCGGCGCCTCACCTGGAAGTGCAACGCGCTGAACGCGCCCTCGCGCCGGGCGGCGGCCCGGCTGGGCTTCACCTATGAGGGGACGCTGCGCGCGCATCTTCAGGTGAAGGGGCGGCGTCGCGACACTGCCTGGTTCTCCATCCTGGAGGAGGAGTGGCCGTCGCGGCGCGCAGCGATCGAGGCGTGGCTGGATGACGCGAACTGGGATTCGGATGGCCGCCCCCGCGCCTCCTTGCGGCAGACGGGGTAACGGGCCGGGTTTGACCCGGCTGACACGCGGCCGTCACGGCGCTGCAACAGGGAGGGGCTAGGCCATGCCCGGTTTCCAACCAACCGGGAGTAGTTGATGCGCCGAAGCCTCCTCGCCACCGCGGCGAGCCTCGCCCTTTCCCTGCCCGTCCTGGCGGACCAGCGCTTCGAGGTGACCCTGGCCGGCCACGCCATGCTTCCCGGCGCAACCTTGCTGGCGCCGCCTGCCGACGCGCCGGAATATTTCTACCTCTCCGGCCGCTTCACCGGTGCTTCCCGGGTCGAGCAGCCCGGCAGCGTCCCTTCCGTGACCCTGCCGGGCTATGGCGCGCGCCCGACCGGGCTGTCGCTGCCCTTCCAGGGCCAGCCGCTTCAGGGCTTCTCGGGCATCAAGCCGGCGGGTGACGGCTCCTATTGGGTGACGGGCGACAACGGCTTCGGCAACCGTCGCAACTCTCCCGATGCGCTGCTGATGATCCATCGCATCCGCCCGGATTTCGGAGCCGGCAGCGTGGCGGTGGAGCGCACGATCTTCCTGTCCGACCCGAACCGCGTCGCGCCCTTTCTGGTGGCGACGGAAGCGACGCCCAGCCGCTACCTGACCGGCGCGGATTTCGACCCGGAGAGCCTGCAGCCCCTGCCGGACGGCACCTTCCTTGTCGGCGAGGAATTCGGCCCCTACCTGCTGCATTTCGACGGTGAGGGCCGCCTGCTGCGCATCGTCGAGACGCGGCTGGATGCCGAGGTGCTGCGTTCGCCGGACCATCACGCCCTGTCCATCCCGCCCCAGCCGGGCGCGACCATCCCGTTCCGCGCCCGCCGCTCCGGCGGCTATGAGGGCCTCGCCCTGACGCCGGATGGCCGCACCGCCTGGGCGATGCTGGAGCAGCCACTTTTCGCCGCCGGGGAGAACCGCTCCGAGGGCGCCTTCCTGCGCGTGCTGGAATTCGATGTGGGCCGCATGGAATGGACGGGCCGCACGGTGCGCTTCCGCCTCGCGGAAGGCGCGACGGCGATCGGCGACTTCAACTTCATCGACGAGCGCCGCGCCTTGGTGATCGAGCGCGACAATGGGGAGGGCGACCCCTCCCTGTCCTGTGCTCAGGGCATCGAGTCCACGCATGAGCGCCCCTGCTTCGCCAACCCGGCGCGGGTGAAGCGCGTGACGCTGGTGGACATGGGCAGCACGGATGCGGAGGGCTTCGTCCGCAAGATCGGCCATGTGGACCTGATGGCGATTCGCGACCCGCAGAGCATCGCGCGCCACCGCGGTGACCGCGCCCCCGGCGCCGAGGAGACGGTGCTGCGTTTTCCCTTCTTCACCATCGAGAATGTCGCGATGGTGGATGCGGACCACATCATCGTCGGCAACGACAACAACCTGCCCTTCAGCGCCGGCCGCCACCTTTCGCGGGTGGATGACAATGAATTGGTGCTGCTGCGCGTGCCCGAATTGCTGCGGGCGCACTGACTTGCGTCACCTGCGGGGGAGCGACATAGACTGGATAAGGCCCTTCTTCCCCGCAGGATTCGCGCGATGCCTCCCGAGGACACCGTTCAGGCCTTCATCCCCGGGACGCGTGCCGTCCTGGCGCCCACCGGCCTCGGTGTGCTGAACGGGCTCGACTTCGCCGCGAAGGATCTGTTCGACATCGCAGGCTGGCCCACGAGCGGCGGCAACCCGGACTGGGAGCGGACGCACCCCGCCGCCGTCGCCACGGCTCCCGCCGTGCTGGCGCTTCTGGAATCCGGCGCACGCCTCGCGGGCAAGACCAAGACGGTGGAGCTGGCCTATGGCCTGACCGGCGAGAATGTCTGGCACGGCACGCCGCTCAACCCCGCCGCGCCCGGTCGATTTCCCGGCGGCTCTTCCTGCGGCTCCGCTGCGGCCGTGGCGGCTGGCCTCGTGGATTTTGCCCTGGGCACTGATACGGCGGGCTCGGTCCGCATCCCGGCCTCTTATTGCGGAATCTTCGGCATCCGGCCGAGCTGGGGTGCGGTGAGCTTGGCCGGGACGATGGCGCTCGCGCCCTCCTTCGACACATGCGGCTGGTTCGCCCGCTCCGCCGCCGTGCTGCGACGGGTGGGGGAGGCACTTCTCCCGGAGGACGCGCCTTCCACCCCGCGCCGCCTCGGACCGGCGATCAAGCTGCAATCCGCATGGATGAACGCGGAACCGGCCACCGCCGCCGCGCTGACCCCGTCGCTGGAAGCCGTCGAGCGCGTGCTGGGCCTGGGCGAAGCGATCCGCGCAGAGACAGGGCCCACGAGGCTGCGCCGCGCCTATGAGGCGGCGCGCTGCGTCCAGGCGCAGGAGGCCTGGGTGACCCACGGCCCCTGGATCGAGGAAGCGAAGCCGCGCTTTGGCCCTGGTGTCGCCGAGCGCTTCGCTGCCGCCAAGGCTATGGATCCGGAGAAGGCGGCCGATGGGCGGCTGCATCGCCGCCGCTTCGCATCCTCCATGCGCTCCCTGCTGCAAGGCGGCGCGGTGCTGGTCTTCCCGACCTCGCCCGGCCCGGCCCCGCTGCTCGGCGCCTCGCTGGCCGAGCAGGATTCGGTGCGGGAGCGGACGATGGGCGTGACCGCCAATGCGGGGCTGGCCGGGCTGTGCGAGGTGACGCTGCCCGCCGCGCAGGTGGATGGGGCGCCGGTCGGGCTGTCCTTGGCGGCGGCGCCGGGGCATGACCGTGCGCTGCTGGAACTGGCCGAGCGAATTGCGGCCGAGCTTGGGATCGGGGAATGATGATTCGTGACGCCCGGCCGGAGGATCTCCCGGCCATCACTGCCATCTACGCCCATCATGTCCGCACCGGCACCGGCACCTTCGAGGAGGAGCCGCCCGGCGAGGCCGAGATGGCATCGCGCCTCGCCAAGGTGCAGGGGGCTGGCTGTTCCTGGCTGGTGGCGGAGCAGGACGGGCAGGTGACGGGCTATGGCTACTACGCTCAGTTCCGCGACCGCAGCGCCTATCGCTTCACGGCGGAAGACAGCATCTACGTGCGCGACGACGTGCGCGGCATGGGGGTGGGCAAGGCGCTGGTGCAGGCGCTGCTGGAGCGTGCGGCCGCGCAGGGCTTCCGGCAGATGCTGGCGGTGATCGGCGACAGCGGCAATGCCGGCTCCATCGGCCTCCATTCCTCGCTCGGCTTCCGGCAGGTGGGGACGATGAAGGCGGTCGGGCTGAAATTCGGCCAGTGGGTGGATGTGGTGACGATGCAGCGGGCCCTCGGCGAGGGCGAACGGAGCCTGCCGGACGCCTGATCAGGCGACGCGACGCCTTCCCTTGCCGCCCAGCCGCTCGAGGTCGGCTTCCACCATCTCGGCCACCATCTCCTCCAGCGTGATGCGCGGCGCCCAGCGCAGGACGCGCCGCGCCTTGCTGGCGTCGCCGTGCAGCACGTCCACCTCGGCGGGGCGCAGATGCGCGGCATCCACGCGCACATGCCGTTCCCAGTCCAGCCCGGCATGGGCGAAGGCGAGGCGGCAGAATTCCCGCACGCTGGTCGAGCGCCCGGTGGCGACGACGTAATCGTCGGCATGCTCCTGCTGCAGCATCAGCCACATCGCCTCCACGTAGTCGGCGGCATGGCCCCAGTCGCGCCGCGCATCCAGATTGCCCAGCACCACATGGTCCGCGAGGCCGAGGCGGATGCGCGCCACCGCGTCGGTGATCTTGCGCGTCACGAACTCGATGCCGCGCAGCGGGCTCTCGTGGTTGAACAGGATGCCGGAGGACGCATGCAGGCCGAAGCTTTCCCGGTAGTTCACCGTCATCCAATGCGCAAAGGCCTTGGCGGCGGCGTAGGGGGAGCGCGGGTAGAAGGGCGTCCGCTCATCCTGCACGGGCGCCTGGATCTTGCCGTACATCTCGCTGCTGCTGGCCTGGTAGAAGCGCGCACGCGGTGCGGCGATCCGCACGGCTTCCAGCATGTTCGTCGCCCCCATGCCGGTGACCTGACCGGTGAGCAGCGGCTGCGTCCAGGACGTCTTCACGAAGCTTTGCGCCGCGAGGTTGTAGACCTCGTCCGGCCGCGACATCTCGACCGCACGCAGGATGGAGGACAGATCCATCAAATCGGCGTCGAGCATCACGACATCGGATTCGATGCCGAGCCAGCGCAGCCTTTCACCGATGGCGTCGGAGGAAGCGGACCGGCGCAGCAGCCCGTGGACGCGGTAGCCCTTGCCGAGCAGCATCCGAGCCAGATAGGCCCCGTCTTGGCCGGTGATGCCGGTGATGAGCGCACTCTTCATGGTTTCACGCTACCAGAAGCCGCGACGGGCGGTTAGCCTGTCCCGAACTGGGAGGATCATGACATGCGCCGCATCCTGGCCGCCCTCGCGGCCGGCCTTCTCGCCTTGCCAGCCTGGGCACAAAGCTTCCCTGATCGCCCGATTCGCCTCGTCGTGCCCTTCGCTGCCGGCGGCGCCACCGATGTCGGGGCGCGCGTCCTCGCGGAAGCCATGTCGCCGCATCTTTCCCAACCCATCGTGGTGGAGAACCGGACGGGCGGCGCTGGGCTGGTGGCGAGCGAGGCCGTGGCCCGTGCCCCGGCGGATGGGCACACCATCCTGATCAACAACACCAGCCATTCCGTCCTGCGCCTCGTAGTGCCCAATGCACCGATCGACGTGACGCGGGTCCTGACGCCGGTGACGGTGCTCAGCGAGATGCCGATGGTGATGCTGGTGGCGAACAACCACCCGGCGCGCGACCTGCGCGAATTCATCGCCATGACGCGCGCGAATCCCGGCCGGTGGGATTACGGCAGCACAGGCGGTGGCGGGACGCTGCAGATGGCGGCGCTGCTCTTCCTTCGCGCCGCGGGGGTGGAAATGAACGAGATCCCGTATCGCGGTGGCGCTCCGGCCACGATGGATCTCGCAGCGGGGCGCATCGCCATGGTGTTCGACGTGGCGCTGACCGGCGTGCAGTCGGCGCGGGGCGGGCAGGCGCGGGCCTTCGCCGTCACCAGCGCTGCGCGGTCCCCAGCCTTGCCGGATGCGCCGACGCTGCGCGAGGCAGGGCTCGATGCGGAGATGAATGTCTGGCAGGCGCTGTTCGTCGCCAGCGGCACGCCGGCGCCTGTGCAGGCGGCACTGCACCGCGCGGTGGCCGCCGCGCTATCGGGCGAGGCGGTGCAGCGGCGATTCCGCGAGCTTGGCGTGGACCGCATCCTCGCCAACACGCCGCAGGAGGCGGCGCGCTACGTGGCGGCGGAGGTGGAGCGCTGGGAGAACCTGCTGCGCGGGCGGATCACTCCCGGCGGTTAAGCCGTGGGAGACGCCTCAGCCCTGCTCGGTCCTGCGACGGGATTCGCGCAGCCAGATGACGCTGAGGCGCTTCGCCGAGGCGGCAACAGGCTTGACCGACGGCATTTCGCCAAAGTCGGACTGTGCCGCCGCGCGAGCAGGTTGCGCGGGCTTGCCCGTCACGTTCCTGTCCTTCTCGCCACGCTTGCTCGCCATGCGTCTATTTTGGTGCTTCCGCTAAAGCCTGACATTCGGGGGGATTACTTACGAAGCGTAGAATGGAGCAGAATTACCCAATATGGTCGTCTCTGAAATCCAAAAAACTCGAAGCCTTCGGCAACATCTACTCGCAGTCATGCTTGTGGCGTCGTTGCCCATGCTGGCGCTTGGGGGCTTCACCGTCATTGAGCTTGCGGGAAGGCTGCGAGCCAGCCAGCAGGAGCGGCTGAACGTCGCGGCGGGCGCCGCGCGTCACGTCGTCGAGCGGGAGTTGGAGGGGGCGGTGCTCGTCCTCTCGACCCTCGCGGGCTCCCTCCTGCTCGATGATCCACGCACGAATCTGCAGGATTTCCATTCCCGCGCAGCGCTGGCGGCCGAGATGCTGGGGACCTGGGTCGTGCTGCATGACCGAGAACCTGATCGCCAGCTTCTGGACACGCGCTATCCCGTCGGGACGAGCCTGCCACTCGCGCCGCCGGAGAAGCCTGCCCGGCAGGCTATGGAGACGGGACGGCCGGCCATTGCGGCGTTGGGGCAGGGACAGGAGATCGTGTCGGTCGCGGTTCCAATCATGCGTGAGGGACGGGCCATCGGGGCGCTGGCCGCGCCCCTGGACATGCTGCGCCTCGTGCGGCTCCTGGAGGAGCAGCAGAAGGCCAGCCCGGGGCTCACGCTCTTCGTGCTTGACAGCAGCATGCGCCAGATCGCCGCCACCTCCATGGAGCCGCTGCTGGACCAGTCGGCGATGGCCGAGGTCGCCGCTCAGGGTGACCGGATCGCGCGCGTGCTCGGGCCTGCCGGGCCCGTCGTCGTGGCCTTCAACCACACGGAGGATGGCGGCTGGGTGGTGGGTGCCGCGGAGTTGGAGGCCAGTTTCGTGGCCTCGTGGCGCGACCCCGCGGTGCGGCTGCTGCTAATCGCAGGGCTGGTCCTGCTGGCCGGCTTCGTGATCGTGACTTGGCAGGCACGCCGTCTCGCCCAGCCCCTCGCACGACTCGCGGCCGGGGAGGAGCGTGAGCAGGGCGCTGCCCGCGTGCAGGAGTTCGAGGAACTAGAAGGCGCGGTGCGCTCCATGCAGGAGGCGCTGCGGCGTGAGGCGGCGAATGCGGACCGCGCGGCGGCGGCAAACCTTCAATTGGCGCGCGAGGCGGAGGATGACCGCCGCCTCCTGTCGTCCGTGATGCACAGCATGCCAGATTCCGTCTTCGTGAAGGATCTGGCGCTGCGTTACGTGCTGATCAACGAAGCCGGCGCTGCGATGATCGGCCGGCCCATCGAGGAGGTGATCGGGCGCTCCGACGCCGATCTCTTTCCGCCCGCCATCGCCGCCGAGGTGTCGCGCGTGGACCGGCTGGTGATGGATGCCGACCTGGCGCGCGAGCAGGAGGAGCGGATCGAGCGCCTCGACGGGACCGAGACCTGGTTCATGTCGGTGAAGGCGCCCTGGCGCGACAGCAGCGGCGAGATGGCTGGTCTGATCGGCGTTGCGCGCGACGTGACGGAGCGCAAGGCGACGGAGCGGCGGCTGGCCAAGGCGGAGGCGGCGATGCGCCGCATCGCCCGCGCCGACAGCATGGCCGCGATGAGCGTCGGCCTCGCGCATGAGCTGAACCAGCCCCTGACCGCCGCCAGCAACTACCTGCGCGCCGCCCGCCGCCTCGCCGCCGGGGAGGCGCCCGATGCCGCGCGCCTCGACATGGCGCGCGAGGCGATGGCCGAGGCCGCGGATCAGGTGATCCGCGCCGGCGCCATCATCCAGCGGCTGCGCGACTTCATCGGGCGCGGCGAGACGGAGCGCCGCCGGGTGGACATGGGCGGGATGGCGCTGGAATCCGTCACTCTCGCCCGGGCGGCGCGCGGACCGGGCGCAGCGGCCGTTCCCGTGGTGATGGACGGGCGCAACCACGTCGTCATGGGCGACTTGGTCCAGCTGCAGCAGGTGACGGTGAACCTGCTCCGCAACGCGCTGGAAGCCACGGATGCCGAGCCGGAGCCCCGCGTTATCCTCCGCCTGTCACGCGCCGAGGGAGAGGTGCGGCTGGAGGTGGAGGATAACGGCCCCGGCATTCCGCCCGACGTGATGGAGCGCCTCTTCGAGCCCTTCCAGTCCACCAAGGCCGACGGGATGGGAATTGGGCTGTCGATCTGCCGGGCCATTGTCGAGGCGCATCACGGACGTCTGGAAGCCTTGCCCGCAGATGGGGGCGGGACGGTCATGCGCGTTTCACTAGCGGAAGCGCCTTGAGCCTCGCGCACAACGCGTGTTCATATGACGTGCCATGCAAGGTGGGGACGATGGAACCGGTTCTGCACGTTGTAGATGACGAGGAGGCGGTGCGCCGCTCCCTGGCTATGCTGCTCATGGCCGCCGACTACAATGTCGAGACTTACGGCGATGCCGCAGCGCTGCTGAACGCCGCCTCGCGCGGCACGGGCCTCGCGCCTGGCTGTCTGATCCTCGACGTTCGGATGCCTGGGATGGACGGGCTCTCGCTGATGGAGGAACTGAGCAAGCGCGGCATCACCCATCCCGCCATCGTCGTGACGGGCCATGCCGACGTGCCGCTGGCCGTGCGGGCGATGCGCGTGGGGGCCATCGACTTCCTGGAGAAGCCCTACACGGAGGAGCGCCTGCTGGAAGCGGTGAAGGCGGCGCTCGCAGCAGGGGATGAGGCGACTCGCCGTCGCTCCGCGGAAACGCGCGCCACGGCCCAGGTCAGCGCGCTGTCCCCACGCGAGAAGGAGGTGCTGGAATGCCTCGTGCAGGGCATGGCGAACAAGGTGGTCGCGCACAAGCTCGGCATCTCGCCCCGCACGGTGGAGGTGCATCGCGCGAACCTGATGGACAAGCTCAACGCGCGTTCCCTGCCTGAGCTGGTGCGGATCGGTCTCGCAGCCGGGATGTAGCGCAACAAAAAAGGGCCGGCTCGCGCCGGCCCCCTTCCAGATACCGTCGGGCTCAGTAGCGACGATAGCCGCGGCCATAGCCGTAGCTGGGCGGCGTCGGCGTGGTCGCCGCGCCGATAGCCGCGCCACCGAGGCCGCCCGCCACAGCGCCGATCGCCGCGCCGGTTCCGCCACCCGCGAGGCCGCCGATGGCTGCGCCGCCACCGGCGCCGATCAGGCCGCCGCCAACAGCGCGCTGCGTCGGGTCATAGGGGTTGGTGCAGGCCGTGGCACCAAGGGCAACGACGCCGAGGGCCGCCATGCGAAGCTTATTGGCAATCATACTAATACCTCCTCTTGATCAAGCCCGACGCCGCAACGCGCCAACGATGGCGAGCAGCACGACAGCGCCGATGGTGGAAATGATGAGGCTCGGGAGCCATCCTTCGTAGGCAACCCCGAGCATTCCTGCCAGGAACCCACCCAGAAGGGCACCGACCAGGCCGACGATCAGGTTCGTCAGCAGGCCATGGCTGCGGTTCATGATCTTCTCGGCGATCCAGCCGGCCAGCAGGCCGATGATGATCGCACCGATCAGTCCAACTCCGCTCATGTGTTCAGGTCTCCTTTCGCGCGGGGCTGCGGGCAACGAAGCGGCGCAGGAGCGCGAGCGCGCCGGCGGCCGCCGCCGTCTTGACGAGGCTACCGGCCTCGATCGGTTCAGGGCGCGGGGGCGCAGGCGGGGCGTTCTTCGCCTCCTGGCGCGCGCGCGCATCCTCGGGGCGTGCTTCCTCCTTGCCGGACCAAGCGCGCGTGAATTCCGCGCCGAGCAGGAAGATGAGCGCCGAGTAGTAGATCCAGAGCAGCACCACCACGAGCGTGCCCGCGGCGCCATAGCCCTGCGCCGCGCCGGAGGCGCCGATATACATGCCGATCAGCGTCTTCCCGATGGTGAACAGCAGCGCGGTGACGAAGGCGCCCACCAGCACGTCACGCCAGTGCAGGCGGCGGTCGGGCAGCACCTTGTAGATGGCGGCGAAGAGACCGGTGATGACGGCGATCGACAGGGCGATATTCGCCACCCAGAGCACGGGTTCGAGCCAGGGGATGCGCGCGCCGATCCAGTCGCTGAAGGCCGAGAGTGCGGCCGAGGCGGCAAGCGAGACGAGGAGCAGGAAGGCGGTGGTGGCAACGAGCCCCATCGCCGCCGCCTTGGCGCGCACGAAGGCGGTGATCGTCTCCGTCACCGTGTCGGCGTCGGGTGTCTGGGTCTTCCAGATGGCGTTCAGCGCACCTTGCAGCGCACCAAATGCGCCCGACGCGGTGAGCACCAGGGTGACGATGCCGATCAGCAGCGCCCATCCGCCGCGCGCATCGCCCAGGGCGTTGTCGGCCATCTCGCTGACCGTGCCGGCGGCCTCGCGGCCCAGCATGTCCTGCATCTGCGTGGCGAGGGCCTGGTGCACCTGTTCCTCGCCGAAGATCATCCCGGCGACGCCGGTCGCGATGTAGAGCAGGGGACCGAGCGAGAAGAGGGTGAAATAGGCGATCCCCGCCCCGCGCGTGAGGCAGTCATCGGCGAGGAAGCCGGTGATCGTGTCCTTGGCAATGGTGAATGCGCGGGAAAGCATGAGTGTCCTCGTTTCACCCCTGCGAACGACGGAACGTCGCTGCGAGTTTCCGATGCACGCAAGCATCCGATCGGTGAGGCCGATGACACACATCGGCGATTGGCCGCTTCCGCTCCGGACGCGGCGCTGGGACGACATGCGCTTCACCATGGGAGAATGTCGTGACCCGCCCCGCCCTGCTTCTCACCGCCGCGCTGCTGCCCGCCTATGCCGCCGTGGACCCGCCGCGCTCCTACAACAACATGGAGCGCGCCTGTTTCCAGCATGGTGGCGCCTTCGCGATCCGCGTGAAGGTGGAAGGCACGACGACCGAAGGCGCCCAGCGCCATCTGTTCCAGGGCACCGGGTTGGAGGCGTCGCGCTGCTGGGAAATGAAAAGCTTCAGCCGGATCCGCTTCGAGGTGACGTGGCTGAAGGGCCTGTCCTAGACGCCGCTCTGCACCTTCGACGTGGCGGCGCCCGGCTACCGCACGCACGGCACGAGGGGCACCGCCTTCAACCCGATCTGCTCCTGACGCGGCGCGTCAGTGCAGGCGCGGCGCCTTCAGGTGGCGTGAGCGGTCGCCGCTGGTCACGGTGATGTCCAGCCGCTCCGTTCCGCGCGCCAGGGACAGGCGCACCTTCGCCCCCGCCGAGCCGGCCTGCCGCACCGCCGTCCAGAGCGAGGCGAGGTCGTTCACCTCGCGCCCCTCGACGGCGAGGATGCGGTCATCGGGCTGCACCCCTGCCTGCTCGGCTGGCCCGCCCTTGGCCAGGGAGCCGACGCCGACCTGGTCGTCCTCCTCCGTCGCATAGAGTCCTAGCCAGGGCCGCACGGGGCGCCCGGTGACGCCGGTGCGCCGCATGGTCTCCAGTACGGGCAAGAGCGGAGCGACGGGCACGACCATGTTCAGGTCCACGCGGTTGCGCCCGCCGCCCTGCTGCAGGATCAGCGATCCGACGCCGACGAGGCGTCCATCCGGTCCGAACAGCCCGGCCCCGCCCCAATGGGGATGGGCAGGGGCGGTGAAGATCGCGTTCTCTAGCAGGTATTCCCACTGGCCCGCGAAGGGCTGGCGCGCCGCGACGGCACAGGCCACCGCATGCTCCGCCCCACCCGAGGCCGCGAGCACGCATTGCGCGCCCTGCGTCAGCGCCTCGCTGTCGCCCAGCTCCGCCACCTCGGATTCAGGCGGCAGCGGGCCAAGCGCCTGCACGAGGCCGAGGCCCGACTCGAAATCGGTGGCGAGCGGCGTGCCCTGCACCACGCGCCCGTTCGAATCGGTGATCCAGATGGTTTCCGCTTCAGTGATCAGGTAGCCGATGGTCAGCAGCAATCCCGAATGGTCGATCCACACGGCCGAGCCTTCGCGCTCCGTGCCCAGCGTGGCGGCGGAGGTGGCATCGGGCGGCATGAGGGAGCGCAGCGAGACCACGGAGCGCAGGCGCTGCGCCAGGGGCCAGGAAAACTCGCTGGGCTCGGGGCGGAAGGCCTCGGGCACTTCCCAGTCATCGTCGGACATGGCCCCTATATAACGCGCGTCGTCACAGCAGGGAGTGCGCGATCCGGAATGCCTCGCGCACCGTGGCCGCGCGGATGCCGGCGCGGTCGCCCGGAAACACGCAGCGCCGGTGGATGGTGCGTCCCTCTATCGCAGCTGCGAGATGGACGAGGCCGACTGGCTTCTCCGCGCTGCCGCCGCCAGGCCCGGCGACGCCGGTGCAGGACAGGGCGATGGCGGCGCCCGAGCGGAGCAGGGCGCCTTCCGCCATGAGGCGCGCCACCTCCTCCGACACCGCGCCGACGCGGGCGATGATCTCGGCAGGGACGCCTAGCAACGCGGATTTCGCCCCGTTGGAATAGGTGACGAAGCCGGCAAGCACCGTGTCCGAGGAGCCTGGGATGGCGGTGAGAGCGGCGGCGATCAGCCCCCCTGTGCAGCTCTCCGCCGTCGCCAGCGTGGCACCCTGCGCCCGGCAGGCGGAAAGCAGCGCCTCGGCCTCGCGCAGCATCGCGTCTTCCATCATGGCAGGATCATCCTCAGCCCTAGCACCACCAGCCCGGCGAGAAGCCCGGCCATGAGGTCGTCCCCCAGCACGCCCATCGTGCCGCCGCGCCGGTCCAGCCAGCCGATCGGGCCTGGCTTGCCAATGTCGAAGGCGCGGAACAGGGAAAAGGCGATGGCGGAAGCGAGGAGCCCATCGGCAAAGGCGAGGGCGAGCGACATGCCTGCCGCCTCGTCCACCACGATCCAGCCCGGATCGGTCTCAGCCTCCGGCAGGCGCGACACCGCCCAAAGCCCCACGATTGTGAAGAGCGTCGCCGCCAGCAATGCGGCCCAGTTCGGGGCGAGGGCCAGGGGAAGCACCGTGGCCGAGCCCCAGCTGCCAGGGCCAGGGCGCAGGAAGCCGACGCCGCCGACCGACGCGACAGCCCGCGCTAGGCCGGCCATGCGGCCATCGGGTGCGGCTGGCTCTGCGTCGCGGGGTCCTTTGCGCGGTAGATCGCCACGTTCTCGATCACGCGCTGCACGTAGTTGCGCGTTTCCGAGAAGGGGATCAGCTCCATCCAGTCCAGCATGGGCCGGAAGCCCGAGCGCGGGTCGCCATAGGTGCCGAGCCACTCATCCACGCGGGCCGCGCCGGCATTGTAGGCGGCGAAGGCCAGCGGCATGGCGCCGCCATACCGCTCCAGACGGTCGGCGATGTAGGCTGAGCCGAGGCGCATGTTGTGCGACGGGTCATTCAGCATGGTCGGGTTGTGCGGCACCCCGATCCGCCGCGCCACCGATGCCGCGGTAGCGGGCAGGAGCTGCATCACGCCGCGCGCATTCGCGGAACTGACCACGTCGATCTCGAAATTGCTTTCCTGCCGGGAGATGGCGAAGACCACCGCGGGCTCTGCCCCGCCGCCGGGGGCCGGGTAGGGGGAAGGCCAGCCATCCTCCACCAGCATCGCGCCCTGGGCGCCGCCGCGCCGCGCCACCCACACCGCATGGTCCGGCCGCCCGATCCCGGTGGCGAGGCGCGCGACGAGGAGACGGTCGGCATTGTCGGCGGAAAGCTCCTCCAGCCGCAGCAGGAAGGGGCGGGCGCGCCGCCCCTCACCGAGATCGGCCATCAGGAGGACAAGGCGCACCAACTCGCGCTGGAGGAAGGCGCGCGCCTCCGGCTCGGCGGGGCGGGGAATGGCAAGGCCGGTGATGCGGCGCGACAACGTCGCCGGGTCCTCGCCCAGGGCGAGCGCGGCCATCTGGCCATAGAAGGTGACGGGGAAGCCCGCCGCCTGCTGCCAATGGGCGCGGGCGCGTGATGCATTGCGCTCGGCGCGGCCCTGCCAGTAGAGCGAGCGCGCCTGGGTGATGGCGGAGCGGCTGCCTTCGCCCACCATGCGGAAATGCGGCATGGCGCGCGCCGGATCCTCCAAGAAGCGCAGCGCGATGAAGCCGGCCAGGAACTCCGCCTCCTGGCGCGCCTCGCCGGGAATGGTCTGGCCGTGCTGCGACGCCACCTGATAGGCGGTGCGCGGGTCGCCGAGGCGCAACAGCTTGCGCGCCAGCACCTGCCGCTCCGTCCAGATGGCGCGTTGCGCGATGGGTGGCAGGTCGCGCTGCGCGGGCATGGCGGCGGCCCAGAGCGCGGCCGCCTCGGCATCGCGATCCGCGCGGCGCAGGCTCTGCGCGAGGGTGAGGGTGGCGCCGGCATCGCGCGCGGAGGCCGGGGCTTCGGAAGTATCCGTCCCCGTGGCGAGGCGAAGCTCCGCCAAGCGGGCGCGTACCGGGTCCAGCAGCGGCGCCACGCGCTGCGCGCCGCCCAGGTCGCGCGCGAAGAACAGCCGGTTGAAGCGGCGCCAATGCGCATCGGCATCCAGGAGGTTGCCCACGCGCGCCAGGAAGTTGGGCTCGGCCAGGGCGTCGGAGCCGGTATCGTCGCCCCAGGCGCGCCGCGCCGCCTCGCGCGCCGCGTCCAGCCGTCCCGCATTGATCAGCGCGCCGGCATGGCGCGCCGCGCCGTCCAACGTTCGCGCCGGGCGCGGCGCGTGGAAGCGCAGCACCAGCGAATCATCGGCGTCGAGGGCCAGCATCTCCTCCGCCCGGGTCTGCAGCGCATTCTGCTGCGGCCAGTCGGGCGCGGATTCGATGAAGCCCACGATCTCGGCCGCGCTGGACGCACCGCCGCGCTGCGTCAGCCGCATCCAGGCGACGAGCTTCGCGAGCAGCGGGTCTGCGCTCTCGGCGAGGGCGGCCGCCTCCGTCCATCGTCCCGACTGGGCGGCGAGAAGGGCGGCGCGCCCCGCCTCACGCCCGGTCTGGGCGAAGGCAGGCAGGGCAAGGCTGGAAAGGAGGAGCGAGCGGCGGAGCATCCCGCACTTGTAGAGCAAGCGGAGGCGTCGCGGCGAATCCGGCGCTTGTTGCGGGGGCGCGGCAAGCCTAGTTAGGGAAGCACAGGATCCCGCACACGGACAAAACGCCCATGAAGTCCTCCACCCTCGCCCTGCGGGGCTCGCTCACTGCCCTCATCACGCCCATGCGGGAGGATGGGAGCGTGGATGAGCGCGCCTATGCCGAGTTCATCGAGTGGCAGATCGGCGAGGGGACGGAAGGGCTGGTGCCGGTGGGCACCACGGGCGAAAGCCCGACCCTGAGCCATGACGAGCACAAGCGCGTCGTCGAGATTTGCGTCGAGGTGTCGCGCGGCCGCGTTCCGGTGGTGGCCGGCACGGGCAGCAACAGCACGTCCGAGGCGATCGAGCTGACCGCGCATGCGCGCGAGGCGGGCGCCGATGCCGCGCTGGTGGTGACGCCCTACTACAACAAGCCGACGCAGGAAGGGCTGTACCGGCACTTCATGGCCATCGCCGATGCGGTGGACCTTCCGGTGGTGATCTACAACATCCCCGGCCGCTCCGTGATCGACATGACGCCGGAAACGATGGGGCGTCTGGCGAAGCACCCGAACATCATTGGGGTGAAGGACGCGACGGCGAAGCTGGACCGGCCGCTGGCGCAGCGCCGCGAATGCGGGCGCGACTTCGTGCAGCTTTCCGGCGAGGACCACACCGTCCTCGCCTTCATGGCGTCGGGCGGCCATGGCTGCATCAGCGTCACCAGCAACGTGGCGCCGCGGCTCTGCGCGCAGATGCACCGCGCTTGGCGCGAGGGTCGCGTCGCCGAGGCGATGGAGATCCAGGACCGCCTCGCCCCCCTGCATGATGCGCTTTTCGTCGAGACCTCGCCGGGGCCAGTGAAGCATGCCGCGGCGCTGCTGGGTCATGGCACGGCGCATTGCCGCCTGCCGCTGGCGCCGGTCGCCGAGTCGACGGCGCGGCAGGTGGAAGGGGCGATGCGGGGCGCCGGCCTGCTGAACTGATGGCGGAACCACGCAAGAAGCCACTGATCAGCCATGGCACGGCGGCACAGAATCGCCGCGCCCGCTTCGATTACAAGGTCGGCGACACGATCGAGGCGGGGATGGTCCTGCTGGGCCCGGAGGTGAAGAGCCTGCGCGCCGGCCGCGCCAGCCTGGGCGAGGCCTGGGCGGGCGAGCGCGACGGCGAGATCTGGCTGTTCGGCTGCCACATCAGCGAGTGGCAGGCGGGCAGCGTGGTCGCGAAATTCGATCCCGTCCGGCCCCGCAAGCTGCTGCTGCACAAGAAGCAGGTCCGGGAGCTGACCGGTGCCGTGACCCGAGAGGGCGCGACTCTGGTGCCGCTGGAAATCCGCTTCAACGAGAAGGGCCGGGCCAAGTGCATCATCGCCCTGGCCACCGGCAAGAAGCAGCACGACAAGCGCGCGGACATCGCCAAGCGGGACTGGCAGCGCGACAAGGCGCGCCTCATGCGCGACAAGGGCTGAGCCGAAGGCGACGTCATTTATCATTTCCCTCACATGCTGAGAGAAAATGCAACTTTTAGTTGCGATAATCGGAGTTGAGCGCAGCTAGAAATATGCTGTCCAAAAATGTAAGTGATTCTTCTCGCGAATTCATCCAGATACGCACATCTACGTGTTGACCAAACGTTAACCACCTCTGATAAGCGCTACCGGGTGCAGTGCAACAGACGAGAGTCCAGGTGGCCTCGGCTGCAAGTGAGAGGGTGGTACGATGGCGGATGTGACCCTTCCGGGCGCCGGGGGCGGGACAATCAATGTCAATATGCCCGAGGCGGTGAGGGAAAAGCTCCAGGAGAAGCTTAGCGACCGCCCCGGGGCACAGCATGTGCCGGGTGGCTCACTGCCGGCCTTCGGTGTGCCGGCGACCGTCGTCTTCAACGGCAACACGCCGTTCAGCGGACCGGTCAACCTGAACTCCAACGTGAAGACGGTGATCGTCGAGAACGACCAGCCGGTCACGGTGAACGGCGGGACGGTCGGCGATGCGCTGGTGGTGACCGGCGAGGGCGGGCTCAATGCCAGCTTCATCAACGGCAGCGCCTCCGTCTTCGCCGGAGGAGGCAACAACCAGATCGATTCGTCGTGGGATGGCTCCCGCACCGAGGTGTTTACCGGTGCGGGCAATGACCACATCCGCCTGAACAGCGGTTCCGGCACCGTGGACGGCGGCGGCGGCAGCAACAAGGTGATGGCGAAGGGCAATTTCGGCGTCACCACGGGCAGCGGCAATGACGAGTTCTGGATTGCCGAAGGCAGCAACACGGTCTCCGCCGGCGGCGGCGACAACCGCATGCATCTACAGACCGGCAACAACACGGTGACGCTCGGCGAAGGCGCCGACACGCTCATCGTCGCTGGCGGCACCAGCACCATCTCTGCCGGCGCCGGCAACGACCAGATCTGGGTCGACGGTGGCAGCCACACCATCAACATGGGCGCGGGCAAGGACACGGTCCAGTTGCGTGGTGGCACGGGCAGCGAAGTGCGGCTCGGCGAGAGCGGCACGGTTTCCGCCCTGCAGGGCAACAACACCATCCACGCCGGCACCGGCAACGCCTGGATCACCGGCGGCACGGGCAACATGACGGTCTATGGCGGCGCCGGAAACACGACAGTCCACAGCAAGACGGGTCAGCTGAACTTCATCGGCGGCGCCGGCAGCGATACCGTGAATGGCGGCACCGGCAGCGCCACCATCACCGGCGGCGCGGGCGGCGGCTACTATGTCGGCGGCGCAGCGGGCAACAGCAGCCTGACCGCCGGTTTCGGCAAGACCACCCTGATCGCGGGTGGCAACGGCGACACGCTGGTTGCGGCCGGCGCCGATGGAGACGTGCTGAAGGCGGCGTCGGGCAACGTCACCCTGCTCGGTGGCACCTCGACCGGCCAGAACTGGTATGTCGGCAAGGACGGCGACGCGACGATGAGCATCGTCGGCGGCTCCGGCAACGAGTTCTTCGTCATGGGCCGCGGCAACGCCACGGTGACTGGTGCCGAAGGCAACGATGTCTTCCAGTTCTTCAAGAACGCGGGCGGCATCAACACCAACACCGTCACCATCAGCGACTTCACCATCGGTGTGGACCGCCTGTCCCTCCAGGGCTTCGGTGCGGTGGCGGATGCGGTGACGAACCACGTCTCCGGCGGCGGCTCGACCACCCTGACCCTGTCCGATGGCACGACGCTCGTGCTGAGCGGAGTCGAGGAGAGCAACCTGTCCAAGCTGACCGCCTGACGGGCGCCCAGCCGTCTATTTCATGGCCGAGGCGAAGTATCACATGCCCGGTTCGGAGGGTTCCCCCCTCCGGCCGGGCATCGTGCTTCTGATCACCCACGACGAGGGTGGCGGCACCGAGCGCTTCGTGCAGGAGCGGGCCGCGGTGCTGGTCGCTGCGGGGCAGACCTGCTGGTTTCTCCGCCCCGACGCCTTTGGCGGCCCTGCGCGGCTGGAACGGCCGGGCGAAACGCCGCTGCTCTTCGAGCATGGCCGCGATCACGCGGCGCTGCTGGCCCTCCTCCGTCGCTCCGTCACGCAGGTGGAGGTGCATCACCTCCGCAGCCATGCGCCCGGCTTCAAGGCGCTGCCGCTGGAACTCGGCCTGCCGATCTACGTGTTCGTGCATGACTGGGCGCTGATCTGCCCCCGTGGCACGCTGGTCCGCCCGGAGGGTGGATTCTGCGGCGAGGCGTCACCGGAGGCCTGCAAGTCCTGCGTGTCCGACTACGCGATGATGCCGGTCGTGGCCCCGGGTGGCGTGGCGGCGCTGCGCCAGGACTGGGCGGCGCTGCTGCGCGCGGCGGAACGCGTGGTTGTGGCGACGCGCGACGGCGCGCGGCGAATCCGGCGCCATTTCCCCGGCGCGGAGCCGGTGATCGAGAAGTGGGAGGAGGCACCGCCGCCACCCATGCCGCCGGAACATTCCCCGTGGCCACGAATCTGCGTTGCCGGGCGGCTGGCGCGGTACAAGGGATTCGAGGTCCTGCGCGACTGCGCCGCCGATGCGGCCGCGCGCAACCTGCCCATGGATTTCGTGCTCGTCGGACGGTCGATGGACGACGCGGCGCTGCGTGCCACCGGCCGCTGCGCGGTGACGGGCGAATACGCGGAGGGAGCTGGCGAGGCCTGGGTGCGGGCCCAGCGCGCTGCCATCGGCTTCATTCCATCGATCTGGCCTGAAACCTGGTGCTATGCCCAAACCGTTCTGAGTTCGGCCGGGCTGCCCATCGCCGCCTTCGCCCTGGGCGCCCAGGGCGAGAGGGTGGCGGCATCCGGCGGGTTGGCCTTGCCCCTGGGCTTGCCGCCCGGGCGCATCAATGACCTGTTTCTGGCGCGCATGGCAGGCTTGACCGTGCCGAGCCAGAGGGAGAGACAGCCGCTCCATGCCTGACCAGAATCAAGACCGGGTCCGCGATGTGCGCGTGGCTGCGCATACCCTGGTCCTTCCCCGTGGCAAGTTCTGCATCTCGGTGGCCGAGGTTTCGCCCGGCGTTCCCGCCGCGCAGCTTCCCGGCCTCGCCATCTCCGTCATTCCCGGCGAGGGCTCGGCCGTCGAGATTGCCCAATTCCCCGGCAATCCCTGGCTGCGGCAGCCGGGCGATGCGCTGCTCGTAACCGTGGGCAGCGATGAGGCGCGCCTGTTGCTCACCAGCTACAACCTGATGGAAGGGCAGGGGGCGAAACCGCCGCGCATGCAGGTGCAGCGCCTCGACGTGCCGGGCCAGGCGAGCCTCGGCCCCGCGCCCGAATCGGCAAGGACTGCGGAACCGCCACCCGCCCCTGCCGTCGCCGCAGCCGCCCCGTCCGGCCAGCAGGCGGTGCTCGTGCACATTGCCCGGGTGGGCGACAAGTCCGGCGCCCTTGGCGAATGGCTGGGCGTCCGGCAGCCCGGCTGCGTGATCGAGGGCTTGCAGGTCACGCCGCCTGAAGGCGTCCCGGCCGAGGATCTGGAGTATCAGGTCGTGCTGGGGAAAGGATGGACCTCGCCCTGGTCGCAGGGCGGCGAGTTCTGCGGCAGCCGCGGCATGACGCTGCCCGTCCAGGGGCTGCGCGTCGCCCTGCGCGGCGCGAGCGCGGAGCGCTACACGGTGAGCGTGGAGGGGGTGACCGCCAGCGGCGAGACCCTCGGCCCCGTCGGCAATGACGAGCTGTGCGGGCTGGAAGACCCCGAGCCGCTGGTCCAGCTGCGGCTGCGATTCGAGGAGCGCGTGGCCGCTCCGTCCCCGAAGCGCCGTGCGGCGAAGGCGAAGCGCTGACGGGTTGACTCAAGGGGAAAGGGTGCTTATTCGCCCGCAGACCGGGGATGGCGCAGGCCATCCCCGAACCGTTTTTTTGGCGCGAGTTTCCCATGAAGATCCGCAACAGCCTGAAGTCCGCGAAGACGCGGGACAAGAACTGCGTGGTGGTGCGCCGCCGTGGCCGCCTCTACGTTCTCAACAAGAAGAACCCGCGCATGAAGGCCCGCCAGGGCTGAAGCTGCTCCGGGCCTCGGGCCCGGACGGACCAAGCGGGGCTGCAACCCCATTGGATGCATGTCGTTTCCCCTTCACTTCTCTTGGAAGGAGATGCGACATGAAAGCCATCCTGCTCGCCGGTGCGGCGGCCCTGCTCGTTTCGGGCGCGGCCTCCGCGCAGAGCTCCGGTTCCTCGCGGTACAGCGCGTCGGGCAATGATGCCCGCAACACCACCTCCATGACTGCCCAGGCGGACAGCATGTCCGGCGAGCGCAGCGCACGCTCCGAGCGCCGGGCGGAACGCCGCGCGGCCACCACCAGCAAGTCCCGTCGCAGCACCCGGCCGGAAGACCAGGCCTATATGGGTGGCGGCATGATCCTCGAGAATGGCCAGCCCGTGGGCGGCGGTGCCGGAATGGGTGGCAGCGCTGGGATGGGCGTGGGCGGCATGTCTGCGCCGGGCGGCTACATGCCGGGCTCCGGCACGGTGGGCCAGGGCCGTGGCGGCCCCGGAGGCTTCCGTCCGGACAACAGCCCCGGCGGCGTTGACGGCAGCGTTACCCCCGGCCCGCGTCCCCTCGGTTCCGGCGTGATGCCCGGCGGCACTGGCACTGGCCGCGCCGCCGGCACCGGGCCGGGCGGCGGCAACTAAGCCACCACGCCCGACAACAAACTGGGCCGGTCCCACGCGGGGCCGGCCCTTTCGCGCATGATGCTTGCGGACGGCACGGCGCAGGGACATTTTGGCCCCATGATCCGCCTCCCGCCGCCGAAGCCCGAGATCCTCGCCCGCCGGGACGCGATCCTGGCCGACCTCCGGCGCCTCCTGCCCGAGGACGCGGTGATCGGCGAGGCGATCCGGCTGCGCCCCTACGAGACGGACGGGCTTTCCGCCTACCGCCAGATGCCGCTGGCCGTGACGCTTCCCCGCACGACAGAGGAGGTGGCCGCGGTGCTGCGCTACTGCCACGCCCACGGCATCCGCGTGGTGCCGCGCGGCGCCGGCACCTCGCTCTCCGGTGGGGCGCTGCCGCTGGAGGATGCGGTGGTCATCGGGCTGATGCGGATGAACCGCATCCTGGAGGTGAACTACGCCGACCGCTACGCGGTGGTGGAGGCGGGCGTCACCAACATCGGTATCACCAAGGCGGTGGAGGGGGATGGCTTCTTCTACGCGCCCGACCCGTCCTCGCAGCTCGCCTGCATGATCGGCGGCAACGTGATGATGAACTCGGGCGGCGCGCATTGCCTGAAATACGGCGTCACCGCCAACAACCTGCTCGGCCTGACCTTCGTGACGATCGAGGGCGAGGTGGTGCGCATCGGCGGGCAGCATCTCGACGCCGCCGGCTATGACTGGCTCGGCCTTATCACCGGGTCCGAGGGGCAATTGGGCATGGTGACGGAGGTGACGGTCCGCATCCTTCGCTCGCCCGAAGGGGCTCGGGCGATGCTCGCCGCCTTCTCCTCTGTGGAGGTGGCGGGGCAGGCGGTGGACGCAATCATCGGCGCCGGCGTCATCCCCGTCGCGCTGGAGTTCATGGACAAGCCCTGCATCCACGCCTGCGAGGCATTCGCCCATGCTGGCTACCCCCTGGATGCCGAGGCGATGCTGATCATCGAGGTGGAAGGCAGCGTGGCCGAGCAGGACATGTTGCTGAACCGCATCAAGAAGATCTGCGCCCGCTTCGACCCGATCAGCCTGAAGCTGGCCGAGAGCGCGGAACAGTCGCTGGCGATCTGGAAAGGGCGCAAGGGCGCCTTCGGGGCGGTGGGACGCATCTCGCCCGACTACCTTTGCATGGACGGCACCATCCCGACCGGCGAGCTGCCGCACGTGCTGAAGCGCATCAGCGAGATGAGCGCGCATTACGGCCTCGGCGTCGCCAACGTCTTCCATGCGGGCGACGGCAATCTCCACCCCCTCATCATGTTCGATGCCAATGACGCGGAAAGCTTCCGCAAAGCCGAGGCCTTCGGCGCCGACATCCTGAAGCTCTGCGTCGAGGTGGGCGGCTGCCTGACCGGCGAGCACGGCGTGGGCGTGGAGAAGCGCGACCTGATGGTGGCGCAGTTCACTTCGAGCGAACTGGCGCTCCAGCGCGCGGTGAAGTCGGCCTTCGACCCCGGCTGGCTGCTGAACCCGGCCAAGGTCTTCCCCCTCGAAGGGAACGAGGCGCTGGCAGCATGAGCGCCGCCCTCGACAAGGTGACAGCCCCCGACACGGAGGAGGGCGTGGCCGAGGCCGTGCGCGCCGCGCTGGCGTCGCGCGAGCCGCTGGCAGTCGAGGGGCGCGGCACCAAGCGCGCCATGCTCCGCCCGGTCCAGGCCGCGCGCACCCTCTCCACGCGCGCACTCTTTGGCATCACCCTCTACCGCCCGACGGAACTCGTGATCTCGGCGCGCGCCGGCACTCCAGTCGCGGAGATCGAGGCGGCGCTGGCCGAGAAGAACCAGAAGCTGATCGCCGAGCCGCCCGATCTGCGCGCGCTGTTCGGCGTTGAGGAGGGCGCGACGCTGGGCGGTGTGGTGGGCGCCAATTTGTCCGGCCCGCGCCGCATCACCGGCGGCGCGATGCGCGACCACGTGTTGGGTATCCGCGCCGTTTCGGGCGAGGGCGAGGTCTTCCGCTCCGGCGGGCGGGTGCTGAAGAACGTCACCGGACTCGACCTCTGCAAGCTGCTGACCGGGGCCCATGGCACGCTGGGCGTGCTGACCGAGGTGACGCTGAAGGTGCAGCCGGCCGGCGAGGCAACAGGCACGCTGGCCCTGCGCGTCGCGGGGTTGGAGGAAGGCATCGCCGCGCTCTCGGCCGCGCTCGGCTCACCCTTCGGTGTGTCGGGCGCCGCGCTGCTGCCCGAGGGCCATGCGCCGCTCGGCCTCGACGGGCCCGTGGCGCTGGTGCGGATCGAGGATTTCGCCGAATCGGTCACCTATCGCTTGGGGCAGCTGCGCGCCGCGTTGTCCCGCTTCGGCGAGGTGTCCGTGCTGGAGGGCGCGCCGTCCCGCGCGGCTTGGCGCGCGGTGCGCGACGCCGTGCCGCTCGGCGCCCAGCCGGAGGAGGCGGTGTGGCGCATCTCCGTCGCGCCGTCCCGCGCGCCGGCTGTCTCCGCGGCGCTGCGCGAGGCCTTCCCGGCGCGGCTGCTGCTCGACTGGGGCGGCGGGCTGATCTGGGTCGCCGGTCCCGCGACGGCAGATTCTCACGCGGCGGTGATGAAAGCCGCCGCTTCGGCCGGCGGCACCTTTACTCTGTTCCGCGCGCCAGAGGCCCTGAGCGCCGCGCTTCCCGTCCTGCCGGAGGAGCCGGCTGCGCTGGCGTCCATCGGCCAGCGCGTGAAGGCGGTGTTGGACCCTGCCGGAATCCTGAACCCCGGTCGGATGCGCGCCGGGGCCTGAAAAGAACGAGACATGCAGACCAGCTTCACCGCCGAGCAGCTCCGGGATCCGGACACCGCAGAGGCGAACAAGATCCTCCGCACCTGCGTGCATTGCGGCATGTGCACGGCGACCTGCCCGACCTTCCTTCTCCTGGGGGATGAGCTGGATTCGCCGCGCGGGCGCATCTACCTGATCAAGGACATGCTGGAGAGCGGCCGTCCCGCCTCGGAGCAGGAGGCGCGGCACGTGGATCGCTGCCTGTCCTGCCTGTCCTGCATGACCACCTGCCCCTCGGGCGTGCATTACATGCACCTCGTGGACCATGCGCGGCGCCACATCGAGGAAACCTATGTCCGTCCCTGGCCGGAGCGGGCGTTGCGCGCGGTGCTGGCGCGTGTCCTGCCGCGTCCTGGCCTGTTCCGCCTTTCCCTGCGCGCCGCCGCCCTGGCGCGGCCCCTGGCGCGGCTGATCCGCGGGCGCGGCACCACGGCACAGCGCCTACGCGCCATGCTGTCCCTGGCGCCGGCCACACTGCCGCCGCGCTCG
Source organism: Sabulicella rubraurantiaca (assembly GCF_017355885.1). GTDB lineage: Bacteria > Pseudomonadota > Alphaproteobacteria > Acetobacterales > Acetobacteraceae > Roseococcus > Roseococcus rubraurantiacus. Next base: position 88,669 of record NZ_JAFEUU010000013.1, read on the forward strand.
CCGATGCAGGAGGTGGCGCTGCATCCGGCGGAGGGCACGCGGCGCGGCCGCGTCGCGCTGCTGACTGGATGCGCGCAGAAGGTGCTGGACCCCACGATCAACGAGGCGACGATCCGCCTCCTCACCCGCATGGGGATCGAGGTGGTCGTGCCGCGCGGCCAGGGCTGCTGCGGCGCGCTGACGCATCACATGGGCCGGCACGACCCGGCCATGGCGGCGGCACGTGCCAATCTCCAGGCCTGGGGCGCGGAGATTGAGGGGCAGGGGCTGGACGCGATCGTGATCAACGCCTCCGGCTGCGGCACCACGGTCAAGGATTACGGCTTCATGTTCCGCGAGGAGCCAGAAGCCGCGCTGGCAGCGAAGGTCTCCTCCCTCACGATGGACGTGACCGAGGTGCTGGAACGCTTCGACTACCGCCCTTCGCGCGAGGCGCCGGGGCTGACGGTAGCCTATCATTCCGCCTGCTCGCTCCAGCATGGGCAGAAGATCACGACGCTGCCGAAGGAGTTGCTCGCACGCGCCGGCTTCGCGGTGAAGGAGCCGACGGAGCCGCATATCTGCTGCGGTAGCGCCGGCACCTACAACCTGCTGCAACCGGGCATCGCCCAGGCACTGCGGGCGCGCAAGCTGGACAACATCTCGCGGCTTGACGCCGATCTCATCGCCGCCGGCAACATCGGCTGCATGACGCAGTTGTCCGGCGACGCGCTGCCGGTGGTGCATACGGTCGAGCTGTTGGACTGGATGGCCGGCGGGCCGAAGCCGGCGAAGCTGCCGGCATGATCCTGGTCACGGGCGGGGCCGGATTCATCGGCTCCCATGTCGTCGCCGCGCTGAACGACACAGGCCGCACCGACGTGGTGGTGAGCGACTGGCTGCGCGACGGACCCAAGTGGCGCAACCTTCGCAAGGCCGTCCTCGCCGATTTCGTGCCGCCGGAGGAACTGGCGTCCTGGCTGGAGGGGCGGAAGCTGGAGGCGGTGGTGCATCTCGGCGCCAATTCCGCCACTACCGCGACGGATGGCGACGACGTGATGCGGCGCAATTTCCGCTTCTCGCTCATGCTGCTCGACTGGTGCGCGGCGCAGCGCGTCCCGCTCGTCTATGCCAGCAGCGCCGCGACCTATGGCGATGGCGAGGCGGGCTTCGACGATGCCGATGACCTCGCCGCGCTGCGCAGGCTGCGGCCGCTGAACCTGTATGGCTGGTCCAAGCATCTCTTCGACCAGGCGGTCGCGGCGCGGTGCGAATCCGGCGGCGCGCTGCCGCCCGCCTGCTGGGGGCTGAAGTTCTTCAACGTCTATGGCGCCAACGAACATCACAAGGGTGAGATGCGCTCCGTCGTCCACAAGGTGTTCGAGACGCTGCGCCGCGGCGAGGAGGTGAGGCTGTTCCGCTCCCACCGCCCCGACTACCGCGATGGCGAGCAGCTGCGCGACTTCGTCTTCGTGGAAGACGTCGTCGCGGTGATCCGCTTCCTGCTGACGATGGGGGAGGGGACAGGGCTGCTGAACGTGGGCGCGGGCATCGCGCGCTCCTGGGTCGACCTCGCGCGCGCGGTTGGCCTGGCGATGGGGGTGGAGCCGGAGATCCTTTTCATCGACATGCCCGAGGCGCTGCGCGGCAAGTACCAGTACCGCACCGAGGCAGATTTGGGCCGACTGCGCAAAGCCGGCTTCAACGCCCCGATGACATCGCTGGAGGAGGGGGTGGCTCGCACCGTCGCCATCCTGGCCAGCGCCGACCCGCATCGCTGACGGAGCGATGCGGACCGCCCTTGTCACCGGCGCCACGGGGTTCATTGGCCGGCACCTCGTCCGCCGCCTGCGCGAAGGCGGCTGGCGCGTCGTCGCCACCGGTGGGCCGGACACGCCGGCCGGGGAGGCGGTCGCGCTCGACATCCGGGATCGCGAGTCGCTGCTGGCGCTGATCCGTGCCAAGGAGCCGGATGTCATCCATCACCTCGCGGGGCAGAGCCTGCCGGCGCTCGCCTTCGCCGAAGCCGGACCAACCCTGGCGGCGAACGTGCTGGGCACGGCCGTGCTGTTGGAGGCGGTGCGCGATTCGGGCGTGGCGCCGCTGGTCGTCGTCGCCTGTTCCGGCACCGCCTATGGGGCCAGCTTGGGGCAGGAAGCAGTGCGGGAGGAGGCAGCGCTGCTGCCGCTGACCCCCTATGCGGTCAGCAAGGCGGCGCAGGACATGTTGGCCTTCGCTGCGCATCGCGCCGGTTCGGTGCGGACGGTGCGGGCGCGCATCTTCAACACCACCGGCCCGGGGAAGCAGGGCGACGTACTGAACGACCTTGCCGGCAGGATGGCGACGCTGGCGCGGAACGGCGTGCGCGAAGGCGGCATGCGCGTCGGCAACACGGCGAGCCGCCGCGCCATCCTGGATGTGGAGGATCTCGCCGAAGCCTTGTTCCTGCTGGGCGAGGCCGGCGAGGCGGCCGCGGGCGAGGCCTTCAACATCAGTGCGCCCGAGGCGGTGACGGTGGCGTCGCTGATCCGATGCCTTGAAAGGGTCAGCGGCATCGCGCTGCGACCCGAGCCGGACCCCGCCCTGTTCCGTCCGGCGGACGAACCGCTACTCCTGGGCGACACGACACGAATTCGTGCGCTGACCGGCTGGAAGCCGCGGATTTCACTGGATTCCACGATCCGGCACATTTACGAGACTGTATTGCTCAATTAACACTCCTGCCAACTGGGAGAAGGAAGGCGCGGCTTGAGCCGTCTGGCCTGGATCGCAGTGGCGGGCACTGGTGCGCTGGCCTCTGCCTGGATGGGCGGCTGGCTGCCGCTTGGGGTGCCGCCGGTTTCCACAACGCCTGCCTTGCCCATGGCAATGGCGCCGGAGGCGCCGCGCGAACCAGCGGCACGCACCGAGCCATCCCTCCTGTCCGCGTCCCGCACCGCCTCGCCCGAGGCTTCGCTGCAAACATCCCCGGCCGCTGCGCCGCGCCCCGAGCCGCAAGGCAGAACCACTTCACGCTCCGAATCGGCCGAGGTCGCTCGCCCCGCGCCGCCGCGCTTCGATGTGGCGCGGCTGGGCCGCAACGGCATGCTGGTGGCCGCCGGCCGTGCCATGCCCGGATCCGAGGTGACGCTGCTGGACAATGGCCGCGAGATCGGCCGGGGCCGCGCCGATGCGCGCGGCGAATGGGTGATCCTGCCCGACGCGCCGCTCGGCTCTGGCGCCCGGGAACTGACCCTGGTGATGCGCCCGCAAGGCGGTGAGCCCATTCCTGGCGAGGCCAGCGTCGTCCTGCTGGCGCCCGAACCTGCCGCTGCCCTGGCTGCCGCTGCGCCGGGCCAGACGGAAGGGACGCGGGAAAACCCCACCGGTGATGCCGCGCGCGCGGAGCGCGCAGCCGAGGCCGCGCCGCGCAGGGAAAGGCCGCTGACCGAAGGTTCCGCCTCCCAGGCTGCGCCGGGCCCGCTGACGCTGCTCGTGCCGCAGGCCCAGGCCGCGCCGGTGGTGGCGCTGCAGGCTCCATCCCGCGCCCGGCTGGCGCTGGATCTCGTGGATTACGGAGTCGAGGGTGACATCCGCTTCGCCGGCTCCGCCCCGCCGGGGGCCGTGGTGCGGCTCTACGTGAATGACCGGCATCTGGGCGACGCCACAGCGGATGCGGCAGGGCGCTGGAGCTTCACCGCCGGCAGCCGGCTGCCGCCCGGGCGCTACACGCTGCGCGTGGACCAGCTGGAAGCCAATGGCCGCGTGGCGTCGCGGGTGGAGCAGCCCTTCCTGCGCGAGCCGCCCCCGGTGATCGCCGCGGCGGCGGCCGCGCCGGCGGATTCCCGCCACATCGTCCAGCCCGGCCACACGCTCTGGCGCATCGCGCGCGAGAATTACGGCCGCGGCGCCCGCTTCACCCTGATCTACGCCGCCAATCGCGAGCAGATCCGCGACCCGCACCGCATCTTCCCGGGTCAGGTCTTCGCCTTGCCCACCCCAGCGGATTCCAGCCGCTCCAGATAGGGGTCGAGGGACAGGGCGAAGCGCACCATCTCGCTCAGCAGCCCGGGCGCGGTGTCGCGCGGCTCGGCCTCCGTTTCCAGCCGTAGCCGGTGGTCCGGGGTGACGCGCAGCGCCCAGCCGGGCGGCATCTCGGGCGGCAGGCGGCGCACCTCCTCCAGCGTCCAGCTCCGGTCCGCCCCGGGCTCTGCCGTCGAAGGAATGCGGCCGGCCATGGCGGAAAGCCGCAGCCGCTCCCGCTCCAGCCGCGCCTCGCAGGGGCGGCCGCGCCAGGCGAAGCGCAGGGCGGGCGGCCCGTGACCTTCCCGCGGGGCCAGCGTTCCGTCATGTGCGACCGAGAAGGAGCGAAGGGCCAGCATGGCTTCAACTTGCCCCAGCCAGATGAACGGACCATAAACCGCGCCCATGTCGCTCCGAAACAGCATGAGCCTCGTCCTCGCGCCGCCGCACCCGGCGGGGCGGCCCTTCCTCTGGGGCGGCGCCGCCGTCGCCGTGCTGGGAGGGCTGATCCTGGGGGCCTGGCTGTTCTGGCTGGGCGCCGCCTTCACTGGCTTCTGCCTGTATTTCTTCCGCGACCCGCGCCGCGTGCCGCCGCCGCGCCCTGGCCTCGTCCTCGCCCCGGCGGATGGCAAGGTGGTGCTGGTCGGCCCCGCCGTGCCGCCGGCCGAGCTGGAGATGGGCAGCGCCCCGCGCCAGCGCGTCGCCATCTTCCTTTCCGTGCTGGACGTGCACGTGAACCGCTCCCCGGTGCTGGGGCGGGTGGGGCGCATCGTCTACCGCGCCGGCGCTTTCTTCGACGCCTCGCTGGACAAGGCGAGCGAGCACAATGAGCGCAACGGGCTGCGCATCGACCTCCCCGATGGCGGCAATCTCGGCTGTGTGCAGATCGCGGGGCTCGTCGCACGGCGCATCGTCTGCACGGCGCGCGAGGGCGACCAGATCCTGGCCGGCGAGCGCTTCGGCATCATCCGCTTCGGCTCCCGTACCGATGTCTACCTGCCTGAGGGGGTGAAGCCCCTGGTGACGCTGGGCCAGACCATGATCGGCGGCGAGACGGTGCTGGCCGAACTCGGGACCCGGGGCTGATGGCGGACGGGGCGCCGCGAGCCGGGCTTCGCCGGCGCCTGGGCCGGTTCGGCGGTCAGGCCAAGGGCCGCGCGCCGAGCCTGAACCGGCTCATCCCGAACATCCTCACCATGATGGGGCTCTGCGCCGGGCTGGTGGCGATCCGCTTCGCATTTGATGGACGCTTCGCCCAGGCAGCCGCCTTCATCGTCGCGGCGGGCGTGATCGACGGGCTGGACGGCCGCATCGCGCGGCTGCTGAAGGGCACGTCGCGCTTCGGGGCGGAGTTCGACAGCCTCGCCGACTTCCTGTCCTTCGGCGTGGCGCCCGCCCTGGTCATGTACCTCTGGACGCTGAACCAGGTTGGGCCGATCGGATTCGTGCCCTGCGTGATGTTCGCCGTCTGCTCCTCGCTGCGCCTCGCGCGGTTCAACGCCGCCTCCATCGTCGAGCCGGGGACGGTGCCCGCGCCGCGCCCGGCCTTCGCTTCCAATTTCTTCACCGGCGTTCCGGCGCCGGCAGGTGCGGGCTTGGCGCTGTTTCCGCTCTTCGCCTCGCTGGCCTTCGGCGAATGGGGGTGGACGGCGACGGCCGAGGCATTCCGCCGGCCTCTCTTCGCCGCCGTGATTTTGCTGGTGGTGGGGGCGCTGATGGTCTCCACCCTGCCATCCTGGTCGTTCAAGAAGGTGAAGGTCGCGCCGCGCTTCGTCCTGCCGCTGCTGCTCGGCGTCGGCGGCTTCGTGGCGGTGCTGGTGACGGAGCCCTGGGCGGCGCTGGCCGCGGCCGGGCTGATCTATGCCGGGATGCTGGTCTTCTCCGCCCGCGCCTATGCCCGCCTCGCGCGGGAATACGAGGCGGAGGTGATGCGCGGCGAGGCAGCGCACCCGCCGGGCTGAAGCGCCTCCAGCCCGGCTTCGAATGGCGGCGTTACTTCCGCCGCGCTTCCACCAGCACGCCAGCCTCAGCGAGGCGGGCGATCTCCTCCTCGCTGAAGCCCTTGGACGCCAGCACCTCGCGCGTGTGCTCGCCGAAGCGGGGCGGCTTGGCGGCGGTTCCACCTGGGGTGCGGGACAGCTTGATCGGCGTGCCGAGGCCGCGGAACCCGTCCTTCTCCGTCACCATGGCGCGGTGCGCGGTGTGCGCGGCGCGCATCGCCTCGTCCACGCCCAGCACCGGCCCAGCCGGCAGCCCGGCGGCCAGCATGCGCTGGCAGAGGTCATGCCCGTCCTCGCCCGCGAAGCGCTCCTCCAGGATGGCCATCAGCGCCGGGCGGTTGGTGACGCGGCCTCCGTTGGTGCGGAAGCGCTCGTCATTCGCCAACTCGTCGAGGCCGAGGAAGGCGCAGAACTTGCGGAAGGTCGGGTCGTTGCCGACGCCCACGAAGATCTCGCAGGTCTTCGTCTGGAACTTGGCATAGGGGGCGAGGTTCGGGTGCGGATTGCCCGTCGCCACCGGCCGCTTGTTGTTCAGGAAGAAATTGGCCGCGTGCGGATGCAGCAGCGCCATGCCGCAATCATGCAGCGTCATGTCGCAATACTGGCCCTGGCCCGATCTGTCGCGCTCGTGCAGCGCCATCAGGATGGCGATGGCGCTGAACAGTCCGGTGGCGATGTCCACGATCGGCGTGCCGAGGCGCGTCGGGCCGCTATCCTCCGTGCCGTTGATGGACATGAGTCCGACCATGGCCTGCAGGATGGCGTCATAGCCCGGGAAGCCGCCGAGCGGCCCGGTGGCGCCGAAGCCGGAGACGCGGCAATGGATCAGGCGCGGGAAGCGCTTGCTCAGCACCGCCTCGTAGCCCAGCCCCCATTTCTCCATCGAGCCGGGCTTGAAGTTCTCGATCAGCACGTCCGCGCCTTCGAGCAGGCGCATCAGCACCTCGCGCCCCTCGGGCTTGGCGAGGTCGAGGCCGACCGACTTCTTGTTGCGGTTCACGCCGATGAAGTAGGAGGCGTCGCCATCCTCGTTGAAGGGCGGGCCCCAGTCGCGCACCTCGTCGCCCTGGGGCGGCTCCAGCTTGATCACCTCGGCGCCGTGATCCGACAGGATCATGGTGCAGTAAGGGCCGCCCAGCACGCGGGTGAGGTCCACCACGCGCAGCCCGGTCAGGGCGCCCGGCCCGGTGCGGAGAGCCTTGCCCTCGGTCACGGTCATGACGTCCATCATGCGGCCGCCTTCCTTTCGAACACGCGCGAACAGAACTCGGGGTAAGTTTCCAGCATCTCGTCGCAGACCGGGCCGCGCAGCAGTGCCAGTTCCTCCGCCGTGGGGGCGGGGGTTTCGCCCAGCGAGGGCGCGACGTCGAAATCGAAGCCCGTCTCGGCGCGGATATTCTCCAGCGTCTCGCCGGGGTGCAGCGTCTCCAGCGTGAAGCGGCCGCGCGCCGGGTCGAAGCCGAAGACGCAGCGCCCGGTCACCAGCGCCTGTGCGTGGCCGCGCCGGAACACACCGGGCTCGCTGACGCCGGGGGCGGAGATATGCGCGACGCGATCCACCAGCACGCGGGGCGAATGCTCCTCGCGGAATAGGATGGTTCGGCCGGCCATGAAATACATGAAGGCCGAGCCGAAGGAGCCGGGAAAGCGCACGTCGCGCCCCGGCCACTCGCCCGTGCCGATCAGGTTGAGATTGGCCTGTCCGTCGATCTGCCCGCCGCCCAGGAAGAACAGGTCGATGCGGCCCTGGCCGGTGAGGTCGAACAGTTCGCGCGTGCCTTCCGTGAAGGGATTGCCGCTGCGCTTGTGCAGCAGCGACAGCCGCACATGTTCCCCCCTTGGCGCACCCTGCTTGGACACGAGCCAGCATGCGGCGGCGGGAATGGGCGAGGCCGCGCCCACCGCGATGTGCCGCGTCGGCCGCGCGCGGATCAGCCGCGCGAGCGTGACGGCGAGGAGCTCCTCCGGCTTGTGGCTCATGCCGCCGCCCTCTGCGCGAAGACGTGCTCGGCCATCCATTCGTTGAACCCTGCCTCGGTGCGGGCGGCGCGGGCATAGGCGGCGACGTGGTCGGCGTCGAAGCCGTACTCGTCCAGCAGCGCCACGGGATGCGCTCCGCGCTCCGCCACGGCCACCGCCTCGATGTAGGTGCCGCTGATCGTGCCGGGGGCGAGGCGCTCATCCTCCAGGAAGTTTCCTTCCACGACGCGCTCCACCGTCACCAGCACGCGCTTGCTGGCATGGGCCAGGGTGGCGCATTCGCGGCGGCGGCCGACCCACACATTGCCCAGGCTGTCGGCCATGACGGCGTGGAAGGCCGCGACGTCCGGCGACAGGGCGGGCAGGGCGACGATGCGCTCTCCATCGCCGAAGGGGCTGTCCATTACCACCCAGTCCGGCCGGTTCGCCAGGATGTCGGAGCCGATCAGGCCGCGCAGCGGCATGAAGGGCACGCCCTTCTCAGAGGCCTGGAGCATGGTGTGGATGGCGGGGCAAGTGGCATCCACCACCTTGAGCGTCCCGGCCTTCACCGCGGCGGAGAAACGCGGCGCGAATCCCGCCTCGCCTAGCGACACGGCGCTGGTCTGCACCTCGGCCACGCAGCCCGCGCCGATCAGCAGGTCGGTCGCGAAGCCGGAGACGGGCACGCCCAGCAGGCGCAGCCCCTTGGAACCGCGCCGGATCAGCGCCTTGGCAAGTGCGACGCTCGGCAGGGAGTTATCGGGGGGAAGCGCAACGAGCGCGCCATCTGGCACGCTGGCTGCCATCTCTTCGAGGGTTGTCATCGCCCGCTTCCTCCTGCGCTCGCCAACCGTTTCCCCGGCTTAGGCCCGTGCCGCCCCCGGTGCAACCGCGCTCCGGTCGTTCCGTTCGCGACCCATGAAGATTCACGCGATCAACTGCGGCTGGATGCGGCCCTGGGGCGGCCTCCTGTGGGACCGTCACAGCACCGGTGTCGGCCCGGCCAGCCTCGCCTGCCGCTGCGTGGTGGTGGAGAGCCCGGAGGGTCCCATCCTGGTGGATACCGGCTTTGGTCCCAGCGACGCCTCGGAGCCCGAGCGGATTCACGCCCTGATGCGGATGATGGACCGGCCGGACATCCAGCCTCACCGCTCTGCCCTGGCGCGCGTGCGGGCCCTGGGCTTCACGCCGGAGGATGTGCGCCACATCGTCATGACCCACCTGGATTTCGACCATGCGGGCGGGCTCACCGACTTCCCCTGGGCCAAGGTTCACGTGACAGCGACGGAATTGCGAGCGGCACGGGCGCGGGACGGGATGAAGGCGCGGATGCGCTGGAGTCCCCTGCAGCTCCGCGCCGATTTCGTGGAGCACGAGGCGCCGGGCGAATCCTTCTTCGACATGGCGACGCTGGGCGGGCTGCCGGCGGGGCTGCGCTTCGTCCCGCTGCCGGGCCATTCGCCGGGCCATGCCGCCGTGGCCATCCCGGCAGAGAAGGGATGGGTGCTGCATGCCGGCGACGCCATCTTCGATGCCCGCGAACTGGAAGGGCCCGGCAAGGCGCCGCCCCTGACCCTGGCCTATGAGAACGCGATGCAGGTGGACCCCATCGCGCGCCACGCCAGTGCCGAGGCGCTGCGCCTCCTGCGCCGTCAGGCGCCGGAGGACATCACCATCCTCTGCACCCACGACCCGGTGCTGCACCCCAGCGTGCGGCTGGCCGCAGAGCCGGGCTTGAACGACTGAACGCAGCCTGGGCTAGCGGCTCCGTTCCGCGTCCGGGCTGCGGGCGAAATCGGCGAGGCGCGCCGCAGCTTCCTCATGCCGCTCCGGCGGCAAGCAGGCATGGGCGAGACGCAGGTGCCGGTCATTGCCAGGTCCGAAGAAGCAGCCGGGCAGGGTGACGAGCCCATGGCGCGCCGCCAGCGCCTCGGCCGCCGCGCGCCCGTCCAGCGCTCCCTCAGGGATGCGGAGCCAGGCGAAGAATCCGCCCGCCGCGTCCACCTGGAAGCCGGGCACCCGCTCCAGGGCAGCCAGGAAGGATCGGCCAGCCTCGCGCATCGCCCGCGCCCGTTCGTCGCGCCATTCCTGGAGGGCGGGGATGGCCCAGGCCAGCGCCGCCTGGGGCGGGCGCGGCGGGCAAAGCTGGATGTTGTCCACCGCCTTCATGAAGGCGGCGCGGAAGACCGGGCCGGCCAGCACCGCGCCCATGCGATGCCCCGGCACGCCATAGGCCTTGGAGAAGGAGTAGATCTGCACGATGAAGTCGCGCCAATCCGCGCGGCCGAACAGCGCATGCGGCGCGCCATGCCCTTCAGGCAGGAAGTCGCGATAGGTCTCGTCCAGCACCAGCCACAGGCCGCGCTCGCGGCACAGCTCCGCGAAGCGAGCGATGCGCTCGGCGGGGATGGGGGCGCCGGTCGGGTTGCTCGGCGTCACCAGTACGATGGCGCGGGTGTTGGGGCCGATCAGCGCCGCCGCCGCATCGGGATCGGGCAGGAAATCCGGTCCTGCGGGGAGCGGATGCGCCGACACGCCCCGCAGGGCAAGTGCCATCTGGTGGTTAAAGAACCAGGGCAGGGGCAGGATCACCTCGTCCCCCGGCGCGACCAGCGCCATCATCGCCAGGGTGAAGCCGAGATTGGCGCCGGCGGTGATGCGCACGTCATCCGGCCGGGCGTCGCCGCCATAGACCCGCACCGTCTCCGCCGCCACCGCCTCGCGCAGTGCCGCCTCGCCTTCCAGCGGGCCATAGCCGCTCAGCACCGGATCGCTGCTGGCCGCGCCCAGCTTGGCGAGGAGTTCGGGATGCGGCGGGCCGGCGGGGACAGCCTGGGTCAGATCGAGAAGTGGGCCGTAGCGGCCGTCATAACGTCCGGCCCAGTCCCGGCAGGCGGGGATGGGCGGCGTCCCGATCCGCTCCGCCGTGGCGGAAAGGCGGGGGACGCGGTACACGAGGTTGTCGAGCGGCATGGTGCCGCAACGTCCGAAAACGCATTGCGCTGCACCATGATCTCGTTGGAGACCCCGCGCCTCGTGCTGTGCCCGCTTCGCCACACGGATGCGGAGGAGTTCGCCGCGCTGAACGGCGACACGGCGGTGATGCGCCACTTCCCCGCGAGGCTGAGCCGCGACGAGAGTGACGCCATGCTGGCGCGGCTGGAGGCGCGGTGGCGCGAGGATGGCATCGCCTTCGCCGGCGCCTTCCTGCGCGAGACGGGTGCGCTTGCGGGCATGGTGGGGCTGATGCACGTCCGGCCCGACATGCCCTTCGCCCCGGCCGTGGAGATCGGCTGGCGCATCGCCACTGCGCATCAGCGGCAAGGGCTGGCGGAGGAAGCAGCGCGCGCCTGGATCGCGCATGGCTTCGGCGCGCTGGGCCTGTCGGAGATCATCGCCTTCACCGTACCGGCGAACGAGCCATCGTGGCGGATGATGGAAAAGCTCGGCATGCAGCGTGGAGGCGAGTTCGATCACCCCGGCCTGCCGGAAGGCCACGCGCTGCGCCGGCACCTGCTCTACCGGTTGGCGCGGCCCTAGGCCGCGACGCAGCCCGCCGGGCGGCGGATATCGGCTCCCGCCGCCACCAGCCCATCGCCGGGCAGGCTCAGCACCGCCTCGACGCATCCCGCGAGCCAACTTGTCTCCGGCCATTCCTGCATGCGGTGCCCGCGCGCGGCCAGTTCGTCGCGCACGGCCCGTGGGATGCGTGCTTCCGCCGCCAGCAGGCCCGGATGCGCCTCGAAGGGGGCGAAGCTGCTCGGCGCGGCGTAGGAGGCGACGCGGGGTGCTTCGATGGCTTCCTGTAACTCCATTCCGAAGGCGAAGACGTTGTAGGCCACCTGCATCATCGCCTGGATCTGCACGTCGCCGCCCGGCGTGCCGAAGGGCATGATCCCGCCTTCCGCCGTCGCGATCATCGCCGGGTTCGGCGTCAGGCGCGGCCGCTTGCCGGGCGCCACACCGGATTTGTGGCGCGGGTCCGGCCGCGACTGGCAGCCGCGATTGGAAGGGATGAGCCCCAGCCCCGGCACCACCGGCGAATCCCAGGACCCATCCGAAGGCGTGGCGGAGAAGGCGTTGCCCCAGCGATCCACCACCGCGACATATGAGGTGTCGGCCTCCAGCTTCGGCGCCTCCTTCGCCACCGGGCTGGGCTCGACCTCGCCGGGCAGGGAAGGGTGGGCGCGGTCCATGCGGATCTCCCGCGCCCGCGCCGCCGCATGCTCGCGGGAGAGTAGTCGCTCCAGCGGCACCTCGACGAAATCCGGATCACCGAAATGCATCTCGCGATCGGCCAGCGCCGCCTTCACGCTTTCCGCAACGATGTGCAGGTAGTCGGCCGAGTTGTGCGCGTGCTCGGCGAGGCCCGCCGCCTCCGCCACCATCATGGCCTCGATCAGCGCCGGTCCCTGGCACCAGGGACCGCAGGCCAGCACTTCATGCCCGCGCCAGGAGCGGCGCACCGCCGGCAGGACAGGGGCGCGATGCGCCGCCATGTCCTCCATCGAGAGCCAGCCGCCTTCCTCCTGCACGAAGCGCGTGATCGCCTGCGCGATGTCGCCGCGATAGAAGGCGTCGCGCGCGGCGGCGAGGCCGCGCAGCCGGTCGGTGTGGCGCGACGCTTCGTCGGCGAGGAAGCGCAGCGTGCGCGCGAGGTCGGTCTGCACGAAGCGCGATCCCAGGCGTGGCGGCTCGCCGCCGGGAAGGAAGATCGCTGCGTTGCTCGGCCAGCGCGCGTATTCGTCGCGATGCCCCTGCACGGTCTGCCGCAGGATGGCGGGGGTAGCGAAGCCCTCCTCGGCCCAACGAATGGCGAAGGACGCCGCCTCCTCGAAGCGGATCGTGCCATGGCGCTCCAGCGCGGTGATCCAGGCATCGGGCGCGGCCGGCACCACGGTGCGGCGCACGCCGTGCGGGATGGCGCCGCCATGCTCGCGCATGAACACGTCGGGCGGCGTCGCTGCCGGCCAGCGCCCCAGCCCCGCGATCGTCTCCACCCGCCCGTCGGCGAGGCGGATCATGATCGGCGCCACGCCCGCCACGTTCACGAGGTCCGGCACCACCACGCCCAGCACGATGCCCGCGGCGACCCCCGCATCCACCGCGTTGCCGCCACCCTCCAAGACCGTGAGGGCCGCGGCGGCGGCGAGGTGATGCCCGGCGGAGGCGGCGTGGCGGGAGCCATAAAGGGTCGGTCGCATGGGTCGAGGCTAGCCCATCCCGCGATGATCGGCGATGTTCCGCAGCCATGGACGAGTCGCCCCTCCTGCTCGCGGTGGATCACCGCGGCATCGCCACCGCCACGCTGAACCGCCCCGCCCTGGGCAATGCCTATAACGGCGCGATGCTGGAAGCCCTGATCGGCGGGCTGGAGAAGCTGGCGAAGGACGACGCGATCCGCGCGCTCGTGATCCGCGGCGCGGGCAAGCATTTCCAGGCCGGTGCCGACATCCACTGGCTCGGCGCCGCGGCGAGCGCCCCGCCGGATGAGGCACTGGCCGCCTCCATGCTCACCACGCGCGCGATGCAGCGGCTGAATGAGTTCCCGAAGCCCACATTCGCCGTCATCCACGGCGCCTGCTTCGGCGGCGGAACGGGCATCGCCTGCTGCGTGGACGTCGCGCTGGCGACCACGGAGGCCAGCTTCGGCATCACCGAGGTGCGCGTCGGCGTCGCGCCCACGCCCATCTCCACCCACATGGTCCACGCCATGGGGCTGCGCCACGCCCGGCGCTACGCCATCACCGGCGAGCGCTTCGGCCCGGAGGAGGCGATGCGGATCGGCTTGGTGCACGAGGTGCTGCCGCCGGACCAGGTGGAGGCGCGGCTGGAGCGCATTCTGGCCGACACGCTGCTCTCCGCCCCCACCGCCATCGCCGCCACCAAGCGCTCCCTGCTGGAGTCCAACGGCCTCGCCCTGAGCGAGCGCGAGGTGGTGATCCTGTCGCAGGAAAGCTGGATGCAGCGGAGCGGCGCCGAGGGGCGCGAGGGCCTCGCCGCCTTCCGGGAAAAGCGGCGCCCGCGCTGGGCGCCGCCCGCGTGACTGGACGCCGAACGACGGGCGCCCGCGCGCGTTTCGTTCTCGTGGCGGCATGGGGAAAGCAAGCGGCATGACGGGGTACGACACGGAGACGGGAGCCATTGGCGGCCCGCCCCCCGTCATCGACGACACGAGCCCACCCGACGGCGACAAGGCGCATAACGATATCTTCTTCGCGGCGGTCGAGACGACGCGGATGCCGATGATCGTCACCGACCCGCGCCAGCCGGACAATCCGATCGTCTTCTGCAACCCGGCCTTCATCCAGATGACCGGCTATACGATGGAGGAGATCCGGGGCCGCAACTGCCGCTTCCTCCAGGGACCTGACACCGACCGCTCGGTTGTCGCGGAGGTGCGCCAGGCCATCGAGGCGCAGCGCGAGGTCTCGGTGGAGATCCTGAACTACCGCAAGGACCGATCGGCCTTCTGGAACGCGCTGTTCATCTCGCCGGTCTATGATCAGGGAGGCGAGCTGATCTATTTCTTCGCCTCCCAGCTCGACATCTCGCGCCGTCGCGACGCGGAGGAAGCGCTGCGCCAGGCGCAGAAGATGGAGGCGCTGGGCCAGCTGACCGGCGGCATCGCACACGACTTCAACAACCTGCTCCAGGTCATCATCGGCTACACGGATGCGCTGCGCGACGCCGGAACGCGCAACAATCCGGCACGGCTGGACAAGGCGGTGGAGGCCATCTCCCAGGCCGCCGCGCGCGGCGCGACACTGACGCAGCAGCTTCTCGCCTTCGCGCGCAAGCAGCGGCTGGAGGGCCGCCCAGCCAGCCTGAACACGCTGGTCGAGGGGATGGCGCCGCTGATCGAGCGCACGGTGGGCGGCACCATCCAGGTGAAGCGCCAACTTGCGCCCGGCTTGCCGAATGTGCGGGTGGATGCCACCCAGGCGGAGCTGGCGCTGCTGAACATCCTGCTCAATGCGCGCGACGCCATGCCCGATGGCGGGCGGATCGAACTGGAAACCAGCCAGCGCAGCATCGATGCCGAGGACGCGGCGCTGTTCGGTGAGATCCAGCCCGGCGACTACGTGGTGCTCTCCATTACCGACACCGGCACGGGCATGTCGCCCGAGATCCTGCGCCGCGTCACCGAGCCTTTCTTCACCACCAAGGAGCAGGGCAAGGGCACGGGGCTTGGCCTATCCATGGTCTATGGCTTCGCCAAGCAATCCGGTGGCGCGCTGCGCCTGTATTCCGAGCCGGGGATCGGCACCACGGTTCGGCTGTTCTTTCCTGCCATCAAGTCCGATGCGCCGCGCGGTGCCGGCCCGGCCCGCCCGCTCGACCCGCGCCCGGGGCGCGAGACCGTGCTGCTGGTGGAGGACCAGCAGGATGTCGGCGACCTTGCCGAGACGGTGCTGGAGGATTTCGGCTACCAAGTGCTGCGCGCCTCCAACGCACAGGAAGCGCTGGCGGTGCTGGAGGGCGAGAAGCGCGTGGACCTGCTCTTCACCGACCTCATCATGCCGGGTGGCATGAACGGGGTGGTGCTGGCGCGGCTCGCACGGCGGTCGCGGCCGCGGCTCAAGGTGCTGCTCACCACTGGCTATGCGGAGATGAGCCTGGAGCGGATCGAGGCCGGCGGCTCGGAGTTCGACGTGATCCAGAAGCCCTATCGCCGCTCCGAACTGGCGGCGAAGGTGCGCATGGTCATAGACGGCCCGACCGGCGTGGGCTGAGGCGGCGCAGCGCCTCCTCGAAAGGAGTGAAATCGCGCCACGGGTCGGAGGCGGCCATGCGGACCATGACCCCGTCCGACGCCGCAATGGCGCCTTCCAGCATCAGATTCTCGCCCAGGCCGAAATCCTCGACCATCAGCCCCTCCGCGTCGCGCCACGTGCCGCTATCCTCCTGGCAGGTGACACGCTCGCGCAGCGTGGCTGCCGTCGCCAGATAGCCATGCACCGGCCGGCCCAGCCCGTGCATTAGCCCCATCTCGAACACCGTGCCCGGATCGGCCCCCACGCCACGGAAGGGGGAGAGGTTCGCAAGCAACGCGTCGCAGCCCCGCAACAGGGCCTCGCAGCGCGCGTGGATGGCGCGCCAGTCGCGCACATCGGTGAGGGGCGGGTCGAGGGGAAACACGCCCTCGATGCCATGGGCGGTGCAGAGTGCCTTCTTCGCGGCGCCGATGGCATCGGCATCGGGCAGAAAGACTTCGGGGCCAGCAAGATAAAGGCGCATGCGAGCCCTGTAGCACAGGGTCGGCCTTGCCGCCGCGCCCTCGTCGCGCAAGGTTGCGCCCATGGATGCCGAAGTGGAGTACAACAACCGCGCCCGCGTGCCGGAAAGCGGCGCGATCATTGCCGGCTGGGCCGAATCCGCCGCCCGATTCCGCGCTGCCCACCCACCCGAGACGCTGCCCTATGGATCGGGGCCTCGCGAGGCGATGGATCTGTTCCTGCCCACTGGCACGCCACGCGGCGCTGCGCTCATGATCCATGGCGGCTACTGGCAGGCGCTGGGGCGCGAGTGGGGCAGCCACTGGGCGGAGGGTCTGTTGGCGCAGGGCGTCGCGGTGGCGCTGCCCTCCTATGATCTGTGCCCCTCCGTGAAGCTGGCGCGCATCTGCGAGCAAATGGAGGCGGCAGTATCCGCACTGCATGCGCGCGTCGGGCTTCCCCTGCTGGCGATGGGCCATTCCGCGGGCGGGCACCTCGCTTCATGGCTGCTGGCGCGCGCGCCGCATGTCGGCGCCGCGATGCCGATCTCCGGCCTGTTCTGGCTGGAGCCCTTGCTCCCCACAAGCATCAATGTGGGGCTGCGGCTGGACGCGACGATGGCGCGCGACCTCTCGCCCGGCCTGTGGCCCTCGCCTGGCAAGCCATTGCACTGCATCGTCGGCGGGGCAGAAAGCGCGGAGTTCCTGCGCCAAAGCCGCGATTTCGTGCAGGCCTGGGGCGGCGGCTTCGACGCGCCGGAAGGGCTGAACCACTTCACCGTGCTCGACCCGCTTTCCGACCCGGCGCACCCCATGACGCGCCGCGCCGCTGCGCTTGCGGGGCAGGCATGCGGCTTGGTAATGGATGCTTGAACCTTGAAACATCAACGAACCGGGGAGTTCTTCATGGCGTCCCTGCCGCTTCTGACCCGCCGTGCCACGCTCGGTGCGGGCGCCGCCCTCCTCGCCACGCCGGCCCTCGCCCAGGGTGGTGCGCCGATCAAGGTGGGGCTCGTCGCCGTGCTGACGGGCCCGCAGGCCGCGCTCGGCACCCAGCTTCGCGATGGCTGGACGCTTGGGCTGCGCCATCTGAACACTCAGCTCGGCGGCCGCCCGGTCGAGACGCTGGTGATCGATGACGAGCTTCGCCCCGATGTCGCCGTCACCAAGGTGCGTGCGGCGCTGGAGCGTGACCGGGTGGATTTCGTGGTCGGTGTGGTGTTCTCCAACATCCTCCAGGCGATCATGCGGCCGGTGACGGAGGCGAACACCTTCCTGATCTCGACCAATGCCGGGCCGTCCACCTTCGCCGGACGCGGCTGCAACCCGTATTTCTTCACCACCTCTTACAACAACGACCAGGTCCATTCCGTGATGGGTCAGGCGGCGCAGGATGAGGGCTATCGCCGCGTCTTCCTGATGACGCCGAACTACCAGGCCGGGCGCGACGCCATGGCCGGATTCAAGTCCCGCTTTCGCGGCGAGGTGGTGGACGAGGTCTATGTGCCGCTCAACCAGCTCGACTTCTCGGCCGAGCTGGCGCGCATCGCCTCGACGCGGCCGGATGCGCTCTTCACCTTCATGCCGGGCGGGTTGGGCGTGAACCTTGTGCGGCAGTACCGGCAGGCGGGGTTGGCCAACATCCCATTCCTGTCCACCTTCACCGTGGACGAGGCGACGCTGCCCGCGCAGGGCGAGGCGGCGCTGGGCTTCTTCGCCGGCGCCAACTGGGCGCCCAACATGGACAACGAGCCGAACAAGCGCTTCGTGCGCGAGTTCGAGGCGGCGTTCAACTACGTCCCCGCCACCTATGCCGCGCAGAGCTACGATGCCGCCAACCTCCTGGACAGCGCGGTGCGGCGCGTGAACGGCAATTTGTCGAACAAGGGCGCGCTGCGCCAAGCGCTTGAGGCGGCGGATTTCCAGTCGGTGCGCGGTGGCTTCCGCTTCGGCACTAACCACTACCCGGTGCAGGATTTCTGGCTGTGCCGCGTGGCGCGCCGCACGGACGGCAAGTTCCAGACCGAGACGGTGCGCCGCGTGTTGGAGGCCAATGTGGACCCCTGGGCGGGCGAGTGCCGGATGCCCGCGCGGCTCTGACCACCCGGGCATGAACACGACGCTGCTGCTGGTGCAGGCCCTCAACGGCCTGCAATTCGGCGTCCTGCTCTTCCTGGTCGCGGCAGGGCTGACGCTGGTCTTCGGCGTCATGGACTTCATCAACCTTGCCCATGGCGTGCAGTACATGGTCGGCGCCTATCTGGGCGCGACGCTGGCCGCCATGACCGGCTCCTTCTGGCTCGGGCTGGTGCTGGCGCTGCCGGCCGCGCTCGCCTTCGGGCTGCTGCTCGAATGGCTGGTATTCCGGCACCTCTATGCGCGCGACCACCTGTCGCAGGTGCTGGCGACCTTCGGCGTCATCCTGTTCCTGAACCAGGGGGTGAAGGCGGTGTTCGGCGCCGCGCCCTTGCAGATGCCGGTGCCCGAGGCGCTGTCCGGCGGGGTGCGGATCATGGAGGGGCTACTCTACCCCACCTATCGCCTTGCCATCCTCGCGGCGGGGCTGCTGACGGCGGGGCTGCTTTGGTTCCTGGTGGAGCGGACGCGCGCAGGGATGCTGGTGCGCGCAGGCGCCAGTAACGCGCCCATGCTGGGGGCGCTGGGCGTGGACGTGAACCGGCTCTTCATGCTGGTCTTCGGCTTCGGCGCCATGCTGGCCGGCTTCGCGGGCGTCATGGCCGCACCCATCCTGTCGGTGGAGCCGGGAATGGGCGACAACCTGCTCATCCTTGCCTTCGTGGTGATCGTGATCGGTGGCATCGGCTCCGTGCGCGGCGCCTTCATCGCAGCGCTGCTGGTCGGTCTGGTAGAGACGATCGGCCGTGCCATGCTGCCGGATTTGATGCGCCTCTTCCTGGATCCCTCCGCAGCGCGGCAGACCGGCGCGGCCCTCGCCTCCATGCTGGTCTATGTGGTAATGGCGGTGATCCTGGCCGTGCGCCCCGCCGGCCTGTTCCCGGTTCGCCGATGAGGTGGCGCGATGTGATCCTGCCGCTGCTGATCTTCGCCGCGCTGGCCTTGGCGCCCTTCGTTGGCTTCGGCCAGGGCCATTCGCTGACGCTGCTGGCGCGGGCGATGATCTTCGGCATGGCGGCGATCTCGCTTTCCCTGCTGGTTGGCGGGGCGGGGCTGATCAGCCTGGGCCACGCGGCGCTGCTCGGCATCGGCGCCTATGCGGTGGTGGTGCTGGACCATGCGCGGGTGACGGATGCGCTGCTGGTCGTGCCCATCGCGGTCGCCGCCGCCGCGCTCTTCGCCTTGCTGACGGGGGCGGTGGCGATCCGCACCTCCGGCGTGCATTTCATCATGATCACGTTGGCCTTCGGGCAGATGGCCTTCTTCACCGCCTCCTCCCTCGCACTCTATGGCGGCGATGACGGCTACACCCTCTATGGCCGGCTGGAACTGGGCGGGTCGCGGCTGCTGGAGGACCGGCTCTTCTTCCACTTCGCCTGCCTCGCCCTGCTGGCCGGGACTTGGCTGCTGGTGGAGGCGCTGCTGCGGAGCCGGTTCGGCCGCGTTCTGCGCGCCGCGCGGGAAAACGAGATGCGTGCCCGCGCCGTCGGCTTCGCGCCCTATCCCTTTCGCCTCGCTTCCTATGTGATCGCCGGCGCCATCGCCGGGCTGGCAGGCGTGATGCTCGCCAATTCGGCGGAGTTCGTGGCGCCCGCCTACCTCACCTGGCAGCGCTCGGGCGACCTGCTCTTCATGGTGATCCTGGGCGGGCTGGCCGGGCCGCACGGCGCGCTGATGGGTGCGCTGGCCTTCGTGCTGATCGAGGAATGGCTGTCCCACCTGACGGAGCATTGGCGGCTGATCTTTGGGCCGCTCCTCGTCCTGTGCGTGTTCTTCATGCGCGACGGCATTGCGGGGCTGCTGCGTCGTGGCTGAGCCCCTGCTGGAGCTTCGGTCGCTGCGGAAATCCTTTGGGGGCCTCGCCGTCACGCGCGACGTGTCGCTTGCGCTCTCGACCGGCGAGATCCACGCGCTGATCGGCCCGAACGGCGCCGGCAAGACCACGGTGATCCACCAGGTCAGCGGCACGCTGCGGCCTGATTCCGGCCAGGTGATCTTCGGGGGCGAGGACGTGACGCGGCTGGGTCTCGCATCCCGAGCGCGGCGCGGCCTGGCGCGATCCTTCCAGATCACCTGCATCATCCCTGGCTTCTCCGCGCTGGAGAACGTGGCGCTGGCGGCGCAGGCGCGCGCCGGATCCTCCTTCCGCTTCTTCCGACCTGCGGCGGGCGAGGCGGCGCTGAACGGGGAGGCGATGGAGGCGCTGCGCGAGGTCGGGCTGCATGGCCGTGCCGATCTGCCGGCCGGCGCCCTGTCGCATGGCGAGAAGCGGCAGCTGGAACTGGCCATCGCCCTTGCCATGCACCCGCGCGCCCTGCTGCTGGACGAGCCCCTGGCCGGAACCGGGCCGGAGGAGGCGGAGCGGCTGATCCGCATCCTCTCGGCGTTGAAGCCGCGCTACGGCATCCTGCTGATCGAGCACGACATGCAGGCCGTCTTCGCCCTGGCCGACCGCATCTCCGTCCTTGCCGAAGGGCGCGTGATCGCGAGCGGCACGCCGGCCGAGATCCGCGCCGACGCGGCGGTGCGCGCCGCCTATCTGGGCGAGGAGGAGGGCTGATGCTGGAGGTGGAGGGGCTCGCCGCCAGCTACGGCCCCGCGCGCGTGCTGCACGACGTCGCCTTCACCGTGGGGGCGGGGGAGGTGGTGACGCTGCTGGGACGCAACGGCATGGGCAAGACCAGCACCGTGCGCGCCATCATGGGGCTGCTGCCCGCCCTGGGCGGCCGCGCGACGGAGGGGCGCATCCGCTTCGGCGGGGCGGATCTTCTCGGCCTGCCGGCGCACGTGGTCGCCCGCAAGGGGCTAGGGCTGGTGCCCGAGGGGCGGCAAGTCTTCCCGACCCTGACCGTGCACGAGAACCTGGTGGCGACCGCGCGGCCAGGGCGATGGGATCTCCACGCCGTCCACTCCTTGTTTCCCCGCTTGCGCGAGCGCGAGGGCAACATGGGCCGCGACCTGTCGGGCGGAGAGCAGCAGATGCTCGCCATCGGCCGCGCGCTGATGACCAACCCGCGCCTCCTCATCCTCGACGAGGCGACGGAAGGGTTGGCGCCGCTGATCCGCGCCGAGATCTGGGCCGTGCTGGCGCGGCTGAAGGCGGAGGGGCAGTCCATCCTGCTGATCGACAAGAACCTCGCCCAGGTGCTGCGCCTTGCCGACCGGCATGTCATCATCGAGCGTGGACGCACGGTCTGGAGCGGCGACAGCGCGGCGCTGGAGGCGGCGCCCGAACTGCGCGAGCAGTATCTGCACGTGTGAAGAAAGGGAGAGCAAGCAATGATCATGACACCCGGAATCACCCCCGCGGGTGAGGGCGAGAAGGGCGTGGTCTGGAACATCCTGGGCCAGACCTACAAGCCGAAGCAGCTTTCCGAGGCCTGCTTCACCTTCGAGACGCTCTTCCCCGACGGCACCTTCGTGCCGCCGCACATCCACACCACGCAGGACGAGTTCATCTATCTGCTGGAGGGCAAGTTCGAGTTCCTGCTGGATGGGCAGACCGTGCACGCGAAGCCGGGCGACCTGATCCGCCTGCCGATGGGCATGCCGCACGGCATCTTCAACAAGAGCGGCGCCGACGTGAAGGCGCTGTTCTATGTCAGCCCGTCGCGCAAGCTCTACGAGCTGTTCTCGCGCATTCACAACCTTTCCGATCCGAACGAGGTGGTCCGCATCTCCGCCGAGTGCGAGGTGGATTTCCTGCCGCCGCCGGGCTGAGCACGCCCGCATCGCGCCGCCCTGCCATGCGCGCAGGCGGCGCCCTTCCTGGCCGGGGCGGGGTTATCACGGCGCATGGCGCGTTTCGCTCTCCTCCTCGGCCTGCTGGCGGCTTTCGGGCCGCTTTCCATCGACATGTACCTGCCAGCCCTGCCTGCCATCGGCGCGGAGCTGGGCGGGGGCGTGGCGGGGGCTCATACCAAGTCCTGTTGATCAGAACCCATGGGTCCAGTCTCGAAGGCCGATGGACATGATGCGCCAGGGCTCGGCGATGAGCCGGTTCCAGGCGTGGCAGCAGTGATCGACGATGTCGTCGTGGGCGGCGAAGATACGGTTGGACAGCCAGTTGTCGCGCATGAACTGCCAGACGTTCTCCATGACGTTCAGCTCGGGGCACTTCGGCGGCAGCGGCAGCAGGCTGATGTTGGCCGGCACCCGGACCCGATCCGACAGATGCCAGCCCGCCTGATCGAGCAGCAGCACGGCGTGCCTGCCAG
>NZ_JAFEUU010000014.1 GCF_017355885.1 Sabulicella rubraurantiaca
GGCACCGTGGGCATCTTCCAGACGCTGGCGACCCGCCGCGCGCGGGGCCCGTCCGGCCTGCCGCCGACCCGCGCCGACTGGTATCCCGCGGGCGGTTGAACCATCGCCGCGCCCGGCCTGACCTGCCCCCGTAGAGGGCGATCTCGGTGAGGACCCGCTCGGGCCGCTCCATGTGCAGCAGGCCGAAGGAGCAGGTGACGGCAGCCAAAGCAACAACCAGACATTTTGGGCGCGGGAGGCGTACATGGACCTGCGCGAAGGCCCTCTGGCCATGGCCGAGCGACATGCCCGGGAAGCCGAAGAACATGTGGCGCGTCAGCGTGTGAGGGTCGAAGCTCTCCAGAGCTACGGCCACCCCAGGGCCGTCGAACTGGCACAGCTGACGCTCGAGACCATGCAGAACTATCTGGGCATGGCGCAAAAGCACCTCCGGAGCGAGCGCAAGCGCCACGGTCTGGAGCCCTAGGGTCCGTAGGGCCTTGCTGCCGGCGCCTGT
This sequence comes from Sabulicella rubraurantiaca, assembly GCF_017355885.1. GTDB lineage: Bacteria > Pseudomonadota > Alphaproteobacteria > Acetobacterales > Acetobacteraceae > Roseococcus > Roseococcus rubraurantiacus. The sequence continues at coordinate 497 of NZ_JAFEUU010000014.1, forward strand.
CGGGCGCTTGTCCCCCTTGCTACGCCGTGATCCGCGGCGCGTTCGACCGGTTGCTTGCCTGAAGGCGCGACACCCGGGCCGCCACCGACCAACCTGGGGCCCGGATCTGGTTTCGGTGCCCACCGGGCTGTGGTGCGGGCGAGGAAGCAGGAACCATGTCGGACCGAAGAGACGAGAAGCAGGTGGGCCGCGCGGCCGAGGACGCGGAGGACTGGCGGCGACGCTCCGAGAGCCGCCGTCATCGTAGCGAGGACAGGCGCGAGGCTGCCGAGACCCGGCGCGAGGCCGCCGAGATCCATCGGGCGGGGGCGGAGGATGAGCGGGCCGCCCGCGAGGAGGCTCGCGAGTTCGCCGAAGAGGCACGGATCGGTCGCGAGGAAATCCGCGGGCTCGCCGAGGAGGCGCGGATCGCCCGAGACGAGACCCATGGGCTCGCCGAGGAGGTCCGCCGCCTTGCGGAGCGGGCGCGTGTGGAGGCCGAGGGTGAACGGGCCGCAGCCGATGAGCAGCGGCAGGTGCTCGCCAAGACGCGCAAGGGCAAGGGTCACTGATAGGACGTCTGTCCAGCCTCTCCCTGACCAAGGCAGAGGCCTGGGCATTCCACACTCGTGTCTGTGCAGAACGCGGTGGTTCGGTGCCTCACCTCAGCGCATCGGCAGCGGTCCCGACGAGCGCGCCCGAGGCCGTCAGTCCCGCCGTGGTGGTGGCGCCGGCGGCGACGATGGTGCCCATGGTGACGCCCTCCGCGAAGACCGCCGCCGCTGCGGTGCCCAGAAGAGGTGCGGCCGCCCCGGCAGTGGCGATGGTGAGCGCCACTCCAGCCACGAGGCCAACGCCCGCGCCAATCCAGGTTGCGGCTCCGATGCCGCCGGCCACGTCATCCAGCTGGTCGTCGGAGAAGGCGATGGAGGGGGTGTTGGAGGAAGTCATGGTCTGGATCCGTGAAGGAGGGGTTATCAGGGTTTGGCAATCAGGCGCTGGCACGGTCGTGGCCGTGCCCCAGCAGGCCGTCACCCTTTAGCAGGTTGCCGATCGTGGAGTTCAGGGCGCCACCCGGCGCAACGTTCAGGACCGCGTCCAGCAAGCCGAACAGGCTGATGCCGCCGGACACGTCGTCCAGATGCCCGTCCGAAAGGGCGAGGGAGGTGGGGGCGGTGGAGGTGTGGGTCATGACCTGGGTCCTGAGTTCTCGATGTCTCCCGTGCCACGGGAGTGAGGCCAGATTACTGAGGTCAGGCCATCGCTGAAGTCGATTGGACCGAAGCGTGCGATAGGAAATGCCGATGATTGGGTTGGCTGACGGTTTGAAGGCGCAGCCGAGCAGTGGCCCGAAAAGCACTTCTTTTCGAGCGCGGGTGGTAAGCAGGGGCTGCGCTCGACCCGAAGCGGTTCCTGGATGAGCAAGGCTTTGGCATTCGCCTGATCGAGTTCAGCGTCGGTGCCGATCTCGGAGGCGAGGCGAAACTCCGTTTCAAGGCTGGGGGTTTACATGCGGAGATCTCGATGCCGCTGACGTGAGCGTCATCCAAGGAGGCCCCGCCGTGAGGTTCCACTCCGGGGAAAGCCCCGGTGGCCCCGGCCCCTGCCAAGTCCTCGTCGTCGAGGATGAGGCCGTCATCGCTCTGCAGCTTGAACTGATCCTGACGGACGCCGGGTTCGTGGTGATCGGCCCGGCGCCGACGGTGGCCGCGGCGATGGCGCTCCTCGCGAGCCAGCGGCCCGACGCCGCAGTGCTCGACGTGAACCTCCACGGCGAACGGGTGACGCCCGTGGCGGAGGCCCTGACGGCGATGGGGGTGCCTTTTGTCCTGTCGAGCGCCTACGACGCGGCCGACCTCGCCTCGGACGCGGTGCTAGCCGGAGCGCGGAATGTCGGAAAGCCGATCAAGCTCGCGGTTCTGCTGGAGGCCCTGCGTGGCTTCCTCGACCGCCGATAGGCGCCGCGACCGGTGAATTGTTGGTCCGGCAGTGGGCTGCTCTGTCCGGCGTCCGCACCTATGGCCTTCGCCACGACTGTTGGGCGCACTGACCCGGCGTGGCGGACGTTGAAGGTCAAGCTCGTTCCAGAAGGGACGCCATGACCATCATTGTCTCCGTGAAGATCAACGACGGCGTGGTCATGGCCGCCGACAGCGCCGGAACCATGGGCAGCGGGCAGATCTACCTCCACGCCAACAAGATCTCGCATCTCTGCGAAGGCCTGCCTGTCGGGGCCATGTCCACTGGCGTGGGCGGCATCGGAAACGAGTCCGTCGAGACCCTCATGAAGGATCTGCGGCGGCGCTTCGCCGGACGTGATCCGGAGCACCCTGACTGGAGGCTCGACCCGGCGAGTTACACGATGGAGCAGGTCGCGACCCGGCTGCGGGCCTTCTTCTTTGACGAGAAGGCTTCAGCCGGTCACGAGCCGACCAATCTCCAACTCCGCCTGTGCGGCTACTCCGCCGGACGGTCTCTGGCCGAGGTCTGGCAGGTGAGCATGACGGGGCGAGACTGCCCCCCGCCACGGCGGATCATGGACGAGACCGCGTTCGGCGTGCTGTGGGACGGGCAGTACGAGGCCCTCAACCGGCTGGTCCTCGGCGTGGGCTTCGACATTGCCGATGTCCTGGCGAAGCATGGCTTGCGGCCGCAGGAGGCCAAGCGCCTGCAGGAGAAGCTGGTCCAGGATCTTTATACCGCGCTCTCTGTTCCTGCCATGCCGATGCGGGATGCGATCGACCTGGCGCGCTTCCTCGTGGAGACCACGATCGGCTTCGTTCGCTTCGCGGTGCTGCTGCCGAAATCCGTCGGCGGGGCGGTCCAGATTGCCGCCATCACCAAGCACGAGGGTTTTCAGTGGGTTCAGGGGGGCAACCTGGCCGCCGACGGAAGGGACCAGCGCGGCTAAGCCCGTGCCACAACGCGATAGGTCTGGTTTCCGCTCAAGTCAGCGGTTCATCTACTTGCCGTACCCTAAATCATTAATTTTCGGGCACCACAGGCGGAGGAACCGCTTTGGTCTGTCTCTGGACTTCCAGGGTGTCAGGGTGCGGACGACTTTTTTCCCACATATGCGAATCGTCTGTAACCTTCACGGTGTCCTGCCGGCGTGGAGTTTTTCTGGAGGTGCGTGCAACGGTTTTGGATGTGCAGACCGCAATGCTTGTTGCGCTGCCGCGATAATAACGCTGCCTTGGCTTGTCCTCGCCGATCACCGCAATGTCATCATCGAGCGGTGGTTCGCATGGGTGACTCCACAAACACATGCGCACCGGCCGCGGCCAGCCGGCCGCCTAGGATCCCGCGCTGGCCTCGGCACGCACCAGCGCAAACTGCGGCACCAAGACGGCATTGGAGTTACCAGAGGCAAGCCCACGGCCGCAGGGCCTCGCGCCTTCCGTCTGGAACGGCGCGGCGGGGTGGCAGGGCGGGGTCTTTCTTTTCCTCGCCCTGTTGTCAGGGACTGGATCGGATCAGCACCTCCGCCTCAATCAAGATGGGGATGTTGAACGGCAGACCCGCCATGCCGACAGCAGAGCGAGCGTGCTGCCCGCGTTCAGGACCGAACACCTCGACAATGAGGTCCGTGAAGCCGTTGATGACGAGGGGGTAGGCGTTGAACTGCCCGCCCGTGTTCACCATTCCGAACACGCGCAGCCATGCCATGATGCGGTCGAGGTCGCCCAGGGCCGACTTCAGACTCGCGAGCATCGCAAGGGCGGCCAGCCGGGCGGCGTTGTAGGCTTCGTCTTGAGTCACCTCGACCCCTACGCGCCCGAGCGGATAGGCAAGGCTGCCATCCTGGGCCAGGGGCGCATGGCCGGAGACGAAGGCCCGATCGCCCAACACCCTCACCCAGCGAATACCCAGCTTCACCCCGGGTGGCAGCATAATAGGGTCGGGGAGTTCCAGCCCCATTGCGGACAGCTTCTGCTCAATCTCGGCCATGAGATGGTCCTCCTCTGACGCGAAGTTTACCGAGACCCCAGCCGTCAACGAAGGATTCTCCCTGGACCAAAAGGCGGCCTGACTCCTCGAGCTTCCGGCGATCCGCGCTGGCCTTTGCGCTGCCATCTCCGATGTTCTTGAACCCTAGGTGGCCGGTCATGGAGACTGTGGAAAGCGCGCGTCCGCCGAAGCTCGCTTTCAGGTCGCGGGCGGTCTGAACAGATCGTGAGTTGCCATCACTTCCTCCACGGCCTCGCACGCATGCGAAAGCGCGTCCTCAGCGTGCAGCCGCTCAGAAGCCCTGCGCGCTGCATCCGCATATCTCGGCTCGGCCAGCACCCGGGTGATCGCTTGGGCCACACGCTCTGGAGTGCAATCCCCTCGCGGCACCACCTCGGCCACCCCCATCGCCGCGGCACGTGCAGCGACTCCCACTTGATCGCGCCCCCAGGGGATGAGCACCATCGGGACGCCGTGCCGCAGGCCCCGCATCACCATCCCGTGCCCTGCGTGACCAATGAGCAGGCAAGCCCTGTCAAGAACGAGTCCGTGCGGTAGGTATCCGCTCAGACGCGTGTTCGATGGGACGGGTCCGAGTTCTTCCACCGAGTGCCCGGGCGCAAGCGTGACAAGGAGCCGCACCGGCTGATCCGCAAGTGCGGTGAGGGCTGCGCGGGCAATCGCCAGTTCTCCCGCTTGCGGCAGGGTGCTGAGGGTGACCAAGACCCAAGGGTCTCCTGGCTCGTGCAGGAAACTCGTCCCTGCAGGATTGGGCGCTGGCTCCATGTCGAGTGGCCCGACGTAGCGGTGGTTCCGCGGCAGGCTGGGCGGAGGCGGGTCGAAGACGGAATCGGTCGCGTGCAGCACGGCCGTTGCACGTTGCATGCGAGGAAGGAACCAGTAGCGAAAAACGCCCGCCCCGAGCCCGGGAAAGTCCTCCTCCCAGGGACGGCGCGCATCATCGCCGAAGTAGAAGCTTGGGTTCACCAGGATCCAGGGAACGTGAAGCGCGGTTGCCATCCGATCGGCCAAGCCCATGCAAAACAGGGTGCTCAGCAGCAATCCGGGGCCGAGGGGGCGGACCATCGCGAGGGCTACCGGCAGGCAGGCTTCTGCCCACTCGGTCAGAGGGTCAGGCGTCTCGGCCTCGATCGTCTCCCCACGCCCCGCCATGCGCGGGAGATGGAATGGATCATAAAACGCGGATTGGCGCAGATCCTGTGGCAATTCCAACGTCGCCAACCCTGTGGGTCCGACGACATCGGCGACATCGCCGTCGCAGAGCAAATGCACGGCGTGACCACGGTCCCGAAGAGTCATCGCGAGGGCCAGCACCGGGGGCTTGTCCCCGGCGCCACGCTCACTGACCAGGGCAATGATCGGCACGCGTCGCTCCAAGAATCCCGTCTCCAGGCTCAAATGGTTCAGCCCCAAACCGAATGAACGGAGTGGGGTGTCCGATGTGTTCAGGCACATTAGCCGATACGAGGCAGTACGAGCATCCAAAAGTCTCGGGCCAATGGCGACATACCTCAGCAGGCTGAGTGATGTTTGGGACTGTCGCTTGGGCTTACGGACCTATTCCCCCTCCCCAAACCTGGCAGAAGGTTTTGGGCAGTTTCTTCCTTGGCAAGTCGATGCTTTGATCGCCTTCTTCTGGATCGTCATCTGGCCCGTTGTCTTCGTCTTCAAAACGTGTTCGCGCGCAAGGACGATGCCGCTGGCAGCGGTTACCTTCCATGGCCTCTGGATCACTGCCCTTGCCCTGCTTGTGCTGGCTCTGGTCTAGGGTCGGTTAGTGCTTAAGCCGCTACAGTGTAGCGGCGGTGCAATCGACGATTGGCCACCTTGATCCCGGAATCACCGGCCGGCTTAAAATCGGAGCCGCTATCGGCAGCCTTGCCAAGCACGAGGGGGGACTTTCAGCATGGGCTTCAATCCAGGCCGCGAGGAGGCACAGCATGCCTAGAAAGGACGTGACGTGCATCATCCATGGCTGACAGGAAGCAGATAGCCAGCTTTATTCGAGACTTCCTCGCTCGGGAGCGGATCTCGCGTGAGCAATTCGCGTTTCGCACGAAGCTCGGCAAGTCCACCGTCGACAAGCTGCTGACCGGCCTCTACTCCGACAAGACCCTTTCCGTCGTTGAGGCACATACTGGCCTTGCACTGCGGCCCTTGCTTGTCGCGTCGGATACGCTGGCGTCGGGCGTTTCGTCGCACGCACCCGAAGGGCCTTCGATCGCGGTCCTTCCCTTTCTGAACTTGAGCGCCGATCCCGCGCAGGACCTGTTCGCCGAAGGCATCGCGGAGGACATCACGACCGCCCTCTCACGGCTGCGTTGGCTCCTCGTCATCGCGCGCGGTTCGAGCTTCACCTTCCAGGGCCGCGCGGTGGACGTGCGCCACGTAGCCGCCGAGCTCGGCGTCCGCTACGTGCTTGAAGGCAGCGTGCGGAGCGCTGGCGGGCGGATCCGTGTGACCAGCCAGCTCGTGGACGCCGAATCAGGCAAGCACATCTGGGCCGAGCGCTACGACCGCGACCTGCACGACATCTTCGCTATGCAGGACGAGATCACGGCAAGCGTCGTCGCGGCCATCGAGCCGCATCTTTATGCCGAGGAAGGCCTGCGCGCCGCCCGGCGCAACCCCGAGAGCATCGACGCATGGGGACTCGTCGTGCGCGCCATCAGCCTGCTGAACCGCACCGGCCGATGGCACAACGAGGAAGCACGGGGCCTGCTGATGCGTGCGATCGAGCTCGATCCGCTGTATGCGCGGGCGCACGCCATTCTATCCTGGGCGATGTGGTGGGCGGCCCGCTGCTACTATCTGGACGATCTCAACGAGGGTTATCGGACCGCCGCCCGGCACGCGGAGGAGGCGGTAGCGCTCGACCCGGCCGAACCCTGGGCACGCCTTGTCCTTGGCATGGGCCACAGCGAGGCCCGCTGGCAGGATCGCGCGCTCGCGGAGCTGCGGGCCGCGCTCGACCTCAATCCCAGCTTCGCGCTCGGTCATACGATGTCCGGCTGGGTGCTGACCCGCATGGGACGTTTCGAGGAAGGCGTCGCGGAGACCGCTCTGGCCCTGCGCATGAGTCCTCTCGACAGCTTCGCGGGATTCTACACCTCCTTCCACGGCTTGGCCCTGATCGCGATGCGGCGCTTCGAGAAGGCGCTGCCCTTCCTTCGCGCGTCTGTCGCTGCGCTGTCCGACTATTCTGGCCACCATCATTCCCTGATCTGCTGCTGCGGGCATCTCGGGCTGCTGGAGGAAGCGCGGCAGGTGCTCTCCGCGCGTAATCGTATCAAGCCCCCCATGCGTCGTTCGGTCATTGCCGCGCGGCTTGAGGGCTTTGCCTATCGCGACGTCTTCCTGGAGGGTCTCGAGAAGGCCGGCGTTCCGGAGTAGCCCGGCCAGGCCTGGCCCGGAAAGTTCCGGAAAGATTCGGCGATGGCTCCGGAAAGCCGTGTTCGCTTAGACTTCTCCCGCGACGCCAGTTCATTGGAATGCACGAGGGAGCCAGCCGATGCCGCATGGAACCCATTCCCGGAAGGGATTGCTGCTCGCAACCGCCCTTCTGGCAGGCGGGCTTGGCCTGGCGGATTTCGGCTCGGCGCAGCACCAGACTGACGGCCACCCGCATCGTACCTCGACGCCAATGCCTGCTCCGGAGCTGCCGGCTGAGCTGGCGCAGGTCAGAGAAGCGTTGAATCGCTACCAGGACCCAATCGCCGCCATTCGCGAAGGCTATTTCTCGACGCTTGGCTGCGTTGCCTATCCGAACGGCGCCATGGGAGTGCACTTCATCAACCCCGCGCTCATCGGGCCTACGCCCGATCCGTTCCGACCGCCGCTGCTGGTCTACGAGCCCACCTCCGGTGGCCAATTGCGGCTGGTTGCGGCCGAGTGGTTCGTGCCGCTGGCGACCGGCGTCACCGCGCGCCCCGTCCTGTTCGGTCGTCCCTTCGACGGTCCGATGGAAGGACATGAACCGCTGATGCCAGCCTCGCTGCACCATTACGACCTGCATGTCTGGCTGTGGAAGGAGAACCCTGCCGGTCTGTTCAACGCCATCAATCCCACGGTCGGCTGCGCGGGTCATCCCTACGCGCTGATGGAACAGCCGACTGCCATCGTGCCGCATCACCGGCACTGACCGTGCAAGCCGATCCAGGACGAGATGCCGCCATGAAGCTCTACCAAATGCCCCTGTCCGACGCCTGCCGACCCGTCCTGCTGTTTGCTGCCGAGGAAGGCCTCGCGATCGAGATGGAGACCCTCGACCTTCTTGCGGGCGATCAGTTCAGCAATCGTTTCGTGGCGATCAACCCGAACAGCGCGGTCCCTGTGCTGGAGGACGGCGCGCTCCGCCTCACGGAAGGCTCGGCCATCCTGAAGTATCTGGCCGATTGCATCGGCTCGCCATTCTATCCGCGCGACGCCGTGGCGAGGGCACGCGTGAACGAGCGGATGGACTGGTTCAACACCGGCTTCCATCGCGAATACTGTATGGGCCTAATCTGGCCGCAAGCCATGCCCGATCGCTATGGTTGGCCCGATGCCGCGATGCAGGCCGCCTTGCTGCGCAGGGCAGACACGCAGGCGAGGCGTTACCTCGACGTGCTCGAGAGCCACTGGCTGCCTCACGACGCCACCTACCTGGGTGGCGTGAACCCCGACCTCTCCGACTGCATCGGCGCTTGCTACGTGAGTATTGGTGCGCTCGTGGAGTTTGATTTCTCCCCATGGCCCCACGTGTCGGCTTGGCTCGGCGCCATGCGCGGCCGCGACGCCTGGCAGTTGTCCAATGAGCCGTTCGAGTCCTGGTGCGCGCAGCGGCGCGCTGCGCGCTCCACGCCCCGGGCTGCGTGGATTCTGGGAGAACCACGATGACACACCAGACCGCCTTCACCCTGCGTCCAGTGGCATCCGAGGACGCTGAAACCTGCGCCAGCATCATCTTCCGTGCGTTCGGGCGAATCTCGGCTGCGCACGGCTTCCCCTCCGACTTCGCGACAGAGGCCGCTGCCCTGGGCCTTGCCCGTGCCTTCATCGGCAGCCCTGCCATCTTCGGCGTGGTCGCGGTGCGGGATGGACGGATCCTCGGTTCGAACTTCCTGTCGGAAGCCGATCCTGTACGTGCGGTGGGGCCCATTACCGTGGAGCCCGAGGTGCAGTCGGGTGGCGTGGGCCGCCGCCTGATGCGCGCCGTCATCGAGCGGGCGGGCAGCGCGCCCATCCGCCTGGTTCAGGCCGCCTACAACACGAGCTCGTTCTCGCTCTATGCCTCGCTGGGCTTCGAGGTGAAGGAGCCTCTGCTGCATCTCGCGGGTACGCCGCGCGCACCGGTTCCCTCGGGCATCACGGTGCGCCCCATGACGCGCGCCGACATCCCCAGCTGTGACGCCCTGTGCGAAGCGACGCACGGCATCACGCGGCATCATGAGCTGGGACAGGCGCTGAGCCAGTTCGGTCCGATGGTCGTCGAGCGCGGCGGTCGGGTCACCGGCTACGCGACCGCACCCAACCTATGGCTGATGAACCACGGCGTCGCCGAGACCGAGACAGACCTGATGACTCTCCTCATCGGGTGCGCCGCCGCGACCGGTCAGCCGGTGTCGCTGCTGTTGCCGGTCCGCCAGACCAGCCTGTTCCGCCGTGTTCTGGAAACGGGGATGCGCGTGATCCAGCCGATGACGCTGATGGCCAAGGGGACCTACCGGGAGCCGCGCGGCTGCTGGTTTCCCTCGGTTCTTTACTGAAACCACCGCCCACTGAAAGGAGGTTACCATGCCTGACGCTCATAATGCCCCTGCGCTCTCACCCGCGCCGCTGATGCAGCTTGCCACGGGCTTCTGGGCCTTCAAGACACTCGCCGCTGCCGAGGAACTCGGGCTCTTCACGCGCCTGGCCGGCGGTCATGAAGTGACCAGCACGGAGCTCGCGCAGGCGCTCGGAGTCCACCACCGACCGGCGGAGATGCTGCTGACCGGCTGCGCCTCGCTCGGCCTGCTGGACGTGACCGACGGGCGCTATCGAAACAGCGCCTTGGCCGAGGAGTTCCTCGTCCAGGGCAAGCCCTACTACTTCGGCGGCTGGGTCCGCATGTGCGACAAGCGCCTGTACCCGGGCTGGGGCCGGCTCACAGAGGCCATCCGCACGAACAGGCCGACGACCTGGGATCCCGCGAAGCAGCGCTCGCTCTTCGAGGGAGAGGACCCCGTCGTGCTCTCCCTGTTCTGGGAGGCTATGCATTCGCTCTCGACTTTCAGCGCACGCGCGCTGGCGCGAGCCGTCGATCTCTCGGACATCCGGCATCTGCTCGATGTCGGTGGGGGATCCGGGGCATTTCCGATCGAGCTCTGTCGGGCGTATCCGCACCTACACGCGACCGTCTACGACCTTCCCTTCGTGACGGAGATCGCCGCAGGCAAGGTCGCGGCCGCAGGGATGAGCCAGCGCATCGCGACGCAGGCAGGAGACTTCCTTGCGGAGGAGCGGCTCCCCGCGGGGCACGACGCCGTGCTGCTTTCCATGATCCTGCACGATTGGGACGAGGAGAAGTGTCGCGCGATTCTGCGCAAGTGCTTCGACGCGCTCCCGTCAGGTGGCATGGTGATCATCAGCGAGCTGCTTGTCGATGACGAAAAGTCAGGCCCCGCGCCCGCGGCGCTGATGAGCCTGAACATGCTGATCGAGACCGAGGGCCGGAATTATACGCCATCCGAGTACGGCGCCTGGCTGCGCGAGGCTGGCTTCACCTCGATCGAGACGGTCTGGTTCGACGCCGCCGGAGCCAACGGCGCTGTCATTGGCCGGAAGGGCTGACCGTCTTGTGACGGCCAGGGGCAGATGCTCCACCGCGGCACCGCGACCCGAGCCGGATCCGAGGCTCCAACTCTTGCGGCTCGGGGATTTTCAGGCGCTGGGCTTGCGCGGTCTCCCGGCATATCTCCGCAACTGGGGCGTCTGGGAGGGCTGCTCTCCCGGGATGGGTATGAGGTCTGGCACCTCGCCCCCGGACAGTGATGCGGCCGTGGGCTGGGCCGGAAGTGCGGGCTGTCCCGGGAGCCGAGGAGGCTTCCCCTAGACGCGGCGCTGGAGCAGGAGGCGGTGCCGGCAGTTCGAACGCGCAGGGCTCTGCGGATTCTGTCCCCAATTATCGTGGTCTCATGACCAGTTCCTTCGCCAGAAGATAGCAGTGCTTGCCGAGGCCCACTCCCCTTCACTCAGAATGGTAAAGGCACGGCTGTACTTGGCTTGTGGAAAGGGGATGGCAGGGCCGAAGAAGGGTAGGCAGCGCCAGGTTCGACGCCGCCCGTGGGGGTCGCTTTTGAGAGAACGACGAAGCCCTCTGCCTCAGTAAGTTGAGGATATTCATTTTTGTTCCAATCATGGTAAGGTCCGGGCGGCTCGCTTGGTCAAAGGCCCTCGGGGGGAGGGCCCGCCGCCTCGCAGCCAAGCCGGAAGTCACGACCATGCAGGACTGCATAAGCTACGCGCCAAGCCTTGTGATCGTCGCCTGCGGGAACACCGTTGAGGTGACGATGGGCCGCCGTGTTGTCCGCTTCCTCGATGCAAGCCCGGCTCTCGTGGAGACCGCGAAGCGTAGCGCCGCGTTCCCGCCTCTCCGCGACTACCTCCGCTACCTCACCATCTCCGGTGCCTGGCCGACTGATGTGAGTGAACTTACCCTTCCGGCCATCATTCTCGAAGGCGTGTTCTGCGGGGCGCGGGTTCTCGAAGTAGCCTAGGCCACAAGCAGGCGGCCGCTGCACGCGCTTCGGTCGCGTCCGCCCCAGCATCTGCAACGCGAGATGTCATCCAGTCCGTGACGTTTTCCTTTGCTACGAACATCTCGGGCCAAACCCGTGTGGGCAATTCCTCGTGCGGGATCGGCCGGCCTGCGCTCACAACGAAGTGCCGTGGCACACCGAAGAACCTCGGCCGCTAAGCGACCTCGCCGCCGGAGCCGTCGAGCAGGAGCGCACGCCGCAGACCGAGTGTGAAGCTCGCGAAGCAGAAGGGGACAGGCTTCTCTTCGCCTCCCCATGGCCGGCTCTCTCGAACCTCGTCCCTAGGAGCCTAGGCGCCGGATGAGGGCGGATGCAGCAAAACTCCATGCATTCCTCACAACATCTGCAGACCCTCCTCAGGACTTGGCCTGGGCCGCCGGGGCACCTTTGGGGCACCGATGCAAGGTGGCACGGGGGAGCATCCGGACAGTCCGGAATGCGCCGGCCAGCTTCGCAAGGGAGGCTCACATGTCCGTCTTTCAGAACACCCTCGCCCTGGCCGCCGTCGCTGCGGCTCTTCTCGGCTCCGGCACGGCCGGCGCGCAGTCCTGCCCGTGCATGAACCGCGGCGCCGAGGACACGAGCATCGAGTACGGATCAGCTTCGCCCAACAACGTGGTTGGCGGCGGCAACCTGGTCGCCCGCTTCGAGGAGGCCAACCGCACCTTCACCTACCTGGAGCCGCAGTACGAGCAGAAGGCTCAGGGTGGGATGGCGCCCCACGTGTTCACCTCAGGCGATGGCCGCGCCGAGGTGATCTGGGTGCCGACGGGCACGCAGAGCAGCACCCTGGCGACGCTGGGTGGTGACGGCAGCCTCTCGCAGCCGCGCATCCGCCAGCAGCGCATCGCCAGCCGGTGAACAAGACAACCGGGTCCGGGCCGCCTCAAAGCGAGCCCGGGCCCTCTCGTCCCGGAGTGCGCCACACTGGCAGTCAGCAACCGGCGGAACCCAAGGCAATTGGCACCCTATTCTGAAAGTCAGGAACTCGATGCTGGTTCGCCCAATGGAGGCACGTGGGTCTGATCTGCCAGGATCGTAACTCGCGTTGAGGTGCCGGCGGTCAGCCCAGGATGTCCATCGGGCAGCCAGCAGAAATGGCACAGGGAGGCAGACTGGGCGGCAGCAATCAACTGTGCATCAGACCGAGCCGAGGGAATTCATGCCCGCAGGGTGCCGACGAATACTGCACGACACCCCTGCCGAAGAGACTTCACCTCACGGACCCTCCGTCGCTTCCGCCCCTATGCCTTATTCAGCCTCTGCCCGCCGAGCTGGAGGGCATCCCAAGAAAAGATCCCTTCGGCAGAAGCTAAGCTTCCACCTCATAGGGAAAGCGCTCGATGCGATCCGTGTTCACCCCTTCCACCCGCAGCAGCCGCGTGGGCCCGTCACGCCGGGGGGAGTGGACGTCGCCGGGATGGTAGAGATGCGCATCACCGGGCCGCAGCGTGTAGTCGCGGCTGCGCCGGACTTGGCCAGGCTTCCCTGCCTCCGGACGCGTGACAGCGATCCAGTCTGTCATCAATGTCTCGCCAGCCGCCTGGCCATAGATTGCCCAGGTGGAGCCGTGGTCATGTGGCTGGCTCGCCTTGGCACCCTGATAGACGTGGCCGACAATCGCGAAACCGAGTTCGGGATCCTCGTAGAGAACCTTCCGCTCAGGCGCTCCATCCGGCAGCTGCGCCGCCACGAAATCCCGGTCCTTCAGTGCTTCCTGAACGAGTCGGCACACGGCCTCTCGGCCACCCGGACCCTGATCGGCTAGCAGCGCCGCGCGGCATCGTTCCGCGAACTCCTCAAGCGACATAGACATGGGCTACTCCCCTCATCAAACGTTGAAACGGAACCCTCGCATCGTCCGAGCCCCGCTCTCCAACCGAATTTCCGGGCTGGGCACGGGACATGGCCTGAGAACTGGCCAAGCCGCCCTGAGCAGGCTTGTTGAGCTAAGCCGCCGCCTGCGGCGGCGGCCGAAAACTACCCGCCTCAGTCTGCGATGGCCTGGTACACCAGGGCGTTGATCACCCGACGGTAGTATTGCCGCAGCAGGCCTGGCGTGGAGGCCATGAACACCACCGCCAGTTCCTCGCGCGGATCCACCCACATGGCCGTGCCATAGGCGCCGTTCCAGCTGAACATCCCGGGATTGCCGAGCAGCGCGCTGCCGCCCTCGCGGCGCACCGCCACCGTGAGGCCGAAGCCCCAGTTCACCATGTTGCCTTCGGTGCCCGTCAGGTTGTTCTGGATGTCCGGGTGCATGTGGTCGCGCGTCATCTCGGCGACGCTGGCGCGGGACAGGACGCGGTTCCCGTCCAACGCGCCGCCATTCAGCAGCATCTGGGCGAAGCGTAGGTAGTCGCCCGCCGTCGAGATGGCGCAGCCGCCGCCGCATTCGAAGCGCGGCGCGGTAAGGCCCATCTCCACCTGCTGCGGCCGCTGCGTCGTCGGGTCCAGCGGCAGGGGCGTCGCGTAGCGCGCGCGCTGTGCCTCCGACACCAGGAAGCCGCTATCGACCATGCCGAGCGGACGAAAGATGCGCTGCTCCAGCACCTCGCCGAGCCGCTGCCCGGTGACCTTCTCCACCACCAGGCCCAGCACGTCGGTCGACAGGCTGTAGTCCCACACAGTGCCCGGATGGTCGCGCAACGGCAGCGCAGCGAGGCGCGCAATGAAGCCGGCCGCGTCGAACTCGCGCGATGATGACGAGGACGAACCCGGATACTGGCGGTGCGGCGCGGTGTTACCCCTGGCGCCGTAGGTCAAGCCCGAGGTGTGGCGAGCCAAGTCGGTTAGCGTAATCGGCCGCGTGGCGGGTACGGTCGTGTCGGGGTTGCCGTCGACCGCAACGCGACGATTGCCGAGTTCAGGAATGAAGCGAGTCACCGGATCGCCAATGGCAAGGCGCCCTTCCTCCAGCAGCGTCATGATCGCGACGCCGGTCAGGGGCTTGGTCATGGAGGCGATCGGGAAAATGGCGTCCCGGGGCATGGGCCGCGTACGAGCGCCGTCGAGGTGGCCGAAGGCCTCGAAATAGGCGAGCTGCCCGCGCCGCGCGATGGCGACCACCGCACCCGGCAGCTGGCCGCGAGCAATATCGGCCTCAAGCGTGGTGCGGATGCGCTCCAGCCGTTCGGGCGCGAAGCCGAGGTTCTCTGGTGTGGCGCGCGGCAATGGGTCGGCCGCCAGGGCTGGGACGGCGAAAAGACCGAGAACGGCGGCGAGCAGCTTTCGCATCAAATGGCGTCTCCTCTCTGGCGGCTTGGGCCACCTCTTGCCCGGAGCCTAGGCACAGCGCCGTGCAGGGACAAGGAGACCATAGCATTATGAGCAGCGTTTCATGGATGACCGGGGTTGGGCGCTGCACTTCGCGACTAAGGCTCGCAAACGGCCTGCGCCAGCGCGCGCTGCCCCAGGCTCGTCGCCCTGCCCCGATGACGGCCCCAGTACAAGATAGGCCATCCGCCCTGCCGCCCACTGGCGCAGTCGTTCGCGGTGACTATTCCAACCGAGCTGCAACGAGCTCTTCGTAAAAGCACCCAATCAATCAGGTCGTGCTCCCGAGAGCCGAACCACCTCGGCCCAGCGCGCCATGTCCTCGCGCAGGAAGGCAGCAAACTCCGCCCGGCTCGCCGCCCACGGTTCCGCGCCACCTTGCCGGATCGCATCCGCGAAGCGAGGCTCGGCCAGCGCGGCCACGGTTGTGGCATTCATTGCGTCCAGAACCGCGGCGGGCGTGCGGGAAGGAGCCACGACTCCAAACCAGGCGCGAACGCTGAAGCTCTCCGCGACCGTCTCCGCGACGGTTGGCACGTCCGGAACCGTTGGCCAACGCTCGGGCGTCGTGACCGCCAGAAGGCGCAACTGGCCATCGCGGACATGCGGCATATAGAGAGGGAGGTTATCCACGACGATCTGGACCTGGCCACCCAGGAAATCAGTGAGAAGAGGGCCGGTGCCACGGTATGGCACGTGCACGAACTCCGTCCCGGTGCGCAGCTTGAAATACTCCTGGGCTAAGTGGCCAGACGTGCCACTCCCGGGTGAGCCGCAGTTCCAGCGCTGCGGCTGCGCCTTCAACAGCCGGACGAGATCGCCAATGGTCGATGCCGGTACGCTGGGGTGAACGAGGACGCCATTTGCCACCACTGCGATGAGCGACACGGGCGCGAAATCGCGAAGGACGTCGTAGCCGATCTGGCCGGCTCGCAGCGCGGCACCAGCCGACATCGAGATGGACGTGGCGAGGAAGGTATGCCCGTCATCTGCGCGCGCCACGAGCTCGTTCGCCAAGGTGCCGCCGCCACCTGGGCGATTCTCGACCATGAAGGGCTGGCCGAAGGCCTGCGTATAACGCTCTGCCACCAAGCGCGCATAAACGTCGACCAGCCCGCCTGCGGCAAAGCCGGCAATGAGACGCACCGGGCGACTGGGCCAGCCAGCAACGCCCACTGCTGGCGGACGCGGCTGCGCAGAAGCATGCGGCGAGACGCCACCGAGTAAGGTTGCCGCGGTGAAGAGGGGAAGGTGCCGGCGGGAGACGGGCATGGATCGGCCTTCTGCTAGAGGAGGCCACGGTGACGTTGCGCCCTGGCGAGCGCAACTGGATTCACGTTCCTGAACCGCCGGTTGCTGAGCGGCAGTATCGTCAGTGATGCCATCCACTTTGTGGCGGAGAAGGGTCATTCACCGTCTGGGGCACACCACCGCTTGGCGGTGCACGGTCGGTGCCCGCCACCTAGAATCTTCGCAGGTGGCCATCCTGTCATGATGAACCTCCGGCTCCGAGCAGACGCGGTCAGACGTCATTTATCGCCTTGTCCTGATCGGTATTCGTCGCCATCGGTGGGCCGCAATGCCTCGAACAGATCCGTGACGGCGGCGTAGTCACGATAGCCGCAACGCGCCAGAGGCTGGGCGGCGAGCGTATCGAACCGACCATCGCGGAGATATGCATCGTCAATATGCACGCCCACGACTTGGCCGATGATGATCCAGCCCGACAGCATATTACCCTCCAGATCACGCAGCTGCATCGAGCTTACGACTTTGCATTCCAGCGACGCCGGCGACGCGGCAACGCGTGGCGCCGCGACGATCCGGGATGGCGCCGCCTCGAGCCCGGCCGCTTCGAACTCGCTTGCTCCAGCCGGCAATGTATCGGAGGAGACGTTCATCGCGTTGAAGAGCTGGCGACTGCAAAGGTTGAAGACGAACTCGCCGGTCGCCAGCGCGTTCCCGGCGCTGTCTTTCATGGTTTCGCTTGTGAAGGCGAGCATGGGTGGACGCGAATGTACGGCGTTGAAGAAGCTGTACGGCGCCAAATTCGCGCGTCCCTCGCGATCGAGCGTTGAGATCCATCCAATCGGCCGTGGAGCTACGATGGCCTTGAAAGGGTCGTGGGGGAGACCGTGCCCGAGACGGGGTTCATAGAACATGCGGCGTTCCTTGCTGATGATCTTGAAAGCCTGGATGATGGGGACCTTACAGTGTCACGAATCCCCTCCGGAGGAAGTGGGGCGGACGAGGGAGGTGGCGCAGTCGCGCAGAGAACGGTAGCACCGCTGCACGGCTCGGCAGTGGTTTGCGGCAGCCCTTCTCGGATAGCGTCGCGAGTCGATACGGTGGGACGAGGGGGTGAGGAGACGACCATGGCCCTCTTCGAGATTCGCGGCATTTTACCGCAGGATGTGAGCCGCTACCGGAAGCTGCGCCTTGACGGCCTTCGCGCGCACCCGGAAGCGTTCGGCGCTTCCTGGGAAGAGGAGGCAGCTCAACCCTTGGCTTGGTTCGCGGAGAGTCTGGAGCGCAACATCATCTTTGGCGGGGTCTCGGCTGAGACGTCAGAGCTAATCGGTATCGTGGGATTCCACGTCCCGGATAGCGCCAAGCAGAGGCACAAGGGCGTCCTCTGGGGCATGTACGTTGAGCCGAGGGCAAGGGGGACAGGGCTTGGGGCGGCCCTGGTGACACGGGTGCTCCAGCAGGCACTGGGTACGGTCGAGCAAGTGCGGCTCACGGTCGTTGTGACGAACAAGGTCGCGATCCGCCTCTATGAGCGCGCCGGCTTCGAGAAGTATGGCCTGGAACGGCGGGCCCTGAAGATCGGCGAAGAGTACCACGACGAGGTGCTGATGGCTTGGCCTCCGTGAGGGGGCCGCTAGGTCCACACTCGGCTCGAAGCGGACCAACAGCTTCAGCCATGAGCTCTTGGCCGCCACGGCGGACGGTCGGCAGGGAATCAAGCCTGACCGGTCGCAAGGCTTCCGAAGAAACCATCACGCGCCGCTTCCCGCAGCCATCTTGCCCGATAGCTGCTCCCATGATGTGCCCGTCTTCAGCATGCTCGGGACGCCGACCCGTTTCCTTGTGCCTCTCCCCTACGGCCGGCCACATACTTGATGTCCTCGACGGCGCCGCCTCATACTCCGCAGAACGTCCAAGAACCGCGGAGGCGCAAGCAATGCCCAAGACCCAGATCACCTCGGAGAAGATTGGCAAGCCGAGTGGACACTTCTCACACGCGACGGTGGTCGAGGCACGTGGGCGGCTCGTCTTCATTTCAGGTATGCTTGCCAAAGGCCCGGACGGGAAGATCGTGGGCGTCGGCGACATCGAGCGGCAGACGGTCCAGGTCTGTGAGAACGTGAAATCCGCGGTCGAGGCAGCGGGCGGCACGCTGGACGACATCTGCCGAGTGGACGTGTTCGTCCGCAACATGGAGCATTTCGACGCCATCCATGCGGTACGCCGCAGGTACTTTACCAGCGCGCCGCCTGCGTCCACGATGGTCGAGACGCCGAAGATGACGACGCCCGAGGCGCTCATCGAGATGAGCGCGATCGCCGTCGTTCAAGACTGAGGGGCGCGGAAGAATGGCGAGGCCATCGTTTCTTGCCAGTTTGGGCCTCCTGGCGTTAGTAGCGGCCAACGGGCCCGCCACGGCGCAGGCGCCCGCCTTCTCTCCGAGCCGGCCGCTTCAGATGCTTGTCACCTTTCCGCCGGGCGGTGCGACCGATTTGCTTGCACGTGCCGTCGCGCAGGCCATGGGGACCGAACTCGGGCAGCCTGTGACAGTGGTGAACCGCGACGGTGGCGCGGGATCGGTTGGCGCGACGGCGATCGCGCAGGCTCGGCCGGACGGGTACACGATCGGCTTCACCACTTCGACGTCAATTGGGCTTCAGCCGCACCTCAACCCGAACCTGTCTTACCGCCTCTCATCCTTCACGCCGGTGTGCCAGACCTTCGAGTTGATCTTCGCGCTCGCGGTTTCTCCGGACGCCCCGTATCGGACGGCGGCCGACCTTGCGGCCGACGCGCGGGCGCGCCCAGGCGCCCTGTCCTTTGGCGTGAACGGGACGGGCAGCGCGGCGCATCTTGCGATGGCAGAGTTCGTCCGCGCCGCCGCCGTGCAGATGCTGCACGTGCCCTATCGTGGCGACGCTCCGGTCGTGCCTGCCCTTCGCTCGGGCGACATTGTGGCGGGCTCCCTGACTGCGAGCCTCGCCGACGCGCAGGGTCTCCGCCTGCTTGGCATCTTCTCCAATGAGCCGCACCCGCATCTGCCTCAGGTGCCGACACTCCCTGCTCAGGGCTTCGCCGCCACGCAATCGGTGATCGGTGGCGTCGTGGCGCCTGCCGGCCTGGAGTCACATGTGCGGGCAGCGCTGGAGCGGGCCTGCGCCGCGGCACTGAGGTCGGAGGCCTATCGCACGGCGGCCGACCGGCTGCGCGAGCGGGTCGCGTTCCGCGATGGCCCGTCCTTCGGCGCCGCCATCGAGGCCGACGTGGCGTCGAAGCGCGCCCTGCTCGACGAACTTGGCATCAGGCCGTGAGAGTCCTTGGCGCATATCAAGTGGGCGGGCCGTGATCTGCTGCCTGCTTGCCCCCATAATCCAGGCGAGGCGTCCGCCGTCATTACTATAGGCCCATAATGGGCCCGCCGCGTCGTGGAAGCCCTTGTGAGTCATAGGTCACGAGAACTGGAATCAATCGATCCTTGCGCAGGATTCCTGCAACGAGGTCGGCGAAGGCTTCCGCTTCGGCGCCGCTCATCGTCAGCGCGTGGGTGAAGCCAATGCCGAGGTGGCTTCGCGGCGCTCTGAGAGGCGGCCCTTACCGTTCAAAGATTGCTGCGCCGCCTTGCGCGTCAGCCGATGGGCAGCATCCTTGCCTGCCCGGAGCGTACCCTCCTAAAGGTCACGGAATAGCGCAGGCTGCTCACGGCCGGGATGCTGTGCTCCCAATCCACTCGTGCCGGTCCTGACAGCAGATAGGCCGACCTCGGCTCCAGGGTGAGCGAGGCGCGCTGCCAGCCGTCGCTGCGCTTCCGCCTCAAGCGAAACAGGCAGGGAGATAGCAGGGAAACCCCTACCACCTCCGCAAAAACGGATTTGTCCCTGTGCCAGCCAATGGGCGCCCCGGGGCCGTACTCGGTCACCAGCACGTGTTCAAGGCCGGACTCATCCAGGTTGGCAAAGGCGGCAACGCTCTCGCGCAGCGGCAGCAGAAAGGTGGGAATGTCGTCGGCCCTTTGCAGCTCCTGCCGGATGAAATCGTACCTCCAGCCGAAGGAAACGGTCCGGCGCTTGCCCACATAGCCTCGAAACTCAAACTCCGTGAAAGCGAGCTTCGCCAGCTGCTCCTCCAGCGCGCGCTCGTCCTTGGGCGAGATCAGATCGGGCTGATACCGGAATCCCTCCGGCAAGGATTGGCTCGGCTCAAAAAGGCTGTGCTGAACTGGCTTCATCATTGATGAAATCAGCGGCGCCCGCAGCGGTTGAGCCGGCGTAAGAATGTGGGAGTGAGGTGCGGCATGCCTGGCGAGTGCCGACGGACGCAGAGGTCGAAGGCCTGACCGATCCTGCCCCGACCCCAGCGCAGGCGCTCCCCGCTCATTCCGCGGGCTGGAGCTGGCGCGCCGGACCGTTTCGCGGATCAGCGTGCGCCAAGCGGCAAATTCTTTCTGGCCCATGATCGAGGAGTAGTGACGACCCTGCATCCGCGTACGTCGCATTTTGCGATAGGATACTTACGCTCTGTCTGGCCCACCGAATGGAAGGAGGCCATCGGTGGTCCCGTGAAACTCCGGTGCGGGGCCGGTCCGCTCGAGCAGCCCCGAATCCTCTGCTTGGTTCAGTCTACCCGCGCACCGGATCGCCGGATGACCTCCGACCACTTGGTCATCTCGCTGCGCAGGAAGGTCCCAAACTCGGCCGGGCTGCCCCCGACCAGCGTGAGGCCCTGGTTTGAAAGCTGATCGCGCACGTCCTGCAGGGCCAGCACGGAAGCGACGTCGCGCTGAATGCGCGATGCGACCTCCGGCGCCATGCGCGGCGGGCCGACCAGGCCAAACCAAGCCGTCGCCTCGAAGCCCGGGATGCCAGCCTCCGCCACTGTCGGCACGTCGGGCAGCGCTGGCGAGCGCTGTGCGGTCGTGACCGCCAGGGCCCTCACGCGCCCCTCGCGCACATGCGGGACGGCCACCGCCATCTGGTCGAACAGCATCTCGATCTGACCCGACATGACGTCGGTCAGGGCCGCGGCGTTGCCACGATAGGGCACATGGGCGATGTCTAGGTTGCCCGAACTCTTGAACAACTCGCAGGCAAGGTGCTGCGAGGTCCCATTCCCGCCAGAGCCGCAATTCAGCCGCCCTGGCCGCTCGCGGACCAGCGCCATCAGCTCCGTCACATTCCGTGCGGGTTGGTTGTTGCCCACCACCAGCATCAGAGGCAGCGACGCCATCAGGGTGATCGGCGTGAAATCGGCGATCGGGTCGAAGGGCAGGCTGCGGTGCAGGCTGGCGTTGGTGACGTGGGTGATAGGCACGATCATCAGCAGGTGACCGTCCGGCGGCGCGGCGGCAACGGCCTGGGAGGCGACGATGCCACTGCCGCCAGGCCGGTTCTCCACCAGCACTGGCTGCCGCCAAAGCTCCGTCAGCTTCGGCGCCAGGATTCGTCCCAGCAAATCCACGGTGCCGCCGGGAGGGAAGCCGGCGACCAGGGTGACAGGACGAGACGGAAATGCCGGCTGCGCCGCGGCAGTGCCAGCCATGGCAAGCGCGGCTGGCAGGATGGCTGCGTGACGACGGGTGATGTTCATTGCTGCTTCCTCCCTTTCTCGTTGTCGGTCCGCTACACGGCTGCTTCTTCCGCAGGCTCGTCGGCATTTCGGCCGGCCGAGCCGATATCGACGCCCTGTTCCGTCAGCGCGCGCTGCAAGGTTTCCACCTCCAGGGCGGAGGGCACGGAGTTCCGCTTCGCGGCAAGGCCGGCGGCCACACCCGCCACTTGTCCGGTCACGAGGCAGCAATACTGGCCGCGCGTCCACATATCCGCGTCGTGGCTGACCGAAAGCACGCGCCCGCCCACGGTCATGCCCTCGACCCCATTGGGCAGGAATACACCCCAGGGGATCTCGAACCAGGTGAGTTCGGTGGTTGCGGTGCGGTAGACTGCATCATTCGGCGCGCCTTCGCCGCCTTCTGCCTTGTGCCAATCGCGGCCGGCAGCCATGTGGCGCCAGACCCGCACGGTGCTGTCGCGGAAGCGGCGCTGCGCCTGGTTGTCGTCCTGCGTCAGGAGATAACGGCCGCGGACACGCCGCGTCTCCCGGACGCCGACGGTCGGCGAGCTGTCGAGTACAAAGGCCTTCTCGAAGCCAGGGATGTCGCGCCGGATGACGTCGAAGATCATGCGGTTCTGGCGCCGCGCTTCGATGTCGGCGCGCGTCACGTCCCATGCATTCGTCCCGTCCACGCCGTAGACGCGGGCGTTGTTGACCGTGACGATCCCGCGCTCGACATCCACGCCCTCCATGCGGAGGTAGTGCACTTCGGGCGGAAGCTCGCCGGCAGCCCGGGCGCGCTCTGCGATGTCGAAGAATCCGGAGAAGCGGACGAGACCCTTCTCCGGCTCCAGGATGTGGAAGTTGGGATCGGCGGTGAAGTTCTCCTTGGGCTGGGAGCGGCAATACTCCACCACCCGCTGCACATCGACACCGCCCAACCGGAACAGCACGCTCATCGGGCGCATCTTGCCGTCGCTCTCACGGCCCTTGACGTGCTCCGCGCCGGCGGCCGCGGCGATGTCGGCATCTCCCGTCGCATCCACCACGCAGCGTGCCAGGATCGCCTGACGGCCGGACTTGTTCTGGATGACGACACCACGAATGCGGTCGCCCTCCATGATGGGATCGACAACCCAGGTGTAGTTGAGGATCTCGACACCCTCCGCCTGCAGCATCTCGACGGCCAGCGATTTCATCCCCTCGGGGTCGAAGGGGAAGGTTGGACCACCGGCAACGCCAGCGCCGCGCGCGGTCAGCTCTGTGGCGATCTCACGCGCGACCCCCGTCATGCGCGGGATGGGCACGTTCCAGGTGTTCATGATGACGGCCGTGGCGGCGCCGCCCAGGAAGGCGTTGCGCTCGAGCACCATGGTGCGCGCCCCGGCACGGGCAGCGCCCAGCGCCGCGCCGATGCCCGAAACACCCCCGCCGCACACGAGCACATCCACGTCACGCACTACTGGAATGCGCCGCGCCGGCTCAACCACATACCCGTTCTCGCCTGAGACCAATTCACTGGGTTTCATTGACCTGTTTCCTCCCTAGGTGCCTCTTCAGTCCTACCGCCAGCCTTCTGCCTGCCTGAGCGAAGCCTGCTGTGAGAGGCGGACATGGAGCCGTGCCTCCCGCTCTGCGGCATCGGGGTCAGCTGCCGATATGGCAGCGAGAATGGCGCGGTGCTCGCGTGCGGCCTCGCGATGACGTCCCTCCACGCCGCGCAGTTCCGCACGTCGGGTGAGCATGATCTGCAGCTTGAGGCGATCCAGGGCCTCGGCGAGGCGAGTGTTGCGAGCCGTCCGGGCGATGGCGGCGTGGAACTCGGTCCCGGTTCGCGCCCACTCCGTCCAGTCAGGGGCGGCATCGTATCGGTCACACAGGGCGCGTAGAGCTTCCACCTCGTCCGGTTGGGCACGGAGGGCGCAGGCACGCGCGGCCGCGCCATCCAGGGCCTCTCGCAACTCAAAGAGTTCGCGCAGATCGTCGAGGGAGCGGCGGGGCACGAAATAGCCACGCGCCGGTACGACCTCGAGCAGACCGTCGCGGGCGAGGACCTGGAGCGCCTCGCGGATGGGCGTCCGGCTCATTCCAAGCTCCGCGGAGAGGCGGTTCTCGAAGAGCGGGTCACCTGCTGCGTAGCGCCCCTCGACGATCGCTTCACGGATGCGGCCATAGGCCTCGTCGGCGAGGCCGATTTTGCGGATATTTTGGACGCTCATTCTTGTGGACATGTTGTCGACAAGGCCGATCACACCAGGGTGAGGGTAGGGGCGTCAAGTCCATTCTCTGGCCGGTTTATTGGGCTTCGCCTTCGATTCAACTCACGCCCGCGGGCAAAACTCTGATTTCTCGCCGCTGCCCTTGGTTCCGCACCCCTGGCGGTCTGTCTTTCGCGCTCAAGCACCCGAAGGATTGGACCGTGCTGGTGTCGCGTGGCGAGCAGCCTTCACGAGCTCAAGCACCGGGGGGGATGCGGTCAGCGGTTGCCGCAGGCTTTGACGTAGCTCCCTCTCCGAAGGAAACCTTGGAGAGGATCTGCGCATCATCGGCCCTGGAACTGGCCTGCCGCCGACCGAAGATTCCGAGGTGGCTCCCTACGTGATCGGCAGGCGTCCCTCACCAATCTCCCGGATGCTCGCGGCGATGATACGGGAACGCGCTGTGGCGGCGAAGTAGAGTGATGTGAGCCAGATCGCCAAACACCAGGCGGCGCAGGCTACCCGAGGCCACCACAACACAGGTTCCAGATCATTCGAGACTGGCTCCGGAAGCCTTCACCAGCCTTTCGTACATCCGCAGCTCTGAGTTGATGAAGGAAGCGAACTGCTCTGGGGTGTCGCCAACTGTCACCATGCCCAGGGTGGCAAAGCGATCACGAACCTCCGGAAGCTGGATGATGCGCACCACTTCGCGGTGCAATTGGTTCACGGCACGGCTCGGAGTACCTGCCGGCGCCAGCAACCCAATCCAAGTGCTGATCTCGAAGTCCGGGAATCCGATCTGCTGCATGGTGGGCACGTCAGGCAGGCTTGGCCAGCGTTCCGCTGTTGTCACCGCAAGCGCACGCAACTGCCCGTTCTGCACGAACTCGATCACGGAAGGCAGGGTGGCGAAGGTCAGCGCAACCCGTCCGGCAATCAGGTCTGCGACCACGGCGCCACCGCCGCGATAGGGCACATGCACGAGATCGGCGCCTGTTTGCAGCTTGAACATCTCACCTGCCAGATGCGTCCCCGTGCCGACCCCTGCGGAGGCGTAGGATAGCGAGCGCGATTTTGCGTGCTCCACCAATTCCTGGACGCTTCTTACCGGCAACGATGCCGGGACAACGAGGATGTTCGGCATCAAGGCGGGCCGCGTGATCGGGCCGAAATCCCGCACGGGATGATAAGGAATTTGGCGGTAGAGGCTCGGATTGATCGCAAAGGCGCTGCTGGTCAGGAGCAGCGTATGACCATCAGCCGGAGCCCGCATGACGGCCTCGGCACCGAGGTTGCCGCCGGCACCTGCACGGTTCTCGACTACCACCGGCTGCTCCAGCACCTCGCCCAGCCGTGGCGCAACGAGGCGGGCGACGATGTCGGCGCCACCGCCAGCGGCAAATGGCACAACGACCCTGAGAGGCTTGCTTGGAAAGTCTTGAGCATTCGCGAGAGTGGGCGCGAGCAGCAAGGGAGAGGCGACAAGCGCGCGGCGTGAGATCATGGGACGTTCCTCCAGTTGATTTATCAATTTATCGGTGCGCGTTGGTGCCAGCTGGTGGCGCACTGGTATGCATCGGCAACGCGCAGGAGGAGGCCTTCTGCATAGGGGCGTCCCACCAATTGAAAGGCGATCGGCAGTCCCTCCGAGGAGAAGCCTGCGGGAACCGAAAGCGCCGGCATCCCGATCGTGCTGAAGGGACGCGTGTTGCGTGCCGTTCGAGCAAGAAGGGGAAACACATCGGCAGAGCTTTTTGGTGATGTGTCTTCGAAGGTGGGCGCGGTTATCCCGATGGTTGGCACGTGCAAGACGTCGGCCTGGGAGAACACCGCTTCCGCAAACTCGGACGCCAGCCGCGACCGCGCCGACAGGGCAGCAAGGTAGTCGACGGCGGGGAGGTAGAAACCGGATTCCATCCGCGTCTTGAGCACGAGCGGATACTCGTCGCGGAACTTCTGCAGCAGGTCGGAATGGATGGCCGCTGCCTCGACTTGGCTAATCAGATTCCCGAGGTGGTACAGGCGCTCGGGATCGGGCACGGCCACCTCGACGATTTCGGCCCCGAGCTTCGCCAGCACCTGAAGGCTTTGTGTCATGCCCTCTAGGACCTCAGCTGCGGCACCGTCCTGGAAATAGTTCACAGCGACGGCGATGCGCAGTCCTTTGATGCAGCCGGTGAGTTGCTTTTCATAGGCTGGGACTTTCATGCTGCTGCAGCTGGCGTCATTGCTGTCAGCGCCGGCGATCACGGCGAGCAGCCTGGCGCAGTCGCGCGCTGTCCTCGCCAGCGGTCCGACCGTGTCCATGCTCCATGTGCGCGGAAGGATCCCGTGTCGGCTCACGCGACCATAGGTCGGTCGCAGCCCCACAACACCGTTCAGCGCGGCGGGAAGCCGGACGGAACCGCCCGTGTCCGACCCGAGTGAGCCGAAGCAGGCCCGCAGCGCCACCGCAACCCCGGACCCGCTGGAAGACCCGCCACTGATCCGGTCCTGATCCCAGGCGTTGCGGCAATCACCGAAGGACTCGTTCTGACCGGTAGGATTGGCCGCGAACTCGGACATGTTCAGGGCGCCCAACCAGATGGCGCCGGCCGCCTCCATCTTCGTGACGACCGTCGCCGTGGCATCGGGCCGATAGTCGGACAGAAGCCGGCTCCCACCGGTCGTCACACGTCCGGCACGGTAGAACATGTCCTTGTGCGCGAGCGGCACCCCGTGAAGCGGGCCCAGCTGGTCCCCACACTCGACCGCCTCGTCAGCTCTGGCCGCGGCCTCGAGTGCGTCTTCCTCCTCGATGGCGATGAAGCAATTGGCCGCAGCGTGGGCTTGCTTGGCGCGCTGCAAGGCGGCGCGGACCAACTCGGTGGAGGTCACTTCCTTCGCGCGAATCTTTTCGGCCGCCTCGCAGAGGCTCAGCTCCAGAACTTCTCGCGCCCCGGTCATCGCGTTATCGCTCGCCACCGGCGAGATGCACAAGAGTAGCCGCGAATTGCCCTGGCTCGGCGTTGAAGTCGTTCTCGGCTGCCACTGCGCTGGCATGCGAGGCGAGCCGCCGAAGGTCGGCAGCCACTTCGGTGGCGCGCTGGCCGCTGAGCGTCTCTCCACGCAGCTGCACTGCCATGGCTTGAACGAGTGCAGCCGTGGGTGCGCGGTCGGTCATGCCGGCCTCACTCGGGCGTGAGATTGGCTGTCTGGACGAGACGGGTCCAACGCTGGATCTCGTCGCGGATCAGGGCGTCGAACTCAGCAGGGGCGCCACCGCCCGGTTCGGCGCCGAGACCGGCCAGGCGTTCGCGCATCGCGGGTGATTCGAGAATGCGCTTGACCTGGGTGTATTGCTCTCCTGCGACCTCCGCCGGGGTCCCTGCGGGCACCATGAGGCCCCACCACTGGAGCAACTCATAGTCTGGGTACCCCCGCTCTGCGACGCTTGGCACGTTGGCCAGTGCTGCGAAGCGTGTCTTGGTGGTCACGGCCAGGGCCTTCAGGCGGCCGTCGCGCACATGCTCCAAGATCGTGGGAACGGGCCCGAAGAACATTTGCACCCGGTTTGCCATGAGATCGACCAAGGCCGGACCGGTGCCTCTATAGGGCACATGAGTCATTTGGAGGCCGGCGAGGGAGGACAGAAGTTCGCCCGCAAAGTGCGGAGAACTGCCAATGCCGGCGGAGGCGTATGCGACCCGCGCCGGGTTGGCTTTGGCATGGTCCACGAGCTGCCTGAGGCCGGTGAACGGCGCGGACGCGTTCGTCACCAAAACCAGCGGGCCAGAGGCGACAATGGTGATGGGGGTGAAGGCCTGCAGGGTGTCGAAGGGGAGGTTTTTGTAGAGAGCCGGATTGATGGAATGGCTGGGGGACGCCATCAACATCGTATAGCCATCGGCCTGGGCGCGAGCCACGGTTTCGGTGCCGACCGATCCGCCGGCTCCTGGCCTGTTCTCAACGACCACGGGCTGGCGCCAGACTTCGCTGAGGCGCTCTCCGATGGCGCGGGCAAGGATGTCCGCACCTCCGCCCGGCGCATAGGGCACGACGATCCGCACGGGCCGGTTCGGATAAGCTGGCTGAGCGAGCGCAGCGGTCGCGAGGGGGGCGCCCAGCGCGCCGAGTACGAGCTGGCGCCGCGAGGGAAGCTGTCGGATCACCGTGGACCTCCTGTCTGCTCCGTCCATTGTCGTGTCTGGCTTCACGGCCTTGCCTGGCCGAGGAAGGGGGCCAGCGTGCGGGCTTCAGCCAGTGACCAACAGGATTGCTGCAAGTGTGCGGCCTTGTCGGTACCCAGCACTGGCTCGACGAGCGCGGCAAACTTGGCGTCGAGGTCATGATCCGACATCGGCCGTTCGAGGCTGCCCAGGGCGTGGTCAACCCGATGGCTGAAGCTGCGTCCGTCCTTGCAGACGATCGTGGCATGCGCCGCTTCATGCGGGAGCCCGTCTTCGGCTGTGGCGCTGATCCTCCCGCGAAGCGCGACCACCTCTGGCTGCTCGACCGCTTCCTGCTGAAACTCGGCGATGCCAGCGGCGCCACGGACCAGTGCTGCGGCACAGGCGTGAAATACGCTGAACTTTCCATCCAACCCCGTCCGGGGCTGCGTCTTGCCGGTGAGTTCCAACACCAGGGGATGCACCCGCAATGCAACCGAAGCGATGTCGGCGGGCTGCAAGCTGTGCTGCGCACGTAACGTCAGGCAGGCATCAATGCAGGGATGAATAACGAGCCCGCAGGCATAGGGCTTGAACGTGTTGGCGACGATCTCGAAGCGCTCTCCAAGCCCAGAGAGAGCGCGACCCCAATGCTGTCGGTCCGAGAGCACCCGCGCATAGCCGCGCTTGCCTTCCAGGGCTGTGGCCGCGGCCGTGAATCCGCGGCGTGCCAGCAGAGCCGAGGTAATCCCGGCCCGCGCCGCTGCTCCCGGATGAAAGGGTTTCGCCATTGAGCCAAACTGCTCGCGCAGGCCAATCGGCTGGGACGCGGCAAGGCCCAGCGCCATCGTCGTCGTCTGTGTGTCCATCTCGAGCAGGCGAGCGACCGCCGCCGCTGCACCCAGGACACCAGCGCTGCCGGTGACGTGCCAGCCCCGGTCGTAATGCTCCGGGCACACCAGAAGCCCCGCCCGGCATGCGACATCGACGCCGAGCACGACGGCATCGACCAGGGCGCGGCCACTGAGGTCATAGCGCTCGGCAACCGCAAGCGCCGCGGCGACGACCGGCCCAGAAGGATGGATCAGCGTGGTTGGATGCGTATCGTCGTAGTCGAACACATGCGAGGAGATGCCATTCACGAGCGCTGCGCTCGCTGCATCCATCTTCTCCCGCCGTCCGAGGATGGTCACGCTCGCCGGAGGATCGAGGTCTAGCATGGCCGCGACAGCGGCATCGACGGCGGGGTGGAGGGCTGCTCCGATCGCGCAGCCCAGCCAATTGAGAATCGTGCGCAGGGCAGCCTGCTCGGTCGCTGCATCCCATGCCCCCGAAGGATGCTGAGCCGTGAAGCGGGCCAGTTCCCTCGTGAGCGGCGGAGCTTCGGCTCCAGTCTGCGGCGGCGACGCTTGCAATTTGCTGGTGACGTCCACGGTCGGTCCACTTCTTAGGGGGTAGGGGAGGCGGGCTGGAGGCGAGTGATGGCGCGTCCGACATGTGCACTCATCAGTGCGGCGCAGCGGTCCGGCTCCTTTGCGCGGATCGCTTCGACAATGTCGCGGTGGTCCTGGAATGAGGCCATCATCGCAACATCGCTCGAGAGGCTTTTGATGCGAGCGGTGTGCACCCGCTGCACGACACTGCGGTATACGGACATCAGTTCCCGGTTTCCTGCCGCGGAAACGATGCTCCAGTGGAATTCCAGATTGGCCCTGTAATAGGACAGGACGTCCTTGTTCTCGACAGCCGCAGCCATCGCTTCGTTGCAGCCCGTGAGCTTGTCCAGCAGATCAGGCGGCGGCGACGCGGCGACCTTCCGTCCCGCCATCGCGTCGAGCCCGGCCCGCAACTCGTAGAGTTCGGAGATCTCGCGGGTGCTTGGCATCCGCACGAACACACCGGTGTGTTTGCGGGTCTCCACCAACCCAGAGCTTTCCAGATCTCGCAGGGCCTCGCGCACAGGCATGCGCGATACGCCCAGCTTCTCTGCCAGCGCTGAGTCGGAGATCTTCTCGCCAGGCTGGAGGTCGCCGCCGAGGATTCCGCTCAGGATTTCCTTGTGCACGAGGCGAGCGAGCGGCACCTGCCGAAGGGCAGCCAGACTTGGGTCAGCTTCAGCTTCGGGTGACGCAAGCCAAGGAAGCATGAGAGCGTCCGTTTGGATATTGGATACAATATCCATTGTTGGCCTTTTGGAACCAGCTTGTAAACCCTGCCTGTTCGCCGCCGGCCGCGGCGCGGGCGTGCTCCAGTTCATCCCACGATGGATCAGGCCGCCAATCACTGCTTCACAGGCTTGTTCTATCTCGTGGTCGTGACCGATAGACGCCGGGCCGTCTCTTGAGCGTGCTGCGGCGGGGCGTCGCGGGATGTGGAGGTGCTCCCTGCTTCCTCCAATTCCGCGAGCACCTCCTCCTCAGCCGAAGGGTGCAAAGTGAGCAGTGCCTTGAGTGCGTAGACGCTGCGTCGGAGATCCGGCGCGATCTCGGCCCAGCGGTCCTCCCCACCCCGTGCGACCTCCATCAGGGCAGAGATCCGCGCTGCCAACATCCGGTCTACCAGAGGCACCACATCCCTCGCCTCGGCCGCGGCAGCAATCCCGTGCGCGCCCATGGCAATGCCGACATCGGCTGCAGCCAGCGCCGGCGCGTCGTTCACGCTGTCCCCGACCATCGCGGTGGGCGCACGGGCCGCCTCCCTGCGCACCGCAGCGATCTACTCGGTGGGGGAGGGGTCGGCGAGCACTTCACCGAGCCGCAGATCAGTGCCAACCGCAGTCGCATCGGACCCGACCTGCGAAGGGACTGACACCATCGCCCGCCGTCGCCTTGAGGCCGTACGGTACTGCGTACGCCGGTTTTGATCGCTGGAGGAACTTGAGCGAAAGACCGTCGTCTCAATGGACACGACGTCGAATGCCGCGTCATCAAGGTTCTGACTGATGCGGCGCGCGGGCGCTGCATGACCCTCCGCATGGCGGCGTGAAGGTTTAACCCCACGCCACCACAGCTGCGGTGCAGGCCCTACTCGATGACGTAACGGGCCGTCACCCGATGTCCGTGATCGATCGTGCCGTTGAAGACAAGCCGGGCGCCGGAGGCGAGGGGGGCTTGGAGAGCGCCGACCAGCCGGTTCGGCTCGGCGGGACGAAGAGTGACCGTCGAGGTCCGTCCCTCGGCCTGGATGGTCAGCCGCCCCGATGCCTGGCGTGTTGACGAAGGGCGGCCCTGCTCGTCGCTGACAAACAGGATGACCTCGGTGCCCGAGGCCACGAGTTCGACCGGATGGCCATCCACGATGACCACGAGGCCACCATTTGGGCCGCGGGACCGGGCGCTCTGGGCACCGGCGAGGCCCGGCACGAGCAACAGCGCAACAACGCCGCGGCGAATAAGGTTCATCAATGTTTTCCTCTCCTGGGTCTAGAAGGCCTCGGCCATTCGGCCTGCGGGAAGCTCTCCCTGCTCGGCCAGAAGGCGATCGAGCGCAGGGCGCCCGAATTGGCGGAACAGCAGCGGCGTGAGCACGGCATCGAGAAGCGTCGCGCTGATCAGCCCGCCAAAGATGGTCACGGCCACGGGATGCAGGATCTCGCGGCCCGGCTCCCCCGTCCCGAACAGCAGGGGAATGAGGGCAAGCCCGGCCGACAACGCCGTCATCAGGACGGGGGCGACGCGCTCCTCGCTGCCACGCAGGATGAGGGGACGGCCCCACCGCATCCCCTCGTGCAGGACGAGGTTGAGGGTGTGGCTGACCTTCAGGATGCCGTTTCGGGCGGAGATGCCGGCCAGGGTGATGAAGCCGACCATGGAGGCGACCGACAGCGGCAGGCCCGCGATCCAGAGCGCGGCCACGCTGCCGATCAGGGCGAGCGGCATATTGCCCATGACGACCAGCGCCAACGCCGTCGAGCGGTAGCGCTGACGGAGCACCACGAAGACCAGGGCCAACGAGACGAGCGAGAGCAGCCCGATGGTGCGCGCAGCCTCCTCCTGTGCCCGGAAATTGCCCTCGAGCACGGCTGCGTAGCCGGTAGGCAGCGGGAAATCGGTCATGACGCGGCGGAGATCCGCTGCGATTGCCGCCATGTCGCGCTGCCCGTCCCCGTTTCCGGACACCACGATGCGGCGCTGTCCCCCTTCCCGAAGAACCTGGTTCGGCCCATCGACCTCTTCCACGCTGGCGACCAGGCGTAGCGGCACGTGACCCTGAGGCGTGGCGACGAGAAGTTCGCCCAGGCCCTCGGTGGTGCGATCCCGGTCGGACAGGCGCACCACCACGTCGAAGCGTCGCACCCCATCCACGATCTGGCTGACGACGCGCCCGTTCGAGAGACCCTCGAGAGCGGCGGTCAGCGCCGCCGGGGTGAGGCCGTAGAGGGCCGCCTCGTTGTAGTCCGGCAGCACGCGGAGCTGCGGGATGCGCACCTGCCGCTCCACCTGAAGGTCAACGAGGCCCGAGATCCTGGCCATCCGCGCCCGCAGCCCCTCGGCCAGCGCGCCGAGGGTATCGAGGTCGGGACCGAAGAGCTTCACGGACGCCTCGGCGCGCACGCCGGAGAGCATGTGGTCGAGGCGGTGCTGAATGGGCTGGCCGATGTTGATGTTGGCCGGCAGCGGCGCGAGCTGGGCGCGGATCTCGGCCAGCACTTCCGCGCGGCTCCGATCCGACTTGCGCAGCGTCACGTCAAGCTCGTTCACGTGGACGCCTTCGGCGTGCTCGTCGAGTTCCGCCCGTCCGGTGCGCCGCCCCACGGAGACGACCTCCGGGAGTTCGGCAAGAAGCCGCTCGGCCACCGCGCCGAGCCGGGCGCTTTCGGCCAGCGAGATGCCGGGCCGGAAGGACAAGTTCACCAGCACCGTCCCTTCGTTGAAAGCAGGCAGGAACGCCCGGGGCAACATGAGCGCGCCCCAGGCTGCCACGGCGAAGAGCAGCGCCGTGCTTGCATAGACGAGCTTCGGCCGAGCGAACGCACGAAGAAGGGCGGCCCGGTTCATCCGCTTGGCCACGCGCAGAACCGGACCATCCGGGCGATGCGCCTGTGCGGGCCGGCTGCCAAGCAGCCAGTAGGCCAGCACCGGCGTCAGCGTGACCGAGACGAGCAGGCTTGCGAGGATCGCCACGATGTATGCGACCCCAAGCGGCGCGAAGAGCCGCCCTTCGATGCCAGGCAAGGCGAAAAGCGGCACGAAGACCAGCACCACGATCGCCGTGGCATAGACGATGCCCGAGCGCACTTCCTGGCTCGCGGCAGCCACGACCTCCAGTACGGGGCGTGGCGCTGGAAGCCCGGCATTCTCCCGCAGGCGGCGCAGGATGTTCTCGACGTCCACCACGGCGTCGTCCACCAGCTCACCGATGGCGATGGCGAGGCCACCGAGCGTCATGGTGTTGATGGTCAGGCCGAAGGCATGGAACACCACCACGGTGGCCAGCACCGAGACAGGGATGGCAACCAGCGAGATGACGGTGGCCCGCAGGTTCATCAGAAACAGGGCGAGGACCACGGCAACCACGATGCCGGCCTCGATCAGGACCGTCTCGACGTTGCGGATGGAGGTCGCGATGAAGTCGGCCTGCCGGAACTGGACGCGGGACGCACCGAGGCCGGGCGGCAAGGTGGGCTTCAGTTCGGCCAGGGCGGCCTCGACCGCCTCCGTCACCGTGATGGTGTCCGCTCCGGGCTGCTTCTGGACCGAGAAGATTACGGCCGGTTCGCCGCGGTAGCCCGCGTCGCCTCGCTTGGGTCGGGCGGCGAACTCCACCCTCGCGACCTGATGCAGCAGGATTGGCGTGGGAGAAGCTGTGCGTTGGGCGACCGGCGTGTCCGCGAGATCCTCCAGGCGCTGCGTGAGGCCAAGGTTGCGGATCAGGTACTCGCGGCCCCTCTGGTCGACGAAGCCGCCGCCGGTGTTGGTGCCAAAGCGCGCGACGGCCGCCTCGACTTGCTCCGGCGTGACGCCGAGGGCCAGCATGGCGGCCGGGTCGGGCGTGATGCGGTACTGCCGCACCTCGCCGCCGATCGGGATCACCTGGGCGACGCCGGGGATGGAAAGCAGGCGCGGCCGGATGGTGAAGTCGACGGCCTCGCGCGCTGCCATGGGCGACAGGCCCTCGGAGCGCACCGCCACCAGCATGATCTCGCCCATGATGGAGGAAACCGGGCCCATGAGGGGCGTGATGCCGGGCGGCAGCGAGGCGCGGACGACGCCGAGCCGTTCGGCGACCAGCTGGCGGGCCCGGTAGAGGTCGGCTGACCAGTCGAACTCCACATAGACGATGGAGAGCGAGACGGCGGAAACGGAGCGGACGCGCATGACGCCTGGCATGCCGTTCATCGCCGTCTCGATCGGGAAGGTGACGAGCCGTTCGACCTCCTCCGGCGCGAGGCCCTCGGCCTCGGTCAGCAAGGTCACGGTCGGACGGTTCAGGTCGGGGAAGACGTCCACCGGCACGCGCGGCAGCACCAGCGCGCCGTAGCCGACGAGCACGACCGAGGCGATCAGGACCAACAGGCGGTTGCGCAGGCTGGCCGAGACGAGGAACTGGAACATGGCGGCCTCAGCGCACCTGGTTCACGAGGCCGGCGCCCTGCACCACCACCCGCTCTCCCGCGCGGAGACCGGCGGCGACCAGAACGCGTGCGGCGTCGAGTGGCTCGATCCGGACTGGGGCGGCGGTGAAGCTTTCCGGTTCGACATGTCGCCAGACCACCTGCTCGCCATTGGCGGCGCGGACGACAGCGGCGCGGGGCAGGATGAGCCCGCGGATCGGGTCGGCGACCTGGGCCACCACCGTGACCGGCTGGCCAAGGGCTAGGCCGGTGGGCGGGTCCACGATGCGGAACTGCGCGAGAGTCGCGCCTTGCTGGACGGCGCGGCCGAAGCCTTGGATCTCGAGGCGCATGGGCTGACCGCCCCGGACCGAAGCGGAGGCCGACCGCAGATCGAGGCCTGCATCGGCCCCGAAGACGAGCGCCTCCACCCAGAGCGCCGCCGGATCCACGATCTGGAACAGAACGTCCTGCGCTGCCACGACCTGGCCCGCGACGGCGCGGGCGGAGGCGATGATCCCGTCTGCCGGGGCTCGGATCACCTCGGGCGCCACGCGGCTCCGGGAGAGCAGGACGCGGCGCCGTCGCAGCCCCTCCAGTTCGATCTCCGTGTCCACCACCTGCACGCGGGTTCCGGCGCCGGAGGCGGCGAGGTTGCGCGCGCGCGCGAGGCGCGCCTCGGCGGCGGCGATCTGCTGCTCCAGATCGCCCGACCGTTCGGCGATAGTGGTCTGATCGGCGACCGGAATCGGCGGCTCGACGATGGCCAGCACTTCGTCGCGGCGCACTGCCTGCCCGAGGCGCGGCAGCCCGTTCTCCGGCGGCACGATTCGGCCGCCGGCGAGGCTCTGGGCAAGGCCCCCGCGGTTGGGATCGGCCACGACGCGCCCGACCAGCGTGACGGTGCGCGATGCCTCGGCCTCCCGAAGAATGGCCGTCCGCACTTCCAGCAGGCGCTGGCTGACCTTCGGCAGAAAGACGGTGCCGTCTGGCAGGCGGGAAGGGGCATCCACCGCGGCCGAGGCGGCCGGAGCATGGGCCTCGTCGTGGTCGTGACCCGGCCCGGCGCGACCGGGGACGGGCAGGAAGGCCAGCGTGAGGGCCGTGGCGACCACGGCACGGCGGCGGTGCGCCCGGCGGCGCGGACGGGCCAGGGTCACGCCAGCGACAAGTCCGAGCAGCGCGCCGCCGGCCGCCACCAGCCAGGGACGATGTGCCGCCCACTCGACGGCCTCATGCCACGGATCCTCGAAAGGTCCAGCGTGTGGATCGGGGGGCGGCAGCGCGGGGAGCGTACCGGCCAGCAGGTCGTCGCCGACCGGGCCATTGGTGATGGAGAAGACGAGGTCGAGCGGCATGCCGGGCTGCGCCAGGACCGGGGATGCGACGCGGAAGGTGCCCTCTGCCTCCGGCTCGGCCACCACCGGCACGTCGCCGATGGTCACTTCGATCCGGGCTGCGGTGACCGGCACGTTGCCGTCGAAGAGATCGAGCCAGATGCGAAGGCGGTCCGGCGCCTCCCGGACGGCGACGACCTCATACAGATCGGAGTGGACCGCGACGCGCGGCCGGGCGGGCGCGGCCGCAACGGGGGCGTCATGGTCGTGGCCTTCGTGGGCGGCGACGGGAGGGCCGACAAGCAGCAGCAACGCTGCAAGCCAGGCGCGCGGGCGTGTGGGAAACGGCATGGGAGGGCGGCACCGAGTTTGGAGACGGACGTGGCGGCTCAGGCCGCGGCCGCCCATCCAGACGGGCCGCGGCTAGGTGTGGTGTGCGCTTCTTGGCGGGCGTGCCGGCAGCCCGGGGCCGTGATCATCCATCAGGGCAGACCGGTCGGGCCGGGGCTGCCGCAATTCGACGACCGGGGGCGCTCCAGGCGCCCCGACCTGTGGGAGGGGCGCCGGCGCGAGATGGCAAGCTGCACAATGGGCAGCGTGCGTCTCGTTCGCGTCCCCGTCTTCGCCGTTCGATGCGCCGCTATCCGAAACTCCGGCGGTAAGCTGGACATCACCCATACCAAGATGCACAGCATGCGCGTGCCGTCCTTGCCAGGCGGCCATCAGGACAGCCAGCAGGGCAAGGGTGCAGACCAACCTCATGCTGCGCAACAGTTGGAGCAATCCAGGATCCACGGCCACGAAGCCAAGTGTTAGATCCAGAGAGAAGAGCCGTCGACCCCCGGCTTCATTCGGCAGTGCCTGGCGTCGGGCTGCACGCCATAGGACCATCCGTCCCGGCGCCTCTATCCTCCACGAGTGGCTGAACCCCGGGGGTGCCGTCAGCTCACGCGGTTCAAGCCGCCGAAGAAGGCACCGAAATAGCCCGCGTAGAGTTCCGGGCGCTCCAGATTCATCGAGTGCCCGACCCCAGGCACCGTCACCAGCCGGCAGTCCGGCATGCGCCTGGTCATCATCTTCAGGTCGGCCGCCGGGATCCAGCCATCCTGTTCGCCCCATAGCACCAAGTGCTCATGGCGCAGTTCCGGCATGCGGGTCGAAAGGCAACCCGCGCGGCGTTCCTCCGTCAGGTGCCGCGGCGTGCCCAGCCAGACGCCCTCGGCGACGCCGAAGGCGCCGCGGACGACCCGTTCGAACATTGCCGCCGTCGGGCCGGCCCCGGCGCGCAACTGCGGGACCTTGCCGGCGCCAAGGCTGTCCGGTTCGAAAAGGCTCGCCGCCGCCGTCGCCATCACCGCGCGCGTCACCTCGGGGCTGCTGCGCATCGCCTCGAACAGCGCGAAGCCCTGCTCATCGAAAGCGAGGCCCAGCGGCGCAACGGGATCGAGGGCGAGAACCTTGCCGAAGCGCTCCGGCCGGGCCAGCAGCATGTGCGCGGCGATGACGCCGCCCGTCGAATGCGTCGCCAGGTGGCAGAAGCCGACGCCTAGCGTGTCGAGCGCGGCCAGCATGTCGGCGGCGTGCACCTCCATGCGATAATTGGCGTAGTCTGCGCCTGGTGGCGGGCGGTCGCTATCGCCGCAGCCTCGCCAGTCGAGGCCAATCACCCTGATGTCGGGCGGAAACCAGGGCGCGGCGAGTTCGATCCAGTCCTTGCTGGCCAGATTGCCGTGCACGAACAGTACGGTGGTTGGGCCGTCGCCCCAGAGGCGGCAGCCCAACTCAATGTCACCGGCCCGAACTCGTCGCGCCGTCTGCACCGGCGCGGAACTACTTGTTGAGGCCCGCGGAGGACGGCGCGGGACCAGTCTCCGCGGGTGCCGAACCTGCCGCGGGCGCCACACCGCCCCGCACCAGCCGGTCCACGGCGGCCGGACTCGCCGTGGCGACGCGCCCGGTCAGCACGAAGTCCACCACGTCCACCGGGAACTGCACCGGCTCGTCGGTGTGGATGAAGTGTCCGACATCCGGGTAGATCTTCACCGTCGGCTCGTTGCCGGCGCTAGCCATGCGGTAGAGGAACGGGGTGATCACCTGGTTCGCCAGATCAGTCAGCCCGTTCAGCGCGGGCGCGGGGATGTAGGGTTCGCGCGCGCCGAAGGCGAGGAAGATCGGCTGCCGGATGCGGATCAGACGCTGAAGGAGGTTCTCCCGGTCGCCGCGCACAACCTCGGCGCCAATGGAGTACACGTCGAGAATATAGGCGGTGACCCACTGCTCGAACTCGGCACGGTTGCCGCGGATCATGCCGACGCGCTGCTCCGTGTGCAGTCGTGCATAGGGTGAGTCGCGCAGGAAGTAGCCAGAGCTTGCCGGGCGGACATTGCCTGCGGCGTCGCGGGTGCGCCAGGCGAACATGTCGCGCACCCCCTGCTCGGTCCGGTTCATCTCGGCATCCAACAGGCCGGTCGGACCCCAGACCTGCCGCCAGCGCGCGAAGTCGTTCGCCAAGGCCGGATCGAACAGCGCCAGGCGCTGGCCGCCGATCTGGATCTCGGCCGGATACTCCTCGAGGCCCGAAGGCGCTTCGAGCACCAGGCTCTGCACCGCATCGGGCCAGCTCAGAGCGACGCCCATGACGAACTGCCCGCCCAGGCTATGACCCATCCAGTGCGCCTGCCGCACGCCAAGGCGATTGACCACGAGGTCGTGGATCGCCTCCCGCATGTCCTGCAAGGAGCGCGCAGCTTCGCGCCCAAGGTTCGGCGGGCCGGACATGCCGTAATGCGGCAGATCGGGCACGATGACCCGCATCCCACGCGACAGCGCATGGCGCATGACATTGCCGTAGTGCGCGCCGAAGGCGCCCTTGCCGTGGATGATGACGAGGACGGGCGGGTTGGGCTCGGTGCCGGCGTACTCGTCCATGTACCCGATGCTCCAGCTGCGGCCGCGGCCGTCCTGCACATCGGCCTGCTTCACCGGGAACGGGTAGGTGACATGGTCTCGCCAGAACGACCGAGCCGGGTCGATCTGCGCTGCGACCGACGGCCAGCGGAAGTTGCGCACGGCGATGCGGTCCGGCTCGGCCAGCGAGCGGACGTCCCGCATGAACTGAAGGAAGACCGGGTCGGTCGAAACCGTATTCGGGAAGGGGAAGATGCCGTAATGGGCTAGGGGATGCGGCCGGCCGATCAACTGCGCTCCGGGAATCCGCTCCACCGCGCGCTCGGCCAGGCGGTATGGCAGCCACTGATCGGTGGTGACGTGCAGGACAAGTGTCCGCGCGCGCGAGCGGCCGAGGTCTTCATTGATGTTGTAGGTCTGGCCGGTGCGGTTTCGGTAGATCAGGTCTACCGCGTCGAAGCTCGCGGCGAGCGCGCGGACGCCGGCACTGTCGGTCTCGGTCGGCGGATTCCAGTAAAAGACGTCGCGGCGCACCGCGTCCCAGGGCTGGGTGGCGCGGAAGTCGAAGGTGTAGCCGCTGTTGAGCAACACGGACCAGGAGAAGGCGACGCCCTGGTTCGGGTGCTCTTCCTTTGGCATGTTGTAGTAATTGCCCCTCGTCTGCCGCCAGACCGGGTCGGATTCGATCGCGTCGGTCGCGAGCTGGAACACCCAGGCGCGCACCGGGTCTCCGCCATCTTCCTGCGTGGTGCCGCCGACCGGCATCACCGCCTGCACGAAGCCGGATGGGGAGTGCATCACGCCCCAGAGATGCGTCTGGGTCGCGCCCATCGAGACGCCCGTGACCAGCGCGACCCGGCCCACATTGAGCTGGTCACGCAGGACG
This sequence comes from Sabulicella rubraurantiaca, assembly GCF_017355885.1. Lineage (GTDB taxonomy): Bacteria > Pseudomonadota > Alphaproteobacteria > Acetobacterales > Acetobacteraceae > Roseococcus > Roseococcus rubraurantiacus. The sequence goes on from NZ_JAFEUU010000014.1 coordinate 40,335, forward strand.
CGGTACTGCGCCTGGACGTTGTCGTGGTAGGAGTATTGCGGGAAGCGCATACCCAGCCCCTCGGAGGGCTTCGAGGCACCCCAGAGGCCGATCGCGTCGAACATGACGACATAGAAGTGGTCGGTGTCGATCAGCCGGCCCGGGCCGATCACCGGCGCGCCGGACAGCGCCGTGCCGACCACCCACTGCTCGTACATGTTCGTCGAGTCGCCTGAGTAGTAAGACGGTATGACGATGGCGTTGACGATCCGGCCCTCGGCATCCCGCTTCGGCGTGCCGGTGGCGATATAGGACATGCGAAGCGGGCCGGCGCCCAGGCTCTCCAGCGTCGTCCCACCGACGCCGCCATTCTCGAAGGAGGCAGGGTCGTCGAGATTGTAGCGGCCGCCGAGCCGGAATTCGGGGACGTTGACCGTGACCTTGCGGAAGTCGTGGCTTGCCACGGCCGAGCGCGGCGTCACGGGCTGCGCAAGAAGCGCCGAGGGGGGCTGCGCCACCGCCGGCACGGCGAATGAGCCCATCGCGAACAGCGCCAGGGCAAAGGCGCGGGTGCGCAACCTCATGACGGCTCCCTCCACGGTCAAGGACAGTCAGCCTAGACAGCCGCGGCAAGGAGGCGCGGGGCAAAAAACTATCGGAATCACGCGTGCTTTTCGCGAACCGAGCGACGGGCGGGGAAGCCAGGAACGCAGAATCTCGATAGCCGCGGGCGGTGTGCCGGCGATGCCGGGCCGCTAGAGGTTGGACGGTCGCGGCTCCAGCGTCGGGGCCCGGCCGCAAGCCGCACTGGCGAGAGCGCGGCGTGGAGGGCATCGTGGCTGGGCCTGGCGGGTATGACGTGCTCGAGGTCAACGGGCGGCGCTTGCGCTGGCGCATCGACGGCGCGGCGGGCGCGCCCGTCCTGGTCTTCGTCAACGGCCTGACGCAATACGCCGAGCTGTGGACAGTGCATCGCGATGCGCTGGTGGCGCACGGCTTCCGCGTGGTGACCTTCGACATGTTCGGCCAGGGCGAGTCCGACAAGCCCGCCCTTTTCATCGAGCAGGAGGACCAGGTCGCCGCGCTCCAGGCGATCGTGGTGGCCACCGGGGCGGAGCGCGTCTTCGTGGCTGGCATCTCGTTCGGCGGGCTGATCGCGTTGCGCCACGCGATCAAGCACGGGGACCGGCTGGCAGGGCTGGCGCTCCTCAGCAGCTTCGCCTCGCTCTCCCCGCAGCTGCGGCTCCTCGGCGGCACGCTGCTGCAGGGGTTGGCGCTGGGCGGCATCGCCTACCTGCAGGACATGCTGCTGCCAATGAACCTCTCCGACGCCTGGCTCGGGCCGCGCCTGGATCAGCTTGGCGAGGTGAAGCGCGCCGGTTTCGTGGCGAACGACTTGTTCGCGCTCCAGAACCTGATGGAGAGCTTCCTCCACTTCCGGCCCCTGACGCCCGAGCTGCCGCGGATTGCCTGCCCGACCCTGGTGCTCAACGGCGAGTTCGATTTTCTGACCCCGCGCTCGCTGCACGACGAACTCCGCCGCGGCATCCCCGATGCGGAGTTGGTGATCGTTCCGCATGCCTACCACGCCTTCACGCTGGAACAGCCTGCCCTGGTCGCCGGCCTGCTGGCTGGCTTCATGCGCGATGTCCTCTCCGGCGCCTGGCGTGGCAAGGGTCGGGGCGAAGGCCGGGTGGCGGTGGCGCCGGATGCGCCCAGCCAGGATCCGGAGCCCTTCCCGCGGGGCTTCGACCATATGCGTGCGATCCCGGTCCGGGTGCCGAGGGCGAAGCGGCCATGATGGTGCAGAGCGTGCTGGGGCCGCTCGATCCGGCGGGGCGCGTTCCTCCATGGCAGCAGACCCGGCTGGGCGCCTTCCTGGTGGCCGGCTATGGGGCCCTCGCCAGCAGCGCCTCCGCGCAGTCTCTCTGGACCCACGGCCCAGTCGCGATCGCGTTGCAGCAACAGGCCGCCGTCGCATCCGGTATCGTGGGCGCCATAATGCGCGGCGTTGCTTGGCAGTGGGACCCGTGGTGGATGGCCCGTGCATCAGTTTCACAGGCTGCCTGGCTTCCGCGGCTGGCACACGGACCCGATGTCATGCGTGGCCTTGCGCTCGACTCCCTCGCGCTTGGCCTGGCCATCGTGACCGTAGTCCGGCCGGCACCGCTGCTGCCGCCGGACGCCAGCCCCGACGACCCCTTCGTTGCGGCGCTCGGGCTGGTGGAGTTGGAGAGCGGCCGGTTGCTGCAGCCGAACCTGAGGCTCCTCAGGCAGATGGCCGAGGAAATGCCACGGTCGGTTGTCGAGGAGGCGGTGGAGGCGCGGCTGGCTTCAGTCCAGCGCCTGTGGAACGCGGTGCTCGCTTCCCTGGCCTCGTCGGCATAGTTGAGGCGCCCCAGACGGCCATTTCCCCTCCTATCGAGATGTCCGGTGCTTTGCCGCTGAGGTCCCGAGAGCAACCACACCGACCTGACCCCCGCGGTACAGGTGATGCTGGGTGAAAGGCTATCAGAATTCGGTGGAAGACTGCCCGTCGGGAGCGGCGGCGAGCGCATGCTGATGCATCTTTCTGTGCGACAGGTACGGCACGATGCAGATGATGACACGCTACGGCTGCAGGGACGGATCACGAGCGCGGTTGGCTGAGCATCTCTCTCCTCGGAGCGACGCCGCCGCTTGGCTGCGGCCGACCTCGCGCAACAGAGGGATCGCTTTTCCCATGTTGCTCGCCGCGCCATGAGATGATGCGAGATGGCCGCTGACGGTTCACCCTTCGCGCCGCTCCGGCATCGATTGTTCGCGTGGCTGTGGGTGACGAACGCAGTGTCGGCACTTGGGGCTTTCATCCAATCGACCGCAACGGCCTGGGTGATGACCGACCTTGCGCCTGATCCGCTGATGGTCAGCCTCGTGCAGGCTGCCTCGCAGCTTCCCTTCCTGCTGCTGGCCCTCCCGGCCGGTGCGCTGGCCGACATCGTGGACCGGCAGCGTTACCTGATCGCGACCAACACGAGCATGCTGGCGGTGGCGGGAGCACTGGCAGTGCTCTACGCGCTCGGCATGGTGACGGCTTGGGCGCTCCTGGGGCTGACGGCACTGCTCGCGGCGCTGACGGCGCTCAACAGCCCGGCCTTGGCTTCGTCGGTTCCGGCCACGGTCCCGCGGCACGACCTGCAGCAGGCGCTCGTCCTCAATTCCATCGGGTACAATATCGCGCGTGCCCTGGGACCCGGCATCTGTGGCGTCATCGTCGCCAGCCTGGGCGCGGCGGCAGCCTTCGCGACGAATGCTGCGTGCTTTGCCATCGTGGCGGTGGTGACCGCGACCACCCTCGCGCTGCCGCGCTCGGCCGGGGTCAGCGGCATCCCGCCCGAACGGCTTACACGGGCAACGCGGCAGGGTGTGCGCTACGCCATGGCGGAACCCGCGGTGCGCGCCACGCTGATAAGGTCCGCTGCCTTCTACGCGTTCGCCGGCGCGATCTGGGCCCTGCTGCCGCTCTATGTCCGGGAAGTCCTGGACCTCTCATCTGCGGGCTATGGCCTCATGCTCGGCGCCATTGGCGCCGGGGCGGTCCTTGGCGGGATCCTCATGCCGCGTCTGCGCGACCGTGTCTCACGTGACGGCTTCGTGCTGCTGGCCGGCCTGATGACAGGCGGTGCCTTGATCCCTCTCGCGCTGATGCCCTCGCCCGGCGCGGCTGTGGTCGCAATGCTCATCTACGGCATGGGCTGGATCGTCGGAGCGTCCAACTTGCAGGCGACGGTCCAACTCGCTTCGGCGCCCTGGGTGCGGGCACGCGGCCTCGCGATCTATCAGGCGGTCCTGAACGGTGGGTTGGGTCTTGGCGCCGTGGCTTGGGGATGGCTCGGGCAGCACCTCGGCCTCACAGGGACGCTGCTTGTCGCAGGGTTGGGCGGCATCGCGATGACCTGGGTGTCCAAGTGGGTGACGCTGCCGGAGGAGGTGCTGGACCCCTCGCTGACCGCCGAGCGTCCGCCACCTCGGGTCCAGGTTCACAAGTCGGTCTCGCCCGAGCTCGAGACGCGGCGTACCCCCGTGCTCGTCACCATCGCCTATCATGTTGATCCAGCCGAGACGCCAGCTTTTCGCGCGGCCATGGCGGAGCTTTCAGCGGCGCGGCGCCGGGACGGCGCGGTCGCGTGGATGCTCGCCCGCGATGTCGAGCGGCCAGAGGCCTGGGTGGAGGCGTTCCGGCTGCCTGACTGGCACGAGCTGCGTAGGGGTGTCGCCCGCCTCAACCTCACGGACAGCATGGCGGTCGAGAAGGCGAAATCATTCCATCGGGGCGCTGGTCCGCCGGAAGTGCGCGTCCTCCTCGCAGAGGCGTGGTGAAGTGGAATTGCGATGGCGACAGCCTGCGCGGCATCGGGCACCGCTGACCGGCAAGCTTGCGTACATGTTCGGTAGGTGGTCTGTTTGAGGCACGAGCCTGCACCGGGGGCGGGCTCCTGGGAGATCCAGCGATGCCAACGCGGCGCTGCGTATTCCCGCTGCTGGCCACCGCTGCCGGCCTCGCCACGCCGGCTCCTGGCCGCGCGCATCCGCGTTCCACTGCAGCGGCGGACTGGCCCAACCGACCCGTACGCTACATCGAGGCTTACCAACCCGGCACTGCGACCGACATCGCGTCACGGCTCTGGTGCATGACGATGGCACGGCTCACTGGTCGGCCCTTCGCCGTCGAGAACCGCGCGGGCGCTGGTGGCACGCTCGGTGCGGCCGCCGTCGCCCGTGCCATGCCGGATGGGCACACGATCGGGCTCGGAAGCGCGGCTGCGCTTGCCGTGGCGCCGACACTGTTCCCGCGCCTTCGCTACGAACCTGCCCGTGACTTCACCTTGATTTCCGGACTTGCGATGGCGCCGAACTTGCTGGCGGTCCGCCCCGACCTGCCGGCGCAGTCCGTGCCCGATTTTCTGAGGCTGCTTTCGCGCGACCCGGGGCGGCACCATTACGGGCATTTCGGGCTCGGTACGACGGGCCATCTTGCGATGGAACTTCTCAAGTCCCGAGCGGGTGTTGAAGTCGAGCAGGTCGCCTATGCCGGCCAACAGGCCAATTACGACCTGCTGGCCGGAAGGATCAGCGCCCTTTGCGGTCCTCTCCCGGGGCTGATCGCGGCGATCCAATCAGGCCAGGTCCGCGCCCTTGCAGTGACGACCGCCAGGCGCAGCCGCGCCGTGCCGCAGGTGCCGGCGCTTGCGGAGTTCCTCCCCGGCTTCGACCTTGGCGGCTGGGCGATGGTGGTCGGACCGGCCCGCCTTTCCCCGTCCCTGATCCGCCGTATGCACGACGTCTCGCGTCAGACGCTGGCGCGGCCGGACCTACGAGAGACGTTTCGCCAGATGGGGGTCGAGCCCTGGTCCGCCGGTCTCGCCGAACTGGAAGCCTACCGCGCCGAGCAGGAGGCGCTGGTCGCACCTCTCGTCCGCGCCTCCGGAGCACGGGTGGATTAGGACCAGCGGGCAGATATGCCGAATGGCGGAACAGAAGAGCGTTCGGCACCGCGATCTTATCGTCGGTGGCCGATCTACGCCCAAAAGCAACTCGCTGAAATTGTGCTTCTCTGGAGAAGGTCAGGGCTAACAGGCCAAGCTCGGAAGCTTCCTGTCATTGCCGGACAATCGCGGCCGCAGGCTGGGCGAGGCAGCCCAGCCGAGTGCCCGGACGTTCGACGGGGCGGGAGGACCGCACCATGTCCGACGCCCCCAGGCATCCCGAACCCTCCTTCGATCTCAGCGCGGCGCCCATGCGGATCGGTCGCGTCCGGATCCGTGTGCGTGACCTTGCCCAGGCCAGCGGCTTCTACCGCGACGTCCTCGGCCTCGTGCCACTGGGGCAGTCCGACCGACACGCCGTCCTCGGCACAGGCGGAATGCCCTTGCTTGAGCTGATCGGAGATCCCGGTTTGGCACCGCTCGATCGCCGCGAGGCCGGCCTGTTCCACACGGCCTTCCTCCTGCCCGACCGGGCCAGCCTCGGACGCTGGCTACACTTCGCGTCGGAACGAGGCGTCGCCCTGGACGGCGCAGCCGACCACGTTGTGAGCGAAGCCCTCTACCTCGCCGACCCAGAGGGCAACGGGATCGAGATCTATGTGGACCGCCCGGTATCGGCTTGGCGCCGCACCGGCAGCAGAATCGAGATGCCGAACGATCCGTTGGACCTTGAGGGCCTGCTTGCCAGTGCCGACGGACCCTGGACCGGCATGCCGGACAAAGGCGCGATCGGTCACGTGCACCTGCAGGTCGGTGACACCGCATTGGCCGAACACTTCTATGGCGACCTCCTCGGCTTCCAGGTGACCTGGCGCTATCCCGGTGCGAGCTTCTTCGGCGTTGGCGGCTATCACCATCAGCTCGCCGCCAACACTTGGAACAGCCGCGGCGCCGGGCCGCGCACGGAGGACATGGCCGGTCTCGACGCCGTGGAGCTGGTGCTCCGCGATGCCACGGCGCGCGCGGCCATCGAAGTCCGCGCGCGGGCAGCGAGCCTGGGCGTCGGGACTGAAGGTGAGGCCAGGGTGCTGCGCGATCCTTGGGGGACCGCCATCGTCCTGACTGCGGACTGACGACCATGTTCAACACGTCGCGTTGAGCGAAAACTCGGAAGATGGGAGAAGTCGATGCCCCGATACACGGTCGCCCTGCTCGTCGGCAGCCTGCGGCGGGAGTCGCTGAACGCGAAGCTCGCCGGCGCGTTGGTGCGTCTGGCGCCGCCCGACGTCACCTTCCAGCGCGTCGAGATCGGTGACCTGCCGCTCTACAATCAGGATGACGATGCCAACCCGGCACCGCCGGTGGCGCGCCTGAAGAGCCAAGTGGCCGCTGCGCAAGGCGTGGTCTTCGTCACGCCGGAGTACAACCGCTCCATCCCCGGCGTGCTGAAGAACGCGCTCGACCACGGATCGCGGCCTTATGGTCATAGCGTCTGGGCAGGAAAGCCCGCGGGCGTGATGGGCATCTCGCCGGGCGCCCCTGGTACATCCATGGCGCAGCAGCATCTGCGCAACATCCTCGCCTATCTCGACATGCCGACGCTCGGTCAGCCAGAGGTCCTCCTCCAGGCCAAGGAAGGGCTTTTCGCGGCCGATGGCTCGATCGGAGAGGGCAGCCGTGGCTTCCTGCAAGGCTGGATGGACCGCTACGTCGCCTTCCTCGGCCGCAACGCAGCCTAGACGAGAGGACCGCGAACCACGGTGGCCCAGGCCGCGAAGAGGCCTTCGTCGAGGACGCTCGTCTCGGCACTCGCCAGATTGGCGACAGCTTCGGTGGCCGCGGCTGAGAGCGGCGAGCCCAGGTGGCCGACGTCACGGAACACTCCCGCACCTCGTTGCGGGCAGATGCGCAGGCTTCACCTGGTCCACAGGCACCTCTACGCAGTTGCCAAGGCGCCGTCCGCGAACAAGCAAGGCGATTGGAAGCAAGCCAGCGTTTCGAAGCATGCGCTCCAGCGGAGAGTCCCGGCTGAGAGGTGGCTGGTGAGGCGTGACCCGCGACTTCCCCTGCTGTATAGGGAAGGGGAGGAAGCAGCGTCCGGCGCCGGCTTGGCAGTGGTGGATTTCCTCTCGCAAGGGATGTGGATCCAGGGATGAAGCCAAGACCCGAAGGGAGGACGGCCATCCCGTCGCGGCTGGGGGCGCTCCGGGTCCTGGCCCTTCTCGCCCTGGCTGTTCCGGCGGCGCTCCTCGCGGCCTATGCCCTGTTCAGCCGTGACTTCCATCGGCGCGAGGCCGAGGGGCAGGTCACCCGCACCCTCGACCTCCTGCACGAGCACGGCTCCAAGGTTTTCGACACCTACGAGATTCTGTTGGCCTATGCCGATGAGCTGGTCCGCGGCCTCGATGACGACCAGCTGCGCGAGAACGAGGCCGAGATCAGCGGGAGGCTGCAAAGGTTCAGGCAGTCGCTGCCGCAGGTCCAGAACATCTGGGTCATCGGGCCAACCGGCCTTGCCATGGCCTCCACGCAGATCCTCCCGGTTCCCCGGGACCTCAATGTCTCCGACCGGGAGTATTTCCGTGCGCTGCGCGATGGCGAGACGGATCTCGTGATCAGCGACGTGCTGCGGGGACGGGTCAGGCCGGAAACGCGGTTCTTTCAGTTCGCCCGGCGGCGCAGCCCACGCGCGGATGGCGGCTTCGCCGGCATCATCGCCATCTCCGTGCAGCCGTCCTATTTCGTGGAATATTACGGCAAGACCCCCGCGAGCGGGCTGACGACGGCCTCGCTCGTGCGCGACGGCGCCTATCTCCTTGCCCGTTTCCCGGCGCTCGATCCCGATGCGCCGCGCCGGGTTTCGGGCGAGGCCTTCCGGGAAAGGACCGCCGCGGCGCCTGAGCGGGGCTTCTACGTGGGCCGCTCCCTGGAAGGAGGCAGCGCGGTCCTTCTGGCCTACCGGCGGCTTCCCAGCCATCCGGTCTATGTCGTGACAGGGCTCGACATGGCGATCGTGCAGGCGCGATGGCTGCGTTCGCTGATCCTGCCCGCCGCGCTGGCGCTGCCCACCGCCCTGGCTTTGTTCGGCCTTGTCTGGATGGCGATGCGCCAGGCCCGGGGGCTGGAAGTCGCCGTCGCGGAACTGACCGCCGAGCGTGCGCTGCGCGAGGCTGCGGAGGATGAGCGCCGGCAGGTGCAGCGCCTCCAGGCTCAGCGGCAGCGGCTGGAGGCGCTGGGCCAGCTGGCGGGCGGCATCGCCCACGACATCAACAACGTCATGCAGGCGGTCGGCACGGGGGCGGCGCTGATCCGCCGCCGCGCCTCGGATGCCGCCGCCGTCGAGAGCCTGGCGCGCATGATCGAGGCCTCGGCGGAACGGGGCGGCTCCGTCACCCGGCGCCTCCTGGCCTTCGCCCGACGCGGCGAGCTTCGCGCGGAGGCGGTGGACCCCGAGAGCGTGCTGCGGGAGATCCAGGAGGTCCTGTCCCATTCCCTCGACCCGGCGATCCAGGTGGAGGTCCAAGTGGATGCGCCCGCGTCGCGGGTCTTCGTGGACCGGGGTCAGCTGGAAACGGTGCTGCTCAACCTCGCGACCAATGCGCGCGACGCCATGCCCTCAGGTGGCCGGCTGACCCTGTTCCTGGAAGGGCGCGAGATCGGCCCGGAAGCCCCCGCGGAGGATTTGCCAGCCGGGCGGTACGTGGTGCTCGGGGTTTCGGACACGGGGGCAGGCATGGATGCCGAAACTCTCGCGCGGGCCTCCGACCCCTTCTTCACCACCAAGGATCTCGGGAAGGGGACCGGGCTGGGCCTCGCCATCGCCCGCAGCTTCGCGGAGCAATCGGGCGGAAGGCTGCGCCTGTCGAGCCAGCCTGGGCAGGGCACGGTCGCGGAGATCCTGCTGCCCCTGGTTGAAGGCGAAGCGAAGCAGGCGGCGGTGGAGGTCGCGCCCGCCGGTCCGAGGCGCCGCATCCTGCTCGTGGATGACGAGGGCCTCGTTCGCGCCACCATTGCCAGGGGGCTCGAAGAATACGGGCATACCGTGCTGCCGGCCGCCGATGCTGAGTCAGCCCTCGCCCTGCTGAACGCAGGGGCCGAAGTCGAGGTGCTGGTGACCGACCTCGCCATGCCGCGCATGAACGGGCTCGACCTCATCGCCGCCGCGCGGGTCCAGCGCCCTGGCCTGCCGGCAGTGCTGGTCACAGGCAATGCGGAGCTCGACGAGGCGCGGACGGGCGGACTTCCCCCGAGCCCGTTCCTGGTGCTGCGCAAGCCTTTCGGCATCGCGGCGCTGGCAAAGGGGATCGACGAGGTCGCTCTGGCTTCGATGCCGGCGGAGCGCTGAAACCCAGGCGCTCAGCCGCCCAGGCGCGCCGCCACCGCATCCTCCAGCGGCGGCCCGTCATCGCGCGCCTCGAGGGCGTGGGCGAAGCTCTCGTAGCCGTCGCCGCCCCGGCGCAGGAAGTCGTTGGTCGCGACGCGGTAGGTGCGTTCCGGCTCCAGCGGGCGCCATGTCCCATCCGCCTCGCGCACCTCGGCGCGCAGGATGCGCTGGCCGACCGGCCGCGCCGCGTCAGCCTCGAAGCGCAGCCCGTCCAGCTGCGGAAAGCGCCCGGATGGTTGCGGCAGGCGCGACACCCCGTTCTCCAGCGCGTCCCGCACCGCGTGGCCGCGCAAGACCATCACCGCCAGCGTGTTGGAGAAGGGCAGGGCGGTCAGCAGGTCGCCCCAGGACACCTCGCCGGCGGGCAGCCCGGCGCGGATCCCGCCGGCATTCTGCCAGCCGATCTCCGCCCCCGCCGCCTCGCGCATCGTGCGGGCCACGGCGGCGCCGAGGGCGCAGGGCCCTGTGCCGCAGCCTTGCAGGGGAACCGCGGCATCCAGCCGGAAGGCGACGCGGCGACGCAGTGCCTCCAGCGGCTCGGCCAGCTCGCGTACCAGGGCAAGCGCCTCCTCGTCCTCCGGCACGGAGACGTCGAGGAGGCGCATCGCCTGCCGCGACTGCACCACCTGTCCCTCCGGCCCCAGATCGAGGTCCAGCCGGCCCAGATACTGCCCGAAGGCCTTGGCCTGCACGATGAGGACGCGGCGCTCCCCAGCCTCCACCGTCTCGGGCGGCGCGACCAGCGTGTGCGAGTGCCCGCCGATGATCACGTCGATGCCCGGCACATCCCGCGCCAAGCGGCGATCCGCCCCGAGCCCCAGATGCGACAGCACCACCACCGTCGCCGCCCCCTCGCGCCGCGCCTCCCACACCGCGCGGCTCGCAGCCTCGGCCGGATCGGTGAAGCGGAGGTGCGGGCCGGGGGAGGAGATATTGGGCGTGTCCGGCGTGACGAGGCCGGCAATGACCAGCCGTGCAGCACCGGAGCGGAAGGTGACGGTGGGACGCAGCTTGCCGGCCAGCGCCGGCTCCGCGGCCGTTTCGAGGTTGGCGGCGAGGACAGGGAAGTCCACCGCCTCCAGGTAGCGCGCCAGGGCGGCTGGGCCGAGGTCGAATTCGTGGTTGCCCGGCGCCATGGCCTGCACGCCCCACAGGCGCTGCATCCGTGCCTCGGCCATGCCCTGGTGCTCGCGAAAGAACAGCGAGCCAAGGAACTCGTCCCCCGCGTCCAGCAGCAGCGATGCCCGCCCGTCGGCTCGCGCCGCCTCCCGCGCCTCGCGGATCGCCGTCGCCATGCGCGCGGAGCCGCCCAGGCATGAATCGCCGCCCGCGCAATTCGCGGCCCCTGCCGTCACCGGCTCATGCCGGCTGTGGAAGTCGTTCAGGTGCAGCAGCGCGACGCGCGCGGCCGGCGACTGCGCGAAGGCGGGGCGCAGGACGAACGGAGCGGCGAGAAACAGGCGGCGGCTCAGCATGGAAGGAGCATAGCGCCCCTTGCCAGAAAGGCGCATCGGGTGAAGCTTGCCCGCAAGGGGGCTGGGCTTGCAGATCTACCTTCCTATCGCGGAAATGAGCGTCAATGCCTTCCTCCTCTCAGGCATCGGCTTCGTCGTGGGCTGGCTGTCGGGGTTGTTCGGCGTGGGGGGCGGCTTCCTGCTGACGCCCGTGCTGATGCTGATCGGCATCCCATCCCCGGTCGCCGTGGCCTCGGGCGCGAACCAGACGCTGGGCGCTTCCGTGTCGGGCCTGCTGGCCCAGGCGCGGCGCGGCAACGTGGACTGGGTGATGGGCTCCGTCCTGGTGGTGGGCGGCCTGCTGGGCAGCGTCGCGGGGGTGCAGCTCTTCGCCATGCTGAGCCGGTTGGGTCAGGTGGATGCGGCAGTGGCGATCTTCTACGTCGTCGTGCTGGGCATCGTCGGCTCGCTGATGGTGATGGAAAGCGTGCGCGCCATCTTCCGCCGCCGCGCCGCCGTCCCGCGGCGTCTGCACCAGCATTCCTGGGCGCATGGGCTGCCCTTCAAGCTGCGCTTCCGAAAGAGCCGCCTCTACATCTCCGTCATCCCGCCACTGGCGGTGGGTTTCTTCATCGGCGTTCTGTCGGCGGTGATGGGCGTGGGCGGCGGCTTCATGCTGGTGCCGGCGATGATCTATATCCTCGGCATGCCGACCGCGGTGGTGATCGGCACCTCGCTGTTCCAGGTGGTCTGCGTCACCGCTTCCGTGACCTTCCTCCAGGCCCTGCAGGTCGGGGGCGTGGACATCGTGCTGACCCTGCTGCTGCTGGTGGGCGCCGTGGCCGGCGCGCAATTCGGTGCCTCCATGGGGGCGCGGCTGCGCGGCGAGGAGACTCGCGCCTTGCTGGGCCTCCTCGTGCTGGGCGTCGCTGGGTCGCTGCTCTGGAACCTGCTGCGCCTGCCGGAAAACCTGTTCTCCATGGGGCCGGCCTGGTGAGGGCGCTGCTGGCCCTGCTGCTGACGCTGGGCTTCGCGCTGCCGGCCTTTGCGCAGCCCTCGCCGCTGGTGGCGCGGCTTTCTTCCAACCGTGTCTTCATCACCACCGCCTTCACGGGCGAGAGCCTGATGGTCTTTGGCTCCACCGAGGAGCCGCTCGGCCCTGGCGGGGATGAGGTGGTGGTGGTGGCGCGCGGCCCCTCCTCGCCCTTCGTCGTGCGGCGCAAGGTGCAGGTACTCGGCCTGTGGCTCAACGGGCCTTCCGCGCGCTTCGAGGACGTGCCGACCTTCTATGCCGTCGCCGGCACCCGTCCCGCCTGGCGCATCCTGCCGGAGGAGGTGCGGCGCAACCTCGGCCTCGGCCTCGACGCCCTGCCGCTCGACCGCCGCTCCGGCGCGCGCTCCCCCGGCTTCCGCGCCGCGCTCCTGGCCCTGAAGCAGGAGGCGGGGCTGTGGCAGGAGGACCGCTCGACGGTGGAGGTGGCGGGGTCCCGCCTGTTCAACCTCCTCCTGCCGCTGCCTGCCACGGTGCAGCCCGGATCCTACCGGGTGGAGGTTTTGCTGGTTCGCTCGCGCCGCGTGGTGGCGCGGGAAAACCTGGGCTTCACGGTGGAGCGCGTCGGCACCGCCGCCTCGATCAACGAGGTGGCGCGCGAGCGCCCCGCCCTTTACGCCATCGTCTGCATCCTGCTGGCCGGCCTCACCGGCTGGCTGGGCAGCGTGCTGTTCCGGAGAAGCTGATGTCCGACGAGACCGCCAAACAGGCCCGCCGCGACCGTGTCTTCCTGGTCGTGGTGGATGACAGCCCCGAGCGCGCCGTGGCGCTGCGCTACGCCTGCCTGCGCGCCGCGAAATCCGGTGGCCGCGTCGCCCTGCTGCGGGTAGTCGAGCCCGTGGAGCAGGCGGAATGGGCCGGGATCGAGGCGATGATGCAGCAGGAACGCCGCGAGGAGGCGGAGGCGCTGCTCAACGGCTTGGCCGCGCAGGTGACGGAGATCACCGGCGGGTTGCCCATCCTGCTGGTGCGCGAGGGCGCCGCCTCGGAGCAGTTGCTGACCCTGCTGGAGGAGGACCCGCGCATCTCCATCCTGGTCCTGGCAACGGCGGCGGATGGCAAGGGGCCGGGGCCGCTGATCACCGCCCTGACCGGCCGGCTTTCGGCCCGGCTCTCCGTGCCGATGACGGTGGTGCCCGGCAACATGAGCGACGAGGAGCTGGAGCGCGTCACCTGACGCGCGCCCTCCGTTCCCCGAGGTGATCGGCGCCATTCACGGGGCCTATTGCCGGGCTTCCCAAGCCTCCCCTATGCGGAAGCGAAGCGTTTTTCTGGAGAGATCATGACCGCGCTTGATGACAAGGCCCTCGATACGTTGTTCCGCGAGGCCCGCACCGCCTTTCGCTGGAAGTCCGACCCCGTTCCGGACGAGATGCTGTATCGCCTGTATGATTTGGTGAAGATGGGGCCAACCAGCGCCAATTCCTCGCCAGCGCGCTTCGTCTTCGTGCGCACGCCGGAGGGCAAGGCGAAGCTGAAGCATGCGCTCTCGGCTGGTAACACGGAAAAGACCATGACGGCCCCGGTCACGGTGATCGTGGCGCATGACCCGAAATTCTATGACGAGCTTCCGCGGCTCTTCCCCCACGCCGACGCGCGCTCCTGGTTCGCCGGGAACTGGTCCCTGGCCGATGCAACCGCCTTCCGCAACGGCTCGCTGCAGGGCGCCTACCTGATCATGGCGGCGCGCGCGCTGGGGCTGGATGTCGGGCCGATGAGCGGCTTCGACAACGCCAAGGTGGATGAGCTGTTCTTCGCCGAGAGCGGCTGGAAGTCGAACTTCCTGGTCAATCTGGGCCACGGCGAATGGGACGAGACCTACAAGCGAGCCCCGCGCATGTCCTTCGACGAGGTGGCGCGCCTCGCCTGAGGCCAAGCGGGGGCGGGAAGATCCCGCCCCCCGACCTGCCGTCAGCGATCCTGCTGATAGCCCTTGTGGTGGGTGTTCTGGTAGCTGGCCGCCGTCTGGCCCTGCTGTTCCAGATTCCGGTCGCGATCCTCCGCCTGGCTCTTGTCGCGCACCGGGTCCATGGGGCCCGGCTTGGCCGGGTTGCCGCCATGGGCGGGACGGTTGGCGGGCGGGACGGGCGGCATCTTCGCCTTCGACATCTGTGACTCCTCCTGAACCGGAGAGGAACGTCCGACGCCCCGTGCTGTTGCCCCGAATCCGGCCCCGCAAAAAAGGAAGGGCAGGACCTCGCGGCCCCGCCCCTTCTTTGCCGTCAAAAAGCAGCCTTCAGCCGCGCAGCGTTCCGTTCCAGCGCGGGGCTTGGGCCGTCTGCCGGCGGAGCTGCGCCCCCAGCTGCGCCGCCTGGCGCAGCTCAGCCAGCCGCTCGCGCCGCTGCGTGCGGCCGCGGCCGTCAGTGAGGACGAGGAGAACCGGAACGAGGGCAAGGGCCAGCATGAAAAGGCTCAGGATGCTGGTCGTGGCGGTCACGGTCTTGTCTCCAGGGGCGTGTGTTGATGCTTGCTTCTACACGTGGCTTTCTGAACCCGTGCTGAGTGGGAGGTTCAGGATGTGTTCAGGCGCACGGTCGCAAGCGCTGCCTATGACGTGGCTCATCCGGCCCTTTTTGGCGCTTCTTGCCCTGGCTCCCCTGCTGGCCGCGCCCTCCAGCCTCGCGGCGCAGGATCGCCGCGACCATGAGCGCGCGCGCGCCGCGCTGGAGGCCGGGCAGATCCGCCCCCTCACCGACATCCTGGCCGAGGTCGAGCGCCGCTACCGGGGTCGCGTGATCGAGGCCGATCTGGAGCGCGATGACGGCCAGTGGCTGTATGAGCTGAAGATCCTGCCACCCAATGGCCGTGTCTTCACCATCGAGCTGGATGCCGCGACCGGCCAGTTCCTGCGGGGGCGCGGCCCCATCCAGGAGCGCACGCCAGGCGAGGCGGCGACGCCCCCACGCTCCACGGGAAGATGAACGCGCTTTACCGCACCGCGTCATAAGCCCATCTTCCTCCCATGCGCCTACTCGTCGTCGAGGACACTGCCGCCCTGGCCGGCCAGCTGCGCCAAGGGCTTTCCGAATCGGGCTTCGCCGTGGACATGGCGCTGGACGGGGAGGAGGCGCAGCATCTCGGCGACACCGAGCCCTATGACGCCGTGGTGCTCGACCTCGGCCTGCCACGGGTGGACGGGCTGACCGTGCTGCGCCGCTGGCGCGCCGCCGGCCGCGCCATGCCCGTGCTGATCCTCACCGCCCGGGATTCCTGGACCGAGAAGGTGGAAGGGCTGAACGCGGGGGCCGACGACTACCTCGCCAAGCCCTTCGCCATGGCGGAGCTCGTGGCGCGGCTGAACGCGCTGATCCGCCGCGCCAACGGCGTCAGCAAGCCGGAACTGGTCTTCGGGGAGGTGCGGCTCGACACCGCCACGCGCTCCGTTTCCCGCGCCGGCGCGCATGTGCGGCTGACGGCGCTGGAATACGGGCTCTTCGCCTATCTGGCGCTGCATGCCGGCCGGCCGGTCAGCAAGACCGAGCTGACCGAGCACCTCTATTCCCAGGATTTCGACCGCGACTCCAACACGCTCGAGGTCATCGTGGCGCGGCTGCGGCGCAAGCTCGGGGATGGGCTGATCGAGACGGTGCGCGGCCAGGGCTACCGGCTCCAGCCCGCCTCGGCATGAGAGGCGCGACGCCGCGGGCCTCCATCGCCGCCCGCGGCTCGCTGACGCGGCGCCTCGCGGCGCTCACCGCACTTTGGGTCGCGATCGGGCTGGGGCTGCTCGGCTGGTACGTGGTCCGCAAGGACGAGCAGCAGATCGAGACGGCGACGGATGCGCGCCTCACCTCGTTGCTGGACGCGGTGGTCGCGGTGGTGTCCTTCGACCCGCTCTCCGGTCCCATCCTGCTGCGCTCCCTCGCCGACCCGGAGTTCGAGCGCCCGCTTTCCGGGCATTACTGGCAGATCCATGGACCGGGCGGCACCATCGCCACCTCCCGCTCGCTTTGGGATTCGCGCCTCCACTCGCCCCTGCCGGCGGGGGAGGGCATCCGTGCCCGCGACATGGACGGCCCGCGCGAGGAGAAGCTGCGCGTGCTGGAGCGGGACGTGACCATCTCCGGCCGCACCGGTCAGGTGCCCCTCACCGTGCAGGTGGCGGTCCCGCGCGACGCGATGGAGGCGGAGATCGCGCGGCTCCGCCACCAGATGATCCTGGCCTTTTTCGTGCTCGGCTCCGGCCTCGTCGCCGCCGTGGCGCTGCTGGTGATCTGGGGGCTGCGCCCGCTGCGCCGCACGCAGGAGGAGCTGGTGGAGGTTCGGCAGGGCCGGCGGCTGCACATGGACATCGCCGCACCCTCGGAGATCGCGCCGCTGGTGGCGGAGATCGAGGCGCTGATCGAGCAGAACCGCGCCACGGTGGAGCGTGCCCGCCACCATGTCGGCAACCTCGCCCACGCCATGAAGACGCCCATTGCCGTGCTGCGCAACGCGGTGGAGGCCGAGGATCTCGGCATGGTGCGCGGGCAGGTGGCGACGCTGGAGCGGCTGGTGCAGCACCATCTGCGCCGCGCCCGCGCCGGCGCCCTGGCCGGCAGTGCCGGGGCGGAATGCGCCCCCTACGCCCTGGCCGGCGCGCTCGCCACCGCCCTGGGACGGCTTTCGGCCTCGCGCGGCATCCGGCTGCGTGTGACGGGCGAAGAGGGGGCGCGGGTCCGCGCCGACAGCCAGGACGTGACCGAGATGCTAGGCAATCTGATGGAGAATGCCTGCAAGTACGGCCGCACCCAGGTCCTCGTCACCGTCGCGCCGGCCGGCG
Source organism: Sabulicella rubraurantiaca (assembly GCF_017355885.1). Taxonomy (GTDB): domain Bacteria; phylum Pseudomonadota; class Alphaproteobacteria; order Acetobacterales; family Acetobacteraceae; genus Roseococcus; species Roseococcus rubraurantiacus. Next base: position 57,430 of record NZ_JAFEUU010000014.1, read on the forward strand.
AGGGGAGTATCAGCGTCGCGGTCGAGGATGATGGCGAGGGGCTGGAGGAGGGCGAGGACGGCGCAGCGCTGGCGCGCGGCGTGCGGCTGGACGAGGCCAAGCCCGGCTCCGGCCTCGGCCTCGCCATCGTGTCCGACCTCGTGGCGCTCTATGGCGGCTCGCTCTTGCTCGGCCACTCCGGGCGGCTAGGCGGGTTGCGGGCGGAGGTCACCCTGCCGGGGCGGGTGGTCGGAGGGCGCTACGAAGGGCCCGACTGAGCGGCCGTCAGCCGATGCAGTAGCCGCCGGGCTCGCGCCGCAGCAGCGCGCCCGCCTCGCCCAGCTTGCGGCGCAGGCGGTAGATGTGGGTTTCCAGCGTGTGCGTCGCGACGGCGGCGGAATAGCCCCAGACCTCGCCCAGCAACTCCTCGCGCGGGACGGGACGCGGGGCGGCGCGGTGCAGATAGGACAGGATCGCTGCCTCCGTCTCGGTCAGGCGGATGCGGCGCGCGCCTTCCGTCAACATCCGTCCCGCGGCATGGAAGGAAAACGGACCCAGCGGGATCGCGGCCTCCGGCGAGGCGTCGAAGGCGGCGAGGCGCGCATGGAGGCGGTGCTTGAGGTCGGCGAGGCGGATCGGCTTCGGCACGCGCTCCACCCCTCGCGGCAGGCCGGCCTCCTCCCCGCCCAGCAACAGGATGGGACGTCCGCCCGCCCGCTCCGTGAGTCGGGAAGCGTTTTCCGCCGCGCCGGGCGGCAGGGCAGCGTCCAGGAGCAGCACCTCCGCCTCCCCTGGGAGGGCTTCCGGGTCGTCCGTGGCTGCGACCGCGAATTCCCCTTCCTGCCCAAGTTGGCTAGGCAGGAGTTGTGTCAGGGCCGGATCGGCCGTGAGCAGCAGGATTCGGCGGGGCAGCGTCATGTCGCTCGGGCGGTTCCTTTCCCCCATAGCATTCCGGGCAAGGGCAACAAACATTCATTCCCAACCCCTGGCACCTGCGGTGGGAAGGCTACATTGAAGGCAGAGAATCAGGACCCAGGTATGACCGGCTTCGTTACCCCCCGCCCCGGACCCGGGCTTTCCTCCGAGGCGCTGGCGCTGCGCGAGGTCCATCGTGCCATCGCCGAGTTGCGCCGCGGCGGGCCGGTGCTGGTGGAGGGGGAGGGCCAGCCCCTGGCCGTGGCGGCGGCCGAAACGGTGGGTGCTGCGGGCCTCGCCCAGCTTCGCGCCGTGGGCACGCAGCCGCCCCTGCTGCTGCTGGCCCCCGTGCGGGCCGCCGCCGTGCTCAGCCGCCCGGTGCCGCTTTCCGCGCCCGAGCAGGGCGTAGCGGCGCTGCGCCTGCCGCCTTCGCTGATGGACCCGCAGCGCCTCGCCGCCTTTGCCGACCCGACCGCCGAGATGCTGATGCCGGCGGGAACGGAGCGCGCGCCGGTGCCTGGACTCGCCGAGGTGGCGCTGACCCTGGCCAAGCTGGGACGCCTCCTCCCCGCCCTGGTCGCGGTGCCCGCCGCCGGGGCCGAGGCCGGCTGGCAGCGCGTATCCGCCGATTTCATCCGCGCCTATCCTGAGACCGCGACCACCACGCTGCGCCGCGTCGCCGAGGCCCGCGTCCCGCTGGAGGACGCGCCGGATACGCGCATCGTCGCCTTCCGCGCCGCCGATGGCGGCATCGAGCACCTGGCGATGCTGGTCGGTGACCCAGAAGGGCGCCTTTCCGCCGGGGGCGCTCCACTGGCGCGACTCCATTCCGAATGCTTCACCGGCGACCTGCTGGGCTCCCTGCGCTGCGATTGCGGGCCGCAGCTTCACGGGGCGCTGCGCCGCATGGCCGAGGACGGGGCCGGGGTGCTGCTCTACCTGGCGCAGGAGGGGCGGGGCATCGGCCTCGTGAACAAGCTGCGCGCCTATGCGCTGCAGGATGGCGGGCTGGACACGCTGGATGCCAACCGCGCCCTCGGCTACGGCGCCGATGAGCGCAACTTCCTGCTCGCGGGCACCATGTTGCGGGCGCTGGGCATCCCGCGCGTGCGGCTGCTCACCAACAACCCCGACAAGCTCGCCGGCCTCGCCGCCTGCGGCATCGAGGTGACGGCGCGCGAGGCGCACAGCTTCGGCGGCAACGGGGTGAATGACGGCTACCTCGCCACCAAGGCGCGGCGCTTCGGCCACATGCTGTAGCCGAAGCGCGCCTCCTTCAGCGGAAGACCGGCACCGAATCCTCCTCGGGCATGTCGGGCAGCGGTACGTCGATGGTGACGGTGGAGGGATCCACCCCGGTGCCACGGTCGAGGAAATAGGTCACCGACTCGGGCCAGAGGATCACGATCGCCACCAGCGTCAGCTGGAGGAACAGCCAGGGGATCGCGCCCATGTAGATGTCCTTGGTCGGCACTTCCTTCGGCGCGATGCCGCGCAGGTAGAACAGCGCGAAGCCGAAGGGCGGGTGCATGAAGCTGGTCTGCATGTTGATGCAGAGCAGGACGCCGAACCACACCAGGTCGATGCCGAGCTTCTCCGCTACCGGGGCCAGCAGCGGCACGACGATGAAGGCGATCTCGAAGAAGTCGAGGAAGAAGGCCAGCAGGAATACGAAGATGTTGACGAAGACCAGGAAGCCCAGCTGGCCGCCGGGCAGGTGCGACAGCAGGTGCTCGATCCAGAGGGAGCCGTCCACACCCTGGAAGACGAGCGAGAACACGGTCGCGCCGATCAGGATGAAGATCACCATGGCGGTGATCCGCATCGTATTGCCCATGGCCTGGGACAGCAGGGTCCAGGAGAAGCGGCGGTTGATCACCGCCAGAACCACCGCGCCCACCGTGCCCATCGCCCCCGCCTCGGTGGGCGTGGCGAGGCCCATGAAGATCGTGCCCAGCACCAGGAAGATCAGCACGATGGAGGGCACCATGCCCTTGATGACGCGCCAGTAGAGTGGCCAGCCGCGCGGGGCTAGCGCCTCGGGCGGCAGGGGCGGGACCTTGTGCGGCGCCACGATCGACACGACCGCGATGAAGGCCAGGAACAGGAAGATTTGCAGGAAGGACGGGCCGATGGCGCCCGCATACATGTCGCCCACCGGTTTGCCGAGCTGGTCGCCCAGGATGATGAGGACGAGCGAGGGCGGGATGACCTGGGTGATGGTGCCCGAGGCGGCGATCACCCCCGTCGCGATCCGCATGTCGTAGCCGTAGCGCATCATGACGGGCAGCGAGATCATGCCCATGGCGATGACCGAGGCCGCGACCGTGCCGGTGATGGCCCCCAGCACCGCGCCGACCAGGATCACCGCGTAGGCGAGGCCGCCCGGCACTTTGCCGAAAAGCTGCCCTGTCCCCTCCAGCAGGTCCTCCGCCAGGCCGCAGCGTTCCAGGATGGCGCCCATCAGCGTGAAGAAGGGGATGGCCAGCAGCAGGTCGTTGGACAGGATGCCGAAGACGCGCAGCGGCAGGTTGCCCAGATAGGCGGGGCCGAAGAATCCCAGCTCGATGGACAGGAAGCCGAAAAACAGCCCCACGGCGCAGAGGGAGAAGGCGACCGGGAAGCCGACCAGCAGGAAGATGACGAGGCCACCGAACATCAGCGGCGGCATCATGTCGAGGGTCATTCGGGGGCGCCTCTTACTGCTCGGGCCGGTGGTATTCGGTGACGACTTCGACGGGTTGCCGCGCGCCGCGCAGCAGGGCGATGCGCTTGATGAGTTCCGACAGGCCCTGGAGGGTGATCAGGAAGAAGCCGAGCGGCAGCAGCATCTTGACCGGCCAGCGCAGCAGGCCGCCGGCATTGGGGCTGTCCTCCCACCGCACCCAACTGTCCAGCGCGAAGGGCCAGGTCATCCAGGTCAGCAGCACCATGGCGGGCAGCATGAAGAAGACGAAGCCGAAGATGTCGATCCAGATCCGGCCCCGCTCGCCGACCATCCCGTAGAACAGGTCCACCCGGACATGCTCGTTGCGGAACAGGGTGTAGCTGGCCCCCAGCATCACGATGCCGGCGAAAAGATACCACTGCACCTCCAGCCAGGCGTTGGAGGAGTAGTTGATGCCATAGCGGACGAAGGCATTGGCCGCACTGATGCCGCAGGCGAGCAGGACGCACCAGTTCGCGATCGCGCCGAAGCGCTGGTTCACCCAGTCCACGCCCCGGCTGAACGCCAGCAGCCACGCCATACGCAATTTCCCTTCGAGTGGAGCCCCCGTCACGATCTTTAACGCCGTGTGACAGGGAAGGCCAGCGGCCCTCTCGCCCTTCGGCCTTCCCCCCGGTAGGCTCGCGCCCATGGTCGGGATGGGGATGGGGGCGGCGCTCGCCTCGGCCGCGCTGGCGGCGCTGGGGCTGCTCACGGCGGCCTGGGTGCTGGCCGTGGGCGGCTTCGGCCCGGTTGCGCTGCCGTTCGGCCCGCCCTGGGGCGCGATGTCCCTGGCTCTCGACCCGCTTTCCGGCTGGTTTCTCCTGGTCCTCGGCGCCGCCGGGCTTCCCGCCGCCCTCTTCGCTGCCGCTTCGGGGCTTTCCCGCGCCCAGGCCCTGCTGCTGCCCCCCTTCCTGCTTTCCATGGCGCTGGTGCTGCTCGCGGCGGACACGGTGACGCTGCTGCTGGGCTTCGAGGCGATGTCGCTCCTGTCCTGGGGGATCATCGCCGCCGGGGGGCACCGCCGTGCGGCGCGGCTCTATCTCGGCTTCGCGACCGTCTCGGGCGTGGCGCTGCTGGGGATGGTGGCGGCCCTCGCCCCCTCGGGCTTCGGCTTCGACGCGATCCGCGCTGCCCCGCCCGAGGGGCTGCGCGCCACGCTGCTGCTGGGCCTCGTCCTGCTGGGGGCGGGAAGCAAGGCGGGGCTGGTGCCGCTGCACCCCTGGCTGCCCGTGGCGCACCCGGCCGCTCCTACCGCCCTGTCGGCGCTCATGTCGGCGGCCATGGTGAAGATTGCGCTTTACGTGCTGCTGCGCGTCACGGTGGACCTCGCCGGGCCCGCGCAGCCCGCCTGGTGGGGCGTGCCCTTCCTGGTGCTGGGCGCCGTGACGGCGCTGTGGGGTGCGATCCGCGCCAATCTCGAAGCGGACATGAAGGCGGTGCTCGCCTGCTCGACGCTGGAGAATGTCGGGCTGCTCGCGATCGCCCTGGGCCTCTGCCTGATGTTCCGCGGCAGCGACCTCCGTCCTCTCGCCGCCCTCGCCCTTTCGGCGCTGCTGCTGCACGCGCTGGTGCATGCCTGCTTCAAGACGCTGCTCTTTCTTGGCGCCGGCGCGGTGGCGACGCTGGCCGGCACGCGCGACCCGGACCGGCTGGGCGGGCTGATCCATCGCATGCCCTGGGTGGCGGGGCTGATGGGCATTGCCGCCGCCTCCGCCGCCGCGCTGCCGCCCTTCGCCGGCTTCTCCTCCGAATGGCTGCTCTTGCAGTCACTGCTGCAATCCTGGCGCCTGGCCGAGATGTCGTTCCAACTCCTCGGCGCCGCGGCACTGGCCGCTGCCGGCATGGCCGCGGCGCTGGCCGCCGCCGCGATGCTGCGCCTCGCCGGGACGGTGTTCCTGGGGAGGCCGCGCACCCCACGCGCCGCCGGAGCCGGCGAGGCGACGGGGCTGATGCGGCTTGCCCTGCTCCTGCCGGGCGGCTTCCTCGTGCTGCTTTCCGTGCTGGCCGGCCCGGCCCTGTTGCTTGCGGGCGGGGCGGTGCGTCAGCTGCTGGGGCCCGTGGCGCAGCCCCCCGCCTCCGGCCTCACCCTCCTCCTGCCCGACGGGGCGGCGCTGCTGAGCCCCGTTGCCGTGATCCTGGTGCTGGCGCTTCTGCTGGGCCTGGGCTTCCTCGCGATGCGGCACTTGTCGCCCGAGGCACCCGCGACCGGCCCAGCCTGGGATTGCGGCTTCGGCCCGGCACCGGCGCACCTGCCCTTCGGCGACGTGCTGACCCAGCCCAGCGCCGCAGGGGCTGCGCAGCCCCTGCGCCGGATGCTGGGCGGCGTCCCCATGGCGGTCGCCGAGCGCCATGACGCCGCAACCCCCGGCAGCCCGGCTCCGGCGCGGCTGCGCCTTGCCATGCGCGACCGTGCCTTCCCGGCCCTGATCGGGCCGCTCACCCGGCTGCGCCGCACCCTGGCGCGCGAGGCCGAAAGGCTGCGCGACCTCCCCCTGCGCGGCTTCGTCGCGCTTTCCCTGCTGACGCTGGTGGCGCTTCTCGCCCTGCTCGCGGTGCTGGAGCGCCTGCCATGATCGCGGCAATCGGCGGCTTCGTGGCGCTGCTGCTGCACGCGGCGCTGATGCTGGCCGTGGCGCCGATGCTGGTTGGGCTGGTGCGATGGCTCAAGGCGCGGTTGATGGGGCGGCGCGGCCCCCCACTGATGCAGCCCTGGCGCGATCTCATGCGCCTCCTGCGGAAGCGGCCCATCCTGGCGATCCACGCCTCGCCCGTCACGCTCGCGGCGCCCTACGTGGCGCTGGCGGCGACGCTGCTGGCGGTGCTGCTGGTCCCCTCCTTCGCGGGTGGGATGACGCTTTCCGCCCTGTCCGATCTTGTGCTGATCGCGGGGCTTGTGGCGGTGGGGCGCGCCGCGCTCGCCCTGGCCGGGTTCGATGCGGGCAATGGCTTCGGCGGCATGGGCGCCTCGCGCGAACTGGCCTTCGCCGCCTTTGCCGAGCCGGCGCTGCTGCTTTGCATCCTGTCCCTCGCGATCCTGGCGGGAACCACGGCGCTGGACGGCATCGCCGCGATCTTCCGCGAAGGGCAGGTGGGGCTGCGCGTTTCCCTGCTCTTCGCCGCACTGGCGCTGGTGGCCGTCGCCCTGGCGGAGAATGCCCGCATCCCGGTGGACAACCCCGCAACCCACCTGGAACTGACCATGGTGCATGAGGCGATGATCCTCGAAGCCTCCGGCCGTCACCTCGCCCTGTGGGAGATGCAGGCGGCGCTGAAGCTGCTGCTCTGGCTCTCGCTGCTGCTGGCGGTCTTTGTGCCGTTCGGCATGGCGCCCGCCGGGTCGGGGCCGCTGCTGTGGCTCAAGGGTCTGGCGCTGTGGCTCGGCAAGCTGGGGCTGCTGGCCTTCGCGCTGGCCGCCTTCGAGAGCGCCATCAGCAAGATGCGCGTCTTCCGCGTGCCGGAATTCCTGGGCGGGGCGCTGCTGCTCGCGCTGCTTGCCGCCGCGCTGCTCTTCGTCTCGACGGGACTCGCCTGATGGGGTTCGGCCAGCTTCCCTACGATGTTGCGCATCTGCTGGGCGGAGCGATGCTGCTCTGCTCCTTCGTGATGCTCTACCAGCGCCGCCTCCAGGCGCTGGTCACGGCGCTCGCGGCGCAAGGCGTGCTGCTCGGCCTGGCCGCGCTGTGGCAGGGCCATGTGCAGGGTGCGCCCTCGCTCTACGTGACGGGGCTGATCGCCCTCGCGGCCAAGGGGGTGGCGATCCCGCTGGTGCTGCGCCGCCTGCTGCGCCAATGGCCGCCCGAGGCGAAGGTGGAGGATGCGCCCGTCGCGCTCTCCCTGGTGCTCGGCCTCGCCCTGGTGGGGCTGTCGCTGCTGGTGGCGCTGCCGGTGACCGCCGGCGCCCGCGCCATGCTGCGCGAGGATCTCGCCGTGGCGCTGTCGCTGCTGCTGATCGGTCTCGTCATCATGGCGACGCGGCGGTTGGCGCTGGCGCAGGTGGTGGGGCTGATGACGTTGGAGAATGGCCTCGTCCTCGTCGCCACGGGCGTCGTGGGCATGCCCTTCGTGGTGGAGATCTCGACCGCCGGCCTCGTGCTGGTGATCGCGCTGCTGGCCGGGGTGCTCGCGCGGCAGATCCACGGGCGCTGGGGCAGCCTCGACACCGCTCTGCTCGACCCGCATCGGGGACGCTGAGGTGACGCTTCCCCTTGCCCTGGTCCTGCTGCCCCTCGCCGCCGCGGCACTGCTCGCGGCCTGGCCGGCGCGGGCCGCGGCGCTGAACGTCGCGGCGGCGGCGCTGACGCTGCTCTTGGCCGTGGGACTGCTTCTCGTCGAGCCGGGGCCCGAAGGGGCGTGGCTGGCGGCGGATGCGCTGAACCGGCCGCTCGTGCTGGTGGCGGCGCTGGTCGGCCTGTCCACCGCCATCTTTTCCTTCGACGACATCCGCGCGGAGGGCTTCGACACCGGCGCCACGCGCCTCTACCACGCCTGCTTCCAGGGCTTCGTCGCGGCGCAGATGCTGGCGCTGCTGGCCGATAATCTCGGGCTGATGTGGGTGGCGATCGAGGCGGCGACGCTGCTCTGCATCCTCGTGGTCGGGATGCGCCGCACCCCTGCTGCCATGGAAGCGGCGTGGAAGTTCTTCATCCTCTGCGGCATCGGCATCGCGCTGGCGCTGTTCGGCGTCATCCTGCTTGCCATGGCGGCGCAGCCTTTGGTGGAGGAGGTGCGACGCCTGTCCTTCGCCGCCATCCTTGCGGCCGCGCCGCGCACCGAGGCGGGGCTGCTCAACCTCGCCTTCCTGTTCCTGCTGGTGGGGTTCGGCACCAAGGCGGGGCTGGTGCCGCTGCATTCCTGGCTCCCCGACGCCCATGCCGAGGGGCCGACCCCCATCGCCGCCGTGCTGTCCGGGCTGCTGCTGAACTGCGCCATGCTCGGCATCCTGCGCGGCCTCGCCATCGTGAACGCCCATGACGCGGCGATCGCACCGGGACCCTTCCTCATCGCTGCCGGCCTGGCCTCGCTGCTGCTCGCCTCGCTGTCGCTGTGGCGGCGGCGCGATGCGAAGCGGCTGTTCGGCTGGTCCTCCATCGAGCATCTGGGGCTGTCCGCCTTCGCCTTCGGCTTGGGCGGGCCGGCGGGGCACATGGCGGGGATGGTGCATCTCTGCGGCCATGCCCTGCTGAAATCCGCCGCCTTCTTCGCCCTGGGCCGCGCGGCCCAGCTTCGCGGCAGCCAGGCCATCGCCGACATCTCCGGCCTTGCCCGCTCGCACCCCGCGCTGGGCTGGGGGCTGATCTTCGCCATGGCCGGGCTGGCGGGGCTGCCGCCCTTCGCGCTCTTTGTTTCCGAATTGCTGATGGCGGCGACGGCGGGGCGTGAGGCGCCATGGCTCCTCTTGCCCCTGCTCGTCGGGCTGCTGGTGGCCGGGCTGGCGATCCTCGCCGCCATGCAGCGCATGGGTTTCGGCCCGCCCCATCCGGGGCCCGCGGCCGGGGTGGCGACGCTGCTGCCGCTCTGGGCGCATCTGCTGCTCGCCGCCGTGCTGGGCTTCGCCCTGCCGGAGCCGCTTGCCGCCCTGTTCCGCGACGCCGCGAGGCTCCTGGGATGAGCGACTGGTCTTCCTTCGAGGGATACGACTTCCTGGCCCTCTGGGCCGAGCCGGGGCGCGTCCATGCCGCCTTCCTCGACCCCGAAACCCCGGCGGTCCAAACCGCGACGCTTCCGGCGGAAACCGGCCAATACCCGGCCCTGTCGCCGCGCTTTCCGGCCGCCGCCTGGTTCGAGCGCTCCATCCGCGACCTGTGGGGGCTGGAGGCGGAAGGCGCTGCCGATCTTCGCCCCTGGCTGGACCATGGCCTCTGGCCCATTCGGGCCCCGCTCTCGCGCAGCGCCTCCCGGCACTCGCCCGTGCAGGAACTGCCCGAGTTCCTGCCGGTGGAAGGCGAGGGCATCCACCGCATCCCGGTCGGCCCCATCCATGCCGGGGTGATCGAGGCCGGGCATTTCCGATTCCACGTCCAGGGCGAGACGATCGTGCGGCTGGAGGCGCGGCTCGGCTACAAGCACAAGGGCGTGCTGGCGCTGATGCTCGGCAAGTCGCCCCGCGCCGCGATGCGCTTCGCCGCCCGCCTGTCCGGCGACACGACGGTCGCCCATTCCATCGCCTTTGCCCGCGCGGCGGAGTCCGCCAGCGGCGCCGAGCTGCCGCCCCGCGCTGTGGCGCTGCGCGCCGCGATGCTGGAGCTGGAGCGGCTGCATAACCACCTGAACGACATGGGCTTCCTCGCCAAGGATGCCGCCTTCACCCCGCTCAGCGCCCAGTTCGGCCTGCTACGCGAGGCGCTGCTGCGTGTGCTGGCGCAATGCTTCGGCCACCGGCTGATGATGGACCGCATCATTCCCGGCGGCGTCGCCCTGGACCCGGAGGATGCCTCGCTGGACCGGCTGCGCACGGTCCTCGCGGAGATTGGGCGCGAGTTGCCGGGGCTGCTGGCGATCTACGAAGGCCACGCCTCCCTGCAGGACCGGATGATGGGCACGGGCATCATCCCGCCGGCCCTGGTTGCCGCCTTCGCGCCGGGCGGCGTGGTCGGGCGCTCCGCGGGCCGCCCCTTCGACGCGCGCCTGCTGGACGGTCCGATCACCGTACCGTTGCGCACCGGGGGCGACGTGGATGCACGCTGGCGCCAGCGCCATGACGAGGCGCTGCACTCCCTGGCCCTGCTGGACGCCATCCTTTCCGCCCTGCCATCCGGCCCCGTCACCATCCCCCTGCCGCAGCGCGGCGGCGAGGCGGTGGCACTGGCCGAGGGGTTCCGCGGCGAATGCCTCGCCTGGCTGCGCCTGGATGATGGCGGGCTGATCGAGGCCGCCTTCCTGCGCGACCCGTCCTGGCTGCACTGGCCGCTGCTGGAGGCGGCGGTGATCGGCAACATCGTCGCCGACTTCCCGCTGATCAACAAAAGCTTCAACGGCTCCTACTCGGGGTGCGACCTGTGACGCTGCGCGGCCTGGTGCCCATCCTCCGCATCTTCGACGCCGAATTGGCGCGGGGCTTCTATGTGGAGTGGCTCGGCTTCCGCTGGGATTGGGAGCACCGCTTCGAGCCGGACCTGCCGCTCTACGCCCAGATCTCGCGCGATGGCGTGGCGCTGCACCTGTCCATGCACCATGGCGACGCCACGCCGGGCAGCGCGCTGCGCCTCCATTGCGACGACGTGGATGCGCTCCACGCCTCGCTGGCGCCGCGATCCTGGGCGCGGCCATCCGTGGAGGACATGCCCTGGGGCGAGCGCGCGATGCGCGTGACCGACCCCTTCGGCAACCGCCTGCATTTCTTCTCGCCAAAGGAGGCGTGATGCTCTGGCCCCGCCTTGCGAGGAACCTCGTCTCCCGCCCGCTCACCAACCCCGCGCCGCGCCCGTCGCCGGAGATCGTGGCGGCACTGCGCGCGCGCATGGACGCCGCCGCCCAGCGGCGCCTCGGCCGTTCGCTCTCCCTGCGCCACGTGGATTCCGGCTCCTGCAACGGGTGCGAGCTGGAGCTGAACGCCACGGAGAACGTGGTGCACGACCTGGAGCGGCTGGGGCTGCGCTTCGTCGCCAGCCCGCGTCATGCCGACGTGCTGCTCGTCGCCGGCCCGCTGACGCGCAACCTCCGCGTGGCACTGGAGCGCACCCGCGCCGCCACCCCAGAGCCGTGCTGGGTGGTGGCGATCGGTGACTGCGCGGTGGATGGCGGCGTGTTCAAGGGCTCCTACGCCGTGGAGGGCGGGGTGACCCAGGCGGTGCCGGTGGACCTCATGATCCCCGGCTGCCCGCCCACTCCGTCGCAGATCCTCGAAGGCCTCCTGGCCCTCATCGAAGCAGGGCGCTGAGGCTCGGCGTCTCCACCTCGGGCGCCGCACAGCACCGCCAGCGCATCGACCAGGAAGGCGCAGAACTCATCGGCGTGGAAGGAGCCATCGCCGCGCCGCGTCTGCACCAAGCCCCAGGGATTCTCCGTGGCGCGCAGGCTGCCGGCATTGTAGGAGGAAGCGAGGGGCAAGGTGGTCTTCGTTTCAGCCGCCCCAAATGTGCCTAATATGCTCTGGAATTCAGCAGATCAGGGATTGAGTCCCACGCTGTGGCCCGTGGAACACGCCTTTGGATTGGAAAAGCCCCGCGGCAGGACGCCGCGGGGCTGGAAATCAAGCCGCCTGCTTCTGCAGCAGCCCCTGGCGCACCAGCTCCTCCGCGATCTGCACGGCGTTCAGCGCTGCGCCCTTGCGGAGGTTGTCGCCCACGCACCAGAAGGCGAGGCCGTGCGGCACCGTCGGGTCCTTGCGGAGCCGCGACACGAAGACCGCATCCTCGCCCGCCGCGTCCAGCTGGGTGACGTAGCCGCCATCCTCACGCCGGTCGACGAGCTGGAGGCCCGGTGCGTCGCGCAGCGCTGCCTGGGCCTGGGCGACGGAGATCGGCCCCTCGAATTCCACGTGGACGGCCTCGGAATGGCCGACGAAGACCGGCACGCGCACGGCGGTGGCGACCACGGCGATGTCGGGATCGAGGATCTTCCTCGTCTCCACCGCCATCTTCCACTCTTCCTTCGTGAACCCGTCCTCCATGAACTTGTCGATGTGCGGGATGCAGTTGAAGGCGATGGGCTTGGTGAACTGCTCCACGGTGGGAGCGTCGTTCACGAAGGAACCCTTGGTCTGGTTGAACAGCTCATCCATCGCCTCCTTCCCCGCGCCGGAGACGCTCTGGTAGGTGGCGACCACCACGCGCTTGATGCGGCTGATGGCGTGCAGCGGCTTCAGCGCCACCACCATCTGGATGGTCGAGCAGTTGGGGTTGGCGATGATGCCCCGCTTGCGAAAGCCGGCGATGGCCTGCGGGTTCACCTCAGGCACCACCAGCGGCACGTCCGGCTCCATCCGGAAATGGCTGGTGTTGTCGATGACCACGCAGCCCTGGGAGGCGGCGCGCGGTGCGTGGATCGCCGAGACGGAGGCGCCCGGCGAGAACAGGCCGATATCGGTGCCCGTGAAGTCGAAGGTCTCCAGGTTTTTGACCGTCAGGATCTGCTTCTCGCCGAAGGAGACCTGCTGGCCGGCCGAACGCCCGCTGGCCAGCGCGACGACCTCGCTGGCGGGGAAATTGCGCTCGGCCAGCGTCTTCAGCATCTCGCGCCCCACCGCACCGGTGGCGCCGACGACCGCGACCCTGTAGCCCATGACCCAAAGCTCCACTTGACAAGAGGGCGCCTCCTTTACGCCCCTGGCCTTCGCGCGTCCAGCAATCCGCCCGGTTGAGCCGCGGGGCCGCCGGGTCTATCCCCCGGGGCGCATGGATTCCGCCCCGCCCGAGGCCCGCTCCGCCGGTCCGCTCGCCCTTTACCGCGCCCGCGTCGCCGCCGGGGTGCTGCGTCACGATCCGGCCCAGGCCCAGGCGGCGGAGCATCTGCAGGCCCTGTGGCAAGCCCTGCGCGGCTACGACCCCAGCCCGGCCGCCCCGGCCCCGAAGCCCACGGGGCTCTTGGGGCGGCTCTTCGGCAAGCGCGGCTCGGGCGACCTCGCGCCGCCGGAGGATGTGCCGGAGGGGCTCTACCTCGTCGGCGCGGTGGGGCGCGGCAAGTCCATGCTGATGGACCTGTTCTTCGAGACGGCGGAGGTGCCGCGCAAGAAGCGCATCCACTTCCACGCCTTCATGCAGCAGGCGCACCAGCGCATCCATCGCTGGAAGAAGGCGAACCCGGGCGCCGACGACCCGATCCCGGCGCTCGCGGATTCCATCACCGCCGAGGCAGCGCTGCTCTGCTTCGACGAGTTCCAGGTGCATGACATCACCGACGCGATGATCCTCGGGCGCCTGTTCGAGGCGCTGTTCGCGCGCGGCGTCGTGGTGGTCGCGACCAGCAACACGGCGCCCGACGATCTGTTCAAGGGCAAGCCCGGACGCGATGCCTTCCTTCCCTTCATCGCGCTGATCAAGCAGCACGTGGAGGTGCTGCATCTTCAGGCGCAGCAGGATTACCGGCGCGAGCGCATCCGCGGCCTGCCCACCTGGCACTTCCCTGCCGATGCGCGGGCCGAGCGCGCGCTGGATGCCGCCTTCGCGGAGCTCGCGGGAATGCCGCATGGAACGCCATGCACGCTGACCGTGCTGGGTCGTGCGGTGGAGGTGCCGCAAGCGGAGCGCGGCGTGGCGCGCATGGATTTCGACGCGGCGTGCGGCGCGTATCTCGGCCCTGCCGACTATCTCGCCATCGCGACGCATTTCCACACACTCGTGCTGGATGGAATCCCGCGTCTCGGCCCCGAGAATTTCGACAAGGCGCGGCGCTTCATCACGCTGGTGGACGCGCTCTACGAGCATCGTTGCAAGCTCGTTGCGAGTGCGGAAGCAGAGCCGGATCGGCTCTACGAACGTGGCGAAAATGCCGCGATGTTTGAGCGAACTGCATCACGTCTCATGGAAATGCAGAGTCAGGAATATTTGGGGTTGCCTCACCTGCCCTGATTGAAATAAGCCGCAACACGGGAAAGAGACTGGGGAAATAGGGGGTTTCATGCGGATGCTCTTCGGGGGCCTTGTCGGCCTGTGCCTGCTTGCGGGGATTCCAACGATGGCCGAGGCGCGTGGGGACGCGCGCGGCGCGGTGCAATCCCAGAAACCAAGCCGGCCTGTTGCTGCTCCCGTGCGCACCGCTTCCCGCCCTGCCGCCGCTCCGGCCCGCGCCGCTGCGCGCCCTGCAGCCTCTTCCGTGCGGCACGTGTCCCCGCGCCAGGTGCAGGCGCGGTACGGCCGCACCAACGCGCACCAGGCTGCCGCGCCGCGCGGCTACGCCCAGTTCGCGCAGCGGGGCCGCAGTTTCGCGCCGGTGCCCTATAGCCGCCACCAGGCCGCCGCGCCGCAGGGGCTGCGCCAGACCGCCATGGCCACCTGCACCATGCGTGGTGGGCGTCGCGTCTGTTCTCCGGTTGCCGCCGCGCAGCCTCGCAACGTGTCCTTCCGCTGGGGAAGCGACCTCCCTCCCATGACCATGGCGCAGACTTCCTGCCCGGATGGCACCATGGCCACGATGGCGCTGGGCCACACCGACGTGATCCGCTGCGTCCCGCTCTGAGAAACGAGCAGGGTCGCGACGTCACGGAAAGGGGCGCTCCGGCGCCCCTTTTTCATGTCTGCGCGCCGGGTGGGGCGCCCGCCTTGCCCGAATGGCCGGGTGGGGCTACGGATGCCGCGCATTTCGGCAAAGCCACCAGCGAAGGACGCGCAATGGCCCGCAAGAAGATCGCCCTCATCGGCGCCGGCAACATCGGCGGCACCCTCGCCCACCTGATCGGCCTGAAGGAGCTGGGCGACGTCGTCCTGTTCGACGTGTTCGGCGGCGTGGCGGCGGGCAAGGCGCTCGACATCATGCAATCCGGCCCGGTGGACGGGTTCGACAGCGCCATGTCCGGCGGCAGCGACTACAGCGCCATCGCGGGCGCCGACGTGATCATCGTCACCGCCGGCTTCCCCCGCATGCCGGGCATGAGCCGCGATGACCTGCTCACCAAGAATGCCGGCGTGATGGGCCAGGTGGCCGAGGGCATCAAGCAGTATGCCCCTGACGCCTTCGTGATCTGCATCACCAACCCGCTCGACGTCATGGTCTGGGCGCTGCAGCAGAAGTCGGGCCTGCCCGCGCACAAGGTGGTCGGCATGGCCGGCGTGCTGGATTCCGCGCGCTTCCGCCTGTTCCTGGCGCAGGAGTTCAACGTCTCGGTCGAGGACGTGACCGCCTTCGTGCTGGGCGGCCATGGCGACACGATGGTGCCGCTCACCCGCTACTCCACCGTCGCCGGCATCCCCGTGCCCGACCTGGTGAAGATGGGCTGGACCACGCAGGAGAAGATCGACGCGATCGTGAACCGCACCGCCAATGGCGGCGGCGAGATCGTGAAGCTGCTGGAGAAGGGTTCCGCCTTCTACGCCCCGGCGGCGTCGGCGGTGCAGATGGCCGAGGCCTACCTCAAGGACAAGAAGCGCGTCCTGCCCTGCGCCGTGATGCTGAATGGCGAGTACGGGCTGAAGGATTTCTACGTCGGCGTGCCGGTGGTGATCGGCGCGGGCGGCGCGGAGCGCATCGTCGAGGTGCAGTTCACGCCGGAGGAGAAGGCGGCCTTCGACAAGTCCTGCGACGCGGTGAAGAAGCTGATCGAGGACTTCAAGAAGCTCGGCGTCTGATCCATCCCCGAGGCGCAGCAGGAAACCAGCCATGAACATCCATGAATACCAGGGCAAGGAACTGCTGCGCCGCTACGGCGTGGCGGTGCTGGACGGCCACGTCGCCTGGACGGCCGAGGAGGCCGAGGCGGCGGCGCGCAAGCTGCCCGGCCCGATCTACGTAGTGAAGTCGCAGATCCACGCGGGCGGCCGCGGCGCCGGCCGCTTCAAGGACGACCCGAACGGCAAGGGCGGCGTCCGCCTCGCCAAGTCGCCGGAGGAGGCGCGTGCGGCCGCCGAGGCGATGATCGGCCACGTCCTCGTCACCAAGCAGACCGGGCCCGAGGGCAAGCTCGTGTCCCGCGTCTATGTCGAGGCGGGCTGCGACATCGCACGCGAGCTCTACCTCTCCCTGCTGCTGGACCGCGAGACCTCCCGCGTCGTTATCATGGCCTCCACCGAGGGCGGCATGGAGATCGAGGAGGTCGCCGAGCACCAGCCGGAGAAGATCCTCAAGGTTCATGTGGACCCGGCCACCGGCATCTCCGGCTGGCACGGCCGCAAGCTGGCCTTCGCCCTTGGCCTCGAGGGCAAGCAGGTCAATTCCTTCGTCAAGTTTGTCGAGGCGATGTACCGCGCCTATGTCGAGCTGGACTGCGCCATCGTCGAGGTGAACCCGCTCGTCGTCACCAAGGGTGGCGAGGTCGTGGCGCTCGACGCCAAGGTGTCCTTCGACGACAACGCGCTGTTCCGCCACAAGGACCTGGAAGCGCTGCGCGACGACAGCGAGATGGACCCGAAGGAGCTGGACGCCGTCACGCATGAGCTGAACTACGTGGCGCTGGATGGCGAGATCGGCTGCATGGTGAACGGCGCCGGCCTCGCCATGGCGACCATGGACATCATCAAGCTCTACGGCTCCTCGCCCGCCAACTTCCTCGACGTGGGCGGCACGGCGGATGCGGCGCGGGTGACGGAGGCGTTCCGCATCATCACCTCGGACGCCAACGTGAAGGGCATCCTGGTCAACATCTTCGGCGGCATCGCCAAGTGCGACATGATCGCCGAGGGCATCGTCGCCGCCTCCAAGAACCTCGACCTCAAGGTTCCCCTGGTGGTGCGGCTCGAAGGCACGAACGTGGAGCTGGGCAAGAAGATCCTGGCCGAGAGCGGGCTGAAGATCATCCCCGCCGACAACCTGGCCGACGCTGCCCAGAAGGCCGTCGCCGCCGTGAAGGGCGCCTGACCATGGCCATTCTCGTCGACCAGAACACGAAGGTCATGACCCAGGGCTTCACCGGGGCCCAGGGCACCTTCCACGCCAGCCAGGGCATCGCCTATGGCTCGAACTACGTGGGCGGTGTCACGCCGGGCAAGGGGGGCACGATGCACCCCACGCTGAACCTGCCCGTCTTCAACACGGTGGCCGAATGCCGCGAGAAGACCGGCGCCGACGCCTCCGTGATCTACGTCCCGGCCGCCTTCGCCGCCGACTCCATCATGGAGGCGATCGACGCTGAGATCCCGCTGATCATCTGCATCACCGAGGGCATCCCCGTCCTCGACATGGTGCGGGTGAAGCGCGCGCTGCAGGGTTCCAAGTCCATCCTGGTTGGCCCGAACTGCCCCGGCGTCATCACGCCCGAGGCGTGCAAGATCGGCATCATGCCCGGGCACATCCACCGCCGCGGCTCGGTCGGCATCGTGTCCCGGTCGGGCACGCTGACCTATGAGGCAGTGGCCCAGACCACCGCCGCCGGGCTCGGCCAGTCCTCCTGCGTCGGCATCGGCGGCGACCCGGTGAAGGGCATGGACTTCGTCGATGTGCTGGAGCTGTTCCTCAAGGACGACGAGACGAAGTCGCTGATCATGATCGGCGAGATCGGCGGCCAGTCCGAGATCCTCGCGGCGGAGTTCCTGGCGCGGGAGAATTTCGGCCCCGGCAAGCCGAACAAGCCCGTGGTCGGCTTCATCGCCGGCGCCACGGCGCCCCCGGGCCGCCGCATGGGCCATGCCGGCGCCGTGATATCGGGTGGCAAGGACACGGCGGAAGCGAAGATGGAGGCGATGAAGTCCGCCGGCATCCACGTCGCCGACAGCCCGGCGAGCCTCGGCTCGACCATGGTCCGGGCGCTGAAGGGCTGATTCAGCCCGCCTGAAGGCGGCTGCAACGCGTTTTTGCAGCGCAGCACGGCCATTTTTCCCCCTCTCCCATGCGGGAGGGGGGATGCCGCCATACCCCCATCATCGCTATGTTAACCCATCCCGCCGCAGGCTCCGTCCTGCGGCGAAGCATGCTGCATGAAGAAGGACCGGCCGCCGAAACGCGTGCTGGGAGGACAAGAATGGCCGGTGTGGACATCCTCGCGAGTGCGATGAACGGGGCGAATGCCGCCTATCTCGCCGACACCTACGCAAGGTGGGTGGAGAAGCCTGACAGCGTGGACCCCTCCTTCGCGGAACTCTTCGCCGCGCTGAACGACGATGCCCGCGCCGTGCTGACGGACGCGATGGGCGCCTCCTGGGCGCCGCGGCCCCGCGGCGGCTTCGCCCCGGCGGAAGAGGCCAAGCCGGCCCCCAAGGGCGGCAAGCCCGGCGAGGCGCGCGCCGCCGACCCGGAGGCGATCCGCAAGGCCGCGCTGGACTCCCTTCGCGCCCTCATGCTCATCCGCTCCTACCGGGTGCGCGGCCACCTGGAGGCGCGGCTGGACCCGCTGGGGCTGCAGCAGCCCGCCCCGCACCCGGAGCTGTCCCCCACCTTCTGGGGCTTCGAGGAGGCCGATCTCGACCGCCGCATCTTCATCGACAACGTGCTGGGGCTGGAGACGGCCACGGTGCGCGAGATCATGGAGCGGCTGCGCGCCACCTATTGCGGCCCAATCGGCGCCGAGTTCATGCACATCCAGGATCCCGGCCAGAAGTCCTGGATCCAGCAGAAGCTGGAGGGCGCGCCCTGGGCCAGCGCCTTCAGCAAGGATGACAAGCGCAAGATCCTGAAGGAGCTGACCGAGGCCGAGGGCTGGGAGGCCTTCTGCGCCAAGAAGTATGTCGGCACCAAGCGCTTCGGCCTGGAGGGCGGCGAGAGCACCATCCCCGCCGTGCAGGCGGTGATCGAGACCACGGCCGCGCTCGGCGTGAGCGAGATCGCCATCGGCATGGCGCATCGCGGCCGGCTGAACATGCTCGTGAACGTGGTGAAGAAGCCCTACGCGCAGGTCTTCTCCGAGTTCAAGGGCGGCTCCTTCATGCCCGACGACGTCCAGGGCTCGGGCGACGTGAAGTACCACCTCGGCACCTCGACCGACATCGAGATTGGCGGCCGGATGGTGCACCTCTCCCTGCAACCCAACCCGTCCCACCTGGAAGCCGTGGACCCTGTGGTCGTCGGCAAGGTGCGCGCGCGCCAGGACATGTCGGGCGACACGATCGAGCGCTCCTCCGTCATGGGCATCCTGCTGCATGGCGACGCGGCCTTTGCCGGCCAGGGCGTCGTCTACGAGACGATGGCCATGTCGCAGCTCGTCGGCTACCGCACGGGCGGGACGGTGCACATCGTCACCAACAACCAGATCGGGTTCACCACCGTTCCGGTCCACGCCTATAGCGGCCTGTACTGCACCGACATCGCCAAATCCGTGCAGGCGCCCATCATCCACGTGAACGGCGACGACCCGGAGGCGGTGGTCTGGACGGCGCGGCTCTGCGCCGAGTTCCGGATGCGCTTCCGCGCCGACGTGGTGCTGGACATCGTCTGCTACCGCCGCCACGGCCACAACGAGAGCGACGAGCCGGCCTTCACCCAGCCGAACATGTACAGCCGCATCCGCCAGATGCGGACGACGCGCACCCTCTACGCCGAGCGTCTGGCCAGCGAGGGCAGCATCCCGGCCGAGGAGGCGCAGGGGCTGCTCGACGGGTTCAACGCGACGCTGGAGGATGCCTTCCAGGCCGCCAACGCCTTCAAGCCCAACAAGGCCGACTGGCTGGAAGGCCACTGGGCCGGGCTGCAGCCCAAGGGCGGGGATGGGGAGCTGGACCACGCCACCTCGCTTCCGCTCGACACGCTGCGCGAGGTGGGCACCGCCCTTTCGCGCGTGCCCGAGGATTTCAACGTCAACCCGAAGATCGCCCGACAGATGGAGGCCAAGAAGCAGGCCATCGAGGGCGGCGAGGGCATCGACTGGGCGACCGGCGAAGCGCTGGCCTTCGGAACCCTGCTGCTGGAGGGGCATCGCGTCCGCCTGTCCGGCGAGGACGTGCAGCGCGGCACCTTCTCCCACCGCCATGCCGTGCTGGTGGATCAGCGCACTCAGCGCGAATACACGCCGCTGAACCAGATCCGCGAGGGCCAGGCGAAGTTCGAGGCCTTCAACTCCCTCCTTTCCGAGTTCGGCGTGCTGGGCTTCGACTACGGCTACTCCCTCGCCGATCCCAACACGCTGGTGCTGTGGGAGGCGCAGTTCGGCGACTTTGCCAATGGCGCGCAGGTCATCATCGACCAGTTCATCGCCAGCGCTGAAACGAAGTGGCTGCGCATGTCCGGCCTCGTGATGCTGCTGCCGCACGGCTATGAAGGGCAGGGGCCGGAGCACTCCTCGGCCCGGTTGGAGCGCTACCTCCAGCTTTGCGCCGAGCGGAACATGCGCGTCTGCAACTTCACCACGCCGGCCAACTACTTCCACGCGCTGCGCCGCCAGCTGAAGGCGAATTACCGCAAGCCGCTGGTGGTGATGACGCCGAAGTCGCTGCTGCGCCACAAGCTGGCCGTGTCCTCGCTCGCCGATTTCGGGCCTGGCAGCTCCTTCCGCCACGTCATTCCCGAGGTGGACGCGCTGGTTCCCGACTCGCAGGTGCGCCGTGTCGTGCTCTGCACCGGCAAGGTTTATTACGACCTGCTGCAGGAGCGACGCGACAAAGGCGTCAACGACGTCGCCATCATCCGGATGGAGCAGCTCTACCCCTTCCCGGTGAAGAGCCTGCCCCCGATCCTCGCCCCGTACCGCAACGCCGAGGTGGTGTGGTGCCAGGAGGAGCCGGAGAACATGGGCGCCTGGCACTTCCTCGACCGCAAGATCGAGAAGGTGCTGGTCGGGCTCGGCGGCAAGGCGCAGCGCCCGGTCTATGTCGGGCGAGAGGAGGCGGCGAGCCCCGCCACCGGCCTCGCCAAGGTTCACCAGCAGGAGCAGGATGCCCTGGTGAAGCAGGCGCTGGGGTTGTAATCACCCCGTGAATTCCAGCGACGGGGACCATGCGTCCCCGCCTCCAAGCGGCGCGCCGCCGGGCGCGAAAAAGGCAGACAGGACGATGGCGACCGAAATCCTCGTGCCCACCCTGGGCGAAAGCGTAAGCAGCGCGACCGTGGCGCGCTGGCTGAAGAAGGCCGGGGAGGCGGTGAAGGCCGACGAGCCGCTTGTGGAGCTCGAGACGGATAAGGTGACGGTGGAGGTGAACGCGCCCTCCGCCGGCGTCCTGGAGGCGATCGCGGTGCAGGAAGGCGCCGAGGTGGAGCCGGGCGCCGTGCTGGGCACCGTCGCCGCCGGTTCCGGCGCGGCGGCTGCCGCGCCGTCCAAGCCTTCCGACCCGAACCCGGCGCCGCCGCCCAACGCGGCCGGCAATGCGCCGGCGCCTGCCTCGGCTCCCGCGCCGGGCAATGCCGCGGCCAAGCCCGCAGGCACCGGGGGCGGTTCCGTCTCCGCCGCCGTGTCGCACAGCGCGCCGCTCCCCGCCGCCGCCAAGATGATGGCGGAGAACAGCATCTCGGCCGAGCAGATCGGGCAGGGCAGCGCCAAGGGCGGCCGCATCGCGAAGGGCGACGTGCTGGACTTCCTCCAGCGCCCGGCCGCCGCGCCTGCCAGCGCCCCCGCCGCCGCCAAGGCCCCCGCCCGCGCGCTGGAAGGCGGCGAGGAGCGGGTGAAGATGACGCGTCTGCGCGTCACCATCGCCCGCCGCCTGAAGGAGGCGCAGAACACCGCCGCCATGCTCACCACCTTCAACGAGGTGGACATGGGCGCGGTGATGGGCCTGCGCGCCGAGTACAAGGACCATTTCGAGAAGCGGCACGGCACGAAGCTCGGCTTCATGAGCTTCTTCGTGAAGGCCTGCGTCGCCGCCCTGCAGGAATTCCCCGCCGTGAACGCGGAGATCGAGGGCGACGAGATCATCTACAAGAACTTCGTCCACATGGGCATCGCGGTCGGCGGGCCGAACGGCCTCGTCGTGCCGGTGCTGCGCAACGCGCAGGACCTCGGCTTCGCCGAGATCGAGAAGGGCATCGCCGATTTCGGCAAGCGCGTGCGTGATGGCCAGCTGAAGCTGGAGGAGATGGCGGGCGGCTCCTTCACCATCACCAATGGCGGCATCTACGGCTCGCTGATGTCCACACCTATCCTCAACCCGCCCCAATCGGGCATCCTGGGCATGCACAAGATCCAGGAGCGCCCGATGGTGGTCGGTGGAAAGGTGGAGATCCGTCCGATGATGTACCTAGCCCTGTCCTACGATCACCGGATCGTGGACGGGAAGGAGGCCGTCTCCTTCCTCGTTCGCGTGAAGGAAGCGATCGAGGACCCGCGCCGCCTGCTGCTGTCGGTCTGAGCCATGCGTTCCCGCGAAGGCCAGCTTTCCGACAACCGCCCCATCTCCCGCTCGCGCGCGGAGAAGGAGAAGCAGCTGCGCGACCTGAAGGAGGTGCTGGCGGGCATGAAGCCCCACGCCACGCCCGCGCTGCGCGAAAGCGTGAAGAACAAGATCAAGGAGCTGGAGGCGGAGCTGTCGGCCCCGCCGCCGCCCCCGCGCGACCGGCGCCCGCCGCGGCGCGAGTTCTGAAGCGAAACCCAGGGCGGGGGAGGGAACTCCCCCGCCTTTTTCATGTCAGACCCAGGGCGCGCCCCGGTCCACCCGCACCACGCGGTTCACGAAGAGGCCGGGCGTCGCCACCTTCTCCGGGTCCAGCTCGCCCAGCTCGCGGATGTGCTGCACCTGGGCGACCGTCATCTCAGCGGCCATCGCCATGACCGGGTTGAAGTTCCGTCCCGACTCCCGGTAGGTCAGGTTGCCCCAGCGGTCGCCCTCCCAGGCCTCCACCAGCGCGACATCGCCCTTCAGCGCGTGCTCCATCACGTAGCGGCGCCCGTCGAACTCCCTCTCCTCCTTGCCCTTCGCCAGCAGCGTGCCGACCGAGGTGGCGGTGAAGAAGGCCGGGATGCCGGCGCCCGCGGCGCGCATCCGCTCGGCCAGCGTGCCCTGGGGAACGATCTCCAGCTCGATCTTCCCCTCGCGGTACAGCTCCTCGAAGACGACGGAGCCCTGGGAGCGCGGGAAGGAGCAGATGATCTTGCGGACGCGCCCCAGCTCCATCAGCCGCGCGAGGCCGACTCGCCCAGCGCCGGCATTGTTGGCGACGCAGACAAGGTCGGTCGCGCCCTGCTCGATCAGCCCCTCGATCAGCGCATCAGGCTGGCCCACGGAGCCGAAGCCGCCGATCAGGACGGTGGAGCCATCCTTCACCCCGGCCAGCGCATCGGCGACGGACTGGACGATCTTGTTGATCACGCGGCGATTCCCCTTTCCTCCCGGCGAGGCGCGCAAGTTGCGCCACGCCTGCCGGGGCGGCAAGGGTCCGGCCTCAGCGTCGCAGCAGCGCCGAGATCTCCGCGCCCGTCGGCACGCCGTTCAGCACCGCGAGGTCGCCCTGCATCAGCGCGCGCGAGGCGGCGACGACCGCGCCCATCGCGTGACGATAGTTTCCGCCGCCGATGGAGACGCGCCGCACTCCTGCCTCGGCCAGCACCGAAAGCGGCACGAGCCCGGAGCGCGGGCCTATCACCACATTCACCGGCTTGGGCGAAACGGCGCGCACCACCGCGCGGATGCTGTCCATGTCCGGCAGGCCCGGGGCGTAGAGCACATCCGCCCCCGCCTCGGCGAAGGCCTGGAGGCGGCGGATCGTATCGTCGAGGTCATTCCGCCCGTGCAGGAAGTTGTCGGTGCGTCCGGTCAGCACGATGCGCCCCTTCGCTGCCTTGGCAGCGGCTTCGATGCGGCGCACCGCCGCGTCGAAGGGATGGATGGGCGCCTCGGGATTGGCAGTCGTGTCCTCGATGCCCAGCCCGGCGAGGCCGGCCTCGATCGCTGCTTCCACCGTCGCGATGCAATCCTCCGGCGCGGGGCCGAACCCGTCCTCCAGGTCGCCATTCACCGGCAGCCCCGTGAGGCGGGTGATCATCGCGGCGTTGGCGATGGCCTCCTCACGCGACACGGCGGCCAAGCCATCCAGCCGTCCCATCGCCCAGGCAATGCCAGCCGAGGTGGAGGCGAGGGCCGGGAAGCCTTCCCGGGCCATCAAGACGGCGGAGCCGCCATCCCAAGGATTCGGCATGACGAAGCAGCCGCTTTCATGCAGGGCGCGGAAGCGCTCGAATCCTTCGGACATCGACTCACTCCTCTTCGGCGTAGGGATTCTCCGTGCCGCGAAGCTGCAGGCGGATCGGCACGCCTGGCATGTCGAACTCCTCGCGGAACCCGTTCAGCAGATAGCGGCGGTAATCCTGCGGCAGGAGTTCCGCGCGCGTCCCGAAGATCACCAGCGTGGGCGGGCGTGCCTTGGGCATGGTCGCGTAGCGCAGCTTGAGGCGCCGCCCATCCACCAGCGGCGGCTGGTGCCGTTCCAGCATCGTGCCGAACCAGCGATTCAGCGCGCCGGTGCCGACGCGGCGGTTCCAGCGTTCATGCGTGCGACGCACGGCCGGCATCAGCCGGTCCACGCCGCGTCCGGTGGCGGCGGAGAGCGGCACCACCTCGATGCCGCGAAGCTGCGACAGCGAAGCCTCCAGCACGTCGTCCAGCGCCGCCTTGGCTGCCGCACGATCCTCCACCGCGTCCCACTTGTTCAGCGCGATCACCACGGCGCGCCCCTCGCGCTCGGCGAGGCGGGCGATGCGGATATCCTGCTCCTCCAGGCCGAGAAGGGCATCGAGCACCAGCACCACCACCTCCGCCTCACGCAGCGCGGCGATGGAGGAGGCGACGGAGAGCTCCTCCAACTTCTGGGTGACTCGGGCGCGCTTGCGCATCCCCGCCGTGTCCACGAGACGCACGGGGCCGACCGCGTCGTGCCACATGGCCGAGACGGCGTCGCGCGTCAGCCCGGGCTCCGGTCCGGTGATCATCCGCTCCTCGCCGAGAAGCTGGTTCAGCAAGGTGGACTTGCCGGCATTGGGCCGGCCGAGGATGGCGAGGCGCAGCGGCTTCTCTGCGCCTTCCTCGCCCTCGTCCTCCTCCTCGGGCGGGAGTTCGGGCAGGTGCTCGCCGATCGCCAGCATCAGCCCCATGATGCCGTCGCCATGCTCGGCGGAAACGGCGATGGGCTCGCCCAGGCCAAGCTCGAAGGCTTCCATCGCCGCCGCCGCGCCGCCGCGTCCCTCCGCCTTGTTGGCGACCAGGATGACGGGACGCCGCGCCCGGCGCAGCCAATTGGCGAAGGCGCGATCGGAGGGGGTGATGCCCGCGCGCGCATCCACCACGAAGACGGCGACATCGGCCCGCTCCAGCGCCGCCTCGCTGCTGGCGCGCATGCGGCCGAACAGCGTCTCGGGCGCCGCTTCCTCCAGCCCCGCCGTGTCCACCAGCAGCACGGGCCGCCCGGCGATCTCGGCCTCCACCTCCTTGCGGTCGCGCGTCACGCCCGGCGTGTCGTCCACGATGGCGAGGCGCCGCCCGGCAAGGCGGTTGAACAGGGAGGACTTGCCGACATTCGGCCGTCCGAGGATCGCGACGACCGGAAGGGCGCTCACCTCACCCCACCCCGCGCATCGCGGCGACGTCGCCGCCGTCCGTCAGCAGGTAGAGGCTGTTGTTGGCGATGGCCGGCTGCAGCGTCGTCCCGCCCGCGATGCGCGTGCGCTGCGTGATCTGGCCCGAGCCCGGCTCCACCTCGACCATCTGGCCGTGGCTGCCTGCGACGAGGATGCGCCCGCCCCCCAGCACGGGCGGCGCCCAGGTGATCGGCCGGCGGCGCCGCGCCTCGTCCTCGAAGCCGGGCAGGGGGCTGATCCAGCGGATGCGTCCGTCGGCGCGGCCGATCGCGGCCAGTTCCGAACGGCTGGACAGGACGAAGACCCAGTCCCCCGCGACGGCCGGGGTCGCCCCGCCGCCCAGATCGCGCTCCCACACCCGGCGACCGGATCGCAGGTCGATGGCGACCGTGCTGCCGCCCAGACCGACCGCGTAGACGCGCCCATTGTCGATCACCGGCATGGCGGTGATGGCGCTCAGCTCGGCCAGCGACAGGCTGTTGCGCGAGGTGCCGAGGCTTTCGCTCCACTGCACGCGCCCATCGGCGACGCGCAGCGCGACCAGTTCGCCGGAGGCGAAGCCCGCCACCGCCACGTCGCCGTCCACTGCCGGGGCCGGCAGGCCGAGCGGCAGGGCCTGCACCGGGGAGGAGCGGAAGGTCCAGGCCTGCTGGCCATTTTCCGCTGCCAGCCCGATCAGGTGCCCTTCCACCGTCAGGACGAGGATGCGACCGCCTGCCACGGTGATGCCGCCGCGCGCCGGGGCGGGCAGCGGCTCGCGCCAGCGGATGCTGCCCGTCTCGGGGTCGAGGGCCATGATCTCGGACAGGCCGGTGGCGACGAAGAGCGTGCCGTCCGCGAATGCGATGGCCCCGCCCAACGCGCCGTCACGGTCGCGCCGGGGGCGGCTGTCCGTCTGCCAGCGGCGCGCACCGCGCGCCGTGTCCAGCGCCGTGATCCAGCCGAAGGCATCCGCTGCGAAGACCGTGTTGCCCACCACCAGCGGCGGGCAGGTCAGGCGGCGGCGATAGGCTGTGCCGGTGCCGATTGAGCTGGTCCAGACCTGACCCAGTGGGCTGGGCAGAGACAGGTGGCCGGGATTGTGGCCCAGCGGGCCGCCTGCCACCGCCCAGTCGGTATTGAGCTGTGCGGGAGGCAGCACGAGGGGGCGACCCGACGCCTCGCGATCCACCTCGACGCCGCGCTCGGCGGAAAGGATGGGGATGCGCTCGCCGGGCAGGGGGGTCTTGCTGCTGCCGACCACACGATCGACCAAGTCCTGCGTGGTTTCGCAGCCGCTGAGGAGAAGACCGGCCCCGGCGAGGAGCGCGGCGCGGCGGCCCATTGCGTGTGTCATCAGCTTCCCAATCCTCCGAGCAGCCGCCCGGCACGGTCGCGCACGCCCTGCGGCGCTGCCTGGTCCGACAGGATGGCCTCGAGCGAGCGTCGGGCCTGCTCCGTGTTGCCGCGCCGGATGGCGAGCAACGCCAGCACCTCCCGTGCCGATGCGCGCCAGGGCGCCCCATCGGCCGCGAGGGGGAGGAGGCGCGACTCCACCGAACCGGGCTCGGCCGAATCCACCGAATGCAGCGCCCACATCACCGTGGCGAGGTCGCGATAGAGTTCTTCCACCGCCGTGTCGCGCGACAGCGCATCCCAGGCGGCCAGCGCGCCCTCGCGATTGCCGGATTCGGCCAGCAGGGCGGCCTCGCGCAGCCGCGCCAGGGTGCGATAGCCCGTGGGCGCCTCTGCTGCGACGGCGCCGAAGCGCTGGGCGACGGCGGCGAGGTCCGCATTCTCGGCCGAGGCGGCTTCCGCGGCCTGCAGGAACTGCCCGGCCGCGATGCTGGCTTGGCGGGCTTCCCACCACTTCCAGCCTTCCCAGCCGCCCACGCCGGCGAGCACGATCAGCGCGAGCCCGGTCAGGGCGCCGCCGAAGCGCTGCGCGAGACGCTGGGCGCGTTCAGCCCGCAGTTCCTCGTCAACCTCGTCAACCAGATCCGGCAATGCCATCCGTCCCGCTGCAAGAAGGCGAGGGTCTAGCAGCATGTTCGCGCCCCGTTAAGGCGCAGGGCGCTTGGCTGCCCGGGTGCGCCCTTCCATCCTGCCCTTCCTCCTCCTGCTTCTCCTCCCCGGATGCGATGGCCCAGCCGCCGTCGCCACGGTGGGGGTGAACGTCGCTGCGTTGATGGTCACAGGCCGCACCGTGCCCGACCTCGTGGTGAGCGGGGTGACGGGACTTGACTGCTCCGTGGTGCGGCTGGACCGCCGCCTGTCCTACTGCGCGTCGCGCGAGGAGGTGGCGAGACACATCCCCTATTGCACCCGGTCGCTGGGCTCGGTGGATTGCTGGGTGACCCGGCCGGCCGCCATCCCGCAGCCGCGCGGCGTGGCCGACACGCCCCCTCTTTCCGCCCAGTAAGGACAGGCGAGCAAGACCGGAATCGGATGGCCGGCGTTCGGTATGGCGGGGCTTCGACGATGTGGGTTGAACTGGATGGCCACGGCACGGATGCTGCCCGTCTGAAGGACGGATCAACACAGCCTTCCTGTCGTGTCAAACTTGCTTTATTCTCTTAGTCATACGGGGGTTTTCTGCTTATGCAGCACGCATCCAGGACGACCGTGGCGCGCTGGCAGCCGAGCCGAGGTCGTGACTTACTGGCGCGCGTGGCCTATCCGGTCTTCTGGTTGCTGAACCGGCCCTCCATGGCGTGGTTCGGTCGCGCTGCCTATGATTTCGCCCTGCGTTGCAACGGCATCGCCATCAACTTCCGGGGTCGCCACGGCCTGTCCGCAGCGGAGGAAGCCTTCCTCGCGCGGATCGCACCGGAAATTGGCGAGGGCACGGCGCTCGACGTGGGCGCCAACACCGGGGCCTATGCCATTGCCCTGCGTCGCCTGGCTCCTCAGGCGCGCATCCTGGCCTTCGAGCCCCACCCTGCCACCCGCGCCACGCTGGAGGACCGCCTCGCCGGGGCTGGGGTGGAGATCCATGCGGCGGCGCTTGGCGACACGGTTGGGGAAGCAAGCCTGTTCGACTTCGCATCCGCCGATGGTTCGACCCAGGCAAGCCTGTCGCGCGATTCGGTCGCGCTCTACGAATCGGAAGTGGTGGAGCATCCCGTCGTCGCCACGACGCTGGACCACTTCCTGGACGCACAAGGAATAGGGGACGTGGCTTTCCTGAAGGTGGACACGGAAGGCCACGACCTGCACGTCCTGCGCGGCGCGCGTGAGAGCATCGCCCGTCGGCGCTTCCGCGTGATCCAGTTCGAGTTCATCGGCGCCAACATCGCAACCGGGGTGACGATGCGCGACTTCTTCGATGCGCTTCCCGGCTACCGGATCTCGCGGCTTTGCCTGAATGGCGGCGAGATGCCGCTCGACCCCTACAGCGTGAAGCGCTGCGAGATCTTCGTGAACCACAACCTGATCGCAAGGCCTATTTAGTGCCCTCAGACGCCGGGCGCGGCCTCCGGCCGCTTGGCTTGCGCGCCTCAGACGAGGTGCGCTGGTTCGGCGGTTCCGAGCCGCGCGCCGGCCGCGTTGCGGCCGGTGGGCGGGGGAGGGGCGTCCCGCCCCTCAGCGGAAGGCGACGGGGCGGCCGACCGGCGTTCCCAGCACCTCATCCTCGCGCATCACCACATGGCCGCGCACGATCGTGCCCACTGGCCAGCCCTGGCAGCGATGCCCGGCGAAGGGCGTCCAGCCGCAGGGCGAGGCGATCCAGCTTTCCTCGATCACCCGGCTCTTCGCCATGTCCACCAGCGTGAAGTCCGCGTCGTAGCCTACGGCCAGACGCCCCTTGTTCACCACGCCATAGACCCGGGCCGGGCCGGCGCACATCAGGTCCACCAGCCGCATCAGCGACAGGCGGCCATTGCTCACGTGGTCCAGCATGATGGGGACGATGGTCTGCACGCCGGTCAGCCCCGCCGCGCAATCCGGCCAGGGGCGCTCCTTCGCCGCGCGGGAATGCGGGGCGTGGTCGCTGCCCACCACGTCCACCCGCCCGTCGCGCACCGCGGCCCAGGCGGCTTCCAGGTGGCGCTTGTCGCGGATGGGCGGGTTCATCACCGCGTAGCCGCCCAGTCGGTCATAGGCTTCGTCCGTCTGGGTGAGGTGGTTCATCAGCACCTCCACGGTGCAGATGTCCCGGTAATCGGCGAGGTATTCCAGCTCCTCCGCCGTGCTCACGTGCAGGATATGCGCCGGGCGGCCGGTCTTGCGAGCCAGGGCCATCAGACGCCGCGTGCCGAGAAAGGCGCATTCCACGTCGCGCCACTCCGCGTGCATGCGGTGCGGCATGCCGGACTGATAGTTCGGCTTGCGCTCGCGCAGCCGGTACTCATCCTCCGAATGGTAGGCGATGCGCCGGCGACCCGAGCGCATCACCGCCTCCAGCCCCGCATCGTCCTCGATCATCAGGTCGCCCGTCGAGGAGCCGGCGAAGACCTTGATGGCGCAGACATTCTCCTCGACCTCCAGCGCGGCGAGCTCGGCGATGTTGCGCCGCGTCGCGCCGACATAGATTCCGAGGTCACACCACGCCGTTTCCTCCACGCGCGCGCGCTTCCACGCGATCTGTGTGGAGTCGGTGATGGAGGGGCTGGTGTTGGGCATGTCGAACACGGCGGTCAGCCCGCCCAGCACCGCCGCCTTGGTGCCGGTGCCGATCGTCTCGACCGCCGCGTCGCCCGGCTCACGCAGGTGGACATGCGCGTCCACCAGCCCGGGCAGCATGTGCAGCCCCTTGCAATCCACCACTTCCCGCGCCTCGGCGGTGCGAAGGTCGCCCATCGCGGCGATGTGTCCGTCGCGCACGCCGACGTCCAGCGCCTCGATGCCCCAGGGCAGCACGGCCTTTCCGCCGCGAAGGATCAAGTCGAACAAAGTGGCATTCTCCCGGCAAGTCGGGCGTAAACTGCGCCGGACAGGAGGAAAAATCCATTGGCCCAGCCCACCTGGCTCGAATGCGCGCTGAATGGCGCCTGGACACGCGAGCGCCAGCCCCGGATCCCCGTCACGGTCGCTGAGATCGTGGAGGAAGGCGCGGCCGCTTCCGCCGAAGGTGCCGCCATCCTGCACTTCCATGCCTATGACGAAACGACCGGCGAGCAGCGCGATGACTGGCAGATCTATGCCCGCATCATCGAAGGTCTGCGCGCCCGCACCGACGCCATCCTCTACCCCACCGTCCCGGGCGAGGCGACGCACGCGCCGGACCGCTTCGCGCATATTCGCGAACTCGCCACGCGCGGCCTGCTGGAATGGACGGTGCTGGATCCGGGCAGCGTGAACCTTTCCGCGGCGGGCAGCCCGGGGCGCGGCACGGTGTATCGCAACCCGCCGCGCGAGCTGGGGCCCATGGCCACGTTCTGCGCCGAGCAGCGCCTCCATCCGGGCTATGCGATCTACGAGCCGGGCTTCACCCGCGCCGGGGCCGCGCTGGCGCGGCAGGCGGGGATGCCGACGCCAATTTATCGCTTCATGTTCAGCGACCGCTTCCTCTGGGGCTTCCCGCCGCGCCCTCGCTTCCTGGACGCGCATCTCGCGCTGCTGGCAGAATGCGATCCCGGCGCGCCCTGGATGGTGGCGGGGCTCGACGTGGATCTTTCGCCGCTGCTGGAACACGCCGCCTCGCGCGGTGGCGGGCTGCGCGCGGGGCTGGAGGACGCGCCGCTCGGCACGGAGGCGAACAACGCTGCGCTGACCCGCGCCGCCGCGCGCCACGCCCGCCGCTTGGCCACGCCGAAGGAGATCCGCGCGGCGCTTCAGCCCAGATAATCGAAGACGCTGCCTTCCGCCGGGACGCCCTCGACATGGCGGCGGTGCCACAGCGCGTAGAAGAGGAGGTGCCAGGACGCCGCGCCTTCGCGCTTGCCGGAAGCGGCGCGGAACAGCGCCTCCACCCGTCCGGGGCGGCAGATTTCGGCGATGCATTCCTGCCGCGCCACCATGGGGCCCAGGCGCTCGGCATGGGCGGCGATCCAGGCGCCGACCGGCACGGTGAAGCCCTGCTTGGGGCGGAAGGGCTCGCTGGCCGGGAAGCGCCGGTTCAACCACTCGCGCAGCAGCCACTTGCCCTGACCGCGACGCACCTTCAGCGAGTCGGGCAGGCGGAAGCAGGCTTCGGCCATGCCGGGATCAAGGAAGGGAGTCCGGCCCTCGACGCCGTACGCCATCAGGCAGCGATCCAGCTTCAGCAGCAGGTCATTGGGCAGCCAATCCGCCACATCCAGCGCCTGCGCCGCCTGCAGCCGCGTGCGCCCGCCCTCGGCCGCCTCGGCTTCCGCCGCCGCGATGCCGTCGCGCCAGGAAGGCGGTTCCTCGCGCAGGACGCCCAGCCGGTCGAAGGCGCCGCGCGAGCGCATGGCGCGGCCCCAGCGCCACCAGGGACGCATGGCGGCGCGGTAGCGGCCGTAGCCGCCCAGCATCTCATCCCCGCCCTCGCCGGAAAGCACCACCTTCACCTCTTCGCGTGCGCGTCGGGCGAGGAACCAGGAGGGAATGATGGCGTAGTCCGCGGCCGGGTCGTCCATGCAGGCGACGATCTCCGGCAGGTGGCGCAGAACCATCACCTCGGTCACCTCCACCTCCACGTGGCGAGCGCCGGCAGCCTGGGCGGCGCGGCGCGCGGCCTCGCGCTCGTCGGCCGCGCCCTTCACGTCGAAGCCGGCCGTGAAGGCGGTCACGGGATTCTCGTTCAGCCGTGCCATCATCGCCAGCACGGCGGCGCTATCCGTCCCGCCCGAAAGAAACAGCCCATAGGGCACGTCGGAACGCTGATGCAGCGAGACGCTTTCCTCGAAGGCGGCGTCGAAGCGGGCGATCGCCTCCTCCTCGCCGATCGCCTCCGGCCCGCCTTCGGGCAGGGCGGCGCGGCGCCGGCGCTCGGTCACGCGGCCATCGGCGATCGTGAGGCTCTCCCCGGGCAGCAGGCGAGTGATGCCCGAAAGGATCGTCTCCGCGCCGGTGGTGAACTGCAGCTGCAGCAGCTCGTCCCGCGCCTCTTCCCGCACGCGCGGTGCGACGAGGCCGGCCGCCACCAGCGCCTGCATCTCCGAGGCAAAGGCGAGGCCGCCCGGCACCTCAGCCACGTAGAGCGGCTTGATGCCGAAGGGGTCGCGCGCCAGCACCATCCGGCGATGCGCGCGGTCGTGCAGGGCGATGGCGTACATGCCGCGCAACCCCTCGACGAAGCCCAGCCCGTCGCGGCGATACAGGTGCAGCGGCGGCTCGCAATCCGAGGCGGTGAGGCAGGACAGCCCGTGCGCGTCGCGCAATTCGCGGTAGTTGTAGATCTCGCCATTGGCGACCAGCGCCGCCCCACCGGCCAGCAGGGGCTGCTGCCCGGTTTCGAGGTCGATGATGGAAAGCCGCGCATGGGTCAGGGCGGCATTGCCGGCGACGTGGCAGCCCTGCCCGTCGGGGCCGCGATGCGCGAGGGCGCCCGTCAGCGCCTCCAGCACCTGAGGGCCTGGATTCTCCCCGGCCCGCAGCGCCAGACCCGCCAGCCCGCACATCAGGAACGACCCGCCATGGGGGCGACCTTGTGCAGGAGATCGCGCCACAGGGAAAGCACGGGGGCCTCGGCGTGGTCCGCCTCGAAGGCAGCGCGGCCGGCGGCGGCCAGGGCGGCGGCGCGAGCGGGCGAGGCCAGCACCTCGGCGATGCCGCGCGCCAGGGCCTCGGGGCTTTCGATGGGGACAAGGATTCCCGTCTCCCCGTCGCGGATCAGCTCGCTCGGGCCCTGGGCCGCGGCGGCCACCACCGGGCGCCCCGCCCCCCAGGCCTCCAGCACCATGTTGCCCAGGGGCTCGTGGCGCGAGGAGGAAACGAAGACATCCGAGGCAGCGAGCAGCGCCCCCACGTCGTCGCGCCAGCCGGGCAGGTGGACACGCCCTTCCACTCCGCATTCGCGCGTGAGAGCTTCGAGTGCCGCGCGCTCCGGCCCTTCGCCGGCAATCACCAGGGTCGCATCGGGAAGCAGGGCCATCGCTCGGATGAGAACGTCGAAGCCCTTGTTGCGATGGAGCCGCCCGAGACCGAGCAGGCGCGGCGGGTTTCCGGGCAGCGAGGCGGGGGCGGCGCCGGCATAGTCCGTGGCGAAGTTCGGCAGGTGATGCACGCGCTCCCTCGGCCAGCCCTGGGAGACGATCCAGCGCACGAGGTCGTGCGTGTTGGCGACGAGGTGGTCGCAGCGCCGGTAGTGGCGAAGGTCGTAATACCCGCCCAGCCGCCCCACCAGCACCCAGTCTCCGGCCGGCGCGTGACGAGCGGCGCGGTTCATCCAGGCCATCACCACATCCGGCCGCCATTCGCGCAGGACGCGCCGCAGGCGCGGTCGCGTCAGGAGATCCAACGGCCCGCCGAAGCCCAGCTGCACAGGCTTCAAGGCGGCGAGGCGCGCGGCGCGTTCCGCGTCGCGACGGATCACTGGTAGCACCTCAACCCCCGCGCGCGGCAGGGCAAGGCTCAGCCGCTCGAAGAAGCGCTCCGCGCCCCCCATCTTCGCCCCGGCCATGAGATTGGCGAGCCTCACGCGGCCAGCGCCTCGAAGCGCGCGGCGACCTCGTCCCAGGAGGGGCCGGGGCCGTGCCGGAGGGCGGCGCGATGCATGGCAAGCCAAGCCGCGTCGTCGGAGAGCAGGCGCCGCGCCGCCGCGACGAAACCTTCCGCGTCGCGCGCCACCACGCCCGTGACGCCATCCTCCACCCGCTCCGCTACCGCGCCCCGATCCATGACCACGCAGGGCAGGCCCATGGCTTGGGCCTCGGCGAGGGCGAGGCAGAAGGTCTCGCCCGCATCGCCGGGGTAGAGCATGACGCGTGCGCCCAGCAGCGCCTCGCGCAGCGCGGGGCGGGGTAGGGGGGACAGCAGCTGCAGCCCGGCTTCGCGCGCCGCCTCCAGCGCAGGGGCGGCGCGGGCGGCAAGCCGGGCATCGCCGCCATAGGTCGCGGCGCCCGAATAAGCGCGGAACTCGCCGATGCCGATGCGCGGCCACAGCGCCGCCAACTCGGCGAGGCCTCGCAGTGGGGAGGAGGTGAAGACGGCAACCGGAGGCGGCGGGGCGCGCTCGGGCGCGGGCCTGTCGAAGGGCGGCGCGAGGGCGAGGGGGATGGAGACGCGCCGCCCGGGCAGCCAGGAAGGCAGCGTCGCGGCGTGGCTGGGGCCAAGCGTCACCAGCACGGGTCGCGTCAGCAGCAGCGGCCAGGCATGGCGCGGCTTCCGCAGGTAGCCCGCCGGGTTGTGCAGCCACAGCACGCGCCTTCCGCGCGGCAGGGTCCGGAACAGTCGCGGCACCCGCGCCGTCACCACGAGGTCGGCGCTGGCAGGCATCGGCGTCGCCTCGCCCTCGAAATGCAGCGTCAGCTCGTGGCCGCGCCGCCGGAACGCCTCGGCCAGCAGGGAGAAGGCGGTTTCCACCCCGCCCAGCGGACGTTCCGTGACGGCGTCGGCGGTGATGCGTGGCCCTTCATTGGCCAGCACGATCCTCAAGGACGATGCCTTTCCGGCTCCAGACGCGCCTTGAGGTGCGACAGCAGCGGAAACAGCCCGGCGCAGAGTGCGATGAGGAGGCCCCAGCCTCCTTCCCGGTAACCCTTGCGGCCCACGTAGCACTTGATCGTGCGGCTGACGAAGCGGCGGACATTGTCCGGCAGCGTGCCGATGTTGCCCGAGGCCAGGAGGTCGGCCGCCTTGGCGCTGGAATACCGGTCCAGGCGCTTGAGCATGTCGGAGATGTCGCGGTCCAGCTCGTGCCGGATGCCGTGCGCCTCGATGCGCTCGCCCTCCGTGCCGTTCCAGTCGAGGCCGGGATGGACGCGCTGCGCCCGCCAGTGCTTGGCGCCGCGCCGGAACAGGATGGGCTTCAGCGTGGTGCCGAAGCTTCCGCCCCAGCCATGGCGGATCAGCCGTCCGCCCACGTAGTTGTCGATCCGCACCCTGTGAAAGCCATGCGGGCTGGATGCGATGACACGGCGGATCTCGGCGCCCAGATCGGGCGGCACGCGTTCATCGGCGTCCACCTCCAGGATCCACTCGCCCTCGCAGGCAGCGATACCGGCATTGCGCCGGTCGCCCTCCAGCTCCCATGCGCCTTCCAGCACGCGCGCGCCCTGCGCCCGGGCGATGGCGGCGCTGCCATCCGTTGAGCGGTCCAGCACCACCACGACCTCATCCGCGAAGCCGAGGGTGGAAAGGCAGTCGGGCAGGCGCGCCTCCTCGTTGCGCGCGACGACCAGGGCAGAGAGCCTCATGGCACGGCTTCCTTCGCCAGCAGCGCGCCCGCTGCGTGCAGCACCTGCGCGACGGAGAGGCGCTGC
Organism: Sabulicella rubraurantiaca; assembly: GCF_017355885.1. Taxonomy (GTDB): domain Bacteria; phylum Pseudomonadota; class Alphaproteobacteria; order Acetobacterales; family Acetobacteraceae; genus Roseococcus; species Roseococcus rubraurantiacus. Next base: position 93,353 of record NZ_JAFEUU010000014.1, read on the forward strand.
ATGGGCGTGGCGCCCGGCGGACCCTTGGCCAGCACGGCACGCGCCCTTGTCCCCACAGGGGCGTATTCGCTCGCGGGCGTCGGGCCGAATAGGCCCAGCGTCGGCGCGCCCGTGGCGGCGGCGAGATGCATCAGCCCGCTATCATTGCCGATGAAGAGCGCGGCGCGCGACAGGGCGGCGGCGGCCTCGGGCAAGGTCAATTGCCCGACGAGGTCCACCGCATCCGGCAGGGCCTGGAGAACCGGGTCGGCGGCCGCGCGCTCTCCCGCGCCCGGCCCTCCCAGGATGGCGATGCGCGCACCGGCGAGCGTCCCGCCCGGTGCGGTGAGCGCCTCCGCCACGGCGACGAAGCGCTCAGCCGGCCAGGTCTTGGTGCTCCAATTCGCGGTGGGGCCGAGCAGCAGCCAGTTCGTGCCGGGCAGCAGCGCCTCGGCGCGCGAGGAATCCTCGTCGTTCCACCAGGCCACCGGGCGCGGCGCGGGGTGCACGCCCAGGGCAGCGGCGAGGTGCAGGAGCCGGTGCCCCTCCCGCCGCCCGCCGCGCATCACCGCGCGCCGCCGCGCCAGCAGCGTCCAGGCGAGGGCGGAACCACGCAGATCCACCACCAAGTCCCAGTGTGTCCCCGCCACCTCGCGCCACAGCCCGAGCCAGTGGAGGGACCAGCGCTTCTTTTCCAGGAGGATCAGTCGTTCGAGCCGGGGCATGCGCGCGAACACCCCTTCCGCCACCACGCCGCAGGCCACGGTGAAGCGCGCCTCCGGATGCACGCGCATCAGGTGGTCGAGCAGCCCGGTAGACAGCACCGCGTCGCCGATGCGGGTGGAGGATACGAAGAGGATGCGCACGGCGCATCCCTTACCACGGCCTCCCCCGGTTGAACCCCCCCGCCAGCCCCGCCACATCCTTCCCATGCCTGTCGCCCACCTTTCCGACCGTGCCGTCCTCGAACTCTCCGGCGAGGACCGGATCGCCTTCCTCCAGGGTCTCGTCAGCAATGACGTGGCGACGGGAGCGCCGGTCTGGGCGGCGCTGCTGACGCCCCAGGGCAAGTGGCAGGCGGATTTCTTCGTGGTGCCATCAGAAGACACGCTGCTGCTGGACGTGGAGGCGGCCCAGGTCGCTTCCGTGCAGGCCCGGCTGATGCGCTTTCGCCTCCGCTCCAAGGTGGCGATGCGGGCGCGGCCGGAGCTTTCCGTCACGGCGGGCTGGGAGGTGCCGCCCCCGCCCGGCGCCTTCGCCGATCCGCGCCTGCCCGAAGCGGGGTGGCGCCTCCTGTCGGCTGCACCGCCTGAGCCGGATGGCGCGGATTACGAGGCGCACCGGCTGCGTCTCGGCCTGCCCGGCGGCTCGCGCGACCTGGAGGAGGGGCAGTCCATCCTGCTGGAAGCCGGGTTCGACGAACTCCACGGCGTGTCGTGGACCAAGGGCTGCTACATGGGCCAGGAGCTGACGGCACGCACCCGCTATCGCGGCCTGGTGAAGCGCCGCCTCGTTCCCGTCCGCATCGACGGTGCGCTGCCGCCGCGCGGCACGCCGGTGCTGCGCGAGGGGCAGGAGGTGGGCGAGATGCGCTCTGGCCAGGGGGGGCGCGGCATGGCGGTGCTGCGCCTCGCGGCGCTGCGAGGGGAGGGAGCGCTGCGATGCGACGATGCCGTGCTGCACCCCGAGATCCCCGCGTGGATGCGCCTGCCCGAAGCTGCCGATGCGTGAGGGACCGGGGGTCTGGCCGCCGCCGCCCCTGGTGGTGGGTGGGCTGCTGCTCCTGGCCTACTTGGCCGGATGGGCGGTGCCTCTGCCCGTCCATCGTCCCTTGGCGGGGGCGGGAATCACGCTTGCGATCCTGTCCCTGGCCTGGGTGTTCTGGGCGCTGGCGGTGATGCGTCGGGCCGGGACCGATCCGCGTCCCTTCACCCCGGACACGCAATTCGTGGGCAAAGGCCCGTTCCGCTTCGGCCGCAACCCGATCTATCTGGGCTTCCTCGGCATCGCCGCCGGGATGGCGCTGTGGTGGGGTCAGGGCTGGGGCTGGCTGGCCTTGCTGCTCGCCTTCCTGTGGCTAGACCGCGCGGCGGTGCGCAAGGAGGAGGCGTATCTGCGCGGGCGCTTCCCGGCTTCGTATCCGCCCTATGCCGCCAAGGTCCGGCGCTGGATCTGAGGGTTCCGCTCAGCCTTTGATCCGTCGCGTTTGCGGCCATGGTTGAACTTCTGGTCGACTGGCCAGAGGGTTTGGGCCGGCAAACCGGCCATGTCCGTGCGCAAGGCCAGCTCTCGCCTGCTGACAAGGCGCTCCAGCCTTTTGCCTCCCCAAACCCGTCAGGCAGCGGTCCTTATGTCGGGCTTGTCACTGAGTCTGACAATATGGGATGTTGGTTGCATCCTCCCGCAAAAATATACTCTTTGTCTAACATTGTAGCCAATGTTAATCCATGTGGATGGGGGGAGCTTGGTTCACAACCATGAGGAGCCCACATGGAGTACGTTGTTCCGCGTCCCGAAAATGCTGGTCAAACCAAGGAGTTGGCGCTTTCTACGCAGGAGGCGGTACCCGGCCTCCTGAGGAAGCGAGACAGCTCTCGCCCTCTAAAAATCCTGTCTTTCTCCAGTCTTTTTCCCAATCCCATCCAGCCGACGCACGGCATCTTCCTTCAGCATCGGCTCGCACACCTTGCGAAGGTTCCGGGGGTCGAGGTGAGGATGGTGGCGCCGGTGCCCTTTCTTCCCAGCGCCATGAGGCGGATTGAGCGGTATGGCGCCTATGTGGATGTGCCTTCGAAGAGCGCTCCCAGCGGCATCCAGACGCGTCATCCCCGCTATCCGGTGATTCCCAAGATCGGGATGACCGTTGCCCCAGCGTTGATGGCGGCGGCGCTTCTTCCCGAGATCCGGCGCATTCGTGCCGAGGGCTTCGATTTCGATGTCATCGACGCCTATTACCTGTATCCAGACGGCGTCGCTGCAGCCCTCATTGCCAAGGCCATGCGCCGGCCCTTGCTGCTGACCGCTTTTGGAACCGACGTGAACCTGCTTCCCACCTTCGCGACCGTGAGGCCGCAGGTGCTCTGGGCCGTGCGGCAGTCCGTCGCGGTGACCTGCGTTTGCCGCGCACTGGCGGATCGCCTCGTCGAGCTCGGCATCGAACGCGACAAGACCGATGTCATCCTCCACGGGGTCGACCTCGACCTGTTTCATCCGCCTTCGGACCGTGCCGAGCTCCGGCGGAATCTCAAGTTCGAGCGCCCGACGCTGCTTTCCGTCGGCCATCTCATTGAAAGGAAGGGGCACGGCTTCGTCATTGACGCGATGCGCAACTTGCCGGGCGTCGACCTCGTGATTGCGGGAAGCGGCCCGCTGGACAGCGCTCTCCGCCAGCGCGCTGAACGAATGGGCGTCGCTGACCGGGTGCGCTTCGTCGGGAACGTGAACCAGGGGACCCTTGCTGGTCTCATGGGCGCGGCGGATGCGCTCGTCCTCTGTTCCGACCGCGAGGGGCTTGCCAACGTGCTCGTCGAGGCCATGGCCTGCGGGACGCCTGTCGCCGCCACGCCGGTCTGGGGCTCGCCGGAGGCGGTGCAGGATTGGCACGCCGGTGTGCTGCTGGCGGACCGCTCTTCTGCCGCTGTCGTCGAAGGCGTGCGCGAGTTGCTGGGCCACCGGCGCGACCGGCAGCGGACGCGCGCCTGGGCTGAACAGTTCTCCTGGCCTGACGCGGCGCGACGCCACGCCACTCACGCCTTCGCGGCCATCTAGGAGATAGATCGGTGCCGCCACTGCTGCTGCATGTCTTTCCAACCTTCGCGGTGGGAGGGGCGCAGATCCGCTTCGCCTCTCTTGCCAACCGCTTCGGCCCGCGGTGGCGGCACGCCATCCTTTCTCTGGATGGCAACTTGGCCTGCCGGGAGAATCTGTCCCCCTCCCTGTCGGTTTCCTTCCCTGAAATCCGCCTGCCCAAGGGGCGCATCTTCTCCAACCTGCCGACATGCCGACGGGTAATCCGCGACCTCGCGCCCTCCGTGATGGTGACGACGAATTGGGGGTCCATCGAATGGGCCATGGCCAATCTCCTCCCCCTCGTTCCCCACATCCACGTCGAGGAGGGGCTGGGGCCAGATGAGATGGGCCGGCAGCACTGGCGGCGGATCTGGGGAAGGCGCCTTGCGCTCCGTCGCAGCATGGTGGTGGTGCCAAGCCACGGCCTGGAGCGCATGGCAACGGGGAGCTGGGGTGTCGCGCCGCAGCGCCTGAGGCGCATTCCCAATGGCGTCGACCTTGCGCGTTTCCGGCCCAGCGGACGTAGCGCAGGAAGCCCCCTCACCATCGGCACGGTCGCGGCGCTCCGCCCCGAGAAGAACATCCACCGCCTTCTCAAGGCATTTCGTCTCCTCCGGGATGGATGGCAGGCGAAGCTGGTGATCGTCGGTGGCGGAGGTGAGCTCGGCAGCTTGCAGGCAGCCGCCCAGAAACTGGGCGTGTCAGAAGACGTCACGTTCACGGGGCCGACAGCGCGCCCCGAGGAGCACTACGCCCGCTTCGACATCTTCGCGGTGAGCTCAGACACGGAGCAGATGCCATTGAGCGTCCTGGAGGCGATGGCTTCGGGCCTTCCTGTCGTGTCCACTGACGTGGGCGATGTTCGGCTCATGCTTCCTGAGGAAAACCTCCCCTTCGTCGTGCCAAAGAGCGCGGACGCGATAGCGCGTGCTCTTGCCAACTTGGCGAGGGATGAAGGGATGCGCCTACGTCTTGGCGTCACCAACCGGAGGCATGCCGAGGAGAACTTCGATCAGGAACGATCGCTCGAGGCATGGGGTGCAACTCTGGATGAGGCGGCGAGGTCATCCTCAGCCATCCGGTCGCCCGAAGAAAAGAATGAACTTGATGCGCGTCTGGTATGAGGGCTTTGGCTGAGCCAGCCCCAACCTCACAAGCGCGCTTCTTCGTAGGCCGATGCCCTGTGTTCGCGGGTCTCGATCTGGGATCCGCGTCTCGACGCTCCCGCCGATGGGTCACCCGCGATCAGCGGAGTGAAGGAGGCGCCATGGTCCCGAGGCTCGGTGCGGGAAAGTCACCGCTCAAGCCTAGGGTGGTGGCAAAGCATCTCGTCCGACGCGACAGGTAGGATTGGTCTCGGCTGCGGAAAGAGCTTTGCAGGGACGCAGCGGAGAGCCGCACAGTCGTGCCCAGGTCTGTTCATCTGCGGCAAGAGGCGAGTGTCAAAGAAGAGCGCAGCGCCCGGCGCCCAGACCCTTCAAGACAGTTCTGGAGTACATGCCTCCCTGCCTCGAGGGCTGATAAAGACACTCCTGAGAAAGGAGCGTTGGGATTGGTTGTCCGCCGCTCTCCCTATCGGAGATGCCGAAGCTCCTCTTTTGATCTGTATCCAAGGTCTGGTTGGCCGCAGGCAGCGCTGGTTCTTTGCCGGGGATTGCGGGGTACCACATCCATGTGCCCGCTTCGGGAAGGGCTATAGGGACTGCTGAACCCAGTCCTGGACAACATGAATGTAGCGGGCCGGGCGTGCCGGCCCGCTACGGGAGAGTTCCGCTCTTCTCAGGCCGCGAATCGGCGAGCGGCGCCCAGCCCTGCGAGGCCACCGATCAGCAGCAGCAGGCCGCCGGGAGCCGGGACCGGGGTGCCGTTCGGATTGCAGCCAGGCAGGTTGGGATTGGTCTGGCAGGTATCCACGATCTCCTGCAGCTTGGCGTTGGCGAAGGTCGTGACGAATTGCTGCACCACCTGCTGGTTCGGAGAACCGAACTGGCTCAGGTCGAACACCTGCCCGCCATTGCTGGTGGTCAGGTTGCCGTACGCGGCAATGGTGTCCGAGTTCGAGAGGACGGAGTTCAGCAGCGCCTGGCGGCTCTTCAGCAGGCTGTCGGCCACGGCGGCCGTCACCGCGGCGGCGTTGACGCAGAGCGGCCGGGAGACGGTGCACGCATCACCGATGCTTGGCTCATCCGTGATCAGGATGATGTTGGTGAGCGAGTTCGCGCGGAAGTTCAGGGTGGACGATTGGTTGTCCAGGCCATTCAGCGCGAAGGCGATGGCCGAGTAGCCGGGCTCGGTGCCGCCGTTGGTGCGCAGGCCCTGGGCAGCCGTTGCGAAGCTGCTGGCGTCGGTGACATTCGAGATCAGCCGAGGCACGACGTTGCTGTCGCCATAGCCGACCAGTGCGTAGCGGGCGTCCACGCCACCTGCCGACAAGATGTTGGCGAACGCGGCGATGTTGTTGCGCAGGTTCGCTTGGACGCCGCCCATGCTGCCGGACTCGTCGACCACGAACACGATGTCCGTGCGGATGGGCGCTGCGTTGGAAACACTTGCAATCAGGCATGCGAGCGCCGCGAGAGGCGCCGCAAGAATCTTTCGCATTAGTCCCTCCTGCTGAACTTTCCGCAACTGATTCGTTGCGCCCTCGTTCAGCAAGAAGCGTGCCACCAAATAGATTCAACCACTTGGCACCTGGGTTGCCCTGTCATGTAAAGATTCTCCCGGTGGCAGAACATCCAGTCTCCGCTTTCGAAACTCGAACTGACCGTTCTTGATTGGACGTTCTTGGCCCGTTGCGATGCATCCCTCCTCCTACATTCCAAGCCGCGCCCAGGCTGCCCGTTCCTCCGCTGCGGCCATGGCACCTTCCGCCAGGGCCCGACCCGAGGGCAGCAGGGAGAAGGGGAAGCGCCGCCGCTTCCCGCCGATCCGCACCAGCTTCACCTTCGGCCCAAAGCGCCGCTCTGCCTCCGAGCGGAGGTCACCCAACCGGTCGCACAAGCCGAGTTCGAGGCCGCGCCGCCCGGCCCAGAACCGCCCGGTGAACAATTCTGTCTCGGGCGCCTTCAGTCGCGTCCCGCGCCGTTCCCGCACCCAGGCTTTGAATTCCTCGTGCAAATCCTGCAGCAACTCCTCCAGCCGGGCGCGATCGGCATCCCGCTCGGGCAGGAAGGGGTCGGCAGTGGCCTTCTCCGACCCGGCGGTACGCAGCCGCCGCTCCACCCCCAGCCGCGCCATCGCCTCCTGGAAGCCGAACCCGGCGGAGATGACGCCGATCGAGCCGAGGACGCTGGCCGCGTCGGCCACGATCTCGTCTGCCGCGCAGGCGATCCAGTAGCCGCCCGAGGCCGCTGCATCCTCGCAAACCGCCACCACGGGGAGTTTCTTTTCCGCCGCCAGTTGCCGGATGCGGCGGGCGATCAGCGCGGATTGCACGGGCGACCCGCCGGGCGAGTTGACGGCCAGGAACACCGCCGAAGCACCCTTCAGGCTGAAGGCCCGCTCCAGCACCGGGGCCAGGCCAGCGAGGTTAAGACCGCCCAGGAAGCCGGCGCGGGCGGAGATCGGCCCTTCCAGTCGCACGACGGCGACGGTCGGGGGGCGGGGGGACAGGAAGGGGATGCGCATGATGCAGAGATGCCGATCCCCCGGCAGACCGCAACCGCCGCCCAGGGGGTGGGCGTTTGGGTGGCAGTCCTGGAACCCTCCAACATGATCACGCAGCTCAATCCGCCCTTGCCCCTCGACACCCCCAAGGGTCCGGCCCTGGCGCATTTCGTGATTGATTACGGGCCGGAATCGCACCTGATGTGGGTGTGTTTCCTGGACGAGAACGGGCAGTGCTGGACGGTGCCGAACCCGGAAGTGCGCATGCAGAGCAATTGGTCCCTGGGCCGCCGCTTCGGCAAGGCGGAGGCGGTGCAACCCCTGCCGGCATCGAGCTTGATGCCGCGCGCCACCCATGTCCCCATCGCACGATGACCGACATCGCAGCCTTGCTCCGCCAGACCCGCCGCATCGCCGTGGTCGGCGCGTCCAACAAGCCCGAGCGCCCCTCCTTTGGGGTGATTCGCTTCCTGCTCAACCGCGGCTACGAGGTGACGCCGGTCAATCCGGGCCTCGCGGGGCAGGAGATCCAAGGGCGCCGCGTGGTCGCGACGCTGGAGGAGGCGGGGCCGCTCGACATGGTGGATGTGTTCCGCCGCTCCTCCGAAGCGGGCGCCGTGGCCGATGAGGCGGTGCGCTTGGGTGCCAAATCCGTCTGGATGCAGCTTGGCGTGATCGATGAGGACGCCGCCGCCCGCGCCCGCGCCGCCGGAGTGGAGGTGGTGATGGACCGTTGCCCGGCTATCGAATGGGGACGCCTGGGTCTGCCATCCCGCATTGCGTGACGCGCGCGTAACCATCCGATCAGATCCTTGAAATCCCGGTAAGGCCGGGCCATTTCCCGCGCCGTCCGGGGCCTACCGAATCGCCCCCCTCAGGAGGGAAGGACACATGACCGAGGAAGAACGCCGGATCATCACGGAGTATGTGCAGCGCGTCGCCGGGGTGTCGTCTGCCGCGCCGTCCGGCGGCCCGTGGAATTCCGGCCGCGTGCCCAGCACCGGCCAGGGCGCCGCGCCGAACCTGCCCCCGGTGGACCCGGATGCGGATCGGCTGATTGGCGAGCTGTTCCAGCGCCATCCGGAAGCGCGCTACCGCCTGACGCAGACCGCCTTCGTGCAGGAACACGCGCTGGTCCAGGCGCAGAACCGCATCCAGGAACTGGAGTGGGAGCTGGAGAATTCCCGCCGCCAGGCGGAGGCCGCCAGCAACCGTGGCTTCTTCGGCCTGGGCGGCTCGCGCCCCGCGCCGATGCCGCCGCGCCCGCAGCCGGTTCAGGCGCCGGGCGGGATGAACCCCGCCATGATGGGGCGCCAGGGCCCGGGCTTCCTGGGCACCGCCATGATGACGGCGGCGGGCGTCGCCGGCGGCATGGTGCTCGGCAACATGCTGATGAACGCATTTGGCGGCGGCGGGGCCGCTGCGGCAGCGACGAGCGCGGGGGCCGGTGCCTTCGGGACGGAGGCGGTGCCCACCTCCTCGGCCTGGACCGATCCCGGTTCCGCCTCCGGCTTCGGCGGCAATGACGCGACCCCTGCCGGCTATGACGATGCCTCGGGCGGGTATGACGACGCGGCCGGCGGCTACGACGACGGCGATTACGGCGACGAGGAAATCTGACGCCGAGCGCGGCGGGGGCACGCTCCCCCGCCGCTTGCGCCGCGTCCCGGGCGGCGCGATGAAGCATGCATGCGGCTTCCGGACCTCGACCTCGACCTGCTGCGCGGCTTCGTGACGGTCGCCGAGCGCGGCGGCTTCACCGCGGCGGGGCAGGCGCTCGGCCTCACCCAATCCGCCGTGTCGCTCAAGGTAAAGCGCCTGGAGGAGATGCTGGGCCGCCCTGTCCTGGTGCGCGGCCCCAAGCGCGTTTCCCTGACGCGCGAGGGCGAGACGCTGCTGGCCTATAGCCGCCGCATGTTAGCCCTGAACGAGGAAGCGGTGCGCCGCTTCGTGGCGCCGCCCGTCGGGGGGCGGCTGCGCCTCGGCGTCGCCGACCATTTCGTGCCGCGCCACCTCACCCCCACCCTGGCGCGCTATGCCCGCACCTGGCCTGAACTGCGCATCGAGGTGGAGGTCGGCCGGTCCCACGAACTGCGCGCGCAGCTGGCGCGGGAGGAGCTGGACCTCGTCCTCGGCAAGCGGCGCGACGGGGAGACGGAAGGGCGGCTTCTCTTCACCGATGCGGTGATCTGGGTGGCCTCGCCGGATTTCGTCCCACCGGAGGGGCGGCCTCTGCCGCTCGCCATGCTGCCGCAGGGCTGCATGTTCCGCGACCGTGCCCTGACTGCGCTGGCCCGCGCCGGCATCGCCTTCGAGGTGGTCTACACCTCGCCCTCGCTGATGGGGGTGGCGGCCGCGGCGCAGGCGGGGTTCGCCCTGACGGTCCTGGGCCGCACCGGCATCCTGGATGGGCTGGTGGAGCGGCCGGGGCTGCCGGCGCTGGGCACGGCGGAGATGTGCCTGTTCGGCGACGCCGGCAATCGCTCTCCCCTGGTTGAGCCCCTGATCGAGGAACTTCGCGCCGGCTGAAACGTGGGGCTCCCGGCGGCATTCAGCCCCGCATGGCGCTTGCGGACATCGTCGGTGGCTTGGCCACCCTCTGCTCCATCTCCTCCTTTGTGCCCCAGGCCTGGAAGGTGATTCGCACTCGCGACACCGATGCCATCTCCACGCGCATGTACGTGCTCACCGTCACGGGGTTCAGCCTGTGGCTCACCTACGGGATCATGCTGGGCGCGCTGCCGCTGATCGCTGCGAACGGCACCTGCCTGCTGCTGTCGGCCTTCATCCTGGCGATGAAGCTGATGCCGCGGCGCAAGCGCGAGGAGGTGGCGCAGAGCTTGGGCGGGTGAGAAGGCACAAGAGCACCTCAGATGTCCTGTGCCGCCCGCTCACGAGCCGCTCCCAAAATCGTGCGCAAATCCACGGTCGGGAACACGCCAACTGGGCCCATAGAATGCTTCGAGCATCCGAAACGGATCCGCCGGAATCTCCACTAATGTGCCGAGAAAGGAAACGCGTCCGAAAGGCAGCAGGGCCGACAGCGGCACCAGGGGATCTCGCGCAGGCGTCAGGCGGACCTGCTCATCCTTCTGCACGGCCACGAACACATCGCAGCTCACGTACGGATCTTGGGGGTGCCACACACCGACGTGGTAAGGCGACGCCACCTGACAGATAAAGCCGCTCCCTTCCAGTGCCTCTTGAATCTGGGCAAGGTCGAGCGTTGGAAGAAGAGCGATCAAGTCGACGTCGTCGTCGTGGGGAATGAGGTCGCCCTCTCGAACGAAGCCCAGCAGGGCGCCATAAGCCAAACAGGCTGGGATCCCCTTCCGCTCCAGAGCAGCGCGCACTTTGTTTAGGCCAAGGATGGCGGCCGCCTTCTCCTCCGGCTGCCAGAAGCGAAATGTGCGCAAGATACCATGACTGGTCGCTTCGCGCCTCCGCGGGAGGAGGATCGTCTCGTTCAGCGCCTCTTTCAGGGGCGCAACCAGATCGGACCGATGCTGGACCAAGCGGTCGAGAGTTACGCGCAAAGCGGGATCTAGGGCCATGGCTTGCAGCGTCGCCCGTAGCGCGAGGCGGGCTGCCTGAGGCGGGAGCCCCTCCGGAACAGCGCTGCGAGCGGCTCGAGCGAAGGCCGCTGCGCGCGAGGCATGGCGCCAAATCGTGCGCCACCGCCCTCCCTGGGCGCGGACCTCGATGCGCAACGACCACGCCCGGTCTTGATGCCATTCAGGCCGGTTGTCGATGAGAATGCGTGTGAGCGTCGCCGGTTCGAATTCCAGGGTGAGACAAGGCTTTTCCTCGGAGGTCTCGAAGCAAACCCAAGGAAACCCTGCACTCAGAAGATGGTCTCGATGATCGTGGTCCACGATTTCGGCCTCGACGGAACGCAGGCCAACGACGCGGTGAGGGGGCTGCTCAGTTTCGAGGGCGAGCGCGCCCAGATGGAGGGGCGCTCGCTTCTCCAGGGAGAAGCGCAGTGCCTCGGTCCGCACGCGCAAGGGCAAAGATAGCGCCCCGCCTTGTTCGGCGCGCGTGAACCAGACATCCGGGAAGGCGAGGCGCCGAAGGGCCTCCAGTCGCTCCGGAAACAGTCGGACGATCTCAGCCGGCGTCATCCGTTACGGCGAGCGAGCACCCGGCCCACCACGGGGTCCTCCTCCTTGTAAGGAGCGAGACCTTGCCCTTCGGTTTCGAGGAGGATGTCGAAGCCGAGGTCTCCCAAGCGCGACAGCAAGTCGGCGTGGTCGATGAAGCGACGGTAGTGATTGCCGTGGCACTTCGGCAGCAGCGCATCAGCAAGCGTCCGGTATTCGAAGGCGACGAGCCCTCTTGGAGGCAGGCATTCGGATAGATCCAGCAGCAGCGCAGCTTCCGTTTCTGACGGAATGGCGTGGAGCATGAACCGGCCATAGGCCACCGCCATGCGGTCCGCGCGGAAGTGATCCTGCATCAACGCGCGCGCCTTGGCTACGTCCGCTTGGAGGAAACGCGCTCTGGATTTTGCGCCCCGGGCCTTCTCGATGGCTGACAGAGACTGATCCAGGGCCAACACGGCATGGCCTCGTTCGGCAAAGAAGCGCGCATCGCGACCATTCCCACAGGCGAGGTCCAGAAGAGCGGCACCAACTTCGATCTGACCCGAAATCCACTCTGCGAAGCCAGAGGCGGTCGCAGGCGCGATCGAGCGGTCATAGAAGGCATCCCAGTAGGTCTGACCCCTGTCGAGGATAGCGGTATCTTGCATTGCGGCGAACTGTTCCTTCATTGGTTTGCCGGATCAAGGCAGTGATTGACCGATAAACATCAAACGCGGCTTCCAGCCCAGTCTGTATTTGTTCGGTGAGGGCGGCCTGCTGGGGCCGGGTTACGGGATCAGCAACCCATCCCTTCCACGAACCTTTTGGCTCCTCACATACGGCTTCACGAACTGCGGCGGCATCAGCCGGACTTGGTGGCCCAGCTTGCTCAGCCCGCGGCCTCAGTGGTGCGCCGTGTGACATGCCTCCATGCCAACAAGTGCCGGCGGCAATCCCGCAAAGAAGGCAACGACCTCGCTGCGGCGGAGACGACGCCGCAGAACAACCCGTCCCGCTGCATCCATTCCTTGAACCTGGAAGACGTTCTTCGCCAGGTCCAACCCAAGGACCTCGACCGCCATCCTCGCCTCCTCTTGCTGGATCTCCTGGCCGCATCCTTGGCCAGGAGATCAGTGGGGAAAGCGGGGCCGTCCATCTCATCAACGGAAAGCTGCGGGACGAGCTGTTGAACGGGGAGGTGTCAACACGCTCCGGGAGCCCAGGTGCTGATCAAGGAGTGGCGCCGGTACTACATCGTGCTGCTGCAGGGAAGGATCGGGCGAGCCCCTGCAGATTTTTGCGGACTGGCAAGTTCTGGAAGCAGCCGCCGATTCCGGTGCGGAGCTTCCCTCCGGCCGGAATTTTGACCAAAGGGGGTGAGCGCGGTGTAGTTCTCGTGAGGCACCGGCGTTGCGCAGAATGCAACATCCGGCTGGGCGCGCCAGGGATTGTCGGGTCGCGAGGCCTACAGCATGGCGCTGCTGCCGTTGTCGTGCGGTGTCGCGTTGGCGCGTGGGCGGCGGTTGCCGCCCTCGGGCACGTTGGCTGATCAGACATCGATCCCGCACCATAAGCGGAGGCACAGTGCAGCGCGCGGCGCGGATGTCGGTCAGCTTGAACCCACCGGCCGGCGGTCTCCCGCTCCGCCTCCCGTCTCACGCAGCATGGCAACGAAGTTCCGCTTGGCGCGGTGGCGCGCCAGAAGATCCTCGACATAGGCCTGCTGCGCCCGGTCCTCGCCGAGCCGGGCGCGGACGGCTGCAATGCGGCCGATCAAGCGGCAGGCTTCGGCATAGCCATGCTTGTTGGTAAGCCTGACCTGCGCCTCGGCCAGCCGTTCATAGACCGCTATGGCGTCCGCGGGCCTGGCCGCCTCGCTCGCCTCTGCCAGTTGCCGCCAGAGGCCGTCATGGCAGCCGTGTCGCCGCACTGCTTCCCAGGCCGCGTCCAACCGACCCTCGCGGATGAGGATCTCGACCAGCAGGCCCGATGCGCCAATTCCGTCCCATCCAGTCTGGGGCGAGTGCTTCGCGAGCCTCGCTTCCAGCACCGCCAGGGCGCGGTCCGTCATGGCGACGCGCACCGCGGACCGGGCGCGGGTTCCCTTCGCCAGCGCTTCGTAGAGCCGCATGGACGGCTGGCGCTCGAAGCCGCGCCAGACCACCGCCTCGGCCTTCGCGCCCTGCCCGGCGGCGCGGTGCTGCTCGGCCAGGAACAGCAGCAGCGGTTCGTTCGAGGGGTCGTCGAACAGGAAGGCACCCTCCTCCGCCCAGCGCATCGCCTCCGCGTCGCGGCCCTGTTCGAGGCAGAACTCCGCCAGCCGTAGATAGTCGTTCACGTGCGATAGCCCCGCCACGCGCAGCGCGACACGCCGGTCAACGTCACCATCCTCCGCCGCGAAGCCGTCCAGGATCGGGAACAGCACGTACCGGGCGAGGCCCTCCTCGGCAGGCGCGAGCACGCCGCCGCGCTGCGCCCGGGTCTTCGGCAGGGCGTCCCAGGCAACCTCGGCAAGGCGCCGGTACTCGGCCAGGCCGACCGGGCCGAGCAGGTGGCCGTAGGTGCCGCTCGCGCCGCAAAAGGTGCCGAAGGGCTCACCCGTCTCGAGCTGGAACAGGTCCCGCGCCAAGGTGACCGGATCGGGGCGCAACGCCTCGCAGGCGGCGAGGTGGAGCGCCGCTGCGCGCTCAGCGATCTCGCCCCCGCCACCGTCTGAGTCGTCCACGCCCTCCAGTGCGCCCGGCAGGCGTCGGAACAGCTCGGTCGCGAGGTCCAGAACGAGGGCAGCATGTCCGGCCAGCAGGAGGCCCTCGAAGCCTTCCAGCACGTCAAGCACGCCTGTCACCCAGGCGCCGGCCTCGCCGTATTCGACGAAGCGTCCTGTCCGGAGCACGCGCTTCAACGCCGCCCGACAGCGTTGGGCCAGTTCGGCCGCGTCGCCGGCGGCCGCGCGCGTGGCCAGGTCGAGGCGGTCGAGCAGCGCCGGATCGCGCTCGGCAAGATCGAGGACCATCTCGGCAAGCCGCTCGACGCCTTGGCTACGCAGGTGCTCGCGGATAGCGCCCAGGCGGTCGGGAACGTTACCGCCTGCATTGGCCACCAGTCCGGTGGCGACGAGGTGCTTGCAGAAGCCATGGTCGGCGAAGGCGGGACAGGAGCACTCGCCCTGGATGCCGCCCCGCCCTGCCCGTAACACCGTCCGGTAGACGGTCGTGCCGGCGACCCGGGCGGACACGACCACGCCGTCGTCCGATAGTAGCGCCACTCGCCCCTCGCGCAGATAGACCTCGCCACGAGCGAAGGCGGCATCGCCGGCCAAGCGCTTCAGATCGGACGGGACGAAACGGGACATGCCAGGTGACCTCCTGTCCTTGCCCGCGCCGCTGTTCCGACGGCGCCGCCTCCCATCATAGCTGCAGCCCGATTTCGGGCACGAGGTGCTTTGGGTGCTGCGCGACTGTCTGTCCGGCGCGGTGCTGCTCGCGCGCAGCCTGCTGTCAAGCCGGCCGGAGGATCTCGTGCCGCTGCTTAGGAGGCCAGGGCGGCCGTGGGCGTGCTGGTTCTGGGCGTGATCAGCGACGGGCAGACCTCGATCCGCCGCGCGGTGGCCGAGGCGCTGCCGGGCGTGCCGCACCAGCTTTGCCATTTCCAATTTTTTCGCGAAGCGGCCCACCCGGTGTTCGAGGCCGATCGGAACGCCAAAAAGGAACTCAAGAAGCGGGTCCGCGGCGTGCGGCGCATCGAGCGCTCGGTGGGGGCATACTGTCTCGTCTCCTGACTCTTTGGGAGTAAAGGGCCAGCATTCACAAGGTCGCCCAGACCCTGAAGGCTGATGGAGTGCCCGCGCCGCGCGGTGGCTCTTGGGTCGTCACAACAGGCCGTCGGGCGCTGCTCCACCTCTTCGATAAGTAGAAAATCTGTGTTGGCGGCTATGCGTCTACGAAATATAGCGCGAGTGAGCATTTTTAGTTTCAAAACGCGAGCATGGAACGGTTTATGTGCGAAATCATTCAGTTTCTTACAAGAAATCCGAAAAGAGCTATAGGTATGAGTGGGCAAGATTTCCAGGAAGCGCTTTCTATCGCCTGCGGAGCGCCGGGTTGGATGGCTGCGTTCATGCCTGGAGAAGAGTATGGCAGCGACTGGATTTACCTGGAGCCGCCCTTTGCGGAGGCTGGAGGCTATGTCCTAGCGCGAGATGAGGCTGGCATCGTCCTGATGGACTCTCGGGGTTACGACGCCGGTTGTTTTGGCACGGTCCGTGAGGCCGTTCTTGCAGTAATACGCCAAGCCTAGCTGTGCCTAGCTGTCAGCTATGGACGGCCCCACCCCACGTGGGTGATCGTGGCATTCTAGTAGCACGGTCGCCTGCAGTCAGCTATCCAGTCTCGTTTGGACCCTGATGGTTTCCGCGAAGCGGCGTCCAATCATTTGACGCTCTCCAGGAGCGATGCATCCGTCGGACCTTGCCGCTTCCAGTCTTGCAAACGAACCTGCCATCAACCTCGACCCCCTCGCAGACCATGAACTACCCCATCCAATCCTGCGGATTGGATGGAGTTTCGTGAGCAGGCGGGGCAACCCCCGCTCTCTCTCGCAGGGCCGGTTCCCGACCCGATTGCATCTGTCCCAGCACCCAGTTCAGGGCAACGCGGCCTGAATACCGCAAGAGGCTCGAGGCTGATCCTGCCTGGCCGCCGAAGGCTCGGCTGGTGACCAGCATGCATGCCTGCACGACGCAAGGGGAATATGGCTGTCTTTCGATCGCGGCGTGGCCGCCTCCAGATCTCATGCCAAGTCCTGACGGATGTCGCGGATGCTTGGAACGCCCTTTACCTTGCGCGGATCGCGCATGGATTGCGGATCGCGGGCGCCTGAGTGTCGAAGAATCGGACAGGTTGATGGAACGAGCTACGTGATTCGCCTTGCTTGACCCTCGGGGCGACTACGCTATTGCCGGGCATCTTTTCGCGGAGGCCTTGTGACTATTCTCCTCACCGGCGGCTGCGGGTTCATCGGCTCCGCCGTGGTTCGCCACATCCTCGGCACCACCGATGAGGTCGTGGTCAACATCGACAAGCTGACCTACGCCGCCAGCCCCGAAGCACTGGAATCCTGGCGCCAGCACCCGCGCCACGTGCTGATCCAGGCCGATATCTGCGACGCCGAGGCGATGCGCTCGGCCTTCCGCACGCACCGGCCGCGCGCGGTGATGCACCTCGCGGCCGAGAGCCACGTGGACCGCTCCATCGACGGGCCGGCGGAATTCATCCGCACCAATGTCGTCGGCACCCAGGTGATGCTGGAGGCAGCGCGCGAATACTGGTCGTCGCTGGAGGGCGAGGCGAAGGCGGCGTTCCGCTTCCACCACGTCTCGACCGACGAGGTATTCGGCTCGCTCTACCCGGGCGATCCGCCCTTCACGCCCGAGACGCCTTACGACCCGCGCTCGCCCTATTCGGCCAGCAAGGCGGCGAGCGACCACCTCGTGCGGGCTTGGAACCACACCTACGGCTTCCCGTCCTTCGTCTCCAACACGACGAACAACTACGGCCCCTGGCAGTTCCCCGAGAAGCTGATCCCCCTCGTCACGCTCAATGCGCTCGAGGGCAAGAGCCTGCCGGTCTATGGCAAGGGCGACAACGTCCGCGACTGGCTGCACGTGGAGGATCACGCCGAGGCGCTGGCCCTGGCGCTGTTCCGTGGGCGGCCCGGCGCGACCTACTGCATCGGCCCGCGCCAGGAGCGCACCAACCTCGAGGTGGTGAAGGCGATCTGCGCCACGCTCGACCGGCTGCGCCCGGATCCGGCCGGGCCGCGCGAGCGGCTGATCACCTTCGTGAAGGACCGCCCGGGCCATGATTTCCGCTACGCCATGGACCCCTCGGGCGCCGAGGCCGCGCTCGACTGGAAGGCGCGCTACGACTTCGAGAGCGGCCTGGAGCACACGATCCGTTGGTACCTGGACAACGAGGCCTGGTGGCGGCCGATCCGGGAGAAGGCCTATGCGGGCCAGCGTTTGGG
>NZ_JAFEUU010000015.1 GCF_017355885.1 Sabulicella rubraurantiaca
GATGCGGCTTCAGGTCTACTCGCCCGAGGCGGCGTTCAGCCCGCAGTCAGCATGATGGCGGTTTCCCAGGGATCGCGCAGCACCCTGGTCTCACCCTCAGCCTCGACGCCCAGACTCGCTGCCCGCGAGCCCTTCGATGGCAGCGCGCCGTGCCATCGCGGAGCACCAGCTCTATGGCATCGAGGCCGGCCATGCCCTCCGTGCGCGGCCCGGCGTCGCGGCTGTTCCACGTGTTGGCGGCAAGCTGATGGTGGTAGCGGGCATGAAGGCTCCGATCGCTACGTCAAGCCGACGTAACCGAGGTCGCCCACGGTTCTAGCCGGACGGTTCACTTACGGAACTCTACTTAGGAACTCATCGGATGGACGTCGGCGGCCGGTCGACCGATCCATGAGTGAAAGGGCGGCAGCATATAACAGCTTGAAGGGACAGCGCGCATGAGCGAGGCCAGCAATGTCGGCGGCAATCGTCCGAGGATGGTGCGGGTAACCTACGTGTCGGCGGATGGCCAGCGCCGAACGGTCGACATGGGTGAGCAGGAATATCGCGAGCTGGCTCGTCAGCAGCGGTACAGCTCGCCGCTGGAGTCCCTGTTCGGCGGCCGCGGCAGCCTGTTCGACGAATTCTTCGGCGATGATCAACCCGGCGGCCCTCGCCTCGGCCGCCGCGACGAGGACCGCGACCATGGGGCGGGTCAGCCGATCCCGATCCGTTCAGGCCGCAGGCGCGGTGCTGCTGCCGCCGCCGGAGCGGAGCGCCTCAGCGAACACGCGCTCGAGCTGCTGCAGGACGCGGCCCGCACGGCGCACGAATGGGGCCGGCGCGAGGTGGACACCGAGCACCTGCTGCACGCGCTGGCCGGCGGCGATGTGGTTCGCACCGTGCTCGAGCAGGTCAAGGTCTCGGCCGAGGAACTGCGCCAGCAGCTCGAACGCGAGGCGCGGCGTCCAGACGGCGGCGCCGACAAGACGGAACCGTCGAAGGACACCGAGATTGGCGTCTCCCCGCGCGTAAAGGACTCGCTTGGCCGCGCCTTCGCCGCCTCTCGCGACCTCGGCCACTCCTATGTCGGGCCGGAGCACCTGTTGATCGGCCTCGCCGAGGAGGACGAGGGCCTCGCCGGCGCGGTGCTGCACCGCCTCGGCCTCACGCCGCAAGCGTTACGCCAGCAGATCGTCAAGGTGGTCGGCCGCGGTGCCGAGGAAGGACGCGTCGAGCGCCCGACCAACACACCGAACCTCGACAAATACTCGCGCGACCTGACCGCGTTGGCGCGGGACGGCAAGCTCGACCCGGTGATCGGCCGCGCCCGGGAGATCGAGACCACCATCGAGGTGCTGGCCCGGCGCAAGAAGAACAATCCGGTGCTGATCGGCGAGCCGGGCGTCGGCAAGACCGCCATCGTCGAGGGTCTCGCACAGCGCATCGTCGCCGGGGAGGTGCCGGAGGCACTGCGCGGCAAGCGGCTGGTCGAACTTTCTGTCAGTTCGATGGTGGCCGGCTCGAAGTACCGCGGCGAGTTCGAAGAGCGAGTTCAACAGATCATGCAGGAGGTTCGCGCCCAATCCGAGGAGCTGGTCCTGTTCATCGACGAGCTGCACACCATAGTCGGCGCCGGCTCCACGGGCGGCGAGGGTGGGCTCGACGTGGCGAACACCTTCAAGCCGGCGCTCTCGCGCGGCGAGCTGCACCTGATCGGCGCCACCACGCTCAACGAATATCAGAAGCACATCGAGAAGGACGCCGCGCTGGAGCGGCGCTTCCAGCCCGTGCTCGTGCCCGAGCCGACTGTCGAGCAGTCCATCATGATCCTGCGCGGCCTGCGCGACACGCTGGAGGCACACCACAAGGTGACGATCACGGAGGAGGCGATCGTCGCCGCGGCCGAACTCTCCGACCGCTACATCACCGGGCGCTTCCTACCCGACAAGGCAATCGACCTAGTGGACCAGGCCGCGGCACGGGTGAAGATGAGCGCCACCGCGCGGCCGCCCGAGGTGCAGGATCTGGAAGCGGAGATCAGCCAGCTCAAGCGCGAGCAGGACTACGCCACATCCCGTAAGCGCTTCGACCGCGTAAAAGAGCTCCAGGCGGACCACGAGGCGCGCACGAAGGAGATGGAAGAGGCGAATGAGCGCTGGCGGCGCGAGCGCGGCTCCGGCACTGCGGAGGTCCGCGTGGAGCACATCGCGCAGATCATCTCCAAGCTGACCGGTATCCCCGTTACCGAGCTGACCACGGAGGAGCGGGAGCGGCTGACGAAGCTCGAGGAGCGGATCCACCAGCGCTTGGTAGGGCAGGAGGAAGCCGTCAAGGCCGTGGCCGATGCCGTGCGGCTGGCCCGCGCCGGGCTGCGCGAAGGCAAGCGGCCGGTCGCGACCTTCATGTTCCTTGGCCCGACCGGTGTGGGCAAGACTGAGCTCGCCAAGGCGCTCGCCGAGGTGGTCTATGGCGGGGAGGATGCCATGATCCGCGTCGACATGAGCGAGTACATGGAGCGGCACACGGTGGCACGGCTTGTCGGCGCGCCGCCGGGCTATGTCGGCTACGAGGAAGGCGGGCAGCTGACCGAGCGGGTGCGTCGGCGGCCCTACGCCGTGGTGTTGCTTGACGAGATCGAGAAGGCTCACCCGGACGTGCACAACGTACTGCTACAGATCTTCGACGACGGGCGCCTGACCGACGGCAAGGGACGGGTGGTAGATTTCACCAACGCGATCCTGATCGCGACCTCTAACCTCGGATCCGACATCATCCAGCGGCACTTGCGTGAGAGGCAGGGCTCCGCCAGCGCGTCGGAGCAGGCGGGCCTCAAGGACGAGGTCATGGACGTGCTGCGCCACCACTTCCGGCCGGAATTCATCAACCGCATCGACGAGATCATCATCTTCCGTGCGTTGGACAAAGCTCAGATCCGCGACATCGTGCGCCTGCAGCTCGAGCGGGTGAAGCGCATCGCACATGGCCAGGGCGTGACGCTCGAGCTCGACGACCCGCTGGTCGAGCACTTCGCGGACGCCGGCTACCGGCCGGAGTTCGGAGCACGGGAGCTGCGCCGGCTCATCCGCTCCGAACTGGAGACGCGGCTGGCGCGGGCGATGCTGGCCAGCGAGGTGAAGGAGGGCGACACCGTGCGCGTCGGCTGGGACGCTGCCGACGGCAAGTTGGTTCTGACGCCGCAACCGCGGCCCGCTCCTGCTGAAGGCACAGCCGAGACCGCGAGCAAGCCGGAAGGTCAGGCTGGGTCGATGGCCGGGAACCAGCCTGGTGCGCGGCCGGCACGGCGGAAGCCGGCCGCGTAGCGGCGCCGGCCGTCGGGACAGGCCATGCACGGGCCGGCGCAGGGTAGTGCGACGACGGAGGCGCCCGATACGCGGCTGCCGCCAGCCTCGCTGCAACGCGACGGGAAGGCCACGTCCTCTGGTCTGAAGGGGACGCGTGACGCCTGGCAGGTGCTCACCGCATACGAGCGCTTCGAACAGGTGATCGCGCTCGTCCTCACCTTCCTGATAGCGGTGATTGTGGTAATTGCCGTCGTGCATCTGGTGTTCAGGATCCTGTCGCTCATTTTGCAAGGCCTCGTCGATCCGGCCGAGCAGCAGGTGTTTCAGGCTGTCTTCGGGATGGTGATGACGGTGCTGATCGCGCTTGAGTTCAACCATTCGATCCTGGGCGTGCTGCAACGCCGGCACGGCATCGTGCATCTGCGCACGGTGGTGCTGATCGCGCTGCTGGCGCTGGTGCGCAAGTTCATCATCATCGACGCCGCGCACGCGGCTCCCTCGACGTTGCTCGGCCTTGCCGCCTCGGTCCTCTCGCTCGGTGCCGTCTATTGGCTGGTGCGCGATCAGGACCGGCAAGCGGTCGTGACCGAGGACCCCCGTGGCCAGGGCGCGCCTACGCCGTGACAGGCCGCAAGGAACCCGAGGAGGCCCTGCGGGAGAGCGAGGCCCGCCTGCGCCTCGCCCTCGATGCGGCGCAGATGGGCAGCTTCGTCTGGGGGCCCGGAGAGGATTGCGCTCAGCCGGACGCGCGCACGCTCGCGCTCTTCGGGGCTACCCGGCCCGAGGAGTTGAGCCTTCGCGGCGTGCCGGACCTGCTGCACCCCGCGGATCGGGAGCCCCACGCGGCGCTCATCGAGCGGGCGCTCAACCCCGCAGGAGATGGCGCGCTGCGGTCGGAAGTACGGGTCGCCCTCCCGGACGGCACGTGGCGTTGGCTCGCCATCGCGGGACAGACCCGCTTCGACGCAAAGGGGCATGCGGTGAGCATGGCCGGCACGGTGCGGGACATCACCAGCCGCAAGGCGGCGGAGGAGGCTCTGCGCGAGAGCGAAGAGCACCTTCGGCACACCGTTGAACTGAACCCCCAGCTCGCCTGGACCGCCACGCCGGACGGCCTGCTGGACTACTCGCCGGAGCGCTGGCGGGACTGGACCGGGGGGGAGGGCATCGGGGAGGGCTGGAGCAACGCGGTCCACCCCGACGACCTCCCCGGAATGGCTGCATACTGGGCACACTTAGACCTGCGCCACGACGTCCCGGTCATCGGTTCGCAAGAACTGCCGCAGCACAAGGAGAGCAAAGAGCGGGGCCTGGGTGTAGTCCCGTCGTGAGAGGCGGTTGCCATACTGCTAGTGCCGGACCTTTCCTTCTGCCTTGCTCAACTTTGGACGCGACGTATACCGCTACGCGATCCCATCGCCGTTACTCGGCCCGCGCCCCTGACTGCTCAACCAAGTCACGCCATTTTCCCTCCTCTGCGCGCCAGAATGCACCAAAGGCCTCTGGTGAGGTGTCGGTCGTGGGAAGAAAACTCATTGGCCGGAGGCGAGCTGCAAGTTCTTCGTCTGCCATTACCCGAACAAGCGCCGCGTGCAGGATTCTAATCACCCCCGGCGGCGTACTGGCGGGGGCAACGACAGACCACCAGTTCAGCGCGTCGATGCCTGCTCCTGGCATCATCTCGCTCATTCCAGGGATCACTGCGAGTTCCGGAACATAGCTGATGCGGTCCGCGCTGCCGGCAACAAGCGCACGGAAGCGTCCTTCGCGAATGTGCGGAAGGAGAGCCGGGATTGCGTCGAACATCATGTCGATGTTGCCCGCGGCCAAGTCCTGGATCGCCAGCGATCCGCCCCGATAGGGCACGTGGGTGATGTCCACCTGTGCGGCACGCTTCAGCCGCTCGAGGAACAAGTGGCTTATCGTGCCGGTTCCCGAGGAGCCCATGGTCACGCGACCCGGGTTGGCGCGCGCGAAGGCAATCAGGTCATCGAAGCTGCGCCATGGCCGCTGCGCGTTCACCACCAGCAGGATGGTTCCGACGGCGACCCGGGTGACGGGCGCAAGATCGCGGATTGGGTCGACCGGCATCTGCGTGCGGTAGAGCCACTTGTTGGCCACAAGCACGTTGGCAGAAGTAAAGAGGAGGGTATGCCCGTCCTTTTCGGCCTGGGCCACCGCTGCGGCGCCGAGATTGCCACCGGCCCCCGGTCGGTTGTCCACCACCACGGGCTGGCCGAGGATGGGAGAGAGCCGCTCGGCGATCATGCGCGCGATGATGTCGTTCGCCCCACCTGGAGCGATTGGAACGATTAGCCGCACGGGACGCGTCGGGAAGGCCTGCTGCGCGCTGGACTGCTCAGCCAGAGCGACAGCGAGGCTGGTGAGGAGGATGAGGCGGCGGGGCTGCACCATCACAAACTCCCTTCCTTGGTTCGCGCCGATGATCTGGCCCCTGCTGCGGAAGTCAAGGCCATTCGCGCTCCATGGAGCGCAGAGCCAGGGTGGAGCGGCCCCCGGTGGAATTTGTGCGGTGCGAGGCGTCCAGGCGCTGAAACACCAATTGGGGTCCGCACACGACGGTAGAGCACAGAAGCCACCCGCGATAAGAGGCTCTCCTCGTCCTCCGTTAAATTCCAACCGAGATGTATTGAGATCGTCGGGTGCGTGTCCCCGCATCCCATTTCGCCGAACTGGTGAACAAAGAAAGCCCGTCTGCACCCGCAGGCGGGGCTTTTTGCGCTTTAGAGCCCCGCAGCCAGCATCGCCGAAAGAGCCCCCTGAAGCTCGATGCGGTCCGCCTGCACCTCCACGCGCTCAATCAAGGCGCGCAGCGCCTCATTGACCTCTGTGCCGCCCTCGCGAGCCATCGCCTCGCGAAGCGACGCCACATGCTGACGGTAGAGATCCGGCAGCCGGGGACGCAGGGCAGGGGCCTTGACCACTTCACCAGAGCTTTGGAGCTCGGCCTCCAGCCGCGGACGCGCACCGGCACCAGGATACCCGCCCGTTCCGAGTTCGGCAGCGTCCGCAGCGTGCGGCCGAGGCGACGCGCCACCAGGACCGAGAGGCCGAGCGTGGCCTGCGCGAGATCGACCCGACCCAGGCGGTCGTGGTCCAGCGAATCTTCCGGGACTATGCGGCGGGACTCTCGCTCAAGCGCATTGCGCACGCCCTCAACGAGGGGGTGCCGGGTCCGCGCAGCGGTGCTTGGTCGCCCTCGGCGAATCAACGGCGACCGCCGGCAGGGCACCGGCATCCTCAACAACGAGCTCTATGCCGGTCCGCTGGTCTGGAATCGGCAGCGCTGGCTCTCCACCCGGAGCGGTTCCCAGCCCTTGATGATGATCAGTTAACCAGCGCTGCACTGCGGACTTGTCGCTCCGGCAGCATCTGCTCGAGTGGCCAGTCCAACGCCAGTGACTATCGCCCGGCGGAAGCGTTGGATGGCCTTAGACGTCCGTAGATCCGACATTTCACTGGGCCATCCAATGCAGAAAGGTCTTGAGCCCACTTCACCGGCGGCTGTGCAGCAAAGGACGGGATTCGTCCGCGTCCGCGGGGCTCGCGAGCACAATCTTAAGAATATCGACCTTGAGATCCCACGAGATGCTCTGGTTGTTTTCACGGGTGTATCCGGTTCCGGGAAGTCTTCGCTGGCTTTCGGGACCCTATATGCTGAGGCGCAACGGCGATATCTCGAGTCCGTGTCACCCTATGCCAGGCGACTGTTCCACCAGATGCCTGTTCCGGATGTAGACGATGTCGATGGTCTGCCGCCCGCAGTCGCGCTGCAGCAGCAGCGCGGTTCACCGACCGCGCGCTCCTCAGTTGGTAGCGTCACCACCGTGTCCAACCTGCTGCGAATGCTTTACTCCCGGGCCGGCGACTATCCGCGCGGCCAAGCAATCCTCTATGCTGAGTCGTTCTCGCCCAATACGCCCGAGGGGGCCTGTCCCCAGTGCCACGGGCTCGGCCGGGTCTACGAAGTCACCGAGCGATCAATGGTGCCGGACGACACGCTGACCATTCGCGAGCGGGCGATAGCCGCTTGGCCGACCGCTTGGCATGGCCAGAACCTGCGTGACATCGCGATCACGCTTGGCTTCGACGTGGATCGGCCCTGGCGCGACCTGCCCAAGAAGGATCGGGACTGGCTTCTCTTCACCGATGAGCAGCCGACCGTTCCGGTCTATCCCGGATATACGCAGCAGGAGGTTCGCCGCGCGCTCAAACGCAAGGAAGAGCCAGCCTATCAAGGCACATTCACGAGCGCCAAGCGACATGTGCTGCACACATTCGCCAACACGCAGAGTCCACTGATGAAGCGGCGTGTGACCCAATACATGGTGAGCACCGAGTGCCCGCTCTGCCACGGCAAGCGCCTTCGGCCCGAGTCCCTGTCCGTCACTTTTGCGGGACTGGACATCGCCGACATCTCAAGTCTTCCGCTCTCCCGTCTCGCCGATGTCTTCCGGCCCTATGCAGACGGGACGGCCCCAAGGCCGGCAAAGATCGAGGCGGAGCACCCGGAAAAGCTAGTGGTCGCGCAGCGAATCGCGCAGGACCTTGTCGCTCGGCTCAGCGTCATGCTCGATCTCGGGCTCGGGTATCTCGCCGTCGATCGCGGGACCCCAACGCTTTCGCCCGGCGAACTTCAACGGTTGCGACTGGCCACCCAGGTCCGCTCCAATCTCTTCGGCGTCGTCTACGTGCTCGACGAACCGTCGGCTGGGCTCCACCCGACAGATACCGAGGCGCTGCTGCATGCGCTCGGGCAACTGAAGGCTTCCGGGAATTCGCAGTTCGTGGTCGAGCATAATCTCCATGTCATCCGTCATGCCGACTGGATCGTCGATGTCGGCCCTGGCGCAGGAGAGCAGGGCGGCCTGGTGATCTATAGTGGTCCCCCCGACGGGCTCAGTCAGGTTGAGGCCTCGCAGACCCGCCGTTTCCTGTTCGGCGGAAGCCCCCTTCCGCCTCGGGAAGTGCGCCCACCGAAAGGCTGGCTGCGCCTCGGCGGGGTCACACGCAACAACCTCCAAGACCTCAACGTCGCTTTCCCCTTGGGCGTGCTTACGACCGTGACGGGCGTATCCGGCTCAGGCAAGTCGAGCCTGGTCAGCCAGGCACTTGTCGAACTGGTTGCGGAGCATCTGGGTCACGATATCCGTGAGCCCGCAGAAGAGGGCGAGGAACTGGAACAAGCATCAATGGTCGCCAGCGAGGGCCGGATCGTCAGTGGCATCGAAGGGATCAAGCGCCTGGTGAGAGTCGATCAGAAGCCGATTGGGCGCACGCCGCGGTCGAACCTTGCAACCTATACCGGTCTTTTCGATCATATCCGCAAGCTGTTTGCCGCAACCAAGCAGGCCCGCACTCGTCGCTACGATGCAGGACGCTTCTCCTTCAATGTCGCCAAAGGTCGCTGTCCAACCTGCGAGGGTGAAGGCTTCGTGATGGTCGAATTGCTCTTCCTGCCGAGCGTCTACACTCCATGTCCAACTTGCCACGGCGCCCGGTACAATGCCGACACACTCAAGATCAAATACCGAGACAAATCCATCGCTGACGTGCTCGGCATGACAGTCGACGCGGCCTGGGACTTTTTCGCCAACGAGCCGCCTTTACAGCGGTCGCTCACGATCGTGCGCGAGGTAGGTCTTGGCTATCTGCGGCTGGGCCAACCCGCGACAGAATTGTCTGGGGGCGAGGCGCAGCGGATCAAGCTTGCAACCGAGCTTCAACGGATTCAGCGCGGCGAAACGCTCTACGTCCTCGACGAGCCGACGACCGGACTGCACCCCGCGGATGTTGAAAGGCTTGTGGTTCAGCTCCATGGGCTGGTCGAAGCCGGTAACACGGTCATCGTGGTTGAGCATAACATGCGCGTTGCCGCGAAAAGCGACTGGATCATGGATCTCGGTCCCGGAGCCGGCGACGAGGGCGGGCAGGTGGTTGCATCAGGGCCGCCCGGCGAAGTAGCAGAAGCATCAGGCAGCCGTACGGCCCCCTATTTGTCGCGAGCTTTCGTTTGATGCACTTCAAATCATCATGCACCTCGAACAAGGGATGACCCGAAGCGCGGCGTTTTCCCATTCTAACTTTGAGATTTGGCGCGGTCGTGCCTCACCAGGGATGCCCCCATGTTTGCGCGAGCCGGCAGCCTTTGTGCGCTGTCGAAGTCAGCCGCTCAATCTCACGCTGCGCCGGAATTCAGATGCGCACGTCAACCTGACGGCTTCAATCCGGCGGCGATAGCCATTGCCACAAGCTCGAACAGAGTCTTGGCGCCGAGCAGTTCCATCACATGCGCACGATGAATCTCGACCGTGCGCGGACTGATGCCCAAATTCTTGGCAATGCTCTTGTTGGTGCCGCCGCCGAGCAAGCCCTCCAGCACCTCGCGCTCACGGGTAGAGAATTGAGCAATCCGGGCCGACGTGACGTCGGCCGAGCGATCGCGCTCTTCGACAGCCCGAATATCTGCGATTGCTAACGCGATTGCTGAAAAAATCGCCTCTGGCTCGTAAGGTGCCTCTACCCAGTCCACCGCGCCTGCCTTCATGGCCTGCACCGCCGCCCGGACATCACCGCCGGAGGTGCCGATCACGATCACCGGAAGAGCGATGCGCCTGGCTTTGAGTTCCTTTGGGACTGTCAGTCCCCCCGACGCAGACCCAGATGAACGGGTATTGAGAATGACACAGCCGGCCACGAGAAGCGGGGCGACTTCAAGGAAGGAACTTGCCGACTTAAATTCCTTTGCGTCATAACCGGCGGTCCGAAGCGTCCGCGTTAGATCCTGGCGGGCGCTCTCGTCATCGTCGACCACGTAGATGGGCGAGCCAACGAACTCGGTTACGTCCTCGGCGATACCGCCCTGCTGCTGCACCTGCCCATTATCATCGCGGATTGGGAAAGACGTCTCGCGAATCCGCCGGATTATGCCGTCGGCATGCACAATCCTGTATTCATGGGTGATAACCTCCCCTTGCCGCACTCTCTCTTGCCCATGAATGACCCGCTCGCGATCGTCAAGATGGATGGAATTGAGCCAGCTACTTCGATCGCGGGCGGAGGGGGAGAATACTCCAGCTCCCCAGATGCGCTCATAGGCAGCGCTCAGGAGCTCAAACTTATCTGTCTCGAGGTCGAGGACCCAAAGCACGTCAGCCGAGTATTCGGCAAACCGCCGGAGTCGTTCCTCACTCTCTCGCAGGCGCTCCTCGGCTCGCTTCCGCTCGGTGACGTCCAATGCCGCGCCAACAAACCAAGCGGCCCGATCTCCTCGGAAGTATGTCTGACCGTGGGTCGAAACCCAACGCTCCACTCCATCGTCGGCTCCGATCACACGATACTCAAGATGGTAAACCCCGTCCCCCGCAGGGTCGGTACAACGCGCGATAGCGGCGTCGACACGGTCCCGATCCTCGGGATGGATACCAGCCCGGAAATCATTGAAGTCCACGTGGGCGCCCGGCGGTAGGCCCCACATGGCTTTCAAACGACTGTCCCAACTCAATGCATCCGTCGCCGGATTCCACGTATAAGTCGAGAGGCCAACGAGATTGACGGCCGCGGCCAGCTGCGCCTCCCTCTCGCGCAGGGCTAGTTCTGCGCGCTTTTGCTCGTCCACATCTTGGATGACGAGGATGGCAAGGGAAGTGGAGTCGCCTGCGTCCGGGATGGGAATACAGCTCGCGTTCATCCAGCGTTCCCCGCTCCCGGGGGCGCGGTGTACGAAGGCAACGTTCTGAACGGCCTGTCCTTTCAGAGCCCGCGAAACCAGATCCTTTGGTACGGTCAATATGGCGCCGGCTCCATCGTAGCCGGTCCACTCGGACCGCACGTCAAGGTCACGCGACGGCGCCAAGCCTCTCGGCAGGAAGGCATGTAGCGCCGGATTTCCAGCAATGACGTGTCCGTTTGCGTCGAACATGCCAGCGGCAAAAGGCAAATTCTCGATGAGCGTAACAATGCGGCCGCGTTCTGCCGCTAACTCTTGCAGCAGACGCTCTCGTTCTCGCTCGCCAGCGATCCTGGCAGTAGTCTCTTGGACGGTGCACAGCACGCCGCCGACCCCGCCGCTCTCATCGCGAATGGGGCTATACGAGAACGTGAACCAGGTCTGCTCAGGGGAGCCTCTGCGAGTCAGCGTCAAAGGGAAGTCTTCGAAGTAACTTGCTTCCCCCGCCATCGCTCGCGCTGCGATCGGAGCGATCTTGTCCCAGACTTCGGACCACACCTCCCGGAAGGGTCTGCCAAGCGCGTCAGGCTTCGTCCCAAGGATCGGGACGTAGGCATCGTTATAAAAACTGATCTGCTCGGGGCCCCAGACCAGATACGATGGGAACGCGGAATTCAGCATCACGCTGAGAGCGGTCCTCAGCGACTGCGGCCAATCGCTGCTGCGGCCTAGGGGCGACATCGACCAGTCCTGGGCCCGCACACGCGCGCCCATGTCGCCTCCGCCATTCAGGAAGACGGGCGGACCCATCTCAACCTCCTTGTTAGAGGTGAGAGTTAGCTGATCCTACGCGATCAACCGCCTTCTATCTGGGGACGCGGGCTCCCTCTTTGGAGGCCTGATGGCGGTCCACAGAGCTGTGCCCGAACTCGTTGGTGGGACGCCGAAGGCCAGGTGCGAACGACGTTGCCGAGTTGGCAGTCCCGGACAGCCGCAAGATCTCCGCTCCTCGGCGGGCCCCACATGTAGCGTCAGTATCATATCTGTTCCGAAGGTCATTGCGTGTCGCCGGTCAGCGACACGGGGGACGGCCATGTGGCGAGGCCCGAACGGCGGCATTTGCTACCAGCCTGTCGGCGTACGTGCGGATGATAGGTCATGCACAGCAACAGGCGCAGCACGAACTCTGCCGCGCGTCAGAGATGACGAACTTTCAGCGCACCGTCCCAACGGGCATTGAGATATTCGCAGACAAGTCGCCGATGGCAGTGATGCGGCTTATCCTCTGAGCATAGCAAGCATCCGCGCTGAAACATCTCCGGCTTGAAACTGTTCTCGATCCTTCGGCGCTCCATCAGCCGCATGAAGGAGTCTGCGTAGATCGTCCAGTCGCCCTTGTCGCGTTTGAACGCCTTCAGCATGTCGTCTGTGGGTGCGAGCAGCGGCTGATGCTCGTATTGCGCGTCGCAGATCTCCTTCAGGAAATAGGCAAGGTCGCTGGCCTTTGCGAATCCTGCAAGTTGCGAGGTGTTGTGCAGACGAACGTCGATCACCTTCTTGACGCCTGCGGCCTTCAGCCGGTCAAAGAACTTTGACGCCGTGGTCTTGGTAAAGCCGATCGTCGCTAAATCGATATCGGTCATTTCCGCCACTCCCCAGCGGTCAGATTCTGGACATTGTCCCGTCCTTCCGAAAACCGGACATTCGTGTCCCTGGCTCGATACGCAGCAGCGAGCCGCTTCGAAGGCAGCTCGAAAAGGCCAAGGTGGCGCTGGCTCGGCATTTCCATAGGCGCGTCCTCGAGCCGCCGGTCATTGACGGTCTGCCCGTTGTCTAGAATGTGGCGGACCATCGCGTCACGCTCGCAAAGGGCTCGGCCAACCAGAAGACAACGATGGAAGTGAAGCGTCGTATGGCCGGTGACCAGAACCTCGACAGTCGCATCTGCCAACTCCTGGCCTCCTTCACGCTACGACCGCTTGTCCGACATGATCTCCCTCGTTTCGCCTTTACGATGTTACCGACGAGGGTGCCGTCAAGCCAGCACTCTCGCCCGTCGGCAACATCACTTGAGAATGCCGCGTTACGACCCAATGGTTGAAGGAGATGCGCACGAAACGGCTTGAGCAGACATGCCCTTATGGGCGGTTGAGGCGGCCCGGGCTGTCCTGGACCTGCCGCGTCAGCCAGCCGGTGCTTGTATGGGCGCCGAGGTCAGCTTGGCGACTTCCGGAAAATTTGGGCGGAGGCAGCGAGGTGGAACTTGTGACAGGCACCGTCCGGCCTCCGTTACTGTGGGTAGCCAGGACCGAAGGTGCGCTTCAGGTGAGCAAACCGCTTCCCAACCTTCTTCCGCCGCTCCGGTGAGACTGCGTAGTCCTCGATCCTGGCAGTATCCTGCGCCAAGTCGCGCTCGCCCTCGTGGACGAAGCGTAGCAGCTTGCGGGAGGGCCACTTATGGTGGATTTGCCCCGATTATGGACCAACTCCACATGGAGACCCTGCCCGACGCTCAGGTAACATGCCGCTCATGCGGGAAGCGCCGCAGCAGGGCTTATGCCAATCTCGTAATTCAGGCCCGGGAGGCACCACGTGGCCCAGCAGGAGGGGTGTCTGCTGAAATTTCACTCGGGCCACTCGATGAGGGCTGGTTTGCGATAGTCCCGACGGGCTGGCTATTGCCGACAAGCTCGAGGAAAGCCTCTGGCGGCAACGGCCGACTGAAGAGGTAACCCTGGCCGAAAGGACAACCGATGCTGCACAACATCGCCCGTTCGGCTTCGGTCTCAATTCCCTCTGCGACGACGTCTGCGCCCAGCTCCTTTCCGATCTTCACAACCGTCTCGACGATGATGCGCTTCGTCGCACTTTCCTGCATCCCCTGAACGAAGCTGCGATCAATCTTGATCTCTGTGACGGGAAGCGTCTCAAGATAACGCAGGCTGGAGTAGCCTACTCCGAAGTCGTCAATCGAAAGTCCTACCCCTAGATCGCGGAGCGTACGAAGCGTCTGCTGCATTCGCACTGAGGGCTCGGCGATGAGGGTTTCGGTGAGCTCAAGCGTTAACCACTGCGGATTCGTGCCCGTTTCGTCAAGAATCCCAGCGATGAAGCGTGTCATGTCGCGATGAGAAAATTCCGCAGCCGAGACGTTTACGGAGATGCGCAGCGGCCTTGTGCAGTCGCGGTTTAGCCGCGACGCAAATGTGGCGGCCGCACGGACCCCCCCAAGCGCCAATATCAACGATCAACCCCGTGTCTTCAGCCAGTTCGACGAACCGGTCCGGCATCTGCAAGCCGAACAGCGGATGCTCCCAACGGACCAGGGCCTCAGCACCGGCCCAGTTGCCGGTCGCAAGCTCGACTTTGGGCTGGTAGTCGAAAACAAAGTCGCCGTTCGACACTGCCAACTGCAATTCGTTGACGAGCCGGATCCGCTTCTTCGACCGCTCTGCGCTATCGTTGTCGAAGCTCCGAGCCTCGCGCAGCGGAGTTGATCGCGACTCATGAAGCGCCGCACCAGCCCGGCGGAGCAGCATCAGA
Organism: Sabulicella rubraurantiaca; assembly: GCF_017355885.1. Classification (GTDB taxonomy): domain Bacteria; phylum Pseudomonadota; class Alphaproteobacteria; order Acetobacterales; family Acetobacteraceae; genus Roseococcus; species Roseococcus rubraurantiacus. Next base: position 14,518 of record NZ_JAFEUU010000015.1, read on the forward strand.
GGGTCGCTGCCCAGCTCGCCGATCACAAAGCCGATTGCAAAGCGGACACTGACGACGGCGCCCGGCAGCACGTAGCGCGGCGACAGGGCGGCGGCGACTTTCGCAACGGTCGCGTCGGCGTCCTCGTAGCGGGCAATGCGGTACACGATAGCAAAATCATTGCCGCCGACCCGCCCAACGGCCTCGGCAGACAGGCCGCGGAGCCGCTCTGCAACCTGCTTAAGCAGAGCGTCGCCCGAGTCGTGACCGAAGCCGCTGTTGATGTCATGAAAGCGTGCGATGTCGACCTTGATCACGAGCAGCCGAGCCAGCCCGTCGGCACTGAGCTGGGTAATTTGGTCGAGGAGAGCGTCTCGACTCAACACGCCGGTGAGGCGATCGAACCGAACCGCTTCTTCGAGACGCGCCGTCGTCTCTTTCAAGGCGGCCACGTCCTGCATCAACCCGACGTAATGGGTCGGCCCCGTGCCGGATGCAGATACGGGCGCGAGGTGCAGCGCGTTCCAGAAGAGGCGGCCGTCCTTGCGATAGTTTCGGATTCGAACGGAGGCTGCCTCACGTCGCAGGATTGCCTCTCGGAGTTCCTTGATCTGAGGTTGGAGCCGGTCGCTGCCCTGAAGGTAGCGGCAGTTCCTGCCGAGTGCGTCCGCCGGCCCGTAGCCCGTGATCGCCTCAAACGCCTCGTTGATGTAGACGAGCGGTTCGCCCTCCCGCAGTTCGGCGACGAGCACTCTGATGGGCGCAAGGTCAAGGATGCGTTCTGCTAGTCCGCTCGGCAGCGCGGTCGGACCCGCCGCTGCTCCCTCGCTTACGGCCGACGTGACATCACTATGAGCCACCTTGGCTACTCCCCTGCTACACTGAAAGATCGTAGACCGGACACAACTTCAGGTTTTAGCGGGATGAACTTGGACCCGATCGGCTTGGTTGGAACTAACCCTCGGCTCACAGACCCTGGACGCTCCTATGGAAGTTCTCTTTTCGACTGTAGATCTCTCCCCTTGAGATCGGTTCGATTACTGGCACAGCGTCGCTAATAAGACGCTTACTGGCCACAGCTCCCGGCCGGAGTGCAGACCAACATTCCAGGCAGAGTTACGGTTGGGGGCGCTTTCAGATATTGGACTTGTTCTCTTCAAGACCTCTCCGATGCTGGTCGAGCACTCGGAACGTCAGGCCGCTTGCTCCAACGACGACGAGATCTTTGTCTGCCGACAGGTCACAGGGACACTCGCGCTTGAGCAGGATGGGCGCGACGTGATCCTTGGGGCCGGCGATGTGACGCTGCTCGATCCTCGATTGCCTTATGTTGGAAAGTTTGCCGCAGGATCCCAGCTGCTCGTACTCAAGGTGCCGAGGCGTGCCTTGAAGGCTCGTATGGGGAGCATGCGAGGGGCGGTCCTCCATCCTGTCGGATCGTCGGGTGGCGAAGGCGGCCTAGCGTCCGCGTTCCTAGGAATGCTGCCGACTCATGCTGCGGCGCTTGGCCCGGCAGCGGCAGAGGCGGTCATGGTCAATGCGCTCGATCTCGTCGCTTTGGCGTTGGTGAACTCCATGGCCGGCCAACGAGGGGCCAGCTCGCACGCGCAGGCTCTGGTGTTCATGAATGTTCGCGCTGTGATCGAGGCGCGGCTAACCGATCCGAGTCTCGACGCTTCAACCGTTGCCGCTGCTGTCGGGGTCAGCGTGAGATACGCGAACGCCGCGCTGGCGCGAGAGGGAACGTCGATACGGCGGCTGATCCTCGCGCGGCGACTTGCGCGCTGCCGGAAGGCGCTAGCGGACGCGGCGCAGGCGGGCAGAACGGTGACCGAGATCGCTCACGCCTGGGGCTTCTCCGACATGACCCACTTTAGTCGTTCGTTCAAATGCGCCTATGGCGTCACGCCTAGCGATTACCGGCACCGCAGGGGAGAATTTGACTGTATCCAGTGATATTGGGCGCCGATGAAGTCGTTCTGCGCTCCTGATCGGAGCTGCTTGAGCTGCTAGCGCACTGCCCGCCAGTTTCGAGAGCGCTGTGCCCCGGCGGTGCGATGCTGTCGGACGGCAGGGCTAAACTTTCCTGGTTCTTAAGCAGTGAGGGCATACGGCGGCCTACCGATCATCTTCTGCAATTGGAACCCCGTGTCCTTGATCAACACTATGGGGTTTGAGCGAGCTTCCCCTGTTCATCAAAATTGTCTGGGCAAGCTCTGCATCGGCGCGCGGCTCCCAATCCCTGAGGCGAGGTTATGAGACGGTAAGCGGTGGGCGAGCAGTCCACCGCCGCTGAACACACTCGACTAGTGGCCCGGCCTGCGCCAACGCGTCTCCTTTCCCTCTATCCTCCCCGACCAAAGTCTATCGCGTGCCTATCGGCCGCGGCCTCCAGGCAGCCCGAGCGTCCGCACGAAGGGATGGATTCCCGCCTGGAGCAGGCTCCTTGGTGCGGGTCAGGATTCTTACTTAGGGATTTCCACGAGCGAACCCGCCAGTCGGTCGGGGAATTGTGCCTACCACCTGCCACATCCGAGATCGCCGGCAGGTCCCGTAGAAGCGCCGACAAGCTGGCGCATGGACAGGTCAAGGAGGCTGCCATGAAGGCGCTCGTCTGGCACGGCAAAGAAGACATCCGGTGTGACTCGGTCACTGACCCAAAGATCGAGGAGCCGCGCGATGCCATCGTCCGCGTCACCAGCTGTGCGATCTGCGGCTCGGACCTGCATCTCTTCCATAACTTCATCCCCGCGATGCTGCCCGGCGACATTGTCGGCCACGAGATGATGGGCGAAGTGGTCGAGGTCGGCTCAGGCGTCGAGGGCCGCCTGCGGAAAGGCGAGCGCATCGTCGTTCCCTTCACCATCATCTGCGGTGAGTGCGACCAATGTCGGCGTGGCAATTTCTCGGTCTGCGAGAAGACGAACCGCAAGAAGCACCTCGCCGACAAGGCGTTCGGCCATACCACGGCCGGGCTCTTCGGTTACACGCACCTGACCGGCGGCTACCCGGGCGGACAGGCCCAGTATGTCCGTGTGCCCTTTGCCGACGCGACCCACATCAAGGTACCGGACGGTCTCTCAGACGAGCAGGTGCTGTTCCTTGGCGACATCCTTCCCACTGGTTGGCAGGCCGCGGTCCAGTGCGACATCCAACCGGACGACACGGTGGCAGTCTGGGGCTGCGGCCCTGTCGGGCAAATGACGATCCGCAGCGCGATCCTGCTCGGTGCGAAGCAGGTTGTTGCAATCGACCGCCTGCCCGAGCGGCTGGGCATGGCCGAGGCGGCCGGGGCTATCACCATCAACTTCGACGAGGAGAGCGTCGTTGAGCGGCTGAACGAGCTGACCGGCGGCAAGGGGCCGGAGAAGTGCATCGATGCCGTCGGCCTTGAAAGCCACGTGTCACCCTTGCAGCCTGATACGGTCTACGACCGCGCCAAGCAGCTGCTGATGCTGGAGAGCGACCGGCCCCATGTGCTGCGGGAGATGATCTATGTCTGCCGGCCGGCCGGCGTGATCTCGATCCCCGGCGTCTACGGCGGGCTGATCGATAAGTTCCCGATGGGCCTCGCCATGAACAAGGGCCTGACCTTCCGCATGGGCCAGACCCACGTCAATCGCTGGACTGACGACCTGCTGCGCCGCATCGAGGATGGGCAGATCGACCCCTCCTTTGTCATCACGCACACGGCACGGCTTGAGGATGGGCCGGAGATGTACAAGCTGTTCCGCGACAAGCAGGACAACTGTGTCAAGGTCGTGCTGAAGCCCTGAGCCGGAGACGAAACCATGCTCTCTATCTCTAATATTGCCCGCTCCGAGGGAGACCCGAAGGTCCTCCGTTCGGGACCGAGTTCGCGCGGCGGCACGGACGAACTAGCCCGGGCGCTTGGCTGGTTCAGCATCGGCCTCGGCCTCGCCGAGTTGTTGGCGCCACGCCAGATCACCCGCGCGCTGGGTATGGAAGGCAAAGAAATGCTGGTGCGCGGCTACGGTCTGCGCGAGATCGGCCACGGCATCCTGTCGCTGTCGCCAGACAAGAAGGCGGGGCTCTGGAGCCGTGTGGGCGGGGACGCGCTTGACCTCGCCACCCTCGCTTCCGCCTATCGCCCCGACAACCCGAAGCGCGGGAATGTCGGGATCGCCCTCGCCGCGGTCGCTGGCATCACGCTGCTTGATTTAGTCGGAGCGCAAGGCGTGACCAGCCGTCATCGGCGGACGGGGGGCGACCATCGGCGCTACCGCGACCGCAGCGGCTTCCCACAGGGCTTGCAACGGGCACGTGGCGCAGCGCGTCAGGATTTTCGGGTGCCGCCTGACATGCAGGCCGCTCCGACGGCTGCGGCACTTTCCCCGAGCGGCGACCGCGCCGCTTCGACTGCCTGATTCGGATCGAGGGCGGAAGTCTCCGCTGTCCTCATCAATCGGCGGCCGCGCTGCGGCCGCGTACGGCCGCAGTCTCTCTGAACGCTGGCCGGTAGCAAGGTCGCGGAGTCTACTGGTGTCTTCTTCGTAGCTCGTCGGATCGCGACCGATATGTACTGGGACCCCCGGTTCCGCGTCTCTGCATCCACAGACACTTGCAAAACCCCCAACGCCACCACGCTGGGGGTTTTCGCTTGTTCCGCGCTTGCCGCAGCGCGCGGCGGCACCGCCGGGTCGCCCTCGGTCTCGAGCCAGACACCGTCTGGCGCCGCGAGACCGGGGAGGATCTTGATTCCGCGGATCAGGCTGCGCACCACCTGCAGCGCCTCGCCGGCCTCGGGGCTGCCGCCACCCACACCTGCTCCAGCTCCGCGACCTTGCGCCGATAGGCCTGGGCCGGCGCCGGATGGAGCAGGGCAGGGACTTCCGGCTGAGATTTCGCCAGCTCTACGAGGAGCGCCTCGATGGCAGTTCGCTCGTCCTCTAAAGCCTACATTCGGTCCTGCAACTGCGGGGATGGCGCGCCCTCCGCGGTGGCATCGACGAAGCCCTACAATGCCCAGTCGAAGAGAGGGTGTGCGCGGTCGAATGGCATCCGCTGCGGAACGAAGCCTCGCTGATGGCGTTCAGTCGCTGACGCTATGCCAGGCCAAGGACCTCAAGCCGATGGATAACCTCATGGTTCTCGCAGGCGACCCAGCCGCCTGGGCGGCGCTCGGGACGCTGATCGCCATGGAAGTGGTCCTCGGGATCGACAACCTGCTCTTCATCTCAATCCTGACCAACAAGCTGCCCGAACACCAAAGGTCACAGGCGCGCCTCATCGGTATCGGCGCCGCCCTGGGGCTGCGCCTCGTCCTGCTCAGCCTCGTCTTCATCATCGTGCAGCTGACCGAGCCGGTGGTGACCTTGTTCGGACAGGGCTTCTCCTGGCGCGACATCATCCTCATCGCGGGTGGGCTCTTCCTGGTCTGGAAGGCGACCAAGGAAATCCACCACAATGTGGACCCGCACCCGGGTCCCGACATGTTCGGCGACAAGGGCGGTGCCGGCACCATCGGTTATTCCGCAGCGATTGGGCAGATCCTCCTCCTGGACCTGGTTTTCTCTGTGGACAGCATCATCACGGCCGTCGGCATGACAGATTACGTCGAGATCATGGTGATCGCGGTGGTGGTGACGGTGATCGTCATGCTCGTGGCGGCGAACCCGCTCGGCAACTTCATCAGCCAGAACCCGACGGTGGTGATGCTGGCCCTCTCCTTCCTCCTGATGATCGGCATGACGCTGATTGCCGAGGGCTTCGGGGTGAAGGTGCCAAAGGGCTACATCTACGCTGCCATGGCCTTCTCGGCAGCGGTGGAGGCGCTGAACATGCTGTCGCGGCGCGCGAGGATGCGCGGAGTGAAGAGGGGGCACGGGCACCTGTCAAACGGTGAGCGCGGGACGCCATGACGTCCCTCCTTGCCGATCACTGTGCGCGCGGACCGGAGTTAGGAACTCTCTCGCAGGACAGCCACCTGATCAACCATGACACCGGGCGTGGTGCCCTCCTTCGCCGAGTGCTCCTAGTTGCGGAGGGCCGGAGTGAGGCCTGGTTGCGCGCATTCCTGCTGCGCCATCCAGCACTCTGCCTGCCGGCGAAACTGATCCGCCATTCGCCAAGCCGATCCCCATCGCCCGCGAACCGAGCACGCCGGCTGGCCAGATCGATGCGCTGTTCCTGACCCGCGACGGTGGTACCCCATGCGGTCGTGCACCAAGGCCACCGGGGCGCCGTTCGCCAAGGCGCCCACTAGTCGGTCCAGCTGCCGATGTGCGGTCTCGAGCTCCGTGCGCTGCTGCGCCCCCCGGCGCTGGCTGCGGCCGCCAGCCGGTTCCACTCCTCGGTGAAGGCCTCAACAAAGGCGGCGAAGAGATCGCGGTTCACCCAGGACTCACTTCGTCATTGCGATCCGGCCATGGCCCTGGCGATACTGCGGCCATGGTGCGGTTCGGGCCTGCACGAGGGAGGAGTTCACGATGGTGACGCTAAACGTCAACGGGCGAAGCGTGCAGGTGGATGCCGATCCGGACACCCCCCTGCTCTGGGCCATCCGCGACCATGTTGGGCTGACCGGCACGAAGTATGGCTGTGGCATCGCCCAGTGCGGCGCCTGCACCGTCCATATTGACGGGCAGGCCGTCCGCTCCTGTGCCCTCCCGCTCTCCGCGGTGGAGGAAAGCCAGAAGATCGTGACGATCGAGGGGCTTTCGCCCGACGGCAACCATCCGCTCCAGGTCGCCTGGCGTGCGCTGGACGTGCCGCAATGCGGGTTCTGCCAGTCCGGCATGCTGATGGCTGCCGCCGCGCTGCTGACCCAGAAGCCGCGCCCGACCGATGAGGAGATCAACGAGGCCGTCACGAATATCTGCCGCTGCGGCACCTATAGCCGGGTTCGCGCCGGCATCCGCCAAGCCGCCGAAGGCGGCATCTCGGGTTGAGGGAGAGGCACGCCATGACGACGCTGAACGCCTTGCGCCCCTCCCGCCGGGGGCTTCTGAAGGGCGCTGCGGGCGCGGTGCTGCTCGGGTTCCACCTGCCTTCGCGGCAGGCCGCGGCCCAGGGCGCGTCCGCCGCATCCCCGCCCGAGCTGAACGCCTGGGTGGTGGTTCACCCGGATGACCGCGTGGTGCTTCGCATGGCGAAGACCGAGATGGGTCAGGGTGTCCGGACGGGCCTCGCGCAAATGTTCGCGGAGGAGATGCACTGCGACTGGTCGAAGCTCTCGACCGAATACGTCACGCCGGGGCAGAGCCTCGCCCGGAGCCGGGTCTGGGGCAACTTCCTGACCGCAGGCAGCCAGGGCATCCGCTCGAGCCAGGAGATCGTGCGCAAGGGCGGTGCCGCGGCGCGGATGATGCTGATCCAGGCCGCCGCCACGCGCTGGGGCGTGCCCGCCGCCGAGTGCTCGGCAAAGGACAGCGTGATCACCCATGCGGGCAGCGGGCGCACGCTGCGCTACGCCGAGGTCGTGGCGGAGGCCGCGCGCCTCACGCCGCCGGCCGACGTGCTGCTGAAGGATCCGGGGCAGTGGACGGTGATCGGCAGGCCGATCGCGCGCCTGGACACGGCAGACAAGACCACCGGCAAGCAGGTCTATGGCCAGGACCTGCGGATGCCCGGCATGCTCGTCGCGGTGCCGCGGCGCTGCCCCGTCTTCGGTGGCACGGTGAGGTCCTTCGACGCGGCGGCAGTGTCCGGCCGGCCCGGCGTGCGCCACGTCCTGAAGGTGGGCGATTCCGCGGTCGCGGTGGTCGCCGACACCTTCTGGCAGGCCAAGACCGCGCTCGATGCTCTGCCGGTGGAGTGGGACACTGGCGAGAATAGCCGCGTCTCCTCCGAGACGATCTCCGCCATGCTGGATGAGGGGCTGACGGCGCGCGAGGCCTTCATCGGCAACCAGCAGGGCGATGCGCGGGCGGCCATCGCCGGCGCGACCCGTCGGATCGAGGCGACCTACTCCTACCCCTACCAGAACCACGCCCCGATGGAGCCGATGAACGCGACGGTGGTGTGGACTCCTGAGCGCTGCGATGTCTGGTGCCCGACCCAGAACGGCGAGGCCGCGCTGGCCGCCGCCGCGCAGGCGGCCGGCCTGCCGCAGACGGCTTGCGACATCCACCGCGTGGACCTCGGCGGCGGCTTCGGCCGGCGCACGGTGCATGACTGGTTGGCGGATGCGGTCCTGATCGCGCGGCAGGTGCCGGGCACGCCGATCAAGACCATGTGGACGCGCGAGGAGGACATGGTGCAGGGGCGCTACCACCCTGTCACCAAGTGCCGCCTCGTCGCGGGCCTCGATGCGGAGAACCGGATCGTCGGGCTGCACATGCGCATCTCCGGCCAGTCCATCCTGGCCACCGCCTTCCCGGGCGGCCTGCAGAACGGGCGCGACCCCGTGCAGTTCCAGGGGCTGAATCCCAGCGGCGCGGAAAGCGCCATCGGCTATACCTTCCCCAATCTGCTGATTGACCACGCGATGCGGAACCCGCACGTGCCCGCCCACTTCTGGCGGGGCGTGAACCACAACCAGAACGCCATCTACCTCGAATGCTTCCTCGACGAGGTGGCGCATGCGACCAACCAGGACCCACTGGCGCTGCGCCGGTCGCTAATGGCGAACCACCCGAAGCACTTGGCCGTGCTGAACGCAGTCGCGGAGCGGATCGGCTGGGGGACGCCGGCGCCGGCCGGCATCCATCGCGGCATCGCGCAGCAGATGGGCTTCGGCAGCTATGTCGCCGCCGCGGCCGAGGTCTCGGTCGACCGCGGGGAGCTGAAGGTGCATCGCATCGTCGCGGCAACGGATTGTGGCCACGCGGTCAACCCCCGCCAGATCGAGATGCAGGTGGAAGGCTCATTCGTCTACGGCCTCTCCGCCATGCTGTATGGCGCGTGCACGGTGAAGGACGGCGCGATCGAGCAGACGAACTTCGACACCTACAACGTGATGCGCCTGGGCGAGATGCCGAAGGTCGAGACCATCATCCTGCCGTCCGGAGGCTTCTGGGGCGGCGTGGGCGAGCCGACGATCATGGTTGCGGCGCCAGCGGTGCTGAACGCGGTCTTCGCCGCGACCGGCCGCCGCATCCGCGACATGCCACTGGGGGATCAGCTTCGACAACCGGGCTGAAATGCGAGGGGTCGCGCCCGTGCTGGCCCTGACCCTTCTCGCCGGCCTGGCGGTGGGACAGGTGGCGCCCTTTACGGTGACAGGGGACGCCATCGAGGCGCCGCTGGATGGGCTGCTGGGCGACCCGGTGCGGGGCGAGGCGGTGGTTCGGAATCGGGAGAATGCGAATTGCCTGATCTGCCATTCCATCCCCGGCACGGCCGAACGCTTCATGGGGGAGATCGGGCCACCGCTCGCGGGCGTGGGGTCACGCCTGAGCCCGGGGCAGATCCGGCTTCGCGTGGTGGACCCGACATTGTGGAACCCGCAGGCGGTCATGCCGGCTTATCACCGCACGGAAGGACTGGTGCGGGTGGACCCGCGATACCGCGGCCACCCGGTCCTGACAGCCCAGGAGGTGGAGGACGTGGTGGCCTATCTGAGCGCGCTGGAGGCCCCGAGGTGATGACGACGCTGTCCCGTCGTGCGGTGCTGGCGGTTCCCCTCGCGGCCGCCGCTGTCCCCGGCTCGGCGGCGGAGGACTTCGCTGCGGCGACGAGCGCCATCCTCGCCGGCCGCATCCCGGCAGAGGAAGGAATCACCTTGGAGATTCCGCCGCTGTCGGAGAACGGGAACTCGGTGGACCTCTCGGTCCGGGTGAACAGCCCCATGACGGCCGAGAACCACATCACCGCCATTCATATCCTGGCAGAGAAGAATCCTATTCCGCTTGTCGCCACCTTCTCGCTCACGCCGCGAGCCGGGCGGGCTGAGGTCGCCACCCGCATCCGCTTGGCCACCAGCCAGACGATCGTCGCGATCGCCGAGACGAGCCAGGGCGCGGTCCACCGAGCCGCGCGCGAGGTGATCGTCGTGCTCGGCGCTTGCGTGGAGACGGGATAGCCGTGCAGCCGGTTCCTATCACCGCGCGGATCACGCTTCCGCCTTCCGCACAGCGGGGAGAGGTGGTGACAGTGCGCGTCCTGGTTCGCCACCCGATGGAGCGCGCGGTGGACGCACCGGGGCTGACGCCGGTGCCGCGGAAGATCCTCCACACGTTGCGTGTCACCTATTCCGGGGAGGAGGTGTTTCGCATGGCGCTTTCTCCCGGCATCGCCGCGAACCCCTATCTGGAATTCACGACGATTGCCACGGATACGGGCGACCTCGTCTTCACCTGGGAGGAGGATGGAGGGACGATCTACCGGCGCGAGGCGCGCTTGGTCGTAACATGACTCGCGGCTGGCGGAAGCTGCTGCCGCTTCTCGCCCTTCTTCTCGGGGCCGCGGATGTCCGGCCGACGCAGGATTATCTCTCGCCCGAGATCCGCGCAGCGCAGGAGGATCCTTCGCGCCACCCCGGCTGGCTCTGGGTTGAAGAGGGTGAGGCATTGTGGGGCAGGGGGGAGCCGTCCTGCGCCGCCTGCCACGGAAACATTGCTGGCATGGCGGGGGTGGCCGCGCGCTATCCCTTGGTTGCCACGGATGGCGCGCTGCTGGACCTGGAGGGGCGGATCGAGCGATGCCGGACGCAGCACCAGGGGGAGTCCGCCTTTGGCCGGGAAAGCGAGCCACTGCTGGCCCTGGCGGCGGCCATAGCGCTGCAGTCCCGCGGAATGCCTGTCGCCGTGGCGACCGATGGACCGGCCGCCGCCTTCCTGGAGGAGGGGCGTCACTTCTACGAGACGCGGCAAGGGCAGTTGAACCTGTCCTGCGGCCAGTGCCACGACAACAATGCGGGTCGGCGACTACGGGGCGATGTGATCTCCAACGGCCTCGGCACCGGGTACCCGGCCTATCGGCTGGAGTGGAACACGATGGGCTCGCTGCACCGCCGTCTCAGGGCATGCTCGCTCGGGGTGAGGGCGGAACAGTTCCCCTTGGGCTCGCGGGAGTACCTCACGCTTGAACTGTTCCTCGCCAGCCGCGCGAACGGGCTCCCGGTCGAAGCGCCCGGGCTGCGGCGATGATCCGCGCGATCCTGCCTCTTGTTCTCCTCACCACCGCCGCTGCTGCGCAGCCCACGAGCAACGTGGCCGAGGGCTGCGTCGCTTGCCACGGCCCACGCGGCGCGGGATCCGGATCGGTGCCGCCCCTCGCCGGCCGGGACGCGGCGGAGCTTGCCGCCGCCATGGCCGCATTTCGCGCGAATGAGCGGCCAGCGACCATCATGAACCGGATCGCGAGGGGCTACACCGAAGCGGAAATTGCCGCTGCCATCGCCTATTTCTCAGAGCTGCGATGACCGTTCCTGTTCCCCGTCGCGCTCTCCTCAGCGCCAGCGCCAGCGCCAGCGTCGCAGCGCCGGCGCTGGTTCGCGCGCAGGGCGCGGCTCGGTTGCTGGTGATCGGGGGCGGCTTCGGTGGCGCGACAGCTGCATCCTACGCGCGACGCGAATACCCATGGCTCGACGTGACGCTGGTGGAGCAGCAGACGCGGTACATCACCTGCCCCTATTCCAACCGTGTCCTGGCAGGTGATCTTGCCCTCGCTGACATCACCCACGGATACGAAGGCCTGCGCGCCCGTGGCGTGCGGGTGATCCACGATCGCGCCCTCCACCACGACCCCGTGGCGCGCAGCGTGCGCCTCGGCGGCGGAGAAGCCCTCTCCTATGACCGCCTGATCCTCTCCCCCGGCATTACGCTGCGTCACAACGCGATCGAGGGCTATGACGAGGCCGCGGCGGAGCGGATGCCCCACGCCTGGATCGCTGCTGACGGTGCGCAGATCGCGCTCCTGCGGCGGCAGTTGGAAGCCATGCCGGATGGCGGCGTCGTCGGCCTCGTCATTCCGGCGAACCCCTATCGGTGTCCGCCCGGTCCCTATGAGCGGATCAGCTTGATCGCCAGCTATCTCTCCAGGCACAAGCCGCGTTCCAAAATTCTCGCCCTCGACGCGAAGGACACCTTTTCCAAGCAGGCGCTGTTCCAGGACGCTTGGCGAGCCCTCTATCCCGGCATGATCGAATGGATCTCCGCCACGAATGACGGGCGCGTGGTCCGAGTGGACCCCGGGGCCATGGTTCTGGAAACCGAGTTCGGCACCCGCCACCGGGTGGACGTGGCAAACGTCATACCGCCGCAGTCGGCCGCTTCCATCGTGACCGACGCCGGGCTAGCCGGGCGCACGGGCTGGGTGCCCGTCAACCCGCAGACGCTGGAGTCACGTACCGAGCCCGGCGTTCACGTGGTAGGAGACGCGATGTTCCCCGGCCCCATGCCGAAGTCCGGCTTCCTTGCCAACTCCGAGGCCAAGGCCGCGGTGGCTGCGGCCGCTGCCCTGCTGCGCGGAGAGGCGCCGCCAGAGCCGATCTTTGTCAACACCTGCTACTCGCATGTCGGGCCGGACTACGCGATCTCGGTGGCGAACATCTTCCGCGCGGACGCGGAAAGCCGCAGCTTCCAAGAGGTTCCGGGCTCGGGGGGCACCTCCCCCCGCGGCAACATACCGGAGCAGCGGCGGCTGGAGGCCCTGCATGCCGATGGCTGGTACGCCAGCATGACCCGTGACATCTTTGGCTGACAGGGCCCGCACTGGATCTGCACGATGAGCCGCGCTGGCAGGTGGTCCGAAAGCCTGCTCGCAATACCCGCGTCCGGTGACTGAAGGGCGCTATCTCGCTGCCGATTTTGACGTCGTTGCCGGATGCATCATCCGCCTGCCCGATAAACTCCGCGCTGGACCGCTGCATGCCGTTCGTGTCGCCGACATGTCCATTGCGCATCCCGAATTGCTCGCCTCGGAGAAGAGAACTATCGGGTCAGCTGTCTTTCGAAAATTGCACCGGGACACTGATCCCTGCGATCACGGCACTAACCGAACAGGGCAAGACTGTCGTCGGGCACCTGCTCCCGCCGCTCGGCCAAGCCGTAGTCGCGCATCACCGCCGCCACCCTCAGCCGGTAGCCGGCGAAGATCCCGTCGCGGCCCGCGGCTTGCGAGGCGCGGTGCCCGGCATGGCAGCGCCAACCCGCGACCGCCTCCTCGTTCTCCCAGAAGGAGAGGCTCAGCAGCTTCTGTGGGTTGGTCAGGCTGCGGAAACGCTCAACCGAGATAAATCCGGGCATCTTCTCCAGCGCTGGCCTCAGCCGGGCGGCGTGGTCCAGATACTCGTCGAAGCGTCCCTCAGCGGGTTCGACTTCGAAGATGACGGCGATCATGGCGCTTCCTCCCTCCATGCCCTCTGGTTGGTATCACCGTGGCTTCGCGAGCTGCCAGGTCAGGTGCGAGCGTATAGTGGGCCATTCGGGGGTGGTGACGCTGTAGACGCAGCTGTCGCGGAGCGTGCCGTCCTTCATGCATTGGTGATGGCGCCGCACGCCATCAAGCTTGGCGCCGAGGCGCTCGATGGCGCGGCAGCTCGCGTGGTTCATGAAATGCGTGCGGAACTCGACGGCGAGGCAGCCGAGCCGGTCGAAGGTGTGCGCCAGCAGCAGGAGCTTGGCTTCGGTGTTGAGCAGGGTGCGCTGGACGCGAGCGGCATACCAGGTCGAGCCGATCTCCACGCGCGGTCCGGCGGCGTCGATATTCATGTAGGTGGTCATGCCCACGGGCCGCCCGCCCGGGCCGTCAAGGACCGTGAAGGGAAGCATGGAGCGCGCTGCCTGGAGACCCAGGCGGCGGTCGATCTCGGCTTCCATCGCCTCCGGAGAGGGGATGGCCGTATACCACAGCCGCCAGAGTTCGCCGTCTCGCACGGCCTCCGCGAGAGCGTCGCGATGGTCCTGCGACAAGGGGACGAGTTCCACATGCTGCCCCGTGAGGGTGACGGGTTCGAGCGCCATCGATCTTGTTCCCTTCTCAACAAGAGCCCCGGTGTCAGCGGGAGGCGCAGGGGCTAGCCAAGCATGCGCGGACAAGACTTCCAGGGCATAAGCTCAGCCCTCGTTGAACGGGAAAGTCTGCTCCACCGGGACGCGGCGGAAGGGAAGGGTTGTCAGGTCGGCTGGTCCCCAATCCGGCGTATCCACGATGATGATGCGCTCAGCCAGTGTCTCCCACGCCGCGCGGAAGTGCGTCTTGGATCGAAGCACGACGAGGCGGAAATCCATCGGGTCCAGCCCGAAGATGCGGAACGGGTCCTCGTCCACGCCGAAGGCGGGAATGCTGACGAGGCTGACAATGATTCCGCCAACCCGGAGCAGCGCCGTCGTGCCAAGATCGACGTGCTTGCCGCGCGAGTACGCGCCAGAGACCTTGAAGCTCTTCTCGCCCGCGAAGAGCACCTCGCCGTTCAGTTCGACCGGGCCGCCTGCCTGCGGTGAGGACTTGCCGCCGGCACGGACGGTCACGGTGGCTCCGACGCCGGCGGAAGCCGCCTGCGCCGCGGCCTCCGGGTCCCAGAGGAAGGGTACCGCGGCACGCGTGGCGCCGCGCTCGAGAAGGGCGCGAAGGACGTAGGTGCTGTCATTCGCCCGGTCGGCATGCTCAAGCAGCACGACGGGACGGGTGGCGTGGACAGCCAGGTTCATGGCCTCCGTCACACCAGCGTCGAGATCGGTCCAGAGCGTGCGCGGCAGGAGGTCGCGGCGAGCGGCCCAGACGCGGTCCGAAAGCGCACGTGCCGCTGCTTCTGCGGCTGCACGATCGCCATCCGCTACGGCGACGATGGAGAAGCCGCAATTCGGGACGTCGGCGTAGGAGAAGCCCGCAAAGAGCGAGACGTCGAGGACCGGCCCGTCGTCGCGTCCTGCGGCGGCCGCGGCTGCGACGAGGTCAGCCAGGGGGCGGAGCGCCGTCGCGCTGGCGATGCTCGGCACCATGACGCCCGGCTTGACGATGGCAGTGACGGGGCGGATCTCTCCTCGGACCGTGCGGACCATGCATCGCGCGGCGCGCTCTCCCGTCTCGCCCTGGTCGGTATGGGGCGAGAGGCGATAGCCGAAGACGCCATCGGCGACGGCTGAAAGCGAGTCGTCGAGATTTCCGTGATAGTCGAGGGCGAGGATCACGGGCACGGACCGGCCAACGATGGCGCGTACGCGCTCCGTCAACTCGCGGTCGGGATCAAGGCGGGTCGGCGTTGCGAAGGCGCCATGCAGGTGAAGTAGGACGCCATCCACCGGCAGCACCGCCGCGAGGGATGCGACGATGCGGTCGGCGTAGTGGATGAAGGCGGCGTCCTCGGCGCAGCCCGCGGCGCCACCTTCCGCATAGAGCAGGGGGACGATATCGGCGCCCTCGGCTTCCAGCACCGCCAGGAAGCCGCCAAGGGCGGTGTTGCTGCCGCGATAGCGCTCCACCAGGGTTGGGCCCTCGACCTCAGTGGCGCGGAAATCCGCGACGGTCAGGACCTCCGGCAGGAAGGAGGCGGATTCAAGCGAGAGCCCTGCGATGGCGATACGCATCAGTCGGGTGTCGCACCGGAGGCGCGGACGAGAGGTGCCCATTTCACCCGCTCGGCGGCAACAAAAGCCCCGAATTCTTCCGGTGACCCCGCCATCGCGGCGAGGCCCTGCTGGCGGTAGGCCGCGAGGACGGCTGGGTCGCGAAGCGCAGCAGCAACGGCATCATGAAGCTGCGCGATGCGCGGGCGCGGCGTCCCGGCACGGACGAAGAGGCCGTACCAGTTGCGAACGTCATAGCCCGGGATCGTTTCGGCGATGCTCGGGACTTCCGGCATCAGCGGGGAACGCTCGGAGGAACCGATGGCGAGGGCGCGCATCTGCCCCGAGGCGACGAAGGGCGCGACGGAGGGGCCCGTGCTAAGGGCGAAATCCAGGCGGTTGGCCAGGAGGTCGGTGTTGAGCGGCCCGCCGCCACGGTAGGGGATGTGGACGGTGGAAATGCCTGCCATCTGGTCCAGCAGTACGACCCCAAGATGGCTCGGGCCGCCAGCGCCGGTGGAACCGTAGGAGAGTCCGCCGGCGCCCTTGCGGCGAGCATCCGCGATCAGGTCAGCCACGGTCCGGTATGGCGAGTTACCAGGCACGACGAGGACGTTGAGCACGTCGGCGAGCGGGGCGACGGCCGCAAGATCCCGCCCGGGATCGAAGGGCAGGCGGGGGTAGAGGGTCGGATTCACCGCCATCATGCCGAACGTCCCGAGCAGCACGGTATCGCCATCGGCCGGAGCGCGGAGGACGAGCTCGACGCTGATGTTGCCGTTGGCGCCCGGGCGATTATCCACGACGACGTTCTGGCCGAGCGCAGCGGCCATCGGTGGGGTGACGATCCGGGCCACGGCGTCGGTGCCTCCGCCGGGCACGAAGCCAACGACGAAGGAGACCGGACGGCTGGGCTGAGCCTGGACCAGCCGAGGCAGGAGCATGGTGGCCGCGGCGAAGGTACGGCGTGGAATCATCGGGGGCATCCTTGGAGTGCGGGGGCGGTGCGCAGGCCACTCACCGGAAGGGGATGGCGTACATCAGCCCGCCGCGGTTCCAGAGGGCGTTCGGGCCCCGTTGCAGCCTCAGGGCGCTGGCCTGCCCGACATTGCGCTCGAAGACCTCGCCGTAATTGCCGACGGCCTTGATGGCGTTCAGCATCCAGCGGTTATCGAGGCGCAGGCGGGCGCCAAACTCGCCCGTGCTGCCCAGCAGCCGCTGCGCGACGGGGTTCGTTCCGCGCGCCATCTCGTCGGCATTGGCTGCGGTCACGCCGGCTTCCTCGGCCTCGACCAGGCCGTAATGCAGCCAGGCGACGATGTTGGACCACTCGTCATCACCGTTGCGGGTGAAGGGCCCGAGCGGTTCCTTGCTGATCGTCTCGGGGAGGATGACGTAGTCGTTTGCGTTCTGCGCGGCGGTCGACAGCGCGCCTGCAAGCGCCGACGCATCCTGCGTCATCGCGTCGCAGCGGCCGGCGAAGAAGGCCTGGTACATCGTGTCCACCCGCTCGAACACCACGGGCTGGAATCTGATGCGGCGGGCGCGGGCCACGTCGCCGAGTGTCACTTCATGCGTCGTGCCCTGGGCGACGCAGACCGATGCGCCGTCGAGGCCGTTCACGTCGCGCACATTGGCGTCGCGCCGCACGGCGAAGCCCTGGCCGTCATAGAAGTTCACCGGCCCCTGGTTCAGGCCGATCGACGCATCGCGCAGGAAGGTCTGGGTGGAGTTGCGGAACAACACGTCGATCTCGCCCGCCTGCAGCGCCGTGAAGCGGTTCTGCGCCGTCAGCTGGACGAAGCGCACCTTCGTGGCGTCGCCGAAGATTGCTGCTGCAAGAGCACGGCAGTAATCGGCGTCGAGGCCACGGACCTCGCCGCGGCTGTCGGCCGCCGAGAAGCCGGCGAAGCCCGTGGAGACGCCGCAGGCGAGCGTGCCGCGCTGGCGAACGGTGTCGAGGGTCGCCGCACCCGAGGGGGATGCGGCGGCTGAGAGGCCGATCGCGGCAACGGCGGCAAGAAGAAGTCGCTTCATGATGTCTCTCCGAAAGGTCAGGGCGCTAGCGGGGCAGTCCGGCGATGGCCGCGTCCACCGCCTCGCCCAGGCGTTCGACGATCAGGTCCACCTCATGTGGGGCGACAATATAGGGCGGCGCGAGCAGCACGTGGTCGCCCCGGCGGCCATCCGCCGTGCCTCCCGCAGGATAGCAGGCCAGGCCCCGCGCGAAGGCTTCCGCCTTGACCCGCGCATGCAGCTTCAGCGCCGGGTCGAAGGGATCCTTGGTCGTGCGGTCGGCGACCAGCTCGACCGCGCGGAACAGGCCCCGGCCGCGGATGTCGCCGACATGGTGGTGGTTGCCGAAGCGCTCCGTCAGGCGCCGCTCCAGTCGCTGTCCCATCGCGACGACGTTGGCGAGCAGATTCTCCTCGCGGATGGTGCGCTGGACTTCCAGCGCGGCGGCGCAAGCGACCGGATGGGCAAGATAGGTGTGGCCGTGCTGGAAGGCGCCGCTGCCCTGCTCGACCGCATCGACGATCGCGCCGGAGACAAGCACGGCGCCGATCGATTGGTAACCGCCGCCAAGGCCCTTCGCGATCGCCTGGAGGTCGGGTGCGATACCCTCCTGCTCCCAGGCATGGAGGGTGCCGGTGCGACCCATGCCGCTCATCACCTCGTCCAGAATCAGCAGCGCGCCGTGGCGGTCGCAGATCTCGCGCACCGCACGGAAATAGCCGGCGGGCGCCGGCACGCAGCCCGCGGTGGCGCCTACCACCGGCTCTGCCACGAAGGCAGCGACATTATCGGGGCCGAGGCGCTGGAACTCTGCCTCAAGCTCTGCGGCGAGGCGGGCGGTGAAGGCGGCCTCATCCTCATCCTCACGCATCTCGCGATAGGCGAAGGCCGGTGTCACATGGCTGAAGGCATCGGAGAGGAGCGGGGCGTAGGGGGCGCGCCGCCACGCATTGCCGCCGGCGGACAGCGCGCCGAGCGTGTTGCCATGGTAGCTCTGACGCCGCGCGATGAAGCGCGTACGCCTGGGCTGGCCGATCTCGATGAAGTACTGCCGGGCGAGCTTCAGCGCCGCCTCCACCGCCTCCGACCCGCCGGCGACGAAATAGGCCTGCGCCAGACCGCCGGGCTCGTGACCGACCAGCTCCTCGGCCAGCGCCTCGGCGGGCGCATTCGAGAAGAAGGAGGTATGGGCGTAGCAGAGTTGCCCCGCCTGGCGCTGTACCGCCTCCACGACGCGTGGGTGCTGGTGGCCGAGGCAGGAGACGGCGGCGCCGCCCGAGGCGTCCAGCACCTCGCGCCCGCCAGCCTCGACGATCCAGACGCCGTGCCCGCCCACGGCCAGGGGCGGCGTCTCGCGGGAGGAGCGGTGCAGAACGCGCGTGCGGCGCGGCGGGGCCAGGTGAGTCATCGTGGCTTCTCCCGTTCGGGGACGTATTCGGAAAGCGCGGCGAGGCGGGCCTCGGTCTCGCGCAGGCGGACCAAGGCGGGCTCGCCGCCGAGGGCGAAGGTTGCGGCTGCCAACGCCTGGGCGGTGGCCAGCGCACCGGTAAGGCTCGGGAAGAAGCCTGGCCCGGTCGCGGCATCGAACAGCAGCAGATGCGCCGCGCCCTCGGCCATCGGGGCAGTGGGTGCGTCGGCGAGGGCGATCAGGGTGCAGTCGGCGGTGACCGCGGCGCGGGCGGCGAGCACGCTCAGGCGCGAATACGGCGCGAAGCCGAGGAGCACGACGGCATCGCCCGGCGCGAAGGAGCCGAGGTCGAGGTCCTCAGGCCCCGCACCGCCAACCAGCCGCACCTCGGCTGCGCGGAACAGGCGGAGCTGGTAGTGCAGGACCGTTGCGATGCCGCGGCAGGAGCGGAAACCGCCGACCCAGACCCGTGGCGCGCGGTGCAGCGCGCGCGCCGCCGCGGCGACCGGCGCTGGGTCCAGGGCACGGAGAGCGGCCGCATCGGCCGCGAGTAGGCCAGCCGGAAGGTCCTCGGACGAGCCCGGTCGCCGGACGCGTGTCGAGAAGGGCGCGACCTCGGCCGGGCGGCGCGCCTCGATCAAGGCGTCGCGCAGCTCGTCCCAGCCGCGGTAGCCGAGCGCCTGCGCAAGCCGCGTGAAGGCAGCCGGAGTGGCGCCGGCCGCCGCGGCAAGGTCGCGCATCGAGCGCGTCGCGGCGTCGAAGTCGTGCTGCGCGACGAAACGCCCGACTTCCTGCAGGCGCGGCGGAAGGCCGGGCAGGGCGCGTCGGAGCGCGTCGAGGGGCGGCATCTCGGCCATGAGCCGATTGTTCCATGTATCAGATTATGACGCAACACTTGTTTCATTATGCGGGCGCGTCTTGCACTCGCCAAGAAGCAGCGGATGCACGCAAAACTGAGCTGCCTGCGGCCAGCGGAGGCTTCGTCCGGCGCTCTTAAGGCCGAGCTCAAACCAGCCAGAGGCTGCGCTCGGCACTGGGCGCTCGGCGCATCAGGGCCCGGAGGGGATCAAGCCACTTTGGGACGGGCTCTTTCTCGGCGAGCCAGCCCGCATCGTGCGGCTGCTGGCGGAGCAGGCCGACATACCAACCACATCTCAAGACTTCCGCAAGGACTTCTCCAAGCGCGGCCTGCGGCGCCTGCCTAGGGTGCTTCCACGTCCACCGGATCGTCACCTGACGGGCCATCCGCCCGGCGCCCGCGGGACGTGCGGACTGACCGCCAGCCACCACGCGCCGGCCTCGCCGGCCAGAACGAGGAGAAGCACCATGAGCGCCGTCACCACCGCCGAGGCCCCCGTCCCCGCCGCCAAGAAGGAGAAGCCGCCGCTGAACGGCGTGAACACGCCTGCGTTGCTCGCCACCATCGGGGTGGTCGCCAGCCAGCCAGCGCTCGCCAAGTTCCAGTTCCGTGCCCACGGGCAGTGGAAATCCGGCACGCATATGCAAGGCACCATGCTCGGCTTCTCCGGCGCGGGTGGGGAGCACGCGCACAAGTTCGCGACCATGGCGCATAGCGACCATCCTGCCGTCGT
Source organism: Sabulicella rubraurantiaca (assembly GCF_017355885.1). Lineage (GTDB taxonomy): Bacteria > Pseudomonadota > Alphaproteobacteria > Acetobacterales > Acetobacteraceae > Roseococcus > Roseococcus rubraurantiacus. The sequence continues at coordinate 34,923 of NZ_JAFEUU010000015.1, forward strand.
CTGCGGCGAGGATGAGGGTCCGACGCCGGTCGAGTGGATCCTGCACGGCCTCGCCGGCTGCCTGACCGCCGGCATCGCCAACATCGCCGCGGTGCGCGGGGTGAAGCTGCATTCGGTCGAGGCCTTCGTCGAGGGCGACATTGATATGCAGGGAATTCTCGGCCTGTCGCCCGATGTACGGAACGGCTTCAACGACATCCGCGTGACCTTCAAGGTCACAGGCGACGCGCCAGCGGAGGCACTGAAGGCACTCGTCGCGCAGTCGCAGGCGCGTTCGGCCGTCTTCGACATGCTGACCAACGGCGTGCCGGTTTCCATCGCAGTGGAGACCTGACCCGACCAGGGCCGGCGGCGCTCCCCCTCGCCGTCGGCCTGTCGCCCAGCGGAGGATGCCATGCGGATCACGGACGCCATCATCATCGGCGCCGGCCAGGCCGGGCTTGCCATGAGCCATTGTCTGGCGGCGCGGGGCATCGGGCATCTGGTGCTTGAGCGCGGCCGGGTCGCAGAACGCTGGCGCTCCGAGCGCTGGGACAGCCTCCGCCTTCTGACCCCGAACTGGATGAGTCGGCTGCCCGGCTGGTCGTACCTGGGCCCCGACCCGGACGGCTTCATGACCATGCCAGAGGTCATCGCCTATCTGGACGGCTATGCCACCCGTGCGCCGGTGGTCCCCGGCGCCGCGGTGTGCGCGCTGCATGGTGCCCCGGGTTGCTTCCGGCTGGAGACGACCGCGGGCATTTTCGCGGCGCGCGCCGTCGTCATCGCGACGGGTCAATGCGACGTGCCACACATCCCCGCCATGGCGGCCGAACTGCCGGCGGAAATCCGGCAGGTCACGCCTTCCAGCTACCGCAATCCGTCCCTGCTACCGGAGGGCGGCGTGCTCGTGGTCGGCGCCTCCGCCTCGGGCATCCAGATCGCGGAGGAGATCCATCGCTCCGGCCGACCCGTCACCCTCGCGGTGGGGAGTCACACGCGGTTGCCGCGGCGCTGGCGTGGGCGCGACATCCTCGACTGGATGGCGCGCGCGGGCGTGCTCGCCGACCCGGTGGACCGGCTGCGCGACCCCGCTGCCGCGCGGGGCCAGCCCTCGCTGCAGCTGGTCGGGCGGCCTGACCACTCAAGCCTTGACCTCGGCACGCTGCGCGCTGCCGGAGTGCGCATCGTCGGGCGGGTGGATGCGATCTCCGGCGGGCGCGTGGCGCTGCGCGACGATCTGCCGCAGACCACAGCTATTGCGCAGCGCACGCTGGACCGGCTGCTCGCCCGCCTCGGCGCCGTCGCTGACGCAGAGGGCGCACCCCAGGAGGAACCGCCCGCGCCGCTCGCATCCTTCGCCCCCAGCCCACCAGTCATCGACCTCGCGGCGGCAGGCATCCGCACCGTCGTCTGGGCCACCGGATTCCGACGTGATTACGTTTGGCTGCGCCTGCCCGTGCTCGATGCCGTGGGCGAGATCCACCACGTCGGCGGCGTCACCCCCTATCCGGGCCTCTACGTTCTCGGCCTGCGCTTTCTGCGCCGGCGCAACTCGAACTTCCTCGACGGTGTCGGCGCAGATGCCGAGGCGCTCGCCCAGGAGGTTTCCGCCCACCTCGAAATCCGTGGCCGCGCCGCGGCCTGAGTCAGGGAGACCTGTCATGCAGCCGACCAAACGCTTCGATGCTGTCATCGTCGGTGCTCGATGCGCGGGCGCCGCCGTCGCCACGCTGATGGCGCGGCAAGGGATGCGCGTGCTCGCCCTCGACCGCGGCGCCTATGGCAGCGACACGCTGTCCACCCATGCGCTGATGCGCGGGGCGGTGCTGTTGCTCTCCCGCTGGGGTGTGCTGCAGCGCTTGGTCGAGGCCGGTACGCCCGCGATCCGCCGTGTCACCTTCCACTACGGGGCGGAGGAGGTCCCGGTCGACCTCCGCCCCGGCGAGGGGGTGGATGCGCTCTATGCGCCCCGCCGTACGCTCCTCGACAGCGCCCTGGTGGACGCCGCCTGGGAGGCGGGCGCGGAGATCCGCCACAATTATACGGTCACTGCCCTGCGGCACGACCAGGGCGGCCGCGTCGCGGGCGTGGTCGCGCTGGACGAGACGGGGCGGGAGCATGCCATCACCGCCGATCTCGTCGTCGGCGCCGACGGCGTCGGCTCCACCGTCGCGCGTCTGGCCGGCGCGGTCGTGCAGGAAGAGGCGCGCCACGCGGCCACCTGCCTCTATGGATATTTTCGCGGGATGCCGGACACGGGCACGCATTGGCACTACGCTCCCGGCGCTGGCGCGGGCTGCATCCCCACCAATGCGGGGCGGCATGTCGTCTTCGTCTCGGTGCCGCAGGCCCGCTTCAAGGCGGAACTGCGGGGGGACAGGCTGGCTGCCCTGCGCCGCATGCTGCGGGAGGACTTCCCCGATCTTGCGGCGACGCTCGGCAATGCGGTGCCCGATGGTGAACTGTTGGCCTTCGCTGGCCGCAAGGGCTTTCTGCGTCAGGCTGCGGGCCCTGGCTGGGCGCTCATCGGCGATGCTGGATACTTCAAGGATCCGATTACCGCGCACGGCATCACCGACGCGCTTCGCGATGCCGCGCTGCTTGCCGACGCCGCCACCGTAGGCACCTCCGCCGCCTTCACCCGGTTCGCCGCTCGTCGCGACGAACTCTCCCTGCCGCTGTTCCGCGTGACCGACGAGATCGCGGGCTATGCCTGGACGCTCGAAGAGGCGAAGGCACTGCACCTCGAACTGAACGGGGCGATGAAGCGCGAGTTCGCCGCCCTGGCCGAGGAGGCGGTGTCGTGAGCGACCCCTGGGCTCGCACCCTCTCCGGCAAGCCGCGTCCCGGCCAGGCAGCCGAGCGGAGACGCCGCACCTCGATGGCGGACGTCGAGGCCTTCACTGCCATGACCGGCGACCGAAATCCGCTGCACTACGACGCGAAACTCGCTTCCGCCTCGCCCTTCGGCGGGCTGATCGTGCAAGGTGGCGTCACGTCCGGCCTGCTCAATGCCGTCGTGGCGGAGGATCTGCCAGGCCCGGGCACGGTGTTCCTCGGGGTGGAATGGCGCTTCGTGAAGGCGGTGAAGGTCGGCGAAGAGATCATCGCGCGCGTCGAGGTGGTCTCCGTGCGCGACGACAAGCCCATCTGCACGCTCACCACCACCGTGCGCAACGCGGCAGGCGAGGACTGCCTGACCGGAACTGCTGTGACATGGACCGCGCCGCTGCGTGGCCCGGCTTGATGTCCGGCGCGATTGGACATGTCTGAAGGAGCGAGGAGGCTGACGATGACCGACTTCACTGATGAGAAGATCGTGCATGCCCGCTGGGCCGGCCCGCAATGGGCCTATACCCTCGACAAGTCGATGACCGAGCGCAAGGTGAAGCGCGCGCCGCTCACCTGGCTCGGCGATCTCGCCGCACTTTACCTCCCTCCTTGAGCCGGCACTGCGGCGGGGGGGGGGCCTTGCCGGAGGGCCCCCCGCCGCCCCCCCGGCCCGGCGCCCGCCACCCGCCGGCCGCGGCCCGGGGGGGGGGGGGCCCCTCGCGGGGGCGCCCCCCCCGCCGCAGCCCGTCCAGGCAGCGCGCCACCAGGGACTGGTCCGCGCAGAAGAACGTATCCGCCTCCGCCTGGGCCAGCGTGTAGCCTGGCTCCTTCGCCAGCAGCCCATCGAGTGCGCGGCGCGCCTCCTCGTCCCGCCCCATCAGCCCGAGTGCCGAGACCAGCATCATATGCGGCCATGCCTTGGCGTTTGGCACGCGCGTCGCGCGCCGCGCGCTCTCCACCGCCTCCGGCAGCTCGTCGAGGCTGATATGCGCGAAGGCACGGGTGGCATAGAAGCTCGACAGGTGGGGATCGCGCGGGCTGAGTTGCGTCGCACGCTCGACATGGGCGATGCCCTCGCGGGCGCGGCCGCTCCAAACCTTGGTGGAGCCGAGGGCGAAATGCGCCTGGGCAAAGCTCGGGTTCAGCGCCACCGCTTCCTCCAGCAACGCGATCGCCTCGTCGTAGTCATGATGGAAGGCGTACACCCGGCCGAGGACGCAGAGATTCATGCAGTCCTGCCCATCAAGCTTAACGGCACTACGGCTCGCCCGGAGCGCCTCCTCAAGCCGCGCGGCTCGCACCTCGCGATCGCCCACCACCGTCTCCTGCAGCAGCACATAGGCGAGGCCGCCATGAGCGCGGGCAAATCCGGGATCAAGCTCGATGGCGCGGCGGAACATTGCCTCCGCCTCCGTGAGGCCCGGTTTCGTGAAGCCCCAGAGGTGGAACAGACCGCGCTGGTAGCAGTCCCACGCCCCGAGGCTCACCGGAGGGCGGCGCACTGCGGCGTCGCGCTCCAGCCGCGCCATCTCGGGTTCGATGGCCGCGGCGATCTGCTCGGCCATGGCGCGTTGGACATCGAGCACATCGGCGAGCGGGAAATCATAGCTCTCGGACCAAAGATGCCGCCCGCTCTCGCAGGAGACGAGGTCGGCGCCGAGCCGCACGCGGTCCCCGTGCTTGTAGACGCTGCCGTGAACCATGTAACGCACGCCGAAGGCGGCGCCGATCTCGCGCGCATCCACCTCCCTGCCGCGAAAGGCAGCGGCCGTGTGGCGGCTCATCACGTCCATCCACCGGTGCCGCGCAAGCAGGCGGATCACGTCTTCCGTCAGTCCATAGCTGAAATAATCGGTGTCGGGCTCGGCGCTGAGATTGGTGAAGGGTAGCACGACCACCGAGGGACGGCTCGATGTCTCGGCCGGCGCGGGCTGTTGCGGCGCTGCGGCGGGCGTTTCGGGCGCGTCCTCGGCCGCAATCTCCGCCACCTCTCCCATGAACCGGAAGCCGCGCTTGTGCATGGTCTTGATCAGCGCCTGGCGCTCGCCGTCGTCGCCAATCGCCTTGCGCGCGGCGTTGATGCGGCTGCTGAGTGCGGCCTCGGACACGATGCGACCGTTCCAGACGACGTCGAGCAACTCGTCCTTGCTCACGACGCGGTCGCGGTTGCGCACCAGGTGCAGCAGGAGGTCGAAGACCTGCGGCTCGACATGCACGCGGTCGCCTGCGCACCGCAGCTCCTGGCGGCGCAGATCCATCTCGTATCCGGCAAAGCCGAGGCGCATCCCCGTCCTCCTCATTCGAGAGGCAGGCGCGGTGGTCGCGGTTCCAGCCACCGCGCGCGGTGAGGCTTGTAACACGTCGGGCCGGAGTATTATCCGCCGCGGCCGGCGGCTCAAGACTTCTGTGGGCCAGGTCACGCGAACCAGGGAAAACCGGAGGAAATCTCCAGGCTTCCATCAGCCCGGCTTCAAGCGCGGGGATGCGCCATCCCGCATAACCGTCCTGCCGCGGCACATCGCCGCGGACCAACAAGGATTGGAGGATGTGCCATGACGACCATCGGTTACCTGATTGACGGGCTTGTTCGGATGCACGAGCGCGCGCGGGGCCGGCGCTTGCTGCTGGAGATGGATGCCCGACTGCTGAAGGACATCGGCCTCAGCCAGGCGGTCGCCGAGGCGGAAGCCGCCAAACCCTGGTGGCGGGGCTGAGGCGCTAACGCCCAGCCGCCGCCCTATCCGGAGACTGCACCCATGCTCACCTCGCCATCGGTGCCCGGCATCGCCGCCGGGCTGGTCGCGGCCGCGATTTGGGGCGGCGCGCTTGCCGTGACGCGCTTCGGCGTCTCCGGCGACACGCCGCTCTCTCCCGCGGACATTGCGATGCTGCGCTTCGCAGGGCCTGCATTGCTGCTGCTTCCGGTGCTGCGCCGCGCCTGGCCGAGGCTGCGACAGGTCCCGCTCCATCTTCTGGCGCTGATGCTGCTCGGTGGCGGGGCACCCTTCGTGATCGTCGCGGGCAGCGGCCTCGGCATCGCGGGGGCGGCCGAGGCGGGCGCTCTGCTGCCGGGCGCGATGCCGATCTGCGTTGCGGTGTTCTCCCGGCTTCTGGGCGAGCGGATCAGCACGGCCGGCCTGGTCGGGCTGGCGATCATCGGCGCCTCGGTCGCGGCGGTCATCCTGCCATCCCTCAGCGTGGGCGCCGATAACCGTGGGGAAGGCTATGCCCTGCTGCTGGCTGCGGCGGCTCTTGCGGCCGGATACACGATCGCGCTGCGGCGGAGCGGGCTTGGCCCCTGGGAAGCGGCGTCCTTCGTCAGCGCGGGCTCCATGCTGGCCCTTGGGCCCCCTTATGCTTTCGTCATGGAGCCGGGCCTGATTGCGGCTTCGTGGGATGTGATCGCTCTGCAGATCGGCTTCCAGGGCATGGCCTCGGGTGTCCTGGCGCCGGTCGCCTTCGCTACGGCGGTCCAGCGGCTCGGCGCCTCCAAGGCTGCCGCCTTCGGAAGCCTGACTCCTGGTGCAGCGTGTATCGGCGGCTTCGCGCTGCTTGGTGAGGTGCCGACCGCCGCGGCAGCCATGTCGATCGTCGCCACCGGGCTCGGGATCGCACTGATGGCGTGCCCACGATGCATGATGCGGCTGCGTGCCTAACAGCGCGCGGCTGCCTTGATGAGAGGCGAGGGCCCTTCAGGGCGACGAGCAGATTGTCAGCGTTCCAAGAGCCCACAGTGTCGCTCAGCGCCCTTCCCCGAATCAGATACTCTCCATCGAGAACGCCGGCGCTCTCCTACTCAGGCTGGTAGTTCACGCTCTGCAACAACTCGGCGGCACGCGAGATCTCGGCTGCAATGAAGCGCCGCGTCTCCGCAATCGACTCCGTCACAGGCTCCAGCACCTGCTGGGTGAGGCGCTGAATGACGGCCGGGTCGCGCATCGTCTCGATCATGAGTTCGTTCACGCGGCTCACGATCTCCCTCGGCGTGCCCTTCGGCGCCCAGACCCCGTACCAGGATTGGAACTCGTATCCAGGCAGCCCTGCCTCCGCCATGGTCGGCACATTCGGTGCCAGCGGCGAGCGCTCGCGCGAGGCGATGCCGAGGATGCGAATGCGCCCGGTCCCTGCGTGGGGCAGCAGGTTGAAGGAAGGATCGATCAGCAAGTGGGCGTTGCCCGCCATCAAATCCTGCAGCGCCGGCTGGGTGCCGCGATAGGCAACCATCTCGAGATTGGCACCGGTGCGGCGGTTCAGTTCGATGGTGGCAAGGTGGCTTGCCGCGCCGATCGAGGTGATGGCAATGGACCAATCCCGGGGCCGGGCCTTGGCGGCCTCGATCACTTCGGTCAGCGTCCGCTGCGGACGGCTTCCGGTGATCGCCATGACGAGCGGAGCCTGTGCCGTCCGCGCGCAGACTTCGAGGTCGGTTTGCGGATCGAAATTCGCGTTGCGCAGGACGAGCGGCATCACCGCCGTGTTGAAGGCAGAGGCGAGCAGCGTGTAGCCGTCCGGCGCCGCACCCAGCACCTCGCGAGTGCCGACCAAGCCCGCGCCACCCGTGCGGTTCTCCACCACGGCGGTCGCACCGAGCTTCTCCTGAAGCCGTGCCGCGGTAAGACGCGCCAGCATGTCGTTCGCGGCCCCGGGCGGCCAGGGGCAGACAACACGGAGTGGGCGCGCGCGCGGCCATTCGGCCTGGGCCAGCGCGGGGGCGGCGAGCAGGGCCGCCGGCAGGGCGGCGAGGGCGTGACGGCGTCTCATCATGGCTTCCTCCTCGGTTCGTTCATCAGGCACTGGCGAGCAGTTCGGCGCGTTCCGCCTCACTCAGCGGCAGCAGCGGCGGGCGCAGGCGGTTCCAGCCGGAATCCCCCAGCTTCTCGGCAAGCAGCGCCTTGAGCGATGGCATCTGTGCGAAGCGTGAGGCCCGGTTGCGCGCGGCCACGATCCGGCCCTGCGCCGCCTCCACCTCCGCCTGCCTCGCCGGGTCGGCGAAGTGCCGAAAGACGAAGGCGAGGTCGGCAGCAACCAGATTGGAGGTGGCGGTGATGCAGCCAGCGCCACCCTCGCGAAGCAACGGCAGCATCAGCGGGTCGGCTCCGGCCAGCACGGCGAGGCCCGGGAACTCCTTCACCAGCGCCTGCATGTGCGCGAAGTCGCCGGCGGAGTCCTTGATGCCGGTGAAGGTGCCGGGAAACCGGTCGCGGAGCCGCGCGATCAGTGCAAAGGGCAGGGGCAGCGCCGACATCTGCGGGATGTGGTAGAGCACGACGCGAAGCCGTTCGTCGCCGATGCGCTCCACCACCTCGGCATAGGAGGCGAAGAGCCCGTCCTCGCTCACGCCCTTGTAGTAGAAGGGCGGCAGCATCACGACCGTCGTGACGCCGCAGGACAGCGCGTGCCGTGTCAAGGCCACCGTTTCCGTCAACGCCGCGACGCCGGTACCGGGCAACAGCCGGTTGGGCGCCACGCCGCCGGCGAGCGCCGCCTCCAGCAGGCCTTTGCGCTCATCGGCCGAGAAGCTGTTCGCCTCGCCCGTGGTGCCGAGCAGAGCGATACCGTCGCAGCCCTCGTCGATAAGGCGCCGGCTATGCGCAGCGAAGCGTGCATGGTCGGGCATCAGCCCGGCATCGAGCGGGGTGAGGGCGGCGCAGAAGACGCCGCGCGGGTGCAAGGCGTCGCTCATTGCGCGCCGCTCCGGATCCATTCCTCCGTGACGCGGACATGCTTGATGGCCTGCCGCCAGTAGGTATAGGCGACCTCCAGCGTGCCGTCGGCGGCCTGGCACAGCGAAGGGTAGGAGAACTCACGGTTCAGCCGGTCCTTCGAGTTGTTGGTCATGCAGTAGCCATCGCCGACCTCCAAGTTGCGTCGATGCGGCCAGGTAAGGCCGCCATCCTCAGACAGGGCCAGCGTCAGTGGCGCGCGTGGTGCGCCCCAGAAGGCAGCGCGGCCCGCGGCCGGCGCGGCGGCCGGCTCCTCCTCGCCGCCGATGTCGTCGTAGAGGGAGAGGCGGCGCCCTGTCGCATCGGCCGCGCTGCTCTCGTTGTAGCAGAGGGCGATGGCGCCGCTGGCCAGGGCGATCGCCATGACGGAGCTGTTGTTGTTGGGCAGCACCGTCGGCTCCGGCGCGCTCCAGCTATGTCCCTCATCCTCCGACACGCTGCGATAGACATGGTCGGCCCAGCGGCTGCGGTAGAAGGCGATGAGCCGGGTACCCTGCCGCACGATCGACATGTGCACGCAACCGGTGCTGCCCGGCACCTCCACCTCGCGCCAACTCTTTCCCTCGTCAGCCGAGATCAGCACCGAGGAGGTGTCGAGGTCGCCGGTCCAGGCGCCGGCGGGTGGCTTGGTGCAGCGCCAGATCGGCAGAAGCCACTCGCCGCGCGTATTCACCACGATAGGTGAGCGGATGAAGGTACCGAAACCCGGCTTCTCCGGAATCAGCGTTTCGATCGGCCCCCAGGAGCGACCGCCATCTTCGGAGATGCGGCGGCGGATCAGCGCCGTGTCCTGGTTGCCGCCGCGCTGCGCCGTCCAGAGCAGCCATAGCGTGCCGGATGGCGTGGTGAAGAGCAGCGGGTTCTGCTCCGACCGGGTGGGGTCGTCCGACAGCCGCTCCGCCTGGGTCCAGCGTGTCTCACCTGCGGGAAGGCGGGAGAAGTGGACAGAGATGTCCGGGATTCCCTCCTGCGTCCCGCCGAACCACACACAGCCCAGGTCGCCGCCGGGCAGGGGGGCGATGAAGCTCGCGTGGTTCTGCACGCAGGGCGTGGGGATGAAGCATTCCCGGCGCGCCGGGTCGCCTGGGACAGGCGACAGTTCGGCGGGCTTCTCGATCACGTCGCTCATCAGAATGCGTCCTCGTACATCTGGAGGATGCGCGCCTCGGGGAGGTCGCGCGGATTGTTGTCGAGCAGGCGGCGAATGGCGTGCGCCTCGCGCGCCATGACGGGGAGGTCGTCGCGCGGCACCCCATGGACGGAGAGCCGCATCTCGATCCCGAGGCGGGTGCAGAAATCCAGGCTGCCCTTCAGCACCGCGCCCTCGTCGGCGGAGGGGGCGGCACCGAGCGCCTCCAGGACCTCCGCCGTCTTCTCCGGCGCGGCGGGCGCATTGAAAGCCAGCGTGTGTGGGAAGATCAGCGCGCAGGCGAGGCCGTGCGGCAGATGGTGGCGCGTGCCGAGCGGGTAGGCGACGGCGTGCCCCGCCGTGGTGTTCACCGGGCCCAACCCGTAGCCGCCGTAGAGCGAGGCCAGCGCCAACCCGGCCCGTGCCTTCCGGTCTCCGCCGTCGCGCAGGGCGCGCGGCAGGTAGCGCCCGACAAGCCGAATGCCATCCTGCACGTAGAGGTCGATGAGCGGGTGCGCCTTGCGGCTGGTGAAGGCCTCGACGCAATGGGCCAGCGCGTCCACCCCCGTCGCGGCGGTGACGTCCGGCGGCACGGAAATCGTCAGGTCAGGGTCTACCACGGCGAGATCCGCCATCATGTGGTGGCTCTGCACCGCGAGCTTCTTCTGCGTCGCCGGATCAGTGACGAGGGCGCGCGTCCCCGCCTCGCTGCCCGTGCCCGAGGTCGTCGGCACCTGGGCGAGAAGGACGCGGCGGGGCCCTGTCACCTTTTCCGGCCCTACCACATCGCGGATGGTCTGCCCGCTTCCCAGTAGCACGGCGACAAGTTTGGCGAGGTCCATCGCGCTGCCGCCGCCGAAGCCTACCACGAGGTTGGGCCGGAAGCTCTCGGCCCGCGCGAGCGCCGCCTGGAGGTTGGGGATGTCCGGCTCGGGCTTCGCCTCTGCGAAGACTTCCACGCTTCCGGGCAGGCCGAGCGCATCCACCCGGGCCGCGCCGCTGCGCCCGGTGACGAGGAGGGTGCGGGCCACGCCGCGCGAGAAAGCCCACTCGCCGACGCGGCCTGCGAGGCCGGCGCCAAACTCCAGGGAGGCGGGGCGGGCGATCTCGATGGGGCGGAGCAGATCGGCGGTCATGCGGGAATCGCTGCGTCGCGGCTCGCCGCCAGTTGCTCCGCGTATTCGATGGCCTCGACGAGGCTGCGCTCGCTCGCGATGCCCTTGCCGGCGATGTCGAAGGCGGTGCCGTGGTCCACGGAGGTGCGGATGACGGGCAGCCCGAGCGTGACGTTCACGCCGGACAGCGCGTCCCATTTCCCCGTTTCCGGATTCACATGGAAGCCGAGGAGCTTCACGGGGATGTGCCCCTGGTCGTGATACATGGCGACCACGGCGTCGAACTGGCCCGCGCGCAGCTTCACGAAGACTGTATCGCCCGGCACGGGTCCCGTGACGCGCATCCCGTCCGCCACGGCGCGCGCGATGGCGGGGGCGACTACCTCGTCATCCTGCCGCCCGAAGAGGCCGCCTTCTCCCGCATGCGGGTTCAGCGCCGCGACTGCGATATGCGGTCGCGCGATGCCGAGGCGCCGCAGTGCGTCATGAGTGAGGTCGAGGACGAGGCGGATGCGCTCGGGCGTCACGCGCTTCGGCACGTCTTCCAGCGCGACATGGGTGGTGACGTGGCTCACGCGCATATTGCCGTGGGCGAGCATCATGACGCTGCCCTTCATGCCGGTGAGCGCGGCGAGCATCTCCGTGTGGCCGGCGTAGTGGTGGCCGGCGGCGTTCAGCGCCTCCTTGTTCAGCGGCGCCGTCACGAGCCCGGCGACGCGGCCGGCCTGCGCGAGGCGCACGGCGCGCTCGATGGCGAGGTAGGCGAAGCGCCCGCCCTCGCGCGAGAGCGCTCCGGGTGCGATTACCTCCCGCTCCTCGCCGGCGGATAGGACCGCAAGGGCGGGCCATTCGCCATCCGCTTCCGCGCGCGGGATGGCGATGCCCGGCGCGAAGGCGGCGCGCGCCTGCTCCAGCGCCGTCGCGTGGCCGATGACCAGGAGGCGCAGCTCCCCCGCGTCAATGCGCGGGGCGAGGGCGCGACAGGCTTTGACGATGATCTCGGGACCGATCCCGGCGGGATCGCCCATGGTGATGGCGAGTTGCGTCACGTGTCCTCGGTTCCGCGCAGCAGGAGATCATTGGCGGCCAGGAGGTCGCGCCACAGCGCGTCACCCCCGAAGGCGCCGGATTTGGAGATGACGGTGAGGCCGTCCCACGCCCCACCCTGGAGGCGCGAACGCGGCACGCCCGGCGCGACCGCCCCGGTGGCCACCAGCCCGTGAGCGCCCAGGGCTTCAGCAATGGCGAGCAGCGTCTCGCCGCCCGCCACGAGCAGCGTTCCCGGGCGAGGCAGGTCGCGCAGGATGGCAGCGAAGCCGCCGGCGATGGCGCGCGACGCCGCGTCGCGGTCGAGACCGGACGGCAGGTCGAGGCTGGTCAACGCCACTCCCTTTGCCTCCAGTGCGTGGCGCAGGCGGGAGGCGTCCTCTCCTTTTCCGAGGCGCAGCCAAGCGTGATCACAGGCCGCAAGCTGGCGGAAGGTCGCGGCTTGGTCCGATCCGAACAGGCCGAGCACGGGTGCCTCGAGCAACAGGTCGGCGCGGACGGTCTGGTCCCCGGCGAGGGCGCGAGCGAGGCCGCCGCTGCCACACCACAGCACCGGCCCCGCAGCCGCGCGGCCTCTGGCGGCGATGCGGGCCATCTCCGCCTCGTCCTCGGCGTCGAACCAAGTAATCCCTTCCGGGAGTGGCTCGTCCGGCGAGCCGGCGCGAAGCTCCAGCCCCGCAGCTGTCCAGTCCGGCATGGTCACCGGCGCCCAATCCCCGCCGGGCGTGCCTGCCCAGACGCGCCCACTACGCGCGATGCGCCGCTGCGCTGGGAAGGCCGGGGCAAGGACGCAGTTCCGCCAAGCCCCTGTGCGCCACAACGCCGCGAGTTCCGCGGCGACGTGGCCGCGCAGGAGGCTGTCGAGCTTCTTGAAGGCGATGTCCGCTCCGGCGAGGGCGGGCGCCATGGAAGCGGCGCGATGTGCGGCGGCCTCGGCCCGTGGCGCCTCCCGCGTGAGGCTCGCGAAGGCCGCGCTACCGCGCCCGGCCTCGCCAATGTCCCAGCGGATGGGGACCGGGCCGCATAGGGCCGACAGCTCCGCAGCGGTGTCCAGCGCACCGGTTAGATCATCAGCGAGGAGGCGCAGCACCGGCCGGCCCTTCGGCTGCGTCGCCAAGACGCCGGGCAGGACAGCGACCCGCGTCACGCGGCCGTCCCGCCGGTGCCGATCGCGCCCTGGGAAAGGCGGATGGCACGGCCCAACTCTTCTGCTACCGCGCAGGCTCGCGGCGCGGCGAAGGCGGCGAACTCGGAAACCGGCAAGCGCCCGCCACGGATCGTCAGGCTGACCCCCGCGACCGGTGCTCCCCCATCGCCGAAGACCGGCGCGGCGACGGTGCAGAGGCCATAAGCGTTCTCGCCCTCCGACAAAGCAAAGCCGCGCTCCCGCACCTCCTCGAGCCGGGTCAGCAACTCCCCCAGATCCGTTAGCGTGCGCTCGGACAGCTTCACGCGCGGCACCGCCTCCAGCCGCGCCACCTGCTCCTCGCGTGGGAGGAAGGCGAGGATCGCCTGACCCAGAGCCGTGGCGTATGCGCCGACGCGCGTTCCCGGCCGCCGGATGACGCCGTGGCGCTCGAAGCTGGGGCCGCCTTCGACACGGGCAAGGTAGGCTACCTCACCGCCCTCCAGCACGCCGAGCGAGCCGGCATCCGCGACCGACGGCACGAGGTCGCGGAGGAGGGGCTGGGCGTGGCGGCTCAGGTCATTGGCAGCCAATGCGGCATGCCCGAGCTCCAGGCATTGCAGCGCGAGGCGGAAGCGCCGCGGGGCGGAGGCGGGCTGCAGGTAGCCGAGCCCGACGAGGGTATGGATCAGGCGGAAGGCCGTGCCGCGGTCGAGGCTGGCGCGGGTGGCGACTTCGGCGACGGTGAGTTCCGGCAAGTCGGGACCGAAGGCGCGCAGCACGGCGAAGGCCTTCGCCACCGATTGCACTTGGTTCTTCGGGTTGTCCCCAACCGCGCCGCCCAACCGCACCTCCACTTCATTTTGATCGGAATGCGAACTCTTGTTCGCTTCACGGTGATTTGGTAGGTCTCGGCTGGGGTGCCTGTCAAGCGCAATCGCACACCCCGGGAGAACGCCACATGACGCCAGCAAGCCCAGACCCTGCCGCCCGGCCTCATGCCGTCGTCACTGGAAGCAGTTCAGGCATCGGGGCGGCGGTGGCGCTGCACCTGCTGCGCGAGGGATGGCGGGTGACGGGGCTGAGCCGCACGCCCCTCCCCGAAGCGCCCGACGGCTATGAGCACCGCGCCGTGGACCTGATGGATCCTGCCGAGACCGACGCGGCGCTGGACGGCCTCACCTCCTTCGCCTTCGTCCACGCGGCCGGGCTGATGCGCGCTGCTGCACTCGGCGCGCTGGAGACGGAGGTCGGCGCTTCCCTGTGGCGCCTGCACGTCGAAGCGACCTTCCAGATGGCCAACCGCTTGGTGCCCGCGATGGCCGAGGGCGGGAGGATCGTGCTGCTCGGCAGCCGTGCTTCGGGCGGTGCCGCCGGACGCAGCCAGTACGCGGCGGGAAAAGCCGCGCTCTTCGCGGCCGCGCGTTCCTGGGCCGCAGAGCTGCTGCCGCGCCGCATCACGGTGAATGTCGTAGCGCCCGCCGCGACCGACACGCCGATGCTGCGCGACCCCGCGAGGACGGCGAACCTCCCGAAGCTGCCGCCGATCGGTCGCTACATCGCGCCGGAGGAAGTGGCGGCCCTCGTCGCCTTTCTGCTTGGTCCCTATGGGGGCGCGATCACCGGCCAGCAGATCCTGGTGTGTGGTGGCGCGTCCCTTTGACGGCCGGCGCTTCGAATGGGCTGCACACTTTGCGGTGGAACCGTCGCGATTCTACGTCGCGACGATGGTCTTCGTCTTGGAGTTTAGGGCGGTGCGAGAGGGTCCGGCTAAGTCTTGCCTCTGAAAGGAAGACTTGGCGTGGAAGAAGGGCCGCCTCACGTCCAAAACGGCCGACGCAAGGCCGCTGACTGGCCGTTACGGGCACTGACGCCTGAGTCGTGCCGGAAACAGCCCGGCCGGCACTCGTGACGTCAGTTAGGCGAATGGATCGATACTCGGGAACGCGACTTGGCCGCTGCCGAACTCCCGGTGCCATCAGTACCAAGGGAAGGCGAGCACCTGGTCGGCGGAGGGCTGGGATTGGAAGGTTCCGAAGCCGCCGATGTCGAACTTCCCGACGACGGCTTCGATCAGCAACTAGTCATGTGCGGTGCTGGTGTGCCACTCGACCCTGAAGCCGAGGAAGGCGAGCCCGCCCCGTGGAGCGGGCTCGCCCATTTGTGTCAGAGGATCGAGGCGTTGGCCAAGCTGACCGAGAACGTGTCCGTGGCGACGTCGTTGTCGCCATCCAGCAGCGTGGCGGTCAGGTTCATCTGCAGCGGCGCCGGGGCGAAGTTCGTCTCGATCGCCCACTGGATCACCGGAACCTTCACGGTGCCGTTGCCCATGGTGAGCTGCACCGCGTCGATGTCCTTGGCGCCGCCGTCGATCTCGAAGAACTTCCCGCCCACCGCCACCTTGGGAACGGTGGGATCGGTGCCCAAGGCGGGCTCAAGCATGGCCGCCGTGACCAGCTGGTTCGCCAAGACGGTCCCGTCGGTGAAGTAGACGGTGTAGTAGAGCTGCTCTCCCGAGCCTGGATCATAGCCCCCGACGGAGTTGTCGATGTAGACGGTCACCGCGGCCGCCACCTCCTCGGGGTTGAACACGAAGCTCTCGTCGGCCGCCTGGATGCCCGCGGTCCCGTTGCCATCAAGATTGTTGTTGTTGATGCCGATGCCGGAGGTCGACACGTTCATCTGCGTGGCGCTGTTGATGAGCGTCGGGATCTGGTTGGTGGCCGAGGCAGGCGGAAGGAAGGCCTGGATCTGGCCCTCGGTCAGGTCCGTGGCGCCGGACCCGATCAGATCGAGGAGGTCGTTCGGCGGAGCGTTGCCGGCCACACCGGACTTCGGGGCGGTCGCGACTGCTCCGAAGAACACCACGTCGTCAGCCCCCGCCTCGCTGCCGCCGAAGAGCAGCGTCTGCACCGCGTCGGGGCCGCCGGCCTTGAGCTGGCCCTGCGAGGTGTCGCGGAGCGTGATCGTGGGGGGCGGCGTCGTCAGGCTGATGTTGTAGGTCTCCGGATTATCCGGGTCGAAGGTCAGGGTGAAGTTGACCGTCTGCGGGTTGCTCACCCCGTCAGTGGGCGTGAAGTCGGCCGTGATCGAGCCGGTGAAGACATAGTTCCCGTTCGCGTCGGTCGTGGTTTTGGTGCCGAGCGAGGTGTTGACCGTGACCGTGTCATTGGTGGCGGGGTTGCCGTCGTTGATCGCATAGCTGTTCAGGGTCAGGCTCAGGGACTTGAACGCATCGGCGCCGGGGGCGTGATCCCAGGTGCCCTGCGCACCTGCGGCGTAGGTCCCGGTCGCATTGTTGACGGTAAGGGCAGGCCCGTCATCCTTGAAGGCGAGGCGCGTGGTGATGTCGAGCGTTGCGTCGGCAAAGTCGGCATCCTTGTCGGTGGCTCTCGCGACCACCTGAACCAGGCCCGTGCCGCTGAGGTTCAGGGTCTCATCCGGATTGGTCGTGGGGTGCACGACGGCCCGCCGCTGATCGAGCGTGACCACGCCCGAGGCGTCGACGCTGACCACAAAGACCTCTGGTCCGCCTGCGCCGGCGCGTCCGACGATGTTGGCTCCCTCCTTGGACAGAACGACGGCCAGGCCGGTGGCGGTGTCGGTGAGGTTCGAAGCACCCCCGGCGGTGGCAAGGGAGTAGGAGACCGGTGTGCTGCCGGCTCCGTCTGCGCCGAAGACGGGGGTGAAGTTGGCGGCGAAGGAGCCGGTGGCGTTGGTGGCCAGCGTGGTTTCATCGACCGTCAGCGTCGGCGCGTTGGCCGCGTTCGCGGTGATCGAAGGCCCGTCATCCTTGAAGGCGAGGCGTTGGGTGATGTCGAGAGGCGCGGTGGCGAAGTCGGTGTCCTTGTCGGTCGCCGTCGCGCTCAGGGTGATGAGGTTCAGGACATTGGCGAGGTTGCGGGTCTCATCCGGATTGGTCGTGGGGTGCACGATGGCCCGCTGTTGGTCGAGCGTCACCACGCCCGAAGCGTCGACGCTGACCACAAAGACCACGGGGCCGCCCGCGCCAGCGCGGCCGACGATGGTGGCGCCTTCCTTGGCCAGGACGACGGCCAGGCCGGTGGCGGTGTCGGTCAGGCCCGAGTTCCCGCCCAGGGTCCCCAGCGCGTAGGTGACCGGCGTGCTGCCGGCTCCGTCGGCGCCGAAGGCGGGCGTGAAATTGGCGGCAAAGGAGCCGGTCGCGTTGGTGGCCAGGATGGTCTCGTCCACGGTCAGCGTCGGCGCGTTGGTCGCACTCGCTGTGATCGAAGGCCCGTCATCCTTGAAGGCCATGCGCGTGGTGATGTCGAGTGTCGCGTCGGCGAAGTCGCCGTCCTTGTCGGTGGCCCGCGCGGTCAGCTGAACCAGGTTCGTGCCGCTGAGGCTCAGCGTCTCATCCGGGTCGGTCGTGGGATGCACGATGGCGCGCTGCTGGTCCAGCGTCACCACGCCCGAAGCGTCGACGCTGACCACAAAGACCACGGGGCCGCCCGCGCCAGCGCGGCCGACGATGTTCGCGCCCTCCTTGGCCAGGACGACGGTCTGGCCGGTGGCTGTGTCCGTGAGGTTCGACGCGCCGCCGGCCGTGGCGAGTGTGTAGGAGACCGATGTACTGCCTGGCCCGTCGGTGCCGAAGGCCGAGGTAAAATTGGCAGCGAAGGACCCGGTCGCGTTGGTGGCCAGCACCGTCTCGTCCACGGTCAGCGTGGGCGCATTGGCCGCACTCGCTGTGATGGAGGGCCCGTCATCATGGATGAAGACGCTGTCGCCCAGGTTCGCGGTGTCGCCGACCACCTGCGTCAGGTCGATGCGGCCGATGTCGAAGGGGGTCGAGCCGGTGTTCGCGCTGACCTGCAGCCGGTTGAAGGTCTCCCCGCTCACCGCGGTGACAAACACCTCCATGTTGGCGCTGAGGCCCACGATGCTGGCCGCATTCCCGGTGATCGTGACCCTGACCCCGTTCTGGAGGGTGCCATCGCTGGCCGCGCCATCCACCCAGGTGCCGAGGGTCGTGTTTCCGGACTTGACCACCACCGTCTGCATGCCGACCGCGGTGTCGTCCTGGAAGGCGCCGCTCGTGGCGTTGTTGCCGCCCTCCGCGCCAATGTAGCCGAAGCCTTCCTCCGGCGTCGTGCCGCCGCCCGCCTCGTAGAGGCCGACCGTCATGCTGGCCGTGCCGCCGCCCTGGGTCTGCGAGACGAAGACGCCGGCGGTGGTCACGTTGAGATAGCCGGAATAGTCGACATCCTTGATGTTGATGCCCGAGGCCTCGCCCGAGGTGCCGGTCGGCAGGGGCACGAGGCCGCTGACGAAGGTCATGACGCCGACATCGCCCGGCGTATACATCTGGTTGTTGATGCCCGTCGTCGCGCCGGTCCCGCCCTGGCTGGTGTTGACGGAGTCGCTCGGATCGGACCCGCCCTTGACGATCTCGCCGTCCTTCGCCCCGCCATTCTCGACGTTCAGGTCACGGCCGGTCATCAGCAGCCCGGCACTTTCGGTGCCGAGCGCGACCCAGAGGAAATTGCCGGAGCGGAGATTGTCGAAGTCGAACGAGACGCTGCCGGTGGCGGTGACGTTGAGGAAGTCGCCGAGATCGACCGTGTCGTCATGCGCCGCAGCCGTGGCGCCGTCGACGAAGTGCTCCATCGGCTTGAAGGTCACGCCCCAGACATCGGCGGCGGTGTGGGTGGCGTTCTCGTCGAGGTAGTAGGCGAAGACGACCTGGCTGCCGTCGAGGCTGGCGGGGTTGGTGATGTCGACGTTGGCCGGCAACTCGGTCGAGCCGATCAGGATGTCGCCGCCCAGGAAGGAGTAGAGATAGATCGGAGCGGCGCTGCCGGCGACCGTCAGGTTCTGCCCGTTATAGGTGGCGATCTGGCCGTTGAAGAGCGAGCCATCGGTTCGGCTGAAGAAGATGTTATTGGCCCCGGTCCCCGTCACGGTGATCATGGAGCCCGCGCCCGGATCCTCGGTTGCTCCCCCGAAGGCCGCGTTGCTCGTTGTCAGCCCCGTCAGGCCCTCCAGAAACTGCTCGAAGGGATCGGGGAGCGCATCGAGGTTGGCGGCGAGCGCGATGTCGTCCTTGTCGGGGGCGCCGCCGGACTGCACGCCCGCAGTCTGATCGAGGCGCAGATCGCCCGTGATGGTGATGTCGAGTGCCATGGCCTACATCTCCTCCACACGCGAGGGTTGTCCCTCGCACGATTCTCCCAGGGCCATCCGGCCTCAGCCGTGGCTCAAGGAAGGCCTTGCAAGGTCGAGCGTTCGTCTCCCGTCGCCTCGACAGCAGGGCGGGACGCCGCCCCAATGCCCAAGGCTGGGAGGCCGTTCGCTCGATCCGGACTGTGTGAATTGCATGAGGGGCTTTGCGCGATCTCATGCAAATAAGCCGCGAATTCTGAATGGAATTTGTGAAGCGTTATAAGGGGATTAGGGTAACCCAAGCCTTTGTTGTGCGATGCTTTGGCGGGATTGTTCCATCGATCGCCCGAATGCTCTTGGCATTTCGGGTTTATCTTGAACCGGATGAGGTCGCTGATCGGGCTGGTTGTGGGTTCGAGGGAAGGGTTACATGGAGATGGGTAAGTTTTTCATTACCGATTCTCGAAAATCGTGACGGAGTCTCAGCGACGTGGATGATCGCTCCGGTGTAGTGGGGCCCGCTGGGGCAGGGTCTGCTGCCATTTTGCCG
The DNA here is from genome assembly GCF_017355885.1 of Sabulicella rubraurantiaca. GTDB lineage: Bacteria > Pseudomonadota > Alphaproteobacteria > Acetobacterales > Acetobacteraceae > Roseococcus > Roseococcus rubraurantiacus. The sequence goes on from NZ_JAFEUU010000015.1 coordinate 54,553, forward strand.
AACAGGGAGAGGCGCCTGTACAAGGCGTGGACGAGGAAGCGTGCCTCACGTAGCCGGCGGTCGAGCTTTTCCCTCTTGCACAACTTCAGCGAGAAAGTTGCGCCACACGAAAGTGTATGAAAGGCCATGTTTAGGCTGGGGCGTGTGTCTGGGTGTGGGCGAGGCTTGCCGGCTGACCTGAAGGTCAGCGGCGCAGAATGGCATGATCCCTCGATGTGGGCGTCGTCCCTTGACGTGGTGCCATCAGTGCGTTGGCCTCGTGTCTAACAGATTTGCAGGTTCCGTGGGCGCGCCGCGATGCGAGACGGCATGCGCCGTGGCCGCCATTCCTTTTCGAACCCATCTCGCCTAGCGCCGGCTGATCCTCGACTGCTCGCTGTACCGGCAAAGTGTAAAGCGGATCGACGCCGGCATCTCGCAGCGTTCTATGATCGCTGGGGCTCCCGCGCCCTTTTCGTGGGCGAGCGTGGAAAGGCAGCGGCCATGGGCGAAGCAGCCAGCAGCAAGATCCAGGACCACTACGCAAGCGAGGGCATCGCGGCCCGGATCCTCGCCGCCCTCCGGGCCGCTTGGGGCGAGGACATTCCGGTCACGCCCGACGCGCTGGCCCCGCTCGACCACTTCCATGGTCGCGGCCTGAAGGCGACCGAGGAACTGGCCGCGCTCCTGGACCCGCGCGCCGGTGAGCGCCTGCTCGACATCGGGGGCGGCATCGGCGGGCCCGCGCGCTGGATCGCGGCGAGCTTCGGCTGCCGCGTCACTTCGCTCGACCTGACGCCAGAGTGCTGCCGGACCGCGGTGGAGCTGAGTGCAGCCACCGGCCTCTCCGACCGCGTGTTCATCATCGAGGGCATCGCAACGGACCTGCCTTTCGGCGAGGGCGAGTTCGACCGGGCCTACTCCGAGAACGTGGCGATGAACATCGCCGACAAGCCACGCTTCTACGCTGAGGCGCTGCGGGTGCTGCGTCCCGGCGGGGTGTTTGCCTTCTCCAACTACGGGGCAGGGCCAAACGGTGATCCGCATTTCCCGCTTCCCTGGGCGGCGGGACCACTGACGAGCTTCCTGGCGTCGCCGGACGAGACGCGTGAAGAGATCCTGGATGCCGGGTTCGAATTGGTCGTGTTTCGCGACAAGACCGAGGAAGTCCTGCCGGATCTGCGCGAGAACCGCCGGCGACTGGAAGGGCAGGGCCTTCCGCCTCTCGGGCTGCAGACCCTCATGGGCGAGCGGATCGCGGAGTTTCAGATCAACGTTGCCCGGAGCGCGGAAGAGGGCCGTCTGACCATCATCGAGGCCCTGCTCCGCAAGCCAACCTGAGGCAACGCCGCTGTTCCAGAGGTATCGGAGATCTGCTCCGGAATGGCGTGCATGCCGATCTCGTGGCGTGACCGGGACACACCCGGCCTGCTGGTGCCGAAGCAGATTTCCGCGACTTACTGTCTTCGAGCCCTGACCCGCGTGTCTGCGCCTGCCGTGGGCGAGGAACTGCCCCGCATGTAGCGACGCTCAGGACGATAGCGTCCCGTTGCGCCCGACCGGGAAATCAAGGCTTTCCAGAGCCGCGCAAAAAGTCTCACAACCAACCTCTTTGACTGACAAAGCCCAGTGACCCGCGCTCTAAAATGAAGCGCGACCGAGGCGAGCGTGCCCGGGAGGCATCCCCTCGCTCCCAAGGGGCCGGGCCTACTCCGGCCGAAAGATCCATGCAACGTGAGGGCTTTTACTTTCGGTGGAAATCCGCATCGGCCCATCCGAAGCCTCAGGGCCGGGCGCCAGCCGATGGCCACGGACGGAATCCCTTCCGACGAGGCGCAAACCGGTTAGGGTCTGTCAGACAGTTCCGGAGCAAAGATGGCCAGTGCGGCAGCAGGTCTAAGCAGGGTCCGGCGGGCGTTCGACGCGGGGCTTGGATTCGTGCTCGGGACGGCGGTCGGCGTGCCGGTAGGCCTTGCGCTGTATATGGCGGGACGCGAAGCGCTGCTGCCCCCGCGGCTTCTTTCCTCGGACGTAATCCTGTGGACCGTGGTTGTCCTCGTCGCTCTCAGCCTTGGCGTGGTCGGGGCCCGAAGGCGTTGGGGCGCGCCCGGAGGAAGCCGGCTTGTGCGCGGCGCCCTCGGCTTCGTGGCGGGCGCGGTGATCGGCGGCCCGCTGACCTTTGTCGCTGCCCTGGCAGCCTGGGATGCCTCGGGTATCCCCGATCGGGATGGCGGCTTCGGGTTGATGACGCTCTTTGTGTTAGCGCCGCTCGGGGCGCTGGCCTTGGGTGTCACCGGGGCCCTCCTCCTGGCGCGGCGCGGTTGAAGCGGTGGTTCGCCGTTGTCCGGATCGCTGCCTCCCGCACCCCCACCTCGTTTTGGTATAACGCCTCCCCATAGCCCTGCGGCGAGTGGGCACAGCCGCGACACGATGGAAGGAGGAGGGGAAAGCGTGCCGAGATGCGATCAGGCTTCGCAAGGAGGCAGCAGCCGGGACGACCCAGGGCACCGAAAGGGGTGGGGCAGCGCCTCAGGCTGTTTGGCTGCCCTCCTGCTGGCCGCGGGCATAGGCGTGGCCAGTTCGGCGGCCGTCGCCCAGCCACCCCCGAGGGCAACGGCCCCCGCCTCGCGAACCGGGGCCGGCAACGCTGCGACCCTCGCGATGATGAGCCGTGCCGCTGCCACCATCGGCACCATCAGGCCGCCACCGGATGCTCCAGCGGATGTCACACCGGCCGCGGCCACCCTGGTCAGCGAATGCCACGTGCTCGTCGAGCGGGCCGGCTTGCAGCGGATCATCGCAGCCATGCGACCTTCCGGGCAGCAGCTCACTCTCTCCGTGCAATTCGGCGCGGCTGACGGCCTCGCCGAACTGAGCAGCATCAGCGTGATCCGCGAGGGGGAACTCGACAAGGATTCCCCGCTTGCCCTCATCAGCGGCGACTCCCCCTTCGTCCTGTTGACGCTCCAGCGGAGCGGGGAGCGCTGTTCCAGCGGAGAGAGAGGTTGGCTCACCCTTGCAGGCCATGCCGGGGCGCAGGCCTTGGCGGTCGCTCACCAGGATCGCGAGGAGGCTTGGCGGTTCGTCACCGGATGTGTACCCCAGAGCCCGCGCGCCGCAGAATGGCGAGGCAGCAGCCTGGCCACCATCCGCTGCCCTGCTGCCCTCGCACAGAGCTCAGCGCTGCCAGGCGCGCCAGTCCTTGCGATGGGGAATGGCACCGTCGCCGTGGTCGGCCTGACCACCGGCGCCCGTTCGGGAGAAAGCCTCGCAGTACGCGACCTGCGGCCCCTGGTCTTCGGCGTGCCGCCTGCGGAAACCTCCGCCACCGAGCCGGGATGGGCGGCCGCGCTGTCCTATAGCAGCCTCCGGCCAAATCGGGCCGCCATGCCCATCCGGCCCATCGCAGGCGTCGAGCGTCGTGATCTCGACGTAGCGGCAGCGGCCTTCTCCGATCTTGCCGCCGTGATCCAGGTCGGTGGAACTCAGCCGCCCGACCACCTCTCGCTCCCGCCATCCATGGTCCGCGAGATGTCGGCCCTCTTCCAGCGGATGAGGCAGGAAGGCGTGGAGTTCGGCGCCTTTTTGCACCACACGCCTTTTGGCTTTGTGGCGCGGGACGTGTCGCGTGGAAGCTCCCACAGCGTCGTTCTTGCCGGCCGCACGGGTGGAGGCGCGTCCATTTCGTTCGCCTTCCACACGCACCCGAGTGACGCCGGCTTCTCGGCGCAGGATCTGGTGGGCGCCCGTCCCGATATGGTGACCGTCGTTCAATCGGCGCCCGACAATTTCCACATGCTGGTCTTCAACCGGCCTCAGGAAACCGGAGGCTTGAGGCCGCCGCTGCAGAAGACGGCGATCAGCATCCTGGCGGCCCGGCGCCTGATCGCAGCCCGCGCACGGCTTCAAAGAGCCGCTCCCGCCGAAAGGGAGCGCGCCAACAATCAGATCGCCATGGAGGTCATCGCCGCGCAGGCGTGGGAAGGGAATTTCCTGTACTACACCGGCCCCGCCGAGCGGATGCGGCTGCTTACCTCCGTGGACGCGCTGCGGCGCCCGATTTCTGGCCCGGCCGCGCCACAGCCGGCGAGCAATTGGGATCGCCTCACGCGCTACGAACGCCTCGCCGCGCAAGCGGCCCTCATCGAGGATGCCTTCGCCTCGGGCGACCGCGCCCTGGCGGAGCGGATGCAACTGAACGGCGAGCTGGACGAGGTCACCCGCATGGCACTCGCGGCGTGGAAGGCGCGGATCCGTGCGCGCGGAGGCATCCGGGAAGACTCGGAACTCGGCCGCCTTCTGGCTCAGGATGGACTTCCCGACGAGCTGCTGTTCTGGCTTCTCGAACCGGCCTCCGGGCGAACCCCCAGTGGGGGCACCGTGGATCTCATTTTCGACCGCTATCTCATCACCGCGGAGGACGGGGGCACGGCGGTCCGACGCCGACAGATTGGGCCGCGGGTCGGATCTGCCGATGAGGTCGAACTGCGCTGGCCTAACGGCGCCTGGTACCGGGGCTTTGCCGTCGGTTCGATGTTCCTAGGGCAGGGGCATTTTCGCGACAGGGAAGGGAACCAGATCATCGGGCAGTTCGGCCCTCCGGAATCGCGGGCGCCTGGCCGGATCCTGCGCGCGGACGGGGTGCGCTACGAGGGCATGCTGACCGGGACCGGTGAGCCATGGGGCCGAGGGCGCATGCGCCACCCCAATGGGGATGTCTATGAGGGCGAGTTCCAGCGTGGGCGACACGGCCGCGGAACCTATCGCCTCAGCACTGGCCAGCGGATCGAAGGCGAGTTCCGCAACGGCCGCGTCCACGGAAATGCGACCCTCTACTCGAGCAACAACGAGATGCAGCAGACCGGCGAGTGGCGGGAGGACCGGTTCGTCAGCGGCCGGATGATTGTTCACCGGGGCAATGTGCGTGAAGTGCACGAAGGCGAATTCCGCAACAACGCGCTGGCTCGCGGCACGATCTACGCGCCCCAGGGGACACGCACCGTGGGGCGCTGAACGCGCCAAGAGGGGTGATGTCCAGGAAGCTACCAGCCGCCGACACCAGCCTAGTCGCTTGGCAACGGAATGCGCCCTTTCCTCGACGCGGAAGCAATTGAACAAATTCTTCGGCGTGATGCCGTGATGCACTCCGACGCGATCAGGCAGGCGCAGGCCGAGGGTCTCAGGAAGAACCCGGTCCTGCCAGAACTCGCAACGGCCTCCCTGCCAGAAAGGCCTCCACGGTCTCCAGCGCATCCCGGTAGCGTACCAGGAAATTCTCCCGCGTACGTCCACCCACATGCGCCGTCAGCACCGTGTTCGGCAGGCCACGCAGCGAGTGGCTCACAGGCAAGGGCTCCGTGTCGTACACATCGAGCCCTGCTCCGCCGATCCGGCCCTCGCGCAGCGCTGTCACCAGCGCTGCTTCATCGACGATGGGCCCGCGCGAGGTATTGATGAGGAGAGCATGGCGTCGCATTGCGCCCAGCTCGGCTGCCCCTACAAGTCCGTGCGTGCGCTTGCTGTAGCGAGTGTGGATGCTGACGATATCAGCCTCTGCGAACAGCGTGTGACGCTGTACATGGCGCGCGCCCACTTCGGTGCAGCGATCCTCGGTCAGGTTCTCGCTCCAGGCGATCACCTCCATGCCGAAGGCACGGCCAAGGCGGGCCATGTCGCCCCCGAGCGTCCCGAGCCCCACCAGCCCAAGCACCCTGCCGGTCAGCCCGCCACCCAGCGCCGCTCCCCAGCCGCCTTCCCGGATGGCGCGGTCCTCGGCCGGGATGCGTTTCACAAGGCTGAGGATCAGACCCCAGGCCAGTTCCACCGTGGCCATCGTGAAGCCATAGCTGGTGCCGCAGACCGTCACGCCCCGCGCGGCCAAGGCGGGCAGGTCGAGCGCGGCGTTGTTCATGCCATGGGTCACGAGCAGACGAAGCCGTGGCAGCTTCTCCAGGAGCGCAGCGTCAAAGCGTGTCTCCTCGCGGCTTGTCACGACCATGTCGCAATCCGCGAGCAGTGCAGGGGCCTCGGCGTCGCTGACTCGCCCGTGGAAGGACACCTCAAGGCCCGGCAGGCGCGACCAGTCGGCCGCCTCGCGCGCTACGTGGTGGTAGTCGTTGATAATGGCGAGGCGCATCAGGCGGGGCGCAGACCTGCGAGCGCAGCCGCACGCCGTGCATTGGCGAGCTCGGCTTCGAGAAATGCCGTGAAGCCCGCAGGCGTACGTTGTGCGGCGCTGCCTAGTATGGCCCCGACCTCCACGATGCGCGACTGCACCGCGGCCTCCTCCAGAGTGGCCTGGAGTGCCGCGTGGAGCGTGGCGACGATCTCGGGTGGCGTCCCTGCCGGGGCCAGCAGCCCGCCATAGCTGCCCGCGGTGTAGCCGGGCAGGCCGGCCTCGATGAAGGTCTGAACCCCAGGCAGGTGCGGCGAGCGCTCGGGCGTGGCGATCGCGATGATCGGGGCCTTGTTCTCGCGGTGCAGCGGCAGCGCCGAGGGAAGCTCAACAAAGCCTGCATCCACGGTGCCGCTGATGAGATCCGGGACCATGGCGCTCCCGCCGCGATAGGGCACATGGGTGGCGCGCACATTGGCGCCGGCCATGAAAAGCTCCAGCGCAAGATGCGCCGCGCTCCCATTTCCCGGCGTGGCAACCGTCACCCGTCCCTCGCGCGCACGCAGGATCTCGATGAACTGTGCGAGGGTCGTGACACCCAGGCGCGCTCTCACCTGACACACCATCGGCAGGATGCCGACTAGGCCAATCGGCCTGAAGTCCCGCTGCACGTCATAGGACAAGTTGGGCTGCAGCACCGGGTTCGCCGTGAGCGGCCCGCCTGCGCCGAACAGCAGGGTGTAGCCATCTGGGGTGGCGCGGGCTACGGCCTCGGCGCCGACGCTCCCGCCAGCGCCGAGGCGGTTGTCGATGGCGAGCGGGCGTCCCAACCGCTCCGACATCGGACCTGCGACGATGCGGGCCAGGATGTCGGTGTTGCCGCCCGCCGCGAAGGGCACGACCAAGCGGATGGGGCGATCGGGGTAGGCGGCCAGGGCCGGGCGGGAAAGGACGCTGGCAAGCATAGGCGCCGCGCTGGCCCCCAGAAGAAGGCGACGAGTCGTCATGGACGTTGCTCCCACTCGGCATCCGCGGCCGATGGAAGACGTTCGCACCGCGCCGCTGCCCGTGACAAGCAAAGACAGGTCCAGCGCCCCGCCCGTTGTAGCCTGCGGGTGCGCGGTGCAGCATCGGCCTGGAGCAAGAGCAGGGAGACGACGAGATGGACCAGCGGCGCTTGGGGCGGACGGGGCTGAGTGTCTCGGTCGTTGGCTATGGGTGTGGCGCTATTGGCGGGCTGATGGTCAAGGGCACGCAGGCCGAGCAGGATCGCGCGATCGGCAGGGCCATTGACCAGGGCATCACCTATTTCGACACAGCGTCGGTCTATGGCGACGGAGTCTCGGAACAGAATCTTGGCCGGGCGTTGAAGGCGCTGGGCGCCACGGTGGTGGTCGGCACCAAGGTGCGGGTCTTTCCGGCACAGCGCAGCGATATAGCCGGCACCATTGCCGCCTCCATGGAAGCGAGCCTGAAGCGCCTGGGGCGCGAGAGGGTGGATGTGTTCCAGCTCCACAACCCCATCACCACCTCTGGCGAGGCACCTGCCTTCACGGCAGACATCATCCTCAACGAGGCCGTGCCGGCGCTCGAAGGCCTGCGGGAGCAGGGCAAGTGCGGCTGGTTCGGCATCACCGGCCTGGGTGACGCGCCTGCGCTGCGCCGCGTGCTCGACGAGGGCGGCTTTGCCACCGCGCAGATGCCGTACAACCTGTTGAACCCAAGCGGCATCACACCGCCGAAGCATGGCTCGGCCATGCCGGATCTCGGCGGCGTGATTGCCCACGCAGCCTCAGCGGATGTCGGCGTCATGGCCATCCGCGTGCTGGCGGGTGGCGCGCTGAGCGGGTCCGAGGCGCGCAGCCCACTGGGTGTGCCAGACGTGGCACCCATCGCCTCCGGATCGAGCTACGCCGCAGACGTCGCCGCCGCGCGACGCTTCCTTCCTCTGGTCGAGGCCGGATTTGCCAAGGACCTCGTGGAACTCGCCCTGCGCTTCGCCTCCATGCCACGCGAGATCAGCACCATCCTTGTCGGGACCTCCAGCATTGCGGAACTCGACCACGCGGTGGCTGCCGTCGCGCGCGGGCCGCTGCCGGATGAGGCTCTGGCCATGCTGCGGACGCTTTGATCCGCGCAAGCGTGCATGGTCAGCCGCTTGGTGCGGAGTGATCAGGCGGTGGAGATGACGGCGCCGCCGAAGGTCTTCTCCACGAATTCGCGCACCTCCGGATGGGCATAGCCGGCGGCGAGGCGCCGTGCCCAGGGCGCGTTCTCATCCCGCCGCCGCACGACGACAAGCACGCTGTAGACGCTCTGCTCGGTTTCCCGCGCCAAGGCGTCGCGCAGCGGGTTGAGCCCGGCAGGCACGGCGAAATTGCCGGTGACCGCGCCGGCATCCACATCCTCCAGCGCCCGCACGATGGAGGCCGCCTCCAGCTCCACGATGCGGATGCGCCTCGGGTTCTCGGCGATGTCGGCGACGGTGGCGCGGAAGTCGAGGCCGGGGCGCAGGCGCAGCACGCCCCCCTCGGCAAGGAGGAGCAGGGCGCGGCCGCCATTGGTGGGATCGTTGGGAATGGCGACGCGCGCCCCCTGCGGCAGCGCGTCGAGGCTGCGGTGACGGCGGGAGAACACGCCCATCAGGGTCAGGACCGTGCGGCCCACTGGTACGAAGTCGTAGCCGCGCTGGGCGCGCTGCGCCTCCAGGAAGGGCAGGTGCTGGTAGGCATTGGCGTCCAGATCGCCGGCGGCCAGCGCGGCGTTGGGCTGGATGAAGTCCCCGAACTCGATGGCGCGGGTTTGGAAGCCGTCGCGGCGCAGCACCTCGGCGACCATCTCGAAGGTCTGCGCGTGCACGCCCTGGGTGACGCCGACGCGTAGCGGGCGGGCGGCGGTGCCGATCTCGGCGCCTTGCGCGAAGAGGGGCGAGGCGAAGGCCAGGGAGGGGAGAAGAAGCGCAGAGCGTCGCAGCATTGGGATCGTTCTCCGTGTCTGGGTCATCCGGCGCGGCGTTGCGTGTCCGGGACGGGAAAGAAGCGGTTCTCGGGGCGGGGGAGGCCCAAATGTTCGCGCAACGTGGTACCGGTATACTCGGTGCGGAAAAGGCCGCGCCTTTGCAATTCCGGCACCACCAGGTCGCAGAACTCCTCCAGACCGCCAGGCACATGAGGGAACATCACGTTGAAGCCGTCGGCCGCGCGCTCCTCCAGCCAGCGCTGCATCTCGTCGGCGATTGTCGCCGGGGTGCCCACCATTGCCGCGCCGGCATAACCACCTAGGCGCTGCGCCAGTTGCCGCACGGTGAGCCCCTCGCGCCGCGCGATGTTAATGGCGCGCTCACGGCCCGACTTGCTCGCTTCCGTTTCCGGGATTTCAGGTAATGGGCCGTCTGGGTCGAACTGCCGTGCATCCACGCCCAGGGCGATGGAGAGCGAGCCGATCGCGCTTTCGTAGTGGACCAGGGAGTCGAGCTTCGCGCGCTTCGCCCGCGCTTCCACCACCGTGTCACCGACAACGACCAGGCAGCCGGGCAGGATCTTGATGCCCTCCGGATCGCGGCCCGCGCGGGCGGCGCGGCCCTTCACGTCGGCGTAGAAGGATCTCGCATCCTCGATGGGCCCGCCCGCGGCGAAAACCATCTCGGCCGTCTCGGCGGCGATCTGCCGCCCTGCTTCGCTCGCGCCCGCCTGCACGATGACGGGCCAGCCTTGGACCGGGCGTGCCACGTTCAGCGGGCCGCGGACGCGCAACTCGGGACCATCGTGGTCAAGCACGTGCATCCGCGACGGATCCCAGAAGATCCCGCTCTCCTGGTCACGGAGGAAGGCATCATCGGCGAAGCTGTCCCAAAGCCCCGTGACGACGTCGAAGAACTCGCGGGCGCGCTTATAGCGCTCGCCATGCGCCATGTGCGCGTCATGGCCAAAATTCAGCGCCGCGTCCGGATTGGCCGTGGTCACCAGGTTCCAGCCTGCGCGCCCGTTGGAGATGTGGTCGAGCGACGCGAATTTCCGCGCGACATGATAGGGGTCGTTGTAGGTGGTGGAGGCGGTGGCGATCAGCCCGATGCGCTCCGTCACCGCGGCGAGCGCGGGCAGCAGCGTCAGCGGGTCGAAGCTGGTGACGGTGTGCGAGCGGCGCAGCGCTTCGATCGGCATGTTTAGTAGGGCAAGGTGGTCGGCCATGAAGAAGGCGTCGAACTTCGCCGCCTCCAGCCGTTGCGCGAGCGCCTTCAGCTTCGGGAAGGAAAAATTGGCATCCGCCCAGGCCCTAGGCCAGCGCCACGACCCGGTGTGGATGGTGACGGGGCGCATGAAGGCGCCCAGATGCAACTGGCGTCGGCTCATGGAATTTCCTTGCCCTCTGTTGGGATCACCATCGGCGGAAGCTACTCTGGGTGCTTACCCGACAGGCGGACCGGTTCCGCATGGGCGGCATGCTCCCGCTGGAGGAACTCCACGAGTTCTTCTTTGGACCGGCAGCGGCGTGATCCGCGGCATTCCCAAGCTGGCGCGCTGTCCAGAACCGACACGTGGTTCCGCAGGGCAGATCCAGGTATGCCCTGCGGTGGGGGCGACCTGTGCGCGGCGATAGCTGCAGGAGCGCTAGGTCGGCCCAGGGCGCTGCGCGACATGACGAGCCGCGCTAGTTGCGCTTTTGCCGGAAAACGCCGTGATACGTCAGCCGCTGCTAGGCAAAAGGCTGTCCTCCGGCCGCGGCACGGGGCTTTGCGACGACGGAGACAAGCGGCGCCAGTTTCGATCATGGGGCCGATTAGCACCATAATGAATCGTTCTTCAAGAGAAAGCACTACGAATACTCGTTGATACGGCGCGATGATCCTTTATTAATGCTTGGAAGCAAACGTTGAAAAGCTCATTGGCCACTGAGGCGATGTCCGCCCTCATCCAGCTCTCACTCGTCCGCTTCCGATGGAGCAGGAGTAATCGGTACCGACCCGCGGGCGGCGGGCTTGCCAGCATGGCGGTGGTGGGCTTTTGGCTCCGGCCCCAACGGAATTCCGCACCATGCACCGTCCTGCCATCGGCATCGACTTCGGCACCACCAACAGCGTCGTTGCCATGCTCTACCCAGACGGGCGCAGCGAGACGCTTCGCCATGCGACCGACGAGGTGTTCCGCTCCGTGCTCTGCTTCTGGCCCGGAGTCGGTGGGCGGCCAACGCACGCCGCTGGGCCGGCCGCAATCGGAGCCTATCTCGACGACCCGCTCGAAAGCCGGCTCGTCATGTCCATGAAGAGTTACCTCGCGCAGCGCAGCTTTACCGAGACTCGCATCCTTGGCCGCACCCGACGGCTTGAGGAGCTGGTGGCGCTGTTCCTGGGCGAATTTCTTGCCCCCTTCCGGAATGATCTCGACGGGGCGCGCGTCGTGATCGGCCGCCCGGTGCGGTTCGTGGGTGAGGCGGCAGAGGATCCCGGCCTCGGCGAGCGCCGACTGCGGGCCGCGTTCGCGCTCGCGGGCATGAAGGATGTCGAAGTGGCGTTGGAGCCTGCCGGGGCAGGCCACCGCTTCGCGGCGGGGCTCGACAGGGCAGAGACGGTGCTGGTTGCCGATTTTGGCGGCGGCACGAGCGACTTCTCCGTGATGCGCTTCGATCCGGGCCCGCCGCGCCGCGTCACCCCTCTCGGTCATTCCGGCATCGGGGTCGCGGGTGACGCCTTCGACTATCGCATCATTGATCACGTCGTGTCGCCGGAGCTCGGCAAGGGCAGCAGCTACACCGTGATGGACAAGCATCTGCCGGTGCCGCCCAGCTGGTTCACCGGCTTCGCGCGCTGGCACCAACTATCACTCATGCGCGCGCCGAAGACGCTGCGCGACATCGCCGAGGTAGCACGGACTGCGGAGCACCCCGAGCGGCTGATGCGGCTGATCCGACTGATCGAGGACGAGGCTGGCTACGCGCTCTATCGAGCCGTATCCGAGGCCAAGACCGCCCTGTCGCGTGCGGAGGAGACGGTGTTGCGCTTCGCCCACGCGGATTTCGCTGTGGAGGCGCGGATCGACCGGGCGGCGTTCGAGGGCTGGATCGCTCCAGAGCTCGGCAAGATTGCATCCGCGCTAGACGCGGCCCTGGCTGATGCCGGCTTGCCGCCCGAGCAGGTGGACCGCGTCTTCCTGACGGGAGGAACATCGCTGGTGCCAGCGGTGCGCCGCCTGTTCGAGGAGCGCTTCGGGCTACAGCGTATCGTCAGCGGCGGCGAGTTCGTTTCCGTGGCGGAGGGCCTCGCATTGATCGCGGGTGAGGCAGGCCAAGAGACGACTTAGGGCAGGGAGTATAAGTTCCGCGAAGGCGCGGATGAGCTATACGCGATCACCAGTAACCGCGCAGCCGCGCACAGGCTTGGCGATCACCTAAAGCAGCTGCATGGCGACGATCCTCGCGGAGCCAGCCGTTCAGGGAAGAACGACAGCGCTCAGCGACCTGAGCTCAGTCCGGAACCAGGAGTGCCTTCGGTGCAGCCCGCATGATGCGCGTCCTCAGCCACAGAAGCTGATCGCGCTGGAGGTGTAGGCATCGCGGATCTTGCCTAAGCGGCGAGCGACCAGCTCCGTCGCCTCTTCCGGTTCGCCTCTCGCATCGTGCCGCCGCTGCGGATCAGAGGGCGGAGAAGACGGTTGGGGCTATTATTGGCCTCCCATCCGTGCGGCCCTTCGGACCAAGGCCGCCGTGATTGACGATGTCCTATGCGCGCCCCCTTACACTGACGATGCGGCCATCTTTCACGCCGATATCGGGACCGCACCCGTTCGAGCAGAGCACGAAGGCCGACTGAACTCATCGATCAGCTTCGTCGAGGGTGCCCTCGTCCACACGGGCTGGCCGCTTCCCTCCGTCGTGATAAGGAGGCCGCTCTGCCAAGATATCGCCGATACTGCGCCCTGGGCTGTTGATAACTGCAACTGAACGAACCGAATGCAGCACCGTTTCGCGGGAGAAACGGACTCCAGCTTGGGCAGCGGATCTGCTCCATCACATCGCGCGTTACGTGCGGCACTGGATGGCGGAAACCACAGCCTACGAGCATAATAGACGAGGGATGGCCGGTCGGCGAGCAAGCGTCCCTCAGGCCATGCCTTCGCTGCGCCCTGGCGATCTCGTAGCAAGAATCTTGCTTTCATCCAGCAATGAATCTCGCTTGCAATGGCTCGCTGGCAGCACAAGGATCTCCACGGGATGATCGTCGATGCAAGCAGCGAAGCGAATGCATCTACCAGACTTCGCGGCGGCAGAGTGCAACTGGTATGAATTGTCTGCCGTCGCTATCGCCAGCGGGGCTGCGATCCGGGCATGTGCGGATGCTTGGCCTGTGGAGCGCATCAAATCCCCCTGCGTGAATCCTCACTCTTCTGCAGCGATGGCCTCATCGGCGATGGCCGAAATGGCCTCTGGTGAGCGGAACGGCCGCCGGACCCTGCGAGGGCGGCCCAAGCAGTCGGAGGAATCCAAGTGACCGGACATCAATTCAGGCCCTGGACGTTCGTAAACTCCATCGAGGAGGACGCAGAGCAATCCTTCATATCCTGCAGCTCGCCGCCCTGCTTCCTGCGCGAGTTTGCACCCTCCTTCCTTGATCCCCTGAACCACAGTGAGATCCTGAGGCTACTCAAGGACCTTCTCGCGGTGGGGTGGGGTCGTACGAATCTTGAGAAGGCGTGGCTCAATACCATGCTGCGGCGCCATGTCGCTGACATCAGCGGCGAGAAGGAGAGAGCGCCGTTGCCGGAGCGGTTGGCGGTCGTGCGGGAAGATCCAACTCCTTCGGCGCTGCGCAGATTGGCGTATGAACTTCGCGAATCATTGCCGCGCATCCAAGAACAGGCCTTGCGGCGTGACCTCCAGGACGTCTCGACAAGTTTGGAGCACTTTCTTCAGAGGCACGGTGCTGCGTCACGAGACGGGCATTAGACGGCCATGCTGAGCTGGGGCGAGATACGCGCTTGGCGAAAGGCGGAGCGGGAGCTCCTCATCGCGCGACGGCTCTTGGTGCCCCGGGAGGAGCGGGAGAGCAGGGATGATATCATCAGCGACCGCTTGCTCGGTCTCCTGACCGAGGCGACGGGGGGGACTCCGCCAGTGCTCGGCTTCTACTGGCCCTTCAAGGGTGAGTACGACCCGCGGCCGCTCGTGCGGGCGCTGCACCGCCGCGGAACGCGCCTGGCGCTCCCTGTGGTCATTGAAAGGCGGCGACCACTCATCTTCCGCGAGTGGTGGCCTGGTGCGTCCATGTCGCCTGGTGTGTGGAACATTCCAGTCCCGAGCGAAGGAGAAGCCCTTATTCCGGATATCCTGCTCGTGCCGTTGGTCGGGTTCGACTGCTGCAGCTACCGGCTTGGCTATGGCGGCGGCTATTACGACCGGACCTTGGCAGCCATGACACCGAAGCCGCTCGCCGTCGGCATTGGCTTCGAAATTTCGCGCCTCGAAACGATCTATCCGCAGCTGCACGACGTGCCCATGGATCTGATCATCACTGAGAACCGTGTGCAGACCGCCGAGAGCGTAGAGAACCAGGGCAGGAAGGAGACGGCGGCGTGAGTGGTGGGGAGTGGAGCGCTGTGGAGCTGGACCGCGTGGGCCGTGCGCTGCTCGGCACGGCCTCCGACGCCGTCGTCGTGGCCGACCGAGACGGCCTCATCCGCTTCTGGAACCCAGGCGCCGAGCGCATCTTCGGCTTCCCCGCCGCCGAGGCGCTGGGCCAGTCGCTCGACATCATCATCCCCGAGCCGCAGCGGGCGCGTCACTGGGCCGGGTTCCAGCGCGTCATGGAAACGGGGGAGAGCCGCTACGGCGCGGGCGAGCTGCTTGCGGTGCCGGGGCTACGGGGGGACGGCGGCCGCATCTCGCTCGAGTTCACCATCGTGCCGCTCCACGCGCCCGACGGGCAGATGGAGGGCATGGCCGCCATCCTGCGGGACGTGACCCGCCGGTTCGAGCAGGTGCGAGCCCTGCGACACGAGCTCGCCGAGATCCGAAAAAGGACAGACCCACCCGGATAGCCATGGCCTGCGGTTGGGGCTCCTCCATTCAACAAAGCAATGAAGAGCTCCAATCGTCAGAGCATTTTCCGCAGCGTGCCGTCGCGGCGCACGAACTGGTGCCAGAGCGCGGCGGAGACGTGGAGCACGATCATCCCGATGAGGCTCCAGGCCATGAGGCGATGCGCGAAAGTGACCATCTCAGCCAGCGGCACATTCTTTCCGATCGGATCGGGGAGGGGCACCAAGCCGAACCAAGTGAGCGGGAAGCCCCAGGCATTGGTCGCGATGAAGCCCAACACCGGCATCACCAGCAACCATAGATAGAAGGCGCTGTGGTTCGCCCGGGCGGCAAGCTTGAGGATTTTCGGCAGATCCTCCGGCAGGGGCGGGGGCGGATGTCCGAGGCGCCAGAGAAGCCGGGCCAGGGTCACCAGCCCGATGGTGACGCCGATGCTCTCATGGAGGTTGTAGAGGGTCAGCTTGATCGAATCCGCGGGCTTGGCATGGGCGATCCAGAGGCCCAGCGCCGCGGCTGCCAGGACCAAGGCGACGGTGAGCCAGTGAAAGACGCGCGATGTTGTGTCGTAGCGCGCAGGGGCGGATCGGGCACCCAAGGTCCTCTCGGCCATCGCCATGTGTGGCATCTCCGGTTGGCGCTGACCTGCCGGTCCGTCCTGGTCCGGAGGATGGAGCGCGGAAATCGGCGGGCTCTGTCAGGCCCAGCTTTCTCCCTGCCCACCGCTCTATCACCGCGTTTGACAGGTGCGGCGAAGCACATCCGCGCAAGGGTCGATCTCATGAGCGATCAGCGGAACAGGAATCCGAAATAGGGCGGCGCCGCGGTCGGCTTCCTGGGCGACGCGTCCTCGGGCCGGTCCGTCTTGAGGATGCTGGCGAGGCCCACCAAGGGCTGCGGATTGGGGTGAAGGGCTCGGTCATCGGCTCCGACGTCGCAAAGTCGGTCGAGAAGACCGATGGCCTTGTTCCAGTACCAGGCCTCGTCGCTGGCCGTAGGCGCGTCGGCCGCACACAGTGTGATCAGGTGCCCTGTGGCCTCTCCCACGCGTTCCTCCAGTCCGAAAGGAATTTTCTGCTCCTCCTCGGCCGTAAGCCTGGAGTGGGCGCCGGCGATCTGGCTGACCAGGACGCGCTTGGAGCGCCCCGTCCAAAGGCGCCAGAAATAGCTCTGCTTGCGCCCCACGGCACGCTCCCGCGTTGCCTCGCTCATCGCCCGCGGGAAGATTTCCTCGAGCACGGCACGGCACAGCAGAGCGGCCCGCATCCTGTCGAGGCCGTCGCTCGTCCCGACGATGCAGGGCACGAAGACCTTCAGGCGCTGGCGTGTGGCTGAAGGCATCCGATCGTTGATCAGGATCGCCAGGCTGCGGATCACCGGTGAGGCGCAGCGGGGACGGTCGGTGTGCCCTTCGCCTGCGAGGCGGGCAACGAGCGACATGATGCAGAACTGGCCGCGAGTTGGGTCACCCATTCCCCGGACAAGCTCTACGCTCTCGTAGACCTGCTCCAGTCCCGGATCCTCCACCATCCCTTCCTCCTGGACGAACCCGTGTTGGAGAGGCTGAACCGGAAGATGCGCACGGACAAGCCAATTCTATTGGACGGTGTGAGCAAAAATGTTGCATTGAATGTCCGGGAGATCGTGCCTCATGGACATCGAACTGGCTCGCACTTTTCTCGCCATCGTCTCGGCAGGCAGCTTCGTGGGCGCCTCCGAACGTCTGCATGTGGCGCAGACGACGGTCAGCGCGCGGATCCGGTCGCTTGAGGAGCATCTCCGCCGGCCGCTCTTCGTTCGCAACAAGGCGGGCGCGGTGCTGACATCGGCCGGGGAGCAGTTCCTTCGACATGCGCCGCAGATGATCCAACTCTGGGAGCGGGCGCGCCACGAGGTCGCCGTGCCGGCCGGCCGGCGTGCGATGCTGGCGATCGGTGGAGAGCTGAGCTTGTGGGAGCCGTTCCTCCGGGAATGGCTGCTGTGGATGAGGCGCTCGGCGCCCGATGTCGCCCTGCGTGTCAGCGTCGGCCTCGCGGATGACTTGGCCAACCAGGTCGCGGGGGGCATCCTCGACCTGGCCGTGGTGTACGCGCCGCGCTACCGCGCCGGGCTGAAGGTTGAGCTCGTGGCCGAGGAGCGGCTGGTCATGGTGAGGACGCCAGGCAAAGCCGCGAAGAACGACAGCGACAACTACGTCTATGTCGACTGGGGGCCGGAGTTCGCGGTCCGGCATGGCATGGCTTTCCCCGAAAGGTCTGAGCCCGGCCTCCATGTCGGCCTTGGCCCCCTGGCGCTGACCTACATTCTCCAGGCGGGGGGATCGGGCTATTTCCGCCTCGGCGCGGTCCGCCGGTACATTGCGAGCGGCCGGCTCGAACTCGTCCGAGGCTCGCCCGAGTTCGTGTACCCGGCCTATGCCGTCTACGCGGAAAGTGCCGGCGGCAGCGATCTGGTCGAGACAGCGCTTGGCGGGCTTCGACATGCGGCTGTTTTATCGCAGGCGGACGCCACCCGCGCCGCAAAGCCGACCCGGCCCCGCGACGCGGCAGGGCCGCGCCAGAAGGGGAGGCGAGTGGGCAGCCAGGACCGCGGGCGCTGAGCGGTCTTACATGGCCTGATAGAAGTACTCGGGCGGCATCACCTCAGTACGGTCGACGACACGCTTCACGCCGGGAACGCCCTCCGCCAGCACGCGGAGGCCACGCTGCACCGCCTTTCCGTGCGAGAAGCCTTGGAAGGTGACCACGCCTGCCTCGACCTCGACGCTCGTGTAGGGATTTTCGGCCCAGGGCTCGTGGTGCATCGCAGCAACCACGGCGCGCCGGATGCACTCATCGGAGGAATTGGCCGTCTCGGCGTGTGCTGCGGTGAGGACCTGGAGCAGGTCAGCGCGGCTGACGATGCCGCGCAGGCGCCCGTCCTCGACCACCAACACGCGACGGACGCGGTGTTCTTCCATCAGTGCAGCGATCTCGGCGGCGGGAGCATCCGGCTGAACCGTGACCAAGTCGGTCGTCATGATCTCCTGTGCCACGAAGCCGTGCGCCCGGGCAAAGCGATCCGCCGCCGCCGATGGATCGGCGAAGAGTGAGGCGAACCAGGAAGGCGGCTTCTCGACCATGGCGGCGAGGCGATGGATCAGATCGCCCTCCGTGACGATGCCGACCAGCGCGCCCTTCTCGTCCACAACCGGCACTGCAGAGATCCTGTGCCGTCGCAGCAGGGACGCGATCTCCATGATCGGCGCATCCGGAGAGACGACCACCACCTCGGATGTCATCAGTTCCCTTGCAGTTGCGTCTGCCATGGCATCCTCCTCCTCGCTCGGCAGTAGGACCAAGGGGCGGCATCGGGGCCGTAGGTACCGTCGTGGATAAAGCTAGGTCGCCTCATCGGGATGGTCCAACGAAATTCAATGCTGAATGAATGCAACGATGTTGCTGAATCAAGGTGGGGTTAAACTTGGCCGCCTTATGCAGCTGAGCCAGCGATGCGTGAGACCGGTCGGCCCTAGGAGCAGCGCCCAACTATTGGTTGTGGTCGGGCCACCCCCGCAGGGAAGCGCTTGTGTTCTCCTGACCAAAGGCGGAGACTCAAGGTGAGGCTGTGCCTCGCACAGGGGCGGCGATGCCAAGCTCCCGCGAACGCGGAGTGCGCTCGCGAGCGGTGATTTGAGTGATCGCCGACAAGGAGAGCTTCGATGTCCAGAACGGATGTCCTCGTCGTCGGCGCGGGCCCCACCGGCTTGGTCCTGGCGCTGTGGCTCGACGCGCAAGGGTCGAAGGTGCGGATCATCGACAAGTCGAAGGCGCCGGGCGAAACGTCGCGAGCGCTTGCCGTCCACGCGCGCACGCTCGAACTCTACCGTCAGCTTGGCCTCGGTGACGCCGTCGCCGAGGCCGGGCATAAAGTCGGGGCCTTCAACATGTGGGTGGCGGGCAAGCACCGCGCGCGCATCCACTTCGGAGATTTCGGCGGCGCCATTACGCCCTATCCGTTTGTCCTGATCTTTCCGCAGGATCACCACGAGCAATTCCTGGTCGAGCGCCTGACCGAGCGCGGCATCACCGTGGAGCGTGAGACGGAGCTGGTGGGCCTCGAAGACCGTGGCGCCGAGGTCCTTGCCCGCCTTCGCCGCCCGGGCGAGCAGGAGGAGATCTGCGCAGCACGATTCCTCGCTGGCTGTGACGGCGCCCGTTCGAGCGTGCGCCATCTTCTCGGCGCGAGTTTCGAGGGCGGCACCTACGACCAGCTCTTCTACGTGGCTGATGTCGACGCCCGGTACGGAATGCAAGGCGGCGAGCTCCACATCGCCTTCGAGGGACCCGAATTCGTGCTGATCATGCCCTATGGGCAGCCCGGCAAGCTGCGGGTCGTAGGCACCGTGCGCGAGGCGCGGGCCGGGGCCGCCGAGACCCTGACCTTCGACGATGTGGAGCATCGGGCAATCCACGCCATGGGGCTGGAGGTCGAGCGGGTGAACTGGTTCTCGACCTATCGCGTCCACCACCGGGTCACGGATCGCTTCCGGCACGGCAACATCTTCCTGCTGGGAGACGCGGCCCATGTCCACAGCCCGGCGGGCGGGCAGGGCATGAACACGGGGATTGGCGACGCCATCAACCTGGCCTGGAAGCTGGCCGCTGTCCTCAAGGGGGAAGCGGATGACCGCCTCCTCGACAGCTATGAGGACGAGCGCCCGGTCTTCGCCCGCAATCTGGTGGCGTCCACCGACCGTGTCTTCACCTTCGCGACGGCCCGAGGAAGCGTCGCCGAATTCGTTCGGACGCATATCGCGCCTGTCGTGACCAGGGTCGCGTGGGGCCTCGGCCCGGTGCGCAAGGCGCTCTTCCGCCTCGTCTCCCAGATCATGATCCGCTACGGAACAAGCCCGCTCAGTGCCGGAAAGGCCGGAGAGGTCGTGGGCGGGAACCGGTTGCCATTCGTCCGGATCGACGGCCGCGACAATTACGGTCCGCTCTCCGCCATCGCTTGGCAGGTCCATGTCTACGGAGCCGCTCGCGACGAGCTTCGGCAGTGGTGCGGCCGACGTGGCATCGCGTTGCACGAGTTCTCATGGCACGAGGCGTTCGGGAAAGCTGGCCTGGCCCGTGACGCGGCCTATTTGCTGCGCCCGGACACGTATGTGGGGCTCGCCGAGCCGAACGGCGATGCAGGCGTGCTGGAAGCCTATCTGACCGAGCGCGGCCTGCATCCGAACGGTACCGGACAGAGAGGGCAGGTCGCATGGCGGCAACGGGAGGCGGCGAGTTGAACGCCAAGCTGAAGCGCGTTCTGGCGGCCGCCTGTCCCGGCGAGGAGGCCCGCTACTTCCTGCCGATAGCCATCGGGTGCAGCCCGGAGCAGGCGGGCGAGGGGGCCGCCCAGATCCGGGCTCGGACGAAGACACTCACCTCCTCGCCGCTCTGGGACTATCCCGACGGGGCCTTCCCCTTCGCCGGTGCGCTCAGCGTGCTGCTGGACGGCGCGTGGAGGGCCATCCCTTCGGCGCCATGACCGAGGACATGGCCCGCGCCTATGACGAGGGGCAGCGGACAATCGGGTGGTGGCGGCGGGTGCTGGGAGAGTTCTACGGCGCCTCCGCGGCCCGGGCCAACCCGGTCCGTGCCGAGGCTGGAAGATTTCCCGGCCCCCTGGCAAGATGGACGCGATGGCCGAAGCAGAACCCATGGAGCCAGGCTTCGCCGAACTCCTTGCGCATGTCCAGAACAGCCGCGGGCTGGATTTCCGCGGCTACAAGAAGACCAGCCTGCGGCGCCGCATCCTGCGCCGCATGGAGGAGGTCGGCGTTGAAGGCTTCGAGGCCTATCAGGCCTTCCTGGAGGCTCACCCGCAGGAATTCGTCGGGCTGCTCAACACCGTCCTGATCAACGTCACCTCCTTCTTCCGCGACGCCGAGGCCTGGGAGGCGCTCCGGGCCGAGGCGATCCCGAGCCTGATCGAGGGAACGCGGCCGATCCGCATCTGGAGCGCCGGCTGTGCGACGGGGCAGGAGCCCTACAGCCTCGCCATCCTGCTGATGGAGGCGCTCGGCAGCGAGGCCTTCGGCGCGCGGGTGAAGATCTATGCCACCGACCTGGACGAGGAGGCCCTGCGCTTCGCGCGGCTCGCAACCTATTCCGCACGCGACGTGGAGGCGGTCCCGCCCGAATTGCTGGAACGGCATTTCGACAATGCGAGGGATAGCTACACCGTCTCGCGGGAACTCCGGAAGGCGGTGATCTTCGGGCAGCACAACATCGTCACGGACGCACCGATCAGCCGCATCAACCTGCTGTCCTGCCGCAACCTCCTCATCTATCTGGAGGGCGAGACGCAGGAACGGGTGCTGGAACGGCTGCACTATGCGCTGGCGGAGGACGGGCTTCTCTTCCTGGGCAAGGCGGAGACGCAGATGGCTCGGTCGCGCCTGTTCCAACCTGTCAACCTGAAGCATCGCCTGTTCCGGCGTCCCCCGCAGCAATGGCGCCGGACGGTCACGGGCGGGGCCGTCTTCCAGGGGCGGCCGCCACCGCCCCTCCAGCATCATGCAAGGCTCGTGGAGGCCATTGCCGACCGCAGCCCGACCGCCTTCCTCGCGGTGGATGACCAGGGGGTGCTGGCCTATGTGAATGCCGCGGCGCGTCGCCTCCTCGACGTGACCGAGGACGATTTGGGCCGCCCGTTCCAGGACCTGTCCGTCTCCTACCGCCCGGTGGAGCTTCGGAGCCAGATCGAGGAGGCATCGCGGCAGGGGCGCGCCATCCGGATCGAGAACCAGCTGCATGATCGCCCGGGGGGAACTCAGCTTTTCCTGACCGTGGAGGTGATGCCCCTGGAAGGGGGGGAGGACCGGCGGCGGGCATCGCTGATTGCCTTTACCGACGTCACCCACATGCAGAACCTGCAACGTGAGCTGAAGGCCGTGCAGGAGAGCCTGGAGACGACCGTCGAGGAGCTTCAATCGGCCAACGAGGAGCTGGAGACGACCAACGAGGAACTCCAGTCCACCAATGAGGAGCTGGAAACCACCAACGAGGAGCTTCAGTCCACCAACGAGGAGCTGGAGACGACCAACGAAGAACTCCGCTCCACCAATGACGCGCTCGAGGCGGCCAACGAGGAGCTTCGCCTGGAGGAGGAGCGTAGCGGCGAGTACCGGCGGCGTACGGATGCGCTGCTCGCGCGGATTGAGGCCGGGCTGCTCACTCTCGACCGGCAGCTTCGCGTCGAGAGCTGGAACCGCTGGAGCGAGAACACGTGGGGTCTGCGGGCCGAGGAGGTGCGGGGGCAGGAATTCCTCGACCTGGATATCGGCCTGCCGGTGAAGCGGCTCCAGGATTCGCTGCTCAGCGTCCTGGCCGGCAAGGCGGTGCAGGCGGAGGAGACGCTGGAAGCGCGGGACCGCCGCGGCCGCGCGCTCTTTTGCCGCATCCGCATCATGCAGCGCCACAAGGATGGCGCGGGGCCAGAGGGCCTGATCCTGATCGTGGAGGACGTGACGGAGGCGAGCCGCGCCCAGGAGGAAGCGCAACTCCTCAGCCGCATGCTCGGCCGGGCGCTTCCGCAATCCTATCTCCTCGACCCGCAGACGCTTCGCGTCATCCTCGCCAGCCAGGGGAGCGAGGAAGGATCGGGCTATTCGCCATCGGAACTGCGCGGCTTGTCGCTCCCCGAACTGGTTTCCGGCGCGACGGCGGCTTCCCTGCATGACCTGCTGCGCCCCCTCTTCAAGGGGGAGAGGCAGGAGGTGGTGCTCGAGGCGATGATGCGCGCCAAGCACGGCGCGGAACATCCGGCCGAGTTCCGCATTCGATACATCCCCGAGGAGACGCCGCCGGTCCTGGTGGCTCTCGTGAACGGGATCTCCGAGCGCGTCCGCCTTCCGCCCTCTGGTTGAAGCCGGTCCGGCCAGCGGTCAGGAAGCGACCGGGTCCTCGGGAAGCGGGGCCATGGGCTGGCGCAACGCGATGGCCGCCTCCGCGATCAGCTTGGCTGAGGCCTCGGCTTCCTCTGCCAGCCTGGCCCAGCGTTCCGCCGTGCTGGTCAGGCCGCGCGCCCGTGCCGAGCGCTCCATGCGCCGGAACAGGACATGCCGCTCCCTGTGCGTGCGGACGGCGATGGACAAGGCGTGTTCCAGCCCTTCTTCCTGGCTCGCGGCGAGCGCCAAGGGGCTGTAGGCGTGGCCGATCTGGCAACGGAAGCGCGTGATCCGGCCTTCCTCGATCTCGTTCAGCACTCCACCGCATTGCGGGCAGGATAGGGCACTTGGCTGCCCGATGGGTGTTGCCTCCTCGGACATGGCAAAGCTCTCCTTCGCGGCGATGGAAGCCTCCAGCCGGAGGCGGACCGAGGGCTCGCGCGGCTCGCCGGCCGGCAACCGCGTCAGCCGCGCCAGCAGCGGCGCGATCTCGGCGAGGGGAACACAGTGGTCTGGCGTGTCGCCCTCCAGCGCGCTGCGCGGCATGTCGGGCCACTGCGCGTCCTCCGGCGCCTGCACCACGTTGATGCTGCCTGCGCCCTTGAGCGCCACCATCCCCGCCGTACCGTCATCCAGCATTCCTGTCAGCACGACGCCGATGGAGCGGTGGCCGGCGGCGATGGCGGCTGAGCGGAACAGCGCGTCAACTGCAGGTCGAGTTCGGTTCTCAATCGGGCCGTGCCGGACCAGGAGGTGCCGCCCATCGGGCGCGACCAGCATGTGCAGGTCTGGGGGCGCAACATAGACTTGGCCGTGCCGAATCCGCATGCCCTCCGTGGCATGGACCGCCGGAAGCGTACCCGCGCGCGAGAGGATGGCGGGAAGCAGGGAGCGGGCCGAGGGGGCGATGTGCTGGACCACCAGCACCGCCGCCGGCAGGTCGGTCGGAAGTTCCGCGCAAAGCAGGGTCAGCGCAGGCACCCCGCCCGCTGAAGCACCGACCAGCACGAGGTCTCGGGTTTCCAAAATGGAAAGCCCTCCTTTGGGCCGGTTGACTTACTCTCGTGGAACGTCAGGCCATCATGAGTCGTTACGGCTTGGCGCGGCGCCATTATTATGCCACGGCAGACAAAAGACGGTAATTCAGGGCGCCGTTCCACGCGGAGTTTCTTCCTTGCAGAAGCAAGAGTCGCAGAACGAGGACGAGATCGAACAACTCAGGGTCGCCCTTGAGGATGCGCTTGCCGAGAACCAGTCTCTCGCAAAGGGTCAGCAGGATCTCGAGGACCGCCTCATGGAGTTGAGGAGGCAAGTCCGGCAGTTCGAGAGCGTCCAGGCCCAAAGCGCGGCCAGGGCAGGGGCGCTGAAGCATTCGACCGAGGCCTCGGAGCGGGACGCGGCGCTCGAGGAGCTGAACGTCGCGATGGAGGAGCTTCAGGTCTTCACGGAGGAGCTGGAGGCCACGAATCGCGAGCTGGAAGCGCGTGTCGAGGAGCGGACGGAGGAGCTGACGGCAGCCAACGCCCGGCTGCGCGGGGAGATCGCGGCCCGCGAGGCGAGCGAACAGCGGATGCGCGTCCTGCTGGAAGGGATCCCGCAGCTGGTCTGGCAGGCCGAGGGAACCGGCGAATGGCTCTGGAGCAGCCCGCAATGGACGCAGCAGACGGGGCTGGCCCAGGAGGAAAGCCGAGGCTGGGGCTGGCTGCGCGCGGTGCATCCCGATGACCGGGAGGCGGCACGCAGTGCCTGGGCACGGGCCGCGCAGGGCCAGCCCTTCGAAGTGGAGGCGCGGCTCTTCTGCAGCGCCGACGGGTCCTTCCGCTGGTTCCAGAGCCGCGCCACGCCGGTCCGCAATGCGGTGGGCCATATCCTGGAATGGCTCGGCACCTCGACTGACATCCATGACCTTCGCGAGCTTCAGGGCCGCCAATCGGTAATGGTGTCGGAGCTGCAGCACCGGACCCGCAACCTGCTCGGCGTGGTGAGCGGCCTTGCCTCCCAGACCGACCGCGAGGTCACGGATCTGGCGGAGTTCAGGTCGCGTTTCCAGAGGAGGCTCGAGGCCCTGTCGCGCGTGCAGGGCCTGCTGTCGCGCGCCGACCAGCAGCCCGTCACGCTCGAGATGCTGCTGCGGACCCAGCTTGAGGCGGTAGGCGGGCAGCAATCGGACAGCCGCCTCCACCTTCGGGGGCCAGAGGTGCCGCTGCGCAAGTCCTTCGTGCAGACGCTGTCCCTGGCCTTTCACGAACTGGCGACCAATGCCTGCAAGCACGGCGCCTTGAGCGAGGACGAGGCGGGAGGGCACCTCGAGATCGACTGGTCCCTCGAACCGGCGGCGGACGGGCAGTGCCTCCATCTGACATGGGAGGAGCACTTCACCAAAGCGAAGCCCAATGGCGATGGAGGCCGCGTCGGAGGATATGGCCGCGAACTCATCGAGCGCGCGCTTCCGCACGCCATGGGGGCCCAAACGTCTTTTGTTCTGCGCGATGGCGGATTGCGCTGTACGATACGGCTTCCCCTCGATGCAGCGCAGCAGCAGGGAGGCAAGAATCCATGATGAACAGCAAGCTGCTTCCTGGTCTCAAGATCCTGGTTGTTGAAGACGAATACGTGATTGCGAGGGAACTCTCAGAGGCGCTGGAGCGCCACGGCGCGAAGGTCCTGGGGCCGGTGGCGACGCTGGACGCGGCGATGGCCCAACTCAGTGCGAACGAGGATCTCGCGGGCGCGGTGCTCGACATCAAGCTGCACGGCAGCCAGGCCTATACCCTTGCCGAGATGCTCCGGGGGCGCGGCGTCCCGTTTCTTTTCGCAACGGGCTACGACCGGCAGGAAATCGCACCGGACTTCAGGGACGTGCCGCATTGCGAGAAGCCGGTGGATGTCCGCACCATCATCGCGACGCTGGCTCGTGAAATGGAACGGCGCACTTTATCGTCGCAAGAATAATGCGACGGAAATGGAAATGAGCAGAGTTCGCGACGAATTCTAGCGGCCGTTTCCCTGAAATCGCTCCTCCGCGTCTTGATGCGCGACGAGGCCAGAACTGTTTTCGCGATCATGATTCTCCACTTGGCTCCGTTCTTGCGGAGTTGTGGCTTGACGGTTCGTTCTGTCAGAGCCCATCCGGAAAGGAATTGAATCGTCTGAATCGGATGTGATTCGCTGGTCCTGCGGACGATCGCGGGAGCAGACGGATGGCGTGGACGGTGGAGCATCGGCGTGCGGCGGATCGGCGCGGGCT
>NZ_JAFEUU010000016.1 GCF_017355885.1 Sabulicella rubraurantiaca
CGCGCCGCCTGCGTGGGCGGCGAAGGTGCGGCGGCCGGGGCCGGTGGCGGAGGCGGCGGGGGTGGCGGCGGCGTGGGCGGCGCGTTGCGCGGGGGTTCCGGCGTCGGCGGCTCGGGCGAGGGCGGGGCCGGAACCGGGCTCGGCGCCGGGCGCGGGGCAAGCTCCTCGCCCTGGGCCATCTCGGACGGAGCAACGAGCTCCACCGCGATCGCCTGCTCCATCGGCTCCTCGATCTTACGCCGGTCGAGTTCGAGCAGCATCAGCACCAGCACGACGACGTGCAGGCCAAGGCTGATGCCGACGAACAGGCGGAACCGCCCCTCCTCCATGGTCAGCGCGGCGCGTTCGTCCTGGGGGCAGTCGCAGCCGGGCGCTGTGCGGGGGCGCCCTGCTGGTTCGCCTGCTCGGCGAGCAGGGCGACGCGGGTGAAGCCGCCGGCGCTGATCGTGCCCATCACCTCCATGACGCGGCCGTAGGAGATGCCGCGGTCGCCGCGGACGAAGATGCGGCGCTCCGGCTGGCCCTGGGGCTGGTTGCGGGCGATGGCCTGAAGCTGCTCCACCAGACCCTCCAGCGGCACCTCCGTCTCCTGCAGGAAGATGCGGCCCTGCGGGTCCACGGTGATGGTCAGCGGCTCCTGCTCCTGGTTCAGGGGCTGGGCGGTGGTGCGCGGCAAATCCACCGGCACGCCGGAAGTCATCATCGGGGCCGCCACCATGAAGATGATCAGCAGCACGAGCATCACGTCCACCATGGGCGTGACGTTGATCTCCGCCATGGGCTTGTAGCGGCGCCCCCCGCCGCCACGCCCGAGCATCGGACCAGCCATGGGCTTACTCCGCCACCGGGGTGGGCGCGGGGGCGGAACGGCCCGGGGCGGCAGCCGCCTCGGTCTGCCGGGCCAGGATGGCGCCGAACTCCGCCGCGAAGCCTTCCATCCGCGCCGCGAACTTGGCGAGGTTGGAGGTGAGCATGTTGTAGATCAGCACCGCCGGGATGGCGGCGACGAGGCCGATCGCCGTGGCGAAGAGCGCCTCCGCGATGCCCGGCGCCACCACGGCGAGATTGGTGTTCTGCATGGAGGCGATGGCGGTGAAGCTGTTCATGATGCCCCATACCGTGCCGAACAGCCCGATGAAGGGCGCAGCGGAGCCGGTATTGGCCAGGAAGGTCATACGCTTCTCGAGCCGCTCCATCTCGCGCTGGATCGTCACCGCCATGGCGCGCTCCACGCGCTCCTTCGTGCCGGCCACCATCATCGAGCCGGCCCCGGCCTGGGTGGAGCGGCGCCATTCGCGCATGCCGGCGCTGAACACGGCGGCGAAGGGGTGGTTCGGCTGCTCACCCTCGCGGCGGAACAGCTCGTCCAGCGAGCCGCCGGACCAGAACCGATCCTCGAAGGCGTCGGCCTCGCTGCGCGCCTTGCGCAGCGAGGTGAATTTCTCGAAGGCGATGGCCCAGACATAGACGCTGGCGAGCAGCAGCAGGACCATGACGGTCTTCACCACCCAGTCGGCCTGCATGAACAGGCCCCACAGGGTCATGTCGTGCGCGGCGGCGGCGAGCGGCGCGGAGGTGACGGGATTCACTGCGAAGAGCCTCCATGATCCACCAGGGCGCGCAGGGCGCCCAGCCAGGGTTCGGGCAGCCGCCGGGGCTGGAGACTCGCCGCGTCCACGCAAGCGAGGGTCACATCCAGCACGGCCAGCCTCTCCTCCCCCCGCCGCACCTGCTGTTCCAGGACAACCGATGCGGAAACGCGACGGATCAGGGTGCGGACCTGCACCAGGTCATCCAGCCGCGCCGGGCGTGCATACTCCACCGCGAGGCGCTTCACCACCAGGAAGCAGCCATGAATTCGCTGCATGTCGGAATGCGGCATTCCCATGTCGCGGAGGGATTCCGTCCGTGCCCGCTCTGCCCACCGCAGATAGGAGGCGTGGTAGGCCACGCCGCCGGCGTCGGTGTCCTCGAAATAGACGCGGATGGGAAAGTCGTGGCCGGGCATGCACGGCGCATAGCGCCGTTGCCGGCGCCCGTCGAACCTTCCAGCCTTGCTACCCAAGCCAGGGCATGGTCCGCTGACGGCGAGGGGCGGACAGGGGACAACCAATGACGCCGCGACTGGCCGTTGCCATGTTCAAGCACGAGACCAACACCTTCTCGCCCGTGCCCACGCGGTGGGAGGATTTCGGCGCGCTGGAGGGGGAGGCCGCGCACCGGGCCTATCGCCACTCCGGCTATGCCATGGCCGGGCTGCTGGACGGGGCGGAGGCAATGGGCGCGGCGATCACCATCCCGCTGGCCGCCCGCGCCCTCCCCAGCGCCCCCGTGGCGCGCGACGCGTTCGAGCGCCTGTCCGAGATTCTTTGCGCCGCCGCGCGCGATTGCGACGCGATGCTGCTGGACCTCCATGGGGCCATGGTCGCGGAGCACCACGAGGACGGAGAGGGCGAGCTGCTGGCCCGGCTGCGCCATGTGCGCCCAGGCCTGCCGATCGGCGCGGCGCTGGACAGCCACGGCAACGTGACCGACCGCTTCGTGGCGAACTGCACGGTGATGCCGGGATACCGCACCTATCCGCACACCGACATGGTGGAGACCGGCCGGATGGCCGCGCGCCTGCTGCGCGACGTGCTGGAAGGGCGGCTGGAGCCGGTGACGGTGCGCCACGCCGTGCCCATGCTACCCGACATGGTGCGCGGCCAGACCGACCGGGAGCCGATGTCGCGGCTGATCGCCGCCGCCGCTTCCGAGGAGGCGGCCGGCCTGCCCTGCGTCACCGTCTTCACCGGCTTCCCGCTCGCCGACACGGCCGACACCTCGCTCTGCGTGCTGGCCACCGCCCACCGCGACCGCGCGGCGGCCGAGGCAGCGGCCCGGCGCGTGGGCGACTTGGCCTGGTCGCTGCGCGAGGAGTTCACCCAGCGCCTGGAGCCGCTGGTGGAGGCAGTGGCCCGCGCGGCCACGATGTCGGAAGGGCCGGTGATCCTCTCCGACCAGTCGGATAACTGCCACTCGGGCGGCGCCATGGACGACGTGACGGTGATCGCGTCCGCGCTGGAAGCCGGGATCAGCGGAATCCTGGCCGGGCCGGTGCGCGACCCGGCGGCGGTGGCGCGCTGCTGCGAGGCCGGGATCGGCGCGACCGTGACGCTTGACGTGGGCGCCTGGGCGGACACGCCCTTCCCCCGCGCGCCCCTGCGCGTGACGGGCACGGTGCAGACCCTCGCCATGGGGCGGTTCACGGTCGAGGGACCGGTCTTCACGGGGATGCCCGTGGATCTCGGGCGCTGCGCGGTGGTCCGGAATGACCGGCTGACGCTGCTGCTGAGCGAGGGCCGGGTCGAGGCGCTGGACCCCCTGCAATACCGAATCTTCGGGGTTGAGCCGACGCGGTTCCAGGCGATCATTCTGAAGAGCAAGACCAACCACCGCCCCGCCTTCGGCCCCCTGGCCCGCGCGGAGGTGGCCTGCCACGCCCCCGGCGTGGCGGGGCTGGACCTGGCCGCCCTGCCCTGGCGCCGCGTGCGCCGGCCGATCTTCCCGCTGGACAGGAGCAACGCATGATCCGCCGCCTCGCAGCCCTTGCGCTGCTTCTCGCCGTTGCCCTGCCCGCCTCGGCCCAGACCGTGCGCTGGGGCAATAATGGCGAGGTCTCGACCATGGACCCGCACGGGGCCTTCAGCACGGCCAATGCGGCGCTGCTGGGCAACATCTATGAGGGGCTGGTCCGCCACGACCGCGAGCTGCGCTTCGAGCCCGCCCTGGCCACGGGGTGGGAGGTGCTGGCCCCCGACCACTGGCGCTTCACCATCCGCCAAGGCGTGCGCTTTCACGATGGCTCGCCGCTGACGCCCGCGGATGTCGTGGCCTCGCTGCGCCGGGCCTCGCTGCCCAACTCGCCCTATGCCTCCGTCACCCACATGATCCAGTCAGTGGAGCAGAGCGGCGACTGGACGGTGGATATCTGCCTGCGCGGCCCCTACCCGGTGCTGATCAACGACCTGGCCGGCATCTCCATCCTCTCCGAGGCGTGGATGCAGCGGCACGACGCGCTACAGCCGGCCGATCCCGCCCGCGGGCGCACCGCCTACACGAGCATGAACACGAACGGCACCGGCCCCTACCGGCTGGTCTCGCGCGAGCCCGACGCGCAGACCGTGCTGGAACGCTTCGACGGCTGGTGGGACCGCTCGCCCGTGCCGGTGCAGCGCGTGGTCTTCACCCCCGTGGCCAATGATGCGACGCGGGTGGCGGGGCTTCTGGGCGGGCAGCTGGACGTCATCACCCCCACGCCGCTCCAGGATCTCGACCGGCTGCGCGCCGCGAACGGGCTGCGCGTGGTGGAGGCCCAGGACCTGCGCGTGATGTTCCTGGTGTTCAACGTGGCCGCGGACCACCCGGTGGAAGGCCAGCCGCGCAACCCTCTCGCCGATGCGCGCGTGCGCCAAGCCCTCAGCATGGGCGTGGATGTTGGCGCGGTGACGCAAAGCGTCATGCGCGGCCTGACGCAACCCATCCACACGCTAATCGCGCCCGAGATCGGCGGCTACGACGCCGCGCTGGCCACGCCGCGCGTGGCGCACGACACGGCCGCGGCGCGCCGCCTCCTGGCCGAGGCCGGCTATCCGGAGGGCTTTGGCATCGGCTTCGACTGCCCGAATGACCGCTTCGTGAATGGCGAGCGTGTGTGCCGCGCCATCGCCTCCATGTGGGCGCGGATCGGCGTGCGGGCGAATTTGAACGTGATGCGCTACCCGCCCTACATGGCGCGGTTCCTGAACCACCAGAGCGACATCTTCCTGCTGGGCTGGGCCAATACGCCGCAGCTGGACGGGTTCTCCCTGCTCAACAACGTGCTCCATACCAAGAACCAGCGCAGCGGCAGCTGGAATGCGGGCCGCGTCAGCGACCCCGCCTTCGACGCGATCGTGGCGCGCGCGGCGGTGGAGATGGACCCGGCCCGGCGCACCGCCCTGATGACCGAGGCCTTCACGATGGAGCGGCGCGCCTTCTGGACGCTGCCGCTCTATCGCGAGCCGATGGTGGTGGCGATGCGCCGGCCGCTGGACATGCCGGCCTCGGCCGACGGGCGGATGCGCTTCTGGATGGCGCGGCTCGACTGAGCCGCGCCGCTTACTTCCCGTCCGGCAGACCGTCGAACAGGTCGGAGGTCTGGGGCGCGGGTGGTGTCAGACCGAGGTGACGCCAGCCCATCTCGGCCAGGACGCGGCCGCGTGGGGTGCGCAGGACGAAGCCTTCCTGGATCAGGAAGGGCTCCACCACGTCTTCCAGCGTGTCGCGGCTCTCCGACAGGGCGGCGGCCATGGTCTCGACCCCGACGGGGCCGCCCTTGTGGTGCTCGGCGATGCGCCGGAGGTAGCGGCGGTCCATCGCGTCCAGCCCCTTGGCATCCACCTCCAGGCGCTGGAGCGCCGCGTCCACCATGGCACGGTCGGCCACCTTGCCGGCGACCGCCGCGAA
The DNA here is from genome assembly GCF_017355885.1 of Sabulicella rubraurantiaca. Lineage (GTDB taxonomy): Bacteria > Pseudomonadota > Alphaproteobacteria > Acetobacterales > Acetobacteraceae > Roseococcus > Roseococcus rubraurantiacus. The sequence goes on from NZ_JAFEUU010000016.1 coordinate 5,488, forward strand.
GTCGCGCACGCGCCGCAGGAGACGGCCCGCGATGCGCGGCGTGCCGCGGGACCGGGTGGCGATCTCCCACGCGCCCTCTTCGCTCAGCGCGAAGCCCAGCTTGCCGGCGCCGCGCGCGACGATCTTGTGCAGCTCCTCCGGCGTATAGAGCATCAGCCGCAGCGGGATGCCGAAGCGGTCGCGCAGCGGGGTGGAAAGCAGGCCCGATCGCGTCGTCGCCCCCACCAGGGTGAAGGGCGGCAGGTCGATGCGGACGGTGCGGGCCGCCGGTCCCTCGCCGATGATGAGGTCCAGCTGGAAATCCTCCATCGCCGGGTAGAGGGTTTCCTCGATGGCAGGCTGGAGGCGGTGGATCTCGTCCACGAACAGGACGTCGCGCGGCTGGAGGTTGGTCAGGATGGCCGCGAGGTCACCGGCGCGCTGCAGCACGGGGCCAGTGGTGGCGCGGAATCCCACCCCCAGCTCGCGCGCGATGATCTGGGCCAGCGTCGTCTTGCCCAGGCCCGGCGGACCATGCAGCAGCACGTGGTCGAGCGCCTCGCCGCGCGCCCCGGCGGCCTGGATGAAGACCTCCAGGTTCTCGCGGCTGCGCTGCTGGCCCGTGAAGTCGGCGAGGCGCTGCGGGCGCAGGCTCCCCTCGCCCGTGTCCTCCTCCTGCCGCTGGGCGGAGGCGATGCGGTTGGTGGCTTCACTCATGATGAGAACATATAGGGCACATCGAGGGAAAAGTCCCGCTTTCCCTGCGAGGCTGCGGCGCCAGGATCAGCGCGCCGACTCGCGCAGCGCGGCGGTGATGAGGGCGTTCAGGTCGACCTCCTCGCCCAGCGCCTTCATGGCCTTGGCCACGGCCTTCTCGGCCTCGGGCCGCTTGAGGCCGAGGTTGAGCAGGGCCGAGACGGCATCCTGCGCTGAGCCGGCCGAGGGAAGCTCCACGCCCCCCACCCCGTCCGCGTCGGGCGTCGCCTTGCCCACAGCCCATTTCTGCATCGCCGGCTCATCCACGATACGGGTCGCGGTGGCCGCGCCCACCCCCTTCACCTCGCCCAGGCGCTTGCGCTCCTTGCCGGCGATGGCGCGCGCGAGGTCGGCGGGGGACAGGCCAGACAAGACGAGCAGCGCCTTCTGCGGCCCCACCGTCTTAACCTGGGTGAGCGCCCGGAACGCGTCGCGCTCGGCGGCGTCGAGGAAGCCGTAGAGGGTGATGCTGTCCTGGGCCACTCGCGTCTCGACCAGGAGGCGCTGCACCCCCTCCTTCGCCGTCAGCCGGTCCAGCGTCTTGCGGGAACAGGAAACGAGGTAGCCGACACCGTTCACGTCGAGGACGCAGGCGCCGTCGCCGGTGGACTGCACGAGGCCGGTCAGGGAGGCGAACATGATTTAGGCCCGGGCGAGCTGCGCCAGGAGCGCGCGCGTGCCGCGGTGGTGGGCGTGGCAGATGGCGATGGCCAGCGCGTCCGCCGCGTCGGCGCGCCGCAGCGCCGCGCCGGGCAGCAGGCGCTTCACCATGTCCTGCACCTGGATCTTGTCGGCGTGGCCGGTCCCGACCACGGCGCGCTTCACTTCCATCGCCTGGTACTCGGCGACGCGCAGCCCGGCGGAGGCAGGGGCGAGCAGCGCGATGCCGCGTGCCTGGCCGAGCTTGAGCGCGGCCTGCGGATTCTTGTTCACGTAGGTGTGCTCCACCGCGGCCTCATCCGGCGTCCATTCGGCGATCAGCGCCATCAGTGCGGAATGGATGCGGCACAGGCGCTCCGGCAGATCCTCGGCCGTGGTGGTGGAAATGGCTCCGGCTGCGAGGAAGCGCAGATGCGAGCCGGCGGATTCGATCAGGCCCCAGCCCGTATGTGTCAGCCCAGGATCGAGGCCGAGGATGCGGACGCATCCGTTCACGTTTTGTCCCCTCCGCTCCCGCGGCGCCAGGGTTGGCGGCGGGGGCGGAAGGTGCGTGCTCATCCGGTCTAGGCGGCCGAGAGCTTGGCCAGCACGGCTTCGCTCACCTCGAAATTGGTAAAGACGTTCTGCACGTCGTCATGGTCCTCCAGCAGGTCCACGAACTTCAGCACGGATTGCGCCGATTCTTCATCAAGTTCGACCGAAAGATTCGGGCGCCATTCCAGCTTGCTCTCCGAGGCCTCGCCGAACCGCGCCTCCAGCGCCTCGCGCACCGCGTTCAGATCGTCCGGGGCGGTGAGGATCTCGTGCCCCTCCTCGCCGCTCGCCACGTCCTGCGCGCCCGCCTCGATCGCCGCTTCCAGCACCGAATCGGCATCGGCCACAGCGGCGGGGAAGCGCAGCACCCCCAGGCGGTCGAACTGGAACGCCACCGTCTCGCCTAGCGATCCGCCAGCCTTGGAGAACATGGAGCGGAGGTCGGAGGCGGTGCGGTTGCGGTTGTCGGTCAGCGCCTCGACGATCACGGCGACACCCGACGGGCCCCGCCCCTCGTAGCGGACCTCGACGTAATCCTCGCCGCTGCCCGCGCCCTGCGCCTTCTTGATGGCGCGGTCCACCGCGTCCTTGGTCATGTTCGCCTGGCGGGCGGCGATCAGCGCGGCGCGGAGGCGCGGGTTGAAGGCGGGGTCGGGTTGGCCCTGCTTGGCGGCGACGGTGATCTCGCGCCCCAACTTGGCGAAGATCCGGGCGCGCTTCGCGTCCTGCGCGCCCTTGCGGTGCATGATGTTCTTGAACTGCGAATGGCCGGCCATGGTTCTGCGGATGTTCGGTTGCGAAGCGCCCTATAGCGAAGGGGCCGCGCTTCCGCCACCATCCGGACATGGACGCGCCCCTCCCCACCGACCCTCACGCCATCACGAGCCTCGCGGCGCTGAACGCGCTGTACGCCGAGCCGTCGGAGGTGGCGCGGAACAAGGTGGCGTCGCTCCTAGACGCGCCGACCCGCGCCTTCATCGCGGCCTCACCCTTTGTCCTGCTGGGCACCACGGGCCCGGACGGGCCGCACGTGACGCCGCGCGGCGACGCGCCCGGCTTCGTGGAAGCCGCGGATGACGAGACGCTGATCCTGCCCGACCGGCGCGGCAACAACCGGCTGGACGCGCTGCGCGATATCGTCGGCGATGACCGCGTCGCGCTGCTCTTCCTGGTGCCCGGCGCGGCGGAGGCGCTGCGGGTGCACGGCCGCGCCACCATCACCGCCGACCCCGCCCTGCGCGCCCGCCACGTCGCGCAGGGCAAGGAGCCGACGACGGTGCTACGCGTGCGCGTCACCTCGCTCTACATGCAATGCGCCAAGTCGGTGATCCGCTCGCGCCTCTGGGCCGGCACGCCGCGTCCCGCCGGGCTACCCAGCATGGGCGCGCTGATGCAGGCGCACATGAAGGGCGCCGTGAAGAGCGAGGAGGTGGATGCCCGCCTGACCGTCGCCTACACACAGACGCTCTACTGATTACCGCTTCCCCAGCCGGTATCCCGCAAGGCCCAGCAGCAGCGACGCCGCCAGGGCCAGGAACCCGGCGGGGTAGCCCGAGGCGCCGACCGCCCATCCCATCACCGCCGGCAGCGCGGCCGACCCCAGCACCTGGGCAAGGTTCACCGTGGTCACGCCACGCCCCACCAGATGCTCCGGGAACAGCATCCGGCCCTGCGTGACCAGCAGGATGGAATAGGCCGACCCGGCGCAGACGAGGCAGAGCAGCGGCACCGCCACGGGCAGGGCGGGCCCCGCCGCCAGGGCCAGCAGCGCCAAGATGACCGTGCCGCACATCAGCGCCACCGTCCGGTCCCGCCCCAGGCGCCGCTCCAGCGGCGGCACCAGGAGCTGGCCGAGCGGCACGCAGATCCCCATGGCCAGCAGCACCGTCCCGCGCGCGGCCGGCGTCAGCCCATGCACGTCATGGAGGAAGGGCCCCGCCCAGAGGGCGAGCAGCGTCGCCATGGCGGCATAGGCAAAGGTGTGCAGCGACAGGATGCGCAGCAGGCCTGGCGTGCGCCACACGGAGAACTGCCCGGCGAGGATCTCGCCCAGCGTTTCCCGTCGGATGACGCGCGGCGGCGCGTCTGGCGGGTCATCCGCCGCCAGCCACCACCAGGCGAGGCCCAGCAGCGCCGTCACCCCCGCCGAAAGGAGAAAGGCGCCGCGCCACCCCGTCAGCCCGGCCAGCACGGCAAGCGGCGCCCCCGCGGCGAGGATCCCCGCCTGGCTCCAGGCGAAGGTCGTGCTGATGGCGCGGGTCAGGGCGGTGCCCCGATGCCAGCGCCCGGACAGCACCACCGCCGCCATGAAGGACGCCGCGCAGCCCAGCCCCAGAAGGAAGCGCGCGACGATGAACTCCGTCCCCGTCCGCGCCACGGATTGCCACGCCGCGCCCAGCACCGCCAGCGCGGTCAGCAGGAGGACGAGGCGCTTCGGCCCGATGCGGTCCAGCGCCACGCCAACAGGAATCTGCGCCGCCAGCAACGCGCCGAAGAAGGCGGAATTGGCCGCGCCCAAGGCGCCCGGCCCCATGTCGAGATCCGCGGCAAGCTCCGGCGCGATCACCCCCACCGCCGCGCGATGGAAGTTCGAGATTCCGGTCATCCCGACCAGGGCGATGATCAGCCTCGACCCGGGTGTCATGCGGCGAGGCCGAACTCCGCCTCCAGCGCGCGCAGCCCCTCGGGCGTGGGATGTAGGCGGCGGCGACGCAGCGTGTCGGTCGCCGCCGGCTCGATGCGCACCAGCCACTTCCGGCGCAGCAGCAGCGTCGCCAATTCGCGCCCCAGCCCACCCGCAAGGTGGGGCCGGCGCTCCGACCAGTCCATGCAGTCGCAGGCGAAGCGCGGAGCGCGGCGCGCCGCAGCGAGGTCCACGTCCAGGGCCACCAGCCGCGCCTCGCCACGCGGCGTGACGACCCAGCCGCCGCCCTCCGGTTCCAGCCAGCCCTGGCCGGTCAGGCGTTCGTGCAGCCCGACGCCGATGCGCCCGGCGACGTGATGCCAGCACAAACGTCCGCGCCGCAGCGCTTCGTCATGCGGCCAGGGGCGGCGCGCCGGGCGCGCCGCGAGGCCGAGCAGCGTCTCGATCGCCTGCGCCACCTCCTCGCCGCCCAGGCGGAACCAGCGGTGGCGGCCCTGGGCATGCACGGCCACCAACCCGCCCTCGGCCAGCGCCTTGAGCTGCGCCGAGGCGGCAGGCGCGCCGATCCCGGCGATGCGCGCCAGCTCGCCCGCCGTCAGCGCCTCGCCGGGCAAAAGGGCCTGCAGCATGGCGGCACGGGAGGGATCGCCGATCAGGGCGGCGGTGGCGGCGAGGCTGGTCATGGCACGAGGCTAAGGCCAGCACGTCCCGCCACGCTTCGGAAGCGGCCGAAGCGCCGATCAGCCGAGCGCCGCGCGATTGGCGACAAAGGCGCGGTCATACTCGATCAGCCGCGCCACGGCGTCGCGCGTCGCCACGCCGTGCAGCCGGCCGATCAGATGCAGCGTCAGGTCATGCGCGAGGCTGACGCCGCCCCCGGTCGCCGGGCCGCCCGGTGGATCCACGATCTGCGCCGGCCGTGCTTCCGCCCCCATCCGCGACAGCAGCGCAACCGGGGCCTCGGCCTCGCCGGGGCTGGCGTTGCGGCGCGTGGTCGCGGGGCGGCCCTCCAGCAGCCCCGCCGCGCCCAGGATCAGTGCCCCGGTGCAGACGCTGGCGAGCCGAGCGGGGTCGAGGCGCCGCAGGAAGCCGAGCATCGCCTCGTCCTCGGTCTGGACGCGCCAGCCTGGCCCGCCGGTGACGATCCAGGCATCGCAATCCGGCGCGTCGTCGAAGCCGTGCGTGGCCAACACCGTCAGCCCCCCGGCGCAGCGCACCGGTCCGGCCTCCTTCGCCACCGTCACGGCAGCAATACCCGGCACCAGCCGCGAAGCCATGGAGATCACCCCCACCGTGCCACCGATGTCGATCGGCTCCACCCCGTCGTAAAGGATCACCCCGATTTGGCTCATGCCGCTCCCCGTGTATGTGGGGGCGCATGTCCGCCACCCCCGAAGCCGAGCAGATGGAAGCTCTCGCCGCCGAGTTGCGCGCGCAGCGCCAGCGCCAGGGGCTGACGCTGGAGCAGCTGGCCGCGCGCTCGGGCGTGTCGCGCTCCATGATCTCCAAGATCGAACGGGCCGGGGCCGTCCCCTCCACCGTCATCCTCTCGCGCCTCGCCGAGGCGCTGGGCGTCACCTTCGCGCAGCTGATGCTGCCGGCGGCGGAGCGGGAGATGATCGTCATCCCCGCGCAGCACCAGCCCGTGCTGCGCGACGCCGAGACGGGCTTCACCCGCCGCGTCCTGTCCCCCGTCCTGCCGGGGCGCGGCGTGGACTTCGTGCTGAACACCCTGCCGCCCGGCGCCGGCACGGGCGAGTTCACCGCCCATCGCCGCGGCGTCGAGGAATACATCTTCGTCCTCGCCGGCACGCTGCTCGCCCGCCTCGGCGGGCGGGAGGTGCGTCTCGTCGAAGGGGACAGCCTGTTCTTCGAGGCGGATGGACCGCATGGCTTCTCCAACCCGGGCGCGGCGGAATGCCGCTACCTGCTGGTGATCGACAGCTCCCGGGGACGGTAGCGCCAGATTCCACTTCAAGGGAATCCCTTCCATCATCGCGCCACCACCCCTATGACGAGGGAGCGAGACCAGAGGAGCCGCGACGATGGACCTTCCCGCCACGCCCATCCACAAGGACGGGTTCGAGCACCCGGCCGGCCGCGCGGCGACCGAGGTCGCGGGCGGAGCGGAGAACTGGCGCGGCACGCTGCTGCACATCCACATCGCCGAGGCCGCCTCATTCGAGATGACGGAGCTGACTGAAGCTCGCCTCGTCGCCGGGCGCGGCATCGAGGGCGACCGCTACTTCCTCGGCACCGGTACCTACTCGCCCAAGCCGGATGTGCGCGAGGTGACGCTGATCGAGCAGGAGGCGCTGGACGCCCTGTCCCGCAACGACCCGCCTTTGCAGAATGGCCCGCTGGTGCTGACGCCCGAGATGCATCGCCGCAACCTCACGGTGCGCGGCGTGCCGCTGAACCACCTTGTCGGCCGGCGCTTCCGCGTGGGCGAGACGATCCTCCGCGGCGGGCGGCTGAACTTCCCCTGCAAGTATCTGGAGGAGCTGCTGGGGATGTCGGTCTATCTGCCGCTCTACAACCGCTCCGGCCTCAACTGCTCCATCGAGCAGGGCGGCATCATCCGTCCGGGCGACGTGCTGGAGCCGTTGTGACCGCGCGCATCGTCATGCGGCTGCGCGTGGAGGAGGCGCGGCCCACCACGCCGGAGGTGCTGCTGCTGACGCTGCGCCACGCCACCAAACCGGAACTTCCGGCCTGGGCGCCCGGCGCACATGTGGATCTCCGCCTGCCCGATGGGCGGGTGCGGCAATACTCCCTTTGCGGCGACCCGGCGGAGCGCGGGGAATGGCGCCTCGCCGTGAAGCGGGAGGAAGCCGGGCGCGGCGGGTCGCGCTGGGTGCACGAGACGCTGCGCGCGGGCGAGACGGTGATGGTCACCGCGCCGCGCAACAACTTCCCTCTGGCCGAGGACGCGGCGCGCCACGTGCTGATCGCGGGCGGCATCGGCATCACGCCGCTCCTGCCCATGGCGCGGGAACTGGCGCGGCGCGGCGCCGACTTCACCCTGCATTTCCTGGCCCGCTCCCGCGCCCTGGTGCCGCTGCTGGAGGAAACCGAGGCGGCCTGCGGCGGCCACCTCGTGACATGGTTCGGCGATGAGGGGCGACGCTTCGACCCCTCCGTGCTGCGCCCACCCGGCCCGGCGGACCACCTCTATGCCTGCGGGCCGCAGCGCCTGCTGGATGCGCTGAAGGAGACGGTCTGGCCGGAGGAGCGCTTCCACCACGAGGTCTTCCAGGCGACGCTGGACGAGAACTTCAAGCCCGAACCCTTCACCGCCCGCATCGCCTCCACCGGCGAGGAGATCCTGGTGCCTGCGGATCTGTCGCTGCTGGAAGCGCTGCGCCGCGCCGGGCATGCCGCCCCCTCCTCCTGTGAATCCGGCGTGTGCGGCGCCTGCATCTGCCGCTATCGCGACGGCGTCGTGATCCATCGCGACCAGGTGCTGAAACTTGCCGAGCGGCAGGACCGCATGACACCCTGCGTCAGCCGGGCGCGGGTGAGCGTCACGCTCGATCTGTAGTCACTGCAGCCGCGCTGGCCAGAAGGCCCAGAGCAGCAACGCCGCCCCCGCCACCCAGATCAGCATGATGGCCACCGCGCCGGCCCGGCTGACGGGCCGCGCGGCGCGACGCTCGGCCTCCGCCCGGAACTCGGCCATCAGCGCGCGCGGGACAAGGCGCACGGCCAGGAGGATGCCAAGCGGCACGAGGATCACGTCATCCAGGTAGCCCAGCACCGGGATGAAGTCGGGGATCAGGTCGATCGGCGAGAGTGCATAGGCCGCAACCAGCCCCGCGACGAGCTTGGCAGCGAAGGGCACGCGCGGGTCGCGCGCCGCCAGCCACAGCGCCACCACGTCGCGCTTCACCCGTCGCGCCCAATCGCGCAAACCGCCCATCGCCATGGCCCTGCCTCTCCGCGCCCGGCGACACTCCAGCAGCGCCGCGCCAAGTCGCCAAGCGCGGGCGGCGGTTAGCGCCGCCGCAGCCGCAGCATCATCGCGTCGAACTGGAAATCCGCCACCTGATGGTACTGGAAGTTCCGGTCGCGGAAGGCGACCTGGCTGTCGAGGATTTCCTTGAAGGCCGCGTTCTGCGCCGAGGTCTCGGCGTAGAATTCCTGCGCCGAGCGGTAGAGCGTGTCCACCAGCTCGGTCGAGAAGCCGCGAAGCTGCGTGCCATTGGCGACGAGGCGCATGATCGCTTCCGGGTTCCGGGCGTCATAGGCGGCCATCATGTTCAGCGTCGCCGCCTGGCTCGCCACCTCGATCGCCGCCTTGTAGGCGCGCGGCAGGGCGTTCCAGTGATCGAGGTTGAAGAAAGCGTGGAACACCGTCCCGCCCTCGCCCCAGCCCGGATAGTAGTAGTAGCGGGCGACGCGGTTCAGCCCGAGCTTCTCGTCGTCATAGGGGCCGATGTATTCGACGGCGTCGATCACGCCGCGCTCCAGCGCCGGGTAGATGTCGCCGGGCGGGATCTGCTGCGGCACGACGCCCACGCGCTGCATCACGTTTCCCGCCACCCCAGCGACGCGCATCTTCAGGCCGCGAAGGTCGTCGGCGGTGCGGATCTCGCGCCTGAACCAGCCGCCCCACTGGTTGCCGGTCTGGCCGCAGGGCACGGCATGAACGTTGAAGCGCTTGAAGAACTCGTTGAGCATGGCGCTGCCGCCGCCCTGCCACATCCAGGCATGCTGCTGGCGCGGGTTCATCATGAAAGGCACCGCCGCAGAAAGCGCGAAGGCGGGATCCTTGCCGACATAGAACAGACCGCCCGAATAGGCCGCCTCGACCGATCCCTGCTGCACGGCGTCCATCGCCTGAAAGGCGCCGACGATCTCACCGGCCGGAAACTGGGTGATGGTGAAGCGGCCCTCAGTGATCTCACTCACCGCCCGGCAGAAGAACTCGCCCGCGCCGTAGGTGAGGTCGAGGTTGCGCGGGAAAGCGCTGGTCATGCGCCAGCGCAGGGCGGGCAGCGACTGCGCGACGGCCGGTGCGGCCAGGGCAGCGGTCGCAATGGGGGCGGTGGTCAGCATGGCGCGGCGTTGCATGGGGCCTCCTTGGGGCGCGCGCTTCCACTCTTGTGGAAGCCTCTCCACCAGCGAGGATGGCTCGGATGTGCCGGCCGTTGCCGCCGAATCTTTCGGCAATTAGGGTCATGGAGGCCTGGAATGACGCGTGGCGCAGCATGCACGCCTATCGCTGCCCTGATTTCAGGCTTTCAAATGCTGGCACCGCTTAGCACTATCGGGCTGGCATCGCTGGTTCCCGCGCAACGCCATCAATACGCAGCAGGACGGCGGCATGGCCGGAGCCCGCTGGGCCTGGGGCCCTGACCAGGCGTGGCGGTGGCGGCATGGCTCGTCACGGGTGCAGGTTAGCAAAGCCGGCGCGCGAAGCTTCGCCGCCCGGCAAAGGGAGGAGACGATGGCGGACACCGTCCGGGGGACGCCGCGCCGGGGCTCGCCGCTGCGGGGCCTGTTTGGTCTCGTGATGGCGGGCACGGCGGGGCTGGCGCTCGGCTTCCTTGCCTACCTCCTCGCCCGGGAGTTCGCCCTGCCCACCTCGCTCTGGGGCTCGGACGGGGTGATGTGGACCATCATCCTCGCCGTCGCCCTGCCCTGCGCGGCGCTCGGCGCGGCGCAAGGTGTGGCACCGAATCGCGCCGGCAGAGCGCTCGTCGCCGGCCTCGGCGGCTTCGTGTTGGGCGCGGTGGCCGGGGCGATGGCGGGGCTGTTTCTCGGAGGCGTGCTCGGAGCGCTGCTCGGCGCGGACCAGCGCGAGGGCTCGTTTGCCATGGGGCTGGTCTTCGGCCTCGCGCCGGTGGCCGCGCTGCTCGGCGGCGTCGCCGGCGCCGCCGCCATGGCGCGTCGGGCCTGGAGCCGCGGCGCGTAGCGCGGTCAGCCCGCGCGCACGCTCTCGTGCACCACCATCATGTGGCCGCGGTGCTCGTAGCGGTCGCATTCGCGCATGCCGATGTCGGTCAGCACGGCCCGGCTCGCGTGGTTCGTCTCGCGCGCGATGCCTATAATTCGCGAAAGGCGCGCCGTATCGTGCCCGAAATCGAGCGCGGCCCGCGCCGCTTCCCGCGCATAGCCGCGACCGCGGCATTCGGGCCAGAGGGCGAAGCGCACCGCGATGCCGCGTCCGTCCGGCCGTTCCATCAGCCCGGCAATGCCCAGGAAGTTCCCGGTCTCGCGTTCGAAGACGCTCCAGGTGCCGTAGCCGCGCACCTGCCAGAAATCCATGTCGTCCTCGAGTTCCTCGCGCGTCCGCTCCGGTGTGCGGGTGCCGTGCAGCATGTAGCCGAACACGGCCTCGTCGGCCTTGAGGCGGATGAGGTCCGGCAGATGCTCCAGCCCTGGCGGGAGGAGGGAAAGGCGCGCCGTGGTGATGATGCGCGGTGCGCGCAGGACGGGGTGGTTCACTGGGAAGAGCTTCCGTCGCCAACGGCCGCAAGGCGGCCGGCGCGCGGCTCGGAACCGCTGGACCAGCGCGCCTTGTCTGAGGCGCGCAAGCCAAGCGGCCAGAGGCCGCGCCCGGCGTTTGAGGGCTTGGCAAACAAGCCCTAGGCCCGCATCAGCGGACCAAGGGCCGGTACTTGATCCGGTGCGGCTGGTCCGCCGCCGCGCCGAGGCGGCGTCGCTTGTCGGCCTCGTAGGCCTGGAAGTTGCCCTCGAACCACTCGACGTGGCTGTCGCCCTCGAAGGCCAGGATGTGCGTCGCCAAGCGATCGAGGAACCAGCGATCGTGGCTGATCACCACCACGCAGCCCGCGAACTCCATCAGCGCCTCTTCCAGCGCGCGCAGCGTATCCACGTCGAGGTCGTTGGTCGGCTCGTCGAGCAGCAGCACGTTGTGCGGCGTGCGCAGCATCTTCGCGAGGTGGACGCGGTTGCGCTCGCCACCCGACAGCACGCCGACGCGCTTCTGCTGGTCGTGGCCCTTAAAGTTGAAGGCCGCCGTGTAGGCGCGCGACGGGATGGTACGCTTGCCGATGTTGATGACGTCGTCCCCGCCTGAGATTTCCTCCCAGACAGACTTCTTGTCGTCCAGGCTATCGCGCGACTGGTCCACGTAGCCGAGCTTCACGCTGTCGCCGATGCGGAGCGTGCCGGAATCCGGCTCCTCGTGCCCCGTGATCATGCGGAACAGCGTGGTCTTGCCGGCGCCGTTCGGGCCGATCACGCCGACAATGCCGCCCGGCGGCAGCTTGAAGTCCAGATCGTCGATCAGCAGGCGGTTGCCGTAGCCCTTGCGCAGCTTCTCGGCCTCGATGACCGTGTTGCCCAGGCGCGGCGGCGGGGAGATGAGGATCTGCATCTCCTCCGGCCCCTTCTCGTTGGAGCGCTCCAGCAGTTCCTCGTAGCGCTGGATGCGCGCCTTGCTCTTGGCCTGCCGGGCGGAGGGCGAGCGGCCGATCCACTCCTGCTCCTGCGCCAGGGCACGGATGCGGGCAGTCTCCTCGCGATTCTCCTGCTCGAGGCGCTTCTTCTTCTGCTCAAGGTAAGAGGAGTAGTTGCCCTGGTAGGGGAAGCCGCGGCCGCGATCGACTTCCAGGATCCAGTTGGTCACGTTGTCGAGGAAGTAGCGGTCATGGGTGACGACCAGCACCGCGCCCGGATAGTCGCGCAGCGTGTGCTCCAGCCAGGACACGCTCTCGGCGTCCAGGTGGTTGGTCGGCTCGTCGAGCAGCAGCAGCTCCGGCTTTTCGAGCAGCAGCTTGCACAGCGCCACGCGGCGCTTCTCGCCGCCGGAGAGGTTGGTCACGGGGCTCTCGGCGGGCGGGCAGCGCAGCGCGTCGAGGGCGATGTCGATGCGCCGGTCCATCTCCCACCCATCGGCGGCGTCGATGGCTTCCTGGAGCTGCCCCTGCTCGGCGAGGAGTTCGTTCATCTCCTCCTCAGACATCTCCTCCATGAAGCGCTCGGAGATCTCGTTGAATCGCTTGAGCTGGGCTTCCAGCGTGGCGAAGGCCTCGCGCACGTTCTCGCCCACGTTCTTTGTGGGGTCGAGCTGCGGCTCCTGCGGCAGATAGCCGACGCGGACGCCCTCGGCGGCCCAGGCCTCGCCGCCATATTCCTTGTCGATGCCGGCCATGATCTTCATCAGCGTGGATTTGCCGGCCCCGTTAGGGCCCAGCACGCCGATCTTGGCATCGGGAAGGAAGGACAGGGTGATGCCCTTGAACACCTCGCGCCCACCCGGATAGGCCTTGGTGAGATCCTTCATCACATAGACATACTGGTAGGCGGGCATGGGGGAACTCCTGTCTTGCGGGGGTTCTAGCGGCGCGGCGGCGCGGGGTTAAGCCCCGGCCTCACCGGCGGAATCGGCCGCGCCGTCCGCCCTTCAGCCGGGTCGGCGCGTGGAAATCCGCGGGCTTGTTGGCGATCCAGGCGAGGAACTCCGCCATCTCCGGCGCGGCGCGGATCGCCTCGGGCTCGGCCAGGCGCCGCGCCAACTCGGCCTCGGTGAAGCGGGCGTGGATCGCCTGGTGGCAGATGTGGTGGACCAGCACCGTTCCCTTGTGCATCCCACCCTTGAGGCGCGGGACGAGGTGGTGCCGGCTGGCCTTCGCGCCCAGCGGGATAGGGCGCAGGCAGATCGGGCAGGTCGGACTCTCATCCATCGCGGGCCTGAACGCCCCTGCGCCCGGCAGGACTTGAACCCGCAACCAAGCCGTTATGAGCGGCCCGCTCTAACCATTGAGCTACGGGCGCGAGGGACGGAGGGTTTGTGCCAAGCCCCCCGCGCTCCGTCCAGGGGCCGTGCCGTCAGGCCGCGGCCGGTACGGCCGCCTCGCAGATCGCCGCGACGTGGCGGTGATCCGTGCCGCAGCACCCGCCCAGGATGCGCAGCGTCGGCAGGCGCTTGCGCAGGCCGACATAGCGCTGCCCCAGATCCAGCGGGTCGCCCTCGTCCAGCGTCTCGCTCTCATCCAACTCCGCGTGGGACTTGGTCGAGGCATTGGCCCGCAGCCCCAGGATGCGCGAGGTCCAGTCGCCCCTCTCTTCGAAGCTGGTGGCGAGGTGCTGGGGATGGACGCAGTTCAGCATGAAATAGGCCGGCGACCGGTCTGTCGCCGCGTCCACGGCCTCGATCGCCTCGCGCAGCGTCTCCCCGCCCAGCATCCGGCCATCGGTCTCCAGGGTGAAGGAGATGGCGCAAGGCATGGCGAGGCGCCGCGCGGCGCGGGCGATCCCGATCGCCTCCTCGATCCCGGTCAGGGTGAAGCCGGCGACCATGTCGGCCCCTGCCGCGGCGAAGCTTGCGATCTGCGGGGCGTGGTAATCCTCGGCCTCGCTGCGATCCATGAACCCCTGCTTGTAGCCATCGCCGCGCGGCCCGATGGCGCCGCTGACCACATGGGGCGTGGCCGGCGTCTCGTATTCCTCGCGCAGGGCCAGCACCTCGGCCACGGCGAGGCGGTTGATCCGGTCCAGCCCCGCCGCATCGTAGCCGAGCTTCGCGCCCCAATCCGGATTGGCACGCCACGTCGCCGTGTCGAGGATGAAGCCCAGCCCTCGGCTTCGTGCCACTTCCAGGAAGGGGCGGTAATAGGCACGAAGCTGCTCCCTCCCCTCCTCCGTCTCCAGCAGGACGAAGCTCGCGAAGCAGGGAAGCTCCGCCCCTTGATGAAAGATCAGCGTCGTCTCCATCCCGCCATCGGTCAGGAAATTCGCGCCCTTGAGCTGCGGCAGCGCCGCCCGGTACTTTGCCATTTGCCTGCTCCTCGCCCGGGCGGTCGCACATGCCGCCACCTGGGTTGGGATGTGCCGAAGGAAGCGTCCCGACTCTACTCGACTGGTGGTGCAGTCGGCGCAGAAAGATTATTGGAAGAAATTCAACAGCTTACGTCGAAGTACTTGCGGCATCACGATGATTCAGGCTTTGTCAGGCCCAGCGAACCAGACCAGCGGTACGGAAAACCATGGGCAAGGGGCAGGATACGCGCAGCCGGATCCTCGACGCCGCCGAGGATGCCGTGCTCGCCAAGGGCTTCGGCGGCACCTCGATCGACGAGATCATCGCTGCCACCGGCCTGACCAAGAGCGGCTTCTTCTACCATTTCCGCGACAAGAACGCCCTCGCGCGCGCCCTGCTCGAACGCTACATCGCGCGTGAAGAGGAGCTGTTCGAGACCATCTTCGGACGCGCCCGCGAATTGGCGGAGGAACCGCTGCCGACGCTGCTGCTGGGGCTGAAGCTCCTGGCCGAACAGGTGCGGGACCTGCCCGCCGGGCATCCAGGCTGCCTCGTCGCCGTCTCGGTCTATGGGGAGCGCCTCTTCGACCGCGAGGTGCGGGAGCTGAACCGGCAGGCCGCCCTGATGTGGCGCGGCCGCTTCCGCGCCATGTTCGAGGAGGTGCTCCGCGACCACGCCCCGCGCCAGCCGCTTTCCGTGGACCAGCTGGCGGATTTCGTCGGGACGGTGCTGGAGGGCTCGATCGTCATGTCCAAGGCCCTGCGGGAGCCCGAGGCGATGGCGGAGCAGATCCTCCTGCTCCGCAACATCCTCAAGACGCTCTTCGTGCCGGTCCGCGCGCCGGAACCCGCTTCCTGATGCCGCGGGGCCGGTCCACGCCCCTGGTCAGCCCTTCGTCTTGGCCCGCTCCACGGCCTCCTGGATGAGGCGGCGCGCCATGGCGGCGTCGCCCCAGCCCTTCACCTTCACCCACTTGCCCGGCTCCAGATCCTTGTAGTGCTCGAAGAAGTGACGGATCTGGTCGAGGGTGATCTGCGGGATGTCGCCCACGTCCTTCACCCCCTCATAGCGCTTGGTCAGCTTGGAGGAGGGAACGGCGATGATCTTCTCGTCCGTGCCGCCATCATCCTCCATCAGCAGCACGCCGACGGGGCGGCAGTTCATCACCGCGCCGGGGGCGATGGGACGGGTATTGGCGATCAGCACGTCGATCGGGTCGCCGTCGTCGCTCAACGTGTGCGGGACGAAGCCGTAATTCCCGGGGTAGCGCATGGGCGTGTAGAGGAAGCGGTCCACGAACAGGACGCCCGCGTCCTTGTCCATCTCGTACTTGATGGGCTCGCCGCCGATGGCGACCTCGATGATGACGTTCACGTCCTCCGGCGGGTTCTTGCCGGTTGGGATGGCGGAAAGGTTCATGCCTGCTCTCCGGGAATGGGCTGGCCGGGCTTGAACCACGAAACCGGCCGGGCCGGGAGGGGGGCCGCTTTTCCCCTTCCCCGCGCCGGAGTCCCCTGCCTAACCTTCTGGGATCGCGGCGGGAATGGGCCGCGCAACCAACAGGGACGGAAAGGACACCAGGACCTTGATCACAGCAACCTTGCTGCTGGTCATCCTGCTGGGCGGGGCTTCGCTCGCCTATGGCTGGGTGACCACGAAGGAAATTCTGGCCAGGCCCGCGGGCAATCCGCGCATGCGGGAGATCGCCCAGGCCATCCAGGAGGGCGCCAGCGCCTATCTGCGCCGGCAATACACCACCATCGCCATCGTCGGCGCCGTGCTCTTCGTGCTCGTCTTCGCCTTCCTCGGCGCGGCGGTGGCCATCGGCTTCCTGCTGGGCGCCGTGCTGTCAGGGCTGGCCGGGTTCATCGGCATGAACGTCTCCGTGCGCGCCAATGTCCGCACGGCGGAGGCCAGCACACATGGCCTCGCTGCCGGGCTGGATGTCGCCTTCAAGTCGGGGGCGATCACCGGCATGCTGGTTGCCGGCCTCGCGCTGCTGGGGGTGGCCTTCTACTTCTTCATCCTGGTGGTGATCGGCGGCCTGCCGATGAACTCCCGCACCGTGATCGACAGCCTGGTGGCGCTGGGCTTCGGCGCCTCGCTCATTTCCATCTTCGCCCGACTGGGCGGCGGCATCTTCACCAAGGGCGCCGACGTGGGCGGCGACATGGTCGGCAAGGTCGAGGCCGGCATCCCCGAGGATGACCCCCGCAACCCCGCCACCATCGCCGACAACGTGGGCGACAACGTGGGCGACTGCGCCGGCATGGCGGCCGACCTGTTCGAGACCTATGCCGTCACCGCCGTCGCCACCATGGTGCTGGCCGCGATCACCTTCGGCGACGAGATCCGTGCGGCCGGCATGCTGCTGCCGCTGGCGATCGGCGCGGTCTGCGTCATCACCTCCATCGCCGGCACGTATTTCGTGAAGCTCCCGGCCAACAACAGCATCATGGGGGCGATGTATCGCGGCCTCGTGGTGACGGGCGTCCTGTCGCTGGTGGTGCTGCTGCCGCTCACCTACCTGATCTTCGGCAGCGGCACGGTGGTGGTGGGCACCCATGCGTTCGGCGCCTTCTCGCTCTTCCTATGCGGCGCGGTCGGGCTGGTGGTCACGGCGGCGATCGTCTGGATCACCGAATACTACACTGGTACCGGCTTCCGCCCGGTGAAGGCCATTGCCGAAGCCTCTCAGACCGGTCACGGCACCAACGTGATCCGCGGCCTCGCCGTGTCCATGGAAAGCACGGCGCTGCCTGCCTTCATCATCATCGCGGGCATCCTCTGCTCCTATGGCCTCGCGGGGCTCTATGGCGTGGCCATCGCCACCACGACCATGCTCTCCCTCGCGGGGATGATCGTGGCGCTCGATGCCTTCGGGCCGGTGACGGACAATGCCGGCGGCATAGCGGAGATGGCGGGGCTGCCGCCGGAGATCCGCGTGACCACCGACGCGCTGGACGCGGTGGGCAACACCACCAAGGCGGTGACCAAGGGCTACGCCATCGGCTCTGCTGCGCTGGGCGCCGTGGTGCTCTTCGCCGCCTACACGCAGGACCTCAACTACTTCACCGCCAACAGCACCGAATACCCCTACTTCGCCAATATGGGGCCGGTCGATTTCTCCTTGGCCAACCCCTACGTCGTCGTCGGCCTGCTCTTCGGCGGCATGCTGCCCTACTTGTTCGGCGGCATGAGCATGACGGCGGTGGGCCGCGCGGCGCAGAGCGTGGTGGAGGAGGTCCGGCGCCAGTTCCGCGAGAAGCCGGGCATCATGGAGGGCACGGACAAGCCGGATTATGGACGGGCGGTGGACATGCTCACCCGCGCCGCGATCCGGGAGATGATCATCCCCTCGCTGCTGCCGGTGCTCTCGCCCATCGTGTGCTTCTTCGTGGTGCTGGCCATCGGCGGCAAGGCTGCGGCCTTCTCGGCGGTGGGGGCGATGCTGCTGGGCGTCATCGTCACAGGCTTCTACGTCGCCGTCTCCATGACCACGGGCGGCGGCGCCTGGGACAATGCGAAGAAGTACATCGAGGAAGGGCATTACGGCGGCAAGGGCAGCGACGCCCACAAGGCCGCCGTGACCGGCGACACGGTGGGCGATCCCTACAAGGACACCTCCGGCCCCGCCGTGAACCCGATGATCAAGATCACCAACATCGTAGCGCTGCTGCTGCTGGCAGTTCTGGCGCACAGCTGAACGGGATGGGGCGGCGCGCTTACCGCCGCCCCTCCCTCAGGCCGCCGGTCGCCGTGGCGGGAATTCCATCGGCACCAACCCCATCTCCAGAGAACGGGCGATGCGCTGGGCGCGCTCCAGCAGATGCTCGACCGCTGCCTCCGGCAGGGTGCGTCGTGCCACCTCCTCGAACAGGGCAAGCCAGCGGGCGAAATGTGCGGAGGTCAGGCCCAGATGCGCATGGGCCCGCATGGGCTGGCCGTGATACTCGCCGGTCATCAGCGCCACGGATCCCCAGAACTGGCCGATCCGCGCCAGATGCGCCTCCCAATCCGCCACCCCGGCAAAGGCGGGGGCAAGCAGCTTGTCGGCGCGGGCGGTGTCGTAGAACTCACGCAGGAAGGCGGCGATGACCGCCTCGTCCAACCCGGTCCGCTCCCGGATCTCGCGCGCCAGGGCGGCGCGGCGTTCGGCATTCTCGGGGATGGCGTTCATGCGCCGAATCTGACCCCTGTCGGCGGGCGGGGCAACGCGCCGGGCCGGATGGCTGCCCCTCCGGCCCGGCAAGGCTGCGGTCAGGCGGGTTCCGGCGTCCGTTCCCAGGCGCGGTTCAGCATCGGGCTGCCGGCGCCGAGGGCGCGCCGCGCCTCCAGGTATTCCGCATGCAGCCGGTCCACCAGCCGTGAGGCCGGCACCACCGCGCCGATCCCCGAGACGGACTGACCCGCGCCCCAGATATCCTTCCAGCGCTTCTTGCGGTCGGAGGCGAAGCTCATCTGCGACTTGTCGCCCGTCTCCAGATTCTCCGGATCCAGCCCGGCCTTGCTGATGGAGGGCTTCAGGTAGTTGCCGTGCACGCCGGTGATGAGGTTCGTGTAGACGATGTCCGACGCCCCGCTTTCGACGATCATGCGCTTGTAGTCCTCGACCGCGCGCGCCTCCTCCGTCGCGATGAAGGCGGTGCCCATATAGGCGAAGTCGGCGCCCATCGCCTCGGCAGCCAGGATGGAGCGCCCATGCGCGATGGAGCCGGACAGGGCGATTGGCCCGTCGAACCACATCCGCGTTTCCTGCAGCAGGGCAAAGGGCGATTGCGAGCCGGCATGGCCCCCTGCCCCGGCCGCCACCAGCACGAGCCCGTCCGCCCCCTTCTCGATCGCCTTGTGGGCGAAGTTCTGGTTGATCACGTCGTGCAGCACATGCCCGCCATAGGAGTGGATGGCCTCGTTCACCTCCACCCGCGCGCCAAGGCTGGTGATGATGAGCGGCACGCGATGCTTCACGCAGAGCGCGAGGTCCTGCTCCAGCCGGTCATTCGACTTGTGGACGATCAGGTTGATGGCGAAGGGCGCGCTAGGCCGGTCAGGATGGCGCGCGTCATGCGCCGCGAGCCTCTCCTTGATCTCGTGCAGCCATTCGTCCAGCTGCTCCAGCGGCCGCGCGTTCAGCGAGGGCATGGCACCGATGACGCCCGAGGTGCACTGCGCCACCACGAGGTCCGGCACCGAGATGATGAAGAGCGGCGAGCCGATCAGCGGCAGCCGCAGCCGCCCCTTCAAAGTGTCGCGCAGGTCCATGGCGTCATTTCCCCAGTCGTCTGGGAAAAGACGCTAGACCCCTGTCCGCGCGCGCGCCAGATCAGCCACGGCGCGCAGCACCTCCGGCACCCCTTCCCCCGTCGCGCCGGAGGCAAGAAGCACGCGCCCGCCCGTCGCCCGCTCCAGGGCCTTCGCCCGGCTCGTGCGCGCCTGGGGCGTCATGGCGTCCAGCTTGTTCAGCACCAGGATCTCCGGCTTCTCGGCCAGCCCGCCGCCATACTCCTCCAGCTCGTGCCGGATCAGGCGCCAAGCGGCGACCGGGTCGGACTGGGAGCCGTCGATCAGGTGCAGCAGCACCCGGCACCGCTCCACATGGCCCAGGAAGCGCGTGCCGAGCCCCGCGCCCTCGCTCGCCCCCTCGATCAGCCCGGGGATGTCCGCCAGGACGAACTCCTCCGTCGCATTGAGCCGGACGACGCCAAGCTGGGGGTGCAGCGTGGTGAAGGGATAGTCGGCGATCTTGGGCTTGGCGGCGCTGACCGCGGCCAGGAAGGTGGACTTGCCGGCATTGGGCAGCCCGACCAGACCGGCATCGGCGATCAGCTTCAGCCGCAGCCAGACCCACTTCTCCTCGCCCGGAAAGCCGGGATCGGCGCGGCGCGGGGCGCGGTTCGTGCTGCTCTTGAAATGGGCGTTGCCGAAGCCGCCATCGCCGCCCCTGGCCAGGAGGACGCGCTTCCCGGCCGTGTCCAGGTCGGCGATCAGCGTCTCCTTGTCCTCATCCAGGATCTGCGTGCCGACGGGGACCTTCAGCACCACGTCATCGGCCTTCGCACCGGTGCGGTCGGAGCCGGCGCCGTTGCCGCCCTTGCGCGCCTTGAAATGCTGGGCGTAGCGGTAGTCGATCAGGGTGTTCAGCCCTTCCACCGCCTCGGCCCAGACATCGCCGCCCTTGCCGCCATTGCCGCCATCGGGGCCGCCGAACTCGATGTAGCGCTCACGCCGGAAGGCGACGACGCCGTTGCCGCCATCGCCCGACTTCACAAACACCTTGGCTTCGTCCAGGAACTTCATCGGAACCCCAAAAACGGCAACGGGGGCCGCGAGGGCCCCCGGAACCTTGTCACCCGAAGGGGGAGACGGTCACTCCGCCGCGGTCTTGAGCGGCTCGACGGAGACGTGAACGCGGCCTTCGGCCTTGCGCTCGAACTTCACGTGACCCTCGACCAGGGCGAAGATCGTGTGGTCGCGGCCGAGGCCGACATGGTGCCCAGGCTTCATCTTGGTGCCGCGCTGCTTCACCAGGATGTTGCCGGCCAGCACGTGCTCGCCGCCGAACTTCTTGACGCCGAGCCGCTGCCCGGGAGAGTCGCGGCCGTTGCGAGACGAGCCGCCTGCCTTCTTGTGTGCCATCTCTTGCTACTCCGTCCTCAGGCCGCGATCTCGGCGATCCGCAGCACGGTCTGGTGCTGACGGTGGCCCTGCTTGCGGCGGCTGTTCTTGCGGCGGCGCTTCTTCAGGATCAGCACCTTGTCGCCGCGGCTCTGCTCCAGCACGGTGGCGGTGACCTTGGCGCCCGGCACGATGGGGGCACCGATCTGCAGGCCGGCCTCACCGCCCAGCGCCAGCACCTCGTGGAAGGTGACGGTGCTGCCGGCCTCGGCCTCCAGCTTCTCGACGGTGAGCACCGCATTCGGCGTCACCCTGTACTGCTTCCCGCCGGTGCGGATCACTGCGAAGGTCATCACTCGTGCCCTTTGGGCTTGCCGCCACACGCGGCGCTGCCCGAGAAACCATGGATTTCGGCTGCCCGGGACAGGAACCCAAAAACAGCCGCGGGCGACACGCTGAGGCGCCGCCCGGGAGGGGGTGATTAGGGCCGGTGGGGGCTGGAAGTCAACCCGTCCCGTTGCCAGCCCGGGGCTTTGCCCCTATACCCCGCCCGCGGCAAGGACAGGTGGCGGAGTGGTCGATCGCGCCGGTCTCGAAAACCGGAGTACCTGCAAGGGTACCGTGGGTTCGAATCCCACCCTGTCCGCCAGATGACGGCCTCAACTCCTGGATTTTCCTCAGTTTAGCATATCCAAGGGCTGCTGTCCCAACGCGATATGCAGGCCTGAGGTCGGGAGGCAGACCCGTCACGTAGGCGCAGGCACGCGAGCGACCGACAGCAATGAGCATCCAACGCCCTCGTCTTGCAGCACCGGATTGCCCATCTCTCAGCCCATGCCCCGCAAGACACTCAATCCCTTCGCCCCCTATGCCTGGCTCGCCGAGGCGGGGTGGGTCTTCATGATGCACAGCGCCCAGCTTTGGGCCGACCCCAAGGCCAGCGCACGCTTGGCTGCCTTGGGCGCTGAAAAGCAGAAGGCCTTCGCCCAGGGCGCCATCAGGGCCAGCGCCGCCGCCTTGCGCGGGTCGAGCCCGGAGGTGATCGCGAAGGCCGCCATGGCTCCCGCCCGCCGCCGCGTGCGGGCGAATGCGAGGAAGCTTCAGAAGGGATAGCGCGGCGAGGCCCGTGCCACGGCTGCGCTTGACTTGGCACATCCCAGGGACCGACGCTGGCACGGGAGAAACCGCCGCCATGCACCGTCTCGCCAGTGCCCTGCGCGCTGCTGCCGTCACCCTGGCCCTCTCCTTGACAGCGGCGGCACAGCAGCCTTCGCAGCCGGTGCCGCAGTATCAAGTGGACCCCTTCTGGCCGAAGCCGCTGCCGAATCGCTGGGAAATCGGCCAAGCGGCCGGGGTCGCCACCGATGCGCGCGACCACGTCTGGGTGATCCACCGTCCGCGCAGCATGACCGAGGACGAGCGGGGCGCGACGCTGAACCCGCCGCGCTCGGATTGTTGCGTCCCGGCCCCCTCGGTCCTTGAGTTCGATCCGGACGGCAATCTGGTCCAGGCCTGGGGCGGGCCCGGCCATCACCCGAACTGGCCGGAGAACGAGCACGGCATCTTCGTGGACCACCAGGACAATGTCTGGATCGCCGGTAATGGCGCCAACGACCACGTCCTGCTGAAGTTCACCCGCGACGGACGCTTCCTGATGCAGATCGGCCGGCACCGCGAAACCGGCGGCAGCAACGATCCCGAGCGCTTGGGCCGGCCGGCGGACATGGACGTGGACCCCGCTACTGGCGAGATCTACGTCGCCGATGGCTACGGTAACCGCCGCATCATCGTCTTCGACGCGAACGGGGCCTATCGCCGTCATTGGGGCGCCTATGGCGATCGTCCGAACGACGACCAGCTTCCAGCCTACCAGCCGGGGCAGCCGCCGATGCGGGGCTTCCGGAACCCGGTGCATTGCGTCCGCCTGGCGCGTGACGGCCTGGTCTATGTCTGCGATCGCGCCAATGACCGCATCCAGGTCTTCCGCAGGGATGGAAGCTTCGTCAGGGAGTTCGTCCTCGCGCCGGAAACGCGCGGCAGCGGGTCGGTTTGGGATCTCGATTTCTTCCCCGACGCGCAGCAATCCGTGCTGCTGACGGCGGATGGCAGCAATAACCACGTCTGGCTGGTGGCCCGCGATGACGGGGCGGTGCTGGGGCTATTTGGTCGCCACGGCCGGAATGCCGGCCATTTCCACTGGGTCCACAACCTTGCCGTGGACAGCCGCGGCAACATCTTCACCACCGAGGTGGATACCGGCAAGCGTGCGCAGCGCTTCCGGCTGGTGACGCCACTGCCGCGCTAGGCGGTGTCGAGAGCCGTTCTCGGGTCTGGGATGGCCGCTAACGGTCAAGCACGAGGTGACCGAAGCGGTAGCCCTGCTGCCGCGCCCTCAGCGGCCCTCACCGCCCGCCATCGGACAGGCGGTCCATCCAAGCAAGCAGCACCCCAGTGATGCAGAAGCCGAGATGGACAAGGAGCTGGAGCAGCACTTCCTCGCGCGGCGTCTCGTGGATCGCAAGGAATGTCTTCAGCAGATGAATGCCGGAGATCGCAACGATGGAGGCGATCAGCTTCAGCTTGAGCGCGGAGAAATCCACATGGCCGAGCCATTGCGGCCTGTCCTCGTGTCCCTCGACCTCCAGACGCGAAACGAAGTTCTCGTATCCGGACATCACCACGATCACCAGCAAATTGGCCGCGAGCGTCAGGTCGATCAGCGTCAGGATCAGTATCACGAGATCGTCGATGCCCATCCCCGGCACCCTGCCGACCGCCGAAATGAGCTCCAGGAAAAACCGATAGGCGAGGAGCAGGAGCACCGCCATCAAGGCCAGATAGACAGGCGCCATGACCCAGCGCATGCCGAAAATCGCGGATTCCACGACCCGCTCGATACGCTTGCCCTTCGCCATCCTTTACTGCCCCCGATCCGCTTGGTTTCGAAACGGGCCAAGCATCATGGAGCCTTTGCCGTCAAGTCGCCCCCGATAGGGAAAGGCCACGTCTGAAGGATGCAGGAAGTTTTTCTCGGGGCGCGGGGAATGGGGAGGCAATGTCTCGTCGCCATTCGGTCAAGACCGATCGCGGGCCGAGGCTTGGGCTCGTGACGGCCGCATGATGAAGCGGTGATCAGCCGCCGTCGATGATCTCATAGAAGATTGGCAGTGGTCGAGAATCCAGGAACATTCTTCTCAACACGTGCAGCCACCCAAGCCGCCGCAGCGGGATCCGGAGACGCGAGATGGACAGAGGCTTACAGGAGCTCGCGCAGCATCTCTGGGAGGCCCGGCGCAACGGCCGCACGATTGACCGCACCCAGCACCGGTTGCCGGCCTCGAGGGAGGAAGCCTATGCCATCCAGCACGAGATCATCGCGCTAAGCGGGTCACGGCAGTGCGGCCACAAGATCGGCTCCACCAGCAAGGAAGCGCAGGCGATCCTGGGCACCAGCGAGCCGGGGGCTGGGGCCCTGCTGAGCTCATTCCTCTACGAAAGCCCCTTACGACTCTCCGTTGTCCAGGACCAATCTCCAGCGGTCGAAGCCGAGTTTGCCTTCCGGATCGGCGCTGACCTTCCGCCGCGGGGCGCCCCCTATACGCGGGAAGAGATCTCCGCAGCGATCGAAAGCGTGGCCGGCTCGATTGAAGTGGTAGGTTCGCGGTTTGCCGGCGGTCTTGCGCAGCAGGGCCGCTTTCTCACGACCGCCGATGGCAGTGCGAACATCGCCCTGGTGGTCGGCCGTTGGCATCCCTGGAAAGGTCAGGACTTGCGGCAGCACACCGTGACGATGACTGTGGATGGCGTTCCACGAGGAACCGGGACCGGTGAACGCGTCCTGGGCAATCCGCTCCACGCGCTTTCCTGGCTCGCGGGAATGCTGTCCGACACCGGACGGGGCCTGAAGGCCGACGACATCGTCGCGACCGGGACATGCACGGGCCTGGACCCGGTCAGCCCAGGCGTCACGGCCATCGCCGATTTCGGAAGTCTCGGAAGCGTCGAGATCGAGTTTGTGAGCCCGACAAGCTGAGGCCCTCGCTCTGGAGCCCCGCTTCCCCTCTCCCTTGCGGCTGAACAAGGAATCGGGCCGCGCCACAGGTAAGCGCGGCGCGGTGCCGTCATTCGCCTTGCAGCACGTAGGCAGCGCCAGACCGCGCGCAGATCTCCCGTACATGCCCATCGAGCGTCAGCGGGATCGGGACGCCATCACGCAGCCTCTCGGCGCGGGCGAGATCCTCCGGCTCGCCCGGGACAAGGACTGGGCGCTCCGGGTCGGCCGGCGGCGTGGCGTGCAGCACGTCGATCATCGCGTCCATGTCCTCCTCGAACGCGCCGGGCGGCCGGAAGGCGCGCGGGTCGATCGCCATGAAGAAGTGGCCGACATTGTCCGGCTCATCCGCTCGCGTCCGCCGGCCCTCCCGCAACGGAGAGAAGGAGCCGCCCGTCAGCGTGGCACCAAGGATCTGCGCCATCAGGCCCAAGCCATAGCCCTTGTGGCTTCCCATCTCCGCGGTGCCGCCCAACGGCGTCAGCCCACCCTCGGGCCGCCGGTAGAGATAGTCCATCGCCATGGCCGCATCGGTCACGGACCGGCCGGCCTCGTCCGCGACCCAGCCCTCGGGCAGCGTCTTGTCATTGAGGCCGTAGACCTTGACCTTGTTCGCGGCGACGGTGCTGGTTGCGATGTCCAGCACGAAGGGCCGGTTCCGCTTCGCGGGTGCGGCGAAGGCGATCGGATTGGTCCCAAGGACCGGGACCGCGCCACGCGTCGGCACCACCACCACGGTGCGCGCGGAACTGGTGATCATCGCCAGCAGCCCACGCTCAGTGGCAAGGCGCGCATAGTAGCCAGCCGCCCCGAAATGGTGGGAGTTGAACACCCCCACCGCCCCGATGCCTGCCGCCAGCGCCTTCTCCACCGCGAGGCGCATCCCCATGACGCCGACGGGATGACCCAGGCCAGCCCCGCCATCCACGAGCGCGGTGCAGGCATTCTCGCGCACCACCTGTGGCCGCGCCTGCAGCTGAAGCTGACCAGCGGTGCGCATCCGCTCGTAGAGCATCAGCATGGAGATGCCGTGTGAATCGACCCCTATCAGGTCGGTCTCGGTCATCACCTCCGCCGTCGTCTCCGCCAGATCCTCCAGCATGCCCCAGGCGAGGAGGATGGCGATGATCTGCGCGCGGATGCGATCAGCTTGGACACGCAGGATTCCAGGGCCCGTGTCCCCCATCGCGTCCGTCACTGCCAAGGCGTCCGTGCCCAGATCTGCTGGAAGCGCGCGAGCTGTGCAGGCAGGCGCGCTTCCCACTCCGCACCCCGCAGGAAGTCCATCGCCAGTTCGAGCTGCCGGGCCTTCTCGGCCCATTCGGGGGTGGCGATCACCTTGGCGATCGCATCCTCCATCCGCCGCGCGATCTCGTCGGGGACGCCGCGCGGCGCGCCGAGGCCGCGCTCGCTGCTCATCAGCACGTCGAAGCCTTCCTCGCGGAAGGTGGGCACGTCGGGCATCAGCTCCCATCGCCGCTCGCCCATGCCGGCCAGGGCACGCAGTGCCGGGTTCTCCTGCCCCAGCATGCCGATCTCGCCCAGGTTCAACCCGGCGACGTCGATCTGCTTGCCCAGCACGGCATTCCGCGAGGGTCCCGCGCCTGCAAAGGGAACATGGATGAACTCGGTGCCCGACGCAGCCTCGAACAGCGTCAGGCCGAGATGGTCGTCGGTGCCGATGCCCGAGGAGCCGACGCTGATCGTCCCGGGCCGGCGCTTCGCGGCATCGACGAGATCGCGCAGCGACCGGAAAGGCGAGTCCCGATGCACCACGAAGGCACTCGGGTCGTCCACGAGGCGGGCAATCAGGCGGATCTGCGCGCGGTCGTAGCGCACGCGGCGCTGCACGGCGAGGGAGATGTAGCCCGGCGTGTTGATGGTGCCGAAGGTGTAGCCGTCCGGCCGCGCGGCCTGCAGGGCGACATAGGCGGTCTCGCCACCCGCGCCGGGGCGGTTGTTCACGACGAAATTGGCGCCGGGCAATTCAGCCATCAGCGCCTGCGTGAGGGCGCGAACCATCACGTCGGTTCCGCCGCCCGGCGCGAAGCCGACGATCACCTCGATAGGCCGAGCCGCAGGCCAGGCCGCCTGCGCCAGGGCGGGAACCGCCAGGGACGCGATGCCGGCGGTGATTAGGCCGCGGCGGGCGATTGCGAACTGTGTTCTCATAGGTTCCTCCCTTCCTGAATTCGTTCCAGCCGCTTCGCGCACGGCAAATCCCGGCCGGCGCCCTGCCCTTCTTCAGGCGGCCGAGGCGTGGGATGCGCTGAGACCGCCAGGGACCACCACCGCGCCCGGCAGCGCGGGAAGGCGGCCGGCCAGCACCGCGACGATGCTCTCCGCCGCGCCCGTGGACATGCCAACGGCGCCGCGCGGGGTGTTGGCCGCCAGATGGGGCGTCGGCAGCACCCGGGGATGGGCGCGCAGCGGGCTGTCGGCGTCCAGGGGCTCCTTCTCGAACACGTCCACCCCGGCCCAGGCGATTTGGCCGGACTCCAGGGCAGCCAGCAGCGCGGCCTCGTCTACGATGCCGCCGCGGGCCGTGTGGACCAGGATGGCACCGCGCGGCAGCAGGGCAAGTTCCGCCGCGCCAATCATCCCGCGCGTCGTCGCGTCCAGCGGGCAGTGGAGCGACAGCACTTCGGAGCGGACCAGCAGGTCACGCAGGGTGGCGACGCGCTCTCCAGGCCCTGGCAGCGCGCCCTCGGGCAGCAACGGGTCATAGACCACGACCCGCATGCCGAAGGCGTCCGCGTAGCGCGCGACCTTGGAGCCGATCGCGCCGTAGCCGACGATGCCGAGCGAAACCCCCTCCACGTCGCGCGTCATGCGGGAGGTCTTCTCCCAAAGGCCTTCGCGCATGCCGGAGGCAACCGACGGCAGGTCCTTCAGCAGGGCGAGCATCAGCGCCATGGCGTGCTCAGCGACGGAGCGGGAATTGGCGCCCGCGGCCCGTGTGACGGTCAGGCCGCGCGCCTCGGCCGCCGGGAGGTCGATGCCATCCACCCCGGCGCCGTGACGCGCGATGACGCGCAGCGCGGGCGCCGCCGCATCCATGACCGTACCGTTGATCAGCCCCTGGCGGTGCAGCAGCGCGACAGGCCGGTGCTCGGCGATGGCGGCAAGCAGCTCCGCCTCCGATGGGTAGGCGGTGGTGCAGGGCACCGCGTAGCCAGCCTCCTCGAGGATGGCGACCGCTTCCGGTGCGAGCTTCGCGGCCGTGACGAGGACGGCGGGCTGGGTGGCAGGGGGCTGAGGCATGGGGGGATCTCTTTCGGGGGGTTCGGATCGGGACGTCTTCAGCCGAGGCCTTCGCAGCCCAGGCGCCGGAGCGTGGCATCCACCCAGGAGGGGTCGTGCTTGCCGGCCACGATATTGGCCATCTGCTTCTCCTCCGCTTCCTGCTTGGCGGTCGCGGCGGCATGGATCGCTTCCGCCTCGCCAAGTGGAACGCAGAGCAGCCCGTCATCGTCGCCGAGCACGAGGTCGCCCGGCTCGATCACCATGCCATCCAGGGCGATGGGAACGTTGATCTCGCCCGGACCGTCCTTGTAGGGGCCGCGATGGGTGACGCCGGCGGCGAAGACCGGGAAGCCCTGCGCCCGGATCGCCGCGCTGTCGCGGATGGCGCCGTTGATGACGATGCCGGCCAGGCCGCGCTTCACCATCTGCGCGAGCATGAGTTCGCCGATGATGGCGTTGCTCAGGTCGCCGCCCGCATCCACCACGATGACGTCGCCCGGCTCGGCGAGGCCGATGGCCTTGTGGACCATCAGATTGTCGCCGGGGCGCGTCTTCACCGTCAGGGCCGGGCCGGCCAGCACGCCGCCCGCATGCATGGGGCGCAGCCGCGCCCCGCCTGCCGTCATGCGCGACATCACGTCGCTGACATTGGCGACCGGGAGGCCGCTGAAGCGTGCGATCAGCTCGGGCTCGGCCTTGCGCGAGCGTGCCAGGATCCTGAAGCCAGTGGCCATGCCGAAACTCTCCCAGGGGTCGTGTGGGGGCTGATTATCCCCCCCATGCGCCAAAATGCAACGATGTTTTATTTTGTCGATCACTCTTTCCAGGGACGGCGGGACCAGAGGGCGCGGAGCGCCGCCTCCCCTCCCAGCGCCGCCTCGCGATAGGCCGCGCCGACCAGCGGCTTCAGCGGCAAGCCCGCGCGCGCCGCAGCCTCGGGCCAGGCCGGATCGGCGAAAATCGCCGTGAAGGCGGCCTCGATCGCCGCGCGGATCGGGTCCGAGAGCCGAGGAGGACCGAAGATTCCCCTTCCGGCGGCGAACACCACGTCCACGCCACCCTCGCGATAGGTCGGGATGTCCGGCGCGGTCGGGTCGCGCGCTTCGCTGGCCAACGCCAAGCCGCGGATGACGCGGTCGCGCAGCAGGGGCAGGGCCTCGCTGATGTTGAAGGCGCCGACCTCCAGCTGCCCGCCCAGGAGCGGGACGAGCAGTTGCGAGGTGCCATTGAACGGCACATGGCTGAGCCGGACATTGGCCGCCTCCTCCAGCAGCAGTGTGGCGATGTGGTCGTCCCCGCCGATGCCGGCCGTTCCGTAGGACAAATCGCCTGGGCGGGCCCGCGCCGCCGCGAGGAAGTCGGGCAGGCCCTGCAACGGGCTGTCGGCCCGGACGAAGAGGCCGCAGGGATCCTCGACCACCTGCGCAAGGAAGGTGAGTTCCGCGGGGCGCCAGCGGACCGGACGCTCGATGGGCTGGCTGAGGATGGTCGGCGTGGCGCAGGCGCCCAGGATGAAGCCGTCAGGCGCTGCATTCGCCACCGCCTCCGTGCCGAGCTGGCCGCCGGCCCCGGGGCGATTATTCACAACGATGCGTGCGCCGGGCAGCCGCTCGGCGAGAAAGGGCGCGACCGTGCGCGCCATCAGATCCATGCCGCCACCGGGTGCGAAGGGCACGACGATTTCGATCGGGCGACCTGCTGGCCAAGCGCGAGACTGCGCAAGGGCCGGGCTCGTCAGGGCCACCGCCCCGCCGAGAAGGGCCGTGCGCCGGCTGAAACGGGATGCTGGCATTCTGGAGGTTTCCTTCCCTGACTCCGGCTTCGCTTGACAGGCGCAGCCGGTTTTCGCGTATAACGAAATAAAGTTTCGAAAATCAAGGCCGCACGAAATGACGCGGCACGCCAGGCAAGGGAACCCCGTCATGCTCTCTCGTCGCCAGATCCTCCGCTCCGCCCTTCCCGCGCTGCCGCTCATGCTGGGCGGGGCGCCCCGTGCCGGCCTTGCGCAGGGCGATGCATGGCCCACGCGCCCGGTCCGGATCGTCGTCGCCTGGGCACCCGGTGGGGCCGTAGACACGATCGCGCGGCGCCTTGCCCCCAAGCTCTCGGAAGCTCTCGGCCAGCCGGTGGTGGTGGAAAACAAGTCGGGCGCGACGGGCACCATCGGCGCTGCGGATGTGGCCCGCGCCGCGCCGGACGGGCACACGCTGCTGGCGATGGACAACACCTACGCCATGCTTCCCTACCTGTTCCAGCGCCTGCCCTTCGATCACGCAACAGCCTTCCGCCCCGTGACGGTCAGCGCCTTCTCGCCGGTCATGCTGGCCGTCCACCGCGACGCACCGTGGCGAGACCTCGCCTCGCTGATGGAGGCGGCGAAGCGCGAGCCGGAGAAGATTACCTTCGGCACGGGCGGCATCGGCAGCGCGCCGCATTTCTCCACCGCCGCCTTCGCACAGGCGGCCGGAGTCAGGCTTTTTCACGTGCCCTTCCGCGGCGCCGGCGATGCGGTGACGGCCGTGCTGGCGCGGCAGGTGGACATGGTGATGGTCTCGCTGGGCTCGGCGCTGGGTCACGTGCAGGGCGGGATGCTTCGCGTCCTCGCGATCAGCGGCACGCGGCGCACTTCTGCCCTGCCGGACGTCCCGACCTTCCGGGAAGCCGGGATGGCGAATTTCGGCCCCAATGGAGAGGGCGTGGTGAACTGGTCCGGCCTTGCCGCACCAGCCCGCACGCCGGAGGCCATCGTGACGCGCCTCCAGGGCGAGGTCGCGAAGGCATTGCAGGCGCAGGAAGTCCGGGACTTCCTCGCCTCGATCGCCTCCGAGCCCGGCGGCATGCCGCCCGCCGCCTTCGCCGCCCTCCTTGCCGAGGAGACCGCCCGCTGGAGCGACGTCGCCCGCACCAGCGGCATCGAAAAGCAGTAAGGCCGATGCCCTTCTTCGCCCCGCCTCCGCGCATCGGCACCGAGGTCTTCACGCGCCTGCCGGACCGGTTCCGCCGCCCCCGCGCCACGGAATGGGCGCGCTGGAATCGCGGCGGCCGCGACGTGGACAGCTTCCTCGAAGGACCCTGCTTCGACGCGGCAGGCCGCCTCTATGTCACCGACATCCCCTATGGGCGCATCTTCCGCATCGGGCCGGATGGCGACTGGGACCAGGTGGCTGAGTATGATGGCTGGCCAAACGGGCTGAAGGTCGCCGCCGACGGCACGCTGCTCGTCACCGACTACAAGCGCGGGCTGATCCGCGTGGATCCGGGGACGGGCGCCATCTCACCCATTCTGGAGACTGCGCGTAGCGAAGGCTTCAAGGGGCTGAACGACCTCGCCCTCGGCGCCGATGGCAGCATCTTCTTCACCGACCAGGGCCAGACCGGGCTGCACGACCCCACGGGGCGCGTGTACCGGCTGCGCCCCGATGGCAGGCTGGACCTGCTGATCGGCACGGTGCCCAGCCCGAACGGCATCGTCGTCGCGCCGGACCTGTCGCATTGCCTCGTCGCCGTGACGCGCGCGAACCAGATCTGGCGCCTGCCGCTGCACGGCGACGGCGCGGTCACCAAGGCGGGCGTCTTCCTGCATCTGCATGGCGGGCCGAGCGGCCCCGACGGGCTGGCCTGGGACCCGGACGGGAACCTGCTCGTCGCGCATACGGGCATCGGTACCATCTGGCGCATCAATGCGCGGGCGGAGCCGATCCTCGCGATCACCTCCTGCGCCGGCGCCTCGACCACCAATCTCTGCCTCGGCGGACGCGACGGGCGCGACCTGTTCATCACCGACAGCGAGACAGGCAGCATCCTGCGCGCCCGGGTGGAGCCGCCGGGGGAGAGAGCCTAGCTTGGACCGAGGCTGGAGGTAGGGATGGCGGAGAAGGCAAAGCGGCGCCCGGCGCTGGAAGGAGTCGCCGCGGCGGACCGGGCGCTGACCGTGCTCTCGGCCTTCCGGAAGGGCGACCGCTCCGTGTCCCTTGCGGAACTCGCGGCCCGGACCGGGCTGGTGAAGAGCACGATCATGCGCCTCGCCATCTCGTTGGAGGACCACGGCTATCTGGCGCGCGAGGAGGATGGCTCCTACCGGCTGGATGCGGAGGTGCTGCGACTCGGCACGATCTACACCCAGTCCTTCCGGATGGAGGCGCATGTCGTCCCGGTGCTGGAGGAACTCGTCGCCCGCACCGGAGAGACGGCGGCTTTCTACGTCCGGCGCGGCGAGCAGCGCCTCTGCCTGTTCCGCGTGGACAGCCCCCACCTCCTGCGCATGCATGTCCGGGTGGGTGACGCACTGCCGCTCGACAGTTCCGCCATCGCGCAGGTGCTGCGCGCCTTCACGCCGCGGCCCCTGCCCGCCTATGCCGCGGCGCTCGAACTGCCGATCGTGACCATGGGCGCGACCGACCCGCATACCGGGGCGATGGCCATGCCTGTCTTCGGGCCGAATGGCGCCCTCGCCGGGGCGCTCGTCCTGTCTGCGCCGGTCATTCGCTGGACGCCGGAGGCGCAGGCTGCCGCAAGGTCGCTGTTGAGCGAGGCGGCCGTCACGCTGACCCGCCGCCTCGGCGGCGAGATGCCGGAGTGGCCCCGCAACGCCGCGGAGTGACGAGGCCCCGCCTCAGGGCGGGAGCTGACCGGACCCGGCGGGCTCATCCACGGTCCCGACAAGTTCCGCATAGGCATGCCACGTCGCATGGCCGATCACGGGCACGACCAGCATCAGCCCGAACAGCCCCGCGCCGATCCCGATCAGTGTCAGGATCGCGATGACG
Organism: Sabulicella rubraurantiaca; assembly: GCF_017355885.1. Taxonomy (GTDB): domain Bacteria; phylum Pseudomonadota; class Alphaproteobacteria; order Acetobacterales; family Acetobacteraceae; genus Roseococcus; species Roseococcus rubraurantiacus. Next base: position 38,473 of record NZ_JAFEUU010000016.1, read on the forward strand.
AAAGCCCACAGCGCCATGGTGAGCGGGTTGGTGAGGCAGGCGCGCAGGCTCGTCATCGCGGCGGTCATCGCATCCACCTGCCGATCCACCAGCATCGGCAGGCTGACGGCGCTGAGCGCGAAGACGAGGGCAGAGAGCACGGCGCCCACCCCGAAGGAGGTGATGACGAAGCTGTAATCCGCCAGGGCCGTGGCGAGGAAGGTGTCGATCGGCGGCAGGTCGAGGCCGAAGAACAGGAACCAGATCATCGTCGCCACGCGCATCCAGCCATAGAAGAACAGCATGAGCAGCGCGCTCATCAGGCCGATGCCCCAGCGATTGCGGGAGAAGCCGGCGAAGAGCGCCCCACCGCCCGGCGCCTTGCTCCGCATCTGGCGCCGGCTGGCCTCGTAGAGGGGCACGGCCAGGATCGGCGCCGCCAGCATGAAGCCGGTGATGAGCGGCAGGATCAGCACCGCGCTCTGAGCATTCCACATCGCCGCGACGATGGCCCAGCCGACCAGCGCGCAGAACAGGCCCACGCCGAGCCCGGTTGCGGGTTTCCGCTGAAAGTCGCGCCACCCCGCGCCCATCCATCGCGCCACCGCTTCGGGCGGAGCGCGCCGCACTGGGATGCCGGCCGCCACCAGCTCGCCACTGGCGCTGACGGGATCGACCGCCGCGCCGACGGGCGGGTCCTCGAAACGGCCGGGAACCGGGGCGTTCATGGCAGCGACCGATGCAGCAGCCGATAGCCAAGGAACACCCCGAACCCCGCGAAGAGCATGCCACTCGCCGCCATGTAGTCATCCCCCGCGCGGGCCGACAGCAAGAGCCCGCCGATCACCAGCAGGGCGACGAGAAGCGCCCAGCCGCCGGTGGCCAGCCCGTAGCCATCGGTGCCCGATGAACCGCGCTGCTCGGAATTCTCTTCCATCGGGAAATCCTTCCACATCAAGCGCGCGGTTGGAAAGCGTAAAACTTGCGGTTGCATGCGAACGCGGGTTGCACGGCGCGGCCACCATGCTGTTTCATCATATGCCTGTTCTGCGGAGGAACCGCGAATGAGCGAGGCTATGACGGGCGTAGCCGGGCGCGCAGCGGTGGATGAGGTTCCCGACTACGACGATCACGTCGTCCGCCTCTTCATCGTCGCCTCCGTCTTCTGGGCCCTCGTCGGCATGGGGATGGGCGTGCTCATCGCCGCGCAAATGGTTTGGCCGCAGCTGAACGTCGAACCCTGGTTCACCTTCGGCCGACTGCGCCCCGTTCACACGAGTGGCGTGGTCTTTGCCTTCGGCGGCAACGCCGTGATCGGCACCAGCCTCTACTGCGTCCAGCGGACCTGCCGGGCCCGGCTCCCCGGCCGCTTCGCGGCGGAGTTCGTTTTCTGGGGCTATCAGCTCTTCATCGTGCTCGCCGCGCTCGGCTACGTCATGGGCGTGACGCAAAGCCGCGAATATGCGGAGCCGGAATGGCTCACTGACCTCTGGCTCGCGATCGTCTGGCTGACCTATCTCGGCCTGTTCGTCGGGACGCTGCTGAAGCGGCGCGAGGCCCATATCTACGTGGCGAACTGGTACTACCTCGCCTTCATCGTCGCGGTGACCGTGCTCCACGTGGTCAACAACCTTGCCGTGCCCGTGGCATGGAACGAGTCGGACAGCGTCTCCCTGTTCAGCGGCGTGCAGGATGCAATGACGCAGTGGTGGTACGGCCACAACGCGGTGGGCTTCTTCCTGACCGCAGGCTTCCTCGGCGTCATGTACTACTACCTGCCCAAGCAGGCCGATGCGCCGATCTGGTCCTACCGGCTCTCCATCATCTCCTTCTGGTCGCTGGTCTTCATGTACATGTGGGCCGGCCCGCACCACCTGCATTACACCAGCCTGCCCGACTGGGTTCAGACGCTGGGCATGACCTTCACGATCATGCTCTGGATGCCCTCCTGGGCATCGGCGCTGAACGGCTTCATGACCGCCTCCGGCCGCTGGGACAGGCTGCGCACCGATCCGGTGCTGCGCTTCATGATCGTGGCGGTGGTGTTCTACGCGGTGGCCACCTTCGAAGGTCCCTTCATGGGCGTGCGCACGGTGAACGGCCTGTCGCACTACACCGAATGGACCATCAGCCACGTCCACTCCGGCGCCCTCGGCTGGAACGGCTTCATCGTCTTCGGCGCCATCTACTACCTCGTCCCGCGCATCTGGGGCCGCGAGGGCATGCACTCCCGCGCCGCCCTGGAATGGCATTTCTGGCTCGGGCTGACCGGCATCATGCTCTACGTCACCGCCATGTGGGGCGCGGGCGTCATGCAGGGGCTAATGTGGCGCGCCTACACTTCGCTCGGCTTCCTCCAATACTCCTTCCTCGACACGGTCATCGCCGCGAAGCCCTACTACGCCATGCGCCTGATGGGGGGCGTGCTCTACCTCTCGGGCGCGGGCGTCATGGCGTGGAACGTGTGGCACACCATTCAGGAGCCGCGCCCGGTGCAGGCGCCAGCCCCGGTGCCAGCGGAGTAGCGCGGCCATGGCAACCGACGAGAAATCCCCCCGCTTCGCCCGGCTGCACGGCCGCTTCGAACGCCGCGCGGTGCGCTTCGCCCTCGCCATCCTGGTCGTGCTCTCGGTGGGCGGTATTGTCGAGGTGGCGCCCCTCTTCGCCCTCGAGAACACGGTGGAGAAGGTGGAGGGGATGCGGCCCTACACGCCGCTCGAACTCGCCGGCCGCGCCGTCTACATCCGCGAGGGCTGCTATGTCTACCACAGCCAGCAGATCCGCCCCTTCCGCGACGAGGTGGAGCGCTATGGCCCCTACTCCCTCGCCGCCGAGAGCATGTATGACCACCCCTTCCAATGGGGCTCGAAGCGCACGGGACCGGACCTCGCCCGGGTCGGGAACAAGTACTCCGATGACTGGCACGTGCGGCACCTGCTCAACCCGCGCGATGTCGTGCCCGCTTCCATCATGCCCTCCTATGCCTTCCTCGCGACGACGCCGCTGCGGGTGGAGCGCATCGACCGCCTGATGCGCACGCACCAGCGCGTCGGCGTCCCCTACACCGAGGAGCAGCTTGCGAATGCGCGTGCCGATCTGGTCGCCCAGGCCGGCTCTGCCGACGACGCGACCGAGATGCTCGGGCGCTACCCCAAGGCACAGGCGCGCAACTTCGATGGGCAGCCCGGCCTGACGGAGATGGACGCGCTGGTCGCCTATCTGCAGATGCTTGGCACGCTGGTGGAGTTCGACTGGCGCAGGCCGCGCCCGGACATGGTCCGTTGATGGCGCTGGCCATGCCCGGCCCCGTCCGGTCCGGCCTGGAGGTCCGCGCATGAACACGCCCCCGGACCGCGAGGAACGCATCGGCGACTGGGTGCCGCCCAGGCCGCAAGTGGCGCCCGGAGCGCCGGATCCGGAGCGGGATCCGAACTCCCCTTTGCGCCACACCCTGCCAACCTTCGATGGCATCCGCGAGCTGGACAGCAGCCCGCCCAAGGTCTGGACCTACATCTATCTCCTCACCTTCTTCGCCTCGATTTGGATCTGGGTCGCCTATCCGGCCTGGCCGTGGTTCGGCGGCGCCACGCCGGGAATCCTGGGCTGGAACTCGCGCGGCGACTTGCCGCGCGCCGCCGAGATCGCCGAGGCCAATGCGCCCAGCGTCGCCCGCCGCTTCGCCGCAGCAAGATGGGAGGAGATCGAGGCAAGCCCCGAGCTCCGCGCCTATGGCGCCGCAGCGGGGCGCGGTCTGTTCGGCGAGAATTGCGCGCCGTGCCACGGCAAGGACGGGCGCGGCACCCGTGGCTTCCCCAACCTCGCCGATGGCGACTGGCTGTGGGGCGGCGAGGTGGATGCCATCGAGCAGACGCTGCGCGTCGGCATACGCTGGCATGGCTCCGACGAAACCCGCACCAGCCAGATGCCGGGCTTCGGCGCGCAGGGCATGATGGACCGTCGGCAGGTGCTCGACATGGTCGAGTGGCTGCGTGGCTCCGGCGGGCTCGAGCACGATGCGGCGGCCGCGCAGCGCTCCGGCCCCGTCTTCGCGGAGAACTGCGCCTCCTGCCACGGCGAGGATGGAAAGGGGAACCAGGAACTAGGCGCGCCGAACCTGACCGATCAGGTTTGGCTTTACGGCAGCGACCGGAACTCCCTGTTCCAGACGCTCTGGAGCGGGCGCAATGGCGTCATGCCGGCCTTCGGTGGCCGGCTTTCGGACGACATGATCCGCAAGCTGGTCCTGCACGTCCGGGGCCTCGGTGAATAGGCGTGCCGCCCCGCGCTGGATCCCGCTGCTGGCGCTGCTGCCGCTGCTGGCCCTGATGGCGGCCGATGCGGTCATGGCGGTGCTGGCCGCCCGCACCGACCCCGGGATGGTGGCCGATGCGCCCCGGCGCGTGGGCATGGCACGACTCAGCCCCACGGCGGAACTCCGGCTGGATGCGTCCGTGTCGCAGGCGGGCCGGGATGGCTACGACCTGGTCCTGCGGCTGCGGGATGCGGCGGGCGCCCAGGTGCCCGCTTCCCTTGCCGAGGCTCGGCTCGAGCGCACGACTCACGCCGCCTCCGATAGCTCCATCCAGGCCATCCCGCGCGCCGATGGAAGCTGGTCGGCCCGGGTCACGCTGCCGGATGCCGGCAACTGGCAGGTGACGGCGGTGGCGCGGGACGAGGAAGGGCGCTCAGCCCTCGTGGTGGTCCGGCTCGCGCCGTGAGGGGCGATGCGGCTTGTCATCCTGCAGGATGCGCCACGCGGCTCCCTCAAGGTCCTCGAACTGGCCTGAGCGCGTGCACCACAGGAAAAGCGCCAGCCCGCCTCCGGCCATTGCGAGCGTGATCGGCAGAAGCCACATCAGAGCGTACATCGCAGGTTCCAACCGCCCTTCGTCGCGGCAGGATTGTGCGCCTTCCCAGCGCGCGGGCCAAGAAATGAAGGCGGCCTGCAAGGCGGCATCCCGGAGGCACCGGGATGGACCCTCAGAACCAGCGCTCGAAGACGTTGATGACATCCCCAGGGCGCACCAGCGCCTGGGGTCCGGCGCGATACTCGCGGGCTACACCGTCTTCGCCGATACGAGTGATGCTGACGTGGTCACGGACGGCTCGGTAGTTGAAGCCGCCGAACACGGCGATCGCTGAAAGCACCGTCATTCCCGGCTGGTACGGGGCCTGCCCACCGCGCTCCACCATCCCCAGCACGTAGACGGGCCGGTATTCCGTGACCTCCACGGCAACGGAGGGCTGCTGAAAGAGGCCCTTCTCTTTCAGGATACCCTCGATCGCGCGCTCTACCTCGCCAGTGGTGAGGCCATTCGCCGAGACGGAACCCGCCAGCGGCAAGGCGATCGCCCCGGCGTCGGAGACCCGGAAATCCCCAGTCAACTGAGGATCGTCGAACACCGTGACGCGCACGCGGTCACCGGGGCCGAGGCGATACGGTTCCGCGGAGGCCGGCGGAAGCGGAGGAAGCTTAGCACCGGGCGTCGAGCAGCCGGCGACGCCGGTGGCCAGGACCGCCAGCACCGGTGCCTGGCGCAAGAGGAATTGGCGCCGGTCCGGGACCGGAAGGCATCTTGGCTTGCCGCTCATGTCCGCAGTTTAAGGGTCGGTCACCCTCCGGTCGAGGGACGATCAGAGCGAAAGCCGAAGGCGCAGCGAGAGCAGATTCCGGCCATATTCGCGGAAGCCGCTCGGCGCCTCGAAGCGGCGCGTGTGCTCATAGTTGAAGAGCAGCGTGGCACGTCGGTTCAGCAACATGGTGACGCCGAGCGTGGCGACGCCATCCAGCACGCGCTCTCGCGGCCTTTCGTACTCCCTCATCTCCGCTCCGAGCGTCGCGGTGGCGATGATGTTGCGTCGCACTTCATAGTCCAGCGTCGTGCGCAACGCGGTGCGGGTATAGGCGACACTGCCGGGCCGGATGGATTCCTCGATGGTCCGCTGCGTCAACAGACCGAGCGTGGCCACTTGCGAGGGCATCCACGTCACCTGCGCGTCGAAGGCCGGGCCGGAAAGGGCGCGCAGATTGGGATCCTCGTACTCGCGGCGGCGATAGCCAAGACTGAAGCGAACGCCCCAGACGCCGTTGAAGTCGTAGCGCAGCCCCGCCAGCGCTTCCCAGGTCAAAGAATCGCGGCCGCGCTGCCCCGGCTGCAGGTAGGAGATGCGGGTCAGCCGAGTCACGGCATCGAGGCCGCGCCCCGGCTGGAAGAGATAGGCAGCTCCCGCCTCTGCCGTCAGGTGGTCGCGATCGCTGCCGACCGCGGCGCCCGTGCGCTCGTAGCGGAAGGTGCGATGTTCGAGGCCGCCGACGAAGTTCAGCCGGTTCAGCGCGCCAATGCCCCGCAGCTGAAACACGTCGGAGTCGAACTGGACCGGACGCCTCACCCCCGCGCGCTGGACGTCGAAATTGCCCAGGTCATAGTGATTGCGCTGGCGGCTGTAGAGCATCCCGAGGGAGGAGGCCCGGCCGATATCCAACCGCCCCCCAAGATCGAAGGCGAAGTCGTTCCAGCTCAGGCTGGGATCTGAAAGGTAGCGGCGCGTCTCCTGCGTCAGCGCGGCCGTGACGGAATGCCGGGTCCAACCACTCGCCAGCCTGAGCGAGAGCGCCTCCTCCAGTGTCGCCTGGCCGCGGCTGCGGCGCTGGTTGGGCGCGGGGTTGTCGTCGAGTCCAGGCCCCGCCTCGAGCGAGCCATCGAGCCGGAATGCGCCGAGCCGCACGCCGACCGGGTCGTATTCCGGCCGCGGCCGCGTTTGGACAGTCACGCCTTGGGCGGTGGATGCCGAATCCGATGGGCGGCCCTGCCCGTGCAGCTCGGCAGGCGTTGCCAGCAGCACCAGCGCGAGTGCCGCGCCGACGGACCAGCGAAGGGCCGGCGCGCCCGCAGGTTGGAAAGCGACCAATGCTTGCCTTTCAGCCTCCCCGGCACTTCATATACGGCGTCGCGCCCTGGCCAGCGAGGCCGTTCGGGCGGCCCCGACGTCTTACCGGCCAGCAGCAACGCGAGGTGCAGTCATCGCTTCTCCCGACCAACATCTCCCACCCGTCGTGAGCGTCGTGATGCCCGTTTTCAACCGTGCAGGCATCGTGGCGCCCGCGATTCGTTCCGTCCTGTCCCAGACGCTCAAGGAGACCGAACTTCTCATCGTGGACGACGCCTCATCGGACGATCTCGGCGGTGCGTTGGCTCCTTTTCGCTACGACCCGCGTCTCCACCTGCTCCGGCACGAGCGGAATCGTGGGGTGTCGGCGGCGCGGAATACGGGGATGGATGCGGCGCGTGGCCGCTTCGTCGCCTTTCTCGATTCCGATGACCTTTGGCATCCTGCGAAGCTGGAACGGCAAGTTGCCGCCATCGCGGGCGCGGATGAAGCGAAAATCTTCTGCGTGACACAGACCGAGGTCATCATGCCCGGCGGCTGGACGCGGGTGCGTCCCGAGCATGGACCACATCCCGGGCAGAGCTTCGCCGAGTATCTCTACGTTGACGGCGGCTTCGCGCAGACCAGTTCCTTTCTCCTGACCCGCTCCCTCGTCGATGCCGTCCGCTTCCGCGAAGGGCTGCGCCAGTACGAGGACCACCTCTTCTTCATCGAGTGCGGTGCGGCGGGGGCGGAATACCGGCTCGTGCGCGAGCCGCTTGTCACCTGGCATAACGATGAGCGGCCGGACCGGCTGAGCGCCGAGGTCAGCGAGCGCCGCGCGCGGCAATTCCTGGATGCGGCGGGCGACACCATGTCCGAGCGCGCCCGCATCGCCTTCGAGGCGAACGAGCTTGGCCCTTGGCTCTGGCGCGAGCGCAAGCGCGACGCGCTGGCCCTGCTGCTGCGGGCCGTGACGACGCGAGCCATCTCCCTGCCCGGCGCCATCAAGCTGGCCGCGCGCTCCACCCTGCCTGAGGGGCTCTACCAGGGGGTCCGCTCCCGCCTCACGCGCAGTCGTGCCGCCGCACCCGAAGAGCCCTGACGAGACCCGTCACACTTGGGAGGATTCGGTCCAACGACCGGCAAAGAGCCGCTTGGAGGTGATGTCCTCCTCGATGTCGCGCAACTCCTTGGCGGGCACGCCGCCCAGCAGCCGATAGGGCGTCGAGAAGCTGCGCGTCACCACGCTTCCAAGCGAGACGATGGTGTTATCCGCCACCGCCGAGCCAGGGGCGAAGCGGCAGGCGGAACCGATGAAGCAATCGGCGCCGATATGGACGGTAGAGCGTGGCGTGCTGGCGCCGTGCGTCCAGAACTGGCTGCCGCGGCCGGCGATCCAGCACCGGTCGCCGATCAGGATCTCACCATTCGCATCAAAGAAATGGCCGGGTGAGATGCGGCAGCCATCGCCCACCACCATGCGCTGCTGATACCGCGCGCCGTGATCGGAGGGCGCGGAAGTCCCTGTCCATCGGCCGCAACGGATCTGGTTCGATGAACCGATGGAGGAACGCGCGCCCACCGTGAGCGAGAGAGGGCCGGAGAAGAGATTGAAGCGCTCCAGATGCGCGCCGGGGCCGAGGACCAGCCGCGCCACGTTGATGAAGCTCAGCCCATCCACGCGCGCCGTGGGGTGGATCTCGTAGCCTAGAGCCAGCCGGTAGGCGGCGCGCCGCAACCCGTTCGTCGGGAGAAAAGCGATGAGCAGTGCTGCGAGGCGTCGAAGCCTGCGAGATGTCACGTCGTGCCCCCCTTGTCGCGTTTACGAGAAGAAAGCCGATTCCTAACGCTCCAAGTTAGTTCGGAGACGATCTCGGCTCGCAGCAGGAGTGCGATGGTCAAGAAGACCGCCCCGCCCAGCGTCGTCTTGAGTGCCAGGGCCAGGACCGGTGCATCGGGCCAGATGGGCAGGGCCAGGACAGCGCCCATCACCGCAGTTGCGGCGGCGATCTTGGCGAGGCCACGCCAGGGATACGGCAGGCGGAAGGCGGAACGTCCCATGGACCAGGCCAGGAACACCGCAATGAGGAAGGCGGCCAGGTTGGCGTAGGCCGCGCCCAGCAAGCCGAAGGACGGGATCAACAGGATGTTGAGGCTGATGTTGAAGGTGGCCGTTGTGCCCGTCACCAGCAGCAACGGCAGGGGCCGCCGTGCCAAGTGGAAGGCATGGTCCAGGTAACTCGACCGGATGCAGGCCAGAAAGGTGGCCACCGCCACCAGCGGGATCAGGATTTTGGTGACCTCGCGGAACTCCGACCCCACGAGGATGGAAAGCTCGGAAGCTGTGAGGCAGAGCCCCACCGTCGCCGGCAGGCCAAAGCTCGCGAGGGTGAGGAGGTTTTGCGCAAGCTGGCGTCGCGCGGCCTCCTCGCCTTCGCTCTCCAGGGCTTGGACCGCCGCAGGCAGGGACGCCGAGCCGATCGAGTACATCAGCGCCTTGAGCGTACGGTCGGCGAGGTCGTAGCCCACGGCGTAGAGACCGACCGCCTGCGCATTGATCAGCCAGCCCAAGATCAGCCGGTCGGCGTAGAAGATGACGTTGTCGAGGACGAAGCTGGGGGCGAGGGGCAGGCCGAAGCGGGCGATGCGCTTTATGTCCGCTGCCTCCGTCTCCCACAGCCGGACCTCGCGCCACAGGCTGAAGGTCAGCCAGAGCGCAGGTCCGAGCATGGCAAGCGCGGTGGCGACCAGCACGCTCGCCGCGCCGCCGCCCAGCGCCGCGGCAAGGATCGCGAGGACGGTGACTGCGAGCGAGCGGACGAGCGTGACGAGGACATAGCGCCCAGCCTCACTCCGGCTGATGAGGAAATGCAGGTTGATCTCAAGCCAGCCCTGCACGACGAAAAGCGCCGCCGCCGCCCCCCACAATGAGGCTTCGCCCCAGGGGGAAAAGGCGGCGACATAGAGGGCGCCAAACGACAGGACGAGCGCCACGCAGACCAGATAGAGAATGAGTATAGCAGCCTGGAAGGGCTTGGCCGCATCCGCCTCCATGGGCCGGAGCCGCACGATCGAGACGTAGAGCCAGTTATACGCCGCCATCGAGAAGAGCGAGATCATCGACAGTGCGATGGCATAGGTTCCGTACTCCTCCGGGGAAAGGAAGCGCGTAAGCACCCCGATGGAGATAAAGGTCACCGCTGCGGGAACGATGCGCCCGACGAGGTAAAGCAACGCGCGGCCGGCAACGGCGGGCGAGGAGGGTTCCGACATGCTTCGCTTCAGCCCGGCTTGCGCGGTGGGAAAGTTGCCTGCCTCGCTTCCGCAGCCCCAAAGGATGTGGGGCGGCGGGCTGCCCACTGGAAGCGCGGCACCGTGACGGCACGGCCCCGCGCGACCGCGCGCGGCTTTCCGGCATAGGCCGTCAGCGCGATCAGCAGCACCCAGGCAAAGGTGTTCTGCACCATGATCGCGCTCTCCGCGAAGCCATAGATCATCAGAAGCGTCACCGAGGCGAGCGACCAGGTGGCGCCCCAGGACCCGGTGTCGCGGATCTCCTGCACGTTGGCGCGAATGACCCGGACCACGAGCATAAGGAAAAGAAGCAGCCCGACGACGCCGAAGGCCAGCAACAGGTCCAGGAAGCCATTATGGGCGTTCGGCACGTCCCACCCGATGATGAAGCGGATATCGAGTACGGGGCCCAGCGGCGCGGTCCAGAACCCGCCATAGCCCCAGCCGATCAGCGGCTTCTCCGCAACTGCGGCCAGCGAGAGGCCCCAGATATCCGTGCGGCCCGTGAGCGTCAGGTCGCGCCCCAACAAGGCGAGCACGGGTTCGAGCACGACGAAGACAAAGAAAGGTGCGCAGAGTACCAGGACGACGACCAGCGCGCCCAGGAAACCCGCGCGCCCAGGACGTCGCCGCAGCAGCTGCGACACGCCCACAAGCATCGTCAGCACGGCGGCGACCGCGATGGGTGTCTTGGCCGTGGAAAGAAGCAGGAGGAGCCCGCACAGCCCCGCCAGGACAAAGGCCCAGCGTCTGCGGCGGCTCACCGCCGCGAGGCCGAGTGCCGTCACAATTCCCATCAGCATGGTCTGTCCCAGCACGTTCTTGTGCGGAAAGACCCCGCGCCATGCGCCGGGATGCGGTGGGCCGGAAATGCCGACGCCCGGCCGCGTCGCCACGAAGACGATGCTGAGCACGGCGGCCAGGGCGAAGGCCCAGCCGAGCAGGCGCATCAGCTCCTCCCGCTCGAAACGCGCAACAAGATAGAAGCCGAGCAGCGTCGTTCCTGCGAGGCCGACCGTGCGGCGCAGCGTATCCGCCGGTGAGGTGGACCACGCCGTAGAAACCAGGGCGAGCGCGACGAGCAATACGCCAAAGGGGCTTCGCGCCGCGGCACGGATCACCTTCGGCAGGTGCGGCAGCGCCAGGATGAAGGTCAGCCCGTAGACCGGGATCCAGGACAGGCGCAGGAAGGCCTGCTCCACGAAGACGCCGTGCTTCGCATCCTCGGAGACAAAGGCCTCCGCCGGCAGGAAGGGCGCCGTCGGACCGAGATACCAGACGAGCAGGAGCACCACCGCGGCGCGGACCGCACCGTCCTGCGTGATGGCGAGCCGCGGCGCGGAGGCGGCGCGACGCTCGGGGAAGCGGGCCGAGACGCTCACGTGGGCCACCGCGCCGCGTTGCGGCGGTAAATCTCCAGCAGCCGGTCGCAGAAGCCGCGAATGTCGAAGTCGCGCTCGAACCGCGCACGGGCATTCGACGCGAGTTCGCGCCGCAGCGCCGGTTCGCCGAGAAGCCGCGCGAGCGCGGCCGCGAGGGCGGGGGCGTCCCCAGGCGGGACGAGGATGCCGGTCCTGCCATCCTCGACCGCCGTTGGAACGGAGCCGACGGGTGTCGCGACGATCGCCAACCCGTAGGCCATGGCCTCCACGATGGCGACCGGCAGCCCTTCGTTGCGGGAGGGCAGCACGAAGAGGTGCGAGCGGGCAAGCAGCTCACGGCTTCGCGTTTCCTCCGTCCAGCCGAGGAAACTCACCCGTCCGGCGAGGCCGAGCGTCCCCGCCTTCGCACGATAGGTCTCCACCTCGCCATCGCCGGCGACGTTGGCCACCCAGTCGAAAGGCTGGCATTCCGGCGAGGCCAGGGCTTCCAGGAACTCGCCCGCGCCCTTCCGCTCGCCAACCCGCCCGAGGAAGAGGAGCTGAAGGGGCGGCGCTTCCGGCCGCTTCGGCACCGATGCCGGCCCCTCGACGGCGTTCACCAGGATGGTCACGCGTGGGCCACCGGGTCCGAGGAACTCCGAAACGAAGTCGCGCCAATAGGCGCCGAGCACGACCACCTCGGCCACCGATCGCAGCACTCGCCGGATCAGGCGGCGCTCCATGGGGCCGGCGCGCTCGCAATGGTCGCGGAAATTCGCTCCATGCAGGTGCAGAACGACCGGCACGCGCAGCGCCCGCGCCATCAAGGTAATGATCCCCTTGCGCAGGACACTGCCGTATTCGGCCATGTGGACGTGCAGGAGGCTCGCACGGCGCGTGAGGCAAGCGAAGAACAGGCGCAGCAGGGCGGCGGCGAAGAAGAGCGGCATCAGCACGGCCCGGCCAGGCCCGTATGTGTCCACAATGATGAGGCGTGGCGCGTCCGGACGCCGCTCAATCTCCCGCACGAAGTAGGAAACGATCCGGCCGATGCCGCCCTTGGCCTCGAGGCCGCCCGGGGTCGCGATGTAGATCACCCGTGGCTCCTTTCTCACCCGCCCCGGGGATCTGCGCCGTCGAGGGCGCGGGCAATGGCCGTCCAGAAGGGCTTCGGCTGCAAATCCTGGTCGAGCGGCAATCCGCGCGAGGGAAGCCCGTCGCGGCGGCGGCTCCAATCCACCTCGTTGCGCCAGTTGTAGCGGTCGCTGAGGCCCCAGGTGAACACCGCCTTCACCCGCGGCTCGGAAAGCGCCGCTTCCAGCCAGGCCTGGGCGTGCTCGGCCACGATCCGGTCGCGCCGGGCGCCATCGGCCGGGAGGTCGCGGTCGTGCACGTCAAGTTCGGTAATGTAGATGTCGAGGCCCATCTCGGCCGCCGTGCGCAGGAAGCCGCGCAGGGCAGCGGGGTCGAAGGGCCGCGCCGGGTTCAGATGCGCCTGCACGCCGAAGATGTCGACCGGTGCGCCCTGCTGCTTCAGTGTTTCCAGCAGGCGCAGCACCGCCACGCGCTTCGCGCGGCTGTCGCGGTCCTCGTACTCGATGCCGTAATCATTGTAGGCGAGCAGCGTGTGAGGATCCGCCACGCGCGCCAGGACGAAGGCGTCGCGCACATAAGAGGGCCCGAGGGCACGGAGCCAGACGGTCTGGCGCAGCCCGTCGGCACGGCCATCCTTCACGTCGATGGCCTCGTTCACCACGTCCCAGGACTGCGCGCGGCGATAGTGGCCAAGAACCCGGCGGATATGCTCCTCCAGGATGCCCCGCGCGGCGCGGTTCTCCATGCCGGCGATCCAGCGCGGCATGTGCTCATGCCAGACCAGGGCGTGGCCACGGAAGCCGAGGCCGTTGCGCCGCGCGAACTGCCAGAGTGCGTCCACGGCACCGAAGCTGAATTCCTCACGCGCGGGACGCAGGGGGCCCCACTTTGCCTCCCATTCCGTCACCAGCACCCCACATTCGCGGGCGAAGGCAGCAGCATAGGCGGGGTCGTCGCGCAGGTTGAAGGAGCGGGCAGCGGCGCCGAACAGAAGGCCTTTGCGCCGCGCGCGCTCTCGCAGCGGAAGCTCCGTTGCGGCGCCTTCTCGGGGCAGTCCCGGGACCGCCAGCGCCACGCCGGCACTCAGGGCGGCGCGCCGCCCAATGCCACCAGTCACGCCGGCCTTCACGGGGATGTTTCCTCGCGCGTCGGGCGGTGGGTCAATTCCGCCGCGCGCCGGCGTCCTTCCTCCCGTGCCGGGCGCTGCGGCACCGGCAGGGAGTCGTAGTAGCTCTTGGCCTGGCGGCGGTACGTCTCCAGCTCGCCGGCCTGGAAGAGTGGGCTGTCAGACTTCGCGAGGGTCAGCACCGCCCCCACGACCGGCAATCCGGCCTTGGCGAGTTCCGCCGCGGCCGAAGCGGCCGCATCCCTCGGCGTGCGCCGCCAGCGCGCAACCAGGATCGTTGCCTCGGCCAGCGCGCCCAGCACGAGCGCATCGGATGCCGCCACGAGCGGCGGCGAGTCCAACAGAACAACGTCGAAATCGTGCGCCGCCCGCTTGAGCGCGCGCAGCATCGCGGGCGAGCCCAGCACGTCCTGCGGTGCACGGTCGCTTGCACGGCTCGGGACATAGGCGAGGCCGGTCTCCGGATCAGGCAGGACGGGCCATAACTCGTCGCCGCCGGGCTTGAGTAGATCGTTCAGCCAGACCCGCCGTGCACCCGCTTCGCCGCGCGGCGCGGGTGAGTTGCGGCGCAGGTCGGCGTCGATCAGCAGGACGCGGTGGCCGGCGTCCACCAAGCTTTGGGCCAGCGCAAATGCCAGGGTGGTCTTGCCCTCGCCCGGCAGGGCCGAGGTGACGAGCAGCGTGGCCGGCGGCCGTCGCTCGGAGAATTGCGACAGCAGCGCGACCCGCAGCGACCGCACCGCATCGGCGAAGCGGGACAGCGGCTCGCGCACCATGATCTCCGAAGCCCCGCGCTTCGCGATCTCGCGGCGGCGCAGGGCGGGGATCGTGCCGAGGCAGGGCAGCCCCGTCGCACGCTCGAGATCCGCCACGCCACGAATGCCGCCGTGCAGGAACTCCCGCACGAAAGCCACTCCCATCAGCAGCATCCCGGCCAGCGCGGCGCCCATCAGAGTGAAGCGGAGGACGTTAGGCGAGCTTGGCTTCGCCGGCGGGCTGGCCTCCGACACGATGCGGACATCGGGAAGCTGCAGTCCCTGCTGCACCGCAATCTGCTGTCGCTGCAGCAAAAGGTTTTCGTAGAGGCTGCGGCTCGCGGCCGCCTCGCGCTCCAGCTCACGCAGGGTGATCTCCGCCTGCTCGGTGGTGGCGACGCGCCGCTCAAGCGAGGAAACCTGGGCGCGCAAATCGGCCTCGCGGGCCTGCGCCACCGCCACCTCGCTCTCGAGCGAGGAGATGGCGCGGCGGATCTCCTGGCCGATGGCGCTGCGAAGGTCGCGCAACTCGGCCCGGATCCGCAGGATCTCGGGATGGCGGGGACCGAAGCGGCTGGACTGCTCGGCCTCGCGGCGAATCACCGTGGCCTCCTGCTCGCGGAGGCGCTGGATGACGGGGGAGCCGCCGACCTCGGTGATCCGGTCGGCCTCGCCACGGCGCACCTGCTCCCGCGCCTGGGCCAGCCGCGCCTCGCGCGCGCTGCGCTCCGAGACGGCGGAGGTGAGCTGGTTGTTCACCTCTGCAATGCGCTGGGCCAGCAAGGTGTCGCCGCGCGCCTCGACGATCTCGTTCTCCTCACGGAAGCGCTGCACGGCCTGCTCGGCGCTGCGCACGCGCGCCTGAAGCTCCTCCAGCTCGCTGTTGAGCCAGGCCGAGGCGCTGCGCCCGACTTCCCGCTTCAGCTCGGTCTGCAGGCGCAAATAGGCGGCGACATGCGCGTTGGCGATCCGCGCCGAGAGAGCCGGATCCTCCGACCGGAAGGAGACGCGGATCATGTAGGAGCGGCCGTCATTGATGATGGCCAACCGATCGTCGTACTGGGAGATCGCCCAGTCCAAGGGGTCGTTCCCCAGGGGCTCGGGCTCCGGCCGGCCCAGTATTTCCCTCAACCGCGCCTTGAGCTCGTCCAGGGAGAAGCCCATCGCCTCGGCGAGCCGGCTCGCGAGGCCCGGCTTTTGGAATTCCGGCAACTCGACCAGGTTGAGGCGCTCGACTACCTCCCGGATGACGGGACGGCTTCCGAGCATGTCCACCTCGCTTCGGAGGATGGCGGGATCAGGCGAGACAGGGGGTGGCGGGGCGCCGTTGGGCAGGCCCGGAATCCCCGGGCGACGCAGGTCGAGGACGAGCGTCGCCTGGGCAGTGAAGACGGGCGTCGCCTGCGTAAGCGCCGCGCCGATCAGCATGGCCAGGAAGATCGTAGCCAGCAGGACAGGGCGCCAATAGGCGCGAAGGACCCCAAGCACGTCGCGGAGGGTCACGAAAGGCTCAGTCGGGGCACTTCCGGCGTCGCTCATCGGGCGGCCTTCGGGTAGCGGGCTGCAGGACAAATCGGGAGCGGGAAAAACCCCACCCAAGGCTTCAACTGTCGCCAGACGGGCGCGTTTGGCCGCAGCCTGCGCCGCTGCGCGGTCTTGCCCGCACCCGGCGTCGCTGGCAGCGCGCGCTCCCGGTGATCAGCCATCAAGCGTCGGGCCGGGGCGTTCGAGCCGCCGTCGCATGTTCAGTGTTCCTGTCGGCATGCTCGGCCGCCGAACGCCGAGAGTCGGCAAGGTGACGAAACGCCAGCCGCGGGAGCTTGGCCATGATGCCAAGATAGCGGCCGCCGAGGCGGCGCGGTTCCGACGCGGCGCGCCACAGCCATTCCAGCCCGAGGCGGCGGAAGGGCGTGGGCGCGCGCGCAACGGCGCCGGCCACGAAATCGAGCCCCGCCCCGATGCAGAGGATCGCCTTCGCACCCGTGGCATCGAAATTCTCGGTCGCCCAGACTTCCTGCTTGGGCGCACCGAGCGCGACGAAAACGATGTCGGGATTGGCGTTGCGCACGGCTTCCAGCGCCTTGCGCTGCTCCTCCTCGGAAGTCTCGAACCCCATGGGTGGAGCGTAGAGCCCGGCGACACGAAGCCCGGGATGCCGCTGCGCGAGGGTCGCGGCTGCTTTCTCCAGCACCTCGTGACGCGAGCCGAACAGGAAGATGGACCGGCCCTCGCGCGCCGCGGCAGCGCAGACCGGCTCCACCAGGTCGGAGCCGGTGACGAGGTTGAGCCTTGGCCCGCCATCCAGCCGTGCCATCCAGATGAGGGGCCAGCCATCCGCCAGGACGAGGCGCGCCTTCTCATAGGCACTGCGTAGCGGCTCGCTGGTTTCCAGCTTCACGACATGGTCGAGGTTGGGCGTGACGACGACGCCGCCGCTGCCCGTCCGACACCACTGCATCACTTGCCGGACGACTTCGGCTTGGTCTGCGAGGTCCACGTCGATGCCAAAGACGCGACGGCGGACGCGCTTCTCCTGCAGCCGGCCGGCCGCCTGGGCCTCTCCGGACGGCTCTTGCCCTGCCGCGGTGTCCATGGCGCCTCCATGTAATCTGCCGGAAATCTCCGGCTTGTTGCGCGCTAAACTCGTTTTCGCTGTACGGGTTCCGCCCAGGGCCGGGGAGTGCGGCCCCCAGGCCAGCCGCTCGTGGTCACGCATGGCGCATCTCTCGCCCCTCATGGCCTGTCAATTGAGGCGTGCCGCGATGACGACCGAGGGCAAGCGGCCGTCATTCCCCGTGCGGCCTTGGCTATCCTCACCTCAGTAGGCCCCTGCACCGGTCAGCACGACGCGCACCGTACGCAACACGATCCAGCCATCCAGCCAGACGGACCAGTTGTTCACGTAGTACGAGTCCGCCACCTCCCAGATCTGGAGGTCGCTGTTGTTGCGGTACATCACTTGCCAGAACCCGGTGAGCCCGGGCGGCACGTCTCGTCGCAGCTGGCGCGCCTTCTCGCTGAAGCGCTCCACCTCGTGCCCCAGCATCACGCGCGGGCCGACGAGGCTCATGTCGCCTCGGATCACGCTCCAAAGCTGCGGGAGTTCGTCCACGCTGTAGCGGCGGAGATACTTGCCGACCTTCGGGATGATGCGCGGGTCGTTGCGGAGCTTCAGCGTACGCTCGTACTCGAAGCGCGCCGCAGGGTTGCTGGCCAAATATTCGGCGAGGCGCCGCTCGGCACCGGTCACCATGGTCCGGATCTTCCAGATGCGGATGGGCTGCCCCTCTGCCCCTTCGCGGGTCTGGGAAAAGAAGATCGGTCCGGACGGGTCGAAGATCTTCACGAGAAGAGCGGCAACGCCGATGAACGGCAGGAAGGCGATAAAGGCGGGACCCGCGATCGCGAGATCGAAGATCCTTTTCAGGATCCGTTGCTTGCGCGAGAAGCGTTGGTGCTGGATCTCCATCGAAAGATAGGGCCCGATGGGCCGCGGCATCACGAGGAGGTTGGTCGGACTGGCCAAATCGGCCACGACCTGTACGGTCGAATAAGGCCGTGCAAGGCCTTCCATCAACGCGATCAGGCGCTGGGCGTCCGCCTCCTGCCGCGAAAGGGCGACGAGGGCGCGGCCGACCTGAAAGGGAAACTCGCAGGAGATCGCGGCCTCGACCGGGCCGAGGATCGGGATACCCTCGATCTCGGGACTGTCCCCCGTCACCTCGCCGAACGCCGCTACCGGGACCAGCCCCAGTTCCGGGTTGGCCTTGATCTCTCGGATGGTCCTCCTCGCCTTCTCGCCGGTCCCGACCACGATGCAGGCTTCGCCATACAGGCGACGCCGGATCAGGAAGCCCGTCATGAGGCTTCGCGCCATGTAGGCCGTCGGCACCAGCATGACCCAGGTGATCAGGCCGGTGAAGGGCCAGAAATCTTCCTCGCCCGTCGCGATGAGCATAGCGAGGTGAACGAGCGCCGCACCGGCAGCCGTGTAAGAGGAAAGCCGGAGTTCCTCGGGCTGTGACAAGCCGGTTGGGGGATAAAGCCCGCTTCCGAAGCGGAACAGGATCCAGGAGATGATGGCCGTCGAGAATGGCCAGACGAGGAGCAGTTCACCCCAAATGGCGGACCTGAAGAGCACCACAACCGCTATGCACAACAAGCACGCGGCAAGATCCGCAATCAGCAGACCGAAGATGGACGTCGCAGGCGAAGGGGACGAGTTCGGAAGAGGGCCAGTTGAAAAGGCAGGGGCATGAGTGCGAGCAAATTGGCCGCTTGTCGAGTGGCTGACTTCCACTTCCGCGCCCACCCCTTGCTGCATCGCAAAACTCCCTGGAAACCGAAAGAAAAGAGCAATCTCTTAACGCGAGAACAAGAAAGCTATGTGATGGAAAGCTGAATGAGCAATCGCACAGTGACCCTAGCGCCTCCAGTTTAGTTCAGCCGGGAAGGCGGTCAGAGGCTTCGGGTTTCCGATCAGGCGGATCTGAGTCTCTGGTCGCGTGCAGCGGCCCTCAGCGCCTGCTCAAGCTGAATCGTGAGGGCACCGACGCGCTCGACTTGATCGAGCGGCGCTTCGCCCTTCTGGAAGCGGGCCATCAACTCCGCCTGCTGCAGCTTCGCAGACAGGAATTCCTGGCACGCCGTCGCCAAGCCCGACGACGCTTCGGGGGTGCCTTCCCGCAGGTGCCGCTCGGCCGCCGAGGCCAAGTCCCCTTCGGCGGAAAGCACGCGCTGGCGCAACTGAGCTTCCTTCGCGAACAGGTCGGGGTCGTCCGCGCGCTCGGTGGTGCTGCGGTAATCATCCAGGCACGCCAGATAGGCCTCCACGGACTGGGCGAGATTCGGGAGGGCCGACTTTCTCCGGTCGCTACCCTTGCGCCGCTCTACGAGGGGACCGCCATTAGGCGCCTGCAACTTGGGCAGGGCGAGTGTGCGGTATTCGATGGTCCGGGAAGCCACGGCCGCGAGTTCCGCCAAGCCCCGCCGTGCCGTCTCGCTCCAGGCTCTCGGATGACTGTCGAGCACGCAGAGCGTCCCGAGCACATGACCTGTCGGCGTCACGAGCGGAAACCCGGCATAGGCCGCGACGCTGTTCTCCGTCACCGCGGGATTGTTCTGTGTCAGCGGGTCGTTGCGCGTGTCCTCGACCACCAGTTCGCGCCCGGTTTCGACAACGTGCCGGCAGATCGAGTGGGAGAGCGGCGTTTCGCGCACGTCCGCGGCCGCCCCGGGCAGGGTGCCGTTGAAGCTCTTGAAGAACTGTCGGTCCTGATCGACCAGCGAGACCACGGCAACGGGCGCATCAGCGAGTATGCTGGCCAGGCGACTCAGCTGATCGAAGGTTTCTTCGGGCGAGGTATCCAGCAGGCCTGTCTCCCTGAGGGCGGCGAGGCGCTCCGGATCGAGGATCGGATCGTTCACGGACACAATAGGATTCCTGTGTTCAGGCTCCGGCCAAGCGATTGATTTCGCGCCTAGCACCGACCCTGGTGGATTCAAAACGAAACCGCATCAGCATGCTCACCCGCCTGATTGAGCGGCTGCTGAGCGCGGGCCCCACAGGGCAGCCGGTTTGAGGACCGGTTATCATTCTCGCGCCATCAATGATCAATTCGGTCATCCTACTTAAGTTCCGTTAAGGTTCCACGTTTAGGCAAAATTCCGTCGCCTTTGGCCCGAATTAAGTATTACACCCATCCTCTATACACCTATAAGTTGTGCTTCCTTGCATCGAGAAACTTCATGCGTGCGCAGGTAGCGTGGACCACGCCCTGCCGCGAGATGCAAGCAAGGATCTTCACGATGAGCAGTGGCCTCTTCGAGTATGCGGGCTTCGCCTTTCCCTCCTGGTGGAATGGCAGCTTCGGCACCGCTGCCTCGCTCACTTCGATCACGGCGCTGGCGTCCACGGGGTCGAACAGCGTCAGCATCGTTCCGACCAGCTACATTTCGACGGTCACCAGCTCGGATTTCCATGCCTCTAGCCAGACCGAGTCGGACGCCAATGTCCGCGCCCAGATCCTGCAGGCACATTCGCTGGGCCTGGATGTCATTCTGAAGCCGCATGTCGATGCAGAGGACGGCTCTCCCTTCCGCGGCGATTTCGCGCCCAGCGACGTGGATGCTTGGTTCGCCGGCTACAAGGTGCTCATCCTGCGCTACGCCCAGATCGCGGCGGAGACGGGCGTCAAGACGCTCTGCATCGGCTGCGAGTATGACAGCCTCGTCGGGGCGGCTTATCGCTCCCAATGGGTGGACATCATCGCGAGCGTCCGCGCCGTCTATGACGGAGTCATCACCTACGCCGCGACCGCCACGTCGGCGAAGGACGTGTCCTTCTGGGACCAGGTCGACCTGATCGGCGTAAACTCCTACTACCGGATGAGCGGGAGCACGACCGCCAGCGTGCAGGACTACAAGAACAGTTGGACGTCCATGCCCACGAACTCTTGGGAATTCTCCATTACCGAAGGCAAGTCGCCGATCGACTTCCTGCGTGACCTCGCGCTGAAATACGACAAGCCGCTTTTCCTCGCCGAGGTCGGCTACCGCAGCATGGACGGGGCCGCGCTCGACCCCGGGATCTGGACCACCAGCGGCGCCGTGGACCTCCAGGAGCAGGCGAATCTTTATCAGGCACTGCTCGAGACCTTCACGACCTATGGCGGCGACTGGTTCGCCGGGATGCAACTGTGGAACTGGGACATTACCTCCAAGGGTGCCAACAACACGAACTACTCGCCGCAGGACAAGCCGGCGCTGCAGGTCGTGACCAATTGGTTCACCGGCCAGGCGGCCATCCAAGGGCTGTCGCTCAGCGGCTCCATCGTCGCGGATGCGCTGCATGGCGGCCTCGGCGCCGACATGCTGAACGCAGGCATGGGCAACGACACCCTATTCGGCGGCGGTGGCGATGACATCCTCGTCGGCGGGCCGGCCAGCCTCGCCTCGGCGGCGCCCCTTGCCTCGACGACGCTCGTCATCTCCGCCCGGGCCGACGTGCTGAACGCGGTGGGCGCGAAATTCGTCATCCTGGTCAATGGCACGCAGGTCGGCGGCACTTTCGAAGCCAAGGCGCAGGCAGGCCAGTTTTCCGTGACCTTCGCCAACGGCGCGGTCGTCAACTCCGTGGGCGTCAAGTTCATCAATGACGAACTGGTCCAGGGGGTGGGGGACCGGAACCTCTACGTCCTCGGCATCGAGGTGAACGGCAAGAGCCTGCCCATCAGCGAGGCGGTGAACCCGACCGGCAACGGCCAGGGCGCCATGTGGTTCAACAGCACCCTGTCCATCGACACGCGCAGTCGCCAGGAATGGTTCACCGGCGCCACCACCGATCACGACACGCTCGTCGGCGGCGCGGGCGACGACACGCTGATCGGTGGCGTCGGGGACGACGATCTCAGTGGCGGTGGGGGCCATGATGTCGCGCTGTATTCCGGTCTTCATTCGGAATACACGATCACGGACCTCTCCGACGGCTTCTTCCAGGTGAGCGACCGGCGGACCGGATCGCCGGAGGGAACGGACCGGCTGAAGGACGTCGAGTTCCTGCGCTTCGCGGACGGCACCTTTTCCCTGCCGCAACTCTCGGGCGGAGGTGGAACCCCAACTCCAGTCGTCACGCCGAAGATCCTCGCCTTCTTCTCCGATACCGACGCCACGGCCTCGGACCGGGTCACGAGCGACAACTCCCTCGTCTTCCTCGGCACGACGGAAGCCGGCCGGGGCGTGCAGCTCCTCCTGGGTAACCAAGTGATCGGCACCACGACGGCCGATGCGGCGGGCCAATGGAGCTTCGATCACTCGGGCACCCCCCTGGCCGACGGCGATCACGTCCTGACCGCCGTCGATCTCGACCCGGCTGGCGCCGCCGGCGGCGCATCCGGGGGCTTCTCCTTTACCGTCGACACGCGTGCCCCCGGCGCCCCAGTGATCACGCAGGTTACTCCCGATACGGGCACCTCCGCGGCGGATGGCGTCACCAGCAGCAAAATCCTCACCCTCCTCGGCACCGCTGAGGCCGGTGCCAGCCTTGCCATCCACCTGGGCGCGGCTCTGATCGGCCAAGTAACCGCGGATGCGGAGGGCAACTGGAGCTTCACGACCAGCAGCCTTGCGGATGGTGCTCATCGCTTCACTGCCCAGGCCACCGACCTTGCCGGCAACAAGGGCGCTCTCTCATCCGTGGCGCAGGTCACCGTCGACACGGTCGCGCCGGCAGCGCGGTTCACGGGCCTGGATACGACAAAGAGCACGGCCACGCTCAAGGGCATCGGCGAGGCAGGCAGCAAGGTCCAGGTCTTTGGTGCAGCGGACAAGCTGATAGGAACTACCACCGCCTCAGCGGACGGACAGTGGAGCCTTGTCGTTGGAAGCCTGGGCAACGGCGCACAGACCTTCCGCATCAGCGCAGCCGATGCCGCGGGCAATGCCGGAGCTGGGGAGGGGCAGCTGCTTTACGGCTCCAGCAAGGCCGATACCTTGCTGGGCACCAGCGGGCGTGACCTGCTGGTCGGAGGCTCCGGCAATGACGTGCTGACCGGTGGACAGGGAAGCGACATCTTCGGCTTCGCCAGCGGCTTCGGCCGCGATCGCATCACCGATTTCACCGCAGGGGCCGGCGCGGGACGCGACCAGATCCAGTTCGCACAATCCCTGTTCAAGGATTTCTCCGCCGTCCTGGCCCGGACCACCCAGGCGGGGGCGGACTCCATCATCACTCTCGACTCCAGCAACAGCGTGGTGCTGGCGGGGGTGTCGAAGACCGCTCTTGTCTCCGACAACTTCCTGTTCGCCTGAGGGGCGCGGGGCTTCTCAGCCCTGCGCGCCCGCCATGGTGGGGCGACGGCTCTCCAGGTCGAAGCGGTCGCCATGGCAGAGCACGTGGAGGCGGACATCGTGGATGGAGAGGGCTTCCTCCTCCGCCCCCTCTGCGATGTTGGAGTGGGTGACGCCGCCACCGTCCACGATATAGACGCCGCCGCTGCCGATCACCTCGAAGCGCCGGCCGTTCAGGATGATCGCCGTGTCCTCGTCGATGCCGATCCCGAGTTCGCGCGGGTTCTGCGCCACGGCCCCCAGCAGCCGCCCGATGCGGCCGCGCTCGGCGAAGTGCTGGTCGATGATGACGTCCCGCACCAACCCCAGCCCAGCCGCGAGGTGCAGGTCACCGATGCGGTGGGTCTCCTGCCCCTTCCCCTTCACCAGCATCGTGTCGCTCATGGCCGAGGCCCCGGCCGAGGTGCCGGCGATCACGCCGCCCGCCGCGTGGATCTCGCGCACCCGACGCTCGACCGGCGTGTCGCCCAGCTGGCTGCTGATGCGAAGCTGGTCGCCGCCGGAGAAGAAAACGCCCGTCGCACCCTCGAAGATGCGCAGCTTCTCCGTATCCTGCGCCTCGGAGCGTTCCTGGACGTAGAGTTCCGCGAGGTCGGTGACGCCCAGCGCGGCGAAGGCGGCCTGGTAGGCTTCGAAATACCCCTCGGGCTGGTGCGAGGCGACGGTGGCGATGACGAGCCGCCCCTTGCCCGCGTGCTTCGCCACCTCGCGCAGGATCAGGCGCTCGCCTTCCTTGTCCTCGTGTCCACCGATGATGATGAGCGGCCCCTTCCCCGCTTGGTCCTCCCCAGCTGCTTCCATGGTCAGGCCATCTCGCTTTCACGCACGGGGGCAGGCTGCGGCACGAAGGCGAGCATGCGGGCCCAGACCTTCTCCACCGATGTGGGGGTGAGAACGACAAGATCGTCCGGCCGGGCGAGGCGCAGGCACAGGTCGGTTGCCTCAAGCTCGTCGGGAACGCGGTGCATGCGTTCCGGCGAGAAGCCGGCTTCCAGCGCCCCCTCGGCGATCAGGTTCATCACCTCTCCGGGCGCCCTGCCACGTCCGTCGGGGCGCTCACGCAGAACCAGCTCGTCGAAATGCGCGGCGGCGATACGCCCCATCTCGCGGATATCCTCGTCGCGCCGGTCGCCGGGAATGCTGATCATGCCGATCGCCCGCCCGTGCCGCGGCCGCAGCTTCACGACAAGGTCGCACAGCGCCGTCAGGCCGGCGGGGTTGTGGGCATAGTCCAGGATCACCCGGAAGCCGTGCCCATCATGGATGTTCAGCCGGCCCGGGCTTTGCTCGAAGGAGGTCGAGAAGCTCTGCAGCGCTGCCCGGATCACGGGCGGCGAGACGCCCTGTGCGTAGGTCATCGCGACGGCCGCCAGGGCATTCTGGATGTTGAACCCGGCCATGCCGCCCAGCGTCGCCGGGATTTCCGCCGCGCCCATCAGCGGCAGGCGGCGGCGGTCGTCATGGACGACGATGTCCCCTCCCCCTGCCCCGTCCTCGTGCACCACCGCCAGTCCTCCGGCCTCGACATGTTCGCGCAGCGCGTCGGTCATCTGCGCGCCGCCCTTCATGGAGAAGAAGGCAATGCGGCCGCGTGCGTGGCGCTCCATTGCCAGGGTCAGGGGATCATCCGCATTGAGCACGCTGCACCCATCGCGCCGGACGGATTCCACGACCACCGACTTCACGGCCGCGAGATCCTCCAGCGTGTCCACCTCCTTGAGGCCCAGATGGTCGGCAGCGATGTTGAGCACGGCGCCGATATCGGCCTCCTCGAAGCCCAGCCCCTCGCGCAGGATCCCGCCACGCGCGGTTTCCAGCACAGCCGCTTCCACCGTCGGCTCGCGCAGCACCATACGGGCGCTGCGCGGACCGCTGGCATCGCCCTCCCAAACGAGGTCCCCGCCGACCCAGACGCCGCTCGTGCTCGTCATGCCCACGCACAGCCCCGAATGGCGCAGGATGTGCGCCACCATCCGCGTCGTCGTGCTCTTCCCGTTGGTGCCGGTGATGGCGATGATCGGGATGCGGCCCGTCTCGCCATTGGGAAACAACATGTCGATTGCGGGCCGGGCGATGTCCCGTGCCCAGCCCTCGAAGGGCTCCAGGTGCATGCGGAAGCCGGGTGCCGCATTCACCTCCACGATGCCCCCGCCGGTCTCACGGACGGAGCGGCGGATATCAGGCGCCAGGAAGTCGATCCCGGCCACGTCCAGTCCGACGATCTGCGCCGCGCGGCGCGCGATGCAGGCATTGTCGGGATGGATGTCGTCCGTCCGGTCGATCGCGGTGCCGCCGGTGGAGAGATTGGCGGTGTCGCGCAGGGCCACCCATTGCCCCTCCCCGGGCACGGATTCCAGGCTCATTCCTGCCTTCGCCAGCAGGGCGAGGACGTGCTCGTCCACCACGATGCGCGTCAGCATCTTCTCGTGGCCGCTGCCGCGGCGGGGGTCGCGATTCACCTCCTCGATCAGCGCGGCAATGCTGCGCGCCCCATCGCCGATCACATGGGCCGGAACGCGCTGCGCCACCGCCCGCACCTCCCCGGCAATGACCAGGATGCGATGGTCATGGCCGCTGAATTGCTGCTCCACGATGACACGGCGACCGTGTTCCGCGGCATGCGCGAAGCCCTGCCGAACCGCATCGGCCGAGTGCAGGTCCAGGGAAACGCCCCGCCCATGATTGCCGTCGAGCGGCTTGGTCACGACGGGATAGCCCAGCCGCTCCGCCTCCTGGACCGCCGCCTCGGCCGTACGCACCACCGCGCCCTTGGGCACCGGCAGCCCGGCCTCGGACAGCAGGGATTTCGTCAGGTCCTTGTCGCCCGCGATCTCGACGGCGATGGAGGAGGTGCGGCCGGTGATGCTGGCCCGGAGGCGCTGCTGCTTCTTGCCGTGGCCCAGCTGGACCAGGCTGAGCGAATCCAGCCGCATGACGGGAATCCCGCGCCGCTCGGCCTCATGAACGAGGGAACGCGTGGTGGGCCCGAGGGCACGGCGGCCGACCACGCGGGACAGCGCGGCCAGCGCGCCGTCGAACCCGCCCTCCTCGGCCAGCAGATCGCGCTCGTGCAGTTCCTCCAGCCCCCTCACACCGCGAAGCACCGCCGGAAGCAGGGAGTCCACGAGTTGCAGCGCAAGGCGTCCGGCAAGCAGCCCGACCTCTTCCTCGCGATAGGCGTAGAGGACGTTGTAGCAGCCGCGGCATCCCTTCACCGAGCGCGTCTTCCCCCGCGTCACGCGTGAGCCGGCGCGGCTCTGCAGTTCCAGCGCGACGTGCTCCGCCACATGACCCAGCCACGTTCCCTCCCGCATCCGGCGTATGAAGCCGCCCGGGGTGCCGTAGGAGCAGCCATGCTCGCGCAGCCCCGGCAGCATCGCCACCAGCGCGTCGGCAAAGCCGGGAAGCGTGTTCGTAGGCCGATCTTCCAGGCTCCCCAGGTCGAGGCGGAAGCGGATCATCGGCGTATGGCTGAAGAGATGCGGCCCCCGGTACGTGACGGCGTGCAGCACGCGCATCGGCGCGGCTCGGTCGTGGTGCATGACTGGCCTGAGTTCTTGTTGTTCGTGGAAGGGAGAAGCCACGAAGCAGAGCATCGTTTCAAAAGTGACGCGGTTTATTTCCGCCCCTCACACAAAAGGCAATCTTTTCTTGGAAGGAAAAGAAATCACCAAGAATTGGATGCAGTGACCCAATGATGGGGCGGCACAATGCCGCCCCCGACGTCGGGCTAGATCTTGGGTCGCCGTTCATCCTTCCTCCGGCACGCAGCGCAGAGGAAGGGCTGCCGCGCAGTCAGCGGCGAGAGTCGCCCGCCAGCGCGCGGTTCACTTTCTTCCGTCGAGATTCTGGCGGACGAAGTTCTCCAGCTCCGGGCTCTTCCAGTCCATGCCCAGGGACTTCGCACGGGCAAGCGCCTCCTCGCCGGAGAGCCCTTCCTCCTTGGCGACCTGCAGGATCGCGAAGGCACCGGCGCGCTTGCCGGAGGCGCAATGCACCAGCACCGGTCCTTCCATGCCGGAAACCGCCTCACGGAAGCGGTCCACCTGCTCATGGCTCGGCGCGGTGGCGACCACGGGGACGTGGGCGTATTTCAGCCCGGTCGAGCGCACGACCTCGCCTTCCGCCGCGGGTGGCAGGGGCTGATTCTGCTCCCCGTCGGAGCGCAAATTCACCACCGCCTTGAAGCCTTCCTTCGACAAGCCCTTCAGCTCCTCTTCCGAAGGCTGGTCTGTGACGATCGTCATCTTGTCGTTGATCTTGAAGCGCTGACCCATTGCCGGGCCTCCCTATTCTATTGATGGACGCTGGCAGCGTGCAGCACGGCGGCCCTGGCTTCAATCGGCAAGGCGTGGCGGGGCATGGGCCTCCAGAAATGCAGAAGGCCTGCGGGGCCGAAACCCCGCAGGCCCGATGCTCCGAAGAAGCAGCGCCTCAGCGGCGCGTCTTCTCATTCTCCGGATGGGCACCACTGATGTTGGTGCCGAGCGCCTTGTCCACGCCGCGGCTCAGCTCCGTGCCCGGAGGGTTGCCCGGCGTGCCGTCCGGCGTCGAGGGCAGGATGTTGCCATCGTCGTCGGCACGGGGCGTGAGTTGCCCCGACGCGCCAGCGGTGCCGGCCGCGCGGCTCGCCATCGTGCCCGGCGGGTTGCGCATCGTCCCGTCCGAGTTCTGCGGACGCGCGCCCGACACGTTGGTGCCGGCGACATCGTCCATGGCCCGCGTGGCGGCGGTGCCCGGCGGGTTGCGCGACGTACCATCCGAGTTCTGCGGATAGGCGCCGCTCATATTGGTGCCGAGCGTGCGGTCCGCCGCACGGCTGGCCATGGTGCCGGGCGGGTTGCCCGGGGCGCCATCAGGCGCGGAGGGGATCAGGCTGTCCGGGTCGTCCTGATAGCCCGACCAGCCGCTGGCGCGGTAATCGGCCTCGCGCGACGCCACGTCCACCGCGGCATGGCGCGACAGCACGGCCTTCGCCTGGGCGATGCGCGTCTCGTCGGCGCGCACCGTCACCAGAGTGCCACCGCGCCGCACGCCCTCGGCATAGACATGCGCGTCGCGCTCTTCGACGCCCGCGCCGACCAGGCCGCCCAGCAGGCCGCCGGCCGCCGCGCCGGCGCCCGCGCCGGTCAGCGCCGCCACCAGCCACCCCGCGGCCACGATCGGGCCGAAGCCCGGGATTGCGAGCGCCCCGAGTCCGGCCAGGAGCCCGGCACCGCCGCCCAGCAGGGTGCCGGCCGTCGCGCCGACGCCTGCGCCGGTCGAGGGTTCGTCGGTGTCCGCAGCCGAGGTCGTCGTGGAGCCGGACGTGCCCTCGCCACCGCGCGCGATGCTCACCTCATCCGAGGAGAAGCCGGCGTCTTCCAGGTCACGCACCGCCGCCATCGCATCGGCGTGGCTGTCGAACATCGCAACATGAGTCTTCATAGCCATGGATTTGGTCCTCCGTTTGGTGCCATCCGGCCCGCGCGCAGGGCGCGGGCCTTTGGCCGAGGGTTCTGTCTGCTCAGCGAGTCGGGGTCGCGCCCGACTGCGGGTTGGCACCGGTCGTGTTGGAGCCCGTGGCCCGGTCAACCGCACGACCAGCCGCCGTGCCCGGCGGGTTGTTCGGCGTGCCGTCCGAGTTCTGCGGGAAGGCGCCCGAGGTGTTGGTGCCGGCGGCGCGGTCCAGGGCGCGGGTGGCGGCGGTGCCCGGCGGGTTGCCCGGCGTGCCATCCGGCCGCGCCGAGGTGGTGCCGACCGCCGCACGTCCGTCATTCGGAGCGGTGGCCGTGCCCGTCGTGGTAGAGCGGTCGGCGGTTCCGGCCGTCGTGCCGGTTCCGGCAGGGCTCATGGCAGCAATGCCGGTGCCCACGGCGATGCGGCCGCGGAAGTCCATTGCCACGTCGGTCTGCGAGCCGCCACGCGTCCCGCGGCCAACCCAGAAGCCCCGGTCGTCGCGGCGCAGCTCACCCACGTTGGTGATGCCCGCATCTTCCATGCGGCTGCGCGCCTGCCCTTCCGTGAAGCTGTTCGAGCCGCTTTCCAGCGCACTGAACTCGACGATCTCGTTGCGGCGCTCGCCATCCTCGGCGCGGCGCTCGGTACGGGCCTCGCTGCCCGTGCGGGCGCCGGGCGTCGTGGTCGCGGAGGGCGTGGTCGTGGTGGTGGCGGGCGCGGTCGCAGACGGGGCGGTGGTGGTGGCGCCCGGGGCCGCAGAGTCGCCCGTGCGCGCCTGCTGGGCATGGACGGCCGGCGCCAGCGCCAGCGCGGCCACCAGAACGGCGCAAGCCGGAAGGTGAGTCGTGCGAATGGTCATTAATCTGTCCTCCTCGCTTCGCGGCCTGCATCAGAGGCCGCACGAGGTAGTGAACGCGCGAAAGCCCCATTACTTTTCTGCCAATGTCAAGAAGAATGGCGCTTCCCAAACAAGGATGCCAAACACACATTCCCCGGTGTGGAAGGTTTTAGGAATTGCGGCGCGATGAAGGGCGAATTCATCGCAAGCAGCACTTACTTATGAGTGGGAACGAGCGACGGAGTTCCGTGACAGGCGTTGCGCACCTGTCGGAGAACCACCATGCCGCGAACGAGTCCTTTCCTCGCCGCTTGCCTTGCTGGCTTCGCGCTCGGCGGTTTCTTCGACGGCATCCTGCTGCATCAGGTCCTGCAGTGGCATCACTTCCTGAGCCTTGTCCCCGGCGAAGCTTGGCAGACGCAGCGCGCGCAGATCCTGGCTGACGGCCTGTTCCACATCGCCACATATCTCCTGACTCTTCTTTCGCTGTGGCTGCTGTGGCGGGCACGCACCGGCCTCGCGGCCGTTGGCGGTCGCCTGATCGTCGGCGCGGCGCTGCTGGGCTTTGCGATCTGGCAGTTCTCCGACGTAGTGCTTTTCCACTGGATCGTGGGAATCCACCGCATCCGCGTCGATGTGCCGAACCCGCTACTGTGGGATTTGGGGTGGCTTGTCGTCACCGGGGTGCCTCCCCTTCTGCTCGGGGCGTGGCTGTTTCGCCGCCGAGGGCCAGGCATGCGTGGCCCAGCCGCAGCCTTCGGTCTTTCACTGCTGCTCCTGGCTGCGGCGCCGGTCGCCGCGATGCCAGCGCCCGGTTCGCTCTCCGCCGTGATGTTCCGCTCCGAGATCGGGCCGGTGGAAGCGGCGGTCGCCGTGCTCCAGGCGGGAGGACGCGTGGTTTCGGTGAGTGTTGAGGGGGGGATCGTGGTGGCCGACCTGACGGAGGCCAACTCCTTTGCCCTTTACCGTGCGGGCGCGCTGCTCGTGGGACGCTCCGCGCTCACGGCAGGCTGCCTGGCTTGGTCCAGGCCTGCGCCAAGCGGAGCTGCAGGCCCGCGTAGCCCTATTTGAGCTGGCTGTCCTTGCTTCCGCGCCGGTTATAGGGCGAGAAAGCCGGGCTGCGGTCGAGCGCGGACTGACAGGGTACGCAGGTGCGCGCCCCTGGGAGAGCGCGACGCCGCGCTTCGGGGATCTCCTCGCCGCATTCCTGGCAATGGATTTCGCCCTCGCCCACCGGAATGCGGGCGCGCGCAAGCTTCACCGCATCGGCCACGGTGTCGTCGATCTGATCCTGGATATTGCCGTCGCGAGTCCAACCGCCTGCCATCGCGTGTTCGCTCCTGGGATGAACGATGCCTTGGAGATGGGAATTCAAGCTGTTGAATCCAACGCGCGTCGCGGGTTTCAGAACGACCGAGCGCAGCCCATCTAGACGCGATGGCACGACTTTCCGTCCTCGATCTCTCACCCGTCCCGGAAGGCAGCGATGCCGGCCAGGCGCTGCGGAACTCGCTCGATCTGGCGCAGCACACGGAGCGCCTGGGCTTCCATCGCTTCTGGATGGCCGAGCATCACAACATGCCCGGCATTGCGAGCGCCGCCACGGCAGTGGCGCTGGCCCATGTGGCAGCCGGCACGCGGCGGATCCGCATCGGCGCGGGCGGGATCATGCTGCCGAACCACGCCCCCCTCGTCATTGCAGAGCAGTTCGGGACGCTGGCGGCGCTTCATCCAGGGCGGGTGGATCTGGGCCTTGGACGGGCACCAGGAACTGACCAAGTGACCGCGCGAGCCTTGCGGCGGAACCTCGCTTCCGATGTGGATGAATTCCCGCGCGATGTCGTGGAGCTTCTGGAATACTTCCGGCCGGCTCGACCCGGCCAGACGGTCCAGGCCGTGCCGGGCGCGGGACTAGAGGTGGAAGCGTGGATCCTCGGATCCAGCACCTTCGGTGCGCAGCTCGCCGCCTATCTCGGCCTTCCCTACGCCTTCGCCTCTCATTTTGCGCCGGCGCAGATGATGGACGCGATTGCCATCTATCGAGAGCAGTTCCGGCCTTCAGAGCGGCTGGCGAAGCCCCACGTCATGATTGGGGTGAATGTTTTTGCCGCCGAAGGCGATGCGGAGGCGCGCTGGCTGTTCTCGTCCCTGCAGCAGGCCTTCCTGAACCTGCGCCGCGGGCGACCGGGAAAGCTGCCGCCGCCGGTAGAAGGGCTCGACGCGCAGATCGATGGCCATGGGCGCGCCATGCTCGAGAACGCCCTGGCTTGCTCGGTTGTGGGCGGGCCCGAGGCGGTGCGCCTTGGAATCGAAAGCCTCGCCGAGCGGACCGGTGCGGACGAGCTGATGGTCACGGCGCAGATCCATGACCATCAGGCGCGCCTGCGCTCCTTCGAGATTCTCGCTGAGGTGCAGATGACCGGCGCTGCCGTTTAGGCCAGCAAGCAACGGGGGCGGCGACAGCAGCCCAGAAACAGCAAAAACCCCCGAGGCGAGGCCTCGGGGGTTTTGCTTTGTGTGGAAAGATCCGGCGTGGCGGCACGGCAGCGACCGACTCTCCCGCCGCTTGAGCGGCAGTACCATGGGCGCTGGAGTGTTTCACGGCCGAGTTCGGGATGGGATCGGGTGTGGCAACTCCGCGATAGCCACCGCGCCACCGCGCCGGACCTTTCCAGGAATTGGTTGTGTATTTGAAAGACAAGCCACGTACGGCTTGATGCTGCGTGTGGTGCCCCTTGCCTTTCGGCAAGGAAGCAGCAGTCGTCATGATATGAGCCTATCGGGCGATTAGGACCGCTCGGCTGAGCGCATTGCTGCGCGTATACCTGCGGCCTATCGACGTGCTGGTCTGGCACGGCCCTCGGGGAGACCTGGTTTTGAGGTGGGTTTCCCGCTTA
>NZ_JAFEUU010000017.1 GCF_017355885.1 Sabulicella rubraurantiaca
ACCCGCAGATCCTCCGACAAGGTCTTCGCCATGCCTTCTGCCTCCGCTCAGCAGAAAGGGTGAATCAGATCACCCCCGCGTCGGGGAAGCGCTTTCGCGAATCAGCTCGAACAGAATTTGCTCTAGCCGCGGCGCGGAAGCCAAGCCCTCCGTGCGTTGGCTCCAAGGCCAAAATGACGAAGTCGTCACTGTGGCTTGGGAAGGCGAACCACCGACGCGCCGGGTCCGTTCCTGTCGGGCTCCATGACGCCACGGCACGTGGAGCCGCACAGGGAAGGAGGACACTGAATGGCAGGCAACAACCAGCAAGGTGGCAAGCAGGGGGGCAATTTCGCCCAGGACCGCGAGAAAGCGTCAGAGGCCGGAAAGAAAGGCGGCCAGATGTCGCAGGGCGGCGGGAGCCGCAGCCAGCAGGGCAGCAGCAATCCCGGCAACTTCGCCAATGACCGCGAGAAGGCCTCCGAGGCCGGGCGCAAGGGCGGCCAGAATTCGCATGGCGGCCGCTGACGCCTGACGCCGGGCCGGCCGGGTCTGGCCCGGCGCGGGGAAGCACGGATAGTCTCGCGCTTCCATGCTTCCCCGCCTTTCCATCCTCGACCAATCCACCGTTGTCTCGGGCCGCTCCCCTGGCGATGCGATCCAGGAGACGCTGGCCCTCGCGCAGCTCGCTGACCGGCTGGGCTATGCGCGCTACTGGCTCGCCGAGCACCACAACAGCGCCAGCCATGCCGGCTCCGCGCCCGAGATCCTGATCGCCGCCATCGCCGCCACCACGAAGCGCATCCGCATCGGCTCCGCCGGTGTGATGCTGCCGCATTACGCTGCGCTGAAGGTCGCCGAGCAGTTTCGTGCTCTCGAAGCGATTGCGCCTGGGCGCATCGACCTCGGCGTGGGGCGTGCGCCGGGCAGCGACGGACGCACGGCCTATGCGCTCAACCCCAACGCTGCACAGGCTGCGGATGCGTTCCCCGCCCAGGTGCGCGACCTGCTGGGTTGGCTGGGCGACGGCCTGCCCGAAGGCCACCCGTTCCGCGAGGTGCGTGCCAGCCCCGCCATCGCGACGCGGCCGGAGGTCTGGGTGCTTGGCTCCAGCGATTACGGCGCGCAGCTCGCGGCGTATTTCGGCCTCCCTTACTGCTTCGCGCATTTCATCACCGACGGGCGCGGCGCGGCGGAGGCGCTGCATTTCTACCGCGAGGGCTTCCGCGGCGACCGCCCGCGTGCCGGCGTCGCCGTCTATGCGCTGGCAGCCGAAACGGAGGAGGAGGCGCAGCGCCTCTTCCTCCCGCGCGGCCTGTGGCGCCTCCATCGCGACCGCGGCCACTTCCCTCCCCTGCCGACGCTGGAGGAGGCGGAGGCGCATCCCTGGACGCAGGCCGAGCGGGACAGGGTGGAGGCGATGCGCGCCCGCGCCCTGATCGGCACGGCGGACCAAGTGCGCGACCGCATCGCCGCCCTGGCCGCCGAGATGGGCGTGCAGGAAGTGGCGGTGCTGACCCCCTGCCACGATGCGGAGGCGCGGCGGCGTTCCGTTACCCTGCTGGCCGGGGCCTTCGGATTGGCTTGACGCTCCCTGCCCACGGGTGGACCGTGCACGGCGAAACGTCCAGAATCCGGTTCATGGCTCTTCCCGTCAGCGCCCCGGCGGCGCCGTCCTCTTCCTTGTCGCGCCTTCGGGAAATCGCGCCAGGGCTCCTTCTCTGCCTCGTCATCGCGGCCCTGTGCATCATGATCCGCAATGCCACGGGCATCGCGGCGCTGAACCCTGTCGTGCTGGCGCTCGCCGCCGGCATCGCGATCGGCGCCACGGTGGGGCGGCCGGCCGCGCTGAAGCCCGGCATCGCCTACGCGGTGAAGCCGCTGCTGCGCGCCGCCATCGTCCTCCTGGGATTGCAGGTGACGCTGGGGGAACTGGTCGCGCTCGGCCCGGGGGCGCTGGCCCTGGCGGTGGCGGTGGTGGCGCTCACCCTGCCCTTCACCATCTGGCTCGGCCGCGTGCTGGGGGTGGAGCCGGCGCTGTCGCAACTCATCGGCACCGGCACGGCGATCTGCGGCGCCTCGGCCATCGTCGCCGCCAACCAGGTGGCGCGCGGCAAGGACGAGGACGTGACCTATGCCCTCGCCGTCATCACCCTCTGCGGCACGGCCTCCCTGATCCTGTTTCCGCTCCTGGGCGATCTGATGGGCATGTCCGAGCGCGCCTACGGCCTCTGGGCCGGCGCCGCCATCCATGAGGTGGTGCAGGCGGTGGGCGCGGCGGCGGCGGGCGGGCCGGAAGCCTCGCAATCCGGCACGGTGATGAAGCTGGCGCGCGTTTTCCTGCTGGCCCCGGCCGTGGTGGCGCTGGGCTGGTGGGTGGCGCGCGGCGGTACCGAGGCGGGCGCGGCCAAGGCCCCGGTGCCCTGGTTCGCCTTCGGCTTCCTGGGACTGGTCGTGCTTGGCTCCACCGGCCTCGTGCCCAGGGCGGCGGTGGACGCGTCGCGTTTCCTCGTACCGCTGATGCTCGCCGCCTCCGTGGCGGCGCTCGGCATCTCCACCGACCTCAAGGCGCTGAAGAAGCGCGGAGCGCGCCCGCTGCTGCTGGGCGTCGCCTCCACAGTGTTCATCGCCGTGCTGGCGCTCGTGGGCGTGGCGCTCGTCGGCTAGCTCTTCCCGGCATAGGAGCGGCCCATCCCCTCGGCCGGGTCGGCCTGGGGGCCATAGGGCATGATGGGATAGCGCAGCCCCGCCTTGGACAGGCCCATCAGCCCCTCGACGGCGGCGCGGAGGTCGGCGGGCGGGCAGGCCATCAGCATCTCGTCATCTGCGACACCGCCATAGCGCCGCTCGGCATAGCAGGGGATGGAGAGGCAGGCTGTGCGGTCGCGCAGCGCGCGGCCCCAGGAATCGGCGCAGGCACTCTCCCCGGTCACGGAGAAGTCGAAGCGCCGGTAGTTGCGCCATTGCAGCCCGTTGATGAAGAGGATCATCTGCGCCGGGTTCGCGTAGAACAGGCAGATATCGGGTGGATCGAGCCGCCCCGATCGCAGGGGCGAGACGACGAGGCCGTGATGCACCGGGGCAGCGCGCGGCATCTGCGCCTGGTGCGCCGCCGCCGCCTCGCGGTTCTCGAACCACACCCCCTCCATCTTGCGGCCGGAAAGGTAGAGTTCCGAGGGCTCGTTCAGCCCGATCACCCCGCCGCAATTGCTGAATTCGGGCACGTTGTCGTGGGTGATGCCGAGGGTGAATCCGGCGATACGTGCCTGGGTGACCAGCTGGCAGGTGGAATAGCGGCGCCCCGGGTTGGGCCGGCGCAACCCCGGCACCGCCTCGAACTCCGCCGCATCCGTGAACAGCTTCATGCCGATGGGCAGCGTGCGAAGCTTCAGCAGCTCGGAAAGCTGCGCGGCGAGCTGCGTCAGCTCGGCCGCCCCGGGGCCCGGCGGGGCTGGGCTGGTGTCCATGGTGTCCTCCCTCGTTCTGCCGCCGATGCTAGGGCGGCGGGGCAGGATGCGCTATGCGCCTGGGGCCGATGCACCTCCTCCTCGACATCTCGCTGACCGTCGCCAAGCCCTGGTTGCTCGCGCCCTCGGGAATCGACCGGGTCGAGTTCGCCCATGCGCGCCACTGGTCGCGCCTGCCGTCGCGCGACATCACCTTCGTGATGCGCACCGCCTGGGACCGGCTCGCTGCCCTGCCGGACGGGCTGGCGCGGGAGATCCTGGCCGACGCCGCCGCGCGCATCGCGCCGGGGCTGGACCACCGGGGCATGTCGCTGCGCGCCCGTCCGGCCCTGGCGATGACGCGGCAATTCCTCGGCGACGGGGTGGCGCGACTGCGCGCCCGCCTCTCCGAGCGTCGGGATGCCGTGCTGCTTTCCGTCTCCTGCGCCACGCTGCACAAGCACGCCGCGCTGGCGGCCGTGAAGCGGCGCGGGGCGCGCATCGCGGCGCTGGTCCACGACGTCATCCCCCTCACCCACCCGCATTGCTTCCCGCAGGGCGAGGCGGAGCGCCATGCGCGCCGCATGGAGGGCGTGTCGCGCTTCGCCGATGCCGCCATCGCCGTCTCCGCCGCGACGCGCGACGAGATGCAGGGCTGGTTCACGGCGCGCGGCCTCCCCCTCCCGCCTGTGGAGGTAGCGCATCTCGGCCTCGACCTTCCTCCACCCGATCCGGTGCCGGGCGGAGGGGAGCGGCCCTATTTCGTCATGCTTGGCTCGCTGGAGCCGCGGAAGAATCACTGGCTGATGCTGGAGGCATGGCGGGAGATGGCAGGCCAGGCCGATGCGCCGCGCCTCGTCATCATCGGCCGCCGCCCGGCCGAGCCGCATCTGGGCACCATCCTGCTGGATCGCGGCGATTTCGGCGGCCTCGTCGAGTATCGCGGGCGTCTCCCGGATCGCGAGGCGGCGCGGCTCCTGCGCGGGGCGCGGGCCCTGCTCTTCCCCTCTCTCACCGAGGGCTTCGGCATCCCGGTGGCCGAGGCGTTGGCGCTCGGTGTCCCCGTCCTCGCTTCCGACATCCCTGCCTTCCGCGAGGTGGGGGGCGACACGCCCGAGTTCCTCCATCCGCTGGACGGGCCGGGCTGGCGCGAGGCGGTGCTGGATTACGCCAGGCCGGCCAGCGCCCGCCGCGCGGCGCAATTGGCGCGCATGGCCGGATGGCGCGCGCCGTCCTGGGGTGGGCATTTCGCCGTGGTGGAGCGGGTCTTGGAAGGGCTGGCGCGGGGCTAAGGCCCGTTTGCACCTGAGCCAATCAAGCGCGGCGGCGAGGTAGAGCACCCCGAGGTAGGCGCAGGCAGTTTTCTCGTACCGGGTGGCGGCCGCATGCCATTCCTTCAGCCGCGCCCACAGGGTCTCCACGAGTGGGCGTCTGGCGTGGGCCTAGCCCAGATGGGAGATGGGTGCCTCGTTGCGCTTAGCTGGCACGGTGGGACGTGCACCGAGATCCCAGACGTGCTGGCGAAAGGCGGGGCCGCTCTAGCCGCAATTAGCAGCGCCTCAGAGAGGCATGTCAGGCAGGCGCGCGAGCAGCGGCACGGCGTGGGGTGATCCTGACTCCGAAAACTGATCCAGGCGGGGTGCAAATTCGTTGGGCACGCTGAACCCCTGCGAGGGGAAAGGTGCTATGAAGCAGAAACGATATACGGATGAGCAAATCGCCTTTGCCCCGCGGCGGGCGTGGCCACTATGGCGTTTTGCATCAGTTTTGAGAGGCCTCCGCTTATTCTCGCTTGCTAAGGAAGCCGTTTGCAGGAAGCCTGAGCGTTGCTCGACCGGAGGAGACGGGGATGAGTATCGCAAGAGGACCTGCACTTACCTTCCTGCTTGCTATCGGGCTACTCTCGCCACCGGCTGTCACGCGTGCTCTGTCCGAACCGGTTAGTGTCGGCTTAGCCGGCAGTTTCCAAAGCGAGCTTGGTTGTGCTGGCGACTTCAATCTGAGTTGCCCGCAGACTCAGCTCGTCTTTGACGCGATTGATAAAGCATGGCAACGGACACTTACCATCCCTGCCGGCAATTACAGCTATGTCGTGGGGCTGAACGGCAGCTTTACCGAAAGCTATGGGTTGAACACGCAACCAGGGGTAAACATCCCGCTTGGCCTTTCCGATACGCAGGCAGTAAAATTCTATTACAGCGATGAAACGAATTGGATTACCGACAGCATCAACTCTCGCATTGTTGTCCTCGCTGGCAGTTTCCAAAGCGAACTTGGCTGTACTGGTGATTTCGATCCGAGCTGCCTGCGAACTTGGCTGCAAGATCCCGATGGGAATGGCATTTACACACTCACAGTCGATGCACTCCCAGCAGGCGCTTACTCGTTCGTTGTCGCGGTAGGCGAGAGCTTCAACGAAGTGTATGGCCCTAATGGCGCGCCGTTCGGCGGGAACATCAACTTCACCGTGACTAACGATAGCCTGCCCCTCACATTTGAGTTCACAAGTGCCACGAATGTTATCCGGCTTATACCGAACTCCACTCCTGAAACACCGGTTCCAGAGCCTGCGTCGGCTACTCTGCTCACTGCTGGGCTTCTCGGGATCTTCGGCATCCGCTTGAGCCGAAAGCGACGGCATCGTCGCCCCATTGGAGGTCTGATTTAACGTTCGTTTGCTTTGTTGCCGCTGCTGACGCCTACTCGCCTCCTAACGCGCGCCGAGGCGATGTCCTCGCCGTCGCCCATGCCGCGCTTGCTCGGATATAGCCGTTGGCCGCGGCCCATCTGCCTTCCTCCGGCGGCCACGAGATCGTCGGATTCGATGTGTCGGCGGAGAGGGTACGGCTCGCCAGGGCCCGCTAGCGCTTAAGCCAGTCGAACGTGGCAGCGAGGCAGAGGACGCCGAGAAAGGATCGCGCGGTTTTCTCGTAGCGGGTGGCAACCGCGCGCCACTCCTTCAGCCGGGCCCAGAGGTTCTCCACGAGGCGCCGACTGGCGCAGGCCCAATTCGAGCAGGCGACGGGCGCTTCATTTTGCTTGCTCGGCACGGCAGGCCGGGCGCCGAGATTCCAGATGTGCTCGCGGAAGGAATGGCTGCTGTATCCGCGATCAGCCACCACCCAAAGCGGCACATTGGGCAGTCGCGCGAGCCGCGGCACGGCGCGGGGCAATTCGTGAGCCTGTCCGGGTGCGAGCGCAAAGGCCACCGCCCGGCCTGTGCCATCGGCGATCACGCACGTTTTCGCGCCGAAACCACCGCGCGAGCGGCCGAGCGCTCGCGGCACCGCGCGCCGTGCCCTTCTCCAGGCTTTTTTTCCTGACCCACCTGCGGCTTACTGGTGAGCGCGAATGGCGGCGCCATCGAGAAAGGTCATACCGAGAGCAATGCTGCGCTCTTGCGCCAGCCGCAGCAGCCACTCCCACACATCGAGCCGCGACCAGCGGATGAAGGGCTGGGCGGCCATCCACCACGGACCCAGCTCGGCGGGTATGGCGCGCCACTTGGCACCGTTCTCGTGCCGCCAAAGGATCGCTGAAATCGTCCAGCGCAGATGACGCGGCGGTACCTTGGCGTGCGGCCGGCAGGCTTCGATCAGCGGCTCCAGCACCGTCCGTCGTTCGTCGGTCAGCATGGCTTACCTCCGCAAAGCAAGCCCAACGCCGCCAACACCTTCGAGTTCAGGCGCTAACGGGTCTTAGTCTTGCACCAGCGGCACGCCGCGCGGCCGCACGACCAGGAACAGCGCCACGATGGCGACCAGCACCACCCCGGCGATGGCAGGGGCGCGCCAGTCGCCCGTCGCCACGCGGTTCAGTAGCAGGGCGAGGCAGACCAGAGCCCCCAGGGCGGGAACGAAGGCCGGCACCTCGAACCCGCCCGGCTTCTCGCCCGGCCGCCGCTGCAGCACCAGCAGCGCCACGTTCACGCAGGCGAAGACCGCCAGAAGCAGCAGAACCGTCGCGGATGCCAGCTGTGAGATATTGCCCGCCAGCATCAGCGCCACCACCAACAGGAACAGCACGCCCACCGCGACATGTGGGGTGTGGGTGCGCGGATGGACCCGCCCCAGCGCCGCCGGCAGCAACCCCTGCCGCGCCATGCCATAGGTGAGGCGCGAGGCGGTGACGTAGTTCAGCAGCGCTGTGTTGGCGACGGCGAAGACCGTGATGAAGACGAAGGCCCAATTCGGCATCCAGGGCGCGGCGCGGGCCATCACCTCGGCCAGCGGGCCGGGGGCCACGGCCAGTTCCCGCCACGGCACGACGGAAACGGCCACGGCAGCCACCAGCATGTAGAGCACGGCCGCGACCACCATCGCCGAGACGATGCCGACCGGGATGGTGCTGCGTGGTTCGTGGCACTCCTCGGCGACGTTCAGCGTGTCCTCGAAGCCGATGAAGGCGAAGAAGGTGAGGATGGCGCCTTGCAGGATCAGCGTCGCCTCGATGGTGCCGGTCGGCGTTTCCAGCAAATTCGCCCCGCCGAGCCAGGGCAGCCCGACCGCGATGACCAGCACCAGCCCCGTCGCCTCCACCGTGGTGCAGAGCATGTTCATCCACATGCTCTCGCGGATGCCGCGCAGCACCACGCCAGCGATGAAGACCAGGAAACCGAGGGACAGCAGCACCGGCGGCACACCCGGCATGTCGATGAGGCGCAGCAGATTCTCCGCCACCACCCGCGACTGCGTCGCGACCGAGGTCAGCCCCGAGGCCATGACCGCCAGCCCCACCGTCCAGGTCAGCAGCGGTCGTCCGAAGCCGCGATGCGTGACATAGGCGGCGCCCCCTGCGCGCGGGTAGCGCGAGCCGAGCGAGGCATAGGACAGGCCTGTGAGCAGCGCCGCCACCATCGCCACCAAGAAGCCGAGCCACACGGCGCTGCCCAGCTCGCCGGCGGCGCGGCCGACCAGCCCATAGATGCCCGCGCCCAGCATGCCGCCGAGCGTGTAGGCGAAAAGCTGGATCGGCCCGATGCTGCGGCGCAACGTCGGTTCCTGGACGATCGCGCTCATCGCCGCCTCACGCAGGAAGCGCGGCGAAGGCGCGGGAGGGAAGGACGAACTCCTCCTGCGCTGCCACGGTGAGGATCTCGCGCGAGCCGGCCTCGGCCGTCCGCCGCAGCACGCCGAAGATGGAGGAAGCGGCGGCAGAGAGCGCCGTCCCAGCCTCGCCGGTCTTCAGCCGGTGGAACAGGAACAGCGCCGCCACGGCATCCCCTGCCCCGTTGACGCCCAGTGGCAGGAGCGGCGTCGAAAGCCGCCAGAACCGCCCACCTTCCGCCGCCATCATGCCGATCTCTCCTTCCCCGGAGCCTGCTTCCAGGCTGGTGACGAGGACGCAACGCGGGCCCATGGCCTGCAATGCGGAAATGGCCCGCTTCGTGTCTTCTACCGTGCGCGCCTCGATCCCCGTCAGATATTCCAGTTCGAAGCGGTTCGGGGTGGCGATATCGGCCTCCGGCAAGGCACGGTCCCGGAAGAATTCCGGAATGCCGGGGCGTACGAAGACGCCGCGCCCCACGTCGCCGATCACCGGGTCGCAGCACCACAGCGCCTGCGGGTTCGCCCGCTTCACCCGCGCGACCGCCTCCAGGATCGCCTCGCCGATCGCGGCGTCGCCCATGTAGCCGGACAGCACGGCATCGCAGCTTGGCAGGACGCCGCGCTCCTCGATGCCCTGCACGCAGTCGCCGATCAGCCCCGCGCCGAAG
This sequence comes from Sabulicella rubraurantiaca, assembly GCF_017355885.1. Lineage (GTDB taxonomy): Bacteria > Pseudomonadota > Alphaproteobacteria > Acetobacterales > Acetobacteraceae > Roseococcus > Roseococcus rubraurantiacus. Next base: position 9,142 of record NZ_JAFEUU010000017.1, read on the forward strand.
ACCTGGCCGCGCCACGCGCCATAGCCGGTGTGGTTGCTGAACTGGACGGTGTTGATTCCCCAGACCTCGGCGCCAAGCCGTTGCAGGGGAAAGATCGCCGAGGCGTTGCCCACATGCCCGTAGGCGACCCAGGACTGGATGGAGAGGATGTTCATTGTCCTCCATGGTAAAGCCGCGCCGCGCGGCCCGGCTAGGCGTTAGAATGGCACTATGAAGCCCGCCCGCCTCGCCCCGCTCCTGCTCCTCGCCGCCTGCGCCGTGGACCCTACGGTGGGCACGGTGTACGACGCGCCGCTCCCGCCCGCCGCGCATGAATGGGACCACGGCCCACCCTGGCCCGAGGATGCGGCGCCCTGGGCACCGCCTCCAGCGAATCTGGCCGAGATCCCGCCCGCCTATGGCTGGGGCGGCGCGGGGGCGTATCCGTATTCGTATCCCTACCCCTACGCCTACCCGGGGGTGGCGGCGCCCTCCGTGACGATCGGGCTCGGCTATGGCTGGTGGTGGGGCTACCGGCCCTGGCCGCGCTACTATGGCTGGGGCGCGCCGGCCTGGCGGTCATGGGGCGGCTACGGCTACCGGCCCGGCTGGGGCTACCGCGCCGCGCCGCCCGCCTATCGGGGCTGGGGCGGGCATGGATGGGGCGGACGCGGCTGGGGCGGCGGCTATCACGGCGGCGGCGGCTTCCGCCGCCGCTAGGGGCTGCTAGGCCGCGAACTCGGCGCGGATGGCGGCGTCGTGCTCGCCCAGGCCCGGCACGGGGCCAAGCTCGCGGTCACCATCGCTGAACCGCGCCGCAGGCGCCGCGATCGCCACCGGGCCGACTTCCGTCGCCACCGTCACACGGCGCAGCGCCGGGTGCTTGGACAGCCCGTCCACCCCGTTGACGAAGCCATAGGCGATGTCGGCCGCATTCAGCTTGGCCGCGCATTCCGCCCGCGTCAGCCGCGCGAAGCCGCGCCCGACATGCGCGTCCACCATCGGCCGGTGCGCCACGCGCTCCACGTTGGAGCGGTAGCCCTCGCGCTGCGGCAGGTCCGGCTCCTCCAGGAACACGGCGCAGAGGCGCTGCCACTCGCGCTCGTTCTGGATGGAGATGAGCACCAGCGCGCCATCCGCCGTCTCGAAGGCGCCATAGGGGCAGATGGAGGGATGCGCGAGGCCGATGCGCTCCGGCTGCTTGCCCGTGCCCTCGAAATAGAGGAGCGGCACGTTCATCCAATCCGCCATGCCGTCGAAGAGCGAGCAGGAGATGCCCTTGCCCTTGCCGGTGATGCCGCGCTCGATCAGCGCCTCCAGCACCGCCGCATGGGCCATGGTGCCGCAGGCAATGTCGCAGACGGAGAAGCCGACGCGGCCTGGCCCCTCGGCGCGGCCCGTCACGGAAGCGAGGCCGGACTCCGCCTGCACCAGCAGGTCATAGGCCTTCATCTTCGCGTACTCGCCCTCCTCGCCGTAGCCGGAGATGTCCACGGTGATGAGGCGCGGGTTCCGCTCACGCAGCGCTTCGCTTGCGAAGCCGGCACGGGCCATGGCACCGGGGGCGAAGTTCTGGATGAACACGTCGGCCTTGCCGATGAGCCGCCAGAGCAGCGCCTTGTCCGCCTCGTCCTTCAGGTCGAGCGTCAGGCTCTCCTTGCCGCGGTTCAGCCACACGAAATAGGTGGAGAGCCCGTTGCAGGCGGCGTCGTACTTGCGCGCGAAGTCGCCCTCGGCGCGCTCGATCTTGATGACGCGCGCCCCCGCATCGGCCAGCTTGGCCGAGCAGGTGGGTGCGGCCACCGCCTGCTCCATGGAGATGACGAGGAGTCCGTCCAGCGGCTTGCCCGGCTTCATGCGCTGATCCTCAGTAGGAGCGCGGCATGCCGAGGACATGCTCGCCGAGATAGGACAGGATCAGATTGGTGGAGATGGGCGCCACCTGATACAGCCGCGTCTCGCGGAACTTGCGCTCCACGTCGTATTCCTCGGCGAAGCCGAAGCCGCCATGCGTCTGCACGCAGGCCTCGCCCGCCGCCCAGGACGCCTCGGCGGCCAGCATCTTGCCCATGTTGGCTTCCTCGCCGCAGGGCAGCCCGGCCTCGAACTTCTCCAGCCCCTTGTGGACGATGGCCTCCGCCGCGCGCATCTGCGAGTAGGACTTGGCGATGGGGAATTGCACGCCCTGGTTCTGGCCGATCGGGCGGCCGAACAGCACGCGCTCCTTCGCGTAGTTCACCGCCTTCTCGATGAACCACTTGGCGTCGCCGATGCACTCGCTCGCGATCAGCAGGCGCTCGGCGTTCATGCCGTCCAGGATGTAGCGGAAGCCCTTGCCTTCCTGGCCGACGAGGTTCTCGGCCGGAACCTCCATGTTGTCGAAGAAGACCTCGCAGGAATTGTGGTTCATCATCGTGCGGATGGGCCGGATGGTGAGGCCCTTCCCCAGCACGGTCCGCATGTCCACGATGAAGGTGGACAGGCCCTCGGTCTTCTTCTTCACCTGGTCGCGTGGGGTGGTGCGGGCCAGCAGCAACATCAGGTCGGAATGCTCGGCGCGGCTCGTCCAGATCTTCTGGCCGTTGACGATCCACTTGTCGCCCTCGCGCCGCGCCGTCGTGCGCAGCGCGGTGGTGTCGGTGCCCGAGGTCGGCTCCGTGACACCGAAGGCCTGGAGACGCAGCTCGCCGGACGCGATTCCGGGCAGGTACTTGTCCTTTTGCTCCTTGCTGCCGTGCCGCAGGATCGTGCCCATGATGTACATCTGGGCGTGGCAGGCGGCGCCGTTGCAGCCTTGGGCCTGCACCTCCTCCAGGATGGCGGCGGCGGCGGAAAGGCCGAGCCCGGCCCCGCCATACTCCTCGGGGATCAGTGCGCCGAGGTAGCCGGCCTCAGTCAGGGCCTGGACGAACTCGGTCGGGTAGCCGCGGCGGGCATCCAGCTCACGCCAATACTCGCCGGGGAAGCGAGAGCAGAGCTTGCGCACCTCCTCGCGGATCTCGGCATGGGGGTCGGCGTTCATCAGGGTCTTGTCCATGACGGGTTCCGTTTGTTGGCGTGTCCGGCGGGTCAGCACAGTGCCGCCACGGCCTCCTCCCATAAACTACAATTCGGGCCAAGCACCTATGCCGGGTTTTGATGGCCGGTGAGTAGCTGCCCGTCCCATACGCCTTCGCGCACCATCGCCGCCACCTCCTGCCGCAGCACCTGCTCGAAGCGGCGCACGGCGTTGGAGGCGGGGCGGCCCAAGGGCTGCGCCACCACCAGCTTGCGCGACAGATGCGGGTCGAAGATCGGCGCGGCGCCCAGCACTCCGGCCCGCACCTCCTCATGCACTGAGGCGAGAGGCAGGATTGTGCAGCCCAGCCCCCGCGCGACGAGGCCCTTCAGCACCTGCAGCGCATCCGCCTCCACCGCGATGTTGAGGGACAGGCGGCGGATTCGTGCCTCCCGCTCGATGAGGCGGCGCAGCCCGTGCTGCGGCCCCGGCAAGACCAGCCGCGCCTGCGCCACCTCGGCGAAGGGTACGGCGTGATCCGGAGCGGGCGAGGCGGCGCGCGGGGTGACGAAGCAGAGATTCTCCACCAGCAGCGGCGAGAGCTTCATGCTGGCCTGGGCCTCGGTCCCGTAGACGACGGCGATGTCCACCTCGCCTGCGTGCAGCCATTCGAGGAGGTAGCCGCTGAAAGCCGGGACGGCGCGCAGCGACACCTCCGGATGTTCCAGCAGGAAGCGCTCGATCAGCCGCGTCGCCAGGATGTCGCCGACGGTGGGCGGCATGCCGAAGACCACGCGGCCGCGCACCGCCCCGGCCTCCTGCGTCAGGTCGGCGCGGGTTTCCTCGAGCTGGCGCAGGATACTGCCGGCACGTGCCCGCAACATCTCGCCCGCCGCGGTCAGCGCCATGCCGCGCCCGTGGCGCTCGAAGAGGCGCAGCTTCAGCTCATCCTCCAGCAGGCGGATCTGCCGGCTCAGCGCCGGCTGGGCGATGCGCAACCGGTCCGATGCCTTGCTGAGGCTCCCAAGGTCCGCGACCTGAATGAAGGTGTTGAGCTGCCGCAAGTCCATGGGCGATATAAAATCGGCATTGAAAGCGGGGCAAGCATCGCGAATTGCGAATTCCTTCCCCTTAGCCTCCGTCGCTGGCCTGCTGCGAAGAAGGCTGGCGGGACAGCGTCTCCCAGAAGGCCTCCGCGGTGGCGGATTGCCGCCGCCTTGGCCGGAACAGGCGGATTTCGACCTTGATCGGAGTTCCGCCAGCCTCCACGAGGTGCCCGGCCGCCAGATCGTCGGCGGCCATGCTGCGCGGCAGCCACGCCAGCCCCTGGCCCTGGCGCGCCATGGTCTGCAAGGCAGCCGCGAGCGGCGAGGTGAAGACCGGATCGAAACAAGGCGCCTCACCTGCGCTCCGCCACGCCGCCTCCAGGATGCGGCCGAGGCCGGAGGCCGCGCTGTAGGCCAGGAAGCGCACGGGCGCATCCGGCGAACCCGGCAGGACCCAGCGTGGGGCGCCATTCTCATCCGGCGCCGAGACCGGCAGCAGCACATCCGCACCGACCGCGAGGCTCGTGAAGCGGTCTGGCGTGAGGTCCGGCAGCACGTCCGCGGCGGTATGGCAAAGCAGGAAATCGGCCTCGCCCGCCAGCAGGATCCGCTCGCAGGCCACCATGGTGTCGGACACCAGGTTCAGCGTGCCCAGGCTCTCCAGGGCGGCGAAGGATCGGATCCAGCCGGGGAAGAAGGTGAAGGAGAGCGCGTGGGTCGCCGCGATCGTCAGCGCCGTACCCTCGCGGCCCGCCGCTCTCAGCGCGGCCCGCCGCATCTGCCGGAGGTCGCGCACCAGCCCGGCCGCGCCTTCGTGCAGCGCATCGCCGGCCGCGCTCAGCGTCACTCCCCGGGGTGAGCGCAGGACGAGCGGAGTGCCGACCCAGGCCTCCAGCGCCTGGATGCGGCGGCTGAAGGCAGGCTGCGTCACGTTCCGCGCCTCGGCCGCACGGGAGAAGTTCCGGTGCTCCGCGAGTGCGAGGAAGTCCTCGAGCCAATTCAGCTCCATGGGTGATGCCGGATGTGCATAGAGAAAGTGACTCTCGGCATTGGATGTCCGCCCCGCCCCGACCCTAACAAGTGCGCCAGTCAACCGCCAGCGGCGAGGGTTGAGGGCCGCGCCCCTGCCCTCCCCGCCCAGAGGAGATATGCCGGATGCGCATCGTCGAAATCCGCGAGGTTACGAAGCCGATCGCTTCGCCCATCCGCAACGCCTATATCGACTTCAGCAAGATGACGGCGAGCCTCGTGGCCGTTGTCACCGACGTGATGCGCGACGGGAAGCCCGTCGTCGGCTACGGCTTCAACTCCAACGGTCGCTACGGCCAGGGCGGGCTGATCCGCGAACGCTTCCGCGATCGCATCCTCCAGGCCGATCCGAAGAGCTTGCTGGACGATGCGCGCGACAACATCGACCCAGCCAAGGTCTGGGCTGCGATGATGCAGAACGAGAAGCCGGGCGGGCATGGCGAGCGCTCGGTGGCCGTCGGCACCATCGACATGGCGGTCTGGGATGCGGTGGCGAAGATCGAAGGCAAGCCGCTCTTCCGCCTGCTGGCGGAGCGCCACGGGCGCGAGGCCAATCCCCGCGTCTTCGTCTATGCCGCCGGCGGCTACTACTATCCGGGCAAGGGCAACGACGCGCTGCGGGCCGAGATGCGTGGCTACCTCGACCGCGGCTACAACGTGGTGAAGATGAAGATCGGCGGCGCCTCCATCGCGGAGGATCGCGAGCGGATCGAGGCGGTGCTGGCCGAGATCGGCAGCCAGGCGCAGCTCGCCGTGGACGCCAATGGACGCTTCGACCTCGAGACGGGCATCGCCTACGCCAAGATGCTGCGCGACTACCCGCTCTTCTGGTACGAGGAGGTCGGCGACCCGCTGGACTACGCGCTGCAGGCCGCGCTGTCGGAGTTCTATCCCGGCCCGATGGCGACCGGCGAGAACCTCTTCTCCCACCAGGATGCGCGCAACCTCCTGCGCTATGGCGGCATGCGGCCGGACCGCGACTGGCTGCAATTCGATTGCGCCCTGTCCTACGGGCTGGTCGAGTACTTACGCACGCTGGAGGTGCTGCGCCAGTTCGGCTGGTCGCCATCGCGCTGCATCCCGCATGGCGGGCACCAGATGTCGCTGATGATCGCGGCAGGGCTCGGCCTCGGTGGCAATGAGAGCTACCCGGATCTGTTCCAGCCCTATGGCGGCTTCCCGGACGGCGTGCGCGTCCAGGACGGGCACGTCGTGATGCCCGAGATTCCGGGCATCGGCTTCGAGGGCAAGTCCGACCTGATCACCGTGATGCGCGAACTGGCCGCATAGGCCGGCTTCCCTTCGGGCGGGCATTCGGCAAGATCAGTCCCAAGCTCGCGGCGGCGCCTCGGCGCCGCTTGCGGGCTAAAGGACACGAAGGAACCGCCATGAACCGTCGCACCGTCGTCGCGGGGGGCCTTGCTGCCCCCGCCCTCGCCGCCCTGCCCGCCGCTGCGCAGGGCGGCGGCAAGACCTTCGTGCTGCTGCACGGCGCCTGGCATGGCGGCTGGTGCTGGCGCGACGTGGCCGAGGTGCTGCGCGCCGGCGGCCATCGCGTCTTTACCCCGACCCAGACCGGGCTGGGCGAGCGGAAGCACCTGATGTCGCGCGAAATCACCCTCGACACCTTCGTTGCCGATGTCGTGAACGTGCTGGAAGCCGAGGAGCTGGAGGACGTGATCCTCGTCGGCCATTCCTTTGGCGGACTCGGCATCTCCGGGGCGGCGGACCGGGTGCCCCAGCGCATTCGCCACCTCGTCTATCTCGACAGCCTGATCCTGGAGGGCGGGCAAAGCCCCTTCGGCATCCTCCCCGCCGAGGTCGTGGCGCAGCGCCGCCAGCTTGTGCAGGAGCAGGGCCAGGGCATCTTCATCCCGCCGCCGCCCCCTTCCGCCTTCGGCATTCCCGACGGGCATCCGAACGCGGCTTGGGTGCGCCGCCGCCTGACGCCGCATCCGGTCGGCACCTATGAAAGCCCGCTCAATCTCCGGAACCCGGTCGGGAACGGAAGGCCCGCCACCTACATCATCGCCGCCGAGCCGATCTATGGCCCGCTGGAGGTGACGCGGCGCTGGGTGCGCAACCGCCCCGGCTGGACGGTGCAGGAGATCCGCACCGGCCACGACACCATGGTCACCGCGCCGGAGGAAACGGCACGGATGCTGTCGGCGATCGGCTGACCGCCTCCAGCCTGGTCTCAATCGGCCTGGATGTTGTGGTTCCGCACCACGCCGCCCCAGGTCTCGATCTGGCGCTCGAGGAAGCGGTTCAGCTCCTCGGGCCCACCGAGGACGAGGCGGGCCTGCTGCGCCTCGGTCATGGTGCGGGTGACGCGCTCCTCGCGGAAGCTTTCCGTCAGGGCCTGCTGCATGCGCTGCTTCGCGGCGGAGGGGGTGCCGCGCGGCGCGAAGACGCCCCACCACGCCTCGGCCTCCAGCCCCGGGAAGCCGCTTTCCGCCGCGGTCGGCACGTCGCGTAGCGCCGGCAGGCGCTCCGGCCCGAACTGCACCACGGGGCGCAGGTTCCCGGCGGAGATCTGCGGCGCCACCAGCGCGGCGGAGCCGATCATCATCTCCACATGCCCCGCCACCGTGTCGTTCACGGCGAGGCCGCCGCCGCGATACGGCAGGTGCGCCATGCGGATATTGGCGCGGCTGCCCAGCAGGATCATGGTCAGGTGGCCGATCGTGCCGTTGCCCGTGCTGCCGTAGTTGATCGCATCCGGCCGCGCCCGCGCCGCCGCCACGATGTCGTCCAGGCTGCGATACGGCTTGTCCGGCCGCGTCGCGATCACATAGGGCGCTCCGCCGATCAGCAGCACCGGCTCCAGGTCGCGCGTCAGGTTGAAGGGCAGGTTGGGCAGCAGCGCTGGCAAGGTGGCGTGGCTGTCGAAGGTCAGCAGCCAAGTCTGCCCATCCGGCCGCGCCTGCGCGACGGCATGGGTGCCGAGCGAGCCGGCAGCGCCGGAACGGTTTTCCACCACCACCGGCACGCCCAGGCGCTGCGTCAGCCCCGGCGAGGCGAGGCGCGCCACCGCGTCGGTCGAGCCGCCAGCAGCGAATGGGACGATGATGCGGATCGGGCCGTTCGGCCATTCCTGCGCCCGCGCCACGGCAGGCAGGGCAAGCGCGCCGGCGGCAGCAGCCAGGGTGCGGCGGGTGATGGTCATTTTTTCCTCCCGGTCTAGTCGAGCCTGGCGCCCGTCGCCTGAACGATGGGACGCCATTTCTCCTGCTCGGCGGCGATGAAGCGCGCGCTCTGCTCAGGGTCCAGCCGGCCATAAAGCTCGAAGCCCGCTGCCTCAAGCTCGGCGCGGAACTCGGGGTCGCGCATGGTGGCGTTCACCGCCTCAGCGAGACGGTTCCGCACCGGCTCCGGCGCGCCCTGCGGCAGCATCACCGCCAGCCACACCGCTGCCTCGAACCCCGTGAGGCCCAGCGCCTCCGCCACGGTGGGCACGTCGGGCGCCAGGGGGCTGCGCTGCGCGGAGGCGACGGCGAGCATGCGCGCCCGCCCCTCACGGTGATGCGCGATGGTGGTGGCGACCGTGTCCGAGATGGCGTCGAGATGCCCGCCCAGCAGATCGGCCATGGCGGGGCCGGAGCCGCGATAGGGCACGTGCTCGATGTCCAGCCGCCCCGCCTCGCGCTTGAAATACTCGAAGGACATGTGGAGATAGGAGCCGCTTCCCGGCGAGCCGTAGCGCAGCCGCCCCGGCCTTTCCCGCGCCGCGCGCACCAGTGCCTCCAGCGTCTCCGCGACGGCGGGGCGCGCCGCGATGGCGACGGTGGCGGCGCCGGGGATGGCGACGGCCTGGAAGTCGCGCAGCGGGTCGAATTGCGGCCGTTCCGACAGCAGCGGGTAGAGGCCGAGCGTCGAGGCCGTGCCGAACAGGAAGCTCGACCCGTCGGGGCGGGCGCGAGCGGCTTCCAGCGTGCCGATGGCGCCAGCCGCGCCTGCGCGGTTCTCCACCACCACGGTCTGGCCGAGCTGCTGCGGCAGCTTGGCGGCGAGGCGCCGCGCGAAGACATCGGTGGCCCCGCCCGGCGGGAAGGGCACGATCATCCGCAAGGGCCGGTCGGGCCAGGATTGTGCCAGGGCGGGCAGCGGCAGCGCCGCCGCGCCGAGAAGGAGGGGGCGGCGCCTCACAGCCCGGCCTCCCGCCAGCCGGTGGCCGGCTCCGCCGGGTGGCTCGCGAAGCCGGCGCGGCGGATGCCCTCGATCGCCGCGTACTCGTCGCGGTCCGACGCGTCGCCCGAGACGCCCACCGCCCCGATCGCCTGGCCCGCCTCGTCGAGGATCAGGACGCCGCCCGGCACGGGGATGAAGCGTCCGTCGCTCGCCGCGGCGATGCTTGCCTGGAAGGCCACGCGCTCCTTCAGCCGGTCGCGGATGGTGCGGGAGCCAATGCCCATGCCGAGCGCCCCTTCCGCCTTCCCGCGCGCGATGGCGAAGCGCAGCGTGCCGCAGCCATCCTCACGCGCCGTGACGACAGGCTGCGCGCCGGAATCGAGCACCACGACGGTGAGCGGAAGCAGGTCGGCCTCGCGCCCTGCCTTCAACGTGGCGTCCAGCACGCGCCGTGCGGCGTCCAGCCGCAGGCTCGTCGCCACCGGCGCCAGGAAATAGCCCTGGTCCATTGCTTCCTCCCAATCCTTACTTTGGGAGGAAGGCTAAACCCTATTCGCTCTCGCGCGCCACCGGGCGCAGGCGCTGCGGCGCTTGGGCAGGACGCTGGCCCTGGATAGGAATGGAGCGGACACGCACCTCGGGCATCGGGCGCTTCAGGTCGATGTGCAGCAGGCCATTGTCGAGCACCGCGCCTTCCACCTCGATCCCCTCCGCCAGGACGAAGGCGCGCTGGAACTGCCGGGCCGCGATGCCGCGATGCAGGAAGACGCGCCCTTCGGAGTCGTCGTGCTGCCGGCCGCGGATGACGAGCTGGTTGTCCTCCTGCGTGATCGCCAGCTCCTCCATGGAGAAGCCCGCGACGGCGAGGGTGATGCGTAGCCGCGCGTCGCCGGTCTGCTCGATATTGTAGGGCGGGTAGCCCTCTGCGTTCTTGCCCACCCGGTCGAGCATCTGTTCCAGATGGTCGAAGCCCAGGAACAGGGGCGATCCGAAAAGCGACGAGCGGGACATGGGAGCCTCCAGCGCATGGGCGGGCTTGCGGGATGGCCCCTGCCTGGAGGCAGCCTCCCCGCGAAGGGAAACTTGGCGCGCCCCCCCTGGCGTTGCAAGGGAGGCCACGCGGCGCTACCTCCCGCCGCGCCATGAACGAGCCTCTCCTGCCTATCCTCATCGTGCCCGACGCCATGCTGCGCCGGAAGGCGCGCCCAGTCGCGGAGGGGGATGCGGACAAGGTGCGCGACCTCGCGCCGCGCATGCTCGCCTCCATGTATGCCGCGCCGGGCATCGGCCTCGCCGCGCCGCAGGTGGGCGAGCTGCTGCGCCTCGTCGTCGTGGATCTCGGCAAGGACGAGACGGAACGCGAGCCGATGGTGCTGGTGAACCCGGAGATCGTGGCCCGCAGCGCCGAGACGGCGATCCGCGAGGAAGGCTGCCTTTCCCTGCCCGGCCAGTATGCCGACGTGGAGCGCCCGGCGCGGGTGAAAATCCGGTGGCAGGAGCTGGACGGCACGAAGCGCGAGACGGAGGCGGATGGGCTGCTCGCCACCTGCCTGCAGCACGAGGTGGACCACCTGGATGGCGTGCTGTTCGTGGATCACATCTCGGCGCTGAAGCGCAACATGCTGCTGCGCAAGCTGGCCAAGGAGCAGAAGCTGAAGGCACGCGACTGATGCGCCTCGCCTTCATGGGCAGCCCTGATTTCTCCGTGCCGGCGCTGCGTGCGCTGGTGGAGGCGGGGCACGAGGTCGCGGCCGTGTATTGCCAGCCGCCGCGTCCGGCGGGACGCGGCCAGCGCGAGACCCCCTGCCCCGTCCACCGCGCCGCGCTGGAGATGGGGATCGAAGTCCGCACCCCCGCTCGCGTACGGCGCGACGCGGCGGAGCACGAGGCGTTTCGCGCCCTGAACCTCGATGCGGCGGTGGTGGCGGCCTACGGGCTGATCCTGCCCCTGCCCATGCTGGAGTCGCCGCGCCATGGCTGCCTCAACATCCACGCCTCGCTCCTGCCGCGCTGGCGCGGCGCCGCGCCCATCCAGGCGGCCATCCTGCACGGCGACGCGGAGAGCGGCGTGACGATCATGCGGATGGAGGAAGGATTGGACACCGGCCCCATGCTGCTGCGCGAAGCCGTCGCCCTGCCACCGCGCGCCGCCACGCCATGGCTGCACGATACGCTGAGCGAGATGGGCGCGCGCCTCATCCTGCGCGCGCTGGAAACACTCCCCGAGGCGGTGCAGCAGCCGGAGGAGGGCGTGACCTACGCCGCCAAACTCACCAAGGCCGATGGCGCGCTCGATTGGCGCGAACCGGCCGAGTCCCTCGACCGCCGCGTGCGCGCCATGAATCCCTGGCCGGGTGCCTTCTTCCTCCACGGCGGCGAGGTGTTCCGCGTGCTCGAGGCGGAACCCGCGCCCGGTGATGCCGCGCCGGGCACGATCCTGCCCGGCGCCGCGCTGACGGTCGCCTGCGGCACCGGCGCGCTGCGTCTGCTGCGGCTACAGCGCGCGGGCCGCTCCGCCATGTCGGCCGAGGCACTGCTGCGTGGCTTCGATTTTGGCCCATGCCTCGATACGCCCTGCTGATCGCCTATCGCGGAGAGGGATTCCACGGCTGGCAGCGCCAACCGGGCCTCATGACGGTGCAGGAGGTGCTGGAGGACGCGGCGGCCAAGTTGAATGGCGGCGTCGTGCCCACCCTCGCCGCGGCCGGGCGCACCGATAGCGGCGTCCATGCCGAGGGGCAGGTCGCGGAGGTCGAGGTCTCGGCGGAACTGCCGCCGACGCGGCTGCGCGCGGCGCTCGATTTCCACACGCGCCCCCATCCGCTTTCCGTCCGCGCCGCCGCCTTCGCGCCCGAGGGGTGGTCGCCGCGCTTCTCGGCGCGGATGCGCCACTACCGCTACCGCATCCTCAACCGCCCGGCCCGGCCGGCGCTGGAGCAAGGGCAGGTCTGGCACGTGCCGCAGCCACTGGATGCCGGGGCGATGCACCGCGCGGCGCAGCACCTGCTCGGCAAGCATGATTTCTCCGCCTTCCGCGCTGCCTCCTGCCAAGCCAAGGACGCGCTGCGGACGCTGGACCGGCTGGAGGTGACGCGCGAGGGCGAGGAGGTAGTGATCCGCGTCTCCGCCCGCTCCTTCCTCCATCATCAGGTCCGCAACCTCGTGGGCACGCTGCATCCGGTCGGGCGCGGGCAGCGGGAGGAGGAATGGCCGCGCGCCGTGCTGGATGGGCGCGACCGTCGCGCGGCGGGACAGACCGCGCCGCCCGAAGGCCTGTGCTTCATGGGCGTGGAATACGAGGAGAAGCTGGGCTGGCAGGCCGGGCCGGCCTGATCAGCCCCCGCCGGCGATGCGTGCGGAAAGCCCGCCGATGAACAGCCCGATCGCCACGTCCAGCAGCACGAACATCACCGCCGTCGCGCCGGCCACGCCCAGCGCCTCGCGTGTCACGAACCATTCGAGCCAGAGCGCATAGCCCAGGGCAACAAGGCCCAGCGCGTTGTTCAGCCAGCTTGGCGCGCCCAGCAGCATGGGCACCGCCAGCACGACGAGCAGCAGGTACTGGACGAGGTTGGACCAGTTCCAGGCCGCCAGGAAATGCGCCCATCGCCCGAGGCGCTGCGCCTGTTCCGCCATCACGCGCGAGGCCAGCGCAAAGCCCGACCAGGACAGGACGAAGCCGACAAGCTCCGCCAGCAGCCCCAGGACGAGGCCGCCGCGCGGCGCGCCCTGATGTGACCAGGCGAGGAGGCGCAGGCCCAGGAAGGCCGGCAGGCAGATCAGTGCCGCGCGGAAGGAGTGCAGCGCCGTGGCCTCGGTGGGCGGGAGGAGCAGAAGCCCCTCCGCCCGTCCGCGCGCGAAGAGCAGCGCCGCGGCGATCCCATCCGCGGTGCGCGGGATGCTCATCCCCGAAGGCACTCGTGCAGGACGCGCGCGTAGAGTCGCGACAGGGCGTGCAGCTCCTCCACCGGCACGTTCTCGTCCACCTGGTGCAGGGTCAGCCCCAGCCCGCCCAGCTCGGCGACCGGGCAGAGCCGGGCGATGAAGCGCGCATCGGAGGTGCCGCCACCCGTATCCAGCTTCGCCTCCACCCCCGCTTCCTCCCGGACCGCGCGGCGCAGCGCCTCCACGAAGGGGCCCGGGGCGGTGAGGAAGCTTTCGCCCGAAACCTCCACGCGCAAATCGTGGCGCGGGGCATGGCGGGAAAGCGCGTCGCGGATGCGCGCGGTCAGCGCCTTCGAATGGTGCCGGTCGTTGAAGCGGATGTTGAGGAAGCAGGACGCCTCCTCCGGGATCACGTTGGTGGCGGAGTTCTCCACCCGCAGCCCCGTCACCTGCAGCGTCGAGGGCTCGAAATGCTCGGACCCGTCATCCAGCGGTTCGCTGGTGAGGTCGTGCAGCACGCGGGTCAGGCGGTGGACCGGGTTGTCGGCCTTCTGCGGATAGGCGCTATGGCCCTGCTTCCCCTGGACCGTGATCCAGGCATTCATGCTGCCGCGGCGGCCGATCTTGATCGTGTCGCCCAGCGCCTCGCGGCTCGTCGGTTCGCCCACCACGCACATGTCGGGGACGTGGCCATTCGCCTCCATCCATTCCAGCACGCGCTTGGTGCCGTTCACCGACGGCCCTTCCTCATCCCCCGTGATGAGGAGGCTGATCGAGCCCAGATGGTCCGGGTTCGCCTGGAGGAAGTCCGAGAGCCCGGCGATGAAGGCGGCGATGCCGCCCTTCATGTCGCAGGCGCCGCGCCCATACAGCACCCCGTCGCGCAAGGTCGCGGCGAAGGGGTTGTCCGTCCAGCGTGACGGGTCGCCCGGCGGCACCACGTCGGTGTGGCCGCAATACAGGAAATGCGGCGAGGCGCTGCCACGCCGGGCGAAGAGGTTGTCCACCTCCTCGAAGCGCAGCCGCTTGCAGGAGAAGCCCAGCCGCTCCAGCGCCCGCTGCACCGTGTCCAGCGCCCCGTCATCGGCCGGGGTGACGGAGCGGCAGCGGATCAGCGCCTGCGCCAGCGGCAGCGGGTCCGCCGCCTCAGTCACGGAGGAGGTCGTTGATGCTGGTCTTGGCGCGGGTCTGCGCGTCCACCCGCTTCACGATCACCGCGCAATACAGCGAGGGACCAGGCGATCCGTCCGGAAGGGGCTTGCCGGGCAGAGAGCCGGGAACCACCACGGAATAGGCGGGGACGCGGCCGGTGAAGACCTCGCCGGTCGAGCGGTCGATGATCTTGGTGGTGGCGGAGATGAACACGCCCATAGAGAGGACGCAGCCGCGCTCGACGATCACGCCCTCCACCACCTCGGAGCGGGCGCCGATGAAGCAGTCATCCTCGATCACGACCGGGTTGGCCTGCAGCGGTTCCAGCACGCCGCCGATGCCGACGCCGCCCGAAAGATGCACGTTCTTGCCGATCTGCGCGCAGGAACCGACCGTGGCCCAGGTATCCACCATCGTGCCGCTATCCACATAGGCGCCGAGATTCACGAAGGACGGCATCAGGATCACGTTGGGCGCAACATAGGCCGAGCGGCGGGCGACGGCGCCGGGCACCGCGCGGAACCCGGCCTGCTTGAAGCGCGCCGCGTCCCAGCCCTGCCACTTCAGCGGCACCTTGTCGTAGCCGCCGGCCATCGGCACTGAATCCTCGATGCGGAAGGAGAGCAGCACGGCCTGCTTGAGCCACTGATTGACCTTCCAGCCGCCCTGCCCGTCCGGCTCGGCCACGCGGGCCTCGCCGCGGTCCAGACGGTCGAGCGCGGTCTCGATCGCCGCGCGATCGGCGCCCACCGTTCCGGCGGAAAGTGTGTCGCGCCGCTCCCAGAGGGATTCGATGGCCGCTTGCAGGTCCTGGCTCATGCTGTCGTGCCCCGATGAAGAAACCGTCGAGGCTTCGCAGCGGCGGACCAGGGTGTCAATCAGCCCTGCTCCAGCTCCGAATCCCAGTACAGGTAGTCGCGCCAGCTTTCGTGCAGGTGGTTGGGCGGGAAGGCGCGGCCATTCTCCTGCAATTCCCAGCTTGTCGGCTGCCGCGGCGGCTGGAGGGGCAGCATGTGGCACTCGCGCGGCATGCGGTTCCCCTTGCGGAGATTGCACGGCCCGCAGGCGGCCACGACATTGTCCCAGGAGGTGCGCCCGCCCTTGGAGCGGGGGACGACGTGATCGAAGGTGAGGTCCTGCGCCGGGAGCCCGTCGCCGCAATACTGGCACTCGAATCGGTCGCGCAGGAACACGTTGAAGCGGGTGAAGGCCGGGCGCCGCGCCGCCGGGATGTATTCGCGCAGCGCGATCACCGAGGGCAGGCGCATGGCGAAGGAGGGCGAGCGCACTTCCGTCTCGTATTCGCTGAGCACCGAGACTCGGTCCAGCACGACGGCCTTCACCGCGTCCTGCCACGCCCAGACTGAAAGCGGAAAGTAGGAAAGCGGCCGGAAATCGGCGTTGAGAACGAGGGCAGGGAAGCCGCCCGGCCCGTGGATTTGTGGGATCAGACTGCCATCGGGCAAACCGGGAGCCTCCGCGCCTGGACGGGGCGGAAGCCGGAGCCCTGATGGCTCCGGATTCGCCGGCCGCCACAAGATGTGGTGACTGCATGACACCAATACCACAACGCCGCAACCCGGTTCATGGATTGTTTCATGCGAACGTCACTTGTACGCAGGACACCCCATGGAGGACGTGACCCGCTTCGCCCCCTCGCCGACCGGACTCCTGCATCTCGGCCACGCGCATTCCGCCATCTTCGCGCGGCGCATGGGCTCGCGCTGCCTCCTGCGGTTCGAGGACATCGACGCGACTCGCTGCCGCCCGGAATGGATCGCGGCGCTGGAAGAGGATCTGGCCTGGCTGGGGCTGCGCTTCGACGGGCCGGTCTGGCGGCAATCCGCGCGAATGGCGGAATATCGCCACGCCCTGGCAGCGCTGGAGGGGCGCGGGCTGCTCTATCCCTGCTTCTGCACCCGCGCCGACATCGCCGCCGCGGGCAGCGCGCAGCACGGGCCTTCGGGTCTCGTCTATCCCGGCACCTGCCGCCTCATGCCGCGCGCGGAGGCGGAGTCGCGCATCGAAGCCGGGCAGCCCTACGCGCTGCGCCTCGACGTGGCGCGCGCCCTTGGGGAGACCGGTCCCCTCTCCTTCCATGAGCGCGGCCAGGGAAGGCTGCGCTGCGACCCGCTGGCGCATGGCGACGTGGTGCTGGCGCGCAAGGATGTCCCCGCCTCCTACCATCTCTGCGTCACGCTGGACGACTCGGCACAGGGCGTCACGCTGGTGACGCGCGGCGAGGATTTGCTGGAAGCGACGTCCATCCACCGCCTGCTCCAGGCGCTGATGGGATGGCCGGAGCCAGACTACGCCCACCACAAGCTGATCCTCGGCGCGGATGGGCGGCGCCTCGCCAAGCGGGACGGGGCGCCGAGCCTGCGTTCGCTGCGCGAGGCGGGGCACACGCCGGAGGCCGTGCGGGCCATGGCCGGCTTCCCGGATTGAACCTATCCTCCCCCGCGTGACCCAGCGCTCCACCGGCCTCATCTTCCTGCTGATCTGCGCGCTGGGCTGGGGCTCCAACTGGCCTGTCGTGAAGGTTCTGCTGGCCGAGATGCCGCCCATGGCGACGCGCGGCTGGGCCGGGCTGGCCGCCGCCGCCTGCTTCGCCCTAGGGGCGCGGGTCTTCGGCATCAGCCTCTACGTGCCGCCGGTGCAGCGGCCGCGCCTGCTGCTCTACTCCATCCTCAACGTCTGTTCCTGGATGGGCTTCGTCACCTTCGCCCTCCTGTGGCTGAAGGCGAGCGAGGGCGTGATCCTCGGCTCCACCGCGCCGGTGATCGCGGTGCTGCTCGCTTGGCTGATCCTGGGCGAGCGGCCGGGTTGGCAGCGTCTGCTGGGGCTGGCGCTGGCGGTGGGGTCCATCGCCGTGCTCTTCGCCGGACGAGGCGCTGAGTTCAGCCTCGGCAAGCTGCCGGGGCTGCTGCTGATGCTCTGCGCCACCACGCTCTTCGCCCTGGCGACGGTGCTGGCGAAAAGGCGGCCGCTCAGCCTGCATCCGGTCGCGGTGACGACGTGGCAGCTGGCACTCGGGATGACGCCGCTGCTGCTCTACTCGATCTTCTTCGAGGAGGTGGCGTGGTCCGCGCTGGACACGCGCGCCTGGGTGTTCCTGGGCTGGATGGGAGCGGTGCCGCTCGGCCTCGCCTATCTCGGCTGGTTCGGGGCGCTTCAGCGGCTGCCTGCCACCACCTGCACAATGGGCACGCTGCTGGTCCCGGTGGTGGGCGTGCTGGGCGGCGCGCTGGTGCTGGACGAGCCGCTGGGCTGGCGGGAAGCCGTGGCGCTGCTTGGCACGATCGGCGGGGTGGCGCTGGCGCTGCGCGCGGGCGAGAAGCGCCCATGACCGCCCTGCCCCTGCTTCGCCTCATGCCCGGCCGCGATCGCCGGGTGAAGTTCGGCCATCCCTGGATCTTCTCCAACGAGATCCGCATGACGCCGGAGGCTCGCGCCCTGCCGCCCGGCACCCCGGTCCGCATTGAGGGCGACGATGGGGTCGGGCACGGCATCTGGCACTTCAACCCGCACAGCCTGATTGCCGCGCGCATCCTCGACCGCCGCCGCGACGCGGCGCCAGATGCCGCTTGGTTCCGCGACCGTTTCGCCGCGGCGCTGGCCCTGCGCGAGAAGCTGGGGGTGCCGCGCTTCTGCCGCCTCGCCCATGCCGAGGCGGACGGGCTGCCCGGCCTCGTGGTGGACCGTTTCGACGACGTGCTGGCGGTGCAGGCGAACACCGCCGGCATGGATGCCGCCCTGCCCCTGATCGTCGAGGCGCTGCGCGACCTGCTGGCGCCGCGCGCCATCCTCCTGCGCAACGACAGCGTGGTGCGGCGCCTGGAAGGGCTGGCGGAGGAAACCCGCCTCGCCCATGGCGAGGAGGCGGTGGCGCTTGTGGAGGAAGGCGGGCTGCGCTTCGAGGTGGATCTGCTTTCGGGACAGAAGACTGGCTGGTTCTTCGACCAGCGCGAGAACCGGGCGCGGGTCGCGGCGCTGGCGCCGGGCGCCACGGTGGTGGATGCCTTCTGCCACACTGGCGGCTTCGGCCTGCTGGCGGCGAAGGGCGGCGCGGTATCGGTCACCCTGCTGGACCGGTCGCAGCCCGCGCTGGACCTCGCCCTGGCCAGCGCCGCCTCCAACGGCCTGGAGGGCGTATCCGCCCTGCGCGGCGACGCCATGGACGTGATGGAGCGCCTGATCGGCGAGGGCCGGCGCTTTGGCGTCGTGGTGGCGGACCCACCTGCCTTCGCCAAGAGCCGCAAGGACATTCCGGCGGCGCTGCGCGCCTATAGCCGCCTCGCCCGGCTTTCCGCCTCCCTGGTGGAACCGGGAGGGTTCCTGTTCATCGCCTCCTGCTCCCACCATGCCGAGCCGGGCGCCTTTTTCGAGGCAGTGGGAACGGGCATGTTCCGGGCGCGCCGCACTGGACGCATCCTCTGGACTGGCGGGGCCGGAGCCGACCATCCGGTGCATCCCATGCTGCCGGAAAGCGCCTATCTGAAGGCGCAGCTTTTCCAGCTCGATTAGGGGAACCCATGCCTTCGGCCATGGATCGCGGCTACCGCATCAGCCGCTACGCCGCGGGGCCCGTCGCCGCGCGGATCGGTGAACCCTCGCCCAGCGCCGATGCCTGGATGGCGGAGCACCGCGCCGCCTCGCTCATCCTCATCACCGCCTGGAACCCGATGAGTCGCCCCATGCCGCGGCGCTGGAACGAGGAGGCGCATCGCCGCCTCCTGCGTGCCCTGAAGGGCCGCCCGGTGGCGGAGGGCTGGTCGGGCAACGGTCCCTGGCAGGAATGGACGATCGCGACCCCCGGCGGGGTGCGGCTGGGCCGGCGCCTCTGCCGGATCTTCCGCCAGCGCGCCTTCGTGCTGCTGCGCCGGAACCGGAGGACCCTGCTGGTCTATTCGTGATCCGCGCGGTCGAAATGCGCGGCGACGATCCGGTAGGCCCAGATCACCGCCAGCAACACCACCAGCAGCCCGACCTGTTCCGCCGTCACCTCGAAATGCGCCCGCGCGGCGAGGAACAACCCTCCCAGGGCCAGGAGAAGCGCCATGACGAGCCGGAGGATCAAGGCGGTTTCCATGGCTATCCCTTAGCTAGAGGTAGCGCTGGATGTCGAGCGTGCTTTCCTTGCCGATGCGGCTGCCCCGCTCGCGCAGGAACTCGTCCGCCGCCTCGCGCCCATAGTCGCGCAGGGTCTGGAGGAAGTCCCAATCGCCGTTGAACTTGGTGGACAGCTTGAAGGCGCGCATCCGCGCCTCGTCCTCGATGATGTGAAGGAAGAGGCGGCGGTAGCGCGGCTGCTCCAGCCGGCCCGCATCCAGCATGCGCTGCACGAAGTCGATGGCGCGCATTTCCGACATCAGCGAGGCGTTGAAGCTGATCTCGTTCAGCCGGTTCAGGATGTCGGAGGTCGAGGTCGGCAGTTCGGGCCGCAGCAGCGGGTTCAGCTGGACCAGCACAATGTCCGAGGCCAGCCGGTCGTGATAGAGCGGCCAGAGCGCCGGGTTGCCCAGGTAGCCGCCATCCCAATAGGCCTCGCCGTCGATCTCCACAGCGCGGAAGATATTGGGCAGGCAGGCGGAGGCGAGCAGCGCGTCCACCGTGATCTCCGGCCGCGTGAACACCTTGGGCTTGCCGGTGCGGACGTTGGTGGCCGAGATGAACAGCCGGATGGCGCTCTTGTCGGCCCGCAGCCGCGCGAGGTCCAGGCTTTCCTCCAGCGCCTTCCGGAGCGGGTTGAACTCCATGGTGAAGGGGTTGAACTGATAGGGCGAAAGAAGCCGCGTCACCGTGTCGAAGGCGTTCCAGGCGACGCTGTAGGTGAGGTCCCAGCCCCAGAGCGCCTTCTCGACCGGCGTCGAGCGCAGCGGCGAGACGGCGAACTTGCTGCCCAGGGCACGCCAGAAGCGCTCCAGCGCCGCCTTGGCGCCCGCCCGCCCGCCTTCCAGCATGCCGAGGGCGAAGATCGCGCCGTTGATGGCCCCGGCGGAGGTGCCCGACAGGCCGTCGAACTCCAGATCTTCCTCCTCCAGGAGGCGGTCCAGCGCGCCCCAGGTGAAGGCCCCGTGCGTGCCGCCCCCCTGCAACGCCAGGTTGATGCGGCGGCGCACCGGCCGCGCGGTGGCGGGGGCGGAAAGACTCTGGGGAATGCTGTCCATCAGGCCGCCAGCCAGCCCCCATCGATGGACAGGGCCGCGCCATTCACTCCGCCGGAATCAGGCCCGACGAGCCAGAGCGCCATCCGCGCGACCTCATCCACTTCGATCCAGCGCTTGGAAGGCTGCTTGGCGAGGAGGTGGTCCTTCAGGGCTTCCTCCTCGGAAATGCCGTGCTGCTCGGCCAGCGGCTTCACCTGCGCCTCGGCCAGCGGGGTGCGAACGAAGCCGGGGCAGATGGCGTTGCAGGTGATGTTCTCCTGCGCGATCTCCAGCGCCACCGACTTGGTCAGCCCGACCACGCCGTGCTTCGCGGCGACATAGGCCGTCTTGTAGGGCGAGGCGACGAGGCCGTGTGCCGAGGCGACGTTGATGATCCGCCCGTGGCCACGCTTCTTCATCCCCGGCAGCGCCGCGGCGATGGCGTGGAAGTTGGACGACAGGTTGATGGCGATGATCGCGTCCCACTTCTCGGGCGGGAAATCCTCGACCGGCGAGACGAACTGGATGCCCGCGTTGTTCACGAGGATGTCCAGCCGCCCGAACTGCGCCTCCGCCTCGGCCACCATGGCGCGGACCTCGGCGGGCTTGCTCATGTCGGCGGGGCTGTAGGGCGCGTCGCCCACCGCGGCGCGGGCGGCGGCGATCTCCTCCGGCTTGCCGAACCCGTTGAGCATGACGCGGGCGCCCGCCCGGTGCAGGAAGGTCGCGATCGCGAGCCCGATGCCGCTGGTGGAGCCGGTGACGATGGCCGCCTGGCCTTCGAGGGTACGTTCCATGTGGCGCGCCATCCTGATGCTGTTTCGCCAGCCGAATAGGCGCTTTGCCGCACCGCCGCAACTTGACGGCGTGTCCGCATGATCCCTATACCGCCCCTCCGACCGGGGCGCGGTGACGCAGCCCCGTGATTTCTTTTGTTTCCAGGAGTTCCCGCCGTGAAGCGCACCTATCAGCCCTCCAAGCTCGTCCGCAAGCGCCGGCACGGCTTCCGCGCCCGCATGGCGACGGTGGGCGGCCGCAAGGTGCTGGCCAATCGCCGCGCCAAGGGCCGCGCCAAGCTCAGCGCCTAAGGCGCACCCGCGGGCTTCGGCCATGCTGTCACGGCTGAAGCGCCGCGCGGAGTTCCTGCGCGCCGCGCGCGAGGGCCGCAAGGCCGCCGGACGCAACCTGGTCCTCCAGGCCCTGCCCCGCCCCGATTCCCCCGCCGATACGCGGCTGGGCTTCACCGCGACCAAGAAGATCGGCAACGCCGTCACCCGCAACCGCGCCAAGCGCCGGATGCGGGCGGCGGCGCGTCTCGTTCTGGAAGCCGCTCCCGCGCCGGGGCACGACATCGTGCTGATCGCCCGCGACGGTACCGCCACCTGCCCCTTCCCCGCCTTGCTGGAAGAGGTTTCGGCCGCGCTGCGCCGCGCCGGGGCCCGGCCGTGAACCCGGGCGCCCTGGCGCTGAAGGGTGCCGTCATCGCCTATCAATGGACGGTTCGGCCGGTCATCGGCTGCAACTGCCGCTTCCTGCCTTCCTGCTCGGACTATGCGCTGGAAGCGATCGCCAAGCATGGCGCGCTACGCGGATCCGTCCTATCCACCCGGCGCATCCTGCGCTGCAACCCTTGGCATCCCGGCGGGCTGGACCCCGTCCCGCCGGCGAGAGACTGACCGGACCTTCCGAATGGACCAGAAGCGCCTCCTGGCGGCGATCGCCCTATCCGTCGGCATCCTGCTGATCTTTGACGTGTGGAACCGGACCATGAATCCGGCCCCGGTGGCCCCGCCGCCGGTGGCGCACGAGCAGACCAGCGGCTCGCCGGTGCCGGCGCCGGTCGCCCCGGCCGCGCCGGGGGCCGAGGTCACCGCCGCGCCCGCCGCACCGGCCACTGCGCCGGCGCAAAGCGTCGCCGTGTCCAATGGCCGTGTCGAAGGCCGGATCTCCGCGCGCGGCCTCCAGCTCGACCAGCTGGTGCTGCGCGACTACCGCGAGCACACCCGCCCCAACTCGCCGCTGGTGCGCCTGCTGGCGCCGCGCGGCCTGCCGGAAGGGTATTTCGCCCAGTGGGGCTGGACGGCGGCGGATGGCCGCACGCCCGTGCCGGGCAACGACACGGATTGGACGGTTACGGGCGGCCCGCTCTCCGCTGCGACGCCCGTGACCTTCACCTGGGACAATGGGGTGGGCCAGGTCTTCGAGGCGGTGGTGAGCCTCGACGACAACTACATGTTCCAGGTGCGCCAGCGCGTCATCAACCGCGGCGATCAGGCCGTGACGCTGCTGCCCTGGGCGCGCATCCGCCGCGAGCGCACGCCGCAGACCGCCGGCTTCTACATCCTGCACGAAGGCTTCATCGCCGTGCAGGATGGCCGCCTGAACGAAGTCACCTATGCCGACGGCAAGAGCACCGCGGCCAATGCACGCGGCACCGCCTTTGAGGGCGAGTCCGCGGCCGGCTGGGCCGGCCTTTCCGACAAGTACTGGCTGACGGCACTGACCCGCATCGAGGACGGCCAGCGCCTGCGCTCCGCCTTCCGTCACGTTCCCGAGGGGAACGTGGATCGCTGGCAGGTGGACGTGGCGCCGCCCGCGCCCGCGACGGTCCCGGCCGGTGCCGACTCCGCCTTTGCGACCCGCCTCTTCGCCGGCGCGAAGGAGGTGCACCTCCTCGACCGCTACCGCGACCGGCTGAACATCCAGGATTTCGACAAGGCGATCGACTTCGGCTGGTTCTACTTCATCACCAAGCCGTTCTTCTACGCGCTGGACTGGCTGTTCCACCTGTTCGGCAATTTCGGCGTGGCCATCCTGGTCTTCACCTTCCTGCTCAAGCTCGCCTTCTTCCCGCTGGCCAACAAGGCCTACAAGAGTATGAGCAAGATGCGCATCCTGGCGCCGAAGATGACGGAGATCCGCGAGCGCTACAAAGAGGATCCGGCCAAGATGCAGGCCGAGATGATGGCGCTCTACAAGACGGAGAAGATCAATCCGGCCTCGGGCTGCCTGCCCATCCTGATCCAGATCCCGGTCTTCTTCGCGCTCTACAAGGTGCTCTTCGTCACGATCGAGATGCGCCACGCGCCCTTCTTCGGCTGGATCCACGACCTTTCGGCGCCCGACCCGACCAATCTGTTCAACCTGTTCGGGCTGATCCCCTTCGACCCGCCGGCCTTCTTCCACCTGCCGGCCTGGGCGCTGATCATGGGCGTGACCATGTGGCTGCAGCAGAAGCTGAACCCGCAGCCGCCCGACCCGGTGCAGGCGAAGATCTTCCAGTGGATGCCGGTGATCTTCACCTTCATGCTGGCTTCCTTCCCAGCCGGCCTAATCATATACTGGGCGTGGAACAACCTGCTTTCCATCGCGCAGCAGGGCTACATCATGCGCCTCGACCAGAAGCGGCAGCAGGCCGCGCTGACGCCGGCGCAGGGTGGGGCAGCGCAGAAATGACGCTCCCCGCCGGGGGGCTGATCGAGGCGCGCGACGAGGGGGAGCGCGCGGCGCTGATTGAGGCCGGGCGCCTCCTCTTCGCCCGGCCGTGGGACTTCTTCACCGCGACCCAGACGCTAGAGCACCTGCCCCCGCCCGAAGGCATCGAGGTGGCGCTGGCCGGGCGCTCCAATGTCGGCAAGTCCTCGCTCACCAACGCGCTGTCCGGGCAGAAGGCCCTGGCGCGAGTTTCGGTGACGCCGGGTCGTACCAAGCAACTCAACTTCTTCCGCGCCGAGGGCCAGCCCCTCGTCCTCGTGGACATGCCGGGATACGGCTACGCCAAGGCCTCCAAGCTGGTGAAGGAGGACTGGCAGGGGCTGATGTTCGACTACCTGCGCGGTCGCCCAAACCTGCGCCGAGTCCTGCTGCTGATGGATGCACGGATCGAGACGAAATCCTCCGACCGCGCAGTGATGACGCTGCTCGACAAGGCGGCGGTGCCGTTCCAGCTTGTGCTCACCAAGACGGATGGGGTGAAGCCCGCTGGCCTCGCGAAGCGGCTGGCGGAGGTGCAGGCCCTGGCGCGCAAGCATCCGGCCGGGCACCCGCTCGTCCTCGTCACCTCGGCGGAGACGGGCGCAGGAATCGACGAGCTGCGCGCAGAACTCGCGGCGCTCGGCGCCCAGGGTTGACGCCGGGCGAGGCTGCCCGGAAACAAGCGGCGACCAAACGGGGAACCGCCTGATGAATGACGCCGAGGCCACCATGGAATCCATGATCGGCGCCCTTCCCTACCTGAAGCGCTATGACGACCAGATCGTCGTGGTGAAGTATGGCGGACACGCCATGGGCGAGGAGGAAACCGCCCTGCGCTTCGGCCGCGACATCGCGCTGCTGGAGCAGGTGGGCGTGAACCCGGTCGTCGTGCATGGCGGCGGGCCGCAGATCAACGCCATGCTCGGGCGGCTGGGCGTGAAGTCCACCTTCATCCAGGGGCTGCGCGTCACCGATCAGCAGATGGTCGAGGTGGTCGAGATGGTCCTCGCCGGAACCGTCAACAAGCAGGTGGCGGAGAGCATCACCCGCGCGGGCGCGCTGGCAGTCGGCATATCCGGCAAGGATGGCGGGCTGATCCGCGCCCGCAAGGCGACACGCACGGTGCGCGACCCCGGCTCCAACACGGAGCAGGAGCTTGACCTCGGCCTGGTAGGCGAGCCCGAGCACGTGGATACGCGCGTGCTGAAGCTGCTGATCGGCGCTGACATCATCCCGGTCATCGCCCCGGTTGGCGTGGGTGCGGATGGGCAGACCTACAACATCAATGCCGACACCGTGTCCGGCGCCATCGCGGGCGCGCTGGAGGCGGAGCGCATGCTGATGCTGACCGACGTGCCCGGCGTGATGGACGCGAACAAGCAGTTCATCCCCGAGATGACGGTGGCCGAAGCGCGCCAGGGCATCGCGGATGGGTGGATCGCGGGCGGCATGATTCCGAAGGTGGAAACCTGCATCTACGCGGTGGAGCGGGGCGTGAAGGGGGCCGTCATCCTGGATGGGCGCGTGCCGCACGCGGTGCTGCGCGAATTGTTCACCGTCGGCGGTGCAGGAACGCTCATCAAGCCTTAGGCGCAGCGGCCAACCGCTTACGGAGTTTCCCGGAACAAGAGATAACTTCCGGCGGAATGCAACTCAGGGTAGTGATCGGATGCAAGCAACTCCAAGGCCCGCCTTGCGTCCTGATCCGAAACCGCCCTCCCGCCGTCCAGCCCTGCTGGCCCTGCTCGCGACCGGTGTCCTGCTCGCGATCATGGCCTTCGCGACGCAGCGCCTGCTGGAGCGCGGCGATGACTTGGCCGAGGCCTCTGCCCAGGCGCTGCTGGAGCGCGCGGGAGACTTCGCGGCTACCACGGTCGCGCGCGAACTGGCCGCGGCGCAAAGCCGCGTGGACGCCGTAGCCTCGCTGATCGCCGAAGGCGTCGTCGCTCCTTCCGACAAGCTGCGTATGGTCCGGCTGCTGCAAGCCGAGACGCTGGGCTACTCCTTCTCCATCCACCAGGATGGGCAGCCTCTCGATGGCTCGACGCCGCTGCCCGCGGACGCCCCCGTCCACGTGCATCACGATATCCCCGGCATGTCCCTGTTCGGCCCGACCCGGCGACCCGATGGCGGATGGAGCCTCTTCCTCATCCGCGAATTCCCGGTGCCCGGCGAAGCGCCGCTGCTGCTGGTGGCCGAGATCCCGAATCTTCGCCTCGCCACGGCGCTGCGGCCCATCCAGCATCCGGACCCGCTGCGCTTCCATGTAGAGGATGCGTCCGGCACCGTCCTCGCCGCCGCCGCGGGACAGGAGCACCTGATCGGCACGACTATTTCGCCTCGCCCCGCCTGGCTGGAGAGCGGCCCGCTGGTGCGCAGGACGGGCGCCGACGGAAGCAGCGAACTCCACCACTCCACACAGCGCGCGCTTCCCTTTGGCGCGATCGCACTCACAGCCATCCTGCCGGAGCACGTGGCGTTGGGGGAATGGCACGCGCTGCGCTCGCGCATCATCGTGCGGGTCTTCGCCTTCGGCATGATGACCGCGGCGCTCGGTCTGCTGGTCGCTTCCGTCTTCGCGCTTCGCCTGCGCGCGCAGGAAGCGGCAATCGAGGCCCGTCGGAAGATGCAGGGCGCCATCGCGGCCCTGCAGGATGGCTTCGCGCTCTGGGACCCGGAGGACCGGCTGGTCCTCTGGAATCCGCGCCTCGAGGAGCTCTACGCCGAGCTCCGGCCCGGCTTCCGCCCGGGCGCCAGCTACACCGAGCTGCTGCGCGACATCGCCCGTCGCTATCCGGCCTATCGCACGACCG
Organism: Sabulicella rubraurantiaca; assembly: GCF_017355885.1. GTDB lineage: Bacteria > Pseudomonadota > Alphaproteobacteria > Acetobacterales > Acetobacteraceae > Roseococcus > Roseococcus rubraurantiacus. The sequence goes on from NZ_JAFEUU010000017.1 coordinate 35,798, forward strand.
GCGACCTCGAAGAGCGGATGCTGGAGCATCGCCGTACCGGCGAGCCGTTTGACCGCAAGACGCCTTCCGGACGCTGGCTGCGCGTGGCGCAGAGTCGGCTGCCCGATGGCAGCCTCGTCGGCATCCACACGGACGTCACCGCGCAGAAGCGGATCATGGAGGAGCTGGCCGAGGCGCGGGACGACGCGTCGCGTGCCATGCAGGCCAAGTCCCGTATCCTGACGCATGTGAGCCACGAGCTGCGGACGCCCCTCAGCAGCCTGCTGCGCCTCACCGCGCATCTGCGGCGCGCCGCGGCGCTTCCCGGCGAGGCACGACGGCAGGTGGAGATGGTGGATGCGGCCGGACGCCACCTCCTGTCCCTTGCGAACGAAGTGCTGGACCTCGCGGCGATGGAGGCGGGCCGGCTTTCCTTGAACGAGGAAGCAGTGCCCGCTGCCGAACCCTTCGAAGCGGCCGCGAGCATCATCCGTCCGGTCGCGGCGGCGCGGCGCGTCGAGGTGCGGCTGCGCCTGTCGGGCCTTCCCGCCGGCATGCGCGCCGACGCGACGCGGCTGCGCCAGATCCTGCTGAACCTACTCGGCAATGCGGTGAAGTTCACGCCCGAGGGCAGCGAGGTGCTGCTGGAGGTGCGGCGCGAGGGCGGACGCCTCGTCGCCGACGTGTCGGACCAGGGTCCTGGCGTGCCGGAGGCGGAGCGCGCGGCGCTCTTCGCGGATTTTGGCAAGCTTTCCCCCGCCGACGTAGAGGGGACCGGGCTCGGCCTCTCCATCTCCGCCCGGCTCGCCGCGCTGATGGGCGGCAGCATCGCCTGCCTGGACGGGCCGGACGGGCGCGGCGCGACCTTCCGGCTGGATCTGCCTCTGGTGGAGGCGGCGCTTCCCGCCCTGGTGGCGGAACCACGTCTGCGCAAGCTGCGAATCCTCGCGGTGGATGATTCCCCCGCCAACCTCGCGGTGCTGCGCGCCCTGCTCGCCACCACCGGCTTCGGGCTGACCTGCGTGACGGGCGGCGAGGCCGCGCTGGAAGCGGTGGAGGCAGCGGCGGCGCGCGGCGAGGCCTTCGACGCCGTGCTGATGGACGTGATGATGCCTGGCATGGATGGCATGGAGGCGACGCGCCGCCTGCGCGCCCTGCCCGGCCCGGTCGGCGCCACCCCCGTCATCGCAGTGACGGCGAGCGCCTTTCCGGAGGACATCGCCGCCGCGCGCTCGGCCGGCATGGAACGCCACATCGCCAAGCCGGTGGAGCGGCAGCGTCTCCTCGCCCTTCTCGCCGAGTTGGCGGGGACGGAGCCGGAGCGGAACACCGGCCTCGGAACGCTGCGCCCGGCGCTCGAGGCGGAGCTGCGCAGCCATGCCGACGCCGTGCTCGCCGCCCAGCCGGGCGATCCGCGCCTTCCGGAGCGGCTGCACGCCCTGGCAGGCGCGGCGGCGTACCTGGAAATGGAGCGCGTCGCCGGCCCGGCGCGGCGCACGCGACGCGCCCTGGTGGATGGCGCGCCCGAGACCGCCTCGGAACTCGCCGCACTGCGCGAGGCGCTTCGCATTGAGGGGCTGGCCCTCTCCGCCTGACGCGCCCCGGACGTGCGCCAGCGCCGCGCGTCGCGGCTCAGCGCGCCACGGCCGGACCCTTGGCTGCGGTGAGCGCGCGGCGGATCGCCTGCTCGCAGGCGGCCAGCTCCTTCTCCGCATTACGGCGCATCGTGCGCGCCTCATCCGCGATGCGCAGGCTGTCCTCGATCGTGCCGATCAGCGCGGCATTGGCCTGCTTCACCGCCTCCAGGTCGAAGGTGCCGCGCTCCAGCTCCACCCGCGCCTCGGCATTGCCGGTGCGCAGTGTCTCCGCATTGGCGGTAAGCAGCTTGTTGGTGAGGTCGGTGGCCTGCTTCACCGCGCGCCCCGCCTCGCGCATCCGGTGGATGGCGAGGGCCTGTGCCAGTTGCTGGCGCCAGAGCGGCACGGTGTTGGCCAGGACGGACTGGATCTTGGAGGCGAGTGCCTTGTCGTTCTCCTGGATCAGCCGGATGGACGGCAGCGCCTGCATCGCCACCTGCCGCGTCAGCCGCAGGTCATGGACGCGCCGCTCCAGCTCGTCGCGGGCGGAGCGGGCATCGCGCAGGCGCTGCGGCGCGATGGGGTCGTCCCCCTTCTCCGTCGCAGCGACGAGGCCAGGGATCACCTCCGTATCCGTGCGGTGCAGCACCTGCTCGCCGGCCGCGATGTGGTCCGCCAGGGCGTGGAACCAGTCGAGCGTGGCCGTGTAGAGCCGCTCCAGCCGCTCCACATCCTCCAGGAGGCGCGTGCGGTGATCGTCCAGCCGGTCGCCGATCGTCTCGACCTGGCCGCGCACTCCTTCGTATCGCTGGAGGATCGCGGTGGCGTCGGCGCCGGCCTTGGTGAAGATGCGCTGGAGGAAGGTCGGCTTCTTGCCCACCAGCGTCGTGACGTCGAAGCCGCGCAGCGCCGAGAGCATCTCGGACAGGGATTGCCCGGCTGGGCCGGTATCCTGGTTCTTCGCGCCTTCCAGCATGGCGTCCGCCGCCGCCTGGGCGCGCGACTGCGCCGCTGCGCCGAAGCGCAGGATGGAGCCGCTGTCGTTGATGTCGATGGCGGCGGCCAGCTTCGCCACCTCCGCCTCACGCGCAGGGGTGGGCGGAATGGGCGATGGCATGGGGGTGGAGGTGGTTTCGCTCATGGTCCTTCCTGTCGCAGCCTTTCCGCCAGAACCTTCACCTGGATATCCAGCGCCTCGCTCTCGGCGCTGTTGAGTTCGGCGCGCAGGCGCCGGGCCGAGGCGGCGATCTCGCCGAGCAGGGCGGGCAGCGTTTCGGGTGGCGTGGCGCCCGCTTCCAGCCGGTCCACAATGCGCGACAGCCCGTCCAGCTGCAGGTTGAGGTGGCGGCGCGCATCGGGCAGGCGCGCGGGCCGCAGGGCGAGCTCGTCCAACACGTCGCGCAGTGCGGAAACGGCACCTTCCATCTCGGCTGCATGCGGCAGAGCGGGCGCGGCGTCGGCGATGCGCTGAAGCTGGACGCGCTGCGGCGCCAGCGGGTCCACTTCGGGAGCGGGCGGGGGCGCCGGGGGCACAACAGGCGCCTCCTCCGGCAAATCCTCCGTCAGGAGGCGCGTGCCCGCCCAGGCCCCGAAGCCGAGCGCGACCGAGATCAGCGGGCCCATTCCCGCGGCCAGCCCGGCGGTGAGCCCCGCCGCGACGCCGACCAGCGCGGCGCCGCGCCGGTTGGCACCCGCGCTGCGCGTCGCGAGAAGCGCCGCCGCTTTCCAGGCAAGGTACAACGCAAGCACCCCACCCACGAGGCGCAGTGGGCGACCGCGGATGATCTCCGTCACCACGTCGATCGCCAGCGGCCAGAGGAACATGGGCAGCAGCCACACGCGCCAGCCGAAGCGTGCCACCGGCCGACTGGATATGTCAGGCCAGCGCCTGCGCGACTTCTCCATCAGCGAAAGATGGCCACGAAGGCCGGCAGCCACAGGCAGAGGCTGAGCAGCCCGAAGCCGATCGCGATGCGAAGCGGCAGCGGCAGGCCCGGAAGCAGGGCGGAAGAACGCGGCTGAATCTCCATGCCCGGCAGATTGTCTCGCCGGCCCCCAGGTGCAAGCGGCACGATGCCAGCGGGGGCGAGGTCGCGCGCCGGAGCGAAATGTGAACGGCGTGAACATACCCCATGAATGGGGATTGTTGCGCCCCGCGTCAAGGAATTTTGCTGTTCAGCGCAGGAGCAGCGCCACCGCCGCCACCGCGAGCGGCCCGAAGGTCAGCGCCATGCCGGCCTGCCGGAAGCGCAGCCACTCCGGGCTGCGGGAGATGCCGAAGCCGTGCAGCACCCGCCCCAGCAGCGTCGCGGCGCCGATGCCATGCAGCAGCCCCGCCGAGGCGCCACTGGCTTCCAGCAGCAGCAGGAGCACGAGGATCATCGGCACGTATTCGGTGAAGTTGCCTTGGGCGCGGGAGGCGCGCAGCAGCGCCTCGCCTTCCCCCGTGCCGATCACGACGCGGCTGTGCAAGCGCTGGCGGATCACCAGCAGCGACAGGAGGAGCAGCAGGAGGGCGAGCAGCGCCGCATAGGTGGAGGTGACCGGGAAGCCGGTCACAGCCAATCCTCCAGCACGGCCAGGAAGCCACGAGGGTTTTCCGAATGGACCCAGTGCCCCGCCTTCTCCACCACCGCGAAGCGCGCCTGCGGGAAGAGGCGAAGGAACAGGGCGCGGTCCTCCGGCTGGATGTAGTCGGAGCGCTCCCCGGCGATGACCAGCACCGGTCCCTCGTAGCGGCCCGTCGCGGGGAAATCCTCCACCTCGGCCATGCCGGCCGAGATGTGCTCCAGCCCGATGCGCCAGCGCGGCGGGTCGGAATCGAAGTCGAGGGATTGCAACAGGAAGGCGCGGATGCCGGGCTCGGGAACGGAGGCGGCGAGCGCCGCGTCGGCGTCGCGCCGCGCGAGGCCGGGCGTCAGCGCCATGGCGCGCATTCCCGCGACATAGCCGCGCAGCGAAGGGGCATAGCGGCGCGGCGCGATGTCGGCGACAACGAGGCGACCGACCATCTCCGGGTGGCGAAGCGCCAGGGCCATCGCCGCCTTGCCGCCCATGGAATGCCCCAGCACCGTCGCGCCGGCGGCACCATGGGCGTGCAGCGTCTCCGCGAGATCCTCGGCCATCGCCGCATAGGACATGCCGGGGGCGTGCGGGCTTTCGCCATGGTTCCGCAGGTCAGGCGCGAGGACGCGGAAGCGCCGCGCCAGCTGCTTCTGGATGCCGCCCCAGTTGCGCGCCGCGCCGAACAACCCGTGCAGCAGCACGAGCGGCGGCCCCTCCCCCATTTCCACCAGCCTCAGCCGCATGCCCTTCCTATCCTTTCGCCGCCAGCACCACGGACAGCACCACGAGCGCGCCGCCCAACAGGAGATCCCACCCCAAAGGCTCGCCCAGCCACAGCGTCGCCAGCGCGACGCCCACCACGGGCACGAGCAGGAAGCCGAGCGAGGCGACGACCGCGTTCAGGTTTCGCCCCGCCTCGATCAACGCCCAGGTGCCCACCGGCGCCGCGAACAGCCCGATGAATCCGGCCTGGAAGGCGGCGTCCCAACCCAGGCCGCCATACGGCTCCCGCCACAGCGCCACCGGCAGTTGCACCAGCGCGCCCACCGTGAAGATCGTGGGCAGGAGCGCGATCATCGGCGTCTGGGGCGGGCGCAGCCGCGTAATCACGATGGCCAGGCTCCAGCATAGCGAGGCGCCGAGCAGCAGCGCATGGCCGGACAGCATTCCCGGCGCGGACCAGTCGAAGGCCCAGGGCCCGGTCATCACCGCCACACCGGCCAAGCCGATCGCCGCCGCCACCCAGCGCCGCGCCGAGACCGCCTCCCCCAGCATCCAGACGGAGAGCGGCACCAGCCAGAAGATGGTGACATTGGCCAGCACCGCTGTCCGCCCCGCCGGGACATGCAGCAGCGCCGCATGCGCCAGGGCGAAGAAGGCGCCGATCTGCAGCGTGCCGACCGCCAGCACGGTTGGCCGATCGGCGCGCCCCGGCAGGCGCAGCCGGCCCATCCCCGCCATCAGCAAGGCCGTCGCGACAGCGGCGAGCGCGGCGCGAGAGAAGCCGAACCACAGCGGCGTCGCGTCGCGCAGCGCATCCTTGGTCACCGGCCAGACCCCGCCGAACAGCACCACCGCCATCAGCAGCAGGCGGAGCGCCCGGGCCTGTGTCACGCCGCGTCAGACCGTGAGCATGATCTTGCCGATATGCTGGCTGCTCTCCATGAGCGCATGGGCCTTGGCGGCCTCGGCCAGCGGGAAGGTGGCGTGGATGCGCGGGCAGGCGACGCCCTTCTCCAGCAGCGGCCAGACCTTCTCGCGCAGCGCATCGGCGATCTCGGCCTTCTGTGCCGTGGTGCGCGGCCGCATGGTGGAGCCGGTGACCGTCAGGCGGCGCACCATGATCGGGCGCAGATCCACCTTTTCCGCCGTCTCGCCACCCAGGAAGGCGATCAGCACCAGCCGCCCATCCATGCGCAGGCACCGCAGGTTCCGCGCGAAATAAGGCGCGCCCACCATATCCAGCACCACATCCGCGAGCCGCCCGTCAGTGATGCGCTTCACCTCCTCGGCGAAATCCTTCGTGCGGTAGTTGATGGCGTGGTCCGCGCCCAGCCTCACCGCCTCGGCGCATTTCTCGTCGCTGCCGGCGGTGGTGATGACGTGGCTGCCGAAGGCCTTGGCCAACTGGATGGCGGTGACGCCGATGCCGGAGGTGCCGCCATGCACCAGCACCGTCTCGCCAGGGGCAAGTTGTCCGCCCGGGCTATGCGCCGTGCCGAAGAGATTGGCCCAGACGGTGAAATAGGTTTCCGGGATGGCGGCGGCGCGCAACGCGTCGAAGCCCTTGGGCCAGGGCAGGGTCTGCGCCTCTGGGGCCGTGCAGAACTCCGCATAGGCGCCGCCATTGGTCAGGGCGCAGACCTTGTCGCCGACGCGGAACTTCTTCGCCGCATCGCCCACCGCGACCACCTCGCCCGCGCATTCCAGCCCGATGATCGGTGAGGCGCCGGGAGGCGGCGGATAGCGCCCCTCGCGCTGCGCCACGTCGGGCCGGTTCACCCCCACCGCCTCGACGCGGATCAGCACCTCATCCGCTGCAGGCTTCGGCACCGGGCCGGTGGAGGGCACCAGCACATCGGGGCCGCCGCCGCTGCCATGGGCGATGAAGGTCATGGTGTCGGGCATGCGTGGGCTCCTCCTCGGTTGGCGTCAAAGAACGCCGCGCGACCCGCAGCGTCAAGTTGCGCGGCGGGCGGCGCGGCGCGACAATCGGCGTGTGATCCGCCGTCGCGCCCTGCCGCTGCTCGCCCTCGCCGCTCCTGCCTTCGCGCAGGCGCCGGCGGAGTCGCGGATCGGCGCGATCTTCCCCGCCTCCTCCCTGCTGGGCGACGAGGCGCTGCGGGGGCTGGAACTCGCGGTGGAGGAACGCGGCCGGCCGACGCGGCTGGTTCGCGCCGAAGCCGGCGACGCCGCGCAGGTTCTGGTGGAGGCGCGGCGCCTCGTCCAGGCGGAGCGCTGCATGCTGCTCTTCGGCAGCGGCAACGTCACCTCCGCCCTCGCTGCCATCCAGGCGGTGGATGCGCTGGAAGTGCCCTTCGTCGAGCTTGTCGCGACGGCGGAGGTCCTGCTGGAGCGCCAGTCGCGCTGGCTTCTCCGCCCGGGTCCCCGCGCCGCGGATTTCGGCGCGGTGGCGGCCGGGGCACTCATGCGCGTCCTGCCGGGCTGGCTCGGCCAGCCCACCGAGGCGCTGCGCATCGCGCTGCTGCACGAGGCCTCACCCTCCCCCGCCAGTCTCGCCGAGGCCTGCGAGGCGCGGCTGCGCGAGGCGGGGCTGACCGTGCTGGAGCGGCTGACCCACGCGCCGCGCACGGCGGAGATGCCGGCGCTGGTGCAGCGCCTGCGCACCGCCGGCACCAGCGCCCTCCTGCACGCGGGGAGCGAGGCCGATGCCGCCGCGCTGCTGCGCGCCCTGGCCGAGGCGTCATGGCGCCCGCCCGTCATCATGGGGCTTGGCAGCGCCTGGGGCCTCGCCGAGTTGGCGCGCGCGACGGGGATCGAAGGGAGCTTCGTGCTGGACGTGCCGCCGGTGGCGACGGCGGAAGCGCTGGCTCCTGGGGCGCGGCCCTTCGCCGAACTCTACCAGCGCCGCTGGGGCGCCGCCCCGCGTGCCGGGCTTTCCCTGGCGGCCTATAGCGGCGCGCGCACGGTGCTGGCGGCCCCGAGCGAGAAGCTGGCGCTGCGCCAGGCGCTCGGCAATGTGGACCAGCCCGAGGGAACGCTGCCCAATGGCTGGGGCTGGCGGCTGGACGAGCGGGGGCAGAATCTCCGCGCCCAGCCCGTCCTTTCGCAATGGCAGGCCGGCCGCCCCGTGGCCGTGTGGCCCGAGGCGGCCGCCTTCGCGCCGATCAGCCCACCGTGATGCCGCGGGAGCGGATGATCGGCTCCCATTTCTCGATCTCGGAGCGCAGGAAGGCGGCGGCGCTTGCCGGCGTGGAATCCGGCACGACCTGAACCGCGAGTTCCGTCAGCCGGTTCCGCACCGCATCCACCGCGAGCGCACGGTTCACCGCGGCATTGGCGGCGCGGACCACCGCCTCCGGCGTGCCGGAGGGCGTCAGCATCATGTGCCACGTATAGGCCTCGTAATCCGCGACGCCGCCTTCGATGAAGGTCGGGATGCTCGGCGCCAGCGGCGAGCGCGCGCGGGTGGAGATGGCGAGGGCCCGCATCTCGCCGCGCTGCAGGTAGGGCAGCGCGCTGGCCGCCACATCCACGATCATCGGGATGCGCCCCGCCAGCACGTCCGGCATGGCCGCCGCCGAACCGCGGAAGGCGACGTGGTTCATCCGCAGCCCGCCCGCCATGGCGAGGAACAATTCAGAGGCGAGATGGACGGCGCCGCCATTGCCGGAGGACGCGTAGTCGTAGCGCCCCGGATTGGCACGGATCAGCTCGATCAGTTCCGGCAGGGTGCGGGCCGGGAAGTTGCTGTTGACCATCAGGATCATCGGCACCTGACCGATGAGGGCGACGGGCGTGAAATCGGCCACCGGGTCAAAGGGCACGCGGTCAAACAGCGCGCGCACCACGGCGTGGCCGATGGTGCTGTAGAGCATGGTGTGCCCGTCCTTCGGCGCCTTCGCGACGATGTCCGTGCCGACGACGATGCCCGAGCCCGTGCGGTTCTCCACCACGAGGCGCTGCGGCAGGGTCTTCGACATCTCCTCCGCGATGACGCGGGCGGGGATATCGGTGGGTCCGCCGGCCGCGAAGGGCACGACGAGGCGGACAGGCTGGCTGGGCCAGTCGGAGCCCTGAGCGAAGGCAGAGCGCGCGGCGAATGGCGCGGCGGCGGCGAGGCCGAGAGCCTGACGACGAAGCATGGACGTGTCTCCCTGATTTGCGGCCAAGTTGGCCGTGTCAGGCGCCTGCTTCAATCCTCTTTCCGGATCCGGCATCGAAAACGTGCAGCGACTCGGGCGGCAGGGTGAGGGCCAAGGCGCCTTCGGCATGCACGGCACCGGGAAGCCGCGCGGTGAGCGGGCTGCCATCGGGCAGGCGGCCATGCAGCACGCTCTCGCTGCCCAGCGGCTCCACGAGTTCGATGGTGGGCGACAGCCCCCCCGCGCCGGGACGCAGATGCTCAGGCCGGATGCCGATCAGCACCCCCGCGCCATCCGCGCCGGCACGTCCGGGAAGCGGAACGGCCAGCCCGCCCGCGAGCGTCGCCACCGCTCCGCCATGGCTCAGCGTCGCGGGAAGGAAGTTCATGGCCGGGCTGCCGATGAAGCCCGCGACATAGGTGTCGGCGGGCCGCGCCCAGATCTCCATCGGCGTCGCGATCTGCGCCGCGTGGCCGCCATGCATGACGACGAGGCGGTCGCCGAGCGTCATCGCCTCCACCTGGTCATGCGTCACGAAAAGGCTGGTGACGCCGAGGCGGCGCTGCAGCCGCCGGATCTCGGCGCGCATCTGGACGCGCAGCTTGGCGTCGAGGTTGGAGAGCGGCTCGTCGAACAGGAAGAGCTTGGGCTCGCGCACGATGGCGCGGCCCATGGCGACGCGCTGGCGCTGGCCGCCGGAGAGCTGACGCGGCCGCCGCTCCAGCAGCGCGCCGATGCCGAGCAGCTCCGCGGCCTCCTTCACCCGCCGCTCGATCTCCGCCTTCGGGACGCCGCGGATCTTCAGCCCGTAGGCCATGTTCCCGAAGACCGACATGTGCGGGTAGAGCGCGTAGTTCTGGAACACCATCGCCACGTCGCGGTCGGCGGGTTCCAGGCCGGACACGTCCTGCCCCCCGATGACGACCTGTCCGGAGGTCTGCGTTTCCAGCCCCGCCACGATGCGCAGCAAGGTGGACTTGCCGCAGCCCGAGGCGCCGACGATGACGATCATCTCGCCATCGGCCACATCCAGGGTGACCCCGTGCAGGACCTGGGTGGGGCCGAAGGACTTGCGGATATCCTGCAGGTGCAGCGTCGCCATTACTTCTCGGTCTCCGTCAGGCCCTTCACGAACCAGCGCTGCATCAGCAGGACCACCGCGACGGGGGGCAGCAGGGCATAGACCGCCGTTGCCATGATCACGTTCCACTCATTCTGAGAGTCGCCGCCGCCGATCATCTTGGTGAGGCCCACGACGATGGTTTCCAGCGAGCGGTCATTCACGATCAGCAGCGGCCAGAGATACTGGTTCCAGCCATAGATGAACAGGATGACGAAGAGCGCCGCGATGTTGGTGACCGAGAGCGGCAGCACCACGTCCTTGAAGAAGCGCAGCGGCCCCGCCCCGTCGATCTTCGCCGCCTCCACGTATTCGTCCGGGATGGTGAGGAAGAATTGCCGGAACAGCAGCGTCGCCGTCGCCGAGGCGATGAGCGGCACCACGAGGCCGGTCATTGTGTTGATCAGCTGAAGATCCACCATGACCTGGAAGGTCGGGATGATCCGCACCTCCACCGGCAGCATCAGCGTGATGAAGATCAGCCAGAAGCAGACCATGCGGCCGGGGAAGCGGAAGAACACCACCGCATAGGCACTGGTGAGCGAGATGGCGATCTTCCCGAAGGCGATCAGCAGCGCCATGACCAGGCTGTTGGCGAGCATCCGCCCGGCCGGCGTGCCCATGTAGCGCCCGCCCCCCGCCTCCCAGGCCTGGGCGTAGTTTGCCACCGCCTCGCCGCCCGGCAGCAGGGGTACGTCGCCTCGGCCGATCGTGTTCACGTCATGGGTGGAGCCGATGACGGTGAGGTAGATCGGGAAGGCGAAGATCAGCACGCCCAGGATCAGGCAGAGATGGGTGATAATCGCGTCACGGCGCTGCCGGCGTCGCGTCTTCTCGGCAAGGTCCATCAGTAGTGCACCTTCCGCTCGACGTAGCGGAACTGCACGGCGGTCAGGACGATGACCAGGATCATCAGGATGACGCTTTGCGCCGCGCTGCTGCCGAGGTTCAGGTTCATCACCCCATCCGTGTAGACGCGGTAGATCAGCGTCTCGGTGCTCTTGCCCGGCCCGCCCTGGGTCAGCGAATGGATGACGCCGAACGTGTCGAAGAAGGCGTAGACGAGGTTGACCACGAGCAGGAAAAAGGCCGTGGGCGAGAGCAGCGGGAACACCACTGTCCAGAAGCGACGCATCGGGCTGGCGCCGTCGATCGCCGCCGCCTCCAGGACGGAGCGCGGGATGGATTGCAGCCCTGCCAGGAAGAAGATGAAGTTGTAGGAGACCTGCTTCCAGGCGGAGGCGAGGATGACCAGCGTCAGCGCCTGCCCCCCGTTCAGCCGGTAGTCCCAGGGGATGCCCAGCCCGTTCAGTAGCCGGCCGAACAGACCGATATTCGGGTGGAACATGAACAGCCACAGCACGGCGGCCAGCGCCGGCGCTACGGCATAGGGCCAGACCAGCAGCGTCTTGTAGGTGTCGGCACCGCGGATGTGCTTGTCCGCCTGCACGGCGAGGAACAGCGCCACGCCGAGCGCCAGCAGGGCGACGCTGACTGAGAACAACCCGGTCCGCGCCGCCGATTCCAACCAGGTCGGGTCGGAGAGCACGTCGGCGTAATTTTCGAAGGCGACGAACTGGCTGGACAGGCCGAATGCATCCTCCCGAAGGAAGGACTGGTAGATGGCCATACCCGCCGGCCAGAAGAAGAACAGCCCGGTGATGATGAGCTGCGGCAGCAACAGCAGGTAGGGAAGCGCCACGCCCTTGAAGTGAACCTTACGCAACAGGCGCTCCCTTCGTGGATCAGCCGCGGTTCGTGCGCTCGAAGTTGCGCAGCACCGCGTTGCCCCGGTTCGTCATGTTCTGCAAGGCCTGCGGAGCCGCCTGCTGACCCTGGAGCGCGCGCTCCATCTCTTCCTGCATGATGACGCGGATCTCGACAAAGCCGCCCAGGCGGATGCCGCGGCTGGCGCCGGTCATGCGGTCGCCGCGCAGGAGTTGCTGGATGGGCACGTCGGCGCCCGGGTTCTGCTCGTAGAAGCCGCTCTGGCGCACGCGCTCGAAGGCGGTGCGGGTGACGGGCAGGAAGCCCGTGTCGGTGTGCCACTTCGCCGCGACCTCGGGCCGGGCGAGGAAGGCGAAGAACTCGGCGATGGCGCGGTTCTCGTCCGCGCTGCGCTGCGCGTTCGGGCCGCGATTCATCGCCCAGAAGGAGGCGCCGCCGATGATGGAGTTGATCGGCGCGCCCGGCACGTCCTCGTAATAAGGCAGCATCGCCGCGCCGATATTCGCCGCGCCGCCCGGCACTTCGCGCACGAAGCGCGCCCGCGCGCCGGAGGAAGCATGAACGATTGCCGCCTGGCCGGAAGCGAAGACGGCGTCGCCCGCCGAGTCACGTCCGCCCCAACGGAAGGACCCCTCGCGCCCCATTTCCAGCAGATTGGCGAAGTGGCGCTGCATCAGAGGGTTGTTGACGCGCAGCTCGGTGTTCAGCCCGCCAAAGCCGTTTTCCTGGCTCGCAATCTCGGTGTTGTGGATGGCGCTCTGCTGCTCGATCTGCGTCCAGGTCGGCCAAGCGGTGGTGAAGGGCATCTCGTGCCCCGCCGCCTTGATGCGCTGCGCGGCCTGACGAAGCTCAGCCCAGGTCTTCGGTGCCACCTCCGGATCGAGCCCGGCGCGCCGGAAGGCATCCTTGTTGTAGAACATGATCGCCGTCGAGGAATTGAACGGCATGGACATCATGCGCCCGTCGGCGAGGCTGTAATAACCGCGCACCGCCGGCAGGTAGTCGTCGAAGTTGATGTTGACGTTGGTGTCGCGCAGCAGCTCGTGAAGCGGCTTGATGGCGCGACCAGCTGCCATCATCGTGCCCGTGCCCACCTCGAACATCTGTACGATGTGCGGCGCGGTGCCGGCGCGGAAGGCGGCGATGGCGGCCACCATCGTCTCGGGGTAACCGCCCCGGAAGGTGGAGACGACGCGGGCGCGGCTCTGCGAGTTGTTGAAGTCGTTGGCGATGGATTCGAGCATGCCGCCCAGCGGCTGGGCCAGGCCGTGCCAGAACTGGATCTCGACGGGGCCGTTTTGGGCCAGCGCGGGCGCAGCAAGCGCGACGGGAGCGAAGGTCCCGGCAGCGGCCAGGCCCAGTTGACGACGACGCAGCATGCAGGCGACTCCCAATATGTCTGGTCCGCGGGCGTTAGACCCCGGCGGTTGCCCGCATGTGACACGTTTATGTCGGTCGCGTGAAGGGGATCAGTTGGCCGTCATGCGCTCGTAGAGAGCGGGGTCCGTCGCGCCCTCCGTGCCGAAGACCAGCACGCGGCTTGCCCCATCCAGCCCCAGCGCGTCGCGCCATTCCGGCCGTGCCAGCGCCGCTTCCAGCGCCAGCAGCCCGGCGACGGCGCTTTCGCCCGCTTCGATGCCTTCCGCGCGCAGGCGGCGCATGGCGGCCGGTACGCCGTCATCCGGCACGGCCATGAAGGCGAAGGCACCTCGCTCCAGCTCCTGCCACGCCAGCAGCGAGGGCTCGCCGCATGCCAGCCCGGCCATGATCGTGTCGAGTTCGCCCGCCACCGCCACCGCCTCCCCCGCACGCGCGGATTCGAGCAGGCAGGCGGCCCGGTCGGGCTCCGCGATGACGAGGCGCGCATTCCGCGCCCCGCTCGCCCGAAGCTGGACGGAAACGGCGGCCGCGACGCCCCCTACCCCACCAGGCACAAAGACATGGGTGGGCGGCGCGCCCATCGCTTCCAGCGCCTCGGCCGCCATCAACCGGTAGCCCTGCATTACGTCGCGCGGCGGCTCGGTGTAGCCGGGATAGGAGGTGTCGGAGATGACGAGCCAATTTTCCGCCTCGGCCACGCGCTGCGCCTCGCGCACGCTGTCGTCGTAATTGCCCTTCACCTCGCGCACCTCGGCGCCGAAGGCGGCGATGGCGTCGCGGCGGCCCTGGCTGACATGCTCGTGCACGAAGATCACGCAGCGGCAGCCGAAGCGCCGTGCCCCCCACGCGACGCTGCGGCCATGATTGCCGTCCGTCGCGCAGGTGACCGTGACCTCCGCCGTCTCCTCGGCCAGTTCCCCGGACTCCAGCGCCTTCCCGTCCGGCGCGCGCGCTGCGCCGCGCCGGGCCAGCTCCGCCGAGAGAGCCCGCATCACCGCATAGGCCCCGCCCAGCGCCTTGAAGGAGCGCAGGCCGAAACGTGCGCTTTCATCCTTCCAGAACAGCGCGCCGATGCCGGGCCATGGAAGCTCATGCAGCGGCGTCGGTGCATAGCCCTGCCAGGATTCGATCTCGGCGCGGGCGCGGCGGAACCCGCCTTCGGTCAGCACGACGACGCCCGGCGTGCCGTGGCGTGGATTGAGGAAGAGCTGCTCCATGACGGGCAGCTTGGCGGGCGGCCCCCGCTCCGGCAACCTCCGCGCCATGCAGATCGCCATCCTCGGCGGCGGGGGGTTCCTCGGCCGCAAGCTCGCCGCACGCCTCGCCGCGGAGGGGGCGGCCACCCGCCTCACCCTGTTCGACATGGCCGAGCCGCCGCCGCTCGACGCGCCCTTCCCCGCGGAGCGCCTGGCCGGCAACGTCACGGATCCGGTGGCACTCGCGCGCGCAATCCCCGAGGGGACGGATGCGGTCATCCACCTCGCCGCCGTGGTGAGTGCGGCGGCGGAGGCGGATTACGATCTCGGCCTCGACGTGAACCTGCGCGGCACGCTGGCGGTGATCGAGCGCTGCCGGCAACTGGCCAAGCCTCCGCGCGTGGTCTTCACCTCCTCCGTGGCCTCCTTCGGCGGGGGACAGGCGGCGATGCTGCCCGACGAGGCGCGGCAGCTCCCCACCAATTCCTACGGGGCGCAGAAGGCGGCGGCGGAGTTGCTGCTGCAGGACGCGTCGCGCCGCGGGATGCTGGATGCCGTCTCCATCCGCCTGCCCACTGTCATCATCCGGCCCGGGCGGCCCAACAAGGCGGCCTCCTCCTTCGTTTCCGCCATCCTACGCGAGCCGCTGCTGGGGCTGGAGACGCCACTGCCCGTGGGGGAGGATTTCCGCCTCTGGGTCTGCTCGCCGCGCATCGCGGTGGACTGGCTGCACCATGCCATGACCATGGATACGGCACCGCTTGGCCTCGACCGCGGCATCAACCCGCCAGGGCTGAGCGTGAGCGTGGCGGAGATGCTCTCCGTGCTGACGCCGGAGCAGCGCGCGCTGGTGAAGCCGGAACCCGACGCCAATGTCGCCGCCATCGTCGGCGGGTGGCCTGCCGCCTTCACGGCGGAACGCGCCCGGCGCCTTGGCTTCCGGCCGCAGCCGGGGATGGACGCGATCCTGCAGGGCTTCCTGGAAGACGATCTGGAGCCGACGCGGCGCGAGCGCCTCGGCTGAAAGGCTGCGCCTATCGGGGCGATCGGGGCGGTGCCGTGGCGGCACCCCCCCTGCCCTGACACAATTCCCGCATCAGAAGGAGCATCGCCATGATCCGCATCGGAGCCCTCGCCGCCATCCTCGCCGTACCGCTGGCGCTCGCCATGCCCGCCGGCGAGGCGCTGGCCCAGAGCGCGCCCGTCCGCACCGCCTCGGTCAACTGCGTGCAGAACAACCTGATGGAGGTGGTCAGCGTCACCTTCAGCACCTCGCGCGTGCCGCGCATGGGGCCGGGCAGCGACCTGAAGACGGCCGATGTGAGGATCAGGAACCGCACTCCCTCAAGCACCTACCGCGTCACCGGCACCCTCTCGCGCCCCGGCGTGGAGCAGAGCTTCATGAACGAGGTGAACCTCACCCTCGGCCCGGGCGCGACGACGCGCTTCGCGGCGGCGAACGTGGTGCGGATCATGACGGAGCAGGACATCCGCAACGCGCTGGTCCTGACCTGCAGCTAACACCGCAGTGCCGCCTCCATCCCGGCCCGTGCCGAATCCGGGATGGGAGTGCTGGCGCCGTCCTTCACGCAGACCAGCAGCGCCTTGGCCTCGAAGCAGAGGCCGTCCTTCCACACCGCGTATTCATGGGTGTAGCTGGTATTGCGGAACCCGGTGGTCCGCAGCGTCAGCAGCACGTCGTCCTGGAAGCCCAGGGCGCGCAGGTAGCGGACCTCCAGCCGCGCCACGACCGGACCGGGCGCATCGGGCCGCAATTCCTGGCCCAGCGAGAACCAGTGCTCCACACGCATGTCCTCGAACATGATGAGGTAGGCGGCGTGGTTCACGTGGCCGTAGAGGTCGCATTCCGCCCAGCGGATGCGGTGGCGCTTCGCCACGTGCCATTCCCCTTCCACCCCGAACTCCGCGCGAGTCGCCGCGTCCATGTCGCCTCCCTGATCCATGCTGCGGGCAGATTGGCGCGGCGCGCCATGCAGCGAAAGGTCCGGGGCGCGGAGTCAATCCTTGCCCGATCGTCCCTGCCGCACCGCCGCCTCGCCGAAGCGGCCGCGCAGCGCTTCCATGGCGCGCCAGCGCGCGGCACGGCGCGGCGCCTCCGGGTCGGCTAGGTCGCCCGCATCGGCGCCCTCCGCCGGCATCAGCGGGCTGGCGCCGACGCCGATCAGGCGGAAGGGCGTGCCATCCGCCTCGCGCCGCAGGAGGGCGCGCGCCACCTCGAACAGCGTCTCGGGCACCTGCGTCGCGGCGGCGAGGCGCCCGACGCGGCTGCGCGTCTCGAAGCGCGCGGTCTTGAGCTTCAGCACCACGCCACCGGTCGCGAAGCCCTTGGCGGCGAGGCGACGGGCCAGCTTCTCGCATAGGCGCCAGAGCGGCGCCTCCAGCGCCTCGACCGTCGAAAGGTCGGTGTCGAAGGTGGTCTCGGCGCTGATGCTGCGCGTCTCGCGGTCCGGGCTGACCGGGCGCGGGTCCTCGCCACGGGCGCGGGCGGCGAGTTCCGGCCCCTCCGGCCCCAGCCGCGCCAGGGCGGAGCGCGCATCGAGCGCGGCCAACTGCCCAAGCCGCGTGATGCCGAGCGCGGCGAGGCGCCGCACCGCCGCCGGGCCGATTCCGGGCAGCAGCCCGACCGGTTCCGGCGCCAGCCAGGAGGCGGCCTCCTCCGCCCCGATCACGGCAAAGCCGCGCGGCTTGTCCCGGCCGGCTGCCAGCTTCGCCATCAGCCGGTTCGCCGCGAGGCCGATCGAGACGGTTACACCGACCTCCCGCTCCACCTGCTGCGCCAGCCGCGCCAGCGTCACCGCGGGCGGCGCGCGGTGCAGCGCCTCCGTCCCGCGCAGATCCAGCACCGCCTCGTCGATGGAGAGCGGCTGCACCAGCGGCGTCAGCTTCTCCATCATCGCGCGGATGCGCCGGGCTTCCTGCACGTACTTCGCCATCTCGGGGCGTATCACCACGGCATCGGGGCAGAGGGCGCGGGCCTGGAACATGGGCATGGCGGACCGGACGCCGCGCGTACGGGCGACGTAGCAGCACGCCGCCACCACGCCGCGCGTCAGCCCGCCCACGATCACGGGCTTCGCCGCCAATTCCGGCCGGTCGCGCTTCTCGACGCTGGCATAGAAGGCATCGCAGTCGAGATGCGCCACGGTCAGGCTGAAGAGTTCGTCATGGCGCACGATGCGCCGCCCGCCGCAGGCGACGCAGGACGCCCCGTCGCCGGGCGCGGTGGACAGGCAATCGCGGCAGAGGGCGGGCACGGGGGTATTATCCGCCCCCGCCGCGCGCGCTTCAACCGATGGGGCCGTCATCCTCGCGCGTGATGACCACGACCGACGCGCGCGGCGGCATCCCCTCCGCGAAATCCGGCCAGCGCGTCGCGGGGCGGTCGAAGGAAGAACCCGAAGCTTCCCCTGGATGCTGCACGGCCAGGAGGATGCTGCGCTCGCCCGCCTCGATCACCGGGCCGCACACCTCAGCGCCGATGGGCGCCCGGTAGAACAAGCGCGGCAAGGCGCGGGCCTCGCCTTCCGTCTCGGCGGCAAAAAGCCCGTCTGCCATCCCGGCCGCCGGGCCGGCCCCGTCGGTGGCGATCCAGATACGGCCCTTGCCGTCGAAGGCGCAGTTGTCGGGACAGGACAGCCAATTCCCCTCCCCGTTCGCGGCGCGGTGGTATTCCGCCCCGGCCTCCGCCTCGGGCCGGCCGCCGCGCAGGAACAGGTTCCAGCGCATGACCGGCGCGGCATGATCCGGGCGCTCCGGGACACCTGGGGGCACCATCTCGATCACGTGGCCATGCGGGTTGGGGCCGCGCGGATTGGCGGGGTCCACCCGCTCGGCGGCGCGGCGCGAGTTGTTGGTCAGCAGCGCATAGACGCGGCCGCTGGCGAGGTTGGCCTCCACGTCCTCGGGCCGGTCCATCGGCGTGGCGCCGAGGAGGTCGGCGGCGCGGCGCGTCTCGATCAACACCTCGGCCTGGGATCCGAAGCCATTTGCCTCGGTCAGCGGCCCCTCGCCATGAACCAGGGGCAGCCAATGCACCGTGCCATCCGCCTCGAAGCGCGCAACGGAGAGCGTGCCCTCGTCCAGAAGATGGCGGTTGGAGTCGGGATGCGCGGGGTCGAAGGGGCGGGCGGAAACGAAGCGGTAGATGTATTCGAAGCGCTCATCGTCGCCCATGTAGATCGCGACGCGGCCATCCGGCGTCAGGGCGGAGGCCGCCCCTTCGTGCTTGAAGCGGCCCAGGGCGGTGCGCTTGATCGGGGTCGAGCGGGGATCGTAGGGGTCCACCTCCACCACCCAGCCGAAGCGGTTTGGCTCGTTCGGCTCATGCGCCAGGTTGAAGCGCGCGACGTGGCGGTGCCAAGCGTAGAAGGGGTCGGCAACGATGTTGTAGCGGCGGCGCGCCTCGCGCTGCGCCTCGTCCTGGGCCTCGCCGCCGAAGAAGACGTTGATGTTCTCCTCGCAGGTCAACACCGTGCCCCAGGGCGTGACGCCGCCGCCGCAATTGCACAGCATGCCGAGGACGCGCCGACCCTCCGGGTCCTCCGAGGTCCGCATGCGCGGGTGGCCCGCAGCCGGGCCCCGAATCTCCATCGGCGTAGAGGCGGTGATGCGCCGGTTCAGCCCCCCCTCTGGATCGGGAACCCAGGTGCCGCCGCGCCACTCCATCTCGACCACGCTGCCGCCGAGCGCCGCCATCTCCACCGCCGCCTGCTCGGCGGTGACGCGCGACCGCGCCTCCCGCCCCGTGCCGAGGCCGGGGAACATGAGGCTCGTGCTGGCGTATTCGTGATTGGCCCAGAGCAGGGCGCGGCGCCCGGTGGTGCCGCCACGTTCCGCCGGAAGCAGGGCCAGGAAGTCCACATTGGTGCCGAATTGCCGCGCCTGTGCCTCGGCGGTCTGGTTCAGCGGGTCGAATGGCGGCGCGCCGGGCAGCACCGGGTCGCCCCAGCGGAGCACCACCTCTCGCCGATGACCCGTCGCCACTGCATCCTCCGGCGACATGAGGTGCGCGAGCGGCGTGAAGCCAAGGCCCGTCCCTGCGGCCGAAGCACCTGCCTCCCGGGCTGCCAGCGCGGCCAGTCCGCCCAGCAGCGCTGCGCGGCGGGAGATGACCGTGCCGATATCCGGCGCGGTGGAGCGGTTGCTGCCGATGTCGTCAGTCTCGTCCATGATGGTGGTCTCCCATCGCCATGTTCATGCGCCGGGTGGCGCGGGGCAAATGACGCTTCGTTGAAGCTCAGGACCAGAGCCGGGCCGCCCCCAGCACGCCGGAGGAGTCGCCGTGCCGCGCCGGGACAATGCGCGTGCGCACCACGTCGGAGAAGACGTGGCGCGGCAGGAGGCGCGGAACCTCCTCATAGAGATGCGCCATGTTCGACAATCCGCCCGCCAGCACCACCACTTCGGGGTCCAGCAGGTTCACCACATGCGCCAGCGCCCGCGCCAACCGGTCCGCGTGGCGCGCCAGGGCGGCGTGGGCGGCCGGGTCGGTGCGGCTGGGCAGGCCGGACGCGTCGCGCGCCCCTTCCCCATCCGCATCGGCGGCCAGGGCAGGGCCGCACAGGAAGGTCTCGATGCAGCCGCGCTGGCCGCACCAGCATTGCGGGCCGGGATGCTCCTCTGCCGTCATCCAGGGCAGCGGGTTGTGGCCCCATTCCCCGGCGATGCGGTTCGCGCCCTCCAGGATACGACCGTCCAGCACGATGCCCGCGCCGACCCCCGTGCCGAGGATGACGCAGAACACGCTGCCCGCCCCTTGTGCGGCCCCGTCCGCCGCCTCGGAGAGGGCGAGGCAATTGGCGTCGTTGGACAGGCGCACCTCGCGGCGCAGCGCGGCGGAAAGGTCCTCGGCGAGATGACCCCCGTTCAGCCAGGTGGAGTTGGCGCCGCGCACGAGGCCGGTGGCCGGCGACAGGCTGCCGGGAATGCCGACACCCACCGTGCCTGCCTCGCCCAGTTCGGCCTCCGCGCCCTCGACCAGTTCGCGCACCGTCTCGATCACCCCGGCATAGGAGCGCGGGGTGGGGACGCGCTGCCGCAGCCGCACCTGCCCTGCCCGGTCCAGCGCTGCCACCTCCGTCTTGGTGCCGCCGAGATCCACGCCGATCCGCATCATGGCGGCGGAGGCTGGCCGCGCCCGCCCTTGCCGTCCAGCCCCCGGCGGTGGTTCGATACGGCATGGAGGAACCCGTCACCCTCGATGTCCGCGGCCTGCATTGCCCGCTCCCGGTCCTCAAGGCGAACAAGGCGCTGCGCGGGATGAAGCCGGGCGGCGAGCTGGTGGTGCTGGCCACCGACCCGGCAGCGGTGAAGGATTTCCACGCCTTCGCCGGGGAGACGGGCCACGAGCTTCTCGCCTGGGGTGAGGAGGAAGGGCATCTGCGCTTCGTCCTGCGTCGGAAGTCGGAGGGCTGATTGGCCGTCCTCTACCTGACCCACCGCGACTGCGCCCTACACGAGATGGGCGAGGGACACCCGGAATCGCCGGATCGGCTGCGCGCGATCTGGCGCGCCCTGGATGCGGAGGAATTCGCCCCACTGCTGCGCGACGAGCCGCCGGAGGCCACGGAGGAGCAGCTTCGCCGCGCCCATCCCGAGGCCTACGTGCAGGCCCTACTGGGGGTGCGCCCGGCCGAGGGCGAGTATGTCGCGCTCGACGCCGACACGGTCATGAATGCCCACACCGCACGCGCCTCCCTGCTGGCGGCCGGGGCGGCGGCCATGGCGGCGGGCGAGGTCTGCTCCGGCCGGGTGCGCCGCGCCTTCTGCGCCACCCGCCCGCCCGGCCACCATGCGGAGCGTCGCCGGCCCATGGGATTCTGCCTCTTCGCCAATGCCGTAGTCGCGGCGCGGGAGGCACAGGCGAATCACGGCATCGGCCGCGTCGCGATCCTGGATTTCGACGTGCACCACGGCAACGGCACGCAGGACGTGGTGAAGGACGACCCTTCCATCCTGTTCTGCTCCTCGCACCAGATGCCGCTCTATCCCGGCACGGGGGCGGCGCATGAGCGGGGCTGCGGCAATGTGGTCAACGCCCCCCTCCCCCCCGGCGCCAATGGCGAGGCCTTCCGCGCCGCCTGGTCCAACCACCTCCTCCCCGCGATCCGCGCCTTCGCTCCGGAGCTGATCGTCGTCTCGGCCGGATTCGACGCCCATGCGCGAGACCCGCTGGCGCAGCTCCGCCTGACCGAGGCGGATTTCGAATGGATCTCCAACGAAATCTGTGCCCTGGCCGAGGAGCAATGCGGTGGGCGGGTCGTGAGCCTGCTCGAAGGGGGCTACGATCTGGATGCCCTGGCAGCCTCCGTGGCGGCCCACGTGCGGGTTCTGTTGCAGTTCTGACACAGCGCCTATCTTGACCAGGGCCCGGAGTTTAGGTTTCCCCTCCGCTCCTTTATGATGCGTCGCTTGAGGGGGAGTGTGTCGATGACCGGCCAGACGGAGAAGGAGGGGTTGGCCAACCTGTCCTTCGAGGAAGCCCTGTCCCAGCTCGAGGCGATCGTCCGATCGCTGGAAGCGGGTCGGAGCACCCTGGCAGAGGCAATCGGCGAGTACGAACGGGGCGCGGCGCTGCGCCGGCATTGCGAACAGAAGCTGGCCGAGGCCGAGGCCAAGGTTCAGGCGGTGGTGGAAGGACGCAGCGGCCTTTCCCTCCGCGACGTGGAATAGAGCCGTATGGACCATCAAACGGGCGGGCTTTCCGTCCACACCCTCGCGGAGGCCATGAACGAGGCCGCGGGGGAGATCGACGCAGCGCTGGACCGGCTCCTGCCGATCCCCGAGGGCGGCGAGGCGCGGCTCTACGAGGCGATGCGCTACTCCACCATCGGCGGCGGCAAGCGGCTGCGCGGCTTCCTGGTTCTGGAAGGTGCGCGGCAGTTCAACGTCTCCCGCCAAGCGGCGCTGCGAGTCGCCTGCGCGATCGAGATGGTGCACGCCTACAGCCTGATCCATGACGACCTGCCCGCCATGGACGACGATGACATGCGCCGGGGCAAGCCGACCAACCACAAGGCTTTCGACGAGGCGACGGCCATCCTCGCAGGCGACGCCTTGCAAACTCAGGCGTTCCACGTTCTGGCAGAGGAGGAGACCCACCCCGATCCCGCGGTGCGGATCGAGTTGGTGCGGCTCCTGGCCCGCGCCGCCGGCGCACGTGGCATGTGTGGCGGGCAGATGCTGGACATGCTGGCCGAACAGGCGGAGGCACCGATGAACGAGGCGCAAATCGGCCGCCTTCAGCTGCTCAAGACCGGCAAGCTGATCGAGTTCTCGGCCGAGGCGGGCGCGGTGCTGGGCAAGGCCCCTCCGGCGCAGCGCCACGCCCTTGCCGCCTATGGGCGCGAGCTGGGAGCCGCCTTCCAGATCGCCGACGACCTGCTGGATGCCACCGCGACGGCGGAGGAAATGGGCAAGGCGACGGCCAAGGATGCAGGCGCCGGCAAGGCGACCCTGGTTTCCCTTCTGGGCCTCGAACGCGCCCGCATCCAGGCCGAAAGGCTGGTGGAGCAGGCGCGCGGCCACCTGGATTCATTCGATTCCCGCGCCGGGCTGCTGCGAAGCCTCGCCGGCTTCGTGATCGAGCGGAGGAACTGATGCACGACCGTCCCGCCACCCCGCTGCTGGACCGCGTGCGCGTCCCCGCGGACATGAAGAACTTCTCCAACGAGCAGCTGAAGCAGCTGGCCGACGAGGTGCGCGCCGAGACGATCTCTGCCGTCTCCGTCACGGGCGGGCATCTCGGCGCCTCGCTCGGCGTGGTGGAGCTGACCGTCGCGGTCCATGCGGTGTTCGACACGCCGAAGGACCGGCTGATCTGGGACGTGGGCCATCAGGCCTACCCCCACAAGATCCTGACCGGGCGACGCGACCGCATCCGCACATTGCGCCAGGGCGGCGGGTTGTCCGGCTTCACTCGCCGCGCCGAGAGCGAATACGACCCGTTCGGTGCCGCGCACTCCTCCACCTCCATCTCGGCCGGGCTGGGCATGGCGGTTGCGCGCGACCTGAAGGGCGACAACAACCACGTCATCGCCGTGATCGGCGACGGCTCCATGTCCGCCGGCATGGCCTATGAGGCGATGAACAATGCGGGCTCGCTGAAGTCCAACCTCATCGTCATCCTGAACGACAACGACATGAGCATCGCGCCGCCGGTCGGCGCCATGTCGGCCTATCTGTCGCGGACCATCTCCTCCCGCCCCTTCCTGTCGGTGCGGGACTTCATGGCAAAGATGGCCAAGGCCTTCCCCGCGCCTCTCCAGCGCGCCGCCGCCCGAGCCGACGAGTATGCGCGCGGATTGCTGACCGGCGGGACCCTCTTCGAGGAGATGGGGTTCCTCTACGTGGGCCCGGTGGACGGCCATAATCTGGACCACCTGCTGCCCGTGCTGCGGAACCTGCGCGATTCCGGGCATCAGGGTCCGTTCCTGCTTCATGCCGTGACGCAGAAGGGCAAGGGCTACGCGCCGGCCGAGGCCAGCGCCGACAAGTATCACGGCGTCGTGAAGTTCAACGTCGTGACCGGGGAGCAGCAGAAGGCCCCGCCCGGCCCGCCCTCCTACACCAAGGTCTTCGCCCAGGCCCTGATCGCCGAGGCCGAGGCCGATGAGCGCGTGGTGGCGGTGAACGCGGCCATGCCGTCCGGCACGGGGCTCGACCTCTTCGCCAAGAAGTTCCCGAAGCGCTGCTTCGACGTGGGCATCGCCGAGCAGCACGCCGTGACCTTTGCCGCCGGCATGGCAACGGAAGGGATGAAGCCCTTCTGCGCGATCTATTCCACCTTCCTCCAGCGCGGCTACGACCAGGTGGTGCACGACGTGGCGCTGCAATCACTGCCGGTGCGCTTCGGCATGGACCGGGCGGGGCTGGTGGGCGCGGACGGCGCCACCCATGCAGGCTCCTTCGACATCGCTTATCTCGGCTGCCTGCCCGGCTTCACGCTGATGGCCGCGGCGGATGAGGTGGAGCTGGCGCACATGGTCGCTACCATGGCTGCCATCGATGACGGCCCCTCCGGCGTGCGCTACCCGCGCGGCGAGGGCTTCGGGCTGGAGCCGGTGCCGGCGCGCGGCACGCCGCTGCCCATCGGCAAGGGCCGCGTGCTGCGCGAGGGCACCAAGGTCGCCATCCTTTCCTATGGCGCGCGGCTGCAGGAATGCCTGAAGGCGGCGGATGACCTCGCCACCTTCGGCCTCTCGACCACCGTCGCCGATGCGCGCTTCGCCAAGCCGCTGGACACGGATCTGGTCGAGCGGCTGGCGCGCGAGCACGAGGTGCTGATCACCATCGAGGAAGGCTCGGTGAACGGGTTCGGCGGGCTGGTGATGCATCACCTCGCCACGCGTGGCCTGCTGGATCGCGGCCTGAAGCTGCGGCCCCTGGTGCTTCCCGACATCTGGATCGACCACGAAAACCCGCGCAAGCAGTACGACGTCGCCGGGCTGAACGCGCCGCAGATCACGCAGACCGTCCTGGCCGCGCTGGGGCGCGAGGCGCTGGCCGTCTCCGCGACGGCCTGAGAACGCGATGGGCGGGGGCAAGGGCGCGCGCGCCAAGGGGCAGCGCGCCGACCTCGCCCTCGTCGAGCGCGGGCTGGCGGAGAGCCGCACCCGCGCCCAGGCGCTGATCATGGCCGGGCTTGTGTTTTCCGGCGAACGCCGCATCGAGAAGCCGGGTGACGCCATTCCTGAGGGGATGGCGCTCGAACTGCGCGGCCAGGACCATCCATGGGTGTCGCGCGGTGGGGTGAAGCTGGCCCACGGGATCGCGCATTTCGGCCTCTCCCCGGAAGGGCTGACCTGCCTGGATCTTGGCGCCTCGACAGGCGGCTTCACCGACGTACTGCTGCATCATGGCGCTGCGCGGGTCTTCGCGCTGGATGTCGGACACGGGCAGCTGGCCTGGAAGCTGCGCAACGACCCACGCATCGTGGTGATGGAGCGGGTGAATGCCCGCCACCTGAAGCCGAACGACCTGCCGGAACTTGGCGCGCTGGTCTGCGACGCCTCCTTCATCGGATTGCGCACCGTCCTGCCTGCCGCCCTCGGCTTCTGTAGCCCAGGCGCCTGGGCAATCGCGCTGATCAAGCCGCAATTCGAGGTTGGACCCGCGATTGCAAAGGGCGGCGTGGTGCGCGACGCCGCGGTGCATGACGCGGTGTGTGCGGAAATCTCGTCCTGGTGGGCGGCGCTGCCGGGCTGGCGCGTCCTGGGCATCGAGCCCTCGCCCATCCTGGGCCCCGAGGGCAACCGCGAGTTCCTGATCGCCGCGCAGCGCGAGGCCTGAGAACGGAACCGGCCGGTCCCCGTGAGAAGTACGGCTGGCAATAGCGCTGTCCGGGTGCCCGCACGGGGCGCCCGGAGCGGCGTCAGGCGGCCTTGCGGCGGACGAGGCCGAGGCCGAGCAGGCCAGCACCCAGCAGGGCAAGCCCGGCCGGCGCGGGCACCGGAAGCGCAGCCGCGCCACCGGAGAAGGTGAAGGTGCCCGTGAGGTTCACGCCATCGGTCTGGCCGGAGAAGGTGAAGGTGCCAGGGGTGGGATCAAAGCCCGCCGCGCGCAGCGTGCCGATGCCGCTGATCAAGAGGTAGTCGGTGGGGCTGGTGCCCGGGGGCAGCGGCGGGACGGTGAACTACGTCGCGGTGATCGCGCTCAAGTCGAAGGACAGGCCGCCCACCGTGAAGAAGTTGGCGATCGGGCCTGCGAAGGCGGCGAAGTTGAAGTCCTGGATCGTGCCGACATCGCCCACCGAGACGGGCATGTTGCTGCCGGTGCTGACCGCGTCCACGGTGAAGGCGCCGCCCGCGCCGGTGACGCAGTTGCCGACCACGTTGGCGCAGAAGTCGACGGCCACGGCGTCGGCGAGGCGGACATTGGTGCCGCTGCCGTCGACGCCCTGGAACAGGCCGCCGAAGTCGATCGAGCCCGTCAGGGGTGCGGCATGCACTGCCACAGGCGCCGCCAGAAGAGCGAGGCCCAGTACCGCTTGCTTCAGAATCTGATTTTTTCGTCCCTTTGCCTTGGTTTGCTAACCAGTCAAAGGAATTTTGCGGCACCGTGACCGGGTCCTGCCGCAAACCATGCACGACCCATGCCAGGGCGATTTGCCCTTTGTATTCAGCGGATTGCCTGGAATCCTCACGAGCTTGTAGCCCGCTGTAAGGCACTGGACGCTGGGTTTGTTGCTCCCGCTCCTGCCGCGTGGCAGGACAAGTCATGCCACTTTCAGACCCCTTCCCCGCCCGGATCGAAGTGGTTCCGATCCGGTTATCGTATGGATTGGAACTCGAATGGCGGGGCTTGGAGGGGCGATCTGATGGCTCCTTCTTCCAGAGTTGGACATGGCTGGGTTGCGAAGCACCGCTCCGATGGACCAATCCATGGCTTGTCCGCGCCGAGGCACACGGACAGCTGGTTGGGCTAGCCTTGTTAAACCGCCAGCGCTTGGCTTGGCACCTGCACCAGAGCGGCGACCCCATGCTCGACTCCGTCTACGTCGAGCGCAATGGCCCGCTCCTCGCCTCTGACGCGCCAATGGCGCTTGGCCGCTCCATGATGGAGGCGGCGCTTCGCCGCACAGGATGGGGCCGGCTCGTCCTTCCTGGTGTCGTCGCCGGTTGCCTGCCCCAGACCGGTCTGGCGTGGCGGCGACGCACGGTGCCTGCACCCGTGCTCGAGCTGGAGCCGATACGCCAAGCTGGCGGCGACCCGCTCAGCCTGGTCAGCGCGAATACACGCCAGCAGATCCGGCGGTCCCTCCGCGCCTATGGGAAGCGGGGCGCAGTGCGCTTGGAAGAGGCTGCCAGCCTGGACGAAGCAGAGACTTGGCTCTCGCGCCTCGCCGAACTGCACACGGCAAGTTGGAACCGGCGCGGAAAGCCAGGGGCGTTCGCAGCCCCCTCCTTCCTGCGCTTCCATCGAAGCCTGCTTGGCCGCGGCTTCTTGCGTGGTGAGACGGAGTTGCTTCGTCTGAGTGCGGGTCCCGATGAAGTCGGCTACCTCTACAACTTCCGCCACAAGGGGCGCGTCCTCGCCTACCAGAGCGGCTTCATGGATGCCGACCTCGCACCACAGGAAAAGCCAGGCCTGCTCGCACATGCGCTCGCGATCCAGCAGGCCGCTTCGCGAGGAGATCGTGAGTATGACTTCCTCGCCGGTGACCAGCGCTACAAGCGAAATTTGGGCGGAATCTCGCAACCGCTCGAATGGGTGGAGTGGGCGCAGTGGCCCTCGCCCTTCGCCTGGGCTGCCGTGACTCGCCGCATGATTGGGCGCGTCTAGCCGACGATGCCGGCAATATTATTCTAGAATATAGAATGGATTTTGATACTTATTCTTAAGGATTGAACCGTAAGGGAATCTCCCGAGTTTCATTGGACCCAATACTCCGGCACAAACTCACTCGCGGCACACGCTCTGGTTGTATCAATGACTGGGCTTTGCTGCCGCAGGATGAAAGCACCCCAGGGTGGGGCTGCTGTCCGGAGGGATCATGAACGTTTGGATAACCGCAAATCGTGATGCCCATGCCTCTCCCATACCGGGAGGGTTTCCATCCAATTTGCATATCCAAATTCTTCCTCGTTACAGCATGTTTCGGAAAGCTTCTCTGACTTTCTGAAAAAGGTAACGACGGATAACATCCGCGGAGAGACCAAAATGAGCCTACTGTCCCTTCCGGCGCTCGGCGCCGGCGGTATCGTTGCACTGTCGCTTGAAAACGCCGGAGCCCAGACTCTCAAATCTGGCATTGTCACTCTCGGGCAAGTCTTCAAACAGGGCGACGTTCCCAGTGGGACGGGTCTCGTGGCGCAGGTCGGCGGGAGCACCGTCGCGCTGCAGGTCGATGTGAAGTCCACTTGGCCGGATGGCTCGGCGAAGATGGCCGTGCTGTCCTTCGCGCGGCCTGACATCGCGCCTGGTGCCGATGTCGGTGTCGTCATCGCCAAGGGCACCGCGGCTTCCGGCCCGGCTGTCGACCTCGCGAAGATCGCTTCCGCGCACAGCTTCACGGTGGACTACGCCCCGACGGGCGGTGCGAGCCAGACCATCGACGTGATGGCGGCGCTGAAGGCGGCGCTGGCCAACGGCACCGCTTCCTTCTGGCAGCAAGGCGTCAACGCGACCCAGGCCCGTGTCGAGGTGCCTGTCGGCGGCTCCATGCGCATGGTGTTCGACGTTACCGGCTTCGCCAATGGCGAAATCTCGGTCGATGCGACCTTCGCCAACGACATCGCAATGTCCCTCTCCGGCGGCGCGGTGAGCTACAGCACGACGATCCGCCTGGACGGGGCGGTGGTGCATTCCGGCTCCCTGAACCAGGGGCAGTACCAGCGCTGGCACAAGGAGTTCGCGAGCAGCGATTCCGACGGCGGTCAGAGCATCGGCGGCCCGACCAAGGGCTGGCTGAACATCGCCCATGACAGCGCCTATCTCGAGAAGAGCGGCGCCGTCGCGGCCTATGACCTTTCGATCAACGTCGCCGAGACGAAGCTGGCGACTTATTACACCGCCACGCAGGCTTCCGGCTGGAACGCGCCCCTCGCCGCCAATGGCGTGACGCAGACCTTCCCGCAGACCGGCGGCCGCGAGGATATCGGCATGCTCACGGCCGCCAACGCGGCCTGGGTCATCTCGCAGGACATTCGCGCCGCGACCTACGCGCTCGGCCAGGCCGAGGCGGCGGGCGCCGTGCCATGGCATTTCTGGGACGCGAAGAACGGTACCTGGGTCAACACGGACAACTACCCCAAGCTCTGGACCGACAGCCGCTACGGCGCGGGGACCGACACCACGTCCACCGCAACGAAGCTCACCCAACTCGTCGGCAGCACGGGGTGGAGCGTGGACCGGGCTCACCAGCCGGAACTGTCCTTCTATCCCTACGTGCAGACCGGCGAGCGCTGGATCTACGACAATCTGATGTCGCAGGCGTCGTTCAACATCATTTCCACTTGGCCTTCGCCGCGCGGCAACGCGCAGGATATCGTGGTAAATGGTGGACAGATCCGTTCCGGCGCTTGGGGGCTGCGCGAACTGGAGAATGCGGCCTTTGCCGCTGCCGATGGCTCGCCTGAGAAGGCCTATTTCCAGGCCGCGGCTGACGCGAACTGGAAGTGGCTGGTCTCGAAGATCCCCGAGTGGACGAAGATCCAGGGCGAAGCTCATGGCTGGGTGCTCGGCGAATATGGGACCCCGGGCGTTCTGCCGCCCTGGCAGCAGGACTACTTCGCTTCTACGACCATCGCCGCGGCCTCGCGTGGCAATGCGGACGCCCTCACCTTCCTGAAGTGGCAGGAAAACTTCCTGGTCGGTCGCTTCCTGCAGGCAGACAACGGCTTCGCGCAGAATGACGGGGCGGCCTACAACATCGCCATCTCCGACCTCGCGACGGGCCGCATCTACAGCACCTGGGCCGAGATCGGCGCCCAGACCGTTGCCCGGGGCCTGTCCAACGGCACGGGCTGGACCAAGAGCCAGGGCGAGTATGCGCGCCTTGCCATGTCGACCCTGGCCGGCATCCACGAGCTCACGGGCAACCAGACTGCGGCGGCCATCTACAAGGCGCTGATCGCGGCGAAGGCGCCCTGGACCAGCCTCGCCGACTACACAAAGAATATCGCCTACGCGGTTACCCTGCCGGGCGTGTACAGCGAGGTGAGCTGGTCGAGCACCGGGGCTGGCACGACTGTCCCCACTGCGCCGGCACCGACCGCGCCTGCGCCCACCACGCCCACTGCACCGGCCCCCGCGCCCGCTCCCGCCCCGGACACCTCCATCCAGGTTCCGGCCGGCAGCGTGGTTGCGCCTGCGACCAAGGTCACGGGCACGTCGCGCGATGACACGTTCACGCTGTCTGGCGTGGCGAACGGGATCACGGTGGACATGGGATCGGGCCGGGACGCGCTCACCCTTTCGTCCGCCGGGCCGAACACGCTGGTGGTCTTCAATGCCGAGGTGATCAAGGGCGGCACCCAGGCCGACACGGTCATGCTCGGCGCCGCCATCTCCGGCGCGACCATCGACCTGGGTGCAGGGCGTGACACGCTGCGCCTCGCCAATGGCTCGAACCAGGTGACCGTGGCGAATGTCGAGGTCGTCCAAGGCGGGACGGGGGCGGACATCGTCACCTACTCCACCGCCATCTCCGGCGCGACCATCGACCTCGGCGCGGGCTCCGACCGGCTCACCCTGTCCTCTGCGGGGCCGAACACGGTGACTGTGCTCAACACCGAGGTGATCACGGGCGGCAGCGCCGCCGACACGGTCACCCTGGGCGCGGCCACGACCAATGCCGTGATCGATCTCGGC
>NZ_JAFEUU010000018.1 GCF_017355885.1 Sabulicella rubraurantiaca
AGGCGGGGGCGGGGGAGGAGATGGTGGTCATGGTCTGGGTCCTTTGGCTCTCGGTGGGTCCCGTGCTGCGGGAGTGAGGCCATGCTACCGATCCAGCATGATCGGCCCAGACAATAGAGGCGATGAACGCGATAGAGAGCGCCTATGGAGAGGGAGTGCCGGGTATTATCCATCCTCAGCCCTACCGGCCGACCATCGTCACCACGCTATGACGTAATTCGCGCTGCACAGCATAGTGGCAGGAGGCTGCAGGAAGCGTCACAGCCACACGAAAGCACCCTCACTCCTACACCCTGAGCACGGCCTTCTCATCGGATGCCTTGCGCGGCATCGAGGCAATCTCCGCCACGGTGATCGGCTTCACCGGCGAGCGCAGCCGGTAGTATCCGACATCGGCCGGCGAGACGCCGCGCGCGGCGGCGACCGCCTCGACCACGGTCAGCCCGCAGAGCCGTCCCTGGCATGGGCCCATGCCGCAGCGGAGCATGGACTTCATCTGGTTCGGACCCGGCACGCCAAGCGCAGCCACTTCGCGCAGCTGGCGGCCGGTGACCTCCTCGCAGCGGCAGGCCAGCGCTTCATCATGCGGAAGGCGGAAATGGTCGCTGGGCCGGTAAAGCCGGTCGAGGAACTCGCGGCCCCGGTCATAGGTCGCAATCCTGGCGCGGATTGGCGCCGCCAGCTTGTCACGCGCCTCGGCATCCATGCGGCCGAGTTCGCAGGCGGCATCGAGGCCCGCCAACTGGCCGCGGAGCGCCGCGATTTCAGCGCCGGCAATCCGGGACCCGTCACCGGTGATCGCGATGCCTTCGATGCTCGACCGGCCCCACGCGTCGGATCGGGGCCGGAAGCAGGCTTGCAGCTCACTCCATTCGAGGGCGCAGCCGGCGGCATTTGCCAGGTTGACGTTGGGCGTCACGCCCTGATGCAGCAGCACATGATCCGCTGCCATTCGCTCCGCGGGGCGCATGCCTCGATGAAACACGAGCTCGGCGGCACATGAAGCGCCGGGTTCGATGGCAAGCTCGGTGACGCCGGGGACGACCCGCACGGCCCGGCGCACCCGCATCAGCAGGCGCAAGCCCTTCGCGAGATAAGGGGAGCGCAGGAAGCCAGGAAACGCACGGACGGCATGCCGCCAATTTCCCGTGGGCGTGGTGTCCAGGATCGCGGTCGGTGGATGGCCGGCAGCGACAAGCTGGCTCGCAAGCAGCCAAAGCAGCGGTCCGGTTCCGGCGAGCACAACGCGCCCCTGCGGCACCATGCCCGAGGCCTTGAGCAACGTCTGCGCGGCACCGGCGCTCATCACGCCAGGCAGCGTCCAGCCCTTGACCGGGAAGGGCCGCTCGAGGGCGCCTGTCGCCAACACGGCGCGCCGCGCCGTCACCGCAGCGGCACGTCCTCCCACTGAAAGCCCGAACTGGAGCCCTGCATCCAGGTGCCAGACCGTGGCGCCGGGCAGGTAGTGCACACCACTCGCAAGCAGGCTGTCCGCCGCCGCACGACCCCTCCAGTAATCCTCGCCTAGCACCTCGCGATTCCGCAGCGGCGTTTGGGTGATCGCGCGAAAGATCTGTCCACCCGGCGAGACGGCCTCATCGACCAGCAGCACCTCCAGGCCATGCGCCGCGGCTTCGGTAGCAGCGGCCATGCCGGCAGGACCGGCGCCGACCACGACCACGTCGTAGCTCGGCTGGAGGTCGCTGACCTGTTCGAGGCGGGTCATCGCCCGATCTCCCGCTTGCCGGCCTGGGTTTCCACGACCATCCCCTCGCGCAGCGGAACCAGGCAGCCCTGCCGGTTGCCGACGCCGTCGATCACCACCAGGCAGTCGAAGCACACGCCCATCATGCAGTATGGGCCACGTGGCGAACCGGAAACCGCGGTCTGGCGGCAGGTGTCACGGCCCAGTGCCAGCAGTGCCGCAGCCACGGTGTCGCCTGCGAAACCTTCGGCGGGGAGGCCATCCAGGGTGAAATGGATGCTCGTCCGGCTTGCCGAATCACAGGCCTCAGGAAGCCGCTGGAACATGGAATCTCCTGGGGTGGAAGGCATCGAGGGCGTCGGTGAGTCCGCCAGCGGCGATCATCGGCGCGACGGTCAGGGCATGGACGGCAGCCAGGGTGACTCCGCTGTGGCAGGTCGCCAGGAAGGCGCCCGGCGCCGCGTCCGATTGCTGGTAGATCGGGAACCCGTCCTTGGTCATGACGCGCAGCGCAGACCAGGTGCGGACGATGTTGGCCTGTCCCAGCTTGGGGAACATCCTTGCGGCGCGGTCCGCCATGGCGCCCAGGATGCCGAGGCCCGTGGATTCATCGAAACCGGCTTCTTCCTGGCTGTCGCCGATCATCACGCCGCCTTCATCCGTCTGGCGCAGCGTGACAATCGGGTGGCTCAGGAAGGGCGCGATCTTCTCGGTGACCAGCGCCTGGCCACGTAGCGGACGCACCGGCGCTCCCAGACCGACCATCGGCGCCAGCCGTGCATTGCCGATGCCCGCCGCCAGGATCACCCGCTCCGCTTCGATGCTGCGGTCACCCGAGAGGATGCGGAAACCGCCTCCCGGCAGCTGCGTGATGTCCTGGGCCGGGAAGTTCGGGAGGTAGGCGCCGCCGCGGCGGGCGAAGACGATGTGCTGCGCCCGGAACAGCCGCAGCGAGTTCACGTGCCCATCCAGCGGGCAGTAGATCGCGCCTGCCACTTCGGGCCCGATCTCCGGAAAGACCTGGCGAAGCTGTGCACGGTCCCAGACCTCGTAGTCCAAGTGCTCGAAGCCGGGCTGCATGACCAGCCGCGCCATGTTCGCGGCGCGACGCTCCAGCTCGCCTTCACTCAGGGCCAGGGTGAAGCCGCCGGGCTGATGGAGCGACACGTCGATCCCCGCTTCCTCGCGCAGGGACGCGGCAAAGCCGGGCCAGAGCCGTACGGACTCGCGCGTCCAGGACGAGTAGCGCGGCATGCCCATGCCTTTGCTCTGCACCCAGACCAGGGCGAAATTCCCGCGGCTGGCGCGGTGCGCGACATCCCCTTCGTCCAGGATGGCGGTCCTGAGCCCCTGCCCGGCCAAGCCGAGCCCGATGGCGGTGCCAACCAGACCGCCGCCAAGGATCGCCGCGTCATAACTCTCGCCCATTCATCGCCCTCGGCTAGCGCGCCTCTCTGTCGCGGCAAGGTCAGGGGAGGCGAAGCTTAGGTCAATCCGATCCCGCTGCCAGCACCCTGTGGTTCACAAAGGGTAGCACATGGCTGTGCTTGATGCTTTGCTCCCATTGGCGTCGGCTTCCGTGTCCGCTGCACGAGTCAAGCGATCCGCGCCTCTGGGGAGAATTCGATGACGCAACCGTGGAAGCCTATCCTGGCGGCACTGGTGCTGGCCACAGGCATCGCCATGGCGCCCGGCGCCGGGGCCCAGGAAGCCTGGCCCCAGCGCCCCATTCGCATGATCGTGCCCTTCCCGCCCGGTGGCGGCACGGACACGCTGGCGCGGATCGTGGCGACCCGGCTGCAGACGGTTCTGGGGCAGCCCGTCGCGGTCGAGAATCGCAGCGGCGGCTCGGGCGTGATCGGGACGGAGGCCGTGGCACGCGCCGCTCCGGATGGCTACACCCTGGCCATGACGGCGAGCGGGCCGATGACCATCCTGCCGCAGATGATGCCCAACCCGCCCTATGACCCGGTGCGTTCCTTCGTGCATGTCGCCCTTCCCTCGGCGACGCCGTTGTTCATGGTGGTCCAGCCCACCTTCCCCGCACGCAGCGCGTCCGAATTCGTCACCTGGGCGCGTCAGAACCGTGGCCGCGTCAACTACTGCTCGATCGGCGTCGCCTCTCCCTCGCATCTGGTGGCGGAGATCTTCCGGCAGCGCTTCGAGCTGGAGATGGAGCACATTCCGCATCGCGGCAGCGCACCGGCGCTGACAGACGCGATGGCCGGCAATTGCCACGTGCTGTTCGACAGCGGCACATCCGCCTCGCCCCTCGTTCGCCAGGGGTCGCTGCGCGCGCTGGGCGTCAGCGCGGCGCGGCGCATGCCAAGCTTCCCCGATCTTCCGACGATCGCCGAACAAGGCGCGCCCGGCTTCGAGGCCAGCACCTGGTCCGCCGTGATCGCCCCCGCTGGAACGCCAGCCCCGATCGTGGAGCGACTGAACACCGAGATCCGCCGCCTCATCGCCACCCCGGCCGAGCAAGAGCGGATCGCAGCCCAGGGCGGCATTCCCCTGGACCTGACGCCGGCGCAGTTCACCGCCTTCCTGGAGCGCGAAATCCAGGCCTGGGGGCAGGTCATCCGCGCAGGGAACATCCGGATCGACTAGCGCCTCATCGCACCGGACGTGACCGAGCCAGACGGAGCGGCGTCGGCCGCCGCAACCGTCATGAGTCACACGGCCCCAGGGAGGGTCAGAGCGCCTGGGTGCTGAAGTCGAAGCGCGGCGGCAAGTTCTCGGCCAAGCTCTCCTTCGTCACCTTATGCACCGGGGCCAGGACGTTGTTGGTGACCCGGCTGATATAGGTATCGACCATGCCGCTATGGTCCTGCTTGCGGAGCGTCTTGGCCCCCTGTGGGTGAGCCAAGCTGTTCGGCATCTCCATGCCTTCCAGGGCCTCGACCACGCCGGGATCGTCCCTCTTGGTGCGCCAGCCGGAGCTCTCGATGGCGCGCTTGAGCAGGAACAAATTCTCCCAGGCCTGCCAGGCATGGCTCTTGGCATAGACACGGCGGCTACTCGCCTCCCGCGCGTGCACATCATCCACTTCCATCAGGCGCAAGTGCTCCCGGTGGAACTCGTCATCCTTGGCGGAGAGCACGCGCGGGAAGTTCTCGACCACCACGACGCCTTCGGCGGCGCCGTCGATATCCTCGGGAGCGATCGCCTCGATCGTGCCAGACACGCTGTACATCCTCATGGTGCGTGCGAGGCCCATGGATTTCGCCTGGGTGTAGAAGGCAATGGACTGCGCCCCGAAGAAGACGCTGAACAGCACCTCGGTGTCCTGCGGGATGCGCGTGAGGTAGGGAAGGAGGTCGCGCGCATCCAGCGGCACCGCGATGGGGTCGTAGACCTTCCCCCCGAGGCGCTCGATCACCGCCTTGTGTTCCTGGTAATGGCTGTGTCCCCACGCATAGTCGGGGAAGATCATGGTCCAGGTCTTGCCGAGGTTGTTGAACGCCCAGGGAGCGGCAGCGCCTGCGAGGGAGTAGGTGTCCGACCCAGTGCGAAAGGCCCAGCGGGAGCCGCGGGAGCCCGTCGCCTCCGTCGCCTCGCCGGTCGAGAAGTAGATGGTCTTCAATTCCGCAGCCAGGGGAATGGAGGCCAGCATGACGCCCGAGTGGACGGAGCCCTGGATGAAGGAGGCGCGATTGCGCTGCACCAGGCTGCGCAGCTTGCGTGCCCCGGCGGCCGGGTTGCTCTCCGTATCCTCGGTGACCAGGTCGAGGCGGCGCCCGGCAATGCCGCCGCCCTCGTTGATCAGCTTCGCCGCAGCCTTGGCTGCCTTGTCGTGCCAATAGCCCCAGGAGGAGAAGCCGCCCGTCAGCTCGATCTGGTGGCCGATGACGATGGGCCCCGAGGCCTGGGCATAAAGGTCGCGGGTGATGGCCACCGATGCGAGGCCACCCGCGAATGCGGTCTGGAGGAAACTGCGACGATGGGTCATCGATCGTTCTCCTTGAGGATCATCACGGTATACCGACGCCAAGCAGGCGGTGAACGAGATCCGGGTCGGCACGTAGGCTCGCTGGCGGCCCGGAGAAGGCGGAGCGGCCGCGCTCCATCACGACCACGTGATCGGCGATGGCCAGGGCGGCCTTCAGATTCTGCTCGACCAGCAGCACCGCGATGCCACTGGCTGCGATCTCCGCGATGAAGCGGCGGATCTCGCTGACGAGCCGGGGCATGATCCCCTCCGTCGGCTCATCCAGGATCAGCAGGCGCGGCTTGGTCATGAGCGCGCGGGCGATGGCGAGCATCTGCTGCTCGCCCCCCGACATGGTGCCGGCTTTCTGCGACAGCCGCTCCCGCAAACGCGGGAAGCGGTTCAGCAGTGCCTCCTCGATGGTGGCATCCGGCACTCCGCGCACGCCGAGGCGCAAATTCTCCCGCACGGTCAGCAGGGGAAAAATGCCACGCCCCTGTGGGACATATCCGATGCCGAGCCCTGGCCGACGATGGGCGTCCAGCCGCGTGATGTCGGCGCCGGCGAAGGAGATGCTGCCACCGGTGGCGGCGATCGTGCCCATCACGCAGCGCAGCGAAGTCGTCTTTCCGACGCCGTTCCTGCCCAGCAGCCCGACCACGCTGCGCCCAGGCACGGCCAGCGAGACATCCAACAGCACCGGGACGCGTCCGATACTCGCGGAGATGCCCCGGACCTCAAGCAGAGGAGTGCTCATGCCGCCTCCTCATCCTCGCCGAGATAGGCCTCGCGGACCGCTGGTTCCCGGGCGATGACGGCTGGTGGTCCGTCCGCCAGCACGCGGCCCTCGGCCAGCACCACGACCCGGTCGGCCAGGCCGAAGACGACATCCATGTCGTGTTCCACGATCACGACATCGGTGGTGGCGCTCAGAGTGCGGATGCGGGCCACGGTGCGCTCGGTCTCGGACGGCGACATGCCGCAGACAGGCTCGTCCAGCAGGAGCAGGGCGGGCTGCGTCGCAAGGGCCATCGCGATCTCGAGCAATGCGATGTCGCCATAGGCCAGGCTGCCGGCCTGGCGACCGGCCATGGCCTCCAGCCCCATGGTTTCGAGCGCGGCCTCGGCCGCGGCACGGGTGGCCCGGTCATTGGCGGCCGGCCGAAAGGGATCGAGCGGGCGGTGACGCTGGCGCGCCGCGATCCATGTGTTCTCGAGCACGGTCAGGCCGGCAAAGACCTGCTTGATCTGCAAGGTGCGCGCCATGCCGAGCTTCGCGCGACGATGCGCCGGCAGCTTGGTGATGTCCTGGCCACGAAACCGGATGCGGCCGCTGCTGACCGGGAGCAGGCCTGACATCAGGTTGAAAAGCGTGGTCTTGCCGGCCCCATTCGGGCCGATCAGCGCCGTGATGCCGCTGCCGATGGAGAGCGTCACGCCATCCACCGCCCGCAACCCGCCGAATTGCCGGGAGACGCCTTCAAGCTCCAGCACGCTCATCGGCCCAGGACCCGTGCCAGCATGAGGTTCCAGCCCCCGGCGATTCCCTTGGGCGCGAAGACGACAACCGCGATGGTCAGCGCGCCGACGATCAGCGGGTAATGCTCCCAGACGGTCGAAAGCTCCTCGCGCACAAGGATCAGGAGCGCGGCGCCGATCGCTGGCCCAAGAAGCGTTCCGGCGCCGCCCAACACGGTCCAGACCACGGCCTCGCCGGAAACCGTGTAGTACATGTGGGTGGCGGAGGCGTAGCGGCCGAACAGCGCGAAGAGCGCACCGGCCAGCCCCGCCAGGCCGCCCGCGATGACGAAGGCGATCCAGCGCACGCGCAGCACGTCGATCCCGAGCAGCGAGGCCTTGCGTTCGCCTTCCCGCACAGCTGCGAAGGCGCGCCCCAGGGCGCTGGCGCGAAGCCGGGCTTGCAACGCGAAGGCCAGCACGACGATCAGCAGTACGAACCAGTACTGCGTCGCGTCATCCCCCAAGGTCAGGCGAAGACTCCCCCAGTCGAGGATCGGCGGCGCAGCGAAGGACAGCCCGTCATCGCCGCCGGTGATCGGCTTCAGCCGCAGCGCCAGGAAGTAGAAGATCAGCGAGAATACCACCGTGATGATCGCGAAGTAGTGCCAGGTGAGCCGCACCGCGACGAGCCCGGCCACGGCCGCCATGCCCAGCGAGGCCGCGATGCCCAGCCCCATCGCCGGCCACAGGCCGAGGCCGAAGCGGTCGATGCCGATCGCCACGCCATACATGCCGAAGCCGAAATACAGCGCCTGCCCAAAGGAGAGCAGGCCCACCTGCCCGAAGAGCAGGTTGGCGGAGGACGCGAGGAGTCCCCAGATCAGGATCTCAGTCAGTACGACCAGCCAGAAATCCACCTCCATCCAGCCGAGCAGCGGAGGAGCAGCGACGAGCGCGATCAGCAGGAGAAGCGTCAGCGCGCGATTGACGGACAGGGCGCTCATGCCCGTGCCCCCGCGAAAAGCCCGTGCGGGCGAAGGAACAGCACAGCGGACATCAGGCATAGGCTGACGATCCGCGCCGCCGAGGGGTCGAGCACCGCACTGACCACGCCCTCCGTCACCGCGAGCAGGACGGCAGCCGCCGCCGTGCCGGGCAAATTGCCAAGGCCGCCGATGATGACCGCCATGAAGCAGGTCGGCAAAATCTCGATACCCGCGCGGAAATCCACGGTCGTGATGGGGGCGGCGATGACCCCGCCCAGCAGCGCCAGGCCGGCCCCGATGCTGAAGGTCATGAGCTGGACGCGTTGTACGGGGATGCCGAGCGTCATGGCGGTTTCCCGGTCATGGCGCACGGCGCGCATCCATGTGCCGAAGCGCGTCCGTTGCTGGAAGGCGAAGAAGGCCAGGAGCGCCAGGGCAGCCGCCCCGGCGGCCACCAGGCGGTAGGTGTCATACAGAACACCGCCCGGCAGCGTGACCGTGCCCCCTACGGGCGCCAGGAGGCGGCGGGGGGTCGCGCCGAAGGTGGCGCGAACACCCTCCTGCAGCATGAGACCAAGACCGTGCGTGGACACCACCGTGAGGACGATGGTGGACAGCACCGGGCGGATGGCGATGCGTTCCGTGACGGCGCCGAGCAGCAATCCGAAGAGGGGCA
Organism: Sabulicella rubraurantiaca; assembly: GCF_017355885.1. Classification (GTDB taxonomy): domain Bacteria; phylum Pseudomonadota; class Alphaproteobacteria; order Acetobacterales; family Acetobacteraceae; genus Roseococcus; species Roseococcus rubraurantiacus. The sequence continues at coordinate 8,760 of NZ_JAFEUU010000018.1, forward strand.
CCAGGACTAGCGCGATCGCGAAGCTGCCGGTCACATCCACCGCGACCCAGGCCAGCACGGTACCAACCATGAAGAAGTCGCCATGCGCGACATTGATGACGTCCAGAAGCCCGAAAATCACGGATAGACCCAGCGCGATCAACGCAATGATGAGGCCCCAGGCGAGCCCGTTAAGGGCAAGTATGACGATGTCTTGCATGCATCTCCGATCCATCCGCGGCCGGCCGGCGCTTCCCTGTTACGCAACCTTAATGCCCCCGACGGAAGCCGCCACGGACATACGTGCAACGGCACTTGCAGCGGTTCCAGGGCCCGCGGCCCTATCCGCCGACGGCCGCCGTCTCCACGCCAAGCCTTGCGGCGATTCGCCGTGCCGTCGCTTCCCGCTTCTCCGTGATGGCAGAAACCGCCGTGCGCGCGGCAGCGAGGACCTCCCTCGGGGCGGTGTCCGGCGTGCCGGAGGCGAAAGGCGGCTCTGGCGCGTATTGCATGTAGAGCTGGATGCCCTGGGCGGCCGCGTCGCCTCGCACCCGCGCCGCCACTCGGAGGGCGCCGTCTATGCCAGCGGTGACGCCCGCGGCGCAGACCAGATTGCCGTCCTCCACGACCCGCTCATCGACCGGGATTGCGCCGAAATAGGGCAGCAGATGGAACGCGGCCCAGTGCGTGGTGGCGCGCCGGCCGCGAAGCAGGCCAGCAGCGCCGCAGATCAAGGCCCCCGTGCAGACCGAGAAAATGCAAAGCGCATCTGCGGCCTGGGCGCGCAACCAGTCCAGGACCTCCGCATCCTCCATCAGCGCTTCCTGGCCGAAGCCGCCGGGGACATGGAGGATGTCCAGCTGCGGCGCATCCGCCAGCCGCGCATCGGGCGAAAGCCGCAAACCGCGGACGTCCCGAACCGGCTCTGCCGTCTTGCTGAAGATGCGGTAAGTGGAGTTCGGAATGCGCGACAGCACTTCGAAGGGCCCCGTCAGGTCGATCTGGTCGAGCCCTTCGAACAGCAGCGAGCCGATCTGCAAGTGACGGTCGGGGTCGATCATGCTCTTGGCCCTTCTGGAAAATGGGGGCCGCTTGCAGCAGAGCGCGGCGTGCAGCTCAGGACGCAAGCGTAGCCGCCATCAGGATCGAGGAATCACTTCCCTAGCTCCTCGAGTTTGGACGCAAGAGGATGGGCCCGCAACTCCGATCACCGTTCAACGGGCCGTCACGCCGCCAGGGCCGGAGGCCTGCGCAAACGCGCGACGGCGTTTGCAACGATGGCGGGTGCCACTGCCCACTATCGTCACGGCATGATCGGGGAAACCGAGGAACGCCCTCATGCCCCTGCCGAGGATCATGGTTGCCGCTGCACATTTGGCGCCGGTATGGATGGACGCCGCCGCAACGGCGGATAAGGCCTGCGACGCGATTGCCGAGGCTGCGCGGAAGGGCGCCGGGCTGATCGCCTTCCCGGAGAGCTTCATTCCCGGCTTTCCGGCATGGACGGCGCTCGCTGCGCCCATCCTCACCCATGATTTCTTTGCACGCTTCGCCGCCAACTCCATCCGCGCCGACGGGCCAGAGGTCATGCGGCTTCGCCAGGCTGCGCGGCGGCATGGCGTTCACGTCTCCTTCGGCTTCAGCGAATCCACCGATGCTTCGCTTGGCTGCCTGTGGAACAGCAACATGCTGCTGGGGCCGGACGGCACGGTGCTGAACCACCGCCGCAAGCTGGTGCCGACCTATTACGAAAAGCTGGTCTGGGCGCCGGGCGACGCCGAGGGGCTGCGCGTGGTGGATTCACCCATGGGACGCGTCGGCGTTCTGATCTGTGGCGAGAACACCAATCCCCTCGCCCGCTACAGCCTGATGGCCGAGGGCGAGCAGCTCCACCTCGCCACCTTCCCGCCGATCTGGCCCACACGCGTGCCCGGCGATGCCGCAGCCTACGACATCGAGGAGGCGATCCGCATCCGCTGCGGCGCGCATTCCTTCGAGGCCAAGTGCTTCACCCTCGTCGCCTCCTCCCTGCTCGGCCGCGTGGCGGCTGAGGCGCTCTCCTCCCTTTCGCCCGAGGCGGCCCGCGTGGTGAAAGGCACGCCACGGGCGGTGAGCATGGCGATCGGGCCCGATGGCCGGCAGATCGGCCAGAGCCAGCGCGAGGAAGGGCTGCTGCTCGTGGAGATGGACCTCGCCGCCTGCGTCGAGCCCAAGCAGTTCCATGACGTGGTCGGCTACTACAACCGCTTCGACATCTTCCGCCTGTCCGTGGACCGCACGCCGCGCGAGCCCATCCGCTTCGAGGACAGCCCTGGCCTGGGCCGCACCTATCCCGACATCGACCCGGCAGCCTGAACACGACGCTTGCCTGCCCGGCCAGCAGCCTGCGAGCATCCGGCATCCCATTCATGGATGCAGGAGTGATGCCGAGACAGCTCGACTGGAGCACCCTGCCGTTCTTCCTGGAGCTGGCGAGGCAAGGCCGGCTCGCCCCGGCGGCGCGCCGCCTCCGCGTGGACCACACGACGGTGAGCCGGCGCGTGGCGGAGCTGGAGAAGGCGCTCGACCTCAAGCTGTTTGACCGCAACGCCGATGGCTTCGCGCTGACCGAGGCCGGCCGGACCCTGATGCCGCACGCCGAGGCAATGGAGGCCCAGGCCCTCGCCATAGCCGACCGCCAGGCAGGGCCAGGAGCCGGCGTCTCGGGCCGGGTGCGTGTGGCGAGCATGGAGGGCATCGCGGCGCATTATCTGGCGCGGCGCCTGCCCCTTCTCGCGCAACGCCATCCCGGAATCATGGTCGAGCTGGTCACCTCGCCGGCCCTGTTCAACCTCACGAAGCGCGAGGCTGATATCAGCCTGTCCTTCGTGCCGATGCGCGGACCGAAGCTGGAGATCCGGCGCATCGGCGGCTTTGCGCTGTTCCTCTACGCATCCCCGACCTACCTCGCGGAGCACGGCACGCCCAAGGCGCCCGAGGACCTCGCGCATCACCGCTTCGTGGATTACGTCGAGGATCTCGTGCAGATCCCCGAGGTACACTGGCTGCTGGACGTGGTCTCCGCGCCGCAGGTCTGTTTCCGGTCCTCCTCCATGTATGCGCAGGCGACCGCAGCGGCAAACGGGGCTGGGCTGGTACTGCTGCCCTCCTTCGCAGGCGAAACCGATCCGCGCCTCGTGCCCGTGCTCAAGCCGCATGTCCGGACGGAGCGGCCGGTCTATCTCGCGGTGCACGAGGATCTGGCCTGGGTGCCGCGGCTGCGCGAGACGGTGCGCTTCCTGGAGGAGACGCTGGCGGCCGACCACCGCTTCCTCCTGGAAGGCGCGGAGGAGTGAGAAGGCGCGTGGCTGCACGGCCCCTCGCGCCGATGCCGCCTTCTTCCACGGCCCCGGATTGGCGCAGCCTTTCGGCATGACCGAGATGCCCGAAGCAGCGCCGCGCGTCACACTGGATCCTCCCGGGCTGACGCGTCGCATTCCGTTGCAGCCGCACCAGATGACGGCTGCCGTGACGCCCACCGACCAGCTCTTCATGCTGGCGCATCTGGGCATCGCACGGCCGCAGGTTTCCGGGTGGAGCCTGCGCGTCGAGGGCATGGTGGATCGGCCGCTGACCCTGTCGCTCGACGAGCTGAAGGCGATGCCGCAGGCGAGGGTGGAAGCAGTTCACCAATGTGCCGGCAGCCCGCTGGAGCCGACCGTGCCAACGCGTCGTGCCGCCTGCGTCATCTGGGAGGGGGTCCGGCTGACGGAGGTGCTCGCTTCAGCCGGCGTCACGCCCGGTGCCGCCTTCCTCTGGTCGGACGGCGCCGATGGCGGGACCTTCGCGGGAACTCCGGTGCCCTTCTATCGAAAGGACCTGCCTCTCTGGCGTGTGGCGGAAGACGTCCTGCTGGCAACCCGCCTGAACGGCGCGCCCATCCCAGATGAACATGGCGGGCCCTTGCGGCTGGTGGTGCCTGGCTTCTTTGGGACGAATTCCGTCAAATGGCTTTGGCGCCTCATCCTGGCCGAACGCCGCGCCGATGGTCCCTTCACCACCACCTACTACAATGACCGCTTGCCGGATGGGACCGCCCGGCCTGTCTGGTCGCTGGCGCCCGAGGCCGTCTTCACCACGCCTGCGCCCGGTGATCTCCTCGGAGCCACTTCCCAGCTGCGCGGCTGGGCCTGGTCCGACGCGCCTGTCACCCGGGTCGAGGTCAGCGAGGATGGCGGCGAGGGCTGGTGCGTGGCCCGGCTGGATGAGAGGCGCGACCGGGCATGGCAGGCCTGGTCCCTCCAATGGCATTTCCTCCGCCGCGGCGCGACCCGGCTGATGTGCCGCGCCACCGATGCGGCAGGCGCCACCCAGCCGCTGGATGGCGCCCGCAACGCCGTCCATGCCGTGGAGGTTGTGGTGCGCGAAGGCTGAAGGAGGGCTTCAAGCCGCCGCGTGGTGGCCGCCATAGAGGAAGTCCAGCATCTGGTGCTTCAGCGAGGCGTAGCCCGGCTGCTCGGCCAGGGTCCGGCGGTCACGCGGCCGAGCCAGCGGCACGGGCACCACGCGTGCGATCCGCGCACCGGGCCCCGTGCTCATCAGCGCGACGCGGTCGGCGAGAAGCAGCGCCTCGTCCACATCATGCGTGACGAGCAGGACCGTGGTGCCGCTCGCCTCCACGATACGGGACAACTCCTCCTGCAGCCCGCCACGGGTCAGTGCGTCCAAGGCACCGAAGGGCTCGTCCAGCAGCAGCACCTGCGGTTCGATCGCGAGGGCGCGCGCAATTCCGACCCGCTGCTTCATGCCGCCGGAAATCTCATTCGGCCGACGCTCTGCCGCGGCGGAGAGGCCAACCCTGCCCAGGGCTGAGTCCGCCCGTTCCCGCAGCCGCGCCTGTGCCTCGCCCCGGAACCGGGGGCGCAGAGCCAGCAGCACGTTCTCTCGGCAGCTCAGCCAGGGAAGCAGGGCGTGGCTCTGGAACACCATGGCCCGGTCCGGCCCAGGGCCGGTGACAGGGCGGCCGCCCGACGCGACGCTTCCGCCCGACGCGGCCTGGAGGCCGGCCACCGCGTTCAGCAGCGTGGACTTGCCGCATCCCGAATGCCCGATCAGCGCCACCACCTCTCCCGGGCGCACCGACAGGGAGACGCGGTCCAGCGCAAGGTAGGGACCGAAGCGAACCGACAGGTCGCGGATCTCGACGGCGGCGCTCATTCGGCGAAGCCCCATCGCCGCCCGGCCGCGGCCAGTGCCTGATCCAGCGCCAATCCGACGCCGCCGATCAAGAAGATGGCCACGATCATCGCCGCGATCTGCAGGTTGTTCCATTCGTTCCAGATGAAATAGCCGATGCCCGACTGCGCCCCCACCATCTCGGCCGCGACGATGACGAACCAGGCGATGCCGATCGAAAGCCGGGCGCCGACCAGGATCATCGGCACGGTCGCCGGCAGGACCACGCGCCACACCGTTTCCAGCCGCGACAGGCCGAAGACGCGTGCGACGTTGCGCCATTCGGCGCGCAGTCCGGCAGCGCCCGCCGCGGTGTTCAGCAGGATGGGCCAGAGCGCCGAGATGAAGATGATGAAGATCGCCGCCGCCGCGCTGTCCTTCAGCGCGTAAAGGGCGAGCGGCATCCAGGCGAGAGGGGAGATCGGCCGCAGGATCTGGAAATACGGATCCAGCGCGCGGCTGAGGCGTGGCGAAAGGCCGATGGCGAAGCCCAGCGGCAGCCCCACGGCGAGCGCCATCACCCAGCCCAGCGCGACGCGGCCCAGCGACACTAGGAGGTGGAGCCCAATGCCCAGATTGCCGGGCGTCGAGCCGTCGAAGGCACGGGCGGCGAGTTCGCCTGCCTTCTCCAGCACCGCGGCAGGCGAAGGCAGCCCGGCTCCGGCCTGTGCAGCAGCGCCCCCCATCAGCGCGGCGTATTCGGGATCGACGGCCTCGGTGACGGAGCCACCAGTCGTCGCCCAATGCCACGCCGCCAAAATGACGATGCCAAGGAGGATGGCACCCACGCCGGGCCGGTCCAGCGGGTGGACCCTGGGCTTCGGCTGCACCATCGCTTGCGGCTCACCCGCGTCGAGCGGCACGGAGTTCGCCTTGCGGATCGTTGCTGTCGAAGGGCCGGCCCAGCACGGTCAGCCGCCCGAAGCCGGGCTCGGGAGCCGAGGCGCCGGCCTCGCGCAGAAGGCGTTGCGCGTCTGTCGCCAGCATGACCTCACGCGCCAGGGCCTTCGCATCGGTGCTGCCGGGCAGCATGTTCCAGCGCTGCATCTGCACCGTCAGCCACACCGCCATCGCATAATCGGGGAAGGGATTGTAGGTGACGCGATCCGTGGTGCTCCTCACCTGCCCCAGCCCGTCGGCGTAGCGGCCGGTCAGGACCTGGTTCAGGACCACCTCCGGCGCATTCACGTATTCGGCCCGAGCCAGGATCGGCGCCATGCCCGAGCGCGAGGCAGGATCCGCACAATGCACGCCGGACTCCACCGCGCCACGGAACGCGGCGAGGAACGTGTTGGGGTGCTGCTGGATCCATGCGCTCGTCGCGGTGATGGAGCAGCAGGGATGCCCGTCCCAGATCTCCTTGGATAGGGCATGGATGAAGCCCACGCCTTCATAGACAGCGCGCTGTGGTCCCGGCTCGCCTCCGAAGAACCCATCCACGCTGCCGACGCGCAGCTGGGAGACGTATTCACTTGGCGGCGTGACGCGGATGACGATGTCGCGATCCGGATCCAGCCCCGCATTGGCGACATAGGCGCGCAGTTGCAGGTTCTGGTGCGACTGCTCGAAGGGAACGGCGAAGCGGAAGCCCCGCCAGTTACGCGGATCGCGATTCTCCCGGTGGCGGTTGGCCAGAACCAGCGCGTTGCCGTTCTGGTTCAGCACGGTCAGCACCTTGGTCGGGATTACTGTGCCGCCGACGCCCGCGGTGGTGGACAGAGCGACCGGCATGACCTGCTGCGAGATGTCGAGTTCCCCGGCCAGCATGCGGTCGCGGATCAGCGCGATGCCAGGAACCTTGACGAGGTCGAGGGCGATGCCGTGCTTCGCGTAGATGCCGCGCTCATGACCGATGACCAGCGGCGCGGCGCAGGTGAGGGGCAGGAATCCCGCCTTGAGGGTGCGCTTCTCCGGCGCAGCCCGCTCCTGCGCGAGGGCATGGAGGTCGCCAAGCGGCAGCAGGTCGCCGAGTGCGGCCAGGAGCGTGCCGGCACCGACACTGCGCAGAAGGCGCCGTCGCAGCACCCGGTCCGGGAAGACGGCACGGATCAGCCCGCCCTCCACCGCGGACGAGGTCGCCCCGGCCGGTGAGCAGCCGAGAGGCTGATCGCCGCAGCCGCACAGCCCAGGCCCATGACGGCCTGCCATCCTCGGTCTCATCTTCGCCTCCTTGTCTTTGTGGGGAGGCTAACAGCAGGCCCGGACAGACGGTGCGGGAATCTCTGCAAGGGGCCTCGCCGGCGCGCGCAACGGGCCGGGGTCGCCCGCGCGGTTTGAACAACGCGCGGAGAAAGGGACGCGCAGCCCTGCAAATGGTCTCGCGATTTTTCCCCAGGGACATCGGCCTGGCCCCTGTCATGCTGAGCGGCATCACGACGGGGAACTCACCTCATGGCCGTCCCTTACCAAGTGAAATCGGTGGAGGCGGTGATGACCGGCACCGACATCACCGTCCGCCGCCTCACACTCGCGCCAGGGGAGGAGATTCCCTGGCACCGGCATAGCGCCACGGACGATCTCTGCGTGCTTCTCGAGGGCGCGCTGAATGTAGAGTTGCGCGAGCCCGAGGAGAAGCTGCGGCTCACGCCCGGCGGCAGCCACCGGACCCCTGCCGGACGGCCGCATCGTCTGTCCAATGCAGGCGGGGCCGATTGCTCCTTCCTCCTCATCCAGGGCGTGGGCACGCGCGATTTCCAGCGCCTGAGGGACGCATGACCTCGCGCCGCCTGCTGCTCGCCCTCCCTGCACTCCTCGCCGCGCACGCAGGCCAGGCCCAGGCGTGGGCGCCCACGCGTCCGATACGTTTCGTGCTGCCGCTCGCCTCGGGTGGCAGCCTGGACGCGCTGGCCCGGCTGATCGGAGCCAAGATCTCCCCTGCACTGGGTCAGCCCGTGGTGGTGGAGCCCCGGCCCGGCGCGGGCGGCAACCTGGCTTTCGAGCACGTCGCCCGCGCCGCGCCGGATGGCCACACGATCCTGGTCGGCTGGGACTCGCTGGTGATCAACCCGGCCCTCTATGGCCGTGTCCCCTATGACCCGATGCGCGATTTCGCGCCGGTGATCCAGACGATCGCGGCGCCACAGACCCTGGTGGTCCGCGCCGATGGTCCGCGTGACCTGCCAGCCCTGCTCGCCGCGGCGCGGAGCGCCCCCTTGAGCTGGGCATCCCCCGGCAATGGGAGCATCGGCCACCTGACAGGAGAGTTGTTCCGCGGCGCCGCTGGCCTGCGTGATTTCGAGCACGTGCCCTATCGCGGCGCGGCCCCGGCCGTGACGGATTTGCTGGCGGGCGTGGTCAGCGCGCTCTGGGTCAGCCTGCCCGCCGTGACCGAGCATGTGCGCGACGGCCGCTTCCGCGCGCTGCTCGTCACCGGGGAAGCGCGTTCCCCTGCCCTGCCGGCCGTGCCGACGGCGAGGGAGGCCGGTTTCGCGGATCTGGTGGTGGTGTCCTGGCAGGGCCTGCTGGCCCCTGCGGCCACTCCCGGCGCGATCCTGTCCCGGCTCAACGCCGAGGTGAATGCGGCTCTCGCCACCCCCGAGCTGCGGAGCTGGCTGGCTGCCCAAGGCTCCGAGCCCGTGGGTGGCCCACCAGAAGTCCTGAGAGCGCAGCTTCGCGGCGACCTGCCTCGCTGGGCCGAGGTGGTGCGCAGTTCGGGCGCGAAGCTGGACTGACGGCACGGGCGGCTGGGCTGCCCGCAGCTTCATCGCACGCGGCTAGCCCTCCGGACGAACCACTCTAGCGCCAGCGCAGCGACTGCGGAGAAGCGCATCGTTGCGCGGTGGTTAGCCGCCGATCTCGACGTTTGCCTCCATCGCCTCGACAATCAGCGTCTTCGCTATTCGGCGAGATCGGGAGAGGCACGCGATGAGCTTCGAGTTTTGGCTGGTTTACCTCGTCGCTGCGATCGGGCTTTCGCTCACGCCGGGGCCGAACGGGCTGCTCGCGCTCACTCATGGCGCCCGCTTCGGTTTGCGCTCGGCCACTTGGACCGTGCTGGGTGGCGCGCTTGGTTTTCTCCTCCTGATCGCCGCCTCGCTCGCCGGCATGGGCGCGCTTCTCGCAGCCTCCGAGGTGGCGTTCACGGCGGCGAAGTGGGCGGGCGCCGCCTACCTCGTCTATCTCGGCGTGCGGCTCTGGCGTGCACCGGCACCGGTCCTGACCCGTGATCCCGACCCGCAGGGAGAGCGCGATGCAGCACGCGCGCTGCGGCTGTTCGGGGACGGGTTGTTCGTTGCCGTGTCGAACCCCAAGGCGCTGCTGTTCTTCGCGGCCTTCATGCCGCAATTCATGGTTCCGGGCGTCCCCTTCGCCACGCAGCTACTTCTGCTCGGTGGCACATTCGTCGTGGTGGAGGTGATCTACGAATTGCTGTTGGCCGGCCTTGCCGGGCGGATCGCGCCGTGGCTGGGTCGCCATGGAAAGGTGTTCAACCGCGCCGCAGGCGGCACCTTCGTGGGGATCGGGGCGGTGCTGGCCACGACAACCCGGTAGCGCCGGATCTGCAGCCCGTCCGCAGGTGCTTTCCGTGACGTAGGGGCACCCGGCCGCCTCCGGGACGACATTGACGCCCTCTCTTGCAACGCCGCTGCCATGCCGCCTGCCTGCAGCCGCAGGCCCCATACAGAAGCGGCCCTGGCTCGCGAGAGCCAGGGCCACCCTGTTTCACACCGCTCGAGAAAGCGGCTTGTGCTTAGGCAGCGACCTTGCGACGAACCGCGGCGAGGCCGAGCAGGCCAATGCCGAGGAAGGCCAGACCCGCCGGCGCCGGCACGGCCGAAGCGCTCGCATTGCCGCTGACGCTCGCCGTGAAGCTGCAGATCGTCGAGCCGCAAATGCCGAGCGCCTGAGACAGCGCCGTGAAGGTGAAGCCGATGGAGGACGGGTCGCCGAGCTTGGAGGCGGGGATCTGGTCGGAGGTGAAGCTCACGGAGCCCGGCGGATCACTCGCGACCAGGCTGGCCTGGAAGCCCCCGTTGGGTCCAGCGACGCGAGAACCGGCCAGGGCGATGTCGGCGAAGGTGCCCGACAGGTAGTTGATGCCGGCGCCGCCCAAGCCCGAGGTGATGGTAAAGCTGCCGGCGAAGGGCTGAAACACGTCGGTCCCCGCGACGAGCGACGCGGCGCCCGTGCTGGTCGCATTCAGGGTCAGGTAGGCATCAAAGGGAGTCGGCGTGCTGTCCGCGTAGCCAGAGACCGTCACCAGAACGTTCGTCCCGGCCAGCGTCGTCGCGGTGTTGCCGCCGTTGGCGGTGGCGGTGATGGTGTTCGCCGTCGCGTCCTGCGCAAAGGTGATGATCGTCGTCGGCGCCGCCTGGGCCATAGCGCTCAGACCCACAAACGCGGCGGTCGTCGCAAGTAGTGCCAGCTTCTTCATCAATTAGTCCTCCTGGGACCGGTGTATCGTTGGTGCGTCCAGACCCTGCAGAGTTCGGCGACGAGCCCTTCAAGGTTTTGCAACGAGCAGTCCGGCCCGTCGATTGCATGAAAAAGCAAGCATTATGCCAAAGCGATAAGCCATTGTTATTGCAAGATTTTTTTTCTGATCCGCTTGCAGCCAAGCTAGACTGTAAAGAATACCGACAGGGCTCAAGCATGCTGTTTTCGGCACGTTCTACCGTCCGCCGGGGTCGCCCCGGACCCGAGCCGATGGCCGACGAAAACCTATCGTCCCACAGGCGTTATGGCTCTTGTCCCCGCTCCTCCACTCAGAAGAGCGGTGCCGGGGATGCAAGTCCTCGGGGACGCCCCAGGCCGGAGCCGCCAACCACTCACTATCTTTCTGCGGCTTCGAGAAGCCCCGCCAGCCCTCGGCGGGGCTTCGTCGTTTCAGGGCTCAAGACCGTACCGCTTGCGCTCCAGGCGCAGGTGCTCGCGCATCTGCTCCAAGGTCGCGAGGAAGGTCTCAAGCGTCGCCCTGCCCAGCGCGGCGGCTTCAGGGTGATTGTCCCGCTCCAGCTCCTCGACGATGGCGCGCTGGCGCGTCACGCGCTCCTCGCCCTCGCGAACGTGCCGTTCCGCCTGGGCCAGGGAATCCTCGTTCGCCACCGTGTGACCTCCTTCGCAAGGGAATGCCCTGAAACTTAAGCCTTCACTTGCCTTATAATTCCGAGCGGCATGACGGCGGACACCGCCTCACCTCGGCTCACAGGGCCGCCGCCCTCCCGCCCGCTCAGGCGGCGACGCGTTCGCTGGCGGCGATCGCCGCGGCTTCCTCGAAGGCCGAGACCGCGTCGCTCACATCCTTCTCGTCATGGGCGAGAGAGACATAGATCTTGCTGTCGCCCTTCAGGACGCCACGCTCGCGCACTAGGTCGTTGAAGCGACGCATGGTGGGCCGATGGATGTCGATGGACTCCCGGTAGTTGTTGACGCTCGCGCGGCTGGTGAAGATCGCGTCGAACATCGGCGGCTCGCCCTTGATGACCGCCGGGATGCCGTTCCTCTGCAGCGCATTGGCAAGGCCCTCGCGGATGGCATTGCCGGTGGCGTGGAGCTTTTCGTAGGCGCCGGGGCGCTTCAGGATCTTGAGCGTCGCGAGGCCCGCGATCGAGGCGACCGGATTGCCGCTCAGCGTGCCGATCATCGGCATGAAGCCTGCGCCGGCCCTCTCCTTGTCGAAATGCGCCATGATCTCGGCGCGTCCGGCAATCGCCGAGAGCGGATAGCCACCGCCGATCACCTTGCCCAGCGTGCAGAGGTCAGGCGTGACGCCGTAATAGGTCTGACCGCCGCCATAAGCGAGGCGGAAGCCCGTCACCACCTCGTCGAAGATCAGCAGGATGCCGAGTTCCGCGGTGATGTCGCGCAACCCCTGCAGGAAGCCCGGAACCGGTGGCAGCAGGCGCTGCATCGGCTCGACGATGACGCCGGCGAGTTCCGCCTTGTGGCGATGGATGATCTGCTTGGTGGCTTCAAGGTCATTGTACGGGGCGACGAGCATCTCCCCCTGGATCGAGTCCGGAATGCCGGCCGAGTCTGGGATCGGGCGCTCCGAGTTGCTCGACCGTTCGGGGGCGAGACTCATGAGGGCGTAGTCGCTCATGCCATGGTAGCCGCCCTCGAACTTGAGGATCTTGCTCTTCCCGGTGAAGGCGCGGGCCGCGCGCATGGCGATGGCGTCAGCCTCGGTCCCGGTGCAGGCAAATCGCACCTGGTCGGCGCAGGGCAACGCCTCGACGATCTCGTTGGCAAGCATGATGCCGTATTCGTTGTTGGCGAAGAAGGTCGATCCACGCCCGAGCTGCTCGGCGACCGCCGCATTCACCTCGGGATGGGCGTGACCCACGAGCATTGGGCCGGATCCGATGAGGAAGTCGACGAACTCGTTGCCGCTGACGTCGCGGACGCGGCCACCGCGGCCTTCACGAATGATGACCTCGGCAGCCACGTTGCCGAAGGAGCCGGCGGGCAGCACGCGGCGCGCCATCTCCACCAGCTTCTGCTGCTCGCTGCTCACATGCATCTTCGGCCTCTCCGCTTCCTCGCGCCGATACTATGCCCCCAACACAAGGGCGGACCGCAAGGGGACCGGCGCGCCAGCACCCCTACCCTCCCGCACCAGTTGCTGGGCTGCGAAGCTGTGAAATGCCGCCTGCCGGATGGGCGGCTGGCCGCATAGTATTGATCTTTCGGCACGGGCCTCGGTCAGATCTGCCTTTCGAGGGCGCGGAGGGACACGGCCTCGGCCAGGGGGCGGAAAAGGAGGGTCCGGAGCCCTTCAACTCATCCGACCTGTGCTGCAAGCTTCGGACCAAGCATCGAATTGGGAGGAGACGGAGCATGAGAACACAGAGCGGCAGGCGCTCCCTGCTGATCGGCAGCGCCGTTGCAGCCACGTCGCTTGCTGCGCCGGCTATCCGGGCGCAGCCGGCGCGCAGCGTGAAGATCGGCGTTCTCAGCGACATGAACGGCCCCTACTCTGCCAATACCGGGCAGGGCTCGGTGGTCGGCGCGAAGTTGGCGGCCGAGGATTTCATGCGGTCCCGTCCAGGGTTGCGGGTGGAGGTCATCCAGGCAGACTTCCAGAATCGCCCGGATGTTGGCCTCGCTGTGGCGCGCGACTGGCTCGATCGGCAGGGCGTGGACGCCATCCTGGACGTGCCGGTCTCCTCGGTCGCGCTTGGCTTGGCGGGGCTGGTAGCCGAGAAGGACAAGGTCGCGCTCTTCACCGGCCCCGCCTCCGCAGCCCTGACAGGGGCGAATTGCGGCCCGAACCACGTGCACTGGACCTACGACACCTGGTCCCTCGCCGCTGGCACCGGGCGCGCCCTGGTGGCGGACGGGGCGGATACCTGGTTCTTCATCACGGCTGATTACGCCTTCGGCCACGCGCTTGAAGCCGACACGGCGGGCTTCGTGCGGGAGGCCGGAGGCCGCGTTCTCGGCACGGCGCGCCCCCCCTTCCCCGGCACGACCGACTTCTCCTCCTTCCTCGTGCAGGCGCAGGCCAGCCGGGCGAAGGTGATCGGCTTGGCGAATGCCGGCATCGACACGGTCAACTGCCTGAAGCAGGCGGCCGAGTTCGGCATCACCCGCCGCGGCACGCGCCTCGCTGCGCTGCTGTTCCAGATCGCGGACGTGCACGCCCTGGGATTGCAGGCAGCGCAGGGGCTGACGCTCACCGAGGCCTTCTATTGGGACATGAACGAGGACACACGCGCCTTCTCCGCCCGCTACGCGCCCCAGATGGCCGGGCACAAGCCGGGCATGATCCACGCCGGCGGCTATTCCGCCGTGCTCCACTACCTCAAGGCGCGCGAGGCGCTGGGCGGGAATGCCAGCGGCCGCGCCGCAATCGCCTGGATGAAGGCGAACGGCACCGATGATCCGCTCTTCGGGCAGGGAACGGTGCGCGCCGATGGCCGCAAGGTGCACGACATGTATCTTTTCCGCGTCAAGACACCGGAGGAAAGCAAAGGTCCCTGGGACTACTACGACACCGTCCGCACCATCCCCGCTGAACGGGCCTTCCGACCCATGGCGGGCGCGGGTTGCGCCATGGTGCCAGCATGACCCCGGAGGAGCTTCCGGGCCTCGTGAATGGCGACCCGATGCTGCGCCGCTGGGGCCGCTTCCTGGATGCCGACGTGCTGCTCGCCATCGGGGCCGAGGAATGGCTGCTGCGGCTGCGCGACGGCGCGGTGGAATCCGTGCGCCGCGGTCCCTTCCTCATGCCATCCTGGACCCTTGCCATTCGCATCGAGCCAGAGGCGTGGCGCGCCTTCCTCTCGCCCGAGCCGCCACCCGGACGTCATGACCTGATGGCCCTGTTGCGCGGGAGGGAGCTGCGGCTGGAAGGCAATCTGCATCCCTTCATGAGCCATCTGCTGTGGTTCAAGGCCGCCTTCGCCACGCTGCGCAGCCAGACGATGAGCGCCGCGGCATGATGGAGCCGATCCGCGGCGGCTACATGGCCGTTTCCCTCGGTGGCAGGCCGCACCGAATTTATATCGAGGAAGCAGGCCAAGGCATTCCGCTGCTGTGCCTGCACACCGCTGGCTCCGACACACGGCAATGGCGTGGGCTGTTGAACGACCCGCAGGTCACGCAGCATTTCCGCTGCATCACCTTCGACCTGCCTTGGCATGGCAAGTCCTCCCCGCCCGATGGCTGGTGGCGCGAGGAGTACAGGCTCACCACCGCCTCCTATGTCGAGGCGATCCTCGGCGTTTCCGACGCGCTCGGCCTGGACCGGCCGGTGGTGATGGGCTGCTCCATCGGCGGACGCGTGGTGCTGGAACTGGCGGCGGCACATGGTTCGCGTCTGGGCGGAGTCATCGGCCTGCAATCCTCCTCTCACGTCGATCCCTACTACGACACCGAATGGACCCACCGGCCGGACGTGCATGGCGGCGAGGTCTGCGCCGGCATCGTGTCCGGACTCATGGCGCCGCAATCGCCTGAAATGGAGCGCTGGGAGACGCTGTGGCACTACATGCAGGGCGGCCCCGGGGTATTCCGCGGCGACCTGCACTTCTACAAGGCCGAAGGCGACCTGCGCGCGCGTCTCGCCGCCATCGACACGGCGCAGTGTCCCGTCTGGCTGCTGACCGGGGAGTACGACTACTCCTGCTCACCGGAGGCCACGCGGGAAACGGCGCGGCACATCCCCGGCAGCGATGTGACGATCATGTCCCGGCTCGGCCATTTCCCCATGAGCGAGAATTACGAGCATTTCGCCCAGTTCCTGCGGCCGGTGCTGGAGCAGGTTCGCTCTGCGGCGATGGCGCGAATGGCACCATGAGGCTGTAAATTATCGTGACAAACCCCGCGACTGGCGGGGCTTGTCGTGATGGTCCCCGGGCTTCTGGCTGCCAGAAAGGCAGGTGGCGCGGAGGCCCTCGCGGCGCCCCAGTCCTCATTCCGGGGCTCCAACTCGTTGGGGGGAGGACCTCCTCGAACCCCTGTCGCTTCAGAGTCTCTTTAAGTTCTGCGCGGCGAGTACGCCGTTTGGGATTATAGGGTCGGCTTGCGCTCGATCATCTCGATGCGCACGCGCTCGGGACCTTCGATGAAGGCGATGCGGACGCCAGGGCGGACCTGTTCGATGCCGGCCCCGAGCAGGCTCACGCCGTGCGCCGCAAGCTTGGCCTGCGCCGCGTCCAGATCACTGACGGCGAAGCCGACATGCTCCAGCCCCATGAAAGGGGCCGGCGGAGGCGAGGGCGTGGTGTCCGGCACCGCCTCGATGAAGATGTTCAGCCCGCCGAGTTCCACCATGCGCCGGAGAGCACCACGAGCCTGCACGCTGCCGGCGTCGCGGGCGCCGAGGACATCGACATAGAAGCGGGCCGTGCGCTCTGGATCTGGGGAACGCAGGTGAATGTGGTCACACCGAAACTCGACCATGGGTCTCTACTCCTGGCGGGGAAGGAATGTTTGAGGCGGATCAGCGGCGGAGGCTAGCTCATTCGGGCCAGGCGATCTCCACGCTCTGCCGCTCTCACCCGGCCGAAGCTATTCGCTCGCTGGCGCGTCCACCGCGTGGAAGCGCGGCTGTGGCCAACCGGCCTATGACCGCCCGAAGCTTCAATCAACGGTCACGCCATTCTCGACGATCAGCCGCCCGTTGCGTTCGAATTCCGCAGCGAGGAACTCGTTGAATTGTGGGCGCGCCATCGGCCGCGTGGTCAGTCCGACCTGCGCCAAGCGCGCAATGCTCGCAGGCTCCGCCAAGGCCTGCGCGACGGCGCTGTGCAGGCGGTCGAGGATCGGTGCCGGCACGTCGGCCCGGGCCACCATGCCGAACCAGGAATTCGATACGACGCCCTGCACGCCCACTTCATCGAAGGTCGGCACCTCGGGCAGCAAGGCATGGCGGCTGGAATCCGCCACGGCAATCGCCCGTACCCGGCCCTCACGAACGGCGCCGACGGCGTCGGGAAGGTTGGCAAACATCAGATCCACTTGGCCACTGATCACATCGGTGATGGCCTGGGCCGACCCGCGATACGGGATGTGGGTGAGCGGCGCGCCGGTGCTCGCCTGAAAGCTCAACCCCCCGAGGTGCAGCGACGTGCCGGTTCCGGACGAGGCGTAGGAGAGGCCACCGCGGGCCCGCGCGGCAGCGACCACCTCGGCCACCGTGCCGGCATTCAGCCGCGGCGATGCCACAAGCACATGCGGGTTGAAGCAAAGGAAGTTGACGCCAGTGAACTCGCGCCGCGCGTCGAACGGCGGATTCCGGATCAGCGTGGCATTGATCGTGAAGCTGTTGGCGATGAGCAGGATGGTGTAGCCATCCGCCGGCGCCTTCGCCACGGCGTCGGTGCCGATGATCGTGCCGCCCCCCGGCCGGTTCTCGGTGATGGCGCCCTGACCGATCAGCTCCTGCAGCCGTGGCGAGAGCAGGCGCGCGACGATGTCCAGCGAGCCGCCAGCGGTGAACGGCACGACGAAGCGCAGCTGCCGTGTCGGCCAGGTCTGTGCTTGAGCGCGCGCGGACATGGCGACGGCGGGGCAAGCGAGAACCGCCCGGCGAGAAAGCGAAGCATGCGACATGTGGAGATCCATAAATTTCCTGGCCATCGGCGAGATGCGTGCAGCAGGTTTCGTGACGCGCCAACTCGCGCGGCATTTCCCCGGCCGACACGGCTCGACCGGATAGAACGAGATGGCGGCGCGTTGTCCAAGCGGGCATGACCCGAGAAATCGTGGACTCTGATGGCCAGCACGCACATCATTGCGTGCTGGGCAGGCAAAACTTGAGCAGTTGCTTGAAGGACAGGCGGCCGCGTGCACCCAGCTTCCGCCATTCCTCACCAATAGCGCGGCTTGGCGACAAGAAGGCAGTGCCGGGCCGCACCAGCAATGACACCCGCTTGTGTCGCTTGGCACAACAGCCATAAGCGGTTTTCCGTTCCCTGATTCGATGCCTCGGCTCCTCGCGACCACGAAGGTGCGGCGGTGGACGGCCCCACCAGTTCAGCCGATAGTTCCGCTCACTGGCGCGCCCGGCTCCCGTCGGGACTGGTGCATGAGCAGGAGCTGAACCAGTATGACCCATTGGCGCGAACGCGCGGGAGCCTCGTTTACAACCGAAAAGGCGCCGGTCATCGCCGAAGGCGGCATGGCCGTCACCAATCACCCCCTGGCATCCGCGGCCGCGGTGGAGATCTTCGCCGCCGGGGGGAACGCGATCGACGCCACCGTCGCCGCCCTGTTCACGCTGACCGTGGTCGAGCCGATGATGGTCGGCATCTTTGGGGGTGGCGTCGCCCTCATCCGCTTGGCCGATGGCCGGGAGGTCGTCCTCGACAGCCTGTCCACGGCACCGGCAGCGGCAAGCCCCGACATGTACCGGCCGATCGCCGACACATGGCCGGACTACATGGAGACTGAGGGCCGCGCGAACCGGGTGGGCGCGAAAGCCGTCGCCGTGCCCGGCACGCTGAAGGGCTGGTGCGAAGCGCTCGACCGCTACGGCACCATGCCCCTGCGGGCGGTCCTTGAACCTGCGATCCGGCACGCATCGCAGGGCTTTCGCGTCACCGCCTACCTCGCCTCCTGCATCGACGAAATCGCACCGGACCTGGCGCTGGACCCGGGCATGGCCGCCATGTTCCTGCCCGGCGGCACGCCCCGTCCCGAGGGGGCCTGGCTGACGATGCCCGACTACGCAGAGACGCTCAGGGCCATCGCGGACAAGGGGCCCGACCATGTCTATGGCGGCGCGCTCGGCGCGCGGATCGTCGAGCATCTGAACACCCTGGGCTCCAGGATGGCCCTGTCGGACCTCGCCACCTATCGGACTGAAACGCGCGAGCCCGTCCGCGGCACCTACCGAGGGGTTGAGGTCATCGGACCTCCACCGCCCTGCTCGGGCGGCGTCCATGTGATCCAGATGCTGAACCTGATGGAGGGTTTCGACCTGGGCTCGTCAGGCTTCGCGACGAGGGAGACCCTGCACCTCGTTCTCGAGGCATTGAAGATCGCAGCTGCTGACCGCCGCGCCGCGACGGCCGACCCGGCCTTTGTCGACGTCCCGGTCGCCCGCCTCATCTCGAAGGATTACGGCGAGCAGCGCCGTCCCGAGATCGACCGCACGCGCAGCCAGGAGTTCGGATCACGCGTGCTGACGAATGAGTCCGCCAACACCACCCACGTCACCATCGCGGACCGGCAAGGCAACATCGTCACCTCCACCCAGACGATCAACAGCCTGTTCGGCGCCCGCATCATGATCCCCGGGACCGGGATCATCCCCAACAACTACATGTACCTGTTCGATCCGCATCCCGGCCACGCGCTGTCGCTTCAGCCCGGCAAGCGGATCACCAGCGGCATCTCTGCGATGATCGGGTTCCGCCATGGGCAGCCATACTTCGCCGTCGGCCTGCCCGGGGCGCATCGGATCCCCTCTGCCGTCTTCCAGTTCGTCATGAACCTGGTGGACCACGGCATGAGCGTGCAGGAGGCCGTCGAGGCTCCCCGGGTCTTCACCCATGGCCCGGATGCCGAGATCGAGCGCGGCGTACCGGAGGCAATCCAGAGCGCGCTCGCGGCCATGGGGCATCCGGTGACGCTAGTCGATCACGTGGCAGGCGGCATGGGCGCCATCCTGTTCGAAGGCGCGCGCATGACCGGGGCGTCGTGCTGGCGCGCCGATGGCGTCCCGATGGGAGTTGGCGGAGGTCTCGCCCGCAAGGGCACGTCCTTCTGGCCCGACCCGCGCCGAGGCCGCTTCTAGGGGACATGCTTCCATGCCGAATGACCGCAGCCTGATTGACCTGACCGCGACGGAGGCCGTGGCCCTCCTGCGCCGTCGCGCCGTTTCGCCCAGCGAACTTGTGGAAGCGGCCTCTGCGCGCATCGCGGAAATCGAGCCGGCCGTGAACGCGCTACCTATCCTGTGCCTCGACCGCGCGCGCGATCAGGCCCGCGCCGTCGAAGCCGGCGGCGCGCGTCCTTACGACGCGAACTGGCTGGCGGGATTGCCGGTCACCATCAAGGACCTCGATGAGGTTGCCGGCGTGCGGCACACCTTCGGCGGCTCCGTCCTGTTCGAGGACAATGTCTCGCAACGCTCCAGCCCATCCGTCGAATTGCTGGAGGGGAACGGCGCGATCACGCTGGGGAAATCCAACTCGCCGGAGTTTGGCTTCAACGCCAGCACGATCAATGCGCTGTTCGGCCCCACGCGGAACCCCTTCGACACGCGGCTGACGGTCGGTGGATCGTCCGGTGGTGCAGCGGCCACTGTCGCCACCGGCGAAGCATGGATGGCGCTCGGGTCTGACCTGGGCTCTTCCATCCGGCTGCCGGCCGCTTTCTGCTCGGTGGTCGGGCTGCGCCCCTCGCCCGGTCGCGTGCCGCGGGCACGGCGCGGCATGAGCTTCAACATGCTGCCCGTCGTCGGTCCAATCACCCGCACCGTCGCCGATTGCGGGCTGATGCTCGACGCGATGGCGGGCGAGGTGTGGACGGATCCGCTGAGCCTTCCCAGCGCGCCGCCCGGCAGTTTCGCCACCGCTGCCGCCACTCCTCGCCGCCCCGGCCGGGTCGGATTCTCGATGGACCTTGGAGTGACACCCGTCGCCCCCGATGTGGCTGCGGTCGTGGAAGCGGCGATCGCGCGCCTCGCCGACGCAGGGGCCCGGATCGAGGATGAGGCGCCCGACCTGTCGCAGGGACGAGACGTCTTCCACGCCATCCGTGGCGTGAATCATCTGGCGGCCTTCGCACCACTAATCGCGCAGCACGGTGATCGCGTGATTCCCGAGATCCATTCGAGCACGGAGCGCGCGACCGGCCTGCCCATCGCCGACTTCGCCCGCGCGGAGAATGCGCGCGTGGCGATGTTCCAGCGCCTGATGGATTTCCTGGCCGACCACGACGCCCTGATCTGCCCCACGGCGGTGATGACGCCCTTCCCGGCCGAATGGCGCCGCGTGGAACGCCTCGGTGATCACCAGTTCGAGTCCTACATCGACTGGATCGCGATCACCTTCACCCTGTCGCTCACTGGCTGCCCGGTCATTTCCATCCCCTGCGGCTTCACCGCGGATGGAATGCCCGTGGGCCTGCAGATCCTCGGTCGCCCGCGTGGGGAGGAGGCGCTGCTCCGCATCGCGGCCTGGTGCGAGGAGGTGCTTGGCGCCTTCGGCCGAAAGCCGGTCGATCCCGCCATCCGTCATTGATCAAGCCAAGCGGAAGGAACGAGCCATGACCATTGCAAGCACACGACGCGGCATCCTGCAGGGAAGCGTCGGGCTGGCTGCTGCCTCGGTCGTCTCCCCGGCCACGGCGCAGGGCGGGCGGACGCTGAAGGCGGTGATGCATGCGACGCTTGGCGTGCTCGATCCCTTCGTCACGACCGCATACATCACGCGAAACCATGGCTATCTGATCTACGACACGCTCTTTGCGATGGATGCCCAGAACCGCCCCCAGCCGCAGATGGTGCAGGAATGGTCCGTATCCCCCGATCGCCTGATCTATGACTTCCGGCTGCGTCCGGAGCTGAAGTTCCATGACGGCGCTCCGGTCACCTCGGCCGACGTCATTGCCTCCCTCGCACGCTGGTCGCCGCGCGATGCGCTGGGAACGCGCCTCGCCGGCGTGACCGACCGGTGGGAAGAGGTGGGTGCGCAGCGCTTCCGCCTCCACCTCAAGCGTCCCTATGGGCTGGTGCTGGAAACCCTGGGCAAGCCGGGTGGTCCGGTTCCTTTCATTCTCCCCAAGCGCGTGGTGGACATCCCGGCCGACCAGCGGATCACCGATACCACCGGATCAGGTCCCTTCCGGTTCGTCGCGTCCGAGCACCGCTCCGGCGCCCAGGTGGTCTATGAGCGGTTCGCCGGCTACGTGCCGCGGAGCGAGCCCGCCTCGGGTCTGGCTGGCGGCAAGGTCGCGAAGGTGGACCGCGTCGAGTGGATGGAGATCGCCGATACGCAGACCGCGGCGAATGCCCTCATCTCGGGCGAGATCCAGGTCATGGAGAATGCCCCGCCCGACCTGATGCCCCTGCTTCGTCGCTCGCGGGGCGTGACGCTGAAGCCGAGGGGCGTCGGCAACTTCATGATCATGCGCTTCAACAGCGCACAGCCGCCCTTTAACAACAGAAAGGTGCGTCAGGCGGTCATGGCCGCCGTCAACCAGGACGACTACCTGAGGGCGCAGGTCGGCGACGACACGCTGACGCAAAGGTGCAACTCAATCCTGAGTTGCGAGTCGCCCTATGCCGCCGATGTTCCGGGCCCCGGCGCCAATCTCGAGCGCGGCCGCGCCCTGTTGCGGGAAAGCGGCTATGCCAATGAGACGGTGATCATCATGCACCCGGCCGACCTGCCCTCGGGCAGCGCGATGGCCCCGGTGACCGAACAGCTCCTGAAGTCGATGGGCATGAACGTGCAGGTCGATTCGATGGACTGGAACAGCCTGCTGGCCCGCCGCAACCGGAATGTGCCGGTGGAGCAAGGCGGCTGGAGCATCGCCTGGGGGCTGTGGTCGAATCTCGACCTGATGAGCCCGGTCACGAACCTGAATCTCGATGGCCGGGGCGCTCGCGGCTATGTCGGCTGGGCGGATAGCCCGCAAATGGACCGCCTCCGCGACGCCTTTGCCTTCGAGACCGATCCTGCGAAGCAGCAGGAGATCGCGGCCCAGCTCCAGCGCCTGTCGAACGAGGAAGCCTTCTCGATCCCGCTCGGCGGCTACAAGGCGATCACGGCGCATCGGTCGAATGTGCGTGGCGTCGTGGCCGACCAGATCCTCGTCTTCTGGAATCTGGAAGTCGCCTGACCGGTCTGCATCGCTGTCATCCTGGCGTTCAAGAAGCCTGGCTTGAACGCCGATTCATCTCGAGCCGCGACGAGCGGTCCGAAGCGGGAATGCCTCACCCAACGGGCCGGCGAACTCCCGCCGGCCACTCGCGACACGAGACCATGGGTGATGTCAGTATCGGCGGCGTCGCGCGCCGCTCTCAGGGCGCCGTAGGGAGAAAGACATGGCAGGGGAAAAGGTCGCACTCGTCACCGCGGGCGGCAGCGGCATGGGCGCGGAGGCCGCGCGCCGGCTGGCAGCGGACGGCTTCAGGGTTGCCATTCTCTCGTCCTCCGGGAAGGGCGAGGCACTGGCCGATGAGCTTGGCGGCCTCGGCATCACCGGCTCCAACCGGTCGAATGACGATCTGCAGCGTCTGGTCCAGGGGGCGATGGATCGCTGGGGACGCATCGACGTTCTCGTCAACAGCGCCGGGCATGGCCCGCGGGCACCCATTCTCGATATCAGCGACGAGCAATGGCACACGGGGCTCGACGTCTATCTGATGAACGTCATCCGCCCCACGCGGCTGGTGGCGCCGATCATGCAGGCGCAGAAGTCAGGTGCCATCATCAACATCTCGACGGCCTGGGCCTTCGAGCCAAGCGCGATGTTTCCGACTTCCGCCGTGTTCCGGGCTGGGCTCGCCGCCTTCACCAAGATCTTCGCGGACACCTATGCGGCCGACAAACTGCGCATGAACAACATCCTGCCCGGATGGATCGACAGCCTCCCCGCGACCGATGAACGCCGGCAGAGCGTGCCGATGCAGCGTTACGGGACAGCGCAGGAGATCGCCGCGACGGTCGCGTTCCTCGCCTCGGAGGGGGCCGGGTACATCACGGGCCAGAATATCCGCGTCGATGGCGGGCTGACACGCTCCGTCTGACATGGCCTGCCCGCGGTCGAAGATCGGTTGAGTGCCGCCACGCGGACGCACACGCGGCGGCACTTGTGCATCAGCCCGTCGTGAGAAGATTGGCGGCCGCCTGGGCCACTGCTGTCTCGCGGATGCGCCGCCGTTCCGCCGTGACGGCGAGCGCCCGCTCGACGATATGGCGGGGGGCGACCTTCGGGGTTCCAGCCCGGAATGGCGGCTCCGGATCGTACTCGATTTGCAGCTGGATTTGCTGCGCCACCTCCTCACCCGCGAGGTCGCCCACCACGCGCAGCGCCATGTCGATGCCCGACGTCACACCGCCCGCGGTGTAGATATTGCCGTCCTGCGTCATCCGCTCGTCGCGCACCTCCGCGCCGAACTGGGCGAGGAGGTCGCGCGCCTGCCAATGCCCGCCCGCCCGGCGGCCGCGGAGCAGCCCGGCCGCCCCGAGCAGAAGCGATCCCGTGCAGATGCCGAACACGTGGCGCGCGCCCATCGCCTGGCGACGGACGAACTCCACCGTCTCGGGATCGAGGATCGCCTCGTCAGTTCCCGGGCCGCCCGGCACGGCGATGAGATCGTATTGGGGCGCGGAGGCGAAGTCGGTGGCCGGCGCGATGACGAGACCCTTATCCGTCCGGACGGGCTCAAGTGTCTTGGCGACGATCTCGGTCCTCCAGCCGGGCAGGCGCGCGAGCACCTCGAACGGACCGGTGAGGTCGAGCTGCGTCATAGCGGGAAAGAGCAGCAATCCTGCGATGGGCTGATGGGATGTCATGTCGTCCTCCGATGGGAGAAGACTGACGTGCCGCGCCTCCGGCAGGAATGACAAAGGAGGCACAAAAACTGCCAATGCCGGTTGGCATCGACGTTCAGGTGGGTGCCGGTGACCCGAAGCGGGCGCGCCATTCGAGCGGTGGCACGGCGAAGCTCCGGATGAAGGCCCGGCGTATCCGCTCCTCCGACCCGAAGCCGGCGCGGCGCGCGATCTCCGCTGTGGAAGCGAGCGTCGTTTCCATCAGGACCCGCACGCGGTCGAGCCGCAAGAGCTCGATCGCCTTCCCTGGGTGGTGCCCGTGGCGGCGAGGAAGTGCCGATGGAAGCTGCGGGGCGGCATTGCCGCGCGGTCGGCCAGGGCTTCGGCCGAGAGGGGCAGGTGGAGGTTCTCGGCGGCCCAGGCGATGCAGGCTTCGGCCATGGCTCCAGCAGCCACGGCGCTTGGTGCCTCCGTTACTGCCTTGCGCTGTCCCGGGTGACGCCGGTCGCCCAGGCGAAACCGACGACGAGGCCCTTCATGTAGGGCAGCGTGACCAGAGTAATGACCGTGATCAGCGGCAACCAGACCGCAAACATCACCCAGAGTGCCGGTTCCCACGCCTTGTCCATCCAGAACATGAACGGGATGATGAAGTGGCCAACCATAAAAAGGGTCAGGTAGGGCGGAGCGTCATCACAGGGGTAGATGGTGTTGTCGGCGCCGCAGACCTCGCATTGGTCGCTCACCTTGAGGTAGCGGCCAAAGAGGCGGCCTTCGCCACAATGAGGGCAACGCAGGCCAAGGCCCCGGCGGACGCCCACACCGATCTTTGACTTTTCGGTCATCAAACAGGTCTCCGATGTGACGCTGGCTTGTCCGACGCCCTCGCCATACAATATCCCGGCCCACGCATACAATTCCGTTGCGCTTGTGGGTATATATTGGTTTTGTATGCGGACAAGCAACGGATAATCCATGCAGAAACCGCCAGAATCCATGCAAGCTGCGCGACCCTGGGCTCCCCGCCTCGCTGGTCGAGGCGGTCCGATCTACCTCGCGATCGCCGACGCCATCGATGAGGCCATCAAGTCTGGCGAATTGCCCGGCGGCGCCCGCCTCCCCACTCACCGCGCCATGGCGGAGGCCCTGGGTGTCGATCTCACGACGGTCACGCGCGCCTATCGGGAGGCTCGCCAGCGTGGCCTTCTCGAAGCGACTGTGGGGCGCGGCACCTTCGTCCGAAAGACGTCGCCGGAAGCTGCATCCGTGGGACGCGCGGAGGGGCGCGGCCTTATCGATCTCAGCATGAACCTGCCGCCGGAGCCTTCCGATCCTCCCTTGCGGCAGCTGATCCAGACGGGCCTTGCCGATCTGCTGTCCGGACCTGACGCGGCGAGCCTCCTCACCTACCGTCCTGGCGCCGGCTCGGCGGAGGAGCGTGCTGCCGGCGCAGCCTGGGTGAGCCCGACACTGGGGGAAGTTGACCCGGGACTCGTTCTTGTTTCGCCGGGGGCACAGCCAGCGCTTCTCGCAACGCTCGGCCTGGTGGCCCGGGCCGGCGATCTCGTGCTGACGGATGCGCTCACCTATCCGGGCTTCCGCGGTGCAGCAGCCCAGCTTGGCATCCGGCTCTGTCCCGTGGCCTGCGACGCGGATGGGATGCTGCCGGACGCTGTCGAGGAGGCCTGCCGGGGCGATGACCGCCCCAGGGCGCTCTACTGCATCCCGACCCTGCAGAACCCGACCTCGATCACCTTGCCGCTGGAGCGGCGGCAAGCCCTCGTCGATGTCGCGCGGCGCCATAGGCTGCGCATCCTGGAGGATGACGCCTACGGGGTGCTTCCAGTCCGGCCCCTGCCCGCGCTCGCAGCCCTTGCACCTGAAATCACTTTCCACGTCTCCACGCTGTCGAAGGTGATCTCGCCGGCCCTGCGCGTGGCCTATGTGGTCGCCCCTGACCAAGGCTGCGCGGCGAAGCTGGCCGCCGCGCTCCGAGCGAACGTGCTGACCGCGTCCCCCTTGCTGACGGCCCTCGCGACGAAGTGGGTCCGCGACGGCACCGCCAGATCGTTGCTCTCAGCCGTGCGGCGGGAGTGCATGGCGCGTCAGGAGATTGCGCGGGAGATCCTGCCGGCCGGCTCCTTCCTCGCGCAGCCGGAGGGCCTGCATCTTTGGCTGCGCCTCCTGCCGCCTTGGAGGCGCCTGGATTTTGCGTCGAGGATCCGGGAACAAGGATTGGCGATCGTGCCGAGCGACGCCTTTGCCGTGGGAGAGGGCACGCCGCCGGATGCGGTGAGGGTGTCGCTTGGGGCGGCCCCAAGCCGGGAGCAGCTTCGGATCGCCCTGCGCGCGATCGCCACGGTGTTTGCCGGCGAAGCCTCTGCCCCCTTCCTGGAAATCGTCTGACCCGCTCACCCTGGGCCCTGCACGTTGCCGGAAGCGCGCCGCTGCGGCACTCTGTTTCGCAGATGACGAGCTATCCGTCTTGACCTCGTCGGCTGCGGCGGGAGCCTCGCGCCGAACCCTGCACGGCATCCTCTGCATGTGCACGGCTGGCCTTCTGTTCCCGATGATGAGCGGCTTTGCCAAGTTCCTGGGCCAGGACTACTCCTCGCTCCAGGTGTCCTGGGCGCGGGCCTTCGTCCACCTGCTTTTCCTCTCGGCGCTGTTCCTACCGCATTCGGGGCTGGGCGTTCTGCGCAGTCGACGGCCAGGGCTGCAGCTGGTGAGGGCTGCGATGCTGACCACGTCGAACCTCGCCACCTTCTATGCCCTGACCTTCATACCGCTCGCCGAACAGGCCGCGATCCAGCTGACTGCTCCGCTGATCGTGGCCCTGCTGGCGTGGCCGGTGCTGCGAGAGCGCACGACGGTGGCCAGCATCAGCGCCGTGGCGATGGGCTTCGTCGGCGTGTTGGTGCTCTTGCGCCCGGGCAGCAGCATGTTCCAGTGGCCGGCGCTCTGGGTGCTGGTCTCAGCGATCGCCTACGGCGTGTACCAGATCCTCACCCGGCTTGTGGCGCCTCACGACCCACCGGCCACCTCGGCGCTTTGGTGCCCACTCGTCGGCGCGTTCGGGCTGATGCTCGCCCTGCCCTTCGTGTGGCGGACGCCTGCGAACCTGTCCGATCTGCTGATGTTTCTCGGATGCGGCGCATTCGGCGCCATCGGACACTACTTCGTGGCACGAGCCATGGTGCACGCACCGGCCAATGTCATTTCACCCTTTCAATACTTCCAGCTGATCGGCTCGGTCATCATCGGTTGGCTGTTCTTCAGCCACCTGCCAGATGCGGCCACCTGGATCGGTGCCACCATCATCGTCACATCTGGGCTTTATCTCGGCTGGACGCAGCACCGGACCCGCTGAGGTCTGGTCCCCGAGGCAGGACTGTTCAGCCAAAGCGCCCCCACAGCGCGAGGCCCGCAGGGAGGGCGAGAAGCAGCGCGGCCAGCATCGGCCAGCGACCGGACCAGGCAATGACGAAGGCCGGCAGGATGCACACCATGAGGAGCGCGGCCGCGATATAGCCGAGCGGTCGCACGATTTGCCACGAGCGATCCTCCATCAGGCCCCACCACATCAGCGTGACCGCCCCGATCGCCTCCAACGTCGCCGCGAAAAGCAGCACGCGGCGCAGCCAACGCCGCCTCAGCCCCGCGTGGTTGGTTTGGCGGTTCGAGGGGGCTGGAAGCCGCTCAGACATACAGCGACTATCGCTTCACCGTCTTGAACCGCGGTGCCCAGAGCCCCGCATCCCGTGCCGCGACGTCCGCGAGGATCGCGCGCCCAGCCAGCGCCGGCGCGACAAGGCTGCTGGACGGGCCGTCATGGCCGGGCCTCTGCTAGCCATTCTGCTTGGCGACGCGTCTGCGACGGCCTGCCTTCGCGTGAGCACTCGGCTCCGAAGCAGAGGTGCCGTGGCCCTTGTCCATGGCATCCTCGAAGACCTTCATCTGCAGGAAACCGGGCGGCGAACGCGCGATCAGGATACGCGCCGGCTCGTCGCCGGCATTCTCGACCCGGTGGGGGATGCTGCCATCCCAGTGGTAGCTGTCGCCAGCGCTCACCTCGAAGCCTCGGCCGCCCTGGATGGCCCGGATCCGGCCCTGCAGAACCAGATGGCATTCGTCGCCATCATGCAGGTGGTTGCGGCCGCCCGCATCGTAGCCGATCGGGATCTCCAGGATGACCATCTCGACCTGCCGCCCCGGCGCCGAGAGGAATGACAGCCGCCTCCCCTCCTGCCCCTCGCTGAAGGTGACGACCGGGCGGTCACGCTCCCTGAGCACCATTGCAGGACGTGCTACCTCCTGGAACAGGTGAGCGAGCGGGATCTCGAGCGCGGCTGCCAGCTTGCCGAGCGTCTGCAGCGATGGCGTCGCCTTTCCGGTTTCCACTTGGCTGATATATGGCCGGGAGAGACCGGTCAGCTCGACGAGATCCTCGATGACGAGGCCCCGCACCTGCCGGATCCGGCGCAGTCGCGCCCCGATATCCACCTTCGCCTCCGCTTCTCGCCGAAGTGCGGCGTCGTCCCACGGGCGGCCTATCCTTCAGGCACCCGTGCAGCGTCAACCGCGCCCCGTGGCCAACCTAGCATCAGCCCAGCGTAATACCCGCCTCGCGAATGATGCGGCCCCAACGCGCCCGTTCCGCGCGGATGACCTGGTCGAATTCAGACGGGGTGTTCGCCACGAAGCGCAGGCCGAGACGCTCGCCCATCGCCTGGGGGCCGGGCTGACGAATTGCGGCGACGATCTCCCGGTGCAGCCGCTCGACCACTGGTGGCGGCATGCCTGCAGGCCCGACCACGCCGAACCAGGGCGACATCTCATATCCCGGCAGGCCAGCCTCGGGGGAGCTTGGCACATCCGGCAGCAGCACATGCGGCTCCTTCGAGGCAACGACGAGCGGCCGGAACGCACCCGAGCGGATATGCGTCACGACATTCGGGATGTTGTCCACGAGCCCATCCACCTCACCCGCCAGCAGCGCCTGCACCGAGGGCGCCGCGCCGCGATAGGGCACGTGCGTCACCCGCAAATTGGCCATGCTGGTGAACAGAGCGAGGCCCAGATGGCCAGTCGTGCCGTTCCCGGCCGAACCGAAGTTGAAGCGCCCGGGTTCGGCGGCGGCCAGCGCACGGAACTCCGCAAGCGTGCGTGCCGGCGTGCGCGGATGCACCACCAGCACCTTCGTCATGTCGGCGACCAGCGACACCGGCGCAAATCCACTCTCCGGGTCGAAGGGCAGCGAGGGGTAGAGGAACTGGTTGGCGGAGAGGATGCCGGTCGAGGACATCATCAGCGTGTGTCCATCGGGTGCCGCACGGGTGACGAACTCCGCGCCCACATTGCCGCCAGCGCCGGTCCGGTTCTCGACGATCACCGGCTGGCCCAGGCTCCGGGCCATCTCCTCGCTGACCGTCCGCGCCAGCACGTCGGCAAGCCCACCGGGCGGGAAAGGCGCGACCAGCCGGATCGGCCGGTCCGGCCAGGATTGCGCAAGGGCCGGGGACGCGACAATCCCCGCGAGCGCTGCCGTCAACACCCCGCGCCGCGGCAGGTGCATCAGCGTCATGGTGTTTCCTCCGTGTTGCGCGTCCGGCCCAGGCTGACGGCCCAGCTCCGGACGTGCCATGCTGACAGCAGCACACAAAATTTGGAACCATCAATCTTTAGGGCGGATGGTTCCGGCGGGATTTTGCGCCTGGCCTGGCGCACCGAAGGCCGAGGGGAGGAGCGCATTCATGACCGAGGCGAGAGTTACCCTGCTGCGCAGCGTCGATGTCGGCGTCACGGATCTGGCCCAGGCGCGCCGGTTCTATTCCGAGGTGTGGCTGCTGACCGAGGTTGCGGAGGATGACGGCGTGGTGCGGCTCGCCGGCACCGGGCCGATCCATCATGTGCTGACGCTGCGCGAGTCGCCGCGGCCAGGGGTTCTTCGCGTGGAGCTGGGCGCCAGTGATGCGGCTGCGGTCGATGCCCTCCATCGCAGGATCATGGAGGCCGGGCGCCCCGTCTCCGGTCCGCCAGCCCGCCTTGCCCGGCCGGGTGGCGGCTACGGGTTTTCCTTCCAGGATCCCGAGGGGCGGAATTTCTCGATTGTCGCCGAGGCGGCGGATGGCGACCGCCCTGGCGGGGCTTCTCCGCTCGCACCGGTCAAGCTCTCCCACGTCAACCTAAACTCCGCGGATAACGAGACGAGCTTCGCCTTCATGCGGGACGTGCTGGGCTTCCGCCTCTCCGACCAGACCAGCAAGTTCCGCTTCATTCGATGCAACGCAGATCATCACAGCCTCGTCCTCGGCTTCAACGAGGAGGCCACGCTGAACCACATCGCCTTCGAGCTTCCCGACCTCGAGGCGCTCATGCTCGGGATCGGGCGGATGCGAGATCATGGCTACCCGAGCGAATGGGGGCCGGGGCGGCACGGTCCAGGCAACAACGCCTTCGCGTATTTCGTCGGACCGGAGGAGCTTCCGCTCGAATACACTGCCGAGATGATGCAGGTCGACGACGGCTATCCCGTCGGCATGCCGGAGCGGTGGACCTGGCCGAAGGGCCGGGTCGATCATTGGGGCCTGACGCCTGGTCCTAGTGCGCGCGTGGTGCGAACACAGAGGCTGTTCCGCTTTCCGCCCGAGGGCTACCGCCTGGCTCTGTAGTCCCCTACCCGCCTGCCGCGATCGATAGCGACGCGGGGTCCGGCTGGTTCAGGAAACGCAGCGCATTGCGCCACGCGACAGAGGCTGCATCCTCCGGCTCCAGCCCCATCGCGGCCAGTGAGCCGCCTGGGTCGGCGTCGCCCATGCCGAAGGGATAGTCGGTGCCGACCATCAGGCCCTGGGGGCCAAGCTGCTCGACAAGGGCACGAACCACCACCGCGTCATGCGCCAACGTGTCCGCGAAGATGCGGCGGAAATCCTCGATCGGGTCGCAGGCCAGGACGGCCTTCGCTTCCGGACGGACGCGCCACCCATGGCGCAGCCGACCGAGAATGGCGCAAAGCCCCCCGCAGCCATGGGAGAAGCAGATGCGCAACTTGGGCAGGCGTTGCAGCACACCTCCGAACACGACATTCGCTGCCGCCAGCGCGCTCTCATACGGATTGCCGACGAGGTTGCGGAAGTAATAGCGGTCGAGCCTCGCATCGCCGAGGACCGGCGAGCCCGGATGCACGAACACTGCCATGTCCAGCTCGACGCAGGCCGTGAAGAAATCGAACAGCGCCGGATCGTCGAGATCCCGCCCGCCGGGGCAGGTCCCGATCTCCACCGCACGCAGCCCCAGGGCATTGCGCGCATGGTGAAGCTCCTCGATCGCGAGGGACGGATCCTGCAACGGAACCACCGCCATGCCCGACAGGCGGCGGGGCGCGCGGGCGCAGAAGCTTGCGATGTGCTCGTTCTGCATGCGCGCAAAGGCTTTTCCCTGCTCGGGCGGCGCCCAATAGGCGAACATGAAAGGCGGCGGGGAGACAACCTGATGCGCGACGCCACGCGCATCCATGTCGGCCACGCGCCGCTCGAGGTCCCAGCATTGGTCCGTCACCTTGCGGAAGAACCGCTGCCCCATCATCACATTGGCCGAGCACGCATCCAGCCGATCGAGCCACGGCCAGCGGTCGCAGCCGAAGCGCGCCGCGAAATCCTCCCAGCCCGGCGGCAGGATATGAGCGTGGATGTCGACGAGCATGCGGCAGTTCCTCTCCCTGGCGCCGTCACGCGGCTTGATTGATGCTAGCAAACACAAATTGATACTGGCAAATTGCCGAAAGCCGGCGCGACGCTGGCGTCGCGCGACAGAAGGAAGGACTCTCGCAGATGGATCTCGGTATCAGCGGCCGGACGGCGCTTGTTTGCGCGGCGAGCAAGGGCCTGGGGAAAGCCTGCGCGCTGGCGCTGGCGCGCGAGGGCGTCCAGGTGACGATCGCCGCGCGAGGCGAGGCTACGCTGAAGGCGACAGCGGAGGAAATCTCCACCCTCACCGGCCAGCCGGTCGCGGTGGTTGCCGCCGATGTCACGACCGCGGCGGGGCATGACGCTGTTCTCGCGGCCTGTCCCAACCCCGACATCCTCATCAACAACGCCGGCGGTCCCCCGCCGGGCCACTACCAGGACTGGCGTCGGGAGGACTGGATCGCGGCGCTCGACGCGAACATGCTCACGCCGATCGAGCTGATCCGGCGCACCGTGCCGGGAATGGTGCAGCGAGGCTTCGGCAGGATTGTGAACATCACCTCGAGCGCAGTGAAGGATCCCATCTCCGTGCTTGGGCTTTCGAATGGTGCTCGCGCCGGGCTGACCGGTTTCGTCGCAGGCTTGGCGCGCGAACTGGCGCCGACAGGCGTAACCATCAACAACCTGCTTCCTGGGCCCTTCGACACCGATCGCATCCGAAAGGTCGTCGAGGCGCGGGCGAAGAAGGAAGGCCGCCCCTTCGAGGAGATGTGGCAGCTCCGCATGAAGGAGAGCCCGATGCACCGCGTCGGAGCCCCGGAGGAGTTCGGCGCCGCCTGCGCGTTCATTTGCAGCAGCTTGTCCGGCTACATGACGGGGCAGAACATCCTGCTCGATGGCGGGGCCTATCGCGGCACGTTCTGAAGTTCAGCGCTTGGGCGAGCGGGGTAGTCATGGGGCGCTACCCCGCCGTCAGACATGGGATGCTCTCCTCCGTTGCGCGGCTTCGCTCCAACCACCGCCGTAGACGGCGAAGTGAGATAGTGACTCTCCTCGCAGGCTGTCTCGTTTTCTCGCTCCTGGCCCCTGGCATTGGTGCAGCGGATCCCTGGAAGGATGGAAGCGGCTACGGGCGGCGTGACCGCCGGGACCATCGGGATTGGCGCGACAGCCGCGAGCGGGTGAGCCGCCGTGACCGGAAGCGCTATGAGAGATGGGAGCGTGATTGGGATCACGGCCACCGGCAGCATGACGGACAGGCGCCCGTTCCGCGTGGCTATTTGCCCCCGCCTGGAGAACACCGGGTCTGGTATCCCGGCGTCCCGGCGGGCCAGCAGCCTCCCCCGTATAGGTGCCAGCGCGGCGCGGTCGATCTCAAGGGAGTGAACCTCTGATGCCCGCGGCGGACCCCTGTCGGGCCGAAGGCAAAGCGCATTGCAGCTTAGAGGGCCCACGACGCGGAGTGCGGGTCACCATCTCGATTTTCCGCGACGAACGCAGTCACGTGCGACTCAGGAAATCCGCGGCGCAGCTTCGGTATGTTGCGGATATTCCTTCGTTCTTCCGACAGGGTTAAGCCCAGAGAAGCTGGATCGGTCCACGTCCCTCAAAGTGAGGGCTTCCCATCCCGCATCCCCTTCGGAAGCCCCAACCCGTGCCGTACCGCTCCTCCTACGCGCCTAACCTGGTGATCATCGCATGCGAGAACTCCATCGAGGTGACGATGGACGGCCGCGTTGTCCGCTTCCAAGATGCGAGCCCCCTCCTCATGGAGACCGTGCGACGCGGCGCTGCCTTCTCGCCTCTTCGCAACTACCTCCGCTACCTGACCTATTCCGGGGTCTGGCCGCTCCATGAGAGCGAACTCACCCTTCCGGCTTCTGTCTTGGAAGGCGTCTTCTGCGGCGCACGCCTGATCGAAGCAGCCTAACGGGCGAAGCTACGTCCCGCTGACGGAACTTGTCTCACTTGCAAGCCGTTTTCCGGCAACGGTTTCAGACCATGCGACAACAGGAAGATGAATAAGAGGAAAGCTGAACTTATTTGTTGTAGATCAAACCATTTTTGTTCAGCTATGGTTAAGTTCGGAACGCTGGCTTGGTCTATGGCCCTCATGGTGGAGGCCGCTCCCTGCCACCCCATTCGGAAGGTCAACTCTTGCAGGACGGTTTCTCCTACGCGCCCAGTCTGGTGATCGTGGCCTGCGAGAACACCATCGAGGTGACGGTGGATGGGCGCCTCATTCGCTTCCTGGACGCCGATCCCAAGCTTGTCCTGACAGTGCGGCGCGGTGCCGCCTTTCCGCCTCTTTGGGCACTCCTGCGCCACCTCACCTCGCCTGAGTTCTGGCCGCTCGATGGGAGCGAGCTCAACCTCCCGGCCGCCATCCTCGAAAGCGCTTTCCGCGAGGCGAGCCTTCTCGAAGCCGCATAGCGCCGCCGCCAAGCCTTCTGACTCTTTCAGGAATAGAGAAGAAGCAGCCTGCTCGGCCGCCAGGGCAAAGCTTCCAGCCATCGTATCGGGACTTTCCCCAGCTACTCCCTCACCAAATCCTCGGCTTTAGATCGCCACAGATCGATGCATTTTTCCGGCGCGAGGGCGCCGGGGAGGCGAGAATGGCGTCAGTCGAGGCTTTCCAGGGGCCCAGGGTTTTGGTGGTCGAAGACGAGTACGTCATCGCCTGGGATCTGGCGCGATCGCTGGAGGGGCTCGGCGCGAAGGTTGTCGGCCCGGTGGGCACCCTCGACGCAGCCCTGGATCTTCTCGCACGTGATGGGGACATCGCCGGAGCGGTGCTCGATGTGGAGCTCCGGGGCGAAGTCGTGTTCCCTGTGGCTGCGATCCTGCAGGAGAAAGGTCTTCCCTTCGTGTTCCTGTCGGCAAAGAAGCGTGCAAGCGCCCCCGCGGCCTTCCGCGACGTGCAGTGGTTCGAAAAGCCGGCCCAGATGAGCAAGGTGGCCAGCCACATCCTTGGACAGATCAAGGCCCCGGCGGCCGTAGCGACGGTCGCGCCTCTCTGAGGCAGAGGCCCTTCGGCTCATGGGCAGGACAGCCTGACTGGGCTCTGACGCAGCCCCGGATGATCTCCGTGGCTTGTCCGTGACATCATGTGCCGCTCGGCCAGCAGAGGCGGAGAAGAGCTTCGCTGTCGTGCCAACTGGCTAACCCCGCTGGCATTGCCCCAGCGGTCCCCCACCGCCCACTAAACTCCCGTCACCTCGGCGGCGTGGCGGGGCTTTGCTCGCCTTCCGGGGCCGCGCGCAGGCGGGCCGCAGCTTCTTCGAGGGCGCTCACCTCCTGACGCCGCTCGGCAGCCAGACGTTCGAGTTGGTCGGTTTCGTTGCGCAGGCGCTCCAGCCCCGCGGTGGCCGAAGCCACCTCCGCCTCCAGGGCAGTGGCGCGGCCTTCCAGGGAGCGGAGGCGGGTCGTGGCTTCCTCGACACCCCGGCCCGCTTCTGCAACCCGTGCCGCGGCAGCCTCTGCCTCCGATCGCCGGGCCGTCAGCTCGGTTTCGATCTGGGCAGCGGCGTCGCGAAGCGAGGCGAGGCGCTGCTCCGCCTCGGCCAGTGCCTGCTGACGGCCGGCCAATGCGGCTTCCGCCTCGCTGGCCTGCGCGCGCAGGGAGGCGGCGCGCTCTTCCAGGCCGCTGGCGCGGCGCATCGCCTCTGTCACGCTTTGCTCGGCGGTGGCAAGCTGCGTGTTCAACTCACCTAGCCGCGCCTCAAGGGCTGCCGCGGCGGCTTGCCGTTCCGTGAGGGCAGCACCTGCGGCCTCGGAGGTGCGGCGCAACTCCGCGAGGCGGGCCTCGGCCGCTGTCGTTGCGTTCGCCAGTTCGGCAATGCGGGCCTCGGCGGCGCGGATTTGTTCGGTCGATCCCTCGCTCGCACGGGTGATCTCGGCCAGCCGCGCCTCCGCCCCGGCCTGGGCTGCCTGGCGGGCCGCCAGGTTCGCCTCCGCGTCGGAAATCGACCTGCGGAGCGTCTGGATCTGACCTTCGGCCCCGGCGATGGCGGCCTGCCGTTCCGTCAGCGCCTCCTGGGCCTGCCCGGCCTCGGCCACCAGCGCGGCGACGCGCGCCTGGGCCGCCTCGGAGCGGGCCGCAAAGTCGGCGGCCTGTGCCTCCGCCTGACGCAAAGCATTCCCCGCTGCCTCCTGCTGAGCAGTGAGCCGCTCCAGTTCGGCACGGCGCTCAGCCAGCGCTGCCACGGCCGTCGTCGTGTCGGTGCGGGCGGTGGCGAGTTCGGAACTGGCGGCCTCGATGCCTTGGCGCAGCTCGGCGAGGCGCGCCTCGCTGGCGGTGATGGCAGCGGTCAGTTCCGCAAGCCGCGCTTCGCTTGCTGTCACCTGCTGGCCGAGCTCGGAGAGGCGGGCCTGGGCCTGGGCGACGCTGGCCTCGGTTTCCCGGTTGCGGGTTTCGGCCGCGGCGATGGCGGCGCGGGCCGCCTCAGCGCGCTGGTTCAGAGCAGCGAGATCTCCGGCAACACTGCGCTCCCGTGTTAGCGTGCCCTCCAGCTCCGCCAGCCGGGTGGCGCTGGCTTGGTTGGTGGCCTCGGCGTTCTGCAGCCGGCCGCCACGCGACATGGCGAGCGACCAGCCGAGAATGAGCAGGATCAGGAAGCCGGCCGCTATGGCAAGGAGAGGCCAGGAGATGCCGAAGGCGCCCGCCCGGCTGACGGGTGCCGCAGCGATGGTGGGAGCAGGCGGGGCTCCGCGCGCGGGGCCAGCTCCATTCTTGTGCTGCTTGTTGGCCATTGGTTCGCATCTCCCGGACATGTCACATAGTCCGCACCCCTCCAGGCGCGGTGGTCTTGCCACTGCGGGCCTCGACAGGCTCCCACAACGCGCGGGGGCACAGGATGGCGGCGTGGCAGCGAGTCAATTTGCTGCCTTTGCATGCGATTGAAAATGTTTTCCTTCAGTTAAGGCGCCACCACCGCATGCATCGTCCGGCAGGCGCCCTCCCCTTGCATGGACTAACACGAGGTGACGGAGAGCCGTGGCTGGAAGATCATCGTTCGCCGTCTATTCCCCGAGGATGGTTCCCGGAACTGCGCTTGAAGCAATCGGCCTGCTCGAAGAGAAAATCCTCCTCAAGACTACGCAGCCAAACCTCATCCCTCAAACCTGCGAGCACGAACCCATGATCATCCCTGCGCTTCCGTTCACCGTGACGGACTGGTCGAAAGTTCCGGAGACGAAGCATCCCGGGGAAACGGGTCACGCCACATGGCGGACATTTACGGTCGGCGACCTGCGGGTGAGACACGTCGAGTACTCCCCGGGCTACCTTGCGGATCACTGGTGCGACCGAGGTCACGTCCTCTACGTGCTGGAAGGCGAACTGGTCACCGAGCTTCGAGATGGACGGCGCTTCAGGCTCTCGCCTGGCATGAGCTACCAGGTCTCTGACCACGGCGACGCCTCGCACCGCTCCTCGACCGAAACCGGAGCCAAGCTCTTCATCGTGGACTGACCGCAGGTGGTGGGGCTGGTTCCGTTGCCTTGAGTGATTACGAGATGGAGGCCCAAAGGAAGACCAGCACCGCGGCGAAGCCGAGCGACGTTCGAGCCGCATGGAGCGCGCCCCAGCGCCCGACCATAGAGCGGGTTTCCGGGCCAGCATTCCTTGGCTCGGTTGCCATCAGCTTGCGGTTGGTGGGCATGATGGCGAGGAAGGTGACAGGCCAATTGGCCAGCATCAGCAGCCCTCCGATGGCCCATCCGGCGTGGCCCGTTCGCCACCACGTCACGAGGCCGAGCACGAAGCCAATGACGGCAAGCGGGGCCTGCAAGGCCGTGCCGCGCTTATAGGCAAGCTTCCACTCGGTCAGCAGCGGCCCATCGTCCAACTGCATGCGTGCGGGCTGCTCCACGAGGTTGATGTAGAGGGCAGCGCCGGAGAAGACTGCGGCGACGATGAGCGCGAGCTGTCCGAGGAACATATCTGCCTTCCTGTGCTCTTCGCCACTCCAATGCAGTCCTCGACAGCGCTTCACCTAGGTGCGACCGAACTGAGCGCACGCTTAGGCCGCGCGGATCAGGAAGGCGGTGCCGGAATGGCACTGCGCGCCGGCGGCAGGGCCTTATGAGGATCGGGGTGGCGCGAGGGCCTGATTCTCCGCCGGAAGCGGCTCGGCGGGTGCGTCGGGAAGGGGCCGGAAGCCCGCGGGCACCTCGATCTGCGGGTTGCGGGCGAAGAGGCGCGACCAGGCGCGGTCCGCCACCGCCTCTGCCTCGCGGATGATGCGCGCCTCATCCATCGTCAGTACCACCCCGTCGCGCATGACCCAGCGCCCATCCACCATCACATCCTCGACGTCCCGCGCCTGGCCCTGGTGCACGAAGACCGAGACGGGGCGGAGGAAGGGCGCGAGATGCGCGCGATCCACCCGCAGCATGATGAGATCGGCGAGGTTCCCCTCCGCCAGCCAGCCGCCATCCGGCACGCCCATCGCGCGATACCCGTTGCGCGTGGCCCAGCGCAGCGCCTCCTCCGGGGTTGGGTTGCGCCCATCGCGCCGCCGCACCCGCTCCATGAAGAGGCCGGTGCGCATCACCTCCACCATATCCTCGGCCATGTTGTCGGTGCCCATGCCGACGTTGCAGCCCGCCATCTCCATCTCGCAGACACGCGGGCTCAGCCCCCGCCGCGCGGCGATCGCGGAATTGAAGGCGACGTTCACCCGGTGCTTTCCGAGGATCTTCTCCTCCAGCGGCTCCATGCAGCGGCAATGCGCCGCAACCAGACGCTCGCTCAGGAAGCCGATGCTCTCCAGGAACTCGGAAGGCAGCATGTTGTGATGCGCCTGCACCGCCGCGACCTCGCCCCAGATCTGGTTGAGATGGATGGTGGCGATGGTGCCGAGCCGGTCCTGCAGCGCCCGCGCGTCTCGCAGCAGCTCGGGGGAGCACATGTCGGGCGCCCAGGCGGCGACGCCGACGTGGATGCGCCCTTCTCCGGCTCCATCCCATCGCGCGTGCAGCCGCTCGATGCGCTCCAGCCCCGCACGGCCAACCGCTTCGTCGCGGCGGAACTCGGAGGGATCGCCGATCGAGGCGCCGGCGCGGTCCCAGCAGCGCTCGGCCAGCAGCATCCGCAGCCCGGTGCCCACCATCTCGTCCGCATAGTTGGCGATATCCACCCCGTCTTCCAGCAGCGCCGTGGTGCCGGACCGGATCGCCTCCAGCGCGCCGAGCTGGCACATCACCGCCTGCTCCTGCGGGGTCATCGGCGGCAGCGGAATGGGCGATAGCCCGCCATGAAACGGTGGTTCGTGAGGCGGGGACAGATCCTCGAAGACGCCGCGAGCGAGCGTCATCACCAGATGCGTGTGGATGTTCGCGAAGCCCGGCAGGACAACGCGGCCCGCGCCGTCCACCCGCTCGGCATCCGGAAAGCGGCCGGCAACCGCTTCGCGCCGGCCGATCGCGGCGATCCGATTGCCCTCGATGGCCAGCGCCCCGTCGTGGTGGATGGTGCCCGCGTCGTCGCCTGTCACGACGATCGCGCCTTCGATCAGGATGGTCACGAATCCGGCCTCCCCTGCTAACCCGCCCGAGTTTGGGCGAGAGGTGACGCGGCGTCACGCCCCGTGATTGCCGCGCAATTGGGCACGGCATGGGTCGGCGATGGCGCAGGCGATCGAATTCTCGTTGCGGCAGGCGGAGACGGGCCCCACGATGCGGATCTGACGACCGAGGAGCTCCGCATGCCCATCCGCCGCCGTCACCTGGGTTTGATTGCCGCGCCAGCCCTGCTGAGCGTGGAATCGCGGCGGGCCATGGCCCAGGATCCGCGTCGCGTCATCCGCTCCGTTCCGATCGGCGACCTGCGCGCGCTCGACCCGATCTGGACCACCACCTATCTCACGCGGAATCACGGCTACCTCGTCTGGGACACGCTTTTCGCGATGGACGCCCAGAACCGGCCCCAGCCGCAGATGGTCGGGGAGTATGGGAATAGCGGGGACGGCAAGGAGTGGACCTTCCGCCTGCGCGACGGCCTGCTCTGGCACGACGGCACACCGGTCACGGCCGCGGACTGCGTCGCATCCATCCGCCGCTGGGGCGTGCGGGACGGCATGGGCCGCGCCCTGATGCGCGTGACCGAGAGCCTCGAAGCGCCGGACGCACGGACCATCCGGCTGCGCCTCACGCGTCCCGTGGGCTTCGTGCTGGAGGCCCTGGGCAAGATCGACAGCAACGTGCCCTTCATGATGCCGGAGCGCCTGGCGCGCACGGACCCGAACACCGCCATCACTGACCCGGTTGGCTCCGGTCCCTTCCGCTTCCGGCGGGATCAATGGGTGCCCGGGGCGCGCGTGGTCTATGAGCGCTTCGCGGAATACGTGCCGCGCGCGGAGCCGCCCAGCCAGGCGGCGGGCGGCAAGGTGGTCAAGGTGGACCGCATCGAGAGCCTCTACACCCCCGATGCCGCGACCGCTGCGAACGGCCTCGCGGCCGGCGAGATCGACCTGCTGGAGAGCCCAGCGCCTGATCTCGTGCCCCGCCTGACGCGGATGCGCAACGTCACCGTCGTATCGAACGATCCGCTAGGCTACGTGCTGTTCCTGGCCATGAACCACCTTCAGCCGCCCTTCGACAATCTCGAGGCGCGGCGGGCACTGATGGGGGTGATCCGGCAGCCGGACTTCATGGTGGCCACCGTCGGGCAGGACCAGCCCTGGCGCGAATGCGGCGCCCCCTTCGGCTGCGCCCCCTCCGAGACGCCGCAATTCGACACCCTGGGCTGGCCGCGTTTGACCGACCAGCAAGGGCGCGACGCCTTCCGGGCCGCAGGCTACGACGGAAGGCCGATCGTGGTGATGGACCCGGCGGACAATGCCGTGCTCCATCCCGGTGCACTCCTGGCGGCGGAAGCGCTGCAGCGCATCGGCGCGAATGTGGACTTGATCGCGATGGATTGGAGCGGACTGGTCCAGCGCCGTTCCTCTCGCAATCCGCCTAACCAGGGGGGATGGAACGTCTTCGTCACCAACGCGACCATCACCGGTGTCCAGAACCCGCTGCTGAACGTCTTCGTCGGCAATTGCGAGAGCGGCTGGTTCGGCTGGCCCTGCGACGCGCGCGTGCCGCAGCTGAACGACTCCTGGACCTACGAGACGGACCCGGCGCGGCGCCAGGAAATCCTGAAGGAGCTGGAGCGCGTGCACATCGCCAATGCGACCAACATCCCGCTGGGCCAGTACCGCAGCGTCGTCGCGCACCGATCGAATATGCGCGGCCTGCTGCCGGGCCCAGCCCTGTTCTACTGGAACCTCGAGAAGCTCTGACGGGAGGCGCGCCATGATCACGCCTCTCCTGATCCGCAACTCGGCTTGGGCTGTCGTCTGGGACGCCGCCGGCCGCCACGTCTTCGGCCGAGATCTCGACATCCTGCTGCGCGACGGACGGATTGAGCGCATCAGCCCGCATGATCCTTCCTCCGCGCCCGAGCCGGGAGCGGAGGTGGTGGATGGGCGCGGCCTGCTTGTCCTGCCCGGTCTGGTGAACATCCACACCCACCCGACCACCGAGCCGGGCTACCGTGGCGTACGCGAGGACCACGGCGTCCCGGAACAGGGGATGAGCGGCCTTTTCGAGCGCTCCCAGGCCTTCCGCCTTGATGAGGCAGGGCGGGAAGCGGCGATGCGCCTCGCCTACGCGGAGCTGATGTCCTCGGGGGTGACCTCGGTCGTGGACCTCTCAGCCCCCTTCCCCCGCTGGCTCACGGTCATGGCCGAAAGCGGACTGCGAAGCTGGGCCGGGCCGGGCTATGCGGCGGCGCGCTGGGGTATGTCCGCGCCGCAGACCGTCACCTGGATGTGGAACCGCGAGGATGCGTCCCGCCAATTCGAAGCGGCAAAGCAGGTCATGCGGGAGGCTGAGGCCCATCCTTCGGGCCGGCTGAGCGGCATCGTCTTCCCTGCCCAGATCGACACGGTGGAGGAGGAGATGCTGCGCGAGGGCGTCGCCTATGCCGCCGAAACCGGGCGGCCCTTCACCACCCACATCGCCCAGGCGATCGTGGAGGTGCAGGAGATGATCCGCCGCCATGGCGTCACCCCTATCCAATGGGCCGCCAATATCGGGCTGCTGACGCCGCGAACCATCCTCGGCCATGCGATCTTCGTGGACGAGCATCCCTCCGTCCGCTGGCACACTTCGCGCGACGTCGGGCTGATGGCAGAGCATGGCGCGAGCGTCGCGCACTGCCCCTCCCCCTTCGCGCGCTACGGGGAGCATCTGCGGACATTCGGTTCCTACCGGGCGCGCGGGATACGGATCGGCTTCGGCACGGATGTCGCCCCGCACAACCTGATCGAGGAGATGCGGACCGCCCTCATCCTGGCGCGCAACGCGGCGCGCGACCTCGCGGCGGCGACGACGGAGGGCGTCTTCCACGCCGCGACCATTGGTGGCGCGGAGGCGCTGGGGCGGGACGATCTGGGCCGGCTGCAAGCGGGGGCGGCGGCCGATGTGGTGCTGGTGGACCTTCACCATCCGCTGATGGCGCCGCCGCGCGATCCACTCCGCTCATTGATCTACCATGCGGCGGACCGCGCGGTGCGGCGC
The DNA here is from genome assembly GCF_017355885.1 of Sabulicella rubraurantiaca. Lineage (GTDB taxonomy): Bacteria > Pseudomonadota > Alphaproteobacteria > Acetobacterales > Acetobacteraceae > Roseococcus > Roseococcus rubraurantiacus. The sequence continues at coordinate 51,112 of NZ_JAFEUU010000018.1, forward strand.
GTGCTGGTGGCGGGGGAGACGGTCTGGGCCGATGGCTGCCCGACGCGGCTCGACGTGACCGAGGCTGCGGGCATCCTTGCGGAGTCCCAGGCACGAATGCTGCGCGACGCATGTGGCCGGGACTATCGTGGACGCGATGGCGACGAGATCGCGCCGCTCAGCCTGCCAATGCTGACCTGAGGCTGGGCTGAAAATCCAGGCGCCATCCACAACGAGGCGGAAGCGCGGGCCATGCCGGGCATGCACTCCATCCGCCGCCTGTCCGGCGCCATGGCCATCATGACGCCCGGCCTGTGAGGCGCCATTTTTCTTGTTGATTTAGCTAAATCGACAAGCAATGATCCAAGGCATGGAGCCAGCCCCCACTGTATCGCGCCCAGCTCTGATGCCCGATGGGACCGACGCGGCATTCCGCGCCATGGTTCACGACACGCTCGCCTTCGCGGCGCGGATCGAGGAGGTCCGGCGCCTATTTGGCGAGCTGATCGACCTGTCCGCTTCCTCGTACACGCTGTTGATCACCGTGCGTCACCTCCAGAAGCAGGACGGCGTGAGCGTCAGCGAGGCGGCGACGCACCTGCATCTATCCGGCTCCGCCGTGACGATCGAGGCGAACCGCCTGTCGAAGCTCGGGTTGGTGACGCGTCATCCTGACCCGCAGGACCGGCGGCGCGTGCTGCTCCGCGTCACGCCCTTGGCGGAGGCGCGTCTGCGCCAGCTCGCGCCGGTGCAGGCACAGGCGAATGACGCGCTCTTTGCCTGCCTGGATGCGGAGGGCTTCCGCCGCTTCGCCGGCACGATGCGTGGCCTGGTCGGCTGCGCGGAAGATGCACTGGGCATTCTGGAACATGCCACGCGCCGCAAGGCCGGATGAAGGAGGACACGGAGATGAACGTGAAGACCGGCGCGGAGCACCGCGCGTCACTGCGCGACGGGCGCGACATCCGCATCGAGGGCCGCCGCGTTGCCGACGTGACGGAGGATCCTGCCTTTCGCGGCGCCGTCGCCTCGGGCTGCGCGCTGTATGACGCACAATCCGCCCCCGAAGCCGTGGAGCGCCTGACCTATGAGGTTCCTGGCCTCGGCGGCCGCCGCGCCAACCGTGCCTGGCAGGCACCACGGAGCTATGCCGAATTGGTGACGCGTCGCGAGGCGCTGGAGGAATGGGCGGAGGGCCATGTCGGCTTCATCGGCCGCTCGCCCGATCACGTCGCCTCCTGCCTGGTCGGGATGGAAATGGATCCGGCCCCGTTCGAGGCGCATGACCTGAAGCGCGCGGGCGCGCTGCGCGACTACGTGGCATTCGCCCGCGCGAAGGACCTGTTCCTCACCTATGTCATCATCAACCCGCAGGCTGACCGCTCGAAGCAGGCCAGCCAGCAGAGCAACCCCGACCTTGCCCTGCACATCGTGGATGAGGACCATGAGGGGATCACGGTGCGCGGCGGGAAGATGCTCGCCACCTCCTCGGTCATGGCAAACGAGATCTTCGTTTCCACCATCCAGCCCATGGCGCCGGGCGATGAGCGCCATGCCGTCTGCTTCGCCATTCCTGTTGCAACGAGGGGCCTGCGTCTGCTGTCGCGCAAGTCCTATGAGGCCGCCGCCGGTCATCCGTTCGATGCGCCGCTCGCCTCCCGCTTCGACGAGAACGACGCCGTCGCCTATTTCGATGAGGTGAAGGTGCCGTGGGAGCGCGTCTTCGCCACGCGCGACCTGCGCATCATGCAGGCCATGTGGCACGAGACGCCGGCCCACGTCCTGCAGAACTACCAGTGCCAGATCCGCCTGCTGGTGAAGATGCGCTTTCTGGCCGGCATCGCCCGTCGCACTGCCGAGATCAACGGCACCATCGGGATGCCCCCGGTGCGGGACACGCTGGGCCAGCTCGCCGCCGAGGTGGGCATGGTGGAGGGATTGCTGCGCGGCATGGAGGCGAAGGGGCGGATGCACAACGGCTTCTTCGTTCCGGACCGCACCCTGCTCTACTCCGCCCAGGTGCTGACGCAGCAGCTCTATCCGCGCTTCGTGGACACGCTGCGCGAGCTGGCGGGCGGCGGCCTCATCATGCTGCCCTCCTCCGCGGCCGACTATGGCGACGCCCAGATCGCGCACGACATCGCGGCGACGCAATGCTCCTCGGTGGCCGGGCCGATGGAGCGGGTGAAGTTCTTCAAGCTGGCCTGGGACGCGGTGGGGAGCGAGTTCGCATCGCGCCACGTGCAGTACGAGAAGTTCTATGCCGGCGCGCAGTTCGTCACGCGTGGCCACTCCTTCCGGACTTTCGATTGGACGCGCTCCTCCGCGGCCGTGGACCGCATCTTGGGGGAGACGCCGGAGCCGGTTCCCGCCACCATGCCGATCGCGGCCGAATAGGACAGCATGCATGGCCATCAACAAGGCACACCTCGAGTTCCACACGCTCGATCTGGAATCGGGATGGGAGGTGCCGCCGGGCTATCCGGCCGGCATCCAGCAAAAGATCCTTGCCGGCACGCTCGACGAGGCCAACAAGCGTGGCTGCCGCACCCGGCTCCTGCGCTTCGCCCCCGGTGCCTTCACCACGGCGCCATTCGTGCACGATTACTGGGAGGAGGTCCTCCTGGTGAGCGGCGACCTTTGGGTGGGCAATGACGCCGATGGCAAGGGCGGGACGAAATTCCCGCCGATGACCTACGCGTCCCGCCCGCCCGGGGCCTGGCACGGGCCTTTCCGGAGCGATGGCGGCTGCATTCTCTATGAAAGCCACACCTACGACCCCGCCTGACAGCAGGATCGCGGGGCACTGACATCTTCGGTTGCCGGACGTCCCGATCCGGTGACGTTGGCCGCTCTGCGGCCAGATTTTCCGAGGCGGGCTATGGAGCCTGTCCCGAGTGGGAAGCCAGCACGCGGCGAAAGACCGCGAGTATTCGAGAGAGGAAGTTCCGATGAAGCGTTCCATCCTGGCCGCCCTGCTGGGCGGCGCACTGGGCCTGGCAGGCACGGCGCAGGCGCAGGTCTCCGACAATGCCGTCCGCATTGGCGTGATGAACGACCAGTCCGGCCTGTTCGCCGACCTGGCCGGGCCGGGTTCGGTCGAGGCTGCACGCATGGCGGTGGCCGATTTCGGCGGCACGGTGCTGGGGCGCCCGATCGAGGTGGTCGCCGGCGACCACCAGAACCGCGCCGATGTCGGCTCGGCCCTGGCTCGGCGCTGGTACGACAATGACCGCGTGGACGTCATCATGGACATCCCCAATAGCGGCGTGGCGCTGGCGGTGCAGGGCGTGGCGCGCGAGAAGCAGCGTCTCGTGATCTTCTCCTCGGCTGCCGTGTCGGATCTCACCGGGCGTGCCTGCTCGCCCTACGGCATCCAGTGGACCTTCGACAGCTACGCGCTCGCGCGCTCCACCGCGACGGCGGTGATGAGGCGCGGCGGCGATTCCTGGTTCTTCCTCACCGTGGACTATGCGCTGGGCCACACTTTCGAGCGTGACGTGGGCCAGGTGGTGCAGGCGGGGAATGGCCGGGTGGCGGGTGCGGTGCGCCATCCGCTGAACACGGCCGACTTCTCCTCCTACCTGCTCCAGGCGCAGGCCAGCCGGGCGCGGGTCCTGGCCTTCGCCAATGCAGGCGGTGACCTGTCGAACAGCATCAAGCAGGCTGCCGAGTTCGGCCTGTTCCGTCGCATGACGCCGACCGCGATCATGGCCTTCCTGACCGACATTCACGCCATCGGCCTCCCGACCGCCCAGGGCCTTCAGCTCACCGAGAGCTTCTACTGGGACATGAACGAGGAGGCGCGCGCCTGGTCCCAGCGCTTCTTCGCCGCGCGCGGGCGGATGCCGACCATGCCGCAGGCGGGCGTGTACACGGCGACGATGCACTATCTGCGCGCCGTGCAGGCGGCGGGGACGGACGACGCGCTGAAGGTGGCCGAGCAGATGCGCGCCATGCCGATCAACGACTTCATGACGCAGAACGGTCGGGTGCGTGAGGACGGGCGCGTTCTGCGCGACTTCTACCTGTTCCAGGTGAAGGCACCGGCGGAGAGCCGCGGGCCATGGGATCTCTACCGCCTCGTCGCCACCGTCCCGGCGGCCGACGCGGCGCGCCCGCTGGCCGAGGGCGGCTGCGCCCACCTCAGCCAAAATCCTGGCTGAAGCAGCGCTCCGCGGCAAAGGGGCGGAGGGGCTACCCTCCTCCTCGTGCCGCGCGGGACACGCGGAAGTGCAGTTCCCCGTGCGCCCGCCTTTCACCTGCGCGGTTGGCGTCCCGTAGCCAGCACGCCGCGCCCCAGCGTCGTCTCGTATCCCTCAAGCAGCATGGAATTTACGCGACCGGGAACGGAGGCCCCGGTCTAGTCGCCCAGATCTGAAATATCACTGTGAAATTTCAGACTTGCACGCCCGGCCACTCTGTGTGCAGCATCCGGCCCCGGCGGCGGGCCTCATGACGTCTCATGCGTCACACGCGCCGTGGCGCGGCCTTTGGGGCCATGAGAAGGAGACTCGAGACGATGCGCGCACCCGAACCTGTTCTTGTCGTGGGCGCGGGCCCTGTTGGCCTCGTCGCCGCTGCCGAGCTGGTTCGTCACGGCGTGCCCGTCCAGGTGCTGGAGGCCGGGCCGGAACTCTCAGGCGAGATGAGGGGCTCCACCTTTCACGCCCCGACGCTCGACATGCTGGACGACCTCGGTGCCGCCAAGGCCATGATCGAGCAGGGCATCGTCGCCCCGCACATGCAGTATCGCAGCCGCGACCAGGGCATCATTGCCGCCTTCGATTTCGGCGTGCTCGCCGACGTCACGCGCCATCCCTTCCGCCTGCAATGCGAGCAGTTCAAGCTCACCCGCATCCTCCATGACCTGCTGCGTGACAAGCCGGGCTTCTCCATCCGCTTCGATGCCCGCGTCAGCGGCTGCGTCTCGCATGGCGATTCGGTGGAGGTGACCCTCGATGACGGCGAGCGCATCGCCGGCTCCTACGTGATCGGCGCGGATGGCGCCCGCAGCCCCATCCGCAAATCGTCCGGCATCGAGTTCGAGGGCTTCACATGGCCCGAGCGCTTCCTCGTGCTCTCCACGCCCTTCGACTTTGCCGAGATCATCCCGGACCTCGCCGACGTGTCCTACTACGCCGACCCGGAGGAATGGTTCTTCCTCCTGAAGGTGCCGGGCGTCTGGCGCGCCATGTTCCCCGTCCCGGCCGAGGTGCCGGACGAGGAAACCCTGACCGACGCCTATGCGCGCGCGCGCTTCGCCCGGATCGTCGCGGGGCGGGACGACTACCCCACCCGGCATCGCACCCTGTACCGCGTGCACCAGCGCGTGGCGAAGACCTTCCGCCAGGGGCGCGTGCTACTGGCCGGCGATGCCGCGCACATCAACAACCCGCTCGGCGGCATGGGGTTGAACGGCGGCGTGCACGACGCCTTCAACCTGGCGGCCAAGCTCGCCCAGGTCTGGCATGGCGAGGCGGAGGAAACCCTGCTCGATCTCTATGACCGTCAGCGTCGCGGCGTCACGGTGGAGCACGTGCAGCGCCAGACCATCGCCAACAAGCAGAACCTGGAGGCCAAGGAGCCGGAAGCGCAGCGTGCCTTCCGCGAGCGGATGGCGGATACCGCTGCCGATCCCGCCAAGGCTCATGCCTATCTGCTGGGTGTCTCCATGATCAACAGCCTGCGCCGCGCGGCTGAGATCGCCTGAGAAGCGGCGGGGAGAAGCACAAAATGATTGAGTTGACCTTCGACTTCCAGACCGGCGGAACGACGGAGCGCCGCCGCATCGCGCTGCGCGATCTGGTGATTGCCGGCTGGACGGGCCGCGACCCCCACAAGGTGCAGGAGCATATCGAGGAGCTGGCCGCCCTCGGCGTCGCCCCGCCCCCCAGCACGCCCTGCTTCTATCGTGCCGGGCTGGAGACGCTGACCACCAATCCGGAAGTCGATTGCCTGGGCAGCGGATCGAGCGGCGAGGCGGAGTTCGTCATCGTTGTCGATGAAGCGGGCAAGTGGTGGGTCGGGCTCGGCTCGGACCACACGGATCGCGAGGTGGAGAGCTACTCCATCAGCGTCTCCAAGCAGATGTGCCCCAAGCCCGTCGCGCCTCTCCTTTGGGCCTTCGACGATGTCGGGGATCATTGGGACAGCCTCCAGCTGCGCGCCTGGGTCCGGGAGGAAGCGGGCTGGGTATCGTACCAGGAGGGCAGCGTCGCCGCGATGCGCGACCCGCGCGACACCGTGGCCGCGCATGAGGCCCAGGGCCGCGGCGCGCTCGGCGCCGGGACGCTGATGTTCGGCGGCACGCTGCCGGCGATCGGCGGCATCCGTCCGCGTCAGGAATTCCGGATGGAACTGCGCGACCCCGTTCTCGGGCGCGCCATCACCCACGAGTACACGGCCCGCTGGCTGGCCGCGTAGGACGGAGACAGATCATGCCGATCACCAAGGAGCATCTCGAGTTCCACGTCCCGGATACGGGCACGGGCTGGGAAGTGCCGAAGGGATATCCCGCGGGCATCGAGCAGAAGATCCTGGCTGGCAGCCTGGACGAGGAGAACAAGCGCGGCCACCGCACGCGCCTGCTGCGCTTCCAGCCCGGCGAGTTCACCACCGCGCCCTTCGTGCATGATTACTGGGAAGAGGTGTGGCTGGTTTCCGGTGACCTGATCGTCGGCAACGACGCCCAAGGCAATGGCGGCGAGAGCTTCGACCGTTCCGCCTACGCCTGCCGTCCGCCAGGCGCCTATCACGGCCCCTTCAAGTCGGAGACGGGCTGCACCCTGCTCGAGATCCACTACTACGACGAGACGCCGAAGTGAGCATCGCCGCTGCCTTGAACTCCAAGACCTCGCGAGTGGCTTCGGCTGACTGAGCGGGCGGCCCGCGTCCCATTCGCAGGCCCAGTCCTGATGTCCACCGGAACGCCAGTCACACGCGGCCGTCTTCAAGGGACCGGCAGAGTCCCGCGACGGCAACAACTCATGCTTCGCAAGGAGGCGAGACGATGTTGCATTCGACCAAAGGCCAAACGAGACCCTGGAAGGCGGCTCGCGGGCTGGCAAAGGCCCTTACGGTCCTGGCAGTGGTAGCCGGCGCCGGTCCGGTTCAGGCACAGGCGCCCGGCAACTGGCCCGACCGGCCCATCCGCGTGGTGGTTCCATTCGCGCCGGGCGGCATGACGGACAGCGTCGGGCGCCTGAGCGCAGAATGGCTCAGCAGGTCGCTCGGCCAGCCCGCGCCGGTCGAGAACCGCAGCGGTGCCAATGGCGCCATCGCGGCCGAGGCCGTCGCGCGCAGCGCGCCCGACGGTTACACGCTGTTCACGGCGAGCGCTTCGCAGATGGTGATGCTTCCCGCCCTCACCCGGCTGAGCTTCAATCCGGCGACTGACTTCGCTCCGGTTTCCATCGTGGCCAGCAACCCGATGGTGATCGCGGTCAGCAGTGCGCTGAACGTTACGACGCTGGAGGAATTCGTTGCCCTGGCCAAATCCCGTCCGGGCCAGTTGGATTATTCCTCCGCCGGCAACGGCTCTTCCACCCATCTCGCCATGGCGCTGCTGATGCAGCGGGCGGGAATCGACATGCAGCACGTGACGTATCGCGGCGGTGCACCGGCTATGCAGGCCCTGCTGGCGGGAGAGGTCGCGGCCTATTTCGGCAATCCGTCGGACATGATCCCGCATCTGCAAGGCGGCCGCATCCGCGTGCTCGCCGTAGCGGGCGCGGAACGGCTTGCCAGCCTGCCTGATGTGCCGACGGTGGCGGAGAGCGGCTATCCTGGCTTCCGCGCGGAAACCTGGAACGGGATCGCCGCTCCGGCCGGGACCCCCGCGCCCATCGTGAACCGCATGGCTGCGGCCCTGGGCAATGCCTGTGCCGATTCCCAGTTCCGCGCGTCCCTAGAGCGCCTGGGCACCACCCCGGTCTGCAGCACGCCGGAGGCCTTTGCCGAGGCGATGCGCCGTGACGCGCCTCTCTGGCAGGAGGCGGTGCGCGTCTCGGGCGCCAAGCTGGACTGAACACCTGGCCGGCCGGGAGACCGTCGCGCCAAGCCCGTCCGACGGAAGCTTGGCGGGCCAACCCGGCCGCCGCAAAACTGATGCGCAGAGACAAAGGGAGGAAGGCGAGACGATGCGCGCCCCGGCGACGAAGACCGACCGCTGGCTGGCCCGCGCCGCGGGCTCAACGCCGAGTGGCTACCTGAAGCACGCACCTGCCGTACCGCTCAAGGATCAAGCCTATGAGATCATTCGGCATCACATCATCACCTGTCGCTTCGCGCCGGGAGAGAAGCTGAACGAGGCGCAGGTCGCCGACTCGCTCGGCCTCAGCCGCATGCCGGTCCGCCATGCGCTCGCGCGGCTGCGGCTGGAGGGGCTGATCACGATCCGGCCGAGGAAGGGCATCGAAGTTCGCCCGATCGATCCAGCGGAGCTGCTAAAGATCATCGAGGCGCGCACTGTGAACGAGTGCCACGCCGTGCGTCTTGCCGCGGCTCGCTTCAGCCCCGAAGACATCGCCGCCATGGACGGCATGCTTCGCGACACGGAAGCGGCGTTGGAACAGCATGACACGGAGGCGCTGATGCTGCTGGACACCGCCTTCCACGCGCTGATCGCACGCGCCTCAGGCAATGAAGTCTTTGCGGAGATCCTCGGCAATCTGCACGATCGGGCGGTCCGCTTTTGGTTCATCTCCCTGGATGAGCCGAATCATCAGAGAAGCGTGCTTCAGGAGCATCTCGAGATCCGGAACGCTCTGGCTGCGCGCAATGCGGATGAGGCAAGCGCGGCCATGGAGCGCCACATCGCCGCATTCCGCCGAAATGTCACGCATCTGATTGGGCAGTGACGTTCACCTCGCCCTTGGAATGTCCGCGGGAAAATGACTTCATGCGGCGAGGCCCCTGGCGCGCAGCCCCGCGGCCACGTGGTCCACGAAAGCGTGCACCTTCGGGGCGATGAGCCGGTTGGTCGGATAGACGGCGCAGATGCCGCTCGATGGGGTCTCCGCATCCGGCAGTACGCGCTGCAGCAGGCCGGCGGCCAGCGCATCGGTCACCGACCAGTCCGGCACCGCCGCCAGCCCGACCCCAGGCCTCGCGCTAGTACAAGCAGCTTCAGGCCACTCCCAACTGAGCCGCTTAAATTGTCTCAGAAGAGAGCCGCGCATTTCAGAGGCTAACAGCCCTATGAGACCGATAAAGGTTGAATACTCCAACAATTTAACACAAGAAGGCGTACTTCACAGAAAATTCTAAAATCCCGCTTCATGAAGTGCGTGCGATGCGGCGCAGAAGCACGGCCGCGGCGGCGAGTGTGAAGAACGCGGCGGCCGAACTCGCCATGGCTTGGTGGTCACGGGCGAGACGCCCGGCAGCGGCTGGTCCAGCCGAAGGTGCGCTCGATCACCCAGCGACGGGGCTGAACCGCGAAGCCTTGTGCATCCGGAGCACGGCCGACCAGCTGGACCGTGACGGGCGTCGCGGTGGCGACGCGC
>NZ_JAFEUU010000019.1 GCF_017355885.1 Sabulicella rubraurantiaca
GATGCGGCTTCAGGTCTACTCGCCCGAGGCGGCGTTCAGCCCGCAGTCAGCATGATGGCGGTTTCCCAGGGATCGCGCAGCACCCTGGTCTCACCCTCAGCCTCGACGCCCAGACTCGCTGCCCGCGCGCGCACTTCGATGGCCGCGCGCGCCGTGCCATCGCGGAGCACCAGCTATACAGCGTTGAGGCCAGCCATGCCCTCTGTGCACGGTACGGCGCGGCGCTGGGACCGAAGGAGGAGTAGGACATGGCGTGGCCGTCCCGTCCCATTGAACGTCCGAGGGCGCGGCTGGACTGCCTCACCCGGCCTGGGCAGGGGGCGGACGACCCGCCAACTGCTGCAACTGCTTGACCAAGTCAGTGTTGCGCTGTTGCGGCCTCTCCGGGCCAGGCGCTCCTTGCGCCGCGCCACGGCTCAGCCGCCCGAAGGGTCATCCATGATCATGACCGACACACTCGACCGCTACGCTCCCCACGCGCTCGCGGTGCTGCGCATCGCGACCGCCATCATCTTCATGTTGCACGGCACGCAGAAGCTCTTTGGCTTTCCCGCCCCGCCCAGCAGCGGACTTCCCGAGGTCTTTCCCCTGTTCTGGATCGGAGCGGTGCTGGAATTCGTGGGGGGGTTTCTCATCCTGCTTGGACTGCTCACACGGCCGGTAGCGTTCTTCCTCTCGGGCGAGATGGCCGTGGCCTACTGGATGTTCCACGCGCCGAGAAGCCTCTACCCCACGCTCAATGGAGGCGACGCCGCCATCCTCTACTGCTTTGTCTTCCTGCTCCTGGTCTTCACGGGACCGGGCGCCTGGAGCCTGGATGGTGCGCGTGGGGTGCAGGACGGCCGGGCGGCCAAGATGAGCTGACACGGGATGATGTGCAGGGATGCTAGGTTGTCCTAATTGGGCAGGGTAACCGCTGGGCTGCGAATTTGCGGGGCGAGGGCATCAGGACATCTCGGTGGCGTGGACAGTGTCGAGAAGCAACTCAGCCTTGCTGCCACCTTGCATCTTGTTCCCCTTTCGTTCCTCGCGCAAGTGCGAGGCACTACCGTCAGCTACCTCCGATCAGGCGAAGGCCTTGGGCCCCGCGCCTGTTGGTTTCTGCCACCCTGTAGACGGGTGACGACCCCCTTTCCGAAGGCCTGTCCGTCAGCCAGCCCGGAGTCGGTCCAAACCGCCACCTTCCGCCACGACGCCAGGATAGCTTGGTCCTCCTGATACTTTGCCTCGATCGCCACCACCGTATCGCTGCCGAGACGCAGACGGATCGGCAGGGCCGGCGCGTCAGTGCAGGCGAGCAGCACCTCCGCGAGACGCGCGGGATCGCCAAGCTGACGGTGGCTCAGCCTCGTCGCCATGGCACGCATCGTTCCGGCCGATCCGTCGCAGTCGGGGAACCGGGAGGGGCTGACCGACGACGAGGTGCCGAGGAAGTCGGTTCGGAAATAGCCGGGCTCCACCACGGTGACATGGATGCCGAGCGGCGCCACCTCGGCATGCAGCGCCTCGGACAGTCCTTCAACTGCGAACTTGGTGGAGCAGTAGACCACAGAGCCGGGTCACGGTCGGCGCGAGGCCCTCCTTCTGAGACAGGCTGCCCTGCGCGCAAGCGCTAACAGGCTCCAGGCCAAGTTTGGCACCGTCCAGCCCTCACGGTCAGGGCCGAAGACGATCCTCTTCGCACGCGATGCAAGACCGAAGACCGTGATCTTCATTCCCGTCAGGCTGCTGCCCTAGATCTGCGAGATCTCAGCAAAACTGGCCGTGCCTTCCAGAAGGCTGCCGTACCGGATGTTGTCCGCTGGCCGCGCCGCATGAGACCGGCTATGCCGGTGAGGCTGCGGTCAAGCCCTCAGAGTACATCCCAGTTGGCACCACTTCCGCAGCGCGTGCCACCGGCCGTGTGCGAGGCATCCAGGAGGCCCTTGCCCCATGAAGTTCCGATTCCTTGGGCTCAATGCCTTCGAGTGGAACTTCACGCTTCGCATGCCGTTCCGCTTCGGCGTCATCACAGTGCGCGATGGGATCCAGTGCGTGGTGCGCGCGCGCATCCGCACGGAGGATGGCCGCGAGAGCGAAGGCATGGCCGCCGAGACGCTGGCCGCAAAGTGGTTCGACAAGAACCCCGGCCTGAACGATGCCGACAACCAGCACCAGCTTCGCCGAACGGTCGAGATCGCGATGACGGAGGCGCTGGCCGCGCCAGCGCATACGGCCTTCGGTCACTTCGTCGCCAGCTATCTCCCGCATGTCGTGGCCTGCGGCGCGGAGGGGCTCGATCCGCTCGTAGCGAGCTTTGGCCGGGCGCTGGTAGACCGCGCCGCATTCGACGCGCTGCTGCGCCTCGAGGGCCTTGCCTTTCACGAGGGGCTGCGTGCAGATCTGGGCGGCTTCGAACCCGCGCGCTTAGCACCCGAGTTGGCGGGCTTCGACGCGCGCGCGATGCTCGCCGCCACGCCCGCGCCATCGCGGATCCACGCGCGACATACCGTTGGCCTGCTTGATCCCATCACCAACGCGGACCTCGCTGAGCGCGTGGATGACGGCCTGCCGGAGACGCTTGAGCAGGTTGCTGGAACTTACCGCCACGTCTGGTGGAAGCTGAAGGTCGGCGGCGACATCCATGCTGACGTGGACCGGCTGTGCCGCATTGCCTCCGTGCTTGATCGGCTGGACCGATATCACGTCACGCTCGACGGAAACGAGCAGTACGAGGATGTAGCCGGTTCGCTCGCGTTGTGGCGCGCCATGCAGGCGGAGCCGCGCCTGAGTCGGCTCTGCGCCTCCGTGGCTCTGATCGAACAGCCCGTGAAGCGGGCCCGCGCTCTGGAGAAAGGCATGGATGCGCTCGCCGCCGAGCGGCCAGTGATCATCGACGAAAGCGACGGGCCTCTTGATGCCTTCGTCGTAGCGCGTGGGCTCGGCTATAGTGGCGTTTCGACAAAGGCGTGCAAGGGGTTCTGGCGCTCCCTGATCAACTTGGCGCGCTGCCGCGCTTGGAACGCAGATTTGGGCCACGCACGCTACTTCCTTTCCGCCGAGGACCTGACGACCCTCGCCGGTCTTTGCGTGCAGCAGGATCTCGCCCTCGTCAGCGCGCTTGGTCTGCCGCACGTCGAGCGTAACGGCCACCATTTCATCGCGGGCTTCGCGGGGCAACCGAAGGCCGATGCGGCGCGCTTCCTGGCGGCGCATGCGGACCTATACTCGGACACGCCACGCGGCCCGCACTTGTCGATCCGAGCCGGCGAGATCGACATCGGAAGCCTCGCTGCGCCGGGTTTCGGCAGCGCTGTCTTGCCTGATGTCTCGACGATGCGACCGATGGCGAAGGCCGCCTGGCCGGTCAGTTCACAGTGAGGCGCGCCTCGCGCACCACCCGCCCCCATTTTTCGGTCTCGGCGCGGAGGTAGGTGGCAAGTTCCTCAGGCGTCGAGGTCAGTGCATCCGCGCCCACCTGCGTCAGCCGGTCCTTCACGGCCTGAAGGCCGAGCGACTCCCGCAGCACCACGTTCAGCCGCTGGACCACCGGGGCGGGCGTGCCGGAGGGCACCAGCACCGCGCCCCACGAGGAAGCCTCAGCACCGGGTAGGCCGAGTTCCGCCATCGTCGGCACGCCAGGGAGCGCCGCATGCCGCCGTGCGCCGGTTACTGCCAGAGCGCGCACGCGCCCGGCCTGGATCATCGGAAGCGCGCTGGCCATTTGATCGAGCATCACCTGCACATTGCCGGCAACCGTGTCGTTGAGCGCAGGAGCCGAGCCGCGATACGGAACGTGCTGGATGTCCGCGCGTGCGACGAGTTTGAACAACTCCGCCACCGTGTGCGTGGAGGTGCCGTTCCCGCCCGAGCCATAGGAAAGCCGGCCCGGCTGGGCGCGGACGAGGGCCAGGAACTCTTGCGCGTTCTGCGCCGGCACGCTCGGGTTCACGATCAGCACGTGATCCGTCCCGAAGGCGAGGCCAACCGGAGCGAGGTCGGTCAGCGGGTTGAAGCCCATGTTGGTGTAGAGATGCGGGTTGATCGTCAGCGTACCCGTGGTTCCCATCAGCAGGGTGTGGCCATCTGGCGCGCTGCGCGCCACGGACTCGACGCCGACATTTCCGCCCGCACCGGTGCGGTTCTCCACCGCGACGGCCTGGCCGAGCCGCTCGCCCATTGGCTCGGCAAGCACGCGCGCGACGATATCGGTGGCACCGCCGGCCGCGAAGGGCACGACGAAGCGAAGCGGGCGCTGGGGCATCCAGCCCTGCGCAAGCGCGGGCTGCGCCAAGGTGGGGATCGCGAGTGCGGGCAGCGCCAGCGCGGCGCGGCGGGTGAGAGACATCTGCGTTTCCTCCTCGTGCTGCGGCCGTTCTCCTGGACCGCTTCTCGGAATCAACTGCTTTTCGCGTGCCGCTCCTTGATCACCGCGAGCACGTGATCCGGCTCCTCGCCCCACCAGCGGCGGGAGAGAAGCTCGACTTCCGTGAATCCGTTATAGCCGGCTGCTTCCGCCATGCGCCGGATGGCCGCAATGTCGATCACGCCATCGCCCGGCATGCCGCGATCGAAGACAAGGTCGGTCGTCGGCACCAGCCAGTCGCAGGCATGAAACGCGGCGATCCGCCCTTCCGCACGTCGCATCTGCTGCTCGAGATCGGGATCCCACCAGACGTGATAGACATCCACCGCCACGCCGAGGCCCAGGCCCAGCCTGTCGCACAGATCAAGCGCCTGTCCGAGGGTCGAGAGAACCGACCGGTCCGCGCAGGTCATGGGATGCAGCGGCTCCAGCGCGAGCGTGACGCCCGCCGCGCGCGCCGCTGGCAGGATGGCCTCGATCCCCTCCCGCACCATTGCGCGCGCTCCCGGCAGATCCTTGGAGCCAGGTGGCAGCCCGCCGCAGACCATGACGAGGCACCTTGCGTTCAGCGCATGCGCCTCGTCAATCGCGCGCAGATTGTCCTCGATCGCGGCGGCGCGGCCGGCAGGGTCGGCTGCGGGGAACATGCCGCCCCGGCACAGCCCCGTCACCACCAGGCCCGCGTCGCGGATGCGCCGCGCAGCGGCCTGCACGCCCATCGCGTGCAGCACGTCGCGCCACGGCGAAATTCCAGGGATGGCGTGCCGGGCGCATCCCTCGATGCAATCCGCAAGCCCCCAGCGCTCCTTCACCGTGACGGTGTTGAGCGAGAGCGGGATCGTAGCTCCGTGCGGGATGTTCACGGGCTGCTCCTGACCGCGCCGTGGCTCCGGTGCGCCGTGCTCGCGCACATCATGCCAGCCCGTGGAGCGCGAGAAGCTGGCGCATCCGCGAGACGGCGAGATCCGGGTCGCGCAGCAGGCCGGCCTTGTCCGCCAAGCGGAACAGTTCGGCGAAGTGCTGGATCGAGCGTGTGCTTTGCTGGCCGCCAACCATCACGAAGTGGTCCTGATGGCCATTCAGCCAAGCCATGAACACGACGCCTGTCTTGTAGAAGCGTGTGGGTGCCCTGAAGATATGGCGGGAGAGCGGCACCGTTGGCGCCAGGATGCCGTGGAAGGTCGAAAGGTCGTTGCGCGAGAGCGCGGCGAGCGCCCCGCCCACGGCTGGCGCAATCGGGTCGAAGATGCCCAGGAGCGCGTCGGAATGGCCTTGTGCGTCGCCCGCGATCAGCTCCGCGTAGTTGAAGTCGTCGCCGGTGTACATGCGCACGCCCTTGGGAAGACGGCGGCGCATGGCAATCTCCTTCTTGTCGTCCAGAAGGGAGATCTTCACGCCGTCCACCTTGTCGGCGTGGGCGGCGATGACGTCGAGCGCGACCTCCATCGCCTTCATGTGGTCGGCGTGACCCCAATAGCCTTCGAGGGCGGGGTCGAACATCTCGCCGAGCCAGTGGATGATCACTGGCTCCTTCACCTGTTGCAGCACGCGGTCATAGACGCGGACGTAGTCGTCGGGCCCACGTGCGGCCTTGGCCAGGGCGCGCGAGGCCATGAGGATGATCCTTCCGCCCATGCCCTCCACGGCGGCGCATTGCTCTTCATAGGCACGGATCACGTCGTCCACCGATACGTCCGGGCCGGGTGTGAGGTGGTCCGTGCCGGCACCGCTGGCGAGCACGGCGCCGGGGGTATCCTTTGCGGCGTCGAGGCTCAGGCGGATGAGCTGCTGAGCCGCTGTCCAGTTCAGGCCCATGCCGCGCTGCGCCGTGTCCATGGCCTCCGCAACGCCGAGCCCGAGCGACCAGAGATGTTTGCGGAAGGCGATGGTGCGGTCCCAATCCACCTTTGCGTCGAGCCATGGATCCTGCTCGGCGAGGGGGTCAGCCACCACATGTGCGGCGGCGAGGGCCACGCGTGGGAAAGGCGGTGTGGCGCGCGGGAAATCGCGTCCAGGCGAGAGTGTAAAGGCTTCCACGCCCCGCTCCGTGGGCAGGCGGATCGTCGCCATGTTCAGGCCTCCAGGTTCGGCAGGTCCACCCAGCGACGCTCCTTCCAGGATTGCAGCCCCGCCATCGCGAGTTGCACGCCCTTGGCGCCGGCGAGCAGGTTCCAGGGATACTCCGCGACCTCACCTGCCACGTAGCGCAGGAACAGCTCCCATTGCACACGGAAGCCATTCGGATAGGACTGCGTGTCAGGCACCTTCTGCCAGCCTTCGAAGAAGTCGATGGCCTGCGGGACGTCCGGGTTCCAGACGGGCTTGGGCGTATTCACCCGTGCCTGTGTCCAGCAATCGGTGAGGCCCGCGACCGCACTGCCATGTGTGCCATCGACGTGGAAGGTCACGAGGTCGTCGCGGCGCACGCGCGTGCACCAGGAGGAGTTGATGTGCGCGATGGCCCCGCCCTCGAGCTGGAAGGTGGCGTAGGCCGCGTCATCGGCGTCGGCGTCGTAGAAGCTGCCATCCTCCTGAACGCGGCGCGGAATGTGCACCGCCCCCAGGCAGGAGACGCTCTTCACGTTCCCGAAGAGGTTGTCGAGGACGTATCGCCAGTGGCAGAGCATGTCGAGGATGATGCCGCCGCCCTCGGCGAGTTTGTAGTTCCACGAAGGTCGCTGCGTCGGCTGCAGGTCGCCTTCGAAGACCCAGTAGCCGAACTCGCCGCGGATGCTGAGGATGCGTCCAAGAAAGCCGCTGTCGATCACCATCTTCAGCTTGCGCAACCCCGGAAGAAACAGCTTGTCCTGCACCACGCCGTGTTTGATGCCGGCTTCCTGCGCGAGGCGCGCAAGGTCGAGCGCGTCCTCCAGCGTATCGGCCGTGGGCTTCTCGCAATAGACATGCTTGCCGGCCGCGATGGCTTTGCGGATGAGGCCTGCGCGCATCTGCGTGGTGGCAGCGTCGAAGAAAATTTCGTCCTTCGGGTCGGCGAGACAGGCGTCCAGATCGGTGCTGACGCGGCTGATGTTGTGCGCCTTGGCGAGCGCTTCGAGCTTCGCGCGGTTGCGCCCGGTGATGACCGGGTCGGGCATCAGCACATCGCCATTCGCGAGCCGGACCCCACCCTCGGCGCGGATCGCGACAATGGAGCGGATGAGGTGCTGGTTCATGCCCATGCGCCCAGTGACGCCGTTCATGATGATGCCGACGCGCCGTTCGGCCATGGCCGTTTCCTCCGAAGTAACTAGTTGGTTACTTCGGAGGAAACGACTTCTGATGTCAAGGACGAAGGTATCCGAGCACCATCTCCACCGCGTGCGCCTCCCGCGCCGCGAGCGCGGCCTCGCTGCCAAGGTCCTGGCCGAATATCGTTGAAAGGGTGTGCCGGTTGGCGACGGTGAAGTGCCCTAGTGCAACGATGGAGAGGTAGAGCTGCAGCGCATCCACGTCGGCGCGGAACTGGCCCTGGGCGGCACCGCGCGCGAGGACGTCGCGCAGCATATCGGTTAAGGGGGAGTAGAGGGCGGGCACGTCGAGGCTGCGACGAAGATAGGCGGCCTTGTGCAGGTTCTCCTGGTTGAGCAGCGCGACGAATTCCGGGTGCCGGGCCGTGTAACGCAGGTTGAACGCGACGAGCCGCGCCATCGCCTCTCGGGGCGGCAGGTGCGCCACGTCGAGCGCCTCCTCCTCCGCGCGCTTCGCCGCATAGGCGGCCTCCAGGGCGGTGAGCCACAAAGCCTCCTTCGCACCGAAGTACGCGTAGAGCATACGCTTGTTCGTCCCAGCGCGTGCCGCGATCTCGTCCACCCGCGCGCCGGCAAGACCCTTGGCGGCGAACTCGGCCAGCGCGGCCTCGAGGATCCTTTGGCGCGTCGCGATCGCACGAGCGGAGAGGGGGGCAGCAGACATCATGCGGCTGATGTGACCCCAGTGTCGTGCGGACGGAAAGGCCCTGGTAGTTCTTGCCCGCGTCTTCGAGCCGTTCTTCACGACGAAGGCGTTGGGCAGCGATGCGGTGGAATGTGTGCTTTGAAGCGGCGCGAAACGTGCTCGCCTAACCACCGCCGGCCTCTGGAGATCTCAGCTTCGACGAAGCCCCACCGAGCGCCGGCGGTGCTAAGGTCGGCTCGGTTCGAACACGATGGGGCGTGCGGTGCGGCGTCGAAGGACTATCCCGTGACCATGGCCCCGGTCATGCCGGGCGCCCTCCCATGGCTCGGCAAACTGCCAGCGCTTGCGCGCAACCCGCTCGCCGTGTTCGAGCAGGCGAGGGCATTCGGCAACGTTGTCCGGATCCCCACCCCGCTGCACTTCCCGCTCTTCGTGTTGGCGGATCCCGCGCATATCCGCCGCGTACTGCAGGAGAACGCTGCCAACTACCGCCGGACACCGTTCCACGACCGCCTCAAGTCGGTGCTGGGCGAGGGCGTCCTCACCAGCGAAGGGGCGCTCTGGCAGCGGCAGCGCCGCCTGCTGCAGCCCACCTTCCGGGCCGAGCGGATCCGGCGCTTCGTCCGTGTCATGGCGGATGCGGCGGCTGAGCTGGCGGACCGATGGGAAGGGCAGGTGAGCCGGACGATCGACGTCTCGCAGGCCATGTCGGACCTCACCCTCGACATCGCCATTGGCTGCTTGTTCGGTGGGCAGCAGCGGGGCGGCGACGCGCGGATCACCGCTGCCGTACAGGAGGTCCAGCGATGGATCTCGGTCCGTTTCTGGTCGCTCGCGCCGGCGTGGACGGAGCGCCTGCCCACCCCGGCCAACCGGCGCTTCCGCCGCGCCCTGGCCGTGCTCGATGAGGCGATTGGCCGCATCATCTCGGCCCGGCTCGCTTCGGGGGAACTAGGGGACGACCTTCTCGGCATGCTGCTGGCCGCGCAGCAGGATGGCGGGACGGGCGTCGACGCACGGCAGGTGCGCGACGAGGCGATGACCATGATCCTCGCCGGACACGAGACCTCCGCGGCCGCGCTCAGCTGGGCCTGGCACCTCCTCGCCCTTTGCCCTGACGCCGAGGCTGCCATCCGGGACGAAGTGGCGCGCGTGCTCGGGCCCCGCATGGTCCCGATGCCCGACGACCTCGGTCAGCTGAAGTTCACGGAGGCGGCGCTGCAGGAGGTGATGCGGCTCTACCCGCCCGCCGGCTGGTTCCCCCGCCTCGCTGTAGGGCCGGACCGGCTCGGCGGTCACGACATCCCGGCCGGTGCCATTCTTGCCTTGAGTCCCTGGCTGGTGCAGCGCGACGCACGCTTCTGGCCGGATCCGGAGCGGTTCGACCCCACCCGCTTTGCCGGCGGGGCCCGGCCCGCGCCCTACACCTATTTCCCATTTGGTGGAGGGCCACGCACCTGCCTCGGCACCCACTTCGCTATGACCGAGATGCTTGTCGCGCTTGCGGTGATGGTGCCGCGGGTGAGTCTGCGCCATGCCTCCCGCGCGCCCGTCGAGCCGCAGCTCCTGATTACGCTGAGACCCGCAGGCGGCCTGCCGATGCAGGTCGAGCGCGTGTCTCATTGCTGAGCGAGAACCACTATCCTCGTCGTGGACGTGGCTGAGTGTCTGCCCGGCCTTCCCGTACCGAAACGGCCTCTCCAGCGGCGCTCATCACTCTCTCCAGGCGCGGCCATCTGGAATCCCGTCATGTAAGGAGCCTGGGCCTTTATTCGTTCAGTCGGCGCCAGATGGGCTCGCCCCCATCCTTTCAAACGTAGAGCGCAACACTGCCTCAATCTTGGGGGCCATCGGATTTCGCGTCTTTTGAGCACGGCGCAGCATGCTGGCAATTCGCCGCTCGACCTCTCTCACGTCGTGGATCGCCGCCTCACACAACTCTCGCATCTCATTGATCTGCGGGCGGAAGCGGCGGGTGCGCCGCCAATGCCGCGCGGCTTCCTCAATTGCCCAGGCCGGGAACTCCCCCAGATCCTCCGCCCAGTCATCAGCAATGCATTGCTCGACCGAGGCGGCATGACGGTCGGAGCGGAAATGCGACAGAAGCGCCAGCACCCGGGCCAGGAGCCAGCCCCGCTCCGCAGGCTCCAACCAGACGGAAAGCTCGCGGGACACCCTCTCCAGCTTCTCTAGGATTGCATCGTCCTCGATGAGAGGCGCTTCCCAGCGCTCCACGCACCGCGCTGGTCCGCTCTCGGGGAAGAGCATGCGCCGCTCGACAACGCCCCGCTCGATCAGCACGCCGACCCAGGAGGGCAGGGACCACGCTACCGGCTGCTCCGCGGCAAGAGCGCTACCCGAGCCATGGACGGGATCACGCGACGCTTGCTGCAACACGCCCATCATCGCCTCCCCATGAGAAAGACTGGCCGAACCGCTGGCGCATGCGCTGCCGCCGCCCACGCCCCCAGGCGCTCCTCGGCCCAGTCCGTCTTGCCGCCACCGCTTCGGACACGGCCCGGCTCAGCCGGGGGCGCCTCCTTAGCGAGATCCTCGATCAACCAGGATAGCCAGGCGGCACCGATGCAATCCGCCCGGTAACGATAGCCTTTGGCTTGGCAGCGATGCACGAACTTGGCCGTATGGCGCGACAGATCCATTCGGGGGGCGAGCCGTGCCGCCTCGCCTAGCTCGTCGGCCGAAGGCGCCCAGTCCTTGGGAACGGAAACCAGCTCGCCACGTGGGTCTGCCCTTTCGTCCGTGGATCGCGAAAGCTCCGTCGCGCGCGGCGCAGCGGGCGGGTTTTGATTCTGTTCAGCCTTCGGCTGATTCCTGTCACCTGGGTGACACCCCCTGTCTGGCTGGCGACCAGCCCCTGTCGCCGCTTCGACAGACCCCTTCGCCGTCACAGGGAGATACTCGACGATCCGGTAGCGGCAGCTCGACATACCCCCATCGTTGCGGCGCCACTGGGTCTTCTCGACAAAGCCCAGCCGGGCAAGATCAGCAATGATTTGGTTCACCCAAGGCCGCGAGCGCTTGAGCCACCGCGCCAAGGTGCCTTGGGACGGAAAGCACCAGCCCTGATCGTCCGCATAGGTCGAAAGCGCGGCGAGCACCGCGTAGCGATCTGCATTCATCTCCGGGTGCTGAAGCCACCAGACGGGGACTTTGCCCCATCGCGCTCCACTTCCGTCTGATCGTTCCATGCCGCACCTCACGTGACGCCCCAATGGGTCTTCGCGGCCAAGAAACGACGTGGGAGGGAAGGGCAGCAAAGCCCGCTTGGTAGGTTTGCGGTGCACCGCAGGAGGTTATCGATGCACCCCAGTAGGTTTGTGATGCGGCCGAAGTAGGTTCGCCGTGCACCGCGGTAGGTTTCCGGTGCAGCGATCCGCCGCCCTTGCGGGAGACTCGGGCGCCCCCCGGCCCGCAGGTCCTTTGGACGCGGCACGCTTCAGGGCATGATCTGCTCTAGATGCTGATGACGGGCCGAGGTTTCCGAAAATCCTTCCAAAACAACAGGTTGAGTGGCCTCTCCACCCGTCCTGGGCGCCGGCCCTCAAGGTGCACGGCAAACCTACCGCCTCGGCGCGGCCTGATGCACCGCGAACCTACCGCCTCCTCCCAGCCGCACCATCAACCTACTGCCTCAACGGGCTGCACCATAAACCTACTCTCTTTCCCACCTCATAGCGGGGAAGGCGCTATCTTCGCTCCGTCATTGAGAATGTGCTGACTCGAGGCTTCAACAAACTGGGACTGCATCGAAAGCGTCCCTTCGGGTGCACCATAAACCTCCTGAACGGGAGGGGCTTGGACGGTCCATCCGCACCGCAAACCTACTGTGCCGCACCGGAAACCTACCGAGGTGCACCGCAAACCTCCTGTCTTCGGCAAAGCGGGGAGGGCGGCCGCACCGGAGACCTACCGCCAGTGCACGGCAAACCTCCTGCTTGGCCTGTAGGCCTCCACGTCGGGGTGCTGGCGGGCTGAGGAGGGACGCGATTCCAGCCCGAACCTCCACACCGAGTCGGTAGACGGTTCCGACGGCGTCCAGGATCCCACTGCAACGCTTTTGGTGAGGATCGGTGCATCGCAAACCTACCGCTCGGCGCCTCCGGAAGGGCCGAGGTGCACCACAAACCTACCTCCGCTGCACCGCAAACCTACTGTGCCGCACGGCAAACCTACCGAGGTGCACCGCAAACCTACCGAGGTGCACCGATAACCTCCCGTCGGAGCGGAAAGACGCGGCGTTCGACCTCCACCAATGCCTCGAAAGCAGGATAAAGGAGGGGCAGGAGGGTCCTCATGAGCAAGTCCCCGGTTCGGCGCCAGCCCGTCTCCGCCAACCACGCCCAGCTTGCGCTGTGGGAGACCGATGATCCCAATCGCACGAACATGGTGGCCCTCTATGATATGGCGCCTCGCTTCGTGTTCGAGGACCGCGACGCCTTGCAGGGCCGCAGCCGCATGATCGAGCGGGACTTTTCCTTCGGGCAAAAGCGTTACCGAATCACGCTCAAGCCCACTCAGATCCGTGCGCAGGACGGCACCATCCAGGAGCGCTTCCTGTCTGAGCGCGAACAGATCGTCGAAGAGGTGATCCGACGCCTGGCCAGCAAGCGCGGCCGGCTCGCGATCCACCACCAGAAGGTACGCTTCACTTTCTCCCTGCATGAGGTGCGCACCGAGCTGAAGCGCGTCCGCCACGCCCATTCCTATTACGAGATCCAAGAGGCCATCACCCTGCTGTCCGAGGTGCGGCTCGTCATTCAGGACCTCGATGCCAAGGGCTCACCGGTCCTGTCCTCCGCGGCTTTTCCGGTGCTGGGCTTCCGGCGCAAGGACTCCGACGACGGCGAGACTTTTGTCGAGTTCAACCCGCTCGTCAGCGACGCGATTCGACTCTTGGAATTCACGCAGGTGGATTACGAGACGCTGATGACCATCCGCGACCCGGTCGCGCGCTGGCTCTTGAAGCGGCTGCACAACGAGGTCAGCCACACTCGCCAGCCGGTCCAGCAGATTCTGGCGAGCGAGATCCGCCGGGACTCCGGAATGCCGATCTGGAAGACCACCCGCAATCTGCTCCGGCGTGTGGCCCAGGCCGTGGATGTGCTGAAGGACGCCGGCGTGCTCGACCACGTCGAGACCGAAGAATTGATGCAGGGCCAGAAGAAGGTGGATCTCCTCTTCACCATGTCGGCCTCGCCAGACTTCATGGCGAAGATCCATGCGTCCAGCCGCATTGCTCGCGAGAACAGGGAAGCCTTCAACGCCATCACCAACGGGCGCCAGCCAGTCGATGGCTTCGCACCGATCTCCATGCAGCAAGTGACCCGGCTGCGGGCTTCGCGCCGTTCGGCGGCTGCCGAACTCCTTGAAGACGGGACCGAGGAAGAAGCTGAGGACGCCTAAAGCGCGGAATAAGCGAGGAGCGGCGCCCGGCGCCCGTTCCGCATGCTCAGGCCCCAGACCTCGTACCTAAGGATGAGGACGACGGTGGATCCGTAGAAGCGAAGGGAAGCTGGAACTGGGGTGCTGCCATGTGGCCGGTGGTCTTCGTGGCAGAACACCGGCCGCTCGGGCGGCGCCGGCGCTTAAGCTGTGGGTTCATGGGCTACTGACCGTGAGGTGGGAGCCTCGCCAAAGAAGAGCGCTCCGGCCCCTCGGGAGTAAGGCCGGAGCGCGAACGCCTGAACCAGAGGGTGAGTGGGCTCAGGCGCTCTTGCGGCGCACCATGCCGAGGCCGAGTAGGCCAGCGCCGAGCAGGGCGAGACCTGCGGGGGCGGGCACCGGGACGTTCGGCGTCCCAACGGAAATCCCGAAGAAGGTTTCGTTGCCGGCTTGGGCGCCCGTCAGCGTGGCGGCCAGGCCGATGCGGTTGGTGCCCGTGGCGAAGAAGGGCTGGGCGGCGGCCGCCTGCTGCTGGTCGAGCTTGAAGGCGAAGCCCGAGTTGCCGGTGCCCTGGAAGGTGGTGGGGAAGTTGACTGACGAGAAGGCGCCCGAGTTCCACAGCGCGGTGCCGGTCGAGCTGTAGATGGTCAGCACCAGGTTCGTCAGGGTGATGCCATTGTTGCCACTGTTGATGCCCGGCTCATTGGCGTTGAAGACGATGCGCAGGTCGGCTGCGGTGATGGGGGCGAGGCTGCTGAGGGCCACCGTCTGCGTCTGCGAGTTGCCGGTCTTGGCGTCGCCCGTGATGACGTCCTGGCTGCCGTTCCAGCTGACGGAGCCGGTCTCGGTTCCATTCTTCTGCACGGTGAGGATTGTCTCGACGGCGCCGATGCCGGTGCCCTGCAGGTCAATCACGCTATCGAACACGAGCGAGGCGTGGGAGGGCAGGGCAACTGCGCTGGCGAGAACAGCAGCGCAAGCGGCAGTCTTCAGGAGATTCATCTTCGCTTCCTTGTCTCTCGGGCGGACCTTGGAGGGCTGGGCCGCGTGCCGTGGATCGGTCCACGCCAAGGGAGAAGCAAGCAACATGCCAATTCTAATAATGTAATGATCCCAGGAGGTTGATGACTGCGGCGTGATGCATCCGCACGGAGTGTCAAGGAAAGCAACACATTCCTGTAAATGGAGATGGATCGCCAAAGGGGCACACAGTCAGCGACGCGGACTGCATTCGGCGCCAGCAAAACATTGGCGACAAAAAAAAGTCTTGCCGCCCACGAATTGTGCCTGCAAGCTACCACGTCTCCCAATATTGGAAGACGCTTTAGAATCTGCAAACTCGGCCCTCGTCGCCACAAGGCGACGGGGTTTTTTTCCGTATCGCACCATGAAGCTAAAGGCCCCACCCTGTCGCCTCGCGGGCGGCGGGATGAGGCTTGGTAGTCCCTTCAGAAGACAGGCATGAGTAAGTTGTTAGTCTGATAGTGCTTCGGAAATGTATTGAGCCGCATGAGACCCTGCGGTCCAGGTGCCGTCCTGAGCATAGTGTTGGAACTGGAAGCGGATATTGCCGAAGCCCTGGTCAAGTCGGCTCTTGTAGTTCTGCGCGATCGCCGGCCTACCGATGAGGATCGGCGCCGAGCCGCTGAGGATGCCGTCTTCGGTGAAAAGGGTGGCTATCGCACCGGAGTCCCTTCGGTCGCAGGCTTCGGCAAAACGGTCCATGAGGACGTCGATGGCCCGCCGGACACCTGCCTCAGCACTTGCCTTCGTGCCGTGGACTATGAGCCCGGCGGGGCCGCTAGGACGAGAGCACGTCGGAGCATGAGCTGCCTCCCGTGTTGGCCCGTCCGCTCGCACGCTACTGCGTCTCACCGGGTAAAAGCTGCCAAATTTCGTTGCAAGAGCATCGAGCAGGCCCATTTCTTGGCCTCGGCTTCGAAGCGACCGTGCATTCGAGGTTGAGCGTCTGGCATAAGGGCGCCTTATTGCCTTCAAGCCCCAGGTGCGCGGTCGCCGGCTAGACGATGGCAGGGAGTGTTACTTCTTCGAAGCGCGGTACGTGAGGCCGCTCTTCCGCCGTCGTTTCGAGGAGATTGCGAAGCGTTGCCGCCAAGGCCTTCAGCGAGACCGCC
Source organism: Sabulicella rubraurantiaca (assembly GCF_017355885.1). Taxonomy (GTDB): domain Bacteria; phylum Pseudomonadota; class Alphaproteobacteria; order Acetobacterales; family Acetobacteraceae; genus Roseococcus; species Roseococcus rubraurantiacus. The sequence goes on from NZ_JAFEUU010000019.1 coordinate 15,778, forward strand.
TTGCTCTCAAGCCGCTTGATTTCCGCCGATGCACGCCTCCGCACTTCCTCTGGGGTCGCGTCGCAGCCCCAAAGGCTGAGCAGTGCTCTCACCTCTACAAGCGGCATGGCGAGTTCGCGTGCATGCCGTATGAAGCGGAGCATCGCCACGGTCCTCTCGCTGTAGCTCCTGTAGTTGTTGGGCTGCCGCTCGGACTGAACCAAACCAAGCGCTTCGTAGTGCCGAATCAATTTGGCGTTTACCCCGCTGCGTCGGGCCGCTTCGCCGATATTCATTGGGCCAGGGTCCTCTGCCGTTCTGCTTTGCCCCTCAGCAACATCTGTGCCGGGCCGATTTCTCTCAGCTCTTCAGGTACTTACAGTGCGGAGGTGGCTAAGTTTTCATGCGGCGTAAAAAAATCCGTCACCGTGCTGGCTCACGAGATGGCGAGCGGATTTCGGGATCTGAGGAAAACCTGGGCGCTTTCAGTCTCATTTCCCGAGGTTCGATTCTGTTGGTCTGTACCACAGCCGAGCCCAATCTGGTGCTGGCTCTGCAGGCATCTATGCGGGTATCTGACCACGGGCCCGCATGTATTGCAGAAGCCAAAACTGGTTGCGGAGCATGAATGAAAATTTTCTGCCCCGCCTTTGGTTGAAAACGAACCGTGTGGCGTAATTTTTTTTGGTGGCCGCGCAACCAAGTGAATTCTCTCCGTTCTTTGTGCTTTCTTTACAATCCTATCCTTCCGATTGATCGGATGTGAAAAAGACATTTCCTTTCAAGCGCTTAAGTCTTGGCACAGTGCTTGCTTTATCCAAAGCAACGGGCAAACGCTCGTTCCGACACCTCAAGCGGAATGGTTCCAGTCCTGCGAGGCGCGGATAACAACAGTGCAGATCTAAAGAGGACCCAACATGAAGAAGCTAGCTCTACTGGCCACGACCGCCGCCTTTGTCGGCCTGAGTGCCCTGGCCCAAGCGGCGCCGACGACCATCATCACCTTCGCCCAGAACGCGACGACCAACACCATCACCGCCACCGCCAGCGGTGGCACCTCGACGACCCTGAGCGGATCGGACGTGGCGATCACGGTTTCCGGCTATTCGGACAGCGTGCCGACGCCCTTCACCGCCTTCCTGAACCTCAACGCGACCAGCTCGGGTTCCGCGTCTCTGGTCGCTGGAACTGACGTCTTCCAGCCCTTTGACGGCACCTTCACCATCACCTCGGGCGCGGGCGGCACTGGTACCAACTACCTGTCGGGCAGCTTCTCCGACATCGCCCTGGCCGGCTCGCGCGTCGCCGGTCCCGCCGGCGGCTTCCAGGCCAGCCTGATCGCGACCGATCCGCCGGGCTCGGTGAGCTTCACCTCGGACAACATCCCGGCCTCCAAGCTCCAGGATCCGTCCGCGATCGGCTTCACCTTCACGGCACTCACCCAGGCGCTCAACATCTGCGGCTCGACCATCTGCAGCTTCACAGCAAGTGTCAGCGGCAATGGCAGCGCCTCGCAGGCCGTGCCGGCTCCGGCTGGCTTGGCCTTCCTCGGCATTGGCCTGCTCGGCCTCGCGGCTGTTCGCCGCAAGGTCGCGGTCTAAAGACACTCTGCTTCCTCTACCGGCATGAACTAGGGACGGCCCTGGCTTTCACGAGCCGGGGCCGCTTTTTCTCGTGAAGCCCGCGGCCAGTAAGCCAGTGGCGCGGCGGAAGGCCTAGAGTTGATCGAAGAGGTGGCCCGAGGGTGGGTGGGAGGCACCACCAGCGCCTGCGCTGGATCCGTCAGTGTCGCCATCATGATGGGCAACCAAACGCCCGCCCCGGCCACGCGGAAGGGAAGCAAGTCGATAGCTACCAGAAAGCGGCCCAAGAAGCGGGGCTGAGAGGGCAGGGATGTGCAATCTCTACAGCATGAGCAGCAATCAGCGGGCCCTGGTCGATCTGATGCGGGTGAGCCGCGACCGCACCGGAAACCTACCGTCGCTGCCGGCCATCTTCCCGGACAGCATGGCGCCCGTGGTGCGGCAGGCGAAGGACGGAGAGCGCGAGATGACGATGATGCGCTGGGGCATGCCTGGGCCAACCCAATATGGCGGTCAGCCGGTCACCAACATCCGCAACACGGCCAGTCCGCACTGGCGCCGCTGGCTCGGGCCGGCGCATCGCTGCCTGGTGCCGGTCACCTCCTTTGCTGAGTGGGAGGACACCAAGCCCAAGAAGACGCCTGTCTGGTTCGCCCTCTCCGAGGAGCGGCCTCCCTTTGCGTTCGCCGGGATCTGGACGAGTTGGAAGGGCACTCGGGGGCCGAAGTCCAATCCCGTGGAGGGCGAGCACGAGGTGTATGGCTTCCTGACCTGCGACCCCAACAACGTCGTTGGCCCGATCCATCCCAAGGCCATGCCGGTGCTGCTCACCAAGCCGGAGGAGATGGAGACTTGGCTGGAAGCGCCATGGGAGACGGCCCGGGAACTGCAGCGGCCGCTGCCGGATCCGGAGATGATGATCGTCTCAAAGGGCAATCGAACGGACCCGGCATAACCCATGAGATGCTATCTCTACGAGTGCCCCGCGACGCTGCCGCCAGAGGGGCGGCGGCTTTAGGCAAGTTCCGCCATCATGCCCATGTTCCAGGATGCGCTTTCGAGTTGGCGGCGCAGCAGCCGATGTGATCCATCTCATTGCGGCGCTGGTAGCGCTCGGAGTCTTTCGCGGCCTTTTCTTCCGCAGACTTCTTGGCTGCCTCCAGGCTGCGGTGCTGACTCACTCGGACCACCCGTGCCCCCGCCTTCAGGTCGAGCCGTTGGACGGCGGCCTCGCAGTCTTCCCGGGAGCCATAGACGTAATCGCCTTCATTGGCGAAGCCGCGGGGGCTCAACCAGTAGCAGCAGTAGGGGTGAGCCGCTTTCGTCGCCATTGAGGTGTCCTTTTCAGCTCTCGCCTGTGCGACAGCGCCACGCAGGTCTCCGACCTGTGTTGGTAGGGGCAAGGCCCGTGATGTCCGGATAAAGATTCCCCAAGCGAATGGGCCACACGGGTTCGCCAAGCACCCAGCCACACAAAATCGCATTCTACTGGTCGCATCATCTCAAACCTGCGATCAACAGCTCGGCTTCACAGCTCCCTTTCATCGCAGTGGCGGTCGTCACGCCACTCCTACTGGCTCAGCTTGGCTCGGGCTCGCCTGCCCAGAAGATCACCATGGGACCCTCATCAATCGGTCATGTGGGCCTAGGACGGTGAAATCGGCGCTGGAGCGCGCCTCAGTCGCTCGCCGACCCGTCCAGCTTTGCCCTTTCATCCTCGGCGAGATCAAAGCGCTCTCCTGCCGCAGGGGCTGCTGTCTCCCGACCAGCCACGCTCCTTGCCGCACGCTTGTCTGCCTTCGCCGCAGCCTTGGTCTGCTTGGCGCGCTCGCGGTCCTTGCGTTCCATTCCGTAGTTCGGCTTCCGCATCACTGCTCCCTATTAATCGGGCAAACATCCCGCCTGGATGGTCTTTGCGCACAAGGCGTTCCGCTATCCCCGCTCTCCTATTCAGAAGAGATCGTCGAAGCCTCAGGTCCTCTGCGCCCCTGCACGACCTGCATCCGCACACTTTGCCCCTCGCTCAGCGCCTGCAGGCCACTCCGCTCGAGAGCGGTGGCATGCACGAACACGTCCTTTCCGCCATCCGCTGGCGCCACGAACCCGAAGCCCTTCGCAGCATCGTACCACTTCACGGTTCCCTGCATCTCCTGAGCCTCGCCCGAAGGTGGCATCGACGGGCGTGGGTCCCTGGAGCGGGGTGGCGGACGCTCTCCGCCACGCGGTGAGGCTCCCTCGGCAACACTGAGCACCTCAGTGACCTGCAGCCCCTTCTGGCCTGGACCGGTCCGGACCTGCAGGACGGCTCCAGGCTCGACCTGCTTGGTGCCAGCTCGCTCCAGGACGCTCGCGTGGAGGAAGGCATCGCCACCGCCGCCCGCGATCTCGACGAAGCCGAAGCCCTTCTCGGCGTTGAACCATTTGACGGTCGCCTCGCTCTCCGGGCCAAAGCCTGCGGGAGAGTAGGCTGACGCGCCGCGGCCGGCATCGCGGGGAGGTGACCATACGCCCCCAAAGCCCTCGTCCTCGGATCGGCTTCTGCCACGGGACTTGCGGTCCCTTCCTGCATCTCTCTTCAAAACCACAATCCTTCCAGCAAAACTACCATCAGGAGGGGGCTGTGCATCCCGTCGGCTTGCGTTGCGGGCCGATGGGAAAGAGGCACGACGAAACCCTCTCCGTGAACCGTCAAGCGCGCCGCCAGCCAGCGGTTGCAGCTGCGTGAAGTCGCCTCTCAAGTGGCCTCACCATATGGTCTGCTCTTGATCCAAAATTCGATCGAGCCGCGCGGCCAAGTGGGTGTGACCTGCCATGCGCGCATAATCAGCGGCACTGCGGCCCTGTGCGTCACGACGCGACGGGTTAGAACCCCGCTCCAGCAGAAGCTCAACCACTGCCTGATGCCCGGCGGAGGCCGCAACCATCAACGGCGTCACGCCTTCCGGGCCATCAAACGCCGCCGGATCGCCCGCTGCCGGCAGAAGCTTCCCCAGCAGCGCAACGTCGCCGGACGCTGCCGCCGCAAGTAGATCGGCTTCCCTGGACCTCGCCATTTCGCCTGCTCCTCTCCAGTATCCACATTCCCACATCGGAAGAGTCACATGCGGGTTATATCAACTTGAGCGACCGCAATCAGGTTGGCTTCTCGTGGTGCGTGGGTGCAGCTCCTTAGCGCTTATCCGGCACTCACGAGACACGGGTTGGCTCCTTGCCAGGCCAGCTCAGGCGTTCACTCCAAACGAGTTCCATATCCGCGTTTCGATCGCTGCACTGCAGCCCCTTTCGAAGCGCTCATCAAAGCAAGTTCGCCACGGTGAACATCAGCTGTGTTCACCTCCCGTACGTTCCTTGGAAAGCCTCTGAGAGGATACCGACGCCGAGGGGAAGGTCTTTCGTGGAAGGCCCCCAGCAGGCCGCCCTCCTCGGCGCCACATAGGCCCTACTTGGGTCAGGCGCAGCTTGCGAGGTGCGTCCCGCTTGGGGTCATGGCGCCGCCTGCGATCGCTCTGTCGCCTCTAGGGGCGGAGTTGAAGCGTTGGGCCGCCCAGCGCCAGGCTGGATCCAGCGGCCGAGCAGCGCGATTGCGCCAAGTGCGAGCACGAGGCCCACTATGGTTGCCGCAATCACCAACTCGGGCAGCGCGCCATAGTCGCCGCGCTCCACCGGAAACGCCATGTTCAGGCCGCGCGAGATCACGTTACCCGCCTGCAGCGCGAGATTCATGAGCGAGGCCACCAGCGCAAACCAAGTCGCCTGCCGGCCCGGCGGCGCGTGGACCGCAATCAGCGTCAGCATAGGAATCATGCCGAGCTGCGCGAGAGGCGCGGAAAGGGCGGTATCCACCAAGCCAATGGTGCGCGCGCCGAAGCCGAGATGTGCCGCCGTCCACTCATGCAGGCCGAACAGCATGCCGATCGTCGGCAGGGACATCACCGCGCCGAGCACCGCCAGCCAACCCAGCACGCGCCCCAGTGACGCACGCACGATCCACCCACCGAGAATGAGGGAGCCCGCAATCGCGAGCCCGGTGCCGATCTGCGCAAGGACACCAAAGAAGCCCTGGTCGTAGCCGAGCACGTCGATCTGCCACCATTGCAGACCCGGGCCGGGCGGAGGGGCAGCGCGGAAGGCGAAGATCACCACGGCTGCCGCCGCCATCGCCAGCTGGGTTCGCGCCGGAACGCCCGCCATGGTCCGCCGCAGCAGCCAGGCAATGACGCCGAGCGAGACCGCCAGCCCGATCTCCGGTGCGAAGGGCGGATCGAGGAGGCCGAGCGCAAGAAGCATCCCCGCGAAACCTGCTCCGCCGCCGAGGATGCGTGGATCGGGCCGCTCCCGCGCATCTGCGTGCTGCGGCGCCTTCTCCTCGCGCAACAAAAGTGCCCCGAAAATTGACAAGAGCGGCACCGTGGCGCCGAGGAGAAAGACCGTTGCGACCGGCAGATGCTGCGCCGCCCATCCGCCAAGTCCTGCTACCGCGAACGCTCCACCCATCAGCGCGACGCGGCCGAGAACCTGAACCTCTCCAAGTTCAGCTTGCACAACCGCCGGGTCTCGTGGTGTGCCGTCGGGTGCGGTACGGTCGACCACCTCTGTCGTCAGTGCATCCGCCACACAATCCTGAACGACAAGGCCAAGCACCGCGAACAAGGAAGCCGCGACATAGACCGCCTCGGTCGTGAAGGGGCCGGTCATCCGAGCGGCCGCCGCCGCGAGAGCCAAGTAGGCCGCTGCCTGGGCCAAGGCGCCGAGCAGGATGTAGGTGCGCCTGCGGGAACCGAAGATCGGGACCGTGTCGACCAAGTGCCCGAAGACCATCTTCAAGGTCCAGGGCACGGTCATCCAAGCCGCGAGCGCCAGCAGCGCCTGCGGGGAGAGGCCAAGGCTCTCGCGCACCCAGAAGGTCTCCGCGATCGCGGCGAAGCCGCTGGCGCCTGCGGCGGCATAGATCAACAGCGGTGGAAGGGTGCGTCGGCTGACGCGGCGCAAGGGCGTCAGCAAGCCTCTCTTCCTCTCCTTTGGCTGAGGTTCTGCCGTCATCGCCTTGTGGGCCCATGGAGCAGCATCAGGGCGCGGCAGCCCGCGCTGGCCAGGCGGCCACTATCTGCACGCACTGCCGTATGGCGACGATCTTGCTGGCCGTCTCCAGAGCCTGTGAACCAGAGGTGGAGGACGTGTCTGCCCAAAACATCTGTCCGAATAGAAAGCAGGAGGCCAATCTCATGTGCGAACGAAGTTCAGAAGCTTGTAGGCGCTTTGGCGTCCTCGAAGTGCGGCACTGCGGGGCGCTTTCCCCGCTCAGCGGTCTCCGCCAGGTTTCGGAGGGCGCCCGCCACCGCCTGCAATGATGCTGCTTTGCGCTCCAGGCGCTCTACCTCAGCACGTGCACGTTCCTGCACGGCGTCCGGGTCGTTGTCTACATCCCGCCAGAGCCCAAGCATTTCCCTCACTTCGGGGAGCGGCACGGCAAGTTCACGGGCATGCCGGATGAAGCGGAGCATCGACACGGTTCTCTCGCTGTAGCTCCTATAGTTGTTGGGCTGCCGCTCGGATTGAACCAGACCAAGCGCCTCGTAGTGCCGGATCATCTTCCTGGTAACGGCGGCACTCGCCGCCGCTTGGCCGATGTTCATGCCACGCCGCCTCCTCGTTGAGTCTTGCTGCGCCTCTCGGAGCGGAAGGTCTGCTGAACCCTCTGGGAACGGCAAGCGAGAAGGGGGGTGAAAAGTTGCCAAGTCGCAGTGTAATCCCCGCGTTTGGGCGAGCTGACCCAAAGCGTCGCGTCACTCGAATTTCGCCGAAGCCTTGGATGTGTTTCGGTCTTGCTCGCGTCGCAAACGTCCAGTCGGGCTTGCCTGTGATGGCCAGACGAAGCCCCGCTCGAAGCAAGCCCAAAGCTTCTGAGGCTATGAATTGACCCTCGGCCTCGAGCCGCCGGCTGTGCCGGTGAATTGCGCGCTGCCGCCGTAGTCCTGCCGCATGCTTTCGCACACGAGCGGGCGCAGATCTCCCCAAGAGCGGCAATCTGCATGCGTCGGAAAACTTTACCAATCTCATAATAGGGAGACTATATTTCTGATATTATTATAGAATTTTACTGGCACGCTGCTTGCGAAGCTTTGACGCCACAAAAAAGAGGCGCGAAGCGATGTTTTCGACGAACTCTTCCGGCGGCGCGGTGTCCTCCACCGTGCAGGATTTCCAGTCGCGGATGGGCGTGAACACGCATTTCATCTGGAAGCACTGGGGCCAGGGGCCCTACTCCGACCCAGATCGTATCGTTGATCTGATCCGATTCACCGGCATCCAGACCGTGCGTGACGGCATGATCACGTTGCACGACCCCAAGCTGCCTTTTGCGCGGATGTACGAGGCGGGGATCAAGTGGAACTTCATCATCCCCGGGCGCGAGGAAGTCTGGACTGGCTGGGATTTCTTCTCCCTCCAGATCAAGCTCAGCCAATTCGCGGAGCAGTATCCAGGCGGCATCGCTTCGATCGAAGGCGCCAACGAGATCTGGAACTGGCCGGTGGCCTACAGGGGAGGGACTGGCCTCACGGCTGCCAAGGCGCACCAGAGCGACTGGTACCACTTCGTGAAGAGCCACCCGGCACTCAAGCACCTCCCTGTCTACGATTTTACCGACCTCACCAGCTCAGGCCTCGCTGATTACACGAACTTCCACCACTACGGCCCGATGGGCCAGCAGCCCCATCTGATCTTGAAAGATGCCTTTCGGGACTACCCGCAGATCGCCGCGACGGGGCGGCCAATGGTGTGGACGGAGTTTGGCTGGCCAACCGGGGATCAGGTCGGTCAGAATCCGAAGGACTATCCCCCAGGTGCCCTGCTCCCCAGTGAGCCCTACCGTTCCGTCGATGAGGCCACCCAGGCACGCTTTATCCTCAACGGCTTCGCTCAAGGCTTTCGGCACGGCTTTGGCGCCACCCAGGTCTATGAGCTGGTCACGCCGTGGCCCGGAAAGGAATCCGAGGGGGTCTTCGGCAATGGCGGCCTCTTCAACAGCGACTACTCGCCCAAGCAATCCGCCCTAGCCCTCAACCGCTTCAACGCGACCCTGCGACAGGATGACGGCGAAACCTCCCTCCATTTGAATCTGCGCTTCAGCCTCGACACCGCCGACAGCCAGGTCTTCAGCCAGGCACTCCGGAGCGATGGCAACTCCTTCAAGATCCTGCTGTGGCGCGAGCGCGATCTGTGGGACGAAGGCCTGAACGTCCCGGTCAGCCACGCCCCCAGCCGGATTGGCCTGTCGCTCTCTGGCGAGGCCGCTCTTTCGGTTGCCAATCCCTTGGCCGGCTCCAGCGCCGTCTGGGATGGCAGGGGACCTCTGTGGCTGGGCGACGACATGCTGGTGCTCGAGGTCAATGGGGTCGCCCCTGCGGCCGACGGCAGCCTCTCCCTGGCCCTAAGCGATTATGGCGCGGTCGCAGATCTGCCAGCCAGCGCTAGTCCAATGCACACAGGGAGCCTGGGCTATGACACCGCGTTGTTTCGCGGGCCGCGCAGCGAATACAGCATCACCACTCGCGACGATGGCTGGCGCGTGGTTCAGGACAGCGTCGCAGGTCGCGACGGCACCAGCCTCGTCGCTCCGGAGGTTGAATGCCTGCAGTTCGCGAACATTCCCGCCTTCCGCTTCTTCCACACCGAGGCAGGCGGTCATCTCTTCACCACCTCCGCTGTGGAAGCCGCTCATGTGAGGGAGAACTTGCGGGTCTACCGAGACGAGGGGCAGGCTTTCCTGGCGGCTGACGAGGGCTTGCCCAACGCCGTGCCGGTCTTCCGCTTCTTTCACACGGAGGCGGGCGGCCATCTTTTCACCGCCTCGGCGGCCGAAGCCGCGAGCGTGCGCACGAGCCTGCCGCATTATCGCGACGAAGGCATCGCCTTCCACATGTCCGCCACTCCAGGCGAGGGCTTGGCGCCGATCTTTCGGTTCTTTCACACCCGGGCAGGCGGGCATCTATTCACCTCGTCCGAGGTGGAAGCGGCCAATGTGCGTACCAACCTTCCTCACTATCGCGACGAAGGCATCGCCTTCTACGCGCCGACACGTATCGCTGATGATCTCTTCGGATAGGTGAGAAGGCTCTCACCGCAGCTTCTCTCTCAAGTCGCGATCCTATCGACTGCGGCCGCTCTCGTTACACTCAGCCTTGGAATGGTTGAGGCCTGAAGGCGTTTGCGCGGCACCCTCGGCTTCATCGCGGGCGCAGTGGTCAACGGTCCTGACCTTCGCCAGGGTGCTGGGCACCAACGTGCTAGACAAGATTGCAATCCAGGTCTGACATAGCTTCTGGACCGTGGCCGAAAGCAAGTCACATCCAGCCACCATGGCCTTCACATCAAACATCCAGATGAGAAGCCGGGGCCTCGGCATCAGGGCCAGCCGGAGGTAGCCTGAATGTTGGGCTCGACCACCGGAAGGCCTAGCTTCCTGTTGTCTCCCAGGACATATGAGCCCGGCATGACCACTCGCATGAACGACAACGCTTATCCTGGCACCACCGTCGTTGCGGTGCGCGCCTTTTGGATCGCCCCTGATGGCTCCATCCAGGAGGCCCGGGGCGGCAGCGGCCTTCTTGTCGGTCGCAACGATGTCCTCACCGCCTCACACGTGATTTTCAACTCGGCCAGTGGCAAGCGCGCGGACCGGATTGAGGCGCACTTCTCCTTCTCACCCAACGAGTCCCGCAGCGAGGCCTATGGCCTGCAGGCTGCCAACGCGATCCATTTCAAGGAATTCGATCTGGATAAAGACGGCCTCCTTTACACGGGCGACAGGAACCCGCTCACCATGAGCGATTCCGAGATGGATATCGCGCTGCTTTCCTTCAGCATCGCGGTAGGCGACGCCTTTGGCTGGCTCGGGCTGAACGCCGACTTTACCTCCGGCGCCGTCGAGGTCATGGGCTATCCAGCCAGCGGCGGGAACTCCCTTCAGCGCGACGACGGTACCGCCTGGCGTGATCCGGTGGACGCCACCATCCGCCTGAATCAAAACCTGGAGATCCGGGCTGGCAACTCCGGCGGTCCGATCGTGGCGTGGAAGGACGGCATGGCCACGGTCGTCGGCATCGTCTCGACCCAGGGCGCGGCCGCGTCGGTAAAGGATCACCTGGATTGGATCGTGCCGGAGATTGCGCGCAACGACGCCGCCATCACCGGTTATGTCCCCTTGCGGCCGGACGGCCAGTCCCGAGTTGCAGGGCTGGAGATCACCGACACTTCCTCCGACGCGGTCATCACCAAGTCAATCCACCGCTTCTTCAACACCGAGAAGGGCGGGCACTTCTACACCTCCTCGGCCCAAGAGGCCGCGATCGTGCGCGAGACACTGCCTCACTACCGCTATGAAGGAGTGGGCTTCACGGCCACCAGCGGCGCAGAGGACGAGGTGTCCGTCTTTCGGCTCTTCAACAAGAAGACCGGGATGCACCTCTATACGTCCAGCCTTCATGAGGCCAACACGGTTCTCCGGACCCTGCCCGAATTCACATACGAAGGCGTGAGTTTTCATGCTTATGCCAATAGGGGCGAAGGCCGCGACGGGGTGTTCCGCTTCTTCAATACGGTGACCGGCGTTCACCTCTTCACGACCTCAGAAGTGGAGCGGGATCACGTGCAGGGGACCCTTCCGGAGTTCCGCTTCGAAGGCATTGCCTTCTATGTCGATGCGGTGCTCTAACGGGACCACCCGTATTGGCAGAAGGAGCCCCGACCTCTGCCCAGGCAACCGGCAACCAACTAGGCAGTTTATTTGCTCGGAGGGATCAGCGACCCTCCTGACAGCGAGATGGCCATGACCACCGCCCGCGATGTCACCCTCGCCCGCCTCGCCTCCGCCGCCTATTCCGACACGGGTCCGCCCTTACCCGCGGGTTTCACGCCACTGCCGGCCAACGCCCTGGCCTTCACGCCCGGCTCGGGAGCGAGTTTTGCCGAGGGCATTTACCACAATCGGAACGCAGCGGCGCTGGTGGCCACCGGGCCACTGAACGGCGTACCGACTGTCGTCCTGGCTTTTCGGGGGTCTGACGACCGCGAGGACTCGATCAACTCCCTGCGCGACATCAACGCCGACTATCCGGATTTCGCCCCGTTGATCAGTGCGCTGGATAGCTACGTGGCCGTCACCGGAATACGGAACGTCGCCGTCACCGGGCATAGCCTTGGTGGTGCGATGACGCAGCTCTACATGTCCCAGCACCCCAATGGCGCGACCCAGTACCTTGCCGTCACTTTCGGCTCGCCAGGTGCGTTGCTGGACGAGGCAAACGACCCACGCATCGTCGACTACGTGATCGCCAGTGACCCGGCCGTCTATCTTGGCGAGCACCGTGCGGATACCGGAGCAGAGCTGCGTGCCAATCCGGTGCTTGCCGGAGGAGCCGCGTTCATTGCCGCCGACACCTTCCCTGGCCTCACGGTAACCGACGCTCTCGCTTCGTTGCCGTCCTTGACACGAGATTACGAGAACCGCGGCATCACTGTGCTTCTCCCCGGCCTCGACGGAACTGTCGATCCGGTTTCCGACTTCGGCGAGCTGCTGCGGGCAGACCCTGCTAACCACCGGGTCGACCTCTACACTCTCAGGGTGGCTATGGAGGCGGCGGGCACCACTGGCCGCAATCCTGCCCCACTCTTCGACCGTGACTTCTACTTGGCGCGCAATCCCGATGTCGCGGCGGCCGGCGTTGATGCGCAGACGCATTACGAGCAGTTTGGCTGGCGGGAAGGTCGCGACCCGGATGCGTCCTTCAAGACCAGCTTCTATCTCGCCTCCAACCCGGATGTGGCCGCTGCTGGGGTCAATCCCCTCGAGCATTACAGCACCTATGGCTGGCGCGAGGGCCGAGATCCCAACCCATATTTCGATCCTGCCTTCTATCTAGTCTCCAACCCGGATGTGGCCGCTGCCGGCATCGATCCCCTATTGCATTATGAGATGTGGGGCTGGATCGAGGGGCGCGACCCGGGGCCCTCCTTCGACACGACGCGCTACCTAGCAGCCAATCCCGATGTCTTGGCTGCTGGCATCGATCCGCTTGGGCACTACCTTCAGTTTGGAATTGAGGAGGGACGCATCTTCTAGCTGGCTGTCCGCAAAGGACAGCCCCGTGGCAGATGTGAATGCCTAGATGAACTCTTGGAGCACGAGAGTTCAGTGTCTCGTTTCAAGGCATGGTAGCTTTTCCATGCAGGCACAACTTCATATGAGTTGGTTGCTATCGAACCGGCCGGCTCATAGCTGGTCCGCGTTGTCGCCAGCCAAGTCCTTGGCCCTCGGGCCTTCGTTCTGCCTGTGTCCGATCAGGAATGGCTCTTCGGTGAATCCCTCCGCATAGGAAACCTTAGCGCGCAGAGCGTGTTTGATGGGTGGTAACGCTTTTTCTCCATTCTTCCTCAACCCTCTTTCCCGCCGCCCTAACAAGGCGGCGGGTTTTTTCGTCCTCCGGGGTTGGGCTCCGCTCGCTGCACTGGATCTGGAGTTCTACGGATGTTGCGCTGCGCCACGTTCGCTATCGGATATTGGCAACGCGGAGTGGTCGATGAAGGTCTATTTGGACGAGGACGGGCACCGACGGCTGATCGGACGTGCCGGGATCCCCGAGGATGTGGGTGCGGTGCATCGTGAATGGCTCTTTGGCGGCGCGAGCGCGATCTACGAAGACTTCACCATTGGCAGCGTGACCCGCTTCGGCCCTGATGGGAGCACCACAGTCGAGCGCGTGGTGATCCTCAGCCCAATGCAGCGCGCCGACTTCCTGCCCGGCTGGGCGCCCTTCGCCTCCTGAGATGGAGGAGCCACGCCATCCAGGGCGGATGCTGGTGGAGGACGTGCTGCCGCCGCTCGGCCTCACCCTGCCCCAGGCAGCCGCGATGATGGGCCTGTCCTATCAGTTGCTCTACAAGCTCAGGAATGGACGCATCGCCATCTCGCCGGCGATGGCGCTGCAGCTCGGCAAGCTGACCGGCATGGACCCGCATGTCTTGGCTCAAGGTGCAAGCGGTCTATGACCTCGCCACGCTGGCGCCGCAGATGGCCGAGGAGTTGGAGACGATCCCGACTTTCCGGCCGCCCACCGTCTCGAAAGACCGCGCTCCCATGTCAAAGCAGAGGGTGCGCAAGCGCCGTGACTGCAAGGCCTAGTTAAGCGGCGCCCTGCTGCGTGACGCACTCTGGCCAAGTCCTGGTGGTTTGATCGACGTTAAGGGTTCCCTTGTTGCCCTGGACCGGGCGGCGCGCGGAGACAGTTAGGGCAGCTGGGCGAGATAGTGCGCCAATGCCGCGATGTCGGCGTCGGAGACTCCCTGCATCACCTCGTTCATCTGCGTGTCCGGCGCGACCCGGCGATTGTCTCGGTAATCAGCCAGGGTACGGCGCAGGTAGTCCTCCCGTTGGCTGGCGAGGCGCGGGAACAGCGCCTCACCGTGGTAGTCCGGCCGATGGCAGGAACCGCATCGCATGCGCTCTGCCAGCGCCTCACCGGTTGCCACCGTTCCCGCGTCGCGTTCCTCGCGGTACGGCGGAGGCGCGGCCGGCATCCCGGAGAAGAAGGCGGCAAGGTCCTCGATCTGTTGATCGGCCAGACCTCGCACGAAGTCGGCCATGGGTCCCGACACACGCCGCCCGGCGCGGAGGAGGACCATCTGTGCCACGAGATACTCGGCCGGCTGGCCGGCCAGCGAGGGGGTCCCCGAGGTGCTCGCGACCCCGTTCCGCCCGTGGCAGTGGGTGCAATAGCGCGCGGGATGTGACGCAAGTGTCTGGCCCCGTTCGGCGTCGCCTGCTGCCCACGCCGGGGCCTGCGAGAAGAGGGGAGCGATGGAGGCGGCCAGGAGAACCGCTGCCTGGACCGCGCGGCGCACCGCCGGGCGCCGGCGATCCTGATTGCCGGTCGATTTCCCTTCCGCGCGGGGTTGTTGCCAAGCTGCTCGAGCCATGTTGCTGGGCCCTAAGGCACCGCCTAGGCTATCTCGCTACAGGCGGAACCATCAACGTCGATCGGACCACTAGGACCGACGACCCCGGTGTGCCGCGCCCGGTTTTCGGGAGATCTGAGCCAGGGCGCTGCTGCGCCTTGCCGCTGACCGCTGGCCTTCAATTGCACGTAAAGCTCAGGGGGTGCGCCAGGAAGAGCAGGAATCGGCGCACCGGCGAACTGTCAGCCCGTGAAGCAGCAAATGAACTACCCCATCCAATCCTGCGGAATGGATGGAGTTTCGTGAGCAGGCGGGGCAACCCCCGCTCTCTCTCGCAGGGTCGGTTCCCGCCCCGATTGCATCTGCCCCAGCACCCAGTTCAGGGCAACGCGGCCTGAGGCCGCATCGCGCGGCTCCACGTGCCCGCACGGGCAGCAGTGCATCCTTTGGCTCAGCGTCTTCTTTTCGACACGCAAACACGCCGGACACCTCTGGCTCGGCTTGAGGGTGCGTGTCGGCACCTCGACGATCTCCGACCCGGCTTCCGTCGCCTTGTATCGGAGAAGCGCCAGAAAGGCCGCTGGCGCGGTGTCGAGGATCTCACGGTTGAGCCCGGCCTTGGCCCGCACGTTCCGTCCCGGCGCGTCGGCTGTGCCGCAGGCCGTGGCGGTCATGTTCTTGACGTTCAACTCTTCGGTCGCGATCAGCGCAAAGCGCCCGGCCAGTTCCGCGCTCCGCTGGTGCGCGAAGTCGCGCCGCCGATTGGCGAGGCGCTGCCGCAGGCGGCGGAGGTGCCGTGCGGCTTTGCGACGGTTGTTGCTGCCGCGCTTCTTGCGTGCGACGGCGCGGGCGGCGATGCGAATGCCGCGCTCGGCCTGCTGGCCGAGCCGGGGGTTTGCAATCGACCTGTGCGTGCCGTCTGTCAGGGCCAGTGTTGCGAAATCGGACACGCCCCAATCGAGGCCACAGGCGGCAATGCCGCCTGCGCGGATCGGCTGGCACTCGACGGTCAGGGACAACGACCACACCCCGTCCCGGTGCAGCACCTCGCAGGCCTTGATCGTTCCGCCCGTGCGGGCCTGTCCCCGCGCCTTGACGACACCGACGCCTTGCAGGCGCAGCTTGCCGTGCTTCCCGTCAGCGCCGGGCACGAAGCGCCAGCCGTCGCCGTGCGACTTGAACCCAAAGCCCGGAAAGGCATGAAGCGACTTGAAGCGCGGGAAACCCGCGCGCTCGCCACGCTCCTTGACGCGGCGAAAAAACGCCTGAAAGGCGATGTCGAGCCGGCGCAGGGTGCGCTGCTGCGAAGAACAGTTGGCGGTCGCAAACTCCGGGCACTCGCGGCGGAGGTCGGTCAGTTCCCGGCACTGGTCCGCATAAGACAGAGACACCCGCCGTCGGCGCCAGGCGGTGATGCGCTGGTCGAGAGCAGCGTTGTAAAGCTGCTGGTGCAGACGAAGCAGATGGAGCAAGGCAGCGGCCTGCGTCTTGGACGGGTAGAGCCGGTAGGTGACCTTGCGGTGTTCCACAGGCACGATGTTGGATTGGTCGTCATGGCACAGCAAGAGCTAGACGCCCTCCATCACTGCGTTTTCGCCCTGCACTCCCATTTGGTTCTTGTGACCAGGTTTCGGCGGAAGGCGCTCACGCGACCGATGCTCGACCGCTTCGACGTGCTGGCGCGTGGGCGGGTCGAGGCATGGGGCGGGCGCTTGATCGAGACAAACGGCGAGCCAGAGCATGTCCATCTGCTGTTCACCCTGCCCCCCAAGCACGCGCTGGCCGACATTGTGAACGCCCTCAAGACCGGCACAAGCCGCAGGCTGCGCTCGGAGTTCCCCGAGGAGGTGCGGCGGTTCCCCACCAGCCCATACTTTGGAGCCGGTCTGATTGCGTCATCTCCTGCGGCGGCGCCCCGTTGGAGATCATTCGCCGCCATATCGAGCAACAGGAGCGCCCGGAACTATGACCGCCCGCGGAGCGGTGCGGCACTCCCCTCCCTCCAACCCGGAGGTTGGAGGGAGGGGAATGCCGCGAAGCGGTGGGCTGCGCCGGGTGCGCAGCCCTCGACCTGTGTCTTTGAAGCGATAGCGATGCGCCGGAGGTTACAACAATAGAACCCGCTCGGGCGAAACCCTTATGATGTCTCAACCTTCTAGTGACGATTCCGAGGGAGACGACCGGCATGAGCGTTACTCCGACCTTTCTGGGCGTTGCAGGCCAGACGGGAGTCTACCGAGTGCCACTGAGCGCATTTGGTCTGACGCAAATCCGGTCGCTCAGCGTCAATGATTCGGGGCAGATGGGCCTTGGCGTCGGCGCTGCCTCGGGCCTCGATTTTGACTTCGTCAAGATTTCCAACCTCTTGGTCGAGGACCCGAACGCGGCTGCCGCGATTGGGTCAGTCATTCCCTTCAATTTCGGCGGCATAGTCTTCAGGGCTGGTTTCGTCGCGCCGGTTCCAAATGGTTCGGCGCCTGAACTCAATAATCCCTCTCTTTTTGGCGCGACAGCAGGCAATCAGGGCGTCAATCTTGCGTTGGCCACTCTAGATGTCCGAGACGGTCTAGCGGTTACGACCACAGGCGGTGCTGTCGCCCTCGGAGTTGGGGGATCTATTGGCTTCCGTTTCGATGTGCCCTTCGACCCGCGAGGTCTTTACCTTTATTATGGTGATGTGAGTGCCAACGAAGGGTCGTATGTCAACGCCAGCTCCACGGCGGCCGTCCCTCTGCCCTCACACGTGACAGTCAAAGGGACGGAGGCTCAGGATCTGATGAGCCTCACGACCCCCGTCAATTCGCATTTGGTCGGGACCAGCGTCGCCATGGTCGGGCGCGATGGCGAAGATCTTGTGAATGGCGGGAACGGGAATGACCGTCTCGCAGGAGCGGCCGGCAATGACCTGATCGTCGGCGGCGGAGGCTTTGACACGGCCTTGTTCCGCGGTCCGCGCTCTGAGTATCGCTTCCAGACCCAGTCCGACGGCTCAGTCGCCATCCAGGACCAAGTGGCTGGGCGCGACGGAACCGATCTCCTTTACGGCATCGAGAACCTCCAGTTCGGCAATGTCGTGACCTATCGGTTCTTCCACACACAAGCTGGCGGCCATCTCTTCACCACCTCGACGGTCGAGCGAGACTCCGTGCTGCAGAACCTGCCGCACTACAGATACGAAGGTGAGACCTTTTTGACCGCCGACCAGGGGTTTCCGAACGCAGTGCCAGTCTATCGCTTCTTTCATACGAAGGCGGGTGGCCACCTCTTCACCACATCGACGGTCGAGCGAGACTCCGTGCTGCAGAACCTGCCGCACTATCGGTACGAGGATGTTGGGTTCCACATGTCGCCCGTCGCAGGTGAGGGGCTCGTGCCGATCTACCGGTTCTTCCACACGCAGGCTGGTGGTCACCTTTTCACATCCTCGGCTGTGGAGAGAGACGTCACGCTCAGCACCTTGCCGCACTACCGCTACGAGGGCGTGGCCTTCTACGCTCCGACATCCGTGGCAGACCAACTCTTCGGGTGAACGCCAGGGGAGCCGTGGCCTCGCGTATGCC
The DNA here is from genome assembly GCF_017355885.1 of Sabulicella rubraurantiaca. Lineage (GTDB taxonomy): Bacteria > Pseudomonadota > Alphaproteobacteria > Acetobacterales > Acetobacteraceae > Roseococcus > Roseococcus rubraurantiacus. Next base: position 33,851 of record NZ_JAFEUU010000019.1, read on the forward strand.
GGAGCAAGGATTCTTGGGCACCGGCCGCGGGCAGTTCTGTGGGAGGGGTATCGCGCCGCTACCTCCACGCGCTCCCGCAGACTTGGCCAAGCTTCGTGATCACAGCTGGGCGAATGAAGGTGCTGCTGAGCATGCCTAGGGGCAGGCGGCAGCCTGCGCGAAGGGGAAATTGGCGGTGGCTTCAGCAGCCACTTTCGACGGCATAACTAGAAATCAAGTCCTGGCTCCGCGTGCCCTGCTAAACACGACGTTTTCATTCCTTATCATGAAAAACTGCCCGAGTGCCGATAGCGGAAGGAAAAATGCGTTGGACTGAAACCTTAACCTTATGTTGCGAATTTATAGGAACGTTTCGGCGTTGAGGTTTTCCCACATGAGCGTCCCTTCTCCGACCTTTATCGGTACTGCTGGCCAGACAGCGATCTACCGAATACCTCTGGCACTGATGGGCCAGTCACAGATCCAGGCCTTCAGCATCAATGACAGCGGTCTTCTGGGTTTGTCGTCGGGTGCGCAGTCAGGGTTCGACCTTGACTTCGTCAAGATTTCAGGCGTGCTGACCGACGATCCCAATGTGGCCGCCACACTTGGGTCATCGCTCACCTTCAACTTCAGCGATATCACATATCGCGCCGGCTACATCGCGCCAGCGCCCGCCGGCTCCACCGCTCCGTTGAACGGCAACACTCTTTTCGGTGCGACGCCTGGAAATCAAGGCGTGGACCTCGCGGTCGCGACCCTGGATGTCAGGGACGGCTTGAACGGCAATACGCCCGGTGGCTCCGTCTCTCTCGGCATCGGTGGATCCATCGCGTTCAAGTTCAACGCCCCGTTCGACCCGCAGGGCCTATACCTGTACTTCGGCGACGCGGGCGGCGCTGACCGCTCTTTCGTCGGTGTGAGTTCGACGCCAGCTTCCCCGTTCCCCGCCCAGGTCACGGTCAAGGGAACCGATGCTCAGGATCTGATCAGCCTCACCACCCCTGCGAATGCGCACCTGATGGGGACAGGCGTCGCCATGGTGGGGAATGGCAACAACGACGTCGAGATCGGTGGGAACGGGAATGACCGCCTCGCGGGCGCGGGAGGTAATGACCTGATCTTCGGTGGGGACGGCTTCGACACCGCGCTGTTCCGTGGACCGCGCTCCGAGTATCGCTTTCAGACCCAGCCCGACGGCTCGGTCGCCATCCAGGATCAAGTGGCTGGGCGCGACGGAACCGATCTCCTTTACGGCATCGAGAACCTTCAGTTCGGCAATGTGGCCACCTACCGGTTCTTCCACACGCAAGCTGGTGGCCATCTCTTCACGACCTCGACCGTGGAGCGCGACTCCGTCCTGCAGAACCTGCCGCACTACCGGTACGAAGGGGCGACCTTCCTCACGGCCGACCAGGGTTTTCCCAACGCAGTGCCGGTGTTCCGGTTCTTCCACACGCAAGCTGGTGGACATCTGTTCACCACCTCGGAGGTGGAGGCCGCAAGCGTGCGTGCGAACCTGCCGCACTACCGCGACGAAGGTGTGGGCTTCCACATGTCACCGGTCCCAGGCGAGGGTCTCGTCCCGATCTACCGCTTCTTCCACACGACGGCCGGTGGACACCTGTTCACGTCCTCCACAGTGGAAAGAGACGTTACCATCGAGACGCTCCCGAACTACCGGTATGAGGGCGTGGCCTTCTACGCACCCACCACCGTGGCAGATCAGCTCTTCGGGTGAAGCAAGCTCTGGGGCCGGGTTAAGAACCGGCCCCAGCGGCCCGAAGCGGACTGATCCGCGGGCTTATCGCCATTGCTGCAGCGCGCCGCTGCGTATGCTCCTCAGATCGCGATCTCGTAGTAGTCGTGCGCGACCGCCCGCCCGCCAAAGCCTTCTTTCTGGTTGATCAGGCCGTCGTTCAACCACCGTCCATCAAGTTCGGTGGAATTCCCGAAGTCGAACCACCGTTTGCTGGCGAAAACCTCATCAAGGAGATGCAGGAAGAGACGGTCGAGGCATCCGCAGGCGAAACCCTCCGAGGTTGCGGCGGCATACTGGAGATGTGCCACCTCATCGGTCTCGTAGATGACCACACCGCCCAGAAGCGTCCCTGATGCATCACGCGCGGTGAAGAGGCGGATGTTCCGCTGGAAGAGGCCATGGAGATGCCGGATCTCCGCGAGGCTATGCACGGGCTTCGTGTGATAGCGCGAGGCGAGGTGTCTTTCGAGCAGCTGCCAGAAGCCCTCCCAGCCCTCGTCCTCTTGAATAGACACTCCCTTCTGCAGGGCCTTGGCGGCGCCACGCCGCCGGCGCTCCTGCGGAACAGGGCGCCTTGCCATATCAATCGTGCTCAAGAGGTCCCTGCGAACGAGAACCGCATCGTGGCGGAAGAGCGCGTAGCGATCCTCTTCCGCCGGAAGGCGATGATAGATGTGAGGGATCGTCTTGTAATAGAACGTCTCCACACCGCGCGACGCAAGCCACCTGCGCGCTGCGTCGAAGCCCTCAAGCATGAGCGGCGTCGTCATCCGCTCGGAGACAAGAAAGCCGCCATAAGTCAGTCCATTGTGGCTTGCGATGCCCGCTTCGGTCGTGTGCGCCGGAAGAAGAGCGACGATCTCCGCCCCTCGTCGCAAGATCAGCGATGCATCGTTGAAGCGGTCCGCGTGGTATTCCATGTAGCGCCGCTTGTGCAGGAACGTCGCATTCTTGCTGCGTTCCACGAAGTCATCCCATGCGGCTGCAGAGGAGGGCGCGTAAGGTTCTACGGTGATCTCAGCGACGATCTTTGTCATCATTTTAATCGCGCTCGAGCACCGCGAGACCGACGCCGGTCCTGCCATACCCATTGCCATTGTAGAACATGTAAAGACTTCCACTTATTTCCTGCAGCGCGGCGTAGCATTGCATTTCTGCGTCCCATTCCCCTGCGGCGCTCTCAAAACCGGTGAGGTCATCGCGCCGGGTCCAGGTTCGGCCGTCGCGGGAGACAGCGTATCCGAGCCGGTAGCCGGATATCGCGCGGATGGAATACCAGAGGGTCCACCGGTCGGCACCGAGACGCTGAAGCCATGGGCGTCCGAAGCCCAGCTCATCCTCCGCTGGCTGCAGCACTGGCTGCCCCTGGAGAGGCCAAGTGATCCCGTCCGGAGAAGTGACAGTCCTCAAACTGTACTTCGGCTGTTGGCGACCCGCGGCGACTGTGAAGTCCCCGCCGCCAATATACCATGCGTCCCAGGACCGTTCTTCTGAGGGTGGCCGAACCAGCGCCGCGGTCCGGAAGAAGCGCTCACCTGGGCCCCTGTCCATCGCAGGCACATCCTGCAGGCGGGTGAACGGACCTTCTGGGCTCGGAGCTTCGGCGACGCCGGTGAACAGCGTGTAGGGCACCTTCACCTGCCTCTGGTAGCCGACATAGTAAAGGCGCACCCTTCCGTCGGGCAGTTGGACGAGGCTCGAGGGATTGACGCCGTTGTCATCGAAGCATCCTTCCGGCCCGATATCGAGGACAGGCTCCTTTGCCTCGCCAACGAGGCGCGTCGGATCCCGGCCATCCAGATCAATCCACCCGATGCGTGACACGATCGCCTCATCGCAGCTGGCCAAGTAGAGGCGAAGCCTTCCGTCCGGCAGCCACGTGGGAGTGGGAAGCATGGCATGGGTCCGCGCCCAGGGAAGATCTCCGGCCGGCTTCCACAGGAATCCGAGCTTGCGCCACTTCATGGCTTTTCAGGCGCCTCACCGCGGAGACGGAAGAAGCGCCGCGTATCCACCCGCGACGGCACGGCCTCCGCAGCGCGGAACATCTGCCCCACCTCGGTGCTGCGGGACAAGGTGACGCCAGGCCCGACCCAGCAATCTTCGGCCAGGACTGTACGGTCCGCGAGCGCGCTGTTCACGCCCAGGAAGGAGTTCGCACCAACACTGCACAAGCCAGAGATCACCACGTGCGAGGAAATGAACACGTTATCCGCGATGCGGCTGTGATGCCCGATGTGGTTGCCAGACCAGAGCACAACGTTCCGTCCAATGGAGACGTGCGACTGCACGACGTTGTTCTCGAAGATGAAGCAATGCTCCCCAATCTCGGCGCTAGGTGCGATGAAGGCCTGCGGACTTACGAACGAGGCGAGTGGATAACCCCGCGCTCGCGCGGCTTCGACGAGCCTCGCCCTCAACCGGTTGAGCAGGGTGTAGACGACTGCGACGTGGACGTGATGGGTTGCTGGGGGATGGGTCTCGTGGAGCGTCTCGAAAGGCACGACCGGAAGGTCCTGGAGCCGATCACGCGTCAGATATGCCTGCTCAACTGCGAATGCCACGACGCGGTACTCCGTGTAAGCCTCGAAGTACTCGTGGGCGACCTCTGCGAAAGCGCTGTCGCCAATTAGCACGAGGTCACTGGTCTTATCCGGCATCGGGCTGTCCCCTAGGGCTTGCGGATCAGGATGTCCTCACGCCGGTTGGACATTGGCAGTCCCGCCGGCTGAGGAAGAAGCCAGGCGTCGCTGCCCGCGGCACGAGCGCGCGCTACGATGGAAAACAACACCGCGTCGTCCATTTCTCCTGACGGATCTAAGTGAACTCCAAGGTTCGGGACTTCGTCGCGTCCTATGTAGCTGCGGTGGAAGGCGTGGCCGGCCTCGCTTGCCAGGAAGCGGCGGCGCATCGAGGCGTTGGGGAGATCACCGAGCAGCATGGACCCGCCACCGGGGCGAAGGAGCCGCATTGCAGCATCAATGAAGCCGAAGAGCGGCTGATCTGCGAACACATAATGAAGAACGGAGTAGCAAATGATCGCGTCGATCTTCCCTGCGATCCTCTCCAGTTCGTGCGCACAGTCGGGAAAGGGGCCTGCCACCTTCGTGACCAGTGGCCCATCTGGGAGTGCCGCGAGCATCTCGGGTGAGTCCACCAGCCAGAGATGATGCCCGCGCGCCTGGCAGTGGTCGATGATGCGCTGTGCGAGCGGACTGGAGCCCGGGCCGATGTCCAGAATTGTCCTTGGCCCCGTCGCCTGCGCGATCTCGGGTAGCTTTGCGCAGATATCGTCAAGGATTGCCTGGTCGCGGCCGGCGCGCACACTGTCCGGAAAGCCAACCTGCTCGTAGGCGCTGAGATCTGTTCGAGCCGCCAGCTCCCGGAATCCCTCATAGGTCAGGCGCGCGAAGCGGCGGGCCTTCTCGCGATCCTTCTCGTCCATCGCCTTCTGTCCCCGCTCGACCTGCTCAGGGTCTGATAGGCAGGGACCACGTGAGAAACAAGCGCCTTGCCGTCACGCCCCGGCCAGACGCCGCGCCTCCGCCTCCCACCGCTCCGACTGGTCCCGGAACCAGTCCCTGGCCTCCTCGACCTGACGGAGATAGGCGCGGATCTCCTCCAGTCCCGCTTCTGCACGCAAGGCGCGCTCTTCGACGTCGCTATAGGCACGCTGCATTTCTTCCCGTACGGCCGCACTCTCAGCCTGGCGGCGGCTCTGCATCTGGTCGACAAGGGCCGCACGTGTCGGGTCGTTCTCGGCAAGCACCTGGAAGAACCGAGGATATCCATAGCCCATTGCTTCAAGGATCGCTGCCTCGCGTGCGTTTCCCAGGGCCCGGTAGAGTGCTTCGACACCGAAGGCACGGATCCAGGGGTGGGGCTGGGAAAGCGCAAGGACTGCGAGAGCGCTGGCGGGTGCAAGTCCTTGTCCAATGCTCTGCTTGGTTTCCGGAAAGACCTCTTGGAGCAGCGCCACGTCTGACCATCCGAGGAAATTCTCGAGGATTCGCGGCAGTTCCCAGTGGATGCGTGCCACCTTCCCGGGAGTGTTGGCATCCATGTTCGCGAGCTGGTCTCGGATGCGATATCCGACGAGTGGCTCCTCAATCAGCGCGATCTCGTAGCGGAGACACAGGCGGATCCAGAAGTCGAAGTCTTGCGTCTGGAGTAGCCTCGGGTCGAAGTCGCCAATCACATCGAAGATCTCGCGTCGGATCATCGCGGTGGGCGCAGCCAGGCAATTTCCCTCAAAGAAGAAGTTGCGAAGTGCGGCAACACGCGACATGTCCCGCGGCCGCGCCATCTGATTCGCCTCCCGCGCGATGGGCTGCCCGTCCTCACCGACGTAGTGCATGTGGGAGAAGACTGCTCCGACCTCAGGCCGGGCCCGCAGCAGGCGGATCTGCTTGCCGACCTTCGTGGGCTCATACAGGTCATCCGATGGCAGGAGACAGATGAAATCTCCGCGCGCATTGCGGATGTTGTTGTTCGCCGCGATGCTGGGTCCCTGGTTTCGATCATGGCGGAAGAGACGGATCCGGGGGTCCGAGAACCGAAGGACCTCGCCCACCGTATCGTCCGTGGACGCATCATCGGTGATGACGATCTCCAGATCCTGGAAATCCTGAGCGAGAACACTTTCGATCGTCCGGCCGATGTAGTTCGCATGGTTGTAGGAAGGAATACAGACGGACACGGCTGGCTTGCTCATTTTTCCACTCCAAGCTCGCTGCAGATGATGGCGCTCTCGCTTGCTCTGCCGCACCGCCGTATTTTCTCCCGCGCTTCGATCTCAAGAAGTCACCAAGCGCGCGGCCGATCTGGCCTAGCCTCGTGCACCGCAGACGGCGAAGACCCGGGCGTAGGCGTCCATCATCTTGCGCCTGTCGAACCGTTCTTCCGCGACGAGACGGCAGCGCCGCTTCAGGTTCACCAGCGACGATGGTTCCGCGATCCAGCCGCGAACGAGGTCCGCAACCTGCGCCTCTGCGTCGTCGGATAAGAGAAAGCCGTTCGCGCCGTGCTCGATGAGTTCAGGAATTCCCCCTACCCGTGTGCCAAGGACCGGAATGCCGCAGGCATTGGCCTCCATGACCACATTGGGCCGCCCGTCGACCTTGGAGGGAACCACCAGCACATCAACGGCGTGGAGCGCATCCCGGACATGCGGAACATAGCCGCGAAAATCGATCGCGGCCGGGGCACTTCCTGCGGCGACGCGGGCCCTGACTTCGTCCGCCATGGCTCCCTCGCCGTACATTTGGAACCGGACGTCAGGGAGGCGTGCATGGACCGCTTCAGCGAGGCTGACGAAACGCAGCGGATCCTTCTCCGGCGACATACGTCCGACATATCCGACGACGAGATCCTGCGAGGCGGCAGCAGGAGAACGGGGTTTGAAGACATCAAGGTCGATGCCACTGATGAGCACATGGACCATGGGCTCGGTCTTGGCGGTGTTCTGCAGCATGAATTGCCGCATCGCCTCGCTCTCGACAATCACACCGTCGAAGGCCCCCTCGAAGAGGAAATGCGCGACCGTGTGCCCAACCGGATTGTAGAGAATATCGAGCACATGGAGTTCCGGATGCTGCTCACGAACCCTTGCAATCTGGCTGTACGCCTGGGGCGCGCCGATCTGCAGAGCAAGGCTGATATCCCGCTCGCGGATCACCCTCGACAGGCGCTCCACGCCGTAAACTCCCGGAGCGTCCGTCATATTGACCAGCCGGTCATCGGCAGAGAAGTCGGCACATTCGTCCCAGGTGTAGCCCACCGCCTCTGGGTAGAAGTAGGCCAGGGTCACATCGAAGCCGCGTAGCCGCATCTCCCTCAGGATGGAGAGGGAGAGGGCGCCCTTCACGAGGAACGGAAGAAGCGCGAGAATCCGGCAAGGCTCTGTCGGAGAAGCCTGCGTGGATGACGAAGAGAAAGATTCTCCCGGCTGCACTGATCCACCTCTGCTCTGTCTTGTTGTTCCGCTTCCGGCTGGGCCTGCAGGTTGCTCTCGAGGGCCGCGCAGCGATCCAGGAGGGCGCGCATCTCCGCCTCGTGGCGGTCACTCTGGGATTTCCAGTAATCGCGCGCTTCCTGGTAGGCGCGAATGTCGGCCTCAAGCTTGTCGCGGTAAATGCCACTAGCATGAAAATCAAGCGTGCGCACTTCGGCCTGCACGAAGGCAAAGGCCATCAGGCGCCGGCCAACCGCCTCGAGTTCGGGCGCCGACGCACCGAGCAGCTCGCTGAATGCGGCGTAATCGGCAACCGATTGCGGGACGACCATCAGGCCGAAAAGTCGCTCACGCTCGCGCGCCGACAGATTGGCCAGCTCGGCATGTGAGGTGAGCCACGCAAGGATGCCGTGCAGTTCCGTCCAAACTGCGCGACGTTCGATCGCTGGCAGGAGGTTGCGGCGGGCGGCCCAGGCCATCTCAAGGAACGACTGTAGGCGGTTTCCATGAGTTACGCCGCGTGCGTGTAGGCGATAGCAGGTCAGCCTCTCGGGAAGAAGCGCAAACCTGCAGCCGTCCCGAAGCGCGCGCGTCCACAACTCATAGTCGGGTGCGCGGACCATGTTCTCGTCGTCGAGGCCAAAGCGGAGATGGGCGGAGCGCCGGACCATGGTCGAGGAGCGGCACAGTGCGTTGCGACCGATCCAGGTGGAGACGGCGTTGAAGTCCCAGTCCCGGTTTGTCTCCGCCTCGAGCTTGTCGGAGTCCTCGTGGGGGAGACCGTTGCGATCGACAAAGGAAACCCACGTCCCCACGACGTCGAGCGCCGGCTGCTGCGACACCAGCTTGAGCTGTACCTCCGCCTTGGAGGGGAGGATCCAGTCATCCGCGTCCAGGTTCACCAGCCACTCGCCCCGGGCTGCCTCGACGGCCCGGTTATAGCTCGCGGCGCCGCCGATATTCCGCGGGTTCCGCAGGAGCCTAATCCGGTCATCGCGGAATGCCTCGATGACCTCGCAGGATCGGTCGCTCGAGCAGTCATCGACGACGACGACCTCGAAGTCCTGAACGGTCTGGGCGCGGATGCTTTCGAGGGTCTGACCGATATAGCCCTCGTAGTTGTACGAGAGCACGATGTAGGAGAGGAGAGGGGCGTCCTTCATGGAAGACAGCCGGCCACCCGGTCCATTTCCGCCGCACTCAGCTCCGTGTGAAAGGGCAAGCCTAGGACACGGGGGGCGATTGCCTCCGTGACCGGAAGGGAGGCCCTAGGGACCTCCGCGAAGGCCGGGTGGTGGTGGGTCCCCAGCCCCCACCACCGGCGCCATTCGACCCTCGCCGCGTCCAGCCGCGCGGTGGTTTCATGCGCCTCGCCCTCCGGGAGGACGACGTTGAGCGTCATGGTCTGCCAAGTCTCACCCGCTCCGTCTTGGAGACGGCTGCGGTGGCCCCCCAACCGCTTGCGATACCCAAGCGCCAGGGAGCGGAGCTTCTGAAGTTTCGTCGGAAGCGCATCCAGGGCTGCCAGGCCAACAGCCGCGGCGTATTCCGACAGACGCGTGTTGCCACCTCGGATGGCAGAGAGCCTCTCGCGGCCCAGGAAGCCGAAGCCCGTCATCGCGGTCATCCGGCGGGCCAGTTCCTCATCGGAGGTGAGGATCGCGCCACCTTCACCGATTCCCAGGACCTTGGTCGCGTGAAGCGAGAGGCAGACAGGAGCCACGCCGACCCCGCGGATCGCCGTGGCCGCCGCCGCAGCGTCGAACACCACGGGGATCCCCGTCTCCGCTCGGAAATCCTCCCAGGCCCCTAGATCGGGCGGTGCGCCGAAGGCGCTTACCACGAGAACGGCCCCGGGGCGCTCCGGGAGGCTGAGCAGAGCGCGGCGCGCGATATCAGGCGTGAGCGTCAGGCTCCTCTCGTCGATGTCGAGAAGGAAAGGCGTCATGCCGGCATTGGTCACGGCATGCGCGGACGCGATGAATGTGAAGGAAGGCATAAGGCATAGCCCCTTCCCCCCAGCGACGGCGCGCAGCGCCACCTCGATGGCCGCGGTCCCATTGGAGGTCAGGGTCACCCCTTTCGCCTGCGTCATCTCTCCGAGGCGCGCGGAGAACTCCTGCGACAGCGGACCGTAGTTGCTGTACACCTGGGCCGCATCGATCCGTCGAAGGTAGGGTATCAGAGCGTCGGTCTCGGGGAGCCAGGGACGCAGGACCCGCACATGCGTCGATCCCTCAAAATTGTTCAAGGTCCGTGCCCTCCGTCGACCTAATGGCAGAAGAGCCCCTCGGCTGGCGCGATCCGTGCTCAGGCTCGTCGCGACGCTTTAGCTTTGTCGGTCTGGCCCGACAAGGCTGACGCTCGGACCGCCCAGAGGGCACGCCACCACACCGCCTCGACCCAGAGCCGACCTTCCGGAAGCTGAGAAGGGGCATCACATGGCCCCTCCGCTATGAGTCGCCTTTGGTGAGCGGACGGGCAGGCACGCCGACGACCACGGCGCCGGGTGGCACGTCGGACGTCACGACCGCTCCTGCGCCGACGGTGGCCCACGCACCGACCCGCCGACGCGGCAGGACCACCACGCCTGTTCCCAGATTCGCGCCTTCCTCGACAATGGCTCCACCGGCGAGATGACAACCGGGTCCAAGGCTCGCGAAGTCGCCAATCCGGCTGTCATGCGCGATCGTGCAGCCTGGATTGATGAGGACGTGCTGGCCGACCTCGGCGTCGACCGTGATGGAGGCGGGCCCGAGGAGCATGACGCCGTCCCCGAGGCGACTGCGTGCGCCGATCACCGAAGCGGGGTGAAGCGCGGAGACGAAGACGCACTCACGAAGCTTGTCCCTTGCCAGCCTCATACGGGCCTGCCCGTCGCCAACAGCCAAGACAGCCCTCCTGGTTGAAGCCCAGGCTTCGAGGTCATCCCGGACCGGAAGGCCTGCGCAGGCTCCGGCGGCAAAGCTCGGCTCGACAAGGAAGCATTCGACCTTCTGACCCGAGGTTTCGAGGACCCAGGCCACCTCGCGGCCCAGCCCCCCCGCACCCACGATTCTCAGCCCGTCTTCCATCATTCGCCCCTCAGCCGCCTCACGGTCGCCCGGCATCGGGAAGTCGCGTGGCGGTCATTCGTAACTCCGGCCGATCCGGTCAATGAAAAGGTTCGTCGGCGCCACGAGAATGTCCCGCATGGCGCTCATTCGTACGAGGGAGTCGGGCCGCATGCGCACCAGATGGAGCGTGTCGCGTACGATCCGGTGGCGATACCCCGCAGCAATGGTGTCCATGTTGAAGGCCCAGTCCTCATAGCCGAGGCCTTTCTCGATCTCCACTGACTGGTACCGGACGCGCTCGAAGAGCCGGCGCGGTGCGAAGCAGAGCGAGGTCCAGTGATTGCGAAGAGCCAGGGTCTGCCAGTCCGCACCAAGAATGTCGTCGTCGCGGTGGACGAGCCAATAGGGCTCTGCGGTCCCGAAGAAGACCGACGCCTCGGGATGCCAGACGACGTCCTCGCCGGATTCCTGCGCGGCCCGGTAGGCCCGGAGGAGCCATTCGTCGCCCCAGATGTCGTCTGCATCGAGAAACGCGATGTAGTCACCCCGTGCGTCGGCAATGGCCGCGTTGCGGGCGCCACCAAGGTCGCGGCAGGAAACTTCAACCAGCCGGCCTGGAGGGGGACAGAACTCCCGGGCGAATGTCCGCGTGAGGTCGTCAGGGCTGTCGAGAAGCAGGATGACCTCAGCCTCGAGGCCCGCCCCATTCAGAGCCGCAAGATTTCGCTGGACGCTTCGGAGCGCGGAATTGGCCAGCCACTTCTCCCTGTGCATGTTGATGACGGTCGTGACCTTCACGGAGCATCTCTCCTGAGGAGCTTGGCAAGCATGCCCCAGTGCTCGCTTTCTGCCTCATGGCGCATGTCGAGTGGCAGCACGCGTGCGGCGACCTCTCTCGGAATGCCGTAGGTCACCCGCTCTTCCTCGGTGAGTCCATAGCTCCCAACCAGCAGCAGATCCGCGAACTCAAGATACGAGAGGGCACTGGAGAGCGCAGCGTGGCGGCGCGACTCTTCTGGCACAGGTAGGGCGACGACAATTCGCAGATGGCGGCGGAGCTGCGCGTTGTATCGGCGCAGGACGTGCAGCCCGATCTCCGTTCCGAAGGCAACCACGACCGGGGGCCTGACAGACCAGAGAAGGGACGCCACAAGCGTCTCGCGCGTCTCGCGCGAATTGGGCGGATCGAATTCTGCCAGCGACATCCAGTCCAGGTCGGATGGGAGGCCGAGGCCGACCGAGGGAATGTCTTCGTCCGCCGCAAGGGCGAGGGTGTCCGGCGGACAGCCTACCTCCTCCGCGACGCGCGCGAGGGCGCAGAGGAATTTGAGCGTCGCCGGATTGTCGATGCGATCGACGAGAACCAGGACGTCTGGCCGCGATCGTAGCGACTGAAAGACCTCGCGCCACTTTCGGTCCAGTGAATGCCTCGTATGTGGTAGGAAAGGGAGGTCCGGGAGTGTGCCGGCGAGGGCCGCAACCCCTGGTTCTGTGACGGCATGCGCGGCCACCGTCTGCGCTGCCAGATCGAGGAGGGCCTGAGACGGGCTCCATCCACTCGCCTCGATCTGCGCGCCGCGCGCCCTCGAGACCTGCGCAGCCTCTACGGGACATGTCCGCAGACCGAGTGACGCCCCGATCCGCAGGAAATGCTCGAGGGGCGTCTCCGGTGCCGTCGGAGGCTCTGCAAGCTGAGACAGGTAGAATTCCGGGTGGAAGCCAGCAGAAGGCCTCCGTCCCTCTGGCCCCCCGTGCTGCAGGTAGTGGGAGAAAGGTTCCACGCCGGCGCGGGCTACATCGGCGTAGGTGCTGAGGTACCAGGAGACGTCGAAGGCGGGCGAAGGGTCACGCAACTCCCTCCAACCATGGTCGAGGTAGTGCTCAAGCGGGGCGATGCCCGCCCGAGCCACGTCTGGCTGAGACGCAAGATAGAAGGGCGCGTCGAAGGCATCCTTGAGCCGCGTCCGCAAATCTGGACCTTCTGCGGTAGCAGGCACAGCGGCACGCCTGCCGGGCATGAGGCGCCGAATGATCGCGCGCCCGACCCTTTCGCGAATCCTCACGGCAGCGCCTCCTGCGTACGGGCATACTCCCGCATGGGGCTGAGCGCTGCCTCAAAGGCGGCGGTCATCCGTCCGAGATCAGCCTCGGTCATGGCATGGGAGCGAGCCCATTCACGCATCTCGGCAAGCAGCGCAGGTTGCTCGTGGATCTGCCTCAACACATCCAGCATCGCCGGGACCTTGCCGGCCTCCACAAGCCAGCCAGTTCTGCCGGGAAGAACCAGCTCCGGCAGGCCGCCGACTTCCGAAGCCAGGATCGGCGTGCCGACGCCCAGTGCTTCCAGAGCCACGGTCGGCCGGCCATCCAGAAGGGAAGGCAGCACGAGGACGTCAAGGTTCGCGAGAAGGGAGATGGGGTCATCGACCAAGCCGAGGACGCGTAGCCGGCGGTAGGCCGAGGGCGATGCTGCAATCCTGGCTTCAACCTGGGCGCGCTGCGGGCCCGTCCCCGCCATGATGAAGTGAAGATTCCACTCCGGCGGGCAGGCAGCGACAAGGTCGAGGAAGCCGAGAGGATTCTTCTCCTCCGACCAGCGGCCCGCGAAGCCGACCACCGTTCCGCCCTCGGGGAGGCCAAGGGCACGGCGCGCGGCAGTGTTCCTCAGAGCCGGGTGGACCCTGCGAAGGTCGATCCCGCTCTTCACCAGGCTGATCCGGTCTGCCTTTTCTCCATGCTCCAGAAGCCAGTCACGCACCTCGCCATTCTCTACAATGGTGAGATCGATCAGCCTCGCGTAGCGGCGGTTGTCGCTTGTATGCCCGACGGTGTTGAAGAGCAGATCCACCACCTTGAGGTTCGGGAACTGGATCCGGATGCGCCTCAACATACGGTACGTGAAGGTGCTGCCGACGACCAGCAGTGTGCTGACGCGGCGCCCCGCGATCGTCGACATGACGAAGTCGGCCCAGTCTTCCTCCTCGAGGAACCGCGGCAGGTGAAAGACCCGATCCGTGTGTTGCGTGAACCATTCGGTCGTGTCGCCTGCCTCGAGGCCCGGGCTCAGCGTCGAGATGACGTTGATCTCCCACCCCTCGCCGACGAGATGGCGCACCACTTCGGCGAGGAGTCTTTCTGCTCCGCCGAGGACAAGCCAGGGGACGGCAATCAGCAGGACTGGCTTGGTGCCAGCCTTGGCCGCAGGCCGCGGCAGTGGCGGAAACGCGTTCCTTTTCGCCTTCAGGGCCCGCGACGTGTCTAGGACCTCGTCGGTCAGCACATCCGCGTTCCCCGCCCGGACCAGTGCCGCTTGCTTGTCCATGGGCAAGACGGAGGCGCTCCGGCTCAAGCTGGCCGGATGTACCCGGTACCTGAGCAGGTAGTCATCGGCGAGGTTCACCACCTTCGCCCCAAGCGCCACGACGCGAGTCCAGAAGAGCCAGTCCTCATGGACATGCCCGGCAGGGCCGCCCGCGTCATCCCGGAACCCTCCTGCTGCCTCCCAGAAGTGGCGCCGGAAGGCAGCACAGGTCAGGACGTGATTGCCGGAAAGGAGTGTTGCCAGGTCAGGGCGGCGCACGATCGAGAGCTTTCCCGTCTCCGCTCCGAACATCTCCATGCCGGCGGAGACGACATCTGCACCCCGGCGCTCAAGAAGATAGGCTGCCTTCTCGAGGTAGGTGGGATGCAGCATGTCGTCCGCATCCAGGCAGACAATATACTGGCCGCGCGCATGGGTGATCCCGAGGTTGCGGTTTGCGCCGACCTTGGAGGGCCGAGGCTGCATCAGCACCTGGACCCTTCCATCCGCCAGGGCGGCGACGCGAGAGGGCGTCTTCCCATCCGTCGACCCGCCTTCGACGACGATGATCTCGTGGTTCTTCAGGGTCTGTGCATGCACCGAAGCGACTGCCTCAGCGACATAGTCCCCATAGTTGAAGCAGGGGATGACCACGCTGAACAATGGAGGGGAGCCGCTTGCAGCTCTGGTCATCGGCTGGGCCCGCCCGCGAAAAAGTTCGAAGATCCCGCCGCGGGGGCCGACCCTTGCCGGAGGCTCAGTTCAGGCGGGAAGGGAAAGGGGGGCGTTGGCACAAGAAGACTCCGCGGCCTAGGACGCCAGGCGCTCTGGTAGCACCGACGCCGCAAACTCGGCCATCACCGCGCGGATGTCGAAGGCGGGAGGCTCGATCCCGTGACCCTTCAGTCGCTCAGCACTTCCGTAATGACGGCGGACGGAGGTGACGCCTGAGCGCCCCGGATCCTCAAGGACCTCGACTGGAAATGGGCACTGCCGCACCAGCTCATCAACGAGGGCTCGCAGGCGGGTTGGCATCCCAGAGCAGACATTAAGCACTCCGGTGATATCGGTCCGTCTGGAGAGTGCGAGCAGGACCTCTGTCACCGCATGAACCGAGAGGAAGTCCCGCTCCGTGGAAAGATCGCCCGTCCGAAGCACGCCTCCGCTCGGAGGCATCGTTGCGACCTGACGCCCAAAGGCACCTAGCGCGAGATGTCCTGGCATCTGCGGCCCCACGAAGTTGAAGAGGCGAGCGACCACGAGGTTCTGCCCCCTGTCCAATGAGGCCAGCGCGTGATGGGTCTGCGCGAGCTTCGTGATGCCGTACCCGTCGCGGGGCCTGTGAGGTGTGTCTTCCGTCACAGGAAGTGCGCTGTCCTCGACTGGACCATACTCAGCAGCTGAGCCGGCAAGCACAATGCGTGCGCCGGGCACTGCTTTGCTGGCAGCGGAAAGGAGCGTCGCGCCGTAGACCGCGTTGATGCGGTAAAGCTCTTGCAGGGAACCGACCACCGCGCCCGCAAGATGCACGATCACCTCGGGTTGGGCCTTTTCGAGGGCATGTTGCATGGCGGCGGCATCGCTCGGGTCCTCGAGCGGCAGCCACTGCTCGTCAGGCACGGATTCAGGCGCGCTTCGCCCCAGCGCCCATACCGGAAGGTCCAGAGCCTGCAATGCTGCGAGCACATGCGTGCCCAGAAAGCCGTTTGCTCCGGTGACCAGGAACCGCGGCCGGGACATGGCTATCCTTCGTTTGAGAGAAAGATGTTGCGCGAGTTCTGGAAAAGCTCCTGCGCGGTGGCGTAGTCGTCGGGTCTGCCGATGTCGAGCCACCTGCACTCAGGCGCATGGCAGTGGACATGGTGGTCGTCGCGCACCAAAGCTCGCATGAGGTCGGGCATATCTAGATACACGCCCGGTTGAACATAATTTCGCACCGCCTCGCGCTGAAGCACGTAGCAGCCCATGCTCACGAGGTGCGGATAGGATGGCTTCTCGATGTAGCCGGTCATCCGCATCTCGGGGTCGGTCTCAAGAAGACCAAAATCGATCTTCACCTCCCGACGGAAGCTCGCAACCGTCGCTGCGGCGCCGGTCCGTCCATGCTCCTGCAGCATCAACTTGAAGTCGAGCGTCGTCAGCAGGTCACCATTGGTGACAAAGAACGTGTCCCCGACCTCGTCGAGCACGGCACCGAGAGGGCCTGCCGTGCCCAGGGGTTTGTCCTCGAGGCTGTAGCGGATCCGTAAGCCAATCCGCTCTCCTTCGCCGAAAAAAGCCCGCAGAAGATGGTGAAGGTGATTCACGGCCAGGATCACTTCCTCGACCCCAGCCGCGCGGAGCTGACGCAAGAGGAGTTCAAGGACGGGCATCCCCTCGCCAAGCGGCACCAGGGGCTTTGGGAACAGAGCCGTATAGGGACCAAGCCGTGTTCCCCGGCCCCCCGCCATGATGACTGCCTTCATCGCGCTTCTCATCAGACCGTGTATGCCGTGGGGCGGTAGAGGTTCTGATGCTCCCGCATGAAGTCGATGGTCTCGATGAGGCCGTCATTGAGACCGACCCGGGGCGTCCAGCCGAGGAGACGTTGCGCCTTCGAGTTATCTGAAACGAGACGCATGACCTCGCTGAGCTTCGGGCGCAACCTGCTGCTGTCCTGGGTGAGGGGCTTCTCGCACTTCATCAGCGTGAGGATCCGCTTGGCGATGTCACCGATCGAGGCCGTTTGGCCGGTGCCGAGATTGATGGTTTCGCCGGCCACGCCATCAGCGCTCCCTGCCAAGATGAACCCAGCCGCAGTGTCGGAAACGAATGTCATGTCGCGTTCGGGGTCCAGCGCGCCAAGACGGATCTCGGACCCGTCGGAAAGTGCCTGCGAGATGACCGTTGGAATGAAAGCGCGGGCAGATTGCCGCGGGCCGAAGGTGTTGAACGGCCGCAGCGTCACGACCTCCGTCCCGAAGGAGCGCCAATAACTCTCAGCGATCTTGTCGGCGCCGATCTTCGATGCCGAGTAGGGCGATTGTCCTTGCAGGGGGTGGTCCTCATCGATGGGCACGCGCTGCGCGGTGCCGTAGACCTCCGAGGTGCTGGTGTGCACGACGCGCTGGACGCCGAGGCGACGTGCGGCCTCCAGCACGTTGAGAGTTCCTTCCACGTTGGTCCGGACGTAGGAACGGGGAGCGACGTACGAGAATGGAATGGCAATCAGCGCAGCGAGGTGAAGGATGACCTCCTGGTCCTTCGCGGCGCTGAACATGAAGTCGCCATCCTCGACATTGCCCGCGACGACTTCGACTTCTCCAAGGATCTCGCGAGGAAGGAACTGCAGATTCCCCCAGCTCGACAGCGCGTTGTAATGCACCATGGCGCGGACCTTCGCCCCGGCCCGCACCAGACGCTCAGTCAGGTTGCTCCCGATGAAGCCTCCGGCGCCCGTAACGAGAACCTTCTTGCCAGCAATGCGCTTCTCCGCCTCGAGCAAACCAAGCGCCATCTTCAGATCTCCAGGAAAAACCGCGACCACACTGTCGAGCGGGTCTTCTCTCGCCGGATTTCTCGAAGCGGTCAAGGCAATGACCATTTGCCGGATTACTGTCTTTCTCGTACCTTAATTACCTATTATTGCTCGAAGTATTCGAAAGAATCGTCGCGCCGGTCGGCGGATGCAAGTCCCAGTGTCTGCGGGCACTGGACGAGCGCTAGACTTCCTGGCCCTGGCCCCTGATCTATGAATGCGAGGGGGTCGGTCTCAGAAGTGCTTTGTTGAGAGATAGTATGAGCCAACCCTGACTGCTTCGTGCTGCGGGTCTGGGGGCTGGCGCAGGGCGAGGGAGGCGGGGCCCATCAGGCCGAAAGCAGTCCAGGTCTGTAGGTTGCGGCACGGTGTGAACGACAGTCATCCTTTCAGGTGGTCGAGCAGGGCTCTAACGATCTGCCGTTCTCCTCCCCCCAGCGCCTGCTCCATCGACCCCGATAGCCGCGCGGATCGAAGCGCGTCCTGGACGCGAGGCATCGTCAGTTCCGCGAGTTCGGAGAGCAGCCCGAACGGTGCATGGCGACTGAGCCAGTTGAGCAGGTGGGGCTCCTCTGGCCAACCTGGACGCTCGAGGAGCAGGCTGGCCTTTCCGTCCAGGGCCAGTTCGGTCACGATCCCGTAGCCCGACTTGCTGACGACGAGATCGGCGGACGCCAGGAGGTCCCTGAAGGTGAAAGGAAGATCCTCTACCCCCATGACGTGGCCAGGCGCGGATCGCCACCGATGAGGGACCAGGAACAGGGTTTCGCTCCTTGTCTCTAATGCTGGTGGCCGCGCCACGTCCCAGTCGCCGAAGGCGAGCAGCACAACTGAAGCCGTTTGTGATGGAAGGTAATCGAGGAGCGCTCTGCGGACATTCTTGCCTCGCGTTCCGAGCGCTGCAGTCAGATCCACGCCGCGTACAGCGGGCATTGGCATCCTCGGCGCTAGTCGGAAGCACAGGTCTGCCCTTCCGTAGCCCTTTGCGATGTCATCGATGATGGCCGAAAGTCCGTCGTCGTGTGGGAAGAGGGCTAGGAGAAGCTCGTCCCAAGACAAGGAGCAGACCAGACAGCTTGGCACGCGTGCGGCTGACGCGGCCTCAAGCGCCACGTACCCCGCGTTTGAGACAACGAGGTCGATCTTCAAAGCAGTAACCTGGCTTGCAAGCTTGGTGATGTGCCGCGCCAGATCGGCATGGAGTTCCTGGTAATAGAAGCGGGTGCGAGTGAGATCGACCTGCAGACCAGGGGACATGATCAGACC
The DNA here is from genome assembly GCF_017355885.1 of Sabulicella rubraurantiaca. Lineage (GTDB taxonomy): Bacteria > Pseudomonadota > Alphaproteobacteria > Acetobacterales > Acetobacteraceae > Roseococcus > Roseococcus rubraurantiacus. Next base: position 52,685 of record NZ_JAFEUU010000019.1, read on the forward strand.
ATGATCCGTCTGGGATGGCAGAAAGTCTGCAAGGGGTCCAAGTCGCGCCTCGACCAAGCTTCTCGGAAGCCCAGAGCGCGCCAGAACCTGTAACCCGGGCTTCGAGGCCCGCAGACCAGCGACGATGGCTGCTGTCTGCGCGAGATGCCCCCTTCCGTGCGCAGAGATGTCGAAAAGGATCCGGTCAGGCAAGGAGCGTCCTCGGTATGGGCGGCGTTGTGCTGCATTAGGGCCTCTACTCGGGTGCCGTCGACAAGCCGCCCGGATACTGGCCCCTCTCAGCGCAGCGGACTGTCCCATGCCTCGCGGGGCAGGTGTGGCCTCGGGGAAGCGCTGCCCTAAACTTGGCAAGCCCTCGATGAAGGTGCCCTGACGGATGTTGACATTATGGTAAGCACAGCGTGTGCTTGCCCGGAGAGCAATGCCATGAAGGCGAGGCCAAGGGGGAAGACAAGGTATGGCAACCATCCGGGCAGGATCGGGCTTCGCGCTGGATTTTCGTGACCTACGTATCAGTGATTGGTACTACGGCCTCACACTCACCACCTCGTCCAGCAACTATGCGGCCGGAGACTACCGGAATTTCGGGAATCCGCAGGGCCGGACTGAATTCTACGGCTTTGGCTTTACCTATGATGCCTTAGGCTACCCTAATGGAGGCACTCTCACGGGGTTCCAGGAAACCAATGGCGGTGCTCTTGCACTGCGGGCTGATGGGTTTTCGGGGGCGGTCACGCAGTTTCTGAGCTGGTCGCTGTTCGGTCAAACCGAGACCGCGCTCTCCACGATGATGTCTGGCAACGACACGCTCTTCGGATCACCGCTAGCCGACTTCGTCCGGGGTTATGGTGGCAACGACTCCTTCTCCATGGGAGCGGGCAATGACGTTGTCACGGGTGGCCTCGGCAACGACACCATCCACGGTGAGCGCGGTGTCGACACGGCGGTCTTCAACGGTCTGCGGTCGCAGTACACGGTACAGTACGCCGGGCATGGGAACCGCTACACGGTCTCGGGACCCGATGGCACGGATCTTTTGACTTCTGTCGAGCGGCTTCGGTTCTCGGACGGAGACCGCTGGGTCGAGGACGCAGCGGGGCAGTCCAACGTGGTGAACCGCTTCCTCAACACCTCGAACGGCACCCATTTCTATACGGCGTCCAATTTCGAGGCGGGCTCTGTCCGGACGAACCTGGCGCATTTCGAGAATGAAGGCTTGGCCTTCAAGGTCGCGCCCGTGGGCGCCAGCAATACGACGGACGTCTATCGGTTCTTCAACCCTCAGAAGGGCTCGCACCTCTACACCACGAGCACCGTCGAGCGGGACCACATCCTCACGCACCTGCCGAACTACCGATACGAGAACGTCGCTTATAAGGCTTACGCTACCGATCTTGGCCCGCAGGAGGAACTTTACCGCTTCTACAGCAAGCGCACTGACACTCACTTCTTTACGACGAGCGAGATTGAGCGCGACCACGTGATGAGCAGCCTTCCTGATTACGTCTACGAGGGCATATCTTTCTACGTAGACCCAATCTGAAGCGATCAGAGCTGAGCATAACACCCTCTGGGCGCTACGACCGATGCGCCCACACCTTCTTCAGCGCCATCACCCCCGCCGCCACCGTCACCTTCTGGCTCAACCAGTGAGGCCTGAGCCTAGCTCTTGGCGCTCGTGCTGCGTTCCGCCGCAGCAAAGTGAAAGGAAGGTCATCACTGCGTAACTGGAATGGGCCCCACCTTATAAAGCACGTAGTTATGCTGGCGGATGGACGCTCGGGCAAGCTCGAAGAGGTCGTCTCGTAGCAGTATATGCGCACGCGCCTTGTGACCGAGATCCGTGTATCTGTCCGTCGTGCCGGGAGCATCGTGAAGGAGTACAAAATGCGCCGAGGAGACGGCCCGGTCGATCGTGGCTGGGTCGAAGACATAAGGCTGCGACATGCCAACGAACGCGCCGGATTGCCGATAAATCTCGATGACGAAGTTGAAGTAGGGAATCGGGCTGTGGTTCAAATAGATGGCCGGCCCGTGCACTGGACTCTGCGCGATGATCGTGCGGCTAAAGTCTTGGACAATTTGGCTGGCCTGCGCCACATCGTCGACCGAGTAACTGTCCCCCGGCCAATGTATCCATCGCTGAACGGGCATCTCGAAGGTCACCGCGCTGGTCACGAGGAGGCCGGTGGCAACCGGTAGCTGCAACCATCGGTCCCTCATGGCGATGCGAAGGGCGAGCAGTACAAGGGCAAGGATGCTACCCGCGAGAGGAGCACCTAGCTGTTGCGAATACTGCGGCGAGATCGTAAGCGGCGCATAGCAGGCGAATACGATCACAACGATCGCGCAGGCCGCGGCCAAATCGGTGCGCTTCATGTGGTGCCGGGCGACGGCAACCAGGAATCCAAAGCCGATCAGGAGGAACGACGTCAGCCCGCCGCCCCAGGATCGCGCTGGAGTCGCGAAAGGGAGGTAAAACAGGAGGCGGTCCCGCAGCGCAATATCAGATTGCCAAAGCGGGTTGGAAAGCGCCTGCGTGATGTAGAAACGGAAGAAATCTAAGTTGGGCACCACGATGGCCGCGTAGACCAGCACCGGCAGCAGTACGAGACCTGCGGTGATTGCCAAGCGGCGCCTGTTCAGGGCTGAACGGCCCTCGATAGACCAGTCGCGAAGATGCTGGAGCACAAAAACGAGCCCTAGGAGCAAAGGGAAATAAAACGCCGTCGGCTTGCACAGAACAAAGAGCGCCGCGAGGAGGGCCGTATAAAGCCTTCGCCATACGCTGAAGGTCGCTCCGTCCACAAGGAACACCTCGACCACCAAGATAAAGAGGATCGCGCCGGCGAGAAAATCAGTTTTGAGGGTCGATGCGAACAAAAAGAAGGCCGGTATTGAAACGACACACAGCACAAAGCCAATGGGCGCAATGATGACGGCTCCGCGCAATGAGCGGAAGATCGATAAAACAACCAGGAACAGGTAAAATCCTGGGATCAGGTGAGGCGTCCAGATGCGGTCCCCACTCAGGAGCATGGCCAGCGTGCCGTGAATATTGGCCAAAGGAACGTGCGCGAAATTTAAGTTTGCAGCTGCCGCAAAAAATCCCGCGCTGCGAATGAGATGAGAATTGAACAAAGAGTTGTAAATGTAGGCGCAGTCATCCCAAGGGATGATCTTATCGGCGACACCGTTGCGCAGCATCTCGCGGATGACCATGGCCTGGACCGCGAAGGCGATCCCCGCAGCGAGCAAGACCCTTGGTCCACCAGATGGCCGGAGCCAGGACGTCAAAAGCCGTCTCCCTCAGCATGGTTCTCGATGGTAACAGTGGCCCCACGATGGACAAGGCGTGAGGCGGGCGTCCCAAAGGCAGTGGGGCCAAGCTGTCGAGTCTATGTCCTGGCATCCGTCGCCAGCGATCTCGCAGAGCACGGCGCGGCGGCCTCGTAGGCGGCCCGGGAAAGCGATCCGGCCACCTATCTCAGGATCGTTGCAGCGTTCAGTCCACGCGAGCTGGTGATGCTGCGTGAGGCCAAACCTGAATTCGGTGCGATGTCGGATGGCGAGGCGCGGGAGGAGATTGAAAAACAAAGCCGCCGACGGGACCTACTCAGGATCTGGCGAAATCTGACCAGGTAGAGAGGCCTTAGCAATCTGCGGGCCTTGTTCCAGTTCACCCTAGCTTGGGGGCTACCGGCTCGACAACCCGGGCCCGTGCCATACGGTTGGCGGAATATGCTGCGCCTTCGCGCCGGTGAGCGCGGTGTTCTTGAAGGGCAGAGGGCTCCTTGCGCGCATCTTGTCAACCAAGCCCCTGGTGTGGCTCGGCGAGATCAGCTTCGCGCTCCACCTGGAGCATCAGGTCACCATGAAGTGGTCCCACCTCATGAACATCGAAGGCCAGATGGATCCGGCTGGACCCGTTCTTGTAGTTGGCGCCTGTATCGCGCTGGCGGCCCTACTCCAACATGGTGTCGAAGTGCCACTGCACGCGCGACCCACAGGGCGAGGGCCCTCGTTCGGGAAAGCCCGCAAACAAGTCCTGCCAGAAGCGCAGGTTGGCTATGTCCCGAAGCCCACACCTCCGACCTGGCGGAAGTTGGCGTGCCACCATCTCGGTGCTGACACCCTTCTCTTGGCCACTTGATGCCGTCTTCCCGCGCCATACCAGTTTGAAAAGAGCGCAAAGAACCCTCCCGAGAGACAAGCCGCAACGCCGGCGACGGCATGTCGCATCTCCTTCCGAAGCAAGTGGGCTACTTCGCTTAACGCTCGCCATGACCGACCAATTACGGCCAGCGCGACACTGACGCGCCTACAGAACCGCGAGCGGGCAGGGATTGGGACTGGACATTTTGAGCTGTGGCATACAATTTGGGGTAGAGTAAGCATATATCCCGATGTGCTGCCGCTGATAATTTCCTAACCATTGCGCGAATGACCATTCACGAATGCAACCCAGATGGGGTTGTTTCGGGGTAGAGAGATCATGAGCGGCAGCGTCAACGTGGTGGTGGGTTCGGCCGATGACGATGTGGTCATCCCCGGAGGATCGTCTTCCCTCGTGCTGGGCACCTTCACTGCGCAGGACGACCTGATTTACGCCTCCAACGGCGACGACACCCTGGACGGTGGCGCCGGGGTGAACCGGTATCACGCTAGTAGTGGTGTGCTGATCAACATCTGGGCGTCTGGTGCTGCAGACTTTCCCCTACTGGCCAACAAGGTCGGCTCAGACGGCGTGCCCTGGGGCATCGACAAGCTGTCGAATTTCTCGGTCTTCGCTGGCGGTCTCGAGGAAGATCAGTTCCGCCTCGGCGCACAGGACGACACGGTCTGCGGCGGCGCTGGCGATGACTACCTGGATGGTGGGGAAGGGGTGAACACCCTTGTCTTCCTGGGTGACGTCTTGATGGGTGTTCAGGTGGATCTGTCGCGCTTCTTTGCGCGCGATGCCTGGGGCTTCACCGACCAGATCCACAACTTCCAGAATGTGACTGGCACTGGTCTCGACGACACCCTCACCGGCGACGCGGGCCGGAACACCCTGATTGGTGGCGCAGGAAGCGACACGCTCGACGGGCAGGGCGGAAACGATCTTCTCCTGGGTGGCGATGGTGACGATATCCTTGTCGCCGGCGCGGGAAACAATACCCTGCATGGCGGGTCCGGGTACGACACCATGGTGCTCACAGGAGAGCGCGACGCCTGGCAAGTGGTCCGCCACGAAGACCATCTCTGGACGCAGAACCTTCTCACCAGTGAGGTCAATCACGGGACCGGCATCGAACGCATCTTCTTCACCAATGGCCAAGTGGTCGATGTGCAGGCGCTGCCGTCCCAAGCAAGTGCTTTGCCAGATCAATCTCCTTTTCCGGAGCCGGCCGAAGTTGCGGGTGGCCCAGGGCTGGCCACTGGCCAAGGTGCTCTCGTCACACGCCTCTTCAACAAGGTGACCGGCGCGCACCTCTACACGACGAACAGTGTCGAGGTTGACTGGATTCTGCAGAACATGCCCGAGTTCGTCCTCGAGGGCGGGTCCTTTCGCACGGCCCCCGAGGGAAGCGCGGGCACAGCTCCCGTTTTCCGCTTCTTCCATACCCAGGCCGGCGGCCATCTCTACACGACGAGCACGGTGGAGCGGGACAGCATCCTGGAGAATCTTCCGCACTATCGGTTCGAGGGGGTCGCCTACTACGCCTACACGCGCGACCTGGGACCGCAGGAAGAGGTGCACAGGCTTTTCAACAGTCAGACAGGGACGCATCTCTACACCACTTCGGAGTATGAGAGGGACACGGTCCTCGCGAGCCTGCCTCACTTCAAGTACGACGGAACAGTCTTCTATGTGGATGTGATCTGAGCGCGTTCGTGCCTGCGCTCTTCATGGTCCATGCGGAGTTGGAGCTAGGCCGTCCGACCCTGAACACGGTCGGAGTTGGATGACCGTCCGCTTCAGGGGCCTCGCCTCTGGCATTGTGCCAAGGCCGCCACTGCTGCCCACAGATCATCGGATGCCGAAAGCCTTTTCATAAGAGTCCAGGCAAGCGCCAGCAGGCTTTGTCTGATCCTGCATCTTGGGTGCCTGGCCGCTCGAGACGAAGTGGCGCTTGGACGAAAACCTTACCAGGAATGAGGAGCGGAGCTTCGTTGTTGCCGGGACCGTGTTACGATGGGCGATTGCCACCCGCTTTGAATGGTTGGTGTTGCTGGGGAAGCGGGGAATGAACAGAAGGGTTGAGGGGCTTTGGATCGTTTACGCCGGTGAGGTCTACCGGCCTGACTTCAGGCCCGGAGGTGCAGCAGCAGGTCTGGTCGTACTGGATCGGGGCCGTCTCTATGGCGGAGACGGAAACTACTACTGGGTTGGGCGCTATGAGGCGCGAGGGAATGCGCTGACGGCCAGGGCATCTACCCACCACTACAGCGGGTCAAACCGCACACCGTTCGGCTTCGCGACCTCGGGCCTTGAAGTTGAGGTGCAGGGATCGCGGGTGCAGCCGGACGTTATTGCCGGAGTTGTGCGGAGCCCTGCCGCCCCAAGTTCCCTGCCCATCATCATGGTGAAGAAGCAGGGGCTTCCCTGATCCCGGCTGCAGGGACTCGCTACTCCACTGTCACGCTTTTTGCGAGGTTGCGTGGCTGGTCCACGTCGGTGCCCTTCAGCACGGCGACGTGATAGGCGAGAAGCTGCACCGGAATGGCGTGCAGAATGGGCTGCGCGAAGGGATCCACCTCCGGCAGCTCCACCACCGCCTCGGCAAAGCGCCGCAGCGCGGGCGCACCGGCCGCATCGGTGAAGGCCATGATCCGCCCGCCGCGCGCCGCCGCCTCCTGCAGGTTGCTCAGCGTCTTCTCAAAGAGCGGCCCGCTCGGGCAGATCGAGATCACCGGCACGGCAGTGTCGATCAGCGCGATGGGGCCGTGCTTCATCTCGCCGGCAGCATAGCCCTCGGCATGGATGTAGCTGATCTCCTTCAGCTTCAACGCCCCTTCCATGGCGATGGGAAACATCGGCCCGCGCCCGAGAAACAGCACGTCGCGCGCCTTCGCCACCTCGGCCGCCAGTTCGCGGATCTGCGCGTCCTTCTCCAGCACCAGCGCGGCGCTGTGCGGCAGCGTCAGCAAAGCCTGGGTCAGCCGCCCCTCGTCCAGCGTGGACAATTCGCGCTGCGCCCGGCCCATGCCAATCGCCAGGCACGCCAGCACCGCCAGCTGCGCCGTAAACGCCTTGGTGGAAGCCACCCCCACCTCCGGCCCCGCCACGGTCAGCACCGTCGCGTCGCTTTCCCGCGCCATGGAGCTTTCGGGCACGTTCACGACAGAGAGCACCTTCTGCCCCCGCTCGCGCAGCAGCTTCAGCGCCGCCATCGTGTCCGCCGTCTCGCCGGACTGGGAGACGAGGATGGCCGC
>NZ_JAFEUU010000001.1 GCF_017355885.1 Sabulicella rubraurantiaca
GGCCGGCATCGCCGCGGTACGCCGCCGCCGCGAGCAGGGCTGACCGGGCGGGGAGGAAGTCCCGCCCTCTTCAAACCCGCCGTCTTCTTTCGGGAAGGCGGCGGACGCCTCAGCGCCGTGCCAGCGCAACCATCAGGCCGGCTCAACTGCGAGGTGGCATTCCGCTACTGGTTTACAGCATCACGGCACAGCATCATCAAGTTCGTCATGACCGGTACCTGAAGGTGGACCCCCCTATTCGCTCCCGTATTCTGAAAGGGGCGCGGGGGTCTCAACAACAAGAAGGCGTTGTTGGGTAAACCTTGCAGGTCGTCGGTCATGAGGAACGGTGCGGCCGGGGGTGAGCGGCCGAGGAGGCGCTATCGGGTCTGGAATTGGCGCGAGTATGACCGTGGCCTGATCGCACGCGGTGACCTGATGGTCTGGTTGTCACCGGATCTGACCTGGCAGGCGCCGGAGGGCACGGGGAAGCGGGGCCGGGCGCGGGAGTTCAGCGATGCAGGCATCCAGTGCGTGCTGACCCTGAACATGCTGTTCTAGTTGTCGCTGCGAGCGGTGCAGGGCTTGTGGGAAGTCTACTTCGGCTCACGGGGTTGGACTGGCCGGTGCCGCACTACAGAACCCTCTCACATCGGCAGTCCGGCCTGACCGTGGCCATTCCTTGTCGGTCGCGACGCGAGCCGCTGCTCCTCGTCGTGGATAGCACTGGGGTGAAGGTGCTGGGCGAAGGGGAGTGGAAGGTGCGACGGCACGGCGCTGACCGGCGTTGGGTCTGGCGCAAAGTGCACTTGGCGGTTGATGCCGAGAGCCATGACATCCGCGCCCTCGAGATGACCGACCACCGGCACGGCGATGGAGAGATCTTCCCGGACCTGCTGGCGCAAGTGCCGGCAGGGGAGGAGATCGCCTCCATCTGCGGCGACGGTGCCTATGACAACCGATCCGCCTACGAGGCCGCGGCGGCCCGCAACGCGGCTCTCCTCGTGCCACCCCGGCGCAACGGGACCATGGTAGATGCGGACCACAGGAGCAGAAGAGCGCAACGAGACACTGCGCGCTGTCCGGCTCCTGGAGCGACGCATCTGGAAGCGTTGGAGCGGCTACCACCGCGGAAGCTTGGCCGAGACGGCCATCATCTGGCGCCTGAAGCGCCTGGGCGAGCGGCTCGCGGCCCATGATCCGGCCCGCCAGGTCGCTGAGGTTCAGGTTCGCTGCGTCATCCTCAGCACCTACAACCGGCTCGGCATGCCCGACACCATCGCCATTGGCTGAGGTCAGCGCCGAAGGAACACCCGCGCGACCTCAGCCGAAATTACGCAACAAAGCCCTCCTCGGTGCTCTGCCTTTGAGCGCCTAAGCCGCTGTCTCGATCTCTTGCACCGCGTATAGGTGCAATAAATCCGCCTCCGAGATCGCAACAGCTTTTGCGTCTCGGCAGCAGCCCGCAGCCCGGGTCCCTTGTCGTACCTCGTTGCCCTTGGCCGCGTGGCCGTGACGTCAGCTGCTGAGTGCGTTTATGGGTCCGGGTGTCGAAGGCAACCCGGCCTACTGAGGCTGTGCGCTTCGGCTACGCCTCAGGGCACCTCGCCCCCGACGCGGTGCCTCCTGTGCCGATTACTGGGCTCGCCGCCAGACCGCCTGAGACACCTGGCCAGACGAGCTTGCCGGATTGGCAATGGTCAACATGTCACCGGAGAGCGTGAAGGGCCGCCTCTGCTCGGCCCCGGCCGTGTTCGGAAAGGTACTCGCCTCGATGCGAAGGATCAGCGTCCTGTTCGCCTCATCCACCGTGTAGGTGCCAAATTGGGCCAAGCTGCCCTGGACGATCGCCGTGTTCTCCTCCGGGGTTCCCCTGGTGCGGACGTTGGACGCGAAGACCGGCAGCTCGCGACGCATGGCCACCCACACATAGCGGCCGTCAGCACCCAGGATCAGTATCCCCCGGGGATTGGGACCGAACAGGTCCACTTGGTTGCTGCCTTGCCCGGTGGTGATCGAGACGGCTGTCCACGTTCCCACGAGGTCCCTGGCCGTCTGCGCCACTGCCTCGTCTCCGGGCAGAGCAAGCCCCAGGATCACCGCTGACACAGCCAAAGCAGGCATGATGCGGCGTTGCATGGCACTCCTCCTACTGAGCGTGCCCGGATGCCGCCGGGCTTGGGACACCCTGAGCAGGCGAGCTTACAGTGCCGGCCTGCCTTGGCTGCGTCCAGCAGCCAAGCGACCTCGGCGGGCGAGAGGAAGTCCTGCACGCGCCCGTGCTGAAAAGATGCACGTTCCCCAGTGGCCAAAACACACGGCTTCGCGGTCACTGGACCAACCGGTAGCACCTCAGGCCGCGGCACACCCGCCATGGACGGAGAAACGACCGAGCCTTTCGGCTTTCTAGCGATCGGCCGCAAGAAGGTGGCCGCCGCCTTCGATGGTGGGCGGCTAACCTCGGACGCAACCTCCAACGCCGTATGCCCGACCCCAACATCGCCGCCGTACGCGGAGGCCAACGCATGACCAGCGATCAAATTAGCGCGACGACGCACCCGCCATCGCCGCCCGCCCCGCCCGGCGACGCATCCAGCCCGCCTTCATCCTGGCCTGGTCCGCTTGGCGAAGAGCACACCAAGCCCAGGCACGAGACGCGCGCCTGAAACAGAAAGCGCAAGTGTAATGCAAGTCCTTCTTGGCGTTTCGCAAAGCGTTCCATTCCTCGGTCGGGTAGGGCTTGCCCTGGCCATTCTCCATGATTTCGGCGGCGGAGACGGGCGCCTCCTCGCTCAAGCGCAGGAAACTTACGAAGATGCACCCGTCCGCCGCGACCGTCAGCCCCTGTGACCTGGTGCTCGAAGCTCGCCACGAGCTACAGCCGCGCTGCGCCGCCCGGCGCCGGAGCGGCCTGCTGCAGCGCGAGGGATGCGCCGCTGGAGAGGAGCGCCAAACTGAGGGCGGTGGATGCAGCGGCCGCGAAGTTGGTCATGGTCACCCATTGGCACGGCAGGCTTGCGACGGGTGGCGGCCCCTACGGCGCGAACACCGCGCGCACGCAGCCATCCGTCTTGTGCTTGAACATGTCGTAGCCGCGCGGTCCGTCCTCGAGCGAGAAGCGGTGGGTGGCGAGGTAGGCTGGGTTGAGTTCGCCCTTCTGGGCATGCGCGAGCAGCCCGTCCATGTAGGCCTGCCCGTGCTGCTGGGCGGTGCGCACCGTCATGCCCTTGTTCATGATGACGCCCATCGGGAACTTGTCGATCAGCCCGTAGACGCCGAGCACCGACAGCGTGCCGCCCTTGCGGCAGGCCATGATGGCCTCGCGGAGCGCCTGGGCGCGGTCCGTCTCCAGGTGCAATGCCTGCTTCACGCGGTCGTAGGCGTATTGGGGTCCGGTGCCGTGCGCCTCCATCCCAACGGCGTCGATGCAGGAATCTGGCCCGCGCCCGCCCGTCATCTCCTTCAACGCTTCCAGGACGCTGTGCACTTGCGTGTAGTCGATCGTCTCGGAGCCGGCGTGTTCGCGCGCCATGCGTAGCCGCTCGGGGAAGCGGTCGATCGCGATCACCCGCTCGGCGCCCATCAGCCGCGCGCTCTGCTGCGCCATCAGGCCTACGCCGCCGCAGCCCCAGACCGCGACCGTGTCGCCCGGCTGGATGCCGCAGAAATCGGCGCCCATGTAGCCCGTCGGTGCGGCATCGGAAAGGAACAGCGCGGTCTCGTCCGCGACGCCATCGGGCACCTTGAAGCAGTCCACGTCGGCATGAGGCACGCGGATATACTCAGCGTGGGATCCCGCATAACCCCCAAAGGCATGCGTATAACCGTAGATGCCGGCTGTCGGATAGCCGAGCAGCGGCTCCTGGAGTTCCGGCTTCGGGTGGGTGCAGTCGCAGAGGGAGAAGAGTTTCTGCTGGCAGTACCAGCATTGACCACAGGCAATGAACGAGGGGACGACGACGCGGTCGCCTTTCTTCACCTGTTGCACCTCCGGCCCAACCTCGACGACCTCGCCCATGAATTCGTGGCCGATCACGTCGCCGGCCTTCATGGTCGGGATGTAGCCGTCGATGAAATGCAGGTCCGAGCCGCAGGTGGTCGACAACCTGACCTTCAAGATGGCGTCGTGAGGGTTGACGATCTCGGGGTCCTTGACGGTTCCGACGCGCAGGTCGTTGACGCCATTCCAGTAGAGCGCGCGCATGACCAAGCTCCTCAGCGGGAATCGCGCCGGGCCGCCGGCTGACGATCGGTGGTGGGAATCTCGCCTGTCAGGACAAGGCTCTTGAAGTAGCGCAGCGCTTTCGACGCTAGTTCTTTCGGCACGACGCCATTGAAGAAGCGGGCGGCCACGTCGCCGAGCATCCCTCCGGGCGGATCGAAGCGGACGCGCAACGTGGCGATCGTGCCGCGGCCACCCGTCGCCGCGCGGAAGCGGACCTCGCACTCGGTCACAAGGGCGCCGCCGCCCGAGCTTGCACGGATCAGCTCGCCGGGCCGCTCTTCGGTGATCTGCATGACCCAGGCATGGCTTTGGCCGAGCGGGCCGTCGACGCGCCACTCGCTCCGTCCGTCTCCGGACGGGCGAATATCAGCCAAGAATGCCATGATACGCGGGAGGGTCGCCGGATCTCGCCAAGCCCGATAGAGTTCGTCGGCGGGGCGCTCGATGGTGATGGAATATTCGACCTCGGGCTCCTCGCTCCAGCCGTTTGCAGCTTCGGTCTCTCTCGCGCGACCTCGATTCGGCTGACCGAGCAGCTGGGTGCCGAGGATGGCAAGAGCTGCCACTCCAGCTGCACCGGCCAGCGCCCATCCGGCTCCGCCGAAGCCGGGCCCAGCGTGCTCACGCGAGCCAGATGGAGCGCGATAATGCTCCATTCGCTCGCGCGTTCTGCCGTTGCCCAATCGATCAGCCATGGGTCACCCTCTTGGTCAGATTGCTGCGACGTGCGGACTCGCGTGATAGTCAGGCGGCGAGTTGGGATGCGGAGCGACCGGCTCCGAACAGCCCGACCATTTCTTGAAAAACGGCGGCTGGAGCGCCTGGGTTTGATAAGGAGTGTCCCTAAGGATGTCCCGCTGTTTGCGCGAGCCGGAAGCTTCGCTGCACCGCTGACGTAATCCGCTCGACCTCTCACGCCTCGTGGGTCGATCAGGCGGGCACGTCAATCTGACGGCTTCAATCCGGCGGTAGCCATCGCCACAAGCGCGGACAGCGTCTTGGCGCCGAGCCGCTCCATCAGGCGCGCACGATGAACCTCGACCGTGCGCGGACTGATGCCCATCCTCTTGGCACTAAACTTGTTGGTGCCGCCGCCAACCAAGCCATCAAGCACTTCGCGCTCACGGGTGGAGAGTTGAGCAATCCGGGCTGACGTAACATGGGTCGAGCGATCGCGCGCTCACACCACCGTGCGGGACCTGGCCGAAGGCGCCTTGCTTCCAGAATGAATGTCCGGCTTGGGGCGCAGCATCAAGGTATTCATCCGGCGAGGGCTGCGGCGTGGTGGCTGGATCTGGCGGTCTAAGGCAAGTTGGCGTCTGAACCTGAGTCAGACCAGGGGGGCGGACCCAGGATGCTAGCGGCTTCGTACCTCCGCCAGATGATCGAAGCGATGCACATAGTTGCCCAAACCCTGTGTCTGCGATCGCAGTTCGATGATGAAATCGGATAGCTCCGGAGCCGGCACCAGCGCCTGGACCTCGTCCCAGCCTTCCCAACCAGCTTTTGCAGCGAAGCCGAGAATCTGCCCTCGCCTGCCAGTCAGTAGCCGTTGGACCGCGGAAGTGAAATCCGCAGGTGCCGTGACGACCACCTGCTCGACGGGTTCCAGAAGAATGGGGCCGGCTTTCGCCAGCCCCTCCTGCATTGCCATACGGGTAGCTGTCGCAAAGGCCATGTCGCTGCTGTCCACGGCGTGGAAGCCGCCATCCAGCAGGATTACCGCTACGTCCACGACTGAATGGCCCAGAGGTCCCTTCCGCGCGGCCTCCTCCGCCGCCTGGGCAATGGCCGGGATGAAGCGCTTCGGGACGGCACCGCCCACGACCTTCTCGTCGAAGTGAAAGCCTGCCCCACGGGGGCGGGGCGCGATCTGCAGCTTCACGTCCGCGAACTGGCCGTGTCCGCCGGTCTGCCGCTTGAGGCGCGCATGTTGGATGACGGCATGGCGGATCGTCTCCCGAAAGGCCACCGGAGGCCGTCCCGTGCGGATCTTGACCCCCGTCGACGCTGTCAGGCGATCGAGCGCGGTGCGGAGATGGATCTCTCCCTGGCCTCCGAGAATGGTCGTGCCGCTCTCTGCGTCCTGGGTAACCGTCAGCGCAGGGTCCTCCTCGGTCAGCCGCTGCAGGCCGGTGGAGAGGCGCACTTCGTCAGTGCGCGCTTCAGATATGATGCTTAATGCGAAGACCGGTGGAGGCGGCTCCGGAAATGCAAGGGGGTCGCCACCCAGGGTATCCCCGGTACGGATGCCATCCAATCGGCCAAGGGCCACGAGATCGCCTGCCTCGGCCTGCCGCACCTTCTCCGTCTCGCCGCCGGGAAAGCGGTAGATGCCGCCGACGCGTTGGCCGCCCAATGCCGCTCCATCCTCCAGCGGACCTCGCCAGAGCCGCACGAATGACAGTCGGCCAGCATGGCCTGCCTGAAGCGTACGAAATACCTGAGCGAGCGGTGCGCCCGCTAACGATATGCCGCGCCGTGCGGCGGTTTCCGTCGCCGAGGGAACGTCATGGCGGAGAGCCTTCCAGAGACGCTGGACGCCATTGCTGTGCTCGGCCGCTCCGAGAAGTACGCTGACCACGGCACCGCTTCCCTCGCCACGATGGAGCGGCCGGTAGATCTCGGCGGGCTCGGGCGCCAGATCCTCCAGCACTTTCTCGAACAGCGCGTCGTCATGGTCGGCCAGCGATTCGAGAAGCTCGGTGCGCGCCTCGCTTTTCCGGACCTGCATGAACTCGGGCATGGCGATGCGCTCGGAAGGCGCGCCCCGATGGTAGCGATAGGCGCGCTCACTCACGAGGTCGACGTAACCGGTCACCGTCTCGCCCTCGCGGATCGGGACCTGCCGGAGGACCAGCTTACGCCGCGTTTGCGCCTGCAGGGCAGCGAGGCTTTCGCGGACTGTTCCAACCAGCGTATCGATCTTGTTGATAAAGATGAGCGCGGGCGTGCCTGTCTCTTCAATGCGACGGAACAGGGGGGCGAGGTTCGCACTGCGCGCCGGAGCCGCCTCGCAGACAACCACGGCTAGATCAACAGCGGAGAGTGCACACTCGACATCGTAGGAAAACTCGGCGGAACCCGGGCAATCGAGGATCGCCCAGCTTGTATCCGACATCTGACGATGGGCGATCCGCAACTCCGTAGTCGCTCGGCGTACCGTGTTGCGGCGAGTGGGAGCAGTGGCTGCAATAGCCAGTAGTGCCTCGAACAAGGCTGATTTTCCGCTTCCTTGTAGACCCACCAGCGCAATGGAGCGAGGGGACGCACGGGTGGGCACGTCCAAGAACTGATCCTGCATCGGACTTTCCTTCCGATTGGGTCTGGTTCTGCTGAGCCGAGTGGACCTTGAGACTGGGCGCCTCTAAAGAACCTCGACCCATGCTGTGAAACTCATTGATTTAGCTAAGGAAGAAAGAGGCAAGCAGAGGTGTCCGCCTCTTATTATAAGAATTACAGGGCATTATCGCTATCAGCAGTTGAACACCCCCAAGATCTCTGGCCTGCACGCCGATGGGCTGAATCTCAGTACGGCTGGCACAGTTACGCCTCGCTGGTGATGCTGGCCTTTGCTATTCGCGCCCTTACCCGCCACCGCGCCAACGCCACAGTTTGGAAAACTCCGCCGCGCCTGAGTCGGAGGAGCGCAGGCCCGTCCGCTGGTCGCTCCAGGAGATCCGCCGCATCGCCGCCCACCTGGCCCATCGGCCCATCCAGCCCACCTTCATCGTGGCCTGGTCCGCTGGGCGAAGAGCACACCAAGCACAGGCACGAGACGCGCGCCTCATACAGAAAGCGTAACTGTTATATTAAATCCCAACCATAAAGTATTAAAACCGTCGGGGATGTGTCCCCAGATCCAAAAGCACCTGCGGGATGTTCACGCCCGCCGTTGCAAGGCTATCGCGACTACCGCGTTGAAGCTCGAACGCTGTACGACCCCGGCTCCCCGGTCTGACGCTGTCGAGAGATGGCTCAAAAGCCGCCGGCAGCGGCACTGAGGGTTACCCTCGGTGATCTCATTCCGCCGAGCAGACGGCTCAGGTCGAAGTCCACCTTCGCGAGGGCGTCACGCTGCAGAGGTAGTTTGTATCCGGAGAGGTAGACCGTGGTATTCACCCCTCTTCGGTGTGGCCATGATGGCGCGGACTAGCGTGTCCTTCACATCGGCGTTGTGCAGCCGGGTGTTCAGCGTGTGGCGGAGGGCATGGAAATCCCATCCAGGCTGGTAGATGCCATGCGCTCGCAAGAAGACACCGCCAACACCAGGTGGTGCCGCGCAACTGGAGGTGTGCAGGCACAGGCGGCGCCAGGGTCGGTCGTCGCGTCCGGGTATCGCATCCACGGCCTTGTGCGCTCCGCCGGAGGGCCGGCATGGCCAGAGGCAAGGTGTTGCGCGCGCTACGGAGGCGGATGGCTGGGGGACCTGGATTCGAACCAAGGCTGCCCGGGTCAGAGCCGGGAGTTCTACCGCTAAACTATCCCCCAGCAGGGACGGGCGGTGCCGACGCGGCAGGCAGATAGCATCGGCCCCGTCACTTGCCAAGACCGTGACGATCCTGCTTGCGCCCGGGGCCCGGGACGGGGATCATGCAGGACTGCCATCTGGGAAGAGTTTGATGCGCGCGCCTACCCTCCTCGATGCCCGGGGCGGGGCCGAGGACGGTTCAGCGGCGCTCTTCGCCGCCCTCGACCTGGGCACCAACAATTGCCGGCTCCTGATCGGCGCACCGACGCGGGGCGGGTTCCGCGTCGTGGACAGCTTCTCGCGCATCGTGCGGCTGGGGGAGGGTCTGGCGCGGACCGGCGCCTTGTCGCAGGCCGCCATGGACCGGACGGTGGAGGCGCTGGCGATGTGCGCCGACCGCCTGACGCGGCGCCGGGTCTATCGCGTCGCCGCCGTCGCGACGGAAGCCTGCCGCCGCGCCGCGAATGGCGTGCCCTTCCTGCGCCGGGTGGAGGAGGAGACGGGGCTGCGGCCGCGGATCATCTCCCCGCGCGAGGAGGCGGAGCTGGCGATGGAATCCTGCGCGCCGCTGCTCGCGCCGGATGACCGTCGCGCCATCCTGTTCGACATCGGCGGCGGCTCGACCGAGATCGCCTGGATCCGGGCGGGGGTGCAGCCGGAGCTGATCGGCTACGCCTCCATCCCCCTGGGCGTCGTGACGCTGGCCGAGCGAGTGGGTGAGGATTGCTTCTCCGCCAATGGCTTCGCCGAGGTGGCGGCGGAGGTGGAGGCGCGGCTGGCCGAGTTCGAGCGGCTCCATTGCATCCGGCACGAGATCGCGCGCGGCGGCGTCCGCCTCATCGGAACCTCGGGCACGGTGACGACGCTGGCCGGCGTCGTGCTGGACCTGCCGCGCTACCGCCGGCAGCTGGTGGACGGGCTGAGCCTGCCGGCGGAACGGGCGGACGAGGCGCTGGCGCGGCTTTTCGCCATGGGGCGGGCCGGGCTTTCCGCCCATCCCTGCGTCGGGCCGGAGCGGGCGGATTTCGTCCTGCCGGGCTGCGCTGTCTATGCGGCGATCCGGCGGCTCTGGCCGGTCCCGGAGCTCACCGTCGCCGATCGCGGGCTGCGGGAGGGGATGCTGATGCGCCTGATCCGCGGCGCGTCGCGGCGCTGAGCGGCCTGCTTCTGCCGGGGCGCGCGGCGCGTTAGGGAAGGGCATGGCCCCGCCCCCGCGCAACCTCCACACCAAGCTCAAGACCGCCAAGGGTCGGTCCACCGCCTCGCAGCGCTGGCTCGCCCGGCAGTTGAACGACCCCTACGTCAAGGCGGCCAAGGCCGCGGGGTGGCGGTCGCGCGCCGCGTTCAAGCTGATCGACCTCGACGCGAAGTTCCACCTGCTGCGGCCGGGGATGCGGGTCGTGGACCTTGGCGCCGCGCCGGGGGGATGGACGCAGGTGGCGCTGAAGACAATCGGCGAGGCGGGGCACGTGGTCGCGCTCGACCTGCTGCCCATGGACCCGGTGCCGGGCGCCGTGACCCTCCAGGGCGACTTCCAGGACGAGGAGGCGGAGCGGGAGGTGATCGAGGCGCTGGGCGGCAAGGCGGACCTCGTCCTGTCGGACATGGCGCCCAACACCACGGGGCACAACGCGACCGACCACCTGCGGATCATGGCGCTGGGGGAACTCGCGCTCGACTTCGCGGAACGGGTGCTGACGCCCGGCGGGGCCTTCGTGGCCAAGCTGTTCCAGGGCGGGGCGGAGCGCGCGATGCTGGATCGGCTGCGCCAGGGCTTCGCCCGGGTGGCCCATGCCAAGCCGCCCTCCAGCCGCAAGGAATCCAGTGAACTTTATGTGGTGGCCACCGGCTTCCGCGGGGGCAATCTGGACGCGGCCGGGCGGGGGGAGTAGGAGGGGCCGCCAAGGCCCGCGACCCCGCCCGAAAGGTCCCATCCCGCCATGGCTCCCGATTCCATCGAACCGCTCCGCATCGCCGAGGCCTATGCCTTCGACGACGTGCTGCTCCTCCCGGCCTATTCCACGGTGCTGCCGACGCAGACCGACACGCGCACCCGCCTGACGCGGGAGATCGGGCTGAACATCCCGCTGATCTCCGCCGCCATGGACACGGTTACGGAAGCGCCGATGGCGATCGCTATGGCGCAGCGCGGCGGCATCGGCGTGATCCACAAGAACCTCACCGCGGAGGAGCAGGCGGACCAGGTCCGCCAGGTGAAGCGCTTCGAGAGCGGGATGGTGGTGAACCCCGTTATGGTCCATCCGGACCAGACGCTGGCCGACGTCATGGCGCTCAAGGCGCGGCACAAGATCAGCGGCTTCCCGGTGGTCGAGCCGAAGACCAACCGGCTGGTCGGCATCATCACCAACCGCGACGTGCGCTTCGCCACCGACCCGAACCAGCGCGTCTATGAGCTGATGACGCGCGAGAACCTGGTGACGGCGCGCGAGGGCGTCAGCGCCGAGGAGGCGCGGTCGCTGCTGCACCGCCGCCGGATCGAGAAGCTGCTGGTGGTGGGCGAGGCCGGGCGCTGCGTCGGCCTCATCACCGTCAAGGACATGGACAAGAGCGAGGCGCATCCCGTCGCGGTGAAGGACGCGATGGGGCGGCTGCGCGTCGCCGCCGCGACCGGCGTGGGCGAGGACGGGCTGAAGCGCGCCGAGGCGCTGGTCGCCGCCGAGGTGGACGTGGTGGTGGTGGACACCGCCCATGGCCACAGCGAAGGCGTGATCCGCGCCATCGAGCGCATCAAGCGGCTGAGCAACACGGTGCAGGTCATCGCCGGCAACGTGGCGACGCCGGAGGCGGTGCTGGCGCTGATCGAGGGCGGGGCCGACGCTGTGAAGATCGGCATCGGACCCGGCTCGATCTGCACGACGCGCATCGTGGCCGGGGTGGGCGTGCCGCAGTTGACCGCGGTGATGGAAGGCGCGGCCGCGGCGCGCGAATCCGGCGTGCCCTGCATCGCCGATGGCGGCATCCGCAACTCGGGCGACATCGCCAAGGCGCTGGCTGCGGGCGCTGACTGCGTAATGATGGGCAGCATGATGGCCGGCACGGACGAGGCGCCGGGCGAGGTGTTCCTCTACCAGGGCCGCTCCTACAAGTCGTATCGCGGCATGGGCTCGCTGGGCGCCATGGCGCGCGGCTCGGCCGATCGCTACTTCCAGGCCGAGGTGCAGGACCAGATGAAGCTGGTGCCCGAAGGCGTGGAGGGCCGCGTCGGCTACAAGGGGCCGGTGGGCGCGGTGATCCACCAGATGGTGGGCGGGCTGCGCGCCGCCATGGGCTACACCGGCAGCGCCACCATCGCCGACCTGCAGAAGAATGCACGCTTCCGCCGCATCACGAATGCGGGGCTGCGCGAGAGCCACGTGCACGACGTGGCGGTGACGCGCGAGGCGCCGAACTACCGCGCCGACTGAGGGGCGTCAGGCGGTGCCGCGCACCGCCCAGGCGCGCGCGACGAGGCGGATGCTGCCGTCGGGCTCCGTCGGCAGCGTGCCACGCAGTCTTTCGCGCAGCGCGGCACGGCGGTCCTCGGGAAGGGCCTGGCAGTAGCTGGGCGCCGGGGCGCCGCCGGCCAGGAAGGGCGTCCAGTAATCGTCGAAGTCGCGGAAGGCGGTGGGGATGGCGATGCCCGTCACCTCGACCGCGCCAATGTCGGCGCCGCGGAACAGCGCGGCCAGCGGGTCGGGGCGGCAGGCGGGGAAGCGCAGCGCCTCGTCCCTTCCGCCCGCGCCCTCGGGGTCCAGCGCGGCGGCCGCGTCCCAGAAATGGCGCATCATCTGCATGCCCTCCGCATAGTCCCAGACATAGACGGCGACCGTGCCGCCCGGGCGGGATGCGCGTCGCAGCTCCGCCACGGCGCGGTGCTGGTCGGGCACGAAGTTCAGCACGAGGCCGCTCACCACCGCGTCGAAGGAGGCTTCCTCGACCGGAAGCGCCTGGGCGTCGCCTGTGCGGAAGCTGGCGCGCGGGTCGGTGACCTGGGCGCGGGCGTGGTCGAGGAACGCCTCGGAGAGATCCACCCCCGTCACGGATTCCGGATCGCATTGCGCAAGGATTGTGGAGGAAAGCGCGCCGGTGCCGCAGCCGACATCCAGCCAGCGCGCGCCGGATGGCACGCCGAGCCAGCGAAGGAACTCGGGCGCGACGCGGCGGCTCCAGCGCCCGACATAGGGTTCGTAGGCTGCGGCGGCGGACCAGAGCGGGGCCGGGGAGGGCGGCGTGCTGGCGGACATGGGCGCGTTCCTTGCGGCAGCGGGGGAAGTAGGGCGTTGCGGGCGGCGGCCTCGCAAGCGGAAGCTTGACTTCACCGTATCGTTCTTGGTTTGTTCGGTCGGTTTTGCGTGGAGGCGGCATGGCGGTGGCAAGGGCGGAGCGGGAGCGGAAACGGGGCGAGAGGGCGCTGCTTTTCGCGGGGGCCGTCGCGACGCTGGGGCGGATGGAGGTGCGGGGCAGGGCGAAGCCGCGCCTGTCCGCGCCGCATCCCTGGCGCCTGCTGACCGAGGCGGAGATCCGCTTCGTGTGGCCGGTGCGGGAGGCGCTTTGCGCGCATGAGGTCGGGCGGCCGGCGCGGCACGACCTGCTTTCGCGCTTCGAGGCCTGCCTGGAAGCCGCCTGCTCGCGCCTGCCCTGGCGGCAGGTCGAGACGCGCTCCGCGCCCGGGATGAAGGGCGACACGCTGCACCGGAATTTCCGCCGCTGGACGGAGCGGCGGCTGTGGATGGCGCTGCTGTTGAAGATCGGGCGGGAAAAGCCGGATCTTCTGGCGCTGGAGTATTTCCTGTGCCGCGCCTTTCGCCGCGCCTAGCGGGGGCAGGGGATGCGGGGCGTGCTGGTGGCGCGGGCGACGGGGCTGATGTCGGCGCTGCGTGCGCCGTTTTCCTGCTTCCCCGATCCGGGTTTGTCC
The DNA here is from genome assembly GCF_017355885.1 of Sabulicella rubraurantiaca. Classification (GTDB taxonomy): domain Bacteria; phylum Pseudomonadota; class Alphaproteobacteria; order Acetobacterales; family Acetobacteraceae; genus Roseococcus; species Roseococcus rubraurantiacus. Next base: position 13,591 of record NZ_JAFEUU010000001.1, read on the forward strand.
GCGCGCTGCCACGCCGCTTTCATTTCGCCCGGAATCGCGGCGCTGCCGGGAGGGCCGCCGGAGGTGCAGGGGAGTTTCCTGCGTGCCAGCCGTGCCTTGTTCCGCCTGTTCGGTGGCACGCGGCGCATCCGGCGCTGCTGGGAGCCGGCATGAGAGCGGGCGCTTCGCCCTGCGGCGCATCGCTGGCAGGATACGGCATGATCTTTTCCATGATTTTTCCGAAGTCCTTTCTTCGCGCGGAGTACCGCGCATGACGCCCGAAGCCCGCCTCGCCGCCGCCATCGACCTGCTGCACGGCGTGATGGACCAGCCGCGCCGCCCGGCCGATGCCATCGCGGCCGAGTTCTTTCGCGCGCGCCGCTACATCGGCGGCGGCGACCGGCGCGAGGTGAGCGACCTCGCCTGGGGCGTGCTGCGGCAGAGGCTGCGGCTGGAATGGTGGATCAAGCAGTCGGGCGTGCGGGTGACGCCGCGTTTGCTCGTGCTGGCCTTCCTTCTGCTGGTGCGCGGCATGAAGCCGGGCGAGGCGTCTAAGCTCTTCACCGCCGGACGCTACGGCGCCGGGACGCTGGATGTCGGGGAGGAGGAGGTGGCGCGCGCCCTGGCCGGCAAGCCGCTGGTCGGCAAGGAGATGCCCGATGGCGCGCGGCTGAATCTGCCGGAATGGGCGCTGCCCGGGCTGCGCGCCCGCTTCGGCGAGACGCTGGAGGTGGAGGCGGCGGCGCTGGAGGCGCCTGCGCCGCTCGACCTGCGCGCCAATGCGCTGAAGGCGACGCGCGATGCGGCGATGGCGGCGCTGGGGATGGAGGCGGCGCCGACTCCCTATTCGCCCTGGGGCATGCGGCTGCGCGGCCGCGCCTCCGTCGCGGCCACTCCGGCCTACAAGGACGGGCTGGTCGAAGTACAGGATGAGGGCTCGCAACTCATCGCTGCGCTTGTTGGAGCGAAACCCGGGATGCGTGTCGCGGATTATTGCGCGGGTGCTGCCGGGAAGACTTTGGCCATGGCCGCGACGATGGCGAATCAGGGACGCATCACTGCCTGCGATGTCTCCGCCCCGAGGCTGGAGGGCGCAGGGAAGCGCCTGCGCCGCGCCGGGGTCCACAATGCCGAGACGCATCTCCTGAGCCCCGGCGACCGCTGGGCCAAGCGGCGGGCCGGACAGTTCGACCGGGTCCTGGTGGATGCACCCTGCACCGGCACCGGCACCTGGCGCCGCAATCCCGACGCACGCAGCCGCACGAATGGCGAGGATTTGGCGGAGCTGGTCGGGAAGCAACGTGAAATTCTGTCCATCTCAGCGCAACTTGTCCGACCGGGCGGTAGGCTCGTCTACGCGACCTGCTCGCTGCTGCCAGAGGAGGATGAGGGACAGGTGGACGGGTTCCTGCAAGCGCATGCGGATTTCCGAGCCGTCCCGCTTTCCCGGGCCTGGGAGGAGGCGGGGCTGCCGGGCGCGCCGCCTTGCAACGGGCCGCACCTCGCCCTCAGTCCCGCGGCGCATGGGACGGATGGGTTCTTCTGCGCCGTGATGGAGCGCGTTTCATGACGGTCAGCATTCGCCGCGCCCGGCCGGGCGACGCCATGGCGATGGCAAGGGTCCACCTCGCCTCCTGGCGGAACACCTATCCGACGCTGCTTCCGGCGTCCTATCTGGCCAATCTTTCCGTGTCCCGGGAAGCGGCGTCGTATGAGCAGGGGCTCGCCCTGGGGCGGGGTGGCCATGCCGGCTTCCTCGCCATCGCCGACGGGACGGAAACGCCGGGTGGCGGGGTGGTGGGCTTCGTCACCGGGGGCTTCGCCCGTCGGGCCGGGATTGCCGAGGGGGAGGTGGAGACGCTCTACCTGCTCGACGATTTCCATGGCCGCGGCATCGGGCGCCGGCTGATGCGGGCCATGGCCTCGCACCTCGCCTCGCTGGGAGCGCAGAGCGCCTTCGCCTGGGTGCTGGAGGGCAACAATTCCCGCTACTTCTACGAGCGCCTGGGGGCGCGGGCCGTGGCGCGGGAAGTGGTGCGCTTCGCCGGGCAGGACCTGCCGCAGCGCGCCTATGCCTGGGACCCGATCCACCTGCTGCTGACCGCGACCGCGGGCACCCGCGCGCCGCGGTGAGGCCGGCAAGCAAGGGGGTCTCGCTTGACGGCGCGCGCCGCTTGTGGTGCCAGCCGCCATGACCCAGCGCCACGACCGACTCCTTATCCTCGATTTCGGCTCCCAAGTGACGCAGCTCATCGCCCGGCGGCTACGCGAGGGTGGGACGTACTGCGAGATCTGGCCCTTCAATGCGGCGCCCGAGGAGAAGGTGCGGGACTTCGCGCCCAAGGGCATCATCCTGTCCGGCGGCCCGGCCTCAGTGACAGAGGGAGAGAGCCCGCGCGCGCCTGACCATGTCTTCTCCATGGGGCTGCCGGTGCTGGGCATCTGCTACGGCCAGCAGGCCATGGCGCAGCAGCTGGGCGGGCAGGTGGAGGGGCATGACCACCGCGAGTTCGGCCGCGCCTTCGTGGAGGTGGTGGCGGATTCCGCGCTGACCCAGGGCATCTGGTCCAAGGGCGCGCGCGAGCAGGTGTGGATGTCGCACGGCGATCGGGTCACGCGCCTGCCCGAGGGCTTCAAGGTCGTCGCCACGAGCGACGGCGCGCCCAATGCGATCACGGCCGACGAGGCACGGCGCTTCTACGGCGTTCAGTTCCACCCCGAGGTGGTGCACACGCCGCATGGCGCGCAGCTCCTCGACAATTTCGCCAAGGCGATCTGCGGCTGCGGCGGCGACTGGACCATGAAGGCCTATCGCGAGGAGATGGTGCAGCGCATCCGCGAGCAGGTGGGGAAGGGCCGCGTGGTGTGCGGGCTTTCTGGCGGTGTGGACTCCTCCGTGGCAGCGGTGCTGATCCATGAGGCGATCGGCGACCAGCTGACCTGCATCTTCGTGGATCACGGGCTGATGCGGGCGAACGAGGCCGACCAGGTCGTGCAAACCTTCCGCGACCGGTTCAACATCCGCCTCGTGCACCGCGACGCGTCGGACCTGTTCCTGGGCCAGCTTTCGGGCCTCACCGACCCCGAGGCGAAGCGCAAGACCATCGGGCGCCTCTTCATCGAGGTGTTCGAGGAGGAGCAGAACAAGATCGGCGGGGCGGATTTTCTGGCGCAGGGCACGCTCTATCCCGACGTGATCGAGAGTGTGAGCGCCACGGGCGGTCCTTCCGTCACCATCAAGTCGCACCATAACGTGGGCGGTCTTCCCGAGGGGATGCGGATGCGCCTTGTCGAGCCGCTGCGCGAGCTGTTCAAGGACGAGGTGCGCGTGCTGGGCCGCGAGCTGGGCATTCCGGAGGAGATCGTGGGGCGGCACCCCTTCCCGGGGCCGGGCCTCGCCATCCGCATCCCGGGTGAGGTGACGCGCGAGAAGGCGGATCTGCTGCGCAAGGTGGACAGCATCTTCCTGGAGGAGATCCGCAGCGCCGGGCTCTACGACGCGATCTGGCAGGCCTTCGCCGTGCTGCTGCCCGTGCGCACCGTGGGCGTGATGGGCGATGGCCGGACCTACGATCAGGCCTGCGCGCTGCGCGCCGTGACCAGCACCGACGGGATGACGGCGGAGTTCTATCCGTTTGACATGGGCTTCCTGGGCCGCGTGGCGAACCGCATCGTCAACGAGGTGCGCGGCATCAATCGCGTCACCTACGACATCACCTCCAAGCCGCCCGGCACGATTGAGTGGGAGTGAGGGGCTCCGGGCGCCCTTTTCCGCCTTTCGGGGAGGGCCGGACCCGGTCCTCTGGAACGCCGATGCCGGCATTCCGCCGAGACGACCGCGACCGCCCTGATCTGCTGCGAGGCGGCGTGACGGGGCGGGGCGCCAATGGGCTCGCGCAGGGGTCAACCCCCTGACGCGCGCGGGAAATTCAGATAATCAAATGCGACTGCGACTTCGATTCGTGGAAAGGATGCGCTTGACCCAGGATCAGGCGGCAGCCGACCCATTCCTGGCTTTTCTCGCCGATGGGGGCGGGATGCGGGAAAGGGTGCGCCAGCACGACTGGGCGGCCACTCCGCTTGGTCCCATCACGTTCTGGCCGCAAAGCCTGCGAACGGCGACCGGGCTTCTGCTGTGTTCCCCCGTGCCCATGGTCATGCTGTGGGGTGAGGCGGGGGTCATGATCTACAATGACGCCTACTCCGTCTTCGCGGGCGGGCGTCACCCCGGGCTTCTTGGCTCTCGCGTTCGCGAAGGTTGGCCAGAGGTCGCGGAGTTCAACGACCGGGTGATGCGGGTCGGCCTCGCCGGAGGCACGCTCTCCTTTAAGGATCAGGAACTCACGTTGTTTCGCCACGGCGTTGCCGAGCGCGTGTGGATGGATCTCGACTACTCGCCCGTTCCGGACGAGCAGGGGCGGCCGGCCGGCGTCATCGCCGTGGTGGTCGAAACCACGACCCGCCGCATGGCCGAGCGCCGCAGGGCTGCCCTCTCGGAGTTGGGCGATCGCTTGCGCGAGACGACGACGCCCGTTGCCGCTGCCCAGGCGCTCGCGCAGGCGGCGCTGCGCCACCTGAGTGCCGAGGGCGTGGCGATGTTCGAGGCACGGTCCGATGGGTTCCATCCCCTCAGCCATGCCGGGCGCCTGCCGACGGCCGAGGGCGAGGCGGCGCCGCACCGTCTCGTCACGTCGGTGATGCGGGATGGAGAACTCGTCGCCCGCTTGGTTGTGGAGCGGCAGGGGCCTCCGCCCTGGACGCCGGACGAAACCTCCCTCGGTCTCGAGCTTGCCGAGCGCGGCTGGTCGTCCATCCTGCGCGCCCGCGCCGAGGCGGCGTTGCGGGAAAGCGAGGACCATCACCGCGCGACGGTGGATTTGAATCCGCAGGTCAGCTGGACGGCCATTCCCGAGGGAGAGCTCGACCAGGTCAGTCCTCGCTGGATGGAGTGGACCGGTACGTCGGGGCTTGGCTCCACATGGGCTGACGGTCTTCATCCCGACGACCGCGCCCGCACTTTCGAGATCTGGGGTCGTTCGGTCGCGACGGGCGAGGCGTATGACATCGAGCACCGCATGAAGATGCGCGACGGCTCGTATCGATGGGCGCATTCCCGCGCCTATCCGCGCCGTGACGAAACGGGCGCCATCGTGAAGTGGTATGGCGCGACCGAAGACATCCACGAGCGCCGAATGGCCGAGGCGGCGTTGCGGGAAAGCGAGGAGCGTTTCCGCTCGCTTGCTGACTCCGCGCCGGCCCTGATCTGGATGGCGGACTCCGAAGGACGCCTCATTTACGCGAACCGCCATCACGAGCGCGTCTTCGGGCTGGACCCCGCCACCACGGCACCCGAAGCTTGGCGCAGCGTGATCCACGAGGCCGATCTCCCTGGTTTCGAAGCCAGTTTTGGTCGCGCCTTCGCCGCGCGCGAGGATTTCCTGGGCGAGGTGCGCATCTGGGACCGCCAGCGGCGTACCCGCTGGATGCTCGCCCAGGGTGTTCCGCGGACGGATGCGGAGGGCCGCTTCCTCGGCTATGTCGGCGTCTCCATCGACGTGACCGAGGCCCGCCTCGCCCGCGACGAGCTGGAGCGCCGCGTTGCCGAGCGGACGGCCGAGCTGGCGGCCACGAACCGCCAGCTTCTCGGCCAGATCGAGGAGCGCGAGCGCATCGAGGCGACTTTGCGCCAGATGCAGCGGCTGGAGGCGGTGGGGCAGCTCACCTCCGGCGTCGCGCATGACTTCAACAATTTGCTCACGGTCGTTCTCGGCAACCTCGACTTCCTGGAGCAGGCCGCGCAGCAGGCGGGGCTCGACGCACGCTCGCTGCGGCGCCTTTCCCTCATGCGTGCGGCAGCGCAGCGTGGCGCAACCCTGACCGCGCAGCTTCTCGCCTTCTCGCGCCGCCAGCGCCTCGCCGCGCGGCCGCTCGACCTGAACGAGACAGTGGCCGGGATGCGCGACCTGCTCGAAAGTACGATGGGCGGGTCCGTGACGGTCGAGGGATCCCTGCAGCCGGGACTTTGGCCCGCGCTGGTGGATCCGACCCAGATCGAGCTCGTGATTCTCAACTTGGCCATCAACGGGCGCGACGCCATGGGGCCGGGGGGGGCGATCCGGGTGGAGACGGCGAATGTTTCGCTCGGTCCTCCGGAGCGGCCGGAGGAGCCAGCGCCTGGCGACTACGTCATGGTTGCCGTTTCCGACACTGGCAGCGGCATGTCGCCGGAAGTGCGGGAAAAGGCCTTCGAGCCCTTCTTCACGACCAAGCCTGTTGGAAAGGGCTCGGGGCTTGGCTTGGCGCAGGTCTATGGCTTTGCCAAGCAGTCGGGCGGTGGGGTGCGGATCGAGACTGCGCCTGGTCGTGGCACCACGGTGCGCGTCTTCCTGCCCCGTGCCGATGCCCCGGTCGCGCCGGATGGCCTGGAGGGGTCCGAGAATGATGGCGCGTCGCGCCGGCGCCGTGTCCTGCTGGTGGATGACGATGCGGCAGTCCGCGAGGTGACCGGCGCCATGCTCGACCGGCTCGGTTGCGAGGTGCTGGAGGCCGGGAGCGGTGGCGCGGCGCTGGACCTGCTGGCGAACGAGGAGGTCCCGTTCGACCTCGCGGTCTTGGATTACGCGATGCCCGGCATGACAGGCGCCGAACTGGCGCGAGAGATCGCGACACGCCGCCCGGGTCTCCCTGTCATCTTCGTGACGGGCTATGCCGACGAGGCGGCGCTGCGGGAATTGGGAGAGGGGAGGGTGCTCCAGAAGCCTTTCACGGCCGAAGCCCTTGCCCAGACGATGGGCCGCGCCACGCCTCTCTCCTCCCATGTGGGGGAGGGCTGACGGCTCGGGCTCCACGCTGCAACAATGCCGGGCGCCCGGGCGTTGCCCGGGAATTCCCGGAGGAGAGCACCCGATATGCCAGACAGCGCCACCTTCCAGGCCCTCCGGGACGCGGTGGACGCGGCCTTCGACGAGGAGCTTCGGTTCCTGGCCGATATCGTGCGCTTCCAGTCTCTCCGAGGGCGGGAGGCGCCGCTGCAGGATTTCCTGGCACGCTGGTTCGCCCATCGCGGCTATTCGGTGGATCGCTTCTCCCTGGCCGATGTTTCCCTGACCGACCATCCCAAGGCGGCACCGATGGTGGAGGTGGACCCGGCGCAGAGCATCCAGGTCGTCGCCACGCGCCGGTGCGGCGAGGCGAATGGTCGCTCCCTGATCCTGCAAGGCCACATCGACGTGGTGCCAGAGGGGCCCGCCGAGATGTGGAGCGTTCCACCCTACTCGGCCGCGGTCCGCGAGGGCTGGCTCTATGGGCGTGGGGCGCATGACATGAAGTCGGGTGTCGCCGCCATGGTCTTTGCCATGGAGGCGATCCGCGCCGCCGGATGGTGCCCCGCCGGCGACGTGCATGTGATGACGGTGACGGAAGAGGAGAGCACCGGCAATGGCGCCCTCGCAACGCTGCTGCGCGGCTACCGCGCCGATGCCGTGCTGATTCCCGAGCCCACCGGCGGCACCATCACGCGCGCCCATACCGGCACGCTGTGGTTCCGCCTGCGCGTGCGCGGCATTCCGGTCCATGTTGCAGTGGCGCAGACCGGCTCGAACGCCATCACCAGCGCGATGCGTCTCGTCCAGGCGCTGGAGAACCACACGATCGCTCTGAATCGCGAGGCTCGCAGCCATCGTTGGTATTCGGAGGTGATGGACCCGATCAAGTTCAACCCGGGCATCATTCGTGGTGGCGACTGGGCGTCCAGCACTCCCGCCTGGTGCGAAGTGGATTGCCGCATCGGCCTGCTGCCCGGTAGCGACGTGCACGACGCGATGGCTGCCGTGCAGCGGGTCGTCGCCGAGGCGGCCCGGGGCGATCGATTCCTGGAGGAGAACCCGCCCGAGATCGTGTGGCACGGGTTCCAGGCCGACGGCTTCGTTCTCGAGCCAGGGTCGGAGGCCGAGGCGGTGCTGTCGCAGGCCCACCGCCAAGCCTTCGGGGAGGACATGAGTGCGCGCATCTCCACCGCCGTGAACGACACGCGCTATTACGGCCTGTATTACGATATTCCGGCGCTCTGCTATGGCCCACGCGGCGAGGGCGCGCATGGCTTCGATGAGCGAACGGAAATCGAATTCCTGCGGACGACGACGCTCTCGATCGCCGCCTTCATCGCGGATTGGTGCGGTCTCAAGCACCTTGAGTGACGCACCGAGGCGTAGCCTCTAATCGCTAAAACCTTGCCAGATAGTTCATGATATGTTCTCGTTGTGCCATGAGCCGAGGCAGGCTGTGGATAGCGGGGATATCGGATCATGAGCATTGCAGACGGTCCCTGTGGCACGGCAAACACAGGCTGCCCGCCGGTGCTGGGCCCGGAAACCCAGGAATCTCCGCGAGTCGCACTGAATCGTAACGTACGGGCAACTCACACCGTATCTAGCCGTTTCTCTGGCCAGGGACCGCAAGATGTTGTATCCCGTCAGGCCGGCTCTGAGGGGTTAGAGCCTGGGGGATCAGGGGAGATTGCCGTGTTCGATGCCGTTCAGCTTCAGGGCCATGGCCAAGTGCAGGTGGACCGTTCACGGGACACGCTGCTGACGGATTTCGGTCGTGCGACCCTCGATGATCGCTACCTCCTGCCCGGCGAGTCCTATCAGGACCTCTTCGCGCGCGTGGCGTCGGCCTATGGCGACGACGCCGCCCATGCCCAGCGCATCTATGACTATATCTCGCGCCTTTGGTTCATGCCGGCGACGCCCGTCCTGTCGAATGGCGGGACCACGCGTGGCTTGCCCATCTCCTGCTTCCTGAACGAGGCGAACGACTCGCTCGAATCCATCGTCGGGCTGTGGAACGAGAATGTCTGGCTCGCCTCCAAGGGCGGGGGCATCGGCTCCTACTGGGGCAACCTACGCTCCCTGGGCGAGAAGGTCGGCCAGAACGGCAAGACCTCGGGCATCGTGCCGTTCATCCGGGTGATGGACAGCCTCACCCTCGCCATTTCGCAGGGTTCGCTGCGCCGCGGCTCGGCGGCCGTCTACCTGCCGATCAGCCACCCGGAGATCGAGGAGTTCATCGAGATCCGCCGCCCCACGGGCGGCGACCCCAACCGCAAGGCGCTGAACCTGCACCACGGCATCCTGGTGCCCGACGCCTTTATGCGTGCGGTGGAGGCCGACGAGGCCTGGGCGCTCACCAGTCCCAAGGACAATGCGGTGGTGCGCACGGTCTCGGCTCGCTCGCTCTGGATCCGTCTGCTCACCGCCCGGATCGAGACGGGCGAGCCGTACATCATCTTCTCCGACCACGTGAACAACGCGCGGCCCGAGCACCACAAGCTGGCAGGGCTGGAGGTGAAGACCTCCAACCTCTGCTCCGAGATCACCCTCCCCACCGGCCTCGACCAGCATGGCGAGCAGCGCACGGCGGTGTGCTGCCTGTCCTCGCTGAACCTTGAGACCTGGATGGAGTGGAAGGACCATCCGCTCTTCATCACCGATGTGATGCGCTTCCTGGACAACGTGCTGCAGAACTTCATCGACACCGCACCCGACTCCATGGCCCGCGCGCGCTACTCGGCGATGCGCGAGCGGTCAGTCGGGCTCGGCGTGATGGGGTTCCACTCCTTCCTGCAGAAGATGGGCGTTCCGTTCGAGAGCGTGGTGGCCAAGGTCTGGAACAAGAAGATGTTCCGCCACATCCGCGAGCAGGCGGATGCGGCCTCGCGCCTCCTCGCCGAGGAGCGCGGCCCGTGCCCCGATGCCGCCGAGTACGGCTTCATGGAGCGCTTCTCCAACAAGATGGCAATCGCGCCCACCGCCTCCATCTCCATCATCTGCGGCGGTGCCAGCCCGGGCATCGAGCCCATCGCGGCGAACGTCTATAACCACAAGACGCTCTCCGGCTCCTACATTGTCCGCAACCCGTATTTAAAGGCGGTGCTGGCAAAGCACGGCCGCGACGACAGCGACACCTGGACGTCGGTCACCGTGAACAAGGGCTCGGTGCAGCACCTGGACTTCCTGGATGAGCAGGAGAAGGCGATCTTCAAGACCGCCTTCGAACTGGACCAGCGTTGGGTCGTTGAGCACGCTGCCGACCGCACGCCCTTTATCTGCCAAGCGCAGTCGCTCAACGTCTTCCTGCCTGCCAATGTGCACAAGCGGGATCTTCACCAGATCCACATGATGGCGTGGAAGAAGGGGGTGAAGTCGCTCTACTACTGCCGTTCCCTGTCCATCCAGCGCGCCGACGCGGTTTCGCAGAAGGCCGTGATGATCGAGGCCAATGAGCCCGCTGCGATCGCGGCCCCGCTGACAGCGAATAGCACCAACTACGAGGAATGCCTGGCCTGCCAATGAGGCAGGCTTTCCGGGCCTAGTTCCGAAGGGCCAGGAAACGGTGTTTCCTGGCGTGGAGCGCGAGGGGCAGGGTCCCTCGCTAGAGACAACACGACAGCATCACAGAGGCACCCATGCCCGACGGCTACACCAACGACGACGCACCGCAGCGCCTCGACCTCCTGACGGCCAACCCGGTCTACAAGCCCTTCCGCTACCCTTGGGCCTATGAAGCCTGGCTGCAGCAGCAGCGCATCCACTGGCTGCCGGAGGAAATCCCTCTCGCAGATGATGTGAAGGATTGGCAGAAGAACCTCACGGCCGGCGAGAAGAACCTGCTGACGCAGATCTTTCGCTTCTTCACCCAGGCCGATGTCGAGGTGAACAACTGCTACATGAAGCACTATTCCCAGGTCTTCAAGCCGACGGAAGTGCTCATGATGTTGTCTGCCTTCAGCAACATCGAGACGGTGCATATCGCCGCGTATTCTCATCTTCTCGACACGATCGGGATGCCGGAAATCGAGTACACGGCATTCCTGAAGTACAAGGAGATGAAGGACAAGTACGACTACATGCAGAACTTCTCGGTCGAAAGCAAAACCGAGATTGCGAAGACCCTTGCGGCATTCGGTGCTTTCACCGAGGGGCTGCAGCTCTTCGCCTCATTCGCCATCCTCATGAACTTCCCGCGCTTCAACAAGATGAAGGGCATGGGACAGGTCGTGTCCTGGAGCGTGCGGGACGAGACGCTGCACTGCCTCTCCGTCATCCGCCTCTTCCGCACCTTCGTGCAGGAGAACCCGGAGATATGGACGGAAGAGCTGCGTCGTGACCTATACCTGATCTGCTCGACCATCGTGGACCATGAGGATGCCTTCATCGACCTCGCCTTCGAGATGGGCGGCGTCGAGGGGCTGACCGGCGATGAGGTGAAGCAATACATCCGCTTCATCGCCGACCGCCGCCTGACCCAGCTGGGTCTGGAGCCGCTGTACCACGTCGAGAAGAACCCGCTCCCTTGGCTCGATGAGATGCTGAACGCAATCGAGCACACCAACTTCTTCGAGAACCGGGCGACCGAGTACAGCAAGGCTTCCACTGAGGGTACGTGGGAAGAGGCCTTCGGCGCCTCCACGTTTACCACCGCCCAACCCGAGGGCCAGATCCTCGGCAGCACGCACTAGACGCGAGCGATTGGTCAGCGATGCGCCCCGGGAATACCCCCGGCGGCCGGACCGGGCTAAACCCCGCCAATGCTGACCGTGATCCGATACGCCAGCCTTGCGCTGCTCGTCTTTGTTGCTGGTCTCTGGGGTTGGGCCTGGACCTCGCGCATCCCGGGGGAGAGCGTGGGCGAGGCCTTCGCTTCACGCCTAGCCAGCGTCTTCGGCGCGGAGCTTCCGGTACCTGCGGCTGGGGGTGGTCAGGGTGGCCTGACCCTTCCCCCTGGTCTCGCCCTGGGCGGCGCCTTCTCGCTGATTGACCAGGATGGCCGTGCGGTTTCGGAGCAAGACTTCGCTGGGCGGTGGATGCTGGTCTATTTCGGCTTCACTCATTGCCCTGACGTCTGTCCGACGGAGCTTGGCACCATGGTGGCAGCGCTTGATACCCTTGGCGAGGCGGCGGACCAAGTCGTGCCAGCCCTCATCACGATTGATCCAGCCCGCGACACGCCTGCAGCGTTGAAGGACTATGTCTCACGCTTCCATCCGCGGATGGTTGGCCTCACTGGAACGACGGAGAAGGTGGCCGAGGCGGCGCGTCGGTACCGCGTTTATTACGCTCGCGCACAGCGTGCCGAACACACGGATTACACGATGGACCATTCTTCGTTCATCTATCTCGTCGGTCCCGATTCCCGGGTGCGGACCATGTTTCGCCCCGAAACGCCGCCTGAAACCATGGCCGCGTCCATCCTCGGGCAACTGCGTAGTGGATCACGCGGAGGTTCTTGAGCCTTCCATGTGCCATGGAACTCTGTGCATAAGTGGTGGCGACGCAACAAGCGTGCGAGAGGTTTTCGCAGGATGGAGCAGGTAATGGCCGACCAGGACGAGCGCGAACTGGTTCATGACGAGGTCACCCGACTGCCGCCCGGCGTGCGGCAGGGCAGGCGCCTCTCGGACAAGATCCTGGTCGCCTTTCATCAGGCTTGCGACCAAAGCGACTTCGAAGTGGCTGAGCAGTTGCTCCGCGTGCTGGAGATGATGCTGACGCGGCGCCCGGTGATGCCGGACATCAATCGGCGCCGCAACATCGAGACGCTGGTTGCGGCGCATGAGCGCCTGTGGCACTTGCGCCACCCCGACGCCGATCTAGACGACTGAGACTTTCCGACTCGGCCAAGGCAGCCCTAAGGGTATTCAGCAGGTAGAGTTCCAAGGCCGATCCCAAGCAGGTTGCCACGGCGGCACCGGTGTTCTCTTTTGCCCTGGGGCAGTCGACCGTACCAACCTAGAGGCTCGCTGGCGCCGCTGGTGATCGCGCCGGCGACGATAGGCGTCTTCCGATTTCCGCCCGAGCTACGATGCGCGCTTTGGCCTTGGCGTCGCACCTCGAAGCTTCGTCAATTGCCGACACCAGTTCGCGGCGATAACCTGACGGGACGATCCAAAAAACCACTGCGCGTTTTGCTTCTGGCCCTATCTGGCCCCAACGCCACCTCGCAGGCGATCATGGGACCACAGGGCGCGCCTCATATTAGCTCCGGCTCCTTCCGCCAGCCTGCGACCTCTATGGGCTGTCGCCCCCGAGGCCAGTCGACAACGCCGGACAAGGGATTGTCGTGCAATTCCTAGTTAGACCGCGGCATCAAGTGGATTGCCTTGGCCAGCAGCGAAACGCTGCATTCCGCTCCGCGAGCGAGACCGTTCCGCCTCGCGTGATGCAGCGGCAAGGCGAAGGCGAGAGTGCCACCCTCCGGGTCATCTACATCCAGGGTGACTCGCGCTTCTTCACCCATGGGAACAAGGTCGATCACCCGTGCCAGGATCGGGTTCTCCCGCTCGCCCTGCGAGGGCCGCTCGCGTCGATGCAGAACCACCGCGCCGCCTGGGACGAGCCAATCCACTTCCGTACCAGCGTGTAAGCGCCTATCGGCCAGGGCTTCGACGCGCCTGCTTCCCCAGCGGAAAACGGTTCGACCGGAAACTTCGTCCTGCGCTTCGATGCGGCCTCGGAACAGGTTCCGCAGGTCCAACAATCGCGCGACCTCCGCCGATGCCGGTCGTGCCAGTACATTGGCTGGCGTGCCTTGTTGCAGGCCCGTTCCGCGATGCATCACGCAGATCCTGTCGGCGAGTGCCACCGCCTCCTCTAAATCGTGGGTGACCATGAGCACCGGAATCGCCAAGCTTCGTCGAAGCCCTGCCAGCTCCGCCTGAAGGCGTCGCCGCGTCGCTCGGTCCACGGCGGAGAATGGTTCGTCCAGCAACAGCACCGCCGGGTCGCGCGCAAGGGAGCGCGCCACCGCAACGCGTTGCTGTTGCCCGCCTGACAGCTCCTCGGGGCGTCGCCCTTCCAGCCCAGACAAGTGGACGCGCGCCAGCCACTCCCGCGCTCGCGCTTCCCGCTGCGTGCGGGGCAGGTGACCGGTGGCCGCCATGACATTGCCCAGCGCTGTCATGTGCGGGAACAGTGCGTAGTCCTGGAAGACAAGCCCAGCGCTCCGGCGATGCGGCGCAAGGGCCAGACCCGAAGCAGTATCCAGCCACGTTTCGCCGCCACATCGCACCTTCCCTTGCGAAGGTTGGTGCAGCCCTGCAACGCAGCGCAGCGCCGTGGATTTTCCTGCACCTGAGGGACCCACCAGCGCGACCACCTCGCCGGGGGCAACGTCCAACGACAGGTCCAGCGGGATCGGGCCTTCCGCCCTCAGCCGCAGGCTCAGCCCTTCAGCCATCGCGACGCCGCCCCACACGCCGTGACAGCGTATTGGTCAGGCCCAGCGCCAGCACCGACGTGCCCAATAGGACAGCAGACATCAATCCTGCGCCCCGGTCGTCGAAAGCCTGCACGCGATCATAGATGGCGATGGCAGCCGTGCGCGTCTCGCCCGGGATGGAGCCGCCCACCATCAGCACCACGCCAAACTCGCCAAGCGTATGGGCGAAGGTGAGCACCGCGGCCGTGGCGATGCCCGGCCAGGCCAATGGCAACTCCACCCGCCGGAACACCGTCCAGGGCGCCATGCCGGACATTGCTCCAGCCTCACGCAGCCGCGGCGGTAGGGCGGCGAAGCCGTTCTGAATGGGCTGGACCGCGAAGGGAAGGTTCACCAACACCGAAGCCAGCAGCAGCCCCTCAAAGGAAAAGGCGAGGCCGCGCCCCGCTAACGCCTCCCAGGCTCGGCCAAGCGGCGATCCGGCGCCAAAGGCCAGCAGCAGGTAGAAGCCGACGACGGTGGGGGGAAGCACCAGGGGCAGTGCAACCGCCGCCTCGATGAAACCGCGCCCGCGGAATGACCGAACCGCCAGGAGCCGCCCCAGCCACACCGAGACCGGCAGCAAAAGCGCCAGCGTCCATAGCCCCAGTTCGGCCGAAAGCCGGAAGGCCGCCCAGTCCATCTCGCCTTACTCGCCAGGGAGGGCGAAGCCGAAGCGTCGCTTGATCGCCCGTGCCTCCGCTTCCTGCATGAAGGCGAAGAAGCGCTCCGCCACCGGGCCCGCGCGGCGTGTCAGCACCATACGCTGCCTCAGGGGTTCGTGCAGCGTGTCCGGAAGCAGCTGATAGGTTCCTCGCCCGGCCATCGCTGGCGCCAGCACAAGGGAGAAGGCGACCAGCCCACCCTGGCTACCCCCCGCCAGGGCGAACTGCGCCGCCTGGGACACGTTCTCGCCCAGCGCGAGCAGGGGCCGGATGCGGTCCCACAGGCCTTCTGCCCGCAATGCTTGCTCAGCGGCGCGGCCATAGGGGGCGTGTTCCGGGTTGGCGATGGCGAAGCGCCGGATCCGTGCTGCTTCCAATGCCGCGCGCAGTCCGGCCAGCCCATCCTCGGCGCGCAGCGGCGATGCGGGCGGCACCAGCAACGCCACCCGCCCGGTGGCGTAGAGAACTCCTCGGTCCCGCGTATGCCCGCCCTCGGCGAGGCGGAACACGAAGCCCTCATCGGCGGACAGAAATAACTCTACCGGGCTTCCCTGTTCGATCTGCCGCGTGAGGTTGCCTGAGGCACCAAGCGTGGTCCGCACCTCCATACCCGTCCGTTCACGGAAGAGGGCGACGATCTCGGCGAGGGCGAACTGCAAATCGGCCGCACCCGCCACCAGAGGTGCCGCCCCCTGCGCCCGTGCAACGGCGGGAAGGAGGAGTGCAACCGCAAGGCCGCGGCGGGGCAGGCGGGGCACGCTTCACTCCGTCGTTATCTTCCTTCATAGATATCGAAACCTTCGCCTCATCGCAACCGGTCTGGCCGGCTACGGCGCCCCGTCGTAAACCGGGCCGGAGAGAGGATCAGCCCCATGCCGCAATACCGTTCCCGCACCACCACCCATGGCCGCAACATGGCCGGCGCCCGCGGGCTGTGGCGCGCAACGGGAATGAAGGACGCGGATTTCGGCAAGCCGATCATCGCCGTCGCCAACAGCTTCACCCAGTTTGTGCCCGGCCATGTCCACTTGAAGGACCTCGGCCAGCTCGTCGCGCGGGAGATCGAGGCGGCAGGAGGCGTCGCCAAAGAGTTCAACACCATCGCCGTGGATGACGGCATCGCCATGGGCCATGACGGGATGCTCTACAGCCTCCCGTCGCGCGAGCTGATCGCCGACAGCGTCGAGTACATGGTGAATGCCCACTGCGCCGATGCGCTGGTCTGCATCTCCAACTGCGACAAGATCACGCCCGGCATGCTGATGGCCGCGATGCGCCTCAACATCCCGACCATCTTCGTTTCCGGCGGGCCGATGGAGGCGGGTAAGGTCGTGCATCGCGGCGTGAAGCGCAGCGTGGACCTGATCGACGCCATGATCGTCGCGGCCGACAGCAGCGTGACGGACGAGGAGGTGCAGGTCATCGAGCGTTCGGCCTGCCCAACCTGCGGGTCCTGCTCGGGCATGTTCACCGCCAACTCGATGAACTGCCTGACGGAAGCCCTGGGCCTCGCCCTGCCGGGCAACGGCACGGTGGTCGCCACCCATGCCGACCGCAAGCGCCTGTTCCTGGAGGCCGGTCGCCGCATCGTCGAGATCACCCGTCAGCATTACGAGACGGACGACTACTCCCTGCTGCCGCGCTCCATCGCCTCCATGGCAGCCTTCGAGAACGCGATGACCCTGGACATCGCCATGGGAGGGTCCACAAACACCGTCCTGCATCTTCTCGCTGCCGCGCAGGAAGGGGGCGTCCCCTTCACCATGGCTGACATCGACCGGCTTTCGCGCCGTGTCCCTGTGCTGTGCAAGGTCGCGCCCTCCGTCATCAACGTCCATGTGGAGGACGTGCACCGCGCCGGCGGCATCATGGGCATCCTGGGAGAGCTGGACCGTGCCGGTCTGCTCGATACCTCAGTCGGCCGCGTGGACGCACCCAGCCTGGCCGAAGCGCTGGCCCAGTGGGATGTTCAGCGCGCGCAGGACGCCAAGGTGCACCATTTCTTCCGCGCCGCGCCCGGCGGCATCCCGACCACCGAGGCCTTCTCGCAGGAAAGCCGTTGGGAAGCGCTGGACACGGATCGTGAGAAGGGTGTGATCCGCGGCATTGCCCATGCCTTCTCCGCCGATGGCGGGCTGGCGGTGCTCTTCGGCAACCTCGCGGAGGAGGGCTGCATCGTAAAAACGGCCGGGGTGGATGAAAGCATCCTCCGCTTCAGCGGGCCGGCCCGCGTCTTCGAAAGCCAGGACGCGGCAGTGGAGGGTATCCTAGGCGGCTCCGTTCAGGCCGGGGACGTGGTGCTGGTGCGCTACGAGGGACCGCGCGGCGGCCCCGGCATGCAGGAGATGCTGTACCCGACCAGCTATCTGAAGTCGAAGGGTCTCGGAAAGCTTTGCGCGCTGGTCACTGATGGTCGCTTCTCCGGCGGCTCCTCCGGGCTCTCCGTCGGCCACTGCTCGCCAGAGGCGGCGGAAGGTGGGCTGATCGGCCTCGTCGAGGATGGCGACACGATCGAACTCGACATCCCTGGCCGGCGCATCCACCTCGCTGTCGGCGATGAGGAGATCGCCCGCCGTCGCGCCGCGATGGAGGCCAAGGGAGACGCCGCTTGGCAACCCGCCGCCCCCCGGAAGCGTCAGGTTTCTACTGCACTCAAGGCCTATGGCGCGCTGGCGACAAGCGCTGCCCGCGGTGCGGTGCGTGACCTGTCCGGGCTGCGGCGGCGCTGAGCGTGGGGGGCTAGGCGGTTCCACCTTGCTCGGTGGGGCGTGACGTAAACAGAGATGTGCTCGTCTCAGTCCCGCCCGCGCCGGTGATCCGTCATCCGAAGTGGGCGCAGGTCAAAATTGGCTGTGCCTACTGGGACGGCATCGGCGGCGGGACGACGGCGCTATGTCTGAGGGCAAGGGGCAGGGTCTGAGCTTTCCGCCTCCGATCTCTCTGTCACCGAGCGAATTCGGGACCGACGGGGAGGGCGGCACCGTCGCGTAGCACTGCGTCCGCGGCGACGCTCCAGCTCGCCCCCTCGTGCAGCGCCAGGCCAGGCAGAACCACATCCGGCCCGCGCCCGCCCTTCACCGCGCGCAGCAGCACACGCTTTGCTGCCACGCCCGCGCGTGGCCAAAGCGGGCACAGCACCACCGCGCCAAACCCCGCTCCGCGCAGATGGCATGCTGCCTCGGCGAAGCGTGACGCCGGCAGGATGAGGCTCGCTGTGCCGCGTCGCCGAACCGCCCGGCCCAGCGCACTCACCCAGTCGGCAAGCACGGCCTGCTCATGCGAGGCCTGTCGGCGGGCGGCATCGGGGGAGGGTGTCCCGCCTGACCAAAAGGGGGGGTTGGCGAAGCCGTGAGCGACCTCGGGCAGGGCAGCCGCGCGCAGGTCCCCCGTAAGCACAGTCGCGGCGACGCCATTTGCTGCTGCATTGCGTGTCGCGAGTTCTGCCAAAGATGCATCGCGCTCCAGCGCCGTCACCGTGATTCCAGGCACCCGCGTGGCGAGGCACAGGAAGGCCGCGCCGCTGCCGCAGCCCAATTCCAACACTGCATCGCCTGCACGCGCAGGCACGAAGGCTGCCAGCAGAACCGGGTCCACCGCAGCACGGAAGCCATGTCGCGGTTGCGCCAGCCGCACGCGGCCGCTCAGCAGCGTGTCCTCGGTCAAGGAGCTATCCATCCGCGTCGTCCAGGATGCGCCGCGCCTGTGCCTCATCCTCGTCGCGCATGACGAGGCGCGCCGGCACGACGCCAAGGCCCAGCGACGCCGTCGCGGAATCGAGGATCACTGCCTCGATCCCCGCATCGGCCAGCACCGCGCGCAGGAACCCCATCCGCACGGGGTCCAGCCCCTCCGCTACCACGCGCATATGGCCAAACCCCTTGATTTTCCTTGCCTTGCAGCCAAATGGCCCCGCCGGTAGATTGGCGGCGCAGGCGAGTTCGGGCAAGGGAAGATCTGTGACGACGGCAGCGGATGCGATGGCAAGGGGCGAGGACGCGCTGGCGCGGCTCACCGCGTTGGTGCAGGCGGACCTCGAGGCCACGAACCGCGTAATCGTGGAACGCATGCACAGCCCCGTGGCGCTCATCCCGCAGCTTGCGGCGCATCTCGTCGCGGCGGGTGGCAAGCGGCTGCGTCCCTTGCTCACCCTCGCTGCCGCGCGACTTTGCGGATACGCCGCGGGCGGGCCGCGCCACGTCGCGCTCGCCGCCTGCGTCGAATTCATCCACACCGCGACGCTGCTGCATGATGACGTGGTGGACGAAAGTGCGCTTCGACGTGGCCAGGCGAGCGCCAATGCGCTCTTCGGCAACAAGGCCTCCGTATTGGTGGGTGACTTCCTGTTCGCTCGTGCCTTCCAGCTGATGGTCGAGGATGGTTCGCTGGAAGTGCTGCGCATCCTCTCTGCAGCTTCTGCCACCATCGCGGAAGGCGAGGTGCTGCAGCTCGTTACGCAGAACGACCTTTCCACCACCGAGGCTCAGTATCTTGAGGTGATTGAGGGCAAGACCGCTGCGCTCTTCGCCGCTGCCACCCGGGTTGGCGCCGTCGTGACCGACCGGCCCCCGCGCGAGGCCGAGGCGCTCGACGCCTATGGCCGCAACCTCGGCATCGCCTTCCAACTGGTGGACGATGCGCTCGATTACGCAGCCGCGCAGGAAGCCTTGGGCAAAACGGTCGGCGATGATTTCCGCGAGGGAAAGATCACACTGCCCGTGCTGGTCGCTTTCCATCGCGGCGGCGAGGTGGACCGGGAATTTTGGCACCGCGTGATGGAGGAGCGGGCGCAGGAGGAGCAGGACCTG
Source organism: Sabulicella rubraurantiaca (assembly GCF_017355885.1). Classification (GTDB taxonomy): domain Bacteria; phylum Pseudomonadota; class Alphaproteobacteria; order Acetobacterales; family Acetobacteraceae; genus Roseococcus; species Roseococcus rubraurantiacus. Next base: position 33,296 of record NZ_JAFEUU010000001.1, read on the forward strand.
GCCCGCGCCCAGGACCTGATCACGCGGCATGACGGCATCGGCGAGACTATCCGGCGCGCCGAGCGCTACGGTGCGGCCGCCCTAGACGCGCTGGAAACCTTTCCGCCAAGCGAGTTTCGCCAAGCCCTGGCCGACGTGGTCGAGTTCTGCGTCAGCCGTGCTCGCTGAGGATGCGCATCCTCTCGACCCTCGGTGTTGCCGTCCTGCTGCGTCGCTTGATGCCCGTGCTGGAACAGGAGGGATTGCATGCCAGCTTCAGCTTCGATCCCACGGCCCGCATCCTGCAGCGCATCGGGGAAGGGGAGCGTGCCGACGTCGCTATCCTCACCGATGCGGGCATCAAGGAACTGACCGCGAAGGGTATCCTCGTCGCCGGCACGAGGCGCGACCTCGTCCATTCCTTTGTCGGCCTCGCTGTCCGCAAGGGCGAGGCGCACCCGCGGATCGGCACGGTGGAGGAACTGCGCGCGACGCTGCTTGCCGCCCCATCCATTGCCTGGTCGCGCGCAGGTGCCAGCGGCATCTTCTTCTCCTTGTTGGTGGAGCGCCTCGGCCTCGCCGAGGCGCTTGCGCCCAAGGCAACGATCATCCCTGCCGGATTCACGGCCGAACTCGCCGCGCGGGGCGAGGTGGCGATTGCCATCCAGCAGGTGAGCGAACTCCTTGCCGTCGACGGGATCGAGGTCGTGGGCAAGCTGCCTGAGGGCGCCAATACCTGCGCCGTCTTCTCCGCAGCGCTTTTCACGGATGCGGCGCCCGGTGCCGCCGCCCTGCTGGATCGCATCGCCAGCGCCATGACGCCGGAGGCCGTGCGCAAGGCTGGTCTGGAGCCGCCTTCCAGCTAAAGCTGCGTCAGCACACAAGCTCTGTAGCCTTGCACCCCTTAGAACCGGAGTTCGGTTACTTCCCGAAGTGAACGATTGCGCGAGCCAAAATACGGCATCGCGAAGCGGAAATCCGTTGAGCCAGTCACAACCAACTGGCTCATGCCACTCACCGTTCCGCGCGTGATGCAAAGATCCAGCGTGTCCCTTAGGCCTGGGCGGCTACTGGCCAGCTTGGTGGGATTGCAGCCAGTGAGGGTATCATCGACCATTGCCTTGCGCGACGCTTCCGCCACCGCATTACGCAGGGACTGGGTGGTGAACCAGAACCGCGCAAGATCCATGGCGCCCACCATCATCATGATGAAGATGGGACCGCAGAAAGCGAACTCGAGCGCGGTCACGCCACGCCGGCCCAGACGGCGCCGCTTATTGAAGGCGAAGAACGACATTTGCGCTCACTTCGGAGAGGTTCCTGAGCAGCAGAGGCGTGAAGGACCGCGTGAGGGTGATGGACACATAGGTCTGCCGGCCGGTTAAACAGACCGTGTCACAATTCACGGGGCCGACGACTCCCGGGCATTCGCAGACGGGAGCCGGAACCGTCACCGTGACGCCGCTCCATCCTCCCAGTAGCCGGTTGACCGCCGCCTGGATGCCGGTGCTGTCCGCGGGATGGGTCAAAGCATAGGCGGCGCCAGCCTGCGCCGCCGCCGTAAGCCGCTGCTTCTGCTGCAGCGCGCTTCCAAGGTCCATGACGCCCATCAGCACAAGGGCCAGGATCGGCGCAACGAACGCAAATTCGATAGCGGCAACGCCCTTTCGGCAACGCATTATCCTACTCCGTCAACCGGATGGCCTGGACACGGGGCACCACCGTGTTGCGCGCGGCGCAGCCTGCGACGCTCGCATTGCCGCCAAAATTCACCGTGTCCGCGACGAGAGAGACGCAGCTCGTGTTCGAGAGGCTCATGTTTCCCAAGAACTCAAGCGTCGAAGTCGGGAAGTACAAGGCGCCGCCGATCTGGCTGTCGGAGGTGCCATTGACCCGCACCGTGTGGCCGAGGGGTGCGCGCGCGTCACGATACATCAGGATGCCGTTCCAAGCCGGGTCCGCAGACTGGGCGGGGGCCTGGAGACTGATCTTCACGTTGCCGTTCAGGTCGGGCCCGCCGATCGTGCCCGGGGTCCCAGTAAAGACGAGCGTAACACCGGCATCCCCAGTGCAGGTCGGACAGACGATGGCGCCATTCTGTCCCGTGAGGGAGGCATTCGAGAAGTAATAGGTGCCTGGCGTCAGAGTCACGGTATTGTTGCCGTTCAGCCTCACATCAGAACAATAGGCTTTCCCCGTCGTTTCGTAGGGTTCGAGGATCGTTGGCTTCGCGTCAGGATAGATGCAGGTGCTGGGACCGAAGGTCGGCAGGACCTTGTCGTTCAGCGAGGCGTAGGGGTCCGGAAGGTTCGGCTGGTACTCGGAATACGCACGGGTGAGGGTCAGGCGGCTATTGTTGGCGCAGCCGCTACAGCTGCCGCCCATGACCATCGAGAACACGTTCACCGTGGCCGCGCCCTGAAGGGTGATGGCACCTGACGCACGTGAGTTCGAAGCCAGAACGCAGCCAGACCCCGCCGTGGTGGAGCTACCGCTGAGCGTCATACTTCCCCGGAGGCTCAGCACGCAGCTTTCCGTCGCCGGCTGAACGACCGCGACTGCGCGCGCCCTGACATCCACGTCGGAAGGGGAGAAGATCCGAGAAAGCCCAGGCGTCATCCGCCGCTGCAACACCACCTCGACGGCTCCGGTTTTCCCGGCGCTTGGACCCGAAGTCGGTGGGACGTTCACCGCAATGGTGGTGCGCGTGTTGGCGACGAAGCCATTGCGGCCCGCGACGTTCAGGCTGGCGGCGGAGGCCGAACCGCCGGCGATGATGGCTGCCGCGCCGCCAATCGCCGCCGCATCGGCTGCGTTCTGGGCCGCGCGCCGCGTCACGTAGAAGAGCCCGCCATCGGTCGCGAGGGCGGTCAGTCCGACGAGGCCGGCGGAGCCGACGGCAAATGCTATCAGCACGGATCCCCGCCGGTCCGCCAGCCGAAGGCGGGGCGAAATACGTATCATCCCGAACATATCAACCCTTGCGTGCAGGTTGGAGCGACGCCTATAGACTATAAAGGCCCAAGTAAGAAACTCAACCAAAGAGTGTATTCCTTGGCAAACAAGTCGCTTTTTGGGCGAGCAAAAGCGACTTTTTTCGTCCTCGGCTCGCAACAGAAGGAATTTGTTCATGGTGCAAGCCGCGACCGCGCTTTTCGCGAAGCTTCAGTCCGACCGCCGTGGCGTGACGGCTCTTGAGTACGGCATCATCGCTGCCGCCGTGGTCCTGGCCGTTATCGCTGGCATCGCGGGACTGAAGGGCGAGCTGCAGGGTATCTACACGGCCATTACGGCTGGCGTCACCGCCGCAAACTAACCCTGTGCTGTCGGCTGCGCCTCGCGCCACCACTTTAGCGCGAGGTCGCAGATTTGCCGCATCCTTGGCTTGTAGGTTAGGATTTCCCAGGGCGAAGCCACATGACCTATACAGCCGGATTAATCGCGTTCCTCATCCTAACGATCGCAGCTTGGCGGGACATCGCAACGCGGACCATCCCGGACGCTACTAGCCTTTTCATCGCTGGGATCGGCGTCGGTGCACGTGGTGCGCTGGGTTTTGAGGCGCTGGCAGTTTCATTGATGAGTGCCGCTCTTCTCTTTCTCGTCCTGCTTTTTCTTTTCTCCCGCGGTCTCCTCGGCGGCGGGGATGTGAAGCTAGCCTCGGCCCTCGCTGCCGGTTTCACGCCAGCTGCTACCTGGGACTTCGTCGTCGCCACCACGATGGCGGGCGGCATCCTAGGCATCCTCCATCTCGTCCTCCGCCGCTGGGGGCCGGTTCGGTTCCCCGGCCGCGTGGGTGCGGTGGAGGCTTGGCGCATCCGACGTGGTGCGCCGCTTCCCTACGGCGTCGCCATCGCTGTGGGGGGAACCCTCGTCCTATTTGGACAGACCTGACCCATGCCCTTCCGCCTCCTTGCCGTCCTTCTGCTCCTCCTGACTGCGGGCGGGCTCGGTTACGTTGCGCTCCTCGCCGTTCGACCAAGCGCACCGGTCATCGTGGCCGAGGCCGCGCCCGCTCCGCCCCCGCCACCGGCCCGGCTCCGGCTGCTAGCTGCTGCACGGCCCCTTCAGGCTGGCACCTTGCTGAAGGACGAGGACTTCACCATCCGCGAGTTCCCAATCGAGGGGGCGCCGGAAGGCTCGCTGGTTGCCTCAGACGACGTGAAAATCGAACTGCGTGGCGCGATGTTGCGCCGCTGGCTGGAGCCGAATGGGACTCTCACTCGCGCGGATGTCCTGCATCCGCGCGATCGTGGCTTCCTGGCCGCCGTGCTGCGGCCTGGCGCTCGTGCCATGGCCGTGGGGGTGGACGCGGTCACCGGGGCGGCCGGCCTGATCTGGCCCGGCGACCAGGTGGATGTGCTGTTGACCCAGGAGCTTGAAGGTGGCGGCGTCACCGCCGCGCGTCGCTATGTTGGCGAGACGGTGCTGAACGGCGCACGCGTCATCGCTGTGGACCAGCAATTTACGCAGGGTGCCGGCCCGACCGATTCAGGTCCGCGCAACGTGGCACGCACGGTCACCCTTGAGGTGTCCGCCGAGCAGGCGGAGCGCCTCGCCGTCGCCCAGCGCCTGGGGCGTCTTTCCCTCACGGTGCGCGCCATCGAACAGTCAAGCGATAAGCCCTCGCTTGTCTCGACCGCTCCCGTTCCGACCTTTGGCGGCGATGTGTCCCGCGCCCTGCTGCCGGGAGACGGGGTGCGAATGCGCCTGATCCAAGGTGGCGACCAGACAGAGGTAAGTTTTCGATGATGCGCCTTGCCTTTTTCGCGGGCTTTCTGGGCATTGCCGGCTCAGCCCTCGCGCAGGTGCCGGCTCCTGCAATGCAGGCCACGCCTCTGACCCCAGCGACCTCCGTCGCACCGGCTGTGCCGGTCCCGCTCCGCCTCGAGGCGGGCACGGGGCGCATGCTGACCCTGCCGGCTCCGGCGGCGACGGTCCTCGCCGCGGATCCGCGCGTCGCGCGCGTGCAGGCAGCCTCGCCGACCAGCCTGTTCCTGATGGCAGTCGGCAACGGCCGCACGACGCTCATCGCGACGGACAGCAACGGTGCACCAGTCGCGCAATACGACATCACCGTCTTCGGTGGGCGTTCCGAGGGCGCGGCGTCCCTGCCAATGGGCGCGGCGATGGGAGCGCAGCCCTCCAGCGCACCGCCGCCGCCCCCCAGCGCCGCGGCGGTGGAGGCGACGTTGCGGCAGGCTGTCGGCCCGAATTTGCGTGTCCTCTCCAATACGGGCGGTCTAATCCTCACCGGAACCGTTGCGACGGCAGCAGAGGCTCAGCGCGCCCTCGCCATCGCACGCGGCTTCGCTGGGGAAGGACGCTCCGTCCTCAACCAGCTCGAAGTGCTGCAGTCGGTGCAGGTGAATCTGCGGGTCCGCGTCGCCGAGATTTCTCGGCAGGTCACGCGGGACCTGGGCTTCAACTGGCAGGCCATCGGCCGCGTGGGCGAGTTCGTCATCGGCCTCCGGACCGGTCCCTCGGCTGCGCAGGTGCTTTCGGCGATCACTGGTGCGGCAGGCGCTGCCGGCTCCGCGGCCGCGCCTGCCCGGTTTGGTGTCGGCATCCAATCCCGTCGCCTCGACATCAACGGCGTCATCGACGCCCTGGCCGCCGATCAACTCATCACCATCCTCGCGGAGCCAAATCTCACCGCCCAGTCGGGCGAGACGGCCAGCTTCCTCGCGGGCGGCGAGTTCCCGGTTCCGGTGGCAGCGAACCTGACCGGTCAGGTCACGGTGGATTTCAAGCAATTCGGCGTTTCGCTCGCCTTCGTGCCGACTGTGCTAGCGCCGGACCGGCTGAACCTGCGCGTCCGGCCCGAGGTGAGCGAGCTTTCGGAAAATGGCGCGATCAATCTGCCCATCGCCGGCGGCACACTGCGGATTCCGGCGCTGACGGTCCGCCGCGCCGAAACGACGGTGGAACTCGGCAGTGGCCAGAGCTTCGCGATCGCGGGGCTGCTCCAGCGGAGCAGCGGCCAGGTCGGCCAGGGGATCGCGGGCCTCAGCGAGGTACCGGTCCTTGGCGCCTTGTTCCGGTCCACCCGCTTCCAACAGGCGGAGACGGAGCTCGTGATCATCATCACGCCGTATCTGGTTCGTCCTGCCGCGAGCCAGCAGACCCTCGTGGCGCCCACCGATGGTTTCCGCCCGGCCACCGACCTCGACCGCATCCTGCGGCACAGGCAGATCGCCGCTGGCCGCACGCCAACGCCGCTGCCCGCCCTGGATGCGGGCTTCATCCTGGATTGACCCGATGCGCGCCGCACCGCTCCTCCTCCTGCTCGCTGCCTGCGCTCCTTTGACGCAAGATCCGTTTGATCGTCCCGGCACCTGGCGTGCCACGGGCGCGAATGACGCCAATCTCCGCGCCATGGTGGCCGAGCCGCGCGACCTGCGGCAGGGGAGGGCGGCACTCACAACACGGGGACAGGCCGCGACGCCGGGCGTGGACCGGTTACTGGCGGGGCAGGTTCCGGAGCTCCCCAACCCTCGCTCGTCCAACCCGGCCCCCGCGATCACCATCGCCCCCGCTGCCGGAGGCGGAAATGTCGCACGTTGACGCGACGCTTCCCCTTGCTGTCGAGGGGGACCGGCTAGCCCTCGCGGCCTGGATCGCGGATGAGGCGAGTGAAGATGCGGTCCGCGCCGGGTTGCCTGACATTGCCGCCGGCTCAGCGATCCGACGTGGAAACATCCGCGCCGCGATCAAGGCCCTGGCCCAGCAGCCGACGCCCCGCCTCCTCCTTGTGGACATCGAGGGTGACGCCTCGCCACTCCAGGCACTGGACGCGCTTTCCGCCGTCTGCGCACCCGATGTGCGGGTGATCGTGCTGGGCGACCGATCCGATATCGGCTTCTACCGCCAACTCACACGCGAGCTTGGAGTGGATGAGTATCTTCCGAAGCCCCTGACGCGAGACACGATCTCCGGAGTGCTGAGGCGCCGCATGTCCGAAGCTCCCGAAGGCGAGGGCGCGGCTGGTGCGCGGGGCGGCCGGCTCGTCGCGGTGATGGGCGTTCGCGGCGGCGCGGGCGGCACGACAATTGCCGCGAACCTCGCGATGCAGATTGCCAGCGACACGCGCGGCCATGTCTGCCTTCTGGACATGAACCTGCGTGGGGGCAATGCGGCCCTGCTGCTCGGCGTGCAGCCAAGTGGCGCGCTGAGGACCGCTCTCGAGCAGCCCGAACGCGCCGATGCGCTCTTCATTGACCGGGTCGCGGTGCCGGTGACGGAGCGCCTGAGGGTCATCGCGTCGGAGGAGCCGCTGGGGAGCCAGCCGGCACCCACGGAGGAAGGGGTCAGGCACCTGCTCGACCTCCTGCTGCAACGCTTCAACGTCGTTGTGGCGGATGTTGCCCTGCCGCCCAGTGCGGCGGAGCGCACGCTTCTTTCGCGCGCGCGGCAGCGCGTGCTGGTCATGACGCCCGAGGTGACTCAGATCCGCGACATGATGGCGGCCCGCACCTTCCTTTCCGAACTGCCGGGAGACGGCTCGACCATCTCGGTGCTCAATCGCGCCAATGCACGCTGGGGGCTCGAGACGAAGCTCTTGGAGCAGGGGCTCGGCGGCAAGCCGGATATCCGCCTGCCCGACCTTCCCGTGGAACTGGCGAAGGCTGCCAATATTGGTCGCGCGGCAGTGCTTGATTATCCGGCATGGCGCAAGGCCCTTGCGCCGCTCGTGCAGGAGGCGACCGGCCACCGCCTGGTCGACGCCCAAGCCAGCGGGCTGGGCCAGATCTTCAAGGGGCTGTTCCGGCGATGAGGAATTTCGGGCGCCGCGTCGACCCACTCGTGCTTCCGGTTTCGCCGGGCGCTGCGGGGAATGACGATCCCGCGCCTGAACTCAATACGGGCGACGACCTGCCCGAAGAACTGCGCACGCGCGTAATGCAGCAGGTCGATCCCGTCGCTGCCGCGAAGCTCGACATGGCACAGCTGCGGCGGGAGTTCGAGGCGCTCGTCCATTCCATCGCCCAGCAGGACCGGATCGAGGTCACCGCGCGTCAGCAGCAGCGCCTTGCGGAAGACATCGCCTGGGAGATGGCCGGATACGGGCCACTCGAGCCGCTCCTGAAGGACGAGACGATCAGCGACATCATGGTGAACGGCCCGGATCGGGTCTTCATCGAGGTGCGTGGCAAGACTCAGCTCTCCAAGGTCCGCTTCCGCTCTTCGCAGCAGGTGGCGAATATCGCGCAGAAGATGGCGGCGGCCGTGGGACGCCGTGTCGATGAGTCAAGCCCGCTCCTGGATTGCCGCCTCGCCGATGGCAGCCGTGTCAACGTGGTCTTCCCGCCGCTCGCCCTGGACGGGCCGTGCCTGTCCATCCGGAAATTCTCGAAGAAGAAGCTCGACTTCAACGCGATGGTCGAGAATGGGAGCCTTTCTGCACCCGTTGGGCGCGTGCTGGAAATCGCGGCTCGCTGCCGCTTGAACATCGTGATCTCGGGCGGCACGGGTTCGGGCAAGACGACGATGCTCAACGCCATGAGCCGCCTGATCGACCATGACGAGCGCATCGTCACCATCGAGGACGCGGCCGAACTTCAGCTTCAGCAGCCCCATGTCGTGCGGCTGGAAACCCGCCCGATGAACCTAGAAGGCAAGGGCGAGATCACGCAGCGCGACCTGCTGAAAAACGCGCTGCGAATGCGTCCCGACCGCATCATCGTCGGCGAGGTGCGTGGCGCCGAGGCCTTCGACATGCTGCAGGCCATGAACACGGGCCATGACGGAAGCATCTGCACGGTCCATGCCAACACCACGCGCGACGCCGCCATCCGCATCGAGAACATGGTGCAGATGGGCAGCATGTCGCTGCCGGTGCGCGCCATCCGCACTCAGATCGCCAGCGCGGTGGACCTTATCGTCCAGATCGAACGCATGCGCGACGGCTCCCGTCGCGTCACCCAGGTCTCCGAAGTCTGCGGCCTGGAGGGCGAGGTCATCACGATGAACGAGGTCTTCACCTTCGTGTATGATGGCGAAGACGCCACCGGCAGGATCCGCGGGCATTATGAGACGCCGCGTGTGCGCCCCTCCTTCATCGAGAAGCTGCGCTATTTCGGCCTTGATGAAGTCTGGATGCGGGCAATCCAGGAAGCCTGAGCATGGCTGTCGCACTCATCCTCCTCGTCGCCTTCTGCCTCGTCCTCTGGGCCCTGTGGCTCATGCGCGATGGCACGGCCCGGCGGGTGCGCGACCGCGTACGGGAGGTTGGCGGCGCAGGGACAACCCCTGTCGTGGCCGCGATGCGCGGGTCCAGCATTCGGATTTCCGAAGCGGGGGAGGGAGGACGCGCCGCGCGCTTCTTCCGCTACCGTCCGGAACTGCCTTCGCGCTTGCCTGTCGTCGTCGTCGCGGCACTCGGCGGAGCTGTCGCGCTCTTCGCCTACTGGAGGGTGTCGGGATGGTTCGGAATGCCGGTTGGCTTGGCCGGTGGCGCCGTCGGTGGCATCCTCGCGACGCGAACCCTCTTCTCCTGGCAGGCGCAGGCCTATCTCCGCCCGCTCTTTGAGCAATTGCCCGATGCGCTTGGCTTCGTGGTCCGGTCGGTCAAGGCTGGCCTGCCGGTCGCTGAGGCGCTTCGCGGCCTTGCACGCGAAATGCCTGAGCCGACACGCAGCGAGTTCGGCCGCGTCGTGGGCGAGATCTCCATCGGAAGGCCCGTGGAACTGGCGCTCTGGCGCCTCTATAAGCGCACCGGCTTGACCGAGTATGCCTTCTTCGCCGTGACGCTCGGCCTCCAGGCGCAGACCGGCGGCAGCTTGGCCGAAACGCTCGAGAACCTCGCGGAGATCGTCCGCAAGCGCGTGGCGATGCGCTCCCGTGCACGCGCCCTTGCCGCGGAGGGGCGCATGTCCGCAGCGATCCTCGTGGCGATGCCTTTCGTCGCGGGGCTCGGGCTGATGCTTCTCTCGCCCGGATACATGGATGTGTTCTTTCAGACAGAGACGGGTCAGCAGCTCCTCATCACCGGGGCCACGCTGCTCGGCCTCGGCCTCCTCACCATTCGCTGGCTGATCCAGCGCGCGACGACCGACTGATGACCCCTTTCGCCCTCGCTGCCCTCGCCGGGCTTGGTTCGCTGCTCCTGGTCAGCATCGCCTCCTTCCTGCTGAATCGGGAGGCCGCGCGCCGTGATTTGAGCCGGCGCATCCGCAGCATATCGAGCATGGAGGAGGAGGGGCCTGATGCGGGCCGCGCACCCATCCTCGGCGGTGTCATCGGCCTCCTTCGTCAGATCGGCGAGGCTCTCCGCCGCCGATCGATCTTCTCGCCGCCCGAGGTGTCGCAGCTCGAGCAGGCGGTCGCCGCTTCGGGCCTGCCGATCGGGCAGGCGGTGCCGATCTTCATTGGCACGAAGGTGGTGCTCCTCGTGCTGACTCCGCTTGCTGGCTTGGTCATTGCGATCCTGCGAGGCTCGGAGACGCAGGGAATACTGCTCTCGGTGGCCCTCGGGCTCGTCCTCGGGATCATGCTTCCTGGCTGGATCCTGAAGATGGTGCGCAAGCCATACGTCAAGGCGCTGCAGCGCGGACTGCCCGACTCGCTCGACCTCCTCGTGGTCTGCGCCGAGGCCGGGCTTGGCCTCGACAGCGCGGTCGAGCGCGTGGCGCTGGAGATGCGTGCCTCGAACCAAGCTGTCGCGCGCGAATTCAGCGTGCTCGGGCAGGAACTCCGGGTGTTGCCCGACCGGCGAGAGGCACTGGACCGGCTGGGTGAGCGCACGGGGCTCGAGGGGTTCCGCCGCGTCTCCGCGACCTTATCACAGACCTTTCGCTACGGAACGCCGCTTGCGCAGGCACTGCGCGTCCTGGCCGCAGAAATGCGCCAGGAGCGGATGATCAGCCTGGAAGAGCGCGCGGCGCGGCTCCCGGCGCTGCTCGTCTTGCCGCTCATCATTTTCATCATGCCTTGTCTCTTCATCGTGCTGATCGGCCCTTCGGCTATTCAACTCGGCTCCCATTTCGGAGGTTCCCCATGATGCAGCTTCCCTCCCTTTTCGGGGTTCTCCTCCTTGCTGGATGTGCGTCGCTCGGCCTTTCGAACGAGGAGCCGGACCAGGGGACCGCAGCGCGACTTCGCGTGGCCGAGGTGGCGGAGCGTTCGGGCCAGTCGGACATGGCGCTGTCACTCTATGGTGCGGCCGTTGCCGCAAGCCCTGGCGCGATTGAGCCTGTCCGCCGGCAGGCGGCGGCCCTGGCGCGGACGGGCAGGCTTGCTGAGGCAGAGCGCGCGCTGAACGGCGCAATGGCGCGCCATCCCAACTCGCCCATGCTGCTCGGTGAGATGGCGCGGTTGCGCCTGCGCGCGGGCCGCTCGCAGGAGGCGTTGGTGCTGCTCGAGCGCGCCCTTGCCGCCACGCCACGTGACGCGCGGCTGGTTGGCGCGCGCGCCGTCGCCCTGGACCTACTGGGTCGGTCGGATGAAGCCGCGGCGCAGCACGCCCTCGCTGCGTCGCTGGCGCCGCACGATGCGACCATCGCGAATAACCGCGCTGTTTCGCTTCTCCTGGCCGGCCAAGCACGGCCGGCCGTTGAGATCCTTTCTCCCTTCGCGGGGAGGGACGACCTGCCCGAGCGTGTTCAGGCCAATCTTTCCCTCGCGCGCCGCATGGAAGAGCGGCCGGGCACGGACCTCGCCGGCGCCATGGCCGGTGAGTGACGCGGGGCCAAAGGGCGAAGATTTCTGGCCTGAAGGGAAGGCGACCCGGTCTCAGGCGCGACGCAGCAGGGCCTTGGCGCGCTCCACGATCGGACGGTCGATCATCTGACCTTCGAAGGTCACCGCGCCGCGGCCCTCGGCCAAGGCGGCATCGAAGGCCAGGACCATGCGCCGGGCGCGATCCAGTTCCTCCGCGCACGGGCCATACTCCTCGTTGATGACCGCGACTTGCGAGGGGTGAACGCAGGTGGCGCAGGCGAAGCCCAGGGCGCGGGACCGGCGCAGCATGGCGCGGTAGCCCTCCGGGTCCGAAAGACCGGCCACCGTTCCGATGAAGCCCAGCGGAAGGATGCCCGCCCCCCGCGCCGCGATGAGGCCCAAGCGCTTCGGCAGGTCCAGCGCGTCCGGCGTGGCCTCGGCGCCTAGGTCGGTGGCCAGATCCTCCCCGCCGATGCCGAGCGCCACGAGGGCGGGATGGGCGCGGGCAATGGCGTCGAGGTGGGGCAGGGCCTTCGCCTCCTCCACCAAAGCGATTAGTTTCATGCCCGGGTTCGCCAACTCGGCGAGGAGTTGGACGTGCTCGGGCCCCATCACCTTCGTCAGCACCAGCCCATCTGCTCCGGCCGCCACGGCAGCCTCGATATCGGCCACGGCCATGGCGAGCGGCCGGTTGACCCGCACCAGAACGTCTCCTCCGGGTGGGCGAGCGCACGGCACGGCGCTCGCCAATGTGGACCGCGCTTCTTCCTTGCGGTCAGGCGCGATGCTGTCCTCGCAGTCGAGGATCACTGCATCCGCTCCGCGCTCCGCCGCCTTGGCGACGAAGCGCTCCTCCACCACGGGCACGTAGAGCAAAGAACGCCAGGTCACGTTGCGGGGTGTTCCTTCATCCAATGGGCGGCGATGTCGGCGCGGCGGCAGATCCAGATGCCTTCCTGCGCCTTCGCCCAATCGAGCAGCTTCGCAAGCCCGCTTGCCCGCCCAGCATGGCCGATGATGCGGTTGTGCAACCCTACAGAAAGGATGCGCCCGCCGGGTTCTGTCAGCATTAGCTCGCAGGCGTGGCGGATATAGGCGAAGAACTCCTCGCCCGTGGTGAGCGCCGCGCGCTGGAAGCGCACGTCGTTGTGCGTGAGCGTGTAGGGAATGACGAGGTGAGGCTTCCCCTTCACCGTGCGCCAATAGGGCAATTCATCATCATAGGCATCGCAATCGTATAGGTAGCCGGCCTCGGCCAGGAAGCGCCGCGTGTTCTCGGATGCGGCGTAGCGCGTGTACCACCCTTTCGGCCGTGCGCCGGTCAGGCGCTCGATGATCGCGGTAGCCTCGGCGATACGTGCGCGCTCCTTCGCCTCCTCCATCCCGGCGTGCATTTCCCAGCGTAGCCCGTGGCCGCAAATATCCCAGCCTGCCTCGACCATCGCCGCGGCGGCATCAGGCGTGCGTTCCAGGGCACGCGCCACGGCGAAGACGGTGCAGGGCAGGGCCCGGTCGGTCAACAGGCGGTGGATGCGCCAGAACCCGACACGCGAGCCAAACTGGAACATGCTTTCCGCCGCCAAGTCGCGGCCCTTCACCGGGGCGGTGCTGCCCTCGGTGAGCGCCGTCTCCGATCGCGGGTCACCATCGGGGAGACTCTCCTCGCCACCCTCCTCATGGTTCAGGACGAAATTCAGTGCGATGCGCGCGCCGTTGGGCCAGTGCGGGTCGGGTGGCGTTCTTCCGTAGCCAGTGAAGTCCCGGTCGGTCATGGCACCAATCCATCGGGCAGCGTCGCCACGTAATCCGCAAGTTCACCCGGCCGTGCGGCCCACAGCCTGTCACGTTGCTCCAGGATGCGGCGCATCGCCTCGCGGAAGGGGCGCAGCCGGTGCGGCTGGCCGAGAATGAACGGGTGCAGGACGATGGAACAGACCAGCGGGCGCTTCTCGCTCTGATCCAGGAGTTCGAGGAACTGGTCCTCCACCATCTCCGCGAATTCACGTCCCGAGTGGTGGCGGGCGATCAGAGCCGGACTGTCGTTGATCTCGACGGAGTAGGGTACGGAAAGCAGCCGCCCGGCGCGCGTTTCCATCCAGAAGGGCTGGTCGTCCGCTGGCCAGTCCATCACGTAGGTGAACCCCGCCTCGCGCAGCAGGTCAGGCGTGTGAGCGGATTGCGCGATATACGGTCCAAGCCAGCCGCGCGGCGCGACGCCGGCGTGTTGCGCGAGGATGTCGCGGCTTTCCTCAATGAGGCGCCGCTCATCCTCCTCCCACAGCCCGTCCTGGCGCTCGCTGTTGGTGCGGCCATGGCCGATGAACTCGTCGCCGCGTGCGCGCAGGGCGGGGGCGATCTCCGGACAGGCCTGCAACGCCGCGCTGTTGACGTTGTGCGCGGCGGGGATGCCCAGCTCGTCCAGCAGGTCGAGCAGGTTCCACAGGCCAACCCGATTGCCGTAGTCGCGCCAAGCATAAGGACGCTGGTTCTGCACCGCGTTCAGCCCGGTGGAATCCGACCCCAGTCCGGCACGGAAGGCGAAGTGCTCGATGTTGTTGACGACGAGCAGGGCCAGCCGCTTCCCGCCCGGCCAGTCATAGACTGGCCGGGTCGGGATGGCGGAAGGGGAATACCGGCGGTGGGCCGGCAGCCTCACTTCACGGACGCTCGAGGCACATGGCGACGCCCATGCCGCCGCCGATGCAGAGCGTGGCGAGGCCCTTTTTGACACCGCGCCGCTGCATCTCATAAAGGAGCGTCGTCAGCACGCGGGCGCCCGAGGCGCCGATCGGATGGCCGAGCGCGATGGCGCCGCCATTCACGTTTACCTTGCCCGTATCCCAGCCAAGGTCCTTGTTCACCGCGCAGGCCTGCGCGGCGAAGGCCTCGTTCGCCTCGATCAGGTCGAGGTCGCCGATGCTCCACCCCGCCTTCTCCAGTGCGCGGCGGCTGGCCGGGATCGGCCCCGTGCCCATGATGGCCGGGTCCACGCCCGCCGTCGCCCAGGACACGATGCGCGCCATCGGCGTGATGCCGCGGCGCTTCGCTTCCTCCGCGCTCATCACCACGGCGGCGGCGGCGCCGTCATTGATGCCGGAGGCGTTGCCGGCCGTCACCGTGCCCTCCTTGCTGAAGGCCGGGCGCAGCTTGGCCAGGATCTCCATGCTCGTTTCGGGCTTCGGATACTCGTCCGTATCGACCACGACGTCGCCCTTTCGGCCCTTCACCGTGACGGGGGCGATCTCGTCCTTGAAGCGGCCGGCCTTCATGGCCTCGCCGGCCTTGCGCTGGCTGGCCTGGGCGAACTCGTCCTGCTCCTGCCGGGTCAGCTGGTACTTCTGCGCCACGTTCTCGGCGGTGTTGCCCATGTGGTAGCCGTGGAAGGCGTCCCACAGCCCGTCCTTCAGCATGGTGTCCACCAGTTCCAGCCCGCCCATCTTCTGGCCGGAGCGGAGATTGGCGGCGTGCGGCGCCTGGGACATGCTTTCCTGCCCGCCGGCGACCACCACGGTGGCGTCGCCCGTGGCGATCTGCTGCGCCGCCAGGGCCACGGCACGGAGGCCGGAGCCGCAAAGCTGGTTGATACCGAAGGCGGTCCGCTCCGCGGGGATCCCCGCCGCCATGGCGGCCTGGCGCGCCGGGTTCTGCCCGGCCGCAGCCGTGAGGATCTGCCCCATGATCACCTCGTCCACCTCACCGGGGGCGACGCCCGCGCGGCTCAGCGCGGCCTCGATGGCGATCTTGCCCAGCGTGTGGGCTGGGACATTGGCGAAGGCCCCACTGAACGCCCCGACCGGGGTGCGGGCGATGGAGGCGATGACGATCTCTTGCATGGGCTGGCTTCCCTTTTCGACCGTATCCTTGCGCGGCGTCAGGCGTCGCGCAACCATTCCAGCAGTGGCCGCCACAAGGCGCGCTCGGCCCCTTCACCCGCCACCATGCCAATATGGCCAGCCGCCGCATCCAGCACATGGGGCGCCGGAAGCGCCGCCGCCAGGGCACGGGCTGAGGTCGGGAGCACGATGCGGTCGCGCGAAGGGATGGCGACAAAAGCGGGGCCGCGCCATTCCTCCGGCCGCACCTTCCAGCCCGCGACGCGCCATTCCCCGCGTCCCGGCAGGTTCGCGCCATACCAATCCGCCAAGCACTCGCGTGCCACGGGGGCGGCGAGGGGTATGCCGTCATTCAGCCAATCCTCCAGCACCACGAAGCGCCGGGCCCGCGCGCCCGCCATGTCCAGCCGTCCGAAGGCCCGGTACTTGCGCGCCAGGCCGAAGGGGTCGAGCAGGGCAAAGAGGGACTGGATCGTATCCACGGGCAGCGCGCCCATTGGCGACATCATCGCCTCCAGCCCCGGAAGGAGGCGCGCAAGGCCGGGCGCCTCGGGATCGGCGTGGAAATTCCATGGCGTGGCCAGCAGGGCGAGGCCCGACACGCGTTCTGGCCGCCGCAGCGCCGCGGCCAGGGCGAGCAGACCGCCCATGCAGTAGCCCAGCAGCACCATCTCCCCCGGGACAGCGGCCATCGCCCGCTCCAGCCGCCCGGCGATGAGGTCGGTGAGGGTCATGCTCCGCTCCTCCGCCTCCGGCCAGCCCCAGTCGAGCAGGAGGGGCCGCAGCCCCTGGGCGGCCAGGAAGCGCACCAGAGACGCGCCTTCGTCCAGGTCCAGCACCTGCGCGCGGTTCACCAGGGAGGGAACGAACAGGATGGGCCGCCCACCCTCGGGCCGGTAATCCAGGAGCCGCGACGCGCCCTCCCGCCAAAGAACAGGCGGATCCTCCAGGGTGCGCCGGTGCGGGTGGCGGCGATACAGCGCGATGCCGCGTATCAGGGCGGCATCCTCGCGCATGAGGCGGCGCAGCACGGCGCTGCGAAAGGTCTCAGCCCCGACGCCGTTTTCCGCCAGTCGGGCCGCGATCCGTGCCGCTTCCGCCTGTGCCGTTTTCGATCTCGGAAAGCCGCCGTTCCAGCTCGGCAATACGCTGGCGGAGGGCGGCGGGGCCATCGCCGCCATCCCCCGCGCCGCGCCCAGCATCAGGTGGAGGGGCAGGGGGCGCGGGCCGCGGCGCGGGATGGGGAGAGTGCTCACGGGCCCAGCGCACCAGCGCCGCCGCACCCGCAGCCTGGGCGCGCCAGAAGGCGGCCAGCAGCGCCATCCCCGCCGACCAGGCCTCGGCAGCTTCTCGGTCGCGCGCGGCAGACGCCACCTCGGATTCCCAAAGCGCGATCCAATCCGCGGCCAGCCGCTCGAGTTCCTCGGGGTCGTTCATCCGGTTCCAGGACCAAGGGCATTGATGGCCTCTATAACCGAAGGGCTTCCCGTCGCCCATGCCGATGGTGCTACGCTGCACAGCAACGAATCCACAGGGGGCTGGGAATACGATGGCAGAAGCCGCACTGAAGACCACGCAATCGACGCCGCCGGTGGTGATCAAGAAATACGCCAATCGCAGGCTCTACAACACCGAGAGCTCCTCCTACGTGACGCTGGAGGATTTGGCGAAGATGGTTCGCGACGGGCGGGAGTTCGTCGTCTACGACGCCAAGTCCGGCGAGGACATCACGCGGTCCGTTCTTACCCAGATCATCGTGGAGGAGGAGGCGAAGGGCGGGCAGCTTCTGCCGGAAAGCTTCCTTCGGTCGCTGATCGGCTTCTATGGCGGCTCCATGCAGCAGATCGTCCCCCGCTACCTAGAGGCGACGATGCAAGGCTTCGCCCGCCAGCACGAGGAGATGCGCCGCAACATGGCGAGTGCGCTGAAACCCTTCACCTTCGAGGAGATGGGTCGGCAGAACCTCGCGATGATGGAGCGGGCCATGAGTCTGTTCAGCCCCTTCCCGCGCCCCAATGAACTGGAGCAACTCCGCGCGGAAAATGAGCGCCTGAAGGCCGAGATTGCCGCGCTGAAGGAGCGCAAGCCGGGCTGAAGCCCGCCTTTAGGCGGGTGTTGCGCCGCCATGCCCGCGACCGCCGAGAAGACCGACCCTGCCCTCTGGAAGCGCATCATCGCGCGTCAAACGCGGCGCGAAGGGTGGTGGAGCCGGCGAATGGTCGGCCCGGAAAGCCCAGCTTGCCACCGCTGAATAAAAGAAGGCTGGCGGCGGCTATGCCGGCCGTAAGAGCAAGGACAACCACCTCAGCCCGTGGACGAAGGAAGAGTCGGGCACCGAGTCGGGCCGCCGCTCAGAGGATACGGGCGAACGATACCTGCCCCAAAATGCGCGGGGGTGTTGTCGGAGAAGGAGTACGCCGCCATCGCGCGCAAGACGGCCCGGCGCGAAGGGCACCTCCTGTCCGGAAGGCCTCTCCCGACGCAATGGTGCAGGAGTTCCGCGAGGCCGTGAGCATGGGCCGCTCGACCCTGGAGCGCTGGCCCACGACCAAGCGGTCGATGGAGGTCGGGCAGAAGCGCAACGGTGGCGAGTCAGTGGTCCATGCCTCCAGGCGCCGGGTCGCCACGATCCTCGCGAAGGGGCGCTCGGCCGAGTACACGAAGGAGGAGCGGGCGCATATGCGGAAGGTCGTGAGATATGTGTGCCGCCACCTCGCCCAGCGCCCGAAGGGCGACATGCGCGATACGGATTGGCGCGCCTCGCTTCGCAATCGGGGCCACGATCCGCCGAAGGGTTGACGCTTTCCTAGATCGGGACAGGCGCGGCGCGCACCGCCCTGGCGAGGGCGACGCAGCCGCCCAGCCCCACAAGCGCGATCAGCGCTGGGAGGCCCCAGCCCGGCAGGGCCTCCAGCGCGCCTCCCGCCAAGGGCGCCCCGAGAGCGCCGCCCAGCAGATAGGCCGTGTTGAGTCCCGCCATGCCGAGCGCCCGCGCCGGCCCGGCGAAGCGCTGCACCGCGCGCACCATGCCGAGTGTATAGATTGCCCCGGCCGCGCCGCCCCATGCGGCCAGCACCGGCCAGACCGGCAGAGCTGGCGCCAGGACCGGCCAAAGCAGCGAGGCCAATGCCACCACCAGCCCGCAGAGCAGCAGCGCCCGATCCGTTCCCCAACGATCCGCCATCATGCCCAGGGGAAACTGTGCCAGCACATTGCCGAAGCCCGAGGCGACGACGATCGCCGCTGCCGCGCCTGCGGCCATGCCCAGAGCAAGACCCTGCACGGGGAACACGGCGCCGGCCGCTGCCTCCAGCGCGCCGCAAAGGGCCGCGGCACCAGCGGGTGCCGCCATCACGAAGGCCACGGGCCGAAGCCGCGTCAGGGACAGGCGCATCCGTGTTGGCACCGTCCCAGCCGGGTCACGCAGCGCCGCGCCTAACACCAGCCCCAGCAGCAGGATTCCGGCCGAGGCCCAGAAGGCCTGCGGCACCACCCCTGTTAGCAGCAGGATGGCCGGACCGCCGCCGATCGCAGCGGAAACGAAGGTCTGATACAGGCCCAACGACGCGCCCTCGCGCCCCTCCGGCGCCATGGCGGCGGCGATCGCGTCCGCAGTCGTCCAGGCGAGGCACGACCCGACCCCCAGCATTCCTCCGAAGACGAACCAGAGCGGCAGAGACGGGTCCGCCCCCAGCCCGGCCAGAGCCAACGACGCCAGCCCTGCCGCGATGCGATGCAGGGCAAAGGCCCCACCCAGCCGCGCCGCCAGCCAGGGTGTCATCGGCGCCGCCAGGAGCGCCGCACCCCACACCACGGAGGCGTAGAGGCCGATCACCGCTGCCTCGACGCCACGCTGCGCCAGCAACACGGAGGCGAGGGGCGTCGCCATCCAGACCCCGGCAAAGGCGCAAGTCGCCGCGCCCACGAACAGGGCGAAGGAGGCCGTGTGCGGCTTCGCATGAGTGGCGATAGACATGGGACTCCCAGGGGCGTGACCCCAGCTGGGTCATGAGGCGGAATGTGACTGCCGGTACTGGGCAAGTCAAAGCGGCGCGCCTCGTCCCGCATGGCAGCATTGCGGAGCCACCCGCGACAGGGGAGCCGGGGATCCCTCTTAAAGGTGAAAGGCCGCGGATTCATGTCGTTCGCGGCATCCCACATATGGATCAGCGCGATGCGCAGACGCCCGTTGGGTGCCCTTCCCTAAACTTCAAGCCTCTTGCGCGCTGCACCATGCGTGGTCTTCATTCATCCTGACCGGCTTCCACGCGTTCCCAGCCTGCGGGCGGGTGCGCCATTGCCCCTCCTCCGGTTCGCATGAAGGCATCCCCCCGGTGATGAAGAAGATCGCCCTGTTTCTCGCGCTCGCAGCCTTTCCCGCCCAGGCGCAGATGGGTGCAGGTGGCCCGCCGCCCGCTGTCGGCTTCGTCGAGGCACGGCGGCAGGCCGTCACCGAGAGCAACGAGTTCATCGGCCGGATCGAGGCGATCAACCGGGTGGATATCCGCGCCCGCGTCACCGGCTTCCTGGAGCAGCGCCTTTTCACCGAAGGCAGCGAGGTGCCGGAGGGCGCGCCCCTGTTCCGCATCGAGCGTGCACCCTTCGAGGCGCAGCTGGACCAGGCCCGCGCCAATGTCGCCTCCGCCGAGGCCCAGTTGAACAATGCCCGCGTCGCCCTGGCCCGCGCGCGTGAGCTGCGCTCAACCGGGGCGGGCACCCAGGCTGCGCTGGACAATGCCCAGGCACAGGAGCGAACCAGCGCCGCGGCGGTGCTCGGCGCCCAGGCGCAGCTTCGCTCGGCCGAGATCAACCTCGCCTACACGGAGATCACCGCTCCGGTCGCCGGGGCCATCGGCCGTGCCTTCTATACGCCGGGCAACGTGGTCGGCCCGGCCCTGACCGATCCGCTGGCGACCATCGTGAGCCAGGATCCGATGCGTGTCGCCTTTACGATACCGCAGCGAACCGCGATCGAACTCCGCGAGCGCTACCAGGATCGCGGTGGCGCTCAGGCGACGCGGGTGCGGGTGCGGCTCGTCACCGGGGCGCTATATTCCGAGGTGGGTCAGATCGATTTCATCGACACCAGCCTCGGCCGCGATACGGACAGCATCCTGGTCCGCGCCAACATCCCGAATCCGGTCCGCCCAGGCATGCGCGCCGGCGAACCCGGGGCGCGCGCCCTGATCGACGGCCAGCTCGTCACCGTTGTGCTGGAGGCGGCGGAGCCGGTGCAGGCCATCGTGGTCCCGCGCAATGCCATCGCGCAGGACCAGCAGGGCTTCTTCGTCTTCGTGGTCGGCGAGAATAACATCGCCCAGCGCCGCAATGTCCGCCTCGGCCGCTCCACCCCCGAGACGGCGGTGCTTGAAGAGGGCGTCAACGAGGGCGACCGCGTCATCACCGAGGGCATCCAGCGCATCCGTCCCGGCGCGCCGGTGAATCCGCAACCGGCCGGACCTGCCCCCGGCCGGCCGCAGCGCGCGGGCTGAGGAATAGGCCATGATCTCCGCCGTCTTCATCCGGCGGCCGCGGCTTGCCGTGGTCATCTCCATCGTCATCACCCTGGCGGGGCTGCTGTCGCTGACCCGGATTCCGGTCGCCCAGTTCCCTGAGATCGTGCCGCCCGTGGTGCAGGTGACGACGCGCTACCCCGGCGCCTCGGCCGCGGTGGTGGAAAGCACGGTCGCCCAGCTGATCGAAAGCGCGGTGAACGGCGCGGACCGCATGCTCTACATGCGGTCCAACTCCGGTAATGACGGCTCCTACACGCTCGCCGTCACCTTCGCCCTCGGCACCAACCCCGACATCAATACGGTGAACGTCAACAACCGCGTCCAGGGCGTGCTGGCGCGGTTGCCGCAGGAGGTGCAGCGCGCCGGCGTCACGGTCCGGAAGCAATCCTCGGCGGTGCTGATGTTCCTCGGCGTGTCGTCAGACAACCCGGACCACACGCCACTCTTCATCTCGAACTACGTCACCATCAACATGCTGGACGCCATGCGGCGATTGCCGGGCGTGGGCGACGTGCAGATGTTCGGTGCGCAGGACTACTCCATGCGCGTCTGGTTCGAGGTGGACCGGCTCAACAACCTCAATCTCTCGCCCTCCGAGATCATCGCCGCCATTCAGTCGCAGAACGTCCAGGCGGCGGTGGGGCGCATCGGCGCCCGTCCGATCAGCGACGACCAATCCTTCCAGTTCAACATCCAGACCCAGGGGCGGCTCATCTCGCCCGAGCAGTTTGGCGAGATCGTGATTCGCGCCAACCCGGATGGCTCGACTCTGCGCATCCGGGACGTGGCACGGGTGGAGCTTGGCGCCGCAAACCTTGACGTCGAGGCCCGGCTGAACGGGCAAAGCGTCGTCAACATGGGCATCTACCTGGCCCCAGGCGCCAATGCGGTGCAGGTGGCGGAACTGGCCAAGCGCACCCTCAACGAGATGTCCACCCGCTTCCCGCAGGGGCTGCGACATACGATCATCTACAACACCACCGACTTCGTCATCGATACGATGACCGAGGTGGTGAAGACCCTGGTCGAGGCCTTCGTCCTGGTCGTTCTGGTGGTCTTCCTCTTCCTGGGCTCGCTTCGCGCCACGATCATCCCGACCGTCGCGGTGCCCGTCTCGCTGATCGGCACCTTCGCCGTGCTGCTGATGATGGGATACACGGCCAACACGATCTCCCTGCTCGCCATGGTGCTCGCCATCGGCATCGTCGTGGACGACGCCATTGTCGTGGTCGAGAACGTGGAACGGGTGATGGAGGAGGAGCCGGCACTGACCCCCGCAGAGGCCACGGACAAGGCGATGCGGGAGATCACAGGGCCGATCATCGCCATCACCCTGGTCCTGCTGTCGGTCTTCGTGCCGATCGGCCTCATTCCGGGCGTCTCGGGCGTGCTGTTCCAGCAATTCGCGGTGACGATCAGCGTCGCGATGGTGATCTCGGCGGTCAATGCGCTCACCCTCTCTCCAGCGCTCTGCGCCGTGGTGCTGCGGCATACCGGGCCGCGGCGCGGGCCGATGAAGTACGTGCTCGGCGCCATCGACAAGGTCCGGGACGGCTATGCCTGGATCGTGGCGCGGCTCGTGCGCTTCGCGCTGCTTTCGGTCGTCCTCACCGCCGCCATCGCCTTCGGCATCTTCGAGGTCTCGAAGCGCACGCCCCAGGCCTTCCTCCCGGCTGAGGACCAGGGCGCGTTCTTCGTGCAGCTTCAGCTTCCCCAGGGTTCCTCCGTCGCCCGCACCAGCGAGGCGTCGCGCCAAGTGGCAGGATTCCTGCGTCAGAACGAGGCGATCGAGAACATCCTGGAGATCATCGGCTTCTCCTTCATCGATGGTGGCGCCCAGTCCAACTCTGCCTTCATCGTTGGCCGCCTCAAGCCCTTCGAGGAACGCACCCGCGCCAACCAGAGCGTCTTCGCCGCGATCGGCCAAGTTTTCGGCTTCGCTCAAGGCTTCCGCACCGCCAATGTCTTCGCTTTCAACGTGCCGCCCATTCTGGGTCTCGGCACGGGTGGCGGCTTCGAGTACCAGCTACAGGACTTCCAGGGCCGCGACCCGGTGGAGCTGGGTGGCGTCTCCCTCGCCCTGATGGTGGCAGCGAACCAGGATCAGCGCCTGGCAGGGGTGTTCACGACCTATGCCCCCACCAGCCCCTCGCTCTACCTCGACGTGGATCGCGACAAGGCGCAGGCGCTGGGTGTGCGGATCAGCGACGTGTTCACGACTCTCCAGGCGGCTCTGGGCGGGATCTACGTCAACGACTTCAACCTGTTCGGCCGCACCTGGCAGGTGAACGTGCAGGCTGTCGCCGGCGACCGCGACGACCTGCCGGATATCTGGCGCCTCCAAGTCCGCAACACGCGCGGGCAGATGGTGCCGCTCGCTGCCTTCGCCAATGTGCGGGTGGTGCTGGGGCCGCAGACCATCCAACGCTACAACAATTACCGCTCCGTGAACTTCCTGGGTCAGGGCCGGCCCGGCATCTCCTCTGGCGACGCGTTGCTGGCGATGGAGCAGGTGTCGCGCAACGTGCTGCCGCAGGGCTTCGGCTTCGACTGGACCGGCACGGCCTACCAGGAGAAGCAGGCGGCCGGGCAGACGGGCATCTTGGTCGGGCTCGCGCTGCTCTTCGCTTATCTCTTCCTGGTCGCCCTGTATGAAAGCTGGGTGATCCCGATGCCGGTGCTGCTCTCCGTCGCGGTGGGCGGGCTTGGCTCCTTCATCGCCTTGCTGGTCGCGGAGGCGCCGCTGACCGTCTATGCGCAGATCGGCCTGGTCGTGCTGATCGCGCTGGCGGCCAAGAACGGTATCCTGATCATCGAGTTCGCGAAGGAGCAGCGCGAGAAGGGGCTTTCCATCCGCGACGCGGCGGTGATGGGCAGCCGGATGCGCTTCCGTGCGGTGATGATGACCTCCTTCGCCTTCATCCTCGGCCTCGTGCCGCTGGTCTGGGCGACGGGCGCCGCCATGCTGTCCCGCCGTGCCGTGGGCCTGCCGGTCTTTGGCGGGATGCTGGCCGCCTCTCTGGTCGGGATCTTCATCATCCCCATGCTCTATGTCGTGTTCCAGGGGATGCGGGAGCGGACGCACAACCTGGTCCGCGGCAAGGGCCGCGCGGCGCACTGACGCCACGCCCCCTTCCCAAACCCGTCCTTGCTGTCAGATGATGGCGAGGACAGGTGAGGGAATCCCGATATGGCGAAGTTCGGCTTGAGCCAATCCCTGCGGCGCGTCGAGGACCCGAGGCTCCTGCTGGGGCAGGGCCGCTACACGGACGACATCGCATTTCCCGGCCAGGTTCATGGCCACGTGCTCCGCTCTCCGCATGCGCATGCCGCCATTACGTCGCTGGACGTGACGGAGGCGCGCGCCATGCCCGGCGTACTGGCTGTCTACACCGGCGCCGACCTCCAGGCCGCTGGAGTCGGCGACGTGCCGTGCGCCGTCCCGCTGAAGAGCAGCGACGGCAAGCCCCGCGCCGACACGCCGCATCCGGTCCTGGCCGTGGACCGCGTGCGCCATGTCGGTGACCCGGTGGCCTTCATCGTCGCCGAGACGCAGCAGCAGGCGCGCGACGCGGCTGAGGCAGTCATGGTCGATTACGACATCCTCCCCTCCGTGACCGACCTCGCCACCGCGCATGAGGCTGGCCAGCCGCGGATTTGGGACGCCGCGCCGAACAACACCTGCTTCGACTGGGAAGCCGGGGACAAGACGAAGGCGGAGGAGATGTTCGCGAAGGCTGCCCATGTCACGCGGCTGACGGTGGTGAACAACCGCATCGTCGTCTCCTCCATGGAGGGCCGCGCCTGCGCCGCCTCCTACGACACGACTTCCGGCGCCTTCACGCTGCATGCCGGCACGCAGGGCTCCTGGCTGGTGAAGGGGCTGCTCGCCTCCAACGTGCTGAAGGTGGACCCGGAGAAGGTTCGCGTCGTCACGCCGGATGTGGGCGGCGGCTTCGGCATGAAGATCTTCCTCTACGCCGAGTATGCGCTCTGCGCCTATGCGGCGCGCGACATCGGCCGCCCGGTGAAGTGGACCTCGGAGCGAACGGAAGCCTTCCTGTCCGACACGCATGGCCGCGACAACGTCACGACCGGTGAGCTGGCGCTGGACAAGGACGGCAAGTTCCTGGCGCTGCGCACCCTGAACCACGCGAATATGGGCGCCTATCTTTCCACCTTCGCGCCCTTCATCCCGACCGGGGCGGGCACCAAGGTGCTGGCGAGCGTCTATGACTTCCAAGCCATCCACGCCCGCGTGCTCGGCATCCTCACCAACACCGTGCCGGTCGACGCGTATCGCGGTGCGGGCCGCCCCGAGTCGAACTACCTCGTCGAGCGGCTGATCGACCAGGCGGCGCGCGACCTCGGCATCGACCGGATCGAGCTTCGCCGTCGCAACATGGTGGCGCAGTCGCGCATGCCCTACACCAGCGCCATTGGTCAGCGCTACGACAGCGGCGACTTTCCGCGCGTCATGGACGCCGCGCTGGAGAAGATCGACTGGGCCGGCTTCCCCGCCCGCAAGGCGGAGGCCGCGTCGCGCGGGAAGAAGCGCGGCATCGGTCTCGCCTACTACCTCGAGGCGACGGGCGGCAGCCCGACGGAGAACGCCAAGGTCGTCTTCGCAGAGGATGGCATGGTGGATGTCTATGTCGGCACGCAGAGCACGGGGCAGGGGCACGAGACGGCCTATGCCATGCTCACCTCGCACGAGCTGGGCATCCCGGTGGAGAAGATCCGCGTCAAGCAGGGCGATTCCGAGACGCTGCCTTCGGGCGGCGGGACGGGCGGCGCGCGTTCCCTCTACTCCGAAGGCCAGGCCATCCTCGTCACCACGGCGAGCGTGATCGAGAAGGGCAAGGAGGCCGCGTCGCAGCTTCTGGAAGCGGCAAAGGTGGATATCGAGTTCTCCAGGGGCCGCTTCACCGTCGCTGGCACTGATCGTGGCATGGACATCCTCGACATCGCGGCGAAGCAGCGTGCCCGCATCGCGGCGGGCGAAGACACGATCCTGCTGGACGCGCTGGAGACGGCGAATATCGACAGCCACACCTTCCCCAATGGCTGCCACGTCGCCGAGGTCGAGGTGGACCCGGAGACGGGGCAGGTCACGATCCCGCGCTACATCGTGGTGGACGATGTGGGTCATGCGCTGAACCCGCTGATCGTGCGCGGGCAGGTGCATGGCGGCGTGGTGCAGGGCATCGGACAGGCGGTGCTGGAGCGCACGGCCTATGATCCCTCCAGCGGCCAGCTCCTTTCCGCCTCCTTCATGGACTACGCCCTGCCGCGCGCGGAGGACGTGCCGGAGATCGAGGTGGAGCTGATCTCCGTGCCCTGCGAGACCAACCCGCTCGGCGTAAAGGGCGCCGGCGAGGCCGGGGCGGTCGGCTCGCCGCCTGCCGTGGTCAATGCGCTGGTGGACGCCCTCTCGGCTGATGGCGTGCAGACCATCGACATGCCTGCCACGCCCGAAGCGGTGTGGAAGGCGCTGCACGCGGCCTGAAGGCTAGGCGCCTCGGTCGCGATTCGGCCGAGGCGCATCGCTTGGCACGCGGGCTTTGCCAGCGTGCCATGACGGCCTAGACAGGCCGACGCGCGCAAGCGCTTGGCGGGCGTGCCGAAACGGTAGCCGGAAGGGTCTTAAAAACCCTGGGTCGAAAGGCCGTGCGGGTTCGAATCCCGCCGCCCGCATTCCCTAGACCGGGTCTGGCGTCCCCACCACGGCCTTGGCGGCCGTCAGCGGCATGAGCGGCGGCGGAGCCATGCCAACCGCTTCGCCGAGGATCAGCAGGACCGGGCCGTCGCCAGCCCATTCCGGCCCGTGCTCGACCAGCTCGACGAGGGTGCCGCGAAGCTCCCGCTGCTCCGGCGTGCCGCCGCGCTCGATCAGCATGCCTGGGGTGGCATCGTCATAGCCTTCCCAGATCATGCCCTGGTGCAGCGCCGCCAGCGTGGTCATGCCCATGTAGACGCACAGCGTCTGTCCCGGGCGGGCAAGGGCTCGGAAATCCAGGTCCAGGATGCCGTCGCGCGTGTGGCCGGTCACCAGCGTCAGCATCCGCGCCGCGTCGCGGTGGGTCAGGGGGATGCCCGCCTGGGCGGCGCAGCCCAGCGCGGCGGTGACGCCGGGGATGACCTCGTGCGCGATTCCCGCTTCGCGCAGCGCAGTCGCTTCCTCGCCGCCGCGGCCGAACACGAAGGGATCGCCGCCCTTCAGGCGCACGACGCGCTTGCCTTCCCGCGCCAGCTCCACAAGCAGGGTGTTGATGCCTTCCTGCGGCACGCAATGTTCGCTGCGGCGCTTGCCGACGAAGATGCGTCGCGCGTCCCGCCGCGCCATCTCCAGCACCGCATCCGGCACCAGCCGGTCATGCACGATCACGTCCGCCTCGCCCAGGGCGCGCAGGGCACGCAGGGTCAGCAGGTCGGCAGCGCCAGGCCCGGCGCCCACGAGTTGGACGAAACCCGTCGGCTGTGCGTCGGCGCGGTCCAGCATGGACAGGAAGGCGGTCTCCGCCTCCAGCTGCCGCCCCGCTTCCGCCAGATGTGCCGGGGTGCCGGTGAAGGCACGCTCCAGGAAGGCGCGCCGCGCGGGCAGGGAGGGCAGGCGCTCGCGCACCATCGCGCCGAAGCGCGCGCCCAGTGCGGCGACCCGGCCAAGCAGCGGCGGCAGCGCCGCCTCGATGCGCTGGCGGATCAGCCGCGCCAGCACCGGCGCCGCGCCACCCGTCGAGACGGCGACGGTCACTTCCTCGCGCTGGATGATCGCCGGGGTAATGAAGGAGCAAAGGTCCGGCCGGTCCACCACGTTCACCGGGATGCCGCGCGCCACGCAGGCGCCGTGCAGTGCGACGAGGTCGTCTTCCTCCGCGCCGGCACCGACCGCCAGGGCCACGCCGTCCAGCAACTCGGCGGTGAAGCGCTTCGCCTCGCGCGTCACCGCGCCAGCCGAGCGCAGCAGCGCCGCCTTGGCTTCCAGCGCCTCGCCCTCGCCCAGCAGGAGGACGTCTCGCCCCCGCAGTTCGAGGAAAGCCGGAAAATGTCGCATCAGACGGGCTCCAGCGCTTCAGTCAGCAAGGCTTCCAGTTCCGGCTTGCAGGAACCGCAACCCGTGCCCGCGGTGCAGGCATGCCCTATCGCTGCCACATCACGGGCGCCTGCCACAATGGCTGAGCATATGTGGTCTTTACTGACTCCATTGCAGATGCAGACGATTGGAGAGGGCGGCGGCCCATCCGGCAGCGCGCCCAACAGCAGCGCCCGCCTCGCTTCGCTGCCGATCCGCGCCTCCCCGAAGAGCGAAAGGAGCCAGTCGCGCGGTGGCACGTCGGGGGTCGCCCCGAGCATCACGACGGCCATCAGGCGCCCATCGGAAATCCATGCTGCGCGATGCTCTCCCGCGTCCGGCGCATCAAGCCGCAGTGTCGGCTCGCCCAGGGCCAGCGCTGCTGCCAGGGATTCCGGCGTTGCCCCTGCCACTTCGTGCCGCCACGCGCCGTGTGAACAAGGCGCCACCGCGCACCACGGCGCCAGGCGCGAGCCGAGATTGCGCCGCGCCAGCACGAAGCCGTGAGACGCCGCGACGAAGGGATGCAGCGAGACTGGAGTGTGCTTCAACTCGGGCTGGCCGCTCACCGGGTCGGCATCCGGGTTGACTGCCGCGTTGATGCGGGCGTGCGGCGCCAGCTCGTCCGTCCAGTGCATCGGCGCGAAGCAGGCGCCACGCGGCAGGCGCGCATCCCCCGCAAGGCGCAGCACCGCGCTTCCCCATTCGGATCGGACTTCCACGAGCCCGCCCGGCTCCAGCCCGATGACATCGTCGGGATGCGCGGTCAGCAACGGTTCGGGCGCATGGGCCATCAGCCGCGGCACCCTTCCGGTTCGGGTCATGGAGTGCCACTGGTCGCGCAGCCGCCCGGTCAGAAGCACGAGGCTTCCCGCATGGGCCGGCGGGCGGAACTCCGGCTCCACCATCCGCTGCACCGGCGGCAGAAGACGCCCCCCGCTGGGAGCAGCGGCCGGGACCGGCCATTGCACGGGCGTCATCGTTGCGTAAGCGGCGTCACTCACCGCCGCCAACCCGCCCAGGTCGAAGAGGCGCTGAGCGGGGCGCGCCAGCGTCGTCACGGAGGCGTGCTCGCGGAAGATCGCCGCCGGCCCGTCCCAGGCGAAGGCGTCGCCCCAGCCCAGACGCTGCGCCACCTGCGCGACCGCCCACCAATCCGGCCGCGCCTCGCCCGGTGCAGGCCGGAAGGTTCGCTGGCGGGAGATCACGCGCTCGCTGTTGGTGACGGTGCCATCCTTCTCGCCCCAGCCCAGGGCGGGCAGGAGCACATGCGCGAATCCTTGCGTGTCCGTGCCGGCGTGGCAGTCGCTGACCACCAGCGCCGGGATGCGCGACAGGCCACGCCGCACCGATTGGCTGTCGGGCAGGGACATGGCGGGGTTGGTCGCCATCACCCACAGCGCGCCGATTGTCCCGTTCTCCGCGGCGCGGAACATCTCGATGGCCTTCAGCCCAGGCCCGGCCGTCATGCGCGGCGCCCCCCAGAACTGGGCCAGCGCCGGAGAGTCCGTCCATTCCAGGTGCCCGGCCAGCATATTCGCCAGCGCGCCTACCTCGCGCCCGCCCATCGCGTTGGGCTGGCCCGTGACGCTGAACGGCCCCATGCCCGGCCGCCCGATCCGCCCCGTCTCGATGTGCACATCGAGGATGGCATTGGCCTTGTCCGTGCCGGCGCTCGACTGGTTGACCCCTTGGCTCCACAGCGTCACCACCTTCTGGGTGGCCGTGAAATCGCTGAAGAATCGGGCGATGATGGGGCGTTCGAGCCCTGTTTCTGCCGCATCCCATTCCTGGGCACGCAAATGGCGGAGCAGGGCACGGAACAGCGCGACATCGCTGCCTGGCCGCAGCGGCAAGTGCAGGTCCGCCCCTTCGCAGGTCGCGGTGCGGCGCGGGTCCACCACGACGACGCGCATCCCAGGCCGCGCCGCCTTGGCCGCCATCAGCCGCTGGAACAGCACCGGGTGGCACCAGGCGAGGTTGCTGCCGACGAGCACCACGAGGTCCGCGAGTTCGAGATCTTCGTAGACCCCAGGTACGATATCCTCGCCAAAGGAGCGGCGATGCGCCGCCACGGCGCTCGCCATGCAGAGACGCGAATTGCTGTCGATGTTTCCCGTGCCAAGGAAGCCTTTCGCCAGCTTGTTGGCGGCGTAGTAATCCTCAGTCAGCAACTGGCCGGAGACGTAGAGCGCCACGCCCTCCGGCCCCAGCCGATCGAGCGCGCGGCGAAATCCTTCCGCCACCGCGTCCAGCGCCGCATCCCAGGAAGCGCGCTTGCCGCCCACCATCGGGTGCAGCAGCCGTCCCTCCAGCCCCAGTGTTTCGCCCAACGCCGTGCCCTTGGAGCAGAGGCGCCCGCGATTGGCCGGATGGTCCGGATCGCCACGCACCGTGCCGTCCGGCGCTGCCAGGACTCCGCATCCCACGCCGCAATAAGGGCAGGTGGTGCGGATCAATACACGTCCCTCTGGTAGCGGCTCTGCCGAGCCAAGGCGACGATCCATTGCCGCGCCGCCTCGGCGTCCATGGCTCCCTCGCGCATCGCAACCCCGCGCAGTGCGGCGTCCACGTCCTTCGCCATGCGCGAGGCATCGCCGCAGACATAGACATGCGCCCCATCCTGCAGCCAGCGCCACAGATCGGCCGAGGCCTCCGCCATGCGATGCTGCACGTAGTCCTTCGCGGCACCGTCGCGCGACCAGGCGAGGGACAGACGTTCCAGCGTACCGTCACCCTGCCAGGCAGCGATCTCGTCGCGGAACAGGAAGTCGGTGGCGGCATGGCGGTCGCCGAAGAACAGCCAAGTGCGGCCCTTCATTCCCAGTGCGGCGCGGTGCTGCAGGAAGGCGCGGAAGGGCGCGATGCCGGTGCCGGGCCCGATCATGATGACGGGCGTTTCCGCACGTTCGGGCAGGCGGAAATGGCTTTCCTGCACATGGGCGGGCACGGCGTCGGCGCGGAAGGCGAGGTGGCAGGACGCCACGCCATCCCGCACCCGTCCGCGGCGCTCCTCCCGCACCACGCCGACGCAAAGCTCCACCCTTCCGGGAACGGCGAGGGGGGAGGAGGCGATGGAGTAGAGCCGCAGCTTCAACACAGGAAGCGAGGCGACGAGGTCTGCGACGGGCGGCCGCGCGGACGGATAGGTGCGCAAGAGGTCCAGCAGATCCGCCCCATCCAGGATGCCCTCCTCGCCATCGGCCAGGGCGCGGAGCGCCTTCGCCTCCCCCGCGTCGCGCGCCGCCCCGGCCAGGAGGTCCAGCGTGCGGTCGAGCGGCCGGGCGATGTCGCGTTCCGCCGACAGCGCCTCGCGCAGTGCCTCGTCCCCGCCACCCAGGGCTGCAAGGACGGCATCTACCAGGGCCGGATCGTTGCGCGCGGCGACGCCCAGGCTGTCTCCTGGCTCGTAGCGCAGGGACGTGCCGGACAGGTCCAGCACGATGCGGCGCACGTCCTTGCCGCTGCCCTCACCAGTCAGGCGCTGCGACAGGATGACCGGCGCGTGCTCCGCCGCGGGCTTCGCGGGCGTGGCGGCAATGGCCGGGGCCGCGGCGGGCTTCGCCTCCGCGACCAGCGCCTTCAGCGCCTCGCGCGTCGGCTTTCCGCCGGGCTGGCAAAGGGAAAGCGACGTCTCGGAGCCGTTCGCCAGCGCCTCGGCGTAGGTCTTGCAGACATAGCCGCACTGGCCGCAATCCAGCTGGGCCATCGCCGCCATCATGCGCCGCGCCGGCGCTCGCCCCTCGGCCAGGGCGAGCCGTTCCGGGAGCTCAAGGGCTGGGTCGTGCCAAGGGAAATCCTCTGGCGGGGCAGGGGGCGCGGCTGGCGCGGGGGCACCCGAGGCGCCGCCATAGAGCCCTGCCAGGAACCCGTTCAGCCATGCGCGCTGTTCCGGCGTGAAGGGGGCGCTGTCGGGGATCAGCGGCACCGGGGCGGGGCCGCCAAAATGCTGCGTCAGCATGTCCATCAGCCGAGCATCCCGTCGAGCGCCGCGTCGTCGTGTCGCGCGCAGAAGGCCTGGAAGGGCTCGCCCGGCTCGCGCTCCGCGAGGAAGCGGCGGAGCAGGTTCAGCAGCAGCGGCGCCACCTCCTCCGCCGCCACCTTCGGGCGGATCAACCGCCCGATCGCCGCATCCTGTGCCGTGCCGCCGCCCAAATGGATGTCATAGCCCGGCAAGGTGTCCTCGCCGCGCTCCACCTTCGCGCCCAGCAGGCCGATATCGGCAATGAAATGCTGCGCGCAGGAATTCGGGCAGCCGGTGAGGTGGATGTTGAGAGGCGCGTCCAGCGAGATGCGCTCCTCCAAGAAGGCGGCGATGCGCTGCCCGTCGCCCTTGGTGTCGGCAGCGGCGAACTTGCAACCGGCCGACCCCGTGCAGGCGACGAGGCCGGCGCGAAGAGCGTTCGCCTCGTCGGTCAGGTTCAGGGCGCGCAGGGCCCCGCGCGCCGTCGCCACATCCGCCACATGCGGCAGGATGACATTCTGCCACACGGTCAGCCGCAGCTCCGGCGCCAGTGCCGCAAGGCCGCGCAGCTGGTCGGCGGATAACCGCCCGGCAGGGACGACGACGCCGAGCCAGTGAAGCCTCTCCTTCTGCGGATGAGCCCCTAGATGCGCCGAACGGTCCTTGGGCGGTGGCGTCTCAAACCGGTCGAAGCGGGGCAGGGGGCTGCCCAGCAGCGCCTCCACCTCGCTGAGGAAGCGATCATGGCCCCATTTGTCCAGCAGGTATTTCAGCCGCGCCTTCTTGCGGTCGGTCCGGTCGCCATGCGCCAGAAAGACGCGCAGGATGGCGTCGCACAGCCGCACCACCTCGCCGGGCAGCACGGCGATGTCGGAGGGCCGCGCCAGATCCTTGTGGCCGGTGATTCCGCCCAGCCCCAGCCGGAAGCGCAACTCGCCCGACGGGACGCGAACTACCGACAGGGCGATGTCGTTGGTTTCCTCCAGCACGGCCACGGCCCCGCCGCCATCGATCGAGATGTTGAACTTGCGCGGGAGGCCGAACAGGTCGCGGCTGCTGAGGATGTGGTGGTGCAGCGCCCGCACGACGGGGCGCGTGTCCACCCACTCCAGCGGGTCGATGCCCACGGTGGGGGAGGCGGTGATGTTGCGGATATTGTCCGCCCCGGTGCCGCGCGGCAGCAGCCCGATCTCGCCGAGGCGCATCACCACCTCGGCGGCCTTGTCCGCCGGGATCAGGCGGATCTGGAGGTTGGCGCGCGTGGTCACGTCCACGTAGCCGCCGCCGCATTCCTCCGCGATGGCGGCGACCTCCCGCGCTTGGTGCGCCGAGAGGATGCCGCCCGGGATGCGGAGGCGGCACATGAAGGCGTCCTGGGCCGGGCCGACGAAGAACAGCCCGTGATACCGGCCAGCGAAATCCTCCAGGGGCTTGGGGAAGCTGCCCTTCTCCGCCCGTGCGGCGATCTCGTCCCACCGGTCCAGCGGGTGGCGCTCGCGCTTCATCTCCTCCTGCGGCACCAGCGTCCTGCCTTCCGCCAGGGTGCGGTCCTGCGCGGCGCGCAGCGCATCGGGCGGGGCGGTGCCTTCGGGGGAAGGCGCCAGCGAGCCGCGCCTTGCCTCCACCCCCGCCATGAAGCCCTTGAGGTAGTTCTGCTGCTCGGTCGAGAAGCCCTGGCCGTCCATCATCCTGCCCTCCCGAGGGCCAGCGCCGCGCGGGAGCCGACCTGCCGCCGTGACGCGATCATCTCCATCAGTTCGCGGCTGCCACTCACGTCGCCGAACAGCACGGCGCCGACGAGCCTGCCTTCGCGCAGGAACAGGCGCCGATAGTGCTCCTCCTCGCGGTCAAGCAGCACCACCTGCTCAGCTTCCGGAGCGATCTCGCCGGCTGACCACACGGCCGTGCCCGAGACCTTCAGCGCCGCCGAGTCGGCGCGCGGAGTCCAGAGGGCCAGCTCCCCCGCCAGTCGCGCCGCCGCTGCCTCGGCCTGGTCCAGCGCCGGGGCGACGAGGCCGATGCAGCGCCCCTCCACCTCCGCGCATTCACCGATTGCCTTCACATCGGGCCGGCTGGTCCGCAGCGTCGCATCCGTCAGGATGCCGCGTCCGACCGCGATGCCGCTCGCTTCCGCCAAGGCGGTATCCGGCCGGATGCCGACCGCCATGACTACGAGGCGGCAGGGAATGCGCCGCCCATCGGTCAGCGTCACCGCCTCCACTTTATGCGTCCCTTCGATGGAGGCGAGCCCTGCCGGCATGGCGAAGCGGATGCCGCGCCGCCGAAGCCGCCCGGCGAGCAGCCCGCCCGCGCCCTCATCCAGTTGCCTCTCCATGGGCCAGCCAACGGGATGCACCACGGTGACTTCCATGCCGCGCCGCGCCAGCCCGTCCGCCGCTTCCAGCCCAAGCAGGCCCCCGCCGACCACCACCGCACCCCCTCCGTCGCGCGCGGTGCGCAGCATGGCGCGCACCTCGGCCTCGGTGCGGTAGGCGTGGACGCCGGGGAGGGAGGAGCCCGGGACGTCGAGTCGAATGGCGCGAGACCCGGTGGCAATCACCGCACGGTCGAAACCGATGCGTTCGCCGCGGTCGGTCACCGCCTCCTGACCCTCCAGCGCCGCGATGCGCGTAGCCGGGCGGTAGTGGATCCGGAGGCCGCGCAGCACCGCGAGCGGATGTGTCAGCAGCGCCTCCGCCTCGCACTCGCCGGAGAGCCAGCGCGACAGTGCGACGCGGTCATAGGGCAGGGCGGGCTCCGCCCCGCAGAGCGTGACTGTGGCACCCGGGAGCCTTTCCGCCACACGAACGGCGCAGCGCGTCCCCGCCGGACCCGCCCCGATGACGAGGACACGCATCACGGCACCGGCTGCGCGTGGCGCGCGTGCAGGAATTCCAGCACCGAAGCGCGGTATTCGACGAAGCGATGGTCATGCGCCAGCTTCAGCCGGTCACGCGGGCGCGGCAGGTCCACCTCCAGGATCTCGCCGATGGTGGCGTTGGGACCATTGGTCATCATCACGATGCGGTCGGACAGCAGCACCGCCTCATCCACGTCATGGGTGATCATGATGACCGTGGTGCCGAGGCTCGCATGGATGCGCATCACCTCGTCCTGCAAATGGGCGCGCGTCAGCGCGTCCAGAGCGCCAAAGGGCTCGTCCAGCAGCAGAACCTTGGGCTTCATCGCCAGCGCACGGGCGATGCCCACGCGCTGCTTCATGCCGCCCGAGATCTCCGCGGGGCGCTTGTCCTTGGCGTGCCCCATCTTCACGAGGTCGAGGTTGCGCAGCGTCCACTCGTGCCGCTCCGCCTTGCCCATCATGCCGGCGAGGGTCCGGTCCACCGCGAGGCGCACATTTTCGTAGGCGGTGAGCCAGGGCAGCAGCGAATGGTTCTGGAACACCACCGCGCGGTCCGGGCCCGGATTCGTCACTTCCTGCCCCTCAAGCAGGACGCCGCCCAGCGTGGCGGGTAGCAACCCCGCCACCACGTTCAGAAGCGTGGACTTGCCGCAGCCCGAATGGCCGATGACGGAGACGTACTCCCCAGCCGCGATGCGCAGCTCGACGTCATGCAGCACCGGCAGCGGCGCGCGAGGGAATGCGACGGAGAGGCGGGAGATTTCCAGGAAGGGCGTGTTCATCGCCTCAGCCCTCCGAGGTGCCGCGGGTGACGAGGCGCCCGACCAGCGCCACCGCGCGGTCCAGCACGAAGCCGGTCAGCCCCACATAGGCGAGGGCCACCATGATGTCGGACAGGTTGGAGGAGTTCCACGCATCCCAGATGAAGAAGCCGATCCCCACCCCGCCGATCAGCATCTCCGCCGCAACGATGGCGAGCCAGGACAGTCCGATGCCAATGCGAAGCCCGGTGAAGATGAAGGGCGCCGCCGCGGGCAGCAGGATGCGGAGGAAGTAGGAAACGCCGGTCAGGCGGATCACCGCGGCCACGTTGCGGTAATCCTGCGGCACGTTCCGCACGCCCACCGCCGTGTTGATGATGACGGGCCAGACGCTGGTGATGAAGATCACGAAGATCGCGCTAGGCTGCGCCTCCTGGAAGGCGGCCAGCGATAGCGGCAGCCAAGCCAGCGGCGGGACGGTTCGCAGCACCTGGAAGACTGGGTCCAGCCCCCGCATCGCCAGCGGCGATGTGCCGATCAGGAGGCCCGTCAGCACTCCCACCACGGCAGCGAGGGCGAAGCCCATTGCCACGCGGGAGAGCGAGGCGGCGAGGTGCCAGAACAACCCCTTGTCCAGCCCGCCATTGTCGAAGAAGGGATCGGTGATGAGCTCGCGCGCATCCGCCCAGATTTTGGAGGGCGGCGGCAGCGTCGCGCCCGGTGTGCTCATCACGAGTTCCCACAGGAGGCCGAGCAGCAGCACGACGAGAAGCGGCGGCACCACGTCGCGGGTGCGTCGTGCCCAGGCGCTCTCGCTCGTCACCAGGGTTCGCGGCAGGCTCAGCAGTGGCTTGGCCGGGGCGGCCTTGCGGATGGAGGCGTTCATGGCTCAGGCGCCCCCGTTCTTGCGAATGGATTGCGCCTCGATCCAGGCGCGCGGGTTCTCCGGGTCGAAGACCTTGCCGTCGAAGAATGTCTCGCGTCCGCGGCTGGTGCCGGTGGGTGTGTCGGCGGCATGGACACCCGCGCGTTCCGCCGCCTCGCGCCAGATGCCCTCGCGATTCACCTGGGCAATGGTGCCGGCGCTGTCGAAATCCATCGGGAGGATGCCCCAGCGCTGGTTCTCGGCGAGGAACCACAGGTCATGGGAGCGGAAGGGGTAGCTGGCGTGGTCGCGCCAGAACTTCATGGTGGTGTCGGTGTTGGTGACGCGGCGGCCATCGCCGTAATCCACCTCGCCACGCTGGCGGCCGAGGATGTCGGCGGGCGGCACGTTGAACCACGCGCGGCGGCCCAGGATGGCGCACATCTCCTCCTTGTTTGCCATCGCGTCGCACCACTGCGCGGCCTCGATCACGGCGGCCAGCAGGGCGCGGGTGGCGTTTGGGTGGCGCTCCACGAAGTCGGCGCGTAGGGCGAAGCACTTCTCCGGGTGGTCCTTCCAAAGCTCCCCGGTGGTGAGTGCCGTGTAGCCGAGGCGCTGGGTGACGAGCTGGGCGTTCCAGGGCTCGCCGACGCAGAAGGCGTCCATGGTTCCGACGCGCATGTTCGCCACCATCTGCGGCGGCGGCACCACGATGGTGGACACATCACGCTCAGGGTCCACGCCGCCGGCGGCCAGCCAGTAGCGGATCCAGAGATCATGCGTGCCGCCCCGAAAGGTCATGGCCACCTTGCTGTCGCCGTTCACCGCGCGCTTCAGCGGCGCACTGTCCAGCTTCAGACCCAGCGCGGCGTGCTTTGCGGCGACGGAGATGGCCTGGCCGTTGGTGTTCAGCCGCGCCAGCAGCGCCATCGGCACGGGTTGATTGTTCTGGACGATGCGGCCGGTGTGGATCAGGTAGGCCATCGGCGTCAGCAGATGCGCGCCGTCGATGCCGCCCGACCCGCCTCCCAGCACGAGGTTATCCCGCGTCGCGCCCCACGAGGCCTGCTTCGCGACCTCTACTTCCGGCATGCCATGCTTGGCGAAGAAGCCCTTCTCCTTCGCGATGATCAGCGGCGCGGCGTCGGTCAGCGCGATGTAGCCGAGAGTGGCCTTGCGAACCTCCGGAGTGGTTTCGCCCTGTCCGAAGACGCCGCGCGGCGCGGCGGCGAGCAGGGCGGTCGTGGCGAGGATGGCCTGGCGTCGGGTGGCGTTCATGAGGTCACTCCATGATGGGAAGCGGGGGCAAGGCGGCGCGCCGCCTCGGGCTGGAGGGAGCGCGCCCAGGGGGCGAGCAGGGCGGCGTCGGCGATGTCGGGCGGGAGGTGACCGGCCTCGCGCATCTCGGCGATCCAGCGGGAGGCGCCTTCCGCGGTGGCTTCGGGCACGAAACCCATGCGGTGCGTCCCGTCGAAGGCGGAGGCGATGACGGCGTCGGGCAGGGCGGGGAAGGCGCGGCGGCGCAGGATCGCCACTGCTTCCTCCCGGTTCTCCGGCGCGTTCAGCCACGCTCCTGCCGCAAGGATCGCGGCGGTTGCGGCCAGCGCGGCCTCACGCCGCGCCTCCGCGACGTCACCGCGGAACGCCAGCAGCTTCTCCGGATGGTCCGGCCAGAGCGCGGCGGTGCCCGCCACAACTCGGCCCAGCCGGGAGGCCTCGGCGGCGGCCGGCCAGGGTGCGCCGGCGCAGAAGCCATCAATCACCCCCTGCGCGACCAGATCGGCCATGGCGGGCGGGGGCGCGGCGAGCGGCACGGCATCCTCCACACCCTGTGCGGCGAGCCAGCGGCGCAGCAGGTAATGATGCGCAGAGAAGGGGTGAACGATGCCAAGCCGCGCCCCGGGCCGCAGCCCGGTCTCGAGCGCGCGCCACGACAGGAAGATACCGTTGCCGTTGCGCGACAGCCCGCATCCGACCGCCAGATCGGCGCGGATCCCACCAGCGCCGGCTCCGAGCGCCAGGGCAAGCGGGGTCAGCAGATGCGCTCCGTCGAGCGCCCCGAAGGCAAGCCTATCCCGCAGGCCCGCCCAGGACGTCTCGGGGGCGAGCGCCGCGCGCAGCCCCACGGCCTGGAAGAAGCCAAGTGCCTCCGCCACCAGCAGGGGCGCCGCGTCCACCAGCGGCACGCATCCGAGGCGCAAGGCTGGCGCGTCGGGACGGAGATTGGGGAGTGACAGGTCGAGCGGCACGCGGCGCCACCGGCTTCGGGCGGGCCGTCCTGGGCCGCCGGGAAAAGGGATGGGCCGCGTGGGGTGCGCCCTTGCATCCCGCCCATGCCCGAAGCCCTACCAGCGCTTCGGCGGTGCAGCAAAGCAAAAATGCACGAAAAAAAGTCCATCAGCTTGTTATATGCTGATTCTTAGGCTAATTGCCTAAATATTGTTCAGATACTGTGCCGCAGCCTGCCCGAGCCCGACCCTCCGAGTCATCGCCAAGCGCTGCAATCGCCGATGTGCCTCGGGTTCCGAAAGACCTTCATCGCGCATCAGGCGCCGCTTCGCCTTGGCGATGCGGTCGCGTTCCTCGATCGTCGCGCGGGCCTGGGCGAGTTCGGCCCGCAACGCTTCATGAGCGCGGAAGCGCAGGATTGCGACCTCCAGCACCCTTCGCACCCGCGCCGGGGAAAGCCCCTCCACCACATAGGCCGCAACCCCTGCCTCCAGCGCTGCGCTGATCTGCTCCGGCGCACCACGCTCGGCGAAGAGCACCACCGGGCGGGGTTCGTCGCGATTCAGGGCGCGCATCGCCTCCAGCGCATCGCGGGATGGGTCGTCCATGTCGCAGACGATGACATTCGCACCTGAGTCGCGGACGCGTGCCGTCAGGTTGGCGACATCAGGCGCGATGGCGACAACGGTGCATCCCGTCGCCTCCAGCCCCTCGCGCACCGCCTGGGCGCGCGCTGCCTCGGCATCCACAAGCAGAATCTTCAGCGTCCCAGACCCCCGGCATGGTGCCCGGCGCTGGCGTCATTCCCTGCTCCCCAGTCTGCCCGATGCGCAGCCCGCGCGCTACGGGGAAGGGGGCATCAGCACCACCCGGACGCCGGAGGCCCGCGCCACGCCCGCCGGGCCGCGCTGCAGGAAGCCACGCGTGCGGGCTTCCGCGCGGATGCGGTCGCGCTCCAGACCCGTCTTCGCCAGCTCCGCACTCACGAAGCGTGCCCGCCGCGCCGCGAGCCGGCTCGCCGTCTCTGCGCCGCCTTCGTCCGAAGCCGCAAAGCCCAGGACGCAGAGGTTGCGCGAGGGGGCTGCCTTGGCCTGTGCGATCAGCTCCTCCAGTGGGTCAAGCGCGGCTGCCTCCGCTCGGTCACGCCCGCGCCCGAAGGCGACGATCGCGTAATCCTCCTCAAGCCGCTCCGCGCCGACGCAGGAGAACTCGCGGATCTGTGCATCCACCGGCGCAGCGGCGAGCAGGAGCAGGGCGGCGAGGGCGAGGCGCATCACGCTGGCACCACCAGCCCGGCCTCCTTCAGCTTGCCAAGCAGCCCCGCGGCATCGGCACCCGGATGCGCCTTCGCCAGCTCGGTTTCCGTCACATCAGGCCGCGCCAGCGCCCAGGCCGCGGCTTCGGCTTCGTGTGGCGAGAGGGGAAGGGCGCCGCTGGGCGCCTTCAGCACCCATTCCGCGCCACGGCGGACCGGCTTCGCCCCGGTGGCGACGATGCGGAAGGCGGCGGCATCGGCGCCCTCCGACTCGCCGGCACCAGCGCCTTCCGGCACCATGCCGCGCCAGCCCAGCAGGTCGTTGCCGCCGCGGCGATAGCGGTAATCGGCGACAAAGCGCTCGAGCACCTCCATGACCTTCGGATCCCTGCAAAGTTCGGCGATGCGCTGGCCCAGCTGGCCTGCGCGCTGCGTCAGCGCGAACTTCGCGGCGGCGGAGCCGTCCTGGCGCGGCAAAGGCTGGCGGAAGGCGGCGTCGTAGAGGACGCGTTCTCCGAGGATCGTCATCAGGTCCATACCCACCGGCGCATGGGCGCCATAGGCGACATGGACGGAAGCCGGAGCCTCGGCCAGCGCGTCGTGATACCAGCCGCGCGGCAGGTAGAGCAGGTCGCCCGGCTTCATCAGGACCTTGGCGCGCAGCCTGCCCTTCGCCTGCTCGTGATGCTCCTGCGTCTGGGAGCGGAAGATGGGGTGGCTGATGGGCCACTCGGCGCGGCCTTCCCAGACATTCCAGGTCTTCTCGCCCTCGACCTGCACCGCCCAGACGTCATGTGTGTCGTAATGCGCCGGGAATGCCTTGTGGGACTGCCAGGAAATATAGACATTCGCCTGCGCCTTCCCGAGCCCCGCGGACTCGATGGCGTGGGAAACGGAAGCGAGGCCCGGCGTCAGGCTGTCCACGTCGTTCATGACGACGCTCGCGCCGCGCTTCACCCATTCGCGCACCTTGTCCACCACGGGCTGCATCAGCGTGCCGCCGTCGTCGCGCCCCGTGCTGCTGGCGCAGTATTCGTGCGGCGGCACCGGCTTGCCATCCAGCACCAGCTTGAGCGAGTGCGACGTCCAGGCATGGGTCATGTCCAGCAGCCGGTTGATCTGCCGCCAGGACAGGACGGAAGCGAACTTCGCCGGGTCGCCTTTGAGGTGCAGCGGCTGCTTGTCGTGGTATTCTGCGAAAAACTGCTCCGGCGTCATGGGCGCCAGAAGCTGGGCGAGGGTCATGGTCATGGCCACCTCCTTAGCGAATGCGCGACGGAACTTCACGCGTGGCCGGCAATCCCGGCCGTTTCCACGACCTTGCCCCAGCCGACCCTGGACGGGGAAGGCCCCCCTGGCCCATGGTCGGCCCCAATCGGAGGATACGGATGCCTGAAGCCCCCAACCCCACGCGCGACCCGTTGCGGCAGGAGATTCTCGCCGCGGCCTCCCGCCGCGTGCCTGAAGGCTTCGCGCAACGCCTGCTGCCCGCCCTCTACCATGACGTTCCGACCCCCGAACTGGCTACCCGCCCGCCCGAGGCCTTGGCCGCCGCCGCCGCATCGCTGGCCGACCTCGCCGCGACGCGCCGCAAGGACGAGGCAGCGGTCCGCCTTACCCCGCCGGGCGCCGGCAGCGGCCCCCATGCCGTGGCGGAACTCGTGACCGACGACATGCCCTTCCTGGTGGACAGCGTCCTCGCGGCGCTGACGCAGCACGGGCGCGTCGTGAAGGAGTTGCTGCACCCGATCCTGGACGGGCAGAGCCTGATGCGCGTCAGCATTGCCGCCGCACCGGGGCAGCTCCTTTCGACCGCGCGGCCCGGCGACTGGCCGACCGTGGAGGCGGCGCTGCGCCGCGCCATGGCCGATGTGCGCGCTGCGGTGTCGGATTTCCCGCGCATGGCGGAATTGCTGCAGGGCGCCGAGGAGGAGGTGGGCGGCGGCGAGGCGGCCGAGTTCCTGCGCTGGATGCGCGAGGATAATTTCGTGCTGCTGGGCCATCGTAGGCTTGTCCTGAGCGGAGAGGGTGCGGCGCCGGTGCCGGAGGAGAATCTCGGCCTGCTGCGCTCGCCCGAAGTGCCGGTCTTCGATGCACTGGCGCATCTGCCGGAAATCGCGCCCTCGATCCGTGCGGCGCTGGTGGAAGGGCCACCGGTCACCGTGGCGAAGGCAAATATGCGTGCGACCGTCCACCGGCCGCAGCATGCCGACGTGGTGGCGACGCGCGGTCCCGATGGGACGCGACTGTTCCTGGGCCTCTTCGCCGCGGCCGCTTACAACCGCAACCCGCGTTCCATCCCTCTGCTGCGCGGCAAGGTGGAACGCATCCTCGACGCGGCCGGCGTCTCGCCTGCCACCCATGACGGGCGCGCCCTGCGCAACATCCTCGACACCTGGCCGCGCGACGAATTGTTCCAGGCAAGTGAGGCGGAGATCCTGGAAGGCGCGCGGCGCGCCCTGGATCTGACCATCCGTCCGCGCCCCGCGCTCTACCTCCGGCGCGATCCGTTCGGCCGCTTCACCAGCGCCATCGCCTGGCTCCCACGTGAGAGCTTCGACACGCGGTTGCGCCACCAAGTCGGGGGCATGCTGGCCTGTGCGCTCGGCGGGCGGCTTTCCGCCTTCTATATCGCGCTGGGCGACGCGCCGCTGGCGCGCGTCCACTACATCATCGGCACCGATCCGAGCTCCGCGCGCGAGGTGGACCAGGTGGCGCTGGAAGCGGCGGTCATCCAGGCCGCCCGTTCCTTCCCCGAGCGGCTCTCCGAGGCCCTGTCCGCCGAGCGCGGCGAGGCGGCGGCGGGAGAGGCGCTGTCGGTCTGGCGCGACGCCTTCCCCGCTTCGTACCGCGAGGGCGAGGATGCGGGCTCCGCCGCGCAAGACCTTGCCTTGGCCGAAAGGGCCGTGAGCACCAACCGTCCCGCCGCGCTGCTGGCCCGTGTTCCGGGTGCGCCCGCCGACCGCGTGACGTTACGCCTCGCCATGCCGGGTGCTCCGCTGGCCCTGGCGGATGGGCTGCCCATCTTCGAGAGCCTGGACCTTCGCGCCATCGAGGAGGTGCCGCATCGCCTGTCGCCGCAGGGGCGCGAGCCGATGACGCTGCACGTCTTCCAGTTTGACGCCCGTGCCAAATGGGAGGAGGGGCGCGCCCCGCTGCTGCTCGATGCGCTGGACGCCCTGCTTTCCGGCCAGGCCGAGGCGGACGGCTTCAACCGGCTGATCCTGCGCGCAGGCCTGTCCTGGCGCGAATGCTGGCTGCTCCGCGCCATCTTCCGCTGGTGCAAGCAGGTGGGCTTCACCTTCGCGCAGGAAAGCGTCACCGCGGCCCTGGCCCAGGAGGCCAAGGCCGCTGGCCTGCTGGTACGTCTGTTCCACGCCCGCTTCGCCGAGGGGGCGGAGGCGGACGAGAAGGAAGCCGAGGCCGAGTTCGACCGCGCCCTCGACGAAGTCGCCGATCCGGATGCCGACCGCATCCTGCGCCGCATGAAGCGCGTGCTGGACGCGATGCTCCGCACCAATTTCTTCCAGGAGAAGCCCTACCTCGCCTTCAAGCTGGACAGCGCGCGGGCAGGCGACATGCCGGCGCCACGCCCCTGGCGGGAGATCTTCATCCATTCGCCGACGATGGAAGGATGCCACCTCCGCGCCGGCCCGGTCGCGCGCGGCGGCATTCGCTGGTCCGACCGGCGCGAGGATTTCCGCACCGAGATCCTGGGCCTGATGAAGGCGCAGCGCCTCAAGAACGTCGTGATTGTCCCGACCGGCGCCAAGGGCGGCTTCGTCCTGAAGGGCGAGGTTCCGACGGAGCGCGAGGCGCTGCAGCAGACGGGCATCGCTGCCTACCAGTCCCTCGTGCGCGGGATGCTGGACCTGACGGATAATTATCGCGGCACGGAGGTGATGACGCCACCCGGCATCCGCCGCCGCGACGGCGACGACCCCTACATCGTCGCCGCGGCCGACAAGGGCACCGCTACGTTCAGCGACATCGCCAATGCGCTCTCGGCCGAGTACGGGTTCTGGCTGGGTGATGCCTTCGCCAGCGGCGGCTCTGCCGGCTATGATCACAAGGGAATGGGGATCACGGCGCGTGGTGCCTGGGTGATGGTCGAGCGCCATTTCACCGAGACGCTGGGCCGATCCATCCACGACGCGCCCTTTACCGTCGCAGGGGTGGGCGACATGTCGGGCGACGTGTTCGGAAATGGCCTGCTGATCTCGAAGCAGGCGAAGCTGCTCGCGGCCTTCGATCACCGCCACATCTTCCTCGACCCCGATCCGGATCCGGCGCAAAGCTACGCGGAGCGGGAGCGCCTGTTTCGCCTCCCGCGTTCCTCTTGGGCGGATTACGACGCCGCACGCATCAGCAAGGGCGGCGGCGTCTTCCCTCGCCAGCAGAAATCCATCCCGCTCTCGCCCGAGGCGCGCGCGATGTTGGGCATCGAAGCGGAAAGCG
The DNA here is from genome assembly GCF_017355885.1 of Sabulicella rubraurantiaca. Classification (GTDB taxonomy): domain Bacteria; phylum Pseudomonadota; class Alphaproteobacteria; order Acetobacterales; family Acetobacteraceae; genus Roseococcus; species Roseococcus rubraurantiacus. The sequence goes on from NZ_JAFEUU010000001.1 coordinate 77,752, forward strand.
CGGAGCCGGCCGAGGTCATGCGCGCCATCCTGCGCATGAAGGTGGACCTGCTGTATTTCGGCGGCATCGGCACCTACGTGAAATCCTCCGCCGAGAGCCAAGCCGATGCGGGCGACCGCGCGAATGACGCGATCCGCGTGGATGGGCGGAACCTGCGCGCGCGCGTGGTGGGGGAGGGGGCCAACCTCGCCGTCACCCAGGCCGGGCGCGTGGAGGCGGCGCGGTCCGGCGTGCGGCTCAATACGGACGCGATGGACAACTCCGCCGGCGTCTCCACCTCGGACCATGAGGTCAATATCAAGATCCTGCTGGCCGACGCGGAGGCGGAGGGCGTGTTGACCCGCCGTGGCCGCGACGACCTCCTCGCCGCGATGACAGATGAGGTCGCGGCGCTGGTGCTGCGCGACAATCACCTGCAATCCGTTGCCCTGTCGCTGGAGGGCATGGCCGGCGCCTCCGCCCTGCCGGCGCATGCCGCGCTGATGGCGCGGCTGGAGGCCGAGGGCATCCTGGACCGCGAAGTGGCGGGCCTGCCCGACGCTGCCGCGATGACGGAACGCATCGCCGCCGGTGACGCGCTCACACGGCCTGCGATCGCGGCCCTGATGCCTTTCGCGAAGCTTTGGCTGGCCGACGAGCTGGGCGAGAGCGCACTGCCGGAGGATCCCGAGTTCGCGGAGCTCCTGCATGACTATTTCCCCACGCCACTGCACGAGGAACCCTATGCCGGCTTCATCGCCCGCCATCGCCTGCGCCGGGAACTGGTGGCGACGGCGCTTTCCAACCGGGTGGTGAACCGGCTCGGCCTCGCTGGGCTGTCGCGCCTGACCGCCGAGGCGGGACCGACGGATCTCGTCGCCGCTGCCTTCATGGCGGATGCGCTGTTCGGGCTGGAAGCGCGCTTCGAGGAAGCGGAGGCGCTGCCGCCCGAGGAACGCCTAGCCGCACAATGTGCCCTGCGCGATTTGATGGAGGCCGCAACGGCGGAGCTGCTGCCCTTCCTGCGCCAGGGCATCGGCCCCGCCCTGACCGAGCTGCGCCCCGGCCTTGCCGCCCTTGCCGAAGGGCAGGAGGCAGCAGGGCTGCGCGACTTCATCCGGAGCGTGCCGCGTCTTGCGGTCGCGCCACCCATCCTGCGCCTCGCCGCGCGACAGGGCGCCGCCCCGCCGGAGGCCGCGAAGGCGTGGGAGGAGGTGGGACGGCGCTTCATGCTGGATGCGCTGCGCGACGCAATCCGCCGCGCCCCGTTGCGCGGCCCCTTCGCCGACCGCGCCCGCGCTGCCCTGCTGGGCGAGTTGCGCGACATGCAGTCGCGCCTCGCCGCCTCGCTCTTGCAAGGCCGCGCCCCAGAACCAGGTGCTGCCCTGCCGCTTCTGCGCGAGGCAACGCGCACTCCGGATTTCGCCGCTGCCAGCGTCGCCCTGCGCGCCCTGGCGCTGGTGGAGGCATGACGCGCCGCGAATGGGCCTGGGCCTCCTATGACTGGGCCAACAGCGCATTCCCGACCGTCGTCTCCACCTTCGTCATAGCCGCCTACTTCACCCGCGGCATCGCGCCGGACCCGGTGACGGGGCAGGCCTGGTGGGGCTGGATGCAGGCCCTGACCGGCCTCGCCATCGGTTTGGCCTCGCCTGTGCTGGGAGCGATGGCGGATGCGGGCGGAAGGCGGCGCTTCTTCCTGGCGGTCTTCACGGCGCTGATGGCAGCCTGCACCGCCTCCATCTGGTTCGCCCAGCCCAGCCCGTCCTGGGCGATCTGGGCGCTGGCCTCCGTGGCGCTCGCGACCTTCTGCTTTGAGCTTGGCACGGTGTTCTACAACGCCATGCTGCCCGAGGTGACGGCGCCCTCGCGCATCGGCCGCGTCTCGGGCATCGGCTGGGCGCTGGGCTATGCGGGCGGCCTGGCGTGCCTGCTGGTCTGCCTCGTCCTGCTCGTGCGGCCCGATCCGTCGCCGCTTGGCCTCGAGCGCGATGCCGCCGAGCATGTACGGGCAACCGCGCCCTTCGTCGCGATATGGCTCCTGCTCTTCGCCTGGCCGCTGCTGATCTGGGCGCCGCCCGAGCGGCGTGGCGGTGACTGGCGCAGCGGGTTTAGCGAGGTGCTCGGAACGATCCGCCGGCTGCCGCGGCGCCCGGCGCTGCTGCGCTTCCTCCTGGCGCGGCTGCTCTACACGGATGGGCTGAACGTCCTCTTCGCCTTCGGCGCGGTCTTCGCCGCCGGGGTCTTCGGGATGGGATTCGAGGAGATCCTGCTCTTCGGCATCGCGCTGAACGTGACGGGCGGGCTAGGCGCGCTGGCCGGTGGCTTCGCGGAGGAGCGGCTGGGAGCGCGCAACGCCGTGCTGTTTTCGCTGCTCGCCCTCATGGCGGTGGGTTCGGCCATGTTGCTGGTGGAAAGCAAGGCGGCCTTCTGGGTGCTGGGCGTCGCGCTTGGCCTGTTCTTCGGCCCGGCCCAAGCGGCCAGCCGATCCCTCATGGCGCAGATGGCACCACCTGGCGAAGTCGCGGCGCATTTCGGCCTCTTCGCCCTCAGCGGACGCGCGACGAGCTTTCTCGGCCCAGCGCTGCTGGCGCTGGTCACCGAGGCCACGCGCTCCCAGAGATGGGGGATGGCCGTGGTGCTGGTGCTGCTGGGGGGCGGCGCGGCGATCCTGGCTACCCTGCCGCGCCGTGCCGCGCCGGCGGAGCCGTGATCACCCCTCTGCCGTGATGCCTGACTCGCGGATCACGCGCGTCCAGCGTTCGCGCTCGGCGCCCAGGAAGGCGGCGGCATCGCGCTGACCACGGAAGCGCGCGGCCACGCCCTGCTGCGCCATCGCCGCCACCAACTCAGGATCCCGCAAGGCGCTATCCAACGCGGATTCCAGCCGGTCCAGCACCAGTTGCGGCGTGCCGCGCAGCGCCATCAGCATGTGCCATGACCCGGCTGTAAAGCCGGGCGCACCGGCTTCGCCAGTGGTGGGCACATCGGGCAGCAGGGACTCGCGCCGCGCCGATGCGACGGCCAGGACGCGCACGCGGCCGCTCTCCACCGCTCCGCGCATCAGCGAGTAGCCGTCAATGATAACCTGCACCCGGCCGCCCGCAAGGTCCTGAATCGCCGGGGCGCTGCCGCGATAGGGCACGTGGACGATGTTCAGGCCGAACTCGCGCTTGAACAGCTCGAGCGCGAGATGGGACGGTCCTCCAGACCCGGCCGATGCGCCGTTGAGCCGCCCCGGGTTGGTGCGGGCATATTCCATCAGCTCCGCCAGGTTGCGCGCTGGCGTGTCGTTGCTCACGGCAACGACCAGGAAGCTTTCCATCGTCTGCCCCGCGGGCACGAAGTCCCGCGTCGTGTCGAAGGAGAGGTCGCGATAAAGGGCGTTGGTGACCGCCAGATTGCCGACATTGCCGTAGAACAGCGTGTAGCCATCCGCACCTGACTTGGCGAAGGCATCCATGGCGATGTTGCCGTTCGCGCCGGCGCGGTTCTCGATGACGAAGCTCTGCCCCAACCGGTCTGCGACGCGCGGCATGACGAGACGTGCGACGATGTCCACACCGCCGCCAGGCGGGAAGCCGATCAGGACGCGAACGGGCCGTGCCGGCCAGTTGCCCTGCGCGCGCGCAGCGAAGGGAAGCAGGAATGGCGCAGTCAGCGCCACCCGGCGGGGCAATGTCATGGCGATCCTCCCTCGGGGCGTCTTCGCGCCCCGAAGGAAGGCTGGCCCGGCCCCGTCACACGACGCAAGCGAAACCGGGCCAGCCGGCTCAGAACATCGCGGCGGGCGCCACGGTGCTGCCGGTGAATCCGCGCATCCGGAGCGGCTGCATCATGAAGCAGAACTCGGAGCGCCCGGTGGAGACCATCTCCGCGAGGTTCATGTTCTCCAGCAGGTGAACGCCATTCACCACCAGTGCGATCTGGTGCACGGGCAGGGAGGCGTTCGGCATGGTCTTGGACGGCGCGCATTCCACCGGCCAGTTGTCGGAGCCGAGCAGCAGCGGATTGCGCTGGATGAGCCACTCCGCCGCCGCCACGCCGATGCCGGGACAGCCGCGCACATAGCGCGCATTGTCGCGGCCCCAGAGGTGACCCCATCCGGTGTTGATGATCATCGCGTCGCCTTCGCGCAGCTCCACGCGTTGGCGGCGCAGGGCCTCCTCCAGATCCTGGACCGTGATCTCGTAATCATCGGGCAGGGTCTGCACGCCCTTCAGCCCCGCCACATCCATCAGCACGCCGCGCGTCATGATGGTGCCGACCGTCTCGATCCCCATCTCGGTGAAGCCGCCGCGGGTGGAGATGGAGGGGACGTTCACGCAATTATACGTCTCGTCGCCGATGGTTTGGTGCGGGAAGCCGTCGAACTGTGTCCCCACCTGCGCGATCTCGCCGACCACCAGCTCCTCGTTCGAGCCGCGCCGGTTCGCTTGCGGGTTCATGAACAACTGCTTCAGGTGCACGTCGAAGCGCCGCGTCCCGAAGAAGGGCATTTCCTGCGACAGCATGTGGCCCAGCTCGACCTTGCGCCCCTCACGGATCATTCCCGCGGCGTCGCGCATCCGCTCCGGCGTCAGCAGGTTCATGGAGCCGCGCCGGTCATTCGGTCCCCATCGGGACGGGCAGCGCTGTGCCGAGGCAGGAGGCGACCAGCCCGATCCCTGCGCCTGGATGGGGGTGGCGGTCAGACCGAGATGAGCCGAACCGCAGGCAAGGCAGGCGCCGAAAAGCGACCTGCGCGACAATCCCTTCATTTCGTTCCCTCCGCGGCGGGTCCTCTGCTGGAACCGCGCCGCCTTGGGAAGCTTATCACTGCGCCGGAAGAAAGTTCCAGCGCATTGAATCAGGTGCCAGACATCATCACTGAAGGCATCGGAATGGTCTCGTCGCGCACGCCACGCACGCCGGGGACGGATTCGGCCAGCACGCGCAGGCCCCGCCGCACGGAATCGTCGCGCATGAAGCCGTGAAACTCCACGATGCCATCCTTCACCTCGACGATGGTGTGGAAGCCGTCCACCCAAGGCTGGCGGCGCATCAATACCAGCATTGCGCGCCGGATGCGCTCATCCGAGCAATCGGCGGGTTCAGGCGAAGGCGCGACCAGGGCGCGCAGGAGGTCGGCGCGGCTGACAATGCCGCGTAGCCGCCCATCCTCGATCACCAGCACGCGGCGGATGCCCCGCTCCTCCATGAGCGCCGCCACCTGGCCGGCACGCATGTCGCTGGTGACAGAGACGACGTCCTCCGTCATCACGTCAGCGGCGCGCAGCCCGTGGGTGCGGGCGAAGCGGTCGGCCATGGCGCCCGCGTCGCTGAAAAGCGTGCGGAACCAGGAGGCGGGGCGATCCTCCTCGCCGGCCAAGCGGCGGATCAGATCGGCCTCGGTCACGATGCCCATGACGTCGCCCTTCTCGCCCAGCACGGGCACGGCGCTGATGCCGCGCTCGGCCAGGAGGCGCGCGATGGCGAAGACGGGGGTGGCGAGGGGGACCGTGACCACCACGGCGGTCATCAGGTCCCTGGCGGTGAGGCGGTTCATGGCAGGCTCTCCAGCAACTTGTCCCTGTCTTGCGACACTCCTGGGCGCGCCGCCTTGATCCTGCGCAAGGGCTTTGCTTTTGCGAGGCGCCTCGCCTAATGGAGAAAAAACGACTCAATTCGCCCGGAGGAATGAGCCTTGCACCGCATCAGCCGTCGTACCGCCCTTGCCTTGCCCGCGATCATCGGGGCATCCACGGGCGCCCTGGCCCAGGGCCGGCAACTCGTGATTGCGACCGGAACGACTGGCGGCGTGTACTATCCGCTGGGCGGCGCGCTCGGGAACTATCTCAGCCGCGCCCTGCCCAACACCTCCGCCACGGCCGAAGTGACGGCGGGCTCCACCGCGAATTTCCAGCTCCTCGGCGCGAACCGTGCGCAGATCGTGTTCGGGCAGGTGGACGCGGCGGTGGATTCCGTGCGCGGCGCCGGGCAGTTCCGCGGCCGGCAGGTGCCAACGCGTGCCATCGCGGTGCTCTACACCAACCGCATGCAGGTCGTGACCACGGCGGACCGCAACATCCGCTCCATGGCGGATCTGAAGGGCAAGCGCATCTCGACCGGCGCGCCGCAGAGCGCGACGGAGCTGTTCGCCACCCGCCTCATCACGGCGGCCGGGCTGAATCTCAACAGCGACTTCCGTGGCCGTGAGCGCCTGTCGCCTGCCGAGAGCACCAACGCGATCCGCGACAACAAGATCGACGCCTACTTCTTCGTTTCCGGCGTGCCGACCAGCGCCATCACCGACCTCGCCGCTACGCCGGGCACGCAGATCGTGCTGGTGGACCACGCCGAATTCCTGGAGCCAATCGTGCGCGAGAGCGGCCCGGTCTACTTCGCCGAGGAGATCCCGGCGAACACCTATCCGGGCCAGACGCAGCCCAACAAGCAGCTTTCCGTCGCCAACATCCTGGCGATGCGCGAGGATGCCTCGCCCGACCTCGTCCGCTCCGTGCTGACGACGGTGTGGGAGAATCGTGAGGACTGGGCGCGCGTCCATGCCGAGGCACGGAACTTCACGCTTCAGCAGCAGAAGACGGCAGCGGCGGGCGTGCCCTGGCACCCGGCGGCCGAAGCGTTCTGGCGTGGCCTGGGCGCCAATCTGGGCTGACGTCTACCGAGTTACACTGCCATCACGGGGCGCGGCGACCCGGCCGCGCCCCCGCTTTTTTCAGGGTGACCCTGCCGCATGACCCAGCCCGCCAGCCCCCTCCCTGAGATCGCGCCCAACGCGATGGACGCCGAGACGGCCGCCAAGGTCGAGAAACTGATTGAGGCGGAAGAGGGGGTGATGAACCGCTTCCAGGGGGCGCTCGGCGTGGTGGCGGTGGGCATCGCCCTCGCCATGTCGCTGTTCCATCTCTGGGCAGCCTGGAGCATCGTCCCTACCACGACGTTGCGCTTCGCCCATGTGGGCTTCACCCTGGTCCTGGGCTTCATGCTCTTCCCGGTCGTGCGCCGGTTCCGCGACCGCTTCCCACCGTGGGACTGGGCACTGATCGCGGCCGGGATCTACGTCACCTGGTACCTGATTTCCGGCGGCGACGACCTTCAGGACCGCATCATCTTCCCCGAGCCCATGGACATCGTGGTGGGCTGGCTGCTCATCGCCCTAGTGCTGGAGGCGACGCGGCGCTGCACCGGCTGGATCATGCCCTTCGTGGCGATCTGCTTCCTGCTCTACGCCTTCTTCGGCAACCACCTCCCGGCGCCCTGGACCCATCGCGGCTATGATGAGGAGCGGCTGATCCCGCACATCTCCATCACATTGGAGGGCATCTTCGGCACGGCGGTGGACGTTTCGGCCACGCTCATCATTCTCTTCACCATCTATGGCGCCATCCTGAGCGCGACGGGCGCCGGCAAGTATTTCGTGGATTTCTCCTTCGCCGCCACGGGCGGGCGCCCATCCTCGGCGGGACGGACCGTGGTGCTATCGGCCTTCCTGCTCGGCGGGCCTTCGGGCTCGGGCGTCGCGACTACGGTGACGATCGGCACGGTGGCTTGGCCGATGATGCGCAAGGTCGGCTACACCTCGCACGACGCGGGCGGGCTTCTCGCAGCAGGCGGGCTGGGAGCGATCATCTCCCCACCCATCATGGGCGCCGCCGCCTTCCTGATCGCGGAGTACCTGAAGATCAGCTACCTCGATGTGCTGATCATGGCGATCATCCCGACGGTGCTCTACTACGCCGCGCTGCTCTTCATGGTGGAGCTCGACCAGCGCCGCATCCGCACCTCGGGCGTCAAGGTGGACGATGCTCCCGCGACGACCGAGCGCGTCTGGCCGATGTTCAAGCGCGGCTGGTACCACTTCACCTCGCTGGTCGCGATCATCGCCTTCATGTCGGTCGGCTACTCCGCCACGCTTTCCGTCCTCTACGCGATGCTGCTGGCGGTCGCGCTGTCCTTCCTGTCGCGGGAGAGCGCCCTCTACCCGCTGAAGCTGGCGCGCACCCTCGCCGCGGGGTCAGAGCAGGCGATCGGCATCGCCGCCACCTGCGCCTGCGCCGGCATCATCGTCGGCTGCATCACCCTGACCGGGCTGGGGCTGAAATTCTCCGACATCGCCATCCAGGCGGCGGGCGGGTCGCTGATCATCACGGCGATCTACACTGGGCTGATCGTCTGGGTGGTCGGCCTCGCCGTGCCGGTCACCGCCTCCTACATCATCTGCGCGGTGGTGGCTGCCCCGGCGCTGATCAAGCTGGGCGTGCCGGACTACGCGGCGCATATGTTCGTCTTCTACTACGCCGTGCTCAGCGAGGTCTCGCCCCCGACGGCCCTTTCGCCCTTCGCCGCAGCGGCGATCACGGGCGCCGGTCCCTACCGCACCACGCTGATGGCCTGGAAATACACGCTGCCGGCCTTCGTCCTGCCCTTCGTCTTCGTCACCGACCCACACGGGGTGGGGCTGCTCCTGAACCTCGTCGAAGGCATGAGCTGGATCGACGTGTTCTGGCAGGTCTTTTTCGCCACGCTTGGCCTCGCGGGGCTGGCCTCGGCCTGCCAGGGCTTCGCCATCACGGCCATGGGTACGCTGGAGCGCTGGGCCATGGCCCTTGCTGGGCTGCTGATGGTCTTCCCGGCCATCCTGGAGGCGGTGGCGCGGGATATCATTCCGGCACCGCACTGGGTCGGGCTCGGCCTGGGCGTCCTGCTTCTGGCCGGGCAGCTCATGCGGCGGCGCCGCATCGCGCCGGCCTGACCGCCTTCAGATCCGCCCGTCGGGCCGGTGGAGCGCGAGCATGACCTCGGGCTGCTCAACCCAGGAAGGGGCGCGGGGCAGCGTCCGGGGTCGGTCGGTCTCGGCACTCGGCGGAGGGGGTCGTCCGGCGCAAGCGGCCAGGGCGGTGGCGATTGCCAGCGCGGCCATGAGGCGTCCTGCCTTCATCCCTTGCTTCTCCTCGGTCGTTTCCGAGAGTGCGCAAGTGCTGAGGATATCGCAATCCGTGATCGCCCGCACCATCTATGGGACACTTGGTCCCGAACCTAGGAGACGCCGAATCATGCGCCGTCCTGCCCAATTCCTCGCCATCGCCGCCGCGGCGCTGATCGCCCTGGCGCCGGCCCTGGCGGATGCCCGCCCTGGCGGCGGGTTTTCCTCCGGCAGCCGGGGCGCGCGCACCTACTCGCCGCCGCCCTCCACCAACACGGCCCCGGCCCCCAGCCGGCAGATGGACCGCACCATGGCCCAGCCCACGCGCCCCGGCTCCCCGGCCGCGACGCCGGGCGCGATGCGGCCGCAAACCGCCCAGCCGGGCGGGTTTTTCCGTAACCCCTTCATGGCGGGGCTGATCGGCGGCGGGCTGCTCGGCCTGATGCTGGGCGGCGGCTTCTTCGCGGGTGGCTTTGCTGGGATGCTCGGCGTGCTGCTCCAGGTCATCCTGATCGCCGCCCTGGTCATGCTGGTGGTATCGCTGCTGCGCCGCCGTTCCCAGCCCGCCCCGGCCGGGATGGCGCGCCAGGCCCATGGCGGCGGCATGTCCGGCATGCTGCCCGGCCTCGCGGGCGGGGGCGCCGCCTCTTCGCCCCCGGTATCCATTGGCCCAGCTGACTACCAGGCCTTCGAGACCCTGCTGAAGCAGGTGAACGAGGCTTGGTCGCGCGAGGATCTCGCCACGCTGTCCCGCATTTCGACCCCTGAGATGACGGGCTACTTCCGCGATGACTTCGCCGCCCTCAGGGCGCGCGGTTGGAAGAATGAGACGCGCGACGTCAGGCTGGAGCAGGGCGACCTTGCCGAGGCCTGGAGCGAGGGGGCGCGCGACTACGCCACCGTCGCGATGCGCTTCTCCGCCGTGGACGTGACGCGGGAGGTGGCGACCGGCCGTGTTACCGAGGGTGACCCGGAGACGCGGACGGTGGCCACCGAATACTGGACCTTTGTCCGCAGCCAGAGCGGCCCCTGGCAGCTTTCCGCGATCCAGCAGGCCGGCGCCTGAGCGCCGGACCAGGGCAGGTGAGGGGGCTCAGCCCCCCTCGCACCCCTTTTCCTTCAGGCTGGCCGGGACCCAGTCGCGCGGCCAGCGCCCGTTGCGGATGTCTTCCTCCGCCTTGATCTCTTTGGCCTGGTGCTGCTCCGCCGCCGCGATCACCGATTCGGCCTCGTCCAGCGGCACCACCACCACCCCATCCTCATCGCAGCAGATCAGGTCGCCTGGCATCACCACCTGACCGCCGCAGGAGATCGGGGTGCCGATCTCGCCAGGGCCTTCCTTCCAGGGGCCCGCCGGGGTGTGGCCCCTGGCCCAGACCCCTAGGTCCATCTTCGCGAGCGAGGCCACGTCCCGCACCGCACCGTCGATGACGACGCCAGCGATGCCGCGCACCACGGCATGGCCCAGCATCAGGTCGCCCATCAGCGCCACGGACAGGTCGCCATTGCCGTCGCAGACGATGATGTCGCCGGGCCGGGCCATGTCCACGGCGCGGTGCAGCATGAGGTTGTCGCCTGAGCGCGCCTTCACGGTGAAGGCCGGGCCCACCAGGCGCTTGCGCCCACCATAGGCGTGGAACGTGCCGGAAAGCGACTGCATGCGGTTCATCACGTCGCCGATATTGGCGACAGGCACCTTGGCGGCGCGCTGCGCCAGGGCCTGATCCACCCGGCGCTCCACCTCGCGCACGCGGAATCCGATCGTCATTCTGTCTCCTCCTCGGATGGGCTTGAATCGGCGGAGCGCACCACGGATCGAGCCGTCCCGCCAGGGGTGGACAGCGCACGAGTCCGAGTCGCGCGGAAGCGGCATGTGCGCGGTGCAGGGTTCATGCAAGCTTCACGTGCAACGCAAGCTTTCTCGCCGCATTGCCGCAGCAGGCAGAACGGAATCCGGCGCATGTTGCAGGCCCGCAGCGTCTTCGTCTCGGACATCCATCTCGGGACGCGTGGTGCCCGCGCCGACATGCTCCTCGACCTCCTGCGCGAGGTGAAGTGCGAGCATCTCTACCTCGTCGGTGACGTGGTGGATGGTTGGCGCCTCCGCAAATCCTGGTACTGGCAGCCCGAGTTCAGCGAGGTGATCCGCGCCGTCATCGCCCTGTCGCAATCCGGCGTGAACGTCACCTACATCCCCGGCAATCACGACGAGATTTTCCGGGATTGGCTCCATCTCGACGTCGCGGGTGTGCGCATCCGCCGCGAGGCCGTGCATATCGGCGCGGATGGCCGCCGTTTCCTTGTCATGCATGGCGACGAGTTCGACGGTGTGATCCGCTACGCCAAGTTTCTCGCTTATCTGGGCGACTGGGCCTACGACACGGCCCTCGTGCTGAACCGATGGTTCAACGTGGCCCGGCGCAAGCTCGGCTATCCCTACTGGTCGCTTTCCGCTTGGCTGAAACGGCAGGTGAAGGAGGCGGTGAAGGCCATTGACCGCTTCGAGGTCGCGCTGGCCAACGAGGCGAAGCGGCGCGGGCTGGACGGGGTGATCTGCGGCCATATCCACCACGCGGAGATGCGCCACGTGCATGGCGTGCTCTACATGAATGATGGCGACTGGGTGGAAAGCTGCACAGCCCTGGTCGAGCACGCGGATGGCCGCTTCGAGTTGGTGGACTGGCCGGCCCGCATGCGCGCCCGCGAGGCGGCGGAGACGGTGGACGCGCTGGCGTGACGGCACCAGCAGAGGGGGCGCCGATCCGGCTTCTCCTCATATCCGATGCTTGGCGCCCGCAGGTGAACGGCGTCGTGCGGACGCTCGAGGCGGTCGCCGAAGTGCTTCGCAAGGAGGGCGACACGGTGGAGGTGATCGGTCCTGATCGCTTTCGCTCCGTCCCGATGCCCTTCTATCCGGAGATCCGCCTCGCCCTGCTGCCGGGCCGCTTCCTTCCGCGCATGGTCGAGGAGTTGGACCCGACCCATCTGCACATCGCCACGGAGGGGCCGCTCGGACTCGCTGCGCGGCGGCTTTGCCTCCGCCGAGGTTGGCACTTCACCACGAGCTTCCACACGCGCTTCGCGGAATACGTGGAGGCGCGCACGCGAATCCCGGCCTCGCTCACCTGGGCGTGGCTTCGCCGCTTCCATGCTTCGGCCAGTGCGACCTTCGCCGCCACCGCCACGTTGCGCGAGGAACTCGCGGCGCGCGGCTTCGGCCGCATCCTGAACTGGACCCGTGGCGTGAACCTCGCGCTCTTCCGCCCCGAGGGGGCGCGCGATGCCTGGGACGGGCTGGAGCGGCCGATCTGGCTCCATGCCGGGCGCGTCGCGGTGGAGAAGAACATCGAGGCTTTCCTGCGCCTCGACCTGCCGGGCACCAAGGTCATTGTCGGGGACGGGCCCCGCCGTCCCGCATTGCAGGCCGCCTTCCCGGATGCGCATTTCGCTGGCTGGCGCCATGGCGCGGCCCTGGCCGACGCCTATCGCTCCGCAGACGTGCTCGTCTTCCCGTCCCGCACGGACACGTTCGGCCTCGTAATGCTGGAGGCAATGGCCTGCGGCACCCCAGTCGCCGCCTTCCCCGTCATGGGGCCGCGCGACGTGGTGGCGGAGGGGGGCGCCCTCGACGAGAATCTGTCTCGCGCCTGCCGCCTCGCGCTCGAGGTCCCGCGGGAGGCCGCCCTGGCCGTCGCGCGGCGCCATTCCTGGGAGGCGGCGGCCCGGATGCTGCGCGACGGGCTGGTTCCCATGCGGGTCTAGGCTTGCGCCGTCGGGCGCGCCGTGCCACGGCCCGGGGTGACGATGCTGCGCCGGATCACGCGACACCCTGCCTTCCAGACCGGCGCCGCCCGGCTCCTGGGCCTATACCTCGCCTTCGTGTACCGCACGACGCGCTGGCGCATCCTGGGCTGGGAGCATGTCGAGGCGACGGGCGGGCGCTTCGTCCTGGCTTTCTGGCATGAAATGCTGCCTCTCATGCCGCAGCTGATGCTGGAGGCGCGGAACCGGGACTTCGCCTCCAGGGCGCATGTGCTGGTCTCGCGCCACCGGGATGGGCGCCTCATCGGCCACGTGGTGGATCGCTTCGGGATTCGCCTCGTCCATGCTTCCTCTTCGCGCGGCGGGGCGGCGGGGTTGTTGTCCCTCCTGCGACTGACCCGGGCCGGGGAGGTGGTGGCGATCACCCCAGACGGGCCGCGTGGCCCACGCCGCGTTGCCGCACCCGGCATCGCGCAACTGGCCACCATGGCGCGCTTGCCCGTGGTGGCAGCGGCCGCCTTCACCTCGCGCGGCATCCGCCTGCGCTCCTGGGACCGCATGGTGGTGCCGCTGCCTTTTGGCCGGGCCGCACTGGCGCTGGAACCGCCCGTCCCGCACGAAGCCGGGCTGCCCGCCATCGAGGCGGCGCTGAACGCCGCCGCCGCCCGCGCCGAGGCCGAGGCGCGACCGCCCGCATGAGCACGCTCTGGCACGGGCTGGCCGCGATCGCCGCGCCGGCGCTCCGGTTGCACCTGCGCCGCCGTGCCCGGCGCGGCAAGGAGGATCCGTCCCGCCTCGCCGAGCGCGAAGGCTATGGCGCTGCCCGCCCGGAGGGGCGCGTCTTCTGGCTTCATGCCGCCAGCGTCGGCGAGAGCCTGTCCGTCCTGCCGTTGCTCGAGGCGCTTCTGACGCGCGACCCGTGCCTCTCCGTCCTGCTCACCACCGGCACCGTCACCTCCGCGACGCTGCTGCCGAAGCGCCTGCCAGAAGCGCTGGCGCACCGCGTACACCATCGCTACGCGCCGCTCGACGTGCCGGGCTGGGTGGAGCGCTTCCTCGATGGCTGGCGCCCCGATGCTGCCGGCTTCGTCGAGAGCGAGTTGTGGCCCAACACCCTCTCAGAGCTCGTCCGGCGCGGCATCCCGGTGGCGCTGATCAATGCTCGGCTCTCCGCCCGCTCCTTCGAGCGCTGGCGTCGCTGGGCGCCGGGCCTCGCCGGGCGGCTACTCGGTGGATTGTCGCTGGTCTTGCCGCGATCTGCCGAGGATGCCGAGCGTGTCTCGGCACTCGGTGCAAGGCGCGTCGCCGCCCCAGCCGATCTCAAGCAATCCGCCGCACCCCTTCCGGCGGATCCGGACGCCCTGGCGGAATTGCGAGCGGCCATCGGTGCGCGACCGATGCTGCTGGCTGCCTCCACCCATCCGGGCGAGGAGGAGCAGGTGGCCGCTGCTCACCGGGCGAGCGGGGTGCCGGGCCTCCTGACGATCCTCGCCCCTCGCCATCCCGAGCGCGGCGCGGAGTTGGCCGGTCTCACCGGTGCGAGAAAGCGCTCCGAGGGAGCGTTGCCGGATGGCGGCCCCTTCTACGTCGCGGACACGATCGGCGAGCTTGGGGTATTCTACCGGCTCGCCGGGGTTTCCTTCATCGGCGGCAGCCTGATTCCGCATGGCGGACAGAATCCGCTGGAGGCGGTGCGGCTCAGCTGCCCCGTGTTGATGGGGCCGCACCGGCAGAATTTCACCGAGCAGACGGAGGCCCTGATCGCCGCGGGGGCCCTGCGTCCGGTCGCCGATGCCGCCGCGCTGGCGGAGGCAGTACATGACGTGCTAACGAATCCCGCCTCGGCGGACGCGATGCGTCGCGCGGCCGGGGGCTTCGCCGATGCGGCCGCACATGTGCCGGCCCGCATGGCGGAGGAGTTGCTGGGCCTGATGCCGGGCTGAACCCCGCCGGGCCGCTAGTGAAGGAGACGAAGGCCATCGGCATCCGTGCCCCCGAATTCTGGGGACGCGGCGGGGGAATCTGGCCCCTGCTGCTCCGCCCTGCCGCAGCAGCCTATGCCCGCGCCACCGCGCGCCGCGTGGCCAAGCCCGGCTGGAAGGCGCCCGTGCCGGTGATCTGCTGCGGCGGCGCCACGGCTGGCGGCGCGGGCAAGACCACCCTGGCGCTGGAGGTGGGAAGTCGCCTCGCCGCGCGCGGACTCTCGCCGCACTTCCTCCTGCGCGGCTATGGCGGATCGCTGAAGGGCCCGGTCCGGGTGGACCCGGCGGAGCATGACAGCAGCAAGGTGGGGGACGAGGCCCTGCTTCTCGCTGCGCTGGCACCCACCTGGGTCAGCGCCGACCGCGCAGAGGGTGCGCGGCGCGCCGTGGCGGCGGGGGCGGGCGTCGTCATCATGGATGACGGGCTGCAGAACCCGACGCTCGAGAAATCCCTCGCCCTGCTGACCATCGACGGGTCGTACGGCTTCGGCAACCGCCACGTCATCCCGGCCGGGCCGCTGCGCGAACCCGTCGCGATGGTCGCCGCGCGCTGCCAGGCGGCCGTGCTGGTCGGCGAGGACGAGACCGGCGCGCTGGCCGCCCTGCCGCCGAGCTTGCCGGTGCTGCGCGCCTCGCTGGTTCCGGGGCCCGAGATGGAGGAGCTGCGCGGCGGAAGCGTCTTCGCCTTCTGCGGCATCGGCAATCCGCGCAAGTTCTTCAACACGCTGCGGACCGGCGGTGCCGTGGTGGCTGGCAGCGAGGCCTTCGCGGACCACTACCCCTTCGATGCGAGCGACCTGACCCGCCTTCTCGCCGAGGCAGAGAAGCTGTCTGCCACTCCGGTCACCACGCGCAAGGATTGGGTCCGCATTCCGGTCGAGTTCCGGTCGCGGGTGAAGGTGGTCAGCGTCTCCCTCCAATGGGAAGACGAGGCTGCCTTCGAGGCGCTGCTGCGCGGCTGCGGCGCGACTCAGCCCGCCGCTACTTGAACAGCACCGAGGGCAGCCAGGTCGCAAGCGCCGGAAAGGCCACCACCAGCCCAAGCCCGACAAGCTGGAGGCCGACGAAGGGCAGGATGCCGCGATAGACATCCTGCGAGGTGACGCCCGGCGGCAGCACGCCCTGAATGTAAAACAGGGTCGGCCCAAGCGGCGGAGTCAGAAACGATGTCTGCAGGTTGACGGCAATCAGCACGCCAAGCCAGATCGGGTCCACGCCCATCTGAAGCAGCACCGGCCCGACAATGGGGATCACGATGATCGCGATCTCCACGAAGTCGAGCGGGAAGCCGAGCACGAAGACGATCAGCATCACCACCAGCAGGGCGCCGTACTTCCCGCCCGGGATCATCTCCAGGAACCCGCGGATCAGGTCGTCCCCGCCGAGGCCGCGAAACACCAGCGAGAACAAGGTCGCGCCGATGAGCGTGGCGAAGATCATCGCCGTCACGCTCATGGTGGCGTGAGAAACGGAGCCGAGCACGCCCCCGCGGAACGCCCGCCGCAGCGCTTCCAGCATGCCGTAGGCGAGGCCCAGCGCCAAAACGAGCGCGACCCAGGTCGCGGCCAAATCGGCATCCGACACCTCTTGCCGCCCCAGGCGCATGTCGAAGATGGACCCCAGCGCGACCAGCGATATGGCGCAGATCGCGCCGATATAGATGGGCCATGGCTTGCCGCGCTCGACCCGCAGCCCGGCCAGCAGCGTCGCGCCCACCGCCCCGACGGAAGCGGCCTCGGTCGGCGTGGCAATGCCGGCGAGGATGGAGCCAAGCACGGCAACGATCAGCGCGATGGGCGGCACCAGCGCATGTGCGAGCTGCCAGCCGGTGACATGCTCCGCCTCGCCGCGCGGCATGGCTGGCCCCACCTCCGGTCGCAGCCAGGAGAGGGTGAGCTGGTAGAGGATGTACAGGCCGGCGAGCATCAGCCCCGGGATCATCGAGCCGGCGAAGAGCTGCCCGACCGAGATGGTCTCGACGCTGAACAGGCCCTGCGCCAGCTGCGCCTGCTGATAGGCGGCGGCTAGCACCTCGCCCAAGATGACCATGACGGTGGAGGGCGGGATGATCTGCCCAAGCGTCCCGGCTGCGCAGATGGAGCCGGTGGCGAAGCCGGGCTCGTAGCCGCGCTTCATCATGGCGGGGAGGGCGATCAGCCCCATGGTCACGACGGTGGCGCCGACGATGCCGGTCGAGGCTGCCAGCAGCGCGCCCACCACCGATACGGAGACCGCCAGACCGCCGCGCACGGTGCCGAAGAGCCGGCCCATCGCCTCCAGGAGTTCAGGCGCGATGCGGGACCTTTCCAGCATCATGCCCATGAAGATGAAGAGCGGGATGGCGATCAGCACCTCGCTCGTCATCGTGCCGAAGAGGCGCTGCGCCAAGGCGCCCAGCATGAACGGGTCGAAGGCGCCGAACAGGATGCCCAGGCCGGCGAAGATGATGGAGCATCCGGTCAGGATGAACACCACTGGGATGCCCGTCATGATGAGGGTGCACAGCGCCACCATCATCAGGAGGTCGAGGATGGAGCCGATGCTCGTCATGCCTCGCCCACCGTACGGCGCGAGGGGAAGAGCACGTCGGCCGTGCCGGTGATCACCGCCAGCGACCGGAGCAGCAGCGACAGGCCCTGGATGGCGAGCAGCCCCGCCATCACTAGGATCAGCGCCTTCAGATAGGGCTGGAAGGGCAGGCCCCCGTATTGCATCGGCCCTTCGCCCATGCGGAAGGACATCGAGACGTAGCCCCAGGACGACCAGACCAGAAGCCAGCAGAATGGCAGGATCGTCACCAGCACGCCGACGAGGTCCATCCACGCCTTGCCGCGTTCGGACCAGCGTCCGTAGAAGAAATCCACGCGCACATGTGCATCGATCAGCAGCGCGTAGCCGATCGCCAGCATGAACAGCATGGCGTGGACATAGATGACCCCTTCCTGCATTCCGATGAAGGAAGTGCCGAAGGCGTAGCGCAGCACCACCACCGAGAATTGCAGCAGCACCAGCAGCACCGCGAGCCAGCGTACCGCCATGCCGATGGCCCGCGATACGGCGTCGATGCCGTTCGCGAGGGTGACGAGTGCGCGCAAGAACTCAGCCCCGACGGATCGCAGCGCCGCGCGCGTTGAAGATCGCGCCGTAGCTCTGCATCATGTAGGTCTGTGTCCGCTCGCGATACGTCGCATAGCTGTCCGCGATCTGCTTCACCTGCGCGTCCGAATGGCTGCGATACTCGGCCATCATGTCGGCTGCCGTGTTAGCGAAGACCTGCAGCAGCTCGCGCGGCACCTCTCGCACCGTCACGCCGTGGCGCGACACCAGCTCCTGCAGTGCGATCGGATGGCGCGTGTCGTATTCCGTCGTCGTCTCCTCATGCAGGGACATGGCAGCGATGCGAACGATGGCCTTCAGCTCGTCGGAGAGGGCGTTCCAGCGCGCCATGTTGATGCCGATCTCCTCGGCCGAGGAGGGCTCCTGCACGCCGGGGTAGTAGTAATTCTTCGCCACTTGGTGCAGGCCGAGCGGAAGGTCGGAGAAGGGACCGACGAATTCGGCGGCATCGATGGTGCCGGATTGCAGCGCAGAGAAGATCTCGCCCGCCGGCAGGGTCACGACGGAGGCGCCGGCGCGGCGGAACATCTCGCCGCCCAGCCCGGCGGTGCGGAAGCGCAGGCCCCGGAAATCGTCGGCGGAGCGGATCTCGCGCCGGAAGAAGCCCATCCATTGCGGGCCACTGTCGCCGACGATGAAGGGCTTGATGCCGAAGCGGCCATACATCTGGTCGTAGAGTGCCTGCCCGCCGCCATGCATCATCCAGCCCTGGCGCTCGTAGGCCGTGAGGCCGAACGGGAAGGAGCCGAAGAAGCCAATGCCAGGGCTTTTCGAAATCCAGAAGGAGGGCACGCCATGGTAGAGATCCGCCGTGCCTGCCGCCACCGCGTCGAAGGCGCCCGGTGCCGGCACCACCTCGCCCGCCGCGAAGAGGCGAACCGTCAGGCGGCCGCCGGATAGCTGGCCGATGCGGTCCGCGCAGCGCTGCGCCGCCACGCCGGGACCGGGCAGGTTGCGCGGCCAGATCGTGACCATGCGCCACTCGATCCGCCCTTGGGACAGGGCAGGGGTGGCGAGGGCCGCCGCGCCGGCGGCGGCCGAGGCGGCGAGGACGTTGCGGCGCTGCATGGTTGTCTCTCCGGATGCGCGGGGAAGTTGGCAGAGGCGGAGCCTCAGGTGAAGCGCGGAAACTCCGGCCCCGACAGCTTATCGCCGGTCTTGAGGGTCAAGTGCCGCAGCGGCGGCGAGCCGCGCCCCTGCCGGTCGATGAAGAAGGCATCATCCCCGACCCAGCGCGCCGAGAAGACCCGGCGGCGCTGGTGCCTGTTTGTGTTGGCCGGCGCGCCATGGATGGTGCGGAAGTCGAAGGCCACGGCGTCGCCCGGCTGCATCTCCCAGCCCAGGATGCGGAATTCGCCACGCCGGGCGTCGATATCCGGCATGTCCTCGGCCGTGTCGCCCTCGTAAAGATCGGTGCCGTCGAAGCGCTTGGGCTTGTGGTTCTTGCCCCAGCGTTGGCTGCCCGCGACGCATTCCAGCGTCACCTCACGCGCTACGGGGTCGAGCGGGATCCAGAAGGACACGCTCTGCTGACCGCCCACGCAGTAATAGGGACTGTCCTGGTGCCAGGGGGTGACGATGCTCGTCCCCGGTTCCTTCACAAGCACGTGGTCATGGAAGAATTGCGCGCCTTCGCTGCCCATCAGGGCACGGGCGATGGAAGCGCCCGGCCCGCGTTCGACGAAGTCGCGGAACTCGGGAATGCGCTGCCAATTGCAGAGGTCCTGGAAGAAGCGGGCCGATCCGTCCTTGGGCGTGTAGGAGCGCTCATAGGGCCCCGGGGCCGCCATCAGCGCCTCGGTCCCCACGCGCAGGGCTTCCACCCAGTCGGCGAAGGCACCGCGCAGAAGGATGACGCCATCCTGCTGATAGGCCCGGAAATCGGCACTTGTCACCGCCATGTCCATGCCTCCTCTGGGGATTCGGATCATGCGTGGCCGACTTCGCACATGCAAACACATGTCACGCGGGGCGGAGCGTCACTTCCACCAGTTCCGCTGCGGCTTCAGGCACGGCCCGGACCGGAACGCCTCCCGTTTCGGCGACATCGAGCGGGTGCAGCCGCTCGCCCCCCAACGCCACGGGTCCGCCCAGCACCAGCACGAAATCCGCCGCCACCTCGCGGGGGACAGTGAGCGCGGTCCGCTGCACCGAATGGGTGACGGCGCCGCGGCGCGTGATGACGTTGAAGGCGAGGACCTGCCCGGCCTCCAGCACGGCCTCCACCTTCTCCTCCCCGGCGAAGGAGAAAGGTGCCGGCCCGACCAGCCTGCCGTTCAGCCGGAGACCCTCGCCAATGGCGGTCAGCGTCCGGTCGAAACCGGAATAGTCGGAGAAGGGGCCGCCCCGTGCGATCTCGGCCAGGGAAAGACGCCAGTCATCATCCGGATGCCAGGCGATCTCGTGGCTGATGCCGCCGCCATTGCGCCAGGGCCGCGTCTCGAAGGCAGCTCGCCGGATCACCCGCATCACAGGATGGCCGGCAGGTCGAGGCCCATCTTGCGGGCGTGGTCCTTGGCGATGTCGTAGCCCGCATCGGCATGGCGCATCACGCCCGTGGCTGGGTCGTTCCACAAGACGCGCGACAGGCGGCGCGACGCGGCTTCCGTTCCGTCGCATAGCACGACCATTCCCGAATGCTGCGAATACCCCATGCCCACGCCGCCGCCATGGTGCAGCGATACCCAGGTCGCGCCCGAGGCGCAGTTGAGCAGCGCGTTCAGCAGGGGCCAGTCGGACACCGCGTCCGATCCATCCATCATTGCCTCCGTCTCGCGGTTGGGCGAGGCGACGGAGCCGGAATCGAGGTGGTCGCGCCCAATCACGACCGGGCCGATCTCGCCGCGCGCCACCATCTCGTTGAAGGCGAGGCCGATGCGGTCGCGGTCGCCCAGCCCGACCCAGCAGATGCGTGCCGGAAGGCCTTGGAAGGCGATGCGTTCCCGCGCCATGTCGAGCCAGCGATGCAGATGCGTGTCGTGCGGCATCAGCTCCCGCACCTTGTCGTCGGTCTTGCGGATATCCTCAGGGTTGCCGGAGAGCGCGGCCCACCGGAACGGCCCGACCCCACGGCAGAAGAGCGGACGGATATAGGCCGGCACGAAGCCCGGGAAGTCGAAGGCATTTGCCAGGCCTTCGTCTTTCGCCATCTGACGGATGTTGTTGCCGTAATCGAGCACGGCCGCGCCCATCTTCTGGAAATCCAGCATGGCCTGGACATGCGCCACCATGGACTTCTTGGCTGCCGCCGCCACCGCCTTGGGGTCGGTCTCGCGCTTGCGCTCCCATTCCTCCAGCGTCCAGCCTGCGGGCAGGTAGCCATTGGCCGGATCATGCGCGCTGGTTTGGTCGGTCACGATGTCCGGCACCACGCCGCGCCGCACCAGCTCCGGAAACACCTCCGCCGCATTGCCAAGCAGCCCGACGGAGATGGCGCGCTTCTCGTCGCAGGCGCGGCGGATCATCGCCAGCGCCTCGTCCAGCGTGTCGGCCTTGTGGTCGAGGTAGCGCGTCTCCAAACGCTTCTCGATGCGCGAGGGCTGGCATTCCACTGCCAGCACGGACGCGCCCGCGAAGACGCCCGCGAGGGGCTGCGCGCCGCCCATCCCGCCGAGCCCGCCCGTTAGGATCCAGCGCCCTTCGAGCGAGCCGCCGAAATGCTTTCGCCCGGCCTCGGCGAAGGTCTCGTAGGTGCCCTGAACGATGCCCTGCGAGCCGATATAGATCCAGGAGCCGGCCGTCATCTGGCCGTACATCATCAGTCCCTTGCGATCGAGCTCGTTGAAATGCTCCCAGTTCGCCCAGGCCGGAACGAGGTTGCTGTTGGCGATGAGCACGCGCGGTGCGTCCGAATGGGTGCGAAACACGCCGACCGGCTTGCCGGACTGCACCAGCAGCGTTTGGTCTTCCTCTAGCCGCCGCAAGACCGTGCAGATGCGGTCGAAGCTGTCCCAATCACGTGCGGCGCGCCCGATGCCGCCATAGACCACGAGTTCGCCGGGCTTCTCCGCCACCTCGGGGTCAAGGTTGTTCATCAGCATCCGCAGCGGTGCCTCGGCCTGCCAGGATTTCGCGGAGATCTGCATCCCGCGCGGAGCCTGGATCACGCGGTCATTGCGGCTTGTGGTCACAGCGAAACCTCCGTCAGTTCGGCGAGGGCGCCAGTGGCGATCAGGTCCGTGGCGGCCTGCATGTCGGGTGCCATGTGGCGGTCTTCCTCCAGCATCGGCACGCAGGCGCGCAGCAGGGCTCGCGCCTGCTCCAGCTTCGGCGAGGACCGCAGGGGCGCGTGGAAGTCGCAGCCCTGGGCCGCCGCCAGATACTCGATGCCCAAAATCGCGCGGAGGTTCTCTGCCATGGGCAGGAGGCGCCGCGCGCCATGCGTGGCCATGCTCACATGGTCCTCCTGATTGGCGGAGGTCGGGATGGAATCCACGCTCGCCGGCATGGCGCGCTGCCGGTTTTCGGCCACGAGCGCTGCCGCCGTCACCTGCGGGATCATGAAGCCGGAGTTCAAACCTGGGCGCGGCGTCAGGAAGGCGGGCAGGCCGGATAGGACCGGGTCGGTCAGCAGGGTGATGCGCCGCTCGGCAAGGGAGCCGATCTCGCAGATTGCCATGGCGATGGTGTCCGCCGCAAAGGCCACCGGCTCGGCATGAAAGTTTCCGCCCGAGATCACCTCGCCTTCCGCGCTGAACACCAGCGGATTGTCGGAGACGCCATTCGCCTCGATCTCAAGGGTCGTGGCTGCCTGACGCAGGATGTCCAGGCATGCGCCCATGACCTGTGGCTGGCAGCGCAGGCAGTATGGATCCTGGACGCGTGGGTCGTCCACGCGGTGGCTGGCGCGGATCTCGCTGCCCTCCATCAGGGCGCGCAGCGAAGCGGCTGCCTCCGCCTGTCCGCGATGGCCGCGCAGCGCGTGGATGCGTGGATCGAAGGGCCCGTCGCTGCCCTTGGCCGCGTCGGTCGAGAGCGCGCCGGTGACGAGGGCAGAGGCGTAGGCGCGCTCCGTCTCGAACAGTCCTGCGAGGGCGAGCGCCGTGCTGACCTGCGTGCCGTTCAGAAGCGCCAGGCCTTCCTTCGGCCCCAGAACCAGGGGCTCCAAGCCATGTCGCGCCAGTGCCGCCGAGGCCTCGCCCTCACCCAGGAACTCGCCAACCCCCATCAGCGCCGCCGTCATGTGGGCGAGCGGCGCGAGGTCTCCCGATGCGCCGACCGAGCCCTGCGCCGGGATGGCGGGCAGGAGGCCGCGTTCCAGGCAGGTGGCCAGCATCTCGATCACCGCCCAGCGCACGCCAGAGGCGCCGCGCGCCAGGCTGCCAAGCTTCAGCGCCAGGATCAGCCGCACCACGTCGGCGGGAAGGTTCTCGCCGACGCCGGCCGCGTGGGACAGCACGATGTTGCGCTGGAGCATGGCGAGGTCCGTATCGGCGATCCGCACCTGCGCCAGCTTCCCGAAGCCGGTGTTGATGCCATAGACCGCCTCGCCCTTGCGCAGGATGGCCGCGACGGTGGCCGCGCCCGCCTCCACCGCGCCGCGGCAGGACTCGTCGAGCGTTGGCACGGCACCGCGATACGCTTTGCGCCAGAGGGCGAGGGGGGCATTGCCGGGGGTGATTATCATTGGCCCCTCCAGATGCGGGCGTGCAGCGGGTTAAACCCGATGCGGTAGACGAGCTCCGCCGGGCTCTCGACGTTCCAGATCGCCATGTCGCAGGATTTTCCGGGCTCCAGCGTGCCGGCCTCCTCCAGCATCCCCAGCGCCCGCGCCGCCTCCCGCGTCACCCCCGATAGGCACTCGGCGACGGTCAGGCGGAACAGCGTCGCACCCATGTTCATAGTCAGCAGCAGCGAGGTGAGAGGCGAGGTGCCCGGATTGCTGTCGGTCGCCAGGGCAATGCGCGCGCCGGCCCGGCGCAGCGCATCCACCGGCGGGTGCTGAGTTTCGCGCAGCGTGTAGAAGGCACCGGGAAGCAGCACTGCCACCGTGCCGGCGCGAGCCAGCGCCGCCGCACCTTCCTCATCCGTATACTCCAGGTGGTCGGCGGAAAGCGCGCCATGCTCTGCCGCCAGCGTGGCGCCGTGCAGGTTGGAGAGCTGGTCGGCGTGCAGCTTCACCGGAAGCCCATGCGCCTTCGCGGCGGCGAAGACACGCCGCGTCTGCTCCGGCGAGAAGGCGATGCCCTCGCAGAACGCGTCCACCGCATCGGCCAAGCCTTCGGCGGCCAGCGCCGGCAGCATCTCCTCGCAGACGCGGGCGATGTAGCTGTCCTTGTCGCCGGCCGCTTCCGGCGGAAGGGCGTGCGCGCCAAGGAAGGTGGTGCGGACGGTCACGGGCCGCTCGTGAGCGAGGCGCCGCGCCGCACGCAGGCAGCGTCGTTCGGTGCCGAGGTCCAACCCGTAGCCCGACTTCACCTCCACCGTGGTCGCGCCCTCGGCGAGCAGATGGTCGAGCCGCCGCAGCGCCGAGGCGACCAGCGAATCCTCGTCCGCCGCCCGCGTCGCGCGCACGGAGGAGGCGATGCCGCCGCCCGCCCGCGCGATCTCCTCATAGGACGCGCCGGTGAGGCGCATCTCGAACTCCCGTGCGCGGTCGCCACCGAAGACGAGGTGCGTGTGGCAGTCCACGAGGCCCGGTGTGGCCCAGCGCCCGGCGCCGTCCACGACGCGCTTCGCGTCGTGCGCGGGCAACTCCGCCTCGGGACCCGCGAAGGCGATGCGCCCGTCTTTCGCGGCGATGGCGCCGCGCTCCACCGGGCCCGCGCCTTCGGCCATCGTGAGGAGGCGCAAATTGCGCCAGACCGTGTCGAAGAGCATGGTGCCTTCCCGAGCGGCTTCATGTATAGACATAACCGCGTCGCGCGGTGGCGTCCAGCGCCGCGTGAAGGGAAGGGTCACGCCATGCCGAACCGCATCCTGCTCGATGAAGCCCTGCTGGAAGGCGGCTGGGCGCGTTCCGTCGGCTTGGCGGTCGAGCACGGCGTGATTGCCGAGGTGAGGCCGGATGCGCCGCTGAATTACGGCCCACGCATGAGCGGCCGTGCCATTCCCGGCATGCCCAACCTCCACTCCCACCTGTTCCAGCGCGCGATGGCCGGCCTTGCTGAGACACGCGGACCCGCCTCCGACTCCTTCTGGACCTGGCGCGAGGTGATGTACGGCTTCCTGACCCGGCTTTCCCCGGAGGATGTCGAGGCCATCGCCGCCCAGGCCATGATGGAAATGCTGGAGGGTGGCTTCACTGCCCTCTGCGAGTTCCATTACCTGCACCACGCACCCGATGGCTCCGCCTACGCGAATCCTGCGGAAATGGCGGAGCGAATCGCTGCGGCAGCCGACGAAACGGGGATGGGCCTCACGCTGCTGCCGGTCTTCTACGCCCATGGCGGTTTCGGCCCGGTGCCGGCCGCAGAGGGCCAGCGCCGCTTCCTCTCCAGCCTCGACTCCTACGAACGATTGCTGGAAGCCAGCGCCTGTGCGGTTCAAGCCTTGCCCGATTCACGGCTCGGCGTGGCGCCGCATTCCCTTCGCGCGGCGACGGGCGCGGAGATTAGCCATCTCCTCTCCCTTCGCCCGAAGGACCCCGTTCACATCCACGTCGCCGAGCAGGTGGCAGAGGTGGACGCCTGCCTGGCTTGGTGCGGTGCGCGGCCCGTCCAGCACCTTCTCGACACGCAACCTGTGGACGGGCGCTGGTGCCTGATCCACGCGACCCAAATGGAGGCTTCGGAGACGGAGGCCCTGTCCCGCAGCGGCGCCGTTGCCGGGCTTTGCCCGATCACCGAAGCCAATCTGGGCGACGGCTTCTTCGACGCCACGCACTTCACCGGTCCTTGGGGGGTCGGCAGCGATTCCAACGTGGAGATCACCGCGCCCGGCGAACTGCGCCTGCTCGAATACGGGCAGCGCCTGCTCCATCGCGCCCGCAACGTGCTGGCGCGCGGGGAGGGGAGTTCCACCGGTGCAAGTCTCTACAAGGCGGCGCTGGCCGGCGGCGCCCAGGCTTCCGGCCGGGCCCTGGGCCGCATCGCGCCGGGTGCGCGGGCCGATCTGGTCTGGCTGGAGCCGGGGTCGGAAGTCGACGACTACGTCTTTGTCAGCGGTGCGCGCGCCATCCGGCGCGTCATGGTGGGTGGGCGCGTCGTGGTGGAGGAAAGCAGGCACCACGCCCGTGACCGCACCGCCAAGCGATTCCGCGCCGTGATGGAGCGTCTGCGTGGCTGAGACCATCGCCTCGCGCATCCGCGCTGAGATCGAGGGCCCGATCCTTTCCGGCGAGTGGCCGCCTGGCACGCGCATTCCCTTCGAGCACGAGCTCACCGCGCGCTTCGGCTGCTCGCGTATGACGGTGAACAAGGTGCTGTCGGCCCTGGCGGCAGAGGGGCTGATCACGCGCCGCCGCCGAACCGGCTCCGTCGTCGCCAGCCCGCCTGGCGAAAGGGCGCTGCTGGAAATTCATGATCTGGCGCTGGAGGCCCGGCGCGCCGGTCGGCAATACCGACACGAGGTGCTGGAGCGCGTGATACGCCGCGCCAAGCCGCCCGAGGCGCAGGCGCTTGGCCTTTCCGCCGGGGCGCGACTCCTTTGCCTCACAACGCTCCATCACACCGATGGCGTGCCCGATGCCTACGAGACGCGCCTGATCTGCCTCGACACCGTGCCCGAGGCGGAAGCGGAATCCTTCCGGGACATGCCGCCGGGCACTTGGCTCCTGGCCCGTGTCGCCTGGACCGAAGCCGAACATGCCGTCGCGGCCATTCCAGCCGATGCTGCGCTGGCGCAGCGCCTGCAGGTCGAGCGCGGGGCCGCCTGCCTGCTGCTGGAGAGACGGACCTGGCAATCCGGCCGTCTCGTCACCGAGGCGCGCATTGCCTATCCTGGCAACCGTCACCGCCTCGTTGGACGCTTCGGCCCTGGGGGCCGGTAGGGAGGCTCAGGCCTTCAGCCAGTGATCGGCGGTCCGTTCCAGCTTCGCGCCTCCCGCGCGCCGCTGCGCGCGTCCTGCGACAACCGCGCGAGATTGCCCTGGTAGGCGACCACACTGCCCTGCAGCCCCATGACGCTTTGCCGCAGCGAACCCAACTCGGCGCGGAACTGCGCCAGGGCGGCCTGCTGGTCTGCGAGGGCGGCGTCGAGGCTGCGTAGCGCAGTACGGAGACGGTGATCGGGACGGGCGGGGAAACGCAGGATCTCGGCCATGCGGCGCTCCATCAGGGCGATGGAGCTATCCTTAACACTCCGCTAAATTTGTCACCAAGTCTCATAAAATATTCAGGCAAGCGCCGCCGCGAGAAGGCAAGCGCCAGCGCTGAGCGAGAGGACCCAGCGCAGCACCACATACGGACCGGACACGAATCCACGCAGCGAGGCCCATTGCTCCACGGCGGCGACCGCCACCAGCGCGGCAGCCAGGAGCCAGAGTCCAGATTTGATGGGCAGCAGCAGCGCGGCCCAGCCAACGAGCGCAGGTAGGACGCCCATGCTCAGCCGCTGCCGGTTGGTCGGCGCTTCCGCCTCCGGCGCCCGAAGTGCGACACCCCAATGCACCGCGCCCAGGAAGGACAGGATCACCGCACCGTACGCGCGCAGCGCCATCAGCGCCCAGTCATGCCAGCCGGTCACTGCCAGCGCCACCAGCGCCAGCCCCGCGAAGGGGAGGAGGCCCAGCAGGCCAAGGGTCCATGCGAGGCGCATCGTCGCGGCTTCCATCATTCAACGTCAGCCCATCCTCGTCCTGCTGTCCAGCATGCCCTACATAGCGCGGCATGGGTGTCACCTTCGAGATTGCGATCGTTCTCCTGCTCACCGTGCTCAACGGCATCTTCGCCATGAGCGAACTGGCCGTGGTGTCTTCGCGAAAAGCGCGCCTCATCGCCATGGAGCGCAAGGGTAGCCGCGGCGCTGCCGCTGCCCTGCGCCTGCAGGAGAACCCCTCCCGCTTCCTGCCGACCGTGCAGGTGGGCATCTCGCTGGTCGGCATCCTTGCTGGCGTGTTCGGCGGTGCGGCCATTGCCGGACCGCTCGGCGACTGGCTGGTGCAGGTTCCTGCTCTCGCCGTGTGGGGACGCAGCCTCGCCTTTTTCCTCGTGGTGGTGGGCATCACCTATCTCAACCTGATCCTCGGCGAGCTGGTGCCGAAACAGATTGCCCTGCGCGACCCGGAGCGCGTGGCCACCATGCTTGCCTTGCCGCTGGAGACGCTGGCGAGGCTGAGCGCGCCGGTGGTCTGGCTGCTGTCGCGCTCGTCCAACCTCATCCTACGCCTGGTCGGCGCGCACCGCCCCATGGAGCAGGGCGTTACGGAAGAGGAGGTGAAGGCGCTGGTCGCGGAAGGAGCGGAGGCCGGTGCGCTGGAGCACACGGAACGCCAGATGATCGAGCGCGTCCTTCGCCTCGCCGACCGTCCGGTGCGTGCGCTGATGACGCCCCGCACCGAGGTTGCCTGGATCGATCGCAATGCCACGCCCGAGCAGGTCGCGGAGGCGCTGCGGACGGAGAGCCTGACCCGCTTCGTCGTCGCCGATGGCCGCGTGGACAACGTGGTGGGGGTGGTAGCGGTGAAGGATCTTCTGGATCAGTGCTTGGCCGGGGGGAAGATGAGCCTCGCCACCGTGCTGCGCCAGCCCACCGTCTTCCCCGACAACCTCTCCGCCATGGACGCGCTGGAGCGGCTGCGCGCCGATGCGCTCGGCATCGCGCTGGTGCTGGACGAGTACGGCTCCTTCGAAGGGGTGGTCACCGCCTCCGACCTTTTGGAAGCCATCGTGGGCGAGTTGGGCCCCGCGCCGGAATCCGGGAAGCCCTCGGCCGTGACGCGCCACGATGGCTCGATGCTGCTGGATGGAATGATGGCGTTGGACGAGCTGCGCGAGCGTCTGGGCGAATTCGAGCCGCCGCCGCAATCAGCCGCCTACCACACCGTCGCCGGCCTGATGCTGGCGCTGCTGCAGCGCGTCCCGCGCGAAGGCGACCGCATCGCCCATGGCGGCTGGCGCTTCGAGATCCTGGACATGGATGGGCGCCGCGTGGACAAGGTCCTCGCGGCGCGGGAGGAAGCGGTCCCGCCGCCTCCTGTGGCGGGCTAGAGGCGGGGCCTCAGCCGCGCTGCTGCGACAGCAGCATCTCGATCGTCGCGATATGCGACTTGATCGCCGGCACCGCCATGGTGCCGATGATGCGCTCCTCGGTCGAGTTGCCGCTCTGCGCGATGGAGCTGTGGATCCGCAGCAGCTCCTGATGCCCTTCGAGTTGCGACTGAAGGAAGGCGCGGTCGAACTCCGTGCCGCTCATTGCCTCCATGCGCTGCATGGCCTGCATCTTGTCGGCGGGGAGGGAGACTGTCTGCGGAATGGTCACGCCCGCCATCCGCATCGCCTCCATGGTGGCCATCTGCTCCTCTGCCTCGAGCTGCGCGAACTGACGCACGGCGGGATTGCTGGCGCGCCGCATGCCCGACTGGGCGGATTGCAGCGCGGCAGTGCCGGCGGTCAGCGCAGCGGTGCGCATTTCCATGGCACCCTGCGCACGTGCGATGGTGGGGAGGAGGAGCGCGCTGCCCATCAGGGCAAGGCCGGCATTGCGACGCTGAAGCATGGGAAAGCTCCGTCTGGAGGTGGTGCCACGCCGGAACGGCGAGCTGAAACCCGCGGTTTCCCTTGCCCCAATGGGTTCCTGCTACTTCCCCCCGGCCGATCGGGCGATGGGCGGGACGAATTGCTGCTCTGTATCCCAGGGGAACAGGATCCAGGTGTCCTGGCTCACCTCGGTCACGAAGGTGTCCACCAGGGGCTTGCCCGCCGGCTTCGCGTAGACGGTCGCGAAATGCGCCTTGGGCAGCATGGCGCGCACCACGCGGGCCGTCGTGCCCGTGTCCACCAGATCGTCCAGCAACAGCCAGCCCTCGCCATCCCCTGCGGCGGCGGCCGCCTTCACGATGCGGGGCTCCCCCTTCACCTCTTCGTCATAGGTGACGACGCTCACCGTCTCGATGATGCGGCAATCCAGCTCGCGGGCCACGATGGCGGCGGGGATTAGCCCCCCACGGGTAATGGCGATGACGCCCTTCCAGGGACCGGCCCCCACCAGCCGCCACGCCAGGGCCTTGCCGTCGCGGTGAAGCTGGTCCCAGGACACGGTGTAGTAGCGCTGCGCCATCATGCTGCCTTCTCGAATCGTTCTTTTGGCGCCTAGCCGATCCCTGGCCCCCCTGGAAAGGGGGCTTCCGGGCGGCTGAATTTGCGCCATACAGGGCAGGACGTCCTGCTGAGAAAGGTCCCACCATGCGCGATTTTCATGCCCCTGGCCGCAGCCCGGTCCTTGCCGGGCGCGGAATGGCCGCGACCTCCATGCCCGCCGCGACCCTCGCGGCCATCGAGGTGCTGAAGGGGGGTGGCAACGCGCTGGACGCCGCCATCGCCGCGGTTGCCCTGCTGGGCGTCATCGAGCCGCAATCCACGGGCATCGGCGGCGACTGCTTCTGCCTCTACGCCCCGGCCGGGACCGGGCAGGTGATTGCCATGAACGGCTCCGGCCGGGCCCCTGCGGGCGCGACGCCCGAGGCGCTGCGAGCCGCCGGGCTGACCGCGATGGTCAACACCTCGGCCCATTCGGTCACCATCCCCGGCGCGGTCGCGGCCTGGGAGAAGCTGAATGCCGCCTATGGGAGGCGCGGCCTCGACGTGCTGCTCCAGCCCGCGATTCGCGCGGCGGAGAAGGGGTTCCACGTCCATGCGCGCGTTGCCCATGACTGGTCCGAGGCCGAGGGCAAGCTGCGTTTGCATGCCGTCACCGCCCGCCACTACCTGAAGGGCGGCGCAGCCCCGCGCATGGGCGACCGGATGCAATTCCCTGCCCTGGGCCGCACGCTGCGCGCCATCGCCAAGGACGGCGCCCGCGCCTTCTACGAGGGCGAGATCGCGGCCGACATGGTCCGCACCCTGCGCGCGGCCGGCGGAACGCACACCGAGGCGGATTTCGCCGCCGGGCTGAACGGGCCCGAGTTCGTGACGCCGATCCAGCGTCGCTTCAAGGGCCTGGACATCTTCGAGTGCCCGCCGAACGGCACCGGCATCATCGCACTGATGATGCTGGGCCTGCTGGAAGGCTTCGGCCCAGCGCCGGACGGCCCGCTTGGCCTCACCCGCCTGCATCGCCACATCGAGGCTGGGCGCCTCGCCTATCGCGACCGCGACGCCTTCATCGCCGACCCGGCGCATGTGGAGGTGCCGGTGGAGAAGCTTCTCTCCGACGAGTACCTGCAGGCCCTGGCCCGCAACATCCGCGACGATGCCGCCTCGGAGTTGCCGCCCGCCGGGCAGGCGCTCATGCCGGTCCATGCCGACACCGTGTATCTCTGCGTGGTGGATGAGGACGGGAATGCCTGCTCCTTCATCAACTCGCTCTTCGAGAGCTTCGGCTCCGGCATCCTCGCCGAAGAGTCGGGAGTGATGCTCCATAATCGCGGCTTCGGATTCCGGCTCCAGGAGGGGCATCCGAACTGCATCGCGCCGGGCAAGCGGCCCATGCACACCATCATCCCCGGCATGGCGATGAAGGATGGTCAGGCCTACATGCCCTTCGGCGTGATGGGCGGGCATTTCCAGCCCATGGGCCAGTCGCTGCTGCTCACCAACATGCTGGATTACGGCTTCGACGTGCAGCAGGCCCTGGACCTGCCGCGCCTCTTCCCGCGCGAAGGCCGCATCCAGGTGGAACGCGGCATCCCCACCGAGGTGGTGCGCGGCCTCAACGCCATGGGCCATGACTGCCTCTCCATCGAGAAGCCGCATGGCGGCGGGCAGGCCATCGTCATCGACCGCGAGCGTGGCTGCCTGATTGGCGGAAGTGACCCTCGCAAGGATGGCTGCGCGCTGGGATACTGAGCCATGACCGAACCCTGTGACCTTTCCGCCGTCGAGGCGCGCCGCCTGATCGGGCAGAAGCGCCTTTCCCCCACCGAGCTCCTCGAATCCTGCCTGCGGCGGATCGAGGAGGTGAACCCGGCCGTCAACGCCATGGTCGCCATGGACGAGGAGTCGGCCCGGCGCGAGGCCAAGTCTGTCGAGGAGGCCATCGCACGCGGCGATACGGTCGGGCCGCTCGCGGGCCTGCCGCTTGGCATCAAGGACCTGGAGCAAACCAAGGGACTCCGCACGACTTGGGGCAGCCCGATCTTCCGCGACCACGTTCCCGACCGCGACGAGGGGATGGTCAAGAATCTCCGCGACGCGGGCGGCATCGTTTTGGGCAAGACCAACGTGCCGGAATTCGGCCTGGGCGCGAATAGCCGCAACGCCGTCTATGGCGCCACGGGCAATGCCTTCGACAACACGCGCAACGCTGCCGGCTCCTCCGGTGGTTCCGCCGTGGCGCTGGCGACCGGCATGGTCCCGCTGGCCAGCGGCAGCGACACGGGCGGGTCACTGCGCAACCCCGCGGCTTTCAACGGTATCGTCGGCTACCGGCCCTCGCCGGGCCTCGTTCCCTCCGAGCGGCGCATCCATGGCTGGTCGGCGCTCTCCGTGCTCGGCCCCATGGCGCGCAACGTGCCCGATTTGTCGCTGATGCTCTCGGCAATGGCGAGCGACGACGCAGCAGACCCGCTTGCCTACACGCTACATGCCCGCACCGTGCGCGGGGAGGCGGCGCTGTTCTATCCGCCGCGCCGCATCGACCTCTCCACCGTGCGCTTCGCCGCGACTGAGGATTTCGGGCACGCGCTGGTGGAGCAGGTGGTGCGCCGCAAGTTCCGCGAGGCAGTCTCCGCCATCGCGCCGCATGCGCGCGAAATGGAAGAGGCGACGCCCGACCTTTCGGGTGGGGACGAGGCCTTCGAGGTGTTGCGCGCCATCGGCGCCCTCGCCTCACATGGTGAGCGTGTGCGGAAGCGGCCCGAGGATTGCGGCCCCAACATGCACGCCAATGTCGAGGAGGCGCTGCGCTACAACGTCGAGGACGTGGCGCGGGCGCTCACGACGCAGACGCGCATCTATCGCGACTTCCAGCGCTTCTTCGAAAACCATGACGTCCTGATCTCGCCGGCCATCACCACCAGCCCGCGCTCGTGGCGCGAGCTGTTCCCGGAAATGATCGACGGGAAGAAGGTCCGCACCTACTTCCACTGGCTGGCGCTGGCCTATTACGTAACCCTCACCGGTTACCCGGCGATCAGCCTGCCGGTCGGCCTCGATGAGAATGGCATGCCCTTCGGCCTGCAGATCGTCGGGCCGCGCGGCGGCGATGCCTTCCTGCTCGGCGTTGCGGCCGCGCTCGAGGAGGCGCTTTCCGGCAGCGCAGCGACGGCGCGGCCAGTGCCCGATCTCGGCAAGCTGCGTGCGGCGAAGCCGATCGCCCAAATGGAGGGCTTCCTGGGCTTCGGCTGACGCCGGGGCCTACCAGCCGTAGTAATGACGCGGGCGGCCGTAATAGCCGTAGGCGCGCGGCGGCGGGGCGTAGTAGCCGCGGTCGTAATAGGCGTATCGCGGCGGCTGGCTCGCTGCCGCGATGCCCAGTCCCGCCGCGGCGCCAATGCCCGCACCCAGCAGGCCCGTGGCCAGCGGATCAGGGTAGCCGTAGGGGTCGGTGCAGGCGCCGAGCGCCAGGAGAGCCGCGGGCAGAATCAGGAGCTTGCGCATGGGAAAACCTCCGATGCGCCCAGAAATGGGCGTGCATCGTGTCCAACGCGCGGCGGGGCGGAGGTGTTTTCGGGCCGATTGCGGCGATGCGAAGGCAGGGAGGCCCCAGCCGGGACCTCAGCGCGAGAAGGCGTTGAAGGTCTGTAGAGTATAGGTGTCTTTCACGCCCGGCACGGTCTGCACCTTCTCTACCACGAACAGGCCGATATCCTGCTCGGCGGAGAGGTAGAACTTCCCCAGCAGGTCGTATTGTCCGGAGATGGAATGCATCTCCGACATCTCCTCGATGCCGTCGGCCATTTCGCGCGCCACGCGGTAGGCCTGTCCCATCTCGCATTTGACCATGACGAAAATGGCGCGCATCGGACCCTCCGCTTCGGTGCGGACAGGATATGCCGCGCCGCCGGGCGCGCGTCCACCGCGCTGCCCAGGGCGCGGGCAGCGGCGGCTCCATTCCGGCGCCAGGGCATGACGGAACCGGTTGCGCCCGGCGCGCGCCTGCCGCCAAATCGGCGCATGGACGCGCTGCCCCCTTCCGCCGACCGCGGCGGCCCCGCCCAGCCGCTGCTCCGCCTGGACGGGCTGGTGAAGCATTTCCCCCTCAAGGGCGGCCTGCTGGGCCGCACCCAAGCCGTGGTGCGCGCCGTGGACGGGGTGGGCTTCGAGGTCCGCAAGGGCGAGACGCTCGGCATCGTGGGGGAGAGCGGCTGCGGCAAGTCCACCACCGCGCGCCTCCTGATGCGGCTCCTCGACCCCGATTCCGGCACGATGGTCTTCGATGGCGAGGCGGTGGGCGGCAGCGCCCAGGTCGGCGGCCTGCCGCTGCGCGAATATCGGCGCCAGGTGCAGATGGTGTTCCAGGACAGCTACGCCTCGCTCAACCCGCGCCTACCGATCGAGGACAGCATCGCCTTCGCGCCCAAGGTCCACGGGCTGGGCAATGCGGAGGCGGTGCGCCGCGCCCGCGACATGCTGGCCGCGGTCGGGCTGGCCCCGGCCAACTTCGCGCGCCGCTATCCGCACGAGCTCTCCGGCGGTCAGCGCCAGCGCGTGAACATCGCGCGCGCTCTGGCGCTCCGTCCGCGCCTCGTCATCCTCGATGAGCCGGTGAGCGCCCTCGACAAGTCGGTCGAGGCGCAGGTGCTGAACCTCCTGGTGGACCTGAAGGAGGAGTTCGGCCTCACCTATGTCTTCATCTCGCATGACCTGAACGTGGTGCAGTACATCAGCGACCGCGTGTTGGTGATGTATTTGGGCGAGGTGGCGGAGATCGGCCCGGTGGAGCGCATCTATGAGCACCCGGCCCATCCCTATACGGCTGCGCTGCTCGCCTCCCGCCCCTCCATGGACCCGTCGAGGCGCCGTACCGCGCCGCCTTTGACGGGTGACCCACCCAACCCGGTGAATCCGCCCTCCGGGTGCCGGTTCCGCACGCGCTGCCCGCATGCCGAGGCGGTCTGCGCCGAAAGGAAACCCATCATGGCCGATCTGGGCGGCGGTCACGCCGCTTCGTGCCACATCGCGAATCCCGGCAGCGGCCACTCCCTGGCCGAGAAGGTGGCGGCATGAGCTTGGTCACGCTGCGCGACTTGCGCGTCACCTTCCGCACCCGCGACCGCACGGTGCATGCGGTGAACGGCGTGGACCTCGACCTCGCCGCCGGCGAGACGCTCTGCATCCTCGGCGAATCAGGCTCGGGCAAGTCGGTCACGCTGCGCGCCCTCATGCGCCTCCTTCCGCGCTTCGCCGAGGTGCAGGGCAGGGTGGAGGTGGCCGGGCAGGACGTGACGCGGATGAGCGAAGGAGAGCTCACCGATTTCCGCGGCCGCGACGTGGCGATGATCTTCCAGGAGCCGATGACGGCCATGGACCCGGTCTTCACCATCGGCCAGCAGATCGCGGAGACGGTGCGTCGGCACGAGCGCGTCTCGCGCGCGGCCGCCGAGGCGCGGGCCCTGGAATTGCTGGAGCTTGTGCAGATCCCCTCGGCCAAGCGCCGCCTTGCCGCCTATCCGCACGAATTGTCGGGCGGCCTGCGCCAGCGCGCGATGATCGCCGTGGCGCTGGCCTGCCGCCCCAAGCTGCTGCTGGCCGACGAGCCGACGACGGCGCTGGACGCCACGGTGCAGATCCAGGTGCTGCTGCTGCTGCGCGACCTGCAGAAGCGCTTCAACATGGGCGTGATCTTCGTCACCCACGACCTCGGCGTCGCCGGCGAGATCGCGGATCGCGTGGCGGTGATGTATGCAGGGCGCGTGGTGGAGGAGGGGCCTGTCTCCGGCCTCATGTCGGGGCCGCTGCATCCCTACGCTCAGGGGCTGCTCGGTGCCACGGTGCATCCGGGAATGCGCGGCAAGCGCCTCACCACCATTCCCGGCGCGCCGCCTGCGCTGGACCGGGAGCCCACCGCCTGCGCCTTCGCGCCCCGATGCGACCGGGCGCATGACGCCTGCCTTGCCGAAGTGCCAAGTCTGCGTGAGCCGGTGCCGGGCCGCCGCGCCCGCTGCGTACTGGTGCCCGACGCGCGAGCCGAAAGCCCCGGCCTGGTTCCGGCCGGGGTCTAGAAAAGGCGTCTTAGCTTTCGAACATGATGTTGCGCTCGCGGATGATGCGGCCCCATTTCGCCGCCTCCGCCTGCACATGGGCCCGCGCCACGGCTTCGTCCGACCCCCGCAGGAGGAAGCCTGCGCCAGATGCGCGTGCCTGCACGTCGGGCTGTGCGACCGCATGGGCTGCGACCTCGGTGAGCCGCGCGGCCACCGCGTCGGGCGTGCCGGCCGGTGCCCACCACATCACCCAGGAATAAGCCTCGAAGCCAGGCACGACGCTTTCACTGATGGTCGGCAGTTCGGGGAGGGTGGGGATCCGCTCCGCGGTCCCGACCGCCAGGGCCGGGATGGCGCGTTGCGCGATCAGGGCCTGGGCGGCCGGCAGGTCCAGGATCGTGAAATCCACGCGCCCCGCCTGAAGCTCCGTGAGCGAGGGTGCGGAGCCGCGGAAGGGAACGTGGGTGATCTCGGCCCCCGTCATGGCGCGATACAACTCGCCGGCGAGGTGCGCCGGGTTCCCAACCCCACCGGAAGCGAAGGTGAAGCGCCCCGGATTGGCCTGCACGACGCGATGCCATTCCTGCACCGTCTGCGCTGGGAAGCCCGGGCGCGTCACCAGCACGGTCGGCGTGATGGCGAGCATGGAAAGCGGCCGGAAATCCCGCACCGGGTCGTAGGGCGCCGGGTTCATCATGAAGGGTGCGGTGAGAGAGGAGATGACCGCAACCAGGATGGTGTGGCCGTCCGGTGCCTCGCGCGCCGCGATGGATGAGCCGACCGCGGCGCCCGCGCCAGTCCGGTTCTCCACCGTGACGGGCTGGCCAAGCGCCGCCTGGGCATGGGGCGCCATCAGCCGCGCCAGCAGGTCCGGGCTGCCCCCGGCCGGAAACGGGACGATGAGGCGGATGGGCCGGCTTGGCGCCCAGCGCCCTTGGGCAAGAGCAGGCGTGGCGAGCGGGGCGAGCAAAAGCGCGCGGCGATGCATGGTCCGGTCTCCGGGAAAGGCGACTGGCCGGTTGGCGTTCCCCGGCCCATATGTGCCATCGGAACCGAAGCCTGCAAGGATTGAATGCCATGGCGGAAGAGGACGGCGTGCGGCTCGAGGGCGAGGTGCGCGAGAAGCTGCTGCGCTCCAAGGAGCAATGGGCGAGGGAAGGGCGGTTGCTGACCGGCACCACCGGGGCTGACCGCCTGCCGCCCGGCCAGCGCCTGGTGACCGACTTCCCCGTACTCGACCTCGGCGTGCAGCCGGACGTGAAGCCGGAGCGCTGGCGCCTGCGGCTCGAGGGGCTGGTGGAGAACCGCCTGGCCCTGGCATGGGACGCCTTCATGGCGCTGCCGCAGCGCGACTTCGTAAACGACATCCATTGCGTCACGGCCTGGTCGCGCTACGACAACACGTGGCGCGGCGTGGCCAGCCGCGACCTGCTGGAGCTGGCGAAGCCGAAGCCCGAGGCGCGCTTCGTCGTCTTCCACTCCTATGACGGCTACACCACCAACGTCTCGCTCGACACCTTCGCG
The DNA here is from genome assembly GCF_017355885.1 of Sabulicella rubraurantiaca. Classification (GTDB taxonomy): domain Bacteria; phylum Pseudomonadota; class Alphaproteobacteria; order Acetobacterales; family Acetobacteraceae; genus Roseococcus; species Roseococcus rubraurantiacus. Next base: position 115,223 of record NZ_JAFEUU010000001.1, read on the forward strand.
GCGGAGGATGTGCTGGTGGCGCATAGCTGGGCCGGAAAGCCCTTGGACCGCGTGCATGGTGGCCCGGCGCGCATCGTCATTCCGCGCTATTACTTCTGGAAGTCGGCCAAGTGGGTGACGCGCATCGAGTTCCTCGCCGAGGATCGCCCCGGCTTCTGGGAGGTGCGCGGCTACCACAACAGTGCCGACCCCTGGCTGGAGGAACGCTATGGTTGACCTGCTCCGCCGCACCGCCCTGCTCGTGTCGAGCTTCGTGGTGCCTGCCGTGAAGCAGGGGCAGGCTACGACCAGCGAGGAAGCCTGGGGCTTCTCCTTCGACGCGCTGGAAGGCGGGTCCCTCCCGCTGGAGCAGTTTCGCGGCCGTGTGCTGCTGGTGGTCAACACCGCCAGCTTTTGCGGCTTCACCCCGCAATACGCCGCCCTGCAACACCTGCACGAGCAGCACGAGGCGCGGGGCCTCACGGTGATCGGCGTGCCCTCCACCGATTTCGGCCAGGAAAGCACCGAGACCGCGAAGGTGCGCGAGTTCTGCGAGGCCCAGTTCAACATTTCCTTGCCGATGGCGGGGCTCACCCACGTTCGGGGCGCGGGCGCACATCCATTCTTTCGCTGGGCCGCTGCCCAGGCGGGGCCGGTGCGGTGGAACTTCCACAAATACCTCGTCGCAAGGGACGGGCGGCGCGTGACCGGCTTCACCACCCGCGTCGCGCCGGATTCTGCCGCGCTCACGCGCGCGCTCGACGAGGCTTTGGCAGCCTCCGCGTGATTTTGATCGGCATCGGCGCGAACCTTCCCGGCCCCGACGGAAGCCTGCCGCGTGCGACCTGCGAGGCCGCGACGGCGACGCTGCAGGCCTTGCCGGGGCTTCGTCTCGCCTGCCTTTCCGGGTGGTGGGAAAGCGCGCCGGTGCCGCCCATGGCGGGCGCACCCTGGTACGTGAACGGGGTGGCGCGTCTGGAAGGCAGGGTCGATCCGGCCGTCTTGCTGGCCACGCTGCATGGGATCGAGGCAGCGCATCACCGCCAGCGCCCCTATCCCAACGCCCCGCGCACGCTCGACCTTGACCTGCTGGACTGCAACGGCACCGTGTCTGACATCCCCGCGCTGCGCCTGCCGCATCCGCGCATGGCCGCTCGCGCCTTCGTGCTGCGCCCCCTGGCTGAGGTCGCGCCGGAATGGCGCCACCCCATTACCGGCGCCGGCTTGCCAGAATTGCTGGCGGCGCTGCCCCCACAGGAGATCCGGCGCCTCTAGCGCCGCCGGAACCGCTCCACCGCCGCCACCAGCGCCGTCCGGACTCCTGGCTCCAGCGCCGAATGCCCCGCATCGGGCACGATGGTCAGCCGGGCCCGCGGCCAGGCGGCGGCCAGGTCGAAGGCCGTCTCCGCTGGGCAGACCATGTCGTAGCGGCCCTGGATGATTTCCGCCGGGATCTCGGCGAGGGAATTCATCCCGGCGAGGAGGCCGCCTTCGCGCAGGAACAGCCCATGGGCGAAATAATGCGCCTCGATCCGCGCGAGGCCGAGGGCCGAGCGGTCCTGCGCGAAGCTGGCCACCGTCTCGGGCGAGGGGAGGAGGGTGGAACAGGACCCTTCGTAATGGCTCCAGGCCCGGGCGGCGGGCAGGTGGACCAGCGGGTCGGGGTCGGTCAGGCGCCGGAGGTATGAGCCGAGGATGTCGCCTCGCTCATGGGGCGGTAGGTGCTCGGCGAAGGCGGCCCAGGCATCTGGGAAGAAGCGCCGGAGCCCATGGAGGAACCAGTCCACCTCGGCAGGCCGCCCCAGGAACACGCCGCGCAGGACACAGCCCGTGACGCGCGAGGGATGCGCCTGGGCATAGGCGAGGGCGAGGGTGGACCCCCAGGAGCCGCCGAAAAGCAGCCACTTCTCCAGCCCGAGGAAGCGCCGCAACGTCTCGATATCCTCGACGAGGTGCGGGGTGGTGTTGGTCCGGAGCTCGCCCAGCGGGCGGGATCGGCCGGCACCGCGCTGATCGAAGATCACGAGGCGCCAGTGGGTCGGGTCGAAGAAACGGCGATGCACCGCCCCGGCCCCGGCCCCCGGCCCGCCATGCAGGAACAGCACCGGCTGGCCGCGCGGATTTCCCACCTGCTCCCAATACATGACATGCCCATCGCCGAGCGGCAGCAGCCCTGTCTCGAAGGGCGCGATGTCCGGAAAGAGGTCGCCGCGGGGCATGATTCCTTATCCCCTTCCAGCGCGCGGCATTCAATCCTTTGCCGACGCCTCTTCGCCTCGGCGGCAAGCGCGCCTAACTTGGGGAGGATGGCCCAGCAGCCCAATTCCGCACCGTCCCATGCCAGCCCGCCCCCGGGATCGGTGGCCTGCGGCGTGTGCGGCACAGAAAGCCGCCAGCCGGGCTTCAAGCCGGCCATGCCCGAGCAGGCTCCCGACCTTGACCTGCGCCCTGGCCAGCCGTTGCGCAGTTCGATGGCGCGGTGGCTCCAGCAATGCCCGCACTGCGGCTATTCCGCGCCCGAGATTGCCCAGGCTCACCCCGCCGCCGCCCAGGCCGTGGCGGCCGCGCATTTCCGGGCGCTGCTGAACGACCAGTCCATCCCGCCCCTGGCGCGGCGCTTCTTGGCCTGGGCTCTCATCCTGGAGGAGACGGGCGCGCTGCATGCCGCGGCCGAGGCGACGCTGCAGGCGGCCTGGGTGGCGGATGATCTTGCCAAGGCCGATTTCTCGCGCGCGTGGCGGCGGGAGGCGGTCGCGCTGTGGCGCTCGGGTCCGCCCCTCGATGCCGAGCAGACGGTGCGTGTGGTGGATAGCCTGCGCCGCGCCGGCATGCACGAGGACGCGGAGCAGACGGCGCGCCGCCTGCTGGAAACCGGCCCGGCCGAGGCGGTGGCCCAGGTGCTGACCCTGGAATTGCGGCTGATCGAGGCGCGGGACGAAAGGCGGCACAGCGCCGCCACCGCCCTGCCGCCACCTGCGCGCCGCCCGCATGTCTCGCATCAGCCCAGCGTCAAGCGGGGCGAGGGGATCCGGGCCTGGCTGCGTCGCCTGTTCGGGCGCGACTGATTACTCCTGCCCGGCGCCGGGTACGCCCAGGGTCCGCAACAGCCAAGCGAGGCGGTGCCGCTGCGCGGCACGCGCATGGGCCCGCGCCGCTTCCTCCGCCTGCGCCCCGTCGCGGGTCACCAGCGCCGCCAGGATGGCGCGATGCTCGGCATGGGCCGCTTCCGCCCGGCCGCCGAGGGTGAGGATGGAGGGCAGCAGCGCCAGATGCGCCGAAAGCTGCTCCAAGGTCCGCAGGAGGTAGCGGTTATGGGTGGCGAGGTAGATCATGCCGTGGAACCGCAGGTTCAGTTCTGCCAGCGCCTGCGCGTCGTTGAAGCTGCCCGGCTCGGTGTCCAGCAACTCCGTCATCGCGGCGAGTTCCGTGTCGCTTGCATGCTGCGCGGCGAGCCGTGCTGCGGCGCCTTCCATGATCTCGCGCATCACGTAGAGCTCTACAACCTGGGCATGGTCAGGCCGCGTCACGGACAGGCCGCGCCGGGTCTCATGCGTCAGCAGCCCCTCCGACTCAAGCCGGGCGATGGCCTGCCGCACCGGAGTGCGTGACACGCCGAATCGTGTGGCGAGGTCTGTCTCGGTGACCCGCATCCCAGGCGGCAGGGAGCCGTCGCGCAGCGCGGCGCGAATGGCGGAATAGGCGACCTCGCCCAGGTCGCGCGCGGGGGTCGTGCCGTCCATCGCCCTACCATAGGCAAGCATGGAGAAACTGCCCATCTGGACGCGCTGGATACAGCCGGATACAAAAGCGCGCATCGGGGGAGGCTGGAGTGGACTTCACCAAGGTTTGGGATGTTCTGGTAGTGGGCGGCGGCAATGCCGCGCTCTGCGCCGCCATCACCGCGCGCCGCATGGGCGCCAGCGTCGTCGTCGCGGAACACGCACCGAAGCCCATGCGGGGCGGCAACTCCCGCCACACCCGCAATGTCCGCGCCCTGCATCCGGCGCCCACCAATGTCCTGACCGAATCCTATCTAGAGGAGGAATACTGGGACGATCTGCTGCGCGTGACCGGCGGTCGCACGGATGAGGCGCTGGCCCGCATGACCATCCGCGCAAGCCAGCACGCCCCCGGCTTCCTGGAGGAGTGCGGCGTCGTCTTCCAGCCGAGCCTCTCGGGCACGCTGTCCCTGTCCCGCACCAATGCCTTCTTCCTGGGTGGTGGCAAGGCGCTGGTGAACGCCCTCTACCGCACCGCCGAGGCGATGGGCATTGAGATCCTCTACGATACCGAGGTGCAGCACATCGCGGTGGAGGAGGGCTTCGCGAAGGAGGCCATTGTCTCGTGGCGCGGCTTTCCGGAGCGCATCCGCTTCCGCACGGTGGTCGCCAGCAGCGGCGGCTTCCAGGCCAACCGCGAGTGGCTGCGCCGCTACTGGGGCGATGCCGCCGACAATTTCCAGATCCGCGGCACGCCCTTCGCCCAGGGCCGTGTCCTGAAGGACCTGCTGGGCCAGGGCGTGCAGGAGGTGGGCGATCCCACCCAGTTCCACGCCGTCGCCAACGATGCCCGCGCGCCGATGGAGGATGGCGGCCTCGCCATGCGCCTCGACTGCGTTCCTTTCTCCATCGTGGTGAACGAGGAGGTGGATCGCTTCTACGACGAGGGCGAGGATGTCTGGCCGAAGCGCTATGCCATCTGGGGTCGCCTGATCGCGCAGCAGCCCAACCAGCGCGCCTTCGCCATCACCGACTCCCAGGCGCTGATGGACTACCTGCCCAGCGTCTTCCCGCCCATCTTCGCCGGCACGATCCGCGAGCTGGCCGGCAAGCTGGGCCTGGACTCGGACAAGCTGGAACGCGTGGTGACCGAGTACAACGACGCCGTGCGCCCCGGGACCTTCAACGGCAAGGCGCTGGACGATTGCCGCACCGAGGGGCTGACGCCGCCGAAGTCCCACTGGGCGCGGCGTATCGAGAAGCCCCCCTTCCACGCCCATCCACTGCGGCCCGGCATCACCTTCACCTTCCTCGGCGTGAAGGTGAACGACCGCGCGCGGGTGATGATGGCCGACGGCAAGCCCTCGGCGAACATGTTCGCGAGCGGCGAGATCATGGCGGGCAACATCCTGGGCCAGGGTTACCTGGCTGGTTTCGGCATGGCGATCGGCACGGTGTTCGGCCGCATCGCAGGGGAAGAGGCGGCCCGTGCGGCGAGGAATTAGCCCCGCGCGGATGGCCGGATACTCGGAGGGCGAGAATGTCCCAAGCAACTGACGGCATCAACCTGACGGCCTATGCCGCGGGCGCCGATTCCGATGCCCCACCGCGCGTGGACTCCACGACGGTGGCCGAGGCACGGCGCCAGATGGAGATATGCAATGCCTGTCGCTACTGCGAGGGCTATTGCGCCGTCTTCCCGGCCATGGCGATGCGACGCGCCTTCTCCGAAGGCGACCTGACGCACCTCGCCAATCTCTGCCACAACTGCAAGGGCTGCTTCCACTCCTGCCAGTACGCGCCGCCGCACCCCTTCGGCGTGAACATCCCCGCGACCTTCGCGACGATCCGGCAGGAAAGCTACGCCGAGTACGCCGTGCCGCGCGCCATGGGTCGCCTCTTCGAGCGCAACGGCACGGTGGTGGCAGGCGTCTCGGCGCTGGCGCTGACCCTCGTGCTGGTTCTGGTCGTGGCGCTGCAGGACCCTGCCGTGCTGTGGTCGGCGCAGACGGGAACGGGCGCCTTCTTCCGCGTCATTCCCTATCCGGTGATGGTGAACCTGGCCTCGCTCACCTTCGGCTGGGCGATCGTGGCGATGATCCTATCCTCCTGGCGCTACTGGCGGGGCACCGCGCCGCGCAGCCGCCTGCCGCTTTCGGGCCCCGCAGTGGCGGAGGCGACGATGGATGTAGTGCTGCTCCGCAACCTCGGCGGCGGGGGGCATGGATGCAACGACCTGGATGACGGCTTCTCCCACACGCGCCGTTGGCTGCACCAGGCGATGGCGGGCGGCTTCATGCTTTGCTTTGCCGCCACCTGCGTCGGCACGGTGTATCACCACATGCTCGGCTGGTATTCGCCGCATTCCTTCTGGAGCCTGCCGGTGCAGCTGGGCACCTGGGGCGGCGTGCTGCTCTGCATCGGTTCGGCTGGGCTTCTCTACATCAAGGCGGTGACGGACCCGGCGCCGGTGGCGCGGCGGCTGTTGGGCGGCGAGGTGGCGATGCTCGCGCTTCTGTTCCTCATCGGCGCGACGGGGCTGCTGCTGCTGGTGGTGCGCCATACGGGCGCCATGGGGTTCACCCTTGCCCTGCATCTGGGGCTGGTCTTGGCTTTCTTCCTAGTGCTTCCTTATTCGAAGATGATGCACGCGCCGTTCCGGGCGCTGGCCCTGCTGCGCAACGCCATGGAGAAGCGCCGATGATCACGCGACGCCTGCTCGGGGCCTCCGCCCTCGCCGTTCCCGCCATCGCCAGCGCCCAGGCGCGCGCCCTGACCCTGGTGGTGCCCTATGCCGCCGGCGGCGGCACCGATATCGCGGCGCGGGAGTTTGCCGGCCTGTTCTCGCAGGAGCTGGGTGGGCAGAGCGTGATCGTGGAGAACCGCGCCGGTGGCGCCGGGCATGTCGGAGCGCTCGCGGTGCATCGCGCGCGGCCCGATGGCCAGACGCTGCTCTTCGCGGTTTCGACCAACGTGGTCATCAACCCGCACCTCCAGCGTGGCGACCGCGTGGATCTCGCGAATTCCCTGGAAGCGGTGGCGCAGACTTCCGCCTATCAGTACGTGCTGGTGGTTCATCCCTCGAACCCGGCCCGCACCCTTCAGGAATACGTAGACTGGGTGAAGCGGCAGCCGCGCGGCAGCGTCACTTTCTCCTCCTCCGGGGTGGGCGGAAACAACCACCTTGCTGGCGTGCTCTTCGCCGAGGCGGCGGGGATCGAGATGGAGCACGTCCCATATCGCGGTACGGCACCCGCGCTGATGGACGTGGTGGCGCGCAACATCACGCTGAACGTCTCCTCGCCGCCCCCCGCCATCACCCTGGTGCGCGAAGGCAGGCTGCGGGCGCTGGCCGTGACCGGCAACTCGCGCATGGCCGCCCTGCCGGACGTCCCAACCCTGCGCGAGATCATCCCGAACCTCGTCATCGAGGGGTGGCACGGCATCTTCGCTCCCGGAGGCACTCCGGCCCCGGCGCTCGACCGGCTGGAACAGGCGGCACGGCGCGCCATTGCCAGCCCGAGCTACGTTCAGCGCCTTGCGAATGAGGGGCTTGAGCCGCCGCCGGAGCGCCCCCGCGCCGCCTTTGCGGCCGCGGTGAAGGAGGAAAGTGCCTATTGGGCACGCAAGGTTCCGGAACTGGGAATCTCGCTGGACTGATACGTGGGGCCAATTTGCGCGTTTGCTTCGCCGGAATCATTCCGACGAAGGGATTGACCCATGCTGAAACCACCCCATTCGGCCCTGGCGGGTCTTTTGGTCCTGGGTCTTGCGGCTTGCCAGTCTGGAGAGCGACAGCGGGCTGACCAGCCCGCAGCCACTGGCCCGGTGCAACGCGGCCAAGGCTCCTACTATAGTCCGTTCCTGGCGGGGCGCCTGACTGCGAGCGGCGAGCCCTTCAACCCCAATTCCGACACGGCCGCCCATCCCACCTTGCCGCTCGGCACGGTGGCAGAGGTGCGGAACCTTCGCACCGGACGCGCGGAGCGCGTGACCATCCGCGACCGCGGTCCGTTCCGGCGCGGCCGCATCATCGATGTCAGCCCGCGCACGGCGGAACGTCTGGGCATGAAGGAGGATGGGACGGCCCCGGTCGAGGTTCGTCCCATTTCCATATCGGGGAGCGGCGCGCGTCAGTAGAGGACGACGGTGCGGATGCTTTCGCCGCGCTCCATCATGTCGAAGCCCTCGTTGATGCGCTCGAGCGGCAGGGTATGGGTGATGAGCGGGTCGATCTCGATCTTCCCGTCCATGTACCAGTCCACGATCTTCGGCACGTCGGTCCGACCCCTGGCGCCGCCGAAGGCCGAGCCCTGCCAGCGCCGGCCGGTCACGAGCTGGAAGGGGCGGGTGGCAATTTCGGCCCCTGCGGGGGCGACGCCAATGATGGTCGAAACGCCCCAGCCCTTATGCGCGCATTCCAGCGCCTGACGCATGAGGTTCACGTTGCCCACGCACTCGAAGGAATAGTCGGCCCCACCGCCCGTCAGCTCGACGATATGCGCGACGAGGTCGCCGCCGATCTCCTTCGGGTTCACGAAATGCGTCATGCCGAACTCGCGGCCCATCTGCTCGCGCTCGGGGTTCACGTCCACGCCGACGATCATGTTCGCGCCGACCATGCGCGCGCCCTGGATCACGTTCAGCCCGATGCCGCCCAGGCCGAAGACGACGACATTCGCGCCCGGCTCCACCTTCGCGGTGTAGATCACCGCGCCTACGCCGGTGGTGACGCCGCAGCCGATGTAGCAGATCTTGTCGAAGGGCGCGTCGGACCGGACCTTGGCCAGCGCGATCTCCGGCAGCACGGTGAAGTTCGAGAAGGTCGAGCAGCCCATGTAGTGCAGGATGGGCTGGCCCTTGTAGGAGAAGCGGCTCGTCCCGTCCGGCATCAGCCCGCGGCCTTGCGTGGTGCGGATGCGCTGGCAGAGGTTCGTCTTGGGGTTAAGGCAGTATTCGCACTCCCGGCATTCGGGAGTGTAGAGCGGGATGACATGGTCGCCCGGCTTCAGCGAGGAGACGCCCGGCCCGACTTCCCTCACCACGCCCGCGCCCTCATGACCGAGGATGGCGGGGAAGAGCCCCTCCGGGTCGGCGCCGGAGAGAGTGTACTTGTCGGTGTGGCACAGACCGGTAGCCATGATCTCCACCAGGACCTCGCCCGCGCGCGGGCCTTCCAGCTCCACTTCGACGATCTCAAGCGGCTTCTTCGCCTCGAAGGCGACGGCAGCACGTGTCTTCATGGAATTCCTCCTCAGCCGACGGTCAGGTTGCGACGCCGGATGAACTCACCCCAGAGCGCGCTTTCCCGGTCCAGCCGCGCCTGCATCTCTGCCGCCGATCCCTGGAGCGGGATCAGAAACTGGTCGCGCAGGCGGCGCTGCACCGTTTCGTCCCCCAACGCGCCGCGAATGGCGGCGTTCAGCGTCTCCACCGCCGGTGCGGGCATTCCGGCAACGCCCACCATAGCGAACCAGCCCGGCATGACCGGTGCGTCCAGCCCGGCCTCGGCCTGGGTCGGGAGATCGGGCATCTGCGGCACGCGCTCCGTCCCCACCACGGCCAGCGCATTCACCGCGCCGGACTGGATCTGCGGATAGGCCACGCCGAAGGTCGGGATCATCGCATCCACCTCGCCGGTGATGACAGCGGTCACGCCCTGCGCCGTGCCGGGGTAGGGCACATGCGTCATTCGCACGCCCGCGCGGTCGCACAGCATCTCCATCGCCAGATGCGTGGAATTGCCGTTGCCGGCGGAGGAAAAGGACAGGTCGCGCTGCTTCGCCGCCTCGATCAGCGCGGGCAGGGACGTGATGCTGCTGCGCTTGCTGGTGATCAGCACAAAGGGCGTGTCGGTGCAGGGTGCGATCATGGTGAAGTCGCGCGCCACGTCATAGGGCAGGGTGCGATAGAGATGCGGATTGAAGGCCAGTTGCGACACGCCGGTCAGAAGGATGGTCTGCCCGTCGTTGCGCGCCTGCTTCAGCGCATTGATCGCCACCGCGCCATTCGCGCCGGGCCGGTTCTCGACCACCACGGGCTGGCGCAGGGCGGAGGACATCGGATCCTGGATGATGCGCGCGACCATGTCGTTGGAGGAACCGGGAGCCTGCGGCAGCAACATCCGCACCGGGCCGGATGGGAAACCCTGCGCCCGCGTGACGGAAGGGGCGGCCAGGAGAGGCAGGGCGAGGAGAGTGCGTCGGTTCATGACTCATGCTCCGGAGCGGAGAGGTAGGTCCAGCGTGCTGCCCGCATGCAGCACGAAGCGCGGCGGTCGGCCATGCGGGGTCTGGATCATGTGATCCGCGTCGTGCCCCGCGACGGAGAGGCGCAGCTTGCTGCCCGCCTCGAAGCGCCAAGCGACCGGCAGCAAGGCTATGCGCACGCGCTCGACCTTTCCCGGCTCCATCGGCGCCGCGTCCTCGCGCCGGTAGCTGCGCCAGGGCCAGGCGCAGCGATAGGTCGGCGGCGGCTCGGCCTCCTTGCGATGCAGGAGGCGCAGCAGGCCTTCCGTGACGTAGCGCACCGTGCCGTCCGCCTGGACCTCCGACAGGTAGAGCAGCAGCGCCCCGTCCCGCTCGGAGCATTCCAGCTGGATATCGGCGATCACGTGCCCAGCGAGGTCCAGCGCCGCCTCGAGGGGCGCGGTGGTGAAGCCGGAGAGGGCTCCCTGCCGTCCGGTCCAATCGGCGTGATAGGTGGTGCTGTTGATGCCGGCGATGCGCTCGTAGCGCGTGCCGTCGCCGCTGCCCCACGCGAAATCCGCCTGGATTTCCGCGCGCAATGCACCCGGTTCGCGCTCCAGCACGGCCCCGTCACGCAGGTTCAGGCGCAGGGAGTTCGGCGCGGGCGGCCACGAATCCGATGCATGCCACGCCTCCTCGTGCATGGCGAAGTAATGGATCGGCGCTTCGTTCCGCAGCCCGGTGTCGCGCCCCATCAGATACTCGTCGAAGAAGCGCGTCACCTCATGGACCAGGACGAAGTCCGGCTCGACCGCATTGCGCCACGGCGAGACGTTGCATCGCGCCCCATGATCCCATGGGCCGAGAAGCAGATGGCGCGGGTTCCGCGACAGCGTCAGGTAGCGCGCGATGGCGGAGTTGGCGTAGCCCGCCCCATCCAGCCACCCGGACACGCAACACACCGCCACGTCGTCCGGAATGGTGGGGCTCGCCGCGTAGGGGCTGATATTGGCCGAGGAGAAACTTGGGTCGTGCGGCAACGCTTCCTCGCGGAAGCGGAGGTCGGCCATGAAGTCGGGCTGGCGGAAATTGCCCAGGTGCTCGTGCACCGCGGCGCGGCACAGCGATCCGTCCGCATCCTCGTCCACGGGCGCGGGGCCGCGCAAATCGGGGTTGGCGAAATACGCGAAGTTCTTGAGCAGGTCGCGCCGGTCATGGTCCATCGCCACCATCAGGTCGTCATAGACCTGCGCGAGGCGGTTCAGGTACAGCCCGCCCGGATAGTAATGGTCGGCCCAGGTGTCCCACACAGCGAAGAGCGGCGCGATCGCCTTCACCGCCGGATGTGCGGTGGAAGCCAGGAAGTCCGATGCCGCGCCAGGATAGGAAATCCCCGTCGCGCCGATGCGTCCATTCGACCAGGGCTGGGCCACCACCCAGTCGGCCAGTTCCTTCGCGTCGTCGCGCTCGCGCGGCGAGCGGAAGGAATCGCGCGTGCCGAAGGATGCGCCGGTGCCGCGCACATCCACCACGACCAGCGCGTAGCCACGCGGCACGAAGGCCTCGCGGAACTTTGCCGTGTTGGGGCATGCCTCGGCGGCGCTGCCCGGTTCCAGGCTGAAGCGTCGATAATAGGGCGTGAGCACCATGATGGCAGGGAAGGGGCCATCGCCCCCCTCGGGCAGCCACGCATCCACGGCGATCCGGCATCCGTCGCGCATGGTGACGTAGCGCGAGAGCGGCTTCGCCGGGACGCGGAACGGCACCTCCCTCCGGGCCCAATAGGCCGAAGGTGCTTCCTGCCATGCTGCGCTGCCCGTGTCCCGATCGCCCATGCTCTAATCCTGCTTCGTGAGGGGCGGAGATTGGCCCCGGTGCGGCTCTTCGCCAAGCTTGTCGCAGTGAATCACGGAGGAAACCACCATGCTCACCCGCCGCAGCCTGCCGGGGCTGCTTCTCGCCTCGCCCGCCCTGGCGCAAGCCTTCCCACAGCGCCCGATCCGCCTCGTCATTCCCTTCACCGCCGGGGGCTCGAACGACATCCTGGGACGCATCCTCGCAGAGGGCATGGCCACGCGGCTCGGCGTGCCGATCGTGGTGGAAAATCGCGGCGGCGCGGGCGGGGTGCTGGGCAATGATCTCGTCGCCAAGGCACCAGCCGACGGGCACACCATCCTGCTCGCCGGGTCGGGCTCCTTCGTCATCTCGGCACTGACGCATCCGCGGGTTCCTTACGACCCGGAGCGGGACTTCAGCCCCGTTGGGCTGATGGGCGCCTCACCGAACATCATTGCCGCTGACCCGCGGCTGGGCATCAACGACCTCGCCGCGCTGCGTGAGCGGGGGCGCAACGCCAATCCTTCGCTGACCTTCGGCACGGCAGGGGCGGGGACGACCGCGCATGCGCTGGGGGCGATGACTTCACTCACCCTCGGCATCCCGCTGGAGTTCGTGCATTACCGCGGCACGGCGCCCGCACTTCAGGACGTGCTGGCAGGGCGCGTCTCACTCATCAGCAATGCCGCCGCGCCCTTCATTCCCTTCCTATCCGCCGGAACACTGCGTGGGATTGCGGTCGCAGGACGCGGCCGCTCCAAGGTTGCACCCACGATTCCAACCAGCGTCGAGCAAGGCTTCCCCGACCTCGACAGCGCGACCTGGTACGGGCTCGTCGCGCCGGCCGGCACGCCCGACACCGTGCGAGCGCGCCTGCTGGAGGCGATGAACGCAACCCTGGCGGATGCTCCCACGGCCGCCCGCATCGAGGAGCAGGGCTGCGAGGTCGAAACCTCCCGGACGCCTGAGGAATTCGGCCGCTTCCTCGAGCGCGAGCGCCAGCGCTGGGGCGTGGTGGTGGAACGCGGCCGAATGCGCGAGGGGTGATGCGCTGCGCTCCTGCTTCGTAACGACTTGATTCAGCAAGAGGAGATTGCCCTTCTCCTCCGGTCTGGGCCAATTTGCCCAGGCCGGGCCCCCAAGGGGCGGGCGAGGGCGGCACAAGCCACCCCTTGTCATGACTGGGAGGAGTAAACCGCACATGCAGCGACGCATTCTGCTGGCCGGGGCCACGCTTGGCCTGACCGCGCCCGCCATCTTCGGCCGCGCCCACGCGCAGCCGCGCAATTCCAGCTGGCCGCGTGCCCTGAACATGGGCACCGCTGCGCCGGGTGGCACCTACGCTCTTTATGGACCTGTCTGGGGCCAGCTCGTGCAGGAAGCGACGGGCGTCAACATCTCCTATCGCACTACGCAGGGGCCGAATCAGAACATCGTGCTGGTGCAGCGCCGCGAGGTCGAGATCGGCATGGTGACGATGGGCGTGGCGCTCCAGGCCTGGAACGGCCAGGGCGACTGGACCCAGGGCAACCGCTTCCGCGAGATCCGGGCGCTCTTCCCCATGTACGACACGCCGTTCCACGGCATCTCACTGAAGCGCAGCGGCATCACGCAGATGTCCCAGCTGGCGGGCAAGAATATCGGCGTCGGGCCGCGCGGCGGCACGCCGGGCACCTACTTCCCGCTCATCATGAACACGCTTGGCTATCGCCCTGCCGCGATCCGCTATGGCTCGGGCAGCGACATGTCGGGGCAGCTGCAGGACGGGCTGCTGGATGCCTTCCTCTTCGCGTCCGGCGTGCCCATCCCCGCCTTCTCCGAGGCGGAGACGCAGGGCGAGGTAAACTTCCTCGACTACACGCAGGACGAGGTGCAGAAGCTCACCCAGACCTTCCCGGAGCTCTCGGCTTCGACGCTGCCGGCCAGCACCTACCGCACGGCGGGGCGCGAACTGCGCGTGGTCGGCATGTTCAACTTCGCCATCGGCCACCGCTCCCTGCCCGAGGATCTCGTCTACGAGATGGTGAGGTCCGTGCTGGGGCAGCAGCCGCGCCTGCAGCAATCCATCGCCGCCGCCGCGGAAACGACGGCCTCGAATGCGACCAAGAACAGCTTTTTGCCTTACCACCCCGGCGCGGCGCGCTACCTGCGCGAGGTCGGGCAAACCATCCCGGACAATCTCGTCCTCGCCTGAGGCGGAGAGGGGGTGCCACGGCGCCCCCGGCCCATTTGGCCGCCCTGGTTGAACCGGGGCGGCTTTTTCATGTCGGGCGAACTGCCGCCGGAACGATCTCTTCTGGATAGGTGCGCTTCTGCCAGAGCAGCAGAGCGATGCCGACGGCGATGCCGGTCACATCGGTGACCACCTCAGGCACCATCAGCAACAACCCCGCGGCGCCGGAAACGAAGCGCAGCGGCAGGGCGAGCGGCCCGTTCCACATCCAGCCTTCCGTCGCGCAGGCCAGCAGGAAGACGCCGCAGCACGCCGTCGCGAAGGCGACCAGGATGAGCAGAAGCGGCCCCTGCGCTAGCAGGGCAGGCGACATCCAGAACAGGTAGGGCACGATGAAGGTGGCGAGGCTGAGCTTCACCGCGATGACGCTGGTGCGCCACATATCTGCTCCGGCCATGGAGGCGGCGGCGAAGGAGGCCAGCGCGACCGGCGGCGTGATGGATGAGAGGACGGCAAAGTAGAAGATGAACATATGCGCCACCAGCGGCTCGACCCCGATGCGGATCAGCCCGGGTGCGACCACCGCGCCAGCGATTGCATAGGCAGCCGTCGTCGGCACCCCCATGCCCAGGATCACCGCCACCACCATGGCGAAGATCATGGCGAGAATTGAGGACGCGCCGGCCACCTCCAGCAGCATGGTTGCGAAGCGCCCACCCACACCCGTCACGCCGATCACCCCTGCCACGATACCAGCGGCGGCGCAGACGGCGATAAGCTGCATCACCTCCTTCATGCTGTTGTGCATCGTGGCGTAGATGGCCTGACCCGTCTCGACGAAGGTGGCGACCGTCGCGGCAAGGATGTTCTGCCTCTGCACCATCACGCGGTGGACGAGGGTGGTGCCGAACATGATCAGCAGCGTCGCGGCGATGCCCCAGGCGGCGGCGCGGAAGGGCGAGTAGCCCTGGAACAGCATCACCATCAGCAGCACCAGCGGTGCGGCCATGTAGAGGTGGCGGAGGATGTAGCTCCAGCGGGGAAGCTCCTCGCGCGGCAGGCCGCGAATGCCGAGCTTGCGGGCGTTCAGGTCGCAATGGATGTAGTTGGCGACATAGAAGAGCAGCGCCGGGATCAGACCGGCCAGGGCGATCTCCATGTAGGGAACGCCCAGCACCTCGGCCATGATGAAGGCGCCGGCACCCATCACCGGCGGCGTGATCTGGCCGCCCGTCGAGGAACTCGCCTCGATGGCAGCGGCGGTGGGGCGGTCGTATCCGACGCGGCGCATCATCGGAATGGTGAAGGCGCCCGAGGCCACCACGTTGGCGACGGCCGAGCCGGAAATGGCGCCGAACATGATGCCGGACAGCACCGTCACCTTCGCCGGCCCGCCGCGCAGCCGCCCGACCAGGGTGAGGGCCACGTCGTTGAAGTAGTCGCCGGCACGTGAGGTCTGCAGGAAGGTCGCGAAGACCACGAACATGATGATGAAGGACGCGCTGACCTGCACGATCGTGCCGAGCACGCCGTTGTTGTTGAACAGCTCCACCAGCGCCTGATCGAAGGCCACGCCGCGATGGTAGAGGATGCCTGGTAGCCAGGGTCCGACGAAGCAGTAGCCGATGAAGACGCAAGCGATCAGCGGCATGACGAGTCCCGCCGTCCGCCGCGTGAATTCGAGCACCAGGAGGATGCCGATCCCGGCCACCCAGAGATCGGTGGCGTTCGGCCCCATGAAGGATCGCATCTCGATCCCATCCGCATCCAGGATGTAGTGGAAGGGGATGGCGATGCTGGCGAGCACCAGCACCCAGTCAAGGAGCGGGACCCGCGTCGCTTGGCTGGTGGCGGCGCGCGGCGCGAAGAGTGTGAAGCCCAGCGCTGCGCCGAAGAAGACGTGGATGGCACGCGAGATGGTCGGGTCAACCGGCTCGACCAGCAGGATCCAGAGGTGGAAGCCGACGAAGGCCGCCGCCGCCGCGCGCCACGCCAAACCTATGAAGCCTGGGAGCTCGCGACGGGCGGTCGCGAACTCCATGTCGTCAACCGCGGTGTTCACCTCCGCGGTCGTCTTGAGGGTGTCCCCCTGCATCCCCTGCGCTCCCCGGCTATTTTCTTGAGCTGGCGCTTCCATAGACGGAAGGGGCGGCAACGAAAACCGTCTTGTGCGGCCTAGCGCCGGGAAGCGAGTTGCCGGTTTTCCAGCCGCGACAGCATCCGCACGAAGGGCCAGAGCAGGAGGAAGTAGATCACCGCCGCTGCGACGATGGGAGTGGCGTTGTAGGTCACGCTCTGCGCCTGCCGTGCCTGGAAGAGCAACTCGGGCAGGGCCACCACGGCGGCGAGCGAGGTCAGCTTCACCACCTCCAGCGTGTTTGACACGAGGTCGGGCAGCACGTTCCGCACTGCCTGTGGCAGCACGACGAGTGCCAGTGCATGCGGTCGGCTCAAGCCGAGGGAGCGCGCGGCCTCCATCTGCCCCTTGGGGACGGAGGCGATGCCGGCGCGGAGGATCTCCCCATAATAGGCCCCGGTGTTCAGGAAGAAGCCGGTCGCCACGGCCTGCCAGGCCGAGACCTCCACCCCCGCGAAGGGCAGCCCGGCATAGACCACCACCAGCAGCACCAGGGGTGGCAGGGCGCGGAACACGTCCACCCACACGGCGACGCCCCAGCGCAACCAGCGTCGCCGCGTCAGCGACAGCAGCGCCAGGATCAGCCCGCCCAGCAGGCCCAGCGGCACCACCAGCGCCGAGAGCAGCGCCGTCCGGCCCAAGCCATCCAGCAGGATGGGCCAGGCTTCCCGGAGGATCTCGGTGTTCAGGAAGGCGTCAGCGAACATGCCAGCGCCGCTCCACCCAGCGCCCCAGCACCACGACTGGCAGGAACAGCGCCAGATAGGCCAGCGCCGCCAGGGTGAGGGGAGTGGGATTGAAGGAGAAGGACACGCCCGCCTGCGCCGCGCCCAGGATCTCTGGCACGGCCACCACGCTGGCCAGCGCCGTGCCCTTGGTGATGGCGATGGTGCGGTTCACCAGGGGCGGGATCACGATGCGCACGGCCTGGGGCAGCACGACCAGGAAGAAGGTCGGCGCGAAGCGCAGCCCCAGGGCGCGCGATGCCTCCCACTGGCCCTTCGGCAGAGTGGTGATCCCTGCCCAGAAGATCTCCTCGGCGAAGGCCATCAGCACCAGCGACAGGGCGAGCCACGCCGCGACGAACCCGTTCAGCGCCATGCCGGCGGCCGGCAGCCCGAAATACAGCAGCACGATTACGACCAGCGGCGGCACGGCGCGGAACAGGTCCACCACGAAGATGATGAGCCAGTTCAGCGGCCGCACCCCCAGCGCCCGCAGCACCGCGAGGCCGAGCCCCGCGGCGAGCCCGGTGGCGATGACGCAGCCCGCCAGCACCACGGTCACTCCCATCCCCTCGATGATCTTCGGCCCGTGCTCGACCGCGACGCGGAGGTTCAGGAAGCTGTCAGCGAAGCTCACCCGCAGTTCGGATTCTGCGGCGTCGGGTCGTAGCCGGGCAGGTCGGGCGGGCCATAGCCGGGGAAGACGATGTTCTCGGCCTGGTCGGGGCCGGGGCGATCACCGAACCAGCGCTCGGAGATGCGGGCGATGAAGCCGTCGCGCTTCATGCAGGCCAGCACGTCCTCGACCTGGCGGCGCAGCTCCCCCGAGTCGCGGCGGAAGGGCGTGCCCCAGTGGAGCTGCGTCCCCGGCAGCACCCAGTCAGCCACGAATTGCGGCGTCCGCGACGCGGAGTAGCGCACGACCGTGTTGCCGGAGAGGTTGGCGTAGGCCCGGCCCGACAGCACAGCCTGGACCGCATCCGGCTGGGTGTCGAAGGCGAGCAGGGTGAGGTTCAGACGCTCCGCATTGTTGCGGACCCACGCCTCGTAGGGCGTGCCCTTGTTCACGCTGATCGCCTTGCCGCGCAGATCCTCCTCCGACCGGATGGGCGTCGTGCCGCGGCGGATCCCGAATTGCAGCGCGGTCCAGAGATAGCCTTCGGTGAAGAGCAGGTTCTCCGCGCGTTCCCGCGTCACGGTCGTGGGGGCGCATAGAAAGTCGTAGCGCCCGGCGTTCAAGGCTGGGATCAGCCCGCCGAAGCTGGCCGATTCGATCGTGATCTCACGGCCCATGCGGCGCGCGACCTCGCGGAACAGGTCGATCTGGAAGCCCTGAACGCCACCCTGGAGCGAGGGGAAAGCATGCGGGGCGAAGGTGCCGTCCACCCCGCATCGCAGCGGTGGCTGCGCCTGCTGTGCCATGGCGGTGGTGGAGAGCGTGGCGGCAAGAATGCCGGCGAGAAGAACTCGCATGCGTCGGCTCCTGTTCCGTGAAGGTTTGCGGTGCAGCGCAGCCTTCCATGCCGGTCTGATCTGCGCAACATGCAGGGATTGCGGCAGGGCCTACCACAGTCTCGCCCTGATTGGGGGTCAGGAATCGATCGTCACGGTTCTCAAGGAGTGACCGCCCATGCAACGTTTCGGCCTCGCCCTCACCCTTTCCGGCCTCGTCCTCGTGCTTGGCGTCGTTCTCATGGTCCTGTCCGGGGGCGCGAATGTCCTGCGTGCTTCGGCCTTCCTGCCGGCCGCCCTGGTGGCCTCGGGCGGCTCGCTGCTCGTGCTCGGCATGGTGCTGCTGGAGCGCGGGCGCGCCTCCGAAGTGGCGCGCATCCACGCTTGAAGCGCCGCTACCCCTTCTCGGGGTAGAGGTCCAGCAGCGCGGCCTCGTTAGCCGCGCAACGCCCGCGCTCGGTGATGAGCCCCGTCACCAGCCGCGCCGGCGTCACGTCGAAGGCGGGATTTGCCGCCTCGCTTCCTTCCGCCACCACCCGCACCGTCTCGATCCGCCCATCGGCGGTGCGGCCCGTCACCTCCGTCACCTCGCTGCCCGAACGTTCCTCGATCGGGATCTCGGCCACGCCGTCGCGCACCGTCATGTCGAGGGTCGAGTGGGGCAGGGCGACCCAGAAGGGCACCCCGTTGTCGCGCGCCGCCAACGCTTTGAGGTAGGTCCCGACCTTGTTGGCCACATCCCCCGTGCGCGTCACGCGGTCGGTGCCGACGATCACGATGTCCACATCTCCGTGCTGCATCAGGTGGCCACCGGCATTGTCCGAGACGACGGTGTGCTTCACCCCGTGCGCGCCCAGTTCGAAGGCAGTCAGCGCGGCGCCCTGGTTGCGGGGCCGCGTCTCATCCACCCACACATGCACGTCCAAGCCCTTGTCGTGGGCCATGTAGATCGGGGCCAGCGCCGTGCCCCAATCCACCGTGGCCAGCCATCCGGCGTTGCAGTGGGTCAGCACGTTCACCTTTCCCTTGCGGGCTGCGATCTCCTCCAGCAGCGGCAATCCATTCTCGCCGATGCGGCGGCATGTTTCCGCGTCGTCATCGGCGATCTCGGCCGCCTCGGCATAAGCGGCCTCGGCGCGCTCGGAGGGAGGAAGATTGTGCAGGCGCGACTTCTGCCGCTCCAGCGCCCAGCGCAGGTTGATGGCGGTCGGACGGGTCTCGGCCAACTCACGCAGCACTTCGTCCAGCTGTGACGGATCCTCGCGCATCGCCAGCGCGACGCCATAGGCTGCGACGGCACCGATCAGCGGCGCGCCGCGCACCTGCATGGTGCGGATGGCATGCGCGGCCTCCCGCCAAGTTGTGAGGCGCAGGGGCGCGACCTCCCAGGGCAGGCGGGTCTGGTCGAAGATGCGGACGGACCAGCCATCCTCGCGGTCCAGCCAGACAGAGCGATAGGAAACGCCGTTGATCTTCATGCGCCGACCCTCGTGATGTCGCTGCCGCATACCGGGTCCGCGGCGACCACCCAAGGGGCGTGGTTGCAGTGGACTGACCAGTTGGGGCAGCATTGCTGTCCTATATGGAGTGAGGAGGATCTCATGGAAGGCGCTGGCTGGCTTGCTGCCGTCACTGGCTTCGCCTTCGCCATGGCGGCTACGCCGGGGCCGAACAACGCGATGGTCACGGCCTCCGGCGCCAATTGGGGCTTCCGCCGCACCGTGCCGCATATCCTCGGCATTTCGCTGGGCTTTCCATTCATGTTCCTCGCCGTCGCGCTGGGCGCCGGAGAGGCCTTGCGCCTCCTGCCCTGGCTGAACGGCGTCCTACGCTGGGTCGGAGCCGCCTATCTTCTGTGGCTCGCCTGGCGCATCGCCACGGCTGTGCCCGCAACAGGCAAGGAGGCGCACGGGCGCCCCTTCTCCTTCCTGCAGGCCGCGCTGTTCCAGTGGGTGAACCCGAAGGCTTGGATGATCGCCCTGGGTGGCATCGCCGCCTATGCGACCGGCGAGGGCAGCGCCTTCCTGGTGCAGGCCGCGCTGCTCACGGCGATCTTCACAGCGGTGACCCTGCCGGTGGTAGCATTTTGGACCCTGGCCGGGGTCGGCGCCGCGCGCTTCCTGCGCAGCGAGGCAGCGCTTCGACGCTTCAACCTGGCGATGGCGCTGCTGCTGGTGCTGTCGCTCGTGCCAGTGCTGTGGTCGTAGTCAGACCCGCGCGTGCAACGCCGCGATCAGGGTGAAGAGGCGCCGGGCCGTCTCGAAATCCACCGCGATCCGGCCTTCCAGTCGGGCTTGCAGCAACTCCGCTGCCTCGTTGTGCAGGCCACGCCGCCCCATGTCGATGGCCTGGACGCGGGCATCCATCGCGCCTTCCGTCACCGCCTGCTCGTGGCTCTCCACCAGCATGTGGTAGTCCTTGATCATCCGTCGGAACGGCCCGAGCACGAGGATGATCGCCCTCAGAGGCTGGTCCTCTCCGTCACGGATATCGAGGATCAGGCGCCCCTCCCGCACCATCAGGTGCAGGCCGAACGGGCCGGGACCGAGCCCTGTCGGATCGAAGCGGTTGCCCGCCAGCAAATCCTCGACCGCCTGCCGCCGGTCCGCCTCGGCATAGGCGGAAGGGGGCGGCGGCGCGCCCGGCAGTTCGATGCGAACCAGACAGGGTTGCGCCACGCTCAGCCTTCCAGGCCGAGCCGCACCATCAGCCCGACCGTCGCGCCCTTGACGGGGCGCAGAAGCAGGGTGGTGAGGATGGCGAAAAGCGGCAATCCGACCAAGAGATAGAACCAGAAAGGTGGCTCCTGCGCGCGCTCCAGCCAGAAGATCGGCGGCACAAGGAGGTGGCCGACCAGGAAGATGGTGAAATAGGGCGGTGCGTCGTCCGCGCGCAGGCGGCCCAGCGGCGCTTGGCATACCTCGCAGCGGTCGACGACGCGCAGGAAACCCTTGAAGACCTTGCCTTCGCCGCAGATGGGGCAGCGATTGAGCGCGCCGCGCCACATGGATTGGGCAAGCGGCAGGCGAGGCCAGGGGTACGGCAGGGGAGCGCCCGCCTCGTGGGGCAGGTGCTCAGCGGGGTGACTGTCGGGCATGTTGCGCTGCACAATGCTACCTTTCGGGCCGGCGTGGCAAGAACGGGCAACGCCTGCCATGCTCTGGTGATGGCCCGGCGCATCCTCTTCATCAATCCCAACGCATCGTCCGCCTGCACGGCGGGCATCGCGGACGCAATCGCACCTTTCGGCCCAGGGCTGGAGGTGACCTCGCTGGAAGATGGCCCTCCCGCCATCGTCACCTGGCGCGACTGGTTCCGCGTCGCGGAGCCCTTGTGCCGCGTCATCGAGACGACGCCGGCCGACGCCTATGTGATCGCCTGCGTGAGCGACCCCGGCCTGGAAGCGGCGCGCACGGTCACGGACCGGCCGGTGCTGGGCATGTTTCGTTGCGCCGTCGCCGCAGCGCTGGCCCGTGCCGAGCGCTTCGGCGTGATCGGCTTCACCTCAGCCTCCCTGCCGCGCCATCGCCGCATCCTCGCGGGCATGGGGGTGGAGGCGCGCATGGCGGGTTGGGTGCCGCTCAACCTGCCGATGGAGGCGCTCACCGACCCTGTCGCGCCGCAACGCCGCATCGCGGAAGCCGCGCGGCGCCTCGCCGATGAAGGGGCCGAGGTGGTGATCCTGGGCTGCGCCGGCATGGCCGGCCACGTCGCCGTGGCGCGGGAGGCGGCCGGCGTTCCGGTGATCGAGCCGTGCCGCGCCGCCGCCGCCGCGGCGGTGCTTGCCGCGATGGAGGAGGAGATGGCACCTCTCTCGGCATGACCACCGAGATCTTGATCCGCGACTACTACGCAGCCTTCAACCGCGGCGACTGGGAGGCGATGCTCTCCCTCCTCACCGAGGACGTGGCGCATGACGTGAACCAGGGCACGCGGGAGACAGGCCGCGACGCCTTTCGCACATTCCTTGGCCGCATGGAGCGCGCCTATCGGGAGTGCGTCGAGGATCTCGTCGTCATGACCTCGTCCGACGGGGCGCGCGCGGCGGCGGAGTTCACCATCCACGGTCAATACCTGACGACCGATGAGGGCCTGCCCGCAGCGCGTGGCCAGCGCTACGTCCTGCCTGTCGGCGCCTTCTTCGAATTCCGGGACCGACGCATCGCCCGCGTCACGAACTACTACAACCTCGCCGACTGGCTGCAACAGGTCGGCGGCTGAAGGGGCGCAACCTTCCCGATCCTGGCGGCTTCACGCTTCGATGCAGGGAAGCGATGCGATGCCGGACCGAAGCGATGATGAGCGGAACTTTCTCCGCCGAGTGCTGATCGTCGCAGGCGTCGTGGTTCTTCTGCTCACCTTCTGGGCGGTGCGCGAGGCGCTGCTGATCGGCTTCGCCTCGCTCCTCGTCGCCGTGCTGCTCAGCGCCTGTGCCGAGCTCATCTGCAAGTATACCGGGCTGCGGCGGCGCTGGGCGCTGATCATCTCGGCCCTGCTCATCGTCGCATTCCTGGGACTTTGCGGCCTCCTTGTCGGATCCCAGCTTGCGAGTCAGGTGACGCAGCTCATCACCGGTTTGCCGCGTGCGCTTGCCGAGGTGGAGAGCCGTCTTGGCATCGAGCTTCCAAGCGGCACTGATGCCTTGCCAGAGAACATCCTGGGCCAGGTCGCCGGCTTTGGGCGCGCGTTGGTGGATGCGACGACGGCGCTCATCCTCGCCGTGGTGGGCGGCGGGTTTCTGGCCGCGGACCCGGAGCGCTACCGTGCCGGTGTCGTGAAGCTGTTCCCCAAGGACCAGACCGCGCGCGTGGAAGACATGCTCGACACGCTCAGCACCGTGCTGCGCCGCTACCTGCTCGCGACACTCGTGGCGATGGTCATCATCGGCACGGCGGCGGGGCTTGCCTGCTGGTGGATCGGCCTGCCCGCACCGCTCGCGCTCGGGCTTTTCGCGGGGGTTGCGCAGTTCGTGCCGGTGATCGGCGCCGTGGTGGGAGCAGTCCCTGCGGTAATGCTGGCTGCGGCACAGGGGGGATCCGTCCTGCTCTGGACAATCGGCGCCTTCGTGGTGATCCAGCAGGTCGAAACCAACATGATCACCCCGGTGGTCGAGGAGCGGCTGGTGAACATCCCGGCCTTTGTCCTGCTCATCGGCATCGTGGCCGCCGGGGCCGTGTTCGGCCTGCCGGGGGTGGTGCTGGCGGCGCCCATCACCGTGGTCTGCTACGTCGCCGTCCAGAAGCTTTGGGTGCGCGAAACCCTGGAGCGCCAGGTCGAGGTGGCGGGCGAGGGCGAGGCGTGAGCGCAACCCCACGCTGGGGCTGATGTTGCCGGAGGGACAGGCCCGGAGCCACCGATTGCGCGCGCTGACCTTGCCCCTGCTGCTGGCGCTGATCGCCTGCGACGCCGAGCCCCCGCCGGAGCTTCGCGTGGCGGGCGGCGATGCCGATGCCGGTCGCGTCGTCGTCGCGGAGCATGGCTGCGGCGCTTGTCACGTCATTCCCGGCGTGCGCGGGGCCGTATCCTGGGCCGGGCCGCCGCTCGCGGAGTGGTCGCGGCGCGGCTGGCTCGCCGGGCGCTTCCCCAACCGGCCCGACACGCTGGTGGCCTGGCTGCTGGACCCGCAGGCCATGTCGCCCGGCACCGCAATGCCCAATCTGGGCCTGACCGAAGCCCAGGCGCGTGACGCTGCGGCCTTCCTGCTCTCGATTGGCGCCGGGCAGGCACAACGCATGCCGGCGGGAATGCCGCTCGGCCCCGGTGAGGGCGGGCCGCGCCCCGACGCGCGCATCCGCCCGCGCGACGGCTGAGCGGTCCCCAGAAAAAAGAGAACCCCCCGGGCCGGTTCCGCTTCACGCCCCGGCAAGCGGCACCTTATCTTCCTGGCCGCTCGCCGTGTGAAAACGGATCCGGAACGCGGCGCAACGTGATTCAGGCAATGGAGGCCAGGATGAAGCGTCGCTCCCTTTTCGGACTTGGTGCCGCGCTGGTGGCTCTTCCGGCCGGTGCCGTACCCAACGGCTTCCGCGTCACCTACTTCAACGCGGCCGCGCCCGGTGGCGGGCGCGTCGGCTCGCGCGACGTCACTGCCGCGGGCGACGGGACCATGTGGTTCTGCGGCCAGCGCAACGGAACGCTGAACCGGCTCGACCCACGCGACGGCTCCATCCGCGTGGTGGGTCTGCGCGTCCGCGGGGCGGAGCGCGCGGCGCCCCATGGGGTGGTGCGCGGGCCTGACGGCGCCGCCTGGGTGACGGAGGGCGGTCAGAACGCGATCGCCCGCGTGGATCCCTCGGACCATCGCGTGCAGCTCTGGAACCTTCCCGAGCGCTTCGCCAATGCGAACCTCAACACCGGCGTGTTCGACGACCGCGGCACCTATTGGTTCACGGGGCAGAACGGCGTGGTCGGCCGCTTCGTCCCGGCGACGGAGCGCATGGATGTCTGGGAGGCGCCGCGCGGGCCTGGCGCCTATGGCATCACCAAGACGCCGCAGGGCGGCATCTGGTACGTCTCGCTGGCGGGCAACCACCTCGCGCAGATCGAGGACCTGGAGACGGCGCGCATCCGCATCCTGGAGCCCCCGACACCGAACCAGGGCGCGCGGCGCGTCTGGAGCGACAGCCAGGGCCGGCTGTGGATCAGCGAATGGAATAGCGGCAACGTCTCGGTGCATGACCCGCGCGACGGGTCCTGGCGCCAGTGGCGCCTGCCTGGCGAGCGGCCGCGCGCCTATTCGGTCTGGGTGGATCCATCGGACAAGGTCTGGCTGACCGACTTCCCGGCCAACGCCATCGTGCGCTTCGACCCCGCCAACGAGTCCTTCCTGTCCTTCCCCTCCGACCGGCCGGGCGCGAACGTGCGACAGATGGATGGGATCGAGGGCGAGGCCTGGGGTGGCGAAAGCGGCACCGACCGGATCGTGCGAATCCAGTACGGTCTGTGAGGGCGCTGGCCCTACTGGTGTTGCTGGCGCATCCGGCCATGGCGCAGGAGGGGGCGGCGCTGTTCCGCCGCCACTGCGCGTCCTGTCATGACGTCACGCCGGGCGCGCCCTTGGGCGCAGGACCGAACCTCGCAGGTCTTGCTGCGCGGGGCGTCGCTGGAGATGCGCGGTTCGATTATTCACCCACCCTTCGGGCAGGCCGGGAGGCGGGACGGCGCTGGGACGCGGCGTCGCTCGCTTCGTTCCTCGCCGATCCGGACGAGGCCTTCCCCGGCACCTGGATGAGTCCGGCCGGGCCAGCGACGGCGCCGCAGCGCGACGCCATCGCCCGTTTCCTGCTGGGGGAGGGGGGCTAGCCCCCCTCCGTCGCTTCAGGCAGCCTTGCGGTTCACCCGGCTCTCGGCCACCGCCGTCAGCTTCTTGTCCGCGGCATATTCCTCATCGAGATTCTGCTGCAGGACGCTGGCGCAGTCATGGCGGCCAAGCTGCTTGGCGAAGGCGATCAGCGTGCCGTAGCGGGTGATCTCGTAATGCTCCACCGCCTGGGCGGAGGAGATGATGGCGGCGTCGATCACGTCCTGGTCGGACACGTCGCCCAGGATGTCCTTTGCCTCGGAAATGATGCCGTCCATGGCGGCGCAGGTCGTGCCCTTCACTTCCTGGCCATGCATCTGGAAGACCTGCTCCAGACGCTTGATCTGGTTCTGCGTCTCCGTGAGGTGCTGTTCCAGCCCCTGCTTGAGCTGTGAGTCACCGGCCTTGGAGATCATGGTCGGCAGGTTCTTCGCGATCTGCTGTTCGGCATAATAGATGTCCTGCAGCGTGTGCACGAACAGGTCGTCGAGGGTCTTGATCGGCTTCGAGAACAGGCCCATGGCGTGGCATCCTTATGCTGATGGTAACGGCTCGCCGTCGCGGAAGGAACGCGTTGCGCCGGGGGCGGTTTATCCAACGATAAGTTCTTGATCCGTTCTGAGGTGCGTGTCAGCGTCGCCGGCCTATGCCCGATTCGCCCGCTCCTCAGGAATCCTCTCTCGATCCGCGTGGGATGGACCGCGCCGCGGTGCTGGCCGCGCTGCGCGCCCGCGTCGCCCGGCACAACCTGGCACCTGAAGCTGGCGAGATCCCTCTGGCACCCGGCCTTCCCGGCATCGCCCGCGCGGCGGTGCATGAGATCCGCGCCACGGCGATCGGTTCCGGGACCGCGTTCAGCGCGATGGTGCTGGGACGCAGCGGGGGCACAGTGCTTTGGATCTCCGATGATCTGCTGCTCGCGCCCTGGCCCCCTGGCCTCGCCGCCCTCGGCCTAACGCCGGACCGGCTGGTGCTGGCGCAGGCGTCGCGTCCCATGGATGCACTCTGGGCGATGGAGGAGGCCCTGCGAAGCCCGGCGATCTCCGGGGTGTTGCTGCTGGGTGGGGCGGAGCCGGATTTGTCCGCGCAGCGGCGCCTGCAGCTTGCGGCCGCAGCGGGGGGCGGCGTCGGCCTCATCCTGCGGACGGAGGAGGAGCCGCCGCTGGCCGGCACGGCATCGCGGTGGCGCGTCGGCGGCATCGCCGGGATCGGTGGTCTTGCCGATCCGCGCTGGTCGCTGGAATTGCTGCGCGTCCGTGCAGGACGGCCCGCAGGCCCCTGGGCCGTGACTTGGCGCGCCTCCTCGGGCGAGATCGAACTGGACGAGGAGACGACGGCGGCGCTGCGCCAAACGAAAGCGGGCTAGCGCCTGTCAGCCCAGGCTTTCGGCGGTGAGGAGCATGCGGCAAGTCACGCCTTCCGGGCGGTATTCCACTGTCGTGCCGCCGCCGGCGAACTGACCGAGGCCGCGGGCGATCACCGTCTCGCCAAAGCCGCGTCGCGCGGGCGGGCGGACCGGCGGGCCTCCCGCTTCCTCCCAAAGGATCTCGAGCCCGCCATCCTGGAGACGCTGCCCAAGGATGGAGACGCGCCCGCTCTCGTTCGAGAGGGCGCCGTACTTCACGGCGTTGGTCACGAGTTCATGGAAGACGAGGCCGAGCGCGACCGCTGCGTCGCGCGACACCTCAACCTCCAGCCCCTGCATCGAGATGCGGGCGGAAAGGGCGGACACGTAGGGCGCCACCTCGGCGGCGATGAGTTGCTGCAAGGACAGGCCCGACAGCACCTTGCCTGCCAGGAGGTCCTGCGTCGCGGCGAGGGCCGAGAGTCGCTGGGTGAAGCGCTCCGCGAAGTCCTGCAGCCCCGTCGCGCCTTCCAGAGTGCGTGCGCTGATGGAGAGCACGAGGGCCAGCATGTTCTTCATGCGGTGGTCCAGCTCGCGCATCAGCAGTTCCTGGCGCTTCTCCAGTGCCCGCCGCTCCGACACGTCCATCAGCGTGACGATGCAGCCGCCCACCGCGCCGCCCGCCTTCCGAAGCGGCGAGACGCTGAGCAGGATGTCGCGCGTGCGCTGCGCCGTGCGGAGCGTCGCCTCCATCGCACGCGCCGCGCCGCCACGCAGCGCGACGGCCACGAGGTCGCCCGCATCCATCGCCCCGGCGCCCGGCGCGAAGGCGAGGGGGAAGGCTTCGCTGAAAGGTCGGCCCAGCGGGGAGACGCCCAGCATCTGCGTGGCGGCCGGGCTGGCATGGGAGACGATGCCTTGCGCGTCGCACACCGCCACCGCCTCTATCGCGGAGGCCATGATGGCGCGGCCGATGCGTTCGCTCTCCTCCCTCGCCACGGCATCCAGGCGTTGGGTGATATCGGTGAAGGTCAGGGCATGGCCTTCGCCATAGGGAAGGGGAAGGGGCGCCGCCGTGACCAGGAGGTGGCGCTGCCTCCCGTCAAGTTGCAGCGTTACCTCGGCGCTGCGCCGGCAGTTCTGTTCTGGCGCCAGCAGATCGCGCAGCGCCGCCCCCGCGACGCCCAGCGTCTCGAGCAAGCCCTGGCTCTCCAACATTCCTGCCGGGACGCCAAGCAGCCCCGGCAGCGCGGCATTGACGTAGAGGAGGCGGCCATCCGCATCCAGCGCCGCCGCGCCCAGCTCCATGGATTCCATGAAGGCGCGATAGGTCTCGTCACCGCCGACGAGATGGAAGACCTGCTCCCGTTCGACGCTCCGAACCACCAGCGCGTCCACCTCGCCCTCGCGGATGGCGCGCAACGTGTCCTCCGCCTCGGCTAGGCGGCGGCGCAGCTCGGACAGCTCGGGAGCGGACACGCTCAGCCCTCCCGATCCACCTGGAGGCTCACCAGCACCTTCTGCGTGTCTGACAGGTCGCCGATGATCTTCTGGATCGGCACCGGCAATTGCCGCACCAGCGTCGGGATTGCGACGATGTTGTGCTCCCGCGCCAGATGCGGCGAGACGCGAAGGTCCACCACCTCGATCGCATAGGAATCGCTACCGAGATGCTCCGCGCAGATCCGCTCCAGGTTGCGGATGGCGGCGACGGATTTCGGCGTCTGCCCCGCTACATAGAGGGTCAGCCGCAGGATGCCTGCGCCGTCCTCGTCCTGATTGCCCGTCATTGCCGCCCCGTCCTGCGCCGCGCCTGCGCCATGTCCTGCCGGTCCTGGTCCATCGCACCGCGCAGGACACGTTCCGCTTCCAGCGAGTTCTCGTGTTCCAGCGTGTCCATCTCGAGTTCCGCCTGCAGAGCGGCCACCTGCGCCTCGGTGCGCCGCTGCCGCAGGGCTAGCTTGCGCTGCTCGATCTCCACCGCCGCGCGGCGCGCCGCTTCATCGCGCCGCGCCCGCGCCTCTTCCGCCCGGCGAGCCGAGCCGGTGAGGGCGCCGTGTTCGCCCAGATAGGGATCGAGCAGGCGGATGCCCTCGGAGTCCATCACGAACTCGCGCACCTGATTGGAATGAGCGATACCGCGCGCCTTCAGCAGATAAAGCTCGCGGTTGAATTCGCCGCTCGCCTCGCGATTCAGCAGCAGGATCCAGCCATCCATCAGCGAGGACAGCCCGGCATCCGTCTCCGCGCGCCCTTGCTCATGCGCGAGGTGAGAGAACACGCCGGTGATTCCATTCGACTTCAGGAAGTCGATGATCCGCAGCAGCATGGACTGCACCTCGAGCGGATCGCCGGCATCGAGGAAGGCCGAGATCGGATCGAGCGCCACGATGGAGGGGCGGAAGCGCACCACCTCGCGCAGGATCACGGCGAGATGCATTTCAAGGCTGTAGAAGGTCGGGCGGGCGGCCAGCATCCGCAGCAGGCCGCTCTCCACGCAGGGGCCGAGATCGATCCCGACGGAGCGCATGTTGCGGATCGTCTGCGGGCCCGACTCCTCGAAGGAGATGTAGAGCGCCCTTTCCCCGGCCCGGCACGCGGCGGCCAGGAACGAAGCGACGATCGTGCTCTTGCCCGAGCCCGCGACGCCGGTCAGCAGGATGGAGGAGCCGCGATGGAAGCCGCCCCCCTCCATCATCGCGTCCAGGTCCGGAATGCCGCTAGCGATGCGATCCTCCGACACCTTGTGCTGGAGCCCGACCGAGGAGACGGGCAGGACGCTGAAGCCGTCCGTGTCGATCAGGAACGGATATTCATTGGTTCCGTGGGCCGAGCCACGATACTTCACGATCCGGAGGCGCCGGGTGGAGACCTGGTTGTTGACGCGGTGGTCCAGCAGGATCACGCAATCGGAGACATATTCCTCCAGGCCCTGCCGCGTCAGCGCGCCGTCGCCGCGCTCGCCGGTGATGACGGCGGTCAGGCCCTTCTGCTTCAGCCAGTCGAAGAGGCGCCGGATCTCAGCACGCAGGATCGCCTGGTTGGTGAAGGCGGAAAACAGGCTCTCCACCGTGTCGAGCACGATGCGCTTCGCGCCGACGGAATCGACCGCCAGCTCCAGCCGCAGGAACAGCCCCTCGAGGTCGTAATCGCCTGCCTCGGCCAGTTGTGAGGGGTCGAGGGCGATATGCTCGAAGGCGACCCGCCCCTCGGCGACCAGCTCATCCAGAGCGAAGCCCAGCGAGGCGACATTGTCGACGATGTCCTCGGGCCGCTCCTCGAAGGTGACGAAGACGCCCGGTTCGTCGAACTCACGCGCCCCGTTGATGAGGAAGGTCGAGGCGAAAAGCGTCTTGCCGCACCCGGCGGAGCCGCAGACGAGCGTCGGCCGGCCGGCGGGAAGCCCACCCAGCGTCAACTCGTCAAAACCCTCGACCCCCGTCGGCGCCTTCCGGATCCCCGCCATCCCTGCCTCTGTCGGCTCTTCTTCATCGGTTATGACAGCAAATCGGGCGAGGGCAATGCTCTCGTAGATCATGGATGCCAAGACAGGCTTTTGGCCTGGGTCTCCGGCACCAAGGGCCAGGAAACCCGGCACCCCGCGCTGCCCTTGAAAGGCCGCGCGGGCCGCCGCGCCGACCGACGGAGAACGCATGATCAGCGCGACCCTCCCGCCCAGTGCGGCCGAGGCCTTACACCCGGCCGACCTTGCGACCCTCCTGGAGAAGCGGGCGCCGGCGACGGCTTGGGAAACCCTTACGACCTTGCCTCTCCCCCGGCGCGCCGAGACCTTCGGATACCTTTCCCCGGCCTGCCAAGCCGCGTTGGCGGGTGTCAGCCCGACTCCGGCCCTGGCGGAACTCCTGACCGCCATGGACGCGGATGAGCGGGCCGATCTTTGGGGACGTCTGCCCGAAGAGGCGCGCGAGGCCGTGGGCCGCGCCCTTGCCGCGGCGGAGCGCGAGGACATCCGGCGCCTTGCTTCCTATCCACCCGGCACGGCCGGCGCGGTGATGACCAGCGAATACGCGGTGCTCTCGCCCGGACTTTCGGCGCGAGACGCGATAGAGGCGCTGCGTGGCCAGGCGGCGACGAAGGAAACCATCCTCGTCGCCTATGTGCTTTCCCCCGAGCGCCGCCTGCTGGGGACCGTGTCTCTGGAAGATCTGGTCCTGTCGCCCGCCACGCTCAGCGCCGCGGCCCTGATGCGGCCGGACCCGCCCTCCGTAGGAGCGGAGGAGCCGGCGTCCCACGCCGCGCGCGTCGTGCAGCATTACGACCTCCCCGCCGTGCCGGTGCTGGACGCGACCGGGGCCATGGTCGGCATCGTGACCGCCGACGACGCCATGGACGTGGCCGAAGCCGAGGCGACGGAGGATTTCGAGAAGTCGAGCGGCACCGGGGCGGGACTTGTCGCCGAGATGGGGCGCGCCAGCGTGCCGCTTCTCTACAGCAAGCGCGTCGGATGGCTGGTCGCGCTGGTCTTCGCCAATATCCTTTCCGGTGCCGGGATCGCCGCCTTCGAGGAGACAATCAGCGCCAACCTTGCCTTGGTGTTCTTCCTGCCTCTGCTGATCGCCAGCGCGGGCAATGCCGGTGCCCAGGCGGCGACGCTCACCGTGCGCGCCATGGCGACGGGAGAGGTCCGCATGGCGGATTGGGGCCGCCTGATCTCGCGCGAGGCGCTGGTGGCACTCGCCCTCGGCGTCACCATGGCAGTGGCGGTGGCAGGAATCGGCATATGGCGGGGCGGGGCGGAGATCGCGCTGGTAGTGGCGCTGACCATGGTGCTGGTGGTGCTGGCGGGCAGCCTGGTCGGGCTGTCCTTGCCCTTCCTGCTGGACCGATTGCATCTCGATCCGGCTTCGGCCAGCGCGCCGCTCGTCACCTCGCTCGCCGACATCGCGGGGGTGATGATCTATTTCAGCATCGCCTCCGTGGTGCTGAGTAGCTGAACCCGGTCAGGGCGCACCGTGGGTTCCGGGCGGCGGCACGTCGTCCCGGCCTTCGCGCCGATCGCGATACAGCGCCGCGCGTGCCAGCAGCATCAGCGTGACCGGCGTCGTCACGCTGATGAAGACAGCAATCAGGATCTCAAGCAGGACGGGGCGCGATCTGGTCACCGCGAAGTAGAGAATCGAGGCCAGCAGGGTACAGAACATCCCCATCGTCGTGCCGAGCGTGGGAGCATGGACCCGCGCGTAGAAACTTTTCAGACGCAGCAAGCCGATGCAGCCGGAGAGTGTGAGCCCCGCGCCGAGCAGCAGCAGCACCGATACCGGAAGCGCGGCCCAAAGCGGCAGGTCGGAATCGTTCATTCGATGACCTCGCCGCGCATGAGGAACTTTGACAGCGCCGCTGTCGAAACGAAGCCCAGGAGGGCGATCACCAGCGCCGCCTCGAAATAGAGCGCGCTGCTGGTGCGGATGCCGAACACCAGAAGCAGCATGGCCGCGTTGACGTAGAGCGTGTCGAGGCCAAGGATGCGGTCCTGCGCGCGCGGTCCCGCCAGGATGCGCCAGGCGGCGCAGCCCATTGCGAGCGCGAGCATCGCCTGCGCCAGGAAGACCGACCATTCGAGCAGCGTAGCGCTCATGTGAGAATTTCCATCAACCGACGCTCATAGCGGTTCTTGATGATGCCGACCCATTCCGCCTCGTCGATCAGGTCGAGGACGTGCAGAAGCATGGAATCATCCGCGGAATCATACTCAACCCAGACTGTTCCCGGCGTGGCCGTGATGATGAAGGCCAGCGCTGTCAGGCCGATCGGATCGCGCATCTCGAGCGGGATGCGGACGAAGCCGGAAGAAATGGCGCGCGGACGTGGCGCCAGCACGATGCGCGCGACGGCAAAGTTGGACCGCACGATCTCTACCAGCACCACTCGAACCAGTTCGAAGAGCACGCCGAAGCGTCGCAGCCGCAGCCGTGGCGGCTGCACCTCCCGCAGGAGCCAGGATCCGAGGATCGCGATCACGACGCCCAGGATCAGCGAGCCGGGCGAGAAATCCCCGACCAGCAGCAGCCACGCGATCAGCAGCGCCAACGCGGCCAGCGGGTGCGGAAGGATGCGCCTCATGGCGACCGCTCGGCAGGAGCGCCGCTGGATGGCAGCACGCCCTCGATATAGCTGCGCGGCGCATGCAGCGCACTGGCCGTCTCGCTCATGTACTGCATTGCGGGTCCGCCAAGGACCGTGAGGCCAAGGGCAAGGGCAAGAAGCGCCACGATCGGTCCTGCCTCCAGGGCCGCTACGCGAGGCGGCGAGGTGGGCGGCGATGTCCAGAAGGCCTCGATCCCCGCCCGCAAGAGTGCGATGAGCGTCGCGAGGCCGGACAGGATGAGCGCCGCGAGCAACAGCCAGGTCAATGGCGGCAGCCCGCCCGACGCAGCCGCCAGCAACGGCGCCAGGATGGCGAACTTCGCCAGGAAGCCGGAGAGTGGCGGCAGCCCCGCCAGCAGCAGCGCGCAGCACAGGAAGGCGCCGCCCAGCACGGCCATGGCGCCAGGGATGGGCGCATCCACCGCTTGCATATCCTCCGGATCGGTCTCCTCCCGCTGCGTCCCGAAGGCTTCGCGCGTCACGGCCAGCACGTCGGCGCCGACCTCGCGCCCTCGCTCCACCAGCTCGACGAGGAGGAAGAAGGCACCGATCGCAAGGACCGAGCTGACGAGGTAGTAGAGCGCGCCCGCCGTCACGCCTGGAAGTCCTGCGCCGATCGCCGCCAGAAGCGTGCCGGAGGAGACGAGCACGCTTGCCCCTGCCAGCCGCGAGAAGTCCTGCGTCGCCAGCACGGCGATCGAGCCGAATGCGATGGTGGCGAGGCCACCCGCCATGAGCCAAGTCCCGCCGAAGCCGGCCGAATGGGCGGCCCCGTCGCCGAACAGCATCAGCCAGAGCCGCAGGATCGCGCAGATGCCGACCTTGCTGAGGATCGATAGGACCGCGGCCGAGGGGGCGCCCGCTGCCGCATAGGTGCCCGGCAGCCAGAAGCCCAGCGGCCACATCGCCGCCTTCACCAGGAAGGCAAGGCCCAGCACGGCTGCCCCCGCCTCCACCAATGCGCGGTCCTCCGCGGCGACAGCAGGAATGCGCATGGCGAGATCCGCCATGCTGAGCGTCCCGCCCACCCCATACAGGACGCTGACGCCGATCAGGAACAGCAGCGAGGCGACGAGGTTGACCGCGATGTAGTGCAGCCCAGCGCGGACACGCGCCGGACCCGAGCCGTGCAGCGCGAGCCCGTAGGAGGCGGCGAGCATCACCTCGAAGAACACGAAGAGGTTGAACAGGTCGCCGGTGAGGAAAGCGCCGTTCAGCCCCATGAGCTGGAATTGCAGCAACGGATGGAAATGCGCCCCCGCCCCCTGCCATCGTGCGAGGGAAAAGACCAGGGCCGCGAGGCCCAGCACCGCCACCAGCGCCACCATCATCGCGGAGAGCCGGTCCAGCACCAGCACGATGGCGAAGAAGGACGGCCAGTTGCCTAGACGGTAGACGCGCACCGCGTCGCCCGGACTATCCGCCACGCCCACTAGCACGATTGCCACCGCCAGCAGCATTACGGCGGAAGCAAGGGCGATTCCCGCACGCAGCTTGCGCCGCCGCTCGCTCAGCAGCACCAGCACCGTCCCGGCTAGGAGCGGCAGGACGATGGGCGCGATGACGAGGTGGTCCGTCCAATTCGTCACCGGTCGCGTTCCCGCCCGTCCACATGGTCGGTGCCGGTCAGGCCGCGCGAGGCCAGCAGCACGACAAGGAAAAGTGCCGTGGTCGCAAAGCCGATGACGATAGCTGTCAGCACCAACGCCTGGGGTAGGGGGTCTGCGTACTCCAGAAGGTTGCCCGCCCCTCCTTGCGGCAGGATGGGCGGCTGTCCCGTCCTGAGCCCGCCCGTCGAGAAGATGAACAGGTTCACCGCGTAGGAGAGCAATGACAGCCCGATGATCACCTGGAAGGTGCGCGGCCGCAGCAGCAGCCACACACCCGAGCCGGTGAGCACGCCAATGCCGAGGGCGACGATCAGTTCCATCAGAGCGCCTCCGGCGTGGCGCCGCGGGCGGCCCGCGCTTCCTCCACGCGCTGCCCGCGCACCGACTGGTGCGCCAGCGCGATGAGCATCAGCACGACCGCCCCCACCACCAGGGCAAAGACACCGATGTCGAACAGCAGCGCGCTGGACATAGGCGCCTTCCCGATCAGCGGGATCTCCGCATAATCGTAGTAGGATGTAAGGAAGGGTTTCCCGAACGCCCAGGCCGCCAGCCCAGTCAGCAAAGCCAAAAGCAGGCCGGACCCCATCCACCACAGCGGCAGCACGCGCAGCCGCGCCTCCGTCCACTGCGCCCCGCCGATCATGTATTGGAGGATGATGGCAATGGATGCGGTGATCCCGGCTGCGAAACCGCCGCCCGGCAGATTGTGTCCACGCAGGAGCAGATAGAGGGCCACCACCGCGATGACGGGAAAGAGCAGGCGCGACACCACCGAGGGGATCAGAAGCCAATCCTCGACCGTCGCTCCCTCGCGCCGTGCTGGATGGGCCGCGTCGAAGGCGGCCTGAAGGCGCTGCTGCTCCGGCACCTCGATGCTGTCCGGGGCTGGGCGGAAGCGGCGCAACAGCGCGTAGACCGTCAGCGCGACGATGCTCACCACCACGATCTCGCCCAAGGTGTCGAAGCCACGGAAATCCACCAGGATCACATTCACCACGTTGGTCCCGCCACCCTCCAGATAGGAACGCTCCAGGAAGTGCCGGGCCAAGAGGTCGGGCGGGGTGCGCGTCATCACCAGAAAGGCGAGCCCCGCCATGCCGAACC
The DNA here is from genome assembly GCF_017355885.1 of Sabulicella rubraurantiaca. Taxonomy (GTDB): domain Bacteria; phylum Pseudomonadota; class Alphaproteobacteria; order Acetobacterales; family Acetobacteraceae; genus Roseococcus; species Roseococcus rubraurantiacus. Next base: position 150,899 of record NZ_JAFEUU010000001.1, read on the forward strand.
CCGCCCCCACGGCGAGGCCGAGATCACGCAATCGCCGCGCCACCGAGACCACCTCTGCCTCCTCGCCTCCCACCCCTTCGAAACGCTTGGGCAGCCAGCGCAGCCCCAGCAGCAGCAGCACCGTCGTCACAATTTCCACGAGGAGTTGTGTGAGGGCGAGGTCAGGCGCCGAGAACCAGACGAAGGTGACGCAGACGACGAGGCCTGCCCCGCCCATCAGGATCAGCGCAGCGAGACGGTGATACTTTGCCTGCCAGGCCGCGCCGATGGAGCAGGCCGCGCCCACGAGCCATACCAGGGCGATGATCGGGTCGATCGCGTGCGGCGCCATATTGCCAGGCCCGACGCCGCGAACGAGCGCTGCCCCGCCGCCGGCCAGCAGTGCGACGAGCAGGATCAGGCGAAGCTGAGGCTGCAGGTTGCGCGTGCCCAGCAACCTTTCGCCCGTGCGCGCGAGACGCCATGAGAGCGTGACCATGGCGCGCTCGAAGATGCGCCGGCCATCCAGGCGCCGCACCAAGGGCGGCCCCTCCGGCCCGCTCCTCAGCCATTTCTGCAGGCCCATGTAGAGCGCCACTCCCCCGCCCATGGCGATCAAGCTCATCATCAGCGGCAGGTTGAAGCCGTGCCACACGGCGAGGCTGTAGGGCGGAATCTCCGGCCCCAGCACCGAACGCGCCGCGAGGTCGAGGAAGGGGCCGATCGTGGCAGCGGGCAATATGCCCACCATGATGCAGGCCAGCACCAAGATCTCCACCGGGAAGCGCATCCAGGCGGGCGGCTCATGCGGCGTGCGCGGCAGGTCCACAGGATCCGGCCCGAAGAAGGTGCCGTGGATGAAGCGCAGCGAATAGGCGACGCTAAAGGCACTCGCCACCATCGCCGCGAGGGGCAGGGCTGCCAGGAGGGCGGGCACGGGCGCCTGTGCGGTCAACGCCTCCTCGAAGAACATCTCCTTGGAGATGAAGCCGTTGAGCAACGGCACGCCGGCCATCGCCGCAGCCGCCACCAGGGCGAGACGGCCCGTGAAGGGCATCGTGCGGTTCAGCCCCGAGAGGCGGCGGATGTCGCGCGTTCCCGTCTCATGGTCGATGATGCCCGCGGCCATGAAGAGCGACGCCTTGAAGGTGGCGTGGTTCATCAGATGGAAGATCGCCGCGACCATGGCGAGATCGCTGTTGAGCCCCAGCAGCAGGGTGATGAGCCCAAGATGGCTGATGGTGGAATAGGCAAGCAGACCCTTCAGGTCATGCTGGAAGATCGCGACATAGGCGCCGAGCACCAGCGTCACCAGCCCGGCTGAGCCGACCATCCAGAACCACGCATCCGTTCCTGCCAGTACGGGCCAGAGCCGCGCCATGAGGAAGATGCCCGCCTTCACCAGCGTCGCCGAATGCAGATAGGCCGAAACGGGCGTCGGCGCCGCCATCGCGTGCGGGAGCCAGAAATGGAAGGGGAACTGTGCGCTCTTGGTCAATGCGCCGAGCAGGATCAGCACCAGCGCGGGCAGATAGAGTGCGTGCTCGCGAATCTGTGGCCCGGCGGCCAGCACCACGTCCAGGTCGTAGCTTCCAGCCATCTGACCCAGCAGCAGCATCCCCGCAAGCAGGCATAGCCCGCCCGTCGCCGTCACGGTCAGCGCCATGCGCGCACCATCCCGCGCCGCCGGGGTATGAGACCAGTAACCGATGAGCAGGAAGGAAAAGAGGCTGGTCAGTTCCCAGAAGAAGGCGATCTGGATCAGGTTCCCCGACAAGACCAGCCCCGTCATCGCCCCCATGAAGGCCAGAAGGAAGGCGAAGAAGCGCGGGACCGGGTCCTCCTCGGCCATGTAGTAGCGCGCATAGACGACGATCAGCGAGCCGATGCCGTAGATCAGCCCGGTAAAGAGCCAGGCAAACCCATCCATCCGCAGTTTGAAGGACAGGCCGAGCGTCGGGATCCAGGCGGACTCCGTTCGCAGCACCTCATGCGCCGAAATCGTCGAATAGGCGGCCCAGACCAGGGCAAGGCTCGACAACGCCACGGCCCCCGCAAGGCGGGCGGCGGCCAGCCGCGCCTGGGTGGGCAGCATCACGGTGATCGCCGCCCCGGCGAAGGGCATGGCGACAAGCATCAGCAGCAGGGCGGTCTCCGTCATGCCTTGCTGGCTCCGGGCCGCTCAGCCCTCATGCCTCGCCTGCTTGCAGGAGGGTGGTCACTTCCTCGGGCGTGGCTGCGGAACGCAGGCGACGGAGTACCTGTGGGTCGCGGAGAGAGCGGCACACCTCGGACAAGGTGGGAAGGAAGCCATCCGCCTCCGCTTCGGGCCAAAGGACGAGGATCACGAGATCCACTGGCTCCTCGTCCCGCGCCTCGTAGCCGATCGGCCGCCGCAAGCGGAGGAAGCGCATCACCGGGCGGTCCATCCCGGTCAGGCGCGCATGGGGCAGGGCCACGCCGCGGCCCAAGGCCGTTGACCCCAGCTTCTCCCGCGAGGTCAGCGCCTCCAGGATCTCGGTTTCCGGCAGGCCAGCCTCGGGCGCCACCGTCGCCGCAAGCGTCTGGAGCAGGTCCCGCTTCCCGTCGGTCGGGAAGTCCAGGATCACGTCCTGCGCAGTCAATCTTTCAGCGATCGGCATGCTCTCCCCTCCGTAACCACCCTTCCACGCTTCGGGAGCGCAATGTGTAAGCGCCGTCGAGGATGCGTGAATGGAAGGCAGTCCCAACACATTACGCGATCCCGCGCAATTCGTTGGGCGGAAGCCAACCCCTTCCACCCGCGCAACGGCAGGGTCGGTTTATTCGATGCATTGTTGGAAGCCTGGCCTTTGGCAAAGATCCATAACTGGAGTGCTTGGCCCGCGATCGAATGACCGGTCTGCGAGACGCGGCGGTGACCGGCGCCTTTGAGTAGGTGACGATCAGTCGCGGCAACTGGGCCATCCGGCTGCGAGGGCCGGCGGACATCGGCGCGCCACTCCCAACTTTGCCTGAGAGGTGGTGTCATCGCGAATGCGACGCGGGCTTCGCGGAAGCGGTAACTGCGCCGGGGTGACGTTGGGCTCGCGGGTGGCTTCAATGCCGGGGAAGAAACAGGATGGATGCAGCGCGCCGCTGGAAAGCCGCGTCACGCCTCGCCCTTGGGCTCGTCCTCAGTCGGCAACTCGCAGCGATTGTGGATATGCGTAGCGGCGATGGCCGCGTGGCCCATCCCCACGACGATCTGGTCCAGGCCGCGCACGATGGAGCCGGCGGCGTAGAGGCCGGGTACGGTGGTCTGGTTGTGCTCATCCACCAGGAGCGCGCCCTCCTCGTCGTGTTCGGCACCAAGGGCGAGGGCCAGGTCGCTGCGCCAGCGCAGGCCGAGGGCGGAATAGAGCACTTCGAAGCGATGCTCGCCGCCCGCGCGCAGCGCGGCGATGCGGTCGCCCTCCATTTCCAGCGCTTCGACGGGATCCTCTACGATCCGCACCCCGTATTGCTCGGCCTCCGCACGGCGCTCGGGGTCGAGGTCCAGCTTGCGGCCCAGGGTGAGTAGCGTGACACGTTGGGAGTAGGTGCGGGCGATGAAGATTGCCTCGCCCAGCCCGCGGTCTCCGGGCCCGATCACCGCGATGTCCCTGCCGCGTGCCTCGAACCCGTCGCAGATCGGGCAGTAGCGGACAAGGCCACGCTGAATCGCGTCGGGCAGGCCGGGAAGGTCCGGCTCGATATCCACCGCCCCGGTGGCGAGGAGGACGCGCCGCGCGCGGATCTGCCGCGCGTCGCCCTCTGGTGTTTCCGCCATAACGATGAACCCGTCCTGCTCGCGCTGGATGGCGGAAACGGTGGCGCGCTCAGCTTCGACGCCGTAGCGCGCGAGGTGGCCGCGCAGCGTGTCCAGCATCTCGGGGCCCGGCATGCCCTCCGCGAAGAAGGGAATGTTGTGGCTCACGGGGATCCACGCGGCGCGCGGATGCCCGGCATCCAGCAGACGGAAGCGCCGCCGGAACCGGGCCAGGTAGAGGGCGGCGGTCATTCCCGCCGGCCCGCCCCCAACGATCACGCAATCGAGTCTTGCCTCCGCCATCCGCGCCTCCCCTGCAAGGGGCGCAAGCGCGCGGCGGGGCGGGGCGGTTTCACACCCCCGGCGTCAATCCCATCTCCTCCGCGAGGCGCTGGCGGAAGCGGGGCAGCACCTCGGGATTGACGATGCGCGGCGGCAGCCGCCCGGCCGCGAGGTCCGAGAAGGCGAGGGCGGCGATGCGGGTGATGTTCGCGCGGCTTTCCTGCGTCACCCCGGCCGTGTGCTGGCTGGCGATGACGGCCGGGTGGTACAGCAGGGGATGATCCACTGGGGGCGGCTCCAGCTCCCAGACATCCAATCCCGCCGAGGCGATGTGGCCTGAATCCAGCGCAGACAGCAGTGCCGCCTCGTCATGGATGGAGCCGCGCGCCGTGGTGACGAAGACGGCGCCGCGCTTCATCGCCGCGAATTGCGCCGCCCCGATCATCCCGCGTGTCTCGCGCGTCAGGGGGCAGTGCAGGCTGACCACGTCGGACTCGGCCAGCAGGGTCGGCAGGTCCACCTTGCGGGCACCGCGCTCGGCCAGGGTCGCCTCGTCCAGGGCAGGGTCAGTCGCCAGGATCTTGCATCCGAAGGCGTCGCGCAGCATGCGGGACACCAGCGTGCCGACATGGCCGCATCCGACCAGTCCCACGGTGCGACAGGACAGCTCCCGCCCCATCAGCGCCGCACGGTCGCGCGCCTGCCCGGCCTTCATCGCCGCATGGGCCTCGGGCATCCGCTTCAGGCAGGCGAGCATCATGCCCACCGCGTGCTCCGCCACGCCGCGCGCATTGCCGCCGGACTGGTTCACCAAGAGGACACCGGCCTCCGTACAGGCATCGGGGTCCAGCGGGTCGTAGCCGGCGCCGTAGGATGCCGCCATCAGCAGGCGCGGCAGCTTCGCCAGCAACTCGCGGTGGACATGCAGGGGCTGCGGCAATTCGTCGCGCGCCGCCATGACATAGTAGCCCTGGCAGGTGGCGAGCAGGGCGACCTGCTCGTCCAGCGGCATCTCCAGCGGCACGCGGATGATTTCGAGGCGCGGATCCTCCGCGCAGGTCTCAAGGAAGGCGGGGTGCGGCACGAAGCCGACATAGCCGATACGGAACGGGTTCATCCCCCCAGGCTTGCGCGGCTTGGGCCCGAGGGCAATCCTGCCGCCGCAAGCAAGAAGGGGAGCATGCCCATGCCGGGTGTCCTGGTCGTCACCGCCCATCCGGGGGATTTCGTCTGGCGTGCGGGCGGCGCCATCGCGCTGCACGCCGCGCGCGGCGATTCGGTGCACATTGTCTGTCTTTCCTTCGGCGAGCGGGGCGAGAGCCAGGGCGAATGGGCCAAGCCCGGAGCGACGCTGGAAAAGGTAAAGGCCGCCCGGAAGGTCGAGGCGGAAGCCGCGGCCGGCATACTGGGCGCGACCATCGAGTTCCATGACGCAGGAGACTACCCGCTGGTGACCACACCGGAGATGCTCGACCGCGTGACGGACACGTTCCGCTCGGTGAAGCCCGACGTGGTGCTGACCCATGCAGACGAGGACCCCTACAACCTCGACCACCCCACCGCGAACCGCCTGGCCCGCGCGGCGCGCATCGTGGCGCAGGCGGCGGGGCACAAGCCCGGCCCGGACGCGGTCTATCGCGCGCCGCAGCTCTACATGTTCGAGCCTCACCAGACCGAGATGTGCCGCTTCCGCCCCGACGTGATCCTCAACATCGACAGCGCCTGGGAGACGAAGCGCCGCGCCTTCGAATGCCTGCCGACCCAGACCCATCTCTGGACCTATTACGAGCGTGTGGCGCTGAACCGGGGACAGCAGGGCGCACGCAACTCGGGCCGCAAGATGACCTATGGCGAGGCGTATCAGCGCGGCTTTCCGGAAGCCCTCGACGCCCTGCGATGAGCGGTCCTCTTGCCGGCATCCGCGTCCTCGACCTGACGACGGTCCTTCTCGGCCCCTACGCCACGCAGATCCTCGCAGAATACGGGGCCGAGGTGATCAAGCTGGAGCCGCCCGAGGGCGACGTGGTGCGCCAGATCGGCCCGGAGCGGCATGCAGGGATGGGGGCGATGTTTCTCACCCTCAACCGTGGCAAGAAGGGGGTCATGCTCGACCTCAAGCGGCCCGAGGCGCGGGAGGAGGCGCGGCGCATCGCGGCCTCGGTGGACGTGGTGGTGACCAATATTCGCCCCGCCGCCATGCGTCGCCTGGGGATGGACGCGGCGACGCTGCGCGCATCCAACAAGGCCCTGGTCTATTGCGGCATTGTCGGCTTCGGGCAGTCCGGCCCCTATGCAGCGCGCCCGGCCTATGACGACCTGATCCAGGGCATCGCCGGCATTCCTATGCTGGCGCAGCGCCAGACCGGCGAGGCGCGCTACGCTCCGCTTGCTTTGGCCGACCGCGTGACAGGGTTGCACGCGCTCTCGGCCATCCTTGCCGCGCTGGTGGAGCGTGGACGAACGGGCGAGGGGCAGGAGATCGAGGTGCCGATGTTCGAGACCATGGCCTCCTTCGTGTTGGGCGACCACCTCGGCGGCATGGTCTTCGATCCCCCGATGGACGGGGGCGGCTATGCGCGCCTCCTCAGCCCCGACCGCAAGCCCTACGCGACGAAGGACGGCTTCATCTGCGCCATGATCTACAGTGACGGTCAGTGGCGCCGCTTCTTCGAGGCGATCGGCCAGGAGGAGCGATTCGCCAGCGACCCACGCATGACGAACCACGCCGCCCGGACCCGACACATCGACGCGATCTACGCCGAGCTGGCCGCCATCTTCAGCACCCGCACCACCGCCGAGTGGCTCGCGCTGCTGGAGGCGGCCGACCTGCCTTGTGCGCCCGCCCACACGCTGGAATCGCTGCGCGACGATCCGCACCTCGCCGCTGTTGGCTTCTTCACGAAGGAGGAGCACCCGACGGAGGGAAGCCTGACCCGTGTGGCTCCGCCGGTGCGTTTCGGCAATCACGAACGCAACATCCCCCGCCCCGCGCCGCGCCTCGGCGAGGACAACAAGGCGTAGCCGCGATGGACAGCGCGTCACAGCTGAGGCAGGAACCCGGCATCCGACAGGAGGAAAAATCCATGAGCCAGCGCGAGGAGTTCCACAACCTCGACGACACGACGCAGGGCATCGCGCGCGAGCTTGCACCCGGTGTGACGACGCGCATCTTCCCGGGCGAGCAGGCGATGCTCTCCGTCGTTTCCATTGCCCCCAATGGCGAGGGCACCATGCACTCGCACCCCGAGGAGCAGTGGGGCGTGCTGCTGGAAGGCTCGGCGGTCCGAATCCAGGGTGGCGAGGAGATCCCGGTGAAGCAGGGCGATTTCTGGCGCACCCCCGGCGGCGTCCCGCACACGATGCGCGCGGGACCGGAAGGCTGCCGGGTGCTCGACATCTTCGCCCCGCCGCGCGACGCCTACCGCAAGGCCGGCAAGGGCTTCGCCTCGGCGACCTGAGGCATCACCCCATCCGGCGCAGCACCTGGTCCACGAAGGCTCCGGCGCTGCCCAGGTAATTGGCCGGGTCGCACAACTCTGCGATCCGGTCGCGCTCGATGCGCGATGCCACCTCCGGCTCCTCCTCCAGCGCCTGCGCCAGGGGGATGCCGCGGGCGATGGCGGTGTCGCAAGCGCGGTTCACCACATGATGCGCCTCGCCGCGCCCCAGCACGGGAGCGAGGCCCATCATCACCTGCTCCCCCGCGATGAGCCCGCCTGTGGCGTCCAAGTTCCGCCGCATCCGCGCCGGGTCCACTACCAGCCCCTCGGCCAGGAAGCGCGCCTGGGCCAGCGCCCCGTGGGCGAGGTTGAAGCATTGGCCGATCGCCAGCGCCTCGGCCTGCCAGGGACCTGTGCCGCGCTCCAGGTCCTGCGCCATCGCCGCCAGCACCTGCGGTACCAGCGCATGCACGCCGCGCGACTGCGCCAGGATGTACTCGCAGGCGATGGGGTTGCGCTTCTGCGGCATGGTGGAGGAACCGCCGCGCCCGAAGACATGCGGCTCGTTCACCTCGCCCAGCTCCGTCTGCATCATCAGCATGACGTCGGTGGCGATCTTCGACAGCGCGCCGCAAAGCAGACCCAGGAAGCAAATTGCCTCGCCGATGCCATCGCGCGCGACGTGCCAGGGGATGTCCGGAAGGGCGAGTCCGAGTTCCTTCGCCAGCTCGCGCTGGACGGCAAGGCCCTGGTCGCCCAGCGAGGCCAGCGTGCCCGCCGCGCCGCCGAATTGCAGCCGCTCCACGCGCGGTCGCATCTGGTCCAGCCGCTCCACCATCGTCAGCAGCGGCGCGAGCCACACCGCGACCTTGTAGCCGAAGGTGACGGGCAGGGCGTGCTGGAGATGGGTGCGGCCCGCCATCAGCGTGTCGCGATGCTCGCGCGCCATGCGGGAGAACCCGGCATTGGTGGCCAGAAGTTCGGCGCGGATGAGGCCCAGCCCCTCCCGCATCTGCAGCACCACGGCCGTGTCCATGATGTCCTGGGTCGTGGCGCCCCAATGGGTCCAGCGCCCGGCCGCCTCGCCCGCCAGGGCGGTCAGCTGCTTCACCAGCCCGACCACGGGGTAGCCGGTGTTGCGCGTCGCGGCGCCCAGCGCCTTGAGGTCCAGCCGGTCCACATCGGCGGCACGGGTAATGGCCTCGGCCGCCTCGGCAGGAACGATGCCGAGCCGCGCCTGGGCACGGGCCAGCGCGGCCTCAACCTCCAACATGCGTCGGAGGAAGGCGCGCTCGCCCATCGCGTCGCGCATGGCATCGGTGCCGTAGAGGACGCCCAGCACGGGCGAGTCGGCGGGATTCACGGGCATGGTGTCAGATATCCAGAAAGACGGTTTCGCCATCGCCGCGCAGGCGGATGTCCAGCACCCACTCGCCGGCCGCGCCCGGCTTGGCAATGAGCGTGCCGCGACGTTCCTCCGGCACCAGGGCCAACAAGGGGTCGGAATGGTTCAGCGCCTCGCCGGCGAAATAGGCGCGGGTGGTGAGGTGGCGCAGCAGGCCCCGCGCGAAGATCTGCAGCTGGATGTGCGGCGCCTGGGTGGCGTTGCCGCGACCCGGAACCGGGCCGGGCTTCACGGTGCGGAAGCGGAAGCGTCCGGCTTCGTCAGTTCGGGCGCGGCCGAAGCCGTGGAAGGCGCCGTCGTAGCGTCCCTCCGGGTCGGCCTGCCAGATCTCGATCTGCGCGTCCGTCACCGGGGCGCCGGCGCCATCGGTGATGCGGCCGGTCAGGGTGACTGCCTCGCCCTCCATTCCCGCATTGGGCCCACCTTCGCGCAGCAAGTCGTCCCAGCCCTCGTACTCCAGCAGATGCCAGTAGGGGCCGACGGTCTGGTGCGCGGTGCTCATGCGTGGCCGTCCTCGAAGGGCGTTGCGTCGCGGCCGCGCAGGACGATGTCGAAGCGGTAGCCCAGCGCGTATTCGGGCACGGTCAGGTCTAGCTCGAAGCGGCTGACGAGCCGCTCCCGCGCCACCGCATTGGGGATGGTGTTGAAGATCGGGTCCAGGGCCAGGAGCGGGTCGCCGGGGAAGTACATCTGCGTGATCAGGCGCTGCGCCGACCCGGCGCCATGCACGCCGAAATGAATGTGGTTCGGCCGCCAGGCATTGTGATGGTTGCCCCAAGGATAGGCGCCGGGCTTGATCGTCTCGAAGCGGTACTCGCCATTCCCGTCCGTGAAGAGGCGGCCTCGGCCGAGGAAGTTCGGGTCAAGCGGCGCGTCGTGCTGGTCGCCCGGATGGTCGTAGCGCCCGGCGGCATTGGCCTGCCAGATTTCGATCATCGCATTCGCCACCGGCCGCCCATCCTCCTCGGTCAGCCTGCCGGCGACGATGATCCGCTCGCCCAGGGCCGGCCGCCCTTCCAGCCGCGAGAGGTCGAGGCGCGTCGGGTAATGCGCCGGATCGAAGCGGGGCGCAGAAGCCTCCGTCACTGTGATTGGCGCACGGATCGGCGCCAGCAGGGGTGCGCGGCCCTGGGTGGAGCGGTAGGAAGGCGCATGCAGCGGCGGCTGGTGGGTTGGGTCGTCGCGACGGAAGGGCAGGGGATCGGCCATGGAAGTGGCTCCTCTCACGTCAGGGCGCGCACCAGCCAAAGGCTGATGGCGGGAAACAGGACCAGCAGGCCCAGGCGCAGCAGGTCGGACACAAGATAGGGCAAGACGCCGCGATAGGTGTGAGCGATCGGCACTTCCCGCGCGATGGAGGCGATGACGAAGACATTGAGCCCGATGGGCGGCGCCGTCAGCCCGATCCCCACCACCACCAGGACCAGGATCCCGAACCAGATCGCCGTCTCCTCCGTCGTCAGCCCGAAATCGAGGGCGGTGATGACGGGAAAGAACACCGGCAGGGTCAGCAGGATCATCGCCAGCTCATCCATGACGGCGCCGAGCACGATGTATGTGACCAGCAGCAGCAGCAGCACGCCATAGGGCGGGAAGCCCTGATCCGTCACCCACAGCGCCAGGAGGTCCGGCGCCTGCGATAGGGCAAGAAAGGCATTGAACACCTCTGCGCCCAGCAGGATGGCGAAGATCATCGCCGTCGTCTCGGCGGTGCCGAGCAGTGCCTCGCGAAGCTCCGCCCCGCGCAGCGTTCCGCGAAGCACGCCCACGAGCAGCACGGCGATGCAGCCGATGGCGGCGCTTTCCGTCGGCGTGAACACCCCGCCATAGATGCCGCCCACCACCACGATGGCGATGCCCAGCACGGGAATGACGTTGCGGAAGGCCCGCGCGCGCTCCCCAGCCTCCAGCGGTGGCGTGGCTGGGCCGAGCGCCGGGTTCAGCCGCATCCAGATCGCGATTGTGACCATGTAGAGCAGCGTTGTGATCAGCCCGGGGATCAGCGCCGCCATGAAAAGCTTGGCGATGTTCTGCTCGGTCGAGATCGCATAGACGACCAGGATCACCGAGGGCGGTATCAGGATGCCGAGCGTTCCGCCCACCGCGATGGTGCCTGTCGCAAAGCCTGGATCGTAGCCATAGCGCCGCAACTCGGGCAGTGCCGCGCGCCCGAATGTCGCGGTCGTGGCGACGGAAGAGCCGCAGACTGCCCCGAAGGCCGCCGAGGCGCCGATCACCCCCATCGCCATCCCGCCCGGGCGCCGTCCCATCACCGCATTTGCCGCGTTGAACAGGTCGCGCGCCAGCCCGCCCCGCTCCGCCAGCGCGCCCATCAAGATGAAGAGCGGGATGACCGAAAGCGTGTAGTTGGCGAAGAGGTGATAGGGCGTGGTCTTGAGGTAGTTGAACAGTGCCGCCCAGTCGAGGATGTGGACATAGCCCAGCGCCCCAACGAGCAGCATGGCGAGGGCAATCGGCGCCCGCAGCGCGATCAGGCCGAGCAGCGCCGCGAAGCCGGTCGCAGCGAGGACGAATTCCGGCGCCATCAGCCCCGTGCCAGCCGCAAGGCGATCAGGAGCGCGGCCAGTCCAGTCAGTGCGAAACAGACCGCCCCCACCGCCACCGCCCACCAATAAGGCAGGGCGAGCAACCCGATGGTGCGCGTGCCCGAGGCCCAGGTGTCCAGCGCTCCGCGTGCCATGCGCTCCGCGATCAGGAGAGTCACGGCGGCCCATACCAATGACCAGAATGCATCCACCCAATCACTGAGGCGCGACGGCAGCCAGGTGGTGAAACTGTCCACGATGATGTTGGCGCGGCGATAGGTGCCCCAGGCGAGGAAGCCCAACACCGCGAGGCCGGAGCCGAGCGAGACGAGCTCGAAATCGCCGCGCACCGGCTGGCTGGTCAGCCAACGCAACACGACGGAGACGCAGGTGAGCGCTGCCGCGGAAAGCAGCGCGACGCCGCCAGCAAGGGCCAGGAGCGACGCCGCGCGGCGCATCGCCTCAGGAGACGCCCTGGCCGTGCTGCGCGATCAACGCCCGCGTCCGTTCCAGCAGCGTGGCGCCGTTGATGTTGCGCTCGCCCATGGCGCGTACCCAGTTATCCACGACCGGTTGGGTCTGGCGCATCCAGCGCGTGCGCTCCTCCTCCGACAATTCCACGATCTGGTTGCCGCGGCGCCGCACCTGCTGCTCGACAGCAGGACCCTGTTCGTCCCAGACCTTCGCCGCCATTGCCGCCGCGACCTGGCCGCTATTCGCGTCCACCACGCGCTTGAGTTCCGCTGACAGACCTTCATAGCGGGCCTTGTTCATCGCAAGCACGAAGGAGGCGGTGTAGAAGGTGGGGGATCCGGGGAATTCAGTATGGTTTCTCACCATCTCCTGCAGGCGGATGGAGGGCACGACTTCCCACGGCACCACGGCGCCATCGATGACGCCAGAGGACATCGCCTCCGGCACCTGCGGCACGGGCATCCCGACGGGCGCGGCGCCGAGGGCGCGAAGGGCCTCGCCGGCCTGGCGCGTCGGGAAGCGCAGCTTCAGCCCGTTCATGTCCTCCAGCCGCTTCACCTCGCGCCGCGCATGGATCACGCCCGCGTCATGCGCCCAGGCGCAAAGGATCTGCGTGTCCGCAAACTCGTTGCGGAAGACGGCGTCGTGCAGTTCCTGCACCACGCGCGCATTCACGCTGGCGCGGCGATGCGCGACGAAGGGAAGCTCGATTACCTCGATGGAGGGGAAGCGACCGGGCGTGTTGCCCGGCAGCGTCCAGATGATGTCCACCACGCCGTCCCGGGCTTGGTCGTAAAGCTGCGGCGGGGCGCCGCCCAGCTGCATCGCTGGGAAGATCTGCACACGCAGCCGCCCGCCCGACTCAGTCCCCACCTTCTGTGCCCAGGGCTGCAGGAAGTGCCGATGCACATTCGAAACCGCCGGCAGGAAATGATGCAGCCGCAGCGTCACCTCCTGCGCGGAGGCAGGGTGGACCAACGCCGGCGCGGCCAGCGTGCCGAGAAGCAAGGTGCGGCGTGGGGTCATTGAACGGCGTGGCTCCCTGACGTTTCGTTGGTTCCCTCGCTTATGCGGCGGGACCCCGCTTCCTTTCAAGCAGGACCTCTGAAATCCTCACCGGGATGGAGAAAGGCGTGAAGGAAGCGAAGCCGGCCTGGCTGCCCCTGGCGCCCTTCCTGTTCGTGCTGCTCTGGTCGGGCGGCTTCACCGCGGTGAAGGCGGCGTTGCCCTATGCCGAGGCACTGACCCTCCAGGCAGTGCGGTATGTCTGCGTCGTGGCGATCCTCCTGCCGCTCTGGCTGGTCCTGCGCCCGCCCGTGCCGGACCGGGCGACGCTGACCCACCTGGTCCGCATGGGGCTCGTGGTGCAGTTCGGCTACTTCGCCGCGATGAATCTGGGCCAGCAATTCGGCATGGGGCCGGGGGCTATCGCCCTCATCATCGGATTGCAGCCGGTGGTGGTGGCGCTGCTGGCGCCTGCCGTCGCGGGGGACCCGCCCGTGGGGGCACGGGGCTGGGCGGGGCTCGTCCTGGGGCTGCTCGGCGCTGCCATGGTGATCCTGTCCGGGTCCGGCATCAGCGCGGGAGGGTGGCTTGGCCTGTTCTTTTCCGTGCTGGCGCTTGTGCTGATGGCCGCGGGCGCGCTGATGGAGCGGCGCGGCGGCCGGCCCTGCGACCTCGTCACAGCGAACCTCGTGATGTGCGGGGTTGCGCTGGTGGCGACCCTACCGATGGCATGGGGCGTGGAGGCGATGCGGGTGCGCTGGACATGGGAGTTCGTTGCGGCGCTCGCCTATCTCGTGCTGGTGAATTCGCTGATCTCGCTGTCGCTGCTGTTCCTGATGCTGCGCCATGGCGAGGCGGCGCGCGCCTCCAGCGTCTTCTTCCTGGTGCCGCCCGTCGCGGCCGCCATCGCCTGGGTGGTGCTGGGGGCGGCCATGACCCCGCTGGCCATGGCGGGGACGGCAGTGGCGGCGGTGGGGGTCGCCCTCGTGGTCGCCCGGCGCTAGGTTTTTCCGAAGGAACCTCCAGGGATAAGCGCAATGCCCCATGCCGGCCTGAAGTTCGGCATCTTCCTCGCCCCGTTTCACCGGCTGGGCGACAATCCGACCCTTGCCCTCGCACGCGACCTGGAGCTGATCGAGCGCCTGGATGCGCTCGGCTATGACGAGGCCTGGATCGGCGAGCACCATTCTGCCGGCTGGGAAACCATCGCCAGCCCCGAGATCATGATCGGCGCGGCGCTGGAGCGGACACGCCTCATCCACCTGGGGTCCGGTGTCACCAGCCTGCCCTATCACCATCCCTTCCTGGTGGCGCAGCGCTTCGTCCAGCTCGACCACATGTCGCGCGGGCGGGTGATGCTGGGGTGCGGGCCGGGCGCCCTCGTCTCCGACGCGACGATGATGGGCATCGAGGCGAAGGACCAGCGCCGCCGCATGGAGGAGGCGCTCACCGCGATCGTCGCCCTGCTGCGCTGTGACGGCCCGGTGACGATGAAGACCGAGTGGTTCGAGCTGCGCGACGCGCGCCTTCACCTCGCTCCCTATACGCACCCGCGCTTTCCGGTCAGCGTCGCCTCCTCGACCACCCCATCCGGTGCGCTGGCGGCGGCGCGGCATGGGCTCGGCCTCATCTCGCTCGGCGCTGGGCTGCCGGGCGGGCCGGAGAAGTTGGCCGAGCAATGGCGCATGGCCGAGGAGGAAGCGGCGAAGCATGGCAAGACGATGAACCGGGCCGATTGGCGCCTCGTCGTCAACCTGCACGTGGCCGAGGACGACGCCACCGCCATGGATCAGGTACGGGTCGGCGAGCGGCTGGAAACCGTGACCTATTTCGGCGAGACGCTGGGCCGCCCACCCACGCGCACAGAGGACCCGTTGGGGGACGGGCTGCGCGCTGGCACCACGCTGGTCGGCAGCCCGAAGACGGTGGCAGCGGGAATCGAGCGCCTCATCGGCTTCACCGAGGGCGGCGCGGGCGGCATCCTGTTCCGGTCGCACGAATGGGCGGACCGGCGGCAGACGCTGAACAGCTACGAACTATTCGCCCGCTGGGTGATGCCGCGCTTCCAGAACTCGCTGCTCCAGCCGCAGGCCAGCCGCGAATGGTGCGTCGCCAATCGCGAGGGCATCTTTGCCCCCAACATCGCGGCGCTTCGCCAAGCCTTCACCGATGCCGGCAAGCCAGTCCCGGAGGTGGCCCGGCTGAAGCTATGGGACAGCAAGTCCTAGGGGCGCGGCTCAGGCCGCGCTCCGCTCGCGCAGGGCGCGCCACACGCTTTCCGGCGTCAGCGGCATGTCGACATGGCTGACGCCTAGCGCATCGCACACTGCACCGACGATGGCGGGCGGTGCGCCACAGGCCCCGCCTTCTCCGGCGCCCTTCACGCCGAGGTCGTTGGACGGGCAGGGCACCACGTTCAGCCCGACCACGAGTTCAGGCACGTCGCCTGCGCGCGGCAGCGCATAGTCCTGGAAGGAGGCGGAAAGGAACTGCCCGCTTTCTCCCTCATAGGCCGTGCGCTCCAGCACCGCCTGTCCGATGCCAGCGACGATGCCGCCGTGGCACTGTCCGTGCACGAGCATGGGGTTCAGCGGCACACCCACATCGTCCACCGCCGCATAACGCACCACCGCGACCTCGCCCGTGTCGGGGTCGACCTCCACTTCCGCAAGGTGGCAGCCATTGGGGAAGTTGCACTCCGTGTCGCGCTTGTAGGTCAGCGCCTCGTCCAGCGAGCCGCCGCGCGCCAGCTCGCCCCAGGTGATGCGGCGATCCGTGCCGGCGATGCGGAACCCCTCCGGCCCGTGCTCCAGATCGGCCTCCGCCGCCTCCAGCCGCTCGGACGCGATGCGGCGCGCCTTTTCCAGCACGCGCTCCGAGGCGCGTGCCACCGCTACGCCGCCCATCTGCGAGGAACGCGACCCGCCCGTGCCACCGCCGGTGGGAACGACGTCGGAATCCCCCTGCACCAGCCGCACCTTGTCGAAGGGGATGCCGAGCCGCGCATGCAACACCTGGGCAAAAGCCGTCTCGTGGCCCTGGCCGTGGCTGAAGGTGCCGACATGAACCAGCGCCTCGCCTGTTTCGGTGATGCGGACCCGCGCCCATTCGGCGGGCTGCCCGCCCGAGGCTTCGATGAAGTAGCCAATGCCGCGCCCGCGCAGCTTGCCGCGCGCCCGGCTTTCCGCCTGCCGCGTCGCGAACCCGTCCCAGCCCATGAGGTCGAGCGCCTGGCGCTGCGTGTCGAGGAAGGCACCGCTGTCGATGGCGTTGCCGGCGCAGTTCACATATGGGATCTGCTCGGGCCGCACGTAGTTGCGGGCACGGATCTCCTCGCGCGTCAGGCCGAAGGCGACGGCACCCTGGTCCAGCAGGCGCTCGATCACATAAGCCACTTCCGGGCGCCCCGCGCCGCGATAGGCATCGGTGGGGACGGTGTTGGTGAAGACGCAGCGTACCTGCGCGTTCACCGCCTGCATGTCGTAGACTGTGCCCTGGATGCGCCCACCGGCCACAGTCGGGACGCGCGGTCCGAAATCCAGCAGGTAGGCGCCCATCGCCGCGACGGTCCGCACCTTCATGCCCAGGATGCGCGCATTTCCGTCGAAGGCCATCTCGGCCTCCGTGACGTGGTCGCGGCCATGCGGGTCGCACATGAAGGTCTCGGTCCGGCCCGCGAGCCACTTCACCGGCCGCCCCAACCGCTTCGCCGCCCAGAGCACCATCGCTGATTCGGGGAACAGCTTGCCGCGCAGACCGAACCCGCCCCCGACATCGGGCGAGACGACGCGCATCTGGTCGAGCGGCACGTTGAAGATGTGCTTCGCCAAGCCTTCACGCACGCGCACCACGCCCTGGGTCGGGCTGGTGAGGGTGAAGCGCGTCCCGTCCCACTCGCCGAGCGCCACGCGCGGTTCCATCGGGTTGCCGACGACGCGGTTGTTCACGAGGCGCACTGAGACGCTGCGGTCGGCGCGCGCAAAGGCCCCATCCGCCTCCTTCTCGCGGCCCGAGGACCAGTGAACGCAGAGGTTGGAGCCGCGCTCCGGCCAGATGACCGGCGCGTCGGGCGCCAGCGCTGCGGCCGTATCGGTCACGGCGGGCAGCATCTCGTAATCCACCAGAATCAACTCGCAGGCATCGAGAGCCTGCGCGCGGGTCTCGGCCACCACCAGCGCCACCGGGTCGCCGACGAAGCGCACCGCCTCGGTCTGCAGGATGGCACGGGGCGGGCACCAGACCGGCGAGCCATCAACCCCCGGCACCTCGACGAGCACGGGGAAGAGCCCGAGCCCGTCGGCCGCTGCGTCATGGCCCGTCAGCACCGCAACCACGCCGGGTGCTGCCTTCGCGGCCGAGACATCGATCGAGAGGATGCGCGCATGGGCATGGGGTGAGCGCAGCACGGCAGCATGCACCATCCCGTCGCGCACGAGGTCGTCGGTGAACTGGCCGCGCCCGGTAAGCAGGCGGACATCCTCCTTGCGTCGCACAGGCTGGCCGATGCCGAACTGGTCCATGGTTACGCTCCCCTGATTTGGCGGTGAAGCTATCGGCACGGGCGCGGAAGGGAAGGGGGGCAGTTTGCGCGCCGCGAAATCGGCCCTAGCTTGGCCAAAGAAGGAAACGTCATGCGCTTCGACCTGCCCGACCTGCCCGACACGCGTGCCCTCCGTGCCGAGTTGCGCGAATTCCTCGCCGAAGCCGGGCGCAACTGGACGCCCGAGACCCGTGCCCGTTCCTGGATGGGATTCGACCGCGACTTCTCCCGTTCCGTCGGCGCGCGCGGCTGGATCGGCATGACCTGGCCGAAGGCATATGGCGGGCACGAGCGCAGCGCCATGGAGCGCGTGGTGGTGCTGGAGGAGATGCTGGCCGCTGGCGCCCCGGTCGGAGCGCATTGGATCGGCGACCGTCAGTCAGGGCCCCTCATTCTGCGCCTGGGCACGGAGGAGCAGCGCAAGCGCATCCTGCCTGGCATCGCGCGCGGCGAACTGGCCTTCTGCATCGGGCTGTCGGAGCCGGACTCAGGCAGCGACCTCGCCAGCCTCCGCACAAAGGCCGAGCGGGTGCCGGGCGGCTGGAGGCTGAACGGCCGCAAGATCTGGACCACCTTCGCGCACAAGAGCGACTACATGATCGCCCTGGTGCGGACCTCCCCCGCGCCGGAGGGCGGGGCGCGCCATGCCGGTCTGTCGCAATTCCTGGTGGATCTGCGCCTGTCCGGCATCTCCATCCGGCCGATCCGGGACCTCGCGGGGGAGGACAGCTTTAACGAGGTGACCTTCGACGACGTCCTGCTTCGGGAGGATGACCTGCTGGGCGCGGAGGGACAGGGTTGGGCGCAGGCAACGAGTGAACTCGCCTTCGAGCGGTCCGGCCCCGACCGCTACTTGTCCAGCTATCCGGCCCTGGTCGCCGGGCTGACCGCGCTGCGTCCGGGCCATGAGGCCGAGGCGGGGCGCATCGTCGCGCGCCTCGCCACGCTGCGCGCCATGTCGCTCTCCGTCACCGGCATGCTGCAGCGCGGCGAGGATCCGGCGGTGGAGGCGGCGCTGGTGAAGGATGCCGGCAACGGCTTCGAGCAGGCCTTGCCCGAGCGGCTTCGAGCCATGCTGGAACCGGAGGAACGGCCCGAAGACCTGTCCCGGATGCTGGAGACGCTTGCCATGCTGGCCCCCACCTTCTCGTTGCGTGGCGGCACGCGGGAAATCCTGCGCGGCATCATCGCCCGCGACCTTGGCCTGCGGTGAGAGGGCAGTGCCGATGAGCGAGATGCGCGCCCTGCTCGTGGAGCAGCTGGACCGATTGCTGACGGAGCAGGGCGGCGTCGCCGTTCTGCGTGAGGTGGAACGCGGCACTTGGCCGGAGGCGCTCTGGGCCGAAGTCGAGGCGCAAGGCCTCGCACTCGCCCTGGTGCCGGAGGTGGCCGGCGGCGCCGGGCTTGGCTGGGGGGATGCTGCCGCGCTGTGGCACGTGCTTGGAAGCCACGCCGCTCTGATTCCGCTCGGTGAGGCGATGCTGGCCGGTGCCTTTCTCGGCGCCGCTGGGATCGAGCAGCCTGAGGGCTTCACCACCCTGGCTGCCGCCGGGGAGGCTGCCCCCTTCGGCCGTCATGCCTCGACGCTGGCCATGCTGGACGGTCCTCACGTCACGCTGCGCCAGCCCGGTGAGACGACCAATGGACAGAACACCGGCCGCGAGCCGCGCGACCGGGTTACCCCTGGCGCAACCACCGCCGAGGGGGACCTGCCCAACGGATTCGGCGCCCGCGCGGCCCGGCTGGGCCTCGCCCTGCTTCGCGCAGCGCAGATTGGCGGGGCACTGGAAAAGGTGCTGGCCCTGACTGTGGACTGGGCGAACACCCGCAAGCAGTTCGGCCGGCCCATCGGCAAGTTCCAGGCCATCCAGCAATCCCTGGCGGCCATGGCGGCCGAAGTCGCCTCCGTGCAGGTCGCTGTTGCCGCCGCCGCCCGCGCCGCCGATGCGCGCGGCCTGGATGGCGCGGCCTTCGAGATCGGCTGTGCCAAGATCGTCGCTGGCGAGGCCGCGACCCTCGGCGCGGCCACGGCGCATCAGGTCTTCGCCGCCATCGGCATCACCGAGGAGCATGAGCTGCACCACTTCACCCGCCGGCTGTGGTCCTGGCGGGAGGAGGGGGGCACCGAGCGTGCCTGGGCGGAGGAGATCGGCCGCGACGCCATGGCGCGGGGCGGCGATGCCCTCTGGCCCGATCTCACCGCCCGCGACATTTCCGGAGTTTCCGCATGAGTTTCCTCCGCATCGAGCAGGAGGGCCCTCTGGCCATCCTGACCCTGAATGCCCCCGAGCGGCGCAACGCCATTTCCTCCTTCGCCGATTGCGAGGAGGTCGAGGCGGCCTGCCGCCGGATCGCGCGGGATTCCACTGTGCGCTGCGTCATCGTTACCGGCGCCGACCCCGCCTTCTGTGCAGGCGGCGACCTCAAGGCGATGCGCGACCGCACCGGCATCATGGAAGCGGAGGGCCCCGCGGGCATGCGGGAGAATTACCGCAATGGCATCCAGCGCATCCCCTTGGCGCTGTGGGAACTGGACGTGCCGACCATCGCGGCGGTGAACGGGCCTGCCATCGGTGCCGGTCTCGACCTTGCCTGCATGTGCGACATCCGCATCGCATCCGAGAAGGCGGTCTTTGCCGAGAGCTTCGTCCGCGTGGGCATCGTCCCTGGCGACGGCGGAGCTTGGCTGTTGCCGCGCGCCGTAGGCCTATCCCGCGCCGCCGAGATGTCCTTCACCGGGGATCCGCTCAATGCGCAGGAAGGGCTGGAGGCCCGGCTTGTCAGCCGCGTCGTGCCCCATGGCGAGTTGATGGATGCCGCTCGCGCATTGGCGGCTCGCATCACGCGAAACCCTCCGACCGTGTTGCGGATGACGAAGCGCCTGCTTCGGGAAGGGCAGCACATGTCCCTCGCATCCCTGCTTGAAATGAGCGCGGCGTACCAAGCGATCGCCCAGGAAACCGAGGATCACCGGGAGGCGGTGGATGCCATGCTATCCAAGCGGGAACCGCGCTTCACCGGACGTTGAGCGCAACCGCAGCATTCACGGGGCGTTCCCATCCATCATGGCCCCTTTGGACGTATCAACGGATAGCGAGTTGGAAGCAGCGATCCGCGACTTGATGGCGCGGACGCCGACCGCCCCACGCGATCCTACCCGCACGCGCATCATGCAGATGGCGGGCGGGCAGGAAGCAATGCTCGCGGCGCTGCAGTTCGCCCAGGCCTCGGGCACGCGCCGCCGGCACTGAGCGTCAGCCGCGCCCTTCAAAGGGCATGGCTGTTGCCTTGATGGTCATGAACAGAACGTTGGCGTCGAGCGTCAGGCTGTCCATGAACAGGATCGCGTTGCCGACATTCTGAACGTCCATGGTCGGCTCGACCTTGGTTTCCCCATTCGCCTGCTTCACGCCGCGCTGCATGCGCTGCGTCATCGGCGTGGCGGCGTTGCCGATATCCACCTGGCCCGCGGCGATGTCGTATTTCCGGCCGTCCAATGCCAGCGACTTGGTCAGCCCCGTCACGGCGTGCTTGGTGGCGGTGTAGGGCGCGCTGTCGGGGCGCGGCGCGTGGGCGCTGATGCTGCCGTTGTTGATGATGCGGCCACCGCGCGGCGACTGATCCTTCATCATCCGGAAGGCGTGCTGGGCGCAGAGGAAGGAGCCGGTGAGGTTGACCGCCACGATCTCTTCCCACTTATCGACCGGCAGATCCTCGAAGGGAACGCCCGGCGCGTTCAGGCCGGCATTGTTGAACAGCAGGTCCACTCGGCCCCACTTGTCCTTCACCGCCGCGAACAGCTTTGCCACATCCGCCGCCTTCGCCACGTCGGTCGCGATGGGAAGGGCCTCGCCGCCGCCGATCTGCGCGGTTTCGCCCAGCGGCTCCTGCCGGCGTCCGGCCAGGGCGACGCGGTAGCCCGCCTTCAGCAGCGTGATCGCCACCGAGCGGCCGATGCCCGTGCCCGCGCCCGTCACCACCGCAACCTTGCCCGTCATGCGCTTCTCCCTTGAAGATGGCGGCACCATGGACTTCACCTGCGCCCCCGCCAAGCCCCGCACCACCCCACCCCGGACCCGCGCGCCGGAGGGAAGCTGCGACAGCCACTTCCACATCTTCGGGCCGTATGACCGCTTCCCGCTGGATCCCGGCCGCCCGTACACGCCCCCGCCGGCGCTGGTGCCGCACTACCTCGACATGGCGGGGACGTTGGGCCTCACCCGGCGGGTGGTGGTGCAGGCCAGCGTCTATGGAACCGACAACCGGGTGACGATGGATGCCGTCCAGGCGCTGGGCCGCGCCGATACTCGGGCCGTCGTGGTGGTGGACGAGGCGGCCGACCTTCGGGAGCTGGCGCGCGGCGGCGCGGTGGGGGTTCGCTTCAACGTTGTCAGCGGCAATGGCGCGCCGCTGGAGCAGCTCGAGGCGCTGGCCCGACGCGTCGCGCCCCTGGGCTGGCATATCCAGATCTACACCACAGACATCGAGGAACTGGCGCCACGCCTGTCGGGCCTGCCCGTGCCGGTCGTACTCGACCACATGGGCGGCGTGGACGCGACCGAAGGCCCGGACTCCCCGGCTATGCGCGCCCTGATGCGCCTTCTCGAAGGGGGCGGCGCATGGGTGAAGCTGTCGGGCTACCGTGCCAGCAAGCCGCCTTATGATGACCTCGCCGCGATCGCGCGCGCCTTGGCGAAGGCAGCACCCACGCGCTGCGTCTGGGGCACGGACTGGCCGCACACCCAGTTCCGCACGGAAGCGGAGATGCTGGATGACGGCACGCTGCTGGACTGGCTCTACGACTGGATACCCGACCCGCGCGCCATCCTGGTGGAGAATCCGGCCCGGCTCTACGGGTTCTGAAGCGGGAGCAAGATCGTTTCGCCGAAGCGGGGGATGCGGAAGTCCTGGTCCCCCACCGCGGCGCGCAGCCTGTCCACTGGCTCGCCGATCGGCTCGCGCGTCAACTTGAAGGTGCCGAAATGCATCGCGATGGCGGTCCGGGCGCGCAGGTCGCGCTGGGCTGCCACCGCCTGCTCCGGCGTGATGTGGACGGCCTGCATGAACCATTCCGGGTCATAAGCGCCGATCGGGATCATCGCGGCGTCAAAAGGTCCGAACTCCTGGCCAATGGCGGCGAGGTGCTCACCCCACGCCGTGTCGCCGCAGTGCATGAACCGTCCGCCGCCTGCCGCTTCAATGGCGAAGCCGCCCCAGAGGGTTCGCGACCGGTCGCGCCAAGTGCGGGCCGCGAAGTGTCGCATGGGCAGGAACACCACCACGTGCCCGCCGGGAAGCGTGGCGCGCCTACCCCAATCAAGCTCCGTGACGTCGGGGATGCCATGCCGGGCCAGGAAGGCCGCATTGCCGAGGCCGGCGACGAAGCGAGGCGCGAAGCGGGCGTGCAACTCGCGCAGGCTGGGCAGGTCCATGTGGTCGTAATGGGCGTGGCTCACCAGCACCACATCCACCCGGTCAAGTGCGGCAAGGCTGAGGGCAGGGGGGCGCACGCGGCGCGGCCCGGCCCAGGCGACGGGTGAGCAGCGCTCGCTGAAGACCGGGTCGAAGAGCAGGACCCGCCCATCATCCAGACGCACCAGGAAGGTCGAATGGCCGATGAAGGTGAAGGCCGCATAACCCGCCGGGATGTCGCGCGGCGGTGGTGCTTCGCGGGGGTCTTCCAGCGGGGCGGGCCAAGGGGTTCCGAACCCCTCGCGCCACAGCCGCCAAAGGGCGCGCAGCCCCTGGCCGGCGCGGGACCCGTCCGGATTGAGGAAGCGCCCGTCAGCCCCGCGCTGGGCTGGGCCGATCACCACATGCTGGCCTTGGCGCGTTCCGGCCATTCGCGGTCATAGGCCTTACCGCCGACTTCGCCCGCCGTCATCCCCGCCAGGATCTGGCCGGGCGTCGGAAGGGTGGGAGCTTCATGCGGCTCCCACAGCCGGGCGCGGATCACGGCGCGCGCGCACTGGAAATATACCGTCTCGATCTGGATCAGGGCGACGGTGCGGGGCGCCTTGCCTTCCATCATGAAGCTGCCGAGCAAGGCGCGATCCGCCGTGAGCCGCGCCGTGCCATTCACCCGCAGCGCGTTGCCGCTGCCGGGCACCAGGAACATCAGCGCCACGCGCGGGTCGCGCAGGATGTTGCGCAGGCTGTCGATCCGGTCATTGCCGCGCCGGTCGGGCAGGGCCAGGGTGCGGTCGTCCAGGATGCGGACGAGCTGCCCCGGCAGGTCGCCGCGTGGCGAGCAGTCCAGCCCCTCTGGCCCTGAGGTGGCGAGGGCCAGGAAGGGAGCGGCCTCGATGATGCGCCGGTACTCCGGCGTCAGGCGGGACGCCTCCTTCCGCAGACTGGCTGGGCCTGGGGTGCCGTAATGCGCGTGGAGTTCGTCCAGCGTCTCGATGAATTTCATCCCTTGACCCCCAGCCGCCCGGCCATGTCCTGGATGAACTGCCAGGCTACCCGGCCCGATCGTCCTCCGCGGGTGACACTCCACTCGACGGCCGCCGCGCGCAGTTCGGAGGCTTCGACCGGAAGGTCCATGGCGCGGGCATAGCCCTCGATCATCGCGAAGAAGGTCGGCTGGTCGCAATTGTGGAACCCGACCCAGAGGCCGAAGCGGTCCGAGAGGGAGACCTTCTCCTCCACCGCCTCAGAGGGGTTGATGGCGGAGGAGCGCTCATTCTCGATCATGTCACGCGGCATCAGGTGCCGGCGGTTGGAGGTGGCGTAGAACAGCACGTTGGGCGGCCGCCCCTCGATCCCGCCATCGAGCACGCTCTTGAGCGCCTTGTAGTCTGCGTCCTCCTTCTCGAAGGACAGGTCGTCGCAGAAGACCAGGGCCCGCCGCTCCTGCCCGCGCAGGATGTTCAGCAGCTCCGGCAAGGTGCGGATGTCCTCGCGGTGGATCTCGATCAGGGCGAGGGAGCCGGGGTGCAGGCGGTTGGCCTCGGCATGGGCGGCCTTGACCAGAGAGGACTTGCCCATGCCGCGCGCCCCCCAGAGCATCGCGTTATTTGCAGGCAGGCCGCTGGCGAAGCGCAGCGTGTTTTCCAGGATGATCTCGCGCTGCCGCTCCACGCCCTGGAGCAGTTCGATCTCCACCCGCGACACGCGTGGCACCGGGCTCAGCGTGGCCGGCGGGTGCCAGACGAAGGCGTCGGCCCCCTCCAGGCGGGGCGGCAAGGCCGGGGGCGGGGCGAGGCGTTCCAGGGCCTCGGCGATGCGGGTCAGCAGGGCGGCGTCCATGCTGGGGTTTGAAGCGCCCGAACGCGGTTGACGCAAGGGCCGGGGCGGGTCACATCCGCCAGGATTCCCCAAAGGACGCGAGGAAACATGTTCATCTCCCCCGCTTACGCCCAGGATGCCGCCGCGGCCGGCGCGGGCGCCGTGGTCATGCAGCTGCTGCCGCTGCTGCTGATCTTCGTTGTCTTCTACTTCCTGCTGATCCGGCCGCAGCAGAAGAAGATGAAGGAGCATCGTTCCATGCTCGCCGCGCTCAAGCGCGGGGATAAGGTCGTGACCGCCGGCGGCATCGTCGGCGAGGTGAAGAAGGTGAACGAGACGAGCGACGTGGTGGAGGTCGAGATCGCCCCCAACATCCGCGTCGAGGTGGTGCGCGGCACCATCGCCAGCGTGGTTCGCCCCGAGGCGGCGAACGACGTCAAGGTCTGAGGTTTCAGGCCGAAAAAGTAAGGGGGGCCGCGAGGCCCCCCTTTTTTGTGCGCGGCGCCCGGCGGTCAGAGCCGCACGCGCAGCCAGTTGCCAATCTCGCCCACGATGCCGCGGCGGAAGGCCAGCACGCAGAGCACGAAGATGATGCCTTGGATCACCGTCACCCAGGCGCCGAACTCCGCGAGGTAGTTCTGCATGGTGATGATGACGGCGGCGCCCACCACGGGCCCGAAGATCGTTCCGAGCCCGCCGACGAGCGACATCAGCACGACCTCGCCGGACATGGTCCAGAACACGTCGGTGAGGGTCGCGATGCCGAAGACGATAGACTTGAGCCCGCCTGCAACGCCCGAGAGCGCGGCGGAGAGCACGAAGGCCATCAGCTTGTAATCGTCAGTCCGGTAGCCGAGTGAGGTGGCGCGCGGCTCATTCTCGCGGATGGATTTCATCACCATGCCGAAGGGCGAGTGGATGACGCGGTGGATGAACAGGAAGCCGATGAGGAACACCGCCGCCGTCAGCCAGTACATGGTGATGTCGGCGCTCAGCGGGATCATCCCGAACAGGTTGCCGCGCGGGATGGACTGGATGCCGTCCTCGCCGCCTGTGAAAGGCGCCTGTACGCAGAAGAAGTAGACCATCTGCGCGAAGGCCAGGGTGATCATGGCGAAGTAGATGCCTTGTCGCCGGATCGCGAGCCAGCCGATGAGGAGACCGAGCAACGCGCCCACCGCGCCGCCGATCAGCACTGCGATCTCAGGTGTGAAACCCCACACTTTGGCCGCGTGGCCAGCGAGGTAGCCGCCCATCCCGAAATACGCTGCATGGCCAAAGGAAAGCAGGCCGACATAGCCGATCAGCAGATTGAAGGCGCAGGCAAACAGGGCGAAGCACAGAACCTTCATCAGGAAGACGGGGTAGAGAAAGAAGGGGCTGACCACGATGAAGGCCACCATCACCAGGAAGGCGACGAGCTGCGTCCGCGTGAAGCCGAGGAAGACTGTTTCCTCGGTCTTGAAGTCGGTGCCGGAGAAACCGCCGGGTGCCGCCATGGATCAGGCCCTCCCGAACAGGCCGGCGGGCCGCAGCAGCAGGACGATGGCCATGACCACGAAGATCACGGTGGCGGAAGCTTCCGGATAGAACACCTTGGTCAGGCCCTCGATGATGCCAAGCCCGAAGCCCGTGACGACCGAGCCCAGAATCGAGCCCATGCCGCCGATCACGACCACGGCGAAGACGATGATGATGAGGTTGGACCCCATTTGCGGATTCACGCTGTAGATCGGCGCCGCCAGGACGCCGGCGAATGCGGCCAGGGCAACGCCCGCGCCATAGGTCAGGGTCATCATGCGCGGCACGTTGATGCCGAAGGCCTGCACCAGCGCTGGGTTCTCCGTCGCCGCGCGCAGATAGGAGCCGATCTTGGTCTTCTCGATCACCAGCCAGGTCGCGATGCAGGCAACGAGGGCCACAATCACCACCCATCCGCGATAGACGGGCATGAACATGAAGCCGAGGTCCCAGGCCCCCGTCAGCTCCGTCGGGATCCGGTAGGGCAGGCCGGAGGAGCCGAACTCGTTCCGCACCAGCCCCTCGACGATCAGCCCGACGCCGAAGGTGAGCAGCAGGCCGTAGAGGTGATCCAGCTTGTAGAGCTGTGAGATCATAGTTCGTTCGAGCAGCACGCCGAACAGCCCGACGACGATGGGTGCCAGCAGCAGCGCCCACCAATAGCCGAGGCCAAGAAAGTTCAGCATCGCCCAGGCCACGAAGGCACCCAGCATGAACTGGGCGCCATGCGTGAAGTTGATGACGTTCAGCATCCCGAAGATGACGGCGAGGCCGAGCGAGAGGAGCGCGTAGAAGGCCCCATTGATGAGACCGAGCAGCAACTGCCCGAAGAGCAGTGGTGCCGGGATGCCGAAGATCTCGTCCATACGCGTATCTTACCCCCTGACGAGCGGGCAATTTCCCTCGGCCATGGGGCGGAAAGCCTCCTCGGCCGGGTTGGTCGCCGCGATGTTGTAGTAATCCCACGTCCCACGCGATTCGCGGGGCGTCTTCACCTGGAAGAGATAGGTTGGGTGGATCTTGCGTCCGTCCGGCCGGATGCGCCCGGTGCCGAAGGCGTCGTCATCCGTTTCCATGGACTTCATGCGTTCCGCCACCGCGCGGGCATCGGCCTTGGCGGCGGCGGCGCCCAGTGCGCCGGCGGCCTTCAGGTAATGCACCGTCGCGCTGTAGCACCCCGCCTGTACCTGGGCGGGCATGGCGCGGTTTGGCATCCGCGGCTGGACACGCTGGCTGAAGGCGCGGGTTCGGTCGTTCAGGTCCCAGTAGAAGGACTCGGTCAACAGCAGGCCCTGCGCCGTATCGAGGCTGAGGGAATGGACCTCCATGAAAGACATCAGCAGCCCGGCGATCCGCATGTTGCGTGTCAATCCGAATTCGCGCGCCTGCTTGATGCAGTTCGCCGTATCCGTCCCGGCATTGGCGAGGCCGAGCACTTTGGCCCGGCTGGCCTGGGCCTGGACGAGGTAGGAGGAGAAATCCGTCGTCTGCGGGAAGGGGTAGCGTGCCGAGCCGAGCACCCGCCCGCCGCCCTGCTCTACGAAGGAGGAGGTGTCGCGCTGGAGCGCGTGGCCGAAGGCATAGTCCGCCGTGATGAAGAACCAAGTATCGCCCCCCGCGCGGGTCAAGGCGGCTCCGGTTCCCTTGGCGAGCATGTAGGTGTCGTAGGTCCAGTGCACCGTGTTCGGCGAGCATGCAGAACCGGTCAGGTCGCTGGTGGCAGCACCAGAGTTGAGGAAGAGCTTGTTCTTCTCCCGCGCGATCTGGCTGATCGCTAGTGCGACAGAAGAGGTGGGAACATCGACGATGACGTCCACGCCCTGGTCGTACCACTGGCGTGCGATGTTGGAGCCGACATCAGGGCGGTTCTGGTGGTCGGCCTGGATCACCTCGGCCTGGACGCCAAGGCGCGAGGCGAATTCCATCACCGCCTGCTGCGTGCAGATCGCGGAACCGGGACCGGTCGGGTCGCGGTAGGGGCCCGACATGTCGGTCAGGACGCCCAAGCGCAGCGTGTTGGCCTGCTGGGCACGCAGTGAAGCAAAGGGCAGTGTCGTGGCGGCTGCGCCGGCCAGGAGGCCGCGGCGGTGGATGGTCATGCTGGCGTTTCCTTGCTCGTGTTGCCCCCGTTGCGACGGGGCCGGCATGGATTCTTCGCGCCCATGTCCGGCCCCGCCCTCTCCTTGTCTCTCTCCTAGCTGCGGACGAGTGAGCAGCCGCCTTCGCTCATCGGGCGGAAGGCTTCCTCCGCCGGGGTGGTCTGCAGCAGCTTGTAGTAGTCCCACGGGCCGCGGCTTTCGCGCGGCGTCTTCACCTCGAACAGGTAGGAGGGCTGGATCCGCCGCCCATCGGGGCGAATTGAGCCCTGGCCCATTGCATCGTCGTCAGTGGGCATCGCCTTCATGCGGTTCACCGTCTCGACACCGCTGGCCTTGGCCTGCTGCGCGCCCATATCGGCCACGGCCTTCAGGTAGTGGACGATCGCGCTGTAGCAGCCCGCCTGGCCCATGCCCGGCCGGAGCTGGTTGGGCATGTTGGGCAGGACGCGCTGGGTGAAGGCGCGGGTGCGGTCATTCAGGTCCCAGTAGAAGGTCTCGGTGCAGACCAGCCCCTGTGCCGTCTCCAGCCCCAGCGAATGCACGTCGGAAATGAACATCAGCAGTGCAGCCAACTTCACGCCACGTCGCGTCAGCCCGAACTCGGCTGCCTGCTTGATGGAGTTGATGGTGTCGCCGCCCGCATTGGCGAGGCCGACGACCTTGGCGCGCGACGCCTGAGCCTGCACCAGGAAGCCCGAGAAGTCAGTGCCCGGGAAGGGCGTCCGCACCGCGCCCAGCACGCGGCCACCTGCGGCGCGCACGAAGTTCGAGGTGTCGCGCTCCAGCGCATGGCCGAAGGCGTAGTCCGCCGTCAGGAAGAACCAGGTGTCGCCGCCGGCCCGCACCATGGCGCCGCCCGTGGACTTGGCGAGCATGTATGTGTCGTAGGTCCAGTGGATGGTGTTCGGGCTGCACTGCGCGCCCGTCAGGTCGCTGGTCGCGGCGCTGCTGTTCAGGAAGATCTTGTTGCGTTCGCGCACCACGGTGTTGATGGCGAGCGCGACAGAGGAGGTCGGAACGTCGAGGATGACATCCACCCCGTCCCGGTCCATCCATTGCCGCGCGATGTTGGAGCCGACATCCGGGCGGTTCTGGTGGTCGCCCACCAGCACCTCGACATTGATGCCGCGCTGCGTGACGCCGGAATCGGCAATGGCCTGCCGTACGCAGGCGACAGAGCCGGGGCCGTTCACGTCACGATACAGACCGGACTGGTCGTTCAGCACGCCAATCCGGATGGTGTTCTGCGCCTGGGCGCGGGCCTGCCAGGTGGGCAGGGCGCCGAAGGCGGTACTGGCGGCGGCGCCCGCCAGCAAGCGGCGGCGATTAATCTCAGACATTCTTTTCACGCTCCCTGTTTTGGTCTTCCGCCGGCGAGGGCCGGCGGATTATTGGGCGGCCGGTCTGCGCCGGCTCGCCCCTCGGTGGTCAACTCAGCCGCGGACGAGGCTGCACCCGCCTTGGCCCACTGGCCGGAAGGCTTCATCCGCCGGCACGGTGGACAGAAGCTTGTAGTAGTCCCACGCCCCGCGGCTCTCCTGCGGGGTCTTCACCTCGAACAGGTAGGCGGGGTGGATCTTGCGGCCATCGGGACGGATGGAGCCCTGGCCGAAGGCGTCGTCGTCGGTCGGCATGGCTTTCATGCGGTTCACCGCCTCGGCGCCGCTGGCCTTGGCCTGCTGCACACCCATGTCGGCAACGGCCTTCAGGTAGTGCAGCACTGCGGAGTAGCAGCCCGCCTGCACCATGGTCGGGCGCAGCCCGCCCGGCATGTTGCCCAGGCGCTGCGTCAGGGCGCGAGTGCGGTCGTTCAGGTCCCAATAGAAAGTTTCGGTCAGGACGAGGCCCTGCGCCGTCTGAAGGCCGAGCGAATGCACGTCGGTCACGAAGACCAGCAGCCCCGCCAGCTTCACGCCGCGGCGCGTCAGCCCGAATTCTGCCGCCTGCTTGATGGAGTTGATGGTGTCGCCGCCCGCATTCGCGAGGCCGATCACCTTCGCCCGGCTCGCCTGTGCCTGCACGAGATAGGAGGAGAAGTCGGTCGTGCCTGGGAAGGGGGTGCGGACCTGACCGAGGACGCGTCCACCCGCGGCGCGCACGAACTCCGCCGTGTCGCGCTCCAGCGCATGGCCGAAGGCGTAGTCCGCCGTCAGGAAGAACCAGGTGTCGCCGCCGGCCCGCACCATGGCGCCGCCCGTGCCGCGCGCGAGCATCCAGGTATCATAGGTCCAGTGGATGGTGTTCGGGCTGCACTGCGCGCCCGTCAGGTCGCTCGTGGCAGCGCCGGAGTTCAGGAAGACCTTGTTGCGCTCACGCACCACCGTGTTCACGGCCAGGGCCACGGAGGAGGTCGGCACGTCCACGATCACGTCCACGCCGTCCCGGTCGATCCATTGGCGGGCGACGGTCGAGCCGACATCGGGGCGGTTCTGGTGGTCGGCCTGCACCACCTCCACGTTGATGCCGCGCTGGGTGATGCCGCTATCCTGGATGGCGAGGCGCACGGCCTGGGTGGAGCCAGGGCCGGACAGGTCACGATACAGGCCCGACTGGTCATTGAGGACGCCGATGCGGATGGTGTTCTGCGCCTGCGCCCGCGCACCGGACATGGGCAGCCCGGCAGCAAGGGGCGTGGCCGCAGCGGCGGCGAGGAGGTTGCGGCGGTTCAACGTCATAGGATCAGTCCTTTCGAGTGCCTTACACGCCCAGGTATTCGTTCAGGCGGTCCATCGAGGTCGCGAGCTCGGCATTGGTCACGGTCGCCTTCACCTCGCCATGCTCCATTACGTAGTGGCGGTCGGCCACGGTTTGCGCGAAGCGGAAATTCTGCTCCACGAGCAGCACGGTGAAGCCGCGGCTCTTCAGCTCGCGGATGGTGCGGCCTATCTGCTGCACGATGACCGGCGCCAGCCCCTCCGAAGGCTCATCCAGCAGAAGCAGCTTGGCCCCCGTGCGCAGGATGCGGCCGATCGCCAGCATCTGCTGTTCGCCACCCGACAGCTTGGTGCCCGGCGAGCGTGCGCGTTCCTTCAGGTTCGGGAAGAGCGTGTAGATTTCGTCCACTGAGAGCCCGCCCGACCGCACTGCCGGCGGCAGCAGGAGATTCTCAGTCACGTCCAGCGAGGCGAAGATGCCCCGCTCCTCCGGGCAATAGGCAATGCCCGAACGGGCAATCAGGTCGGGGCGCAGCCCGATCGTCTCCTTGCCCTCGAAGACGATGGAGCCGGCACGGCGGCCGGTGAGCCCCATGATGGCGCGCAGCGTGGAGGTCTTGCCGGCGCCGTTGCGCCCCAGCAGGGTGACCACCTCGCCCTCGTGGATGTCGAGGGAGACGCCGTGCAGCACGTGGCTCTCGCCGTACCATGCCTCGAGGCCACGGACCTTCAGCATCGGCTCAGCCATGGGCGACTCCTCCCGCAGCGTTGGGGGCGCCGACGCTGGCCGGGTCGGTGCCGAGATAGGCGGCCTGGACATCGGGGTTGCGACTCACCGTCGCGTAATTGCCCTGGGCCAGGACCTCGCCGCGCGCCAGCACGGTGATCTCATCGCAGAGGCCTTCGACGACCTTCAGATTGTGCTCCACCAGCAGCACGGTCCGCCCGGCCGAGACGCGCTTCACCAGTGCCACGATGCGATCCACGTCCGCATGCGTCATGCCGGCGGTGGGTTCGTCCAACAGCATCATGACGGGGTCGAGAGCGAGGGTGGTCGCGATCTCCAGCGCCCGCTTGCGGCCGTAGGGCAGCTGGCCGGCCTGCACGCGCTCATACTCCGTGAGCGCCACATCCTCGAGGAGCTCGCGCGCCCGCGTGTCATACTCGCGCAGCACAGAATCACTGCGCCAGAAATCGAAGGAACCGCCGCGCTGGCGCTGCAGGGCCAGCTTCACGTTCTCCAGCACCGTGAGGTTCGGGAAGACGGCGGAGATCTGGAAGGAGCGCACGAGGCCGAGGCGCGCCACCTCGGCCGGCTTCAGCGAGGTGATGTCGCGTCCATCATAGGTGATGGTTCCGCGTGTCGGAATCAGGAACTTGGTGAGCAGGTTGAAGCACGTTGTCTTGCCGGCGCCGTTCGGGCCGATCAGCCCATGGATCGAGCCGCGGCGGATCGCGAGATTCACGTCCTTCACCGCGACGAAGCCACGGAACTCCTTGGTCAGTCCTTCCGCCTTGAGGATCGTGTCGCTCACCCGGCCCAGCCTCCCATTCCAACCGGCATTTCAGCCGCGCTTGCCAAACTGTATGGCAATGCGGTGAGCCATGTGCAAGCGGCATCACAGTTCCCACCAAGGCGGGAAGCTAGCGATTCCTGATCGCTGCCAGGAGGCGCTCAGCCGTGGCCGGGAGGCCGAGGCTCGGCACCCCCGTGGCATCGCGCAGGGCATTCACAACCGCCGTCGCGAGCAGGAGCGGCGGCTCCCCAACTGCCTTGGAGCGGAAGAGCGCTCCTGCCCGTGCCTCCGAGCCTTCTAGAAGCCGGGCCCGCAGCACGGGGGGCACGTCGCGGGAACCCGGAATCTTATAGGTGGACGGGCCAAGAGTGCGCTGCCGCCCGTCCCCGTCCCACCACAACTCCTCGCTGGTCAGCCAGCCCATTCCCTGCACGAAGGCGCCCTCGATCTGGCCGAGGTCGATGGCCGGGTTCAGGCTGCGTCCGCAATCCTGCACGAGATGCGCCGAAAGGCACCGATGCTCGCCGGTCAACGTGTCCAGCAGCACCTCCGCAACCGCCGCGCCATAGGTGAAGTAGAAGAATGGTTCCCCTCGCATGCGTCCCGCATCCCAATGGATGTCCGGCGTCCGGTAGAACCCGGTCGCGGAGAGGCTGACCCGTTCCCGCCAGCAAAGCTTCGCCAGTTCGCCGAAGCGCATTCCCTCATTGCCGCCGGGCGGGAGGACATGGCCGTCCTCGAAGCGCAGGCTCTCCGGCGTGCAGCGAAGGTGCCGCGCGGCGACCTCCGCCATCCGGTCACGGACCGCCATGGCCGCCGCATGGGCCGCCCAGCCGTTCAGATCGCTGCCCGTGCTGGCGGCTGTGGCGCTGGTATTGGGGATCTCGGCCGTCGAGGTGGGGGCGAGGCCGACCGCTTCGACCGGCATGCCGAACACTTCCGCCACCACCTGCGCCACCTTGATAAACAGCCCTTGGCCCATTTCGGTCCCGCCATGGGCCAGGCGGATGGAGCCATCCGTGTAGACATGCACCAGGGCGCCGGCTTGGTTCAGGTGCGGGATGCCGAAGGCGATGCCGAATGCGCAGCAGAAGGAGCCCACCCCCTTCCGGAGCGTCGGATGCTCGGCGTTGAACGAAGCCGCCTCTGCCCGCAACCGGTCCCATTCGGCATCAGCCTTGGCCTCGGCCAGGACGCGGCGGGTCAGGGCGGGCTCTAGCCTCTGGCCGTAAGGAGTCCGATCCGCGAGGTTGCGCAGGCGCAGGGATTCCACGTCGTGGCCAAGCTGCGCCGCGGCCCGGTGCAGCACATCCTCCATCAGCAGCGCGCCCTGCGGGCCGCCGAAGCCGCGAAAGGCCGTGTTGCTGACATGATTGGTCTTCACGGCGCAGGCTAAGACGCGCAGCGCCGGCGCGCCGTAGCAGTTCAGCGCATGGGTGAGGGCACGGAACACTACCCCGCCGGACATATCCAGCGAATGGCCGCCATCGGCCGCCAAGGTGGCGTCCAGCGCCAGCAGGCGCCCCTCCTCGTCGAAGCCGGCCTGCCAGCGATACAGGAAAGGGTGGCGCTTGCCCGTCGCCGCCATGTCGGCGCGGCGGGACAGGCGCAGCTTGACCGGGTGGCCCGTCACTCGCGCGGCGAGTGCCGCCGCCGCCGCGACCCAGGAGGCGTTGCTCTCCTTCCCGCCGAACCCGCCGCCAAGACGCCGGCACTGCACGGTCACCCGATGATAGGGCTCACCCAGCACGCGCGCGACAACGTGCTGCACCTCCGTCGGGTGCTGGGTCGAGGAGTGGACGAGCATCTCGCCTTCCTCACCGGGGATGGCGAGGGCGATCTGGCCCTCCAGGTAGAAATGCTCCTGGCCGCCGGCGCGGAACTCTCCGGTCAGGCGGTGCGGCGCGGCCGCGAGCGCGGCCTCGACATCCCCTTCGGCGATGATCTGCGGCGGGACGAGGAAGGAGCCTGTCTCCAGCGCCGCCTCGATGCTCAACACGGGTGGTAGCGTTTCGATACGCGGACGGGCCGCTGCGGCGGCGCGCAGGGCGGCGTCGCGCGTCGGCGCGACAAGGATGGCGAGGGGCTGCCCGTGATGCTCGACCAGGGTTTCCGCCAAGAGCACCTCGCCATGGCCAATGGGCGCGATGTCGTTCTGACCCGGAATGTCGGCGGGCAGGATGGCTCGCACCCCTTCGGGCAGGTCGAGGCCGCGCAATCGCCCATGCGCGACCGGCGACAGTGCCAGCGCCGCGTGCCAAGTCCCCGCAGGTTCGGGCAGATCGTCGAGGAAGCGCGCTTCGCCGCTCGCGTGGCGCAACGCGCTGTCATGGCGCAGGGCATGGCCGACGATGGCGGTGTTCATGCGTGGACCGTCGCAGGCAAGTCCGGCCGCGCGTGACGCAGGGCGAGCCGGCGCAGGAGGCCGCGCGCCGCTTCCAGACGGTAGGCGGCCGCGCCGCGATGATCGTCCATCGGTGCAAAGCGCAGAGCGGCGCCGGCTTCGCGTGCCGCATCGTCATCCAGGCTGCGGCCGGTCAACACCGCTTCGGCCTCGCGCGCCCGCATGGCCGTCGCCGCCATGCCCCCAAATGCAAGGCGGGCGCGTGACACGGTTTCCCCCGCGAACTCGACACAGGCGGCCAGCGAGACGGCGCTGATATCCTGATCATGGCGGCGCGACAGTTTCTCCGCTGCCAGCAGCGCGCCCGGCGGTGGCGCCGGAAGTTCGATCGCGACGATGATCTCGTCCGACGCCAGGGCGTTGCGCCGGTAGCCGAGCAGGAACTCTTCCACCGGAACCCGACGCGCGCCGCGCGGAGAGGCACACTCCACGACGGCCCCAAGCGCCAGCAGCACCGGCAGCGCATCTCCAATGGGTGAAGCCGTACCCAAATTCCCGCCAACGGTCCCGAGCGTGCGGATCTGCCGCGACCCCAGCCGTTCCAGATAGGGGACGAGCGGGGCGAAGCGCGCATCCGCACGACAGGCTTCGAGCCACTCCGCATAAGGGGCCGCCGCGCCGATGCGCTGGCAGGCCTCGCCCACTGTCACACCCTGCATCTCGCGCACGTTCAGCAGGCAGATCACCTCGGCCGGGTGCTCGCGATGCTCAGAGAATCTGAGGCCGAGATCCGTGCCGCCCGCGAGCAGCATCGCATCAGGGAAGGCAGCACGCAGCGCCACGGCCTCCTCCAAGGTGGCTGGAAGGTGGAAGCCGCCGAATTGAGAGGAAGCTGCGGCGAAGCCCGGCGCCGTCTCGCCGTCATCCGACATCGCCGCCATGGCGTCGAGGATGGGGCGGTAGCCGGTGCAGCGGCACAGGTTTCCGGCGAGCGCGGCGTGCGGGTCGCCGCCCGATCGGGTCCAGGCCCAGGCCGCCATGACGATACCGGGGGTGCAGAACCCGCATTGCGTGGCGCCGCCCTCGGCCAGGGCCCGCACCACCGGATGGTCACGTCCCAGGCCTTCCACGGCGCGGATTGCGCGTCCATGCATCTGGCCGAGCACGCACAGGCAGGCATTGACCGGGCGGCGCGAGGCGCCTGCCTCGATGACGACCGTGCATGCGCCGCAATCCCCCTCGGCGCAGCCTTCCTTGGCGCCTGTCAGCCCCTCGGCGCGCAGCCAGTCGAGCAGCGTGGTGGTGGGCGGCGCCTCAATCGTCCGGCGCGCGCCGTTCAGCGTGATCTCGATCGAAGCCATGCCGCATGATGGGCGCGGCACAGCACGGCTGTCACCGCAAACCATCCTCGCCGACGATTTCGTCAACAGTCAGGCCGCCGATGCGGGGCAGGGGGCGCCCGCCCGTCGTCAGCGCAAGGCAGAGCAGGATCTCGTCGCGCCGCGGCGCGTCGGGCATCCGCACCTCGATCGCGTCGAAATGCGAGCGGACGAAGGCGGCGTCCTTGTGCCCCAGCGGGACGTCCACCGCCGTGCCCATGCCGCCGCGCTTCTTGGCAGAGGGAATGAGCGCCGGCCCCTTGCCGAGCGCCGCGCGCACCGACGCGCCCATCTTTGGATGCAGCAGCGCGGCAGCGTGCTCTAGCTCGCCATCCTCGCCCACGACGGCAGCCTTCCCGAAGGAATGGACCTGCTCTCCCGGGATGCCGAGCGCCCCGATGGCCCGCGTGGCGAGTTCCGCCCCGAGCGTCGCGCCCAGTTCGACCAGGGTGGTCAGGTCCTCCTCGAAGCGGCCAGCGAAGGGATTTCGCAGCACAGCCATGGCGACGGCGCGGCGAATGGGCGGGGAAACGGGGCGCCCGACCTCCATCGCGGTTTCCTCGACGAGGACGGCCCATTTGCGGATCGCGGTCATGCCAGCACCTCCGGGATTCGGGCGGCGGGCGGCGTGTTGCGCGAACGGCCGCAACGCACCTCGCCATCCACGATCACCATGCCGATCCCGGGCAGTTCACCATGGATGAAGGCTTCTGCTGCATCCTCTCCGGCACCGCCGATCGGCGCATCCAGGAACACGAGGTCAGCGGGGCGTCCCATGGCGATGGTCCCGGCTTCGATCCCGCGCCAGCGCGCCGTGTTGCCGCCCGCCGCCGCGATGGCGATGCCCGGGTCGAGTTCGCCGAGCGAGCAGAGCAGCGAGATCGTCCGCAGCACGCCGAGCGGCTGTACGCCCGATCCGGCCGGGCTGTCCGTGCCAAGGACCAAACGGTCCAGCCGGCCCATCTCCCGGAGCACGTTCACGGCGTGGAGAGCGTTGCGCGGGTTGCCGTTGTGGACGATTTCGATGGCGCGCTTCGTGCCCTCAATGACCTTCGTCAGCTCCGCGGCGGGCAAGGAGGTCGGGCCCCCGTTGATGTGTGCGACGATGTCCGCATCAGCGGCGATCACCACCGGGGCGCGCATCAGGTTGGAGCCGGCGATGGACGGGCCGCCGCAGTGGATCATGGCGTTCAGCCCGGCTTCGCGTGCGGCCTGCATGTGCTCCACCACCTCCGCCTCGTCCTTCACGGTGCCCAGCCCGAACTCGCCGAGCCAGCGCACTCCGGCGCGCGCCATCTCGGCATAATCCTCCCGGGTGATGCCGCGCTCGGGCACTGGGGCGCCGGCCAGGACGCGTGCACCCATTGGGCGGAACGCGGAAAAGGCGCGCTGCGCGGCGACGGCGAGGGCCTTTACCCCAACCGGGTCCTTGGGCCTGCCGGGCAGATGCACCTCGCCGGCCGAGATCAGCGTCGTCGTGCCGCCATGGACCATGCCCTCGATCCAGCCCAACTGGTTCTGGCGTGGGGTCCAATCGCCGAATGCGGGATGGACGTGGTTGTCGATCAGCCCGGGCATGACGGCACAGCCATGCGCCTCGATGACCGTCTCCGCCTCGAAATCCGCAGCGCGGCCGATGCCTGCGATGCAGCCGTCTTCGACGAGGATGGCATCGGCGTCCAGCACGGGGTCCCGCACTATGCCGGAAAATACGAGGCCGAGGCCCCGGATGAGGCTTCGCGTCATTTGTTCCCTCTCTCCTCGCCCTGCGAGGTTGAAAGGGCGGGGCAGGGCTGTCAAAGCCCGGTGGATTTTTCGCGCGCGCACCCTCACACTCGCCCGGCGCTTGGCATGGAGGCGGCGGAGTTGGACCGTTACTGGCGCCCGCGCCATCTGCGGGCGGCGTTGCACATCTCGGTAGGCGAGGGAGCGCGTAACCATCGCGCGACCTTGGAGGGACCGGCGGCGGACAGCGCCGGGCTGTACGGCGCGCTGGGCAGGCGTGAGGAGGACACCATCGCGTTCGCCGTGCCCCGTCACTTCGCCAATCGCATGCTGGATGCGCTGGGGTGACGGACTGGCCTCCGCCACAGCGCCACCTCCTCCCCGACGGGCGGATGCACCTTTCGGATGGGCCGATGGACCTGCTGATCGGGCTGGAAGGGACGCGTCCCGCCATCCAGACGGCGCGGGAGGTGGCGTTCCGCGCCCTGTGCGGCGTGCTTCCCGCTCTGGCTGCGGAACTTCCCCTGTTGCGGGCGCCCCTGCTAGGCCGCCCGCCCGAGGCCGCGCATCCGGTTTCGCGCCGGATGGTCGAAGCGTGCTGGCCTTTCCGCGCCGCCCTCATCACGCCCATGGCTGCGGTCGCGGGCGCAGTGGCAGAGCACGTTCTGGCGGCGATCGCGGCGGTGCCGGGTCTTTCGGCCGCCCATGTGAACAATGGCGGCGACATTGCCGTCCATCTGTCGCCTGGAGCGTCCTTGCGCATCGGGCTGGTGGAGCGGGCGGATCGCCCGGGCGTCGGACCCGTCGCGCATCTCCGCGCTGAGGACGGGGTGGGCGGCATCGCCACTTCGGGCTGGCGCGGGCGATCCTTTTCCCTTGGCATCGCGGATGCCGTGACCGTGCTGGCCTGCCGGGCGGCGGAGGCGGACGCCGCGGCGACGGTCATCGCCAACGCCGTGAATGCCGAGCATCCTTCCATCCTCCGGCGCCCGGCCGAGGAGCTGGACCCGGATACTGACTTGGTAGGACAAGGCGTCACGGTCGCGGTCGGAACCCTCCCGGTATCACTGCTTGAGGCAGCCTTGGATGCGGGGCTCTGCCAAGCGGAGCTGCTTCTCGCCCGGGGACAGATCCGTGGGGCCTTTCTGAGTCTGGGGGGCTGCACGCGCGTGGCCGGTAGCGCAGAGATTGCTGCCTTGGGTGCCCCGGCCGCGTTGCTGCCGAAGAGTGCCGGCGGATCCGGCGAAGAGTGAAAAGGGAGGACAGGGCGATGAGCGACCCGCGGCTGAGACGCCGGATCCTGGTGCTGGGAATGGCGAGCGGTGGAATCACCGCTCAGGCCGGGGCGCAGCAGCCTAAGAGCGGCTCTCCTGGCACGACGCCTTCCGAGCCGCCCGGCAAGCGCAAGTCCTCGCCTCCGGAAGAGGCACCGCGTCCGCCCCCCAACCGAGGAACCTCGGATTCGGACCCGAGCGATCCGCCGGGCCAGGGGAGGGGCGGCAGCCGCCCGCGCGGTACGACCGACAGCGACCCGAATGATCCGCCCGGCCAGGGGCGCGGCGGCTCGCGCCCACCTGGACGCGGCGCGACGGATAGCGACCCGAACGATCCGGTCGGTCGAGGCCGGGGCGGCGGAGGCGAGCAGGGTGGTGGCGTCACCGACCGCGACCCAAACGACCCGCCCGGCCGTGGCCGCGGCGGTGGGCGCGGTCCACAAGGCCCGACCGACACCGACCCGTTCGATCCGGCTGGCCGCGGACGCGGCGACGGTCCAGAACTCAAGAGCACCTGACGCGGCGGGTCAGCCCTCGCCGCGGGCCGCCGCCAGAGCGAAGACGCGCAGGCGGCTGGCCAAAGGCTGCTCACCGCGCAGCGCATCCTGCTCCGTCACCAGCGCAGCCAGGGTGAGGCCGCGCGCTGCGGCCATGCGCTCCAGCGCCGCCCAGAACTCGGGCTCCAGCGCGATGGAGGTGGCATGGCCTGCGAGGCGCAGCGAGCGCTTGGACAGATGCGCCCCAGTCACGCAGGGCGGATCATCGTCTCTGGTCGGACCCAGGCGTCGAACTCGGCGCCCGTGCTCACGCCCAGCCGGATCGCGGCCTCACGGAGCGTCAGATCCTCGTGCAGGGCCAGCTTCGCCACCTTCACCGCCTTATCGTAGCCGACATGCGGATTCAGCGCCGTGGCGAGCATCAGTGACTTCGCGAGGTTCTCCGCGAGGCGCGGGAGGTTCGGCTCCAGCTTGTCCACCATGTGCTGCGCGAAGCTTTCCGAGGCATCGGCGAGCAAGGTGATGGATTGCAGCACAGCCTGGATGATGAGCGGCTTGTAGGTATTCAGTTCAAGGTGGCCATGCGCATTGGCGATGGTGACGGCGACTTGGTTGCCCATCACCTGCGCGCAAACCATGGTCAGCGCCTCGCTCTGGGTGGGGTTGGTCTTGCCCGGCATGATCGAGGAGGACAGGCCGTCCTCAGGGATCATCAGTTCGGACAGGCCGGAACGAGGGCCAGAGCCGAGAAGGCGTATGTCGTTCGCCATTTTGGTGAGCGAGGCGGCGATGACGTTCAGCGCGCCGTGCAGCTCCAGAAAGGCGTCATGCGCCGCCATCCCTTCCGACTTGTCGGGATTGGGCGCGAAGGCCAAGCCGGTTCGGACTGCGATTACCTCGCAGAAGAGGCGGTCGAAATCCTTGTGGCGATTCAGCCCGGTTCCCGCCGCCGTAC
The DNA here is from genome assembly GCF_017355885.1 of Sabulicella rubraurantiaca. Classification (GTDB taxonomy): domain Bacteria; phylum Pseudomonadota; class Alphaproteobacteria; order Acetobacterales; family Acetobacteraceae; genus Roseococcus; species Roseococcus rubraurantiacus. Next base: position 191,534 of record NZ_JAFEUU010000001.1, read on the forward strand.
CACCCTGCGGCAGCATGAGGAGGCGCGGCATGCAGGCATCCAGGCGATCCAGCCCCAGGCGGACCTGCCGCTCCCAGGTGGCGAATTCCCCGCCCAGCGTCACCGGCACTGCGTCCATCAGGTGGGTGCGGCCGACCTTGACCACAGTGGCCCATTGCGCCGCCCGCGCCGCGAGGCTCTGAGCCAGCGTGCCCAGAGCAGGCTTCAACCGGTTCACCACCGCCTGCGCGGCGGCGAGGTGCATGACCGTCGGGAAGCTGTCGTTGGAAGACTGACCGCGATTGACGTGGTCGTTCGGATGCACCGGGTCGCGCGAACCAAGCTCATGGCCGAGCAATTGGTTCGCCCGGTTCGAGACCACTTCATTGGCGTTCATGTTGGTCTGAGTGCCCGACCCGGTCTGCCAGACCGAAAGCGGGAAATCCGCGTCCCGCGCGCCGGAGATGATCTCCTCGGCGGCCTGCTTGATCGGGTCGGCCAGCAGGGCGGGCAGCTCGCCCAGCCGGCGATTCGCCTCGGCCGCCGCCCATTTCTGCTGTCCCACGGCGCGGATCAGCGCCGGCGGGAAGCGTTCGGTCCCGATGGCGAAGAGGCGCCTCGCCCGCTCAGTCTGCGGGCCCCAAAGGCGGTCCGCAGGGATCTCGATGGTGCCGAGGCTGTCGGTTTCGGTTCGCGTGGTCATGCTACCCTCCCGTCCGCGGCAGTAAAGCGCAGGCGAGGCGATCGTTCCACGCCGAAGCCGATGGTCAGTCGCTGTAGGTCGCGATCTCGATCAAGTTTCCGTCAGGGTCCCGGCAGTACACGCTGGTGATGGGGCCCAGCGCGCCGTCCTTGGGGACGGGGCCCTGCTCCACCACCACGCCACAGTGGTGGAGATGCGCCACCACTTCCATCGCCGTAACGGTGACGATGAAGCAGAGGTCATGCGTGGCCGGAGCGGCGGCAAGGCCGGACCACCATTCCGCCTGGGTCGCCTCCTGCGGGCGGAGGTTGATCTTCTGCCCGCCGAAGCGCAGCGAGGTGCGGCGGTGGGGGCCAAACTCCTCCCGCTCCATGCCGAGGACGCGCTGGTACCAGGCGGCGCTGATCTCCACGTCCCGGCAGGTGACGACCAGGTGATCGAGACGGTCCACCGAGAAGCGCATCAGCCCTTGTCCCCTTGCTGGCGGCGCAGCCGCGCCGTCACTTCGATCTCGATCCGCATCGCATCCGCCTGCAGCCCGGCATGAAGCAGGGTGGAGGCCGGCCGCACCTCGCCGAACCAGCGCCGGACCACCGGCCAGCAGGGCTCCCAATCCTCGCGGCGCGGCACGATGAACGTTGCACGCACCACATCCGCCACCTCCGCCCCCGCTTGGCGCAATGCCGCCGCGATATTGCGGAAGGCCTGCTCGCACTGGTCTTCGACGCCTTCGGCGATGGTCATGGTCGCGTAGTCGTAGCCGGTCGTGCCGGAGACGAAGATCCAGTCGCCATCGACCACGGCGCGGGAGTAGCCGATCTCCGCCTCGAAGCGGGAGCCGGAGGAGATGAGGCGGCGCGTCATGCGTGTGATCCTACCCTCGAGGCGCCGCTACCAGCCGGAAGACGAGGCGGCGCGCCAGCGGCATGACCACCAGGATCGTCGGGAACGCGATCACCCGGAAGCTCGTCCACGCCACCGGCCAGCTGGACATGCGTGAGACCACGGAGGTCAGCAGGCAGGTCAGCATTAGCGCGGTGCAATTTGTTTGCAGACGAAGCCACCGGGTCGGATCACTCAAGCCCGTCGTAGAAGTCGTTGCCCTTGTCATCCACGACGATGAAGGCCGGGAAATCCTCGACCTCGATGCGCCAGATCGCTTCCATGCCAAGCTCAGGGTATTCCAGCACCTCGACCTTGCGGATGCAGTCCTGCGCCAGACGTGCCGCTGGGCCGCCGACGGAGCCGAGGTAGAAGCCCCCATAGGCCTTGCAGGCATTGGTCACCGCCTTGGAGCGGTTGCCCTTGGCCAGCATGACCCGGGACCCGCCCGCCTTCTGGAAAGCCTCCACATAGGAGTCCATACGGCCCGCCGTGGTCGGGCCGAAGGAGCCCGTGGGCATGCCTTCCGGCGTCTTCGCGGGGCCGGCGTAATAGACCGGGTGGTTCTTGATGTACTCGGGCAGGCCTTCGCCGCGGTCCAGCCGCTCCTGCAGTTTGGCATGCGCAATGTCGCGCGCCACGACGATGGTGCCAGTCAACGAGACGCGGGTCTTCACCGGGTGCTTGGTCAACTCGGCCCGGATCGCTTCCATGGGCTGGTTGAGGTCGATCTTCACAACGTCGCCGCCCAGGATCTCGTCCGTCGTCTCGGGCAGGTACTTGGCAGGGTCGTGCTCCAGATCCTCCAGGAACACGCCTTCGGCGGTGATCTTCGCCTTGATCTGGCGGTCGGCCGAGCAGGAGACGCCGATGCCGATGGGCAGCGAGGCGCCGTGACGCGCCATGCGGACCACGCGAACGTCGTGGCAGAAATACTTGCCGCCGAACTGCGCGCCGATGCCCAGGTTCTGCGTCAGCTTGTGGATTTCGGCCTCTAGTTCCGGGTCGCGGATGGCGTGGCCGGCCTTGCTGCCCTGCGTCGGCAGCTTGTCCAGGTAACGCGTGGAGGCGAGCTTCACCGCCTTCAGATTCGCTTCGGCCGAAGTTCCGCCGATGGCGATCGCCAGGTGATAGGGCGGGCAGGCCGAGGTGCCGAGCGTCTTGATCTTCTCCTCCAGGAACGCGAGCAGCTTCGGCTTGCTCAGCACGGCGCGCGTCTGCTGGAAGAGGAAGGTCTTGTTGGCCGAGCCGCCTCCCTTGAGCACGAACATCAGGTGCAGCTCATCGGCATGGTGCTCGCCGGGGCTGGCCAGGATGGTGAACTCTACCGGCAGGTTGTTGCCGGTGTTCGTCTCGTCGAAGGTGGTGATGGGCGCCATCATGGAATAGCGCAGATTCGTCTCGGTATAGGTGCGCGCGACGCCGGTGGAGATTGCCTCCTCCTCATCGCCCTCGACCCAGACGCGCTGGCCCTTCTTGCCGAAGACGATGGCTGTGCCGGTGTCCTGGCACATGGGCAGCTTGCCGCCAGCCGCGATATTGGCGTTCTTCAGCAGGTCCAGCGCCACGAAGCGGTCATTCGCGCTCGCCTCGGGGTCCTTCAGGATGTTCGAAAGCTGCTGCAGGTGTCCAGGGCGCAGCAGGTGCGAAACGTCGCGGCAGGCCTGGAAGGCAAGCTCTTCCAGAACACGCGGCGGGACACGCAGCACGCGCTTGCCATCGACCTCGATCGTCGAGACGCCCTCGATGGGCAGCTTCCGGTAGGGCGTCGTGTCCGCACCCAGCGGGAACATGGGCGCGTAGTCGAAGCGCTTGGTCTCGGTCGCGCCGGTGACCGGCGCGGCGTCCACGTCGAGAGGAGGATTCATGGCTTCTGGTCTTTCAGTCGCGCTTGCGGCGGAAGGCATCGAGGCTCACCACCTGCGGCGTGGCGGGCGGTTCGTCCTCGGTTGTGGTGGGGGCAGGGGCGGGCTCCGCGGCGGCCTGCTCTTCCTGCGGCGCCTCCAGTTCCAGGTCCGGATCGAAGCGCAGGCCGAACTGGGCGTGCGGGTCCTGGAAGGCGGTCATGGCACCAAAGGGGACGGACAGCATCGCCGGAACCCCGGCGAAGGACAGCCCGACGGAGAAGCGCTGCGCCGCCCGGTCGACCGCCAGGTCCCAGAACCGGTGCTGGAGCACGATCGTCATCTCCTGCGGGTAGCGCACCTTGAGGTGGCCCGGGATGATCGTCCCCGGATGGTCGGTCCGGAAGGAAATGTAGAAGTGGTGCTCGCCGGGCAGCCCCTCCCGCGCGGCATGTTCCAACGCGTCCACCACGACGGCGCGCAGGGCGCGGCCGGCCCAGTGTTCATAGGGGAGGAGGCTGGGGGGCGGTGCTTGGGTCATGTTAAAATCCTGCGGCGCGCAACATACGAGCGGAACGCCGTCAGGGGAAGGAAGGCACGGACCCCGCATCCGCCCGGAAGAAGAGGCGGGGAGCTTCTGTTGCCCGGTGCTCCCCAAACCGCGCTTACCTATTTGTTAGGCAGCGAGCGCCACAGCCTCGCGGCTGTTGTCGTTGGCACTTGTGATTTAGCCCGATAACGGCGGTACAATGCCGGGCAAAAGCTGCGTCTTTACCTCGCACGTCGAGCCTGTTTCGTCCCCAGAACCGAGCCCCCGACAAGGGGAAGGTGAGTGGTGGAGACGCCGGGCACTGCCCCCGGGTCCGTAACGCTTATTCCACGCAACGTTTATCGCCATAGCCGCAAGCGGCACCGGGAGATGTAGCACTGTGCCCACCGGTTTTCGAGGGGTGGAGTGACAAATCCGGCCATGCCCCCGAAACTCCCTGCCAAGGAAAGAGGGGGAAATGGCATGGACGGCCCGGTGGGCTTCATTGGCCTTGGCATGATGGGCGCGCCGATGGCGGCGAATCTGGTGGCCAAGGGGACGCCCCTCCTCACCCACGATGCCGCGGGCGTCACGATTCCGGGGTCCGAGGCGCTGCCTCGCCCGACGGAACTCGCCTCCCGCGCCTCGACCATCATCCTGATGCTGCCTGACAGCCCGGCGGTGGCCTCCGTACTTGGCGCCCTGGAAGGGGCGCTGCGTCCGGGGACGGTGGTAGTGGACATGGGATCCTCGCTTCCCGCCGCGACACGGGAATGGGGAGAGCGGCTTGCCGCCCGGGGCTGCGCCATGGTGGATGCGCCCGTCTCCGGCAGCGTCGTGAAGGCGCGGGCCGGGACGCTGGCGATCATGGCCGGGGGCGCCTCTTCCGACCTGGATCGCGTGGAACCGCTCCTCCGCCGCATGGGCGAGGCGATCATCCGCACCGGCGTCCTGGGCAGCGCCCACGCCATGAAGGCGCTCAACAATTACGTCTATGCCGCCGGTCTCCTGGCCGTGAGCGAGGCCGCGCTGATGGCGGAGCGGGAAGGGCTGGACCTCGGAATCCTGACGCAGGTGCTCAATGCGTCCTCCGGCCGGAACATCGCCTCGGAGACCAAGCTGGCGCAGGAAATCGCGTCCCGCCGCTACGCGGGCGGGTTCCAGCTTGGACTGATGCGCAAGGACATCGAGACGGCAGCCGGCATCGCCGAGGCCACGGGGGTGGAGGCGCGGCTGCTGCGCCTGCTTCGCAAGGAATGGGCAGAGGCTGTCGCCGCCCAAGGGCCGAAATCCGATAACACGGCTATCCACAAGCATCTCGAAGAACGGGAACGTCCATGATCCAGCGTCGCCACCTCCTTGCAGCCGGGCCGTCGCTCCTTGCGGCGCCCGCGCTGGCCCAGTCATGGCCCGACCGGCCCATCCGGATGATCGTGGGCTTTCCGGCAGGCAGCGTGACCGACAGCCTGGCCCGCATGATCGCCGAGCCGCTGGGCCGCGAACTGGGCCAGCCCGTCGTGATCGACAACCGGCCCGGCGGGAACGGGGTGGTTGGGACGATGGCGCTCAAGGGCGCGGCGCCGGATGGCCACACGGTCGGCATCCTCAGCGTCACCAATGGCGCGCTGAACACCTACCTCGTCCGTAATCTGGGCTATGACCCGATCCGCGACTTCACGCCGATCGGGTTCCTGGCCGAGGCGCCCTACGTGCTGGTGGTGAACCTGAACAACCCGGCCCGAACCACGGCTGAGTTGATGGAGCAGGCCCGGCGCCGGCCGGGGGAACTGACCTTCAGCCACGGCAACGCTTCCTCGCTGATCGGGTCGCAGCTTCTCAACCGCATTGCCGGGGTGACCATGCTCCCCGTCCCGGTGCGCGGCGGCCCGGACGCGCTGACCGAGGTCATGGCCGGGCGCATCGACTGCACCCTGACCGACCTCGTCGCCGGGCTGACCCAGGTTCGGGACGGAAGGGTGCGCGCGCTCGGCGTTACTTCGCGCGAGTCCTTCCCCCTGGCGCCGGACATCCCGCCCATCTCCCGCGATGTGCCCGGCTTCGAGCTGATCGTCTGGTTCGGCGTCTCCGCCCCGGCCAACACGCCGGCTCCGGTCGTTTCCCGCTTCAACTCTGCGCTCGAAAAGGTACTGGCCTCGGCGGAACTGCGTGAGCGTCTGGGTCGCCTCGGCTATGCCCCGCGCGCCATGCCGCCGCAGCAGTGGCAGAGCTTCCTGCAAGGCCAGATCACCGACCTCACCCGCCTCGCGCGGGAGGTGGGGCTGGAGCCCTCGTGAAGGGGATCGCGGGCGAGGCGGCCGTCGTCACCGGCGGTGCGCGAGGCCTCGGCCTCGCCATCGCGCGGCGGCTGGAGGAGGCAGGGGCGCGTGTCGCCCTATGGGATGCCGACGAGGGCGCATTGTCGCGCGTGTCAGCCTCGCATCGCGAAACCGTGGACGTGACCGATGCGGGCGCGGTGGAGGCCGCGCTCGCCCGGACCGAGTCGGCCATCGGCCCGGTGGGGATCCTGGTGGCGAACGCCGGCATCACCGGCCCCAACCACCGGCTGGAGGACTACCCGGTCGAGGCCTGGCGTCGCGTGGTCGAGGTGGATCTGGTCGGAGTCTTCCTGTGCTGCCGCGCCGTCGTACCGGGGATGCGGCAGCGCGGGCGCGGCCGCATCGTCAACATCGCCAGCGTCGCTGGGAAGGAGGGGAATCCCATGGCCTCTGCCTATTCCGCTGCCAAGGCCGGGGTGATCGCCCTCACCAAATCGCTCGCCAAGGAATTGGCGGAAACGGCGATCCGCGTGAACTGCATCACCCCCGCGGCGGTGGAGACCGACATCTTCTACCAGATGACGGCGGAGCAGGTCGCCTGGATGAAGTCCAAGATCCCGCTCGGCCGCTTCGGTCTCGCGGAGGAGGTGGCCGAGATGGCGGCATTCCTCGCTTCGGACGGGGTGTCGTTCTCGACCGGGGCCGTGTTCGACTGCTCGGGCGGCCGCGCCACCTACTGACGACGCGGCCCCATGAAGAGGGGAGCGGGCAGCAGCGACCGGGCGGCAAGCGGCACGGGCTGGGCGCGATAGGCGTCGAGGCCCAGCCCCGGCATCGTCGCCGCCGCGACCTGAATATGCTCTGCCTGATTCGAGAAGGCGAGGCGCGGGGCAGGGGCCGGGCGCGGCGAGGCCAGGGCGCGATCCTCGGCGACCCGAGTAGCCGTCTCGGCCCAGGCGGTCTGGACGCGGGCGCGGTATGCCTGGGCCAGTTCCGGGGTGTGCGAGTGGTAGTGCCCGGCTGCCACCATCCAATCGGGCCGCGCGGCGTGGAGTTCCATGAGGAAGCGCGCTGCGTAGCGGGCGTTGGCGTCGGGGTCGAAGGCCTCCTCGGCGCTGGCGAAGGCGCGGGGGTGGTGGTGCAGATTCACCTGCATGCAGCCCACGTCGATGACGCGCACGCCGCGTCCCTGCATTTCCCGCAGCGCGGCGAAGGCTGCCTCACGTGTCGGCAGGAAATGCCCACGCCCCTCGGCATTCAGGGTCCAAGGCCAGGGCGAGATGGTCCCGGTCTCGGGGCTGCGGCGTCCTGACTCCACGCGGCCGATGGCTTGCAGAAGTCCGGCCGGAATCCCGGCGCCGCGCTCGGGGCGCGCGATGGCGGCGCAGCAGAGCTGCCCAGGATCGGCGGATGCCACCGCCCATGGAATGAAAACGGACACCAGGATGGGCAAAAGACCGGCAAGGCGCATGGACTTGCCTACGCAACCGTCATGCCACGATCCTTGGGCTCAGGGTTGCAGGGAGCGAATGCTGCAATGCGAAAAATCACTTGCGTGCAAACGATCTCCGCGCTATCTATCCCTCCAGCAGCGAGGTTCGCCTCGTTGTTTTCTTGGACGTTTCCTCCCTAAACTTGGCGGCCCAGCAATGGGTCGCCATTTTTTTTGCTCGCATGGGCGCCGGGCCCGCGATCTGGCCTAGGTGATCGGGACCGCGACGTGGCGCGCGAAGCCGGGGCGGGTCATCAGCATGCCATGCAGCGCCTTGAGGCGCGGCGTCTCGGGGCGCGTGATCGGGAAGTTCAGCCAGCGATGCAGGTAGGGGGCGAGGGCGATCTCCGCCAGCGAGAGCGCGTCGCCGCTCAGCCAGTCGCGACCTTCCAGCGCTGTCTCTACGATGCCCCACAGCGCCGCTGCCTCCGCTTCCGCCCGTGCCAGGGCGGCCCGGTCGCGCTCCGGCTCCGGCGTCCGGTAAAGAGTGAACAGGATGGTGGTCATCGGCGCGTTCAGGTGGCCAAGCTGCCAGTCCATCCACTTCTCGATCCCGGCGCGCGTGTGCGGATCGGCGGGGTGCAACGGCGAGCTGGGCGCGTGGCGCGCGACGAGGTAGCGAAGAATGGAGTTGCTCTCCCAGAGGGAGAACCCGTCTTCCTCCACGATGGTCGGCACGCGGGCCATGGGGTTCATCGCGAGGTAGGAGGCCTCGTTCGTCCGCCCGAAGGAGCCGCCCGCATCCAGCCTCTCGAAGGGCAGGCCCAGCTCCTCGCAGAGGAACAGCAGCTTCATGACATTGGATGAACTGGCGCGGCCCCAGATGGTCAGCATCGGATTTCCCCGGTTTGATGCGCGGAGGCTAGGCGCCGGTCCCGCCTTGCGGAAGGGGGAGCGCGGCGCGAAGAAGTGCCATGGCCGGAGCATTCCTTGTCGCATTCCTTTCGGCGCTGGCGCCGCTCGCCGCCCGGCTGTCGGAGGTGACGCTCGCCCTGCCGCCCTGCGCCCTGTGCCTGTGGCAGCGCGCTCCCTATTGGGTCGGCTTCGCCCTGGCCTCGGTCGCGCTGCTGGGCTTCGGACGGCGCTGGCTGCTGATCGGTGCCGGGCTCTGCGCCGCTGCCTCCGCGTCCATCGCCGCGTTCCACCTTGGGGTGGAATTCGGCTGGTGGCCGTCCCCGCTTGCCGGATGCCAGGTCGCGGCGATCAATCCGAGCCTCTCCCTGGAGGAGATGATGGCGAGCCTCGCGCCACGGCCGACCAAGCCCTGCGACGAGCCTGCCTATCTCCTTCCCGGCTTCCCGCTTTCCATGGCGGGCATGAACCTCATCTATGGGGTGGGCTTGGCCGCCTTGGCCTTCACCTTCGCCCGCAAGGAGTTCCGATGACCGAAAGGACCCCCCGCCGCTACCTTGAGCGCGTGATTCGCGTGGATCATGCCGGCGAATATGGTGCGAAACGCATCTATCAGGGTCAGCTTGCTGTGCTGCGCGGGACGAAGCACGAGCCGACTATCCGCCACATGCAGGAGCAGGAGCAGGTTCATCTCGACACCTTCTCCCGCCACATCGCCAAGCGCCGGGTGCGTCCGACCGCACTGCTGCCCTTCTGGCACGTCGCCGGCTTCGTGCTGGGCGCGGCCACGGCGGCCATGGGGTCCCGTGCGGCCATGGCCTGCACCGTGGCGGTGGAGGAGGCGATCGATGAGCACTACCAGGCTCAGGAAGCCAATCTCGGCGAAGACGAGGCGGAGCTGAAGGCGGAGATCGCCCGCTTCCGCGCCGAGGAACTGGAGCACCGCGACATCGGCATCGCCAACGAGGCGGAGCTGACGCCGGGCTACCGGGCGCTCTCTGCCGCGATCAAGCTGGGCTGCAAGGTCGCCATCAAGATCAGCGAGCGAGTCTGACTGGCACGATCCTTGCCTTGACCCCCCGCCACCCGGCGCACCATACATCCGCGGTGAGCAACCCTCCCGCCTCCGACGTGCCCGCCCGGGCCGGTCGCGCGCCCGTCGCGGTGCTGCCGACCAGCCGTGCGGTCCCGGCCCCGTCGCGCCCGCGCCGCACGCCGAGCGCCGGCCAGATCGCGCGCAGGCAGCGCTTCGTGTGGCTGGTGAAGCTCGTCCTCCCGGCGCTGATCATGGCCCTGCTCGGCCTCCTGTTCCTTTGGCCGGAGCTGGAAGGGAGGGAAGGGCGCCTGTCCTTCCGGCGTGGGCCCGCTATGACGCCCGAAGCGCTGCAGGTGGTGGCGCCGCGTTATCAGGGCGTGGATGAAGTGAACCGTCCTTATACCGTCACGGCGCGGATTGCCCGCCAGCCGGGCCAGGACCAGGTTCTGCTGCTCGACTCGCCGGAGGCGGATATCCTGCTGAGCGATGGGGCCTGGGTGTTCATTGAATCGCGCGAAGGACGGTATGACCGGCCGCGCCAGGCGCTTGACCTGTGGGGTGACGTGCGCCTGTTCCATGACGGGGGCACATTGTTCCGGACGGAAGCGGCCGTGGTGCAGGTGGATGCCGGCCATGCCTCGGGCGACCGCCCGACCCAGGCGCAAGGTCCCTTCGGCACCATCGAAAGCGAGGGATTCGAGATGCGCGACCGCGGCGCCGTGATGATCTTCACCGGCCGTGCCCATGCTGTTCTGGAAGGGCGCCAGCAATGAGGCGGCTTCTTCTCGCTCTCTCCCTGCTCTCTGGCCTCGCGGCGGCGCAGGGCTTGGACATGTCGCAGGGCGGCCCGGTGGACATCACCGCCGATGACGGCATCGAGTGGCGTCAGGCGGAGCAGGTCGTGATTGCCCGTGGCAATGCCCGCGCATCGCGCGACGGAACCACAGTGGAGGCGGCGAGGCTCCTTGCCCGCTACCGTCCCGCTGCGGGCGAGGCGGATCCGGCCCGGCCCGGCGAGACGCCGCTTTCCGGCGGCAACGAGATCTGGCGCATGGAAGCGGAAGGCAATGTCCGCATCTTCACTGCGACGGACAGGGCCACGGGCGACCGTGGCGTGTTCGACATGGACCAGTCGGTGATGGTGCTGACCGGCCGCAACCTGTCCTACGCCACCCCGCAACAGACCATCACCAGCCGCGACAGCCTGGAATACTGGAGCGAGCGCCGCATGGCGGTGGCGCGGGGCGAGGCCGTGGTGACGACCGAGGATGGCCGTCGCATCACGGCCGACACGCTGGTCGCCTACATGCTCGCGGACCCGCAGCCTGTCCCTGGTGGCGCCGCCCCGGCACGCGGCGTGGCTCAGGCGCGTCCCGGAACCCAGGGAACCGCTGCGCCACCGCCGGGTCAGGGCCGCATCGACCGCATCGAGCTCTTCGGGAACGTGGAGATCCGCACCGCCACCGAGGTGGTGCGTGGCGAGCGCGGCGTCTATTCAGCCCAGACCGGCATGGCGCGCCTGCTGGGTGATGTCCGCATCACCCGGCAGGAGAACCAGGTGAATGGGCGCGAGGCGCTGGTGAACATGAACACCGGCGTGTCGCGCATCGTCTCCGCGCCCGGACAGCGCGTGCAGGGTCTGATCGTGCCTCAGCAGGGTCAGGCGGTGCCGCGATGATTCGGCCCAAGCTGCATGCTGTTCCATTGGGCGGCGGCCTCGTCGCTGAGGGGCTGGGTAAGCGCTACAAGAAGCGCCCCGTCGTGCGGGACGTGAACGTCTCGGTCAGGCGCGGCGAGGCGGTGGGGCTGCTTGGTCCCAACGGCGCCGGCAAGACCACGACCTTCTACATGATTACGGGGCTCATCCAGCCCGATAGCGGCCGTGTCATGCTGGACGGCGCCGACGTGACGCGACTTCCCATGTATCGCCGGGCACGGCTGGGCATCGGCTATCTTCCGCAGGAAGCCTCGATCTTCCGGGGCCTTTCGGTGGAGGACAATATCCGCGCGGCGCTGGAGGTGGTGGAGCCCAAGCGCGACCTGCGCGAGCAGATGCTGGACGGCCTCCTGGCCGAGTTCGGCATTGGCCACCTCCGCAACGCACCTGCGCTCGCACTTTCCGGCGGCGAGAGGCGGCGCTGCGAGATCGCCCGCGCCCTCGCCACCCATCCCTCCTATATCCTGCTCGACGAGCCTCTGGCTGGCATCGACCCTATTGCCGTTGGCGAGATCCGCGACCTCGTGAAGCACCTGAAGGATCGTGGGATCGGCGTCCTCATCACCGACCATAACGTGCGCGAGACGCTCGAAATCATTGACCGGGCCTATATCCTGCATGACGGCCAAGTATTGATGGAAGGTTTGCCGCAAGAGATTGTGGCGCATGAAGGGGTCCGCCGCGTATACCTGGGCGAGAAATTTAGCCTTTGATGCGCCGAGAGGCGCGCTGACCCATGTCCCTCGGCCCCAGGCTCGACCTTCGTCAGTCGCAATCGCTGGTGATGACGCCGCAGCTGCGTCAGGCGATCAAGCTTTTGCACGCCTCGAATCTGGAAGTCGCCGCCTTCGTCGAGGAGGAGCTGGAGCGCAATCCCTTGCTGGAGCGGGACGAGGGCAGCGTCTCCGTCGCGCCTGAGGCGCCCGTCCCGGATGCGGCGGAAGCGGCGACCTCCGACCGCATCGCCGAAGTGCCGCTCGATGCCGATTTGTCTAACGTCCAGGAGGATGGCGATTCATGGCAGCCTGCCCTCGGACCGGGCGGCCGGTCGGATTTCGGGGATGGGCCGGACACGCTCGACGGCGCCGCCGCCGCCACGGTCAGCTTGCGGGAACGCCTCGCTGAGCAGATCCGCCTGTCCTTCCCCGAGGGGCGGGAGCGCATGGTGGCCGCCGCGCTGCTGGCCCTGCTGGACCCGAGCGGCCGCTTCCTGGCGGACCCGGCACAGGTGGCCGGCGCCCTTGGCTGCGAGCAAGCGCTGGTGGAGGCGGTGCGCGGAAGGCTGATGCGCTTCGAGCCGGTCGGCATCTTCGCGCGCGACCTGCGCGAATGCCTGGAGGTACAGTTGATCGAGCGCGGACGGTTCGACCCGTTCATGGCCCGGCTGCTCGACAACCTGCCCCTCCTCGCCCAACGCGACATGCGCGGCCTCCAGGCTGCCTGCGGCGTGGATGCCGAGGACCTCGCCGAGATGGTGGCGGAGCTTCGGCGCCTCGACCCCAAGCCGGGTGCAGGAGCGGACGATGCGCTGGCCCGGCCCGTTCAGGCCGACATCCTGATGCGGCCGGACAATGATGGCGGCTGGGTGCTGGAGCTCAATCTGGAGACCCTGCCGCGCGTGCTCGTCAACCGGGGCTTCGCAGCGCGCGCCACCGTGTCCTGCAAGGATCGCGAAGGGCGCAACTTCCTTCAGGAGCAGCTGCAATCGGCCAACTGGCTGGTAAAAAGCCTCGAGCAGCGGTCCAACACCATCCTGCGCGTCGCCAGCGAGATCGTCCGTCGCCAGGACGCGTTCCTGCGCCATGGCATCGAGTTCCTGCGCCCCCTGATCCTGCGTGACGTCGCCGATGCCGTGGAACTGCACGAGAGCACGGTCAGCCGCGTCACCTCCAACAAGTACATCCAGACCCCGCGTGGCCTGCTGGAGCTGAAGTTCTTCTTCACGACCGCCCTTTCCGGGGCCAGCGGTGCCGAGGCCGTGAGCGCCGAGTCCGTGCGGCACCGCATCAAATCCCTGGTTCACGAGGAGACCGCGGAGAGCGTGCTGAGCGACGATGCCATTGTTGCAAAGCTCCGGGAGGAAGGCGTGGACATCGCGCGCCGGACCGTGGCCAAATACCGGGAGGCGCTCCGCATCCCCTCGTCGGTTGAGCGGCGGCGCCAGAAGGCGGCAGGCTGAGAAAGGCGGCCCTTCGCCGCACAAGGCCGCGACGCCCGCGGAACCTCCGGGGCGGGCATCGCGGTGCGATCCAGACGATGGCCGTTTGAAGCCCGATTTGGCATTCGGCCGTTGGCATTGCCGGAGGGGCCGCCTCGGCCCAGGGGAACGTCCCTGTTCGGCCCGGCGGCGTCTGGAACGGAGGAAGACGAGACGATGCACATCACCGTCGCCGGCAAGCAGGTTGCCACCAGCGATGCGCTGCGAGTTCACGTCGAGGAAGGCCTCGGCACCATCACATCCAAGTATTTCGACCACGCGCTGGAAGCGCGCGTCACCTTCCGCAAAGCAGCGAAGGGGGCGGGGTCATTTGCCTGCGACATCAACCTCCATGCCGGCCGCGGCCTGCTCATGCGCGGGGAAGGGCAGGGGCCCGACGCGCACCGCGCCTTCGACGAGGCGGCCGAACACGTCGCCAAGCGCCTGCGCCGCTATCGCCGCCGCGTGAACGAGCACGCCCGGTCCCAGGCCGGGGAGCGCGATGGGAGCGAGACGGCGCGCGAGACCGTTTTCCGCGGCGAAGAGGAGGAAGCGACCGACGAGGCGCAGGCCGCGCCTGACGGCGCCGACCACCCGGCCGTGGTCGCGGAGGATACGCGAGAGCTGCACACGCTGACCGTGGGGGAGGCGACGATGCGCCTGGACCTGGAGGGCGGACCGGTGCTGGTGTTCCGCAACCGCGCCTCGCAGGCGATCAACGTGGTCTACCGGCGCCCGGATGGGCATATCGGCTGGATCGACCCGGCGAGCTGAGCGCGCGAACCTGATTCAGTGCGCGAAGAGGTCGGGCTCGTCGTAACCCATCAGGTCCAGCTTCCCGCGCACCGGCAGGAAATCGCAGCAAGCGAGGGCCAGCTCCAGCCGGCCCTCGCGGCGCAGCAAAGCTTCAAGCCGCGCCCAGAGCGCATGGAGGTGAAGCACGTCGCTGGCGGCGTAGGCGCATTGCTCAGGCGTTAGCTCCGCAGCGCCCCAATCGCTGGTCTGCTGCTGCTTGCTGATCTCGACGCCCAGCAGGTCGCGGCAAAGATCCTTCAGCCCGTGCCGATCCGTGTAGGTGCGGACCAGCTTGGAGGCGACCTTGGTGCAGCGCAGCGGGGCCACGGTGACTCCCAGGCCCTGATACAGCGCCGCCACGTCGAAACGGGCGAAGTGGAAGAGCTTGGTCACGGCGGGATCGGCGAGCAGCCGCGACAGATTCGGGGCGGCCCCGAATCCGCGCCCGCCCAGCGCCTCCGGGATGAACTGCACGAGGTGCGCCGTGCCGTCACCACTCGAAAGCTGGACGAGGCACAGCCTGTCCCGCCGCGGGTCAAGGCCCATCGTCTCAGTATCCACCGCCACCACGGTGCCGAGCGAAAGCCCGTCCGGGAGGTCATGCGCGTGCAAATGCACAGTGCCGCCCGGGGTGAAGAGCGTCTTGGACATGCGGCGAAACCGTCTCAGGGGAGGAGTGGTGCCCAGGAAAGGACTCGAACCTTCACGACCTTGCGGTCACTGGCACCTGAAGCCAGCGCGTCTACCAATTCCACCACCTGGGCAATCAGCGGTGCTGTGAGGCCGGGAATAATGGCGGCGCGTGATGGCGTCAACCCCGTCCCCCCGTGCTGATTCGTCCTTATAAGGTCGCAGCGGAAGACGGAGGCGCGGCATATGCGGAAGGTGGCGGCAGTGTTCGGCGGGACGGGATTTCTCGGCCGCCAGGTGGTGCAGCGACTGGCGCGGGAGGACTACGTAGTGCGCGTTTGCGCGCGGCGCCCGCCGACCTCGGCGCAGCTCTACACCATGGGCCGCGTGGCGCAGGTCGCGACCCTGGCCGCCGACGTGGCGGACGATGCCGCCGTGGCGCGTGCCGTTGAGGGCGCGGAGATCGTGGTGAACACGGTCGGCGTCCTCCATGGCGATTTCCAGAGCATCCAGGCCGAAGGCCCAGCGCGGATCGGGCGGCATGCGGCCGAGGGGGGGGTGGCGCGAGTCGTCCACATCTCGGCGATCGGCGCCGACCGGCAGAGCCCCTCCGCCTATGCCCGTACCAAAGCTGAGGGCGAAGAAGGCCTCCTTGCTGCCTTCCCGCGCGCGACGATCATCCGGCCCTCCATCGTCTTTGGCGAGGGCGACGGGTTCTTTGGGCGATTCGGCACCATGGCGGCCTGGCTTCCCTTCATGCCGGTCATCAAGGGCAACACGCGGTTCCAACCAGTCCATGTCGGGGATATCGCCGATGCGGTGCTGGCCTGCCTCCATGATCCGGCCACCGAAGGCCGCATCTACGAGGTGGCGGGGCCACGCGTATGGACCTTCCGCGAACTCCTCGCCTTCATCCTGAAGGAGACGGGACGCGACAAGCGCCTCGTCACGATCCCCGATGGCGTAGCAAAGGTACAGGCGTGGTTTGGGGAGTTCCTTCCGAACCCGCCCCTGACCCGTGACCAGCTCCTACTTCTGGACAGGGACAATGTCGCATCACCGGACATGCCCGGGCTGAAGGAGCTCGGCCTGACACCAAAGGCTGTTGAGGCCGTCATGCCCCGGCTCCTGAGTCGCTTTCAGCCCGGGGGCGGCCGCCGGATCCGGCCTGACTGAAAGGTCCGGAAAGGGACTATATAGGAAGCGGCTTTCAGGCGACCCAGAGCCTTTAGAGAGCTTGCTGGCGTATAAGGTAAGCTAGTCTTACCTAAATCGTGATTTCCCGCTTCCCTCCGTAGTTTTCCTGCGCTATGCGCTGCGGGCCCGCTGAAAGGATGCCCCATGGCTGAGCGCATGCTGCAATTCGTCCGCCTCTCGCAGCAGACGCCTCAAAAGCGGTCGGCCAGCCAGCGTCGCGAGGATTTCCGCGAGATTTACGACCGCTTCGATCCGGATCGCGCATCGGAGCAGGCCAGCCGCTGCTCCCAGTGCGGCGTGCCCTTCTGCCAAGTGCATTGCCCGCTCAACAACAACATTCCCGACTGGCTCAAGCTGACGGCTGAAGGTCGGCTGGAGGAGGCCTACGAGGTCGCGGCCGCTACCAACACCTTCCCCGAGGTGTGCGGCCGGGTCTGCCCGCAAGACCGCCTTTGCGAAGGCAATTGCGTGATCGAGAAGGGCTTCGACTCCGTCACGATCGGCAGCGTCGAGCGCTACATCGTGGACACGGCCTGGGAGAAGGGCTGGGTGAAGCCGCCGACCCCGTCTCGGGAGAACGGCCATTCCATCGGCATCATCGGTGCCGGACCAGCCGGCCTGGCTGCCGCCGAGCGGCTCCGCATCCGCGGCTTCGCCGTCCATGTCTATGACCGCTACGACCGCGTCGGCGGGCTGATGATTTACGGCATTCCCGGCTTCAAGCTCGAGAAGGAAGTCGTGCTGGCTCGCTGGAAGCAGTTCGAGGCCGGCGGCATCCAGTTCCATCTCGGGGTCGAGATCGGCCGCGACATCACACTGGATCAGTTGCGCGAGCGTCATGACGCGATCTTCGTCGCCACCGGCGTCTACAAGGCACGCGATGTGGAGCTTCCCGGCGCTGAGCTCTCCGGTGTCGTCCCGGCGCTCGACTACCTGACCGCCAGCAACCGCCAGGGCCTGGGCGACTCGGTTCCCGAGTTCGAGTCGGGTGCGTTGAACGCCGCGGGCAAGGACGTGGTCGTCATCGGCGGCGGCGACACGGCGATGGACTGTGTCCGCACGGCCGTTCGCCAGGGCGCGGCTTCGGTGAAGTGCCTCTACCGGCGCGACAAGGCCAACATGCCCGGTTCGATGCGCGAGGTCCGGAACGCGGAGGAGGAGGGGGTCGAGTTCTTGTGGCTCTCCGCCCCCGTGGGCTTCGAGGGCGCAACCGGCGCGGTGACGGGCGTGCAGGCGACCCGGATGCATCTCGGCCTGCCGGACGCCACCGGCCGCCAGCAGGTGGAGCCCATCCCGGGCAGCAGCTTCACCGTCCAGGCGGACCTCGCCATCAAGGCGCTGGGCTTCGACCCGGAGGACCTTCCGGCGATGTTCGGGGAGCCGGCTCTGACCGTGACGCGCTGGGGCACGCTGAAGGTGGACCACCGTACCATGATGACGAGCCTGCCCGGCGTTTTCGCCGGTGGCGACATCGTCCGGGGCGCTTCGTTGGTGGTGTGGGGCATCCGCGATGGCCGCGACGCAGCGGAGCAGATCGCGGATTACGTTTTGGCCAAGGCGAAGATCGCCCAGGCGGCGGAGTGACGGACATGGAACGCGACTACGTCGAGAACTGGCAGCGCAACGCCGCCCTCCTGAACGAGGCTGGCATCGACACGACCGAGCATGACGCCTGCGGCGTCGGACTCGTCGCCGCGCTGGACGGCAAGCCGTCGCGCGCGGTGGTGCGTGCGGGCATCGATGCGCTGAAGGCGGTTTGGCACCGCGGCGCCGTGGATGCGGATGGCAAGACCGGCGACGGCGCCGGCATCCATGTCGAGCTGGCGCCCGAGTTCTTCGAGGACGCGGTGCGCCTCGGCGGCGATACGCTGCGGCCCGGCCTGATCTCGGTCGGCATGGTCTTCCTTCCCAAGACCGATTTCAGCGCGCAGGAGCGTTGCCGTACTATCGTCGAGACGGAGATCCTCGGCATGGGGTTCGGTATCTATGGCTGGCGCCAGGTGCCGATCAACGCGACCGTGATCGGCGAGAAGGCGAACGCGACCCGCCCCGAGATCGAGCAGATCCTGATCTACGACCCTGAGCTGCGTGACAAGGCGACGACGGAGCGCGACCTCTACGTCACCCGCCGCCGCATCGAGAAGCAGGCCATCGCGGCGCAGATCCCGGAGCTCTATCTCTGCTCCCTCTCCTCGCGCTCGATCATCTACAAGGGGATGTTCCTCGCTGAGGCGCTGAGCGAGTTCTATCCTGACCTGCAGGACGAGCGCTTCGTCAGCCGTTTCGCCATCTACCACCAGCGCTACTCGACCAACACCTTCCCGACCTGGCGCCTGGCGCAGCCCTTCCGGATGCTGGCCCATAACGGCGAAATCAACACCCTCTCGGGCAACGTGAACTGGATGAAGGCGCATGAGACGCGCCTTTCCCACCCGCTGCTCGACCCCTTCCTGGACGACATCAAGCCGGTGGTGCAGGCCGGCAACTCCGACACGGCCTGCCTGGACAACGTGTTCGAGTTGATGGTGCGCGGCGGGCGCGACGCGCCGATGGCGAAGGCCATGCTCATTCCCGAGAGCATCGGCAACAACGCCACCATGCCGCAGCCGCATCACGACCTGTTCCTCTACTGCAATGCCGTGATGGAGCCGTGGGACGGCCCTGCCGCCGTCTGCGCGACGGATGGGCGCTGGGTCGTGGCGGGGCTCGACCGGAATGGCCTGCGCCCGCTGCGCTACACCATGACCGACGAGAAGCTGCTGATCGTGGGCAGCGAGACGGGCATGGTGAAGCTCCGCGAGGATCAGATCGTCGCAAAGGGCCGCGTCGGTCCCGGCCAATGCATCGGCGTGGACCTCGACGAGGGCCGCCTCTACCTCGACGGCGAGCTGAAGGACACGCTCGCCGCACGCAAGCCCTTCGGGCAGTGGGTGAATCGCACCACGCGGATCGACGAGATCGTCAAGAAGTCCGGCGCCAAGCCCGAGCAGATGACGGGCGAGGCGCTGCGCCGTGTCCAGCTCGCCATGGGCTATACCATGGAGGAGCTGGAGCAGATCCTGCACCCGATGGTGGAGGATGCGCAGGAGGCGGTCGGCTCCATGGGCGACGACACGCCCATCGCCGTGCTCTCCGGCCATTATCGCGGCCTGCATCATTACTTCCGCCAGTCCTTCTCGCAGGTCACCAACCCGCCCATCGACAGCCTGCGCGAGACGCGGGTGATGACGATCCGCACGCGCCTGGGCAATCTCGGCAACATCCTCGACGAGGATCCGAGCCAGTGCGACATGCTGATGCTGGACAGCCCGGTCCTTTCGACGGCCGAGTTCCAGGCGATGCGCGACTACATGGGCGCCAGCGCCTGCGAAGTGGATTGCACCTTCCCGGTTAGCGAGGGCGAGGCCGGGCTGAAGCGCGCTCTTGAGCGCATCCGGCGCGAGGCGGAGGACGGCGTACGCTCGGGCTGCCAGCACGTCATCCTGACCGACGAGGCGCAGGGGCGTGAGCGCGCGGCGATCCCGATGATCCTGGCGGTGAGCGCGGTGCACACGCATCTCGTCCGCACCTCGCTTCGCACCTTCGTGTCGCTGAACGTGCGCTGCGCCGAGTGCCTGGATGTGCACTACTTCGCCGTGCTGGTCGGCGCCGGCGCCACGACGGTCAACGCCTACCTGGCCGAGGCGTCCATCGCCGACCGCCACAGGCGCGGGCTGTTCGCCGACATCTCGCTGGACGCGGCGATCGGACGCTTCAAGAAGGCGGTCGACAAGGGGCTGCTGAAGGTGATGTCCAAGATGGGCATCTCTGTCCTTTCCTCCTACCGCGGCGGCATGAACTTCGAGGCTATCGGCCTGTCGCGTGCCCTCGTGGCTGAATACTTCCCGGGCGTCGCCTCGCGCATCTCGGGCATCGGGCTCAACGGCCTGGCGCGCCGCGTGCTGGCGATGCACGAACGCGCCTTCGGCTCGGAAGTCGTGGTGCTTCCGGTGGGCGGCCTCTACAAGATGCGGCAGCGTGGAGAGGCGCACGCATTTGGCGGCACGCTGATCCACACGCTGCAGCGCGCGGTCGAGACGGACAGCTACCAGACCTTCAAGCGCTACAGCGACCTCGTCCGCAAGCAGCCGCCCGTGGCGTTGCGCGACCTGCTTGACTTCCGGGCGGAGGGGCGGAAGTCCATCGCGCTGGAGGACGTGGAAAGCATCACCGAGATCCGCAAGCGCCTACTGGCGCCCGGCATCTCCCTCGGCGCACTGAGCCCCGAGGCGCATGAGACGCTGTCCATCGCGATGAACCGGATCGGCGCCCGCTCCGACAGTGGCGAGGGCGGCGAGGATCCGGAGCGCGCGAAGCCGCGCCTGAACGGGGACAATGCCAACTCGGCGATCAAGCAGATCGCCTCGGGACGCTTCGGCGTCACCGCCGAGTACCTGAACAACTGCCGCGAGATCGAGATCAAGGTCGCGCAGGGCGCCAAGCCGGGCGAGGGCGGGCAGCTGCCCGGCTTCAAGGTCACGGGGCTTATCGCGCGTCTGCGGCACTCGACTCCGGGCGTGACGCTGATTTCGCCCCCGCCGCATCACGACATCTACTCGATCGAGGACCTGGCGCAGCTCATCTACGATCTGAAGCAGATCAACCCGGATGCGTCGGTCTGCGTGAAGCTCGTCTCGCGCTCGGGCATCGGCACGATCGCGGCGGGCGTGGCGAAGGCGAAGGCCGATGCTATCCTCGTCTCCGGCCACTCGGGCGGCACGGGCGCCAGCCCTGTGACCTCCATCAAGTATGCCGGATTGCCCTGGGAAATGGGTCTCTCCGAGACGCATCAGGTGCTGCTGCTGAACCGCCTTCGCCACCGGGTGAAGCTGCGGACGGATGGCGGCATCAAGACCGGTCGCGACGTGGTGATCGCCGCCATGCTGGGTGCTGAGGAGTTCGGCATCGGCACGGCCTCGCTCGTCGCCATGGGCTGCATCATGGTGCGGCAGTGCCACGCCAATACCTGCCCGGTCGGCGTCTGCACCCAAGACGAGGCGCTGCGCGAGAAGTTCACCGGCAGCCCGGAGAAGGTCATCGCCCTCTTCTCCTTCATCGCGGAGGAGGTGCGCGAGATCCTGGCCTCGCTCGGTTTCCGCAAGCTGGAGGACATCATCGGCCGCACCGACCTGCTGCGGCAGGTGAGCCGCGGTTCGGAAGACCTGGACGACCTCGACCTCAACCCGCTGCTGGTGAAGGCCGATGCGGGGGCAGAGAAGCCCTACTGCACGGTCGAAGGCCGCAACGAGGTTCCGGAGACGTTGGACGCCGACATGCTGAAGGATGCCGCGCCGCTCTTCGAGCGTGGCGAGAAGATGCAGCTGGCCTACAACATCCGGAACACCCACCGCGCCATCGGCACCAAGGTGTCGTCGCGCATCGTCCGGCAGTTCGGCATGACCGGCCTGCAGGATGGGCATCTGGCGGTTCGGCTGCGCGGATCGGCCGGTCAGTCGCTCGGCGCTTTCGGCGTGCGCGGGCTGAAGCTGGAGGTGTTCGGCGACGCCAACGACTACGTCGGCAAGGGCCTTTCGGGCGCCACCATCGTGGTGCGCCCGGCGCCGTCCTCCAACCTCGTCTGGAACGACAACACGATCATCGGTAACACCTGCCTCTACGGCGCGACCGCCGGCGCGCTTTTCGCCGCCGGGCAGGCCGGTGAGCGCTTCGCGGTCCGCAACAGCGGGGCGCTGGCGGTGGTCGAAGGCTGCGGCGCCAATGGCTGCGAATACATGACCGGTGGCTCCGTAGTGATCCTGGGCGCGGTCGGCGACAATTTCGGCGCCGGCTTCACGGGCGGCCAAGCTTTCATCCATGACGCCGCAGGCACTTTCGAGCGACGGGTGAACCCGGACACCGTCCTGTGGCAGCGTCTCGCGTCGCCTCACTGGGAGGCGGAACTGCGGGCGCTCATCGAGCGCCACGTAGCCGAGACGGGCAGCCGCCATGCCGCGCGCATCCTGAATGACTGGCCGGAGGAGCGGGCGCATTTCTGGCACGTCGTGCCGAAGGAATATGCGCGTTACCTGCCGCGTCCGATGACGGAGGTGCCCCAGGCGGCCGAGTGACGGCAAGGGAACGGAACAGGGACTTTCGTTGCAAAGGACCCGTTCCGTTCCCTTCATGTTGCGGCAACCGCGTGGCATTGAAATGGCGCGATGCGGATCCTCTACCACCTGCCCCTTTCCCCTTACTGCCGTAAGGTCCGACTCGCCCTTGCGGAGAAGCGCATCCCCTTCGAGCTCCGAGTCGAGCGTGTGTGGGAACGGCGGGACGAGTTCCTGGCGCTGAACCCTGCAGGGACCGTGCCGGTCCTGGTGGAGGAAAACGGCCTCGCCATCGCCGACTCCTACGCCATCTGCGAGTACCTGGACGAAGCTTACCCGGACATCTCGCTCTTCGGCCGCACCCTGGCGGAGCGGGCGGAGGTGCGGCGCCTCGTGGCGTGGTTCGACACCAAGTTCGGCGAGGAGGTCACGCGGAACCTGATCTGGGAGCGCCACCTGAAGCGCCCCCTCGGCCTCGGCAACCCGGATGGCGCAGCGATCCGCGCGGGCTACGCCAATCTGAAGCCACACATGGAAGTGATCGGGTGGCTGGCCGAGTCGCGGCCTTGGCTGGCGGGTCCGCAGCTTTCCCTCGCGGATTTCGCGGCGGCCGCCCACCTCTCGACGCTCGACTACGCGAATGACGTGGACTGGTCGCTGAACGCGGCGGCGCGGGACTGGTATAGCCGCATCAAGTCGCGCCCCGCCTTCCGCGGTCTGCTGCAGGACCGCATCAGCGGGCTGTCCCCGCCGTCGCACTACGCCGATCTGGATTTCTAGGCCCTCAGCGGCGGGCCGGACCGAACTCGCTCAGGGAAAGGTTCTGCTGCGCCAGCTCGGCGGCGGCGCTGTCCGGCGCGAGTTCGATGGCGCGGCGCCAATCCGCCTGGGCGCCCAGCAAGTCGCCACGCGCCTGCCGCAAGATGCCGCGCTCCAGCAGGGCTTCGGCATTGTCGGGTGCCAGGGTCAGGGCGCGTTCCACGGCCTCGCGCGCCTCGTCGGGCCTGTCCAGATGGCGCAAGGCAGCGGCGCGAAACACCAGCGCCTCGGCCCGGTCTGGCTCGATGGCAAGGACGCGGTCCAGATCCTCCAGCGCCTCACGATAGCGTCGCTGGCTGGCGAGGATCACGGAGCGATCCACGAGCAACTCCGTGTCGAAGGGCGAAAGGGTCAGCGCGATGGTGATGGCGGCGAAGGCCCGGTTGGGCTCATCCGCCATCATCCAGGCTTGCGCGGCCTGCCCATACACCGCGGCGCGCGCCTGGTTGCCCGCGCGCGACCCGGCAGCAAGCCGCTCCAGCCGCTCCGCAGCGCGCGAAGGCTCGCCCGTGCCGATGGTCGCGAGGGCCAAGCAGTGCCGCGCGCCTTCGCCGCCGCCGGTCGCTTCCCAGGCGAGGGCGAAGCGCAGCGCTTCATCCACGTCGCGGCGCAGTAGGGCGAGGCAGTTCTCGTAATCCTCGCCATCGGCAAGGCGCGGCGGTTCCGGCGGCAAGGGCAGGGAAGAAACGTCGCCCTCGGAGATGCGCTCGGGCTGCGCGCTGGTCGGCCACAGCCACCACCCGGTCGCCCCGACGAGGGCCAGGGAGCTCGCGAAGCCGAGCACGAGGGGGATGGGGGTCGGCACGGCCTCACCCTAGCCGCGCCAGGGATTCCGCGCCAGATCAGCGACATGGACCGACATCTTCTGATCCTGGGCGGGGGGTTCTCCGGCCACGCCGTGGCAACCCTGGCCCGGCGCGCAGGGTGGCGCGTCTCCGTCTCCACCCGCCAATTCCCGGTCGAGCAGGAACGCCGCTTCGACGATCCCGCGCTGCTGGAAGGCGTCACGCATCTCCTGTCCACGGTGCCGCCCCGCGAGGAGGGCGACCCGGCCTGGGCAATCCACGGCGCGGCACTGCGCCGGGCGCCGCTGGAATGGGCTGGGTATCTCTCGACGACGGGGGTGTATGGCGACCGGATCGGTGCGGCGGTGGACGAGGAGACGGCACCCGCTCCCGGCCAGGCCCGCTCCCTTCGTCGCCTGGCGGCGGAGGAGCAGTGGCGCGACCTCCATTGCGCCGTTGATGTGTTCCGTGTGGGCGGAATCTACGGCCCTGGCCGATCCGCGCTGGACGATCTGCGCAACGGCACGGCGCGTCGCGTGGACCGGCCCGGGCACCGCTTCGGCCGCATCCATCGCGACGACATCGCTCGCGCATGCCTAGCGGCGATGGTGCGGCCCGAAGGACAGCGCGTCTTGCACCTGGTGGACGATGAGCCCGCAGAGCCGGCGCGGGTGACGGAGGAGGCAGCGCGGCTGCTCGGCGTGCCCCCGCCGCCGCTCATTCCCTTCACGGAGGCGTGGGGGGGAATGAGCCCGATGGCGCGCTCCTTCTGGAGCGAATCGCGCATCGTCCTGAACCGACGCACCAAGGCAGCGCTTGGCCTGGACTGGCTCTATCCGAGCTTCCGCGAGGGGCTACGCGCCATCCTCGCCGAGGAGTGCGCCCAGGGTGCGCCCGAGCAGCAGCAGGTCGCGGGGCGATGACAGGCGGTGATCACCGCCCTTCACGAGGGTGAAGTGTACATCCTCCGACTCCACCGCCTCCATGAGGCGCAGGGCGTGGCGCCAGGGTACGTCGGGATCCGCATCGCCCTGGAGGATGCGGACCGGGCACCGTAGCCCGATCGGCCCTCCGAGCACGAGGTTATGCCGCCCATCCTCGATCAGTGCGCGGGTGATGGGGTAGGGGGCACCATATTCGCTGGGCCGCAGCCACACCCCGTCGCGGGCGATGGCGGAGCGGATCTCCGCAGTGAAGCCCGCCCACATCAATTCTTGGGTGAAGTCGGGCGCGGGCGCGATGCCGACGAAGCCCGACACGCGTTCCGGGTGCCGCAAGGCCAGGAGCGTGGCGATCCAGCCACCCATGGAGGACCCGACAAGGACCTGCGGCCCCTCGGTCAGCGCCAGCAGCACCGCTTCCGCATCCGCCAGCCAGCGGGAAATGGTGCCGTCCTCGAAGCGGCCGCCGCTGGCGCCGTGGCCGCTATAGTCGAAGCGCAGGAAGGCGCGCCCGCGCGACGCGCACCATTCGGCGAGGTATTCCGCCTTGGTGCCGGTCATGTCGCTGTTGAACCCGCCCAGGAACACCGCACCGGGTCCGCGCCCCTCCTGACGGCGATAGGCGAGGGGAGTGCCGTCGGGCGCGAGGATCGTCGTTTCGTCCATGCCTTCGCATGGCATTGGGCCAAGCAACTTGGCAAGCCGCGCTGACAGGCGCCGCGCAAAGCGTCATGCTCGCGTCATGGCGCTTCCCATCATCGATATCTCCGGCCTGCGCGACGGCAGCGAGGCGCGGCAGCGGGAGGTCGCGGCGCGCATCGGCGCGACATGTCGGGAAACCGGCTTCTTCCTGGCGACAGGCCATGGCGTGGATAGGGAAACGGTCACGGCGCTGTTCGGCGCCGCGCGCCGCTTCTTCGCGCTGCCCGCGGCGGATAAGGAGGCGCTGTCCATCCGCCACTCGCCGCATAACCGGGGCTACGTGGCCCTGGGCGAGGAGCAGCTTGATCCGTCTCGCCCCGCGGACCGGAAGGAAGCCTTCAACATCGGCCTGGACCTTGCTCCGGACGATGCGGAGATCCGGGCCGGCCTGCCCTTCCGGGGCGTGAATCTCTGGCCCTCCCAGCCCCGCTTCCGTGAAGCGACGCTAGCCTATTTCAATGCGGCCTGGACGGTCGCACGTCTCCTTCACCGCGGCTTCGCGCTCGACCTCGGATTGAGGGAGGGGTTCTTCGAGGACAAGCTGGACCGCCCGCTCGCCACGCTGCGCCTGCTCCGCTACCCGGCCGGGAACCGCCCGGACGACCCGCTCGGTGCCGGCGAGCACACGGACTACGGCAACGTCACGGTGCTGGCGAATGACGGCATGCCCGGTCTGGAGCTTCGGCGTCGCGACGGGGTGTGGGTGGAGGTGCCGCGCGTGGCTGGTGCCTTCGTCTGCAACATTGGCGATTGTCTGATGCGCTGGACGAACGGGGCCTACGCCTCCACCCCGCACCGGGTTCACGCGCCATCAGTCGAGCGCTTTTCCGTGGCCTTCTTCTGCGACCCCAATCCGGATGCGGTGGTCGCTGCGATCCCCTCCTGCACTGGCCCGGGCAATCCGCCGCGCTGGCCGCCCATTACGGCAGCGGAGCATTTGCGGTCACGCCTCGACGCCACCTATGCGCATCGCCGCAAGGCGGCAGGGGGGTAGGCTTCGGCGCAGGGCGGGGGTAACCGGGCAGTGACATGGCAGTTCCCCCGACCATCCTGCAGGTGCTCCCGGCCCTCGACTCGGGCGGCGTGGAGCGCGGCACGGTCGAGATCGCGGAGGCGATTTCCGCTGCCGGCTGGCGGCCCTTGGTCGCCAGCGAGGGCGGACGCCTCGCGGCAGGGTTAGGGGACGCGCATGTGACGCTTCCCCTTTCCGCCAAGTCGCCGTGGGCGATCTGGCGCAATTCCCTGCGCCTCGCCGCCCTGGCGCGGCGCGAGGGAGTCTCGCTGATCCATGCACGTTCCCGGGCGCCCGCCTGGGCGGCGCTGCGAGCGGCGCGGCGGCTGGGCGTGCCCTTCGTCACGACCTATCACGGCACCTACAACGAGGGCTTCCCGGGCAAGCGCCTATACAACTCGGTGATGGCGAGCGGCGACCGCGTCATCGCCATCAGCCGCTTCATCGCAGAACACCTGACCCGCATCCACGGCATCCATCCGGACCGGATTCGCCTGATCCCGCGCGGCGTGGACCCGGCCCGCTTTGATCCCGAAGCGGTGCCTGCGGCGCGGGTGATGGCAATGCGCGCAGGATGGCGCGTGCCAGAGGGGGCGAAGCTGCTGCTGCTTCCCGCGCGCCTGTCGCGCTGGAAGGGTCAGGAGGTGCTGGTGGACGCGCTGGCACAGTTGCCGGATTCCCATGCCGTCCTCGCGGGGGACGCGCAGGGGCGGCAGGGGCTGGTGGCATCGCTGCTCAGCCGAGCCGCGGCCCTTGGCGTCGCGGACCGGCTGCATGTGGCGGGCCACGTCACCGACATGCCCGCCGCCTTGTGCGCGGCCGACGTGGTGATCCACGCCAGCACGGAGCCGGAGGCCTTCGGCCGCACCGTGATCGAGGCCCAGGCCATGGCGCGTCCGGTCATCGCGGCCGACCTGGGCGGACCGCGCGAGACGGTGCGGCACGGGGTGACTGGCTGGCTTGTGCCGCCCGGCGACCCGGCAGCCCTGGCGAGGGCGGTACAGGAGGTGCTTGCCCTGCCACCGGCCGCGCGCGCCGCCATCGGCGCTGCCGCCCGCGCCACGGTGCCGACCCTGGCGGCGATGCAGGACGCCACCCTCGCCGTGTATCGCGAGCTTCTTCCGGGCCGATGAATCGCATCCTGGTCATCAAGCTGTCTGCGCTGGGCGACGTGGTGCAGGCCTTCGGGCCCTTTGCCGCCATCCGCGCCCATCATCCGGACGCCCACATCACCTTGCTGACGACGCCGCCCTTTGCAGCGCTGCTGGAGGGTTCTCCCTGGTTCGACGCCATCCGCGCGGATGGCCGCCCGGGCTGGGGAAACATCGGGGCGCTGCTGCGCCTCGCGCGGGGGTTGGGTGGGGCGGGGTTTTCCCGCGTCTATGATCTGCAGACCTCGGGGCGGTCCTCGCGATACCGCTGGTTCGTGCCCGGCGCCGAATGGTCCGGCATCGCGCGCGGCGCCTCTCATCCCCATGCCAACCCGGCACGCGATGCGATGCACACGCTGGACCGCCAGCGCGAGCAGCTGGAAATGGCCGGAATCCGTCATTTCCCGGCGCCTGACCTGTCCTGGCTGGATGCCGACCTGTCGCGCTTCCGCCTGCCGACGCGCTTCGCG
Source organism: Sabulicella rubraurantiaca (assembly GCF_017355885.1). Classification (GTDB taxonomy): domain Bacteria; phylum Pseudomonadota; class Alphaproteobacteria; order Acetobacterales; family Acetobacteraceae; genus Roseococcus; species Roseococcus rubraurantiacus. The sequence continues at coordinate 219,629 of NZ_JAFEUU010000001.1, forward strand.
CTGATGGTACCTGGGGCCAGCGCCGCCCGCCCCGGCAAGCGCTGGCCGGTGGAGCGCTTCGCCAAGGTGGCGATGGGGCTCGGCATGCCCTCTGTGGTGGTGGGAGGCCCGTCCGAGTCCGGTCTGGCCGCCGCCATCCCGGGCGCGCTGGATCTGTGCGGGAAGACCAGCCTGCGTGAACTGGGCGCCATTGCCCGCCGCGCAGCGCTGTGCGTGGGCAACGACACCGGGCCGACCCATCTTGCGGCGGCCTGCGGGACGCCCACCCTCGCCATCTTCGGCGAGGAGAGCGACCCGGCCCTCTGCGCTCCGCGCGGCCCGGCGGTCTCGGTGCTGCGTGGGAACCCCATCGGTGCGGTCTCCGCGGCCGCGGCCCTGGCCGCGCTGCCCTACCGGCCTTGACCCTTGCGCGACCCTTCCCCATGGTCCGCGCCCGTTTCCGAGGAATTTGCGCATCATGCCCGTGATCACCCTGCCCGACGGTTCCACCCGCCCGTTCGACGGCGCGGTGACGGGCACCGAGGTCGCGGCGAGCATCGGGCCCGGCCTCGCCAAGGCAGCGCTGGCGATGGAGCTGGACGGGAAGCTGGTGGACCTCGCCACGCGCATCGAGGCGGATGCGAAGCTGCGCTTCATCACCCGCAAGGATGGCGAGGCGCTGGAACTGATCCGCCACGACGCGGCGCACGTCCTGGCCGAGGCGGTGCAGGAGCTCTTCCCCGGCACGCAGGTCACGATCGGCCCGCCGATCGAGAATGGCTTCTATTACGACTTCCACCGCAATCAGCCCTTCACCCCGGACGACTTTGCCGCGATCGAGGCGAAGATGCGCGAGATCATCGCACGCAACGCCGCCTTCACCCGGCGCGAAGTGCCGCGCGAGGATGCGGTGGCGCTGTTCGAGGGCAAGGGCGAGCGCTTCAAGGTCGAGCTGATCCGCGACCTGCCCGAGGACCAGGTCATCTCCCTCTATGACCAGGGTGGCTGGGAGGATCTTTGCCGCGGGCCGCATATGCGCTCCACCGGCGATATCGGCGACGCCTTCAAGCTGATGAAGGTCGCGGGTGCGTACTGGCGCGGCAAGGCGGGCAACCCGATGCTGTCGCGAATCTACGGCACCGCCTGGCGCGACCGGAAGGAGCTGGACGCCTACCTCACCATGCTGGAGGAGGCGGAGCGCCGCGACCATCGCCGCATCGGCAAGGAGATGGGGCTGTTCCACCTCCAGGAGGAGGCGACGGGGTCGGTCTTCTGGCACCCGAGGGGCTGGCGCCTCTACCAGATCGTGCAGGACTACATGCGCCGCCGCCTGGACGACGCCGGCTACCAGGAGGTGCGGACGCCGCAGGTGCTGGACCGCAAGCTGTGGGAGGCGAGCGGCCACTGGGAGAACTACCGCAAGAACATGTTCATGGCGACGGTGGAGGACCAGGACGAGGCGCACCGCCTCCTGGCGCTGAAGCCGATGAACTGCCCCTGCCACGTGCTGATCTTCAACCATGGCCTGCGCTCCTACAGGGAGCTTCCGCTGCGCATGGCGGAATTCGGCGCCTGCCATCGCTACGAGCCCTCGGGCGCGCTTCATGGCATCATGCGCGTGCGTGCCTTCACCCAGGACGACGCGCATATCTTCTGCGAGGAAGGCCAGATCGCCGACGAGACGGTGCGCTTCGTCGCGCTGCTGTCGCAGATCTACCGCGATTTCGGCTTCGACAGCTTCCGGGTGAAGTTCAGCGACCGGCCCGAGGAGCGGGCAGGCGACGACGCGACCTGGGACCGGGCCGAGGGCGCACTCAAGGAGGCCTGCCGGATCGCGGGCGTCGAATACGAGCTGAATCCGGGCGAGGGGGCCTTCTACGGCCCCAAGCTGGAATTCGTACTGCGCGATGCCATCGGGCGGGACTGGCAATGCGGCACGCTGCAGGTGGATTTCGTCCTGCCCGAGCGTCTGGATGCCGAGTACGTGGCCGAAGACGGCACCCGCAAGCGCCCCGTGATGCTGCACCGTGCGATCCTGGGCAGCTTTGAGCGCTTCCTGGGCATCCTGATCGAGCAGCATGCCGGCCGCTTCCCACTGTGGCTGGCGCCGGTGCAGGTGGCGGTGGCGACCATCGTGGACGATGCCGCCCCCTTCGCGCAGGAGGTGGCGGCCGCCTTCCGCGCCGCCGGCCTGCGCGTGGAGACCGACCTGCGGAACGAGAAGATCAACGCCAAGGTCCCGTTCCATATCGAGCAGCGCACGCCCTACCTCGCGGTCATCGGGCGGCGGGAAGCCGAGGAAGGCAAGGTCGTGCTGCGCCGCCTGCCCGGGCGCGAGCAGCAGGCCCTCCCCCTTGCCGAAGCGGCCGAGATGCTCGCCCGCGAGGCCAGGGCGCCCGATCTGATGGTTGCGCCTTGACGCGCGCCGCACCATAAAGCAGCCGTTACACAGTCACTACGACAGGAGAACACCATAGCCCGAGGTCCAATGCCGCCCGTCCCTCCCACTCGAGAGGGACCCCGCGTGAACGAGGAGATCCGCGTCCCCCAGGTCCGCCTGATTGACGAGAATGGCGAGATGATCGGGGTGCTGAGCATCCGCGACGCGCTTTACCGGGCCTATCAGGCCGGGATGGACCTGCTCGAGATCAGCCCGAATGCAGTGCCGCCGGTCTGCAAGATCACTGACTACGGCAAGTTCAAGTACGAGCAGCAGAAGAAGGCCAACGAGGCCCGCAAGAAACAGAAGGTCGTCGAGATCAAGGAAATCAAAGTTCGTCCGAACATTGATGACCATGATTACGACGTGAAGATGAAGCAGGCGCGTTCCTTTATTGGTGAGGGCGACAAAGTCAAGGTGACCCTTCGCTTCCGCGGCCGCGAAATGGCGCACCAGGAACTTGGCGTGAAGCTTTTGGAACGGATCCGCACCGAGCTTGGTGAGCTGGTGAAGGTCGAGTCCATGCCGCGCCTTGAGAACCGCCAGATGGTGATGGTGCTGGCGCCGAAGTAGCGCCGGCCCCGCCTTCCTGGTTGACCCCGGGGCTAATCCCGCCTAGGGAGGCCCCTTCATCCGGTCCCTTCGGGGGCCGCCGCCGCTCCGCGAAGGCTCGCGCAGCGGCGCGATTTCGTTTGGAAAGGGCTCTTCGTGTTCGAGGCATTGGGCAACCGGCTTCAGGGGGTGTTCGACCGGCTGCGCGGCCGCGGCGCGCTGTCCGAAGCCGATGTGAACGATGCCCTGCGCGAGGTCCGGATCGCGCTGCTGGAGGCCGATGTCGCCCTGCCGGTGGTGAAGGACATCACCGCCAAGGTGCGCGAGCGGGCCGTGGGGCAGGAGGTGATCCGCTCCATCCAGCCCGGCCAGCAGGTGGTGAAGATCGTCCATGACGCGCTGGTGGAGGCGCTGGGCGGCAATGACGAGGGGCCGCGCGGCCTCGACCTGAATGCCCCCGCGCCGGTGCCGATCCTCATGGTCGGCCTCCAGGGCTCGGGCAAGACGACCACCTCGGGCAAGATCGCGCTGCGGCTCCGTGGCAAGGAGCGCAAGAAGGTCCTCCTCGCCTCGCTCGACGTGCATCGCCCGGCGGCGCAGCTCCAGCTTGAGCAACTGGCGAAGAGGGCCGAGGTCGTCTCGCTCCCCATCATCGCCGGCCAGACGCCGCTGGAAATCGCGGCGCGTGCCATGGATCAGGCGCGGCGTGAGCTGTTCGACGTGGTGGTGCTCGACACCGCCGGCCGCCTCGCGATCGACGAGGCGCTGATGGCCGAGGTCGCGGCGGTGAAGGCGGCGGTGAAGCCGCACGAGACGCTGCTGGTCGTGGACGCCATGACCGGCCAGGACGCGGTGAACACCGCCCGCGCCTTCAATGAGAAGGTGGGCGTCTCAGGCATCGTCATGACGCGGGTGGATGGCGATGCGCGCGGCGGCGCGGCGCTGTCCATGCGGGCGGTCACGGGTGCGCCGATCAAGCTGCTCGGCGCTGGCGAGAAGCTGGACGCGCTGGAGGAGTTCCACCCGGACCGCATCGCCGGCCGTATCCTCGGCATGGGCGACATCGTCTCGCTGGTCGAGCGCGCGGCGGAGACGATCGACCAAGCGGAGGCGGAGAAGCTCGCCGCCCGGATGCAGAAGGGCCAGTTCTCGCTGGAGGACTACGCGGCCCAGCTGAAGCAGATCGGCAAGATGGGCAGCCTCTCGGGGCTGATGGGGATGCTGCCGGGCGTCGGCAAGCTGAAGGCGCAGATCGAGAACGCCAATCTCGACACCACCATTCTGAAGAAGCAGGCGGCGATCATCGGCTCCATGACTCCGAAGGAGCGCCGCGCGCCCGAGATCATCAAGGCGTCGCGCAAGCGACGCATCGCGGCCGGTTCCGGCGCCTCCGTTCAGGAGGTGAACCGGCTGCTCAAGCAGTTCGAGGACATGCGCGACATGATGAAGCGCATGAACAAGATGGGCCAGAAGGGCCTGATGCGCGGCGGCCTCGCCTCGCTCCTTCCCGGCCTCGGCAAGCGACCATTCTGAAAGCAGGAGTTAGTTCATGGGTCTGAAGATTCGCCTCGCCCGCGCCGGCGCCAAGAAGCGCCCCTACTACCACATCGTGGTGGCCGACAGCCGCTCGCCGCGCGACGGCCGCTTCATCGAGAAGCTGGGCTCCTACAACCCCATGCTGCCGGCCGACCACGCGGACCGCATCCGCCTGCAGGACGAGAAGATCAAGGAGTGGCTGGGCAAGGGTGCGCTCGCGACCGACCGCGTCGCCAAGTTCCTGGGCAAGGCCGGCATCATCCCCATGCCCGTGTTCCCTGAGCAGCCGAAGCAGTCCGCGCCGAAGAAGAAGGCGCAGGAGCGCGCGGCCGCCGCGGCGGCGGGCTGAAGCACTGCTTGGAGTGAGCCTCGGTGGCCACGGCGATGATCCTGTTGGGCGAGATCGGGCGGCCGCACGGCGTGCGGGGCCTGGTGCGCGTCCGCAGCTTCGCCGCCGTGCCGCGGGACCTCGCTGCCTATGGCCCGCTCTTCTCGGAGGACGGGCAGCGGCGCTTCGCCCTCACGATGCTGGCCGATGACCTCGCCCGGATCGAGGGTGTGACGGACCGCGACGAGGCGCAGCGCCTGACCGGCACCAAGCTCTTCGTCCCGCGGGAGGCCCTGCCGGCTCCGGAGGAGGAGGAGTTCTACCTCGCCGACCTGGAAGGGCTCGAGGCGGTGACCGAGGCGGGCGAGGCGCTGGGCCGGGTCCGCGCCGTGGAGGACCACGGTGGCGGCCCTTTCCTGGTGCTGGACTCCACGCCTGAGCGGCTGATCCCCTTCACTCGCGCCGCCGTGCCGGTGGTAGACGTGACGGGGGGGCGCGTCGTCGTGGCGCCGCCGGAAGAGGTGGAGGCGAAGCCGGAATGACCTGGCACGCCACCTGCCTGACGCTCTTCCCCGGGATGTTTCCCGGGCCGCTGGGCGAGTCCCTTGCCGGCCGCGCCCTGCGCGAGGGGATCTGGCGGCTGGAGGCGCGGGATATCCGCGCCCACGGGCTGGGCAGGCATCGCACCGTGGACGACACGCCCTTCGGCGGCGGCGCCGGCATGGTGATGCGCCCCGATGTGGTGGACGACGCCATCGCGGCTTCCATGCCCGAAGGGGACGCGCGGCCATTGATCTACCTGACGCCGCGCGGGCGCCTGCTGGACCAGCCCCTGGTCCGCGAGCTTTCCGCCGGAGCCGGCGTGGTGCTGCTTTGCGGCCGCTACGAAGGGGTGGACCAGCGCGTGATCGAGCACCGCGCGATGCAGGAGGTCTCCCTCGGGGATTTCGTGCTGAGCGGTGGCGAGATGGCGGCGCTGACCCTGTTGGACGCCTGCGTGCGGCTGCTGCCCGGCGTCATGGGCGCGGCCGAGAGCGGGGTGGAGGAAAGCCACTCCGCCGGGCTTCTCGAATACCCACACTACACGCGCCCCGCCGAATGGCAGGGGCGCGCCGTGCCGCCGGTGCTGCTCTCGGGCCACCATGCCGAGGTAGCGCGCTGGCGGCGCGCAGAAATGGAGGCGGCGACGCGGGAGCGGCGCCCGGACCTCTGGAACCGACATCTGGTTGCCCGCGAAGGCGCGGCGGCCTAAACGGATTGAATCGAAAGGACTAGTGCCATGAACCTGTTGCAGCAGTTCGACGAGGCGCAGAAGCAGCGCCTTCTCGCCGAGCGCCCCGTTCCCGAGTTCGCCGCCGGTGACACCGTCCGCGTGATGGTCAAGGTGGTCGAGGGCGAGCGCGTCCGCACCCAGGCCTATGAAGGCGTGGTGATCGCGCGCTCCAACCGCGGGCTGCACAGCAACTTCACCGTCCGCAAGCTCTCCTACGGCGAGGGCGTGGAGCGCGTCTTCCCGCTGCACTCCCCTTCCATTGCGGAGATCAGCGTGGTGCGCCGCGGCAAGGTCCGGCGCGCGAAGCTGTATTACCTGCGTGGCCGCACCGGCAAGTCGGCGCGCATCGCCGAGAAGCTGGGTCTGCGGACCGACCCGGCAAAGGCCGAGGCCCAGGCGCAGGGCTGACTGACCAGGGGCCGCAGCCGCAGGGTTGCGGCCCTTCCTGTTTCTACCGTCGGGGGAACGCAAAATGGCCGAAGCACGGCCCCGCACGCTGTTCGACAAGATTTGGGACCATCACGTGGTCGAGACGCTGCCCGACGGGACGGCGCTCCTCTACATCGACCGCCACCTCGTCCATGAGGTGACGAGCCCGCAGGCCTTCGAGGGGCTTCGCGTCGCCGGCCGCCCTGTGCGCCGGCCCGACGCCACCATCGCCGTGGTGGACCACAACATCGCCACCGACGCCACGCGCCGCACGGGCATCACCGACCCGGAAAGCCGCCTGCAGGTCGAGACGCTGGAGAAGAACGTCGTCGAGTTCGGCGTGCCCTACATTCCGCTGCTCGACGCGCGGCAGGGCATCGTCCACGTGATCGGGCCGGAGCAGGGGCTTTCGCTCCCCGGCATGACCATCGTCTGCGGCGACAGCCACACCTCCACGCATGGCGCCCTCGGCGCGCTGGCCTTCGGCATCGGCACCAGCGAGGTGGAGCATGTGCTCGCCACGCAGACGCTGCTGCAGAAGCCGGCGAAGAACATGCGCGTGACGGTGGACGGCACGCTTCCGGTCGGCTGCACCGCGAAGGACATCGTCCTCGCCATCATCGGCAAGATCGGCACCGCGGGCGGCACGGGGCACGTGATCGAGTTCGCCGGCGAGGCAATCCGGGCGCTCGACATGGCCGGGCGCATGACGGTCTGCAACATGTCCATCGAGGCGGGCGCCCGCGCCGGCATGGTTGCGCCGGACGAGACGACCTTCGAGTACGTGAAGGGCAAGCCCTACGCCCCCAAGGGCGAGGCCTTCGAGCGCGCCGTTGCATGGTGGCGCTCCCTGCCCACCGACCCCGGCGCGCATTTCGACAAGGAAGTGACGCTGCGGGCGGAGGACATCGTGCCCATGGTGTCCTGGGGTACGAGCCCGGAGGACGTGCTGCCCATCACCAGTACCGTGCCCAACCCGTCCAGCTTCGCCGACGAGGCGCGGCAGGCGCAGGTGCAGCGTATGCTGGACTACATGGGGCTGCAGGCCGGGCAGAAGCTGACCGACCTCAAGGTGGATGTCGTCTTCATCGGCTCCTGCACCAACTCGCGCATCGAGGACATGCGCATGGCGGCCAGCATCGTCCGTGGCCGCAAGGTGGCGGACGGCGTGCGCGCCATGGTGGTACCGGGCTCTGGCCTCGTGAAGCAGCAGGCCGAGGCCGAGGGCCTCGACCGCGTGTTCCAGGATGCCGGGTTCGAGTGGCGCGAGGCCGGGTGCTCCATGTGCCTCGGCATGAACCCCGACAAGCTGACGCCGGGGCAGCGCTGCGCCAGCACCTCGAACCGCAACTTCGAGGGCCGTCAGGGCCCGGGTGGGCGCACGCATCTGCTCAGCCCCGCCATGGCCGCCGCGGCCGCTCTGGCCGGGCACCTCGCCGATGTCAGGGAGTGGCAGCCGCAATGAAGCCCTTCACCAACCTCACGGGCATCGCTGCGCCGCTGCCCAAGGCCAATGTGGACACGGACCAGATCATCCCGGCCCGTTTCCTCAAGACCATCCAGCGCTCCGGGCTGGGCCGGCACCTCTTCGCGAATTTTCGTTTCCGCGAGGACGGATCGGAGAACCCGGATTTCGTGCTGAACCAGGAGCCGTACCGCAACGCCGAGATCCTCGTCGCCTTCGAGAATTTTGGCTGCGGCTCTTCGCGCGAGCACGCGCCCTGGGCGCTGCTGGATTTCGGGATCCGCTGCGTGATCGCGCCAGACTTCGCGGACATCTTCCACAACAACAGCTTCAAGAACGGCATCCTGCCGGTGAAGCTGCCGCGTGAGGTGTGCGAGAAGCTGATGGAGGATGCACGGATGGGCGGCAATGCGCGCCTGACCGTGGACCTCGAGCGCAAGGTGGTCGTTCGCCCGAACGGCGAGGAGATCCCGTTCGAGGTGGACGCCTTCCGCCGTCACTGCCTGCTCAACGGATTGGACGACATCGGCCAGACGCTTGAGCACAAGGACTCGATCGACTCCTACGAGGCGCGGCAGCGCTCCTCCCAGCCCTGGCTTTACGCATGAGCGCGAACAAGAAGCTCCTCGTCCTGCCGGGCGATGGAATCGGTCCAGAGGTGATGGGCGAGGTCCGTCGAGTCATCGACTGGATGGGACGTCGCCGTTCCGCCTCCTTCGACATCGAGGAAGGTCTTGTCGGCGGTGCCGCCATCGAGGCCACGGGCACGCCTTGCCCGGATTCGACGGTGGAAGCGGCGATGCGCGCCGACGCCGTGCTGTTCGGTAGCGTCGGCGGTCCGCGATGGGACAAGCTACCCTTCGAGCAACGGCCGGAGCTTGGCATCCTGCGACTCCGCAAGGACCTCGGCCTCTTCGCCAATCTGCGGCCGGCCGTCGTGCTGGATCCGCTGGTGGACGCGTCGTCGCTGAAGGCCGACGTGGTGCGCGGGCTCGACATCATGATCGTGCGCGAGTCCACGGGCGGCATCTATTTCGGTGAGCCGCGTGGCGTGCACACCGGGCCCGACGGGAAGCGCACCGGCATCGACACCGAGGTGTACACGGAGGACGAGATTGCCCGCGTTGCACGCGTGGCCTTCGACCTCGCCCGCAAGCGCCGCAACAAGGTGACGAGCACGGAGAAGGCGAACGTCATGCAGTCCGGGCGCCTGTGGCGCGCGGTGGTGAGCGAGGTCCACCAGGCCGAGTTCCCGGACGTGGAGCTGGAGCACATGTACGCGGACAACGCGGCCATGCAGCTCTGCTCGCGCCCTAAGCAGTTCGACGTGATCCTGGCGAGCAACCTGTTCGGCGACGTGCTGTCGGATCTTGCGGCCGCGCTCACCGGCTCACTTGGCATGCTGCCTTCTGCGACGCTCGGTGCGGTGCAGCCATCCGGCAAGCGGCATGCACTGTATGAGCCGATTCACGGTTCCGCGCCCGACATCGCCGGGCGGGGCGTCGCGAATCCATCCGCACAGATGCTGTCCTTCGCTATGTTGCTGCGCTGGTCCTTCGGCATGGAGGAGGATGCGCGGATGATCGAGACGGCGGTGGAAAAGGTGCTGGCCGGTGGTTTGCGCACCGCCGACATCATGCAGCCCGGCCTCGCGCGCGTCGGCACCGCCGTGATGGGCGAGGCGATCCTGCGCGAGCTCGAAAAGCTCGCCGCGTAAAACGCATGGGTGAGGGGGTTGCGCCGTGTCGCGCACGGCGTTATCTCCCCGCCCACGGCCAGCGCCCGTAGCTCAATGGATAGAGCACCAGACTACGGATCTGGGGGTTGGGAGTTCGAATCTTCCCGGGCGCGCCACTTTCCCTGACAAGCAGAGAATAGGTTCCCTTGCGGCCTTCGCGCGGCTGCGGCGAACTCGTCCCTCGGGCCGCACGGCCAGTCCAGCGAAGGGGGGACCAGAGTGAAAGCATCCAATCCGAAGGCGGAGGCGCTACGGGCGCTGCTGGACCCGCAGCGCCCGGCCATGGCCATGGCGGCGCACAACCCGCTGGCGGCGAAGCTGGCCGCTGAGGCAGGCTTCGAGGCCATCTGGGGCAGCGGATTCGAGCTTTCGGCCTCCTATGCCGTGCCCGACGCGAGCATCCTGCCCATGGGCACCCACCTCGAGATGATGCGCGCAATGGGGGAGGTGCAGGACGCCCCCATCGTCGCCGACATCGACACCGGCTTCGGCAATGCGGTGAATGTCGCCTATGCCGTGCCGCGCTATGCCGCCGCCGGCGTCGCCGCGGTGGTGCTGGAGGACAAGACCTTTCCCAAGGACAGCTCCCTGCGGCCCGGCGGGCGGCAGGAGCTGGTCCCGGCCGGCGAGTTCCAGGGCAAGGTCGAGGCGGCCCGAGCCCATGGCGGCGGCATGCTGGTCATTGCGCGCACCGAGGCGCTGATCGCCGGCCAGGGCGAGGCGGAGGCGCTGCGCCGCGGCGCCGCCTATGTCGAGGCCGGCGCCGATGCCGTGCTGATCCACAGCAAGAGCAAGTCGCCCGAGGAGATCCTGTCCTTCTGCCGTGCCTGGGATGGCCGCGTGCCGCTGGTGCTCGTGCCTACCAGCTATCCGCAGCTTTCCTTTGCGGATGTCGCGGCGCTTGGGAAGGTCGGCCTCATCATCTGCGGCAACCATGCGATTCGCGCCGCCGTCGCTGCCATGCGGGACACCTTCCGGCGCATCCGAGAGGAGGGGGACATCGCCGGGGTCGAGGGCAGCATCGCCAGCGTCGCAGAGGTCTTCGCCCTGCAAGGCGACGACGCGCTTAGGGATCTGGAGCGCGCCTTCCTGCGCTGACCTGCCGATTCCCCTTGGAAGCGGCGCCCGGCCGGCGGCAAGCTTGTGCCATGGAAGACCGCTTCCGCTCCTTCGCCGAGTTCTGGCCTCACTACTTGCGGGAGCACGCCCGCCCAGCGACGCGCGCGGTCCATGTCATGGGGACCTGGGCTGCCCTGGCCGTGCTGATGCTGGGGGTGGTGAACGGGCCGTGGTGGCTCGTGCTGCTGGCGCCGGTGATCGGCTATGGCTGCGCCTGGGTGTCGCATTTCTTCATCGAGCGGAACCGGCCAGCCACCTTCACCTATCCGGCTTGGTCTCTGCTTGGCGACCTGCGGCTCGCTTGGCTGGCTGCGACCGGGCGGCTCGGCACGGAGCTTCGCCGCCACGGCCTTTCCTGACTTGGCTACCCTTCCAGGCGGACGTTGCCGGCGCGCGCCACCTCACGCCACTTCGCGATCTCGTTGCGGACGAAGGTGCCGAAGCCCTCGGGCGTCTGCGGATCGGGGATGGCGCCCATGGAGAGGATACGCGCCTCCATCGCTGGGTCGCGCAGGATTTCGCCCACATCGGCGCTGACCCGCGACACGATCTCGGCCGGGGTGCCGGTGGGCGCCACGAGGCCCGTCCAGCCCGCTGCCTCGTAGCCGGGGGAGAGCGTCTCGGCGATGGTCGGCACGTCGGGAAGCTGCGGCAGGCGGCGCGGCTGCGCCACGGCAATGGCACGCACGCGGCCCCCCTGGATTTGCGGCAGGGCGCTGGCGACGCTGTCGAACATCAGCGGCACAGTGCCGGCGACGAGGTCCGCCATGCCCGGCCCGCTGCCGCGGTAATGCACGATGTTGAAGCGCAGCCCGGTGCGCATCTGCAGCAGCTCCGTCGCCATGTGCTGCGAGGAGGCCGGGCCGGCGGAGGCGATGTTCACCTCGCCGGGACGGGCACGCACCCGCTCCGCCATCTCGCGTGGATCGGCAGTGCCGAAGGACGGATGCGCGACGAGAAGCAGCGGCACCATGACGATGTTGCTGATGGCGGCGAAGTCACGCTCGACGTCATAGGGCAGGCGAGGCAGCACGGATGGCAGGATGCCGATCGTGCCCGAGGTGCCGGCGCCCAGCACGTAGCCATCCGCAGAAGAGCGTGCGACGGCATCCATCGCGGGTGCGCCGGCACCGCCGCCGCGATTCTCCACCACTACGCGCTGCGGCCAGCGCTGCGACAACTGGTCTGCGACAAGTCGCGTGAAGATGTCGGCTGCCTGGCCGGGCGGGAACGGGACGATGATGCGGACCGGCCGGTCGGGCCATGAGGATTGAGCCACTGCAGGCGAAGCAAGCGCGGCGATGCCGCCACCCAGAACAATCCGTCGTGCAACCAATGCCATGGCTTCCTCCCAATTCAGGAAAAGCTTAGGCTCACGATAGCCGGAAGGGAAAGCTATGGGCGTGAACACCGTGGAAGTCGCTGTCCTGCCGGGCGACGGGATTGGACCCGAGGTCACGGAGGCGACCCTCGCGGTGTTGGAGGTGGTGGCGAAGCGCCACGCGATCGGCTTGCGCTTCACCTCGCATCGCGCAGGCGCCATGGCCTATCGCGACACCGGCACCGATCTTTCGGATGAGGTTTTCGAGGCCTGCCGCCGCGCCGACGCCATCCTGCTGGGAGCCATGGGCTGGCCCGGCATCCGCGCCGCCGACGGTACTGAACTCGCGCCCCAGATCACGCTGCGCCAGCGCCTCGACCTCTATGCCGGCGTGCGTCCCATTCGTGCGATTCCGGGCGTTCCGCTCGCCCTGGCCGATCCGCGTGCGGCCGAGATCGATTTCGTCATCCTGCGCGAAAGCACGGAGGGGCTGTTCTACTCGAAGGACCGCGGCACGGTGACGGAGGATTGGGCAGAGGAAACCCTGCGCATCACCCGATCGGTCACGGAACGACTCGCGCGGCGGGCCTTCATCCTGGCCGGGCAGCGCCGCCGGCGCGTGACGCTGGTGGACAAGGCGAACGTGTTCCGCGCCTTCGCCTGGATGCGCGACATCTTCACCACCGTCGCCGCCGATTTTCCGGATGTGCGCTTCGACGCCGCCTATGTGGACGCCATGGCGCTCGACATGCTCCGACGCCCCTGGGAGTTCGACCTGTTGCCGACGGAGAACATGTTCGGCGACATCCTGTCCGATCTCGGGGCAGGGCTGATCGGCGGCATGGGCTTCGCGCCCTCGGCCGATGTCGGCGACGAGTACGCGGTGTTCCAGCCAAGCCACGGCACGGCGCCGGACATTGCCGGGCGAGCGCTGGCCAATCCCACCGCCATGATTCTTTCCGCGGCGATGATGCTGGACTGGCTGGGCGAAGCGCCGATGCAGGAAGCCGCCACCGAGTTGCGCGACGCAGTGGACCGCGCCTTCGCCGACGGCCTGCGCACGCCGGATATCGGCGGCACGCACGGCACGAATGAAGCGGCGCGGCGCGTCATCGCCGCGCTGGGCGGAAGCTAGCGCCCCAGCGCCTCGCGCACGCCCTCGGCCAGGGTAAGGGCGAGGGCGCGGGCGATGCAGTCATTCAGGCGATCGATGGCCGCGCGCCTTTCGCCAGGCGGAGTGCGCTCGATGTCTAGGAAGCCGGAATCCACCCACTCCTCCATCAGCTCCCAGCGACGGAAGAGGGTCACGCCCGCTGCGGCGGCGGCGAGGCGCAGCTTGTCCCGGTAGGCCTCCGTATTCGCATTGGCGCGCAGGAAGCGACTCCACTGCATGTCCATCAGCAGCGCATCGGCGCCGCGCCGGCGGATCCGGTCCAGCCCGGCCTGCAGGGCGTCGCTCATCTCCTCCAGGTCAGAGCCGCGGGCGGCTTCGACGGTTCCGGCCTGCCAGATGACCAGGGCAGGGGCGAGGCTCGTGGCCTCCGCGCGCAGCAGCGCCAGATGGTCCTGCACCGTCACGCCGCGCCCGCCGCGCACCGCGACCTCGACCGTGCGGCCGGGATACGCCTCCGCCAGCAGCACCTGAAGACGCGCGGGCCAAGCGGCGTCCGGCCCACTTCCGCCAGGCCCTGTCACGCTCGCCGACCCCAACACCAGCACGCGCAGCGTCCCGGCTCCGAGCGCATGAGCCATAATGGGCAGCGGCCGTGTGGCGGCGAGGAAGTCCGAGGAGGGGGCGCAACGCGGGTCGGCCAGGGCCGGCCCGGCAAGGAGAAGCAGCAGGAGAAGGGCGCAAGCCCGCATGGTGGCTTACCTTATTGGGCGGGTGCGGGCGCAGGCAAGCGTTGTCCTTCGCGCTGCCAGTCCGACAGAACCGCCAGGGCGATCAGCGCCGCGAGGCAGAGCAGGTTCACCAGCCACTGCATCAGCATCCCGTCCTCCGCCTCCAGCACCACTCGCGCGAGGAAGGACAGCAGGATGCCGAAGCAGAAGACGGGCAGGGAATGCTGACCCATGAGGACGAAAGGCCGCGCGAGCCTGCTCCGGACCCAAGTGGCATCACGCGGCACCCCCACCACGACCAGCCAGCACAGCGCGAGGATGGCGAATAGGCGCATGGGGTGCAGGCTGGTCTTGTCCACGGAGGCCAGGAACTGCGCGAAGCCCTCCGGCATCCGTGCCATGACCGCGGGCAGCCGCTCCGCGATCACCAGCGTCACAGCGCAGATGACCAAGTAGAAAACCGCAGCCCCGGTGAGGAGACGTGAGCGCGGCGGCCAAGGCAGGGTGGGCCCCCCGCGGGCCGCCTGGCCCAGGAGGAACCCGATCACGAACAGCAATTGCCAGCCGAGCGGATTGAAGAACCAGCCCCCTTCACGCCACCGCGGGAAGTTCACGTCGAAGCCCCGCGCCGCCGCCCAGATCGCGAGGGAAATGCCCAGCAGCAGCAGCGGCCTTCGCCGCAGGGCCAGCATGGGCAGCAGCAGCACGAGCAGCACGATGTAGAGGGGCAGGATGTCGAGGAAGGCCGGCTGGAAGCGCAGCAGCAGAGCCTCCAGCAGAGTGCGGTAGGGATCCTCAGCGAAGGGGTCGAGGGCGAGCTCGTCCAGATAGGTTCCACGATCCAGCGCGGCCGCGGAGAAGCCGACCTGTGCCGTGAACACCACGAGCAGGAAGATGTGCGCCATGTAGAGCTTGCCGACCCGGCGCAGCGCCCGCCCGGCCGCCATGGCCCAGCCCTGGCGGTCTGCTGCCCCCGCATAGGCGAAGGCCCCCGCGTAACCGGCGAGAAGCACGAAAGCCTCTGTCGCGTCGGCGAAGGAAAAGTTCTTGAGGGTGAACTGGCTGAGGGCGTTGCCGGGCGTGTGGTTCACCACGATCATCCACAGGGCCAAGCCCCGGAGGAGATCGGCGCGGAGATCGCGTGTCATCCTGTGGCCAAGTCCTCCTTCGGTCGCCATACTAATTGCATGAGGCGACTCATGCCCCTTCTTTTCCTGGGCCTGCTCAGCGGGCCGGCCCTCGCGGCACCATGCGCGCCCGCCGGGGTGCAACTGCCGGCCATCCCTGCTCTTGCCAGTGCGCTGGAACGCGGATCGCTGACCATCGTCGCATTTGGCTCCTCCTCCACCGAGGGGGCGGGTGCCTCATCGGCCGGGCTGGCCTATCCCGCGCTGCTGGAGGAAAGGCTGCGCCTGGCTTGGCCCGGCGTTGCCCTGCGGGTGGTGAATGCCGGGCGCTCCGGCGAAACCTCGGCCGAGATGCTGGCGCGAATGGAGCGGGACGTGCTGGCCGAGCGGCCCGACCTCGTGATCTGGCAAGCCGGCGGCAACGAGGCCCTGCGCGGGCGCGAACCGGCCGAGTTCGCCGCCGTGATGCGCCAGGGGCTCGACCGCTTGCAGGCAGCCGGGATCCCGGTGGTGCTGATGGACAATCAAACCAGCCCGCGCCTCGCGGCGCGCGGCCCGGCCTTTGACGCGGAGCTCGGTCGGCTGGGTGCGCCGGTGTTCCGGCGCTCCGCCGCCATGCGCGCCTGGGCGGAGCGGGGCGAGAATGCGCTGATTTCCTCCGACGCGCTGCACCTCAATGACCGCGGCTATGCCTGCCTCGCCGGGGAGCTTTCCGCCGCGCTGCGCGGTGCGGCTGGGGACGCTTGGCAGCGGCGCGCAATCGCCGCACAACGGCGTCCATGACCGAGATCGCTCCCCTCGCGCGCATCTACCTGCCGCCGCGCCCCGCCACCCAGTCGGGCAAGGGCCGCAGCGGGGAATGGGTGCTGCGCTTCGCCCCGACCGAGAAGCTTCGCCTCGACCCCCTAATGGGCTGGGCGGGCTCCGGCGACACGATGAAGCAGGTCTACCTGACCTTCCCCACGAAGGAAGCCGCGATCGCCTATTGCGAGGCGCGCGACATCTCCTACGAGGTCGAGCCGCCCGCTTCCCCCGCACCGATCAAGCCCAAAGTCTATGCGGATAATTTCCGCTATGGCCGGGCCGAGAACTGGTCACACTGACCTGCTTCGCGCCCTTAGCTCAGTTGGATAGAGCAGGAGCCTTCTAAGCTTCAGGTCGCTGGTTCGACTCCAGCAGGGCGCGCCAAGTCTTCTGCGGGGCTCAGGGCGATGCAGGCCCTTAGCTTTTGCTGAGCCCCAGTGAACCTGGTTGGCTTAGCGCCTTCCCAGCCGCCGCCCTGGGCCGCCGTGTTGCCCCGGATCGCCCGGTTCGAGACTTGGCAAGACAAACCAGCCACACTGAAGTTGCTAGCCCTTCCGTGAGCGCGGCCCCAGGAAGGTCACTCCCCGCTTTGAGCGCCGGGGCGCGGCCGGGCTGGAGGCGCGCCGCCCAACGTGCCGGTGCCTGGGGTGCTGCGCGTAAAGACCGGGTCAGCCTCGCCATGCACACCGCTGAAGGTCGGAGTTCCGGCCGAGGACGGCGCCGAGCCCGCGCCCGAGCCGGTGCTGACGGGAACCGCGTCGCCGCGTACGCCGACGAAGGTGGGTCCGCCCGGGGCGGGATCGGCGCAAGCGGAGACACTTGTAGCGGCCGCAAGAGCCAGGATCGCTGTGGTCTTCATCCTTCTGCACTCCTCCGTTGTAGCATCGCGACTCCGTTAGGCGGGCGCGATGAATTTGGCCCTGCGTTTCGGCTAACGATCCGTTCAGCAGACGTTCGTCTGCCAGGTCGCAGCAACGCAGATGCCTCACGACGGCAAGAAGGTGGGCGAACTATGAATTTCGCAGCGTCAAGCGTCAAACGCGATGCGTGCTCAGAGCGTCCCGTCCGGACTTCGTTTGGGGTGCCAAGTGTCAATCCTTGAGCGGGGAAGCCCTCTAAGCTTCAGGTCGCTGGCTCGACCTTGGCGGGGCGCGTCAAGCCGCCCCTGCGATTGAGGCGCTGCCATTGCCGTTCAGGCGTGGCGCGAATGGTTGCGCGCATCCCAAGCCGCCATGTGTGAGTTGAGCATCACACGGAACGAGAGGATGCCCGCTCATGCCATCGATTCCCGCCTTCCTGCTGCGCCAAGCCGCAATCGGCTTCGGCGTTGCGACGATCTTCGCCGCGGCGATCCTCGTCGCCGATCCGTCGGGGATGTCGGGCCTGCTGCTCGGCGCGGCCGAGCATCCGCTGCCGCTCCTGCTGCTCTGGGCCTTCCTGGGCATGACCTTCAGTGCGGTGCAGATCGGGGCGGCGGTGATGCTTTCCGCCGAGGAGGCGCCGCAGAGCGGGCGGCGCGTCCCGGTCCTTGTGCCCGTGCCGGTGCGTGTCACGCGCCGGCGCTAGGCGCTACCCACGCAGTGCCTTGATCTGGCGGCCATAGCTGGACGGGTCGCAACGCGCATCCACCAGGGCCGGGCGGCCGGATGCCAGCGCCTCCCGCATGGCGTCGCTAAACTCCGCCTCCGAGGAGGCACGCCACGCCTCCCCGCCGAAGCCGCGCATGACCTGGGCAAAATCCGCCTCCGGCCAGTCGAGTGACCGGGAAGGCAGATCTCGCCCGCCTTTCTTGATGTCGATCAGCGAAAGGGTGGCATCGTTGAAGACCACCACGACGAGGCGAAGCCCCATCGCCGCTGCCGTCGCCAGTTCGCCGAGCGCCATCAGCAACCCGCCATCCCCGGTGAGGGCGATCGCGCCGCGCGCCGGGTCGTGGATGGCAGCGGCAATGGCTGCGGGCAGGGCGTGACCCATGCTGGCGAGGCCATTGGAAATCAGCAGATCACCGGGCCTCTCGGCCTGCCAGAAGGTCGTGGACGGGAACATGTGGGCCCCTGCGTCCACGGCGACGCGCGGGTCTGCGCCGACCTCCCGGCATGCGGCCTGGGCCAAGCGCACGATGGCCGACGGCGAGATGCCGAGATTGCCGCCCGGCCCGTTTTCCAGCGCCGCGAGCCAGGTTTCCCGGTGACAGGCGATGCAGCCTTCGGTCCAGCCCGACCGGCCGGCCTTGCCGGCGAGCGCCTCCACCGCCGCTTCCCAGGCGCCAGTCACCTGCAATGTGGGGGCGCGGTATTCCAGGCTCCGCTCCGCATTGGCGAAATCCAGGATGGGCGCGTCGAAGCGCCAGGGCTGCGGGATGAACTCGATCGGGTCCGCGCCCAGCAGCAGGATGAGGTCGGCTTCGCGCAGGATCGGCGCCTCGGCCTCGCCGCCGGTGAAGACACCGCCAAAGAGCGGATGCGCATCGGGCACCACGCCCTTGGCCTTGTAGGTGACGAGTGCCGGACAGCAGAGCGCCTCGGCCAGTGCCCGCACGGCCTCCGCGCGGCCCGGAGCGGTCGCCTCAAGCCCTGCAATGAGGACGGGCCGCCGCGCGCCGGAAAGGAGGCGGCCCGCTTCCGCGACCAGCGCATGGTCGGGTGGGTTCAGGCGGGGCGGCGTCCAGGCGGGAGGGGCCGGAACCTCGGCACGCGCGTCCTCGCCGCTCAGCTCGACATAGGCCGGCCCGCGTGGTTCGGAGAGTGCAGCGGAGAGCGCCTCCACCGCGGCGGCGCCGGCCGGGACATCCTGGCTCCGCTGCTGGGCGCGGGTGACGGGCGCCATCATCGCCGCCTGGTCGAAAAGCTGGTGCGTGGCGAAGCGGGCCTCCGCCTTGCCGAACCCGTCCGCCACGAGCACCACCGGCGCGCGTTCCAGGCTGGCATCGGCGATGCCGTTCGCCGCGTTGGAGACGCCCGGTCCGCGCGTGACCAGCACGCCGACAGGGCGATGGCTCAACTCCGCCAGGGTGAGGGCCATGATGCCCGCGCCGCTTTCCGTGCGTGCGAGGTGGAAGGGAATCCCGCGCGCCTTCGCTGCGGCGATGAGGTCGAGCGAGGAGCCTCCGCCGGGCACGCCGAAGATCGCGGGCATCCCCGCTGCCGCAAATGCCACCGCCACCGCTTCCGCTCCGTTCATCTATGCACTTCCTCTGCTGATTCGGCGGGCGATCGGACACCGACGGGGCGAGAGGGGCAAGCCGTCGCGCTGGACATAGCTGGGGCAGCTTGGTGAAGTCAGGTCAAGGCCGGGCGCAGGGAGCCGCGATGGGATCCGCATTCAATGAGATGGGCGAGGGGCCGGACCACAGTGCCGCCTATGCCGAAGTCGCGCGCTGGCTGGCGGCGACACCGCCGGAGGAACTCGCGGCGAAGCGCGCCGAGGCCGAGTACCTCTTCCGAAAGGTGGGCATCACCTTCGCGGTCTATGGTGAGGGCGGCGACCCCGAGCGGTTGATTCCCTTTGACATCATCCCGCGCGTCCTCGCCCGCGCCGAATGGGACCGGCTGGCGCAGGGGCTGTCGCAGCGCGTGCGCGCGCTCAATGCCTTCCTGGCAGATGTGTACGGTGCCAGGGAGATCCTGCGTGCCGGCCGGATCCCGGAGAACCTTGTCCTCCGCAACGAGCAGTTCCGGCCCGAGATGGAAGGCTTCGCGCCGCCGGGCGGCGTCTACACCCATATCGCGGGCATCGACCTCGTCCGCACCGGTCCGGACGATTTCTACGTGCTGGAGGATAATTGTCGTACGCCCTCCGGCGTCTCCTACATGCTGGAGAACCGGGAGGCGATGCTGCGGCTCTTCCCGCGTCTGTTTTCGCGCCATCGCATCGCGCCCGTCAGCCGCTACCCCGAAGAGCTGCTGGAAACGCTGAAGGCAGCCGCGCCGGAGCGCGCGGGACCTGACCCGACCGTCGCCATCCTCACGCCAGGCCATTTCAACAGCGCCTATTACGAACACTGCTTCCTCGCCGACGAGATGGGGGTGGAAGTGGTGGAAGGCGCCGATCTCTGCGTCGAGAACGACGTGGTCCACATGCGCACCACCGCCGGTCCACGCCGCGTGGACGTGATCTATCGCCGGATCGACGACGACTACCTCGACCCGCGCGCCTTCCGGCGGGATTCGATGCTTGGCGTGCCGGGTCTCATCGCCGCCTATAAGGCAGGCAACGTGGCGCTGGCGAACGCGCCGGGCTGCGGCATCGCCGATGACAAGGCAATCTATCCCTACGTGCCCGACATGATCCGCTTTTACCTGGGCGAAGAGCCGCGCCTCGCCAATGTTCCCACCTATCTCTGCGAGCGCGACGAGGATCGCGCCTATGTGCTTTCCCACCTGGACGAGTTGGTGGTGAAGCTGGCGCAGGGCTCTGGTGGCTACGGCATGCTGATCGGTCCGCACGCGACCCGGGAGCAACGCGAGGATTTCGCTGCGCGCATCCGCGCCAACCCCTCCCACTACATCGCGCAGCCGACCCTGGCACTGTCCACCGTGCCGACGCTGTGCGGCGACGCGGTGGCTCCGCGCCACGTCGATCTGCGCCCCTTCGTGCTCTCGACGCGCGATCATGTGCGGATCGTCCCGGGCGGTCTGACACGCGTGGCGTTGCGTGAAGGGTCGCTGGTGGTAAATTCGTCGCAGGGTGGCGGCACCAAGGACACCTGGGTTCTGGATGAGGAGGCCTCGTCGCCCGGCCAGTCGCAGTCCCAGTCCCAGTCCCAATCGCAGGGCTACATCTCGTGCTGAGCCGCGCCGCCGACTCGCTCTTCTGGCTTGGGCGCTACACCGAACGTGCGGCCAATGTCGCGCGTGGCCTCAACGTCGCCTGGCGCCTGGATGGGCTTGGCACCGGTGAGGACTGGCATCGCATCCTTGTCGCGTCCGGCTGCGAGCCGGGATTCATGGAGAAGCACGGCAAGGTGACGCCCGAGGCCGTGGTCGATTTCCTCGTGCGCGACCCGGACAATCCCTCGGGCATCCTGTCCTGCTTCGCCGCAGCGCGCTCCAATGCGCGGCAGGTCCGCACGGCGCTGACCGTGGATATGTGGTCCGGGCTCAACGAAAGCTGGGCGCAGTTCCGCAACTCCGCTCCCGAAGATTTCCAGGGGGAACGCCTTCCGGAGTTCCTGGATCGCGTGCGGGAGAGGGTGCTGCTGTTCAACGGAGCGGCGCAGGACACGATGCTGCGTGGTGAGGCCTTCCTTTTCGTCCAGCTCGGCACGGCGCTGGAGCGGGCGGACAACACCGCGCGCATCCTGGACGTGAAGCACGACATGCTGAAGCCGGGCAGCAACGGCACGGTGGAGTTCGCGCAGTGGCAGGCCATTCTGCAATCCGTCTCCGCCCTGCGTGCCTATCACTGGATATTCCGCGAGCGGCTGGACCCTGCCCGCATCGCCGAGCTGCTCATCCTGCGGCCGGAACTTCCGCGATCCCTTGTCGCTTGCCATTCGCGCGTGACCGAGGTGCTAGAGATGATCGCGGCTGGGCAGGGCGGGAGGCGCGGCGAATGCCACCGCCTCTCCGGCGAGATCACCGCCTCGCTGCGCTACGGCAAGCTGTCCGACATCCTCGAGGGCGGTCTGCATGACTGGCTGACGCGCATGATTGGGCGAACGGCGCAGCTCGGCGGCGCCATCGAGGAATTCTACATCCAGGGGGGATGAGGCCGTGACATATTGCGTCGGCCTTTGCGTGAATGAAGGCGTGGTGATGTTGTCCGACACTCGCACCAATGCCGGCCTCGACAACATCTCCTCCTTCTCGAAGATGTTCGTGGCCGAGCTTCCCGGCGAGCGGGCGCTCGTTCTGATGACGGCGGGCAACCTCGCCGTCACGCAGACCGTGTGGAACCTCCTGCAGCAGGGCATCTGGCTCAACGGGTCGCATCACCGGCTGGAGACGGTGCCGGACATGTTCCACGCGGCGCAGCTCGTGGGCGCCGCAGTCCGGCAGGTACAGCAGATGGATGGGGCCGCGCTGCTCGCCCAGGGTATTCCCTTTGAATGCTCCTTGCTGCTCGGTGGGCAGATCCAGAACGGCCCGCCACGGCTTTTCCTGATCTATGCGGCGGGCAATTTCATCGAGGCGACGGAGGACACGCCCTTCCTCCAGATCGGCGAGCATAAATATGGCAAGCCCATCCTGGACCGCGTGCTGAACATGAAGACCTCGCTCAATGAGGGCGTGGCGCTGACGCTGATCAGCATGGACAGCACCATCCGGTCCAACTTGTCGGTGGGGCTGCCGCTGGATCTCGCCGTGATCTGCCGTGATGCGCTGCGGATCACGGCCCGCAAGCGCATCACGGAGGAAGACCCGTATTACCGCGCCATCCGCGAAGGTTGGGCCGGCGCGCTGCGCGAGGCCTATCTCAGCCTGCCGAAGCCAGACTTCCCACTGATCTGATCAGCCGAGCGTAACTCGGGCGGTGCGCACCACCTCGCCCCAAAGGCGCGAGTCGCGGGCGATCAAGGCGGCGAAATCCTCGGGCGAGCCGGACAGGGGCTCGGCTCCCTGTTCGCGGAGCCGCGCGACGATTTCTGGCTGGGCGAGGGCGCGGGCAATGCCGGCATTGAGCAGCGCCACCACCGGTGCCGGACTCCCCGCCGGCGTCAGCACGCCGAACCAGGAGGTGACCTCGTAGCCGCTGAGCGTCGCGCCGATGGTGGGGACGCCCGGCAGGGACGACACAGGGCGCGGCCCCGCGACGCCGAGTGCCCTTACCGCGCCGCTCTGGATATGCGGCAGGATGGTTGGCAGGTGGTCCACCATCATCAGCACCCGGCCCGAGACCAGATCCGTCATGGCCTGAGCGCTGCCCCGATAAGGGACATGGCTCAGCTCCACGCCTCCGCGTGCGCGGAACAGCTCGGCCGCGAGGTGGGTGATGGAGCCCTGGCCGGAGGAAGCGAAGGTGACCTGACCGGGCTCGGCCCGTGCCTTCGCCACGAGCCCGGCCACGTCGGAAACCCCCAGCGACGGATGCACAACCAAGACCATCGGGACGGAGGCGACGGTGCCCACCGGCGCGAAATCCTTCGCCGCGTCATAGGAGAGGCGCGGGTAGAGATGTGGTGTGATGGATTGCGTCGCGGTCGTGCCGAGCAGCAGCGTGTAGCCATCGGGTGCCGACTTCGCTACCGTTTCGGTTCCGATGGTGCCGCCGGCGCCCGTGCGGTTCTCCACCACGAAGGCCTGGCCGTGCTCGGCCTGCCAGGCCTGGGCGATGGCGCGGGCCAGGATGTCGGTCGCGCCACCGGCTGCGAAGGGCACGATCAGGCGGACCGGTCGCTGCGGCCATGCCGCCTGGCCGAGAACAGGGCGAGGCAGGGCAAGGCTGGCAGCGCCGCACAGAGCGGCCCCCAACGCGTGGCGACGGTGCATGATGTTTCCTCCGGGTAACGGGGTCTTCATGCCCCGGCTGCGCGAGGTTAAGCGCAGCGCATCGCCCCGTGGAACCCCCTCAGCTTCCGACCTTGAGGGGGCTGACGAGCCCGCGTAGGCAGGCCAGCAGGGACAGGGCGGTGATGCGCCCCGTCCGCGGGTTCTCGTCGCTCGGCACGTTCTCGATCGTCATGGTGAGGCGGGCGGACTCGGCCTCGACCCGGATCGTGTGTGTGTTGCGCGTCACGCCAGGGTCGGCCCAGATCTCGACCGTGGTGCGCTCCGGGCCGATGCCGGCCATGGCCAGCGCGGCGGCGACGTTGACATTGGCCGGGAAGCCGGCCGCCGCGTCGAAGGCATTGCCGGCGAAGACGCGCTTCGCCTCCGTGATGGTGTTCACGTCAATGCCCTTCTGATCGAGGTAGGGCGCCCCGGCGAGGCCACGCGGCGGCTTCCGCGTCTCAATGGTCACGCTCTCCACCTCGCCCTCCGCTGCGGCGCGCACGGCGTCGAGGCCGAGCAGCGCGCCGGTCGGGACGATGATCCGCGCCCCAGTCTCCCGCGCCCGGTCCACAAGATGCATGCGGGGGAGGAGCTGGCCGCAGGATGAGGGAATGAAGGCGCAGCCCGCCTCGATGGCGGCGGTCGCCACCTCCTCGAAGATGGCGGCGGGAGCGCATTCGACGATGATGTCGCATTCGCGCGGCAGCTTGGCGATGTCGAGGATGAGGGGACGGTCCTTGAACCCCTTCATGACATGGCGCGCCTTCTCGGCATCGCGCACCGCCACCGCTGCGAGCTTGAGGCCGGGCACTCCGGCATCCAATGCACGCGCAAGCTTCAGCCCGATGGCGCCCAGCCCGACGATGCCGACAGTGTAGCTTTCCATGCTTCTCTCCCCGCGCATTGGCCGCGCGGGGGTAGCACAGCGCCCGGCCAAGTCCAGACACGTTGAGGCTACGGACCGGGGCGACCGGCCCGCCCGGATTCAGACCACGGGGCTTCGCCCGCCATCCACGTTGATGGCCGTCCCGGTGACGTAGCCGCCCGCGTCGCTCGCCAGCAGCAGTGCCATGGAAGCGAACTCCTCGGCCTTGCCGATGCGGCCGAGCGGGACGGAGCGGCCCTGTTCCGCCTTCCAATCCTCCCAGGACAGGTTCCGCTTGTCGGCTGCGTGGCGGCGTACCCACTGGTCGCTCTCGATGATGCCGACGAGGAGCGCGTTCACCAGCACGTTGTCTGGTGCGAATTCGTTGGCCAGCGCCTTGGTCAGCGCCATGCCGGCGGCGCGGGACACGCTGGTGGGAGTCGAGGTGGCGAGGGGCGCCTTGGCGCCGATGTTCAGCACGTTGATGATGCGACCCCAGCGCTGCTCCCGCATTCCCGGAAGCGCGAGGCGGCACAGGCGGATCGCCGCCATGAGCTTGAGATCCAGGTCGTCCTGCCAAAGCTCGTCCCCCACGTCGAGGAACGGGCCGCGCTGCGAGGTGCCGGCATTATTGACCAGGATGTCCACCCGGCCCAGCGCGGCCTCCGCCTTGCCGTGGGCGTCGCGGCAGCCCTGCGGCGTGCGGATGTCGGCGGCGATGGCGGCGACCCTGGCGGATGGCACGGCGGCCTCGATCTCCGCCTTCGCCTTGTCGAGACCGCCTTGGTCCCGCGCTACGAGCGCGACATGTCCTCCTGCTCGCGCGAAGGCCAGCGCCATGGCGAGGCCGAGCCCCTTGGAGCCCCCGGTGATGAGCGCCGAGCGCCCTTTCAGCGTGATGTTCATGCGGCCTCCGTCAGCGTAGATGGGTGGAAGAGTTCCTCGGGCGAAACTTCGCGCGAAGCGAGGCCATCCGCCAAGGCATAGCGCGTCATCGCCGCGATCTCGTCGCGGTTGCGGCCGAAGCCATAGGGCCAGGGGTCGCCGCCCATGGCCTTCTCCTGCTCCTCGAAGGCGGCGGCGACCCAGGGCATGGAGACGCGCAGCACGTTGGTCAGGCGCAGCTCCGCCACGGACAGGCGTCGCGCCTCAGCGAAGGCACGGAACAGGGTGACGGGCAGCCAAGGATGCGCCTCCGCCACGTCCTTTCGCACGGCGAGGCAGTGCATGATCGGGAAGAAGCGCGTCGCGGCGAAATAGGCCTTCTCGGCAGAAGCGTAGTCGGGGAAGAGGCGCGCGATCTGCGGGTGCGGCGCGGGTGGGCGTGGGGTGATCAGCGCATCCACCTTCCCCTCGCGCAGCGCCGTCTCGGGCTCCATGCCCAGCGGCGCGACGTCGTGGCCCGGCGGAAGCTGGACGGCGATGCGCTCCGCCCCGATGCGCCACTTGATGCCGCGCGTATCAACCCCGTGCTGCTCGCGCAGGATGCCGCGCACCCAGAGCGCTGCGGTCTGCTGGTATTCCGGCAAAGCGATGGTCTTGCCGGCCAAGTCCTCCGGCCGCGCGATGCCCCTGTCGGTGCGGATGTGGATGGCGGAATGGCGGAAGGCGCGCGACAGGAAGACCGGCACGCCGATATAGGGCGCGTCGCCGCGGGCCGTGGTGGTGATGTGGCTGCCCATGGACAACTCGCTCACCTCAAAGGCGCGGTCGCGCAGGGCACGACGAAAGATGTCCTCGGGCTCACCGGGTTGGGCGATGAACTCAACGCCCGGCACGGCAACACGCCCGTCCAGGATGGGCCGCGTACGGTCGGACAGGGTGCAGGCCAGGGAAAGGCGCAGCTTCGCCATTCAGTCGCTCTCTTTCGCGAGGTTCTCAGGGGTAAAGGGCATGCGGGTCGGGCGGATTCCCAGCGCCTGGTGAACCGCGTTGGCGATGGCAGCGATGGTGGGCGCGACGCTCGGTTCCCCGGCGCCCAAAGGTGGCTCCTCGGGGCGCGTGATCAGCTTCACCATGACGCGCGGTACTTCGGAGAAGCGCAGCACTGGATAGGCGTCCCAGGAAGTGCTCAGGATGCGCTCCTCGTCGAATCGCGCCTCCTCCTTCAAGGCGATTGAGGTGCCGTGAATGGCTCCGCCCTCAAGCTGGTTCAGCGCGCCATCGGGGTTGATCACTTCACCCATGTCGCAGGCGAGGTGCAGGGAGAGGCAGCGCAGCGTCTCTTCGGCACGGATATGCGCGACGGCGGCGCACCAGGCGCCGGTGTTCTTGTAGCGGGCGAGGGCGATGCCCATGCCGTCGCCCTCGGGAAGCTTGTGGCGCTCCTCGAAGCCGGACATGTCGACGGCTTCGAGGAGCACGGTGGCGGCGCGCGGGTCGTCCAGGTGGCGCAGCCGAAAGCCGACCGGATCGCCTTCCGACAGCTCGTCCATCACGCTCTCGATCGCCCAGACATTCGCGAGCGCGCCCAGGCCGCGCAGCGCGGAGGAGCGGATCGGCATCTCCGTTAGCCGCACCATCTCGGCCTTCATGTGCGGCACGCGGTAGATGGGCACGAGGTTGCGCTGCACGCCGCCACCCCCGGCGAGGGGTGGGTTGATGGAAACCGGCATGGGCGCGGCCCTGGGCAGGAGTGGCGCACTCAGCAGGGCCGGATCCTTCGCGCGGCCCGGACGGCCGGAATGCCCGTTGCCCCGTGCCTCGGATCGCCAGGAGGTGATCCGGCCCCCGTCATCCCGATGCACCTCGACCGCTACGCGCATGGCAGGCGAAAGCGGCGCAGAGGCGAGTTCCTCCGCACGGGTCCACAGCGCGCGGACGGGGCGCCCGGGATGGGCGCGGGCGCAGAGCGCGGCGTCTAGCGCCACGTCGTCGGCGCCGTTGTGGCCGTAGCACCCGGCGCCTTCGCGGTGCTCCACCACCACCGCCTCCGGCGGCAGGTGGAGCGCCTTCGCCAAGTCAGTGCGCAAATTGTAGGGGCCCTGGCTGTGGCTCCAGACACGCAGCGCGCCTGCCTCCCAAAGCGCGACGGCGCAGCACGTGCCAACCGAGCCATGCGCTAGGAAGGGGCGCCAGAAGACGCGGCGCAGCACGCTGGTACCGTCCTTCGCCTCGCCATGTTCGGCCACGGTGCTTCGCTCGCCTGGCGTTTCCTCCAGCCAGCGCGTCCAGTCGGCGGGAAGGGGAGTGCCGCCCTCCCAGCGGGCGAGGCGCGTGGCGCGCTCGGCCGCGCGGGCCGCCTCGGCCTCGGTCGCCGCGACCACTGCCAGGAAATCGCCTTCGCGCAGAGCGAAGTCAGGCGCCGTGACGAGACGGGCGTCAGGGCGCGGCGGGCGGATCATTCGGGCATGGAGCATCCCGGGCAGGCGCATGTCGTGGATAAAGCGAGGCTCCCCGCGCAGCTTGGGCGGCAGGTCGAGGCGCGGCGCACTGGTTCCGGCGACGCGCCGCGCGCTGGCGGGGATGGGCGACGCGTCGGGACTCGCCTCCGCATCCAGCAGGTCACGGTCAGACAGGGCCGCATAGGAGGAAATTTCGGCGCCATCGGGGGCGAGGAAGCGGCCCCCTTCTACCCGCAGCGCCTCGTGCGGCACGCCGCTCGACTGCGCGGCGACGGACATGAACAGGGCGCGCGCATCGGCGCAGGCGTGGCGCAGCGCCATCCCGCACTCCTGCACGGAGAGAGAGCCGGAGGTCACCGCCTCGTCGGGGCTTTCGCCGGTGACGGTGGGGGCGATGCGGATAGCCGGGAGAGGCAGCCCAAGCTCCTCCGCCGCGATCTGCGCGAGCGTCGTGAGGATACCCTGGCCAAGCTCCACCTTGCCGGGTCGGATCGTCGCCGTGCCATCCGGATGGAAGGCGAGCCAGCGCGACAGGCGCCGGTTGACGTGCAGCGACCCCGGCAGGCGCGCCTTGCCGTCATCGGCGAAGCCATGGAAGGCGAGGTTCATGCCGCGGCCCGCCGCACCGCGCGCAGGATGCGGTTATGCGCGCCGCATCGGCAGAGATGCGGCTCCAGCGCTGCACGGATCGCCGCCTCGTCCGGATCGGGGTTTCGCCGCAGCAGCGCCGCCGCGCTGACCAGGATGCCGGAAAGGCAGAAACCGCATTGTCCCGCCTGCTCCGCCTCGAAGGCTTCCTGCAGCCTTTGCGGCGTCAGCCCTTCGATCGTCACGACCTCGCGGCCCTCGGCCGCTTCCACCGGCAGGGCACAGGAGGGGACGGACTCGCCATCCAGCAGAACGTGGCAGGCGCCGCACCGCTCCTCGCCGCAGCCGAAGCGCGGGCCGGACAGCGCGAAGTCGCCGCGCAGCGCTTCGAGGAGGGTGACGCCGCCTTGATGCTCCACCGGGCGGCCGTTCAGCGTGAACCCCATCCTCACCCCGCCGTGATGCGTGCCGTGGTGATCCATTCGCGCTGCCTCGCCACGTCACGCTGGAGGAAGGCGGCGAATTCCTCGACGCTCATCGGCAAGGGCTGGGCGCCCGCCGCCGCCTGGCGCTGCGCCGTCTCGGGCAGGCGAAGGACGCGGTTCACCTCGGCATTCAGCCGCTCGACGATCGGGCGCGGTGTGCCGGCAGGGGCCATGAGGCCCAGCCAGATGCTGGCCTCATAACCCGGCAGCGTCTCGGCCACCGCGGGAAGTTCCGGCAGTAGCGGCGAGCGCTGCGGGCCGGTGGTGGCGAGGCCGCGCACCCGCCCGGCCGTGATCTGCTCGCGCATGGTCGGGATGGCGTCGATCATGATCGGCACCTGGCCGGCGATGACGGCCGTGCGCGCCTCGTTGGAGCCGCGGAAGGGCACGTGCGTGACCTCGACCCCCGCCATGGATCGGAACACCTCTCCCGCGATGTGGTAGGGCGTGCCGGGTCCGGAGGAGGCATAGTCGTAACGACCCGGATTCGCCTTCAGCAGGGCGATGAGTTCCGGCACCGTCGTGGCCTGGATGGACGGATGCACGACCAGCGCGTGGTAAGCGATGTTGATCGCAGCGACGGGCGCGAGGTCGCGCAGCAGCACATAGGGACGGTTCGGCAGCAGCGTCTCGTTCGCCGTGTGCGTGTTGCTCATGAGCAGGAGCGTCTGGCCGTCGGGTGCCGCCTTCGCCACGGCATCCGTGCCGATGGTGGCGCCGGCGCCGGGCCGGTTCTCCACGATGAAGGGCTGGCCAAACGCCGCCGACAAGGGTTCGGCCAGGAAGCGCGCCGCCACGTCGGCGCTGCCGCCCAGCCCGAAGGGCACCACGATGCGGACCGGTCGCTGTGGCCAGCTGGGCTGAGCGCGGGCCAGGGACGGCGCGGCCAGGGCAGCCCCAATGCCGGCCAGAAGAAGCGGGCGACGCTGCGTCATGGGTTTCCTCCGTTGTGTTGCGTCCTTCTTCCGCCGGGACGGGGCGCGCCGCAAGTGCGTTCCGCTAGAGCAGCAGCGCCCCATAGAACGCCCCGGCCACCAGCACCCAGAGCGGCGAGCGCGAGGAGAGGGTGACGAACACGGTGCAGACGGCAGCCAGCGGCAGGGCCAGCACCGCCTCATCCACCGTGCCTTTCGCGAGGAGCAGGCCCGAGGCAGCGATCAGACCCACGGCGATGGGGACCAGCCCACGCTCCACCACCCGCAGCCATGGCAGGTCCCGCTGCCGCAACCGCGCCACAGCATAGGCGAGGAGCGAGGTCGGCCCGCACATGGCCAGCATGGCGGCGAACATCCCTGCTGCGCCGGCGACATGCCAGCCGATCAGCCCCACCACCATGATGTTTGGCCCAGGCGCAGCCTGGGCCAACGCGAACCGCTTGGCGAAGGCCAGGCTGTCCATCCAGCCATGCTCCTCCACCACCACGCGGTGCATCTCGGGCAGCACGGCGATGCCGCCGCCGATGCTCACGAGGGAGAGCGCGAGGAAGGCCAGCACCAAAGGGCCGATCTCGTCATCCTCGCTCATCGCGCAGTCCTGTGCGCCGCCCAGATGCCGAGCGGCGCGAGGCCGAGCAGCACGAGGGGGAGGGGAACCCGCAGCAGCGCCAGGAGGAGGGCCAGCAGCCCGGTCGCGAGCAGCATCGCCGTCGGGCGAAGCTTGATCGCCATCTTGATCGCCGTGCCCAGCACCATCCCGGCAGCAGCGGCCGCGATGCCGGTCAAGACGGCACGCACCAGCGGGATCTGCCCGTAGCGGTCATAGAGCGAGGCGACGCCGAGCAGCACGGCCATCGGCCCGGCAAAGAGTCCGATCGCCGCCAGAGCCGCTCCGGCGGCGCCGTGGAAGCGCGTTCCGACATTGATCGCGCAGTTCAACGCATTCGGTCCCGGCAGGACCTGCCCGACCCCGAGGGCCTCGGCATATTGCTGGTCGGTGAGCCAGCCCTTCTTCTCAACGAGGAGCTGGCGCGCCCAGGCATTCACCCCGCCGAAGCCGGTCAGGCCGATGCGCAGATAGGCCAGGAAAAGCTGCGTGCGGCTGGGCGTCACAGGAGGAACCAGCCCAGCACGCCCCCCGCTGCGAGCGCCCAGAGCGGCGAGAAGGCGGTGCGCCAGACGAAGAGCGCGCTACCCAGGATGATGACCCAGGGCAGCGGGCCGGTCCCGGCTGCCTCTGCCATGATGACGCCCGAGGCGGCGATGAGTCCGATGGCCACGGGCACCAACCCGAATTGGGCTGGCCTCAGCCAGGGCGCGCGCGAGAGGCGCTGCGTCACTCCTGCGACGCACCAGGCGAGGATTGCGGCGGGCAGCAGCATGCCGAGAGTCGCTGCGCCAAGCCCCACCGGTCCCGCGATGCGCCAGCCCATCACGGATGCAGCAAGGATATTCGGGCCCGGTGCCGCCTGGGCGAGCGCGAATAGCTGCGCGAAGGTCGCCGGTTCGATCCAGCCACGAATCTCGACGATTTGGCGGTACATCTCGGGCAGCACTGCATTCGCGCCGCCGATGGCAAGCAGCGAGAGAAGTGAGAAGGTGAGGAAGAGCTGAAGGATCACGCCGTCTGCCTTCTGAGCGACAGCCAGATGCTGATCGGCGCGAGGATGAGGACGATCAGCGGCAAGGGCAGGCGCAGCCAAGCACCCGCGACGAGCGACAGCAGCCCGACCCCGATCAGTTCCAGCGGTGGGCGCAGCTTGTCGGCCATCTTCACCGCCATGCCGATCACCATCCCCGCAGCGGCTGCGGCGACGCCGCGCATGAAGGAGGCGACGCCCGGCTCCTGCCCGAAATGGTCGTAGAATACGGCGAGCAGGATCAGGATGACGAGCGGACCGCTATAGAGCCCCGCCGTCGCCGTCACTGCCCCTGCAAGGCCATGGAAGCGGCGGCCGATCATCACCGCCGCGTTGCCGACATTCGGCCCCGGCAGCACCTGGCCGAGGCCGAGCACCTCCGCGTATTCGCGCTCGGTCAGCCATTTCCGCTCTTCCACGATGACGTGGCGGGCGATGGCCGCGACGCCGCCGAAGCCGAGCAGGCCGATCTTGGCGTAGCCGAAGAAGAGCTCGCCGAGCCTCACCGCGGCAGGAGCTGTTCGGCAATGGTCGCGAAGAAGGAAGCGCCGATCGGCAGGATTTCGTCGTTGAATTGGTATTGCGGATGGTGGACCGAGTATTCGCCCTCGCCGCCTAGGAAGAGGTAGGAGCCAGGGCAGGAATTCAGCATGAAGGAGAAATCCTCCGCGCCCATCGTCGGCTTCGGCAGCGGCAGAACCTTGTCCTCGCCCACTACGGCGCGCGCAGCAGGCAGCACCATCTGCGTACTCTCGGCGTCGTTCACCGTGGCGGGATAGGCGCGAAGGAACCGCGCCTCCGCCGTGCAGCCGAAGCTTTCCGCGATGCCGGTGACGATCTTCAGGAACTTGCTTTCCAGCAGGTCGCCCACCTCGGGTAGGAACCAGCGCGCCGTGCCCATCATCTTCACCGTGCTGGGGATGACGTTGTAGGTGTGTCCGCCCTGGATGCAGCCAATGGTGATGACGCCGGCCTCCACCGGCTCCACGTTGCGGGCAACGACGGTCTGCAAAGCCTGGATGATCGCGGCGGCAACCACGATCGGGTCATTGCCCTCATGCGGCATGGCGCCGTGCGCGCCCTTGCCGGTGATCTCGACCTCGAGGTTTGCGACGGCCGCCATCATCGGCCCCTCGCGCCACAGGAAGGTGCCGGTGGGCATTCCTGGCCAGTTGTGGATGCCGAAGACGCGCTGCATCGGGAAGCGGTCGAACAGCCCCTCCTTCACCATCACCCCGCCCCCGGCGAGGTTCTCCTCGGCAGGCTGGAAGATCACGTAGACCGTGCCGGAGAAGTTGCGCGTCTCGGCCAGGTACTTGGCGGCGCCGAGCAGCATGGTGGTGTGCCCGTCATGGCCGCAAGCATGCATCTTGCCCTGCACCGTCGACGCGAAGGGCAATCCCGTCGCTTCCTCGATCGGCAGCGCGTCCATATCGGCACGGAAGCCGATGGCACGGCCGTTCGGTCCGCCCTGGCCATGGATGACGCCGACGATGCCGGTGCGGGCGATGCCCTCATGCACCTCGTCGCAGCCGAACTCGCGCAGGCGCTGTGCGACCAGGGCGCTCGTGCGAGTTTCCTCGAAGCCCAGCTCGG
Organism: Sabulicella rubraurantiaca; assembly: GCF_017355885.1. Taxonomy (GTDB): domain Bacteria; phylum Pseudomonadota; class Alphaproteobacteria; order Acetobacterales; family Acetobacteraceae; genus Roseococcus; species Roseococcus rubraurantiacus. The sequence goes on from NZ_JAFEUU010000001.1 coordinate 252,468, forward strand.
GATGACGATGGAAATCGTGCCGCCATTCCGTCATCTCGGGATGGAAGTCGGCGATGCGGTTGATGACGGGCATGGGGGACTCCTTTGCGTCAAGCAAAGGTCAGGCGGAGCCCTTCGGCAAGGGGGATTGGATGGACCCCCAGCACCTCCCGCATGGCTGAGATGCTGAAGGCCTTGTCCTCGGTCAGCCGCCGGATCTCGTCCCGCCCAACCCTGGGAAGGAGGAGGCGGGCCACCGGTGCGATGGCCATCAACAGCCCCGCCGGCACGGGCAGTACTGGACGCGGCGCATAGCCGGCAGCGCGGGCCACCTCGGCGCAGAACTCGCGGTAGGGCAGGGCCTCCGGCCCCGCCACGATCAGCACGCGCGGTGCCTCATGCGCGATGCCGATGGCCGCGAGGAGAGAGCGCGTGACATCCGACTGGTGGATGGGCTGGACCAGGGCGCGCCCGCCGCCGGGCAGTGGAAGCGCCGGCAGGCGCCGCATCAGCGCCGCGAGGCGCTGCACGTTGTTCTCGCCCTGGGCGCCGTAGATCATGGTCGGGTGCAGCATCACGCCAGGGCGGCCATCGGCGAGGAAGGCAGCCTCGCCCGCCCGCACCCCGTCCCCATGAGCGTCCGGCCAGCGAGAGTGGCGGCGAGTGGAGCCCATCAGCACGACGGGCACCCGCGTCGCGGCCAGGATGGCCGGGGCGTGGCGCGCATGGGCACAGGAGACGACCAGCTCCGCGCCTTCCAGCGCCTTCGCCAGCGCCGGACCATCCTCCAGCGGAGCGACCGCGTGCGGCGCTTCGATGCCGAGCGCCCGCCAGCGTGCCGCGTCCCGCACCACGGCGCGGAAGGGCCGGTCCAGTGCGCGGGCCAGCACAGCGCCGGACCGGCCCGTCGCGCCGATGAGCGCGATCATCCCTCGGGCAGGAGGAAGCGAAGATCCGCCCCTTCGGGAGCCTGGGTGACTTCCCGGCGCACCAGCGCGTCCCAGCCGCGCTTCGGCGCGGGCGGGGCCGACCATCGGGCGCGGCGCTCGGCGAGCACCGCCTCATCAACCAGAAGGTCCAGCCGACGCTCCTTCACCGAGAGCCGGATCCGGTCACCCGTCTCGACCAGGGCGAGCGGACCGCCCGCGAAGGCCTCCGGGGCGATGTGCAGCACCACCGTGCCGAAGGCCGTGCCGGACATGCGGCAGTCGCTCATCCGCACCATGTCCTTCACCCCCGCACGGCCCAGCTTGCGCGGGATCGGGAGGTAGCCGGCTTCCGGCATCCCGGCGGGCGAGAGCGGACCGGCGCCCTTCAGGACCATGATGGTCTCAGGCGTCACTGGGAGAGCGTCGTCGTCGATGCGCGCCGCCAGATCCTCCAGCCCGTCGAAGACGTGGCACTCGGCCTCGTGCTCGAACAAAGCTTCCGTCGCGGCGGAACGCTTGAGAATCGCGCCATCGGGCGCCAGGCTGCCGCGCAGCGCAACCAAGCCGCCAACGGGAGAGACAGGCTCGGAGCGCGACTTGATGTAGGTGCGGTCCACGAAGGCAGGCCCATCGCCGATGCGCTCGGCCAGGGTGCGGCCATCGAGGTCTGTGCAGTCGAGGTGCAGCAGGTCACGGATTTCGTGCAGCAGCGCGACGAGGCCGCCGGCCGTGTGGAAATCCTCCATGTACCCCTCGCCCGTGGGCTTGAGGTCCACAAGAACAGGGGTGGTGTCGGACAGGGCGTTCAGGCGGTCGTAATCCACCTTCACGCCGACACGCCCAGCGATGGCCGAGAGATGGACGAGGGCATTGGTGGAGCCGCCGAGCGCCAGCAGGACACGAAGCGCGTTCTCGACCGACTTCTCGGTGATCAGAGTCTCGGGTGGGACGGGCTTCTGGATGAGCCGCACGGCCTGGGCGCCCGCCTCTTCGGCCGCACGCAGTCGGTCGGCATGGGTCGCGGGGATGGAGGCGGCCATGAGCGGCATGAAGCCGAGCGTTGCGGCAAGGCAGGCCATGGTGCTGGCCGTGCCCATCACGCCGCAGGTCCCCGCGGTGGTGGCGAGGTTGCCCTCCACCTCTGCGATGCGCTCCTCGCTGACGTCGCCGGCGCGGTAGCGGCCCCAGTAGCGGCGGCAGTCTGTGCAGGCGGCCAGGCGCTCGCCCATGTAGCGGTTGGCGGACATCGGCCCGACGACAAGCTGTACGGCAGGAACCCCGGCGCTGGCGGCGGCCATGAGCTGGGCGGGAACGGTCTTGTCACAGCCGCCCACCAGCACGACCGCATCCATGGGCTGGGCCGCGATCATCGCTTCCGTGTCCAGCGCCATCAGATTGCGGTAGTGCATGGAGCAGGGCTGAAGGAAAGGCTCGCAGAGCGAGATGGTCGGGAAGGCGAGGGGCAGCCCGCCAGCCATCAGCACGCCGCGCTTCACGGCCTCAATCAGCTCGGGCGCCGAGCGGTGGCAGTTGTTCAGGTCGCTGCCCGTATCGGCGATGCCCACCACGGGCCGGTCGAGGGCGGCCTGGGAATAGCCCATGGACTTGGCGAAGGAGCGCCGCAGGTAGAGCGCGAACTCCTTGTCGCCGTAATTGGCGGCGCCTCGCGCCAGCCCCTTCTTCTCGGTCATCGCCGCCACTCCCCAGGCATCACAGCTGGGCAAACTGCCCGCAGAGGGCAGGGGCGTCCAGGGGCTGCCCCCTCTCCCGTCATTCAGGCTGGATCCCGGCCCGCGTCATCAACTCCCGATGCAAAGTGAGTTCTTCCGCGATGCGTGTGCGGAGCGGCTCCGGACCGGGTGGCGTCTCCACGAAGCCAAGCTGGGCGAGCTGTGCCCTCGCCGCCGGGGTACGGAAGCTCTCGGCCGCTGCCTGGGCCAGGCGTTCCTGGATCGGTTGCGGCGTTCCGGCTGGGGCTTGCAGGGAGAACCAGCCGGCCGAACGCAGACCGGCGAGGCCCATGCCCAACTCATCCACCGTCGGCACAGTGGGCAAGGCCTCCAGCCGGTTGGCGGCAGGGACCGCGAGCCCGGCCAGGCGCCCGCCCTCGATCTGCGGCCGTGCCGGGGCAACGACCGTCATCATCGCGTCGATGCGGCCGGCCATCGTCTCGGTCAGGCCGGGCGGGGAACCGTTGAAGGGCACGTGGAGCATGTCGGTCCCGGTGCGGCGCATGAAATCCAGCATCAGCAAATGCGAAGAGGAGCCGACTCCCCAGGTCGCGTAGGAAAGCGCGCCCGGTCGTGCCTTCGCGGCCTCGACCAGCGCCTGCACCGTCGGCGTGCGCGGATGGGCGACCAGCGCGAAGCCCGTCTCGGCCAGCATGGTCAAATGCGCGAAATCGTTGACCGGGTCGTATCCGATGTTGCGGAGCGCGAAGGGCGCCATGGTGAAGGACACCACGGTGCCGAGGAACAGGGTCAGCCCGTCCGGCCGGGCCCGGGCGACGTGGCGGGCGCCGAGCGTCGTGGTGGCGCCCGGCTTGTGCTCCATGATGAAGGTGCCGCCGAGCCGCTCCGACAAGCCCTGGGTCAGGATGCGCCCGAGCACGTCGGTGGAGCCGCCGGGTGAATAGGGCAGGACCACCGAGACGGTCTGGCCCCCGGGCCAGGATTGCGCCCGTGCGGGCAGGGCGAGCAAGGCAGGCGCGGCCAGGAAGGCACGGCGTTGGATCATTGGTTTCCTCCGTTTCTCGCAGCTTGGCAGCGCAAGCGTGCGGGGCTCAAGCGGATTGGCGGGCCGTAGTATCATGATACCGCAGCAACTAAGGCTTGACCGGAGGCCGGTTTCCGGCGAGAAGCCCCACACGTAATTCTGCGGTTCAAGGTTCGCACATGCTCAGCATTCAGACCCGCTCGGTGAAGCCGGCGGAGGTCCAGAAGAACTGGTGGGTGATCGATGCCGAGGGTCTGGTTCTCGGCCGCCTCGCCTCCATCATCGCCAATCGCCTGCGCGGCAAGCACAAGGCGACGTTCACCCCGCACGTGGATTGCGGCGACCATGTCGTCGTCGTCAACGCGGACAAGGTGCGGCTGACGGGCAACAAGGCCCAGCAGTCGGTCTTCTACTACCACACCGGCTATCCGGGCGGCATCAAGGGGCAGACCATCCGCTCCCGCCTCGACGGCCGTTTCCCCACCCGCGTGGTGGAGAAGGCGGTGGAGCGCATGATCACGCGCGGTCCGCTCGGCCGGCAGCAGATGAAGAACCTGCATGTCTATGCCGGCGGCGAGCACCCCCATGCGGGCCAGAGCCCGCAGGCGCTCGACGTTGCCGCGATGAACCGCAAGAACAAGGTTGGCTGAGATGAGCGAGCAGACCACGGCGAACTCCCTCGCCGACCTCAAGAACCTGGTCCAGGGCACCCCGGCAGCCGCCGGCAGCGAGGCGGCGCCGGCCCGTGAGCCGAAGCGCGATGCCCAGGGACGCGCCTATGCTACCGGCTCCCGCAAGGAGAGCGTGGCGCGCGTGTGGGTGAAGCCCGGCAAGGGCACCATCACCATCAACGACAAGCCGCAGGGCAAGTATTTCGCGCGCCCTGTGCTGCGGATGCTGATCGCCCAGCCCTTCCTGGTGGCCGACCGCTACCAGCAGTTCGACGTCGTTGCCACGGTGACGGGCGGTGGGCTGTCGGGCCAGGCCGGCGCGGTGCGCCACGGCATCTCGCGGGCCCTGTGCAACTACGAGCCGGAGCTGCGCGGCATTCTGAAGAAGGCCGGCTTCCTGACGCGCGACCCGCGTGCGGTCGAGCGCAAGAAGTACGGCAAGATGAAGGCGCGACGTTCCTTCCAGTTCTCCAAGCGCTGACGCCTGGGGACCGGGCGGCAGCGCCCGGTCTTCCAAGGACCGTGTCAGGGGTAGGTTCCGCAAGGGACCTGCCCCTTTTTCGTTTCTCAACCCTATTCCACACTCGAGACCAACGGAGACGAGACCATGTCCAGGACCCCTTCCATCTTCATTGACGGCGAAAGCGGCACGACGGGCCTGCAGATCCGCGCGCGGCTGGAGAACCACAAGGGGATCGAGATCCGCTCCATTCCCGAGGAGAAGCGCAAGGACCCGGGTGCCAAGCGCGCGCTGATGGAGGAGGTGGACGCCGTCGTGCTCTGCCTGCCGGATGCCGGCGCGAAGGAGGTTGCCGCCATCGCGAAGGAGATGGGCGCGAAGGCCCCGCGGCTGCTGGACGCCTCCACCGCCCATCGGGTGGACCCGGACTGGGTCTATGGCTTCCCCGAACTGACGAAGGGCCATGCCGAGCGCATCGCCGCGGCGCCCCGTGTTTCCAACCCGGGCTGCTACCCGACCGGAGCCATCGCCCTGCTGCGCCCGCTGACCGAGGCCGGCATCCTGCCCGCGGACTTTCCGATCTCAGTCAATGCCGTCTCCGGCTACACGGGCGGCGGCAAGTCCATGATCGCGGAGTTCGACGCGGGCACGGCGGCGCCCTTCTTCCTCTACGGGCTGGGGCTGGAGCACAAGCACGTGCCTGAGCTTCAGCTTTACTCGGGCCTGTCCCGGCGGCCGATCTTCGTGCCGAGCGTCGGGGAGTTTGCGCAGGGGATGCTGGTTTCCGTTCCGCTGCATCTCGACGCCCTGCCCGGAAAGCCTGCGCCGGGTGACCTGGAAGCGGCGCTGACGGCGCATTACGCCGGGTCGGACTGGGTGAAGGTTCTGCCCGCCGATGGCGGGGCGCGCCTCGCACCGGAGGATCTCAATGGCTCGAACGCGCTGGAGCTGCGGGTCTATGGCAGCCCGGCACATCGCCAAGCGGTGCTGGTCGCGCGGCTCGACAATCTCGGGAAGGGCGCCTCGGGCGCGGCGGTGCAGAATCTGGGGCTGATGCTGGGGGTCGAGGTGGACGCCGCGCTTCCGGTGGCCGCATGAGCCTTTATCCCTTCGAGGGGAAGCTTCCCCGCATCCACTCAGCCGCCTGGATTGCCCCCACGGCGGCCGTGATCGGCGATGTCGAGATCGGGGAGGCGGCCAGCATCTGGTATCACTGCGTCCTGCGCGGCGACACGAACTTCATCCGGGTCGGCGCGCGGTCGAACATCCAGGACGGAACCATCGTCCACGTGAACCATGGGCGGGAACCGGCGATCATCGGGGCCGATGTCACGGTAGGCCATGCCGCCATCATCCACGCCTGTACGCTGGAGGATGGCGCCTTCGTTGGCATGGGCGCCACCGTGCTGGATGGCTGCGTGATTGAGGGCGGCGGAATGCTGGGGGCGGGTTCCGTGCTGCCGCCCGGAAAGCGCATCCCGGCTGGGGAACTCTGGATGGGCAACCCGGCTCGGATGGTGCGTGTTCTAGATGAGGCGGCGCGTTCCCGCTTCGCCCGCACCGCGCCGCACTACGTGGAGTTAGCCGGACGCCACCGCGCTTCGCTGGATGGCGAAAAAGACAGCTTGCCTCCCTCGTAGCGCCATGCGGGCGGGCTAGATTCATCCCATGAACCGCCTCGCCCTCCCGCTGCTCTTCGCTCTCGCCGGCTGCACGGTCGGCGAGGTCCCGCCCTCAGCCACCATGCCGGTCTCGGCGGTGGGGCCAGTGACGGATCCGATGCGGGCCTCCGTCCTGTCCAGCGCTTATGTCTTCGGTCATCCGGCATCCACGCGCCCGGCGGATCGGGCGCGCGGCGCCGCGATGGTGGAGTTCATGGCGGCCGATTACCGCTGGAATCCGCGCTGGTGGGAATACTCTCCGACCGTCGGGATTCAGTTGGACGAGGCAAGGGCCGAGCTCCGCCGCGCTTATTCGGTTCCGCCCGGAGCTCCGCCCCAGGTGGTGGTGGACGCCATGGTGGCGACGGGCGCCGCGCTGGAGGCGCGTGACGAGGCAGCCGCGCGCGGCACACTGGTAGCGCGGGGTTTCCCGGCGCCGGACGCGACTCTCGCCGCACTTTCTGTACCCCGCCCCTTGCCTGCGGCGGCGCGGGCGACCAGCCTTGCCGAATCGGAATTGATGCGGATTGAGACGCAGAATCGATTCTCGGGTGATGGCGGCAGCAGCGGCTCCCATCCCTGATCCAGGAGAACCAGACGTGCGAATGAAAGCCTTCCTGACGCTGCTTCTCCTTGCTGGTGCATGTGCGCCTCTGCCGCCGGAGAACGTCGTGTATCTGCCGTCTGACGCAGTGCCTGGCGCGGGCGATCCCACGCGCAGCGCGATCACCTCCGTGGCAGGCGGGTTCGATGTTCTCGGCCGTCCGCGCGGCTCCCTGGCCGACGCCGCGCGTAACATCGCGTTCCTGGAATACCTCACGGAGAACACCTCCATGAACAATCCGGTGCTCGACAACACGCCCGTCAACCTGCCGCTCCAGCTTCGGACCGCGCGGCAGGAATGGCGCGGTGCCCTCGGCATTCCGGCCAACGCACCGCCGCAGCTGGTTGTGAACCAGTATTTCGGCGCGTCGCGCTCGTTGGAGGCGACCGGCACCTCACCCATCAGCCTCGCGGCGCTCGAGGCGCGGCCAGTCATGCCCGCCACGGCCGCCGCCGCCGCCCTCGCCGGCGAAGCGGTGCGCAGCCGCGGAGCCGGAGCCCCGGTCGGGAGCGTCCGCTAATGCGCCGGCGCTCCTTCCTGGTCCTGCTGCCCCTGGCAGCCTGCGCGGAGGGGGCGCTGCCTCCCGTCGAGTCCGCGCGCCTGCCGCCCGGCAGCGTCGAGGGCGCGGGCGACCCGACCCGAGCGGCCGTGCTCCGCGCCTCCTACGCCTTCACCCATCCGGGGACGCTGGCCAACCAGCCTGCCGCAGCCGCGGCCGCGATCCTAGACATGGAGTATCTGGCCGCATCGCTGCCGACCGACCCGCGCTACAACCAGCGTGACCCGCTGCTGCCGGTCCGGCTGCGGCAGGCGCGGCAGGAGTGGCGCGGCGTCCTCGGCATCCCGATGGAGGTGCCGGCCCAGACGGTGATCGACCGTATGGCGCGCATCGCGGGTGCCGTGCAGGCAGGCATCCCGCCGCGCGAAGATCCGGCGCTGGTTGCCCGCCTCGCCGCGCTGCCGCCCCTGCCGCGCACGGCCGAGGCGGCCAATTCGGCCGCGCAGGTGCAGCTTCAGACGGACCAGACACGGGGCGGGGCAGGGGGCCATTTCCGGTTTTGAGACGGGCGCTCCTCCTCCTCGCCCTCGCTGCGGCGGGCTGCGCCGAGATGCGCACACCTCCCGCCCCGCCGCCCCCGCCCGAATTGTCGGGCGGGCCAAGCGCACTGCCGGCGCCGGAAGTCGCGCGCATCGCCGCGCGTGACTTCGACGCTCAGGGGGCCGCGCTGGAGGGACGGCCGGCCGCCACGGCGCTGGCCATCGCGCGGCTGGAATTCCTGTCCCGCTCGCTCGGCCCCGGCGGCGCGATGGCCGGGTACCCGGATTCCTTCCGCTTCGTGATGAGCAGGGCAGTCGAGGAAGGGCGGCAGGCCCTGGCCATCGAGCCGCGCGCCGCGCCGGACACCGTGATCGCAGCGCTGGTCGAGGCGTCCCGCGCCCTGGGGGCGGGAAGGGAGCCGAACCTGGGCCCACCCGTGTTCCGGGATGCCCAGCCAACGCCCCGCGAAAGGCTGCAGGTTCCTGGCCCGTTCCCGAACGCCGCACTGGCCACGGCGGCGCTGGCAGAGGAGGTGGCGCGGCGCAACAGCGGTGCCGCGACCACGGCCTTTGGCGTCAGTCGGTCGCCATGACGCGCACGTAGCGCCCCGGCGCATCCTCGATCGCCGGCAGCGCGCCGCTGCCCGGCACGCGGGCCGGGACGCGCTCACTGTCCAGCGCCGTCACCCAGCGCTGCCAATCCGGCCACCAGGACCCGGCCATCTCGGTCGCGCCGGCAAGCCAGTCATCCGGCGAGGGCGGAAGCTGCTCGTTCACCCAGTGGCTGTACTTGCCGGAGTCGGGCGGGTTCACCACCCCCGCAATATGGCCCGAGGCGGCGAGGACGAAGCGGATCGGCCCGCCATAGATCTGCGTGCCGCGATAAGTGCTCTTCCAGGGCGCGATGTGGTCCTCGCGCGTCGAGATCATGTAGCTCGGCACCTTGATCCTCCGGAGGTCGATCTTCGTGCCGAGGAGCTCGATCTCGCCCGGCTTCACCAGGTCGTTCTGTTGGTACATCCGGCGCAGGTAGAAGGAATGCATCCGCGCCGGCATCCGCGTGGAATCGTCGTTCCAGTACAGGAGGTCGAAGGGGAAGGGGTCCTGCCCGAGCAGGTAGTTGTTCACCACGAAGGACCAGATGAGGTCGTTGGCGCGCAGCATGTTGAAGGTGGTCGCCATCTCGGCGCCCTCCAGGAAGCCGCGCTTCTGCATCTTGTCCTCGAGGGACTTCAACTGCTCTTCGTCGATGAAAACGCCCAGTTCGCCTGCCTCCTCGAAGTCGGTCATGGTAACGAAGTAAGTCGCCGACTTGATGCGGTCGTCGTTCTTCGCGGCCATGTGGGCGAGGGTGGTGGCCAGCAGCGTCCCGCCCAGGCAGTAGCCGATCGCGTTGATCTCCCGCTCGCCCGTCGCCTTCTCGATGGCGTCCAGCGCGGCGAGCACGCCCTCGGTCATGTAGTCGTCGAAGCCCTTCTCGGCCAAGGCCTCGTCCGGGTTGACCCAGGAGCAGACGAAGACCGTGTGGCCCTGTTCCACCGCCCAACGGATTAAGCTGTTCTTCGGGCGAAGGTCGAGGATGTAGAACTTGTTGATCCAGGGCGGCAGGATCAGGAGCGGCCGCTTCAGCACCTTTTCGGTGGTCGGCGTATACTGGATCAGCTGCATCAGCGGCGTCTCGAACACCACCTTGCCCGGGGTGACGGCGATGTTCTCGCCCACCTTGAACTTGGTGTCGTCCGTCATGCGGATGCGCAGGCGCCCCTTGCCACGCTCCAGATCCGCCAGGAGGTTGGAGAGGCCCTTCAGCAGATTGGCGCCGCCCGTTTCCGCGGTGCGGCGCAGCACCTCAGGATTGGTGAGCAGGAAATTGGCCGGGCTCATCGCGTCCACGAACTGGCGCGTGTAGAAATCCACCTTCTGCGCGGTCTTGGGGTCCAGCCCCTCGGCGCCCTGAACCGTGTTCACGAAGTAGCGCGCGGAAAGCAGATAGGACTGGCGGATGAAGTCGAAGACCTCGTTTTCCCGCCATGCATCGTCCTTGAATCGCCGGTCGCCCTTGGGCTCGGAAATGACCGGGGCGACCTGTTCGCCCAGCATGCGCCGCGCCGTGCTGTTCCACAGCGTCAGGTAGTCCTGCCAGAAGCCGATCTGCGCCTGCATCAACCGCGCCGGATTGGCCATCAGCCGGGTCGTCATCTCCATGAAGGCGGAGCCGATGTTGAAGGGGTCGGGGCTTGCCGTCTCCTCCGACTGGCGCTTCAGGAAGTCGGCCACGATCCGCTGTCCGCGCTCCGCCACCTCGGCCATGGTACGCGTTACCAGCGCCGGATCCGGCAGCTTGGGGTTGATAGGTTCCTGATTCTGGCTCACGCAGGGCGCCCTTCCGGCTTTGGCGCGGGCCGAGGGAGCGCTATGGGTAGCGGGAGCCCGAAGGTATCCCGCGTGACACAGCCCTTCCCGTCCCACCTCACACTTGTCTCAAAGCGTAGTGACGCGCACCGCGCCATTCAAGCGATGTGCCTCGCGACGCTGGCAGCCATGCTCGCCGGATGCGGCGGCGAATCGCCGCAAATCGGGCGGCTCTGGCGCGAGGCGACCGGGCAGGAAGCTGCAGGACGGCTGCCGCCTCCTGGCATCGACCGCCCCGCGCCCAACCTCGCCTCCGTGCCTCCGGTGCCGGAACGGCCGGACCTCGCGGCCCGGCAGAGCCTGACCCGGCGGCTGGAGGAGGATCGCTCTGCGGCGGAGCGGCCGGCGCCGCGCCGCGACCCTGGCGCCTTGGAAGCCTCGCCCGGCGCGCCGGACATCGCCGCCGCGCCTCCCACCCCGCCGCGCATCGCGACAGCGCCCGCCGTACCCTGGGCACGGCCACGGGGCGCCCCCGCGGCCCCATCCATCGGCCCGGCCCCGACCCCCGGCGAGGTGCCCGACCTGCCGCCGCCGGAGCTCCTGGCCCCGGCGCCGCCGCCGCCCAACCTACTCGCGCCCGCGCCGCCTCTGCGGTAAAGCCGGCGCGAGAGCCTTGTTCCGAGGAGGGCCATCATGGCCGAAGAGTTCCACCGCATTCGCCGACTGCCGCCCTATGTCTTCGCCGAGGTGAACTCGGCCAAGGCGAAGGCGCGCGCGGCGGCGGAGGACATCGTGGACCTCGGCATGGGCAACCCCGACAGTCCGACGCCCCCGCACATCGTCGCCAAGCTGGTCGAGGCGGTTCAGGACCCGCGCACCCACCGCTATTCCATGTCCAAGGGCATTCCCGGACTGCGGAAGGCGCTGGCCGGCTATTACGCGCGCCGCTTCGGCGTGAAGCTGGACCCGGAAACGGAGGTGGTCGCGACCCTCGGCTCCAAGGAAGGGCTGGCGAACCTCGCCCAGGCCATCACCTCGCCGGGCGACACGATCCTGGTGCCGAACCCCTCCTACCCGATCCACCAGTTCGGCTTCATCATCGCCGGCGCGACGGCCCGCTCCATCCCCTATACGCCCGACGACGCCATGCTGGAGGCGATCGTGCGCGCGGTGAAGCATTCGGTGCCGAAGCCGACCGCGCTGATCGTGAACTTCCCCTCCAACCCGACGGCGCTGCTCGCGAGCCGCGAGTTCTACAAGGAGCTGGTGCGGATCGCCCGTGAGCACGAGCTCTTCATCCTGAGCGACCTCGCCTACGCCGAGTTGTATTTCGACGAGAACAACCCGCCCCCCTCCGTGCTGGAGATCCCGGGTGCGAAGGATTGCACGGTCGAGTTCACCTCGCTCAGCAAGACCTACAACATGCCGGGCTGGCGCATGGGCTTTGCCGCCGGCAACCCGCGGCTGATCGCGGCGCTGGCGCGGGTGAAGTCCTATCTGGATTACGGCGCCTTCACGCCTATCCAGGTCGCGGCGGCCGCCGCGCTGAACGGCCCGCAGGATTGCGTGGCGGAGATGCGCACCCTCTACCGCGAGCGGCGCGACGTGCTGGTGAAGGGGCTGCGCCAAGCCGGCTGGGACGTCCCGCCCTGCGAGGGCTCCATGTTCCTCTGGGCGCCCATCCCGGAGAAGTTCCGCTCCCTCGGTTCGGTCGAGTTCTCCAAGCTGCTTCTGGCCAAGGCCAAGGTCGCGGTCGCGCCGGGCATCGGCTTCGGCGAGCATGGCGACGACCACGTCCGCATCGCGCTGGTGGAGAACACGCATCGCATCCGCCAGGCGCTGCGTGGCATCCGCAGCTTCCTTCAGGGCGACAACGTCGCCCCGGCCGAGGAGGTCGTGGCGAAGTGACGCTCAAGGTTGGAATTGCCGGCCTCGGCACGGTCGGAGCCGGTGTCGTTTCACTGCTGCGGGCCAACGCCAGTGTGATCTCCGCGCGCGCCGGGCGGCCCGTCGAAGTCGTCGCGGTGTCTGCCCGCGACCGCGGCAAGGACCGTGGCGTGGCGCTGGATGGGCTGCGCTGGCACGAGGATCCGGTGGCGCTGGCCGCCGACAACGACCTGGATGCGGTGGTCGAGGTGATGGGCGGGGCGGAAGGCCCGGCCCGCGCCCTGGTCGAGGCGTCGCTGGAAGCGGGCAAGCCGGTCGTCACCGCCAACAAGGCGCTGATCGCCACGCATGGCGCGGCGCTGGCGGCGCTGTCCGGGCGCACGGGTGCCGCCCTCGCCTATGAGGCTGCTGTGGCTGGCGGCATCCCGGTGATCAAGGCCATCCGCGAGGGACTGGCGGGCAACAAGCTCAGCCGCGTCGCGGGCATCCTCAACGGCACCTGCAATTACATCCTGACCGAGATGCGCGTGCAGGGCCTGCCCTTCGACACGGTGCTCGCCGAGGCGCAGCGCCTGGGTTACGCCGAGGCCGATCCGTCCTTCGACATCGACGGCGTGGACGCGGCGCATAAGCTGGCCATCCTCGCTGCGCTGGCCTTCGGGCGGCCGGTGGATCTGTCGGCGCTCCACATCGAGGGCATCCGCCATGTCTCGGCGCTGGACATCGCGCTGGCAGGCGAGCTCGGCTACCGCATCAAGCTGCTCGGCATCGCTTCGCGCGAGGCGGCGGGAGTCGCGGCGCGGGTGCATCCCTGCATGGTGCCGGTGGGCAGCCCGCTCGCGGCAGTAGAAGGGGTGTTCAATGCCGTTCTGGCGGAAGGCGACGCGGTTGGGCGGGTGGTGCTGCAGGGCCGTGGCGCCGGCGCAGGTCCGACGGCCAGCGCCGTCGTGGCGGACCTCGTAGACCTCGCACGCGGGCGCCACACCCCGGTCTGGGGCGCGGCCGAGCCCATGGACACCGCGCCGCCCATGCCGATGGAGCGCCATGTCGGTTCCTACTACATGCGCCTGATGGTGCTTGATCAGCCTGGCGTCATCGCCGACGTGACCGGCATCCTCCGCGATGCTGCGATCAGCCTGGATTCCATGCTCCAGCGCGGCCGCGCCCCGGGCGAGGCGGTCCCCGTGGTCCTCGTCACCCATGAGTGCGAGGAACGGCGGATGAGTGAGGCGCTGTCGCGCATCGAGGCACTGCCTTCCGTGGTGGAGAAGCCCGCCGTGATCCGGATCGAGACGCTGTGACACCGCGCCGCGCCCTTCTGGCCCTGGCCTTGCTGCTGGCGCCACTCACGGCGGGCGCGCAGGAAACCAAGCTGCGCCTGAGCGATTCTGCGACGATCCGCCGTGCGCCGGACGAGCCCGTGGCCATGCTGCGCGCCGAGGCGCGGGCCGCGAGCGCCGCGGCCGCCCAAGCCGCGGTGAACCGCACCGTGACGGTCGCGGTGGAGCAGGCGCAGCGCGTCCAGGGGCTGCGCGTCACGACCGGCCGCTACGCCACGCATCGCAGCGAGGAGCAGCGGCTCTGGCTCGCCGTGCAGTCCATCACGCTGCGGGGTGGCGAGGCCTCGGCGCTGGCCGACCTCGTCGGGACGCTGCAATCGCAGGGCCTGGCCCTCGACATGCTGGGTGCCCAGCTTTCCCAGGAAGCGGAGCGTGAGGTGCGCGAGGAAGCGACGCGCGAGGCCATCCGCCTCCTGCGCGCTCGCGCCGAGATCGTGGCCACGGAGCTGGGGCTGCGCGTCTCGCATCTCGCGGAGCTTTCGATCGACATGGCCCATGACGGTCCGCGCCCGATGATGGCGGCCAGCGCGATGCGCGCGGCGCCGCCGATATCGCTGCCGGAGGACGCGCCGGTGACCGTGCGCGCCTCCGCCGAGGCCATCCTTCTTCCCCGATGAACCCAGGACAGACGACGATGCCAATCGAACCCGGCCAGGTGGTGGACCGCAACCTCGCGCTTGAACTCGTGCGTGTGACCGAGGCGGCGGCGCTGGCCGCGTCTCGCTGGGTGGGCAAGGGCGACAAGAACGCCGCCGATGGCGCGGCGGTGGAGGCGATGCGCCGCGCCTTCGACACGGTCGGGATCGAAGGCACCGTCGTAATCGGCGAGGGTGAGATGGACGAGGCGCCGATGCTGTTCATCGGCGAGAAGGTTGGGCTCTACGCCAAGACGGGTGGCGGCGTGCAGGCGGACATCGCGGTGGACCCGCTGGAAGGAACATCGCTCACTGCCAAGGCCGGGCCGAACGCCATGGCCGTCGTAGCGCTGGCGAGCAAGGGCTGCTTCCTCCACGCCCCCGACATTTATATGGACAAGATCGCGGTCGGGCCGGGCCTGCCGCCGGGCGTCGTGGACCTGGACCTCTCGCCCGGCGAGAACCTTCGCCGCCTGGCCGAGGCGCGCGGCGTTCCCGTCAGCGCCCTGACCGTCTGCACCCTGGATCGCGACCGCCACAAGGACATCATCCGAGCCTGCCGCGAGGCCGGGGCGCGCATGATGCTGATCCCCGACGGCGACGTGTTCGGCGTCGTCGCGGTGTCGCAGCCCGAGACGGGGGTGGACATCTATATGGGCTGGGGCGGCGCGCCGGAGGGCGTGCTGGCCGCAGCCGCGCTGCGTTGCATTGGCGGGCAGATGCAGGGGCGCCTGATCTTCGAGAATGACGAGCAGGTGGCCCGCGCGCGCGACATGGGCATCGCCGACCCGAAGCGGAAATATGAGCTGGAGGAGATGGCGCGCGGCGAGGTGATGTTCGCCGCTACCGGCGTGACCTCCGGCCCCATGTTGCGCGGCGTCCGCATGATCCAGGGCGGCGCCATCACCCATTCCATCGTCATGCGCTCCAAGACCGGCACGGTGCGCTACGTCGAAGGACATCACAACTTTACTATGATGCCCAAGGTCTGATGCAGACCGCGCTCGGCATCGAGCGCAGCCTCACCGGTCGCCGCTGGGTCTGGCGCGGCGGGGATGAGCGGCTGGGCGCGATGCTCGCCCAGCGTCTGTCCCTGCCGGAACTCGTCGGGCGCCTCCTGGCCACGCGCGGGATCGGGGTGGATGCGGCGGCCGACTTCCTGGCACCGACCCTGCGCGCCCTGCTGCCCGACCCCTCGACCATGCTCGACATGGATGCGGCCGCTGCGCGCCTCGCAGATGCGGTGCAGCGCGAGGAGCATGTCGCCGTCTTTGCGGATTACGACGTGGACGGGGCCTGTTCCGGAGCATTGATGGTCGAGGTACTGCGCGGCCTGGGCTGCTCGGTGACCCACCACGTGCCCGATCGCATCACGGAGGGCTACGGGCCGAACGCGCCCGCGCTGGAGCGCCTGATGCTGGGCGGCGCGACGTTGATCGTCTGCGTGGATTGCGGCATCGCGGCCCAGGACGCGCTATCCGTCGCGGAGGGCAGGGCGGATGTCGTGGTGCTGGACCACCACAAGACCGAAGGCCCGGCCCCGCGCATCCGCGCCGCCGTGAACCCGAACCGGCTCGACTGCACATCGGGGCTCCGACAGCTTTGTGCGGCCGGCGTCGCATTCCTGGCGGCCGTCGCGCTGCAGCGCGAATTGCGGCGGCGGGGCTTCTTCGCCGCGCGGCCGGAACCGGATCTGAAGCGCCTGCTCGACCTCGTGGCGCTGGCGACGATCTGCGACGTGGTGCCGCTTTCCGGCGTGAACCGCGCCTTCGTGCAGCAGGGGCTGCGGGTGCTGGCCGGGCGCGGCCGGGCCGGGCTGAATGCGCTGCTCGACATCGCTGCGGGGCGCGATGCCCCCACCGCCCACACGCTTGGCTATGCGCTGGGGCCGCGCATCAATGCAGGGGGCCGGATCTCGATCCCTGATCTCGGCCTTCGCCTGCTGCTGGAGGGCGACGCGGTAGAGGCACGGGCCATGGCGGAACGGCTGGATGCCGTGAATCGCCGCCGCCAGGAGGTCGAGGCGGGGGTGCTTTCCGCGGCCATGGAGGCTGGGCAGCGGCAGCTCGATGCCGGACATGCGGTGCTGTTGGTGTCCGACGAAGGCTGGCATCCCGGTGTTGTAGGGATCGTGGCCGGGCGCCTGCGCGAGCGCTTCAACCGCCCGGCCTGCGTGGCAGGAGTGGATGGCGGGACCGCCAAGGGGTCGGGCCGCTCCGTGCCGGGGCTCGACCTGGGCTCGGCGGTCATCGCAGCGCGGCAGATGGGGCTGCTCTCCGCAGGCGGCGGGCATGCCATGGCGGCAGGCTTCACCCTGTCGGCCGACTCCCTGCCACGGCTGCATGCGCATTTAGACGAGCGGCTAGCAGCGGCGCGCGACCTTCCCGGCGTGGCGGAGTTGGCGCTGGAGGGGGCCCTGCACCTTCGCGGGGCGACGCCGGAACTCGCCGGGCAGGTTGAGCGGCTCTCCCCCTTCGGCCCGGCCAACGAGGAGCCGGCCTTCGCCATCACCCGCGCGCGCGTCGTCCGATCCAGCCGGGTCGGGCGCGAGGGGACGACCATCCGTGCTTTCCTGGAAGGCGAGGATGGGGGGCGTCTGAAGGCGGTCTGCTTCCGCGCAAAGGAAGGGCCACTTGCCGAAGCTCTCCTGGCTCAAGGCACTGGGTCGCTTGCCGTAGCCGGATTCCTTCGGGTGGACCGCTGGAACGATCAGGAAACGGCCTGCCTGCACGTCCTGGACGCCGCGCGCGAAGCCTGAACACCTCTTCCAGTATGGAAATCTTGAGCCCGGCCGACCTTGTCGCGCCGGGCATTTGATTCTTGCTCATGCAAGTAATCGCTCGCCACGGCACAATTGAAATGGGAAAGATATCTGTCTAAAAAGGAAAATATGCGCGCTTGGACTTGTTTGGTTGTAGATAAGGCGGCAATACTCTCTTAGGTTGTAAAGCCGACGCTGTAGGAAAGCAATCTGAAGGTCGGCGCAGCCATATGTCAGGGGTATTGAATGGTCCTTCATATTTCGTACGTGAATGACAAGCGGCGGCTCGACAACGAGGTGCGCCGCAGCCTTGCGGCTTGGCCCCAGCGTTCCCCCCGGTCTTGTTGCGTCCGCCAAGCAGCCCGGCACATGGCTCCGCGCCCGTCCCGAGAATGGACGGCCCGCGACGCAGCCCTACCTGAAGGTTCCGGGCGCAAACCGGCTTCGGACACTTCCGGATGGGCTCTATCTGCATTTTTCGCCGAGCGCGGAGGAGCCTTACGTGGACATCCTTTGCATCGAGGCGTGCGGGACGGTGCAGAACCTGATGGACAAGCGTTCGCGCTTCGCGCCCTCCGTCACCTCGCTACTGGCCGTCTGCCCCGTGGATTGGCTGCTGGCCCCCGTCCAGCCGGGCCATGCTGTGCCGCGCTGGCGCATGATCCGGATGCTGAAGCGCGAGCCGAAGGAGCCGTTGATCCTGCCGGTGCGCGACGCGCGCGTGCTCTTCGCGCTGAAGCCGAAGGACTATCTGGGCTTCGCGCAGACCCAGACCGCGCAGCCGCACGAATTTTTCTGCCCGATGGACCGTTGATCGGGGCAGACCCGCTCACGCACCGGGCGCTGCGGAACCTGATCTCTCGAGCCTCGTTGGCCTCCAACTTCATGGAGCTGCCGGCGAACGATCCTATTTGATTAGGGTGTACAGCATCCGCAGGCTGGTGATGGCGAGGAAGAGCGCGAAGGCGCGCTTCAGCAGCAGGGGCGGTATGGTATGCGCAAGCCGGACCCCCCACGGCGTCGCCACGATCGAGGAGGGCACGATCAAGGCAAAGCCAATCAGGTTCACCCAGCCCAGGGAGTAGGGTGGGCGGCCCTCGGCGCCGATGCCAGCCACAATGAAGCCGATCGTCGCGGGGATCGAAATGATCAGCCCGAATGCGGAGGTGGTGGCGACGGCCTGGCGGATCGGGACGCCCGCCATGTTCAGCACCGGCACACCCACCGTGCCGCCGCCGATCCCCATCATGGCACTGACCGCGCCGATGCCGCCGCCGATGAAATGGCGTGAGGCCCCGCTAGGCAGGCTGTCCCGCAGCCGGAAATCCACACTGGTGACGCCCATGTTGACCGCAACAGCCAGCGCCGTGACGGCGAAGACCAGCGTCAGCCCTGGGCCACGCATCGCAACCGCCAGCGCCGTACCGATCAGCACCCCCACGAAGATCGAGGGGGCCAAGCTCCGCAGGAGCCCGATATCCATCGCACCCCTCTGGTAATGCTTACGAGCCGAGACGATGGAAGTCGGGATGATGGTGGCGAGCGAGGTAGCAACGGCGACCTTCATCTGCGTCGCTTCCGGCACGTCGAAGAGGGGGAGGACGTAGAACAGCACGGGCACGATCACGATGCCGCCGCCTACGCCCAGCAGCCCTGCCAGCACGCCGGACACGCAGCCCGTGAACACCATCGCCGCGGCGAGCCCCGCCAGCCACTGCCAATCCACCATCGGGCTTCGCCTTCCTCATCAAACGGTTCCGCCATAGCTTCGCGGCCCCAACCTGTCACGATGGGCGCACGTGCTGATTACCGACCCCTTTTTCTATACGCTGGCTGTCCCGGCCTTTCTGCTCACCGGGATCAGCAAGGGTGGCTTTGCCTCCGGCGCCGGCAATACGGGCGTGCCGCTGATGTCCGTCGCCATTCCCGCTCCCGATGCGGCCGGGATCGCGCTTCCCGTCCTCTGCGCGATGGACATCTCTGCCGTGCGGGCGTGGTGGGGGCGATGGGACCGGGAATTGCTGCTTTCGCTCCTGCCTGGCGTGGTGGTCGGCATGGCGCTGGGCACGCTGGTCTTCGGGATGCTGTCGGACCGGGCGGTGAAGCTGGTGATCGGCGTGATGACGCTGGCCTTCCTGGCCCGCAGCCTGTTCGCTTCCGGCGAGGCGCCGGCCCGAATGCGGTCGCGCGTGAGGGCCTTCTTCAGCTCCGCGGCGTCCGGCGTCACCTCCTTCATCGCCCATGCCGGAGGGCCCCCGCTGGCGATCTATCTTTTCCCGCTGCGCCTCCCTCGCCAGACCCTGGCGGCGACGACGGCGGTCTTTTTCGCCTTCGTGAACTACGCGAAACTGGTTCCGTACGGCTTCCTGGGCGTGCTGTCCGTGCAGAACCTGTTGACCAGCCTTGTCCTGCTGCCCCTGGCGCCGATCGGGATCAAGATCGGCGTCGTGCTGGCGCAGCGTATGTCGGACCGCATCTTCTATCGGGTGGTCCATGTCCTTCTTTTCCTCACATCCCTGCACCTGATCTGGGAAGGCGGTTTTCGATGATGCTCGGCGTCCTTGGCGGCATGGGGCCCTTGGCCTCGGCGGATTTCATGCGGCAATTGACGCTGCTGACACAGGCGGAGCGCGACCAGGACCACGTTCCCGCCCTGCTGTGGAGCGATCCGCGCGTCCCCGACCGGACGGCGGCACGGCTGGGGAAGGGCGAGGACCCGCTGCCGATGCTGCTGCAGGGCATCAGGGGGATCGAGGCCGCCGGGTGCAACGCCGTCGCCATCCCCTGCAACACCGCCCATGGCTGGTTCGACGCCATGCAGGCGGCGACGAAGCTGCCCATCCTGCACATCGTGGATGCCGCCCGTGAGGAATTGGACCGGCTGGGGGTGGAGGACGGCCCGATCGGGCTGATGGGCACGGCCGGCACGCTGGCCATGGGGCTGTACCAAGGGCGCATCGGGCGGGAATGCCTCGTTCCAGAGCCGGCGCTGATGGAGAGCCATGTCAGCCCCGGCATCGCTCTGGTGAAGGCGAACCGGGTGCACGATGCCTACGCCCCACTGGCCGAGGCCGCGAGGATCCTGCGCAACCGAGGCGCCCGCGCGGTGGTGTTGGGCTGTACGGAAATCCCCCTCGGCATCGCAGCAGGCGAGGCGATGGAGTTCCCGGTGGTGGACACGGTCGCCGCCCTGGCGCGGGCGGCGATCCGTCACATGGGCTTCACGGCGGCCTGACGCGCGGTCAGGTGTCTTGAAACTCCGGGGAGACGCGGCGCCACGCGAAGTGGGTCTCTCCGGGTCAGATCAAGCTTGCCAGACTGGGGCGGGCCGAGCCCGCCCCTAAGCGGGTCAGAGACCCGGACCGTGGGCGACGAACTTCGTCGTCAGATAGGCTTCGAGCCCTTCCGGCCCGCCCTCGCTGCCATGGCCCGACTCCTTCACCCCGCCGAACGGCGTCTCGGCGACGGAGATGCCGAAGGTGTTGATGCCCAGCAGGCCGCTTTCCACCCGCTCCTGCAGGCGGATCGCGCGGTCGCTGTCACGGGTAAAGGCATAGGCGGCGAGGCCAAAGGGAAGGCGGTTCGCCTCAGAGAAGGCCTCCTCCTCCGAGGAGAAGCGGTTGATGAGGGCGACGGGGCCGAAGGGCTCCTCGGTCATCATCCGCGCATTCATCGGCACGTCGGACAGCACGGTCGGGCGGAAGAAGAAGCCCTCATTGCCCATGCGCTCGCCGCCCGTGTGCAGCTTGGCGCCCTTCGAGGTCGCATCGGCGATGAAGGCCGTCATGGCATCCACCCGGCGCGGATTGGCGAGGGGGCCCATCTGGATGCCGGACTCCATCCCGTTGCCGATCTTCAGCGCCTCGGCGGCCTTGGCGAAGGTCTCGACGAACTTCGCGTGGGACTTCTCGTGCACCATGAAACGGGTCGGCGACACGCAGACCTGTCCGGCATTGCGGAACTTGCCGGCCACGGCCATGACTGCCGCCTTCTCGGCATCCACGTCGTCGAAGACCAGCACGGGGGCATGGCCGCCGAGCTCCATCGTGGTGCGCTGGGCCTTCTCGGCGGCCAGCTTCATCAGCTGCTTGCCTACGGCGGTGGAGCCGGTGAAGGACACCTTGCGGATGATGTCGCTCGCCATAATGTGCGTGCTGACTTCGCCCGGGACGCCGAACACGACCTGGATCACGCCGGCCGGCGCGCCCGCCTCAGTGATGAGGCGCGCCATCTCGATCGCCGTCGCCGGCGTCTCCTCGGATGGCTTGATGATGCAGGGGCAGCCGGCGGCGAGGCTGGCCGCCATCTTCCGGGCCGGGGTAATGGCGGGGAAGTTCCAGGGCGCGAAGGCGGCGGTGACGCCCACCGGCTGCTTCAGCACGATGTGGCGCGTCCCGCCCGCGCGGGCCGGAATGATGCGACCATAGGCGCGCTTGCCTTCCTCGGCCATGAATTCGAACACGTCGGCCGCGGCGAGGACCTCGATCTTCGCCTCAGGGTGGGGCTTGCCCTCCTCGAGGGTGAGCATCTCGGCGATGGCGTCCGCGCGCTCGCGCATCGCATCGGCGGTCTTGCGGAGGATGCGGGCGCGCTCATAGGCCGGGGTGTTGGCCCAGACCGGCAGCGCCTTCTGCGCCGCTTCCAGGGCGCGGTCGAGGTCGGCGGTGGAAGCGTGGGGCAGGGTGCCCAGGCTCTGGCCCGTCGCGGGGTTCAGCACGGGCTCGCTGTTGCGGCCCTCAGCGCCGAGCCACTCGCCGGCGATCAGCATCTTGAGTTGGGGGTACTGGGACATCAGCGATCCTCCGTATTCTCCCGGAGGATAGAGGCGATGCGGCCCGGCGCGAAGCCGGGGGTCACATCAGCATTCGCAACCCGGCGCAGGCTCGGAGGAGCCGCGGACGATGTGATGGTCCACCCATTCGGCGACGAGGCGCCGCGCCTCCGTCACAGAGGATTCCGGGTGATGAACGCGATACAGCGTCGTGCAGGCCTGGAAGGCGACCATATCCGGCTGGCCGAGGTCGCGAAGCTCGCGATAGGCAGTGACGACGGCCCGCTCGCAGCGTCGGGCGATGTGGCTGTAGTCGCGACCCATGGTAACCCTCCAAGTTGCGAATCACTCGCAACTTGGAGGGAGGATAGCGACGCTTGAACAAGCGTTCAAGTGACGCCGGGGTCAGGCGCGCGAAACAGCT
This sequence comes from Sabulicella rubraurantiaca, assembly GCF_017355885.1. Lineage (GTDB taxonomy): Bacteria > Pseudomonadota > Alphaproteobacteria > Acetobacterales > Acetobacteraceae > Roseococcus > Roseococcus rubraurantiacus. Next base: position 274,695 of record NZ_JAFEUU010000001.1, read on the forward strand.
TCCGCGATCGCCTTGCCCACATCCACCGTGCCGGCCTGGCCGCCCAGGTCGCGGGTGCGCGGGCCGCCGTCGCGCAGCAGCGCCTCGATGGAATCGGTGACGGCCTTGGCCGCTTCCCGCTCACCCAGGTGGTCCAGCATCATGGCGCCGGACCAGATCTGGCCGATCGGGTTCGCCACCCACTTGCCGGCAATGTCCGGCGCCGAGCCGTGCACCGGCTCGAACATCGAGGGGTGGTCCTTCTCGGGATTGATGTTGGCGCTGGCCGCGACGCCGATGGAGCCCGCCACCGCGGGCCCCAAGTCGGACAGGATGTCGCCGAACAGGTTGGAGCCGACCACCACGTCGAACCAGTCCGGGTGCTGCACGAAATGCGCGCAGAGGATGTCGATGTGGAACTGGTCCGTCGTCACCTCGGGGTAGTTCTTCGCCATCTCGGCGAAGCGCTCGTCCCAGTAGGGCATGGTGAAGGTGATGCCATTGGACTTGGTGGCGCTGGTCACCTTCTTTCGCGGGCGGGTCATCGCCAGCTCGAACGCATACTTGATGATCCGATCGGTGCCCGTCCGGGTCAGGATGGATTGCTGCGAGACGAATTCTCGGTCGGTGCCCGGGAACATCCGGCCGCCGACGGAGGAGTATTCGCCCTCGGTGTTCTCGCGCACGACATAGAAGTCGATCTCGTGCGGCGCGCGGTCGGCGAGCGGCGTCTTCACGCCAGGCAGCAGCTTGCAGGGGCGCAACGAGACATACTGGTCGAAGCCGCGCCGGATCGGGATCAGGAGGCCCCAGAGCGAGACATGGTCCGGCACGCCAGGCCAGCCCACCGCGCCCAGGAAGACGCTGTCGCTGTCGCGAAGCTGGTCCAGCCCGTCGTCGGGCATCATCTTGCCGGTCTGGGCGTAGGTCTCGCAGGACCAATCATAGTGCTTCAGCTCCAGCTCGAAGCCGAAGCGGCGGGCGGCCGCGTCGAGGACGCGCAGCCCCTCGGGCGTGGTTTCCTTGCCGATGCCATCCCCGGGAATGACGGCGATGCGGTGCTTGCGGCCGGCCATGGGACGCTTTCCCCTCTTGCTGAACCCGGTCGGGTTACGCCGCGCGGGGTCCCCCGGCAAGACGGCGCAGCAGGACCAGAAGGGGTATGGCCAGCGCAACGAGTCCCGCTTGCACCGCCGGGCGCGGCCCGAATGACAGGTCGAGATTGGCGGCGGCGATGCGCGCGGCGGGGAGATTGGTGGTCAGCGCGTACCAAGCATATTCCAGCCCCGCCGCACCCCCGACCGCAAGCAACACGAGGCAGAGAAGCGCCGCTGGATGCGCCTGCCACCGCGCCGGCAGGAAACGCCACGCCACGAGCCACAGGAACAGCCCCGCCATCAGCACCGGCTGGGAAGTGTCCGCCTTGCTCTGGATGAAGGCATGCAGCAGGGCGATGGTGGCGATGGGAAAGACCAGCTTGTGCAGCTTCTTCCAGCGCCGCCCGAGCCGCTTCATCCAGCCATCCGTGCTCGTCCAGCCGAGCACCGTGAGACCCAGCAGCGCCGTGAAGCCCAGGGCGAGGTAGAAGCGCGATGCGATTTCCAAAGCTGCGCGCCAGATCACCCAGTTCTGGTCGGCCACGTACAGTGAAAGGTGCAGCACCGCCCAAGCCAGCGTCCCCAGCCCCAGCATCCGCCTGATCGTGAACAGCCGCGGCCAGGAGAGCGCCCGCCCCAACGGCGTGACGGCGAGGGTGATGACGAGGAAGCGCAACGCCCAGCGCCCCGTCTCATGCATGGCCTGGTTCAGCGGCTCCGGCCCAAGCCCGTGCGAGAGGGCAAGGTACAGGATCCATCCGGCCGGCAGCACCAGAGCCAGAAGCGTCGCGATCCGCAATGGCGAGACGCGCCCCGCCCGGTCGCGCCAGGGCGCCATGGTCACAGCCAGTTCCGCATCAGGATCGCGTGCGCGACGCGCCCTGTTTCATCCAGCGGTGGGCGGGGCGGCGGAGGCTCGGCGCCAAGTGGAGCGGCGAGGCGCCGTGCGTAAAGTTCGGCGAGCAGGCGGCGGTGGCGCGGCCCAAGCCCAGGTGGCTCAGCCACGAAGAGCGGCGCGGGGGAGAGCAGGGATTCCGACAGCATAGAAATTGAGTCTCCCGTCACGACCAACCGCCCTGCCTGGGCCAGGAGGGAAAGGTATGGATTCGGCCCATCCGCGCCGAAGCGATGCAGGTGGTGCGGCGTGCCGCGAAGGGCCTCCTCCACCGCGCTTGCCGCTTCCTCGCCCGTGCGGCGGGAAGTGGTGACGAAGAGGAAGCCGCCAAGCCCAGCCGCTCCGCGTGCGAAACGAGCGGCGAGGGCAGGGTCCATCCCCTCGCCACGCACAGGACCGCCGAGCAGCAGCGCCACGTCGCAATGGGGAAGACGCGGCGCGGCCGCCAAGGTCTCGGGTGTGACGCGGTGGGTGGAACCAAGTATTTGCAGTTGGTTACCGGCCTTTTTTGCGCCGTCATGCGAGCCGACCACCAGCAGGTCAAAATCGTCCGCGCCCAGCCGCGGCCACATGCAATGAATCGTCCGCACCCCGCGCCGCCGCAGCCAGCGCGAGACGGGCACGGCACGGCGTCCGGCGGAAATGGCGATTCGGGGCCAGGGCGGAGCGAAGGCGGCAGTTTCGGAAACGCCTAGAAGTGTCGGAAAAGGCAGCGGAAGCGACGCCCAGCGCGACCAGACCAGCTTCACGCGCCGGAACGGCACGCCCAGCCGCTCGGCGATGCCCAGGGCCTGCGCGCCGGTGCCCGCGCGCGGATCTTCCAACACCCAGACGGGTTCGGTCATTGTCGCGCCACCTGTGCACGGCTATCGGGAGAATGGCTTTCCCGGGGTTCCAGCATGACCATCCACCACGATTCCGGCTTCGACCGCGACGCCGCCCTGACCACCGCGCGCATCCTCCTGGAGATCAAGGCCGTCAACTTCCGGCCGGAGGACCCCTATACCCTGACCAGCGGCTGGAAGAGCCCCGTCTATATCGACTGCCGCAAGATCATCTCCTACCCACGGGCTCGGGCGCGCATCTGCGACCTCGGCGTGGAGAAGATCAACCGTGCCGTCGGCTTCGAGACAATCGAGAGCATCGCGGGTGGCGAGACGGCGGGCATCCCCTTCGCGGCCTGGATCAGCGACCGCATGAACGTGCCCATGGCCTATGTTCGCAAGAAGCCCAAGGGCTTCGGGCGCAACGCTCTGATTGAAGGTGACGTCCCGGTCGGCAAGGAAACCCTGCTGGTCGAGGATCTGACGACGGATGGCGCCTCGAAGATCCGCTTCGCCCAGGCGCTGCGCGAGGCGGGGGCGAAATGCGCCCACACCTTCGTCGTGTTCTATTACGGCGTCTTCCCCGGATCCTTCGAGCAGATGAAGGCCATGAACCTGTCGCTGCACCACCTCGCCTCCTGGTGGGACGTGCTGGAGGTGTGCCGCGAGCGCGACTACTTCCCCGAGGCCTCGCTGGCGGGGGTACGCCGCTTCCTGGAGGATCCGGTGGGATGGAGCCGTGCCCATGGCGGCGTCGGCAGCCTGGACGAGGCGCTGGCCCACAAGGGCAAGGGCCCCTGACGGGCGAGGAGGGGACATGAAGCGCTGGCTCATCGCCTTTCTGTTCCTCGTCTTGCCGGCGATGGCGCAGGGCCGCGACACGCTCACCATCGGCATCACGCAGTACCCCTCCACCTTTCACCCGAACATCGACAGCATGGCCGCGAAGTCCTACGTGCTGGGCTTCGCGCGCCGCCCTGTCACCGCCTACGACGCCGAGTGGCGCGTCACCTGCCTCCTCTGCGAGACGTTGCCGACGCTCGAAAACGGCCTCGCGGTGCGGGAGCGTACGCCGGACGGCAAGGACGGCATCGCCGTCACCTGGGTGCTACGCGAAGGCCTTCGCTGGGGCGACGGCACGCCCCTCACGACCGAGGATCTGCGCTTCGCCTGGGAGGCGGGGCGCGAGTCAACGACCGGCTTCGGCCCCGCCGAGTTCTACCGCTCCGCCTATGAGTTCACTGCCCATGACGCGCGGCGCTTCACCATCCGCTTCGACAAGGTAACCTTCGAGTTCGCCAGCCTTGGCGATTTCGCGCCTCTGCCCGCGCATTTGGAGCGCGAGCGCTGGCGGGCTGACCCGCGCGCCTATCGCAGCCGCACGCTCTACGACACGGAGCCGGCAAATCCCGGCCTCTGGAACGGCCCCTACCGCATCACTGCGGTCCAGCCCGGCGCCGGCGTGACGCTGGAGCGCAACGAGCACTGGTCCGGACCTCCCCCGCACTTCCGCCGCATCCAGGTCCGCACCGTGGAGAACACAGCGAGCCTGGAGGCGCAGCTTCTCGCTGGGCAGGTGGACATGGTCGCCGGCGAGCTTGGTCTGCCGGTGGAGCAGGCCTCGGCCCTGATGCGCCGGACTGGCAGCCGCTTCCATGTCGAATACAAGCCCGGCCTGATCTACGAGCATGTGGACCTTCGCCTTGATCATCCCGCGCTCTCTGACCGGCGGGTGCGGCAGGCGCTGCTGCATGCGTTGGACCGGCCGCAGATCGTCGCGCGGCTCTTCGAGGGGCGGCAGACCGTGGCGCACTCCACCGTGAACCCGCTCGACTGGGTGCATGAGGCAGCGACCCGCCAATACGCGCATGACCCGGCCCGCGCTGTTGCCCTGCTGGAGGAAGCCGGCTGGCGCCCCGGCCCCAATGGCATCCGCGTGAATGCTTCTGGCGAGCGCCTATCCTTCGAACTGATGACCACCGCGGGCAATCGCTCGCGCGAGGCCGTGCAGCAGGTGATCCAGGCGCAGTGGCGCGCGGTGGGTGTCGAGGCGCGCATCCGCAACGAACCGCCGCGCGTGCTGTTCGGTGAGAGCCTGTCCCGCCGGCGCTTCGGTGGCGCCGCCATGTATGCCTGGATCTCCGCGCCCGAGGGCGTGCCCCGCACCTCCCTCCACTCGGAGGAGATTCCCTCCGCCGAGCGGAATTGGGCCGGCCAGAACTACACGGGCTTCCGCAATGAAGAGATGAACGCGCTTCTGGAAGCGCTGCCGCAGGAACTGGACCGCGAGAAGCGGCGCGACATGTGGCGACGCCTCCAGGCCGTCTATGCCGACGAACTGCCGGCCCTGCCGCTCTGGTTCCGCCAGGACGCACATCTCTGGCCGCGCTGGCTCGAAGGGGTACGTCCGACCGGGCACCTCAATTCCTCCACGCTCTGGGCCGAGGAATGGCGGGCGCGCTGATCCTGCGCCGCCTCGCGCAGATCGCGGTGACCACCGCGATCCTGTCGCTCTGCGCCTTCCTCTTGATCGGGCTGATGCCGGGTGACCCGATCGACCTCGCCATCGCCGGCGACCCGCGGCTTTCCGCCGAGGATGCGGCGCGGATGCGGGCGCTGCACGGCCTGGATCAGCCCTTGCTTGCCCGCTACCTCGCCTGGGCGCAGTCCGTGCTCGGCGGAAATTTCGGCCATTCCCGGCTCTTCGCGCAGCCCGTCTCCGCGCTGCTCGGCCCGGCGCTGCTCTCGACGCTGGAGTTGCTGGGCCTCGCTCTGCTGCTGGCTGTGGGGGCAGGGGTCGGACTTGGGGCGCTGGCGGCGCTGCGGCCGCGCTGGTCAGGCCCGGTGCAGGCCCTGGCGCTGGCGGCCCAGGCCATGCCCACCTTCTGGCTCGGCCTCCTCCTTATCATCCTATTTGCCGTCACGCTCGGCTGGCTGCCGGCGGGTGGGGCGGAAGGCGGCTGGCGTTTCCTCCTCCTGCCGGTCGTCACCCTGGCCTTCGCCAACCTCGCTGCCTACACGCGCCACTCAGCCGCCGCGCTCACCGCAGCTCTGGCCGAGCCGCATATTCGCACCGCCCGCGCCAAGGGTGCATCGGAGGCACGCGTGCTATGGCGCCATGCCTGGCCGAACGCAGCCGTGCCCGTCATCGCCGTCGCAGCGCTGGATGCCGGGGCGCTCGTTTCTGGGGCGCTGGTTACGGAGACGGTCTTCGCCCGGCCCGGCATGGGCAAGCTGATCTTCGACGCCGTGATGGGCAGCGACTTCAACCTCGCCCTGCTTGCGCTGCTGGTCGTCGCGGTGGTGACCATGCTGGCGACGCTCGCCGCCGATCTGATCCAGCGCTGGCTGGATCCGCGCCTCGCGTGAAGTCGGGGCTTCTCATCCTCGGCGCGCTGGCCCTGGCGGCGCTGGCTGCACCAATTGCCTCCGCCGCTCTCGGGCATGACCCGTTCCTTCCCGATCTGTTCAATCGCTTCGCGCCGCCTTCCGCCGCGCATCCGCTCGGCACGGACGAGCTGGGGCGGGACGTGTTGCTGCGCCTCCTGCACGGGGCGCGGGTTTCGCTTGCGGTCGGGCTGGCCGCGGCGATGGCCGCGACGGTGGTCGGAACGGCGGCGGGGCTGCTCGCCGCCTGGAAGGGCGGCTGGGTGGATGCGGCGCTGATGCGCCTCGCCGACGGGATGCTGGCGCTGCCGGCGCTGCCGCTCCTCGTCATCCTGGCGGCGCTGGATCCGGCGGCGATCGGCCTTCCGCGCGGCGAGGCGCTGTCCGACATGATCCGCATCGCAGGACTACTGGCCTTGTTTGGCTGGGTGGGGGTGGCCCGGCTGGTGCGGGCCGGGGCGCTCTCCGTGCTGGCGCGAGACTTCGTGCGCGCGGCGAGGGCGATGGGAGTGGGCGAGGGGCGCATCCTTCGCCGCCACGTCCTGCCGGAGCTTGCGGCGCCGATTGCCATCGCGACGGCGCTCGCGGTTGGCGGCGCCGTGCTGGCCGAAAGCACGCTCAGCTTCCTTGGCCTCGGCATCGCGCCGCCCGCGCCCTCCTGGGGCAACATGCTTGCCAATGCGCAGGAGGTCGCGTTTCAGGCGCCGCTCGTCGCGCTCTGGCCGGGGCTTGCCATCCTGCTGGCGGTGCTGGGCTGCAACCTCGTCGCCGACGCTATTTCGCGGAAGCGGCGCTGAAGGCGCCGATCCGGCGCGCGAAACTCTCCTGCACGGCGGAGGCATGATCCTCCATGACCCGACGCAGTGTGCCGAGGTCCGGGATCTCCCGTCCCACCAGCGCGCCCGCGACGTCGCGCATCGCCTCCTCCGCGGTGGGAGGCAGCGCTGCCTCGCGCCACTTGCCGACCGTGAGGCGCAGCAGGCTGAGCAGGGTCCGCCACAGCCGCTCCGCCTGGATCAGCGTCTCGGCCTCGCGCTCATCCAGCAGTCCCTCGCGGCCGAGAGCGCGCAGTACCTCACGCGTCGTGCCGCGGAGGAGCCTCGGGTGGGTGCGGGCGTGGGCCACGCTCATGGCCTGGGCGATGAACTCGACCTCCGTCAGCCCGCCCTGCATTCCCTTGATGTCCCAGGGACCGTCGGGCGGCAGGTCGCGAAGCAGGCGCGCCCGCATTGCGGCGGCGTCGGCCAGCACGGCCTCGACGTCGCGCTGCTGGGTCAAGGCAGACCGCACCGCGTCGCGCACCGCGCGCGACAGTGCCGTGGGGCCGGCGATGACCCGTGCCCGGGTGAGGGCCATGCGCTCCCAGGTCCACGCCTCCTCGGCGTGGTAGCGCTGGAAGGAGGCGAGGCGCACCGCCACCGGACCCTTGTTGCCCGAGGGGCGCAGCCGCATGTCCACCTCGAAGGCGCGCCCCTCCGCGCCCGGCGCCGTTAGCGCCGCAACGATCTGATGCGCGAGCCGGATGAAGTATTCCGACGGCGCGAGAGAGCGTGGGCCGCCCTGGCTGCCCTCCGCCTCCGGGTCGCAATCATAGATCAGGATCAGGTCGAGGTCGGAGGCGGGCAGCATCTCGCGCCCACCCAGCTTGCCGAGCGCCAGCACCGCCATGCCACCGCCCGGCACCTCGCCGAACCGGCGGGCGAAGTCTGCCTGGACGGCCGGCAGCAAGGCAGAAACGGCAGCGTCGGACACGGCGGAGCGGCATTCGCCCGCGCTGTCTGCGTCCATCCGTCCTTCCAGAGCAGCCGCATCCACCTCGAACATGCGCTCGACCACCATGCGGCGCGTCGCCTCCAGCGCATCGTCCAGGTCGCGCGCCTCGCGCAGCAGGGCGGGCAAGGTGGCGAGTGGCTTCTCGCCCGGCGGAGCGTGGGTGCCGGCCAGCAGTCCTTCCAGTGCGGCCGGTCGCCGGGCCAGATGATCGGCCAGTGTTGGCGCGGCACCAAGCAACCCCGCCAGGCGAACCAGCAGGCGCGGATTGCGGTGCAGCACCGAAAGGAACTGCACCCCGGCCGCCAAACGGCCGAGGAGGGAGTCGAGCCGCGCCAGCGCCGCTTCCGGCTCCCTCTGCCGCGCGAAGGCGGCCAGCAGGGCGGGCATCATCTCCGTCAGCAATTCGCGCGCCCGTTCGGAACGCGTGGCGCGCGGACGGCCATGGTGCCAGCCGCGTACCATCGCCGCGACGGAGGAGGGATCCCGGAACCCCATGCCACGCAGCGTCTCCAGCGTTTCCGGGTCGTCCTCGACGCCCGTAAAGACGAGGCTGCCGCCTTCGCCTTCGCTGGCGGAAAGCCGGGGCGCTGCCTCGAACATGGAGGCGTAGTGGCTCTGCACCCGCAGCTGATGCTCGGTCAGCACGGCGGAGAAGGTCTCGGCATCCGGATAGCCCATGAAGCGGGCGATGCGGGCGAGTTCCTCAGGTGCCTCGGGCAGCCTGTGCGTCTGCCGGTCCGCCACCATCTGCAGGCGATGCTCGGTGTTGCGAAGGAAGACGTAGGCGTCGGCGAGATCGGCGGCGGCGCGGCGGTCCATCTTGCCCGCCCCGGCCAGCGCCGCCAGCGCGCCAAGCGTCGTGGGATCGCGCAGCGCCGGATCGCGCCCGCCCCAGATCAGCTGCAGGACCTGCGCGGTGAATTCGATCTCGCGGATGCCGCCGCGGCCGAGCTTCACGTCATGCCCCGCCACGGCGATGGTTCCACCCGCACCCCTTTCCCCCTTGTGTCGGTGGATCTGGCGCTTGATGGAATGGATGTCGGCGACCGCCGCGAAGTCGAGGTGCCTGCGCCAGACGAAGGGGCGCAACTCCTTGAGGAAGGCGTCGCCGGCCGGGCGATCCCCAGCGACGGGGCGCGCCTTGATCATCGCCGCCCGCTCCCAGTTCTGGCCCAGGCTCTCGTAATAGGTGAGCGCCATGGGGACAGAGACGCAGAGCGGCGTCGCAGCCGGATCTGGACGTAGGCGAAGATCGGTCCGAAAGACGTAACCCTCGCCAGTGCGTTCCTCCATTAGCCGCACGAGGTCGCGCGCCAGCCGCACATAGGGGGCGGCGCCGTGCTCCTCGTGGTAGGCTGCCGAATCGGGATCATGCAGCAGCATCAGGTCAATGTCGGAGGAATAGTTCAGCTCCCTCCCACCCAGCTTCCCCATGCCGAGCACGATGAGGCCGGAGCCGCGGGTGATCGCGCGCGGCTCGCCCTTGGCGCGGGGGAGGCGGATCTGACCGCGGCGATGGGCGTCCAGCAGCAAATGGGCGCAGGCGAACTCGATCGCGTTCTCCGCGAGGTCGGAGAGGGCGCCGGTCACGCGGTCCAGGCTCCACATCCCCGCGAGATCGGCGGCGGCCGCGACCAGGGCGCCCTGGCGCTTGGCGCGGCGCAGCAGCGTCGCAACCGCTTCGCGCGGCGAGGCGGGATCGGCCTTGGACAGCGGCTCCAGCGCGCAGGCCATCGCATCCTCCGCCCCGCGATCCAGCAGGCGGATGAGGCTCGGCGCCTCCCCGACGGCGAGGTCGGAGAGGAAGGGGCTGTGGCCGCCGATGCGATCCAGCAGGGCCTGCGCGTCAGGACGCTGGGCAAGGGCCTGGCGGGCCGCATCGCCCTCGGCGAGGCGGGCGCGCAGCGCTGCGGCGGCCGCGGGGTCGTGGATCGGGCTCTCGGGCATCGGGACAGAGGGAAGGCCCGGCGATGATCGGGGGTCAAGCCCTTCGCCGCCACCGATGGCTTCGTTGGTTTCTCGCCGTGCTGGTCGCGATCCCCCTTCTGGGTGGCGCGGCGACGGGTGCATTGCTCTGGCGGCTGGGGCAGGGGCCGCTCGTAGTGCCGATGCTGGCCCGGCAGATCGAGCAGCAATTGACGCCGGATGGAGGCAGAGGGCGCCTTTCCGTAGCCGAGGCGCGCCTTGCCTGGGACGGGTTCCGGGGCACGGCGCCGATCGAGGTGCAGATCTCAGGCGTGACGCTGCGCGACGAGGCGGGGCGCATGGTCGGTTCCTTGCCGGACTCCTCGCTCTTCCTGGCGCCGAGGCCCCTCCTGCGTGGCAGGCTGGCGCCGACCGAGATTGCCCTGCGCGGCCCAGAGGTTCGGCTGCGGCGGGAGGAGGATGGGCGGATCCACCTTGACCTCCCAGGTGAAGGAGAGGCGCAGGAAGCAGGCCCAGCCGACGCCACCGGCGACTTGCTGGCCGGGCTGATGCGTCCGGATCCAGGCGACAGCCCCATCGCCGACCTGCGCCGCCTCCGCATCCGCAGCGGCCTCGTCACCGTGCAGGACCAAGCGATGGACCGCGTGTGGCGGTTACAGGGCGTGGAAGTCGAGATCCGCCGTTCCTCCGAGGGCGTGCTCTCGGCAGATGGCGAAGCCGAACTGGTCACGGCGGGCGCCACCGTTCCGGTGCATGTGTCGGGGGAGGGCCGCGGTGAGCCCTGGTCCCTTACGGCCCGGCTCGGCCTGCCCGTTCTTCGCCCAGCCGAAATCGGCCGTATCTTTCCCGCGGCCGAGGCGCTCACCGCGCTCGACGCGCCGCTCGCCCTGGAAGCCGCGGCATCCTTCGACAAGGAAGGGACGCCGCGTGGCGTCTCCGTCTCGCTCTCGGCGCCCGAGGGTGGCCGCATCGCCGGCCTTCCTTTCGCGGCGCTCGACGCACGGCTGCACGCGACCGAGGAAAGGCTGGACCTCGAGGAGGCGCGGATCCGCGTCGGTCAGCGGTCTCTTTCCGCCCAGGGCGTGCTGTTGCGCCATGATGCAGGCTGGCGAGGCCGCCTGAACCTCGGCGCAGAAGCGGTGGAGGCGGAGGATTTCGCCGGGCAATGGCCAGGCACGCTCTGGCCGGAGGCGCGCGCTGTCGTGATCGGCGCCTGGCCGCGCGGGCGGGTTGAGGCGCTTTCTCTCGGCCTGGACGTGATGGCAGACGGGGCGCTTCGCGAATGGCGCGTGGAGAGTGGCGAGGCCCAGGCCCGCGCAACCGGGATGACACTGACCCTCGAAGGGCTGGGGCGCATCAACCTGGATGCCGCCGAACTAGACGCCGCCGCGACCCGGGGCGCCCTGACCCTGCGGCGCGCAGAGATCCGGCTGGAGCCTGTCGCGCCGGGCGCGCCTGGCCCGGTCCTGCAGGCCTCGGGCGCCGCGCGAAGCGAGGCGGGGAAGTGGCGCGGCAGTGCGGAACTCGCGCTGGACCGCGTCAGAATCGCGGACCTTCGCACGCTGTGGCCCGCCGGCCTGGGCGGGCCTGAGCGGATCTGGATCACCGAAAACCTCACGGCCGGCGAAATCCGGAACGGGCGCTGGACCGTGGAGGCGGAGGCGGCAGGCGACTTCTCCTCCCTCACGCCCCTTGCCTTGAACGGCGAGGCAAGGGTGGAGGGCGCCACGGTGCACTGGCTTCGCCCCGTGCCCCCCATTCGCGGGGTCTCGGCCACCGTGCGCTTCGGGCTGGAGGAGGTGACGGTCTCGACGCGCGGCGGTCGGCAGGAGCGCGATGGCGGCGAGGTCGGTGCGCTCGAAGTCCGCGATGCCAATCTGCGCTTCCTGCTGCCCGCCGGGCGGATCCCGCGCACTGAGATGACGCTGAATCTCGCAGGGCCGGTCGCGGACGTGGTCGCCATCGTGCGCCACCCGCGCCTGCACCTGTTCGACCGCCGGCCCTTCCCGGTGACGGTGGCGGCGGGCGCGATGGAGGGGACGTTGAACCTGTCCTTCCCGCTCATCGCCAATCTCACCACCGACCAGCTTCGCCTGCGCGCCGAAAGCCGGGTCCGCGGCGGGCGCCTCACGCGCCTTCTGCTGGAGCGCGACCTGGACGAGATTAATGCCGAACTGACGCTGGACACGGAATCGATGCGCGTCGCCGGCAATGCGAGCTTCGCCGGAACGCCGGTCCGGGTTGGGGCCGAGATGGATTTCCGCCAGGGCCCCGCCACGCAGATCGTGTCACGCGAAACGGCGAGCGGACGCTTCGACGCACGCGTGCTGGCCGAGCTGGGCTTCGACGCGGGTGGGATGCTCTCCGGCCCCGTGGCGATCGAGGCGCGCACGGAGCGGAGGCGCAACAGCCAGGGCACCGTGGCATTGCGAGGCGATCTGCGCGATTCGGTGCTGCGCTTTTCGCCACTGAAATGGGTGAAACCGCGCGGCACACCGGGCAGCGCCGAAGCGTCGCTGCGCCTGAATGGTGATTCGCTAACCAGCATCGAGAACATCCGCATCGAGGCGCTGGAGCTTGCGCTGCGCGGCCGTGCGGTGGCGCCTCGCGGCAGCCGGATTGAGCGTGTGGAGTTCGCCGAGAGCTTGTTCGGCGGCAGCCGCTTCGTGGGCGAGGCCCGTGCATCCGCGCAGCGCGACGGCCCTTGGAGCGTGGCGCTGCGCGGACCCGTGCTTGACCTTCGGCCGGTCTTCGGTCCCACCGGACATGTTTCGGGCGGTGCGGCGCGCGACCGGCTGGCGCCGAACGAAGCGGAGGGCGATGCGCCGCCGCTGTTGCTCGACCTGCGCTTCGACCAGGTGCTGATGGGCGAGCGGCGTGACGTGTTCGGTGTGGTCGCACGCGGCGCCACCGACTCGCAGGGTGTGATCCGCGAGGCCACGCTGCGCGGAGCGACGGCGCGGGGCGCGGGCGGGTTCGAACTCACCCTGGCGCCGCGTGGTCAGGCGCGCCTCCTGCGCGGCACCGCCGACGACGGGGGCGCGCTGCTGAACGCGCTCGGCATCACCTCATCCGTGCGCGGAGGGCGAATGTCGCTGTCGGCACAGTATGCGGAGAACCGGCCCGGCGCGCCGCTCAGCGGCACGGCGGAACTGGAACAATTCGTGATGCGCGACGCCCCGGCCCTGGGCAAGGCTTTGCAGGCAATGACACTCTACGGGCTGGTCGAGGCGATGCAGGGCGGGACCGGGCTTGCCTTCGCCCGCGCCATCGTGCCCTTCACACTGACGCCTGAGGAGGTCCGCATCGCCGACGCGCGGGCTTTCTCCGCCTCGCTCGGCGTAACAGCGCGAGGGCGTTTGCTGCGGGAGCGGAGCGTGCTGGACATGGAGGGGACGATCGTGCCGGCCTATTTCTTCAACTCGCTTCTGGGGAACCTGCCCCTGATCGGCCGGCTCTTCTCGCCCGAGGCAGGAGGTGGCCTATTTGCCGCGACCTTCCGCGCCCAGGGCGACGCGGATGATCCTCAAGTGACGGTAAATCCCCTGGCCGCGTTGACGCCGGGCTTCCTGCGCGGGCTGTTCGGCCTCGCCGAGAGCGGGGCGCCGAGGCGGTGACCCTGTTTGGCGCGCCGCTCCGGCGCTTCGAGGATGCGCGCTTCCTGACCGGGCGCGGCGACTACGTGGCTGACCGCGCGCCTTCCGGTGCGCTTCGGGCCGTGTTCCTCCGTTCGCCTCACGCGCATGCGAACCTGCTCTCGGTGAATGTGGAGGCGGCGCGGGCGATGCCGGGTGTGCGCCTGATCCTCACGGGCGCTGACCTCGCCGCCGCTGGCATCGGTTCGCTGCGCTGCGCCAACACGCTTGCGGGGGCCGAGATCCCGCTGCGCGAACCGCCGCGCCCATGCCTTGCCACGGATCGCGTGCGCCATGTGGGCGAGGCGGTAGCGCTGGTCGTCGCCGAAACCGAGGCGCAGGCGCTGGACGCCGCGGAGTTCATCGCGGCGGATTACGACGCCCTCCCTGCCGTCACGGACCCCCTGGACCCTGCTGGACCTGCGCTGCACGACGTCGCGCCCGACAATATTGCCTTCCTCTGGGGAAAGGGTGATTCCGAAGCGGTGCGGGATGGCTTCGTGCGCGCGGCTCGTGTGATCGAGGCCGCCATTCCCAACCCGCGCGTCACCTGCGCGCCCATCGAGCCGCGCGCCGCCCTGGCCTGGGAGGAAGGCGGGCGGCTGCACCTCCTGTGCAACGGTCAGGCGGTCCATGGCATGCGGGCGCAGATCGCTTCCGCCATGGCGCTGGAGCCGGACAGGCTGCGCGTCGTCGCGCCTGACGTGGGTGGCGGGTTCGGTGTGAAGAACGTGGCCTTCCCGGAGCACATCGCGCTGCTGCACGCCACGCGCCTTCTCGGCGCACCAATCCGCTGGATTTCGACCCAGGCAGAGGATTTCGCCGCCTCCGCCCATGGCAGAGCCCTGCACGGCACGGCCCGTCTCGCCCTCGATGCCGAGGGGCGGATGCTGGCTCTGGATGTACAGGCCGTGGCGGAGATGGGTGCCTACCTGTCGCTGCACGGCCCGCATTGCCCGACCAATGCGGCCTCGACCGCCATGGGGGGCTGCTACGACATCCCGGCCATCCGGTTTTCCGTGCGCGGCGTCTTCACCAACGCCGCCCCGATCGAGGCCTATCGCGGCGCCGGCAAGCCCGAGGCCAATTTCCTCATCGAATCCCTGATCGAACAGGCAGGCGAGGAGCGCCATGCGCTGCGCGCCCGCAACCTGATTGCCAGCCATCCGCACCGCACCGCGCTGGGCATGAACATCCTCGAGGGTGCCTTCCCCGAGCGCCTGCAGGAGGCCGAGCGCCTCGCGGACCGCGCCGGCTTCGCGGATCGCCGCAAGGAGAGCGAGGCGCGCGGCAGGCTGCGCGGTTTCGGCCTGACCTGCTTCCTGGAGACGGCACGCGGCACGCCCGGCGAATGGGCGCGGCTGCGGATGCAAAAGGATGGCAGCGTGGAGCTTGCAGTCGGGACGCAAAGCAACGGCCAGGGCCATGAGACCAGCTTCCCGCAATACGCCGCCACGCTGCTGGATTTGCCGCCCGAGCAGTTCCGCTACGTCCAGGCCGACACGGATCGCATCGCGCGCGGCAACGGCCATGGGGGCGCCCGTTCGCTGCACATGGGCGGCGAGGCCATCCGGCTGGCCGCCGCGGCCATGCTAGCCTCCGCGCGCACCGCGGCGGCCCGCCTGCTGCAATGCGACCCGAACGCGCTGCATTACGCCGCCGGCCGCTTCACCCTCACCGATTGCCGCGGCCTCGAACTTGCCGAGGTGGCGGCGCTGGAGGGAGCGCTGGAGGGAGAGGCGGCGCATGGCGTGGACCTCGTCACCTTCCCCAACGGCGCTCACGCCGCCGAGGTCGAGGTGGATCCCGAGACGGGGGAGGTGGTGCTGCTCTCCTACCTCGCCGTGGATGACTACGGGCGCGTGCTCAATCCGTTGCTGCTGCGCGGAAGCGTGCAGGGCGGGCTGGCGCAGGGCATCGGGCAGGCCCTGATGGAGCGCATCGCCTATGACGGCGACGGCCAGCTGCTCTCGGCCGGGTTCTCCGACTATGCGATGCCCCGCGCCGCCGATCTTCCCGATCTGCGCGTGGAGCTGCGCGAGGACCATCCGACCGAGGCGAATGGGCTGGGGGTGAAGGGGAGCGGCCAAGCCGGCTGCATCGCCGCGCCCCAGGCGGTGATGGCGGCAATCCGCGACGCGCTCGGGGCCGACATCACCATGCCCGCCAGCCCGGAGAAGATCTGGCGGGCGATCAATTCTCGCCCTCGGGCACCAGATCCACGTTGACGGTGAGGCTGTGCGCGCCGCCGCCCAGCAGCACCCCGCGGAGCGGCGACACGTCGGAAAAATCCCGCCCCCAAGCGAGCAGCACGTGCTCGTCCCGCACGACGATGCCATTGGTCGGGTCGAGCTGGGCCCAGCCGAGGCGCGGGCCGAGCCAGGCCTGCACCCAGGCATGGGACTGGTCGGCCCCGCGCCTTCGCGGCTCGCCCTGCGGCGGACGCGTCCGCACGTAGCCGGAGACGTAGCGTGCCGGCAGGCCCAGCCCACGCAGCGCCGAGAGCATGACCTGCGTGAAGTCCTGGCACACGCCGCGTCGCGTCCGCATCACCTCGGCGATGGGAGTGGTGATGCTGGTCACGCCCGCCTGGAAGGTGAAGTCGCGCCGGATGCGGGCATTGAGGTCCATCAGGCCGAGGAGCACGGGGCGGCCCCGCGGGAAGGAGGGCGCGGCGTAATCGCGCGTCACGGGGAGCAGCGGGATGGACGAGGTG
The DNA here is from genome assembly GCF_017355885.1 of Sabulicella rubraurantiaca. Lineage (GTDB taxonomy): Bacteria > Pseudomonadota > Alphaproteobacteria > Acetobacterales > Acetobacteraceae > Roseococcus > Roseococcus rubraurantiacus. The sequence continues at coordinate 290,927 of NZ_JAFEUU010000001.1, forward strand.
GGCAGGATGAACTCGGCGGCCTCCGCGTCGTGCGCGGCGCTGCGCGCTGCTTCCCAGGGTGGCGTCTCCGCAGGTGGGGCGTCGAAGCTCACCTCGACCAGACTCTCCGCCGTCACCTCGAAGGCCGTGTGCGGCGCGGCCAGGAAAAGTCGCGTCGCCGGATTGCCGAAATGGTCCGGCGCCTCCGTGTGATGGTCGGGAGCAGGCAGGCAAGTGATGCGCGTCGAAACGACCCTCTGCCCTGGCATTTCGCGCGGGCGCAGATGGAGGAGGTGCGAAGCGAGGTCCACCGGATACTGGTATTCATAGGCGGTGCGGTGGCGCAGCCAGTAGGTCGGCATGGGCACGCTCAAGCGCCGAGGACCAGCGCGTCGCCGCCCGTGTCCACCCCGACGGCACGCGGCGCGGGCAGCAGCGCGAAGTAGCGCCGCGTCACCATGTCCGACAGGACGCCGACCTCGCTGGCGATGTGGCGCAGCAGCGGTGGCAATTCCGCCGCCGCGCGTGACTGGTCCGCCGCGTCGAGCAGCCGCGGCGTGATGCCCTGGGCAAGGGAGAGCAGCCGCCCAGCCTCCTGCGCCGCCGCGTCGTTCCGCTCCGTGGACACCTCGCCCAGCGCGGTGGCGACGCCGGCAAGCTGGAAGGCGAGGCCGCGCGGATTGGACGGGTCGGCCAGGACGAGGTCCAGCGCCGGGGCAGGCTGCAGCACGTTCAGGTAGCGCGAGCGATAGGTGATGGCGCTGTCGCAAAGCTCCAGCACGAGACGCAGCCCGGCCTCGATGCGCTGGGGCGGGCCGTCCAGCGCCGTTGCGATCTCGGAGGCGATGGCTTGGCCGCGCTCGATGCGGCGGCCCAGTTCCAGAAAGAGATGGGCGCCGCCTCGCACCATGTTCTCCGCCGCCATGCCGGCCACCGCATTGGCGAAGCGCAGCGATGGAACGAGCGCCCGCGCCAGTTCCGGCAGGTCGGGCGGCGCGGCGTCCAGTGACGCTTCCGCCGCGCGCAGCGTCTGGGTGAAGGTGGCGTGCATGTCAGCGGTCAACCGGTCGCGCACGGATTCCACAAGCTGTCCGATCCGATCCTGCAGGTGCCGCATCGCGGGCGCGGCCTGCCGCCGCAGCGCATCCGCCAGCGGCGAAAGGCTGCCGGTCGAAGGCTTGGCCTCGCGCCCCAGCAGCGCCGCCTCGTTCAGGCAATGGGCGAGGACCGAAAGCTCCACCATCTCGCGCGGGAGGAGGGCACCGCGCCGGATCCGGGCGATGCTGGCGCGCATCAGCCTCGCGCCGCGATCCAGCCGCTCCACGTAGCGGCCCAGCCAGAACAAATTATCGGCGACGCGCGAGGGAATGGCGCCCGCGGTGCGGCGGATGGGCAGGGGCGGCGCGACATGCGCGGCCGGGCCGATGATCGCCTCGGATGGGTCGGGAGGGACCCAGACATCCTTGCACCAGCCCGCGCCCGGCAACCGGCCGGTGAGCGGGGCACCCGGACCCACCAGACGTGCGATCCCACCGGGGAAGCATTGCCACTTCTCGCCGTCATGCACGGCGAAGACACGCAGGACGAACGGCACCGGCGCGAGGGTCCCATCCTCCAGCGCGGGCGCCATGGGCAGGGCCGGCAGGGCCACCGCGGCCTCCACCCGTGCAGGGTCGCGGTGGCGCCGCTCCCCGGCGCGGCCATCCCCCGCCGGGCGGAACAGCCAGGCGGAGGCATCGTCCGGCAGGCGCGGCGGCGCGTCTCCGGAAGCAAGGAGAGTGGTGGGGAGGGAGGGCAGCTCCAGCGCCTCGCCGATAAGGCGTGGCGCAAGCTTGTCCAGGAAGGCTGCAAGCGCCGGCATCTCCCCCAGCGACGCGCCGGGCCGGTTCACGCAGGACAGTGCCCCGTGGCGAAGCGCGTCGAGCAGGCCTGGTACGCCACGCCCGGCATCCGCCTCGGGCTGGTCCAGCGGGTCGATCGTATGGGCATCGAGCCGCGACAGCAGCACGTCGAGGCGCTGGAGGCCGGCCAGCGTCTTGAGGAACAGCGCGCCATTGCGCACCGAAAGGTCGCCCGCCTCCACCAGCGCGCAGTTGAGTTCCCGCGACAGGACGACATGCTCGTACCAATGCGGGTCGCCGATACCGGGGGAAAGCAGGGCGATCGCCGGTTCCGCCTGGGCCCCCGTCGCGAGGCGCGCGAGGGATTCCTGCCAGAGTTCGAAGAAGGGCGAGAGGGATAGCGGCGCGGCGGCGCGGAACGCCTCCGGCATGGCGGAGGAGAGCAGGCGCCGGTTCTCGAGCGCCTGACCGAGGCCGGAGGCGCGGCCGGTCCGGTCCTGCAGGACACGCCATGCGCCATCCGGCCCGCGGACCAGGTCGGCCCCATAGAGATTCAGCCACGGACCCGGAGCCGGGCCGCGCATGGGGCGCAGGAAATCGGGGCTGCCCAGGACCAGTGGCGCTGGGAGGAGGCCCTCGGACAGCAGTTCCTGCCGCCCGTAGAGGTCCGACAGAACCGCATCCAGCAGCCGGGCCCGCTGCGCGACCCCGCGCGCCAGCGACTCGAACTCGGCGCCATCCAGGGGCAGTGGCAGTGGGTCCAGCCGCCAGCCCGACCGCGCGCCCGGAAGGAGCGAGGCCGGCCCCTCTTCCTGCATGGCGCGCGACAGGCGCTCGCCGCGCTCGGCGAGGGCCGAGCGGTCGAGCGAACCAACCGCGCCCATGACCCCGCGCCAATGTGACCGCAGCCGGCCGTCGCCCGAGACCATCTCGTCCCGGCCGGCGGTGAACTCAGGAAACATGTGCGCGCAGGTCGAGCGTGCAGGGATGCTCGAGGCTGGGGGCCGGAACCGGGCGCGGCATGGGACCGGGGGTGTGGCCATGGGCGAAGAAGCGGGCGCGGCGACGGGCCTCCGCCTCGTTCGCGTTGACCGGGAAGGTCTGGTAGTTGCGCCCGCCCGGATGCGAGACGTGGTAGGTCAGGCCGCCGACCGCGCGCCCCGTCCAGGCATCATGCACGTCGAGCACCAGCGGAGTCTGCGCCCGCACCGTGGGATGCAGGGCAGAGGGCGGATCCCAGGCCTTGAAGCGGATGCCCGCTACGAACTCGCCGGCCTGGCCCGTCGGATGCAGCGGCACGGCGGCTCCATTGGCGGCAAGGGTGTAGCGCTCTGGAACCCAATTGGTGACGCGGGCCTGCACGCGCTCGACGCTGCTGTCCACGTAGCGCACCGTGCCGCCGCCGCCCGTCTCCTCGCCCAGCACGTGCCAGGGCTCCAGGGCATGGCGTAGCTCGAGTTCCATTCCCGCTGCTTCCACCGTGCCGAGGCGCGGAAAGCGGAACTCGAAATGCGGCGCGAACCAGGCGGGGTCGAGCGCGAACCCCATCTGCCCCATCTCCTCCAGCGCGCTACGGAAATCCTCTTCGGCATGATGGGGAAGCATGAAGCGGTCATGCAGTGCCGTGCCCCAGCGCACGAGCGACCGGCGATAGGGCTGTCCCCAGAAGGCGGCGACGGCGGCGCGCATCAGAAGCATCTGCGCCAACGACATCTCCGCGTGGGGCGGCATCTCGAAGGCACGGAACTCGACCAGGCCGCGGCGCCCGCCCGGGCCGTTCGGGTCGTACATCTTGTCGATGCAGAACTCCGTCCGGTGGGTGTTGCCGGTCATGTCGGCGAGGAGGTTGCGGAACAGGCGATCGGTCAGCCAGGGCGGCACCGGCCCCCCGGCGCGCATGCGGTCCAGTTCCCGGAAGGCGATCTCCATCTCCCGGATCGCATCCATCCGCGCCTCGTCCACGCGCGGGTGCTGCGAGGTGGGGCCGATGAACAGGCCGGAGAAGAGGAAGCTCAGAGACGGATGGTTGTGCCAGAACGAGACCAGCGAGCGCAGCAGGTCCGGCCGCCGCAGGAAGGGGCTGTCCTCCACCGTCGCGCCGCCCATGACGACGTGGTTGCCCCCGCCCGTGCCGACATGGCGGCCATCCAACATGAACTTCTCGGTGGCGAGGCCGACCTGCCGCGCCTCCTCGTAAAGCTGGGTCGTGCGCTGTTCCATCTCCGTCCAGGAGTGGGCGGGGTGGATATTGGCCTCGATCACGCCAGGATCGGGCGTGACGGAGAAATTGTTGAGGCGGTCATCCTCGGGCGGCAGGTAGCCCTCGATGACCACGGGACGGCCACTCTCCTCCGCCGTCGCCTCGATGGCCGCGAGGAGCGACAGCCAGTCCTCCGCATCGAAGAGCGGCGGGCAGAAGATGTGCAGCTTCCCGTCGCGCGGCTCGACGCACAAAGCAGTGCGCACCTGGGCAGGGTCATTCATCCCCACCTCGGGCGGCGGCTGCGGCACGGGGCGCTGGTTCACCGGCAGATCCACACCGGAGACGGAGGCGCGCAGCTGGTCGAGCAGGGGGAGGGGCTGCTTTGGCGCGAAGGGGTCGGGCTCGAAGGGTCCCTCCATCGCCAGATCCTCGGGCGAGAGCCAGGGCAGGGAGGCCAGGGGCAGACGCAGCCCCATCGGCGCGTCGCCTGGGGTCAGGAACAAGGCTTCGTCGCGGAAGAACCAGCGGCCCGATTGCCAGCGCCGGTCCCCATTCATCCGGACACGGCGCAAGGGCAGCACGGAGCCGACCGGCGAGCCGAGGCCGCCGCGGAACAGCCGGGCGAAGCGCGCCCGCTCCAGCGGATCAAGCAGCTTGCTGTCCTCGGCCGCCACGTTTGCTGGGAGCCGGTTCTCGCGCCACAGGTAGTAGTGCACGTCCTCATGCGCGTCCCGCACCAGCTCGGGTGGGACTTGGAGGCGTTCGGCCAGGCGTTCGGCGAAGCGCGCGGCATCCTTGGGCGTCGCCCCGCCCGGCGTGTCGTCCGAGGCGAGGAGGCCAGGGTCGCTCCAGATCGCCTCGCCATCGCGGCGCCAGTGGCAGGAAAGGGCGAAGCGGGGCAGGGGCTCGCCCGGATACTGCTTGCCCTGGCCTGTGTGCAGCACGAAGCTCGGCGCCCAGAGCGGCGCGAGGCGGCGGATCAACTTCTGGGCGTAGAGGCGCTTGGTCGGCCCCAGCGCATCCGTGTTCCATTCCGGCGCGTCGCGGTCGGAGGCGGCGACGAAGGTTGGCTCACCGCCCATGGAGAGCCGCACATCCTGCCGCGCCAAGGCCCGGTCCACCTCTCGCCCCATGGCGGTGATCGCGGCGCATTGCTCAGGTGTGTAGGGCTTGGTGACGCGCGGCCGGTCCTCGATGCGGCGGATATGCATCTCGAAGCCGAACTCCACCTCCGCCTTCTCGACGAGGCCGGAGATCGGGGCGGCGGATTGCGGCTCCGGCGTCGAGGCCAGAGGGATGTGGCCTTCGCCGGCAAAGAGGCCGGAGGTGGCATCCAGCCCGACCCAGCCCGCACCGGGCAGGTACACCTCGGCCCAGGCATGGAGGTCGGTGAAGTCGGCGCTCGGCCCTTCCGGTCCCTCGACCGGCTTCACGTCCGCGACGAGCTGGATCAGGTAGCCGGAGCAGAAGCGCGCGGCGAAGCCCAGATGACGCAGGGCCTGGACCAGCAACCAGGCAGAGTCGCGGCAGGACCCGCGCGCTTCGCCCAGGGTTCGCTCCGGCTCCCACACGCCCGGCTCCATCCGGACGATGTAGGCGATGCGACCCTGCACCGCCTGATTGATGCGCCACAGGAAATCCACCGTCGCCTCGCCCTCGCGCGGCGCGACCTCGGCGAGGAGGGAGCGGAGCATCGGCCCGGCCGGAGCCTGCTTGCGGAAGGGGGCAAGCTCCTCGCTCAGCACCGGGTCATAGCTGAAGGGGAACTTCTCCGCCTCCGGCTCCAGGAAGAAGTCGAACGGGTTGATCACCGCCATGTCGGCGACGAGGTCCACCGTGACGGTGAACTCCTTCACCTTTTCGGGGAACACGACCCGGGCCTGGAAATTGCCCTGTGGGTCCTGCTGCCAGTTCAGGAAGTGCTTCGCCGGCTCGACCTTGAGGGAATAGGAGAGGATTGGCGTCCGCGCATGCGGCGCCGGGCGGAGGCGGATGACCTGCGGGCCAATGCTGACCGGCCTTTCGTAGCGATAGGTGGTGCGGTGGGTCAGCGCGGCGTGGATGGACATGGTTCCCCGTCAGCAAGCGGCGCGCCACTATAGGGGCCATGCGTCCCCTCTTCGACCCCGGTGAATTCACGATCCCCGCTGGGGTGCATCATCTCTGTGCAGGCGGGAAATCCGCGGTGCTGCGTTGCACGGAAACCGCGCTGCTGCGGTTCCTCCAGGACAAGACGGGCGGAAAGGAGGGCGACATCCGGCAGGAAGCGGAGGTGGAACGCCTCACTACCCGCCTAGCCAGGTTCTGGTCCGTGCCGGATGGCGATGTCGGGCTCTGCTCCTCCGTGGCGGAGGGTGTCTCGATCCTGGCGGAAAGCTGGGATTGGCGGCCGGGCGACAACGTCGTGGCGGTGGCGCATGAATACCCCTCCCTCGCGGCGCCCTTCGCTGCCCTGCCGGGGGTGGAACTGAGGGTCGTGCCCGACCTCGCCGCACTGCGCGCCCGGGCCGACTCGCGCACTCGCATGGTGCTGGCGAGCCATGTGAGCTTCCTCGACGCCGAGCGGGCCGATCTCCCCGGCCTGCGCGAGGCGGCAGACCGGGTGGGTGCGGCGCTGGTGCTGGACCACACGCAGGCAGCAGGCTGGTGCCGCATCGGCGCCGGGATCGAGGATTTCGGCCTTGCCGCCTGCTACAAGTGGATGCTCGGCATCACCGGCATCGCCATCGCCCATTGGAACCGCGCTCGCCAGCCCGGCTGGGCGCCGCGTACGGCCGGGTGGCACAGCATCGGCGCCGAATGGCGGCCGGACTGGCCTGAACGCCCTCTGGTGCCCGGCGCCATGCGCTTCAACCGCGGCAACCCGAATCATGCCGGCGCCTATGCCCTCCACGCCGCGCTGGATTTCCTTGAGATTTACGATGCGGCCGCGCTGGAGGCCCATGTCCTCGCCCTTGCCGGCGAGCTGCGCGCCCGTTGCCTCGAAGCCGGGCTTCCGATGCTGACCCCTATCAACCATGGCGCCAGCGTCTGCCTGCCGCATCCGGACACGCGCGCGGCCATCGCCGCCCTGAACCAGCGTGGCGTCTGGGCTTGGGGCGGACGCGGGCGCATCCGCGTCTCCTTCCATGGCTACAATGGCGGCGCCGACCTCGACTCCGCCTTCACTGCGCTGCGCGAGGTGTTCAGCGCCCCTTGAACACAGGCACGCGCTTCTCCCGGAAGGCGGTGAGGCCCTCGCGCAGATCCTCGCTCGCCTGGCTTTCCTTGGCGCGCAAGATCGCAGCCGGCACATCGAACTGGCCGCGGGCGATCTCGTTCAGCGAGCGCTTCACCCCCTGGACCGCCAGCGGCGCCATGGCGGCAAGGCGATCTGCAAGCGCATCCACCCGCGCATCCAGCTGGTCGGCCGGGACCATTTCGGTCAGGTAGCCGATGGCCAGCATCTCCGGCGCGGCGATCTTCTCCGCGGTGAGGAAAAGCTTCTTCGCCGCGTTCAGCCCGAGGCGCGATACGTAGCGCACCATGCCAGACGGATAGTAGTGCAGCCCCAGCCGGGCGGCGGGCATGAACATCTCCGCAGTGTCCACGCCGATGCGGAAGTCGCAGCACAGGGCGAGGTCGGTGGAGCCGCCATACACCCCGCCGTTGAGCCGGCAGATCACCGGAGCCCGAAGATTCTCCAGCTTTTCCAGCATCTGCTCGAAGGACGCCTCGCCGGTCACCTCGGCCGCCGGCCGGGATGCAAGGTCGCCCAGATGGTAGCCGGAGGAGAAGGACCGCCCCGTGCCGGTGATGACCACAACACGGATCGCCGGATCGGCGTCGATCGCGGCGAAGTGGGCGATGAGGGTCTGCAGGTCCTCCGGTTGGATACGGTTATGCACCGACGGCCGGTTGAGCCGGATCGTGGCCCGCATTCCTGCGACCGAGAGGATGGGAGTGCCGCCGTCCTGGTCCATGTCCGTCCCTTTTGCCTATTCCGTGTGCCGTTCCGGTCCGGGTTAGCGACCTCCGGCCCTGTCGTCCATCTGTGCCGACCGGGGCTTTCCCCCTTCATTTGCGGAATGATCATCCGCGACAGTCGTCCCGAGGATATCCCAGCCATTGCCGCGATCTATGGGCATTGGGTGACGCACGGCCTCGCTTCTTTCGAGGAGGAGGCACCCGGCCCGGCCGAGATGGCGCGGCGCCGCGATGCGATCCTCGCAGGCGGCTTCCCCTACCTCGTCGCGGTGGAGGGCGGTCGCGTCCTTGGCTATGCCTACGCAGGGCCCTATCGCCCGCGCCGGGCCTATCGCTTCACGGTCGAGAACTCGATCTACGTCGCGCCCGGTGCCGGCAAGGGTGGAGTGGGGCGTGCCCTGCTGGCGGCGCTGCTGGCGCGCTGCGAGGAATCCGGCTTCCGCCTCGTCGTCGCGGTGATCGGCGACAGCGGCAATCAGGCCTCCATCCGCCTGCATGAGGCGGCAGGGTTCCGACACGCAGGGCTGCTGCCTGCGGTCGGATGGAAGCACGGGCGCTGGGTGGACTCCGTGCTGATGACGCGCCCCCTGGGTGAGGGCGCGGCGACGCCGCCGGAAGCCGCGCTCACTGCCGCGAAGTAAGGCTCTCCCAGGCGTCGCGGAAATCCTGCGCCTCCTGCGGCGAAAGATGCAGGCCGAGGCGCGTGCGGCGCCATAGCACGTCGTCCGGTGCCGTGGCCCACTCATGCTTTTGCATCCAGGCGGCTTCGCGCTCGGTCAGCCCCGCGCCGAAATGCCGGCCCAACTCGCCACCCATCACCTCGGGCAGTAGGGAGCCGTGGGTGCGGACGAGGCGCGGCAGCCATTCGTGCGGGATATGGGGCAGGGCGCGGGCCATTTCTTCCGTGAAGGCGGCGCGGCTCCTCCCGGCAAAGTCGCCGCCGGGAAGGATCGCGGATCCGGTCCAGGGCGTGCCGGCACGGCCCAGCGCGGCGCCGATCTGCCCGGCCGCCTCCTCGGCAAGGCGCCGGAAGGTGGTGATCTTCCCGCCATAGACCGACAGGAGCGGCGCGCCCGCCCGGTCCAGCTTAAGGACGTAGTCGCGTGTCACGGCGGAGGGATCGGCTGCTCCGTCGTCGAACAAGGGGCGGACGCCGCTATAGGTCCAGACGATCTCCTCCGGCGTCACCGCGCGGCGGAACTGGCGGGAGACGGCGGCACAGAGATACTCGGCCTCCTCCGGCGTGCAGCGAGCCTCGCCGGGGTCGCCCTCATGCGGAACGTCGGTCGTGCCGATCAGGGAGAAGCGGCCTTCATACGGAATGACGAAGACTACGCGCCGGTCGTCATTCTGCAGGATGAACGCGTGATCGCCCTCATACAGACGCGGCACGACGATATGCGAGCCACGGATCAGCCGGACCTTGCCGGGAGGCGGGGTGTTCGCCGCCTCCAGCGCCCGCTGCACCCAGGGTCCGGCGGCGTTGACGATGCCGCGCACCCGCGCCTCCTCGCCGCCCTCCAGGGTCACGATCCAGTGATCCGCGGCGCGGTGAGCTCGCGTGAAGCAGGTGCGTGGGCGGATTGTGGCGCCCCGGGCTCGCGCATCCATGGCGTTCAGCAGGACAAGGCGACTATCCTCCACCCAGGCATCCGAATAGCCGAAGGCGTGGGTGATCTCCGGCCGCAGCGGCGCGGCGCGCGGGTCGCCCGCGGTGCGGAAACTCTCGGCGCCAGGCAGGGAGACGCGGCGGGCAAGGTGGTCGTACAGGAACAGCCCGGCGCGGATCATCCAGCGCGGGCGCATCTCGGGCCGATGCGGCAGGACGAAGCGCAGCGGCCAGATGATGTGCGGCGCGGTCCGAAGCAGCACCTCGCGCTCGCCCAGCGCCTCGCGCACCAAGCGGTATTCGTGGTGCTCCAGGTAGCGAAGCCCGCCATGGATCAGCTTGGAGGAGGAGGAAGATGTGGCCTGGGCAAGGTCGCCCCGCTCCACCAACAGGACGGAATGGCCGCGACCCTGGAGGTCGCGCGCGATGCCGGCGCCGTTCACTCCGCCGCCGATCACCAGAATGTCGAATTGCTGCATGCAGAATGCTCTAGAGAAGCCGGGCGCGGATGCGGGTGACGAGGATCTCGGCCAGCAGGACCACCGCCAGGATGGCGAGGAGGATCGTCGCCACACGCTCCCATTGGAAGAAGTTGATCGCGTCGTCCAGCACCACGCCGATGCCGCCTGCGCCGACAAGCCCCAGCACCGCGGATTCCCGTAGGTTGATGTCCCACCGGAACAGCGCCACGCCCCAAAAGGCGGGCTGGACCTGTGGCCAGACGCCTTTCAGCATCCGCAGCGGCCAGGACGCGCCCGTGGCGGTCAGGGCTTCGACGGGGCCGGGATGTGCTTCCTCCAGCGCCTCGGCCATCAGCTTGCCGACGAAGCCGATGGAGCGGAAGGCGATGGCGAAGACCCCCGCCGCTGGTCCCGGCCCGAAGACCGCCACGAAGATCAGTGCCCAGACCAGCGAATTCACCGAGCGCGAGGAGACGAGAACCAACTGGGCCAGCGCGTTGAGAATGGCGCTGCGGCAGATGTTGCGCGCCGCCATCAGCGCAAAGGGCATGGCCAGCGCGATGCCGAGGATGGTGCCGAGCGTGGCGATGTGCAGCGTCTCCATCAGCGCCGCGTGCACCGAGGGATAGTAGTGTCCGAGGTCGGGCGGCCACATCCGCAGGAGCAGGTCGGCCATCTGTTCCGGCGCGTCGGTGAGGAACTCGGGAATGATCTCGACCGTGCGGATCGCCCAGACCAGCGCAGCCACGGTAAGCAGCGTGACAAGAAACCGCCCGAGGCGCTGGCCCGGCGTGTGCCGGACCCATTCGCGGTGCAGCGTCGCGCTCATTGCAATGCCGCCCGGATGCGGCCTGCGACGATCTCGGCTGCGAAGATCAACGCGATGATGGCGAGCAGGATGGCGGCGACGAAGTCGTAGTCGAAGCGCTTGAAGGCGGCGAAGAGCGTGCCGCCGATGCCTCCTGCGCCGACGATACCGACCAGCGTCGAATTCCGCAGGTTGGAATCCAGCTGGTATAGGGAGAAGCCGATGAAGCGCGAGGCGACCTGTGGCAGCACCCCATAGAGCAGCACGGCGGCGGGGCCGGCGCCCGAGGCGCGCACCGCCTCCACCTGCTTCATGCTGATCTCCTCGATCGCCTCGGCGAAGAGCTTGGCGACGAAGCCCAGCGAGGCGACGGTCAACGCGGCCACGCCAGCCAGCGCGCCGAAGCCGATCGCCTTCACGAAGAGTATGGCGACGATGACGTAGTGCAGCGACCGGCACACGGCGATAAAGCCGCGAGTCGGAGCGGAGAGCCAAGCGGGTGCCAAGTTGCGCGCCGCCATCAGCCCGAGGGGAAGGGACAGGATGATGCCGAGCGCCGTCGAGATCACGGCGATCTGCATGGACTCGACCAGCCCCTCAACCAGGAGCTCCCATCGGGTGAAATCGGGCGGCCACATGCGGGCCAGGAAACGCCCGCCCTCGCCAAGCCCGGTCGCCAGACGCTCCCCCGTGATCCCGAGCTGCGACGTGGCCCAGATGGAGTAGACCGCAAGGGCGAGAAGGCCGAGCCGCGCCGGCCAGTTGGGAGCGAAGGCGCGCCTCAAAGCCAGTCCTCGCCGCCGTAGATCTCGCTCAGGTGGTCGTTGCTGATGGCGTCAGGCGGCCCGTCGAACACGACGCGGCCGCCCGTCATGCCGATGATCCGCACGGCGAAGCGCTTGGCCAGTTCCACGTTGTGGATGTTCACGATGACCGGGACCCCCGCCTCACCAGTGAGGCGCGCCATCAACTCCATCACCTCGACGGCCGTTTTGGGGTCGAGCGAGGAGGTGGGCTCGTCTGCCAGCAGCAGGGCAGGGGACTGCATGAGGGCCCGGGCGATGCCGACGCGCTGGCGCTGGCCGCCCGACAGCGCGTCGGCGCGCCGCGTCGCCTGTTCTGGCAGCCCAACCGCGTCCAGCAAGGCAAATGCGCGGTCCAGATCCTCCCGCGGGTAGCGACGCAGCCAGGCGCGCCAGAGCGGCACGTAGCCCAGTCGTCCGGTCAGCACGTTCTCCATCACCGAGAGGCGTTCGACGAGGTTGTATTCCTGGAACACCATGCCGATGCGCCGCCTTGCCGCGCGGAGTGCCCCGCCGCGCAGCCGCGCCAGATCCTGCCCACCCATCATGATGGAACCCTGCGTCGGCTCCACCAGCCGGTTCACGCAGCGGAGCAAAGTAGACTTGCCCGTGCCCGAGGGCCCGATGATGGCGGTGATGCCCTGCGCGCCGATCGAGAGGTCGATGCCGCGCAGGACCGGTTTCCCAGGCTGGTATTCCTTCACCAGCCCACGGATCTCGAGGATAGGCTGCGTCACTGCGGGCGTTGCGGGGCAGGGGCAGGCTGCTGCTGGGCTGGTTGTTGTTGAGGCTGCTGAGCCGCGCGGCGCCGCGCCTCCGCTTCCAGCTCACGCCGGCTTTCGGCGTCGAAGGCGGCGCGCGTGTAGGGCGCGTTCACCGCATCGGCGACGGCGCGCACCGGCGCCCATTCGCGCAGATAGGTGGCGGGCCAGAAGCGGTCATTACCGCCCAGATCACGCCGCATCTGCTCGGGGAAACGGTAGTCGTAGAAGCATTGCCGGATGCGCTGCACCAGTTCGGGCTGCAGGTCATGCGCATGGGCGAAGCTGCTGGTGGGGAAGGGATCGCTCTGCCACACCGTCCGGAAGTTTTCGCCGCGCACCTGCCCGCGGCTGACCATGCGGTTGTACACGTCGCTCGCCACCGGCGCGGCGTCGTAGTCGCCGGCATTCACCCCCATGACGCTGCGGTCATGCCCACCCGAGTAGATGACGCGATAATCCGTGTCCGGGGTCAGTCCATGGGTCGGGAACATGGCCCGCGGCGCGAGGTTGCCGCTGTTCGAAGTGGCCGAGGTATGAGCGACCCGGCGGCCCTTAAGATCGGCCAGGGTGCGGAACTCGCTGTTCGCGCGGACGAGGGTGACGACGCGGTAGCTCTCGAACTCCCGCTCATTGCCCTTGATGGCGAAGGGCACGGCGCCGGCCAGGTTCACAGCGAAGGCGGTCGGGCCGGTCGAGAAGCCGGCGATATGCAGCCGCCCCGACCGCATGGCTTCGACCTGCGCCGCGTTGCTGGTCACCTGGAAATACACGACCCGCCGTCCGGTGCATTGCGTCAGATGCTCCAGCAGCGGCCGGAACTGCGTGGCGTAGAGGGCAGGATCCTCGACCGGGGTGTAGGCGAAGACGAGCGTGGAGGGGTTCCGGAACCGGCTCGGATCCCGCGGTGGGTCGGCGACGAGGTCGCGATCCTCGTCGCAATAGGCATCGTCGAGCGCGCCGCGATGAGTGCAGGCCGCCCCCTGCGCCTGAGCGAGGCTCGGCAGCAGGGCAAGGGCCGTGGCGGCGAGGAGCGGTCGGAGCATGGCATTTCCCTTGGACGTGGCGGTGATCTGTTCTTCGGCACCGCCTGACATTCCAGCCTGTAATGGTGTTTCTGCGCCAGGAAAACCGGTTGCCGGAGGCAGATCTGGCGGGAAGCGGATGGCAACCCCACATCCCTTCCATGAGCGACACAGCGACCGGGCAAGCCGCCTCCGAATACGCCACCCTGGGCGGTGGCTGCTTCTGGTGCCTGGACGGCGCCTACCGCGACGTGCGTGGCATCACCGAGGTGGTCTCCGGATATGCCGGCGGGCACGTCCCGAACCCCAGCTACCAGCAGGTCTGCGGCAAGGGCACCGGCCATGCCGAGGTGGTGCGGCTCCGATTCGACCCGACCGTGATCTCCTATGCGGACATCCTCCGCATGTTCTTCACCCTGCACGACCCGACCACGAAGGACCGCCAGGGCGCCGATGTCGGGCCGCAATACCGCTCGGTCATCCTGGCCGAGACGCCGGAGCAGATGGAGACGGCCCGTGCCGTAATGGCGGAGGTCCAGCAAGCCGGCATCTGGGGCGCTCCCCTGGTGACCGAGCTCGTTCCGGCCGCCGAATTCTGGCCCGCCGAGCCGGAGCACCAGGACTACTTCCGCCGCAATCCCTGGTCCGGCTATTGTCGGGCCGTCATCGCCCCCAAGGTCGCGAAGTTCCGCAAGGGCTTTGCCGGCCGGCTATCCCGCGCGGAGGCCTGATCCATGTTCTTCGGTCGCAAGCCCAAGGGCGAAGACTTCCCCATCCAGCGCACCGAGGCGGAATGGCGCTCCAGCCTCTCGCCCACGGCATACAAGGTCCTGCGCGAGCACGGCACCGAGCGGGCCGGCACTTCCCCCCTGAATGCCGAGAAGCGCTCCGGCAGCTTCCTTTGCGCAGGGTGTGGAACACCGGTCTTCGAGTCGGACTCTAAGTTCGAGAGCGGGACGGGCTGGCCCTCCTTCACCGCGCCGGTGGAGGGCAACGTGGCGACGGAGGAGGATAATTCCTTCTTCATGCGCCGGACCGAGGCGCATTGCGCGGCCTGTGGCGGGCATCTGGGCCACGTGTTCCCGGACGGGCCGGAGCCGACCGGGATGCGCTGGTGCATCAACGGCGCCGCCCTTGAGTTCAAGCCCGATTGAAACCCGGAGGCGTCCAGGCTTTTCTCACTGCTAGGGAAATTCTTGGAACATTGCCGGCCATGTGGCGCGCCCTCTTTTTTGTCATTGCCTTCTGGGCTGCGCCGGCGCGGGCCGACCTCGCCTATGTCCTGAATTCCGCCGATGCGACGATCAGCGTCGTGGATACGGCCACCCGGGCCGAGATCCGCCGAATCCCGGTGCTGCGCGAGGTGCACCACCTTGTCGTCACGCCGGATGGCCGGTCGCTGGTGGTCGGAGATAGCGGCGGCAACGAACTCATCTTCCTCGACCCCGAATCCGGCGCGGTGCAGCGGCGGGAGCGGATCAGCAATCCCTATCACCTGGAATACAGTCCGGACGGGCGATACCTCGTCGTCGCCAGCCTACGGCGCGACCAGGTGGACATCTACGAGGCTGCGTCCCTCACCCTGCTTCAACGCTTCCGCCAGCCCGACAAGCCGAGCCATGTCGCCTTCAGCCCCGACAGCCGCTGGGCTTTCGTGACACTGCAGGGCTCCGGCCAGGTCGCGGCGGTGGACCTCGAGGCGCGGCAGACCGCCTGGGTGCAGGATGTCGGGCCGGAGCCGGCAGGCATCATCTGGCACCGCGGCAGGCTGATCGTCGGGCTGATGGGCCGCGAGGATTTTGTCGCGCTTGACCCGACGACGCGCGAGGTTCGCCCCGCCTTCCGTGTCGGGCGCGGCGCGCACACCATCTTCCCGGCCCCGAACGGACGCACCCTCTACGCCACCTCCCGCGTCGAGAGCCGGATCGCCGAGGTGGATGCCGAGACGCTGGAAGTGCGGCGCATCTTCGAGATCGCGGGCGGGCCGGATTGCATTGCCTTCGACTCCGAGGGCCGGCTCTACGCCACGCTGCGCTGGACCGGGCGGCTGCTGGTCCTCGACACCGCGACTGGGGAACACGCGCAGATCCGCGTCGGCCGCTCGCCGCACGGGGTCTTCGTGATGCCTCGGCGGCCGGGACTCGACGCCGCCTTCGCCTTCCAGTCCCCGGGGGCGCAGAGCGGCACGCGGCCCATGGGCGCACCGCCGCCCAGGGGCCTCGCTGCGCTGCAAGGGACAGGTCCGGCTGTCACGGTGACGCCCGTGCGGGTCGAGGCCGGGTCTCCCACCTCGCGGCTGCGCGCGCCCTGGCGATGATCCGGCGCCGCGCCCTGGCCGCGGCGTTTCTTTCCGCCCCCGCGCTGGCGCAGGGCTGCGCCGGAACTCTCTACCTCACCATCGACACGGGCTGGTCGCGCGAGGCGGAGCTGATCGCCGACGTGCTGCGGCGGCGCGGCGTGATCGCGACCCTCTTCGTTGCCAATGAGCGCACGCACCGCGGCGACCGCCAGCTCGAGGAAGCCTGGGCCCCGTTCTGGCGGGCCCGCGCGGCTGAGGGGCATGTCTTCGCCAGCCACACCTGGCGCCATTGGTATTTCCGCGGCGATCCGTCGCCCGGCCGTGTCCAGTATGCCTCCCGCCAGGGCGAGGGGGCGGAGGTGCTGGACGGCGCGGCCCTGTGCTCCGAATTGCGCCGCCCGGTCGACGCGTTGCGCGAACTCGTCCCGGGGGCTCGCATCCTGCCGCTCTGGCGGGCGCCGGGCGGCATCGTCACGCCGGGGGCGCTGCGCCTTGCCGCTACCTGCGGACTTCGGCACCAGGGATGGAGCCGCAACGGCTTCCTGGGGGATGAGCTTGACAGCGCGGCCCATCCCAACGACGCGCTGCTGCGCCGGGCGCTGGCCAATATCCGCTCCGGTGAGGTTTTGGTAATGCATTGGGGCGTCCGCTCGCGACGGGAACCCTTCGGGCTGGTCTTCGACCGCCTGCTTGAGGGACTGCTCGGCCGCGGCTTCTGCTTCGCCCCGCTGCCCGAGGAAGGCATCGCGTGATGTGGGACTGGATCGTGGACCGCTACGACCTGTTCACGGGCTGGGCTTTCGAGGCGCTCCTGCAGCCCCTCATGTATCGGCTCGGCCTGATGGACTGGGCGGACGAGGCCTTCCTCTGGATGGATTTCCTGGTGTTCGGGCTTATTCAGGTCGTTGTGGTCGCGGTGGTCTGCCTGCCGCTCGAAGCCTGGCGGCCGGTGGAGCGCTGGGAAAGCCACCGCAAGGTGCTGACGGATGTCGCCTACACGCTGCTCGCGCGCCTCGGCATCCTGCCCATGATCGGCTTCGTGCTGTTCTTCGCCGCCCAGACCCGCATCGAGGCGATGATCGCCGATTCCGGCTGGGTGCCGCCCACGCTGGAGACCTTTCTTCCCTTCCTGCGGGAACAGCCTTTCCTCGCGCTGATCTTCTACATCGTCGTGCTGGATTTCGCGGCCTATTGGCACCACCGCTTCCAGCACCGCATCGGCTGGTGGTGGGCACTGCATTCCATCCATCACGCCCAGACGCAGATGACCTTCTGGACGGATGACCGGAATCACATATTAGACGACATCCTGGCGGCGGCGTGGTTCGGGGCTATCGCCGTGCTGATCGGCGTGCCGCCGGGACAGTTCCCCATCATCCTGCTCGTCCTGCGCCTCGCCGAGAGCCTGTCCCATGCCAATGTCCGACTGGATTTCGGCCGGGTGGGGGAGAGGCTCTTCGTCTCGCCGCGCTTCCACCGCGCGCATCACGGCGTACTGAGTGTCGGGGCCGAGGGAAAGAACTACGGCGTGCTGCTTCCGGTCTGGGACTGGATCTTCGGCACGGCGGATTTCCAGCGCGACCACTACCCCCGCACCGGCGACCCTTCCGCCCCACGCGCCTATGTCGAGGGCGGCTGGCTGCGACAGCAGGCCGCCGGCTTCCGCGAGATCTGGCGCGCGATCCGGGGGAAGCGCGCCTCATAGGGCAAGGCTCACGACGAGCCCCGCCACCGCAGTTGTGCCGAGTGTTGGCACCACCCCCAGCCGGGAGTGGAACAAGGCCAGCGCCGCTACGATGCTCAAGGCCAGCGCGTCCCAGCGCATCCC
The DNA here is from genome assembly GCF_017355885.1 of Sabulicella rubraurantiaca. Taxonomy (GTDB): domain Bacteria; phylum Pseudomonadota; class Alphaproteobacteria; order Acetobacterales; family Acetobacteraceae; genus Roseococcus; species Roseococcus rubraurantiacus. Next base: position 308,510 of record NZ_JAFEUU010000001.1, read on the forward strand.
TGTGAGGGCGGGCCTGGGGCCGTCCGGCCCCGGGAAGCACACGCGCAGCCCGAACCGGAGGGCCAGATTGGCGATCACCCCGACCACCGCGGCCGTCACCCCCGCCAGCGCCCCGGACAGCTTGGCGTGGCCATGGAGACGCTCGACGAAGGGCGCGCCGAGGAAGATCCAAGCGAAGCAGGGAACAAAGGTAACCCAGACCGTCAGTGCCGCCGCCGCGACGCCGCCCAGAAGGCCGCCGTAGCGCCAGCCTGCGAGGAACCCTACGAATTCCAGGACCAGGATCAGGGGGCCAGGCGTCGTTTCAGCCAGGCCCCGACCCCCGAGCATCTCAGAGGGGGAAAGCCAGCGGTGATGCTCCACGGCCTCCTGCGCCACATAGGCCAGGACGGCATAGGCACCGCCAAAGGTGACGACCGCCATCTTCGAGAAGAACCAGGCGATGTCGCCATAGAGTCCGCCCTCGGCGCTCAGCAGCGCGACTGGCCAGAGCCACAGCACCAGAGCCAGCAGTCCAGCGCGCCGCGCCCCTGCGGTGAGTGCGGCGACCCGCCCCGGATCGGCTATCAGCAGGGCATCCAGCGCTGCCGGCGCGTCGGTCGCTTCGCCCTTATGCGCCGACGGGACAAAGGCGCCAGGCGCGGCCCAGCCAATCAGCGCCGCGCCAAGCACCACCGCGGGGAAGGGCACGTCGAAGAAGAAGAGCGGGACGAAGGCGGCAGCCGCCACCACCCAGGGAAGGAGGCCGTGCAAGGCGCGCCGCGCGACGCGCAGTAGCGCCTCAAACACCAGCACCTCGCCCAGCACGGCATAGATCAGCGACAGGGCGAGCAGGATCAGCGCCCCGGGCAGTACGAACAGCGCGCCGGCAACGACGCCGCCCTTAACCCCGTGCATCAGCCAGCCGAGATAGGTCGCCAGCTGGGTCGCCTCCGGCCCAGGCAGAAGCATGCAGAAGTTGAGGGCGTGGAGGTATCGCGCCTCGCCCACCCAACGGCGTTCCTGCACCAGCTCGCGATGCATCAGTGCGATCTGCGCGGCGGGACCGCCGAAGGACAGGAGACCGATGCGAAGCCAGACCGGGAAGGCCTCTCCGAAGCTCGGCAGCGAGGGTGAGTTCATGCTGGGATTGCGGTCGCGGGCCAGTTGTGGACTTCCTTATGCGCGTCGCGCCGCAGATTGGCCCGGAGCATGTCGATGGCGTCACGCGACTGTCAAGCGCATGGACCCCCTGCTGCGCCCCTGGGATACTCCCCGCCCGATTCGGGAGGGGCACATGAATCTCGCGGGCCTATCGTTGCGCGACCTTGAGTATGTGAGTGCGGTGGCTGAGCACCGGCATTTCGGCCGGGCCGCAGCGGCCTGCGGCGTGTCTCAGCCCACCTTGTCGGGACAGCTTCGGAAGCTGGAGGAGTTTCTCGGCCTCGAGATCTTCGAGCGTTCGCCGCGCGGCGTCCTTGTCACCGCACGCGGCGAGGAGGTGGTGGCCCAAGCGCGTCGAATCCTCAGCGAGGCGCGACGGCTCTTCGAGGTGGTCCGCACGGGCGCGGAGCCGCTGACCGGCGTGGTGCGGCTGGGCGTGATCTCGACGCTCGGTCCCTACCTCGTGCCCTTTCTGCTGAGGCCACTGCGTGACCGCTTTCCGCGCCTGCGCCTGCTGCTGATCGAGGGCAACACTCGCCCCTTGATCCGCCAGCTGGAGGAAGGGGAGCTGGATGCGGTGCTGGCCACCGGCCCGCTCGGGGAAAGCGACCTCACAGAACTGCCGCTGTTCCGCGAGGAGCTGGCGCTTGCCGTGCCGCGCGACCATGCCCTCGCGCAGGTTGAGGAGGTGCGGCCCGAGGATATCCCGGTCAGCGAGCTGATTTTGCTCAGCGAAGGCCATTGCCTGCGTGACCAGACGCTGGGCTTCTGCCCGAACCGCCTGCGCGAGGGTGACCACGCCCTCCAAGCGGCAAGCCTCGAGTCGCTGCGGCAGATGATTGCGGCCGGGAGCGGCGTGTCGCTCATCCCGCAGCTTGCGATCCAGGTGGGTGCGCTGCTGGACGACATGGTGGCCTACCGGCGCGTCGCAGGCGGGGTGTTCGGCCGCGACGTGGCGCTGTTCCACCGCCCCAGCTTCGGCCGTATTCGCGACATCCGCCTCCTTCGGCAGGCGATCGGCGAGATCCTCGCCGAGCAGAGCGGCGTGCGCGTGCACCGGCCCGGGATCCGTTTAGCAAGCTAGCGCGGCCTCAGCCGAGTTGACGAAGCAGGTCGTGCATCCGTCCGGCCTGCGCCTCCGCCGCCGCCTCGGCGCGGGCGATCGCCGCGGCCAGCCTTTCCGTCACGCCGCGCCGTCCCTGCCGCAACTCGGCCATCAGTGAGGTGGCTTCGCGCAGCACCTCCGTCACGTCGTGCACGCCGGAGGCCAAGCGTCCTGCCAATAGCGGCAGGTCCTCATCCGGGTGAAAAGGCGCAGCCACCTCATCACGCGTGGCGACGAGACGGGCATAGAGGGCGGCATCCGGTGTCATGCCGCGAGGCTGCGCCGGATGTCATGAAAGAAGAGTTAAGCCGCCTCGGTCAGCAGCGTCTCGCCGGGCTTCAGCCGCGTGAAGGCGACGTCGCGCCAGGACAGGCGCACGGCACTGCCATTCATCGTCACCACCGTATGGCGCAGTCCGCCACTCGCATCATCCGTCTGCGGAAAATCCTCGCGCCAATGAGCGCCGCGGCTTTCGGTGCGAGCCTCGGCAGCGGCGACGATGGCGCGGCTGACCAGGATCAGGCTCTCCAGGTTGAGCCAGTCAGACCAGGAGAGGTTGAAGCCGCGCGCTCCATCCGCGACGCCCGTGGCACGTAGCTCCGCCTCCAGCGCATCCAGCCCGCTCGCCGCCTCGGCGAGGCGAGGGCCGTCGCGCAGGATGCCGGCCTTGTCCCACATGAGATTCGCCAGCGCGTCGCGGATTGGCCCGAGGAGGCTGGGCTTCCGGGAAAAAGGCGCCTCGGCGGCCGCCCGAGCCGCGTCGAGCGCCGCAGGGTCGGGGTCCGCCCATTCGCCCTCCCGAGGAACCCAGCGCGCCATGGTATCACCCGCGATGCCACCAAAGACGGTGGAATTGGCGACGCCGTTGCCGCCGAGGCGGTTCGCGCCATGCACCCCACCCGTATCCTCGCCAGCGGCGAAAAGCCCGGGCAGGGCGGTCGAGCCATCGGCGGCGAAGGCGACTCCGCCCATCATATAATGCGCGGTCGGCACCACCGGCACGCGCCCGGCCGCGAGGTCGAAGCCCATATCGGCGCAGCGCTCCACCATGCCCTTGAACTGCTTGCGCACATTCTCGGGACCGAGATGCCCCATCTCGATCCACAGCCCGCCGGCTTCGTTCACGCGGCCAGCCTGGATTTCCCGCTCCATGGAGCGGGAGACGATGTCGCGCGTCGCACGCTCGTTGCGCGGGTCGTAATTGTGCATGAAGCGCTCGCCGTCGCCGTTGAGCAGGTAGCCCCCCGCGCCGCGCAGCCCTTCCTCGATGATAGTGCCGGTCATGCGCGTGCCCGGCCCGGCCAGGACGCCGGTCGGATGGAACTGCACCATCTCCATGTCGCGCAGGGCGAGCCCGGCGCGCAGCGCCATCGCCATGCCGTCGCAGGATTTGTCGCCCGAGGGCGTGTGGTACTTGTACATGGTCGGCCCGCCCCCGGTGCCGAGCAGAACGGCCTTTGCCTGCACGAAGACGAAGGCGCCGCGGCGGATGTCGAGCAGCAAGACGCCGGCAAGCCGCGATCCGTCCTTCGACCGCACCAGCGCAAGGGCACGATGCTCCTCCAGCCGGTCGATGCCGCGCGCCCAGGTCTGCTCGGCGAGGCGGTTGATGATCTCGATGCCGGTCAGGTCACCCTTGTGGACCGTGCGGTCGAAGGTCTGCCCGGCGAAGGCCTTCTGGTGGATGGTGCCGTCCGGATTGCGGTCGAAGAAGCAGCCCCAGCGATTCTCCAGCTCCCGGATGCGGGTCTGCGCCACGGTGACCAGCGTCCAGGCAAGGTCCTGGTCGTTCAGCCACTTGCCGCCGTCCAGCGTATCCATGAAGTGCCGCTCGGCGCTGTCATCGGCGGCGAGGGCGACGTTGTAGCCACCCTGCACCATGCGCGTGCAGCCCGATTTGCCGAGCAGACCCTTCACCGCGACCGTGACGGACAACTCCGGATTGGCGCTCTTTGCATGCAGTGCCGCGAGCAGCCCCGCCCCGCCGGATCCCAGGACGAGGATGTCGGTGCGGAAGCGCTCCATCACGCTGAGACTCCCATCCGCGCCAGCACCTCTGCGCGGCGTGCGGACACCTTGGACTGGACGTCGCGGTAGAGGCTGCCGCCATGGGCGTCCATGCCGACGATGAGCGGCCCGAAGCCCTTGATGGCGAAGCGCCAGAGCGACTCGGGGTTCAGGTCATCCAGGTCCACATCCTCGATCGCGGTGATCCAGGTCGTTTCCAGCGCCGCCGCCCCACCGATCACGGCCAGGTAGGCGCCGCCGAGCTCCGCGAAGGCCTTAGCGCTTTCCTCGCGCAACCCGCCCTTGCCGATGATGAGGCGCACGCCCTCCCGCTCCATCAGGGGTCGGGTGAAGCGCTCCATACGGTCGGAGGTGGTGGTCCCGATGCAAACCGCCTCGTACCCCGCCTGATTGGTGCCACTCCGCTCCACCTTCCGCACGTTGGGCGCGGTGTGGATGACCGCGTGTCCGTTGAGGTCGAAGCGTGTGCGACGTCCGCGATCGAACATGTGGATCTGCGTGGCGTCGCGGATGCCGAAGAGCGTGTCCTCCAGCGTCACCGTGTCGCCGACGCGAAGCGCCCGGACCTGCTCCTCGCCGGCGGGCATGTGCAGCACGTGATGGGCCATGGTCAGAATCCGATCTCGACGCCAGAGGTGGTGAAGGTCGCGCTGGCGCGGCGCGCCGAATGGCACTGCACGTTCACCGCCACCGGGTTCATGGTGATGTGCGTCGCCGCCAACTCCACGTGCACAGCGAAGGCGGTGGAGTCGCCGCCGAGCCCCTGCGGGCCGATGCCCAGGCTGTTCACGGCCTCGCCCAGTTCCTCCTCCAGCTTCGCACCTTCCGGATCGGCGCATCGCGAGCCGAGAGCGCGGGTCGCCGCCACCTTGGCGAGGTGCATGCACAGGTCGGAGGTGCCGCCGAGGCCGACGCCCAGGATGGTGGGGGGGCACACCTTCCCACCGGCGCGGATCGCCGCATCCACCACGAAGCGCTTGATGCCCGCGATCCCGTCCGCAGGGATCAGCATCTGCAGGAAGGATCCGTTCTCCGAACCGGAGCCCTTGGGCACCATCTCGATCCGCAGCACCCGGTCCTCTTCAGTGAAGTCGAGGTTGATGACCGGCACGTGCAGACCGCAGCTCGTGTGCTCGTTCACGCGGGTGAGGGGATGCACGACGGAGGAGCGGAGCGGGTGCTCGCGCGTCGCGCGCTCGGCGCCGCGACGGATGGCCTGCTTCAGCTCCCACCCATCGAAGGACACGTTGCGGCCGATGCTGATATTGTAGATCGGGATGCCGGTGTCCTGGCAGAGCAGGTTATCCGTCCGCTCCGCCACCGCGATGTTCTCGATCATGGTGGCGAGGACGGAGCGCGCCAGCCCATCGCTTTCCGTCGAATCCAGCCGCGCGAAGCCCTGCTTGATGTCGTCGGGCAGGACCTTGAGGGCGCGGATATAGAGGAGCTTCGCGGCTTCCTCCACGGCATCCATCGCGATGTGCAGCGTGTCGGTCATGGGCGTTCCCCTAGATGAGAAGCGAAAGGCCGGAGATCAGCAGCAGGCCGAGCAGGACGAGGCGGAAGCCCTGCTGTGGCAGACGCCGGAACGCCGCGAGGCCAAGCCACATGCCCGCCAGCATTCCCGGCAATGCGGCGAGGGACAGCCATAGCGCCTCCCGCGTGAAGAACCCGCCCAGCACGAGCGCGGGCAGGGTGAGAAGCTGCATGAAGACGATGAAGGGCTGAAGCAGCCCGCGCGTCGCCAGCTTGTCCAAGCCTTGTGCATCGGCCCACATGGCCGGCAGCGCGCCGACATAACCGCCGATGCCGCCGAGGATGCCGCTGGCGAAGCCCACGGCCCCATCCGCAGCGGGCCCGCCCTGGAGGGAAGGTGCCGGCAGGCGCAGACCGATGCGTGCCAGCATGTAGCCGGCATAGACCACCAGCAGCGCACCCACCCCCGCCGTCATCGGCCCTGCTGGCACATGCACGAGCAACCAGACGCCCAAGGGCATGCCCGGCAGGGCAAACAGCATCCAGCGCCGCAGCACCCGCCAATCCACATGATACCACATGGCCTTCAATGCGATGGATTGGACGACGAAGCTGCCCAGGACCAGCACGGGCGCCGTGGTCGCGGGCGGCAGGAACTGCAGCAGCAGCCCGGCGCCCACCAGCACGAAGGCAAAGCCCGCCATCCCCGCGCAGAAGGCCGCGACAAAGCAGGCCCCAGAAAGGAGCAGCGCGTCAGCCAGCATGGAGCAGGAACATCAGCCCCGCGCCGAGGGCAAAGCCGGCCGAAAGCGCGACGAGGTCCTTCTGCCTCGCCCGCCAGCCCAGGAACTCCAGCGCAAGCACGCGCAGCCCCCCGGCCAAGTGCAAGGCCAGCAGGGTGACGAGGCCCCATTCGCCCGTCTTGAAGGCCCAGTTATCCGTGAAGCGAAGGAAACCCTCCAGCGCTGCCTCGCCCTGGATGGCGTGGCCGAGTGCCCAGAAATGCAGCGGCAGGAACAGCGCAAGGCCGATCCCCGAGACCCGGTGCAGCACGAAACCCCAATAGGCCGGATGGCGCCGGTCACGCATGGTAGAGCCCCCAGGCGGCACGGATGCCGAAGGCGGCAGTCACCAGCCCGATACCCAGCCACAGCGCGTCGAAGCCGCGCCCCCGCCAGCCGAGCCACTCCCCCGCGATGTTGCGCATGCCGATGGCGCCGTGGATGCCGGCCGCCAGCGCGAAGACCGCATAGAAGGCCAGCCATCCCTCCGCCCCGCTCAGCCGTGCGACGATCTCGGCGGCGGACAGCCCGCCCCGCACGGCCAGCATGATGGTGGCGAGGTGGACGAAGACCGCGGCGGCCAGGACGAAAGCGGTGATCCGCTGCGCCGCCCAGAGGTGGACCTGCCCCCTCATGGCGCCAGCACGCCCCAGAAGATGGAGCGCTTGAGCCCCGCAATGGCCGAGGAAGGGTCGAGGTTCTTCGGACAGCGCTCCGTGCAGCCCTGGGTGGAGTGGCAAGAGTGGCAGCCGGCATCGCCCGCCACGGCGTCCAGCCTTTCGCGCCGCCCGCCATCGCGCACGTCGTTCACCAGGGTCCAGGCGCGGTTCAGCGCCGCGGGTCCCAGGTAGTCCGGGTTCCAGGACACCACATCGCAGGAGGCGTAGCAGACGCCGCAGCCAATGCATTCGATGCCCGCATCCGCCTCCTGCCGCTTCGGCGAGGATGGGGGGACGACCGCGAACTCGACCGGGACGGCGCCGTTCGGCGCGTCCTTGGGCTGGAATTGGCCGCGAGCCCGCGCCCACTTGTCGAAGAAGGGCTTCATGTCGGTGGCGAGGTCGCGAATGACCGGCAGATTGGCCAGCGGGCGCAGGGTAAGCGTCCCGTCCTCGGCCACCTTCCGGACATGGGTGCGGCAGGTCCAGCGGGCAACGCCGTTCACCTCCATGGCGCAGGACCCGCACATGCCGACCCGGCAGGCGAAGCGATAGGCAAGATCGGGCTGCTGCTCGCGCTGGATCTCCGTCACCACGTCCAGCACCGTCTGGTTCTCGCGCGCCGCCACGGCGTATTCCGCGATTCCGTCGCTGCGCTGGATGCGGACCTTCAGTTGCGCCATCCCATTCCCTCCGTTCCCGGCAGGATGCGCCCGGCTTGAGTCTTATACAAGACCAGGGCAGCATCGGCCCTGACGAAATGGATCGAGGGGGACACCATGCCCGACGGACGAGCGACCGAGGCGCGGCTGCGCGGGGCCGACCTGCTGTGGCGGGCGCTGGAAGCGGGGGGCGTGACGCGGGTCTTCTCCCTTTCCGGCAACCACATCATGCCGATCTACGATGCCGGGTTCGGCTCGAAGATCGAGATCATCCATGTGCGGCACGAGGCGGCGGCGGTGCACATGGCCGATGCCTGGGCGCGGCTAACGGGACAGGTGGGCGTGGCGCTGGTGACGGGCGGGCAGGGGCACAGCAACGCTGTCGCGGCTCTGCCCACAGCCCTGGCCTCGGAGACGCCGATCGTGCTGCTCTCCGGCCATGCACCGTTGAACGAGCTGGGCACCGGCGCCTTCCAGGAGACGCCGCAGGTCGAGATGGCGGCACCGCTCTGCAAGGGCGCCTGGCTGGCGCGCGACCCGGCCGGGCTGCCGGCGGAGATTGCCCGCGCCTTCCGCCTCGCCCGGTCAGGACGCCCGGGGCCGGTCCATGTCTCGTTGCCCACGGACGTGACGGAAGCCCATGCGAGCGCCGCCATGCCGGATCCGGCCGACTATCTGCCGATCGAGAGTGAAGTGGATGCCGCGCCGCTCGCGCGTTTCCTGGCCGGAGCCGAACGGCCGCTGATCCTGGCGGGACCGTCGCTGAACACGCCGGAAGGCCGCGCGACGCTGGCGATGCTGGAACGCGGCTCGGGCCTGCCAGTACTGCTGATGGAAAGCCCGCGCGGGCTGAACGATCCTTCGCTTGGCGACTTCGCAGCCCGCCTCGCGGAGGCGGATGCCGTGCTCCTGCTCGGCAAGCAGCTGGACTTCACCCTTCGCTTCGGACGCGGCACCGAGGCACGCTTCGCCCTGGCCGAACCGGATTCCGCCCTGGTGGCGCGGGCGGAGCGGCTGCTGGGGGACCGGCTGGCGCTGCGCCTCGATGTCGCCCCGCTTGCTGCCGCGCACGCCCTCGCGGGTACGGCAGCGGCGCACCCGGCCAAGGAATGGGCTGAGTCGGTGCGGAGCGCGGCCGCCTACCGGCCCGAGGCCTGGAAGGGCCTCGCCACGAGAGGCGGTGAGCCGATCCATCCTGCGACGCTTGGCGCAGCACTGCAGCCTTTCCTGGAGGATGCGGTGCTGGTCGCCGATGGCGGCGAGATCGGCCAATGGATGCAGGCCACGCTGCGCGCGCCGGAGCGCATCGTGAACGGCGTGGCGGGTTCCATCGGTGCCGGGCTGCCCTTCGCCCTGGCGGCGAGCGCGGCAAGGCCCGGCAAGCGCGTCCTGGCGGTGATGGGTGACGGTACTGCCGGGTTCCATATCGCGGAACTCGACACGGCGGTTCGTCACAACCTCCCCTTTGTCGCGGTCGTGGGCAACGACAGCAAATGGAACGCCGAGTACCAGATCCAGAAGCGCGACTATGGCGAAAACCGCGCCCATGGCTGCGAACTTGCCCCGGCGACGCGCTACGACCTCGTCGCCCAGGGCTTCGGTGCGCATGGCGAGTTCGTGGAGCATGGAGAAGACTTGGCTCCGGCGCTGGAACGCGCCTTCGCCAGCGGCCGTCCGGCCCTGGTGAACGTGATGATCGAAGGGCTGCCGGCGCCCTCGCTCAAGCGTTGACCGGACCGCTCTACGCCCGTGCCGAGGCGGCGCTGCGCGCGCGCATCGCCGCAGGAGAGTGGAAACCCGGCACCGCGCTGCCCACTGAGCCTGCCCTCGCCGGCGAGCTGGGGATCAGCCAGGGCACGCTCCGCCGCGCCCTTGCCGCGCTCGAACGCGCCCGCGTCATCGAACGCCGTCAGGGAGTCGGTACCTTCGTCGCCGAGGCGACCAGCGAGCGCGCACTCTTTCACTTCTTCCGGGTGGAGCGCCTGGACGGCACGCGGCCAGTGCCCACCAGCCGCGTCCTGTCGCTCACTCGGCGCCGCGCAACCGAGGCGGAGCGCCGCGCCCTGGGCCTCGCTACCGGTGCGGCCGTGCTGTTCATGGAGCGAGAGCGCCTCGTGGATGGCGAGCCGGCCATCCTGGAACGCGTGGCGATCCCGGCCGCTCTCTTTCCCGGATTGGCGCTGCCAATCGGTGTCGAGCTGAAAGACGAGCTTTACGTTCTCTACCAGCGCAGCTTCGGCCTGACCGTGACGCGGGTGGAGGAATGGCTCGCCGCCACGCCGGCGCCACCGGGGGCGCCCGTGCCGGAAGGGGCGCCGGTGCTGAACGTGGCGCGGCTTGCCTTTGAGCTCGGAGGGCGTGCGGTGGAATGGCGCCTGTCATGGCTGGACACGCGCCGTCTGCGATACGCCGTCACCCTGGCCTGAGCCGCTCAGTTGTCGTCATCGTCCCGGCGATGGCGGCGCGGCGGGTAGCGGCTGTCCCACCAGGCATCGGCGTGCCGGCGGTCCCGTTCCCGGTACCGACGCGGCGACTCCTCCCGCCAATGTTCCTCGCGCACCCAGCCGCGCCGCCCGCGCTGGTCCTCGACGACGAAGGAGCCGCGCTCGGTGCAGCGCCCGTTCGAGCAGTTCGAGGAGGAGTTGGAAGATTGGCTGCCCGCCCGGGCGGCGCCGGGAAGGGCGAGAAGACCCAGCAGCAATCCGCGACGCATGGTCATGGCGCGTATCCCTGTTCGACTCCTTCCATGAAAACGGCTGATCGTGGCGGGAGTTCGACGGGCTATTCGCGGCGCAGCACCCGGTCCGTGATCCAGCTTGCGACCGGGCGAGGGCGGAAGGCGGCGCGGAGCGCGGCCTCGTCGTATTCCTCGGTCAGCCAAGTCTCGAAAGGCACCCCGCGCGCTTCCGCCTTCGCGTATTCCTCAAAGAAAGCGTCGAGGATGCCGGTGCGGGCCGCAGCGACATGACCGTGCCGGAGGCTGAGTTCCCTCGCCGCATCGGCGGCAGTTCGCCCCTGCATCAGGTGCCAGATCCCGGCCGCCAGACCGGTGCGGTCGGCGCCCGACTTGCAATGGATCAGGATGGGCCGGGGCAGCGTCTGATACAGCTCCATCAGCCGCAGGATGCGATCCTTGTGCGGCGCGCCGCGGCTCTCGAAGGGCTGATCCGCGTGGACGAGGCCCAACTCGGCGGCGCGTTGCCGGCCCAGCGCGTCCGAGCCGCAACTGTCGCGACGGCCACGCAAGTTGATGACGCTCTGGAGGCCATGGCGCTTCGTGGCCTCGGCCAGCTGCCAGGGCAGGGGGTGGTTGGAGCGGTAGAGCGCCCCGCTCTCGACCACGCCCCAGTTCCGCCAGGGAATGCGGAGCAGGGCGTGGTCCACGAAAAGGCTGTTCACCCAATGCGGCATGGCGGGGGCTATGCCCCCGATCCACGCCGCCGCAAAGGGTCAGCGCATTCCGGTGGCGGCAGAGCCCTGGCCGGCCGCCGTGGAGCCGCGCGCCGCGGTGCCCGGGCTGGTCACCATGCCGGTCGAGGTGTTGCCGGTGGATTGCGGCGCCGTGGTCTGCGGCACGGCCGAGCCGGTCCCCGAGCGAGCGCCGCCTGCGGCTGCCGTGTCGGAAGCGGGCATGGCGGTCGGGCCACTGCCCATGTGCTGCTGGCAGGCAGCCAGGGCGAAGGGAGCGAGAAGCAGGGCGAGACGAATCCGCGTCATGGTCATTCCTTCCGGGCAAGGTGCGGCCGGAAATGGCCGCCGCCACGCCGGGGCAACACGCATGCCCCGGAAAAGGTTGCCCTGCCCGGAAAGGGAAAGCCGCTATTCGAGCCGCGCGCCGGAGATCCTCACCATTTCCTGCCAAAGCGGCCGCTCGCGGCGTGCTCGCTCCAGCACGCCCTCGGGGCTTGACCACACGGCCTGGGCGCCCGTGCGCAGGAAGCGCTCCTTCACCGCCTGGTCCTCGGCAATGGCCTTCATGGTGGCATTGGCGCGGTCCACGATCGGGCGCGGCACGCCGGCTGCGAAGGACATGGCGCACCAGGAGGTGACGACGAAATCCTCCAGCCCGGCCTCGCGCATCGTTGGCACGTCCGGCAGGGCCGGGTGACGCTCGGCCGAGGTGACGGCCAGCGCACGCATCCGCCCTTCCTGGATGACCGGCACGTATGAGGCGAGGTTGTCGATGGCGAAGTTCACGTCGCCCGCCAGCATGGCCGGAATCGTCTGGGCGGCGCCGCGGAAAGGAACGTGCTGCGCGTCCACGCCCTGCCGCGCGGCGAAGAGCGCGCCCGAAAGATGCGGCGTCGTGCCGACTCCAGGGGAGCCATAGGCCACGCCCTGGCGTCGTGCCTTGGCCCATTCCACGAATTCGCGCACGTTGCGGGACGGGACGTACTGGGCCGGAACCACGAAGACGTTCGGCAGCTCCCAGTGCATCGAGATGGGCTGGAAGTCGCGATCCGGATTATAGGGCAGGCGCTCATAGAGATACTGGCCGATGGCCCAGACCGTGAGCGTCATTGGGCCCATCGTGTAGCCATCAGGCGTGGATTTCGCGACGGCGTCGGCGCCGATGTTGCCGCCTGCGCCCGGGCGATTCTCCACAACGAAGGATTGGCCAAGGCGGGCCTGCATCTGCTCGCAAAGAATGCGGCACAGAACGTCGGTGGATCCGCCCGGCGGCCAGGGCACGATCACGCGAACCGGTCGCTCGGGCCACTGCGGCTGGGCGATGGCAGGCAGGGCGAGTGGTGCGAGCGCGCTTGCGCCCAGAAGGGCGCGTCGGGTGGGCTTCATCCCGTTTCCTCCAGTCAATTTCTTGGTGGTGCGGAGAGGATGCGCGATCCCTGGCAGCCCGGCAATCTTTCGGTCGTTAGACCGCGCCACGGTCCCGCCACGATAGCGCCATGCCGCCGCCAGTCCGCGTGACTTCCATCAGCAGAAGCAAAGTGGAGGCCCCGGATGCTTGAATGGCTTTCTCGCCGAATCCGCCATTGGCTCGGCTACCGGCCGGAACGCCGTTACATGCGTGGCTCGCGCTGACTCACCAGCCTGCCAGGGGCGGCAGGGACATCAGAATTGCATCCACATTGCCGCCGGTGCGCAGCCCGAACAGCGTGCCGCGGTCATGCAGCAGGTTGAATTCGACATAGCGTCCGCGGCGGTGAAGCTGGATGGCCGTCTCTTCCGCCTCGAAGGCTTCCGCCATGCGGCGGCGCAGGATGGTGGGATAGGCTTCCAGGAACGCCAGGCCCACATCGCGGGTGAAGGCGAAGTCGGCCTCCGCACCCTTGCCCGGCGTCCGGTCGCCCAGCCAGTCATAGAAGATGCCTCCCAGGCCGCGGGTCTCGTTCCGGTGCGGGAGGAAGAAGTACTCGTCGCACCATTGGGAGAAGCGTTCGTAGTAGCCGGGATCGTGCCGGTCGCACGCCGCCTGAAAGGCCCTGTGGAAGAACGCCGCGTCCTCGCGTGACCACGGCGCATCCTTGTCCATTGGCGTGATGTCGCCCCCGCCGCCAAACCAGGCGCGGGACGTGACGATGAAGCGGGTGTTCATGTGCGCCGTCGGGCAGCGTGGCGAGCGCGGATGCACCACAAGCGAAACGCCAGTGGCCAGGAAGCGCGGGTCCTCCTCCGCGCCTGGGATCTGCTTCCGAAATTCGGGCGAGAACTCGCCGAAGACGGTGGAGACGTTGACGCCTGCCTTCTCCAACACGCGGCCGCGCATGAGCCCCATCGTGCCGCCACCGCCGCCAGGACGCTGCCAGGGGGTGAAGGTGAAGCGGGACGGGGATTCGCCTTGTGGCGTCGCGTCGGCCTCGATGGCCTCAAAGGCAGCGCAGAGGCGGTCACGCAGGGATTCGAACCAGCTCTGCGCCGGTGCAGCGAGGGGATGGGCAGGGGGTTGTGTCATCGGGGGCGCAGAGTAGCGCAGAATGGCGCTTCCGAGATGGGAACGGAGGCGCAACCGCGGTTGCCACGCAGCGGAACCGACCCTAATAGGCAGGACGGCGCGGAGCGGGGCGCGCAGCGTGTCCCGTGCCGCCCGCGAGTTCAGGGCCGTCGCCTGCCGGCCCCTTTGCGAGGTTTGGACGGAATGGCTGATTCCATGGCGCCGCAGATGGCCCAGGCGGCCCCGGGCGATACGCCCGGGACCACGAAGCGCGACTTCCTGATGCTCACCACCGCGGCCTTCGCCGCCGTCGGCGTGGGGGGCATCGTATGGCCGTTCGTCTCGTCCATGGCGCCCGCGCGCGACGTGCTGGCGCTCGCCTCGACCGAGGTGGACATCTCGCCCATCGCCGCCGGGCAGTCCGTGACGGTGATGTGGCGCGGCAAGCCGGTCTTCGTCCGCAACCGCACGGAAGAGGAGGTGCGCGAGGCGCGCGCCGTCCCGCTGTCCGAGCTGAAGGACCCGGCGACCGACGAGTCCCGCGTGAAGAAGGACAACTGGCTGGTCGTGGTCGGCGTCTGCACGCATCTCGGCTGCGTGCCGCTCGGCCAGAAGCCGACCGACGCCAAGGGCGACTACAACGGTTGGTTCTGCCCTTGCCACGGCAGCCACTACGACACCTCCGCGCGCATCCGCCGCGGACCGGCGCCGTCGAACCTGCTGGTGCCGGACTACGCATTCACCTCCGACACCATGATCCGAATCGGCTGAAAAGGACCCTCCAATGGCCATCGGCCTTCACGACTCAGATGTGAAGAACCCGGTCCTGCGCTGGATCGACCAGCGCCTGCCGGTCATCACCATGATGCAGAAGGAGTACGGGACCTTCCCGACTCCCCGCAACTTCAACTATTTCTGGAACTTCGGCGCCCTGGCCGTGATCACGCTGACGATCATGATCCTGACGGGCGTGTTCCTGGCGATGAGCTACACGGCGCATACCGCCCACGCCTTCGAGAGCGTGGAGCGCATCATGCGCGACGTGAACTACGGCTGGCTGATCCGCTACGTTCACATGAACGGCGCCAGCATGTTCTTCATCGTGGTCTACATCCACATCTACCGCGGCATGTACTACGGCTCCTACAAGGCGCCGCGCGAGCTGCTGTGGATCCTGGGCGTCGTCATCTTCCTGCTGATGATGGCCACGGCCTTCCTTGGCTACGTGCTGCCTTGGGGCCAGATGTCCTTCTGGGGCGCCACCGTCATCACCAACCTGTTCAGCGCCTTCCCGCTGATTGGGCCGGAGATCGTGACGTGGCTGTGGGGCGGGTTCAGCGTGGACAATCCGACGCTCAACCGCTTCTTCTCGCTGCACTACCTGCTGCCCTTCGTGATCACGGGCGTGGTGTTCCTGCACGTTGCGGCGCTGCACGTGACCGGCTCGAACAATCCGCTGGGCATCGAGCCGAAGGGCCCGCAGGACACGCTGCCCTTCCACCCCTACTATACGGTGAAGGACTCGGTCGGCATGGTCGCCTATTTCGCGGTCTTCGCCTTCCTGGTCTTCTTCATGCCGAACTACCTGGGCCACCCGGACAACTACATCCCGGCAAACCCGCTGGTGACGCCCGCGCACATTGTGCCTGAGTGGTACTTCCTGCCCTTCTACGCGATCCTGCGCGCGGTGCCGGACAAGCTGGGCGGCGTGCTGATGATGTTCGGTTCGATCATGGTCTGGTTCGCGCTGCCTTGGCTCGACACCTCCAAGGTGCGCTCCATGCGGTTCCGCCCGGTCGCCCGGATCTTCTTCTTCCTCTGGGTCATCAGCTTCTTCGTGCTGATGTATGTGGGCGGCAAGCCGGCTGAGCAGCCCTACGTCATCATCGCGCAGCTCGCCACCGCCTACTACTTCCTATGGTTCCTCGTGATCCTGCCGCTGCTTGGCAAGTTCGAGAGGACGCTGCCCCTGCCGGAGAGCATTGCTGCCGCCGTGCTCGGACCCAAGGCCAGCACGGGTGGCGGACCGCTTCCCGCTGCCGCGACCGCCAAGCCGATGGAAAAGGCCTGAACCGATGAAGCTCCTCAAGGCCCTCGCCGTCGCCGCCGCCGTCGCGGCGTCCTCCCCCGCCCTTGCGGCCGGGGAGGCCCCCGCGCCGCCGAATGCGCGCTTCGGTTTCAACAGCTTCTTCGGCTCCTTCGACCGGGCAGCCCAGCAGCGCGGCTTCCAGGTCTACAAGGAGGTTTGCGCCGCCTGCCACGGCATGCGACTGCTCTCCTACCGCAACCTGCTCGACCTCGGGCTGAGCGAGCCGGCGGTGCGTTCCATCGCCGCCAGCGTCAACGTGCAGGACGGGCCGAACGACGAAGGGCAGATGTTCGAGCGTCCTGCCCGCCTGTCGGACCGCTTCCGCAGCCCGTTCCCGAACGAGCAGGCGGCGCGTGCGGGGAACAATGGCGCCCTGCCGCCTGACCTGTCCGTGATCGTCAAGGCGCGGCATGACGGGGCGAACTATGTCCGAGCCCTGCTGACCGGCTATGTGGAGCCGCCTGCGGGCGTCACCGTGGCGCCGGGCATGCACTACAACGAGTATTTCCCTGGCCACCAGATCGCCATGCCCAACGTCCTGAACGACGGACAGGTGGAGTTCGCGGATGGCACGCGCGCGACGGTCGATCAGATGGCGCGCGACGTCACCACCTTCCTCGCCTGGGCGGCTGAGCCGGAAATGGAGCAGCGCAAGCAGATGGGCGTGAAGATCCTGATCTTCCTGGCCATCCTGGGTGGCCTCGTCTACGCCACCAAGCGCAAGATGTGGGCCGCGGTGAAGCACTGAGGGACGCCACCCGGCTCCGATCGGAGGCGTGATCCGGCCCCCGCCACCAGCGGGGGCCTTTTTCTTGCGAGGAGGTCGCCGCATGGCGGAAATGATCGAGCCGGTGATCGGCATGATCGGGGGCTCCGGCCTCTACGACATCGAGGGGCTCGAGGAGCGCGAGTGGCGCCGGATCGAGACGCCCTGGGGCGAACCCTCCGATGAGCTGCTGTTCGGCCGCCTCGCCGGGATCCGCTGTGTCTTCCTGCCGCGCCACGGGAGGGGCCATCCGCGCCCGCCTTCGGCGCTGAACTACCGCGCCAACATTGACGCGCTGAAGCGTGTGGGCGTGACGGATGTCATCTCCCTCTCTGCCGTGGGCTCCCTTCGTGAGGAGCTTCCGCCCGGCCACTTCGTGATCGTGGACCAGTTCATCGACCGGACCTTCGCGCGGGAGAAGAGCTTCTTCGGCACCGGTTGCGTCGCCCATGTGAGTGTCGCCCATCCGACGTGCCCGCGTCTGTCCGACGCGATCGAGGAAGCGGGAAGGGAGCTGGCGCTGCCGATGACACGTGGCGGCACCTACCTGGTGATGGAGGGGCCGCAATTCTCCACAAAGGCTGAGTCGCTGCTCTACCGGCAATGGGGCTGCCACGTCATTGGCATGACCAACATGCCCGAGGCGAAGCTCGCCCGCGAAGCGGAGCTCTGCTACGCCTCCGTCGCCATGGTCACGGATTATGACTGCTGGCACGAGGAGCACGACCACGTCACGGTGGACCAGGTCGTGAAGGTGCTCTTCTCTAATGCGGACAAGGCGCGCGCTCTGGTGAAGGCGCTCGTCCCGCGCATCGGCGCGCCGCGCGGCGCCTGCCCGGCAGGCTGCGACCGGGCGCTGGAACATGCGTTGATCACCGCGCCGGAGAAGCGCGACCCGGCCCTTCTGCAGAAGCTGGACGTCGTGGCGGGCCGCGTTCTTCGTCGGTGAGGGGCAGGGGCGGGGCGCCCTCAGGCGTGACCGACGGCCGCGTTACCGTCCAGCCCGGTGGCACGGACCACGTAGGCGAAGAGTCGGAGGGCCTCCGGCCCACCGCGGTCAAGCAAGGTGCCAGCCTCCATTTCGACCGCTAGCACCTCTGCATGTTCAGCCAGTGTCCTGGCGGCGCAGCGGAGGGCTTCGCGCGCCAAGGCCAGTTGCAGCTCGTCCGGCATGTCCTGCCAAGGGGGGGTATGCATCGGCCGGGGGACCCATGTATCGCCGTTCTGGCGTCAGGCACGCCGGTTTGGGGATGAGCCCGGCGCTCCGGCGGTGTGCCGGCCTGCAGGGCAATAAGCCTTGGCCGATTAACGGAGGCTTACGATGCCGGACGTCCCCGGATCCAGGATGAGGTGGCGCGCCAAGGCGTGCTTCCTATATCGAGACGAAATGGCAGAGGATCGGAGCGAATCCATGTTCAAGGACGGACGGCAGAGGATGGATGACTTGGCCGGGGTGGCCGGGGGAGTGATGTCGCTCCTGGGCGGGGTCAAAGCGGAGTTCGAGGCGGCTGCCCGCGCCCAGGCCGAGGCGCTGGTCAGCCGCCTGGATCTTGCCCGCGCCGAAGACCTCGACGCCGCTATGGAAGTCGCGCGCCGCGCCCGGGAGCAGGTCGAAGCGCTGGAAGCGCGCGTCGCCGCGCTGGAAGCGAAGCTGGCAGCCGCCCAGCCGTCACCGCCGGAAGTGGAGGTCTAGCCCCTTCGCGGCCCAGGCGGCTTCCATCGCTGCCATATCTGTGTCGCCGGACGGGTTCGCGCGCCGCGGCGCCCGCCTGAGCATCGGCTCTCGGTCGCGGCGCCACAGGCGCAGGAGGCGCTCCAGCTCGTCCAGCGGGGCCTGGTGGTCGTCCACGCGCAGGTCCAGGTCCGGGAAGTCCTCGTCCGTCACCAGCTGGATGGCGGCGGACTGGCGGCCGCGCCGGTCGCCCCCTGCGGTCTCCCCGGCCTGAAGGGCGCGAAGCATCCGCTCGGGCAGGGGCAGGGCGGCGTGGGCCAGGAAGGCGTCGCGCGTCGCGATGAGGGTTGCGGGGCCGGACAGCATGTTGCCCGCAAGCGACCAGCCCTCGCCCGTCAGGGAGCCGCACCAGTCCACGCAGTTCTGGCCCGTATGCGCCGCGGTCCGTCCCTTGGCGTCGAGGGCATGGACCTGCCGCAGGCCGCGCCCCCCGTCTCCGGCCAAGGCGGCCTCAAGGGCGGCGGCCGGTGCTAGGCCGCGTTCCATCGCATCCAGCGTCGCGGGTCCGAGGTAGCGATTGGTGATGGATTGCGTCGAGACCGCGCCGACGCCGCGGCGGAGGAAGGGGCAGGAAGCGCCGACGGCCAGGGCGTAGGTGGTCACGGCCACCGCGAAGGCGCCCGTTTCGGGCTCATGGGCGAGCAGGGACCAGGTCATGTGTGGACCGCCTCCATTTCCGACATTCCCTCTTGGCCATGCTTCCTGCTTGTCTGCAAGGCGTCAGACGGGCATGGCTGGCGGTTGAAGAAAAAAGGAGGAGACGATGCAGCACAATCTCTCGCGACGCGGGCTGGTTCTTGGAGGCGCGGCCGTGCTCGCGACGCCTGCGCTCGCCCAGTCGCCCTGGCCAGACCGGCCCATCCGCCTGATCGTTCCCTTCGGCCCGGGTGGCGCCGTGGACACGCTGTCGCGCAATGTCGCGTCCCGCTTTGGCGAGCACACCAACGGGCAGACCTTGGTGGTGGAGAACCGGCCAGGGGCGGGCGGCACGATCGCCGGTGCCTTCGTGGCGACGCAGCGCCCGGACGGGCAGGTGCTGATGATGGCTGACATGGGGGCGAATGCGATCGGTCGCCTTCTGTACCCGGGTTTGCCCTATGACCCGCTGACCGCCTTCACCCCCATCATCCATCTGGTGAATCTGCCCGGCGTGCTGATGGCCCACCCGTCCGTGGCGGAGCGGAGCGTCGACGAGATCGTCAGGGCGGCCAAGGCGCGGCCAGACGGCTTTACCTATTCCTCGGCTGGGACAGGCAATGGCTCCCACCTGTTCATGGAACTCTTCCTGAAGCGTGCGGGCATCCGGATGGTGCACGTGCCCTACCGCTCGGGCGCCGAGATGGTGACCGCTTTGGTCCGCGGTGACGCACAGTTCGGCTTCCCGACCGTCTCCTCTGGCCTCTCAATGATCCGCGACGGGCGTGCGCGCGCAGTCGCGGTCAGCGAACCGGCCGGATCACAGCTTCTGCCGGGTACGCCGGCCCTCGCCACGACGCTGCCGGGCTTTGACCAGTCCGTGTGGCACGGCATCGTCGCGCCGGCCGGGATGGACCGGGGCCTCGTCCAGCGCATCAATGAGGTATTCGGGCGGATCGCTGCCATGCCAGAGGTTCAGGAGGCTGTGTTCCGCCAGCAGGCGGGGCGCGTGGTCGGAGGGACGCCGGAGCAGTTCACGGCGCATATCCGCAAGGAGTACGAAACTTGGGAGCCGGTGATCCGAGACGGCAACATCAAGGCGGATTGACCCGAGCGGCACCGCGCGTAGCGTGGCGGGCATGAGCACGCCTGCCCCCGTCACGCCCCGCCCCGCTGCAACGATCCTCCTGATCCGGGATGGGGAATCGGGCCTGGAGGTGCTGATGGTCTGCCGCGCGCGGGAGATCGAATTCGCCTCCGGCGCGCTGGTCTTTCCGGGCGGACGGGTGGAGGAGGCGGACTCGCAGCTTGCCCCGGACGGCGATCCGCTGGGCGCCTTCAAGGTCGCCGCGATCCGCGAGGCCTGGGAGGAATGCGGCATCCTGCTGGGCCGCGCGCCCGCGCCGACCTTGCTTCCCGCTGGCCCATTCGGCAACGCATTAGGGGAACGGGGCGTCAGCCCGGATGTCGAGGCAGTGGTTCCCTTCGCCCATTGGATCACCCCCCATTACAGCCCCAAGCGCTTCGATACCCATTTCTTCCTGGCGCAGGCGCCGGGTGACCAGGAAGCCGTCCATGACGGCTATGAGGCGGTCGAGGCCGTCTGGGTTCGCCCGGCCGAAGCGGTGGCGGAGGCTGAGGCCGGCAAGCGGCGCCTCGTCTTTGCCACGCGGCTGAACCTGCTGCGTCTTGCGAAGCATGGAAGCGCCGCCGAGGCCCTGGCTGCGGCGAGGGAATGCCCCATCGTAACCGTGACGCCAGAGCCCGTGCCGGATGGGGCAGGGGGCGTGATGCTGCGCATTCCGGAGGAAGCGGGATATGGCGGAACGCTGTTTCCAGCGAAAGATCTACCCGCGATGGGCGGACGGTGGCTTGGTCAAACAGGATCGCGAACCTAGGAATTCAGGCTTTCCGCTCGCTGTGCTTCGCGGCGCGCCATAGGTCTTCCATCTCATTCAGTGTTGCTTCGGCCGGGCTTCGGCCTTTGGCGGAGAGCGCCGTTTCGATCGAAGTGAAACGGCGTTCGAACTTTGCATTGGCGTCTGCAAGGCATCGCTCCGGATCCAGTTCCAGCTTGCGGGCGAGGTTAGCGAGGACGAAGAGTAGATCCCCGACCTCGTCCTGCAGCCGGGCCCGGTCTGCCGCGCCGAGTTCAGCCCGAAGCTCCTCCGCTTCCTCCTCAAGCTTAACCAGGACAGAGGCGGCATCGGGCCAATCGAAGCCGACACGGGCGGCACGTCCGGTCAGCTTCGCGGCGCGCGTGAGGGCGGGCAGGGAGGACGCTACCCCCGACAGGGTTCCGGTCTCGGCCCGCTTCGCCCGTTCGGAAGCCTTCTGACGCTCCCAGGCCTCGGTCTGCGTGCTGGCGTCGCGCTTTTCCTCTTCGCCAAAGACGTGCGGATGCCGGCGGATCATCTTTGCAGCGATGGAAGCGGCAACGTCTCCGAAGGCGAACCAGCCACGCTCCTCGGCCATGCGGGCGTGGTAGACGACCTGGAAGAGTAGGTCGCCCAACTCCTCGAGCAGCGTCGCTGGGTCTGGGCCAGCCGAGATCGCCGAGGCGACCTCATAGGCTTCCTCGACCGTATAGGGCGCGATCGTCGCGAAATCCTGGACCTGGTCCCAGGGACAGCCGGTCTCCGGGTCGCGCAGGCGCGCCATGACATCCAGCAAGCGAGCGAGTTCGGCTTTGGGGTCTGGCCTCATGGCCCTGGGTGTAAATGGGGAAGGGATGGGCCGAAAGCCCTGGATTTCCGGGCTATCCACCGGTCATCCACAGGGCAGTTTCCCGGATAAGATAGATTATGGAAAAAGATGGTAGTGGAAAACCGGTGGGAAAACTGCGGGGCTCTTGCCCTCGCTCTCTCCCCCGCCTTCAGGCCTCTCCGTCGAGCTCCATTCCGTCGTGACCTGGCTCGATACCCGTGGGCAGCTCTCGGCGCAGGGTCTCCCAATCCATGGTCGAACCCATATGTGTCAGCACGACCCGGCGCGGTCCGATCGCCTCAGCCCATGCCAGCACCTCGCGGAGGCCCGCATGCACCGGGTGGCTCGTCAGTCTGAAGCACCCCAGGACCAGCGTGGCGACGCCGCTCAGCGCCGCCAGAGTTTCGGGCGGCATGCGGACCACATCCGTGCAATAGGCGATATTTCCGCATCTTAGGCCCATCGTCCTCATGACGGCATGGTCCTGAACGCAAGCTCGTAAGGATAAATGTCCTAGGACAAAGGTCTCGCATGGATCTACTTCCCGGCTCTCGAGCGCGGGGCGGAAGAAGCCGGGCGTTGCCTCACGGAAGGCGTAGGCGAAGCGCCCCTGCAGTTCGCGGAGCGTTTCGGGAAAGCCGAAGGCTGGGAGAACCTGTCCAATGTTGCGGTTCACCTGCCGCAGCTCGTCTATGCCCATGACGTGGTCTGCATGGGCATGGGTGAAGACCACGCCATCCAATCCGGAAGCCCCGGCCGACAGAAGCTGCTCCCGGCAGTCGGGGCCGGCATCAATGAGGATGCGCGTTCCCTTGCAGGTCAGCAGCGCCGACGTGCGGCGCCGCCGGTTGCGGGGCTCGGACGGGTCACAGCTGCCCCAGTCCCCTCGCCCGTCGGACCCCCCGATGGCGGGCACGCCTTGGGAGGGGCCGGTGCCGAGCAGGGTGAGGCGGACGCGCTTCTTCAGGGACATGCCCTGCGTGATGGCAGGGCGGGCCGGATTCGGGGAGGCTCAGAAATCGGCGCGTGGGAACAGGCGGCGAAAATTCGCGGTCGTCGCCGTGGCAATCGCCTCCATGCTCATGCCGCGGGCCTCGGCGAGGACCTTCGCGGTCAAGGCGGTGAAGCCTGGCTCGCAGAGCTTGCCGCGATGCGGTACGGGCGCGAGGTAGGGCGCGTCGGTTTCCACAAGCAGCCGATCCTCCGGAAGTTCCGCCGCAAGGTCCCGCAGGTCGCCGCTGCGTGGGAAGGTCAGGATGCCTGAGAAGGAGATATAGCCACCCATGGCGACCGCCTCGCGCGCCAGATCTGCACCGGAGGAGAAGCAGTGCAGGAGAAAGGCAAAGTCGCCCCCTTCCCGCTCCTCGCGCAGGATGGAGGCAATGTCCGCATCCGCGTCGCGGGCGTGGACCACCAGGGGCAGCCCGGCCGCGCGGGCCGCGCGGATGTGACGGCGAAACCCCTCGCGCTGCACGTCGCGCGGAGATTTGTCATAGAAGTAGTCGAGGCCGCTCTCGCCGATGCCGATGACGCGCGGGTGGTCCGCCAGGGCGACGAGCTCCTCCACCGTGGGCATGCGCCCCTCGCCAGCCCGGTGTGGATGCACGCCAACCGTACCCCAGACCTCGGGATGCCGCTCGGCCAGAGCCTTCACGGCCGCGGCCTGCTCCACATGGGTGCCGATGGTCACCATGCGGGTGACGCCGGCTTCGGCGGCGCGGGCGATGATGCCAGGAAGCTCGGCGTCCTCGAAATAATCCAGGTGGCAGTGGGAATCGACGATCACGCTTCGATCTTCCGGAAGAGCGGCACAGGGGGAGGCAGGGTGGCCCCCTCAGGCAAGGGCTTGGCGAGGGATGCGAGGCCGCGCGCCTCGGGCGGCACGCCGAGTTGGTCGAGCATCGCGGCCATCGTACCCGGCATGAAGGGCTGGAGCACCGTCGCCAGCACGCGTAGCGCGTCGTGGAGGCGGCGGAGCACCTGCGCCATGCGGGCTGGGTCGGTCTTTCGCAGCGCCCAGGGGGCCTCGGTGGTGATATAGGCGTTGGCGGCACGGGCGGCGGCGAAGGCGGCTTCCAGAGCGAGGTGGAACTCCTGGCGCTCGAGATGCTGGCCGATCCGCTCCGGAAGGTCGGCAAGTAGCGTGCCCAGCTCGCCTTCAGGCGCGGCCGGCGCGGGCAGCTTCGCCTCGCAATTCTTCTGGATCAGCGTCAGTGTCCGGTTGGCGAGGTTGCCGAGCACGTCGGCCAGTTCCCCGTTGGTCCGGTTGGCGAGGGCGGCGCGCGAGAAATCTCCGTCCTGGCCGAAGGGCACCTCGCGCAGCAGGAAGTAGCGCACGGGGTCCAGCCCGTATTCCTCGACCAGCGCGACCGGGTCGATCACGTTGCCCAGGGATTTTGAGATCTTCTGCCCCTCATTGGTCCACCAACCATGCGCAAAGACCCGCTTGGGCGGCTCTAGGCCAGCGGCCATGAGGAAGGCGGGCCAGTAGATGGCGTGGAAGCGCAGGATGTCCTTGCCGACGAAATGCACGTCGGCCGGCCAGAACTTCCAGGCCTCGCCCTCCTCGGGCCAGCCGAGTGCCGTGATGTAGTTGGTCAGTGCGTCCAGCCAGACATACATCACGTGCGCGTCGTCGCCCGGCACCGGCACGCCCCAGCGGAACGAGGTGCGGCTGATCGAGAGATCGGAAAGCCCGGATTTTACGAAGGCGATGACCTCATTGCGCCGGCTCTGCGGGGCGATGAAGTCCGGATGCTCCTCGTAGAAGCGCAGCAGCCTTTCCTGCCAGTCGGAGAGGCGGAAGAAGTAGCTGGGCTCCGTTACCCATTCCACCGGGGCGCCCGAAGGAGCGTACTTCACGCCGTCGCGCTCCGTCAGCTCATCCGGGCCGTAGAAGGCTTCGTCGCGCACTGCGTACCAGCCCTCATACCCGCCTAGGTAAATCTCGCCGCGGTCGGCGAGGCGCTTCCAGAGTTCCTGGCAGGCGTGGCGGTGACGCTCCTCGGTGGTGCGGATGAAGGCGTCGTTGCTGAAGCCCATCGTCGCCGTGAGGTCGCGGAAGGCGGTAGAGACCCGGTCGGTGAAGCCCTGTGGGTCCATCCCGGCATCGCGGGCCGCCTTCTCGACCTTTTGCCCGTGCTCATCGGTGCCGGTGAGGAAGAACACCTCGTCGCCCGACAGGCGGCGCCAACGCGCCAGCACGTCTGCCGCCAGCGAGGTGTAGGCATGGCCGATATGAGGCTTGTCGTTGACGTAATAGATCGGCGTGGTGAGGTAGCAGCGGCGCATGGCGCCTTCTGCTACCCCCTGCGGAGCGTGTCCAGCGCCACCAGGACAGCCTGCCGGCGGTCCAACGACAGGCGCTCGGCTTCGTCGACCTGCCGACGAAGGGAGGAAGCGGCCTCCACCCAGGCCGGCAGCGGACGGAGGGCGAGCCACGGCGGTGCGGGCTGGCCCCGCGCCGCGTCGCGCAGCGCCGCCTGAAGCTCCCGAGTCAGCGCGTCAAAGAAGGGCGCGAAGCCCGCCGCGTCGCGGCCCGCGATTCGGTCAGCCAAGGCGTGGGCCTCGGCGGCGCCGGATTGCGGCAGGGCCTGCAACGCCGCGCGAGCTAAGCGCGCCAGCTCTACTCCCTCCCCCTCCGCCAAGGCGAGGGCGCGGCCGGGCGAGCCGTTAGCGAGCGGGGTCAGGGCTGCCGCATCGGCGCCCGGCGCCAGGAAGCCCAGCGCCTTCCGCATGATTTCCGTACTCAGGGGGGCAAGGTCGAGGCGGCGGCAGCGGGACCGGATCGTGGGAAGCAGACGCCCTGGCGCGGCGGTGACGAGCAGGAGAACAGTCCGCGGTGGCGGTTCCTCCAGTGTCTTGAGGATGGTGTTGGCGGCGGGGGCCTCCATCGCCTCCACCTCATCCATGATGACGATGCGCCAGCCGCCCTCGGCGGCGGTGAGCGACAGAAAGCGCCGGGCTTCCCGCGCTTCATCCACCTTGATGATCCGCCGCTTGCCGGCTTCCTGCGCCGGGGCAAGGAGAAGGACATCCGGATGGCCCGAGGCGCTGACGCGCCGAAAGACTGGGTCCGACTCTGGCAGTTGGAGCGGCACCTCGCCTTCGGCGTCCCGCGGCATTCCGGCGAGCAGCCAGCGGGCGAAGCGCCAAGCCAGGGTCGCCTTGCCCACGCCCGGCTGGCCGGTCACGAGCCAGGCATGGGCCAGGCGCCCGGAGCGCGCCCCAGCCGCCAAGGCTTCGGCCGCGCCGTCATGACCGAACAGCATGGGGTTGGCGCGCGGCTCAGGTGCCATGGAGCACGCGACGCAGCGCCGCTTCCGTCACCTCCGCCAGGGGCCGGGTCGCATCCAGCACGGCGATGCGGCCCGGTTCGGCCTCCGCGCGCTGGAGGAAGCCCTGGCGGACCCGCGCATGGAACTCGGTCCCCAATGCCTCGTAGCGATTGGCGTCGCGAGCGCGGGACAGCCCGGCCTGCGGGGGAATGTCGAGCAAGAGGGTTGCGTCCGGAACGGCATCCGCGACCAGGGCGCGGCGCAGCGCCTCGAAGGCGGCGGCGTCGCCCCCCTGCCCGGCCACCTGATACGCGAAGGTGCTGTCGTGGAAGCGGTCGCAGATCACCGTGACCCCTGCCTCCAGCGCCGGGCGGATCAGCCGCGCCCAGTGCTCGCGGCGGGCCGCGAAGTGGAGCGCCATCTCGGCCAGCGGATCCCAGCCGCCATGGGACAGGATGAAGCCGCGCAGCGCCTCGGCACGCAGGGACCCGCCGGGTTCGCGCGTGCGCAGTACCGGGAGGCCGCGGGCGCAAAGCGCAGCGGCAAGCCGCTCGCCTTGAGTCGTCTTGCCCGCCCCCTCTCCGCCTTCCAGCGTGACGAAGCGGCCTTTCAAGCGCCCCCGCCGATCATGCGGCCCAGCACGGCCGGGATTCGCGAGACGAGACCGAGCCGCTCCACATCCGCGCCGGCGTAGAGCGGCAGGCTCATCTCCGGCACGCCGCGCCCGGATACCTCAAGGCGACCGAGCTCCTGACCCTTCGCGACTGGCGCGGGCACGGGCGCGTCATATCGCAGCCGCGCCTGCATTCCATTGCGCCATCCCCGCGGCAGCGTCGCCACCACGTCGCGCCCGCCCACCAGCGGCACCGTGCGGCGCCCGCCGAGGTGCACCGGCACCTCCTCGATCGTGTCCTCGGCACGGAACAGCACGACGTTTTCGAACTCGCGGAAGCCCCATTCCAGGAGGCGCTCGCTCTCCTCGGCCCGCGCGCGCATCGTGGGCAGGCCGGAGACGACGAGGATCAGGCGTCGGTCGGCGCGCTTGGCGCTCGCGGTCAGGCCGTATCCCGCCTCCTCCGTGTGGCCGGTCTTCAGCCCGTCGCCGCCCGCGACGCGGCCCAGGATGGGGTTCCGGTTCTCCTGGGTAATGTTGTGCCAGCGGAAGGAGCGCTCGGAATACAGGCGGTAATGGTCCGGGAAGTCGAGGATGATGCGCCGCGCGAGCGTGGCGAGATCGCGCGGGGTCATCCGGTGCTCCGGGTCCGGCCAGCCGGTGCTGTTGCGGAAGTTCGAGCCGGTCAGGCCGATCTCCCGCGCCTGCTGGTTCATGAGGTCGGCGAAGGCGCGTTCGGAGCCTGCGATCGCCTCGGCGAAGACGACGCAGGCGTCGTTGCCAGACTGGATGATGACGCCGCGCGCCAGGTTCTCGACGCTCACCGTGGTGTTCAGGTCGACGAACATCTTAGAGCCACCCATGCGCCAGGCTGCCTCGCTGACGGGCAGAAGCTGGTCCATGGCCAACCGGCCTTTGCGGATCATGTCGAAGACCACGTACATGGTCATCAGCTTCGACATGGAGGCGGGGGGCATGGATTGCTCCGCCCCCTTCTCCAGCAGCGTCGCGCCGGTCTCGAAATCAATCAGCAATGCGAAGCGTGCCGCCGTGTCCACCGGGCCGAGCGGCGAATTCGCAGGCGTGGTCGGCGGGGGCGCCGATCCGCGTGCGGCGGGGCGCTGCGGGCCGCCGCGTTGCTGCGCGAGGGCCGGCGCGGCAAGCGGCAGGGAGAAACCGGCGAGGAGGAGGCGGCGGGACGGCATGGCGGAGGCTTACGCCGCCCGGCTACTCCACCACAAGTCGGAGATCTTGCTGACCCGCACGCAGGGCACGGGCGAAGGCCTCATCGGCTTCCGGCAGCGTGGCATAGGGGCCGCCGCGAACGCGCCAGACCTGTTGCCGGCCCGGCAGGCCGAAGGGTTCTGCCCGCATGCCGAGGCGCGCAGCCTGGGTCCGGGCGAAATCGGCGCGGAAAAAGCTACCAGCCTCGACCCACAGCCGGCCGGGCATGGGAACGCCCTGGGTGACCTGTTCGGGTAGGCGCTCTGGCGGCGAGGCCGTGGCGGCCGCTTCCGTGGCAACGGCGGGGCGGATGGTCTCGGCGCGCGGCGCGGCCACGCGAGCGCCCTCCGGCGCGGCCAGGGATTCCCGCTCGACGCGGCCGACCGGCGCGGTGGCGATGGCCAAGGCGGGCGCATGCCCCTCCAGCCCGGATCCTGCGAGGCGGGAGGCGCCCTGGTCCGCCGTCACCCGCGCCTGGAACAGTCCGCGGGCCCCGAGGAGTTCCGCCGCGCGAGGCGACACGGCGATGACGCGCCCTGCCCGTTCCGGACCCCGGTCATGGACGCGCACGCGCAGGCTTCGCCCGTTTTCCAGGTTGGTGACGGTCACGATGGACGGCAGCGGCAGGGTGCGGTGGGCCGCCACCAGCGCGGTAGCGTCGTGCCGTTCGCCATTCGCGGTCAGCCCGGAGCGCCGCGGCATGATCTCGGCGATTCCGGCTTGGTCGAGGCTCCAGTCCTCCCGTGGGTAGGACCACTGCCCGCCGAGGCTGTAGCCCTCGCCGACCACGTAGCGCGGACGGGGCTCAGGCCCGGGCGGCGGCGTCCGGCCGCAGGAGGCCAGGAGCGCGAGTGCGGCGAGCCCCGCGATTCGGCGCCTCATCCCACGCGGTCCGCCAGCATCCCTACCGCGGTCGCGTAGAAATTCGACGGATTGTAGCGCCGGATGGCCATGAAGTTGCGACCGACGATGAAGCTCTGCCCCTCGCCGCGCGAGTAGCCGGGAACCACCAAGGCCCACTCTCCTTCATATCCTGGCAGCAGGCTGCCATCCCATTGCCGTACCCCGACGCGCGCCCAGTCCACCATGGTCCGCATGGTGCGGTGGTCCAGCCCCTCGACGCTTAGGCTCTGCGGGACCGCGACCTCGAAGCCCCAGGGCTCGCCGTCTCGCCAGCCGGAGCGGGACAGGTAATTGGCAATGGAGCCCAGCGCGTCGGCGCGGCTGTCCCAGATGTCCTTGCGACCGTCTCCATCGAAATCCACCGCAAGCCTCTCGAAGGAGGTCGGCATGAACTGCGGGTGTCCCATGGCGCCGGCATGGGAGCCGCGCATCCGCTCCACGCTGATGTTGCCGGCATCCAGGATGCGAAGGGCAGCAAGGAGCTCAGCACGGAAGAAGGCGGCGCGGCGGCCTTCCCAGGCCAGGGTCGCAAGCGCCTCGATCACGTTGAAATTGCCGGTGAAGCCCCCGTAGGAGGTCTCCATCCCCCAGATGCTCACCACCGCGCGCGGATCCACCCTGAAGCGGGAATGGATGGCCTGGAGAAGGGCCCGGTTCTCCGCGAAGGCGCGGCGGCCATTCTCGATCCGCGTCGTTGAGAGGCGCGCGTCACGATACTGCGTCCAGGTCTGGGTGAATTCGGCCTGGCGGCGGTCCAGCTCCAGAACCCGGTCATTGGGACGGAGATTGGCAAAGGCGCGGTTGAGCGTCTGCTGCGAAACGCCGGCGCGCCGCGCCTCGGTGCGCACGCCCTCAAGGAAGGATGCAAAGGAGCCCTGGGCCAGGGCGGGGCTCGCCGCCGCCGCCAGGGGAAGGGCGGCCAGGGCACGTCGGGTCAACATGGGGCGACTTCCTGCCACGCTCCGGCGAGGGCGGCAACGGAACACTGCATGGCGCACGTGTTGATCTCCGGGCAGGGCTGGCGCACCTTGCGCGGCGAACGGAGGAACCCGCCCATGGTCGCGCTCACGCAACGTTTCGCCGCCTATGCTGCCGGCATCGGCCACGCCGACCTCCCGGCCGAGGTGGAGGCGCGGACTCGCTTCCTGATCCTCGACCTCGCGGGAAATATGCTGCGGGGCCGGCACGATGCGGAGAGCAGTGCCCCTCTCCTCGCCGCGGCGCGCGCGATGGGGCTGATGCAGGGCCAGCACGCCGTGCTGGGCGAGGCCGCGCGCGTCTCGCCGCTCGGCGCCGCGTTGCTGAATGGCGCATTCGCCCATTCGTTGGATTTCGACGACACGCATGCGGCCGGGACGCTGCACCCGGGCGCCCCGGTCATCCCGGCGGCGCTGGCGGCGGCCGAGATCTCCGGCGCGAAGGGTGCGGATGTCATCGCCGCCGTGGTGGCAGGGTATGAGGTGACCAACCGCCTTTCCGTCGCCATGCCGGCGGGTGACCACTACGACCGCGGCTACCACCCCACCGCGACCTGCGGCGCCTTCGGCGCGGCCGCCGCGGCGGGGCGCGTGCTCGGGCTTTCCGCCGCGCAGATCGAGGATGCGCTGGGCATCGCCCTGTCCCAGGCGGCCGGATCGTTGCAGTTCCTGGCCAATGGCGCCTGGACCAAGCGCTTCCAGGTGGGTTGGGCCTCGATGGCCGGGCTGGCCGCGGCTCTGACGGCGCGCGAAGGCTTCCGCGGCGCCGCCGAGGCGCTGGAGGGCAAGGCCGGCTTCCTGCGCGCCTACGCCCCGAACCCCACCCCGGAGCGCGCGTTGCGCGGCCTCGGCGAGGAGTACGAGCTGATGGAGACGGCGGTGAAGCCGTATCCGTCCTGCCGCTACGGCCATGCCTGCGTGGATGCCGCCCTGGCGCTGCGCGCCGAGCACGGGCTGAAGGCGGACGAAATCGAGTCCGTCACCATGGGCCTTCCCAACAAGGGCATGCTGCTGGTTGGCGCTCCGCTGGAATACAAGCAGCACCCTAAGAACGTAGTGGACGGCCAGTTCTCCGGTCCATTCGTCGTGTCCTGCGCCCTGGCGCACGGGCATTTCGGCTGGGACAGCTATGCGCGCATGGATGAGGCCGAGCTTCGCACCCTGATGCCCAAGGTCACGACCGAGGAAGATCCGGAGGTGCAGGCCGAGTTCCCGGCAAATATGTCCGGCAAGCTGACGGTCCGGGCCCGCGGCCAAGTCTTCACCAAGTTCGTGAAGGTGCCGAAGGGCGAGCCGTCGAACTTCCTGACGGAGGAGGAGCTTCGCGCGAAGTTCCATGGCCTCGCGGATGCCGTGCTCGGGCATGAGCGCGCGGTACAGCTGGCCGATGCGATCCTGACCCTCGCCACCGCGCCAGATGTGCATGCGATGCTGCGCCTGGGCGCGCCGTTGCAGCCCGTCCGCCTCGCGGGGGAGTAAGGGGCCTGGGCAGGACGCGCGCAGCGTCCTAAGCCTTCGCGCCTGGGCAGGTGGCCGAGCGGTTTAAGGCACCGGTCTTGAAAACCGGCGTGGGTTCACGCCCACCGTGGGTTCGAATCCCACCCTGCCCGCCAGACCGCTCTCGCCCGAGGCCCTTCCCCCATGCGTCCCTTCGCCCTCGCCCTGATCCTGGCTCTTGCGGCGGGGCCAGCCTTTGCCCAGCCGGCCTCGTCCTGGGCGGCGCACCAGGGACCTTCAGCCGGTCCAGCGCGGGTGATCGGAACCACCTCACTCGGCTGCCTTGCGGGTGGGGAGGCGCTGCCCACGGAGGGGCCGGGCTGGCAGGCCGTGCGCCTGTCGCGCAACCGCAATTGGGGCCATCCCGAGACGATCCGCTCCATCCGCACCCTGGCGCGACGGGCGCGGAGCGTCGGGCTGCCGGATCTGTTGATCGGCGATGTCGCGCAGCCCCGTGGTGGCCCGCTTCCCTACGGCCACGCCAGCCATCAATCCGGGCTGGATTTCGATGTTTGGCTCGACGTCAACCCGCGCGCGCCTCTCTCCCGCGCGCAGCGTGAGGATTGGCCGGTCGCGTCGCTTGTCGTTCCGGATCAGTCCGGGGTGGACCCGAATCGCTTCACGGCGGCCCATGCTAGGCTGATCCGGCTGGCGGCTGAGCTGCCCAACGTGGACCGGGTGCTGGTGAATCACGGCATCAAGCGTTCGCTCTGCGCCGTCCATGGTGGAGAGACGTGGCTGCGACGGGTGCGGCCTTGGCGCGGACATGACAGCCACATGCATGTCCGCATGCGCTGCCCCGCAGGGAGCGCGGAATGCCAGGAGGCGCCACCCATTCCCGCCGGGGATGGCTGCGACGCCTCCCTGGACTGGTGGCTGAGCGATGAGGCGCGCCGTCCCCCTTCCCCGCCTCGTACACCCGGCCCGCCCCCTGCCCTGCCAGCTGCCTGCGGTCCCGTATTCCGCGCACGCTGAGGCCGGGCGCGGCTTCCTCCCAGGACCGGACCGGGCTACGCCTGCCCGCGCATGATCGACCCCGTCGCGCTCCAGATCGGACCCTTCGCCATTCGCTGGTATGCGCTGGCCTATATCGCCGGCATCATCATCGGCTGGCGCGTGGCGCGGCGCCTCGTGGAGGCTGAGCCGCGTGCAGCCACCGCCCAGCAGCTGGACGATTACGTGACCTGGGTCACAGTCGGTATCATCCTGGGTGGGCGTCTCGGCTACGTTCTGTTCTACCGTCCCGGCTACTACCTTCAGAACCCGTTGGAAGCGCTGGCGCTCTGGCAAGGCGGAATGAGCTTCCACGGCGGCGCGCTGGGCGTGATCATCGCGACCTGGATCTTCACCCGCCGCAACAAGCTGGACATGCTTCTCTTCACCGACCGGGTCACGGTGGTCGTGCCCATCGGCATCTTCTTTGGCCGGCTGGCGAATTTCGTAAATGGCGAGTTGTGGGGCCGGCCCTCCGACGTTCCATGGGCGATGGTGTTTCCGCATGACCCGCTCGGCGTTCCCCGCCACCCCTCGCAGCTTTATCAGGCGGGGCTGGAAGGGCTTGCCCTGTCTGCCGTGCTCTGGGCGCTCTGGTTCACGCCCGGCATCCGTGCCCGGCGCGGCTTCCTGTCCGGCGCGATGGTGGCCGGATACGGCGTCGCGCGCTTGGTCGGTGAGATGTTCCGCGAGCCGGACGCGCATCTGGGCTTTCTCATCGGCGGCGCGACCATGGGCCAGCTCTTGTCGATTCCCATGGTCGCGGTCGGGCTCTTCCTGATGCTCCGCGCGCGGCGTGTCGATTGATGGAGCGGCTGGACGCATTCCTCGCCCGCGCCTCCGCGGCCTATTACGGCCATGGCGCCGGGATTGGCGCGGACTTCACCACTGCGCCGGAGATGACCCAGGCTTTCGGCGAGTGCCTTGGCCTTTGGTCCGCTCTTGCGTGGGAGGCGATGGGGCGGCCCGCGCGCGTGGTGTGGGCGGAATGCGGCCCCGGCCGCGGCACGCTGATCCAGGATGCCTTGCGCGCCGTCGGGCAGATGGTCCCCGCCTTCGCCTCGGCGGCCGAGATCCACTTGGTCGAGACCTCGCCGGTGCTGCGGGCCATGCAGAAGGGCCGCCTCGGGGCCCGCATCGCTGCCTTTCACGACCGGGTCGAGGATCTGCCGGGTGGTCCGCTGATCCTGCTGGGCAACGAGTTCCTGGACGCGCTTCCCATCCGCCAGTTCATCCGCCGCGGTCGCACCTGGATGGAACGCTGGGTCTCCGAGGGCCGCTTCATCGAACGCCCATCCGAGGAAGATTGGGGCGAGGCGGCGGAAGGCAGCGTGAAAGAACGCTGCGAACCGGCCCTTTCCATCGCTGCCCATCTTGGCGCACGGCTGTCGCGCGAGGGCGGCGTGGCGCTCTTCATCGATTACGGCCCAGCCGAAAGCGCGTTCGGGGACAGCCTCCAGGCGATGAAGGCTGGCAAGCCGTCCGACCCGCTCGCTGAGCCCGGGGCCGTGGACGTCACGGCCCACGTGGACTTCGCCGCCTTCGCCGCGGCAGCGGTGGGCGCGAAGGCGCAAGGTCCAGTCCCCATGGGGCTGTTTCTCCAGCGGCTCGGCCTTGTCTCACGTTCCGCCATGCTGGCGCGTGCCGAGCCCTTCCATGCCCGCAACCTGCTCGGTGCGGCGCAGCGCCTCGTTGCGCCGGAGGGCATGGGGCGATTGTTCAAATCCTTGGCCCTGACTCACCCGGGCCTGCCACCCCTGGAGGGGTTCCACGAGTGACACTCGAGTTCCTGACCCATCCCTCTCTTTCCAGCTTCTCTCATGGGTTTTTCACCCGACGCGGCGGGGTTTCCACGGGTGCCTATGCCAGTCTCAATTGTGGTCTCCGAAGCGAGGATGACCCGGCGGCGGTCAGGGAGAACCGGGAAAGGGTGCGCGTCGCCCTCGGGGCCGGTGCGCTGAGGGCGCTGCGCCAAGTCCATGGCGCTCGCGCCGTGGATGCCGCATCAGGCTGGGACGTGGTGCCCGAAGCCGACGCGATGGTTTGCGCCGAGCCGGATGTGGCGCTTGGCGTCATAACAGCCGATTGCGCGCCGGTTCTGCTCGCGGACCCGGAGGCGCGGGTGGTTGGTGCCGCCCATGCCGGCTGGCGCGGTGCCGTGGGCGGCATCCTGGAGGCCACCTTGGCCGCCATGGAGGAACTTGGCGCCCAGCGCGCCCGCATCCGCGCCGTGGTCGGCCCCTGCATCGCTCAGCCCTCCTACGAGGTGGGGCGCGACGTGTACCAGGCAGTCGGAAGCCTCGAATTCCTCGCTTCCGGCCGCGATGCGGACCATTGGCAGTTCGATCTGGCGGGATACTGCGCGTCGCGCCTCGCCGGCATCGCGGACGTGGCGCTGATGGGAATGGACACGCTGACCGACGAGGCGCGGTTCTTCTCGCATCGCCGCCGGACCCTGGCGGGTGGCGGGCCGCTCGGCCACCAGATCTCGGCGATCATGGCATGAGGCGCGCCTTTCTGCTGAGCGCGCTGGGCGTGCTGGCCGCCTGCGCCGATATTCCGCGCCCCCATCGCGGTCGGCCGGGCGGGCTGGCGCCGCGCCTGTCCGTCCCACTGGCCGTCCGCATCGCCGTGCCTCCTCCGCCTGAGGCGATGTTGAGCGATGCCGGAGCGCGGCTTGTCGCCGAGGAACTTGCTTCGGCCCTGCAAGCGCAGGACGTGCCGGCGGCGGCGACCGAAACACCGCTTCCACTGGATTGGCGGCTCATGGTGCGCGCGGAAGCATCGGGGGGTACGGTGCGGCCGCGCCTCATCGTCACCGATGCCGATGGGCGGGAGCAGGGCGCCGTCTCCACGACCCCGGTTCCTACGCGCGATTGGGCCGCGGAGGACACCGCTACCCTTCGCGCGATCGCGGCCCAGGGTGCCCCCCGGGTGACCCAGATCCTCCTCGGCATCCAGGCGGCGCGAGCCAGCGCCACGCCGGACGCCATCGCAAGCGGACCGCCCCGTCTGCGCCTGATCCCGGTGCGGGGCGCACCGGGCGATGGCAACAACGCCCTGACCAACCGGGTGCGGGAGTTCCTGTCCTCCCGCGGCTATGTCGTGCAGGACGTGGCAGAGGGTGCGAACCACGCCGTCACGGCCGAGGTCTCGGTGGTTCCCGGCACGCCCGGCAACCAGCGAGTGGAGATCCAGTGGATCGTCTCCCGCCGGGACGGGCACGAACTAGGACGGGTTCTTCAGTTGAATGAGGTCCGCGCCGGATCTCTCGACCGCTTCTGGGGCGATGTTGCCTATGCGGCCTCTCAGGAGGCTGCCGGCGGCATCCTGGAGATTATCCGCAATGCTTCGTCCCCCGGTTGAAGGCCCGGCGCGGCGCCTGTATCCGTCCGCCGTGCCGCCCGAGGCCCCGCAAGGAAAAGCGCCCACCCGATGAAGATTGTCGCCTGCAACAGCAACCGGCCACTCGCACAGGCCGTCGCCGACATACTCGGGCTGAAGCTGACCGACGCCTCGGTGCGCCGCTTCGCCGACATGGAAATCTTCGTGGAGATCCACGAGAATATCCGCGGCGAGGACGTGTTCGTCATCCAGTCCACTTCCTATCCCGCCAACGACCACCTGATGGAGCTGCTGATCACGCTGGACGCGCTGCGCCGCTCCTCGGCGCGGCGGGTGACGGCGGTGGTGCCGTATTTCGGCTACGCTCGGCAGGACCGGAAGAGTGGGCCGCGCACCCCGATCAGCGCCAAGCTCGTTGCCAACCTCGTCACCCAGGCCGGGGCGGACCGGGTGCTGACCCTGGACCTGCACGCGGGGCAGATCCAAGGCTTCTTCGACATCCCGGTGGACAATCTCTACGCCGCGCCGCTCTTCGCGCGCGACATCCAGAGCCGCTATGCGGGGCGCGACCTGATGATCGTCTCGCCCGACGTGGGCGGCGTGGTCCGTGCCCGCGTGATCGCCCAGCGCCTGAATACCGACCTTGCGATCATCGATAAGCGGCGCCCGCAGGCGGGCGTTTCGGAGGTGATGAACGTGATCGGCGACGTGTCGGGCCGCGACTGCATCATCATCGACGACATTTGCGACAGCGGCGGGACGCATTGCAATGCCGCCGCGGCGTTGATGAAGAACGGCGCCCGCTCCGTCTCGGCCTATGTGACCCATGGTGTGCTGTCGGGGGCTGCCGTGCAGCGCATCGCCGATGCGCCGATCGAGGCGATGGTGGTGACCGACTCCATCGCGGCGACCGAGGCGGTGCAGCAGGCGGAGAACATCCGCCAGATCCCCATCGCCCCGCTTCTGGCCGAGGCGATGCGCCGGATCAGCGAAGAGGCCTCCGTTTCCTCGCTCTTCGACTGAGGCCCGGCTTCCGCCCCCGCGCCGGGACGGCTATGGCAGGTTGAGGGTTTCGGAGGCAGCAGCGGACCATGAAGCTCTATTATTCGCCGGGCGCCTGCTCGCTCGGGATTCACGTCATCCTGGAAGAAATCGGCAGGCCGTTCGAGACCGAGCTGGTCTCGACGCGCGACGGGTCGAACCGGAAGCCGGAATATCTAACCATCAACCCGAAGGCCAAGGTTCCGGCGCTGAGGCGCGACGACGGGACGGTCCTGACTGAATGGCCGGTCATCGCTTGGTGGCTCGCCAAGGCGAACCCGATGTCCAACCTGATCCCTGTGGAGTTCGAGGCGGAGACGCGCTGCCTCGAATGGATGGACTACCTGTGCGGCACGGTCCATCCGCAGGGTTTCACCCGCATCCTCCGCCCCAGCAACTTCGCGCGCGACGCCGAGGACGAGGCGCGAATCGTCGCCAAGGGCAAGGAGCTCGCGACCGGCTACCTGGAGACGATCGAGAAGATGTGGAAGGGCGGTACTTGGCTGCTGCCCACCGGCTACAGCATCGCCGATTGCGCGCTGTTCTTCATCGAGAACTGGGCGGCGGGCCGCGCAGGGTTGGAATTGCCGCCCCGCCTCAAGGCGCATTTCAAGGCCATGAAGGACCGCCCGGCTGTCGAGCGGGCGATGAAGCGCGAGGGAATTACCTAATGATGAAGCTTTACTACTCGCCCGGCGCGTGCTCGCTCGGCATCCATATGCTGCTGGAAGAGATCGGCGCGCCCTTCGAGGCAGTGATGACCAATCTCCGCGAGGGGGCGCAGTTCAAGCCCGAGTTCACCTCGGTGAACCCGAAATCCAAGGTGCCGACCCTGGCGCGCGAGGATGGCTCGGTCCTCACCGAGTTTCCGGCCATCGCCTTCTGGCTGGCTGCCAGCTACCCGAAGGCCGGTCTGATGCCGGACAGCGCCGACGCGGTGGCACGGGCGATCGAGGCGACGGATTACGCCGTGGCCACGGTGCACATGCAGGGCTTCTCCCGCATCTTCCGCCCGGTGAACTTCGCGCCGAGCGAGGCTGATCACGAGGCCGTGAAGGCACGCGGGACGGAGATCTTCACCAAGGGGCTGAAGAACCTCGACGCCGCGCTGGAGGGCCGGGACTTCTTCGCCGACAGCTTCTCCTTCGGCGATGCCGCACCCTTCTATATCTCCTTCTGGGCAGCGGAGCGGCTCAAGATGGAGCTTCCGGGCCGTCTGGCAGCGCATTACGCGTCGATGCGGGCGCGTCCCTCCGTCCAGCGCGCCCTGCAGCGCGAGGGCTTGGCTTGATCCTTTGGGTTTCGCCGCGCACCTCCTCCCTCGCCGCGCGCCTCGCCTTTGCGATGTGCGGCATGCCGGGGGAGGTGCGGGAGATCAGCCTGCGCGCTGGCGACGCCCGAAGCCCCGAGTTCATTGCCCTGAATCCCAAGGGACAGGTGCCCGTCCTCGAGCTTGAGGGCGGGATGGCTCTGACAGAGACGCCCGCCATCCTCATGGCGCTCGGCGAGATGTTCCCGGACTCCAACCTCCTCGGCACGTCTCGCGCGGAGCGCTGGCAAGTGATGGAGTGGCTCGCTTGGGTTGCCTGGACGGTTCCAGGCGCCTTCCTGCCAGGGTTCGACCCTGGCCGCTTCGGCCCGGCGCCCGCTGAGGAAGGCATTAGAAGCGCTGCCCTTGCGCGCGCCGACCTCGCGCTCGTCTATGCCGGTTCTCGCATCGAAGGGCGGGGCTGGGCGGTGGGCGGCACGCCAACCGCAGCCGATTGCTCGCTCGCCTTGCTGACAGTGCTGGGGGGCTTTCTGGGCATCGCACCGCCCGAAGCGCTGATGGCGCATCGCCGCCGCTTCTTCGCCCTGCCCGCCCTGCGGGACGCCCTGACCGCCGAAGGATTCGCCACGTGAGCCTTAACCCTGTCCCCTTCTGGTTCCTCCGCCACGGCGAGACCGACTGGAACGCCGAAGGCCGGTCTCAGGGTCAGACCGACATCCCGCTGAATGAGATCGGGATGTTGCAGGCGGAGCGCGCGGCCCGCGCGCTGGTGGGGCAGGGCATCGTCACGATCGTCTCCTCGCCCCTTTCCCGCGCCCGGGTCACGGCAGAGGTGGTGGCGAAGGCGCTCAACCTACCCATCGGCGCCCTGGACCCTGAACTGATGGAGGTCGCCTTTGGGGAGCAGGAGGGGCAGCCGATGGGCGATTGGTACGATGACTGGATCCGGGGCGACTTCACGCCCGAGGGATGCGAGCCCTTCGCTGACCTCCGCGCCCGCACGGCGCGGGCGATCAACCGTGCCACCGCCCTTCCCGGCCCCGTCCTGGTGGTGGCGCATGGCGCGCTGTTCCGCGCCTTCCGCTACGAGGCGGGGCTGGAGCCCAATGTCCGCACGCCGAACGCCTTGCCACTATGGTGTGAACCGAACGGGAATGGCTGGCGCCTCAACCCAGCCGACCTCTCGGGCTAAAGCAGGCCGCCCAGGATCCTTCCGCCCCTCATCGGCTCAGGTGCGCCGGTCGTGCCGGGAAAGCTGATCGGCAGGCCGCGTGCCGTGCGGGCCGCCAGCACGGCGAAGCATTGCGCCTCCAGCGCATCGCCGTTCCAGCCCGCGACCTCGACGGGCCGCACAGGCTCGGCCAGGGTAGCGGCAAGGGCGCGCATCATGGCCGGGTTGCGGCGCCCGCCGCCGGCTACCAGCCATTGCAGAGGCGGCTCGGGGAAATGCCGTGCGGCAGCAGCGACGCAGATCGCCGCGAAGGCGACCAGGGTAGCGGCACCATCCTGCGGTGACAGTTCATGCGCTCCGGCATCGCGCAGCGCGCGGTCGAAATCCAACCGATCCAGGGACTTGGGCGGGGGCTGGGCCAGGAAGGGATGGTTCATCAGCCGCCCCAGCACTGCACCATCCGCCTGCCCGGCCAAGGCGAGGTTCCCGTCCCGGTCGTAGTCCCGCCCGGCCGAACGCCGCGCCCAGTCATCGAGCGGCCCGTTCGCCGGCCCCGTGTCGAAGGCGAGGAGCGTGCCGTCACTGCCCAGGAAGGTGACATTGCCGACCCCGCCCAGGTTCAGCACCGCGAGCGGCTTCGGCAGGGCATGGGCCAGCGCTGCGTGGGCGATTGGCACCAGCGGCGCACCCTGCCCGCCCGCCGCCACGTCCGCCGAGCGGAAATCATGGGCGATCGACAGGCCGGTCAGGCGGGAGAGCGCGGCGGCATCGCCGATCTGCCAGGTGCGACCCTCTGCCCCATCAGCGTCGCCCGGCTGGCGCGGGCGGTGCAGGATTGTCTGGCCGTGGAAGGCCGCCAGTTCCGGCACCAGCAGCCCTGCGCGCTGGCCATCCAGGGCGATGCGGTTGATCGCCGCGGCGTGGCGCTCGGTCAGCCGCGCCTCGCAGTCGCGCAAGAAGGGGTCACCGGGCGAAAGGCCGGGCGCCAATTCGAGGAGGCGACGCAGGTCGCGGCGCAGGGCAGGCTCGTAGGGGACTGTGATGGCGGGGCCAAGCTGGGCGACTTTTTCGCCGTTTGTCTCGACCCAGGCAGCATCCACCCCGTCCAGCGAGGTGCCGCTCATCGTCCCGATGATTCTCAGCATCCCCGCATTGTGCTACCGCCGCGGTCTTTGCGCCATCGGGCGGGGTTTGGAATGAGCGGGCAGGATTTTCTCGACGTCGTGACGGAGCGGGGCTTCGTCCATCAGGTTACGGATGCGGAGGCGCTGCGGGCGTCGCTGCGTGCTGGCCCGGTGACGGGGTATATCGGGTTCGACGCGACGGCGGACAGCCTGCATGTCGGCCACCTCGTCCAGATCATGCTGCTGCGCTGGCTGGCCAGGACGGGCAATCGCCCGGTGGTTCTGATGGGCGGGGGCACGACCAAGATCGGCGACCCCTCGGGCCGCGACGAAACGCGGCAGATCCTCACCGAGGAACGGATCGAAGAGAACAAGGCGGGCATTCGCCGCGCCTTCGACGGTTTCCTCGAATTCGGCGAGGGGCCGGGCAAGGCGATCATGCTCGACAATGCCGAATGGCTGGACGAGCTGCGCTACATCCCCTTCCTGCGCGAGGTCGGGCGGCATTTCAGCGTCAACCGGATGCTGAGCATGGACAGCGTGCGGCTGCGGCTGGAGCGCGACCAGCCGCTGTCCTTTATCGAATTCAACTACATGCTTCTGCAGAGCTACGACTTCGTGGAGCTTCACAAGCGCCACGGCGTGACGCTGCAGATGGGCGGCTCCGACCAATGGGGCAACATCGTCATGGGCGCGGACCTCGTCCGGCGCATGAACAACACGGTGGTCCACGGCCTCACCGCGCCGCTCATCACCACGGCGTCGGGCGCCAAGATGGGCAAGACGGCGGGCGGCGCGGTCTGGCTGAACCCCGACCGGCTGAGCCCCTACGACTACTGGCAGTACTGGCGCAATGCCGAGGATGCTGATGTCGGCCGCTTCCTCGCCCTCTTCACCGACCTGCCGATGGCAGAGGTCCGGCGCCTGGGCTCGTTGAGCGGCGCGGAGATCAATGAGGCGAAGAAGGTCCTGGCGACGGAGGCCACCGCCCTTCTGCACGGCCGCGCCGCGGCGGAGGAAGCGGCGGAGACGGCACGGCGTGCCTTCGAGCAGGGCGAGGCCGCGGAAACCCTCCCCAGCATCACCCACCCCCTGCCCGCCCCGCTGCTCGACCTGCTGGTCGAGGCGAAGCTCTGCGCCTCGAAGGGCGAGGCTCGGAGGCTGATCGCCCAGAATGGGGTCCGCCTGGACGACGCGCCGATTTCCGATCCGGCGCTGATCGTGGAGGGGCCGGCCAAGCTCTCGGCCGGGCGCAAGCGGCACGTTCTGGTGAAGGCGGGCTAAAGGGGTCTATCCTCCGGCCAAAGTACCGGAGGAAACATGGAGCCGACTCTCGTGATCCGGGGCGGAACGCTGGTGGATGGCACCGGTGCGCCGCCCTACGACGCCGATATCGCGCTTTCGGGCGACCGCATCGCTGCCATCGGCCGGAACCTGTCCATCCCGCGCGGCGTGGAGGTGATCGAGGCCAAGGGACGCCTGGTCACCCCTGGCTTCGTGGACATCCACACCCATTACGACGCCCAGGCCACCTGGACCTCGAAGATCCTCTCCTCCTCCCTGCATGGCGTCACCACAGCGCTTCTCGGCAACTGCGGCGTCGGCTTCGCGCCCTGCCGGCCCGAGCATCGCGACATGCTGGTCGCCCTCATGGAGGGGGTTGAGGATCTGCCGGAGGTGGTGCTGACCGAGGGCCTGCCCTGGAACTGGGAAAGCTTCCCCGACTACCTCGACGCGCTCGATTCACGCCCCTACGACATGGACATCGCCGCCCAGGTTCCGCACGCAGCGCTCCGCGTGCACGTGATGGGACGGCGCGGCTTCGAACGTGAGCCTGCCACCGAGGCCGACCGCGCCGAGATGGCACGGCTGGCGCGCGAGGGCATTGCAGCAGGGGCGCTGGGTTTCTCCACCTCCCGCGCCATCGCCCACAAGACGCTGGCAGGGGAGCCGACCCCCACCCTCGGCGCGGCCGAGATCGAGCTGGCTGAGATTGGCAGGGCCCTCGGCGGCGGCTGGCTCCAAGTCATCTCTGATTTCGATGATCCAGCGGAGGAGGAGTGGGAGCGCCTGACCCGTGTCGTGCGGCTGGCGGGGCGCCCCATGACTTTCTCGCTCCTCCAGCGCGAATCCCGTCCCGATTTCTGGCGCTGGCTGCTGGACCGCGTTTCAGAAGCGAATGCGGAGGGCATTCGCGTCACCGGCCAGGTCATGGGCCGGCCGGTCGGCCTGATGTTCGGCTGGGAGCTGTCGCAGCACCCCTTCCTGACCCGCGCTGGTTATCGCGAGGTCGCCCATCTTCCAATTGACCAGCGCGTCGCCGCCTTGCGCGACCCGGCGCGCCGCGCCCGCATCCTGGCCGAGCAGACCGAAGATCCGGCGCTGCGTTCGCGCCTCAACAACTACGCCCGCATCTATCGCCTAACCCCGGATTACGAGCCGCCCCCCGAAGCTTCGGTGCTGGAGACTGCGCGGCGCGAAGGACGCGACCCTGAAGATCTCTGCTATGACTGGATGCTGGAGGAGGACGGCCGCGCCATCCTGAACCGGCCTCTGCTGAACTATGCGGACGGCAACCTCGACGCGATCCGCGAGATGGTAACCCACCCGCACACGCTGCTGGGCTTAGGCGATGGCGGGGCACATGTCGGCTATATCTGCGACGCCTCTGCGCCCACTCACCTCCTCACCCACTGGGTGCGCGACCGCGCGCGCGGGGGACGCCTCCCGGTGGAGTTCGCAGTGAAGCGCCTTTCTGCCGACAACGCCCATGCCATCGGTCTCCGCGACCGAGGATTTCTCAAATCCGGACTGAAAGCAGACCTCAATATCATTGATTTTGAAACATTGTCGCTGCATCGACCCGAAATGCGGTACGACCTCCCGGCCGGAGGCAAGCGGCTGGTGCAGGGTGCAACGGGCTATGATGCAACAATCGTTTCTGGGGCCGTCACGCGGCGCCATGGCGAGGAGACCGGGGCCTTGTCCGGCAAGCTGGTGCGGGGGACACGCGCATGACCCATAACCTTGTGATCCGCGGCGGGACCGTGATGGACGGGACCGGCGCCCCTGGCTTCCGCGCCGATGTGGCTGTGAAGGATGGCATGATTGTCGCGGTGGGCGACGTGCCGGGCCGAGGCGAGACGGAGATCGACGCTAGCGGCCATGTTGTCTGCCCCGGCTTCGTTGACCTTCACACGCATTATGATGGGCAGGCGGTGTGGGATTCTCACCTCGCCCCCTCCTCTTGGCACGGCGTCACCACCGTGCTCATGGGGAACTGCGGTGTCGGCTTCGCCCCTTGCCGCGCCGAGGACCGGGAGACGCTGATCCGCCTCATGGAAGGCGTGGAGGACATCCCCGGCCCCGTGCTGCACGAGGGGCTGAACTGGTCGTGGGAGAGCTTCCCCGAATACCTGGATGCGCTGGAGGCCCGCCCGCGCGATGTGGACACGGGCGTGCTGCTGCCGCACGCCGCAGTCCGCGTCCACGTCATGGGGGAGCGTGCCCTGGCGTTGGAGAACGCCACCGAGGCGGAAGCGGAAGCCATGGGCCGCATCGCAGGTGAGGCGATTGCCGCCGGCGCTTTCGGGGCCTCGACCAGCCGCACCATCAGCCACAAGACCCTCGCCGGCGATCCGACGCCGACGCTGCGAGCGCAGGAGTCCGAGTTGCTGGCGCTGACCCGAGGCATGGGCGGCGGCCTGCTGGAAGTGATCTCGGACTGGAACGAGCCGGATCCTGCGACCGAATTCGCCATGGTCCGCCGCATTCATGAGGCGTCCGGACGCCCGGTCCTATTCAGCCTGACCGCGCGACATGATCGCACGGAAGCGTGGAAGGAATTGCTGGCCTTGTCAGACGGCGCGGCGAGCGACGGGCTTTCCATCCGCCCGGTCTTTCCGCCGCGGCCCATCGGCATTCTGCTCGGGCTTCAGGGAAGCCAGAACCCGTTCTCGGGCTGCCCGTCCTACAAGGAGATCGCCCACCTTCCGCCCGAGCAGCGCGCAGCGGCGATGCGCGACCCGGACCTACGCACCCGCATTCTGTCCGAAGACCGGGTTACCGGTTCCAGCTTCCCACTGATCACCAGATTGTCCTGGGCGCGCATGTTTCCCTTCGGCGATCCCCCTAACTATGCGCCGCCACGAGAG
The DNA here is from genome assembly GCF_017355885.1 of Sabulicella rubraurantiaca. Taxonomy (GTDB): domain Bacteria; phylum Pseudomonadota; class Alphaproteobacteria; order Acetobacterales; family Acetobacteraceae; genus Roseococcus; species Roseococcus rubraurantiacus. The sequence goes on from NZ_JAFEUU010000001.1 coordinate 352,776, forward strand.
GCCAGCCTGGAAGCTCAAGCAGCACGCGAAGGACGCTCACCGGAGGAGGTAGCCTACGATCTGCTCGTCTCCGGCGGATGGATCTTCGCGCCGCTGACGAACTTTGCCGACTATACCCTTGATGCATCGGCAGAATGCATGCGGCACCGCAATGCCATCATCGGGCTTGGCGATGGCGGCGCCCATGTCGGGTTCATTTCCGATGGGAGCTTTCCGACCTACGTCCTTGATTATTGGGCGAAACAAGGCTTTGCGCTTGAGGAACTGATCCGGCGTCAAACCTCCGACACGGCTCGTGCTATCGGCCTAATAGACCGTGGCGTGGTCACACCCGGCATGCTGGCCGATCTGAACGTGCTGGACCCATCGCGGCTCGGACTGGAGGCACCCTTCATGGCCCACGACCTACCGGCCGGGGGCAAGCGGCTCCTACAACGGTCGCGCGGCTATCGCGCCACGATCAAGCGAGGCCGTGTGACCTACCGGGACGGCCGTGCCACGGGCGAACTTCCCGGGAAGCTGCTCAGGCGCGGACGCTGAGTGCGGCTTCTACTCGCAGCGCGGCGTCCAGCGCCGCGCGCCCGGCCCTCCCATCCGCTTCATAGGGGTGCGCCCCAGCGATGGCGGCACGGAAGGCGTCGTGCTCGGCCTCCAGACTGTCATGCTCGACCCATGACCGGCTGGTGACGCCCCAGCCGGGAAGTTGCTCCATGGGCTGGGCGCCGCCAGGCGCGACGAAATCGAGGGTGCGGGCCAGGAAGTCCACCCGAAGTTCACCTTCGGGTCCGAGGGCGCGGAGGCGCCGCTCCAGGCCGACAGCGAGGCGGCTTGCCGTGACGGTCGCCCGCGTCCCGTCAGTAAGAAGGAGATGGGCCACGGCCCAATCCGTCTGCTCGCTCACTGCACGACCGCCTACTGCCTCGACCCCCGCCAGCTCCGCGCCCGTGAGGGCCAGTACCAAGTCGAGGTCATGGATCATCAGGTCCAGCACGACCGACACGTCCAGCGAGCGGGGCCGGAAAGGCGCAACTCGCACCGCCTCTAGGGCACGCAGGCGCCGCCCCGCGCATTCGGCCCGGAGGGTGCGAATCGCCGCGGAATGACGCTCGATCTGCCCGACCATGAGGACGAGACCCTTGCGCGCTGCCAGGGCGATCAGCGCGTCTGCCTCCTCAAGCGTTGCAACAATGGGTTTCTCCACCAGCACGTGGCGTCCGGCCTCCAGGGCGCGGCTGGCAAGGGCGAAATGATGGGACGTCGGGGCCGCGACGATTACAGCGTCAGATCGGTCGATCAGCGCGTCCAGGGCCAGTGCCTCTGTCCCCGCCTCGCTAGCCACGAGGGCGGCGCGGGATGGGTTCGGGTCGTGGAGGCCGGACAGGCCGCGGCCCTTCAGCTTCAAGGTGTGGAAGCGGCCGAAATGGCCAGCGCCGATCACGCCGATGCGGGGATTCATGTCCCCCCGGTAGCCGAAAGGGGACCGGGCTTGCATCCCCCCCCTCCCCTCGTCATGTTCCGCCCGAATCCCGGACGCGGGAGACCCCAAGGGGATATGGTTCGGTCATGATGTATTTCGCGCGGTGGAAGCAGGCCGCGATTCTTCTCGTCTGCCTCCTGGGCATGCTGGTGAGCCTGCCCAACCTGCTGCCGCGTGCCAGTTTCCCCGACTGGTTCCCGGTACGGCAGGTCGCGCTCGGCCTCGACCTTCGTGGTGGCTCCTACCTGCTGCTTGAGGTGGACACCTCCGTCCTTCTGCGCGAGCGGCTTGAGGGCCTCGTCGAGAGTGCGCGCCGCGGACTGAACCAGGCCACTCCCCGCGTCGGCTACACGGGGCTTTCCGCCAATGCGGACCAGCGTCGGGTCCAGCTTCGCCTGACCGATCCCGCTCAGCGCGACGTCGCGCTCCGCGTGCTGCGTGACATGGCCAATTCCGTGAATGTCGGCGGCGGCGCGACGCAGCCCGATATCGAGGTCGTGGCCGCCGCGGACGGGCTCATCACCGCGACGGTGACCGAGGCGGGGCTGCGCGCCAAGGCGACCAACGCGGTGGAGCAGTCCATCGAGATCGTCCGCCGCCGCATCGACGAGACAGGCGTGGTCGAGGCGCTGATCGCCCGCCAGGGCGCGAACCGCATCCTGGTCCAGCTGCCTGGTGTCGAGGATCCTGCGCGCATCAAGGATCTGCTGGGCCGCACGGCCCGCATGACCTTTCACCTTCTGGACGACACGGCGAACCTTTCCGCTGCGACGCCGCCGCCGGGTGTGCTGTTCCTGCAGGGTGAGCGCGCTGGTTCGGAGGAGCGCTACGCCGTGCGCCGCCGCGTGGAGGTGGATGGTGCGAACCTCTCCGATGCCCGCGCCGCGCAGGATTCGCGCACGGGTGAGTGGGTGGTGAATTTCACCTTTGATGGCGTCGGAACCCGTCGCTTTGCCGAGGTGACGCGGCAGAATGTGGGCCGCCCCTTCGCCATCGTCCTCGATGAAAAGGTGATCACCGCCCCCGTGATCCGCGAGCCCATCACGGCCGGGCGCGGGCAGATCAGCGGTTCCTTCACTGTTCGCACCGCGAACGACCTCGCTGTGCTGCTGCGCGCGGGTGCCCTCCCCGCCCCGCTCACCGTGATCGAGGAGCGGACCGTCGGGCCGGAGCTCGGCGCGGACGCGATCCGTGCCGGCATGATCTCCATGGCTGTCGGCACGGTGGTGGTGTTCCTCTACATGGGTCTTGCCTACGGCCTGTTCGGCTGGTTCGCGAACATCGCACTGCTCTTCAACATCGTGCTGCTGATCGCCTGCCTGACCCTGCTGGAGGCGACGCTGACCCTGCCGGGCATTGCCGGCATCGTTCTGACGCTCGGCACGGCGCTCGATGCCAACATCCTCATCAATGAGCGCATCCGCGAAGAGGTGAAGCTCGGTCGCTCCCCGATCAATGCGCTGGAGGCCGGCTACACCAAGGCATCCGGCACCATCCTGGACGCCAACCTCACCAACCTGATCGCCATGGCCTGCCTCTACGGCTTCGGCTCCGGTCCGGTGCGCGGCTTCGCCGTGACCGTGGCGATCGGCACGATCGTGCAGATGTGGACCGCGACGGTGCTGACGCGCCTGATGGTGGTGTGGTGGTATCGCGCCCGCCGCCCGAAGGAACTGCCGGTGATCGAGCGGCCTGGCCTGTCCCTGGGCCAGCGCCTCGCCCGGCCGCTCTTCCGGCTGGTCCCCGACATCACCCGCATCCCCTTCATGAAGGGCGCACGCGTGGGCCTGATGGTCTCGGCCGTCCTGTCCCTCGCCTCGCTGGCAGGCGCCTTCTATCCGGGGCTGGAGAAGGGCATCGACTTCAAGGGCGGCATCGTGATGGAAGTGCGGACCGAGCAGCCTGCCGACCTCGCGCGGCTGCGCTCCGCGGTGTCGGCCCTCAATGTGGGCGACGCGGGCCTGCAGCAATTCGGCGACGACCGAACCATCCTGCTGCGGCTGCCCGCCCCAGAGGACGAGGCGCAGACCCAGCCCGTGGTGAACCGCGTGCGTGGCGCCCTGGAGGAAGCCAGCCCAGGGGTCCGCATCCTGCGCGTCGAGGCGGTGGGCAATCGCATCTCTGACGAGTTGTTCCGGGGCGGGCTGATCGCGCTCGGCATCAGCCTTGTCGCGATGCTGCTCTACATTTGGGCGCGGTTCGAGTGGCAGTTCGGCGTGGCCGGGATCATCACGCTGATCCTCGACACCACCAAGACCATCGGCTTCATGGTTCTGTTCCAGGTTGAGTTCAACCTGACCACCATTGCCGCCATTCTGACCGTCGTGGGCTTCAGCGTGAATGACAAGGTCGTGGTCTTCGACCGGATGCGCGAGAACCTCCGCAAGTTCAAGACGATGCCATTGCGCGACCTCGTGGATCTCTCGATTGACGAGACGCTGAACCGTTCGCTCGGCACCTCCATGACCCTGCTGCTTTCCGCGCTTCCGCTCGCGCTGTTCGGCGGTGAGACACTGGCGGGCTTCGCCTGGGTGATGGTGTTCGGCATCGTCGTGTCCACCTCCTCCTCGGTGTTCATCGCGGCACCCATCGTGCTCTACACGGGGCGCCGGTCGCTGCGACGTGCCGAGGCTGATACTTCCCGTCCGGGCGCCGCTCCGGCGGCTCGCTGAATCGTGGGGACAGGCGGCACCGTCATCGTCGCCTCCAGCCCCGCCCTGCGCGAGGCGGCTATCCTGGCGGTGCGGCGCAGTGGTCTGGCGGACCCTGTCCTGCTCGGCGATGACGCGGCGCTGCTCCGTGCCGTCGTCGCACAGATCGGGGGGTTCGGACGCATCCTCATCGAGCGGGGCCTGCCGGGCTTCGGCGCCGAGTTAGTCGATGCGCTGGCCGAGGCATCACCGCAGGCCGTGATCTCGGTCCTGGAGTCGGATGCAGGTCCGGAAGCGGTGACGACACTGCTTGCCAGTTCCAATACGCCGGAGGAGCCACCCACCCCACCCCTGCGCCCTGGTGGTCTGATGCTGCGCTACCAGCCCATCGTGTCGCTGCGCGATGGGCGGATCGAGATGGTCGAGGCCCTGGCTCGCTGGGCGAGCGAACCGGTTGCGGTGACGCCTAATCACTTCGTCCCGGCCATCGAGTTCATGGGGCTGGGCCGCGTCCTGGCCAGGGCGGTCACGCGCCTTGCAACCCAGGACATGGCGCGGATGCCCTGGCCCGTCTGCGTGACTGTTAATCTCTCAGTGGCGGAATTCGAACGGCGCGACGTCGCCTCCTGGCTTGCCCTGGAGTCGCGCCGCGCCCGCCTTCCCGCGTCGCGGCTTGCCATCGAACTGACCGAGGCCACTCCGGTGCGTGACGTGTCACGTCTTGCCCACGCCCTGCGTCGCCTGCGCGCGGCAGGGCATGAGGTTCTGATGGACGACGTGATCCTGGATGATCCGCGCCGCCGCCTGCTCCACCTGCCATTCACCGGGGTAAAGCTTGACCGCAGCCTGACGCGCCTCGCCCGCACCAGCGCTCGGGCCCGCAACCAGATCCGGTCCCTGTGCGGAACGGGGCTGGCCGTGACGGCGGAAGGGATATCGTCGCGCGGCGAGGCACGATTGCTCCGCGCCCTGGGCGTCAGGCGCGGCCAGGGCTTCTGGCTGGCGCGACCCTTGCCGGCCCAGGCCCTGGCGGCCTGGGCGCAGCGCAGCGTCAGTCAGCCGCGGAAAGCGCGGCCGTAGAGCTCCTGGATTTCCCCGGCATCCGGCACGCGTGGATTATTGGACGGTGACCCGGAGGCAAGCGCCTGCTCCGCCATGGTGGGCACCAGAGCATTCCACCGCGCCTCCTCGATCCCCCAGGCGGCCGGGCTCGGCACTTCCAGCTCCCGGTTCAGGGCGCGCAATTCCTCCAGAAGGCGGGATCCCGCCACTTGGTCGGCATCTGTGCCCGAGGCGACGCCCATGCAGCGCGCTGCCTCGGCATAGCGCGTCAGCGCGGAGTTCAGGCCGAACTCCGTCACGGCGGGAAGGAGCATCGCGTTCGAAAGGCCGTGCGGCACGTGGAAATGCGCGCCGATGGGCCGCGACATGCCATGCACCAGCGCGACCGACGCGTTCGAGAAGGCAAGCCCCGCCAGCGACGCGCCGAGCATCATGTCCTCGCGCGCCTTCGCGTCGTCCGGGCGATGCCACACGTCGCGCAGGCGGGGCCCGATCAGCCGCATCGCCTCCCGCGCATACATGTCGCTCACAGGATTGGCGCGGCGGGAAACGAAGGCCTCCAGCGCATGCGTCAGGCTGTCGATGCCGGTATCGGCGGTAATGCGCGGGGGCACCGTAAAGGTCAGCTCGTAATCCACTATGGCGGCGAGCGGCAGCGCACCCAGCCCAGCGATCAGCATCTTCTCGTCGCGCTCAGCATCGGTGATGACCGTGAAGCGAGTCGCCTCGCTGCCCGTGCCGGCCGTGGTGGGAACGCAGACAATGGGCAGCGCCCAGCGATCAGCGGCGAAGGGCACCTTGAACTCACGCATCTTCGCGCCCTCGGGCGCGGCCGCCAGGATCGCCATGGCCTTGGCCGTGTCCATCGGGCTGCCGCCGCCGAAGCCCACCAGCACGTCGAAGCCGCCGCTGCGCAGCAGTGCCACACCAGCTTCCACCACCGTGTCGGTCGGATCGGGCACGGTGTCGCTGAAGACCTCGGGCGCCATGCCGGCGGAGCGCAGCGGGGCCAGCAGCTTCTCCACAGTGCCGGAGCGGACCATCCAGGGATCGGTCACCACCAGGGGCCGAGAGAGTCCAAGCTGGCGCAGCAATTCGCCAGCGCGCGAAAGGCTGCCGCCGCCGACCAGCATCTGGCGGGGGGCGACGATGGCAGTGGTCATGGCGTTCCCTGTCTCCGTCCCGCCTCGGCAAAGAGGGCGAGGCGGCGCGCCGCATTCGGCGCGAGGCCGCCGGAAAAGTCCAGCCCGGCCGGGGGAAGCTCGTCGCGGAAATGGCACGCCACGCCATCTTCCAGCGCTGGGTCCTCCTTCGCGCAGATCTCCTGTGCGAAGGGGCAGCGCGTGCGGAAACGGCAGCCCGAAGGCGGGTTCAGCGGTGAGGGCAAATCGCCGCCCAAAGGCACGATGCGCCCGCGCCGCGCCGGGTCGGGATGCGGGATCGCCGCCAGCAGGGCGCGGGTGTAGGGATGGCGCGGATTGCGGAACAACTCGTTCTTTTCCGCCACCTCGACGATGCGGCCGAGATACATCACCGCCACGCGGTCCGCGACGTGCTTCACCACCGCCAGGTCGTGCGCGATGAACAGGTAGGCCAGGCCGAGGCGGCGTTGCAGATCGCGCAGCAGGTTCACCACCTGCGCCTGGATAGAAACGTCGAGCGCCGAAACCGGTTCGTCGCACACCACCAAATCCGGCCCGGCCGCCAGGGCCCGAGCGATGCCGATGCGCTGCCGCTGCCCACCCGAGAACTCATGCCCGTATCGGGCGGCATGGTAGGGCGCCAAGCCCACGAGGGAGAGCAGCTCCTCCACCCGCGCCTTGCGGCTTCGCCCGTCGCCGATGCCGTGCACCTCCAGTGGCTCGCGCAGCGTCTCCGCCACAGTAAAACGCGGGTTCAGCGAGGCGTAGGGATCCTGGAACACGATCTGGGCGCGACGGCGGAAGGCGCGCAGCGCGGCGCGGTCCAGCGTGGTGATGTCCACCCCGTCGAAGCGCACATGGCCGGCGCTAGGCTCGATCAAGCGCAGGACCAGCCGCGCGGTAGTGCTCTTGCCGCACCCCGACTCGCCGACCAGCGCCAGCGTCTCGCCCTTGCGGACCGAGAAGGAAACGCCGTCCACCGCGCGCACCGTGCCGACCGTCTTGGCACGGATGAGGCCTTGGCGGACCGGATAATGCTTGGCAATGCCTTCGGCTTCCAGAAGCGCCGTCATGCCGCGAGGGCCTTCTCAATCGGCGCACGGATGCAAGCCGCGCCATGTCCCTCGGCCACGGGAAGCAGGGGCGGCTGGGCTTCGTTGCAAGCGGCGATGGCGAAGGGGCAGCGCGGCGCGAAGCGGCAGCCGGGCGGTAATGCGAAGGGCGGCGGCACCGCGCCACGGATGGCGAGCAGGTCTTCCCGCTCCTCGTCGAGACGCGGAATGCTGCCGAGAAGCCCGAGCGTGTAGGGGTGTTGCGGGTCGTCGAACAGGCGACGGGCGTCTGTCTGCTCCACCACCTTCCCCGCATACATCACTGCTACGTCATCGGCCATTTCCGCCACGACGCCGAGGTCGTGGGTGATGAGGATAACCGCCATGCCGGTCTCGGCCTGCAACTCGCGCAGGAGGTCGAGGATTTGTGCCTGTACCGTCACATCCAGCGCCGTCGTCGGCTCGTCCGCGATCAGCAGCTTAGGCCTCCCGGCCAGAGCCATGGCGATCATGACGCGCTGGCGCATGCCTCCGGAAAGCTGATGCGGATACTCGTCGAAGCGTCGCTCCGGCGACGGGATGCGGACGCGGCGCAGCGCCTCAATTCCCCGGGCACGCAGCTCGGCGGCGGAGAGCCCTGGCTCGTGCGCGCGCACGCCTTCGGTGACCTGGAAGCCGACCGTGTGCACCGGGTTCAGGCTGGTCATCGGCTCCTGGAAGATCATGGCAATGTCGCGCCCGCGCAGGTCGCGCATGGCAGCGGGCGAGAGGGTGGTCAGGTCCTTCCCTTCCAGACGCACGCTGCCGGCGGCAATGCGCCCAGGATGCGCAACGAGCCGCATGATGGAAAGCGACAGCACGGACTTGCCGCAGCCGCTCTCGCCCACGATGCCGAGGGTTTTGCCACGCTCCACCGAAAGGGAGACGCCGTCCACCGCCGGTACCTCCCCCGCACTGGTGCGGAAGACGGTGCGGAGACCCTCGACCTCCAGAAGCGGCGTCATAGCCACTTGAAGGTCGGCGCGGCGATGCGGTCCACAGGCCGGTGCGCCCAGTCCTGCGTTGGAGCATTGCCCACCACGCGCTTCTGGGCCTCGGCGAGATGAGCCGCTGCCTGCTCGAAATCGATGGTCAGCACCTTGCCGTCGCCCACGACCTTCTCGCCATCCACGTAGACATCCTTCACGGCGCGATCGCCCGCGGCGTAAATCAGGCTGCGCACCGGGTCATGGCGCGGCTGCATCCGGGGGTGGGCCGCGTCCACCAGCACGATGTCGGCTCGGCAGCCAGGCGAGAGGCGCCCGATATCATCGCGCCCCAGCGCGCGCGCGCCACCGATTGTGGCGGCGTCGAACACATCCGTCGTGCTCATGGTTCGCGGATTGCCCGCCTGGGTGCGTGCCAGATACGCAACCAGTCGCAGCTCATCCAGCATGTTGTGCGGGTATGTGTCCGTGCCGATGCCGAGATTCACGCCACCGCGCCGGTAGCGTCCAAAATCCTTCAGCGTGATGCCGCGCCGCGCGAAGACGGTCGGGCAATGCGCGACCGTAGCCCCCGTCTCGGCGAGGATGCCGAGGTCGCTGTCGGTGTGCCAGCGCGTGGAGGGATGGTCGTCCAGGAAGATGCCGTGGCCGATGATCGCCTTCTCGTCCAGCAAACCCATCTCGTGGAGCCACTGGATGGGGGTGAAGCCGTGGCGCCGGGTGATCTCGTGGAACTCGACCACGGACTGCGCCGCGTGGATCTGCCACGAGATGCCGCGCGCCCGCGCCTCGGCCCGGCTGTCACGCAGGAGCTCGGGCGAGCAGGTGTCGATCTGCGCCGGGCAGGCCATTCCGAAGAGGCGGCCGGACGGGTGCTGCTCCGCCCGCTGGATGAGGTTGAAGGCCTCGTCCATCGCCTTCACGCCGGCCTTCTCATCCCATTCGTATTCGACGACATGGCCATTCTTCGTGAACCAGCGCGCCGAGCGGAACATGGGGGCGATGCAGACACGCATTCCTGCCTCGGCCAGAAGATCCAGCCAGCCGGGATGCGCCACGGACAGGTCGGCGAGCGTTGTCACGCCTGACAGCAGAAGTTCCGACAAGGCGACGCGCACGCAATCCGGCACCGCCTCCGAGTCCGCGCGGAAGATCGGCATGAACTCGTAGAGCGAGGAATTGTAGAGACCGGGCGAGCCGATCTCGTCCAGCAGCCCCTTGTTCATCGGCTCGCTGCTCGGGTGGGAATGGATGTTGACGAGGCCGGGCATGACCATGAGCCCGGCCCCGTCGATCTCCGTATCCGCTGGCCCGTCATAACCCCGCCCGACGAAGCGAATGACGCCGTCCTCGAAGGCGAGGTCCGCGTCCGGCATGTAGGCATGCCGCTTCTCGGACGCGTCCCACGCGACGATGAGTTCCGCATTGCGGATGAGAGTGGCGGGCATGGCGATTACCTCACAGTCCGGATGTCGAGGCCCTTGTAGACCCCTGCCCCATAGAGCCCATGGGCGCGCGCACCCTGGATGCGGTTGGAGGCGAAGAGGTTGAGCTGCGTCCGCGCAACGGTCAGCCACGGCGCCTGCTCAGCCAGCTGACGCTGGATCAAGGCGGCGTAACGGGCGCGGTCCTCTGGGTTCAAGGCGGAGCGCGCTGATTCCAGCCACTGATCGGTCTGCGGGTCGGCCCAGTTCATGCGGTTCGGCGTCGGGCGGTTGCGGCTGTGCCAGTAAAGGCTCAGCGCGTCCGTCGCGGAGACATACGGGTAGCTCAGGAAGAAGGCGTCGAACTCCTGCGTCGCCAGCCGCCCCCAGGCCACGGTCGCATCGAAGAGCTGAATCCGCATCTCGATGCCGACCTGCCGCAGCGCCTGCTGGATGATCTCGCCCATACGCTGGTTGTCGAGGGTGTTGATCGCGTAGAGCAGGAAGGTCGCTCGCTGCCCGTCCTTCACCCGGACGCCGTCAGGGCCAGCGCGCCAGCCCGCCTCTTCCAGCGTGCGGATCGCCGCGGCGCGGTCGAAAGCGGGGACGAGGCGGTCCGACTCTGCGTCGTAGTCCAGCGCATTCGGATTCACGATGTTGCGAGCGGCCTCGGCCTGACCGGCCCAGACCGCGCGCACCAAGGCGGCCCGATCCACGGCCATGTGCACGGCACGGCGGATGGCGACGTCGTTCGCCACGGGCTTGTCCACCTTGAAGCCCATGAACACGTCCCAGAAGTAGTTGGGCTGGCGCAGGCGCTGCACCGTTGGGACGCGTGACAGAGGCTCGACGAAGGCGGCCGGGATGTACTGCGTTATATCGGCCTGGCCAGCCTGAAGCGCCGCCACGCGGGACGCCGCTTCGGGGATCACACGCCAGGTCACGCGCTCGATCTGGGCGGGGCCACGGTTCTGGTAGAATTCAGGACCCCAGCGGTAGTTCTGGTGCCGGGTCAAGACCAACTCGTTGCGCGGGGTCCAGTTGCCCCAGCAGAACGGACCGGTGCCATTGAAGCCTTGCACGCCGAAATTGTCTCCCAGCCGCTCCACCGTCGCAGGATCGATCGCAGAGGCGAAGAACAGCGTGAGCTGGGACAGGAGTTCGCTGAAGGGCTGGTTCAGCTCGTAGCGCAGCGTGTGGTCGTCCACCGCGCTGATTTCCTTCACATCGCCCGCGCGCCAGGCGACGGGCGAGGTGATGCGCGGCTGGGTGCGGCCGATCCAGCGATTGAGGCTGAAGGCCATGTCGCGTGCGGTGAAGGGCTTGCCGTCGCAGAAGGTGACATCGCGCCGCAGGTGGAAAGTGTAGACGAGCCCGTCCGGCGAAACGTCCCAGCGCTCGGCGAGGAGCGGCCGGATGGTCCGCATGTCGAAATCCATCGCGACCAGAGTGTCAGACAGCATGGTCATAACCTCGCCGGTGGCGAGGGCGGTGGAGCGGTGCGGATCGTAGCGGTCGGCGTCGATCTCCCGCATGATGACGACTTGGTTTCGCGCCGGCGCCTGGGCCTGGGCGACGCCACCAAGGCCGATAGCGGCAAGCCCGGCGAGGGTGGCGCGTCGAAGCATCGCTCTCATCTCTTGGTCTCCCTGCGGATTCAGATTCTGAGCCGGGGGTCGAGCGCGTCGCGCAGCGCATCCCCCAGCAGGTTGAAGGCCAGCACGATCACGAAGATCCCGACGGAGGGGATCACGCTGATATGCGGCGCGATGAAAAGGAAGTTCCTTCCTTGCGCTGCCATTGCCCCAAGCTCTGCGAGCGGCGGCTGCGCGCCGAGCCCCAGGAAGGACAGTGCCGAGCCCAGCAGGATCACCTGTCCAAGCCGCAAGGTGGAAAAGACGAAGATCGCGGAAAGGCAGTTGGGAGCTAGATGTCGCCAGATCAGCCGCGCATCGCTCATGCCGATCGCGCGCGCCGCCTCAATATAGTCGAGCCCCATGACGACGAGGGCCGAGCCACGCACGATGCGCGCCATCAGCGGGATCGTGGCGATGGAGAGGGCGATCACCACGCTCGTTTCGCCAGGTCCGAAGATGGCCGCGAGCGCCAGGCCGAACAGGATGGCTGGGAAGGACAGGAGAATGTCCATCAGCCGCATCAGCGTGCCGTCGGCGCGGCGATAGAAGGCGGCGCAGAACCCGACTACTGCACCGATCACACCACCGATAATGAGGGACGCGAGCCCCATCGCAAGGGTGACGCGCAGCCCGTAGAGCATTCGCGCCAGGATGTCCCTGCCCTGCCCGTCCGTGCCGAGCCAGTAGATCTCGTTCGGCGGTTGCATGATCGCCAGCAGGTCGGTCTCGTACGGGTCGCGGGGAGAAATCCAGGGCGCCACCAGCGCGACCAGCAGGATCAGCACGACGAGGACGAGGCTGATCGTTCCGCCCACGTCGCGCAGCAGCATACGAAGCACGGAGGGCTTGCGCGGCGCCTCGGTCGCGGTCGTCACGGCGGCGCTCACGACTGCCGCACCCGCGGGTCGAGCGCTCCGTAAAGCAGGTCAACGACCAGGTTGATCACGATGAAGCCCGCCGACAGGACGATGATGGTGCCCTGCGCCATGGGAAAGTCAGAGGAAAGGATCGCGCCCACGGCGAGCCGCCCGACCCCAGGCCACGAGAAGATCGTCTCCGTGACCACCGCCCCGCCGAGGAGGAAGCCGATCTGCAGACCGATCAGCGTGACGACCGGGATGAGCGCGTTCCGCAGGGCGTGGCGCCGCACGACAATGCCTTCGTTCAGCCCTTTGGCGCGGGCCGTCCTGACATGCTCGGCGGAGAGCGCGTCCACCACGGCGGTGCGCGTCATGCGCGCGACCGGCCCGACGAAGACGCCGCCCAGGGTGATCGCGGGCAGGATCACCGCCAGGATGCCATCCAGCGTCCAGAGCGGCCCACCGCGTCCAGTGAAGGGAAGAAGCTGCCACTGGAAGCCCACCAGCCAGATCAGCAGCAGCCCCAGGAAAAACACCGGCACCGACACGCCGGCCACGCTGAACGCCATGACGATGCGGTCAATGAAGGAGCCGCGCCAGTAGGCAGCGACCGTCCCCATCGCAATGCCAAGCGGGATCGACCAGATCAGCGACGCGAACATCAGCTCGAGCGTCGGCCCGATCGTGCTGCCCAGTTCCTGGCTGACCGGCACGTTGTTGATGATGGACACGCCCAGATCGCCCTGGGCGAGGCGTGCGACGTAGAGCACGAACTGCTTCCAGATCGGCTCGTCGAGCCCGAGCTCGGTGCGGATGGCGGCCACCACCTCAGCGGTGGCCTGGGGGCCGGCGCGCACCGTCGCAGGGTCGGTAGGGACCACCTGCATCAGCAGGAAGCCGATCAGCAGCACGCCGAACAACACCGGCAGGGCAAGGAGGAGGCGTTGCGCGGCGTGGCGGAGCATCAGCCCATCTCCCTGTGCCGGTCGTGGATCACCGTGCCGCCATGCAGAGTCAGGTCGCAGCGCGTGGCGAGGATCTCCGCAGGGTCTGCCGTCAGGATGTCGCGGTCCAGGACCGCGATGTCGGCATCCATTCCCGGCTCGAGCGTGCCTCGGCTGCCTTCGGCGAAGGTGCTGTAGGCGCCGCACCAGGTATAGGCATGCAGCGCCTCCTCGATCGTGAGGCGCTCCTCCGGACCCATCACGCGGCCCTGCGCCGTTTCGCGCGTGACCATGACGTGCAGGTTGCCGAACGGGTCCACATTCGACACCGGGCTGTCGCTGCTGGCGCTGGGATGCTGACCCTCATCCATCCAGGTCTTCATCGGATAGGCGCGCATGGCGCGCTCCGGACCGAGGACCTTCAGGTAGGTCTCGCCGAACTCGCGCATGAAGACAGGCTGCGGAACGGGCAGGATGCCGCGCGCCTTCATGCGGCGGCGCTGGTCGCGGGTCACGAAGCCACAATGTTCGATGCGGTGGCGGCGCTCCGGCGTCGCGCCGGCTTCCTCCATGGCGGAAAGCACCTGCTCGATCGCCGCGTCGCCGATGGCGTGGATGTCGAGCTGCCAGCCCTGCTCATGATAGCGGGAAAGGAGTTCGCGCATCGTAGCGTCGGGGAAGGTGAAGACGCCGGTGCCGCCGGGCAGGTACGGGTCGAAGAAGGCGGCGGTGAGGCCGCCCGCGCTGCCATCGGCGAAGACCTTCACCGCACCGTAGCGCAGCATCTCAGCCGCATCGCCGCCCGGAAGCCAGGGACGCAGGCCGGATTCCCACGCCTCAGCAGCGATGCCTTCCGGGTTTCCGGCCAGGACCATCCACATGCGCTGCACGACCCTGGCACGGCGATAGGCCGCCAGCTCGGCCATGCCGCCGGACATGCCCACGTTCATGTCGGTCGCCGAGGCGAAGCCGAGCGAAGCAAGGTGCTGGCCCGCCGCTTCAATTGCCTCGGCCATGACGGCTTCATCCGGGGCGGGCATGGCGCGCTTTACCATCCCCATCGCGCGTTCCTGGATGAGGCCAGTGAGACGCCCCTTCTCGCGCACGATGACGCCGCCCTCGGGATCGGGGGTGTTGTGGCCGATGCCCGCGAGACGCAGCGCGGCGCTGTTCGCCACGCCCATATGGCCGCAGGTCCGCGTGATGAAGACCGGGTGATCCGGCACGGCCCGGTCGAGTTCGGCCACGTCGGGGTGGCGGCTGATGTCGAGCGCTGTGTGGTCGTAGCCGGTCCCGAGCACCCACTGCCCCTTGGGCGTCCTGGCCGCCGCCTCGCGCAGGCGTGTCAGCACCTCGTCGAGCGAACGCACCTCTTCGGCGCGGAGGCGGACCTGCCGCAGCCCCAACCCGAAGGGGAGGAGATGCATATGTGCCTCGTTGAAGGCTGGAATCAGCAGCCTTCCCCCGAGATCCACCACCTTCGTGTCCGGTCCCGCCAGGTCGCGCGACCCGCCAAGCGCTACCACCTTGCCCCCAGCGATCGCGATGCCATCGGAGACGCCGCCCGCGAGGCCACGGAACACCTTGCCGTTCGTGAAGAGTATCTCGGCTTGCACGCTAACCTCTGTTCCCGGACGGGTGAATGCTCATGCGATGATGAAGCCGCGTCAACTCTGACGACATGTCGGGATACCGGAAGCGCCGTCCTTTCTGCCTCCGCAACGGGCCGTCCTGCCCGCACGGAAGGCAGGAGGATCAGCCGCGGCCGCGGGTGAGCGCTAGGCGCTGCGGCGGGGTGCCAGTCGCAGCCGATGCGAGGCGCTGCCGCAGCGCCTCCGGCCATGGGGTGACGCGGCGGCGATGGAGGTCCACGCAGAGGTAGAGCACCTCATGCGCGCTCGCGGTCCAGCCTTCCTCCCAGTGGAACATGCGGTGACGGACCAGGAGGCGCTTTTCGTCTGCGGCGAGCACCTCGCTCTCTGCCCCGATCGGCATGCCCTCGGTCATCTCGCGCTGGTAATCGAGCCACGCTTCGGCAGCGAAGGTGCCTAGGCCGGATTCGCGCAGCGCGGTGCCCAGGCCGAGATGCGGCCAAAGCCGGTCGGTCTGGGCGTCGTAGGTGACCAGATAGTAGCCCATGTTCAGGTGGCGATACCCATCAACCCATTCGGGCTTCACCCGAGTGAGGGGCTGGCGCCACCGGAAGATCCCGTTCTCGACCTCCGGGACGGGGCCATCCTCAATGAATGTCATCGCTCTTGGCCAGGGCCTCGCGCAGCTTGGCGATGTCGAAATCCGAACGCTTCGCCATGTCCAGGATCACCGCTTCCTTGCGGCTGAGGAGGTCGATGGCCGCAGGGAGCTGCTTCACCGCTTCCGCAGGGATCGTCACGGCGCCGTGGCGGTCGGCGTGGATGATCTCGTCGTGCTGGACGCTCATGCCGTGGATGCTGACCGGGCGCCCCCAATCCACGATGTGCACGAAGGCGTGGGACGGATTCACAACGCCCAGAAGCTGGAAATCGGGCGCGATCATGTCGAGGTCGCGGAAGGAGCCATTGGAGACGCAGCCCAGCGCGCCGAGCCCCTTGTGGACGTTGGTGTTCACCTCGCCCCAGAAAGCGCCGGTGCCCGGCACGTCATCCAGATCCTGCAGCGCCACTATCACCGGCAGATCATGCTCGGCGACGTACTCGTACCAGCCGATGCGGGCGGTGCGGTCCATCTCCTTGGTACGCCCGGAGGGGTGCGCGGCGCGAATCGTCCCGGTGCGTGCGGGGCCGCAGATCGGCGCCATGGAGGGGAAGGCCACATCGAAGCGCCGCACCGTGAAGCCGTGCGAGCGGCGTGCCGGCACCACGATTTCCAGCGCGTTGCAGATGGTGGGCGTGTCCCAGGCGCAGAGCGCGTCGAGATCTTCCTTGGTATAAGGGCGCTGGGCCATGCGTCGTCTCCTCCGAACCCGCGCATCGAAGAACGGCGCGGCCCGGACGGCAAGTCCGGCTGGTGACATTTCCGACGCAACGATTGTTCGCGGGCGGGCGTCTTGATAGGCAGACGCATGAGCCTCCCGCGCCTCTTCCTGGCCTTGCTCGCCCTGGCGCTACCGGGTGCCGCGGCCGCCCAGACGGGCCGCTTCCAGTCAGCAGGCGCCCCTAATGCCGGTCCGCCGGAGCTCGCGCTGTTTCCCGGCTTGGCCGCGCTGCAGGACCGGCTGGAAGAGCAGGGATGGCTGATCCGCGGCCAGGCGACCTTCATCCTCCAGGGCCATCCACGCTTCCGCTCACCCTATCGCGGCGAGGCTTCGCTCAGCCCTGCGCCTAATGCCCGCAACACCTTCTCGTCCGACCTCGTAGTCGGGCGGCGGCTGTGGCACGGGGCGGAGGTGATCGTGAATGCGTCGGTCACGCGCGGCTTTGGCGTGTCCAACTCGGTGGGCGCCGCTGCCTTCCCGAACAACGAGGCCTTCCGCCTCGGCAGCACGGAACCGTATTTCTTCGTGCCCCGCGCCTTCTTCCGGCAGACCATCGCCCTGTCCGGCGACACGGTGCCCCCCGACGACGACCCGCTCCGCTTCACGGAAAGCCTGCCCCGCGAGCGCATCACCATCACCATCGGCAAGCTCAGCGTCTGGGACATCTTCGACGACAACCGCTACGCCCATGATGCGCGCACCCAGTTCCTCAACTGGGCGCTGGTGGGCGCGGCCGGGTTCGACTACGCCGCCGATGCGCGCGGCTGGACCAACGGCATCGCGGTGGAGTGGGAGAATGGAACCTGGGCGGTGCGCGCCGGCGTGTTCCAGGTGGCGCGCCGGGCCAATGGCCTGTTCCTCGATCCCTCAGTCACCCGCGCTTTCCAGGCCCTCGTCTCGCTGGAGCGCTTCTGGGAGGTGAGCGGGCGCGAGGGCGCGGCGCGGCTGATCTACGGCTATTCCCGCACCCGCCAGTCCAGCTGGAACCAACTCTTCCGCAACGGCTTCGACACCTTCGAGCAGAACCCCAATGGCTACGAGGGCAAGCACAACCTCGCCTTGTCCTTCGACCAGCAGATTACGGGGGATCTCGGCGTGTTCGGGCGCCTGTCCTGGAATGATGGCCGGACGCAGAACTGGATGTTCACCGAGACGGATCGCGCAGTTTCGGCCGGCGTTTCCATGCAAGGCACGCGCTGGGGCCGCCCGCGGGACACGGTGGCGCTGGGTGGCAATGTGGGCTGGATCAGCGCCGGGCGCCGCCGCTACCTGGAGGCCGGCGGGATTGGCTTCATCGTCGGCGACGGACGGCTGAACTATGCGCCCGAGGTGGCGATCGAGACCTATTACAACATGCACGTTGCCGCCGGGATCGACGTGGCGCTGAACTACCAGGCTATCGTGAACCCGGCCTACAACCAGGACCGTGGACCCGTTCACCTCTTTGCCCTCCGCTTCCGCACCGCCTTCTGAGCCACCCTGGTTCCGCGAGGGCATCGCCGCGCTGATCGCCACCGAGCCGCGCTTCGCGCAGATTGCCCTGCCCGTTCCCTTCGTGGCGCGGGAGGGCGGGTTCCGTGGCCTGCTGCGAACGATCTGCGGCCAGCAGGTGAGCCATGCCGCGGCCGGCGCGATCTGGCGGCGTCTCTCCGCAATTCCCGGCGCGCTGGACCCGGCCATCCTGCCCGAGATGGATGACGACACGCTGTGCGGTCTCGGCGGGCTGACCCGGTCCCGGGCGGCCCATGCGAGGGCCCTGGCGCGGGCGGTGCGAGACGGGGCGCTCGACTTCGCCGCCCTGGCGCGCCTTGGGGACGACGCGGCAGTGGCGACGCTGACGGCGGTGAAGGGCATCGGTCCATGGACGGCCGAGACGCACCTAGTTCTCTCCGAACTGCGCACCGATGTGTTTCCAGCCGGGGACATTGCACTGGCCGCGGGAGCCGCTCACCTACTCGATCTTCCCGCGCGACCTTCCCCTACGGCGCTTCGCGAGATCGCTCTCGGCTGGGCACCCTGGCGCGGGGTGGCAGCGCGGATGTTGTGGCACCATTGGCTGCTGGTGACAGGGCGTCCGGTGTGGGACCGGGATTGATCGAGAGCCGGACGGGTGCCAAGCCATGGCGATGTTCGCGCCCACCATCCTCGGCACCGCAGAGCCCCCGATCCCCGCCGCGCGCCAATGGGCCTCGCGCTATGATGGGGCGCAGGGGCCGGCTCTCGACCTGACCCAGGCCGTCCCGGGCTACCCGCCTCACCCCGAGATGCTGCGTCGTCTGGGCGAGGCAGCCTCCCGCGCCGATCTGGCCGGGTACGGGGCGATCGAGGGGGATTTAGCCCTGCGCGAGGCCCTGGCCGAGGATTTGTCGCTCCTCTATGGCGGGACGGTCGGTGCTGATGAGGTCGCGATCACCGCTGGCTGCAACCTCGCCTTCGCCATGGTGATGAAGGTGCTGGCAGCGCCGGGCGACAACGTACTGATCCCGACGCCCTGGTACTTCAACCACGAGATGGCGTTGCGCATGGCCGGAGTGGAGGCGCGCCCCCTGCCCTGCGAAGCGGATGCGGGCTTCCTCCCTGACCCCGATCGGGCTGAATCCCTGCTGGACGGGCGCAGCCGCGCTATCCTGCTGGTCACGCCCAACAACCCGACCGGCGCCGTCTACCCGCCAGAAATCATCGCTGCTTTCCAGGAACTGTGCGAAAGGCGTGGCATCACCCTTGTGGTGGACGAAACCTACCGGGACTTCCTCGACACGAGGCCGCACGAGCTCTTCGCGGAGGGGCGAGACTTCGTCCACCTCTACAGCTTCAGCAAGGCGTACTGCATCCCGGGGCATCGCCTGGGTGCCGTGGCCTCAACGGCCGCCTTCCAGGAGCAGCTTCGCAAGGCACTGGACACGCTTCAGATCTGCCCGGCGCGTCCTGGCCAGGCGGCGCTGTCCTGGGCGATCCCTTCTCTGCGCGAATGGCGCGCGGGGAACCGGCGGATCATGGGGGGTCGCGCCCAAGCGTGCCGCGAGGCGCTTTCTTCGCACCGGATAGACGCCATGGGAGCCTATTTCGCCTATCTCCGCCTACCCAGAAGCGCGCCGGACGCGGTCGAGGCGGCACGCCTCCTGGCGGAGAGGAACGGTCTCCTAGTCCTGCCTGGACCATTTTTTGGGCCAGGGCAGGAGCGTCACCTCCGACTCGCCTTCGCCAATGCGGAGGCGGAACGACTGGGAGAACTGCCGAAGAGACTGCTCTGGGCGGAGGCTTGATCCAGCGCAAGGCGGGGTAGCGCACGCTGAGGCATGGATGTCGCCATGGACCTCGCCGCCTACGCCACTGCCAGCCTGCCGCGCTACACCTCCTACCCGACGGCGCCGCATTTCCAGCCACTGACTCCCGCTGAACACGCGGCCGGGCTGGCGCGCATCGGTGCCGGGGACGCGCTGTCCCTCTACCTCCATGTCCCATTCTGCCATGCGCTGTGCTGGTATTGCGGCTGCCACACCACGGTGACCCGGCAGGAGGAGCGGATCGAGCGATACGCCCTCGGCCTGGTGCGGGAGGCACAGCTTCTGGCCGAGGCCATGCCGGCGTCGCACGGCCCGGTCACGCATCTTCATCTCGGCGGCGGCACCCCCTCCGCGCTAGGCGCCGAGCGCCTGGCCGGGGTCGTTCGCCACCTGAAGCGCCTGTTTCCTTTCGCCACCGGCGCGGAACTTTCGGTGGAGCTCGACCCGCGCACCCTGACCGAGGACGTGGTGGAGGCGCTGGCGGAAGCCGGCTTCAACCGTGCCTCGCTCGGTCTGCAGGACGCGAATGACAAGGTCCAGCGCAAGATGGGCCGCATCCAGCCCGTGCAGCTGGTGGAGGAGGCGATGCAGCGCCTTCGTGCGGCGGGGATCCGGCGCATCAATCTCGACATGATGTATGGGCTGCCCTGCCAGTCCGTGGCCCATGTCGTCGCTACGGCACAGGTGGCGGCGCGCCTCGGGGCGGATCGTGTGGCCGCCTTCGGCTATGCCCACGTGCCCTGGATGAAGCCTGCCCAGCGCGCCATCCGCGGCAAGGAACTGCCCGGCGCTGTTGAACGTCTCGACCAGGCAGCGGCGGCACATGAGGCGCTCTTGGCGCATGGCTACGAAGCGGTGGGCCTCGATCATTTCGCCCTTCCCGAAGACCCAATGGCCATCGCCGCGCGTGAGGGGAGGCTCCGACGCAACTTCCAGGGTTACACCACCGACGCGGCCCCGGTGCTGATCGGCATGGGCTGCTCCGCGATTGGCGATACACCTTCCGGCTACGCTCAGAACATCGCGGATGAGCGCGGCTGGGTGGAGGCAGTGGAGGCCGGCATCCTGCCCGTCGCGCGCGGCCTTGCCCTCAGCGAGGAGGACCGGCTGCGGCGCGCCGCGATCGAGCGGGTCATGTGCGACCTCCGGCTCGACTTGGCACTCCTGCCCTTGTGCATGCGGGCACGCGCGCTGCCGGGGCTGCGGGCGCTGGCGGAAGACGGGGTGGTGGCGCTGGAAGGCGACGTGGTTCGGGTGACCGAGTCGGGGCGCCGCTTCCTGCGGCACGTTGCCGCCTGCTTCGACACACGGCTTGGAACGGGTCCCGGGCGGCACTCCGTCGCGGTTTGAGCGGCGCTCACCCGCGCAGGAAGGGGTTGGTCCGCCGCTCCGTCCCGAAATCGCTCCCTGCCCCGTGGCCGCAGATAAAGCGGATATCATCGCCGAGCGGCAGGAGCTTGGTCGTGATGGCGTTGATCAGCGCAGCATGGTCGCCATAGGGGAAATCGGTGCGGCCGATCGAACCCTGAAAGAGCACGTCGCCGACCACGGCGAAGCGCAGGGCTGAGGAGAAGAAGACGACGCTCCCCGGAGAGTGCCCGGGGCAGTGCAGCACGGAGAAAGTCTCGCCGGCGATCAGCACCTCCTCGCCTTCATTGAGCCAGTGGTCGGGGGTGACATTCCGTGCGCCATCAAGCCCATAGGCGCGGCCCTGCTCAGCCAGATGGTCGAGCAGCATGCGGTCCGCCTCGTGCGGGCCGATGATCGGGACGCCCCCTGCGCGCTCCTTCAACTCGGCCGCGCCACCGGCGTGATCGATATGGCCGTGCGTCAAGAGGATCTCGGCGACGGTCAGGTGCTCGCGCTGAAGCATCGCGAGGATCACGTCCACGTCCCCGCCGGGATCGATCACCGTCGCCTGACACGTCCCATCATCCCAGAAGATCGAGCAGTTCTGGCCAAAGGCCGTGACCGGAATGATGCTGGCCTTCAGGGGCATGGGGTCCTCGCGCGTGTTGCGACGGATTAGCGGAAAATGGTGCGCGAGAAAAATTATACCTTACCAACGTCGGTCAAGTGAGCGGCGCTCGGCCTCCAACTCTCGCCGGCGCTCCTCCAGGCGACGCTCGCGCTCGGCAAGGCGCCGCTCCTCGTCGCGCAGGGCGCGGCGCTCATCGCGGTAATCGTCCCGGTGCGAGCGGCCCTCGTCACCGTAGGCATCGCGGCGCACCCGACGCTCCTCCCAGTCGGGGACGCCGTTGCGGTTGCGGTCATCCTGAGGGTGGAGTTGCGGCTGTGGTGCCGTTTGCTGGCCCAGAAGCGCCGGGGCAACTTGCTGGATAATGGTGCCCAGGTCCTGGGCATTCGCCGGGACCGCAAGGGCAAGGCCGGCGAGAACCGGCGCACAGAACATGATGCGGGTCATGATTATTGAACATCTGGCCACCCGGACCGTTGCCAATCTAAAGCGAAGCGCCCCGGCCTTTCGGACCGGGGCGCCCATGCGCATTGCGGAATGTTAGCTCGGCTCAGCGCTGCTGGGTGGACGGCACGCCGTGCCCGCGTCGGATCAGCTCGGCCCGGTCACGCTCCCACGCCTGCCGTTCCTGCTCGCGCAGCATCTCGTAATTCATGCGGTCGCTGGCGGAAGGCTCAGGTACCGGGACCACCCGGCCGGTATAGCCCGGCGGCGCGGGCTGGCCGACGCCATAGCCTGCGCCCATCGTTGCGGGGCCGTGGTCCATCGGCACCATCTGGCTCTGGCCCGGGACAATGACGGTTGCGCCGGGGACGACGACGGTCGCGCCCGGCGCAATTGCGGGGCGATCCATCATCTGGGCAAGGCCCGCGACGGGGCCGAGGAGGGCGGCGCCGGCCACGGCCGGCGCAAGGAATCGCAGGGTCTTCATGCTCCTTCCAACGGCCCGCATCCCTTGGAGTTTCTGCAATGTCAGGCAGGAAGCCGCAGTTCCGCGCGGAGGCCCCCCTCCTCGCGGTTATGGAGGCGGATATCGCCGCCGCCGGCGCGCGCGATGGATCGGGCGATGGTCAGGCCCAGGCCGGAACCGCCGGTTTCACGGTTCCGGCTTGCTTCCAGGCGATGGAAGGGGCGGAACACGGTCTCCATCTGCTCCGGCGGGATGCCGGGCCCATCATCTTCGACGGCCAGCACCACCTCGCCCTCCTCATAGCCCAGCGATACCCGCGCGGTGCCGCCATAGAGCAAGGCATTATTCACGAGATTTGCGACGGCTCGCTTGGTCGCGACAGGCCGCAACGGCAGAACCAAGCGGTCCGGGCCTTCATAAGAAACCGAAGCCGATTCCCGCGCGTCGGCCGCTTCGTCCGTCACAGTGCGCGCCAAGGCAGCGAGATCCAGCGGAACCGCCGCTTCCTGGGCCGCATCGTCGCGGGCGAAGGTGAGTGTGGCGCCGATCATGGCCTCCATCTCCTCAAGGTCACGCAGCATCCGCTCGCGCAGCGCGTCATCCTCCATCATCTCGGCGCGGAGGCGCAGCCGGGTGATGGGCGTGCGGAGGTCATGACCGATCGCCGCAAGCATTTGCGTCCGATCGGCAACGAAGCGGCGGATATTGCCCGCCATGGTGTTGAAAGCGGCTGCTGCCGTCGCGACCTCGCGAGGACCGGTCTCCGGCAGGTCGGGGGCATTCACGTCACGCCCAAGCCGCTCTGCCGCCGCCGCGAGGTCGCGCACGGGGCGTGTGAGGCGCCGCACCGCCCAGAGGATGAGCAGGGCCGCCGCCATCGACATGGCGACAAAGGCCGCAAGGAAGGTGTCCGAATGCCAAGGACGCACCCGAGGCGGCGCGATGGACAGGTTCAGCCAGCCCGTGTCCGGGAATCGCAGCGAGACGCGTAGCTCGCCCCGCTCCACGCCCGACAAAACCTCAAGCGGGCGGAAGCGGCGGGGCCCGGGAGGACCCGGTCCGTCCAGCCGGAACATCCGCGACAGGCGTTCCGGAACCGGCCCGTTGGATTGCGTGACGAGAGGCGTGTCGCCCAGCGAAGCCTGCAAGCCGGACGGAAGCTCGGCGTCAGCCAGGATGGCGGCGCGGCGATCTGGCGTCTGCGTCACGAGGCTGCGCCAAAGCGCGAGGCCGCGGAGCGACACTTCCCGCGCCTCAGCCCGACGCTGCAGATCCACCCGGTCCAGCGCGTGGATGGTGAGGCCAGCGGCCTGCACGACCATGAGGGCCAGGATGAGCACGAGGGCAGTGCGCCCGGCGAGGCTGGAGGGCCAAAGGCGCCGCAGCATGGCGTCAGGCCCGCTCGACCGGCGCCGCGAGCACGTAGCCGCCGCCGCGCACGGTCTTGATGACACTGGGATTGCGCCCGTCATCCTCCAGCTTGCGCCGCAGCCGCGACACCGCGACGTCGATCGCGCGGTCAAAGGGGCCAGGTTGCCGGTTGTGCAGCAGGTCCATCAGCATGTCGCGCGTGAGGACGCGGTTCGGCCGTTCGACGAGGATGGTCAGCAGGTCGAATTCGCCGCCGGTCAGCGGGATCTCGACACCTTGCGGGCTCAGCAGGCGCCGCCGCGCCGTCTCCAGCGTCCAGCCTGCGAAGCGGAACATGCGCTCCGGCGGCCCGCCGGGGACCGTCTCCGCCCCCTCCGCGCGGCGAAGCACGGCGCGGATGCGGGCCAGGAGTTCGCGCGGGTTGAAGGGCTTTGCCATGTAGTCGTCGGCGCCAAGTTCGAGGCCGACGATGCGGTCCGTCTCCTCGCCCATGGCGGTGAGCATGACGATGGGCACCGGGGACTGGCTGCGCAGCCAGCGTGCGACATCCAGTCCGGATTCGCCCGGGAGCATCAGGTCCAGCACGACGAGGCTGTATTTCGCCAGGGGCCAGACCCGCCGCAACTCGCGCGCGTCGCGGGCCAGCGTGACGCGCATGCCCTGACGCTCCAGGAACTGGCCGAGGAGCTCACGGATCTCACGGTCATCGTCGAGGACAAGGATATGCGGGGAGGATTCCATCTTCGCTTCAGGATAGAGGGGATTCATGTAACCGAACGAAACGGAGTGTGGCGTCTCGCCCTGCGGTGGCTGGATGTGCTATGCAGCCGCGCCCGGTGGGGGCGTGCCGGAACGGTAGACGGACTCGGCTCAAAATCGAGCGGCCTCGCGGCCATGGGGGTTCGAGTCCCCCCGCCCCTACCAATTCCCTTCATGCGCTCCGAACGGAGGGGCATTCTTGGGCGCTTGGGTAGACACCTGAAAGCACCTCCTGGAAATGCTGCTTCACCGCCTCGTTGCACATGCACGAAGTGGCTCGCAGCGCCTTCGGGTCTTGGATGACGAGGCGACCACGCCTCGTCGCGACCACCCCGGCCTCCCGCAGGTCGCGTAGCACGCGGCTCACATAGGTCCGGCCCACCCCCAGCATCCCGGCCAGCTGCTCCTGGGTCAGCTCGACCTCGGGGGAGTTGGTCCGATCCAGCGCCGCGAGAAGCCACTTCGCCGTCCGGGCCTCAATCCCATGGACGGCATTGCAGGCGACGGACTGGAAGATCTGCGCTAGGAGGCAGTCGGCATAGCGGGCAAAGACATTGCGGAGCGGGGCGGATCGCTCCTTGGCTGCTTCGAGCCGAATGCATGGCATTCGTAGGAAGGGGCCTCCCACGCGAACCACGGCTCTCGCATAGGCGGGCAGGCGGCCCTGGCTGACGATGCCGCCCATGGCGCCTTCCCGCCCAATCAGCGCGGTTTCGACCGGCGCGCCATTCTCCAATGTCACGGCAAAGGAAGCGAGCGAGGAGCCGCATGGAAAATGGACAAACTCAACATCGTCGCCTGCCTCGAAAAGCAACATGCCACTAGTGAAGACTACCAATTCCAGCGAGGGTTCCAGTAATTTCCTATCCTGCGGTCGCAAGGTCTGGAGGAGATTGTTCGAAAACTGTTCTTCCATCACGCCCCCGCTCGCCTAACGCGCCGCATTTTGTTCCGCCCTTTGTCGAATTGTGGACAGAAGTCGGAGGTCTTTTGCGCCCATAACATTGCCGCAATGGACCTGAGGGAACAAGTTTGCTGAACGGCGATGGACGCGGTGGGTGGAGTATCCTGGCTGGCGTCCTCGGTTCGGAGGTGGCGCTGAAGTTGGAGGGCGCGGAGCCCATGCTGGGGCCGGTTTCCGCCGCATGGCTGACCTTGCAGGCGCATCAGTTGCGGGACCGTGCAAGGATGAAAGGAGCACTGTCCGTCCGCGGCGGCTCGGCGTCCCTGGAGGCGAGCGTGGATGAAGCGCATTTCATCCTATGGTGGTTGGAGAGCAATGGCCCGGCGGGAGATCCAGGGCCGGCCGCGCTTCGGTTGCTCGCGCCACGCGCGATGCAAGCGGAGCGCGGGGCGGGGGAAAGCGGACCATCCCTCCAGATCCGGGTCCCCGCCGCCTCCCTTCTGGAATAGCCGCTTTCCGGCACCCGCTGGACAGCGCCCGGCGTTCGGGCGAAACCGCCCACTCCGTCATTCCCTGGGAGCCCCTCGCATGGCCTCGGCCGACCCGACCTTCGAGACCATCGCCGACATCATCGCCGAGACCGCCAATGTCGAGCGCGCGAAGATCACGCCCGAGGCCCATGTCATCAACGACCTGGGCATCGACAGCCTCGACTTCCTCGACATCGTGTTCGAGATCGACAAGCGCTTCGGCGTGAAGGTCCCTGTCGAGGCGTGGACCGAACAGGTGAACAGCGGCAAGGCCCCGGCGGACCAGTTCTTCGTCATGGGCAGCTTGGCGCGCCGCATTGACGAGCTGGTGGCCGCGAAGCAGGGCTGAGACTTGCGCCTGGAAACCTTCGAGATGCTGGACCGCGTGACCGAACGCACGGAAACGCGGATTGCCACCGCCTGCCGCGTTCCGGAGGAGAGCCCTGTCTTTGACGGTCACTTCCCGGGCTACCCGCTTCTGCCTGGCGTGCTGATGGTCGAGATCATGGCGCAGACCGCGGGCTGGCTGATGGTGGAGCGGTCAGGCCGCACAAGGATGGCAGTGCTCGCCAAGGTGGGCGAGGCGAAGCTGCGCGGCCAGGTGCGACCCGGCGCTTCCCTCACTGCGGTCGCGGAACTGGTCCATGACGGATCCGGCTACGCCGTGTTGCGCGGCGAGCTGTTCGAAGGCGCGCAGAAGGTGGCTGAGGCCGAGTTGACGCTGAAGACCTTCCCCTTTCCCGTTCCCGAACTGCGCGAAGCGGTGGTGCGGCGCGCCGAGGTGCTGGGTCTGTGACTTGGCGGTCGGTTCATGTGCTGGGTCTGGGGGTTGCCTCCTCCCTGGGCGACGGCGCGGAGGCGCATCGCGGCTGGCAGGATCTGACGCCCGTGATGGACGAAGCGCGCTTCGCCCCTCATCCAGTACACCCCCTCGCACCCCTGCCCTTCGACAAGACCATTCCGCGGCGGGAGTCGCGGCAGATGGAGAACTGGCAGCGCCTTGGCACACACGCCGCCGGCCTCGCCATTGCTGATGCCGGGCTGGCCGACCGCGTGGCCGAGATGGACCTGATCGTCGCGGCGGGCGGCGGCGAGCGCGACGCGGCGCTGGATGGGCAGATCCTCGCGTCGCGGCCGGATGAGGCCGGGCTGCATGCCGCGCTGATGAACGGCCTGCGGCCCACCCTGTTCCTCGCACAACTTTCCAACCTTCTCGCCGGCTCGATCTCCATCGTCCATGGCGTCGGCGGCTCCTCCCGCACTTTGATGGGCGAGGAGATCGCTGGGGCCGAGACGATGCGTATGGCCTGGGCGCGGGTCGCCGCGGGGAGCTCGACGCT
Source organism: Sabulicella rubraurantiaca (assembly GCF_017355885.1). Lineage (GTDB taxonomy): Bacteria > Pseudomonadota > Alphaproteobacteria > Acetobacterales > Acetobacteraceae > Roseococcus > Roseococcus rubraurantiacus. Next base: position 380,061 of record NZ_JAFEUU010000001.1, read on the forward strand.
GGCCCTCGCGGGTGGGGCCTTCCTAGCAGAGCGGCCCGAGATCATGCTCTTGCATGCGATGGGCGGTCGCCTTCACCGCGGCCCATGCGTGCCCATGGACGAGCGGGAAGGAATGGTCCTTGGCAGCGCCGCTGCCTTTCTCCTGCTCGGCACGGGTCCTGGCATGGCGCGGCTCGCCCATGTCGCGACGGATCAGGGTCCGCCGGAGGGCAGCGAAGCACGGTTGGACACGCTGCTCGCCGCCGCTCCGCCGGCGCGTCCGGGCGCCATCGAGATCTGGGCCGGGCCCTTCGGGACGCTTCGCCCTGGCTTGCGGCTCGCCGACCGTTTCGGTCATTCGGTCGAGGCGGCCTTCCCCCTCGCTGTCGCGCTCGGAGCCATGATGGTGCGCGACGGGGCGCCGGAAATCCGCATCGCGATGCGGGGAGCGTTCCGTGGCGAGGCCGTGGCTGTGCTGGAGCCTTCGGAATGAGGATCGCCGTCACCGGAATCGGCATGGTCACCGCCCTGGGCTGGGGCGCAGAGGCCAATTGGGAGGCGATGCTGGCCGGGCGGTCCGGCGTCCGTCCGATCACGCGCTTCGACACGACCGGAATGCGAACCCGCTTCGCCGCCTGCGTGGATTTGCCCGAAGACCGGCCGGGGTACCCCGTCTCTGTTGCCGAACGCTCGCGCCGCCTGGGTGAGGCCGTGATCGCCGAGGCATTGGCGCAGGCCGGGTTGGATGCGCCTTTCCCGGGCCCGCTCTGCATCGGGCTGCCTCCAGTGGAAATCGAGTGGCCGCAGCGCTTCGGTCTCGGCGCCGGCGACTATCCTGGCTTGATCGAGGCAGCCTCCGGGCGCCTGGACCTCCAAGCAGAGTTTCTGTTCGGCGGAACGGCGACGCGTCTTGCCGAGCGCTTCGGAACGCGTGGCGTGCCTCAGACCGTCACCACCGCCTGCGCCAGCGGATCGAGTGCCATCCAGATGGCGATCGAGGCGATCCGGCGCGAAGAAACGGATTGTGCCATCGCTGCCGGAGCCGAGGCGTCCCTGCAGCCGGAGACGCTGATCCGCTTTTCCCTTCTCCAGGCCCTGTCCACCCGAAACGACGCGCCGGAGCAGGCATCGCGCCCCTTCACCCTCTCACGCGACGGCTTCGTCATGGCCGATGGCGCGGGTGCCCTGATCCTGGAGCGCGAGGACCATGCCCTTGCACGCGGCGCTGCCATCCTCGGCTATGTGCTCGGCGCAGGCGAGGCAGCAGACAACTTCCACCGCACCCGCTCCACGCCCGACGGCTCCGCCATTATTCGCGCCATGAATCGCGCCATCGCCGATGCGGGGCTCGAGCCAAGCGCGATCGGCTATGTCAACGCCCACGGCACCTCCACCCCCGAGAACGACAAGATGGAGGCGCTTGCCTCCCACGCCGTGTTCGGAGAGGAGCCGCCACCGATCTCCTCCACGAAAAGCATGATCGGGCACACTCTTTCCGCGGCTGGTGCCATTGAGGCTGCCGTGTGCCTTCTGGCTCTGCGGGACCAGATGCTGCCGCCCACCATTAACAACGACGACCCGGATCCGGAACTTCATCTCGATACCGTGCCGGTTGCGCGAAAGCACCGCTTCAGCGCGGCGCTGTCCAATTCCTTCGGCTTCGGCGGACAGAACGTATCGGTGGTGCTGGGTCGCGCCGACTGACCTGCGTCTGCGAGGCGGGCAAGGCATTGACCCGCCGGCGCTGCCCGCGCTTGTGTTCGTGCGGCGTCATACTCCCTGCTTTTCCCGACGCGCTGGAGCACCCCTATGGGCAACTACCTGCGGAGTTGGTTTGAGCCATCCGCCTTCTCGCCACACGGCTTCTGTCTGCTCTGGGAGCCTGGGCTGATCTGGCTGCATGCGGTATCCGACGCACTGGTGGCGGTCGCCTATTTCTCGATTCCCGTGGCGCTCATCGCCTTTCTCCGCCGACGGCGCGACTTCGAGTTTCCGCAGACCGGCTGGCTCTTCGCCGGCTTCATCCTGCTGTGCGGGCTCACTCACATGATGGGCGTCGTAACTCTCTGGCAGCCCTGGTATTGGCTCGAGGGGCTTGTGAAGGCCGCGACGGCGATCGTGTCGCTGCTGACCGCCATCGTGCTCTGGCCTCTCATTCCGAAGGCGCTTTCCCTACCCTCCCCTTCCTCCATGCGGGACGCCAATGACCGGCTCGCGCGCGAGGTAGAGCAGAAGAACGCCTTGGTCCGTGCGCTTGAGGTGCGGGAGGCCGAGCTAAAGGAACTGACCGCATCGCTCGAACGCCGGGTGATGGAACGCACCGAGAGCATTGCGCAGATCAATCGGCGCTTCGACGCCGCGCTCAGCGCCGCTGACGTCACCGTGTTCACGCAGGATGAGAAGCTCGCCTATACCTGGATCAGCAAGCCCGAGCTGGGGCTGACCGTCGAGGAGATCATCGGCCGCACGGATGAGGAGCTGATGGGCGACGCGGCCCTTCCCATCGTCGCCGTGAAGCGTCGCGTGCTGGCAACCGGAAAGCCTGAGCGGATGGAGGCGAAGGCAAACGGCCAGTGGTGGCAAATGTCCATCGAGAAGCTGCACGACGCCCCCGGCATCATCTGCGGCGCCATCGAGATCACCAGCCGAAAGCGGGATGAGGCACGCATCCGTTTCCTCTTCGACGAGGTGAAGCACCGCGTCGGCAACCTCCTTGCCATTGCCCAGGCGATCCTTCGCCAGACGGCCGCGAGCTGCGAGACGGTGGATGAGGTGGTGGAGCGCTTCGGCCTCCGGCTCCGCGCGCTCGGTGGCTCGCATCAGCTCCTGGTCCGCGAGGGACCGCGCAGCGCAAACCTGCGCGAAGTGATCGAGAGCCAGCTCGGCCATCACGAGGCCTCGCGCTTCATCATCGAAGGGCCGGAGGTGCGCCTCGACGACGCGGCGGTTCTCCATATCGGCATGGCGCTGCACGAGCTCGCAACCAATGCAGTGAAGTTCGGCGCCTTGTCCGTGCCAGGCGGAATGATACGCATCTCCTGGACCGAGGAGGACGGCCAGTGCACCCTCCGCTGGCGCGAGATGGGCGGCCCGCCCGTGCGCCCGGCCAACCGTCGCGGCTTCGGACGCGAGGTGATCGAGTGGGCCGCCGCCCAGGCTGTGAACGGCGAGGTCTCGCTGGATTTCCCGCCGGAAGGCCTGCGCTGGGAGCTACGCTTCCCCTTGAAGGAGCGAAAGCTCGCGGAGGACGGCGTCGCCCATTCCGCTGGTTGAGACGGCGGGTTCGCCCGGCGCTGCGATGTCCGCCGTCCGGGCTCCGGCGTCCAGCGCCCGGTCCACCGCCCGCTCCAGCATTGCCGCATCCTCCGGCTGCTTCGCCGACCAGCGGAGGAGCAGCGCGGCGGAAAGAATCGCACCGAGCGGATTGGCGATGCCCTCGCCCGCGATGTCGGGCGCGGAACCGTGCACCGGCTCATACAAGGCCTGACCCCGGTCGTTCACCGAAGCCGAGGGCAGCATGCCGAGCGAGCCGAGGATCGCCCCACCCGCATCCGATAGGAGGTCGCCGAACAGATTGTCGGTCACGATCACGTCGAAGCGGCGCGGGTCGCGAGCGATCTGGATGGCGCAGTTATCCGCCAGCATGTTTTCCAGTGTCACGTCGGGAAACTCCTCCCGCGCGACGCGGCCAGCCACCTCGCGCCAAAGGGCTCCCGCTTCCATCACATTTGCCTTGTCCACAGAGGTGACATGGCCTCGTCTTTCGCGGGCCAGCCGGCAGGCGAAGCGGATGGCGCGGGCGATCTCGCCTTCCGTGTAGCTGTGGGTGTTCACGCCGCGTCTCGTGCCATCAGGCAATGTCTCCACGCCGCGCGGCGTCCCGAAATACATTCCCGCCGTCAACTCGCGCAGGATCACAAAGTCGGCGCCCCGCGCCACGCGCGGCTTTAGCGGCGATGCCTCCAGCAGCGCCTCGGGCAGGCGGATCGGCCGGATGTTAGCATAAAGGTCCAGGCCCTTGCGCATCCGCAGCAGGCTGCCCTTCCGGCGCTCCTCCGGCGGAATCACCGCCTGCTGGTCGAGCGAGCCGACGGCACCGAACAGGATGGCCTCCGCCTCCTCGATGCGGGCCCAGGTCTCATCCGGCATCAGCGTGCCGTGGCGCTCCCAGTTCACCAGGCCAAAGCCACGCTCCGTCACTTCCAGCGTGAGGCCGCGATGCTCGGCGAACCAGCGAAGGATCCGCAGCGCCTCCGCCGTGACCTCCGGACCGACGCCATCGCCGGGCAGAACGAGCAGCTTCATTGCCAGGGCCTTTCGGTCTGCGCGCGGTCCCGGAAGGCGGCGATCGACTCCGCATGCCGCAACGTGAGGGCGATGTCGTCGAGGCCCTCCAGCAGTGCCTCACGCTTGCGCGAGTCCACCTCGAAAGGAATGGCCTCGCCATCCGGCGCGATGACGACACGCCGCTCCAGGTCCACCGTCGTGAGCCCGTTCGCACCCGACAGCGCGGCGATGCGGCGGATCGCCTCCATCGGGAGCCTCACGGGCAGCAGGCCATTCTGGAAGCAATTGGCGTGGAAGATGTCGCCGAAGGAGGGGGCGATGACGCAGCGCACGCCCATCCCCATCAGCGCCCAGACCGCCCCCTCGCGCGAGGAACCGCAGCCGAAATTCTCCCCGGCCAGCAGGATGGGAGTCCCTCGCCATGGTTGCTGGTTGAGCAGGAAATCCGGGTTCTCCGTCCCGTCGGCTCGGTAGCGGAGCCGGGCGAAGGCCTGTCCGCCCAGGCCGTCCTTGCCGGTCCCGACCAGGGCCTGGATCGGGATGATGACATCCGTATCCACATTGGCGGCGAGAAGCGGCGCAGCCGGGCCGGTGACGCTGGAAAATGGGGTCATGCGCGCGGATCCGTGATGGCGCCCTCCAGGGCGGAGCGGGCGGCGGTGGCGGGGCTGGCAAGGTGGGTGCGCGAGCCAGTCCCCTGACGGCCCACGAAATTGCGGTTGCTGGTGGAGACGGAGCGCGCGCCTGGCGGCACCGACTCGCCATTGGCAGCGACGCAGAGGGCACACCCGGGCTCCCGCCACTCGAACCCGGCATCCAGGAAGAGGCGGTGCAGACCTTCCGCCTCGGCCTGCGCCTTCACCGCCTCGCTGCCCGGCACCACCCAGGCGGTGACGTGCTCCGCGCGCTTGCGCCCGCCGAGCACGGCGGCTGCGGCGCGCAGATCCTCGATGCGCGAATTGGTGCAGGAGCCGATGAAGACCCAGTCCACCTTGGTGCCCGCCAGTTTCTGGCCCGGCTCCAGCCCCATGTAGTCCAGCGCGGCCCGCCAGGCCTCGGACTCGGCGGGGCTGCGCGCCTGTTCCAGAGTCGGGACGGAGCCGTTGATGGGCGCCACCTGCTCCGGGCTGGTGCCCCAGGTGATCTGCGGCGCGACATCCGCCATCGAAATGGTCTCGTCGCGCGTGAAGCGAGCATCCGGATCGCTCGGCAGGCCGCGCCAATCGGCCAGGGCGCGGTCCCACAGCGCCCCCTTCGGCGAGAAGGACCGGCCTGCAAGATACTGGAAGGTCGTATCGTCAGGCGCGACCATGCCAACGCGCGCGCCCATCTCGATGGAGAGGTTGCACAGCGTCAGCCGCTCCTCCACCGACATGGCGCGCACGGCGGAACCGGCGTACTCGAGCGCCATCCCGGTGCCTGCGGCAGCACCGAAGCGGCCGATGGCATGCAGGATTATGTCTTTCGCTGTCACCCCCGGCGCGCGGGTTCCCTCGAAGCGGATCCGGAACGTGCCGGGCCGGCGCTGCGGCAGGCAATTCGTCGCAAGGGCCTGGGTGAGCTCACTGGACCCGATGCCGAATGCCACCGCACCGACGCCGCCATTGGTGCAGGTGTGGCTGTCGCCGCAGGCCAGCGTCGCGCCCGGAAGGACGATGCCCTGCTCCGGCGCGACGACATGGACGATGCCATTCTCCCGCGTGCCCAGGTCGAATAGGCGCACCCCCTGTTCGGCGCAGTTCCGGCGCAGGCTGTCCAGAAGCTGGGCTCCGCGCGGAAAGGTGGCGGCCGTACGGCCCGGGGCGCTGCTGACCGCATGGTCCGGCGTGGCGAAGACGCGGGAGGGTTCGGCCACGCGCAGCCCGCGCTCCGCCACCTCGCGTAGGGCACGTCCGCCCGACAGGTCATGCAGCAGGATGCGGTCGAGCCACAGAAGGTCCCATCCGTCACCCAGCGTCGTGACGACGTGCCGGTCCCAGATACGATCGAACATGGTGGGCATGGCCGCCTCCTTCCCTTCACCCATGGTGGCGCAGCTTGATGCCGGCGCGAAGCCCGCTAGGCTTCGATGCATGGGAGTGGAAACCATATTCCGCCTGGACGGGCGGCGCGCGCTGATCACGGGGGCTTCCGGCGGGCTCGGCGCGCATTTCGCGGGGGTCCTGCACGAGGCGGGTGCGCAAGTCATCCTCGCCGCGCGGCGCCTCGAAAGCTGCCAGGAACTGGCGGAAGACCTCGGGAGCGGTGCCCAGGCCCTGGCGCTCGACGTGTCTGACCCGGCCAGCATTGCGGCCTGCCTGGCCTCCGCGGGCCCGGTGGACATCCTGATCAACAATGCCGGCATCGCCGCGACCCGGCCCTTCCTGGACCAGACCACCGAGGATTGGGACCGGGTGCTGGGCGTGAACTTGCGCGGGGCCTTCATGATGGGCCAGGCCGTGGCGCGGGGCATGGTCGCGCGCGGCACAGGCGGCGCCATCGTCAACATCGCCAGCATCCTGGGCGAGCGCATCATCCCCGGCGTAGCGGGATATACCTCGGCCAAGGCGGGGCTCATTCACCTCACGCGGCAAATGGCAGTCGAGCTGGCGCGCCACAACATCCGCGTGAACGCCCTTGCGCCAGGCTACATCGCCAGCGACCTCAATGCCGGCTTCTTCGAGTCTGAGCCGGGCAAGGCGATGATCCGCCGCATCCCGCAACGACGTTTGGCGGAGCCGCGCGATCTGGATGGCGCGCTCCTCCTGCTTGCCAGCGACGCGGGGCGGCACATGACCGGCAGCGTCATTACCGTGGATGGCGGACATTCCGTCGGGAGTCTGTGATGGATCTCAACCTCGACCCGCGAAGCGAGAGCTTCCGCAAGCGTGTGCGCGAGTTCGTGCAGGAACGCCTCATCCCGCTGGAATCCGACCGCTCCAACTATGATGAGCACGAGAACATCGCGCCCGCGCTGCTCAAGGCGCTGCGGGAGGAGGCGAAGGCCCAGGGGCTTTGGTGCCTGCAGCTGCCGGAAAGCGTGGGCGGCCAAGGCCTGCCCTTCACCGGCATGGTCGCCTGCTACGAGGAGATGAACCGCTCCATCTTCGGGCCGGTCGTGTTCAACTCCGCCGCGCCCGACGACGGCAACATGATGGTGATGTGCAAGGTCGCCACGCCTGCTCAGAAGGAATGGTGGCTGGAGCCTGTGATCCGCGGCGAGTGCCAGTCCTCCTTCGCCATGACCGAGCCGGGCGAAGGCGCGGGCTCCGACCCTGGGATGACCAAGACCCGCGCCGAACGCGTCGGCAATGACCGCTGGCGCATCACCGGCCGCAAGTGGTTCATCACCGGCGCGGGCGAGTCTAAGCGCTTCATCGTCATGGCCCGCACTTCGGACGATCCGCGCAAGGGACTGACCGCCTTCCTGTTCCGCGACACCGATCCAGGATGGCACATCATGCGCCGCATCCCGATCATGGGACCGGAGGAGCATGGCGGGCATTGTGAGCTGCAGTTCGACGGGCTTGAGGTGCCGGACGAGAACGTGCTGATGGGCGTCGGTGACGGGCTCAAGATGACGCAGATCCGCCTCGGCCCCGCGCGCCTCACCCATTGCATGCGTTGGGGCGGGCTGGGCCGCCGCTGCCTGGAGATCGCATTGGACCGGGCCGAAACGCGATCGGCCTTCGGCCAGAAGCTGGCCGACAAGGAAAGCGTGCAGATGATGCTCGGCGAAGCGGCGATGCAGCTCGACATCGGGCGGATGCTGACCATGCGCGCGGCGTGGAAGCTCGACCAAGGCGATTTCGCGCGCAAGGAAATCTCGACGGCGAAGATCGTCGTGGCTGACGCGTTGCACCGCGCCGCCGACACGGCATTGCAGCTTCTTGGGGCCAAGGGCTATTCGCGCGACACCGTTGTTGAGTGGATCTACCGCTATGCCCGGCAGGCACGGCTGGTGGATGGCGCCTCCGAGGTGCACCGCATGGTGATCGCGAATTTTCTGCGCCGCGAGGCCGGCGGCTTCTTCGCATGGGGCCACCATGGATGACGCCACGCTGAGCGAGGCGGCCGGCGCGCCCGTCCGGGTGCTGTCGCGCACCTTGCTCTCCGGCGGTGCGATCCAGCAGAACTGGCTGCTGGAGGTAGAGCGCGACGGCACGCCTGAAGACTGGGTGCTGCGGACCGACAACGCAGCTACCCTCGCGGTCTCGCTGACGCGGCCGGAAGAATTCGCGCTGCTGCGCGCCGCCCACGCAGCAGGGGCGCCGGTTCCCGAGCCGCTCTTCGACGGCAAGCATGACGGCAAGCCGTTCTTCGTGATGCGCCGCGTTCGCGGCATCGCCAACCCGGTCGCGCTGGGCAAGCAAGTCGGCCCTGGCGGCGACGCCACGCTGGTGCGCGAATGCGGAAGGGCGTTGCGGCGCATCCATGCGATCCAGCCGCCGCGCCCTGACCTCAGCTTCCTTGGCGAACCGCCAGCCGATCCGGCCCTTGCATTCGTCGCGGCGATGGAGAAGCGGCTGGACGAGGCAGGAACGCCGCGCCCTGTGCTGGAATGGGGCCTCGCAGCAATGCGCCGCCACGCCCCGCCGCCCCTGCCACCGGTGCTGCTGCATCGGGATTTCCGCAACGGCAACTTGATGGTGGAGCAGAGCCGCCTGACTGGCGTGCTCGACTGGGAATTCTGCAGCTGGGGCGACCGGCACGAGGATTTGGGCTGGTTCTGCGCACCATGCTGGCGCTTCGCGCACCGGCATCTGGAGGCGGGCGGGCTGGGGCCGCGTGAGGCCTTCCTCGAAGGCTATGGGCCGGGCGTGGACGCGGCGCGGCTGCCCTACTGGGAATTGGCGGCAACGATCCGCTGGGCTGTGATCGCCGCCGACCAGGGCGCACGCTTCCTGTCAGGCGTGGAGCGCTCGCTGGAACTGGCACTGACTGGGCATATCGTGCCCGCGCTGGAAATGGACATCCTCAGGCAAGTGGAGGGTCTTGATGCTGGAACGACCTGATGCGGGCGAGTTGATCGAGGCGGCACGAGAAACGGTGCTCAACTCCCTGCTCGCAGCCCTACCGCGCGAGAAGCACTACGAGGCGCGGATGGTCGCCAATGCCCTGGCCATCGCCGGGCGCTCGTTGAATGCCACGGTGCCCGCGCACGACATCGCCCGCTTGGCCAACACTCTGCGCCACAATGAGCCCGTGCCCGGCAGCGCCGCTTATGCCGAAACCCGCGCCGCGCTGGAGGAGATCGCCCGCGCGCGCTGCGCCGTCTCCGCCCCGAAGGCGCTCTGAGCCATGGCGGGACCGCTCGCAGGACATCGCGTCATTGAGGTCGCAGGCATCGGCCCAGGCCCGTTCTGCGCCATGCTGCTGGCCGACATGGGCGCGGATGTCATCCGCATCGACCGTCAGGATGGCCCGCCCGGTTCGCGCCAGGACATTTCGGGGCGCGGCCGCCGCTCGCTTGCGCTGGACCTGAAACGTCCCGAGGCGATCGAAGCCGTGCTGCGCCTCTGCGACGCCGCGGATGCGCTGATCGAGGGATTCCGCCCTGGTGTGATGGAGCGCCTCGGCTTGGGACCGGAAGTGGTACGGGGGCGCAACAAGCGCCTCATCTATGGCCGCATGACCGGTTGGGGTCAGGAGGGGCCCATGGCGAAGGAAGCCGGGCACGACATCAACTACATCTCCCTCACCGGGGCGCTGCACGCCATGGGCCGCGCGGGTGAGCCCCCTGCCCCGCCGCTCAACCTGGTCGGCGACTATGGCGGGGGCGGGATGCTGCTGGCCCTCGGCATCCTTGCGGCGCTGGTGGAACGCGGCCGGTCCGGCGAAGGCCAGGTGGTGGACGCGGCGATGGTGGATGGCGCGGCACTGCTGATGGCGCCGATTTACGGAATGGCGGCGCGGGGGCGCTGGTCAGGCCGGGCGGGAAACATGCTCGACGGCGCCGCGCCCTTCTATGACAGCTATGCCTGCGCCTGCGGCGGCTTCGTCGCGGTAGGCCCGATCGAGCCCGCCTTCTTCAGCGAGATGCTGCACAGGATGAGCCTAAGCGAGGCAGAGTTCGAGGGCCGCATGGATCCGGCCAACTGGCACGCGCAGAAGCAGCGCCTTGCTGTGGCATTCCGCCAGAAGACGCGCGACGAATGGGCCGCGATCTTCGCCGGATCCGACGCCTGCGTGACGCCGATCCTGTCCATGACCGAAGCTCCTGCGCATCCACATCTGCGCGCGCGCGGAACCTTCACCGAGCAGGACGGGACGTTGCAGCCCGCCCCCGCCCCGCGCCTCAGCCGCACTCCGTCCTCCCTGTCCCGACCGCCATCCCTGCGCGGCGAGCATGGGCGGGAGGTCCTGGAGGAAGCCGGCTTCACGGCGACGGAGATCGAATCCCTGTTGCGGAAAGGCTGATCGCGGATAGGCTGCCCGGGAAACCAACGGGGAAGCATCCATGGACACGGCCCTTCGGTCCGCGCGGCCGCGTGCCGTCCTGACGTCTGAGCACGAAGCATTCCGCGCCCAGTTCCGCCGCTTCGTCGAGCGCGAGATCGTGCCGCATCACCGTGACTGGGAACGCGCCGGCTGCGTCCCGCGCGAGGTGTGGCGCAAGGCCGGCGAGCAGGGCTTCCTTTGCCCCACCCTGCCGGAGGAGTACGGCGGTGCCGGCGCGGATTTCGGCTTCTCCGCCGTCGTGGTCGAGGAACTGGCGCGGGTGAATGCCTCGGGCGTCGCCTTCCAGCTTCATTCCGACATCGTTGTGCCTTACGTCCTCGCCTATGCGACGGAGGAGCGGAAGCGCGCTTGGCTGCCGCGCATGGCCTTCGGCGAGATGATCGGCGCCATCGCCATGACCGAGCCCGGCATGGGCAGCGACCTGAAGGCGGTGCGGGCCACGGCGCGGCGCGACGGCGACCACTACACCATCAATGGTTCCAAGACCTTCATCTCCAACGGGCAGAATGCGGGCCTCGTCATCGTGGTCTGCAAGACGGACCCTGAGGCGGGGCGCAAGGGCGTCTCCCTGATTGCGGTCGAGGAAGGGACACCCGGCTTCACCCGCGGCCGCAACCTGGAGAAGATCGGGCTGCATGCTCAGGACACGTCCGAGCTCTTCTTCGAGGATGTGCGCGTACCGGTCGCCAACCTGATCGGCGAGGAGAATGGCGGCTTCCGCCACCTCATGCACCAGCTGCCGCAGGAAAGGCTGATCATCGCCATCCGCGCCGCCACCAACATGGAGGCGATGCTGGAGGAGACGATCGCCTACACCAAGTCTCGCCCCGTCTTCGGCCAGACCGTCTTCGACTTCCAGGTGCACCGCTTCAAGCTGGCGGAGGCCAAGGCCGAGATCGGCATGTTCCGCGTCTACCTGGATGACTGCCTCGCACGTCACATGCAGGGCGAGTTGTCGGGCGAGGAAGCGGCTGCCGCCAAGCTGCTCGGTACCGAGATGCAGAACAAGTGGCTGGACGCCTTCCTGCAGATGCACGGTGGCTATGGCTACATGGCCGAGTACGCCATCGGCCGCGCCTGGACCGATGCCCGCGTCGGCCGGATCTATGGCGGCTCGAGCGAGGTGATGAAGGAGATCATCGCCCGCACACTCTGAAGCCCGACAAAAGGGCGAAACGAAGCTGGGAGGCTAAAAACGAATGAAGCGTCGCGACATCCTTGCTGCTGGGGTTGCGGGTCTTGCCTTGCCCGCCATCGGACATGCGCAGTCCAACTTCCCCAACCGCCCGATCACGCTGCAGATCGCCTTTCCGCCGGGCGGCGCGACGGACGCACAGATGCGCGCCTTCGCCGAGGCGGCGACGCGCGCCTTCGGCCAGCAGGTCATCATCGAGAACCGGCCGGGCGGTGGCGCCACCATTCCCGCGTTGAACATGCGGAACACGCGGCCCGACGGCTACACCGTTGCGCAGTTTCCGCTCCCTGCCATCCGCCTGCCCTTCATGCAGCGCATGGCCTTCAACCCGCGCACCGACTTCACGCCAATCACCCACCTGACCGGCTACCTCTTTGCCACTTGCGTGCGCACGGAAAGCCCCTACCAAACATGGGCCGACCTCGTCGCCGATGCGCGGGCGAAGCCGGGTCAGTTGCGGATTGGCAACACGGGCGCGAATGGGACGCCGCACCTCACCATGATCGACCTCGCCGCAGCGGAACGGCTGGAGGTCGTCCATGTCCCCTTCCGCGGCGAGGCCGATGCCGTTCCCGCGCTGCTTGGCGGCCATATCGAGGCCTCGGCCACGGGTTCGGGCGTGGTGGAACTGGTCGAGCAGGGCAAGCTGCGCGTCCTGAACGTCTGGTCCTCCGAACGCTCCTGGCGCTGGCCCAACGTCCCGACGTTAAAGGAGCTCGGCTACAACATGGTCGTCACATCGCCCTATGGGCTTGTCGGCCCGCTGGGCATGGAACCGGACATCGTGCGCCGCCTCAACGAAGGCTTCCGCGCTGCCCTGCATGATCCCGCGCATGTCGCGGTGCTACGGCGCCTGGACATGCCGCTCGAATATCTCGGTCCGGAGGACTACGCCGCCTTCATCCAGCGCACCGCAAATGAGGAGGAAGCACGGGTCACCCGCCTCGGGCTGCGCGGATGATGGTGCTGCGGGAGGACGCGCTGGCCGGGGCGCGCGTCCTCGTCACGGGCGGTGGGTCCGGATTGGGCCGCATGATGGCGGAGGCGCTGCTGCGATGCGGCGCCGAGATCGAGATCTGGGGACGCCGCCCCGGCCCGCTGGAGGAGACCGCCGCCGCGCTCGGTGCGGAGCGCGTGCGCTCGCAGGCCGTGGACATCCGCGATGCCGAGGCGGTGGAGGCTGCCATCGCCGCCAGCTTCGACGCTGGGAAGGGCCCCACCCATCTGATCAACAATGCGGCAGGCAATTTCATCTCCCGTACGGAGGACCTGTCGCCACGCGGCTTCCGCGCCGTGTCGGACATCGTCTTTGCGGGGAGCTTCAACGTCACCCATTCGCTGGGAAAGCGTTGGATCGCCGCCGGGACCGGTGGCGCGGTGGTCAGCATTTTGGTGACCTGGATCTGGACAGGGTCGCCCTTCGTCGTGCCCTCCGCCATGAGCAAAGCCGGGATCGAGGCGATGACCAAGTCCCTGGCGCTGGAGTGGGGACGTCACGGCATCCGCCTGAACGGCATCGCGCCTGGGCTGATCCCGACTGAGGGCATGCTGGCCCGCATTCGCCCTGGTGAAGCCGATCCGACGGGGAAGTGGTCCGTCCGCAACCCGATGCGCCGCGCCGGCACGCCGGAGGATATCGGCACTCTCGCTGCCTTCCTGCTGAGCGATGGCGCAGGCTGGATCACCGGCCACACCGTCGCGCTGGATGGCGGGCACTGGCTGGCCAACGGCGCCGGTACCTACATGGACTATGCCGCTTGGGGCGACGCGGAATGGCAGGAAGCGCGCGACCGCATCCGCGCCACCAACGAGCGGGACAAGTCTAGCCGTAGGTGACGCTGTCATCCTGGGGCCGGCCGGAGGAGCGGACTGGCCCGCCCCCTGTCATTGCCAACGCCACCGCCTCCGCCACGCGGATGCCGTCCACCCCGGCAGAGAAGATGCCGCCCGCGTATCCTGCCCCCTCGCCTGCCGGGTAGAGGCCGGGCGTGTTCAGGCTCTGGCAATCCTCGCCGCGCGGGATGCGGAGGGGCGAGGAGGTGCGCGTCTCCACCCCCGTCATGACCGCATCGCCCATGGCAAAGCCGGGCAGGTCACGGTCGAAGGCGGCAAGGGCCTCGCGCATGGCGGCCACGGCGAAATCCGGCAGGCAGGGCGAAAGGTTGGTGGGCGTCACGCCGGGTTGGTAGGAGGGCGCGACCTCGCCGAGCGATGGGGAGGCGCGGCCTGCCAGGAAGTCGCCGACGCGCTGCGCCGGGGCGCGGTAGTCGCCGCCGCCCGCCTCGAAGGCCCGCTCCTCCCAATGGCGCTGGAACTCGATGCCGGCCAGCGGCCCGCCCGGATAATCCTCTGGATTGATGCCGACCACGATGCCTGCATTCGCATTGCGCTCGTCACGCTGATACTGGCTCATCCCGTTGGTGACGACGCGCCCTTCTTCGGAGGCCGCCGCGACCACGCGCCCGCCGGGGCACATGCAGAAGGAATACACGCCGCGTCCGTTGGAGGCGTGGTGGACCAGGCGGTAATCCGCGGCGCCCAGCAGCTTGTTGCCGGCATTCGGACCGAAGCGCCGCTGGTTGATCAAAGATTGAGGATGCTCGATCCGCACGCCCACAGAGAAGGGCTTGGCCTCCATCTGCACGCCGCGTCCGTGCAGCATGGCGAATGTGTCGCGGGCCGAGTGGCCGATGGCGAGGATGACGTGGCGCGCCTCGAGCCGTTCCCCGTTCGAGAGGTGAAGGGCGTGGATGGCGCCTGTCTCCACGTCCGTCTCGATGTCATCCACGCGGTGACCGAAGCGATACTCGCCGCCCAGTTCTGTGATCTCGGCGCGGATGCGCTCCACCATCTGCACCAGGCGGAACGTGCCGATATGCGGTTTGGAGATGAACAGGATCTCCTCCGGCGCCCCGGCCTTCACGAACTCGGCAAGGAGCTTGCGGCCGAAGAAGAAGGGGTCGCGGATCTGCGACCAGAGCTTGCCGTCGCTGAAGGTGCCGGCCCCGCCCTCACCGAACTGCACATTGCTCTCAGGGTTCAGGATCTGGCGGCGCCAGAGGCCCCATGTGTCCTTGGTCCGCTCCCGCACCGCCTTGCCGCGCTCCAGGATGATCGGGCGGAAGCCGGATTGGGCGAGGATGAGCGCGGCCATCAGCCCGCAAGGCCCCGTGCCCACCACGACTGGCCGTTCCGTCATTCCTTCCGGCGCGGTGGCGACGAAGCGATAGGTCATGTCCGGGCTGGGGCGCAGCCTTGGGTCACGCGTCAGCAGCGACGTCTCGTCCGGTACCTCGGCGTCGATCGTGTAGGCCAGCATGATGCGGCGTGGATTGCGCGCGTCGTAGCCACGGCGGAACACGGAATAGCGCAGCGGCACCGTGCCCAGGCGTTCGGCGACGGCGATGTCCAGCGCCTCGGGCGGATGGTCGAGGGGAAGGCGAAGTTCGGTGAGACGCAGCATGTCGGGGCGGAGTTCGTCCGCCCGTCGCCTCACGTCAAGAAGCGCTCCTTCAGGATGCGCCGGAGCAGCTTCCCGGCCTCGGAACGGGGCAGCTCTTCCACAAACTCCACGGCGCGCGGGACCTTCATCCGGCCCAGATGGGCGCGGCAATGGGCCAGGAGCGCGTCGGGCGAAGCGTGGGCCCGCGGCACCACCAGGGCCAGCGGCACCTCGCCCAGATCGGCATCCTTCACGCCGATCACCGCGCATTCCGAGACATCGGGGTGGCGCGACAGCACCGCCTCGATCTCAGCCGGGTAGATGTTGACCCCCCCGGAGAGGATCAGGTCCGCCCGCCGGTCAGAGAGGAACAGGTAGCCCTCCTCGTCCAAGGAGCCGAGATCGCCCAACGTCGCCCAGCCCCTGTCATTATAGGAAGCCTCGGTCTTGGCTGGGTCATTGTGGTAGGCGAAGCGGGCGCCGCCCTCGAACCACACGCGGCCGACCTCGCCGGGCGGAAGCTCCTTCCCTTCCTCGTCGGTGATGTGCAGGCGGCCATAGACGGCGCGGCCGACGCTGCCCGGGCGCGCCATCCACTCCTGGGGAGAGATCACCGTGGTGCCGATGCCTTCGCTGCCGGCGTAGTACTCCCAGAGAATCGGCCCCCACCACGCCATCATGGCGCGCTTCACTTCGACCGGGCATGGCGCGGCGGCATGGATGGCGCAGCGATGCGAGGACAGGTCGTGCCGCTGCCGCACTTCCTCCGGCAGTGCGAGGAGGCGCGCGAACATGGTCGGCACCCACTGGCTGTGGGTCACGCGGAATCGCTCGATCATCGCGAGGCATGTCTCGGCATCGAACTTCCGCAGGATCACGGCGGTGCCGCCATGGTCCATGGCGCGCTGGAGGTAGCGGTTCGGCGCGGCGTGATAGAGCGGAGCAGGCGAGAGGTAGACCGTGTCCGCACCGAAGCCGTAGAGCCGCTTCCAGCTCATGTCGAATTCGGGCTTGTCGCGCTCCTCCCAGGGAATGAGGGGACGGCGGATGCCCTTGGGCAACCCGGTGGTGCCGGAGGAATAGAGAAAGTCCCTCCCGAGCGGCCGGGGCGGCTCGGGCCAGGTCGCGGGCTGACCGGCAGAGAGCCATTCCAGAGGCGCGAAGCCGGGCAGCGTGCCTCCCGCTGCGTAGCGATGCGGAACGTCGTCCAGATCCAGCGCACCGGCGAGCGCCGCGAGCCCCGCATCCGCCACCAGCACCCGCGCGCCGGAATCGCGCAGCACGTGCGCCACCTCGTGCGGACGGAGATGGATGGAGAGCGGTGTGACCATCAACCCAGCCCGCCTTGCGCCATATCCCAGCACCAGGAAGTCCGGCGTATTGGGCAGGAGCATCGCGATGCCCTCGCCCGGCGAGAGGCCCAGCGACAGGAAGCCGTTGGCAGCACGGTTCGCCGCCTCGTCCAGGGCGCGGAAGGTCAAGGACTCGCCCGTTTCGGGAAAGATCGCACAGATCTTGTCGGGATCTTCCTTGGCGCGCGCGGCCAGCAGCGGCATGGCGTTTCCTCTCCTCGCGGCATCCATGCTTCCGGCTGCCCCGGCTTGCGTCAACTGCGCGCGCATGATGCGCTGCCTTCGCATCCGCGAAGGAGGAAACAGGATGGACGTTAAGGGGGCCGTCGCGATCGTGACGGGCGGCGCTTCGGGGCTCGGGCTGGCGACGGCCAAGCGCCTTGCCTCCCAGGGCGCCAAGATCATGATCGTGGACCTTGCCACCTCCAATGGCGAGGCGATGGCGAAGGAGCTTGGCGGCGGCTTCGCGGTGGCCGACGTGGCCGATGAAGGTCAGATGCAGGATGCCGTCGCGACAGCCGAGAAGCTCGGCCCGGTGCGCGTGCTGGTGCATTGCGCCGGCCGTGGTGGCGCGCTTCGCATCCTGGAGAAGGACGGCACTCCCGGCAGCCTCGCGCAGTACGAGGCGATCATCCGCGTGAACCTCACCGGCTCCTTCAATGCGCTTCGCCTTGCAGCCGCGGCGATGGCCAAGAACGATGCGGTGGAAGGCGAACGCGGCGTCTGCATCCTCACCGCTTCCATTGCGGGATATGAGGGGCAGATCGGGCAGATTCCCTATGCGTCGTCCAAGGCTGGCGTGATCGGCATGACGCTCGTCGCGGCGCGGGACCTGGCGTCGAAGGGCATTCGCGTCTGCACCATCGCACCCGGCATCATGGACACGCCGATGCTTCAGCGCCTGTCCGACCCGGTGAAGCAGTCACTCGCGCAGGGCGTACCAAATCCGCATCGCCTGGGCCTGCCGGAGGAATATGGTCGCCTCGCTGCGCATATCGTCGAGAATGGTTATTTGAACGGCGAGACGATTCGTCTCGATGGCGCGCTGCGGATGGCGCCGCGCTGAAGCGAATGCGGGCGGCGACGTGGTGCGCCGCCCGCCCATTGGTCATCGGCGCTGCGGCATGACCTCAGAGATGCGGACCGTCGCAGCCTGTGGGCGGCTGCGGTCAAAGGTGCCGACCCAGATGTTGTAGTTGCCGCTCTGCGGCCGCTCGAACACCACGCCGGGGTTCAGACCCTGGAAATCGTCGTTGCAGATCCAACGGCCCGAGGGATCGTTGATGACGATGGTCGTGTCTACCGACGACACGGCGGAAATGATAAGCGGGAAGGAACCCGCCTCATAATTCAGGTCCACGTCGGGACGCGAGAAGTCGATCCAACCGGCGCAGCCAGGGCCGATTCCGTCCGCCTGCCGGTCACCACCAGCCTCCACCGAAACCTCGCGCGGGTCGGGCTGGAAGTCGGCGCGCAGATTCAGCGTGCCGTAGCGCGGATCGGCGCGCCAATCCGGAAAGGGACCGCCTTGCGGTGCCTTCTGCTGCGCGAAGCCGCTCCCCGCGGCCAGTGCCAACCCCAGCACGGCCAGAGCAACGGTCTTTCTCATGTACGCGTCCTTCCTTGATGTCAGAATTGGGGAAAGCTGAACCGGTGTCGTTCGGAAGTCAAAGCCGAGTTTCATGAAGAATCTGTCGGCATTCCATCGCGCGCCAGGGCGGCAGCGCCGAGCAGCCAGGCGGTGCATGCCCCTCAATGGAAAGGCGCAGTATTTCGAGATCCACTTCGCTGTCCACGTCATGCCAAGCGGGTAGTTCGAGCAGGCGCATCCCCGCAGCGGCATGGCGCGTCGCTGCCATCAGATCCGGCGTGGACCACGGCATGCCGCGAAGAAGCGCCGGCGCTGGCCGCGCCAAGGCAAGAAGGCAGTATCCGTCGTCGAGGGCCGGCACCAAGGCCGCGTCAGCACCATCGTACAGCCCCGCCATCGCAAGCTCCGCCAGAGTCGGCGGTAGGGTCGGCGCATCCGTTCCAATGAGCAGGGAGGGATAGCCTAAAGTTTCGAAAGCCGCCTCCATGCGCTCGCCCAAGTCGCCGGTACTCTGCGGCACCACGGTGAAGCCCGGCAGCGTCACCTCGCCCTCCGCGAAGGCCACGACACTGGCGGAACGTCGTTGCGCGATCTCAACGGCGAGCGCTACCGAGTCCTGCAGAAACGCGCGCGCGAACATGGCGGCCCGCTCCGCCCCCATCGTCGCGGCGAGGCGGGTCTTCCCGCGAGCGGGGTCCTTGCACATCAGGCCAATCATGCGCGCGAACGTGCCACGGGCGACGAGGGGCGATAAGGTGGGCGCCATGCAGGAAGCAGATCTCTGCGTTGTCGGCGCGGGCTCGGGTGGGTTGTCGGTCGCGGCCGGCGCAGCCCGGATGGGCGCGCGCGTCGTGCTGGTCGAGCGCGGAGCGATGGGCGGCGAATGCCTGAACACGGGCTGCGTCCCGTCCAAGGCGCTGCTCTCAGCGGCGCGTGAGGGCGTGGCTTTCTCGGAGGCCATGGCGCGGGTCCGCAGAGCCATAGCCGCTATCGCCCCACACGACTCGGAGGAAAGGTTCCGGGGCCTCGGCTGCGAAGTCATCCGCGCCTCCGCCCGCTTCGTTTCGCCACGGGAAATGGAGGCCGGAGGCCGGCGCATCCGTGCCCGGCGCTTTGTCCTGGCCACCGGCTCGCGCGCCGTGGTGCCCGACATTCCTGGCCTGGCCGCGCCCCTCACCAACGAAACGCTGTTCAACCTGGAGGCGCTGCCCGGGCACCTCGCCATTCTGGGCGGCGGGCCGATCGGTGTTGAAATGGCACAGGGTTTCCGCCGCCTGGGAGCCCAGGTCACGCTGATCGAGCGCGGCCCACGACTGCTTCTTCGTGACGAGCCGGATACCTCCGCCCTCATTCAGCGCGGGCTGGAGCGCGAAGGCATCTCCATCCGGCTGGGCGAGGCCCCGGAGCGCGCGGAGGGCACGCGGTTGCATCTCCCTTCGGGCCCGGTCGAGGCGACGCATGTCCTCGCGGCGGTCGGGCGTGTGCCTGTGGTGGATGGGCTCGACCTCGAGGCGGGCGGCGTGGCCCATGATGCCAAGGGCATCACCGTGGATGACGGGCTTCGCAGCGTCAGCAACCGCCGCGTCTTTGCGCTCGGCGACGTAGCGGGGCGCGGGCAATGGACGCATCTCGCAGGATGGCAGGCGGGTATCGTGCTGCGGCGGGCCTTGTTCCTGCTTCCCGCACGTGCCCGACCGCCTGCCCTCCCTTCCGTCACCTATTGCGAGCCGGAAGCGGCTCAGGTCGGGCTGACCGAGGACCAAGCACCCGGCTGCACCGTGCAGGTGGCTGAACTTGCGCGCACCGACCGCGGCGTGACCGACGGCGTGACGGAGGGTCGCGTGAAGCTCGTCCTCGGCCGGGGTGGCAAGATGCTGGGATGCTCCATCGTCGGGCCCCATGCGGGCGAGATGATCGGGCTGCCGACCCTCGCCATCGCGCGGGGCCTCGGTGCCCGCGACCTGGCCGGGATGATCCTGCCCTACCCCACTTTGTCCGAGGCGCTGAAGCGCGCCGCCGGTCAGCATTTCGAACCGGCCCTGTTCGGGCCGCGCACCCGCTCCCTCGTCCGTCTCATCCAGCGCTGGATGCCGTGAGGCGCCTGCTCCTCGCCGCTGGGGCTTTCCTCCTCCTGCTTGTCGCACTGCGCCTGTCGCCATTGGGCGAGGCGCTCTCTTTGGAGAATCTCCGGCAGCACCAGGCTGGGCTGCTTGCATTGGTGGCTGAACGGCCCTTCCTGGCCGCACTGCTGTTCCTCTGCGCCTATGTCGCGGTGGTAGCCCTGTCTCTTCCGGGCGCAACGGTGATGACGCTCACCGGCGGCTTCCTGTTCGGGCCGCTGGTCGGCACTGCGTTGGCAGTAATGGGGGCGACCGTCGGAGCGGCGCTCGTCTTCCTGCTGGCGCGTCGCATCGTGGGGGCGAAGGGGCTTGAGAGCCTGGGTGAGCGCGGTGCGCGGCTGGCGGCCCTACTGCGGCGCGACGGCTTCCTCGTCCTTCTGGCGCTACGCCTCGTGCCCCTCTTTCCCTTCGTGCTGGTGAACCTGCTGCCGCCATTAGCCGGCATGCGGCTTCCAGCCTTCCTCGCCGCGACAGCACTGGGCATCGTTCCGGCCACCTTTGCCTACGCGCTGGCGGGTTCCGGCCTGGGCGACGCGCTGGAGGGCGGGCGCGTCCTGACGCCCGAGATCATCGTGGCGCTGTGTGGGCTTGCCCTGGTGGCGCTGTTGGGCATCCCGCTGCGACGCTGGTTGGAGCGGCGCTGAACACCGCCCCCTTGGCCACTACCTGCCGCCGTGCAAATGTCTTCCCATACTCGCAAGGATGCAGGATGCTTCGCCTTCTCTCCGTTGTACTTCTGGTCGCCACGCCCGCCTTGGCCGAAACGCGGCAGCCGAGCCCGGCGCAGCGGGCGCAGCAGGAAAGGATGCGAAGCTGCAACGCCGAAGCGAAGAGTCGCAGCCTTTCCGGCGAGCAGCGTCAGGGCTTCATGCGGAGCTGCCTACGCGGCCAGTCTACCGGTGCGACGCCGCAGCCGATGTGACCGCCGGCGCCGCTTACCAGCGGCGCACTGGTCCGCAATCGAGATGCACAAAGCCGTCACGCCGATACAGCCCGACACCGCCCGTCTGCATGTCGGCCGCGGTGCGCGCGATTCCCATGGAATCACGGCCCGGAAGGCGGCAATCCACAGCCATGCCCGACATGTGCAGCGAGACACGTGACACCCGCCGGGACTCCCGTGCACGGGCCGCGTTGCTCTCCGGCGCACGATAGGCGCTAATGACATCCCACATGTCGTCGGAGCCGAGGCGGCGTTGCACCTGGTTCAGCACATCGAACAGGCGCGGGTCCATAGGTGTCGCCTCGTCCAGGCCAGGGTCGCGCAGCACCTCGTCCAGGCGGTGCAGCGCGTCGCGGTCATAGCGGCCGTCGCGCCAATAGACGCCGCGGAAGGAATCGCCGGTCTGGACGCGACGCACGGCGATGGAGCGGGTGCCCGAAGCGCCGCTCTGTGCCATGGCCGGGGCTGTCAGCAGGCCGAAGGCGGCACCCAGCATCACGCGGCGGGGAACGGCGTCACACGTCGCGCCGTCCCGGCAGGCCGGGCAGGTATGTTGAAAGAGTCGCATGGTTTCTAGCTCCGCGCCGCCACCGGAACGCGGGGAGCGCGGCTTTCCATTGCGCGCGCATAGGCTTGGTCGAGCCCATAAATGTCCGGACGGATCCGGACATCCCTCCCCGCGACCGTGACGGTCGAATAATGAAGGCGGATGGGTAGCTGTCGCCTCAGCGAGGTGACGGAGGTGGCGCGGGAGGCCAGCATTCGGTCTGCCCGCTCGCGGTCCCAGCCGGGCATGCCGTCCAGGAGCAACGTCAGGAAATCCATCGGACGCTCCAGCCGGATGCAGCCCGAGGAGAAGGCGCGGTCTGGGCGGCGGAAATACTGCCGCTCCGGCGTGTCGTGCAGGAAGATGTCATCGCCGTTCGGCATGATGAACTTCAGCCGGCCGAGCGCATTCAGGTCGCCAGCATCCTGCCTGAGGATGAAGGGGAATCGGTCGGGGTGGATGGAGCGCCAGTCCACCGTCATCGGGTCGATTTCCGTCAACTCGCCGTCGATGCGGCGGAAGATGCGGATCCCGCGCTGAGCGAGCGACTGCGGGTCGCGGCGGAGGCGCGGAAGCATGTCCTCCTTCGCGAGGCGCTGCGGCACACCCCAGGGCGGATTGAACTGAACCGCGGTCAGCCGCGTCACGATCATCGGCGTTGCACGGGCGGGGCGGCCCACCACCACCGCCATGTCCATCAGCACCCGGTCCTCCTCCAGCACCAGGAGGCGGTAATCGGGGACGTTCACTTCGATGCGGCGTTCGCGCAGCGCCGGCGCCAGGCCACGCCGCATGTCGAGGGCAACGCGGATCTGGTCGATCTGCTGCTGCGGAGAGCGGTTGAGCGCGGCGAAGGTCAGCGCGCCAATGCGGCCATCCGGCTCCAGCCCTGCTTCGGTCTGGAAGCGGCGCACCGCCGCGACAAGCGCCTCATCATATTCCGTGCCCGCACCAGGGCGGGCGGCAAGCCCCGGGTCCGTCGCGGCGAGGCGCGCACGCAGGGCAGGCACGCGGGCGTCGTCGACGCCCGGCTCCAGCGTGCCCCCCGCGCTGGGGACGGTGGGAAGCGGACGCAGCGCGCGGGCCCGGGCCGCAGCGAGTTCCGCCTTCAGCACCGCGACGTCCGGCCCGGCCTGAGCCGCGCGGTCCAGCGCCTCGACCGGCTCGGCGGATTGGGTGATCTGAGCCAGCCAAGGCGTGAGGGGATGCGCGGCCGTGTCGCGCCGCAGATCCACGCGCCCGACAGGAATTCCTGCCCGCCCGTGCAGGAGGTCCGTCACGACCAGGCCGGCCGCGCGCAGGATGGCGGCAGGGTCGGACAGCGTCGCCGGGCCGAGATCGTACCAGCGCGGGTCCAGCCCATCCTCCTCGACACGGAGCAGGCGCTCACCCAGCCGCGCAAGGGCCTCCGGCCCGGCCGCAATGGGGCGCGCCTGGGCGTTGGCGCGCCCGGAGGCAGCGCCAAGCGCCGCGATGGCGGCCAGGAAATGGCGACGATCCATGGCCCGGTTCTACACGCCTCCCCAGCCCCACGCCAAGCGCGGGCAAACCCTCAGCCGAAGTTCGAACCCTGCGACAGCGGCAGTATCCGAAGCCTAAACGCAACGCTTCATTGATCGGGCGTCAGTAGCAGGAGGGCCTCACCCTCCTCCACCGCGTCGCCCAGGGCGTGAGGCACCGACTCGATCCGGCCGGCAAAGGGCGCATGGAACTTCAGCTCAGTCTTCATGGCTTCCATGACCGCAAGGAGTTGGCCCTCCGCGACCCTGTCGCCCGCGGCGACCAGCAACTGCACCAGCCGTCCGGGAATGGGCGCGAGCAAGGTCCCGGCATCTCCGGCTTCGGAGGCAGAGGCTGGGGCCTCGACCCGCTCCAGCCGCCATGCCTCGCCGGGCCGCGTGACCCGGATGGCCTTACCGTCGGCGGCAAATTGAGCCCCGGATGCGTCGGGTGTCACGCCATCCAGGGTCACGCCGGATGG
Organism: Sabulicella rubraurantiaca; assembly: GCF_017355885.1. Classification (GTDB taxonomy): domain Bacteria; phylum Pseudomonadota; class Alphaproteobacteria; order Acetobacterales; family Acetobacteraceae; genus Roseococcus; species Roseococcus rubraurantiacus. Next base: position 403,939 of record NZ_JAFEUU010000001.1, read on the forward strand.
CGCGCGCCGCACAACAAGGGCATGCGTGGTCACCCCGTCGGACCAGTGCTCCACCCTCTCAGCCGCGCCATGAAGCCGGAACCCGTCCCGCCGGTCCCAGGGTCCGGACGCCGACTCGGGGCGGTGCCGCCCCAAGGCCGCGGCGAGGAGCTTTGCCGGCATCGGCTGCGGCGCGGCGAGCAATGCATCCGCATGCCGGGCGATGAAACCCGTGTCCAGCTCCAAAGCACGCAACGCGGGATGCCGCGCCAAGCGCCGGAGGAAAGGAAGGTTCGTAGCGAAGCCCTCAAGGGTCGCCGCATCCAGCGCCGCCGCAAGGCGGTCCAGCGCAGCCTCGCGGTCCTGGCCCCAGGCGATCAGCTTCGCCAGCATCGGGTCGTAGAAGGAAGTGACCGCATCGCCCGCGCGGAACCCGGCATCGAGGCGCAGCCCCTCACCTTCGGGAACCTCCAGCCGGGTGACCCGACCGGTCGAAGGCCGAAAATCATGTACCGCATCCTCGGCGTAGAGCCGGACCTCGACCGCGTGGCCCCTCGGCAAGGGCGGGAAGTCGCCTGGCAGGGCTTCGCCGGATGCGACGCGCAACTGCCATTCCACGAGATCGAGGCCGGTCACCAGCTCGGTCACTGGATGCTCGACCTGCAAGCGCGTGTTCATCTCCAGGAAATAGGCCTCATCGCCCTCCACGATGAACTCCACCGTTCCGGCATTCACGTAGGCCACGGCGCGCGCGGCATTCACGGCAGCGTCGTGCAGCCTTTCCCTTAGCGCTTCCGACAGAGCCGGGGCAGGCGCTTCCTCCAGCACCTTCTGATGGCGGCGCTGCACCGAGCAATCGCGCGTGTGCAGGTGGATGATGCGGCCGCGCTGGTCGCCCAGCACCTGCACCTCTACATGACGTGGTCGGGTGAGGTAGCGCTCCAGCAGGACGCGTGCATCGCCGAAGGCGGCTTGCGCTTCGCGCCGAGCTCCGGCCAGCTCAGCAAGGAAATCCGCCGGCCCGTAAGCAGGGCGCATCCCCTTCCCGCCCCCGCCGGCACTGGCCTTGATCAGCACGGGAAAACCGATGCGCTGCGCTTCAGCCTCCAGCACCGCGTCAGACTGGTCCTCGCCATGATATCCGGGCACGGTCGGCACGCCGGCTGCCACCATGAGGCGTTTGCTCTCGGCCTTGGAGCCCATGGCCCGGATGGCCTCAGGCCCCGGCCCGACGAAGGCGATGCCAGAGGCGGTGCAGGCTTCGGCAAAGGCCGCGTTCTCGCTGAGGAAGCCGTAGCCGGGGTGAATCGCATCGGCGCCCGCGCGGCGTGCCACGTCCAGGATCGTGTCTGCGCGCAGATAGGACTGCGCTGCCGGGGCGGGGCCGATGCAATGCGCCTCGTCTGCTGCCCCGACATGCAGCGCGTGGCGGTCGGCCTCGGAGTACACGGCGACGACACGGCAGCCGAGGCGTCGCGCGGTGCGGGCGATGCGGACGGCGATCTCGCCGCGATTGGCGATCAGGAGGGTGCGGAACATGACGCTCACATCCGGAAGAGTGGTGCTATGCGCCGCTCGCCCGGCGCGTGCATCGCCGCGTGCAGCGCCAGGCCCAGCACGTCCCGACTCAGGGCGGGTGGGATGATGCCGTCATCCCACAGCCTTGCCGTGGCGTGGTAGGGATCGCCCTCGCGCTCGTACTTGTCGCGGATCGGGGCCTTGAATGTTTCCTCCTCCTCTGCGCTCCAGGCCTTGCCCGCCGCTTCGAGATTGTCGCGGCGAAGCGTTGCCAGGACGCTCGCCGCCTGCTCACCGCCCATGACCGAGATCCGCGAATTGGGCCAGGTGAAGAGAAAGCGCGGCGAGTAGGCTCGGCCGCACATGCCGTAATTCCCCGCTCCGAAGGAGCCGCCGGTGATGAGAGTCAGCTTCGGCACGGATGCTGTGGCGACGGCGGTGACCAGCTTCGCTCCATCCTTGGCTATGCCGCCCGTTTCATATTTCCGTCCTACCATGAAGCCGGCGATGTTCTGCAGGAAGAGCAGCGAGATGCCGCGCTGGCAGCAAATCTCTATGAAATGCGCGCCCTTCTGCGCGCTCTCGCTGAACAGGATGCCGTCATTCGCGAGGATGCCAACGGGCATGCCCCAGAGATGCGCGAAGCCGGTCACGAGCGTCGTTCCGTAGCGCGGCTTGAACTCATCCAGTTCGGAGCCGTCCACGATGCGCGCGATGATCTCGCGTGCCGGGACTGGCTGCCGCACGTCGCCAGGCACCAGCCCGTGCAGATCGGCGGGGTCATAGGCAGGAGGGGCCGCGCGGCGCGGGGCGGCAGGCGGCTTGGGCGCGTTGAGGTTGCCGACGATGCGGCGCAGCAGCGCCAGGGCGTGATGGTCATCCTCGGCCAGATGATCGGCAACGCCGGACAGGCGGGTGTGCACGTCGCCGCCGCCGAGGTCTTCGGCGCTCACCACCTCGCCGGTCGCAGCCTTCACCAGGGGTGGGCCGCCCAGGAAGATCGTGCCCTGGCTGCGGACGATCACCGCCTCGTCGCACATGGCGGGCACATAGGCACCACCCGCGGTGCAGGAGCCCATCACGGCAGCGATCTGCGGGATGCCCTCGGCCGACATGGTGGCTTGGTTAAAGAAGATGCGGCCGAAATGCTCGCGGTCGGGGAAGATCTCGTCCTGGTTCGGCAGGTTGGCGCCGCCTGAGTCGACGAGGTAGAGGCAAGGCAGCCGGTTCTCCCGTGCGATTTCCTGGGCGCGCAGGTGCTTCTTCACCGTCAGGGGGAAATAGGTGCCGCCTTTCACCGTCGCGTCATTGGCGACGATCACGCAGAGCCGCCCAGACACCATGCCCAGGCCGGTCACGAGCCCGGCTCCCGGCACTTCATTGCCATACATGCCGTTTGCCGCGAGCGGACTCAGCTCCAGGAAGGGCGCGCCGGGGTCGAGCAGGTTCTCGACGCGCGCGCGGGGCAGCAGCTTGCCACGCGACAGGTGCTTCTGCCGTGCCGCCTCGGGACCGCCCAAAGCCGCGCGGGCAGTGCGGGTCGAAAGCTGCTCCAGCAGCGCCTCCATGCGGATGCGATTGGCGCGGAACTCCTCGGTCCTTGTGTTCAGCTTCGAGGCGACGCGCATCTAGGCGGTTTCCCGGAAGATCTCGCGGCCGATCAGCAGGCGGCGGATCTCGCTGGTCCCGGCGCCGATCTCATAGAGCTTCGCGTCGCGCAGGAGCCGCCCGGTCGGATAGTCATTAATGTAGCCATTACCCCCCAGGATCTGGATCGCGTCCAGCGCAGCCCGCGTCGCCTCCTCTGCCGCAAACAGGATGGCGCCCGCCGCGTCCTTGCGCGTGGTCCTGCCTGCGTCGCAGGCGCGCGCCACGGCGTAGACATAGGCGCGCGCCGCATTCAGCCGTGTGTACATGTCCGCGACCTTGCCCTGGATGAATTGGAACTCGCCGATCGGGCTGCCGAACTGCTGCCTCTGATGGATATAGGGCACCACCACGTCCAGGCAGGCCTGCATGATGCCGAGCGGCCCCGCCGCCAGCACCGCACGTTCATAATCTAGCCCGGACATCAGGACCCGCACGCCGCCATTCACGGCGCCCAGCACGTTCTCCTCCGGCACCTCGCAATCCTCGAAGACGAGCTCCGAGGTGGGCGAGCCGCGCATGCCAAGCTTGTCCAGCTTCTGCGCCGGCGTGAATCCCTTGAAGCCGCGTTCGACGATGAAAGCGGTGATGCCCTTCGGCCCTGCCTCTGCCTCCGTCTTGGCATAGACGATGATGGTCTCGGCATAGTGGGCGTTGGTGATCCAGAGCTTCGTGCCGTTCAGCACGTAGCGGTCACCACGCTTCTCCGCGCGCAGCTTCATGGAAACGACGTCGGAACCCGCACCCGGCTCGCTCATCGCCAGCGCGCCGAGGTGATCGCCGCTGATCAGCTTCGGCAGGTAGCGGCCCTTCTGCTCCTTCGTGCCGTTCCGCTCGATCTGGTTGACGCAGAGATTGCTGTGCGCGCCATAGGAGAGGCCGATGCTGGCGGAGGCACGGCTCACCTCCTCCATCGCCACACAGTGAGCGAGGTAGCCCATGCCAGCCCCGCCATGCTCCTCGCTGGCAGTGATGCCATGCAGGCCGAGCGCCCCCATCTCCGGCCAAAGGTGGCGCGGGAATTCGTCGGTGCGGTCGATCTCGGCCGCGAGGGGTGCGATGCGCTGCTCGCTGAAGCCGCGCACCGTGTCGCGCAGGGCCTCGATGGGCTCGCCGAGGGCGAAATCCAGCCCGGGAGGGGCATTCGGGATCATGGCAGCCTTTTCCAGTTCTCGCGCAGGGTGCGCCGCATGATCTTGCCTGTCGCCGTCTGCGGCAACTCGGCAACGAAGCGGATGTGGCGAGGATAGAGGTGGCCGGCAAGGCGGGTCCGGACATGGGCCTGCAGGGCGGCCTCCAGCTCAGGGCTTGGAGAATGACCGGCGCGGAGGACGACCGCCGCGGCCACCGCCTCGGTCCGCATAGGGTCTGGGATGCCGATTACGGCGGCGGCCGCTACCGACTCATGGCGAATCAGGCAGTCCTCCACTTCGCCAGGACCGATCCGGTAGCCGGCGGAGGTGATGACATCGTCCGCGCGACCGAGGAAGCGGATGAAGCCATCTCCATCCATCTCGCCGGCATCGCCGGTCATGAGCCAGCCGTCACGGAACTTGGCGGTGGTGTCCTCGGGCCGGTTCCAGTAGCGCATGAACATGACCGGATCGGGCGCACGTATCGCAATCTCGCCCTCCACGATGGACACCTCATGCCCCAGCACGGCACGGCCCGCCCAGCCGGGCTTCGGTGGGAAGAGGGCACCGCAGGACGAGACGACAAGATTGCATTCGGTCTGGCCGTAAAACTCGTTGATCGAAACGCCGAACGCTTCCCTTCCCCACTCCAGCATCTCCGCGCCCAGCGTCTCGCCACCCGAACCGATGGAGCGCGGCCGGGCACCGAGGCGCGCCGGGTCCGGCACCTGGCGCATGAGGCGCAACGCAGTGGGCGGCAGGAACAGGTTGCGGATCCCGTGGCGAGCGACGAGGTGGAAGGCCTCCTCAGGGTCGAACTTCGTCATGCGGTGCGCCATAACCGGCACGCCGTGAAACAGGCTGGGCAGGAGCACGTCGAGCAGCCCCCCGATCCAGGCCCAATCCGCGGGCGTCCAGAACAGGTCGCCCGGCTGGGGGAAGAGGTCCTGCGGCATCTCCACCCCCGGCAGATGGCCGATTAGCACCCGGTGCGCATGCAGCGCCCCCTTAGGGGAGCCTGTGGTGCCGCTGGTGTAGATGATCAGCGCCGGGTCTTCCGCCGAGGTATCCGCGCATTCGTGTCGGTCGCCCGCGCGCTCCATGGCGGCCAGCATGTCCACGGCGCCTGCCCCAATGGTGAAGGCCAGGGGACCGGCTGGAAGCTTCGGAAGTCCATCGCCGTCCGTGATGACGGCGCGCGCATCGCAATCCGCAAGGCGGTAGGCGATGGCATCCGCGCCAAAAAGCTGGAACAGGGGCACGGCGATGGCGCCGACGCGGTAGATGGCCATATGCGCCACTACCGTCTCGACCGCCTGCGGCAGTAGCACGCCAACGCGGTCCGCTGGCCCGATGCCATGGGCCAGCAGGACATTTGCCATGCGCGAGGACTGGCGCAGCAACTCGTCGAACGTGATCCCCGGCCCATCCGGGAGCAGCAGGGCGACGCGCCCCGATCCGTCGGCCCAGCGGTCGCAGCAGGCTCGGGCGATGTTGAATCGTTCCGGGATGTCCCAGCGGAAGTCGCGTCGCCAGGCTTCGTAAGAGGTCACAGCCAACGCTTGCGCCGTTTGTAGCTCTTGATGTTCTTGAAGGACTTCCGTTCCGCCCCGTGGCCGCCGAGGTAGAACTCCTTCACATCCTCATTGTCCATCAGCGATGCGGCGGTGCCGTCCAGAACGACCTTGCCCTGCTCCATCACGTAGCCGTAGGAGGCGACGGACAGCGCCATGCGCGCATTCTGCTCCACCAGCAGGATAGTGATGCCGAGGTCGCGGTTCAGCTTTCGGATGATGCCGAACACCTCCTTCACCAGGAGCGGCGAAAGACCCATGGACGGCTCGTCCATCAGGATGAGCTTGGGACGCGCCATCAGGGCCCGGCCGATGGCGAGCATCTGCTGCTCCCCGCCAGAGAGATAGCCAGCAAGCCCCGTCCGCTCCTTGAGGCGCGGGAAATACGAATACACCATATCGATGTCGCGCTTTACCTCGCCATCCGAGCGGGTGAAGGCGCCGAGCCGAAGATTCTCCTGGCACGTCATGTCGGCGACGATGCGGCGCCCCTCCATCACCTGGAAGATGCCGCGGCGGACGATGTTGTGCGCTTCGATGCCGTGGATCGGGTCTCCCATGAAGCGGATCTCGCCCCGAGTGACCTCACCCTCCTCCGTGCGCAGCAGGCCGGAAATCGCCTTGAGGGTCGTGGACTTGCCCGCCCCATTGGCGCCCAGAAGGGCGACGATCTCGCCCTGCGGGACTTCAAGCGACAGCCCGCGCAGCACCAGGATGACGTCGTTGTACACGACCTCGATGTTGCTGACTTGGAGCAGCGGGGCCGTCATCGATTCACCAACCCAGCCAGTCGCGGCGGCGCTCGAGGTTGATGGTCGTCACCGGCTCCAGCCTCATGGTGCCGCTGCGCATCAGTTCGTCCACGCTTGCTTGGGTGGTGTCGCCCTGCACCACGGAGCGGTAGAGCGCGACCGCGAGCGTGCCGCGGTGGTCTTCATTGGAAAAGTTGGAGGGCGCGCATACGCCCTGGAACCCTTCTGGTACCCAATCGCGTCGCGCATAGAACCCGTCGCGAATGCGCACTCCGGTGATCTGACCGCCATCGGCAGCCGCCGTCTCCATCGCCTCGACCATCAGCATCGCCGCGCAGACTCCCGCGAGGTAGTGCACGGGGCGATAAGCGTTGCCCGCCTGGTCGCTCATGCGCGAAATGGTGCGGATCTGATTCATGCCAGGCACTTCTTGGCCCCAGACCGCGGCGGTGCGGACCGGGAATACCACGCCATTCGCCGCGGCGCCGGCGGCCTTCATCGCGTTCTCGTCCATGCCCCAGACATTGCCCAGGAACTGCACCTGCGCGCCCACCGTCTGGCATGCCCGCAGCACGGAAATGTTGGAGCCGGCGGTGTTGCCCAGATAGGCGTAGTTGGCACCCTGGTTCCGCAGCGTCAGGCACTGGGCGGTGTAGTCACCCGGCGCCAGCGCGAACTGAATGGAAGGCAAAACCTCGAAGCCGAGCTCCTGAGCCAGCGCCTCTCCCGCCGCCTTGGGCGAGTTCGGATAGGGGTGATTAGCGCCCATGTGGACGTATTTCGGCCGCCCCTGCTGGCCACGACGCTGCCAGTCGTCGCGCGCCCAGATCAGCATGGCACGCAGCGCGTCGCTGTAGGACGGACCATAGAAGAAGTTGAAGGGCGCGGCCTTATCCGCCCGGGGCGCGCGACCAGTCGGGTCGGTCAGCGCGGCCGAATAGGAGGCTGAGATGTAGGGAACGCGGTCGCGCGTGTTGAAAGCGATCAGCGCCTCGGTGTCCACCGTGCCCCAGCCCTGAATCGCGACCGGCCGCTCACGGCCCATCCAGGACTGGTACTGGCTGATAGCGCGCGGAGCCTGGTAGCCGTAATCCACCGTCATCACGTGCATCGTGCGCCCGGCGACGCGGCGATTGGCGTTCACCCAGGCCAGCGCGTCCTGGACGCCTCGCCCATAGGGCACGCCGACATCGGAGGTCGCGCCCGAGTAATCCGCGATGTGCCCGACCTGAATGGGGGCCTGCGCCAGAGCAGGGCTCGCCCCCAAGGCCAGCGCCGCCGCGAGAAGGGTCATCTTCATGGACGTGTCCTCCGAATTTCTTGCTTAGTGCGAGTAGGGGTAAAGCTTCCAATAAGCCTTGATCAACCGCCATCGCCGGGCCAGCCCGTCGGGCTCGAAGATCAGGAAAAGAATGATGGCAGCACCGATAGCCATCTCGCGCAGGAAGTTCAGCGAGTTGCCGAGGTTCAGCGCACGGTCCAGCGCGCCGCCTTGCAAGGCCTGCGCCGCGCTCTGCACCGCCTCCGGCATCAGCACCATGAACGCGGCACCCATCAGCGATCCCATGACCGAGCCCAGCCCGCCGATGATGATCATGGCGAGGAACTGGATGGAGAACAGGATGTTGAAGGCCTCGACGCTGACGAAGAGGATGTAGTGCGCATAAAGCGCGCCACCGACGCCTGCGTAGAAGGAGGCGATGCCAAAGGATAGGGTGCGGTAGTAGGCGAGGTTGATACCCATGACCTCGGCGGACAGGTAGTGGTCGCGCACGGCCACAAGGGCGCGCCCGTCGCGCGACCGCATCAGGTTCGCCGCCATCACGTACATCAGCACGACCCAAGCGAGGACGACGTAAAAATAGGTCTCCTCCCGGTCGAAGCGGAAGCGGAACAGGGAGAAGTTCTCGGTCACCTGCCCAGCGACGCCGCCAGAAAACCACCGCGCGCGAGCGAAGAAATCCTCAAGGATGAACTGCGCCGCGAGCGTGGCGATAGCCAGATAGAGGCCCTTGAGCCGCGCTGCCGGCAGGCCGAAGACAAGGCCGACCAGCGCCGTGGCGACACCGGCCAGCGGAATGGCCAGTACCACCGGCACGCCCAGCTTCACGAACCCGGCCGAGGCGAAGGCGCCAAAGCCAAAGAAGGCCGCGTGCCCGATCGAGATCTGCCCGGTGAAACCGACAAGGATGTTGAGCCCGAGCGCGGCGATGCCCAGGAAGCCGATCTGGATCAGCAGCGACAACTCGTACCGTCCGAACACGAGCGGCGCGAGGCAAAGCAGCACCAGGCCAACCCCGAGCGCGATACGTGAATTGCGCGTCGGGAAGATCGTCATGTCCGCAGCATAGGAGGTGCGGAAGTCGCCGCAGGGGAGCGGGCTGGCCGTCGCCATGGCTCAGACCCGCTCGATGTTGCGGGTGCCGAACAGGCCATAGGGCTTGATCAGCAGGATCAGCACCAGCGCGTAGAAGGGGGCAACGTTGATCATATTGCCCCAGTTCAACCACTGCGCGTCGAGATACTGCGCGACATTCTCTAGCACGCCGACGATGATCCCGCCGAGCATGGCGCCGACGATGGAATCCAGCCCGCCCAGGATAACTGCCGGAAACACCTTGATGCCGTAAAAGGAAAGACCGGAGGAAACGCCCGAAACCACGCCGACTACCACCCCGGCCACGGCCGAGACCACCGCGCTGATCGCCCACGACATGGCGAAGACCTTAGGCACCGAGACGCCCAGCGATTGTGCCACCTGCTGGTCGAAAGCCGTCGCCCTCATGGCTAGGCCGTGCTTGGAGAAGGTGAAGAACCACCAGAACCCCAGCATGATCACCACCGACAGGACGAGGGAGAGCAGATAGACACTCTGGACCTCAAGCCCGAGCAGCGAGACGCGTTCCGAAGCAAAGATGGGTGGGAAGGGCTGGGCGAAGACGCCGAACATCCATTTCATCAGTGCTTGGAAAAAGATCGACAGCCCCACCGTCGCCATGATGACGGAGATCACGGGTTCACCAATCAGGGGCCGGAGCACCGTCACCTGCAGCACGATCCCGAAGATTGTCATGAAGGCGAGGCACATGGGGAAGGCTAGCCAGAAGGGAAGCTGCATGTCGGTGATGAGCCACCAGCACGCCCAAGCCCCGACCAGCAGGAACTCGCCCTGGGCGAAATTCACCACCTGCGAAGCCTTGTAGATCAGGACGAAGGACATCGCGACGACGCCATAGAGCGCCCCCACGATCAGCCCGTTCACCAGCAGCTGGAGAAAGAGGGTCCCTTCCATGGTCAGGCCGCCCTTGCTTGCGCTGCATCGGCGCGTTGCACGGTCAGGTTGGTGCGGATGCGGCTGTGGCTGCCGTCCTGGAAGGTGATGGTGGTATCCACCGGGATCTCGCCCTGCCCGCCATAGATCGCGGCAATGATGTCGCCGTATTTCTGGTTGATGACGCCGCGCCGCACCTTGCGCGTGCGCGTCAGCTCCTCGTCATCCGCGTCGAGCTCCTTGTAGAGCAGCACGAAGTCACGGATGCGCTGCGCTTCCGGCAAGGTCGCGTTTACCTTGGCGACTTCCTCGGCGATCAGGGCCTGGACCTGCGGCCGGGCCGACAGGTCGGTGTAGGTTGTGAAGGCGATGCGGTTCCGCTCAGCCCATTTGCTGACGATGGGAAAGCGGATGCAGATCATGGCGGCGAGGTGCGGCCGCCCATCGCCGAGCACCACCGCCTCGGCCACATAGGGCGAGAACTTCAGCTTGTTCTCGATGTATTGCGGTGAGAAGCGCGTACCGGTGCTGGTGGTGGCGATGTCCTTGATGCGGTCGATCACCACGAGCCGGCCCATAGGGTCGAAGAATCCCGCGTCACCCGTATGCAGCCAGCCATCGCGCAGGTCGGGCGTCTCGGCCACGCCGAAATACCCGCTGAACATGTACGGATGGCGCGTGACGATCTCGCCGACGCCATTCGCATCCGGGTCGTCCACGCGAAGCTCGATCCGTGCGTTGAACGGCGCACCTACTGTCTCGAAATCAGCTCGGCCGGGCGCCTGCAGCGTATACGCGCCAAGGGTCTCGGTCTGCCCATAAAGCTGGCGCAGCGGCACACCGAGCGCGAGGAAAAAGCGAAACGTGTCGGGCCCGAGAGCGGCGCCGCCCGTAGCGGCGGAGCGCAAATTGGTGAATCCCAGGCGGTCGCGCAGCGCGCGAAACAGGACCCCGTCCGCGAGGGCCGACCGTCCCCCCTTCTCCAGCGCCTGCAGCCCCAGCTTCATGCCAAGGTCGAACATGCGACGCTTCATCGGGCTCGCGTCCATCACGCGCGCACGCACCTCTGCGGCCAAAGCCTCCCAGGTGCGAGGCGCGAAGAGAACGAAGCTGGGGCCGACCTCCCGGAAATCGGCCATGGTGGTCTCCGGCTCCTCGACGAAGTTGACCTTCATGCGGGAGATGAGGTTCCAGCCAACCGCGTAGATCTGCTCCATGATCCAGGGCAGCGGCAGCACGGAAACATACTCGTCCTGGGGCCCCTTGGGGTCGACGGCCAGATACGCCTCGCAATGGCGAATCAACGCGCTGGAAGTGAGCTGGGCCAATTTGGGCCGCGCGGTCGTACCGGACGTCGTACAAAGGATCGCAACGTCCTCGCCGCGTGTCGCCTGGATAAACGCGTCATACTCGTCGGCTGACCGTTCCGCGCCTCGACGCAGCAATTTATCGGCACTGATGAGGCGCGGGTCCTCGAGCTTGCGCATCCCGCGCGGGTCGCTGAACACGATGTGCCGCAGGCCAGGCAGGCGATCGCCGATATTGAGCAGCTTGTCCGCCTGCTCCTCATCCTCGGCGAAGACCACCGATGCACTGGTGACGCCCAGAAGGTACTCGACCTCGTCCTCCATGGAATCACGATAGATGCCGAGAGTGCGACAACCTAGCGCATGCGCCGCCACCTCGCCCATCACCCAGTCGGGCCGGTTGTCGCCGATCAGCCCGACCACCTCGCCGCTGCGGATTCCGAGTGTCGCCAAGCCGAGTGCGAAGCCGCGGACGCGAGCCTGGTATTCGGCCCAGGTGAAGGAACGCCAAATGCCCAGATGCTTCTCCCGCAGCGCGACCTCATCCCCATGGTCCCTGGCATTGCGGGCGAGAATGCGTGGGAGCGTGTCCTCCGTCATCCCGCCGTCTCCGGCTGCGGGGCCTCCTCCACCTCCCCCAGATAGGCACTACGCACCTGGGCGTCGGCCATCACCTCATCCGGCCGGCCCTCCGCGATCTTGCGGCCGAAATCCAGCACCATGACGCGGTGGGAGATGTCCATGACCACGCCCATGTCGTGCTCGATCATCAGCACGGTCATGCCCCATTCCTGGTTCAGGTCGAGGATGAAGCGGGCCATGTCCTCCTTTTCTTCGAGGTTCATGCCGGCCATCGGCTCATCCAGCAGGATCAGCTTGGGGCGTAGCGCCACGGCGCGCGCCAGTTCCACCCGCTTGCGGAGGCCGTAGGAGAGCGTCCCGGCCGCGGCTTTCCGGACATGCTGGATCTCGAGGAAGTCGATGATCTCCTCGACCTCGCGCCGATGCGCCAGCTCTTCCTGCCGCGCACCGCCGAACCAATGGACCATGCCCCGAACGAAGCCGGACTTCATCAGGTGGTGGCGTCCGACCATGATGTTGTCGAGCACGCTCATGTGACCGAACAGCGCGAGGTTCTGGAAGGTGCGCCCCAGCCCGAGCGCCGCGCGACGGTTGGTCGGCAGGCGCGTGATGTCCTTGCCTTCGAACAGGATGCGTCCCTCGGTCGGCCGGTAGCGGCCCGAGACGCAGTTCACCATGGAGGTCTTGCCCGCACCGTTCGGGCCAATGATCGAGAAGACCTCACCCGCCTGGATGGCGAAGGAAACGTCGGTGAGCGCGCGAACACCTCCGAATCGGAGCGACACGCGGTCCGCCTCCAGGATTGCACTTCCCGGCATTCTTCCTCCCTGTAAGGGCGGAAGGCTAGTCGGGAGGATGGCCGCTCCGCAAGCGCATTGCGTCGGCGCGCATCTGCGCTGCCAGCGGGGGGTCGTCCGTGGCAATCGCGTCCAAGGCAAGCTCCGGCGACAGGGCATGGCGCAGGGTGGGTGCGTGGTTCGCGCCCCAGACCGAGAGCCGCAGCCCGGCCTCATGGACCGCCCGTGCCAGCCCGGCCTCGACAGCTTCGACGGGCAGTCCAAGTTCCGTGGCGCCGACGGCACGGCAGGCTGCAATCAGGTCCTCGGCTCGGCTGGCGCGGCGTCGGCGCCCATCCACCAGCAGCACGTATTGCGCGAACCCGCCTATCGCGACTGCTTCGGCCAGGGTGGCAGACTCGAAAGACATCACGACTGCGGCTTGCCGATCGCCCACGGCATGGACGGCCGCGCGAACCAGCCCCGGATAGGGGGAGCCTGTCGTATCGCTCTTGATCTCGAGACGCAGGATCTTTCCACCGGCCGAGATGGCGCTTGCCGCCTCGCGCAAGTGAGGAATGGCCTCGCCGCCCGTTCCTTTCACCCGCAGGCGCTGGAGCGTCGACCAGTCCAGGGCCGAAACCGGCCCGGAGCCATCCGTCATCCGGTCCAGCGTCGCGTCATGCATCACGACCGGTTCGCCATCGCGCGACATATGGATGTCGATCTCCACCTGCTCCGCCTCGAAGGCGCAAGCGGCGCGGATGGCAGCGAGGCTGTTCTCGGGCCAGAGGAAGGCGCCGCCGCGATGGCTGGCAAGTTCGGGGGCAGGCATGATCGGCGTGTCGCGCCGCCTGGGCCGAGCCGTCAAGCCTCCGCCAGCGCATGTCGCAGGGCCGTGGCAAGGTTGCGGCCGAAGCGTGGGGCATCCATGAGTGGTGGCGCCTCCATTCGCTTCCGCATCCCGGCCCGCAATTCTGCCAAGGCGCTCAAGTCTCCTGCTTTGGACAAGGCGACGCTGACAAGCCCCCATCAGGTGGGCCGAGTTCAATGAGGGCCGATCATGAGGAAGCTGCTCGTCGCTGAGGGTGCTGGCAGGGCGATGCCGATGACCTCTGGCGCTGGCGGGCGGTATCCGAGGGAGGAATGGGGCCTGATGGCGTTGTAGTGCTTTCGCCATTCCTCGATGAGCACCTGCGCTTCGCGGAGCGTGGCGAACACCTCGCCGTCCAGCAGCTCGTCCCGCAGCTTGCCGTTGAACGACTCTACGTAGCCATTACCGGGCATGATTGGGCCGGTGCTCGCGTGTCGCGCCACGTCGGTGTGGCGGCATATGGTGCGACCATCCGGGACACGGGGCACCGGGAGCACGTGGAGTGCGAGCAGGCCGTCCGATGGAAGTGAACCGCGAGTTCGAACTCGTTACATGGCCGCCCCTGCGACTTGCCCGGATGCGCTGCGAGCGCGGATCCGTAGCTGTCGTGTTGCCCGCCAGCTCCCGCCCTTTCACCACGAGCGAGGAGGAGGATGGGGCGCCATGCGCATCATCGGAATGGACATTCACCGCGTCTTCGCGGAGGCGGTGGCGTGGATGGACGGAAAGGCCGTCCGGCTGGGCCGGGTGGACATGCGCCGGGATCGGCTGGAGGAGTTCGCCCGCGCGAGCCTGACGCACGACGACCATGTGGTCGTCGAGGCGACGGGCAACGCCGCGGCGGTGGTCGAGGTGCTCGCGCCGCACGTCGGGCGCGTCGTGATCGCCAATCCCAAGCAAGTGCGCCTGATCGCGCACGCCAGGATCAAAACGGACGCGATCGATGCAGCCGTTCTGGCCAAGCTCTACGCCAGCGGCTTCCTGCCGGAGGTCTGGGTGCCCGACGAGCGGACCGGCGCGCTGCGGCGCCAGGTCAGCCGGCGCGAGCAGCTCGTCCGGCAGAGGACCCGGATCAAGAACATCGTGCAGTCGATCCTGCACGCGCATCTCGTGCCGCCCTGTCCGCATGCCGATCTGTTCGGCCACAGCGGCCGCGCCTGGCTGGCTCGGCAGACCCTGCCCGAGGACGAGCGCCAGGCCGTCGAGCGGCACGTGCGCACGCTGGACCGGCTGCTCGAGGACCTCCGCGTGGTCGAGCGCGACATTGCCGAGCATGCCCTCGAGGACGGCGCAGTTCGGCGGCTTATGACCATCCCGGGGATCGACATGATCGTCGCGGTCGGGCTCGCGGCCGCGATCGGCGACGTGGGCCGGTTCCCCTCGGCCGAGAAGCTCGTCGCCTACCTCGGCCTGAACCCCAGCGTGCGGCAGTCCGGAGAGGGGCCCGCCCGGCACGGACGCATCACAAAGCAAGGCCGAGGGCACGCCCGCGGCCTCCTCGTGGAGGCCGCATGGGCCGCCGCCCGTGCGCCCGGACCACTGAAGGCGTTCTTTGGGCGTGTCGCCTCCCGGCGCGGCCAGCACGTCGCGGCGGTGGCGACCGCCCGCAAGCTGGCCGTCCTCGCGTGGCGGCTCCTGACCCGGGGCGAGGACTATGCCTGGCTCCGTCCGGCGCTGCAGGCCCGGAAGCTGCGGAGCCTCGAGCTGCGGGCCGGACGGCCGCGGCTGCACGGTCTTCGGGGTGCCGCCTTCGACTACAACATCAAAGGCATCCGGCAGCGCGAACGGCAGGCCGCAGAGGCCGCCGAGACGGCTTATCGCAAACTCACAGAAGGCTGGGCGCAGTCCGGCCCCAGAAAGGGTCGGGCACGCACGAGCGCCGCAGGGGAGGAGCGACGATCTGAGGCGGCGCGGCGGGGCTGACACCTCCATGCCCCGCCCTTGGCCACGCGGTCGCCCGTGCGCAAAGGAAATCTGGCAAGGCTCGCGAAAAGGGACTTCCCTATTTCATCCGTTTCCCACGGACTGCCGCGCTCGATGTACGCCGTCCTCGCCCCGACACCGCCAATCCAGCCCTTGACCGCAGCCGCGATGAACTCCGGCCCCTGGTCCGAGCGTACGTGTTGCGGCACGCCATGGAGGAGGAAAAGATCAGCGAGAGTGTCGATGACATCCACCGAGGTGAGCTTCCGCCCGACACGGATGGCCAGCGCCTCGCGCGTAAACTCGTCGACCACGCAGAGCATCCGGAACCGCCGCCCGTCCCGCGTCCGGTCCTCGACGAAGTCGTAGGCCCAGACGTGCCGGGGATGTTCGGGGCGCAGCCGGATGCACGACCCGTCCGCTAGCCAGAGCCTGCCGCGCTTGGGCTGGCGCTTCGGCACCTTCAGGCCCTCGCGGCGTCCTATCCGCTCCACCCTCTTATGGTTCACGGCCCAGCCCGCCTGGTTCAGCAGCGCCGTGATCCGCCGGTAGCCGTAGCGTCCATAGCGCCTCGCCAGTTCGACGATGTCGGCCGTCAGTGCCGCCTCGTCGGCACGCCCTCGCGGCGCCTTCTGCTGCGTCGACCGATGCTGGCCCAGCACGCGGCAAGCGAGGCGTTGCGAGACACCGAGCCTTTCCTTCACATGCTCGACGCAGCGGCGCCTGCGGGCTGGGCTCAGTAGTTTCCCGATGCAGCTTCCTTCAGGATGATCTTTTCAAGCGTCAGGTCCGACACCGCCTTCTGCAGCCGCGCGTTCTCACGCTCCAATTCCTTCAGCCGCTTCACCGCGTCCAGCTTCAGGCCGCCATACTCGGCGCGCCATCGATGATACGTGGCCTCGCTCACCCCGATCGCCCGCACCGCGTCTGCCACGGACTTTCCGCCCGCGATCAGCACCTCCGCCTGCCGCAGCTTCGCGACGATCTCCTCAGGCTTGTGCATCGGCCTCCGGCCCATCATCCCGCCTCCCTTGGCTCCGCGGCTCTCATTACCGCAGACCCACTCCTACGGGGGCAGACCAAGCACCTCTTCCAGAGCCTTTGCCAGCAGAGGAGCGCAAAGGAAGCGCGCGTCCAGGCACGATGATCCGGTGCGGAGCGCCCCCGCCGGGTCCACCTGCCCTTCCAATGGGCAAGGCCCCAGGCGATGCCACGTCAACGGCGCCTCGGCCAGCGTCGGGAGGTCATGGAACAGCAACGCGTTGGCCCAGGGGATCCCGGTTTCGCAGGGGATGCGAAGCCCGAGATCCACCTCTTCTCCCATTCATTCCGTGCTTGACCACCCGGCGCCCAGCCGCGTCCCAGCTTCCAGGAGCATGACCGACCAGCCACGCGAAGCGAGACACAGCGCCGCGCCCATTCCGGCCAATCCGCCCCCGATGACCGCGGCACGGGGCAGCATCAGGAGGCTTTCCGAGGCTGTGCCTGGAGGCAGATCTGCCGCATGGCGCCCAAGACGCGCTCAATCTCTTCCTCGTTCATATCTGGCAGGAAGGGCAACCCGAGCGTCGTCTGGGCGAGGCGTCGGGTCACCTCAAGTCGCACTCCCGCAGGGAAGGTAGCGAAGTCGCGGAAGGCAGGCTGCGCGTGGTTGCCCTCCCCCCACCAGGACCGGGTCTGGATACCGAAAAGACCCAAGTCGAGCGCTGCTTCGGCAGCACCGACACCCGCCGGCAAACGAACCACGCAGGTCGAGGCTACCCAATCCTTTCCGAAACCAGGCAGGAGGCCGCGGCCCATTCCCGTCAACGCATCGCTCATTCGTGCCGCTGTCGTGATGAGGGCAGCACGGCGCTCCGGCCATTCGTCGAGCGCCGCGAGGGCCACCGCTGCATGGTACTCGCTGAGCTTTGCGTTCAATCCGGAAACCTCGGCGGTGCGCGAGCCGAAGAAGCCAAGATTCGCCGCGCGCTTGATGCGACGGGCGAGATCGGGATCGGTGGTGGCGACGAAACCGCCCTCCCCGGCCCCCACGACCTTGGTCGCATGCATGCTCACAACGGCTGGGGGCCGCCCGGCGCTCAGCCCGTCGAAAGCGGCGGCGGCGTCAATCACAACGGGAATGCCCGTCTCCTGCGTGAATGCATCCCAGGGGCCGGGGTCCACCAGCAAGCCGAAGGGAGCCACGACCATCACGGCAGCGACCGCTACACCCTCCTGGCTCGCACGGGCTGAACGGATCGCGTTGCGCACCTGATCGGGGTCAAGCGCCCATCGCTCCTCCCCCACATCGAGGAAGGCAGGATGGAGGTCAGCCGCAATTGCGGCGTGGCCGCTTGCCACGAAGCTCCAGGATGGCATCAGGCAAAGGCCCTGGCGAGCTTCGCTGGGGCGATCCTCCAGCACGGCGCGAAGGGCGCAGACCAGCCCATCCGTGGCAGTGGAGACGGAAACGACATGGCCACCGCAATGCACGGCCAGCCGCACCTCGAGTTCCGCGCTCAGCGGGCCCCAATTGGCATAGATCCGTGCGGCGTCGATGCGGCGCAGATAGGGCAACAGTGCATCGACGCGCGGCAGGAGCGGGCGCGGACCGGAATGGGCGCCAGTATACCCGTGGCCGCGAGGAGGGCCGGGGCCGCCCCGCCCCGACCCTGCATCGGTGGGCGCAAGGGGACAGGCCGGGTTCCCGGCTCCAGAATGGACGAGGCGCTTACCGTCAGCGGGCTTCCCGGTTGTCGCTTCCGGGAAGATGCCCGCCGGGCCCATAAGGCCCGGTTAACGCCGCGAGGTCAGATTTCAGATATCGGCGTAAACATGCGTCTCGGCGCGCGCGCCAGGCTGGGTCACCGCCCCGTACCGCGCGGGGCCGACGGTCTGCGCGTATTTCCACAAAGCGCCGCTGTTGTAGTCATGCGTGCGCGGCTTCCATTCGGCCCGGCGCTTCGACAGTTCTTCTTCCGACAGCATCACGTCGATCGTGCCCTTCTCCGCATCGATCACGATGCGGTCGCCGTTGCGCAGCAGGCCGATGGGCCCGCCGACCGCCGCCTCCGGCCCCACATGGCCGATGCAGAAGCCGCGCGTGGCGCCAGAGAAGCGGCCATCGGTGATCAGCGCCACCTTGTCGCCCATGCCCTGGCCGTAGAGGGCGCTGGTCGTGCTCAACATCTCGCGCATGCCGGGGCCGCCCTTGGGGCCCTCGTAGCGGATGACGATGACGTCGCCGGGCTTGTAGGCCCGTGCCTCGACGGCGGCGAATGCGTCCTCCTCGCAATCGAAGCACAGCGCCGTGCCCTCGAAGCGGAGCTTCTCCATGCCGGCGATCTTCACGATCGCTCCATCAGGCGCGAGGTTGCCGAAGAGCGAGACCACTCCGCCGATCTTGCTGATCGGGTCTGAGACGGGACGCACCACGTCCTGATCCTTCGGGAAAATCACCTCTGCGTGGTTCTCAGCCAAGGTCTTGCCGGTGGCGGTGATACAGTCGCCATGCAACAGCCCGCCATCCAGCAGCGCCTTGATGATGACCGGCACGCCACCAATGCGGTGCACGTCGAGCGCGACGTAGCGTCCGCCGGGCTTCAGGTCGGCGATGTGGGGCGTGTCGCGCATCAGCCGCGCCACCTCCTCCAGCGGGAAGTCAATGCCCGCCTCATGGGCGATGGCGGGCAGGTGCAGTGCGGCATTGGTCGAGCCGCCCGTGGCGCCGACGATGCGCGCCGCGTTTTCCAGGGCCTTCCTCGTCACGATGTCGCGAGGGCGAATGCCGCTGCGGATCAGCTCGACTACCTGCCGGCCGGATTCAAGAGCCCACACGTCGCGGTCCTCATCCGGAGCGGGAGCGCCGGCCGAATTCGGAAGGGCGAGGCCGATGACCTCGCTGATGCAGGCCATGGTGTTGGCGGTGAACTGACCGCCGCAGGCACCGGCGCCCGGGCAGGCATGCTGCTCCAGCTCCTCCAGCTCCTCGTCGCTCATGCGGCCGGCCGCATGGGTGCCCACCGCCTCGAAGACGTCCAGCACCGTGACGTCACGGCCGCGGTGGTGGCCGGGGCGGATCGAGCCGCCATACATGAAGACGGAGGGCACGTTCAGGCGCAGCATCGCCATCATCACGCCGGGCAGCGACTTGTCGCAGCCCGCGAGGCCCACCATCGCGTCATAGCAGTGGCCCCGCATGGTGAGTTCGATGGAGTCCGCGATCACCTCGCGCGAGACCAGGGAGGACTTCATCCCCTGGTGCCCCATCGCGATGCCGTCCGTCACCGTGATGGTGGTGAACTCGCGCGGCGCGGCGCCCGCCTCACGCACGCCCTGCTTCACCGACTGCGCCTGGCGGCTGAGGGCGATGTTGCAGGGCGCGGCCTCGTTCCAGCACGTCGCCACGCCGATGAGGGGAGCGTTGATCTCCTCCTTCGTCATTCCCATCGCGTAGTAGTAGGAGCGGTGCGGCGCGCGCTCCGGACCGACGCTGACGTGGCGGCTCGGGAGCTTGGACTTGTCCCATTGGGTCATTGCGTGCGTTTCCTCGGCTTTCTGGTTCAGCTTGCGATGCGCGAGAGGGCGGCGTCCAGCCGGAGCAGTTCGGCCTCGGCCTCCGCCAGTCTTTCCTCCGTCTCGGCAACCACGCTCTCCTCGGCCTTCGCGCGGAAGCCGGGATTGCCCAGCTTCTTTGCCAGCTTGTCCCGCTCCCCCTCGGCCTTTGTGCGGTCCCGGCCAAGGCGTGAGCGCTCGGCGGCGAGGTCCACGACGCCCGTGAGTGGGAGGAAGAGCGACAAGTCGCCAGCGGCGGCGCTGGCGCCAGGCCCAGCACCTTCCGCCGCATCGGCCACGAATTGCGGTGCCTCGACCCGTGCTAGGCGCATAATCTGCGGCGTGAAGGCTGCCAGGTTCTGCGCCGCCGACATCGGGCCGGAGACGCGAAGCGCCAGCGTCGCCCCCGCCGGCACGTTCAGCGCTGCACGCGCCGAACGAATTGCGCCGATCGCGGCAATGGCGAGGTCGATCCCCTCCCCTTCCGCATCGGTGAGGACAGCGCGCGGCCAATCAGCCGTGGTAAGAGAGACGGCCTTGCCATAGCCGAGCTGCTCCCAGAGCTCCGCCGTCACGAAAGGCATCACCGGGTGCAGCAGGCGCAGGATCACGCCGAGCACGTGCTGGGCTGCGCCACGCACCTCGTCCTTCTCCGGGCCATCGGGTCCGTTCAGCACCGGCTTCGCGAACTCGATGAACCAGTCGCAGTAGCTGTTCCAGGTGAAGCCGTAGAGGGCGGCGGCGTAGTCGTCGAAACGGAAGCGGTCCAGCGACTCGGTCGCCGCTGCGATGGCGGCTGAGGACTTGCCAAGCAGCCAGCGCGCCAGCGGCGTCTGCACCGTGGCCGGGTTGAAGGCCGGATCAGGCTGGACGCCGTTCATCTCCAGGAAGCGCGCGGCGTTCCACAGCTTGGTCGCGAAGGCGCGGTAGCCCTCCAGTCGCTGCGGGTCGAGCTTGATGTCGCGGCCCGGCGAGGCCAGCGCGCAGAGAGTGAAGCGCACCGCGTCGGCACCATGCTGGTCGATCAGGTCGAGGGGGTCCATGACGTTCCCCTTCGACTTGGACATCTTCTGCCCCTTCGCGTCGCGCACGAGACCGTGGATCACCACGTCGCGGAACGGCACCTCCTTCATGAAGTGCAGCCCCATCATCATCATCCGGGCGACCCAGAAGAAGATGATGTCGAAGCCTGTCACCAGCACGTCGGTCGGGTAGTGCTTGCGAAGCTCCGCCGTGTCCTCGGGCCAGCCCAGCGTCGAGAAGGGCCAGAGGGCGCTGCTGAACCATGTGTCCAGCACGTCCTCGTCGCGGCGCAGTTCCACCGGTTCGCCGTAATGCGCCTGGGCGGCCTCCAGCGCCTCCGCCTCGCTGCGCTTCACGAAGACCGTGCCGTCCGGGCCATACCAGGCCGGGATGCGGTGGCCCCACCAAAGCTGCCGCGAGATGCACCAGGGCTGGATGTCGCGCATCCAGGCGAAGAACAGGTTCTCATACTGGCGCGGCACGAAGCGGGTGCGGCCAGTTTCCACCGCCTCGATGGCCGGCTTCGCGAGAGTCGCGGCGTCGCAATACCATTGCAGCGTCAGGCGCGGCTCGATCGGCACACCGGAGCGGTCGCCGTGCGGCACCTGATGCGCGTGCGGCTCCGCCTGGACCAGTAGCCCTTGCGCCTCAAGCTCCGCGATGATGAGCTTGCGGGCCTCGAAGCGGTCCATGCCTTCCAGGGTGCGTAGGAAGGGCGACGGGTCCTCGATCTCGGCCAGGGTGATGCGGGCACTCTCGTCCAGCACGCTCGGCATGGCGAGCTCGTGGCGGCGTCCCACCTCATAGTCGTTGAAATCATGCGCGGGAGTGATCTTCACCGCGCCCGTGCCTTTCTCAGGATCAGAATAGGCGTCGGCGACGATGGAGATGCGCCGTCCAACCAAGGGCAGGATGACATGGCGCCCGACCAGCGCGGCGAAACGTTCATCCTCCGGGTGCACGGCGACGGCCGTGTCGGCCAGCATGGTCTCGGGGCGCGTGGTCGCCACTTCGATGTGCCCGCCGCCCTCCACCGGGTAGCGCAGCGTCCACAGCGTGCCCTTCACCTCCCGGCTTTCCACCTCAAGGTCGGAGATCGCGGTCTGGAAGACCGGGTCCCAGTTCACGAGTCGGGTGTCGCGGTAGATCAGCCCTTCCTCGTGCAGGCGCACGAAGACCTCCAGCACGGCGCGGGACAGGCCTTCATCCATGGTGAATCGCTCGCGCGGCCAGTCGAGGCTGGCGCCGAGCCGGCGCAGCTGGCGGGTGATGGTGCCGCCGCTCTCCGCCTTCCACTGCCAGACGCGCTCAAGGAACTTCTCACGCCCCATCTCACGACGCCCGGGCTGCTGGGTCTGGGCGAGGAGACGCTCGACGACCATCTGGGTGGCGATGCCGGCGTGGTCGGTGCCGGGCATCCACAGCGCGTCGCTGCCCTGCATGCGGCGGAACCGCACGAGCACGTCCTGCAGCGTGTTGTTCAGCGCGTGGCCGATGTGCAGGCTGCCCGTGACGTTGGGCGGAGGGATGACGACCGTGAAGGGCGGGCGGTCCCGCGCTGGGTCGGCGCCGAAGACGCCGGCGGCCTCGGCCTCGGCATAGAGGCGCGATTCGATGGCGGAGGGATCGAAAGCCTTGGGGAGCATGGGCGCAACTTCCGCGCCCCACGCTTCCCGTCAAGCCCAGAAGGCGTCAGCCCTGGCGGGACATCACCCGTTCGATCTCTTGGCGGACCAAGCGCTCGACAATCGCGGGCAGGTGGTTGTCGAGCCATTCCTTCAGGACGGGCCGGATTTCCTCCCGCACCACATCCTCGATCGTGGGGCCGCCGCGGGCGACGCCCGTGGCCCGCTCCTGCGCCACCGCGCGCGACAGCTGGCCGAGGGCCGCGGGGGGGGGGGGGGGGGGCGCCCGCGCCCATCGCGCCGGGGTGGCGGGGGTGGGGGGGGGGCGGGGGGACAGCTCGGGCTCTGGGGCCGCAGCGGTCGCGGGCGCCTCGGTGAGAGGAATGGGCTCAGGCGATAAGGCCGGAGCCTCGGGCGCATCTGGCGGCAATGCCCCCTCCGGCCGGGTGATCATCATGTCCGGCGTGAGCAGGAGGGGTTCGGGCTCCGTGACAGGGATCGGGCCGGCTGGCGGCTCCCCCTCGTTCAGGATCTTTCGGATGGACGCCAGGATATCGTCCATCGTGGGCTCTGGCTGTGCAGGCCCGCTCCCGCTCACCGCCGCACCGCCGCGACCGAATAGTCGCCGATGCCCACCCAGCGGTCGCGCACCGCATTGTAGTATTGGCGCATGTCGTAGAGCTCGACCGGCAGGCCGAGGTCCTGCGCCGTCAGCCGCCCGATGGAGGCCGCCAGGTTGTAGGAGCCGGTCACGACGGTGGAGAGGGCGTTCACCAGGCTGGTTCGCGCATTCAGCAGTTCCTGCTCGGCGTTCAGAACGTCCAGCGTGGTGCGGCTACCGACGATCGCCTCACGCTGGACGCCATCGAGGGCAATCTCGGCGGCGCGGATCTGCGCGCGGACGCTTTCCACCGTGGCGCGGGCGGAGCGAAGCTGCTCCCAGCTTTGTGCTGCCTGCTGCGCCACGGTGCGCCGCGCCTCATCCACCTGGGAGATGGCCTGCTGCGCGGTCTGGCGCGCCTGCCGCACCAGCGCGTGCTCCGCACCGCCCTGGTAGAGCGGCACGTTGAGGTTCAGCGTCGCCTGCCCTCCGGTCTGGCGCGTGCCGCGAAGCTGAGCGTTGTCCTGGCGGAAGGCTTGGGCCGTGGCCGAAACCTGCGGCAGCAAGGTGGAGATCTGCACGTCCACCGCGTCGCGCGCCGATGCGGCATTGAAGAGCGCGGCGACCACGTTCGGGTTGTTGGCGATGGCCGCTGCCTGGGCCTCGGCCGCCGAGCGAACCGGCACGACCAGCGGTTGGGGGTTGGTCAGGCGGCCCGGCGGCTCACCCACGACGCGCTGATAGGTCGCGCGCGCGATCTGGAGGTTGCCCTCAGCCTGGGTGCGGGATGAGCGCGCGCCGGCGAGGCGGCTCTCCGCCTGGGCCACGTCGGTGCGGGTGATCTCACCGACGCGGAAGCGCTCGTTGGTCGCCTGGAGCTGACGGCCGAGTACCTGCTCGTTGTTGATGTTGAGGCGTAGTAGTTCGGCGTTCTGGATCACGCCGATATAGGCGTTCACGCCATCGCTCAGGATCTGCTGCTCGGTCGCGAAGAGCCGGGCGCGCTGGGCCAGGACTTGGTTTTCCGCCTGACGAGTCTGGGCGACGGTCCGGCCGCCGCGAAAGATCGGCTGGGTAACGGTGCCCGTGACACTGGCCGGCGAGCGGTCAAGCCGCGAAACAACCCCGCCCTGCCCCGTATTCCGGACGTCCGTGGCGCCGTAGGAACCGGCGATGACCACGGTGGGCCGCCAGCCGGCGAGCGCCTGGGGAACGTTCTCGTCCACCGCGCGAAGCTGGGCGCGTGCGGCGAGCAGGGTGGGGTTGTTGTTGTAGGCCTGGGCCAGGGCTTCCTGCAGCGTCTGGGCGCCGGCAGGCGCCGCCGCAAGCAGCATCGCGGCGGCGAGGCCGTAATGGAACGGGCTGGAACGCATCCGCATGAAACTCCGAGCGTATTGGGCAGAAGAATAGCGGCTGGCGCTGCCGGGCGCCACCGCGAGGCTCAGAAGCGGAATCCGGCGGCTTCCGAGAAGGCGGGCAGCACGGGCGCCGGCGCCTCGAAGGCCGGGATTTCGCTCACTGTCCCCCCGGCGCGGCGGTACAGGCAGACCTTCCCCATCATCCCGGGCCGGGCGCGGACCAGGATCGCCCGGCCGCCCTCGCCCAGTTGGGACCACAGGGTCTCGGGCACGCGCTGCACGGCGCCCTCGATTAGCAGGATCCGGTAGGGCGCGCCCTCGGGCCAGCCGCGCGCGGGATCGCCGACATTCAGGACGGGCCGGTTGCCGTGGAGGGCAAACTCGAGGGCGCGCTGGCCAAGCGAGACCAGCGACTCCTCCTCTTCCACCCCCGTCACCACGAGGCCCATCCGGGCTAGGACTGCCGCGCCGTAGCCGCTGCCGGCGCCGAGGACCAAGGCCCGCTCGCCGGGCTGCGGCAGCACGGCCTGGATCATGCGGGCCAGCACCATGGGTTGGAGCATGAAGCGCCCCGGTGCCACGGGCGTCGATTCGTCGGCATAGGCGCGCGCCGCCATGGCAGGGGGCAGGAAGCGCTCGCGCGGAACCTCACCCATCGCCTGGACCAGCAGGGGATCGGTGACGGCATTGGGCGTGATCTGGCCGAGCACCATCATGCGGCGGGCCGCCTCGTGATCCTGAACCATTGCCGCCGGGAGCGTCATTGCCTGCCTGCCTTTCCGTTGGCGGGCGTTATACGGGGCGGCGAGCAGGGCGGAAAGTCGGGCGCGCCTTGACCGAAGGGCGCCGCTGCCCGATACGGGGGCCGCACTTGGGGTCCGGTGGCCGAGTGGTCAGGCAAGGGTCTGCAAAACCCTCTACAGCGGTTCGATTCCGCTCCGGACCTCCAGAGTGCGGCTCGTGTTTCAGGGGCGGTTGCAGGGCGTCGAGCCCTCTGCTATTCGCCCCGCACCGCGATGTTCCGGCGTGGCGCAGCGGTAGCGCAGCGGACTGTTAATCCGTTGGTCGTTGGTTCGAATCCAACCGCCGGAGCCACGGCTCCCTAAGCATTTGAACCAGCTTCTGTTTCGCCGTCCGGCCCGCTATCGGAGGCCGCGCTGGTGCTCACGCTCCCACAATGCTCCCACATCACCCGCAAGCGCGGGGTCTATTACTGGCGGCGGCGCCTGCCGGGGACCCCGAGAGGCGAAGTAGCCTTGAGCCTGCGGACACGGCGCTACCGGGAAGCGGAGCACTTGGCATCGCGGCTGGACATGGCGTTCGGCGCGGCGTGGCGAAGGGCGAAGGCGAGCGTGAGCGCATCGGCAGGCAAGACGGATTTGAACGCCATCCTGCGGGAATACCTGCGGGAGAAGCTGGATGCGGACAGCATCAGGGCGTCCTGGCCCTTGGGGATGCTTGAGGAAGGATTAGAGCAGACGCGCGATCACCTCGCTGGCCGGGAGGACTGGAGCGTGAGGACCGCTGTGGACACCATGATGCAGCGGCATGAACTCCCCGAAGATGAACGCTACAGGCTCACTATCGGCACCCTTGAAGCTGACCTTCTCATTTTCAGAGAGTTGATCCGCCGGGCTAAGGGAGAAGTGCCTACCGTCTTCACCGATCCCGGCAGCGAAGAAATCGGCCCAGTACCAGAGCGCTATCCGCCAGCAAGCCCGCCGCTTGCCCAACCGGTCCCCCCTACCCCGCCCGTGCCGAAGGCGTCAGAGTTGGTGGGATTGTTCCTCGAAGTCCGAGGCAGCCGCGACAACGCCACCCATAAGCAGCGCGGTGAAGAGCACGCAACGATTCGGCGCTTCATGGAAGTGGCAGGCGACAAGAACCCGGCCGATTACGGGCGCGGCGACGTGACGCGCTACCTCAACACTCTGCGTCAACTCCCAAGCTCATATGGCAAGTCCCCGAAGGACGCAGGACGGACCCTTGCCGATATTATCGCGGACCCTGCGCGGGCTGGACAGGCACGCGTGACGGAGCGGACCGCCGAGAAGCATCTGAACGCCCTTCGTCAGTTCTTCCAGTATGCTGTTGACGTGGGACAAATGAGGGTGGCCACACGCGTAGAGCTAGTGGACGGCCACCGGTTCGGCGCGGCGACGGAAGGTGCGAGGGAGCAGCGCGACGTATTCACGCCCGAAGAGTTGAGGCGGCTCTTCGCCTCGCCAGTTTGGGCAGGGCGGCACCCCTTCTTCCGAGACAAGCGCGGCGAACACGTCATACGGGACGCCCACTTTTGGCTCCCGCTCCTGGCCCTGTTCCACGGCGCCCGCCTGGAAGAGATGGCCGATTTGAAGCGGGGCGACGTGCGGCGCGATGGCGGGCTGTGGTCCCTTCACATCCGGCCTGCGCCAGGGCGGCGACTGAAGAACAAGAACGCCAGCCGCGTCATCCCCCTGCACCCGGAGATGGTGAAGCTCGGCTTCCCGCAGCACATCATGGCTGTGACGAACGACGACGCGGACCCCATCTTCGCGGACCTCACGCCGCGCGGAAAGGACATGCGGCGAGGTGTGGATGTGACGAAGTGGTTCACGCGCTATCGCAGGGCTATTGGCCTCGCCCGCGACGGGCTGACGTTCCATTCATTCCGGCACACAGCCATTACCCGCATCTCAGACGCCATCACGGACCTTCAGCAGAAGCGGCACCGGAACCGCATCATGGGACACGCCAGCGAGGAAGGCGGCGAAGGCGATGCCCGATACGACAAGGGACCGGACCTTCACGCAGCGGCGCAAACGCTAGCCCTGTTACAGTTCCCCGAGTTGGACCTCCGGAAGCTCTATGTCGTAGGGGCGACCGAAGGCTAATCACGTCCAAGCGGCCGAGAGGATGCAAGGTCATCCGGCGGTCCGCCTGCCCAGGTAGAGTTGGCTTTACCTTCGCGAACGGCGGCGCCTGCCCTCCGCTATAGAACGAAGAACCTCGGCTCCGTCGGCCGTTCAGTGGCGTCAGGAACTCCATTCTTTCGAATGGGATCGGCGGTCCTCGCCATGTGGGACCCAAGGCACGAAGCGTGAAGGTAGAGCGCGACTAGACCTCTGCGCTGGACACCCAAAGCCTGCCCCCTGCTATCCCGAATGCCCTCTTCGCGGCCGAAGGGCGGGGCTGTCCCCGCTCTCCCCGAACGAAGCCCTCAAGGCCCGTTCCATGTCCTCCCTTGGCCCCTTAGCGGCCCCACAAGGACCCCACACACATCATGACCCCTTCTCCGTCGCCTCTCCGGGCGGCATCTCCTTCGCGCGTCGTCTCTGCGCTTCTCCTCTCACCCGTCAGGGCGCAATGCGGCGAAGTCGAAGTCACGCATCGCACGCCTGTCCTGGTCCTTGCACGGGCGCTGATCGCGGCCGGGCATGATCCTCGGACGCTCCTTCAGGTCCGCTGGAAAGACACGGGGACCGAAACCCTCACCGCTCCCCTCGGGACGCTCGCGCGGCTTACGGTCTACGAGGATGACCGATCAGGGCCACGCTTCGCCCCCTACCAGCCCTTTCCGGGGACGCTTCGCCAACGGAAACCCGGATTGATGCGGCTCGATGCTTGACGCGACGCCGCCTACTTACAGGCTATCAAGCAAGGGGCTTCGTTTGGCTATCAGCACAGCGATGCGCGAGGCACCATGGCGCGAGCGGCGTAACGCTGATGGCCCACTTCAAACCTTCCTTCAGCGCATCCAGGCCGCCCTCTGGCGCGAAGACCCGAGCGAAGTTGCGGCTCTCTACGAAGCAATGCTTCTGCGCGACGTTTGGGATGAGCCAAATGCCTTTGATGGAAAGTTTGGGCTGCGTGCCGAGCGTCTCCGGGAACTACGCCGTCCGCTTCCGCAGCGACCCAGGAAGGGCCTCACGATAACCGAGATGGCACGACACGCGAGCGTTGACCGGGAGACGATGGCCCGCGCGCTTGAGCATCACGGTTACGTGACCCTCGCCCCGTTCGGTGGACGCCAACAACGGCGCCTTGTCTCGGATCAAGCGACTGCCGCTGGCTACGGCCACAATGCGGACGGGAGCAACACGCATATCGCCGCGTTGGAGGGCCTCAATCGCGCATCTGTGTTCGCCGTCTTCTACGAAGATCACGTTCCCTCGGTCCTGTGGACGCTGGACCTCGACGGCATCCGTGACCGCGCGACAGCGATCGTCTCCAAGCGCCACCGGCTTAAGTGGCTCCTCGCAAGTCACGGCTACTTGCCCAGCGGGTTCATCGCGTCTCTTGCGGGCTGCACCGAGCGGGCGGTGAAGAAGGCGCGGGCGCGCATGGGAGGCGAAAGTTCCCTTGCAAGTTATAGGTACACAAAAGGGTCCCTGATGGCTTCCGCTACCGGCCAGCAGTGAAGACCAAAGCTTGGCCCCTACCGTATCTCACCTCCCCCTCACAACGCCTTAACTGCCTCGGCAACGGCCACGCTTTGGGTGTCTGGCTGTGTCTCTAGGTCTGCGGAAGGTAAAGTTCACTAGACCTCTCCGGGTTCCCACTCGGCGAGCGCCTTACACATCGTCAAGCGTGCACGGCTCTGCGACGTCTTCGATGAACTCCGGCTTCAAGAAGTTCACGAACCCAGCCACTTGAGCGAGCTTCTCCTTCAGGGCTTCGAACGAGAGAAAGGAACACACTTCGCTCATTGGCGGGTTCAGTTTCGCGAAGACCGGCCGGTTCGTCTCGCTGAAAACCTTCTGCCGCCTTTCAGCAGGGGCGACGATGTAGAGCGGAATGTTGAGGTTCGGCTGCATGGCGATCAGGTCCGCCATCCGTAGCAGACCTGAGAACACTTGCGTTGTGCTCTCGATTTCGAACGCTGCCACAATCGCGTTTCCTTTGAGCCACATCACGTCAATCAGTTCGATGGTCTTCCGCGTAGCGTCGTCGAAGTTGACCGGGAGGACGAGCTTCAGTTGCGGCAGTTCCTTAAAGCTGTGCCCCTTGTAGGACCTGCTTACGTCGTTCTTCGCGATCCAGACGCCAAGGCCAAGGTCGTTGCCCAGCTTCGCAAGCAGCCATTGCATCTCGGTGTGAGGGGTGTCTTCCTTCGCCGCACTGACTGAGACGCCAGCGGCTGACCCAACTTGCTCATCAGGCGTTGACTGCTCGGGAACCGTCGCTGGCTCCTCTTCGGGGACGGTGACCGCTTGGCCACTCGCGGTCTTCAGGATCGGAGGAACCTTGCTCAGTTTCGCTGGATCGAAGGGCCGCTCGATGGGGTCACGTACTGCAGCGTGAATGGCGCTTGCGACAATCTGGCCACTCTCGCTCGGCCACTTAGCGGGGGAGCCACGGAAATGCCCCGTCCAGGCGTGTGGGCTCTTCAAGTTTTCGAAAAGCGGCAGCTTGTCCTTCATCGTCAAAATGGGGACAGCGGTGATAGGTTCGAGCTTGGCCGTGACCTTGACGGGGACGCGTACAGGAAACTTGTTGTCCTTCCAGATCGGCTCATCGGACTGGAAGGCGGCGCCGGTTACCTCAAGCAATCCAATCCATCTCGACACGCCTGTCAGGTAGCAAAGCAGGTAGTCCCCGGGGTGCATATTCTGCACCGTCTTCCACCGGTTCTCGCGAAAGCCGGTTACTTCGCCTCCAGCGGCCAAGAACTCCTGCCAAGTCTGATACGTGAAGAGGTTCAGCCAGTACTGTGGAGCCACGGGAACATGCCTCGGTAGGTTTGTGTTGGCCGCTAGGTCACGCCCCTTGAAGTGGATCATCGGGAGGGTTGCGCGATACAGGGCGAGGAGAACATGCCGCTTTCGAGCCGGTCAACGCGCGTCCCGGTTGCTCCCATGAAATGCCGCGAGCGACGATGCCGAGTAGGCTGAAGCGACGAAGGCAATCAGGTCCGCACGGAGCGTTCCGGAAACTGAGCGCGACTTGGCGCGAGCTTTCAGGTGGCGGCTGGTAACGAGTGGGGCTCGGAGCGGAAGGTAAAGCCCACTACACCTTCGCTGTCCCCCGCTATGAAGGAACACAACTAACCAACTCTGTCCCCCGCTATCCCGGAACGAGCTCTAGGGGGGTCCTATAGGGACCCTGAACGGGACCCGTAGCTAGTGGGAGGAGGGAACCTCCCCCTCTCCCATCCCCTGAATGACCCGTGAAGGTGAAGTCAACTCTACCATCAGGAGCCGGGCGAGGACCGTAGCGAGGTCCCATCGTCTCCAAGGTCCCAAGCGCCCCCTAAGCTGCTTCGAGCAGCCCCGTCGCTCGGAACGCATCTTCCAAAGCCGATGCCGGAAGGACGAGCTCGGTCCCATCAAGCTGCCAAAGCCCCCAGAAGACGAGATTGCACAGGTAGTCCCGGAGTGGCGGAACAGCGGTGCTGCGTCTTACCGCTTCAACGAGGGCGAAGTCCGCGTCCACGAACCGCATAGGGTGGCCATCCAGCGTCACTTCGATGGTGTTCCCGCAGGCCACAATCACGAGGCCAGGCGCGTAGATGGAGCGGTCCTGCAATGGCTGAACTTTCGAGGGAGAAGTTGCACAGCGGCCCCCCGGTCGGGACCATCAACCGAGCCGCCGGTCGAAACTTAACGTTAGCTGAACGGCCGTTGCTGGATCAACAAGAAAATGCGCAGGAATGGTTTCGGGTCGCGGGCGCCCCATTTCATCGCGAAAACACGAGCGGGTATCCGCAATCGCGGCGGTGGCGATTTCCCCCCGTGGCGGGTGGCGACCCCGGCCCCCCTTCGGTCCCGCGAAGGTGTAGTCGGGGCTCTACCTTCAGGGCCGTGAGCGTGGCCGTGCTGGCCTCCCGCTAGCGCCGTCCGTCGCCTGAACCCCGTACCGAGTATGGCTCGCAGGCGAGGCCGTCCCCGTCCGCGTCTAGGCGCGTGCGGTAACCGGGGCTGCCAGCGGGAATGTTGTAGTATCCCGCCTCGTGAGCCGCTGCGCAGTTCGGGAAGTACAGCCCCCATAGAGCGGAGGTGAAGTAGGCTGCGGTAGCAGGCGGGTGATGGATTGCTTTGGGAGCGAAGAGCGCCACGCCAACGGCCAGGACGAGGAAGACCGGCAGCGGCATCCACTCTCTCAGGCGGCGAAATGTTCGCTTCCGGTCCAAGCTGCGCTGCTGTTGGGCGGCAATCCGAGCGCGGCGCTGCCTTTCGCGCTCTAGGTCGGCGACGGTTCCCATAGAGGCATGGTAGCAGGCGAAGACGGCGGATAAACACTCCGTTGGCTTGCGGGGTCTCTCCCGCCCCTTGACCCCCTGAAAGCGCCGTTCGCTTCACCTTAGTAGGCCGCAACGAGACAGGCTCAGGCCGCCGTTTCGCCCGCCAGGATACGGTAAACGCTGGCCCGGCCGATCCCCAGACGGGAGGCAATCTCCGTGGGCCTCACCCCTTCTGCCTTCAGCTTGTGGACCTCATTGGCCTTACGCTGCGCGGTCGGGACGCGGCCCTGGTACTTTCCCTCCGCCCTTGCCTTGGCGATGCCCTCCCGCTGCCGTTCCAGCATTAGGTCCCGCTCGAACTCGGCCACGGCTCCAAGCATCGTGAGCATGAGCTTGCCGGTGGGGTTCCGGGTGTCCAGCGCGGTCCCGCCCATGGAAAGGACCCGCAGCGCCACGCCCTTCCCGTGCAGCTTAGCGACGATGGCGAGAAGGTCCGCAACGGAGCGGGCGAGACGGTCTGGCTTGGTGACCACCAGCGTGTCCCCGTCGCGGGCAAAGTCCAGGGCGGCCGCAAGCTGCTCTCGCTTGGCTACTGAGGACACACGCTCCGCGAAGATGCGCTCGCAGCCTGCTGCCTTTAGGTCCCGCTCCTGGGCTTCGAGGCCCGCCTCCTGCTCAACCGTAGAGGTTCGGGCGTAGCCGATGGTCATCCCCATGAAGGCGTCTCCTATACCGGCGGCTTGTCCCGCACGGGTCTTTGAGAGAGTGGGATGATCCGTCTCAGAACGTCAAGGCCACTTATGCGAGACACCACTGGCGCTTTTCCCGATGGCTCACATGAGCCTGCTTCAGCGAGACGTGGGGAAGCCTTGCATAGCGTCGATCAGGCGCCTTACCATTCTGGACATGTAAGGAGCTGAGCAATGCCGTTTACACCGTCGAAGCTTAAGGCTGCTGCTGAGGCCACATTAGAACTTGCCTCCAGCGTCAAGCCCTCACTCGACACGTCCAGTCTCAGCGGACTTGCGTCGAATGTGGCAAGTACACTGAAGGAACTGGCCTCAAACTCGTTTCGGTTGGAACAAGCGCAGTTTCCCGTACCGCTTCAGAGGCCGTAGAGGGCAGTGCTCGTGTCATCGCATCTGTTAGCGAGGTCGTAAGTGCCGTCGATGTGAGTGCGACCGTCAGCAAGGCTGCTGATTTGGCCACGTCCGCTGCATCTCAAGCAGCCGATATAGCAGTTCTTGCCGCTAAGAGCGAGATAACCCAGGCAGTTATTGAAGGCGCGGCTAGTGTAGCTCAGACCGCTGCCCAGGCTGCGGTTAGGGTGGTTACCAGTGAAGCCGTCCACACCGCTCTTGATCTCGGTAAAGAGGCTGCCATCGCGGTTATTGAGGCCGCACTTGATGGAGGCTGACCCCGCTTTTTCATGATGGGTGCGGCGCACGATGCGCGGAGCGGCGGGGCAGCTTCGGGGGCCTCTAGGTCCCGTTCATCGGACCATGCTGCCTTCCGTCTCCTACCTTTGGTGGGTGAGGCACAGGCCAGCGGTGCGACCTCACTCCGTCACTTGGCGGAGTTCTTTTCCATATGGCGAGTGCCAACGCCTTTAGGGGCCGGAACGTAGACCGCTACGGCCGTTCGCCGGGTGGAAGAACGGGCCGCCCGCGTGACCGGAGCGTCCCAATCAGATCGTCCCTCGACAACCGAGACTGTACCTCTTGCACTCCGCGTGAAGCGCCCCCTTATAGGTCATTATATTTGGAAATGAAAGCTAAGTGGAATGCATGGATGCTGAGCGAGAGTGCTTGCGCTGGCCTCACACGAAAGGCGCTTTTTCTTGGTTAGACTGGATACAAATCTTGTCGATACTCATCGAAACGGTATTCGATTTTGTTCATGCGGATTAGCTTTCCACCCTTGATCTCGAACTCAAGGATCTGCGCTCCCAGACGAAGTCCCTTGTCATACGATGCGCCGCTTGCCACCACATGGACACTCACAGACCGTCCCGCCTTGTACTCCATACAACTGTGCACGTGGCCCGCCAGGATATGATGCACACCGTGGTTATCTGCAGCATCTATAAGCTTCTGGCCATCAAGAAGCTTTAGCGTAAGGCTCCCCCCAGGGTCTTGCGGAGGAAAGTGGACCGCCCAAATCACAGCTTCCCTCCCGTGGTTGCGTGCAGCAAGGGTCGCGTCGCACATCTGACGCAAGCGGTTCTCATCTACCTTCCCTTGCCCAAGATGCATAAACGGCATCCCCCTTGGCTGCGCATCGGAGGCATTGGTCAAACTGAAATCACCGGCTACAATGGTCAGCGCCTCCCCATCTGTTGCATCAATAAGAGTCGAGGAAGAGACATCGGGCTTAGGCCATAGGTCGGCGAAAATAGCATCGAAGCGCCTACAGCCAGGCGTACCGCAGTCATCGGCGTATCGATCATGATTACCAGGAAGCAAGAGGACCAGATCTCGCGCTCTTACTTCTCCCAAATCTCCTCTCGATGATGAAGGGGTCGAGTTCGGTCTGAGGAAACGGGCCGCAGCATTAAGATCCTCCTCCATTCCGGATGTCGCAAGATCGCCCGTAATTAGAACCGCCTGCACAAATCCGTTGAGAGCTGCTCGGGTCGCAAAGCGGCCAACCACTCTCAGTGCCGTAGGATTGTAGCTACCGAATGGGCCAACCGCATAAGTAACGGTCGGAAACAGTATCTTACTTACCGCTTGCCAGAGCAGACGTCGTGCGGCTAAAGCTGGAGTTGGCGGAAATTGGGAGGGATTTTCAGCGATATGCAAATCCGAGATGTGAAGAATTCGGATCACGCCCATCGGATAGCCCTAATGACAGCTTTACGGTGTCCGCTCAATCAACGCCGGTGATAGCGGAGCGAACGGAAACTGCTCTGTGAGGTCTGGTATCGCAACTTCCATCGTCAGACCATCGCCGTCAAGTGCAATGTTCCCCCATGCTCCTCCGATCGACATGCCACGAGCAAGCTGCGCTTTGATGTCCGCTAGCAGGTCTGTCAGAAAAGCCGACGTCTCAGCAGGCCGCGTTGGGAATGCTTCGGCCAGTCGGTACTCGAATTGTAACGCCCAACCATCTTGCGTTGCAATATTGTGAGATCCCGCGCCTCGACGCGCAGCGAATTCTGTAAATACAAGCCAGAGCTGAGACGTTAGCTCTCCACGAAGCTGCTCGGCATCTACTTGTGTGTCCAGAATGTATGGGCTGAGGTCGGCCCACTTCGGATGTGAGTCTAATTCCTGCTCTCCAAGTATCCGCATGCTTTCGATGCCTCGCGCCACGTAACCCGCTAGCGTTGCGCTGATTTGGTAGCGCTCCCCGAATCCATCGGCCGTCGGCTCAGCAGCTACTTTCGCTTCTCCACCTGGTCGAAGAAATACGACATCAAATACATCTGCATGCACGGCAGCTAAGGCGCGCAACATATCTTTATCTAAAAGTGCCTCTCTTGCTCGCCACCTAAAAACGTTTTTTGAGTTTCGAGAACGCGAAGCCTCAGTCATGCCAAAAGGCACAATATGTGGCGTTTCCAAGTATAAGCACAGAGCTGAATAATTGCCTTCATTACTCGAACTCAAATGAACGTTATCGTCTAGAAGCCAGGCATTAGGCTCTGGACTGAAATCCGCAAATAGAAATTCTCCCACAAGCGTCTCATTTAGGGGGCCGCTTAAGAAGTCCATGTCGCAAGATTGGTTAAAATCTAAATCCACCAAGGTACCTCTTGAGCCCCCCATTGCGCCGCTCACTTTGATGGAATCATATTTTCTCGTCGTGCCATGCATTTCAGAACCTCACTCTTTTAGATATTTCTTTAAGGTGCTCAAGGTGAGCTAAAGCAACTTTCAATCTCAAAATGACTAATCTGAGCCTTTGCTCATCGACTTGAAATGCCTGGTCATCTCCAAAATTATACTGAAGCCTAACTGATACAATTGGCAGGAAAGCAGAAATATCTGGGACGACTGGTTTCTCCAAATTCTGCAGCTCTTCCAAAGTTGGATCGCGCTGCTCACCAACAACAGCCCGCAGTTCGACACTCGTCTCAACATCTATGAGAAACGGTATTGGGCCTTGAGCTGCGTCGCGTAGCCTCATTTCGTCCTTGCGGCGTTGCGCAATGATTATGAGATCATTAATTGCCGCAGCAACAGATTCGACCGCGCTTGAGGTAAGCTCGATTTCGCGCGCGAGATCATCGGCGAACCTCCGAGCTTCGTCCTCAGGGACTTGGTAGGACTGAAAAGCTCGAACAAGCCCGATACAGAGCCGGATTAGACGTATGAAATCTGATCTTGGCCGCTGCATTTCGCCAGATAGCGATTCAATCGCGGCCTCGCGCTCCGAAGTTAGGTCGGAGGTAAGCAGGCGCTCAACCTGATCCAGCAATCTGTGCCGCGCATCGGGCTTTAACTCTGCAAGGGTACGAACGTCCTCTGCGAGCCTGCTCTCACGCAAGCCCCTTTGGCCAATCCGACTAAAAAACTCAGACCTGTGGCTTGATGCCTCAGGCAGGTTCATGGCCCAACTCCGAGGGTTATGGGTTGCTTCGCTCGTATTTTACTGCTTGAACGAATGAAGCTCGCCCTTCGCAAACATTCACTCGCTTTTGCGTCTAGTGCCAGCCATGACTCAATATGGTCCAAGTTTGAGACAATCATATTAGGCTTTCCCGCATACTGTCGGCCAAGACTGCGTTCTCTCGGCACGCACCACAAGGAAGCCCGCCAGCGACCCTGGCAGTAGGGGTAACGGCAGTCCTTGAACAGCGTTGGTCGTTTCGACCGGGGAGTTCACCCCGCAGATCAGCATCTGAGTATCTAACCACCAAGGCTGCCCCCTCAAAACCATGCCGGAGTCCGACCGTCTCATACACTACTGATGTAGTGCTAACATAACCTTCCGCCATTGGCGTCCCTTGTGCAACGCCGAAAGATCTCGGCCATCTTGCCTCACGTGCCGACCGAACGAGTAGCCTTCAAGGACCTGCTGGCTGCAAGCAGGGTGCAGAAGTAACCTCGTCGGGCCGCCCGCGTCACCAGCTACCGGCCAAGTCGGCGTGGCCGTTCGGGTATCGAGGCTGCGCTTCTTGCGCTCTTTGCGGAGGCGCTCCTGCGCGTGGGCAAGGGCGTCTTCCAGCGTCAGCAGCAACTTCCTGGCCTCGGCCGCAGTCTCGGGATGGCAGTCTCTGTCCATCTCTTCAATAAGCGCGATCTGAAGAGCTACGCGCTGCTCTCCCGCTTGGCTATGGCGAGGGCGTCTTCAGGCGGGCCCATGGTCTTCCTATTGGCTAGCACCTTCCTGAACACCCCGGGTCTGGGCATGGCTGAGCGCGCCTTTATGGCTCACCTCAATCATAAGGGCCGAACCGGACCATTTCGTTGGCATAGCTGTTGCGTTTGCGGCCTCCGCTCGGTGCTGGATGCAGCAGCCGGACAGGGACTTGGAGGCAGGCGCGGGGAGGCTGCGGGTCATGGTGCCCAGGTACCCGTTCCGGCTCCCGCTACGGCCGTGAGGGCTGCGGAATGAGCGCCGTAAAGCCCCTCCCCGCACCTCCGCTCGCCCGCGCAACTTCGGCGGTTCCTGGCCGCCATCGAGAAGCTTAGGGAGAAGATCAAGGCGCGGATGCAGGAAGCCCCCGACCAACGGGAACCGCTCCATCGGGAACTTGACGAGGTGGCAGGCGAAAAGCGGGCCTTTGAAATGGCCCTTGCCGAAGCCGAAGGCCGAGAGGCAGCCAAACCGGAACGGAGGAAGTAACAAGCAGTCCTGCGCAGGCCCGCCGCTATCGCCTAAGGATGGCCCCTTCCCGTGTCCCGGTGGGGGCCGTCAGCGGCTTTTCAGGGGGCTTGGGTGGGTTAGTCTACTCAGGTCCCGTAAGGCTTGCGACCGGAGGATGATGCACAGATGGATGAAACTGCACGCGATATTGCTAAGGCAGCGGGCGAGATTGGGAAGGGCATCGGAAAGACGGCCGACTTTGGCGGGAAGGTGGTTGACGCTGGGACCGGGTTTGGCGGTTGGTTGAAGGATACTTTTGGCACGATCCCGCAAGACCTTCTCGGTGTCGCAGGAGGCGACTGGCTACACTATAGGCGCCGAATGAACCTGCTCCAACTGGAACTGAAGACCGAAGTCCTGCGTGAGAAACTGAATGAAAATAGATTGATCGAGCCCAGTCCGAGCATCCTGTTACCTCTCCTTCAACATGCCGCGAATGAAAGCAGAGATGAGCTGCAAGATCTGTGGGCTGCACTCCTGATTAGTGCGATGCATCCGGAAGCCTATAGACGAGTGAGGAGATCTTTTTTCGAAACCCTGATGAAGATGGAGCCGCTAGACGCTCTTGTATTCGATAAAATCATCAGATCAAAGACCCCAGCCGTAAATAAAGGAGCCAGGAAGTTCCTTGAAGAGGAGCTAGGCATCAGACAAACTGAGGTTCAGCTCAGTATGGCTGCCCTTAGTAATTTAGGACTACTTACTGGCGATCAGTTCTCTTACGTTAGTCCCTACGGCTATGAATTTTGGAGAGCGTGTAATCCTGAGGAAGCGTCGGTGTGAAACCCGCTTGATCCACCTCTCTTTCGTCACGTCCTTGTTGCGCTCGTCGCGGTAACTTATCCACCACAGCTTGCACCAAGGGGCCAAGCGGGCCCACAATGCTCCCACAACCAACCCGCCGGAGCAGGAAAGGACGGCTGGATCAGTTGCTTAGGAGACGGACCCTGCGGCTCCAACCGCCGGAGCCATCACCCCAGCATTTCTGCAGTGTGCGTGGTTTGGCATTGCGTCCATTGCCGACCAAGGCCCGTTGGCTGCCGCCGTTCCGGTTATGAGACGCGGGCTTCCAGCTGGACGAGGGAGTCGATGTGCTGCCGGAGCGGACCACGGCCCCGATCTCGCTCTCGCTTCCAGGCAGCTGACCAGACGCACCATGCCCACGTTATCGGGGATCCGGTGGCGCGGTTGCTATGGCTTTTCAGGCCGCATCAGACCGAAGTCGAGGGCAAGCGCCCGCCCCAAGTCGCGGAAGGAGAACGCGTTGCGCCGCGCTCCCGCGCGCCAAAGCGCGTCTCCAGTGCGAAACAACTGCCCTGTTCCCCTTATGGAGGCGGCATATCGGGCCGACCGCGCTTCCCTCGCGGCCCAATCCCGCACCAGTTCACTCGGCGGCTCAGCGTAAAAAAGGTGAAAGCCCTCTGACAAGGAAAGGACACGACGCCCCAAAGCTCGGGCGCAGGTGTCAAGGCTTGCCGAGGTAAAGATGGAAAAATGCCCGTTGCGAGGAGCTATGTACCACCAGTCAATATCGGCCTTATTGGGCAGGGTCAGAGTAGAAGCCAAAAATGCGCCGCTGGGTTTTGCAAAGCGAAGCGCATCGCGAGACGTGCCGATTGGATCGCGGCTGTGCTCGAAAACCTCAAAAGCGGTGATGAGGTCGTAGCTCTTCTCTTCAGGCTCCGCAGTTCTGTCCCCGAAATAGGGATCGTAGCTGTCAAACAAATAGCCTCTTTCGCGCATAATGCGCGTTAGCAGACCGTTTCCCCCGCCGTAGTCGAGAACACGGAGATGCTTGCGATCAGGGCCAAGCATGGCTTGCAGCACCTCCGCGCTGCTACGCGGGCGGGCCACTGCGAAGTCGGGATCCGCGAGATGGTAATCGCTGTTGTAGATCCTGATGCCGATCTCTGCATCCGTTAGCGCGTCGAAATGTGTAGTGAACACGAAGCCGCATCTTCCGCAGCGGACATAGGCGATGTCCTCGCCCATCCAGCGGAAGGGAGGCGGTCCTCGGCGATCCTCGCAACTTCGTGAGGCGTCCACGGACCCGAAGGGATAGAGGTTTGACCCGCCGCAACACTTGCAGTGCCCCGACGCATAGGCCGATCGCTGCTGTGTATGGCTCACACCCGACGAACCTCGCTCATCAATGCTTCCCATTTTCACACACCCGGCGGGAATTCTTGGGCGTGAAGGCGTTGCGAAACAAGGAAATAATGGGCACTGTCGCTACATGCGCGAATTTCGCAGAATTATGCACACGACCGATTGACCCTTCCAACCACAGGGTCAGTCATTCCGAACTCGGTACGGCGCCTCGGAGATCATTCTCTCGCATAGAAACTGCTACCGAGTGCATAGGTCGTGTGACGACGCACGGCGTTTCATCGGGTTCGGCGATCGCGAAGGCGCGACACTGTGCCTCTGCTCTCATGAGCGAAGACAGGGAACATGCGCTATACATTCGGCACGTAAGGCACATCCCTTCCCGGTCAGGGAAGGCACCCGCGAAGCTTCGGCACGGCCGCACACCGCCGCTCAAGTCGTAAATGCGCAGCCCCAGCGAGCGGCTTAGCGGCGTGAACTGCCTCCAAAAGAAGTGTGTTTCTCAGGCGGCCGAGCCGCACCTCAAGAAACCCCAGCGCCTGCGGAGCGTGCCTACTCGCCCCGCGGGGCAAGCACCTCGTTCGCGATGCTTTGCTGTTTCGGGGCCACCCTCAGTACCCGTATTCGCGCCGCGCCGCCTCAGGCGTCAGCAGCCCATCGGCCACGTCGCGCTCCACCAGCGCGCGGTCGCGAGTGCGCGGGTCGCCCATGCCCCCGCCGCCCGGCAGCTTGAGGACGAGATGGCGCCCCTTAGGGACAATCTGAAAGCCCTTAGTCCGCAGCACCGTGCCGTTGGGGTCGTTGAGCCCGACCCAGCCCCCAGCCCCATTGCCGCCGCCCTGCCTGCCCTTCGGCGGGTTCGCGACGCGGTCGAAGATGGCGTTCACCGCGAACTCGGCATCGTTCTTCGCGCTGATCTCCATGATCTGGCCAAAGCCACCGCGCGTGCGACCGGGGCCCGCGGAGTCTGGACGGAGCTCCTTGCGCCAGAAGATGACAGGGGCGACGTTCTCCGTTGCCTCCACGGGCATGGTCCGGACGCCGGAAGGGAAGGCGATCCCATCCAGCCCGTCCTTACCGGGCCGGGCGCCCGTGCCGCCGCTATTGAAGGTAATGATCTCGAAATCATCGACCTCGGCCGCTTGGCCGCTCACCTGGGCACCGCCGCGCAAGGGCGGGTTCCACAGGGCGGAGGAGCCTTCGGCATTGACCCGGTCTGGCACGAAACCTTCGAGGCAGCCCATCATCAGGTCCGGCAGAAGCTGGCCGACCACGTGGCGCACGCTGACGGGGTAGGGCCGCGGTGCATTGAGGATGCAGCCCTCGGGGATGGACATGCGGAAGGGCAGAAGGCTCGCCCAGTTATTGGGAATCTCGGGCGCCACCACGCACTTGATGCCGAAGCAGGAA
Organism: Sabulicella rubraurantiaca; assembly: GCF_017355885.1. Lineage (GTDB taxonomy): Bacteria > Pseudomonadota > Alphaproteobacteria > Acetobacterales > Acetobacteraceae > Roseococcus > Roseococcus rubraurantiacus. The sequence goes on from NZ_JAFEUU010000001.1 coordinate 444,916, forward strand.
TAGGCCCGGCAATAGGCGGGCGGGACGTTGATGCCGCGGGTAGACAGGCCGGATGTGCCCGCGAAGTCCACCTCGATCCCGTCTTCCTTCACCTCCATCGCCGCCTTCAGCGTCACCGGCGCCTCGTAGCCGTCGGAGCGGATCTCGGCCGAATGGCGGCCGAGCGGCAACTTGGCGATCTCGGACAGGGTGGCGCGCAGGCTGCTCTCGAAGATGAAGTTCGCGAGGTCGTCCAGCGAGTCCATGCGGTACTCGGCCATCATCTCGGCAAGGCGACGGGCGCCCGCGTCGTTGCAGGCGCAGAGTGAGTAAACGTCGCCCTCCAGCTCCACTGGCGTACGCGACCCCGCACGAAGGATGTCGAAGAAAGTCTCGTTTGCGCGACCTTCGTCGAAGCACTTTACGATCGGAATATAGAGCCCTTCCTCGAAGACGCTCCGTCCCTCGGGGCCCATACCAAGGCCGCCAATGTCGATGATATGTGCCGTGTTGGCGAAGAGCCCGATGATCTTCCCATCATGGAAGGCGGGCGTCACCACCGTCAGGTCGTGCAGGTGCCCGGTGCCGAGCCAGGGATCGTTGGTGATGTAGTGGTCGCCCGGCTTCATGATGTGAGCGGGGAACTTTGCCAGGAAATGCCCCACCGACTCCGCCATGGAGTTCACGTGGCCCGGCGTGCCGGTGACGGCCTGCGCCATCATCCGGCCCTGCAGGTCGAAGATGCCTGCGGAGAGGTCGCCCGCCTCGCGCACCGTGGTGCTAAAGGCGGTGCGGATCATGGTCTGCGCCTGCTCCTCTACCACCGCGATCAGGCGGTTCCACTGGATCTGGCGGTTGATGGCCTGCATCGCGTCCATCACGCGGCCTCCTTCACGAGTTCCAGGTACCCCAGCCCATCCATCCGGCAGGTCCAACCTGGCCCCACCAGCGTGCTCGTCTCCGCCTCTGCCACGATGCAGGGGCCTGTCACGACAGCGCCCGGCGCCATGGCAGTGCGATCGTAGATGGCCCAGTCCGCCACCTGCCCGGACGCCGTGTCGCGCACGCGCTGCGTCCGGATCGGCGCCGGGCCGGGCGCGTCGGTGACTTCGGCGGCGGGCAGCACCTTCTCTATCACGGTCGCGACGGTGACGGCGAAGCTGAGAACCTCAACGTCGCTGCCGGGCACCGGGCGGTCGTAGAAGCGCGCATACTCCGCATCATAGGCCGCGCGGATGGAAGCAACGTCCTCCGAAGTCAGTTCGCGCGTGGGCAAGGGAACCGCGATCTCATGTCCCTGCCCCACATAGCGCATATAGGCGATCCGGGCTTCGGTCGTCTCGGCGCCGAAGCTGCCCTGCGCCACGACGGAGGACGCCTCGGCCGCCATGTCCGCCAGCAGCGCGTTCACTCCCACGAGGTCGAAGGACGCAAAGCGCGTGTAGAGGCTTCGCACCACCTCATACGCGACCGGGGCGCGCAGGAAGCCGATGGCGCTGCCCACCCCGGCCCCGCTGGGCACCAGGATGCGGTCCACGCCGATCTTCTCGGCCACGCGGCAGCCATGCACCGGGCCACCACCGCCAAAGGCGATGATGGCGCGGCCCTCATAGGATTTCGCGCTCTCGATGGCATGGACGCGGGCGGCGTTGGCCATGTTCTCGTCCACCACCTCGACGATGCCGAGGGCAGCCATGCCGGGCTCCAGGCCCAGCCCCTGCCCCACATTCGTCGTGACCGCGGCCTCGCTGGCCTTCACATCCAGACGCAGGCTGCCGCCCGCGAAGCTTTCCGGATCGTAGCGGCCGAGCAGGAGGTTCGCGTCCGTCACGGCCGGGCTGGTGCCGCCGCGGCCATAGCAGGCCGGGCCTGGGTCGGCGCCCGCGCTTTCCGGCCCGACCTGGATGCGGCCCAGGCTGTCGAGATGGGCGAGCGATCCGCCGCCCGCGCCGATCTCAACCATCTCGATCACAGGGATGCGGAGCGGCAGGCCGGAGCCCTTGCGGAAGCGCCCGACCCGCGCGACCTCGAAGGTGCGGCTGGCCTGGGGCGCGAAATTGTCGATCAGGCAGACCTTGGCCGTGGTCCCGCCCATGTCGAAGGACAGGACGTGGCTCAACCCGCGCTGCCGGGCCACATGGGCGGAGAAGATCGCTCCGCCCGCCGGGCCGGATTCGACGAGGCGGATCGGGAAGCGCGCGGCGGTGGCGATCGTGGTCAGCCCCCCGCCCGACAGCATCAGGAAGAGCGGCGCCGTCATGCCCATTGCGCGCAGCCCGTCCTCCAGCCGGCCCAGGTAGCTGGCCATCAGCGGCTGGACATAGGCATTGGCGGCGGTGGTGGAGAAGCGCTCCCATTCCCGCATCTCCGGGCTCACCTCGGAGGAGAGAGAGACGGGAATTCCGGGCAGCTCCTCGGCCAGGATGGCGGCGGCGCGGCGCTCATGCGCCGGGTTCACGAAGGCGTGGAGGAAGCCGACGGCAATGGCTTCGATCGACTCCTTGCGCAGCACGGGCACCAGGGCGCGCAGCGCCGCCTCGTCCAGCGGGCGCAGCACCTTGCCGGTGTTGTCCAGCCGCTCCGGAACCGGCAAACGCCAGCGGCGCGGCACGAGCGGTTCCGGCAGGCTGATGTTGAGGTCGTACTGGTCGTAGCGGCTCTCATTGCCGAGAGCCAGGACGTCACGGAATCCCTCCGTGGTGATCAGCGCCGTCCGCGCACCCTTGCGCTCGATCAGCGCATTGGTCGCGAGAGTCGTGCCGTGGATCACCAGCGACAAATCGCCGGCCGCAAGCCCGGCCTTCTCCAGCACCACGCGCACCCCTTCCAGCACGCCCTGCTCGGGCGCACGGGGTGTGGTGAGGACCTTAGCCGTCCAGCGCTGGTGGTGCTCCTCGCCGGTCCGTGCCTCCAGCGCCACGTCGGTGAAAGTGCCGCCGATATCGGCGGCGAGGCGCACGTCGCTCACCATCCGCGGACGATCCCCCCGTCCACGCGCAGGATCGAGCCGGTGATGTAGGCCGCCTGCTCGGAGCACAGGAAGGCCACCATGGGACCGTATTCCGCGGGGTCGCCATAGCGGCCGGCGGGGATGGTCTTCGAGCGTTCGGCGATCACCTCGTCCACGCTCTTGCCTTGGCGCTTGGCAAGGCCGCTTGCCGTCTCGATCGAGCGGTCGGTGCGGATCGCGCCGGGGGCGACGATGTTGCAGGTGACGCCCTCATGCGCGACCTCGGCGCTGAGCGTCTTCATCCAGCCCATCAGCGCGGCGCGTAGCGTGTTGGACAGCACCAGGTTGGGCAGGGGCTGCACCATGCCGGTGGACCCGACATTGATGATGCGTCCCCATTTCTGGGCCCGCATGCCGGGCAGCACCGCATTGGCGACGCGGATGGGCGACAGGACGATGCGCTGGAACCAGGTGGCGAGAAGCTCCTCCGTCACCTCCAGCGCCGTGCCTGGGGGCGGGCCGCCATGGTTCTGCAGCAGGATGTCCACCCCGCCCATGGCGTCCTGCGCACCCTTCGCCAAGGCGTCCATCTGGGCGCCGTCCGCCACGTCGGCGACAATGCCGACGGCGCTGGAGGCGCCACGTGCCTTCAACTCGCCGCAAACGGCGTCCAGCGCCGCCTGATCGCGGCCGGAGATGACGAGGTGTGCGCCCTCCGCGGCCAGAGCGTCGGCCACGGAGCGGCCCAGCCCCTTCGAGGCGCCCATTACCAGCGCGCGGCGGTTCTTCAGTCGCAGGTCCATGCCCGTTGCTCCCGGAATCTCTGGCGGCGGGGACCGTGCCGCCCCTGGCCCCCTCTGTCCAGCCGGGTCTGCGGATGTATACGGCAGGGACATCCAAGGAGCGTCCCCCATGCCGAAGCCCGTCCTGCTCGTGACCCGAAAGCTGCCCGACCAGATCGAGGCCCTGGCCGCGGAGCGCTTCGATGCGCGGCTGAACCCCCAGGATGAACCCTGGTTCCGCGACGGCGCAGAGATCGCACGGCGGGTGGCAGAATGCGGCGCAGCGGGCATCCTCTGCGCGGCGGGCGACCCGCTGAACGGCGCCGCCATTGCTGCCCTGCCCGCCTCGGTCAAGGCCATCGCCACCTTCAGCGTCGGCTATGACCACATCGATGTGATGGCGGCGCGCGAGCGCGGCATCACCGTCACCAACACGCCGGAGGTGCTGAGCTTCGCCACGGCCGAGACCGCCATGACTCTGATGCTAATGGCCGCCCGCCGCGCAGGCGAGGGCGAGCGCATGGTCCGCGCGGGCAAGTGGGAAGGCTGGGCCCCGACCCAGCTGATGGGCGTCACGCTGGAAGGCAAGAAGCTCGGCATCCTCGGCATGGGGCGGATCGGGCGGGAACTGGCGCAGATGGCACGCGGCTTCCGGATGGAAATTCACTACCGCGACATCAATCGCCTCCCGGCCGATCTGGAACAGGGCGCGATCTACCACGACAATGACGACAGCTTCCTGGCCGCGATCGACGTGATCTCCATGCATGTGCCGGGCGGCGACGCCACGCGGAAATGGCTGAACAAGGACCGGCTGTCCAAGATGAAGCGCGGCGCGCTGGTGGTGAACAGCGGCCGCGGCGGCAGCGTGGACGACGCTGCGCTGGTGGAAGCGCTGAAATCCGGCAAGATTCGCGGTGCGGGGCTCGACGTGTACGAGGGTGAGCCGAAGGTCTTCGAGGGATATATGAAGCTAGAGAACGTGGCGCTGCTGCCGCACCTGGGCAGCGCGACCATCGAGACGCGCGATGCCATGGGCCGGCGCGCGCTGGAGAATCTGGAGGCGGTGCTGATCAAGGGCAGCCCGGCCCCGCATGAGGTCCGCTAGGCGCTGCGGACCTGACGGAGGAAATCGGCGGATTTTTGCTCCAGCTGCGCCGCTTCCCCCGACAACTCACCCGAAGCGGTGAGCATCTCGCCTGCGGCGCGGCCGTTCTCGCCGGCCGCAGTGCGGACATCCTCGATCCGCCGGGCCACGGTGCCCGTGCCCTCCGCCACCAGTGCCGCGGACCGCGCGATCTCTCGGGTCGCGGCGCCCTGCTCCTCCACCGCGGCGGCGATGGCGGTGGTCACCTCGTTCATCCGTTCGATGATGCCGGAGATGTTGCGCAGCGCACCCACCGCTTCCTGGGTGGTGCCCTGGATGCCGCCGATCTGCGCGGCAATTTCCTCCGTGGCCTTTGCGGTCTGGGCGGCGAGATTCTTCACCTCGCTCGCCACCACGGCGAACCCCTTCCTTGCCTCGCCGGCCCGTGCCGCCTCGATGGTCGCATTGAGTGCGAGAAGGTTGGTCTGGCCCGCGATGTCGCAGATCAGCCGGACGACATCTCCGATCTTGGCCGCGGCCTGGGCGAGGCCCTGAACCGTGCCGTCCGTGGCCCGCGCTTCGGCAGCGGCGGCCCGCGCAACCTCGGCGCCCTCGGCGCCTTGGCGGGTGATCTCGGCGACGCTGGCCGCCAGTTCCTCCGCGCTGGCCGCGACAGCCTGCACATCGGCCCTTGCGCGGCCCGATGCCTCGGCCACCGCGTCAGCCTCGCGCCCGGAATGTTCGGCGAAGTGGGACAGGCTGCGGGCGGGTTCCTGCATGCGCCCGGCTGCGGCGGAGACCCGGCCCACCACCTGGCCGACCTCCTCCTCGAAGCGGTCCGCTAGGCGCGCCTGCGCCGTCACCTCGGTCCAGAGCATCATCGGGCCGACGTAATGACCCTGCCCGTCGCGGATGGCACTGACCTGGATGTCCACCACCTCGCGTCCCACCAGGATCGGGGCACGGTGGGGCAGCTTGTCCGGATCGGCGAGGACGGCGCGGATGTGCTCCGGCTTCTCATGGAAGCAGTCCAGGCTCTTCCCAACCGGCTCGCCAGCCAGGGCCGGAAGGCCTTCGGACGCCCTCTGCAGCGAGGCGCGAGCCTGGGGGTTCACGTATTGGATGCGGAACTCGCCGGATGGCTCAGCCATCATCACGCCGACGCTCATCTGCTCCAGCATCTGGGACTGGGCGAAGGCGCGATTCACGGTCGCGCGAAGCTCCTCCAGTGCCTGGGCGATGCGGCCGATCTCGTCCGTGCGGTCGCGGTCGCCCACCGGCTTCGAGGCTTCTCCGGCCGCGATGGAGCGGACGGCGTCCGCCAGCCGGCGAAGTGGCGTACCGATCGCGCGCGAGGTGAGCCAGGAGGAGAGCAGGAGGATTGCCGCCACCACGCCGCCCACCATCCAGACGGAGCGGATCATCCCCGACATCGCGACCGTCGCTTCGGCGGCGCGGGCCTCGGCGGCCGCTGCGAGGTGCCCGTTGGCCTGTTCGCTCACGGTCAGAAGACGTTCGCGCGCCGGTTGGATCGTGCCGGTGCGGATCTCCAGCACCCGGCTGGCCAGGGCGAGCATCGCTTCCGCCTCGCGTGCTAGCGTCTAGCCCGTGTCGGCGAGCCGGCGCATGTCCGACTGAAGCGGCCCCTCGGAGACGGAGACGAGGCGGCGGGCATGGACCCTGCCTTGCGCGACCGCCCGCCGCACGCGCGTAGCAGCCTGCGGGTCATCGGTCGACAGGAAGCGCTGGATGCCCAGCCGCGTCTCATTCACCGACGCGACAAAGGTGTTGAGGATGTCGCGGACTTCCTCCCGCGCGTCGCCATTCAAGGTGAACGGTAGGTTGGCGGAGGCCGACTCCAGCGCTTGGTCGAAGAGCGGGAAGGCGGGGAAAAACCCGCGGTCGCGGCGCGACACCGTCTCGATCCGCGTCTCGACGCCGCTGGTGAAGGCACCCGCGAGGGATTGCAGCTCCATCCGCGCAGCGGCCAAGGCGCTGCCCGCTTGGCCTTCGCCCGCGGCGCGTAACGCATTCTCCATATGGGCCCCGGCCGCCTCCATCGCATTCCGGAGGGCCTCCGCCTCACGGAAGATGGTTTCGGGACTTTGCGCAATGAGGATGCCCCGCCAGGCAGTGTTCGCCGCCATGGCCTCCCGCACCATGGCGGCGGCGGATTGCTGCGCGCCCACGGCGGCGCGCTCGCCCGACTGGGCCTCGGCGGCACGCCGCCCTTCCTGCACGACGAGGAATACGAGCGTGCCGAGCAGGGCCATGGCCACGGCGGCACTGACGGCGAGCTTGCTCGCGACGGACAGGTTGCGAAGGAATCTCATGCGGACCTTCTCTGGTGCTGTGCCGCACAGGATGCGGCGGCAAGCTTAAGGTCCGGTGAAGCCTCGACAGGGCCGAGGGTGCGCCGCATAAGCGTGAAAGCCGAAACTGGGGGAACCCAAGCATGTTCTTCGACTTCGAGGCGCTTCCCGCTGCCGATCGCTACAAGCTCGTCGTCTCGACCGTCGTGCCCCGCCCCGTCGCCTGGGTGGTGAGCCAGGACGAGGCGGGCGTCCTGAATGCCGCCCCCTATTCCTTTTTCAATGCGCTGACGGATGATCCCGTCGTGATCGCCATTGGCTGCGGCCCCCGGCCGGACGGAGCGCGTAAGGACACGCTTGGCAATATCCGCGCGACCGGCGAGTTCGTCGTCAACCTCGTCAACGAAGCGACGGTGGAGCGGATGAACATCACCGCCATCGATTTCGGCCCTGAGGTGAATGAGCTCGAGGAGGCCGGGCTGACGACGACCGCATCCTCGAAGGTTAAGCCGCCGCGCATCACCGAAAGCCCGGTGGCGCTGGAGTGCAAGACCTTTCAGCTGATCACGGTCGGGCATCACACCATCGTGCTCGGCCAGGTTCTTGCGATGCACATCGCCGACGAGGCCATGCTGGATGTCGAGCGGAAGTATGTGGACACCCCGAAGCTCGGCCTGGTCGGGCGCATGCATGGCCGCGGCTGGTATGCCCGGACCACGGACCGGGTCGAAGTTCCACGGATTGCGCTGAAGGACTGGCAGTCCCGCAAGGGCGAGTGACGCGAGCTTCGGGGCCGGTCGTTCCCTCCGGCCCCGTCCCGCGCTATAGCGCGGCTGAATGCGAATGCTTCTCAATCACGGACGATGAGCTCAGCGCTGCGTCCTTTGTCGCGCCAGCGGCGGCCGCTGCTGCCCTTGCTGGCGGCGGCGTTGCTGCTCCTGCCGATTGCGGCGGTGCTCGTCTCCGCCACGACTCCGACCGGGGCGGTCTGGTCGCATATCGCGCACACCTTCCTGCCAGAGATGCTGGGCAACACGGCCCTGCTTGGCATGCTGGTGGTTGTCCTGGCGGGGGCGACCGGGGCGGTGACGGCCTGGCTGGTCACGGCTTGCCGCTTCCCCGGGCGCGACGGACTGCAGGTGATGCTGCTGCTGCCAATGGCCATGCCCGCCTATGTCGCCGGATATGCCTGGACTTGGCTGATGGACGTGTCCGGTCCGGTGCAGTTCGCGCTGCGCGGAGCCACCGGCCTCTCCTACGGCGCCTATTGGTTCCCCGAGATGCGTTCCCTGCCCGGCGCGGCCCTCGTGCTTGCCATGGTGCTATACCCTTACGTCTTCCTGCTGTGCCGCGCCGCCTTCCTGGCGCAGAGCACCTGCTTGGTGGAGGTGTCGCGGACGCTGGGTCATTCGCTCGGCCGCACCTTCCTGTCGGTCGCCCTGCCGCTGGCGCGCCCTGCACTGGTGGGGGCCAGCGGCCTCGTGCTGATGGAGACGCTGGCGGATTTCGGGACGGTGCAGCATTTCGGCATCCGGACCTTCACGACCGGCATCTACGAGGCGTGGTTCGGCATGGCAGATCGCGGCGCCGCCTCGCAGCTCGCGGCGGCGCTTTTGTTCTGCGTGGCCCTACTCCTGGCGCTGGAGCAGGCGACGCGCGGCGGCCGGCGCTTCCACCCCATGACGACGCGTCATGCGCCGTTCCAGCCCGTCCCCCTGCATGGCGCGAAGGCAGCTCTAGCCGGTATCGCCTGCCTGCTCCCGGTGCTGCTGGGCTTCGCGGTCCCGGCAGGGGCGCTGCTGGCCCTGATGGTGGAGGCGGGTGATCCGCTTGCTCCCTCGCGCTTCCTGCCCTTCCTGACCAACTCGCTGACCCTGGCCGGCATCACCGCAGCCTTCGCCGTACTGATCGCATCCTGGCTTGCCTGGTCGGCGCGGCTATCGGGCGGGAGAATGGCGCGGCTGGCCGGACGGGCGGCGGGGCTCGGTTATGCCATCCCTGGGTCAGTGATCGCCGTCGGGGTGCTGGTGCCCTTTGGCCTGTTCGACAACGCATTGGATGCCTGGATGCGCGCGCGCTTCGGCGTTTCCACCGGCCTGCTGCTCTCGGGCACGCTGGCGGCGCTGGTCTTCGCCTATCTGGTGCGGTTCCTGGGCGTCGCGCTTTCGGCGGTGGAATCCGGGCTGGCGCGGTTGAAGCCGACTCTGGGAATGGCAGCTCGCACCCTGGGCTGCGCCCCTGGCGAGGCGGTACGGCGCGTGGAGATCCCGCTGACGCGCGGTGCCCTACTGACAGCCGGAATCCTGGTCTTCGTCGATACGATGAAGGAATTGCCGGCGACGCTGATCGTGCGGCCCTTCGATTTCGATACGCTGGCGGTCCGGGTCTACAATCTCGCGAGCGACGAACGATTGGCCGAGGCTTCCACCTCGGCCCTTCTGATCGTCTTTGCGGGTCTGCTTCCCGTCATCGCGCTGACCCGGGCGATGCGGAAACACTGATCTCTCAGTCTGCGTGCTGGTCCGGTGCGGGGGCGGAGTTCAGCTGGATGTAGCGCGGCAGGCCGATCTGCTCGATCAGCGTAAATTGCGCGTGGAGGAAGTCCTCGTGCTTCTCCTCATCCGCCAGGATGCGCAGGAGCAGGTCGCGGGAGACGTAGTCGCGGACCGACTCGCAATAGGCGATGCCCTCGCGCAAATCCTCCATCGCCTTTTCTTCGATCTTCTGGTCGGCCTCCAGCACCTCACGCACATTCTGGCCGATCAGGATGTGGTTGAGGCGCTGCACGTTGGGCACGCCGTCGAGGAAGAGGATGCGCTGGATGAGGTCATCCGCGTGCTTCATCTCCTCGATGCTTTCCTCGTACTCGTGCTTGCCGAGGAGGGTGACGCCCCAGTGGTTCAGCATCCGGGCGTGCAGGAAGTACTGGTTGATGGCCGTCAGCTCGTTGGTGAGCTGTGTGTTCAGGTGCTCGATGACCTTGGGGTCGCTCTTGGGCATCGCATGGGTCCCTTCCGTTCAGGCGGCCTTGGCCGACTCATCCCGGATCATGGACAGGATCGTGCCGGTGCAGCAACCGCATTGGGCGGATTTCCCGCAGGCGCAGTAGACATCCTTGGGACGGTCCGCGCCGCCGGCGATGGCGGCGCGGATATCCTTGTCGGTCATGGCATTGCAGATGCAGACGACCACGCGGGCCTACCTCCAGCCGGCGCGCTGCATCACGCGCAGCGCTTCGGGGGCATTGGCCAGCAGCTTGGCGCCATCTGGCGTCTCGGCCTTGAAGCGGCCGAGGGAGACCAGGAAGGGATGCGTCTCCGCCTCGGTCGCGGCCGGGTATTCCATGTTGCCAAGGGCGAAGATGCGCTGCGCGTCCGGAGTGGTCAGGAAGTCCAGGAAGCGACGGGCGTTCTCGGCATTCGGGGCGGTGCGCACCAGGGCGGCGCCGCTGATGTTCACATGGGTTCCGCGGTCGCCCTGGTTCGGGAAGATCACGGCCACGCGGCCGGCCAGTTCCCTGTCCTCGGCACGCTGCGAATTGTTCAGCAGCCCTAGGTAGTAGGTGTTGGCCAGGGCGATGCGCCCCTGCCCAGCCAGCATGGCGCGGATCTGGTCCGTGTCGCCGCCAGAGGGCGGGCGGGCCAGGTTCGCTGCGACGCCTCGCGCCCAGGCCTCGGTCGCCGCCTCGCCATTCGCCGCCAGGAAGGAGGAAGCGAGGGCGATGTTGTAGCCATTGCCGGAGGAGCGGATCAGGAACTGGCCGCGGAAGCGGGGGTCGGCCATGTCCTCATAGCGAGCGAGGCCCTCGGGCGCGCCGCGGGCGCGGTCGTACATCAGCACGCGGGCACGGCGGGACACGGCGAACCACATCCCCTCCGGTCCGATCAGCTCCGCCGGGATGCGGCTGGAGATGGCGTCGGAGCGGACCGGTTGGGTCAGGCCCATCTCGGCCGCGCGGGCGAGGCGCGAGGCGTCCACCGTCAGGATCACGTCGGCCGGAGAATTGGCGCCCTCGGCGCGGATACGCTCCAGGAGCTGGTCCGCATTGGCCTCGATCAGGCGGATGCGGATGCCGGATTGCTGCGCGAAGGTCTCGTAGAGCGCTCGGTCGCTGTCGTAGTGTCGCGAGGAGTAGAGGTTCACCACCCTCTCTTGCGCGGAGGCGAGGCGCGGGGCGGCCAGAGCGGCCGGAATGGCGGCGAGTAGGCTACGGCGAAGCATCGAATCCCTCCCGGGGAACGCGTCGCCATAGCGTATGCCGAGATTGCGAAGCGTTCGCAAGTGGAAATGCGAAAGATTCGCAATCTCATAGGGGCAGGCTAATCCGGGATGGTCGCCATCAGAGTTTCCAATCGGTCCGCCTCGCTGGCCGGCTTGTCGCGGCGGATGCGGGCGATGCGGGGAAAGCGCAGCGCGACGCCGGATTTGTGCCGGCCGGAGCGCTGGGCCGCATCGAAGGCGACTTCCAGGACCAGCTCCTTCTCAACCTCCCGCACCGGGCCGAAGCGTGCCGTGGTGTTGTTGCGGATCCAGCGGTCCAGCCACAGCAGTTCCTCGTCCGTATAGCCGCTATAGGCCTTGCCGATAGGCACCAACTCCTCCCCCCGCCAGAGGCCGAAGGTGAAGTCGCTATAGAAGGAGGACCGCTTGCCGTGGCCGCGCTGGGCATACATCAGCACGGCATCAATGGTCAGCGGGTCCCGCTTCCATTTCCACCACAGCCCCTTCACCCGGCCGGGGACATAGGCACTGTCGGCGCGCTTCAGCATCAGCCCTTCGATGGACGCCGCCCGCGCCCCGTCGCGGATCGCTGCCAGCTCCTCCATCGAGGAGAACGGGATCAGCGGCGACACATCCATCAACGGAGGGCGCTCCCGCGCGAACCAGGCCTCCAGCCGTGCCCGCCGCGCGTCGAAGGGCAGGCTACGCAGGTCCTCCTCCCCGTCCATGAGGATGTCGTAAAGGCGGATCATGGCCGGGTGCTGCTGCTGCAGCTTGGCGCCTGGCGCCTTGCGGTTCAGCCGCTGCTGGAGATCGGCGAAAGGTGCGACCTCGCCCTCCCGCACCACGAGCAGCTCCCCGTCTAGCACGGCGTGGAAGGTCAGGGACGGCGCGAGATCCGGAAAAGAGGCGGACACGTCCTCGCCACCGCGGGACCAGAGCCGTGCCCCGCCGGGGCCGCTCGTCACCTGGACGCGGATGCCGTCCCATTTCCATTCCGCCCGCCAGTCCGCGGCATGGAGGGCGGCGAAATCCTTCTCTTCCAGCGGATGCGCCAGCATCAGCGGGCGGAAGACAGGGGCACCATTCGGGTCGGGGCGCGGCCCCTTCCCTTCCAGCCAGCGGAAGAGCGGGATGTAGGGCGGGGCGACGCCGTGCCAGACCTCCTCGATCTCATCCAGCGCGGTGCCCGACCATTCGGCCAGCGCCGTCTTCGCCAAGCGGGCCGAGGCGCCGACGCGCAGTCCGCCCGTCACCAGCTTGATGAGGGCGAAGCGGGCGGAGGCATCGAGCACGTCCAGCCAGGAGGCGATGAGTTCCGGAAGATCGGCCTTGGAGGTGAGTTCCAGCAGCTCCACCACCTCGGCGAGGCCGGGGGGTGGCTGGTTGGCACCGGGGCGCTCGGGCCAGATCAGCGCCACCGTCTCGGCGAAGTCGCCGACGTAATCATGGGAGAGGGCCAGCAGCGTCGGATCGGTCCGGCCCGCGACGAGGTCCCGAACCAGGGCGGGCTTCGCCGTCTTCAGCGCCAACTCTCCCGCCAGGGCGGCGAGCCCGACGCCGCGATCCGGGTCCGGCGCGGTGGCGAACCAGTGGCGCAGCAGGCGCAGCTTGCCGTTGCGTGAAGGGGTGTAGACCAAGGATTCCAGTAGGGAAGCGAAGAGCTTGACGCTCATTCCCCACCTCCCGGCTCATCCTCGATCTCATCGTCGCCCAGCCCGACGAGGTGCAGGGCACGGCCGCGCTGACCGCGCTGGGCCAGAGCGTGGATCAGCGCCTCATCGCGACCATGGGTGATCCAGATTTCCGGCGCCTGGACCTCGGCGCAGGTGTCCAACAACTCGTCCCAATCGGCGTGGTCGCTGATGACCAGCGGCAGTTCCACCCCGCCCTGGCGCGCGCGTTGCCGGACCCGCATCCAACCGGAGGCGAGGCAGGGCACCGGCTCCGCAAGGCGCCGGGCCCAGCGATCCTGGATGGCGGAGGGCGGCGCCAGGACGATGTTCCCCACGAATAGCGCCTTGTTGGCGACCGTCGCCGGTTCCAGCGGGCCGAGTGGCACGCCCAACTCCTCGTAGAGGCGGCACAGCTTCATCAAGGCCCCGTGCAGCGGCACCGGGCGATCCCATCCGGCCTCGCGCAGCAGGGCGATCAGGCGTTGCGCCTTGCCCAGCGCGTAGCAGCCGATGACATGCGTCCGCTCCGGGAAGAGCGCGACCGAGTGGAGCAGCTTGCCGATCTCCTCCGCCGGGTCGGGATGGCGGAAGACCGGGAGGGCGAAGGTCGCCTCGGTGACGAAGACGTCGCAGGGCACCGGCTCGAAGGGGGCACAGGTCGGATCGGAGCGGCGCTTGTAGTCACCGCTCACCACGGCGCGGCTGCCTTTCCACTCCATTACCACCTGGGCCGAGCCGAGCACATGGCCCGCAGGGCGCAGCGTCACGCGGACGCCGTTGATCTCCAGGACCTCCCCATAGGGAATTTCCTGCTGGACGCGCCCTGCCCTGTCCTTGCCCATTCGGGCACGCATGATTACCAACGTCTCGTGCGTCGCCAGCACGGCGCCGTGGTCGGGGCGGGCGTGATCGCTGTGGCCATGGGTGATGACGGCGCGCGGCACGGGCCGGACCGGGTCCACGAAGAAATCGCCCGGCTTGCAGTAGAGGCCTTCGGGCCGGGTGCAGAGCCAGGTTTCGGGATGGGGTGACAGCATGTGATAGGGTGAATGCGCCTTTGCCGCCCTCGGTTCCCCGCCTATATCGTGGCGGTGCCCGGAACATTGCCCGAACGTTTTGAGAGTTGGTTCGCGGCTCGCGGCTGGCAAGCCCGGCCACACCAGCTTGCCATGGTCGAGGCAGCCCAGGCCGGCCGCTCGGCGCTGCTGATCGCCCCGACAGGCGGCGGCAAGACCCTGGCCGGCTTCCTGCCCAGCCTGATCGAGCTCGCCGAGACGCCCGCTGAGGGGCTGCACACCGTCTATGTCTCACCCCTCAAAGCGCTGGCGGTAGACATCGCCCGCAACCTGTCCGCCCCGATCGAGGAGCTTTCGCTGCCTATCCGGGTCGAGGCGCGAACCGGCGACACGCCCGCAAACCGCCGTGCCCGGCAGCGCGCCGCCCCGCCACAAATCCTGCTGACCACGCCGGAAAGCCTCACTCTTCTCCTTTCCCTGCCCGAGGCGAGGGAGATGTTCGGTGGACTACGCCGCGTGGTGGTGGACGAGGCGCACGCCCTGGCCGGCACCAAGCGCGGCGACCAATTGTCTCTCTGCCTTGCCCGGCTGGAGAGCATCGCCCCCGACATGGCCGTCGCGGGGCTTTCGGCAACGGTGAACCACCCTGACGCGCTGCGGGAGTGGCTGCGGCCGGGCGGCGACGTGACGCTGGTGCGCGGCGCGGGTGGCGCACCGCCGGAGATCGGCGTCCAGCTTCCCGCCGGACGGCTCCCCTGGGGTGGCCACATGGGCCTCGCCAGCGCACCGGAGATCATGGCGCGCATCGCCCAAGCCGGCGTGACGATCGTCTTCGTCAACACCCGCGCCCAGGCCGAGCTGGTTTTCGCCGCGCTGTGGCGGCTGAACGATGCGGCGCTGCCCATCGCCCTGCATCACGGCTCGCTCACCATCGAGCAACGGCGGAAGGTCGAGGCGGCGATGGCGGCCGGGACGCTGCGCGCCGTGGTGGCAACAGCCTCCTTGGACCTTGGGATCGACTGGGGCGCGGTGGATCAGGTGATCCAGGTCGGCGCCCCCAAGGGTGTCGCGCGCCTCCTGCAGCGCGTGGGCCGCGCCAATCACCGCATGGACGAGCCGAGCCGCGCCTTCCTCGTCCCCGCCAACCGCTTCGAGGTGATCGAATGCCGCGCCGCCATCGAGGCCGTCGCCGCCGGGGAGTTGGATGGCGATCCGCCGCGGCCTGGTGGGCTGGATGTTCTGGCGCAGCACGTGCTGGCGATGGCGTGTCACGCGCCCTTTCACCCCGACGCGCTCTATGAGGAAGTGCGGCGCGCCGGCGCCTATGCCGAACTTTCGCGGCGCGACTTCGACGATGTCGTCCGCTTCGCCGAGGATGGCGGCTATGCCCTGCGCTCCTACGATCGCTGGCGGCGGCTGTTCCGCGATGCGGAAGGCCTCTACCACATCCGCGGCGATGGGGTGGCGCGCATCGTGCGGATGAACCTCGGGACCATCGTGGACACGCCGCTGCTCAAGGTACGGATGCGCGGCGGGCCGATGCTTGGCGAGGTGGAGGAGTGGTTCATCACCACCCTCGTTCCCGGTGACGCCTTTCTTTTCGCCGGGCAGGTTCTGCGTTTCGAGGGGATGAATGGCGTCGTGGCCGAGGTGTCGCGCGGCAGCGCCAGCGATGCGCGCGTGCCGACCTACGCCGGCGCGAAGCTGCCGCTTTCCACGCATCTTGCGGCGCGTGTGCGCACCATCCTGAACGACCCGAAGCGCTGGCGCGAACTTCCCAGCGAAGTACAGGACTGGCTGCGGCTGCAATCGCTCCGCTCCCGCCTGCCGGGAAGCGATGACCTGCTGGTGGAGAGTTTCCCGCGCGGCGGGCGCTGGTTCATGGTCGCCTATGGCTTCGAGGGGCGCCTGGCGCACCAGACCCTCGGGATGCTGGCGACGCGGCGGATGGAGCGTCTGGGCTGGGGGCCGCTCGGCTACGTCGCCACCGACTACGTCCTTGCCGCCTGGATGGCATTCGAGCCGGGCGACGCCGCGGAGATCTTCACCGAGGACCTCCTCGGCGAGGAACTCGAGGAGTGGATTGCGGAATCCTCGATGCTCCGCCGCACCTTCCGCAACATCGCCACCGTGGCCGGACTGATCGAGAAGAACCATCCGGGCCAGGAGAAGACCCGACGGCAGATGACCGTGAACAGCGACCTGATTTACGACGTGCTACGCAAGCACGAGCCCGACCATATCCTTCTGCGCGCCACCCGCGCCGAAGCCGCATCTGGTCTCACCGACGTGGCACGCATTGCCGCGCTCCTGAGCCGAGTGAAGGGGCGCGTCGTGCATCGCCGCCTCCGGCGCGTCTCACCCCTCGCGGTGCCGGCGTTGATCGAACAGGGGCGCGAATGGGTGCCGGGCGGGGCAGAAGACGACATCCTGGCCGAGGCCGCCGCCCTGGTGAACGATGTGACGGACGGCGCCGAGCGCTTCAACGAGACGCTGGCGGAGCTGACCGATGAGATCCAGGTCCGTCCGGCCGTGGATCAGGACCGGTCCCGCTTCGGGCGACCTGAGCGCCGCCGCCAGGCCAGGAGGCGAGCATGATCGCGGCGCCCGTCCACCTGCTGGGGGAGCGGCTGATGCTCTGCCCCTCCGGCGCGCTGCACTGGCCCGCTGAGCGCACGCTGGTCGTCGCCGATCTCCATCTGGAGAAGGGCAGCGCCTTCGCTTCGCGCGGCGCCATGCTGCCGCCCTACGACACGCGCGAGACTCTGCAACGCCTCTCCCTCGCCATCAGGCGCCATGGCGCGAAGCGTTTGGTCCTGCTGGGCGACAGCTTCCACGACGGCGCGGCGGCAGGGCGGATGGCGCCCGAGGATCGCTCGGCCCTGGAACGCCTCTGCGCGGGTCTGGAGGAATGCATCTGGGTGTCGGGGAATCACGACGCGGAGCACGGCGTGGCGGAATGGCGGCGCCGCAAGCTGGTCTTTCGCCACATCGCCAGCGATGTGGCGCGGAGCGAGGCGGAACTCAGCGGCCATTTTCACCCGAAGGCGACCATGCCGACGCGGATCGGCGGCATCACCCGCCCGTGCTTCCTCTTGTGCGCGAACCGTCTCGTCCTGCCTGCCTTCGGCGCATTCACGGGTGGGTTGAACGTGCTGGACCCGGCCATGGCAGGAATCGCGCGGAATGCCGTGCGCGTCTTCCTGATCGGCGACGCGCGGCTGCATTCCGCGCCCTTCGATGCGCTGCGACGGGCGGCCGCCTGACCGCCCGCCGCGACGCGATTACTGGATCAGCGCGACGTCGATGGGCAGGACGACGCCGTTGCTGGCGATCATCTCCGGCACCAGGAAGCGCGTGGGGCGCAGCTCGGCATTCACGCCGCCGACGCCGAAGCCCGTGTCGCTGATGATGCGCGTGCGATACTCCTGGCCGGGCTGCGACGCGACCTCGACGACGTTGCCGTTCAGGGTGCGCAGCTGCGTGCTGGTGCTGGCCAGCTGCGCCAGAGTGTAGCGGCCCGGGATGATGTGCAGGTCCACGAAGGCCATCAGGCGCAGGCGGTCGCCTTGCTGGATGTTGCCTTCGTTCTGCTCCGTGTTCTCGGTGCCCATCCAGTTCTGGCGCAGCCCGGCGGGAATGCGGCCGATCGCGTCGTCGGTCGGGGCCAGCAGGGTGAAGGGACCGGCACCGCGCAGGTCCTCGACACGGCCGGCAAGGCGCGCCAAGGTGATGAAACGATTGAAGTTCCCAGCTGCCGCAAGCGTATCGATCACGTTCAGCGAGGAGGCCCGGGACTGGCTGCCGATGACGGGCATATTGCTCGCGTTCTGGGCTAGGGCGGGCGTGGCAAGCAGGGCGGCGCCAGCGCCCAGTAGGGCGCGACGTGAACGGATGATCATGGTATTCGCTCCTTGATCAGAGATCGTGTCGCCCGAACGTGAGGGAATCCCTTGCGGTTTCAGTCTTTCCGCGCGCGGCCTGCGCCACTAAATCGCATGCATGACCGCTCCGGCCCTCATTTGGTTCAGGCAGGACCTGCGCCTGGCCGATCATCCTGCCCTGGAAGCGGCCCGCCGGAAGCCCATTCTCCCTGTCTTCCTGCTCGACGATGCGGCTGCTGGCGCATGGCGTGCGGGTGGCGCAGCGCGCTGGTGGCTGCACCATTCCCTCGTCGCGCTCGACGCTTCCCTGCGGGCGCGCGGCGTCGCCCTGCACCTTGCGCGCGGCCGGGCGGAGGAGGTGATCCCGGCTCTCGCCGCGCGCATCGGCGCAAAGGAGGTGCATGCGGGACGCCTCCATGAACCCTGGGCGAGGAAGCGGGACGCGGAGGTGGCGGAGCGGCTGCGCGCCGAGGGAGGCGAGCTCCTTCTCCACTCCTCCGCCCTGCTGCATGACCCACGCACACTGCGAAGCGGCCTGGGCCGACCCTATGCTGCCTTCACCCCCTTCGCGCGCGCCATCTTCGGAAAGGGCGAGCCGCCTCCTCCCCTTCCCGTCCCTGACAAATTGTCAGGCCCAGAACTGCCCGGGCTGGCCCTCGATGCGCTCGAATTGCTCCCATCGGATGGACCGACCTGGTGGCAGGGCATGGAAGAAGCCTGGCGCCCGGGCGAGGCAGGGGCGCAGTCGCGCCTCGCCCGGTTCATGGCGGACGGATTGTGCGGCTACAGCGAGGGCCGCGACCGCCCTGCCATCGAAGGAACCGCCCGACTGTCGCCGTATCTGCGCTGGGGCGAGGTGTCGCCGCGCCAGGCATGGCATGCCGCCCGCGCCGCGGGGGCCGAGGGAGACCACGCCTTCCTGAAGGAACTGCTCTGGCGCGACTTCTCGTATCACCTGCTCTGGCACCGGCCCGAAATGCCCGAGGCACCGCTGGACCGACGCTTCGCCGCCTTTCCTGCGGTCCGTGACCGGCGCCTGCTCCGGCTCTGGCAGCGCGGCCGCACCGGTTTTCCGCTGGTGGACGCGGGGATGCGCCAGCTTTGGCACATAGGCTGGATGCACAACCGGGTGCGGATGATCGCGGCCTCCGTACTGGTGAAGCATCTGCTCCAGCCCTGGCAGGATGGGGCGGCCTGGTTCTGGGACACGCTGGTGGATGCCGACCTCGCCTCCAACAGCGCCTCCTGGCAGTGGGTGGCCGGTAGCGGCGCCGACGCTTCACCCTTCTTCCGCGTCTTCAACCCGGTACTGCAGGGCGAGCGCTTTGATCCGGAGGGCGAGTACATCCGCCGCTGGGTGCCGGAGCTTGCCGAGGTGCCACGCCGCTTCGTCCATCGCCCCTGGGAGATGCCAGGCGGCCCGCCCGCCCCCTACCCCGCGCCCCTCGTGGCGCCCGAGGAGGGGCGCCGTCGCGCACTCGACGCCTTCGCGCGCATGCGAGCAACGGAGGCCGCGTGATCGAGGAGCTCCGCCAGCGAGGGTTCACGGGGATCCGTGCCGTCGGCGACGTGCATGGCGAGGCATCGCAGTTCCGCGCCGCGATCGAGGGCGCGCGCGAGGCGCGGCTCTTCGTCGTGCAGCTTGGCGACCTGACCGATTACGGCCCTGATGGGGCGGAGGCGCTGCGCCTCGCCTTCGGGATGATGGACCGCAAGGAAGGCCTGTTCCTGCTGGGCAACCACGACCACAAGCTGCGCCGAGCCCTGGATGGCGCACGGGTCCGCTCCCCTGCCGAGGCGATCCCGCGCACCCTGGCGCAGCTGGGTGAAGCACCGGACGGCATCGCCCTTGCGACCCGCGCCCTGGAGGAGATCGGGCGCGCACCGGCTTGGCTGCGGGCAGGGCCGCTGCTCTTCGTCCATGCCGCCTTCCATCGCACCATGCTGCTGACTCCCCCGCCGCCGGATGCGGGGCGCCGCCGACCCGACCCCGTACTGTCGCGGGCGCTGTTCGGGCAGGTGACAGGCCGCACCTTGCCCAGCGGCTATCCGGAACGTCTGGTGCTCTGGGTGGATTCCATCCCGCGCGGCCTCACCGTTGTGGTCGGGCATGACCCGCGCTCCCGCGACGGGCGGCCGTTGCGCGTCACCGGCCGCTTGGGGGGCGAGGCGGTGTTCCTGGACACAGGCGCCGGCAAGGGCGGGCACCTCTCCTGGATGGATTTCCCGTTCTAGCCGGCCTCGGCCCAGAGCGCGGGGTTCGCCAGCACCTCGGCGCAGGCCTCCGCGATGGAGGCCAGCAGCCTCTCGCCCTTCTCAGGACTGGCGACGCGGGCATCACCGATGACGCCGCTCTTGCTCGCCTCGCGGAAGGAACGGCGCATGAGCAGGCCGGGAGGCTGGCCCGGCACGCGAGTGGAAGCCGGCCCATGCGCATCGGGCAGGCGTTCCTGCCGCACGCCCTCGGGAAGAATGTGCCAGACGAGGCTCGTTTCCGCCTCGCAGGCGTGCATCAGCCCTGGCTGGCGCTCCAGGTGCGGCGCGATGGCCTCGGGCACCAGGTGCCAATAGGTGCATCCCGCGACGCGGATGTTGAAGGCGACGGCCAGTTCCGTCGCAGCGGTGCCGATCGCCTCGCTGTTGCCGCCATGGCCGTTGAGAAGCAGGACCCGGCGGAACCCGGCCCGCGCGGCACTGCCGACGATGCCGCGCAGCAGGGCCTGGAAGGTGGCGCTGTCCAGCGTCACCGTCCCACCAAAGGCCATGTGATGCTCGGCGAGGCCGGTCCAGACGACCGGCGCCACGACGCTGTCCGTTCCACGCCCGCGCAGGCGTCGCGCGGTTTCCAGCGCCACCGTCCCGGCCAGCAGGATGTCCGTGCCGGTGATGAGGTGTGGCCCGTGCTGTTCCAGCGAGGCGACCGGCAGGATCAACAGCGCACCGCCCGCGGCCCTGGCGCCGAGTTCGGCCGCCGTCAGCTTCATCCATTCCAGTGGCGCGTCCATAGTGCCTCCCCCTCGCTGCGCGGCGATTGGAGGGACAGCGCCGCCTCGGGTCAAGCGAAGGGCTGGTAGATCACCCGGCTGCCGTCATCGCCGACCGTGCTGAAGCCGGTCCAGACGCCGTCGCGCGAGAAGAGGCATTCCGCCTCGACCTCGCCGGTGCAGGCAATGGCGAAGCCCCCGTCCGGCAGGGCTCGCCGCGACCACCGCAAATCCATGATATGCCCAGTGGTGGTCCCGAAGATCGGCACGGCTCCGCCCAGCCGCGACGGGTCCCACCAGGAGAGCGGCGCCGCATTGGCCGGCAGCCGGCCCTGTCCCTGCGGCCCCTGCACCAGCACGCCGTCGGGCGTCACGCGGGCCGACACTTCCACGATGCGACCATTCCGATTGAGGTGCGATTCGACGGAACGGAAACGCCATCCATCCGTCACTTCCGTGTAGCGATGCTCGAAACGATACACGACGACCCCCAGGACGCGGGGCGTGACCAGCACCTCCGAGCGCGTGACACGGTGCCCCCCCTGCTCACTCACGCGCACCTCATGGGTGCCGATGTCGGTGCCGTTGCGGGTCACGCGGAAGCGCCAGCCGCTGGCAGGCGCCGGCTGCGCGGACGCCGCGGCGGGAGCCATGGCAAGGAGGGCGAGGGTGCGGCGGGACATGTCCATCACGCGGGGGAGGATACAGAAGGCGGCGCGCCTCCGGAACCGCGCCGGGGCGACAAGCCGTTCGCCCCATGCCATCATCGTTGCCGATGCGCCAACTCCTGCTGCTTCGCCATGCCAAGTCCTCCTGGGATGAGGCCACACTGTCCGACCATGCGCGACCGCTGAATGCGCGCGGGAAGCGCGCCGCCGCTGCGATGGCGGAACGGATGCGTGGGCTGGATCTTTCACCGGATGTGGTGCTGGTTTCCTCCGCACGGAGGACGCTGCAGACGCTGGAGGCGTTGCAGCCGATCGAGGGCGCGCCGATCGTCGAGGTGATGGACGCGCTCTACCTCGCCCCCTGGGCGGTGCTGCTGGACAAGCTCCACACCGTGCCCGAGACGGCGCGCTCCGTGCTGCTGATCGCGCACAACCCGGGGCTGCATGATCTCGCCCTGGCCCTGACCGGGGCCGGCAATGCGGGCGGCGAGATGGCGCAGCGCCTTTCGGAGGCCTACCCCACCGGCGCCTTGGCCGAGTTTTCCGTCGCCTCGCGCTGGCGCGACCTTGGGGAAGGTGGCGGGCGGCTCGTCCGGTTCCTATGCCCGCGCGACCTGCCGGAGGAAGCGGCCTGATCCTCGCCTTCGCCCTCCCACCGGGGGCCAGGCGTCCCCTCCATCCGCTTCTCGCCGCGCTTCCCACCTTCCGCCGGGAGAGCGTGACCTTCTTCCGTGCCGAGGATGGCGCCGTGATCGAGCGCCGACGCGGTGTGTGCCGGCTCCATCAACCGCTGGACCCGGGGCCTCTGCCTGGCGCCTTTGCGTCAGGGACGCCTTGCGCGCCGCCTCCACCCGATGCGGTGCCCTTGGCCCGCTTCGCCGCCCGCCGCGCGGAGCTTGCGGAGGGAATTTCCTGGCTTGAAGGCCGCATGGAGGCGGATGGCCGCCGGCATCGCATCGCCCTCTTGCTCCTTGAGGGCGAGGATGCCCTGCGTCTGGCCGCCATGCTGGCCGACGACCTGCCCCTCCTACCCGCCCGCGCCAGCCTCGCCGAAGAAGCACTGGCGCTCGTGGAGCAGCGGCCTCCGCGCGCGCGTGCGTCCGGCGCGCCCATCCTCCAGGGCGCGGAGACCGCCGAGTCAGCGCTGCGCCGAGCGACGGCGCATCTGCTGGAAGCCTTGATGGCGGAGGTGCCCTGCTGCGACCTCGCCCAAGGGCCGCGTGGCGTCCATCAGTCTCGTGTGGCGCTGCGACGCATGCGCTCCTTTCTCAAGCTGTTCCGGCCCGAGGGAGCAGCATGGTCGGAATGGGACGGCTCGCTGCGCGATCTCGCCGAGATCCTGGGTCGTGCCCGCGACTGGGACGTCTTCCTGTCCGGCATCGCGGTCGGCACTGCTCAGGCGCTGGGGGATGACCGTCGCCTTCGCGGCCTCCTCCGCGCCGCCGAGGCCGAGCGGCGAGCCGCTTATGGGGTGTTGTCCGTTTTTCTCGCGGGGCCTGAGTTCCGCCGCCTGCTGGTCGAAGGGATGCGCCTCGCCGCCTCACCCGCGGAAGCGGAGACACCTCTCTCCCCCCTCGCCACTCGTCTCCTCCGCAAGCGGTGGCGTCGCCTGAAGCGTGCCGGTGTGCGGATGGAGGAGCTCGACGCGAAGGGCCTGCACGAGATGCGCCTGGATGCGAAGCGCCTTCGCTACGCTGCCGAACCCTTCGCGGCACTGTTCCATGGGCGGGGGGCGAAGCGCTTCAACCGTCGGCTCGCCGCCTTGCAGGACGCGCTTGGCCTCGCAAACGACGCGGCCGTCGCACGTCACCTCGCGGCCGCTCTTGCCGGGCGCGGCGCGGGCGGCTTCGCGATCGGCACGGTCACTGGCTACGCCGCGGGTCGGGCCGAAGGCTCACGTCTTGCCTCGCTCGCAGCGTGGCGCGAGCTGCGCCGGACGCCTCGATTCTGGCGAGGCACAAACGTGGCCGATTCGTAACATACGGTAATCTCCGGGTTGCTCGCCGCATGTCGAAGGTTTAACCGTGAGCCATGCGACAGCGCCGCATCTTCAAGCCCGCCCGATCCGAATCCCGGCTGGGCCGCGCGGCCCTTGTCGGCATCGCTGCCCTCGCTGGCGCAGTGCTGGCGGGAATCGGTTTGCCGTCAGACCTCATGGGCTCCGCTCCACGCAATGCGGACTGGCACTCCCCGGCCTCCGAGATCCGCATCCTGGACGGCGACACGTTGCGCCTCGGCGAGCGGACGCTCCGCCTGCACGGCATCGCCGCCCCCGAGCGCGGACAGTCATGCACCGACGCCAGCGGCCGCCTGTATGACTGCGGCACCGCCGCCGCAGCAGAGCTGGCGCGCTTGGTCCAGGAGCGTGCCGTGGAATGCCGCGTGCAGGGACGCGACCGATTCGGGAGGGCGCTTGGGCTCTGCCAGGCCGGGGGTGCGGAGTTGAACGCCTCAATGGTCGCGAATGGCTGGGCGCTCGCAGATGCGGACAGCCTACCTGCCTTGGTTCCGCTTGAGGCTGAGGCCCGCGCTGCGCAGCGCGGACTTTGGGCTGGAGGATTCGAACCCCCCGCGCACTGGCGTCGCTGAGGATCCATTTCGCAGCAATTGCTGAGGCGGCTGCGCCTGCTCGTTACCCCTCTCGTGCCGGTTCCTCTCCGGGGCGTTTTGCGCCGTATCTGGGTGGATTACGTGCTCGGTCTGAAGGTTGATCCCGCCGTCGCCCTGCCCGAGCATGTGGAACGCGAGTTCCGCTCCTTCGCGGAATGGAAGGATTTCCTGGCGGAGAACGAGGTACTGGTCTCGCGCGCAAGGATGGAGTCCATCATCGCCCATGCGCGGCGTCGCGGCATCCATTCCACGCTGCTCGGCCGCCTGCCCCCGAGCGCCGTCGAGCTGCGCGGCCTGAACATCAGGGAGGAGTTCCTGGCCGGCGGTTTCAGTCCCCGGCTCCGCGCAGTCATGGAGCGCGTGCTGAACCATCCGCGCGGGGGAAAGAATTGGGACCTCCGCATCCACGCACATGAAGCGCTGACCAACTTTGCCCTGCTGCTCCGCGGGCGCTACGCGCGCTGCCTCTGCTCCGAATACGCAGGGTCAGAGGAGGAGGCGCGGAAGCTTCATCCCATCCCCTCGATTGACATCACCCGGTCCGGCCTTCCCGACGCTTCCTTCGACCTCATCGTGAGCAACGAGGTGTTGGAGCACGTGCCGGACCTCGACGCTGCGCTCCGCGACATGGCCCGCATCCTGGCCCCGGGTGGCCGCCTGATCGCAACCTTTCCAGTGGGCGAGGAGACAACCGACCAGCGCGCGGCGATGGAGGGCGGGACGATCCGCCACCTTGCCCAGCCCGAGTACCACGGCAACCCACTGGACCCGGAGGGCGGCTCGCTCGTCTTCCAAATCCCGGGCTGGGATATCCTCGACCAGGCGAAGCGCGCCGGGTTCCGTGACCCGCGCTTCGTCTTCATCTCCTCCCACTGGCAGGGCATGACCGCCAACGACCCGGCGGGGGTACTCGTCTTCGAGGCGGAGCGATAGGCCGCCGCCGGGGGGGCCAATGGACAAGTCTCCCACGGCGCTTATCTTGCGTTGCACAAGGATTGCCCGCCCGGCGGGCCCGCACTCGATGTCTCAAGGAAGGTCGCCCGCACCATGAGCCAAGCCTCTTCGATCACGATCACGCTGGAGGGTACCAACTCCTCCGCGTCCATGCCGCTGCTGACGGGCACGCTCGGGCCGCAGGTGGCGGATATCCGCAAGCTCTACAACCAGCTCGGCGTCTTCACCTACGATCCCGGCTACGGCACGACGGCGAGTTGCGAAAGCAAGATCACCTATATCGATGGCGACGAGGGCGTGCTGCTCTATCGCGGCTACCCGATCGAGCAGCTCGCCGAAAAGAGCGACTTCATCGAGGTCTGCTACCTGCTGATGTACGGGGAGCTGCCGACCCGCACCCAGCTGGACAAGTTCCGTGACGGCGTGACGCGCCACACTATGGTGCATGAGCAGATCCGCCGCTTCTTCGACGGCTTCCGCCGCGACGCGCACCCGATGGCGATTATGTGCGGCGTGGTCGGCGCGCTGGCGGCCTTCTACCACGACAATCTCGACATCAACGACCCGCACCAGCGCGAGATCGCGGCGTTCCGCCTGATCGCCAAGGTGCCGACCATCGCGGCCATGGCCTACAAGTACGCGCTGGGCCAACCCTTCGTGTATCCGCGGAACGACCTCAGCTACGCGGCGAACTTCCTGCACATGCTGAATGCCGTGCCGGCCGAGCCCTACAATGTCTCGCCGGTGCTGGAGCGGGCGATGGACCGCATCCTGGTCCTGCACGCCGACCACGAGCAGAATGCCTCCACCTCGACCGTGCGCCTTGCGGGATCCACCGGCGCCAATCCCTTTGCCTGCATCGCCGCCGGCATCGCCGCCCTGTGGGGTCCCGCCCATGGCGGTGCGAACGAGGCGGTGTTGAAGATGCTGGATGAGATCGGGACGCCCGAGAACATCCCGAGCTTCATCGAGAAGGTGAAGGACAAGAACAGCAACGTGAAGCTCATGGGCTTCGGGCACCGGGTCTACAAGAACTTCGACCCGCGCGCGAAGATCATGAAGGAAACCTGCCACGAGGTGTTGGGCGAACTCGGGATCAAGGATGAGCCGTTGCTCGACATGGCGATGGAGATGGAGCGCATCGCCCTGACGGATGACTACTTCGTCAGCCGCAAGCTCTACCCGAATGTAGATTTCTATTCGGGCATCATCCTCAAGGCCATGGGCATCCCGACCAGCATGTTCACGGTGATCTTCGCGGTGGCGCGCACGGTGGGCTGGGTGAGCCAGTGGAAGGAGATGATCGAGGATCCGTCGCAGCGCATCGGCCGCCCGCGGCAGATCTACACGGGCGCCGCCTCGCGCGACTACCGCGCCGTGGACTCGCGCTGAAGGGCGCTTCCTGCAAGGGCGTTCTTCCCGGGATACTTGACAGACGGGCCGTCCCGCTTTCCCTTTTGGGGAGGACGGGGCGGTCCCTGACGCGCGCGTCCCGACTTCCTCCAGGAACTTCATGATCGACGCATCCCTGCCCGTGGCGAGAAATGGCGTCCCGACCGGCATCGCGGCGCTGGACGATATCCTGGCCGGCGGATACGAGGCCGGCCGCGTCCATCTGATCGAAGGCCGCCCCGGCTCCGGCAAGACCACGCTCGCGCTGCAGTTCCTGCTCGCGGCGCGCGAGCGGGGAGAACGCGCCCTCTACATCACGTTGTCAGAGAGCATCGACGAATTGCGGCAGTCTGCCGCGACCCATGGCTGGGATCTCGAAGGCATCGACCTCTTCGAACTGGTTCCCGCGGAGCTGAGCCTCGACCCTTCGCGCGAGCAATCGGTCGTCTACGCCTCCGACCTGGAGTTGGGCGAGACGGTGAGCCTGGTCATGGAAGCGGTGCAAAGGGTCCAGCCGCACTGCATCGTCTTCGACAGCCTTTCCGACATCCGGCTCCTCGCCGCCACCTCGCTGCGCTACCGACGGCAGGTGCTGGCACTCAAGCACTTTTTCTCACGCAATGGCGCCACCACCCTCTTCGTGGATGATCTGACGGAGGAGATGGACGACGCCAACCTCCACAGCCTCGTCCATGGCGTGATCCGGCTGGAGCAGTTGACCATCGCTTTCGGAGCAGAGCGCCGCAGGCTTCGCGTGCACAAGATGCGTGGGCGCGCGTTCCGCGGCGGCTTCCATGACTACGTCATCCGCCGAGGCGGGCTGCAGGTCTTCACTCGGCTTGTTGCGGCCGACCACATGCCCCGGTCCGAGGATGAGGAGGAGTCGGTGCCCAGCGGCATCATCGAGCTCGACCGCATGCTGGGCGGCGGGCTCGAGCGCGGCACCTCCTCGCTCATCATGGGGCCGGCCGGATCGGGCAAGTCCACCCTCGCTCTGCAATACGCGATGACCGCGGTGAAGCGAAACGAACGGGCGATCTTCCTCTCCTTCGACGAGACGCGGCGCAACTTCCTCCGCCGGGCGAACGGGCTAGGCATCCGCCCCGATCAGGTGCCCGAATCGCTCTTCGCATTCCAGCAGGTGGACCCGGCGGAGCTTTCGCCCGGAGAGCTGTCCGGCCTCGTCCGCGCCGAGGTTCTGGATCGCGGGACACGGGTCGTGGTGCTGGACAGCCTGTCGGGCTACCAGCATGCGATGCCGGAGGAGCAGTTCATGCTGCTCCAGATGCACGAGCTGCTGACCTTCCTGAATCAGCGCGGCGTGCTCACGATCCTCGTGCTGGCGCAGCATGGTCTCGTGGGCCCGATGCAAACGCCCGTGGATCTCACCTACCTGTCCGACACCGTCCTCCTGCTGC
Source organism: Sabulicella rubraurantiaca (assembly GCF_017355885.1). GTDB lineage: Bacteria > Pseudomonadota > Alphaproteobacteria > Acetobacterales > Acetobacteraceae > Roseococcus > Roseococcus rubraurantiacus. The sequence continues at coordinate 472,849 of NZ_JAFEUU010000001.1, forward strand.
GCTTCTTCGAGGCAGCGGCGGAGATGCGCCGCGCCATATCGGTGCTGAAGAAGCGCACGGGCGGGCATGAATCGACGATCCGCGAGTATCGCATCGACGCGCAGGGCATCCGTGTTGGCGAACCGCTCCGGCAGTTCTCGGGCGTCCTCACCGGCGTGCCTTCCTACGCCGGACAAGCCCGGGATCTGCTCGTGGACCGCGACGGCTGAAATGGCGGCCCGGCTCGGCATTCTGGCGCCAGTGGGCCGCGACTCGCAGGTGGTTTCCGACATCCTGTCTGGCGTAGGCATTGACAACGTCGTCGCGCCGGATGCCCCTTCGCTCGTCGCCCTGCTCCGGCGGCGCGAGGTTGGAGCCGTCATCGTCGCCGAGGAGGCGATGGACCAGGATGCGCTCGCGCTCCTCGAGGGGTGGCTCCGGCACCAGCCGCCCTGGTCCGACCTTCCCGTCATCCTGCTGACCCTCCGGCGCGAGGCAACGCTGCCGCGCTCCCACTTGGCCGAGCGGCTCGGGAATGTGACGCTGCTGGAGCGGCCGCTGCTGCCGGTCACGCTAGTTTCTTCGGCCCGCGCCGCACTCCGCGCACGTGCCCGCCAGCACGAGGCCGAGCGGCAGGTGGCGCGCCTGGCCGTGCAAGGCGCGCAGCTTCGCGAGGAACGCGACCGCACCCGCCGCTACCTGGAGGTCGCGGGCGTGATGCTGCTCGTGCTTGATGGGCGCGGCCGCGTCGCGGAGATCAATCCCAAGGGCGTCGAGATCCTCGGGCACCGCTCGGCGGAAGACCTGCTTGGCAAGGACTGGTTCGAGGCTGCGGTGCCGCCGCACCACCGGCAGGCATGGCGCGACACCTTTCAGCGCCTGATCTCCGGAGAGGAGCTGGACATTGCCTACCAGGAGAACGAGGTGCTGCGCGCGGATGGCAGCACGCGGGTCGTCGCCTGGCGCAACGCCGTACTGCGGGAGCCGGATGGGCGCTTCGCTGGGCTGCTTTCCTCCGGTGAGGACATCACCGAGCGCCGGGCGGCAGCGGAGGCGTTGCACGACCTGAACACGACGCTGGAAGCGCGGGTCGAGGAGCGCACCCTGGCCCTCGCCACGAGCGAAACTCGGTTTCGCGGCATCTTCGACTCCTCCTTCCAGATCGCGGCCCTGCTTTCCACCGACGGCACGGTGCAGGAGGTGAATCGCACCGCCCTTGCCTGGGGCGGGCTGGCGGCGACGGATGTGGTGGGCCGGCCGATCTGGCTGAGCCCCCTCGCGGCTCATGATGCGGCCCTGGCGGAAACCCTGCGCGCCGATGTAGCGCGTGCCGCCGCCGGCGAGACGGTGCGGCGCGAGATCGAGATGCGCGGCGCCGGCGAAAGCCGGGCCTTGCTGGATTTCTCGCTGAAGCCGCTGACCGACGAGGTGGGCTGCGTCGTCTCCCTCGTCGCAGAGGGGCGCGACGTGACGGAACTCCGCACCGCCCTGGCGCAGTTGCACGAGACGGCGAAGATCGAGACGCTGGGCCAGCTGACTGGCGGCGTGGCGCATGACTTCAACAACCTGCTGACGCCGATCATCGGCGCGCTCGATCTCCTCCGCACCCGCCATGAGGTAGATGCGCGTTCGGTGAAGCTGATCGGCGGCGCATTGCAAAGCGCCGAGCGTGCAGCGCTCCTGGTCCAGCGGCTGCTGAGCTTCGCCCGGCGGCAGCACCTGGAAGCAAGGCCAGTGGATATCGGCGCGCTGGTGGAGGGGATGCGCGACCTCGTCCAGCGCTCCATCGGTCCGCACATCACGGTCTCGGTCTCGGTGGAGCCAAATCTTGCTCCGGCTCGTGCCGACCCGAACCAGCTGGAACTTGCCGTGCTCAACCTAGCGGTGAATGCGCGCGACGCCATGTCGGGGGGAGGCCGGCTCGATCTGCGGGCGGAGGTGGTGGAGGCGCCGCCACGGCACGGCGGGCTGCCGCCCGGTTCCTATGTCCGGCTCTCGGTCAGCGACACCGGAACCGGCATGGACAGCGCCACTCTGGCGCGCGCGATCGAGCCCTTCTTCACAACCAAGGGGCCAGGCAAGGGCACCGGGCTCGGCCTCTCGATGGTGCACGGGCTCGCGGCCCAGCTGGGCGGCGCGCTCCGGCTCCGCAGCGCCCCCGGTGAGGGCACGACGGCGGAGCTGTGGCTGCCCGTGGCGGCTGGGGAGGCGGAAGCACGGCGCGGCGGGACCGATGCCCCCGTGCCGCAGCCGAGCCGCGCCGCCGTGCTGCTGGTGGATGACGAGGAGCTGGTCCGCGCCGCGACGGCGGACATGCTGCGGGAGATGGGACACACCGTCACCGAGGCCTCGTCTGTCCATGCGGCCCTGGACCTGCTGCGCGGCGACACGAAGCTGGACCTGCTGGTGAGCGACTACCTGATGCCGCAGATGCGCGGCAGCGCTCTGATTGCCGAGGCCCGGCGTTTGCGGCCCGACCTGCCTGCCCTGCTCATCACCGGCTATTCCACCCTCGGCGAGGGCGAGGCACAGTCCCTGCCCCGCCTCGCCAAGCCCTTCCGCCATGGTGACCTGGCGCGGGAGGTGGCGCGGCTGCTGCAGGGCGGCGCTGTGGTCAGCCTGGCCGGGCATCGCGCCGCGAAGGCCTGACCTTCCGGCCCTTCCTGCGTTGGCAGGGCGATGCGGTTCCTTCTGCTCCTTGTGGTCCTTGCGGGGCTGGGCTGGCTGGGCCTTCGCGTGCTGCCGCCGCAATGGAACCCGCGCACGCCGCTCGACCTGCGCGCGCCGCCGAACCTGCTGACGCCGCTGAAGCTGGCGTGGCTCTCGCGCGACCCTGCCGCCTGCTTTGCGGCTTTCGAGAACTCGGGGATCACGGCCATCCGCGTGCCCGACCGGCCATCGGAGGTGGGATGCGCGGTGGAAAGCGCCGTGCGCCTGCCGGGTCCGGTCGCGGCCAACCCCGCTGCGCCAACCGTGACCTGTCGCGTCGCCGCCGCGTGGGTGCTCTGGGAGCGCCACGGGCTTCAGCCTGCCGCGCGGCGCCATATGGGAAGCGAGGTCGTCTCCGTGCGCCATCTCGGCACCTGGAACTGCCGCAACGTGAACCACGCGGCCAGCGGGCGCCGATCGGAACACGCCACGGCCAATGCCATCGACATCGCCGGCTTCCGTCTGGCCGATGGGCGCGAGGTGACGCTGCTGCGCGGCTGGACGGGCCCGCCAGAGCAGGCCGCCTTTCTGCGCGCGGCGCGCGACGGCGCCTGTCGCTCCTTCTCGGTGGTGCTAGGGCCGGATCGCGACGCGGCGCATCGCGATCATTTTCATCTCGACATGGGCACGTGGCGCGCCTGCCGCTGAGGCAGGCAGGGCCAACCCTCCCGGCATCGGCGCGTTACGCGCCGGAAAGCTGGGATTGATGGCGCCACTCTTCACCCCTCGCGCCGATGCGCGGCTTCGGCTCGCGCTCGTCGTCGCGGCGCTCCTCGCCGTGCTCGCCCTGGCGCTCGGCTATGCCTGGGCGCGCTCCGGCTCGACATGGGCCATCGGAAAACCGACGGAGCAGCCCATCCCTTTCAGCCACGCCGTCCATGCGGGCCAGCTTGGGCTCGATTGCGGCTTCTGCCACAGCAACGCGGCGCGTGGTGCCAGTGCGGGGATGCCTTCCGGCGAGCTGTGCCTGGGCTGCCACCAGCGTGTCTGGAACGTCACCGCGCAATTCGCGCCCGTCCAGGCAGCAGTGGATACGGGGATGGCGACGCAATGGGCCTCGGTGCACCGCTTGCCTGACCATGTCCGCTTCCACCACGCGGCGCACCTCGCTGCGGGCATGACCTGCGCGACCTGCCATGGCGCGGTGGAGACGATGCCACGAACGGTTCGCGCGGAGACGCTCTCCATGGGCTGGTGCCTCGATTGCCACCGTGACCCGCGATCGCGCGGGCTGACGCCCGTGGGCCTCGGCGCGCAGCCATATGTACATGCCGGGGTCGAGGTTCCTCCCCTCACCCGCTGCACGGTCTGCCACAAGTGAGCGGCGGCGCGACACGGCGCGATGCGCTGCGGGTGATGGGCGCGTCGATCGCGCTCTCCGCCCTCGCTGGATGCGATGAGCCGGACGAGTTCGGCCATCCGCTGCACGGGCGCGGTCGTGGCGTCGCCTCGGAGGATGCGGTCTTCGCCACCACGCTGGAGCTCGACGGGCTGGGGCGGGGAGTCCTGGTCCGGACGCGCGGCGGACACCCGATCAAGGTTGAGGGTAATCCTCGCCATCCCGCCAGCCTAGGTGCGAGCGACGTCTTCCTGGAATCGGCGCCGCTGTCGCTGCACGCACCCGAGCGCTCGCGGCAGGCGCTGCAACATGGCCGCCCAGCGGCGCCAGGCGCTTCGCGGGATGCCTTCAACGGGCTGCGCGGCGAGGGGCTGCGCATCGTCACTGGCCCCCTTTCCTCCCCGACCCTGCGACGTCTGGTGGCCGAGGCGCTGGCGGCAAATCCCGGCAGCACGTGGCATGTCCACGACCCGATGGCAGACCCGGCCTCCCAGGCGGCCGCCCTCGCCGCCTTCGGGGAGGCGGTGGAGGTGCTGCCCGACCTGCGGGCCGCAAGGACCATGCTGTGCCTGGGCGCCGACCCGCTTGGCCATGGGCCGGCGCAGCTGGCCCTGGCAAGGGCATGGCAGGCGGGGCGGCCGCGGCTCCTGGTCGCCGAGGCGAGCCCGAGCCTGACCGGAGCCCGCGCCGACCGCCGCCTTGCCCTGCACCCGGCGGAGTTCGAGCCACTTGCCCGCGCCATCGCAACGGAACTTGGCGTCGCGGGCCTGGTGGCCGGCGCTGCGCATCCTGCCGCCGCCTCCTTGGCGGCGTCGCTGCGCGAGGCAGGGTCCGAGGCGCTGATCCTGACGGGGCGTGGCCAGTCCGCCGCCGTGCATGCCATCGCCCACGCGATCAACGCGCATCTCGGCAGCCGCGCGCTGCGCTTCGTCCCCGCACCAGCCGCGGGCGGTGCCGAGATGGCGCCCTTGGAAGAGGCGATGCGCGCGAACGAGGTGAGCCGTCTTCTCCTGCTCGACGTGAATCCCGCGCATGATCGGGCAGGCTTCGCCGCGGCGATGGGGCGCGTTGTCCATTCGGTGCATATCGCGGAACGGGTGGACGAGACGGGCCGCGTGGCAAGCTGGCACCTCCCTCTCAACCATCCGCTGGAAAGCTGGGGCGATTCCCGCGCCTTCGACGGCACGCCGAGCATCCGGCAGCCTGTTGCGCGCAGTCCCGGTGGTGAGGTGATGGGCGCCGTCGAGGCGTTGCTCGCTCTGCTGGGCTGGGAGGGCACTGGCCGCGACGCGGTGCGCGAAACGTGGCGCGGCGCATGGGGCGAGGGGGATTTCGAGTCGAAATGGGAAGAGGCGCTGGAAGCCGGCGTGGCCGGCGAATCCGTGCCCGCCGCATCCCTCGCCCTCCGCGCTGATTGGGACCTGCCCGGCCGTCCGATCCCTCCCGGCCTCGCCGCACATTTCGCGCCGGACCCACATCTGCGTGCCGGAGCCTTCGCCCATGAGGCTTGGCTGCAGGAATTGCCGCGCCCCCTGACCCGCCTGTCCTGGGGCAACGCCGCGCTCGTCGCGCCGGAAACCGCGGCGCGCCTGGGCCTCGCACCAGGCGACGAGGTGGAATTGAGCCTGGGCGGCGAAAGCCTTCGAGCCCCGGTGCTGCCACTAGCCGGGCAGGCGGTGGATTGCGTGACGCTGCCCCTCGGCTTCGGGCGACGCGCTGGCGGGCCGGTCGGTGAAGGTCGCGGCTTCCATGCGGCCGCACTGCGCCCGGCCGATGGCGCCTGGGTCGTGCCGGACCTCACTCTCCGCCCCACCGGGCGCCGCGTCGCGCTCATCGCGCGGGAATCCCAGCCGGGGCTTGAGCCCGACGCGGCCAAGGTCATCGGGCCGGGCGAGCGGCTGCCACCCTTCGCGCCGACACCGTCCCTGCACCAGCCCTGGTCCTATCCCGGCGCGGCCTGGGCGATGGCGATCGACCTCGACGCCTGCATCGGCTGCAACGCATGCGCCATCGCCTGCCAGGCCGAGAACAACGTGCCGGTGGTGGGCCCTGAGGACATGGCGCGCGGCCGCGGTCTTCACTGGCTGCGCGTGGAGAAGCACGATCGGCCTGAGGATCGCTCTGTCTTCCAGCCCGTGCCCTGCATGCATTGCGAGAAGGCGCCGTGCGAGCCGGTCTGCCCGGTGAACGCCACGCTGCATGACCATGAGGGGCTGAACGCCATGGTCTATCCGCGCTGCATCGGCACGCGGACCTGCTCCAACAACTGCCCCTACAAGGTGCGGCGCTTCAACTTCGAGGATCATCGCCGCCGCGTGGATACCCCGGCGCGGAACCCCGATGTGGCGCTGCGGCCGCGCGGCGTGATGGAGAAATGCACCTACTGCACGCACCGCATCCAGGCGGCGCGCGCCGAGGGGCGGCTCGACACGGTCGAGACGGCGTGTGCGCGGGCCTGTCCGACGCGAGCCATCCTCTTTGGCGACCTCAACGAACCTCAAAGCGATGTTGCGCGCGCCCGCCAGGATCCGCGTTCCTACCTGATGCTGGAGCAGCTTGGGACAAGGCCGCGCACCTCCTACCTCGCCCGTGTCGAGGAGGGGGGCGCGTGAGCACGGACACGCCTCCCCCCTCAACCGCGCGCGTCGCGGAGGCTGCGCTGCGGCCGCTCGGCTGGGGCGGCTGGCTCGGCTTCGCCTTGGCCGGGACTGGGGTGGTAGTGCTCGCCATCGCGGTGGCGCGGCTGCTCTGGGTCGGCATCGGCGTCTGGGGCAACAACATCCCACATGTCTGGGGCTTCGACCTGATCGCCTATGCGTGGTGGATCGGCGTTGCGAATGCCGCGAGCCTCTTCGCCGCCGTGCTGGTCCTGCGGCGGCACGGATTGCGGACGGCGGTGAACCGTTTCGCCGAGGCCGCCGCGTTGGCCGCGGTGCTGGCGGCGGCGCTCTATCCCATCCTGCATCTCGGTCGGCCGTGGCTATTCTACTGGACGCTGCCCTACCCCAGCACCTGGGGGCTGTGGCCGCAATTCGGTTCGACCCTCGTCTGGGATTTCTGGGGCATCAGCGCGCATGTGCTCGTCACCTCGATGTTCTGGTATGTCGGGCTGATCCCTGACCTCGCAACGCTGCGCGACCGGGCGGCGCGGCGTGGCCGAATAGGCCTAGCCCGCGCCTACGGGCTGCCGGCGCTGGGCTGGCGCGGGTCGGTCGCGCATTGGCATCGCCATCAGGCCGCCTACCGCATGGTCGCCGCGCTGGTGCTGCCGCTGCTGCTCTCGGCACAGACGGTGGTGGCGCTGGAATTCGCTGTCACCGTGGTGGCCGACTGGCACCAAGCGCGGCTGCCCCTGCATTTCATCGCCACCGGCCTCCCTTCGGGCCTCGGAATCGTGCTCGCCCTCGCCGTCGCGCTGCGGCATGGGCTGTCGCTGCGCGAGTTCGTGGACCGCGGTGACATGGATCTGCTGGCGCGGCTCCTCGCCGCCGCCGGCATCGCCGCGCTCCTCGCCTGGATGCATGAGGCGGGGACAGCATTACTGCAAGAGGATGGGACGACGCGCGACGCCTTCCTGGTCCGGCTTGCTGGGCCGGCCTGGTGGATCGCGGTGGTCATGAGTGGCCTCCTCCCGCAGCTTTTTTGGTGGCAGAAGTTGCGCCGTGACCTGATCTTTGTGCCCATCGGACTGCTCGCCGCGGCGGGGGTGTGGCTCGATCGCTGGTCGCTGGTGGTGGATGGGGTCTCCCGGCCCCGCGTTCCATTCCCGGTCACGGCCTATGCGCCGAGCGGCGACGAATGGGCCCTTCTGCTGGGCAGCGCGTCGTTCTTCGCCTTTGCCCTGCTGTGCTTCGGCCGCTTCCTGCCGGCCGTGTCCATGTTCGAGACACGGCACGAGGAAAGCGAGCAGGAGCTGGAGGAGGAGGAGCGGTGAAGCGCGTCCTCGGCGCCGCCCTCTACTGGTTGCTGCGGCGCCCGCGCGCGGCGGAGGTCGTTCTGCCGCCACGTGGCGCCGGCACTATCGCCGAGTTCCACGATGCTGATGCGCTGACCGAAGCCGTGCGCGCCGCTCGCGCCGAGGGCTGGACCCGCTTCGAGGCCTATGCGCCACATCCCGTTCCCGATGCGGCGGAGGCAATGGGCATCCATGCCGCGCCGGTCGGCTGGATCGCGGCCGGGGCGGGCGTCGCCGCCATGGCGGGCGCCTATGGGCTGACCATGTACCTGTCGGTCGTGGACTATCCGGTGAATGTGGGAGGGCGCCCGCCACATGCCTGGCCGGTCTACCTGCCAGCGGCCTACATCGTTGGCGTGCTGGTCGCCGCGCTGGCGGCGCTGCTCTCCATGTTGTGGCTGAACGGCCTTCCGCGCCTGCACCATCCGGTCTTCGCCGCGCGCGGCTTCCTGAGAGCTAGTGAGGACCGGTTCTTCCTCTGGATCAGCCCGGACGACCCGATGCACACGCCGGAGGGCGCGCAGCGCTTCCTCCGGTCCCAGGCACCGCTGCGCGTCAGCGAGGTGCCGCCCTCGTGAGACCCGCAGCGCTGCCCTTCCTAATGCTGCTCGCGGCCTGCGATGGCTGGGTGGAAAGCCCGCGCCCACCCCCGCCCATTCCCGCGCCGGAGGGCAGCGTGGCGCAAGGTGCCGCCGCGCGCCGCGCCGCCCTGGCCCCGCCTGGCCCCCCAGTGGACGAGGCGCTGCTGCGCGAGGGGGCGGAATTATTCCGCGTCTTCTGCGCCCCCTGCCACGGCCCATCCGGCGCGGGAGATGGCGTCGTGACGCGCCACGGCCATCCGCCCATCCCGCCCCTGCCTCGCGACGCATTGCAGAGCATGGCGGCACTTCAGTCCAATCTCGCCGGTGCGCATCCGGTCGAGGGGCGGCTGGACCCACGCCAGCGATGGGCCGTTTCGCGCTTCGTGGAGCGCCTGCCGTGAGCGCCCTGGCCGAGACCTGGCTGCTCCTCTTTCTGCTCGCCGCCGGAATTGGGCTAGGGGCCGCGCTGGCCATGACGATAGGACGGTTGCTGAAGGAATCCTGGCTCGATCCTCTCCGCCCTACCCTGGCGCCGCTGGCGCGCTGGGCGCCGCTGGCAGCGCTGCTGCTGGCGCTGCCCATGCGTATCCTGGCGCCCTACATTTGGCCGTGGGGGAACGATCCCCGCGAGGCTATGGAAGACCCTACCGTGGTCTGGATCGCCTCGCTCGCCATCCTGTCGCTCTGGGCCGGGCTGGGTTGGCTCCTGGCGCGCCCTGCGGCCGGGCGCGGCAGTGCGGGCATGGCCCTGGCTGTGCTGTTCATCACGGGTGCGATTGCGATGGAGGAATGGGCGCTTTCGCGCGATGCCGCTTGGACGGGGAGCGTGCAGGGCGTTGCCCAAATGACCGAGCAGGTCGCCTTCGTGCTGGCCCTGGCCACGCTGCTGGCGATGCGTCGCGGAGAACCATCGGAACCCGAGGCGCGGACCGGGCTGGAACGCGCGCTGTTGAGCATCGCCTTGGGCGTGTTGTGGCTGTGGTTCACGCAATATGTCGTGGTCTACTATGCCGATATTCCCGCGGAAGCCGCCTGGTACATGCGGAGGAGCGATGGCGCATGGGCTTGGCTGAAGGTCGGATGGCTCCTGCCGACGCTGCTTGGCGCGGTCGGGCTGGCCATCGTTCCGCAGTGGCGTGACTGGCGCTTCAAGCTGGTGGCTCGGCTTCTGCTGCTTCAGCATCCCGTCCACCTCTTCTGGGTGGTGCGGCCGGAGGCACCGCCAGGCGCAGTCTCCCCGGTGCTCGATCTGGTGGTGGTGGCGGCGCTGCTTGCGGGTTCCTTCCTCATGCTGCGGCGGGCCTGACGCAACGGGAAGCCTCGCCTCCCCGTTCCGCCGCCATGGATGCTGCTGCCTCTGATCCACGCCGCGCCCTACCTGCGCTGCACCGCCTGCTTGCCATGCCAGAGTGCGAGATCCTGGTGCACGTGCGCGGGCGCGACCCTGTGGCGGACGCCATGCGGAAAGAGCTGGCGGCGCTTCGCAAAGCGGGAGAGAGCTTCGATGCGCGGCAGTTCTTCGCCGCGTTGGAAGCGCGCCTCGGAGCAGCGGAGGGCGTGCGCCGCGTGCTCAACGCGACCGGGGTGGTGCTGCACACCAATCTGGGCCGCGCCCCGCTCGCTGGCCCTGCCATCGCCGCGATGACGGAAGTCGCGCGCGGCTATTGCTCGCTGGAGATGGACCTGGAGTCCGGCCGGCGCGGCGACCGCTTCGGCGGGGCGACGGCATTGCTGCGCGAGCTGACGGGATGCGAGACGGCGCTGGTGGTCAATAACGGCGCCGCTGCCGTGCTTCTGGCGCTATCCGCTGTCGCTTCGGGCGGCGAGGCAATCGTGTCGCGCGGCGAGCTGGTCGAGATCGGCGGCGGGTTCCGCATTCCCGAGGTCGTCGCGCAGGGAGGTGCGCGCCTCGTCGAGGTCGGCACCACCAACCGCACGCGCCTGCCGGATTATGAACACGCAATCGGACCTGACGCGCGGGTGATCTTGCGGGTCCACCCATCGAACTACCGAATCCTTGGTTTTACCGAGGCGCCCGAGCCCGCCCGCCTCGCTGCGCTGGCGCGCGAGCGGGGCCTCGTCTCCGTCGAGGATCTCGGAAGCGGCGCGCTGCTCGATCTCGCACGTGTTGGGCTGCCAGGCGAACGTGGGCTGCGCCAGGCGGTGGCCGACGGCTTCGACCTCGTCGCGGCCAGCGGCGACAAGCTGCTAGGTGGGCCGCAGGCGGGGCTGCTCCTGGGCCGGGAGGATGCGATCGCGCGCTGCGCGCGGCACCCGTTGATGCGCGCCCTGCGTCCGGACAAGGCGACGCTGGCCGCGTTGGAAGCGACGCTGCGCTTGCACCGCGACCCGGAACTAGCCCTGCGCGAGGTGCCGGCGCTGCGGATGATGGCAGAAGGAGCGGAAAGCCTGTCCCGGCGGGCCCAAACCCTTCTGACCCTTCTGCCCGAAGCGGCGCGGGCGGAGGCTGTGGCAGGGGACTCGCTCGTGGGGGGCGGTGCCCTACCGCTGGCGCGGCTTCCCACCACCCTCGTCGCACTGCACCCCGAGAACATGACGGCAGAGGAGCTTGCAGCCAGGCTGCGCCGGTCACGTCCACCCCTCGTCGCGCGGCTCGAACGAGGACGGCTGCTTCTCGACCCACGCACCCTCGCCGAGGGTGAGATTGGCGACGCGGCGCGCGCGGTGGCGGAGGCCCTTGCATGAGGCGTGCCCTGATCGGCGTGCTGGGCCACGTGGACCACGGAAAGACGGCACTGGTGCGCACGCTGACCGGCACCGACACCGACCGTCTGCCGGAGGAGAAGCGGCGCGGCATCTCCATCCTGCCCGGCTATGCGCGGCTGGAGGGCGAAGGGGCCGAACTCGATCTCGTGGATTTGCCGGGTCATGAGCGCTTCGTGCGCGCCATGGCGGCAGGCGCCTCCGCCATGCGCGCCGCGCTTCTGGTCGTGGATGCGCGCGAAGGCCCGCGCACCCAGACGCACGAACATGCAGGCATCGCCGCGCTGCTCGGCGTGCGCCGCGGCGTGGTCGCCGTCACGCGCACCGACCTTGCAGGCGGTGGTGAAGTGGCAGCGGCGACCGAGGGAGCACGTGCCCTTCTGGCTCAGCTCGGCCTGGGTGACTGGCCATGCCTGCCGTGTTCTGCCGTTTCAGGTGCGGGCTTGGCTGCGCTGCGCGCGGCGCTGATCGACCTCGCGGAGCCGGAAGTGACTGGCGAGGCAGGGCAAGCCTGGATGCCACTGGATCGTGCCTTCCATCGGCCCGGGGCGGGGCTGGTTGTCACGGGCGCGCTGCGGGCAGGCCGCCTGATGCCCGGTGACACAGTGGAGATCTGGCCCGGCCCACGCCACGCCACCATCCGCGCCCTGCAAAGCCATGGGCGGGTGCTGGAGGAAGCCGGGCCGGGACGGCGCCTCGCCGTAGCGCTGAAGGGCGACGCGGCGGGACCGGGGGATGCGCTTGCATCCCCCGGGTTTTTGGCTGCGTCCCCGATGCTGGATGCCTGGGTGACAGTGTTGCCCGATGTCCCTCGCGCCCTGCGGCGGGAGGAGTTCCGCCTGCTCTGCGGCACGGCGGAATGCGGTGTGCGGCTGCGCCTGCTGGATCGTGCGGAACTGTCCCCGGGCGAAAGCGGCGCGGCGCAGCTTCAGCCGGATGTTTCCCTCGCCCTGCCAGTACGGGCACGCTTCCTCCTGCGCCTGCCGCTTCCGGTTGGAACCGTGGCTGGTGGGGTGGTGCTCGATCCGGAAGCGCCACGCCACCGGGGGCGAGATGCGGCGCTGCTGCAATCCCTTGCGGCGCTGCGACCAGAACAGGCGGCGCAGCGTGTCCTGGAGGCTGCCGGTCCGCGCGGCTTGCCCACGGACCGCCTGCGCCGCCTCGCCGGAGGCCGATTGCCAGAGGGCGCGGTGGCGCTCACCGGCGGCCTCTCGCTGGCCGACTCAGTGCTGGCTGAGCTGGAGACGGCGCTGCGCGAGGCGGCGCGCGACGCGATTGCACGCAACACGCTGGGACCGGGGCCGGAAGCGCGCGCCCTCCTGCGCACCGCCCTCCCCGTCGGCGCGCCCGGCGAGGCCGTGGCAGCGCGCCTCATCGCCCGCGGCGTCCTGCGCCTCGTATCCGGCCGCTTCGCCCTGCCCGGCGGGGCTGCGCTGGGCGAAGCGGAACATCGCCTGTTGCGCGAGGTGGAGGCGGCATTCCGCAACGCCTCGCTTTCGCCGCCCGAGCCGGCCGCCGTGGCGGCGGGTGACCGGGTGCGGATGTCAGCGATCCGGCACCTGCTGGCGCAGGGCATCCTCTTCCGTGCCGCCGATGCCGTGCAGAAGCGCGAATGGATCTTTCACCGCGATGCGCTGGCCGAAGCGAGGCGCCGCCTTGCCCCTGCCCTGTCTGCTTCGACCGAAGGGCTGACCGTCTCCGATTGCGACAAGCTGCTCGGCATCACGCGGCGCCACGGCGTGCCGCTGCTCGAAAGGCTGGATGCGGAGGGCTTCACGCGGCGCGTAGGAGACCGGCGCCGCCTCAGTTCCGAGCCGGAAGGCGAGGCAGGGCCTCGGCCTCGTCACGCGTCAGCGGAAGGATGACGCGGCCCTGGCGGTTGCTCACCTGCTGGAACGGGACCAGCACGGCACCGTCCTCCATCTCGATCAGCAGGCCCATCGGCACCCCATCGCGGTTCGTCACAACGCGCCGGATCAGGCCGATGCGCGCACCGTCCGAGGCAAAGGCCTCACGCCCCACGAAGGCCGCTGGATCCGGCGGCTGCTGCGCAAGGACCGGCAGCGTCATCACCGCCGCGCCGAAACCCCAACTCAGCAGCGACGTTGCCAAGATGGAGGCGATTGGGGCCTGGTGGCCCCCACGGTCTTCAAAACCGCAGGCCCGCCGATGGCGGGCGGTGGGTTCGATTCCCATCCGCTTCCGCCACATCATGCTTCATCATCCTTCTTCAGGCGGAGATAGGCGAACCAGTATGCCGCGCCGACCAGCACGCCGCCAACGATATTGCCGAGCGTCACCGGGATAAGGTTGCGGACGAGGCCTTCCAGGCTCGCATCGGGATATTCCGCGGGGGTAAGGCCCGTTGTTTCCCAGAAATCCGAACCCGAAAGGTCGCGCACACCCCAGCCCAGCGGGATCAGCGACATGTTCGCCACCGAGTGCTCGGTGTTCAGCGCAACGAAGGCCGCGATGGGCGGAATGATGACGAGGATCTTGTCCGTCGCGCTGCGCGCGCCCCAGGCCATCCACACACCGAGGCAGACCAGCGAATTGGCGAGGATGCCGCTGACGAAAGCCTTTCCAAATGGGAGTTCACCCTTCGCCTGCGCGGTCTTCATCGCTGCCGCCCCAAAGGCGCCGTCGCCGGACATGGCAAGCCCCGCGCCCAGCGCCAGCGCCACGGCGAGGAGCGAGCCGATGAGGTTTGTCACATAGGCCAGCACCCAGGCCCGAGCGACATCTCCCAGGCTCGCGCGGTCCTCCGCCCAGGCCACCACCAGCAGCGTGTTGCCAGTGAAAAGCTCGGCGCCGCTCACCACCACGAGGATCAGGCCCAGGGTGAAGACCAGCCCGGCCAGGAGCCGCGACACGCCATAGGGCATCGCTTCCTCCCCGCCCGACAGCGCCACGGTCGCAAGCAGGCCGCCAAAGCCGATATAGAGCCCAGCGAGGATCCCAAGCGTCGCGAGCACCCGGAAGTCCAGATGCGCCTTTTTTGCCGTCTTCTTCGTGGCGGTCTCGGCGATCTTCTCGGGCGGGCGGACCTCCGTCTCGGGGGCCTCGGCCATCTCAGCCTCCCTTTAGGAGGTCGCGCGCCTTTTCCAGCCGCCCGGGACGGAACCCCGCCACCGGAAGCGCACCGGACCAGGTGAGCGCCAGCGCCGAGTTCACCCGGCGCAGATCCTCCTCGACCGCCTCCCCGGCACGGCGACGGCGCACTAGCTCGTCTCGCAAGCTGGACAGCGCCAGCAATGCATCGCGCGCCTTGTCCATCGTGCAGGGGCGCGGTTCGTCTGCGAGGTGGTCCAGTGCAGCACGGGCCTCGGCTGCGTTCATCGCCGCACCTCACGCGCGAAGCCGAGGGAGTCGAGCGGGCGCTTCGCGCTCTCGTCACCTGCGCGCAGCACCGCCTGGCGCAGCAGCGCGCTGCCGATCAGGATTGCGGCGGAGGCCAGGGCTGGACGGCCCAGGGCGCGCAGCACGAGAGGCGCGGCGATGCCCAGCGCCTGGGCGCCCGCCTTGTGCAGCAGCGCGGGCGGACCCTTCTTGAGCGGCGCCGAGACGCCGGCGCGGCGCTGCGCGTCGGAGAGCATCATCGAAGCCGCCGTCTCGGCCCCCAGCGCGGCGGCCGAAAGCCGCTCCAGGCGCCGCGCGCTTTCGACCTTGCCGGCGCTCCGCTGGAGCAGCGCCATCGCCGCCGCGCCGCCCGCCATGGAGGAGGCGGCGAACTGCGCAGCCAGCGGCGCCCGGGCTGCGGCCCAGAGGGGGTTCGAGGTCGTGGAAAGCAGTGTCGCCGTATAGCTCGCCGCCCCTGCCCCGGCGAGGCTCGCCGGAATCTGCGCGAGGTCGGCGGCGCGACGCCAGCCCATGCGTTCCGCGCCCCAGGCCGCGAAGCTGGCCGCGCCGAAGGCGGTCAGCACCCAGGAGCCCCAGGACATCGGCGATTGCGGGCGCACGATGCGCAGCATGTTGTACCAGCGCTTTGGCGTCTTCAGGTGCCCAATGAGAATGGCCGGGGCGATGATGGACCCGGCAAAGGCAAGCGCACGGGCGCGCGAGGCCAAGCCGTCCCGATCCTCTGGATCCTCGGTGCGCGAGATGCCAGCGAGCAGCTGCGCCGCGCCCGCCACGCCCTGGACGGCGATGTAGGTCGCGACCTTCCAGTCGAACTCCGCGGGCTTGAGCGTCGGGCGGCCATGATAGGTCTCACCCTGCCAGGGCTCGGGCAGCGGGACCGGAGCCATCGCGTTCATCGCCGGCTCCCAAGGCCGAAGACCAGCGCAGCGGCTGCCAGACCTGCCAGAGTTCCCAGTCCGGCAAGCAGGGAGGGCTGCGCGCGCGGCGCCGGACGCACCGGCTCGGAAGGCAGGCCATGCACCTCCGGACGTTCGGTCAGCAGGAAGAAGGCATTGAGCTTCTTGATGCCGTGCGTCGCGCCAGGAGTGCCGGGCGCGCCGTAGAGATAGGCGCGGTCCTGGCCCATCTCGTGCAGGTGCTCCACCCGCTGATGCGCGCGAGGGATCAGGTCCTCCAGTGCGCCGAACTGGATCGAATCCGTGGGGCATGCCTTGGCGCAGGCAGGCTCCATCCCGCCCTTCATCCGGTCGTGGCAGAGGGTGCATTTATGCGCCTTGCCGTCGGCCTTGGAGACCTCCACCACGCCGAATGGGCAGGCCGGGACGCAATAGGCGCAGCCATTGCAGATGTCCTGCTGCACTACGACCGTGTCGAACTCGGTGCGGAACAGGGCACCGGTCGGACAGGCTTCCAGGCAGGGCGCCGGGTCGCAATGCTTGCAGACGTCGCTGAACATGATCCAGTTGGACTGGAAGGGCTTCATCTCGCCTGGGCGATCGTCCAGCCGCTCTACGAAGCCGACATGGCGCCAGGTCTCGGCGCCCAGCGCGCCGGTGTTGTCGTAGGAATGGCCGGACAGGCGCATGTCGCCATCGGCCGGCAGGCCGTTCCACTCCTTGCAGGCCACCTCGCAGGCCTTGCAGCCGATGCAGAGCGTCGTGTCGGTGAAGAAGCCATAGGAACGGCCAGGCTCGATCCGCGCGCCGGCGGTGCGCTCGGCCTCCTGCGCGCCCCGGTTGATCAGCCCGCCATCCATGTCACGTCGCCTCCCTGCGCGGCCTTTGCACGCGACTCAGCCTTCCTGGCCGCAACGCGCAGGCAAGCGACTTGTTCTCGTGCATCCCCGTATTCGCGTCGCCGACCACGGCGGTCAGCACGTTGGCGACGTCGCCCGTGGCGAAGCCGGACCAGCCGAAGTGCCAGGGCAGCGCCAATTGATGGCACTCGCGGCCGTCTGGCAGGCGGAAGGGCCGCAGGCGGGACGTCACCATTGCCCTGGTCTCGATCTCGCCGCGCTCGGTCGAGAGCACGACCCAGTCGCCCATGCGGATGCCGATTCTGCCTGCCAGCTCCACCGGGATCTCGCAGAACATCTCGGGCTGGAGTTCGGCGGTGGTGGTGACGATGCGCGTCGGAGTGCCGCCCGAATGGTGCTCGGTGAGGCGGAAGGTTGTCAGCATGTGCGGGTAGCGCGGGTCCGCTGGCGGGGCAAGGCGATTATCGTGCTGGTCCCAGCGCTTGGCCGCCGGGCTGGACGACATTCCGGGATGCAGTGGGTTGGTGGCCGGCGTCTCGACTGACTCGTAATGCTCCGGCAGCGGGCCGTCCTTCATGCCGGAGGGGGAAAACAGCGCGGCGCGACCATCTGCGATCATGATGAAGGGGTCGGAGCCGCTATGGGCTTCCATCCCCTTGGGCTTCTTCGACCAGTCGGGCTCGAAGTCAGGGCGCTTATCCTTGGGGAAATCGGGCACGTCGGGCCCGGACCACTCGCTCTTCTCCTCGTCCCAGGTGATCAGCTTCTTGCGTTCCGACCAGGGGCGGCCGTCAGGGTCGGCGCTGGCCCGATTGTTCAGCGTGCGGCGGTTGGCCGGCCAGGCGAAGCCCCAGCCGAGATGCGTGCCCGGCCCCTCGGGTCCGTCCGCCTTGCGGCTGCGGGCGAGGTTCTTCCCCGGTTCCGGAAAGACCCCGAGGTAGATCCACGTCCCACAGGCGGTGGAGCCGTCCTCCTTTAGGTCCTTGAAGTCGGATAGGAGCTTTCCGTCGGCGCAGCGATAGCCGTTGATCTCGCAAAGAACCGCTTCGGCGTCCGGCTCGTCCTCCTCGTCGCGTGGGTAGTTCCAGCGCAGGTTGAGGATCGCCTTGTCCTCGGGCCTCGTGCTGCCCGCATAGAGCTTGCGGATGCGCCGCCCCAGCTCGTCCACGAACCAGAGCTCCGAGGTGGAATCGCCCGGCGCGTCCACCACCTTGTCGTGCCACTGCACAAGACGGTGCGTGTTGGTGAAGCTGCCTGCCTTCTCGCCAGACAGGGCACCGGGCATGAGGAACACCTCGGTCCCGATCTCCTCTGGCCGCATTTCGCCGTCGCGGATCAGGTGGCCATCGCGCCAGAAGGTCGCCGTGTCGGTCTCGGCGATGTCACGCACCACCAGCCAGTCCAGCTTGGCGAGGCCGCGCTGCACGAGCTTGGAGTTGGAGCCGCCCACCGCCGGGTTCTGCCCCATGACGAAGAGCCCGCGGATCACGCCATTGTCCATCGCGAGACTGATGGGGAGCATGCTGTGGTCGCCGACAATGCGCGCGAGCCAGTCATAGCCCCAGCCATTCGCCTCGGAGGCTTCGCCGCCATAGTAGGCGCGCAACAGCGAGACGGCGTATTTCGGGAACTCGGCCCACCATCCCGTCGGTGCGGTCTCGACCTTCAGGTACTCTTCCAGCGTCCCATGCGGGCGCAGCGCATGCGGCTGTGGCAGGTAGCCAGGCAGCATGTCGTAGAGCGTCGCGATGTCGGTCGAGCCCTGGATGGAAGTGTGGCCACGCAGGGCGAGCATTCCCGCGCCCGGTCGACCCACATTTCCCAGCAGCCCCATCAGGATCGCGCCGGCGCGGATGATCTGTGCACCGACCGTATGGTGGTTCCAGCCGACGGCGTAGCAGATGGCACCCGTACGCTCGCGGCCCGAATTGCGCGCCATCGCCTCGCACACCTTGATGAACAGGTCGCGCGGACAGCCGGTGATGCGCTCCACCATCTCCGGCGTGTAGCGGGCGAAATGCCGTCGCATGATCTGGTAGACGCAGTTCGGGTGCTGCAGCGTCTCGTCACGCGGAGGAGGACCGTCGCGCATGTGCGACACACGCTCTGCGAAGTCTCCGCCCGTCTCCATCCACGCCTCGGCGAGCGGGGACGGCACGGTGAGGCCCTTGTACTGCCAGGTTTCCGTGCTGTAGCGCGTCTCCTCCTTGTTCCATCCGGAGAAAGTGCCGTCGCCCTCCGGGCCCGCGAACCCGTCCTCGATGATGGTGGCGATGTTGGTGTAGGGGATCGCCCACTCGCGGAACCAGAGGTCGTTCTCCAGCAGGTAGTGGATGATGCCGCCCAGGAAGGCGATGTCCGTCCCCGCACGGATCGGCGCGTAGATGTCGCACATGGCCGAAGTACGGGTGAAGCGCGGGTCCACATGGATCAGCGTCGCACCGCGGAGCTTGGCCTGCATCGCGAAGCGGAAGGCGATCGGATGATTCTCGGCCATGTTGGAGCCCATCACGAGCACCACGTCGGAGCGCGCGAGGTCCCACTGGGGCATCGTCGCCGCGCCCCGGCCGAAGGTGGTGCCCAGACTGGGCACCGAATTGTTGTGTCAGACCCTGGCCTGGTTCTCGACGAAGACCATCCCGAGGCCGCCGGTGAAGAGCTTCTTGATCAGATAGTTCTCTTCATTGTCTAGCGTGGCCCCGCCAAGCGAACCGATGGCCATGGTGTGATTGAGGCGTGTCCCGTCCGGGGCATCGCCTACGAAGCTTTCGTCTCGGGTCTGCTTGGTGAGGTGCGCGATGCGGTCCATCGCCCAGTCGAGCGACACCTCGCGCCATTCTGTCGCATGGGGCGCACGATGCAGCACACGGTCCAGGCGCATAGGGCTGGTCATCAGCCCCATCGTCGCCGCGCCCTTGGGGCAGAGCGTGCCTTGGTTGATCGGGCTGGCGGGGTCGCCCTCCACCGCGATGGGCCGGCGGTCCTTGGCGTAGATCAGTTGGGCGCAGCCGACGGCGCAGTAGGGGCAGATGGAGGTTCCGACGGAATCCGCCTTCTCCGTTCGCGGACGGCCGCTTCGCGCCATGGCCGCTTCTGCAGCCTCGCGCCGGTGGTCCTGCCCGGCCATCTGCCGGGGAACGGACCACTCGCGCAGGAACTCGGCAGCGCGGTCGGGGATGGTGCGGCGGGGCATGGCGTGCCTCCTCAAAGGCGCTCGACGCGATGGGCCTTGCCGGACACGAGGCCCGGCGCCGGTTCCCATTCAACGCCAACGCGGCGATGCAGCAGCGGTGGCAGGTCCTGCGGCTCAATCGGGGCGGAGGGCGACAGGGCCAGCGTCAGGCCGCGCCCATCATCGCGCAGCAGCCTGAAGCGGCCCTCCTGGACGAGCAGCACGGTCCCTGTCGAATAGTTCATCGCGCGGGCAACGGGCGGCGGCGACGCCGGGTTGCAGACGGATGCGAGGAGCGCCCTCGATCGCGTGCCCAATGATGCGCGCTTCGATCCCGGCATCGCGAAGGGCGTCCGCGCAACGCTCGGCTGCCTCCGCGGGGAGGCCGGCGACGAGCCCGCCCGAGGTCTGCGGGTCCAGCATCAGCGCGAGGCGTTCCGGCGGAGCCTCACCATCCACCTGAGCGAGCGCGGCCTGGTTTGCCGAGTGCAACGTGCTGCGGATGCCTGCAACCAGCGCCTCAAGTGCCCCGGGCAGGGCTGGGGACGCCTGGGGATCCAAGACGGCGCCGCAGCCCGATGCCGTCAGCATTTCCCCCAGATGGCCCAGCAGGCCAAAGCCGGTCACATCCGCAGCCGCCCTGGCGCCATGAGCGCGCAGGATGCGGGCAGCCGGCATCGGGTCCGCCTGCATCTGCGCCCAGCACGCGGCGAGGTCGGCGCCACGCGCCTGCCCCATCATCGCGGCGGCCATGACCACCCCCGTGCCGAGGCGCCGCGTTAGCAGGAGCACGTCACCCGGCCGCAGCGCGCCACGCCGCAGCGTCGTGCCTTCCGGCGCATCGCCTGTCACGCTGAAACCGATCATGGCTTGCGCAGCCTCGGCACTGTGGCCGCCCAGCAATGGCACGCCGGCCGGTCCGAGCACGGACTGCGCGCCATGCAGCAACTGGAACAGATCACCTTCCTGCACCGTGGGGGCGGCGTCTGGCAGCGCCACCAGGGCCAGGGCTGCGCGCGGCTCCGCGCCCATGGCGGCAAGGTCGCCCAAAGCATGAGCGGCGGCGATGCGCCCGGCCACCCAGGGGTCCTCCACCGGGGGGCGGAACAGATCCACGCTCTGCACCGCCTCGCCGCGCAGGGGCGGAAGGGTGGCTGCATCCTCGGCGGGGCCGGCCGGCGCGCCGCCTAGGCGCGACAGCGCGGCGCGCAGCACGGAGGGTGCCAGCTTGGCGCCGCAGCCTTCGCAACGCATCGCCATCGGCGCGGGGGTGGCCTCCATCGGTGTGGGGGGAAGCTGGCGGAAGGAGTTCAGCCAGGCGCGGTCGATCCGGTCCTTCCAGCGCAGCGCCCAGCGCCCGCGCAGCGCGAAGCCGCCCCAGATCGCGATCGCCTCGTCACCCGCCTGCAACAGGGCAAGGCTGCGGCGCTGTGGCCGAAAGGGCCGCGTCGCGTGTCCCTCCACCAAAGCGCGGATATTCTCGGCAAGCGGCGTGCCCTGCCGGACGGAGTAGACACCGTTGCGAGGGCGCTGCTCCCCCTCGACCGAGGCGATATCCCCGGCGAGAAAGATCCGCTCCTCCCCCACGGCACGAAGATCGAGCGCCACCAGGAACCACCCCTCGCCGTCACGGCGCAGGCCGGAGGCGGCCAGCCATGCAGGCGGCGCGGCGCCTGCCGCCCAGAGGCACAGGTCGAAGGGCACCGACGCGCCGTCCTCCAGCACCAGCCGCGCCGGCTCGACGCGCGAAGCCCGCGTGTCGAGGTGGCGCACGCAGGCCCGGCGCAACGACGCCTCGACGAGGCGCAATCCTAGCGGCCTTCCCGGCGAAACCAGGGTGATCGAAGCCCCGTCGCCCAGGCGCGACCGCGCCGCCAGCGCAGCCTCCACCCCCGCGGCGCCACCGCCGGCCACGACGACACTCCGCCCTGGCCGCAGCGCCGCCTCCCAACCTTTGAGAAAGCGACCGAGGGGCTTCAGCGGAAGCGCGTTGGCCTCGGCGCCCGGCACGGTGGCCATTGCGGCGCCGGGACATAGCGACAGCACGTCCCATCGCAATGGTGGGCGCTCTCGCAGCACCACCTCGCGCGCCGCCCGGTCCAACCCGGTGGCCTCCGCCAGGATGAGCCGCGCACCGGCGCTGCGCGCGAGCCGCGCGAGGTCCAGCATCGCCTCCTCGCGCCGCCAGCGCCCTGCCATTACCGCAGGCACCGCACCCGAATAGGGTTGCTCCGCTTCCGGCACGATCAGGGACAGTCGGGCAAAGGGCGGCAGCGGCCGCATGGCGAAGCGGCGCAGCGCCACGAGATGTGCCGCGCCAGCTCCCACCAGAACGACATCGTACCGGATCATTTCCTGCGCAGCCCTCCCGCGCCTTCCGCGTTGCCACAACGCCAAGGTGCAGCGAAAGGCCGAAGCGTGCCGCCTCTTCCTATCCCGTATTGCGGCGCGCCGCCCGTGCCGGGGGCCGTGTCGTGGAACGCCGATGCGGCAATTTCGGTGGCCATCCTGGGCCTTGTCGCGCTGGGGTGGCGCCGTTCGCCGAACCGCGTGGCGCTCCTTTTGGGCTCGGGGCTCGTCGCTCTCGCCCTGCTGTCACCGCTCTGCTCGCTCGCCGTGGCGCTGTTCTCGGCGCGGGTCGCGCAGCACATGGCGCTTGTGCTGACCGCGGCGCCGCTGCTGGCGGTCGGGCTTCGGGCCCGCGCGCCTTCGGCGCCGGTGGCCGCCTCCGTCTTCGCGGCGGTGCTGTGGCTGTGGCACCTCCCCGCGCCCTATGGCTGGACCTTCACCTCCGATCTGGCGTGGTGGGCGTCGCACCTCTCGCTGCTGGTGGCGGCGGTGTGGCTCTGGCAGGCGCTGCTGCAGGCGCGGCCAGAGTCGGCGCTGGCCGCGGGCATCGTGACCGCCGCGCAAATGGGCGTGCTTGGCGCCTTCCTCACCTTCGCACCCCGCCCCCTCTATTGGCCGCATGCCATCACCACTCGGCCCTGGGGGTTCTCGGCGCTGGAGGACCAGCAGCTGGGCGGACTCCTGATGTGGGTGCCCGGCGGCGTGCTCTTCGCTGCGCTGGCTCTCGCCGCCGTGGCACGGGCGCTGCGCGAGGCGCGGCCGGCGGGATGAAGCGCCTCCTGCCGCTTCTCCTGCTCGCTGGCTGTTCCGGCCCGCAAACCCCGCTTGACGCGTGGGGGCCGCAGGCGGATCGCATCGCCACGCTCACCTGGCTGCTCTTCAGCGGCGGTGGGGTGATCCTGACGATCGTGGTGGTGGCCATCACCCTCGCGCTCTGGGCGCCGTCCTCTTGGCGGAAGCGCATGGGCAATATCCGCTTCGTGATCGGCATGGGCATCATCTTCCCAGTTGTGACGCTGACCGCCCTGCTCGCCCACTCCCTCGGCGTTTCGCGCGCCCTCGTCACCTCTGGCGGGGAAGAGCCGATGCGCATCGAGATCGTCGGCCGGCAGTATTGGTGGGAGATGCGCTACCTCGACACCGGCGCCGTCACCGCCAACGAGTTGCGCCTGCCGCGGGGGCGGGAGGTAGAGTTGATCCTGACCTCGGCCGACGTCATCCACTCGGTCTGGATCCCCAATCTGCACGGCAAGCTGGATATGATCCCCGGCAAGGCCAACGTGCTTCGCCTGCGCGCCGACCGCGTGGGCGAGCTGCGCGGACAATGCACCGAGTTCTGCGGCGAGCAGCATACGCTGATGGCCTTCCCCGTCGTCGTGCACGAGCCGCCTGAGTTCGAGGCATGGCTCGAGCGGCAAATCGCCCCCATCCCTGCCCCCGCCACACCGGAACTGGAAGCCGGGATGCGCGTCTTCGGTGCGGCCGGATGCGGCGCCTGTCATGCGGTGCGGGGGACCGAATGGCGGGCGCGCATCGCGCCCGACCTGTCGCGCCTTGGCTCGCGTCTCACCCTTGCCGGCGGGGCGCTGCCCAATAACCTCGGCAACCTTGCGGGATGGATTGCCGCCCCGCAGGACATCAAGCCGGGGAACCACATGCCCGCCTTTGCGCGCTCGCTCTCGGGCGAGGAGATCCTCGCCCTTTCCACCTGGCTGGACTCGCTGCGGTGACGACGCCGAACCCCCTGCCCCGACCGCCAGAGGAGCTCGAACGTCTCAAGGCCGCGTGGGAGCGGCCGCGCGGCTGGCGCGCCTTCACCGACATCAACAACAACATCATCGGCCCGCTCTTCATCGCGACGGCGCTGCTCTTTCTCACCCTCGCCGGGCTGCTGGGCGTCATCATTCGGCTGCAGCTCGCCTGGCCGGGCCTCGAGATCGTCAGCGCAGCCGCGTACAATCAGATCTTCACCATGCACGGCACGGTGATGATGTTCCTTTTCGCCGTGCCGGCGGTCGAGGCGGTCGGCATCACGCTGCTTCCGTCCATGCTCGGCTCGCGGGAGATGCCAACGCCGCGCCTTGGCGCCTATGCCTATTGGATCTACCTGATCGGCGGCTTGTCCTTCTACGCCTCGCTCTTCTTCGACGCGGCACCCGATGGCGGCTGGTTCATGTATCCGCCGCTGACGAGCAAGGAGAACTCGCCCGGCATCAACACCGACATGTACCTGCTGGGCATCGGCTTCATCGAGATTTCCGCCATCGCGGGCGCGATCGAGTTGATCGTCGGCATCCTCCGCTGCCGCACGCCGGGCATGACGCTTGGCCGGATGCCGATCTTCGCCTGGGCGATGCTGGTTTTCGCCGGGATGGTCATCATTGCTTTCCCGGCGGTCATCATCGCTTCGACGCTGCTGGAGCTGGAGCGCGCCTTCGACTGGCCCTTCTTCCTGCCTGAGCGTGGCGGCGACCCGCTCCTGTGGCAACACCTGTTCTGGTTCTTCGGCCATCCGGAAGTCTACGTCATCTTCCTGCCCGCCGCCGGAATGGTGTCCATGATCGTGCCGGCGATGGCGCGCACGCCGCTGCTGGCGCATTCGCTGGTGTTGCTGGCGCTGGTGGCGACCGCCTTCCTGTCCTTCGGCCTGTGGGTCCACCACATGTACACGGTCGGCATCCCGGCGATGAGCCTCGCCTTCTTCGCCGCCGCCGGCTTCGCCGTCTCCATCCCGTCGGGGCTCCAGGTCTTTGCCTGGATCGGAACGCTCGCCTCTGGAGAGAAGGCGCGGCTGAACGCGGCGGGGCTCTTCGTGCTGGGGTTCCTGTTCATCTTCACGCTGGGCGGGCTGACAGGCGTCATGGTTTCGGTCACGCCCTTCGACTGGCAGGCGCACGACACCTACTTCATCGTGGCACACCTGCATTACGTGCTGATCGGCGGCATGGTGTTCCCGCTTCTCGCGGCGCTCTACCACTGGGCGCCTTCGGTCGGGACGCCGCTTTCGGAACGCCTGGGTAAGTGGGCCTTCTGGCTGCTCTTCCTCGGCACCAACCTCACCTTCTTCCCCATGCACATCTCGGGATTCCTGGGGATGCCGCGGCGCATCTACACCTACCCTGCGGGGCTGGGGCTGGAGATCTGGAACCTGCTTTCCACCCTTGGCGCGCTCACCGTGCTCGTGGGAGGCATCATCCTGATCTACGACATCGCCCGGAACTTCCGGCTCAGCCAGAGCGGCAACGAGAATCTGTGGGATGCCGGAACGCTCGAGTGGATGGAGAACGGCAATTACGGTCCACGCAGCCAGCCTCATGTCGCTTCGCGCTATCCGCTCTGGCAGCAGCCGGGCCTGCAGGAAGAGGCCGAGGCCGGTGGGCATTTCCTGCCGATGAGTCTCACCGGCCAGCGGGAAACATTGGTCGTCACCGCGTCCTCCGCCGTCCCGCAGTATGTCGCCGTGCTGCCGGGCCCAGGCTACGCCCATATCGTCGCGGCGGTCGGCACAGCGGGGATGTTCCTGTGCCTCGCGGTGGAGGCGCTGGTGCCGGCGGCAGGCTTCGCAGCCATCGGGCTTGGCGGCTTCCTGCACTGGCTTTGGACCAGCACGGATCTTGGCCCGCTGGAACCACGCGAGGGAGATATCGGCGGCGGTATCGTCCTGCCCACCTATGCGACCGGACCGGTCACGGTTTCCTGGTGGGCCGTATCGACCCTGCTGGTGGTCGCCGGCTCGGCCTGGGCCTGCCTGGCCGGGAGCTACCTGTTCCTGTGGCTGGTGAATGGCGACGCGCGCTGGGCCGAGCGGGGGCCGGAGCTCGGCTGGGGCGTCGCGGCGCTGCTGTCCTATGCCGCCGCGGCCGCTGCGATCCTCTGGGCCCGTCGCAAGCTGACCGTGGGTGGTCGCCTGCCCTCCCTGCTGGTCATCCCTGCGATCGTGCTGCTCGCTGCCGGCGTGACGGGCGAGGCGCTGGCGCTCTGGGAGGCGGGGTTGCGCCCGCGTGAGCACGTCCATTCCTCCACCTCATTCTCCCTTGTCGCGTTCCAGGGGGTGCATGTCGCGGTCTCGGCCCTGATGCTTGGCTACACGGTGGCGCGTGCCTGGGCCGGCATGCTGAACGGCGAACGGCGCCTCGTCTTCGACAATTCGATGCTGTTCTCCCTCTACACCTGCGCCCAGGGGGCGGCGGGGGTCGTGCTGCTGCACGGCTTCCCGAGGCTGCTGTGATCGGCGGCGCAGCCAAGGCGCTGCGCCCGGCACTGCCCCTTTTGCTGTGGGGGGCGCATTTCGGCGTGATCTATGCCACCCACGCTTTCGCCTGCGAACGGAGCTTCGACGAAGCCCGCGTGATGGGCGTGCCGTTCGTCCAGGCCCTGGTCGGAGGGGCGACGGTGCTGGCGCTTCTCGGTCTCGCCCTGCTGGCCTGGGCACCCCTGGCCCGGATGGGCTTGCCGGAGGCCGATGGCGGGGAGGAGGAGCCGCGCTTCCGCCTCTGGTTCCTCTTCGCGGCCTGCTGCGCCTCGGCCCTCGCCATCCTGTTCCAGGCCACGCCCGCCTTCGTCCTGCCGGCCTGCTGAGGCGCCCCCTGGAAATCCGGCGCCCCAGGCCATAGACGGAGCCGCATGAACGCCCCCGCCACCCCCGTCGCCGCCGAGGCCGCCCGGCGCCGCACCTTCGCGATCATCGCCCACCCCGACGCCGGCAAGACCACCCTTACCGAAAAGCTCCTGCTGAAGGGCGGCGCCATCCAGTTGGCCGGGCAGGTCCGTGCCAAGGGCGAGGGCCGCCGCACCCGCTCCGACTGGATGAAGATCGAGCAGGAGCGCGGCATCTCTGTCGCGACCTCGGTCATGACCTTCGAGCGGGACGGGCTGGTCTTCAACCTCCTCGACACGCCGGGCCACGAGGACTTCTCCGAGGATACCTACCGCACCCTCTCCGCCGTGGACGCGGCCGTGATGGTGCTGGACGCTGCCAAGGGTATCGAGAGCCAGACCCGCAAGCTCTTCGAAGTGTGCCGGCTGCGCGACATTCCCATCGTGACCTTCATCAACAAGATGGATCGCGAGGGACGCGATCCGCTCGACCTGCTAGACGAGATCGAGAAGACCCTCGCCCTCGACGTCACCCCGGCCGCCTGGCCAATTGGCGCCGGACGCGACTTCCGCGGCGTAATGGATTTGCGCGAACCCTCCCTGCGCCTGCTGCGCGAGGGCGGTGACATCCACCTGCCGATTGCCGGCTTGGACGACCCGGCGTTGGAACGGGAAGTTCCGCAGCACGCCGCCACGCTTCGCGAGCAGGTGGAACTCGTGCAGGGCGGCTTTCCGGAATTCGACGCGGAGGCCTTCCTGCATGGCACGCTGACGCCGGTCTTCTTCGGCTCCGCGCTGCGCGACTTCGGGGTGGGGCATCTGCTGGACGGGCTGGCCGGGATGGCGCCCCCTCCCGGCCGCCGCGCCGCCGACGCCCGAACGGTGGAGCCCGGCGAGCCGAAGCTCACCGGCTTCGTTTTCAAGGTCCAGGCCAACATGGACCCGCAGCACCGCGACCGCGTTGCCTTCCTCCGGATCTGCTCCGGCCGACTGGAGAAGGGCATGCGCCTCGCCCAGGTGCGCACCGGCAAGCAGGTGCCGGTCAATGCGCCGCTCTTCTTCTTTGCGAAGGACCGGCAGGTGGCGGAGGAAGCGTGGCCCGGCGACGTGGTGGGCATCGCCAACCACGGCACGCTGCGGATCGGCGACACGCTGACCGAGGGCGAGCCCATCAACTTCCGTGGTGTCCCCTCCTTCGCACCCGAGCATCTGCGCCGGCCGAGGCTGGAGGACCCCATGCTGGCCAAGAAGCTCAAGAAGGCGCTGGAGGAACTGGCCGACGAGGGCGTGGTGCAGCTTTTCCGCCCGCTGGACGGCTCCCCGCCGATCGTCGGCGTGGTCGGGCTGCTGCAGGTGGACGTGCTCGGCAGCCGAGTGAAAGCCGAGTACGGCGTGCCCGTCGGCTTCGAGAACGTGCAGTGGGAGATGCTGCGCTGGGTGACCGGCGAGGACCGCGCCGCGATCGAGCGTTTCACACGCGTCCATCGGGCCGATTGCGCCGAGGACCATGACGGCGAACTCGTGGCGCTCTTCACCTCTGACTGGCGCCGCCGCCGCGCCGAGGACGAATGGCCCATGCTGCGCTTCCACGCCGTGCGTGAGCAGCACGCGCTGGAAGGCAATTGAGGATGGCGCGGCCGCGCCTCCTCGTCCTGTCGCTGGGTGGGACGATCACCATGATGCCGGGCGCCGGCCCGGGCCTGAACCCGACCCTGGGTGCGGCGGAACTCGTCGCCGCTGTGCCGGGGCTAGGCGAGGTGGCGGAGATCATCGCCGAGTCCCCGGCGCGGGTGGCGAGCCCTTCTCTGGAGCCTTCCACCCTGCTCGCCGTGGCGCGGCGCATCGCAGCGGAGGATTGCGACGGTGCTGTCGTCATCCAGGGCACGGACACGATCGAGGAAAGCGCCTTCCTGCTGGACCTGCTGGTCCCTGGTGACCGACCGGTGGTCGTGACCGGCGCGATGCGTGGCGCGGCGGCGCCGGGCGCCGATGGTCCCGCGAATCTGTTGGCCGCGGCTGTCGTCGCGGCTTCGCCCGAGGCGCGCGGCCTCGGCACGCTTGCCGTGCTAAACGACCAGATCCACGCGGCGCGCTTCGTCCGCAAGGGTCACAGCGCCCTGCCTTCCGCGTTCGAATCCCCCCTTTCGGGGCCACTGGGCTTCGTCGCGGAAGGACAAGCACGAATCCTTTCCCGGGTGTCTCGCCATCCGACAGTGACCATTCCGGACGGCGAATGGCCGCAGGTCGCGATCCTCGGCTGGGGCATGGGCGAGGAGGGGCGGCTTCTCCCTGCACTGCAAGACCTGGGCTACCGGGGCGCGGTGGTGGACGGGATGGGGGCCGGGCACGTCCCGGCCCCAGCCGCCGCGAAGCTCGGAACACTGGCCAGCGAGATGCCCGTGGCGCTCTGCTCGCGCTGCTTCGCGGGTCCGGTCTTCACCGGCACCTATGGCTATGCGGGAGCGGAGATGGATCTCCTGGCGCGCGGCCTGATCTCTGCGGGGACGCTCCCAGCCGCGAAGGCCCGGCTTTTGCTGGCCCTCGCCCTCGCGTCAGGATTGGACCCGGCCGCCTGCTTCGCCGAATACGGCTGACCCCCGCGGCCGGCCCGGCCGTCAGGGAACGGGGGCGAGCAACGCCGCCAGCGCGGCAAGAAGCTGCGGCGCGGTGTAGGGCTTCGACAGGACGGGCCTTGCGCGGTGCTGGTCGGGGATGTCGCCGGGATGCAGTCCGGTTGCCAGCACGAAGGGAATGCCGTGCGCGGCGAGCAGGTCCGCGACGTTGTAGCCGCTCTCCCCGTTCCGCAGACGCACGTCCACGAGCGCGGCCTCCGGCGCCTCATCCTCGATCGCGCTGCGTGCCGCCGAAACCGTCGCGGCGGGACCGAGCGGGATCGCCCCCGCATCGCCCAGCGTCATCTCTGCAAACATCGCGATGAGGGGTTCGTCCTCCACCAGGAGGATGCGCCGGCCGCTCAGTGGCTGTTCAGTCATAAGGCCCTCCCCCTCTGGCGAGTCATGCAGCGTCCCGATAGCGACCGGAGCCCGCGGATGCAATCATGCGCGCATCGTCCCTCATGCATAAGCTTCCGCTGGCGGTAAAGTTGCGTTTCTTCTAAACCCCTCGGACAGCGCAGCGTTCGCCTTCCAACACGGGAGAATGACGGGATGTCGATGCCTCAATTGTCCGTCGCTGTCTTCGCCTACAACGAGGAAAACGGCATCGGTGCTTGCCTCGATGCGATTGGTGCCTGCGCGCAGGAAGCGCAGGTGACGGTTCATGTGCTCATCAACGGCTGCACCGATGGCACCGAGGCCTCGGTGCGCGCATACAAGCCAAGCGGATTCGAGGTGGTTCCGGTGGTGATCCGGCGGGGCGACAAGTCCAACGCCTGGAATCATTACGTGCACGAGGTCGCGCCCCTGGAATCGGCGACGCATGTCTTCACAGACGGCGATTGCCGCATGGTGCCGGGCACGCTGCGCGGCTTCCTGTCCTCCTTCGGTCGTCACCCGGAAGCGATGGGCTGCGCGGCGCTGCCAGTTTCCGGGCGATCCCAGACCGAGTTCCGCGCGAAGCTGGCGCGCGGCCGCGAAATGGCCGGCAATCTCTATGCGCTGCGCAGCGAGGCGGTGCGCCGCTTCCGCGAGATAGGGGTACGCCTGCCCTTCGGCATGTTCGGCGAAGACGGCCTCGTCACCATGCTGGTGAAGCATGACCTGGATCCGCGCTCCCCGCGGCGTGAGGAGCGCATTGCGGTGAGCGAAGAGGGCGGCTTCGCCTTCGAGCCGCTTTCGCCCCTCTCACTGCGCGACCTCAAGACTTACCGTAACCGGAAGATGCGCTACGCGGTGCGGCGACAGCAGGCCAACATGCTTTATCCGCTGTTGTTCGAGCATGGCGTTTCCGCCATGCCGGAGCACGTGGTGGATCTCTACCGCGCCCGTCACGCGGCGATGGAGATGGGCTGGAATGGGCTTAGCACCTATTTCGACTGGAAGGCGCGGCGCCGGATCGAGCGTGACCTACGCGCAGATGACAGCGTGAAGCAGGCGGAGCGCGCCCACCTCTACAGCTGAGGCTGGCGTCACGCTGCCAGCGCGGCGCGTGACATCAGCAGGCGCTCGATCAACGCCTCGTGCGCGCTGAACATCCGCTCCTGATCCAGGTCGCGCTCCGCGACCACGCGGTTGGCTTGGCCCAGTTGGCGGCGAAGCGCCGCATCGCAAAGCAAGGGGCGCAGCGCTGCGGCCAGCGCCGCGTCGTCGCAAGGGGCGAGGAAACGCTCCTGCTCCGGCGGTAGCATCCGGCGCACGTCACCCACTGCAGTGGACGCCACCGGCAGGCCGGAGGCCATGGCCTCCATCACGGAGAAGGGCATTTGCTCCGTGTCCGAAGAGAGGGCGAAGACATCCATCTCACGGTAGGCAGCGGCCGGGTCGGGCATGTGGCCGGCGAAACGCGTCCGTTCCGTCAGGCCAAACTCCGCAGCCAAGGCTTCGAGCCCTTTGCGCTCCTCACCCTCGCCCACGATGAGCAGGTGGAAACCGAGTCCCTCCCGCGCCAGCTGGGCGCTGGCGCGCAGCAGGCGGCCGATATTCTTCTCCGCACGGAGCGCGGCGACCGTGCCGATCACGGGGACGCCGTCACTCCCTGCCCCATCTGGTGCGAAACGCGCGAGGTCCAGCCCATTCGGGATCAGGTGCGTCCGCGATTCCGGCAGCCGCCACAGGCGGCGCGACGCTTCAAGCAGAGTGGCCGAGGGCAGCACCGTTTCCGCCCTGCGCAGCACGAGACGCCGGGTCCAGACGCGCCGCGCCTTCTGGCCGTGCGCCTCATCCGGGCCAAAGCCGTCTTCCATGTGGATATGCGGAATGCCCCCCGGAACTGCGTTCGCCATCGCCCATTCGATGCTGCCCCAGTTCGAGGTGAGCAGCAGGTCGGGACGCACGGAGCGGAGCAAGGCACGGATGCGCTGGAGGCGTTGTGGCAGCGAACCCTCGGCAGTGAAGGGAACCCGCTCCCAGGACACGTCCGGCGCCAGGCGCTCGGCGCACTCCATACGGCCGTTCAGCGAGACGATGACGTGGCGCCAGCGCGGTCCCATGCGATTGGCCAGCATGGCGAAGCGCACCTGCGCCCCACCCACCGCAAAGCCGGGAAAGACGTGAAGCAGCAGTGGCGCCTTCACAGGAGAAGCCCCTCGGCTAGGGCCGCGACCCGGCGCGCATTGCCTTCCCAGGTGAGATCGCGGGCAATCACCTCGCGTCGTGCCGCGCGGCCCAGGGAGTCGCGCAAGGCCGGATCGGCCGCGAGGCGTGCGAGCGCCTTCCAAAGCCCCTCCGGATCGGAAGGATCGAAGAGCAGCGCGTTGCGCCCGTGCTCCAGCACCTCCCGGATATTGGGCTGGTCGGGTGCGACGATGGCGCGGCCTGCGGCCATGTATTCGAAGACCTTCAGCGGCGAGCAGTAGGGCACGGCCGCAGGTTGCAGTGCCACGTCGAAGCCGGCCACCAGCGATGGAACCTCGTGGCGCTGCGCCAGGCCGGTGAAGCGCACACGCTCCGCGATGCCCAGTTCGCGCGCCAGCGCCTCCAGCCCGGGCCGCGCCGGCCCCTCGCCCACCACCGTCAGGGCCAGCGGCACCTCGCCGCGCCAATCCGCGATGCCACGTACAACCTTGTCCAGCCCGTGCCAGTCGCGCACGAAGCCGACGAAGCCAAGGACCACCTCCTGTCCCGGCACACGCGGCACGGGCTCCGGGAACTCCTCCAGGTGGATGCCGTTCGGGATGACGTGGATGCGGTCGCGCGGCACGCCCGCTGCCTCCACGTGCTCCGCCAGCACGCCCGTGACCGGCAGAACGGCGTCGGCCGCGCGCCAGGCGCTGTTCTCGCTCCAGCGCGCCAATCCATTGAGGGCGAGGTTGCCGAACCGCGCGCGCTCCTCGGCAAGGGGGGCATTCACCTCCAGCAGGAACGGCAGGCGAAGGCGACGTGCCAGCCAAGCGCCAGCAAGGAAATGGAGGTTATAGCGCTCGTAGATGACGTCGGGCCGGAACTCCCGCGCAGCGGCCAGAAGGCGCGCATGGGCAGGCAGGCTGTAGCCGAGCTCCGCCACCTCTGCGACGGCTGCGGGCAGGGCGCGGCGCAGGCCGGAGATCCAGCTGCTTTCGCCGCCCAGCTCCGCCCGGTCATAGGCGGCCGGGCCGACGACGCGCACCTCATGCCCTTCCTGCCGCAGCGCCTGCACCAGCGCGTCCAGATGCACCCCCTGCCCGTCCCGAGACTGGATGCGGTGGCTGTAGAGGATGCGAAGCTTGCGCGGCGCCGCATCCGCCGACGACGCGGCCTCCAGCGCCGCACTCATGCGAAGGACCGGCGGAGCCGGGACGCCGTGGCACGCGCCAGGGCCAGCAGACCCGCCGGATGGCGCGCGGAGGCGAGCACCGCACCTTCACGCTGGCGCCGCGTTCCGACCCACAATTGCTTGTAGGCGTCGTCGCCCCGCCCGAAATCTACCTCCCGCACCCCATCCTCCGTCAGCAGATGCTCCATCATCCGCGCCGTCAGCACCGTGCCGGGCGAGTGCTCGC
Organism: Sabulicella rubraurantiaca; assembly: GCF_017355885.1. Classification (GTDB taxonomy): domain Bacteria; phylum Pseudomonadota; class Alphaproteobacteria; order Acetobacterales; family Acetobacteraceae; genus Roseococcus; species Roseococcus rubraurantiacus. The sequence goes on from NZ_JAFEUU010000001.1 coordinate 505,964, forward strand.
GCGCCGCCTCGGCATGATGGAGCTTGGGCAAGGTGGCGCGCCGCCGCCCGCCCGGCGCGTCCAGGAGCCAGTATTGTGCCGCAATGGGCCATCCATCCGCACTGCGCCGCAAAATGCCGAGGCGCAAGGCGCCAAGAGGCGCCGCAGCGCGCATCAGCGCCGCATCAAGCCCGGGCGCCGGTTCGGCCGGCTTCCAGGAAACGGCGCGCACCGCCTCAAAGGCCGCGATCCCAGCCTCAAGCGAAGGTCCTGGCCGATCCACGAACTCAAAGACAACGCGTGATGTCGACTTGCGGCGAATCGTTGTGCGCAAGTTCCCGGGGCGCGTCTCAAGCCACGCATCCCAGGTGATGCCGGGTGGGAGGACGTCATGCCAATTGCCGAAGTGGCGGTAGGGCAGCACGAGGAGCCCCCCTTCCCGCGCCCCTTGCAGCAATGACGCCGTGCCCGGCTCCTTCGGGTCCAGGGCATCCAGGCGCAGCGGCGCCGACCAGCGGCGGGCGCCGGCGAGGTCGAGACCAGCCTCCCGTGCCGCACCGGGGCCAAGCGGGCGCCAGTCGAGCGTGTAGGGCGTGGAGAGCGATGACAATCCGCCCGCTCCGCGCATCAGCGGCAGCAAAATGCCAGCCGCCTCATCCACGGCCAGGACGAGCTTCGTGCCAAGCGGGCGCGCATGGGCTAGCAGCGTGTCGAACCACAGCCGCGAGGCGAAGATATCCTCCTCGTCGAGAAAGGCATCGCACCAGCAGGGCAGGAAGGGCGATTCCACCTCGACGACGCGCAGCTTTCGCGTGCTGGACGGGGCGGGCGCAGGTAATGGCGCGGCCAGGACGCTGCTCACGATGCGCCTCCGTCACGGACAGCATAGACGGCACGCCCGAGCATCTCGCGCAGGGCATACCAGGAATCCAGAAGGTGGTCCGGGCGCGGAACCCAGTCCCCGGCTGTTGTGCCGTCGGCTGGAAGTTGCCGCCGCACCGGGGCGGGGTGCGTCTGCATTCCGGCGCGCACGAAGGAATCGCGTGCGCGCGGCATGTGCCAGCCATGGGTGACAAGAAGCACGGTATCCAAACCCTCCCGCTTCAGCAACGCTGCGCTGGCCCTTGCGTTGCTCGCCGTGTCTCCGGCTTCGTGCTCCTCCCAACGAACCGGGATCCCAAAGTCGCGGCCCAGACTCCGCGCCATCAGCGTGGCGATGGGAGGGGTGTTGGGCGAAACGACTCCCCCGGTGACCAGAACCGGCAATTCCGTCGCCCTGTGCAGCCCCGCGCCGGCCCGCAGCCTTTCCAGCGTCAGCGTACCCACCTCGGGCCCCTCCACCCCACGCGCAGCCTCGGCGCCCAGCACCACGATGGCGCCGGGCGGCGTCTCCGGCACGGGTCTCTTGTCGCGCGACGCGACGACCAGCAGCCAAGTGGAGGTGAAGGGCATCGCGAGGATCAGCACCGCCCCTGCGCAGGCGGCGGCAGCGATGCGAGCACCCCGGCGGCCCCACAAGGCAAGCAGGGCAGCCAAGAGCACAAACCCCAGCGGCGGCAGGACCAGCGCGGTAAGCGCGGCCTGGAGCGACACGTTACTCGGCCGCCAGGGCCGGCTCGGGGCGCATTGCGGCACCTTGGCGGATCTCGCGCCACCTCGCGGGACGCCCGCCGATCTCCTCACGGAAGAAGGCATAGAAGGCGTCCAGCCAACGCAGCAGGCGCGTCACATCCTCCTCCGTGCGCGCATAGGGCGTGTTGCCCGGCGCCAGCGACGGCGAGTGGTAGGTCAGCACAAAGACACGATGACCGCGCGTGCGCATCGCACGGACGAGACGCTTGGCCTCATCAAGGGTGATGCCCTCGGGGGAAAGGCGGATGCGCTCCATCAGGCCGAAGCGAGCCGCCATCCCGGCCAGGATCTCCGAGCGCGAGCGGTAGAGACGGCGCGCCAGCTCTGGATGCGCGGCGCTTCCGACCAGTGCGGCGGAGACCGGCAGGCCAAGCAGCGTCCGCTCACGGTCCAGCCAGCGTGGGCGGGCGTCCAAAGCCCAATGCGAGCCTTCGGCCAGCCCCTCGGCTGGCCAGCAGGGCGTCAGGCTGCTGTCGCACTCATAGCCAAGCTGCTTGATGATGTCCGCCGTGCGGGAGCCGGGTCCGAAGCGCCCGGTGCGCCAGATGCGCGGATGGATCCCGAACGCATCCTGCAACGCGCCGGTCAGGCGCTTCGCCTTCTCGATCTGCAGCGCCAGGGGCAGGTTGCCGGTATAGCTGTTACGCTCGCTCAGTTCCTCATCGAAGGGCGGGGTAACCCAGGGGTGAAGCTGGGCGCCGAGTTCGGCATGCCCGCCCTGCAGAAGCTCGCGCAGCGGCGCGGCGCCTTCATCCTGCGTGGCGACGGGGTAGTCGGTCAGGTAGACCGGGATGACGCCATGCTTCTCGAAGACCCGGTGCGCGAGGTGCTGGCGGCCCATGGAAGACACATCCATGGCATCGCGCCGGAATGGCCCCGTCCAGTCGAACGCCTCCTCCGCATCCACGGTCGTGATCAGGAGAGGCGGCCCGTCGCTGCCCACATCGAGTGGTGCGTGGAAGCTTGGATCGGTGACGGAGGCAGTCGCGGGCAGGCTCGGCATTGGCTCGCCTTCTTCGATGCGGTGGGACAAACCGTAGGCTTCAAGATACCGTGCGGCAATCGAATCCATCCCGAAACGGGTTCGCGCCAGGACGCGGCCCGTGTCGCCCAGCCGTCGGCGTAGCGTCGGATCCTCGACGAGGCGCTGGGCGAGAGGCATGTATTCGGCATCCTCTTCGAACAGGAAGCCGGTTTCTCCTGGGAGGATGAAATCCTCGTTCACCCCTGGCAGGCGCCGCGCCACAACTGGCAGGCCATGCGCCATGGCCTCCGGGACGGCCGTGCCGAACCCCTCGCGGCGTGATGCGAAGACGAACATGTCAGCGCACCCGAACCAGGGATGCGGATCACGCTGCTCGCCGACCAGGCGCACTCGATCCGCCACGCCCAGCGCAGCGGCACGGGAACGCAAGGCAGCGACATACTCCGGTTCCAGCTCCGGTCCGACGAGGATGAGGTGTGCCTTTGGCCCAAGAGCAGGCATCGCCTCCACCAATGTCGCCTGGTCCTTGCGGGCGCAGATCCCGCCCACGGAAATCAGCGCGACGTCCTCCTCGCCCAGCCCGAGCTCGGCGCGCATTCGTTCGCGCTCCTCCGGGTCAGGATCCCTTGTGGTGATGCCGCAGGGGATCAGATGGCACCGCTCTGGCGTGGCACCGGCCCCGAGCGTTTCTGCCTGGAGCTTGGGAGAGATGGAGACGAAGCCGTCGAACAGGCGGAAGCCCTGCCGCGCGAAGGGGCGAGACACAGCACGGTAGCCGCGCAGCAGCGCCGGGAGGCTGTCATCCAGCGTGGCAGAGAGGAGGAGGCGCCGCCCCGCGAGGCGCGTCAGCAGGGGCGACACGAACCAGCGATCGGCGTGGGTGCGGAAATGCACCACGTCGAAGCGCGGCAGATGACGCATGAACCAGGCGCCCAAGGCCGCCTCCCGCTGAACATGCCCAGTCGGGCCGTCGCAAAGATAATGCACCGCGGAAAGGCCCGGCCCTACTTCTATTTCCTCGGCAGGGCGGGGTGTGTGGGTAACCAGGAGCTCATGCTCCACGCCGGGCGCGATCTCGCGCATTACGGCGGAGCAGCGCTCCAGAAAGACCCCTTCCCCCGTGAAATCCGGACGGAAGAGCTTGAGGACATGGAGGACCCGATTCGTCATGGTGCAATTGCCGGAGTGGGAAGCTGCATGGGACCACGCCCAAAGCCGTCGCGGTAGCTCTGAACGAGCTCACGGTCACTGATCGGCGCGCCGTCGCGCTTACGACCGAAGAACCAGCACCCCGCCGCGGCATCGCCCCGGTCTGGCAGGAAGCGGTCGAGCTTGCGGAGGGTTGCCGAGACGAGCAAGCCAAAGGCCCGCCCGAGCCGTCGCAGTAGGCGCGATTGGGCGCTGCCGATCGTGGCCATGAGCACGAGCCCAAGGCTGCTGCCGACACCGAGGGCGGGACCCGCAGCCACCTCGTCATAGGCGCGGAACAGGCGGCGGTGCCCGATGGGCGTGAAGCGTGTGAAGTCATAGGCGCCCATATGCACGGGCTGGAGAAAAGGCGTGACCGCATAGACGTGGCCATCCTTCGCAAGCACCCGCGTCATCTCGGCCACCACGCGCTGCGGGTCCGCCACGTGTTCCAGCACGGCCACGGCGACGACGAGGTCGAACCGCCCGTCCGGAAAAGGCAGCGAGTGCGCGTCCGCGATGGCATGCACACCGTCGGCAAAAGCCACATCCGTGTTCAGGACCTCCGCGATATCCTCGCCAAGGCGCAACCCACCCGAGCCGATGACCAGCACGCGAGGGCGCTCGTGCAGCGCAGCAACATAGGCGATCGCCTCCTCGGCACTGGGGTAGTGCAGCGAGCTGCTCACGTCGGCGACGCGGCGGGCCACCCGCCGGACGCGGCGGCGGATCCCGATCGTGCGGTCATCCGCGCGGCCGTAGCTGGCGCCACGAAACGCGTCCGGGCTGCTGTAGTCGGCTATCGCGAATACCGAACGTTCGTCGTCGATGAGAACGGGGACGCCATTCACGACCGGATATGCGCTGCCGCACTTGGTGCAGCGCAGGGTGCCCGTTCCTGTGAGCACTTCGCCGTCACGAGGGCAGGTCAGGGGCACGCCCCTCAGCGTAGCCGGTTCTAGCTTCATCGCGGTGTTCATGCCGTCACGAAACGGTTGCGCAGCCGTTGCAGGCCACTGGTGAACAGTGAAAGGAGTCGCTGCTCGGCCCCTGGCGGGCGGCCCTGAATCCACCACAGCAGGAGCTGTGTCGTGACGTGCACCACCGCACCCGGCGCGACCAGCATCACAGTGCGCATCAGCGCGCCCACCACGTCAGGCGATGTCGCTGGAAGAGCATCGCGCAGCAGCGTTACCGCCACGTACATCACCAGTGCCGCGATGGATGGACGCCATGCCTGCTCGCCGACTGCAACCAAATTATGACCCAGCAGACGTCCCGCCTGCCAGTGCCAGACCAGCGCATTCATGATTGCGGTGGCGACCATCATCAAGAGGAGGCCGACCGCACCGCTATAGACCGCACCCAGAATGATGATGGGCAAGCGAAGCAGGGACATCGTGACATAGGTCGCAACCAGCCGCCCCATCTCATCCAGCACGGTAAAGACGCCGTGGGTGAAGTGCGCCTTGCTGTCGGCGAAGGCAAAGAGCGCGCAGAGCGCAATCAGCGGTGCGGTGCCAACCCAGTTCGGCCCCAGCGCGACCACCTGGATCTCCGGCGCCAAGATGGCGATTCCGACGGTCAGAGGCAGCAACAAACTGAACAAGAGGCCGAAACCGTCGAGGAACTGGCGCCGCAGGCGATCCCGGTCATGCGCGACCTTGGCGTAGCCGGAATAGATAGGCTGGCGAACCGGCACGGCCAACTCCGTCACGGGGGTCGCGGCAATCTGGTACGAGACGTTGTAGGCACCCACGGCGGGCAGCCCGACCAGCCGCCCCAGAACCAGGGTCGGTGCGTGCAGGTCCACGATCAGGCATGCATTGCATGCCAAGGTCCATTTCGAGAAGGACAGAAATTCGCGCCAGGACGCAAGGGAAAGCCGTGGCCGGTAGGGAGCGATGATGTATCCGGTGGGGATCGTGATCGCCTTCGCGAGGAGGTTGCCGAGAACCAAGCACCAGTAGGACCCGGTGGCGAAGGCAATGACGATCGTCAGCAGGAAGGCCGCGAACTTCGTCAGCACCTGCAAGCGCACCAGGAGGTCAAAGCGGAACTCACGCTGCAGCCGAAACAGCCCAGGGCTTTGCAGGCTCTCCAACGCGACCGCGAGGCCGATTGTCATCAACAGCGGCGCGATGCGTTCGTCACCGAGAAGCTCCGCCTGCCAGTGGGCGGAGAGCGCAACAAGGCCGCCGAGCAATCCGCTGCGGATCAGGTTCATGGTCCAGGCAGTGTCATAGTCGGACCGTGTCACGTCCTTCTTGCGGACGATCACGAGCCCATAGGCCGTCATGGTCAGCAAGTCCGCCACGACGAAGGCAGCGGAGGCCAGTGCCACGAGGCCGAAATCGGCAGGCATCAACAGTCGTGCCAGGATGAGCGTTGAAACGATGCTGATGCAGCGCACGGCGAACCGCCCTGCGATCATTACCGCAGCGCTGAGTGCAATCTTCCGTCCGAGGGGTTCCGCGCTCATGCCGCCGCACGCTCCTGTGCCTGCGCGAGGCCCGCCTCGCGGGCAAGCCATGCCTCAAGCACCAAGATCTGCCAGATCGGCTGCGAGTGATCTGCCGCGCCAGCCTCGTGCTCCGCAACGAGGCGCTGTGCCTCGCCAAGGTCGAGGAGGCCACTGTCGCCCAGCGCGCCACGTCGCAGGCGCGACCCGATCTCGCCGGCGCGCCGCCTGAACTGCCCCGCGATCTCGGCGGCAAAGCCCTGCTTGCGGGCCCAGAGCAGATCATGTGGAAGATCGGCTGCCATAGCGCGGCGCAGCACATGCTTGCCGAAGCGACCGCGCAGCTTTTCGCTCGCCGGAAGGGAGAGGCCCCACTCGACAAGGCGGTGGTCCAGGAAGGGGGCGCGCAGCTCCAGCGAATGCGCCATGGAGGCGCGGTCGGTCTTCACCAGGATGTCCCCGGGAAGATAGGTGAGGATGTCCGTGCGCTGCGCCGCAAGCAGCGGGTCATCTGGATCGGCTTCTGCCATTGCCTCGACGAAGCGCTGGGACGGATCGTGCCCGTCCAGGGCCGTCCGCATCCGGGGCGAGAGCAGAGCCCGCCGCCTTGCGTCGCGCAGCTTGGAGACGCTGCCGTAATAGCCAAGCGCGCTATCCAGGCTCAATTCGGTCAAGGTGGACTTGGCCCGCAGCCAGCGGGGTGCTCCCGCGAGAGTCGGATACCAGGCGGCAAGCCGTCCAATCACCGTCCGGCGCATCCCTGGTGGAATGTTGGCACGCACGGCCTCCACCAGCGAATGGAAGCGGTAGCGCCGGTAGCCCCCAAGTACCTCGTCGCCCCCGTCCCCGGACAGGGCGCCCTTCACGTGGTGGCGCGCAAGGCGGCAAACGGCGAGGGTCGGGACGGCTGAATGGTCGCCGAAAGGCTCGCCATAGACTTCGGCGACGCGCGAGGCCGCGGCGAGGTAGTCCTGCTCACCCTCTTCGGCCTGGTGGGTGGTGCCGAAGCGCCCGGCAAGCGCGGCCGCCGCCGGGCGCTCGTCGCCGGGTCCCGGGAAGCCGATGGTAAAGGTGGATAGCCCGACTTCCCGTGACGCCAAGGCGACGACGGAGGCTGAGTCCACGCCCCCTGACAGGAAGGCGCCAATCGGGACATCGGCCATCAGCTGCAGGTGCACTGCATCCGTCAGCCGTGCTCGAAGCTCGGCCGCAGCGTCGGCCGCGCCAGCGACGGCGTAGGCTGGTGGACGCCAATAGGGTCGCGGCTCAGGGAGCGTCGTCTCACCCCGCCGAAGGAGAACGAAATGCGCGGCTGGGAGGCGGCGGATCGCAGCGTAGGCTGTGGCAGGGTCTGGGATGTAGCCGAGCGCCAGGAAATCCTCGATCGCCACCGGATCCTTGCGGCGATCCACACCGGGAAGCGTCAAAAGCGCGGCGATCTCGGACGCAAAGGCAATGGTTCCATCCGGTAGAGCCGTCCAATGCAGCGGCTTCTCGCCCAGCCGGTCACGGGCGAGCAACATTTCCCCACGCGTCCGGTCCCACAGCGCAAAAGCATACATGCCTTGCAATCGGTCGAGCAGTCCAACGCCCCACTCGCGCCAGCCGGTCAGAAGGATTTCGGTGTCGGAGCGCGTACGGTGGTGATGGCCAGCGGCCTCCAAGGCCTCGCGCAACGCAACGTGATTATAGATCTCGCCGTTGAACGTAACGACAACCGCACCATCCGCGGTTGTCATGGGCTGTGCCCCGCCCTCGAGGTCCACGAAGGACAGTCGCCGATGGCCGAAACCAAGATGCGGCTCGACATGGAAACCATCACCATCCGGCCCCCGGTGCGCGAGGGCCGCCGCCATCCGCCGCAAAGACACAACCTCAGGCGTGGCTGCGCTGAACGGCTGGAAGAGGCCGAGAATGCCACACATCAGGCGACCCCTTCGCAATCATACGTATGTTGCGAATCAAGCATAGCAGCCAGAAATGCTCCGTCAGTGAAAAGTGATTTGCACAACCTTGCCTTGCATGGTAAGGATGCATCTCGCCGCCATCGAGGGGTTTCTGAGGCTATGGAGAGGGTCGAACACAAGCTGATCTCCCCTTCCGCACACGCGGAAGTTGCCGAGGCTGGTTGGCCGTCGCGCCTTCCGTGGCCTGTCGCGGTGCTGTTCATCTTTACCCTTGGCATTGCCCTGTGGTGGGGCGTGTTCCGCCTGACCAGCGCACTCCTCGCCTGAGAGCCGCTGCCCTCAGTTCTTGCATGCGCCATCAAGCTTAAACTCCCGTGTCTGCTCGCTAAACGCACTTACCCGTCTATGGGATGCATAGTTGGAAGGTTTATCAGGCAGGCACAATAGAAAGTGTCGGCTGGCGCGCTCTGCTTACGGCATCAATGTTAGGGGCGCCGCTGTTGAGAAACCAGGAATAGGCGCTTCGGGACGCCCGCGTATCCAAGATCTCAACCAATGCTGCCAGCGACTGTAACGCCCAGCGCCCGTAATCGCCGCGGCTCTTTTCCCATCCCTCGCCATTGGAAAGGCCGCGCGCGACCGTTTCGCGGCCGATCTCGGCCCAGCTGCGATAAGGTGCGGCGTTTGGTGGAGCGATGGCGATATTATAGGCACAGCCATCGTGTGGGTTGAAACCCCGCTCCCGCGCCAGGAACCGGCCGGCCAGGAAATTCTCCATCCAGGAAAGGACGGCCCGGGCGTCCGCATTGCCGCGCCGTGCCGCCATAGCCGTACTCGAGGCGAAATGGTCCTGCTGCCATGGAGGGAGCATGCCAGGTGTGCCGTATTCGCCAGGGATCCAGCCATGTGCCTCGCCCTGCATAGCCGTCCATTCCGGCAACATGCGGCGTAGCCAAGCCCAGTTCGCCGTGGAAACGTCGCCAACCCAGCCCGCCTGATCCCCCAACGCCCATGCAGCATTGTCAACCTGACGCATGGACCACGCAGCGGAACGGACCTGCCCGCGCGCGACGATGTTGACGTCTGGCAGCCCGCCCTCCCGCCGCACACCAGGCCAAGTGCTGATCACGGAGTGGTGGGCCTGCGCCTCGAGGTTGTCCAGGAAGGCACGCCGGCCAGTCAGCACCCAGGGCAGGAAAGACAGGTCGGGCTGATGCGCGCGGTCAGGAGACCAGCCATGGTCATTTCCAACCGGGAAGGTCAGGCCATGTGGCGGTGTCGCGCGCGTATCGGTCCAGAAACCCGGCCGCCGGCGCGTGTCGATCCAGCCGCCCTGTGGATCCCGGAAATGCCAGGGCACCGCGCCTGCCGCCTCCGCCTGCCCCAGCGCAAAGCGCGCCGCGCGACGATCCTGGCTGACGATCCAGGCCGCCACCGGCAGGGGTGCAGGGCCGATATCGGCGCGCCCACCTGTTGTCGGCATGCGCTGAGTGATGCCACGCGGGTCGAGCGGTACGGTCCAGGAGGGCGCGGCCATGGCACGAGCAAATCCGTCCAATATCTGAGGAGCTACCCCAGGGGCGACATCGTAGCGATGCGCGGCACCCGCGTCCGCCAAGTAGGATGGATCGAACCGGATATGCGCCGCGATGGGCCGCGTCGAAACCAGCCGCCCCCATCCTGAATAAGGATGGTGCCGCGCAACCCGGCCCGCCATCGCTTCCCGTCCGTCCAGGCTGACGCGAATTTCGTAGTTTGCGTACTCCACACCTGGGCGAAGCGCGATGTCGTTCCGGAACCAGGCATCCAGCACCAATGCCCCGTCGGCATGGAGGGCGACGTCGAGCACGAGGCGCAGCGAGGTGGCGCCCCCTGCGGCCCCGGCTGGGACCTCTGCCTCGACACGCTTTCGCGCCACCAGAGGACCGGACTGCCACCTTCCTTGCCCGGCCAGCGCGTCCACCGCGAAGCCTCCAACCTCGACCCTGGCGGATCGGCCCTCCGCCATGCGTGCCGGATCGATTTGCGTCTCGGTCTGGCCTCCAGCCAGCAGGGCAACGGGAAGGCTCTGCCCCTGTCGGAGCGCCGGAATGCGCAGCGCAATCACCGCATGCCGGACCGACCCGTCGGGATGTCGCGCTGTGACATCCATCTGCGTGGGCAAGGCTCCAGCGCCGCCGGCGTCGGCCCGAAGCGATGCACCGCGCGCAATGTCGCCCGCGCGGAAAGGATGGCCGAAGGTCAGGACCCCCTCAGCGCTCGGCCCCTCAAGCGTGACAGTGGGGCGAGGGCCGCCGGATGCAGCGACGCGGCGGACTGAGCCTGTCTGTGCCTCGGCCGAGCAGGCGCCGAGAAGGAGGGGAAGGGCGCGACGCGCGATCATCGGCTGAGCACCCGGCGAAACACTTGGACTTGGCCGGCTGATACTTCGCGCCATCCAAAGCCCTCCGCATGGGCGCGTGTCCCGGCGCGGTCCGGACGGGCCAGCACGCGCCGCAAGGCAGCGGCGATGGCGGAGGGAGTAGCCTCGTCGATCACCTCGCCAGCCGCCTCGGCACTGACCGCCTCTCGCGCGCCCCAGGCCGGCGTGCTGACGACCGGCGTACCGCACGCCATGGACTCCAGGAGCACGTTGGCCCAGCCCTCGCGAGAGGAAGCCAGGACCATCGCATCCGCCGCGCCGTAGTAGCGCGGCAGCTCGCCATGCGGGACCGGCCCAAGCAAGCGGACCCGGTTGGAAACATCGAACCGAGCGGCAAGCGCTTCAAGCGCCGCGCGTTCCGGCCCCTCCCCGGCGATCCAGAGCTGGACGCCCGGAAGGTCCTTCAAGGCCTCGATCGTCAGGTGGTGTCGCTTGCGTTCGATCAGCAGGCCGACAGCGAGGATTAGCGTGCCCTCCACGCCGAGTTCGCGGCGCAACGCATCGCGATCGGCAGGCGGCTCGAACCGCTCGAGCTCCACCCCGTTGCGCAGCACCGTCACCTTCTCATCTGGCGCACCGAGCGCGAGAAGGCCTCGCTTCAGGTCGGCGCTGACGGCGATCAGCGCATCGCAGTCCTGGATCGCGCGCTGGATCAGGCGGCGCGGCATCGCATGGTCGGGCAGTTGCGAGACGTCGGAGCCGCGCGCGGTGATGACCACTGGCCGGCCGAACTCGCGCGCCAGCCAAGTGGCGGCGACGCCGTCCGGATAGAGGTAGTGTGCATCGATCACGTCGAAGCCGATGCCCGCCTGGATCATCCGCGTCACCTCCTTCCGCGCGGCGCGGTAGAGCGCCCATGGGTTGGTGACCATGCCGAGGCGCGGCAGCGCCGGGTAGCGCGGGTGCCGAACCGGAAGCCCATGCCGGACTTCATCGCGCGGGACGGCGGCAGTGCGCCCCCAGCGCGGGAAGAACGGTGCCAGCGCCTCGGGGAACCACGGGACGGGGGCAAGAACCTGCGCCTCAACGCCCTCGTCGGCGACGAGATGCCTCAGCCTGTTCTCGACGAAGACGCCATGATTGGGCGTGGCGGCGTTCGGGTATAGGGTGCTGAACACCAGCAGGCGCGGCAGGCTTTGCTGCGGCGGCACGGCGGAGGCGCTGTTGCGCGGCAGGGTCAGAAGCGGCATGTCCGGCATCGTCGTCGTCCCGCATGTCGAAGGGGGATGGGTAGCGTCGGCTGATCGAGGGCACGCCCGCCCAGAGGGCGAGCCACACGGCCCCAATCAGCATGGCGAGGAAGTAAATTCCCTGCATCGGTCAAGCCGCCTGTGCCCTGGCGCGCCAACCGCCCGTGGCGACGGTCCGCGCGTGTTCGGCCTCCTGCCGCACCTCCATCCGGACCACGGCCCGCGCAGCAGCAACGACGACAAGAAGCGTCCAGAAGTAATCCCAGTACGAAAGTGACAGGAAAGTTCCACCAACCATGTAGGCGACGATCGAAACCTGTGACATTCGCGCGAGGTCCCAGGCCCAGCGCAACTTCGGCTGCCCGCGTGCGATGGCAGCGAGGCGGAGTGTTTGCCATATCCCCGCGACCAGCAAGGCAACCCACAGCCCGAAGCCGACCCAGCCATGCTCACCCAGCACCTCGAACCAGATTGAATGGGTGGCGCGCGCCGGTACGCCCGGGGTCAGGCGGTCCACGATGTCCTGCTGATGAACCGCGCGGAAACCGCCGCCGGTGAACGGCCGCTGCCGCGCCAACTCATAGGCCGTCAGCCAGATGCGGATCCGCCCGGTGGCCGAGGCGTCCTCCTCGTAGTTCTGCATCGTCTCCATGCGGTCCACCCAGGACTGGGGCATGAAGGCGATGCCGCCCGCGACCACCGTGGCGATAACGATTCCTGAGATCACCTTGCCGCGCGACCGAACCCACAGCACGCCACCCGTAGCGACCAACGCCACGAGCGCCCCGCGCGATTGCGACCCGAGCACTGCGACAAGGGTGAATCCCATGGCGGCGAGCAGGCCGATCCGGATCAACCGATGCTTTGAGTGGAGGCGCAGCCAGTTCATCAGCGGAATGGAGATCAGCATGCCAACCGCAAGATGATTGCGATCCTGGATCATTGTCTGCGCGGGACCGAGCACGATGTGCCCGCCACCTGTGAACAACGTGAATATGCCGCCGCGCACGCCGAAATAGCCGAGGGAAAGCACCATCATCCAGACCATGGCGTGGATCCGGTCCCGGCTGGTGAGTAGCGCAGCGGTGAGCAACAAGCCAAGGGTGACCTTCATCACGCGGTCCCACATCGGCCAGACCGCCTCGGGAGGAGCAAGGGCAACCGCCGAGGTGAAGGTGATCCAGGCGAGGAAGGCGACCAGGAGCACCGTGACAGAATTGATCGCCGCCCGCCTCGGCTCGCCGGCCAGGACGCAGCCCACCAACGTCGCCATGAAGGCGAGCATGGCCCACGGCAGGTTCTGCACAGCACCCCAGACCAGCTGGTGCGGATTCATGAAGGAAATCCACGACCAGATCAGAACCCCGGCGAAGGGGCTGACGGTCGCGAGTACGAGCCAGGGCGCGCAGACCAGGAGGAAGGCGAGGTCACGCAAGGGTTAGCGGCCTCCGCCCAGCCGGGCGAGGAGACGCTCGCCCTCGGCGCGCTCCGGGAAGCTGGGGGTGCGGAGCGCGGCGGTGAGCTGCCGGCGCGCCTCGTCCCTCTCACCGACCTCGGCCAGCACCGCGGCATAGCGGACGCCCATGCCGGGGCTCGGCGGGTTTCCGTCCGGGTAGGCGTGGCGGAGGACCTGCAACGCGCGGCGGGCATCGCCCGAGCGCAAGAGAATGAGGCCGAGCGTGTCTCCAACCTCCGGACGCGGCGCCAAGGCAAAGGCACGTTCGGCCATCGGCCGCGCGCGATTCAGGGATTCCCGGTCACCGCGCTGCGCCAGAACCCAGGCGAAGTCGTTCAACACCCCACCGTCATTGGGCAAGAGGCGGAGCAGCGTTTCCAGCTTCCGCTCCGCATCGGCGGTACGGTTCGCCTGGAGGTCGAGACGCGCCGAGGTCGCGAGCACAGCCGGGCTCTCGGGCGAACGTTCGAGCCAGGCCTGCAAGGCACGGCGCGCCTCCTCAGGCTGTCCGGCGCCGAGATGCGCGGCGGCAAGACGCAGGGCCAGAGGCTCGGTCGGACCTTCCGAATAGGCGGACGAGAAGGCGCGCGCGGCCTCGGCGTGGCGGTTCTGCGCCATCAGGAAGTCGCCGCGCAGCCAAGCGCCGGCCGGCAATGAACCCGGGCGCCTGGCGAGGCGATCCGCCATGGCGAGAGCGGCATCGGGACCGCCGGCCTGCTGGGCGATCATCACGGACGTCCCAAGCAGCAGCGGATCGTTGGGGGTCAGGCGCAGCCCCTCCTCGATCACGTTTTCCGCCTCCCGGTGCTCGTCGCGACGGGACAGGAGGAGCGCAAGCTGACGGCGTGCCGCCGCGCTGTTCGGCTGCTCCGCGACTGCGGCACGGGACGCTGTTTCCGCGTCTGCCCAGGCGCCGCGTGCCGCATGGGCCTCGACCTGCATAAGGCGCAAGGCGGGATTGGTGATGCGCGGACGCAGCGCCTCATGATCGAGCACGGCAGAGGCCGCGGCCGGGTCACCCGCTGCGAGCAAGGCCCGCGCGGTCGTGCCGGCAATGATAGGTGATCCCGGGTGCGCCTGCTGCGCCGCACGAAGCGCGGCAAGGGCCTCGTTGCCCGGCCGGGCGGCACGCAGCAGGAGCCCCGCGGCTTGCGCGTTCTCCGGATCCGCGGCCAGCACCTCGCTGAGGTAACGCGCGAGGTCGGCGATGCGATTCTCGCTGCCCGCGATGCGCGCGAGGCCCAGCCGCGCGCCGATCGAGTTCGGGTTGGACTGGAGTGCGGCCTCCAGCACCTGACGGGCCCCGGCTATGTCGAGCCGCATCGCGCGGATCGAGCCCTCCGCCAGCATCGCAACTTCGGTGCGGCGCTGTTCCGGCGTAAGGCGGGCGAGTTCTGACTCGGCCGCCTCCGGTTCGCCACGCGAGATCGCCGCCAATGCGAGCATCTGACGGGCCGCCGGATCGTCCCTGCCGCCGGCCAGCGCGGCCTGAGCCGCTTCGGCCATGCCGGCATAGTCACCGAGGGAAAGGCGAATGGCAGCAAGACGCGATTGCAGCGCTGCGTTGCCGGGCTGTGCTTCGGCAGCCGCGCGGAAAGCCTGTTCCGCCTGGCGGCGGCGGCCCTCGCTGAAGTGGATCTCGCCCAGACGAGCCAGGGTCTCGGGATCGCGTCCGCCCTGCTGCGCATAAGCGGCCAAGGTGGCGGCCGCGTCTCGGTTCGCGCCGCGCTTGGCCTGGAGTGAGGCCAGGAGCCGCACGCCGCGCACGTCGAGCGGACGACGCGCAACAGCGCGGGCCGCCGCCTCTTCTGCCTGGGCGTCCTGCCCAAGCTGCGCCTTCACCGTAGCGAAGGCGAGAAGCCCGTCCGACGTGTTCTGCAGGGTTGTCTGGCCCAGCCGGGTGAGCGCAGTGTCCGCCGCACGCCAATCCTGAGTGGCAACGTAGATCAGCGCCTGGATGTAATTCGCCGATGCAAGGCCGGGCGCGTTGCGGAGCGTCACCTCCACATCTGAACGCGCGCCATCAATGTCGTTGTGACGCAGCCGCACTTCCGCCCGCTGGACTCGCGCCAGGGGATGGCCTGGCGCGATCTCCAGGGCGCGGTCCAGAAGCTCGCCCGCGCGCTGCACATCGCCCTTGCTGTAGGCAATGCCTGCGCGCCGCAGCAACGCCTGGACCGAGCGCCCGTCGGCGGCAACCGCGGCATCGGCTTCGCGCTCCGCGAGGGCCTCGTCGCCCTGTACCTGTGCCACCGCCGAGAGGGCAAGATGCGGCTCGACCGCCCTGGGGTCGGCCTCTATGCCCGCTTCCGCCGCGGCCTTCGCCTCGGCCCTCTGCTCCAAGGAGAGGTGCGCAAGCGCACGGCCGGCATAGATCTGCGCCGCCACGTCGCGTGGGACAGAGGCGTCCGGCACGGGGAACTCGCGCAGGAGGTCGCGGGTGCGGCCCAGCGCCAACTGCGCGCGGATGCGCAGAGCCGTCGCATCCGCACGGTCATAACCGGCGGCAAGGGCCGCGCGAGCCTCGCGATCCGCCGTGTCCGGATCGCCCAGTTCGAGCGAGATCTGCGCCAGTGCGGCTCGCACCGCGCCGTCATTGGGAGTGGACCGCGCGGCATTTCGCAGCTCGATCTGCGCAGTGCGGAGGTCGCCGCGCGCTTCAGCGGCACGGGCGCGCTCCATCGTCGCATGTGCCGGTTGCGCGGCAAGCAGCGCGAGAAGGGCAAGTGTGGGGGCCAGGGGCTTACGCATGAGTGGCTCCTAATCCGCTTCCGCGCGAGAGCGCGGCACCGGGATTCCATGGGTGGCCAGAAGGCCGTAGAGGGTCGGCCGGCTCACTCCGAGCAAGCGTGCCGCCTCGGAAAGTGAGTTTCCTGAGCGCGACAGGGCGCGCTCGATCGCCTCGCGCTCCGCCCGGCCGCGCGCAACGCGCAGGTCCAGAGCATCGTCAGAGGGGGCCTCAGGCGCGGTCAATTCCAGATCCGCAGCGGTGACCAATGTCCCGTCGGCCATCAGCGAGGCACGCCGCACACGGTTCTCCAGTTCCCGCACATTGCCAGGCCAGCGATGCGCGGCCAGCGCCTCGGTCGCCGAGGCATCGAAGCCGCGCACCTTCAGCCCATGCTCCTTGCTGAAGCGCGCCAGGAAATGCCGAGCGAGGAGGAGAGCGTCGCCTGCGCGGTCCCGGAGGGGCGGAATGCGAACGGGAACGCCGTTCAAACGGTGCAGCAGGTCGCCCCGGAAGCCGCCATTCTCCGACTCCGCTTCCAGATCCCGGTTGGTGGCGGACACGATGCGGACATCGACCCGGATGGGCGCGCGGCCGCCGATCCGCTCGACCACCTGTTCCTGCAGGACTCGCAGCAGCTTGGCCTGGAGCGAAACCGGCATCTCGCCGATCTCGTCAAGGAAGAGCGTGCCACCATTCGCCTGCTCGAACCGCCCCTGGACTTGCTTCACGGCACCGGTGAAGGCGCCGCGCTCGTGGCCGAAGAGTTCGGCCTCCAGCAAATTCTCGGGGATGGCGGCGCAGTTGATGGCGATGAAGGGCTTCTTAGCCCGCGGCCCCATGGTGTGTAGGGCGCGCGCCAGCGCCTCCTTTCCCGTGCCGCTCTCGCCGAGGAGCAGGACGGGCACGGAGACGGAGGCAAGGCGCTCGACCAGGCGACACGCCTTTAGCATCCCCTCATCGGCGGTGATGATGCCTTCGATGGGCGAAGGGCGCGGGGTCGCGGCGAGGCGCCGGTTCTCCTCCTCCAGCGCCCGCAGGCGAAGGGCACGGTCCAGGATCGCCTGCAGCACCGCCGGATCCACCGGCTTCTCATGAAAATCGTAGGCGCCGAGCGCGACGGCGCGCAGTGCGTTGGCGCGCTGGCCCTGGCCCGTCGCCACGACCACGGGCAGTTCGGCCCATTCGCGTTTGATCGCCTCCAGCGTAGCGAAGCCCTCGGCCACGCCTTCGGCATCAGGCGGCAGGCCGAGATCCAGAAGAACCACATCCGGCGTCTCGCGGCGCACGGCCGCCAGGGCCTGGGTTCGGTCTCCCGCCAGCGAAACCTTCAGCGCGGGAAAGGCCCAACGATACTGGGCAGCGAGACCGGGATCGTCCTCGACCACCAAGAGCTTCGGCTTGCTCATGCCGCCTCCACCGCGCGCGAGAGCGGTAGGGTAATCCGGATGTGAGTCCCCTCCCCCAGGCGGCTCTCGGCGGTCAACTCTCCGCCCGCCTCGCGCACCAGTTCGCGCGCCTGCCAGGCACCGATACCACTGCCCTTCGGCTTGGTGGTGGCAAGGGGACGGAACAGCCCGTCACGCAGGAACGCCTCGCTCATGCCCTCTCCCTCATCGGCAATTACAATCTCCAACATGTCTCCAACGCATTGGAAGGCCATTTGGATGACCTTCTCGGCATGAGAAGCTTCAGCAGCGTTTCGAAGCAGATGGGTTAGGACTGTCGAGAAAGCCTCCTCTGCCATCGGAACTGGCGGAAACCGGCCTTCCGCCTTGATTTCTACCGGGTGGCCCAGGCCGCTCGCCACCGCCTGGGCCACGCCGAGAGGGTCGCCGGTCCCGGCTGCCTCCCCTGCCGCCTCGTCCCGCCGTAGCCGGGCGATCAGGGCGTCGATTCGCTGCGCAGCGCCACGCACGGTCAGAAGCATGTCGTGCTGGAACTCCGGGTCGTCCATGTGGGCCTCGGCGTTGGCCAATACCATGGAAAGCTGGGACGAGACGGTCTTCACATCATGGGCGACAAAGGCAAAGCGCCGGGCATAGTCGGCGATGCGTCGCCCCTCGGCCAGCCGCTCCGCCGCGCGTCGCTCGGCGAGGAACATCGCCACCTCCCGCCCCAGCGTCAGGAGGAGCTCTGCCATCTCCTCCTCTAAAGGGTGCGGAGCGCGCGGGGGAGCGAGCAGGATGGCGCCGAGCAGCCCCTCCGCGTGGTGCATCAGAGGCACGGCAACCCAATAGGCGGCAGGCTGTGGCAGGATGACAACTTCCCCGGCCGTGAGCCGCGCAAGGACGGGGTCCCCCTCTTCCAGCCGATCCGGTCCCTCGGAATGGTTCCACTCGGCCTCGCGCAGCAGATCGGGTCCTGAGTCGCGCAGCAGCAGCGTCCCCGCCGGGACATCCACCGGGTCGGCAATGGCGCGGATCGCTCGGATATTCGGTGCCGCCGCGCTGCCAGGGCCCGACAGTGTGGCCACGGCGCGCAGCCATTCGCGCCGGTAGTCGTAGCGCGCTGCCAGGAAATGCCGCGCCACCCACCGATGGATGCGCGACCGTACGGAGCGTGCGGAGAGCAGGACCGCGAGGGCCAAGGTGGCGCCCGCCAGGATGGCGACCTGCGCCGCGCCTCCCCACTCCGTGTCCATGCTCTGGAGGATGCTGCCGACCGCCCCCGCTCCCAGAAGGAAGGCACCCGCGACCAAGAGGGTCGCGCCATGGAAGGCCACCTCATGGGATGGGGTGGCGCGGGCCCAGCGCCGGTCGCGCCGCGCCGCCAGAACGAGGAGCGGCAAGGCGAGTGCCGCGAGCAGTGCCCGCCCCGCGACGAGGCGCGCATCGACCCCGCCCGAGAGCGCGGCGATGCTGTACAGCATGACATCGAAGGCCCCTAGCCCGCCCAGGGCAATCGCGGGAGGCCAGAGATGCCAGCCTGCGGCCTCGCCGCTGTTGCGTGCAAGGTTCTCGGCGATGAGCACAAGCAACAGCGCCAGGGCAAGCCGCGTGTGTGGTGCCAGGTCGCCCAGGAGCGGCACGAGCGGAAGCGCCGCGGCCAGCGCTGCCGACAAGACCAGAACGAGGGCGATCGCAAAGCCGCGAACCACCGACCCGGTCCCGAGGCGCCAATGGAGCAGGAGCAGCACGCCTCCCCAGACGCCGGAACGCAACACCTCCAGCAGCCCCGCGGAGCCCCCCAGCGGGTTGTCAGGATTGAGAACGACGGCGCCTGCCCAGATCGCGGCAGCGATGCCGGCCGCGAAAGGCGGCCAGATGTGACGGCCCCGTCCAGCGGCGAGAGCTCCCAGCGCGACCACGGCGGCGGCCAGGGCCGCGACGCCGTGAAGCGTGGCGATCACGGCACGAAGGGGGCTTTCGCCCCCTTCCGGTAAGCCCCCACGCTATACCCCGGCAGCATGGTTACCTGGACCCCTCCTGGAACAGCACCACCCGCACAGTCGAGATGATGATGAGCAAATCCAGGAACAGCGAGCGTCGCTTCACATAATAAAGGTCGAAGGCCAGCTTGCGCCGGGCGTCCTCCACGGAGGCGCCGTAGGGGTAGTTCACCTGGGCCCAGCCGGTGATGCCGGGCTTCACCACGTGGCGGGCCTCGTAATGCGGGATCTGGAGCGCCAGATCCTCAACGAAGCCCGGCCGTTCCGGCCTCGGACCGACGAAGGCCATATGGCCGAGCAGGACGTTGAAGACCTGCGGAATCTCGTCGATGCGGGTCAGGCGAAGGAAGCGGCCGGTCCGGGTCACGCGGGAGTCACCCTTCTGCGCCCACACAGGAGCCCCCGCCACCTCGGCGTCCTGCCGCATGGAACGGAACTTGAAGAGGGTGAAGATGCGGCCATCCTTGCCGACACGCTCCTGCCGGTAGAAGACGGGGCCGGGGCTGTCGAGCTTGATGGCGATGGCGGCCAGGATCAGGATCGGCAGGGTGAAGAGCAGGAGGGCGAGGCTCAGCGTCACGTCCAGCGCGCGGCGCACCCCCGCCTCCAGCATCCCCTCATGCCGCTGATCGAGGCCGGCAAGCCAGCCGGTCGGCAGCGACGCAATGTCGACCTCGGCCGAGCAGCATTCCAGCCACTCCGCCTCGCTCATTACCCGCACATTCGCCGCGGCGAGGCGAACCCGCGTCGTCACGGCCAGTTCGCACGGGTCACGGACCACCACGGTGGAGGCGCGCAGCGTGCGCAGCCGCTCCGGGGTCAATTCGGCGTCGAGCGTGGAGCCAGCGTGCAGGACCGTCGCAACCGCGGGCGGCAGGCGCTGCGGCATGGGCGACGGATCGGACCCTACCAGCACCACCCGGCCGTTCAGCATCCCCCTGCGTGCCGCCGCGGCAAAAAGCAGGCGGGACGAGATCACGGCCGCGACGAACGCCCCGACGAACCCGGCCTGTGCCCAGAGCGAAAGGGAAGCGCCTGAAGCCGCATTCATCTCAGGGAACAGGAACTCACCCACAACAATGAAGGCGATACCCGCCAGGACGGCTGAGGCCGCGACGCGGTTGGCACGCAGCCAGCAACGAGGGGAATACAGCCCCGTCGCGCCACCTGCCAGGCTGGTACAGGCGGTAAACAATGCCGCGATGGCAAGGAGTTGGACATGGCTCAGTGCCGCACCTTCAGGAATCCCCCAAAGGAGGATCAGGTAGAAGGCCCCCAATGAGGCAGCAGCCTCCAGGGCGAACAGGGACAACAGCGACGAGGGGATGCTGTGCCCGAACAGATTGGTCATGTGAGCGCTCTCCGGCAGACGGGCTTCTGGGGGGGGTCCCGGTCGGTTTGACGCCTGGACAATACAACATCCGTGGCCACGGTTGCCAACGATTGCTAGGATTTTGGCAAGCTTTAAAAATTTGTGCGTTCAAGGCAATAGAAAACATTCTTTATGATATGTTTCGGTTAGTTTAATGATAAAAGTCCAAAAAACCTACATTATCATAATGTGAACCTTGGATTTTTGAGATTACGTCCTCTAGCAACCTTCGAGCGCGCGCAGAGTTGCGCAGGTTAGAGTGTTGAACGCACTTATGATCGGGAGAACCGGGATGGAGAGGCAGAATAATATGCGGGGTGTCATGCTGCGCGGCATGGCGCTGGCAGCGCTGCTGGGAGTGGTTGCGTGCACGGAACGGCCGGCGGCGCAATTCGCAGCTCGCGACGCCGCGCCGGCGCAGGACAGCGAAAACTATCAGATCGGGCCTGGCGATACGCTCGGCATTTTTGTTTATCGCGCCCCCGACCTTTCGGTCGAAATCCCTGTGCGGCCTGATGGGCGCATTTCTATCCCCCTCGCCCCCGACGTGCCGGCTGCGGGCAAGACGCCCAGCCAGCTGGCGCGCGACCTCGAGCAACGCCTGGCTCGTTACGTTCGTGAGCCGAACGTGACGGTGATGGTGCGCCAGTTCTTCGGCCCGCCATGCGCGCATGGTGCGGGTGGTTGGCGAAGCCGCCGAGCCCGTCGCCATTCCCTACCGCGACGGCATGACAGTCCTCGACGTGATGATCGCCACACGCGGCCTGACGCGCTTCGCGGCAGGCAACCGGGCGGAGCTGGTCCGCCGCGATCCCGTCACCGGCGCCGCACGGACCGAACGCGTCCGGCTGAACGACCTGCTCCGGAATGGCGACATGACCCAGGATCTGCCAATGCGTCCCGGCGACACCCTCATCATCCCGCAGAGCTGGTTCTGATGTCGCCTGTCGCAGATCTCCGGCGTTACGCCGCCGCCGCATGGAAGCGGCGATGGCCGGCCCTGCTGGTCGCATGGGTCGTTGCCATCCTCGGTTGGGTCGGCGTGGCCGCCCTTCCCGATCGTTACGAAAGCAGCGCGCGCATCTATGCCGATGCTGACGCCATCCTGGGCCAGACGCTCCGCGGCATCGCCGTGGACGGCGCCACGGCTGCGCAGGTGGAAACGCTGCAACGGACTCTGCTCGCGCGGCCCAACCTCGAGCGCGTCATAGCTCGGACCGATCTGGGCTTACGTGTCACGAGCGAGCGCGACCGCGAAGCGATGGTCGCCGAGCTTACGAAGAACATCCGCATCACGCCGCAGGCCCGGAACCTGTTCCGCGTTGAATACACGGACAGCCAGCCGGCCATCGCGCGCGCTGTGGTGCAGACTGTGCTGGACCTGTTCATGGAGCGCGTGTCGGGCAATGACCGCGAGCAGATGCAGAACGCGCGCGCCTTCGTGAACCAGCAGGTCACCGCATACGAGGCACAGCTGCGCGATGCGGAGCGCCGCCGCGCCGAGTTCCGCTCACGCTACGTAGACCTGATCCCGAACGAGACGACCGGTGGCGCGTCGCGCTTTGAATCAGCACGCCAGCGCCTGAACGAGCTGCGCGGCGAGTTGCAGGATACGGAAATGCGGCGCGACATCATCCGCCGCCAGGTGGAGCAGACACCCCGGACCCTGCCGGCGGACGTGGTAGCACGCGGCGGCGGCAATGCCGGCCCGCTCGCTGCCGCCGAGCAGGAGTTGCGGCAGCTGCAGACCCGCTACACCGACCAGCACCCGGCCATCGCCATGCAGCGTGCGATCGTGGCAGACCTGCGCCGGTCCGGCGGCGGAGCTGGCGGCCCCGTGCGGGGCGAGCCTCGCCCGAACCCCGCCTTTGAGTCGCTGCAGACGCGCCTCGTCGATGCGGAAGGCGACATCGCTTCGTTGCGCCGGCGCATCGCCGCCGAGACGCAGGAAGTTGAGCGGCTGGAAGCGCTGGCGCGCGGTGCGCCGCAGCTTCTCGCCCAGATGACGGACCTGGACCGCGACTACGGCATCCTCCGCCGTTCCTACGAGGAGCTGCTGCAGCGGCGTGAGTCCCTGCAGATTGCTGGCGCAGCGCGCACAGGCGCGGATCAGGTGCGCCTCGACATCATCGAGCCGCCCACCCTGCCGGTCGCTCCGACCGGGCCGAACCGTCCGCTCTTCGCTGCGGGCGCGCTCGTGGTCGCGCTGGGCGCTGGTGCGGCAGTCGCCGTGCTGTTGAGCCTGATGGACACCAGCATCTACAGCCTGCGTGAGTTGCGCGATCTGGGTCTGCCGGTGCTGGGTGCGGTCTCGCCTGCACGGCCAAAGCGTCGCCTCCTGCCCACGGCTGCCTTCGCGGGAGCGCTATCCTTGCTCTTCGTTTGCTTCGCTGGGGTCGCTGCGGGCGGCGCCGAAATCCTTCGAAAGGTGCTCGCATGACCGAACCCCCCCGCCGGCACCTTGCCGAACGCGCTATTCAGGCCCTCGGCGGCCTGAATGCCCCCGGCGCCGCCCCGCTTCCGGGTGCCATCAGCCCGCCTCCCGCGCCACCCGGCGCGGAGCAGCGGGCCCGGCCGATCACCGATGCACTGCTTCGCTCGGGGCCGGAGGTACTGGAGGCTCCCCGCATGCCGGAGGCGCGCCCTGCGGCTCCAGGCCCTTCTTCGTCACCTCCGATCCCCCTCGCGCGGCTGCATGGGGCCGGGTTGATCGCGCACGTCCAAGGCAGAAACAGGCTTTTCGAAGAGATCGCCGTGGTGCAGGATCAGGTGGTTCGGACAGTGCATGCCACTGCGACCACGGGGGGGCGCCATCCGCGCCTGGTGGCGGTGACGAGTACCCTTCCGGGCGAGGGGAAGACATTCATGGCCTTGAATATCGCCGCCGCGATGGCCGCCGCACGGGCCCAGCCCGTGATGCTGCTGGACGCGGACGGGAAGAACGGCTCGCTTTCGGAGCTGCTCGAGTGCAAGGATCGGCCCGGCATTGCCGAGCTCGCCGCGAATCCGGACCGCCCAGTTGGACCCTGCGTGGTACCGACCGAGCGTGACCGGCTCTGCGTCTTGCCCTTCGGCCAAGGCCGTCCTTCTGGCGCTGCCATCGCTTCCGCGGCGCTGCGCGTGGCCGAGAGCCATCCCCGCCACATCGTGATCCTCGACCTGCCCCCTGCCCTTTCAACCAGCGAGGCCAGTGCTCTCGCGCCTGTCGTCGGACAGGTGGTGATGGTGGTGGAGGCGGAGCGGACCCAGCGTGGCCAGCTTGAGGCGGCGCTGGATCTCCTGGACGCTTGCCCCACTGTTCAGCTCGTGCTGAATCGCGCCCGGCCGGGAGATGAGCGTTTTGGAGCCTATGGTTACGACGGGTAAGCCAGCGCGCCGTTTCGGGCGGGGGCTTGCGGCGGCAGCGCTGGTGGCGCTGCCCGCCGCGAATGCGGATGCACAGGATGTCGGCAGCGCGCTCACTGTCGCGCCCGATTTCCTTTCGGGACTCGAAACCCCCGGTGCGGTGGGCTTGCCCCCTCGCACCGCGCCAGCGGGTCCCTTCGGCGTCAGCCCTGCCCCGCGCAGTCCGGTGGATACGGGCGCCGCCGCGACCGAACGGCCCGGCGACATGGCGGTTCGCCTCAGCCCGTTCTTCAGCGACTCGCTGGGAACGCCAAATCCCCCAAGTCAGCTTCCTGAGGGACGGTCCTGGGTCGTCAGGCCCTTCATCGATGCCCGCGCCCTCATCACGGATAACAGCTACACGAACACCAGGTCGGGCAAGCGTGGTGAGGTCATTGCCACCATCACGCCTGGCGTCTCGGCCAGCGCCGAGACGGCGCGCATCCGCGGCCGCGCCTTTTATGCCCCATCCTTTGTCGGCTACCTCGATCAGCGTGAGCAGAGCCGGATTGACCACCGCTTCCTAGGCGATGCGACCATCCAGCTCGTTCCCGGGTCAGTCTTCCTCGACCTGAGGGGCTACGGGACTATTTCGCCGATCGCGAGTGGCTTCACGAACAGTGATACGGCCAACCTGCCTCGTCGGGCCGTTGCACAGACGTACAGCTTCTCGGTTTCACCCTATCTCCTGCATCGCTTCGGCACCCAGGCAGCGGTCGCCGCGGGCTACCTGTTCCAGTATGTCGAGCGGCAGGGCAGCCAGGCGTCGATCCGGCCGGACGGAGTGCCGTTCTATGCTCCGGGCAACATGATCTCGAATACGGTGTTTGGAACCCTCCGGACCGGCGAGGACTCTGGCCCGCTTGCCGCCGAGTTGCGCCTGCGCGGCACGATGTTCGATGGCGCGGGTTCGCTCAATGGTGCGCATCGCGCTTCCGCTGTCGTTGAGGCGCGCTATGCCTTGCGCAACAACCTGTTCGCCATCGTCGAGGGCGGATACGAGTCGATCCATTACAGCTCCGCCCCTCCTATTCGCATCGACGAGCCGGTCTGGGGCGTGGGCGTGCGTTGGGACCCAAGCCCCAACAGCATGATCATCGCGCGGTACCGGCGCCGCGAAGGCGTAACCACCCCGACACTGGAAGCGAGGATCGCGCTCACCCCCCGCACCACGGTCTTCATGCGCTATGATGACGGGATCGCCACGCCCCTGCAGCGCACGGCTGACGTTCTGCAGACGATCACGGTCGATGAGAACAACCAGCCTGTGGACCGGCTAAGTGGTGCTCCGCAGCCCGATTTTGCCGGCGCTACCGTGCTGGGCCTGCAAAGCGGCGTCTACCGCATTCGCCGCGGCCAGGCCTCGATCATCCATCGCCGGGATCGCGACAGCTTCTACTTCGCCTTCCGGCATGAGAACCGGCGTGTCCTCGCGAATGACCCGGGTCTCGTTGCCTTCGGCCAGACCTCGAATACCTTCGACCTGACCTACAGCCGGGCGGTGAATCCAGTGACGACCTTCACAGCTGGCGCGAGCTATTCGCTCTATGAATCGCCGAGCACGCCGGGCCAGAACTCGAGCTGGCTGCTGCGCGCTTCATTCCGCCGCACTTTCTCCGAAACTTTATCGGGAACCATCGAATATCAGTTGTCTGATCGGCGAACCACGCTCGCTGATTCGAACGTCCCAATTTCGCAAACTCGGCGCGGTTTGCGAAACGCAATCATACTTTCCTTGCGCAAGACTTTCTGAAGCCAGCAGAATAGCGGAAACTCTCCCCTCATTGGGACGTTTCCATAGCGGCATGCTTATCGAACATTACGGGCTCCGCGCCCACCCCTTCCTGATGACGCCCGACGCCCGGCTGTTCTACGCGAGCGCCGGGCATGCACGGGCCTATGCCCACTTGGCCTACGGCCTCGCCCAGCGGGAGGGGTTCGTGGTCGTGACTGGAGAGGTGGGGGCAGGAAAGACCACCTTGGTCGAGCGACTTTGCATGGAGCTCGACCCCAATCTCTTTGCCGTCGGGCGCATCGTCACCTCGCAGCTTGAGAGCGAGGACCTCCTGCGGCTCGTCGCGGATAGCTTCGGCGTTCCAATCGAGGGAGGCAAAGCGCAGCTTCTCACCGGCATCACGCGCGCGCTACGCACCGGCGGCGAAGCCGGGCGGCGGCACGTGCTGATCGTAGACGAGGCTCAGGCACTTTCGCATGGCGCGCTGGAGGAGCTTCGCATGCTTTCCAACGTGACCGAGAACGGGCGTGCCTTCCTGCAAACCGTGCTGCTCGGCCAGCCGCAGCTGCGGCAGCTGCTCGCACGGCCGGACCTCGAGCAGCTTCGCCAGCGCATCCTGGCTTCCTACCACCTCCAGCCTCTCTCCTCCGACGAGACGCGTGCCTATGTCGAACACCGGCTGCGCGCGGTGGGCTGGCAGGGCCGCCCCGCTTGGGGTGATGGGACACTGGAAGCCATTCATCACCACACGGGCGGCGTGCCGCGCCGGATCAACCGCCTCTGCTCGCGCGTACTCCTCGCCGGCGCGCTAGAGGGGGCCGAGGTGCTGGAACTCGACCTCGTCGAGTCCACGGCCCAGGAACTTGAGGAAGACCTCGGCGTCGTCACTCCTGTCCCGGATTCCGCAATGGCCCGCGCCGAGGCGGCGCCCCTGCACGCGCCGCGTGCCGCCGAGCCTCGTCCCATCCCACAGCCGCTCCCGACGGCTCGGCATGAGGAAGTTCCTCCGCCACAGCCCGAACCCCGCGCGCATCACTACGAAGCGGAGCCGCCCCACCTGACGCGGGAGGCGCAGACCTACGTCCCCCAGCATGGGCATCGCGAGCACGCCCATGCCAGCGCCGCCGACGACCCTCGCATCGCCGCCATCACCGACCAGTTGGACACGCTGACCCGCGTCGCCGCGCGCCAGGAACGAGTGGTGGACCGCCTCATCAACCTGTTCGCGCGCCGCCGGACGGGGCGATGAGTTCGTTGAACGACCGCCGCGCCGCCATGCGCCCGCGCAACGCCATGAGCGTGGATGTGGAGGACTGGTTCCAGGTCCAGGCATTTGCTGGCACCCTGCGCCGCGATGCATGGGACGAATACGACCGCCGCGTCGAAGCGAGCACGGATCGCGTCCTTTCGCTGTTTGCCGCGCATTCGGTGCGCGCGACCTTCTTCACCCTAGGCTGGGTCGCGGACCGCCATCCCGCGCTGATTCGACGCATCGTGGCCGCAGGGCACGAACTCGCGAGCCATGGCTATGGGCATGAGCAGGTTTCCGTGATTGGCGAGGCCGCATTCCGTGCCGATATCCGTCGCGCGAAGCATGCGCTGGAGGATGCAGGCGGCGTCGAGGTGCATGGCTATCGCGCCCCAACATTTTCCATCGGCGCACGCACGCCCTGGGCGCATGCGATCCTCGCCGAGGAAGGGCATCGCTATTCCTCCTCGATCTTTCCGGTGCGGCACGACCTTTACGGCGCGCCCGATGCACCGCGGGGGCCGCATCGCCCGCGCCCCGATGGCGTGATCGAGTTGCCGATGACGACTGTGCGCCTTGCCAGCCGGAATCTCCCCTGCGCGGGTGGCGGCTGGTTCCGTCTCCTGCCCTATGGCGCGTTCCGCACCGGGTTGCGCCTAGTCAATGGTCGCGAGGGACAGCGCGGCGTCTTCTACTTCCACCCATGGGAGGTGGATCCGGGCCAGCCTCGCGTCAGCGCGGCGCCGCGCCTGTCGCGCTTCCGCCATTACACCGGGCTCGCGCGCATGGAAGGCAAGCTGGCGCGGTTGCTGGGTGATTTCGCCTGGGGCCGCATGGATGAGGTCTTCGCGGAAGAGATCGCTGCATGAGCATCAAAATCCGTGAGATGGACGCGGCGAGCGCGCCAGCATGGGACGCGTTCGTCCATTCGCGTCCTGAGGCCACGTTCTTCCATCTCTCACCCTGGGCGAAGGTGATCCGCCACAGCTTTGGCCACGCCACCCACTACGCGATGGCGGAACAGGATGGTGCCGTGGTCGGCGTGCTGCCGCTCGCGCGGATGCGCACGCGCCTGTTTGGTGACACGCTCGCTTCCACCCCGTTCTGCGTCTATGGCGGCACCGTCGCTGCGTCGCCCGAAGCCGCGAAGGCACTGGAAGACCACGCGGTCGCGCTGCGGAACCGGATCGGCTCGCCGGTGCTGGAGTTCCGCAGGCTGGAAGCGGCGGATGAGGGCTGGGATGAGCGACCTGCGCTCTACTACACCTTCCGCAAGCCCATCTCCGTTTCCGGTGATGACGCGAAGGACATGGAGCGCAACATCCCACGCAAGCAGCGCGCCGAAGTCCGCAAGGGCTTCAAGCGTGGGCTTTCCTCCACCAGTGACTCGAACGTGGACGCGCTGCACGCCGTCTATGCCGAAAGCGTCCGCAATCTCGGCTCGCCGGTCTTCCCGAAGCGCTACTTCCGCAACCTGATGGAAGCCTTCCCGGACGCGCACGACGTCACCACGGTCTGGCATGAAGGGCGTCCCGTGGCTTCCGTCCTGTCCTTCCACTTCCGCGATCAGGTTCTGCCCTACTACGGCGGAGGAACGCGCGAGGCACGCGGGCTTTCGGCCAGCGAGGTGATGTACTGGGAGGTGATGCGGCGCGCAGGGAATGAGCGTGGCGCGAAGCTGTTCGATTTCGGGCGCTCGAAATCCGGGACCGGCGCCTTCGACTACAAGAAGAACTGGGGCTTCACGCCGGAGCCGCTGAACTACTGCTACCGCCTCGCGCCCGGCGCGCGCATTCCGGACAACAACCCGAACAACCCGAAGTATCGGCTATTCATCAAGGCCTGGAAGAAGCTGCCCATCCCGGTTGCCAACACGGTTGGCCCCTACCTTGTTCGAGGGCTGGGCTGATGGGACGGCTGCTCTTCCTTGCCCACCGCATTCCCTTCCCGCCCCAGAAGGGCGAGAAGATCCGTGCCTTCCACATGCTGGCGCATCTATCGCGCCGCCATGAGGTCGAGCTGGGCTGCCTCGTGGACGACCCGGCCGACATGGCGCACGTCGAGGCACTGCGCGAATGGTGCTCCCATGTCGAGGCGCATCCCATCCCGCGTGGCCCGGCCGCCGCCCTCCGCGCCGTGCCGCGCTTCCGCCCTGGCGAGCCCCTGTCCCTGGCGTGGTTCCGGCATCCGTCCCTTTCCGCCTGGGTAGAGGAAGGGCTGGAGTCGCGGCGATGGAGCAGGGCGCTCGTCTACTCTTCCGCCGTCGCGCCGCTGCTGATGACGCCCGCCGCACAGCAAGCGCAGATGCGTCGGGTGCTCGACTTCGTGGACGTGGATTCGGCGAAGTGGCGGGCGTATGCCGCCGAAACCTCCGGCCCGATGAGATGGGTCTATGCACGGGAAGCCGAGACCCTGCTGCGCTTCGAGCGTCGCGCCGCCCTGGCCTTCGATTGCTCGATCTTCGTGTCGGAGGAGGAAGCGCGCTGTTTCGCTGCCCTGGCGCCGGAGACCGCGTCCCGGCTTGACCACGTGGACAACGGCGTCGAACTGGCCCGCTTTGACCCAGAGATCGAGCACCCGGACCCCTACCCCGCCGGCCCGCCGGTGCTGGTCTTCACCGGCACCATGGATTACCGCCCGAACGTGGACGCGGTGACCTGGTTCGCAGAGGAAGCCCTGCCCCTCCTGCCCGGCCTGCGCTTCGCGATCGTCGGCGCCAATCCGGCCCCAACGGTGCGCGCGCTGGAGCGGATCCCGGGCGTGATCGTCACCGGCTCGGTGCCGGACATCCGGCCCTATATCGCCCATGCCGCCGCGGCGGTCGCGCCGCTTCGCATCGCGCGCGGAATCCAGAACAAGGTACTGGAGGCGATGGCAATGGCCAAGCCAATCATCTGCACTCCGCAAGCCTTCGAGGGCGTGCGTGCCGTCGCAGGGCGTGACGCGCTTATCGCGCCCGACGCGGCAGGATTGGCCGCAGCGGTGCGCGCGGTGCTGGACGGGCACCACCCAACGCTGGGCGAGGCGGCCCGCGCCGCCGTGCTGGCCGCGCATGATTGGAAGGCGACGCTACGCCGCCTGGATGCAGTGATGGAGACCCGAGGACCGCCCCTGGGCCTCGCGGCCTAGGGGCGGTCCCTCTCTGGGCCGCTCAGCTGTCGGCGCGGATGTTGTTATCAGTAATCACCTTGCCCCACTTCGCGATCTCACCCTCGATGAAGCGGGCGCATTCCTCGGGGCCGGCGGCGGAGATGTCGCAGCCCTGCTCCTCGATGCGGTTCTTCACGTCGGCCTCGTTCAGCACGCGGTGCAGTGCCTCGTGCATCCGGCGCACCAGCGGCTCCGGCGTGCCGGCGCGGCCGAGCATGGCCCACCAGGTCGGCGCCTCGAAGTCGCCGAAGCCCTGCTGCTGGAAGGAACGGGTATTTGGCACGTGTCGCGTTTCGCCGCGCGTGGTGACGCCGAGGGGGCGCAGCACGCCGGAGCGGATGTGCTGCGACACGATCACGACATTCGTCATGAACAGCGGCACGTGGCCGGCCACCGCGTCCTGCACGGCCGGGCCACCGCCGCGATACGGCACGTGGACGATCTTGAAGTCCCCCTGCTGCTGCAACAGCGTCGTCGAGACGTGGGCGAGGCCGCCAACTCCCGAGGTCGCGTAGTTCAGCGTGTCCGGGGCGCGCTTCGCGGCGTCCACCACCTCCTGGAAGTTGCGGAACGGCGTGGATTGGTGCGCGACCATGACCAGCGGCCCCGTGGCGACGAGCGTCGTCGGCACGAAGGCTTCCATGGTGCGGAAGGGCAGCCGCATCACGGTCTCGTTGGTCGCCTGCGTGTCGTAGACCAGGACCCAGGTCGAACCGTCGGCCGGGGCGCGCGACGCCTCGATCGCACCCGTTGCGCCGCTGGCGCCGCCACGGTTGTCGATGACGATGGGGCGGCCCAGCACTTCCGCCAGACGGGCCTGGAACAGACGCGCCACCGTGTCGGTGGAGCCGCCCGGCGGCCAGGGCACGATGAGCCGCAGCGGCCGGTCGGGGAAGTTCTGCGCCCGCAGCACGGAGGGGGCGAGAAGCCCCGACCCAGCGAGCGCCATGAGATGGCGCCGATTCATTTCGTTTCTCCCTGGAGAAGTCATTCGTTCCGACGAATGCTCAGGTTTAACGTTTCTTGCAACCCGGCGTTCAGGCCACGCCTCACCCCGCGAAGGGGTCGCGCAGTGCGATTGTGTCGTCGCGGTCGGGGCTGGTGCTCAGCATCATCACCGGCGCCTCCACCAGCTCCTCGATGCGTCGGATATACTTCACCGCCTGGGCCGGAAGCTCGGCATAGGAGCGCGCCCCCATGGTCGAGCCGGTCCAGCCTTCAATGGTCTCGAAGACCGGCTCCGCCGCGGCCTGGGCGCGCATGGCGGGAGGCAGACGGCGCATCTCCTCGCCATTCACGCGGTAGCCGACGCAGATCTTCAGCTCCGGCAGCCCGTCGAGCACGTCCAGCTTGGTAAGAACCAAGCCCTGCACGCCACCGAGCTTTACGGCCTGGCGCACCATGGCGGCGTCGAACCAGCCGCAGCGGCGCGGGCGGCCCGTCACCGTGCCGAACTCGCGCCCCCGCTCGCCGAGGCGCCGGCCGATCTCGTCATCCAGCTCGCTTGGGAAGGGGCCGGAGCCGACGCGCGTCGTGTAGGCCTTAGCGATACCGAGGACGAGGCCGATCGCATCCGGCCCGATGCCGGAGCCTGCGGCGGCATTGCCAGCCACCGTGTTTGAGGAGGTGACGTAGGGATAGGTGCCGTGGTCCACGTCCAGCATCACGGCCTGCGCACCCTCGAAGAGGATGCGCCGCCCGTCCCGCCGCGCCTCGTCCAGCCGTTCCCAGACCGGCTCGCTGTAGGGGAGGAGCTGCGGCGCCAGCGCCAGCAGCTTGTCCAGCAGGTCACGCTTGGAGAATTCCTGCGCGCCCAGGCCCCGCAGCAGCGAGTTGTGGTGCAGCAGCAGCTCGTCGAGCTTGGCCGACAGCGTCTCCGGCTCCGCGAGATCGCAGAGGCGGATGGCGCGGCGGCCCACCTTGTCCTCGTAGGCTGGGCCGATGCCGCGCCCGGTGGTGCCGATCTTGTCCTCGCCGCGCGCGGCCTCGCGCGCGCGGTCCAGTGCGGGGTGCAGCGGAAGGATCAACGGCACGTTGTCGGCGATGCGCAGATTGTGCGGCCCCACATCGAGCCCCTGCCCGCGCACCTTGGCGATCTCGCTGAGCAGCGCATCCGGGTCCAGCACCACACCATTGCCGATGACACCAAGCTTGCCGCGCACCACGCCGGAGGGAAGCAGCGAGAGCTTGTAGGTCTGATCGCCCACCACCAGCGTATGCCCCGCATTATGGCCACCCTGGAAGCGCACGACGATGTCGGCCCGGCTGGCGAGCCAGTCCACCACCTTCCCCTTGCCTTCGTCGCCCCACTGGGCGCCGATCACCGCGACATTGGCCATCACACGGTCTCCGTGGTCTTGAGGGGGATGGCGGCCTCGCCGTCCCATTCGTGGGTGCAGCGCAGGGCGGCTGCCGTGTCGGTGGCGGAAAGCGCAGCGACAGTGGCGAAGCCCGCCTCGCGCAGGCGCTCGCCCGCCTCGGTGGCGGTGCCGAGCGGCAGGAAGCAACGATTGCGGCGTGCGCCCGATGGCACGGCGCGCAGCACCGCATCGGCATAGAGCGTCATGCCCGTGGCCGGCTCGTCATGCGCCGCGAGGCAGCGTCCGCCGCGTGCCAATTCCCCGGTCATGCCAGGGCCAAACAGGGTGAAGGCGACGCCGACGTGATACTGGAAGCCCCGGAACTCTACTGGATCCAGGGTGATGTGCAGTCCAGGCGCACGCGCGGCGATGGCCCGCACGACGGACAGCGCGTTCTCGGCGATGGGGCGGGCGGATTCAGGAAGGCGCGCCGGGTCCAGCACCGCCACCGCCTCCCGCGCCGGGCCGGCGGCGGCAAGGAACTCGGGCAGCAGGGCGGCGATGGGGCCGCGCCCCTCGACCAGCGCGGTCACGGCGGCGGCGTCCTTGCGGTCCAGCGCGCGGGCGAGGCGCCCGGCCAGGGGCTCGGCGATGCCGGCCGCCTCGATCAGCGCCTGGGCCATGCGCGGCAAGCCCACATCCAGCGAGATGCCCTCGATGCCGAGGCGCGACACGGCTTCGACCGCCACCACCGCCACTTCCGCATCGGCCTCGGGGGCCGCGCCGCCGATCAGCTCGATGCCCGCCTGGCGAAGCTGCCGCGCCGGAGCCAGTTCCGAGCCGCGCACGCGCAGCACCTGCCCGGCGTAGCACAGGCGCAGCGGGCGCCCCTGCCCCGCCATGCGCGTGGCCGCGATGCGGGCGACCTGTGGCGTCATATCGGCCCGCAGCCCCATCATGCGCTGGCTGACCGGGTCCATGAGGCGGAAGGTCTGCTCGGCCACGGCGGCGCCGGAGCCGGCCAGCAGCCCTTCCTCGAACTCCAGCAGCGGCGGTGTGACGCGCTCGTATCCATGGCGGGCGAAGCTCTCCATCAGCGCCTCGACCAGCATGGCTTCCCGCTCCGCCTCGGGCGGCAGCAGGTCCATGAGTCCCGCGGGGAGCAGGGCGGGGTTGGGGGCTTCGCTCATCACGGGCCGCTGTGTGGCAGGGCCGGGCGGGTGCGACAAGACAGGCGCGCGGCGCCTTCCCCGTGCATGATGCGCCGATGAAGACCCGATTCCTCCCTTTCCTCCTTCTCGCCGCCTGTGCCCAGGACCCGGTGACGGACTATCTCGGCGGCTTCGGTGACCCGATCCGGGGCGCCGCGCTCTATGCGCCGCGCAACCTCGGAGACACCTCCATCTATGCCGGCGACCCGGCCGGGGCGGCGATGGCCGCGGCGCAGATGGAGTTCCTCGCGCGGTCCTTCACGACCGACCCGGTGCGCGGCCCGTCCATGAGCCCCACGCTTCAACCCATGCTGGATGCAGGGCGCGACGAGATGCGCGGCTATCTGGGGATCGCCCCAGGCGCACCCGACCAGGTGACCGAACGCCGCCTGCGCGGCGCCTCCGAGGCGCTGCGCGCGGGGGATGAGGCGGCAGCCCGGGCGGCGCTTTCCGAGCCCAGCATCTTCACGGCCGGTGCCGCGGGCACGCTGGGGCGCCTCGCCGCCATGCCTGCGCTGCCCCGGGTGCGCGAGGCGGCCGGCGCCGTGAACGCCGAACTCGCGCGGCTCGACCGGCCTAGCCGCTTCCGCTGAGCGCCGGTTTCGCTTGCCGCCGCGCGGCGCCCCGGCGCAGCATCGCAAGCGACAGAAAGAGGAACGCACCATGGAAACGACGGTCGAAATGGTGAAATGCGCGTGCAGCGACTGCGTCTGCGTGGTCGGCACCGCGAAGGCCATCAAGCGCGACGGGCGGTTCTACTGCTCCGATGCCTGCGCCGACCATCACCCGGACGGCGCGGGGTGCCACCACGCCGGCTGCGAGTGCCACGGCTGACGGGTCAGGCTCCGCTCGCCACCCTCCAGGCTTCATCCAGCCAGGGCAACAGGGCGCGCACGTCCGAGGTTTCGACCGTGGCACCACACCAGATGCGCAGGCCCGGCGGCGCATCGCGGTAGGAGGCTGCGTCCAGGGCGACGCCCTGCTCCTCCAGCCATACGGCCATTCGCTTGGCCGTCGCAGCCTGCTTCCCTTCCTCCAGCGCGCGGAAGCGCAGGCAGACCGAGGTGCAGGAGCGCGTTTCGGGAATCTCGGCCAGGAAGCGGGCCCAAGGGCTCTGCGCCTCCCATTCCGCCACGGCGGCGAGGTTGGCTTCGCTGCGGGCGATCAGGCCCCGCAGGCCTCCTACCGACTCCGCCCAGCGCAGCCCATCCAGCGCATCCTCGACGCAGAGCATGGAGGGGGTGTTGATCGTATCCCCCTTCCACACGCCCTCGTTCAGCCGGAAGATCTTGGGCATGGGCCAGGACGGCTTCTGCGCCACCAGCCGTGCCTGGGCGCGGGGCGACAGTGCCAGCATCCCATGAGCCGCTTCGCCCCCCAGCACCTTCTGCCAGGACCAGGTCACGACATCGAGCTTGTGCCACGGCAGTTCCATGGCGAAGGCCGCGCTGGTGGCGTCGCAGATGGTCAGCCCCTCGCGCGCATCGCTGATCCAGTCGCCATTGGGCAGGCGCACGCCGCTGGTGGTGCCGTTCCAGACGAAGACGCAGTCGCGCGCCGGATCCACGCGGGACAGGTCGGGCAGCTGGCCATAGGGCGCTTCGATGATCCGCAGGTCGGCGAGCCGCAACTCGCGCTGCGCATCGCGCGCCCACTCGGCGGAGAAGCTTTCCCAGGACAGCACGTCCACGCCGCGCGGACCGAGCAGGTTCCACATCGCCATCTCGACCGCCCCGGTGTCGGAGGCAGGGACGATACCCAGCACCCAGCCTTCCGGCATCTCCAGGATCCGTCGCGACAGCTCGATTACCTCCCGCAGCCTCTCGCGCGAGGGCGCGGCGCGGTGGGAACGGCCGGTCAGCGCGCCTTCAAGCGCGGCCAGGGACCAGCCGGGCCGCTTGGCACAGGGGCCGGAGGAAAAGCAGGGATTGGCGGGCTTCTGCATGGCGGAGGGTCGTGCCACGCGCGCGCCGCGCTGCCAACCGCCCCTTCCCCGCAGGGCTTGCCCGGCGCAGCATAGGCGCATGGATGCGCTGGACCGCTTCTGCCATGCCTTGCCCAAGGTGGAATTGCATGTCCACCTGCTGGGCGCCGTGCTCCGCCCCACCTTCGCGGAGTTCGCGACCCGCGCAGGGATGGGCGAGGCAGAGACCGAGGCGCTCTACTCCCGCGACGCAAAGCCGAAGGGCGTCCTGCACATTCTGCGCGCGCTTGAGCAACGGCTGTTGCGCCGCCCTGCCGACCTACACCGCATCACCTATGAGCATCTGGCCGAGGCGGCGTCACACAATGTCCGCCACTCGGAGATCTTCTGGAACCCGACCGGCACCGCACATCTCTTCTCCTATCGCGAGGGCGCCGAGGCCATCCTCGCCGGCTTCGCCGACGCCGCGATCGAGTTCGGCGTCTCGGCGTTGCTAATCCCCGCCATCGATCGCGAAGACACGCCGGAGCGAGCGGTGGAGATGGTGGAGTGGATGATCGCGCATCGGCGTGACGCCATCATCGGCCTGGGCATCGACTACCGGGAGCCGGACGGCCCGCCCGAGCGGTTCTGGAAGTCGTTCCGGATGGCGAAGCAGGCGGGGTTCCGCATCACCGCCCATGCGGGGGAGTTCGGCTGCCACCCCCGCAACATCGAGACGGCAGTGGATCTTTGCGGCGCCGAGCGGCTGGACCACGGCTACACCGTGCTCGAGGACCCTGCCCTCGCCCGCCGCCTCGCCGATGCGGGGATGATCTTCACCGTGGTGCCGACCAACTCCTACTACCTCCGCACCTTGCCGCCGGAGCGATGGGCGCTCGATCACCCCATCCCGCGCATGCCCGAGGCCGGGCTGCTGATCCACCCGAACACGGACGACCCGCCCCTGCACCGCGTCACCCCAATGCGATGCTGGCGCATGATGGCGGAGGATTTCGGATTCGGGCGGGATGCGTTGCGCGGCTTCACGCTGAACGGCATCGCCGGCTCCTTCCTGCCGGACGCGGCGAAGCGCCATTTGTCCACCGCTTTCGCACAGGAATTCGACGCGCTGGAGTTCCCCGCCGCATGATCCCCCGCCGCAGCCTCGCCCTACTCCCCCTCGCCGCCCCTGCCCTCGCCCAGACCGCCTTCCCGGCGCGCCCACTGACGTTGATTGTGCCCTTCGCAGCGGGCGGCAATGTGGACACGGTGGCGCGCATCGCCGCCGGCATGATGGGGCGGAGCCTCGGGCAATCCGTGGTGGTGGAGAACGTCCCGGGCGCCGGCGGCACTATCGGCACGGAGCGCGCAGCGCGCGCGGCGCCGGATGGGCACACGCTGCTGCTGGGCGTGGAAAGCCCGCTTGCCATTGCGCCCAGCGTGATGCCCGCTGCCGTGCGCTATCAGCCGGCGGCGGATTTCGCGCCGCTCGCCATGCTCGCCTCGCTTCCGTTGGTACTGATCGCCCGGCCCGACCTGCCGGCCCGCGATCTGGAGGGATTCGTCCAGTTGGCGAAACGGGCCGCGAACCCACTGACCTACGGCACCTCGGGCATCGGCACCTCACTGCACCTCTGGGCGGAGACTCTGGCGCAGCGGGCGGATCTGAAGCTGGAGCACGTGCCCTACCGCATTGCTGCGCAGATTTCGCAGGACGTGCTGGCGGGACGGCTGGACCTCGCGGTGCTGACGCTGACCAGCGCGGCGCCGCTGGTGCGGGATGGAAGGGCGCGCGGCCTCGCCATCTCCGCCTCGCGCGAGCATCCGTCGCTGCTCGGCGTGCCGCCCCTTGCGAGCCTTCCTGCCCTCGCGGGGACGGAGATGCTAGCGTGGCAGGGCGTGCTGGCCCCCGCGCGCACCCCCGCCGGCATCACGGATCGGCTGGTGACGGCACTGGATGCCCTGCACGACGACCCGGAATTCCTGCGCCAGCTGGAGCTTGTGGGTATGACGCCCTGGCGCCTGACGCCCGAAGCCTTCGCCCGCCTGATCGCAGAGGATTCCGCGCGCTACGGCGCCGTAGCGCGCGCCGCGAATATCCGCATCGAATAGCCGCGCCTACGCCACCCGCACGGCGTGGTTGAGCGGCCCATGGCCACCGCCATAGCCGGGCGCAGCCTCGATGGCCGCGCGCACGTAGCGCCGCCCGCGCGCGACCGCCTCGACCAGGCCCAAGCCCTGAGCGAGCCCGGCGGCGATGGCGCTGGCCAGGGTGCAGCCCGTGCCATGGGTATGGCGGGTGTCGATCCGCGCATCCTCGAAGCGCGTCACACCTTCCGGCGTGGCGAGGATGTCCACGAGGCGGTTACCCTCCATGTGGCCGCCCTTCAGAAGCACTGCCGGCACGCCGAGCGTCAGCATCGTCTCCGCTGCCGCGCGCATCTCCGTCTCGTCGCGAATCTCGCGGCCGGACAGCACCTCGGCCTCAGGGATATTGGGGGTGATGAGAGTGGCCAGCGGCAGGAGGCGGCGCTTCAGCGTCTCGACCGCATCGGCAGCGAGAAGGCGGTGACCGCCCTTCGCCACCATCACCGGATCGGCCACAAGCGGAACGCCGGGCGCGCGCGAGGCCACCTCGTCGCACACCGCCTCGATCGTTGGGCTGTCGTGCAGCATGCCGGTCTTCACCGCATCGGCACCAAGATCGTCCAGCACAGAGGCGATCTGCGCACGGATGAAGCCGGGCTCGATCCCAAGAACACCCTGCACGCCGAGCGTGTTCTGCGCCGTCAGCGCCGTGATGGCCGTCATGGCGAAGCCGTCCAGCGCCGTGACGGCCTTGATGTCGGCCTGGATGCCCGCGCCGCCGCCGGAATCGCTGCCGGCGCAGATCAGCACACGTCCCTTCACGCGGCGATGCCGCGGCGGATCGCACCGGCGAGGCGATCCGTCACCTCATTCACCATCGCCTCTTCCTCGGCCTCCGCCATCACGCGGATCACTGGCTCGGTCCCGCTGGCGCGGATCAGCACGCGACCCCGCTCTCCCAGCTTCTCCTCCTCGGCCTTGATGGCATCGCGCACCTCCTCCCGGTCCAAGGGAGAGATGCCCGAGTGGCGGATATTCACGAGTTTCTGCGGCAGGGGCGCGAAACGGCGGCAGACCTCGCTGGCCGGGCGCTTCTTGTCCACCAGCACGGCCAGCACCTGCAGCGCGGCAACCAGCCCATCGCCGGTGGTGCCGAAATCGCTCATGATCATGTGGCCCGACTGCTCACCACCGAGGTTGCAGCCAAGCTCGCGCATCTTTTCGCCGACATAGCGGTCGCCCACGGCGGTGCGGTGCAGGGCGAGGCCCTGGCCGCGCAGGAAGCGCTCCAGCCCCATGTTGCTCATCACCGTGGCCACGACGCACTGGTTGCGCAGCCGCCCGTCGCGCTTCCAGCTTTCCGCGATGAGGGCGAGGATCTGGTCGCCGTCGATCACCGTCCCGTCCTCATCCACCAGCACCACGCGGTCAGCATCCCCGTCCAGCGCGATGCCAAGGTCGGCGCGTCGCTCACGCACCAGCTCGGCCAGGGCGGCGGGGGCGGTGGAACCTACGTTGCGGTTGATGTTGAACCCGTCCGGCGCGACGCCCACGCTCACTACCTCGGCGCCCAGTTCCCAAAGCACGGTCGGGGCCACCTTGTAGGCGGCGCCATGGGCGCAGTCGACGACGACGCGCAGCCCTTCCAGCGTCAGGCCGCGCGGAAAGGACTGCTTTGCCGCCTCGATGTAGCGTCCGGGCGCGTCCTCGAGCCGTGATGCGCGGCCGAGCCGCGACGGGGCGACGAGGCTGCGCGACAGGTCTCCGGCCATGAGCGATTCGATCGCGGCTTCCTGCTCGTCCGACAGCTTGAGGCCGTCCGGGCCGAACAGCTTGATGCCGTTATCCTCATAGGGGTTGTGCGAGGCGGAAATCATCACGCCGAGATCGGCCCGCAGCGAGCGGGTCAGCTGCGCGATAGCCGGAGTCGGCAGGGGGCCGACGATCACGACATCCATGCCGGCGGAGACGAAGCCCGCCGTCAGCGCCGGCTCCAGCATATAGCCCGACAGGCGCGTATCCTTGCCGATCACCACGCGATGCCGGTGCGTTCCCCGATTGAAGAAATGTCCTGCCGCTTGGCCAAGGCGCAGTGCAGTCCCCGGATCCATAGGCGCCCGGTTGGCGGTGCCACGGATTCCATCCGTGCCGAAGAGGCGCCGCGTGGCGCCCGTCTCGCTGCTCATTCGATCATCCTGGCACTGAAAGATTTTCATTGCGTTGCTAATTTACTGACGGTGTGGACACAACCGTCGCGTGCGTTCAGGCTGCCACTTATGACCACGCCGCGCCGCCGTGCCGAAAGCTTCTGCGCCCGCTTCGGCCTTCGTATTCCCATTCTCCAAGCCCCCATGGCCAGTGCTTCTCCGCCAGCGCTGGCCGCCGCCGTCTCTAACGCTGGCGGAATGGGAGGGTTGGGGGCGCTGATGTCCGATCCTGCCGGAATTTCCGCCTGGGCCGCCGATTTCCGGGGGCGATCCAATGGCGCCTTCCAGGTCAATCTCTGGATCCCGGACCCGCCTCCCCCGCGCGACGCCAAGCGCGAGGAGAATGCGCGCCGCACTCTGGCCGCCCTCGGGCCCGAACCACCCGAGGCCGGGGATGGTCCCTGGACCATCGACTTCGCGGCGCAATGCGAAGCTCTGCTCACGGCCCGCCCACCCGTCGTCTCCAGCATCATGG
Organism: Sabulicella rubraurantiaca; assembly: GCF_017355885.1. Classification (GTDB taxonomy): domain Bacteria; phylum Pseudomonadota; class Alphaproteobacteria; order Acetobacterales; family Acetobacteraceae; genus Roseococcus; species Roseococcus rubraurantiacus. The sequence goes on from NZ_JAFEUU010000001.1 coordinate 546,380, forward strand.
GCGTGTTTGAGTCTTCCTTGGTCCAGGAAATGAAGGCACGCGGTATTCTTTGGATCTGCAACGCCACGACGCTGGAGGAGGCCCGCGCGGCGGAAGCAGCCGGTGCTGATGCGGTGGTCGCACAGGGGGCGGAGGCTGGCGGCCACCGCGGCGCCTTCGATCCAAGCCGGGCCGAGGCGCAGAATATCGGCCTCTTCGCCCTGGTTCCCCGCTTCGCAGATGCGCTTTCCATCCCGGTCATTGCAGCGGGCGGCGTGATGGATGGGCGTGGCGTCGCGGCGGCGCTCCTCCTCGGCGCCAGCGCCGTGCAGATGGGCACCGCCTTCCTCCGCTGCCCGGAGGCCTCCATTGCCCCAGGCTATGCCCGTGCATTGGCTGAGGCGGGGCCAGAGGACACAGTGCTGACGCGCGCTTTCTCGGGCCGCCTTGCACGCTCCGTCGCCAATGCGGCCACGCGCGCATTCGAGGAAACGGAGCCCGCCCCCTACCCCATCCAGCGCCACCTCTCCGGGCCGATGCGCGCGGAGGCGACGAAGGCCGACGATCCCTCGCGGATGCAGCTCTGGGCCGGCCAGGGCGTCGCCCTATCCCGCGCCGAACCTGCGGCCGAACTCGCCCGGCGCGTCTGGGCGGAGGCGGAGGCCCTGCTTCCCTGACTCCGGACCCCACACCTAGGCTGCGCCGCGGCGACGGACAGGGGCTTTGATGGACCGCTTCTTCGGGCTGAGCGAGAACAACACCAGCCTGCGACAGGAGGCCCTGGCAGGCGCCACGACCTTCCTGACCATGGCCTATATCCTGATCGTGAACCCCGGCATCCTTGCCGCCGCGGGGATCGATCACGGGGCGGCCTTCGTCGCCACCTGCTTGGCGGCTGCCATCGGCTCGGCGCTGATGGGGCTGCTGGCGAACTACCCCATCGCCATGGCGCCGGGCATGGGGATCAACGCCTACTTCGCCTTCGGCGTGGTCGCCGCCCTGGGCATCTCATGGCAGGTCGCGCTGGGGACGGTGTTCGTCTCCGGCATCCTCTTCTTTCTCATCTCGGTCCTGCGCGTGCGGGAATGGCTGATCGGTGGCATCCCGCTGGGCCTCAAGCTCGGCATTGCGGCCGGGATCGGCGCCTTCCTGGGGCTGATTGGCCTGCAGAATCTCGGCTTGGTGGTGGACCATCCCGTGACGCTGGTGGCGCTGGGGCGGTTCACGACCCCTGTGCTGCTCGGCTCGGCGGGGCTACTGCTGATCGCGGCGCTTTCGGCGCGTCGGGTGCCAGGCGCCATCCTGATCGGAATCCTCGTCACCGCTCTGGCCGGGCTGCCCTTCGGCCTGACGGAGTTCAAGGGCATCGCGGCCATGCCGCCCTCCCTGGCGCCCACCTTCCTGCAACTCGACATCGCGGGTGCGCTGCAGGTCGGGCTGCTTGGGGTCGTCTTCACCTTCTTTCTCGTGGACCTGCTCGACAATGCCGGCACGCTGATCGCCACCACCCATCGTGCGGGGCTGATGCGCCCGGACGGGTCCATCCCAAATCTTGGCCGCGCGCTGGTGGCGGATTCCGGCGGGGTGATGATCGGCGCCGCCCTCGGCACCTCCCCCACGGTCAGCTACATCGAGAGCGCTTCGGGCATTCAACAGGGCGGACGCACTGGGCTGACCGCCATCGTGGTCGGCGGGTTCTTTCTGCTCGCATTGTTCTTCGCGCCACTTGCAGCCTCCATCCCACCCTTCGCGACCGCACCCGCCCTGATCTTCGTCGCGGCGCTCATGGCGCAGGCGCTGCGCGCCGTGGACTGGGAGGATGAAACCGAATACCTGCCCGCGGTGCTGACGACGCTGACAATGCCCTTCACCTTCAGCATCTCCGCCGGCATCGGGATCGGCTTCATTGCCTATGCCGCCCTCAAGCTCCTCGCAGGCCGCGCCGGGGAGGTGCACGGGGCGGTGTGGGTGCTGGCCGCGCTGTGCGTGGTCAAGTTCGCCATCGGCTGAGATGCGAAGCCCCGCTGCCTTCGCCCCTCTGCGGCACCCAGTCTTTCGGGCGCTGTGGCTCGCAAATCTCGCGAGCAACACGGGGCTGTTCATCCAGAACACAGCGGCGGGCTGGCTGATGACCTCGCTCGACGGGCGGCCCATCATGGTCAGCCTCGTCCAGGCCTCTTCCATGCTGCCGGTTTTCCTGCTCGCCCTGCCGGCCGGCGCCCTCGCCGACATCATGGACCGGCGGCATTTCCTGATTGCCGCCCAGCTCTGGATGACGGCGATCTCCTTCCTTCTCTGCCTGCTCACCTTTAGGGACGCGCTCGGTCCCTGGGGGCTGATCGCCCTCACCTTTGCGCTGGGCGCAGGGCTCGCCATGAGCTTTCCGGCCTGGGCCGCCACGACGCCTGAGATCGTCCCGCGTGAGGATCTCGTCGGAGCCATCGCGCTGAACGGCATCGGCTTCAACCTCACCCGCGCCGTCGGCCCGGCCCTGGGCGGGCTGGTGATCGGCTGGGCCGGGGTGGGCGCCGCCTTCCTGCTGAACGCGCTCTGCATCCTCGTGCTGGTCGCGGTGCTTCTGGGCTGGCAGCGCGAATCCGTCCCCTCCCGCCTCCCGCGTGAGCGGATGCTGCCGGCGATGCGCGCCGGGACACGCTACGTCCTCGCCACTCCGGCCATGCATGCGGCCATCATCCGCGCCGTCACCTTCTTCCTGTTCTCCTCCGCCGTCTGGGGCCTGCTTCCCTTGGTCGTGCGCGAGGAGCTGGGCCTGGGGCCCGAGGCCTTCGGCATCCTGCTGGGCTGCATGGGGGCGGGGGCGGTCTGCGCCGGGCTCTTCCTGCCGCGTGCCCGCGCCCTGACCGACCGGGGCGGGCTGGTCATGTTTTCCTCGCTGCTCGGTGCGGCCGCCATGGCGCTGCTCGGGCTTGTGCCGCACTGGTCCGCCGCTGCCTTGGCCATGGTGATCTATGGCATCGCCTGGATCTCCGCTGCCTCCACGCTCCAGGCCGCCGCGCAGATGGCCGCATCTGCGTGGGTACGCGCGCGGGCCATCGGCATCTATCAGATGAGCTTCTTCGGTGCCCTGGCCCTCGGCTCCGCGCTGTCGGGCTTGCTAGCCGGGCGGGTGGGGGTGCCACTCGCCATGACGGTGTTCGCCGGATGCGCAGCATTGGGAGCCTTGCTGGTGCGGCGCTGGCCGCTGGACCCGCCCACGGTCGCCCCCGCCCCGGAAGCCACCCTGGCCCGCCCGGAGCCCCCGGCGCCGGAACTGCGCGGCCTGCTGCATGGCGGGGACCGCCGGCTGATGGAGGTGGTGCGCTACCGCATCCCGCCTGAGCGCCGAGCGTCCTTCCTGGCCGCGATGGAGCAGGTGCGCCTCGTCCGGCTGCGAGGCGGAGCGGCAAGCTGGCGCCTCTATGAGGACGTGGCCCACCCCGAGCGCTGGGTGGAACTCTGGACCATCGAGAGCTGGGCCGAGCATCTCCGCGAGGCTTCGCGCCTCACCGAGGAGGACCGGGCGGTCCTCGCCCGCGCCACATTGCTGCATGAGGGAGACGGCCCGCCCGAGGCCGCGCGCTACGTCAATGTCCGTTCCTGACTCCGACTCCGACGACGTCCGTAAGGACCCTGAAAAGCGCCAATTCCCATTGCCTTCGCCCCCTCCGGACCCTATTTTCCCGGCAGGGGATAGCGAACACAACATGAACGATCTTTTCGGAGGAGGCCGGGTCAAGCCGGCTGCGACCTCCTATACCGCTGCGGATATCGAGGTGCTGGAGGGGCTGGAGCCTGTCCGGCGCCGCCCAGGCATGTATATCGGCGGGACGGACGAGAATGCCCTCCACCACCTCGCCGCCGAGATCATCGACAACGCTATGGACGAGGCGGTGGCAGGCCATGCCGACCGCATCGAAGTCGTGCTGGAGGACGGGAACTTCCTGTCCGTGCGCGACAACGGCCGCGGCATCCCGGTAGACCCGCACCCCAAGTTCCCGAAGCTGTCCGCGCTGGAGGTGATCCTCACCACGCTGCATTCCGGCGGCAAATTCAGCGGCAAGGCCTATGACACCTCGGGCGGCCTGCACGGTGTCGGCTCCAGCGTGGTGAACGCGCTTTCCGAGACCATGGAGGTCGAGGTGGCGCGCGGCGGCACGTTGTTCCGCCAGACCTATAGCCGCGGCAAGCCGACCACGAAGTTGAAGCGCGAGGGCGAGGTACGGAACCGGCGCGGCACCACCATCCGCTTCCGCCCGGACCCCGACATCTTCGGCCGCCTCCAGTTCCGCGCCGACCGCCTGTTCCGGCTTTGCCGGTCCAAGGCCTACCTGTATCGCGGGGTCGAGATCCGCTGGCGCTGCTCCCCGGCGCTGGTCGCAGGCACCGACACTCCTGCCGAGGCGACGCTGCACTTCCCCGGCGGCTTGTCGGACTTCCTCGCCACCGCCATCGAGGGCAAGGCCACCGTCGTCCCCGCTCCCTTCGCCGGCACGGGTGAGTTCCCGGACTCGGTGGGGCGCTGCGAATGGGCGGTCACCTGGCTCGATGGCGGCGAGGGGTTCCTCTCCACCTATGCCAACACCATCCCGACCCCCCAGGGCGGTACCCATGAAGCCGGGCTGCGCAATGCCTTGGTGAAGGGGCTGCGCGCCTATGGTGAGATGAAGAAGGAGCGCCGCGCGGGCAACGTCACCGCCGAGGATCTGTTCGGCGGCATGGCCGGGATGCTCTCTGTCTTCATCCGCGACCCGCAGTTCCAGGGCCAGACCAAGGACAAGCTGACCAGCGGCGACGCGCAGAAGCTGACCGAAGCCGCGATCCGCGACCATTTCGACCATTGGCTCGCGGGCGCGCCGGCCCTGGCCGACAACCTCCTTGCCTGGGCGATCGAGCGGGCCGAGGAGCGGATGCGCCGCCGTGCCGAGAAGGACACGCCACGCAAGACCGCCACACGCAAGCTGCGCCTGCCGGGCAAGCTGGCGGATTGCTCAAAAGAATCCTCGCAAGGCACTGAAATCTTTCTGGTGGAGGGCGACAGCGCCGGCGGTTCTGCCAAGCAGGCCCGCGACCGCGAGACCCAGGCGGTGCTGCCGCTGCGTGGCAAGATCCTCAACGTCGCCTCAGCTTCCGCCGAGAAGCTGCGGCAGAATCAGGAATTGCGCGACCTCATCGAGGCACTGGGCTGTGGCGTAGGCGACCGCTTCGACATCGCCCGCCTACGCTATGGCCGTGTCGTCATCATGACCGACGCGGACGTGGACGGTGCGCATATCGCTGCCCTGCTGATGACCTTCTTCTACAAGGAGCTTCCGGAGCTGGTACGCCAAGGGAAGGTGTTCCTGGCGCAGCCGCCGCTCTACCGTCTCCAGTCCGGTGGCAAGTCCGTCTATGCGATGGACGACGCAGATCTGGAGCGCCAGCGCAAGAAGCACTTCAAGGCCAACCAGAAGGTCGAAGTCAGCCGATTCAAAGGCTTGGGCGAAATGCCTCCCGCCCTGCTTCGGGAAACGACGATGCAGCCGGCGCGCCGCACCCTGCTCAAGGTGGTGCTCCCGCCAGAGGAGCGGGCCCGTACGGCGGAACTGATGGAGGCGCTGATGGGCCGCCGGCCTGAGCTGCGCTTCCGCTTCATCCAGGAGAACGCGGCGAGCCTGGATGTTGAGGCGGTGGACGCCTGACCTTCGGCGGCGAGGACGGATCATCCGTCAACGCCGCCAGCACTGCTCCCTCGTCCGGACGCAGCCCATTTGTGGGGGTGGCGTCCAGGTCCAGCCGCCACTCGTCGCGGGCGAAGCGCTCAAGCACCTCAGGGTGGATGTAGCACTGGCGGCAGACGGAAGGCGTGTTACCCAGCCGCGCGGCCACCTTCGCCACCGCGTCGCGGATGCGGCGCTTCGCCTCGGTCGCGCTGCCGAAACTCCCCTGCTCCGCGAGGTGAAGGCCGCACAGCACCGTCCCTGCCCAGGTGCGGAAGTCCTTGGCGGTGATCTCCTCGCCGGAAATCTCTCGCAGGTAATCATTCACCTCGCCGGAGGAGATGCCGTGGACCTCCCCCGCCTCATCCTGCCAGGAGAAGAGTTCCTGGCCCGGCAGGTCCTGCAATTCCCGCACCACGCGGGTCACGCGCCTGTCCTCCACGCGCAGCTTCCAGACACGGCCGCTCTTGCCGGGGAAGCGGAAGCGCAGTGCGCCACCCTCCACCGCCACATGGCGGTTTCGTAGGGTGGTCAGGCCGAAGGAACCGTTCTCCCGCGCATAGTCCTCGTTGCCGATGCGGATCAGGGTAGTGTCGAGCAATCGCACGATCACGGCCAGCACCTTTTCCCGTGTCAGGGACTGTCGGCGCAGGGCCGCATCTACATGCGCGCGGATTCCCGGCAATGCGGCGGCGAAGCTGGCCATTCGGTGGTACTTCGTCGCATCCCGGTGCGCACGCCAGCGCGGGTGGTAGCGGTACTGCTTGCGTCCGCGCGCATCGCACCCGGTTGCCTGGAGGTGGCCCAGCGGATCGGGGCAGATCCAGACCTCGGTATAGGCAGGCGGAATGGCGAGGGCTGCGATGCGTGCCAGTGTCTCCCGGTCCCGCACCGCGGCGCCCGAGGGCGCGCGGTAGCGGAAGCCGCGCCCATGGCGCAGCCGGACGATGCCTGGAAGCGCATCACTACTGTGGCGCAGTCCGGCTTCGCGCGCGGCTGCCTCGCTCGGTGCCAGCTCTTTCATCCCTGCGGGGATGAAGCCGCAGCGGGCCGCACGGTTGCGGCGTCAGCCCTCGATGACCGGTCCCTTGCGCGCCGCCGCCTCGGCAAGGCGCCCGTACGCATCCACCGGCAGGATCACGAAGGCGTCCTGCCCGTTGCGGGTCAGCACCAGCGGGCCGCGCAGCGCAGCATCCACGAGCTGCGGCAGGGTTTGCTCCATCAGCGTCATCTCGGCGCGCGGCAGCCCCTCCAGCCCGGGCGCCTGCCCACCATCCAGCGGGATGGGGCCATCAATCACAGCGGCTTGTTCGCCCGCTCCATCAGCCGGGCGAAGAAGCTGGGTTTCTTCTCAGGCTTGGGCGCCGCCGACGCGGCGGGGAGCTCGGCGGCCGCGCGCTTCTCCTTGTCGCGCAGCCACGCATCCAGGCTCATCCCGGCCTTCTGCGCGCGCTTCTGCTCATAGGCCCGCTGGCCGGGCGTCAGCTTGGTGCTTTCCATGGGCCACCATCTGCTCCCCGTGCGCGCTTGCGGCAAGGGAGGGAAACCCCCAAACACGAAGCATGGACGCGAAGGTCAAGGCGCATATCTGGGTCTCCATGGCGGTGCGCATGTCGGACATGGCTGGCCGACCTGCCGCTATCCTCCGCAAGGGAGATGCGGATTCGGGCGGCGTGCTTTGCCTGCTGCGCGGTCGAGATGGCTTCGTCGTGCTCGCTCAAGCGCGCGACGTCGAAGGCCGCCCCGCCTGGATCCGTGGCACTGGCGCCGCGCCGGTCGAGGAAGCGGACGCCAACGCCTATGTGGACCGCCAGGTGAAGCGCGACCCGGACCTCTGGGTGGTGGAGTTCGAGGCGCCCGACCTCAAGCCCCCCTTCGAGGCGCGGTTGCTCTGACCCCGGCGCGCATCGCCCGCCGCAAGTAGTCCACAAGGTGGGCTTCGCGACCGAATAGTGGTTCGAAGTCTGGCAGAGCGAGCTTTCGCCAAGCCTAGGACCGGTGCCTACTGGGCAAAGATCGGCGCTCCCTTTCCCCAGCGCACGCTAGACCTCCTGACGGCGCTGCCGTCGCCTGACTCAGGCTGCGCTGCGCCGCGTGCCATAGCCGTGCGGATGGGCCATGTGCCACTTCCAAGCCGTCTCGACGATCTGGTCCAGATCGGCAAAGCGCGGCCGCCACGCCGTCTCCGCCATCATCCGCTCAGAGGAGGCGACGAGCACGGGCGGGTCCCCTGCCCGGCGCGGCCCGTTCTCGTAAGGGACCTTCTGGCCCGAGACGCGCTCCACCGCCGCGATCACCTCGCGCACCGAATGGCCGCGCCCGTTCCCGAGATTGTAGCGCACCGAGCCCTGGTCGAGGCGCGGCAGCACCGCGACATGCGCCGCCGCCAGGTCCATGACATGCACATAGTCGCGCACCGCCGTCCCGTCCGGCGTGTCGTAATCCGTGCCGAAGACATGCAGCGGCGGCAACTGCCCGAGGGTCGCGAGGATGGCGCGCGGGATCAGGTGCGTCTCCGGATCATGGTCCTCGCCGCAGCGCCCCGCCGGGTCGGCGCCGGCGGCGTTGAAGTAGCGCAGGCAGGCGGAACGCAGCCCGTGCGCCCCCTCCGCCCAGGCGAGCGCCTGCTCCATCATCAGCTTCGAGAGGCCATAGGGATTGACCGGAATGGTTGGCGTATCCTCGGTGATCGGGACGTCGCGCGGGATGCCGAACACCGCGGCGGTGGAGGACAGCACGTAGCGGGCGCATCCTGCCTTCACCGCCGCCTCGGCCAAGTTGATGCTGTTCGACAGGTTCTCCCGGCAGTAGCGCAGGGGTTCCTTCATGCTGTCGCCCACCAGCGACAGCGCGGCGAGGTGGAAGACCGCGTCGAACTTCCAGGCGGCGAAGACCTCGTCCAAGGCCTTGCGGTCCGCCAGCGAGGCCTGAACGAAGGGGACGCCCGGCTGCAGCGAGCCGCCATGGCCGGTGGACAGGTCATCCAGCACCACCACCTCGTCGCCCTGGTCGAGCAAGGTCAGGACCACATGGCTGCCGACATAGCCGGCTCCGCCTGAAACGAGGTAACGCGCCATCTTGGTTCCTTCCTGCGAAGCGCCTGCACGGTGGAAACCATGCGGAAGCGTAAAAGTCACGGAAGCAGGAGAAGCCCCGCCCCCGCCAAAAGCATCAACGTCCCGGCCGCGTCGAGGAGGCGCAGCCTGTCCCCTTCCGCGGAGGCGGCCCAAAGCAGCGCGGCAACCACATAAAACCCGCCATAGGCGGCAAAGGCCCGCCCGGCGGTCAGTGTCGGTGCGAGGGCGAGGAGCCCCGCGAAGCCCGCGAGGCAGGGCGCGCCCGGCAGCAGCCACCAAGCGCTCGCCCCCTCGCGCAGCACCGCCCAGACGGCGAAGCAGCCCAGGATCTCCAGCAGGGCTGCAGCCGGAAGGGCGAGCAGCGCCGCCACGCGGCCTTAAAGCCCCCGGAGCGCGGCGCAGACCCGTGCCACCTCCTCGTCGGTAATCTCCGGGTACATGGGCAGGGAGAAGACTTCCTGCGCCGCCTTGGCGGTTTCAGCGCAGCCGGCGGGGCCCAGGGCGACACGCCGGGCATAGGCGGGCTGCTCGTGCACCGGCACCGGATAGTGGATGCCGGTGCCGATCCCCTGCTCCTTCAGCCGCGCCATCAGCGCGTCGCGCTCGGCGTGGCGCAGCACGTAGAGGTGATAGACATGCTCTGCGCCCGGGCGGCGGAAAGGGGGCGTGAGCCCGGTTCCCGCCAGCGCCGCGTCATAGGCGGCGGCGATCTCGCGACGCCGGGCATTCTGGCGGTCCAGGTGCTTCAGCTTCACGCGCAGCACGGCGGCCTGGACCTCGTCCAGCCGGGAATTCACGCCGATGAGGTCGCTGATGTAGCGCCGCTTCCAGCCATATTGCCGGATGGCGGCGATGCGATCCGCCAACTCCGGGTCGCGCGTCGCCAGGATGCCGCCGTCGCCCAGCGCGCCCAGATTCTTGGTCGGGTAGAGGCTGAAGGCGGCCGCATCGCCCAGGGTGCCGAGCATCTGCCCGTCGAGCCGCGCGCCGTGGCACTGGGCGCAATCCTCGATCAGCATCACCCCGGCGTCGCGGCACGCCTCCAGCATGGGCTTCAGATGCACGGCCTGGCCGTAGATGTGCACCGGGATCACGGCGCGGATCGGCGGCAGGCCGGGCGGCGGGTCCTCCAGCACGGCGCGGAGCTCGTCAGGGTCCATGGTGTAGGTGTCGGGGTCGATGTCGAGCAGCAGCGGCGTGGCGCCCGTCATCTCGATCGCCGCCACCGTTGCCACGGCCGTGTGTGACACGGTGACCACCGTGCTGCCCTCGCCGATGCCCATGCCACGCAGGATGAGCATGAGCGCATCGGTGCCGTTGGCGCAGCCCACCGCGCGGGGCAACCCGACCCATTCGGCGAATTCCCGCTCGAAGGCCTCTCCCTCCTTGCCGAGGATGTACCAGCCGCTTTCCAGCGCGCGGGACAGGGCGGCGTCGATCTCGGACTTCAGGGCGCGATAGCCCGCTCCTGGGTCGGCGAAGGGCAGCATGGTCGGTGCGGCGGACATGGGCGTTTCCCGTGAAAGCTCAGAAGACGTAATCGGCGAGGCGGTTGCGGTACCAGTCGAGCGAGCGCCGCAGCCCCTGATCCAGGGAGACCTGCGCCGTCCATCCGGTCGCGTTGCGGAAGGCGTTGTCGTTGGCGGCGTAGGAGCCGATGTCGATGGGCGCGCGGTCGGCCGGGAATTCGCGCGTCGTGAAGCTTCCCTGCCCGTCATTGGCGGCGATGATGCGCTCGGCCAGCTCCAGCAGGGAGACGGGCGGCGCGCCGCCCAGGTTGAAGACCTGCCCGGCGACGCCCGGGCGGTCCGCCTGCTCCGCCGCGACCAGGAAGGCATTGGTCACGTCGTCCACATAGGCCAGATCGCGAAGCTGCGCCCCGCCCCAGACCTCGAAGGGCTCGTTTTCCAGGAGGCGCCGGATCCAGATGCCCAGGAAGGTCTGGCGCGCATCGGCGATGCGGAGCCGCGGGCCGTAGCAATTCGTGAGGCGTAGGGAGACGACCGGGCGGCCCAGCACGCGATTCTCCAGCATCCAATACTGCTCCCCAGCCCATTTCGACACGCCATTGGCGTCGGGCGGGTTCACCGGGTGCATCTCATCCACCGGCAAGGCGATCGGGCGGCCGTAGAACTGGCGTGTCGAGGCATGGACGACTCGCGCCCCCGGCGCCGCCTCGCGCATCACCTGGATGAGGCGGACCTGCGCCACGGCATTGATGGCGATGTCGGCCACCGGGTCACGCTGCCCACCCATATGGCTGGTCTGTGCCGCCATGTTGAACAGCACATCGGCGTCCTGGCAGAGCGAGTGCAGCTCCGTGTCGCGGATGTCGCCGCGCACCAGCAGCACGCCCGCGCCTTCCAGATTTGCGGGGTTGGCTCCGCCCTCGGGCAGCATCGCATCCAGCGCAGTGACCCGCGCCCCCAGCCCGGCCAGGGCATGGCACAAATTGGAGCCGAGGAACCCCGCCCCGCCTGTCACCAGCACCCGCTTCCGCTTCCAGAACTCCGAATCCATTCAGTTCACCTGATCCTGCGCTGCCATCATCACCCGTGATTTGCGGCGGAACTGCGCCACTTCCCTGTCCGAGCCGCGGCGCGTCAGCCGGGCACCGCCGCCACGCCGGTGATCTCCACCTTCCAGGAAGGGTCCACCAGCGGGGCCTGGATGGTCATGCGCGCGGGCTTCGCCGAGGGATCGAGCCAGGAGCCCCAGGCGCGGTTCATGGCCGGCGCATCGCCGATATCGGCCAGCACGACCGTCACGCTCAGCAGGCGTGACTTGTCGGTCCCGGCCTCGGCCAGCAGGGCGTCGATCTGGCGCAGCACATCGGCGGTCTGCGCCTCGGCATCGCCCGAGGTGTCGTCGGGCACCTGCCCGGCCAGCCAGACCAGCCCGCCATGCACCACGGCGCCCGACAGGCGCCCTTCCTCAGCCAGCCGACGGATCATGGGACTCCCTCTCGTCAATGACGCCCGAACCTAACCGATGGAGGCGCGCCCGCCAGCCCGGTCCTTGACGCATCCGGTGCGCCTGCGGAGCTTTCCGCCGCGGCCGCATTGCTGCCCGGCGCCGCGCTGGCCCAGGCACAGCACCACGGAGCGCATGGGGCTCCCGACTTGCGGCCGATGACGCCCTCGCCCGAGCCCTACGCCAACCTGTTCCAGGGCGGCGCGCCGCATCACATCACACCGGAGCAGGCGGCACAGCGCGTCACGGACAGCCCAGCCCCCGCCGGCCCGGCGGGGCGCTGGGTGAAGCGCGCCGACATGCCCATCCCGCGCTCCGAGATGGCCTGGGCGACGGCCTGGGATGGCCGCATGCACGTGGTCGGCGGCTATGGCGAGGGCCAGGTGAACCGCGCCTACCACACGGTCTATGATCCGGGGCGGGACCAGTGGTTCGACGCGGCGCCGCTGCCGCGCGGGGCCAACCATGTCGCGGTGGTGGCAGATGCCGGGCGCGTCTATGCGCTGGGCGGGTTCATGGAACAGAATCGCCGCTGCGATGACAAGGCCTTCTTCTACGACGTCGCCCGCGACCGCTGGCAGGAGATCGCGCCCCTTCCCCGTCCGCGCGGCGCGGCGGCCGCCACGGTGCTGGACGGAAAGGTCCACCTGATCGGCGGTGCCACCGACCCCGCGCCCGAGCGCGCCTCCATCTCCTGGCACGAGGTCTATGACCCGCAGGCCGACAAGTGGGAGCTGCGCCGCCCGCTGCCCGCCGGCCGCGACCACGTGGGCTGCGTCACGCATGCCGGGGTGATCCATGTCGTCGGCGGGCGCTTCAACACCTTCCAGTACAACACGGACATGCACCACGTTTACCTTCCGGCCCGCGACACCTGGGAGGTGAAGGCACCCCTCCCCACCGCGCGCTCGGGCCATGGCATGGTGATCCACAAGGGCCGCTTCTACGTGATGGGCGGCGAGGGCGGCATCCTCGAGCGCGGACAGGCGCGGGACGCCAAGGTGTTTGGCCAAATGGAGAGCTACGACCCGGCCTCCGACACCTGGCAGAGCCACGCGCCGATGCCGACGCCCCGCCATGCCGTAGCCGCGGTCTCCATTGGAGATTGGATCTATGTGGCGGGTGGCGGCGCCGTGCTGGGCGGCGCGGTGCAGAGCGCCATCCACGAGGCGTGGACGCTGGGGTAAGGGGCCTAGACCTCCTCCACCTGCGCGACGCCGGGCAATACCTTGAGGGCCTGCATCATGCGTGGCCCGACATTCCAGCCGCCCGGGAGCGCCACCTCGACCTCCTGGCCCGGGCCAAGGCGCGGCACGATGGAGACGCGGCCCTTGCCGCGTCCCTCGCGCTCCAGCAGCGACTTGATGTCCGGCAAGGCCGTCGCGGCCTCGACGAAGACGCGCATCCCCTGCCCCGCCCCGGCAGCCGCCTTGTCCAGCTTCTCGCAGTCGGCGGCGGTCAGGCGCAGCGCGTCGTTCTCGATCCGCGCATCGGCCGTGACCAGCACGGCCGAGCCCTCCTCCAGCATGTCGCGGCAGCGATTCAGCACTTCGGAGAAGAAGGTCACCTCGTAGCCGCCCGCCTGGTCCGAGAGCGACACCCAGGCCATGCGGCTGCCGGTGCGCGTGTTGCGCTCCTTCCGGCCGGTCACCGTGCCCGCCAGCTTCAGCCGGCCCGACCCGGCCCGCGCCTTCTCCGAGATGCGGGAGGAAAGCGTGACGCCCAGGCGCCGCAGCGCACCGCGATACTCGTCCAGCGGATGGGCCGAGAGGTGGAAGCCCACCGCCTCCGCCTCGAAGGCAAGCTTGTCCAGGGTGGGCCAGTCGGGCATGTCGGGCAGGCGCAGCATGGCCGGCCCCTGCTCCGCCTCGCCGAACAGCCCGATCTGGCTGGAGCCGCGCTCCTCCGCGCTGGCCTGGGCGCGGCGCAGCACCGTCTCGGCCCCCGCCACCAGCTTGGCCCGGTTGCCCTCCAGGCTGTCGAAGGCGCCCGCCTTGGCGAGGTTCTCCAGCTGCATCTTGTTGAGCAGCTTCGGGTCCACGCGCGCCGCGAAATCCGCGAGGCTGGTGAAGGGCCCGCCCACGTCGCGCGCTGCTACCAGATCCTTCATCGCCTGCAGCCCGACGCGCTTGATCGCAGCGAGCGCGAAACGGATGGCCCCATCCTCGATCACGAACTCCGCGCCAGATCGGTTGATGTCCGGCGGCAGCACCTTGATAGAAAGCCGCGACGCCTCCTGCATGTGACTCGCCAGCTTCTCCGTCTTGTCCATGTCGAGCGTCATGGAAGCGGCAAGGAAGGCGACGGGGTAATGCGCCTTCAGATAGGCGGTGTGATAGGAGACGAGCGCATAGGCCGCCGCGTGCGACTTGTTGAAGCCGTAATTGGCGAACTTCTCCATGAGGTCGAAGACCTCACCCGCGACCTTCTCCGGCACGTCGTTCTTCGACGCGCCTTCGACGAAGATGGCGCGCTGCTTCGCCATCTCCTCCTTGTTCTTCTTGCCCATGGCGCGGCGCAGGAGGTCCGCGCCGCCCAGCGAATAGCCCGCCATGACCTGGGCGATCTGCATCACCTGTTCCTGGTAGACCATGATGCCATAGGTCTCGGCCAGGATGTCGTGGATCAGCGGATGCGGGCTGTCCCATTTCTCGCCGTGCTTGCGGGCGCAATAGGCCGGAATGTTCTCCATCGGGCCGGGCCGGTAGAGCGAGACGGCGGCGATCAGATCCTCGAAGCGGTCGGGGCGCATGGCGCGAAGGCAGTCGCGCATGCCCTGGCCTTCGAACTGGAACACGCCGGCTGCGTCGCCCTTCGCTAGCATCTCGTAGGTGTCGGCGTCATCCAGCGGGAGCGTGTCCAACTCCACCGTCACGCCCTGCTCGCGCAGCAGCTTCACCGCGCGGTCCAGCACGGTCAGTGTCTTGAGGCCGAGGAAGTCGAACTTCACCAGCGAGGCCTGCTCGACATGCTTCATCGAGTACTGGGTGATGAGCATCTCGCTGCGTGGGTCGCGGTAGATGGCGGTGATGTCGAGCAGCGGCTTGCGCCCGATCACCACCCCCGCCGCGTGGGTGGAGGCGTTGCGGTACAGGCCTTCCACCTGGAGCGCGATGTCCAGCAGGCGTCCCACCGCCTCATCCGTCTCCCGCGCCTCCTTCAGCCGCGGTTCGCCCTCGATGGCAGCAGCGAGAGGCACGGGATTGGCCGGGTTGTTCGGGATGAGGGAGGCAATGCGGTCCACCTGCCCATAGGGCATGCCCAGCACGCGCCCCACGTCGCGCACCGCCGCCTTGGCCTGAAGCTTGCCGAAGGTGATGATCTGCGCGACGCGGTCGGCGCCGTATTCGCGCACCACGTAGCGGATCACCTCATCCCGCCGGTCCTGGCAGAAATCGATGTCGAAGTCCGGCATCGAGACGCGCTCGGGATTGAGGAAGCGCTCGAAAAGCAGTCCGAAGCGCAACGGATCCAGGTCGGTGATGGACAGCGCCCAGGCCGCAACAGAACCTGCGCCCGAGCCGCGCCCAGGCCCCACCGGGATGCCCTGCGCCTTGGCCCACTGGATGAAGTCCGCGACGATCAGGAAGTAGCCCGAGAAGCCCATCTGCTCGATGACGCGGAGCTCGTATTCCAGCCGTTCGGCATGGATGGGCGGCACCGGCTCGGGCGCGAAGCGGCGCGCCAGACCTTCGCGTGCCATCTCGGCGACGGTTTCGCCTTCTGTCCGCCCTTCGCGCACCTTGGGGCAGACCGGAAGCTCCGGCTTGCGGGCCGTCTCCATCACCGTGCAGAGCTTCGCGATGGCGAGAGTGTTGTCGCAAGCCTCGCCCAGATCGGCGAAGGCGGCGCGCATCGCCTCCGCCGGCTTGAACCAGTGTTCCGGCGTGACGCGGCGACGCTCGCGCTCGGTAAGCAATCGCCCTTCCGCGATGCAGAGCAGGGCGTCGTGCGCTTCGTGCATCTTCGCCTCTGCGAAATACACGTCGTTCGTGGCGACGATGGGCACGCCGGCCTCATCCGCGAGGCGCAGCAATCCCGGCTCGAGCGCCGCCTGGCGCGGCGTCGGGCCGTGGCGCATCAACTCCACCGCCATCCGGTCGGGGAAGCATTCGCGCAGCGCGTCCAGCAGCCATCCCGCCGCCTCGCGACGCCCTTCCGCCAGCAGGCGCGACAGCGGCCCGCAATCGCCGCCCGTCAGCAGGAATAGCCCCTTCCCGTGTCCGCGCAGGTCATCCAAGCCGATGGCCGGACGGCCCGAAGGGTCATCATCCCGCACCCACCCTATCGAGGACAGCTTCTTGAGGTTCGCCAGCCCCTCGGCATCCATGGCGAGGGCCACCACGCAATCAGCGCCGGCTCGGAGAACCTCTTCACGAGTCTCGGACACGGCGCGGCGGGTGAGCCAGAGCTGACAGCCCATGATAGGCTGCACACCCTTCCCGCTGGCGGCCTGGGCGAATTCCAGCGCACCGAACATGTTGGCCGTGTCGGTCAGCGCCACGGCCGGCATCCCGGCGGCAGCGGCCAGGGCGGGCAGCTTCTCCGCCTTGATCGCCCCCTCGCTCAGGGAATAGGCGGAATGGGCGTGGAGATGGATGAAGCCGGCCATCCCCCCAATATAGGCGATCCCTCAGCCGGGAACGAGCACCCCTCCGCGCAGGGTCACCACGCGATCCATACGCGACGCCAACTCGTTGTTGTGGGTCGCGATCAGGGCGGCGAGGCCCCGGTGGCGCGCCTCGTTCAGCAACTCGGCGAAGACGAGCTCCGCCGTCGCGGCGTCCAGGTTGCCGGTCGGCTCGTCGGCCAGGAGCACGCGCGGCGCATTGGCCAGGGCGCGGGCGATGGCGACGCGCTGCTGCTCGCCGCCCGAAAGCTTGCCGGGCCGGTGGTCGAGCCGCGCGCCGAGTCCGAATGTGCCGAGCAGATCCTTTGCCCGCTCCGCCGCCTTCGAGCGCGAGACGCCGGCCGCCATCTGCGGCAGCATCACATTCTCCGCTGCCGTGAACTCGGGCAGTAGGTGGTGGAACTGGTAGACGAAGCCGATGGTGCTGCGCCGGATCTCCGTGCGCGCATCGTCGCCCAGCGTGCCGGCGGTGCGCCCCTCTACAAGCACCTCACCGCCATCGGGGCGTTCCAGCAGCCCAGCGACATGCAGCAGGGTGGACTTGCCCGTGCCGGAGGGCGCGACCAGAGCGACCACCTCGCCCGCTTCCAGCGCCATGTCCACGCCTCGCAGCACTTCGAGCGTGCCGGCCTCGGTGCGGTAGCGGCGCTCCACGCCGCGCAGTTCGAGCGGCGGGCTACTCATTGCGCAGCATCTCCACGGGGTCGGTGCGGGCGGCGCGCCAGCTGGGATAGATCGTCGCCAGCAGGGCCAGCGACAGGGCCAGCGCCACGACCTGCGCGACCTCCGCCCAGTTCAGAACGGCGGGCAGACGGGTGAGGAAATACACTTCCGGGCTGAACAGCTCCGTGCCCGAAAGCATCTGGATGAATTGCCGGATGCTCTCGATGTTGATGCAGAACAGCACCCCCACCACGAAGCCCATCAGAGTGCCGATCGCGCCGATGGAGGCGCCGCAGAGCAGGAAGATCCGCATGATGGCGCCGCGCGTCGCACCCATGGTCCGCAAGACGGCGATGTCCCTTCCCTTGTCCTTCACCAGCATGATGAGGGAGGAGATGATGTTGAAGGCCGCCACGATGATGATCAGTGTCAGGATCAGGAACATCACGTTCCGCTCCACCTGAACCGCCGCGAAGAAGGAGGAGTTGGCGTCCTGCCAATCCAGGATGCGGATGCCCGAGGGGATGGCGGCGCGGATGTCCCGGTTCACCGCCCGCACCCGCGTCGGGTCGGCGACGAAGACCTCCACCTGCGTGGCGGCGTCCGGCCCGGTCTGGAAATAAGTCTGGGCGGCGGGGAGCGGCATGAAGACGTAGGAACTGTCGTATTCATTCATCCCCACCTCGAACAGCGCCACGACGCGGTAGGCGCGCAGGCGGGGGATGGTACCGATGACGGTGGCACGGCCCTGCGGGGAAACGAGGGTCAGGCGGTCGCCCACGTTGATGCCCATGCGGAAGGCGAGGCGCGTCCCGATGGCGATGGCATCATCGCCGCTGAACTGATCGAGCGAGCCGGCGCGGATGTTGCCGGCGATGATCTCCCGCGCGCGCAGATCCTCCGGCCGGATGCCGCGCGCGAGGCCGCCGCTGGCTCCGCCGCCCTCGGCCGTCAGCAGCACCTGCCCTTCCACGATAGGCGTCGCGCTCACCACGCCGGGCACGCGGCGGACCGCGGCTGCTACCGCGTCGAAGTCGCGCAGATTGCCGCGTTCAGCCGCGAAGACGCCCATGTGGCCATTGAGGCCGAGGATGCGGCCCAGCAATTCCTGCCGGAACCCGCCCATCACGCTCATCACGATGATCAGCGTCGCCACCCCCAGCATGATGCCAAGGAAGGAGAAGATGGCGATCACCGAGGTGAAGCGGTCGCTCTTGCGCGACAGGAGGTAGCGCTTGGCCACCGTGCGCTCGAATGCGTTGAACATCAGTGCCTCTCATTGAGCAGCCACGCGGCCGCTTCGCGCAAATCCCTAGCCCCGGATCCGTGCGAGCGCGTCGTCCAGTGAAACCTCCTCGCGCTCGCCAGTCGCGCGGCGCTTCAGCTCCACCTTGCCTGCGGCGGCGCCGCGTGGGCCGATGATGGCCTGCCAGGGGCAGCCCAACAGATCCGCATCGGCGAACTTCACCCCGGCGCGTTCCGGGCGGTCATCCAGCAGCGCCTGGTCGGGCATCGCCGCATGGAGCTTGCCACACAGCGCGTCCGTCGCGGCATCGCCGGGCTTGAGGTTCAGGATGGAAACGCGCCAGGGCGCCACCGCATCCGGCCACTTGATGCCGGCCTCGTCGTGATTCGCCTCGATCAGCGCGGCGACAAGGCGCGACACACCGATGCCGTAGGAGCCCATCTCGGGCACCACCTCGGACCCGTCCGGCCCGGCGACGCGCAGCCCCATCGGCTCGGAATACTTGGTGCCAAAATAGAAGATGTGGCCGACCTCGATGCCGCGGGCGCTCACCTGCCGCTCGGCCGGGACACGCCCCCAGGCGGCCTCGTCGTGCTTCTCGTCAGTCGCGGCGTAGCGGCTGGTCCAGAAATCGACGGTGGGGGACAGGTCGCCCTCGTAGTCCGGTTCCTGTGCCAGCGGGTCGAAGTCGAGCAGCTCGCGGTCCAGGAAGACCTGGCTTTCGCCCGTCTCGGCGAGGATGATGAATTCGTGGCTGAGGTTGCCGCCGATCGGACCGGTATCCGCCTGCATGGGGATGGCCTTCAGGCCCATGCGCGCGAAGGTCCGCAGATAGGCGACGAACATCTGTCGGTAGGAGTGCTGCGCGCCTTCCTTCGTGAGGTCGAAGGAATAGGCGTCCTTCATCAGGAACTCGCGCCCGCGCATCACTCCAAAGCGAGGCCGCACCTCGTCCCGGAACTTCCACTGGATGTGGTAGAGATTCCGCGGCAACTCGCGATAGCTCGTGACGTAGCCCCGGAAGATGTCGGTCACCATCTCCTCGTTGGTCGGACCGAACAGCATCGGGCGGCCATGCCGATCCTCAATGCGCAGCATCTCCTTGCCGTAATCCTCGTAGCGGCCGGAGCGCTGCCAAAGCTCGGCCGACTGGATGGTTGGCATCAGGATTTCCTGCGCGCCCGCGCGGTCCTGCTCCTCCCGCACGATGCGGGCCACGTTGTTCAACACACGCAGCCCGGCCGGCAGCCAGGCATAGATGCCGGCGCTGGTCTGGCGGATCAGCCCCGCGCGCAACATGAGGCGATGAGAGACGATCTGCGCCTCGGCAGGGGTTTCCTTGAGCGTGGGCAGGAAGGCTTTGGTCAGACGCAAGGGAGCGGATTCCTCGGAGGCAAAGGCGGCGCACCCTACAGCGGAATCCGTTGATCCCGAAACCGACCCCTGCAACAGCCGGAATGAAATTTTGCTGCGCCGCACAACGGATTTGGTGAAGAAAGTGACTTGAATGGCCGGTTTCCAACCGCTAAACAAAAAGAAGGGCTGGCCCCTTGCGGGGACAGCCCAAGTTTAGGGAGGAAACGCCAGTCACACGGCAGAGAGAGGAACATCCTCTCTCTGACGACGATAATGGCGGAATGACCCTTCGAGTCCAATGCGAAAGCCGGGAAAAATCGGCTGAAAATCAGGCATCCATTAAGGATATGCCTATTCGAGGGGCGACCGCCGGGCGAAATCCAGGCAGTCGCCTTTTCCTTGTGCAGGTCGCCTCAGTCGGGGATGGCCAGCCAGCCGCGGCGGAACGAGATCAGGTCGCTTTCGATCAGCGTATAGATCGCCAGCCAGATCACCGCGGAGAGAATTGTGGTCCAGATGATCTTGCGACCGAGCTGCGGCGCGGCAGGCGCGCCTCGCCAACCGCCTTCCTCCAGGCTGCCTTCCTCCGGATTCACGCCAATCGGCAGGATGCAGAAGAGCAGCGTCCACCAGATCAGCGAATAGACTACAAAACCGATAAACCAGCCCATCAGACCCTCAGCAGGTGAACCTCGACATTGGGGCGCTTGCGAAGCTGCCGCCCCACCGCCTTGCGCAACATGGCACGCGCCGCCTCGGTCACGGCATCGTCCTCACGGCGCAGCCCCTTCGGCAGCTCGCCGAGGCCCCGGGCCAGCTCCTCGGCCAGATCCTCGGATTCGGGGCCATCGGGATCGAAGAGGCCGGGCGCCGAGATGCGTGGCTTGCCGACGAGCCGCCCCTGTCCGTCCACGGCGAGGCTCGCGACCAGCACGCCGTTCATGAGCATGCGCTTGCGCGCACCCAGCACCCCTCCCGCCACGGGTAGGAGGCGGCTGCCATCCACGGCCAGGCGACCGACCGGCACGCTTTCCGCAATCTCGGCCCCACCGGGGGCAAGGCGCACCACGTCGCCATCCTCGATGACCAGCGCCTCTGCCCCGAGGCCGCGCGCGAGAGAGGCGTGCTCGGACAGGTGGCGCCACTCGCCGTGCACGGGGATGGCGTAGCGCGGACGCACGAGCTCGTAGAGGCGCCTGAGTTCATCGCGGGCCGGATGGCCGCTGACATGGACGAAATGGTCGTCGGCGGTGATGACCTTGCAGCCGCGCCGCGCAAGATCGTCCTGCACGCGCAGGATCGCGCGCTCATTCCCCGGGATCTGCCGCGAGGAGAAGATGACCGTGTCCCCCTCGCCCAGCGCCATGTGGGGGTGGGTGTCGGCTGCGATCTTCGCGAGAGCCGAGCGCTCCTCGCCCTGCGACCCCGTGCAGATGATCAGGAGGTTGTCGTCGGGAATGTATCCCGCCTCATCCTCCGAAACGAAGTCGGGCACGCGGGAGAGGTATCCGCACTCACGCGCCGCGGCGACGGCGTTGCGGAGCGACCGGCCGAACAGCGCCACGTCGCGCCCCGCCGCCTGGGCCGCGAGCGCGACCGTCTCGACGCGGGCCAGGTTGGTCGCAAAGCAGGTCACCGCGATGCGGCCCCGCATGGGGCGGATCAGCTCCTGCAGGCTGCGCCGCACTTCCGACTCGCTGCCCGAATGCCCCTCGACCAGCGCGTTGGTGCTGTCGCACACCATGGCGAGCACACCCTCCTCGCCCAGCCGAGCGAAACCGGCCTCGTCCGTGGGCGGGCCGATCAGCGGCTCCGGGTCCAGCTTCCAGTCACCCGTGTGCACGACCAGACCGTGGCGCGTCCTGATCGCCATGGCCAGCGCCTCGGGGATGGAGTGGGCGACGCGCAGGAACTCGATGTCGAAGGGGCCGAGCTTCAGTCGACCCGGCAGGTCGAAGGGGCGAAGCTCCGCCTCCTGCGACAGCCCGGCCTCGGCCAGCTTCCGCCGCAGCACGGCCGAGACGAAGGGGCCGGCATGGATCGGGCATTGCAGCGAGCGCCAGAGATGCGCCACGCCCCCCACATGGTCCTCGTGCGCGTGGGTGATGACGAGGCCCAGCAAATCCCCCCGCCGCTCCGCCAGCCAAGCCGGATCGGGGACCATGATCTCGACGGAAGGATTGTCCGGACCGCCGAACCCGATGCCGCAATCCACGGCGAGAAGCTTGCCGTCACAACGATACACGTTGAGGTTCATGCCGATCTCCCCCGTTCCGCCGAGGGGGATGAAGGCGAGGTCGTCCTTGGGTGTCATGCGTGTCCAGCGGAGGATGGGGGGGGCGGGTTGCGCCCGGCCAGCAGTCGAAGCCCCTCAAGCGTGATGTCAGGGTCCACCGTCTCGATAAGGGTGGTTCCCTCGGCGAAGAGTGGGGCGAGACCGCCCGTTGCCACCACCTTCAGGCGCGGCTGTTCCGCCTCGGCCCGGATGCGGGAGATGATGCCCTCGATGAGTCCGACATAGCCCCAGAAGATGCCGGACTGCATGGCGCTGATCGTGTCGCGTCCGATGGCGGCCTGGGGGCGGCCGATACCAATGCGGGGCAGCCGGGCCGCGGCGCGGTGCAGCGCCTCGATGGAAAGGTTGATGCCGGGAGCGATGGCGCCTCCCAGGTAGTTCCCGGCATGGTCCACGACGTCGAAAGTGGTGGCGGTGCCGAAATCCACCACGATCAACGGGCCCTTGTAGTGGTGATGCGCAGCCAGGGCGTTCAGCAGGCGGTCCGCCCCCACCTCCTGAGGTCGGTCCACCATGATGCGGAATCCCCAGTCCAGCACCGAGCGCGCCACCAACGGCTCGCAGTCGAACCAGTCCCGCGACAAGCGACGGAGGTTGTAGAGCGCGGCGGGAACCACCGTGCCGATGGCGCAGCGGGTAATCTCGGCGGGGCGCAGGCCGGCATGGGTCATCAGAGTCAGCAGCCACACCGCGTATTCGTCGCTGGTGCGGTCGGCGCGGGTCGCGATGCGCCAGCGGCCGCGCCACTCCCTCCCGTCATGCACCGCGAAGACCACGTTGGTGTTGCCCGCGTCCACGGCCAGCAGCATCGCCTAATCCCCTACCTCGCCCGCGAGGAAACGGTGCACCCGCCCCCCGGTCGCAAGCATCAGCCCGCCATCCTCGGCGAGCCCTTCATAGCGCCCCGAGACGGTGCCGGTACCCTGGCGCAGCGTCAGTGTTTCCCCGCGCGTCGGACCGGCCGCCTCCCAGCCCGCGCGGATAGGCGCGAAGCCTCCGACGAGGCGCCGCGTCATCCAGGCATCGAGGGAAACGAGAAGCGCCTCGGCAAATTCCTCGGGCACGACGGGGCCAAGCGCGGCGGTGGCGCGGCCCGGCACCTCCGGCGCATGGGCGAGGTTCACTCCGAAACCCAGCACCAGATGCGCGATGCCCCCCTGCCCGTCCACCGCCCCTTCCGCGAGGATGCCGGCGCATTTCGCGCCGTCCCGCAGCAGGTCATTCGGCCACTTCAGCGAAAGCCCGCTGGCGAAGCGCGATGCCGTCTCGTGCAGCGCGACGGCTGCGAGCAGCCCGTATTGCGGCAAGTCCCGAGCGGGTCCGCCGGGCCGCAGCAGCACCGACAGGGCGAGATTGCCCGACGGTCCTTCCCATCCTCGTCCCTCGCGGCCGCGCCCCGCCGTCTGGCGCCGCGCCATGACGGCGAGCCCATCAGGCTCGCCCGCTTCCGCCAGTCCGGAGACGAGGCTCTGGGTGCTTTCCAGTGCCTCGAAGATGCGCAACCGCCAGCGGGAGGCCGCGCCGCTCACCCCATCAGCGCCAACGCGGCCTGCCGCGCGGCGGCGAGGATGGGTGCGGGGAAGAGGAAGAACAGCGTGGTGAACAGCGCGGTCGCGCCCAGCACCACCGTCACTCCCCCGGCGCGCTGCTCGAAGCCCGGCTGCGGAGCGTCGAAATACATCACCTTTACGATGCGCAGGTAGTAGTAGGCCGACACGACGGAGGAGATGACACCCACCGTCGCAAGCACCCAGAACCCCTGCTCCACCGCCGGCAGCAGCACGTAGAGCTTGGCGAAAAAGCCAGCGAGCGGCGGGATGCCCGCCATGGAGAACATGAAGATGGCCATGCACAGCGCCATCATCGAGTCGTTGCGGCCCAGCCCGGCGAGATCCTCGACGCCTTCCACCGCGCGGCCATTGCGGCGCATCGCGATCAGCACCGCGAAGGCACCCAGATTCATGGCGATGTAGATGCTAATATAGACCAGCACCCCGCGAAGGCCGCTTTCGCCGCCGACAGCGAGGCCCATCAGGACGAAGCCGACATGGCCGATGGAGGAATAGGCCATCAGGCGCTTGATGTTACTCTGGCCGATCGCGGCAAAGGCCCCAAGCACCATCGAGCCGAGCGAGGCCAGCACGATGATCTGCTGCCATTGGTCGGACAGCTCGGAGAACGGCCCGGCCAGCACGCGCACGAGGAGCGCGACCCCCGCCACCTTGGGTGCGGCGGAGAAAAAGGCTGTGACCGGCGTCGGCGCGCCCTCATAGACGTCGGGTGTCCACATGTGGAACGGCACCGCCGCGATCTTGAAGGCCAGAGCCGCGATGATGAACACGATGCCTACCACGACGCCCGCGCTTACCCCTGCCTCGGCGGAGAGCGCGTCGGCCAGCCGATCGAAATTTGTCGTGCCGGCAAAGCCATAGACCAGCGACGCCCCGTAGAGCAGCAGGCCCGAGGAAAGCGCGCCCAGCACGAAGTACTTCAGCCCTGCTTCCGCCGAGCGCGGGTTGTCGCGGTCGAACCCCGCTAGGACGTAGAGCGGCAACGACAGAAGCTCGAGCCCGAGATACAGGCTCATCAGGTCGTTGGCCGAGATCATGACCATCATCCCGAGCGTGGCGAAGAGCGCCAGCACCGGGAACTCGAAGCGCGACAGGCCCTCCTTCTCATTCCAGTCGAGGGCGACAAGGAGCGAGAGCGACCCTGCGGCCAGCGCCAGGATCTTCATGAAGGAAGAGAAGCTGTCCGAGACGTATTGCCCGCCGAAGCCCGTGCCCTCGGGCTGCATCAGCACGAGCACGCCTGTGACGAGGAAGGCACCGATCGTCGCCATGGCGACGGGGAAGGTCATGTCCCGCCGGGGTACGACCCCGATCAGCAGGATGGCGCAGCCCGCGAGCGCGAGCACGATTTCAGGAAGGGCGATCTGCCAGTTCATGGAAGCCCCGCGAGCCGGGAGGCGGCCTGCACCGCAGCCTGGTGTTGCTCCACCAGCTGCGACACGGTCACCGAGAAGAAGGAAAGGAAAGATTGCGGATAGATGCCCATCCACAACGTCAGTGCGATCAGCGGCGCGAAGGTCGCATACTCGCGCGGGCTGAGGTCGAGTAGCGAGCGCAGGTCATCCCTCGTGATGCGGCCGAACGCCACGCGCCGGTACAGGTAGAGCATGTAGGCCGCGCCGAGGATCATGCCGAGCGCAGCGCCCAGCGCCACCCAGGGGCTGACGGACCACGCGCCGACGATCACCAGGAACTCGCCGGGGAAGCCCGCCGTACCCGGCAGCGCGACGCTGCCCATGGTGAAGAGCATAAAGACCAGCGCATAGGCCGGCATGATCTTGGCCACCCCGCCATAGCGCGCGATCTCGCGCGAATGGATGCGGTCATACAGCACGCCGACGCAAAGGAAGAGCGCGCCCGACACGACGCCATGCGCCAGCATGGTGAAGAGGGCGCCCTCGATTCCCTGCTGGTTGAAGGTGAAGATGCCAAGCGTGACGATGCCCATATGCGCCACCGAGGAGTAGGCGATGAGCTTCTTCATGTCCTGCTGCGCCAGCGCGACCAGCGAGGTGTAGACCACCGCCACCACCGACAACACGTAGATGAAGGGCGCGAAATAGGCCGAGGCCTCCGGCAGGAGGGGCAGCGAGAAGCGCAGGAACCCATAGGCCCCCATCTTCAGCAGCACGCCCGCGAGGATGACGGAGCCAGCCGTCGGCGCCTCCACGTGCGCATCGGGAAGCCAGGTGTGGACCGGCCACATCGGCACCTTCACGGCGAAGGACGCGAAGAAGGCCAGGAACAGCCAGACCTGGACACCGAACGGGATCTCGAACTCCGCCAGCTCCGGGATGCTGGTCGTGCCCGCGCTGAACCACAGCACGATGATCGCCAGCAGCATCAGCACCGAGCCGAGCAGCGTGTAGAGGAAGAACTTGTAGGCGGCATAGACGCGCCGCGCCCCACCCCAGATCCCGATGATGAGGAACATCGGGATCAGCACGCCCTCGAAGAAGACGTAGAACAGGATGAAGTCCATCGCGCAGAACATGCCGACCATCATCGTCTCCAGGACGAGGAAGGCGACCATGTACTCCCGCACCCGGTTCTCCACGCTCTCCCAAGAGGCGAGGATGCAGAGCGGCGTCAGCGCGGTGGAAAGCAGGACGAACAGCACGGAAATGCCGTCCACGCCCATCATGTAGTTGACGCCGAACTCCGGCAGCCAAGAGAGCTGCTCGACGAACTGGAAGTCCGGGCTCGACTTGTCGAAGCGGAACCAGAGGATCAGCGACAGGACGAAGGTGATCAGGCTGGTCCAGAGCGCAGTCCAACGAGCGTTGGAAGCGACAACCGCATCCTCGCCACGCACGCTCATGATGATCAGCGCTCCGGCCAGTGGCAGGAAGGTCAGGAGCGAAAGGAGGGGAAATCCCGCGGCGTTCATCGGTCAGGCGCCCACAAGGAAGATGGTGATGAAGAGGACGAGGCCGATGATCATGGCGAAGGCGTAGTTCGCCACCCGCCCGGTCTGCAGCCGCACGGCGCCGCGCGCGGCGCCCGCCGCGACAGAAGCCGCGCCGTTCGGCATGCCGTCGATGATCCGTACATCGCCGATCTGCCAGAACTGCACCGCGAGGCGCCGCGCCGGCTGGACGAAGATGCGGTCATACAGCTCGTCGAAATACCACTTGTTGAGGAGAAACCGGTGAAGCCCCGGCACGGCGGCCGCGATGCGCGCCGGCACCCGCGGCAGGAAGCCGTAGAGCAGCACGGCGAGCGCAATGCCCGACACGGCGGTGACCTTCGCCACGGTTGGCACCCAATGCGGCGCGTGGTGCAGCGCCTCCATCATGTGCTTGGCCGGGAGGTTGAAGATCGCGCCGTTCCAGAACTGCTCCTGTAGGTCGCCGATGAAGTAGGGCGCGAAGATGAATCCCGTCGCGACCGCACCGGCCGAGAGGATCAGCAACGGGATCAGCATCACCGCCGGGCTTTCGTGCACATGCGCCATCGTTTCCGCATCCGCCCGCGGCGCTCCATGGAAGGTGAGGATCAGGAGGCGCCAGGAATAGAAGGCCGTCAGGAAAGCGGCTAAGATCCCGCAGGCGAAGGCATAGGTACCCACACCGGATTGCGCGGCGATCGCGCCCTCCAGGATGGCGTCCTTCGAATAATAGCCGGCAAAGATCGGGATGCCTGCCAGCGCCAGCGAGCCGGTCCACATCACCACGTAGGTTACGGGGATCTTGCGCCAGATGCCCCCCATGCGTCGGATGTCCTGCTCGTCGCTCATCGCATGGATGACGGAGCCGGCGCCTAGGAAGAGCAGCGCCTTGAAGAAGGCATGGGTGAAGAGGTGGAACATCGCCGCCTGGTACAGCCCAACGCCCGCGGCGAAGAACATGTAACCCAGCTGCGAGCAGGTCGAGTAGGCGATGATTCGCTTGATGTCGTTCTGCACGCAGCCAATCGTTGCGGCGAAGATCGCGGTTGTCGCACCCACCACCGTCACCACGGACAGGGCGAAGGGCGCATACTCCATCACCGGCGACATGCGGCACATCAGGAACACGCCCGCCGTCACCATCGTCGCGGCATGAATCAGCGCGGAGACCGGGGTCGGGCCCTCCATCGCATCCGGCAGCCAGGTGTGCAGACCAATCTGTGCCGACTTGCCACAAGCCCCCAGGAACAGCAGCAGCCCGATCAGCTCGAGGGACGGCACACCCAGGAAGGTGTCCCCGGCCTGCTCCGCCGCAGCGGAGAAGATGGCGTCGAACTCCAGCGAGCCGAAGGTCCAGAAGGTCAGCGCCATACCGAGCATGAAGAACAGGTCGCCGACGCGGTTCACGATGAAGGCCTTCATCGCCGCCGCGTTCGCGCTTTCCTTCTCGTACCAGTAGCCGATGAGCAGGTAGCTCGCGAGGCCGACGCCTTCCCAGCCGAAGAAAAGCTGGACGAGGTTGTCTGCCGTCACCAGCATCAACATCATGAAGGTGAAGAGCGACAGGTAGGCGAAGAAGCGCGACGGCGTCTCGTCATGCGACATGTA
Source organism: Sabulicella rubraurantiaca (assembly GCF_017355885.1). Classification (GTDB taxonomy): domain Bacteria; phylum Pseudomonadota; class Alphaproteobacteria; order Acetobacterales; family Acetobacteraceae; genus Roseococcus; species Roseococcus rubraurantiacus. The sequence continues at coordinate 574,365 of NZ_JAFEUU010000001.1, forward strand.
GCCGACGCTGTAGAGATGGATCAGCGTGGAGATGAAGGTCACCATCCCCACCATGACCGCGCTCAACGTGTCGTAGCGCAGCGACCAGGCGAATTCGAGATCGCCCACGTCCATCCAAGTGAACAGCAGCTCGGTCGCGGGCTGGCCGCCCAGCGCGACCTGGAAGAAGGCCGAGACGCCGCAGATCGCGGCGAGCACCATGCAGATCACCGTGGACCACATGGCCGCCCGGTCGCCGATCCAGCGGCCGAAGAATCCGCTGACGGTGGCGCCCAAGAGCGGGAAGAAGACGGCTCCGACGAACATGCGCCTAACCCTTCAGCGTCGAGACGTCCTCGACCTCGATGGTCCCGCGGTTGCGGAAGTAGATGACGACGATGGCGAGGCCGATCGCGGCCTCGGCGGCGGCGACGGTCAGGATGAACATCGCGAAGACCTGCCCGGCCAAGTCACCCAGCTGGGCCGAGAAGGCCACCAGGTTCAGGTTGACCGAGAGCAGGATCAGCTCGACCGACATGAGGATGACGATGACGTTCTTGCGGTTCATGAAGATACCGAAGACGCCCAGCACGAAGAGGATGGCGCCCACCACGAGGTAGTGCGCGAGACCGACCGCCAGCATCAGTGGTGCCCCCCATGGCCATGGCCATCATGCGCGACAGGCTTCGGCTTCTCCTTCGGCTCGGGCGGAAGCGGGCGCAGGATGGACTCGCGCGTGATCCCCTGCCCCGGCGCCGGGCTCTGCATGGACAGGATGGAGGTGCGGGCGATCTGAGCGCCGATGTCCTGGCGCCGTGAATGCGCCGGCTTGTCGCGCAGGGTCAGCACGATGGCCCCAATCATGGCGACCAGCAGGATCAGCCCCGCCGCCTGGAACAGGAAGATGTAGTCCGTGTAGATCAACCGCCCCAGCGCCTCGGTGTTGGAGACGCCCTCGGGCACGGGAGCCAAACGCAGGTCGCCGGCATCGGGTGCGAAGTTCCAGGCGCCCAGCACCAGCAGGAGCTCCAGGAACAGAATGCCGCCCACCACGGCACCGAAGGGCGCATAGCGCTGGAACCCCTCGCGCAGCTGGCTGAAGTCGATGTCCAGCATCATCACGACGAAGAGGAAGAGCACCGCGACGGCGCCGACATAGACGATGACCAGAATCATCGCCAGGAACTCGGCCCCCGCCAACAGGAACAGCGCTGCCGCGTTGAAGAAGGCGAGGATCAGGTACAGCACCGAGTGCACAGGATTGCGCGAGGTGACGACCATCACCGCCGACGCGACGAGGACCGCCGCGAAGACGTAGAAAGCAAGGGCGGCGATCATCGGTAGGGCGCGTCCAGTTCGAGGCGCTTGGCCAGCACCGGCTCCCACCGGTCGCCATTCGCCAGCAGCTTCTCCTTGTCATAGAGCAGCTCCTCGCGGCTCTCGACGGCGAATTCGAGGTTCGGCCCCTCGACGATGGCATCAACCGGGCAGGCCTCCTCGCAGAGACCGCAATAGATGCACTTGGTCATGTCGATGTCATAGCGGGTGGTGCGCCGGCTGCCATCCTCGCGGGGCTCCGCCTCGATGGTGATGGCCAGGGCTGGGCACACTGCCTCACACAGCTTGCATGCGATGCAACGCTCTTCCCCGTTCGGGTAACGGCGCAGCCCGTGCTCGCCCTTGAAGCGGGGCGAGAGGGGTGACTTCTCATGCGGGTAGTTGATCGTCGCCTTACGGCTGAAGAACTGCTTCAGCGTCAGTGCCATTCCACCGACCAGCTCGGTCAGCAGGAAGGATCGGGCGAAGCGGTCGAGCGTCATCATGCCGGAAGCAGCCCCGTGATCTTAAGGAACCCCGCCGTGAGAACCAGCCAGAGCAGCGAGAAGGGCAGGAACACCTTCCAGCCCAGCCGCATCAGCTGGTCATAGCGGTAGCGCGGGAAGGTCGCGCGCACCCAGAGGAAGAAGAACAGCACCAGAGCGATCTTGAGCGCGAACCACACCGGGCCCGGGATCCAGGTGAAAGGCTCCATGTGCAGCGGCGGATACCAGCCTCCGAGGAAGAGGATGGTCGTCAGCGCGCTCATCAGGATCATGTTTGCGTATTCGCCGAGGAAGAACAACGCAAAGCTCATCGAGCTGTATTCGACGAAGAACCCGGCCACCAGCTCCGACTCGCCTTCCGGCAAGTCGAACGGGGCACGGTTCGTCTCGGCCAGGGCCGAAATGAAGAAGATCACGAACATCGGGAAGAGCGGGATGAAGAACCAGAGATTCTCCTGTGCCCGCACGACTTCCGTCAGGTTCAGCGAGCCGACGCAAAGCAAGACCGTGACGATGACGAAGCCGATCGAGACCTCGTAGCTCACCATCTGCGCGGCGGAGCGGAGCGCGCCGAGGAAGGCGTACTTCGAGTTCGAGGCCCAGCCGGCGATGATGATGCCGTAGACGCCCAGGCTGCTGATAGCGAAAAGGTAGAGGACACCGACATTGATGTCGGCGATGGCCCAGCCATCGTTCACCGGGATCACCGCCCAGGCCAGCATCGCCAGCATGAAGGTCAGCATCGGCGCGGCCATGAAGAGCAGCCGCGACGCGCCGGATGGGATGATCGTCTCCTTCATCAGCATCTTCAGCGCGTCGGCGAAAGGCTGCAGCAGGCCGAAGGGGCCGACCACGTTCGGGCCCTTCCGCATCTGCATCGCGGCCAGGACCTTGCGCTCGGCCCAGGTCAGGTAGGCAACGGCGATCAGCACCGGCACGAGAAGCGCCAGGGTCTGTGCAACGGTCAGGGCCAGCACCCCGACTGGCGTATTGAGGAAGTCGGTCATGCCCTCACTCCGCCGCGATCGCCGGCTGCGGCGCCACATAGGTAGCGGCGCATTCCGCCATCACCGCGCTGGCGCGGGAGATAGGGTCCACCTGCCAATAGTTGGTGATGGCCGGCACGAAGGGCTCGCCAGAGAGCGGCCCCTCCCCGCCCGGCCCCGCGCTGTCCGTGCAGCCGCGCACCGGGCCGGCATTCAGCCGGGCCAGCGCCGGGTGGTTCGCCGCCATCTCGCCGCGCAGCGCGTCCAGCGTGTCGAAGGGAAGCGTCACGCCCAGGAACTGCGACGCGGCGCGGATGATGCGCCAATCCTCGCGAGCCTCACCGGGTGGCATGGTGGACAGGCGGCCGCGCTGCACGCGCCCTTCCGTGTTCACGTAGGTGCCGTCCTTCTCGGTATAGGCTGCGCCCGGCAGGATCACGTCGGCGCGCGCAGCGGCGCGGTCCCCGTGGTGGCCTTGGTAGACGACGAAGGTGCCGGCCGGGATGCGCGCCACGTCAAACTCGTCCGCGGCGAGGAGCCACAGCGCATTCACGCCACCGCCCAGCATCCCCTCGACATCATGGCCGCCCTCGCCCGGGACGAAGCCGACATCCAGCGCTCCTACCTGACCACCGAAATGGTGCAGCAAATTGAAGCCGTGCCAGTCCTCGCGGAGCGCATTGACGCTGGCCGCGAGATCCCAGGCGGCCTTCAGCACCGCCGCGCCATCGGGTCGCGCCAAGGCGCCGCGCCCGAGGATGATCATCGGCCGCTCTGCGCCTTCCAGGAAGGAAGCGGCGGCGGCGATGTCCTGCGGCCCCGTGCCGAGCCGCTCAGCGGCATAGGTCAGCTCCGCGTCTGGGCCGATCATGCCGACGCGGAAGCCGCCAGCCAGCCAGCGGCGGCGGATGCGCGCGTTCAGCACCGGAGATTCCAGACGCGGGTTGCTGCCGATGATCACCAGCGCGTCAGCGTCGTCGATACCGGCGATGCCGCTGTTGAACAGGTAGAAATCAGGCCGGGACGCGTCGAGCCGCGCCCCGTCCTGCCGCGCATCGTAGCTGGTCGAGCCGAGCGCGTTCAGCATCTGCTTCAGCGCGAAGAGGCTCTCGGCGTCGCAGGTGTCACCGGCGATGGCGCCCAGGCGCTTGCCCTTGAGGCCCGCCGCGACAGCCTGGAACGCCTCGGCCCAGGAGGCCGCGACCAGCTTGCCATCGCGCCGCACCCAGGGGCGGTCGAGGCGACGGCGCTTCAGACCGTCGATCGCGAAACGCGACCGGTCGGCCAGCCACTCCTCGTTCACCTCGTCATTCTGGCGCGGCAGGACGCGCAGCACCTCGCCCGCGCGGACATCCACGCGGACGGGGGCGCCGAGCGCGTCCATCACGTCCACGCTCTCGATCTTCGAGAGTTCCCAAGGGCGGGATATGAAGGCGTAGGGACGGCTGGTCAGCGCACCGACCGGACAGATGTCGATCAGGTTGCCGGAAAGCTCCGTGCTCAGCGCCTTCTCGACATAGGTGCCAATCTCCATCTGCTCGCCGCGGCCCGTCGCGCCCATCTCGGGCACGCCAGCCACTTCCTGCGAGAAGCGGACGCAGCGCGTGCAATGGATGCAACGGTTCATGATCGTCTTGATCAGCGGACCGACATACTTGTCCTTCACCGCCCGCTTGCCCTCCTCGTAGCGGGAGAAGGACTTGCCGTAGGCCACTGCCTGGTCCTGCAGGTCGCACTCGCCGCCCTGGTCGCAGATCGGGCAGTCGAGTGGGTGGTTGATCAGCAGGAACTCCATGACGCCGCGCCGCGCCTTCCGCACGGTCTCGGTGTCGGTGAAGATCTTCATGCCGTCCATGACCGGGTAGGCGCAGGAGGCGACGGGCTTCGGCGCCTTCTCCACCTCCACGAGGCACATGCGGCAATTGCCGGCGACGCTCAGCCGCTCATGATAGCAGAAGCGCGGGATTTCCTTCCCCGCTGCCTCGCAGGCCTGGAGTGCCGAGGCGCCATTCGGCACCTCGACCTCGATGCCATCGACCGTGACCTTGGCCATCGTTGCTTACTCCGCGGCGAGCGGAACCGTCCGCCCCTGCCGCTCAAGAATCCGTCGTTCCATCTCAGGCCGGAAGTGGCGGATGAGGCCCTGGATCGGCCAAGCCGCCGCGTCGCCCAGGGCGCAGATCGTGTGCCCTTCGACCTGGCGCGTCACCTGCTCGAGCACGTCGATCTCCTCGATCTCCGCCTCGCCGCGCACCATCCGGTCCATCACGCGCTTCATCCAGCCCGTACCCTCGCGGCACGGCGTACACTGGCCGCAGGATTCGTGCTTGTAGAAATGGGCCAGCCGCGCAATCGCGCGCACCACGTCGGTGCTCTTGTCCATCACGATCACACCGGCCGTGCCAAGCCCCGAGCGGTGCTCGCGCAGCGCGTCGAAATCCATCAGCACGTCGTCGCAGATGTGCTTGGGCAGCAGCGGCACCGAGGAACCGCCGGGGATGACCGCAAGCAGGTTGTCCCAGCCGCCGCGCACCCCGCCCGCATACCGGTCGATCAGCTCGCGCAGCGGGATGCTCATCTCCGCCTCGACGTTGCACGGCTTGTTCACGTGGCCGGAAATGCAGAACACCTTGGTGCCGGCATTCTTCGGACGCCCGAACCCGGCGAACCAGCCCGCGCCGCGCCGCAGGATGGTGGGCACCACGGCGATCGTCTCGACATTGTTCACCGTGGTCGGGCAGCCATAGAGCCCCACCGCCGCCGGGAAAGGCGGCTTCAGGCGCGGCATGCCCTTCTTGCCTTCGAGGCTCTCGATCAGCGCCGTTTCTTCGCCGCAGATATAGGCGCCCGCGCCGCGATGAACGTAGAGGTCGAAATCATAGCCGGAGCCGGCCGCGTTCTTGCCAAGCAGCCCGGCCTCATAGGCCTCGGCGATCGCGGCCTCCAGCACCATGGCTTCGTTGTAGTACTCGCCGCGGATGTAGATGTAGCCGGCCACCGCGTTCATCGCGAAGCCGGCGATCAGGCAGCCCTCGATCAGCTTCTGCGGATCGTGACGGATGATGTCGCGGTCCTTGCAAGTGCCGGGCTCGGACTCGTCCGCATTGACCACCAGATAGGCCGGCCGGCCGTCGCTCTGCTTCGGCATGAAGGACCACTTCATGCCGGTCGGGAAGCCTGCGCCGCCGCGGCCGCGGAGGCCGGAGTTCTTGACCTCCTCGATGATCCAGTCGCGGCCCTTGCCGATGAACCCGGCCGTGCCATCCCAGTCACCGCGCATCTTCGCCGCCTGGAGGTTCCAGGGCTGCGTCCCGTAGAGGTTGGTGAAGATGCGGTCCTTGTCGGAAAGCGCCATGGGCTACTCCTCCACACCCGTCAGCGTGTTCGGCCCACCCTCGGGGGCGCTGGTCTGACGGCCGATGACGCTGCCCGGCCGCGGGCGCTCGCCGCGCTTCAGGGCCTCGATGAGCTTCACCGTGCTGTCGTAGTCGAGATCCTCGTAATAGTCGTCATCCACCTGAAGGATCGGCGCATTCACGCAGGCGCCCAGGCACTCCACCTCGGTCAGGGTGAAGTTGCCGTCCGCGCTGGTGTCGCCATAGCCTTTCAGCCCGCCCGCATCCTTGCAGGCGCGCAGCACGTCGTCGGAGCCACGCAGCATGCAGGGCGTCGTGCCGCACACCTGCAGGTGGTACCGGCCGATCGGCTTGGTGTTGAACATGAAGTAGAAGGTTGCGACCTCGTAGACGCGGATCGCCGGCATGCCGAGGCGCTTCGCGATCACGTCCATCGCCACGCGCGGCACCCAGGCGCTGCCAGTCTGCCGGCCCGTCTGCTTCTGAACCACATAGAGCAGCGGGATGACGGCGCTGGCCTGCTTGCCCGCCGGATAGCGGGCGATGAACTTCTCGACCTCGCGCTCGCTCTGCTCGTCGAAGGCGAAATGCGTGGGCTGGTCGTGCTCAGCCTTGCCCTGGGCATGGGTGTGCTCGAAGCCACCGCCGGTGCCCTGGTCGCGCAGGCTGTCGGGGCCGCGTTGGGCCTGGCCCTTCTCCTCGGGACGATCAGTCACCGGTCGATCTCCCCGAACACGATGTCCAGGGAGCCGATGATCGCCACCGCGTCCGCCAGCATGTGCCCCTTGCTGAGCGCCTCCATGGCCTGGAGATGCGCGAAGCCGGGGGCGCGGATCTTGCAGCGATACGGGCGATAGGTCCCGTCGCTGACGAGGAACACGCCGAACTCGCCCTTCGGCGCTTCGGTCACGGTGTAGGTCTGCCCGGCCGGCACGTGATACCCTTCGGTGTAGAGCTTGAAGTGATGGATCAGCGCCTCCATCGAGCGCTTCATCTCGGAGCGCTTGGGGGGGCTGATCTTGCTGTCCGGCATCTTGATCGGGCCGGTGGGCATCTTCAGCAGGCACTGCTCGATGATGCGCAGCGACTGCCGCATCTCCTGCATGCGAACGAGGTAACGGTCGTAGCAGTCGCCATGGCGGCCAACCGGGATCTCGAAATCCACCTCGCTGTACATCTCGTAGGGCTGGCTCTTGCGCAGGTCCCATGCGACGCCCGAAGCGCGAAGATTCGGCCCGCTGAAGCCCCAGGCCATCGCCTGCTCAGCCGTCATGACGCCGATATCCACGGTGCGCTGCTTGAAGATGCGGTTCTCTGTCAGAAGCCCCTCGAGTTCGTCGAGGAAGGCCGGGAACTGCCCCGCCCAGCGCAGAATCTTCTCCGGCAGCTCGGCCGGGATGTCGCGCGAGACGCCGCCAGCGCGAAAGTAGTTGACGTGGTAGTGCGAGCCGCCCGTCATCTCGTACATCTCGAGCAGGTGCTCGCGCTGTTCGAAGCCCCACAGCGCCGGCGTGATCGCGCCGCAATCCAGCGCGTAGGTGGTCACGTTCAGCAGGTGGTTCAGGATGCGCGTGATCTCGGCGAACATGGTGCGGATCCAGCGCGCGCGGGGCGGCACCTGGTCCTCCACGTTCATCAGCTTTTCCTGGGCCAGCACGAAGCTGTGCTCCATGCACATCGGGCTGACATAGTCCAGGCGATCGAAATACGGGTTCGCCTGCAGGTAGGACTTATGCTCGATCAGCTTCTCGGTGCCACGATGCAGCAGGCCGATATGCGGGTCAGCACGCTCCACCACCTCGCCCTTCATCTCGAGGATGAGGCGCAGCACGCCGTGCGCCGCCGGATGCTGTGGGCCGAAATTGATGGTGTGACTGTCCATCTGGACGGTGCGGCGGAACTCACCCGCCTGATCGCCCGGGCCTTCGCCCAGGACGGTGGTCGTCACGCTCATGGCGCCTCGCTCCCCTTCTCGGGGCCCTCGATGCGGTTCAGGTGGACCTTCTCGTCACCGGGGAGCGTGGTCATTGCCTCCCAGGGCGAGAGGAAGTCGAAGTTGCGGAAGTCCTGCGTCAGCTTCACCGGCTCATAGACCACGCGCCCGGCCTCGGCGTCGTAGCGCACCTCGCTGAAGCCGGTCAGCGGGAAGTCTTTGCGGAGCGGATGCCCCTCGAAGCCGTAATCGGTGAGGATGCGCCGCAGATCGGCAAGGCCAGCGAAGGTGATGCCGTACATGTCCCACGCCTCGCGCTCGAACCACGTTGCGGTAGGCCAAAGCAGCGATACGCTGGGCACAGGTTCGCGCTCGTCGGTGGCGACGATCACGCGAACCCGCTCGTTCCGCGTCAGGGACAGCAGGTTGTAGACCACGTCGAAGCGCTCGGCGCGCTCCGGCCAGTCCACGCCGCACACATCCATCAGCAGGGCGAAGTCGAGGGCCGGCGTGTCGCGCAGCAGCAGCATCAGCGCCGGCAGCGCGGCCCGCGTCGTGTGCAGCTCCAGCTCCCGGCCCCAATTGGCGCGGACGAACTCCACCGGCAGGCGGTCGCCCAGCGTGGCGCGGATGTCGTTCTCGAGCGCGTCAACCACGGAGGATGGTTCCCGTCCGGCGAATCTTCCGCTGCAGCTGGAGGATGCCATAGACCAGCGCCTCCGCCGTGGGCGGGCAGCCGGGCACATAGACATCCACCGGCACGATGCGGTCGCAGCCGCGCACCACGCTGTAGCTGTAGTGGTAGTAGCCACCGCCATTGGCGCAGGAGCCCATGGAGATGACCCAGCGCGGCTCGCTCATCTGGTCGTAGACCTTGCGCAGCGCGGGGGCCATCTTGTTGGTCAGCGTGCCGGCCACGATCATCACGTCGCTCTGACGCGGCGAGCCGCGCGGGATGATCCCGAAGCGGTCGAGGTCGTAGCGGGCCATGTAGGCATGGATCATCGGCACGGCGCAGCAGGCCAGGCCGAAGGTCATCGGCCAGAGGCTGCCGGTGCGGGCCCAGTTCACCACCTTGTCCAGGCTGGCGACGACGAAGCCCTTGTCCTCGATCTCGCCGGTCACGGCGCGGACCACCGCGTCCTGCTCGGCGCCGGGGCCAAGCCCCTGCTTGTTCCAGGCGATCTCGTTCATCTCGCCTTACTCCCAGTCCAGGGCGCCCTTGCGCCACTCATAGATGAATCCCACGGTCAGCACGCCCAGGAACCCCATCATGGACAGGAAGCCCAGCCAGCCGATGTCGCCCAGCGCGACCGCCCACGGGAAAAGGAAAGCCACCTCAAGGTCGAAAATGATGAACAGGATGGCGACGAGGTAGAATCGCACGTCGAAGCGCCGCCGCGTGTCGTCGAAAGGCTCGAAGCCGCACTCATAGGCGGAGAGCTTCTCGGCATTCGGCTTCTGCCGCGCCAGAAGAAGGCTGCCACCCACCATGGCGAGGGCAATGCCGGCTGCGATTCCCAGAAAGACAAGAATGGGAAAATACTCGGCGAGCAGGGGCTGCGTCATGGTCCGGCCTTGCTGTCCACTTTGCCTTGGCTTGTGCTTGACTTTGGCCATGCAGCGCGCAAGCCCGCGCCCGGCCCGATGCGGCGCACCATAGGGAAGAACCGCCCGTGCCGCCATAGGGCGACCTGGGAATTTTCCTTAGCACTGCAACAGCTTGAAGCTGGTGCCGACACGTCCTGAATGAAAGGGGAGACTGGCGCGAGTGACGGGGCTCGAACCCGCGACCTCCGGCGTGACAGGCCGGCGCTCTAACCGACTGAGCTACACCCGCGCAGCGTGGAGCGGCGTTTACGGCCCCCACGCGATCCTGTCAACGCGGGGGGAGGAGGAAAGTGGTGGGCGCTGACGGGATCGAACCGCCGACATCCTGCGTGTAAAGCAGGCGCTCTCCCAGCTGAGCTAAGCGCCCCCTGCCCCCCTCCATAGCCCGTCCTCCGCGCAGGACAAGAGCCATGCGCCGGGAACGAAAAAAGCCGGCCTTTCGGCCGGCTTCGGCCCCTACTGGAGGGGCCCGGATCCGTCAGGAACGATACTCAGTTCACGGCGTCCTTCAGGCCCTTGCCGGCCTTGAAGCGGACGGTCGTGCTGGCCGGGATCTTGATCTCCTCGCCGGTACGGGGGTTGCGGCCCTTGCCAGCCTTACGCTTGCTGGTGCTGAAGGTGCCGAAGCCCACTAGGCGAACCTCGCCGCCCTTCTTGGTCAGGGCCGTGGTGATCGCATCGAACACCGCGTCCAGCACCTCGCCGGCCTTGGCCTTGGACATCTCCCCCGTCTCGGCCACAACGCTGACCAGATCCTGCTTGTTCATAGGGTTGCCCCCCCTCTCTCCGCATCCTGCCGGTCGGGGACGATTCCCCGCCGGCACTGGCGGCGACACTAATCGCGGCGTTTCGGCCGCGTCAACCGAAGCGTCGCGCCAAGACCCAGGGATTCATTGGGTTTGCGGCGAATGAACCATGCCCTGACCGCAGAAAGGGGGGCCGAAGCCCCCCTTCCCGTCAGTGCGGACGAACCGCCGGCTCCGGTGTCGCCGGCGGTGGCGGCACCTCCTCCGGCTCGACCCAAGTGATGGGTTCCGGCGCGCGCACCAGGGCGCCCGCAATCACCTCATCCACATGGGAGACGGGCCGGATGGTCAGCGCCTTCTTCACGCTGTCCGGAATCTCCGCGAGGTCCTTCTCGTTCTCCTTCGGGATGAAGACGGTCGTGATGCCGGCCCGCAAGGCCGCCAGCAGCTTCTCCTTCAACCCGCCGATCGGAAGCACGCGGCCGCGCAGCGTGATCTCACCGGTCATCGCAACGTCGCGCCGAACCGGGATGCCGGTCAGCACCGAGACGATAGAGGTCGCCATGGCGATGCCAGCGCTCGGTCCATCCTTCGGAGTCGCCCCTTCGGGAACGTGGACGTGGACGTCACGCTTCTCGAACAGGGTCGGCTTGATGCCGAAGGTGACGGAGCGGCTGCGGACATAGGACAGCGCGGCCTGCACGCTTTCCTTCATCACGTCGCCCAACTGCCCCGTCGGCTTCACATGGCCCTTGCCGGGAACGACCACGCTCTCGATCGAGAGGATGTCGCCACCCACCTCGGTCCAGGCGAGTCCGGTCACCACACCCACCTGATCCTCGCTCTCCGCCTCGCCGTAGCGGAACTTCCGCACGCCGGCATACTTGTCGAGGTTCTTGCGCGTGATGGCGACCTTCTTGGCCTTCTTGGAGACGATCTCCTTGACGGCCTTCCGCGCCAGCCCGCCGATCTCACGCTCGAGGTTCCGGACGCCGGCCTCGCGCGTGTAGTAGCGGACCATGTCGCGGATCGCGTCGTCGGAAAGTGTCCACTCGCCCGGCTTCAGCCCGTTCGCCTCGGTCACCTTCGGAAGTAGGTGGCGCTTGGCGATCTCGACCTTCTCATCCTCGGTGTAGCCGGGGATGCGGATGATCTCCATGCGGTCAAGCAAGGGCTGCGGCATGCGGAGCGAGTTCGCCGTGGTGACGAACATCACGTCCGAGAGGTCGTAGTCCACCTCCAGGTAATGGTCGCCGAAGGTCGAGTTCTGCTCGGGGTCCAGCACCTCCAGCAGCGCGCTCGACGGGTCGCCGCGCCAGTCGGCGCCGAGCTTGTCGATCTCGTCCAGCAGGAAGAGCGGATTCGAGGTCTTCGCCTTCTTCATGCCCTGGATGACCTTGCCCGGCATGGAGCCGATATAGGTCCGCCGGTGGCCACGCACCTCGGCCTCGTCACGCACGCCGCCTAGGCTCATCCGCACGAAGGAGCGGCCGGTCGCCTTGGCGATGCTCTTGCCGAGCGAGGTCTTGCCGACGCCCGGAGGGCCGACGAGGCACAGGATCGGGCCACGGATCTTCTTCGAGCGCGACTGGACAGCCAGGTACTCGATGATCCGCTCCTTGACCTTCTCCAGACCATAATGGTCGGCGTCCAGGACCTTCTCCGCCTCGACAATGTCGTTGCGGACCTTGGAGCGCTTCTTCCAGGGGATGGACAGGATCCAGTCGAGGTAGTTGCGCACCACCGTCGCCTCGGCGCTCATCGGCGACATGGAGCGAAGCTTCTTCAGCTCCGCCATCGCCTTCTCGCGCGCTTCCTTGCTCAGCTTGGTGGCGTTGATCTTGGCCTCGAGCTCGGCGGCCTCGTCCTTGCCCTCCTCGCCTTCGCCCAGCTCCTTCTGGATCGCCTTCAGCTGCTCGTTCAGGTAGTACTCGCGCTGGGTCTTCTCCATCTGCCGCTTCACGCGGTTGCGGATGCGCTTCTCCACTTGCAGGACGCTCATCTCGCCCTCCATGTGGGCAAAGACGCGCTCCAGCCGCTGGCCGACGGCGCCGATCTCGAGCAGCTCCTGCTTCTCGGGGATCTTGATGGAGAGATGCGCCGCCACCGTGTCGGCGAGCTTACCCGCATCCTCGATCTGATTGATCGAGACGAGCACCTCCGGCGCGATCTTCTTGTTGAGCTTGATGTAGCTCTCGAACTGCGAGACGACGGAGCGCATCAGCGGCTCCACCTCGCGACGCTCGGGCGCCTGCTCCTCGATGACCTCGGCGAAGGCCTCGAAATACTGCTTGGTCTCCTTGAAGCCGGCGATGCGCGCACGGCGCCCGCCCTCGACCAGCACCTTCACGGTACCGTCCGGCAGCTTCAGGAGCTGGAGCACGGTGGAAACAGTGCCGACCTCATACAGGTCGGCGCTGCCAGGGTCATCCTGGGCGGCATTCTTCTGGGCGACGAGGAGGATCTGCTTGTCCTCCTTCATCACGGATTCGAGCGCCCTCACCGACTTCTCGCGCCCCACGAAGAGCGGCACGATCATATGCGGGAAGACGACGATATCCCGCAGCGGTAGCACGGGAAGCAACTCGCCGCGGATGGTTTCCGTCATGGGGACCTCTCTAGGGACAGTCGGCCGGGGGCAAGCCCAAAGGCGGCACAAGCCGCCCGGCCACGGGATGGATTCACCATTTGGTCTCGCGCGGCCCTGATTCCAAGGCCGCGGCGCATCAGGCGGAGCTCTGCTCCGCCGGCTTCTCGTTGTAGATGAACAGCGGCTGGGCGCGGTTTTCGGCCACTTCGCGGTTCACCACGACCTCATCCACATCGGTGAGGCCCGGAAGCTCGAACATCGTGCCGAGCAGGATCTGCTCCATGATGGAACGGAGGCCTCGGGCACCCGTCTTGCGCTGGATCGCCCGCTGGGAAACCGACTTCAGCGCGTCCTCGGTGAAGGTGAGCTTGGCTCCCTCCATCTCGAACAGACGCTGATACTGCTTCAGCAGCGCGTTCTTGGGCTTCGTCAGGATCTCGATCAGCGCCCGCTCGTCCAGATCTTCGAGGGTCGCGACCACCGGCAGGCGGCCGATGAACTCGGGGATCAGGCCAAACTTCAGCAGATCCTCCGGCTCCACCTCGCGCAGCACGGTGCCGACGCGCCGCTCCTCCGGATCGCGGACCTCCGCACCGAAGCCGATGCCCGAGCCCTTACCACGCGCGCCGATGATCTTCTCAAGCCCGGCAAAGGCACCGCCGCAGATGAACAGGATGTTGGTCGTATCCACCTGCAGAAATTCCTGCTGCGGATGCTTCCGACCGCCCTGCGGCGGGACAGAGGCGACCGTGCCTTCCATGATCTTCAGCAGCGCCTGCTGAACACCCTCGCCCGACACGTCGCGCGTGATGGAGGGGTTGTCCGACTTGCGGCTGATCTTGTCGACCTCGTCGATGTAGACGATGCCGCGCTGCGCCCGCTCCACGTTGTAATCCGCGGCCTGGAGCAGCTTGAGGATGATGTTCTCCACATCCTCGCCCACGTAGCCCGCCTCGGTCAGCGTGGTGGCGTCCGCCATGGTGAACGGCACGTCGAGGATGCGCGCGAGGGTCTGCGCAAGCAGCGTCTTGCCCGAGCCCGTGGGCCCGATGAGCATGATGTTGCTCTTCGCGATCTCAATGTCGTTGTTCTTCTGGCCCGCGGCCAGACGCTTGTAGTGATTGTGGACCGCGACGGAGAGCACCTTCTTCGCATGGTCCTGCCCGATGACGTAGTCATCGAGGACCTTGCAGATCTCCTTCGGTGTCGGCACGCCATCGCGCGTCTTCACCATATGCGTCTTGTGCTCTTCACGGATGATGTCCATGCAGAGCTCGACGCATTCATCGCAGATGAACACCGTCGGGCCCGCGATCAGCTTGCGGACCTCGTGCTGGCTCTTCCCGCAGAAGGAGCAGTACAGGGTGTTCTTGCTATCGCCAGACTTGCTCATGCCCACTCCTCGCTCCCTCGGCAGGCGTCAGCCCCCGCCCGGAAGGCGCGTTGGCGAATGATAGCCCCCCGGAACCCCCGGGGGGAAGCGCGCCTTCCCCGGGGCACCATCACGCCCCCCGGGGAATTGAAACGTTCCAAAGCCGGTTAGGTTTTCGCCGGCTCGAGAGATGCGGGCCGGGTGGTCACGACCTGATCGATCAGACCGAAGGCCAGGGCCTCCTCCGCCGACATGTAGCTGTCGCGCTCCAGCTTGGCCTCGATGGCCTCGACCGGCTGCCCCGTGTGCTTCACGTAGATCTCGTTCAGCCGCCGACGCAGGGTCAGGATCTCGCGGGCCTGGATCTCGATGTCCGTCGCCTGCCCCTGGGCGCCGCCGGAGGGCTGGTGCACCATCACGCGGGCATTAGGCAGCGCGAAGCGCTTGCCGGCGGCACCGGCGGTCAGCAGCAGGGAGCCCATGGAGGCCGCCATGCCGATGCAGACGGTCGAGACGGGCGAGCGGATGTACTGCATCGTGTCATAGATCGCGAGGCCGGCGGAAACGACGCCGCCCGGAGAATTGATGTAGAACGAAATCTCCTTGTTCGGGTTCTCGCTCTCCAGGAACAGGAGCTGGGCACAGATCAGGGAAGAAACCTGATCGTAAACCGCGCCCGTGAGGAAGATGATCCGCTCCTTCAGCAGGCGCGAATAGATGTCGTAGGCTCGCTCGCCGCGGCTGGATTGCTCCACGACCATCGGAACCAGCGAGTTGTTGTAGATTTCGACCGGATCGCGGTCCCGCATGGAATGTCTTTCCCGAAAAAGTCGCCCGCCCCGGGATGGGCGCGGGCGGCGGGCCGGCCCGGCGAATCACGCCCGGCGCCCTGCCCTCCAGCCCGCATCATGTGGTGCGCCGGGGAGGCAGGAAAAGCCCCCTCCCCCACAGCCACGAAACCCGACCCTGGAGTGGCCGGGGAACGCCGTCAACCGCCCTGGGCGGCCTTCTGCAGCGCCTCGGGCGACATCTCCTCGTCCGTCACCTTGGCCAGCTCGAGCATGAAGTCGACCACCTTCTCCTCGAAGATCGGGGAGCGGAGGTTGTCCATGGCCTGCGGGTTCTTCTGGAAGAACTCGAAGACCTGCTTCTCCTGGCCCGGATAGCGGGCGACTTCCTGGCGCAGGGCGTTGGAAAGCTCCTCGCGCGTCACCTCGATGTTGTTGGTCCGGCCGATCTCGGCGATCAACAGGCCCAGGCGGATGCGGCGCTCGGCGATGGAGCGGTACTCCGCCTTCAGCGTCTCCTCGTCCTTGCCGACATCGTCGCCGTCCAGGCGGCCGGCCTTCATGTCGGCCTCGACGCGCTGCCAGATCTGGGCGAACTCGCCCTCCACCATGCCCTCGGGCACGGTGAAGCTGGCCTGGTCGGCCAGGGCATCGAGCAGCTTGCGCTTCACCGCAAGGCGGGAGGCGGCGTCGTACTCGCCCTGCAGCACCTCGACGATGCGCTCGCGCAGCTTGTCGAAGCTCTCGAGGCCCATCTTCTTCGCCAGCTCGTCGTCATGGGCCGGCTTGGCATAGACCTTGAGGGCCTTCGCGGTCACGGTGAACTCGGCATCCTTGCCGGCCAATTCCGCCGCGCCGTACTCGGCCGGGAACGTCACCTTGACCACGCGTTCCTCGCCCGGGGCCAAGCCTTCCAGCTGCTCGGTGAAGCCGGGGATGAAGCCCGGACCCGCCACTTCGATGGGCATGTCGTTGGCCGAGCCGCCCTGGAACTCCTCGCCACCGATGCGGCCGACGAAGTCGCAGATCAGCACCTCGCCCTTCTGGGCGGCGCGGGCCTCCGTCTCCTCCAGCGAGGCGTTGCGGCGGCTGATGTTGTCCAGCGCCTCCTTCACCTGCTCCTCGCCCGGGGCCGCCTTGGGGCGGGTAAGGTTGATGGAGGCGAAGTCCGGCATCGGGATCTCGGGCAGGATCTCGACATCCACGCGGAACTCCAGGTCGGCACCATCATGGAAGTTGATCAGCTCGATCTTGGGCTGGAGCGCCGGGCGCAGCCCGCGCTCGGACACCACCTTGCCCGTGGCCTCCTGCACCGAGGCTTCCAGCACCTCGCCCATCACGGCCTGGCCGTAGCGGGCCTGGACCACCTTCTGCGGCACCTTGCCGGGGCGGAAGCCAGGGATCTTCATGTCCTTCGCAAGCTCGGCGAGGCGCTTGTCCTTCTGCGCGGCGATGTCGGCGGCGGGCACCACCACCGTGTAGGCCCGCTTCAGACCCTCGTTCGCAACCTCCGTCACCTGCATCGCGCGCAATCCATCCAATCTGTGCCGGGACTTCCAAGTGGTGCGGGCGGAGGGACTTGAACCCCCACGGCTTGCGCCACTGGAACCTAAATCCAGCGTGTCTGCCAATTCCACCACGCCCGCGTCCGTATCCGCGTTCCGCGTCGGAAGCCGGGCGTGTAGCGGAAACCCCCGGCCGCGCCAACCCAGGCTTTGCCCGATCGCTCCTATCTCTGGAGGGCCAGGGCGAAGCCGGGGATATAGGTCGTCAACATCAGCACGGCGAGCATCACCAGGATCTGCGGCCAGATGGCCCGGGAGACGGCGCCGAGCGACAGGCCGCTGATCGCCATGCCCACGAACAGGCAGTAGCCGATGGGCGGGGCCGCCATGCCGATGGCCACATTGGTGACGATGATGGCCCCGAAATGGATCGGGTCCACCCCGAAGCCGTTGCCGATGGCAATCAGCAGCGGTCCCAGCACCACCATGATCGCGATCTCGTCCATCACCGCCGCCAGCAGGAAGAAGGCGATGTTGAGGGCCGCCAGCGCCATCCAGCGCTCGGAGAAGTTGGCGGCCATCCAGGAGGCAAAGTCCACCGCGATCCGCTCCTGCGCCACCAGCACCCCGAACCCGGCGGAGGCGGCGATGATCGCCGTCACCATGGCGCTGGTGCGCATCCCCCGCAGCACCAGGGCCGGCAGGTCGCGCAGGGCGATCCGGCGCTCCACCCAGAGACCGATCACGAGGGCATAGACACAACTCATCGCCGCGGCCTCGGTGGGGGTGAAGACCCCGCCATAGATGCCGCCCAGCACCAGGACAGGGGAAAGCAGCGCCCAGCGACCCTGCACGATGGCCCGTCCCAGCTCACGCCAGCTTGCACGTTCCTGGCGTGGGACGCCGTGCCGGCGGGCATGGAACCAGCAGACGACCAGCAACCCGGCCGCGATGGTGAGGCCCGGCACGACGCCGGAAAGGAACAGCCGGCCGATGGATTGCTCGGCCACGATTCCCCAGATCACGAAGGCGATGGAAGGCGGGATCAGCGGACCCAGCACCCCGGCCGATACGGCGATGGAGGCGGCGAAGGCGGCGGAATACCCACCGGCGACCATGGCCGGGATCATGATGGCGCCGATCGCCGCCGTGGTGGCAGGCGCCGAGCCGGAGATGGCCGAGAACACCACCGCCGCCAGCACCGTGACCATGGCGAGCCCGCCGGTCCGGTGCCGCACGGCAGTGGAAGCCACGTCGACGAGGCGCTGCGACAGCCCGCCAGCCCCCATAATCTCCCCGGCCAGCATGAAGAGCGGGATGGCCAGGAGGCTGAAGCTTTGCGAACCCGCAACCAGCTGCTGCGCCAGGAAGGCGGGCTCCATGTCTGCCAGCAGCAGGGCGAGCGCCGTCACGCCGGCGATGGCGATGGCGAAGGGCAGGCCAAGGATGACGAGCGCGGCGAAGCCGGCCGTCAGGGCGAGGGCGACTCCGCTCATGCCGGCTCAGCCGGCCCGGGAAGCAGCGCGTGTTCCAGCGCGAAGATCATGACCAGCGCCCCGCTCGCCGGTGCCATGGCGGTGAGGATCTCGGTCGGATAGCCGATCGCGGCGGAGATGGAGCCGCCGGTCATCTCGACGAAGCGCAGGCCGGACCAGGCGACGAAGCCGCCCAGCGCCGCTGTCGCCAGGGCCAGGACGCGCCCCCAGGCGCGGCGTGACGCCGGGGGGAGCCGCTCGGGCAACAGAGTCAGTGCGACGTGGAACCCCTCGCGCACGCCGAGGGCGAGACCGCCCAGCGTGGCCCAGGAAAACATGAGCAGCGCCAATTCCTCCGACCATGGCGGCGCCCGGTGAAAGACGTAGCGCATCACGACCTGGAGGAAGATGCTGCCCAGCATGACCGCCGCGGCCAGCACGATGCTGGCGCGCAGCAGCCAGGCGAGGGCGTCGAGCGCGCGTCCCACGCTACTCCGCCGCGGCCAGCGCGTCGCGCACGATGTCGGCGCCGATCTGGCCACGGAAGCTTTCATACATCGGCAGGACAGCGCGGCGGAACGCGGCTGCGTCGGCCACGCGGTTCACCTGCATACCCTTCTGGCCTAGCGAGTCGGCGAGGGTGCGGGCGATGCGTCCCGCCTCCTCCCGCTGGGTTGCCCTCGCAGCGGCCGAGGCCTCGCGCACTGCGGCACGAAGGTCCTGCGGCAGGCGGTCATGCGCACGCTTCGCCATGCACAGCGCGATCATGGAATAGATATGGTTGGTGAGGGACAGGTACTTGGTCACCTCGTTGTACTTGCTGGCGTCGATCACGGCGAGCGGGATCTCCAGCCCGTCCACGGCGCCCTGCTGCACGGCGGTGAAGGTCTCGCCCCAGGCCATGGGGACGGCGGTGCCGCCCAGGGCGTTGAACAGCCCGATATAGATCGGGCTTTGCAGAACGCGGAACTTCACGCCACGCACGTCGCCAGGCTCCGCAACGGGCCGGACATTGTTGATCATCTGGCGGAACCCGCCCTCCATGAAGCCGAGGGCCATCACGCCTCTCGCTTCAAGGCGTTGCGCTAGGCTCGTGCCCACTTGGCCGTCTAGGACGCGGTGCGCTTGCGCCTCGTCCCGGAACAGGAAGGGCATGTCGCAGATCTGGAAGGCCGGCTCGACCTGCGCGACCACGGCATTGGTGATGATGCCGCAATCCACCGTGCCGAGGCGCATGCCGTCCAGGAGGGGCCGCTCGTCGCCCAGCGCGCGATTCGGAAAGAGTTGGACCTCGACGCGGCCGCCGGCGCGGCGTTCCAGCTCGGTCTTGAAGGCGCGGGCACCGATCGCATAGGGGTCCTGCGCGCCATCCGTCGTGGTCCAACCCATGCGAAGCGCCACGCGGTTCTGCGAAAGTGCGGGGGTTGCCAGAAGCGTCGCCGCGCCCAGCCCCGCCAGGCCGCGGCGGCCAATCATCGTCATCATGGATCGTTCCTTTCCCTCGGCCGGCGGGGCCGGCTCCGCGGGCGGAGGCTAGGCACAGGCGCAGGGTGCCGCAAGGATGACGCCATGTCCGATCCTCATGACCCTGGCGGCCGTGTCCGGCTGCGCCTCGCGGAGGACGTGGTGTCCGAAGCCGAGTTCTCTCCTTGCCGGCGCTGGCGCTGGACCCTGGAGCGGCGGTGGGACGGGCGACCCATCGGCAGCCCAGGAGTGGCGGCGGTGATCGGCATGAACCCTTCCACCGCCGACGTGGACGTGGATGACCCGACCGTTCAGGGCGTGATGTGGCGCGCCCGGCACCTCTGGGGGGCAGGGGGCTGCGTGATGCTGAATGCCTTCGCCTATCGCGTCACCGACAAGCGGCGGCTCCTGGAAGTGGACGATCCGGTGGGGGCGGAGAATGATGCCGCCATCGCCCGCCACGCTGCACGCGCCTCGACCCTGGTCGTGGCCTGGGGGCAACCGCCCAAGCCGCTCGCATGGCGAGGGCCGCAGCTTGCGTCCATGCTCGCCGGGCTGGGGCTGCGGCCGCTCTGCTTCGGGGTGAACGGGGATGGCAGCCCGAAGCATCCGCTCTACCAGAGGCGCGATGCGCCCCTCATCCCCTATCCGATCAGGAGCTGAGCGCAAGCATCCAGGATCGTCGCCTCATCCAGCCCGTACTCGGCGTAGAGGTCGGGGAGGTCGCCAGCCTGGCCGAAGCGGTCCACGCCCAGCGCCGCGACGCGTTGCCCGCGCACCGCGCCCAGCCAGTCCAGCGAGGCCGGGTGCCCATCAAGCACCGTAACGAGCCCTGCCTCCGGCGCCAGCGGCGCAAGCAGCGACTCGATGTGGGAGGGAGCAGCGCCCGGCCCGCCGCGTGCCCGGCGGCGGGCTTCCAGCCAGCCCTGGTGCAGCCGGTCGGGGCTTGTGACGGCGAGAAGCCCAGCGCCCGGCTCCTCCTCGCGCAGCGATTCGAAGGCGGCCATCGCCTCGGGAGCGACCGGCCCCTGATAGGCGATAGCGATGCGCGCGCCGGGCGCGGGCGGCACCATCCAGTAGCCGCCGGCGATCACCGCATCCGGGTCCAGATCGCGCTTGGGCTGGGCGAGGCCGCGCGTCGAGAGGCGCAGCCATACGGAGGTACCGTTCTCCGCCTGCATGTACGCGAAGGCGTGGCGCATCAGCACGGCAAGTTCGTCGGCAAAGGCGGGCTCGTAGCTGGATAGCCGGTCCTGCGCCATGCCGATCAGCGGCGTGTTGACCGACTGGTGCTGCCCTCCTTCCGGCGCCAGCGTCAGCCCCGACGGGGTTGAGACCAGCAGGAAGCGCGCATCCATGTAGCAGCCGTAGATCAGCGCATCGAGGCCACGATTGACGAAGGGATCGTACACCGTCCCGATCGGCAGCAGCCGCGCGCCATAGAGGGAATGGGCAAGGCCGCACGCCGCCAGCACGAGGAACAAATTCTGCTCGGCGATGCCGAGTTCGATGTGCTGCCCCTCGGGCGACATGCCCCATCGTTGCGCCGAGGCCAGCTTGGCGTCGCGGAACACGTCGTTCTTCTTGTGCCGGTCGAAGATGCCGCGCCGGTTCACCCAGGGACCCAGATTGGTGGAGACGGTCACGTCCGGGCTGGTGGTGACGATGCGTGAGGCCAGGGGGCCGTATTCCCCCTCCCCGCGGCCGATGCCGGCCAGGATTTCGCCGAAGGCGGCCTGGGTGGAAAGTTTGCGCCCTTCCGGCACCTTGGGAATCGGGAACGCATCGGGCACCGGAATGGTCGGGGCGGACAGGCGCCGCCCCTCGGGCGTCAGCGGCTTGGCGAAGGGCGCATCCTCGACGATGCGGCGCAGCTCCGCCTCCGGGAAGGGAAGCCCCTCGAACGGGTCCCATTCATGGCCGGGACGGATGTCCATCTCCGCCCGGAACCCCTCCATCTGCTCCTTGGTCATCAGCCCGGCATGATTGTCCTTATGCCCGGCAAAAGGCAGGCCCATGCCCTTGATGGTGTAGGCGATGAAGCAGGTGGGCTGGTCCCCGGCGGCGTCCTGGGCGCGGAAGGCTTCAAGCAGCGTTTCGACGTCATGCCCGCCGAGATTGGTCATCAGCCCGGCCAGTTCATCATCGGAGAGCGGGTCGATGATCGCCCGCACCCCAGGCTCGCGGCCCAGCTCTGCCAGGAGCGCCGCGCGCCACGCGGTGCCGCCCTGGAAGGTGAGCGCCGCGTAGAGACTATTGGGGCAGTCATCGATCCAGCGGCGCAGCGCCTCGCCGCCCTCGCGGGCGAAGGCGGCCTGGAGCTTGCGGCCATATTTCAGGGTGACGACATTCCACCCCATGTCGCGGAATAGCCCCTCGATGCGGCCGAAGAGGCGGTCCTGCACCACGGAATCGAGACTCTGGCGGTTGTAGTCCACGACCCACCAGACATCGCGGATATCGTGCTTCCAGCCTTCGAGCAGGGCTTCGTAGATATTGCCCTCGTCCAGCTCCGCGTCGCCGACGATGGCCACGTGGCGCCCGGCCGGCACGCCCGGGGGCGCGAGATCCTTCAGCCGGACGTAATCCTGCACGAGCGATCCGAACGAGGTCAGCGCCACGCCAAGCCCGACCGAGCCGGTGGAGAAATCCACCTCCGCCCCGTCCTTCATGCGGGAGGGATAGGGTTGGATGCCGCCGAACTGGCGCAGCGTCTCCATCCGCTCCGGCGACTGGCGGCCCATCAGCAGGTTGATGGCGTGGAAGACCGGCCCTGCATGAGGCTTCACGGCCACGCGATCCGCGGGCCGCAGCACCTCGAAATACAGCGCCGTCATGATGGACACGCAGGAGGCGCAGGAGGCCTGGTGCCCACCGACCTTCAGCCCGTCCCGGTTGGGACGGACGTGGTTGGCGTGGTGGATCATCCAGGCGGACAGCCAGAGCAGCTTGCGTTCGATGGCGTGCAAGAGCTCGATACGCTGCGCCTCGGCCGGGGTGTGGGCGCGCTGCGCCAGGGCCTGCTGATTCATCGGGGTTCCTCCGGCTTGTCCCCGACTCTACCCGGGATTCAGCTCTTCACAAGTTTCCGAACATGGGCGGACATGGCGCGCTTGCCCTCACCCGCATAGGCCTCGTGGTTGTCTTCGATCGCCTCGGGGTCATAGAGGTAGTTGACCATCATCCCCGCGCTCTCGCGCATGCCCTTGGCGCTGATGTCGCCGCGCCAGTTCAGCCGCTCGATCCGCGCGCCGTTGCTCAGGTGGAAATGCGCGACTGGGTCGGCGGCGCGCTTCGGGTTCCGCCCGCCTTCCACGGCGAGGTAGCGCAGGCAGAGGCGGTTCAGCACCGGTTCCAGCGCCTTCATGGTGGGCATGTCCCAATCCTTGCGCGCCATCAGCATCTGCAGCGCGGCGAGGCCCGAGGTGCCGGGCGCGGCCTGGGCCGCCTGGCGCAGCGACTCCGTCTCCTCGGGCGTCAGCAGCCCTTCGGCCCCAGCCTCCTCCCGCGCCGCGAGCCAGCGGCAGAAGCCGGGGATGGGCGAGAGGGTGGCGAAGTTGCGCAGGTTGCGGAATTCCTGGCTCAGCACGTCGACCACGCGCTTGATCAGGAAGTTGCCGAAAGCGATGCCGTCCAGGCCGCGCTGGCAGTTGTTGATGCTGTAGAAGATGGCGGTGTCGGCCTTGGCCGGGTCCATCACATCCGCCGTCGGGTCCAGAAGGGCCTGGACGCTGCCGGCGAGGCCCTGGACCAGCGCGATCTCCACGAAGATCAGCGGCTCCTCAGGCATGCGGGGGTGGAAGAAGGCGTAGCAGCGTCGGTCGCTGTCCAGACGGTTCTTCAGGTCTTCCCAGCTTTCGATGCGGTGCACCGCCTCGTATCGGATCAGCTTCTCGAGCAGGGCGGCGGGGCTGTTCCAGTCGATGCGGCGCAGCTCCAGGAAGCTCACATCGAACCAGGAGGCGAGCAGCGTCTTGAGATCCGCCTCAAGCGCTCGCAGCAGCGGGTCGTCGCCCATCAACCCCAGCAGGTCCTCGCGCAGATCCACCAGCAGCTTCACCCCGTCGGGAATGCCGGTGAACTGCGTCATGAGACGGACGCGCGGGCTTTCCAGCGCGCGGCGCAGCGCGACCTTGGCCGCGGCCTTGCCGGCCACGTCGGTGGCGCTGGTCCATTGGGCCATGGCGTTCTCGACGGCGACGGGGTCGGCGTCGAACTCAGCCAGGGTGCGGAGGAAGGAGAGCCGGTCGGCCGCAGGCAGGGAGCGATAGGCCGCTGCAAGCTTTGCCGCGCGCGCGCGCGCGGAAACTTCGCCGCCCCGCGCGGCCAGGCAGGCCCGCATCTGTTCGGCGATCGAGAGTTCTTCTTCGCGGCCCGAGACCCGCTCCGCCATATCCCGCCAAAGGCCTGTCACGCGGCGGAGAGCACGGTCCACCAGGGTTTCGGCGGGAATTACGGCGACGTCGGACATCAAGCTTCTCTCCGGGTGGTTGCATATCCTAACGCCGCAACATGCAGAAATGTAGCGTGAATTTGCTGTGGCAGATCCTCGGCGATCATGCCAGGACCGGCCCTGCGCGCCGCCTCGCCGTGCAGCCAGGCCGCTGCGCAGGCCGCTTCGAAGGATGGCATTCCCTGGGCCAGCAAGGCGGCGGCGATACCGGCCAGCACGTCTCCAGTTCCGCCGCTGGCCAGCCAAGCGGGTGCGTTGTCGTTGATGGTCGCTCGCCCGTCAGGTGCCGCCACCACCGTGTCGCTGCCCTTCAACAGGACAACTGAGCCAGATTGGGATGCGGCCCTCCTTGCCGCGCCGAGCCGATCGTTCCCGACCTCGCCGAAGAGCCGGGCGAACTCGGCCGAGTGGGGCGTCATGATCGCCGCACCCTCCAACCGGTCCGCGTGCCCGGCGAGGGCGGTGAGTGCCCCCGCGTCGAGGACAAGCCGCTTTCCGGCGGCGAGCAGCGCGGCGACCGCTCCACGCGTCGTGGCATCCGGGGGTAGGCCCGGGCCCACGCAGAAGACGTCGCGCCGCCCGTCCTCCAGCAGCGCTTCGGGCCAATCACCGGTAAGGGTCAGGGCGCCCGGTTCTGCCATGCGGTGGGCGCGCGCCGCCTCCCCCGACTCGCAAGCCAGGGTAACGAGGCCGGCCCCGGCGCGGCGCGCACCCCGCGCCGCCAGCAGCGCGGCGCCCGACATCGCGTCGGAGGAAAGAATGGTGACATGCCCGCGCGCGTGCTTGTGCGTCGCAGCCCCAGGCTGCGGAAGCTGCCACAGCGTCGGGTTGTTGCGGAAGGTGCGGGGAGCGATCCGCTCCAGCACCGCTTCCGGTAAGCCGATCTCCGCCAGCAACGTTTCGCCGCACAGGTCGCGCCCGGGCAGGAGAAGATGGCCCGGCTTCAGCCGAAAGAAGGTGACGGTCAGTGCCGCTTGCGGCGCAAATCCGTGCACCGCGCCGGTCGCGCCATCCACCCCGCTCGGCACGTCCACCGCCACGATGGGCGCCCGGATGACAGAGAGGGTTTCCGCCACAAGCCCATCCACCGCGCGCGACAGGCCAGCGCCGAACACCGCGTCCACCACCAGCCCGGCGCGCGCCACGGATGCGGGCGCGAAGGGGCGAACGGGGCCGCGCCAGCGCGCGGCGGCACCTACCGCATCGCCGCCGGGTGGGGCTAGCGGCGCCACGGCAACATCCCAGCCCGCACGCTCCAGGTGCCGCGCCGCGACATACCCGTCGCCGCCATTATGCCCCGGCCCGGCCAGCACCAAGACCGGGGCCGGCCGGAAGCGCGACCGGATCGCGTGCGCCACGGCTGTCCCGGCCGCCTCCATCAGCGCCGGTCCGTTTCCGGCGAGGCGGTCGGCCTCGGCCATCTCGGTGGGGGACAGCAATTCGCTGGGGGTTGCGGCACGGCTGATCATCGCGCTCATAATCAGACGAAGCCGCGCAAAAGCGGAACAGCCGGAGGAAACACCCATGGCCGAGCGCTCGATCCAGGAGCTTTACCGCGACGACCCCGAGCGGGCCGACGCCCTGGCCTTCGGCCGGCGAGGTGCGCTGAAGGGTGCGGCGCTCACTGCCATGGGCGCGGCGCTGGGCGCGGCCATTCCCTTCGCCCGCCATATGCCGGAAGGGCACCTGCCCGCGCTCTTTTCCCGGCCCGCCGCAGCGCAGGGCAGCGGCGGCAACGCCCCGCCGGTCCTGCGGATGGACGGCAAGGCCGAGCTGATCCTGCAAGGCGACCGCCCGCTCGTGGCCGAGACGCCCGAGCATATGCTGGACGAGCCCGTCACAAGCTACCGCCACTTCTTCATCCGCAACAACGGCCAGATCCCGGAGCAGCATACCGGCGACCCCAATTCCTGGCGCGTCACGGTGGATGGTGAGGTGAACTCGCCCCTCGACCTGACCGTGGGCGACCTCCGCTCCCGGTTCGAGAACGTGACACTGCAACTCCAGATGGAGTGCGGTGGCAATGGGCGCGCCGCCTTCTCGCCGCAGACGCGCGGCAATCAGTGGGGCAACGGCGCCATCAGCAACGGCCAATGGACCGGGGTGCGGCTACGCGACGTGTTGCGCGCCGCCGGGCTGAAGCCGGGCGCCACCCATACGGGGCATTTTGGCGCGGACCCGCATCTGTCGGGCGCCACGGATCGCGCCGCCATCTCGCGCGGGATGCGTCTGGCCAAGGCGATGGATGACGACACGCTGATCGTCTTCCAGCTGAACGGGCAGCCCATTCCGCACATCCATGGCGCGCCGGTGCGGCTGCTGGTTCCAGGCTGGCCGGGTAGCCTTTCGCAGAAATGGCTGACCCGCATCGCGGTGCTGGACAAGCCGCATACGGGGGCCGGCATGGGCGGTACCTCCTACCGCCTACCGGTTTCGCCCATCGTACCGGGCAGCACCAATGACGGCCGCTCCTTCGCGGAGATGGAGAGCATGCCGGTGCGCTCCATCCTGTCCTCCCATGCCCATGGCACGCGGCTTCCCGCCGGCACCCGCGAACTGGACCTCCGCGGCGCCGCCTGGGCGGGCGATCTCTGGGTCAGCAGCGTCCATGTCTCCACGGATTTCGGCGCGACCTGGCAGAAGATGGACCTCGCCGCACCCGCCAACCGCCATGCCTGGCAGCGCTGGCAGGGCCGCATCTCCCTGCCGCGCGACGGGTATTACGAGATCTGGTATCGCGCGACGGACAGCGAGGGCCGGATGCAGCCCCATGCGGCGGCGAACTGGAACCCGCAGGGCTACGGCGCCAACCCGATCAGCCGCGCAGCCATCCTGGTCGGGTGAGGATGCGCCACTTCCTCCTCCTTGCTCTCCTTCTCGCCACACCCGCAGCGGCGCAGGAGGAGGACCCCTCCATCCTGCCTGAGGGGCCGGGCCAGGAGGAGGTATTCTACGCCTGCACCGCCTGCCACTCGACGGCGATCATCCGGCGCTCCGGCTTCGACCGGAATCGCTGGGACGGGCTGATGGACTGGATGACCGAGGTGCACGGCATGGCGCCGCTGGAAGGCGAGGAGCGGCGGCAGATCGTGGATTACCTCGCGCAGCATTTCGGCCCGCGTGGGGGATCGGCGCGCGGGCGAAACCCCTTCCTGCCATGATCGCACGCCTCGCCTGCCTGCACACGGCACGAAGCAACGCGGCCCTATTCGAGGCGGCGGTCGACGCCCTGCCCGTTCGCGCGGCTGAGCTTTCGCACCATGCCCGCCCTGACCTGCTGCGCGAGCCCGACGCGGCCACGCTGGACGAGGCGGCGCGCGTGATGGAGGCGCTGACTCGCGGGGCAGATTCGGTGATCCTCACCTGCTCCACCATCGGCCGGGCAGTTGAGCGGGTGCGCGCCCCCTGCCCCGTGCTGCGCGCGGATGCGGCACTGGCAGAGGCGGCGACGCGTTCGGGCGGCGAGGTGACCGTGCTCTACGCCGCGCCGACCACGCGCGAGCCAACGGAGGCGCTGTTCTCGGCCGCCGCCGCCCGCACCGGCGCCACCGTGAAGCTGCATTTCGTCGCCAAGGCGTGGGATTGCTTCCTGGGCGGCGATCTCTCCGGCTACCACGCCCGCATCCGGGAGGCGGCCGAGGAGGCGATGGGCCGCGTCGCCTTCGCCCAGGCCAGCATGACACCCGCTGCCGAGGGGCTGACGCCGCGGCCCCTTACCGTCCCGGGCGCCGCTATCCTCGCGGCGCTGCGTGCCATTCGCGAGGCGCGCTAGACTCTGCCCCCGAATCGAAGGGGTACAGGCATGGCCTTCGTGATCGCCGTCGCGCAGCAGAAGGGGGGCGCGGGGAAATCCACCCTCGCCGCCAACCTCGCCGTTGCGCTGGGAGAGGGAGGGCCGGTCACTCTGCTGGACACCGACCCGCAGCAATCCCTGGCGCGATGGCATGCCATCCGGGTCGCCCAAGGACATGCGCCGCTGCGCTTCGACACGCCCTCGGGCTGGCGGGTGCCTTCGTCGCTGGATGGATTGCGGCGCGGGCCGGGCTTCGTGGTGCTCGACACCCCACCGGCGGCGGACACGGACGCGAAGCAGATGTTGCGCGCCGCGGACCTCGTCCTGATCCCCCTCCAGCCCTCCCTTCCCGACCTCTGGGCCAGCGAGGCGACGGTCGCCCTGGCGGAGGGCGAGCGGAAACCCTGGCGCTACGTGCTGAACCGCGTCCCGCCGCAATCGCGCGTGGCCGAGGTGGTGCTGGAGGAACTTGCCCGCCGCAAGGCGCCGCTGCTGGCGGAACGCCTGGGCAACCGCGCGGTCTATGCCACAGCATTCGCCACCGGCCAGGGCGTCACCGAGGCGCAGCCCCGTTCCACCGCCGCTTCCGAGCTTCGGGCCCTCGCCTCTTCCATCCGGGGGCTTGCCGGCCAATAAAAGAAGGATGCTGCCAAACCTCCTTTACGCCCTGCACGTCTTTTTCGCCGCGCTCTGGGTGGGCGGCATGGCATTCGCCATCCTCGCATTGCGCCCTTCCCTCGCCGCGCTGGAACCGGCGCAGCGCATGGCGCTGATGGGCGGGACGCACCGGCGATTCTTTGTCATCGTCTGGCACGCCATGCCGATCGTGCTCCTGTCCGGCTACAGCCTGCTGCTCGGCTATTACGGCGGCTTCCGTGGTGCAGGCTGGCATGTCCACCTGATGCATATGACCGGGCTGCTGATGGCGGCCGTGTTCCTGGCGGTCTTCTTCGGCCCCTGGAAGCAGATGCGCGCCGCCCTGGCCGCTGGCGACCAGGCGGGCGCCGCCGCCGCCAATGACCGGGTTCGCCAGCTCGTCACCGCGAACCTCCTCCTCGGAACCCTCACCGTGCTGGTCGCGGCCTGGGGCCGCCTGGGATGAACCCGCCGCGGCTTACCATCAGCGACGACGATTATCCCGAGCTGGAAGCAGTCGCCGCCATCCAGCGTGGCCTCCATACCTTCAACCAGGAGATGGGCGGCCCCTATGACCGCGAGCCGGTCACCGTGCTGGCGCGCGACGAGAATGAGGTGGTGAAGGGCGGGCTGCTCGGCCTCACCTACTGGAACTGGCTGTTCATCGACTGGCTATGGCTGTCGCGCGAGGTGCGTGGCCAGGGTCTCGGCACCGACCTCCTTTCGCGGGCGGAGGCAGTCGCGCGCGGGCGGGGCTGCACCGACGCCTATACCGACACATTCTCCTTTACCGCCGCGAATTTCTGGAAGCGCAACGGCTGGATCGAAGCGGGTCGGCTGGACGGCATGCCGCCCGGCCATTCGCGCATCTGGTACCGCAAGAAACTCTGAGGAGACGCCTATGAAGGCCGCCATTGTCACCGAACAGGGCCTCGTCGTTCAGGAAGTCCCGGAGCCGAAGCCGGGACCGCAGCAGGTTCTGATCAGGCTACGTGCCGTCGGCATGAACCGCGCCGACCTGGCCATCGCGGCAGGGCATCGCCACGGCGCGATCGGCGGCCCCGGGGCCATCCCCGGGCTCGAAGGCGCGGGCGAGGTGGTGGAGGTCGGGCCAGATGTGCCGGATTCGATCCGACCGGGCATGCGGGTCATGGCCTCCCTCGCCTCCTCTTACGCGGAATACGCGGTGGCCGATTGGGGCCGCGTGTCGCCGATCCCGGATGCCAACATGTCGTGGGAGGTCGCGGCCACGCTGCCCGTCGCGCTGCAGACCATGCACGACGCGGTGGTGACGCATGGCCGTGCCGGGCCGTCGCGCACGGTGATGATCCAGGGCGCCTCCTCCGGCGTCGGACTGATGGGCTTGCAGGTAGCCCGGCTGATGGGCAGCCCGGTGGTGATCGGCACCTCCACCAATGCAGAGCGGCGCGCGCGCCTTCGCGAATTCGGTGCGACCCTCGCCGTCGACACCAACGATCCCACCTGGGTCGATCAGGTGCTGGAGGCGACGGAGGGGCGCGGCGTGGATTCGGTGGTGGACCAGATCAGCGGCTCGCTGGTTCGCCACACCATGCGCGCCACCGCCATCCTGGGCCGCATCGTGAATGTGGGGCGCCTGGGCGGCATGGTCGCGGATTTTGATTTCGACCTGCATGCAGCGCGGCGGATCACCTATATCGGCGTGACCTTCCGTACACGCTCCGCCGACGAGATCCGCGAGATCGTGCGCAAGATGCGCGCGGACCTCTGGCCCGCGCTGGAGCGCGGCGAACTGCGTCTGCCGCTGGATCGCTGCTTCCCGCTGGACGAGGTCGGGGCGGCGCTGGCGCATATGAAGGCCAATGCACACTTCGGGAAGATCGCCCTGATCCCCTGAGGGGCGGCATCCCGTGACCGCCTCCCCCGAGGACGCGCTGTGGACTGCGGGGGTCGTGCCGATGCCGGTCGGAAGTGGCCCTGTATCGAGACGGACAAGGCCGGGAGGATCGCGGTGGCGCCGGACCTTTCGGTTCCGGGCCATCCGGAGATCTTCGCCGTCGCGACCTCGCCGCCGCGGAGGACAGCAAGGGGCCCCACGTGGGGAAGCTTCTCACCGAGCGAGCCTTTGAGCGGAGTTCAGCTTCCCCGTTCAGCTATCGCCACTACGGCAAGCTCGCGACGATCGGGCGGCATTCCGCCGTGGTCTATCTGGACTGCTTCAAGCTGCGCGACCACATCGGCTGGTGCTTCTGGGGCATCGCGCAAGCGTTGTTCCTGATCGGCTTCCGCAGCCGCGTCGTCGTGTCCTTCGAGTGGCTGTGGAGCTACCTGACCTTGCAGCGCAGCGCCCGGCTCATCACCGGGCGCCGGCGGGACGACTGAAGTCCTAGCTCAGCTGCATGCCGGTGCGGCGCACTACCTCAGCCCAGCGGGCGGCGTCGGCGCGAAGGCGCTCGCCCAGCGCCTCGGCGGGGGTATCCACCGGCTCAATGCCCAGGCCCTTCAGGCGTTCGGCGACTTCTGGCACGCGCAGCACCTGGCCCACGGCGGCGTTAATGCGGGCGATCAAAGCAGGGTCGGTGCCCTTTGGGGCGACTAGGCCGTGCCAGCCCGACGCCTCCAGCCCGGACAGCCCAGCCTCGGACAGGGTCGGGACTTCCGGCAGGGCGGCGGCGCGAGCCGAAGTGGACACGGCGATACCCTTCAGGCGCCCGACCTTCACGTGGTCCGTCACCGCGCCGATGTTGATCATGACGCCCTGGAGCGAGCCGCCGAGCAGGTCGTTGACCGCCAGCGCACCGCCACGATAGGGCGCGTGGGTCCAGCTCGTTTCCGTGACCTGTTGCAGCACCTCGATCAGCAGATGGGACAACTGTCCATTGCCTGGCGTCCCGACCGCGACCGGATTGTGGCGGCTGTATTCCACGAATTCGCGCAGGGAATTTGCCGGGAAATCCGCGCGGGCGACGAGGATCTGCGGCACCGAAGTGACTTGCGCAACCGGGACGAGGTCGGTCAGCGGGTCAAAGGACAGGCGCGGGAAGAGCGCCTTGTTGATGGAGAGACTATCGGCGCCCGCCACCAGCGTCAGCCCATCTGGGCACGCCCGCGCCCCGGCTTCATAGCCGATATTGGAGCCGGCCCCCGGCAGGTTCTCCACCACGATGGAGGTGCCCAGCGCGGGGCCAAGGTGGCGCGCCACCAAGCGCGCGACGATGTCCTGCGAGCCGCCGGGAGCCACCGGGACGATGAGGCGGATCGGGCGCTCTCCCTGCGCGAGCGCCGGCAGGGGCAATGCCAGGGAAGCGGCAGCAGCAACGAGCGAACGGCGATTCATCGTGGAAACCCCTATTGCACGATTTATTTGTGTTTTATCGGAACTATACACCGCTACGTCAACGTTCTTTCCGTGTGGAAGATCGGCGACGTGCGCATCCCCGGCACGCGTGGGAAGCGTGGATGGGGATTTCCACGCCGCGCCGCGCAGACATAAGCTACCGCTATGTGGACCGCCCCCTCAGCCGGCTTGCTCGGCTCCATCGGAAACACGCCGCTCATCCGCCTCCACCGCGCCAGCGAGGCGACGGGATGCGAGATCCTCGGCAAGGCAGAGTTCATGAATCCCGGTGGCTCGGTGAAGGACCGCGCCGCCCTCGCCATCATCGAGGCGGCGGAGCAGCGTGGCACGCTGAAGCCCGGCGGCGTGATCGTCGAGGGAACGGCGGGCAACACCGGGATCGGCCTGACCCTGGTGGGCAACGCGCGCGGCTACCGCTCAGTCATCGTGATGCCCGAGACGCAGAGCCAGGAGAAGATCGACTTCCTGCGCATGATCGGCGCCGAGCTGCGCCTCGTGCCCGCCAAGCCCTTCAAGGACCCAGGCAACTACGTCCACGTCTCCCGCCGCCTCGCCGAGGAGGAGGGCTGGTTCTGGGCCAATCAGTTCGACAATCTCGACAACCGCGAGGGTCATCGCCGCACCACGGGCGCCGAGATCATCGCCCAGGCCGGCGGCAAGGTGGATGGCTTCACCTGCTCCTGCGGCACGGGTGGAACGTTGGCGGGCGTGGCGCTGGCGCTGAAGGCGCACGACGCCTCCACCCGCGTCGTCCTGGCCGACCCGCTGGGCAGCGCCCTCTATTCCTGGCGCAAGACCGGCGAGCCGGTGATGTCCGAAGGCACGTCCATCACCGAAGGCATTGGTCAGTCCCGTGTACCGGCCAATCTGGAAGGCGCACCGATCGACGATGCCATCCAGGTGACGGACCCCGAGGCGCTGGAGCAGGTCTTCGACCTGACGCGGCACGAGGGCCTGTGCGTGGGCGGTTCGGCCGGGCTAAACGTGGCGGCGGCGGTGAAGCTGGCGCGGGAAATGGGGCCGGGCCACCGTATCGTCACCATACTTTGCGATGGCGGTTCGCGTTACCAGTCCAAGCTGTTCAACCCGGAGTTCCTGCGAGGGAAGAACCTGCCCACCCCGCCGTGGCTCGAATCATGATTGGCGAGATGCTGGAACTTGGCCGTTCCATCCGCGAACGGGACCCGGCCCGCCCCTCCTGGGGCGAGGTGGTGTTCTCCTACCCGGGCCTCCATGCGGTTCTGTGGCACCGCTTGGCCCACGCGCTGTGGCGCGCCGGGCTGCGCGGCGCAGGGCGCTTCGCGTCGCATCTCGGCCGGATGCTGACGGGAATCGAGATCCATCCCGGCGCCCGGATCGGACGGCGCCTCTTTATCGACCACGGCATGGGGGTGGTGGTCGGTGAGACGGCGGAGATCGGCGATGACGTGCTGATCTATCATGGCGTCACGCTGGGCGGGCTTTCGCTCAAGCCCGGAAAGCGGCACCCGACCATCCGCAGCGGCGCGGTGATCGGTGCGGGCGCCCAGGTGCTTGGGCCCATCACCGTCGGGTACGGGGCACGGGTAGGCGCGAACGCCGTCGCCGTGAATGACGTGCCCGACGGCGCCACGGTGGTCGGCATCCCGGCGCGCTGCCCGCCCTCCGATTGCGGGCAGGAGCCGAATGTCGGTTACGGGCTTTCGGCCTCGAATCCCGACCCGGTCGGGGAAAGGCTGGCAGCGCTGGAGGCAGAAATCCGTCGCCTCCGGGCCGAAGTGGAGCGGAGCGCTCTGCGGGAGCGAAGCTAGCGGCGCAACCGGCGCCCCCATTCGACGCTTACCATCATGGGCAGGGCGCAAGACCCAAGCCTGCTTGGGAGGTGTCGAATGGACGTTTCCGTCATCCTGCCACTCCGCGCCGGCGCGGCCTCTCCCTCCGGGATGATGCGCTCCATCTTCGGGCAGCGGCATGAGCCGCGCGAGGTGATCGTGGTGGATGACGGGGCGACGGATGAAGGCCTGGCCCTCAAGGCTGAGTTCGGCTCACGTCTCGCCATGCTGCGCGTGGAGCGCTCCGGCGGGGTGCAGGCGATGCGCAATGCCGGCATCGCCAAGGCGCGGGGCGACTGGCTGGCCTTCGTGGATGGGAGCGAATGCTGGGGGCCGGATTTCCTGCTCCGCCTGGCGACGCTGCACCGCGCGGCCCCGAAGCTCGACCTTCTCTTCACAGATTTCCGCCAAGGGGAACCGGCCGCCGCGACCGGCTTCGCTGCGGCGCCCCCAGGTTGGTGGGACGGGAGCAGGCGGCAGGACCTCCCCGAGGGATGGGTGTTCGAGCGCCCGGTCGCCGCCCTCGCCTTCCGCTGGACGCCGATCCGGCTTTCCGCTTCCGTCTTCGCCCGCTCGCTGGTGGAGCGCGTCGGAGGCTTCGATTCCCGCATGCGCGGCCTCCGCCCGGAGGCCTGGGAGTTCCTGCTGCGCTGCCTTTACGCGGGCCGTCTTGGCGCCCTGCCAGAGGCCCTGGTCGCGGTCAGGCGCGGCGATACCGCCACTCCACACGACCAGGCCGGACGACTGATTCAGGAAGTGGAACTGCTGCGCTTCGTCCTGCGTCATCACCGCGAGGCGGTGCCGTTCCGCGCCGTGATCGAGGAGGAAATCCGCCACCGCCGCGTCGCCGCCGCGGACCTCGCCTTCGCCGAGCGCAACCACGCCCTGGCGCGGCGCCTCCTGTCGGAGGTCGCCTCGCGCGACCGTTCGCTCCGGCTGCGGGCCAAGGCGGCGTGCCTCGCCCTGCCGGACAGGCTGGGGCTGCCGCTGAACGGCCTGCTCCAGCGCTTGTCGGAATGGCGGCAGCGCCGGGCTGCCGCCTGAATCTCAGATCTTCACGACCAGCTTGCCGAAATTCTCGCCGCGCAGGAGGCCAATGAAGGCGCGCGGTGCGCGCTCCAGCCCCTCCACCACGTCTTCCTTCCACTTCAGCTGGCCGGCGCGGATCAGCCCGTCCATCTCGGCCAGGAAGCGCCCGTAGCGCTGCCAGCCCGTATCGAAGACGATGAAGCCCTGGATTCGCAGCCGCTTGCGGACCACGGCGCCGAGATTGGGCCCCGGCTCCGCCTTCGAGGTGTCGGCCCCGGGAGCGGTGTTGTATTGCGAGATCATCCCGCACATCACCATGCGTCCAAAGTCGCGGAAGCGCGGGAAGACGGCATGCTGCGTCTTGCCGCCCACATTCTCCCAATAAACGTCGATGCCCTCCGGGCAGGCCTTGTCCAGCTGGGCATCGAGGTCGCCGCGATGGTCCAGGCAGGCGTCGAAGCCCAGTTCCCTTACGACGAAGTCTCCCTTGGCCTTGCCGCCCGCGACGCCGATCACCCGCGCGCCGCGCGCCTTGGCGATCTGTCCCACCACCTGCCCGACCGCGCCGGAAGCTGCGGAGACAACCACCGTCTCGCCCGGCTTGGGCTGGCCGATATCTTCCAAGCCGACCCAGGCGGTAAGGCCGGGCATGCCCAGCACGCCCGTATAGGCGGAAAGCGGCGCGATGCCCGTGTCCACCTTGCGCAGCGCGTCGCCATCCGCCACGCAGAAGCGCTGCCAGCCCTTGCCCCCGGCGACAAGGTCCCCCTTCGCGAAACGGGGATCGTTGCTTTCCACGACCTCGCCCACCGTGGCGCCTTCCATGACGTCGCCGATCGCGACGGGCTTCGCGTAGCTCTTCGCGTCGCTCATCCGTCCGCGCATGTAGGGGTCGAGCGACAGGAAATGCGCGCGGATGAGGACCTGGCCCCGGCCAGGGCGGGGGGTCTCGGTCTCCACCACCTCGAAATCGTTTTCCGACGGCTCGCCCGTCGGACGGTTCCGCAGCAGCACCTGCGTGTTCTTCATGGACTCGCTCCCTCCTCGATCAGCAAGCGTCGCACCGCGTCCTCGGGCACGTCGTCCGCGGTCAGGCAGTGCCCTGCACCGCGCAGCAGCACGAAGCGCATCTGCCCTTCGCGCGCCTTCTTGTCCGCCCGCATCCGCGCCATCAGCGCATCGGCCGTGAAGCGGCGCGGAAGGTCCGCGATCCGCACGCGCATGCCGCATTCGCGCACATGCTCGCGCACCCGCCCCGGCATTTCCTGCGAACAGAGGCCGAGCCGCGCCGAAAGCTCCGCCGCGAGGCCGAGGCCGATCGCCACCGCTTCGCCATGCAGCAGCGCGTCGCCGTAGCCGGTCTCGGCCTCCAGGGCGTGGCCGAAGGTATGGCCCAGATTCAGCAAGGCGCGGCCGCCCTCGGCCTTGGTCTCGAACTCGTCCTCGGCGACCACGGCGGCCTTCAGGCGGCAGCTTTCGAGCACCGCATAGGCGAGGGCAGCAGGGTCGCCCGCCAGGGCGAGGGGGCCATTGGCCTCGCACCATTCCCAAAGTGGGCCTTGCAGGAGGCCGTGCTTCGCCACCTCGCCCCAGCCGGCCTGAAGCTCGCGCGGCGGCAAGGTGCGAAGCGCGCCGGTATCGGCCAGGACGAGGCGCGGCTGGTGGAAGGCGCCGACCAGGTTCTTGCCGTGCCGCGTATTGATGCCGGTCTTGCCGCCGACGGAGGAATCCACCTGCGCCAGCAGGCTGGTCGGGCATTGGACGAAGGACAGGCCACGCAGGACGGAGGCCGCCGCGAATCCCGCCAGGTCGCCCACGACGCCCCCGCCCAGCGCCACGATCGCGGTACGGCGGTCGGGCTTCGCATCAAGGATCGCCTCCACCACCCGCGCATATTCCGCGAGGGATTTCGACGCCTCGCCCGGGGCGACCGTCACCTCGCCTGCCAGGGTGAACCCCGCCTCGGCCAGGCTAGTCCGCAGCGTGGGCAGGTGATGCGGCGCGACGTTGCGGTCGGTGACGACGACGCAGCGCCGCCCCTCCAGCCGTGCCGCCATCTCCGCCCCTGCCCGCGCGAGCATCCCCTCGCCGATCAGGATGTCATAGGCGCCGCGCTCAAGCTCGACGCGGAGGCGCTCGGGCGGGCGATGCGCCAGGATCGCCTCGGCGACGCGGCGCGTGGTCTGCTCCGGCGGTTCGTCCTGGCAGGGGACGACGAGGTCAGCCTGGGCGTAGAGCGGGTGGCGCGCGGCCATCAGCCGTTCCAGCACCTCGCGCGGGTCGGCGTCGCGGAACATCGGGCGATGCTCCCGCCCGGCCACGCGGCGCAGCAGCAGTGGCAACCGCACCTTCAGCCAGACGGTCAGCGCGCCGGAGGACCGCAGCAGCGCCCGCGTCTCCGGATCGGCGAAAGCGCCGCCTCCGGTGGCAAGCACCACGGGTTCGTCTCCGGCGACAAGGCGGCCGATCACGCGGCGCTCGCCCTCGCGGAAATGCGCCTCGCCATAGCGGGCAAAGATCTCGCTGATCGCGATGCCGGCCGCCTGTTCGATCTCGGTGTCCGCGTCGCGGAAGGGCAGGCCCCAGCGCGCGGCGAGGCGACGGCCAATGGAGGATTTCCCGGCGCCCGGCATCCCCACCAGGACGATGGAACGGCGGGGGGGCGAGGGGATGGGGGACGAAAGGGGGGCGAGGTTGCGCGACACGGTCTGCGAAGGTAGCACGAAGCCCGCGCCGTGCGAGGGGATGCCCCGGTTTCCATGTTCCGTCGTCCGATCCTTCTTCTGGTCCTCCTGCTGATCGGGGCCCTGGTACTCGGTCTGCTGGCGCTCGGCGCCTTCCCGCCGGAGGTCTCGACCTCGCCGGTCGAGCGCGTCCTGCCCAATGACCGGTTCCAGACGCGGTAGCACGTGGCCCTCCATCTTCTGGAAGCCTTCCTGGAGATGATGGCGGCGGAGCGTGGCGCCGCGCGCAATACGCTGCTCGCCTACCGAACCGATCTGGCGGAATACATTGCCGCGCACGACCCGGTCAGGGCCGATGCGGCAGAACTCCGCATCTATGTCGGCGGGCTGGCTGGCCGGGGATTCTCACCGCGGTCCCAGGCGCGGAAGCTGTCCTCGCTGCGGCAGTTCCACCGCTTCCTCGCGCGCGAGGGGTTGCGCCTCGACGACCCGACCGAGTTGCTGGAGAGTCCCAAGGCCCCTGCCCCGCTGCCCAAGGCATTGAGCGAGGAGGAGATGGATCTCCTCACCATGGGCGCGGCCTCCCTTCCCGACAGCCAGGCGCCGGTGGCCCTGGCGGTGATCGAACTGCTCTACGCCTCCGGCCTGCGGGTGTCGGAACTGGTCACGCTGCCTTCCGGCGCGCTGCGCGGCGACGCGCCGCTCGTGACGGTACGGGGGAAAGGGGCTAAGGAGCGTCTCGTGCCGATCTCCCGACGGGCGCGCGAGGCGACATCCATGGCGCGAGAGGGGTTGACCAAGCGAGGCAAGGGCCGCCCGCAGGCGCAGCGCTGGCTCCTGCCCTCACGCGGGGCGTCGGGGCACCTGACGCGGCAGGGGGTGGGTCTGCTGCTGAAGCAGGCGGCCCTGGCCGGTGGCCTGGACCCGGCGCGGGTGTCGCCGCACGTGCTGCGCCACTCTTTCGCCACGCACCTCCTGTCGCGCGGCGCCGATCTGCGCGCGCTGCAGACCCTGCTCGGCCACGCCGACATCGCCACCACGCAAATCTACACCCGCGTGTTGGAGGAAAGGCTCCGCGCGGTGGTCGAGGAGCATCACCCCCTCGCCCGGCTTCAGCCCAGCGCAGCCTGAGTCCCTGCGCCGAGGCGGTGCAGCCTCTCCAGCACCGCGCGCGCCTCCGCTCCCATGCGCCGTACCACCTCGCCGGCCGATGGGAGGTCCTCGATTAGCCCGACGCTTTGCCCGGCCCAGACATAGCTGTCTTCCAGCGCGCCCTCCCCGACGCCGCGCGCATTCGCCTCACCGGAGATGAGGGGGAGGATGTCCTCGCCCTTGGCCTCAGCGGCAAGGATGGCCTCGGCATGGCGGGAGCGGAGGACACGCCCCGGCTGGCCGACGCTGCGCTTGATCAACATCGTCTCCTCCGGAAGCGCGGAGAGCAGGGCGTTCTTGTAGGCCGCATGCGCCCGCGCTTCTTTCGTGGCGACGAAGCGCGTGCCCATCTCGACTCCCTCGGCGCCCAGGGCCAGCGCCGCCACCAGCCCGCGCCCATCGGCGATGCCGCCTGAGGCAAGAACGGGGATGGAAACCGCGGCGACGACGCGCGGCACCATTACCATCGTCGTCTCGTCACCACGCCCGATATGGCCACCGCCTTCGAACCCCACCGTGGCGACGAGGTCGGCGCCCGCCGCCTCCGCCTTGCGCGCCAGCTCCGGCCCGGCGGTGAGCACCAGAACCTTGGCCCCGCCATTCACGCGGCGAATCCAGGGCGCCGGATTGCCGGCGGTGAGGGCAATGACCGCCACTCGCTCCTCCAGCGCCACTTCCAGCATCGGCGTGATGTCGAAGCGGCCGATGGGCAGGTTCACGCCGAAGGGCCGCGCGGTCAGCGCTCGGCAGGCGAGGATCTCGGCACGCAGCCCTTCGGGACCATTCAGACCGACCGTGCTGATCTGGCCCAGCCCGCCCGCCTCGCTGACCGCGGCGCAGAGTTCGGCCCCCGCCACGCGGGCAAGTCCGCCCTGGACGATGGGAAGATCGATGCCGAGCATCTCGGTGACGCGCGTTCTCATCCTGCAGTCGCTCCCGTGACACGCACCACCTCCGCCCAGCGCGAAACCTCGGCGGCGACGAAGGGGCGAAATTCGGCAGGCCCCATGCCAGACGGGATGGCGCCGAGGGCGCGTATGCGCGCGGCATTCGCCTCTTCCCGCAGCGCGGCGGCGATGATGGCGGCCACACGTTCCACGATGGCGGGCGGGGTGCCGGCGGGCGCCATCAGCGCCTGCCAGGCGGTCGGCTCGAAATCCGGCCAGCCCAATTCTCGCGCCAGGGGCGGGATGTCGGGGAAGTCCGGATGCGGCTCACGCGAGGAGATGCCGAGCGCCCGCAGGCGCCCATCGCGGATGAAGGCCGATTGCGGCGGCAGATTCTCCAGCACCGCGTCGATGCGCCCGGCGATGAGCTCCGTCACCGCCGGGGCGGAGCCACGGAAGGGCACATGCGTTCCCCGTGCGCCGGCACGCCGCAGCAGCAACTCCATCGAAAGATGCGGGTGGGTGCCGATGCCCGCCGAGCCGAAGGAAATTCCCGCCGGCTTCGCCGTGGCCCAATCCAGGAACTCCTTCGCGCTCCGCACGGGCGTGGATGGATGCACGGACAGCACATTCGGCACCATGGCGATCACCACGGTGGGCGCGAAGTCGCGCAGGAGATCGAAGGGAAGGTTGCGGTGCAGCGTCTGGTTGATAGTTGCGGCCGCCGCGACCACGGCAAAGGTCTGCCCATCGGGAGCGGAGCGCGCCACGTGCTCCAGCCCCACATTGCCACCTGCGCCCGTGCGGTTCTCCACAAGGAAGGAGCCACCGGTGGCAGCGCCTAGCGCGGCGGCTGAAAATCGCCCGAGCGTGTCGGCCGCTCCGCCCGGCGCGAATGGCACGATGAGGCGCACCGGCCCGTTGGGCCAGGATTGCGCCGCGGCCAGACCCGGCAGGAGCGCCGGCGCGGCCAGAAAGGCGCGTCGGGCGATCATCGCACCATCTCCTTCGCGATCAGCAGGCGCTGGATATCGGAAGCGCCCTCGAAGATCCGCAGCAGGCGCACGTCGCGGAAGAAC
Organism: Sabulicella rubraurantiaca; assembly: GCF_017355885.1. Classification (GTDB taxonomy): domain Bacteria; phylum Pseudomonadota; class Alphaproteobacteria; order Acetobacterales; family Acetobacteraceae; genus Roseococcus; species Roseococcus rubraurantiacus. The sequence goes on from NZ_JAFEUU010000001.1 coordinate 614,854, forward strand.
TGCTCCACCACGCTGCCGCGCATGTAGCCGGCGCCGCCATGGATCTGCACGGCACGATCGGCGACGCGCCCCACCATCTCGGAGGCGAAGAGCTTGCAGCAGGCGATGTCAGCGATGATCTCGCCCTGCGCCTCACCCGCCACGTCGAAGGCCCGCGCGGTCTCCAGCACCATGGAGCGCGCCGCCAGCAGCTCCGCGCGGGAATCGGCAAGCTGCGCCTGCACGAGCTGGAACTCCGCGAGAGCCTGACCGAATTGCTTCCGCTGCCGCGAATAGGACAGCGCCTCGTCCAGCAGGCGCTGCGCCTGGCCGACACAGGTGGTGGCGACATGCAGCCTTGCGTGGTTGATGCCGCGCATCGCCGTCTTGAAGCCACTGCCCTCGCGCCCGCCGATCAGCGCCGTCTCCGGCACGCGGACGCCGTCGAAATAAACCTCGCTCGTCGCGCTGCCGTCCTGGCCCATCTTGCGGTCGGCAGGGCCCATCGTGATGCCCGGCGTTTCGCGCGGCACGATGAAGGCGCTGATGCCGCCCGCTCCGCGCGAGCCCTCCTCCGTGCGCGCCATCACGATGAGCACCTGCGCCTGACGGGCATTGGTGATGTAGCGCTTGCTGCCGTCGAGCACGAATTCCGCGCCCTCGCGCCGCGCACGGGTCCGCACCCCGCCCGCATCGCTGCCCGCTTCCGGCTCGGTTAGGCAGAAGGCGGCAGTGGCCTCGCCGCTCGCCATGCGCGGCAACCATTCGCGCCGCTGTGCTTCCGTCCCGTTGTAGAGGATGGGCTGGGAGCCGAGCCCGATGGTGGTGGAGAAGCGGGACCGGAAGACGGCAGACGCATAGGTGACCTCCATCATCACCCGCACCTGCTGCTCCATGCTCAGGCCCAGCCCGCCATAGCGCGTGGGGATGGAGATGCCAAACAGCCCGGCCCGGCGCAGCAGATCCGTGAGGTCCTCCGGGAGGGTTTCCTCCCCTTCCAGCCGTGACTCGGCCGGGATCAGGCGGTCGCGCACCAGGCGGCGGATATTGCCCAGGTATTCCGCGAAGGCCTCGTCCTCGACCACTCCATCCGGCATTGTGCCCCTCCCTGCTTGAAGGGGAGGCTAGACCTGATGGCTCGGCCAGCGCCAGACAGCGGATGAACCGGGCGGCCCTCAAAGCCGCTTCCTTCTGGCTGCTGGCAGGCCAGCCGCGCAGACCGCGCATCATCTCGCCAAGATCCGCCACGCGTTCCACCAGCCAGTGCCTTGCGGCAGCGTCGCTCGCATCGCACAACTCTTCCAGCAGCAGGCGCAACGCCTCGGCCATCGGCGCCGCGCCCTCCGATGCCGACGCGAGGGGCCAAGCTTGCGGCGCGGCGCGCGGCGGGCCAGCCTGCGGGGGACGATGAGACCTTTCCATCTCCGCCTTCCCCCGACGCTCGACAGCGTCACCGCCCTTCAGGATGCGCTGGAAGCCTGGTCCGATGAGGCGGGCTTGCCCATGCCCGTGGCGATGCGCCTGGCGCTCGTCGCCGAGGAAGTCGCGGCGAACGTGGCGAATCACGCGACAGGCGCGAGCTATTTCGAGTTCGGGGCGAAGGTCGAGTCAGAAGGCATCCGGCTTTCCCTGGTCGATGACGGACCGGAATACGATCCGCTCGCGCACGCCGCACCCGATACGGAGGCCCCGCTGGAGGATCGCGACCCGGGCGGCCTGGGCATCCATCTGGTCCGCACCATGACGCGCGGCGCCGCCTATGCGCGGGAGAGCGGGCTCAACCGTCTCACTTGCACCCTTCCCGTCGAAGGGTAGATTCCGCCCACTCGCTGGAGAGACAAGTCATGGAAATCACCGAAGCCCAGGAAGCCGGCCGCTCCGTTGCCGTGCTCGACGGGCGTCTGGACACCGCCACCGCCGCGATGACCGAGGCGAAGCTGACCGAGATGCTGAAGCAGGGCGGCCTCATCGCCGACCTGTCGGGCGTTCGCTACGTCTCCTCGGCCGGGCTGCGCGTCCTGCTGAAGGCTGCGAAGCAGGCCAAGGAAGGCCAAGTGCCCTTCGCCGTCGTAGGGCTGCAGCCACCGGTGCGCGAGGTGTTCGAGATCAGCGGCTTCGACAAGATCATCCCCGCCTTCGCCACGCGGGCCGAGGCCGCGGCCGCCTGAATCCCGAGCTTCTTGCCGGGCTGGCCAGCCTTGCGGGGCTGGCCGATTCGCCGGTGCTGGCCGGGCGGCTGGCCCGCGCGCCGGACCTCGCAGCGCGCTGCACCAGGACCCCACCGGATTTCAACAATCCCGACTGGGCCGCGCTTCTCGATGCGGTGAGCGTGGCGGAGACGCGGCTGTTCCGCTTGCCGGGGCAGTTCGCGACGCTGGCCGAGCTGCTTCCCGGGTTGGGCGCGACGGCGTGCAGGCAGGGCCGCGCCCTGCGCCTCCTGTCAGCGGGCTGCGCCAGCGGGGAGGAGGCATGGAGCCTCGCGGCCCTGGCCCTGCGCCACGCGCCACCCAGCACGAGAATCGAGGTCCTTGGCCTCGACATGTGCCGGCCGTCGCTGGACGTCGCACGAGCGGGGAAGACGGGGGCTGGGCTGGGCGACCCCCTCGCCTTGGTCCCGGGTGAAATCCTGCCCTTCCTGGCCGACGAATGCAGGCGACCGCGCCCGCACCCCGCCCTGCGCGCCGTCACCCGTTTCGATCGCGCCAATCTGCGCGACGCACTACCGGGCCATTTCGACGTGATCTTCTGCCGCAATGTGCTGATCTATCTGCACGAGGCGGCACGCAGGGAGGTCGTCGCCCGCCTGACGGAGGCACTTCACCCGGGCGGCGTGCTCGGCCTCGGTCCCACCGACCAGCGCCCCGCCGGCCTCGTGCCGCTGGGCGAGATGCTGTGGCGCCGCGATGCGTGACGCGATCCCCCTTCCCGGTGGCGGCGCCTTCGCCCTCGTGGATGGGGTCGCCGTGCCGGTTCCACGCCAGGCCTCGGCCGAGCGCACCGCGCGCGAGGCCGCAGAACCCCTGCCACTGCCTCCCGCCACGAGCCGGCGCGCGGGCATCGCAGCGCTGCACCTGACGCTCGGCGACGCGACGCTCGTCGTGCCGGCTTCGCTCGTCTGGCGCATTCATGGCTTCGACGCGCCGGTGCCGCTGCCCGCCTCGCCGCCTGGGGTGCTGGGCGTTTCGCTGATGGATGGCACCCCCGTGCCGGTGCTGGCGCTGCCGGGTGCGCAGGGCTGGCGCGACGCGATCCTCCTCCTGGATTTGCGGCACGGCGGGCGCCGCTTCGCATTGCCAGCCGGGCGCATCTCCGCCCTGCCCTCGGGAGGCGAGGAGTTCGCTGCCTGGCTCCAGTCCGACGAGGCAGCCTCGCTTCTCGCCGTGACGCCGCTTGCCCCGATGGAGACACCCGCTCCGCCCGTGCCGCATCGCGACCTCGTCGTGTTCAGCGCGGGTGGGCGCGATGTCGCCCTCCCTGCCGACGCGGTGGTGGCCGTCCTTCCGCCGCTCCATCCCGCGCCGGTGCCGGGCGGCTCGGTTGCCGCGCATCGCGGCGAGGTGCTGCCCGTGCTTGATGCCGGGCCGCGCCTTGGCGGTGCGCCGACGCGGCTGCCCGCGCCGATGCTTCGCCTCGCTACCCATCCGGGGCGGCTGCTTCTGGTATCCTCCATTGCGGGGGTGCGCAGAGTGCCGGCGGAGGAGGTCCATTCCCTGACACCGGGCGGGCTGATCGCGGCCCTTGCACGCTCTGGCGCTGCGCCGCTCCCCGTGCTCTCCCTGGCCGCGCTCGGGAGGCCGGCATGATCCCGGTGCTGATTGTGGACGACAGCGCCTTCATGCGCCTCGCCCTCCGACGAATCATCGAGGCGGAGGGAGATCTGCGGGTCGTGGGCGAAGCGGCGGATGGCGAGGCCGCCATCGCCGAAACCAAGCGCCTGCGCCCGGCCGTGGTGGCGATGGATGTGGAAATGCCGGTCCTGTCGGGGATCGAGGCGACGCGGCGCATCATGGCGCTGCCCGATCCACCCGCCGTGGTCATGGTCAGCCAGCACACCTCGGCCGACAGCCCGGCCGCCCTCGCCGCCCTCGCCGCCGGGGCCAGCGACTACTTGTCCAAGGATACCGGCCTGGGCGGCCTCGACCTCGGCCATCTGGACCGCGAGTTGCGGGCACGGCTGAGGCACTGGGCTCGGCAGCGGGATCGCACAGGCGGACCCGCACGACCAGTGCAATCCGTGCCGGGCCAGCGCCCTTCGCTGATCCTCGTCGCCGCCTCGACAGGTGGGCCGGATGCGTTGGAGGCGCTGCTGCGCGCCTCCGGGCCGCCCCCCCTGCCCACGGTCATCGCGCAGCACATGCCCGAACGCCTGGCGCCGGAACTGGCAGCCCACCTCGCGCGGCGCACCGGAACCCCCGTGCGCGTCGCGGAGGAGAATGAGCCGCTTCGCCGTGGCGAAGCCACGTTGCTGCGGAAGGACGCCGTGCTGCTGCGCGAAGGCGCGCATCTCGCACTGCGCTTCTCCCCGCGCACCGATGGGCTGGTCCATCCCTCTGCCGACCTTCTGTTCCGCAGCGCAGCGCTGCTTGCCGTGCCATGCTGCGCCGTGGTGCTGACGGGCATGGGCGATGATGGAGCAGATGGTGCGGCGCGGATCGCGTCGCAGGGCGGCATGGTGATGGTGCAATCGCGCGACAGCGCGGTCGTCGGAGGCATGCCCAGCGCGGCGCAGGCGCGCGTGCCCGCGGCCGTGGCGCTCTCCCCCGCCTCTATCGGCGAGCGTCTCAAGGAACTCGTGCGATGATCGAGGATGAGGAACTCCTCGCGGCGCTGCGCCCGGAATGGGCGGCGGAATGCGATGCGCTGGCGGCCGCGACGGACGCGGCTTCGGCGCAGCGCGTCCTGGCAAGGCTGCGCTCCATGGCCGACGCGATGGGCTTCGCCGCGCCCTTCCCGGAACCCGATGCACCCTTCGAAACCCTCGTCGCCGCCGCGCCTGCGCTGCGCGGCGTGCTGGCGCCGCAAACGGCGCAGCCAAGCCCGGCGCGGGTATTGGTAGTGGATGACAGCCGCACCATCCGGCGCCTCCTGCGTGGCATCTTGGATGGCGCGGAGGGGCTGGAACTGGTGGGCGAGGCGGCGGACGGGCAGGAAGGGCTGCGCCTGATGGCGGAGCATCGGCCCGACCTCATCCTGCTCGACCTCGAGATGCCCGTGATGGACGGGATGGGGTTCCTGGCCGAATGGGCGCTCGCCGGGACGGGCGCGGTGGTGGTCGTTTCCTCCGCCGCGCCACCCGGCAGCCCGGCTGCGCTGGAGGCGCTGCGGCGTGGGGCTTTCTGCTGCGTTTCGAAGCCATCCGGCGCCTTGTCGCCGGATCTCGCCGATCGAGCGGGGGTGGAGATCGTGGCGGCCTGCCGCCGGGCGATGACACGATGAGTCCCGACGATCCGCTTTTCGCCGAGTTCCTGGCCGAGTCGGCGGAACATCTCGATACGCTCGAAATGGGGCTGACGGGCGAGGCGCCAGTGGATGTTCTGTTCCGCGCCATGCACAGCCTGAAGGGCATGGCCAATGCCCTCGGCGCGCGCGGCATGGGCGCCCTGGCCCACGCTGCCGAGGAGGTGCTGGGACGGGCACGGTCCGGCGCACGGCCGCTCGACCGGGATACACGCGAGGCGCTGCTGGGAACGGTGGACGCGCTGCGCGCAGCACGTGACGCCCTGGCCGAAGGGCGCGACCTGCCGGCCGATGCCGCATTGCTGGCACGGCTTGTCGGCGGGGAAGCCGCACCTGCCCCTGCGGCAGCCCCGGTGCCTGCCGCCGCTCAGGGCGGTGACCCGTTGCGGCTTTCGCTGGCCTCGCGCCTCGCGGCAGAAATGCCGCGCCTTTCACCGCAACTGGCCGAGGCCGCCCGCGATGCGGGGCTTCCGGCCTTGGCCACGGCCATTGCCGAGGCTGGGTCGCCCGCCGGATACGGGCGGTTGCGCAGCAAGCTCGCCCTGCTGGAAGCGGTGACCGGCATTCCGGCCGGATCCGCTGCCACGCTTACTGGCCGGCCCGACCCTGCGCCCCTCCTGGCGGCGCTGGAGAGTGCGTCGGCGCGCGAAGCGGCGCGCGACTTCGCCGATGCCGCCCATGCCCATGGGGATCGCGGGGCTGAGGAGCTGGGCCGGCAGATCCAGGACCTGGCCGCACGCGGTGTTTCGGTCGGACATTTCAGGTCGGCTCTGCTGGAGCCGGTGCTGCGCGCCGTCGAGGCGCCGCCCGCGCCGCCGCCCCCGCCTCTCACCTCCTCGCTCGCCGCCGCCCTGCCGCAAGCCGCACACCAGCGCGCCGCCGCCGCGATGGCGAGTGGGCGGCGCATCTGGCGCTTGCGCCTGGGTGCCCTCGCCCTCGCCGAAGCGGTGGCGGAATCCTTCCTTCAGCGCGCGGGCGATTCCCTGGCCAGTGCCGGACCGCCCGGCTCACTCGACCTCTTCTTCAGCAGCGACCTGCCGCCCGCCGAGCTGGCCGGGCTGCGCGCCGAGCTGGACCCCGAGGGCGTCGCGCTGCTCGACCTCGCTCCGGCCGATGCGCCACCCCCGCCGCCCATGCTGCGCGTCCGGCAGGATCGGATCGACGCGGTGATCGCGCTGGAGGCGGAGTTGCGCGCTGCGACCCTCGCCCTGACCGACTCCCTCGCCGACCCGGGCGCGGCGCAGGCACTGGAAGACCTTGCCGCCATCCAACGCGCCTTGCCGCCCGGCCCGGCGTCGCGCCTCGCCCCCGCGCTGGAAAGGTTGCGCGCTGTCCGCGTCGCGGCGGACCGCGCGGCGAGCCGCCTTCGCCTGTCCCTGGGCCAGATGGACGAGGCGGTGCTGGAGCTGCGCGTCGTGCCCTTCGCACAGCTGGCGCAGCGCCTGCACCGCCCGCTGCGGCAGCTTGCCGAGGCGCAGGGCAAGACCGTTGAGCTGGTGACCGAGGGCGAGGAGGTCACGCTGGACCGTTCCCTCGCCGACCTCCTGGCCGATCCGCTGCTGCATCTGCTGCGCAATGCTGTGGACCACGGGATCGAGACACCGGAGCTGCGCGCCGCCGCCGGCAAGCCGCGCATGGCGCGCATCCTGTTCACTGCGGAGCGCCGGGCGGGGCGGTTGCGCGTCGTGCTGCGCGACGACGGGCGCGGCGTGGACGAGGCCGCCGTGCTGGCCCGCGCCCGTGCACGGGGCCTGCTGCCGCCCGGCGCCAACCCGGTGGGAGAGGCGGTGCATGCCCTGCTCTTTCTCCCCGGCTTCTCGACGCGCGAGGTGGTAAGCGACGTGTCAGGGCGCGGCGTCGGACTCGACGTGGTGCAGGAGGCGGCACGGCGTGCCGGCGGCACCGTGCGCGTGGACAGTGTGCCGGGCCAGGGCACGGGCTTCGTGTTGGACTTGCCGCTGAACGCCGCCATCCAGCACGTTCTCCTCGTGGAAGCGTCGGGCCATCCCTATGCCCTTCCCGCGAACCGCGTGGAATCGGTTCTGGAGCCGGACCGCGTCCCGCCGGGCGTGAAACTGCGCTCGCTGGAGGAATTGCTGGAACTCCCGGCGGCGCCACCTTCCGCGGTGGTGCTGCTGCGGCGCCCGGCCGGGTTGATGGGCCTTTCCGTCGCGCGGATCGGGCGGCGCACGGATTTGCTGCTCAAGCCGCTGCACCCCGAGATCGCCGGCCGGCTCGGTGTGGGCGGCGTCGGTGTCCTGGGCCATGGCGAGGCGGTGCTGCTGCTGGAGCCGGACGAGCTTTAACTAGCGGCTGAAGGCCAGGATCGTCACGTCATCGGCAGCGGGGGCGCCGCGCGCATGGGCGGCGACAGCCGCCAGCAGCTTGCCGATGGCAAGGTCCGGCGCGACCGTGCCGCCGAGCGACGCGACGACGGCATCCTTGCCCAACAGCTCACCCTCCGGGTCCTGCGCTTCTGTCACGCCGTCGGAGAGGAGCAGCAGCCCCTCGCCCTCCGGCACGGCAAATTCCTGCGAGGCGTAGGGGAAGCCTTCCATCACCCCCAGCGCGGGCTGCACGGCGTAGCCTTCCAGCGCCACCGCACCGCCCTGAGTCAGGCGCAGCGGTGCCTCGTGCCCCGCAACGCAGATACGCCCCTTGCCATCCCGCCGGTCCACCACCCCCAACGCGGCGGTGACGAATGTCATGTCCTCGTTGTCCACGGCCAGATCGTCATTGGCGAGGGACAGCAGCGCCGCCGGATCCGGCACCCCGGTCGAGATGCGGGCAGCGGCGCGGATCAGCCCGAAGGAGCGGGCCATGGTCAGACCCGCCGGGGCCCCCTTCCCCGCAACGTCGGCCACCACGAACAGCACGTGGTCCGCCCCGATGGGCAGCAGGTCATACAGGTCGCCGCCCACCTCGCGCGCCGGCTCCATGTATGCATGAACCGCGAAGCCGGGTCGCTCCAGCGCGGCGAAGTCTCGCGGCACGATGGAAAGCTGCGCGCGCCGCGCGCTCTCGAGCTCCGTCTCCAATGCCTTGAGGCGCTGATCTGCGAGGTCGCGCAGCGCCTTCTTCTCGAGCACGGCCTGCAGCCGGGCCCTCAGCAGCGGCGGGTCGAAGCTCTTGGGCAGGTAGTCCTCGGCACCGAGTTCGATGCAGCGGATCACGCCCGACATCTCCGTCTGGGCAGAGATGACGATGACGGGCGGCGCGTCGCGCATGCCGCGCAGCCGCTCCAGCACGCCGATGCCATCCAGTTCCGGCATCTCGAGGTCCAGCAGCACCACGTCGAAGCGTCGCCGCCCGATCGCCTCCAACGCCTCGACGCCGTTGGTGGCCATCTCCGGCTCGCCATAGCCCAGCTCGGCAAGGCGACGCTTGAGCAGCAGCCGGTTGAAGGAGCTGTCGTCGACGACCAGGAAGGAAGGGTTCATGCGCGGCCCGCGGCCATGTTCTCCACAGCCGCACGCGATTCCGCGGCAAGGCGCGACAGATCGATCATGGTGACGGTGATCTCCTCGGCGGCCGTGGCATTGCCCTGGCCGATGCGGGTCAGCGTGGCGACCCGCTCATCCAGGCTGGCGATGGTGGCCTGCTGTTCTTCCATGGCGACGGCGATGGAGGCGGCGAGGCGTGCCGTCTCCTCCGTGAGCCGTTCGAAATCATCCATGCTGGCACCAACCGCCGCGGCTGCGCCCGCGCCTTCGCGCGTGCGGCGCCCGGCCTGGAGCACCACCTCGGCGATCTCCTGCGCCAGCGCCTCGGTCGAGGCGGCGAGCTGCCGCACCTCCTCGGCAACCACGGCAAGGCCGCGCCCGTGCTCGCCCGCGCGGGCCGCCTCGATCGCGGCATTGATGGCGAGGATGTTGGTCTGGGTGGCGATCTTGCCGATGGTGGCGGCGATTCGTGTCACGCGCTCCGTGTCCTCGCCCACTGCATCCACGGTTTCCACCAGCAGCCGCACCTTTTCCAGCGAGGCCTGGAGCAGCCGCCGCGCCTCGGCGGCTGTGTCGCGCGCGGTCTGGGTGGAGCGACCGACATCGCTGACCGCCTGCGAAGTGTGAGAGAGGGCGTCCGAGACCTGCCGCAGCTCCGAAAGCTGGGTCAGGCTGCCCTCGCTCACCTGGCCGATCGCCTGGCTCGCCTGGGAGGTGACGATGGCGGTGCGCCGAGCCCCTTCCAGAGCCTGGTCCATCAGTCGCCGCGTCTCCGCGAGGTTGGCGCGGAACACCGCCACGGCGCGCGCCATCTCGCCCACCTGGTCCCGCCTCTCCGTCCCTGGGACTTCCACCTCCGCGTCGCCCGCGGCGAGGTGGCGCATCGAGGAGGCAACCCTGCCCAGCGGCTTCACCGTCATCGCCACCAGCACGACCCAGACGAGACCCAGCCCCACGAGGCCCATCAACACGCCCAGCAGCGTGGCGCGCTGGCCCTGCTCGCGCAGCCGGTTCGCCTCCACGAGGCTTTCATCCGCATCCTGCTTGGAGATGCGTCGCGCATCGGTGGCAAGCCGGTTGAAGGCCACCACCACGTCCAACCATTCCTCCTGCAACGGCCCCCACTCGGCCCGCGCGCGCCGGGAGAAGGCGTCGGCCACGCGTTCGCCCAGCTCGCGCATGCGGATCGCCATGTCGCGTGCGCCCTCGGCCACGACGCGGTCCAGCCGGTCCCCGAGTAGGTTCGCCAGAGTTTCGTAGCTTTCGAGAATGCCGTCCGCGTTGCGCTTCATGCGCGGCGCGGTGACGGTGGGCGGCAGGGCGCCGGCCAGCACCGCGGCGAAGCCCTGCGCGAAATCCGCCACGTCGTTGGAGAAGTCGTCCACCGCCGCGATGGCAGCGCGATCGCGAACGCCCATGCGCTCGATGATCGCGCCCTGGCGTTGCAGCAGCACCAGCGCGCTGCCGGCCAGGAAGGCCAGCACGGCGAGCATCAGCAGCAGGACGATCGCCGCCCTGGTGCCGATGCGGCCAAAGAAGCCGGTGCCCTGCTCCATTCCCGCGTCAGCCGCGCGGCATTTCCTGCTCCACCAGGGCGGCGAAAAAGCCGGCGCCGATGGGCAGGAGGGCGTCGTTGAAGTCGTATTTCGGGTTATGCAGCGCGACACCGCCTTTGGTGCCGTCATCCTGGCCGAGCTTCACGAAGCAGCCCGGCCGCTCCAGCAGCATAAAGGAGAAATCCTCGCCACCCATGTTGGGCGGGCGCTTGCGGATCACCCGCTCATTTCCCACCACCTTCGCGGCGGCGAGCGCAGCGCGCTCCGTCTCCGCCTCGTCATTCACGGTGGGCGGGTAGCCGCGGACGTATTCCACCGTCACCTCCGCATCGTTCAGCGCCCCGATCTGCTTGGCCGTCTGAGTGATCAGGCGCTCCATCTCATTCTGCGTGCCGGGGCGCAGCGTGCGGACTGTGCCGCGGATCTCGGCGGTTTCCGGAATCACGTTGGAGGCGCTGCCGGCATGGAACTGGCAAAGCGAGATGACGGCGGAATCCAGCGGATCCACGCGCCGCGCCACGATCGCCTGCATGGCGACGATGATCTGCGCCCCGACGACGATGGGGTCCACTGTCTGGTGCGGCCGCGCAGCGTGGCCGCCGACCCCCTTGATGAAGATGTTCACCCGATCCGACGCCGCCAGGACCGGTCCGGCGACCACAGCCGCCTCGCCCAGCTTCATGTTGGGGTCGTTGTGGACGCCGAACACCTTGTCGCACGGAAAGCGGTTGAACAGCCCGTCCTGGATCATGGCGCGCGCCCCGGCGCCACCTTCCTCCGCCGGCTGGAAGATGAAGTGCACCGTCCCGTCGAAGTTCCGCGTCTCGGCGAGGTACTTGGCAGCGCCGAGCAGCATGGTGGTGTGGCCGTCATGGCCACACGCATGCGCCTTGCCGGGCACGATGGACGCATAGGGCGTGCCCGACTCGTCATTCATCGGCAGGCAGTCCATGTCGGCCCGCAGCCCGACCGAGCGGCCCGAATCGCCATTCCGCAGCACGCCGACAAGCCCGGTCGCGCCCAGGCCGCGATGCACTTCGATGCCCCATTCCGCCAGCTTGGCGGCGACGAGGTCGCTGGTCCGCCGCTCCTCGTAGCCAAGTTCGGGGTGCTGGTGGATGTCCTGGCGCCATTCGGCCATTTCGGGCTGGAGGTCGGCGAGACGATTGGGGACGGGCATTCCGGTCTTCCTTGATTCACGCCATCATCCGGCAGCACGGGGCACCGCGTCAAAGGGGCAGGAAACACAGGCACATGCAGGCGATCCTCGCCCTCGACCAGGGCACCACCTCCACCCGTGCCATCGCCTTCAGCGCGGGGCTCGATCCCCTCGCGACCGTTCAGGTCGAGCTGCCGCAGCATTTTCCCCGTCCCGGCTGGGTGGAGCACGACGCGGGCGACATCGAGACCCACTCCCTCCAGGTGCTGCGCGAGGCAATCGACAGGGTCGGACTGGAGCCGCGACAGGTCGCCGGCCTCGGCATCACCAACCAGCGCGAGACCACGCTGCTGTGGGAGCGGGATACGGGCCGGCCCATCGGCCGCGCCATCGTCTGGCAGGACCGGCGCACAGCTGAGACCTGCGCCAGGTTGCGGCCCGAGGAGTCGCTTGTCTCCGCGCGGACCGGGCTGCTGCTCGACCCCTATTTCTCGGCCACGAAGCTTGCCTGGCTTCTGGACAACACCCCGGGCGCCCGCACGGCGGCGGAGCGTGGGGCACTGTGCTTCGGCACGGTGGATTGCTTTCTGCTCCATCGCCTCACCGAAGGCCGGGTCCACGCCACCGACGCGACCAATGCCGCGCGCACCTTGCTGATGGACATCCGGCGGGGCGATTGGGACGAGGAGATGCTCGCCCTGTTCCGCATCCCCCGCGCCTGCCTGCCGGATATTCGCGACTGCGCAACCGAGTTCGGCACCACGCGCCTCCTGGGCGGCGAGATCGCGATCCGCGGCATGGCCGGAGACCAGCAGGCGGCGACCATCGGCCAGGCCTGCTTCGCGCCGGGCATGGTGAAGTCCACCTACGGCACGGGCTGCTTCGCCCTTCTGGTCACGGGCGACGAGCCGGTGGCCTCGAATCACCGGCTGCTCACCACGATCGCCTGGCAGCTAGGCGGGAAGCGGGCCTACGCGCTGGAGGGCTCCATCTTCTCGGCGGGCGCGACGGTGCAGTGGCTGCGCGACGGGCTGGGGATCATCTCCCATGCCCGCGAGGCCGGTGAATGGGCCGCCAAGGCCGACCCGGCGCAGCGCGTCCATCTCGTGCCCGCCTTCACTGGCCTCGGCGCGCCGCACTGGGATGCGGGGGCGCGGGCGGCGCTGCTGGGCGTGACGCGTGGCACCACCAAGGCCGAAATCTGCCGCGCCGCGCTGGAATCCGTCGCCTTCCAGACCGCCGACCTGCTGGACGCCATGCGCGCCGACTGGCCCGCCATGGGTGATTGCGTGCTGCGCGTGGATGGCGGCATGACCGCCAGCGACTGGACCATGCAGTTTCTGGCCGACCTGCTCGGGGCCCCGGTGGATCGGCCGGTTGTGGCGGAGACCACGGCCCTGGGTGCCGCCTGGCTGGCCGGGCATCAGGCCGGGCTGTTGCCCGGTCCCGAGGCGCCGGCGACCCACTGGAAGCTGGAGCGCCGCTTCACCCCCACCATGTCGCGCGACGAGGCGCGCGAGCGGCATGGCGACTGGAAATGCGCCGTCGGAAGGGTTCTCGGCTGATGTTCCGCCTTGGCAATGGCTCCGGTTTCTCGGGGGACCGGGTGGACGCGCCCATCCCCGTGATGCGCGACCTCGTGGCAGGCGGCACCCCCGCCGCGCTGTTCTTCGAGACGCTGGGCGAACGCACCGTCGCACTGGCGCATCTGGAGAAGCGGCGCGACCCGGAACTCGGCTACGAGCCGATGCTGGAGCGGCTCGTGCGGCCCATCCTGCGTGACGCGGCCGAGCATTCGATCCCGCTCCTGGGCAATTGGGGTGCCGCCAACCCGCCAGCCGGGGCGCGCGCCGTGGCCCGCGTGGCGATGGAGCTTGGCCTGCCCGACCTCCGCATCGCCGTGGTGGAGGGCGACGACGTGACAGGCGAGGTCGCGAACGGCCAGCTGCCGGTGCACGAGGCTGATGCGGGGCTGGACATGGGCGATTGGCGCCTCGTCGCCGCCAACGCCTATATCGGCGCGGAACCGCTGGTCGATGCGCTGCGCGAAGGCGCACAGGTGATCGTGGCAGGACGTACCAGCGACCCGGCCCTGGCCATTGCGCCGCTTGCGCATCATTTCGGATGGGGCATGGACGATTGGGACCGCCTCGCCATCGGCGCGGCGGCGGGGCACCTGCTGGAATGCGGGTCACAGGTGACGGGGGGCGTGTTCTGGGACCCGGGCCGGAAGGACGTTCCGGACCCCGCCAATCTCGGCTTTCCCATCGCGGAGGTCACGGCGGAAGGCAGCCTCGTCATCACCAAGCCGGCAAATACGGGCGGCGCCGTGGATTTCCGCACGATCAAGGAACAGCTCCTCTACGAACTGCATGACCCGGCGGAATACATCACCCCGGACGTGGTGCTGGACATCACCGGCTGCACTCTGGAGCAAGTGGGGACGGACCGTGTCGCCCTGCACGGATTGCGCGGCCGGGAGCGGCCCGAGACGCTGAAGGTGACGGCCAGCTTCGAGGGCTCCTGGCTCGGCGAGGGCGAGGTGAGCGTCGCCGGGCCCAACGCCGCCGGGCGCGCCCGCGCCATGGCCGACGTGCTGCTGGAACGGTTGCGGATGCGCGGCCTCAAGGTGAAGGCGCGGGTGGATCTGATCGGCGTTGCCAGTGTGCATGACAGCGACGGCGGCGCTCTGTGGCGCGATGCCGGATATGACGCGCCGGAGGTCCGCGTGCGCCTCGCCGTCGAATCCGCCGGCCGCGACGATGCCGATCAGGCGGCACGCGAGGTGCTGGCCATGCTGTGCTGCGGCCCTGCCGGGACGGGCGGTGCGCGGTGGCGGGTGACGCCGCGTATCCTCACCCAATCCCACCTCATCCTGCGCGAGCGCGTTCCGACACGCGTCGCGATCCGCACCGCCAAGGAGTTGCTGCGATGACGCGCGTCCCGCTCTACGACATTGCCCATTCGCGGGCGGGGGACAAAGGTAATCGCTTGAACCTGTCCCTCATTCCCTACGACCCGGCGCATTACCCTCTCCTCGCCGAACAGGTGACGGAGGAGCGGGTGTTGGAACTTTTCCGGCATCGCGGCGCCACCGCCTGCCGGCGCTACGACCTGCCTCTGCTGCACGCCTTCAACTTCATCGTGGAGGATGCGCTGGAGGGCGGCGTGAACGGCTCCCTCAACCTCGATGGCCACGGCAAGACCAATAGCTTCCGCCTGCTGGCCCTCGAGGTGGAGATTCCCTAGCCGGCGGTGATGCCCAGCGCGCTGACCATGCCGCCGATGGTGCGGCTGTCGCGCTCAACGAAGGCGGCGAAGTCGCGCGGGCCGAGCGGCGCGGGGGTGATGGCGTGGTCGTTCAGCCGCGCCTTCACCAAAGGTGTCTCCAGCGCTGCCAGTGTCGTGGGGTGCAACCGTTCCGCGATCGGTTCCGGCAGCCCGGCCGGACCGCTCAGCCCCACCCAGTTTTCCGCGATGAGGTCAGGGAAGCCCGCCTCCGGCGCCGCCGCCACATCGGGCGCCGAGGAGGAGCGGCGGGGGCTGCTGATGGCGAGGCCCCGCAGTCGGCCGGCATCGAAGTGCTCGACATATTGGGGCAGCGTGTCGAAGGCGAGCGGGACCTGGCCGTTCAGCAGATCGGGCAGCAGCGGGCCGGAGCCGCGATAGGGAATATGGGTTAGGCTGACCCCAGCCTGGCGCTGGAACATCTCGCCCACGATGTGCCCGACAGACCCCGTCCCGGAGGAACCGAAGCCTGGCGCCGTTCGCTGCGCCGCAGCCCAGGCCTTCAGCCCCGCGAGGTCCGTCACTGGCACCACGCGCGCATTGACCACCGCGACCACCGGGGCCGCGCCGATATAGGAGACATGGGTGAAGGATCGCAGCGGGTCATACCCGACCTGCGGATAGAGGGGCGGCGAGGTGGTGATGGGCGCCGAGTTCGACAGCAGCAGCGTGTAGCCATCCGCCGCCTGCTGCGCGACATGCAGCGCCGCGACGGTACCCCCTGCCCCTGCCCGGTTGTCCACCACGAAGCGCTGACCCAGCTTCTGGGAGAAATGCTCGGCCAGGACACGCGCCACGATGTCGGAGGACCCACCGGGCGGGAAGGACACGACGATGCGGACCGGACGCGTGGGCCATGCCCCCTGGGCGCGCAAATTCAGGGCAGGAAGGCAGAGCGATGCCGCGAGAAGCGGCAGGTTGCGGCGGTGCATGGGGCACTCTCCTCAGGATGAGGAGCATCCAGCATTCGCCGTGCCAAGGTGGTTAAACCCCGGCAATCCTGCGCAGCGCGGCGACGCCGAGGAGCGTGGCGTCCAGCAGCGGAAGCCCGGTCTCCGCCTCGATTTCCCGCTCCAGCAAGCCGGACGGATAGTTGGTGCACCAGGCGCAAAGCGCATCGCAGTGCGGAGCGAGGCGGCACGCCTGGGCGAGGATCGCCTCCTCCGGGACGGAGGCGAAGCCAAGATTGTCCGAAAGGCCCAGATGGTCCTCCGCTGCCACCTGCCAGCCCTGGCGCGCAAAGGTAGCAAGCAGGCGTGCGGTGTAGGCGTCGTCATAGGGCGTCATCACGCCGAGGCGCGGCTGTCCCATCCCGGTGTAGGCACGCTCCATCTCCAGCGCGGAGGTGCCGGCGGGAATGCCCGTCGCCTCGGTGATGCGCACGCAAAGGTCGCGATCGTGCTCCAGCCCGATCACCCCGCCCTTGGAGCCGTTCCAGATGATTGCCGCCGGGCGTGCGGCGGCAAGCAGTTCCGCCGCGCGCAGCATGTTCGGGATGTCGTGCGCTTCCGGCACGCCATCTGGCACCGGCGTGCGGGAGAAGACCGGAACCACGCCCGGCACATTTCGCAAGGCGGCGATGGTGGTCGCCTCCACCACCCAGTTCGCGCTCGGGGTGATGGTGGCGAGGGGCGTCACCGAGTCAGGGCCACCAGCGCGGTGCGCGGCGGCACGCCGGGCTGGAACTCCGGCCAGCGCGTCGCGGGCCGGCTGAAGGAGGCGCCGGGTTCCGCGCCGGGGCGTCGGGCGACCGTCAGCACCGTGCCGCCATCGGGCGTCACCGCCACGCCGCCAATGCCCGCCGCACGTGGCGCGCTGTAGAGCGGACGACCCTCAAGGAACAGGGTTTCCGCAGCCGGCCCGACGCGGCCCTGCGTATCGGTCCCTGCCAGAATCTCACCGCGTGGGCTGGCGGTGACGGCTGCGGCGTTGGGGAGGCGCGCCAGCGGGGCGAGGATTCCGACCTCTGCTGCCGCATCACCGCGCCATTCGGCCACACCATCCAGCCCGGCGATCAGCAGGCGGGAGCGCGGCGCGTCCCAGGACAGGGCGGAGAGCCCGGTGAAGGGGGTGCCACCCGCGCTCCGTGCCTCGGCCAAAGGTTCGCTGGCACCGGGCAGCGGCGCCCAGCCCAGCCGTCCGCCCTCGTTCCGCGCGACAAAGAGCGTGCCGGCATCGAGCGCGTCGGCCGCAGCGGCGGGGCCGGCGGAGAGGAAACGGAACAGATAGCCGGCTTCCCCCGCCTCCGCCATGAAGACGGCAGCGCGGCCGTCGCGCGTCACGGCGGCGGCGCAATCGGCTTTGGGGAAACGCCCGGGCGCCGCCCGCTTCACGGGGATGCTCTGGGGGTCGAGCGGGTCAAGCTCCACCAGCCAGCCATACTGGGCCGGGCTCAGCCCGCCGAGCCGCTGGAGCCAGGGCGTCGAACCCCCCTCCGTCAGCAGCAGCGTGTTCCAGGGCGTCGCCGCGCCACCCGTGACGGCGAGGACGCCCCGCGCCGCGCCGCCGGGTCCCCGGCACAACGTCGCCGCGGAAAGGCGGCGGGCCTGGAATCCGCCCTCGGCCACGATCCAGCGTCCCCCTTGGCGTTCTAGGTTCAGGAGACTGGCGCCCTGCATCATCGCCGCCACGTCCGGCCGATCGGCGCCGCCGGGGAAGGCCATGCGCGGATCCACGGTCGGATGCGCCACAGCGAGAACGAGGCGCGGAATCCCATCGGCCGAGGCGGGCGGCGCGATCAGCGCGGCGATGCGCGCATCCCAGCCGAACTGGGCTGAGGCACCGTCCGGCGTCAGGCGGCGCGGGTCGAATGGCGGGGCGTCGAAGGTCACGCGGTCGCCCCAGCGGATCAGGATGTCGCGGCGCCAGCCGGGCGCCACCACGTCATCCTGCTGCACGGGCGGCCCGCCCTGTGCGAGGGCCACAGCCGGGGTGAGCAGAGCGGGGGCGGCCAGAAGGGTCCGGCGTCGCATCAGATCATCCCCTCGATCGGCGGCGGGACATGGGCGCGCACCGGCGGCAGCGCCTCCAGCCAAGGCTCGACGCGCACGAGGCAGGATTGCGCCGACGGCCCCTGCCCCATGCGCGAGGTCCCCACATCCGCGGTCAGCACGTTCGGATTGCCATGGACGCAGAGCGAGCCGGGCACCCCGGGCTCCAGCGGGTCGAACCAGGCGCCTGTCGCCATCAGGGCGACGCCTGGCGTGAGATCCTCGACGATGCGCAACCCGGCAAGGCAAGCGCCGCGCTCGTTCCACACCCGCACCACCCGCCCGTCGGCGAGGCCGCGCGTCCTGGCATCCTCTGCGCAGAGCAGGATGGGCTCGCGCCCTTCGATCTTGTCAGCGGCAGCGATGGGCCCGGGGTCCAGCTGCGAATGCAGGCGCGTCGCCGGCTGGAAGGAGAGCAGGTGCAGCTCATCCGGCGCGGCGGAGAGCAGGGATTCGCGTGGCGGGATCCAGCTGGGCATCCCGGGGCAGTCAGGCAGGTTCATCGCCGCGATCGCCTCGGAGAAGACCTCCACCTTGCCCGATGGCGTGTCGAGCGGGCTGGCCTCCGGGTCGGCGCGGAAGGCGGCGAATTGGGTGTATTCCTCGCGGTGGGCGGGGAGCGGAAGCTCTACGTGGCCCTCGGCCCAGAATCTTTCAAAATCAGGCGCCTCAAAGCCGAACTTGGCACAGGCTGTGACCCATCGACCGTAGAGAAAGCGCAGCCACGCCCCCTCGTCCCGCTGCTCGGTAAAACGGTCGCGGAACCCGGCGGCGTCGGCGAGGTCGGCCAGGATGTCGTGGTCGTTGCGCGCTTGGCCCTGCGGCGCGATGGCGCGATGCATCGCGCGCACGAAGCGGTCGCGCGAGGTGGAGGCGATGTCGTTGCGCTCCAGCGTCGTCGTCGCAGGCAGCACGATGTCGGCGTGCCGCGCCACGGCGGTCCACCAGGGTTCCTGCACCACGATAGTTTCGCTGCGCGCCCAGGCCCGCAGGAACCGGTTCAGGTCCTGATGGTGGTGGAACGGGTTGCCGCCCGCCCACCAGACCATGCGGATTTCCGGTAGGGCGAGATTCAGGCCGTTATAGGCCATGGTGCCGCCCGGGTTTTCCAGCAGCTCCGTGATGCGGCCAACGGGGATGAAATCGCGCACCGGGTTGGGCGCGGCCGGCATGGAGACGCTCGGCAATTCGCGCCGCGGGTTGCCGATGCCGCCAGAGGAGCCATAGCCGAAGCCGACCCCCTGCCCTGGCTTGCCGATGCTCCCCAGGGCACAGGCCAGCGCCACAAGGGCCCAGTAGGGCTGTTCGCCATGGTCGGCGCGCTGGAGGCTCCATGCGGCGGTGAGCATGGTGGGCTGGCCGGCGCATTCCTCGGCCAGGCGACGGATGGTGGCGGCGGGGACGCCGGTGATGCCTTCCGCCCATTTCGGCGTGCGGCCGTCCAGCGAAGCGGCGAAGCGGTCCCACCCAGTGACATGAGTGGCAAGGAACTCACGGTCCTCCAGCCCCCGGTCGAGGATGTGGCGGATCATCGCCAGCAGCAGCGCCGTGTCAGTGCCGGGCCGGATCGGCACCCATTCGGCGCCGATCGCCTCCATCGTATCGCCCCGGAAGGGCGAGACATTGACGAAGCGCACCCCGGCCTCGGCCGCCGCGCGCATGTTCGGGACATAGGTCTGCGCCGCCGCGCCGCTCGTCACCTGCCCGTTCTTCTCAGCCAAGCCGCCCAGACAGAGCATGAAGCGGGCATGACGCGCGATGGCGGACCAGTCGGTCATGCGGCCCAGCAGCACCTCCACGTCGCCCAGTACGTGCGGCAGCAGGGCCTGAGCGGTGGCATAGGAATAGGCGTTTACGCTGGTGGTATAGCCGCCGCCCAAGGCGAGGTAGCGCTGAAGCTGCGTCTTGGCGTGGTGGAAGCGCCCAGCGGAGGCCCAGCCATAGGAACCGCCGAAGAGCGCGTTGTCGCCGTGCTCGGCGCGGGTCTGCGCCACTTCCTCGGCCAGGAGGCGCGTGATCCGGTCCCAGGACACCGGCACGAAGGGGTCGCCTCCCCGCGCATGGCCGGCGCGCCGCCCCTCCAGCCAGCCTTTGCGCACATAGGGCCGGTCAATCCGGGCTTCGCTGTGCACCGTGGCCGGCGTCGCGGCGACGAGGCGGGGCGGCATCGGGTCGCGTGCGAAAGGCCGCGCCTCCACGAAGCGTCCGTCGCGCACCACCGCGTCGAAGAAGCCCCAGTGGGAAGCATGCGGCACGATCTGATCCATCGCGCCGTTATGCCCTTCCTCGTTCCGCCCGGCCAGCTAGGATGGGTGGATCAGGAGACGCGACATGACCCCTCCCCGCAACAGCAATGCCGTCCGCGACATCGCGAGCGTGCTGCATCCCTACACGGATGGCCGTGCCCACCAGAAGAACGGGCCGCTGGTCATCACGCGCGGAGAGGGGGTGCGCGTCTTCGACGAGCAGGGCAATTCCTACATCGAAACGGTGGCCGGGCTGTGGTGCGCCTCGCTCGGCTTCTCCAACGAGAGGCTCGTGGAGGCGGCGACGCGCCAGATGCGCCAGCTTCCCTTCTATCACGGCTTTACCGGCCGCTCGCACGAGCCGCAGATAGAACTGGCCGAGATGCTGCTGGAGCGCGCGCCTGCGCCGATGTCGAAGGTGTTCTTCGCCAATTCGGGTTCCGAGGCGAATGACAGCGCCATCAAGATGATCTGGTACTTCAACAACGCGACCGGGCGGCCGCAGAAGAAGAAGATCATCGCGCGCATCAAGGGGTATCACGGCGTCACCCTCGCCGCGGCCTCGCTCACGGGCCTGCCGGCGAATCACAAGCTGTTCGACCTGCCGATTGCCGGCATCCACCACGTCTCGACCCCGCACCATTATCACGGCGCGAATGAGGGTGAGTCCGAGGAGGATTTCGCCACCCGCCTCGCCAACGAGCTCGAGGAAGTGATCCTGCGCGAGGGGCCGGACACCGTCGCCGCCTTCTTCGCCGAGCCGATCATGGGCGCGGGCGGCGTTCTGGTACCGCCGGCGACCTATTTCGAGAAGGTGCAGGCGGTGCTGCGGCGCCACGACGTGCTCTTTGTCGCGGATGAGGTGATCTGCGGCTTCGGCCGCACCGGCGAGTACTGGGGCTCGCAGGCCTTCGGCATCCAGCCGGACATCCTCACCTGCGCCAAGGCGCTCTCCTCCTCCTTCCTGCCCATCTCCGCCGTCATGGTGAATGAGCGGGTCTTCGAAGGCCTGGCCGATGGCTCGCAGAGCGTCGGCACCTTCGGCCATGGCTTCACCTATTCGGGCCATCCGGTCCCGGCCGCCGTCGCGGTGGAGACGCTGAAGATCTATGACGAGATGGACCTGGTCGGTCACGTCCGCTCCGTCGCGCCCGCCATGCAGGACGGGCTGCGGAAGCGCTTCAGCGACCATCCGCTGGTCGGCGAGGTGCGTGGGCGCGGACTGATCGCGGCGGTCGAACTGGTCGAGGACAAGGCGGCGCGCCGCAACTTCGACCCGGCGCGCAAGATCGCTCCGCGCCTGTCTAAGATCGCGGAGTCGCATGGGCTGATCATGCGCTTCCTGCCCGGCGACGGCATCGCCTTCTCTCCGCCGCTCATCATCACCGAGGCGGAGGTGAACGACATGCTCGACCGCTTCGGCCGCGCCCTGGACGAGCTTCAGGTCCAGCTGCGGCGCGAGAGCCTCGCGCCGGTTTGAACCGCGCGCCGCTTTCGGTGGCGGCAGCGCTCGCGCTGCTGCCACTCGCGCTCGTCCTCCAGTCGCGCGCCATGGCGCCGCTTGCGCTGCTCGGCCTCGCCGGGACGGTGCTGCTGGCTTGGCGCGAGGGGTGGCGCCCCTCCCATCTGCCCCGTCCGGCCTGGCCGCTGCTCGCCTTGCTCGCCTGGGCGGCGGTCTCGGCGCTGTGGTCGCCGGAGCCCGGGCGCGCCCTCGACACCAGCCTTCGCCTTGCGGCGATGACCGGGCTTGGGGCGATGGCCGGGGCGGCGCTGCTCGCCTCGCCTTCTCCGCGCATCGGATACTGGGCCGCTGGAGGGCTGGCTCTGGGGCTGGCGGTCGCGGCGCTGGACGATGCCACCGGCAATGCGGTGCGTGCGGCGGTGCGCGGCCTGCCGGAAGCGCCGGCGCAACTCGCCTTCGGGCTGAAGAACGCCATGGCCGGGATGGCGCTGCTCGCGCCTCTCGCCTTCGCTCATCCATCCGTTCCGCTGCCGCTGCGAGTGCTGCTCGCGGCGGGAGTCGTGTTCGTCTCCTTCCTGTTGCCTGGTGAGGCGGCGAAGCTCGCTTCGCTTGCCGCGGTCGCCGCCGCACTCCTCGCTGCGTTTGCCGTGCGTTCCGTCGGGATGCTGATCGGGCTGGTGGGGGCTGCCTTCGTGCTTGCCGCGCCCTTCCTGGCGCGCTTTGTGCTGGGAGGTGGGATCGAGGTGGGCGAACTTCCCTTCTCCGCCGCGCACCGGCTCCTGATCTGGGATTTCGTCGCCTCCCGCATCACGGATTCGCCGCTGATCGGCTGGGGCATGGAAGCGTCGCGCACCATTCCCGGCGGCACCGGCGCGCCGGATGCCGCAGTGCTCGCGCGCTTCGGCGTTTCAGGGCCCTATTGGGCGACGGCACAGCTCCTGCCACTGCACCCGCACAACGCTGCACTACAGATCTGGCTGGAACTCGGTGCGGTCGGCGCCGTACTCGCGGCGTGGCTTCTGGTGGAGTTGGGGCGCGCAGCACGCAGTCCCGCCGCCGTGGGCTGCTTCGCCGCCGGCTTGGTGGTGGCGATGCTGTCCTACGGCGTGTGGCAGTACTGGTGGGTGGCGGGGCTGCTCCTTGCCGCCGCCGCCTGCGCCGCGGTGCCAGACCGCGGCGCGCGATAGGTCCTCAGACCAACCGGATCTGCTTCACCGCCGCACCCACGAAGCCGGCAAAGAGGGGGTGCGGCTGGAAGGGCTTGGACTTCAATTCCGGATGGAACTGCACGCCGATGAACCACGGATGGTCCGGATACTCCACGATCTCCGGCAGGACGCCGTCGGGCGACATGCCGGAGAAGCGCAGCCCGCAGCCTTCCAGCTTGTCCCGATAGGCGACGTTCACCTCGTAGCGGTGGCGGTGCCGCTCCTCGATCCGGTCGCTGCCATAGACGCTCGCCACCAGCGAATCGGTTGCAAGCTGCGCCGGATACACGCCAAGGCGCATGGTGCCGCCCAGGTCGCTGGTGGCCGTGCGGCTTTCCCGCTGGTTGCCGCGTACCCATTCGGTCATCAGCCCCACCACCGGTTCCTCGGTCGGGCCGAACTCGGTGGAGGAAGCCTTCTCCAAGCCTAGCAGGTTCCTAGACGCCTCAATCACTGCCATCTGCATCCCGAAGCAGATGCCGAGGAAGGGGATCTTCCGCTCGCGCGCGAAGCGCACCGCCTCGATCTTGCCCAGCGTACCACGCTCGCCGAAGCCGCCGGGAACCAGAATGCCGTGCACGCCATGGAGGCGGTTCAGCACCTCTTCCTCGCCGCGCTCGAAGATCTCGCTATCCACCCAGTCGAGCTTGACGCGGGTGTTGTGGGCGATGCCGCCATGGGCCAGCGCTTCGTTCAGCGACTTGTAGGCGTCGAGAAGCCCCGTGTACTTGCCGACCACGGCGATCGTCACTTCCCCCTCGGGGTTGGTGATCCGCTCCACCACGCGCTGCCAGGGGCGCATGTCGGGCTCGCCATAGATGCTCAGGTTGAAGTGGCGCAGCACTTCGCGGTCCAGCCCCTCACGGTGGTAGGAGAGCGGGACCTCGTAGATCGAGCGCGCGTCGTAGGCCGGGATCACGCTCTCGGGACGGACGTTGCAGAACAGCGCGATCTTGCGCCGCTCATTCTCGGGAATCGGGCGGTCGCAGCGGCAGAGCAGGATCTGCGGCTGGATGCCGACGCCCAGCAACTCCTTCACGGAATGCTGCGTCGGCTTGGTCTTCAGCTCACCGGCCGAGGGGATGTAGGGCACCAGCGTCAGGTGGACGAAGAGGCTGCGCTGCGGGCCCAGCTCGTTCGCTAGCTGGCGGATAGCCTCCAGGAAGGGCAGCGACTCGATGTCGCCCACGGTGCCGCCGATCTCGACCAGGACGAAGTCGTAGGAATCGGTGTCGGCCTGGACGGCTTCCTTGATGGCATCGGTGATGTGCGGGATGACCTGCACCGTCGCGCCCAGGTAGTCGCCGCGGCGCTCCTTCGCGATCACCTCGGAATAGAGCCGGCCCGTGGTCCAGTTATCGGCCCGCGTCGCGTGCTCGCCGGTGAAGCGCTCGTAGTGACCGAGGTCGAGGTCGGTTTCCGCCCCGTCATCGGTCACGAAGACCTCGCCATGCTGGTACGGGGACATCGTCCCCGGATCCACGTTGAGATAGGGGTCGAGCTTGCGGATGCGCACGCGATAGCCGCGCGCCTGCAACAGGGCCCCAAGGGAAGCCGCCGCGATGCCTTTTCCGAGGGAAGAGACCACGCCGCCGGTGATGAATACGAACCGCGCCATGGGAGCCCGTCCTACCCTGAAGCCGGGTTGGAAGTCACCCCTTCCCCGACGCAACCCGTGGGTTCGTTCCGCTCATGGCAGGCGCGTTCGGCAGCGTTGCCTCGGCATGGCAAGGGCTTGATCGCGCTTTGGACGCCCTGGCCTCGCCACGCGGCGTCCGCTCGCATAGCGCTAGGCAAGCAGCCCTTTCATGGCGTGCGTGCTCCAGTCGAGTCGGGACGGCAGCGGAACATCAGAATGGGAAGGAAGCCCTCATCCACCGCGAAGCCTCCCGCGGCAGGGGTTCCATCGAAGGGAGGGAAAAGCCCCTCCACAACCGTGCGTCAGTTGGTCGGGACGGCCGGCATCGCCGGGACGGCGGGAGCCGTGGCCGGGGCGGCCGGCGGCGGTGCGTCCAGGATGGAGCGGCGTGCGCCGGTTCCACGGTCTAGCAGGGCCAGAACCAGGGCGAGAGCGAAGAACATCGTGCCAAGAATGGCGGTGGTCCGCGTCAGCAGATTTGCCGTCCCGCGCCCCGACATCAGTCCACCCATCCCCTGCGAGGAGCCGATGCCGAGCCCGCCCCCTTCGGAGCGCTGGATCAGGATCACGCCGATCAGCGCCAGGGTTACGAGCAGGAACAGGACAAGGAGGACGGTGGACATGGTGCCCGGCTTCTAGACCAAGCGCACCGGGACCGGAAGCCGCCTCGGGCCGCGCTTCAGCCCGCCGCCTGGGCAATGGCCAGGAAATCCGCCGCAACCAGGCTGGCCCCGCCCACCAGCGCGCCATCCACATGCGGGAGGGCCAGGATCGCCACCGCGTTGCCCGGTTTCACTGAGCCGCCATAGAGCAGGCGCGTCGCCTCGGCGGGCTTGCCGAAGCGGCCCACCAGGGCGCGGCGCATCGCGCCATGGATGGCGGCGATGTCGTCCTCCGTCGGGGTCCGGCCGGTGCCGATCGCCCAGACCGGCTCATAGGCCACCACGCCGCCCGCCTCAGCGAAGCCGTCGGGCAGCGAGCCGGCAAGCTGCGCCTCGACCACATGCTCCGCCTCGCCTGCCAAGCGCTGGTCCTCGGTCTCGCCGACGCAGACGATGGGGGTCAGCCCGGCGGCGAGCGCCGACTCGGCCTTGGCACGCACGTCAGCGTCCGTCTCGCCATGATCGGCCCGGCGCTCGCTGTGGCCCAGGATGACGTGGGTCGCCCCGGCATCGCAAAGCATGGCGGCGCTCACATCCCCGGTATGGGCGCCCTTGGCCGCCGCGTGGCAGTCCTGCCCGCCGACCGCGACGGAGGAGCCCCGCAGGGCCGAGACCACGCCCGGGATGTGCAGAAAGGGCGGGCAGACCAGGAGGTCGGCGCCCGTCGCACCGCCCTTCACCCCCTCGGCGAGCCGGGAGGCCTCGGCCAGCGTGCCGTGCATCTTCCAGTTCCCGGCGATCAGGGGGCGGATTCCTGGCGTCATCCCGAGCATCCTTATTTTGGCGGGCCGGTGATGGCGCGGGCCGCCCCGTTTGGCAACTGCCCGGCCAGCCGCTAATCCCTGCCCATGATCTCCGCGATGCGCCGCCTGGCTGGGACCTGGTTCGCCAAGGCCCTCTTCATCCTGCTGATCCTGTCCTTCGCCATCTGGGGCATCGAGGACATGGTCCGCAACATCGGCCGCGACACCTCCGTCG
Organism: Sabulicella rubraurantiaca; assembly: GCF_017355885.1. Lineage (GTDB taxonomy): Bacteria > Pseudomonadota > Alphaproteobacteria > Acetobacterales > Acetobacteraceae > Roseococcus > Roseococcus rubraurantiacus. The sequence goes on from NZ_JAFEUU010000001.1 coordinate 640,921, forward strand.
CCCGCGTGGGCGGCGAGGCAATCGAGGCGCAGGAGGCACAAGAGGCGACGACGCGCGAGCTGCAGCGCATCACCCGCGCGCTTCAGGGCAACTTCACCCCTAATGCGACGATCCGCCGCGCCGTGGCGGAACAAGCGGTGGAATCCCTCGTCATCGACCGCGTGGCGCGGCAGGAAGCACGGCGCATGGGCATCACCGTCCCCGACGATACGGTGCGCGCCTACGTCTTCCGTATCCCCGGGTTCCAGGGGCTGGATGGCCGATTCTCGCGCGATTCCTTCAATCAGTTCCTTCGCAACAACGACCTGACCGAGAGCGGCTTCCTGGCGCTGCTGCGTTCCGACCTGTCGCGCCAGCAGCTTTCGGGCGCAGTCCGCTCCGGTGCCGCCGCGCCCGAGGCGCTGGCCGCCCGCATCCTGGCCTGGCAGCTGGAACGGCGCACCGCCTCGCTGGTCGAGCTGGAATTCGCCGCCGCACCGGAGCCGGAGGCCCCCACCGAGGCGCAGCTCGCCCGGTTCCACGAGAACAACGCCGCACGCTTCTCCACGCCGGAGTTCCGCGACGTCGCCATCGCCACGCTGAACGCCGAGCGGATGATCGCTTCGATCGAGGTGAGCGAACGCGACATCGAGGATGCCTACGCCGCGAATCGCGACCAATACGGCGCGCCCGAGCGGCGCGAGGTGTTCCAGGCCCTCCTGCCCACCGAGGAAGCGGCGCGCGAGGTGGCACGGCTGTGGCGCGAGGAGGGGACGGAGTTCCCTGCCGTCGAGGCGGCCGCGCGCGAGGCGGGCGGCAGCGCCACGCCGCTTGGCTCCGTCACCCGCACCGAGATGCCGCTCCCGGCTCTGGCAAATGCCGCCTTCGCCCTGGCGGCGGGCGCGGTGTCCGACCCGGTGCAGACGCCCTTCGGTTGGCATGTGCTGCGCGTCGGCACCGTGCAGCCCGGTGAGACGCAGCCTCTGGAAGCCGTGCGCGACCGAATCCGCGCCACGCTGGCCGCCGAGCGCGCCGCGGACGAGGCCTTCGACCGGGCGACCCGCGTGGAGGACACGCTGGCCGGCGGCGCCACGGTGGCCGAGGCCGCACGGCGCCATGAGCTCGGCTTCGCCGAGGCGCGGATCGACGCCGAGGGCCGCGCGCCGGACGGGACGGAAGTGCCCCTGCCCGTCCCCGCCGCTGCCCGCGCCGCGGCGCTTCGCGCCATCTTCGCCGCTGAGCGCGGCGCGGCACCCCGCTTCCAGGAAGGCGAATGGGGCTTCATGGCGGTGGAGGTGCGCGAAGTGATCCCGCCCGCCCTCATCCCGCTGGACGAGGTGCGCCAGCAGGTGACGGAGGCCTTCCTGGCCGACGCGCGCCGCCGATACCAGGAACAGCGCGCGGCCGCCCTGCTGGCCGCGCTGCGCGCCGGGCGCCCGATGGCCGAGGCCGCCGCCGAAATCGGTGCCACGCCAGAAGTGCTGGGGCCCTTCGGACGTGAACCGGGCGGCGGCAACCCGATGCCGCGCGAGCTGCTCGCGCCGGTCTTCGAGCTGCCGGTGAATGGCGCGACCATGGTGGAGCGTCCGCGCTCTTTCGCGGTGGCGCAGCTTCTTTCGATCCAGCCCGCCGAACTTGGCGAAGCGGCGGAGGCGCTCGGCACGCTGCGCCGCGAGTTGGCGCAGACCATGGCTGAGGATCTGGAGGCCCAGTATCAGGCGGCGCTGCGCGCCCGCTCCGACGTGCGCATCAACCCGCGCATCGTGCAGCAGATCGCGGGCGGCGAGTGATGGATTTCGCCGCCTTCCGCGAGGCGCTGGCCGAAGGCCCGGTGCTTCTGCACCGCGAGCGCGTCTCCGACCTCGACACCCCGGTCGGTGCCTTCCTCAAGCTGGCCGAGGGGCGGCCCTTTTCCTTCCTGTTGGAAAGCGTCGAAGGCGGCGCGGCGCGCGGGCGCTATTCCGCCATCGGCCTTGCCCCCGACATGATCTGGCGCGTGCGCGACGGCGTGGCCGAGTGCAACGAGCAGGCTCTCTCCGCACCGCATGCCTTCCAGCGCGAGGCGCTGCCGCCGCTGGAGGCGCTGCGCGCCCGTGTCGCCGCCTTGCAGATCCGCCGCCCTGCCGGCCTACCCTCCATCGCCGCCGGGCTGTTCGGCTATTTGGGCTATGACATGGTCCGGCAGATGGAGCGCCTCCCGGCGCTGAATCCGGACGTGCTCGGCATCCCGGAAGCGGTGCTCATCCGGCCAACCCTGGTCGCGGTGTTCGACCACGTGCGCGATGCGCTGACGCTGGTGACGCCGGTCTGGGACGCCGCCGACCCGGAAGCCGCCTGGCAGCGCGCGCAGCAGCGCCTGGACGATGCGGAAGAGGCGCTGTCGCGGCCCCTTCCCCGTCCGGCACCGCCTGCCCGCCTGCCACCGCAGCCGGAGCCGCAATCCAACTTCACGCCGGAAGGCTACATGGCGGCGGTGGAGCGGGCGCGTGAATACATCCGTGCCGGCGACGCCTTCCAGATCGTGCCGTCGCAGCGCTTTTCGGCGCCCTTCGCGCTGCCGCCCTTCGCGCTCTATCGTGCCCTGCGCCGCATCAATCCGGCGCCCTACCTCACCTTCTTCGATTTCGGCGCCTTCGCGACGGCCGGCGCCTCGCCCGAAATCCTCGTGGGTTGCCGCAATAGCGAGGTGACGATCCGCCCCCTGGCGGGCACGCGACGCCGCGGCGCCACCCCGGCGGAGGACCAGGCGCTGGAAGCCGAACTCCTCGCCGATCCGAAGGAGCGGGCGGAGCACCTGATGCTGCTCGACCTCGGCCGCAACGACGTGGGGCGCGTCGCGGCGATCGGCAGCGTACGCGTGCCGCACCAGTTCGTGATCGAGCGCTACTCCCAGGTCATGCACATCGCCTCCGAGGTGAAGGGCAGGCTGCGTCCCGGGCTTTCGGCGTTGGACGCGCTGGTCGCGGGCTTCCCGGCCGGCACGCTTTCCGGCGCGCCGAAGGTGCGCGCCATGGAGATCATCGAGGAGCTGGAGCCATCGCGGCGGGGCCTCTACGCCGGCGGCCTCGGCTATTTCGGCGTAGATGGAAACATGGATGTGTGCATCGCCCTGCGCACCGCGCTGGTGAAGGACGGGACGCTGCACGTCCAGGCCGGTGCCGGCGTGGTGGCCGACAGCGACCCGCGCGCCGAGCACGAGGAATGCATCGCCAAGGCACGCGCCCTGTTCCGCGCCGCCGAGGAAGCGGTGCGCTTCGCGGCCGGGGGCCGCTGAACGAAGCTGAACGTCTCATGGGCGCTCAGCAGAGGTGGACCCTCTGCTGAGCGCTTGGATGCCTCAGCCGGCGATTGACCCGCCTAGCGCTTCCGGTTGAGGAAGGCGCCCATCATCCGCGCCGGCTCGTCGGTCGTGAAAGCTTGGCCGAAGGCGCCGACTCCGGCCTCGATTCCCTCGTCCAGCGTCAGCCCCTCCCAGCGGGAGATCAGTGCCTTCTGGTCGCGGATGGCGCGCGGCCCGGCCTCGCGCAGCAAGTGCAGCCACTCCTCCACCGCCGCGTCCAGCCCGGCGCGAGGAACGACGCGCTCCAGGAAGCCCCATTCCTCGACGGTTCGGGCGTCTAGCGTCTCAGCGAGCAGGAGGAGGCGCCGCGTCCGCCCCCAGCCTATCAGGTTGGGCAGCATCGCGGCCTCCACCACAGAGGGGATTCCGACCCGCACCTCAGGCATGCCGAACTTCGCTTCCTCGGCCGACACGCGCAGGTCGCAGGCCGCCGCGATCTCCATCCCCGCTCCCAGGCACCAGCCCTGGATGCGGGCGATGACCGGCACCGGGCAAGCGCGGATGGCGCTGTTCACCGCATGGATGCGGGAAATGAAGGCACGCCCGACCTCGGGAGTCCGGATGGCGCCCATCTCGGAGATGTCGGCGCCGCCGATGAAGGCGCGGTCGCCCTCGCCGGTCAGCACCACGGCTCGGATATCCTCCTCCACCGCGAAGGCGCGCGCCATCTCCTCCAGGATCGGCGAGTTCACCGTGTTCAGCTTGGCGTGGTTCAGCAGCGTGACACGGCGAATGTCGCCGTCTCTCCGGATCTCGACCTTCACCGCGCAAATCCCGCCATCACTGCATATCCCTTGCTGATCGCCTCCAGCTCCTCCGGGGCGATGACATCCTCGATGCGCGCGAAGCCGTCAGGGGCGCGCTCGCTCACGACGTCCACCACGCGTTCCGGTCCGCCGCGCCGATTGCTCAGCACGATGTCGCGCGTCGAAGGCAGTCGCTCACCCTCATAGGCCAGCAGCGCCTCCTCTACCGGTAGCGAAGCCAGCTTTGCCGCGAGGCAGCGCGCATCGAGCACCGCCTGGGAGGCGCCGTTGGAGCCAACCGGATACATCGGATGCGCCGCGTCGCCGAGCAGCGTCACGCGCCCCTCCGTCCAGCGCGGCAGCGGGTCGCGGTCGCACATCGGATATTCCCAGAACTCGGGCGTGGCGCGGACCAGCGCCTCCACGTCCAGCCAGGGAACACGGAAGCGGCGCAGATGCGGCAGCACTTCCTCCAGCTTGCCGGGGCGCGACCAGTCCTCCCGGCGGGGCGGTGGTCCGGACGGGTCGCCGATCTGCGCGCAGACTACCCAGTTGGTGAGGCGCGTGCCCGGCGCCGAGCCCGGCGCGATGGGGTAGAGGACCAGCTTCTCCTTCATGTCGCCGGCGACGATCATGCAGTCGCCACCCTCGTATTCCGGCCAGTCCAGCGCGCCGCGCCACATCTGGATCCCGTTCCAGCGTATGCCGCCATCCTCCGGGTGCATCCTGCGGCGGATCGCGGAATGGATGCCGTCCGCCCCCACCAGCGCGGCGCCGCGAAGCTCCTCGCCGCCAGGGAGCGTCACGGTCACGCCCTCGGCATCCTGACCGAAGGACTCCACACGGCTGCCGGCGCGGAGCGCCGCGCCAAGCCGCTCCTGGGCCGCGCGCCACAGCACGCCGTGCAGCCGCCCACGATGGATGCTGAACTGCGGCACGTCATGTCCCGCATGCATCCCGCGCGCCTCGCTGCGAATCACCTGCCCGAAGCGGTTGAGGTAGCGCAGCTCCCGCGTGCGGATCGCCACTGCGTCCAGCGCCGGCAACAGGCCCAGCGCCGCGAGCTCGCGGATGGCATGCGGCAAGGTGTTGATACCCACGCCGAGTTCCCGCACCTCCGGCGCCGCTTCCAGAACGACGCAGGGAATGCCGCGCTCATGCAGCGACAGGGCGAGGGTGAGGCCGCCAACACCACCCCCCGCGATCAGGACGGGCAGTGTCATTCCGCCGCGCGGCCCAGCGGGGCCGGGGCATGGCTGGCCGGACGGGCCTTGCGCCGAAGCTCCATCATCTCCTCCCTCGCGCGCGCGGCGGTGCGGAACAGTGCCTGCTTGCCGTACTCGTACTGGATCGGCGTCGCCACATCGCGGACGCCGTATTCTGCCGCGGCATGGAGGGTGAAGGAAGGGTCGGCCAGATGCGGCCGCCCCAGCGCCACAAGGTCGGCACGCCCGGCCGCAACGATGGTGTTCACCTGATCCGCCGTGGTGATCGAGCCGACGCACATCACCGCCATGCCTGCCTCGTTGCGGATCATGTCCGCCCAGGGAAGTTGGAACATGCGGCCGTAGCTCGGCAGAGCGTCATGCACGGTCTGGCCGGTCGAGACGTCGATGAGGTCGCAGCCTGCGTCACGGAAGGCGTGGGCAATGGCCAGCGTATCCGCGTCGGAGATCCCGCCATCGGCCCAGTCGGTGGCGGAGATGCGGACCGACATCGGCCGGTCGGCGGGCCATTCGGCGCGCAGAGTCCGGAACACCTCCAGCGGGAAGCGCAGCCGGTTCTCGACCGGCCCGCCATACTCGTCAGCCCTGTGGTTGGTCAGCGGCGAGAGGAAACTGGCAAGCAGGTAGCCATGGGCGCAGTGGAGCTCCAGCATGTCGAAGCCGCATTCGAGACCACGCCGCGCAGCCGCCACGAACTCCGCCTTCACCCGCTCCATGTCCTCCTGCGTCATCTCGCGCGGCACCTGACTGTGCGGGAAGTACGGGATCGCGCTGGCCGACAGGATGGGCCACGCACCTTCCTCCAGAGGCTGATCCATCCCGTCCCACATCAGCCTGGTTGCCCCCTTCCGCCCGGCATGGCCAAGTTGCAGCGCGATGCGTGCGCCGGCCCGGTGGGCATTGGCGACGATGCGGGTCCAGGCCGCCTGCTGCGCGTCGTTCCACATTCCGGTGCAGCCTGGGGTGATGCGCGCATCCGGCGCCGGGCAAGTCATCTCCGTGACGATCAGCCCCGCGCCGCCCATGGACCGCGCGCCGTAATGGATCAGGTGAAAGTCGGTGGGCACCCCTTCCTCGGCCGAGTACATGCACATGGGCGAGACGACGACGCGGTTCGCGACCTCCATGCCCCGCAGGCGGAAGGGCTGAAACATGGGCGGGTTATCCGGCTTTCCGCCCGGCGCCTCTGCCGCCACCAGCTCCTGGACTTCCCGCACGAAGCCAGGTGCGCGGAGCAGGAGGCTATCCCAGGTAATGGCCTTAGAGCGGGTCATCACGCCAAAGGCGAAGCGCGCCGGGGCGAAGTGCCAGAAGCGCCGCACATGCTCGAACCAGACGAGTGAAACGTCGGCCGCGTGCTGCGTTTTCTCCACCTCTTCGCGTCGGCCGGATTCGTAGCGTCGCAAGCAGGTGGCGACGTCACCCCTCGCCATGAAGGCGCGGTGCAGGCCGATCGCATCCTCCATCGCCAGCTTCGTGCCGCTGCCGATGGAGAAATGCGCGCTGGCCTTGGCGTCGCCGAGCAGGACGAGCCTGCCGCTCACCCAGCGCTCGCAGCGAATGGTCGGAAAGCGCCGCCAGTGCGAGCGATTGGTGATCAGGCGATGCCCCTGCAACTCCTCCCGGAACACGCTCTCCAGGAACCGGGCGCTCTCCGCCTCGTCCATCGCACCCAGCCCGGCACGGACGAAGGTCTCGGGGTCTGTCTCCATGACCCAGGTCGAGCGACCCGGCTGGTACTGGTAGCAATGGGCGATGAAGATGCCTTCGGTCCGCTCCTTGAAGAAGAAGGTGAAGGCGTCGAAAGGACGCGTCGAACCCATCCAGGCGAAGCGATTGGGACGCAGGTCGAGGGTGGGCCGGAACTCCTCGCGAAAGTGCTCGCGGATCGGGGAATTGATGCCATCCGCCGCGACGACGAGGTCGGCGTCGCGAAAATCCTCCGGCTGCGCCTCACGCCCGAACTCCAGCTCCACGCCGAGACGGCGAGCGCGGTCCTGCAGCAGCAGCAGCAGCGTGCGGCGGGAGCAGCCGCAGAACCCGTTGCCGCCGATGCGGTGCCGCGCGCCCTTCGCAACCACCTCGATGTCGTCCCAATAGGCGAAGCTCCCGGTGATGGCGCGGTAGGAGGGCTCGTCCGCCTCCTTGAAGGCATCAAGCGTGGCATCGCTGAACACGACCCCGAAGCCGAAGGTGTCGTCCGGCCGGTTGCGTTCCACCACCGTGACGTGCGCCTTCGGCATGTCGCGCTTCATCAGGATGGCGAAGTAAAGGCCGGCGGGGCCGCCGCCGATGATGGCGATGCGCATGGCGCTGCTCCTGGAGCCCGTCGGGGCGGAGAATATCCTTGCGGCGGGCATGGCCGCAATGCTTTAAGCTCAAAGCATGTTGCGGTTCGACGGGCAGCGTGCCTTGGTGAGCGGCGGGGGTACGGGCATCGGCCTGGCCTGCGCCCGTGCGCTGACCGAAGCCGGCGCCATCGTCACCGTGCTGGGCCGGCGCGAGGCGCCCTTGCGTGCGGCGGTCGATTCCGGCGCAGCCGCCGAATGCATCGCCGCCGATGCCCGGACGCCCCCTTCCCTTCCTTCCGCCTCCATCCTCGTGAACGCGGCGGGTGCGGCCGTCTCTGCGCCCTTCCTCAAGACGGATGACGAGACGTTCCGCGCCACGCTGGAAGCCAACCTCATGAGCGCCGTGGCACTGACCCGCGCCTTGCTGCCGCGGATGCTGGAGGCGCGCTGGGGCCGCGTGGTCAACGTCGCCTCCACGGCCGCGCTGAAGGGATATGCCTATGTCGCGCCCTATGTCGCGGCGAAGCATGCGCTGCTCGGCTTCACCCGTGCCCTTGCGCTGGAAGTGGCGACGCGCGGCGTCACGGTGAACTGCGTCTGTCCCGGCTTCACGGAGACACCTCTGCTGCAGGAAAGCATCGCGCGCATCGGCGCCATGACGGGCCGCGACCCGGCCGCCGCCCGCGCCGCGCTAGCCTCGGGCAATCCACAGGGCCGCCTCTTCACGCCGGAGGAAGTCGCCGAGGCCGTGCTGTTCCTCTGCGCCGCGCCGGGGGTGAACGGCGCCGCGCTGCCCGTTTCGGGCGGGGAGGTGTGATGGACGCCGAGACCGCCCTCGCCGGGCTGCCACCGGGCCGGAAGGACAATCTCCGCCTTTGGCTGCGCCTCCTCACCTGCGCGACACTGATGGAGCGTGAGATCCGTCGCCGCCTGCGCGCGGAGTTCAACACCACCCTGCCCCGCTTCGACATGCTCGCCGCGCTGGACCGCGCACCGGAGGGTCTGACCCTCGGCGAGGTGTCACGGCGGATGATGGTGAGCAACGGCAACGTCACCGGCCTTGCCTCGCGCCTGGAGGAGGAAGGGCTGGTGGAACGGCGCCTGGATGCCAATGACCGTCGCGCCTTCCGCCTGCGCCTGACTCCGCTGGGCGCGCGCGAGTTCGCCCGCCAGTCCCGCGCGCATGAGGTTTGGGTAAACGCCCTTCTCGCCGGGGTGACGCCAGCGGACCGCGCAGCGCTGCACGCATTGCTCGGGCGCGCCAAGCATTCCATCGCCGAGGGAAGCGCATGAGCCTGCCGCAACATCTCCGCAGCGAGAGCGAGGGCGGCGTCGTCACCCTCACCCTCGACCGGCCCGCGCGCAAGAATCCGCTGACCTTCGACAGCTATGCGGAGTTGGTCGCCATCTTCCGTGCCGCCGCGACGGATGATTCCATCCGCGCCTTCGTCGTGACGGGTTCCGGCGGCAATTTCTGCTCGGGCGGCGACGTGCACGAGATCATCGGCCCGCTGCTGGAACGCGACACGAAGGGGCTGATGCGCTTCACCGCCATGACAGGTGACTTGGTGAAGGCGATGCGCGCCTGCCCGCAGCCCATCGTCGCGGCGGTGGATGGGGTGGCGGCTGGGGCTGGCGCCATCATCGCCATGGCCTCGGATATCCGCCTCGGCACGCCACGCGCCCGCGTCGCCTTCCTGTTCAATCGCGTCGGCCTTGCGGGGTGCGACATGGGGGCCTGCGCGATTCTTCCGCGCATCATCGGACAGGGCCGCGCCTCCGAACTCCTTTTTACCGGTCGCGCCATGCGCGCCGAGGAAGGGGAACGCTGGGGCTTCTTCAACCGGCTGGTGGAAGGCGATGTGCTGGCGGAGGCGCAGGCCCTTGCGGCGGAGATCGCCGCTGGCCCCGGCTTCGCCCACGGCATGACCAAGCGAATGCTGGCGATGGAATGGGCCATGGGCGTCGAGCAAGCGATCGAGGCCGAGGCCGTTGCCCAGGCCCTGTGCATGACCACCCAGGATTTCCGCCGTGCCTATGAGGCCCTCGCGGCGAAGCGAACACCCGTCTTCCAGGGGGATTGATGCCCGACCGGGACTTCCTGCGCTGGCCCTTCTTCGATGACGCCCACCGCGACTACGCGGCGCGCGTCGAGGAATGGGCAGGACGCCACGCGGAAGCCCTGACGGACCATGAGGATGCCGAGGCCTCGACCCGCGCCCTGGCACGCGCGATGGGCGAGGCCGGGCTGCTTGACGCGGCCGTGCCGCCGGATGGGCGGCTGGATGTGCGGAAGCTGTGCCTCGCGCGCGACATCCTGGCGCGCCATTCCGGGCTGGCCGACTTCGCCTTCGCCATGCAGGGCCTGGGCACCGGCGCCATGACCCTGTTCGGCGCTCCCGAGTTGCGGGCCAAGGTGCTGCCGGAGGTCAGGGCTGGAACCAGCCTCGCCGCCTTTGCCTTGTCGGAGCCGGAAGCCGGGAGCGACGTCGCCGCCCTGGCGACCACCGCCACCCGCGACGGCAGCGACTGGCGCATCACCGGCGAGAAGAGCTGGATCAGTAACGGCGCCATCGCCGGCTCCATCCTGCTTTTCGCCCGCACTGGCGAGGCACCGGGGGCGCGTGGCCTGACGGCCTTCTGGCTGCCGGGCGACGCGGAGGGTTTGAGCGTGGCGGAGCGCATCGAGGTCGCGGCGCCGCATCCTCTGGCGCGGTTGCGCCTGGACGGCGTGCTCGTGCCGGATGCCCACCGCATCGGCGCGCCGGGCGAAGGCTTCAAGGTCGCCATGGCGGTGCTGGACGTGTTCCGCGCCACGGTGGGCGCAGCGGCGCTGGGCTTCGCGCGGCGTGGCCTCGACCTGCTGATGGATCGCGCTTCCGGACGGCGTCTCTTCGGCGCCACGCTCTTCGACCAGCAGATGACCCAGGCCGCCATCGCCGATGCCGCAGTCGCGGTCGAAGCCAGCGCCCTGCTCGTCTACCGCGCCGCCTGGCTGAAGGACCAGGGCACGCCGCGCGTGTCGCGCGAGGCGAGCATGGCGAAGCTCCATGCCACCGAGGCCGCGTTCCGCGTCGCCGATGCGTGCCAGCAGATCCATGGCGGGCTTGGCGTCGTCCGTGATTCCGGACCGGAACTCCTGGCAAGGGAGGTGCGGGCGCTGCGAGTCTATGAGGGCGCGTCGGAAATCCAGCGCGTGGTGATCGCCCGCGCGGAACGGGACAGGAGGGCCGGGTGATGGACAGCTTCTGCCGCGACAACCTGCCGCCGCCCGAGGAATGGCCGGACCTCACGCCCCTGCCCTACAAGGCGCGGCTGAATTGCGCGACGGAATTGCTGGACCGCAACCTCCAGACGCGCGCCCATCATCCGGCGGTGGTGACGCCATCCGAGACCCTTACCTACGCGCAACTGGCGGAGCGCGTGAACCGCATCGCCAACGTGCTGGTAAAGGACCTCGGCCTCGTGCCGGGAAACCGCGTCCTGCTGCGTTCTGCCAACAACGCCTGGATGGTCGCCGCGTATTTCGCGGTGCTGAAGGCCGGCGGGGTGGTGGTCGCCACCATGCCGCTGCTGCGCGCGCGGGAACTGGGCCAGATCCTCCGCAAGGCATGCATCACCCACGCGCTGTGCGACGCGCGCCTCGCCGAGGAACTCGCCGCCGCCGAGGCGCCGGAACTCCGGCACATCCTCCATTGGGGCGACGGGGAGCTCGAGGCGCGCTGCGCTGCTCAGCCCCCACAATTTCAAGCGGCGGACACAGCGCAGGACGATGTGTGCCTCATCGGCTTCACCTCCGGCACCACCGGTGAGCCGAAGGGCACGATGCATTTCCACCGGGACATGCTCGCGATCTGCGACCATTACTCCGCGCAGGTGCTGCGTCCCTCGGCGGAGGACCGGTTCATCGGCTCGCCACCGCTGGCCTTCACCTTCGGGCTAGGCGGGTTGGTGCTGTTTCCCTTCCATGTCGGCGCCACCGCCATCCTTCTGGAGCGCGCGCCGCCGGAGGAACTGGCCGCCGCCATCGCCCGGTACCGTGCGACGATCTGCTTCACCGCCCCCACGGCCTACCGCGCCATGGCGGCCAAGGCGGGTGAGCACGATCTTTCCTCTTTGCGGAGATGCGTCTCGGCCGGGGAACACCTGCCCAAGCCCATCTTCGAAGCTTGGCAGAAGGTAACCGGGCTGAAGCTCCTCGATGGCATCGGCGCGACGGAGATGCTCCATATCTTCATTGCCGCGCCGGAGGAGGCGGTCCGCCCCGGCGCCACGGGCCTTCCCGTCCCGGGCTACGAGGCCAAGATCATCGGCCCCGATGGGACGGAGGTGCCGCGCGGCACTCCGGGGCGTCTTGCCGTACGCGGGCCGACCGGCTGCCGCTACCTCGCTGATCCGCGGCAGCGCAACTACGTCCAGCATGGCTGGAACATCACTGGCGACAGCTTCTTCCAGGACGAGGACGGGTATTTCCACTTCCTGGCCCGCAACGACGACCTGATCGTCAGCGCGGGCTACAACATCGCCGCGCCGGAGGTGGAGGAGGCGCTGCTGTCCCATCCTTCCGTGAAGGAAGCCGGAGTCGTGGGCATACCGGACGAGGAACGCGGCATGGTCGTCACGGCCCATGTCGTGCTGCATCCCGATTATCCGCGCGACGACACCACCACCCGCGCCCTGCAGGATCACGTGAAATCCATCATCGCGCCCTACAAATACCCGCGCAGGGTAATGTTCCACGACGCCCTCCCACGCACGGAAACCGGCAAGCTGCAGCGCTTCGCCCTTCGCAAGCTTTCCCTTGCGCCCGACGCCGCGCCCTGGCAGAGCCCCGCCCCATGAGCCTCACCGCGCTTCACCCGAAGGGATGGCCCGCGCCGCGCGGCTACGCCAACGGCCTGATGGGCGATGGCCGCCTTGTCATCCTGGGTGGGCAAGTCGGCTGGGACACCCAGGGACAATTCGCCGAGGGCTTCGTCGCGCAGACGCGGCAGGCGCTGCGGAACATCCTCACCGTGATGGCCGAGGCCGGCGGCCGGGCCGAGCACATTGCCCGCCTCACCTGGTACGTCACCGATATAACGGAATATCGCGAGAGCCTGGCGGAACTCGGCCCCGCCTACCGTTCCGTCATGGGACGGCATTTCCCCGCCATGACGCTGGTGCAGGTGGTCGCGCTGGTGGAGCCGGAGGCGAAGGTGGAGATCGAGGCGACCGCCATCCTGCCACCGTGAGCGCGGAAGCACGCATCCGCGAGCAGGCTCTCGCCCTGGGCTTCGACGCGGTTCGCTTCACCACCGCCACACTGCCGCCCGAGGCGCGCGCAAGGCTGGATGCCTTCCTGGACGAAGGCTCCCACGGCACGATGGAGTGGATGGAGACGCGGCGCGAACAGCGCGCCCATCCGCAATCCCTCTGGCCCGAGGCGGTGAGCGTCGTCGTGCTCGGCACCAACTATGCACCGGACTACGACCCATTAGAGAGCCTCGGTCAGCGGGACCGCGCCACCATCTCCTGCTACGCGCAGGGGAAGGATTATCACGACGTCGTGAAGAAGCGCCTGAAGGCGCTGGGCCAGTGGATGGCGCGCGAGTTCAAGGGGGCGCCGCTCAAGGTCTTCGTGGACACCGCCCCCGTGATGGAGAAGCCCCTGGCCCAGCAGGCGGGCCTGGGCTGGCAGGGCAAGCACACCAACCTCCTGTCCCGCGAATGGGGCAACTGGCTCTTCCTGGGCGAGATCTACACGACCCTGCCCCTCCAGCCCGACAAGCCGGAGCGCGAGCATTGCGGCACCTGCCGCGCCTGCCTGGATTCCTGTCCCACCAGCGCTTTCCCGGCCCCCTTCCGGCTCGATGCGCGGCGCTGCCTCTCCTACCTCACCATCGAGCACCGTGGCCCGATCCCGGAGGAGTTCCGCCGCCCGATGGGGAACCGCATCTATGGCTGCGACGACTGCCTGGCCGCCTGCCCCTGGAACAAGTTCGCCCGGAAGGCGCGTGAGATGGCCTTCCAGCCGCGCCACGACGTTGCGCCCTCCCTTGCCGAACTGGCATCGCTGGACGACGCCGCCTTCCGTGCGCGCTATGCCGGCAGCCCGGTGAAGCGCATCGGCATCGGGCGCTTCCGCCGGAACCTCGCCATCGCCATCGGCAACAGCCACGACCCGTCGCTCCGCCCCCAGGCCGAGGCGCTGGGCGCCGATGCCGACCCGATCGTAGCCGAGGCGGGGGCCTGGGCGCTGCGGGAACTCGCCGCATGACGGAAGGCGCGCTGGTCCTGTTCAGCGGGGGGCAGGACAGCGCCACCTGCCTCGCCTGGGCAATGCGCCGCTTCGAGAGGGTGGAGACGCTGGGCTTCGATTACGGCCAGCGTCACAAGGTCGAGCTGGATTGCCGTGCTGCGCTGCGCGACGGCATGGCTTGCCCCGCCCTGGGCGAGGACCACCTGCTCTCCCTGCCTGTCCTGGGCGCGATCAGCGACACGGCCCTGACGCGCGACGCCGAGATCACCATGCAGGCCGACGGGCTGCCCAGCACCTTCGTGCCCGGCCGCAACCTCGTCTTCCTGACGCTGGCGGCCGCGCTCGCCTATCGGCGGGGTCTGCGGCACATCGTCGCCGGCATGTGCCAGACGGATTACTCCGGCTACCCGGATTGCCGCGACGATACGGTGAAAGCCATGCAGGTGGCTCTGAACCTGGGCATGGACCGGCGGTTCGTCCTCCACACCCCGCTGATGTGGCGCGACAAGAAGGCAACCTGGGAGCTTGCGGAGGCTCTGGGCGGCCCGGCGCTGGTAGAGCTCATCCGCCGGGAGTCCCACTCCTGCTACCGGGGTGTACGCGGCACACTCCATCGCTGGGGGCATGGCTGTGGCGATTGCCCGGCTTGCGACTTGCGCGCCCGGGGCTGGGATGCCTATGCCGCGTCGCATGATCCTCTCTCCCCGCCTTGAGGGCTTCCTTTTCCTGCTCGGCTTCGGGCTGTGCATCCCGATAGCCAACTGGCTGATCGGCAATGCCGGCACGGTCTGCGTGCCGAACGGCCCCTGCCTGATCCCCGTGGCGCCTGGGCTGATGGCGCCCTCCGGTGTGCTGATGATCGGCCTTGCCTTGGTGCTGCGGGACCTCGTGCAGCGGCGTCTAGGACTGGGTTGGGCAGCCACCGCCATCTCCGCGGGGACGGTGCTCTCCGCCTTTCTGGCGCCGCCCGCACTCGTCGTCGCCTCGGCCACGGCCTTCTTCCTGTCGGAAGCTGCTGACCTTGTCGTCTACACGCCCTTGCAGCGGCGCGGGCTGACGCGGGCGGTGCTGGCCTCCTCCGCCGTTGGGCTGGTGGTGGACAGCGTGGTCTTCCTTTGGCTCGCCTTCGGCAGCCTGGATTACTTGGCCGGCCAGGTGATCGGGAAGGCGTGGATGGTCGTGTTGGCCCTTCCGCTCATTGCCCTGCTGCGTCGGCGCGACGAGCGACTGGGCCTCGCCTGACCCTCACTCCGCCGCGAGGGCAGAGCGGCGGGGCAGCACCGCCTCCATCGAGGTGCGGACCAGGATCCCGGCCGGGCCGGGACGACGGATTGCCTCGCGCATCGCGGCGAAATCGTCCCGCGTGTTCACGCGCAGCAGGGGCAGGCCGAAGCTTTCGATCCAGCGCCCGAAATCCGGGTTGCCAAACATGGTGCCGCTGACCCGGCCCGGGTGCTGGTGCTCCTGGTGGATGCGGATGCTGGCATAGCCCCCGTTCTCCGACAGGATGAGCTTGATGGGCAGCTTGCGCTCCAGCGCAACGGCCAGCTCGCCGCCAGTCATCAGCGCCCCGCCATCGCCCACGGCGCATGCGACGGTACGGCCCGGGCAGCGCAGCGCCGCTGCGACAGCCGCGGGCGCCCCGAACCCCATGGCGCCGGAAATCGGCGCCAGGAGGCGCTGCCCCGGCTTCCAGGATACCTTGCGGTAGAAGGGCGCGCCGAAGGTTCCGGCGTCGAGGGTCAGGATGCCGTCCTCCGGCAGTGCCTCGCCGATCGCCTGGGCGACCTCGGCGAAGGGCAGCCCATCGGGCCAGTCGCGGCGCGCCACCTTCGTGTCGGCGACGTGCAGGGCGCGCAGCCTCTCGCACCACGCCGTGCGGCCCTTCGGGAAGCCCGGCGCCTCGCGCTCCATCGCCGCAAGCAGTGCCCGCGCATCGGCGGTGATGGCGGGGTCGGCGGGGAAGTGCCACCCGAGGAAGCGCGGATCGGGGCAGACATGGACAAGGCGCTGCCCCGGTGCCGGCCAGGAATAGCCCTGGGTCGTGATGTCCGTCAGACGCGTGCCGAGCGCCACCACCAGATCCGCCTCGGCGAAGGCATCGCGCTGCGCATCCGGGTTCCGCAGCCCCATGTCGCCGGCATAAAGCGGATGGTCATTGGGAAAGAGGTCCTGCCGGCGGAAGGACACCGCGACGGGCAGGTTCCAAGCCTCGGCGAAGCGACGCAGCGCGGCGCGGCCGCCCTCGCCCTCCAGCCCATGCCCCGCCAGCAGGATAGGGCGTTCGGCGGCACGCAGCAGGGCGGCCAGGGGCGCAGGGTCTGGCGCGGCGGCCTCGACCCGCGTCGGTTCGACCATGCGGACGGGGCAATCCTCGGCCAGCACATCCTCCGGCAGGGAGAGGACGACAGGGCCAGGCACGCCGCCCGTCGCGGCGGCCCAGGCGCGGGCGATCAGTTCGGGCACCTGCTCTGGACCGGTCGCCTCGCCCACGAACTTGCAGAACCCGCCGAACATGCGGCGGTAGTCGATCTCCTGGAAGGCGTCGCGGCGCAGGTCGCGCGCCTCGACCTGCCCGATCAGCAGGATCAGAGGAACCGCATCCTGTTCAGCTGTGTGCAGGGCGATGGAGGCGTTGCAGGCGCCCGGGCCGCGGCTGACCATGAAGACGCCCGGCAGGCCGGTGAGCCGCGCATCGGCCAGGGCAGCGAAGCCAGCGCCGCCTTCCTGGCGACAGACCACCAGATCCATCGGCGCGTCGTGGATGGCATCCAGCAGCGCGATGTAGCTTTCCCCGGGCACGCAGAAGGCACGGTCCACGCCCTGGCGGCACAAGAAATCGACGAGAATCTGGGCGGCGCTGGGCACGGGCGGCATTTCCTCTTTCTAGTGGCCGCGGAAGATGCGCCGGAGGAAGCGGCCGGACAAGCCGCTCCGCTCAGCGGGATCGCAGGCGAGGATTGCCCAGGAAGCGGCCCGGGCCCGCCCCCGTCGGCGCCTGCCCTTCGCGATAGGTCTCGACCCCGTTGCACCACACGCGCCGGATGCCTTCGGAGATGGCGTCCGGGTTCTCGTAGGTGGCGTGGTCGCGCACCGTCGCGGGGTCGAACAGGACGATGTCGGCGAAGCCGCCGGGCCGGATCGTGCCGCGATCGGGCAGACCGAAGACCTGCGCGGTGCGGCCCGTCATCTTGTGAATGGCCGTCTCCAGCGTGAACAGCCCCACATCGCGCACGTAATGCCCAAGCACGCGCGGGAAGGTGCCCCAAAGGCGCGGATGCGGCTTCGCATCGTGCGGAATCCCGTCCGAGCCGATCATGGAGCGCGGATGCGCCATGATGCGGCGCACGTCGGCCTCGTCCATCTGGAAGTAGATGGCGCCGGCCGGCAGCAGCTTCTCCGCCGCCGCGCGCCGCGTCATGCCCCAGTCGCGGGCGATGTCGTCCAGGTTGCGCCCCGCCTGCTCGGGGTGCGGAACGGACCACGTCACCTGCACGGGCACGTCCTGCCGCAGCCTTTCCGGCATCAGCACGGTGGAACCCGCCGGATAGGGGTACACGTCGAAGGCAACGGGCTGGTCCTGGCCCAACGCGTCGATCAACGCGAGCGTGTCCCGCGAGCGGCCGAAATTCTCCGGCATGGAGCATTTGTGGTGGGAGATCACCGTCTCGATGTTGCCGGCCTCGCGCGTCGTCCGCAGCGTCTCGCGGATGGAATCCATCACGCCGTCCGCCTCGTCGCGCATGTGGGTGGCGTAGAGACCACCTTCCTCCGCAACCACGCTGGCGACGGCAATCACCTCCTCCGTCGGCGCGTGCATGTTGGGCGGGTAGTAGAGGCCTGTCGAGAAGCCGCCCGCCCCCTCACGCAAGGATTCGCGCAGCCTGTCCTGCATGCGCGCGATCTCGCGGTCCGTGGCCGGGCGGTACACGTCGCCCTCCATCGCCTCGACGCGCAGCGACTGATGGCCGCAGAAGGCGAAGGTGTTAACCGCCGTGGGACGCTTCGCCAGCGCCTCGGCATATTCGCCGAAGCCGCCCAGGGTGAACCAGCTTTCATCGCCCAGCAGGTCCAGCGGCGGCGGCGGGCGCTTCTCCATCCGCAGCGGGGCGAGGGACACGCCGCAATTGCCCACCACCACCGTCGTCACGCCCTGGCTGGTCTTGCAATGGACGCATTCCGGGCCGCAGAGCACCAGACGGTCATCGTGGGTGTGGGCGTCGATGAAGCCGGGGGCGAGGGCGAGGCCCTCTGCGTCCACCTCCTCCTGCCCACTGGCGGAGCCGAGATCGCCGAGGCTCACGATCCGATCGCCCTCCACCGCCACGTCGGCGCGGAAGCGCGGGGCACCCGTGCCGTCGAGCACGGTGGCATTCCGGATCACAAGGTCGCAGCGCAAGGCCATGGGCAGGGTCTCCGTCGTTGGCCTCACCATGCCGCAGGGTCGCGCGTCGCGCCAGGGCACGCCGGATGGACGGGCCGGAACGGAAGCGGTAACGCTGCGGGCAACCGGCGCCCTGCGTAGGCGCCCCGCTCGGGAGGTTCCAGACCATGCTCCGCCGCACTCTCGCCGCCGCTGGCCTCGCCGCGATGATGGCCAGCCCGGCCTTCGCGCAGACCCAGCTCACCATCCAGCATCCGCTGCCGCTGAACAGCCACTACGGCGCGGGCGCCTCCGCGCTGAAGGAAGCTTTCGAGCGCGCGACCAATGGCCGCTACCGCGTCAACATTCAGCGCAACGACAATGAGCGCGAGGTGATCGAGAGCGTGCAGATCGGCACGGCGGAGTGCTATCTCGGCTCTACTGGCCCGGTCGGGAATTTCGTGCCCGAGGTGCGGAACCTCGACGTGCCCTTCCTGTTTCGCGACTATCCGCATGCGCGTGGCGTGCTGGACAGCGAGATCGGCCAGCAGCTTCTTTCCCGCTTCCAGCCGCGTGGCCTTGTCGGCGTGGCCTGGATGGAGAACGGATTCCGCCACCTGACCAACTCGCGGCGCGAGGTGAATACTCCGACCGATATGCGCGGGCTGAAGGTCCGCACCATGGAGAACCAGGTCCACATGCGCGCCTTCAGCGCGCTGGGCGTCCTGCCGACGCCGATGGCCTTCTCCGAGCTGGTGCCGGCGCTGCAGCAGGGCACGGTGGACGGGCAGGAAAACCCGATTCCGGTGATCGTGGCCAACAACCTGAATCAGGTGCAGCGCTTCCTGACGCTGACGGGCCACGTCTATTCCCCGGGCGTGCTGATCTGCAATCCGGCCTTCCTGGCGCGCATGTCGGCCGCCGACCGCAACGCCTTCAACGAGGCGGCGCGTCAGGCCGCCCGCGCGAACCGTGACCGCGTCTCGGCCGATGAGGCGTCGGGCGTGGAGGAGCTGCGCAGGCGAGGCATGACCGTGGTGACACAGGTGGACAACGCGGCCTTCCAGCAGGCCCTCGCCCCCTCGGCCGGGCAGATCGAGCAGCAGCTCGACCGCGCCCTTCTCCAGCGCATCCGCAGCTGGCGCCCGGCACAGTAAGCCGCTCAAGGGCCGGGCGAGGCGATGAACCCGATGAATACCGGGCCGCTGATGGCGGTGGGGGCGCTCAGCCTTCTCGCCACGGCGGCGGCGCTGCTGCTGGGGCCACGGGTGCCCGCGCTGCGGCGGGGGGTGCTTCTGCTGGACCGTGTCGCCACCGGCCTCGCCGCCATCCTCGCCTGCCTTGCCCTTGCCGTCGCTTTTGGAGCGGGGCTCTGGCAGGTCATCGCCCGCTTCGCGACCGAGACGCCCGCCATCTGGTCTGAGGCGCTGGTGCGGACGGCGCTGATCTGGATGACCTATCTCGGCCTCTCCGTGGCGCT
This sequence comes from Sabulicella rubraurantiaca, assembly GCF_017355885.1. Lineage (GTDB taxonomy): Bacteria > Pseudomonadota > Alphaproteobacteria > Acetobacterales > Acetobacteraceae > Roseococcus > Roseococcus rubraurantiacus. The sequence goes on from NZ_JAFEUU010000001.1 coordinate 660,587, forward strand.
GCGGGCTGGCGCCCTCGTCGCCATCGACGCCGCGCATCGCTACAGCAGGGGCGCGGTGCGCCGGGCGGTGGAGGCCGCGTCCCTCGCGGCCTGCCTGTCTCTCCTTGGCATTCTGCTGTGGTTCGGATGGTCCATGGCCGAACGGGTGCAGTTCCAGGAAATGGCAGGGCTGGAGGTGTCCATGAGCTGGGGCTACGCCGCGCTTCCCATCGGCGCCGCCTTCGCCATCCTCGGCGCCCTCGCGCATTTTCTGGATCGCAATGAGGGATCGCTGGAGGACGTGGCATGACCGGTGCCATGCTGACCGTGATGCTGGTGCTGTTCGCGGCGGCTGTGCCCGTCGCTGTAGCCATCGGCATCGCCGCGGTCTGGGGCATCGTGGGTTTCACGAGCTTCCCACTGATCGTCGCGGCGCAGCAGCTATTCGTCTCGCTGGACCGGTTTCCTCTGGCCGCCATCCCCTTCTTCATCTTGGCCGGGAATCTGATGGATGTGGGCGGGATTTCGCGCCGCCTCGTGGATCTAGCGAAAAGCCTTGTCGGTGGCGTTCAGGGCGGGCTGCCCTGCACCTGCATCGTCACCTGCATGATCTTCGCCGCGATCAGCGGCAGCAGCGTTGCCACCACCTTCGCCATCGGCGCCATCATGATCCCGGCGCTGGTGAGGCATGGCTATCCGGTCGGCTTCGCCGCCGCGCTCCAGGCCACGGCGGCGGAGCTTGGCGTGATCATCCCGCCCTCCATCCCCATGATCCTCTTCGGCGTCAGCACCCAGGTCAGCATCCCGGAGCTGTTCCTGGCCGGCTTCGGGCCAGGGGTGCTGATCGGCCTCGCCTTGATCGCGACCGTGCTGGTCTGGTGCCGCATCAAGGGCTGGGGCAAGCAGGATGGCGAGGGTCGGCTCCCGCTGCTGCAGGCGACCAAGCAGGCGGGCTGGGCACTGCTGATGCCCGTGGTGGTGCTGGGTGGCATCTATGGCGGCATCACCACCCCCACCGAGGCCAGTGTCGTCGCCGTGGCCTACGCGCTGCTCGTCGGCATGGTGCTGCATCGCGAACTGGGCTGGCGCGACCTGTATCCGATCTTCCGCCGGTCGGTCGTCTCCTCCACGGTCATCCTGTTCATCATCGCCTGCGCCGGGCTGTTTTCCTGGCTGCTGAACCGCCAGGGCGTGCCCGATGCGGCCGCTGCCTGGCTGGTCGAGACCTTCGATGGGCCGGGCTGGTACCTGCTGGGCGTCAACCTCTTCCTCTTCGTGGTCGGCATGTTCGTGGAGACGAGCGCCTCCATCATCGTCCTCGCGCCCATCCTTCAGGAGGCGGCGACCCGCTTCGGCATCGATGGCGTCCATTTCGGCACCGTGATGGTGGTGAACCTCGCCCTCGGCATGATCACCCCGCCCTTTGGGGTAAACCTCTTCGCGGCGGCGCAGGTGGCCGGCACCTCGATCGAGCAGATGATGCGCTACCTGCCGATCTTCATCGCCGTCATCCTGCTCTGCCTGATGATCATCACCTACGTCCCGGCCGTTTCGCTTCTGCTGCCCAGGCTCGTGTTCGGCTAAGGGCGCTTGCACGCCGCCTGAGGCCCCGGCAACCTCCACCGAACAATAGGGAGGTTGTCCATGCAGACGATCAGCCGCCGCGCCGCCCTCCGCGCGGGGAGCGTGCTTGCCCTTTCGCCCCTTCCCGGGCGCAGCCAGCCACGCGACAACACGATCCGCATCGGCGTGCTGGCCGATTTCAGCGGCCCGTACCGCGACACCTCAGGCCCTACCTCCGTCGCGGCCGTGCAGCAGGCCGTGGAGGATCTCGGCCTATCGCAGCGGGGCATCAACGTGGAGGTGTTGCAGGGCGACCACCTGAACCGTCCGGACGCGGCCCTCGCCCTCGCGCGACGCTGGATCGACACCCAGGGCGTGGACATGATCTGCGAGGTGAACAACAGCGCCATCGCCCTCGCCGTCGCCAATCTTGTGCGGGAGCGCGACAAGGTACAGCTGGCCTCGGGCGCGGCCTCATCCGCCCTCACCGGGGCGCAGTGCTCTTCCCACACCATCCAGTGGACCTACGACACCTGGATGTTCGCGAATGTGGTCGGCGGGGCCACGGTGCGCTCCGGTGGTGATACCTGGTTCTTCCTGACCGCCGACTATGCCTTCGGCCACCAGTTGGAGCGGGACACGGCGGGATTCGTTCAGCGCGCCGGTGGGCGGATGCTGGGTTCGGCGCGCTTCCCCTTCCCGGGCACCACCGATTTCTCCTCCTTCCTGCTCCAGGCCCAGGCGTCGCGCGCCAAGGTGGTCGGCCTCGCTACAGCCGCGCAGGATACGGTCAACGCCATCAAGCAGGCGCGCGAATTCGGCATCACCCGGCGCGGTCAGCAACTGGCGGGAATGGTGATGTTCATCACCGACGTGCACGCCATCGGGCTGGAATCCGCCCAGGGCCTGATCATGAGCGAGGTGTTCTACCATGACCTCAACGACCGCACGCGCGGCCTCGCGCAGCGCATCCTGCGCCGCACGCCCACCAACATGCCGAACCAGGAGCATGCGGGCACCTATTCCTGCGCCATCCACTACCTGAAGGCCGTGGCCGAGATGGGCGCGGCCGGCGCCAAGGCAAGCGGCGGCGAGGTGCTGCAGGTGATGAAGCGCATGCCGACGGATGACGACGCCTTCGGCCCCGGCCGCATCCGCGAGGACGGCCGCAAGATGCATCCCGCCTACCTGTTCGAGGTGAAGTCTCCCGCCGAGAGCCGCGGCACCTGGGACTACTTCAAGCTGCGCGCCACTGTCCCGACCGAAGAAGCTTGGCGCCCACTTTCGGAGGGTGGCTGCCCCCTGGTCCGGGGCTGAAGCGCGCTTTACGCCGGGACTATGCTGGCGCAACCTTTGCGCTGGCGGCCCGGCAGAGGCGCGCCAAGGAGGACAAGGTCCATGATCGCACGACGCCAGCTTCCGGTCATCGCGGGCGGGCTTCTCGCCGCCCCAAGCCTCGCCCGCGCACAGAACGAGACGCTTCGCCAGGGCTTCTCTCCTTCGCGGCTCGACCGCTTCGCCCCCGCCATGGCCCGCGAGATCGAGCGCGGCTCCTTCCTCGGAGCCGTGGGCCTGATCGCCCGGAATGGCGAGGTGGTGCACCACCAGGCCTATGGCCATCAGGACATGGCGCGTCAGAAGCCCATGGCGCTGGACAGCATCTTCCTGCTTGCTTCCATGACCAAGCCCCTCACCAGCGTCGCTACGATGATGATGATCGAGGAGGGCCGGCTGTCGCTGCGCGACCCGATCGTGGAATGGATGCCCGAGCTGCGGAACCTCGTGGTCCACACGCCGCAGGGTGACCAGCCACTGGCGCGGCCCATCACGGTGCAGGACCTGCTGCGTCACTCCTCTGGCTTCGTCTATGCCGACGCGGCGCCGGAGCGCATCCGCGATCTCTACAACCAGCACAACATCGAGGCACGCGAGCAGACGCTGGCCGGCGACGAGATGCTGCGCCGCCTCGGCACCATCCCCCTCGCCTTCCAGCCCGGCGAGCGATTCTTCTACTCTATCAGCACCGACGTGCTGGGCCTGTTGCTGGAGCGCGTGGCCGGCGAGCGGCTGGATCGGCTGCTGGAAAGCCGTATCACCGGCCCGCTTGGCATGAAGGACACGGTCTGGTGGGTAGATGATGCTCGTGCGCCGCGCCTCGCCGAGGCGCCGGATTCCGATCCGTTGAAGGCTTCCATGTGGGCCTCCTACCGCATCCGGCAGGACAACTCGACCAATTCCTACCTGAAGGGCGGTGCCGGCATGGTGGGAACCAGCGCTGACTACCACCGCTTCTGCCAGATGCTGTTGGATGGCGGCAGCTTCGAAGGCCGACGCTACCTCTCCCCCACCACGGTCCGCTTCATGATGAGCAACCACATCGTTGGCATGGGCGGATCGCCGGCCGCCAGCACCGGGCCAGGCTATGGCTTCGGGCTGGGCTTCGGGGTGCGGCTGGCGGATGGCATGGGCGTCGCGCCGGGCAGCCCCGGCGATGCGATGTGGGCCGGCGCCTGGGGGACGTCCTTCACCATCGACCGGGCGCAGAACCTGGTTGGCGTCTTCATGGCGCAAGGGCCGTCCAACCGCGTCCGCACGCGGATGCTGTTCAAGAACCTCGTCTACGGCTCGCTGGTGGATGAGGGCTGAAGCGGGGCGTTGACCCGGCCCGGCGCAGGACCATCTTCCGTCTCGAGATGAGGAGGAAGGCATGATCCTGCGCCCATTCGGTGCCCCGCTGGGCATGATGACCTTGGCCTTGGTGGCCAAATGCGCGTTCGCGCTGGGGCTGGGCCTCGGCACGGCGGTCCTGGCTGGAGCCTGCGCGCTGCGCCGCACGATGGGGCGGAGCGATCGCGGTGCTTCCGACCCGATTCACCACGCGGAATCCGCCGAGGACGCCGTCACCTGACCGTGCCGGGCTTGCGGCGCCGCGCGCAGCATGCGAGGCGGCGCCCATGACCCATGACCTCCCCCTGCGCGCCGCGTCACGCTTCGCGGCGCTCGCATTCCTCGGCTCCGTGGTGCTGGCCGCCTCGGCGCAGGTGGCCCTGCCGCTTTGGCCGGTGCCGGCGACGATGCAGAGCCTCGTGGTGCTGCTGCTCGGCGCCCTGGGCGGTGGACGCCTCGCCGCTTCCGCCGTCGCGCTCTACCTGATCGAAGGCGCGATGGGCCTGCCGGTCTTTGCGAATGGCACGGGCGGTCCTGCCGTGCTCGCCGGTCCGACCGCAGGCTATCTGGTCGGCTTCCTGCCTGCTGCCTGGCTCGCCGGCTACGCGGCGCGTGGCGCTTGGTGGCGCCAGGGCGCGGTGCTGGTTGCCGCGCATCTCGCCCTCTTCGTGCCAGGCGTCCTTTGGCTCGCCGCCTATGTGGGGATCGAGCGGGCGATTTGGGCGGGTTTCGTCCTGTTCATCCCCGGGACGTTGCTGAAGACAGCGCTGGCGCTGGCCTCGCTGAAGGCACTGCGGCGCTAACTCCACCGAAGCCGAGCGCGAGATAGGCCAACCGCTTCATCTCGCGCCGGCTGTGGGTAACGGCCTGCAGGATCAGCCCGACCGCGAAGGACAGCAGTGCGGCAAGGACGAGCGCCGAGGCCAATACCGCCGTGGGCAGGCGGGGCACCAGCCCCGTCTCAATGAACTCGAACACCACCGGCAGGCCGAGGCCCAGCGCCACGACCGCCAGCAGTCCAGCCAGGATCGAGAAGAACTCGAAGGGCCGCTCCCGCTGCACCAGCACGCCGATGAGGCGCAGGATCACGAAGCCGTCGCGCCAGGTGGACAGCTTGCTGGTCGAGCCCTCGGGCCGCTCGCTATAGGGCGCGGCGATCTCGCCGACCGGCAGGCGAAGCTCGAGCGCGTGGATCATCAGCTCCGTCTCGATCTCGAAGCCGGCGCTCATTGCCGGGAAGCTCTTCACGAAGCGGCGCGAGAACACCTTGTAGCCGGAGAGCATGTCGCGCGTCTGGGTGCCGAAGACGCGGCCCACCAGCCCGGTAAGCACTCGGTTGCCGAAGCGGTGGCCGGGCCGGTAGGCGCCGCCGTGCCCCGTCTCCTCCCGCGCCGCGTTCACCATGTCGAACCGGCCCTCGGCCGCAGCGGCGATCAGGCGTGGCGCGCTAGAGGCGTCATAGGTCGCGTCGCCATCCACCATGACGTACCAATCCGCCTCGATGTCCGCGAACATGCGGCGCACGACGCTGCCCTTGCCGGGGCGGCTCTCGAACCGGACCTCCGCCCCCGCTTCGCGCGCCATGTCGGCCGTGCCGTCCGTCGAATTGTTGTCATAGACGTAAATCACCGCGTCCGGCAGGGCGGCGCGGAAGCCGCGCACCACCTCGGCCACGGTCAGCGCCTCGTTATGGCAGGGGACAAGCACCGCGACGTGGGAAGTAGTCAGTGGCATGATCAATCTTGGCGCGGTTTTCCCTGAGGTTCCACCTCAGTGACCTCCAGAGGAGCGAGCATTGCCCCTCACCGAATTGCGCCGGGAGCCGCCTTCAATCGGTCGTGCCAGGGGCACTTCCCCGCACGCGGCAATCGCTTCCCGTTACGGCTCGCAACGCCCCCTCGGGCAAGTGCCCGTTCAGGATCAATCGGACGGTTGGATCGCCTTCGCGCCCGTCATAGGCCGGGCGGTCGTGTATTGCACGGCGTGCGACCCACTCTCTCACGCCGGGCTCGAAAGTGACCGCGAGTTCGCGTCTACCAGAGCCCCGCGACTCAGCGAGCCGCGCGTCGAGCGTTTCCAAGAAGGCATCCTGACATAATCCATCGCGGTAGAGGCGAAGCTGTATGAAGGCGTTGGTCATAAGCATCAGCCCAGCGGAGACACCCAGCGGCAAGAGCATCCATCGCGCCCGCCGCCAAGCTTCTGCGATGGCGAAAGCCAGGGCGAGTGCGAATGGAATGCCGGATGCGTAGAGGTAATGGCTGCCGGGCTCCGCCAGGGTCAGGACCGGCATAAGGCATAGGAAATAGGCGGCAATGTAGAGGAAGGCGACCCGCCACTGGCTCCAGTATCCCACCAGCGCCGCGAGCCCAGCGTGGAGCAAGGCTGCCCCCACATAGGCTGGCAAGCCGAGCCGCGACTGACGAGGGAAGTCCGTCATGTGTGGAAGGAAAGGGAAAGCCCAATACCCGAGCAGATTTCGACCAAGATAGCGGGTGGAAGGAGAGTAGGTGGCGACCGCCCGTCCTTCCAGCGTAGCCACAATGGCCGGTATCCGTACCGCGAGATAGGCAACGATTGGTAGGCAAACCAAAACCAGGATAACGAGAAGCCTCGTCCAAGAGAGCGGGGGTGACACGGGGGCGATTAACCAAGCGGCGAGGATGGAAACGAGCACGGCCCCTGGCAGGACGACAGAGGTCTCTTTGGAAAGGATCGCTGCAGAAGACCAGACAACAAGCGCGATACCGCGCGCTGGAGTAAGTCCTGACTGCATTGCCCGGATAGCTTCCGTGCAGCTTAGCAAGACAAACAAAGCGTACCATCGGTCAAACGATGCTGCCATCCAGCCGGTGGACGCTGTTGCAAGCGGCGAGGCGGCGAAGCATAGGGCGGCGAGCAACGCCCAGTTCCGCGGGGCCCCACAGCGCAAAAGCGCTGTCAGTAGCGCGACGGCAGTGCCAGCGTGAAACAGCACATCCCCCAGGTGCACCAAAAGCGGGGAACTGACCATGAACAGCGCGCTGAAACCTTGTTGCAGGAAACCCAGAGGACGAACAGGATACCCGAACTCAGGACCTGACTGCACGCGCCCGTAGGCCAGCATGAAATCACGGAATCCACTTTTTGAAACGTGGTCCCATTTTTCCCACTCGTCATGGCTAAAATAACCCGGATTCAGCACAATGCCGAGATGCAACACTACAACCGTCACGACTAATCCCAGGAGCCATCGGACGGGGACGCGAGCGCTTTCTGAAGACATGCTAGCTTCCATGACTGGCCCTGAGCTCGGGTCATCCGACTTTTAGGCAAGCGACCGATAGGCGTGAGCCAATGGACTGGCAAGGACTTCGCGGTCCGGTGAGGGATCGCTTCACCCGTATGGCGGTCTCATTGCAGGCTACTGACCGAGCAGTCCGTGTCGCGCTACATCAGCGCGGCGGCCACCTCTTCTGTCCGATGCGTCGCCCCAGCTAGGCGCCACGCCGCGGAGGGCGCGACCCAGGCCAGCTCGCCCACAGCGAATACCGCCTCCACCCCGCCCTCGGTCCGCAGCAGGGCGAGGTCGCCGCGCAGCCCTTCCGCGATGCGGCCCCGGTCCGAAAGGCCGAGGGCGCGAGCCGGATTCTCCGACACGAGCGCCCAGGACGCCGCGAGGTCGAGCACCCCGCGCTCGGCGAGGCGGAACGGCGCCTCCGTCAGCGCCGGCCAGTGGTAGTCGCTGGCCAGCACGGAGACGAGGCCGCGCTCGGCCAGCGGCGCGGCGCTGGCCCAGCCCAGGTGGCTGCCGCCGCGCACCACATTGGGCGCGCCCATGACCACCGCCTCGCGCGCCTGCCGCGCCTCCTCCGCCACGGCCTCGGCCATGGGGAACTCGCAGATCGTGGCGCCGAGACTGCGGAAATAGCGGCGGTCCTCCGGCTTTGCATCGTCATGGGAGAGCATGGGGATGCCCACCCGGCGCGCGGCCTCCGCCATGCGGGCGCGCGCGGCCGGCACCTCGGGACGGCGCGCGGCGGCCTCTAGCGCAAGGCGGCGGAACTCCTCCTCCTTCACCCCGGCGCGGCCCGCGTATTTGCCAAGCTGCTTCGGGTCGTCCAGCCGGCGCAGGATGCCGGGCGTGTGGTCGTTGAAGCCGAGCAGGGAGACCGCGCCTTCCTCGATGGCTGCCAGCGCACTGGGTTCGGCCTCGAAGTTGTCGGCTTCGAAGCGCAGATGGACGCGCAGCTCCGGCCCGGGCGGCGGATCGCGAAGCGCCGCGAGCAGATCGCGGAACACGGACAGCGAGCGCAGCCCCGGCTCCCAGGACAGCGTGACGCCGAGGAAGGCGGTGGTGATGCCGGCGGCCAGGATCTGCGAGGCGGCGTCGCGCAAGGCGAAGGCGGCTGGGAAATCGACTCCGGGCCGGGGCTGGATGCAGCGCTCATGCGCGTCGCCATGGATGTCCACGATGCCGGGCAGGACAAGGAGGCCGCGCGCGTCGAAGCCCTTCCCTCCTGCCCCTGCCATGATCCGGCCGTCGGAGAGCCCGACCTCGCCGGGGGCAAGGCGCCCGTCGCGCAGCACCGCGCCACCGCGAATGGTCCAGTTCATGGTCAGCCTTCTCCGACGACGAGTTGCGTGCGGCCGGCGGCATATCGTGTGATCGTCGCGTCCACGGGCTTTCCCTCCGCATCCACGTTCAGCGATTCGCTCACCAACACAGGGCGGGCACGCGACTGGACCAGTAGCATCGCCTCCTCGGCGGTCGGCATCCTAGCCGTGATGCGGGTGACGCGGCGGCGATAATCCGGAACGCCGGATGCCACCAGCGCGGCTGTGATGGAGGGGTTCTCGCGCAGCATAGCCGCGATGCGGGGAAACCGGGCGAGCGGGAAATGGTGTGCGCCCAGCGCCACCGGGCGGCCATCCGCCATGGACACACGCTCCACCATCACCACCCGCGCCCCCTTCTTTAGTTCCAGCATCTCGCGGATGCGTGGCTCCGGCTCGATCTCCGCGAGGCGGATCACTTGCCCGGCCGGCTCACGGTTCTGAGCACGGATGATCTCGCTGAAGCGGGTGCGCGAGCCAAGCGGATAGTCCAGCACATCCTCCGCCACGAATGAGCCACGGCCCTGCTCCACCCGCACGAGGCCGCGCGCTTCCAGCGATTCCATCGCACGACGTAGCGTGTGGCGGTTCACGCAGAAGCGCGCGGACAGTTCCGCCTCGGTTGGCAGGCGGTCTCCGGGCGCATGGGCCCCCGAGGTGATGTCCGCCTCGATGCGGCCGGCGATCTGTCGCCACAGCGCCACGCCTGCCGCGCGGTCAAGCGTCACGGAATCTTCAACCAAACTGATGGCTCCCCCGGCGAGAACTACGTTGACCCTACAAAAACCCCTGTGTAGTTGTCTAGACCAATGGCAACCCGACCTGAATGGATCTCGGTCCTGGCTCGCGCCTCGGCCGAGGAGATGGAAAGCCTCGCAGGCACCTTTCCCCCGTACCGCCGGCTGCGAGGGCCGGAGACCGGCCTGACCATGCTGCGCGGCCGGGCTGGCGGCGATGGCGCCGCGTTCAACCTTGGCGAGGCGACGGCGACGCGCTGCACGGTCGCCCTGGCCGACGGCACGCTAGGTCATGGCTGGCGCCTCGGCCGGGATCGCCGCGCCGCCGAGATCGCGGCCGTGCTTGATGCCCTTCTGCAGGGGGCTGAAGGCGAGGCTTGGCAGGCGCGCGTCGTCGCGCCGCTCGCCGAGGCGCAGCGCGCGGCGCGCGAGCAGCAATCCCGCCGCGCGGCCGCGACCGCCGTGCGGTTCTCCACCCTGGGGACAATGCGATGAAGCCCGGTTTCCACGATCTCGTGCTGGACGCACAATCCTGCTTCCGCGCCGCGATGGAGGCCATGGCCCGCCCGGGCCGTGTGCAGGAAATTCCCCCGACCGAGGGGCTTCCCAATGGGCTGGAGCCGGCTGCCGCTGCCCTTCTGCTGACCCTCGTGGATGCGGATACGCCACTCTGGACCGATGCGGGCGAGGAGGCGCGTGGCTGGATTGCCTTCCACTGCGGCGCCCCGCTGGTCCGGCCCGGCGAAGCAGGCTTTGCCCTGGTCACCGGTGCCCTTCCCCCGCTTTCCCGCTTCCGCGACGGCTCGGACGAGGCGCCGCAGGATGGTGCGACCGTGATTGTACAAGTGCAGGACCTGGTCCCTGGCGAGGGCTGGCGCCTGTCGGGGCCCGGCATCGAGACGAAGCATCGCCTCCGCGTGAACGGGCTGCCGGAGGGCTTCGTCGCTTCCTGGGAAGCGCGGCGCGGGACCTTCCCGCGTGGCATGGATTTGTTCCTTTGTTCTGGCACGCGGCTCGCGGCCATGCCGCGCACCGTCCGCATCGAGGAGTCGGTCTGATGTATGTGGCGGTGAAAGGCGGCGACGCGGCGATCGAGGCGGCGCATCGCTGGCTGGCGCATGAGCGGCGCGGCGACCCCGCCCTGCCTGAGATCACGGCTTTGCAGCTGCGCGAACAGATGACGCTGGCGGTGGACCGCGTCATGGCCGAGGGAAGCTGCCTCGACCGTGACCTCGCGGCGCTGGCGCTGAAGCAGTCGCGTGGCGATGCGGTGGAGGCCGCCTTCCTGCTGCGCGCCTATCGCAATACACTGCCGCGCTTTATGGCGGCCGAGCCGCTCGACACCGGCGCGATGCAGGCGCGCCGGCGCATCAGCGCCACCTACAAGGATCTGCCAGGCGGCCAGGTGCTGGGGCCGACCTTCGACTACACACATCGCCTGCTGGACTTCACGCTGGCAGCGGAGGGCGCAGCACCGTCTGTCCCGGAGGAAGACGCGGAAGGCACCGGTCCCATGCCCCGCGTCACAGGCTTCCTTACCGGGGAAGGCCTTATGCGGGCAGAAGCGCCCGATGACGGCGAGGCGCCGCCGGACCTGACGCGCGAGCCACCCTCCTTCCCCGCCTCGCGCCCGCTGCGCCTCCAGGCCCTGGCACGCGGCGACGAAGGGTTCCTGCTCGGTCTCGGCTATTCCACGCAGCGCGGCTACGGCAACGCCCATCCCTTCGTCGCCGAGTTGCGCGTGGGCGAGGTGGAGGTGCTGGTGGAGCCGCCGGAACTGGGCTTCGCCATCTCCATCGGCGAGATCACGGTGACGGAGTGCCAGATGGCGACTCAATTCGCCGGTTCGCGCGAGGAGCCGCCGCAATTCACCCGCGGCTACGGCCTCGTCCCCGGCCAGAACGAGCGCAAGGCCATGGCGATGGCGCTGGTGGACCGCGCGCTGATGGCCCGCGAACTGGGCGAGGAGGCCACCGCCCCGGCCCAGGACGAGGAGTTCGTCCTGCTCCATTCCGACAACGTGGAGGCGACAGGTTTCATCGAGCACCTGAAGCTGCCGCATCACGTGGATTTCCAGAGCGAGCTGGAAAAGCTCCGCTCTATCCGCCGCCGCTGGGAAGCGGAGCGCGTCGCGGCCCGAAAGGAAGCAGCCGAATGAGCGCGGCAGTGCAGGAAGCGGGCGGATACAACTTCGCCTATCTGGACGAGGCGACGAAGCGGATGATCCGCCGCGCCATCCTGAAGGGCCTCGCCATCCCCGGCCACCAGATCCCCTTTGGCGCGCGGGAGATGCCCCTGCCCTATGGCTGGGGCACCGGTGGCATCCAGCTGACGGCCTCCATCCTCGGCCCGCGCGACCGGCTGAAGGTGATCGACCAGGGTGCGGACGATACCACCAACGCCGTTTCCATCCGCCGCTTCTTCCAGCGCGTCGCGGGTGTGGAGGTGACCACGCGCACGGCGGAGGCGACGGTCATCCAGACGCGCCATCGCATCCCCGAGCGGCATCTCACCGAGGGCCAGGTCCTCGTCTTCCAGGTGCCGATGCCGGAGCCGCTGTTCCGTCTTGAGCCGCGCCTCACCGAGGCGCGGCGCCTTCACGCGCTGGGCGACTACTCCCTCGCGCAGCTTCGCCTGTACGAGGACATCGCACGCCAGGGAGAGACAGGCTCCTCCTACAATCATCCGGTGATGGTGAATGGGCGCTACTTGATGTCGCCCTCGCCCATCCCCGGCTACGACAATCCGAAGCTGCACCGCAGCGCTGCCATCCTGCTCTTCGGTGCGGGGCGAGAGAAGAAGATCTACGCGGTTCCCCCTTGGACGGAGGTGCGGTCGCTCGATTTCGACGACCATCCCTTCCGCCCCATGCTGGCCGCGGCGCCATGCGCCTTCTGCGGCAGCCGCGACAGCTACAAGGACGAGATCGTGTCCGACGATCGCGGCGGACGGGTCTTCGTCTGCTCCGACACCGACCATTGCCGGGAGAACCAGTCGTGAGCGCCCTGCTGCAAGCCGAAGGGCTGCGCCTGCGCTTTGGCGCCGCGCCAGCGCTGGACGGTGTTTCCGTCGCCATCTGGCCCGGCGAGGTGGTGGCGGTGGTGGGCGAGAGCGGCTCCGGCAAGTCCACCCTGCTGCGCGTCCTGTCGGGCCAGATCGCGCCCGATGCCGGCACCGTGCACTACGCCGGGCAGGACGTGCTGGCCCTATCCGAGGCCGGGCGCCGCCGCCTGATGCGAACCGAGTGGGGCTATGTCCACCAGAATGCGCGCGACGGGCTGCGCCTCGGCGTCTCGGCCGGCGGCAATGTCGGCGAGCGCCTGATGGCGGCGGGCGAGCGGCGCTACGGCAGCATCCGCGAGGTCGCCGCGCGCTGGATGGAGCGCGTGGAACTCGACCCGGCCCGCATGGACGAGCCGCCGCGCAACTTCTCGGGTGGGATGCAGCAGCGTCTACAGATCGCGCGCTGCCTCGTGACCGAGCCGCGCCTCGTCTTCATGGACGAGCCGACGGGGGGCCTGGATGTCTCGGTGCAGGCGCGGCTGCTCGACCTGATCCGTAAGCTGGCGAAGGAGATGGGTCTGGCCGTGTTCCTGGTGACGCACGACATCGCCGCCGCGCGGCTCCTCGCGCACCGCATCCTGGTGATGCGGCGCGGCCAGGTGGTGGAGGAAGGCTTGGCCGACCGCGTGCTTGACGACCCGCGTCACCCCTACACCCAGCTTCTCGTGTCCTCGGTGCTGGCAGCATGACGCTCCTCCTCAAGGCCGAAGGGCTGCGCAAGGGCTTCACCCTACACCTCCAGGGCGGCATCTCCCTGCCCGTGCTGGAAGGCGAGGCGCTGGAACTGCATGCCGGTGAATGCGTGGCACTGTCCGGCCCGTCCGGCGCGGGCAAGTCCACGCTGCTGCGCTGCCTCCAGGGCAATTACGGCGTGGATGCGGGACGTGTGCTCCTGCGGCATCGCGGCGCGATGGTGGATTTCGCCGCGGCCGAGCCGCGCCTCGTGCGGGACATCCGGGCCGAGACGCTGGGCTATGTCTCGCAATTCCTGCGGGTCATCCCGCGCGTCCCGGCGCTGGAAATCGTGGTGGAGGCAGGGGTGGAGCGGGAGGCGGCTCGCGCCCTTCTTCGACGCATGAACCTGCCCGACCGGCTGCATAGCCTGCCCCCTGCCACCTTCTCGGGCGGTGAGCAGCAGCGCGTGAATCTCGCGCGCGGCTTCGGCCCTGCCTACCCGATCCTGCTGCTGGACGAGCCGACCGCCAGCCTGGACGCCGCGAACCGCGAGGTGGTGGTGGCGCTGATCCTGGAGGCCAAGGCGCGCGGCGCCGGCATTATCGGTATCTTCCATGACGAGGAGGTGCGGGACCGCGTGGCTGACCGGCTACACCGGGTCTTGCCCATTGGCCCCGCCCCTGCCACCGAGGCGGCATGACCATCTTCACCAATGCGCGCCTCATCCTGCCGGACGCGGTGATGCAGGGCACGCTCGTGGCCGAGGGCGGGCGGATCGTCGAGGTCCAGCCCGGCCGTTCGGGGCATCCCTCGGCCGTGGACCTCGAGGGCGACTTCCTCATGCCCGGCATGGTGGACCTTCACACTGACAACCTGGAACGGCAGGTGCAGCCGCGCGCCAATGCCCGCTGGCCGGCCCGCTCCGCCTTCCTGGCGCATGACGGACAATGCGCCGCCGCCGGCGTGACCACCGTGCTGGACGCGCTCTGCCTTGGCGACCTTGGCTTCGACCAGGGGCGGGACCAGACATTCCGGGAAGGCGTGAAGGAGGCGACCGCCCTCGCCGGCAGCGGCGCCTTGCGGGTCGAGCACCTGCTGCACCTGCGCTGCGAGTTGCCGGCCCGCGACATGCCCGGGCTGCTGGAATCCGTCGCCGACCATCCTCTCGTGGCCATGGCCTCGCTGATGGACCACTCTCCGGGGGTCGGCCAATATCGCGACCTCGACCGCTACCGCGCGATGCGCGTGCGCCAGACGAAGATGACGGCCGCCGAGGTGGAGCAGCGCATCGCCGAACTCCTGGCGCAGCGCGAGCGGACGCTTGAGCCGCAGCGCCGCTTCGCGCTGGACCGTCTTGCTGCGCGCGGCCTGCCGCTGGCGAGCCATGACGATGAGACAAAGGCCCAGGTGACCCGCAATGCCGGAGACGGCATCCGGGTCAGCGAGTTCCCGGTGACCATGGAAGCGGCTGAAGCGGCGCGGGACCTTGGCGTCGGGGTGATCGCGGGCGCGCCCAACCTCGTGCGCGGCGGCAGCCATTCCGGAAATGTCGCGGCCATGGACCTGCTCCGCGCCGGCACGGTCACGGCCATCGCCAGCGATTACGTCCCCTCCGCCATGGTGGAGGCCGCCTTCCTGGCCGCCAAGGAGATCGGGCTTCCGGCCGCCATCGCCACCGTGACCTCGGCGCCCGCCCGCATGGCGAAGCTGGAGGACCGGGGCCGGCTGGAAGCGGGGCAGCGCGCCGACCTCATCCGCGTGCGCGAGCACCGCGGCACGCCGGTGATCCGCGAGACTTGGGTTCGTGGGGAGCGCGTGGCATGAGGGTTGCGCTCTACTGGGCGCCCGAATTGGACGATCCGTTGCACGAAGCTGGCTCGCGCTGGCTGGGTCGCGATGCGGAAACGGGGGAGCCTCTGGCGCAGCCGGACCTGCCGGGCATTGCGGAATGGACGGAGGCGCCGCGCCTCTACGGCCTGCACGCGACTCTGAAACCGCCCTTCAAGCTCGCCCATGGATGGGACACGTTCCTGGAGGATGCGCGCCGCGTCGCCGCCTCCATCCCAGGCTTTGACCTACCGCCCCTCGCAGTGAAGACGCACAAGGGATTCCTGGCGCTGCGCGAGGCGGAACCAAGCCAGCCCTTGCAGGATCTGGCGGATGCGCTGGTCACGCGGCTCGATCGGCACCGCACACCGGCGTCGGAGAAGGATTTGGAACGCCGTCGCAAGGCGGGTCTGACCGAACGCCAGGACCGGCACCTGCGCGACTGGGGCTATCCCTATGTGCTGGAAGATTTCCAGTTCCACGTGACGCTGACGCGCCGCCTCTCGGATGAGGAGGCGGCGCGGATCCGACCGGAAGCCGAGGCGCATGTCAGCGCCGTGGCGAACCGGGCAAGGCGCGTCCGACAGGTCTGCGTCTTCACGCAGCGGGAGCCGGACGCGCCCTTCCTGATCGCGGAGAGGCTAAGCCTCAGCGCGTAGCCGGCGCGGCGGGAGCAGCCGGCGCCGCCGGGGCGCGCTCGCCCCGCTCGGTACGCTCACCCCGCTCGCCGCGGTGGTGGTGATGGTGGCCACGGTGCCAGCGGGGCAGTTCGTCCCGCGCCACCGCACCGTCGGTGTTCGCGTCCAGCGCCCGGAAACGGGCGGAGGCGGGAACGCGCATCTCCTCCAGCGTCACTTGACCGTCGCTGTTCGCGTCGAGGGCGCGGAACATGGCGGCGCGGCCACGTTCCATACGCTCGGTCCGCTCGGGGCTCGCCTGGCGGGCGCCCTCGGGGCGCGGGCCGCGGAGATTGGCGAACTCCGCCTGGCTCAGCCCGCCGGAGCGGTCGGCATCGGCCCCATTGAAGCGCTGGGTAATGACGCCCCAGGCCTCGTCGAAGGTCACGCGGCCGTCGCGGTTGGTGTCGAACTGCTCGAACATGCGCTCCATGCCACGGGGACGCCCCTGCTGACCCTGGGCCTGCGCCTCGCCCTGCTGCGCCGGGGCAGCGGGCTGTTGCTGCTGCGCGAAGGCCGGAAGGCCCACCAGCAGGGCGGCACCGAGAGCGAAGGCAGCTTTGGACTTCATCGTGCTGTGTCTCCTGTCCGGGCGGGATGGTCCGCCCTTGAGACGCAATATGCGCGCGGTATGTAACCGCCGCGTGGCGCTCAGGGTGACGAAGTGCAACAGGAATGCCGGGTGTCGGGATTGAACCGACGACCTACCGCTTACAAGGCGGTTGCTCTACCCCTGAGCTAACCCGGCGCCGTTTCCCCTGTATCCCAGCCTCGCCCCGCTTGCCAGCACCGGGCAATCGCCGCCACATGCCCCCATGCGCCGCCGCAACGCCCCCCTCCCTGCAAGGTCCTCCGCCCCGCCGGAAGAAGGGGTTTGGCTTTGGGGCCTGCATGCCGTTTCGGCCGCGTTGCAGAACCCGGCGCGGCGCCTGCGCCGCCTCCTCGTCACCCGCGGGGCCGAGGCGGAGCTGGCCGAGCGGGCGGCCGGACCTTGGCGGATCACGCCGGAATTTGTGGAGAGGGAACGCCTGGACCGGACCCTGGGTGCCGAGGCGATCCACCAAGGCGCCGCTCTTCTGGTCGAGCCGCTCTCGCCCCCTGCCCTGTCGCAGCTCATGGAGCATACCGCCGGGCCGGTGCTGGTGCTGGATCAGGTGACCGACCCGCGCAATGTCGGTGCGATCCTCCGCTCCGCTGCCGCCTTCGGCGCGGCGGCCGTCGTCATGCAGGAACGCCACGCCCCGGCCGAGACCGGCACGCTCGCCCGCGCAGCCAGCGGCGCGCTGGAGGTGGTGCCCGTGCTGCGCGAGGTGAACCTAGCACGCGCCATCGAGGCGCTGAAACAGGCCGGTCTCTGGGTGGTGGGGCTCGAGGCGGCCGGACCGGTCACGCTCGCGCAATCCGGCCTCGCCGGCCGGCGCGTCGCCCTGGTGCTGGGCGCCGAAGGCGAGGGGCTGCGCCGCCTGACCCGCGAAAGCTGTGATGAGCTGGTGCGGCTGCCGATTCGCCCCACCATGGAAAGCCTGAATGTCTCGGCCGCCGCCGCGGTGGCCCTTTACGAACTGGGGAGGGAATGACGATGGATGCCGCCGCCGCGATCCTGGAGGCGCGCCGCGCCAAGCGGGTGCTGACCACGCTGGGCGCCGCCGCGCCGCGCACGCTGGAGGAAGGCTACGCCGCCCAGCGCCGCCTTGCCGAAAAGCTGGGCGCGGTGCCGCCCTTCGGCTTCAAGATCGGCGCAACGACCAAGCAGATGCAGGAATACCTGGGCCTGTCCGGCCCGGCCGCGGGCTTCGTTCCTGCAACCTCCCCGCACCCCGACGGTACCACGCTGCGTTTCGATGATTTCCTGAACCCTGGCGTCGAGTGCGAGGTCGGGCTGCGCCTCGCCCGCGACCTCGCGCCCGGCCCGATCAGCCGGGAGGAGGCGCTGAATGCCGTGGCAGAATTCTTCCCTGCCATCGAGATCGTCGAGCGCCGCTATGGCGATCTTGTGGAACTGGGCACGCCCACGCTGGTGGCCGACCAGATCTTCCATGCCGCAGGTGTGCTCGGCACGGCACCCGCCAATTGGCGCGACCTCGACCTCGGCGCCATGCAGGGCGAGTTGTTCGTGGATGGCGTCTCCAAGGGCGGCGGGCATGGGCGAGACCTGCTGGGCCATCCGCTCGAGGCGCTGCGCTGGCTGGCCGATTCGCCGGCTGCACGGGAGTTCGGCGGGCTGCGCGCCGGTCAGGTCGTGTGGCTGGGCAGCGTGACGCCCCCTATCTGGCTGCCTGCCCCTTGCGAGGTCGTGGTGCAGTTCGAAGGACTGGGCAAGGTTTCCGTCCGCTTCACCTGACGGGGCTTCGCGCCCCGCTTGCCGCTTCTAACCAGCGGCGGTCAGCCCCATATGGCCTCCGCGGCGTGAAGCCGTATTCGGTCGGCGCAGCCCTGCGCGCCGGCCATGCAGCGCCGGAATGGTCGCGAACTCCTTGGCCCACTGGAAAGAGGACGGCGTTGGTCCTATTTGGATGGGAGCAAGGAGAAACCGGTGCTGAAGCTGTCGAGGCTGACCGATTATGGCGTGGTGGTGCTGACCCGCATGGGTGCAGCTCCTTCCATGCGTCAGAGCGCGCCGGAACTGGCCCATCGGACCGGCTTGGCCGAGCCGACCGTCGCCAAGGTGTTGAAGATTCTGGCCGGTGCCGGGCTGGTCGAGGGCGTCCGCGGCGCCCGCGGCGGCTATATTCTGTCCCGCCCGCTCGACGCCATTCCTCTTTCTGACGTCATCACCGCCTTTGACGGGCCGATCGCCCTGACCGCCTGCGTCGAGGGTGGTGGGGGCGGCTGCGGTTCCGAGGAGCACTGCCCCGTGCGCGGGCGCTGGGATCCGGTGAACCACGCCATCCGTCATGCCCTCGCCGGCATCACCGTCGCCGATCTGGCGGTGCCGGCCCCCATCGCTTTCATTCCCGAGGCCGATCTGCGCCTCGCCGCGGAGTAGGAGCCTTTCATGCCTGCCGTTGCCGAGACCATCGAGACCGTCCAGTCCGTCCAGGAAGGCGGCTACAAGTGGGGTTTCGAGACCGACATCGAGATGGAGTTCGCCCCGAAAGGGCTGAACGAGGACATCGTCCGCTTCATCTCGAAGAAGAAGAACGAGCCGGAGTGGCTGCTGGAATGGCGGCTGAAGGCCTTTGCCCTGTGGCAGAAGATGGAGGAGCCCAACTGGGCGGCCGTCAGCTACCCGAAGATCGACTACCAGGACGCGTATTACTACGCCGCCCCTGTGAAGAAGGCTGGCCCGAAGTCGCTCGACGAGGTGGATCCCGAGCTGCTGAAGACCTACGCCAAGCTCGGCATCCCGCTGAAGGAGCAGGCGATCCTGGCCGGCGTCGAGGGCGCGGGCGAGAGCCCGGCCGATAGCGGACGCATGCCCGTGGCGGTGGACGCGGTGTTCGACAGCGTGAGCGTCGCTACCACCTTCCGTGACGAGCTTTCCAAGCACGGCATCATCTTCTGCTCCATCTCCGAGGCGGTGCAGGAGCATCCGGAGCTGGTGCGCGAGTATCTCGGCAGCGTGGTGCCGCAGGGCGACAACTACTTCGCCTGCCTGAACAGCGCCGTCTTCACCGACGGGTCCTTCGTGTACATTCCGAAGGGCGTTCGCTGCCCGATGGAGCTGTCCACCTATTTCCGCATCAATGCGAAGAGCACCGGTCAGTTCGAGCGCACGCTGATCATCGCCGATGCGGGCAGCCATGTTTCCTACCTGGAAGGCTGCACGGCGCCGCAGCGCGACGAGAACCAGCTTCACGCTGCCGTGGTCGAGCTGGTCGCAATGGATGACGCGACCATCAAGTACTCCACGGTGCAGAACTGGTACCCCGGCGACGCCGATGGCAAGGGCGGCATCTACAACTTCGTGACCAAGCGCGGCGCCTGCCGCGGTGCGCGCAGCAAGATCTCCTGGACGCAGGTGGAGACGGGATCGGCCGTCACCTGGAAGTACCCGTCCTGCATCCTTCTGGGCGACGACAGCGTGGGCGAGTTCTACTCGGTCGCGGTGACGAACAACTTCCAGCAGGCCGATACCGGCACGAAGATGTTTCACATCGGCCGCAACACGAAGTCCACCATCGTGTCCAAGGGCATCTCGGCCGGGCGCAGCCAGAACACCTATCGCGGCCTGGTGAAGATCAGCCCGAAGGCGAAGGGCGCACGGAACTTTACCCAGTGCGACTCCCTGCTGATCGGCGACCAATGCGGCGCGCACACCGTGCCCTATATCGAGAATCGCTGCATCACGGCGAAGGTGGAGCACGAGGCGACGACCTCGCGCATCGCCGAGGATCAGCTCTTCTACTGCCGCGCACGCGGGCTGAACGAGGAGGAGGCTGTCGGCCTCATCGTCAACGGCTTCTGCCGCGAGGTGCTGAAGGAACTGCCGATGGAATTCGCCGTGGAGGCGCAGAAGCTGCTGGCGATCAGCCTTGAGGGGAGTGTGGGCTAATGTTGCGTATCGAAGGGCTGACCGCCGAGATCGAGGGCAAGCAGATCCTCAAGGGGATCGACCTCGAGGTTCCGAAGGGCGAGATCCACGCCATCATGGGTCCGAACGGCTCGGGCAAGTCCACGCTCTCCTACGTGCTGTCGGGGCGCGAGGGCTATGACATCACCGGCGGCTCCGTCACCTGGAACGGGCAGGACCTGCTGGCGATGGAGCCGGAGGAGCGCGCGGCCGCGGGTCTCTTCCTCGCCTTCCAGTATCCGGTCGAGCTTCCGGGCGTGGGCAACGCCAACTTCCTCCGCACTGCGCTGAACGCGCAGCGTCGCGCGCGCGGCGAGAAGGAGGTGGACGCCATGGCCTTCCTGAAGCTGGCGCGCGAGAAGCTGAAGAAGCTTCACATGTCCGACGAGATGCTGAAGCGCAACGTCAATGTTGGCTTCTCGGGCGGCGAGAAGAAGCGCAACGAAGTGCTTCAGATGGCGCTGATGAACCCGTCCATGGCTATCCTGGACGAGACCGACAGTGGCCTCGACATCGACGCGCTCCGCATCGTCTCCGAAGGCGTGAATGCGCTGCGCGGCCCGGATTTCTCGTCGCTGGTCATCACCCACTACCAGCGGCTCCTGAACTACATCGTTCCCGACCGCGTGCACGTGCTGATGGACGGGCGCATCGTCCGTTCCGGCGGCAAGGAGCTGGCGGAGGAGCTGGAGGCGCAGGGCTACGGCCAGGCGAGCGCAGCATGAATGCAGTGACCGCAGGCGCAGGCGGCTTCATTTCTCGCTTCGAGGGGCTGCGCGACCGGCTTCCGGGCGCGGAGCTGGAGCAGGTGCGCGCGTTGCGCGAGGAGGGTGCCGCCACGCTGCGCGAGAAGGGCCTGCCCGGCCGCCGCGTCGAGGAATGGCGCTACACCGACCTGGCCCCCGTCGCGCAGGCGCAGTTTACGGAGGCGCTGACGGCGGTGGGCGAAGCCCCTGCCCTGCCCGCCCCTCGTGCGCCGCACCGCGTCGTCTTCCTGGACGGCCGGCTGGCCGAGCACCTGTCGCAGCTGCCGCCGCATGCGGCTCCGCTCTCTGCACGGCTGGAGGCGGCGCAGGACCTGCTGGCCGCCGATCACGGCATGCCGCTGGTCGGGCTCAACGCCATGATGTTCGAGGACGGGCTGTTCCTCGACCTGCCCGAGGGCCGCGACGCCGGCACGATCGAGGTGCTGAACATCGCCGCCCATGCCGAGCGGCCCATCGCCTTCCACCCGCGCCACGTCATCCGCTTGGCGCCGGGGGCTCAGCTGACCCTGGTCGAGACGAGCACCGGCCCCGCCGGCGCCACCTATCTGCACAACCCCGTCTACGACATCCGGGTGGCGGAGGGGGCGACCTTCACCCATGTGCGCGTGCAGCGCGAGGGGCGCTCGGCCTTCCAGCTCAGCACCATCCGCGCGCGCGTGGCGGCGGGCGGCACCTATGACAACTTCACCCTGAATGCCGGCGGGCGGCTCGTGCGGAACGAGATCCACGTCACGCTGGAGGGGCCGAAGGCGGCGGCGCACATGAACGGCGCACAGCTTGTCGCGGATGGCCAGCACGCGGACACCACCACCTTCCTCGACCACGCGGCGCCGGACTGCCCCAGCCGCCAGACGGTGAAGACCGTGCTGGCCGGGAAGTCGCGCGGGGTGTTCCAGGGCAAGATCCTGGTGCGGCAGGTGGCGCAGCGCACCGATGGCTACCAGATGAACCAGGCCCTGCTGCTGAGCGAGGAGGCGGAGATCGACGCCAAGCCGCAGCTGGAGATCTATGCCGACGACGTGAGGTGCTCGCACGGCGCGACAGTCGGCGCTCTGGACCCGGAGCAGCTTTTCTACCTGCGCGCCCGCGGCATTCCGGCCGAGGAAGCGCGCGCCATCCTCGTCCAGGCCTTCCTGACCGAGGCGGTGGAAGGCGTCACCGATCCCATCGCCCAGGCGGCGCTGGAGGAAGCGGTGTCCGGCTGGTGGGAGCGGGAGGCCGCCTGATGGACCTCGCCCTCGCCCCGCTCGACGTGCAGCGCATCCGGCAGGATTTCCCCATCCTGTCGCAGACGGTCCGCGGCCGCCCGCTTGTCTTTCTGGACAGCGGCGCCTCCGCCCAGAAGCCACGCCAAGTGATGGACGCGATGCGCGACTGCATGGAGACGGCCTACGCGAACGTGCATCGCGGCGCCTATCACCTGAGCGAGGTGGCGACGGAGAACCACGAGGCTTCGCGCGAGGCGGCGCGGCGCTTCCTCAACGCGGCGCGGGTGGAGGAGATCATCCTCACCGGCGGCTCGACCTCGGCCATCAACCTCGTCGCTCATTCCTTCGGGCGCGGCGTGCTGAAGCCCGGCCAGCGCGTGCTGGTCTCGGAGATGGAGCATCACGCCAACCTCGTCCCCTGGCAGATCCTGCGGGATGAGGGGCGCGGAATCGGACTCGGCTTCATCCGCATCACCGATGCGGGGGAGCTGGACCTCGACTCCCTCCAGGCTGAATTGCGGAAGGGCGATGTCGGCCTCGTCGCCGTCACGCACATGTCCAATGTTCTGGGCACGGTGACGCCTGCCGGGGCCATCGCCCGCATGGCGCATGAGCACGGGGCGCGTGTGCTGTTCGACGGCTCGCAGGCCGCAGTGCACCGCGGTGTGGACGTGCAGGCGCTGGACGCTGATTTCTATACCTTCACCGTCCACAAGCTCTACGGCCCCACCGGCATCGGCGTGCTCTACGCGAAGCATGAACTGCTGGAGGCGATGCCGCCGTTCTTCGGCGGCGGCGACATGATCGAGACGGTGACGCTGGAGCGCTCGACCTGGGCCGCGCCCCCTGCCCGCTTCGAGGCCGGCACGCCGCCCATCATCGAGGCCGCCGGGATGAAGGCCGCCATCGAGTATGTCGAGGCCATCGGCATGGAAACGGTGGAAGCGCATGAGCGCTCCCTGGTCGAGCACGCGATGCGCGTGCTGCCACAGGTGGAGGGGTTAACCCTGGTCGGAAGCGCGCAGGATCGCGGCGGCGTCTTCTCCTTCTCGCTGGACGCCGCGCATCCGCACGATTTGTCCACCTTCCTGGACCGTCGCGGCATCTGCATCCGCGCCGGGCGCCATTGCGCCGAGCCGCTGCATGCGCGGCTCGGGCTGGAGACGGGCACGGCGCGGGCCAGCTTCGGCCTCTACACCACCCATGGCGAGATCGACGCCCTAGCTGAGGCGCTGCGCGAGGCGCGGCGATTCTTCGCGTGAACGACCTGCTGGAACTCTATCCGCCCGAGATCCGCGACCATGCGCGGCAGCCGCGCAACCGGCACCGGCTGGAATGCGTGGATGCCACGGCGCGGGGCGACAACCCGCTCTGCGGCGACCGGGTGGAGGTGTTCCTGCGGCTGAATGACGGACGGATTGCCGAGGCGTCCTTCATGGGGCGGGGCTGCGACGTGTCGCAAGCCAGCGCCTCCATGCTGACCGGCGCGGTGGGCGGGCTCGTCCCAGATGCTGCCCTCGACTTGTCGGAAAAGGTGCGGGAGATGGCGCGGAGCGGCGCCGTGCCGGATGACGAGCGGTTCGAGGCGCTGCGGAGCCTTGCGGGCGCCGCGAAGTTTCCCAGCCGCGTGAAGTGCGCCACCCTCGCTTGGGTGACGCTGGAGGCCGCGCTGCGAGGCGGCCAGGAGGCGAGCAGTGAGTGAGACGCACGGGAGCTGGACACCCGAAGGGGAAGTGAACCCAGCGCTCCGCGAGGAAGCAGTGATCGGGGCGCTGAAGACCGTCTTCGACCCCGAAATCCCAGTGGATATCTACGAACTCGGCCTCGTCTACGCCATCGAGCTCGCCGACGATGGTGAGGTGAAGGTGGAGATGACGCTGACCACTCCTTCCTGCCCATCGGCGCAGGAATTGCCGACGATGGCGGAAGAGGCGGTGCGGCAGGTTCCCGGCGTGACGGGCTGCAGGGTCGAGGTCGTCTGGGACCCGCCCTGGGACCAGTCGCGCATGAGCGAGGACGCGCGCCTCGCCCTGAACATGTATTGACGAGGAGGCTGGACGCGATGGCCACCGCCGAAACCCCCACGAAGACCAGGCGCGAATTGCCGCCGCTGATGCGGCTCTCCGACGCCGCGGCCGAAAGGCTGCGCGCCCTCTACGGCAAGGCCGAAGCCGGCAAGCTGCTGCGGATCGGGGTCAAGACCAAAGGCTGCTCCGGCATGGCCTATGACCTCGATTTCGTGGACGCGCCCGGGCCGGGCGACGAGGTGGTGAAGGACAAGGGCCTCACCATCCTCGTGGACCGTAAGGCGTCGCTCTACCTGATCGGCACGATCATGGATTACGAGGTGAAGGCGATGAGCGCGGGCTTCACCTTCGTGAACCCGAACGAGAGGGGCCGCTGCGGCTGCGGCGAGTCCTTCCACGTGTGACGGAGGGGCGGCGCGCTACGCCGCCTCCTGCTCCTTTCGGCGCAACGCGCGGTCCAGCGCCGCCGAAAGTTCCTCCGGCTGATAGGGCTTTGGCAGGATCTCGACACCCTTGGGCGGCGACATCCGGGTGAGCTGCTCGCTATAGCCGGTGGTCAGCACTACCGGCAGGCCCGGCCAGGATTCCTGAACGATCCGGGCCAGCTCCATCCCACCGATCCCGCCCGGCATCACGATGTCGGAGAACACGACATCCGGCGCCATGCCGGAGCGCAGCAGGGACAGCGCTTCCTCCGCGCTGCTTGCGTGGCTGGTGTTGTAGCCGCGCTCCTCCAGCAAGGACACGGCAAGCGTCCCGACCTCCATGTTGTCCTCGACCACGAGGATCGTCCCCCGCGCGGCGGATGCCGGCCCGGCCGTCACGGGCTTGGCATGGACCGCCTCGCCGAGGGCGCGCGGCAGGAGCAGGGAGACGGAAGTTCCCTCGCCCACCTCGCTGCGGATGGAAATATCGCCGCCCGATTGACGCACGAAGCCGAGGACCTGCGGCAGGCCGAGCCCCGTGCCGTAGCCCGCGGGCTTGGTGGTGAAGAAGGGCTCCAGCACGCGATCCAGCAGGTGCTGCGGGATGCCCTGCCCGGTGTCGCGCACGACGATGCACACATACTCGCCAGCCGGACGCTCGCCTTCCGCGTCCAGCGTCGCGTTGCGCGCCTCGATGATCACGACCCCGCCCTCCGGCATCGCGTCGCGCCCGTTCACGGCGAGGTTCAGGATCGCCACCTCCAGCTGCCCGGGATCCACTTTGGCGAGCCAGAGATCGGGCTCGATCGCGGTCCGAACCTCGATGCCCGAGCCGAGGGTGCGGTGCAGGAGTTCCGACATGCCGGAAAGCCGTTCCGCCACGTCCACCACCTCGGGATGCAGCGCCTGCCGGCGCGCGAAGGCGAGGAGGCGCCCGGTGAGGTCCCGCGCGCTGCGTCCGGCCCGGATCATCCCGTCCAGGATCACGTCCCGCTTGGCCTCCGCAAGGCTTGGCTGGCGCAGCAGCGCGGCGCCGCTGGTCACGACCTGCAGGAGGTTGTTGAAGTCATGCGCGACCGCACCCGTGAGCTGGCCGAGCGCGGCGAGCTTCTCGGCCTGGCGCGCCTCCTCCTCCGCCCGGCGCCGCTGGCGGGCGACCTGAAGCAGGGCTGCGGTCCGCTCCTCGACCAGAATTTCCAGTTCCTGACGGTCGCGTTCCAGCACGGCCTGGGCCGCACGGGCCTGGGTGACGTCCTGGCATACCCCCACCAGCCGTGAGGGCGGGAGGTGAGCCGCCCGAAGCGCCATTACCCGCTCTTCGCCATCCTGCCGGCGCACGCGGCACTCAGCGACGAAATGTTCATCACCCTGCCTGGCCGCGCGCAAGGCAGCACGGAGCGGACCAAGATCCTCTGGATGGACGAAATCCTGCCAGCGCCGTGCCGCCGCCTCGCGTGAAGCGGGCGGGAGGCCCAGCAACGCGCCCATCATCTCGTCCCAGTTGACCTGGGCGGTGGCGAAATTCACCTCCCAGGTGCCGAGACCGGCGGCTTCCAGCGCGATGCGGAGCCGCGTCTCGCCCACGCGCAGCGCTGCCTCGGCCGCCGCACGCTCGGCGCTGAGCAGGGCCGCGCGCGCCTCGCTCTCACGAAGTGCTACCGCGGCCTCACGCTGGGCCAGGGCGCTGAAGCGGCGGTCGAACAGCGCCGCGAGCAGCGCCAGGAAAAGGATCAGCCCCGTGGTGCCCGCGACACCGAGGGCCAGTGCGCCCTGATCCAGCCCGGTGATGGCACCAGGGCGATCCTGCCCCGCAGGCACGACCCAGGTCGCGGCTGCCATGGCGGTGTAGTGCATCCCCGCCACAGCCAGGCCCATCACCACCGCTGCCGCCACCTTCGGCGCCCGGGCCGTCTCGCGCAGGAAAAGCCAGAGCGCCACGGTCGCCGCCGCCACCGCCACCAGCAGCGACACCACGACTAGGGACGGGTCATAGTGCAGCAGCGCGCCCGAGTGCATCGCCGCCATGCCAGTGTAGTGCATGGTCGCGATGCTGGTGCCGACAACGATCCCGGCACCGAACACCCAGCGCGGACGGCCGACGCCGCGCCGGACCAGGCTGAAGCCGAAGCCCGTCACGATGACCGGCAGCACGAAGGAGAACAGGGTCAGCCAAGGGTCGAAGGTGATGGGGACCGGCAGGGTGAAGGCCAGCATCGCTACGAAATGCATCGCCCAGATGCCGCCGCCCATGGCCACGGCCGCCGCTCCGGTCCAGAGCCGCACGCCCATTCCATGCGCCACGCGCACCCGGCCAGCGAGGTCCAGCGCCGTGTAGGAGGCCAGGATGGCGATCCCCACTGACAAGGCCACAAGGGCCGGGTCATGGTGTCCGCCGAGGATCTCGCCGAATTCGTGCAGCTTCCCGTGCAATGGTCTTCAGGGCCTTGATTGCACTTTCAGCATAGCCGCGCCGCAGGGTTGTTACGAGGGGATGAATCGAGGGAGGGGGACCGCTTCACGGGGGCGGATGCCCGTCCTAACCTCCCGCGCTGCGAAACGGACACACGGGAGAACGCCCATCATGATGCTTGAAGGCAAGGTCGCGATCGTCACCGGCTCGGGCGGCGGCATTGGGCGTGAGATTGCGCTCGCCATGGCGGAGGCCGGGGCCAAGGTCGTCATCAACGACATCGGCGCCTCGCTCAGCGGCGAGGGGCAGGACGCCACGCCGGCGCAGCAGACGAAGGCCATCATCGAGCAGAAGGGTGGCCAAGCGGCGATCAACACCGACAGCGTCTCCGAGTGGGACAACGCGAAGAAGATCGTCCAGTGCGCCCTCGACAATTTCGGCCGCGTGGACATCGTAGTGAACAACGCGGGCATCCTGCGCGACCAGATCTTCCACCGCATGACGCCGGAAGAGTGGCTGGCCGTCATCAATGTCCACCTCAACGGCTCCTTCTTCGTCAGCCGCGCGGCGGCGGAGCATTTCCGCAAGCAGGAAAGCGGCTCATTCGTCCACATCACCTCCACCTCGGGGCTGATCGGCAATTTCGGGCAGGCGAACTACTCCGCGGCGAAGCTGGGCATCGTGGCGCTGTCCAAGTCCATCGCGCTGGACATGAAGCGCTACAACGTCCGCTCCAACTGCCTCGCGCCCTTCGCCTGGAGCCGCATGACCAGCAGCATTCCCGCCGAGACGCCTGAGCAGAAGGCGCGGGTCGAGCGGCTGATGCGGATGGGCCCAGAGAAGAACGCGCCGCTCGCCGTCTTCCTCGCCTCCGATGCGGCGAAGGAAGTCTCCGGCCAGATCTTCGCGCCGCGCATGCATGAGCTGTTCCTGTTCTCGCAGAACCGGCCGGTCCGCTCGGTCCATAGCGAGTCGGGCTGGACGCCGGAGAAGATCGCCGAGATCGCGCTGCCGGCCTTCCGCTCCGGCTTCGTGCCCCTGGAGCGTTCGGGCGACGTCTTCTCCTGGGATCCGGTCTGACCCCATGGATTTCCGCCTGACGGAAGAGCAGGCCGCCTTCGCGGAGGTGGTGCGCGGCTTCGCCGAGCGCCACCTGCGGGAGGGGGCGGTGGAGCGTGCCCATACGGTCGGCTATCCATGGGGCGTCGCCAAGCTCATGGCGCAGCAGGGCCTGTTCGGCATCATGCTTCCCGAGGAGGATGGCGGCCAGGGCGGCACGGTGATGGATGCGGTGCTGGCGATGGAGCAGATCGCCGCGGTCTGCCCTCGCTCCGCTGACGTGCTCCAGGCGGGAAATTTTGGGGCCTTCCGCACCCTCGCCGAGTATGCGAGCCCCTACCAGAAGGAACGCTTTTTCAGGCCGCTGCTGAACGGGGAGGCGGTGGCCGCGGTGGGCATGAGCGAGCCCGAGGCCGGCTCCGCACTCACGGACCTGACCACACGCTGCACCCCGGATGGCGATGGCTTCCGCCTGAACGGACAGAAGGTCTTCACCACCAACAGCGCCGAGGCGAATGTCTTCGTCGTGTATTGCCGCTTCGGACCCGGCGTGGGCGGCATCGGCTCGGTGCTGGTGGAGCGCGGGCAGGAAGGCTTCCGCCTCGGCCAGCCCTCTCTCTACATGAACGACGAGGAGTGGTGCGCCCTCTACTTCGAGGATGTCTACATCCCGAAGGAGATGGTGCTTCTCGGCCCCGGCGGGTTCAAGAAGCAGATCGGCGGCTTCAACGTGGAGCGGCTGGGCAACACCACCCGTGCCCTGGCGCTCGGCGAATACTGCTTTGCCCAAGCGCGGGAGCACGCGATGCAGCGCTCGCAATTCGGGCGCAAGCTTATGGAGTTCCAGGGGCTCCAGTGGAAGTTCGCGGAGATGCGCGTGGCGCTGGATTCCGCGCGCCTCCTGCTCTACCGCGCCGCAGTCAATGCCGGACGCGGGCTGCCTGACGCGCAGGAAGTGGCGCTGGCCAAGTATGCCTGCAACCAGGCGGGCTGGCTCGCTTCCAACGAGTCCCTGCAGGTCATGGGTGGCATGGGCTACTCGAAGGATCTGCTGATCGAATACTGCGTGCGGCGGACGCGCGGCTGGATGATTGCCGGCGGGTCGCTGGAGATGATGCGAAACCGCATTGCCGAAGGGGTGTTCGGCCAGTCCTTCTCGCAGCGCCCCCCGAAATGAGAGAGTTGCTGGCGCCACGCAGCATCGCCCTGATCGGCGCTTCGGCCGACGCGTCGCGGCTGACGGCGCGACCCCAGCGCTATCTGCGCCGCCACGGCTTCGGCGGGACGCTGCACCTCGTTCATCCCCGCGCCAACGAGATCGGCGGCGAGGCGACGCGTCCCGAAATCCCGGATGGCGTGGATTTCGCCTACATTCTGCTCGGCACCGAGCATGTGGAGGCGCAGGTCGCGGAGGCGGCGCGCAAGGGCGCGAAGCTCTGCTGCATACTGGCCGACGGCTTCGCCGAGGCGGGGCCGGAGGGCGAGGAGCGTCAGCGCCGCGTGGTGGAAGCAGCGCGGGTGGGCGGGATGCGCGTCCTTGGCCCCAACTCCATGGGGATGGTGAACCTGCAGGACCACATCGCCTGCACGGTGAACGCGGCGCTGGAGGCGGAGAGCCTGCTGGCCGGGCGCGTCGCGCTGGTTTCGCAATCAGGCTCCATGATGGGCGCCATCCTGTCGCGCGGTGCGGCCCGTGGCCTGGGCTTCTCGCACCTGATCGGTACGGGGAACGAAGCCGATTTGTCGGCGGGCGACATCGCCGGGATGCTGGTGGACGACCCCGGCGTGGACGCTGTGATGCTGTTCCTGGAGGCGATCCGCGCGCCGGAGGCCTATGCGGCGGCGGCGGCGAAGGCGCATCGCCACGGCAAGCCGATCATCGCCTTCAAGCTCGGCCGCTCCGAGTACGGGGCGGAGTTGGCGGCCTCGCACACCGGCGCCCTGGCCGGCAGCGATGCCTCGGTGGATGCCTTCTTCCGCGCCCATGGCATACTCCGCGCGACGACGCTGGAAGGCTTCCTGGAGCTTCCCTCCCTCGCCATCGGCCAGCGCGCCATGGCGCGGCCAGCCGCGGTGTCGGTGCTGACCACCACAGGCGGGGGCGGCGCCATGGCAGTGGATGCGCTGGGCGTCGCGGGGGTCGAGGCACGCGCGCCCGACACGGTAGCCGCCGAGGCGCTTTCGGCGGTGGGGATGCGCGCTGGGGCGCGCCTGCTCGACATGACCTTGGCCGGAACCAAGCCGGACCGCATTCAGGCCGCGATCCAGGCGCTGGACCAGGACAAGGAAACCGCGGTGATCGTGCCGGTGATCGGCTCCTCCGCGCAGTTCCGCCCCGCCGACGCGGTGGCGGGCATCGTCGCGGCCCGTCCGCGCAAGCCGATCGCCGCCTTCCTGGTGCCGCAGGCCGATGCGTCCCTGCACCTGCTCGCCCAAGCCGGCATCGCAGGGTTCCGCACGCCCGAATCCCTGGCAGATGCGTTGCGTGCCTTCCTGTCCTGGCGTCCGCCACGGCCGGTCGTGGCAGACGCCCCTGCCCTCTCGCTACCCGCGGAGCCAGACGAGGCCGAGGCGCGGGAGGCGCTGGCCGCACTCGGCCTCGCGAGCGCGTGGTCGCGCTTCGACGAGGAGCCACCGCCCGGCCTGCGCTACCCCGTTGCGCTGAAGATCCTGTCGCCCGATCTCGCCCACAAGACCGAGATCGGCGGGGTCGCGCTCGGCGTCCGGGACGAAGCGGCGCTGCGTCGGGAAATGGAGGCGATGCGCGAACGCGTCCGATCGGCCGCGCCCCAGGCACGGCTGCGCGGCTTCCTGGCGCAGCCGATGGTGCGTCCGCTGGCGGAGGCGATTCTCGGCTACCGGCGCAGCCCCGAGGTAGGGCCGATCGTGATGCTCGGCGCAGGCGGCGTCCTGGCGGAGTTGCACCGCGACGTGTCGCTCCGCCTCGCCCCGGTGGATGAGGAATCAGCCCGCGAGATGATCGCGGAGGTGCGCGCCTTGCACGTGGTGCAGGGCTTCCGCAACCTGCCACGCGGGGACATGGATGCCCTGGCCCGCGCCATCGTCGCCATCTCGCGCCTCGCCCTTGCGCCCGAGATCGCCGAAGCCGAGGTGAATCCCCTGATGATCCATGAGAGCGGCCTGACCGTCGCCGATGCCTGGGTGGTACGCCGATGAAGCACCTCCTCGCCGCACGTTACGGACAATTGCCCTTCGCGCCGCCCGAAGGTGATGCGCCGGAGGGACTTCGCCTCATCCTCGACCGCCGCGTGACGCGTCGCTTCTCCGCGAGCGAGGTCGAGGACGGTGTGCTGAACCTCGTGCTGGCCGGGGCGCAATCCGCCCCGTCCAAGAGCGACCTCCAGCAATACAGCATCCTCGTGCTGCGCGACGCGACGAAGCGGCGCCGCATTGCAGAGGCGATCGGCTCCATGCCCTGGATCGTCGATGCGCCGGTCTTCCTGCTCTTCTGCGCCGACCTTCGCCGCAACCGCGCCATCGGCGAGCGCGTCGGGCGGCCGAACCGCAACGACAATCTGGACAGCTTCCTGAACGGCACGGTGGACACGGCTCTCGCCTTGGGCTTCGCGGTGATGGCCGCCGAGGCGCTGGGCCTCGGCAGCTGCCCGGTCAGCTACGTTCGGAACCACCTGGACCTGATGCGGGAACTCGCTGCGCTGCCTGATGGCGTCTTTCCTGTCGCCGGGCTGGCGCTCGGCTGGCCGGAGACACGGAACGAGGTCTCGGCACGGCTGCCGCCAGAGGTCGTCGTCCACCGGGAGGCCTATTCCGACGCCTCCCCTGAGCCTATCGCCGTCTACGACGCCGCGCGGCCGCGTGCCAAGCCACGCTACCCGAATGTTCACGGTCCTGCGCCGGAGGGCTGCACCTGGAGCGAGAACGTGGCGCGGCAGTTATCCGTGCCGGAACGAGCGGAGTTTCGTGCCTGGCTGGAGGCCCATGGCTTCACCCTGCGCTGATCGACGCCGCGTCCGTCCGCGCGACGCGGCGAGCCTGCTTCTCTACCGGGAATCCCGCACGCGTGGGGTCGAGTTGCTGATGGGCCGCCGCCATCGCGACCTGCGCTTCATGCCCGGGATGCTGGTCTTCCCCGGTGGGCGGGTGGACCGGGCGGATTACCGCGCGCCCGTCGCGGCGGCGCTTCGGGGCGACACCGTCGCGCAACTGGGATTTTCCGCGCGGCCCTCCCTCGCCAAGGCGCTGGGCGTCTGCGCGGCGCGCGAATTGGAGGAGGAAACCGGGCTGCGCCTCGGCGGAAAGGCACCCGATCTATCGGGGCTGGCCTACCTGACCCGCGCCATCACGCCGGCGACCTTCCCCATCCGCTTCCACGCGCGCTTCCTCCTCGCCCCGGCCGAGATGGCTCAAGGCGAGATGCGCGGATCTGGCGAGCTGGAGGAACTCCGCTTCTTCACCCCCGACGAATTCGCCAACGCGCCGCATGCGCGGATCACGGCGATGATCGTGGAAGAGTTCCTGCGTTGGCGGCGCGATCCGGCGCGGCCGCTCATCCGCATCACCGGCAAGGATTCGCGCCATCCGGAGCGTCTACGCCAGCGCCCATAGCCCGTCGCGGTGGGTGGCGGCGCCCTCCTCTTCCAGCATGAGGAGTTGCGCGAGCATCGAGCGCCCCGCCGCCTTGATCAGCCGCGGGTCCATCGGGCCATAGACCGGGCCGACCAGCGCCTCGAGCGGTGCCGGTCCATGCTCGCGTAGCGCGGCGAGGATGCGCTGCTCCCGTCGCCGCCGGTGCACGGACAGCGCGTCCAGGAAGGGCATCGGGTCGGGCAGGTGCGGGCCGTGGCCGGGCAAATAGAGGCGGTCCTCCCCCTCGCGCAGCCGAAGGCGGCCGAGGCTGTCCATGTAGGCGCGCATGGAACCATCGGGTGGCGAGACGACGCTGGTGGACCAGGACATGACGTGGTCGGCACTGAACAACACGCCGCTGCCCTCCAGCGCGAAGCACAGGTGGTTTCCGCAGTGGCCGGGCGTGAACAGCGCGCGAAGCCGCCAATCCGCGCCATCCACCATCGCCTCATCCGCCAGGGCGATGTCGGGCACAAATTCGTGGTCGCCACCCTCCTGCCCTGCCTCGGGTGGCGTGGCGTGCGGGCCATACCCGAGCGTCGGCGCGCCGGTCAGTGCGGCAAGGCGCCGAGCCCCAGGCGAATGGTCCCGATGCGTGTGGGAAACGAGGATGTGCGTGATGCGCTCGCCCGAGGTCGCCGCCATGATGGCCTGGAGGTGCCGCTCATCCTCCGGCCCGGGGTCGATCACCGCGACGGATCCGCCCCCGCCGACGAGGTAGGTGTTGGTCCCACGGAAGGTGAAGGCCGAGGGGTTGTCGCACAGGATGCGGCGGATGCCCGGCGCCACCTGCTCCGCCTCGCCGGGCGGGAGTGAATCATCGCGCAGGAAGGGAACATTCATCGCCGGATTTTCCGCACCATCTCTCGGTGCATGATGTAGAGACCTGCCGCGACGATCAACGTGGCGCCGACCAGCGTCCAGAGCGTCGGCTGGTCGCCGAAGACGAGCAGGCCTAACAGGATGGACCACAGAATGCCGCTGTAGGAGAAGGCGCCCAGCGCCGAAACCTGCGCGCTGGCATAGGCCTCGGTCAGCAGCACCTGCGCCACGCCGCCGATGATCCCGGTGGCGAGTAGCAGGAGCCAGCCCTCCATCGAGGGATTCACCCAGACGAAGGGCATGGCGAGGCCGGTGAACCCGGTCATCAGCAGCGATTGCCAGAGAACGATGGTGCCCGAACGCTCGGTGGAGGAAAGGGACCGGACCAGCAGCGTCGTCGCGGCGGAGAAGACGCCATGCGCAACCGCCGCCGCCATGCCCATTGCCGCTGCCCGCGTGACCTCGCCCCCGAAGGCGCCCTTGCCCAGCGCGATGACCATGATGCCGAGGAACCCGCCTGCCACCGCGCCGAAGCGGTGCACCCCCACCTTCTCGCCCAGGAACGGGATGGCCAGCAGCGTGACGAAGACCGGCGTGGTGTAGGTGAGCGCGGTCTGCTCCGCGAGCGGCAGGACTGAAAGCGCGAAGAAGGAGCACGCCATGGCCGTGGTGCCGGTCGCAGCCCGCAGCACGTGCTGCCAGGGCCGCTTGGTGCGGAGCGTCGCGCCGTCGCGCGTGCGGAGCACGATCAGCAACACGACCGGCACGGCAAGGGCAGAGCGGAAGAACATGACCTGGAGGAAGTGAAGCTCCTCCGAGGCCAGTTTCACGAAGACGTTCATCGCGGCAAAGAGAGCGGTCGCGGCCAGCATGCAGGCCGCGCCCCGCCGCATGTCATGACGCAGCGGCACGTCTCGCCCTTTCCTCGGCGCGGCGCACCCGTTCCCGGTGCAGGTTGTAGATGCCGGCTCCGACCACGATCCCAGCGCCGGTCAGCGTCGTCCAGGCCGGCACCTCGCCGAATATCATGAAGCCGAGGGCGAGGCCCCAGAGCAGCGGCGTGTACTCCAGCGGCGCCAGCGCGGCGATGTTCGCCAAGGCGAAGCCGCGCGCGAAGAGCAGGTGCGCCACCGCATTGGACACGCCGAAGAACACCAGCAGCGCCACCATCCAGGCCGAGGGGAAGAGGTCCGGACCATCCGCATCCGGCCAGAACATGCTGAAGGGCAAAACCGCCAGGCCGAAGGGGACGTGAGTCAGCATCAGCCAGAAAGCGATGGTCTGCGGTGTGTCGGTGCTGGCCAGGGTGCGGGTCCAGATCCGGCTCACTGCCATTCCGCACACCCCGACCAGCAGCAGCGCCGCCTCCCAGCGCCAGAGATCGCCGCCGGGCTGGAGCATGAACAGCACGCCGCAGAACCCCACGGCGCAGGAGGTCCAGCGCCGCCAGCCCACCTTCTCGCCCAGCATGGGGATGGCGAGCAGCGTCATCAGCAGAGGCGCTGCCGCGGCCACCGCGTAGCTGTCGGCGAGGCCGAGGCCCGACATCCAGACATAGTACCAGAGCACCGAGACGGTGCAGTGCAGGGAGGAGCGGGCGAGGACTAGCGTCCCGCGCCGCGGCCAAAGCCCCCTTCCGCGCGCCATGATCGCGACGGCGAGCGACCCCACCAACCCGCGCCACAGCATCGCCCCCGCCACCCCGATCTCGGGCAGCAGGAACTTCACCGCGGCGTCGGCGAAGGAGATGACGGCATAGCCGGTCGCGGCATAGGCGAGGCCGCGCACCGCCGCCTCGCCGGAGGTGGCGCGGCCGGTCAGGGGTTCAGCCAAGCACGGCCTCGGCCGCCATGCAGGTCGCGCCCGATGCGTCGCGGGTCTCAGCCCGCGCGGCCTCCCCCTCGATGCGTGCCAGCACGTCCAGGCGGTTGCCGGCAAAGGCCGGGCGAGCGCCGCGGAAGGCGAAGCGCAGCAGGCGCATGCCGGGCGCCGCGTCCAGCATGGCCTGCGCCATGAGCGTCGCCTGCAGCGGTCCATGGACAACGAGGCCGGGGTAACCCTCCTCGCCCGTCACGTAGGGGAAGTCGTAATGGATGCGGTGGCCATTGCCGGTCAGGGCCGAGTACCGGAACAGCATCAGCGCGTCGGGCACCAGGCTCCGCGTGGTGGTGGCACCGAAGTCCGGTGCGGCTGGGGCGGGCTTCACCGCCGCGCCCTCGGCGCCGCGATACACGATGTCGTGCTCCTCGCGCAGCACCGGGCCGCGCGGCCCCTCGATCTCGTGCGCCACCGTCACGAAGACCAGCCGGCCGGAACCGCCCGCCTTTTCCTTCACGGAAAGGATAGTGGAGCGGCGCGTCACGCGGTCCTCGGCGCGCAGGGCGCTGGGTCCGAATTCCAGCCTTCCGCCCGCCCACATGCGGCGCGGCAGGTCATGCACGGGCGGCAGGAAGCCGCCGCGCTTGGGATGGCCGTCGGGGCCGATGCCGTCCGGGCGGCGCCAATCCTGGAACAGCATCCAGTGCCAGAGCGGCGGGACATCGCCCTCCGGCGTCGGGAGATCCAGCGTGGCCGCCAGCCCGGCGACGAGGCGCGGATCCAGCCGGTCCTCGGCCGTCTCGCTCCGTCCCACATAGGTGGCGTGGTCCATGGCTGCACATCCCCTGGTTGCTGGCGCCGGCATCCTTGTCACAGGACGGCATGGCAGCAAGGTGGCGGGGCGCCGCCCTGCCATGCGGCCGTCATTTCCTGGACTTGCCACCGCCCGATTCACGGGCGACACGCCCCTTGTGGAGCAGGCCGAATACGCACTGATGGATGCGGTCGAGGATCGCATGTGGTGGTACCGCGCCCTGCACCGGCGTGCGGAGGCGCTGCTGCGCCCCCTTCCGGATGGCGGGAGCGTGCTGGATGCGGGCTGCGGCACGGGTGGCTTCCTGCGCCGCCTGCGTTCCGCACGGCCGGGGCTGCGGCTGTTCGGCTTGGAATATGCCGAGGCCGCGGCGTGCCGCGCGCGGGAGAAGACCGGCGCCGCGATCGCGTCCGGCACCGTCAACGCCCTGCCCTTTCCCGATGGCTGCTTCGATGCCGTCGCCAGCTTCGACGTGCTATCGCACCGCGCCGTCGAGCCAAGCGAGGCGCTGGCAGAGTTCCGGCGGGTGCTGCGTCCCGGCGGAATGCTGGCACTGAACCTTCCGGCTCATGAATGGCTGCGCTCGGCCCATGATGCACGGGTGCACAATGCCCGCCGCTTCAGCCAAGCCGGCGCGCGGGCGATGCTTGAAGCGGCCGGGTTCGGCACAGTGCGGGCGCGGCACTGGAACTCGCTCCTGCTGCCGCTGATGCTGCTGCAGCGTCGGGTCCTGGCTCGGCGCGACGACGCCGCCTCCGACGTCACGGAATATCCGCCCTGGCTGGACCGGGCGCTCTTCGCCGCCACTGAGGCCGAATGGGGGCTGGCCCGCGCCGGGCTGCCTTTCCCGGCTGGCGGTTCCCTCCTCCTCACCGCCACGCGCTGAGAGCCCCCATGAACGACACCCATCCCGTCGGCCTTTCGGTCGTCATCCCGGTTTATCGCGGCGCCACGACGATCGGCCGCCTGGTCGCCGCCCTGTCCGAGCTTCGCCCTGAAGGCGGCATCGAGATCGTGCTGGTCAATGACGGCAGCCCGGACAATTCCGGCGAGGTCTGCCGCCAGCTGGTGCGTGAGGCGAAGGTGCCCATCACCTTCGTCGAGCATGCGCGTAACTTCGGCGAGCACAACGCCGTGATGACCGGCTTCCGCCACGCGCGCGGCGCCTACGTCATCAACATGGATGACGATCTCCAGAACCCGCCGGAGGAGGTGGTGCGCCTCTACGACCACGCACGGCTGGGCGGCTGGGACGTGGTCTACACCCGCTACGCGGTGAAGGAGCACGAGGGCTGGCGGAACCTCGGCAGCCGCTTCGCCAACAAGGTGGCGGACTTGCTGCTGGACAAGCCGAAGGGGCTCTACCTCTCCTCCTTCCGCTGCTGTTCCGCCCTCGTGGTGCGTGAGGTGACGAAATATTCGGGCCCCTATCCCTATATCGACGGGCTGATCATGCAAGTGACGCAGCGCATCACCACGTTGGAGGTGGCGCACTACCCGCGCGTCGAGGGCCAGTCCAACTACACGCTCCGTCGCCTCGTCCGGCTCTGGCTGAACCTCGCCACGAATTTTTCGCTCCTGCCACTACGCCTCGCCATCATCGCGGGGGTGGCGATGGGCGTGCTGGGCTTCCTCGTTGCGATCTTCGTGCTGGTGGAAGCGCTGTTCGGAGAGACGCCATCCGGCTGGGCCTCCTCCATGATGATCACGCTGCTGGTTTCGGGCGTGCAGTTCCTGATCCTGGGCGTGCTGGGCGAGTATGTGGGCCGGGCCTTCCTCTCGGCGAACGGGAAGCCGCAGGGCGTGGTGCGCGAGGTGAAGCACGGCGGGGAGGAGCACCCGTGAACATCCATTGGGCGGCGCTGATCGCCGCCATCTGCTCCTCCATGGTCGGTCAGGTGCTGCTGAAGACGGGGGCTGGCGCTGCGGGCGGCTTCATCGCGCAGATCTTCCGCCCGACGACGCTATTTGGCCTCTGCCTTTATGGCGGCAGCGCCTTCCTCTACATCTTCGCGCTGCGCCGCATTCCGATGAGCGTCGCCCTGCCCTGCACCGCCGCCAGCTACGCCATCATCGCGCTGGTCGGCTGGTGGTTCTTCGGCGAGGCGATGGGGATGCAGAAGGTCGCGGCCATCCTCTTCATCGTGACCGGGGTGGCGCTGCTCGCCACGGCGTGAAGGGGCCCAGGCCCCCTCACGCACCCGCTGCATGAACCCGTCCAGCGCCGCGCCGTCCAGCCAGCGCGAGACGCTGACGATGTCGCCCTCCGGCTCCATCCAGGTCGTGTTGCCGCCGGCACCGGAGAAGCATGCGGCGCCCTCGCTGGCCGAGGGCCACTTGGTGCGGCCGGTGTTCAGCCAGAACAGGAAGCCATAGTGCGGGTTCAGCGCGCATGGGGTGCGGCACTGGCGCAGCCAGTCCTCGGCAATGAGGCGCTTTCCACGCCACTCGCCCCCGGCCTGGGCCAGCAGCCCGACCAGCGCCTGATCCTCGGCGCTGATCACGGCGCCGCCGCCCCAGTGCCCACCGCCGGAGACGCTCTCGATCTGCTTCCCGTCGACATCGACCATCGAGGTGGAATAGCCGCGCCAGGTCCAGCCATCGGAGGCGCCAATCGGGCGCATGATGCGCTCGGCGAAGACCTCCGGCAGCGGGCGGCGGAACAGCAGCAGGAGGCCCAGCGCCAGCGCATTCACGCGGACGTCGTTGTATTCCCAGTACTGGCCCGGCGGCTGCAGCTTCCGGGTGGAGCGCTTCACCCCCTGGCCTTCAACGCCCAGGTTGCGGCCGCGGTCGATCAGGTCGCTCTTGCCCCAGAGCGTCCCTTCCCATTCGGAGGTGTTGGTAAGCAGGTGCCGCCAGGTCACGGCACCGTTCTGTTCCCCTTCGAAGGCGGGATGCGCAGCGCGGCGGCGGACTTCCTCATCGAGGTCCGGCAGCAGCCCATCCATCCAGGCAAGGCCGGCCAGCAGGGCGAGGTAGGACTTCGCCACGCTGAAGGTCATGTCGGCGCGCTGTGTGTCGCCCCATTCGGCCACGCGCTTCCCGCCCTTGAAGATCACCCCCGCCGGGCCGCCGCGCGCCTGCACCGGGCCGATCACCGCATTGTCGGGAGGCGGCTCGAAGAACCCCGAATCCAGATGCGCGCGGATGTCGCGCGGCCAGGGCGTCTCGTGCGAGAGCGCCCAATCCACCGCCGCCTTCAATGCGCCTGCGCCTTTGGGCCCGGGAGCTCTATGTCGATGGCCAGTGTGGAGAAATCGCCGCCCCGCTCGAGGTTCACCTGCACCTTGCCCGGGTCGATCGCGACGTAGCGCGCCACGACCTGCACCAGCTCCTGCTGAAGCTTGGGAAGGAAGTCGTCGCGGCCGCGCGACACGCGCTCATGGCTGATGATGACCTGAAGCCGGTCCTTTGCAGCCGCTGCCGTGCCGGGGGCCTGCTGTGCCTCCTCGCGCTTCTGGGCCCTGAAGAAATTCAGCCAGTTCATGCTGCCCTCCCGCCGCCGAAGAGGCGACCGAACAGCCCCGGCTTCTTCGGCACTTCCAGGAAGCGGTGCGGCTTCTCGTCGCCGAGGAAGCGGGATACCGCGTCAGTATAGGCCTGACCCGCCGAGCTTTCACTGTCCATGATGACTGGATTGCCGGAATTCGAGGCCTTGAGGACGCTCTCGCTCTCCGGGATCACCCCCAGCAGCGGGATGGCCAAGATCTCCAGCACGTCGTCCAGCTTCAACATCTCGCCGCGCTCGACGCGGGCGGGATCGTACCGGGTCAGCAGGAGGTGCTGCTTCACCGGCTCCTTCTTCTCCTCGGCGCGCTTCGACTTGCTCTGGAGCACGCCCAGGATGCGGTCGCTGTCACGGACGGAGGAGACTTCGGGGTTGGTTACCACGATGGCCTGGTCGGCGAAGTAGAGGGCAAGCAGCGCGCCCTTCTCGATGCCGGCGGGGCTGTCGCAGAGGATGTAGTCGAAATCCTTCGACAGCTCCTCGATGACGTTGGCGACGCCTTCGCGGGTCAGCGCGTCCTTGTCCCGCGTCTGCGAGGCCGGGAGGATAAAGAGCCCCTCGACCCGCTTGTCCTTGACCAGCGCCTGCTGGAGCTTCGCCTCGCCCTGGATGACGTTGACGATGTCGAAAACGACCCGCCGCTCGACGCCCATGATGAGGTCGAGGTTGCGGAGCCCCACGTCGAAGTCGATCACAACGGTCTTCTTGCCGCGCTGCGCCAGCCCCGTGGCAATGGCGGCGGAGGATGTGGTCTTGCCCACGCCCCCCTTGCCCGATGTGACGACGATCACCTGCGCCATGTGTTCACCTCACCTCGCGTTCCGATTGCTTCAGCCCAGTGGCTCGAAGCGCAATTGCTCGCCCTCCAGCCGCACCGCTACGGTGCGGCCGATGGAGGCGTTCTGGAGCCCCTCGCGCACCGCGTAGAACCCCGCGATGGCGACCAGTTCCGGGTCGAAATTCTGCACGAAGATGCGCGCCTCCGGATCTTCGTTCGCGCCGGCCACCGCGCGGCCACGCAGCGTGCCGTAGATGTGGATGTGCCCATCCGCCAGCACCTCGGCGCCCGCGTTGACGGTGCCCATCACGATCAGGTCGGCACCCTGGGCGTAGATCCGCTGCCCAGCGCGTACATTCTGCTCCACAAGCAAGGTGCGGGCAGCGGCGGGGCGGGGCGCTTCCTCGGGGGGCGGCGCGATGGCAACGGGAGGCGCGGCGACTGGAGAAGGCGCCTCGACCTCCGTTTCCTTCTGCCCGGTGGGGCGCAAGGTCGGCAGCCCGGCCCCGGCGGCGGCGGCGCGCAGGGTCTGCGGACCTCCGACAACGCCGATGGGCAGGATCTCCAGCTTGCGGAGGCCCGCGACCAGCGCCGCAAAATCCACTTCCTGGCCGTCCAGATCGTCGAGTCCGATGGCGATGGGTGCGAAGCGCAGGAAGCCCGGAGCGCGGCGGAACTGGTCGCCCAGCGCGGGGAGCACCTCCTCTGGCCGAGCCGAGAGCAGCCGCAGCGTCAGCAAGCTGTAGTTGCTCGCGCGCAGCCGGAAGGCTTCCGAAGGGGGGGCGGCAGGCCGCGCGTCGGCGGTCATGGGCGGTGGGGCATCCTCAAGCGTTCAGGCAACCCGTCACATAGCGGGGTGCGCGCCCCCGGCGAAGCCCCCAATCGTTCCTGCCGATCCGGAAAACCACGGAGGCGGGCATTGACGCCGCCCGGATTCCGGGCTGCCACATTCCCCAACACCACGGGAGGGTTCCTCATGCCGCAGATCAAGCGCCTCGCCATCCTCGATGATTACCAAAACGTCACGCTCCAGCTCGGTCCCTGGGACCGGCTGCCGCATGTCGAGAAGACCGTGTTCCGGGACACGATGGCCGACCAGGACGCGCTGGTGGAGAGGCTGCGCCCCTTCGACGCCATCCTGGCGATGCGCGAGCGCACTCCCTTCCCCGCTAAGCTGATCGAGCGCCTGCCCAATCTGCGCCTGCTGATCACCACCGGCGAGCGCAACCGCGGCATAGACGCGGCCGCCTGTGTTGCGCGAGGTGTCACCTTCTCCGGCACGCCCAGCTTCGGCGCGCCGACGGTAGACCTGACCTGGGGCCTTATCCTCGCCCTGGCGCGCCGCATCCCGGAGCAGGCGGCCGCGATGCGCGCAGGGCGCTGGCAGACCGCCATCGGAACCGGGCTGGAAGGAAAAACGCTGGGCCTGCTCGGCTTCGGCAAGCTCGGGCGGCGCGTCGCCGCCGTGGGCAAGGCGCTGGGCATGGATTGCATCGCCTGGAGCCAGAACCTGACCGACGAGGCGGCCGCGCAGGGCGGTGCACGGCGCGTGGAGAAGGAAGCGCTGTTCCGCGAGGCTGACGTCCTCTCCATCCACTACATCCTGTCCGAGCGGTCGCGCGGCCTCGTCGGTGCGGCGGAGCTGGCGGCGATGAAGCCCTCCGCCCTGCTGGTGAACACCTCCCGCGGACCGATCGTAGATCAGGCGGCGCTGATCGCCGCGCTGAAGGAAGGCCGGATCGCGGGGGCGGGCATCGATGTCTATGACATCGAGCCGGTTCCTGCCGACCACCCGCTACTTTCGGCTCCGAACGCCGTGCTGACCCCGCATCTGGGCTACTGCACGGAGGACAACTACCGCGCCTATTTCCAGGGTGCGGTGGAGGCCATCGAAGCCTTCGAGAAAGGCCAGCCCATCCGCGTCATCACGGGCTGATTGCATATTCTCTGGGCGGCTCTGCGCCGATTTTGGGCAGAAGCCGCCCAGGCCGACGCAAAATTCAGCAAGGCAGCGTTGCCGTATCCGGGTGCGAAACGGCATCACCCTCTGATCAAGAGGGAGATCGCGCCATGAGCCTCGTCCGCCGCCAGTTGCTTGCCGCCACAGCCGGGGTGTTTGCGGCGCCCGCCCTCGTAGCCGCGCAGGGCACGCGTGTCCGCATGGGGGCGCTGCGCCTGATCCACTCCATCACGCCCTTCTTCTACGAGCGCTTCATGCCCGAGGGCATGACCGTGGAAGTGATCCCCTTCGAGAGCCCGACCGAGGGCAAGAACGCCGTCGTCACCCGCTCCGTCGATTTCGGCGCCTTCGGAGTCGCCGCTGGCATCCTAGGCGCCGCGGCGCGGGAGCCGGTGGTGGTCATCGGCTCCTGCTGCGACAAGGGCATGGCGATCGTCGCACGCAAGGATGGCCCGGTGAACACCCTCACCGACGTGCGCGGTCGCCGCGTCGGCATCTGGCCCGGCTCGACGCAGGAGGTCTTCATCCGCGAAAGGCTGCGGATGGAGGGGATGAACATCCGCGACATCCAGAGCATCCGCGTTTCCTTCAGCGAGATGCATGCCGCCCTCGCCCGCGGCGATATCGACGCCTATGTGGGCGCGGAGCCGGGTCCCGGCATCAGCGTCACCTCCGGCATCGGCAAGATCGTCGAGTTTCCGTACTCCACGGCCATGGGCACGCTGAACATGATCTTCGCGGCCCATCACGAGACGACGCAGCGCAATCCGCAGCTTTGCGCCGCCATGATGCGCGTCCATCGCCGCGCCAGCGAGTACGCCAGCCTGAACCGCGCCGCCGCGATCGAGATGGCGGTGCAGCGCCTCGGCATGAACCGTGGGGCGCTGGAAGTCTCAATCGAGAACGTGGAGCTGAACTGGCGCATGACGCCCGCGATGATCGAGCGTTCGCGCACCTACGCGCAGCACATGCAGGAACTGCAGCAGATCCGCCAGCAGCCGGATTTCAACGTGTTCTTCAACACG
This sequence comes from Sabulicella rubraurantiaca, assembly GCF_017355885.1. Classification (GTDB taxonomy): domain Bacteria; phylum Pseudomonadota; class Alphaproteobacteria; order Acetobacterales; family Acetobacteraceae; genus Roseococcus; species Roseococcus rubraurantiacus. Next base: position 704,116 of record NZ_JAFEUU010000001.1, read on the forward strand.
CGCTTCTCCGACGACGAAGCCCGGACCGCGGCCTGATGATTTCCGGGCGCGGACGGGCGATCGGCCTTTCCCTGGCCGCGCCGCTGCTTTTCCTGGCCTTCTGGCACCTCTCGACGGCAGGCCAGCCCTTCAGCCTGATCCCGCCGCCGCTGGAGGTCGGGCGCCAGCTCTGGGACCTCACCTTTGGTGGGGTCTGGGATGACTTGTACTCGGCGACGCTGCTGGAGCACGCGCTGGCGAGCGTGGGCCGCGTCTATGGCGGGTTCCTGCTTGCAGCCGCGCTGGCGCTGCCACTCGGAATGCTGATCGGGCGCGTGGCGCTGGTGCGCTCGCTGCTCGACCCCACGCTGCAACTGCTGCGGCCCATCCCGGTCACGGCCTGGCTGCCGCTGGCGATGATCGTCTTCGGCATCGGGCCGCGTTCGGCCTTCTTCCTCGTCTTCCTGGGTGCCTTCTACCCCATCCTCGTCAACACGGTCTTCGGCGTCCGCAGCGTGGAGGGGCGGCTCTTCGAGGCCGCTGCCATGCTCGGCGTCTCGCCCTCGGCCGTGTTCTGGAAGGTGGTGCTGCCCGCCGCGCTGCCCTCCATCTTCACTGGGCTCCGCCTCGGCCTCGGCTTCGCCTGGGTGGTGATCGTGGTCGGCGAAATGACGGGCGTGCAGACCGGCCTCGGCGCCATCATCATGGAGGCGCGTCAGTTGTCGCGCACCGAGATCGTCATCAGCGGGATGGTGGTGATCGGGTTGCTCGGCTTCCTGTCCGATGCGCTCGTGCAGGCGCTTGGGCGCCGCCTCCTGCGCTGGAGTCCGCAACATGGCTGATGGCATGATGACCCAAGCGGCGCTGAACATCCTGGACATCAGCGGTGTCACCAAGTGCTTCTCCTTCAACGGGGAACCGATCCTCGCGCTGGAGGGTGCGAACCTCGCCGTCCGCAAGGGCGAGTTCGTCTGCCTCATCGGCCCCTCGGGTTGCGGCAAGTCCACGCTGCTGCGGATGATCGCGGGGTTCGAGACACCCTCCGAAGGCCGGCTATCCATGTGGGGCGCGCCCGTTTCCGGTCCGGGGCCGGATCGTGGCATGGTGTTCCAGGACTACGGGCTGTTCCCCTGGCTTTCCGTCGCCCGCAACGTGGGCTTCGGCCCCGCCGCACGCGGCCGCCCGCGCGCGGAGGTCGAGGCGACCATCAAGCGCTTCGTGGACATGGTCGGGCTGACGCGCTTCGCCGATGCCTATCCGCACCAGCTTTCCGGCGGCATGAAGCAGCGCGTCGCCATTGCCCGCGTCCTCGCCAACGAGGCGGAGGTGGTGCTCATGGACGAGCCCTTCGGTGCGTTGGACGCCATGACGCGCGAAAACCTCCAGCGCGAACTCCTGGAGATCTGGGAACGGACCCGCCTCACCGTGCTCTTCGTCACCCATGCGATCGAGGAGGCGATCCTCCTCGCCGACCGGATCGTTGTGATGTCGCCCGGACCAGGCCGGATCGTGGCGGATGAGCTGGTCTCGCTGCCCCGGCCGCGCGATCCGACCGACCCCGAGTTCAACGCGCTGCGCCGCCGCTTCTCGGCGCTGTTGGGAAGCCATCACTGAATGCAACCTGAGTCACGGCTGGATTACGCAGCCCCGCGCGACCGCGCGCCGCGGCCGGGCCCTGGCGGCGCCCGCGTCCTCGTCTTCTTTGTCGTCAACGTGGAGGAATGGGGCATTGACCGCCCCATGCCGCGTCAGGTTCTCAGCGCCCCGACCGCCGCTGCCGTCCTGCCCGACCTCCCCAACTGGGCCTGGCACGAATACGGCATGCGCGTGGGCTTCTGGCGCATCCTCCGGGCCTGCGAGGCCCTGGGCATACGCCCCACCCTCTCGGTCAATGGCCGCGTCTGCGAGGCCTATCCCCGCATCGTCGAGGCGGCGCATGCCGCCGGATGGGAATTCATGGGCCACGGCTTCCGCCAGGTCCCGATACATCTGGTGGAGGACCAGCACGCCATGGTCCGCGACACGGTCGCAGCCATCGCGCGCGTGACCGGCGCGCCGCCGGTCGGATGGCTCGGCCCCGGGCTGACCCAGACCTTGGAAACGACGGATATCCTGGCCGCGCACGGCATCCGCTACTGCGCCGACTGGGTGGTGGATGACGTGCCGGTGCCCATCCAGACCGCCCATGGCCCGATCTGGTCCATGCCCTACAGCGTCGAGCTGAACGACATCCCGATGATCATGATCCAGCATCACCGGGCGGAAGAACTGCAGGAACGCAGCCTCGCCCAGCTGGACCGATTGCTGGAGGAATCGGAGGAGGAGGGCTGCAAGGTCATGGGCCTTGCCGTCCACCCCTATATCTCGGGCGTGCCGCACCGGATCGGCGTGCTGGAACGGACGCTGGAAATGATTGCCGCGCGGCCGGACGTGGTGTTCGCTCAGGGCCGCGAGATCCTGAAATGGTGGGAAGCGGCATGATCTGCGAATGGGCGAAGATGACGCGGCGGGACCGCGACGCGGCCTACAACAACACCGAGGCCGTGCCGGACAGCGCCTCCCTGATCAACGAGCGCGCCACCGCCTCCGCCGCCTTCCGCCTGCAGGGGATCCACGCGCTCAACCTCGCCTATGGCGAGACCGACCGCGAGCAATGGGACATCTATTGCGGCCCGGATGAGTCGGCACCGACCCTGGCCTTCATCCATGGCGGCTACTGGCAGCGCAACCGGCGGGAGGACTTCGCCATCCTGGCCGAGGGGGCGCTGGCGATGGGGTGGAACGTCGCCATGTGCGGCTACACCCTCGCGCCCGAGGCGACGATGGAGCGGATCTGCTGGCAGATCCACGCCGCGCTGGACTGGCTGGCGGCGAATGGCGAGGAGCACGGCGCCGGGGGGCCAATCCTTCTGTCCGGCTGGTCGGCGGGCGGGCACCTCGCGGCGCTGGGGGCGGAGCATCCGGCCGTCGCGGCGGCGCTGTGCATCTCTGGCATCTACGAGCTGGGGCCGATCCGCGACACCTACCTGAACACGGCGCTGAAGCTGACGGACGAGGAGATCACGGAATTGTCGCCCCTGCGCCGCCCCGTGGTGCCGAAGCCCATCGCCGTGGCCTATGGCGCGGCCGAATTACCGGCGCTTTGCCAGCAATCCCGACACTTCCACGGCTACCGCGCCGAGGCGCAGGCGCCCGGCCCACTCCTGCCCATCGCGGGAGCGGATCACTTCCGCGTGCTGGAAGCGCTGCGCCAGCCGGGCGGCGCCCTGCTGCGCGCCGCCGCCGAGTTGCTGCGTTGACCATCGCGGAGATCCGCGCGCGCCTCGCCGCCGGGGTGACGCCACGCGACATCGCGCGCGACACGCTGGCGCGCATCGCCGCCTGGAACGATCCGGCGCTCTTCATCACCCTGCGCGACGAGGGTGCGCTCCTGGAGGAAGCCGGCCGCCTGCCCCCTGGCCCGCTGCATGGCGTGCCCTTTGTGGTGAAGGACAACATCGACGTCGCGGGGCTGCCGACCACCGCCGCCTGCCCGGACTTCGCCCATGTGGCGGAGGCGGATGCCCCCGCCGTCGCACGGCTGCGTGCGACAGGGGCGCTTCTGCTGGGCAAGGTCAATCTGGACCAGTTCGCCACAGGGTTGAACGGTACGCGCTCGCCCTATGGCACGCCGCGCAACGCGCGCGACGCCGCTCTGATCCCTGGTGGCTCCTCCTCCGGTTCGGCCAGCGCGGTGGCGGCAGGGATCGCTGCCTTCTCCCTCGGCACGGACACGGCCGGGTCCGGCCGGGTTCCGGCCATGGCGCAGGGGATCGTCGGGCTGAAGCCCTCGCTGGGCCTCGTGCCCACGCGCGGGGTCGTGCCAGCCTGCCGCTCGCTCGATTGCGTCTCGGTCTTCGCTCATTCCGTCGCCGAGGCCGCCGAGGTGCTGGGAGTGATCGCGGGACCGGATGACACAGAGCCCTATTCCCGCCCGCTTCCCGCCTCCTGGCGCGCCGCTGCACCTTGCCCGCCTCGCTTCCGCCTGGCAGTGCCACAGGAGGCGCAACTGGTCTTCGACGAGGGCGCGGAGGACTTCGCTGCCGTGGCCACCCGCGCAAAGGAGCTGGGCGCGGAGATCCTCCGCGTGGACATCGCGCCCCTCCTCGACGTCGCGCGTCGTCTTTACGACGGCGCCTGGGTCGCCGAGCGGACGGCGGCGCTGCGGGGCTGGGTGACGGAGCGCCCCACCTCACTGCATCCGGTCACGCGCGCCATCCTTGAAGGCGGCCTCGGTCGCCTCGCCGTGGATGCCTTCGACGACTTCCACGCAGCTGCCGAGGCACGTTTGCTCGCCCGGCGGCTCTTCGAGGGCGCCGACGCGCTCCTGCTGCCCACGGCGCCCGGCATCCCGACGGTAGAGGCGATGCTGGCCGACCCGGTGGGCGCGAACTCGCGCCTCGGCACCTACACGAACTTCGTGAACCTCTGCGACCTGTCGGCCATCGCCATCCCCGCCGGGGCGGGCGTCACCCTGGTTGGTTCCGCCTTCGCCGAGGGGCGGATCTGCGGGATCGCCGCAAGCCTGCTGGATGAGGCCCTGCCTGTTCCGGAAGCGGCGCCAGGCGAGGCGGCGCTGTTCTGCATCGGCGCACATATGTCCGGCCTGCCGCTGAATGGGCAAGTGACCGCGCTGGGCGGCCGCTTCCTGCGGGAGGCTCGCACGACCCCCGAATACCGCCTTTTCGACCTCGGCGGCCGTCCCGGAATGCTGCGCGACCCGGACGGCGAGGCCATCACAGGCGAGATCTGGGCGTTGCCGCAGGCCGCGATCGGCCCCTTGCTGGCTGCGGTGCCGCCGCCCCTCGGCTTCGGCACGGTGCGGCTGGCGGATGGCTCCAATGTGCTCGGCTTCTTGGCCGAGGCGGAAGGGGTGCAAGGCGCGCCGGAAATCACCTCCTTCGGCGGCTGGCGCGCCTTCCTGGCGAAACGCGCGGCTTAAGCCCCCTTGCCTCCGTGCCGCCGCTTGGCTGCACTTGCGGAATGGAAACGCTCGCCGCCCTGCTCGACCAAACCGGCCTCGACCGGCGCCTTGCTTACCAAGCGCGGCTGACCGGGGAGGACCCGGTCCTCCCCTCCTCCTTTCACATCGGCGAGGCAGCGCAGTCCACGATCGCCGCTGTCGCTCTCGCCGCCGCGGCCATCCACGCGGCACGGGGAGGTCCGGCCCAGGGCGTTTTGGTGGAGATGCGCCACGCGGCGCTCGAATTTCGCTCGGAACGGCATCTGCGCGAGAATGGCGCCGCCCCGCCCGATCCGTGGGATGCCATCGCGGGCGCTTACCCGACGCGGGACGGGCGCGTGGTCCGGCTGCACACGAACTTCCCGCATCACCGCGACGGCATCCTGCGCCTGCTCGGCTGCGAGGCATCGCGCGATTCTGTCGCGGAAGCACTGCGCGGCCGCGACGCCATCCCCTTCGAGGAGGAGGCGACTGCAGCAGGACTTTGTGTGGCCGCCATGCGCGACTTCGAGGAATGGGACGCGCACGGGCAGTGCAAGGCGCTGACCGCCGTGCCACTGGTGGAGATCACGCGCATCGGTGACGCGCCGCCCGTGCCCCTTCCACCCTTGGCCGCGCGCCCGCTGGAGGGAATGCGCGTGCTGGAGCTGACGCGCGTCATTGCCGGGCCAGTCGCGGGCCGCGCCCTGGCGGCGCACGGCGCGCAGGTGCTGCAGGTCACCGCGCCACACCTGCCCGCGGTGGATACGCTGGTGAAGGATACGGGTCGCGGGAAGCGCTGCACCGCACTGGATTTGCGCGAAGCCTCGGCTCGGGACAGGCTGCGGACCCTGGTGCAGGGGGCCGACGCCTTCCTGCAATCCTACCGGCCCGGCGGGCTGTCCGGCCTTGGCTTCCCCGCGCCAGCCCTAGCGGCGCTGCGGCCCGGGATCGTGGTCGCAGAGCTATCCGCCTATGGCTGGGACGGCCCCTGGGCGGGGAAGCGCGGCTTCGACAGCTTGGTGCAGACAGCGACCGGCTTCAACGTCGCAGAGGCCGAGGCGGCAGGCGTCGCTCCGCCGCGCGTCCTGCCGTGCCAGCCCCTCGATCATGCATCGGGCTATCTGCTGGCGCTGGGCGTCCTGGCCGCCTGGATGCGCCGTGCGCGAGAGGGCGGGTCCTGGCGCGTGCGCGTGGCGCTGGCCCGCACCGGGCTGTGGCTCCGTGGGCTGGGCCGGGTGGCGGATGGGTTCCGCGTCCCCGATCCACGTCAGGAGGAGATCGCCGACCTCCTCGCGGTGGAGCAGGGCGCTTGGGGCGCCATGACTCATCTGCGCCACGCGGCCCAGATGGATGCGACCCCACCCTTCTGGGCGTTGCCCGCCGCGCCGCTGGGCAGCAGCGCGGCGGAATGGGCCTAGGCTGTTGTCTGGACGCATTTTCCGAGCCGCCCAGCGATTCCGCTGGGCTTGAAAATGCTTTAGCCGGGAGAAACGTTGGAGCGCAGGAAGTCCTCCGCCGCACGGGCGAGGATGCGCACGTTCAGCGCCAGATCCTCTTCCTTCGTGTCCTCGGCCCAGTGGTGGCTGATGCCGCCGATGGAGGGGGCGAAGAGCATCGCCGCCGGCATGATGCGCGCCATGTACTGCGCGTCGTGCCCGGCGCCGCTCGGCATGCGCATCCAACCGCCGGGCGCCTCCGCTTCCGCTGCGCGATCCAGCGCGGACATCATCGCCTCATGGCAGGGCGACGGGATGCTGCGCGACATCACCTGAAGCTCCGCCGTGCAGCGCTCGCGCCGGTTGGATTCCTGCACGATGGCGCGCAGCGTGCGCTCCATCCGCTCCAGCGTCTCCATGTCGATGTCGCGGAACTGGAACAGCACCTCGGCCGAGCCGGGGATGATGCTCGGCGCACCGGGTTCCAGTGCGATGCGGCCGCAGGTCCAGGTCGAACGCTCGCCACAGACCATCGGGAATTCCTGGTCGATGCGGGAGAGGAGGCGCACGGCGGCGAGGCCAGCATCCTTGCGCTCGGCCATGGTAGTGCCGCCCGCATGGTCCTGCATGCCGGTGATGAGGATGCGGAACTGCCAGATGGCGACGATGCCAGTCACGACGCCCGCGCGCAGACCGCGCGACTCAAGCTGCGTGCCCTGCTCGATGTGAAGCTCGAAGAAACCCTTGTAGCGCGACGGATCGAGGCGCAGCCGCTCGCGCCCTTCCAGCCCTGCCTCGCGCAGCGCGTCACGCAGGGGCTTGCCGTGGTAGCGATTGCTGAGGCGGTCGATCTCCGCGTCTTCCAGCAGGCCCGTGGCGCTGCGGCTGCCGATGAAGCTGCCATAGTGGCCTTCCTCGTCCGCGAAGGCGATCACGTCCACCGGCAGGCCTGACCGCGCGAGAGCGACACCAGACATGACACCCAGCGCCCCGTCCAGCCAGCCCGCCTGGTTCTGCGTCTCGATATGCGAGCCGACGAGGAGGTGCGGCCCCGGCCCCTTGTGGCGCCCGAACACGTTGCCGATGCCGTCGATGGAGGCCTCCAGCCCGCACTCCTCCAGCCGCGCGACGAGCCAATGGCGGCTTTCCATGTCCTCGGGCGAGAAGGTAGGGCGGTGGACGCCGGTCTTGAACTGGCCGATGAGCCGAAGCTCATTGAGATCCTTCAGGAATCGTTCCGTATCCACCTGCACCATGTCTTCGCCCCGGGATGTTCGACGCGTGCAGGATAGGCCAAGTTTGCGCCGCACCAAAAGGAGGCGAGCATGGTCGAGATCACCCGTTACGCGACGCCGAAGGGCGGCCGCCCCTTCCCGCCCTTCTCTATGGCGGTGCGCCATGGCGACACGCTCTATGTCTCGGGCCTGGGACCGCTGGACACGCAAGGCAACATCGCGCGCGACGACTTCGCCGCCCAGTTCAAGCAAGTCATCGAGAACTTGCATTCCATCCTGGCCGAGGCCGGGACGGACACCAGCCGCGTCCTCAAGACCAGCGTGCTGCTGGTACGCGCGTCGGATGTGGAGGAGATGAACCGGCTCTACCGCGCTGCATTCCCCGCCACGCACCTCCCGGCGCGAACGACAAGCGTCGTCTCCGCGCTGCCCGTTCCCGAGTTCCTTCTGGAGATCGAGGCGATCGTGGCCGTCGGCTGAGCCTCAAAGGCTCAGCCCGCCATCCACCACCAGCGTCTGCCCCGTCACCATGGCCGCGCCCGCGAGCAGGTAGACGATCGCGTCCGCGATGTCCTCCGGCTCGCAACGGCGCTTGAGCACCGCCTTCTCGATGCTCATGGAACGTTCCTCGTTGGTCCAATCCACCTGCCAGGTGGAGTTCACGGCGCCGGGAGCCACGGCGTTCACCCGCACCTCCGGCCCTAGCCCGCGCGCGAGGTTGCGGGTGAGCGAGATCACACCCGCCTTGCTGGCGCCATAGGCCGGCGAGGAACCGGGGAAGTTCAAGCCGGCAATGGAGGCGGTGCTGACCATGGCGCCGCCCGCGGCGCGCAAATGCGGCGCGGCGGCCTTCGCGCAGCGGAACACGCCGAGAAGGTTCACCTCCAGCACATTGCGCCACAACTCCTCGGTCATCCGGTCCAGCTCATGCGGAGCGATGCTGGTACGGGTTCCCGGCGTTCCGGCGTTGCAGACAAGGTAGTCCAGCCGGCCCATCGCGGATGCCGCCGCCTCCACCATCGTCGCGCATCCCTCGGGGTCGGCGACGTTGCCCGGGGCAGAGATGACATCCATACCCTCCGCGCGCAGCGCCTCGACCTGCTCCGGCCCGCGCGCGTCATCGGCCAGGTGATTAATCGCCACCTTGCAGCCGGACTTGCCGAGGATCCGCACGGTGGCGAGGCCGATGCCGGAGGCGCCGCCGGTGACGAGGGCGGCCTTGCCGCGGAGATCGTAGCTGATCATTTCCGGAATCCCGCCATGGTGCCGATCTCCCTGAGCGACTTCTTCAGCGCGATGAGCTTGCGGTCCCGTTCCTCGAACAGCTTGGCCGGCTCGTCGCCCCAGTCGTAGTAGCCGCGTCCGGACATCACGCCGGTCGCGCCCTTGGCGATCAGCGCGTCCATGGATGGGCTGCTCTCGAAGGACGCCGGCGGCGTGTACATCTTGTTGCGGAAGGTGTGCTGCAGCAGCGGCAGGCCGGTGAAGTCGGCCTTGGCCATGACGCCGACGATGGGCATACGCAGCGCGATGCCGTGCACCACGGCGGCATCCACCATCTGCGCGTCGGCATAGCCATTATCGATCAGCCACTGCACCTCATTCTGCACCGCCGCCTGGATGCGGTTGGCGATGTAGCCGGGGATGAAGCGCTTCATCACCACGGGAACCTGCCCCATGGCATCCAGCGCCACCTGCACCGCCTCCAGCCGCCCCGGCTCCAGCTCCTCGCTCGGCACGAGGTCGACGAGGTCCACCAGATAGGGCGGCGTGTACCAATGCGCGATCATCGCCCGCTTCAGCAGCGAGGGCGGCATGAGCGGGAAGACATCGAGATAGGAGGTGTTGCTGGCCAGGGTCGCATTGAGCGGCGCCAGCTTCTCCAGCTCCGCATAGAGGGTGCGCTTGGCTTCCGGGTTCTCGACGATGGCCTCGATGACGAGCTCCACGCCCTCCACCGTCTCCTCCAGGGTGGAATGGCGCGTGACGGTCTGCGCCAGCATGGCGGCGTCGAAGCCCTTGTTCTCCCCGTGCTCGGTCAGGGTGGCGATGGCCTTCTCCATCAGACCTTGCGCTCGTTCCAACGTCTCGGCGCTGGAATCGGTCAGGCGGACCGTGTGCCCGCCCATGGCCCAGACCAGGGCGATGGCATGGCCCATCAACCCCGCGCCGATCACCGCGACCCGCATCACATCCTCCCTTTGCTGTCGCCCGGAAGGCTGCGGCGCGCCCGCGCCGTGGTCAACCGGCCGGGCGCTTGCGGAGCAGGTAGCGCTGCCGCCCCTCCATCACCAGCTCGCCCTTCTGGTTGTGGACGGTGGAGCGGAGCCCCAGCACACCGGTCGACCGGTTGGGCGAAAGCTCATCCACCGTCAGCGCGGCATAGAGCGTGTCGCCAACGAAGACGGGGTGAAGGAAGCGGGAGGATTGCTCCAGGAACCCCTTGAGGCTGTCCTCGATCAGGAAGGGCAGCATTCCGGCCCCGGCAGCGGTCTGGATCAGCACCTGATAGCCATGCGCCAGCATGTGCGGCATGCCGCGCGCCCGGCAGAACTCGACGTCGTAATGCACCGGATGGTTGTCGCCGGACGCGGCCTGGAAGGCGAGGAACACCGCCTCCGTCATGGTGCGGCTTGGCAGGCGGAACACCTCCCCCAGCGCGAAATCCTCGAACCAACGCTGCGGGGCGAGGCGATGCTCTCTAGGGTCGAAGCTCATGCGTATCCCAGTCTCTCGTCACGGGAACGGGAAGCAGCATCGCGCTGCGCCGGGTCGCCGAACCCGCCCCCGCCGGAGGTGGCGAGGCGGATGACGTCCCCGGCGCGCAGCTCGAGGTTGTCGGACTTGGGCGGCACGGCGATCGTGTCGCCATCCCGGTCCAGTTCCAGCATCCCAGGCGCCGCCGACTGCCCCCCTGCGAGACCGTAGGGCGCATGGACGAAGCGGTCCATGTTGGCGGTGAACAGGCAACGCGGTGCATCCACCCGCCATTCGCGCACCAAACCCAGCCCGCCGCGGCGCTCGCCCGCTCCGCCGCTGCCAGGGCGCAGTTCGTAGCGCGTGACGGTGAGCGGCATCTGAGCCTCGATCATCTCGATCGGGATGTTGCTGTTGTTGTGCATGCCCGAGGAGAAGGCGTTCACGCCGTCCTTGGCGGGGTGGGCGCCGCTGCCGCCGATCTCGATCTCCACCAGAACCTCGCGCCCCCCATCGGCGGCGACGGTCTGGAAGGTGGTGACGTAGCTATTGCCGTAATAGGCGGCCGGAATTCGGTCTGGTACCGCCTGGTGTAGCGCGCCGTTCATGGCGTTCAGCAGCCGGTGCGTGGCGGCGATCCGATGCGCCACCGCTGCCGGGGCGCGGGCGTTGACCACGCTGCCTTCGGGCGCTTCCACCTTGATGGGGCGGTAGCACCCGGCACTCATGTGCAGCCCCGGTTCAGCGCAGCACATCAGGGCGAACATCACGGCCGCGGTGGAACTGGCGAGGGTGGCATTGACCGGCCCGAGCGCCTGCGGCGAGCAGCCCGACAGGTTCACCCGCGCCTCGTCCCCCGCAATGGTCATTTGGACATGGAGGCGGATGGGCTTGCCCACCTCCACCCCATCATCGTCCAGGAAGTCCTCAAACTCGTAGATGCCGTCGGGCATGGCGGCGATCGCGGCGCGCATTCCCGCCTCGCTCATGTCGAGGATGCGGCCCCCGGCCTCGATCATTGCCGGCGCACCGAAGCGCGCGGCCAAACGGCGGATTGCGGCGGCGCCCACGTCCAACGAAGCCAATTGCGATGAAAGGTCGCCCAGAAGCAGGTCGGGCTTGCGGATGTTCTGGCGAATCATCGCCCAGACCCCGTCATTCCTCACGCCGCCCGCGATGATCTTCAGCGGCGGGATGCGAAGCCCTTCCTGGAAGATCTCGGTTGCCGTGGCGGCGTAGGAGCCCGCGGCCAGCCCGCCGACGTCGATGTGGTGGCAGAGCGTCCCGGCGAAGGCGATTCGCGTCCCCTCATGGAACACCGCCTTGAAGGCGAGGATGTCAGGCAGGTGCTGACCGCCGCAATACGGGTCATTAGTGATGACCACGTCATCGGGTCCCCATTCCTCCGGCGGGATGAAGCGCGCCAGGATCTCCCGCAAGGCGTGGCTCATGGAATTGAGGTGCGAGGGGATGCGCGCCGATTGCGCGAGGTTCCAGCCCTCTGCGTCGAAGACGGCGGTGGAGTAGTCCAGCAACTCCCGCACGATGGTGGAGCGGCTAGTGCGCCAAACCGTCACGTCCATCTCCGCCGCCGCGGCGGTCAGGGCATTGCGGATGACCTCGATCTCGATCGCGTTCATCAGGGTGTCCTCCGCGCGATCACCGCGCCTTCGGGGTCGAGGGTGGCGGTCCAGCCGGGGGCGATCCAGTGGGTGGCAAAGGCTTCCTCGATGATGGCGGGACCCTTTACCGCCACCCCCTCCGCCAGAGCCTCACGCAGATGGACCGGCACCTCGCGCCAGTCGCCGCCTGTCCAAAGGCGCCGCGTGCCGGGGGCGGAAGCGCCGGGCGGGGTGTCGCGGCTTTCCTCCGGCTTGGGCAGGCGCCCGATGGCGCTGGCGCGCAGCGTCACAAGTTCGACGCGCTCGCTCTCATCGGCATAGGAGAAGCGGGCGCGATGCGTCTCGTGGAAGCGGGCGAGGAGCGGCGCGAGGGCGGGTGCCTCGGGCCAGGGGATCAGCAACTCGAAGGCTTGGCCGCGATAGCGGAGATCGGCGGCGATCTCCACGGCGCGCTGGTCTGGCTGGATGGCGTCGGCATCCAGCCGCGCCTGCGCGTCGACATGCAGCGCTGCCAGCGTCTCCTCGATCGCGGGGAGTGACGCTTCCTCCAGCGGCAGCAGGCGCGAGCGGGCGATGTCCTGCACGAGGTCGGCGAACATGATGCCGTAGGCGGAAAGCGTGCCCGGCTCGCGCGGGAACACCACCTCGGTCATGCCGAGCTCGTCGGCGACTTCGCAGGCATGGAGGCCGCCCGCGCCGCCGAAGGAGAGAAGCGCGAAGTCGCGCGGGTCCAACCCCTTCTCGAACAGGGAAAGGCGGACCGCGGCGGCAAGCTGTGTGTTGGTCACGCGCAGCACGCCTTCGGCAGCGGCTTCTGTGGAAAGGCCGAGCTTACCGCCGACGCGGGCCGCCATGACTTCGCGCGCGGCGTCCAGTTCCAGCCGCATCGCGCCGCCCAGGAAGAAATCGGGATCGAAGCGGCCCAGCACGGCATTGGCGTCGGAAACGGTGGGTTCGGTTCCGCCGCGCCCGTAGCAGACCGGGCCGGGCCGGGCGCCGGCGCTGCGCGGTCCCACACTGAGTCGCCCGCCCGCATCCACAGCCGCGATGGAGCCGCCCCCTGAGCCGATCGTCCGCATCTCGACCATCGGCAGTCGAACCGGCAGCCGGTCCACCTCGCCCTGGGTGACGAGGCCGATCCGGTGGTCCTGCACGACCGAAACGTCAAAGGAGGTGCCGCCCATATCCACGGCGACGAGGTTCGGCCGGGCAAGGCGGCGCGAGAGCCGCTCCGCCGCCATCGCGCCGCCGGACGGGCCGGAAAGCAGCAGCCGCGCGGGCTGTTCCGCCGCCCGGTCCAGGCTGCACATGCCGCCATTGCTCTGCACCAGGAAAAGGCGCGGGGCGAAGCCGCCCTCGCCCAGCCGGGCCTTCAGCCGGTTCAGGTAGTTCTGCACCACCGGCATCAGCACCGCATTCAGCACGGTGGTGGAAAGGCGCTCATACTCCCGGATCTCGGGCGAGACCTCGGAGGAGAGGCTGACCGGCACGCTTAGTAGCGCCGCGCGCACCGCCTCGGCCAGGGCTTCCTCGTGCGCCGGATTGGCATAGGCGTGCAGCAGGCCGATCGCCACCGCCTCGGGCTCCAGCGCCCGCAGTCGCTCCATCAGGCCGTCCAGGCCGGAGAGCGGGATCTCCACGCTGCCATCGGCGCGCAGACGTTCCGTGACGCCGAGGCGCCTGTCGCGCTCGATCAAGCAAGGAAATGGATCGGGGTCGAGGCGGTAAAGCTCGCGCCGGACGTGGCGGGTGATCTCCAGCACGTCCTCGAAACCCGCCGTCGTCAGCAGAACGCCACGCGCCAGCTTGCGCTCCAGCACCGCGTTGGTCGCGATGGTGGTGCCGTGAAGCAGCATCCCCACCTCGGAAAGCGAGAAGCCGAAGCGCGACGCCGCCTCCCGCACCCCGGTCATCAACCCTTCCGAGGGATCGGCCGGTGTGGTCGGGGTCTTGTGCGCCTGGACGCGTCCGTTGCGCGCATCAAGGATCTGCAGGTCGGTGAAGGTGCCGCCGATATCCACGGCGATGCGGACGGGTTGGTTCAATTCCGGCTCCGGCGCTGCTCAGCCCAACACCCCTGGCAGCCAGAGCGCGATCCCGGGAAAGACCAGCAGCAGCAGCACGGCCAGGAGATAGGCGAGGAGAAAGGGCATCACGCCCAGGAAGACATCGGTGATGGGTCCAGGCTTCGGGCGCATCCCCTGCAACACGTACATCACGGTTCCGTCAGGCGGCGAGATCTGCGCGATCTCGACCAGCATGGTGATGATGACGCCGAACCAGATCGGGTCGTAGCCCAGCGCCACCACCACCGGAAAGATGACGGGCGTAGTGGTGATGATCATGGAGAAGCCCTCCATGAAGGTGCCGAGGGCGAAGTACAGCCCGATGATGCACAGCATGACCGCCCAGGGCGGCAGCGGCATCTCGGCGATCATCGCGGCCAGGGCCTGCGGCACGTTGATCGTGGTCAGGATGTAGTTGAGCAGGAAGGCGCCGAACAGGATCAGCCCCAGCAGCGCGGTGTTGCGCGCCGTTGCCTCCGCGCTCTCGTTCAGCAGGCGGAAGGACAGGCGGCGCTCGATGGCAGCGAAGAGCATGGCGCCCGTGACGCCCAGCGCCGCAGCCTCGGTGGGGGTGGCCCAGCCGGCATAGATGCTGCCCAGCACCAGCAGAATCAGCAGCACCGTGGGCAGGAGATTCCACAGAGCCCGCAGCTTGAGCGCCAGCGGCACAGGAGGAGGCTTCTCCAGCGGGTTCCGCAGGCCGTGCAGGAAGATCAGCAGCAGGAACAAGCCGGTCACCAGCAGGGAGGGCAGAAGCGCCGCGATGTAGAGGGCGCCGACGCTGGTCTCGGTGATCAGCCCATAGATGATGAAGGTGATGCCCGGCGGAATCAGGTTGCCGAGCGCGCCGCCCGCCGCCAGCGACCCGAGCACCCAGCGCTGGTTGTATTGCGTGTCCTGGAAATAGGGCAGCGCCACGCTGCCCATGGTCGCCGCCGTAGCGACGGAGGAGCCGCTGATGGCGCTGAACACGGCGCAGGAAACGATGTTGGTGTGCAGCACCCCGCCGGGCAGCCGGTTCAGCCAGAGGTTCAGCGCGCTGTAGAGGCGCCCCGAAAGCCCGGAGCGAAGCAGGATCTCGCCCATCAGCAGGAAGAGCGGCACCGCCACGAGAACGTAGTTGGAGGACGGTCCCCACAACGTCTGTCCGGCGAACATCCACCAGGGTCGGTCGCTGAACAGGAAGCCGACAAGGAAGGCCAGCACGCCTAGCACGGCGGCGATATGAACCCCCGCCCCGAAGAATACGATGAAGATGCCGACCAGCATCAGAATCTCGGCCAGCGGCAGGGCCGAGGTGCCGGATGCGGCGGCGAACAGCAATGCGCCGAGAAGCCCCAGCAGAAAGACGATTGCGATCATCCGCCGCGCGCCATCCGGACGGCTTCCAGCGCCTCTTCCGTCTCATCCTGCAAGGAGCGGGACCCCAGCATCCGGTCCAGCTCCCCCGGCTGCCCGGCGAGCAATGCCAGCAGCGACTCAAGCAGCAGCACGGCACACATCAGCACGAAGGCGGCGATGCCCACGCCCCAGATCCCCTGCGGCCAGATCAGCGGAATGCGAAGGGCCGAGTTGTCATGCGCGTCGAACAATGCGCTCTCCTCCCAAAGCGACCAGGCGGCCCAGGCGCAGAACAGGGCGAAGCCCATCAGCAGCAAGAGGGAGAGAAGGTGCAGCGGCGCGCGGACCCGCACCGGCAGCTGGTTCAGCAGCACGTCCACCCGGATATGCGCCCGCCGCGCCAGGGTGTGCGCCAAGGCCCAGGCAATGCCGCAGGCCAGCATGTAGCCCGTCACCTCCACCGTCGCGGCGCTGGAAACGCCGAAGACGTTGCGACCGATGATGTCGCCCGTGACGAAGATGGCGCAGAGCACGTAGTTCCATCCGGCGAGGTAGGCCATCAGGGCGGCCAGCGCCGCCACGGCGCGGCGAAGACCCGTGGCGGCGCGCAGCACCCCTCAGCCCCCGAAGCGGATGCCGTTCAGGGGCGCGACCACCTGGTTGTAGACCTCGCCGCAGCGAGCGCCGCAGCGGCGTACCCAGCCGGGCAGCACCACCTGCTCGAAGATGCGGCGCGTCTCGGCGCGGTCGGCCTCGGTGGCCTTCACCTCGGTCATCGGACGGGTGGCGAGCTGGTGGATCTTGCATGCCTCGCGGTTGCCGATGTTGCAGTCGATGCCGTCGCGAGTCGCTTCGGCGCCCAGCGCCCATTGCCGGTCGCTGACCTCGCGGAAGGTGCGCTCGATCAGTTCGCGCACGGCAGGCTCCTGACGGTTCAGCCAGGACACGTTCACGATGTAGGCGGCGACCGCCCAGCTCACCGGCAGGTCGGAGATGTGGGTCGAAACCTCGGGCCAGCGCGCGGCGGCGCCGGAGCCGCTGCCGGTGATGGCGCAGTCCACCACGCCACGCTCCAGCGCCGAATACACCTCGGGGAAGCCGATGGAGGTGGGCTGCGCTCCCAGCGCGTTGAAGAAATCCACCAGCGAGTTGCCGAAGGTGCGGATGCGGCGCCCGCGCAGATCGGCGAGGCTGGTGAAGGGCTGCCGGCAGAACACCACCTGCGCCGGGAAGGGATAAGTGGCGATGATGCGCGTGCCGAAGCGCTCCATGTCTCGGTTCGCCACCGGCACCATTGCGTCTGCGATTCGCCGCGCCAGGTTGATGTCGGGGGCAAGGCCCGAAAGGTCGATGCCGTCCAGGATCGGCACGTCGCCCGAGAGGGTGGTCAGCGTCCCCGCGCCGATCTCCGCCTGGCCCGAGCGGACGAGGCGCACGATCTCGGTCCCACTCAGATTGCGCTCGGCATGTGTGGCCAGCGTGACCTCGATGCGGCCATTGCTGGCTGCCCGCAGCCCGTCGCGGATCAGCGGCTGATCCACCCGCGTGTATTGCGGCTGGGTCGGCAATGGCTGGGTGATCGCCGTGACGGCGATGCGCGGGCCGGGCGGAATGGGCGCCTGGGCAAAGGCGGGCAGCGCCAGTGAAGCGAGCAACGCGCCCCCGAGAAGCATCGAACGGAACATGCAGCCTCCTCTTCGGTCTTGATGCCGAGGATGGGAGGCAGCATGGCACGGATGGGCGGCGCCGCCAGAGGGGGCGTTTCGCCGCTTGTGCCGGTCAGCGCCGCCCTGCCCAGGGGTTGGGCTGCGCCCAGGGGCTTCTTGCCTGCGGCCTGGGCGGCGGCGGGCGGAAGGAGGGCTGGGAGGGTGGCAGCGCGCCGCCGTCACGCATCGCCATGAGTCGCGCGACCCGCTCCTCCGTCGGTGGGTGGGTGCTGAACAGGCTGTCCATGCGAAGCCCGGCCAGCGGGTTCACGATGAACATGTGCGCGGTCGCGGGATTGGCCTCCGCGCGCTCGTTCACCATGCCGTGCTTGTAGCTCTCCAGCTTGTTCAGGGCGCTGGCGAGCCAGGCAGGGTCGCCGCAGATGCGCGCTCCCTCCGCATCCGCCTCGTATTCGCGGGACCGGCTGATGGCGGTCTGCACCAGCATCGCCGCGATGGGCGCAAGGATCATCGCCAAGAGGCCGAAGAGCGGGTTCACCCGCCGCTCGCCGCCGCGGCCCATCAGGAAGCCGAACTGCGCGATCCAGCCAATGGCGCCGGCGATGGTCGCGGTCACAGCCATGATCAGCGTATCGCGGTGCTTGATGTGGGCCAGCTCGTGCGCGACGACCCCAGCGACCTCCCGCTCATCCATCATGTCCAGGAGGCCACTGTTCACCGCCACCGCCCCCTTCTCGGGGGAGCGGCCGGTGGCGAAGGCGTTGGGCTGGTTCTCGTGAATGACGTAGAGGGCGGGCATGGGAATGCCGGCACGCTGCGCCAGCCCCTGCACCATGGAGTGAAGCTGCGGCGCCTCGGCCGGGCCGACCGGCTGGGCATTGTGCATCCGCAGCACCATGGCGTCGCTGCCCCACCAGGCGAAGAGGTTCATCGCGCCGGCCACCGCCAGAGCGACGAGTGCACCCTGCTGGCCGCCCAAGGCCCAGCCGACGCCCATGAAGAGCGCGGTCAGCGCCGCAAGCAGCACCATGGTGCGGAAATAGCCACGCATCCCGTCCACCCTCCTGTGTCAGCCTCCCAACGAGATAGGGAGGCCCGGGCTGCGATACAGCGCCCTTCCCTTCGGAGGCAGGCCGCGCCACATGGCAGGGATGGACCAGGATCAGGACCCGAAGCCGCCCTACCCCTCCGGCAAGCCGCGCAGCGCGCCGCCGCTGACGAAGCTGAACCGGCCGCAGCGCCCTTTCTCCGACCCGAAGGTGGAGGAGGATGGGCCGAGCGGGCCGGAGCCGACCCGCTACAATGATTGGGAGCGGAAAGGCCGCGTCAGCGACTTCTGACCCGCCGGGTCAGACGTTGAAGCGGAACAGCATCACGTCCCCGTCCTTCACGACATAGGACTTGCCCTCGACGCGCATCTTGCCGGCTTCCTTGGCGCCCTGCTCGCCGTTCAGCGCGACGTAGTCGTCATAGGCGATCGTCTCGGCGGCGATGAAGCCGCGCTCGAAATCGCCATGGATGACGCCGGCGGCCTGGGGCGCGGTCATGCCGCGGGTGATCGTCCAGGCCCGCGTTTCCTTTGGCCCGACCGTGAAATAGGTGATGAGGCCGAGCAGGTCGTGCCCGGCGCGGATCACGCGGTCCAGGCCGGAATCGGACAGGCCGAGCCCCTCCAGAAACTCCTTGCGATCGCCCTCGTCCATCTGAGCGATCTCGGCCTCGATGGCCGCGCTGACGACGACGGCCTTCGCGTTGTTCGCCTTGGCGAACTCCATGACCTTGGCGCTGTGGGCGTTGCCGTCCGCTGCGTTCCCTTCCTCCACGTTGCAGACGTAGAGGACAGGCTTGGTGGTCATGAGGCCGAGGCGCGAGGCGGCCGTCTCCTCGCCCTTCGGCACGGCGGTTCGCGCGGCGCGGCCTTCCTGCAGCGCGGGGATCAGCGCCTCGATCAGGGAAAGCTGCTGCGCCGCCTCCTTGTCATTGCCGCGCGCCTTCTTCTGCAGGGCGGGCACGCGCTTCTCCAAAGAGTCGAGATCGGCAAGCATCAACTCGGTCTCGATGATCTCCATGTCGCGCAGCGGGTCCACGCTGCCCTCGACGTGGGTGACGTCGCCATCCTCGAAGCAGCGCAGCACGTGGACGATGGCGTCCACCTCACGGATGTTGCCGAGGAACTGGTTGCCCAGTCCCTCCCCCTTCGAGGCGCCGCGCACGAGGCCGGCGATGTCCACGAATTCCAGGCTGGTGGGCACGATCTTCTGCGACTTGCCGATGCGCGACAGCACCTCGAGGCGCGGGTCGGGCACGGCGACGCGGCCCACATTGGGCTCGATGGTGCAGAAGGGGTAGTTGGCGGCCTGCGCTGCGACGGTCTGCGTCAGCGCATTGAATAGGGTGGACTTGCCGACATTCGGCAGGCCCACGATTCCGCAATTGAAACCCATTAACCTTGTCCCTTCTCCAGCGCGCCCACCAGCTCCTGCACCCGAATGGCGGCGGCAATGCGTGCGGAGGCATCGTCGGTCGGCAAGGACAGGGCGGCGGCACGCAGCGCCGGGACCAGCCCGGCGATGTTCATTCCCAGACGCTTCGCAGCCTCCGTGAGGCGGGCGGCGATGGAGGCCGCCTCGCCGCCCGGGCCAACGATCTCAGCGGCCTCCAGCAGAAGCGCGGCGCGGCTGGCCGCCTCGGCGGCGGCGAGCGAGACGGCGCGGGCGCGCCGCATGTCAGAAAGCGGCCCGGCATCGGTGGGTCCGGGCAGGCAGGCGCGCAGCCCGGCGGCCGCCTGCGCCTCGGTTGCCGCGAAGCCGCGCAGCGCCTGCGCCAGGGCGGCGGCGGCGTTGAGCAGGTCGCCCTCGCCGGGTCCGCCGAAATATTCCTCGATCACCAGGGGTTCGGTCATCGCACGGCCTCCGCGACACGGGTCATGAAATCCTCTGCGCGCCCTTCGGCCAGCAGCGGCGCGTGGTCCGCCAGCGCGTCCAGCAGCGGCCCGACCCAGGTCTCGTCCTTGGCAAAATTGCCGAGCACGTGCCCGGTAACGCGGTCCTTGTGGCCAGGATGACCGATGCCCAGTCGCACCCGGCCGAAATCCGCCGTGCCGAAGGCGCGCTGCATGTCGCGCAGCCCGTTATGCCCGGCCGTGCCGCCGCCCTGCTTCACCCGCACCTTGCCGGGGGCGAGGTCCAGCTCATCGTGCCAAGCGGTGACCTCGGCCGGTGGAATCTTGTGGAAGGCGCAGGCGGCCTGCACCGAATCACCCGAGGCATTCATGTAGGTCTGCGGCTTGAGCAGGAGCAGGCGCTCCCGACCCAGCGTCACCTCGGTGACCTCGCCCTTGAATTTCTGCCGCCACGGGGGCGCCCCGTGGCGGCGGGCCATGGCGTCGATCGCCATGAAGCCGATGTTGTGACGCTGCCGCGCGTGCTCGGGGCCGGGATTACCCAGCCCGACCCAGAGTCGCATGGCGCGTTACTTCTTCTTCGCGGGCGCCTTGGCAGCGGCGCCAGCCTGCGGCGCCTTCTGCTTGGTCGCCTCGGGCGGCGGGGGAACGGCCACCGGGCCCGTGTCCTCGTCCACCGTCGGCGGGGCGATGGTCGCCACCACGAAGTCGCGGCCGCTGATCACAGGACGGGCGCCGGCCTTGTCCTGCACCACGGACCAGCGCAGCGAATCACCGATCTTCGCCTCGGCGAGGTTGATCACGAAGCTCTCCGGCACCGCGTCCACGGCGGCGTGGACTTCGACCTCACGGCGGACGACGTTCAGCACGCCGCCGGCCTTGATGCCCGGGCACTCTTCCTCGTTCAGGAAGGTGACGGGCACCTTCACGCGGATGCGCGCGCCGGGGGCGAGGCGCTGGAAATCGATATGGATGGGGCGGTCCGAGACGGGGTCGAACTGCACGTCGCGCATCAGGGTGCGGACGGTCGGGCCGTCGGTCACCGCCACCTCATAAAGGGAGGACTGCCAGCCACCCTTTTGCAGTTCCTTCATGATCACGCGCGGGTCGAGGGCGATCAGCGTCGCCTCCTCCTTCGCGCCATAGATCACGCCGGGGACAAGCCCCTCTCGCCGGGTCGCGCGCGCCGCCCCCTTACCGGCACGCCCGCGCGCCGCAGCCTCGATCCGAACGGTCTGGACCATGCTACATATTCCTCTTCGCGGTGTGTTGCTTCCGTGGGGGAATGCCCAAACGGAAACAGGCGGCCTCCAGGGGTGCCGCCTCGCCGCGGGTTCTAGGCGGAACGGGGCGCGGGCGCAACCTCAGCCCCGCGTCAGATTGCGTGGCGGATCGGCGAATCGCCCGAGCGGGTGTTGGGCATGACCGGCTTCTGGGGCACGCCCGGCGTGAAGGGCTGGGTTGGCGGAGCTTGGCGCGGCGCATCGCCGAAGGGCTGGGTCGGGCCGCCGCGCGGCGCGTCTCCCGTCCCCTGGCGCACCGCATTCATGCACTCAACCATCCGCCCCATGGCGGCGGCGGAACCGGTGAGGCTCACCACCCAGGGACCCTCGCTGCCCTCCGGGAACTCGAGGAACAGGCGCGTGCCATTGCGGAACTGCACCTCGAAGCGCTCGATCCCGCCGGCGACCGTCCATTCCACGAAGTTGCGCTGTCCGACGGCGCCACCCGTGGTCCAGGGCGCGTTGTTGTCCACCCGCAGGCTGAGGCGCAGCCGCGTGCCCTGCGGAATGGTCCAGCTCGACTTGAACGCCTGGAAGGTGACGTGCCGGTCCCCCGCGAAATGCTTGAGGTGCAGCGTGCGCCCCTCGGCCCCCACGACCCGGATGCCACAAAGCTGGCGCCCAGTCGGCGTCTGGGCGCGATACGCCGTCCAGGAGCCGTGGGTGGCGATATCCGTGGACCAACCGCCTTGTTGAGAGAGCGCCGGGGTCGAGGCCAGGCCCAACCCCAGCGTAAGCACCACAAGTCGAAACGAACGCATGCTGCCCCTTTCGTCAAACGCCCTGCGCGGCGGCGCGGAACTTTGCGGCGGTGAAGGGAATGCTCCGCATCCGCACGCCGGTCGCATCGAAGATCGCGTTACCGACCGCGCTCGGCACCACCGCCGCCGCCGGCTCGCCCGCGCCCCAGGGGCGCTCAGTCGGGCGGTCCACCAGATCCACCACGATCTCCGGAATCTCCGGGAAAGTGATGACCTGATAGCTCGCCCAGTCGAGCGAGGTGACGGCCTTGCGGTCGAAGGTCATCTCCTCCTTGAAGGTGCGCGACAAGGTGTGGATCACGTTGCCCTCGACCTGGGCGCGGACGCCGTCCGGGTTGATGATCTGGCCGCAATCGTGGCTGCACAGGAAGCGCGTCACCTTGATGGCGCCGGTGCGGCGGTTCACCTCCACCTCCGCCACCGCCGCGACATAGGTGCGGACCAGCTCATACTTGCAGAAGGTGACGCCACGCCCGCGCAGCACCTCGCCCGAGCGGTCATTTTGCGGCGAGGGACGGGCCTGCCAGTTGGCAAGACGCCCCACGCGCTCCAGCACTTCGCGCCCGCGCGCTTCCTCGTGCGGGAGCAGCGACAGGCGCAGCTCCAGCGGATCCTTGCCGGCGGCGGCGGCCATCTCGTCCAGGAAGCATTCGCTGGCATAGGTGTTCTGCATCCGCCCGGGCGTGCGGATCCAGGAGGGGCGGAAGGGCGTCGTTTCCAGCCGGTGGCAAGTGGTCTTCACCGCCGGGAAGCCATAGGGCTGGGCCAGGTTGTGGATGATGTTGCCCGGATGGATCTGGTTCTCGCGCGGAAGCCCGCCGAGTTCCGCCGCCACGAGGTCGACGTTGCCGCCGGCCCCCTTGGGGATCCAGGCTTCCGCCTCCCACCCCACGATGTTGCCCTGGGCGTCCAGCCCGCCACGCAGCTCTACGAGGTGGGGTGGCCCCTTGGGGTCCCAGCCATGCTCGTCATGACGCATCCACTGCACGCGCACCGGGCGACCGACCGCCTTGGCGAGAAGTGCCGCATCGGCCGCCGCATCCTCATGTCCGTTGCGGCCGTAGCAGCCGGCACCCTCCATGTAGATGCAGCGGACATTGTCCACCGGCTCGGCCAGCATCATCGCCAGCTGCTTGCGGAGATTGTGCGTCCCCTGGGAGGCGGACCAGGTGGTGAGGCGCCCATCCTTCCACTCCGCCACCGCGCAGGACGGCCCCATGGAGGCGTGAGAGTTGATGCCGAAATCATAGGTCGCGGAAAGCTGCCGCGTCGCGCCGCGCACCGCGCCCGGGGCGTCGCCGCGCTCGCTCGTCACCTGCACCTGGGCGACGGGGGTGGCCTTCACGTGCTCCCAGATGCGCGCCTGCTCGGGCAGGCCGTTCCAGTCGGACCAGCGCACGCGCAACTCCCGCGCCGCTTTGATCGCGGCCCATTCGCTTTCCGCGACCACGCCCACGAAGGCGCCCTGGTGGACGACGCGCACCACGCCCGGGATGTGCCGGATACTCGCCTCATCCACCGCCTCGGCCACCGCGCCCAGAGCGGGCGGCCGCACAGGGCGGCCATGCAGCATGCCGGGCAGCTTGAAGTCGTGCACGTATTCGAAGCGGCCGAACACCTTGTCCGGGATGTCCACGCGCGGCGCGGCGCGTCCGACGACGCGACGCTCCTCCGGCGACTTGATCGGCGCGCTGGTATCCACCGCCAGTTCCATCCGCCCGGTGCCCACGAGTTCCGCCAGGCTGGCGCGGCCATTGGGGGCAATGACGACCCCCTCCTCCATCCTCAGCGACGCAGGCTGGGCGCTGAAGCGATCGCCCGCGCGGCGCAGGACCTCGCGCCGCAGCGTGGCGGCGGCGGCGCGAAGCTGCACGCCGGCGTTCTGGATGGAGAGCGAACCATAGGTCACCCCCTGGTCCGGCGTCAGCGCCGTGTCGCCCTCGACCACGCGGATGCGGCCGAGCGGAATGTCGAGTTCCTCCGCCACGATCTGCATGAAGCCGGTGCGGACACCAGTGCCGAGATCCACTTTGCCGACATAGACGGTGACGCGCCCGTCGGATTCGAGCGCGAGGAAGGACTCCACACGGTCGGCGGCGACGGGCTTCTCCGCCCAGGCCAGGGCACCGCGTGGTGGGCCGCCGGCGACGAAGGCCACGAGAAGCGCACCGCCGGCCTTGAGCAGGGAGCGGCGGTCAGTGGTGATGCGGTCCATCGCTTCCTCCTCAGCCCTGCGCGGCGCGCAGCACGGCGGCGACGACGCGCGGATGCGTGCCGCAGCGGCAGATGTTGTTGGCCAGTGCCTCCTTCACCTGATCGGCGCTGGGGCGCGGGTTGCGCTCCAGGAGGGCAGCGCTCTCCATGATCATGCCGTTGGTGCAGTAGCCGCACTGCACCGCCTGCTCCTGGATGAAGGCGGATTGCAGCTTGTGCGGGTTCTCGGGCGTGCCAAGGCCTTCCAGCGTCACCACACGCTTGCCGGCGGCGTCGGCCACCGGCATCACACAGGAGCGGATGGCGGCGCCATCCACATGCACGGTGCAGGCGCCGCACTGCGCAAGGCCGCACCCGAAATGCGGGCCGGTCAGGCCCATCTCGTTCCGCAGCGCATAGAGCAGCGGCATTTGCGGATCGTCCACAGCAATGGTGACTGCGCGGCCATTGACCGTCAGGGCAAGACTCTGACTCATCTGGACTTCCTCCGGAGACGCCGGTGCGGTGCCGGCGTGTTGGGAGGAAGCAAAGCCCAGCGCGGGTTTCCCCGCAACCTGATTGTCAGGCGGCTTGTCGCGCCGCCGGGACGCCGCGCACCCGCCCGCCCGGCAGCGCGCCGGGAATGGAGGCGGCAAGGTCCGCCGCATCGAGCAGCTTCGCCCAGTCCAGCCCGGTCTCCACCCCCATGCGGCGGAACACCCAGGCCAGATCCTCCATCGCCGTGTTGCCGGTGGCGCCAGGCGCGTAAGGGCAGCCGCCGATGCCGCCCGAACCTGCATCGAAGACCCGGCATCCAGCCTCATAGGCGGCGAGGTTGTTCAGGACGCCCATGCCGTAGGTGTCATGGCCGTGGAAGGCGAAGCGGTTGCCCCAGGAGTTGATCGCGTGTTCGAAGACACGCCGCACCTGGTCCGGGGCAGCATTGCCGGTCGTGTCGCAGATGCTGACTTCGATGTCCGGCGACAGCGCCTGCACGCGCTCCACCCAGTCCAGCGCATCTTCCTCGGGCACCACGCCCTCGAAGGGGCAGTGGAAGGCGCAGGACAGGTTGA
Source organism: Sabulicella rubraurantiaca (assembly GCF_017355885.1). GTDB lineage: Bacteria > Pseudomonadota > Alphaproteobacteria > Acetobacterales > Acetobacteraceae > Roseococcus > Roseococcus rubraurantiacus. The sequence continues at coordinate 729,355 of NZ_JAFEUU010000001.1, forward strand.
AGCGCACCTTCACGCCCGGCGGCACTTCGCGCAGCAGGGAGGAAAGCTCGGCGAAGCTGTCCATGCGCGAGCGGTTGAGGTTGGCGCGGTTGTGGCTCTCCGTCACGCTCATGAAGAAGCCCAGGCGATGCGCGCCCGCCTGCACCGCCGCATCGAAGCCGCGCCGGTTCGGCACCAGCACGGTGCATTCAAGGCCGGGCAACTCCCGCGCCGCCGCCAGCACCTCTCCCGTATCGGCCATCTGCGGGATCGCCTTGGGCGAGACGAAGGAGCCGACCTCCATGCGCCGGATGCCCGCCGCATGCAGCGCCCGGACCAGGGCGATCTTGGTCTCGGTCGGCACCCATCCCTTGATGGGTTGCAGCCCGTCGCGAGGGGAAACCTCTGAAAGCTGGATCATGGGCGGGGCTCCCCCAGAATGCCGTGGAACACGCGGTCATTGTCCGCCCCGGCCGCGCGGCCCGTCCAGCGGATCATCTCCTCAGGTCCGGCGCCATCCATGCGGAAGGGCGGCGCGGGGTGAAGCACCTCGCCGAGGAGCGGGTCCTGGACGCGGGCGACGAGGCGGCGTGCCTGGAAATGCGGGTCCTCGGCGCAATCCTTGATGTCGTAGAGGCGGGAACAGGGAACTTCCGCGCCCTCCAGCATGTCCTGCGCCTCGGCTGCCGGGAGGGTGCGGGTCCAGGCGGCAATGGCAGCGTCGAGTTCTTCCACGTGGGCGCAGCGCCCCCCATTCGTCGCCATGCGAGGATCGTCGCGCAGGTCGGGGCGGCCGATCATCGTCATCAGGCGCCCGAAGATCAGATCGCTGTTGCCGGCGATGCACAGCCACTTCCCGTCGGCACAGGGATAGGTGTTGGTGGGCGCCGCCGTGGCGATGGCCGCGCCCTGAGGCTGGCGGACCCAGCCGAACAACCCGTGCTCGGTGAGCATTCCCTCCATCAGCGAAAAGACGGAGGAGACGAGGTCCAGGTCGAGCACGCGCCCCTTCTGGCCATTGCGGTCCCGTCCCCAGCAGGCGGACACCAGCGCCAGCGCCGCATACATCCCTGCAAGGTCATCGCTGATCGAGACACCGCAGCGCGGCGGCGGATATTCATGCTGCCCCGGATTGGCGGTGAGGTGGCGCAGCCCGCCCATCGCCTCGCCGATTGCACCGAAGGCCGGCTTGTCGCGATACGGCCCGTCCTGCCCGTAGCCGGAGATGCGGGCGATCACGAGGCCGGGATTCTCCGACTGCAGATCCGCGGGCCCCAGTCCGATGCGCTCCAGGTAGCCAGGGCGGAAATTCTCCACCACCGCGTCGGCACGGGCGCAGAGCGCCTTCACCCGCCGCTTCCCTTCGTCGCTCTTGAGATCGAGCGTGACGGACAGCTTGTTGCGCCCATGGACGGAGAACCATACCGAATGCCCGTCCTTCTGAGCGCCCCAGCCGCGGAACGGATCACCGCCGGGCGGCTCGACCTTGATGACCTCGGCGCCCAGGTCAGCGAGGAGACGGGTGCAGAAGGGCGCGGCGATGTAGTGACCCAGCTCGACGACCTTTAAACCTTCCAGCGGCAGCAAGGACCGGCTCCCTCCCGATACATGAACCTGCCTTGATAGCCTGCCCTGTGCGAATGGAAACCCGTTCCATGATTTTTCCACAGCTTTCCGCAACCGACTCGGGTGAAACGGCATTGATGGGATGCACGGGAGCAGTCCCCCCCGACTCTCCCTTGTCTCTCCCGGATGTGCTCCTGTGAGCCGTCTTGGCTCCGGGTGACACCTAACTTAAGGGGGGTGGGCGCCCCCCCGTGCCCACCCCTCCTTTTTTTGTCCGGGCCTCGGGAGCACGCCTTCCGCCATTCCAGCCATCCCATTATTCCGCGGCCATGCCACCCCTCCTGCCCCCGGGCTGCCTCTTGGTCTGCGGGCTGCGTGCCGAGGCGGCGCTGCTTCCCAATCTGAGGGCGATCCATGTCGGCGGCGACGCCGCGCGTCTGCGCGCGGCGCTGGAGCAAGAGGCGCCGAAAGCAGTCCTGTCCTTCGGGCTGGCCGGCGGGCTGGACCCGGCCCTGGCCCCGGGCACGCTTCTGATCGGGGCAGGCCTCTGGGGGGTTGGGCAAGCCGATGCAGGCTGGTCGCTGCGCTTGGCACAGGCAACGGGTGCCCTCCCTGCCCTTCTGGCCGGCAGCGCCGAAGCCGTCGTCACGCGCGAAGCCAAGGCGACGCTGCATGCGGAAAGCGGCGCGGCGGCAGTGGACATGGAGTCCGCCATCGCTTTGCGCCACGCCATGCGCCACGGCATCCCTTTCGCTGCGCTGCGCGCAGTGGGCGATCCGGCAGACGCGGCGGTGCCCCCTTCGGCCCTGGCCGGGATGACGGCGGAGGGCGAAGTCGCGCCCGGACGGGTCCTGCTGTCGCTGCTGCGTCGCCCCGGCGACCTCCCACAACTCCTTCGCATCGCCCGGCACAGCCGCTCGGCCATGGCGCGTCTGCGCCTTGCGGCGAGGGCGCTCACCGCGTAACCAAATGGCACTACGCCAGGGGTTACACGCAATGAATCGCCGCCAGATCCTGTCCGCTCTGCCTGCCGCTGCCTTCGTCACACCTGCTTTCGCCCAGGAATGGCCGACCGGGCCGGTGCGCGGCATCGTTCCCTTTGCCGCGGGCAGCGCGACGGACACCGTGGCGCGGCTGTTCGGTGAGCGGATGCGCGACGTGCTGGGCCAGCCCGTCGTCATCGAAAACCGCGCCGGCGCAAACGGGCTGATCGGCGCCGAGGCCGTCGCGCGCGCCACGCCGGACGGGCAGACCGTGCTGTTCGGCACCAACTCGACCAATGCCGCCGCCAATGCCCTTTTCCGCCGCGTGCCCTTCGACATGGAACGGGACTTCATCCCTGTCTCCACCCTCTGCTCGGTGCCACTGCTGGTCGCCGTGGCGGCCAATTCCCGGTACCGGACCCTCCGCGAACTCCTGGACGCGGCGCGGGCGCGGCCGGATGCCGTCACCTTCGCCTCCGCCTCCGCCTCACAGCGCGTCGCTTCGGAAATGCTGGCCTCGATGGCTGGGGTGAAGATGCTTCACGTGCCCTATCGGTCCTCGCCCAATGCGGTGCAGGACCTGATCTCGGGCCGGGTGGACGTGTTCGTGGCCGATCAGGCGGTGATCCTGCCGGGCGTCCAGGGCGGGCAGCTGCGCCCGCTCGCAGTGACCACGCGCCAGCGCTCCGCGCAGTTGCCCGACGTGGCCCCGGTCGCGGAGCAAGGCCTGCCCGACTACGAGCTTTTCGCTTGGTTCGTGCTCTGCGTGCCGGCTGGCACCCCGGCTCGCGCCATCGAGCGGCTGAACGCCGCCGTGCGCCACGCCGCCGCCGACGCCACTCTGCGCGAGCGCCTGGGCAGTGGCTTCGGGATGCAGGTCCGCGCCTCCACCCCGGAGGAGGCTCGCGAATTCACCCGCGCCGAGACGGCGAAGTGGACCAACGCCATCCGCGCCGCCGGAATCGAGCCGGAGTAAGCCGACCTGGGGCGCTCATGACCCTTGCGGGAAGCCCTGTTCCGGCCCCACATGGTAAGCTGGAGCGCCCCTCATGATTGACCCATTCGGCCGCAGCGTCACTTACCTCCGCGTCTCGGTCACCGACCGGTGCGACCTTCGCTGCGTCTACTGCATGGCCGAGGACATGACCTTCCTCCCCAAGAGCGAGGTCCTGTCCCTGGAGGAGCTGGACCGGCTCTGCGGTGCCTTCGTCTCGATGGGCGTCCGCAAGCTGCGCCTGACGGGCGGCGAGCCGCTGGTGCGCCGGAATGTGATGTCGCTGATCGACAGCCTCGGCGCGCGCATCGGGCATGGGCTGGACGAGCTGACGCTCACCACCAACGGCACCCAGCTGGCAAAACACGCCGAGGGGCTGTTCCGCGCCGGCGTGCGGCGCGTCAACGTCTCGCTCGACACGCTGGACGCGGCCCGGTTCAAGGAGGCGACGCGCTGGGGCGACATCGCCAAGGTACTGGACGGGATCTACGCCGCGAAGGCGGCGGGGCTGCACGTCAAGATCAATGCCGTCGCGCTCAAGGGCGTGAACGAGGACGAGTTCGACCGGATGCTCTCCTGGTGCGGCGAGCATGGCTTCGACCTGTGCCTGATCGAAACCATGCCGCTCGGCGAGATCACGGGCGACCGAGCCGACCAGTTCCTGCCGCTCTCCACGGTGAAGCGGCAACTGGCGCAGCGCTGGACGCTGAACCCGACATCCTTCACCACGGGTGGCCCCGCCCGCTACTACGACGTGGCTGAGACCGGCACGCGGCTCGGCCTCATCACGCCGCTGACCCACAATTTCTGCGAGAGCTGCAATCGCGTCCGCCTGACCTGCACCGGCACGCTGTACATGTGCCTCGGCCAGGAGGACGCGGCCGACCTCCGCGCCCCGTTGCGCGACCCGGAACTGGGCGAGGATGGGCTGAAGCAGGCCATCCGGGACGCCATCGCCCGCAAGCCTAAGGGACACGACTTCGTGATCGAACGCGCGCGTGACCCGGCCCTGGCCCGCCACATGAGCGTGACCGGCGGCTGATGCTGAACCAGCTTTCCGAACGGCTGACCCTGCCGGGCATGCCGGAATGGACGGGCCTCGCCCTGCTGGTGATTCTGCTGGGGCTGGGGCTCTGCCTCCTTTTCATGCCCTTCTCGGTCTTTGGGGTGAAGGGACGCCTCGATGCCATCGAGGCGCAGCTGGATGAGCTGCGCGCCGAGATCCGCGGCCTCGCGGTAAGGCTCTCCGAAGGGCGCTCAGTGCGGGAGTGGTCCGCCCCGGAGGAGACCATGCTCGACGCCGGACCATTGCGTCCAGAGGACCCGATCGCGCCGCGCGCCCATCCCACCCTGCCGCCACGCGGCCGGTCCGAGCCGCGTATCACCTGGCCGAAGCCACGCTGAACCGAAGCTTCCGGCTCTAGCCGGGCCTCCGGCGCTGTGGCTCAATCAGCCCATGCGCGTCTCCGTGATCCAGATGAACCAGGGCAGCGACAAGGCGGCCAACCTCGCCCAGGCGCGGCGCCTCGTCGCCGCGGCGGTGGAGGCCGACCGGCCGCACATGGTGTCCCTGCCCGAGACCTGGACCAATCTGGGCGGCGGGCGCGACGCGCGCGTGGCCGCGGCCGAGACCTTGCCGGAACCGGGCGGCACCGGTGGCCCGGCCTATGAGGCGATGCGCGAGATGGCGCGCGGCGCCGGCATCTTTGTCCATGGCGGCAGCATCGTGGAGCAGGGCGCGGAGAAGCTGCACAACACCACCCTCGTCTTCGACCCGGAGGGGCGCGAGGTGGCGCGCTACCGCAAGATCCACCTCTTCGACATCACCGGGCCCGACGGCACCGGCTACCGCGAGAGTGCTCTCTATGGCGGCGGCTCGGAGATCGTGACCTTCGAGGCGGATGGCACGCGCTTCGGCTGCTCCATCTGCTACGATATCCGCTTCCCGGAAATGTATCTCGCCCTGCGCCGCGCGGGGGCAGAGGCAATCTTCGTCCCGTCCAACTTCACCCTGATGACCGGCAAGGACCACTGGGAGGTGCTGCTGCGCGCCCGCGCCATCGAGGCACAATGCTGGTTCATCGCCGCCGCCTCCTGGGGCAGCTACGAGGAGCGCGGCGCGATGCGACAGGTCTATGGCCACTCCCTGATCGCCGACCCGTGGGGCCACGTGGTCGCGCGCTGCTCGGACGGAACGGGATGGGCGACGGCGCGGCTGGACCGCGCCGTGACCGAACGGGTACGGCGCGACATGCCCGTGCTCGAGCACCGGAAGCTGGCCTGACCTTGGCCGCCATCGCCTTCCTGGCATCGCAGGGCGAGGCGGCACAGGCCGCGCGGGCCCGCCTCGCCGGTCTCTACGGCGACGCGCCGCCGGCCCAGGCGGATTTCGTGGTGGCGCTGGGCGGCGATGGCTTCATGCTGGAGGTGCAGCACCGTTTCCTGGGACGGAACACGCCAATCTACGGCATGAACCGGGGTTCGGTCGGCTTCCTGATGAACAGCTACCGGGAGGAGGATCTGCCGGCGCGCCTCGCGGTGGCGCTGGAAGCGACGCTGCACCCGCTGCGAATGCGCGCCCACACGGCGGACAAGACCCATGCAGCGCTGGCGATCAACGAGGTGTCGCTGCTGCGCGAAACCCGGCAGGCGGCCAAGCTGCGCATCATGGTCGATGGCAAGGAACGCCTCCCGGAACTGACCTGCGACGGCATCCTGCTCGCCACCCCAGCCGGGTCCACCGCCTATAACCTCTCGGCCCACGGGCCGATCGTGCCGCTGGACGCGAACCTCCTGCCCCTCACCCCGATTTCCGCCTTCCGGCCGCGGCGCTGGCGCGGGGCGCTGCTGCCCTCGGAGGCGCGGGTGGAGATCGAGGTGCTGGAGGCGCAGAAGCGACCGGTCTCCGCGACCGCCGACTACACGGAGGTGCGCGATGTCCGCCGGGTCGAGATCCGCGAGGATCGCAGCCTGTCCATGACCATGCTCTTCGACCCGGACCATTCCCTGTCCGAGCGTATCATCGCGGAGCAGTTCACGGTCTGACGGCCATCGCCGGGAGCCGCGCCTCAACCGGCCGGGCTGACTCCAGCGCTGCCAGGATCCGCGGCGCGTCGCGCCCGTCCCCGAAGGCGAGGCTGGGGCGCGGCGGCTTCGGCGGGGCATCCAGCACGCGATGCGCAGCGGCGAGCAGCCCTGCCTCCCCCGTGCCGACGAGGAGCGTCGTGCCCGCATCCATCGCCTCAGGCCGGTCGGTTTCCTCGCGCGCCACTAATACGGGGACGCCGAGCGTCGCGGCCTCCTCCTGCACCCCGCCGCTGTCGGTGATGACCAGGGCAGCGCGGCACAGCAGGGCAACGAAGGCGCGGTAATTCTGTGGCGGCAGCAGCGTGACGCTGCGGCAGTCCGCCAGCGCCTCGGCCAGCGGCTTGGCCGCCAGCGGGTTGCGGTGTAGCGGCACCACCATCTGCACGTCCGGCCTCGAAGCGAGGCGCGCCATTGCTCGTGCGAGGCGTTGCAGCCCCGCCGCCTGGCTTTCCCGTCGGTGCGCGGTGACCAGGACGAGGCGCCGCGCCGGGTCCAGCGTGACGGGCGGGTCGGGCGCCTCCGAAGCCACGGCAAGCAGGGCATCCACCCCGGTATTGCCGGTGACGCGGATCGCGCCGCCCGGAACGCCCTCACGTAGCAGGTTCTGCCGCGCGGTTTCCGTCGGCGCGAGGTGCAGCCGGGCAAGGCGTCCGATCACGGCGCGGTTCGCCTCCTCCGGGAAGGGGGCGTCCAGATCGTGGGAGCGCAGCCCGCCCTCCACATGCGCCACCGGGATGCGCGCATGGAAGCCGGCCAGCGCGCCCGCCATGGCGGAGGTGGTGTCGCCCTGCACCAGCAGCCAGTCCGGCCGCTCTGCCACCAGCCAGGGATCGAGCCCTGCCATGACCCCCGCCGCCAGTGCCGAGAGCCCCTGTCCCGGCCGCATCAGCCCGAGGTCCAGGGTCGCCCGCAGCGCGAACCCCTCCAGCGCCTGATCCAGCATCTCCCGATGCTGACCAGTGGACAGGATGTCGCAGCGATGACCGGCCGCACGGGCCGCCTGGATCACCGGGAAGAGCTTGATCGCCTCCGGGCGAGTGCCGACGACGCAGGCGAGGTGCAAGCAGGATGGCTCCAGAAACTCACGCCAGGACTCAACCGGCGGTTGCTTCCGACTTTGGCAGTTCTTGTGAAATGCAACCAGGGAGTCAGGCGCAGCGTGCGCAGATTCCTTCCACCTCGACCGTCGCGCGGTTGGGGCGGAAGCCCAGCCGGTCCGCCGCTGCCGACAAGGCATGGGCGACGTCGTGATCGGCGATCTCGGCCGTGACGCCGCAGCGCGTGCAGATCAGGAACTGGTGCGGGTGGTCGTGGCCGCAGCCATGGCCGCAAGGCGCCTCTTCCGGCCCGATGCAGGGCAGGAAGGCGTTCAGACGTTCCAACCGATGTATCAGCCCCTGCTCCAATAGGAAGTCCAGGGCACGATAGACGGTGGGCGGCGCGGCGGGGCCGCGTTCCTCCTTCAGGCGCTCCAGCAGCGTATAGGCACCGACAGGCTGTCCCGCTTCCAGCACGAGGCGAAGGACCTGGCGGCGAAGCGGGGTCAGCGTGGCCCCTTGGCTGGCGCAGCGCGCCTCGGCGGCGGCCAGGGCGGCGTGGAGTTCCGGCGTCTCTACGGCGGTCATGCGGCGGGTTATACTCCATTCCGATGAAGCCTGCCCTCCCCATTCCCGACCCGGCGCTTCGCATCGCCATCCTCCGCTCGGTGCGGTTCAACAGCATGGGTATCGTCCCCGCCATCGCGCAGCAGCACGACACGGGCGAGGTGCTGATGATGGCCTGGATGAACGACGCGGCGCTGGAGGAGACTCTGGAAACGGGACGGGCCTGCTATTTCAGCCGTTCGCGCAACAAGCTGTGGCGCAAGGGGGAAAGCTCGGGCCAGGTGCAGCGCGTCCTCGACCTCCGGATCGACTGCGACGGCGACACGGTGCTGCTGCTGGTGGACCAGCATGGCGTGGCCTGCCATACTGGCCGTCGCTCCTGCTTCTTCCTCGCGCCGCGTGACGGCGTGCTGACGGAGATCACGGCGCCGGAGGCCAGCCCCGAAAGCCTGTACGGCGCATGACCCCCCGTCCCGTTACCCTCCTCACCGGCTTCCTCGGCGTGGGCAAGACCACGCTACTGAACCGGCTCCTGCCCGCCCTGCCGCGCACCGCTGTGCTGGTGAATGAGTTCGGCGAGATCGGCCTGGACCACCTCTTCGTCCAGACGGTGGCGGAGGATGTGGTGCTTCTCCAGGCCGGGTGCCTGTGCTGCACCATCCGCGGCGACCTGTCGCGCGCCCTGCGCGACCTCGCTGCCTCGGGGCGGCCCTTCGATCGCGTGGTGATCGAGACAACGGGCCTCGCCGATCCCGGCCCGATCCTGCAGACGCTGATGTCCGATCCGCTGCTGCGCCGGGACTTCACGCTGGACGCCCTGGTGACGCTGGTGGACGCCGCGCATGGCGTGGCGACGCTGGATGCGCAGGAGGAAGCGCGGCGGCAGGTTGCGGTGGCGGATCGGCTGGTGCTGACCAAGACCGACCTCGTGACCGACACGGCGGCGCTGGAGGCGCGGCTGCGCGCCCTCAATCCGGTCGCTCCCATCCTCCGAAACGATGCGCCGGCCGAGGCGATCTTCGCGCCCGCCGGTCCGGGCCGCGACCTGCCCTGGTCGCCGGGTGATGTGCATCATCACCGACACCATCATCACGATCCGAACCGGCACGGCGCGGATATCCGCGCCCTTTGCCTGCGCTTCGACCAGCCGCTGCGATGGGAGGGCCTCGCCTCCTGGCTGGAGATGATGGCCATGACGCAGGGCGAGCGCATGTTGCGCCTCAAGGCCGTGCTGAACCTGGAAGGCGAGGAAGGACCGGTCGCGCTGCACGGGGTGCGGCACCTCTTCGACACGCCGCGCCGCCTTCCCGCCTGGCCGGACGGGGATGACCGCTCCTCGCGCCTCGTCCTCATCCTGCGCGGCCTCGACCCCGAGGTGGCGGAAGCGGGGCTGCGTGCCTTCCTGGAGGCGGCGTGACGCTGCGCATCGAGACGCTGCGTGGCGAGGCGCTGCTTCGCCACCTGCCCCGCCTCGGCCACCTGCGCGGCGCGGTGTTCCGCGAGTGGCCCTATCTCTATAAGGCCGAAGGTCGCTACGAGGCCAACTACCTACGCCAATACGCCGAGGGCGAGGGCGCGGCGGTGATTGTCGCGCTGGACGGGGATGAGGCCGTCGGCGCCTCCACCTGCCAGCCGATGCGCGAAGCCCACGCCCCCGTGCGCGAGGCCTTCGAGCGCGCGGGGCGCGACCCGGCAGAGCATTCCTATTTTGGCGAAAGCGTCCTGCTGCCCGAGTATCGCGGCCGGGGGATCGGCGTCGCCTTTTTCGCGCGGCGGGAGGAAGTGGCGCGAGAGGCGGGGCTGCGCTTCGCCACTTTCTGCGCCGTGGAGCGAGACGCAAGCGACCCACGGCGCCCGGCGGACTATGTGCCGCTGGACGAGTTCTGGAAGAAGCGCGGCTATACTCACCACCCGGACATCGCCTGCAGCTTCAACTGGCGCGAAATCGGCGGCACGGCGGAGATCCCGCACCGCCTCTCCTTCTGGATCAAGTCACTGTGACGCTGCGCCTCGCCACCTGTGCCTGGCCGGTCGAGCCGCTGCCCGACATCGCCGCCTATGCCGTCAAGCTGGAGCACTGGGCACGCCGCGCCCGCGACGCCGGGGCGGAGATGGTGGTCATGCCGGAATATGCCTGCGTGGAGCTGGGCGCCGCCCTGGCGGGCAACCGTGCGGCCGACGAGGCAACGGAACTTCGCGCCATGGTGCAGGCCGCGCCCGCCGTGCTTGAGGCGATGCGCGCGGCCGCCCGCGCTGCCGGCATCTGGCTCTGCCCCGGCAGCCTGCCGATGGAACTGCACGGGAAGGTCGTGAACCGCGCACCGCTGATCCGCCCCGACGGCACCATGGCCTTCCAGGACAAGCGCATGATGACGCGCTTCGAGTCCGAGCGCTGGATGATCGACGCTGGCGCGCCGCCACGCGTCTTTGACACGCCCTGGGGAAGGATCGGGATCGCCATCTGCTACGATGCGGAGTTCCCCAAGCTGGTTCGCACCCAGGTCGAGGCAGGTGCGTGGCTCGTCCTCGTGCCCTCCTGCACCGACACCGCGCATGGATTCAGCCGCGTCCGCATCGGCGCGCGGGCACGCGCGATGGAGAACCAATGCTTCGTTGCCGTTGCGCCCACGGTCGGCGGCTTCGCCGCCTCGGCCGCGCTGGACGAGAACCACGGCGCGGCCGGCATCTTCGGTCCGGTGGACCGCGGCTTTCCCGCCGATGGCATCCTGGCTCAAGGGGCGATGGATGAGCCGGGCCTCATCCTTGCCGAACTCGACCCCGAGGCGCTGGAGCGGGTGCGTGTGGATGGCCAGGTGCGGAACCACCGCGACTGGCCGCGCGCGCCGGTGCCCCACCCCTCCCCGGCCGAATTCGCATGAGCCTCGTCTGGATCGCGGCGGGCGAGGCCTCGGGCGACATCCTCGCCGCACGCCTCGTCGCCGCTCTGCGGACGCGGGCTCCGGGGCTCCGATTTGCCGGGATCGGCGGGGAGCGCATGGCCGAGCAGGGCGTCGAAAGCCTGTTCCCCATCCGCGAGCTCGCGCTGATGGGGCTGGTGGAGGTGCTGCCGCAGCTTCGCAACCTCGCACACCGGATGAGCGAGGCGGAGGAGGCGCTGCGCCGCGACCGCCCTGCCCTGTTGGTGACGGTGGACAGCCCGGGCTTCACCCTGCGCCTCGCGCGGCGAGCCAAGGCCCTGGGCATCCCGGTCGTGCACTATGTGGCGCCGCAGGTCTGGGCCTGGCGGCCCGGGCGGGTGCGGAAGATGGTGGGCGTGGTGGACCGCATCCTCGCCCTCCTCCCCTTCGAGGCGCCCTTCTTCGAGCAATCCGGCATCCCGGTGGAATTTGTCGGACACCCGATCCTGGAAAGCGAAGCCGCGCATGGCGACGCTGCGCGCTTCCCGCTGGAAGGTCCAGGCCTGCTCGTCATGCCGGGCAGCCGGCGCGGCGAGTTGCGCCGCCACCTGCCGGTCTTCAGCTCTGCATTGCCGCCTAGCATCACGCCGGTCGTCGCCCTGGCCGGCACGGTGGAGGAGGAGGTGCGCGCCGAGACCACCGCCTGGGGCGCACGCTATGTCCGCACCCCTGCCGAGAAGTCGGACGCCATGGCCGCTTGTCATGCCGGGCTGATCAAGTCCGGCACCTCCTCGCTGGAGGCGGCGGTGGCGGGGCTGCCGCATGTCGTCGCCTATCGCGTGAACCCGGTCACCGCCGCGATCGTCCGCCGCCTCATGCGCGTGCGCCACGCCTCCCTCGTGAACCTCCTCGCCGAGGAGGAGGTGGTGCCCGAGTTCCTGCAGGAACGCTGCGAGCCGAACCTCCTGCGCGCCGCGCTCCTGCCACTGATCGAGGGCGGAGCCGAGGCAACACGGCAGCGCCGGGGCTTCCATCGCGCGCTGGAGAAGCTGACGCCACCAGGCGGTGGCACCCCCAGCGAGGCGGCTGCTGAGGCGGTTCTGCGCATGCTATCGTGAGCACCATGCTCGAGCTTCGCGGCATCACGAGACGCTTCCGCATCGGCCCGACCGAGCGAACCGTATTGCATGGCATAGACCTCGACCTCGCGGCGGGCGAGCTGGTCTCGATCATGGGTGGCTCCGGCTCCGGCAAGACCACCTTCATGAACATTCTCGGCCTGCTCGACCGGCCCAGCACCGGCACCTACTGCATACGCGGCGAGGACGTTTTGGCCGCCAAGGCGGATGCCCAGTCGCTGATGCGGAACCGCATGATCGGCTTCGTGTTCCAGCAATTCTTCTTGATGCCCCGGCTCAATGCATGGCGGAACGTGGCGCTGCCGCTGATGTATCGCGGCACGCCGGAGGCGGAGGCGCGGCGGCGGTCGGAGGCGATGCTCCAGCGCGTCGGCCTCGGCCAGCATCTGAGCCACATGCCCAACATGCTTTCCGGCGGGCAGAAGCAGCGCGTCGCCATCGCACGCGCCCTGGTGACGGAGCCTGCCCTCATCCTCGCCGACGAGCCGACCGGGGCGCTGGACCCGACGGTGAGCCGCGAGATCATGGGGCTGTTCGAGGAGATGAACCGGGAGCTGGGCGTCCTGGTCGTCATCATCACCCATGACCCGGGCGTGGCCGCGCGCTGCCGGCGGCGCCTCACTCTCGTGCAGGGACGCCTGCTGGAGGAGGATGACCTCGCGAAGGCACGGGCGGCATGATCCGCCAGACGCTGATCGAGGCCGCGGGCAACCTGCTCGCCGTGTGGCAGCGCTCGCTGCTGGCGTTGATCGGCATCGTCGTCGGGGCTGGGGCGGTGATCGCCATGCTCCATGCCGGAGCGATGGCGCGGGAGGAAACGATCCGCCAGTTCCGTCAGATGGGCACGGACACGATGGTGCTGCGCGCCGACAGCAACACCGGCATGGGCAATTTCCGCCTGGGCGACATCGAGGCCACGCCCGAGGCGGTGCCGCTGATCCGCGAGATCGCGCCCTTCATGATCGGCGGCGGGACGATCATCTCCGAAGGTCGCTCGCGCAACGCAGGCTTCCTCGGCGTCACGGCGGAATTCGCGCAGGTCGCCCGCCTGCCGATGGCAGAGGGCCGCTTCCTGTCCCCCTTCGACCGGTTCGAGTTGCTGGTGGTGGTCGGCCACGACCTCGCGCAGCAGCTTTCCTCGCCCTTCGCGCCGCTACGCGTCGGCAGCCAGATCCGCATCTCCCGCTACGTCTTCACCGTCGCCGGCATCCTGGAGCCGGCGATGATGAACCCCATGCTGCCGGTGGACGTGAACACCACGCTGTTCCTTTCGCTGCCCAATGCGAGGCGGGTGATCGCCCTGCCCTCGCTCTCCATGGCAGTGGCGCGTTTGCAGCCGGATGCCGATCCGGAACTCGCCTCTCAGATGCTGCAGCAGCATCTTGGGCCGGGGCTGCGCGATGCGCGGTTGAACGTCCTGACAGCGCGGCAACTCATCGCCGGCATGAACAGTCAGGTCCAGCTCGTTGCCATGCTGCTAGGCGCGGTGGGGTCCATCGCGCTGGTGCTGGGCGGAGTAGGCGTCATGAACATCATGCTGATGTCGGTGGCGGAACGGCGGCGCGAGATCGGCATCCGCCTCGCCATCGGGGCACGCCGGCGGGATGTGCGGCGCCTATTCCTTGCCGAGGCATTGATCTTGTCCCTGCTAGGCGCGGCGCTCGGGGTCGGGCTGGGATTCCTGGGCGGCATCGGCTTCGCCTGGATGTCGGGCTGGCAGGTCAGCTTCTCGCCCATCGCGGCGCCGCTCGGCGCCGGCGTGTCCATTGCCGTGGGAGTCTTCTTCGGCTTCTACCCGGCCGTCATGGCCGCGCGGTTGGATCCGATCGAGGCGCTGCGGGCGGAGTGACCGCGCCCGGCTCCGCCACCCCGGGCAGGCGGACATGGCTGCGCGGGGCCGTTGCCGCCGGGTCCGGCAGGGCGATGGGCGGGTCGCCCATGCGCTGCATCACAGCGGGCATCGGGGCGAAAGCCCGCTCGACCGGCGTGTAGCTCGCGCCCCCGATGGGTTCCTGCAGCACGGAGGGCGGGGCGCAGGCGGCGAGGGCAAGCAGGGCCAGGGAGGCGGATCGCATCGCCCTTTCCTACCTGCGATGAACGGAGCCTGTCAGCGCCGTGGCAATACGCATTTGGGCTTGCTTGCGGCAGTCCTGTTCTTGGTGGGATAAGCTTTCCATGACGGGGCGTGGTGCATGGGGGGCAGCAATGCTCGCAGGGATTGTCCTGTGGGCCGCGCCTGCACTCGCGCAGAGCAGCCCTCCCCGACCGAATGGCGCACGGGCAGCGGCTTCCCCGGCGCACCCGCGCGGAACCGTCCCGCTCACCCTGGCCGAGACGGTGTTCCTGGCGCTCCGCCACAACCGTTCCATCCAGTCGCAATACATCCAGCGTGTCGCGGACCGCTTCAACCTGCGCGTGGCCGAGGCCACCTTCGCGCCCCGCTTCGGCATCGAGGGCAGCGTCAGCCATGGCCGCACCGCCGGCGTGACCGGAACGGTCACCACCCTCGGCCCGACGGTGAACCTCACCACCCCGATCGGCACGCGCTTCACCTTCGGTTGGCTCGGCATGCAGAGCAACACGCGCGGGCAGAACCCGCTCGCCACCTCCCGTGCGACCTTCCAGGTGGTGCAGCCGCTGCTGGCCGGGGGCGGCATCGATGTCACCATGGCCCCGGTCCGCGTCGCCCGCATCCAGGAAGTCGGCAGCAAGCTCCAGCTCCGCTCCCTGGTCGCGGAGCAGGTGACGCAGACCATCCTCGCCTACCGCGCCCTGCTTCAAGCGCAAGAGCAGCTTCGCATTGCGGACGAATCGCTGCGCCGCGCGCGTGACCTCGCCCAGGTGAACCAGGCTCTGGTCGCGGCGGGCCGGCTGGCCCAGGTGGAGCTGATCCAGGCCGAGACCTCCATCGCGCAGCAAGAGCTTGGTCTCACCACAGCGCAGAACCAGCACCAGCAGGCACGGCTGGCGCTGCTGACCCTGCTGGCGGTCAACCAGTCCTCGCCCATCTGGGCGGTGGAACGCCCAGCGGCTGAATCGGCGCGCGTGGATGTGCGCCAGGCGCTCGAGGTCGCGACGGCCAACCAGCCCGAATACCTCCGCACGCTGCTCGGCGCGGAGGTGGCGCGCATCAATCTCGACGTCGCCCGCAACCAGCGCCTGTGGGAGGTGAACGTCGTTGCCGGCACGGGCTACAACGCCCAGCGCGCTGACCTCATTCGCGCGCTGGATGCGCTGGGCAGCGCCCGATCCGACTTCAATATCGGGCTCCAGCTCAACATCCCCATCGGGCAGATCGCGCGCGAGCAGCCGGAGGTGAACGCCAACGTCGCCATGCGCCAGACCCAGCTCGGCATCGAAGGGGCGCGCGACCGCCTGCGGCAGCAGGTGGAGGACACGGTCCGCAACATCGACACGCTGCGGCGCCAAGCGGAGCTGGCACGGCGTGCGCGGGAACTGGCCGCGCAGCAGCTGGAGCTGGAGCTGGTGAAGCTCCAGGCCGGGCGCTCCTCCAACTTCCAGGTCGTGTCCTTCCAGGGCTACCTGCAATCCGCCGAGAGCGCCGAGCTTTCGGCGGTGATCGCCTATGCAAACGTGCTCACGCAGCTGGACCAGATCCTCGGCACTACCCTCGACACCTGGCAGATCCGCGTGAATGACTGAGACCGCCGCGCTGGACTACGCCCACCTGCTGGATGCCGTGGCGGATGGGGTGCTGACGGTCGGGCCGGACAGCCGGATCATGACGCTCAACCCCGCTGGCGCTGCCATGCTGGGGGTGAAGCGCGAGGAAGCCCTCGGCCAGACGCTGGCCTTCGCCCTGGCCGAGCAGGAGGATGCGGACGCTTTCCTCGACGCCGTGCTCTGCCCCTTGCAGCCGGAGGCGCCGCAGGGCCGGAGGGTCGTTTCCTTCGGGGACCGGCGGCTTTCCGTGGAAAGCCGGGTCTGGCGCCCGGAACACGGCCCCTTCGTTGGCCGCCCGGCGCTGACTACCGCCTTCTCCGACGTCACCGAAACAGAGCGCCTTCAGGCGGAGCTCGCGGAGCAGCACCGGCGCCTTCAGGACGCCTTCGTGGAACTTGAGCGCAAGGCGGAAGCGGAGCGTCGCTTCAGCCGCCGCGTAGGGCTGCTGCGGACAGGCGCCATCGCTTCCGTGCTGGCCGCCGTACTGGGCGTTGCGGCCTGGACCTTCCTGTCCCCTGCCGCCGCGCCGGAGGAAATCGCCCTCACGGCGCCCGGCGGCGTTGTCACCATGGCGGCGCAGGCGCAGCCCGTTGCGCAGCGCATCGCGGTGGTGGGGGCGCTGGAGCCGGGTGCTAATGTGTCCGTCGTCGGGCCTTATGACGGCACGGTGCGGGAGCGCCTTTTCCGCTACGGCGGCAGCGTGGAGCGCGGCGAGGTCCTGCTCCGCATGGACCGCAACGAGCTGGAATCGCGTATCCGCGAGGCCCGTGCCGCTGAGATCCGCGCTCGCGCCAAGGTGGAGGAGCTGCGTAGCTGGTCCACGGGCTTCGAGGTCGCACGCGCCCGGCGTCAGCTGGCTGCGGCGGAGCTAGAGACTGGCAACCTCCGCGCCCGCATCGGGCAGAGCCAGATGCTCCTGTCGCGCGGCATCATCCCGGCAGAAGAGCACCGCAATCTGCTCCAGCAGGCGCGCAATCAGGATCTGCAGCTGGAAGCGGCGCGGCAGGACCTCGCCTCCACCCTGGCGCGGGGCGATGCCACGCAACTGGCTACGGCGGAGCTAGAATTGCTGAACGCCGAGGGCAAGCTGCGCGACCTGGAACAGGACCTCGCCCAGGCGGAGGTGCGCGCCCCGGTGAGCGGCGTTGTGCTGATGCCGCCGGAACGCCAGGGGGCTGGAGGCGGCGGCGGGGGCGGGCCGCAGACGGTCGAGGCCGGCTCACGCGTTTCCCGCGGCCAGACCATGTTCACCATTGGCGACCTCGAGACCTTCATGGTGCGCGGTCAGGTGGACGAGATCGACGTGAACCAGGTGCGGCCCGGCCAGAATGTCGTGGTGACGGGCGATGCCTTCGCCGAGACGCCGCTGCGGGGTCGCGTCGCTTCCGTCGCCGCGCAGGCCAGCAGCGAGGGGCGCGGCATGGGGATGGGCAGCGGCATGCCCAGCTTCGCCGTCTCCGTCATCGTCGATGGGCTGACGCCGGAACAGCGCCAGCGCCTTGCGGTCGGCATGTCCGCAAGCCTCTCCATCGTCGTGCATGAGCGGCAGGAGGCAGTGGTCCTGCCGCCCCAAGCCATCCGCACGGAGAACGGGCAGCGGGTAGTGCGGGTGCGCGACGGGGCACGCTTCGTGAGCCGACCCGTCACCCTGGGAATCACCATCCCCGAGGGCATCGAGATCCGCGAAGGGATCAGCCCCGGGGACGTGATCGTGCTGCGCGAGTGATCAGCTGCGATAGCTGGGATCGATCCGGTTCAGCATTCGCAGCAGCGCCGGCCACTCCATGACGCCGTAGGGGCGGCGCGTCTTGGGCTGGTAGTTGTTCCACGTCTCCTGCAGCACCTCGGGACGCACCTGCACGAGCGGCGAGTTGCAGGCCATGGCCGCAAGCTGCGCCTTGCAGGAGAGCTCAAGCCGGTGCATCGCGTTGAACGCCTCGGCGATGGTGTGGCCGACAGTGAGAAGCCCGTGGTTGCGCAGGATCATCGCGTTGCTGTCGCCCAGGTCGGCTACCAGCTTGTCCTGCATCGCGACGTCCAGCACCACGCCCTCGTAGTCGTGATACGCGATCTTGAGGAAACGCATCGCCGTCTGGTTCATCGGCAGGAGGCCGCATTCCAGCGAGGACACCGCCATGCCAGGCCAAGTGTGGGTGTGGATCACGCAGTCCAGGTCGTGCCGCCGCTCATGGATGGCGCCGTGGATCACGTAGCCTGCGCGGTTGATGCCGTAATCCAGCCCGCCGAAATCAGGCTTGAGCAGGATATTGCCCTTCACGTCGATCTTGATGAGCGAAGAGGCGGTGATCTCCTCATACATCAGCCCATAGGCATTGATCAGGAAGGCGCCCTCCTCTCCCGGCACGCGGCAGGAGATGTGGTTGGCGATCATGTCGCTCATCCCGTAATGGGCGACGAGGCGATAGCAGGCAGCAAGGTCCACCCGCGCCTTCCATTCCTGCGGCGTCACCTGGTTCCGCAGGCTCGGGATGTTCAGGACGGGTTGCGCTTCTTCCAGCATGGGATTCCTCCGTTCCGCCGCATCCTAGCCATTGCGCCAGGTTCCGTCAGGGCCTCCCCTGGACGTGCCAGCGATGGGACGCTTACCTCGCATGGCGAAAATGCCTGCAGCGGTGACCCAATGGCCGTAGAGGCATTGAGCATCAAGATGCGGCAACGCAACGGAGGACGATACATCATGCGGGCATGGATGATCCTGGGCGCGGCCCTGGCAGCGGCACCCCTTGACGGCGCGATGGCGCAGGACGCGGATGCGGGACAGCGCGTCTTCAACCAGTGCCGCGCCTGCCACACCATCAACCAGGGCGGACGCAACGGCGTCGGACCAAACCTGCACGGGGTCTGGGGCCGCAAGGCCGCCTCGGTGGAAGGGTTCCGCTACTCGAACCCGATGCGCGAGCGCGCCGCCGCGGGCCTGACCTGGGACGAGGAGACCCTGCGCTCCTACATCACCGACCCCAAGGCGGTGGTCCCCGGCGGCTCCATGGCCTATCCGGGGCTCCGGAACGCGCAGCAGCTGAACGACCTGCTCGCCTATCTCCAGCGCGCCTCGACCGCGCAGTAGCGGCCGGGCGCGGCGGGGCCCCTCAGTGGGCCCCGGCGAAGGCGAGCATCATCGCATAGACCTCGCGCGTCACGGAGGAGAGGGTTCGGCCCAGCTCCTCCAGATCCGCGACCTGATCCACGCGCGCCATGGCCCTTTCCTGCTCCTCGGTGGAGAGGATCAGCGGGATGAGGCCGGCGGATCGGGCGAGGCCGATCATCAGCGCCTCGCGCGGCTCCGGGATCTCATCGTGCAGCAGCACGTCGCGAAGGCGGGCGCGCACTTCCTTGACCTCGGCCTGGCCTTCGGGCGGCTTGGGGTAGCGTCGCTCCGGGAAGACCCAGAGGAAGCGCCCCTCCTCCCGCCGCAGCACACCTTTGGCGGTGAGGCGGTCGAGCACCATGGAGCGGAAATGCTCGGTCTTGCGGCCGATCTCCACGATCCAGTGCCGGCTGTCGCGCATCGTCTGGGACGACGAGATCATGATCAGCGCCTCGTCCAGCACCGGATCATTGGTCGGCTTCTGGCTGGTGACCATCAGCCGCTCCAGGTCCGTGTCCACGCGGCCCTGGAGCGAAAGCTCCATCAGGATCGCGCTGGACAGGGCGTAATCTCCCGCCGGGGCCGGCAGCCCGATCGGCCGCCCGGTCCGGTCGTCGAGCAGGAGGAGCATGATCTCCTCCGGCATGGTCAGTTGCATGGCGCTAGCTCCTCAACGGTCGCGCCAGAGTGCGGTCGGCTTCCTGCCCTGTCCAGGGTAGGAAGATACCGATGCGCTACCCGCCGAGCCTCGCGACGCGCAGCGCCGCGACCGCCGCGCCCAGGCTGCGGCCCAGCGCCTCGATCCGCCCCAGCAGATCCAGACGTTCCTGCCGCGCGGCGAGGAGTTCGGGCGGCAGCAGGACGGGCAGCAGCCCCGCGGCCCGGGCCAGGGATACCAGCAGGGCCTCCCGCGGTTCGGGCACGTGATCGCCTTCCAGCGCGCGGCGGAGACGGGCCAGCACCTCGCCCGCCTCGGGCCGGTCACCTGCCGGCACCCAGCGCCGGGAGCGGAACAGCAGCAGCACGCGCCCCTCCGCGCGTCGGAGCAGCCCTTTCGCTTCCAGCCCTGCCATGGCCGCGCCGCGCAGCGCTTCCTCCTCGCGGGCGAGGAGCATCAGCGCGCTGCGCGAATCGCGCGAATCGGGCAGGCGCGAAAGGGCGAAATCCATCGCCGCATCGCCCGTCGGCTCCGCCGAGACGAGGAGGAGCGCCTCCCGATCCGTGTCCACGCGCCCGGCCAGGGCCAGCTCCATCAGCACCGCCCCGGCCAGGGCAAGCCCGGCCGCCACGCCCTGCCGGCCGAGTGGCCGCCCTTCCTCGTCCAGGGTGAGGAGAAGCACCTCCTCCGGCAGCGATAGGCTCATTCGGAAATCGCGGCCGACCAGGGCGACATCACGTCGGTGATGCCGACGCGTGTGCCTTCATGCTGTAGAATCAGGTTCGGGCAGGCGAAGTTCACCGGCATCACCGCGTGTTCCACCACCTCCACCGGGGCATCGGCGGCCAGCGCCGCGACGACGGTGTCGCCCATGCGCTCATCCGCCGTGACGCCTTCCGGCCCGCTGACGTCGATGCGCGGATGATGCGCCGCCGCCTCCGGATCCATGCCGAAATCGGCGACATAGGACAGCATCTGATAGACGCTCGCCATGATGCGCCGCCCGCCCGAGGCACCGAGCGCAATCTGCGGGTCGCCCTCGGCGTCCAGCGCGATCACCGGGCACATGTTGCAAAGCGGGCGCTTGCCCGGGCCGATGGCGTTGGGCGTCTCCGGACGCGGATCGAACCACATGACGCCGTTGTTCATCAGAACGCCGGAGCGCGGCAGCACCATGCGCGACCCCATGGAGGAGAGCAGCGTCGTGGTCATCGCCACCATCATCCCGTTGCGGTCGGCAACGGTCAGGTGGGTGGTGCAGCTATCGGCGCCCTGCGGCTCCGCCTCGCCCAGCCCGGCCAGGCGCTCGGCATAGGATTCGCGCAGGGAGCGGGCGAGATATGCATACCACTCCGCGTCCGGCACGCCGCTGAAGGGAGCCGCTTCCATCCGCTCCAGCAGCCGCGCCAGGGTGGGCGCGGCGGTGAGGCCGCGCGCCAGCATCAGGCGCCGGCCGCGATACGTCACCTCCAGCGCCGGCACGCTGCGCGCCGTGCAGCCGGAGAGGTCCTCGGCAGACAGGAAGCCTTCCATCGCCTTCATGTCGGCCGCGATCTCGCGCGCCACGTCGCCTTCGTAGAAGTCGCGCAGACCGGCGGACTGCAGCCGCTCAAGCGTGTCCGCTAGCTTGCCCAGGCGGAAGAAGCCGGGCTTGCCCTGGTAGGGGGCCACGGGCGGCAGGCCGTTGGGCAGGTAGATGCGCGCGCTCTCCTCATAGAGGCGCAGCACGGCGGCGCTGTTGGCGATCTTCAGCGTGGTGAACCAGTCCTGCGCCAGTCCGCGCTTCGCAAGCGCCACTGCGGGGGCCAGCACCTCGCGGATCGGCAGCTTGCCGTGGCGCTCGTGCAGCAGCGCATAGCCGGCGACGGCGGAGGGGATGACCACGGATTTCGGCCCGTGGATGTTCACGTCGCCCTCGACCTCCGGCCAGGCGAAGAGGTCCTGCTTCATCCGCCCCGTCATCGGATAGGCAGAGGGATCGAGGCTGCCTGGCGCACGGGGGCCGAAATCGAAGGTCTCGGCCGCATGGCCCGGCTTCATCACCTGGGCGAAGCCGATGCCGCCGAGGCCGCTGTTCCAGGGCTCCACCGCCGCCAGGGCGAAGGCTGTAGCGACGGCTGCATCCGCCGCCGTGCCGCCCATGCGCAGCATCGCCGCCCCCGCCTCGGCCGCCTCGCGCGCCTGGGAGGCGACGATGCCCCCCTCGCCGCGCGCGGCGGGCTTGCGGAGGGTCCAGTGCTGCGAAACGTGCGGGATCATGCGGCGGCGCTCCTGTGTCGTTCGATGCATGGTCGGCGCGGCGCGGCCCTTGGGCAAGCCACCCCCAGCCTCTTCCGCCCCCGGCCAATGTCGCCTAAAGCCGGGAAAACCTACATCTCGGCAGGGAGTCAAACGGATGAGCCTGGACGTCGCCCCGGAACTGCGCAGCTTCATCGAGAACGAGGCGCTCCCGGGCACGGGGGTGGACCCTGCGCGTTTCTGGCAGGGGATGGAGGCGATCCTGCGCGACCTCGCCCCCCGGAATGCCGCCCTGCTTGCCAAGCGCGACGCCCTCCAGGCCAAGCTGGATGAGTGGCACCGCGCCAACCCGGCCCGGCCCATCGATCTGGGCGCCTATGAGGGGTTCCTGCGCGAGATTGGCTACCTCCTGCCCGAGCCCGAGGATTTCCAGGTCACCACCGCCAACACCGACCCCGAATTCGGCCTCGTCGCCGGTCCGCAGCTTGTCGTGCCGGTGTCCAACGCGCGCTACGCGCTGAACGCCGCCAATGCGCGTTGGGGGTCGCTCTACGACGCGCTCTACGGCACCGACGCCATTCCGGAGACGGACGGGTCGGAACGGACGGGAAGCGACTACAACCCGGCACGCGGCAAGCGCGTCATCACCTTTGCCCGCCAGGTGCTGGACCAGGCCGCGAAGCTGGACGGCGCGGGCCATGCCGAGGCGATTAAGTATCAGGTGAAGGACGGCGAACTCCTCGTCTCGCTTCAGGGCGGGGGCGATGTGGGGTTGAAGGATCCCTCGCGCCTCGTCGGCTATACGGGCGAGCCCTCCTCACCGAAGTCGCTGCTGTTCCGCAACAACGGGCTGCATCTCGAATTGCGGATCGACCGCTCGCATCCCATCGGCAAGGAGGATCCGGCGGGCATCGCCGACCTCGTGCTGGAAAGCGCGCTCTCGACCATCCAGGATTGTGAGGACAGCGTCGCGGCGGTGGATGCCGCCGACAAGGTGCTGGTCTATCGCAACTGGCTCGGGCTGATGAAGGGCGACCTTGCCGCCGACCTCGAGAAAAACGGCAAGGTGATGACGCGCCGGCTCAACCCGGACCGCAGCTGGACCACGCCGGATGGCAAAGGGCAGATTACCCTGCCGGGCCGCTCCGTCATGCTGGTGCGCAATGTGGGCCACCACATGATGACGGATGCGGTGACGCTGGATGGCGCGCAGACGCCGGAAACCATCCTCGACTGCCTCGTGACCTCGCTGATTGCGATGCACGACGTGAACGGCAAGCGCCTGAACTCGCGCGCCGGCAGCGTCTACATCGTGAAGCCGAAGATGCACGGGCCGGAGGAAGTGGCCTGGGCGAATGAGTTGTTCGGCCGCGTGGAGCAGGTGCTGGGCCTCGCGCCCAACACCCTCAAAATGGGCATCATGGACGAGGAGCGGCGCACCACCGTCAACCTCAAGGCCTGCATCAAGGAGGCGTCGAGCCGCGTCGCCTTCATCAACACCGGCTTCCTCGACCGTACGGGCGACGAGATCCACACCTCGATGGAAGCCGGCCCAATGATCCGCAAGAACGACATGAAGGGCACGGCCTGGATCAAGGCTTATGAGGACTGGAACGTCGATATCGGTCTGATGTGCGGCCTGCGCGGCAAGGCGCAGATCGGCAAGGGCATGTGGGCCATGCCGGACGCCATGGCCGCGATGATCGAGCAGAAGGTTGCGCACCCGAAGGCTGGCGCGACCACCGCCTGGGTGCCCTCGCCCACCGCCGCCACGCTGCATGCGCTGCACTATCACCAAGTCAGCGTCGCCGCGCGCCAGGAGGAGATCGCGCAGGGCGGCCGCCGCGCCGCGCTCCAGGATCTGCTGACCGTGCCCGTGGCCACCAACACCAACTGGGCGCCGGCGGACCTCCAGGCTGAGCTCGACAACAACGCGCAGGGCATTCTGGGCTACGTGGTGCGCTGGGTGGACCAGGGGGTCGGCTGCTCGAAGGTGCCGGACATCAACAATGTGGGCCTGATGGAGGACCGCGCGACGCTGCGCATCTCCGCCCAGCACATCGCCAACTGGCTGCGCCACGGCATCGTCTCCACCGATCAGGTGATGGCCACGATGCAGCGCATGGCGGCGGTGGTGGATCGGCAGAACGCGGGTGATCCGCTCTACCACGCCATGGCACCGGGCTTCGATGGCGCGGCGTTCCGTGCCGCCTGTGCCCTGGTCTTCGAAGGGACGACACAGCCCAATGGCTACACGGAGTTCCTGCTGACGCGCTTCCGCCGCGAGGCGAAGACCACAGGCTAAAGCTGCGGCGGGGGCTCAGCGCCCCCGCCCGCCGCCTCCACCCCCACCTCCGCGGCCTCCACCTCCGCCGCCGCCCCCGTGGCCGCCACCTCCACCACCGCGGCCACCGCCACCTCCATGACCGCCGCCGCCGCCGCCGCGATTTCCGCCGCCCCCACCGCCGCCGTGGTTGCCTCCCCCGTGACCGCCCCCGTGCCCTCCCCCGCCGGGGCTTCTGCCCCCGCCACCATGGTTGCCGCCTCCGCCGCGCGGGCCTTGGTTGCCGCTAGGATTGCCACCCCTGCCGCCGCCACCGCCCGGATGTCCGGCCGGTCGTCCTCCACCACCGTGTCCGCCACCCGGCGGACCTCGATCATGCGACGGTCCGCGCTGCGGGGCAGAGGGGCGTGGACCGGGTCCTCGGTCCGGTCGGGGGCCGAACTCACGGCCAGGACCACCGCGGAAATGTTCGGCGCGAGGCGGAGGCCCGCCGCCCCGACCGCGATCAGGCCCGCGCCCAGGTGGCGGGCCGCCGACCAGACGTGGCGCCTCCCATCCGCGGAAGCGGCCATCCCAGCGCGCCGGACCATATCCACGAGGCCCGCGGCGGCCCGGGTCGGGACGCCAATAGCCGCCCGGCGGCAGGGGACGTGCACCCGGAATCAGCGCATAGCGGGCCGGCTCGATCAAGACGCCCCGGCCCCAGGAGGGCCTCGCCCAGCCCCATAGCGCGCCCAGGACGGCCCCACCGGCCAGGAAGGCCAGCCCAGTCCCAAGTGCGCCGCTCAGCCCATAGGAAGCGGGAGGCGGGGCGTAGGGCGGCGGGTAGTCCGGATAGGGCCACTCCCCGTAGACGAGGCGCGGGTCATAGACCGGGACATAGACGTGGTCCGGCTGTGCCGGCTCGATCACGATGACCTCGGGCGGCGGCTCGATGATCCAGGGCTGCGCGGGGGGCGGGGCCGCGAAGGGCTCGACCGAAATGGCGAGGCGTTCGTCGCCACGCAGGTGGCCACGCTGCCGCGCACGGTGCCGCAGCACCTGCACCGCATTGAGCAGGTCGGCCTCGCGCTCCAGGAAGGCTTCGCCCAGCGCCTGCGTCCAGTCGAGGTTCTGGCTCATCATCCGCAGCACGTCGGGAAAGGCCACCAGCGACTTCACGGCCGGGTCCCAGGGCGCTGCGGCCGCCGCCCGCTCCAGCTCGGGGCCAGAGAGGCTCGCCTGCCTCGGATCAGAGAGCCAGCGTTCCGCCTGCACCACCTCCACCGGATAGGTAGCGGCCATCAACACCTGCGCCAGCAAACGGTCCGGATAAAGGGCGATGGGCGCCACCAGCTGTTCCAGCCGGCCGCGTGTCAGCGCCGGGCCCTGGCCCTGCGCTGGTTTCAGAACGGCAAACAGGCCGCCTCCGGCCAGCAGCAGCAGCGCCGCGCGCCGCGATTCCACGCCCTTTGCATCCTCGGCCATTCCGGCGTCTCCTCGTGTCGCTGCCTTCCCAACGAGGAAAGGACGCGTCCGTTTGCCCGAACCCGTGCGGCGCGCCATGCTCATGGCGAGAGGAATCGTCGCCATGCTCCGTCGCCATGCCTTAGCCCTTCTGGGCGCACCCGCCCTGCTGCCAAGCCGCGCCTCGGCCCAGTTCAGCCGGCCCATCCGCATCGTCGTCCCCTTCCCGCCCGGCGGCTCCAACGACGTGATCGCGCGGCCGCTGGCAGACCGGCTGCAGGCGCGGATCGGGCAGCCCGTGGTCATCGAGAACCGCGCCGGCGCGGGCGGTGCCATCGGCGCGAGCCAAGTGGCTCAGGCCGCCGCCGACGGGCACACGCTGATGATCACCTCCTCCTCCTTCGCGGCCTCGGCGGTGGTGCAGCGCACGCCCTACGACGCGCAGACCTCCTTCGAGCCGGTCTCTGTGCTGGCGCGCGCCCCCTTCTTCATCCTGACGAACCTGAACTTCCCGCCGCGCGACGTGCGCGAGCTGATCGAGTACGCGAAGGCCAATCCGGGCAAGGTGGATTTCGGCTCCTCCGGCCCGGGCGGCATTAACCACTTCATCTCCGAGCTTTTCGCGCTGCGCGCGGGAGTCCGGTTGAACCATGTCCCCTATCGCGGGATGCCGCCTGCGGTGACGGATCTCCTCGCCGGGCACATTCAGATGCTGATCACCACCATGGCCAGCGCTTCCGCCCCGGTGCGTGAGAATCGCGTGCGCCTCCTAGCTTACACCGCTCCGGGCGCACCCCCGGGCAGCCCGCCCGCGCCCACGGTGCGCGAGGCGACAGGCCTCGACTACGACGCCGCGATCTGGTGGGGACTCTTCGCGCCGCGCGGCACCCCGCGAGAGGTGGTGCGTGCCATCAATGAGGCGACGCGCACAGCCCTGGCCGATCCGGACCTCACCCGCATCTACCAGGGCGAGGGCGCGATGCCCGCCCCTTCCTCACCGGAGGAATTCGCCGCCTCGCTTGCCGCCGACATCGGCCGTTTCCGCGAGGTCGCGCAGGCCGCGAATATCCGTCTCGACTGATGACGCTCCCACGCAAGGATTTCAACCCGAAGGCGCGCGGCCCGCTGCATGGGCTGCGCATCGTGGACCTGTCGCGCCTCGTCGCCGGCAACACCGCCACCAAGGTGATGGCCGATGCGGGCGCCGAGGTGATCAAGGTCGAGCCTCCCGAGGGCGACACGCTTCGCGCCTGGCGTGTCGAGGGGATCGAGACCTCCTGGAAGACGATCTGCCGCAACAAGCTCTCGGTCTGCGTGAATCTGAAGTCACCCGAAGGCGTCGGCGTGGTGAAGCGCCTCGTCGAGGATGCGGCGATGTTCGTCGAATCTTTCCGGCCTGGAGTGCTGGAAGCGATGGGGCTGGGGCCGGAGGTGCTGCTGGCGCTCAACCCGCGCCTCGTCATCCTGCGCGTCTCGGGCTGGGGCCAGGACGGGCCGTATCGGCACAAGCCGGGCTTCGGCACGCTGGTCGAAGGGTATTCAGGTTTCGCCGCCATCAACGGCTTCGGCGACCGCGAGCCGGTGCTGCCGCCCATGTTCATGGGCGACGCCTATGCGGGGCTGCACGGCGCCGCTGCTGCCATGATTGCCCTGCGCCATGCCGAGGCGACCGGCGAGGGCCAAGTGGTGGATCTGTCGCTCTTCGAGCCGCTCTTCGCGGTGCTGGAGCCGCAGATGGCGAACTGGCGCCTCACGCACCGCAAGAAGCCGCGCACCGGGTCGCGCTCCACAAACACCGCGCCGCGCAATGTCTACAAGACCGGTGATGGAGGCTGGGTCTGCCTCAGCGCCTCCACCCAAGGCATGACGGAGAAGCTATTCCGCGCCATCGACCGCGCCGACCTGATCGCCGATCCGCGCTACTCCACCAATCCGCATCGCGTGCGCAACGCGCCGGAGCTGGATGCGATCATCGGCGAGTTCGTGGGCCGCATGACGCTGTCCGAATGCTGCGACTTCTTCGACAAGGCAGGCGTCACGATCGGCCCCGTGATGGACACGGAACTGCTGGAGCAGGACGGCTACGTGCGCGGCCGCGAGGCGCTGGTCGAGGTGCCAGATGACGAGATGCCCGGCGGCCTCCTCCCCATGACCGGCGAGGTGCCGCGCCTCTCTCGAACGCCCAACATCCTGGCCCGCCCCGCCCCGAGGCTGGGTGAGCACAACGATGCGGTGCTGGCGCCCCTGCTGGGTGAGGCGGAGGTGACGCGGTTGCGCGGGGCGGGCATCCTGCAGGGATGACGCCATCCGATCCCGCCCTGATGACGGCGGAAGACCTTCTCGCCCTCTACGCTCGCCGCGCCCTTTCCCCCGTCGAGGCCCTGAAGGCGGTGATGGAACGGGTGGCGCGGCTCAATCCCTGGGTCAACGCCTTCGCCGCGCTCAACCCGCGCGCCATCCAGCAAGCGGGGGAGAGCGAGGCGCGCTGGATGGCGGGGCGCCCGATCGGCGTGCTGGATGGCGTGCCCTGCACGGTGAAGGACCTTCTGAACCTCGCAGGCTTTCCGACGCGGCGCGGGTCGCGCGCCACCGACGCCACGCCAGCGACGGAGGACGCGCCCGCGGTGATGGGTCTGAAGCGCGAGGGCGCGGTAATCCTCGGCAAGACGACCACCACCGAGTTCGGCTGGAAGACGCCGGGCGATTGTCCGCTGCATGGCATCACCCGCAACCCCTGGAACCGGGAGCGGACGCCGGGTGGATCCTCCTCCGGCGCGGGCGCGGCGGCGGCGGCCAGCTTCGGGCCGCTGCATATCGGAACGGATGCGGGCGGCTCCATCCGCATCCCCGCCGCCTATTGCGGCGTGGTGGGGGTGAAGCCCTCCTTCGGGCGTGTGCCGCAATGGCCGCTCGGCGCCTTCGCCAATGTCGCGGTGGCGGGGCCAATGGCGCGCAGCGTGCGCGACTCGGCGCTGATGCTGAACGCCATGGCGCGCCGCGACCTGCGCGACCCGTTCTGCTTGCCCGCCGAGTCGCGCGACTGGCTCGACGGCATCGAGGCGGGCGTTTCCGGCATGCGAGTCGCCGTGGTTCGCCGCCAGGGCTTCGAAGCGCCGCTGGACCGCGAGGGGATGGAAGCGCTGGACGGCGCCGCCCGTGCCTTCGAGTCACAGGGCGCAATCGTGGAAGAGGCGGAGCCGGACCTGCCCGATATCCGCGCCGTGTTCGGACGGGTCTGGGGCGTCGCCCTGGCAAGGCTGGTCGCCACCCTTCCCAAGGAGAGGCACGCCCTACTCGACCCTGGCATCCTGGAGGTGGCGGAGCGCGAGTCGCGCATGTCGGCCGCCGATTTCCTGGGCGCTGACGCGCTGCGCATCGAGGCGGCGCATGCCATGGCGCGGTTCCACCAACGCTTCGACCTTCTGCTGACACCCTGCACGCCAACGGCCGCCTTCGGCGCGGACCAGCCCACATTGCAGCCGCAGATGGCCTTGTGGCGCGACTGGGCGCCCTGGACCTTCCTGTTCAATTTGAGCCGCCAGCCCGCGATTTCGGTGCCCGTGGGGCTGGATTCCGAGGGGATGCCGCGTGCCGTGCAGGTCGCGGCGGCTCTGTATCGGGATGACCTCGCCTTCCGCGGTGCGCGGGCGCTGGAACTCGGGGTCCGTCATCCCAATGCCCCGGACTTGTAACTGGGCCGTAACCATGCTTCACGCCCCGCCCAGCGGGATGGAGAAGCTGGATGCGGCTGGTCACCTTCGATGACGGCAAGGGCGCACGCCTCGGCGCGATGACGGCCTCCGGGATCCGCGATCTCGGCCCCCGCACCATGCTGGACGCCATCGCCGATTCCTCCGGGCTGCTCGCCGCCTGCGAGAAGGCGCCGCTGGTGACGGAGGCGAAGCTGCTGGCGCCCTTGCCGCGCACGCCGAAGAACATTTTCTGCGTCGGCAAGAACTATCACGAGCACGCGAAGGAATTCGCCGGCTCCGGCTTCGATGGCGGCGCGAAGGACGTGGTACCGCCCTTCCCCGTCGTGTTCTCCAAGCCACACACCTCGATCATCGCGCATGGCGAGCCGATCCTGTCGGCGATGGATCCCACCGGCGGCCTCGACTACGAGGGCGAGCTGGCGGTGGTGATCGGGGTGGGCGGGCGCGGCATCCGCAAGGCGGACGCTCTGTCCCACGTCTTCGGTTACACCATCGTCAACGACGTCACCGCCCGGCACCTGCAGAAGCGCCACAGCCAGTGGATCCTCGGCAAGGGACTGGACAGCTTCTGCCCGATGGGCCCCGCCATCCTCACGGCGGACGAGGTGCCTGACCCTACGGAGCTGACGCTCTCCACATGGATCAACGGGCAGCGGCGGCAGCACGCACCCGTGCGCGATCTCATCTTCGACATTCCCACGCTGATCGAGGCCATCAGCGCCAGCATCACGCTGGAGCCGGGCGACGTGATCGCCACCGGAACCCCGGCGGGCGTGGGCATCGGCTTCGACCCGCCGGTCTTCCTGAAGCCCGGCGATGTGGTGCGGATCGAGGTGCCGGGCATCGGCGTCCTCGAGAACCCGGTCGCCTGACCAGCAGAGCCCCGAGAGGGAGGAAGACAATGCTCCGCATGACGCTCGCCCATGCCGCCCGGCGCCGCCTGCTCGCTTCGCCCCCGCCGCCGCGCTCCGAGTCCCAAGCGCAGCAGCGCCCGGCGACCCCCGCCAAGCCCGCCGAGGCGCAGCGCAAGACCGGCACCAACCAGCGCGGCTGACCGAGGCCGCTTCTTCCCTTGCCGGATTCGGACAGGCATCTTGCCTGTCACGAAGCCGGCGGAAGCGAGGTTGGACGGAAGCGACACGGCGTCGGGCGCCGATGTTTCCCTACCCTCGCCTCGCCGAATGACAACTGCACCAACGCCGTGGACGCGGCCCGCCTGAGCACGGCCGTGAGCCGCTTTGGGAGGGAAGAATGACCAAAGTCCTGATGAATCGCCGTGCCCTCCTGGCCGGCGCCGCCGCGCTTTCTGCGGGCGCCGCGCACGCGCAGGATTTTCCCACCCGCGCTGTCACGATGGTGGTGGGCTTCCCGCCTGGCGGGCAGGCCGACCTCGCAGCGCGACCCGTCGCCGCAGCCATGGAGCGCAATCTGCGCCAGCCCGTCGTGGTACAGAACCGCGCAGGTGCGGCCGGAGCGCTCGGCAATGCCTTTGTCGCCCGTGCCCCCGCAGACGGGCACACGCTGCTGATGGCGCTCTCCTCCCTGGCTGTCATCCCGGAGGCGGAACGCCTCTTCGGCCGGCCCGCGCCTTACGAGGTGAGCCAGTTCGCGCCAATCGGCCTGGTGAACGCCGACCCCACCATGCTCGCCGTGCCAGCCTCTGCGCCCTGGCGTACGCTGGAGGAGTTCGTCGAGGCGGCGAAGGCGCGGCCGGGCGACATTCCGTATGGCTCCTCCGGCGCTTACGGCACGCTGCATGTGGCGATGGAAATGTTCGCGACCGCCGCCGGCATCCGCATGCTCCACGTTCCCTTCCAGGGCGCGGGCCCGGCGATCACGGCCCTGTTGTCCGGCAATATCCAGGCGCTCGCCAGCGCGCCGGGCACGCTCACCCAGCATGTGCAGGGCGGACGGGTGCGCGTCCTGGCCTGCTGGGGTGCGCAGCGCGCCCCCGCCTTTCCGGACGTGCCGACCTTCATGGAGCGCGGCTCCCGCGACGTGGAGTTCTACATCTGGGCCGGGCTGCTCGCCCCCGCCGCCACTCCTGCCCCCATCCAGGCGCGGCTGCGCGACGCCTTCCGCGCCGCCATGCAGGATCCGGAGGCGCTGCGCGCCTTCGAGGCGGCCGGCAGCCCGCCACGCTACATGGATGCGCCGGATTTCGCCCGCTTCCTGGCGGAGGACAGCGCCCGCCTCGTGCGCGCGGTGCAGCGCATCGGGCGGGTGGAGTAGCCGCGCGTCAGCGCAGGTTGAGGATGCGCGGCGCCGGGAAGATGGGGCCGCCCTGCGCCTGGCGCTCCAGCGGCTCGATGACCATCCACTGCCGGCCACGGGCCAGCGTGGTGGGGCCGCCGCGCGCCGGCTCGCGTCCCGCCGGGGCGCGAACTGCGAGGATGGCCTCCGGCTCGGGTCCGCCCGTGCCGCCGTGCCGCTGATCCCAGAAGCGCACCGCACCGGTGTCGAGGTGCATCCAGCCGGAATAGGCGCCCACCCCGCCGGCCCGCATCGCCACCGCCTTCTCGATCGCGGTGCCGAGTCGGCCGGCCGGCAGCCAGATATCCAAGGCGCGGGCCGAGAGATGCTGGCTGCCCGGCACGCCGCCCACCGCCGCGTTGGTGCGGGGGCTGCGGTAGCCGGACAGGACGGAGAATTCGCTCACCCGCGCCTCACGCCCCAATCGCCACAGCAGATCGAGCACGGCGGGATCGAACTGCTTCACCTCACCGGTGCGCCAGTCCCGCATCACCTCCGAGAACTCCTCGATCGCTTTCGGATCGTGCCCCTCCTCGTTGCGGAAGGGGCCGCGGAACCATGCACCGGTGTGCGTGAACTGCACGGCCAGCCGCCGCACCTCGCTTGATGCGGCGGGGCGGCGCGACTGGGCGGCACCAGGATTCGAAAGCAGAAGCGGGGCAGCGCCAGTCAAGCCTGCCAGAATGGCACGTCGTCCGAACAAGAATTCCCCTCCCTCCCGAACATGGCGTGCGGCTGAGATGCCAGGGCTCTGTATCGTCGGAGCGAAGCCAAGTCATCATGCAACGGATTGGAAGGTTGGCGGCCGGCGTTACTTCCGCCCGCTGCGCGCTTTCGCGTCACGATTGGAAGGGCAAGCCGGATGGCGCAGGGGCCGCGATGCGCCTAGGCTCTGTTGCGCAAGGGACAAGGGAAACCGGGACGCATGAACACCGAATCGGCCGAGGCTAAGATCACCGCATGGCTCGCCACGCAGCAGGACGCGATGCTGCGCGTGCTGGAGGCGATGGTGAACACGGATGGCGGCTCCTACGACAAGGCTGGGGTGGACGCCGTCGGCGCGCAGATCCGCGCCTTCTGCGAGGAGCACGGGCTGAAGGTCGAGACGGTGCGCGGCGAGCGCTATGGCGACTGCCTGCGCGCCATCCTGCCGCATGAGGGCCCGGCGAAGTCGCGCGGCAACCAGGCCCAGAACATCGTCCTCATGGGCCATCGCGACACGGTCTTCCCGAAGGGCGAGCCGCAGCGCCGCCCCTTCACCGTGAAGGACGGCAAGGCCTTCGGCCCGGGCGTGGCCGACATGAAGGCGGGCCTCGTGATGAACATGTTCGTCCTCGCTGCCTTCGCGAAATGCGGCGGCGCGCCCGGCCCGCTGGTCGGGCTGTTCACGGGCGACGAGGAGATCGGCTCCCCCGAGGGCCGCGCGGTGATCGAGGAGGAGGCGCGCGGCGCCCGCGTCGTCTTCAACTCGGAGCCGGGCCGGCCGGGGAATGGCGTCGTGACCGGCCGCAAGGGCGGCGTGTTCATGGTCTTCGACATCGAGGGCAAGGCCGCGCATTCGGGCGGCAATTTCGAGGCCGGCATCTCCGCCATTGGCGAGCTGGCGCACAAGATCACCGCCATCCATGCGCTGACCGACCTCAAGCGGGGCATCACCCTCAATGTCGGCTTGGTCAGCGGCGGGCAGAGCGTCAACACCGTGGCGCCACATGCCCAGGGCCAGATCGACCTGCGCTACGTGAACCCCGAGGACCGCGACGAGGTGATGGGCAAGATCGAGGCGATCATCGCCCGCGCCCATGTTCCCGGCACCAAGGCAAAGCTGGCGATCAAGGGCGAGTTCCGCCCGCTGACCCAGGACGCGGCGGCGGCCCGGCTCTTCGACCTCTACCGCTCGGTCAGCGAGGCACCGGTGGAGGGCATGTTCTCCGGCGGTTGCGCCGATTCCGGCTTCACCGCCGACATGGGCGCACCCACCATCTGCGCCGTCGGCCCGGTGGGTGGCAACGCGCACAGCCCCGAGGAGTGGCTCGACGTCTCCACGCTGGTGCCGCGTGCCCAGGCGGCGGCTCGCGCCATCCTCCGCCTCGAAGAAGCCGGGCTGTGACGCAGCGCTGAGCCGGACGTATAGGAGGGGCGATGGACCTGCCGCCAATCGGCGCCGAACTGGCTTTGCCCCCCTTCACCCTGACGCGCCCCGCGCGTCAGGAGGCCCCGGTCGTGCTCGTTTCCGCGCATTCGGGACGCCGCTACCCGACCGAGTTCCTCCAGGCGGCGCGCCTCGACTCCCTCGCCCTGCGCAAGAGCGAGGACGCCTTCGTGGAGGAGCTCCTCGCCGCCGCGCCGGAACTCGGCCTGCCGCTGCTGGCGGCGGAGTTCCCGCGCGCCTTCTGCGACGCGAACCGGGAGCCCTGGGAACTCGACCCGGGCATGTTCGACACGCCACTGCCCCACTGGGTGAACAGCGCCAGCCCCCGCGTCGGGGCAGGCCTCGGCACCATCGCGCGCATCGTCGCCTCGGGCGAGCCGATCTACCGGCGCCGCTTGTCCTTCGAGGAAGCCGAGCGCCGTGTCCGCGACTGCTGGGAACCGTTCCACGCCGCCCTGCTCGCGCTGATCGGCGAGACGCAGGCGCGCTTCGGCTCCTGCCTCGTCCTCGATTGCCACTCCATGCCGAGCCAGGCCCTGCCCGGAATGCCGGTGCCCGAGATCGTGCTGGGCGACGCGCATGGCACCGCCGCCAACCCGCGCGCCGTGCGCCAGGTCGAGATGTCGCTCCAGCGCCTCGGCTTCCGGGTTCGCCGCAATGACCCCTACGCGGGGGGCTACATCACGCGCCGCTACGGCCGCCCGCGCGAGGCGGTGCACGTGGTGCAGATCGAGCTCGCGCGCTCCCTCTACATGGATGAGGGGCGGATCGAACGCAGCAAGGGCTTCGCCGCGATGCAGGCGCGCCTGACGGGCTTTCTCGGCGAGATGGCGGAGTCCGATTGGACCATGCTGCGCTGACGCCAGATCGGCTGGCACTCAGGACCGATGTTTGTCCCGCCTGCCGTCAGACGCGGCCTAGCCACTCCCTGAGCGCGGCGCCCGATGCCTCGGGGTCCTCCAGCGTCGGCAAGTGCCCGCACCCGGCGAAGCGGCGAAGCACGGCGCCCGGGATGGCGGCCGCCATCTCCTCCGCCAGTTCGGGCGGCGTAAGCACATCGGCCTCCCCCACCCCGACCAGTGCCGGCACGGCGATATGTGGGAGGAGCGGTCGCGAATCCTCCCGCCCCATGATGGCGCGCTGCTGGCGCAGGAAGGCCTCGGCGCCGACGCGGGCGGCCATTTCCTTCACCTCCTCGGCAAGGGGGGTGTCGAGGCGCGAGGGATGCACGAGTTGCGGCAGGAGGCGCGGCGTGACGCCGCGAAACTGGCCGCGCTGCGACAGGGCGATCAGGTCGACGCGCTTGCGCTTCGCCTCCTCCGTGTCGGGCCGGGCTGAGGTGTCGAGCAGCGCAAGCGCGGCAACGCGTGGCCCGGCTTGGCGCATCACCTCCAGCGCGACATAGCCGCCCATCGACAGGCCGGCGACGGCGAAGCGCTCCGCGCCCTCGACCAGCGCGAGGGCGCGCCGCGCCATCCCTGTCATTGTCTCGTCCTGCGTCAAGTCGGCCACGACAGGCGCGGCGATGCCTTTGACGGCACCTAGGCAGTCGCGCCACAGGCGCGAATCGCAAAGCAGCCCAGGGAGCAGGAGAAGCGGAATGGCCATGCCCTGGGCATAGATGCCCTGGGGAAACCCCGCAAATCCCCCGGCAGCGCTTGCTTTTCCGGTGGCGCGAGCGCATATGCGCGCTGTTCGCAGACGAGGGCGGCCTGACCGCCCGCTCGGTCGCGCGCCTTTTTCCTGGCCTCAGGCCTGGCAGGCGACGCGGCCCCGCAAGGCGCTAGGAAGCCCAGACTTGACCGAAACTACCGAGAACACCCCGGCCGCCACGGCTGCGGAGACCCTCACCGAAGGCCCCACCCGCACGCCGGTGACGCCCGACTCCCTGCCCGAGCATGCCCGCGAGGGCGAGCCCGTTGTGGACGGGGCCGAACCTGCCGAGACGCCTGACTCCCTGCCGGAAGTCGATCGCTCCACGGACCCGCTGACGGGTCCGGATGACGGCAGCGAGGCCGATGCCCGCATCGACGAGCGCCGCGCCGAAGCAGAGCCGGTGGCCGAAACCGAAGTCGAGGCCGAAGCAGTCGACGAGGCCGAGGCGCCGCGTGCCATCTTCTCTGACCTCGGCCTGTCCGAGAAGCTGCTCCGTGCGGTCGAGGAGGCGGGCTACAAGCACCCGACCCCGATCCAGGAGCAGGCCATCCCCATCGTCCTGATGGGCCGCGACGTGCTGGGCTGCGCCCAGACCGGCACGGGCAAGACGGCGTCCTTCACCCTACCGATGATGGACATCCTGGCCGGTTCCCGCGCCAAGGCCCGCATGCCGCGCTCCCTGATCCTTGAGCCGACGCGCGAGCTGGCGCTGCAGGTGGCCGAGCAGTTCGTGAAGTACGGCAAGTATCTGGGCCTGACCCATGCGCTGCTCATCGGCGGCGAGAGCATGGACGACCAGAAGGCCGCGCTGGAGAAGGGCGTGGACGTGCTGATCGCCACGCCGGGCCGGCTGCTGGACCTGTTCGACCGCGGCCGCATCCTGATGGCGGATTGCAAGCTGCTGGTGATCGACGAGGCGGACCGCATGCTGGACATGGGGTTCATTCCCGATGTCGAGCGCATCGTCTCCATCATCCCGGCACTGCGGCAGACGCTTTTCTTCTCGGCGACCATGGCGCCGGAGATCCGCCGCCTCGCCGATGCCTTCCTTCGCAACCCGAAGGAGATCACGGTCAGCCGTCCGGCGACGGTCGCGACCACCATCACCACCGGGCTGCTCTACGTTCCGGAGATGGACAAGCGCGAGGCGCTGCGCCGCCTGATCCGGCGTGAGCAGGTGCAGAACGCCCTCATCTTCTGCAACCGTAAACGCGACGTAGACATCCTCTACAAGTCGCTCAAGAAGCACGGTTTCTCGGTCGGCGCGCTGCATGGCGACATGGACCAGTCGTCCCGCTTCGCCACTTTGAACGCCTTCAAGGCGAATGAGATCCGGCTGCTGGTCTGCTCGGATGTCGCGGCACGCGGCCTCGACATCGGCGGACTTTCTCACGTCTTCAACTTTGATGTGCCTTTCCACTCTGAGGACTATGTCCATCGCATCGGCCGTACCGGCCGCGCGGGGCGCGAGGGCCACGCCTACACGCTGGCGACGCCGGAGGACGGCAAGCTCGTGCAGGCGGTCGAGAAACTGACCGGCGCGCCCATCCCCCGCATGGAGATTGAGGGGATGGAGCCCGTCACCGACGAGGAAATCGCCGAGGCCATGACCCGCAAGCGCGGCGGGCGCGGCAGCCGGGCCGATGCCGGGCGCGGCGAGCGCTCGGGCGGCAGGGACCGCGGTGGCCGCGGCCGCGAGCGCGACCGCGAGGATCGCCCGCGCCGCGCCTCCTCCGTCGAGGAGGTGACGGAGGAGCGTCCGCGCCGCGAGGATCGCGACCGCCGGCGCGACGAGCGCCCGCGCCGCGAGGAAGCCCGCCGGGACGAGCAGCCGCGTCGCGAGGAGCCGCGCCGTGACCGGGAGCGCGACGACCACCGCCGCCGCGACCGCGACGATCTGGGCCCGCCGGTGCGCGGCTTCGGAGATGAGGTGCCGGCCTTCATGCTGATTCCCATCCCGCGCCCGCGGAAGCCGCGCGCGGAGACGGCCCCCGCCCCCGAGGGCGACGCGGCCGAGGCCGCCTGATTTCCAGCCCGCCCGGGCCGCATGGCTCGGGCGACTGACAAGGGCGGGGCGCGCGCGCTAAACAGCGTCCCCAGGAGGATCATTCCCATGAACGTCGTCACGCCGGCCAAGACCAGGCATGCCCCCTTCCAGTGGGAGGACGCGCTGCTGCTCGACGAGCAGCTGACCGAGGATGAGCGGATGATCCGCGACGCCGCGCGGGCCTTCTGCCAGGACCGGCTGATGCCCGGCGTGCTCATGGCCAACCGGACCGAGACCTTCGACCGGTCCATCATGAACGCCTTCGGCGAGCAGGGCTTCCTTGGCGCGACGCTGGAAGGCTATGGCTGCGCCGGCGTGTCCTACGTCGCCTACGGGCTGATGGCGCGCGAGGTAGAGCGGGTGGATAGCGGCTACCGCTCCGCCTTCTCCGTGCAGTCCAGCCTCGTGATGTATCCCATCCACGCCTTTGGCTCCGAGGCGCAGAAGCAGAAGTTCCTGCCCATGCTGCGCACCGGCGAATGGGTGGGCTGCTTCGGCCTGACCGAGCCCGATGCCGGCTCCGACCCCTCCTCCATGCGGACGCGGGCGAAGAAGGTGGATGGCGGCTGGCTGGTCTCCGGCTCCAAGACCTGGATCACCAACTCCCCCATCGCCGATGTATGCCTCGTCTGGGCCAAGACCGACGAGGGTGAGCTGAACGGCTTCCTGCTCGAGCGCGGGATGAAGGGCCTCACCACGCCCAAGATCGAGGGCAAGTTCAGCCTTCGCCCCTCCGTCACCGGCATGATCATGATGGATGAGGTCTTCGTGCCGGAGGAGAACCGCCTGCCGGGCGTGCGCTCCCTGGCTGGCCCTTTCTCCTGCCTCAACCGCGCCCGTTACGGCATCGCGTGGGGCGTGCTGGGCGCCGCCGAGTTCTGCATGCACGCCGCGCGCGACTACACGCTGAATCGCAAGATGTTCAACAAGCCGCTGGCGCAGACGCAGCTGATCCAGAAGAAGCTGGCGGACATGGAGACCGAGATCACGCTCGGCCTCCAGGCAGCGCTGCGCGTCGGCCGCCTGTTCGACGAGGGCAAGGCCGCGCCGGAGATGATCTCCCTCATCAAGCGCAACAATTGCGGCAAGGCGCTCGACATCGCGCGGGTCAGCCGCGACATGCACGGCGGCAACGGCATCGTGGACGAGTATCACGTGATCCGGCACGTCATGAACCTCGAGACGGTGAACACCTACGAGGGCACGCATGACGTGCATGCGCTGATCCTCGGCCGCGCGATCACTGGTCTGAACGCCTTTGGCTGAACCGGTCGAAACCACGATCGAGGCGATGGGGGCCGGGGGCGATGGGATCGCCCCCGGCCCTCTCTTCATTCCCTGGACGCTGCCCGGAGAGCGGGTGCGCGCCACACCGGGCGCCAAGGGGCGCGGGCGGCTGGAGGAGGTGCTTGCCCCCTCGCCCGATCGCGTCGCACCGCCCTGCGCGCATTTCGGACCTTGCGGCGGCTGCGCCCTCCAGCACTGGTCGCTCGACGCCTATGCCGGGTGGAAGCGCTCGCGCTTGGTCGAGGCGCTGTCGCGCGCCGGCTTCCCGGACGCGCCTGTCGCGCCCGCCTTCGTCACGCCGCGCAACTCGCGCCGCCGCGCCGATTGGGGGCTGGAGCGGCAGTCGGATGGCTCGGTCGCCATCGGCTTCCACGAGCGCCACGGCACCGCCCTGGTGCCCATGCGCGAATGCCACATCCTCCGCCCCGAACTGGTCGCGCTGCTCGGGCCGCTGGCGGCGGCGCTGCGCGGGCTGGAAGGGCTGCGGCGCCTCGGCACGGTCGTGGTGAACTGGCTCGACACCGGCGCCGACATCCGGCTCGACACGGATGGCCCACTGACCGAGGGCGACCGCCGCCGCCTCGCTGCCTTTGCGGCGGAGCAAGGCATCCCGCGCATCGCCTGGCGGAACGAGGTCGCGGCCCAGCGCGGTGCCGTTGCCATCACCCTCGCCGGCGTTTCCGTCGCCCCACCTCCCGGCGCTTTCCTCCAGGCCACGCCCGAGGGCGAGGCGGCGATCATCGCCGCCGTCCTGGCTGCCCTGCCCGCCAAGCTGCCTCCCCGCGCCCGCCTCGCCGATCTTTATGCAGGGATCGGCACGCTGTCCTTCCCACTGGCGTCGCGCGGCGTTGTGGATGCCTTTGAAGGCGACACCCCTGCGGCCGAGGCGCTGAAGCGCGCCTCGGGCGGCGGGCGGGTCCGGGCACAGCGTCGCGACCTCGTTCGCCAGCCCTTGCTGCCGGCGGAGCTCAAGCCCTACGCCGCCGTGGTGCTGGACCCGCCCTTCAACGGCGCCGCGGACCAAGTTGCGCAGATCGCCCGCTCGACCACCAAGCGGGTCATCTACGTCTCCTGCAATCCGACGGCCTTGTCCCGAGACGGCGCGGCGTTGCGGGCGGCCGGGTTCAGGGTCGAATCGGCGGTCCCGGTGGACCAGTTCCTCTGGTCCCCCCACCTCGAATCCGTCGTTGCCTTTATCCGGTGACTTCCTATTTGCTGGGCCGAACCCAGCATGGGAGGGATCCGTCCAATGAGCACCCATCGCCGCGGCCTCTTCGCGGGCAGCGCGGCCATCGCCTCGGCCATGGCATTGCCCGCCGCCGCGCAGAATGCGCAGACCGGCAACACGCCAGCCGCCCAGGCGCAGGCCCCCGGCTTTTACCGATTCAAGGTCGGCAACCTCACCGTCACCACGGTGCATGACGGGTTCTTCCGGCGCCCGGTGGAAGGCTTCGTCCGCAACGCCCCGGCATCCGAGGTGCGGGAGGTGTTGGCGGACAGCTTCATGCCGCCCGACACCCTGACCGTCCCCTTCACCGTCACCTTCGTCGAGACGCCACGCGGCCTCGTCGTGTTCGACACCGGCACGGGCGGGCAGGCAGCGCCGACGGCCGGGCAGCTGGCCACGAATCTCCGCGCTGCCGGGCTGGATCTCGGCCAGGTGCGGGCCGTGGTGATCTCCCACTTCCACGGCGACCACATCACCGGCCTCACCACCGCCCAGAACGAGCCCGTCTTCCCGCAGGCCGAGATCTTCGTGCCGGCCGCCGAATGGGCGTGGTGGACGGATGAGGGCAATCAGACCCGCTCGCCGGAAGGCCAGCGCGGCAACTTCGCCAACACGGCGCGGCGCTTCGGCCCGTATCGCGACCGAATCCGGCAGGTGCAGGACGGTGCGGAGGTGCTGCCCGGCATCCGCGCCATTTCCGCGCCTGGCCACACGCCGGGCCACACCTGCTATCACGTCAGCGACGGCGACGCGCAGATGATTTTCCTGGCCGACGTGACCAACCGGCCTGAGCTGATGATGCCGCGTCCGGACTGGCAGATCGTCTTCGACTTCGACCCGGAAATGGCAGTCCAGACCCGACGCCGCATGCTGGACCGCGTGGCGACGGACCGCATCCGCGTCACCGGCTACCACTTCCCCTTCCCGGCGAATGGCTATGTCACGCGCCAGGACCAGGGCTTCCGCTTCGTTCCCGCCGATTGGACGACCGCGCTATGAGCCGACGCCTCCTCCTCGCCGCGCCCGCCCTGCTGCTGGCGCATCGTGCGGTCGCCCAAGGCTCCGCCCCGGCGGCGCAGCCCGCCCCGACCTCGCCCGGCTTCTACCGGTTCCGCCTGGGCGAGTTCTCGGTCACGACGCTGCATGACGGTTTCGTGCGCCGCCCCAACGCCCTCCAGGGCCTGGTGACGAATGCGCCCGCCGAGCAGGTGCGGGCGACGCTGGACGAGGTGGCGCTGCCGGCACAGAACCTCGTGAATCCCTACGTCATCACGACGCTCCGGACGCCGCGCGGTGTGGTGTTCTTCGATGCCGGAACCGGCGCTGGACAGTTGGCCCCCGGCACCGGGCAGTTGCCGCGCAGCATGGCGGCCGCCGGCATCCAGCCCGACGAGGTGACGCTCGTCGTCGTCTCGCATTTCCACGGCGACCACATCACCGGCCTTACCACCGCCGAGAACCGCCCCTTCTTCCCCAATGCCGAGGTCGCAGTCCCCGCGACGGAATGGGCGTGGTGGAGCGACGAGGCGAACCGCAATCGCTCGCCCGAGTTCCAGCGCGGCAATTTTGCGAACACGGCGCGTCGCTTCGCCCCGCTGCGGGAGCGCATGCGCACCTTCGAGGATGGGGCCGAGGTGGCGCCGGGCATCCGCGCCATCGCGACTTACGGTCACACGCCCGGCCACACCGCCTTCCATGTCACCAGCGGCAACGAGCAGATGTTCGTGACCGCGGACACGGCCGGGCGCCCGGAACTCTTCCTGCGGCACCCGAACTGGCATTCTGTCTTCGACTTCGATGGCGCCATGGCCACGGAAAGCCGCAACCGCCTGTTCGGCCGCATCGCTGAGGAGCGGGCACGGATCTGCGCCTACCACTTCAACTTCCCCGGCACGGGCTACGTCACCCGGCAGGGCGACGGGTTCCGCTTCGTGCCGGCGGACTGGTCGAGCGCGACCTGAACGGAGGGGCGTTTAGCCCTTCAAATGCTCCTGCAGCCTCGGCATCAGCTCGACGAGGTTGCAGGGG
This sequence comes from Sabulicella rubraurantiaca, assembly GCF_017355885.1. Classification (GTDB taxonomy): domain Bacteria; phylum Pseudomonadota; class Alphaproteobacteria; order Acetobacterales; family Acetobacteraceae; genus Roseococcus; species Roseococcus rubraurantiacus. The sequence continues at coordinate 771,342 of NZ_JAFEUU010000001.1, forward strand.
CGGTGCCGTGCATCCAGCTGCCAGCGCAGGATGTCATCCCACCCATCCTTGCAGGCGCCGGTGCTGCCCGGCAGCGCGAAGAGGTAGGTGCCACCCGCGACGCCACCAATGGCGCGAGACTGCATGGTGGAAGTGCCGATCTTCGCGAAGCTGATTATGCGGAACAACTCGCCGAAGCCCTCGATCTCCTTTTCGAGGACGCGGGCGAAGGCCTCGGGCGTCACGTCGCGGCCGGTGATGCCGGTGCCGCCCGTGGAGATGACGCAATCCACTTCCGGGTCTGCGATCCAGCCGCGCAGCTTTGCCTCGATCAGGTCCGCCTCGTCCCGCACGATGTCGCGGGCAGCGAGCACGTGCCCTGCCTCCTCGATCCGGGCGGCGAGCGTGTCGCCGGAGCGGTCGGTGGAGAGATCGCGCGTGTCACTCACCGTCAGAACGGCGATGTTGACCGGGATGAAGCGGCGCGACTCGTCGATGGGCATGGGGCTTTAATTGCCCCTCTGCGGCCTCGCCCGCAACATCGCCGTGACCGCCTCCGGTCCCTGGAACTCGGGGAACTGCCCGCCCGCGATGGCGTCCAGGCTCGGCGAGGGCAGTCCCAGCCGGTTCGCGTAGATCCACGAAAAGGTGAGGACGCGCTGCACGTAGTGGCGCGTTTCGTTGATCGGGATGCTCTCGATGAACAGCAGCGGGTCGGAACGATGGCGTTGCGCCGGCATCCAGCGCTGGAGATTGCCCGGCCCGGCATTGTAGGCGGCGAGGATGCGGATCAGGTCGCCTCCGGTCGCCTCGTGCCGGGCAAGGTAGTGGATGTAGCGCTGGCCGATTTCCAGCGAGAAGCCGGGCTCGTGCAGCCGGTTCATCCGCTCCCCGCGCAGGGACGGGTCGTTCGCGACATAGGAGGCGGTGGCCGGCATGATCTGCAGCAGGCCCCGCGCCCCGGCCGGGCTGACGGCGCTCGGGTCGAAGCGGCTTTCCTGCAGGGCGATGGCGTAGATCAGCGACGGGTCCATGCGGAACCCGTTCGCCGGCAGCAAGGTCGGCAGCGGGAAGCGCGAGGTGTCGCGTCCGCGTGAATCCTCGCCCTGTGCCGCGTTGGCGACGGCGGTGGTGACGCTCGCCAGGCCGGCCTGCTGCGCGACGGAAAGGATCCCCTGCACCACCGGCCGGTTGTTGCGCGCCCGCCGATGCAGGAGGCGCAGCTCCGCCTCCGCGCGCTCGGTCTGGCCAACCTGCAACAGGGCGAGGGCGCGCCACCCACCTGCGGTCTCGGCAATGGCGGCGGCGTGGGTTTCGCCGGCAACGTCCCGCTCCCAGACCAGCCCGGGCGGCAGGCCCAGCGTGCGGCGCGCTATCATGCCGTAGAAGGTGCGTGGCTCCTGCGCGGCCTGGAGCATCCAGGGCACATACTGCGTCGGCCTCCGCGCCCGCACCGCGGAGCGTGCCGTCCAGTAGGCAGCAGAGGCCCGCAGCGCCGGCGCCGCCGAGTCGGCCCGCGCGGCCCGCTCGAAGGAGGAATAGGCGAGGTCCCAGCGCTCCAGTGCCCAGGCGCTCAGTCCGACCTGGAAGGCCGCGAGCGCGTGGCCGGGGACGCTTCGCAGCGCATCCTGCGCGAGGCGCAGCGCCTGCTCATCCTTGCCTTGCTGGAACAGGGTCTGCGCCGCCTCGGCCTTGAGCTCCGCCGCATAGGCGGGGGTGAGGCCACGGGTCCTCCCGAGATGCGAGAGGATCGCATCCACGTTGCCCTCGGCGGCGCGCGCCGCGACGGTGCGGTCCAGCGCCGGGTTCCGGACAAAGCTTTCGGGTCCGGAGGTGCGCTCCTCCGGCATCTCTGCGAGACTTGGCAGTTCCGGCTGCTGCGGGGGTGGTGGCGCCGAGGCGCCACGCGGCAGGCTGGCGACCAGCGTGTCATGGATGGCCGGCGCGTCGGGATGATCGGAGAAATCCGACAGCCAGGCCTGTAGCTCCGGAGCTCCTCCCTGCCCGCGCAGGAGTCGGTCGGCGAGGAGATGGCCCATCAGGCGCCGGTCCTCAAGCCGCTCTGCCTCACGGGAAGCGGCGGCGAAGTCGCCGCGGCCTTGCGCCTCGAAGGCCCGGCGCATCCGTGCAGCGTCGAGGGCGGTCATGGGCTGGGGAAGCCCGGTGGTGGTCCGCGTCCGGCCCTGGGAAGGGGCGGTCTGGTCTTGGGCCCGCTGCGCGGTGGCCGGGGAAAGCCCGGCGCCGAAAAACGCCACCAGGCTCAAAACGGCCAGGCGACGGCGGGCCATGGGGCAGAGCGCGCTCATGGTCCTCTTGCCCTACACAGGGGTCCCGTCCCCATGCAAGAGTTAACCCGGGCTTAACGTCCAATATCGGGCAGAAAAATCCCACTTTCGCATGGCAACCCCAAAGGCAGGGTCAAATCGCCACATTATCGCCATCATTCAGCCTGCGCTGCAACGCCAGCAAGTCACGCCACGCATCACGCTTGGCGAGCGGATTTCTCAACAGATACGCAGGGTGCAAAGTGGGGAGAACAGGAATGACTTCGCCTTGACTTGACGTGAACTTCTGCCACTTGCCGCGCAGCCGTGTAATTCCTTCGCGCGTCTGAAGAAGCCCCTTGGCGGAAACGCCGCCCGCGAGCACCAGCAGGCGCGGCCGGGCCAGGGCGATGTGCCGATGCAGGAAGGGCATGAACAGCGCCACCTCCGCATCGCTCGGCGTGCGATTCCCTGGCGGCCGGTAGGGGAGGATGTTGGTGATGTAGAGGTTCGTTTGGCGCGACAGGCCGATCGTCGCCATCATGCGGTCCATCAGCCGTCCCGACACGCCCACGAAGGGTCGGCCGATGCGATCCTCGTCGGCGCCCGGAGCCTCGCCGATCACCATCACCGGCGCGCCGGGCACGCCATCGGCGAAGACGAGCTGGCTGGCGGTTTCGCGCAGCGGACTGCCCTCGAAGCGCGCCATGGCCTCACGCAGCTCCTCCAGCGACGTGGCGCCGGCCGCAAGCTCGACCGCCATGCCGCCCGGCGGGCGCAGCACGGCGAGGGTCGGGCGTGGCGAGGCTTGGGTTTGCGTCGGTTCGGGCGGCGGGACGTCACGGCGCTGCGGCTCCGCCAGGATCGCCTCATCGGCGCCCATGGCGGCCTGCCAGGACAAGGCGGCCAGCAGGGCCTGTCGGGTCGCGTCCTCCATCTTCCCCCTTCTACCGCGCCGCGCCGCTTCGCGTTAGGTTCCGCCGCAGCATTCATGGGGAAAAGCCGGGACATGAGCGAGAATCACGAGGAGGCGATGGCCGAAGAGCGCGAGGCCATGGAGTTCGACGTGCTCATCGTCGGTGCCGGGCCCGCCGGCCTCGCCGCGGCGATCCGGCTGAAGCAGCTTTCGCCTGATGCCAGCGTCTGCGTGGTGGAGAAGGGCGGCGAGGTCGGCGCGCATATCCTCTCGGGCGCCGTGCTGGAGCCGCGCGCGCTGGATGAGCTGATCCCCGATTGGCGTGACGATCCCCCTGCCCTCGCCACCCCAGCGGGCGAGGACCGCTTCATGCTGCTGACCGCGACGCGGGCCTTCAAGCTGCCCACGCCGCCGAGCATGAACAACCACGGCAACTACATCGTCTCGCTTGGCAACGTCGTGCGCTGGCTCGGCGCCAAGGCCGAGGCGCTGGGCGTCGAGATCTATCCTGGCTTCGCCGCCTCCGAGACGATCATCGAGGATGGGCAGGTCAAGGGCGTCGTCGCCGGCGTCATGGGCATCGAGAAGGACGGCACCAAGGGCGGCAACTACCAGCCCGGCATGGAGCTGCGCGCCACCTACACGCTCTTCGCCGAAGGGTGCCGCGGCTCGCTCACCAAGCGCCTTTTCGAGACCTACAAGCTGCGCGAGGGCGTGGCGCCGCAGACCTACGCGCTCGGCATCAAGGAACTTTGGGAGATCCCCAAGGAGAAGCACCAGCCCGGCCTCATCTGGCATTCGGTGGGCTGGCCCCTGCCCTCCGACACCTATGGCGGGTCCTGGCTCTACATGCTGGGCGAGAACCTCGTTTCCATCGGCTTCGTCATCGGGCTCGACTACCCGAACCCGTGGCTCTCGCCCTTCGACGAGTTCCAGCGCTTCAAGCACCACCCCGCCGTGAAGGCGATGCTGGAGGGCGGCAAGCGCATCTCCTACGGCGCCCGCGCGCTGAACGAGGGCGGGTTCCAGGCCATCCCGAAGCTGGTCTTCCCCGGCGGCGCGCTGATCGGCGACGCGGCGGGCTTCCTGAACGTGCCCAAGATCAAGGGCACCCACACCGCGATGAAGAGCGGCATGGTGGCGGCCGAGGCGATCGCCGAGGCGCTGGAGTCGAAGCCGGCCGTGCTCGATGCTTATCCGGCCAAGCTGGAGGCGTCCTGGGTGTGGTCGGAGCTTCGCTCCGTCCGCAACATCCGCTCCGGCTTCGGCAAGTTCGGCTTCTGGGGCGGCATGGCCAACGCCGCCCTCGACACCTACCTGTTCCGCGGCCGCGCGCCCTGGACCATGACGCACCACCAGGACCACGAGACGCTGCGCCGCGCCGATGACGCGCCGCGCATCGACTACCCCAAGCCCGATGGCGTGCTGTCCTTCGACCGCCTCTCCTCCGTGTTCCTGTCGAACACCAACCATGAGGAGAACCAGCCCGCCCACCTGGTCCTGAAGGACCCCAGCCGCTGGCTGCCCGAGAACTGGGAGAAGTACCGCTCGCCCGAAAGCCGCTACTGCCCGGCGGGGGTGTACGAGGCGGTGGGCGTCGAGGAGGGCGAGCCGCGCCTCGTGATCAACGCGCAGAACTGCGTTCATTGCAAAACCTGCGACATCAAAGACCCGACGCAGAACATCGACTGGCGCACACCGGAAGGCGCCGGTGGGCCGAATTATCCTGGAGGGATGTGACCTGAATGCGTGACTTCGCGACCCGCGCGCAGCCCTGGCTGCTTTCTGCCCTGCGGATCATGGCCGCGCTGCTGCTGATGCAGCACGGTATGCAGAAGATCCTGGGCTGGCCGCCCTCGCCGCGGCCCGCGCCTGAACTTCTGAGCCAGTACTGGTTTGCCGGCATCCTGGAGTTCGGTGGCGGCGCGCTGCTCGCCCTCGGCCTGTTCACGCGGCCGGTGGCGTTCGTGCTCGCGGGGCTGATGGCCTTCGCCTACTTCCTTGGCCATGCGCCGCGCGGCTTCCTTCCGATCCTGAATGGCGGGAACCTCGCGATCCTCTACTGCTTCGTCTTCCTGTATCTCTCGGCCGCGGGCGGCGGGCCGCTTTCGCTCGACGCGGCGCGGCGTCGCTGATGCCACTCCTTGCCCTGCTTCGCCAGGGCATGGTGCTGTCTCTGGGTTGGGTGGTGGCGGCGGCGCTGGTGCTCCGCCACCACGGCTTCCCCTGGGCGCTGCTGCTCCTGGTGATCTGGGCCGCGCTGCTCATCCGCTTCCAGCGCGCCACCGTGGCCCATGCGCGCAGCATCGCGGCGCTCGACAAGGAAAACACATGATCCGCATCCATGGTACCGCGCGCTCTCGCGCCTTCCGCTGCATCTGGGCCGCAGAGGAGGCGAAGCTTCCCTATGAACTGGTGGACACCGGCTTCGGCGCCGCGCTGCGCTCGGCCGACCATCTGCGCGTGAATCCGAACGGAAAGATTCCGGCGCTGGAGGATGGTGACCTCGTCCTTTTCGAGAGCCTCGCCATCAACCTGCACCTCGCCCGCCGCTCCGGCCAACCGCTGATGCCGGAAGGCGACGACGAAAGCCGCGTGCTGCAATGGACGCTCTGGGCCGCGACGGAAGTCGAGCCGGCGGCGATGCAGTGGGCCTACCACACCTATCTCCGCCCCGAAGGCGAGCGTGATGCCGGCCAGGCGGCCCAGGGCGCGTCCGGGCTGGGCGCGAGGCTGGACGTCCTGGAATCGCATCTGGAAGGTCGGCCGCACCTGCTCGGCGAGGCCTTCACCATCGCGGACTGCAATCTCGCCGGCGTGCTTTACGGCGCTTGGTCCAACCGCTTCGACTTCGGTGGCCACACGCGCAGCCGCGCTTGGCTGGAGCGATGCTTCAACCGCCCGGCTGCCCAGGCGGCGAGAAAGCTGCGCGAAGGGTGAGCGGCTCCCTGGTCGCGGCGGCCCGGCGTCTGGACGCGCTGGGCTTCATGCCCTCGAAGTCGGGAAATCTCTCGGTCCGCACGCCGCGCGGCTTCCGCATCACCCCGGCCGGCCTTCCCTATGCGGAGCTGAGCGAAGACGATCTCGTCGAATGCGATGCCGATGGGGTGCCGTTCAACGGTCGGCGGCGGCCTTCCTCCGAATGGCGCCTCCACGCGACGCTCTACGCGGCACGGCCGGAGGTGGAGGCGGTGGTCCACACCCATTCGCCCTGCGCCACGGCCCTGTCCTGCGCGCGGCAGTCCATCCCACCCTTCCACTACATGATCCTGTCGGCCGGCGGGACCGACATCCCATGCGCGCGCCATGCCACCTTCGGCACGGAGGACTTGGCGGTCGAAGCGGCCGTGGCCCTGGTCGGACGCCGAGCATGCCTGCTGGCGAATCACGGCGTGGTCGCTGTCGGGGCGAGCCTTTCCGCCGCCGAGACCCTGGCCAGGGAAGTGGAAAACCTCGCCTCGCAATATCTCTCGCTTCTCGCCGCGGGGCTCCAGCCCGTGCTATTGGATGAGACGGAACTGCACGAGGCGAGTGCGCAATTCGCCAGCTACGGGCGCTGAAGTTGCGCAACCGCGCCCCAGGCCGACCTGTTGCATTCTTGCACGAAAGCGACGGTTCTTGTGGCCGCCGCGCAACGGGGGTTCTGTGCGATGCAGGAGGTTCCTGCTAGACCGGGGCGCATGGCCGGAAGCCCCTTTTGCCGCGCGGCTTTGCTGGCCGTCACCTTGTTCGCGACATCTGCCGCTGGAGTGGATGTGCCGGGCAGCGATGCCTCGCTTCGCCCGCCCGCCCCGGGCAATCCCAGCAATGTCTTCGGCGCCTTCCTGGCCGGGCGCTTCGCCGCCGACGAGCTGGACACGCGAACCGCCGCCGACAGCCTCCTCTCTGCCCTGCGCGCCGAGCCGGACCAGCCGGAGCTGCTGCAGCGCGCCTTCCTGGCAGCGTTGCTGGACGGCCGGCCCGAGGCGCTGCGCCTCGCGCGCCGCCTGCCGGACAACCTCGCATCGCAGCTCGTCCTCATGGGCAGCGACGTGATGGGAGGGCGCTTCGACCGCGCCGAGTCCCGCGCGCGTGCCCTGCCGCGTCAGGGCGCGATTCAGGCGCTGCAGCCGGTCATCATTGCCTGGACCCTGGCCGGACGCGGCCAGTGGGGCGAGGCCTTGGCCCTCCTTCGCCCACAGGCGGAAAGCGGACGGTTCCGCGCGCTCAACGCGCTGCACGCCGCGCTGATCGCCGATCTGGGCAATCGTCCACGCGACGCGGAGCGCTACGTGCGCCTCGCCCTCGCCGACCAGCCGGAGCCGACGCTGCGCCTGTCGCTGCTCGCCGCTTCCATCCTCCACCGCACCGGCAAGCAGGCCGAGGCGGCTCGGCTGCTGGACCGGCTAGCCGAAGGTCATGACGAGCTGGCGCTGGCGGCGCTGGAACCCGCGCGCTCGCACGTTCTGGCTGCGCGAGGCATCACTTCGCCCGCGGAAGGGATCGCCGAGGCGTATGTTGCGCTGGGGGCGGCGCTGCGCGGCCAGGGGCTGGAGGAGATGTCGACCCTCCTCGCCCGACTGGCGCTGCGCATCCGGCCTGGCTTCGCCCCCGCCCTGCTCCTGCTCGGTGATCAGTTCGCGGAGGCGGAGCAGTTCGAGGCCGGACTGGAAATCCTCGCGGCGATCCCCGCCAACGACCCCCTCGCCCCTGCCGTCGCGCTGCGCCGCGCCGGGCTGCTGGACCGTCTGGACCGTCTGGCCGAGGCGGAGCAGATCATCCGCGAGGTGATGGAGATTCTCCCGGACCCGCCGCAGCCCCGTATTCGCCTGGGCGACATCCTTCGCCGTCGCTCCCGCTTCGCCGAGGCGGCGGTGGCCTATGACGGTGCGATCGAACGCCTAGGAGTGCCTCGCGGCTATGACTGGCCGCTCTTCTATGCCCGCGGCATCGCGCGCGAGCGCTCGGGCAACTGGCCCGGCGCAGAGGCAGATTTCCTCTACGCGCTCGAACTCACGCCCGAGCAGCCCTACGTGCTGAATTACCTCGGCTATTCCTGGGCCGACCAGGGCGTAAACCTGGACCGTGCGCGCGCCATGCTGGAGCGCGCGGTGGAGCTTCGCCCCCAGGACGGCAACATCGCCGACAGCCTGGGCTGGGTGCTGTTCCGCCTTGGAGACCACTCGGGGGCGATCCAGTGGCTGGAGAAGGCGGTCGAGCTGGAACCGCGCAGCGGCACAATCAACGACCATCTTGGTGATGCCTATTGGGGCGTGGGTCGCGAGGCCGAGGCACGCTTCCAGTGGCGCCGCGCCCTCACCATGGATAACGAGCCGGACGAGGCCGAGAAGATCGAGCTGAAGCTGCGCGACGGCCTGCCCCGGCCTGCCCGCCAGGACTGAGCCGTGTCGCTGCGCGAGGCCGCACCGGCCAAGGTCAATCTGTTCCTGCACGTCACTGGGCAGCGCGCGGACGGCTATCACCTGCTCGACAGCCTTGCCGTGTTCGGCCCTGCCGCCGATGAGCTGCGCGGCGAAAGTGCTACGGGCCTTTCCCTTCGCGTCAAGGGGCCGTTCGCCGCCGCCTTGGCTGGGGAGGCGGACAACCTCGTGCTTCGCGCGGCACACGCCCTGGCGGAGCGTGGCGGCGTATCGCCTCGCGCCGCCCTCACGCTGGTGAAGCGTCTTCCCGTCGCTTCGGGGATCGGCGGCGGCTCAGCCGATGCAGCCGCTGCGCTTCGCCTCCTGAACCGCGCCTGGGGTCTGTCACTCGACGAAGCGGAACTGCGCGAGATCGCCCTGCCACTGGGCGCCGACATCCCAGTCTGCCTCGCCTCGCGCCCAGCGCGCATGGGGGGCGTCGGCGAGGTGATCACCGAGGCGCCCCGCCTGCCGCCCTGCGGTTTGCTGCTGGTGAACCCTGGCGTTACGCTGCCGACGCCGGTGGTGTTCCGTGCCCGCACAGGCGGGTTCAGCCACCCGGCCTCACTGCCTGCCGCTTGGCCCAACGCCGCCGCCATGGCCGCGGAACTGGCGCATCTCAGTAACGACCTGGAGGCGCCAGCCGTCGCGCTGCGTCCGCCCATTGGAGAGGTGCTGTCGGCACTGCGCACCCTGCCCGGCTGCCTGCTGGCACGCATGAGCGGATCAGGCGCGACCTGCTTTGGCCTGTTCGCGACGGCGGACAAAGCCCGCGCCGCCTGCGCTTCCCTTCCTGCCACGTGGTGGCGAGAAGGCGGCGCCCTGACCGGCTGACCCCCGGTTCCAGTGGCTGAACTTCTGCCTTATAGGGAGGCGCCGGCTGGGGCGTAGCCAAGCGGTAAGGCAGCGGTTTTTGGTACCGCCATTCCCAGGTTCGAATCCTGGCGCCCCAACCAAGACCGGACGGATTCCCAAGGAAATCAGGAGCTTCACGGCGGGCGTGGCCCGAACCGGAGGCTGCCAGATCCCATGGTCCCCACTCGTGGTCCCCAGGATGGTCCCCATCCGCCCTGCATTCCCCCTCCACCAGTTACCCGGCGAGCAGGGCGGGCGCCCGCCCACCTCCTCCTCCGCCCCGGGGGCTACACGTGGCGCCGGCGCCTTCCAGCCCCGCGCGACGCGCCCCACGGTGGCATGGCGAAACGGCATGAGATCCGGCTATCTCTGAGGACGGGGAGCCTCGCCCAGGCGCGCGGCCTTGCCCTGCAACTCGACGCCCGGTTTGAAGCCATGTCACGCGCCCGCCTCGACCCAGCCAAGCTCAGCGCCACCTTGGCGGAGTTCCGCGACCACCTTCTGCAGCGCTTCCTCGTCGAGCGGGCGCAGCAGGGCCGGGGGCGCCCTGCCCTCCGGTCTGTCCAGGGCCCAAGCCTTCCACCCGCGCTGGCTGCCCGGCTGAACTTTGCCCTTGAGGGGCGCGAGCCAGGCTTTACGCTGGACCCCGGCATCAGCGCTGAGCTCCTGGCGCTTGCCGCGCAGATGCCTGATCCGGAACCGGTCTTCTTGCCTCCTCGGAAGGTCCGTGTGCAGACCGCCTTCGGCCAGGCGGGCGCCCTGGCCGCAGCCGCAAGGGACCGCGACTCCGGGCCGGTCGGCGAGGCCCTGGACGATTTCCTGTCAGAGAAAGGTATCACGCTCAGCGAGGACGAACGGCTGCTCGCGGGCGAGGCGGCTCTCCGCGCCGCGGGCGAAGCGTGGCTCGGGGTGGCGGCGCACGAGGAGCAGATCGGCCGGGGCTGGGCCGCGCCAGGCGCGGCCGGCACGCCGGTCGATCTCGCCGGGTCCGCAAATGGCGCCAGCGGAAGCGGAGCACTCCTGCCGGCACAGCCGGCAGCGCCGCACGCTCTGCCCGAGCCCAGATCGGGAGCACGGGAGGCTCACACCACGGCCACGGCAACGGCGGGTGGCGCCTCTAACGACCCCGTCTTCGTGCACGAATTGGTCGCGCGCTGGGGGGAGTCGCGGACCTCCGCAGCCCCGGACGCCGCCGAGGACGACGAGGTCCGCGTGTCGACCGCAAGCGGCCGGGCCTGCGTCGCGCGCTTGTTCCTCGAACTCATGGGGCCCGTCGTGGCGAATGAGTTCACCGAGCAGAGCGCCCGCGAGTTCAAGCGGCGGCTGCAGCGCGTCCCGACCATGCACGGGAGGGGGAAGGAATTCAGGCACCTTTCGGTCAACGAAGCCATCGCGAAGGCCGATGCGCTGGATGCGTCTCGGTCTCCGGAAGAGAGGACGCCCCGCCTGTCACGCGCTACGATCAACAGCCACCTCTCGGCGATGACCCCCGCCCTGGATGGCCATGCGCCGAGAAACTTGAAGGGCGAGCTGCCGACTCTCGCAGTACGGTTCAGCAAGAAGCAGGTCGAGGCGCAGCAGACCTTTGTCCGCAAGCAGTACGACGACCGTGAGCTGCGCGCCTTCTTCTCCGGCTCGATCTACACGGGGCACGATGGCAGCGCGAACCGGACCGCTCCCGGCCCTTATGTGACACGTGACCTGATGTACTGGGTCCCGCTTCTCGCGCTGTTCCAAGGGCTGTGCCTCGAGGAGGCGCTCCAGCTTTGCACGAAGCACGTGCGCACCGTCGACGGCGTCGCACAAATAGAGATCGGTGACGGGATGGTCCTGAAGACGTTCACCCGGCCTCGCACCCTTCCTGTTCATCCGGCTCTGATCGAACTGGGCTTCGTGGACTGGGTGGATTCGGTGCGCGAAGCCGGAGGCACTCGCCTGTTCCCCGAGGCGGTTCAGGCCGGCCCTGACAAGCGCTATGGGCACAAGGAGACGCAGCGTTTCACAACTTACCGCCGGGCGGTTGGGATCACGCGCAAAGGCGTGGACTTCCATGCTCTGCGCACCACCTTCTCCGCTAGCCTGAAGAACTCCAGGCAGAACCAAGTCGTCATCGGCGACATGATGGGTCACGCCCGGTCGGGCGTGACGGCCAAGCATTACGGCGGAGAAACGCCGATGCCTGTCATGGTGGAAGCGCTTGAGGCCCTCACTTTCAAGGCAGTGGACCTCGCCCGCCTCAAGAAGTGTGCTGAGCAGGCAGAGCAACGCAACGGAGAGGTTGCTGGCCGGCTGGAGTCTCTGACAAGCGATCGCCGACTTGGAAGACGGTCTAATGGCAGAAAACGTCAGGCTCCCCATCCGAGGGCATGAAAAGGGAGTCGCGGACGGCGGGTGTTGAGAGAAGATCGGACCTGGTTGCCTTGCGAGCCAGGGTTGCAAGACGCCTCTCGCAACGTGGGGCTCGCTGCAGGTTCAAATCGCGGACAGGGTTCGGCTTATCGCGAATTTGCCTTCGCATGAACTCCTAGACATAGCTGGCAGCCCAACCCCACTCCGGCCTAGGCCTTTAGTACCAACTGCGGGCCAGCGTCTCAGCCTGCTGAATGACGAGGTCTACTGCGGCCTTTTGCAGATCGGGTGGGTATCCGTACCGAGCCAGCAGCTTCCGGACCTCAATACGCATCTTCGCCCGAACGCTCTCCTTTCGCGTCCAGTCAAGCTTGGCCGATCCGCGGATCGTGCGCGTGAGCATCTGGGCCAACACGCGAAGCTGCTCGTGCTCCATGAGCGCTTTGGCCGATCCATTCTCGGCAAGGGCGTCGTAAAATGCGAGCTCTTCCGCATTAAGTCCGAACTCCGCTCCTCTAGCGTTCGCCGCTCTGATGTCTTTGGCGAGAGCGACCAGCTCCTCGATTACCTGCACACTGTCCACAGCGCGGTTGTGGTAGCGCCGAAGTGTCTCGCCGAGGCGATCGCTCAATTTGCGTGCTTGCACGAGGTTGGTCGACGCCCGCACCTTGATCTCGCCTGCGAGGAGTCGCCGAAGCGTTTCGACCGCAAGGTTCCTCTCCTTGGCTCGCCCCACTTCATTAAGAAACTCCTCGGACAGGACCGAAAGATCCGGTCGGTCAAGGCCCGCCGCACCGAACACATCGAGGATGCCATCTGCCATGACCGCGCGAGAGATTAGTTGGCGGATGTCCCTCTCCACAGCCGCCCGGCCGCGGCCGCTGCCCGTCGTGTACTTCACCAAGTTCGCCCTTAGCGCCGCAACGAAGGCGATCTCGTCGCGCCGGGTGGCCACTCGTTCGTCACCAGCACTGAGGGCGAAGGCGGTCTCTAGTTCTGTCGCACTCGTGATAAACGAATCTCTGTGACCATTCTTCAGCAGGTGCTCAAGGCATTGCTTGAGGATAGTGAGGCGCGTCATCGGGTCGGCGCCGAAGAAGCTTCGCCACAGCGCGCCTTCCAACAGCGATAGCGCACTCTCCAGTCGCGTCAGGGTCTGACGGACCGCTTCATCCGTATCCAACTTCACCTGCGCACGGTCGCGCGCACTGTACTCCGCCAGCGCAGCCCGCAGCTCGGCCCCGATGCCGAGGTAATCCACAATCAGGCCGCCCGGCTTGTCGCCCCAAACGCGATTCACTCGCGCGATGGCCTGCATCAGCCCGTGCCCTCGCATGGGCTTGTCAATGTAGAGGGTGTGGAGCGACGGAGCGTCAAAGCCAGTTAGCCACATATCCCTGACAATGACGAGGTCGAACCCCGAGCCCGGGCGCTTGAAGTTCTCCGCGAGATACTCGAGCCGCCTTTTGCTGCGAAGATGCGGCTGGAGTGGCTCGGGGTCTGCGCTACCGTTGCCGGTGATCACCACCTTCATCATCCCAGAGTTGTCGTCTGCGGGATCGACGGCCACCCAGTCCGGCCGAAGCGCAGCGATCCGGTCGTACAGCTCCACCGCGACGCGCCGGCTAATAGTGACGATCATCCCCTTACCGCCGGCCAGCGCCTCACGGCGTCGCTCGAAATGCTCAACGATATCTGCTGCGATCGCCGTCAATCGTTCCGGTGCACCGACCACCTCCTCGAATCGGGCGAGTTTGCCTTTGCTGCGCTCGACGGCGGCGTCGTCGCCTTCCGTCAACTCTTCAGCTAGCGCGTCGAGCTCAGCGCGGTCGTCGTCCGACAGATTGAGCCGGAGCCGTGCCAAGCGAGCCGTGTAATGGATTGGGACCGTTGCACGGTCGGCGACAGACTGTGCCATGTCGTAGGTGTCCACGACGTCGCCGAACACCGCCTCTGTATTACGGTCCCGCAGCGCGATAGGCGTGCCGGTGAAGCCGACGTAAGTGGCGTTTGGCAGTGCCTGTCGTAGCAGCTCGGCGAAGCCGACCCGCTCGCGCACCTCGCCTTTACCCGCGACGAAGCGCTTCCGGAACCCGTAATGTGTGCGGTGCGCCTCGTCGGCGATGACAATGACGTTCTCCCGCTGGGTCAGCATCGGGTGCGCGCCATCCTCGTCACGGAACTTCTGAATGGAAGTGAAAACCAAACCTCCGATGTCCACGTTAAGGAGGGCCCGCATCTCAGCGGCGGTCTCTGCTTGCCGCGGGGTACCTCGCAAGGCCGACATGTGGGCCGTGAACGTGCCGAACAGCTGGTCGTCGAGATCGTTCCGGTCGGTGAGTAGCACGATGGTCGGGTTACGCAGCGCCTTTGCGAGCTGGAGCTGGCGCACGAAGAACAGCATCGTGAGCGACTTGCCAGATCCCTGAGTGTGCCACACTACGCCACCCTTTCGCCCGCCGCCCGTCGCGGCACTCACGGTCGAGGTGAGCGCCCTCCTCACCGCGTGGAACTGATGATACCCAGCGAGCTTTTTGGAGCGGACGACGCCGTCCTCCACCTCGAAGGCGACGTAGTCCACGACAAGGTCGAGGAATCGATCCGGATCAAACACGCCGCGGATCAATACCTCCAGTTCCGGTCTTCCCTCGTCGTCCAGCGCCGCGCCATCGATGGTGCGCCACGGTGCGAAGCGGTCGAGGCCCGCAGTGAGCGAGCCGATACGCGCCTGAATGCCGTCGCTGATGATGAGTACTTGGTTGGTGCGCAGCAGTTCCGGCGCTTTCGCCATGTAGTTTCGTAACTGCGTGTACGCACGCTCTAATGTCGCAGCGGCATCGACGGGGCTCTTCAGCTCCAGCACGGCCAGCGGGAGCCCATTAACGAAGGCGACAATATCGGCGCGTACGGAGCCACGGTCGCCTTGAACGATGAACTGATTCGCTGCAAGCAAGCGGTTCGCAGAAGGGTTGGCGCGGTCTAGCAGCCGTAGAGCGATGGTTCGAGCCTCGCCACCCTGGTGCACCTCAACAGGCACGCCGGACGCGAGAAAAGGGTGGAAGACGCGATTGTTCTCTAAGAGGTCTTGGCTTGGCGTGGCCAGCATGGTGCGGACTGCCGCATCGACCATCGCCGGCGTGGCGTCCGGATTTAGCGTTGCAAGCGCGCTGCGCAGCTCTGGCTCAAGTATGGCTTGGCGGTAGTCACCACGTGCACCCATAGCGCCATCGGGTGACAGCTGATCTCCGGTCACCGTGCGCCAACCAGCCAACTCGAACCAAGAGAGGGCAGCCAGCTCAACGGCCGCCTCCCGCAGCGAGTCCTGACTCGTGCGCGTGGCCTGAGGCGCGTCACTCACGCCGCAACACCTGCTTCAGTCGTCGCGGTAGCCTGCTCTGCCTCCCATTCCTGCCGCGCAGCATCGTACTGTGTGCGGTCTAATAGATAGAGGACCTTGCTCGGTAGGAAGATAGCTCCAGCAATCTCGACCTCTTCATATTCGTCGTCGAGCGCCGCGTTAAAGGAAGCGAAGTCCTCATACCTGTCAGCCTCGGGCGAAACGGCCTGCGTGGGGGCGCGACGCCATGCGACTTCGAAGAGAAAGCTGACAAGAGTGTCGCAAAGCCCTCCTAGCATAAGCGCGTGCTGCCGCTCCAGTGTACCCCAATCGAGCGAACCGCCATGTCGCATGTTAGGGATGTTACTGAGTTTGGCGAGTGCAACGGCAGTGTCGTCAATACCTTGGGCGAGTGCTGCCAACTGCTTTCCAATCTCCTCCGCCTGCGGATGGCCTTCGATTGAAAAGTCGAGCGCGGCGATCACCCCGCGCATGCGATCCGGAAAGCCAGACTTCTTTGCGAAGGATACACCGAGAAGGGGTGCGACGGTCTCGTGTGCCGCTTCGAAGAGCGTCCGCACGTTTTGAAGGCAGAAGGCGGGCTGGCTCTCAATGCTAATTTCTAGCGCCTCAATATGTCGTAGCAGCGGTGCGGCGCGGTCGGGGTGTGCCTCGATCAACGTGCGGAGGAGCTGGAGAGTGTAAGGCATGATCAGGCGGCCGCGACTGTGCGTTCAGCGTCGGCGATGCTGAGCGCGCCTGAAATGAGTTTAGGAAGCAGAGCATCTCGGAGGTCGGCTAGGGTGGCGCTCTCGCGTCCCAGCAACAAACGACGTGCAAGCACTGGCTCGGCAACCGCAGCAAAGGCAGCAAGTATAGACGCAGGCGGTATTGGCCATTCGGTCCTGAGAAGAGAAGCCGGTTGAACGCGCTGATGGCTCTTCGATGTGCCCGTTACCATCCCCATCGCCTTTTTGCGGAACGGATCGGAGGCAAGCAGACCTTCCAAAAAGGAGAGCGGGACCGCCGCATTAGAAGGCCGGAGCGCCAAAAACTCCGTTGACCCCATCATCGGGCGGACGGCTTGGTCCTGAACCACCCAAACACGCGGTGTTTCGGGGTTCAGCTTTGAAAACAATACAAGGGGAGCGCTTAGGCTCAACTTAAGGCTCTTGATACAGTTGGAAGGCTCAATCGATGGGCGCTGGCCGGCATCAAATGCAGGTAAGCTGAAATGCTCGACAAGCGTCTCCCCCAATATCGCTGGGTCGACGGTAGCTCGGTCTTGAACGACGATCTGGCTGAGCTGCTGCAGTTCCCAACCCTCTGGTAAACCGTCTTGCCCGAATCGCTCGGGGAAGAGCGCGGCGAGAACAACAGAAAGACCAGTAGAGCAGCCTTTAGCTTTAGCGCAGACGGGGTCGAAGTCCACAAACCAGCTCTTGAAGAGCGTTCCAGCCAACACCCTCAGCGTCTCCGCCATACGACGATTGAACTCTATCTTGTCATCAAGCGCCCTAAGAAGCTCCACGATCGCGTACCGCGTTTTTGGTTCGGGAAAGGGCACCAAAACGCGATTCAAGGATGCTTGAGTCAATTTATCCTGAACCGACCCAGAAATGAAAGGCCTTATGGGAACTTGCCCCAGGGCATAATACAGGAAGATTGTATCGCGCTTATCCGCAGCCCGAAGGACATGAGTATGGTTATTTGCCCAAAATTTCCCTCCGACAAGCTGCCGAAATACTGTACCATCGTCCCTCTCTACAGATCCGTCCTCAGCCACCAACAGGAATGTGCCATCGAATAATTCCGTTTCAATGTAATCCAATATGCCGGTCGGACCATAATAGGGAATGTTTCCGGGCCTCTTCTCGCGCTCTGACCGAGATAGCGGAACACGCCGCGCATCGAAGTTTTCCACCAGCGAACCAAGTGGCTTGAGCATGGCCTCACCATCCATAGCCGACTCCCGCTAGCTCTCGCCTGATGCGCTCCTCCAGCTGGGCCCCTTCGGTCAGTTGCTCCCGCAGTTCTGACGTCAGCCGTCCTATCCGCTGCTCGAATGGTTCACCCTCGGCTTCAGCTTCGGCCGCACCGACGTACCGTCCGGGCGTCAGCACAAAGTGCTGTGCTGCAATCCCGGCTGTCGTGACCGATTTTGCAAAGCCTGGTACGTCCGTGTAATGGCCGCCCATTTCTCGCCAGGCGTGGTACGTGCCAGCAATTCGCGCAACATCCTTGTCGGTCAGAACCTTCAGTGTGCGGCTCTCCATCGTCCCAAGTCCGCGGGCGTCGATAAAGAGGGTCTCGTGCTGTCGATCGCGCAGTTTTTTATCGCGAACCAGTCCGTTAGACTTGTCGCGCGTGAGGAACCAAAGACAGACGGGAATTTGCGTTGTGAAGAATAGCTGCCCGGGCAGACTGACGATACAGTCTACTAAATCTGCTTCAACGATTGCGCGACGGATCTCACCTTCGCCAGACTGCTGGCTAGACAGCGCGCCGTTGGCCAATACGAAGCCGGCATAGCCGTGCGGCGCTAGGTGGTGGATGAAGTGCTGCACCCATGCGAAGTTGGCGTTTCCGACAGGTGGGACACCGTACTGCCAGCGGTCGCCAGAGCGCAGCCGCTCGCCTCCCCAGTCGCTATCGTTAAATGGCGGATTGGCAAGCACGAAGTCTGCCTTCAGGCCGGGGTGTAAATCCTCGTGAAATGTGTCGGCCCACTTCGGCCCGAGGTTCGCCTCAATGCCACGGATGGCGAGGTTCATCTTCGCGAGGCGCCAAGTGGTCGGGTTGGACTCCTGACCGAAAACCGAGACATCGTCACGACCCCCGCCATGCGCCGCGACGAACTGCTCCGACTGCACGAACATCCCCCCCGAACCGCAACAGGGGTCGTACACGCGGCCCTTGAAGGGCTGCAGCATCTCGACTAGTAGCCGCACAACGGAGCCTGCGGTGTAGAACTGCCCACCACGCTTGCCCTCTGCGATCGCGAACTGGCCAAGGAAGTATTCGTAGACTCGCCCAAGCACGTCTTGGCCATGATGAGCGTCGCGGAAGGTAAGATCGGTGAATAGCTTGATCACCTCGCCGAGCTTCGTCTGATCGAGCTCAGGCCTTGCGTAGTTCTTTGTCAGAACGCCCCTGAGACTTGGATTCTCAGTTTCCAAGGCGAGCATAGCGCCATCGATCAGCGCACCGATTGTTGGTTCGGCGCTGGTAGCATTAGCCTTGAGGAAGTCCCAGCGCGCCTTCTCCGGGACCCAAAAAACGTTTTCGGCGGTGTAGGCATCGCGCTCCTCCGCCAACTCCTGCCTCAGGTCGTCCGGCGAGTCAGGATCAGTAAGAATCTCGGCGCGCCGCTCCTCGAAGCGGTCTGATATGTATTTGAGGAAGATAAGGCCGAGCGCGACGTGTTTGTACTCGGCGGCATCCATATTGCCCCGAAGCTTGTCCGCTGCCGCCCACAAGGTGGCCTCAAAATTTGAGCTCCTCGTTGTTGACCCCCTACCATCCGCTTTCGGCTTACGCCCCCTCGCCACGCGCTATCTCCCGCCTTGCTTGTTCAAACGTCGCGCCACCGCGCGGTGCTATCTGCCGTGTCTCAAAAACTGTTCGGCCGCTTTGAGCAACGGCGCATCAAAGTGCACAGAATGAGGCCGCTTCGCAACGTTGCGGCCCATGATCTCGACTTCCGGACCATTCTTACTGTCGAGCAAAACCCAGGCCAGTGTCGGTCCTTGCACGGACCACAGGTCACACTCGCGAAAAGGCCGGCGCAGCTTTCTACATTTCTCGCCGCATGACAGGCGGCGGCGTCTTCTGGCGTGATCGGAGCGTCCGCGCCTTCCGGGGCGGGGACGCCCGGCGTGGTCGGTGTGATACGGCAGCGCGTCGGTGCAGCCCGGTGCTGTGGGGCTGGTGGCATGAACCGGAAGGGCACCGCTGACGCTTGATGCCCATGGCCACCCGGGGGTGAGACGTCGCCCTCGAGAAGACGCAAGCGTGCTGGACGTCCTCCTCCTTGGGGCGTCCGGGCCCGGGCGAGGGGCCGGCTCCGCCGGAACATCTTGCAGGGCGGGCGGGCCACCCGGCGCTTTGCGCGGGGCTGGTCCCGCTTTGCCCATGCTCCAGGCCTCACCACCGGATCATCGACGGGGAATGAGAGAAGACCTTGGCTCTCAGCTCCCCCCGAAATCGCAGAAGCGATCCCTGAACCAAACACAAACCCCACGCCCCAACCGGCCGGCCGGGCGGCAGCAGCCACCTCAAGATTCGAGACTCCCTGGAAGGCATCGCGCTGCCCCGTCCCGAGCTCTTCGCTCTCAGCCAGCCCGCAGATCTCCTCTCCGATCCGGGAGACTACCAACCGGCCCGGAATCGCCCGCCGAGATCTCGACCAGGTCCACTCCGCTCTGCTCAAACACTCGGACCAGCCCCGATTCGCCGGACGCTGCATGACGCCCCCACCATGCATCGGCAAAGAGATCCATCCATGAAACACCTCCCCTCCCGACCTTCTTCGGCGGAGCCATCCGTCGCCGACCAGCCCAACGTTGCGCAGGCTGCGGCTGCCCTCTCGGACCGCGCCCGGCAGATCATTTCTCGCTCCCCCGAGGAGATCACCGCCCTCCGCTTGGCCCGCCTCCAGGCCACCGGCGAGGCCGACAGGGCTCCCGCTGATTGGGCGTCGCCGGTCGTCATGACAGAGGCCGAAATCACCGAGTGGCTCCACGCATCTGCACGCGTGCGCCGGGAAATCCTTCGACCCGATAGCGCAGATCTGCCGACCCCGAGTTTCTTGCGAGAGGCGCTCTCCGCCCGCCAGCAACAGGCCTTCGACCTTTGGGCGGACACCATTGGGACCACCGACGGGGTCTCGAGCTTCGTCATGCTGATGGACAATCTACGGCGCCACGCCGAGGGCGCGAGCGAGATGCATGTGGGCCGGCAGCATGAGCGGTCTTTGCGGCGGCTAGAGCAACAGCTGCGAGCCGTGCGCGACACCCTTGAACAGCTCCATCCTGGGGTGCGCACCGACCTGTTCAAAGACGTCATCGGCTCGGGGACTCCTGTCGTCACCAACCGCCTCCGGGCTCTGCGGCACGAGCAGGACCTCCTGTCACGCGTGCGCCAACTGGAGGCCGCTGCATCGCGCCAAGCTGATGCGGTCGAGGAGCTCCCGCCGAACCGCCCCAAGACCTGGGATCCGTTGGTCTACTCGCTCGAGTGGTTGCACGCGCTGTGGCTCCAGCATGCAGGCCGTCCGGCCACGACCAGCATGAACGCGGATCAGTTCGGGGGTTTCTGCGCGCGGGCGTGGGAGATCCTGATGGCTTCGGGCACGCCCTACGCCGAGATCAAGCCAAGCTCGATCCGCGGTGCCGTGGTGCGCTTCTTGCGGACCAAGAACGGCAAGCGGGCAGACCGGGGGCGTCCGCCCAAGCAGGGGGCGCACACCGCCGTCTGACCAAGGGGGCTTTCTGCATTAACGCCTTGTGGAGGCGGTGGGGGTGGGTCTGTATCTGAACAGACCAGCATGTCTGGTCATTCCCTTCCCCCGCTGCCGCAAACCCTCGCCGAGCTCACGCCGGCGCGGATGGCCGAACTCGCGCCGGTTCTGAAGCAGCGCCGCCTCATCGCCCTCGTTCGCGCCCTGGCGCGCCAAGCGGCCGCAGAGGCATGGATCGAGGCGTGGCCCCAGCCGGTGCGCCGGCGGCCCCCTTTCCCCTCGTGAGCGACGACGACCCACTGCTCGAGGCCGATGACGCGGACGGCGAGGATCCCGCCTCCCGCCTGCCCGACGCGCTCGCCCTGCTCCCCGCTGCGGTCGTGGCGGCGCTGTTCGGTCGCACCCTTGGCACGCTCTCGAACTGGGACCGGGCGGGCGTCACGCATCCCGTCCTGATCCGCGGCCGCCGCTTCTACCGCCGCTCCGACATCGAGGCCCTGGCTGCCCACGGCACGGGTGGTCGTGGCGCCCGGGCGGGCAGTCCCATCAAGTATTTATGCCATAATCGTGACAATGGAACCTAAGTAAAGAAGGGGTAGACCTGCGTCGTGCCGCGGCGAGGCAGCCGCGCCAATAGGACACACACCGCACTCATCGCCTCAGGCGGTGCGCCCCAAGGACAGAAGACGGAGGTGCAACGAGGGGCATGGCCGGGAGGGTGGCGATACGGCCCGCCCGCCGCGCCTGCGTGACAAGCCGCACCAAAGTCTGAGATTCAGACTTCGGCCTCAGAGCAGCCAGGTGGCCTCGCCGCCCATACCCCATGCGCCCACCGGCATAGGCCCGGTCGTCGCGCGTCGTGGCGTCCTTGAGCATCACGTGGGCCATAGAGGCCGCGTCCCCGCCGCGCCTGACGGCAGGCGTCACTTGGCGCAATGTCACGCATGCCGTCCTGGGGCCGGCCCCGCGCACCGTTGCACACCGCAGCGCCTCCGGTCCGGCGCGTCCCAGTTCTCTGGCAAGGTCGCACAGCATGCCGCCAGCACCGAACGTGGCGCATCGGCGCGGGCGAAGTACTCCACAGCAAGGTGGGACGCGGCGACGGTGACGCCGGGGACCGGCCCAGGATCTGCTACAGGACGCGACGAGATGGCGGATCGCTGACGCGGATGAGGCATTGAGTTTCCTTCCGGTATCCCACGCCCCTTCCCTCCCACCGAATGAGGGAACACGAGCGGCCCGGGGGTGGCACATCTGCACGCCCGCGCCGGCGCCGAGGGCCGGCCGTCACCTCCCCCCCTCTCCCCGCCGCTAGGCGACGGCGGCGTGTGATCAGCACTCGCGCCCGGCGGGCGCGTCCTCATCCTGTCGTCCCCGCTGCCCGCCGCGCCGCCGACGCCTCGCAGAGCGGGCCCTGCGTCCGCCCTTGGGCGCCATGGGTTCTTCGGCCCGGGGCTGGACCTCCCCGTAGCGCTGCGACCCCGCCTCGCCTGCTTCCTCCGGCTCGAGCAGGCTGCCCTGACCGCGCAGGGCAAAGGCCACGTAGGCAGCCCAGGCGGGCAGGTCATCACCCAAGAGGCAGGCGCCGCCGTCCCGCACCAGTGACCGGGTGCTCCATGGCGCAAGTCCCGCTGCCGCCAGGCGGATGTGAGTCAGCGCATCGGTATCGACCGTGTGCACGCGGAGAGCATGCAGGGAGCGCAGCCGCGGCATCTCGTCGGGCGCCAGGAGCTCGTACTGGACCGGGCCTATGCCCCAGGTGGCACCGTGCGGCCGCACCACAAAGAGCGCCCCGGGGTCGACTGCATCGAGCCCCCGGGCCTCGCGCCGGAGGTCAGCGGTCCCGGCTTCAAGCCACGCGGCTGAAAACACGACGACCTCGTCACTGTGCGTCGGAAGAAGAATGTTGTTCGTCATTGAAGAAATGCTTTCGTGTGAGTCATGGTCCCTCTGCCCATCTGGCGGGCGAGGTGGGAGCGAAGGATGTGCCCCCGCACAACCCGCAGGGGGCTGGACCGCCTTTGCCCCTGCCAGTGGCAGGGGCATGAGATGAGCATCCGCGCCATATGCGCGCCTTATTCCGGGTCGTCGGAGCCGTCCGGTGTGCACAGTGACCGCAGCGCTGCTCGCACAGTCCGCTGTGAGTAAGCCTCGCGCACGGCTGGCTGCAGCCCCTCGGCGCGCGCGCCAGCCTCTACGACCGCCTCCACGAAGTCCGCAGGGGTGCCCTGGAGGAGCAGCCGCCGTGCGACCGAGAAGTCGAGGCGTGAGCGGTCCAGCGTGGCCCCTCTTGGCAGAGTCAACCGCACTCGGTGCTCCGCCTCCCGATGCTCCTCTGCCGGGCTGCGCCAGTGGATCCGGCCCCACGCCTGTGGCCCGGGCAGCAAGGGCCGCGAAGTGCGCAGCGGCGCGGTGGCGTGGCGAAACGCCTCCTCCACCAGCGCCGTCCCGCCGGGATCAACGCCGCCAGGGGCAGCGCGCAGCCGCGCCCACGGCAAGGACCCATTTTTCCTCTGGTGCAGGGGCTTCCGGTTTGCGAGCCCAGGCAGGCGGCCCAGGTGATGCGCGTCCGCAGCGCCGGGATCTCCGCCGAACCGCGCGGCGAGATGCCGCGCGATGGCCGTCGCCAGAGGCGCGGCGATCTCCTCCTCGCTCACAGTCACCCATGCCTGCAGGCTGTGCGGCGAGGTCTCGACGACCGCGGCGACGTGATGCGCGGCCTGCAAGGCGTCCAGCCGGTCCTCGCAGAGGTCGTCCACGAGCACGTGGCGCGCCTCAGCCGGCCGGCCGTAGGGGTTGCAGCCGCGGGCGTTGCGGTGCCGCAGCCAGTCGCCGGCCTCCTCCAGCTTCTCCTCCGTGAAGCAGCGCCTCTCGGGCCGCGCCGCGGCGTCCTCCCCGGCGGGAATGACGGCGACAAGGAAGGACGGCGACGGCAGCGCACGGCACCACGCTCGCAGGGCGTCGCGCGTGCGCCGAGATCCCATTCCGTCCGTGGCAGGACGACGCATCATGCCACCTCCATCCCAGCGGCGTGCCGGGCCAGCAGGGAAGGAAAGTCCGCAGGCAGGCGCAGCACCTCATGCGCGACGAACAGGCCCAGCCCGCCTGCACGCAGGATTCCGATCGTCGTCTGCGCGAAGCGCTCCCCCGCCTCGCCCGGCGGCTGCGCCACCGTGACGTGCCAGAGCTCGTGGCTGCGCACCAGCACCTCCAGCGCCGCCTCAGCCTGCGCGGCCCAGACGCCGCCAGGCGAGGCGCACACCGTGCCCGGATCCGCCTCCAGCGCGTGCGCGCAGAGGGACGCGTAGGCGCTCGACGTGAGCAGCAGGCGCGTCGCGCCAGGCGCTCCGCCGAGGATGGCGAGGCCGCGCCGGCCGCCTGCGCCGAAGCAGTAGCGGCCGGGGCTGGCCATGGTGAGCACGCCGCATGGAAGGCCAGCGGCATCGCGCTCCTCAAAGCTCAGGACGCGCCGGTCGGCGCGCACAGCCGGAGCAAGGCCCGCGAGGTGACGCGGGCGCAGGCCGTCACGTAACGCGAAGGCCGGCAGTTCGATAAATTTCATAGGTTAGTCTTTCAGGAGGTGGGGTGGATGCCCCACCGCGCGGCGCCCGGCGGGCCCGGGGCGGGGACCGGACACGGCCCTGCCCCGGCGCCAGCGGGCGCCGCGCGGGAGGCCTCCGGGCCTCCCTCCCCCTGGGGGTTCTTCATTCCGCGCGAGAAAATCGGCCTGCCGCACCCAGCGACTCTTGCGGATGCGGCGCGCGCGATTCACATAGAGAACTCTCCTCCCCGGCCGCGTGGCGCAGCGCGGCCTTCCATCGGCCCCGTCTGAGCTCAGACCAATGTCTGAATCTCAGACTTTCCTGACCCGACCCGGGATGGAGATCTTCCCTTGAACCTGCCTCATCTCAGCCGCGCCTCTGGCGCGGCTGCCAGGCCGCCCCTGCGCCTCACCGCACCCGAGCAGGCCACCCTCGATGCGCTCCTGCGCACAGGGCTCGGACCGCTCCGCTGCCACGCCGTGGATCTGCGCGGCACGCCGGACCTCGTGCTCGACACCCACCGCGTGTGTATGTTCGTGCATGGATGCTTCTGGCACCATCACCGTGGCTGCCAGCTGGCGCGCGTGCCCACGACGAACCGCGGCTATTGGGAAGCGAAGTTCCGCCATAATCAGGCGCGAGACGCCACCGTCCTATCGGTCCTGCAGAAGCATGGATGGCGCACGATTGTGGTACGCGAATGCGCAACTCGCCGCATGCAGGCGGCCCGTCTTGGAGCGGAGCTAAGGCGTTTCGTGGAGGGCGGCGCCCAGCATAGTGAGGTCACGGCCTTGCCACCGCCTCCTGCCCCTAGCAGCCCTGTTCCGGCCGGCGGCATACCAGGGTCGCGACAGCCCTGATCTTGGCGTGGCTGCCGGAGCGCCATGCTCCGGCAGCCAAGACGCTGCAATCGCGTCACGACAGAAGCCATGTGGCAAATGGAAAACCGGGCAAAACGAACTTTTGCGGTATCGAGCCGGTGCACAATCTGGAAGCCAACGCCTCCAGCAACGGAGGACCAAGGCGAACGCAAGACCTCCCTGACGCGGGGGCGGTGCATCATGAGTAGATCCGTGGTGGATGGGCGGAAGACAGCCGGAAGATCTGTAGTGGACTTTCGGTGAACTGACTGGCCCCGAACTTGACGGACCATGAGACTGGTCATCAGGCCAGCGCCCATCGCCACGCCCGACCTTGTGAACCAAACGGGCCATGAGATGGCCATGCGAACTGGAGAACCCGCCGCAGCCTGATCGCAGTGCGCGGATCTGGACCCAGCCTCATTCGGCCGTTGCACGTCCGGCACCCAGATGCCGAAGAGGATCATGAGAGCGAGAAGGGGCAAGCGGCGATGAGGCGTGAGGTCCCCGTCTCCGTCATCGCGAGCGCCTCCGCTCGACATCACCCGACAAAGTGACTGCTGCCGCCTTTGCCTGACTAACACCAGCCAGTCACGCGCTAGGAGCTGAAAAGCGAGGCTCGAGAACAAGACCAGACAGAGGCCGAAAGATGTGGCGCGATCTGCAGCGGGCGAATGCTTGGGAGCTTCGAAAAAATCGCGAAACGCCCCAACGAAACCTTGTTCGGGGCGGGGCGGACAGGGCTGATGGAAGTACCCGCGTGGGCAAGTGTTCAGGACACTTAGCCTGCAGCGCGGGACTCGTGGGTTCGAATCGTAGAAGGACCAAATGCCATGGACAACACTCTCTTCAGCTCCGCGCCGGCTCCCGAAAACCTCTCGCCGGGGGACCCCGACGGCCCCTCCGGCACCAAGGAGACGGTGGTCCGGTCCAAGGAGGAGGCTGACGCCTCCGATGGCCCCGGTGAGCAACTAAACGAAATCCAGGACGGCGAGAGAAAGAACATCAAGGCCCGCGAAGACGCCGAGGGGACGGAAGCAAAGCTCAGCGGCAGCAAAGCTCTGGACTCCTCTCAGCGGGGCCGACTGGACCGCGCCCTTCAGGCCCTTGAGGACGTCCGCAAGGAGCTGAACGAATCCTCGGCGCGCTCGAACAAGGCTCTGGCGGAGGTGGCAGCGACCGTCGCAGTGCAGGCTCTGCGGGTTGGCCAGGATCCCGAGATCATGCGCGGCCTCGTCGACACGCTGAACGAGACCAACAAGGCTCTTGACGCGAATGCGCCGGCTGTATCGTTCGGCCAACGCGCGCGGTCCAATCCGACCTTGCTTCTGGCACGGCTCGTCATGCCGGCCGGGCACGACAAGCACCGTCGGACGACCGTCGTCTGCGCCGCGCAACTCGCGGCGTCGCATGTCCTGGCTGAGGCCATGGAAGGAGGCCGAACCCAGGAGCAGCTCGTGCGCTCAAATTCGCTCAGGAAGGAAATAGCGAACTGGATCTGCGTCCGGGGTGGCGTCACCGGGCTTTACAACCGGCACCGGGCCGAGACCCGGGGCAAGCGAAACGGGGGCGTGGTCGATATCCGGCTGCGCGACGAACCCTACCGCGCGCTCGAGTCGAACCTTGAGAAGAAAGCTTGCGCGCTTATCCTGGTGACCCGCGACGCGGACGGAGGGATCCGGCCGCTCGTCGAGGGGCAGGAGAGCATCGATGTCGTGCCGCTCAGGACGAACCAGTCGTTTGAGCAGTGCAAGAAGGAATACGGGGGCGAGATCCGGAAGGAAGCGGGCAGTCAGTTCCTCCGCGGCCCGGCCACCTCCGCGGTCCTGCGCGCGCTGGCGGACGGGAGCCTCAGCCTCTGGATCGCCCCGAAGGTGGAGAATGTGGACGCCGCGAAGAAGTGAACTACCTACCCGGCGTGTTCCCGCCCCACGCCGGGTGATGCTCTTTGAGAACCATGGTGAGAATGCACTGCAGCCCGCTTACCTCTGCAATCGCCTCTCGCACGCATATCAGGCTTGCATTCTGACGCAGGCAACGGTCTCAACGGACTTGCCTCAGAGGACGCTCCGTCTTCCATTCGAAGTGAACTGGTAAAGCAGCAGCTTTCTCTCTCCGCCCCGAGTGGGATGCTCCCGCAGCGCGAGGACACCGGCGCTCTCGGTCAGCCGAACAACTCATCCTAAGGTTATGCGGTGTACGAGTGAGTACGACAGAAGCCGCAGCCAGTAAGCACCACGTCCTCGCGGCGCGGAAGAGCCGCGATCTTCAAGTCGGCGGGGCGCCGGCAACAGTCGAACCCGCATAGCATCTCGGCCGCGGGGCAACTGGTGAGGGTGGCCGTCGCATTGAGCGTCGACCCTGCTACCTAATGCTCGATCTTCAAGCCCGCAATGTTCTCTGGGTGCGCAGCATCACGTTGAAGGCTGCTGTTGCGGCGCATGGGACGACGAAGCTGCTTTGAGGTCACCCGATCTCGTGAGGAGTGCCGCTCCAGATTTCCGAGAGCGCGAGTGAGCGACGCGTCAGCCCCTGCTCGGCGCACCAGCGTGCGGCGAGGCTGAGGGCAGGCGCCAGCGCGGCGCGCGTCGTCACGTTGGCGCCGCTTGCATTGAAGAGGTTCAGCAGGCGCATCAGCTCGGGCGCGCGATCCCGCGCCACGTCGCTCCGGGCGATCAGCAGGTGGTTCACTGGCACAAAGCCATGCCGGGCCCGGAAAGCCTCGCTGGCGTCCACCGGCTCAGGGAAGACAGTGCGGAAACCCGGTGGCGCCTCGCTTCCGAAGATGGCTGCATCCAGGGTGCCCTCGCGCAGCATGCCCTCCAGCGTCGCGCCCGCGGCAGCGCGTTCGCACCACGGCGGGTCGCGGAAGTCGGCGACGTGAGCTTCCTCGAAAGTCGTCCAGCGCACCTGTTCGGGCGGGACACTATGGCTCTCGGCGAGAATGCCACGCAGCCACATGCCGGTGGTCTGGCTGTAGGCGCGCACGCCGACGCGGGCCCCACGCAATTGATGCGGGCCGCGTAAGGGCGAATCCTCGCGACAGAGAAGCGACCCCTCCTGCGCACGGGCGGCCAGCACGCAGGGCAGCAGCACCAGCGGCCTGCCAGCTTCCTTCGCCATCAGAAAGGTGGCGATCGCCATTTCAGAGACGGGCCAACGGCCCTCGCGCACCATCGCTGGGAAGGCGCCCGTGATTGCCGGGATCGCTGGCAGCTCCAAAGGCAATGCCGGATCCGAGACCGCGCCGGTAAACAGCGCCTCCGTGCGTGGCGTACGGCCGATCGCGACGGCCAGCGCTGTCCCAGCTTCAGTCACCGGCGGACTCCCGAGGTAGGCTTTTGTGGGTCGGGGCGTCGCGCACCGCAGATATCGAGGTCGCTGCGCCGAGGGAGCGAAGGGAGCAGCCGCCTCGAGCGCACCGGGGGCAGTTCGTACTCACCACCACATGCGCGAACATCGGCTGGCAGCCTTCGCCCCGCTGATGATTTAACCGTTGCTGCGAGCGGATCCTGCGCCCCGCTGGGCGGCATGGGCTCGGCACTCGCATGGCTGCCCCGGGCAGCCCTTCGCTCGGTGGCGGAACGCCAGCAGGATCAAACCGGCGGGATGTCCATTGGCACACCGGGCCTACAGTTGCGCGGCCTGGACCGGCGCGGCTGGCACAGGAACTCGGGACCCGGAGGCAGAAGCGAGGAGGCTTCATCTCGTTATTCTCGCACGGAGTCCAGTTGCATGCGTCAGCGGCTCGCCGCACCCACCGTCCAGGCCATCAGGACACGGCATGCCGCCTCGAAATCCTCCGGCCTCATGGCTTCGTCCGGATTGTGGCTGCCGTTCTGGCTGCGAACGAAGAGCATCCCAGCCGGAATTCCGGCCGCGACGAAGCTCTGAGCGTCGTGCCCACCACCACTGGCCATACGGCGAAAGGGCACAGCCGCGTCATCTGCCGCCTGCGCCAGTGCCTCCACGATCGCCGGGTCCATCGGCACAGGTTCGCGCGCTTGCTCTGGTCCCAGTTCAAAGCGGACACCACGCTGCGCCTCGATCGCGGCGACGAGGGCATGCAGATCTCGATACAAGGCATCGAGCGCGGCCTGCTGCCCACTCCGCACGTCCAGCTTGAAGGCAACCTCGCCCGGCACCTTGCCAAAGGCAGCTTGTGGACCGGTCTCAAAGACGCAGAAGGTCATGACCAGGTCATGTCCTTCTGCCTCGAGGCGGATCCATGATTGTTCCAGCCGGTACGCGAGTTCCGCCGCTGCGAGAACGGCGTCACGGCGATGGCGGCGGGGGGTGGTGCCGGAGTGATTGTACTCACCCACCACCCGCGCAAAGCGATGGCGCCGATTGCCAGGAAGGCCGAAGACGATGCCAACCGGCCGGTCCTCCTCTTCAAGCACCAGGCCTTGTTCGATGTGCAGCTCGACATAGGCCTGGACATTGTCGGGCCCGAGCTCGCGCTGGCCGGACCGGCACCAGTCCGGGTCGAAGCCCGACTGGCGCATGGCCTCCTCCAACGTCAGAGCCCCATCCATTCGGCGCGTTGCCAGGGCGTCCGGCTGCATCAGGCCGAGCGCGGCGCGGCTGCCGGGAAAGGGGGTCGGGAACCAAGCGCCTCCCTCCTCCGAGCGGATCGCCATCACTTCGATGTCGCGTCCCGGCAGGAAGCCGGCCTTTCGCAGCCCCACCACCACTGCGAGCCCCGCCGCGACACCCGCGGCCCCATCATAGTCGCCGCCCTGTCGTACGGAATCGAGGTGGCTGCCGATGACCAGGCGCTTCGCGGATGGATCCGCACCGGGCAGCGTCATGTACAGGTTGCCCGCCGGATCCACGCGGGTCCGCAGCCCCTCGCACTCCGCCGCCGCACGAACGATGTCGTGCGCCTTTTGCTCCCCCGGGCCGTATCCTTCCCGCGTCACGCCACCCATCGGGTCCCGCGTCGCGTCATGGATGGCTGAGAGCAATGCAAGCGCCAAGCCGGTGTCGGGCGGTGGCTGATTGGAGATCACGCGAATACCCCCGTGTGGTTCGCTGGCCGGAATGAGGCGGCTAATCCAGCTTCACGCCGGAAGACTGCACGATGCGCTGCCACCGTGGCGTATCGTCCCGGATCAGCTTCGCCAGGCTCTCCGGTGCCTCACTGAGCACCGTGCGGAAGCCAAGCGGCCGCAGTCGCTCCGTGAGGTCCGACTGGGTCGCTATGATCCGGATGGCCTCCGCCAGACGCGCGATGACCGGCGCTGGCGTGCCGGCGGGCGCCATCACGGCATTCCACGTGTCCACGTCCAGGTCGCCCAGCCCGATATCCGCGAACTCGGCCATGCCCGGAACATCCGGGACGAAGAACTGACGGGCGCGTGTGCTGACGGCCAGCGGCTTCACCGCGCCGCGTTCGACCAAAGGCATCAGAGCCGGCGGAGAATCGAACATCATGTCGACCCGGCCGGCGACGAGATCATTGATGGCTGGCCCACCTCCGCGATACGGCACATGGAGGATCCTGACCCCGGCGGCCTCGTTGACCGCCGTAATGACAAGATGGCTGGAGGTCCCGACGCCTGACGACGCCATGCTCACGCCCTCTGGGTTGGCCTTCGCCCATGCAATCAGCGCACGAAAATCAGTCCATCCGCGCTGCGCCGCCGTCTGGGCGTTGACCACGCAGAGCCGCGCCCCGTCCGAGATCTGTGTCACAGGCGCGAGATCCGCCTGAGGGTCGAATGGGAGGCGATTATAGAGGAACTGCGCGGCGCACAGCACCGCAACGCCTACGATGCCGATCGTCGTTCCATCGGGTGCCGCCTTGGCGATCGCGTCGCCCCCGATGATACCCCCGGCTCCACTTCGATTTTCAACGACCACCGACTGGCCGAGCACGGGCGGCAAGCGATCCGCGAGCAGGCGGCCCAATATGTCGATCGCACCGCCGGGTGGAAACGGCACGATGAGGCGGATCGGGCGGCCGGCAGCGATCGGCTGCGCATTGGACCGCGCGGAGGAAATCCCTGCCAGCAAGGTGCCGACCAAGGCTGCACGACGCCCTTGCCGAAGAGACTTCACTTTGCCGGTCCTCCGTCGCTTCCGCCCCGCACGTTAGGGGCGGGACAGGCCGGAGCCAACCGGCTCGCTGATGGCCGATACGTCAAACTGCCTCAATGCTTATTCCGCTTCCCCTCACCAAGTTAGGTGGCATCCAGATCGCCGCTCCCGTCGGCAGGGACGTAGAGCACCTAGCAGAACCGGGTGATGTGCGTTGGGGCTTTCATGGCGAAGCGCCTCTTATCCAATGATCGATGGGCGGCGGTGGAGCCGTTGCTGCCGCCCGAGCGGGCCAAGCCGAAGGGCAGCCGCCGCGCGTGGCCAATTGGGGCGGCACTGATGGGCATCCTGCTCGTGCTGAAAACGGGCATGGCGTGGGAGCATGTGCCCGTCGGGATGGGCTGCAGGTCTGGATCGTCTGGCCTCCTACGACGGCCGCAACTTTCCGTCCTCTGGTGCCCCTTAGCGGCCGCTCCGGCCCTGCAAGCGGAAGCGACACTAACAGCATCGAGGACCTGAGGACGGGGAGGACCGAACCTCTTCTCAGCGCCGGCGAGACGTCGAGGTCTGGCGCTTGGGGGCCGTCTTGTTAGCTGCCCCTGTCGCCTTCCTCGACGCGGCGGCCTCCCTTGTCTCCCTTCTCGTCGTCGCTGTCTTTGCTGTGCCCCGCTTCGCTGTCGCGCTCCTCGCCGACGTTTTCTTCGTCGCAGCGGCCTTTACCGTGGACCTCTTTGCCGTGGTGGTTTTGGCCGCCCTCTTCTTTGTCGCGGCTCCCGTCCTCGCTGTCGCGGATTTGGCCGTCGCCCGCTTCGCCGTGGCGCTCCGCGCCGTGCCAGTCCGGGCCGTGGCGGCCGCGGCGGTGGACGTTCTCGTTGTGCCCGTCTTCGCCGTGGCCCTCCTGGCGGGAGCCTTCTTTGCCGTTCTGACGGTCACCCCTTCCCGCAGCACGCCGGCTCTCGGGCGGGTCGGCGCCTTGCCCAGCCCTAGCCCTCGTCCTGGCGCCGGTGAACCGCACGTCCAGAGTGACGACCCCGCCCTCGTCGATGCTGATGTTTCGGAGCGAAATCCCGGACCGCTTGGTCCCGAAGGAGGTCGAAGTCGCCCCCAGGTCGCCGAGCGTGGTTCGCCCAGTGCTGCCGGGAAAGGGGTCCCCGTCATCGCCCTGGTCGACGTCGCTCGGGTTGTTCAGGTTGTTCTGGCCATCCGCCTGGATCAGGGACAGCCCGGGCATCTCCGGACCGGTCTGCTCTTTCGGTTCGTCGACCTTCCAGACGAGAAGGCCCTCCCCGGGCAGATGGCTGTCGAACCCGGCCCGAATGCGCGACTCCAGCAGGAGATACTGCTTCGCCTTGAAGGCGGGGCTCACCAGCTTGTAGACGCGGCCGGTCGTCGCCGTGTAGGGCCGGATGCGCAGGCCCTTGGTCTTGGTGACGGTCGTGACCGGAACCCAGCCGTGCTGGATCTTATGCAAGGCCGCCGGATGCGCAGGCTTCAGCTCGCCCCCGTTGTAGGAGCCGCTGGCCATAAGGTCCCAGTCTCCCGTGCCGTCCCAGCTCGTGCCGTCCTCGCTGTAGTTGGGGTCGTAGAAATCCTGCCACTGAAAGGCCAAGTGACCCAACTCGTGGGCGCAGACTCCCAATTTGCAGTCCTGGGGGACCGTCAGGTAGATCGTCGCCCAAAGGTCATTCGAAACCTGAACGGGATTCCTCAAGTTCCATTTGTGCGACCAGATGTGCTGGCCCTGCAGCTGCCGCGCTTGTTTCTCGGCTCCGCGCCCTGAATGCACAATGAAGAGCGCCGTGATGATCCCTTTCTGAAAGGTATCCAGCGAGGCGTCGAACTGGACGCTCTTCTCCAGCGCCGCCTTCACGGCATCCTCCGCCATCCGTGGGGCATTGTTGGGGTAGCTCTTCCACTGCGTGCCGGACTCGCCGTTGGTGTAGTACGAATAGGGCTGAGGCAGGCGGATCCAGTCGGAGACGGTGCCGACCAATCCACCTTTCCGAGGCTCACCTCCTGAAAGTAGTCCCGCATGCTTCCCGTGGGATGGATGCCTCGCGAGAGAGCAGATCTTCGAATTGTTCTTTGGGCCTGATGCCGGGTCTGTCGTCGAAATCGACGAGACGCACCTTGACCTGAACCTCGCCGATGACCGGCTGCGAGGGGATGGCCATGCGGCCGCCAAGCGGCCGGGGTGTCGGTGGCCGGCGCGGTGCGCTGGCTGCGGGCCTGGATGACGCCACGCGTCACAGGCTGCGCAACGTCATCGAGCGCACCTTCTGTCGCATCAAGGATTTCGGCGGCATCGCCACCCGCTGCGACAAGACAGCAAGCGACTTCTTCGCCGCCATCTGCCTCATCACAGCCATCACTTATTGAGCGTGATTGAGTCCACGCCCTAGGCCGAACACATAGTGCGCGAGTTCCTAACGACTTGCAGCTGTCGTTTCACCCGACCCGCCTCCTCCAGAGCTGCCCGCGCGCTGCCCGCCTGCCTCCGTCGCTGCTCGCGCAGGCGGGACGGTCCCGCTCAACACAGGCGCGACCGTTACCGCTGGCCGAGACGCCGCCGCCCGTAGTGCCGGCATCTCGGCCTTAATGATGCGCTCCACCGGCGGGAGGAGATCGCGCATCAACTGAATGTAGGTCCGCTCATCAATCACCCGCTGCATGAACATGGCGCAATACTGGAAGGCCTGATCGCGCGCGAGCTGGAGTCCCTGCGATCGATAAAGCATCGGCGTCGCCGCCGTCGCGAAGGTGCGAGAGGCCTCTGTGCCAAAGGACGCTCTGTTGGCCCCGCCTGCTTGCACCGAGGCCGCCACCGCATTGGCATAGGCCTCCACGGCATCGGCTGGTGGTTCGGGACAAACCCGAACTTGCTGCGCCCTTGGCATCTGAACCAGCACCGTCCGGCGCCCTGCACTGCTGGATAACATACCGTACAGCGGCTCGCCGGACCGCTCGCTAACATAGTCCTCGAGAACCGGGTTTGTTGCACGGTCGGTGAAATATCGATTGCCGCAGCCCATTAACGTCAACAGCGCCATGGCTGCCAGTGGTCCTATGCCCCGCATTTCGCGTTCCCCCTTTGAAGTTCTGTCCCCCCAACCGTGTTTTTCAGTCTCGGATGGCGGTATGTCGGAGGGAGACTGGCCTCGCTTTATTCTAGCACTTGCTACATGCCGGCCGGGCGATTAGCCGCCTCAGCGCCCTTAACTCCCACTTCCCATTACAGGCGGTTCTTCTTTCACGGCCCGTCTCCTGTGCGCATGCGAAGCGCTGGCCAGCCCGGCGCAACCCTTGATCATCCTGCACAGCGCGAGGCGGGCCACCCTGCCTCAAACGAACATCTGGTCTATGCGGGCCTAGAGGGTTGTACCTTGCTTTCACCCAGTCCTTGCACTTGCTCCGCCCTAAGCGAGAAAAGCGCACGCGCTGACTCAGACGCACCTAGCTCGTGTGCCTCACTGCTTCATTCAAAATCCCGCCGCTTGAAGCCTCTGTCGTGCTGCGTCGAGGCACCGCAGTGCCGCCTTGCGCCCCGCGGGCGCGGCGGGGTCGAACTGCTCCCCTGACCAATCGACTATTGGAATGGGGTGCTCTGCCCTGTTGCTATCTGAGTTCGCGCCGTAGGTAGTGCCAATAGCTTCCAACACGGCAAGCAGCGACGGTGGCGCATAGATGGCCGTTCGGCCCTCGATGGCTACCTCCCGACCAAGCCGCTCAAGAGCTGACACGTGTATCATCTCACCTGCGGGCACTACATGCCGCTCGCGGCCGAGGTTGACCTCCCACCACCCGACGGGAACTGGGACATTGGCGATCGACCGGCGCGCGCGCCGCTGCAGGGCGTAGAACCCGGTGCGCGGTTCGTGTTGCGGCGCCAGTGCGGCCGCCTCTCCCGAGCGGCTGCCGTCAGCTCCGTGGGGAAGATCGTCCGTGTCGCAGGGAAAGCCCGGGCAGTGTACCCGAATCCGGCGCAGCATCCAATCGAGGGACAAATCGTCGAGCTCTGGCTCCTGGTCGCGCCGGCTTTCCAGGTCCTCGTAGCCGCCACCGACGTCCGAGTGAGCGCCGGGAAACCAGACCTGCTCAGCGACCGAGCTTAGCTGCTTAAACTTGTGCTGGCGCCAAACCGCGGCCTCAAACGGGATGCGATGCTCGTCAATAGCGACCGCGTGCAGGTTCACTCGACTGACTGATGGCATCTCGACGTTGTGGAATTGATACTTTAGGACATTGCGGCGCCGCAGCAACTCGAGCGGTACGCCAAGCGCACCCACGGTGTCGAAGACGGCGATGCACTCGATTTGGAAGGTGTCGCGGTCGTGCACATGTCCACCCAGCGCGTGCCAAACGCCGGGCGAACGGTCGTCAGGCGGAGTCCGGTAGTAGGACCACGCTAAGGCCTCTCGCTCAGGTGTGCAGTGCTGGCGAGTGAGGAGACCTGCGGCAGCCAAGTAGCCGACCAGGGAACGGGCCGTATAGGCGCCGCGGGAGAAGCCAAAGACATAAATTTCATCACCGGGCTCGTAATGGAAGGAAAGAAATTTGTACGCGCGACGTACGTTCGCATCGAGGCCGAGTCCAAAGCCACCCCCCCTAAAACGGTCAAGCCCGAACCTCGTGCCCACTCCGGGCTGGTAGTAGACGAGGTGCTTCCAGTCGTCCCGACCCGAAGCGGCCGCGGGTATTGCTGCAGGCGCGTGGCTAACGACGCTCTCGCCGTCGTCCGT
Organism: Sabulicella rubraurantiaca; assembly: GCF_017355885.1. GTDB lineage: Bacteria > Pseudomonadota > Alphaproteobacteria > Acetobacterales > Acetobacteraceae > Roseococcus > Roseococcus rubraurantiacus. The sequence continues at coordinate 807,088 of NZ_JAFEUU010000001.1, forward strand.
TGGTCCCGGTCTGCCGGCACCTGCGCGCAGCGGTGTCGCGTGCCTAGCTAGATAGCGCGAGACGATCTCGCGGATGCGTACAATGTTGGTGTCACGTGGGTTGAAAGCCGCGTCCTGCCAAGTTCCATCGAGCAGCAGGATAATTCGACGCCTGCTTGTCGTGGGAGTCCCTTCGCTCTTTCTTCCACTTGCCATAGACACTTCTCCCAAGCCAGAGGCGCCGTAAAAATGCGTACACTCCGTAGGTCTTTACACGACAGCCTTGCTGAGCCCGTCCATTCCGCTTTTCCCTCAAGCAATCAGCACGAAGTCGGCTTGCTTGTAGCTTCGGCTGCGCGTTGTGGCCTCGAAGCCGTTTCGGCTGCCGTCGCTGTTTGTATTACCCTCAATCGTCAGGAAGCTTTCGGCCCTCGCCTCAGCCACAAGGCCGGTGTGAATCCAGTCATTGGGGTTGGTCGTACTTCGGATCACAAAGAGTGACCCCGCGGGTAGGCGGCTTATCCGAGCCTCGGAGGAGCGAAGGCTGTCGCCTTGCACGAAGCGGCCGTCGCGCTTCGCATCAGCGACCAGCGCGTCGACCCCCACCTGCCGACGGAGCGGCATGTCCTGCCCCAAGGCCAAGGCCGCCTGCTGCAGCAAAAAGCACACGAAGCCTGCGCACCAAGCTTGATCGCTCCCCTCCTTCCCCGCCATGTATAGCCGCACCCAAGGCCCGCGGTTGTCGCCACCTGCCTCTCGCGGGTGCTCCTTCAAATGCTGCCGCGACACCGCGATGACCGCGCTATGGAGGCCCGCTGCAGCACCGTCCAGCGGGGCAAGAGCGCGATGCAGGGGTGCCGTCAGGGCCGCCCACGTCCGCACATCCACGATGCCAGTTCCAAGCAGCCCCCGTGCGACCTGGAAGTCACGGACCGCATCGCGCGTGCCTGCGCCAAAATCCCCATCCACCTTCGTCCCGAAGCCGTGCAGTGTGCACCACTCCTGGATGCGCCTGACAGCCTCCTTCTTGCGGCTGCCCTCGGCGACCTCGTCAGAAAGATCGAGTTCCGCTCGTACATAAGAAGGCAGAGCCGACTTGGTCTGCGGTGGCAGAACCGCGCCGCGCGTGCCGAGCGCCGCCTCGGCCGACAGGGCGTTGCGCTTGCTGTCCAGGCTGACGATGCCATCCTGAAGGAGTTGCCAGAGAAGCACGGCTGCCCCGCACTGGCCCGAGACAGCCTCCGGGTCGTAGCGCCCGTCGGCCACGAACTTGCCCTTGGCGTAGTGGGTCGAGAAGCTCCACAGGTAGGGCGAGCGAGTGCCGCGCTTGCGGTATCCCCAGCCGTTGTATCGTTCCCAACGCTCGAGCAGCTTCGGCAACGCCCAATCAGTTTCAAGGTGGAACTTCTTCAGCCGGAGCGCATCCGCAGCGCTGTCCTTCCAGGAGAATGGCGGCGAGCCTGATTTTGGGTGCCCCGTCGGAACGCGGACGGTATGGGCGGTGAGCGGATCACCGTTGTGAAGGTGGGTCGAAAAGCTGAAGCTGCTTTCTAGCGCGTGAATGATCCCGACGAAGTACCAAGGGATGTTGCCGCCCGCGGCGGCGGCGGCGTCCTCGTAGACCGCAGATTTGGCGGCAAGACGGGCCGTGATGCGGCGGACTTCCTGGACCCGCTCAGACCTGACTGCGCAACTTCCGAAGAGTTCCTCGTACTCCTTCGCTAACACCTCGGCCTCGGGAAGGGCGGGGGCAGTCGCTGTTGCGGAATCGGCCAGCGTCGCCGCGGTCCCGCCGGCTACCGCGAGGGCCGGCTCATGCAGCTTCGCGGGAGCGGCAGGCGCAGGCTCGGCCTCGTCGGTCGACAGGGCGCCCCGCACATTCGCGGCCGAATCAGCCAGCGCGAACCCGACATTGTCGAGCAGATCCTCGATCCGCCGGGCGATGCCGTTGAGTGGCTGTGTCCGGATGCCAGCGATGGTGCCGGTCAGCGTGTCGCTGAGTGCGTTCAGAGTGTTGGCGCGTTGAAGCGTATCATCGAAGATGGCACGCGCCCGAAGCTGTCCTAACTCCTCGATCTGCGTGCGCAGGGATTGCTTCTCGGCGGGGTCTGTGGTCACGTCTAGCCGCTCAAAAAGCAGCATCTCGGCCTCCAGAATGAGCCGGAGCGTGTCGGTGCTGGTCGCCATCTCGTCTCTCTCCTTCTCAGGTCTTGTTATCCACTCAGATCTCGCCCCGCGCGCGCATGACCGCGGCGCGTATGGCTGATGACAGATCGCGCAGGCGCGCCGTGCGCGCGGCCATGTCGGCTGCATTCGCGAGGCTTGTTGTTCCTTGAACGCTGGATGCCGTCTCGATCGCGGTCTTCACCGCCCTTATCGCGCCGCGGGTCTCCTCCAGCAGCACTACCCAATCCGACAGTGCGGTCCGATACGCCTCGTGGCGGCTCATGATCGCCGCGCGGTCGGGCAGGTCGGCTCCATCGAGGCGGGCGCGGCGCAGCCGGTCGACGCCTGGCGTGGTGAGCACAAGGAACATCGTCGGCACGCCTGCCCGAAGTTCCGACAGGATCTGGTCGACCGTCTGAAAACCCTCCAGAAAAGCCTCGCGAAAGGCGGCCCGTGAGGCCGCCTGCTGTGCCCTGTCAGCGACCGCCGAAAGAACCGGCAGTATCGCGGGTAGGCCAGCCAAAACTGGCCCCCCACCGACGACCGATCCCAGCGCGAGCAACTCGCTGCCCAGCTTCGCCGCCTCGCCCCTCAGCTCACTCAGACCCCGGCCCTCGGCGAGTGCAAGGAGGCCTTCATTGTAGGCGGCGACCACGGCGAGAGCGCGGCGGCTCGCCTGCGCCATCGGCGGCGTTGCGCTGGAAGCGAAATAGACCGCGCGTGCGGGGTCGAAGACAGGGTCCACGCCGAGGGCACGCGTTCGCGCCGCACGGCCTTCCTCGCGGCCCAGCCTCCGCTCAGCAATGGCAAACTCGTTCAGGAGATCTTCCGAAGCACGATGCGTGCGGCTAAACGCTTCCGCATAGCTGCGCATCTCGGGGAGCCCCGCAGAGGACGCGCAGGCCCCCAGCGCCAACGGCCACATAAGGATCAATCTACGCATCGCCCTGGTCATCGGGCTATTCTGAAGAGGTCTCGATGCGACATTCCTGCCGCCGGACGGCGAGCTTGGCAAGCACGGATAAGAGCGCCGAGGGGAGCGCCGCGTAGAGGCGTCAAGGTGACAGGTATTTGCTGACGGGCCCATGCGATACGTCTCCCCTGGCCCCGGCTTAGACACAGCTTGGCTTAATCCGCACGACAGCATCAACACAATTCATTTGCTGCGCAGCCATAAAACGCTTTATCTTTACGCCCTGCTTAGGCAGACTACCTCCTTGTCGCGTGCTTTAAGGGAGGGCTCAGCCTTGCGCCATACTCCGGGGCCCATTCGCCTGTGACGGGGGCGTGAGGGGAAATAACGATCCTCCCTCGGCGTGAACCTAGTGCATATGCGTGGTATCACCTCGCGTGCCCAGGCCGGACGTCCGGCGCCGCTTCGTGCACGCGGCGGTCCAGGTTTCCTTTAATCCTCGTGAAGAGCGTCGTGAGCCAAGCGTCCGCGGAACCCGACAATCTCAGGCACCTCGTATGCTACTCGCGTGCCTTTGATTTTTCCCGGCACGGCAAGCCCGCCGACAAATGCTTCGCGGAAACTAGATTCAGGACTTGAACGCCAGCGCCGTCGTCCGCCAACCTGAGGCAAAAGGAGCGGCAACTATGGCGACAAAACCTAATCCATCGGACAAATCGCCGCCAACACGAGGCAAAGCGAGGAACAGCAAGGCTGGCCGCGTCGCGGAGCGGCGCCGCTTTGACGCTCTGCCCGATACACTGGACTTCCGCGATCAACTCTACGTCCCTGCTCTAGTAGCTGTGCCTCCAGCATCCGACCTTGCTGCATACCGAGCGCACAGACTACCTGTCCTCGATCAGGGCACAGAAGGCGCGTGTACCGGCTTCGGCCTAGCTGCCGTTGCAAACTATCTCCTCCGCGTCCGTGGCAGAGCCCCCAAAGCGGATGAGGTCAGTGCTTGGATGCTCTACACGATGGCACGCCGGTACGACGAATGGCCGGGCGAGGCATACGAGGGATCAAGCGCACGCGGCGCAGTAAAGGGCTGGCATAAGCACGGCCTCTGCTCTCTCGCCCTCTGGAGGGACAACCAGGGCGATCTCACATTGAATGAAAAGCGGTCTGCCAATGCTCTTCAACGTCCGCTCGGCGCATATTTTCGAGTAAACCATAAAGATCTTGTCAGCATGCACGCGGCGATCACTGAGGTCGGTGTTCTTTATGCTACCGCGCAGGTGCATGAGGGATGGCAAAAAGTCCGGCCGGGCGACGAGCAAATAGACTTCCACGAGGGAGTAATCGGCGGCCACGCCTTTGCGATTGTTGGCTACGATAACATTGGCTTCTGGATCCAGAACAGCTGGGGCAAGGGATGGGGCAGCAGCGGCTTGGCTCGCCTCGGATACGGCGACTGGCTCGCGAACGGCACCGATGTTTGGGTGGCAGCGCTCGGTGCGCCCGTCGATTTTGGCCTTCCCGTTAGCCAAGGAAGGATGATCGCCGGCGCGCCCCGCAGCTACGAAAGCGCCATTTACGCAACCTTGCGGCCTCATATTGTCACTACCCGAAACGACGGCGTGCTGGACGAAAAGGGCACCTACGGCCTAACCGAACAAGGCCTTCGCAATGTTATCCACACGGACCTACCCAAGGCAATGTCGGGTTGGCGCCGAAGGCGTGTCGTCCTCTACGCTCATGGCGGTCTCGTTGAACAGAGTACCGCGGTCCAATACGTCGCAGAGAATCGGGCGCGGATGCTCCAGGCCGAGGCTTACCCGCTTTCCTTTATTTGGCGCAGTGACGCTTGGGCAACGCTGGGAAACATTTTGCGCGATGCGATGGCGCGGCGGCGCTCCGAAGGTCCGCTAGACGCGCTGAAAGATTTTATGTTCGATCGCCTCGATGACATGCTCGAACCGGTGGCACGGGCCCTAGGCGGCAGAACGCTATGGGATGAGATGAAGGAGAACGCGCACCTCGCCGCGGCCCATGTGGAGGGTGCGGCGCGACAGACTGCGGATCATCTCGTCGCTCTGCACATGCGAGGCGATCTCGATGAGGTTCACTTGGTCGCGCATAGCGCCGGCTCCATCCTTCTCGCCCCGCTGGCTCAACAATTGGCGAAGGCATCGGTGCCGATCCCGAGCCTGAGCCTCTGGGCGCCCGCATGCACAATTGAGCTCTTCCAATCAACCTACCGACCGTTGATCGATAGTGGGCAGATCGGCGCCTTCGACCTCTTCACGCTAGATGACCGAACGGAGCGCGACGACCACTGCGCCCACATCTACCACAAGTCGCTTCTCTACCTCGTCAGCGCGGCTCTCGAGGCACAGCCGCGCATTCCGTGGCAAGAACACCAGCAGGGGACGCCAATTCTTGGCTTGGCGCGCGACGTGGCTAAGCACCTTCGAGAGGACTTTTGGAATGGAGATGACCGACGCTGGATCGTGGCACCTGGCGCTAAAGAGAGCGACGCGGCGCACCATGGTGACTTCGACAACGACCCAGTGACGCGCATGACGACGCTCCGCCGCATATGTGGTGAAGCAGCAGCCGGGGTCGTTGCTGAGGCACCCCGAATGGGCTCTGCAGCTGGGATTCAAGGGCGTCGGCAGAGCGTCGAAGCGGCAATTGGTATGGTAGGCCCCACAAGAACCAAAGCCAGTTCGAGGTGACAGGCAGTTCCCACGCCGCCTCTTAGAAAAAGTCCGAGGGCCACATGATTTTCAATCAGCCTTCCCTCCGTAGAGAGACCGATGATTCTGGCCTCGCGAAAGATTACGTTCGCGAACTGCAGCGTGATGGCCGCCTCCTGCTCAGGTATGTTGCTAGACATGTCGATCGGCCACTCGTGCAGCCCGGGGTGGGGAGCTGGCGAGGCGCAGCGGAATATCCACAGCCGGTTGCGCATATACTCACTTCGAGCCCCGAGGCAGTTTCGGCTAGCGGCGCACAGATGGAACAACTGGCGGTCCTGGTTGACAATTTAGCCCAGCGTGCTGCTCCAGCGAGCGTCACCAGCATCCGTCTCACCGCTGCGTATCTCCGCGTGCCTGTCGAGGGACTGGAGCCGCCGAAGGAAGTTCAGAAGCGCGCAAAGAGATTAAAAAAGCTGATGCTTTTGATCGTCGCCATCGCCGTACTGGCGACTTTAATATCCGTGCTCTTGCTCGCTCATGTAGACAGTGGGCAAAGGAGCATGCGGCAACTCCAGGCCGTGCGCGCCGACTTGGCTGAGACGGCCGAGCGCATGTCCGATCTTCCAAATGAAGCTTGGATGGCGCCCCCAGACGATGTACGTAGAACCGTTAGCGCAAGGCCACAAGGCGAAGCTTATCGAGGCTTTTGCCATCCGCCGAGCGGCGAGGGACCTCCAGCGCGGAACTCATCCGATAATAGGATGACTAGTCGGGACCAAACCAATCACCTAGCCGCACGACGACTTCCGGCTGGAACGGAAGAAGGCGAGCGAGCACAGGCGCTGTGTTCCAAGCATGTGCAGTCACTTCTGCGCGAGGAACTCGTTTTTCGCCAACTAGAGGGGTGGAACCAGCGCACCGAGAGATTGTATGGAATGGTGCGATGGATTGTCGGGGCGCCTATCAACTTCGTGCGTTTTACGTGCCGGCAAGCCGGCCTCGAATTTTGCAGCGGGATGGCGTCCCATGCCATAGCTACACAAGGCGAGTTATGGCACACGAGCATGTGGTACGGACGGTCACTAGGCGAACACTGGAGGCGGACCGAACTGCGAACCTCGAGTTCGATCTCCCTCCTCACTGGCTTCGTTTTACCGCTCCTACTCGGCTGCGTTGGCGGATGTGCCTACGCGCTACGGCGCTTAGACCAGAGGCTCTCGAACTGGACTCTCGAATTTCGGGATGGTTCGCATTCATTATTGCGTGTGTTACTAGCAACGATGTTAGGAGGCCTTGTCGGGATCGTTTGGACTGGCGACGCCCCCGTTCAACTCGGTGGGTTCACCCTCACTTTGGCGGCAGTGGCCTTTTTTGTCGGTTTCTCACTCGAAGTGGTTTTCTCGGTCATCGAAACCATGGTTGAGGCCGTTGCGGGAAAGCTGCGGGCGCAGCCACCTGCGCCGATTGTACTTCCTATGCCGAGCGCCAATGGGCAGCCGATCCCAGTGAATAACCGCCCCAGCACGAGCACAGAACCCCAGAATTTAGTCCGGACAGGGGACGCTGCTTCTGATCAAGAAGAACAGCGACCACCCGGCCCCCCGAAGCCAGCACCGTCTCCCTAGAGAACCTCGGCAAGACTGATTGGTGTGCTCCTGGCAGGCAGAGCGCAGCCTCCTCGCCATGGGCCTGAAATTCTCAAGCCGTGAGCTCCCGGCTGCTTCGGCCCTAAATTTCGCCTTGCGCCCCTTGCGTAACGCAGCCAACCTGCGTGAGCCAAAAAGGGATCTATTCGCACGCATAGCATTTCTGTTTTAGAGTACCATTTGTCCTCAGTTTCCCTTCACGGCGCCAGATAATTTGCGCAGCCATCCGGTCGATCCGTATGCTTGAGGTCAAACGCACTTCCGTGGGTCAGCGGAGCGCTGGTGATGGATGGGGTGCACTCCACCCCTTGGTTGTCGATTTAACTTGCCATGCCTACAAATGCGTAGGCTGTGTTAGGCGGGGCTATTGCCGTGGGTCTTGGTCTCTGCAAACGCATCTCTCACTGGGACCCACCCAAGCTTCGAGCATAATTTGGAGCCGCGTCGGGGTCTAACGCAAAGGGCAGTTCGAGCGCAGCCAGCGCTGCGTCTGTACAGGCGATAAATTCCGCGGATGAATACCTCTGCTCGCATACTCTCGGCCCAACTCCTATAGCATCTCTCAAGCAAGCTACCGGGATAATCCTCGGAGCAACGACGTGACTGGCCATGCCATCAAGGAGTGCTTCGTAACGCACCACCTGTACCCTATTCGCTGTCACCATAACGGGCTGCTGAAACATTCCAGGAAAAGCCCCAAAAAATGCAGCTATAGCGCCTGAGGTCACCAGCACAGTTACTAAGTAATTGCTCGATGCCGACCACCCCTTAGAGCTCATGAAAAAGAGCGCAACAGCAGAAATTGCGCCAAATACTATGCTCACCACCAGCGACATGTAAGAATTAGCTATATAGCCTTTAAGAAGATCCGCATGCATGCATTCTAGCCGCTGAACCTTGACGGCTTGATCAGCTATGCGTCGCCTCTCGGTCTCTGTTGCTGGGTAGCTGAGCAAGCCCGGTAATAGCTCTGCGGCGACCTTCTCAACGGTAGGTGCGACCTCGCCGTCATCCCTGCAGAGCATCTGCCGCCGTTTGGGAACAAGGTGCTGGAACGCACTTTCCACACGCAGCGTCGCATCTCTAAAACTGTACTCCCTTGTGAGCAGCAGCAGCAGTAAAGCTGAAGCGACAATTGCAATATGTCGCACAGCGGCTGGCCCCTTCGAGGACCTAAACCGGCGGCCTAAAGACTTGAGCTCGACGATCACGATATCGCCTCCTCTCTGGCATTTAGGCGGGTACAGGTGTACATTCGCACAGGACTAAAGCTCTTCGTGTGGTGAGCCTCGCCGCCATCGAGGCAGACTGCCATCACCTTGGTCGAGCTGCCGGAGCTGCTCGAGCAGGTCTTCCGCCCAAGCGCCGCTCGGCTGGCGTGGCCGCCTTGCCCGCTGAGCCCGCCTGAATGCCTTTCGGCAGGTCCAGTCCCTCCCGGGCAAAGATCTCCGCCTGTCGATGGAGCGGCAGGTGGTCGCAGTACTTCCCGACCAGCACATGGGCGAGCAGCCCTAGGCCGGGCCACCCGCGCCAGATGAGCAGGGCGCGCATGTGCACCTGTGTCATCGCCTCGGATGAGCGGCAGGAGAAGGCAAGGGCAGATATGGCGCACCACCTCGAACCGGCGTGGCTGATACTCGCGGACCTCGGTCACATCCTTGCCCACCTTGCGCAGCGCACCCCTAAAAGCTGCACATAAAAGCAGCACAGACGCAGTTGTTGCTGCCTGGCGGAGGTGCATGACGTCGTTCCTCGGCGGGCTCCCGGGCAGCGGCTTGCGGCCCCAATGCGTGTCCTTCTCCGGGGGGACTTCGCCTCGGTCGTCTCCTCGGCGCTGCGGCGGCGATGTCGGCCAGCACCTAATCGAGTTGCAGGGGCGACCGCTCGTCCTCGGCGGCCATGCGTTCCGAGGAGCCGCCGAACCGCTCGTGCCGCAGCCGCGCGATTTGCACCCATAGCCGCTCGGCCTCCAATGTCTTTGGCTGCAGGCTCAGCTCGGCGGCATGGCCGGCCGCGCGCTCCTCGGCCAGCCTGCTCCGCAGCGGCAGGATCATCGCAAGCCGGCGCAGTGGGATCTTCAGGCATCGTAAGGTCGACCTGGGCTGGCACGAAGGAATCGTCTCAGACAGGCCCGCGTCGGGGCAAGCCGAAAGCCGCGTGACCTACACGGTGATCTCGGGCTTCCAGCTGGGCGTCGGCGTGCGCCAGCCGCGCCCTTCGAGCAGCAACGCCAGCTGCGCGGTAGTGAGCGTGACACTGCCGCCCATGGTCTGCGAGGGTAGTTGAGGTTGATGGCAGGTTCGGTTGCAGGACCGGAAGCGGCGAAGTCCGACGCATACATCGCTCCTGGAGAGCGCCAAATGATTGGACGCCGCTTCGCGGAAACCATCAGGGTCCAAACGAGACCGGATAGCTGACTGCAGGCGACCGTGCTGCTAGAATGCCAAGATCACCCGCGTGGGGTGGGGCCGTCCATAGCCGTGTCCGGCCTCTGATGCGGCGGGTCACATGCCGCGGGCCCGTATGGGAGTACGAGGGTCGAGACCACATCATTGGAACGCGCTCGGAGCGCTCGCCATGTGCCTGGTTCTCCCGACCCCGCCTCATCGACGTTGCGACATACCTGTCCTTTGACCTCCTCACACCCCCACCAACCTCGCGTCCGCCCCGCCTACGCGGTGACAGCCGGAGCCCGATAAATCCCACCCCTCGTCAACAGTGCCCAGGCGATGCGCGTGGTTTTGTTGGCCAGCGCCACAGTCACCAGCATCGGTGGCTTGCGCACCAGCATCCGGCTCAGCCACGAGCCGGCCGGCACGCCTTTGCGCCTCGCCTATCGCACAACCGCGCTTGAGGCGATGATGAGAAGGCGCCGCAACGTCCGCTCGCCCGTGCGCGACGTCTGGCCCAGGCGCTCCTTGCCGCCGGTCGAGCGCTGCACCGGCGTCAGACCAACCCAGGCCGCGAAGTCTCGCCCCGAGCGGAACGTCTCGGGCGGCGGAGCCAGTGCCTCGATCGCGGTGGCGACGAGCGGTCCTATGCCCGGAACCGTCATGAGGCGGCGGGCGACGTCGTCGGCCTTGGCGCGCACAGCGATCTCGGCATCAAGCGCGGCGGTCTGCTCCTGCAGGTGGCGGAGCGCACGAACCAGCACGGCGAGGCAGACGCGTGCGGCTTCCGGCACGTTGGACGTGGGGTCCTCGATCTGGTCGATCAGCCGCTCGATGTGGAAGGGCCCTTCCGGCGCGACAAAGCCGTACTCCGCCAAGTGCCCCCGGACCGCATTGATGAGCTGCGTGCGCTGTCCGACCAGCACGTCACGGGTCTGGAAGATCACGGCCGAGGCCTGCTTGGTCTCACTCTTCACGCCGACGAAGCGCATGGTCGGGCGCTGGGCCGCCTCGCAGCTCGCTTCGGCATCGGCTGCGTCGTTCTTCTGCCGCTTCACGAACGGCTTCACGTAGGCTGGCGCGATCAGCCGGACCTCATGGCCAAGCTTGCCGATGTCACGACCCCAGTAATGAGCCCCAGGACAGGCTTCCATGGCGACGCGGCAAGGTGGCTGGGCGGCGAAGAAGGCTAGCACCTGATCGCGCCGCAGCCTTTTGCGGAACACCGGCGCGCCAGCGGCATGCGCGCCGTGCGCCTGAAAGACGTTATTGGCGATGTCCAGGCCGATGGTGCAAACCTCTGTCACGGACGTCTCCCTCCAGTGGTTTTCAACGCCCCATTTTGGCACGTCGGTGCCGTCGGGAGGGCGTCCACCCCATCATTGGAAGACCACCACCTTCACCGGCGCGCTGCGGCTGTCGGGCCTGACCGCGCCCATGGTGCTGGATGGGCCGATGAACGGTCGGACCTTCCTGGCCTATGTCGAGCAGGTGCTGGTGCCGACGCTGCGGCCCGGGGATATCGTGATCATGGACAACCTGCCGGCGCACAAACCTCACGGCGTGCGAGAGGCCATCGAGCGCGCGCGAGCAAGGCTTTGCTTCCTGCCGCCCTACTCGCCGGACTTCAACCTGATCGAGAACGCCTTCGCCAAGCTCAAGGCGCTGCTGCGCAAGGCGGCCGCCCGGACCATCGAAGACCTTTGGGATGCCAACCGCGACGCACTGCCCGCCTTCACGCCAGCCGAGTGCGCAAACTACTTCACCGCTACCGGATACGAGCCCGAATGAACGGATTCTGCCCTAGAGAAAGCGGCCCTTCTCCAGCCGCTTGACCAACAGTACCAGCCCCAAACCGTCCCATCACAGCGCCTTCAGCAGATCAGCGCGCTTGCCACGGAACAGGAACACGTGGCCCGAGGAGGGATCGACGTGCAGCACCATCTGCACTGTGCGGGCACGCCATTGAAGCCCTTCCTCATGTCCGTGGTGCCCAGCGTCAAGTGCACCCGCACGCCCGCATGCAGCGCCAGCATCAGCCGTGCAGCGCCGCGGCCAGCCGTCCCAGCACATCGGGCACGATCGTCTCCGAGACCCGAAGCACCCTGCCATTCGCCAGCACCGTGTCCACCACTAGTGCCACGTTGCGCCCCAGCTCGACCAGCCCGGGCGGATCCGCCTTGGTCGGCGCGTCGTCCACGACGGAACCGGCACCCATCTGAAGGGCATGCCTGGCCGACCCACAAAGCGGAGCCGCGACTAAATTCGAACTCAGACTAGCGCCGAATTAGAAGTCGCTTCTAAATGGCTCACAAAGGCCAAGCGCGTTATTGTCCACGAGAGGGCACTGCCGTCTGCGCGGAGGCGGACTGGATAAAGAGGTTTATCGCTATCAGCGCCTCTGCCGCTGGGTAGGCGACCGGATCACGCTGAGCGAATATCCATAAGCCATTAAGTTTCCGCGTCAGGGAGCCGAGCAAATTTCTAGCTAATCTACTTTCGTCGGCCGTGAGTTCGGAGGGTGCGACCAACCATCCGGCCGTAGCAGCTAATGCCCAAGGGTACCAAAGGAATGTTGACCCCTCGACCATGTACTGCGTGCCCGTAAGATATCTATCGGAATCGTGGGCGCGTTGGTTCGAAGAAACAGGGCGATTGCGCAGCGAAAAACTCTCGCCGATTTGCCCATTAGCTATTTTGAGAAAGTTTTCACGAGATCGCATATATGAGATCTCATCCGCGGTATGTCCATAAACTCTTCGCGCGGCTTCCAAAACGTATAAAACTTGAGCGGAAAGACCAGGGAAATATTCGTCTCTTGCATTCAAAGCCGGGTTTGGCTGCCATCCCCCTTGACCTGATGGGTCAAAGTGCCACTTCGATAAAAGCCAAGCTACCCCGTTTCGGGCCGCCCGGTCATACAAGCTACTATCTCTATCGCCGAGTATTCCTGCCCTCCTTACCTCAGTCAAGGCCCATACGGCCATAACCGTTGAATAAGTTCTTAAATGCGCTGGATTGTTGGTTCTTGGGACCGGCGGCCATCCACCGTCGTCATGTTGTCTCGAGATGATGAGCAACAGATCGCGCTCGAGGCGACGGATAACTTCCGAAGCCTCGTCACTAGTCCAGATCGGGGGCTCTGATTGTAGCGCGGCCGATGTAGCCAGCACTACCCACCCAGCAATTTCAGTCACTCCCCAGTCAACCCCCTCCACATAACCCCATCCCTGCGCCGGGCCGGGTAGGCGAACTCTTTCAATATATTCAAACGCTCGCCGCACATCACTTTGATGGTCTCTCGTGCTGCCCTTATATGTTAGGAGCGCGTAAAGAATCTGAGCAGATGTCCAGACCTGAGTATCATGGATATTGCTATTTCTAGAAAAGCGGAATCCACCGCTTGGCTCCAGCTGCAGCAGAAGTATACGGCGTAAATCTCGGCGTATCCTTTCTGCAACAGGATAGACATCTGGATTCGGCGGGAAAGCATAATTTATATCAACGATAGCCAATAATACGGCCGCTAATACTGCGAAAATTTTAAAACTAAAATTGACCCGTCGAGATCTGCGCCTCACAAAGCGAACGTATACCCACACTGCAACGAATGAATAACCAGCCAACAATAAAAGACCAAATACGACTGTCAAAATAATATGCAGCAACTCCGAGCTCTGAATGCCAAGATAATCAACTGCGAAATCGTGCGCAGCATCCAGATGCCCGATCGCCCCCGCCAAATTTCCAATCCCGACAGCGAGCACGCCGAACAATGCCCATAGCTTGGGCGTGAGTGCGGAGAGTTTTTTCCGAAGAAAGGAGAGAAAACTCTGATCTGACATATCGACGGGCGTTTCGTCTGACATGCTTGCTCATCCAGCCACTGTTAACGCGAGATATTACATATCAGAGCAGGTTAATCCGATACAAACTCAAATATTCGCCGCGATCGGTTCTTACAAAGGTTTAACAGCTGACAGATCGCAACCTTAGTGATGCGCCGGGCCTCACGACGCGCCCCCCCCTGATTAAGCCAAACCCTGCCAGCTTGGCTCCAGCCCAGAGGCCAATTCTAACCACCACGCTCTACGGACGACATCACAATGCAGCATGCCCATTTTAACCCGAAACCTTCGCCAAATCGGATTGAGCCATTTCCGCGGCATATGAGTCGCATCCTCCTGATTTTAACAAAACCCCCTTATTAATTATTAGGTTGTCCGCGAGGACTTGAACGGCGGCTTCCCAACCCTCCTTCTACATTCCCAATAAAGTCGGTTGCGAACCGCTCGCTGAACCCAGCCAGAAACCCGACTACAATCAAAAAAAATGCAAACTTAACCTCTGCAGGGTTCGCCGTAGCAATGCTGAAGAGACCAAACCCCTGAACTGCAACTATGAACATCGCCATCACAGCCCCAATGAAAGGCCGAGACACCGCGTTGAGAAATAGTAGCTTGGGGTCTATACCGCGACGTGTCTCAAAATGCTCAAGCCTCGTTAGGACACTGACCACCCCTCCGGCGAACGCTGCAATGGCGGCTCCCTCGATTGAGCCCGCCGCAAGCACAGTTTGGTCAACGATGGACCCTGATGCGTTCGGCTGTTGAGCGACTGTATGCTGGAAATACCTATCCATGCGAGTGAAGATGTTGATCTGAGGAAAGATATGAATAACGGCCAGCAACAGCGAAAAGAAGAATGAGGCCGTGACCACTCCCAACACCACCGTGAAACTCGGAGATCCGTTCGTAAACTGCAACAATTGTCTTGAGAACTTGTCTTCCGCCCTATATATATCCATAATTATCTCATGCCTCATCTCCCGAACGAGATTCAAGCTACCTTGAGGTTTCAGTAAGATAACATCTATGGCCAGCTCAGCCCGTTTCATTAGATCCTTTGCGCGCGCAGGCTCAAGAGTTCTATCTATTGAATTGTCAACGACATAGGATAGTATATTAACCCATTTCCCGAGTTCCGTTTCGGCTTCTTCGTTTATCTGCCGGACCCCCCTTCTGATTTCCCAGTAAAGATCGACTGCCATCTGAAAAATTTTCTCCGCTTCGTCGGCGGAAGAAGTTAAGTCAGCTCGCAGCGCTGAATCACTATTAAATTCTTCCTTTTGTTCAGGACTGGCGGCCGTGAAAATTCTAGGCGAACCGAGAATTGATGTTGGATCGCTCGCCGTCAAGCGCATGTTTCGAGCTTTCACTCGAACGTTCTCGCTTGCCTCCGAGGCATCATCTATTGTATCAAAAACTGCAATCGCAACTCCGCAACTCTCGCTTCTCTCATCAAGGAAAGTATAACATCCGCTATATCCCTGCTCCTCCTTGAAGTTCTCAACGACGTGGTTTCGCATCAAAATCGTAGCGTTTTCTTTCGGGCCGATGTCTTCGTAAACATGAACAATGAAACCTTTCGAGGCCCAGTTTTGGGTAGATGCCGGCGTGATATGCAACGGGTCGCATACCACTGCTTCTCCTGTGAAAATTTCTGGGGGCTTTGTGAGGAGGTTTCCGAGCTTCGTCCCAATCCACTCACGAGTTTTTATTCTAGCTCGCATAGCAGATCTATAGTCATCGAAAATGGTGATTGAAACCACGTCACCATCCGTGCTAGAAAATGCGCAATAAAGTCCAAATCCCGGCATGCTAGCTAGCAATGGAACGAGTTCGCCGCGTACCGGGGGGGCAAGGCTATCAGCCAAGCTCGCTTTGTTATGAAACTTTCGAATTTCGACGTACATATTGAAAGCCCCATCCGCGAGCAGAGATTCTTGCATGAATTTTCAGCACCCGGTCAACACATTTCAGCCTATCGGATGCAAGAGCCAGAGGCTTCGTTCTCGTTGGCGTTGTCATGGCACAAAATTATCATTGCGGCCTTTAGGGGAAATTTATTAGTCCGGTCATGGGGCGCTTTCCTTCTTCCGCCCGTAAAGCTCCACGCCCTGCTGCCAGATTTAGCGGTCTTGCTTGGCCACCTTGGAGTTGTAGGTTTTTTTGTTGCCTGAACCTGTCGGCTGCGATGGTGCTCCGCCCAAGGGGAAGGTGCCTACTATGATTTTCGTCACACGTTGGCGGTGGCCCTCAGCCGTAACTAAAACGGATCCGAAGGACACGTAAGGCCCGGTGAACTTGGTCCCTGCCAGCCTCCGGCGCTTGGCTTCGTCCGCAGAGTTCGCGCCGGGTCTGAGAGTGGCTACTCGACCTGTTACAAGAGCGCCGGATGCAGCTCTGCGTGATGCTTCTCGACGGCATCAGCGTGCGGGACGACTAGATGTTCGATCCCGCGGTGTGGTGGTAAGGTTGATCACCGTGCCGCGAGGGATGCGCTAAGGGCCAAGTTCTTCACGGAAGCGCCAGCTCGACGGAGGCAATCCGTCGAGCGATCCAGCTCCGTCAAGAGAGCGTAAGGGCACTGGCCCAGCGCTTCGGCGTCAGCCCCACCACGGTGCAGAAATGCCCGATAGCTCTGACGGAGAGCGACGAGATCCTCCTAAAAGGCTTGGAAGCGAGCGGAGGCGAGCGGGTGAGGCGCGCCGTTGCCCATCTGGTTAATAGTCTCCATCAGCATTATTGCACGGGCCCACCGGTAGCGAAGTTCGGTGCGCGGCAATGCCAAACCTTCGCGGATCCTGCTGCGCAGTGGCTCCTTCACCGCGTCGAGCAGAGCCTGCGGCGGCGTGTAGGCGGCGTCTTGCAGGACGGCGATGGTTTCCTTGACGCCGTCCGGCACGAGGAACCAGCCGTGCACTTGGCGCCGCAGACGGTCCTCAACGGAGTTCAGCCACTTCATGTTAGGATTGGGCACTACGCCCACCGACCGTCAGGTAGATCGTCGCCCAAAGGTCATTCGAAACCTGAACGGGATTCCTCAAGTTCCATTTGTGCGACCAGATGTGCTGGCCCTGCAGCTGCCGCGCTTGTTTCTCGGCTCCGCGCCCTGAATGCACAATGAAGAGCGCCGTGATGATCCCTTTCTGAAAGGTATCCAGCGAGGCGTCGAACTGGACGCTCTTCTCCAGCGCCGCCTTCACGGCATCCTCCGCCATCCGTGGGGCATTGTTGGGGTAGCTCTTCCACTGCGTGCCGGACTCGCCGTTGGTGTAGTACGAATAGGGCTGAGGCAGGCGGATCCAGTCGGAGACGGTGCCGACCAATCCACCTTTCCGAGGCTCACCTCCTGAAAGTAGTCCCGCATGCTTCCCGTGGGATGGATGCCTCGCGAGA
>NZ_JAFEUU010000020.1 GCF_017355885.1 Sabulicella rubraurantiaca
CCGGGCGACAACGTGTCGATGGATGTCGAGCTGATCGCCCCCATCGCCATGGACGAGGGGCTGCGCTTCGCCATCCGCGAGGGCGGCCGCACCGTCGGCGCCGGCGTCGTCGCCTCCATCGCGAACTGATCTTCCGCGCCGCCCTCCGCAAGGCAGGCGGCGCGGTACAGGGGCGTAGCTCAATTGGCTAGAGCGCCGGTCTCCAAAACCGGAGGTTGGGGGTTCGAGACCCTCCGCCCCTGCCAGATGTGAGGAACGGTGGCGGCCCGTTGCACAACGGCCGCCACCGTGCTTTTTCAGGTTCAGCGCGCCGTCGCGCGCATTCAGGAAGCAGGAACTTGCCCAAGCTCGAGCCCGTCCAGTTCGCCCGGGAGGTGCGCCAGGAAGTCGCGAGGGTCACCTGGCCGTCGCGCAAGGAGACGCTGGTGACCACCGGGCTCGTCCTGGCCCTGTCCTCGCTCGCGGCGGTTTTCTTCCTGGTGGTGGACCAGATCATCCAGTTCGTGATGCGCCTGGTGTTCGGGTTCTGAGGAGCGAGGTTCGGGCCATGGCCGCGAAGCGGTGGTATGTTGTCCATGTCTATTCGGGCTTCGAGAAGAAGATCGCCGAGCAGATCCGGCATCAGGCGGAGAAGATCGGCCTCGCCGACCGGATCGAGGACATCCTCGTCCCGACCGAGCAGGTGACCGAGGTCCGCCGCGGCCAGAAGCGCGAGGCGGAGCGCAAGTTCTTCCCCGGCTACGTGCTGGTGAAGATGGAGATGGACGACGAGACCTGGCACCTAGTGCGCGACACGCCCAAGGTCACCGGCTTCCTCGGCGCCCGCAACAAGCCCCAGCCCATCCCCGAATCCGAGGCGATGCGGATGGTGCAGCAGCTCACCGAATCGGCCGAGAAGCCGAAGCGCCCCGCCATCACTTTCGAGGTGGGCGAGCAGGTGCGCGTCTCCGACGGCCCCTTCACCTCCTTCAACGGGACGGTCGAGGAGGTGGACGAGGAGAAGGGCCGCGTGAAGGTCAGCGTCTCCATCTTCGGCCGCTCCACTCCGGTGGAGCTGGAATACGGGCAGGTCGAGAAGCTCTGACCCCCGGGGCGCGACACGCGTCCCGTTCCGGACCAGTCTCGGCGCCTCGTTGCTTTCGCCGAGGACTGGCCCTGAGCGACCTTCCCAGCCGGGTCGAGATCACGGAGGAGGGCCGAGCGAGGCCTTCCGGATCGAGCCCTGCCCTATCCCCACCGCAGACAAGATCGCGCTGATCGAGGCGCTCTCCGCGACTGGGGTGCGGCTGGACCTTCCGCGCCCGGGCCAGCACAATCGCGAGGTGTTCCGGGAGGAAGCGGATGCCGATCTACGCGCTGGATGAACATGAGCCCGTCATCGAAGGCGAGGTCTGGGTGGCCCCCGACGCGCACGTCATCGGCCGCGCCGTGCTGGGCGACGGCGTCGGCGTGTGGTTCGGCGCGGTGATCCGCGCGGACAACGAGGAAATGCGGATCGGCGCCCGCACCAACATCCAGGAAGGGGCGATGCTGCATTCCGACCGCGGCAGCCCGCTGACAATCGGCAGCGACGTGACGGTCGGGCACCACGCCATCCTCCATGGCTGCACGGTGGGCGACGAATCGCTGATCGGCATGGGCGCGACCGTGCTGAACAACGCCCGCATCGGCCGCAACTGCATCGTCGGCGCCAATGCGCTGGTGACCGAGGGCAAGGAGTTCCCGGACAACTCGCTGATCGTCGGCAGCCCGGCGCGGGCGGTACGGACGCTGGATGAGGCCGCAGCGCAGCGCCTGCGCGATTCGGCCCTGGGCTACGTCAACAACGCCCGCCGCTTCGCCCGCGGCCTGCGCCGCGTGGATCAGACGTAAGCGGGGACGGGCAAGGCGCGGAACTCGGGCCGCGCGAACAGGTAGCCTTGGAACAAGGAGACGCCGCAGCCGCGCAGCGCATCGTATTCCGCGCGCGTCTCCACCCCCTCCGCCACAAGGCGGATGCCCAGCTCGGCGCAGATCCTGACCATGCCCTCGACGATCACGCGGCGGGGGCGGCTGGCCTCGATGTCGCGGACGAGGCCCATGTCCAGCTTGATGACGTCGGGTTGGAAATCGGCCAGCAGCGACAAGCCGGAATGGCCGGCGCCGAAATCGTCGATGGCGACGGTGAAGCCCATCTCCTGATAGGCCTCGACGACGCGGCGAAGATGGGCCGGGTCGTCCAGCCTTTCGCCCTCCGTCACCTCGAACATGAGGGAAGCCAGGGGAAAGCGCGTCCGTTCCGCCGCGCTTAGAGTGGCGCGCAGGCAGTTGCGCGGCTCATAGACGGCGTTGGGCAGGAAGTTGATGGACAGCAGCGCGCCGGTTTCCGCGAGGCCCAGGCGCGCCGCCTCGACAATGGCGGTGGTGCGGCAGGCTTGGTCGAAGCTGTAGCGCGACTCGGGCGTGACGGCGGCCAGCACGGTGCCGGCGCCCTCGCCCCCGGCACCCCGCACCAAGGCCTCGAAGGCGAAGATGCGCTTCGCCTCCAGATCTAGGATGGGCTGGAAGGCGAAGGCAATGGCGGGAAGGAAGGCTTCGCGCGCCTCGCAGCCGGGGCAGACGCGATTCACGCCGGGCAAGCTACCAGGGATTGTCCGCGCGACAACATTCAATCCGAGTTCGAGGCGAGGAGGATGCGGCGCAAAGCCTCCTCCTTGCCCAGCGCCGCCAAGGTCAGGTCGATCGGCGGCGACATGGTGCTGCCGGTCAGGGCCACGCGCAGGGGCTGGGCCACATCCTTCAGCTTGAGGCCCTTTACCTCGCCATAGTCGCGCAGCCAGTGCTCCAGATCGGCACGCTCCCAGGGAGCGGCGGACAGGAACTCCGCGAGGTCAGCGAGGCGCTCCTTCGCTTCGGGGGTCAGCAGGGCGGCGGCCTTGGCGTCGGGCACCGGTGCCTCGTCCGCCACCGCAAAGGCCGCCGAGGCGGCGAGGTCGTTCAGCGTGCGCGCCCGCTCCTGCAGGGCAGGAAGCAGGAGGCGCAGCCGCGCGATCTTGTCCGTGCCGAAGCCATGGCCCATGGCGGTGAGGCGCGACAGCACCTCCGGCAGCAGCGCATCCGGCTTGGCCTGGCGCAGATACACGCCATTCAGGTGCGACAGCTTCGCATAGTCCATGCGCGAGGCGGCGCGGCCGACATCCTTCAGGTCGAAGATCTTCTCGGCGCGCTCACGCGGAATGATCTCCTCGTCGCCATGGCCCCAGCCGAGGCGAAGCAGGTAGTTGCATACCGCTTCAGGCAGCAGCCCCTGCTCGCGGAACTCCAGCACGCTGACCGCGCCGTGGCGTTTGGACAGCTTGGCCCCGTCCGCGCCATGGATCAGCGGGATGTGGGCGAAGCGCGGCCGCGTCCAGCCCATCGCATCATAGACCATGCACTGGCGGAAGGTGTTGGTCAGGTGGTCATCGCCGCGGATGACGTGGGTGATCGCCATGTCGCGGTCATCCACCACCACCGCATGCAGGTAGGTGGGCGTCCCGTCCGAGCGGAGGATGATCATGTCGTCCAGCTCGGTGTTGGCCACGCGCACCGTGCCCTGAACGAGGTCCTCCACCACCGTGTCGCCCTCGCGCGGGGCCTTGAGGCGGATGGCGAAGGGCTTGCCCGCCTGCTCCGCGCCCGGCTCGCGGTCGCGCCAGTAACCCTCGTAGCGGGGCGGGCGCTTCTCCGCGATCGCCTTCTCGCGCATCGCCGTCAGCTCCTCCGGCGTCTCGTAGGCGCGATAGGCCTTGCCGGCGGCGAGAAGGGCGTGCGCCACCTCGGCATGGCGCTCCTCGCGCTGCGACTGGAAGACCGGCTCCTCGTCCGGGGAAAGGCCTAGCCAGGCGAGGCTGTCCAAGATCTGCTGCACGGCCTGCTGCGTGGAGCGCGCCTTGTCCGTGTCCTCGATCCGCAGCAGGTACTGCCCGCCGTGCCGCCGCGCGAAGAGCTTGTTGAACAGCGCGGTGCGGGCGCCGCCAATATGCAGGAAGCCGGTGGGCGAGGGGGCGAAACGGGTGCGGACGGTCATGCCGCCCCCGATAGCGCAAACCCCCCGGCGGAGGAACTTGCCCGTGGCCCCGGCTTGCGCCACTCAGGGCAGGCATGCCGCCGGCGCCGCTTTCCTTCGTCCAGCGCGCCCTCGCGGCGGAGATCGGGCGGCTCGCCCTCTGGATGCCGGTGGCCATGGGAGCCGGGGTGCTGGCCTTCCTTCTGCCACGCGCCGACCCACCCGCCTGGCTGCCCTGGGTCGCGCCGCTGCCAGTCCTCGCGGCCCTTGCCCTGTCACGGCGCTTCCCCTTCGCGGCATGGCTCGCAGGGCTGCTGGGCGCGGCCGGGCTGGGCTTCGCCGTCACCGCTTGGCACGTCGCCGCCGCGCCGCCCCTGCCGGACCTGCCGCGGACCGCCCTGGTGCTGACCGGCACGGTGGCGGAGCTGGACCCGCTGCCCGGCGGGGCGCGCATCACCCTGCGCGGGGCGCGCTGGATGGAGAGATGCCGGCCCCGCGCCGGGACCTCCGCATCCGGCTTCAGCCTCGCGACACTTCGCGGCCGCAGCCCGGGGTCGCACGCGACCTTGCGCCCTTCTCCGCGCTGCTGTCGCGTGAGGCCGCGGCATCTCGCCCTTTCCGCACCGACCCGCGTCACCTGGCGCCGCGCGGCGGGGAAGGAATCCGGCAGGACCGTGCCGCGGAACGCGCGCCCAACGGCAACGCCGTCTCGCTGGAGGAGCAGGCGCTGCGCATCGCCGAGACGGATGGGCAGCACGCCCTCGCGATGGGTCTGCATCGGAAGTATCTCGGCCTGTTCCGCGCGGCGCTGGGCCGCAGCTAACGCGAAAGGGAAGCCCCACATGGAACTCGATCGGGCGCTGCGCATCTCCGCTGCCGGGATGAACGTTCAATCCGCCCGCCTGCGCGTGGTGGCGGAGAATATCGCCAATCTTGAATCGACTGGCGGTGCGCCGGGCGCCGACCCGTTCCGGCGCAAGACCACCACCTTCGCGGCCCGCATGGATCGTGCGGCAGGCGTCGAAACGGTGCGGGTGCGCGCCATCGGCCGCGCACCCGGTGAGTTCCCGCAGCGCTTCGATCCGTCCCACCCCGCCGCCGACGCCAATGGCTACGTGAAGACGCCCAACATCGATTCCCTGGTGGAGAACATGGACATGCGCGAGGCCAACCGCTCCTTCCGCCAATCTCGCGGTGCTGGAAACCACGCGCGGCATGCTGACCCGCGCCATCGAGGCGCTGCGCTGATGGCCCTGCCGGCGATCGGCGTCGCGGGCGCAGCGGCTGCCTACCGGGCGGCGACCGGGCTGGCCGAGGCAGCCACCGAGGGCGCGGGGTTCGGGGCAGCCCTGCGCCGCGCCGTGGAAGGGGCGATTGGGGCGGGGCGCGAGGCGGATGCCGCCTCGGGGGCCGCGCTGACCGGGCAGGGCAACGTGACAGAGGTGGTGCTGGCCATCTCCCGCGCCGAACTCGCGCTGCAAACCGCCACCGCGGTGCGCGACCGCGTGGTCTCCGCCTATCAGGACGTGATGCGGATGCCGATCTGAGGCGGGGGAGAGGACCAGGATGGACCACCCCACCGCCATGGCCCTGCGTGACGCGCTCTGGACCGCGACGCAGCTGGCGGGGCCACCGCTGCTGATCGTGCTGGGAATCGGCTTCACCATCTCTCTGCTGCAGGCGCTGACGCAGATCCAGGAGGCGACGCTGGCCTTCCTGCCCAAGGTCGCTTCCGTGGGACTTGCGCTGCTCGCCCTCGGCCCCTGGATGGGCGGGGTGATGCAGGCCTGGGCCGCACGGCTCTTCGATCAGGTCGTCCTGCTGGGCGGCATGCCATGACGGCGGAGGCTGCGCTTCTCGCCGCGCTGCCTGGGCTGGGCTTCCACGCGATCCTCTGCTTCGCGCGGCTGGGCGCCGCGGCGATGCTGTTGCCCGGACTGGGAGAGGCGGAGATTCCCGCCACGCAGCGCCTCGCCTTCGGGATGGGTGTGACGATGGCACTGCTGCCCGCCGTGTCTCCTGCCCTGCCACCCCTGCCGGAATCCCCTGTCCTGCTCGCTGCGCTGGTGGCCGGGGAATGCGTGGCGGGGCTGTGGTTCGGGATGCTGACGCGCGTGCTGGCCCTCGCGCTCGCCCAGGCGGGACAGGTGATCGCGTTGATGATCGGCCTTTCTTCGCCCTTGCAGGGCGATGCGCTGCTGGGCGGCACGGCGACGGCGCCGGCGCGAATCTTCGCCGTGCTTGCTGCCGCGCTGACCCTCTCATCCGGGCTGTACGAGGTGCCTCTGCGCGCCTTGGCCTCCAGCTACGCTGCGGTGCCGCCGGGCGGTTTTCCCGCCGGCAGCGCGGCGGAGGCGCTGGCCGGGGCTGCCGTGGCGTCCCTTTCCTTGTCGCTGCGGCTTGCGGCGCCCTTCGTGCTAGGGGCGGTGTTGTTCAACGCCGCGCTCGGGCTGCTGGCGCGCCTGGCGCCGCAAGCCCAAATCTTCGTGCTAGGGGCGCCGGCGCAGCTTCTGGGCGGGATGCTGCTCCTGGTCCTGCTGCTGCCGCCGATGCTCGCCATCTGGGGGCGCGACCTTGCGGACGCCTTCGCCGCGCTGCCCTGAGCCATGGCCGAGGAAGCCGATGACGACGAACGGGAGGAAGGCACTGAGTCAGCCACCCCGCGGCGCATCCAGAAGGCCCGCGATGACGGCGACGCCCCCTTATCCAAGGAGGCGGTGGGCTTCGCCACACTGCTCGCGGCCTCCGCCACGGCGGCACTAACCCTGCCGGGCCAGGTTGCGCAGTTCCAGGCCGCGCTGCGTGGCGCGCTGGGCAGGTCGCATGAGTGGGAGGCAATGGCTGCGGCGCGGGAGTGGCTGCACCTGTTCCTCGGCATGCTGTGGCCAGTGGCTGGGGCGGCCGTCATGGCCGCAGTCCTGGCGACGCTGGCGCAGACGCGCGGCGTGGTCACGCTGCGCGCCTTCTCCTTCGATCTGGCCAAGCTGTCGCCGCTGGCCGGGTTCAAGCGGCTATTTGGCGGCGAGGCGTGGCTGGAATCCGGTCGCACGCTGCTCAAGCTGGGCGGCGTGGGGGCAGCGCTCTGGCTCGCGGCGCGTGGGCTGACCGAACCGGGTGGGCTGCTGGAGGCGCCAGCCGCCGCGCTGTTCGACGCGGCCGGGTCCGGCGTGCTGCGGTTGCTTGCGGTCGCGCTGGCGTGTTCTTCTTACTGGCGCTGGGCGATGTGCTGCTCACGAATCATCGCTTCCTCCAGCGCTTGCGCATGACGCGCAAGGAATTGCGCGACGAGATGAAGGACAGCGAAGGCAGCCCTGAGGTGAAGGGGCGTCAGCGCCAGATGCGGGAGGTGTTGGGGCGCCGCATGCTGGCGGAAATCCCCAAGGCGGCCGTGGTCGTCACCAACCCCACGCATTACGCCGTCGCGCTGGCCTACGAGCCAGGCCAAGCTGCGGCGCCGCGCGTCGAGGCCAAGGGGGTGGACGCCATGGCGGCCCGCATCCGCGAGCTAGCGCGCGAAGCGGGGCTGCCGGTCATGCCCGACCCGCCGCTCGCCCGCGCCCTTTACCGGCTGGAGCTCGATACCGAGATTCCTGCCGAGCATTGGGATGCGGTGGCGCGGCTGATTGCCTATGTGATGAAGCTGCGCGGCCGCTCCTGACAGTCACGAATCGCCAGGTGCGCTGGATTGCATCCGGTGCTTCGCGAGCTTCGCTGAGGCTTCCGGTCCACTCTCGATGGCGGGGCAGAAATTGCGTGGGAAGCAATCTGACAAGCAATTGAAGAATAAGGATTTTTTCTGGTCATTTTCCTGCGCTGGTCGCGACGAATTTGCTTGCGAAACGGGGCGCGAAAGAACATATAAGGAACACGACGGCGACGCCCGTGGCCCGCTTACGCGGCCCGGCGCCCGTGTTATCTGCGAGCGGTCCGGGGGAGGATTCATCCCTGGGTTGCAGCCTTCCAAGAGGTTCCAGGATGGAAAAGAACAAGGCGCTCGACGCGGCGCTCTCCCAGATCGAGCGGGCCTTCGGCAAGGGCTCGATCATGCGCATGGGCGCGAAGCATCCGATGGAGGATGTGGAGGCTGTCTCGACCGGGTCGCTCGGCCTTGACCTCGCGCTCGGCATCGGGGGCCTGCCCAAGGGACGCATCGTCGAGATCTACGGTCCCGAATCCTCGGGCAAGACGACGCTCGCCTTGCACGCCATCGCCGAGGCACAGAAGAAGGGCGGCACCTGCGCCTTCATCGACGCCGAGCATGCGCTGGACCCCGGCTATGCCCGCAAGCTGGGCGTGGACGTGGACAACCTGCTGATCTCCCAGCCCGACGCGGGCGAGCAGGCGCTCGAGATCGCCGACACGCTGGTGCGCTCCGGCGCCGTGGACGTGCTGGTGGTGGACAGCGTGGCCGCGCTGGTGCCGAAGGCGGAGCTGGAGGGCGAGATGGGCGACAGCCATGTCGGCCTGCATGCCCGCCTCATGTCCCAGGCGCTGCGCAAGCTGACCGGCACGGTGTCTCGCTCCAATTGCCTGCTGATCTTCCTGAACCAGATCCGGCTCAAGATTGGCGTCATGTTCGGCAACCCGGAGACGACGACGGGCGGCAACGCGCTGAAGTTCTACGCCTCCATCCGCATGGACATCCGCCGCATCGGCGCGATCAAGGAGCGGGACGAGGCGGTGGGCAACCAGACCCGCGTGAAGGTGGTGAAGAACAAGATGGCCCCGCCGTTCCGGCAGGTCGAGTTTGACATCATGTATGGCGAGGGCATCTCCAAGGTCGGCGAGCTGATCGACCTGGGCGTGAAGGCCGGCATCGTCGAGAAGTCGGGCGCCTGGTTCTCTTGCGACGGGCAGCGCATCGGCCAGGGGCGCGAGAACGCGAAGCAGTTCCTGCGTGACAACAAGGAAATGGCCGCAAGCATCGAGGCCCGTATCCGCGGCCAGGGCTCCGTGGTTGCGGAAGCCATGGCCACCACGCCAGAAGCTGACGACGACGAGTGACGGAATGTTATTCTGCCCTCTGGGGTGGAATGATTATCCTGCAAGGGCGATACCGAAACGGTATCGCCCTTTTTATTTGTGGTCCTTCCCGCCAACGATCCCGATTTTCCTCGCGTTTCTTGCCCGTGCCATCACCGAAGCGGCACACTAAACGCAGAGGAGACACAACATGGCCAATCAGCAGCAGGGCGATCGCCGCCATCAGGACAACGGTCAGGGTCAGGTGAAGGACCCGGCCCATGATGCGCGCCTGAAGCAGAATCGGGATCAGCAGCATTCCCAGTCGCAGCCCGGCGGGCAGCAGCACCAGCAGGGCGGCCAGGGCCGCGTCACAGACCCGGAGCATGACGGGCGGCTGAAGCAGAACCGCTAACGCCTTAGGGGCGGCGCCGCCGGGCGCCGCCCCACCCACGCGCCGCCTCCCTGCCTATTGAGAGGGGGCGCGGCGCGCGGTAATGCCCGCTTCATGAGCAGCAGCAACGACATCCGCGCCACCTTCCTGGGGTATTTCGCCCGGAACGGCCACACCGTGGTCGAGAGCAGCCCCCTCGTGCCGCGGAACGATCCGACGCTGATGTTCGCGAATTCGGGCATGGTGCAGTTCAAGAACGTCTTCACCGGCCAGGAGCGGCGCCCCTATTCCCGCGCCACCACCGCCCAGAAATGCGTGCGCGCCGGCGGCAAGCACAACGACCTGGACAATGTGGGCTATACCGCCCGCCACCACACCTTCTTCGAGATGCTGGGGAATTTCTCCTTTGGCGATTACTTCAAGGAGCAGGCGATCAGCCATGCCTGGGAGCTGATCACCAAGGACTTCGCTCTCCCGAAGGACAAGCTTCTCGTCACCGTCTTCTCCGAGGATGAGGACGCCGCCGCGCTGTGGCGCAAGATCGCCGGCCTGCCGGACGAGAAGATCATCCGCATCGCCACCAGCGACAATTTCTGGCGTATGGGCGACACCGGCCCCTGCGGCCCTTGCTCCGAGATCTTCTACGATCACGGGCCTTCCATCCCCGGCGGCCCGCCCGGGTCGCCGGACGAGGATGGCGACCGGTTCATCGAGATCTGGAACCTCGTCTTCATGCAATATCTGGAGGAGCCGGCTGGGGTGCGGAACCCGCT
The DNA here is from genome assembly GCF_017355885.1 of Sabulicella rubraurantiaca. Classification (GTDB taxonomy): domain Bacteria; phylum Pseudomonadota; class Alphaproteobacteria; order Acetobacterales; family Acetobacteraceae; genus Roseococcus; species Roseococcus rubraurantiacus. The sequence continues at coordinate 10,157 of NZ_JAFEUU010000020.1, forward strand.
GCCCCGCCCCTCCATCGACACCGGCATGGGGCTGGAGCGCTTCGCCGCCATCCTCCAGGGCAAGCACGACAACTACGACACGGACACGTTCCGCGCGATCATCACCGAGAGCGCCAACCTGACCGGTCAGGACCCGGATGGCCCGTTCCGCGCCTCGCACCGCGTCGTGGCCGATCATCTGCGCGCCGGATCCTTCCTGGTGGCGGACGGGGTGATGCCGTCGAACGAGGGACGCGGCTACGTGCTGCGCCGCATCCTGCGCCGCGCCATGCGTCACGCCCACATGATGGGCGCGCAGGAGCCGCTGCTGCACCGCCTCTTCCCTGCGCTGGAGCGGCAGATGGCCGCGGCCTATCCGGAGCTTTCCCGCGCCGCCTCCCTGATTACCGAGACGCTGAAGCTGGAGGAGACGCGCTTCCGCTCGCTACTCGATCGCGGCCTGGGCCTGCTCGAAGCGGAGAAGGCGAAGCTGGGCGAGGGCCAGCCCCTGCCGGGCGACGTGGCCTTCCGCCTCTACGACACCTATGGCTTCCCGCTCGACCTGACGCAGGACGCGCTGCGGGCCGAGGGCCGGACCGTGGACGTGGCCGGCTTCGAGGCCGCCATGGCCGAGCAGAAGAAGCGCGCCCGTGCCGCCTGGGCCGGCTCCGGCGAAGCCGCGACCGAGACGCTGTGGTTCGACCTGAAGGAAAAGATCGGCGCCACCGAGTTCCTCGGCTACTCGACCGAGAGCGCCGAGGGCACGATCACCGCGCTGGTCGCCGATGGCGCCTCCATTAACAGCGCCGCCGAGGGCCGAGAGGTCGCAGTGGTGCTGAACCAGACTCCCTTCTATGGCGAGAGCGGCGGCCAGGTCGGTGATGCGGGCGTGATCCGCGCTGGCGACGCCGTGATCCGCGTGCGCGACACGCAGAAGAAGCTGGGTGACCTCTTCGTGCATCTCGGCACGGTGGAGAAGGGCGACGTGGAGGTGGGCATGGCCGTGGTGGCTGAGGTGGACCACGCCCGCCGCTCCGCCATCCGCGCCCATCACAGCGCGACGCACCTGCTGCACGAGGCGCTCCGCCGCCGCCTGGGCACGCATGTGGCGCAGAAGGGCTCGCTGGTCGCGCCGGAGCGGCTGCGCTTCGACGTGTCCCAGCCCACCCCCATCGCCCAAGCCGACCTGGACGCGGTGGAGGCGGAGGTGAACACCCGCATCCGCGAGAATGCCGAGGTGACGACCCGGCTGATGACCCCCGAGGCCGCGGTGGCCGAAGGCGCCATGGCGCTGTTCGGCGAGAAGTATGGCGAAGAGGTGCGGGTCGTCGCCATGGGCCGCGACGAGGCGGCGACAGACCGCCAGGGCCATTATTCCATCGAGCTGTGCGGCGGCACGCATGTGCGCCGCACCGGCGATATCGGGCTGTTCCGCCTGGTCGGCGAGGGCGCGGTGAGCGCGGGCGTGCGCCGCATCGAGGCTGTAACCGGCGAGGCGGCCCTGGCCGTCGCCGCCGAGGAGGCGCGCCTGCTGCGCGAGGCGGCGGCCGCGCTCAAGGCCAGCCCCGCCGAGATCCCGGCGCGCGTTTCCGCGCTGATCGAGGAGCGCCGCAAGCTGGAGCGCGAGCTGGCCGAGACGCGCAAGAAGCTGGCGACCGGCGGCGCGGCCGCCGAGGTCGAGACGCTGGCCGGGCTGCGCGTCGCCCTGCGCGACGTGGGCGAGGTGCCGGCGCGCGACCTCAAGGGCTTGGCGGAAGCCATCCTGAAATCCGGCACCGCCGATGTCGCGGCTCTGGTCTCGGGCGAGGGGGGCAAGGCCTCCATCGTCGTCGGCGTGGGCGAGGCGGCGAAGGGCAAGGCCGATGCCGTGGCGCTGGTGCGGGCGGGTGCGGCGGCGGTGGGCGGCAAGGGCGGCGGCGGCCGTCCCGACATGGCCCAGGCCGGTGGTCCCGAGGCGGCGAAGGCGGCGGAGGCCCTGGCGGCGATCCGCGCGGCGATTTCAGCCTGAAGTCAGCGGCCCTCTGGGCCGAATGGCCGCCGCCGCTGATGCCGCGAAGCGGGGTCAGGTGAAGTGTGCGAAGCGGCAGCTTCGTGCGGTCAGGAAGACACTTCGCCGCGCTCGATCACGAAGCTCCGGTCCACCAAGGGCCGGAGCAGTTCCGGATTGCTTTCGCTGATCAGGATGGCGACGTCCGGCAGGGCGTCGCGCAGCCGCTTCAGCGCCTCGGCGTAGCGCTGCGCGAGAGCCGGGGCGAGGCCCTGGAAGGGCTCGTCCAGCAGCACGGCGCGGGTGCCGACCATGAGCGCTCGTCCCAGCGCCACCATCTTGCCCTGTCCGCCCGATAGCCCCGCCGCCTTGCGCGTCGCGAGGCCGGAGAGTTCCGGCAGCAACGAATAGACCTGCTCCAGCCGGCGCCGCGTCTCGACGGCGGGGAGGCGCAGCACCTCGGCAGGCAGGCGGATATTCTCCTCCACCGTGAAGCCGCCGAAGAGGCGCCGCTCCTCCGGCGCATAGCCAATGCCGTGGCGGGCGCGCTCATGCGCCGCGATGCCGGAGGCGTCGGCGCCGGCCAGGAGGATGCGCCCGCCCTCGATGGGCAGGAGGCCCATGATGGCGCGGAAGGTCGTGGTCTTGCCCGCGCCGTTGCGCCCGATCAGCGCGACGCGCCCGCCGGGCGGCACGTACATCCGCACCCCACGCAGCACTGGCGCGCCGGCGATGGAGACCTGCACATCCTCAAGGCGCAGCATGGGCGTCCTCGATGCCGATCACCTCGCGCCGCACGTCGGGATCGGCCAGCACCGCCTGCGGCGGCCCATTGGCGACGATGCGCCCCTGCGACCAGACGGCGACGCGGTCGGCGAAGCGGGACACCACCTCCATGTCATGCTCCACGAAGACGGCTGAGACGCCCGTCTCGCGTAGCACCCGCGCCAGGGTCTCGACGATGCCCAGCTTCTCGGAGGCGGCGACGCCGCTGGTGGGCTCGTCCATCAGGAGGAGGCGCGGCTTGAGCGCGACCGCCATGGCGATGTCGGCCAGCTTGCGCGACCCCTCGTTCAGCGCATCGGCGCGCGTGTCGGCCAGGAATTCCAGCCCGAAGCCGCGCATGATCTCCATCGCCTCCTCTGTCCAGCCGGGACGGAGCAGGGGCCGCAGCAGCGAGAAGGCCCCCTCCCGCGCCGCGATGGCGAGGGCGAGGTTCCGCAGCACCGTGTGCTCGGTGAAGAGCTGGGGAAGCTGGAAGGACCGGGCGATTCCCTTCGCGGTAATCCGACGCGGCGGCAGCCCGGCGATGTCCTGGCCCCGCCACAGGATGCGCCCCGCCTGGGGCTTCAGCCAGCCGGTGCACATGTTGATGAAGGTGGTCTTGCCCGCGCCATTTGGCCCGATGATGGCGAGAAACTCGCCCTCGCCCACGTCGAGGTCGATGCCATCGGCTGCCTTTACGCCGCCGAAGGCGAGGCGAAGCCCCTGGGCCTGGAGGATGGGCTTCATGCGCGCCTCCCGCGCAGAAGGCTGAACAGCCCGCCCCGCGCGAAGAGGATCACCGCCAGCAGCACCGCGCCGAGGATGAGCTGCCACGCATCGGCGACGGAGGCGGCAGCGTAGACCCGCACCAGCTCATAGGCCACGGCGCCAAGGAAGGGGCCGAGCACGCCACCCGCGCCCCCGAGGATGACGATGAACACGAGCTCGCCGCTCGCGGTCCAGTAGCCCATCAGCGGCGTGACGTGCCGTGTGGTGAGCGCGATCAGCGCCCCCGCCGTGCCGGCCATGGCGGCGGACAGCACATAGGCGACGAGGAGGACGCGGCGCGGCGGCAGCCCCATGAACTCCAGCCGTGCCTCGCGCGTCTTGATGCCTTGCAGCGCCTCGCCGAGCGGACTGGCGAGGTAGAGACGCGCCAGCAGCGCGAAGCCGATGGCGAGCACCAGCGCGGCGACCAGCACGGCCCATTCGCCGCCCACGCGCTCCGTCGCCATGCCGGCCCAGGTGACGGCGGGGACGCGCATCCCGTCCGTGCCGTGGGTGATGCTGTAGAACTTCTCCAGCAGCGAATAGAAGACCATGGACAGCGCCAGGTTCAGCATGCCGAAAAAGATCTCGCGGTAGCGCGCGACGAAGAGGCCGATGACGAGGCCGAGCAGCGAGGTCAGCAGCATTGCAAGCGGCAGGAGCAGCAGCGCATCGCCCACGCGCCCGGCCAGGAAGGCCACGGCATAGGCGGCGAAGGCGACGAACATCGCATGGCCGAAGGACACCTGCCCGGCGCGCAGCAGCAGCATGACACCAAGCGCCGCGATGCCCTTCGCCAGCGCCAGCGTCAGCACGAAGCGCAGCCAGGGCGCGGCGAAGGCCGCTGCCAGCACGGCAAGGGCGAAAAGCAGGGCCAGCAGGGCTTCGCGCCGGTGCGTCATATCCGCCGCGTCTCCAGCGTGCCGAACAGCCCCTGCGGCTTCACGAGGAGCACGGCGACCATGATGAGGTAGGGGATCAGCACCTCCGCCTCCGGGAAGAAATACACGGCGACGGAGCGGCCGAGCCCGATCATCAGCGCGGTCAGCGCCGCGCCCTCGATGCGGCCCAGCCCCGCCGTCGCGACCACGGCGAAGGACAGCACGATGGTGGAGGCGCCGACGCCGGGCACGATGGCGGCAGTGGGCGAGGCGAGCGCGCCGCCCAGCGCAGCCAGTACCGCTCCAGCGGTGAAGGTCAGCAGATAGACGCGGTCGGCGTTGATGCCGATGGCGGTCGCCGCCTCGCGATCCGTCGTCACCGCCACGATCATCCGGCCAGAGAGGGTGGAGCGCAGGAACCAGACGAGGCCCACCAGCACCAGCACCGCGATGCCGGGCAGCACGAAGAGCTGGTAGGCGGTGAAGGGGATGAAGTCGCTGCCGAAGGGCACGTCGAAGGTGCCGAAGAGGCGCATCGCCGCGTCGTGGTGCACAGGCTGCACCCCCCAGACCAGCTTCTGCACGTCCTCCAGCATCATGAACAATGCAAAGGTGACGAGAAGCTGAAGCACGTTCTCCTCGGCATAGATGCGGCGCAGGAGGAGGCGTTCGATCAGCGGGCCGAGCACGGCGCCGACCAGCGCCGCCGCCAGGATCAGCACACCCAGCGCCGCCCAGGCGGGCAGGGCGCCGGAGCCCAGCGCCGCACCCAGCCCCGCCGCCGTATACGCCCCGATGGCGAAAAGGCTGCCATGGGCGATGTTCAGGACGCGCAGCACGCCGAAGACGAGGTTCAGCCCCACCGCCACCAGGAAGATGAGCGCCGCAGAGGCCAGCCCGTCCAGCAGGGCCAGCCCCAGCAGCAGACCGTTATCGGCGAACCACGCGCCCATCAGCCGGCCGGGGCCGGCACGCGGTCCAGGATGTCGCGCGACAGGCCGCGCAGCCACTCGACGCTGTTCCGGCCGACAGGCGCCGTCACCAGCTCGGGCGGGAAAACGATCATGTCGGAGAGCGTGGCGAAGGGCAGGGCGTCGGTGTGGCGCGACGTGCCGATCAGCTGCGGCTCCAGTCCCTGGCCGTCCTCGCGGATCGTCATGCGGGCCGTCGGGCTGTCGAACTCAAGGCCGGGGAAGGCGGCGGCCAGTTGCTGCTCATTCGGCCAGTTGCCGCCATTGCCCGCCATCGCCTTGGCATAGGCGGCCTGGAGCGCGGAGAGCGCCTGGTACATGTGGTAGGTCGGGTAGATCGGGTAGCTGTTGAAGCGCTGGCGGTAATTGTTCACGAAGCGGTCGAGCCGCGCCTTGTCCGCCGGGGCCGGATGCTGGAACCAGTGGTCGCCGCGCGAGCCGACGATGTGCCCGGCGGGAAGCGACCGCCCAACGCGCTCCAGCGAGGATTCCGCCAGCGGCATGACGAAGGTCGAGCGCTCGAAGAGGCGCCGCTCCGCTGCCTGACGAATGAAGGTGTCCAGCTCACCGCCCCAGGAGGTGGAGAGGATGACGTCCGGCCGCAGCGCCAGCAGGCGCGTCACTTCGGTGGAGAAGTCGGTGGCGCCAAAGCGCGGGAAGAGTTCCGCCACCACGCGGGCATCGGGCTTCAGCGCCTGCATCCCCGCGCGCCACAGCTCCCAGGAATCGCGGCCCCAGGCATAGTCCTGGTTCAGCACGGCGATGGTGCGGAAGTCGGGCTTGCGCTTCAGGAGGTACAGGAGCGGCGCCAGCACCTCGGGCGTCGCATTGGCCTGGGTGCGGAAGGCGTATTGGTAGCGCTTCTCCTCGAAGATGCGCTGCGTGCCGCAATCCCACAGCAGGGTGACGCGACGAAGCTCCTCCGCCAGCGGGGTGCAGGCGAGGCAGGAGCCGGAGGAGATGGAGGCCAGCATCACCTCCACACGCTCATTCAGGACGAGGCGCCGGAACTCGCCCAGCAGGTGCTCCACGCCGGGGCCTTCATCCACGAAATAGGGGCGGATGGGCACGCCGCCGATGCCGCCGCCGCGGTTGATCTCGTCGATCAGCATCTCCGCGGCCTGACGTCCCGGCACGCCGAAGACGCTGGCCGGGCCGGACAGGAAGGTGGTGATGCCGATGCGAAGCTCCTGCGGACGCTGCACCGGCTGCGCCCGCAGCGTGGATGGAAGGAGAAGCCCGCCGAAAGCCGTGCCGAGCACGGCGTCGCGCCGCGTGATGCCCATGTCTGGATTCCTCCATCGCGCGGCTTGGCGCCGCATTGCCCGGCAAGCTTGGCAAAGCGGATGGCGCTTTGCAAACCGGCCAGGCGGGAAACCGCGCCTCCCGGGTCGCGTTGGCCGCCGGAACCCTCCCGCACCGGAGTCTCCGCCCATGTCCAGCCGCGCTGCCCTTTCCCCGCTTCGCTACGAGCCATCGGTGGAGGAGATCGAGGCCGGGGAGAAGGAAACTGAACAGTCGCTGATCGAAACAATGCGCGGCATCCAGGAGACGACCTTCAAGGATTACGGCCACGCGCTCCGCTCCGTCCACGCCAAGAGCCACGCTTTGCTGGAAGGTGAGCTTCGGGTCCTGGGCAACCTGCCGCCGGCCCTGGCGCAGGGAATCTTTGCCCGTCGCGCGACCTATCCCGTCATCCTGCGGCTTTCCACCAATCCGGGCGACATCCTGGATGACGACATCTCCTCGCCGCGCGGCCTCGCCGTGAAGGTGATCGGTGTCGAGGGCGAGCGGCTGGAGGGATCCGAGGGCGGGGCGACGCAGGATTTCGTTATGGCGAATGCGCCGGCCTTCGGCGCGCCCGGACCCAAGGCCTTCGCGGGCAATCTGTCGCTGCTGGCGGCCAGCACCGATACCGGGCAGGCCTGGAAGAAGGCCTTCTCCGCTGTGGCGCGTGCTGCCGAGGGCGCGGTGGAGGCGGTGGGCGGCAAGAGCATGATGCTGACCATGATGGGCGGCCACCCGCTGACCCACCTGCTCGGCGAGACCTTCTACACCCAGTCCCCATTCCGCCACGGCGAGTTCGTGGCGAAGCTCTCCATCGTTCCGGTCTCGCGCGAATTGGTCGCGCTGAAGAACAAGAAGGTGGATCTGAGCGGCCGCCCGAACGGGCTGCGCGAGGAGGCGATCGAGTTCTTCCGCCAGCAGGGCGGCGAGTGGGAGGTGCGCGTCCAGCTTCGCACCAACGCGGCCACCATGCCGATCGAGGACGCCTCCGTCACCTGGCCGGAGGAGGATAGCCCCTACCTGCCGGTCGCGCGCATCACCGTTCCACCGCAGCCGGCCTGGAGCGAGGCGCGGGCGCGCATCGCGGATGACGGGCTGTCCTTCAGCCCGTGGAACGGCATCGCTGCGCACCAGCCCTTGGGCGGGGTGAACCGCGCCCGCCGCAACGCCTATCGCGAGGCTGCGCAGTTCCGCTCTGCGCGCAATGGTTGCCCGCTCCACGCGCCGCAGACCCGCCTCGTCCTGCCCGACACGGCGCCCCAGACCTACGGCACCGCGCCGGGGCGTGAAGGGCGGCGACCCAACACCCCCGATGCGCGCCCTGGTGCCTGGACGCAGCCCATGAGCCCCACACTGCGCCACGCGCTTGCCGGCGCGGCGGGCGGGCTGGCGGCAGGCGCCGTGGTTTCCGCGCTGTTCCTTGGCACGGAGGCGGTCAGACGGGAGCCCTCGGATCTCGTCAAGCTGCAGCGCAAGGCGGCGGATCGCGCCGGGCTCGACTATCGCGGAGAGGAGGAGAGCCCGAGCGTGCTTGAGGAGCTGGCCGGCCATGGCGGGCACCTCGCCCTCTCGACCGTGGCGGGCGCCGCCTATGGCGCGACGGTGAAGGACGAGCATTCGCCCCTCATGGCCGGGCTGGCCTTCGGGCTCGGTTTCCATGCCCTGGCCTTCGGGGTCGTGGGGCCGGCGCTGGGCCTGACCCCACCGCCCTGGCGCGACAGCGTGGGCTCGCAGGCGAAGCATGCCGGTCTGCACGTGCTGTACGGCGTCATGACCGGCGTGGTGGCGGAGCGCGTGGCGCGGCGCATGTAGCGCGGCCGGGGTTTGCGTCCCGCGCGCGGGCAAGGCTAGGCTTCCTTCCAACGACGGAATATTCGGAGGAAGCCCCATGCGCCTTTCCCGCCGCGCCCTGCTGGGCAGCGCGATCGCCGCACCGACCCTGGCGCGCGCCCAGGGCGGCGATCCTTACGTGATCGGGACTCTGTTCCCACTCTCCGGCCCCAATGCGGAATACGGCAAGGTCTTCACCGAGGGCGTGCAGCTGGCCATGCAGCACGCCCAGTCGGAAGGGATGCTGCGCCGCCCGCTCCGGCTTCAGGCGGAGGACACCCAGGCCCTGCCGCAGCAGGCCGTGGTGGGCATGACCAAGCTGGTGAACGTGGACCGCGCGAGCTACGTGATGGTCGGCTTCACCGCCGTCTCCAAGGCCGTGGCGCCAGTCGGTGACCGCGCCAAGACCGTCATGGTGAATGGCGGCGCGGTGGGGCCGGACCTCGCCGGGCTCTCGCCCTATTTCTGGAACACTATCCCGCTCGCCCATCTCGAGACGCGAGAGATGCTGCCCTTCATGATGCGGCGGAACCTGAAGCGCGTCGCGCTGGTCTATGTGGACGACCCGCTGGGCGACGCGATCCTGGGCATCCTCCGCAACGACCTGCCGCGGGCGGGCGGGCAGCTGGTCGGCTCCTTCTCCGTCCCGCGCACGGCGCAGCAGTTCGGCCCCGTCGCGGCCCGCATCCGGCAGACGCGCCCGGACACGGTCTATATCGCCAGCTTCGGTGCGCAGCAGGGGCAGATCATCAAGGGGCTGCGCGACAACGGCGTCACCGTGCCGCTCACCTCCTACTCGGCGATGAATCTGGAGAGCATCCGCAACCTCGCCGAGGCTGAAGGGCTGCTCTTCACCTCGCAACAGACCGACTTCGCCGCGGGCGACGAGCTGACGCGGCGCTATGCTGCCGACTTCAAGGCGCGCTTCGGCAGCGACCCGGGCACCTACAACACCAACTACTACAACGCGACGCGCCTGTTCTGCCTGCTGGCCCAGAAGCTGGAGCGGGAGAACAAGGAGGTGAACGGCGACACGCTGCGCGCCGCGTTGCTGGAGCAGAAGGAATTCGATCTGGTGGGCGGCCGCGCCTCCTTCGACGAGCAGGGCAGCATGACGGCCGCCATCCAGATCAACGAGGTGCGTGGCGGCCGCGTCAACACCGTCACCGGATGATGCTCTTCCTTCAGCTGCTGCTGGGTGGTCTGCAGACCGGGGCGCTCTACGCGCTCACGGCCTGCGGCTTCGCCCTCATCTTCGGCGCCACCAAGGTGTTCCACTTTGCCCATGGCGCGTCCTTCACCCTGGCCGGCTACCTGTTCCTCCTGATGTGGAACAACGGCTACCCGGCCTGGCTCGGCGTGCTGGCGGCGATCCTGGTCGCCACCGGCTTCGGCGTGGCGATGGAACGCTTCGTCTACCGACCCATCCAGCGGCACGAGGGCGGGTTCTTCACCGTCTTCGTCGCCGCCTTCGGCGTGTCCCTCGTGGTGCAGAACCTGGTGGGGATGTGGGCGGGGCGCGGCTTCGTCGTGGCCGACAGCACCCTGTCCCGAGCGACCGAGGTGCTGCCGGAGGTCTTCCTGGCCCCGGTCTTCTGGGTGTCGCTCGCCGTCGCGGCGGTGCTGTTCCTCGCGCTTGGCCTGTTCCTGACGCGGCACCCGGCGGGGGTGGCGCTGCGGGCCCTGGCGCAGAACAGTGACCTGATCCGCGCCTATGGTCTGTCCTCGCACCGGCTCTCGCTGCTCGCCTTCGCGCTCGGCTCGGCGCTGGCGGCGCCGGCGGCGGTGCTGACCGCCATCACCACCGGCATGAACGAGGCGGTGGGCCATCACGTCATGCTGATCTCCATGGCCGCCACCATCGTGGGCGGCGTCGGCTCGCTGAAGGGCGCGGCGCTGGCGGGCCTCTCGCTCGGTGTCGCGGAAAGCGTGGTGCTGAACTTCGCCGACCCGCAATGGGCCGAGGCGGCGAGCTTCGTCGTGCTGTTCGGCTTCATCCTGTTCCGGCCCTCGGGCCTGTTCGGCCATGCGGTGGCGCGATGACCGCCTATCTCGCCAACCTCGCCACGCTGGCCGCGATCTTCGGCATCCTGGCGGCGACGCTGAACGTCGCCGTGGGATATGCCGGCATCTTTTCCGTCGCCCATGCGGTGTTCTTCGGGCTGGGCGCCTATGCCGGGGCGCAGTTGGCGCTGCTGCTGGTGCCGGACGCGCTGCTGGCCATGCTGGTGGCAGCGCTGGTGGCAGGCGGGCTCTCGCTCTGCCTCGCCCTGCCAGCGCTGCGGGTGCGCGGCGAATATTTCGTCGCCGCCAGCCTGGGTCTGCAGATGATGGCGACCACCCTGTTCACCGAGGCCAAGGGGCTGACCGGCGGCATGGGCGGACTCGTGGGCATCCCGCGCCCCATGGTACTGGGCTTCGAGGTGCCGACTCTGGCGCTCGCGCTGGCGGCGCTGGTGCTGATCCTGCTTGCCACCTGGCTGATGGCGCGCGGCTCCTTCGGCCGCACGCTGCGCGCCATCCGCGACGCGGAGAGCGCGGCGGAGGCGCTGGGCAAGAACATCAACGCCGCCAAGGCGCTGGCTGTCGCGTTCGCGTGCGCCGGGGCGGGCGTGGCCGGCGCGCTCTTCGCCCTGCACATGAGCTTCGTGAACGTGGAGAGCTTCACGCTCGATCAGTCCGTGCTGGTCATGGCCATGGTGATTGTGGGCGGCACGGGGACGCTGTGGGGGCCACTGCTGGGGGCGGTGCTGCTGCTCTCCCTGCCGGCCGGCCTGTCCTTCCTGCCCTTCATCCCGCCGACCGAGATCGGGGCGGTGCAGCAGATCATCTACGGGGCCGCCATGACGCTGCTGATGATCTTCCGCCCGGCCGGCTTGTTGGGCGACATGCGAACCGGGAGGAAGGCATGAGCGGCGCGACGCATCCCCTGGTCTGCCGGGACCTGTCCATCTCCTTCGGCGGCGTGAAGGCGGTACAGGGCGTGTCCCTCGCCCTGCCGACGGGCAAGGTACTGGCGCTGGTGGGGCCGAACGGCGCAGGCAAGACCACGCTGTTCAACCTCATCACCGGCAATCTCCGCGCCGATGCGGGCGAGGCCACGCTGGATGACGAGAGCCTGATCGGGCTGAAGCCCTGGCAGGTGGCGCGGCGTGGCGTCGCGCGCTCCTTCCAGGACCTACGCCTCTTCACCCACATGACGGTGCGCGAGAATGCGCTCGCGGCGACGGAGCGCGGCTCCTGGTTCTGGCAGACGGGCGATGCCAAGGCGCGCGCGGCGCGGGTCGAGGCGGCGCTGGAGGCGACGGGGCTTTCCTCCCTGGCGGAAAGCCGCGCCGTGGACCTCGCCTATGCCGAGCGTAAGTTCCTCTCCATGGCGCGCATCCTGGCCGCCGAGGCGCGGATCTGGCTGCTGGACGAGCCGGCCTCGGGCCTCGACCTCGCCTCGCGGATTCGCTTCGCGGCGCTACTGCGCGCGGCGACCGCGCGGAGTGTGACCATCTGCCTGATCGAGCACAATCTCGACGTGGTGGCGGAGCTGGCGGACGAGATCGCCTTCCTGGACCGCGGCGTCGTGCTGGCGGTGGGCGAGCCGCAGGCCATCCTGCGCGACAAGGCGCTGGCCGCCATCTATTTCGGGGAGCGCGTGGCGTGAACGCCATCGAGGCGACGGGGCTGACCGCCGGCTATGGCGGCAATGCGGTGGTCGAGGATGTTTCCCTCACCCTGGCGGAAGGGGAGGCGCTGTGCCTGATCGGACATAACGGCGCCGGCAAGTCCACCTTGCTGCGCGTGCTCTTCGGGCTGCACCGGCCCGATGCCGGGCGCATCCGCGTCTTCGGGCAGGAGCTTCCTTCGCATATCCCGGCGGCACTGAACGCCGCCGGGGTCGCGCTGGTGCCCGAGGGGCGCGGCGTCTTCCCCGACCTGACGGTGACGGAGATCTTCGGCCTCGCGCTCTGGGCGGGCGGCGTGCCGAAGCCCGAGCAGCCGCGGCGGGTGGAGGAGGTACTGGACGTGCTGCCGCGCATCCGGGAATTCCTCACGAGGCGGGCGGGAACGCTGTCCGGCGGACAGCAGCAGATGGTCTCCATTGCCCGCGCCCTCCTGCTGAAGCCGCGCGCGCTGCTGCTGGACGAGCCTTCCATTGGCCTCGCCCCCAAGCTGTTCCAGGACCTGCTGGAGCCCATCGCAAGGCTGCGGCGGGAGCACGGGGTGGCGCTGCTGCTGGTGGAGCAGCAGATCCGCGAGGCGCTGGCGATCAGCGACCGGGTGCTCGTGATGAAGTCGGGCCGGGTGATCCAGGAAGGGACGCCGGACCGCTTCCGTGACCATTCCGCGCTGATGGAGCTGTTCTGAGGAAAGGCTGGTGCCGACGGGGAGAATCGAACTCCCGACCTACCGATTACGAATCGGTTGCACTACCGCTGTGCTACGTCGGCCCAAGCCGTGGGCTGGCTCCTACTCCAAGGGCGGGCGGCTGGCAACCGCCCCGCCTGCCTGATAGACCTCATGGATGCCTCCTGACACCGACCTCCTGCTCGAACGCCGCCGGCTGAAGCGCCGCCTGGGCTGGTGGCGCGGTGCCGCCGTGCTGCTGCTCCTGCTCGGCGTCTTTGTCGCCTTTGCGCCGCGCCTGTCCCTGCCGGGGGGCGCGCATGTCGCCCGCCTGCCGGTGCGCGGCTTCATTGGCGACGATGCGCGGCTGATCCGCGCCCTGGACGAGGCCGCCCGCAACCCGGCGCTGCGGGCTGTCGTGGTGACGATCGACAGCCCCGGCGGCAGCGTGTCGGGTGGCGAGGCGCTGCACGGCGCGCTCGCCCGGATGCGTGCCGCGGGCAAGCCGGTGGTCGCCGCCATGGGCGGCACCGCCACCTCGGCCGGCTACATGGTGGCCCTGCCGGCGGAACGCGTCTTCGCGCGCGAGGCGACGCTCACCGGCTCCATCGGCGTGATCCTGCACAGCTTCGAGGCCTCGGAGCTGATGGCGACGCTGGGCGTGCGCGCCCACACTATCGCCTCTGGCCCGCTGAAGGACCAGCCGAGCCCCTTCCGCCCCCTGACAGAGGAGGGCCGGGCCGCGCTCACCGCCGTCGTCGGCGACATGCACGAGCAGTTCGTTGCCATGGTCGCCACCGGGCGCCGGATGGAGCCCGCACGGGTGCGCGAACTGGCCGATGGCCGCGTGATGACGGGGCGGCAGGCGCTGGGCGCCGGTCTCGTGGATGCGATCGGCGGCGAGGCGGAGGCGCGGCGCTGGCTGGCGCAGCAGCATAACGTTTCCGAATCCCTGCCAATTCGGGATATAGACCCCCGCAACCCGGCGGAGCGTGTCTTCAGCCGTGGCGCGGCGCTGGTCTGGGGCGCTGCCGTCGAGTCGCTTGCCGCCCTGCTGGCGCCGCGCTGAGCGGCAGGGCAGGGAGGCTGGACAGGGGCGATAGCTTCGCCCGCAATGGCGCCGGTTGCGCCGAGGGGGTCAGGGTGACGAGAAGCGAACTGATCGCGAGGCTGGCGGTGGAATATCCGCATCTGCGCGCCCGGGACGTGGAGGTCGTGGTCGCCACGATCTTCGACCGCATCTCCGCCACGCTGGCCGAAGGCGGCCGGATTGAGCTGCGTGGCTTCGGCGCCTTCACCACGCGCCGCCGCGCCGCCCGCACGGGGCGAAACCCCCGCACCGGAGAGGCCGTTGCCGTGTCGGGCAAGGGGATGCCGCATTTCCGGCCGGGCAAGGAGTTGCGCGTGCGGGTGAATGGCGGCAAGGACCCCGGCGAGGAACACTGAATGGGCATCGTTGTTACCCTGATCCTGGCGGTATTGGTCGCCGTCTTCGCGCTGGGCAATCCGCAGGCGGTGGATGTGAATCTGTGGCCGCGTGGCTGGGTGGCCGAGATGCCGCTCTGGCAGGCCATCCTGGTTCCGGCCGCGCTGGCCTTCCTGGCCGGGGCGCTGGTGGCCTCGGGTGCCGGGCTGCGGCATCGCCGCCGCCTTGCCCAGTTGGAGCAGGCCTCGCGGCTGATGGAGGCGGAGCTGGCGGCGCGCGACAAGCCCCGCCGCGCATGATCCCCCGCCCATCCGGCCCTGGCGGCCGGTTGATCGTGGCGCTCGACGTGCCGGAGGCGGCGCGGGCCGAGGCTCTGGCCCATGAGGTCGCGCCCCATGCGGGGCTGGTGAAGCTGGGCCTCGAGCTATTCTGCGCGGAAGGACCGGGTGTGCTCGGGCGGCTGGCAAAGGCCGCGCCGGTCTTCCTGGACCTAAAGCTGCACGACATTCCGAACACTGTGGCCGGCGCGGTGCGCTCGCTCGCGCCGCTGGGCACCGCCATGCTCACCCTTCATGCCGGGGGCGGCCCCGCCATGATCGCGGCGGCGCGCGAGGCGGCGGAGAAGGCGGGCGGCACGCGGCCGCTCCTCCTGGCCGTGACGGTGCTGACTTCCCTGGACGAGGGGGCGCTGGAAGCGACGGGGGTGAGCGGCGGCGCGGCGGCGCAGGTGGTGCGGCTGGCGCGAATGGCCGTGGCCTCCGGAGCGGACGGGCTGGTCTGCTCACCGCACGAGATCGCCGCCATCCGCTATGCGCTGGGCGAGGCGCCATGCCTCGTCGTCCCCGGCATCCGTCCCGCCGGGGCCGCGACGGGCGACCAGTCCCGCGTGGCGACGCCGGAAGAGGCGGTGCGCGATGGCGCGGACTGGATCGTGGTCGGGCGCCCGGTGAGCGGTGCCGGAAACCCTGGGGAGGCGGCGCGTGCCATCGCGGCCGCCCTGCCGCGGTGACGAGCCCCCTGGTCAAGATCTGTGGGCTGCGCGACGCCCAAGCACTGGAAGCGGCGCGCGAGGCGGATTTCGTCGGCTTCGTCTTCTACCCGGCCTCGCCCCGTTCCCTGTCGCCGGACCAGGCCATCGCCCTGGCCGCGGTTGCGCCCGCCGGGCCGAAGCGCGTCGGCCTGTTCGTGGACGCGACAGACGCGCTGATCGCCGCCGCCCTGCCAGCGCTGGACGTGATCCAGCTTCACGGGAATGAAGACCCGGCCCGCGTGGCCGAGATCCGCTCCCACTTCGGCAAGCCAGTGATGAAGGCGATCGGCATCGGCAGCGAGGCGGACCTCCGCGCCATCGCCGACTTCGTCCCGGTCGCGGACTACCTTCTACTGGATGCCAAGCCGGCGGAGCTGCCAGGCGGGAACGGCACGCGCTTCGACTGGTCCCTGCCGCGCCGCGCCGCCATCCCGCGCCCGTGGCTTCTGGCAGGCGGGCTGGACGCCGCCAACGTCGCTGCTGCCCTGGCGGAGAGCGGGGCGCCGGGGGTGGATGTCTCCTCCGGTGTGGAGGTGTCACGGGGGGTGAAGGACCCCGCCCTGATCGCGGCCTTCGTGAAGGCGGCGCGGGGCGGCTGACTCTCGGGGCTGGCCGGGCTATCACCCCCGGCTGACGCCGCGACACGGAAACCTTGCTGTGACCCTTCCGAACACCTTGAAGAACGGCCCCGACGCCTCGGGCAAGTTCGGCGGCTTCGGCGGCCGCTACGTCGCCGAGACGCTGATGCCCCTGATCCTGGAGGTGGAGGCCGCCTATGCCGCCGCGAAGAGCGACCCCGCCTTCGATGCGGAATGGCGCCGCCTGCTGACGCATTACGTCGGCCGCCCGAGCCCGCTCTGGTTCGCCGAGCGCATCACGCAGCATTGCGCCCAGGCCGCAGGCCGGCCGGACAAGGGAGCCAAGGTCTATTTCAAGCGCGACGAGCTGAACCACACCGGCGCGCACAAGATCAACGCCGTGCTCGGCCAGATCCTGCTGGCCAAGCGCATGGGCAAGAAGCGCATCATCGCGGAGACCGGGGCAGGGCAGCACGGCGTCGCCACCGCCACCGCCTGCGCCCTGTTCGACCTGCCCTGCACCGTCTTCATGGGTGCGACCGACGTGGCGCGGCAGCAGCCCAACGTGTTCCGCATGAAGCTGCTGGGCGCGGAGGTGGTGGCCGTGGAGAGCGGCGCCGCCACCCTGAAGGACGCGATGAACGAGGCGCTGCGCCACTGGGTCGCGAATGTGCAGGATACCTATTACTGCATCGGCACCGTGGCCGGTCCGCACCCCTATCCCGTCATGGTTCGCGACTTCCAGAGCATCATCGGCGAGGAGCTGCGCGGCCAGATGATGGCGGCGGAAGGCCGGCTGCCGGATGCGCTGGTGGCCGCTATCGGCGGCGGCTCGAACGCCATGGGGCTGTTCTACCCCTTCCTGGATGACGGGGACGTGGCGATGTACGGCGTCGAGGCTGGCGGCCACGGCGTCCACACCAAGACCGGCCATGCCGCCTCGCTCACCGGCGGGCGGCCCGGCGTGCTGCATGGCAACCGCACCTACCTGTTGCAGGACGAACACGGCCAGATCCTGGAAGGCCATTCCATCAGCGCCGGGCTCGACTACCCGGGCGTGGGGCCGGAGCATTCGTGGCTGCACGAGATCGGCCGCGTGCAATACGTGAACGCGACGGATGACGAGGCGCTGGAGGCCTTCCAGCTCTGCTCGCGCCTGGAGGGGATCATCCCGGCGCTGGAGCCGTCGCACGCGCTGGCGCATGTGCTGAAGCTGGCGCCCACCCTGCCGGCGGATAAGATCATCGTGATGAATCTCTGCGGGCGCGGCGACAAGGACATCTTCGCCGTCGCTTCTCACCTGGGGGTGAAGCTGTGAGCGAGGTCATGACCCGGTCGCGCATCAAGGCGCGCTTCGCGGCGCTGAAGGCGGAAGGGCGCGGCGCGCTGATCCCCTTCCTCGAGGCCTATGACCCGGACCCCGCCACCTCCATGGCGATCCTGCGCGGCATGCCGGGGGCGGGGGCCGACCTGATCGAGATCGGCGTGCCCTTCACCGACCCGATGGCGGACGGGCCGACCATCCAGCTCGCCGGTCAGCGCGGGCTGAAGGCCGGTGCGACGCTGGCCGGTGCGCTCGCGATGGTGCGCGACTTCCGCGAGGAGGACGACGCGACGCCGGTCATCCTCATGGGCTACCTGAATCCCATCCTCTCCTACGGCGCGGAGCGCTTCTGCACCGACGCGGCGGCGAGCGGCGTGGACGGGCTGATCGTGGTGGACATGCCGCCCGAGGAAGCCCAGGAACTCGCGCCTTTCTGCGAGAAGGAGGGGCTGGACATCATCCGCCTCGTCGCGCCGACCTCGGACGCGAAGCGGCTGGAGGTGGTGCTGAACGCCTCCTCCGGCTTTGTCTATTACGTGGCCATCACCGGCATCACCGGTACGCGTTCCGCCGATCCGGCGGCGCTGGAGGCGGCGATCCCGCCCATCCGCGCGGTGACCGACCTGCCGGTCGCGATTGGCTTCGGCATCCGCACTCCGGACCAGGCGGCGCATGCCTCGCGCGTCGCCGATGGCGCCGTGGTCGCCTCGGCGCTGATCGACACGCTGGCCTCCACCCTGGACGAGCAGGGACGGGCGCGGTCGGACACGGTCCGCAAGGTGCTGGACCAGGTGCGCGGCCTGGCGGATGCTGTGCGCGCGGCGCGGCGCTGATGCTCACCGAAGCGCAACGGGCCGAGATCGCGGCGACGCGCGCGGCCGCGTCCCCTACGCTGCGCCCCGTTGCCCCGGGCGCCGAGGCCGCGCTGTACGAGGCGCGGCCGGTGCTCGAAACCGGCTTCGTGCGCCTCGTGGACTATATGGGCGATGACGGCTCGGTGGTGCAGGGCGCGCGCGTCTCCTACGGCAAGG
This sequence comes from Sabulicella rubraurantiaca, assembly GCF_017355885.1. GTDB lineage: Bacteria > Pseudomonadota > Alphaproteobacteria > Acetobacterales > Acetobacteraceae > Roseococcus > Roseococcus rubraurantiacus. The sequence goes on from NZ_JAFEUU010000020.1 coordinate 28,352, forward strand.
GGACGAAGTCGGTCTCGGATGACCGGAACCTGATCCGCTACCTGATGCGGCACAAGCACACGACGCCCTTCGAGCTGTGCATCGCAAAGTTCCATGTCCGCGCGCCGATCTTCGTGACACGGCAATGGTTCCGCCACCGCACCGCCAGCATCAACGAATACTCTGCCCGGTATTCGGTGCTGGAGCGCGAGTTCTACTTCCCCCGCCCGGAGGACATGGCGGCGCAGAGCGCCACCAACCGCCAGGGTCGCGCCGAATCCCTGCCGCCCGACCAAGCCGAAGCCGCGCTCGCGCTGCTGCGCGACGACGCCTCGCGCTGCTACGACCACTACCTGCACCTGCTGAACGAGGACGAGGAAGGGCAGGTGCTGGACGAATCCCGCACCGGCCTGGCGCGCGAGTTGGCGCGGATGAACCTGCCCATCAACGTGATGACGCAGTTCTACTGGCAGGCGAATCTCTGGAACCTGCTGCATTTCCTGAAGCTGCGCGCCGACCCGCATGCGCAGATGGAGATCCGCGCCTATGCCGAGGCGATGCTTGCCATCGTCGAGGCCTGGGTTCCGCTGGTCCACGAGGCCTTCGCCGACTACATGCGCGACGCCGTGTCCTTCAGCGGCCCGGCCATGAAGGTGCTGCGCGCCATGCTGGACGGCCAGGATGCGAGCCAGGCGGCGAGCGGCTTGTCCAAGCGGGAATGGCGTGAGTTGATGGAGGCGCTGGGACGCACCGCCTGAGGGCCACGCCATGCACTACCTCTTCCGCCTCCTGCCTCCGCGCGACACCTTTCCCTCCGACATGACCCCGCGCGAGGCGGAGGCGATGCAGGCCCACATGGCCTATTGGACGCGGCTGATGGGGGAGGGGCGCGTCTCCGGCTTCGGGCCGGTCGCCGGCAATGAGGGGGTCTATGGCCTCGCGGTATTCGAGGCACCGGACGACGCGGCCGCCGAGGCGGTGATCGCGGCAGACCCGGTGCTGGCGGACGGGCTTTGCTTCGGCTCGGTGCTGCACCGCTTCATCGGCTGGAACCAGCCCGCGCGCGCCTGATGGACGCCTCCCGGCGCGACGCCCTGCTGGGCTTCCTCGCCCTGTCCGACCGGCTGAAGCATGTCGAGCGCGCAGCCATGACCGGGCAGCGACGCGAGAATAGCGGCGAGCATGCCTGGCAGGTCGCCCTGATCGCCGTTCTGCTGCATGGCGAGGCGCCGGAGCCCAGGCCCGACCTCGCCCGCGTGCTGGCGATGATCGCCGTGCACGACCTCGTGGAGATCGAAGCCGGCGACACCTTCGCCTTCGACGACAAGGGCCTCGCCAACCAGGCGGCGCGCGAGGCGGAGGCGGCGGGCCGCATCTTCAGGCTCCTCCCTTCCGACCTCGCGGAGCGGGTCGCGGCGCTGTGGGTCGAGTTCGAGGCGGGCTCCACGGCGGAGGCCGCCTTCGCCATGGGCTGCGACCGGCTGCAGGGCTTCGCGCAGCAGGTGGAATGTGGCGCGCCGGCCTGGAAGGAAGTGGGGCTGACCAAGGCGCGCAGCCTCGTCCGCATGGCGCCGGCCATCGCGCTGGGCGCGCCCTTCGCCCCGATGATCGAGGCGCTCTACGACCTCGCCATGGCCGAAGGACTGTTGCTGCCATGAGCCTGCTGGTCTTCGGCTCCGCCGTCGCAGACCTGCTGTTCCGGATGGAGCGCCTGCCACGCGAGGGCGAGACCCTTCTGGGCGAGGCGGGGGCGCCGCTTCCAGGTGGAAAGGGGCTGAACCAGGCCATCGCCGCCGCGCGGGACGGTGCCGCATCGCGCTTCGCCGGCTGCGTCGGCACGGATGCGAATGGCGCCCTGCTGCGCGGCGCGCTGGAGGCCGCCGGGGTGGACACGGCGCTGCTCGCCGAAACCGGCGAGGCGCCAAGCGGCTTGGCCTGCGTCATGGTGGATGCGGAGGGCCGGAACCAGATCGCCGTCTCGCCCGGTGCCAATCTCCGGGCCCGCGCCGTGCCCTGCCGCCCTGGCGAGACGGTGCTGATGCAGATGGAAGTGGCGGTGGAGGAAAATCTCCGCCAGTTGCGGCTGGCGCGCGAGGTGGGCGGGAGCGCCATCCTGAACCTCGCCCCGGCCGCCGCCTTTCCGCGCGACGCGCTCGCGGCGCTGCGCCTGCTCGTGGTGAACGAGGCCGAGGCCGCTGCCCTGGCCGCCCATCTGGGCGGTGGCGCGGATGCCGTCGCCTTGCGCGCCGCGATCGGCACGGATGTCGCAGTGACGCTGGCCGAACGCGGGGCGGAAGCGGCGACGGCCGAAGGCGTGATCCATGCCGCGCCCTTCGCGGTGCGCGTGGCGGACACGGTGGGCGCCGGGGATGCGTGGTGCGGCGTGCTGGCCGCCGCGCTCGATTGCGGCCTGCCCATGGCAGCGGCGATGCGGCGCGCCAATGCTGCCGCGGCACTGGCCTGCACCCGTCCCGGCGCGGCCGCCGCCATGCCGCAAGCGGCGGAAACCGACGCGCTGCTCCGGTGAGCGACCCGCTGATCCTGACGGCGCTGCTCGACCCGGCGGCGCAATCCGCGCTTCAGACGCTGCGCGACGCGCATTTCCCGCCAGAGCGCAACATCGTCCCGGCGCATGTCACGCTGTTCCATGCGCTGCCGGGCGCGGAACTCGCGGCGGTCGAAGCGGCACTGGGCGCAGCCACCGCTGCCGAAGCCGTGCCGGAAGCGACGCTCGGCGTGCCGCGCTTCCTCGGACGCGGCGTGGCGCTGGAATTGCGTTCAGAGGCTTTGGTGGCGCTGCGCGCGCGCCTGGCGTGGGAATGGGCGCCCTGGCTCTCGCCGCAGGACCAGCAGGGATGGCGGCCGCATGCGACGATCCAGAACAAGGCGACGCCGGAGGTGGCGCGGGCGCTGCATGCGCGCCTCCTGACGGAGTGGGCGCCGCGCCCTGTGCGCGTCGTGGCGCTGCGCCTGTGGTGGTATCGCGGCGGGCCCTGGGAACTCCGCCGCGAATTCCCTTTCGCTACTCCATGACGATGCGCGGGCCGGACGCGGCAGCGGGCGATTCCAGCTTCTCCCAGAGGCGTGCAGCGATGGACTGGTAGGCCTGGGCCTCGTGGCTGTCGGGCGCGGCCAGCACCACGGGAGTGCCGGCATCGGCCATCTGGCGGATCGCCAGCTTCAGCGGCAACTCGCCCAGGAATTCGGTACCCAGGCGCGTGGCTTCCTCGCGCGCGCCGCCATGGCCGAAGATCTCCGTCCGCTCGCCGCATTTCGGGCAGCAGAAGAAGGACATGTTCTCGATGAGGCCAAGGACGGGGACGTTCACCTTCTCGAACATCCGCACGCCGCGCCGCGCATCGATCAACGCCACGTCCTGTGGGGTGGAGACGATGACCGCACCGGCCAGCGGCACGCGCTGCGACATGGTCAGCTGCGCGTCACCGGTCCCGGGCGGCATGTCCACCAGCATGGTGTCCAGTTCGCCCCACTCCACCTGGCCCATCATCTGCTCCAGCGCGCCCATCACCATGGGGCCGCGCCAGACCATCGGCGTCTCCTGATCCACCAGGAAGCCGATGCTCATCGCCTTCAGCCCCCAGCGCGAGATGGGGATGATGCGCTGGCCCACGGCGCGCGGGCGCTCGTTGGTGCCCAGCATCTGCGGCAGGGAGGGGCCGTAGATGTCGGCATCCAGCAGCCCGACGCGCAGCCCCTGCGACGCAAGCGCCACGGCGAGGTTCACCGCGGTCGTGCTCTTGCCCACGCCCCCTTTTCCGGAGGCGACGGCGACGATGCGCTTCACCCCTGGCAGCAGCATCGCGCCCTGGCCGGCCGGTGACTTGGGCGCGGCAGGCTGTGCCGGGGCCTCGGCGCGATGCGCCGTCAGCACCACCGTCGCCGAGATCACGCCGGGCACGGCGGCCGCCGTGCGCTCCGCGGTGAGGCGCAAGGGCTCCATCTCCCGCGCCCTTTCGCGCGGCACGGCGAGGGCGAACTGAACCATCCCGTCGCGCTCGCTGATCGTCTCGACCATGCCGGAGGACACGACGTCACGCCCGGTGGCGGGGTCCACCACGGCGCGGAGCGCGGCGCGGACGGCCTCGGGGAGGGGACTCGGCATGGAAAATGACCTTTCCTTCACGCGTTAGGCACCACATATGCATCCTTGCGCGGTGTGGCGCACCCCTCGCCCGGGGAGGTGCCGCACCCTATGCTCAAGCCCAGACGCAGGGGAGTAGGCGACTCAGATGGCGTGGAACAACGGCGGACCGAGCCCCTGGGGCAATCCGCGGCCTGGTGGCGGCGGACCCTGGGGCAATCCGCCCCCTGGCGGAAACCGCCCACCGCCCGGCGGTGGCCCGGATGTGGACGAGATCATCCGCCAAGCGCAACAGACCGTGCGACGCTGGCTGCCGCGCGGCGGCATGGGCGGGGGGCGCGGCCTTGCGCTGGCGGCCGTCGTGCTGCTCGGACTCTGGGGCCTGTCCGGCGTGTATCGCGTCCAACCGGACGAGCTGGGCGTGGTCATGCGCTTCGGCGCCTTCAATCGCACCGCCCCGCCTGGCCTGAATTACCGCATCCCCTGGCCGGTCGAGGCGGTGACGACGCCACGCGTCACGCGCATCAACCGCGTCGATGTGGGCTTCCGATCCAATGTGGATGGACCCGTGCAGGGCGGCCGCATCACCCCGGCGCGTGACGTGCTGGCGGAATCCCTAATGTTGACGGGCGACGAGAACATCGTGGATATCGATTTCGCGGTGTTCTGGCGCATCCGTGATGCAGGCGAGTTCCTGTTCAACACCCGCAATCCGGAGGACACGGTGAAGTCCGCCGCCGAATCCGTGATGCGCGAGATCATCGGCCGCACGCCCATCCAGGCGGCGCTGACCGAGGCGCGCGCCCAGATCGAGCAGGATGTGCGCCGCGGCACCCAGGCCATCATGGACCAGTATGGCGCAGGGGTGGAGATCACCCAGGTGCAGATGCAGAAGGTGGACCCGCCGGCGGCGGTGATCGACGCCTTCCGCGACGTGCAGCGCGCGAATGCGGATCGTGAGCGCCTCCGCAACGAGGCCGAGAGCTACCGCAACGACATCATCCCCCGCGCCCGAGGCGAGGCGGAGCGCATGGTGCAGGAGGCCACCGGCTTCCGCGACAGCCAGATCGCCCGTGCCCGAGGCGAGGCAGGGCGCTTCAACGCCGTGCTCGCGGCCTATTCGCAGGCGCAGGACGTGACGGTGCGCCGCCTTTATCTGGAGACCATGGAAGACATCCTCCGCCGCAACAACATGATCCTCGTGGATGACCGCCTGCAGGGTCTCGTGCCCTTCCTGCCGCTCGGCGAGGGGCAGAACCGCGCCGGCGCGCAGGGTCAGGGCCAGCGTGCCCCAGTGCCGGCGCCCGCCGTCGCGCCAGTCCTGAACCAGGCACGCCCGGGGGTGCAGCCGCGATGAACCGCATGGCCATCCTCCTGGGCGGGCTCGCGCTCGTCCTCTTCATTGCGGCCTCCGCCTTCTTCACCGTGCATCAGACGCAGCAGGTACTGATCACCCAGTTCGGTGAGCCGATCCGGGTGGTGCGGACGCCGGGGCTGAACGTGAAGGTGCCGCTGGTGCAGACGGTGATCCCCTTTGACCGGCGTCTCCTGGACTACGACGCGCCGGGCGAGGAGGTGATCCTGGGCGACCAGCGCCGCCTCATCGTGGATAGCTTCACCCGCTACCGCATCACCGACCCGCTGCTGTTCTACCAAACGGTCGGCGCGGCCGAGCAGGGCATCCGTGGGCGGCTTTCCTCCATCGTCTCCTCCTCGCTGCGACGCGTGCTGGGCAGCGAGGGCCTCGTCAACGTGCTGTCCGCCGAGCGTGGCCGCGTGATGGGCGAGATCCGCCGCCAGGTGGACGAGGAGGCGAGGCGCTTCGGGATCGAGGTGGTGGATGTCCGCATCCGCCGCGCCGATCTGCCTGACGAGAACACCCAGGCCATCCTCAACCGGATGCAGTCCGAGCGCGAGCGCGTAGCGCGCGAGGCCCGTGCCGAGGGTGCCGAGGTGGCGGCCCGCGTCCGCGCCCAGGCCGACCGCGACCGCACGGTGCTGCTGGCGGAGGCGGAAGCCAACGCCGCCATCCTGCGCGGCTCGGGTGAGCAGGAGGCGATCCGCGTCTTCGCGGAGGCATTCCGCCGCGACCCGGAGTTCTTCCAGTTCTGGCGCACCATGCAGGCCTATCGCGAGGTCTTCTCCAATGGCGAGAGCCGCATGGTGCTGACCCCGGAAAGCGATTTCTTCCGCTTTTTCCGGGAGATCCCGAACGTCGCCTCGCCTGCCGCGGCGGCGACGCTTCCGCGGGGGGGTACCGCTCCCGCTGGCTCTGCCCCTCAGCCGGCGGCACCCCCCGCCGCGCCTTCCGTCCAGCCGGAGCCGGCCTCGCCCGCCCCGGCCGGGACTCCTGCCGAGGGGCGTTGACCCCTCGCCGGGCCGGCCCCCCCGCACGGGGGCGCCCGCCGGGGGCCCCCCCCCCCCCGGGGGGCCCCCCCCGCTGGTGCCTCCCGCAATGCGGGTTTATTTCCCTCTCGGGCGGGCTCACGCCCGATCCCCCATTCGAGGTCACGCGATGCGACGTGTCGTTCCCGCCTTCATCCTGGCCTTCGCGGCCTTGCCCGCCCTGGCGCAGCCCCGGCCCGAGCCGCCGGCCACCGCCGCCGCGCAGCCGCCGACGCCCAATGTGGTGGTCACGCCGCGTGGCGCCCCCGAGAGCTTCGCCCCCCTGGTTCGCTCGCTGCTGCCGGCGGTGGTGAACATCTCCACCACCCAGAACCCGCAGGGCCGCTCCACCACGCGGCCGGATGCGCCGGAGCCGCCGCAGGCACCCCCCGGTTCTCCCTTCGAGGAATTCTTCCGCGACTTCTTCAACCGGAACCGCCCGCCCGGCCAGGGCGGCGACGTCCAGCCGCAGCGACCGCAGCAGCCGCAACGCCGCGCCCAGTCGCTCGGCTCCGGCTTCATCGTGGACTCCTCGGGCATCGTGATCACGAACAACCACGTGATCGACGGCGCGGACGAGATCAACGTGATCCTGCAGGACAATACGAGCCTCCGCGCCGAGCTGGTGGGCACCGACCCGCGCACCGACATCGCGGTTCTGCGCGTCCGCCCGGCCCAGCCGCTTCCCTCCGTTCCCTGGGGCAACAGCGACACGGCCGATGTGGGTGACTGGGTGCTGGCCATCGGCAACCCGTTCGGCCTGGGCGGCACGGTGACGGCGGGCATCGTCTCGGCGCGCGGCCGCGACATCCGCCAGGGGCCCTTCGACGACTTCATCCAGACCGATGCCGCCATCAACCGCGGCAATTCCGGCGGGCCGCTCTTCAACCTGCGGGGCGAGGTGGTGGGCATCAACACCGCCATCTACTCGCCGACGGGTGGCTCCATCGGCATCGGCTTCTCCATCCCGTCCAACCTCGCGCAGGGCATTGCCCGGCAGCTGGCGGAGAATGGCCGCGTGCGCCGCGGCTGGCTCGGCGTGAACATCCAGCAGGTGACGGATGAGATCGCGGAGTCCCTCGGCCTGCGAAACGGCGCGCGCGGCGCGCTGATCGCCCGCGCGCAGGAGGGGGCGCCCGCCGCCGCCGCCGGCATCCGCAGCGGCGACGTGATCCTGCGCTTCAACAACCAGGAAGTGCGCGAGATGCGGACCCTGCCGCGCATCGTGGCCGATACCAATGTGGGCACGCAGGTGCCCGTGGTGATCTGGCGCGACGGCAAGGAGGAGACGGTCACCGTCACCCTTGGCGAATTGCCCGCCGAACAGCAGCAGGCCTCCGCCACGCCGCAGCAGCCGACGCCGCGCGGCGACCGGGCGGTGGAGCTTTCCGGCCTCGGCATGCGGGTCGCGGGGGTGACGCCGGAACTGCGCGAGCGCTTCCGCCTGCGTCCCGAGCAGCGTGGTGTCGTGGTGGTCGAGGTCTCGCCCAACTCCCCCGGCGCGGAGCGGGAGATCCGTCCCGGCGACGTGATCGTCGAGGTGCAGCAGGAGCGGGTGACGACGCCGCAGGAGATCCAGGAACGGGTCGAGCGCCTGCGCCGGCAGAACCGCGCCACCGCCCTGTTCCTGGTGGAAAGCCAGCAGGGCCAGCGCTTCGTACCGCTGCGCCTCGCGGCCCCGCGCCAGGGCAGCCCTGGCTGATCAGCCCACGCTGAACTCTTCGCGCCGGTAACCCTGCGCGAAGAGCAGCGCCGAAAGGTCGCCATGCGTCACAATATGGCGCGCGGCGGCCTGGACGGCGGGCTTGGCTCGGAAGGCTACGCCAAGCCCCGCCGCCTGGATCATCGGCAGGTCATTCGCCCCATCCCCCACGGCGCAGCTTTCCGCGAGGCTCAGCCCACGCTCCGCCGCCAGGCGCTTCAGCGCCGCCAGCTTCGCATCCTTGTCCAGGATTGGCTCCGCCACGCGGCCGGTGAGTTGGCCGCCTTCCAGCAGCAGCGTATTGGAATGGTGCTCATGGAAGCCCATTCGCTCCGCCACGCGTCCCGTGAAGTAGGTGAAGCCACCGGAAACCAGTGCCGTGTGTGCGCCATGCGCCCGCATGGTGGCGACCAGCGTGGTGGCGCCAGGCATCGCCTCGGTCGCCTGCCAGGTTTCCTCCAGCGCGGATTCGGGCAGGCCTTCCAGCATCGCCACGCGCTCCCGCAGCGCCGCCTTGAAATCCAGCTCGCCATTCATGGCGCGGGCGGTGATGGCGGAGACGCGCTCCTTGAGCCCGGCCGCCGCGGCCAGCTCGTCGAGCGTCTCGCTGGTGACGATGGTGCTGTCCATGTCGGCGAGGAGCAGCTTCTTGCGCCGCCCTTCCGTGGGCTGTGCGACCAGGTCCACAGGTGCGCCGTTCAGCGCGGCGCGGGCGGCGGCCACGGCCTGGTCGGGCGACAATTCCTCGAAGGGCAGGTCGGCCGCCTCGCCCTCCGCCAGCCACTCCGGCGCCTCCAGCGCGGCGCCGAGCGCGCAAAGTGCGCCGCGCGCGGCGGCGAGGTGAGCGGGGGCGAGGGCGCCCGCGGGCGCGATCAGGGTCAGGACATGCGGCATGGCGGCCGGACCATGGCGGCGCCCCCGGCATGAGGCAACCCCGCGCGATTATCGTCGCCGGTCCGACGGCTTCGGGAAAATCCGCCCTGGCCCTGGGCCTCGCGGAAGCGCTGGGCGGCACGGTGATCAACGCCGATGCCATGCAGTGCTACCGCGAGCTCCGGGTCCTGACCGCGCGCCCGACGCCGGAGGATGAGGCGCGGGTGCCGCACGCGCTCTATGGCGTCCTGCCGGCCGCGACGCCGGGCAGCGTGGCGTGGTGGCGCGAGGCGGCACTGGACATCATGGCCAGGGCACGGCTGCCCATCCTCTGTGGCGGCACCGGGATGTATCTGCGCGCCCTTACCCAGGGCATCGCCGCCCTGCCTGATGTTTTGCCCGAGGCTCGGGAGGAGGCGCGCTCGCTGCTGGCTGCGCTGGGCGCGCCGGGCCTGCATGCCCGGCTGCATCCGGAGGATGCGGCGATGCTGCGCCCTTCCGACAGCCAGCGCATCGCCCGCGCCTTCGAAATCTGGCGGAGTTCCGGCAAGCCGCTCGCCGCCTGGCAGCGCGAGGCGCCCGCGCTTCCGCTGGCTCCCTTCGATTTTCGTGTGCTTCTGCTCGACCCGCCGCGTCCCTTGCTGCGCGAGGCCATCGCGGCGCGATGGGTGGCGATGCTGGACGGGGGCGCTGTGGAGGAGGTGAGGGGGCTGCTTGCCCAGGGGCTGGACCCCGCCTTGCCGGCGATGCGCGCCCATGGCGTGCCGGAACTTGCCGCCATGCTGCGCGGCACGGCGACCCTGGGGGAGGCGAGCCAGCGCGCCATTGCCAACACCAACGCCTACACGAGGCGTCAGGCGACGTGGTTCCGCCATCAGGTCCTGGCACCCGCCGAGGCGGTGCATAGCATCAATGCGCGCGTCGCGGGTCTCTCGCAATTTTCGCAAAGCGAACGGGACAGAATCTTCGCTTTTGTTGACGAAGGCGGTTGACGCGCCGCAGCATGAAGCCTAGTTGGCGGTCATTGGAGCCGTGAAAGGAACCGGAGCCGCCATGTCTGCCACCCAAGCCCACACCCCTGCCGCCACGGAGCATCGTCCGGGCGCGGAGGTCGTCCTTCGCGCGCTGAAGGACCAGGGCGTGGATGTCATCTTCGGCTATCCGGGCGGCGCGGTCCTGCCGATCTACGATGCGCTGTTCCAGCAGAACGCCATCCGCCACATCCTGGTGCGTCATGAGCAGGCGGCCGTGCATGCTGCCGAGGGCTATGCCCGCTCCACCGGCAAGGTCGGTGTGGTGCTCGTCACCTCCGGCCCCGGCGCGACCAATGCCGTGACCGGCCTCGTGGACGCGCTGATGGACAGCATCCCGGTGGTCTGCCTGACCGGGCAGGTGCCGACGCACCTGATCGGCAACGACGCCTTCCAGGAAGCCGACACGACGGGCATCACCCGCCCCGCCACCAAGCACAACTATTTGGTGAAGCGCTCCGAGGACCTCGCCAACACCATCCACGACGCCTTCTACGTGGCGAAGTCGGGCCGCCCCGGCCCGGTGGTGGTGGACCTGCCCAAGGACATCCTGATCAAGCCGGCCCCCTATGCGGAGGCGCCGAGCAAGGAGGAGCCACACCGCTCCTACCGCCCCCGGACCGAGCCGGATCGCGAGACGATCCTGGAAGCGGTGCGGATGCTCAAGCGCGCCGAGCGCCCGGTGATCTACACCGGCGGCGGCGTCATCAATTCCGGCCCCGAGGCGTCGCGCTTGCTGGGCGAGTTCGTGCGCCTCACTGGCATGCCCTGCACCTCGACGCTGATGGGCCTCGGCGCCTTTCCGTCGAGCGACCCGCTCTTCCTCGGGATGCTGGGGATGCACGGGACGGTCGAGGCCAACCTCGTCATGCATGGCTGCGACGTCATGCTGAACCTGGGTGCGCGCTTCGATGACCGCGTGACCGGGCGGCTCGACGCCTTCTCGCCCGGCTCGAAGAAGATCCACGCCGACATCGACCCCTCCTCGATTAACAAGAACGTGAAGGTGGACGTGGCGATCGTGGGCGATGCCGGCCGCGTGATCGCCGCGCTGATCGAGGCCTGGAAGGCCGACGAGACGCCGGTCGCCAAGGAGGCGCAGGCCGCTTGGTGGAAGCGCATCGAGGAATGGCGCGGGCGCGACTGCCTCCGCTACGTCCAGTCCGGCTCGATCATCAAGCCGCAGCATGCCGTCCGCCGCCTCTACGAAATGACCAAGCAGGATGGGCGCGACACCTTCATCTCGACCGAGGTGGGCCAGCACCAGATGTGGGCGGCCCAATATTTCGGCTTCGAGAAGCCCAATCGCTGGATGACCTCGGGCGGGCTCGGCACTATGGGCTACGGGCTGCCCGCCGCGATGGGCGTGCAGATCGCCCACCCGGACGCGCTGTGCATCGACATCGCGGGCGAGGCCTCCATCCTGATGAACATCCAGGAGATGGGCACGCTGGCGCAGTATCGCCTGCCGGTGAAGGTGTTCATCCTCAACAACGAATATATGGGGATGGTGCGCCAGTGGCAGGAATTGCTGCATGGCGGCCGCTACTCCGAGTCCTACAGCGACGCCCTGCCGGATTTCGTGAGGCTCGCCGAGGCCTTCCACGCCAAGGGGCTGCGCGCCGAGTCGGCGGACCAGCTCGATGACGTGATTCGCGAGATGCTGGCCCATCCCGGCCCCGTCATCGCCGATATCTGCGTCGCCAAGGACGAGAACTGCTTCCCGATGATCCCGAGCGGCGCGGCCCATAACGAGATGATCCTGGGGCCGGACAGCGAGGGCAACGCCAAGTCCGTGACCGACGAAGGCAAGGTGCTGGTCTGATGCAGCGCAGCGCCACCATCGCCGTCCTCGTGGAGAACGAGGCCGGTGTTCTCGCCCGCGTCATCGGCCTGTTCTCCGGCCGCGGCTACAACATCGACAGCCTGACCGTCGCTCCGGTGGACGAGGCGGGGAAGCTGTCGCGCATCACCATTGTCACCTCGGGCACCGAGATGGTGATCGAGCAGATCAAGGCCCAGCTTGACCGGCTGGTGCCGGTGCACCGGGTCAGCGACCTGACGCTGGAAGGCCCTCACCTGACGCGCGAGCTCGCCCTCATCAAGGTCATGGGCAAGGGCGAGCACCGGGTGGAGGCGCTGCGCCTCGCCGATGCCTTCCGGGCGCGGGTGGTGGACGCCACCACGGAGAGCTTCGTCTTCGAGATGACGGGCAATGCCGAGAAGATCGACGCCTTCCTGGCGCTGATGCGGCCCTTGGGCCTCGCCGAGGTGTCGCGGACGGGGGCGGTGGCGATCGCGCGGGGCAGCTCCGCGCTCGCGGCCTGAAACCTTGGGCGGCATGGCGCACTTCGCGGCTTGCACCCCATCGGAACCGCCCGCCATGCGTCTCTTCGCCTGCCAGGAGTGCCGCAATCTGCTGCACTTCGAGAATGTCGTCTGCGCGTCCTGCAGCTCCGCGCTCGGCTACCTGCCGGACCGCGGGGTGCTGTCCGCTTTCAAGGACGGCAAGGCCATGGCCGATGGCCAGGCCTGGAAGAATTGCGCCAATTCCGTCCACGGGGTCTGCAACTGGATGCTGCCGGTGGAGGACGAGAGCGAGTTCTGCACCGCCTGCCGGCACAACAGTGTCGTCCCCGACATCTCGGTCGAGGGCAATCTGCCGCTCTGGCAGAAGATCGAGATCGCCAAGCGCCGCCTGATCTACACGCTGGACCGGCTGCGCCTTCCCCATGACCCCGCGGAGCTTCACTTCGAATTCCTGGCCGACACGCCGGAGCACCGGGTGATGACAGGCCATGCCGATGGACTCGTCACAATCGCCCTGGCCGAGGCCGACGATGCCGAGCGCGAGAAGCGCCGCAACGAGCTGCGCGAGCCCTACCGCACCCTGCTGGGCCATATGCGGCACGAGGTCGGCCATTACTACCACACCGTCATCGTCGAGCGGGAAGGGCGCACGGAGGAGTTCCGTACCCTGTTCGGCGACGAGGCGCAGGACTACGCCGCGGCGCTGAAGGCACATTACGACAAGCCCCCGTCCGATGACTGGCGCGGCGAGTTCATCAGCAACTACGCCGCCGCCCACCCGCACGAGGATTGGGCCGAAACCTTCGCCCACTACCTCCATATGGTGGACAGCCTGGAGATGGCGGCGAGCTTCGGCATGCGCGTCCGCCCCCGCCTGGACAAGGAAGGGGTGATGGAGGCCGAGGTGGACTTCAACCCCTACAAGGCGAGCATGGAGGACATCCTCCTCGCCTGGACACCGCTCACCGTCGCGATGAACGCGATGAATCGCTGCATGGGCACGCCCGACCTCTACCCCTTCGTGCTCAGCGACAAGGTTGCCGAGAAGCTCGGCTTCATCCATCGGATCATTCAGGAGCGACCGCCCCTTCAATAGGTGAAGGAAGCGGCGCCGGACCACCGGAGAGAGAGAGAACGACAATGCGTGTGTATTATGACCGCGACGCGGATGTGAACCTGATCAAGGCGAAGAAGGTCGCGGTCATTGGCTTCGGCAGCCAGGGCCATGCCCATGCCATGAACATGCGCGACAGCGGCGTGAAGGACGTCGTGATCGGCGTGCGCCCCGGCGGTTCCTGGCGCAAGGCTGAGGCGGCGGGCTTCAAGGTGATGTCCCCGGCCGATGCGGCGAAGTGGGCCGACATCGTCATGATCCTCACCCCCGACGAGCTCCAGGGCGACCTGTATCGCGAGCACCTGCACGACAACCTGAAGGAAGGCGCCGCGATCGCCTTCGCACACGGGCTGAACGTGCACTTCAACCTGATCGAGCCGCGCCCAGACATCGACGTGTTCATGATCGCGCCGAAGGGCCCCGGCCACACGGTGCGCGGCGAGTACCAGAAGGGCGGCGGCGTGCCCTGCCTCGTGGCCGTGCACCAGAACCCCTCGGGCAACGCGCTGGAGATCGCGCTCTCCTACGCCTCCGCCGTCGGCGGCGGCCGCTCTGGCATCATCGAGACCACCTTCAAGGAAGAGTGCGAAACCGACCTGTTCGGCGAGCAGGTGGTGCTGTGCGGCGGCCTCGTGGAACTCATCAAGGCCGGGTTCGAGACGCTGGTCGAGGCTGGCTACGCCCCCGAGATGGCGTATTTCGAGTGCCTGCACGAGGTGAAGCTGATCGTGGATCTGATCTACGAGGGCGGCATTGCCAACATGAACTACTCGATCTCCAACACGGCCGAGTATGGCGAGTACGTCACCGGCCCGCGCATCATCACCGCCGAGACCAAGGCCGAGATGAAGCGCGTCCTGCATGACATCCAGAGCGGCAAGTTCACCCGCGACTGGATGCTGGAGAACAAGGTGAACCAGGCCAGCTTCAAGGCGACCCGCCGCCGCCTGGCCGAGCACTCCATCGAGGAAGTGGGCGAGAAGCTCCGCGCCATGATGCCCTGGATCACCAAGGGCGCGCTGGTAGACAAGAGCCGGAACTGATCCGGCGCAAGGAGGCCCGGCGGGACCACCCGCCGGGCCTTTTTTCGTTTCAGCGGACCGCGACCTGCACCATCTCCGGATCCGCCCCGCGCGCCATGCCCGCATTGACGATGCGGATGCGATTTGCCGCGATGCCGCGCTCGATCATCGCCTGGCGGATCGCCTGGGCCCGGGAGCGGGCGACCTGCGTCCCATCCCGGTTCGCATAAGTCGTGATTGTCACGCGCGCGCGGGGATTGTCGTTCAGCCGATCCACCGCCGGGCCCAGATTGACCATTGCCTCATCGGGCAGGGTGCCCGACCGCGGATCGAAGCGCAGATGCGTCACCCGGCCATCGCCCGTGGGTGCGGCGGGCGGCGGGGGTGCGGCAGCAACCGGCGGCGCATACGTCACAGGACGCGCGGGCGGCGCCGGGTTGGCACAGGCGGCGAGCAGCGCCGTGACGGCGAGAGCGGCGAAAAGCGGCTTCTGGATCATTGGCGGCCTCCGGTTGGGTCAGGGTTGCCCCAACTCCAACACGGAGGCCAGGGGCAAGGTTGTACTCGCCCTCAGTTCCTCGCGCCGTCGAGGCGCACCTCGACACGGCGGCTTTGCAGGTCCTCCATGCCAGGCGTCGGGCCGCGGCTCACACGGCGCAGGCGGCTGGCCGGCAGGCCCTGCTCCACCAAGAAGTCATAGACCACACGGGCGCGGAGGCGGGACAGCAGCACGTTGGCCTCTCCCGTGCCCCGCGGCGAGGCGTATCCGGCGATGAGAAGCCGCCCCGAAGGATGCGCCTTGGCCCGCGCCGCCAACTCCCGGAGCGCCTCCTCCGCCTGATCGTCGATGTCGGCCGACCAGGGCTGGAAGAAGATCGGCAGTGCCGCAGGGCGCGCGGGGACAGGGGTAACCGCAGCGGGCGCCGGTGCGGCCGGTGCCGCGGCGACCGCGTCCGGGACAGGTGGTGCGGCGACCGGCGCCTCGCCCCCCGGGGCGCAGGCGGCGAGGCCGGTCACAGCGAGCAGGGCGAGTGCAAGGCGCATGATGGATTCTTTTCCGATGTGTCACGGATTTTGCGTCGCTTCCGCCGCCTTGTCACGCTTGACCCCGGCGCGCGCGGCCGGAACTCTCCCACCATGACCCGCATCGGCGACGACAACAGCTTCTTCCCTCGCGACTTCGCGGGTTATGGGCCGAACCCTCCCGATCCGCGCTGGCCGAACGGCGCGCGGGTCGCCCTGTCCTTCGTGCTCAACTACGAGGAAGGGGGCGAGAACACCGTCCTGAACGGGGATGCGGGCAGCGAGATCTACCTGCACGAGGTTCCGGGCGGGCAGCCGCTCCTGGGCGCGCGGAACCGGACGGTGGAAAGCCAGTTCGACTACGGCGCCCGCGCCGGGGTGTGGCGCGTGTTGCGCCTCTTCGCGCAGCGGAGCATGCGCTTCACCGTCTATGGCGTCGGACGCGCCCTGGAACTCAATCCTGCCGCAGCCCGTGCCTTCGCCGAGGCGGGGCACGAGGTGGCGAGCCATGGCTGGCGCTGGATCGACTATCACAACATGCCCGAGGCGATGGAGCGCGAGGAGATCACCCGTTGCGTCGAAATGATCGAGCGTCTTTGCGGCAAGCGGCCAGTGGGTTGGTACACGGGACGAATCAGCCCCAACACGCGCCGCCTCGTCGCCGCGCATGGCGGCTTCCTCTACCAGTCCGACGCTTATGACGATGACCTGCCGCACTACGTGGATGTCGCGGGCAATCCCGAGCTCATCATTCCCTACACGCTCGACAACAACGACATGAAGTTCGCCGTGCCGCCCGGCTTCGGTGACCCGGACGGATTCGAGCGCCACCTGCGCGACGCCCTGGAGCAGTTGCGCGAAGAAGGCGGACGCATGATGAGCGTCGGACTGCATTGCCGCATCGTCGGCCGCCCTGGCCGCGCCCGTGCCCTGTCGCGCTTCCTGGACCACGTGCGGTCCTGCCCCGATGTCTGGGTGGCGACGCGCGAGGAGATCGCGCGCCATTGGTGGGCGACGCATCCCCCGCGCTAAGGCCTTTCCTTTCATTGCAAAGCCGTTCCATCATTCCCTCCTCCAAGGGAGAGCAGAACTGATGGTGAAGTGGGGAATCGGCCTCGTGATGCTGGGCCTGGCCGCCGGGGCGGCGATGGCGCAGACGCCAGCGCAGATCGTGCAGGAACGGCGCGAGGGGCTGCGCCGCGCGGGCGCGGCGATGGAGGCGATCCAGCAGAACGTGCAGGGGCGGGGCGATCCTCAGGCCATCGTGCCGCGCGTCGCGGAGGTGCAGGAATTCTTCTCGAAGGATTTCTCGTCGCGGTTCCACGCCGGCACCCAACAGGGTGCGCCGGGGCTGGAGACTCGCGCCTTGCCGGCGATCTGGTCGGATTTCGCCAGCTTCCAGCGGGCGGAGCAGGTGGCGATTGCGGCGCTGGCCGCGCTCCGGGATGCCGCGGCCTCGGGCGACCGGGCGGCCACGGCCACAGCCTTCCAGGCGGCGGGTCAGGCTTGCGGCAATTGCCACCGGCCCTTCCGCGCCCCGGCGCGCTGAGCGGTCAGCCCAGGTAGGACGCTGCCGTCACCAGCGCCGCGCTGAGAGCCAGCAGCGCGGCGCCGAGGACGGGGTGCGCGATGCGCGGACCCCGCACCTCCTTCGGCAGCGTCTTGGTTCCGGTGATCATCGCGCGGATCAGGTCCTGGCCCTTCAGCACGCGATACGCCAGCACCGCCAGGACGTGCAGCGCGATCAGCCCGACGATCCACCAGTAGATCGAGTGGTGCCAGGAGGTGAGCCAATCGCTCGTCTCCTTGCTCACCAGGAAGCGGAGCGGCCCGGCCTGGAAGCTGTCATCGTTGCTGAACAGTCCGAGCGACGCCTGCGCGCCGAGCAGCAACAGGAACGCCACCACCACCCAGCCGCCAGCGGCATTGTGCGTCACGTAGAGATCCGCCTCGCGCCGGTGCAGCTGCGACAGGTGGCGCAGCCCCTCCAGCGGGGGCTTGAGGAAGGAACGGAACTGCGCGCTCTCGCTGCCGAAGAGGCCCCAGAGCAGGCGGAATACCACGAGCGTCAGCACCGCGTAGCCGATCATCGTGTGCAGGCGGAACCAGTGCTGGGTGATCGTCACCCAGGCCAGCGGCACCAGCAGGGCCAGCCCCCAGTGAACCAGGCGGACCCAGGGATCCCAGATCCGCACGCGCCGTTCTGCTTCCATGCCTGCACCCTCGGTGACGCGTCGATGCTAGCGTGCCAGTTCGGGGTTCACCATCATCGCAGGGTCGGGGCGTCCATCCAGCACGTCCAGGATGTTCTGCGCCGCGATCCGCGCCATGCGCGCCAGCCCTTCCTCCGTCGAGGCGGCGAGGTGAGGGGAAAGGATCACGTCGGGCCGCTTCAGCAGCGGGTTGTCGGGCAAGCAGGGCTCCACCTCCAGCACGTCGGCCCCGAATCCGTGCAGCCGCCCGGCCTCCAGCGCCGCCAGCAATGCGTTTTCATCCACCACCGGACCTCGTGCCGTGTTCACGAGCATCGCGCCAGGCTTGAGCGCGGCGAAGGCCCCCGCATTCATCAGGTGGCGCGTCGCGGGGGTCAGCGGGCAGTGTAGCGTCACCACATCGGCTTCCGCGAGGGCGGCGTGGAGATCGCGCGCCGGAATCATGCCATCCGCCGCCAGCCGCGCAGGGGTGTAGCCGGGGTCCAGCACCATCACCTTCATGCCGAAGGCCTGGCAATAGCGCGCGACCCGCGTGCCGATGCGCCCATATCCCACCACCAGCACGGTGCGGCCGTGCAGGTCAGCCATAGCTAGCGGCCCGCCCTTGCCGAGCGATTCCGGCCACCACCCGCCCGACTTCACCCGCGTGTCGAACTGCACCACGCGCTTCGCCAGGGCGAGCATGAGCATCAAGGCGTGCTCGGCCACGGACAGGTCGTTGGAGCCATTGGCCACCATGACCGCCACGCCCCGCGCGGTGCAGGCGGGAATATCCACCGTGTCGAAGCCGACGCCGTAGCGTGAGACGCAGCGCAGTGCGGGCGCTGCCTCCAGCGTCGCGGTGTCCACGCGCTCCAGCCAGCACAGCACGGCCTCCGCCTCGCGCAGCGCCGCGTGGAATTGCGGCACGGGCGGGTCGTGCAGCGTGGTGAGGGCGATGTCGGCCCGCGCTTCCAGCAGGGCGCGGCCGGCGGGATGAAGATCGCGGCAGAGCAGGACCTGGCGCATGGTCACTCGGTGATCCGCTCGATGTTGTTGCGCTCCACCACCTCGCGCCAGCGCGCGACTTCGCTGCGGACATGCTGGGCGAAGCGCTCGGGCGGTCCGCCTTCCGGCCTTGTGCCGAGGCTGCGGAGGCGTTCCTGCACCGTCGGATCGTTGTTGGCCTCGTTGAATAGGGCGTTGAGCCGCGCCACCACCTCGGGCGGTGTGCCGCGCGGCGCCATGTAGCCGAACCAGGGCTCGATCACCGCATCGGACAGACCCGATTCCTCGAGGGTCGGGACGTCTGGCAGGGCGGGGTCGCGGGTGCGTCCGCTGACGGCGAGGGCACGCAACTGCCCGCCGCGGATCGCCCCAATCAGGGTCGGGGTGTTCTCGAAGAAGAAATGCGTATTGCCGGCGATCACCGCCTGCATCCCCGGCGCACCGCCGCGGAACGGCACATGCGTCATGCGGAGGCCGAGGCGCCCGTTCAGGAACTCGCCGAGCAGGTGGTTGGAGGCGCCGAAGCCGGAGGAGGAGAAGTTGACGCGGGTGTTCTCGCGCCGCGCCCACTCCGCGAATTGTTGGAAGTTCTGCGCCGGGTGGTCGGGCCGCACGGCCAGCGCGTTCATGACCGAGCCGGACCAGAAGACGGGAACGAGGTCGCGCTCGATGTCATAGGGCATGCGCGCGTATATGGCGGCGTTGATCGCGCAATTGCCGATGGTGCAGGCGCCGAGCGTGTAGCCGTCGGGCGTGGATTTCGCCACGGCATCCATGCCGATATTTCCATTCGCACCCGAGCGGTTCTCCACCACCCAGCGATGCGGCAGGTCGCGGGAGGCGCGCTCGGCGAAGACGCGGGCGATCAGGTCGGTTGCGCCACCGGGCGGGAAGGGGACGATGATCCGCACCGGGCGGTCGGGCTGCCAGTTCTGGGCAGCGGCTGGAAGTGCGAGCATCAGCGCGCAGAGCGCGAGCGCGAAGCGGCGCATGGTTTCCTCCGTTGTCGTTGGGGAAAGCTTGCCGGGCGATCGCCGCCCCTGTCCATCGCTGGGGCCGATCACGCTCTTCGGCCGAGATGCCTGGGCGGTGCTTGGACACGATGGCATGGTGCGGCCATGTCACGTTTGCTCTTGCTGGCGGCCGCCGCCGCATCCCTCGTCACCGCCACGCCGGCTTTGGCCCAGCGGCTGGAGAACTGCCCGCAAGGCGTTTCCGCCGGGCCGGTGGTGCGCCAGATGGACCCGCAGGATTTCTCCCGGCAGGTGTATTTCGTCCCCTTCGCCAATACGAGCGGGCGAGGCGTTTATTACCGGCTCCGGCTGGCGGGGAGCGTGACGGGTTTCCAGCCGGATAACGGCCTGCTGAACAACCGCGTCCACATGCTTCAGCACGGGCAATCCAGCAGCTTTCGGGCAGGCACGGCCGAGCGCCGCCCTTACCCGGCGGCCGAGGCGGTGGGTGGAGCGGTGGTGATTGCCTGCCTGCCCGGCTAGGCCCTTCGCAAGCGGGGTTGATTGCCCAGCGCCGGCCCGTTAGGCTGCCGGAATGGCGATGCGGACCGCACATTCCGTGCTTCCCGCCGGGGCTTTCACCCGGTCGCTCGCGCTCGCCCTTCTTCCGCTTCGACTTCTCCGCCCCCGGGCGTGACGCGAAGCCGCGTGCGGCGGCCCGCTCCACCCGGGGGAGACACAAGCGGAAACCCCAACGAGAGCTGAGCCCATGCCCATCACCCATCCTTCCTTCGGCACCCTGGCCGACGACCGTATCATCATCTTCGACACCACGCTGCGTGACGGCGAGCAATCGCCCGGCTTCTCCATGAATCTGGAGGAGAAGATCCGCATGGCCGAGGCCCTGGCCGATCTGGGCGTGGACGTCATGGAGGCGGGCTTCCCCATCGCCTCGATCGGCGACTTCGAGAGCGTCGAGGCCATCGCGAAGCGCTTCAGCAAGGACGGCCCGGTGGTCTGCGGCCTGGCCCGCACCGCCCCCGCCGACATCCAGCGCGCCGCCGAGGCCATCAAGCCCGCCGCCCGCAAGCGCATCCACACCTTCGTCTCCACCTCGCCCCTGCACATGCGGGTGAAGCTGCGCATGGAGCCAGATGAGGTGCTGGCCCTGGTCACCGCCTCCGTGACCATGGCGCGCAACGCGACGGATGACGTGGAGTGGTCGGCCGAGGACGGCACCCGCACCGAGCACGAGTTCCTGTGCCGCTGCGTCGAGGCCGCGATCAAGGCCGGCGCGACCACCGTCAATATCCCCGACACGGTGGGCTACGCCGTGCCGGAGGACATGGCGCACATCTTCACCATGCTGCGCGAGCGCGTGCCGGGCGCCGACAAGGTGATCTTCTCCACCCACAACCACAACGACCTCGGCCTGGCCGTCGCCAACACCCTGGCGGCGATCCGCGCCGGGGCGCGACAGGTGGAATGCACCATCAACGGCATCGGCGAGCGCGCGGGCAACGCGTCGCTGGAGGAGGCGGTGATGGCGCTGCGCACGCGCCACGACGCCGTGCCGGTGCAGAACAACATCGTGACCACGAAGCTGCTCAAGGTGTCGAAGCTGCTGGCCGCCACCACGGGCTTCGACGTGCAGCCCAACAAGGCCATCGTCGGCCGCAACGCCTTCGCGCATGAATCCGGCATCCACCAGGATGGCGTGCTGAAGGACGCCTCCACCTACGAGATCATGACGCCCGAGAGCGTGGGCTGGACCACCAACTCGCTGATCCTGGGCAAGCATTCCGGCCGCGCCGCCTTCCGCGACCGGCTGAAGGCGCTGGGCTACGAGGTCGGCGACAACCAGCTGAACGACGCCTTCAAGCGCTTCAAGGACCTCGCCGACCGCAAGAAGGTCGTCTACGACGAGGACATCGCGGCCCTGGTAGACGAGGAGGTCCATCGCGGCTCGGAGCGCATCGTGCTGACGGGGCTGAACGTCTCCACCGGCATGGGCACCAAGCCGATGGCGACCATCACCCTGGAGGTGGATGGCGAGCGGCGCGACGGAATGGCGATCGGGGACGGGGCGGTGGACGCCACCTTCAACGCGCTGCGCCAGGCCTGGCCGCACGAGATCAACCTGAAGCTCTATGCCGTGCAGAGCATCACCGGCGGCACCGACGCCCAGGCGCGCGTCACCGTGCGCTTCGAGGAGAAGGGCAAGCTGGTGGATGGGCAGGGGGCCGATACCTGCACCGTCGTCGCCTCGGCCCGCGCCTATGTGCATGCGCTGAACAAGCTGCTGGTGAAGCGCGAGCGGACGGAGCCGCCCTCGGTCCTGCCGCAGAAGGCCAGCGCCTAGCGCAGTCAGCGTGCTGACCGCGCCAAGCGATTTGCGAGTCTGATTCACCGCCTCGATGATCTCACCTCGGTGGATCAGGCTCGGCGCGCTTGATGCGGCGGCATCGGAGGGCCTAGCCTTCCCCCTGGACGCGGCGCCAAGCCGCGCCAGGGAGGAAGAAACGCCATGGTGCCCACGCGCCGCCGCGCCCTGCTTGCCGCCATTGCCGGCGTCGGGCTTGCCACGCCTGCCCTCGCGCAGGGCCGCTACCCGTCCCGTCCGGTCCAGCTGATCGTGCCCTGGGGCGCAGGGGGCGGAACCGACGCCACCGCGCGCATCATCGGCTCCCTGCTGGAGCGCGACCTGGGACAGCCGGTGAACGTGGTGAACCGCACCGGCGGGTCCGGGGTGGTCGGCCATTCCGCCATCGCCACCGCGCCGCCCGATGGCCACACCATCGGCATGCTCACCGTCGAGATCGCGATGATGCACTGGCAGGGGCTGACGGAACTCAAGCCGAGCTCCTACACCCCCGTCGCGCTGCTGAACCAGGACCCGCCCGGGGTGCAGGTGGCGCAGAACGCGCCCTATGCGGATATCCGCGCCCTGGCCGAGGCCATCAAGTCGCGCCCTGCCGGCACGTTCCGCGCAAGCGGCACCGGGCAGGGAGGCATCTGGCACCTCGCCCTGGTGGGCTGGCTGCAGGCCATGGGACTGCGAGGTGACCACGTGCGCTGGGTTCCTTCCAACGGCGCGGCGCCGGCGATGCAGGAACTTGCGGCGGGCGGCATTGAGATCGTCACCTGCTCCGTGCCCGAGGCGCGGGCGATGCTGGATGCTGGCCGCGCCCGGTCCCTGGCCATCATGGCACCGGAGCGCAACCCGCAATTCGCCCAAGTGCCGACTCTGAACGAGACGCTGGGCATCAACTACTCCACCGGCGCGTGGCGCGGCATCGCGGGGCCGCGCAACATGCCCGCCCCGGTCGTCACGCGTCTCGGCGAGGCGCTGAAGCGCGCCTACGACAGCAACGAATACAAGGAGTTCATGGCGAGCCGCGGCTTCGGCACGGTCTGGCGCGACGCCGAGGGCTTCGGCAGCTTCATGGCCGAATCCGACCGCAGCATGGGCGAGGCAATGCGCGCCGCCGGCTTGGCGCGCGGCTGAGGGCGCGGCGTTGCGCCTGAACGACGCGGTGCTGGGGGCGCTGCTTCTCGGCCTCGCAGCATGGGTCTGGTGGATGACCGGGTTCTTCCCGGACTTCCCCGGCCAGGCCTACGGGCCGCGTCTCTTCCCGCGCATCCTCGCCACCGGCATCGCGCTGTGCGGCGCGGTGCTCCTTCTGCGCGGCTTGCGGGAGCGTGCGCCTTTCCTGCTCGTCGAGGACTGGATGCGCGACCCGACGCGCCTCGTCTCCTTCCTGGCCGTGCCGGGGGCGACGCTGGTCTACATCTTCCTGTCGGAGCAAGTGGGGTTCATCCCAATCGCCTTCGCGCTGCTGCTGGGGCTGTTCCTGTGGTTCCGGGCGCGGGCCATCGTGGCGCTGCCCGTGGCGGCCGGCGTCACCCTGGCCGTCCACTGGTTCTTCGCTGGGATGATGCGCGTGCCATTGCCGCGCGGCTGGCTGGACGCGGTGCTGTAGCATGGAAGCGATCCTGCAGGCCTTCGCGCTGGTCTTCGACCCCTTTGTGCTGGGGGTGATCCTGGCCTCGGCGGTGTTCGGACTCTTCGTAGGCGCCATGCCCGGCCTGACCGCGACCATGGCGACGGCGCTGCTGGTGCCCGTCACCTTCTTCATGCCGCCCGTGCCGGCGCTGGCGGCGATCGTCACCGCCACCGCCATGGCGATCTTCGCGGGCGACATCCCGGGCGCGATGCTGCGCATGCCGGGCACACCGGCCTCGGCCGCCTATGCCGACGAATCCTACGCCATGACGCGGCGCGGCCAGCTCAATCTCAACATGGGGGTGAACCTCGTTTTCTCGGTCGCGGGCGGGTTGATCGGTGTCGCGGTGCTGGTGCTCTGCGCGCCCCTGTTGGCCGAGGTGGCGATCAACTTCTCCTCCTACGAATATTTCTGGCTCGCGTGCCTGGGCCTGACCTGCGCCGTGTTCCTGTCCAACGCGGATCCGGTGAAGGGCGTGCTTTCGCTGCTGATCGGCTTGCTTCTCGCCACGGTCGGCATCGACCCTTCGGCGGGCGTGCCGCGCTTCACCTTTGGCGAGGTGGAGCTGATGCAGGGGGTCAACTTCGTCGCCACCATGATCGGCATGTTCGCTATCTCGGAATTGCTGCGCAACGCGGTGACGGTGCGCAGCGCCGGAGGCGCGGTGGTGGAGCAGGTGGGCGACGTGTTTCGCGGCCTGGGCCCGGTGTGGCGCCGCTACTGGTTCAACTTCCTGCGCGGCAGCGGGATTGGCACGTTGATTGGGGCGCTGCCGGGCGCGGGGGCGGATATCGCGGCCTGGATCTCCTACGCCGTGTCCAAGCGTTTCTCCCGTGAGAAGGAGAAGTTCGGCACCGGTCATGTGGAAGGGGTGGTGGACGCGACCGCGGCAAACAACTCCGCCCTGGCCGGCGCCTGGATCCCAGCGCTGGTCTTCGGCATCCCGGGGGACTCGATCACCGCCATCGTCATCGGCGTGCTCTACATGAAGGGCATGAACCCGGGGCCGACCGTGTTCCTGGAGAACCCGCAATTCATCTACGCGGTGTTCCTCGTCTTCATCCTGGCCAACCTGCTGCTGCTTCCGCTGGGCTGGGCGGCGATCAAGGGGGCGCGGCAAGTGTTGCGGACGCCGCGCGAGCTGCTGCTCCCCGTGATCCTGCTGTTCTGCATCGTCGGCTCCTTCGCCATGACCAACAGCCTCTATGGCGTGTCGCTCATGCTCGCCATGGGGCTGTTCGGATGGTTCCTCGAGGAGCACGGCATCCCGGTCGCGCCGCTCATCCTCGGCCTCGTGCTCGGCGAGATGCTGGAGCAGACCTTCGTGCAGAATATGATCAAGGCCGATGGCGACTGGCTCGCCTTCTTCAGCCGGCCCATCGCAGGGACGCTGGGCGTGGCGACGCTGGTGACCTGGGCGTTGATGGTGGTGCGGGCGGTGGTTGGGGTTCGCGCGCCGAAGCTGCAGGTGACTTGAGGCGGGCGGGGCCATGCCCCGCGCCGGGGGGCTTCGGCTCCCCCCGGACCCCGCCACAATTTGAGGATGCTCGCTACGCGAGCGTCGTCAAATCCTGGAACCAATGCTGCGCCGGGACATAGCTGCGGACATTGCGGCTCATCGCCTTCGGGTTGGTGTCGTGCGCTACGAAGACCCACAGCGCCTCGTTCACCACCTTCTCGTGCACGTGGCGCATCAGCGCGTCCTGCTCCGCCGTGTCGAAGCTCTGCATGGCGCGGTCCAGCAGCGCGTCCATCTCGGCGTCGCGGTAATGGGCATAGTTCACGCCGACTGGGGCGATCTGGTTGGAGTGGAAGAAGCGGATGAAGGCGTAGAGCGGATCGCTGGTCAGGTAGGCGACGTTGTTCGCGGTGATGTTGCCGCTACGCGCGATCTCGCCCAGCGCGCCCTGGCGCCAGCAGGTGTAGAGCACCTCCAGTTCCACGACCTGGAAGTCCACCTGGATGCCCACCTCGCGCCAGGCGGCCTGGATATACTCGTTCATGGGCATGGAAAGCATCTGGCCCGAGCCGCCCGAAGGGACGATGAAGCGCGTCCGCAGCGGGTTGCGCGGGCCGAACCCGGCCTCGGCCAGCAGGCGCCGCGCCTCGCCGGGGTCGTGACGGATCTGGAATTCCGGCCGCCCGAACCAAGGGGAGGAAGGATCCACCACACCCACGGCCGGCTTGGCCAGCCCGTTCAGCAGCGCCACCACCTCGTCGCGGTTGATGGCGAGGTTGGCGGCGCGGCGCAGCCGCACGTCGCGCCAGGGCGAGCCCTCGACCAGCGACAGGTGATAGTTCCAGACATGCGGCGTCACGTTCTCCACGATCCTCGCGCCGGATTGGCGCAGGCGGGGCAGGAGGTCCGGCGCAGGGCTCTCGATGATGTCGAGCTGGTTGGTCAGCAGCGCATTTGTGCGCGTCGTGGTCTCCGGCGCCACCACCATCACGATGCGATCCGTCTTGGGCATGCGCGCCGGGTTCCAGTAGGCGTTGTTGCGCACCAGCTCGGCGCGCTCGCGCGGGACGAGGCGGGCGAGGCGGAAGGGGCCGGTGCCCGACGGCTCCAGCGCGAAGCGGTCCCAGGACCGGCCCAGCTTCTCGTATTGGGCTGGGGAGGAGATGAGGAACCACAGCATCTGGTAGGGGAAGAAGCTGTCCACCGCCTTGGTCGTAACCTCGACCGTCATCGCGTCCAGCTTCCGCCAGGATGCGACGGACGGCAGGCGCGGCCGCACCTGTGCCGACTGGCGGTTGTCGAAATGCGGCGCCTGCGGGTTCAGAACCTTCTCGAAGTTCCAGATCACCGCATCGGCGTCGAAATCGCTGCCGTCATGGAACTTCACGCCCGAACGCAGGCGGAACATCCACTTGGTGCGGTCGGCCGGGTCCGCTTCCCAGGAGGTGGCGAGGCCGGGGACGAGCTTTCCGGGCCGCTCGGCCACGTCCATCTCCCAGGCGACGAGCGGGTCGTAGAGCGTATGGCCGGTGAATTGGTAGGCGCCCGCGCCGCGGTCGGGCTGGCCGGTGGCCTGTGGGATGTCGGCCATGGAGATCCCATAGCGCAGCACCCGTTCACCGCCCGAAGATTGGGCAACTGCTTCCTCTGGCGCAAATGGAATCGGCAGACTGGCCATTCCAGCGGCACCCATGAGGGCCAGCAGGTCACGGCGGGACACGGAATCTTGCGGCATCTGGACTCACCCCGGTTGGAAACCGGAATGACCACAGCAAGCGCCGTGCCGCCCGTCGCGGCGCGGGCGCCATTGCGGCAATCTGCGTCCGATGCTCCCGACCTCACTCTCCTTCTGGCAGGGGCCGCTCCTGGCCCTCCTCCTATCGCTGGCCTGGGCGGCGCTGCTGCGCGGGCGGCCCTTGGGGGCGCTGGCGCTTGGCCTCGGCGCGCTGGCGGGGTTTGCGCTGATCCTGGGGGTCAGCCTCGCCTCGCCCCGGCAAAGCTCCGAGCGCCTGCCGGCGCTGATGGCGGGGGCGGTCCTCCTGTCTCTGCCGCTGTGCTTCCTTCGGGGGGGATGGGCCGCCGGGGTGCTGGCGGCCGCTTCAGTGGCGGTTGGTGGCTGGTGGCTGGGCGGGGCGCCGCTCTGGGGGCCGGATGGGGCGCGCGCCCTGCCGGTGATGCTGGCCGCTGCGCTGCTCGCCGCCCTCGCGCTCACGGAAACGGGCGATGCGCGCCGTGCGGCCGCGGTGGCGGCGCTGGCGGCGGGGCTCCTCGTCCTGGCCGCTCCGCCAGGGCCATGGCTGATGCTCGGCCTGGTCTGGGCCGCGGCCGCTTCCGGTGCGATGGTGGCCGGCACGGCGATGCCGCTCGCGGCGCGCGTCCCCTTTGCGCTCGGCCTGGCCGGGGTGACGCTCGGCCCCGCCCTGGCGCGTGGTTCCCCGGGCGACTGGCTCGTGGCGCTGGCGCCCGCCGGAGCGATGATGCTCGCGCCACGCCTCGCCACACGGGGCGGAGGATGGCTCGCCTTCGCAGCGCTCTCCGCGCTCGCGCTGCTAGCGGCATGGGGGATTTCCCTTGCTTGACCCATGAAGGGATTAGGGTATTGCCGGGCATCTTTTCGCGGAGGCCTTGTGACTCTTCTCCTCACCGGCGGCTGCGGGTTCATCGGCTCCGCAGTGGTTCGCCACATCCTCGGCACCACCGATGAGGTCGTGGTCAACATCGACAAGCTGACCTACGCCGCCAGCCCCGAAGCACTGGAATCCTGGCGCCAGCACCCGCGCCACGTGTTGATCCAGGCCGATATCTGCGACGCCGAGGCGATGCGCTCGGCCTTCCGCACGCACCGGCCGCGCGCCGTCATGCACCTCGCGGCCGAGAGCCACGTGGACCGCTCCATCGACGGGCCGGCGGAATTCATCCGCACCAATGTCGTCGGCACCCAGGTGATGCTGGAGGCAGCGCGCGAATACTGGTCGTCGCTGCAGGGCGAGGCGAAGGCGGCGTTCCGCTTCCACCACGTCTCGACCGACGAGGTGTTCGGCTCACTCTACCCGGGCGATCCGCCCTTCACGCCCGAGACGCCCTATGACCCGCGCTCGCCCTATTCGGCCAGCAAGGCGGCGAGCGACCATCTCGTGCGCGCCTGGAACCACACCTACGGCTTCCCGTCCTTCGTCTCCAACACGACGAACAACTACGGCCCCTGGCAGTTCCCGGAGAAGCTGATCCCCCTCGTCACGCTCAACGCGCTCGAGGGCAAGAGCCTGCCGGTCTATGGCAAGGGCGACAACGTCCGCGACTGGCTGCACGTGGAGGATCACGCCGAGGCGCTGGCCCTGGCGCTGTTCCGGGGGCGGCCCGGCGCGACCTACTGCATCGGCCCGCGCCAGGAGCGCACCAACCTTGAGGTGGTGAAGGCGATCTGCGCCACGCTCGACCGGCTGCGCCCGGATCCGGCCGGGCCGCGCGAGCGGCTGATCACCTTCGTGAAGGACCGCCCGGGCCATGATTTCCGCTACGCCATGGACCCCTCGGGCGCCGAGGCCGCGCTCGACTGGAAGGCCCGCTACGACTTCGAGAGCGGCCTGGAGCACACGATCCGTTGGTACCTGGACAACGAGGCCTGGTGGCGGCCGATCCGGGAGAAGGCCTATGCGGGCCAGCGTTTGGG
>NZ_JAFEUU010000021.1 GCF_017355885.1 Sabulicella rubraurantiaca
ACCCGCAGATCCTCCGACAAGGTCTTCGCCATGCCTTCTGCCTCCGCTCAGCAGAAAGGGTGAATCAGATCACCCCCGCGTCGGGGAAGCGCTTTCGCGAATCAGCTCGAACAGAATTTGCTCTAGCGGTCTCAAGTTAAGCGCATGACCTCTATCCGTGATTCTCTGCGTCTCGGCTGGGCCTACACCGTCGTGCGGGACGGAGGGGCCTGTCGGTCGCGCCTTAGCTTAGAGGCCGTGGTCCAGGTGCGGCAACGAGGCGCGGGCAGCAGCGTTGCGCCAATGCCCTTATAGGAGGAACAACCATGCTCAAGGCCGCCCTCACCGCCGCCCTCGCGCTCAGCTTGGCCGCGCCCGCCGCCCTGGCGCAAACCAGCGCCCCCAGCACGACAACGGCTCCCGCGGCCATGGCCCAGGGTCAGTTCCGGGCCAAGGCGATCATCGACCGCGATGTGCGAAGCTCCGACGGACACAATGTCGGCGAGGTGGAGGACATGATCCTTGATGCGCAGGGACGCGTGGTGGGTGTTGTCGTGGAGGTTGACCGTGGCCTCCTGCGCAGCGACCGCCACGTGATGATCCCCTTCGACCGCATTCGTATGGGTGAGAACCGCCGCGTGGAACTGCCCATGACCCGCGACGAGGTGCGGGCCATGCCGGGCTTTGACTACCGCGACTGATCCCGCAGCGATCCGGATGCGCCGGTGCCGCGGCTCCCTCCTACAGAGAGGGATTGTCGCGGTACTGAACACTCGTGACGGCCGCAGGCCGAAGCGCCAGGTCCCTTCCGCAAGGAAGGGGCCGAGGTGCGATCAGCGCCAGCATCCTTCAAGGCCCCATGAAGTCGCGGCGGCCGGCCCGCCCGGTCAGAGCGGTTCCCCTGCGCCGGTGCCAGAATGCGGAGTGGGGAAAGTCCATCCTTCGCCGCGCGCCGTGCTGACGTATTCCGGCCAGCGGAGGTCCACCGGCGGATCGAAATCGGGCGGCAGCAGCGGGCCAACCCAGCGCGAGCCGCCGATGCCGCTTGTGCGCTCCCGGAACTCGGCCTGGGCGGCGGCCAGTGACTCCGGCAGGGTCGCCAGATCCACCAGCGTCAGCGCCATGGTCTTCGCGGCGACGAACATTCCAGGGTCCACGGCGGCCGACAGGCCACCCAGCGCATTGTAGGCCCAGGCCGGGTAGGCATAGCCGGGCGAGGGCGGGCGAAGCCGGGGCCGCGCCGCCAGCAGCCGGACGGTCGGCGCGTGCCAGCAGAACTCCACATAGTCGTCCGCGCTGAGATGCTTCTGCCAGGAGGGCAGGCCAGCGCGCAGCCGCGCCTCGAACGCCTCGGGCGGCGTGAGGCGGGACACATCGGCGAGGAAGGGATCTTCCATCGGTTCGAGCCCGAGCTCGCGCTGCATCTGTCGGCCGAACTCCAGCGCCTCCTCGCCATAGCGCGGCGCGCCGACGGCCTGGAGGTTCTTCCACGTGAGATCGGTCAGCACCGTGTTCGGCACCCCGACCCGCGTCTTCGTCACCCAGCGCACGAAGGCGCGGCAGCCCGTGATGCCCGCGACATGGCGCGCATTATTCGCCAGCACGCGCCAGATCTGTTCCTGGATGCCGAGCGACGAGGACCGCCAGGAATACTGGATCTGCGAGAAACGCGGCGTGAGGTTGTCCGAGGTCGCGCCAGCGTCGCCGAGGACGTGCTCGTTCAGCGTCCAGGAGCCGGCGGAGGGAAACATCGCTTCCTTGGTGTACTTGGTCGTGGTGTACATGAGGCAGAGCGCGTCCAGCGCGCCCGGGCAGCGCGCGGCGGCATGCGCGCCCTCGATCGGCATCAGCGAGGGATCGATCCACTGCTCCGGCGCATCGGCCTCGAAGGTGATGACGGCGCTCCAATAGGCGCCGAAATGCGTCTCCGAAGTCACGGTGTTGGAGGCCCAAGGGTGCCATACCACCGCCGCGTCCAGCCCGTCATAATATCCCTTGGCGGCGTGGATCGGCTTGGAGCCGCAGACCTTCTCCGCAGGCTCGCCGAACAGCTTCAGCGTGCCCGCGACGCCATGGGCCTCCATCGCCGCCTTGGTCCCCAGCATGGCGGCGAGAGACGCGGTGCCGAGGACGGAATGCGGGTCGGTATGCCCTGCGGCATAGGGATGCACGCCCTCCCGCGGCGCCTGGCGCGGCACCACCTGCTGGGAGTTGCCGGGCACCGCGTCATACTCGGAGAAACCGGCCAGCACCGGCCCGCCCTTGCCCCATGTCGCGACGAAGGCGGTCGGCATGCCGCCTGAGCCTTCCTCCACCTCAAAGCCCTCGGCGCGCAGCAGCTCCACATAGTCGCGTGCGGAGCGGTACTCGCGCCAAGCGGGCTCCGCATGGGACCAGATCCGCGCATTGAAGGCGGAGAGGCGGCCCTGATTGGCGGTGATCCACTCCAGCGCATGGGCGCGGACGGCGTCGTTCTGCTGCATCATCTTGGTTCCGGTCATGCGCGGCGGACACTCCAGAAGGTGGCGAAGCCATCCAGCACGCCAGTCAGGCTGGAGCGGTAGGCCGTGGGCTGCATGTACTGGCCGAGCGGGTAGAAGGGCACCTCCCGCATCGCCTCGAGCTGGATGTCCTGGCAGATCTGCTTCTGCGCCGCCTCGTCCGGGGCGCGGAACCAGGCCTCGCGCAGCTCCTCGATGCGCGGCATGGTGGCCCAGCCGGCATAGCCCGCCTCTCCATTGCCGCGCAGCGCGATGTGGCCGGCGGGGTTCAGCCAGTCGGTGCCTGACCAGTTGGTGATGAAGGCACTCCAGCCGCCCTCCGATACCGGACCCTTGCGGTTGCGCCTCTGCAGCATGGCGTTGAACTCGACGGCATAGACCTCGACGTTCATGCCGACGCGCTTCAGCATGTCCTCGGCCACTGCGCCCTGCGCCATCAGCGCCGTGGAGTTGGACGGCACCATCAACAGCACCGTCTCGCCACGATAGCCCGCTCTCCGCAGCGCCTCCCGCACCCTGTCGTAATGGCGTGGGCCACGCAGCGGGTCGAGCCCGGCCTCGGAGGCCATGGGCGTGCCGGGGGAAAAGAAGCCGAGCGGGACGTGATAGAGCGAAGTCTCGTTCGGCCCGACCAGCGCGTGCATGTAGTCCGTCTGGTTCACGGCGCCCCAGAGCGCGCGGCGGATCTCCGGATTGTTGAAGGGCGGCTGCAGGTGGTTCACGCGCATCATCGCCACGAAGCCGGTGGGGTCGAGCACGCGCACCTGCACGTTGCGCGCGCGGCGCAACAGCGGCAGCTGGTCGTGATAGGCGTATTCCTGCCAGTCCTGCTCGCCCGCCAGCAGGGCAGAGGTGGCGGTGGAGGCATCGGGCATGCTGCGCCATTCGACGCGGTCGAAATGCACGATCTTCGGGCCGGAGGTCCAGGAAAGCGCCCCGTCCCTGCGTGGAACGTAGCCCTCGAACTTCGTGTAGACGTTGAGCGAACCCGGAACGCGCTCATCCGCCTTGAAGCGGAACGGCCCGCTGCCGATCAGCTCCGGCACCTGGGCGAAGGGGTCAGTGTTCGCCAGCCGCTCCGGCATCATGGCGCAGACCGGCACGGAGGCCTTGCCCAGCGCGATCGGAAGCAGCGGGAAAGGGCGCTTCAGACGGAAGCGGATGGTGCGGTCATCCGGCGCGGAGAGTTCATCCGCCGCCTCCATC
Organism: Sabulicella rubraurantiaca; assembly: GCF_017355885.1. Lineage (GTDB taxonomy): Bacteria > Pseudomonadota > Alphaproteobacteria > Acetobacterales > Acetobacteraceae > Roseococcus > Roseococcus rubraurantiacus. The sequence continues at coordinate 3,687 of NZ_JAFEUU010000021.1, forward strand.
AGCGACCCGCCGAAGGGATCGCGCCGAGCCCAGCGCCGGATGCTGGCCACGCAGTCGCGTGCCGCCACCCTTTCGCCATCGTGCCAGCGCAGGCCTTCGCGCAGCGTCAGGTCCCAGCGCTTGCCGTCATCCTCGATGCGGTGGCCATCCACCATCTGCGGCGTGGCCTGGAAGGAGCCATCCATGCCGTAGAGCGTGTCGAACACCATGTAGCCGTGGTTGCGGCTGATATAGGCCGTGGTGGTGACCGGATCGAGCGTCACCAAATCCTGCTGCGGCGTGAAGCGCAGAGTGCTGGCGGATTGCGCCCGGACCAGAGCGGGACCGGCGGCCGAGGCCGCAAGTCCGGCGCCCACACTCTTCATCAAGGTGCGTCGTTGCATGCTGCAAGCCTCCCCTAGGCGCATCCGGTGCTTTGGCGAGCAGGATGCAGTGGGCGTAAGCGTGCGCGCCTTCGAGTGAAGCGCGCAAGCCCTCGAGGCAAAGCGGCGCTCCTCAGTCTACCGTGGCGCCGGATGCGCGGATGATGGGAGTCCAGGCTGCGAGCTCCTCACGCACGAAGCGCTGGGCATCCTCGAGGAAGTGACGCCCTGGCGCAGTCGCGGTTTCGGCATAGCGGCGCGCGACCTCTGGCGCTTCCAGCGCCTCACGGGTCGCCGTGGCGAGCTGCTCCAGAATCGGGCGCGGCGTGCGCGCGGGCGCGGCGATGCCGGACCACCCATCCACCACCAGATCGCCAAATCCCAGTTCGCGGAAGGTCGGAATATCCGGAAAGGCAGGGATGCGCTCGGGCCAGCTATGCGCCAGCGGGCGCAGCATGCCGCTGCGGATGTTGGCGCTGGCTGCCGTCAGGCTATCCACCATCATCGGCAGAACTCCGCCCGCGACATCCGTCGCGATCTGCGCGGCACCGCGATAGGGGACATGGGTCATCGAGATGCCGGCGGCCTGCAAGAATCGCACCATGACGAGATGCGGCATGGAGCCGACGCCGGCGCTGCCATAACTCAAGGCATCCGGCCGGCGCCGCGCCTCTGCCACAAGATCCGCCAGCGTGCGGATCGGCAGGTCGGGGCGAACCAGGATCAGGTAGGGCGTGCTCATCACCATGGCGACGTGTGCGAAGTCCTGGTCAGGGTCCCAGGTCACCCTTTCGCCATAGAGCACCTTCCCCACCACCATCGCGCTGATCACGGAGAGCACGAGGGTGTAGCCGTCGGGCGCCGCGCGCGCGACCTGGCCGGTCCCGAGCGTCGCCCCCGCGCCCGGGCGATTCTCCACCACCACTGTCTGGCCGATCCGGCGCGAAACCTCGGCCATCAGGATGCGTGCGATGATGTCGGTGGTGCCGCCCGGTGCGAAGGGGACGATGAAGCGGATCGGCTGTGCCCGCGGCCAGGCCGGCGCGGATTGCGCCCGGACCAGCGTCGGTGCCGCGAGGTTGGAGAGCGCGGCGAGGCCAAGGCCGCGGCGGGGGATCCTCATGGCTTGTCGTTCCTCAGGGAATACCGGCGGCCAAGCCATCGCGCTGCGGATCGGCGCCGCCTTCGAGGCGCCCCTCCCACATGGCGATGCCGTGCACGGCGGCGAAGGGATAGCTGGCGGGCGAGCGGCGCACCTCGTAGCCCATCGCCTCCAGCGCCTGCTGCGTGGCGCGGGGGATGCGGTTGCCGATGTCCAATGCGTCGCTGGTGGCGCTGAAGCGAGGGGCCTGCACCGACTCCTGCATCGTCATGCCGAAATCGAGCAGGTTCACCAGGGCCTGCAGGATGGCGATGGGAATCCATGCGCCACCGGGTGCACCCAGCGTGGCGACCGGCTTGCCTTGCTCCAGCACGATGCTGGGCGACATGGAGGAGAAGCGCCGCTTGCCCGGCGCGATGGATCCTGCGCGGCCCGGGCGCGGGTCGTACCAGTTCATGGCTCCGTTCATCATGAAGCCCGTTCCAGGCGGGATCACGCCGGAGGGCAGGCCCAACGTGTGGGTCAGCGAAACCACCATCCCATCCGCATCCACGCAGGAGACGGTGGTGGTGTGCTGGGAATCCGCGCCGACCCGCGGCAACTGAACCTTCTCGCCCGCCCGGATCGCCGCGGCACGCTCCTGCGCATAGGCGTCGGAGAGCATGCGCTCCAGCGGGGGAGGGACAAAGCGCGGGTCGCCGATATGGCGGTCCTTGTCGCGCCCCGCGACCTTCATGGCTTCGGCGACCACCCGCATGTATTCGGGGCTGTTGTGGCCAAGCGCCGTGAGGTCGAACTGCTCCAGGATGCGGAGCATCTGCGCCACCATGATGCCACCCGCAGGCGGCGGCGGCACGGCGATGACGCGGCCGCGGTAGTCCACTTTGAGGGGCGGCTCCGCCTCCGGCTGGAAGCCAGCGAGGTCAGCTGCCGACAGCAGTCCGCCGTGGCGCTCCATGTCGGCAAGGATCCGGCGGGCGATCCCTCCTGTGTAGAAATCCTCCGCGCCCTCCTTCGCGAGGGTGGCGAGCGTCGCAGCGAGGTCCGGATTCCGAACGGTCTCGCCCAGACGTTTGGGCGAACCGTCCGGGCGCAGGTAGAGCCGCGTGCCGTCTTCCGTGAAGGCGAGCTTCTCGCGATAGCTCAGCCGCCCGTAGGCACGCTCGTCGAGCGCGAACATCGACGCGACGTGCGGACGCACCAGCCAGCCTTCGGTGGCCGTGGTGATGGCCGGCTCGAAGAGGCCCGCCCAGCCGAGGCGGCCCCAGCGCCGATGCGCCTCGGCGAAGACACGCAGGATGCCGGGGGTGGTCACGGCAGCATGTCCGAGTTCGTTGACGTGGCCGCGCAGGATGTAGCCGTAGCCATCCGGGCACTCGCCCTGGAAGATGGATTCCCACATCTCTTCGGTGCAGGCGGCGGGGCAGGTGGAGAGGCCGTTCAGCACCAGGTGATCGCCTGTCGCAGGATCGAGGATCTGCAGCACGCCGAGGCCGCCGATTCCGCACATCATCGGGTCCACCACGCCCTGGGTGAGGGCGCAAGCGAGGACGGCATCCAACGAATTGCCGCCGGCCTGGAGGGTGGTGATTCCCGCCTCCACCGCCTCGGGCTGCGGCGCGACAATCATCGCGCGCGGTTCAGGCATTCGCCGTTCGGGTCGAGCCATAGGACTATTCCACCTTGATGCCGCGGCGGCGGATGAAGGCGCCGATCATCTCGCTCTCCGACCGGGCCCGCTGCTGGATGTCGGCGGCCGAACCGGACACCGGCTCCAGCACCGCATCGCGCAGGCGCTGCGTCACGGCGGGGTTGTCCACCACGGCGCGGATGGCGCCGTTCAGCCGTTCCACCACCTGCGCCGGCATGCCGGCCGGGCCGACAAAGGCATACCAGCCCGGCATGGTCACATCCGCCAACCCTGCCTCCCGCAGCGTGGGGACGTCGGGAAGCGCCGGCGAGCGTTCCCTGCCGAGGGTGGCGAGCGGCACGACGCCGCCGCCCTGGATCATGGGGAGGGTGCTGCCGAGCGGGTTCACCATCGAATCGGTGTCGCCCGCGATGATGCTGGTGATCGCCGCGGCGGAGCCGGCGAAGGGCACATGGGTGAGGCGGATCTGCGCACGCTCGGCGATCATCTCCATCGCCAGATGCGTCGAGTTCCCGATGCCGGCGCTGCCGAAGGTCAGGCGCTCCGGCTCGGCGCGGGCGCGCTCGATGAACTGGGGCAAGGTGGTGATGCCGGTGCGACGGCCGGCGACCATCACGAAGGGCGTGTCGGCCACGGGCGCAATCCAGGTGAAGTCGCGCCAGGGATCATAGGGCAGGTTGGGGTAGAGGTTCGGGTTGAAGCTGAAGATGGAGACGCCGCCCAGCAGCATCGCACCACCATCCGGCCGCGAACCCTTCAACGCGTTGATCGAGACGATGCCGTTGGCGCCCGGCCGGTTCTCGACGATGACCGGCCGTCCCAGCTCGCGCGAGAGCGGCTCGGCAATCAGGCGAGCCAGGATGTCGGTCGCACCGCCGGGCGGCTGCGGGATGATGACCCGCACCGGCGAGCTTTCCTGAGCCAGGGCCGGAGTCGCCAGGGCAGCGATCAGCGCGCCGGCGCTGCGGCGCGTCATTGGTGAAGTCATAGGCTTCGTCCTTCCAGGATGCGCAGCATGGGCGCCAAGGCCAGCGCCGCAAAGACGGAAAGAGCAGGAAGCTGCTCTTCCGTGTAGTGGCCTGCGCGGTGCAGCAGGTTCAGGGCGCCGAGGGTGCGCCCGTCCCAACGCACCGGCACGTTCACCGCCCCATCACAGCCGAGCGAGAGGATCAGCTCGTGATCCGGGAAGGCGCGGATGATGTCGTCCCGGTCCCGGCAGATGCGCGGCAGGCCCTGCTCGACGAGCCGCTTGTAGAACTCGGAATCCCGCCGGATCGGCTTCTCGCCCGAGACGGGGTAGGCGTCGGGCCGGCTGCTGTGGAAGCGGCGGCTGACGCCGCGCGCCTCATCCAGCACCAGCACGGTGAAGAGGCGATGGCCGACACTGGCGGCCATCGCCTTGTCCAGCGCCGCCAGGCCAGACTGCGGCTGGCCTGGCGTCGCGAGCGCGGCGGCGACCAGTCGCAGTTCCGCCTCCATGCTCAGCCCACCGTCTGCGAGGCGAGGTCCTTCGGGGCGCGCGTCAGAACCTCGGGCCGTGTGCCCACCACGACCGTGTCGTCGTGGCGGAAGCCGCCCAGGCCCCATTCATAGATGCCCGGCTCCGCCGAATAGACCTCGTTCTCCAGCAGCGGACGGGTGTTGAAGGCCATGTCTGCCGGGAATTCGTGACCGAGCGTGCCCATGCCGTGACCGGTGCGGTGGAGCATGAGGTCCGCGCAGCCAGCCCGCTCGATCACCGCCTGGGCCGCAGCGTCGATGTCGCAGACGGGGCGCCCGGTGACGGCGGCCTCGCACGCGGCCTCGTTCGCGGCGCGCGCCGTCTCGAAGAGGAAGGCCTGGCGATTGTCCGGCTTGCCGCAGAACCACGTGCGCTCATTCTCCACCACCAGCCCGTTCACGCGCGGGATGACGATGTTGACGAGGCCGTGCCCCTTCTCGATCCGCTGCCCCGAGGAGCGGCCATCCCCGTGGGGGGCGCAGCTCGCCGGGCCGGACAGCGTCCAGCAGCGCATGATCTCCAGATGCTCGCCCGGGAAGCGGCGCGCGGATTCTTCCGCCAGGGCCGCGGCCATGGCCATGTCCATCTCCTGCACCAGCCGGCCGGGGCGGATCGCCTCCCGGTAGCGGTCCTGCACCCAGTCGGTGAGTTCCGCGATCTCGCGCAGGAGCTGGATCTCCTCGGGGTGCTTCACCCAGCGCAGGCTCTGACAGCCGGCCGTGGCGCCTTCCAGCTTGAGATGCGGCAGCAGCGCCGTCGCGCGGGCGAGCATGCCGCCCGCCGCATCGGCGCCGATGCGAGCGCGGGAGAGGCCGGCGCGACGCAGGCGGTCGGCCACCATCTCAGGCCATTGCGGCGCCAGCGGCACGCGGCGGCTCAGGCGCGGATGCTCCGCGTAGAACTCCACATCCGTGACCCACAGCTTCCCCGCCTCGATGCCGAAGCGCCAGTGATTGGTCGAAAGCTCGTTCAGGATGGCGAAGGGCTCGCCGTTGCGCGGCACGATGCAGAGGATGGGGCGCTCCCAGGTCTGCACGTCGGTCGCAAAATTGGTCGCGAACTGAAAGAAATCCGCTTGGGTGAAGGCGAGGGCATCGTAGCCCTCGCGATCCATCAGGGCGTGCATAAGCCCGAGGCGATAGTCACGGATGGCGGTGCTGAGGATGGCCATGTGGCGTGCTCCAGTGGGGTTTGATGTGGTCAGCCGAGACGCAGGCCGCGGCTGCGGATGAAACCGCCCCAGACCTCGCTGTCGCGCTCGAAGCTCTCGCGGATGGTAGCAGGGCTGCCCGCGATCGGATCAAGATAGAGGTCCCGGAAGCGCTGGCGGACGGTTGCGTCGTGGAGCGCCTTTTGCAGCGCGGCGTTCAGGCGCTGCACTGGCTCCTCCGGCATCCCGGCCGGGCCGACGAGCGCGTACCAGCCCGGCATCCTTGGTGCCTGCAGCCCGGCTTCACGGAGCGTGGGCACGTCGGGCAGATCCGGCGCACGCCTCTCGAGCAGCACGGCGAGGGGAATGACAGCGCCCTGGCGAACATGGGGCAGCAGGCTGCCCATCACGCTGAGCATGGTGTCCGTCTCACCAGAAAGCAGGCTGTTGAGGGGCGAGACCGCGCTGTAGGGGACGTGGGTCAGCCGGATATCCGCAGCCGCCGCCACCATCTCCATGGCGAGATGGGTGGAGTTGCCGTTGCCAGCGCTGGCGAAGGTCAACTCGCCCGGCCGGGCCCTGGCCCGCTGGAGGAATTGCGCCACGGAGGTGATGCCGCTCTGCTTGCTGGCCACCAGCATGAAGGGTGTGTCCACGACGGGCGCGATATAGGTGAAGTCCCGTGCAGGGTCGTAGGCGAGGCTCGGGTAGAGGAAGGGATTGAAGGCGAACATCGATACGCCGGAGAGCAGGACCGCGTGTCCGTCCGGGCGCTGCTGCTTCAGGTAGGAGGCTGCGACATTGCCATTCGCCCCGCCCCGATTCTCGATGACGACCGGTTGCCCGAGGTCACGCGCCATCGGCTCGGCGATCAGGCGGGCGACGGTGTCCGTCAGGGTTCCGGCGGCGAGCGGCACAACCAGCCGGATTGGCTGGGCCGGGAAGCCTGTGGCGGACTGGGCGAAGGAGGCGCGGCTGGCGCCGAAGGCCGCCGTCGCGGCGGCTCCGGCAAAGGTCCGGCCGAATTCACGCCTGTCCATGATGCTGCGTCCTTGTGCTGATCATCGGGACCCTTCCGGGGCCGACTAGGCTGTCAACAAAAAACAGACTGGACTGTTTGTAAAAAGGGATCAAGATCAACTTCGCCGACGCGATGCACCATGGTCGGACGCGCACAGGCGTGGCTCAGGGAGCGCGACGGATGGACAGGACCTTGGCGGACGAAGCGCCCGGCACGACACCGGAAGCGCAGCCGGAGGCCGGTGCCGGCAAGCAGGCTCGCCGTTCCGCCACGATGCGGCGGCGCTTGTGCGAAGCTGCCTTGGATGTGCTGTGCGAGGTCGGCTACGAGTCCCTCACGACTCCCATGATCGCGGCGCGCGCGGGCGTCTCCCGTGGGGCGCAGACGCATCACTTCGCCACCAAGACCGACATGTTGGTGGGTGCCTTCGAGCATCTGCTCCATGGCTGGGACGAGGCACGCCATGCGGCCTTTGGCGGCCGAAACCTCGGTGAGGTGCCCTTCGAAGACTATCTCCGCTTCGTCTGGCGGGAGATCTTCAGCAAGCCGAGCTACGTCGCGGCGCTGGAGCTGATGCTGGCCGCGCGGGTGGACAAGGAGCTTGGCGACAGGCTGCGCCGGGCGCTCGACTCACCGGCGAGCCAGCGAAATCTTCGCTGGCGTCAGCTGCTGCGCTTTCCCGATGTGCAGAAGGAGGAGCAGTTCCAGTACATGACGCTCTGCCTCCTTCGCGGCATGGCCATCCACGCGAGCTTCAACCGAAGCGACGACGTGAACGAGGCTGTTCTCGATGCCTGGATCGAGTTGGCGGAAAAGATCATCGCCGTGGAAAGACCCGAGAGCGGTGTCGTGGCCGCAGCGAAGGAACGGCGTCGCAAACCCGCGGGATAGTTGGCTTGGGTTGAGCTTCGAGGCCACGTAGGTAAAGCGCCCAGGGCTATGCCTGGCTCACGCCCGTCGCCGGGCAGCGAGCAGAGCGGCCACTGCGCCGACGGCAGCGAGCCCCCCGAGCGTGGCCAGGTCCAGCGTCCGTGCCGGGGGAATGCCCTTGCGGGCCAGCCACCCGCCGCTGACGCCGGTGCCAACGGGAGTCGGATGCAGCACCGCCCCCTCGCCACGCGGTGCCGGCAGGGCGCGCCGCAGGGCGAAACGGATGGCGGCGCCCATCAGGCGCTCGGTCGGGCCGCGCGCCAGGGTGTAGCTGAACTGGGCCGCACGGGCTGGCCATCCCACGGCGGTTTCGTCGCGTGGCGCACGGGCAAGGCGCACGAAGGCCTTCGCCACGTCCTCAGGTGTGTAGAGGTGTGGCCCGGGATCAATCCGCAGACCGGAGAAATTCGCGCCGTGCTCCAGCCCCGGCGTATCGATCATGGAAGGAAAGACCGCGCAGACATGGATGCGTGGGTGGGCTTGCATCTCCTGCCGCAGACTGGCCGAAAGCCCGCGCAGCCCGAACTTCGCCGCCGTGTAAGCCGCGGCGTAGGGGGTGGGCGCCCAGCCGCCCAATGACACGTTGTTGATCAGAGTGCCCTCGCCCTGCCGAAGAAACTGCGCCAGTGCGATGTGTGCGCCATAGAGCGCCGCCAGCAGGTCCACCTCGATCGTCTTGCTGTGGATCTCAAGCGGCGTTTCCGTGAAGGGTCCGAAGGCACCCGTGCCGGCATTGTTGATCCAGACGTCGATGCGCCCGAAGGCGCCGAGTGCGCCCTCTGCCAGCAAGCGCACCGCCTCGGGATCGGTCACGTCCGTCGGGATGGCAACCGCATCGGCGCCGAGGCGGCGGCACTCGGCCGCCACCTCCTCCAGCACGTCGCCGCGCCGTGCGGCGAGGACGACACGGCAGCCTTCGCGTGCGAAGAGTTGCGCCGCGGCGCGTCCGATGCCGCTGGAGGCGCCGGTGATCACCACCACGCGCCCGTGCAGCTTGGTCCGGTCTGGCATGGCCTCCTCCTTCACGCTCACGATGGCTTGCGCCGCGCCATCATCTCCTGCGCCGGGGCACGCAAGAGGGCGGCACGCAACTCCTCGGCGCCGGCCGTCCCGGCCTCCAGCGCCTTCTCCAAATTCTTGCGGTAGCTGTCGGGCATGACGGCCGGCAGCAGCGGCTCGTTCGGGTCCACCACCGCCTCGATCACGACGGGCCCAGGCGTGGCGAGGGCTGCGTCCATCACCGCATCGAGCTGCGCCGGATCGTCCAGATGGAAGCCGCGCCCGCCCATCGCCTCCGCAGCGTGGGCGAAGGAGATGTCGGGCAGGTCGCAGGCGAATTCCGGGTTGCCCAGGAACAGGATCTGCTCCCACTTGATCTGGCCGAGCGTGCCGTTCTTGATCACGAGCACTTTGAGGTCGAGCCGGTGCCGCACGGCGGTGGCGAACTCGCCCATCTGCATCGCGAAGCCGCCATCCCCCACCACGGCGAAGACCGGTCTCCCCGGGAAGGCCAGCCCCGCGGCGATGGCATAGGGCAGCCCGCAGGCCATGGAGGCGAGCAGGCCCGACACACCGAAGGCCTGGCCATCCCGCAGCGAGAGGTAGCGCGCTGTGAGACCAGTGTTGTGCCCGCTATCCGTCGCGACCACGGCGTTGTCCGGCAGGCGTGCAGAAAGCGCGGCGACCGGCGCACCAGGATGCATGGGGCGCCGCATGGAAGTCGCCCCCGCATGCAGCGCGTCGCGCCAGCGCGCCGTCTCCTCCTGCGCCGCAGCCAGGAAGGAGCGGTCCTCCTTGCGACCGAGCCGGGTGTTCAGGGCCTCGAGCACCGCCTGCGCGTCGCCCACCAGCCCCACCTCCGCCGGATGGCGCAGCGAGATGTGCAGCGGGTCGAAATCCACCTGTATGCAGCGTGCCTGGCCCGGCTTCGGGTAGTACTCGATGTAGGGGAAGGTGCTGCCCACGATCAGCAGCGCGTCGCAGCCCTGCATCGCCTTCTCGGTGCCGAAGGTGCCGTAGAGCCCGATGCCGCCGGTGCTGAAGGGGTGGTCGTCCGGCAGTACGGCCTTGCCCAGCAGCGCCTTGGCCACCGGCGCGGCCAGAAGCTCCGCGGTCCGCTCGAGCTCTGCCCGGGCGGAGGCCGCCCCGCGTCCGGCGAGGATGGCAACGCGCGAGGCGCCGTTCAGGATCTCCGCCGCGCGGTCCAGCTCCTCCGGGCGCGGCACGATCAGCGCGCCGCCCATGGCCGTGGAGACAGGGTGCGGCTTGTTGCGGGGCGAGGGATGCTCCTCGGAGAGTGGTTCCTCCTGCACGTCCACCGGCAGCGAGAGATGCGCCACCCCGCGGCGGGCCAGCGCCGCACGGCAGGCAAGCGAGGCGACGTTTTCCACATGCGCCGCACCCATCACGCGGGCGTTGAACACGGTGACGTCCTGGAACAGCTTGTCCATGTCCACGTCCTGCTGCGTCATGGTGCCCAGAAGGTCGTGGTACTGCATCCCGGTGATAGCCAGCACGGGCGCCTTGTCCAGCTTGGCGTCGTAGAGCCCGTTGAGCAGGTGGATGCCTCCGGGGCCGGAGGTGGCAAGGCAGCAGCCGATCCGCCCGGTCCACTTGGCCCAGGCGGTGGCCATGAAGGCGGCGCTCTCCTCATGCATCACGTGGATGAAGCGGATGCGGTCCTGGCGGGTGCGCAGCGCCTCCATGATGCCGTTGATACCGTCGCCGGCCAGGCCGAAGATCGTGTCCACCCCCCAGGCTTCCAGCGTATCGAGGAGGATCTCAGCGGTCTTCGTCATGGTGCAACCTCAACTCCGGCCAGGATGGAGGCCCGCCCAACGCAAGACCGCCACAGCGTCGTCATGGGTGGCGAAATCCCCGTCCGGACAAGCGATGCCGAGGACCACAGGCTGGGCCGGAGCTATGGTAGGCGGCAAGGCGAGCGGCGGTGGCCACGCCGGCGGGACGTGCGGGGCACCGATGGCAGCGCAGCTTGGGGTAATCATGGATAAGCTGCTCGCTTGGGAATTCGTTGCGAACGCCCGCCGCGGCGGCGGGTTGGGCCCGGCCTTCCAGGATGCAGTACGATCGCCAGCGAAGAGCCCCGGGCGGTGGGCTACGCGGGGCGCGTGACGCGCCGTCCGCAGCCTTGCTTGCCGCAAAAGCATTCCGCACCGAAGGTGAGGCAAAACCAGAGGGAGGTGCGGTTTGGATTTATCGTCGGTCGGTGAATGGGTCTCCGAGCACGCCCGCGCCTACCTGCCGCATCTGCGGGACCTTTCCATCGCCTATGCGCTGGCCCTCATCATCGGATGGAACCGCGAGCGCGAGGAGCGGAGCGCCGGGCTGCGGACTTTTCCGCTCGTCGCCATCGCAAGCTGCGGCTTCGTGCAGGCGACGGAGACGGCGCTGGGCGCCAGTCCCGAGGCCATGGCGCGCGTCGTCGAAGGTATCATAACGGGCATCGGCTTCATCGGGGCAGGAGCCATCATGAAGGGCGGCGACGAGGTGCGCGGCACCGCGACGGCGGCCAGCATCTGGGCCACGGGGGCCATGGGGGCGGCTGTGGCGCTCGGCAGCTACCACGTGGCCGTTGCGCTCTGCCTTTTCACCGCAGTGACCCTTTACCTCCTCACGCCATTGAAGCCCGGCGGGAGGTGAGGGTGGGCCGCGCACCGCGGTCGGCTGCACCTGCTCGAGCGCCGCCTGCGGGTACGTAGAGGGGCCGTACGCCCTGTGAGGCCAGAACGGCACGCGGAGAATGGCTTTTTCGCCACCGCGCCTGGGAGCGAATGCGGCTTCGGTGGGGCGTATCTCCACCCGTTGTTTGGCGTTGAGCGGAGACGGAGAAGAAGGTCGCCATCATGCTCGCTGGCTCCCATCTTGGCACTCGCCGCGCCTCGAACGGCCATTGGCTCGCTGCTGTTGCACTTGCCCTCCTAGCCTCGGGGGCAGCCTTGGCGCAGGCACCGTCGGGCGCGCCCGCGGAACGCCGCGGCGCAACCGGCGACGCGGGAAGTCCTGCGTTGCCGCAGGCCCAGACCATCACGCCGCAGCTGCAGGAGATCCCCCGCTCTGGCGTGATCCAGCCACCGGCTGGCGTCGACCCGGAAATCCGGCAGTCCACCGTCCCCGAGCCGAACCCGCGCACCACGCCTGTGATCCCACCTCCGGGGCCCCCTCAAGGACAGCCGCCGGCCCAGCGCTGAGGGCGGGCCTGCGCGGCACCACGCCAGGCATGCTGAAGCGCCTCTTTCCATCGTTCCAACGGATCTGCGCGAAGGCCAGCGTCGGTACCCTGCGCCGATCTGGAGCGCACCGGCTTCAACTTGGGCCGGCGCGTGGGCCGCATGCAGCTTTGGATGCAATGCAACAGAAGAGGAGCCGCAGGCTTGCAGGGCGGCGTAGCGCTGGCGACGCAGGCAGTCTGGAGAGGCTGAAAGGGGAGGGGCAAAACGGGTGGCATCACATGGCCAAGGCGTGTCAGGTTTCCACGGTCCACTGAGACTCAAGAAATCAGGGAGAGACCGTCCATGTCACCGAGCCGCCGTTTCCTGTTGCGCGGCGCGGCTGCCCAGGGCGCCGCGCTTCTTCTTGCAGCCCCGGCCTTGGCCCAGCGCGAGGCCCCGACAGGCCGCTACCCCGACCCGTCCGTCGAGATCCTGGACCCCTCCTTCGGGCGCTATCGTCTGGCCCTCGCTGCTGTTGAGCGCTTGGCCACAGGTTTCCGGTGGAGCGAGGGGCCGGCTTGGTTCGGCGACCAACGCTGCCTGATCTGGTCCGATATCCCGAACAATCGCCTGATGCGGTGGCACGAGACCACCGGCCGCGTGGACGTGTTCCGCGACCCGGCCAACAACAGCAACGGCAACACCCGCGACCGCCAGGGCCGGCTGATCACCTGCGAGCACCTGACGCGCCGCGTCACGCGCACCGAGCTTGATGGCCGCATCACCGTCATCGCCGACCGCTTCGAGGGCAAGCCGCTCAACAGCCCCAACGACGTGGTGGTGCGGAGCGACGGCTCCATCTGGTTCACCGATCCGCCCTTCGGCATCCTTGGCTTCTACGAAGGTGAGACCGCCCAGCCGGAACTGCCGACCAACATCTACCGTGTGGACGCCGCCAGCGGTCGCGTGACCGTGGCGACCGGTGACGTCAACCGCCCCAACGGCCTCGCCTTCTCGCCGGATGAGCGCACGCTCTACGTCGTGGAGGCAGCCGCCAATCCGCGCGTGATCCGTGCCTTCGACGTCGGGGAGGATGGGCGGCTGTCCAACAACCGCGTCTTCTTCCAGTGCCGCGACGGCGAGACGCCGGATGGCTTCCGCGTGGACGTGGATGGCAATCTCTGGTGCGGCTGGGGCATGGGCACCCCCGAGCTGGATGGCGTCCGCATCCTCAACAAGGATGGCGCACCGATCGGGCACATCCGTCTGCCCGAGCGCTGCGCGAACGTCGCCTTCGGCGGACGGCACCGCAACCGCTTGTTCATGACGGCGAGCCGATCGCTCTACAGCCTCTACGTGAACACGCAGGGGCTGCCATACGGCTGACGGCTGGGCGTCCCCGTAGCGGAGTCTGCCCGATGGCTTGCGCCGGAGAGCCACGCGGGGCAGCGTCCCCACGTGGAGGCAATCGGACGCATGGCAAGACAGCTTTACGAGCTTTGTGGGACGGATCCGGCACGGGTGTTCAGCCCTTATTGCTGGCGCATTCGAATGGCGCTCGCCCACAAGGGACTGGAATTCGAAAGCATTCCCTGGCGCTTCACCGAAACGGAGCGCCTTGCCTTCGCGAATCACTCGCTGGTCCCGGTGCTGGTGGATGGCGAGCGGGTGGTGGCCGATTCCTGGGCCATCGCCCTGCATCTCGAGGAGACCTACCCGCAGGCAGCCGCGCTGTTCCGGGGCGACCCCGACACCTACCGCTTCGTGGTGGCCTGGAATGACAGCATCGTGCAGGCGGGGCTCGCACGTCTCATCGTGTCGGACATCCCGTCGCTACTGGGTGACGCGGAGCGCGCCTACTTCATCGAGAGCCGTGAGAAGCGGTTCGGCCGCCCACTCCACGAAGTGACCGCCGGACGGGAGGAAAGGCTGCCGGAGTTCCGCGCGTCCTTGCTGCCACTCCGCGTGGCGCTGAAATCCGCATCCTTCCTTGGGGGCTCGACGCCCGATTATGCCGACTACGTGGTGTTCGGGTCCTTCATGTGGGCGCGAAGCGTGAGCCCCCTGCGGATCCTGGAAGCGGAGGATACAGTCTACGCGTGGCGCGAGAGGATGCTCGACCTGTACGGAGGCATGGCGCGCAATGCGCCCTGCTTCGGCGCGTGAAGCTGGGAACAGCATCATGAGCCAGGGCACATCCGGCCCAGCAGCCGCTCTGACCGGGATCCGCGCCTGCGTCTTCGACGCCTATGGCACGCTTTTCGACTTCGCCACGGCCGCGGCCGGCTGCGCGGAGATTCCGGAGGACCGGAGGGCGGCCCTCACGAACCTCTGGCGTGACAAGCAGCTTCAGTACTCCTGGCTTCGCGCCCTGCAGGGTGCCTATGTCCCCTTCTGGCAGGTGACGGGCGACGCACTGGATCATGCGCTGGAGACCCTCGGCCTCGCAGGGGATGATGGTCTTCGGGAGCGGCTCCTCGATCTGTACAGGACGCTCGGCTGCTTCCCGGAGGTACCGTCGGTGCTGGAGGCCTTGCGGCGGGCAGGGTTGGTGACGGCCATCCTTTCCAACGGGTCGTCCGACATGCTGTCGAGCGCCGTGGAGGGGGCAGGGCTTTCCGGGGCCTTCGACGCTGTCCTGTCCGTGGACGAGGTGAAGACCTTCAAGCCGGATCGTCGCGTCTACCAGCTGGCCGTGGACCGCCTCGGCGTATCCGCAGACGCCATTTGTTTCCTGTCGTCCAATGCCTGGGACGCCCACGCCGCCGCGGCCTTCGGCATGCGGGTCATCTGGTGCAACCGCTATGGGCAGCGGAGGGACAGGCTGCCGGGTGTGCCCTGGCGCGAGATCCGCACCCTGGCCGAATTGCCGCCGCTTCTTGAGAGGCCGCAATGATCCTGCCGGAACTCCGCGAGGCCCCTACTTAGCCTTACAGCCTAGTCCCACAGCGCGAAGACCTCACGCCGCGTCGCGATGTCCATGCCGGCCCGGTAGCGCAGGCGCAACTGCGCCATCGCCTCGGCGGCGGTCAGGTCGCGGTCCTGTGGACGGAAGATGCGCGAATTGGCAGCGATCGCGGGGGCGGCGATCACTTCGCTTGCCGGCCGCGTCGGCTCCCTGCGCGCTGCGTCGAGGAGGCGCAGGCCGCCCTGCGTGCCCAGCACATGCATCGCATAGAGTGCGTCGGGCGTGGCTTCGCTGCCAAAGCGGCCACGGAAGCGCGCGGCGTTGAAGCGGGCGGTTTCGGCCGCCAAGGAGGCGGCGAGGAGCGCGTCGTCGCGCATGTCCAGGACCAGCGACAACTCCTCCTTCGACGCCATGCTGAACCGGCCCTGGCGATGGGTGATCCGACTGGCGAGCTCACCCAGCCCGTGGGCATGACCGAAGCGGCGCATGGCGAGGAGCCAGGACTGCTCGGTGAACTGCATGAGCCCCGCTGCGGAGGAGCGGCCGTTGCGGGCCGAGGCACGCAGGCTGCTCTCGCTGGCGGCGAAGGCAAGGATGATGCTGCGGTCGATGCCGGTCTGGGCCGCCGCTACCTGGACGGCACCCTCGATCTCGGCCAGCGCGCTGCCCCCGCGAGGGCTCGGGCGGGCCGCTGGGGCGGCAGGGTAGGGAGGGGGGGCGTGCTGCGGGGTGGCGGCGGCCACTTCGGGCCGTGGCGCGGAAGCAGGCGCTTCCCGGATCGCGAGCGGCCATTCGCGCAAGGCGTACCCGGCGGCGAAGCCCAGGGGCAGCACGGCCAGGCAAAGGGCCATCAGGGTCCGGGGCTGGAGCAGCCGGTCGGTGGGGCGGTGGATGTTCTGCATTCTTTCTCCTGCGCGATGTGGTTCGCGCGGAGGGGTCGGGCAAGACCCATGCCTCTTCAGGAATCCGATGCCCCTGCGGAAGCTAGCGTTGCCTGAGGCCGGACGCGCTCGCGGCGCGGTACAGGGGAGAAGGGGCGGCTGACGTCTCGCAGGTCCAAGCGGTGCCGAATGGCGTGTCTTCCGCAACTGCTCCGAAGCTGCGGCGCAGCGCCTCTTCATCGCCTGGATGATCCGTAATTCCCCTCTTCACGGACGCCATCGCCGGGTGCGATTGCCACTCAGCCTGGGTCCGAATGGCCTATGCTGGGGGATGAGAAATTGCGCATTCAGCGTTATTTGATCGTGGCAGCCGCCTTGGCGCTTGGAGCTTGTGCAAGCGCGGAATGGCATCAGGAAAACGATGCCTGCACCGCCATCTATCTTCGGGAAATCCCGCCCGATTTCCACACGCGCCCCGTGACCCGGACCCGGATGGTCTCGGTCCCGACCGGTGGAATGAACTGCAGGACCACGGGATCCGGCAACCAGACGAACACGAGCTGCACGCCGGTCACGCGCATGGAAAGCGTCCCCTATACCGAATGGGTGCAGGAAGACCTGAACCGCCCGCAGCGTCAGGCTGCAATCGACGCCTGCCGGATTTCGGCCTGCCTGAACCGCTTCGGCAATGCAGAGTGCCGTCCCGCCCGTTCGCAGGCACCTGCCCCCGCGCCTATCCCTCAGCCGGCGCGGGCACCGGCGGAGCCCAGCTAGACCGGAACCGGGCGGTCACCTTCGGCGCCGATGAGCGAAGCTGGGAATGACCGCAGGACTATCCGGGTGGGTCTGTCCTTTTTCGGATCTCGGCGAGCTCGCGCCGCAGGGCTCGCACCTCCTCGAAGCGGCGGGTCACGTCCCGCAGGATGGCGGCCATGCCTTCCATCTGCCCGTCGGGCGCGTGGAGCGGCACGATGGTGAACTCGAGCGAGATGCGGTCGCCATCCCCCCGCAGCCCCGGCACCGCGAGCAGCTCGCCCGCGCCGTAGCGGCTCTCGCCCGTTTCCATGACGCGCTGGAACCCGGCCCAGTGACGCGCCCGCTGCGGCTCGGGGATGATGATGTCGAGCGACTGGCCCAGCGCCTCGGCGGCGGGGAAGCCGAAGATGCGCTCGGCGCCTGGGTTCCAGAAGCGGATGAGGCCGTCTCGGTCGGCCACGACGATGGCGTCGGAGGCCGGGCCGAGCAGCGCACGGCCCACGCGGTCCAGCTCCGTGGCGCTCCACTCCCCGTCACTCACGCCACCGTCTCCCCCACGGCCAGGGCTTTCCACCCTCAATCCACGGTCACATTGGCCGTGCGGATGACCTCGCCCCAGCGCGTGACCTCCGACCGCAGCAACTCACCCGTCTGGGCGGGATTGCGCCCCTCCGCCAGAAGCCCGATCTCGCGCAGCCGCGCGGTCATCGCAGGTTCGCGGACGATGCGCGCCACTTCCGAGGAAACCCGCTCCACGATGGCGGGCGGCGTTCCCGCGGGCGCGAGCAGCATCGACCACGTGCTGACGGCAAAGTCGGGGATGCCCTGCTCCTCGATGGTGGGGATGTTGGGGGCAAAGGCCGCGCGCTCGCTGCTCGCAATGCCCAGCGCGCGGATGGTGCCGGCCTCGAACTGAGGGTGCAGCGCGGAGTTGACGTCGAACATCGCGCCGATATTGCCGGCCATGAGATCCTGCAACGCAGGCTGGGTCCCGCGATACGGCGCATGGACCATGCGGATCCCGGTGCGCATCTTCAGCAGTTCCATGGCCAGGTGCGCGGTCGAGCCGATGCCGCTTGACCCATAGGTGATCGCATCGGGCCGGCCCCTGGCGTGTTCGATGAACTCCCGCAGGGTGCGGGCCGGCAAGCTCCTTCCGCCGGCGAGAACCAGGGGCGAGGTGGCGACGAGCGAGACCGGCGCGAAGCTGGTAACCGGGTCGAAAGGCATTTTCCCCGCCTGGAGCGTCGCATTCGCCGCATGGGCGGGAAGCACCATGACAAACGTATGGCCATCGGGAGGGCTGGAAGCCGCGACGCCCACTCCGAGGATGCTGTTCGCCCCTGGACGGTTCTCCACCACCACTGGCTGCCGCAATGCGCGCGAAAGCGGCTCCGCGACCAAGCGGGTGGAAAGATCGGTGAAGCCGCCGGGCGTGTAGGGCACGATGATCCTGATCGGCCTTGTCGGATAGTCGGAGGCTTGGGCCATGAATGCAGCGCTGGCGGCACCGCCCCCCAGGACGGCAAGCGCCGTGCGACGAGGCAGGGCGACCCTGCTGGTGCTCCGTTTATTCATTGGCGCTTCTCCCATTCTCTTGCCGCGCGGAATTGCAGCCCTTCCGTCTCAGCGAGCGCTGGGGAAGGTCGGTTTCGACAATGGTCGTCGCCTCGGGCGGGAAAGTGAAGTGGGGCAGGGTGCGTCATCCTCGCGCCCGCCATGTCGGGCCGGCCGCGTCGTTAGCCCTGGTTGCGGTCGCTGAAGATGTGGAGCTGGTCTTCCACCTCGAGGCGGATGCGGCCGCGCCCCGGGCGGTGCAGGCGAATTGGCGCCTGCTTGTCCTCAAGTCTCCGCTGAAGGAGGAGGAGCCGCGTTTCCAGATTGTCCTTCAGCTCCGGCAGGCGCATTCCGGCATCGGCACGGATCTCACGGTTCGTGAAGTCGATCCGGCCGGAGGTCGAATAGGCGTCGAGCATCCACATCAAAAGCCGGCCAGGGACGCCCTTGACCAGGTATTCGTGGTCGATGAACACGCTGTCGTCCTGGGCGTGGTGCACCACCTGCACGGCACGACCCTTGGCGGCCTCCGCTCCGCGCGGCGGGAGGAGGGGGGCGGCTTCTCCCGTCTCGGCTTCGGCCAGCGCAATTGCGAGGCCCAACTGGCGGGCCACCAGGGAGAGCACGACACCATCCTCGGCGTCGAAGGCTAGGCGCCGGGTGCTTTCCAGGAAGAGCATGCCCTGCAAGCGTCCCTGCGCCTCCATCGGCACCGCGATCTGGCTCATTGCATCAGGCAGGCGTGGCAGGGCGACCGAGCGCGTGCGCGCCTCCTGCTCGGAACTGGCGACGATGGCGGCGCCATAGCGGCGCAGGCGGCTTGCATCGCCCACGCGCATGGGACGCCGGTCCTGCGCGGCCAAGCCGATCAGCCCCTCGCCGAGCGGTACCTCGGCCCCGATCCCGCTTGCTCCGTAGCCGCGGCTGCCCAGGGCGACGAGGCAACCACGAGCTGGTTCATGCAGCAGCAGAAGCGCCGCCTCGTGACCGAAGGCGGAGGCCAGCGCATCGAGCACGGCATCCACCATGCCACCCAGATCCGTCGCACGCATCAGCGCCTCGGTCACGGCAAGGGCGCGCCCGAGACCCTGGCTGGAAGGCCGGTCCTGTGGCGTCGCTTCCTGCTCGCTCTGCACCCGCCGCACGTCGAGCACATCGAAGATGTCGATGGCGCGCAGCTTCATCACATCCGCCATGCCGAGCTGTTCGCTCGTCGCGCGCAGGTCTGCTGCCATGCGATCGAAGGCCGGGCCGGTATGCACGCTCTCGCGGTAGAGGATGTCGAGCCGGTGCTGCGTGCCGCTCCGTGGGTCCACCACCAGCAGGGCGGCGCGCGGGTTTCCGCGCAGGTTGGTCGAAGTCTTGGAAAAGAACTGGTTCGAGAGAGCAACCTGGGAATCGCCAAGCCGCGCGACATGGGAAAGATAGGAGATATTCGGCGTGCCGTCCGAGGCCAGGGTGCAGAGGATGGAGGGCACCACGCCGTCGAAGCAGGGATCGAGGGCCGAGAGCGGAATCGTCATGCGGTGTGGCTGGACAGGACCTGGCCTGCCCGCGGGCCCGGCGTCTGGACGAAAACCTGCCGGGGCCTGATGCGCAACGCCACCAGATCACGCCGGGACCGCCAAGGCGCCGTGATTGCGGGCGGCATGCCGAGCCCTGCCAGCACCTCGACAATCTCGGCGGCGTAGCGCGCCGCACGGTCCTGAAGTGCGGGTGTCAGGGGCGCGACGCGGTCCACCTGCCCTTTCACCTGATACGTCACGTAGTCCGTGGGCCGGGCAAAGGTCACGGCAATGGCCCCGTTCGCACGCGCCTGCGATACCGTCTGCGGCCACTGCCAGGCTGAGACGATGAGGTGCAGGGCGCCGCCTCCCGCCTCGACGGAAGCGCCCAGACCGCGCCCGATTTCCGGCACTCCCCCGATCCCGGTCCCGACAATGATCATGACCGGGGACTCGAGAAAGGCGGCGAGTTCCGCATCGATCAGGCAGGTCTCGGCAGATCGCATGCAGCAAAGGCTAGTCGAATAGGAAAATCTTAAGAAGCGAGTGAACTGCTTAAGGAAGATTTAGGAAGCGGCCGCGCGGTGGCCGGGTCTAAGGCCTGGGCCGATATCACGGCGGAGGAGCCCCTGGCATGAGCACCGAAACTCCCATCCTGATGCCGCAGCGCGCGGTCGCCATCATCGGTGCCGGCCCGGCCGGTCTGGCTGCTGGCGCCTGGCTGGCGGCTCAGGGCTTCGAGCCTGTCCTGTTCGAGGCTGCCGACGAACCCGGTGGCCAGTGGAACGCCTCCTCGCCGATGAGCGGCACATGGCCCGGCATGCGGACCAACACGAGCCGGGTCATGACCGCCTTTGCCGATCTGGACCATGCGCCGGGAACGGCCGCGTTTCCGACCCAGGAGGAGATGCTGCACTACCTGCTTCGCTATGCAGCCCAGGCTGGCCTGCTGCCGCGGCTTCGGCTCGGGACCCGGGTCGAGCATCTTGGCCGGGCCGAAGCCAGGCAAGGGTGGTTGCTGCACTCGCGGGCGCGCGGGAAGCTGCATGTCGAACAGTTCACGCGCGTCATCGTGGCCACGGGGCGCTACAATTCCCCCTCCTTCCCGGAGGTCCCGGGCCTCGACAGCTTCTCCGGCGGGGGCGGTGTCAGCCACGGCTTCGACTATGCCGGCCCGGCCAGGTACCGCGACCGCTCGGTCGTCGTCGCCGGCTGTTCCATCAGCGCGCTGGAGATTGCCTCGGATCTGGCGCTGGCAGGGGCGCGTCGCGTGACCGTGACGCTGCGCCGGCAGCGCTACGTTCTGCAGAAGCTGACGGGCGGCGTCCCGACGGATCATGTCGCCTTCACGCGCTTCGCCGCACTGGCCGGGGAAGCCCTTCCCCCCGCCGCAGTGGCCGAGGCGCTTCGGCATTTCGTGGTATCGAGCGCCGGCAGCCCGGAGCAGGCAGGGGCGCCGCAGCCGGACGCGGACATCTTCACGGCGGGTCTGACTTTGTCGCAGCATTACCTGACCCTCGTCGCCGAAGGGCGGATCCGCGTCCGGCCCTGGATCTCTGGCGTCGCCGGGCAGCAGGTGAGCTTTGCCGATGGCAGTGCGGAACCCGCCACGGACGCGCTCATCTTCGGTACCGGCTACCGCCTCTCGCTCCCCTTCTTGGCGTCAGAAATCAGGGAAGCCCTGGACCTGGACGAGCAGCACATCGACCTGCACGACCATACCTTTCACCCGGAGCTGGAGGGCCTCGCCTTCCTCGGTCTTTTCGACCAGGCTGGCCCCTATTTCCCGGTGCTGGAGTTGCAGGCTCGCTGGCTGGCCTATGTCTGGTCCGGCGTCGTGGCGCCGCCGGGGACCGCGTCCATGCGCGAGGGGCTTGCTTCCTGCCGCGCACGGCGAGGCGGCCCGCAGACCGTGCCGATGCATGCCATGGCTCTGCTCTTCGCCCGGAATGCCGGCGTCGAGCCGGACCCGGATCTTTGGCCGGAGCTTCGCCGGGCTCTGCTCTTCGGCCCGCTTTCTCCGGTCTCGTTCCGGCTGTCAGGTCCGGACCGGCGCAATGACGCAGCTTCACGCACCCTGGCCGATGCCGCCCGCTTCGGCTGTCTCACCTCCTCCCTGATGACGGCGGAGGAGGCGGCACGGTGGGAGAAAGTCAGGTCCCTTCTCCATGCGGATGCAGCGTAATTAAAAGCCATGGCATGGAAAGGTCGGGTCCGTGAGGTCCGCGTCACCCCTATCAGGCCATCGGCATTTGGGGGTGGCGAGCGAGATGCATCACCGTTGCGCCCAGCGACGCTGAAGGTCCGGCCAGGCGGCAGCGCGCTTGGTCGGACCCTCGATCCCGTCTTGACTTGATTCCTGGAGCAGTGCTTCCGCGCCCTCATTTGCATCCCGCACGCAATGAGGCATTCCCAAGCGCTGCGGGTTAGGCTTCAACCAGAGGCACTCGCCCAGCGAGTTTTCTTGAAAGGGATCGATTCATGTCGAAGGCGCTGATTGTCGAGACGATCAAGGCAAACGTCGAGATTAGTGGGGTGGCCGCCACGCGGCTGGCCGGCGAGATCCTGGGCGCGCTGCGCGAGGAGTTGGTGAAGGAGGGGCGCCTGGCCCTGCCCGAGATCGGCTCCCTGACCGTGCGCGAGCGGGCGGCACGCTCGGGCTTCAACCCGCGCACCCAGGAGAAGATCAAGATCAAGGCCGGCGCGGCGATCAAGTTCCGCCCCTCGGTCTCGCTCAAGACGGACGCCCTGGCGGGGCTCAAGAAGGCCAAGCGCAAGGCCACCAAGGGCTGAAGCGCGAGGACGAAGTTCTTTTTCCCGGCGGCCGCTGTAATGGTGGCCGCCGATTTTGTCGTTCCCACAGCCTGCATCGGGGAGACGGACGGGACGGCTTCCGGGCGGCGAGGCCCGTCAGCAAGGGCGAGCCACGTCTTCGCCGGGCCCTCGTGGCATCCTTAGACTCGATTGAGTTCGCTCAGCACGCCAATGCGCGAACGTCCTCGGAGGAGAGCGGCATCTCCCCAGCCCACGGCCCGAGCTTCGTGTTGCGCACGACCGTTGGCATCCTAGGAAAGACCCGACGCCGAGCGATATGGCCCGTCCCTCGGCCGTGTCGGGGCGTCGCACCCAGCGTTGATATCCTGGCGGCCCATGTAAACTCGAACGAAACAATCCATACTGCTCGGCAACGGAAGGAGCGTCGGTTCCATGGACAGGGAGACGAGGACACCCGGAATCCCCCGTGCGCCTCGTCAGGATCTCTGGACCCGAGCATCATCCCGCCCCGGCCAGGGGGAGGGCCTGTCCAGCGAGGCGCTCTTCCAGGCGGTTGGGGACAATGCCTACGAGCTGGACCGGGATTTCCGCTTCCTCTCCTTCAATTCGAACTGCGAGAGCTACTACGGCATCCCGGCCGAGCAGGCCCTGGGCGGCTCGATCTTCGATGTGCTCCCGGGCGCGCGGGAAAGCACGCTCGAGGCGCTCCTGCGCTCCGCAATGGCATCGGGTCGTCCGGTCCGCGTAGAGATGGCCGGTGTCGTGCACCCCGAACGCTGGCTGGAGGTGACGGTCTTTCCCACGGCACGCGGCGTCGGGGTCGCCTTTCGCGACCGCACGAATGAGCGCCTGGCGGTCACGGCCCTCCGGGAAAGCGAGGAGCGCCTGCGCCTCGCGCAGGAGGCGGGGGATGTCGGACTTTGGGATTGGGATCTCCGGACAGGAAAGGTCTTCTGGTCCGACGTCTATCGCCGGATCTGGAACGTTCCGCCCGAACTGACGGAACCCAGCCTCGAGCTGTTCTCGGCTTCCATTCACCCGGATGACCGGGACCGAGTTCTCGCGCGGCTCTTCCAGGCGCTCCATGACCCGGCGGTCCGTTCCTATAGCGACGAGTTCCGCGTGCCACGCAGCGGCGAGGGTGACCGATGGGTCCTCGCCCGTGGCGAGATCGCCCGCGATCCCCTGTCGAAGATCGCCTTGCGCGTGACGGGCGTGTGCATCGACGTGACGGACCGGAAAGCGGCCGAAGAGGCTCTGCGCGAGAGCGAACGGCGCCTGCGCCTCGCGCAGGAGGCCGGAGGGGTCGGCTCCTGGGATTGGGATGTGGTGACCGACCAGCTCCACTGGTCGGAAAGCTGCCACCGGATGCACGGCACCGATCCATCCTCCCCGGTCACCTTCGGGACCTGGAGCACGGGCATTCATCCCGACGACCAGGAAGGCGTGCAGGCGGCGCTGCAGCAGGCACTTGAGGACGGAAGCAGGGGCTGGTCCATCGAGTGCCGCTACCGCCGCTGGTCCGACCAGTCGCTTCGCTGGATCGGCGGCCGCGGCAGCATCCTGCGCGACCCGGAGACGGGTGTACCGCTGCGTGTGCTGGGCGTCGCGCTGGACCTCACGGAGCGCAGGGAGGCGGAGGAGAAGCAGCGCCTCCTCGCACGCGAACTAGACCACCGCGCCAAGAATGCGCTCGCGGTCGTCCTGGCCGCCGTACGCTTGACCTCCAAGGCAGACCCGGCCGCCTTCGCGGCTTCGATCGAAGGGCGGGTGGAGGCGCTCGCCAGGGCCCATACGGTGCTGGCCGAGGGGCGCTGGGCCGGGGCGAATCTGCGAGCTCTCGCCGAGGCGGAGCTTCACGCCTTCTCACCTCACGACTCATCGCAGGGCAGCACGGCCTCCCGTGTACTGCTCGAGGGGCCTGACCTGCAGCTCGATCCCTCGGCGACCCAGGCCCTTGCGATGGCCCTGCATGAACTGGCCACCAACGCTACGAAGTACGGCGCGCTGTCTGGCCCATGTGGGCAGGTGCTGCTGCGCTGGTGCGTGGATGAGGCCGCGGACCTGCTGTGCCTGACATGGGAAGAGAGGGGCGCACCCACTCCCGTGAAGCCGCCCGCGCGCGCCGGGTTTGGAACGCGGGTGATCGAGGCAACGCTGGCGGACCAGTTGGGCGGAAAGGTGCAGCGTCGCTGGGAACCCCAAGGCCTTTTGTGCGAGGTGCAATTGCCCCTCGATGCCATCGCCCCGCTCCGTGCCAAGCGCGTCGCCGAGCCGCATTAGCACGCGGATTTCCGGCCGGGGCGCAAGCGCCCTGGTGTGCGCCAAGTACGGCCGGGATATGGCCAAACGGTGCCGGATGGAGTGATCCTTCGACGGCGAGGCCCTGCCGCCGGATCGCGGGGCCGCTCGGAGGCTCGACTGCATGAATGGCGTCCTTGGGTGTGACTTCCTGGTGATCGGGGCCGGGTCAGCCGGGTGCGTGCTGGCCAGTCGGCTTTCGGAGAACCCCGACCATCGCGTGGTCCTGCTCGAGGCGGGCGGCAGGGACAGCGACCCGCTGCTTCGCATCCCCGCAGCCGTCGGCCGCAACGTGGAAGCCCCGCAGCACAACTGGAACTACGAGAGCGAGCCGGAGCCGGAACTGAACGGCCGGCGCGTCTTCTGCGCCCGCGGAAAGGTGCTGGGCGGTTCCAGCTCCATCAACGGCATGATCTACATCCGTGGCCATCCCCGCGATTTCGACGACTGGCGGCAGCGCGGCTGCACCGGCTGGTCCTACGACGAAGTCCTGCCCTTCTTCCGCAACGCGGAACGTAGCGAGCGCGGCGCGGACGAGTTCCACGGCGATCAAGGCCCGCTCCATGTCAGCCTGGGCCGCCCTGTCCCCCCGATCTGCGAGGCCTTCCTCGCCGCTGCGGCGGCCGAGGGCTATCCGGTGCATGTGGATTTCAACGGGGTCAGCCAGGAAGGCTTCGGGCATTACGACCTGACCACCCGCCGTGGCCGCCGCTGGAGCACCGCCAGCGCCTATCTGCGCCCGGCCTTGAGCCGGACCAACCTCACGGTGCTGACCCGTGCCGAGGTGCTGCGGCTAATCCTGCAGAATGGTCGCGTCACCGGCGCCGAGATCCTGCGGGACGGCGTGCCCATGCGGATCGAGGTGTCCAGGGAGACGGTGCTGGCCGCTGGCGTCTTCAACTCGCCCAAGCTCCTCATGCTCTCCGGCATCGGCCCGGCGGAGCACCTGATGGAGCATGGCATTCGCGTGCTGTTGGACCGAGCCGCCGTGGGTGGCAACCTGCTGGACCACCTTTCCTACCGCATGCACTACGCCTGTCGTGGGCCGGTGACCGCCTATGCCCATACGAGGCCGCTGCGTGGCGCGAAGGCGCTGCTGGACTACGCCCTGACGGGACGCGGCATCATCGCCAACACGCCCTTTTCCACCGGCGGGTTCTTCCGCTCCAGCGACGACCTTGAGGTTCCCGACATGCAACTGGGCATGGCCATCGGCCTCATGCCGGCGCGCGGCCGGCTGCCCGAGCGGGAAGGCTTCACCGTCACCGTCCGGCAGGGCCGCCCGAGCAGCCATGGCACCGTCCGCCTCCGCTCGCCTGACCCCAGCGCCGCTCCCGTCATCGCCCCGCGCTACCTCAGCAACCCTGCCGACCTTCCCGTGCTGGTTCGCGGCATCCGCCGCATCCGCCATGTGCTGCTGGGGCCGGTCCTGGCCCCCTATATCGAGCGCGAGTTGGTGCCGGGGCCGGAGGGAGACGAGGATGTCGGGCTGATCGAGAGCATCCGCGCCGTCTCGAACACCACGCATCATTTCGTCGGAACCTGCCGCATGGGCGGGGACCAAGACTCCGTGGTCGATCCCGAACTCCGCCTGCGCGGGGTGGACGGGTTGCGCGTGGCGGACGCCTCCATCATGCCCGCCCATATCAACGGCAACACCAATGCCGCGACCATCATGATCGCCGAGAAGGCCGCGGCGATGATCGCGGCGCGATGAGCTCGGGCCTTAGCGTCCCCCGAAACCCATGGCGCCATTGCTTCGAGGGGAGATAGGCTTCGCGGCGCAACCTTTGCCGGAGGGATGAACGGATGTATCGCCGCTCACTAATGAAGGGCACCGCCGCCTTTGGGGCCGCACTTGCCGCGCCCGGCGTCGCGTTTGGACAGGCCCGCACGCTGCGCTTCATCCCACAGATCGACCTCGCCTTCCTCGACCCGCACTGGACCACGGCAAACGTCACCCGCAACCACGGCTTCATGGTGTTCGACACGCTCTACGGGCATGACCAGAACTTCGTCGCCCAGCCGCAAATGGCCGAGGGCCACACCATCGAGGATGACGGCAAGCGCTGGACCATCCACCTGCGCGAGGGATTGGTCTTCCATGATGGCGAGCCCGTCCTGGCGAAGGATTGCGTGGCGAGCCTCCGCCGCTGGGCCGCGCGCGACGCCTTTGGCGGTGCCCTGATGCGCGCCACGGACGAGCTTTCCGCGCCCGACGACCGCACGATCGTCTTCCGCCTGAAGAAGCCCTTCCCCCTGCTGCCGGACGCGTTGGGCAAGTCCACGGCGATGATGGCCGCCATCATGCCGGAGCGCATCGCACGCACCGATCCCGGCACGCAGATCTCCGAGGTGATCGGCAGTGGCCCCTACCGCTACATCCAAGGCGAGCGGCTACAGGGTTCCCGCAACGTCTATGCACGTTTCGACCGGTACCGCCCGCGCGAGGGCGGCCCGGCGCTCGGCACGGCCGGCCCCAAGGTGGCGCATTTCGAACGCGTGGTCTGGACCACCATTCCCGACGCTTCGACCGCCGCCGGCGCGGTGATGGCAGGCGAGCAGGATTGGTATGAGCAGGTGGCGCACGATCTAAGGCC
Organism: Sabulicella rubraurantiaca; assembly: GCF_017355885.1. GTDB lineage: Bacteria > Pseudomonadota > Alphaproteobacteria > Acetobacterales > Acetobacteraceae > Roseococcus > Roseococcus rubraurantiacus. The sequence continues at coordinate 30,856 of NZ_JAFEUU010000021.1, forward strand.
GGTGCTGGCCCGTTCGCGTGGCGTGCGTCTGCAGGTGCAGGAGGAAACCGGCACCATCGGTATGCTGCGGCCGAACCACACCCAGGCGCCGTTCAACAATCCCGAGATCCGGCGCGTGCTCATGCGCGCAATCGACCAGGCGGCCTACATGCAGGCCATCGTGGGCGATGACCGCTCCTTCTACCACGTGCCCACCGGCTTCTTCTGCCCCGGCACGCCGATGGCAAGCGAAGTGGCGCTGGAGCCGCTTCGCAATCCGCCCGATTTCGAGGCGGTGAAGCGGGACCTGGTGGCGGCCGGCTACAAGGGCGAGAAGGTGGTGCTGCTGGTGCCGACCGACTACGTCACCATGAGGGCCATGGGCGACGTGGCCGCGGACATGCTGCGCCGAGTCGGGGTGAACCTGGACTACCTCGCCACGGATTGGGGCACGATGCTCCAACGCCGCAACAACCGCGGCCCGGTGGAAAGTGGCGGCTGGAGCCTCTTCGTCACGAGCTGGACCGGCACGGACTGGATCAACCCCGCCACCCATATCTCCATCCGCGGCGTGGGCGCCTCCGGCTATGCGGGTTGGAACGAGAGCGCCCGTCTCGAGGAGCTTTACAATGCCTGGTTCGAGGCCCCTGACCTCGCCGCGCAGCAGGCAGTCTGCCAGCACATCCAGCGCGCCTGCATGGAGGAGGTGCCTTACTATCCGCTCGGTCAGTACAAGCAGCAGACCGCCTTCCGTGGGCTGCGGGACCTGCAGCCAGGGTTCAGCAAGTTCTGGGGAGTCCGACCCGCCTGAGGCCGCTCGCCGAGCTGCTCCACGGTAGGGCAGGTGCCTCCTCGGGCTTGACCGGTAGGCGCCGCGCCTTGACGGGACCCACACAGGCCGGCGATGACTCGGTAAAGGGGAACGACGCCATGGACGGAATCCTGACCGACGCTTCGGCGAGGGCAACAGCCACGACCTGGCTCGGCGATTTCGAGGCGGCGCTGGCTTCCGGCGAAGCGACGCGCCTCGTGGCGCTCTTCGCCGAGGAATGCCACTGGCGCGACATCCTGGCCTTCACCTGGAACCTGCGCACGATTTCGGGTGCTTCGGCCATCGCGGAAGGGATGGTGCCGACGCTGCAACGTATGGCACCACGGGGGCCGGGCCTCGCGGGCGGCCGCACGCCGCCGCGGCGAGTGGGCCGCGCCGGCATGGAGGCGATCGAGGCGATCTTTTCCTTCGAGACCTCGGTCGGCCCCTGTGATGGCGTGGTGCGCCTGGTCCATGAAGGCGGGCGGCCGCGCGCCTGGACCCTGATGACCTCGCTGCGCGAGATCCGCGGCCACGAGGACCCGGCCAATGGCCAGCGCTGGCAGGATGTGGACTGGAAGCGCAATTTCGGCGGAGAGAACTGGCTCGACCGGCGCAACAAGGCGCGCGCCTATGCCGACCGCGATCCGGCAGTGCTGGTGGTCGGCGCGGCGCAGGCTGGGCTGTCCGTCGCGGCGCGGCTGACCCAGCTTGGCGTGGACACGCTGGTGGTGGAACGGGAGGCGCGGGCCGGCGACAGCTGGCGCCGCCGCTACCACGCACTGACGCTGCACAATGAGACGCGCGTCAACCACCTGCCTTACATGCCCTTCCCACGCTCCTGGCCGGTTTTCATCCCGAAGGACATGCTGGCGAACTGGTTCGAGATCTACGCCGAGGCGATGGAACTCAATGTCTGGACCGGGACCGAGCTTGTCAGCGGCACCTGGGACGAGGCCGCTGGCTGCTGGGAGGTGCTGCTTCGGCACCAGGACGGGAGCGAGCGTCGCATGCGGCCGCGGCATATCGTCTTCGCCAATGGCGTGAGCACCACGCCGGTGATGCCGGAGCTCCCAGGCCTCAAGGAGTTCCGCGGCGCAGTGCGGCATTCGGGCCGCTACGGCAGCGGCATGGACTGGAAGGGAAAGCGCGCGCTGGTGGTGGGCACCGGCACTTCCGGTCACGATGTGGCGCAGGATCTCTGCGTCTCGGGGGCATCGGAGGTGACGCTGGTCCAGCGCAGCCCCACCCTCGTTGTCAGCCTGAAGGAGGCGCAGGCGCCCTACGCGCTCTACGACGAGGAGATCCCCTTCGAGGACAAGGACCTGCTCGCCACCTCCTTCCCGTTCCCGGTCTATCGCCGCGCGCATCAGCTCATGACGACGAGGAACCACGAGGCGGATCGGGAGCTGCTGGAGGGGCTGGAACGCCAAGGTTTCCGCCTGACGTCCGGGGAGGACGGCACCGGTTGGCAGATCATGTATCTGAGCCGCGGCGGCGGTTACTACTTCGACGCCGGATGTTCCCAGATGGTCGTCGATGGCCGTGTCGGGCTGATCCAATACGCGGATATCGAGAGGTTCGGCCCAGACGGGCCGATCATGAAGGACGGGTCGGTGCGGCCCGCCGACCTGATCGTGCTGGCCACCGGCTACGAGGGGCAGGCGGAAGCGGCGCGCCGGATCCTGGGCGATGCCGTGGGCGACCGGATCGGCCCCGTCTGGGGTTTCGACGAGGAGGGGGAGCTGAACGGGATGTGGCGCCCCACCGGCCAGCCGGGTCTCTGGTTCCATGCCGGAGGGCTGGCGCAGTGTCGCATCTTCTCGAAGGTGCTCGCGCTGCAGATCAAGGCGAGGGAGCTCGGGATCACCACCTGATCCGGCACTGCCGGCTGTCCGGCAGGCGCGTCTGGCGTCGACGGTTTACGGGGTCAGCCGCCAGCGCGCGTGGTGTCCCTTACTCGCTCCTGCTGCTCAGAGCGTCTTCAGATACTCGATGAGGTCGCGGCGCTGCTGGTCGCTCAGCTCCGGCCCGATCGTGCCGTTGCCGAGCGGGCCGTTGCGGAACTCATGGCCGCGGTTGGAATTGCCGGGCAGGGCGGTGTCGAAGCGGAATGTGCCCGGGGTCGGGGTGGTGACGAAGCCGACATCGCGCGGGTCGAATTGCCGGCTGCCGACATGGAAGACGGCGTCGCGTTGCTCAGAGGGCAGCAGCATCTGGTAGAGGTTCGGCACCGCGCCGTTGTGCAGGTAGGGCGCCGTCGCCCAGATGCCATTGAGTGGCCGGGCGCGGTAGGCAGCCGGCGCACGCCATTCATTGGGGCGGTTGCCATTCATCTCCAGACGGCCGGGGCGGACATTGCCCGCCGCATCGGTCCAGCTTCCGCGCTCCGGCACGCGGTTGGCGTTGTAGAAGGCATTGATGACGTCCGTCGTCGCCTCCTGCAGCCCCTGGGCCGCGGAGACGCGGCGGCCATTCGGCAGCGTGGCGGTGCGGTTGATGAAGTTCATCGCCGCGCGCGGATCCGTGCCGATGCGCTCCAGCGGCACCATCGTGATCCGTGGCGTCGCCGCGCCCGCCGTGGCTGGATTCCAGGGCTGATGGCAGCCCGCGCAGAGCTGTGCGAACTGGACGCGGCCGCGCTCTGCTGCCGCCCGGTCGATGGGCCCGAGCAGATCCTCGGGCCAAGCGGGCGCGCGCAGGCCACCTCCGGGCGCGGGGCCGGCCAGCACTGTCTCCATGTCGTAGATGTTCTGCACGCGGACGGAGCTGCGATGGATCAGCTCGGGCGCGCCGGTCACCTTGACGAGGGCGCGGACGCCCATCGCCTCCGCGACATTGCGGCCCATGGGTTGGCGGATGGCGCCGTTGTACTGCACCCAGTCGAACCAGGGCGCATCCCAAAGGCCGGGGTAGCTGACCGGCGCATCGGCGACCGCTAGGTTGCTCGGCATGTTGGGCAGCGTGGCGAAGACGAAGTTGGCGCCGCGCCCCAGCGCGTCGAGCCGCCCGAAGCCCTCGGTCACGGGGTAGAGTCGCCGCCGCTCTGCCAGCCCCGCCTCCGTGCGCCCGCGGTCGAGCGCGAGGCCGAGGCGGCGATGCAGCGCCGCGCGCGTCTCTTCCGTGTCCGGCTGGCCGCTGCGCGCGAGGACATTCTGGGCGAAGCGCGCGAAGCGCGGGCCGGACCCATAGGTCAGGAACAGCGCGACGCCGATCTGGTCCTGAAAGGCGCCGATATCGGCCATGGAGGGCCCGCCCTCGATCCGGACGGCGCGGCGGCCATACTCGATCTGACCCGTGTGGCAGGCGGCGCAGGTCAGGCCGACCACCACCTCCGGCTCCTCCGATCCTTCCTGCACGCCGAACTCGTCGCGCGCGAAGCCGACGGGCAGCCCGTCCGGATTGATGGCGGAGCGGGGCGAGGGCAGGAAGCCGAAGCGCGCCATGTAGGCGGGGGAGGCGAAGGGTGGCGCGGCGGCGGGCCAGCTCAGGAAGGGCTGCTCCAGCGCCAGGAACCACGCATAGGGCATCAGCTTCGTGCCCTGCGACGTGTGGTGGAACCAGCTGCGCTGCTCGTCCGTCCAGTTCTGCCCGGCTGCCTGGGCGACGCTGTCCGGCATCTCCCGTTCGGGCAGGTAGGTGGCACAGCCGAGCCCTGTGAGCACGAGCGCGGCCGCGGTGGCCAGAGAAATGCGCTTGCCCATGCTGCCGTCCTCCCGCATCCGCGTCGCCGGGCAGGCCGCGCAGCGGCGATCCGCCCACTCGAATTCGGACGAACCAAACGGCGCAGGCGCGATGGCGGCATCTGCCGTTTGCTCTCTACCCCAGCGCGCGTCTGAAGTCCGCCCCGTGCTTTAGACGATGGCATGCATTCTTTGCCGCGCGCAACGCGATTTTGTTGCGGCTGTGGTGCGTGTTCCGACGCGCCCGTAGCTCGCGCGCTGCAACCGTCAGCTCGGGCCTGCTGGGGGTGCATCCGCAGCCAAGCTGGCTCAGCCACGGTGGTGCAGCCTATCTTGGGGCTCTGCTTTTGCAGTTCGTGGCGCAGTGAGGACGGGACGGGAGAAGGAGGCTCGGGAGGGACGAGGACACTGCGGGGCGGCAGGTCCGGGTCAGGTCAGAGGTGCTTTTGCTGGATGGGAGGCAATGATGCAGAGAAGGGCATTCCTCGGAGGAACGGCGCTGGCGGCGATCGCCACGAGCGCGACCGCGCACCATGGCTGGAACTGGGCCGAGGGCGAGCAGATGGAGCTCACCGGCACGATCCGTCAGGTCACCATCGCACCACCCCATCCGACGCTGCAGGTGGAGACACCGAATGACGGCGTCTGGACCGTGGAGCTGGGCAACCCAAGCCTGACGCGTCGGTCCGGTTTCGTCGAAGGCGTGGCCAACCCGGGCGACCGCGTCGTCGCGCTTGGCAATCGCTCGCGGAACCGCGGCGAGCGGAGAATGAAGGCGGTCCGGATCACGGTGGGAGACCGCCGCTTCGACATCTATCCGGAGCGCATCGGAGGCGGCTGACGTAGGTGGAGCCGCTCCTCCAGACGCTGGAGGCATGGCCGGTCGCGGCGGCGCTGCGACGGTCGGAGGTGCTCTACCTGCTCGTCAATGCGGCGCATATCCTCGGAATCGGGCTGCTGATCGGCGCGATTGCGACGCTGGACCTCCGGGTGCTTGGGGTGTTCCACCACGCGCCTTTGTCGGCGCTGGGTCCGCCTTTGGTGCGGGTGGCCGCGGCGGGCCTCGGCCTGGCGCTGGCGACCGGCTCCCTGCTGTTCAGCGTGCGGCCGGCGGACTACGCCGCGAACCCGGCCTTCCTCACGAAGCTGGGCCTGGTCCTTGCCGGGCTGCTGAACGTGCTGGCGCTGCACCTGAACCCGGGCTGGGGACGAGCCCTGACGGGAGAGGGCATCGGGATGACAGTGCGCCTTGCTGCCACTTTGTCCCTGCTGGTCTGGGTTTCCGCCTTGTTGGCGGGCCGCTGGATCGCCTTCCTGGAGTGAAGGCGGCCGTCGCGGTGCAGCGAGACACACCCTCGGAACGGCCGTCAGGCGCCACACGCCTCCGTCCTTCTCTGGCGCAGGATGCGGCGCCACAGCGTGGCAGGCGGGTGGATCACCGCGCTCATGGCGCGGGCGTAGTCGAGCACCAGACCAGGCGTCCAGGCCATGGTTTCCGCGCGCTGACGGATGAGCCCGGCCGCCCAGAGTTCGGGATTGGTGATGGCGCCGAGCACCGACATGACCGGCCAGCGCTTCGAGACGAAGACGCCTTCGAGCGCTGCATCGAGCGCGCCCGCCACGGCGCTGGAGCAGTTGCGGTTGGTGAGGTTGTAGGTCTGGTCCTTCCGGTAGACCTCCCAGAAGGCGCGCAGGCGTTCCGCGTTGAAATCCTGGAAGGCCACCTGCACGGTCGAAGGGCACCATCCGGTGACCTCCTCCGCATGGTTCGGCAGGAAACGCCCCGGGACATCGTTGTCGCTCGTCGCGCGCAGCAGGGCTGCGAAATCGCTGCGCGACCGGTCGATTTCCACCGCCGGGTAGTGGCTGATGTAGAGGTCCGGGGCCAGTTCGAGTGCGGCGTGGCCGGTCGAGATCGTGCCGTTGCTGTCCACCGCCGCGATGTAGCGGCTGACCGCGCGCTGATGCAGCGGGGCGCTGGCGGTGCCGGTGGGCGTCCAAACATGGACGATCAGGCTGCCCCTCCTGCTGGCCGCATCGGGCTGAATCGGGGGCAGCAGGACATGCGACAGCGGATTCTGCGAGAGCAGGACGGAGACGGGCGTGCCGGACGGCATGCGGCGGATCCGCCAGGCGATGTGGATGATGCCGATCCCGCTCAGCGCCATGACCAGCCCGACATTGAAGCCGACAGTGCCGGCATACCAGGTCGGCCATGGCTGGAGCGTCGCGATGGCCACGACAATCTCGAGAATGCCCCCGCCAAGGGCGCCCTTCCAGCCGGGGAAGCGGACGATGAGGGCGCTGGCGATGCGGAGCGCGCCATCCACCAGAAAGCCTAGGGCGAGGAGCAGGGCCAGGATGAAGCTCGCGCGCGGCGAGGAGCTGAGGATCAGCGCCCCGGCGGCCAGCAGGGCAATGCCCTTTGTGAGCCTGAGGCGCCGGGCCGCGCCCTTGCTGCCGGCCGCCGCCAGTAGGCTGAGCGCCGCTTCGGGCAGGATGAAATAGCCGAAGGCATAGGGTGGAATGAAGGTCCAGCCATCGATGGCATCGACGAGGATGAAGGCACCCAGGCCGAGCCAAGCGAGACCCGCCGCCAGCAGAACGGCCCAGCGGCGCTGGATCACCTCGTGACCCAGGAGCAGGAGCATGATGCGGATCATGCGGCCGCTTCCTGCCGGCTGGAGAGGCTTCGGGAGAGGAGCAGGGCCAGGGTGAAGCTGCCGCAAGCCAGGGCAACGAAGATCGGCAGGCCATGTTGCGCCACATCGAGGGCCAGGCCGGTAAGGCTAGGGCCGATGAGCGCGCCGCCGCCCCACAAAAGCCCCATCGCCGCATAGACGCCGACGAGTTCCGTGCCGCGGAAGCGCGACCCGACGATGGCCAGCATCGTCGTGTAGATCCCGACGAACAGCCCACCCCAGAGGAAGAGGGCAGGGTAGGCCACCCAGGGCGTGCGCAGCATGAAGGGCCAGGCGACGGCACCGAGCGTGCACAGGACACCCAGCCAGATCATCAGCTTCCGGCGGTCCATCTTGTCGCAGAGCCAGCCGATCGGCAGCTGCAGCAGGATCGCCCCCACCATCAGCGTGGTGATGAGTTGCGTGCCGGCCTGCTCCTCCCAGCCGAGGCGGACGGCATAGAGCGCCATGAAGGACAGCCCGGCCGTCTCCACGGCGGCGTTCAGTGCCGTCGTCGACATCGCCACGGGTGCCAGGCGCATGAAGCGCAGCAGGCTGCCCTGGCCATGCGCCTGCATGGGCGGCTTGATGATGCCGGGAGCCGAGACCAACAGCAGGGCCAGCAGCGCTGCGCCCGCACCCACGGCGAAGGGGAGCACGCCCTCCGTCCCGGTAACCGAGAGGATCAGCGGCCCGCCGGCAAAGCCCAGCGACAGCATGGCGGTGTAGGTCGCCATGATCCTGCCGCGCGTCGCATCGTCGCTGAGGTCGTTCGCCCAGCTTTCCGTCAGTACGAACAGGATCTCCGCGCCGACGCCCAATCCGACCCGCAAGAGGAACCACATCCAGACGATCGGGATCGCGGGAAAGAGCAGCAGCAGGGCGGCGGTCATGAGCAGTGCCGCGAGGATCAGCGGCTGCGCCCCGAGACGGCCGGCCAGCCATGGCAGGGCAGGCGCGATCATCAGCACGCCCACCGCATGCATGGCGGCGTTCAGGCCGATGAGCGTCTCTCCCATCCCGCGTTCCGCGAGGTTGAGCGCGACCAGCGGGGCGGTGAGGCTGTAGGTCAGCCCGAATATGGTGGCTGCACCAATGACCGCGGCGAGCGACAGCAAGCTGATCCGGTGGGTCTGACCCTGCATCGAGAGCTGGGTGGTCTGGCTGCCCTCAATGCTCATGCTCACGGCCTAAAGATGGATGTAGCGGTATCTCATCTTAAACCCAAGATTGCATTATGTGAATATGCCAGCTTTTCTGGTTGTGGAAAGCTAGCGCTCTACTTCTCATGCTGGTCGGGCTACCAGTTGGCCGGTCCGGGTGAGTTCGCTCCGGTAGCAGGAAACGGGAAGGCGTCCCCAGCACTGCCGCCAAAGAGAGAAGGTGATCAAGCCGGGCTCGCCGCCGCTCCGCCTCAGCGCCGGGAGCGGCGGCCCGCTGCGCGCTTGGGCTTGGTCCGTGCCTTCGCCTTCGTCCGCCCTTGCACCGGGGCCAAGTGAACAGGCTGGGCTGCGGGGATGCCCTCCGTCCCCGAATAGCGCTGGAGGCTCGCGCCGGCCGCAAGATGCGGATAGGCCTGGGCACCTTTCGGCCAAGCCCTGGCGAAGGCTGCGACTTCCGCGTGATCCAGCCTGCGGATGGTCTGGACAAGGAAGGACGCTGCCTGCGCCGGGCGCAGCCTCTCCTGGCATAGCAGGTGGAGGTGCCATTCCCGGGCGCGCAGGGGACACCAGTCCACCAGGGCTTCCTGCAGGGCCCGGCGCACCTCGACCGGCAGATCCTCGAAGGCCCGGTAGGGGTCGCCTTTCAGCTTGCTGCGGGGCTTGGTGGAGGTGCTGTTGTCCATGCCCGTCTGCTAACCGAGGGAAAGGAGCAGGAGAACAGCCGCTCGGCGCTCAGTACGCATGCCGCCACTGCGTGGGAGGTGGTCGCGGTCCCGACTTTGGCGCTGGTCCGGCAACAGGCCCTCTGCATTGTGGGCGGCCATCTTCCGTGAAAGCGCCGGGGCGCGCTCGGGGGGAGGGCGCGCCCCGTTCTGGCTTGCGCGGCCGGTCATGGCAGCCGCGCATCCAGCGCTCGCCGAGCGGTGCAGGGGGGGCAGCACCGCCCGGCTCAACGCCACGCCTCGTCAACCGTGCGTGGTCGGTAGGTCCACCTGGCCATACCAGGGCAGCCGGCGCGGCTCGGCCTCGGGTTCCGGCTCGCGCTGCGGGTTGCGCAGGCTGGCGAGGGTGCGCCGGCACCAGGTCAGCCAGGGAGCGGAGGGGCAGTCGGTCGCGGGGCTCATGCGACGCTCCCGGCCGGCAGAGCCTGCGGGGAGGCGGCGCGCGGCCGGGCGAAGCTGCGCAGCAGCACCCCGCCGAAGCACAGCATGCCGCCGAGCGTCATGAAGGAACCGAGCACCGTGAGGGGGAAGCCCACCGGGTAATCCAGGCGCAGGGCCGTCAGCCCGCCGCAGAACGCTACCAGCCCAGGCACCGCGAGCAAGAACTGCACCCGCGCCAAGCCAAGCTTCGCCGCTTCGGGCAGCGCGTGGTAGGTCAGGCCATAGATGGCGAAGGTCACCCAGCCCAGGAGGTTGAGGTGGACATGCACCGGGGTCAGCAGGAAGTTCTGGGCGATTCCCATGCCGATTCCGAGCATCATCCCGCAGCTTCCGGCCAGCACGGCGGCGAGCAGGTAGCATTGAACCAGTCCGTTTTTCGTTGGCATTTCCGTCTCCTACCCGGCTTCGCGGCCGGCAAGGCGGCGCTGATGCCGCATTCCCGGCTAAGGAGTCTTTGGTGCTGGTCTGAAACAAACTAAAATCCTATGCATCGAATAGGGTCAGGGCTGAGGCTGGACCCATCCGGGACGAGCATGGCGGCAGGGAGGGCCTGTACCGGTGAGCGAGGAACTGGTCTTCGGTCGGTTCGTGCTGTGTCCGCGGCAGCGCAGCCTGCACGCGGACGGAGTGCCGATCGAGATCGGCGCGCGCGCCTTCGACCTCCTCGCGGCGCTGGCACTCAGCAATGGCCGGCTGCTGAGCAAGGACGAGCTGATGTCGCTCGCCTGGCCCGGCCTCGCGGTCGAGGAGAACAATCTTCACGTGCAGATCGGCGCGGTGCGGCGGGCCCTGGGCGATGCGCGCGACGCGGTGATCAACGTGCCCGGCCGCGGCTACCGCTTCGGGCTGCCCCTGCGCGATGTCCAGGCCGCGCCCGCGCCGGTCCGCCTGTCGCTGGCGGTGCTGAGCTTCCTCAGCATCGGCGTGGACCCTGCGGCCGAGGCGTTGGCCGAGGGCGTGACCGACAGCCTGACCACCGACCTGTCCCGCGCATTATATGGCGGCCTCGTCGTGTCACGGACCAGCGCCAGCGCCTATCGCGGCCGCGCCGCCAGCACGCGGCAGATCGGCGAGGAGCTGCAGGTGCGCTACGTGCTGGAAGGCAGCGTCGCGCTGGATGACAGCCGCATTCGAGTCAATGCCCAGCTGATCGACGCCCGCGCCGACCTCCACGTCTGGGCCGAGCGCTTCGACCAGCCGCGCGACGCGAACCTGCTGGTCGCGCAGGACGTGATCGTCGCGCGGCTCACCCGCCTCGTCGCGCTGCAGGCCGTTCTGGCGGAGGCGCAGCGGATCGGCGCCGGCACGCAGGCCGACCCGACGGCCCTGTCGCTGCGGGCGCAGGGAATGGCGATCTCCAGCCGGATGTCGGCCGAGGGAGTGGCCGCCGCGCGCGAACTCTATGAACGGGCATTGACCATCGACCCCGGCAACGTCCAGGCGCTGGCGGGGCTGGCGACGGTCGAGGCTTCCGCGGTCACCAACGGATACACCTCGTCGGCGGAGCGCGCCGCGCGGGTGGCGCGGGCAGAGGTCCTGGCCAACAAGGCGCTCGCCGCGCATCCGGGGCATCTCGGCGCCTTGCAGGTCCGCGCGGTGGTGCTGCGCATCCAGGGTCGCTTCGCCGACGCGATCGTCGCCGCCAAGGCGGTGCTGGAACGCTGTCCCGGCGACCCGCCCACCTGCCGCGAGATCGGCCTCAGCCACCTCTATCTCGGCGAGGCGGAAGCGTCGCTGGAATGGTTCCGCCTGGCCGAGCTCAGCGGGCCGCAGGATCCCGGGCGCTGGACCTGGCTCCAGGGCTTGGGGCGCGCCCTGTTGCATGCCGGGCGCGCGGCCGAGGCGGTGCCAGTTCTGCGCGCCCTGGTCGAATGCCACCCGGGCTGGGCTTTTGGACATGGGCTGCTGGCGGTTGCGCTCCACCGCACGGGTCAACTCGACGCTGCCGCAGAGCGCTTCGCCGAGTTCGTGCGCCGGGCACCCTTGGCGGATGCGCGGCAGCCGGCGCTGATGGCGCCAGTGCCACCGGAACGGCAGGGCGCGGCCTACCGGGCGAAGGACGCTGCCCTGGCTGCGGACTTCGCGGCGATGGAGCAGGCAAACGAAGAGGCGTCGCGATCACTGGCCTGAGCCGGGCGATCAATGGACGACTTTGGACAGACATCGGCAGCCGCCGGTCCAGGCCTCGCCCGGTCCGCCACCAGGGAGGACGCAGGCGAGGTGCGGGCCGTCCCTCCGCGCCTGCTTCAGCGGCGACGTGCAGGCGCCCCGGTGTTGAGGGGCTGATATCCTTGCGGGACGCGAAAGCGCGCCGGATCCTGAGGCCCGTAGGTGACCTGAGTCGCCTCATACAGGGTCTCGGCATCCGAGCCGGTTCCCTCCACCAGCCGCAGCGGCACGCCATCCTCGGTGATGCAGGCCCGACGCACCTCGCCCGGATCGCTGCCCTGGGCCTGAACGCGCCACACCGTGCAGGCATGGCCTGCGACCCGGTCCGAACCCTCTCGGGTGAGGCGGATGCCTGGACGCGCGAAGGAGTGATCCTGCATCATCGTGGAGGCCATGCGCCCCAGGTCATGATAGGTGCGGTCGGCATCGAGCACCGCCGTCACGTTGCCGCTCCGCGTGTCGATCACGTGCACCACGCGCTGGGTAAGGGCGCGCCCCTCCGTGCGGACCCGCCCCTCAGAAACGAGCCAAGCGACGCTGTCCGTCGTGGGTGGCGCGTTCGGCACCTGGTAGCGGACCGCGACATCGCGCGTCGGCATGGCAGGCGGCGACGGCTGCTGCGCGCCGGCCGGCACGGCTGAGACCAAGGCAACAACAAGGCTGAGAGGGAAAAGGCGAGGCACTGACGTTTCGCTCCATTCAAACAACCCGCCATATCCAGGCGGAGCGGCAAGGGTCAACGGCACTCAGGGCAAGGCAGGGAGGATGCGGCACCGTCCGCCTGACGAGCACAGCCTCGGTCACCTCGCGCCGTATCGGGTTTGTGCATTCCTGCGAAACCGAACCGAGTTGGCAACATTCAGAGACGCGGTTGCTGGAAGGAAAGGGGGAACGCGTGGGCAAGGGCCTGAGGCTGGCCAGTGCGGTCCTGATGGTCGCGGCATGTCTCGGCGGCTGCGGCAACGAGGATCGTGCGCTCGAACGCGAGCGGCCGCGCACCCCGCCGACGGGCGCTGATGACGAGCGGATCAGCTACTACCAGGACAACAAGTTTCAGGTCGCGCGCGGCGGACGATACTTCAACTGGTATGGCTGCGGCTCCTGCCATTCGGACACGAATCCCGATGAAGCGCTCAACCTCGCCGATGGTCGCTGGCGGCGCGGCGGGGAGTTTCATGAGGTCTATGCCTCCATCACCAGCCGCCACCCACCCGGCACGGAGGACTACGCCCGTCGCGTGCCGGTCGAGCCGCTCTGGCAGCTCACCGCCTATGTGCGGGATCTGGAAAAGAACTCGCCAGCGATGCGCAATCGCCAAAGTCTGGACCTCCAGAACGAGAAGCGGAGGAACCAGTGAGGCCTCTTCGATGCATGGCGCTTCTGGCTGCCATCCTCCTGCCCGGCGCGTGCGACGGCCCGCATTCCGTGCTCGACCCGGCTGGGGATCAGGCGGCGCATCTCCATGGCCTGCTCAACCTGATGCTCTGGGTCTGCGGCATCATGTACGCGCTCGTCCTCGGCTTCCTGGCCTGGGCCCTGTGGCGGACGATCCGACGGCGGGACGCCGCTCCCCCGGGCCCGGACGAGAGCCAGCGTCCCTTACGGATCGGCCTGGGCGCATGGGCCGGACTGGTTGTTGCCGGCCTCATCCTCCTGTCCACGGCGAGCTTCCTGGTGGATCGCTCGCTCGCCGCGGCCCGCGAGCATGAAGCGCTCTCCATCCGAATCACCGCGCATCAATGGTGGTGGCGCGTCGCCTATCGCGACCCCGCCTCGGGCGAGTGGATCGAAACGGCGAACGAGCTGTACCTCCCGGCTGGACGGACAGCCCGGCTGGAACTCGTCGCCGAGGATGTCATCCACAGCTTCTGGGTCCCGAATCTGAGCGGCAAGCTGGACGTCATTCCGGGCCGCACCAACCTGCTCGACATCACGCCGCGTCGCGTCGGCTGGTATCGCGGGAACTGCGCAGAATTTTGCGGTCTGCAGCACACGCTCATGGCGCTCGATGTCCGCGTGGCGCCGCCGGAGGAGTTCTCGGCTTGGCTCGCGGCGCAGGCTGCGTCTGCGTCCCAGCCCAGCGACCCGGTGCTGGCGCGTGGGCAGGATCTCTTCGTCAACGGCACCTGTGCCGCCTGCCACGTCGTCCGGGGAACGCCGGCCGACGGGCGGTCCGGGCCTGACCTCACCCATGTCGGGACGCGCCGGTCCATCGCGGGCGGTGCGTTGCCCATGAACCGCGGCAATCTCCAGGGCTGGTTCCTTAATCCAGAGGCGCTCAAGCCCGGAACGCTGATGCCCGCGGTTGTCCTTCCATCCCAAGAGGCCGATGCGCTGGCGCGCTACCTCGAATGGCTCAAGTAGAAGCGCCCGACATGCAGCAGGCTGAACTCGCCAGCGAGGAAGCGCGCGTGGCAGCGATCTGGCGCGACAAGCCAGGCTTGTGGGGCTTCCTCACCACCGTGGACCACAAGCGTATCGCCGCCCGCTACATCGTGACGACGCTCGCGCTGCTCATCGTCGCGGGCATCCTGGCGTTGGACATGCGGTTGCAGCTTTCGCAGCCCGGCATGGAGCGGATGGGGCCGCAGCGCTACAACGAGGCCTTCTCCCTGCATGGCTCGACCATGCTCTTCCTGGTTTCGGTGCCAGTCATGGAGGCAATGGCTCTCTGGCTCGTGCCGCTGATGCTGGGCCAGCGCAACATGGCGTATCCCAGGCTCGCCGCCTACAGCTACTGGCTCTACCTGGGCGGCGTGTTGATGCTGTGGGTGCCGCATGCGCTCGACGTTACGCCGGACCTCGGCTGGTTCGAGTACCCGCCCTTGTCGGGCCCAACCTATTCGCCGGGGCATCGCGCCGACATCTGGGCACAGATGATCACCTTCACCGAGGTCGCCGCGCTCGCTGCCTCGGTGAATGTCGTGGCGACGATCCTGAAGTTGCGGCCACCGGGCATGACCCTCGCGCGCATGCCGCTTTTCCTTTGGGCCATGCTGGTCACCTCGCTGATGACGATGCTGGCGCTGCCGGCGGTGATGCTGGCGACCAGCCTGCTGATCGCCGACCGCCTCGTCGGCACGCAGTTCTTCAGCCCGAATGCTGGCGGGGATGTGCTGCTGTTCCAGCACCTGTTCTGGTTCTTCGGGCATCCCGAGGTCTACATCATCTTCATCCCGGCCGTTGGCTTCATCTCCGCCATCGTCGAGACCTTCTCGCGGCGGCCGCTCTTCGGATACACCGTGCAGGTCCTCGCCCTGATCTCCATCGGCCTGCTCGCCTTCGGCCTCTGGGTGCACCACATGTTCGCGGTCGGGCTTCCACGCCTCGGCGCCAGTTTCTACACGGCGGCCAGCATGGCGATCGCGCTGCCGGTGGGGCTGCAGATCTTCTGCTGGATCGCCACGATCGGCAGCGGCCGCCCCCGCTACGACACGCCGCTGCTCTGGATCATCGGCTTCATCGTGACCTTCGTGCTGGGCGGGCTGTCGGGCGTGATGACCGCCTCGGCCCCGCTCGACCTTCAGCTCACCGACACCTACTTCGTCGTGGCGCATCTGCACTACGTGCTGGTCGGTGGCGCGATGTTCCCGCTCTTCGCCGCGCTCACCTACTGGTACCCGAAGGCCACCGGGCGAATGCTCTCGGAATGGTGGGGAAAGGTCAGCTTCTGGCTGATCTTCGCCGGCTTCAACATCGGCTTCTTTCCAATGCACATCCTGGGGCTGATGGGCATGCCCCGGCGCATCTACACCTACGAGGAATGGACCGGCTGGGGGACGCTGAACCTTGTCGCCTCCGGCGGCGTGCTCATCGCGTCCGCGGGTGCCAGCATCCTGGTCGCCAATGCGTTGTTCAGCCTGCGGGGTGGACGCCGGGCCGGTGCCGATCCCTGGGGTGGCTCCACCCTCGAATGGGACTGCGCCTCGCCGCCGCCGCCGCATAATTTTCCGGCAACCCCGGTGGTGGAAAGCCGCACGCCGCTATGGCGGCAGGAGCATGCCCAGGCGGTGATGACCGGGCTTTCGCTGAAACGGCGCGAGGTCCTCATCACCTCGCCGGGCGAGGCTGTGCCGGAATACCGGCAGTACAGCCCGGGCCCATCCATCTGGCCCCTGCTATCCGCCATCGCGACCGGGATCTTGTTCGTGGGCAGCATCTTCACGCCCTGGGCGTTGGTCTGGGGGAGCATCCCGGTCGCTGTGGCGCTGATCGGCTGGTTCTGGCCGCGCCCTGTCAAGGAGGAGCCGAGGTGAGCGAGAGCAGCCAGCCGCATGACCAGGCTTCCGGCAAGCTTCGGCCGCTCCGCGTCGTCGGCAGCCTTTCTTCCCTGCCGGACAACGTGATCGGCGCCGCCAACCTCAACGTCTGGGGCGTGGTCGCCTTCATGATGATCGAGGGGATGGGCTTCGCGCTTTGCGGCGCCGCTGCCCTCTACCTGGCTTCCCAAGGCAAGGGATGGCCGCCTTCCGGCACCGCCCCACCGGACCTATCATTCGGCATCGCCTTTACGATCCTGCTCCTTGCCAGCGAAGTGTTGAACCGGTGGGTGGACCGCAAGGCCTGGGCGCACGACCTGGCCGGCTTGCGCCTCGGCATGGTTCTGATCACCGCAGTCGGCGTCGTGCTGATCGGCGTGCGCGCGCTCGAATTGATGCACCTGAATGTGCGCTGGAGCGATAACGCCTATGGCTCGACCATCTGGCTGCTGATGGTGCTGCACACGAGCCACCTCATCACCGATGTGGCCGATACCGCGGTGCAGACCGAATGGCTCTTCCGCAAGGAGATCGAGGACAAGCAATTCAGCGGCGCGTCGGATAACTGCCTCTACTGGGATTTCGTGGTGCTCACTTGGCTGCCGATCTGGGGGCTGGTCTATTGGATGCCCCGGTTCTGGGGGGGCTCGTGATGGGTGGCCGGTCACGCAAGGCGGTCGGAACCGCCCTCGTCCTCCCGCCGCTGGCCTGGTTCTTCTACCAGCAGGGGATGGGCCTGACGCAGCAGCTGGATTGCTCCACCGGCGGTCTACCGGTCGGCCCCGCTGCGGGCCTCCTCGCGCTGCTGTTCTGCGCGGCCGCGGCCTGGCTCGGCTGGCCGGTGGCGGCAGAAGGTCGAAAGGGAGAGATGCCGCGCTTCCTGGCTTGGCTTGCCATAGGCGGGGCGGGCATCTTCGCGCTGGCGATCCTGCTCCAGGCCGTGGCCACCTTCATCGAGCCGCCATGCTGGCGCTAGCCTCCTTCCTCGGCGGCGCGATCCTGCTCTGGGCAGGCGCCGCAGCGGCTCATGCGGGCGCCGCTCCTGACGAGGGACTTGGCTGGAGCTTCGATGCCTGGACGACTGTCCCGCTGGTGGTCGGGGGCTTGCTGCTGGGCCTCGGCTGGATGCGCCTCGCGCGGCGCACTGTTCACGGCACGGCTACCCTCCGGCGCCGCGCGGGCCTGCTGGCGCTGGGCTGGGCGGGGCTCGTCCTCGCCCTGGTGTCGCCGATGGCGGCAGCCGGGCATCTCTCCTTCTCCGCCCACATGCTCCAGCACGAGATCCTCATGCTGTGGTCGGCCCCGCTGCTCGTGCTCGGGCGGCCGCTTGCCTTTTTGATCTGGGGCCTGCCCGAGGCGGCGCGGCCCGGCCTCGCGCGACTGCTGCACGCACCGGTCCTGGTGCATCTCGGGCGTGGCCTGACCCATCCGGTCGCCGCGACTCTGCTGCAATCGGCGGTGCTGTGGCTGTGGCACGCGCCGCAGCTTTTCGAGCGGGCGCTCGACATCCCGGCCTGGCATGTCGCGCAGCACATGTCCTTTTTCCTGAGTGCGCTCGCCTTCTGGGTCGCGATGATCGACCGCTGCCCGCGCACCCTGGCCGGGCGCTGTCTCGCGGCCTTGTGCCTCTTCGCCACCTCCCTGGTCTCCGGTGCGCTCGGCGCCTTGATGGCGATCTCGGAGAGTCCCTGGTACGCCGGCTACGCTCGGCTGGGCCTGACGCCGCTCGGCCTCTCGCCCGCGGAGGACCAGCAACTCGCCGGGTTGCTGATGTGGGTGCCTGGAGGATTGCTCCATGCCGCTGCGGCGCTCGCGCTTCTCGCGGGCGCCTTCCGGCTTTCCCTGGACGTGCCCCATGCCCGCCAGTCTTAGATGGATCCTTCTCTTGCTCGGGCTGTCGGTGCTCGCCGCCGCCACCGCGATCGGGACCGTGTTGTGGCAGCATCAGGAGCGGCAACGAAGCTTTGCCACCGAGGAGACGGGCGGAAACCCGGAGGCCGGCCACGCCGCGCTGATCCGCTTTGGCTGCGGGGGCTGCCATCGCATTTCCGGTGTCGCCGCTGCGCGCGGCAGGGTGGGGCCCTCCCTCGCCGGGCTTTCCGGCCGCACCTACTTGGCAGGGCGGCTTCCCAACGAGCCCGCACAACTCATCCGCTGGATCCGGGAGCCGCGTGCGGTCGACCCGCAAACCGCCATGCCCGATCTTGGCGTCGAAGAGCGGGATGCGCGCGACATGGCGGCCTATCTCTACAGTTTGAAGCCCACATCGCAGTGATGCCGGGCACGCGTTTGGCTCGGGCGGCGACAAGGCCTAGTGTCGTGCCGACATCCTTCCACATCGCGAGCGCCCGATGGACCAGATCGCCTCAGCCTCCCTGTCCCATGAGGACATGCTTGCCCGCCTCGCCGACATCACGGTCCGCGTCGGGTTGAACCTCCAGCCCGGTCAGGAACTCGTGATGACCGCATCGGTGGAGGCGCTGCCCCTGGCGCGCCGGATTACCGACGCGGCCTACCAGGCCGGGGCCACGGTGGTGACGACGCTGCTTTCGGACGACCGGCAGACCCTGTCCCGTTTCCAGCACGGATCCGAGGAAAGCTTCGACCACGCGCCGGCTTGGCTCTTCGAGGGGATGGCGGAAGCCTTCCGTCGCGGCGCGGCGCGTCTTGCCATCGTGGGCGAGGATCCGAGCCTCCTGGTGGGGCAGGACGCGGAGCGCGTGGCGCGGGCGAACCGCGCGCGGGCCAAGGCCTATCGCCCGGCGCTCGACCTCATCACCGCCTCGGCGATCAACTGGACCTTGGTTCCCTACGCCGCCCCCGCCTGGGCACAGGCGATGTTCCCTAACCTGCCCCCGCAGGAAGCGGAGGCGCGGCTCTGGTCCGCGATCTTCGCAGCGACCCGCGCCGATGCCGCCGATCCCGTCGCGGCCTGGGCCAGTCACAATGCCATTCTGCTGGCGCGTCGCCGGATGCTGACCGCGCGCCGCTATGCCGCGCTGCGCTTCCGCGGCCCCGGCACAGACCTGACGGTCGGCTTGGCGGATGGGCATGCCTGGATGGGCGGCACCTCCGTCGCGCAGAACGGCGTCACCGGCAATCCCAACATCCCGACGGAGGAGGTGTTCACGACGCCGCATGCCGCCCGCACGCAGGGGTATGTCGTGGCGACGAAGCCGCTCTCCTACCAGGGCACGCTGATCCGCGACATCCGCGTCCGCTTCGAGGGAGGTGTCATCGTCGAGGCGAAGGCCAGCACGGGCCAGGGGATCCTTGAGCGGATGATCAGCACCGACGAGGGCGCCCGGCGCCTGGGCGAGGTGGCGCTGGTTCCGGCTTCCTCGCCCATCTCGCGCAGCGGGCTGCTGTTCCTGAACACCCTCTTCGACGAGAACGCGGCGAGCCATATCGCCCTCGGCCAGGCCTACAAGAAGTGCTTCGTGGATGGCGACACGCTCAGCGAGGAGGATTTCGACAAGCGCGGCGGCAATCGCAGCCTGATCCATGTGGACTGGATGATCGGCTCCGCGGAGATCGACGTGGACGGGATCGACGCGCAGGGCGGGGCCGAGCCGCTCATGCGCGCGGGGGAATGGGCGGACACGGCCCGCTGACCCGGCACGGGTTCGATTTTCCTTGACGGCCCCTGGACCGGGACCGGTTCATTCCGCCTGGCTGCGCCGCAACGCGGGGCCAGGGAGGAAACATGACGGAAGACTATCGGGCCGCGATCGGCGGAACGCGCCGCGTGGCCTTGGGCCTAGGGCTGGCGACCTTGGCCTTGCCGGCCATCGCCACGGCCCAGACTCAATGGCCCACGGGAGCGGTCCGCTTCATCGGCATCTTCCCGCCTGGCGGTGGCACCGACATCCTGTCCCGCCTCTGGTGCATCAAGATGAGCGAGATCACGGGGCAGCAATTCGTGGTCGAGAACCGCTCCGGCTCCGGCGGCAATATCGGCACCGAGGTCATCGCCAACGCCCCGGCGGATGGCACCGCCATCGGCCTGGCCAGCGTCGCGCCTCTCGCCATTTCGCCGACGCTCTACGGGCGCCTGCCCTTCAACGCCGCGCGCGATTTCAGCCTGATCTCCGGGCTTTGGCAGCTGCCCAATCTGCTGGTGATCAACAACGACGTGCCCGCGCGCAGCGTGCCCGAGTTGATCGCCCTGCTCCGCGCCAATCCGGGCCGCTACGCCTATGCCTCCTCTGGCTCAGGCACGACGGTGCACCTGTCCGGCGAGATGTTCCGTTCCATGGCGGGGCTGGACATCCTGCACGTGCCCTATCGCGGCGGGGCCCCGGCGCATGTGGACCTCCAAGGGGGACGCGTGCACATGATCTTCGACAACATCCCGCAGGGGCTGGCCTTGGCGCGGGAAGGCAAGGTCCGCGCCCTGGCGGTGACGGGCCGCCAGCGCAGCCCGCAGGCCCCGGACCTGCCGGCGATGGCGGAGTTCCTGCCGGATTTCGAGATCACCTCCTGGGGCGGCGTGATGGGTCCGGCCGGGATGGCGCCCGCGTTGGTCGAGCGGATCAACGCCCTGACCAAGCAGTCGCTCGAAAGCCCCGACCTGAAGCGCCGCTTCGAGGAGAACGGGGCTTCGACCTGGTATACGACGCCGGAGGAATTCGCGCGCTTCCGGGCAGCGAACGAGGCCGCCTTCGCGCCGCTCATTCGCGCATCCGGCGCCAGGGTGGAGTGACGGCCGCCGCACTGGGACGCGACCTCGGCACATCTGGGACGGGGGCGCGTATTCGTTTCGAAAGCCTGGGCGGTGGCTGTGCCCAGGCGGCTCTCATGCAGCTGCGCATGGAGCATCCACGTGAAAAGTCCCAGAAGGTCAATCCGTTGAATCGCTGATACCGCATGAACTCGCGGGGAGGTAGTCTATACCCCGTTGAGTTGGCCAATTCGGCGGCGTCAGGCGTGCGGCACGCAATTCCAACTCGTGATCGGTCAGCCAAAAGGTCCCAACACGGCTTTGCCCATGTCAGCACGTTACCCACGAGATCTCGGTGCCGGGAAGGACCTGCTGGCGGCAGGCGGCCTTCTGCTGTTCACCCTCTTGGGTGCGCTTCTCGTCGGCGCGCTCCCACAGGCGGGGCAGACCCGCTTCGTCGCTGTTTTCCCGCCCTGGCAGGACCTCCTCCAGTCGACGGAACGGGTGGGCGCAGCCGGGGGCTTGGTCGTTGCCACGGGCAACCTTCCCAATTTCGTGACGGTGCAGTCTGACGATCCCTCCTTTGTGAGTGCCCTTTATCGGTCGGGGGCCTGGCTCGTGCTCGACCTTTCTTCCGCCCGCGGCTGTTCTGGCCTGCCAGCGAGACCCTCCAACATCCGAGAGAGAGGCGACGTCTAGTGCTCGAACTTGAAAGCCTGCGGACGCGCTTCGCCCGCTTCCTCGTCCTGTTCCTGTGGCTGCATATCCCCCTGATGGGGGCAGTGGCCCATGCGATGGGCCGGTCCCCCGTGCCACCCGTGGTGTTCGTCGCCGCGCTCGCGGGCATCCTCCACCTCTCCTGGTGGGCGCGGGGGCCAGCGCCTGTCACGCGCTACCTCTCGGCGGTCGCGCTGATGGCTCAGCCGGCCCTGCTGGTCTACCTGCTGGCAGGGAATGCTTGGCAGATGGACATGCACATGTACTTCTTCGCCAGCCTGGCGCTGTTGATCGGCTGGTGCGACTGGCGTGCCATCCTGATCGGCGCGGCTTCCGTCGCCCTGCATCACCTGACGCTGAACTTCGCTTTCCCGCTGGCGGTGTTCCCGAACGGCACGGATCTGGAGCGCGTCATCCTCCACGCCGTAATCGTCATCCTGCAGAGCGCCGTCCTGGTCTGGTTCTGCAACACCCTGGTGTCGAGCTTCCAGCGCATCGAGGCGATGGGCGACGTGATCCGGCAAAGCAACGAGACGCTCGAGCGCCGTGTGGAGGAGCGGACCGAGGAGGCGAGGGCGGCGAACGCGGCCAAGAGCCTCTTCCTGGCCAATATGAGCCACGAGATCCGCACGCCGATGAATGCTATTCTCGGCTTCAGCCACCTCGCGCTCCGGACCGACCTGGCGCCCAAGCAGAGGGACTACGTCCTCAAGATCAAGTCCGCCAGCAGTGCACTGCTCGGCCTGATCAACGACATCCTCGACTTCTCCAAGATCGAGGCCGGCAAGCTCACCCTCGAGCACGAGCCCTTCAACCTGCGGGCATCTCTTGATGGCGTGTCGAGCATCGTCGCCGTGAAGGCGCTCGAAAAGGGAATCAACCTCCGCCTGGACGTGGACCCGGAGCTTCCCTGCGTCCTGGTCGGGGACTCGATGCGCTTCAACCAAGTGCTGCTCAACCTGGTCAGCAATGCCGTCAAGTTCACCGAGCGCGGCGAGGTGGTCGCCGATCTGCGCCTCGCGGAGCGGCAAGGGGGCGAGGTGGTACTTCAGGTCTCCGTCCGGGACAGCGGCATCGGCATGTCGCAGGAGCAGCAGGCGAATCTGTTCCGCTCCTTCTCCCAGGCCGACAGCTCCACGACGCGCCGCTTCGGGGGAACGGGCTTGGGGCTTGCCATCAGCCATCAGCTCGTCGGCTTGATGGGCGGGGCGATCGAGGTCGAGAGCGCGCCCGGGAAGGGCAGCACCTTCCGCTTCAATGTCCGGATGGGGGTGGGCGAGGCCCGCGGCGCACCGGTGAGGACTCCCTCGGAGGAAATGAAGCGCCTGCGGGTGATGGTGGTGGACGACAACGCCGCCTCGCGGGAGATCCTCCAGGAAATCTTCGCATCCTGGTCCATGCATGCCGATCTCGCCGCATCGGCCGCGGAAGCCTTGAGCGCGCTGCATGACGCCGCCGCCAAGGGCGCCCCTTACGACATCGTGCTGATGGACTGGAAGATGCCCGGCCTGGATGGATTGGAGGCCACGCGCCAGATCCGGCAAAGCACCAAGCTGGCGAAGCTGCCGACCGTGCTGATGGTCAGCGCCTATGCCCGCGAGGAAGCGATGATGGAGGCGGATGCCTCGGGTGTTGCCGCCTTCCTCGTCAAGCCGGTGGATGCCGGCATGCTGCTCGACACGATCGCCAACCTTGCCAGCGGGCTTGCCCAGCCCACCCTGCCAAAGGAGGCGTCCGCCGACGCTCTGCCCATGGTGGAGCCCAGGCTCCGCGGTGCCCGCGTGCTGCTCGTCGAGGATAGCGAAATCAACCGCGAGGTCGCGCTGGAAATCCTTCACGACGCGGGCCTCGTCGTCGACGTGGCGGAGAATGGCCGCATCGCGTGCGAGAAGGTGCTCGCCAATTCCGGTGCCGCCTATGATGGCGTCCTGATGGACGTGCAGATGCCCGAGATGGATGGCATTGAGGCGACGCGCCGCATCCGGGAGTTCTGGGCGGCCGACCGCCTCCCCATCCTCGCCATGACGGCCCATGCCTATGAGCAGGAGCGGCAGCGCTGCTTCGAAGCCGGCATGAACGACCATCTCGCCAAGCCGATCGACCCCGGGCTGCTGGTGGCAGCGCTGAACCGCTGGCTGAAGCCGCCTGCCAACCCGCTCAAATCAGGGGAAGTGCCTGCTGCAGCGGAGATCGCCATTCCGGCGGAGGAACTGCCCGAGACCCTGCCGCCCTTCGACCTTCATCGGGCGCTGGCCAGGGTGAATGGGAAGCGCAAGCTGCTGCGCAAGCTTATCGTCGATTTCGGTGAGAAGTTCGCCGACGTCGCCGCGGAGCTTCGCCGGCAGCTTTCCGAGGGCGCGTCGGAGGATGCGCGGCGGCTCGCCCACACGCTCAAGGGCGTGGCGGGCTCCCTGGAAGCGCGCGAGGTCTTCGAGACCGCGCGACAGCTCGAGGATGCGCTCGTCCGGCAGGAGCATGGGGAGCTGGACAGGCTGCTTGGCCGTGTCGAAGCGGCGATGACGCCTGCCGTCGCCGCCGCGCGGTCCCTCTCGGCGAAGTCTGCGGGGAGCCGCAAGGCCCTGTCCCAGAAGGAGCGGGAGCAGCTGGACTATACCTCCGTGGGCCCGCAGCTCGCCGAGCTCCGGGAGCAGCTGACGCGGCGCAGCCTGCGGGCGCGCGCCACCCTGGCCGCGCTGAAGGCGGCGCTCGGCGAGACGGCCGAGGCGCATCAGCTCATTCCGGTGGAAGCGGCGGTGGCCGCGCTCGATTTCGCCGGGGCTGCGATGTTGCTGGATGAAACGATGGCCGTGTCGACGGTCCAAGGGGAGCTCGCTCAATGAACAAGCGTGCGGTGGTACTGATCGTTGACGACGAGGTCTCGAACATCGAGATCCTGAGCGCGGCGCTGGAGGAGCAGCATGAGATCTGCTTCGCCACGTCGGGGCAGGAGGCGCTGGAGGTCGCGCGCAGCATCTCCCCCGATCTGGTGCTGCTCGACGTGATGATGCCCGACATGGACGGCTATGAGGTCTGCCGGCGAATCAAGTCCGACCCGCTGCTGGCGGACATTCCGGTCATCTTCACGACGGCGCTGGGCGACCAGGACGCCGAGGTAAGGGGGCTGGAGATCGGGGCGATCGACTACGTCACCAAGCCCATCTCACCGGTCATCGTCCAGGCCCGGGTCCGCAATCATCTCGAGATGAAGCAGATGCGCGACCAGCTGGCGGCCCTCGCGGTCACCGATGCGCTCACCGGGCTGGGTAACCGGCGCAAGCTGGAGACCATCCTGAACCAGGAGGTCATGCGCCTGGCGCGCACCGGGGCAAATCTGTCGGTCCTCATCCTCGACATTGATTTCTTCAAGCGCTTCAACGACAGCTATGGCCACACGGCCGGCGACCGTTGCATCGCGATGGTCGGTGCCGCGCTGGCCCGCGCCGTTCGTCGGGCCGCCGATCTGGCGGTCCGCTATGGCGGCGAGGAATTCGCCTGCCTTCTGCCCGAGACGAGCCATGACGAAGCCATGGAGATTGCGAGCAACATCCGCGAGCGGGTGCGGGCCCTCGGAATTCCGCACAGCGAGTCGGATGCCGCGCCGCATGTGACCGTCAGCGTCGGCGTGGCGACGGCAACCTGCTTCAACGGCGCCGATCCCATGAGCTGGGTCAAGGCCGCCGACGAGCAGCTTTACATCGCCAAAAAGGCGGGACGGAACGGCGTCGCGGGCCGCATCTTCAGGCAGGAGGAGTTGCGGGAGCTGCACGCGGCTTAGGACGCTTTGCCCCTCTGCTTGCCTTGACCCGATGATGTGTGCGGGCGACCGTGCGGCACTGCGGTCAGGAAAGAGGGAGAGAGCGATGCAAGGCGAGGACGACGCGCTGTTCGAGAAGGGGCTGCCGATCCGGCGCGAGGTGCTGG
>NZ_JAFEUU010000022.1 GCF_017355885.1 Sabulicella rubraurantiaca
CTGGCAGGCACGCCGTGCTGCTGCTCGATCAGGCGGGCTGGCATCTGTCGGATCGGGTCCGGGTGCCGGCCAACATCAGCCTGCTGCCGCTGCCGCCGAAGTGCCCCGAGCTGAACGTCATGGAGAAAGTCTGGCAGTTCATGCGCGACAACTGGCTGTCCAACCGTATCTTCGCCGCCCACGACGACATCGTCGATCACTGCTGCCACGCCTGGAACAGGCTCATCGCCGAGCCCTGGCGCATCATGTCCATCGGCCTTCGAGACTGGGCCCATGGGTTCTGATCAACAGGACTTGGTATTACACGTCCTCGCACCGCCCTGGACGCAAAGAGCGAAGAAATACTGTCTGCCAAGGGCAATCAGCCTTTCATGGTCTTCAGATGCTCCACGGCTCTCCTCACGATCTCGAGGGAAGCCTTGGGGCGTTCGAGACCCAGTGGCTGTGTGCTGGCGCTGCTAGAAGCTCCTTCAAGATCGTCGATCTGGCTCAGAACCACGAAGGCGCTATGCACGATGACGTGGATGTTGGAGACGACCGCAGCGTCTCGGACCACGGCGAAATTGTAGGTCGCCAACGTCTCAACCGCCATTCTGGTGGCTGCAAGACCCGCGTTGGAACGGGCTTGGCCCTGGTGGCGTCCAGCGAGCCGTTCCACGGCGAGGTCCAACCCAGCCAGAATCCTGTCAGCCAGTTCAGATGCGTTACGGACGACCTCTTCGCGTTCTTTGCGCAGGCTTTTTTCCCCGCGCCTGCCTTGGCTGCTTGCAATCCACACTGCAGCCAAGATGGCGGCTGCAGATATAACTGCCTGGAACCAAGCGGCCCACGTCGTGCCCTGCACGTCGCTCAACCACGCTTGAACTTCCGGAAACTCCACCATGACTGATCGCTCCATGGCCTGTGCCGCGCCGATGGTCTGTGCGCTGCGAGAAGGCTGCAGGACCCGGGCGGATGTTGGCCCAGCCCTACATGAGAGCGCGGGCAGTAGGCAGGTGGGAGGCTAATGGCAGATCATCGTTCCCGCTCAATCGGATGCCGGGATAAAGTCCGGCAGCACAGCCTTCACCAGATCGCGGAACGTCGCAGCGACATCGTCGTCGCTGGGCACGCTCGAGAAAACTTACTGGAACTCGCCAGCTTCGGAGCTTGCAGCGTCAGGCCTCGGTGAAGCTAGCGCTGCTAGCGGCGGCTCTTCGCTTCCGCTCAATCAGAGGCCGGAGGAAAAATCAGGCAGCACAGCTCTCACGAAACCGCGGAGTGTTGCTGCGATATCCTCGTCGCTTGGCGAACTCGAAAAGAGGCGTTGGTAATCGCCCCCGTCATGCACTGCCTTGATCGAGCCATTGGCGAGTACGATGCAGCGAAGCGTCGCCAGCTTCCGCATGTTGAGCCCACGGTTTTGATGAAGGTAGAAAACAGCGCTGGTTCCAACCGCATCCTCATTGGTCCAGCGGCCAGTCTCGACGGTGCAGGCGCATCCTTTGGCCGGCGGTGTGAGCAGATATCCGGCTTCCGTCAGTTCTCGCCGGAGTTCGTGCACGGAGGAAGGAAGGGTCTCGAAGTTAAGACTCAAGATCCAAAGCGCGCTGGCTTTTATACGATGCGAGTTCGGTTCATCATCATCTTCCCAAATAGGGATGCTATTCTCGGCTGGCCCGAAATCTACAGTGACGTCACGCATCGTCTTCGTCCCTCCGTCGGACTTGGTCCTATGGAACGTCCCGAGCTGTTGTTTCGATGCGTGACGACAGCCGCGCCTTCTTGATCCTTCGCGAGATCCATGCCGGCCCGGCTGCGGCCGCTCTTGGCTCCTCGTCCATCGGTACCCATCCGGTTCATGCCAGTGGTCTTACCCGTCGTCGGTACGGCTCGAAGGGACGAGCTTGTGCTGCGCGGTCAGTCAGTGACCTATCCCGAGAACAACTACGCGGAGCGGCAGCGCTTGGCACGCGAGGCCGGGGAGCGCTTGGGGCTGCCACCGCCGTGGCTGACGAAGTCGAAGCGGCCTGATGGTCCCCGAAGATGATGAAGCCCCGCCTAGTCCTCGTTGGGATCTCACGAAGCCAAACGAGGTGAGTGGGAGGCTTCGCATCAGAAGTACCGATGCCTGCGAGCGTTGGGACGCCACCGCCACAACGGCCCGCGAAATTCGAAGCGGCGAGTGTAACGGGAGACGACTTCGGGGCGGACCCGGCGATACCACGAGCGGAACCAGCCATGGTGGACGATCAGCATTGAGGCGAGCGCATCTGACTTGAAGTGAAGGCACCACGCCTTCTTGGTCGATGGCTCGTACGATTAGGCCAGGTGAAGGTCGAGTTGGCAGTTATGCGTGCTGTCGGATCAGGCGCATGTCGGACGGGCTCGGCCCGCCCGACTGGTGTCTTGATCTCAGCCCGTCGGCCGACGTCGTTCATCAGAGCCGGACTCGATCACTCTTGCCAGAGGCCGACCCCATCGAGGCCGGCCCAGGCGCCCTTGATGACCCGAAGCGGCGTGCCTTCGCGTATCCGGCATCTGGCGAGGTCTTCAAGCGGCGAGTGGCCAAGGGTCACAGCTAGGGCGCGGCGACAACCTGTGCCGCCAGGCGAAGGACTAGGGCGTGTGGACAAAGCAGAGTGCTTTTTTCTTGACCTGATCGCCCCGGCCTGCCCGAGACTGGTCAGGGGAAGCGGAGCGATGCGGCGGTTCCTGGCGGTTCTCGGATTGGCCTGTCTGCCCTGGATGGCCGAGGCGCAAGTCGTCCCGCGCGTGGAGCTTCACCCCTTCGAAACCCGCACTCCGACCGACCAGCAGTTCCTCACCGGGGCGGCCGACACCTCGCGCGTGACCATCGCCGGTGAACTCCGCCTGCCCGTCGCAGGGACCGACCGCCTCCCTGCCGTGGTGCTCCTGCACGGTTCGGGCGGCATCAGCTCACATCTTCAAGCCTGGGTGCATGAGCTGAACGGCATGGGCATCGCGACCTTTGTCGTGGATAGCTTCGCGGGTCGGGAAATCACCAGCACGGTGGCCGACCAGGACCGCCTCAGCCGGTTGGCGATGGTCGTGGACGCCTACCGCGCCCTTGATCTCCTCGCGGCCCATCCGCGGATCGACCCGGCGCGGGTCGCGGTCATGGGCTTCTCCCGTGGCGGCGGGGCCGCGCACTGGGCCGCGATGGACCGCTTCCGGGAGATGCACGCCGCGCAGTCACGGGCGCGCTACGCCCTGCACATCGCCTTCTACCCAACGTGCAACCGGGACTTCCGGGACGCTCTTGCCACTGGCGCCCCGGTCCGGATCATCCACGGCACGGCGGACGACTTCATCCCGATCACCGAATGCCGCGACCTGATCGGCAGGCTGCGCGCGGCGGGGCGAGACGCTTCAATCCTGGAGATCCCCGAGGCGCACCACGTTTTCGATGCGCCGGCAGGGAACCTCAGCCGAGCACCGCAGGCGCAGACCACGCGCGGATGTCCGAACATTCGTGAGACCCCGGAGGGGAACCTCGTGAACAGCGCGACCGGGCGTCCCTTCACCTATGCTTCTGATCCCTGCGTGGAGCGCGGTACGACATTCGGGCGCGATGCCGCGGGGCTGGAAACCGCGCGTAGGACTGTGCGTGACATGCTGGTGGCAGCCGGTTTCGCGCGCTAGGCGCCCAAACACCTGATGCATAGGCGGCTACAGCCGAGCAGGGCAAAGCCGAGAAAGCTGCTTGCGGTGTGGTCGTAGCGGGTAGCGACCCGGCGGCAGTTTTTGAGGCGGTTGAACAAGCACTCGATGCGAGCGCGCAGGGCCTAGAGGCGTTTGCAGACCGAGTGCTGGACCTTGCTGCGGCGGCGTTTGGCCGGGATTTCCGGCCGCGTGCCCCGGTCGCGGGCATCCTGCCGCAGGCTGTCGCTATCGTAGCCCCGGTTGCCGAGCAGCACGCCAGGATCCCTGTCCCGCTCGGCCATGAGGGCGCCGTAGGCGGTCAGGTCGTGGGCCTCGCCGGGCGTCAGAACGACCGCAATGGGCAGGCCACGGCACTGGCGCGCAGGTGGAGCTTGGTCGAGAACCAACCACGTGAGCGGCCCAGGGTCTTTCTCTGCGTCCCCCCCTTGCTCCAGCGGAGCAGTGGTGTGCCCGGACGATGGTACTGTCGATCATCTGCAGCAGATCGGTCTCGTCGCCGCTGTCTGCGAGCGCCTGCAAGAGCACGTCCCACACACCGGAGATGGCCCAGCGGCGGAATTGCCGATGGACCGAATTCCAGTTGCCGAGTTCCTTTGGCAGGTCTCGCCATCGCGCGCTGGTTCGGGCAATCCAAAAGATGCCGTCCAGCGCGCGACGATGATCCTTCGGTGGACAGCCGCCCTGTGCCGACCACTCCAGGGGACCAGCTTCGAGTCACGCCAGCCCGTGCCGGGGAACCCCGCTTCGCCGATTTGTCCACGCGGCCCAGATCAACCGAATCCATGGAAGACGAAAATGCTCCAGAGTCTGGCGAGAAAGGGCACTGTCAGTGGCACGAGATCAAGGTCTGAGCCCGCGGCCTACCCGACTTGGTGCCAGCCGAAGCTGATTGCGACAAAGTCATTCGCATCCTGCGGCACCATCGGGATCATGGACGGCAAGAGCGGGCCCGCGCGATCTCGACTGCCCGCTTCGCAAGGGATGGAGGGATGGGGCGCCCTGCTCGGATTGATGCAGGATTGCCCGCTACTGATGCATCGCGTGATCGATCATGCGGCCCAGCAACATTCTCAGCGCGAGGTGATTTCGCGCTCCGTTGAGAAACCGATCCATCAGACGAATTACGCTGCCAGCCGCCAAAGGGCGCTCCGCGTGGCCTGCGACGGCGTCCGCTTGGGCGACCGCGTGGCGAGCATGGCCTGGAACACCTCCCGCCGCCTCGAGGATCCGGTCATCCACACGCCGCCGAGGCCGCCGCAATCGCCGTGCCGCACCCGCGGCGGGGAGCGCCCCCGCTCGTCGTGCCGAGATCCAATACTGCCCCGGCCAAGGAGGCGCTCCTCAGTTTCCTGGAGGGAACGGTCGCCAAAATGGTGGCTTCCCGACGACGTGGCGTTTGTGCGCGAATTGCCCCACACGGCGACGGGTAAGGTGGACAAGAAGGCGCTCCGCCTGCTCGTGCACGACCGGCCATCGGCAACAGCGGCGAAAACCTCGGGCCGGCCGGAAAGCTGCCCCCGGCCCGCCAGGGTGGCTCTGCCAAGCCCCTTGCTGGCCGGGCGCGGGCGCCACCCTAGACGTCGGACCCCTCGATCGCCTGCCCGAAGCGGACCCAGGATCGCCCGTCCCATCGCTGGAGGTGCATCCGGCGGATGACCTTGTAGTTGGAGGGCTGGCTCTGCACCTGTACCCCGGGCAGCAGAGTTGGCAATTCCATGGGCGCGATGTTGGTGGCTTGGCGCAGGACGTTCTCGCGCGAGAAATCTCCGCCGCACTGGCGGAGCACGTGGATCATGGTGGAGCCCACCCCGTACGCGTACAAGTAGTTGTTGTCCGTGAGATCGGCTTCGGGCAGGTATTGCCGCATGAAGCCGCGCCACTCCTTCATGCCGGCGTCGTCGGCCCAGGCGGGATCGGTTTGATCCTTCAAGTATGCGGACGTCATCAGGCCCGCGGCACGCCCCGGCCCGGCGGGCTGGATCACCGCGCCGGCCGAGATGGACACGTTGGTCATGAACATCATCGGACGCCAGCCAATGTCATGCACGCGGCGGATCGCCTGGGTGGCGAAGCGCGGAAGGATGCCGCACACAAGCACGTCGGCCCCTGTGGACTGAAGCTGCACGATCTGGCTGTCGATGGTCGGGTCCGTGGCCTCGTGTGACGCTGCGCGGACCACGGCATCGAAGCGCGCGCCGACCACGTCGCGGACGCCCGCGAGGTAGTCCCGTCCGAAGTCATCGTTCTGGTAGAGCACAGCGATCCGCGCGTCGGGCTTCTGCGCCAGCGCATGCTTCGTGTAGATCTGCGCCTCCGTCCGGAGGCTCGGCTGCCAGCCGATGGTGAAGGGGTACTCGCTCGGGTTGGCCCACTTGTCGGCGCCGCTGGCGAGGAACAGGTGCGGCACGCGGCGCTGGTTCATGTAACGGTGGACAGCGCTGTTGGTAGGCGTGCCGAGTTGGTTGAAGGTGAAGGCCACGCGGTCCTGCTCGACGAGGCGGCGCGTTTGCTCCAGCGTGCGCGGAGGTTGGTACGCGTCATCGTACACGATGAAGCTCACCCGCCGCCCTTCGACACCGCCATGGTCGTTGAGGCGCTTGAACAACGCCTCTAGGCCGCGCGAGATCACCGAATAGGCAGAGGCTGGCCCCGAGAGCGCGTTGGTGCTTCCAATTCGGATCTCGTTCGCGGTGACACCCGGCGCCTGCTGTGCGGGGGCGATCCGCGGGACTGCCAGTGTGCCGGCGGCAAGCAGGAAGCGACGGCTTGTGGTCATGGCGTTTCTCCTCGGTTCTAGGTGGTCCGGTCCTCCGCGCTCCAGCCGATCCGCTGCGCGGCGCGGCGGATCAGCCCCGCGATCCCATCGGGCATGCCGACCAGGAAGACGATCAGGATGACACCGTAGACGACCCCTGGCGTGGCGCGGCTAATGCTCTCGGCGATGCTGGGCACGAAGAGCACGAACAGGCCACCGAACACCGGGCCGAGGACGGACGCCACGCCGCCCACAACCATGCCGACGAAAAGCGTGATAGACAGCGGGAGGCCGAAGCTGTCGGGCGCCACGTACTCGATCGTCACAGCCGAGAGCGCGCCGGCGACGCCCGTGATCATGGCCGAGACAGCAAAAGCGCGCGTTTTAAGCGCGGCTATGTCCATGCCAGAGGCCTCCGCGGCGACCGGATGGTCGCGGATGGCCATGAGGGCCAGGCCGATGCGGCTGCAGACCAGGTTGGAGGTGAGCCAGAAGCAACATCCGGCCACGAGCACGGCCAAAAGATACATGTGCTGATCCGGGTCGAGCGGAAGCCAGGGCGGCGGCTCGGGCTTGGAAAGGAACAGCCCCTGTACGCCGCCGGTCCACGCCTCCAGCGAGCGGTGCTTGAGCAACTGCGGCACCGCAACCGCTAGGGAAAACGTGACGAGTGCCAAGTAGAGTCCGCCGAGTCGCAGCGCCGGTAGCCCGACTCCGTAGCCGACGATGCCACAGAGGGCGGCGGATGGGGGGAGGGTCGCCCAGAAGCTCCAGCCTGCATGCGACATCAGCGCCGCGGTGACGTAAGCGCCGATCGCGAAAAAGGCTCCGTGACCCAAGGAAATTTGGCCGCTGTAGCCAGTGACGATGTTCAGACCCAGAACCGCCAGCGCCATGATCACCGCGACGGTCAGTTGGAAGAGGTGGAAACCCTCAAGCAGCCAGAGCGGCGCCAGGATGGCGGCGAGGCTGGCCACCGGTGGCAGATAACGCCGCAGCCTTATCGCCGCTCCGCGCGCGGGCTGTGACGCATCCGCAGGGTTGGGCCGGATGGGGGGCTTGCCGCACACGCCCTCCATCGCGCCCTCACACTCTTGCGTGGACGATGCGGCCGAACAGCCCGGAGGGCCGCAGGACCAATACGCCGATTATGATCGCGAGCGCTACCGTCAGCTTCAGCTCGGTGCCGACAAGGTAGGGCCCGGCGAGGTTCTCCAGGACGCCGACGAGAAATCCGCCAGCAACCGCGCCGGCCGGATTGTCGATGCCGCCGAGGAGCGCGCCGGCAAAGGCGTAGAGGAGCACGCCGAGCATCATGTTTGGGTCGAGGAACACGATGGGCGCCACCATCATCCCCGCCACCGCGCCGATCATGGCCGCCAGTCCCCAGCCGAGCGCCAGCATCCGCCCCACCCGGATGCCCACCATCTTCGCCGAGGCGGGGTTGTAGGCCGCCCCACGCATCGCCAGCCCGAGCGAGGTTTGGGTGAAAAACAGGTAGACCAGCAGCAGCACGGCCAGCGTGACGCCGACGCTGCCCAGCTGATGCGCGGAGATCAGCCCTCCCAGCGCCGGCCCATGGCCTTCGAAGGGCGACGGGAACACCTTCGTGGTGTACCCGAACACCCAGCCCGTCAGGTTCCCAATGATGAGGAGCATGCCGATGTAGACCCCCACCTGGGTCAGGACCGGCGCGTGCTGCACTGGGCGCATGATCAGCCGCTCCACCAGCGTACCCATCACGAAGGAAACCGCGAGTGTCGCAGCGAAGGCCACCCAGTACGGAAGCCCTGCCTGGATCAGCGTGAGCGCAACGAATGTGGAAAGCGTCGCCATCTCGCCTTGAGCGAAGTTCACGTGGTGCGTCGCTCGGTAGATCATCACGATGGCCAGCGCGACGGAGGCGTAGATGCCGCCCGTCGCGACGCCGGCGGCAAGCTGGAGAAGGAAGGCGTCCACGTTCTCAGTACCCCAGGTAGGAGCGGCGGATGGCTTCGTCCTGCCGAATCTCGACGGCGGGCCCCGCCAGGACGATGCGCCCGGTTTCCAGCAGGTAGGCGCGTTCTGCGAGGTCCAAAGCGAGGGTAGCGTTCTGCTCCACCAGCAGGATGCCCACCCCGCTCTCCTCGCGCACCCTGCGCAGGATGCCGAAGATGTCCCGGACGATCAGCGGTGCCAGCCCGAAGGAAGGCTCGTCCAGCAGCAGGAGCCGCGGCCGCATCATCAGCGCGCGCGCGATGGCGAGCATCTGCTGCTCCCCGCCCGAGAGCGTGCCTGCCTGCTGCCGCCAGCGCTCCTTCAGGAGCGGGAACCATCCGCACATCCGCTCGAAGTCTTGCCGGACCTTTGGGTCACGCCGGGTGTGGGCGCCGAGGCGCAAGTTTTCCTCGACCGTAAGTTCCATGAAGGTGCCACGTCCCTCCGGCACGTGGGCGACGCCGCGGCGCGCAATGCTCTCGGTCGCTTCCTTGGACACGCGCTCGCCACCGAAGACGATTTCGCCTTCGGCGCGAACCATTCCACAGATGGCGCGCAGTGTCGTGGTCTTGCCGGCACCGTTTGCACCGAGCAGCGTGGCAACGTCGCCTTCCCCGACCTCGAAGTCGAGGCCGTGCAGAACGGCAGCGGTGCCGTAGCCGGCCTTGAGGCCCTTCACCTCAAGCAGCATGGACCGCCTCCGCGCACTGCCCGTCACCGAGGTAGGCGCGGAGGACCTCGGGCGAAGCGCGGACCTCGTCCGGCGGGCCATCTGCGATCTTCCGGCCGAAGTTGAGCGCGACCACCTTGTCGGAGACCCGCATCACCAGGCCCATATGATGTTCGACCAGCAGGATGGTGACGTCGAAGCCAGCGCGGACCTGCTCGAGCAGCTCAGCCAGCTCGTCCACTTCAGCATGGTTGAGGCCCCCGGCCGGCTCGTCCAGCAGCAGGAGTTTGGGCCGGCAGGCTAATGCCCGCGCCATCTCGACGCGCTTCTGGACACCGAAGGGAAGGTCAGCGACCCGCATGTCCGCCAGCGGGGCGAGCGAGAGCAAGCTGAGCAGTTCGCCGGTGCGCTCGGCAGCGGCGGCGCCCTCGGCGCGGGCGGACGGCAAGCTCAGGGCATTGGCCAAGAAGCCCGACCGCCCGCCGGAATGCGCCCCGGCGATGACGTTGCCGCGCACTGTCATCGAGCGAAACAGCGCTAAATTCTGGAAGGTGCGACCGATGCCCAACGTGGCCATCCGGTGCCGTGGCATCCTCGTTATCGTCTGGCCGGCGAAGCGCACCTCACCGCCACTTGGGCGGTAGATGCCGCTGACAACGTTGAAAAGCGTCGTCTTGCCAGCGCCGTTTGGGCCGATCAGCCCGCAGATCTGCCCGGCTTCGACGTCGAAAGAGACGCCCGCCACGGCGGTGACGCCGCCGAAGCGCATGACAACGTTTCGGGCCTCCAGAAGCGGCATTCTTCGGCACAGCTCCTAGCAAAGCCGGAGCGACCCCAAGCCCAGACGCCTCGTGTCCGCGCTCGAGGACCGCCGCACCTCAATTGTCCGCCAATAGCAGCCCGGAACGGCAACCCGCTGCAAGCGTGATTTTCGCGCCGGCAGTAAGACCCACTGCGGCATTTTCCCCGCAGGGCGTCGATTCAAGGCTGCAAAGCGAGAGGTCTTCTGAACACCAAGGAGCATCGGCGCCGACCCGACGAAGCGCGACCCCTCGGGCAGGCCCTCGACGCTGGCGGGGGCGACCATCTCCGCGCGGATAGTTCCGACGGAGGCTTCTCGGGGAAGGAATTTCCGTCGGCCTAGCATCCCGGAGAACTATGGTCCTTTAATGCCCAAGCTATTCGAGCGCGGCGGCGAGGCAGAGGACGCCGAGGAAGGGAGTCGGGATCCAGTACTATCGCGCGCCACCCATTCAGCTTGGCCCAGAGGTCTTCGAGGAGGCGACGAGTGGCGTAGGACCACTCAGAGCAAGCGACGGGCGCTTCATTGCGATTGGCCGGTAAGCGGGCCGGGCGCCGAGATGCCAGATGTGCTCGCGAAAGGCATGACTCAAGTAACCGCGATCCGCCACAACCCAGTGCGGAAAATGGGTAAGCGTGCGAGCAGTGACTTGCCGTGCAATAGTTCGCGAGTTCATGCGCCTGACCGGCATTAGTGCAAAAGCCACGGCGGGACCTGCGCGTCAGCGGTCATGCACGCCTTCGTGCGAAGCCGCCCCGCGAGCGGCCAAGCGCCTCGGCGCCGCGTGGATGACGCCCGACGCTTCGGCTCTCTTTTGCCGCGGCCGCCCCCACACGCCCAGCCGCGGCCACCGGATGAGGGTCGGCGCCGCCATCCACCACGGCCCCAGCTCGGCGGGGATAGCGTGCCGCCTCGCCTCGTTCTTTTGTCACCAAAGGATCGCCGCCATCGTGCGTCGTAGATGGCGCGGCGCCACCTTGGCCCGGGGGCGGCACGTCTCCGCCAGCGGCTCCAGCGCTGCTCATTGTTCGCCCGTCAACGCCGATGCCGCTCCCTAGAAAGGCGGCACGCCCGCCACCGCCCATCGTTCAGGTAGGGTTAAACTTCTGCGCCCCAGCATTCGGCGCACCCGGCACGGAGATTGCCCGTGGCTGCAAGCATGTCCGGCACGTCCGACGGCAGCCGCGACCATTGGATTGCCCTCGTCCTGATCATCAGCATCCGGGTGGCACTGACGATCCAAGTGCAGTGCGTGGGTGCGCTGGGCCCGCTGCTGCTGGCCGATCCTGGCCTTGGCCTCGGCTACGCTGGGCTCGGTGCGCTGATCGGTGCCTACATGCTGCCCGGCACTCTGGTCGCCTTGCCCTCGGGCTGGCTCATGGCTCGTCTCGGCGAGCGGCGCATGGTGTTCGCCGGCCTTGTGTTCCTCACCGTGGGCGGCCTCGCGCTCGCCGCGGCTCCGGGCTTTGGGACCGCCCTGACCACTCGCCTCGTCTCCGGTGCGGGCGCGGCACTGCTGAACGTGGTGCTCTCGGCGATGGTCATGGCCCGTTTTACAGGGCCAACATTGGCGCCTGCGATGGGCGTCTTCCTCGCGGCCAATCCGCTTGGCATCGGGATCGCGCTCGTGACATTGCCGATCCTTGCCGCCGTGGCGGGATCGTGGCGTGTGGCGGTGCTGGCCTCCGCCGCCGCGTGCGCTCTCGCGCTAGCCATCACGCCATTCATCCTGGCGAAGGATCGGCCAGCGCCCGCGTCACACGTCGAGACGCAGCCGGCGGGCGGGGCGCTCGGTGAGGCCTCGCTGCGGCCCGGTGAGTGGGGCCCCGTGCTGGCCTCCGGGATCGCCTGGGCCGCCTTGAACGTGGGCTATGTCATCTTGCTGAGTTTCGCCCCGGCACTGCTGGCCGGACGCGGCGCCTCCCCCGAGGCAGCCGGTGCGCTGGCAAGTCTCGCGGGGTGGGCAAGCATTCCCCTCGCGCCGCTTGGCGGCGCGCTCGCGGCGTGGACGGGACGGCCGCTGCTGGCTGTCGTCGGCTGTTTGGGCATCACGGTGATGGCCGTTCTTGCCTTGGCGGCAGGCGTGGGCCCGCAATCGGCAGCGCTTGTCGCCGCGGGCCTTGCGGTGAGCGTTGCTGCGACCGTGATCATGACCCTGCCCGCCAGGGCTCTTGCATCCGAGAGCCGAAGCTTCGGCATGGGGATCTACTGGACGATCTTCTACGTCGGAATGGCGGGACTGCCGCCGGCGGCAGGCTGGGTTGCTGACACCGCGCGCGGCGCGGCTGCGGCGCTCGGGACGGCCGCGGCCTTCTTTGGCGCTGCAATCCTGGCGGTTGCGGCCTACGGTGTTCTGATGGCGCGACGAAATTCTCGCGCAGGCGCGGGTTAGCCAGCAGGCGCTGTTTGTGACCGGGCTGTCCAGAGAAGAGGTGGCGCATGTCCATCACCTACCGTCCCGCAACCAACGAGGACCTCGAGCCGGCCACGCGGATCGTGCAGGATGCCTACAACGACCTGCGCGTGCGCCATGGCCTGCCGCCCAGCATCGCCCTGGGCCCGCCGCTGTTTCAGGCCTTCTCCCTGGCCGAGCCCTCGTCCAGCCTGTGGGTGGCCGAGGCAGAGGGCGCGCTCCAGGGTTTTGCTTTCTCCTGGATGCGGCAGAGCTTCTGGTTTCTCGCACAGCTCTTCGTTCGGCCCGGCACCCAGTCGCAGGGCATTGGGCAAGCCATGCTGTCCCGGACGCTGCGGCATGCCGAGGAGAACGGCGCCGAGAACCGGGCGCTGATCACCATGGCCTACAACACGGCATCGACGGCGCTTTACATCCGGAACGGCTTGTATCCGCGCGAGCCGCTGCTGCGGATGATTGCAGCTGCGCCACTTGTGGCGGCGCGGATCGGTCCATCCAAGATGGAGGTGGCGCCCATTGAGCCTTGGCCGCAGTCACGTGACTGGCTGAGCCGCATTGACGAGGAGGTGCTGGGTTTCAGGCGTGAATCACATCACGCCTTCTTGCTCGGCGGCTTCACGGCTCGCGCGCTGAGTGTTGCGCAGGCTGGCAGGCCCCTGGGCTATGCCTATGTTTCGCCGACCGGCCATATCGGACCGCTTGCGGTATTGCCCGAGGCCGACCCGTCGGACGCCCTCAGGGCGGTGGTGCGCGACACGCTCGAGCTTCAGCCGAAGCAGGTTTCGATGGTTGTGCCAGGCCGGGCCCAGCGAACGCTCGACACAGCGTTCGAACTTGGCTTTCGGATCGACGAACCCTTCGTGCTGCTCTCTGCCCGACCGTTCGGGGCATGGACCCACTACCAGCCCAGCAACCCGGGCATCATGTGACCGCACCGCTCTTGCTTGCGCCTCTGGCCGACGCAAGCGGCGGTCCGCTTAGGCGCACAAGGACCGTAAGACTGGCATTTCTGCTCAAGAACATTAAGGCCTGTTAGTCCCTAAATCTCGCTGCGGTCGGCGCGTTGGGCTTGCTTTTGCGTAGGCGAGCCATGCTGACCGATGACCGTTGGGCGGTGTTGGAGCCGCTGATCGAAGCCTGCCGGCTGCACGCCAAGGTTCCGCCGCTCCACCTGCGGCGGACCATTTTAGCGATCCTCTGGCGGTATGAGAACGGGGCGAAGTGGCGCGCCATCCCGCAGAACTCGGGCCTTGGTGGATGGCCGCCCATCCTTTCACCCGCTTGTCGCGCCTGGTGTGTGAGGGCAGTTGCTCGCCTTGGCACAGGAGCGCGGTTTGGTGCTTGGCATGGCCTTTCTCGACGGCACCGCGATCAGCGCGCATCAGAAGGCTGCGGGTGTGTCGGATAAATAGGCCCACCGGCGCCTCCGACCCACGCGGCAGCACCGAGGCACTCGGTCGCTCCCGCGGTGGCTTCGGCACGAAGGCGCGCGTGATCGCCGACGGCTCTGGCAGAGCAGTGGCCTTCGCGCTCACACCCGTTCAGGCGCACGAGTTACCGCAGGCCGTGCCGTTGCTGACGCGGGTGCCCGAGGTGCCGCTCTGGATCGTGGAGGATCGCGGCTACAGCAGTCGCGCTTTCCGCGAGCACGTCTGGGCCTTGGGGCGCGGCCCGCTGTGCGGGCCAAGCGCAACGGGGCGTCTATCTCGTGTTCCGACTGGGCCTATGCCAGCCGCCCCTTCGCGGAGAACCTATGGGCCCGGCTGAAAGCTGAAAAGAGTGAAGGGCCGTGGCCACCCGATACGAGAAGACCGCACGATCCTTCTTCGGCCTCCTCTGCCTCGTCGCCGCGCTCGGCTGGCTCAAGCGTTAACGGGGGCTCAGCTGCGGATGACTTGGCGTCAGTTCCCCTCCCACTTCGTATCGATCTTACACAGTAAGCCATCGGCGAGAGGGAGCGGCTTCATGCGTGCGGCGGATTCTGTTGTCGTTCGCATGCGGCGGGAGCAAGATAGTGCCCGGGCGTACCCACGCCTCGTGGGCGCCCCGCGAGCGCGAGAGGTGCGCTATGGCCGACCAACCAGACGTCGTAATCATTGGCGCTGGGATTGCCGGCGGGGCTCTTGCCACTGTGCTTGCTCGCAACGGCTTGGACGTGCTCGTGCTGGAGAAGACACAGGTTCACCGTGACCGCATCCGCGGCGAATGGCTAGCTCCTTGGGGCGTCGCCGAGGCCAGCGGGCTCGGCTTGCTTGACGTTCTGGAAGGCGCCGGCGCGCACTATACCACCCGGACAGCTCCTTACCGGGAAGGCTTGGACCCAGAGGCGGCACGGACCCGTTCCATCAATCTTGCCGCCTTGTTGCCGGACGTCAGCGGTGCGCTGAACGTGGGCCACCCGCGCCTGTGCGAAGAGCTCGACACTGCCGCCTGCAAGGCCGGGGCGACGCTGATGCGCGGAGCGTCTAGCATGTCGATTGAGCTTGGCGAGTGCCCACGGCTCGGCTTCAACCACGATGGGCGACGGCACGAAATATCGCCGCGGCTGATCATTGGCGC
Source organism: Sabulicella rubraurantiaca (assembly GCF_017355885.1). Lineage (GTDB taxonomy): Bacteria > Pseudomonadota > Alphaproteobacteria > Acetobacterales > Acetobacteraceae > Roseococcus > Roseococcus rubraurantiacus. The sequence continues at coordinate 14,843 of NZ_JAFEUU010000022.1, forward strand.
CGACGGACGAGGCTCGGAGGTGGCCCGCCAGAGCGGCCTGCATGCGGAGGCCGATCCGGTCCACCACATCATCGCGGGGCTGCTGGTTGAGGGCGCCGGGGCGTGGCCACAGGATGAGCAGACCTTGGGTGCCCATGGCAAAGCCACGCTCTCCGTCTTCCCTCAAGGCGGCGGCCGAGTGCGGCTCTACATCAACTACGCCATCGCCGAACGCAGGCGCTACGCTGGTGCTGAGGCGGCTCGCAACTTCTTGGCCGCTTACCGCGTGCCATCGCTGCCCTTCGGCGAGGCTCTGGCGGCAGCACGCCCGATCGGGCCGTGCCATGGTTACCCAAATGCCGACAGTTGGATTGATGAACCGGTCACGCGCGGCGTGGTGCTGATTGGGGATGCTGCCGGTCACAACGACCCCACCATCGGTCAAGGGCTCAGCATCACACTGCGCGATGTTCGTCTCGTCTCCGAGATCATTCTCAGTGGCGACAGGTCCGATAGAGCCTTCGCACCCTATGTCGAGGAGCGCCGTGAGCGAATGCGACGCCTTCGCTTCATCGGCCGGCTCGTTTCTACACTCCATGCCGAATTCTCGGAGGAGGCGCGCCAACGGCGTTCCCGCGCCTGGGACCGTACTGGAGCGGACCCAGCGACCGGGCTGCCCTTGATGTCGATGCTGAAGGGACCTGACGCCCTTCCAGCGCACGCCTTTGAGCAGGAAGCATGGAACCGCCTGCTCGCCTGAGGCTGACGCGGCCGGAAATGGTCAGCGTTGCGGGGAGTGCCTTCGCGACCCCAAACTTCCCAGTCCCCCTGCCTTAGTCGGGGCTGAGAGCAACGGCCAATGAATAGTGCTGCCCGGAGGGGGGGCCAGTCCACCCGAGGCAGCCGTGCGCTCCACCGAGCGCAAACAGACCCTGGTTCCACTCCTAGCGCCAACCCACTCGCGAGGCGGTCCCGGGGTACGTGCGCAGCGGCACCAACCCCATCGAGGCAGAGAGTGAAGTTCGCGATTCCTGCGGGGACGCTCGCATTCATTCACCAACTACCTCCCCGAGCGATGCTTCCTGGCAGCAGGACGCCTGGACGTGATGCTCAGCCGTGCGAGCGTCTAGTCCTCCGAAGCACGTTATCTTCGCTTGGCAACGCGGCTTTCTCAGCCGCCTGCAGATGCACGACGGATCAAGCGATCGGGCCTGCGAAGGCGGCGAAGTTGAAGTCCTGGATCGTGCCGATGCTGCCAGCCGTCACCGGCAGGTTGCTGCCGGCGCTGACGGCATCGACCGAGAAGGAGCCACCGGCACCTGTGACGCAGGGACCGACCACATTGGAGCAGAAGTCGATGGCCACGGCATCGGCGAGACGGACATTGGCGCCGCTGCCATCGACACCCTGGAAGATGCCCCCGAAGTCGATCGAGCCCGTCAGGGGCGCCGCGCTCACCGCGACAGGCGCCGCCAGAAGGGCAAAGCCCAGAACCGCTTGCTTCAGAATCTGCACAGTATTGTTTGTCCTCTTTGTGCGGGGCCAGGATGGCCTGCCAAAACACCCGACGTTACGGGTCAGCACACAAAGCAAGAGCCATGCCAGCAATTAATTTTTTCGCGATTTCAAAGCCTTAAGCCGTATAGCTGCCCCTCCTCTTATGAGTGCGCATAGTTACCGATGCAGGCGTCGGTTTCACATCAACAGAAAATATTTCCCGTTTTCTGAGCGAAACAAGCAAGCATACATCGAGCTTCGTCGGCTTTCTTTACAGTTTGCCGAACTCCTGTGATGGAAACCTCTGAGGAATCATGCCTTCGCATGCACTTAGCCACATGGCCCGGAAATTGCTTGTTATTTTCCGACGGGTCATCGCTCGTTGCGACACTTAGAGGGACACGTTTCCTGTTCCAACAAGGTTCGGAAGCATCAAAAGCATTACGGTCCTAGGAGGACCCACCAACATGAAGAAGCTTGCACTACTTGCGACGACCGCCGCGTTTGTTGGCCTGAGTGCCTTCGCCCAAGCGGCGCCGACGACGATTATTGCCTTCTCTCAGGATGCGACGGCCAACACCATTACCGCCTCCGCCAGCGGTGGCACTTCGACCACTGTGACCGGGACGAATGTCGCGGTGACGGTGTCGGCCTATGAGGACAGCACCCCGACCCCGTTCAGCGCGTTCCTGAACCTGAATGCGATCAGCACGGGTGCTGCGACACTTGCCGCTGGCGATGTCTTCCAGCCCTTCGCCGGCACCTTCAGCATCACCTCGGGCTTGGGCGGCGGCGGCACCAACTACCTGTCCGGCAGTTTCTCCGACATCGCCCTGGCCGGTTCGCGCATCGCAGGGCCGGCCGGAGGTTTCCAAGCTGGCCTGATCGCAAGCCAGCCCCCGGGCTCGGTCAACTTTACCTCTGACCGGGTCCCAGCCTCCAAGCTTCAGGATCCGTCCGCGATCGGCTTCACCTTCACGGCCCTTTCTGAGGCGCTTGGCATCTGCGGCTCGACGATCTGCGGCTTCACGGCGAGCGTCAGCGGCAATGCAAGCGCCTCGCAGGTGGCCGTGCCGGCTCCCGCGGGCCTTGCTTTCATGGGTATCGGCCTGCTTGGCCTCGCCGCGGTCCGCCGCAAGGTCGCGGCCTAAGCACACTTTGCTTCCTCAAACGGTGTGACTAGGTACGGCCCCGGCTCTTCCGAGCCGGGGCTGCTTCTGCTCCACAGGAACTTCTACCTCGGATGCGGTACCAAGAGTGCGGACACCGGGGCGCGCAGATCACGGTGCATGGCGACCCTCGCTCGGCCGGTGGGTGGAGCGGGATGGGCTGCTGCCGGTGATGCTGGAGGAGTAAGCTGCGCTTCGGCTATTGCGGGCGAAGTAGCAGCTCGGCTCTGAGGTGAGACATGCGCGACACCGTTCTGACCCCGCCCAATCCCCCATTCGGAGAGATGGCGGAGTTCACAGACGACACAGGGAACCACGTCTATTTCTCGCCGTTGCGCGGAGCGGGCGAAGCCCCCTCGCTGAACATTGACGCCCATGCGCTTGAGGATGGGACTCTAAGGGATAGCGTCCGCGTCTCCCTCACGATGGATCAGGCCCGCGCCCTGCGCGATTACCTCAACCGCCTGGACCTTTCCGGCCCAAATTAGCCCCCGCCCGAAGGCGGGGGCTCTAGGCTCAGGCGGCCTGACTGCGCCTCCCGATTGCAAACGCAGCCATAAAACTCAACCAACCAGCCAAAGCACCTTGAGCGAACGGCAGTGTGGCACAGCGAGGCCGTTACGAAACTTCAAATTGTGCTTTGCGTCATTCCTGCAGAAAAACTTCCTGACAGGCGCCTCAGGCGGCAATCCGCGACCCAAGCTGGTCTTGCAGGGCCTGGATGATATCGGCGGGCTCGCTCGGCTTCTCGCACAAGAGGGCGTCGCGAAAGGCGGGGGCGAGGGCGCTGCGGTCGTAGCCGGTGCAGAAGACAAGCGGTATGCCGCGACGCCTGAGGGTATCGGCCACGGGGTAGACGCTTTCCGTCCCCAGCTTCACGTCGAGCACGGCCGCGTCGATGCGCTCACAGCGCGTAATGAGTTGCTGCGCGGCGTGCAGCGTGGCGACAGGGCCCAGAACCTCGGCCCCGACCATCTCCAACTCTTCCGCCAAGTCGCGTGCCTTGAGGTACTCATCCTCGACGATGAGGATGCTTCGCCGCGTAAGCTTTCCAACATTGCACACAGTAATGCTCCCGGACCTTTCGTGATTATCAAGCGGGGCCCATAGTGATGCCCGCGGGCCGCGTGTGACTATCAAGCGGGATGCATGCTTGTGCACGTAAATTTTTGTTAGCTAAACCCTCCCATGCTGCGAGCGGTTAACGTTTTACTCAGGGCCACCTGACGAGACCTTCTGCCGCTTCGCGCTCCATCTCCGCCACGCGTGCTCGCAAGTGTGGCGGCAGGCGCACGGCAGCGGCGCCGTTAGTATCGGAAGGGCATCGCACTTCCCACCGGCCACGGCGCAGCCACGCAAGGCCAAAGGTCACTACGGCTGGCCCCAAGCGCACGTCCACCAGCACCAGGGGCGTTCCGCGGCCCTCCGGTCCTTACCGCACGCTCGCTACCGCCAGACCATCCTCGCCCCTCGCGCATGCGCGCATAGATGGGCGTGATTCTCGGGCGGGCCTCCTTTACGCCGTATCGTCCCGGCGCTGCGCTGCGCGCAGTTGGTCAGTCTCAGTCTGGGTGCGCAGAAAATGCGCTGCCGCAAGCGGGTCCGCCGCATGTCGGTTTCCCTGCCCCGATGTTAGGGAGGGGCATGCCAGACGACCTCGAGCTGATTGAACAGGTGGGGCCCGAAGGCGGCCCGCGGTACCGCTACTGGGGAGCCGAGATCTCCTGCAACAAGGTCAGCGCCGTGGGCCGGCTGCATATGGAGGGGCACCCCCTCGACGGGATCCGCTTCGGGGCGCCAACCACCATCACTTACTTGGTCAATCTCTGGTCACAGAGCAGCGGCTGCCGCACTGGCTGAAGGCGGTACCTAAGAAAGGGGGCTAAGGATTGGCTTCCTTCTTTCGTTCCATGACGACAGGCACCAACACTGAGGATCCTGGCAGCCGGATGCTGCCAGCGATTACGCCCTCATGCTGCCGACTTCCCTTCAGCACAATTCCCAGACCCGCAGCGGCCCTACCCAACAAACTTGGCTTGCCGTCAGCGTGGCGATGCGAGGAAGCCCGAGCAGTCAGGACATCCCCCTCAATTTCGTAGCGACCAGTCCAGGTGAAGCTGCCGTCGCCGCCATACAAGCGGCCACCATCCAATAAAAAAACCAATCGGCAAGTTAGTTGGGCTGAAGTCAGTCTCGAAAGACACGCCAAAATAGAGAGCCCAAACATCCTCGATATTACCGTACATAATGTATTCCTGGGCATAGAAAATTGAATTCGATTACTTCAGCGTATTAGAATAAGAGTAGCGCCGCGTAAACTGCGGATCATTAAAGTATTCATCGCTACGCTATTTTTATCTTCAAAGATTGGGCAACCTTACACGGCGTCGCACCGTGAACGTTACGGCAGCAGCGGCCAGTCATCCACATGATGGGTCTCGGCCCAAGCGCGGCGCTTCGCCTCGACCGGGTCCATGCCCAGCGCATAAGCCGCCTCGGCCCAGCGGCGCCGGCGCAGCCCGAGCTGGGGATGATCTTTCGAGTTTCGATAGGCCCGCATCTGGTGCGCGGCCTCGCGCCAGCGCTCCTCGCGCAGCAGCTGCAGGAGCGTCTTACCCCAGGCCGACATCCGGCCGAGGTTGTTATTCATCTGGATCCCGGCCGCCCACCAGCGCGGCGGCAGCCCGTCGGGGAAATCCAGCGCCAGGTCGGCCGCCGCGACGGAGAGGTCGCGCGCGGCCATCCTCTCGGCCTCAGCCTGGGTCACGGGCGGGGTGCTGGCGGTGACTGGCTTGCCCAGCAGGTCGCGTGTCGAGCCGATGCCGATCGTCCAGACACCGTGCGTCTTCAGGTCGAGGTAGGACTTGGAGCGGAATTCCTCGAAGGCCTCGGAGAGCGCTAGCTCTTCGGGCGGCACGCCGGCCTTGATCCGGGTCGCTCGCGGATCCGCGCCGAGTTGGGGCAGAGGAAGAGGCTTCGTGGCTTGGCGCGATCTCCGCCTATGCCAGGCGCCAGCCCTCGGCGGGCCCTTCCTCGAAGGTGCGGGTCGTCGGCAGAGGCTCCGATTGTAAGCTCGATCGGCCGCCATGTCGTCGAGCATGCGCTAGGGTGCGTGGACAAACCTCATCCAGAGGCGGATTGAGGACAGGGCGGCGAAGCCGACGAAGCTGTCGCTGGTCTGATCGTAGCGGGTGGCGACGCGGCGGCTGTTCTTCAGGCGGTTGATGAAGCACTCGATACGGCTGCGCAGCGCGTAGAGCGGGCGGCTGACGCTGTGCTGGACGTGGCGGTTCCGCTTGGTTGGGATCTCTGGCACGGCGACCACGGTCGCGCAGATCTTGCCGGATCAGGTCGCTGTCATAGCCTTTGTCGCCGAGCATGATGGCTGGGTCGCTGTCGCGCGCCGCCATCAGCGCATCGTAGTTCGAGCAGTCGGCTTCCTGCCCGGCGGTCACATGCAAGGCGATGGGCAATCCATACGCGTTGCCGCGGATGTGGAGCTTGCTCGTGAAGCCACCTCGCAGGGCACCCATCGCGGCTTGCCGCGATGGGACCCGTAGCGGCCAAGACCCTGTCGATGAGTCCCCCCCTTCCGCCGGCGGCGCAGTGATGCGCCCGGATGCTGGTGCTGTCGATCATCTGCAGGAGGTCGGCCTGCCCGCCGCCATCGGCCAAGGCCTCGAGCATCACGTCCCAGAGGCCCGAGGCAGTCCAGCGCCGAAACTGGCGGAACACCGAGTTCCAGTGGCCCAGCTCGGATGGCAGGTCACGCCACGGCGCGCCGGTGCGCGCGATCCAAAAGATGGCGTCGAGCACTCGCCAGTGGCTGCGCGCTGGCCGGCCGCCCAACGGACTGGCTGACACCACGAAAGGTTCGAAGAAGGACCATTCCTCATCCGTCAGCAGCCCACGGATCAACGCCGATCTCCATGCCAAAGATCAGCGTGGAATCACGTCCGCGGTCAGCTGGGAATCCCCCAGCCGCCAGTTTGTCCACGCGACCTAGAGGGCGCCGCAGCGCTGCAACTCGGCGACGGTGGCGGTCTGCAGCGCCGCTGGGAATTCGGTGAACCAGGGGTACGGCATGTCAGAAACGGCCGTCGTGCAGCCGGCCAGCAGCATCGTCGCGCTCAGCAGCGTGTGCATCAACCTCGGCATGGCGTCTTGTCTCCTCGGCTCAAGCCGCCCGATCGGCGGCCTCTCGGATCAAGGCGTCGTCGGCGGCATCGCGGCGCAGCCAAGCCAGGAAGCCGACGATCGCGATGGCGACCACGCCGGCGTCGGCCAGCTAGAGTGTCGCCGGCGAGGTCAGCATCGGGGTCATGGGGCCGGCCTCTCGAGCTTCTCGACCTTGGCGCCGAACTTCCCGATCTCACGGCGATCATCCCCGCGAGGGTCGCATCGGTCGGCGCCAGCTTCGCCAGGGCATCGGGTACGCGCGCCCGCACGGCCGCGACCCCTGCAACGATGATGGCGGGCCTCGCCGCCTCGACGCGGGGTCGGCCGCCAAGTTCGCGGCGATCTCGCCGGCGACACGCCCGACTGCATTGGTGACACGCTCGCCGAGCATGTTGGCCAGCCAGATATTTAGGGCCACGCACCCCGATCGTGCCGAGCACGGTCAGGACGGCAGGCGCCAATGCCCAGGCAGCCTGGATCACGGCATCCATTGCAAGGACCTTTCCTGCTTCTATCGAAATCGGCACCTCGCCCGCCGCGCTATAGGGTCGTCGCGACCAAGCAATTGGCCCCCACACCCGGGGGCGCTTGGCCGTGCTGCCAACAAGATGGGTTCGTGGCTAGCGCACTCCTTCACCACTGCGTCCTTGCCCCCGCTCCCACTTCCTCACGGCGGGTGTCTTTTTTGCACTTAATTCCCGCTGGGCTTCGCTATTCCGCAGGCCAGATTGGTTCTTCAAGACCGAACTGCGCGTGAAGCGCGGTGACGCGCTGGCGCAGGTCATTCCGGCCGTGCTGAAGCCGGTGAGGCCGGTCCTGCTCGGCGCGTAGTGGGTATGGATCTCCTCGAGTTCCGTGTCGAGATGGTCGCCGCGCTTCGAGAGCCGCTTCAGCTCATTCACCAGGCGGTCGAAAATGCGCTGTGCGCTGGCGTCGAGCTGCTCGTCCGCCTAGCATTTCTGCTTCATGGCACCCTTTCCCCTCCCTCGGGGTTCAGCGTGCCCAAAAAAATTTGCGCTCCGGTCGGACCAGTTTCCGGGGTGAAGACCAGTTGGCATTCGGCACCGGGTCGGTCAGCACGAGGCCCAGGAATCGCCTGGACGACAGCCGGTCCTTGACGAGGTACTCGCGACGGCCGTCCCCGCGCGCGTGCCGCCCGTTCCAACTCCACGCGGAACATCGCGACATTCACCAACCCGGCGATCCGCTCGAGGTTATCGCCCTTCGCTGACAACTTCCGCCGTCGCTGAACGTCGAAGAACCCTGGCTGTCGAACCATCGCCCCACCTCGCGCCGCTCCGCATCAGTGAATTAGGCAGCGATCATCCTGACCGGGGTTTCTGGAGATGAATGGTCGCGTCCGCGCAGTTCGTGGACCAGCCAGGGCGTCATGGGACCTGTCTCCACCTGCCGTGCCTACCACAGAGGGTCTCTGGGATGCCACTGGCGGCACCTTCGACGCCTTCTCCCCAGACACTCTGCCGCATGCGGCTATCACCCGGGCTAAGCAGAAGACGCTCCTAAAATTATTTCCCTCCCCTGACACCTGTCCTGGTCCCACCAGCGCAGCCTTGATCGAAAGGCCAGGCTTCACTTGCGCTTCTCACCGAGATGTTATATAGCGGCCGCTATAAAACTGAGGTAAACTGTCCATGGCTCGGCCCCGTCTCTTTGACGAAGACGCTGCGCTCGACGCGGCGACCGACCTGTTCTGGGAGCGTGGCTACGCGGCGACGTCCGTTCGCGACCTCTGCTCAGTGACAGGGCTCGGGCCGCCCAGCCTCTACAATGCCTTTGGCGATAAGCAGGCGCTCTTTGCTCGGTGCTTGGATCGGTATCTCGACGCCAACCCGCTAGCGCGGGTTCGGCGCGCTGAGACTGCCTCCCCCCCGCGCGTGGCCCTGGAGCGCTTCCTCACCGCGGTGGCCGAAAGGTCCATTCTGGATAACCGAGGCTGCCTGCTTGTGAACACGGCCCTCGAGGTCGCGCCGCATGAGCCTGCCATCGGATCCGTCGTGGCGGAGCGTCTGGCCGAGATCGAGGTGTTTTTCTGCCGTTGTGTCGAAGCTGGCCAGCGGGAGGGCAGCATCAGTTGTGAGCGTACGCCGGAGGACTTCGCGCGCCTCCTGCTCGCGGTGGTGATGGGCATGCGCGTGCTGGCCCGCGCGCGTCCGGATGCTGCCCTGCTGCGAGGTGCGGTCGAGCAGGCCATCTCGCTGCTTGGGGCGCCTTCGTCGGAGGCAAAGCCATGACGAGCTTGATGACCCTCGTGCGCAGCACCGCACGCAACACAACGTCCGATCCGAAGGCAAATGGAGTTAAGGTCAGACAGCTTTACGAGCTTTGTGGGACGGATCCAGCACGGGTGTTCAGCCCCTATTGCTGGCGCATTCGCATGGCGCTCGCCCACAAAGGACTGGAATTCGAGAGCATTCCTTGGCGCTGCACCGAAACAGAGCATCTTGCCTTCGCCAACTACTCGCTGGTCCCGGTGCTGGTGGATGGAGAGCAGGTGGTCGCCGATTCCTGGACCATCGCTCGCTATCTGGACCAAACCTATCCGCAGCCCTTGCTGTTCCAGAATGATCCGCAGGCGTATCGCGCCGTCGTGAGCTGGAACGACAGCATCGTGCAGGCGGGGCTTGCGCGTCTCATCGTGTCGGACATCCCGCCGCTCCTCGGCGAGGCGGACCGCGCCTACTTCATCGAGAGCCAGGAACAGGAGTTCGGGCAGCCACTGCACGAAGTGACCGCTGACAGAGAGGAGCGGCTGCCAAGGTTCCGTGCCTCCCTGGAACCCCTCCGCATCGCCCTGGAGTCCTCGCCCTTCCTTGGCGGCGCCAGACCCGACTACGCGGACTACGTCGTCTTCGGTTCCTTCATGTGGGCCCGCAGCGTGAGCCCCCTGCGGATCCTGGAGACGGGGGACCCGATCCACGCTTGGCGCGAGAGTATGCTCGACCTGCACAAGGGCATGGCCCGCCGTGCTCCCTCCTTCGGTGCGTGAAAGAATGGATGCGGTGCATCCTGCGGCAAGTCGTGTTTCAAGATTCAAACTACTACCTCCCGTAGTCCTTGAGGAAGTGGGAGCAGGCCGCTTATCCACCACAAAGGAGAGGTCCTGATGCTCGCTTACACACCTCGTCCGACCCTTCGCCTCTTGACCGGCTTCGAACTCATCAGCGCGAGTCCGCTCGAGTAGGTCAAGGACCCGTTCGCTGCCCCGCAAACGAGGCGCAACTACCCTGTATGTTATCAGCGCCGCAGCCACGTTACGTTGCTGCTTCTGCCAAAAACGCGTTCCAGCGCTACAGCGAGGTCGCTTTGACGGAACGGCTTTGCAAGCTGCGGCAGTCCGATATTAAGGTCGCCTCCCGCATAACCGGTGATAACGAGAATCGGGATGTCGGGGTGACGCTCCCGTATCTTGCGAGAAAGTTCCGCGCCGTTCATGCGGGGCATGATGTAGTCCGTTACGACAGCATCGACCTCGAGGCCTGCGCGCAGGCGATCCAGCGCCTGAAAGCCCCCCTCTGCCTCATGGACCGTATGGCCCATGTCGCGGAGCATCGCTGCCGTCCCTGCGCGCACCAACTCCTCGTCATCCACCAGGAGGAGCACCGCCGGTCTCATCGAGGCAAGCGGCTTGCTGTCTGAGAGCAGCATGGGCTCAGCGGTGGCATTCGCGAGCGGGAGGAAAAGATCGGCCCGCGTCCCTTCTCCAAGCGCGCTGGTCAACACGAATGCACCGCCAAGCTGGCCCATCAGGCCATGCACCATGGACAGGCCGAGGCCAGTGCCCTTGCCGACGCCTTTGGTCGAGTAGAAGGGCTCGACGGCATGGGCCAGTGTCTCCTTGTCCATTCCGGTGCCCATGTCGATAACCGAAAGCCGCACATAGGCGCCGGGGCTGAGCCTTGGCGCTTCGCCTGGGCCGACGACCACCGGCTCGGCAGCGATAGTCAGCACCCCGCCCTCCGGCATGGCATCGCGGGCATTCACGCTGAGGTTTAGGAGCGCCAACTCCAGCTGGTTCGGGTCGACCAGCACCGAAGGCATATCCTTCGCCAGCAACACGCGTAGCTGGGTCCCGGGTCCGATCGAACTCGCCACGAGATCGCGCATACCCTCCACCAGCGTCGCCACATCCACCGGGCGCGTCTCAAGGGCTTGGCGCCGTGCGAAGCCGAGCAGCCGGCTGACGAGAACGCGTGCGCGCTCGGCTGACTGGAGCGCGCCGTCAATGAGGCGGATCATGCGCGGGTCGCGGTCTGCGTGACGCCTGGCAAGGAGGTCGAGCGCGCCGGTGATCGGGGTCAGCAGGTTGTTGATGTCGTGCGCGACACCCCCGGTCAGCTGCCCGATGACCTCGAGCTTCTGTGCCTCGTGGAGCTGGGCCGTGGCGGCTGCGCGTTCGGCGACAGCTTCTGTGACCTTCTGCTCAAGGTTGACATTGAGATCGCATAGTGCGGCCTCGGCATGTTTTCGCGCCGTTGCGTCCTTGAAAATCACGGCGACCTGCCGGCGGCTCGGAGGTTCCACCCGGAACGCTGCGAGTTCCAGATGACGCCCCGTTTCGGCGAGTTCCCGCTCGAACCGAACCGCCTCGCCGGAGATGAGGATGCGGCGATAGATGTCAGCCCACGCATCGGCCTCTTCCCGCGACACGATCTCCCGCAGCCGCTTGCCGACGATATCCGGTATCCCGGTATTGGAGCTGTAAGCCGGATTTGCCTGGACATGCACGTAGTCGGAGAGCAGCCCATACGGCCCGTCCAGGAACTCGATGACACAAAAGCCCTCGTCCATGGTCTCGAAGAGCGTTCGGTACCGCTCCTCGCTCTCTCGGAGCGCGATCAGGCGCGCGCGTGCCTCGTACTGGCGGCGACGTGCGCGCAGAGCAGAGCGGGCAAGGCTGACCAGCGTAGTGGGATGGAAGGGCCGCTCAAGGAAAGTCACGTTCCCAAGGAGTTCAAGGTGGCGCGCCGCCGCTGGGTTGCGTTCAAAGCCTGCGCCCCAGTTCGTCAGAAGCACGAACGGAAGGTCGGACCATTCCTCCTGGTCATTGAGCCAAGCTGCCAGCCCGTGCAGGTCGGCTGTTGCGATCGCTTCCTCCGTCATCAAAGCGAAGGCCGCGCCTTGATTAAGTTCCCGGATAAGCGCTGTCAGCGAAGTGCATGGCGTGGCGCTGATGCCTGCCTCTCCCAAGATGGCGGTCGCAATCTGAGTGTCCCGTCCCCTTGGCGCGAGAACCAGAGCGCGCTCAGAGACGGTCGTCCGCTTCACTTGCCTGCGTCCTTCAGAAGGCCATCCTTGCCAACCAGTTCCGGAACGCCACGCAGGATGCCTTGGAAATTGGTCAGAGGAGAACCAAGGGTCACACCGTCCCCCGTGATCCGGTACTCACGGATCGTGTCCTCATGGGCGCCGGTGCGCTTCTTCACGACCGAAATCGCGCGGCGGACCCGGCCCAGGGCCTCGAAGTAGCGAAGGAGGATCACGGTGTCTGCCAAGTAGGTGATGTCGACTGGCGCTCTCATGTCGCCGACCAGCCCATGCTGCGCGACGGTCAGGAAGGTGGTGGCGCCTTGCCGGTTCAGGTACTGCAGAAGCTCGTGCATATGCAGGATCAGAGCCTGCTCGCCCGGCATGGCGGCCTGGTAGCCATTGAGGCTATCGAGCAAGACGGTTCTCGCTCCGATTTCCTCGACGCAGTGCCGCACGCGAGAGGAGAACTCGCCCGGCGACAGTTCAGCGGCATCGACTTGTTCGAGGACGAGGCTCCCCGAATCACGCATGCGCTGCAAGTCGATGCCAAGGCCCTGCGCCCGCTCGAGGAGGAGGCCCAGTTCTTCGTCAAAGACGAACATCGCAGCGCGTTCGCCGCGCGCGATCGCATTCTGGATGAAGGTAAGGGAGAGAACGGATTTTCCAGTGCCGGCTGGCCCGAGGATCAGCACACTTGAGCCACGCTCGACGCCTCCCCCAAGGAGGTCGTTGAATTCCGGCAGATGCGTCGTCAGCAGGTCGCGCTTGAAGTCGGCCCTGTGCTCGGACGAGACGAGACGTGGAAAGACGCGCACACCGCCCGTCTTGATGGTGAAATCATGGAACCCGCCCCGGAAGCGGCGGCCGCGGTACTTGATGACACGAAGGCGACGTCGTTCGGCGCCGTACTCGGGGGCCAGTTCCTCCAGTCTTACCACGCCATGCGCAACGGAATGGACTGTCTTGTCGAGCGCGTCGGTCGTGAGGTCATCGAGCATGAGAACCGTTGCGCCGCTTTTGGCGAAGTAATGCTTCAAAGCCAGGATCTGCCGGCGGTAGCGGAGGGAACTCTGTGCCAGCAGGCGGATCTCCGATAGGCTGTCCAGCACCACGCGGCTGGGTTTTGCCATTTCGAAGGCCTCGAAGATGCGCTTGGTCGTCTCGCCCAGTTCGAGATCCGACGAATAGAGCAGGCTTTGCTGCTGCTCCTCATCGAGTAGGCTCTCCGGCGGGACCAGCTCGTACACATTGATGCCGTCGAGCGACCAGCCGTGCGAGGTCGCGGTCGCGCGAAGCTCATCGTCGGTCTCGGACAGGGTGATGTACAAGCAGCGTTCGTCAGCCGCGGCGCCGGCGAGGAGGAACTGCAGCGCGATGGTGGTCTTCCCGGTGCCAGGGCTGCCTTCGAGCAGGTAGCTCCGGCCGCGCTCCAAGCCGCCACCGAGTATGTCGTCCAGTCCTGCAACCTCTGTCCTGGCTTCCTGTGGCCCGGGGGTATCCATGGCATTCTCCTTGGGCGCTTTGATGAGAAGTTTACCGCGAACTGCAAGGTCGGAGGGAGGGTGCTGCGGCCAAACAAATTAAGGGGAGCCGCCAATCTACGAGAGGCCTGCTAGGCAAGACAGCCGACTGCGACTGTCTCCTCGCCAACTGCCGCTTGGCTGGTGGCCTGACGGATCTAGCCCCAGCCAGAGCTCACCACTACCTGGGACCTAGCGCACGAAGGCTTCTCGACCGCCTGCGCATGCCCCAGCGCAGGGTTCGGCCTTCCTGAGCTTCCCCGCGGACGAGGCTGAGCCTCTCGGCGGGCGAGCGTACCCTGGCGGGGCTGCACCACAGATGGATGTGCCAGACCCAACAGATCTCCAGCAGCTCCGTCAGGACGGCGGGGTCGCACCGCTGCCCAGGCGTTTGGCTCGAGGCACCGAAGACGATCACTCCGTTGGCCCGCTTTGCTTGCTCGCGGCTGCATTTTCTGCCTCCAGAAGCATGGCCGCGCGGTCGGCCAGTGCGCCCACATCGACCGGCTTACGCACGAGCGAAAAGGCGCCACTGAGGGCGCCAGTCAACGCGAGTTCCGCCGTGTCCGTCGCGAAGCCAGTCAGCAGGATGGCCGGAAGACCTGGCCGGCGGTGCTGGGCGCCTCGGATGAGGGTTAGACCGTCAATCTCCGGCATGGACAGGTCAGACACGAGGAGATCCACCTCCTCTCCGGCATCGAGCAAGTCCAGTGCGTCGGTCGCCCTTTCTACTGTCCGAACAGTGAAGCCAGTCGCCCTCAGCCCCTCTGCGGTGATCTCGCGAACGACCGCCTCATCGTCCACGATCAGGAGGCGCCCTCGCGTCCCACGGGTCGCGCCAGGCCGGTCCGCAGCGGGATGCTCTGTCTTCTGCAATTCCTCGTCGGCGACCGGAAGCCAGATCGACACCGTCGTCCCCCGTCCGACCTCGCTCTCCACGGCGAGCGCGCCCCCTGATTGCTCTGCGAAGCCGCGGGCCATGGCGAGACCTAGCCCTGTCCCCTTACCTCTTGGCTTCGTCGTGAAGAAGGGCTCGGACGCACGGGCCAGCACGGCTGGCGACATGCCCATGCCGGCATCACGCACAGACAGCCGCACATAGGCGCCCGGTCGGAGCTGCAGCGGCCGTACCGCGCCTTCCCTGGCAATCAACGCCGCCTCGGCAGACAGGGCGATCGTTCCCTGACCACGAAGGGCGTCCCGCGCGTTTGTAGCGAGGTTTACTAAAACCGTTTCCAGCTGCCCCTTGTCAGCGAGCACCGGTGGAAGGCCGGCCTCGACTGTCAGTTCTACCCCGATCCCGCCGCCCAGGGTGTGCGCAAGCACCTCCTGCATGCCCTCAAGCAGTTCCCTGGCATCCAGCGACTCGGCACGAAGATCGGCACGCCGAGAAAAGGCGAGGAGACGGCGCGTCACGGCCGCGCCTCGCCCGGCGGCCTCGCGCACCATCCCCGCGATCCGGCGTACGCGCGGCGGGTGGTCGGCCGCGTCCTCGATCAGCTTCGCGCCGCCCCCCACGGCCTGGAGGACGTTATTGAAGTCGTGTGCGATGCCTCCTGCGAGCTGACCCAGCGCCTCCATTCGTTGCGCTTGGGCCAGCCGCGCCTGCGCCTCCTCACGTGCTGCAACCTCCTGGCGTACGCGAGTCTCGAGAGCCTCGTTCAAGCTACGCAGCGACCTTTCGCTCGCCCGCAGCGCAAGCTCGGCCTCGGCGAAGCCTCGTCGCAATATCTCGAGTTCCGCGATGCCCGCGGGCGGAATCCCCGCGGCCGTGGGTGCCTGCCGGCCTGCAGCTAGCGCCTCGGCGTGACGGCTGAGTTGCTGAACGGGACGGAGGATACGCCGCGCGACGAATGTTGCCGCAAGCCCGCCAAGAACGACGGCGAGTGTACCGCTCGCGAGAAGCACGAAGAGCGGCCAGCGCCAGATCACGTCGAAGTAGGCTGCGGGCTCGCCGACAACGACGGTCCATCCCTCCGTGGACGGCACAGCTGCGAAACCGAAGACACGCTCCACCCCCTCAAGGTCGACGGCGCGATAGACGCCCCCCTCTAGGTCCCTGAAGCGCTGGACGTTCTCCGCGCGCACGGGGCGTCCGACGAGGCGCTCATGCGCCTCGTCGGAGCGTGCGACGAGGATGGCACGGGCATCAGTTACCGCCGCAAAGGCGCCCTCCGCCATGACCTGTCCCGCGAGCAGATCGCGGAACCGCTCGGCGCCCACGGCGGCGACAGTGATGCCTGCCACCCGCCCCGCCCCATCCATCAGGGGCAGAGCAACCGACACCACCGGTCGGCCGGAAAGTGAGCCGGTCACGAGATCCCCAATTGCGGCCTGCCCCGAGGCGAACGCTCGCTGGACCGCCGTGGAGGAGGCTGCAGTCGGCATAGGGACGCCAAGCGGCCGGAGGGAGCTGAGTACCTGGCTTCCGTCTGGGGAGAGGACCGCAACGGTTGCCTCATACTGCTGGCCGATTCGAACCGCCTGGGCGTGGAGAGCCGCGGGGTCGTGCGGCCGGAGCGGATTGTCCCCAAGAGCGGGCGAGGTCGCGAAAGCCGAAAGCGCACCCACAATGCCGCGGAAGTCACGTTCAATCGCTAGGGAGAGGGCACGCGCTGTGGAAAGGAGCCGCGCCTCGGCCGCGTCCTGACGGCTCTCGATGACGCTCCACACGGCTACTCCGCCTGCGACAAGGGGAGGTGCGAGGGCAAGGGCCACAAGACCCATGAGGAACGCCGAGAGTTTCGGGGTACGGGCCGCACGACGCTGGCCGCCTCTCGCGCCAGGCGGACGTTCAGCGTCCAAAGCGGGCTCCGCCCGACCGCTTGGCGCTCTTACCCCATGCTCCCGACACTTGCCTCCTCCCGTCCGAATCTCGCTCGCCTCGCGGCGTTCCTGCACAAAGTCAGTCCTGATCAGGAAAAGTGGGCTCAGCCCTGTCCTAGCGATGTTACTGAGGCTGCCGTCGCAGCTTACCACTTGCGTGAGGGTGCCATGCAAGCCGCTTTCCTTCTTGGAATACTCGAGTCGCGAGGGACAACCGCCGCACCACGTTGCTCACCAGCTTTGAACCATGCGGACCTCCAAAGCGGTACCAACTCCCACACAAAAAGGCTTTGGCCACGCCAGCTTCGGTCGGTTCAGCTCCCAAGAACAACCTGATCAATTCCAGCAGGCCAAAATCGTCCAAGCAACTCAGAGCCCTCGCCCCTACGCTTCGCCATGAGGTTGCAGGATACGTCCAGCCAATAGGCCTCTTGTAGCTGCCTTCCGCCCAATGCGGTCCGTCTATCCAGGCTCGCAGGATCCGAGTCCGTCGTCAGCGACTTGGCCACGCCGCATCGAGCGCGGGAGCGCGAGAGCCGACCAGGGATGATACTATGGAGGTTAAGGTTAAAAACCTCTTGAGGTGCTCCTCCGTCCACGAAGAGCCTTCCTGTCGAGGACGCAAATCGTGCCAAGCACCTAGCCATCCAAATCGAGAAGAGGAACGCCTGCGTAGGCAGCGCTCCGTACTCGCGTGCGGTTGGATTGCCTTTAACCAAAGGGTGATTCTTGGCGTCCTTGACGACAAAAGCCTCACCCAGAGGCGTAGCATGGCGGCAAAGGGAATAAGCCGCGGGGTTTCCCGCTCGGTCGCGAAGCCTACTGGAACGGACCCAGAATGGCTCTTGAGGAACTGCCAGTCACGGTCTACCAGCGACACAAGGGCCATGGCGCGTCGAGCACCTCCCAGGCAAGCCGTGTCAATTGGTCGAACCCCTCTTCTGCTGGCGTTTCCAGCAGCCTTGCCGCCTGGAGCGCTGCGAGCTGGATCGGGCTTTCATCCGGATCATTGTAGATAGGCTTTGATCCATTCGCTTCAGCGGCGAGGTGAACCCCAATGCTGAAGGATCTTTTGACGCCTTACCTAGTGAGAATGCAGAGCAGATTGCTCCGTCGATTAGAGCAGATCAGGCCTGCGGACGTACCGGGTCCTCAGAACTGGGGAGCGACTGTGACCAGCTGCGCTCTTGGTGTTTCCAACGCCGACTCTTTCGCCTTGCCGGCATCCTCGCACCTCCGTCTCTAGGCGGATCAGCTCTCGTTTGCGCCTTTCGTCCTGCCCAGCCTCCAAGGTGATTGGGCCTTCATAGCTCCGCAGCACGGGTCGCTGCGCGGGAGGAATAAGCCTCGACTTGAGCCAGAGCTTCGCCAAGCGATGTGACAATCACGTCCGCAGGCCCATCTGCTCGCAACGCGGTGAGCATCGCGCTCTCCGGCGCTGCATTCCAGATCCCTACCGCCACCCGTGCTTCAGGAAGATGCCTCGCGAGTCGCCGCAGTGACGTCCGCACGCCAGAGACAGAGTTTCCCTCCTCCAGAACCGAGAGGCAGACGAGACGCACACGCACGGGGTCCAACTGACCGATATTGGCGGCGTCCAGCGCACCGGGCCCGAGTGCCACCGCGCCGAAGCCATCGCGGCGCAGGACCAGCGCAGCGAAGCGGGCTGCCACGTCATCCAGCGGGCCGCGCGCCGGAACGCAGAGTACCGCGCCTGCCGCGGCCCAGTCGGCAGGACGCTCGAGCGTGGCCTCCTCTTGAAGGCTTTCCGCCAGTTCATCGATCAACGTTCCCGTCGCGATACGGAGCTTCTCCAAGCGGTCACTCTCCAGGATCTCGCGGCTCCAATCAGTGGCTGCCAGTGCCAGGGCGCGCAGTGCCACGCTATCGGCGAAGCCCAGCAGTTTTGCGTCCTCTGGCTCCATTGCTGCGTGCGCTTGCACGACCAGCCTGTCCACGTCGCCTTCGAGAGCGCGCTGGTAAAATGTTTCCTCTGCCGCTAGCGCCGGACGGTCGCCGAGCATGACGTCCAGAAACTCGAGCTGCGGCACGTGTCGTCCCAGCACCACCAGCCCCACCGTCAGCGGAGTGGCAATCAGCAGGCCGATGGGCCCCCAGAGGAGCGTCCAGAAGGAGGCGGAAAGAATTACCGAAATCGGTGACAGGCCAGTCCGCCTGCCCAGCACGACCGGCTCAGCCACCTGGCCCATAAACACTTCGCCAAGCAGGATGAGGGCCAGGACTGAGATGGCCAGCTCCCAGCCGGGCTCGATCGCTAGTGCAAGCACAACCGGGGGAAGGATGGCGATGGGTGTTCCGATGAAAGGAACGAAGCGCATCAGTCCGACCAAAAGCCCCCACAGAAGCGCTGCGGGCAGACCCAACAGCCAGAGCCCTGCGGCTACAGCGACACCGAAGCCGGCCGCTAGAACAACCTGTGCGAGAAACAACCTCGAAAGCCGGTCGGCTGCGTCGTTCATGGCGGCCATGGTGCGTGGCAGATCCCGCGCGCCAGCCAAGCGGATCACTCGGTCACGCAGATCGTCCGAAAAGAGGAGGATGAACACGGTGAACAGTGCGACCAGCCCAGCTGTTGCAAGCGGGGCCAATACGGGACCAAGTACCGTCCCCGCGAGCTGCAAGGAGGTGCTCGTCGGGCGCGCGGGCTCGGCATCCACCACCACTGGAACCGGTTCGGAAGCCGTGCCTCGCAGCATCGCCTCGGCATTGCGAAGAGATTCGCTCAGTCCGGAAAGGACGCCCAGCTTCTGCCGGAGTGGCCCAACGTAGCGGGGCGCCTCACTCGCGATGAGCGCCCCCTCATGGCCGATGAGTGCGCCGATCCCAAGCAGCAGGAGGAAGCCGAGCAGCGCGGCCAGCACCACCGACGCTCCCCTTGGAATGCCGATACGTCGTCCCAGACGCGCGAGGGGCGCGAGGACAAAGGCCAGCAGCCCTGCTAGCACCAGGGGCACCAGGACGTCCTGAGCCAGATATAGCGCGGCGATTACCATAGCCCCGATTGCCATTGTCGCAGCAATGCGGAGCGGGTCGGACGAACCTGCGGGAAGCCGGGCGGGGTGGAGCATCAGGCGGAAGGCCTTTGAGGGGCGTGGCGTTCGCCTTCAACCTTCGGAAGCCTCGCGGGTTTGCCATTTGCCAGCGCATGCGCCGGCTCCATGGGGACCCACATGCCCACAGCTGAAGCCGCCCGGCGCCCCTCCCCCCTGCAGCCCGTGCTCGCAGCCTTGTTGATTGTCGTTGCGGCTGCGTGCGGCACAGCCTCCTATGTGATGGGAGCGCGTGACCGCGCGACGGTCGCAGCTGGCAATGCGCTGGCGTTTGGGCTGGAGGCGACGCTTTCGGCGCTGAAGGACGTCGAGACCGGGCAACGTGGCTACCTCTTGGTGGGAGACGACGAGTATCTTGGCCCGTTCCATGCAGGGCTGCGTGATCTTGAGGCGCGGCTGGGAGAGTTGTCTGCTCTGCGTGAAGCCGCTGGCGAGTCCCATGACCAAGGGCTGGAAAGATTGATCCGCCAGCGCGTGGAGATCGCGATCCGCCTGGTCGACCGCAAGCGTTCTGGTGTCGAGGACAATGTCCGAGTTCTGACCGAGATCGGTGAGGGCAAAACCCTTATGGACGCGATCCGAGCCGAGGTCGCTGCTCAACAGGAGCATACTCGCAGCCGCGTCACAGAACTCACCGAGACGGGCGACCGTCGCGCGACGTGGCTGATGGCCGCGACCTTGGCAACGACGCTGGGCGGCGCGCTGCTGCTCGCCTTCTACGCCCTTGGGCGCCGCAGAGCGGAGCGCGCGGCGAATGCGCTGCTGGATAGCGTGATGGCCAATGCCCCTATGGGACTAGCCTTCCTCGACGCGCAGCTGCACGCCTCAGGCGCAAACCAAGCAATGGAGGAGCTTGGCCAATCTGCCATCGGCGAGAAAGTGGGCGGGGGCCGCCCGCTGCCCGCCCAGCTGCGAAAATTGTTGGAGCCCAGGCTGCGAGATGTCATGGGAGGGCGCACTCGAACGGCTGAGGTTGAGATGGACCTTCCGCCTGTGGCGCTGGGGCAGGCGTCCAGTCACCTTCGCGCAACGCTGTTCCCCCTGCGCAGCGACCGGGCGGCTGGCGCTGGGTTGGTGCTGGAGGACGTTTCTCGACGCAAGCGTGCGGAAGCCCGGCTCCGCCGCTCCGAGGTTCGCTTCCGGACCCTAACGGAATCCATGCCTCAGCTTGCCTGGATCGCAGATGCGGATGGAGCGATTAGCTGGAGCAACGCCCGCTGGCGTGAGTTCACTGGGCTGGCCGACGCCAAGGCGCTGGGCTGGGACTGGCTGGAGCTGCTCGACCCGGCTGAGCGGGGTCCGGTCGAGGGCCGGCTTCGCGAGGCCTTCGCCAGCGGCGAAGCATGGGAGCAAAGCTTTGCGCTCCGCCGCCATGACGGACATCTGCGCTACTTTCTCACGCGCGCTGTGCCGCTGCCTGACGAGGACGGCACGGCTGTCACCTGGTTTGGCACTTGCACGGACGTGACCGACCTGAGGGAGGCACAGGAAGCTGCCAAAGCTGCTCAGGAAGCAGCAGAGGAGGCCAACCGCGCGAAAAGCACCTTCATTGCGAATATGAGCCACGAACTCCGCACCCCGCTTTCCGCAGTGATCGGCTACAGCGAGATGCTGGAGGAGGAGGCCGAGGAGTTAGAAGGCGGTGAATCCCTGGTGGAAGATCTGCGCAAGATCGGTACCAACGCGCGGCACCTCCTGTCTCTCATCAACGACGTGCTCGACCTTTCCAAGATCGAAGCTGGTAAGATGGAGGTCGCGCCGGAGGATATCGACGTGACGCAACTGGTGGAGGAAGTGACCGCCACCGTTACCGCGCTTCTCCGGAAGAATGGCAATGAGCTGGAGGTTCAAATGCGTCCCGGCCTTGGCCGGATGCATTCGGACCCAGTCAAGATCCGGCAGTCTCTCATCAACCTGCTCAGCAATGCTGGGAAATTCACGCAAAATGGGCGCGTGACGCTGGAGGTTGAGGAGGCCACGGCCAAGGAAGGTACGCGCGAGGTGATGTTCCGCGTCTCGGACACCGGCATCGGCATGACGGAGGAGCAGAAATCCCGGCTTTTCCGCCGTTTCACGCAGGCCGACAGTTCGACGACGCGCAGGTTTGGCGGCACGGGGCTCGGGCTCTCCATCACCAAGGCGTTCTGCGAAACGCTAGGTGGAAATATCGTCGTTACCTCGCGTGTCGGAGAGGGAACGACCTTCACCATTCGGTTGCCCGCCGACCTGAGCCAGATGCCTCATCGCGAGGTCGAGGTGCCACCAGTGGAGCATGTAGGCGCTGGGCTGGTGCTCGTCGTGGATGACGACGCCGCCTCGCGTGAGTTGCTTGCCCGCTTCGTGACGCGCGAGGGCTTCGCCGTTCGATGCGCCCGCGATGGGGAAGAGGGCCTGTCCATGGCGCGCAGCCTGCGCCCGACTGCGATCATTGCGGATGTGATGATGCCGCGCATGGATGGCTGGGCCATGCTTTCGGCTCTGAAGAATGACCCAGAGACCGCCGACATTCCAGTTGTGATGGCCAGCATCCTGCCGGAGAGGGCGTTGGCTGTTTCTCTGGGTGCCGCCGATTTTCTTCCCAAGCCGGTCCCCTGGCTGCGTCTGAAAGCAGTGCTGGATGGATGGCGCACGCCAGGCCTCGCATTGGTCGTTGAGACTGACGAGGCCATGCGGGCCGAACTGCGCACCCGACTTGGCGAGGCTGGGTGGGCCTCCGAGGAAGCCTCGGGCAAGGAAGCCGCGCTCCGGCGCCTCGCCGAGGCACCGGAGATCGGCCTAGTGCTCGTGGCCGTGCCGGGGCCTGATGGTGACGGCCTCGCCTTGCTGGATGAACTGCGGCGCCATGGGCAGTCCCCTCAGGTCATCGCTCTGACGGGCGGCGAGGTCGCAGCGGAGGATCTGGAGGCGCTCAAGGGCCAGGTGCGCCGCGTCCTGCCTGCCGACGAGGAGCCACCTGAAAGCCTTTTGGCCGAGTTGCGCAGGCTTCATCCGCGCCCCTCGAACGCGGCGTCGGGACCAGCGTTGGTGGCAGCAGGCAGGGAGACCAACCAGTGACCAAGATCCTGCTGGTGGAAGACCACGAGGAGCTGTGGGATCTGATGTCCCGCCGGCTGAAGCGGCGCGGCTTCGAGGTCGTGCTGGCGCATGATGGACAGGCGGGGCTCGACCAAGCCGGGGCAGAGCAGCCGGACGTGATATTGCTCGACATGAACCTGCCAGTGATGGACGGCTGGACCGTGGCGCGAAACTTGCGAGCCAACGCCCAGACAGCGCGAATTCCCATCATTGCGCTGACCGCGCATGCCATGGCGGGCGACAAAGACAAGATTCTTGCTGCGGGTTGTGATGAATATCATCCAAAGCCCGTAGACTTCCCGGTGTTGCTCGAGCAGATCGACGCAGTGCTGCTGGCTGCCGAAGAAAAGCCATAGCGCTAACGCTCGAATTTTTCCCTATGACGAAAATCGTCACGGCTGCGGAAGCGAACTCAATAGCAGCGCGGAAGTGGTCCAAACTTTCCACGAAGGTGAGCTTCTCTCGCCACCTCCTCAACCGCCCATTAAGTCCAGTTTGCGTCTACCGAACTCGCTTTGCCACGGACAGTAGGTTCGTGGCTGGAGAAGGGACACATAGGCAGGTCCATAAGCGGTGCGAACGGGGCCGCCTTCTGAAGCACCAGAATGCTCAATCAGCGGTCCGTCCGATCCAGTTCCGTCCGCTCCAGCACGGAGGAATGAATCCAACCCCACGCGGTTCCGTTCTGGCCGACCTGATACCATCCGCCGGGTGCCTCGCCGAAGACCTGCAACGTGCTCGAGCGCGGAACGACCCGCAGGACCTGGCCGCCTTGTGGCGAGGAGCGGAGGTTTGCGCCATTGCGGGCCGACGTCACCACGCTTCGCACCGAAGACGCAGCCGCAGCCGCTGCTGTGGGCGCGGCTGTGGACGCCGGTGAGACGGAAGCGGGCGCGTTGCTGGCCATGGCCGGTGGGGCTTCTGGCGCAGCTTGCGTCGGAAGGGGTGGCAGTGGCCGTGCCGCCGTGCGTCCGACAGGTGGACCACCGCCCTCGAAGCATCGATCGACCATCTCCGTGAACACACGGGTCGCCTCGGGTCCGCTAGCCCCCAGCACGAAGCTGGTGACCTGTGGCGCCCCGGCCTCCGCGTTCACGACCGCAACCCACGGCAGCAATGGCTCGCTTGCACTGCCGGAAACGCGTCCGCAGACGGCGAAGGTGTTCGGGATGGCCTGGGCGAAGGCCTGTACGCCACGCGGCTGCTGTCCACCCGTTGCGCGCAGTCGTTCCCGCAGGCGGGCTTCCGCGGCCTCGTGGGCGGCCTGCAGGCGTGGATCGGCGGCTGCTCCCCTTTGCTGGGGCGGGTCCTCCCGGCACGCCAGAAGCGTCACGGCGGCGAGGGTCAGAACGAGGCCACAGGGCGGGCGCATGTTTGATGAACGCCGTAGCCGCGCCCAAGAATGCACCCATGGGACGGCCGCCTGGGTCGGCTCAGCCCCCAGCCGGGAAACTGCATGGCGCATTGCCCACCACCTAAACATTTCTTCGAATGCAAATGGCTCAGCCCCCGTCCGCGACAGGGCCCTTCCGCCGAGCCCCTGCCTGGCAGGAGGCATTCCTGCGCGAGGTATAACCCGGCGACAGGCCGGCAGAGGAGAAAAGCCAGACCGCAAATCAGTCGTTGTTTTCTCCCGGAGGCCTCCCTAACCTTCCCTCTATAGCCACTCCGGCTCAGGAATGGAGCGGTCGCAGCGGATCGCATGCTTTTCCTGGCTGTGGCTTGTGCCCACCCCCCCAGGGCAGGAGACAACCAGAAGTGCAGAAGACCTCGACCAGGGTCCGTTCCTTGCACGAGACCCCGATGGGACGAACGCCAGAACTGCGACGCGTTGCCCGGACGCGCATGATCTGCGGCGGCAGGATGGTCGCCGAGGAACGCAGTCAAGCTTGCGTCGTCCTGGACCTCTCCGCGACGGGCGCCCGCATCCACCTCCTCCACCCGGAAGCGGCACCGTCGACGGCCGTGCTCCATCTGCCCGGCGGAGTGGTGCGCAAGGCAGCCCGACGCTGGCAGCGCGACGACATCGCAGGCTACGAGTTCTGCGAACCGGCCTAGACGCCGCGTAATCCACGCGGCGTCGCGCAACGCACCCTTGCCGCTGCAAGCTGATCCGCTTCGCCTCACAGGTGTGGCCGGTCTAAGCCTCGATAACTTCGGCGCTATGGAAGCACCGTTGGATCTCGCTGACACGCAATCAAGCTTCCGCAGCCGCACACAAACCTGCATCGCGGGGACCGCGCCTAAGCCCTGCTCCGTGAGTGCCTACGTGTCCTCGCCTTCATGGGTTCAATCAGTATTGCGCCATTCTGGCTCTGGGCTCTACGCGGCGAGGAGCATGTTGGAGACGACGCTGACACGTGGCCCCTGATCTTGGTTCGTTCCATGCGTGACCGTCGTAGGCACAGGTGGCAGCTTGATGACAGAGTAAGCTTCTGTGCGATTCTCGTGCGACAAAGCGGTGACGAGCATGCCCTTCGCAGACGACTTGGTTTGGGTGACGGTGGCTGAGTTTGAAAAATATGGACGGATGACCGAAGATGAGGATGTTTTTTCGGACCGAATTGGACAATATTGGGCCATACGAGGCAAGCCATATACTGGAAAAGATTCTGGGCTCGATTGGTCGGGCGCCTTCATTTCTATGATGGTTCGGCTAGCCGATCCAGATGCCGATTTTCAATTCAGTGGCTCAAGCTCTTTTCATGCTGAGCCCTCCGCCCAAACCACACAAAATGAAGAAGGAGGTTGGTTTCGTGGCTATCGGCCAGCCGAAATCACGATTGAGCCCGGCGATCTCCTCTTTATGAACGAAGAGGGCCAGCCGCAGCTATTGTATGAGGATGCGGCGGCAGAGCGCCATGACTTTCCATACCGTGAAAGCCACGGCGACATCGTTGTGGCTGTAGATCCCACAGGCATTCACACCATAGGCGGAAATGTTAAAGACAGGATTGGGCAAAAGCGTTTCATTTTTGATGAAAACAAAGATCTGGTCAATGTAGCCGATCAGAATCAGAAAGTCTTTGTGGTCGTTCGGCGTATCTGAAATCTCACTCCTGGAAACACACGCGCACAAGGCCATTAGTGCTTGTCGCGACGAAAGCGACCCGAGAGGAGTAGCAGCGCCTTCGGTAGTCGTTCCGGCTAGTGACGTCCGACGAGACCTTTATCATTTGGGGTGCTCGAGTTGGGGTGGGTTGAATGTCTGATGGCATGAGCGAGCCTGTGGCAAAGCGACTAATGCACTTGGAGTGACAAAGCAGATCTACAGCAGCTGGCGGTCTGGCCGCGCGCGGCCAGAGGAAAATCAAGCGTTAGTCTGCTTATCCGAAGCCACCGCTGGGCTAGCGGCAGAACTCTGTGAAGCTTCTCGCGGCATCTCGCCGCTCCAAGAGCCGCCAGCCGCGAGCGGAGGCACCGCATCCGGCCAGCCCAAGAATGGGCGCTCACAGAACGCGTGATAATCGGATGTGATCTCAGTTCCTGGCGGCAGATCGACCGTGGCGAAGGTGTGGTTACGGGTGTCGTAGGTATTTGGGTCGCTCGAGTGATTAATGAATCGAGCGTTGTCGACACAAACGAGCCAGCGGCCCGGCTCGCCAAGAGGCTCGTATCCATATCGCTCTACAAAGGCTCTGAGAATCGGGTCTTCAGGAAGCCCTTCTAGCAACAGGTCAAGGCCAGGATCGAACTGCCAGATCACCTCCCCCGCGGCAACAAAACATTCGGTGAAAAGGCCGTTGCCGGCGCCGGGGATCTGACTTGCTGCCACTCTCGTGGGAATTCGCATCATGCGATGGATCTTCACCTGCAAAGGAGTTCCGCCGATGAACGTGCCATAAGCTTCGCCGTCACAAGCGAAACGACCGGCGGCAGGGGAACTGGTCCGCTCTTCTGCGTCAGTCCGTCACTCCCAGCGTCCTCCCTTCCCGTCCGCAGCAGTGGGGCGACCACCGCCGCAAGCTCTCCGGATCCCACCGCTTCGCGGCATTCCCCTCCCTCCAACCTCCGGGTTGGAGGGAGGGGAGTGCCGCACCGCCCCGCGGGCGGTCATAGTTCCGGGCGCTCCTGTTGCTCGATATAGCGGCGAATGATCTCCAACGGGGCGCCGCCGCAGGAGATGACGCAATAAGACCGGCTCCAGAGTACGGGCTGGTGGGGGAACCGCCGCACCTCCTCGGGAAACTCCGAGCGCAGCCTGCGGCTTGTGCCGGTCTTGAGGGCGTTCACAAAGTCGGCCAGCGCGTGCTTGGGGGGCAGGGTGAACAGCAGATGGACATGCTCTGGCTCGCCGTTTGTCTCGATCAAGCGCCCGCCTCATGCCTCGACCCGCTCACGAGCCAGCACGTCGAAGCGGTCGAGCATCGGTCGCGTGAGCGCCTTCCGCCGAAACCTGGTCACAAGAACCAAATGGGAGTGCAGGGCGAAAGCGCAGTGATGGAGGGCGTCTAGCTCTTGCTGTGCCATGACGACCAATCCAATTGCGCTGATCGCGACCGAAGAGTTGAACGTCAAGAACATGACCGCCACGGCCCGCGGCACAGCCGACGCGCCGGGACGGAACGTGCGGGCCAAGGCCGGGCTCAACCGTGAAATCCTCGACACCGCGCCAGCGGCCTTTCTGGCGCTTCTCCGATACAAGGCGACGGAAGCCGGGTCGGAGATGATCGAGGTGCCGACGCGCACCCTCAAGCCGAGCCAGAGGTGTCCGGCGTGTTTGCGTGTCGAAAAGAAGACGCTGAGCCAGCGCATGCATTGCTGCCGTTGCGGGCATGTGGAGCCGCGCGATGCGGCCTCAGGCCGCGTTGCCCTGAACTGGGTGCTGGGGCAGATGCAATCGGGGCGGGAACCGACCCTGCGAGAGAGAGCGGGGGTTGCCCCGCCTGCTCACGAAACTCCATCCATTCCGCAGGATTGGATGGGGTAGTTCATTGCTCGTGCTGCTGCTCCAGGGCCACAAGGGCGTAGGAGAAGAGCTGCCCAGCTTATCTCCGGCCGTGAGGTCGCTCGGCAGCTCGCCAGGGGGCGAGCGCGGCCCGTACCACCTCGGCGAGGTCGGTGGGCTGCCAGTCGGCGCGGGCGATCAGGTCGTGCGCCCGTGCCAGGGCGCCGAGGCGCGCACTGAACTCGGGACCAAAGCGGGAGGGGCCGTCGGCCGTGGCGCGCAGCGTCAGGGCGACCAGGGAATGCACCACGGCGAGCACGTTCTTCACGCGGTGGGCCAGGAAGCTGGCGGTAAGCGGCTCCGCTCTCGACCTCCTCCGCTCTCCTGCCTGCGTTGCTGCCCGCGCTCGTCAACTGCGCACCGGCTCAGTACCCTGCCAGCGCAGGGACCCTCCCCCGCGGCCGGATCGCTGACCAAGGGCTCCAACCTCGGCGGCCACGGCCATCGGAACTCTTCTCAGCGAAACGCCCAACGAAGAGCTTGCGCCACACCGAGCGTTCCGGCGCGCACGAGGGGGCGGGCGAGGAGCGGATTGGGCAACCCGTGCATGCGCCGCGCCCAATCGGGCAGGAGGTCGATGGCCGCTTGGTTGCCCAACGCCTGCACGCGCCCAGCCAGAGGATCGGTCGCGGCCGCCTTCAACACCAATCCGCGGACTTCGCGCGTGCGGGCGTCAGTTCGCAAGTGCGGCCGGTAGTCCATGAACAGGCGGCGCGCCGCCGCCCGGTCGGACGGCACGGGTGCCGCGCCCAGCGCGCGTCCCACCTGCGCCATCTCCGCGAAATAGCGGTCCTGGTCCACCGGAGACATCCCTGGTTCGGCGTAGCGGCGCCAGGCGTTCAGGAAGCTCACCGCCTCGGTGACATGAACCCAGGCCAGCAACGCCGGGTCGTTCGCGGCGTAGGCCGTGCCGTCCGGCAGGGTGCCACCGACCCGGTCATGGATGCGGCGGACACGGGCGATCACTGCCTCGGCCTCCTCGCGCCCGCCATAGGTGGTCAGTGCAATGAAGCGCGCGGTGCGGCGCAGGCGGCCCTGCATGTCGGTTCTGAAATCCGAATGATCCCAGACGCCGGCCAGCACCGCCGGGTGCAGCATCTGGAGCAGCAGGGAGGAAATGCCGCCGACCATCATCGAGGTGACATCGCCATGGACCCGCCACGCCACAGCGTTGGGGCCGAACAGGCCGTCGAGGCGGCGCGCCACCGGCGCCTCGCCCCGCGCGCGATCGTTGAACAGGGCGACGACGCGGCGGGTGATGGCATCCTTGATGGAGCGCGCCGGGTCCGGCCGTGTCGCGGGCGGCATGGTCAGTCTCATGTCGGATCATATGGTGGCGATGCACGCGCAGGCCAGCCGCGGCCCGCGCTGCTTTGCGACGCACGATGTCTGTGCAGGCCTTCGCGACCGCTCTCAGCACCGCCACTGCAGCGACCGCCCGGCCCCTCTCACACCTCGGTCTTCAGGTCTCCGCTAGCACATGCTCTCGTCGGCGGTCATCCCGGTGCCAGCAGTCCTAGGACGGGCGGAAGGGCGGGTCAGCCGTGCGGACGTGCCTGACCACTTTCGGGATACCAGCTGGTGAACTTTGCCGCGCCGACACGGGCGAGGATGATGGCCACGATGCCGGCGCGTTGCGGCATGGCAGGAACGGTGAGGAAGGCGAGTTCGGCCAGCACCGTCACGCCGAAGGCGAGCGCCCAAACGCCTGTAATCACGGAGTTCGTGCGGATGAACTCCGGCCGCCTGCGGACCTCGGGCGGCACCTGCTCGGTGGCGTATTGCAGCGTGAAGGGCCGTCCTGCCACCATGGACGCGAGCACGATCAGCAGTAGCCAGCGTCCACGAGGAGCCACACACCGATCACCGACCATTCAGCGCCGGTCAGGATCGTGTAGAGCGCGAAGGGCGCCGAGGAGGGGCGAAGGTGCCGGCCTCGAGGATCTTCACGCCGCCAGGGCGCAACAGGTCGCGCAGGATCAGGGCGGCGGAGACGGCAGCCCGGCGGCGAGCGCCCTGGCCTCAATGCCTCTTCCGGCCTTCCTGGGGCATTTATGAGCCGTCCCCAGGCGGCCAAGCGCGTGCGCCATGCAGCACGGCGAGCACCTGGATTTCGCGGCCGATGACTCGGTAAGGCACGACGAATGGGGTGCCAGGGATGACCAGCTCGCGGGCGCTTGCGACGCGACCTGTTCGGCCGCGCTCGGGAAACTGGCGCAAGCCGTCGATCGCTTCACGGAGTCGCTTGGCGACCTCAGCAGCGGCTCTTGGATTGTCGAGCGCGATGTAATCCCGCGCCGCATTGAGATCAGCAGCAGCTTGGCGTGCGTATCGGACAATCACCGCCAGCGAGCATAAGCAGCATTGATGTCCTCATCCGTGGCGAACTCGCCGGCCTCAGCCTGACGCAGCCCCTCCTCGATATGGGCGATCTGCCAGCGATGGACGGCCAGATAAGCGTCCACGGCCTCGTTGATGAGGTAGCTGCGGTCGCGATCTGTCACCTGCGCCAGCGCGTCGAGCGCTGCCCGCTTCTCTGCATCCATCCGCACCGTAATAGCGTCGCGTGCCATGCCAGCCAATAATGTCTTCCAAGACACCTGTATTCTATCGTATTACAACGCGATACGCAACCAGTCCATCTCTTCCCTGCCATTTCTGCGCTAAGGCCGAAAAACGGCCACTGCGGGCCACCATCGGCGAACGGCTTGATCGCTTCCGCCCAAGCGAATGCCGCAACCACCTCGAATACTCAGGCTATGCGTCCGACTCAAAACCGGGGACAAAACCGGGTTCTGGGTGTTGAGGGGCAATGGCAGCGCCTCTTGTTCCCGACGATCTCTGGACGGCGATCTCGCCCTTGTTGCCGTCCGCGCCACCGAAGTCGAAGGGCGGACGTCCGCGCGTGCCGGACCGGGTGGCGCTGGCGGGCATCCTGTTCGTGCTGCGAACCGGGATCCAGTGGCGCGACGTGCCCGCCGAGATGGGCTGCAGCGGCAAGACCTGCTGGCGCCGGCTGGTCGAGTGGCACGCGGCCCGGGTCTGGCGGGCCCTGCATCGGACGCTGTTGCGGCGATTGCGCCACGCCGACCGGCTGGACTGGAGCCGGGCTTCGCTCGACAGCGCCTCCCTGTGCGCCAAAGGGGGGGCGCGGAGACCGGCCCCAATCCGACGGACCGCGGCAAATCGGGCACAAAGCGGCACCTGGTCGTCGATGGCGAGGGCACGCCGCTCGGCCTGACGCTGAGCGGAGCCAACCGGCACGACAGCCGCATGATGGCACCCACCTTGGACGCTGTGCCGCCCATCGCGGGCGCCCGCGCCGCCGTCCGAGCAAGCTCTACGCCGATAAGGGGTATGACCACCGCCGCTGCCGCCGCGAGTGCCGGGTCCGTGGCATCGTCCCGCACATCGCGAGGCGTGGCATCGCAGCAGCGAGTGGCTGGGCCGTCACCGCTGGACGGTCGAGCGGACCCTCGCATGGCTCGCCCAGTTCCGTCGCCTGGCCGTCCGTCATGAGCGCCGCGCCGACGTGCACCTCGCCCTGACCACACTCGGCATCGCCGTCATCTGCATGCGTCAGGTCAGACGGTTTTGTCTCTGACTTTCAAAGGCGGACCCGAGGCTCTTTTTCGGACAATGGCCGGCACCCTCGGAGTGGCCAGGACAACCATGACAGTCTCCGGACGCTTCAAGCTTGGTTGCCAACATGAAAGGGGCGCAAGCATGTCCGACAAATCCGCAGACCCTGCGAACTCTCGGCGACACCACGATAGAACGCCTGGCTCGCCTGCCGACCGCAGCGCCAAGACCGCGGTACCCGACACCTTTCCCGCGAGCGATCCGGTGGCGGCCACCCCCGCCGTCGGGACACGTGCGGCCGATATGACCGAGATGATGGACGCTTCGGATAAGTCGAACGTGGCCGACCCGACCATGGTGAGTGCGCGTTTCCAAGACCATGTCACGGCCAAGCTGGCCGTTGAGAAGTTGGTGCGCGACCTTCCGCTGGACCAACGCTGCGCCACGCTTTCGGAAGAGGGAGGCAAGACAACGCTGGAGATCACCCTCTCAAAGTCCGACAAGGATCGGGCGGTGGAGATGTTGCGCGGCAGCGGTGGTGACCTTTCGCTGTGACGTGAAGAGCCGGCCATGAGGAGCCGGGTGGCACGCAGCGGCAACGTGCAAGCTTGGCTGAAGGCTGCCGGGGTCGACCGCCAGCCCTCACCGAAGCCAAGTTCCGTGCGCGCTTGAGCCAGTCTGGTGCAGCGGTTCATCCGCGTGCGCGAGACGAGGGTCCCGGCCGAATTGCCCACCCGGTCTGCGGCTTGGCGAAGATGGTCACGCGCGCCGTGAAAGAACTCCCTCAAGACGACAGCGCCAGCACCGGCCACCCAGATCGGGCCGGCTGCTGGCGGATGGAAGGTGCATCGCTGCGCGCCGGCCGTGCCGTTTGCACCGGTGACCGACGCACCTGACGCAAGCGGCCGGACCTAGAGGGTGTTATGGACCTAACTGGCGGTTGTGGCCGCCGTTAAGGTCAAGCGCCGCTTTGACTGAAAAGGAGATGTTACTCCGGTTGCCGCTGCCCAAGGTTCTCGGCAAGGCGCACGAGATACCCATCAGGATCTTGGACAAGGCATTCCCGCTGGCCGCATTCCACCGGTCCAGTTCGATACCAAACCTCGCTCGGCTCCTCGAAGAGAGGCCACCGGGCTGCATCGAGTCCAGTCAAGATCGGAGCCAAACGGTCAACCATGATCTGGAAGTTCACTCCACGTCCGTAGGGGCGTTCTAGTACACCGGTGTCCCAGCGGCCGTTGCGTTGGCACAGCATGATCTGTGCGCCGCCTTGTGCGAGGTAGGCGAAGCGTGCGGCTGGTCGATCATAGGCTACCGTGAAACCGAGAAGGTCACACCAGAAGCGCAGGCTTGCATCGAGGTCTTGAACCGCCAGTTCCGGGGTCAGAGCTGTCTTCTCGTAGCGGGTCGCCACCGCGCGCCATTCTTTGAGCCGGGCCCAGAGGTTCTCCACGAGGCGCCGGCTGGCGTAGGCCCAGTCGGGGCAGGCGACGGGCGCCTCGTTGCGCTTAGCCGGGACGGCGGGCCGGGCACCGGAGTTCCAGATGTGCTGGCGGAAAGCGTGGCTGCTGTATCCGCGGTCGGCCACCACCCTGAGCGGCACATCGGGCAGGCGCGCAAGCAGCGGCACAGCGTGAGGCAGCTCATGAGCCTGCCCGGGCGCGAGCGCAAAGGCCACCGCCCGGCCCGCGCCATCGGCGATCACGCACGCCTTCGTGCCGAAACCACCGCGCGAGCGCCCAAGGGCTTGCGCCGTACCACTCGGCCCCGCCGCCTCCGCGGCTTTTTGTTCGGCGCGCCCGCGGCCTTCTAGTGAGCGCGGATGGCGGTGCCATCGAGAAACGCCATGCCGAGCGCCACGCCGTGTGCTTGTGCCAGCCGTAGAAGCCGCTCTCACACCCCGAGGCGCGACCCCAAATGAAGGTCTGGGCGGCCATCCAGGACCTAACTCGGAGGGAATGGCGCGCCACTTGGCCCCGTTCTCGTGCCGCCAGAGGATCGCCGCAGATAACTTGGCGGTACCTTGGCGTGCGGCCGGCAGGCTTCGATCAGCGGTTCCAAAACCGCCCAGCGTTCGTCGGAAAGCATCCGCTCGCCTCCGCAAAGCAAGCCCAACGCCGCGACGCGCCCCAGGTTCAGGCGCTAACGGGCCCTTGGTCCTGAGCCCATAAATGAAGTATCGCTGAGGTGGCGGAATGCTTACGGCTGAGGAGGTAGGCTGCCGTATCATGCGCTTGCTCTTCATCTATGGTCCTGTGGCGTCGGGTAAGCTGACCATCGCGCGGCTGGTCGCCCAGCGTGCTGGCCTGTCACTGTTTCATAATCATCTGATCGTCGACGCCGTCGCAGCCGTATTTCCGTTCGGCTCCCAGGAGTTCGTCCGGTTGCGAGAGCACTTCTGGATTGAAACATTTTCAGCAGCCGCCAAGGTGGGGCAATCCCTAGTCTTTACCTTTGCTCCGGAACCTACAGTGGCCGCCGACTTCCCGGCTCGTGTGTCTCACTTGGTTGAAGCGCTTGGCGGAGAGGTGATCTTTGTGGCGTTAGACCTGGCGTCGGACGAGCAGGAACGCCGGCTCGTTGACCCTTCTCGTATGGCGCTCGGCAAGCTTCGGTCCCCGCAAATCCTTCGAGACCTCCGAAATTCTATGGCCGCCTGCATGCAGGAAATGCCGCAGCCTGCCATACGTATCGACACTGGAGCAACTACACCAGAACAGGCGGCCGACGCGATCCTTCAGATGATGAAAAGGCTCAAATGAACGACCTCTGCAGGAGCGTTTGCCGGTTAGCAGCTTTTACACTGCATCGGAATGTGATTCCACGCCGGCATGAGCCGATATGACCTGGCCGACTTCGAGTGGCGCGTGATCGAGCCGCTGCTGCCCAACAAGCCCCGAGGCGCGACGCGCGTAAGCGATCGCCGCGTGCTGAACGGCATCTTCTGGGTGCTGCGCTCTGGTGCGCCTTGGCGGGACCTGCCGGAGCGCTATGGCCGCGCACCACCTGCTACAACCGCTTCAACCGATGGCGGCAGGCGGGTGTGCGGGACCGGCTGATGGACGCCATTACCGCCGCGCACGATGGCGACACTCAAATGATCGACAGCACTTCCATCCGAGTGCACCAGCAGGCTGCGACGGCAAAGGGGGGGGTGCAGATCACTGTCTCGGTCGATCACGCGGCGGGCTCACGACCAAAATCCATGTTTTACCGCGAGCGCAACCTGATAGAGCGGTTTTTCCCCAAGCCGAAGCACTTCCGCCGCGTCGCCACCCGCTACGATAAGCTCGCCGCCAAATTCCTCGCGATGGTCCAGCTCGCCTCAATACGCCTGTGGCTTCGCGCTTATGAGTCTACGGCCTAGTTCGAGCCGGAGGAGAAGCATTTACACGACGCCTCCCCTGGCTGTGCTATGACTCATCTGGCGGTTGCAGAGACACCTAGTGGGAGTGGTACGACTTTGCTGGAGAACGTCACCGACAAGCAGTACGCGGCCAAGCCCGCGCAGCCCGTTCCGGAAGCAAAGCTGTAAAGCGTCAGGAGAAGAAGATCGTGCTCATCGGTGTCCCGAAAGAGGTGAAGGTCCACGAGTACCGGGTTGGCTTGGTCCCCGCCTCTGTTCGGGAATTGACCACAAGCGGGCATGCCGTCATGGTTGGAGCCGGCGCCGGTGCCGCTATCGGCTTCACTGACCGCATGTATGAGGAAGCGGGAGCGCAGGTCATCGACGATGTTGCGCGCATCTTCGCCGAAGCAGAAATGATTGTTAAGGTGAAGGAACCTCAGCCTGCAGAATGGGCGCGGCTTCGTGAGGGGCAAGTTCTCTTCACTTATCTCCATCTCGCTCCTGATCGCGAACAGACCACAGGTCTCATGTCGTCCGGAGCGACCGCGATCGCCTATGAAACGGTGACGAATCCGCAGGGGGGGCTGCCACTGCTGGCGCCAATGAGCGAAGTCGCAGGCCGGATGGCGGTCCAAGTCGGTGCGCGGTGCCTCGAGAAGGAAGCGGGCGGCGCAGGCGTGTTGCTTTCGGGCGTGCCCGGAGTGCAGCCCGGTCGTGTGACCATCATCGGCGGTGGCGTCGTCGGATCGAATGCAGCACGGATCGCGCAAGGTATGCGTGCACAGGTCACGGTGCTTGATCGCAGCCTTCGCGCACTGGAGGCACTGGACATCGAGTTTAAAGGCACCGTTGAGACGATTTTTGCCACGAGTGACGCCGTGGAAAGGGCAGTACTCCAGGCGGATCTCGTGATCGGCGCAGTGCTGGTGCCGGGCGCCGCGGCCCCCAAGCTTGTCTCGCATGCAACCGTCACCAAGATGCGGCAAGGCAGCGTGCTTGTTGACGTCGCAATCGACCAGGGAGGATGCTTCGAGACGTCCCGCCCGACCACGCACGCTGACCCGACCTATGTGGTCGACGGCGTCGTCCACTACTGCGTGACGAACATGCCCGGAGCGGTGGCGCGCACTTCCGCTGTGGCGCTGAACAACGCGACCCTGCCCTTCGTGGCCGAGATCGCCGCAAAAGGTTGGAGGCAGGCGGCGGCTGAGAATCGGCACATCGCGGCGGGCGTCAACGTGCATGCGGGCAAGATCACGCATCGGGCAGTGGCCGAAGCTATGGGCCTGCCCTTGGCCTCGCTCCACTGATGAGGCCGCGATGGTCTCACCGTTCGCAGTTCCCATACAATGGGACCAGCACAGCTCGGCTCGGATTACTGCAAGATTGTAGGGGTGGCGGGGCTGAGCGGCGGGTGGCGTCGGTGGCCCCATCCGGTCCGCGCAGACCGGTCTGCGCGAAGCCTCGCCCTGCACACCCAGGCCGCGTTGGAGAGGGCGTTCGTCCTGAAAAGGCGAGGGGCGAAGTCGCAAATGCCCTTGACAGCAGCGGCCACCTGCGTCGCCACATTGAGCTTCTGTTCCGCCAACCGTGCAGCACGGAGGAGCCTTATGCAAATCACGGTTGAGACCAATGTCGGCGCACCGATCGCCGAAGTATGGCGTGCCTACACGACGCCTGAGGACATCTGTGCCTGGAACGCGGCCTCGGATGACTGGCACACCACGCACGCGTCGGTCGATTTGCGCGAGGGTGGCACGTTCTCGTCGCGGATGGAGGCGAAGGATGCCAGCATGGGCTTCAACTTCGCCGGGACCTATACGAAGATCGTTCCGCACGAACTGATCGAGTACACTTTCGGCGACCGCATGGCCCGCGTGGAGTTCGCGCAGGCACCGGCGGGTGTCAGGGTGCGCGTGACCTTCGACGCTGAAGCGACTCATTCGGAAGAACAGCAGCGTGACGGCTGGCAGGCGATCCTTGACCGTTTTGCGCGGCACGTTGAGACGTCGCGGCCCGCGGCATGAGCCTGGCGCGGCCGCGCGAAGGGCGAGCTGAGTGGAACGATCTTCTTAGGAGTGGAAGAAAGACACCATGCCGAAGAACACGATCTGCCTCTGGTACGACAAGGACGCCGAGGCTGCTGCCCGTTTCTACGCGGAAACCTTCCCCGGCAGCAACGTCAAGGCCGTGCATCGTGCCCCAAGCGACTACCCCTGGGGCAAGGCAGGCGACGTGCTGACGGTGGAGTTCACGGTGGCCGGCATCCCGTGTCTCGGCTTGAACGGGGGGCCTGCGTTCAGGCACAACGAAGCCTTCTCCTTCCAGATATCTACCGAGGATCAGGGGGAAACCGACCGCTACTGGAACGCCATCGTTGGCAACGGCGGGGAGGAAAGCGCCTGCGGGTGGTGCAAGGACCGGTGGGGCATCTCGTGGCAGATCACGCCGCGCGTCCTGACCGAGGCGATGGCGGCTGGCGGCGATGAAGCGAAGCGGGCTTTCGAGGCGATGATGACGATGCGGAAGATCGACGTCGCCGCGATCGAGGTGGCACGCTGCGGGTGACCCAACCGGCGTGCGCCTTCTTTTGCGCGCTCCCGGTCACCCCTCTTCAGCGTTTGGGGACGGAACGTGTAACATTCACGCGATCGAGAAGCGCGCCAAGCAGTCCAACACGCAATTCACCAATTCCCCTGGATAGGTGGCCCCGGGCTGACCTCCTGGATATGCGCAGGCAGCATCTATCGAGGCGATAGATGTAATCGCCTTCAGCGATGGAGAGGGATCGCTATTCTGGCTTCACGCCCCGAGCCGGGCACGCCACTCGAAGCCAAGGAGCAGATCCTATGTCCTCCATCATCACGTCCTCCTTTCCCGCCGGCCACGCCCTGGAGGACGGCCAGCTCGGCATCCTCTCGGGCGGCCTGAGCGTGATGGGCGCGGTCGGCATCGGGCTCGACGTCATCGCGGGCGGCGCCCTGATCGTGGCGACAGGCGGGAGCATGTCGGACTTCTTGCGCTGATGATAGAGTAGGGGAATGCCAGACGGGTTCGGGGAGACCAACGTCAGCGGCTTTTCCGAACAGACGATCACCGCTGCGGCCAAAATATGTCTGGCTGTTTCGCGGGCGCTGGGGAGAACACCTGAAGGGGAGCGCCTTCCTCTGCGTCCAGGCCGGCAGTCTCGGCCGCTCCCCTTACCACAGCCGTCCTCCACAACGCGCCGCTCAGCATCTACAGGATCAAGCTTGCAATGCGCTCAGCCAGCTCTGCGTTACGGAATGGCTTGGTCAAGCGCGGGAGGTCGGGGGTAACCCCCTCGGCCTCGGCATAGCCCGACACGATCAGCACCGGTAAGTCCGCCTGCGACGCTCGAAGCTTGCGGGCCAGGTCTACCCCGCTCATTCCCGGCATTAGATGATCGGTGACCAGCAGAGCTGGCCTTATACCGCCCTCAACGAGGCGACACGCCTCCTCGGCCGAGCCAGCCTCGATCACTTCAAAGCCGAGGTCTATCAGCATGTCAGCCGTACTCATGCGCACAAGGTCCTCGTCGTCGACAAGCAGCGCCAGACCTCGACCCTTCTGGATTTGGGGTGAGGACGCGTCGGCTTCGCTTGCCTCCAACGGCGCCGCGCTGACCGGAAGCCAAAGCCCGATCGTTGTGCCGCGGCCAAGCGCGCTGTCGATGGTTAGCCCGCCGCCGAGTTGGGCGGTGAGGCCGTGCACCATCGACAAACCAAGACCCGTGCCCTTGCCGACGCCCTTGGTCGAGAAGAACGGCTCCACGGCTCGCTTGACCGTTGTCTCGTCCATGCCGACGCCGGTGTCGGTGACGCACAGCACGACATATCGCCCGCGCTGGAGCTTCGCCCGATGCTCGCCGCGCACGCCTTCGCGCTTGGCCTCAATCGTTAGCATGCCTCCGTTTGGCATGGCATCGCGTGCATTCACGGCGAGGTTGAGGAGCGCCATCTCGAGCTGGTTCTGATCGGCGGTTACCGGCGGCAGGTCGGGTCCAAGTTCGACCCGCACGTCTATCTGAGGCCCGAGCGTCGAGCTGATCAGCGCGGCCATGCCCTCAACCACTGCCCGCAGGTCGACCGGCGTCGGCTGGAGCGGCTGGCGCCGCGCGAAAGCGAGCAGGCGTTGGACCAGCGTCTTTGCTCGCTCGGCTGATTGAAGCGCGCCGTCGATGAGCCGGCGCTCGCGCTCGCTGCCCACGCCGCGGCGCATCAGCATATCGAGCGAGCCGATGATGGGTGTCAGCAGGTTGTTGAAGTCGTGAGCGACGCCACCCGTGAGCTGGCCCATCGCCTCCAACTTCTGCGACTGGCGCAGCTGTTCCTCGGCGGCAAGCTGGGCAGTCAGGTCGCGGCTGGCGCCGATCAGGCGATGGATGCGGCCCTCCGCGTCGCGCACCGGCACCAGCACCGTGTCCCAGTAGGTCGGTCCGCCGTGCAACTCGAACGTCTCGCGGTACTGGTAGACCTCGCCCGATTGAAGCACGCGGCGATAATGGCCGGTGACCTGCGCCGCGAGCACTGGAGGCAAGATCTCGTCGAGGCGCTTGCCACGCACGTCGGCGAGCGACAGCCCGATGCTCGCTTGGTGCGCCGGATTGAGATCCTCGACCGTGAAGCCGCCGTCTTCGAGCACGTTTACCACGAACAGCGCCTCGGCCGTGTTCTCGAAGTAGGCGCGGTAGAGCGCGTCCGCTTCCTGGCGCGCCGCCTCGGCCGCCGCTAGGCGCCGCTGCTCCTCGATGCGCGCGGTCACGTCGTAGGCGAACTGATATGCCGCCACCGGCTCGCTGTCGGCGCCCCGCAGTACATCGTACTTCATCTCGTAAAAGCGGCGCGCAAGGCTGCGATCGCCGAACTCGCCTACCTCGGTGAACGCCTCGCCGGCGAGCGCGCGGGCCCACACCGCTTTCACGGCGGCCCGGTGCTCGGACTTTCCGGCAAGCACGCCGAGCATCGAGTCACCGACTTTCGGGCGCACGCCGAAGATGCGCTCAAACTCGTCGGCTGCCGCCTTGTTGATCGCGAGCCATCGGAACTCCCGGTCGGCCACCTGCACGAAGGCGTCGGTGCCTTCGACGATGTCGGCCAGCAGCTTGCGCTCGGCGAGCGCCTCGGCGACGCGGCGCTCCAGCATCTCGTTCACCTCGCGCAGGCGCGCCTCGCTCGTGCGCAGCGCTTCCTCGGCTAGCTTCGTCGCAGTAACGTCGCGGGAGACTGACAGGAGCTTCTCCGGCCTTCCGTCCGGGCCATTGATCGCGCTGACGATCACGTCCCACCAACGGGGCGATCCCTTTATGGTCGTGGCGAAACCTTGGAAACGGCCCGTGCCTCCGCGCCCCGCTTCGGCGAGGGCCGCGACCGCCTTCTCGTGCTCCTCACCCCGCCAAAAGTCGGGCCACCATGCGCCGCGGACCGCGCTGAAGTCGTCCACCTCCATGACGCACATGCCGCCTTCGCTCATGAACTCGAGACGACCGCCGAGATCGAGCACTTTGATGCAGTCGGCGGACGCCTGGAGGATGCGTCGGTTGAACTCCTCGCTTTTGCGCAGCGCGCGCTCTGCCAGAACGCGCCCGGTCGTTTCCGAGACGATACAGAGGACGCCACCGACTGACCCGTCCGCCTCAGGCACCGCCGAATAGGAGATGTCGAAGTAGACCGTCTCACCTTTTCCGCCGTGACGCTCGATATAGAAGGGCCGATCCTTCGCCGAGAAGGTCTCGCCGGTGTCACGCACCCCGCGCAACAGCGGCTCCAGGTCGTCCCAGAGTTCAGCCCAGTTTTCGCGCGCCGGCTGGCCGAGCGCGCGCGGGTGCTTGTCTCCGATCGTCGGCGCGTAGGCGTCGTTGTAGAGCGCGGCGTATTCCGAGCCCCAGAACAGCACGATCTGTGCCTCGGCGCGGAGCATCAGGGCAACCACGTTCCGTAAACTCGGCGACCACGCATCGGGCGGACCCAGGGGCGAACCCGACCAATCGCGGGTACGCATAATGTGACCCGTGTCTCCGCCGCCTGCGGGGACCGCAGGAGTGTCCAGTTTCGGCTTCGGCTCTACCGGCGTCTCCAAGGATCAGCTCTGTTGTTCGTTGCGATGAAGTCGCTGAAGCAAGATTGTTATTCAACAAGTAGCAGAACCCCTCAGCCCGGTCACTCCACTCGGCATCGGTCCAGAAGGGGAACGCTTTCCCCTGCGCCGAGCCTGTCGCCTCGTCCGACCCCTTCTGCGGGGACGGCGCTGGGTGCGTCGGGTGGGCATGGTGCCAAGCCCAGCAAAGCAAGCATGAAGAGAACAAGCGCTGCCGTCTCCCTGTTCCAAAATGCCGCTACCGTTCAGGATCGGGCGGGTCAGAGCAGCGAAGTAATGGAACAGGGGCCCTTGATGTTCTTGATTTTTTTAACACTCTCAAATCCCGCTTCATAAAGTGCGTGCGATGCGGCGCAGAAGCACGGCCGCGGCGGCGATTGTGAAGAACGCGGCGGCCGAACTCGCGGTGGCTTCGTGGCCACGGGCGAGACGCCGGCAGCGGCTGGTCCAGCCGAAGGTGCGCTCGATCACCCAGCGACGGGGCTGAACCGCGAAGCCTTGTGCATCCGGAGCACGGCCGACCAGCTGGACCGTGACGGGCGTCGC
Organism: Sabulicella rubraurantiaca; assembly: GCF_017355885.1. Taxonomy (GTDB): domain Bacteria; phylum Pseudomonadota; class Alphaproteobacteria; order Acetobacterales; family Acetobacteraceae; genus Roseococcus; species Roseococcus rubraurantiacus. The sequence continues at coordinate 55,966 of NZ_JAFEUU010000022.1, forward strand.
GGTGGCGACGCGC
>NZ_JAFEUU010000023.1 GCF_017355885.1 Sabulicella rubraurantiaca
GGAGTAGGTGACGATGTCCGCCCCCGTCCCGCCTTGGACGACCTCGACATTCGCCACGGTCACCTGGTTCGAGCCATTGGCGAGGCGCAGCGTGTCACGCCCTGCACCCAGGTCGATGGTCGCGCCGCTGATGGCGGCGCCGAGCATGACCGTGTCGGCCTGGGTTCCGCCCTTGATCACCTCGGCATTGAAGACCACCAGCGTGTTCGGCCCGGCCGAGGACAGGGTGAGGGTGTCATTGCCGGCGCCGAGGTCCACCGTCGCCCCAATCACGCTGCCCAGCAACGTGATGGCGTCGTTGCCGGTGGTGCCCGTCACGTCGGAGGGGTCCACCGGGCTCGGCGCAGGCCCCGGAGCGGGCGCTGGCGCCGGCTCGGGGGCCGGGGCTGCGGTGGTGGCCCAGGGCGAGGAGCTGTCGAGCACGGGCGCTGTGGTCAGCACGGTCATGCCGGAGAAGGCAATCGCCCCGCTGCCATACTGGCTGGAGGTCAGCCCGAAGACACTGTTGTTGCTCACCGTGGCCGTGACCGTCGTCGCGTTCCACAGGAACTTTGCCGACGGGGAGCCGAGGAGGTTCGAGATCGTGTTGCCGCTGATCTCGAGGCTGTTGCTCGCATGGAGGCCGCCCTCCACCCCATAGGAGACCATCACCGGGTTTCCGGTGCGTGCCCCTTGCTCGATCATGTTGTTGTGGATCTTCGCCTGGCCGCCATTGGGCAGGTCGATGCTGTAGGAGCCGTTGCCCTGCCCCTCAGCGATGCGCGAGTTGGTGATCGTGGTGACCAGAGCCCGGCTCTTGATCTGATGACCCACCGCCGCATCGTGGAAGTAGCTGTTGTCGATCGTCAGCGAGCCGATCTTGCCGACGTAGAGATTGTGGGTGTAGCCATCCCCCTTGCCGTTATGGCTGAACTCCGAGTTGCGGATGGTGATGCTGCCCGCCGTATTGGGGTTGGCGAGAATGCCGTTCTCATTGTGGTGGAAATAGCTGTTGTTGATGGTCAGGTGGCCCGCCTGATAGCGGATGCCGGCCCCATTCCCGTCCGGCACCTTGGTGCCCGTGAATTCCAGGCCGTTGATGGTGACGTCGGTGTTGGTGACCAGGATCCCCTTGCCGTTCGGCGGCGCCGCCGTGGCCACCATCTTCACCATGCCGCCCACGCCCTCGAGGGTGATCTTCGTGTTGATGGTGGCGAAATCGTTCGTGTAGGTGCCGGCATCGATCGAGATGACGTCCCCGTCCCGTGACGCAGCGATTGCGCCAGAAATCGTCGAGAACTGCTTGCCCTGCCCAACAGTCAAATTCGCCATTCTCAGGCCCCCCGAACTCTCACGAAATGAAGAGCGGCCATTCAGCCAGGTTCGAACGCTGCGACAATCCGTAGAATTCCTAGGCATGCGAGCTCGATCGTCTCACTCGGTCTTGAGCGAGACGAGGGTAATGCCCACAGGATAGTTTTCCGCCTCTCGGCCATATTTGACTGCGATGCGACGCTAGCTTCGCTGTACCAACCGAGGCGCTTGATCCTGTTGCGACGAGCATGAGCGCTGCGGTTGAGGGTTGGCCCGTCCGCTGGGGCTTCTGGTTGGCAAGGAGGTGGGCGAGCCCGACTACTCCATGCTCGTCATCTGTCTCGGGCTGGCGGACATGCCGGCCTATGCGGGCCGGCTTCAGATGCTGGGAGCGGCGCTGCTCTGTGGCATTGGCTTCACCGTGAGCCTGTTCATCACCGTGCTGGCATTCCCCGGTGGCCGGATCCTCCAGGCGAAAGCCAAGATCGGCGTTAAAGCAGGCTCTATGATTTCCGGCTTGCTGATTTACGCGTTGCTCCGCGTGGCTCCTCAGGACTGGCCAGGAACGCCGTCACGGCAGGCTGCGGGATCAGGTGAGAATGCCCGCTTGTCGCCTGAAAGCGATCCTAGCCTAGCCGTCCGCCGAGGCTCTCTGCACCGCCCTTCCAATGGGCGTGCTGGCCAGCAATCCGTGCGGGAAAGGTATCGGCCTGCTCGGCACGGGCAACGAGCCGAACTCCGTCAAGCCGCTCGATGAGCGCCGATTCCGCCACTGTGCGCGCCGTCGCTGAGTGATGCCGAACGGCGATGCCCGATCAGCGAGCGTCCTGGCAGAGGCTCTTCCGCTAGGCGCCGTCCACTAGCCCGGCAAGGTTTGCGGCGGACGGCCACCCACGATGATGATGGCCCGCTCCGTCACCCTGCCGCCCAATCCGTCGGGGATCGAGGCCGAGATGACATGCCTCCCGTCCGACAGCCGTGCCGCCTGTTCGAAGCCCTGCCCCAGATCGCCGTCGCGGTCCGACTCCCATCGCACATCCTGGGGTGGCACCGCGCCCAGGCCGCGCACATCGATGAGCGCATGCAAACGCACCCATCCTCTCGCGCAGGGGTCAGCCTCCGCCCGGACAAAGAGGCCACGGCCACGCCGGGGCAGTTCGAACTCCCCCGTTTCGGCGGTGGCCGAGCGGAGACGGGCCGTCGCCACCGCGCGGAAGCGGCAGCGCTGGCCTCCAGGCAGTTGCGCCGGGTCGATCACCAAGAGCACATCGGTCGGCGGATCCTCGGCGACCGGGATCCAGGTTTCTCCACCGTCGCCGGTGAACAAGATCACGGTGGAGATGCGTTCGTCGCTGCCCGATACCTCAAGGCGCAGATGCAACCCGTCCTCCTGCTGCTCGGGTCCGACGAGTGCGATGTACGGCGGATCGCCGGCCTCCACCACCAGCAGCGGTGCGTCTCCGGTGTGGAAGGAGATGCGCGCCACCTCTCGCTCAGGCAACGGAATCGCCTCGACGAAGCTGAGGAAGGGTTCACGTCCCTTGGGAACTCCGCCGCGTCCACCGTGGCATCCGCATCTGCCCGGCTCGGAGCGGATGGGGTAGGCATGATGCGTCGCCAGGATCCGGTCATCCGCGTCGAGGAGATCAATCGAGATTGGGCTCTCGTCCTGGCCTGCGGCCGCGGTGATGCCGCCGGGTGCGTCCAGCCGGATCGCTTTCTCCAACGCGACGGTGCGTCCGCCCCGGGCCATGCGTTCCAGTTGAAAGGTGAGGATCAACCAGGGCCGAACCCGACGCGGGTCGGCCGGGACAGTGGCATAAAGCGACCTCGCCTCAAGGATTTTTGAGTAGGTGTAGGGTGAGATCCATTGCGGCTCCCCCGCTGCCGTCGTGTAGGCCATGACGTCGATCGCCGTCGCCGGGTCGTAGAGCGTCGGCGGCGACAGCCCCACATCCAGCCCGACCTCGCCGATCGATCGGTCGAAGCCCTTCCTGTATTTCGGATAATCTGGGTCGTTCTTCGGGTCACCTGGCACATGGACGTGCGGGCGCTGGTAGATGTGGCCGATCTCGTGCGCGGTCGTCATCTCCTGCCCCGCGAAGAAGGCACCCACCCCGTCCTCCCCGCTGCCGCAGCCCGTGTTGACCGTGGTTTGCCCGGTCGGGAAGCCCGCCGCCGGCACGATTCCGATGACGATGTCCGCGAGTTGAAACAGCTGCGTCCAGAAGCGGGCCTCTTTCAGTCGCTTCAGGATTTCGTCCCACAGGGCGTTGCACCCGCCAGCGCTGACGGTCGCCCCGAAATTGCCGCTGCGCGTGTAGGACAGCGTGAGGATGTTGGCCTCGAAATACGGAAAGGGCAGCATGCGCTCGGCCAGGCGCAAGGTGCCCAGCATGTCGTCGTCGGCCGGCGTGACCACCGTGCCCATGCCGTTATCCCACTTGATGCGCACCAGCGCGACCTTGGGCGCGGCGACGTTCAGCACGTCCAGCCGCAGCGAGGCATCAGCGGTGACGCCCGGCGCCGAGGCGACCCAAAGCCGCACCGTGGCGACCGTCTGCTCCGCGCGGAGATACCAAGCCGGGACAAGAAAGTTCAGCGGTGGGTTGCCGCGGAGATGCGTCATCGACAGCCCGTCCCGCGAGCCCACCCACAAATCATCCTCCCTGTCCCACAGGGTGCGGTCGAGTTCGGTGCGCCGGCCTAAGCGCGCACCACCTGAGCGGGTCGGCCCGGTCCGGTACACCTCCTTGCCCCAGCGGCTCAGCACCAGCTCCCCCGTGACCTGCTGACCGGACAGCGTGTCGCCAGTGAGGAGCCCTGGGATGGCGTAGGGATAGGCCCGCACCACCATCGGCTTGAGTGCGACCATGGGAATGGAGTTGTCGGCGCCGAAGCTGGAGCCGAAATACTGCGTAGCCTGTGTGACTTCGAGGCCTTGGATCGCCAGTCGAGCCGGCCGGTACAGCTCGGGCATCGGCCTGTCGAAAGGCAGCAGCTCCGGCAAGCGCGGCTCGGGCACGCCAGTAGGGCCTGCCGGTGGCAGGGGACCGGAGAGGAGCCCAAGGCGCCGCAGCAACGCGGCGGCGAGTGCGTCGAGATCGCCTTGGTCGAAATCGGGCATGGACGTCTCCCTCTGCCTTGCTCCGCACCGCAGGCGGCGTGCAAATGAGCGAGCCACGTGGCGTGCGCGCACGGATACCCGCGACCTCACGCTGCGTGACCGAATGCGGGAACGATCAGGCGCGCCGCGCAGATCTCCGGTCCGAAGATACCGACTTCAATTCCGAGGAATGGAGCATTCCGCCGATCGCTGCTGGAGCGCAACAAGATTGTTCTGGACGGCGCAGACTTGTCAGCGGACTGCCCTACGTCGCTCGGCATCAATCTCACCGGCCACGCGTATGGCCAACAGTATCACCCCGCCTGAATCATGGTCCGCCATGCGAGGCCATGGCGGACCACATATCGCAGCCCGTTGAACACCTCCCGCAGCGGGTGCTCACGCGGCATCGCATCCTTGGCCAGCAAGGTCAGGTAGGGCGCATCCAGCCCCGTTCCCGAAGCCATGGCCGCCCATCCGAATGCGGTCGCCGTGGCGCACACCGTCGCATTCCTGCTCGGCTTGCGCAGCGGCTACATCACAAGCCGACGCTGTTAGTCTGCGGCGGGCTACCGATGGGCTCGGACCTGCTCGCCCGACCAACGGTGCCATCGGCCAGACCGCTTAGTGACCGGACCAGGGAGCATTGGTGACAAGCAGGAGGGGTGCTGCTTCTTGTGGTTGAGGCCAAGTTTGTTACGTCTCCCGCAGCACAAGGCACTGCAGGGAAGCCCGGTCAGGCCGGCACAGCCTCCAGCCGCGGTGCGGCATCAAGCAGCGCGCGCGTGTAGGGATGTTGTGGAGCGTCGAACACGGCATCTCGCGGCCCCTCCTCCACAATGCGCCCGTCCTTCATCACGGTCACCCGGTCGGCGATTTCGCCGACCGCGGCAAGGTCGTGTGAGATGAAGAGGCAGGCGAAGCCCCGCTTGCGTTGCAGGTCCCGCAGCAAGGTCAAGATCTGCTTCTGGATCGTCATGTCCAGCGCCGACACGGGCTCGTCCGCCATCACGAAGGCGGGCTCCCGAACAAGCGCACGCGCGATGGCGACGCGCTGCCTTTGACCGCCGGAAAGCTCATGCGGGTAGCGCCGGCCGAGGCCGCCAATGCCCACTTGGTCGAGCATGGCCTCGACCCGCCTCGTATGCTCGGTTCCCGTCAAGCCGTCCACGTGGCGCAGCGGTTCGGCCACGATCTGCCCGACTCGCATACGCGGGTCCAGTGAGGAGTACGGATCCTGGAAGACGATCTGGCAGTCCAGGCGGAAGGGAAGCAGGGCGGCGCCGCGAAGACGGGTGATGTCCTCGCCGCGGAAGACGATGCGCCCGCCTGACGGGTCCACCAGGCGGAGCATGGCTCGGCCAAGCGTGGTCTTCCCCGAGCCCGAGCCGCCGACCAGCGCCACGGACTCACCTGGATGCACAGCAAGGTCCACGCCCTTCACAGCCTGCACCCGGCGCTCCCGCCTGAAGAGGCGCCGGCGGCCAGCGAAGTCCACCGTCAGATCCTCCGCCCTCAGCAGAGGCTCGGACGGCGGCCGGCGCGCCGCTGGAGGGCCGCGGCGTGGCAGCGCGTCCACCAGCGCGCGCGTGTAGTCATGGCGCGGCATGGCAAGGAGTTGCCGTGCCGGCCCTTCCTCCACGATATGCCCGCGGCGCATGACCACCGCGCGGTCGGCATAACGCGCGACCAAGCCGAGATTGTGGGTGATGAGCAGGACGGCGCTGCCCTCCTCCCGCGTCAGCCCGACCATCAGGTCCAGCACTTCGGCCTGCGTCAACGTGTCCAAGGCCGTGGTCGGCTCGTCGGCGATCAGGAGCTTCGGGCGCAGCAACATCACGGAAGCCAGCATGATCCGCTGGCGCATCCCGCCGGAAAACTCATGAGGAAAGGCACGAAGGCAGGCATCGGGGTCGGCGATGCCGACCCGCCGCAACATCGCGTGGCAGCGCGCGGAGATCTCGCTACGGCCCAGCCGTGCATGAAGCGCGAGCCCTTCCGCCATCTGTTCCCCGATCGGCAGGGCCGGGTTGAGCGACGTCATGGGCTCCTGGAACACCATGCCGATCCCGGGTCCGCGCAGGCGGCGCATCTCCGCGGGCCCGAGCGGCGCACCGGCAAACTCCATGCTGCCGCCCATCACTTCGAGGCCCGGCGGCAAGAGGCCGATGACGGCGCGCGCCGTTGCCGTCTTGCCCGAGCCGGACTCGCCGACGACCGCCAGGATCTCTCCCGGCATCACGTCAAAGGAGATGTCGTTCACGGCGACAAAACCCGGCGGCGCACCGATGCGAAGGCCCCGGACGCCGAGGAGCGGCGTCACGTCCGCGGGTCCAGAATGTCGCGCAGCGCGTCGCCCAGCAGATTCGTGGCCAGCAGGCTCGCCGCGATCAGAACGCCAGGGGCAACTGACAGCCAGGCCGCGCTTTCCAGGAACGGCCGGGCCGCAGCGAGCATGTTGCCCCAGGTCGGAGCCGGAGGCGGGACACCGAGGCCGAGGAATGACAACGCGCTCTCCGACAGGATGACCCAGCCCAGCATCGTCGTGGCCAGCACCGTCAGCGGGGAGATGCAGTTTGGCAGCACGTGCCGCCACAGCGTGTAGGCTTCGGAGTTCCCGAGAGCGCGCGACGCCTCGACGAACTCCCGTTCCCGGAGGGACAGCACGCTGCTGCGCACCACCCGCGCCACCGTCGGGGCGTAGGCAAGGCCGAGAGCCAGCACGATTCCCCATTTCGAGGGGCCGATCACGGTGAGCAGGCCGAGCGCCAGCAAGATGCCCGGGAAGGCCAGCAGGGCATCGTTCACCGCCATGAGCGCCCGGTCCACCCATCCACGGAAGAAGCCAGCGACAAGACCGATGAGGATTCCGAGCACCAACGCCGCAGCCACGGTCGTCACCGCGACGGTGAGGCTGGTCGCCGCGCCCGCCATGAGGCGGGACAGCACGTCGCGACCAAACTCGTCCGTGCCGAGCCAGTTGAGGTCGTCGGGCGGCCGAAGTCGCCGCCGCAGGTTCACCCCGAGCGGATTGAACGGCGTCCAGAACCAAGAAATGGCCGAGACCGCTGCGATACCGGCCAACAGCGTGCCACCGACCAGGAGATTCGGGCGCAACATCATTCCGCCGTCACCCGTGGGTCGAAGACAGGGTAGAGCAAGTCCACGAGCAGGTTGACCACCACGTAGACCAGCGCAACGAATAGCATCACCCCCTGCACCACCGGGTAGTCCCGCTGGTAGATCGCCTCCACCAGCAGCCGGCCCAGCCCCGGCAGGGTGAACACCGTCTCGATCACGGCAATGCCGCCGAGCAGGTTTCCGAGCACCAGCCCGATCAAGGTCAGGGTGGGCGCCATGGCGTTGGGCAGTGCGTGGCGGCGCAGCACGCGATATTCCGACAGCCCCTTCGCCCTTGCGTGGGAGATGTAGTCGAGGCGCAACACGTCGATCGTGGCCGATCGCGCCATGCGTGCCACGGCCCCAGTCTCCACCAGCACCAGCGTGAGAATGGGCAGGATCACGTAGACGGCGGCAGCGGCAGGGTCCTCGGTGAAGCCGACGAAGCCGACCACCGGCAGCCAGCGCAGCCAGACCCCGAAGACGAGCAGCAGGATCAGTCCCAGCCAGAAGGACGGGATGGACAGCATAAGCGTGGCAAAGGACACGATCGCGAAATCCAGCGCCCGGTTCTGCCGCCAGGCGGCCAACATCCCGAGTGGAATGGCGATGAGCGCCGCCAGACCGACCGCCACCAGCACGATGAGCGCCGTGACCTGGAACCGCTCGATGATCAGGGGCAGGACCGGCTGGGCGTTGGTGATGGAGCGGCCCAGATCGCCCGAGAGCGTCATGCCGGCCCAGGCCAGGAACTGGACCGGCAGCGGCGCGTCAAGACCGAGGGACTGCCGCAGCGCCGCCACCTCCTCCGGTCCCGCCGCATCGCCGAGCATGAGTTGCGCTGGGTTCCCTGGGATGGCACGCATCAGCAGGAAGACGGACACCGCGACCAGCAGGAGCGTCGGGATCGCCGCAAGGAGACGACGCACCGCGTAGCCGATCATCGCACGCGAACGCCCCAGAAGCGCGGCTGGCCCGTAGGCCAGGTCTGGAAGCCGGTGACGTTGGCGCGGAACGCCGCGATATTCGCGTCGTTGTAGAGGGTGATCATTGGGACGTCCGCGATGAAGCGCCGGTGCAGGTCGTCAAACAGCGCCTGCCGACGGGCAGGGTCGGAGATGCGCATGCTCTCCCGCAGCCTCTCGAGGCCCTCGGGGTTGTCCCAGGTCTTGCGCGGCTGCGCGTCCTTGGGGCCCGAAACCATCTCGAAGGACAGCGAGGGATCGAGCCTGGCCGAGTAGGTGAACGCCATCATGGCGTAGTCGCCCCGCGTGTAGCGGTCCAACAGCGTGGCCCAATCCAGCACATCGAACTCGATGTTGATCCCTGCTTCCTTGGCCATGGCCTGCGCCATGACCGCCGCGTCAAAGACTGAACTGTACCGCTGCGTGGTCAGCATGCGGATGGTCTGGCCGCGGTAGCCGGCCTCGCGAAGCAGGCGGCGCGCCTCATTCAGGTCGCGCCGGTAGCCTTCGCGCTGGGCTTCGCCATTCGCCGGACTCCGCGACGGAATGATGGAGGGGTTGTACTCGGAATGCCCGTCAGAGAGTGCTCGCGCCATCTCTGGGAGGTCGAGGGACAGCGCGATGGCGCGGCGGAGGCGGACGTCGCGCAGCAGCGGATCGCGCGTCTGGAATAGCAGGGCCATCACGCCCATGGTCTGGGTGGAGGATGTGCGGATATCGCTCCTTGCCCGGTACTCGGGCAGATCCTCCGAGTTGATGTCGGGGATGACGTCGATGGTGTTCGACAGCAGCGCCGCCTTGGCCGCCGCGGCATCGGGGATGATCAACCAGCGGATCCGGTCCACGAAGGCCGCCTTGTTGCCTGTGTAGCCGTCACGCTCGCCGACCCGGGCGACGTAGTCCGGGAAGCGCATCAGTTCCACGAACTGCCCGCGGCGCCATTCGCCGAGCCGGTAGGGGCCGGTTCCCACGGGCGTCCGCCAGCTGCCATCGGCGTTGAGGGAGTCGCGGTGCCAGATGCCCGTGCCGCCGCAATCCACGCGCGCCATGTTGGCAAGGAACAGCGCCGACGGCTCCGCCAGCTGGAAGACCACCGTCAGCGGGTCAGGCGTCTCGACCGCCGTCACGCGTGCCGCGCCGCGGCCATCGAACTCTGGCAGGCAGCGCCAGTTCGTCTCTCTCCGCATATAGCGATCCCAGGCGAACTTCACGTCCGCCGAGGTGAGCACCGCACCGTTGTGGAAGCGCACGCCCTGGCGCAGCGTGAAGGTGTAAGTGCGGCCATCCTCGCTCTGGTCCACGCGCTCCGCCAGAAGCGGGCCGATCGATGTGTCCTCGCGATAGGCGACCAGCCCTTCGACGACGTGCTGCACCACGGCGTCCGTGTTGGCGTCACGGTTGGTACCGGGATCGGTCGAACGGATATCGGAGTTCAGCCGCGTGCGCAGGAGCGTCTCCTGCGCCATCACCGGCGTCGAGCACAACAGGGCAGCCAGGCCCAGCGCGAGGACATGGAGCATCACGCGGCACTCCTTGCGGCCTTGATGTCCATCGGGAGGGTGTAGCGCGTGAAGTTCCGGTTGAGGGCAGGCAGCATCGCCACCTCCATCACGCCGTCCGCGGGCGTCATCACCACCTGCGCCACGGTGGCGGACAGGTTGTTCGAGAGGTTTGGCCGCGGCGGCCGGCAGACCGACCAGGGCCACTGGAACTCGTCGAACAGGGCGAGCTTCACGTCCTCGGGCGTGATTCGGCCCCGCTTGCCGCCCAGCAGCTCACGCACGCGGAGGTCGCGATACAGGCTGTCGGGGGTGTTGACGACCCCCGTGTCCTTCAGCTTGGAGAGGGCCACCGGACTTTGCCAGTGGTTTGCATGCACCAGAAGGCCATTCTCCGGATGGACCTGGAAGCTCTCGTCCGGAGCGCATTCAAAGTCGATGCAGACGCCCTCCGCGTGGCTGACCGTCATGTTGTTGGAGGCAGATTTCGGCGTGCAGTAGATTGTCCGCATTGCCAATGCGAGCATCGGCTCCATCAGCGCCTTGCGGCGGATCAGCGCGAGCGGCACGCCAGCGCTCCGGTAGTCGCGGTCGCTTTCCAGATAGTTCGCGGTGATGGAGATCCCTGCGGCGTTCATGCCGTTCCGCGCCAAGCCGCCGGCCTCGGTGAAGGTCAGCACGTCCGGCCCGTCCTCGCGCCGGATCTTCAGGACGACCGCAGTCTCAGCGCATTCGGCCTTCCAGTCCCAGTTCTGCGCCTGGATCAGCTTGCCTTGGGCCGCGATGCCCGGCAGCACCACGACGGCGGTGCAGCCATCCGGATCCGGGTCGCGCCGGCGCTTCGCGAGCTTGAGGATCTCCGTACGCGCATTCAGCAGCAGAATGGCGGCCGGCTCCACATCGGCGCCCTCCGCAATGCCGCGCATCTCCTCAAGCATGTCCGCGTCGAACCGCGCCACGCTCGGCTCGAACTCGCGCGCCAGTTCACGAATGGCCGGCCAGTCGAGCCCATCTGCGCCGAGTTGCTCGGAATAGTGCTCGATGCCGCGCCGAATGCGGGAGGCCGCCTTCTCCCCGTATTGCCGCCCACGTTCGCGCGGCGGCCCAGAGACCTCGATCAGCGGTGGCGGCGAGGGCACTTGCGGCGAAGCTTTTGAGCTGACCAATTCTTGGCCCCCCGATCTTGGATTATGCTTGCGCAAAATACGTTACGGGCCCATGAAACGAGCGGCAAGGGAATTCCGGAAGCCCCCGGTGTCTTCAAAACCTCCCCCCGCATCCCACACCGCAACGCCGCTGCATCAGGACCTCGCTCGCGCCGTGCTGGACCTCCTGCTCCAGGACGGTGCCCAGCCAGGAACGAAGTTGCGGCAGGAAGAGCTGGCCGAGCGCCTGGGCGTCTCTCGAACTCCCATCCGCGGCGCTCTGGCCGTGTTGGCGGCCGCCGGTAACGTCGAGGCCCGCGGGCGCACGATCATCCTGCGCGACGCCCGAACCTCCCTGCCGGCGGAAGAGGACGCCGTCGCTGCCCTCATGGTGCGCATCGCGCGGGACCGCGTCGCGCGCCGCTTGCCGGATGACTTGTCGGAAGCCGAACTGCAACGCCACACGGGGGCAGCCCGTGGCGACCTATCCCGTGCCCTGCGGCGGCTTGAGGAACTCGGCATCGTGACGCGCAAGCGTGGCCACGGCTGGCGCTTCACATCCAGCCTCGCAACTCCCGAGGACAGCGCGGCGGCCTATCGCTTCCGGATGGTGGTGGAGCCCGCCGCCTTGCTTGAGGGCGGCTACCGACTGCCCGATGGTTTCCTCGCCGAGATGCGCAAGGGCCATCGAGCCTTTCTGGAGCAGCCCTGGAATGACAGCCGCGCGGTGGAATTTTTCGAGCTGAACGCCACCTTCCACCACGGCATCGTCGCCGGATCGGGAAATCGCTTCATGGTCCAGGCCGCGGACCAGCACAACCGGCTCCGGCGCCTCATGAACTATGATTGGCACCTCGGTGCCGAGCGCGTGCATCGGAGCACGCGCGAGCATCTCGCCATCCTCGACCTGCTGGAACGCGGCGACCAGCAGGCGGCCTCCTTGGCTCTTCGCGCGCATCTGGAAGTCGCGGCCGCCCTTGGCGAAAGGCTTGCGGTGCTGCGCGCCACACGATGAGCCGGCTCGACTGCACCCACCTGGAGAATGCCCGATGACGTGCGACAAGCGAGCGAACGTGCTCAGTGAGTCCTACTGGATGCCATTCACTGCCGCGCGCGCCTTCCGCGACCGGCCGATGATGTTCGTCGGCGCGGAGGGGACGCACTATATCGAAGCCAACGGGCGCCGCGTGCTCGACGGCATGGCGGGGCTCTGGTGCGTCAATCTCGGTCACGCCCATCCGCGCGTCACGGAAGCGATCCGAGAGGCCGCTGGCCGGCTGGACTTCGTCTCCTCCTTCCGCATGGGCCACCCAGGCGCCTTCGCCTTCGCAGAGCGGCTGGCCGCCGCGGCGCCAGAGGATTTGGACCATGTGTTCTTCTCGAATTCCGGCTCCGAGGCGGTGGACAGCGCACTGAAGGTGGCGCGCGCCTATCACCGCATGCGCGGCGAAGGCGGACGGACCAAGCTGGTCGGCCGTGCGAAGGCCTATCACGGCGTCGGCTTCGGCGGCCTCTCGGTCGGCGGGATCGCGCGCCACAAGCGCGACTTCGGACCGCTGCTGCCCGAGGTGTATCACCTGCCGCTCCCCTACGATCCCGAACGGATGGAGTTCTGTCGCGGGCAGCCGGAGATCGGGACCGACTACGCTGACGCGCTGGAGGCACTGCTCGCCGTTCACGATCCCTCCACCGTTGCGGCCGTGATCGTGGAGCCCGTCACGGGCTCGGGGGGTGTCTACCCTCCGCCGCGCGGCTATCTGGAGAGGCTGCGCTCCATCTGCGACCGGCATGGAATCCTGTTGATCTTCGACGAGGTGATCACTGGGTTTGGCCGCATGGGCCGCTGCTTCGCGGCGCAGGCCTTTGGTGTGACCCCGGACATCCTCACCTGCGCCAAAGGTCTGACCAACGGCGCGGTCCCGATGGGCGCGACCATCGTCTCCGACCGGGTGTACCAAGCCTTCAAGGCCGGACCACCGGATGCGATCGAACTCTTCCACGGCTACACCTATTCCGGCCACCCATTGGCTTGTGCCGCGGGCCTCGCAGCGCTGGATGCGTACCAGGGCGAAGGCGTGTTCGAGCAGGCGGCGGCGATTGCCGGCCCCTGGGCCGACGCCATGCACGACTTGCGCGGCCTGTCGCTCGTCCGTGGAATCCGCACCGCCGGCATCCTCTGCGCCATCGAGCTGGAGTCACGCGGGGGAACGCTCGGCTCAGCCATTGCGGACCGCTGCTTTGATGACGGGGTCCTTGTTCGGGCGGCAGGAGACACATTGGTCTTATCCCCGCCCCTGGTCATATCTCCTGCCGAGATCGGCAAGATCGTCGACACCCTCCGGGCTGCGCTTCGCGCCGCCTGAATTACGTCACTTCAGTATTCAGAACGCCAGTGAGGTCTTCCACAGGAGATAACGCGCTGCCGCAGCACAGATTTTGAACGAACACCTGACGAGTGCGGGCCGCGAGAAGGCGGCCAAGTCGCAGGAAGGAGCGCAGCATGAGCGAACCGCTCTTTCATGCCTATGTCGGCTTCCGCACGCCTGAGACCGCGACGCGCGGGGCGAGGGTCTTGAGGTCTTCCAGTGGACGCCGAGGGAGGCTGGGTCCACCTCCAGCGCGTTCCTGGCCTGGTGAACCTCTCCTTCCTCGCCTTCGACTCACGGCAACACTTCCTCTACGCGGTGCATGGTGACGGCTCGGATGTCTCCTCTTTCGCGATTGGCGCGGCGGGGCGCTGACCTTCCGCAATCCCGTCAGCGCCGAAGGCCGCAATCTGGTTCATCTCGCGCTGTCAGCCAATGACCGCTTCCTGCACGTGGCCAACCACCTCCCCTCGGCCGTCGCGGTGCTGCCGGTTGATCCCGAGAGTGGCCGCATCGCCAGCGGTCCCAAGCTCTATCCTCCGACCGGCGAGCCGGGTCCGCATCGAGCCGAGCAGCCCTTTGCCAAGCCGCACGGCGTCTCACTCACGCCATCGGGCAGCATCGTGCTCGTGCACGATAAGGGGGTAGACTGCATCTTCTCCTTCCACCTCGATCGCACCACCGGCGCGCTGACGCCGACCTCCCAAAGGCGCGTCTAGGCACGGGAGGTTGCGGGGCCGCGCCACACGGTGGTGCATCCCAACGGAAGCCTCGTTTATGCGCTGAACGAGAGGGATTCCACGGTGACGGCCTGCCGGCTGGAAGCTACGAGTGGACCTTCAGCGAGCCCTTTCGCAAGAGCTTCGCCGAGAGCGGCGCTGAATCAGTAAGGGGACGATTTGGTCGTCGTCGCCATACATATCTCGGGCGACGAGAAGCGCATCGCGGTGCTGGAGCCGGCCTTGGCCCGCAACTCAGGAGCCAATTTCAACGTCGACGCGCCCGCGGCGACGGAGGTGCTGCAGTTCCGGGCCGGACGTGTCCCGGCCTGGCGGTTGCGCAAAGAAAAACCCCGCCTTTCGGCGGGGCCTTCTGGTGTTTCCAGAGCCTCAGCCGTCGAGGCCGGGCTGGCGAGGATCAGGCAGACGTGCCTCCCTCAAAGCGACGCGGGTCATGAAGCCATAGGCCAGAGTGCCCATGACGACGCCCACAAGAACTACCTCAAACATCACATTCTCCTGCGTGCCGTGGCACATTCCGCATATGGGGATTGCGATGCCTCACCGCGAGCGTGTGTCCTTGCGAAGTTCCTGAAAAAGGGCAGTTTTTCCCTGCAAGAGGGACATTGGAACCATTTCTTTCCTGCATGAGCGGGATGTGAAGACCCCGCCGAAGATGATGCTCTGGCTGCTTCGTCGATCGTCGCCTCAGGAATATCGTCAGCCGACGTTCCTGCTCCGCGGCGGGCTGCCGCTTGCGCAGGTAGTCCACTGCCTGCTCGACGCGTTGCGGTCGCGAAGATCGCCCGCTAGTCCGACTTCAGCGCTTTCAACTGGGAGGCGCTAGGCCCGTCTCCCGGCCGGGTCGCCGCCATACTGTATTCGAAGTGGCAGCGGGGCGGGTGGTGAATGTCTCCGCCATCCCGGCCGCGTTCCGGCTTTCCTCACGTCCGAAGCTATTTCGAGGGCCGTGGCCGAACCCCCGCCTCCCCATGAACCCGAAGGATTTCGCCTGCCGCCTCTGTGTGCAACTCGCGGGGCGCGTGCTCTCCGACAACATCACGTATGACTGTCATGATATGGCTCACCACAGGATCAGCCTGCCGACGGCGACTACTTGGTCACCCTAAAGAACCCGAAGCGTTTCACGGAAGATCCGCGGGCATTCCCCGAACACGGAGCGAGGGCGCGGCCGTGGCCTGAGCGCGTCAGTTGTGGCACTGTCGCTCCACCATGGTCCATTAGTTCCTGAGATCGCCAGTGTGGGCTGCCTACACCATTTCAGCCATGGTCGCGGGGCGACAGGACAAGATGATCGCCCACGACCTTGGACGCAGCCTTTTCATAATGGCAACTTAATGAAGAAGCTTGCTGTGCACGACACGCAGGAGCCGTTCGGATGACGGTGGCCGCCGAATCTGGGTCCGAGGACAACATGAGTGCTTCTGCCGCTGTGGTGCTGGTCACAGCGCAGCCTGGAGCCGGGAAACCTCAACCAGCAAAGCGTTGCCATGGCCTATAAGCCCTACCCCCGAGCTGCCGATTGGGTGTTCATCACCGGTTTGACTGCGTCCGCCATTCTCTTCTCGGCGGCTGTGGGACGTGTTGCGGAGGCCCAAAGCCAGACGGACCCACCGAGCAATGCGTCGCCAAGTGGGTTCATCGAGATCGTTCCTGCAGAAGGCCGCGCTCCCGTGCACCTCGCTACGTCGCAGGTCGTACGAGTGGGACGGGTCGAGAACTTCACCACGATCGATACGGCGGCCTGGGTCCAGCAGCGAACCATTGAGCCAGCCGAGGCACTTGCCCGGCGCCTCCGCAGTGCTGGCCAGCGCTTGGTGACATTGACCGATCTGAACCACGGCCGCGTCTACCTGGCGCTCGACAGGATCGTCCTCGTCCGCGACTCCAACGAACGGCATGCTGCTGGGGCACGCGCGGCCATCGTCATGGTTGGCCTTCGCTTCAATACGGATATCGCGGTGAGGGAGACTGCTCAGGAGGTTATGGCAGCAATCAGGCGCGAGGGGCACATGCCCATATCCGGCCCTCAACCTGCTGCGCCTTAGACGAGATTTACGCTACCGGGATGTGGACTAACGAGCGGCGACGTGGATGCGGCCTGGGGCGTCTCCAGCGCGGTTGGACGCGCTGGACTGCGCCCAAAACATCGCCTACGGGGCATGGACGCCACGCAGCCCTAGCGCGCCCAGATGCCGCGGCCGATGGAGCGCGCCCGGTGCTCGGCTTCCAACAGGACGGTTGGTGCATCCTCTTCCGCGCGGCCGCCGCCATTGAACAGCACCACCTCCGCCAAGTCCCGGTCGCCTGCGCGGCAGTTGTGGTAGCCCGGGCGTTCGGCGGCCGGCGTGCAGGACACCTCGCGGCCCGCCAGATAGACGGCCATGTCGCGGGCGTACTCGCCTCCGAACCCAATCACGCCAGCGAGCCGCGCGACCTGCCCACCCACCCGCAGCGTGGCAGTGTCCAGCACGCTCACACGGCCGCGCAGCGCTGGCGCCGCAGGCGGAGCAGGCGGCGCCGCAGCGGCCGCTGGCTGTGGGGCGGGGGGCGCGGCCACCCTGATCCGGCTGGCCTCTCCGACAAAGGCTTGCCACATGCGCGCGGGCAGCTCGCCGCCCGTGACGCCGTTGGTGGGGGTGTTGTCGTCATTGCCGACCCAGACGCCCACGACGATGTCCGGCGTGAAGGCAATGAACCAGGCGTCGCGGTGCTCCTGCGTCGTCCCGGTCTTGCCCGCCACCGGGATCTGCAGCCGGACCGTCCGGCCGGTGCCCTCGCGCACCGCGCCCACCAGTAGGCTGAGCAACTGTTGCCGCACTGCCGGGGCCAAGGGCGGTTCGCCTGTCGGCTCCGACCGCGTGTAGAGGGCGCGGTCGCGGGCGCGCACAGCCCGGACCACATGCGGATCCACGCGGCGCCCTGCCGCCACGGAGGCAAAGGTGCCGGTGAGTTCCAGCAACGTGCTCTCGGCGGTGCCAAGCGCCACGCTCGGCACCGCAGGAAGCTCGGATCGAAGGCCAAGACGCCTTGCGACATCGGCCACGCGCTCGCGTCCCACCGTCTCGGAGAGCTGCACCGCCACGGTGTTGATGGACTGCGCGAAGGCTTCCCGAAGCGTCGTCGATCCGCGGAACCGTCCGCCAAAGTTCTGCGGCTCCCAGGTGCCGATGCGTACCGGCCGGTCCACGACGGGGCTGTCGGGGTTGAAGCCGTTCTCCAGCGCGGCCCCATAGACGAACAGCTTGAAAAGCGAGCCGGGCTGGCGGCGGGCCTGCGTGACGCGGTTGAACTGGGTATCTGCGTAGTCGCGGCCGCCCACGGCGGCGAGCACCGCTCCCTCATGCGTCATGGCGACGAGTGCCGCCTGCCCGACCCTCGCGCGATCGCCCTCACGGCGCAGGAAGTCTGTTACCACGCGCTCGGCCAGATCCTGCAATTCGGGGTCGAGCGTCGTCCGCGCGGCGAGATCCACCGGCACAGGGCCAAGAAGTCGACGGACATCGGCTTCCACCCAATCGGCGAACCAGCCGCGGCCGGCCGCCATCTCGGGCGGCGCCTGCAGCGCGGCAGGTTTGGCACGCGCGGCGTCCGCGTCGCCCTGAGAGGCACGGCCCGTCTCGACCATGGCGGCGAGGACAAGCTCAGCGCGGCGTCGCGCGCCTTCCATGTTGCGGGTGGGGGCAAGCTGTGACGGGGCGCGAATAAGGCCCGCGAGCATTGCCGCCTCGGCCAGCGTCAGCTCGCCCGCGGCCTTGCCGAAATAGCGCCGGGCCGCCGCGTCCGCGCCCCAGGCACCCGCACCGAAATAGGCGCTACTGAGGTAGCGGGCGAGGATCTCGTCCTTCGACAGCTGCCGCTCAAGCCAAAGCGCGATCAATAGCTCCTGTGTCTTGCGCAACAGCGTCCGCTCGGCCGAAAGATACTGCAGGCGCGCAAGCTGCTGGGTGATGGTGCTGCCGCCCTCGCGCGTGCGGCCGGCCGTCGCATTCCGCAGGCCCGCGCGGAAGACGGCCCGCAGATCCAAGCCGGCATGGTCGCGGAAGCGACGGTCCTCGATTGCCACCACCGCGTCCGCAAGCGGCTGCGGCAGCCGGTCGGCCTGGATCGGGTCGCCCCGGAGCGTGCCGCGTGCAGCGAACACGTCACCGGTTCCGGTCTCAAGGACGAGGGAGGCGTTCGCACCGGGCTGGGCGGCCATGCCGCCATCCACGGGCAGTGCCAGCAGGCACCAAGCCACCAGAGCCACAGCGCTGCCCAGCGCTATGACAAGCCCGAGAGCGAGAACCACCGGCCGGAACAGGAACCGCAGCGGCGCCGCGATCGCGTGCAATGCCCGCATCAGGCGGGGGGCCGGTGGGGGAGATCCGGTGTTGTCCTTGGTGGCCGCGCTCACCGTGTCACACGGCTCACGCGCGCCTCACCAGGCCGGATCGACCCACCCTCCCCTGGGGGACGGCGGGGGCGGAGCGTAGCGGGGGGCTGGGGCATAATAACCATAGGCCGGCGGCGGTGGCGGCGCAGGCGTGTAGTAGTAGACCCGCGGCCGAGGGGGAGGAGGCGCGTAGTAACCCGGCGGGGAGTATTGGTACTGGTAGTATTCGCGATAGCCGTAGCCGTCGCGGAAATAACCCCGACGTCGACCTCTGCCGCGCCCGCCTTCGCCACCTTCACCAACAGCCACCAGCGGCGACTGGCGCGCATCGGCGGGTGGCAGGAAGGAAGCTCCGCCAGCGCGCACCAGTTGCACGCCTCGTCCGCCATCGGCCCCGTCCTCATCGGAGACTGGAAGGACAACAGGTGCCGCTGCGACCGGGACGGTCAGGTGCACCACTCCGAGCATCGCCGCCGTAATGAGAACTGACCGCATGACCTCCTCCGCCCGGCAAAGACGTGCCGGCGTGCAAGGCCCACGACCTCGCCTTCACCAAACGCAGAGTTCATTGGAGGGTTTCTCCAGCACGAAGCCACAGACAGGAGACAGAGGTGCCCCCAGCCGAAAGCCCGGTTTTGTCCGCCGTTCCGGGCATTTCGTGGCCGGCCATCCCAGCTGCCAACGGCGCGGCCTTGCTGTCGGTGCTGTTCCAGCTGGAACAGAGCCAATGGTGGCCGCTCGACCGCTTGCTGCTGCGCCAGCGGGAGCAACTCGCGGCGCTCCTGGCTCACGCCGCGGCCCAGGTTCCGTTCTACCGCGAACGCCTGGCCGGGGGCCTCGCCCAACTTCCGCAGACGGAGGACTGGCAGAAGGCGTGGCGTCAGATCCCGATCCTCCGCCGCGAGGAGATCCAGGCGGCGGATGCGTCGGGCGCGATGCTGGCCGAGCGGCTTCCGGCGGGGCATGGCGAATGGCGGGAGATCTATACCTCCGGCTCGACAGGCAGCCCGATCCGTTCGGTGCGAAGCCAGCTATGGGAGTTGATCTGGAGCGCCTTCACCGTCCGCGATCACCTTTGGCACCGGCGTGACCTCGGGGGCACCTTCGCGGCCATCCGTGAGAGCGGCAAAGGCAAGGCGCTCTGGCCGGACGGCACCACGGCTCCATCCTGGGGCTACTCCACTGACGCCGTGTTCGCGACGGGGCCTCTTGTCGCGCTCAACATCACCACGCCGATCGAGCAGCAGGTGGAGTGGCTGTTGCGACGCGATCCCGACTACCTTTTGACGCATTCCTCCATCGCGCGGCTGCTGGCCGAGGCGTGCCGAGCAGGCGGCGTCCGGCCGACGCGGCTGCGGCAGGTGATCACGATCTCGGAAAACCTGCGTCCGGGAGTAAGGGAAGCCTGCCAAGCCGCGTGGGGCGTGCCGCTCGTCGATATCTACAGCACGCGTGAGGCCGGCTACCTCGCGCTGCAGTGTCCGGACCACGAGCACTACCATGTCCAGGCGGAGGGCGTGTTCCTTGAGGTCTTGCGTGAGGACGGCGAGCCCTGCGGGCCAGGAGAGGTCGGCCGCGTCGTGGTGACGCCCTTGCACAACCTCGCCATGCCACTGATCCGCTACGACATTGGCGACCTCGCGGAGGTGGGAGAAGCGTGCTCCTGCGGACGCGGGCTTCCCGTGCTGAGGCGCATACTGGGTCGGACCCAGAACATGCTGGTGCTGCCAAAAGGAGACCGGCATTGGCCCCTGCTCGCCTCCTCCGACCTCCAAGCCATGACGGAAGCGGCGCCGCCCCTTCGCGGCTACCAGATCGTCCAGCGAGCGATCGACCGGCTTGAGCTGCGGCTGGTCGTGGCGCAGCCGCTTTCCGAGGCCGAGGAAGATGCGATCACTCGATGGGCAAAGGCGAAGTTCGGCGAGGCGTTCCGTGTTGATCTCGCCTTTCTGAGCGAACTGCCGCGCTCAGCTGCAGGGAAGTTCGAGGATTTCTTATGCGAGGTCCCGTGATCGGATCCAACGCAGCGTCCAGTTTCGACACCGAGCCGGCAAGCGCTTCGCGGCACCGACCCCTGCCGTGGCGATGGGGCCGGCCGCGAATCACATAGGAGTACAGGCCGCCCTCCTCTTGAAATGCGGCACCGCATCAAGCTGGATCATAGAGAACTGGCGCAACTGCGCGCAAAAACGTTGCGTTCTGTTTCGTTGCTTGGCGTAGCCTTTCTGAGGCTTTGCCGAGCCCTGCATTCCTCAATAGGTGGGAGGCCCCCTGTCCTCGCTCTACGCCGCCTTGGCCTGTCTCATAGGATGCGCCCTGCTCTTCCTTGCGGCCTATGAGGTGTATGCGACCGTGCTGCATGCGCGAGCGCGGGCTGGCCCGCTCGCCGAGACCTTGAGCCGCCTCGCCTGGAGGGTGGCTCTCGCGGCCACGGGCCGGTTGCCGCGCGAGCGGCGGCACCGGGCGCTGAATCGCGTTGGGCCACTGCTGCTCCCGACGCTGCTTGCCGCACTCATGGGAGTGCTCAGCCTCGGCTTCGCCTGCATCTACCTGCCCTGGATGCCGGACGGCTTCCGCGTGGATGAAGGCGCACAAGACGCGCCGGCTTGGCTCCAGGCGATCTACTTCAGCGGCGTGACCGTGACCACGCTTGGCTATGGCGACATCGTCCCCCGCGTCACGCTCATGCGCCTGGTCGCCCTGGCAGAGGCCGGGACTGGCTTCGTGGCCATTCCGCTGACCGTTGCCTACTTCCTGACCGTCAACGGCGCGCTGGAGCGACGTCGGGCGGCAGCGCTCGCTCTGTTCCATGAAGCAGGGCGCGGTCCGGACGCCGCAGCCGCACTTCTGGCGCGCCGTCACCGGAACGGCGAGTTCGTCGGCCTCGACGACGTGTTCGCGGAGGCGGCCCGCGCCTTGCAGGCGGTGCTGGAAAGCCAGGTCGAGCATCCGGTGACGCAGTACTTCCATCCGGTCGAGGTCCATGACGGCCTGCCACGGATGCTGTTCGTGGCCCTGGAGATCGGCGCCGTGCTCCGCGCCTTCCCCGACCCCGACCGCTACCCGGAGGCTTGCGACCACCCGACACTCACCGCACTGGAGGAAACGGCGCTCCATGCGCTCGGCGAGGTTGCCGTGTCGATTGGCTTGCGGCGCCGCGCCTCGCCGGCAAGGACGGTGAACGTCGAGCGCAACGATCTGGCCGACCGGATTGCGAGGACGCGCGCCCGGCTCGCCAAGGCCGGCATTGCTGAGCGGCCGGACGCGGCTGTCGCCATCCGCGCCTATCTGGAGCATCGGTCGCGTTGGGAGGGGGACCTGAAGATCGTTGCCAGCAGCCTCGGCTATGATTGGGACGAGCTGACCGGGGACCAGGACCCGCGCGCCGCTGCAGAGGCCGACCGCATGCGCGAGGATGCATGACGTCGCACCCACCGGCCTTTCGTACCGCTACCCGACATCGAGGATCAGCTATGCTGCTCGCGCTCGCCAAGCTCATCCTCGCCGGACGCTTCCTCCTGATTGTGTTCTTTCTCGGCCTCATGTGGGGCCTCGCTCTCTTTGCGGTGCGCTTCCTGGGCAAGCTCTGGGAGTTGACCATAGAGCTCTGGCAGAGAAGCGAGGCGGACCTGCTCATCGACGTGCTTCACCTGCTCGACAGCGTCCTCGTTGCCTCGCTCGTCGTGATGGTGGCGCTATCCTCCTATGACAGCCTGGTGGACCGGCTGCAGGGCGAGGCGGACGAGCAGGAGATGCGCTGGGTGTCGCGCACGGACCATGGCAACCTGAAGATCAAGGTGGCGACGGCCATGGTGGCCATCTCCTCGATTCACCTGCTGCAGATCTTTCTCCAGGCCGAGACGCAGAACGAGACGGCGATCTTCTGGCGGGTGGTCATTCACATGGTCTTTTTGGTGGGTGCCGTGCTGCTCGGCATCCTGGACCGCCTGGGCATGCACCATGGAGATGCCGGCAAGAACGAAAGGGTGTGACGCGAGCCGCCATCCTGCCGGCCCGGCATTGCAGCCTAAACGCGCCAAACTGCCTTGAAATCTTACGGAACTTGTTTGATGCGCTGAGGATGCACCCTCCGTTAGACCCTCGGTGCAAATGGGCATTAGAACAGCAGAGTACCTTCGGATTCAGGCCAAGCTCGCCGCCAGCCTACAGGACGAAGCGCAGGTGGCGGCGAGGCATAGCCTGGTCAGTCGCGAGTGCCATGCGATGACCGAAAAGGTCGATCAGCTTTGGATTCGCCTTCGCGTAGCGAGTGCCCCGCGGACAACAGCGACGGCCGTCGGGACTTCAGCCAGCACTGCCTAGAGTGTTGGAGGGCCGTTCCTCCGAGGCGAGTAACTTGAGATGCTTGCCGGCCCTGGGCCCTGGCCGAGGAGGCCCGAAGCCGGAGAACATTGGCTGCAGCGCATGACTCAGACCGCCCCGATGTGTCAGACGGGTAGGACGTATCACCGCCGCTTCGTCGAGACCAATTCGCACCCGCCGACCACGGTAGAGGCGTTCAGGATGAAGCGGTTCGTTCTGGTGGGGATTACGATCATGGCGTCGCAGGGCCCAGCGCGCAACAAGGCGACAGGGACTACGAAATCCGCGACTTCACCCGCACCGAAATCCAGATGATCCCAGGACGCGGCTATCTGGACCAGCACCTATGTAGGTCTAAAGGACTGTGCCTGGGGCCGCTTGGCCGCCGAAGCCGCGCGGAATTGGTGCCGGAGCAACAACCTGCGGACGTCAGAGACCTTCAACGAGGGCAAAGCTGACGCTGCTCTTCCGTCAGGCTCTACCAGCACGAGCGGCCGTTGACTGAACGATGGCGAGCGACCCGGACACCAACATAGTGTCCGTCCGCCCCTGAACCTGAGGCGGATCGTGACGTTTGGCTTGCTTTTGCGGAAGCGATCCGGTGCGAACCGATGAGCGATGGCCGGTGCCGGGGCCGCCGACGGAGGCCTGCTTGCGGCAAGTCACACTTTGTCACTCGCTCTACGGCGACGCAGAGTAAAGCATTGGTCCTCCTGCTAACGCTCGGGTCGAGCCTGAACTGGCCGCCAAGGAGGCTTCCATGTCATTGCTCCATACACCCTATCTTCTTTCCCGACGTAGGGTCGCCCTGGGCACCGCCTCCATCGCAACTACTCTTGTTGGGACGCGAGGCAATTTTGGCGCCTCAGCGCAGGGCCTCCCCCTGGTCCCAACGCCGCGCCAGAGCACCGGTCCCTACTATCCGTTAGACTGGTCCGGAGACGTAGATAACGATCTCGTGCGTGTCAGGGGCGCCGAAGCGGCAGCTCAAGGCATTGTCACGCATGTGCGAGGCCGCGTAGTGGCGTCGACCGGCGAACCTATAGCGGGAGCGACTGTCGAAATTTGGCAAGCTGACGTGAATGGCCTCTACAGACACCCGCGCGATCAGCGAGGCGTGCGAGACGCCGGGTTCCAGGGACGTGGGCGGATGGTGGTCGGATCAGATGGCCGTTTTGCCTTCCGCACGATCAAGCCGGTCCACTACCCGGGACGTACACCGCACATCCACGTCCTCGTCTCGGCTGCGGGCTGGCCCGAGCCGTTTGTGACTCAGTTGTACGTCGCCGGAGAGCCGCAGAATGAGCGGGACAGCCTATTCAACTCTGTACGCGACCTGCGCCAGCGCGAGGCCATGCTGATGCACTTTGCCCCCGCCGATCGCATTGAGCAGGGCGCACTGCTGACCGAACGCGATCTTGTAATGTTCTAAGGTGCGTTAGCGCCTGAGCCAGCCGAGTGCGGCGGCGAGACAGAGCATGCCGAGAAAGGATCGTGCGGTCTTGTCGTAACGGGTAGCAGCCGTGCGCCATTTCTTCAGCCGGGCCTAGAGGTACTCCAGAGGCGGGGGGCTGGCATAGGCCCCGCCGGGATAGGCTACAGGCGCCTCGGGCACGGCAGGGGACAGTCCTTGTATCTGCCGGGGCGCCAGCGCGAGCCCTTCAGAACAATTCCAACAATGCATTGAGCATCTGGACCAAACGGGGGAGTTTGCATGCCTGTCTTGGCGCCATGCGCCACACGAGCCGCATGTTGGCCATAAGGAAGCATTTACTCTCGGATCGGTCGGAGGCGTCGAGTGCGTATGGCAGTCGCCGCGTTCGGTAGTTTGTCTCCAGGTGACTCACCCGCTCCGACTCTCTGTAGCAACGAGAGTTTTTGGCGCGCCGGAACGACCCAGATCGGCCATAGCTCATTCGCCTGATTTCAGGGCAGCGGGCGATACCCCTTTCTGGCGGCGCTTCGCAAGCAGTGTGAGTTTTTCTCACGACCTGTGAGAAAGAGTGGTTTGCGGCGCCAGTCCGTGCCGCCCTATGCCGCCTACCAACGATACACTCGGAGGATGCCCGCATGCGGCGAGGGCCAGTCCAGGACGCGTGGCGATGAAGGCCGCGCCCTTCACGTTCCATCGCGCCGAGAGCCTGGATCACGCGCTGGATTTGCTGGCGCGGCATGGAGGCGACTGCAAGCCCATCGCGGGCGGGCAGAGCCTGGTGCCAATGATGGCGATGCGCCTGGCCCG
The DNA here is from genome assembly GCF_017355885.1 of Sabulicella rubraurantiaca. Classification (GTDB taxonomy): domain Bacteria; phylum Pseudomonadota; class Alphaproteobacteria; order Acetobacterales; family Acetobacteraceae; genus Roseococcus; species Roseococcus rubraurantiacus. Next base: position 25,175 of record NZ_JAFEUU010000023.1, read on the forward strand.
GCCTTCGGTGCTGGTGGACATCAATCGGCTCGACGCGCTGAAGGCGCGGCACGACGCGCCAGATCACGTGACGCTGGGTGCGATTACCCGTCAGCGCGACATGGAGGCCGACGTCGCTCTGCGCCGTTCTGTCCCCCTCATCGCCGAGGCGCTGCGCTGGGTTGGCCACGTGCAGACACGCAATCGCGGCACGATTGGGGGGAGCCTCGTCCACGCCGACCCATCGGCCGAGCTTCCCCTCGCTGCTGCCGTGCTGGACGCCACGCTGGTGCTGCGGAGCCAGAACGGGGGGGAGCGCCGCGTGCCGGCCAGCGAGTTCTTTGTCGCCCCCATGTTCACGGCCGCCAACGAGGCGGAATGCCTCACCGCCGTCGAATGGCCGGTGTGGGCCGGCGCGGGCGTGTCCTGCGCCTTCGAGGAGGTCGCGATCCGGCATGGCGACTTCGCCATGGCCTCGGCCGCCTGTCAGATCCAGCTGGACCCCGATGGCACCTGCCGCCGCGCCACCATCGGGTTGGGCGGGGTCGCGGGCACGCCGCTCGCCTTCCCGGATCTGGCGCAGCGCCTCATCGGCCGCCGCATCACCGCGACCCTAGCTCAGGAGGCCGCGGAGGAAGCCGCCGCCCGCTCCGAGCCCGGCACGGATATGCACGCCGACGCCGGATACCGCCGTCATCTCGCAGTCGTGCTGCTGCGCCGCGCCCTGCTGCGTGCCGCCTCGGCTGCCACGCCGGCCCTGGCCGCCTAAGGGGAACCGCCATGACCGCCCCGATTTCCGTCGAGATCACGGTGAACGGCACAGTGCGCCGCGCCTTCGTGGAGCCGCGCACCACGCTGGTCGACTTCCTGCGCGACCATCTTGCCCTCACCGGGACCCATGTCGGCTGCGAGCACGGCATTTGCGGCGCCTGCTCCGTCCTGCTGGACGGCGCGCCGGTGCGTGCCTGCTGCCTTTTCGCCGCGCAGGTGGATGGTATGTCCGTCACCACCGTCGAGGGACTTGCCCCCGCGCGGGGCGAGTTGTCCAAACTACAGGACGCTTTCCTCGAATCCCACGCGCTGCAATGCGGCTACTGCACGCCGGGAATGCTGATCGCCTGCACCGACCTCCTCGCGCGCAACCCGCAGCCCAGCGAGGAGGAGATCCGCGACGCGATCGGGGGCAATCTCTGCCGCTGCACCGGCTACCAGCAGATCGTGGACGCCGTGAAGCTCGCCTCCGGCCAGGAGGAGGCAGCGCATGGCTGAGTTCCGCTACATCGGCAAGCGCCGACGCGCCGTCGAGCACCGGCGCTTCGTGCGGGGCCAGGGCCGGTACGCCGCCGACATTCAGCTTCCGGGCCTGCTGCACGTCGCCATCGTTGCCAGCCCGCATGCCAGCGCGCGCATCCTCTCGGTAAACGCTGACGCTGCACTCGCCCTGCCTGGGGTCCATGCCATCATCACCGGCGACGAGATGAACAGGGAGCTTGAGCCCATGCTTCCCGGCGTGGACGCACCCGCCGTCACGCGCTTTCCGCTGGCGCGCGGCGTGGTGCGCTACGCCGGGGAGTGGGTGGTCGCCGTGGTGGCCGAAACCCGCGCCTTTGCCGAGGACGCCGCCGAGCTGGTCGAGGTGGAGTACGAGCAGACCCAGCATGTCGTCGACCCTGAAGCGGCGCTGCTTCCGGAGGCGCCGCTGGTGCACCCTGCCCACGGCTCCAACATTATCTGGAACCGCAAGTTCACCTGGGGCCCGGTTGAGGAGGACTTCGCCGCCGCCGAGCACACCCTTTCCTACCGAGTGCGCTGGGCGCGCTCCTCCACGGTCCCGATCGAAACCTTCGTCGCCACCTGCGCCTGGAACGACGCGACCGAGATCCTGGACGTCTGGGCCTCCATCCAGATGCCCAAGTTCCCCGACCAGCTGGCGCGTGCCCTGCGCCTGGCGGGCAACGCGGTGCGCGTGCATTACGACGTGGATGTCGGCGGCTCCTACGGCGTCAAGCGCGGTCTGAAGCACACCGTCCTCGTCGGATGGCTCGCGCGCCGGCTGGGCCGCCCGGTGCGCTTCCTGGAAGACCGGCTGGAGAACATGCGCGGCGGCGACATGCAGGGGCCGGACCGCATCTTCGAAGTCGCCATGGCCTTCGGACGCGATGGCGTCGTGCGCTCCATGAAGATGCGCGCGGTGGACGACGTGGGCGCATATTCCGGCCGTGCGCCGCTCCAGCTGGGCAAGCCAGTGGGAGCCATCGTCGGTCCCTACATCATCAACAGCGTGGTCTACGACGCCGTCTCGGTGATGACCAACAAGACGCCGCAGGAGGCTGTCCGCGGCTTCGGCCAGTCGCCGACCAACTACGCAATCGAGACGGGCATGGACAAAGTGGCGCGGTTCCTCGGCATGGATCGGGTGGAGATGCGCCGCCGCAACCTCATCCCCGCCGACCGTTTTCCCTACCTGATCCCCTCCGGCACGAGCTACGACAGCGGCGACTATGCGACGGTGCTGGACAAGGCTCTCGCGGCTGCCGGCCATGACGAGCTGCTGCGTCAACGTGATGCGCTGCGTGCAGAGGGCAAGCTCGCCGGGATCGGCGTGTCCACCTGCCTGGAGCCATCCGGCGGCAATTCCTCCTTCGAGCCGCTCTTCAATCCCAAGAACACCACGACGACCTGGATGGATTCCTGCCTTGTCCGCGTGGATCTGAACGGCGCCGTCACGGCGGTGATGGGCACCTCCACCTCCGGCCAGGCGCACGAGACGCTGGTCTCGACCGTGGTGGGCGAGGTACTGCGGCGCGAGCCAGACACGATCCGCGTCATCCATGCAGATTCACTGAACGCCTTGCCCTCCAACAGCCCGGTCGGATCGCGCATGGCGATCATGCTGGGCGGGGCGGCGGCGGGGGCGGCGAAGCGCATCCGCGCCAAGATGCTTGCCATCGCCGCGCACCAGTTCCAGGCACCGGAAGGGGCGCTGGAGTGGGAGGATGGCGACGCGGTGATGCGCGGCGACCCTTCGCGTCAGATCGCTTGGAGCCGCCTGGTCGAGATCGCTCATCGCGAGTTCCACAACCTGCCGGAGGGGATGGAGCCGGGCTTGCAGGAGAAGTTCGTCTGGGAGGTGCCGACCGGCGGCATGATCCCTACGGCGGATGGGCGGGTGCAGATGTACCCCTGCCACTCCTTCGAGTGCCACATCGTCCTCGCCTCCGTGGACGCGGAGACGGGCAAGGTGGCGCTGCACCGCTACGTGGTCGGCCATGATTGCGGCGTGATGATCAGCCCCGATGTCGTGCACGGCATGACCTATGGTGGTGTCGCACACGGTCTAGGTGCCGCGCTGATGGAGAAGTTTGCCTTCTCGCCCGAGGGCCAGCTCGTCTCGGGTTCCTTCATGGACTACCTGCTGCCCTCCGCACAGGAAGTGCCGTCCATCACCATCGTGGACCACTGCACGCCGTCCCCGCTGACCGAGTTTGGGCAGAAGGGTTCGGGGGAGGCCGGCTACCTCGGCGGCCCCGCCGCCATTGCGAGCGCGATCAACGACGCCCTCGCGCCCGCGGGCGCCTCTATTGACGCCCTTCCGATGACGCCCGCCGCCATCTGGCGCGCCCTGCGCGAAGCCACGCCCGCCGCGCCCGCGCGCGAAGCGGCCGAATGACCATCCGAAGAGAGGAAGAAGCCATGACCGAGGCCCTGAAGATTGAACAGGACGGGCGCCTGCTGCGCGTGACGCTGAACCGAAAGGATTGCGGCACGACGGACAGCATGGCCGCCGCGATGGCCGAGGCGCTGCTGAAGGCGCACGAGACTTCGGACGCGGTGCTCCTCGCCTCCGCAGGTGCGGATTTCTGCACGGGACGCGTGCGCGACGTGCCGGGCCCGCCCGCGGCCGAGGCCTATTCCCGCCGTCCCGAATACGATGGCGTCTTCAACAGCTACAAGGCGATCCGCAACGCACAGGTGCCGGTGATCGCAGCGCTGCGCGGCCGCGCTATGGGCTACGGCCTCGCCGTTGCGGCGCTCTGCGACGTGTCCTTCGCCGCCGACAGCGCGACCTTCAACATCCCTGAGATCAATCACAACGTCATGCCGACCATGGTGATGTCGGCCGTGTACGATCGCATGAACCGCAACGCCATCCTCCGCATGGCCTACTCTGCGGAGTTCATCACCGCCCAGCGCGCCCTCGAATACGGCATCGTCTCCGATGTGGTGCCTGAGGCGCAGTTGCAGGCGGAGGTGGAGAGGTTCTGCCAAGTCGTGCTCGCCCGCCCGCGTCCTGCGATCCTCGGTCTCAAGGAATACCTGCGTGTTGCCCCGCGCATGGACGACCAGGGCGCGGTGGATTACGCGCGCTCGCTGCATTCAATGGTGAACACCGCCGCTGCGATGAAAAAGCAAGCGCACTGACCACGGCGCGCTCAAGAAACAACAACCAGGAGGACGACATGACCAAGATCCACTGGCCCCGGCGGCGTCTCCTCGCCGCCGCGGCACTGGGCGGGCTGGGCGCGCCGGCGGCCCTCGCGCAGCCAGCCGGCCGCACCATCCGCATCGTCGTGGGTTTCCCGGCCGGGCAGGCAACGGATCTCGTCGCCCGCATCTTCGCAGAGCGCCTGGGCGCTGGCTCGCGCGACAACTACATCGTGGACAATCGTCCTGGGCAAGGTGGCAGCCTCGCTCTAGGCAGTGTCGCCCGCGCCGCGCCCGATGGCACGACGATGATGATCGCGCACATGTCGGCCATGGCGACCAACCCGCATCTTTATCGTTCCGTTCCGTATGACACGCTGAGGGATTTCGACGCGGCCGGGCTGATGGCGGATCTGCCTTTCGTGCTGGTCTGCAACCCGAGCGTTCCCGCGCGCAACTTGCAGGAATTGATCGCATACGCCCGCGCTAATCCGGACCGGCTCACCAACGCGTCCTCAGGCAATGGCACCGTCTCGCACCTCGCCATGGAGGAATTGAAGCGCCGCGCGGGGATGCGGATCACTCACGTGCCTTATCGTGGCAGCGCGCTCGGCGTGACGGATGTGATGTCGGGCACGGTGCAGGTGGCATTGGAGACGGTCGCGTCAACCCTGCCTCACATTCAATCCGGCCGCCTCCGCGCCCTTGCCGCTGGGACTGGGCAGCGTCTCGCCGTCCTGCCGGACCTGCCGACGCTGGGTGAACAGGGGTTTGCCGGTTTTACGGCCGTCACTTGGCTCATGGTGATCTACCCGACCGGCGTGTCGCGCGAGGTCCTCGTTTCCACGCATGAAGCCATCAACCGCACCATGCGCGTGCCGGAGATCGAGCAGCGTCTCATCGGCCTCGGCGCGGTACCGCGCTACAGTTCGGACCCGGACGAGGCGCAGGCCTTCATGAAACAGGAATTCCATGACTGGGGCGAGGTCGTGCGCCGCAGCGGCACGGTCCTGGAATAGCGCTCAGCCATCCCGCGCCCACTCCTCCATTGCCTGCTCGGTTTCCCTCCCTTCCCGGAGGAGCCAGTCGATGAACCCGTCCACTGCCTTCGTGTGGTGGGCGGCATTCGCATAATAGCGGCGCCGCTTCGCGGCACGCGCGCCGAAGGGCGCACAGAGCCGTCCGGCCAGGATGTCGTCCATGACGAGGAAGGCCGGCACCAGCACCACGCCCAACCCCTCGGCTGCTGCCTGCAGCGCGAAGTACATCTGCTCGAAGCGTAAGGTGCCGGCGGAGCGAAGCTCGGGCATCTCTGCCGCTGCTAACCAATCCGCCCAGGCATAGGGCTCGGTGGCGTAGGAGATCAGCGTCTGCCCAGCCAGGGCCTCCGGCTTCGCGAGGCGATTTCGCTCGGCGAGGTCTACGTGGCAGATCGGTAGGATCAGCTCAGTCATGAAGGGGATGGAGACGCAGCCGGTCAGTGGCGCCTGGGCGCCACGTATCGCGATGTCGTATCCCTCTGCCTCGAACCGCACCGGGCTGAGGGAGGTCGTCATCCGCACCTCGAGCCCCGGTCGGCGGCGCTGGAAGCCGGAAAGGCGCGGAATGAGCCAGCGCATGGTGAAGGTGGGCGGGGCGTTGACGTGCAGAGCGCGGGGCGAAGCCTGGTCCTGCACGTGCATTGCCGCCAGGGCCAACCGATCCAGCGCCGCCGTGGAATCGGCCAGAAGCGCCGCGCCCGCGTCGGTCAGCACAAGCTGAGAATTGCGGCGGTGGAAGAGCGCCACACCCAGCCATGCTTCAAGCTGGGTGACCTGCCGACTCACCGCGCCATGGGTGACACCCAACTCCGCCGCCGCCTTGGTCAGGCTGACGTGGCGCGCCGCAGCCTCGAAGGCGCGGATGGCATTGAGCGGTGGCAGGCGGCGCGTCACGAAACCTCCATCCCTCGAAGGTGGCAGGATAGAGCGCAAGCATGGGCTGTCCGGCCACGATCTGGCTCAAGCTGCGCACATTGGACCCGGCGGAGCAGACGCCGATGCGAACGCCGCTCCCACCTGCTGATCAGTTCGCGTTGGGGCTGCTCCAGCCTGGTATTCGCGGAAAATCCAGTTTTGCGGAAGCAGGGTATTTATCGGATGAGAGGCGGCAATGCCCAGTAGCTCCGACACTGTGAAATGCTGGGTTCAGCTTCCGATAGGTGAGCATGCGAAAACATGAATTCAGACTGAGCGGGAAGTCGTGCGGTGCGCAAAGCCCGTTGCGCCACACTTATGCTTCCGTCACCGCAAAGCTCGCTGGGTGCGTGAGTTCGGTTATAGAGTCGCTGCCATGCCGTTACTGCCTCAGAGAGATCTTCGGGAGTTGGCTATTCGTCATCTCAGGCGGCTCCATGCACGGACGTGGCCCTCCCCTGCCCTGTTGACGACGCTGACGCTTCTGGCTGCCTCGGCCGCTCCAGTCCGAGCCGAGGTCGCACAGCGTAACCTTGGCTTATGCCAGGACTGCGCGCCGTAGCGACTTCTTCTAGCCTCGCCTCTCCGCCCTGCTGCGGCCAAGGAGGCGATGCCGAGCACTCGCATCCGCAATTAGCGGGAAGCGTGGAGACAGCCATGCATGGAGAAGATGGCACGGCCGTATCCTGTGGATAGGCCGCAGACCAATCCCCCTGCGGTGGGTTCCGATCTTCCAGTATGCGGCAGGTATGGTGCCCTTTTCCCGGTTGGGTCCGATTTTCCAGCGAGCAGCAAGGTCGTGGGCGAGCTGGCCGAGGGTCTGGGCGGCCCTCCGTGACAGTGGCTGGCCCGTCACTGATCTTCGGGCGGCCCTGTCCTCGATAGCCCGAGGTTCGTGAGACCATGTCGGAACCGCCCATCCCTGCCATGATCGGGAGTGACCCGCGGTCATGGCCACGGTGCAGCGGCGTCCCGAACACGATGCCTGAAGTTCTGACCTTCAGGCAGGCAAGAGTTCTCGCAGCCGGAAGCGCATGATTTTGCCTGAGCCGGTCCTGGGGATTTCCTCCGCAACGTGGATCTCGGCCGGGACTTTGTAAGAGGAGAGTTGCTCGCGGCAATGCGCCAGCAGTGCGTCTGCTTCCACCGTCTCTCCTGGCTTCTCCGCGATGAAGAGGACCGGCACCTCGCCGAGGAGGGCATGCGGAACCCCGATCACGGCGCAGTCGCGCACCCCAGGAAAGAGTGCAGCCACTTCCTCGATCTCAGCCGGGGCAATGTTCTGTCCCCCTCGGATGATCAGCTCCTTCAGCCGCCCGGTGATGGTAAGGAAACCATCCGCATCCATGCGCGCAAGGTCACCCGTGTGATACCAGCCGCGCCGAAGGGCCTGCTCAGTCTCCGCCGGCTTGTTGTGGTAGCCGAGCATGAGGTTAGGCCCTCTCACAACAAGCTCGCCTTCTGCACCCGGCGCAGCATCCTCGCCCGTGGCGGGGTCCAGCAGTCGCACTGACAGGCCCGGCACGGGCAGGCCGCACGATCCCGCGGGCCGGCCGCCATCGGGCCAGTTCATCGTGACCATCGTAGACGTTTCAGTGATCCCGTACCCGTCCAGGAGCTTAGAACCCACCTGCTCCTCCCATGCACGGCAGAGGGCCGCCGGCAGGATGGCGCCTGCCGAGACGGAACGGCGGAGCTTGGGTGCGCGTGGCGCGATCTCACCTTGGAGAAGGTAATGGAACATGGTGGGCACGCCAGCGAACAAGGTCGGCTCCCACTCCTCAAGGAGAGCACATGCCTCACGCGTCCCGTAGCGTTCCATGAGTCGGGTCTCGGCGCCCGTCGCCAAGGTCCCAAGGAAGGTGAGATTGAGCCCATAGGAGTGGAAGAGCGGCAGTGGCGACAGGAAACGATCTTCCTGCGAGAGGCCGAGGATGGGCGCCCAGCAGGATGCGACGATCCACAACATGGACCGCAACGTGAGAACGACCCCCTTCGCGCGCCCCGTCGTGCCTGAGGTGTATACGATGAAAGCCACCTCGCTGAGCCTGGCGACGTCAGGTGAAACACTCGCCTGACCAGCGAGGCGGACGAAGGATGCCTCGTCCAGGACGAACTCCAACGTCGCGCACTCACCCCGCATCGCCTCGACCTCGGAAGCGCGCGCGTCACTGACGATGACGCCTCGGCAGCCGGCGTCCTGGATCCGGTAGAGGATCTCGGGTCGTGTTGAGTCGTGACTGATCGGCACCAGGACGCCGCCGGCGCGCAGCACCGCACAGGCTGCCTCAACCCAGGCGACCCCATTCGGCAGCAACAGCGCGACCCGTTCGCCGGCAGTGATCCCGCGGGCCACGAGGTGCCCGGCCAGGTTCGCGCTGCGCGACGTCAGGTCGGCCCATGTCACCTTTCGCGACGCGTCGACGAAGGCGGTCCGCCCGCCCTCCCTCAGAGCCTGGCGCTCGAGAAGGACGGGAATTGGAGCGATCAGGTCTGTGCGGATCATCCACGCACCAGGGGACACGCAGATTGGGAGAGGGGCCGGTACGCCTCCTCTGCCGGGACAGTCGCTCGGAGCTTGTAGTAGTCCCACGCACCACGCGACTCGCCGGGCGATTTCACCTCATAGACATACATTTCGTGGACCATCCGCCCGTCCATGCGGATGCGGCCATTCTTGGCGAAGAAGTCATTGATGGGGGTCTCCCGCATGCGTTGCATCACGGCGGTCGCGTCAAGCGTGCCTTCCGCCTGCACCGCGCGCAGCCAATGCGCGGTCGAGGAGTAGTCGCCCGCGTCGCCCATGTGCGGCATGCGGTTCCGGATGGCCAAGAAGCGGCGCGCCCACGCGCGCGTCTCCTCATCGCGGTCCCAATAGAAGCCGTTCGTCAGCACCATACCCTGCGCGACCTCAAGCCCCAGCGCATGCACGTCAGGGAGCCAGGTCAACAGCCCGACGACGGTCTGGCGCCCACCGCGTCGCAAGCCGAACTCATGTGCGGCCTTCACGGCGTTGATGAACACCGTCCCCGAGCCAGCGATAGCGACGACCTGGGCGCCAGAGCCCTGGGCACGCAACAGGAAGGAGGAGAGGTCGGGGCTTTCCACTGGATAGCGGACCGCGCCGACGACGCGCCCGCCCAGGCCCCGGACCACCTCCATCGTGTCGCTCTCAAGCGCGTGGCCAAAGGCATAATCCGCGGTGAGGAAAAACCAGCTCTGCCGGTTCTCGCGCATCAAGGTGGTGGCCGTGCCACGGGCGAGCGCGACCGTGTCATACGCGTAGTGGATGCTGTTTGGTGTGCATCCTTCGTTCGTGAGTCGCGACGAGCCTGAACCATTGACGATCGCGATGCGGCCACGCTCCCGCGCCACGCTGGTCACAGCCAGGGCCACCGCCGAGTTGATGAGATTGGCGATGAGGTGGACGTCGTGGCGGTCATACCATTCTCGTGCACGGCTGACGGCGATGTCGGGGCGGTTCTGGTGGTCGGCGACCACCACCTCGACGGGCCGCCCCAGCAGCTGGCCGCCATGGTCCTGCACCGCCATGCGCACCGCCGTCGCGGCACCTTCACCCGCCTGGTCCGAGAATTGGCCGGACATGTCGGTCAGCACGCCGATCCGGATTGGGCCCGTGCCCTGCGCCAGGGCCGGCAGGGCAGTGAGGCTCAAGGCCCCTGCCCCGAGGGTTCGGCGGGTGATGCTCGACGTCATGGACGGTCTCCTTCCCTGCGGGGTCTTTTGCAGGCCACCCCTCTTCGGGGACGGAGACTTGCATAACGGGACTTCCACGATCAAGCGGGTTTGTCGGAAGCCCCTTCCAGCGAATAGCCGGTCACGTATCGCACGCGTCGCGCCGAAACCGGCCTTCCGCAACATGAGCAGACGACCTGAGGCGTAAGGGGCTGCCCGGTCCTAGCATCCTCGAAGGACAGGTTCTGCTTGCGTTCAGGGATCAGCCAACGGTCCGCCCAGGCTTTCATCAGGGCCAGCGGCCCAAATAGCTCCTCGCCTTCTGATGTGAGCGCGTATGCGCCACGCCCGCCGCCCTCAATCAGGCCGCCCGCGGCCAGGGTCTTCAGGCGGTCAGAGAGGATGTTCGTGGCGATGCCAAGATTGCGATGGATTTCGTCGAAACGCGTGTTCCCGTGGAACATCTCCCGGAGGATGAGGAAGCTCCATCGGTCCCCGACGATGGAGAGGGTGCGTTCCACAGAGCAGGGGCGGCGGCCGACCACCTGGCCGTCGCGCCAGGGCCTGCGCGAGCGCGTGGCCGGCTCAGCGGGGCGCCAGTAGCCAGCAGCGATCCGGAACCGAATCCCTGCTGCGCGGACGGGCTGTCCCGTCTCAGCCCACAGGGTGCGAGGCGCGAACCAGCTGCGGCAGTCCAAGTGGAACAGGGCAAGGGGCGGAACACCCTTCTGCAGCCACCGGTCCCCAAAGGCGAGGAGAGAAAGGAAGACCGGAAAGAGGTCTATCCCCTTGGGCGTCAGGGAATAGGCCTTCCAGCGCGAGCCAGGCTCAAGGTCGCGGGCCGCGAAGACTCCCGCCTCAACCAGCTTGTCCAGGGTGGCGGACAAGGTTGTGCGGGAAATGCCAAGCCGCTCTTGAAAGTCCCCGAAGCGCCGTGCCGCGAAGAATGCCTCGCGCACCACAAGAAAAGTCCAGGTGTCGCCGATCACCGACAGCGCCTTGGCCATCGCGCAGTCGCGCTCTGAGCCAACGGGAACCTCCTTGTCGGGACGTGCCCCCTCCATGCCATCCATCATCCGCCTCCTCTATCGCGCCGCTTCCGCGCTTGAAATCGCCCAGGGATTGTGGTCTTCTCCTGCAAGTCCAGTTATGAAAGCAATAAGCAGGCGCAGGGCAGCGTCAGGAGGATCCGGCCAGTGGGAGACACACGAACCGACCGCGTGCCCACCGAGCCTTCGCGGCGCCTGGATTTTCCCGTTTCCGTGGACATCACCACGCGCTGGGCGGACAACGACGCCTATGGCCACGTCAACAAGGTCGCCTACTACGCCTTCTTCGACACAGCCGTGAACCAGTGGCTGATCACGCAGGGCATCCTCGATATTGCTCGCAGCCCACTCGCCGGCCTCGTCGCCGAGACGGGCTGCCGCTACCGGCGCCCCCTTGCCTATCCGCAGCCGGTTTCCGTGGGGATGCGCGTTGCGAGGCTCGGGATCTCATCCGTCCGCTACGACGACGCAGTGTTCAGTGAAGGGTGCGACGAGGCAGTGGCCGAGGGTCATTTCACGCATGTCTATGTAGACCGCGCCACGGGCCGACCCGCACGGCTCCCAACAAAGTGGCGCCGTCTCTTTGAGACGATTGCCGCGCCATGAAGCCCCCGCCGTTCGACTATTCACGGCCAACGAGCCTTCCGGAGGCCCTCGCGCTTCTGGGCCCCGACAGCAAGGTCATCGCAGGCGGCCAGAGCCTATTGCCCATGCTGAACTTCCGGCTGCTCCGGCCGTCCCTGCTGGTGGACATCGGCCGCATCCAATCCCTCAGGGGGCTTCATGAGACGCCCACTCACCTGGAGATCGGTGCCACCACCTCCCACCGCACGCTCGAGACACATCCGCTCGTCGCGGCGCGTTTCCCTGTACTGGCAGAGGCGATGCGACATGTCGCGCACTTGGCCATTCGGAACCGGGGAACGATTGGGGGAAGTCTCTCCCACGCAGATCCAGCCGCCGAGCACCCGATGCTCGCCCTGCTGCTGGACGCCCAGATCCAGGCTGCTGGCCCATCTGGCAAGCGCCAGATCCCAGCGAGGAAGTTCTTCCAGGGCAGCCTCACCACTGCCCTGCTGGAGGACGAGATGGTGGTGGCGGTGCGGCTGCCTTGGCTCCGCCCAGGCACGGGATGGGGCTTCGAGGAGTTCGCGCTCCGGGCCGGTGACTTCGCCACAGCCTGCGCCGCGGCCCTGCTCCGCGCCGGGCCAGACGGGCGCATCACTGAGGCACGCCTCGCCCTGATGGGGGTGGATGAGACCGCGCTGCGAGTTCCGGAGGCGGAAGCACTCCTGCTGGGCTCGTCGCCTTCCGCGTTTGGCGAGGCCGCGAGGCTCGCGCAGGCCGCAGTCCGCCCGGCCACCGACATACGCGCCTCCTCCGGGTTCCGCCGCCACTTGGTCGGCGTCCTTGTCGGGCGGGCGCTCGAGGCGGCCTGGGGCCGCGCAAGGGAGGGACAGGCATGACCACGATCCGCCTCACCGTGAACGGGGAGCAGCATGAGGCGGAGGCCGAACCGCGGATGCTTCTGTCTGACTTCCTGCGCGGCCCGCTGGGCCTCACGGGAACTCATGTGGGCTGCGAGCATGGCGTTTGTGGCGCGTGCACCATTCTGCTGGATGGCGCGAGCGTGCGCTCATGCCTGTGCTTGGCGGTTCAGGCCGATGGCTGCACGGTGGAGACTGTGGAGGCACTCGGCACACCCGCTGCGCTCTCCCCCCTTCAAGAGGCTTTCCGCGCCCATCACGCCCTGCAGTGCGGGTTTTGCACGCCAGGGATGCTGATGACCGCCACAGACATGCTGCGGAACCACCCCCTGACCACGGAGGAAGAGGTGCGAGAGGCACTGTCAGGCAATCTCTGCCGCTGCACGGGTTACCAGCACATCGTGGATGCCGTCATGGCGGTGGCGAGGACACGGGCATGAGGCTGCACCTGCTCGAGGTAGGCCGGCTGCGCATGCGACGCTCAACCTATATCCCCGATGCGCCGCGAGAGGAGACGGTGGAGATTCCCGTCCCGGCCTACTTGGTTCGCCATAAGGGCGGGAACATCCTGATCGACACCGGCTGCAACCCACGCCTTCCTGACGACCCGACGGGTGTGTGGGGTGGCTTGAGCCGGGTCATGACCCCGCTGCACGACCGTGAGACGCACATCGGCACCGCCCTGGCTGGTCTGGGCCTCGTGCCGGACGACGTGGATCTTGTGATCCTGTCGCACCTGCATGTGGATCATGCCGGCGCGAATTCGCTGTTCCAGAGGGCTTCGTTCCTGCTCCACGAGGCTGAACTTTCGGCAGCCCGTGCGCCGGACGCCGAGGCCAAGGGGTACCTTCGTGCCGAGTGGGAGGTGGACCGCCCCTTCACCGAGGTCTCAGGCGAAACGCATGACGTCCTGGGCGATGAGCGGTTCGTGCTCCACCACTTTCCGGGCCACACGCCGGGCCTGATGGGCGCGCTGTTGCGCCTGGAGCGCGACGGCCCGGTGCTACTGGGCACGGACGCGGTCCCGATGATGGAGGTGTTGCGGCGTGACCTGGTGCCGCGAAACAACCTGGACGCCGAGGCAACTCGCGCCAGCCTTGCGAAGGCACGGGCGCTCCAGGCGGAGGGCGCCTTGCTCGTCTGCGGCCACGACCCGACGCAATGGCCAGGGCTGCGACATGGAGCCGAGGGCTACGCATGAATGCCGAGATGCGCCCCAAGCATGTCGGGAGCCGGGTCCCGCGGCGGGAAGATCCCCGCCTGCTGACGGGCGAGGGTCGCTTTGTCGCTGATCTGATGGGGCCGGGAACGCTCCACCTCGCGATCCGGCGGAGCGAGCACGGCCACGCCCGCATCATGCGGATCGGCACCGAGGCCGCCGCCGCCATGCCCGGTGTTGTCGCGGTGGTGACCGCTTCCGGTCTCGCCGGTGCGCTCCAGCCTGTCCACGCCACCTCCCGCATGCCCCGTTATCAGGCGACGGCGACGCGCGCCTTGGCGGAGGGCAAGCTGCGCTATGTCGGCGAGCCGGTTGCCGCAGTCCTCGCCACAAGCCGCTACCTCGCCGAGGACGCGGCAGAGATGATCGAGGTGGAGGCTGAGCCCCTCCCTGAACTCTCCGATCCCGAGGCGGCGGCGCTCCCGGACGCACCGGTGCTCAATCCGGGGACATCCTCCAACATCCTCGTCGAGCGCGTCTTCGGCCGAGGCGCAGTGGAGGAGGTTCTGATGGGCGCGGCCGTCCGTGTCGGCGGGCGCTTCCGCTTCCGGCGGAAGGCTCCGGTTGCGATTGAGCCGCGTGCTTGCCTCGCGGAAGTCGAAAAGGGCAGCGGGCGCCTGACCCTTCATTCCTCCACACAGGTGCCGGGCATCCTTCGCGACGCCCTATCCGAGGCGCTGGACTTGCCCGGGCACCTGATCCGAGTGGTGGCGCCCGACGTGGGAGGGGGCTTCGGTGGCAAGGCATCTCTCTACCCGGAGGAGCTGCTCGTCTGCGCACTGGCCCGCCGCTTCCGTAAGACGATCGGGTGGATCGCGGACCGTCTGGAGGATTTGGTCTCCACATCCCATGGCTTTGACGAGATCGTGGATGCCGAACTTGGTCTGGACGCAGATGGCGGTCTGGCCGCGCTGACTGCAGAAATCCTTGGCGACGTGGGCGCGGGGTCCATCTATCCCTGGACCGCCGCGCTGGAGCCGGTGCAGGTCGCGTCCTTCCTCCCAGGCCCCTACCGGCTGCCAGCCTATCGTGGGTCGGTGCGGGCAGTCGCGACGAGCAAGGCGCCAACCGGCCCCTATCGCGGCGTCGGGCGTCCAATTGCAGCTTTCGTGATGGAGCGGCTCATGGACATGGCGGCGGCGCGCCTCGGGCTCGACCCCGTCGAAATACGCCGCCGGAACCTCATTCGGCCGGAGGAATTCCCCTACAAAATCGGCTCAGGCATTGTCTGGGACCGGTCGGGCTTCCACGAAAGTCTTGAGGCGGCCTGCAAGGCAGGTGGTTACGCCGCCCTGCGCGAGGAACAGGCCAAGCTACGAGCGGAAGGCCGCAAGGTCGGCGTTGGCATCGCCTGCTACGCCGAGCTGACAGGCATTGGCTCGCGCATCTCCGCCGCGCCTGGCATGCCGATCAACACCGGAACGGAGACCGCACGGATCGAGCTGGACTCCACGGGCGCGGTGACGGCGCGTTTCGGCGTCGCCTCGCATGGCCAGGGGCTGGAGACGACCCTGGCCCAAGTGATCGCAGATGAGCTGGGCGCGCGGCTGCAGGACATCCACATTGTGCAGGGTGACAGTGCCGCAGTCCCACACGGCACCGGCACCTATGCCAGCCGCTCCGCGGTGCTGGCTGGGGGCGCCGCGACGCTCGCTGCACGGACGCTGCGCGCGAAGGTGACGGAGGCGGCCGCGCACCTGCTCGAGGCCTCACCCGGAGACCTGGAGGCGCACGACAGCCGTGTCATGGTCGCCGGCACCGACCGTGGCCTGTCCTTCCGCGAGGTGGCGCGCGCCGTCTACTCGGAGATGGGACGTTTTCCCCGCGACGCGCGCCCTGAACTGGAGGCCTCCGAAACCTACGACCCCTACTTCGGCACCACCGCCTCCGCCACGCACCTCGCCGTGGTTGAGGTTGATCCCGGGACATATGGGGTGAGGCTCCTCCGGTACGTGGTGGCGGAGGATTGCGGCAAGATGATCAACCCGATGGTCGTGGACGGCCAGGTCCATGGGGGCGTGGCACAAGGCATCGGCGCGGCACTTCTCGAGGAGGTGGTCTATGACGAGCGCAGCCAGATCGTGACAGCGAGCCTCGTCGATTACAGCATCCCGACAGCAGCCGAAATTCCGCGCATGCTGGTCCACCATGTCGAGTCTGGCCCAGCGCCCACCCTCGGCGGGTTCCGCGGGATGGGTGAAGGCGGGACGATCGGTGCCCCGGCCGCCATCGCCAATGCGCTCAGTGACGCGCTTGGCATCAGCGTGCAGGAACTGCCGGCGACAGCCGAGCGTCTGTTCCGCGCCACGAATCTCTGAGAGAGGAGAAGTTCATGCTGAAAGGAAAAGTCGCCGTCGTGACGGGCGGCGGGCGGGACGTGGGGCGCGCGATCGCGCTGGCGCTCGCCGGTGAAGGGGCGTCGGTTGCCGTCAATTATCGCCACTCCGCCGAGGAGGCCGAGGCAGTTGTGCGGGAGATCACTGCCGCGGGCGGTCGTGCCGTTGCTGTGCAAGCGGACGTGACCGACTACCCGGCAGTCCAGGCCATGATGAGACGCGTGGCGGAGGAGATGGGCGGGATCGATATCCTTGTAAACAACGCGGGGATCGCCCTTCGGCAGCGCTTTCTCGAGACCGGCCCCACAGAGTGGAAGTCGCAGATCGACGCGTGCCTCTATGGCGCGATCCACTGCTGCCATGCGGCGGGGCCCATGATCGAGGCACGCAAGAATGGGCGTATCATCTCGCTCGTGGGCGACAGCTCGCGCGTCGGGGAGTCCGGGCTTGCCATCGTTGCGGCGGCACGCGGCGGCACGATCGCACTCATGAAATCCTTGGCGCGGGAGATGGGACGGTCAGGCACCACCTGCAACACGGTGAGCCTTGGCCTCATCGAGACGCAGCACTCCGACAAGGCGTGGCTGGAGGCGAACCGCGAGAAGCTCGTGAAGCTCTACTCCATCCGGCGCCTTGGCACACCCGAGGACGTGGCGCCGACTGTCCTTCATCTCGCCTCACCTGGCGCAGCCTGGGTCACGGGCCAAGTGATCAGCGTCAGTGGCGGTTTCAGTATGGTCGGCTGAGCCCCTCCACGAATAGGCAATGCTCTAAGGCTGAATGCCGCAACAAGCGGGGTCCGCACCCCGCCTGCTTTGGACTTCGAGGACGTGACTGACAGGAAGTCCTCGCTCCAAGAACCCGCTTCAGAATGGAGACCGAATGGCCGAGACGGGAGGAAAGCGGGTCTACACCTCATACCTTCTCAGCCCGGGCCAGAGCGAGACCCAACCCTTGGACTACACACGCCGCTCATGGACGACGCGCTTGTCGCCCATGAAGCGCGGCGTGGGGCGCAGCGCGAGGCCGAGCAGATCCTCAAGCCCGAAGGGGGCCGCGACTTCGCAGCCGTCCGGCCCGCGCCGCCGGGCGGTAACCGCCGTGGCGGTCTCGGGCCAGCCGCGCATGGCCTCCACTGCCGAGGCGTAGGGCGCGTCGCCGTTGCGTAGGTGCATCCGCGCTTGGTTTTTCACGGACCATGCGGCCGCGGGCTCCGCGGCCCGCAACGCCACCTCAAGCTGGCGGTCGGTGCTCACGTCGGCCTGGACAGTATCGTGTCAGATGACGTCGATGTCGCCGGTTGGGGGCAAGGGGGCCCGTCCGTGCAGATGGTCCCACACGGCGTTACGGACGAAGCCCGCCCCGATCCAGCAGTCTGTGAGGCCAAGGGCAGCGACCAAACCCAAGAGCCTCCAGCGGAGCGGATCCGCGCGTAGAACAGAACTGACGCGAGCGGCAGTATCCATCGCTGGACTTTACAGGCAGCGGAGATCGCAGGGAATGTCAGCGGAGGGACGGAGGCGGATGTTCCGGCGTCAGTCTGAAGCAGGCTCTAAGAGTAGGGGGCTCACAAAAACGCGTATCTGCTCACGGCTTCGGTTCGTTTTGCGGCAAGCTTTAGAGCCGGGCGCCACACCCGGCCCTTTTTGCTGCGAAGAGCTAAATTTACGCGATTTTCCTCCCCGGAGATTCTTTACGATTTGATCTGCATGAATCTTTCCACTCTTCCCGTGAAGAGAGCGCAAAAGTAGACGCTGATCAGGGTTTACTGCTGTGTCCGAGCGGGCATTAAGATAGCGCTTGCCAATCATCCGTATGATTGATCTCCGACCAAGCACGGCGCTTTGCCTCGACCGGGGTCCATGCCCGGCTCATTAGCCGCGTCGGCCCATCGGCGCTGGCGCAGACCGAGCATGGGCTGCCCCTTCGAGTTGCGATAGGCCCACATCTGGCTCGCGGCCCCGCGCCAGCGCCCCTCGCGCAGCACCCACAGCAGCGCCTTCCTCCTTGCAGAAGGCCGTTACCGGTGACGCAGGAGATTTGAGCCTTGCGTAATCCGCCAGAAGGCTTGCCCCATAGCGCTTCGGCAGGGCGTCAAAGACCTCTCAAGACTTGCTGCGGTTATGTCACTGCGGGGCAGCAGCCTGCCGACCTTCTTGAGAGGCTTGCGAGACGAGGGGCGCGGGCTCGCAGGATGAGGCGAGTTCGGCGCGCACTTCCTCCATCACCTCATCGGTCTGCCCTTCGAGGGCGATGAGGCGATTGTGCGCGCCCTCGGTGGCCCGGATCAATTCATCCAGCTTCAACTGGATGGCCTGGGTATCGCGGTTCTGGGCATTCTGGATCAGGAACACCATCAGAAAGGTGACGATGGTTGTGCCCGTGTTGATCACAAGCTGCCACGCATCGCTGTACTCAAAGATCGGTCCAGTCAAAGCCCAAACCAGGACGGTGCCAACGGCCAGGAAGAAGACCCAAGGGCGTCCGGTCTCATGAGCGGTGCGCTGCGCGAGCTGCGCAAAAAAATTCTGCACGTCCATGGCCGTTGAACGCTTTTCGGTACATTGGGCGTCAACCTTGCGACAATTTCATGGATCGTCGGACTGGGCCCCATCTCTCAAATTGCCAACGCCCCGGCTAGAAAAAGACCAGAAAATGATAGCGAATTAAATGATGCTCCATCACAAGAAACCAATCTCCAAGCTCGGCCCAAGGCTTATCAATGGCGCGCTGCAAAGCAGAACACGGACATTGACCCGTGTTAATCCAGCCATATTTGGGGGATGAGAGTTTGCAGCCTTGCCTCGAATGACTTGAACAACACGGGCCGCATTCTGCGTAGGAGTGATTTCCATGTCAGATCATGAAGTTGAATCCAAATCCCGGCCGCGCGGGCGCGAGGCGGGACACGAAGGCACACAAGCCGCCGACCGAGTGATGGCTGCGCTCCAGGAGATGGGTGTCGGGCAGTTGCGCCAGATCATCAGCACGGCGGAAGGCTTGATCCAGCGGAAGAGCGAGGACGAGAAGAGATCCCTGAAGGAGGAGATCGAGCGCCAGGCCGCCGATCTGGGCATCAGCCTTCGCGATCTCTTTGGCGAACCCGTCCAGGCGGCCGGCCGTGGTCGGGGAAGGTCTGGCAGGAAAGCCGGATCCGAGGGGCCTGCGCCGAAGTACCGGGGACCGGGCGGGGAGCTTTGGAGCGGAGGCAGTTAAGCCAGGAAAGAGAAAGGGCCTCCGGGGATCCCCGGAAGCCCTCGAAACGCCAGGGTTTCCTGGCGCACTCAGTCAGCAAACTCGCCGTTCGCCGTGATGGCAGGGCTCTAAAACGTGTGACGGACCCAGTCCGGCCTCGTTCAGCTCCAGAAGCTAATGATGAACGCAAGCTCGACGGCAGAGAGGTAGTTGGCGGCAAGAATGAGGAAGCCTCGGACAGCAAGCGTTTGATCAGGCAGAACCCTAACAGTACCCTTCTTGCTGCTCAACGACGGCGTCCCTCCATCTCGTAGGTGCAGTGGTCGTGCGTGTAGCGCAGCCTGTAGGCATTGCCCGTTATGCGTCCTTGGCTCGAGGGAGGCCTGAAGAGTGTTTCGCGCCCACTCCAGCGCAGGGCGCTGAGGTCGCCGTCGGAGCCAACCGGCCCCTCGATCGCGTTCGACGTTAGCGCGATGCGCGCTTGACCGCCTCTCACCACCATCGCCACTGCCTCGCCGGTCGCATCGCCACAATACCGCGGCCCTTCGACGACGCGCCCGCTCCCCGAGTAGATGCCGTCGAAGGGAGAGCCACCCCCGCTCGGGCCGTCCGGCGCGCACGCAACAAGGGTCAGCAGGATCCCGGCAGCTAGCAACCGCAGCATGGCTTCTCTCCTTCCGGCGAGAGTTATTGCTACCGCTTTCGACCACGTCTCCGTTATCCGGCGCTCGTTGGAGCGTACCGCAAGCACGCAGGGCTGCTCGCGGCTTTTCAGCTCCACTCACAGCTGCTTGTCCGACACGTCGCCCCGCTGTCCTCAAGTCTAGGCTGCGCGCGCGGCCTTGCGTCGGTGTGCCATGCCAAGGCCGAGCAGGCCGACCCCGAACAGCAGTGCGGTCGCCGGTTCTGGAACTGCGACCGGGGCGGCCAGTGCCCGGATGTTGTCGACGCCAAGCACGCCCGCGATCGGGTCAGCTTGGTCGGCGCCAACGCTGTGGATGATGCGCAGAATCGTCACTCCACTCAGCAGCTGGGTCGGGTCTCCAATCGTGGGCGCGAGCGACGTCGCTGATAGCGGGAACACCACGCGCGTCCAGGCGCCGCCCGCCGGGAGTTGCGCCCCCGAGAGCGTGACCGCCTCGTCGGTCGGCGGCGCCTGCACTGGGTTCTCCAAAAGCAGGCGCACGACGAGATCCGCGGCACCCAGGTTGCGGAGGTCCATCTCGATGGCGCCCACGCCCGCTGCCGCGTAATCGCCGGCCCACTGCGCCGCGTTGAGAGCCACGAGCCGACTGCCAGGCCCGCTGCCGCCGTTGGCAGTGAGCTGCAGGTATGCATCTCCAGCTCCGGTAGGTCCGCCGTCCGCCACGACTTGCGGTGGTACCGGCGGCATTTGGCCAAACGGGCCAAGGCCTGCGAACCAACCGCTCGTCGTGCCACTCTCGAATGTGTCGACCTGACCGATGACCGGAGCCGCCTGAGCGGGATCAGGCGGGAGCGCAAGGGCAACCGCCAGTGGCACCGCCGCGGCAAGGAGGAGCCAGCTGTGGCGCGCACGCCGTGAAAGCGTCGGATAGCACATATGCAAATCTCCCCAGCTCATCCGGCAAGGAGAAGTCACGCACAAACGGGACCCGAAATGCAATGATGCCTGATGGGGCTTCCTGCATATATCTTGGCGCGACAGATCGGATTGCCCTGGCGTGATGGGTGCGTCCGCGCCTTCCGGGGCGCGGACGCCCGGTGCGGTCGGTGTAATACGGCGAAGCCTCGATGGCGTGCGATGCGCTCGTGAATGTCAAAGTGACGCTCGTCGCGGGGCCTACCTGCCAGTTTTCGGCGGAGGCCAGTTCTTCACCCTGACGACGAACTTGAAATGCTTGCCTTTGCTGTCTTCGAAGTTTGTGTATCCGTTGTAGACTCCATTCGCCCGCAGGAAGGCCTTGAGCTGGCCTCCCTGCGACAGGCTTTCTTCGGCGACCAAATGCCCAATCCACGCAGAGTAGGTGTTCTCCTTGGTGCAAAAGAATGGGTATTCGTCGCGGTGAAGCCGCTTACCGTTGATCGCCGGAACGTGCCCCTCGGGGCAGGACATCACCTGCTTCCGTCGGTTTTGGTCCTTTTCCGGGTCGTAAGTAAGGACGTCTGGCCAGCCAGCCTGCTGCGCATGCCAGATGTTCTCAGCGAGGGTTCTGTCGGCCCTTCCGTCGACCTCGAACACGGGCAGGCTCTGCTTGCGGCTCCGCCTCGCCGCTGAAGTGTGCGCCAAGGAACCCCGAGAGGAACTATGTCCGGCAGTAGGTCAAGCTCAACGAGGCGGAAGAGCGCCTTCGGTCAAACAGCCCGGTAAGCCGATGTGCGTGCATCACTGCCCGCTCGGGTGACTAACCGGTGCGTACGGCACGAAGCGCAACCAAGCAGCGCTGGCGAGACCCATCCCGCATTCGCGCCATCCCTAAGGCAGCGCGTATGGCGGCGGGGTCGCTCGGCTTCTCATACAAGAGGGCGCCGCGAAAGGCGGGGGCGTGGGCGCCGCGGTTGTAGCCGGCGCAGAAGACAAGCGGGATGCCGCGACGCCTGAGGGCATCGGCCACGGGATAGACGCTTTCCGCCCCCAGCTTCACGTCGAGCACGGCCGCATCGATGCGCCCACTGCGCGCGACAAGGCGCAGAGCCGCGCTGAGCGTGGCAACGGGGCCTAGAACCTTGACGCCAACGTGTTCCAGCTCTTCAGCCAGATCGCGGGCAATGAGGTACTCATCCTCGACGACCAGGATAGCTCGCCGCATCAGCATTCCAATTTGGGATATGGTGGTGCCTCCGGTTGCTTCCTGAGATTTCAGGCCGAAATCATGCCAAGGCATCTAGATCGCCTTCGTCACGAACCTATAGGTTGCTAGGCTGTGGACGGCGAAGCCGGGGCCTCATGGGTACCTATTCGGTCCATGCACGGCTACCCGGCTACTGGTAACGAGCCCTGAGGAGAACTGTGGCTTTGAGGCGAGATGGAGGAAGGGACCGCAAGTCCCGTGGCAGAGGCCGATCCGAGGACGAGGGCTTTGGGGGCGTGTGGTCGCCTCCCCGCGATGCCGGCCGCGGCGCGTCAGCCTACTCTCCTGCAGGCTTTGGCCCGGAGAGCGAGGCGACCGTCAAATGGTTCAACGCCGAGAAGGGCTTCGGCTTCGTCGAGATCGCGGGCGGCGGTGGCGATGCCTTCCTCCACGCGAGCGTCCTGGAGCGAGCCGGCACCAAGCAGGTCGAGCCTGGAGCCGTTCTGCGGGTCCGGACAGGTCCAGGCCAGAAGGGGCTGCAGGTCACTGAGGTGCTCAGTGTTGCCGAGGGAGCCTCACCGCGTGGCGGAGAGCGTCCGCCACCCCGCTCCAGGGACCCACGCCCCTCGATGCCGCCCTCGGGCGAGGCTCAGGAGATGCAGGGAACCGTGAAGTGGTACGATCCTGCGAAGGGCTTCGGGTTCGTGGCGCCAGCGGATGGCGGGAAGGACGTGTTCGTACATGCCACCGCTCTCGAGCGAAGCGGCCTGCAGTCGCTGAGCGAGGGGCAAAGCGTCCGGATGCAGGTCGTGCAGGGGCGCAGAGGACCTGAGGCTTCCACGATCTCCTCCGATTAGGAGAGCGGGGATAGCGAAACGCCTTGGTACGCTAAGACCGTCCAGGCGGGATGTTTGCCGATTGATGGGGAGCAGTGATGCGGAAGCCGAACTACGGAATGGAACGCAAGGACCGCGAGCGCGCCAAGCAGACCAAGGCCGCGGCGAAGGCGGACAAGCGTGCGGCAAGGAGCGTGGCTGGTCGGGAGACAGCAGCCCCTTCGGCAGGAGAGCGCTTTGATCTCGCTGAGGATGCAAGAGCAAAACTGGATGGGTCAGCGAGCGACTGAGGCGCGCTCCAGCGCCGATTTCACCGTCCTAGGCCCACATGACCGATTGATGAGGGTCCCATGGTGATCTTCTTGGAAGGCGAGCCCGAGCTAGGTTGAGCCAGTAGACCTGGCGCGCGGTGAGTTCAAAGCAACCTTACTCATTGGCTACCGTAACGGTGCCCCTAGGCGGTGGGTGCCGTTTCCGCCGGACTTTGGACTATCCACACTTCGCGCAGGTCCTCAGTCCGCGTCGATCGCGCATCGGCTCAATAACATAGCCACAGCGCAGGCAATTCGCCCCGTCGTCGTTCGCGTCAAATGGGTTGGCAACGTGTCGCGATGCAGCCCGCTGCTTAGGGCGCGGGTCCAGTGCCAGCGGCTCGATGGGCTGCGCCATTTCGCCTGACGTAGCCAGCACTGGTTCGCTTTCAGATTTATTCGGCGTTGGCGTCCACATCGGCATGATGTGAGCGACCGCATCCCTCTTCCCAGCTTCAGCGGGCTCTTGCGGTGAGGAGGGTATGGACTTGGTGGGAGACCCCTCTTTCCATGTCTGCGCCGGGCCCCTGTGACCGTTTCCATCAGAACACGTTGAACTCGAAGCTGCGCTTCTGGATGGTAAACGCACCACCTCCACGGCTCGGATGCCAGCCGCGTGACCCTTGCGCGGAATACTCATGACTTCGCGCTGCTCGCTGCCAGCGAGCTTTCCTCCGCCCAGACGGGCGAAGACATGGTCGATGTCAGACATAGATCTCCAGATGCTTCAGTGGGTTCGGCTTCCGACAGCCGCGGAGGCGTCAGTGTCAGTGAAAGCTTGTGCAACGGGAACGCCCATGGCCATCAATAGGCTGAACCTCAACGCTGGCTTTCGCCATGAAATTCGCGCCTCTAGTGCACCTGAATGATGCGTAATCCAAGCAATGCTGCAACAAGCCACGCCTCAGACCCCGACTTATACCAAGTCTCGGTGAGGCTGACTCACGAGGGGGCTTCCCCGACGCGGCCCGGATCTGATTCAAGGTGCGGAGCAACGGAGCCTTGCCATGGGTCAGCCGCTTCCCCTTCGTCTTGACTACGATGC
>NZ_JAFEUU010000024.1 GCF_017355885.1 Sabulicella rubraurantiaca
CCAGGTGCACGCTCATGGCCGCGCTGGTGCAGAAGGGCAGCACCAGCGCTGCTCCCTTGCCCTCGCCGGGACAGACAGCGCCGAAGATGAAGGTGGATGCTGTTCTTTGGTCCCGCGGCGCGGCGGGACGGCTGCCTCGCGGGGCCCAACGCCGGGTGAGCTTGTTCTTCTGGCCGACGCGGGCCTCGTCGGCGAACCAGACCTCTACGGCCGCGGGCTCAATGCCTTTCTCCTGCGCGATGGTGTCCAGCACCGCAGGGAAGTTTTTTTAAACGCCTCAATGGCGCCCTCGGCCTGGGCATGGTGGCGTGGCCGCGCCGAGAGCTTGCGGTAGCCCATCGCGCGCAGTTCCCGGCTCAGCGTCTGCACCGACACCGAGACGCGCAGCTCCTCCCACAGCCATCGGCCCAGGTCGACCAGTCGCCAGCGCACCACGCCGTGGATCGCTGGGATTGGTCCCGTCTGGATCGCCGTGATCAGTGCCGCGCGGTGAGTGTCGGTCAGCCGTGCCGGCTGGCCCGGCGCCTTGCGGTCGATCAGGCCACTGGGCCCCTCGGCGTTGAACCGAAGCACCCAGTCGCGGACGATCTGCAAGGTCACGCTGCCGAGCCGCGCCGCCTCGCTCCGCGACGCGCCGTCGTAGATCGCAGCCAGCGTCAGCAGCCGACGCGACTGCGCCGCATCTTTCGATCGCCGCGCCAGGGCGCGCAGCGTCCGCGCATCGTAGTCAAGACGAAGGGGAAGCGGCTGACCCATGGCAAGGCTCCGTTGCTCCGCACCTTGAATCAGATCCGGGCCGCGTCGGGGAAGCCCCCTCGTGAGTCAGCCTCACCGAGACTTGGTATAACGCCGCATTCGCTTCGGTCAGCGGCATGACATGGGTTTCGGCGCGGATGGGAATGCGCGGCGCAAGGTTCAGGAAAGCCTCTCCGTCCGCGCGCGTCAGGTTGGCCACCGAGCGTAGGACGCGCTCCTGCCAGAGCAGCGCATAAGGGAAAGCGGGGATGTCGCTCATGTGGATGCCTGCACAGACGACGCTCCCGCCCGCCTCCACAGCTCCCAGCGCGGCGGGCACCAGCGCTCCGTGCGGCGCAAAGATGATCGCTGCCTCCAACAGGGCGGGCGGCACCTCGTCAGAGCCACCAGCCCATGCCGCGCCGAGGCGGCGAGCGAAATCTTGCCCGGCACGATCACCCGGGCGTGTGAAGGCGAACACCTCCCGTCCCTCGTGCTGGGCAACCTGAACTATGATGTGTGCCGCAGCACCGAAGCCATACAGGCCAATACGTCTCGCCGTGCCGGCCATACGGAGGGCGCGGTGCCCGATCAATCCAGCACAGATGAGGGGTGCCGTCTCCACGTCCGCATATCCCTCCGGGATGGGCAGGCAGAAGCGGGAATCAGCAACGGCATACTCGGCGTATCCGCCGTCGAGCTGGTAGCCGGTGAAGAGCGCCTCCGCGCAAAGGTTCTCGCGCCCGCTCTGGCAGAAACGGCATGCACCGCACGTCCAGCCGAGCCACGGCACGCCAACGCGATCACCTACGCGGAGGCGCGTCACCCCTGGGCCCACCTCCGCCACGCGCCCGACGATCTCGTGACCCGGGACGAGGTCGCGCTTGGGATGAGCCAACTCGCCGTCCACGATATGCAGGTCGGTACGGCATACGGCGCACGCGGCAACGCGAATGACCACTTGCCCTGGCGCGGGCTTTGGGTCGGGCACGACGGCGCATTCCAGTCGTCCGGGCGCCCTGCGGAGAAGCATGGCACGCATGACCAACTGTGCCATGGGCGTGCCGCATGGTCGAGCTTTGTCGCACCATGTCGGCTTGATACATCTACGGAAATGCACTCTCGCCGGATGGAAGTTCAAAGATCATCCGATAGCAACCGGACGCTGCGGTGCGCATGTTGTGAGCGAAGCCCCAGAGGTAGAGAAGAAACTTGCGATATTCGGCCTCGCCGAACCTCTCCACGACGCTCTCGTGGTTCTTCTCCCAGTTGTGGGCCCATTGGCGGAATGTGAGATAGTAGCTGTGTCGGTCGTCAAAGAGTTCGACCAACTGAAGGCTCGTCTGTGCCATTGCTGCGAGCA
The DNA here is from genome assembly GCF_017355885.1 of Sabulicella rubraurantiaca. GTDB lineage: Bacteria > Pseudomonadota > Alphaproteobacteria > Acetobacterales > Acetobacteraceae > Roseococcus > Roseococcus rubraurantiacus. The sequence goes on from NZ_JAFEUU010000024.1 coordinate 2,099, forward strand.
GTTCGTGCAGCACGAGCAGGGAGTGGTTGCCAGGGTAGATGTGCTTGACGACAACCGAGTTCACATCCTTCTTGCTCGCAGTCGACGACCCATCAAGAAAGATACGTCCGCCAGGCTTTAGAAGGGAGACGAATTTGGCCAGCACCTTCTCGTACTGCGGCAGGTGCTCGATCACCCCCATCATAATGATGGCGTCATACTTTCGTTCGGTTTGATATTCCAAAATATCAGCGAAGATCAGCTCCCAGTCGTAGCCTTCTGCTTGGGCCGTTTCTTCAAGATATGCAATGGAGGCGCGCGAGATGGATAGGCCTGTGCATCTTACTCCGCGTTCTGACGCGTACTTGAACCAGCTTCCCCAACCCGGGCCAATCTCCAAAATGTGGTCGCCCGCCTTCAGTCGGCATCTCTCGAAGCAATAAGAGAGCTTGCGCAGGCAGGCGTCAGTCAGTGGTTCGTCGTCTCGCTCGTAGATGCCCTGGGTGTAGAGCGGCATCTTTGGGTCGAGAAACTGCAAGAAGAATGAGGCGTCTCGATCGTAGTGCACAGAGATTGCCTGTTTGTTGAGCCGCGTTTGGCCCTTCAGCAAGGGTTCAACGAGCTGCCAGAGCGTCAGCAGGGGATGCCGGTCCGTCAGAACGCGATTGCGGAGCCAGAATACACTCAGCATCTCGCCTTCTATGTCGAAGTCGCCATTAAAGTAAGCTTCTGCAAGCCTCCGCTCGTCAAGGCTCGCGAAGGCCAGCACGGAGCGCCGGTTGCGGAGCAGGAACTTGAATGCGCATGAGCCGTTGCCAAAGCGCCGCGCCGTGCCATCGGGCAGGATGAGGTCAAAGGCGGTTGGGAGATTGGTGCACTTCGCCGCGAGGCGCTGGTGGAGCAATCGGGCCAATCCGGAAACCGGCACCTGATCGGACGCGGGCAGGAACCCGTGGGGTGCTATTGCGTCTCCAGCCATTGAATTGTCCTCCGAGTTATTGCCGCCTCAGAGCCCAGCCCAGGATACGCCCATGCCTGGAAACCTAGTTTAGTTCATCTCGCCACGTGGTGATCAAGAGCGAAATAACACGCCGAATGCAGCGAGAAGCAAAGCCACCCACCACGTTGATCACCGTCGATACGACATGCCGACTTCGTCGAGGCACGCTGTCGCGAGGTCCAGTTCATCCTCAACGAACGCCCGAAGAACTATGCCCGGGATCGAACGGGTGCCGCCGCTCCGTCTTCCACCACCCGGAGGACTGATCCGGCGCTTCGTCGGTGGCTCAGCAGCCTTTTGAGCGGAAGCCACCCGGCGCGTACCTCAGAGTATTGAGCCGAGGTGAGACCGGCACCAAGAACAGCGTGCGGGCGTCAGGCCCGAAGAACGCTCAGTGAGCACTCTGTCGGTCATCGATCTTGACGGAACGCAGCCGCAAGGCGTTCCCCACCACGCTCACCGATGAGAGCGCCATCGCGGCAGCTGCGATGACGGGCGAAAGCAGAATGCCGAAGAAAGGATAGAGCAAGCCCGCCGCGATCGGCACGCCAGCAGCATTGTAGACGAAGGCGAAGAACAGGTTCTCGCGGATATTGCGCATCACCGCCTTCGACAGGCGTCGTGCGCGCACGATGCCCGTCAGGTCGCCGCCCAGCAGCGTCACCCCCGCGCTCTCGATGGCAACGTCTGTGCCGGTTCCCATCGCCACCCCAACCTCGGCTGCGGCCAGGGCTGGGGCATCGTTGACGCCATCACCCGCCATGGCGACGCGCCGGCCCTCGCCCTTCAGGCGCTCGACGATGCGCTGCTTGTCCTCGGGCAGAACCTCCGCCTCGACCTCGGTGATTCCGAGGCGCCGCGCCACGGCCTCGGCAGTGGTCCGGTTGTCGCCGGTCAGCATCACCACACAGATGCCCTCGGCCCGGAGCCCATCGAGTGCCGCTTGCGTGGTGTCTTTGATGGGGTCCGCAACCGCGATGAGGCCGGCTGGGGCACCATCCAGGGCGACAAAGAACACGGTCGCTCCATCGCCCCGGAGGCGCTGCGCCTCGTCTACCAGGGCACCAGGATCCACGCTCAGTTCCACCATCAGGCGGGCGTTTCCGATGGCGACGCGGCGGCCCTCGACCGTTCCGGTGACGCCGCGGCCGGAAGGCGCGTCGAACCCCTCGACCGCTGGAATGGTCAGGCCACGGTCGGCCGCGGCGCGAACCACTGCCTCCGCGAGCGGGTGCTGGCTTGGGCGCTCCAGCCCGGCGGCAAGGCGCAGCAGGTCGCCCTCGGTCACCCCAGAGACCGGCACCACGGCAACCACCTCCGGCCGCCCCTGCGTGAGGGTGCCGGTCTTGTCGACAATCAGGGTGTCGATCCGCTCGAGGCGCTCCAGCGCTTCGGCATTCTTGATCAGCACGCCAACCTGGGCGCCACGGCCGACCCCCACCATGATCGACATTGGCGTCGCCAAGCCGAGGGCGCAGGGGCAGGCAATGATCAGCACCGTCACCGCGGCTATGAGGCCGAAGGCTAGGCGCGGCTCAGGCCCCCAGATGGACCACGCGGCAAAGGCAAGCACGGCGACGACGACAACGAGCGGCACAAACCATCCCGCGACCTGATCAGCCAAGCGCTGGATCGGCGCGCGGGACCGCTGCGCACCCGCGACCATCCGCACGATCTGGGCGAGCACGGTGTCCTGCCCGACGCGGTCGGCGCGCATGACAAAGGAACCCTGCCCGTTGAGCGTTCCGCCGACCACCCGCGCGCCCGGGGCCTTCTGCACCGGCACAGGCTCACCGGTGACCATGCTCTCGTCGACGTTGGAGCGGCCTTCCAGCACTTCCCCATCCATCGGCACCTTGTCGCCGGGCCGGACGCGCAGGCGGTCCCCCACATGCACATGGGTAAGTGGGATCTCCGCCTCGTCGCCATTGGGGCCGATCCGTCGCGCCGTCGGCGGGGCGAGGTCTAGAAGAGCGCGGATCGCACCCCCGGTCCGCTCGCGCGCCCGCAACTCCAGCACCTGTCCCAACAGGACGAGCACGACGATGACGGCGGCGGCCTCGAAATAGACCGCGACGGACCCGTCCCCGGCGCGGAAGGCAGCCGGGAAGATGCCGGGCGCCACGGTCGCGACGACGCTGAAGACCCAGGCGACGCCAGTGCCGAGCGCGATCAGGGTGAACATGTTGAGCGAGCGGTTGCGGAGGCTCGCCCAGCCCCGTTCGAAGAAGGGCCAGCCCGCCCAGAGGACGACCGGAGTGGCCAGCACGAGCTGGATCCAGTTTCCGACGCGCGGGCCACCGACCAGGTGCATCATGCCCGTGAGGTGCCCACCCATCTCGAGCAGGAAGACAGGGATCGTCAGGGCCAGCCCAACCCAGAAGCGGCGGGTGAAATCGGCAATCTCGGGGTTTGGCGCCGCCTCTGCGGTCGGCATCTCGGGTTCGAGCGCCATCCCGCAGATGGGGCAGTTGCCCGGCCCAGGCCGGCGGATCTCCGGGTGCATCGGGCAGGTGTAGACGGTGCCGGGCGCCACCGTCTCGGCGCGGAGCGCAGGCTTAGGGACAGTGTACTTGGCAGGGTCGGCGACGAACTTCGTGCGACAGCCGGCCGAGCAGAAATGATAAGCGACGCCAGCGTGCTCGGCGTGGTGGGGCGTCGTGGCCGGATCGACGGTCATCCCGCAGACAGGATCCTTCACCGTGTTGGCTTCGTCGGCCACCATCCCTCCGTGGTGCTGGACGCTGGGCCCAGGATCGCGGTGGGCAGCCCCGTGTCGATGATGGGCGTGGTGATCGTGGTCGCTCATGACGGTCTTCCAAGAGTACGGGGTGAGCCTGACAACTGCCGGGCGGCGGCGAGACAGAGCGGCGGAAGGAGGAGCCACTGAAGGATGGGGGAGAGGCCGGTTCCGAGCGGGGGCAGCGTCGGCATGGCAGGGGCATAGGCCCAGCTTCGCCAGACCTCGACGTTCAGCCACTCGAGAAGGACGGTCGCAGCGACCCCCGCCGCCGTGGCGACGAGGCCGACGTGCCAGAAGTTCTCGCCCGGCCACCGCCAGGACCGCGTCAGGACCACCGCGGCAGCCAGGGCCGTTGCACCGATCGCGCCATCGCCGACCGTGCAGTGGGCGACGCCAAAGGCGATTTCCCCTGGGCTCCCTTCCGTCCACAGCGTGTAGAGCGGCAAGTGGACTAACTCCCAGGCGAGGTTGGCGCTGAGCAGCAGGCCAAGGTACTGGCCCGCGAGCGCCAGGGCGGCCTTCCCTGCAGGCTCCGGCCCCAGCACCCGCTCAGCTCTCGCGCGAGGAGCCAGAAGCCCTGCCGCCATGGCTGTGGCCGTGCCCACCGTGCATGAAAAGGTGCATCAGCGGACAGGCCAGCAGCAGGAGGTAGGGCAGTGCGCCAAGGACGTGGCCCCAGTGTTCGCGCACCACGTAAAAGGCGGCAACGAGGACGAAGCCGAGAACGGCGATGCCCACGGGCGTGCGCCACCAGGACGGCCGCACGGTGCCTCTTTCGTGCGTTGCGTGGTCCACCTCAGTGCATCCCCATCCGCATGGATCGGAAATGCTCGGCCATGAGTTCGTCGGCCGTGCGGCGCTGCTCCTCCGAGAGCGCGGCGTAGAGCGGCCCAGCGGCGGCCGAGACGGCCCGCATCGCTTCGAGTTGGGCACTGAGGAGGGCGATCCGCCGCTCTATTTGCTGCGGCGCCGGCGTGGCGCCCGGAGCACCCTGCATGCTCGCCTGCACAGCGGCATGCAGACGCCCCGATTGAGCGCGGACGGCCTCGGCATAGGTGTTCCACTGCGTCGCCTGGGCGTCAGTGATCCGCAGCTCCGCGCGGATGAAGGCGAGCCGCCCCTCCACGCGTCGGAACGGCTGCGTGGCCATCGCCATCCGGCGTTCCTGCATCATCCGCATCATGTCGGCCCTACCGCCGCCCATCATGCCACCCGGGCCGCCCATCCCCATGCCTCCCTGCTGCGGCGGGCGCTCCGGCGCGCCGGGCGCCGCTTGTACGCCCTGCGGGTGGTGGGCGGTGTGTCCGTCATTCGTACCGGGCGCTTGCGCCAGAGCCATGCTGATCGTGCCCAGCGCCAGCGCGGTTGCGGCGGCCAGTCCTGTAAGCTTTCTCATGATGCTCCTCCTGATCTCGCCTTGGTGCGGGTTCTGTCCCAACCGTTCTTTTCGACAATTCCTGCGTCGCGCGCTTTGACCCCGCGCAAGGTTTCAGGTCGGACGCGCACCCGTGAAGCGCATGAAGGGCCGGTGCGAGCCGTCCGCTCGCCACGCGACCACGTCGTAGGTCTCCGGCGCATGCCCTGGCACCTCCATGCCTGGGCTGCCGACCGGCGTGGCAGGGACCGCAAGGCCGACGATCCCAGCGGGCCGTTCCGACAGGAGGCGACGGATGGCCGGGGCCGGCACGTGACCCTCCAGCACGAAGCCGGCCACCCGTGCCGCATGGCAGGAGAGGAGGTCGGACGGCGTGCCGAGCATGCGCCGGACTGGCGAGACGGAAGCGACGACCCGGTCCTCCACCGTGAACCCCTCGGTTCGAAGGTAGTCCACCCAGCCGGAGCAGCAGCCGCAATGGGGATCGCGCCAGACCTCGATCTGGGGCGCCTGGGCGGAGGCGGTGAAGCCGGTCGCAGCCCATGCCGCCGTGCCAAGAATGAAGCTTCTGCGTGAGGTCATGGCCCTCGTCTCCGGAGTGGGTCTCAGCGATTGGTTGGACGCTGCAGGAAAGCGCGTAGCTCGGCGATCTCACGCTCCTGCTCGCGGACCACCGCCTCGGCCGTGCGGCGCATCTCAGGATCGCGGCCGTACTGGAGTTGGACCCGTGCCATGTCGATCGCGCCCTGGTGATGGGGGATCATCGCAGCAGCGAAATCGCGGTCGGCATCGCCCGTAAACTGGATTGCCATATCGCGGTGCATCTTCTGGTTGGCGGCCTGGAACGCGGCCGTTGACGGGGAGGCAGCTGCGCCCGGTGCCGGGGCGGCGCTATGGTCATGCGCGCCGCCGCCAGGCTGGCTCCGCGCCGCGCCATGGTGCATGCCCCCATGGCCCATGCGGCTCATCATCTGGGCGTGCATCTCGGGCGTCATGCGTTGGCGCATCGCACTGTAGACCTGTGCCATCTGCTCGGGTGTCAGGTCCTGCATCATCCCCATCATCTGCTGGATCTGCTCGGCGGTCGGCGCAGCCCGGTGCGGGGCGGCCTGGGCCGGCGCGGCACCGTGGCCGCCATGGTTCTGCAAGCCCTGTGCAGCCGCCAAACTGGCGCCTCCAACGGCGAGAGCGGCGATGGCGAAGGTGGCCCTGATCGTGGCGCTTGGCACGGTGTCTGTCCTCTGCAGATGTTATGTTGCCATCTTGCGCACGGAGCGCGTCGTTGCTTCTCCAGCTCGTGACATAGTGTTGCAGGAGCGTTCGTGCTGCCCGCAGCAATGTCGCGATGCCCCAGGCTGCCTTCGTCATCCCTGGCCGCGAGGCAGGACCACGCAGGCGAGCAGGCCACCTTGCTGGCTCTCCTTGAGTTCGAGACCGCCGCCACTCGCCTCCGCGAAGCGTGCCGCGATGGCGAGGCCAAGTCCGCTCCCTCCCCTCCCCCGAGCAGCGTCGAGTTGAACGAAAGGCTCGAGCGCCCGAGCGCGGTCCCCGGGTGCGATGCCTCGCCCGGCATCGGAGATCTCGACCACGACCCGGCTGCCCTCGTCACGAACCGCCAAGCGCACGGGCGGAGCGCCATGGGTGATGGCGTTTTCGACCAAGTTGGACAGCGCCCGTTTCGCTGCGAGGCGGCGCAGTGGCAGGACGACGCGGGCCGGTCCCTCATAGGCGGCATCGTGGCCCATATCGGCAGCATCCGAAGCCAGGGTCTGGAGAATCGCCGCCAAGTCGGTGGCGCGTGCGGGTTCGGCGTCGCGCCCCTCCCGGATGTAGTCCAGCGTGCGACCCACCATCGCCTCCATCTCGGCGATGTCGGCTTCCATCCGCTCCCGGTCCTCCCCCTCCGGCAGGAAGCCCGCCCGCAGCTTGAGGCGGGAAAGCGGCGTCCGCAGGTCATGGCTCATGGAGGCGAGCGTCTCGGTCCGGTCCTCGATCAGGCGGCGGATCCGCTCCTGCATGGCATTGAAGGCTGCTGCCGCGTGCTGCACCTCGCTGGGGCCATCGGTGGGCAGGGGCCTGGTGTGGAGGTCACGCCCGATCTTGTCCGCGGCATCGGCGAGGCGGCGCAGGGGGTGGGTGATCCAGCGAACGACGAGCGCCGAAGCGAGCGCGATGCCCAGCGTCATCGCGACCATGGACGCGAGCACATTCCCGCCTTCTGGCGCATCGCCGGGTGCCCCGATCCAGTTAGCGGAGAACACGAGCCAGCCCCCCGCCTCGAGGGGGATGCCGCCCACAGCACGGTGGCCGGCCTCGGCCTTCGGATCCCAGCCAAGACGGGCACCCGGACCCAGCCGGGCTGCCACCGACGCCAGCGGGGCAGGCGGCGCGATGTCGGGCAGCGGGGCAATCCGGTCCCAATGCAGCTCGATGCCCGGTACGGATAGGGCATGGGCGGCCGCATCCCGCGACGCTTCCGGCGTGTTCGCGACCGTGGCGCTGGCGGCGGAGATCCGCCCCAGGAGCCGTTCCAGTCGCGCCCCGCTTTCGGCCCCGTGCAGCGCCTGCTCGTGCACCACCATGCTGCCGAGGTGCAGCAGCGTGAGGCCGCCGAGGAGAAGGACGGTGATGCGGCCGGCGAGGCTGCGGGGCCACAGCCAGCGCACCCCGCGAGGGCGAGCTTCGTTCTCGCCGCCTGCGCTCACGCCCGCGCCACTTCCGCGACGAAGACGTAGCCCGCACCCCGGACCGTCTTGATCAGGGACGGGCTGTCCTCCTCGGGCTCGATCTTCCGGCGGAGGCGGCTGACCTGGACATCCACCGTCCGGTCGAAAGGGTCGACGCCAACGCGACGCTTGGCCACCTCGAGCAGTTGCTCGCGCGACAGGACCCGGCCCGGGTGCTCAAGAAAGGCCAGCAGCAGGTCATACTCCGCGCCCGACAGGTCAACGACCGCACCATCCGGCGAGGTCAACTCGCGCCGGGCGGCGTCGAGCACCCAGCCAGCGAAGGTCAGGTGGCGGGAGCGCGGGTCTCTCTCGGCCTCGGCTGGAGCGGCCCGGCGTAGCACCGCCCGGATGCGGGCGACCAGTTCCCGGGGTGCAAAGGGCTTCGCCACGTAGTCATCGGCACCTAGTTCGAGGCCTAGGACACGGTCCATCTCTTCGCCCCGCGCGGTGAGCATCATGACCGGGATGCGGCCGCGTTCGCGTAGCTTCCGGAGCAGGTCGAGGCCGGAGCTTCCGGGCAGCATCACATCGAGCAGAACGAGGTCGGGCTCCCCAGCCGGGCTCTCCATGACCTCCCACATCTCGCGTCCGTCGCGGGCGAGCGAGACGCGATATCCAGCCTCGCGCAGGAGACGCGCCACAAGCTGGCGCATCTCGCCATCGTCCTCCACGACGAGGAGATGCGCCTCCGGGTCGAGGAGGCGGCGCTCCGACGCTTCGTTCATTGCACCGGGTCGGCCGGGGTGAACCGGGCCTGGACACGGGCAACGCCCGGCCGCGGCACGATCTGGACCACAACCCGCAAGCCCGGCGTCGCCTTGAACTCGCCAGCCGCAACCAGCGCAGCGCCGTCGGGCCGGGGGGCAAGAGGCAGGGTCTGCTGGCGCTCTTCGGACAAGACGATCGCAGTGCCGGACGCCTCTCGCATCGCAACCGGACGGTCGTTGTGGTCGAGCAGAAACAGGATGATTTCACCGTCCCGTGCGACCAACTCGCCGTGATAGGGCCCGACGTCTTGGACCTGGCCGCCATTCGGGCCACGCCCCCCGGCGGGGACGTGGGCCGAGGCTGTGGTGGGGACCAGGACGCTGAGTGTGCCAAGAAGGCTTCGCCGAGTGATCACTTTGGTTTTCCCTCTGTCAGTATGTGTCTGCTGTCGCGTGCGAACGAGAGCCGGTCTCGGCATTCCGTTCGGATGCCTCGGCACGCAAACGTTCAAGCGCGGGCCGGCCGAAGCGATGAAAGAGGATGGGCGTCACTAGCGTATCCAGCAGCGTGGCGCTGACGAGGCCACCCAGGATCGTGACAGCCACCGGGTGGAGGATCTCCTTCCCGGGCGCCTCCGCCCCCACCGCAAGCGGAACGAGGGCCAATCCCGCCGAGAGGGCGGTCATGAGCACCGGCGTCAGCCGCTCCGCACTGCCGCGCAGGATCAGCCCTAGTCCCCATCGCTCGCCCTCATGGAGGGCGAGGTTGAGATAGTGGCTCACCTTCAGGATGCCGTTGCGCGTGGTGATGCCCGTCAGCGTCACAAAGCCAACCATCGTCGCGACTGAAAGGGGCTGGCTGGTGATCCAGAGCGCGGCCACCGCCCCAATCAGAGCCAGCGGCACGTTGCCCATGATGATCGCGGCCAGCATGGCCGAGCGATAGCGAGAGTAGAGCACGGTGAAGATGAGCGAGAGCGAAACGATGGCGAGGATCGCGATGGTCTGCATCGCTTCCTCCTGAGCCTGGAAGGTGCCCTCGAGGCTCGTGGTGTAGCCGGGTGGCATCGGCACGGCAGCGACCTCGGCTCGGATCGCGGCCACTGCAGCCGACATGTCGGTGCCGGGCGCGGTGTTGGCGAGCACGACCATCCGGCGCCTTGCGCCCTCGCGGAGGATCTGGTTCGGCCCGTCCGCCTCCTCCACCCGAGCCAGCAGGCGCAGAGGCACCCGCCCGCCCGGCGTCTCCACCAGCGCTTCGGCCAGACGGGCCGTGGTGCGGTCCTCGTCAGCGAGGCGTAGGACAACATCGAAGCGGCGGGCGCCATCCATGATCTGACTGACGACAGCGCCGCCCGTGAGCGCCTCCAGCGTCTCGGTCAGGCTGGCTGCGGAGACACCGTAGAGGGCAGCCCGCTCATGATCGACCGCGATGCGGAGTTGTGGCACGCGCACCTGGCGCTCGAGCTGAAGATCAGCGAGCCCCGGCACGTTTGCGGCCAGCCGTGCCCGCAGCGTCTCCGACAACGTCCGCAGCGTGTCGAGGTCGTCGCCGAAGACCTTCAGCGCGATCTGCGCCCGGACGCCCGAGAGCATGTGGTCCAGCCGGTGACTGATAGGCTGGCCGATGTTAACGGCTGCCGGCAGGCCGGACAGGCGAGCACGGATGTCGGCCAACACCTCTCCCCGTGGCCGCGCGCCCTCGCGAAGATCGAGGTCGATCTCGGAGGAGTGGACGCCTTCCGCGTGCTCGTCGAGTTCGGCCCGGCCGGTTCGGCGTCCAACGCCCTTGACCTCCGGGATCTCCAGCAGAAGCCGCTCCGCCACGCGGCCTAGGGCGTCGCTTTGCGCAAGCGAGATGCCGGGCTGGTAGGTAACGCTGATGACCAGCGTCCCCTCGTTGAAGGGCGGCAGGAAAGTCCGAGGCAGGAAGGGAACGCTCGCCGCGGCCAGCGCCACGCCCGCGGCGGCCACGCCAAGGACGAAGGAGCGGTGCCCGAAGGCCCATCGCAATGCATGGTCATTTCCGGCCTTGAGCGCCCGCACCAGCCAGCCGTCATGCTCGCCCATCCGGCGCATCCGGGGCAGCAGCCAGTAGGACAGCACCGGCGTGACGGTGACCGCCACGAGCAGCGAGCAGAGGATCGAGACCATATAGGCCACCCCAAGAGGCGCGAAGAGCCGCCCCTCGATGCCGGAAAGCGCAAAGAGCGGGATAAAGACCAGGACGATGATGAGCGTGGCGTAGACGATGCCCGACCTCACCTCGGCACTGGCATGCGCGACGACCGAGAGCACCGGCTCCGGCTCCCCGCACTCGCGGTTCTCGCGGAGGCGGCGGAAGATGTTCTCGACGTCCACCACGGCATCGTCCACCAGCTCGCCGACGGCGATGGCAATGCCGCCGAGCGTCATCGTGTTGATGGAGAGGCCGAAGGCGGCGAAGACGATCGCGGTGAGCAGAATGGAGAGCGGGATCGCCGTCAGGGAAATGAAGGTCGTCCGGGTGTTGAGCAGGAAGGCGAAAAGCACCACTGCGACGACGAAGAAGGCTTCCACCAGCACCTGCTGAAGGTTGGCGATCGACTGCTCGATAAAGTCGGCTTGGCGGAACTTCACCCGGTCAGCGGCGACGCCGCGCGGCATTCCAGCCTGCAATTCCCGCAGCGCCGCCTCGACCGCGCGGGTCAGGCGGATCGTATCAGCCCCGGGTTGCTTGGCGATGGCGAGGATCACGGCGGGCGCGCCATCCACCCCTGCCTCGCCCCGCTTGAAGCGGGCCCCGTAATCGACTTCCGCCACCTGCCGGAGCGCGATGGGCTGCCCCTCGCGGAAGCCGACCGTGGCGTTGCGCAGGTCCTCGAGCGATGTCGTCCGGCCGATGTTGCGGATCAGGTACTCGCGCCCCGCCTGGTCCACGTAGCCCCCGCCCGCATTGACGCCGAACTGGCGCAGGGCGGTGGCGAGTTGGTCGTAGGTGATTTCGAGAGCGTGGAGGCGGTCGAGATCGGGCATGACCCGGAACTGCCGGACCTCTCCGCCGATCGGGATCACCTGACTGATGCCGGGGATGGTGAGAAGGCGGGGGCGCATCACCCAATCTGCCAGCTCGCGCAGCTGCATCGGGGTGACGGAGCCATCCTGCGGCGCCGTCATGGCGACCAGCATGATTTCCCCCATGATGGAGGAAACGGGCGCCATCGCCGGCAGCACCCGTGGCGGCAGCTGGGACTGGATTTGCCCAAGCCGCTCCGAGACCTGCTGGCGGGCGCGCCAGATGTCCGCGCCCCAATCGAACTCGACGAAGACGATGGAGAGCCCGACCGAAGACACCGACCGGACGCGGGTGACCCCCGGCAGACCGTTCACCGCCGTCTCAATCGGGAAGGAGACGAGCTGCTCCACCTCCTCCGGCGCGAAGCCCTCGGCCTCGGTCATGAGGGTGACGGTGGGCTTGTTGAGGTCAGGGAACACGTCGACCGGCATGCGGGGGAGCGTCCACGCGCCATAGCCCGAGACGAGCAAGGCCACGACAAGGACGAAGATCCGGTTTCGGAGCGAGAAGCCGACGATGGCGTTGAACATGTCAGCGCACCTGGGCGATCAGGCCGGCGCCCTGGATGACGACGCGACGGCCCGCGTCGAGGCCGGCCGTCACCACCACCCGTGTTCCGTCGAGCGGCTGCACCCGGACCTGCCGGGGGACGAAGCGCTCGGCGCTCGCATGCTCGAAGACGACAGGCGGGCCCTCGGCGGAGCGAACCACGGCGTCGGCCGGCAGGACGATACCCTGGACGGCCCGGGCGGTGCGTAGCGTGACAAGCAAGGATGCGCCAATGGGCGCATCCGCAGGTGGATTCACGACCCGGAAGTTCACCGGCACGGCCTGTTGCCGCACGGTCAGTCCGCGACCGACGAAGGCCAGTTCGATGACCCGACCATCCGTGAGGGTGGCACTCGCGCCGGTGATCTGATCGAGCGCCGCGCGTTCGAAGGCCAACGCCTCCACCCAGAGCCGTGACGGATCGACGATGTCGAACACGGTGGCGGCGCTGTCCACGAGCTGGCCGACTGCGCCCCTCACGGTGGAGACGACCCCGGAGACCGGCGCGACGAGAGGTTCCCGGCCCGAGAGCGCCGGCTGGATGGCAGTTCGGCGCTGCCGCGCGCCGGCGAGTTCAGTCTGCGCGTCCTGGATCTCGCGCTCTGCCACGGTGCCACGGAGCGTCGTGAGGCGGCGGACGCGGGCCTCAAGGATGGTGATTTGCGCGTCGAGTTCGGCGGCATTCTGGATCAGCCCGCCCCGCTCGGCCGCGGTGTAGGTGGGCACGACATAGGCAAGGATCTGCCCGCGCTCGACCTGTTGGCCAAGCGTCGGGAAGCCACGGTCGCCCGGTTCGAGACGGCCAGTCTGGCTCGGCTGGACCCTGCCTGAGGCGTTGGGGTCGGGCACAAGGGTGCCGATCATCCGGACGGAGGCGGAGGCCTCGCCGGCCTCGGTCATCTGGGTGCGGATGGTGAGCAGCCGCTGAGAGGCCTTCGGGACGAAGATCGCGCCATCATCGAGACGGCGGGACGCCTCGGAAGGGGCGGATGTGCCGGGCGCCGTGGTGCTCGCGAGCGCTGGTGCCGAGGCGACCGCCGCGAGGAGGCTGAGCACGGCGACACGCCGGGGTACAGCCGGCTTTTGGGCCGCCGGAACTGGCCCTGGCTGGGCGGGCGCCTCTTCGACCATTGGGGGCAGCGGGCGGCGGACGGAGCCGCGACCGACCAAGACGCCAAGAAGGAGGAGCCCGGTACCGATCCCTAACTGGACCGGTAGCTCGCGGAGGAGGCCCAGGAAATCAGCCGATGGGCTGGCTGTGGCCGGTGCGGCCGGCACCTCCAGCGTCGCAGTCAGTAGGTCCATCTCGTCACCGGCGGTGACGGTGAAGACGATGTCGCGCTGGCCCGGCTGGGCCAGGAGGGCGTGGCGCGCAACAAAGAGGCCGAGCCCCTGTCGCTGCGCTGCGATCTCCTGCCCGTCGAGGGTGAGGGTCACGGCACCATCCAGCGGTGCGTTGTCGGAGAACCGGTCGAGCCAAATGGTGAGGGTGCCGTCGGGACCGAGGACGGCCACAAGTTCGAAGAGGCCGCTTTGCGCCTCGGCCCGAGGCAGCGCCGTGGCGACGGCCTGTGGCGCGTCGTGGTCGTGCCCTTCATGCGCCTGGGTGGCTGGCGTCCCGGTCAGGAAGAGCATGGCAGTGAGGCAGAAGGTGAAGATAGTGGGCAGGCGCATGGGGGAACTCCCAGATGCCCTACCTATGCACTGGGAGATGCGACAGGTCCGCTCGGCTCTGTGACAAAGTATGTCACCGAGTTCGGCTGGATCGCCTTAAAACTCCTAACGAAACATTTGCTGAGTGGGGCGCGATCCGATCCTCCTGCGCCGAAGTCAGCCCTCGCGTATCCATGTGAACATCCCGACGAACTTTCTGCCCGGTGCCAGTGGATGCTCCTGTAAGCCAGTCCTGAGCGTGAGGCGGTCCCCCTCCACCGCGAAGAACCGCACCTGCTCCGTGCCCTCCCAGGCAGGGTGCCATGCCACATCCACCGCGATTATGATCCGGTCACCCTCCACACGAAATCGCCCGGTGTAAGCCGTCATTCCGTTGAACAAGGCGGCGGCTTGAGCGTCGTCGGCTGGCGGCGAACGGCCAGAGCCAGTCATGACAAACATCGCCCGTCCCATCGGCTCGAAGACGGCGAAGCCACGGGGGTCAGGACGGATAATCACCTCCCCGGTATCCTCCATCCGGCGCTCGTTCTGAACCAAACGCCAGGCTCCCAGCAGCATCCTGTAATTTGGTGCAGCTCCGTCCATCGTCTCCATCATCGTGCTCCCGCGCGTGGCTGGGGGGGCCGGACCGGCCTTCGCCTGATCACGATAACGTAGGCCCCTCAGTGCCGCGAAAGGTTCAGTGTCAATCGGGAAGCCGCAGGTTGGGCCGCTCGGGCGGCATTAGCGGCTTCATCGCCGCCCAAGCCCAATCGGAAGCAAAAGGCTTTGCCATGACAGCCCACTGCTCGGAACCCAGTGACGTCAGGCTGTTTTAATCGGCGATGCCGCTGCAACCGGCGATGATGCCTCTGGCGCCGCGTAACCTCGTCCACGCGCCATGAAGGAGACCGCTTGGGTTCAGTCCACCGGTGCCGCTTTGGGCTCTCTTGTGGTGAACTGGCCCTCCAGTGGCACTTCGATGTCGCACCAACCCCGTCCGCTCCCAGGCGAGCGACAGGCCGCCCCCAGTTGCACGCGCACCGTGCCATCGAGAACTCGCGGCCCGAAGCCCTGCCGCGTCGGTGGGTCAGCCAGCGGACTCGTACCCGTCTCGGCCCACCGTCCACTCGCCAGCACACGGAGACACGACCGCTGGGCTCCGAGAGCGCGCCGTACTTCACCGCATTCGTCGCAAGCTCGTGCACCGCCATGGCCAGCGGCTCTGTAGCGGAGGCCGGCACGATCAGTCGCGGCCCGTCCAAAACCAATCGCTGGCCATCTCCGATGAAAGGTGCCAGTTCACCGTCCAGCGGTCGTCGGCAAGCGGGGCCTGTGCCCGTGCCAAGACCGCTATCCGCCCCTCGACCGCCTGCCGCTACGAGGTGGGAACCGGCGCCTGCGCGAGCCACAGCGCGGATTGCACCACGGCCAGGACGTTCTTGGCACGGTGCTCCACCTCACGCGCCATCAGGCGCTGGCGCTCCTCCGCCTTCTTGCGGTGAGTGCCGTGCCAAACAACACCCGCCATCCGCAACTTGCGGGTCAGCGGCTCGGGCTCGGCGGGGACTCACTTCTCGAGCCAAGGGTTCCTGCCGCTGATCGGCCGGAAGATCCGGAACTTGGAGTGTCACGCCGTGGCGTGCGTGACATCGTCCTGAGCAAGGGCGCGATGGCGCTCGACGTCTTCGAGATGCAGCAGGCTCAGCCCTGCGAAATTGCTTTCGAGCGTTTCGCTTGGCCGGGCGTTGGGGGCTTCTCTAGTGCCTACCAGAGCGAGCAGCCCGCCGACCAGAAGCGGTACCTGGCAAGTGACGTGCCAGAAGCCGCTGAAAACTGTTCAATCATTTAAATTCGTCTGACATGACGCTGACTTCCAGTTGCAAACCACGCGCAGAAGCGGCCCTGGCTCGCGCGAGCCAGGGCCGCGCTTGTTCACACCGCTTGGAGCGGCGGCTTGTGCTCAGGCAGCGACCATGCGGCGGACTGCCGCGAGGCCGAGCAGGCCGATACCCAGGAAGGCGAGGCCCGCCGGCGCCGGCACGGCCACCTGCGAGGCGCTTGCGTCACCGCTGACGCTCGCCGTGAAGTGGCAGATGGTCGAACCGCAGATATCGAGCGCCTGGGACAGCGCCGTGAAGGTGAAGCCGAGAGCAGACGGATCCTGTAGTTTGGAAGCTGGGATCTGGTCGGAGGTGAAGTTGACCGAGCCCGGCGGTTGGCTCGCGACCAGGCTGGCCTGGAAGCCGCCTTGCGGCCCAGCGACGCGCGAGCCGGCCAGGGCGATGTCGGCAAAGCTGCCCGACAGATAGTTGGTACCGGTGCCGCCTGCGCCCGAGGTGATGCTGAAGCTGCCCGAGAAGGCCTGGAAGACGTCGGTGCCGGCCACGAGGGTCGCGCTACCTGTGCTGGTCGCATTCAGGTTCAGGAAAGCCTGAAAGGGCGTCGGCGTGCTGTCCGCATAGCCCGACACCGTGATCGCCACGTCCGTCCCGGTCAGGGTCGTCGAGGTGCCGGCAATGGAGTTGGCGGTGATCGTGTTGGTCGTCGAGTTTTGCGCGAAGGTGATGATGGTGACCGGCGCCGCCTGGGCCATGGCGCCCAAGCCAACAAAAGCAGCCGTCGTGGCCAGTAGAGCTAGCTTCCTCATCTTGGTCTCCTCAGATCAGGTTTGGTTCGTGCTTCCGAACCTTGTTGGAAATGGGACAATCCTTCTTGAGGTCGCATGACGGGCCCTCGGCCCGTTGCGCTTTAGGGAAACGTTCAGATCTCCTTGCGGCGCAGGAGACCGACACCGAGCAGACCGGCGCCAAGCAGGGCCAGACCGGCCGGCGCAGAGACTGGGACCTGCGTGTCGTAGAAACTGATGTTCGACAGGCCGGGGAACTGCTGGTTGTTGGGGTTGATGGGCGTGTTGACGGTGTCCGAGCCCGAACCAGGGGAGGTGAAGAGGTTGAAGTTCGGGCCGCCCTTCACCGCCACGTACTGGATCAGGGGATCACCTGCGCCTGGCGTATAGGTGTAGGTGACGTTGCCCGTGCCGCCCGGTCCGTAGCTGAAGCTGAACTCCGAGCCATCGATGGTGGGGAAGAGGCCCTGCGTGAACGCAGTCACGTTCCCGTTATTGTCGAAATCGAACTTTGCGATGAGCGGGGTGTCGTTCAGGGTCACACCGCCATAGGTGCCTGAGGCGATGCAGTTCGGGGGCGTTCCGAACTCGCCAGCGCAGGCATTGCCCGGGATGGTCGCGATGAGCGCAGCCTGCGCGCCGGAGGTAGCGAGCATGCTCCCTGCAAGCGCCACCGTCGCCAAGAGAAGTTTCCGCATATCCCTGACCTTCTACAAAGCAATCGAGGAGGACCGTTCTCCTCTGCTCCTCAGGTGCAAGAAACATGCCTCAGAATATTTCCAGGCTTTTTCAGATGCTTGCAGGGCTGGCTCACGCGCAAGCTTTGCAAGTGTAAAAAATCCCGAACATCACTTTTCGGGAGTGTTGGCATCAGAGTGTGTTCGCTAGAAGGAGGAGGAGCTTTGGCGGCCAACTTGCCGCAAACGGCCAACACCTTTTCGGGACAGGTCCCTGAACGGGCAAAAGGAGATCCTCTCCCCGCTCAACTCGACCATCAAGGCGCTAGGTAGCGTGCCTGGATGTCAGGGCCGATCGAGCACGTCCGGTGTTCGGCTTCCAACTGAGCGGTTAGCACATCCTCTTCGGGACAGTCCGCCGCCACTGAACAGCACTACCTCTGCCAAGTCCCAGTCGCACGCGCGGCAGTTGTGAAAGCCCGGCTCTTCAGTGGCTGGCATGCAGGACACTCCGTGGCTCGCCAGATCGACCGGCATGTCGAGGGCGTAGCCACCTGCGAGGCCGATCACGCCACATGGGCCCGGTCTCGAACGCCGATGGACATGATGAGCCAAGGCTGGGCGACGAGCTTGTTCCAGGCGTGGCAGCAATGATCGACGATGTCGTCGTGGGCGGCGAAGATACGGTTGGACAGCCAGTTGTCGCGCATGAACTGCCAGACGTTCTCCATGACGTTCAGCTCGGGACATTTCGGCGGCAGCGGCAGCAGGCTGATGTTGGCCGGCACCCGGACCCGATCCGACAGATGCCAGCCCGCCTGATCGAGCAGCAGCACGGCGTGCCTGCCAGGCCCAACCATCTGGCTGATCTCGGCCAGGTGCACGCTCATGGCCGCGCTGGTGCAGAAGGGCAGCACCAGCGCTGCTCCCTTGCCCTCGCCGGGACAGACAGCGCCGAAGATGAAGGTGGATGCTGTTCTTTGGTCCCGCGGCGCGGCGGGGCGGCTGCCTCGCGGCGCCCAGCGCCGGGTGATCTTGTTCTTCTGGCCCATACGAGCCTCATCGGCGAACGAGATCTCTATGGTGCCGGGCTCAACGCCCTTCCCCCGCGCGATGACGTCCAGCGTGACGGGGAAGGACTTTGGAAAAGATCGAGGGCGCCCTCCGCCTGGGTGTGATGTCTCGGCCGCGCCGAGAGCTTGCGGTAGCCCATGGCGCGCAGTTCCCGGCTCAGCGTCTGCTTGGAGACCGAGACGCCAAACTCCTGGCGCAGCCAATGGCCAAGATCGATCAGCCGCCGCCGCACCACGCCGTGGATGGCCGGGATCGGGCCCGCCTCGACCGCCGCCGTCAGAGCCGCACGGCGGGCGTCGGTCAGCCGTGCCGGCTGGCCGGGCGCTTGCGGTCGATCAGGCCACTTGGCCCCTCGGCATTGAACCGCACCGCCCAGTCGCGGACGATCTGCAAGGTCACGCTGCCGATCCGCGCCGCCTGGCTCCGGTAGATCGCCGCCAGCGTGAGCAGCCGTCGCAACTGCGCTGGATCCTTCGCTCGCCGCGCTAAGGCGCGCAGCGTCCCCGCATCGTAGTCATGGCGAAGGGGAAGCGCCTGACCCATGGCAAAGGCTCCGTTGCTCCCCACCTTGCATCAGATCGGGGCCGCGTCGGGGATTCCCCTTCGTGATTCAGCCTCACCGGGACTTGGCATTACCTCAGGGAAACTTCCTCATTGCCTGTCTGCTCTTCACCGCCCCGGCGAAAACGCAGACGCACTGCCATGCGACGAACGGCGACACTATGTGCTGTGGTGCCGAGCGCGAGGCCGAGACGCAGGGCCCGTCAGATGCCGAGTGCCGCGCGGCACGCGGCGGCCAAGTCTTCGATCAGGACGTCGGGCTTCGGCGGCACTTGATACGTCCTGAAGACGTCGCCGCTTGCGGTACGGAGTTCGATATCTGCGCTCTCCGACAAACAAAATTCGAGCTTCGTGATAGTCTTGTAAGCGTAGCCATATCCCTTGCTCAACAGCAGATCCTGGAAGGCTTTGGATGCATCTGGTTGGCTGCCAAATCCGCCCTCTCCATACTCGAGGCGCAGACCGCGCTGACAAAGGCGCTCATTAGCCTTTTGCAGTTCCTCGCGCATGTCATGCATCAGACCACTCACAACCCACTCGCCGTTTGCCTGAAAAGCGCTGTGGAGTTCCGCATCCCGGGCAGCCTTCACATCAAGCGCCAAAAGAACTTCGTCGAAGGGATGGCTCGGCGAGAAGTCAGCGGTCATCTGCAGTTCCTTTTCTTGCGAGGTTGTGCGTCCGGGGAGCGACTCGTCCATGCCCGACGACGGCGGCGCGCCCTACCCCGACCAGCCCTCACTCATCCGGCGGCAGAAAGCCCGGCAGCCCATCCCTCACGAAATCGTGAAGCGTTGCGGCGACATCCTCGTCGCTTGGCGTGCTCGAGAAGCGGCGCACGTACTTGCCTATGTCATGCACGGCCTGGATCGAACCATCAGCCACGACAACAAAGCGAAGCGTCGCCAGATGCCGTGTGTAGAGCCCCGAAGTCTTCTGCAGATAGAAGACGGCGCTGGTTCCAATCGCGTCGTCATCGGTCCAGCGGCCCTTTTCAATCGTGAAGGCGCACCCTTTTGCGGGACCTGTGAGCAGATAGCCACCCTCCGCCAGTTCTCGCCGGAGTTCGCGCACGGAGAACGGAAGTTTCTCGAAACTAAGATCCAAGATCCAAAGGGCACTATTTTTTATACGCAGACCCAGATCTGGTCCGGATTTTTCTGCCAACCCAGTAATCCTCTTCTGGTTCCGGCCGACATCTTCTGCATCACTACGCATTTTGGCCGCCCCTCCATAGTATTCACGACTATGGAGCGGCGGAAATGTGGCGTCTATGCCTGACGGCCGCCTCCCCGCCCGCGTCTGCGCTGACGAGATTGCGCACATGACCGGGCTTTCCGTCCGCAGGGTGCAGGAGCGAGCCACTGCCGGGCAGATGCCAGGCGCGGCAAAATTGTGCGGGATCTGGACACTTGATCCCGCCAAGGTTGAAGCATGGATTGCCGCGGAGGGACGCAGGGCATGGCGGGCAAGCCTCGGAACCTCTGCCAGCGCGGTGAGGCTGGGTGGGGACGTCTCAAGGTTGCCGGCAACGAGTATCGAGGCAGCCTACGCACAACTGGTCCCGCGAAGCGGCGCTCCGGCTCAAGGCGTGGCGGCGGAAGCTGGAGCGTGAGCGTGAGGCGCGCCGCGATGTTAAGGCGCCCACGTTCCAGGACGCGGTGGTGCGCTGGGGCAAGGAAGTCCTGCCAGGCGCGGCGAAGCCCGCCGTCGGGGCCCGCTATCTGTCCAGCATCGGCCAGCTCGACCCCATGTTCGGCACGCTGCGGATGGAACAGATCAGCCCGGAGCGGGATCTGACGAGCCCTGCAACTTAGCCGCGGTCACAGATGCCTCCCCTTCGCGGCGTCAGTCTCGGCGCGCAGCTTCGTGACGATCGCATCCATGAGCATGGTCTCGCGGTCGGCCTTGGCCTGGGTCATACGGCTGTCACTGTGACCCACCGGGGGTAGACGCGGCGGCGCATATGGGCCTCGCGCTCGGCGCACTCGGCCATGTCTCCGAGGGTGGGGGCGTCGCTCATATCGTGAATCTCGCGCGGCAGTTTCGGCACGTGTGGACGTGGCCGGATGACGAAGCGGCGGCAATGCTGTCGTGCAAGCGGTGCAAACGCCCGGCGGCATACTCCCAGCGCCATGCATGCGGGTCTTCCTCCCGGTGCGCGGCGTCAATCCATGCCTCCACCCGGCGGCGCTGCACCCACCCCATCCAGCGCCAGAAGCCGCACGCGAACACGGGTCGCCATGCCCACCATTCCTCCCAGCCTTCGATTGCAGGCAGGAGGCCGTTATGCTCGAGTTTGGGGAGAGGAAGCATGTCTGTGGTCCTCTCTCGGCAGCAAGGGCGCGGAGGGCGGCGGCAAAGTTGCTGTGTCGGTTGGCGCAGACCTGCATGTAGTCGGCATCCTCGCGCTGGAAGCCCCCTCATGCATTACTTTTCGGATTCCTGGCTCTGCCTGGCCATGCTGTCGTGCCACTTCGCCGCCACCTCGATTCCCTCCCGCCGCGCCTCGGCCATCAGCGCGGCAACGTGCGCCACGGCGGCTTCGCAGGTCAGCACGGCGCAGACTTTATTTTCGAGGGCAACACCTGGCGTGCGGGCGACTGCGAAGTGCGCTCCATCACTACCTCATCCGGCTACTCCGCGCTCGCGCGCCGCGGCAGCGCGGCCGGCACCACCAAGTAGCCCCGCTTGCTCGACCGGCATGTGCTGCGCCTGCCGCCCGCCGGCGCTTCCGCCGTCCACGAGGCGCACCAGCCGCTCCTGCTCCGCCGCGAGGTCCTGCGCCATGTGCTGCGGGACCGGGGCCGCGAGGCCTGCCGGCGCTTCCTGGGATGGCGCGAGAACGGGCTCAAGGTCAGCCACGACATCTACCTCAAGTCCTTCGCGCTGGATGAGGACCTACCGGGGCGTCGTGGCGCTGGCCGCGGAATGGACGGAACTGCAGCGCGCTCTCCAGCTTTCGAAGGTGCCGCACTACGCGACGCTCGCCCACGCCTCGCGCCGCATCCTTGCGGACGCCGCGGCAGGGGGGCCTTCCGCCACGCTCAGTTCGTGGTGGTCCGGCCCGCTCACGGGCGCGGCCTGATCGACGCAGCCCCCGTCGCGGCAGTGGATGCGACCGGGCTCGAGGCGCGTCACGTCAGCGCTTATTTCGGCTTGCGGCGCGGGGGAGAGGGTCACCGCCGGCGCGCTGGGCCAAAACTGACTGTCGTCATCCACGCTCACTCGCACCTCATCATAGGCGCGGTGCCGGGGGTCGGCCCGAGCCAGGACTCGCCCGATTTCATGCCGGCCCTGCGGCAGGCCGCAGGCTTGGTCCGGATCGACACCGCTCTGGGCGATGCGGGCTATGACGCCGAGCACAACCACCGCCTCTGCCGCGAGGATCTCGGCGCGCGGCAAACGGTCATTCGCCTCAACCGCCGCAACACCGGCCGCCGATGGCCGAAAACGCCCTACCGCCGCGCTGGAGTGCACCCCATCAAACCGGACACTCGGCTTGGGTGGCTGACTGGTGGGTGATGAACTCACGGGGCGAACGCATCTGCAAGCCGCTGTGAGGGTGGATGGAGTTGTAGTCGGTGAACCAAGCCGGCAAGTGCCCGAGGACGGTGAGCGCATCGGGGCATGGGTTCACCCGAACGTAGTCACGCTTCAGCGTCTTCACGAAGGCCTCGCAAACGCCGTTGCTCTCCGGGCTGCGGACCGGCGTGAAACACGCCACCAGACCGAGAGCCGTGGCGAAATCGATGGTCTCGCCCGCGGTGTAGGGCGAGCCATTGTCCGCCAACCACTGCACAGGCTGCGGGGCACGGATGGCCTCAAACCGCCGCTCGACGCAGTCCAGCATCATGTCGCGGACCATCTCGCCCGAAATGCCGGTGCCGGCCGTGGCGACCCAGGAAATGATCTCGCGGTCATGAGTGTCGATGGCAAAAGCGACGCGAACCACCTCGCCGTTCGAGCACGAGATCTCCAGGCCATCGGAAGCCCAGCGCTGATTGGACGCCGGAGCGACCACCGTGCCTTCGTGGGCGCGGCCGATGCGGCGTGCCGTGCAGGGCTGCAGGGTGAGGCCCGCCCGGCGCATGAGGCGCAAGACGCGCTTTCGGTTCACCGGCGGCTCGCCCGAGCTGCGCCGGGCGCGGTTTAGCAGGGCCGTGAGGCGCCGGTATCCGTAGGTCGGACGAACGTCCGTGATGGCGCGGATGGCCGTGAGGAGATCGTCGTCGCCCTCGCGGCGATAGGGCCCGCGGCGCCGGCGCTCGGGATGCCGGAGTTGGCCCACGAGGTTCGAGCGTGCGACGCCCAGCGTCTGAGCCACGGCTTTCACCGGGAACCGCCCGGTCCCGGCGACGGCAAGCGCAAGGCGTGTTTTTTTAGGCGAGCTTGCTCGAGGGCCTCGCGCAGGATCTCGGCCTCCATGGTCTTGCGGCCGAGCAGGCGCTCCAGCTCGCGGACCTTGGCCTCCAGCTCACGGACGCGGCTGGCGGCCACCACCTCCTCGTCCGCCCGGACCGCCTCAAGACCTCCTTCGGCCATGCGTCGCCTCCACCCGAACAAGAGGCTGGGGGAGACACCATGCAGCCGGGCGACGGCCGAGACCGTCATGCCAGGCCGGGTGGTCTCCTCCACCAGCCGGACCTTCTCCTCGGCACTGTAGCGCCGACGGCGCTCGCGGCCGGTGATGATTTCAACGCGTCCGATGGGCTTCGACATAGGCGTGTGCCTAGGCGTGCGCCTAGGTCCTCCGGGCTACGCCGGGTGTCCGGTCGAAACGGGGGCCGCTCCACCCGCCATCGCTTCCCAAGAGCGACTTACAATCAGCGATGGCACGCAGAAAGCGGCTTCAGCCAGCACAAACGCCGCCTCGGATCAGCGCTCACCGCCCGCGGTGACCACGCACAGGCCCGAGAACTCGTCCTGCGCGTCCTCACACACAACCTCATACTCCTCGCCGAGGCCGCTTAGATTTCAACAGAGCAAAGCGGGCTCTAAGTTCTCCCCCAACAGAAGCGCAGGGCCGTTTCGACACGCCACGTTCGGCTGCTTCATGCCTCTTCAGGCAGCATCCTTTTGCGCGGCTGACGCAAGCTTGGCGAGAGCAGGGCTGACCTTCCTTCGGGCGCCCTGCGCGTCTTGCTGAAACTCCGGCCACTCCACCTGGAATGACAGCAGGAAGCTGAGTGCGGGCCACTCCCCCTCCAGCTTCTCAATCGCCTGCCAGGGCGACCAGTCGGCGGACCAGAACCTATACCGGATCAGTGCTTGGCCTGGGGGCCACGCTTTCTTTTCTTCCTTGGCAAGCGGCACCTCCTCGACGCGGCGCAGCGTCCAGGTGGTGCACCAATGGGAAAACATCCACTCGATGGCCTTGGGATGGTCGGGACCGAGCTGCAACACCGGCCAAGGCACCGGCACAAGGCTGTGCAGGTCGAACGACACAGCGCTCACACCAGCATACACGTTCGTCCTCTCTACTTATCGCTGTGGGCCATAACAGTCGGCCACGTCACCCACATGTCGGCTGGCGGCTGATGGCATGACGAGCAACGCAAGCGGTCATGCAATGTGGAGAACTCAGCACGAGCACCAACCAGCCTGATGAGGTCCTCACGATTGATCACTCGCTCACGGCCACATGGGCTGCACCGTAGCCCGAGGCCCTCGCCTGGCCGGAGGTAGCTGACGGTGATGCCTCGGACTCGCATACGGAACGAACGTAGAACACGACGGAAGGTGTCGGCAAGGACGGCGGGCTTCTTTAAATACGGTCGGTCAATGCCAAGGCCCTGCTACCTGCCTCTTTGCCCGGCGACTCAAAGGCGTACTGACGCTCCGTCGCTGCGCTGTCCAGCCTGTTCGCAAGAGGGAAGTGGATCTTGCAGACCAGCCCCGTTTCTTCCCAGCGACAGTCGATCTGGCCCATCAACTGATCGCGCACGATGCCATCGATCAAGGTCGAGCCAATGCCATGACGTCCCGGCACAGCGCACGGGGGCGGCCCGCCACATTCGACCCAATCCAGCGCGATCCAGCCTTCGCGCAGCGTCCAGCGCAGCTGTACCCGGCCCTGCGCCGCGGACAGCGCTCCGTATTTCAAGGCGTTTGTCGCCAGTTCATGTAGCACCATAGCCACGGGCTGCACGACGATGGCGGAAAGGAACACCTCAGGGCCTTCAATCGTTACCGCCTCGTCGTTGCCCGCAAGATAGGCGGCGAGTTCGCGCTCAGCGATCCTGCGAAGGGTGGCATGTCCCCAGCCGTGATCGGCGAGGAGACAATGAACGCGCGACAATGCCTGGATCCGCTCGGTGACCGAGCGCTTGAAGCAGGCAGGGTCATCAGATGGTGTGAGCGTGACGAGCCCCTGGACTACGCCGAGCAGGTTCTTGGCGCGGTGGTCCACTTCCTGAGCGAGAAGCAGGCGCGCCTGCTCACCCCGCTCCTTGGAAGCTGCTGCCTCTTTCGCCGCAGCCTCCGTCCTTTTGATCTGGCGCGCCACCTCGGCCATCTCGCGCTTGAGCGCGCGGTTCCAGGCCAGCAGCAGCGCAACCGTCGCCAGGGGAAGCAGGAGAAGGAGACTGGTCATGCCGGGCGATGGCTTTGCGCCAGCCGGACCGCGAGGCTGCCGATTGCCCGCCCATGGCGCAGCAGCCCAAGCGCCGTGCCAATGCTTGCGACCATCGTGACCTGCATGACGCCTGCGTGAAGCCAGTAGGTCCATCCCCCAACGAACAGGGTCACCAGATGCGTCAGATGTCCCAGCCCGCAGCTGAGGATGAACACGAAGAACATCAACAAGACCGAGCGGAATGGCATGATGCCGCCTGCACCCTTCAAGAAGCGCAGGATCGCGAAGGGGATCAGGAAATAGGCGGCTGCGATGCCCAGATTGGTCACGACCTCGTTGAGGATGACCGCGGGCTCGAGAAGGAGGCACACGGCGTGCGGCGCAAGACCACCGCCATAGTGCTGAACCCAGTCATAGGTCAGCGCCGACACCAGCTCCAGCAAAGCCATCTCCATTCAAAAAAATGCAATCCCTGCGGCCATGTGCCGAAGGCGGCATGCCCTCGCAATCCGTAGTCTCCACGATCAAATCGCCCAAAGCTGCGCCCATGCCTTGGCAGAAGGTCATACTCTGTGGGCTGCTCTCAATGCTTAGAGCAGCGACCTTCTGACCGTTCCGCTCCATGGACTAGGCTAGCCCCTCCGTCACACTTAAGCATGGTGCAGCCACTCGCCGGGCGGCAGCACGTTAGGTTGTGGTAGCGAGGGTGCGCACCCTTGGCATGGACGTGCCAGCAACTCGGGGCAGTATCCCCGTGAAGTTTATTCACTCGCAGCCCCACGCAGACGTTGGGGACGCTGGTCGTGCGGTGTCACGGCCGAGCCGCATGGCCGCGACCGCCGCCACTATCTGTTGGCCGTGGCGTCGATACCGATCAGCGAGGGCTTGGTCCGGCCCTAAGGTCCGTTAGCGCCTGAGACAGCCGAGCGTGACGGCGGGGCAGAGGACGCCAAGGAAGGAACGGGCGGTTTCTCGTCGCGGGTGCCACCGGACGCCACTCCTGCAAGTGTGATCAGAGGCGCCAGCAAAGTTCCGGTTGTTGCAGTTCGGCTCCGGGCGGACGACTGGAGCCTCGTCGCGTCCGGTCCGGGTGCCTTAAGGTCGCGTGGTAGGGATCCTCCGATGGCCGGGACCTTCTTCGGGTGGCGGGTGGTCGCGGTATCCTTCGCGGTCGCCTTCCTCTCCTATGGCTGTGCGGTGTATGGGCCCGGCGTGTGGCTGCACGCCCTGGTGCTGGAGCGCGGCTGGTCCGTGGCCTTCGTCTCCGCCTGCATCACGCTGCACTTCCTGGCCGGCGCCGCTGTCGCCTCACGCCTGCCAGCGCTGCATACCCGCCTCGGTGTCGCGACGACGACCCGTTTGGGCCTCGTCGTGCTTGCAGCCGGGTGCGCCGGCTGGGCCTCAGCCTGCGGTGTCGGGCGATGATGGCGCCCTCACGGCCTCCGATCATCAGCGCCGTGCACCAGACCGTGCCAAGCGTGCGTGAGTCGCGCTCCACCACCCCGACCGCGGCAGCAGCGGTGGTCAGGCCTGCACGCCAGCTGCCCGCAGGGCGGCAATGTAGCGGTCCCGGGTCCCCTTATCCTGGAAGGGAGATATCACGTCCTCGAGACTGCGATCCCGCGGCATGATGCTCTGCATGGCCGCTGCGGCCTCGCGAGCCTCCGTCTCTCGGCCGGACAGCATGAGCGCTCCAACCAAAGCACGGTGTCCTGGAAGCCAGTTCGGCGCGCGGCGAACCGAGCGATTGGCCCACTGGACGGCGGCCTCGAGGTCGCCCGCGATCAGATAGGCAAGCGCAACACCCGCAAGCATGAAGGCAATCTCGGGATCCTGCGGGCTGAGGCGCAGGGCGCGCTCAAAGAGTGGGATCGCCATCTCGGGCTGGCACGCATAGACATAGACCCAGGCGCAACTCAGCAAAACCTGGGCTGAGCCGCGGTTCTGCGCGAGAGCCCGCTCCGCCGCTGCGACGCCTGCTGCATGATCGCGGGCAAGATGAGTGACGGCGAGTGCCGCGAGCCGGAGGACACTTGGGTCGTCCTGGTCAAGGCTGAGAAGGCCCTTTGCCCAGGCTGCGCCTTCGGCCCATTCCTCGGGTCCGGACCAGCCCTGTGCTTTCCGCACCACCCGGTGACCGGCGCTGGAGGCTTTGGCCAATGCGAAATCCGGGTCAAGTTCGACCGCTTGGCGGAAGAGGGAGAGTGCAGCATCGCTGTCTTGGCGCGTCAAACGGTATGCCCGGCTGAGGCCGCGCAGGTAAAGGTCGTAGGCGTCGAGGCTCTCAGTGGGCTTGGCGGCGGACCGGCCAATCTCAGCGGCCTGGAGGCTTGGCTCCATCGCGCCCGCTACGGCCTCGGCCACCCGGTCCTGAAGGGCGAAAATGTCCTCACGCGTGCCCTCGAAGCGGTCCGCCCAGAGGTGGTGGCCCGTCCCGGTCTCGGTCAGCTGGATGGCGATACGGACGTGCTCGCCGGCCCTGCGGACACTGCCTTCCAGCACATAGCGTACGCCAAGCTCCCGTCCCACTTGGCGCACATCCACCGCGCGACCCTTGTAGGTGAAAGCGGAGTTCCGGGCGATGACGAAGAACCAGCGCAACCTGCTCAGCGCTGTCGTCAGTTCCTCCGTGATGCCGTCCGCGAAGTACTCCTGCTCAGGGTCACCGCTCAGATTGGTGAATGGCAGGACGACGAGAGAAGCGAGGTCCGGTGGGATCAGGGGGTGAGGCGCAGCCTCACTCAAGGTCAGGCGGTCAAGCGAAGGGGGCTTCTCCGCATCCCTGGCCTTCGTTGAAGCATAGGCATCCTGCGTCACTTCGGCTTCGAGCAGGTATCCGCGTTTTGGTATGGTGCGGAGCAACCGCCCATCGTCGCTGAGCGCCCGGCGGATCTCGGCGACGCAGCCCGTGATGTTGTCGTCCACCACAGACACCCCCGGCCAGACCGCCGCGAGCAACTCCTCGCGTGTGACCAGCCGGTTTGCATTTGCCAGGAGGTGCCGCAGCACATCGAAGCACTTCGGCCGAAGAGCGATCTCCCCGCCGGAGCCGTCGAGCAGGACCGTGCGGCGCAGGTCCAGGGTGAAGCCTGCGAAGCGGAACGCGGCGGGGCCCTTCGTCTCACCCATGGCCGGCTCTCCGAACATCTTCCTCGGGAGGGTAGGCGCAGCAGGAACGCGGGTGCAGCGAAATTGTATCCCTCTCTCACCAGAGTTGTAGGCGCCTCTCAGGACTCGGTTCGGCCCACCGGGGTATCATCGCGACACCGATGCGGGATGGCATGGGGGAGTGTCCGGATGGTCCGGAGTGTGCCGGCCAGCCTCGCAAGGGAGGCTCAAAATGTCCGCCTTTCAGAACACTCTCGCCTTGGTCGCCGGCGCTGCGGCTCTTCTTGGCTCCGGCACGGCAGGCGCGCAGTCCTGCCCATGCTTGAACCGCGGGGCCGAGGACACGAGCATCGACTACGGTCGGGCCGCGCCCAACAACACCGTCGGCGGCGGCAACCTGATCGCCCGTTTCGAGGAGGAAAACCACACCTCGACCTACCTCGACCCGCAGTATGAACAGCGGGCGCAGAGCCGCGTGGTCGCCTTCGTCTTTACGACGGGCGACGGCCGGGCAGAGGTGGTCTGGGTGCCTGTGGGCACGCTGCCCAGCAGGCTGGTCATGCTGGGCGGTGACGGCAGCCTGCCGCAGCCGCGCATCCGTCAGCAGCGCCTCGCCAGCCGGTGAACAAGACAACCGGGGCCGCGCTATCACGAAGCGAGCCCGGCACCCCCGTCTCGGCGAGAATTGAACGGGCGACTACCAGCCGGCGGAGTTTGTACGTTTGGCCCTGTCTTTCGAATGCCTGCGCCCCCTGTTGACTTGTCCGGCGGACCATAAGGCGTCGAACAAATACAGATCCGTGTCGGACGATAGCTTGCGGACGTCCGTCGTTGGCGCCTAGCCGGCGGCCCTCCCGCGGTCGCTCAGAGAGTAGAGAGTCATGGGCACGAGGGCCTGGGCCGCCGTTTTGCTACTGGTTGGCCGCCGCGGAGACCGGAACTGCGCGCAACGCGGTCTCGCTGACAAGAGTCCTGATGCAGCTTCCCGACTCGGTGGCCGCCTCGGCTCGGTCGGGCGTATCACCCATCCCTTCGGCCACCGCCGCCAGGGCCCGACACAGCATTGCAAGGCGCGATGACGCCCTTTCCCGCGCGGCAGGCGGCTCGCCCAGCGTAAACTGAGCCGCGCCGTCTCCCATCGCGATGGCGGCCGCAAAGCGCGGCCCATTCGCGCCGAGTAGACCCAGGGCGGGCTCCCGGACCACGTCCAGCATCGCCTGGGCGCCGGGGCCGTAGCCGATCGCCACCGCCATCCCCGCTCCCATCGTACGCGTCATCGCATCCAGCGCGTCCAGGGCGCCCGCGATGATGCGGTCATGCGCAGCGCCGCAAGTAGCCGGGACGAGTTCGACCACCGCCGCGTGTTCCGACAGCAGCGCCGAGATCAGGAGGTGGCGTGCCGCGCTGCGGGGCTGCCCCACGGTCATCAGCACCACGGTGCCGTCGCCCGTCTGCCAGGACACCGGCAGGCTGAGCATCATGCCGCCGCGGCACGGTTGCAGGGCCTCTGGCGCAACCTGGAGGTAATGAAAGGTCGTATATTCGCCGGCCGGAGCCGGGGACGCGGCCATGCTTGCGGCGAAGACCGCCGCGGCAAGACGAGACGCCATCATCGAACTTCTCCTTCGGCTGAAGAATCGCGAGCCTGTGGGGCACGAGCAACTCCAGTGAGCAGGGCACTGCCAACGGCGCCGGCCACCGCAATTCCGAGGATGGGGATCATGTGCTCTGACGCGACCCTGAGTCCGATCGCGAGCACCGGTGGCGCGGCAAGCAGCGCGATGCCACGGCTGGTGTAGAGCACGCCGAGCACCCCGCCGACCGAGCGTGTGCCGAAGGCGTCGGCGATGAACGCCGGAAGCAATGCGATGAAACCGCCATGCAGCGCGCCAAAGATCAACGCGAAGGCCTGAAGCGTCGCAAGCTGATCGCCGAGCGCCCAAAGCACCATGGAAGCGGCGAGGCCCAAGCAGCAGCCCAGGAAGGTGCCGCGCCGTCCAACCGCGTCGGCCAGCGCCGCCAGCATGAAGCGTCCAGCGATGGAGCCGAGGCCGATCAGGCTGAGCAGCGCCAACGCCTCAAGTCGACTGATGCCGAGGCTACGCGCAGTCTCGACCAGCATCACGTACGGGAGCGTGACCGTGGAGGAGACGAGCAGCGTCCCAAGATAGGCAAGGCCGAAGGCGCGACTGCGAAAGGTCATCCCGCCCCGCTGCCTCGATTGCGCCCGCAGGAACTGGAGCGACGATCCCCCCGCAGTCGGGCCGAAGCAGACAGGCAAGGGAAACAGCAGCATCGCCCCGGCCAGCCCGACCAGGAGCGCCGTGATTCCACAGATCGCGAAAGCGACGCGCCAGTCTCCAAGCAGAGCCAGTACTTCCGCCGCTGGCGCCACCAGGACCGTGCCGACGCCCACTCCGCTGACTGCGATCCCTGAGGCGAGACCGCGATGCGCATCGAACCAGCGCTGCACGGCGGCGATCGCCGGGACATAGGCGAAGCCGGTGCCCATACCGATGAGCAGTCCGTAGCCGATATAGACCTCGATCAGGGTGGTGGCCGCCGCTGCGACCATCAAGCCGGTCCCGACCAGGACCATCCCCGCCGCCGCCAGCACGCGTGCCCCGATCCGGTCAGCAAGCGGGCCAGTCAGCGCGCTGATGAAGAAGCAGGAACCCCCGCTCAGCGCAAAGACGATGGAAACTGACGACCGCTCGGCGCCAAACGTGGCGCCGATCTCCTCCGCGAAAGCGGCATAGGAGTAGATTGCGCCATAGCCAACCATCACGACCAGGAAGGCGCCTCCCACGACCAGCCACCCGCGAAACGGCGTGGCGTTCGTGAACTGGACGGCGAGAGACGGCACAAGCGTGACCGCGGCCTCATCGGCGTGGCGGACAGGGCGCGCGTGGAAGGCGTGACCCATTACTGGCGCTTCCGGCGTCACGGGCGACGCGCCGCGAGAGACGCGGCGAAGAAAGTGGCGACCTCGGTCGCCGCGAGTTCCACAACTTCCGGCCAATGGACCACAGCGAGCATCAGCCCAGGCCTGCCCGACCAGGGCAGTTTGACCCTCTCATGCGGCCCGTGCGGCGCCAGATCCCATGCATAACCCGCCCCGGCGATCTCCCTGCGGCGCACCGGCGCGGAGCGGCCGAGATGTCCGGCCAGAGCGCTACATTCGGTGGGCCGGTTGGACGGATCCGCGTCGCCATGCATCAGGAGGATTGGCGCGCGGGGACGAATGCCCTCGCTCCCCACCGTGGCCGCCAGCGGAGCGCATCCAGGGTAAAGCAGCGCCACGCCGGCGATGCGCCCACCATGGACCTGGCCGACTGCGGCACGCAGGGCGGCCTGCCCGCTGGCTCCAAAGGCAAGTAGGCCTATGGGCACGTTCGCGAAGCGTGGGTCCTGGGCTGCGAGGCCCAAGACCGTCGTCAGGCGCGCCTGCACCTCTGCGTGGTCCTCGACCACGGGCATCGCTCCAAGGCCATCAGCGAAATTCCCAAGCAATTCCACGTGAAGCACCGCGATGCCGGCCGCGGTGACTTGGTCGCCATAGTGCCAGCCGCGGGAGTCAATGCCTGTCGCGTCCTGCAAGGCGATGACCAAGGGAGTCGGCGCAGAATGCGCCGCGCCATCGGGCAGCCAAAGGATCCCCATGTCGTCGAGGCCAACAGCCTCGCTCTCACTCGGCGTGGCGAGCCCGACACCGCCTATGGCATTGAGAAGGACGCCAAGCCAAATGGCCCTGCCAAGCGATCTCCCCTTGCGCCGGATTGCCACCGTCCGGGCCCTTCACGCCCGTGGGCTCTGTGCGATGGTGCGGATGTCTCGCCGGACCCGCCCCATGATTGTTAACGCACCCCCCCTGAACCGGGCAAGGTACGCCCGTGCCACCGCAGCAACATAGGCACGGCCTGCGGCTTCAATCGCCAAGGAATCGCCCTGGAGTGCCGCGGCGCGCAGGCGACTTTCCAGAATTTCTACGGTGGCAAACGCCTCCGCCGCAGGCAATCCTTTCCTCGCGTGCTCGCCCGCAACGGGCTGCGGCTTGGGGTTGTGGGTGGACGCTCGCATCATCGGCTGTGCTCCGGTCTCCACGAAGCCTTGCACGCACGGTTGTCCGGCAGCGGAACGAAAGAGGAGATGTCCGGAGCTTTCCTGCCAAATTTGTCCAAGTTCTGCGGAATTCGTCTATTGTCCCCCCTGCAGTCGAGGAGTGCCCGCAGCTACGGGAGGTTCCGCCATGTTGGTTCCGACGCTCTCTTTCGATTTCGACCAATTGTCGCTGTTCAACGTCGTCCGCGTGTCCGATCCATCGGACCTCGATACGCGCTCGCGTGTGAGCGACCGCCTTCCGGGATCGAGCCGCGACTATCGCTATCAGTTGCTGGACCGCACACTCTGGCGCATGCGATGCAACACGCCAATCCTCAGCGTCGCTATTCGTAGCGCGGGCCCGATCCTGGCCAGTTTCGGCGAGAACCGCTTCGCGACGGAAGTCTCGGTCAGAGACGACAAATGCGACGTTTTCGGCTTCAGCACACCGTTGCAAGGCAGCATGGCTCTGATCCGGCGCGGTGACCCGGCAACGGCGACTTCTTCCAGCGGCCTCGCCTACCGCCTCGGCCCGGATGCTCGGCTTGTGACGAGCGACGGAAGCAAGCGAACAAACGTTTTCATCAAGGTTGCAACGGTCGAGGAGGTGCTGGAGCAGATGCTCGGCAAACGGCTTCGCACGCCGCTTGAGTTCGAGCCAACGGTGGATTGGAGCAAGGGATTGGCCGCCAGTTTGAAGGCCCAGCTCGACTTCATCCTAAATGAGTTCGCGCGACCGGACGGCATCGCCGGGAACGCTGTCGCGCTCGCCTCTACGACCGACCTGCTGATGACGCTAATCCTGCGCGGCTTGCCCCACAATCATACCGGTCAGCTTGCGCTCGAGCCCGGCTATGCGGTGCCGGCCTATGTCCAGCGTGCAGAGGATTTCATGCGCGCACACGCCGCATGCCCCATCCACCTCACCGACGTGGCTGCCGCTGCGGGATGCAGCGTCCGCACGCTTGGCGTCGTGTTCCAGCGCTTCCGTGGTCAGACGCCGCTGACGGCGCTGCATGCGTTCCGGTTGGAGCAGGTGTATGCCGAACTGCGCCGAGGCACTGACGCGAAGACCATCGGCGTCATCGCGCGCCGCTATGGCTTCACGAATGCATCTCGGTTCACCGTCGCGTTTCGTCGCCGTTTCGGCGAAACGCCGTTGGAGCTGCTGAGGCGCTCTTCCGACCCGTAATCTGGAGTGCACCCCATCAAACCAGATGAGGTGGATGGCTCCCGCATACGGCATCAGAGTGCCAGGGTGGGCCGCTGTCAGGCGAACCCGAGCAAGGAGCCATCCACCATGGAAGTGGCAACGGTCGGCCTGGATTTGGCCAAGCATGTGTTTCAGGTTCATGCCGTGGACGCGTCGGGGGTGGTGCTCCTCCGCAAGTCATTACGGCGCTCGCAGGTGCTGCCCTTCTTCGCCAGCCTACCGCGTTGCCTGGTGGGCATGGAGGCTTGCGGCACGTCGCACCACTGGGCCCGGGAACTGATCGGCCTCGGGCACGAGGTTCGGCTGATGCCACCTGCCTACGTGAAGCCCTACGTGAAGCGAGGCAAGACCGATGCCGCCGACGCCGAGGCGATCTGCGAGGCGGTCAGCCGGCCCACCATGCGCTTCGTGCCAGTGAAATCGCGTGAGCAGCAGGCGGCGCTGTCGATGCATCGCACCCGCGACTTGTTGGTCAAGCAGCGGACGCAGCTGGTCAACATGATGCGCGGCTTGTTGGCCGAGTTCGGCATCATCATGCCGGACGGGCTCGAGCAGGCCCTGGTGACGGCGCGCCAGCTCGTCGACGGCGAAGTCCCTGACGTCCCGCCGGCGGCCGTCACGATAGTCGGCGTTCTGTCGCAGCAGGCGCTCGACACTGATGTCCGGCTGCGGGAGATCGATCGTGCGCTGGCTGCGATGCAGCGGGCCGACGATGCGGCACAACGCCTCGCCACGCTTCCAGGCATCGGTCCTGTTGCCGCCACGGCGCTGGCCGCCTCTGTCACCGACCCGGGGCAGTTCCGCTCGGCCCGGCAGTTTGCAGCGTGGCTTGGGTTGACACCCCTGCAGAACTCCAGCGGCGGCAAGGAAAGGCTCGGTCGGATCAGCAAGATGGGCGACCGGTACCTGCGCAAGCTCCTCGTGATCGGTGCGACATCCTTGATCCGACGGGCGCGTCAGACGACCGACGCCATGGGGCGGCGCCTGGCCGATCTGCTGGCACGAAAGCCGGTGCGACTGGCCACGGTGGCCCTGGCCAACAAGATGGCGCGGATCGTTTGGGCCGTTCTCACGCGTGGTGGGACCTACCAGAAGCTCCAGACGCCAGCTCTCATGGCCTAGGCCGCCGTTCGGGATCAGCTGAGGATCGGCTGGAGGAGGTTGCGGGGAGTGATGGCGAAACCGGTCAGACCGGGAACAGGGACAACCCGCCGGATGTCCAAGGCGTCAGAGCCTGAAAACCAGATTGGGACCTTGTTCGCGGACTCCATCAGGGCCAGCAGTCTTTTGCCGACTGCAACAACAGGCCGGACAGAGGACTGCACCCGACCATGATCGCCGGATCAGCAAATCGCACTTGCAACGTGGGAGCCATCCACAGAGTTCGATACATTGGGCTGTTAACCTTGTAACAACTTCATGGATCACCGGACTGGGGTCCCATCCCACAAATTGCCAACACCCCGGCTGGAAAAAGACCAGGAAATGATAGCGAATTAAATAATTCATCATCATAAGAAGTCATTCTTCAAGTTCGGACCCAAGGCTTATCGATGACATATGGCATAGCAGACCACGGACATTGACCCCTGTCAGTTCAATCATAATTGGGGAATGAGAGTTTGCGGCCTTGCCTCGAATGACTTGAACAACACGGGCCGCATTCTGCGTAGGAGTGATTTCCATGTCAGATCATGAAGCTGAATCCAAATCCCGGCCGCGCGGGCGCGAGGCGGGACACGAAGGCCCACAAGCCGCCGACCGAGTGATGGCTGGACTTGGTGAGATGAGCGTCGGTCAGTTGCGCCAGATCATCAGCACGGCCGAAGGCTTGATCCAGCGGAAGAGCGAGGACGAGAAAAGATCCCTGAAGGAGGAGATCGAACGCCGGGCTGCCGATCTGGGCATCAGCCTTCGCGATCTCTTTGGCGAGCCCGTCCAGGCGGCCGGCCGCGGCCGCGGCCGGCCAGCCAGGAAAGCCGGACATGAGGGGCCTGCGCCGAAGTACCGGGGGCAGAACGAGGAGCTTTGGAGCGGTCGTGGCCGCATGCCGCGATGGCTTCAGGCTGCCCAGGCCAATGGCAAGTCCAAGGACGATTTCCTGATCAAATAGCGGTCGTTCGGGACCTAGTGTCCTGACCGCTAAATATCTGGTCACTTCTACTTGGCTGTGACTCGCTGCGGCTGACAGCGGAGGACGGCGATGGCGGCGCCGAAGGCGGTTCGGATCGAGTTGTCGGCGGCTGAGCGCGCGGAGTTGGAGGCACGTCTGCGCCGCCGGAAGGTGGCGCGCGGCGACGCGCTGCGGGCGCAGATCGTGCTGCTCGCCGCGGAGGAGCTGAGCAACTTGGCGATTGTGGAGCGGCTCGGTGTCGCCCGCATGACGGTGGCAACCTGGCGGCGCCGTTTCGCGGAGGAGCGCCTCGACGGACTGGCCGACGAGCCGCGCCCCGGCGCGCCACGGACTGTCAGCGACGAGAAGGTGGCCGAGGTGGTGACAGCGACGCTGGAGAGCCTGCCGGCGGGCCGAACACATTGGAGTTCGCGCGGCATGGCCAAGGCCGCTGGACTAGCGCCGTCCACGGTGCAGCGCATCTGGAAGGCGTTCTCGCTCCAGCCGCATCGGGTGGAGACTTTCAAGCTCTCAACCGATCCGCGCTTTGTCGAGAAGGTGCGCGACATCGTCGGACTCTACCTCAGCCCGCCTGAGCGTGCCCTCGTCCTGTGCGTCGACGAGAAGAGCCAGATCCAGGCTCTCGACCGCACTCAACCGCTGCTGCCGCTGCGTCCCGGCCAAGTCGAGCGGCGCACCCACGATGGCAAGCGTTGCGGCACAACCTCGCTGTTCGCCGCGCTCGACATCAAAGCTGGCACCGTCATCGGCAAGTGCATGGCACGGCACCGGGCGGCCGAGTTTCGACGCTTTCTCGATACCGTCGAGACCCGCGTGCCGGCAGATCTTGATGTTCACGTGGTCATGGACAACGCCGCGAGCCACAAGACAAAGCTCATCCGCGACTGGTTCGCCAAGCGGCCTCGCTGGCACGTTCACTACACCCCGACCTCGGCCTCCTGGATCAATCAGGTCGAGCGGTTCTTCGCGCTGCTGACCGACGACGCCATCCGGCGGAGTGCCCACCGCTCCACGGCGGAGCTTGAAGCCGCGATCAAGGGCTACATCGACGCCCACAACGCCGACCCCAAACCTTTTGCCTGGACAAAAAGCGCCGATGACATCCTCGCCGCCGTCCAGCGCTTCTGTCAGCGCACCGTCACCGTCCAGGCAAAGTGCCTGGGAACTTCAGAATCGGGACACTAGGTCTCCAGGCCCATCTCGCTTGATTCGTCGGCTGGTCGTGCAGGCCTCCCCAGATCCGCTCCTTGTCACGATTTTCCCTAGGAGCTGAGCGGTAGGCACGGATCTCCATCTCCACCTACCAAGCAGATATCCACCGTCCGGCGATGGGACGCGCCGTCGCCGTATGATGGGCGGGCGAGAGACGGGACTTCCGATCGGTCAATTGAGTCTGTCACGCTTCGGGTCAAGCGCCCGCGATTGAGTACAGGTGCCCAAAAGCGTTGCTCGATTCGACGTTTCCGATGAGCCGCTTTCGCCGGGGGTCCGACGATTGACCATAAAGCCTGCTTCCAGCTGAACAGGCCGCTCAGCTCGCAGCAACGCCACGCAAGATCACTTCACGCGGCGAGGCCTCTGGCGCGCAGCCCGGCGGCCACGTGGTCCACGAAAGCGCGCACCTTCGGGGCCATGAGCCGGTTGGTCGGATAGACGGCGAAGATGCCGCTCGATGGGGTCTCCGCATCCGGCAGTACGCGCTGCAGCAGGCCGGCGGCCAGCGCATCGGTCACCGACCAGTCCGGCACCGCCGCCAGCCCGACCCCAGCCAGCGCCGCCGCCCGGAGCGACTCCGTGTTGTCGGTGAGCAGCACTGGCCGCACGGCCACCGCCGCTCCCCCTAGCCGCCAAGTGTCCCGCCACGACAAGGGCGCGAAGCCCACGCAGCGATGCCGCGCCACTTCGGATGGTGTGACCGGCTCCCCCTGCTGCGCCAGATAGCCCGGCGAGGCGACGATGATGACGCGCGAGGTGGCCAGGCGGCGCACCACCAGCCCGGGCGCCGGCTCCTCCACAACGCGGATCGCGAGGTCGAACCCGTCCTCCACCAGCCGCACGGCGCCTGCCGCCTCAGAGAGTTCGATCTCGATGGCCGGGTGGGCTGCCAGGAAGCTGGCGAGGCCGGGAACCAGATGCCGCGCCGCGAAGCACTCCGGCGCCGCCACACGAAGGCGCCCCACCGGCGTCTCCTGCAGCGACTGCGCCTCCAGCCGCGCTGCTGCGGCCTCATCCAGCAGCTTGCGGCAGCGCGCGTAGAAGACCCGGCCCACCTCGGTCGGCTGCACGCGGCGCGTGCCGCGATCCAGCAGCCGCACGCCGAGCCGCTCCTCCAGCGCGCGCACCGCTTCGCTCACGGAAGATTTCGCCGTCTGAAGCCGCTCCGCCGCAGCGGTGACGCTGCCTGCCTCCACCACGCAGACAAAAGCCTCGATGCCTGCGAAAGCTGCCATGGCAGCATTGTTCGTGCTGGCGAACGCCCTGTCCAGAAGCACCGCCTGTCGCGTCCCCAAAGGCCGGCGCAACTTCCCGCCCGAGGCGCGAGGGGCGCCGATGCGAAAAGGGAGGAAACGATGTCCGATACGATGGCACGCGCGGAGAACGGCACCTTGGCCCCGGAGGAGGGCGAAGTGCTCGACGTGTTCGGAGCCCGCTTGGTGGTGAAGGCGTATCCCGCCACTGCGGGCTTCCTGCTGGCCGAGCACGTCGTGCCGCCTGGCTTCCTCGTGCCGCCTCACGTTCATCAGGGCGAGGACGAGGTGTTTTTCATGCTGGAGGGCGAGCTGACCCTGCTCGACGGCGGCGGAGCGCGGCGCATCGGCCCTGGATGCACGGCGCAGCTTCCGGCCGGCTTGCTCCATGGCTTCCGCAACGACACGGGCGCGCCGGTCCGCTTTCTTGTGGCGTTGCGCCCCGGATTGCAGGGGATCGAGATGTTCCGCCATTTCGACCGCGCTGGCCGCGCCGCCCCTCGTGGCCTGACCTCACCCGAGATCGTCGCGATCTGCGCGCAGTACGGCGTGACCACGGGCTGAGTTGGCGGGACTGAAGTCGCGGCTCAAACCCCAATCAGCTCGTGAAGGCTTCCGGCCGGGCGGCCGGGAGCCACTCTGTTCTGCGTCAGCGCCGCTTCGTCGTCAGTTGTCCTGGGCGCCTTGCGCTGTGTCAATCGGTGTTGCCCCAGCACCGCGCAGGCCCTGCGCTCCGACACGCCAAGCTCGCGCATGACATGCTCCACGCAGGCCCGCCGCCGGGTGGGGCTCACCAGTTTCCCGAGGCGG
>NZ_JAFEUU010000025.1 GCF_017355885.1 Sabulicella rubraurantiaca
CCTCAGGTTGGTCGCGTCGGGTTCGGCGCAGGCCAGTACGATCCGGATACGCTGGGCGAGGGCTTGGCCCACGCCGCGCCGGCGCAGCAGGCGACGGAGTTCGGCCCGCTCCGCCTCGGTCAACGCCAACATGACAGCCTTGGGTCCGCGAGACATGACACGCCTCCCAATTCAGGCGCCACAGTCTCCTCCCAGCCACAGCAAACCGCAACTGAACTTCCAACTCAGGCCACTAGCCTGACTTCATCTCGCCCAGGGTGGGGCGCTTGGCGCGGTGGCCGTTCTCGCGCTCCACCGCGTGGCCTGCGGCCAGCACCAGCCAGTCCTGCCAGGGCTTGCCGATGATCTGCGCCGCCACGGGCAGATTCTTGTCGCCGAAGCCCGTGCAGACCGTCAGCGCCGGCCAGCCGAGCATGTTGAAGGGCACGGTGAAGTTGGGCTTCTCCACGCTCGCCCATTTCGGCACGTCATCGATGCGCGGCGCCTCGCCCGGTGCGGCGGCGGTGAGCAGCAGATCGAATCCGGCCGTCGCCTCCATCGTCCGGCGGATCAAGGTGCGGCGGCGGCGCTGCGCCTGGATGTAGTCGGCGGCGGAGATGAGGCCGCCGAGGGAGAGGCGGCCGCGCAGATTCTCGCCGAACAGCATCGGCGTCTCGCGCATCCGCTGCTCGTGCACGGCGAAGGCCTCGGCGGAGAGGATGACCCAGCCGGCGGCGTAGAACTCGTGCAGGGAAGGCAGTGTCACCTGCTCCACGGTCGCGCCGAGGCCACTGAGGATCGCCACCGTCTCCTCGATGCCGCGCAAGGTGGCCGGGCTGACCGGGTTGTCCTGCTCGTGGAAGTGGCGGATCACGCCGACGCGACGCCCGCGCCATTCGCGCGACAGCGAAAGGTCGGGCGCCGGGCGGTCGGCGCTCGCCGGGTCTTCCGGATCATGCCCCGCCATGGCGGCGAGGAGCAGGGCGCAATCTTCGCTGGTCCAGGCCATGGGGCCGGCATGGTCCAGCGTCTGCGCCAGCGGCAGGATGCCGGCGCGCGAGCAAAGCCCGTAGGTCGGCTTGATGCCGGCGATGCCACACAGCGCGGCCGGGCCGCGGATGGAGCCGCCCGTGTCGCTGCCCGTCCCGCCCAGGACCATGCCCGAGGCCACCGCCGCTGCCGTGCCGGAAGAGGAGCCGGAAGTGAAATGCCCGGCCCCCCAGGGATTCTCGGCAGGCGGCCAGGGCAGGTCGCGGCTTGGACCACCGAATGCGAATTCATGGGTGGCGAGCTTGCCCATGAGCACCACGCCCGCCTCGGCCAGCTTGCGGACGGTAAAGCCGTCGCGCCTCGGGACGTGGTCGCGCAGCTGGGCGGAATGGGCCGTCGTCGGGATTTCCGCCGTCTCGTAGATGTCCTTGTGGCCGAAGGGGATGCCGTCGAGCGGGCCGCGCAGCGCGCCGCGCATCTGCCGCTCCTCGGCGGCCTTCGCGTCGGCCAGGGCACGCTCCTCCGTCACGCGGATGAAGGCGTGCAGCGAGGAGTCCAGCCGGGCGATCCGAGAGAGCGAGTCCCGCGCCAGCTCGACCGGCGAAACCTCCTTGGCGGCAATGCGGCGCGCGGCTTCGGCGATGGTCGGGATCATGCCTCGTCCCCCGCCGCGAAGGTGAAGGCAGGCTCTTCCTCCGCCGCAGGCGGCGGTTCGCGCAGCATGGCCAGCATGGCGAGCAAGCGTGGATGGGCGCGGCGGAGATCTTCCACCTCCGCTTCCGGAAGGGCGATGCCGGCGCGGGCGAGCAGCGCGGCGAACTCGGCGGGCGGGATGGGGTCGGGCATGGAACGAAGCATGCCACACTTGCGGAGCGCGCAAAGCGGGGTCTAGCCTCCCCGGCAACGAGACGATGGGAGGACGGCCGGGAATGAAGGTCGGTGACGCGATCGCGCGCATCATGCAGCGTGAGGGCATCGAGGTGCTCACCGGGTATCCGGTGAATCATTTGATCGAACACGCTGCGGCCATCGACATCCGGCCGGTGATGGTGCGGCAGGAGCGGATTGGCCTCCATATGGCCGACGCGATCAGCCGTGTCACCTCGGGCCGCAAGCTCGGCGCCTTCTGCATGCAGCACGGGCCGGGGGCGGAGAACGCCTATGGCGGCGTCGCGCAATGCTTCGGCGAGAGCGTGCCGGTGCTGGTGCTGCCCATGGGCTATCCGCGCCGCCTCGCCCACGTGCCGCCCAACTTCAACTCCACCGTGCAGATGCGCGGCATCGCGAAGAGCACCGAGGCGGTGATGGATGCGGCCGAGGTGCCGAACATCATGCGCCGTGCCTTCGCCCGGCTGCGAAACGGGCGCGGCGGACCGGTGGTGGTCGAGATCCCGACCGACATGTTCAACGAGGAGATGCCGGAAGGCTGGACCTACGAACCCGTCGTCGCCACGCGCTCCGGCCCCGACCCGCTGGACGTGAAGCGCGCGGCGGAGATGCTGCGCAACGCAAAGCGGCCCGTGATCTATGCCGGCACCGGCATCCATTGGGCCCGCGCCTGGGGCCAGCTGCGCCGCCTGGCCGAGACGCTGGGCGCGCCGGTGACGACCAGCCTTGGCGGCAAGTCGAGCTTCCCGGAGGACCATCCCCTGGCGCTCGGCTCGGGCGGCCTCGCCATGCCGGCGCCAGTGCGGCACTTCCTTGACAAGGCCGACGTCATTCTGGGCATCGGCTGCTCCTTCACCGAGACCAATTTCGGCATCAAGATGCCGAAGGGTCCCAAGTACATCCACGCGACGCTGGATCCGGACCACCTCGACAAGGATGTCCGCTGCGATATCGGCCTCCTGGGCGATGCCGGGCTGGTGATCGATGCGCTGCTGGCAGAGATGGCGGGCCACAAGGGCCACGACCACGCTGCGGTGTCGCGGGAGATCGAGGAAAGCCGCGCCCCCTGGCTGGCGCAATGGGCGGCGAAGCGCGACAGCAACGACGCGCCGCTCAACCCCTACCGCGTCCTGCGCGACCTCTGGCGCACGGTGGATGTGAACAACACCATCATCACCCACGACGCGGGCTCGCCGCGCGACCAGCTCTCGCCCTTCTGGGTATCGCGCACGCCGCTTTCCTATCTGGGCTGGGGCAAGACGACGCAGCTGGGCTACGGGCTCGGCCTCGCCATGGGCGCGAAGCTGGCCGCGCCGGACAAGCTCTGCATCAACGTTTGGGGTGACGCCGCCATCGGCTTCACGGGGATGGATTTCGAGACGGCGGTGCGCGAGCGCATCCCGATCCTGTCCATCCTGCTCAACAACTTCTCCATGGCGATCGAACTGAAGATCATGGCGCTCAGCACGGAGAAGTACCGCACCACCGACATCTCCGGCGACTACGCGGCCATGGCGCGCGCCTTTGGCGGCCATGGCGAGCGGGTGGAGCGGCCCGAGGACATCGTCCCCGCCATTCAGCGCGGCATCCAGGCGACGCAGGAAGGCAAGCCGGCGCTGGTCGAGTTCATCACCTCCAAGGAAACCCAGGTGTCGAGGCTCTGATGGCGACCGTCGAGATCCGCAACGTCCGCAAGGCCTTCGGCAGCACCGCCGTCCTCCACGGCGTGTCTGTGGACATCGATGACGGGGAGTTCGTGGTTCTCGTCGGTCCCTCGGGCTGCGGCAAGTCCACCTTGCTGCGGATGCTGGCGGGGCTCGAGAACATCACGGGCGGCGAGATCGCAATCGGCGGGCGGGTGGTGAACACCGTACCGCCCAAGGATCGCGACATCGCCATGGTGTTCCAGAACTACGCGCTCTACCCGCACATGACCGTGTTCCAGAACATGGCCTTCTCCATGAAGCTGGCGAAGGCGCCGAAGGAGGTCATGGAGCGGGAGGTGGGGCGCGCCGCGCGCATCCTGGGGCTGGAGGCGCTGCTGGACCGTTATCCGCGCCAGCTTTCGGGCGGCCAGCGGCAGCGCGTCGCAATGGGACGCGCCATCGTGCGCGACCCGCAGGTCTTCCTGTTCGACGAGCCGCTCTCCAACCTCGACGCCAAGCTGCGCGTGCAGATGCGCTCCGAGATCAAGGAGCTGCACCAGAGGCTGCGCGTCACCACCGTCTACGTGACCCACGACCAGATCGAGGCCATGACCATGGCCGACAAGATCGTGGTGATGGAGCTGGGGCACATCCGGCAGGCCGGGCCGCCGCTGGAGCTGTATGACCGGCCGCAAAACCTCTTCGTCGCGGGCTTCATCGGCAGCCCGGCCATGAACCTGCTGGAAGGCCGGATCGAGGGCGGGGCCTTCGTCACCCCCGATGGCACCTCCTGGCCCATGCCGCCGAACCAGCCGGCACGCGACGGGCATGCCATCTACGGAATCCGGCCCGAGCATTTCCGCCTGGCCGGAGACGGAATGCAGGCACGAGTCCAGCTCGTCGAGCCCATGGGCAGCGAAACGCTGGTGATGATGCGGATCGGCGACACCCCCGTGCAGGGCGTGTTCCGCGAACGCATCGCGGCGCGCTCGGGCGACATCCTGCCGGTGCTGCCCCAGGCGGCGCAGGTGCATCTCTTCGACAAGGAGAGCGGGCAGAGGCTCTAGCCCGCCGGAACGGACAAGGAGGACCGTCGAGATGAACTTCAACATCACGCGTCGCGGCTTGGCGTCGCTGGGGGCAGGCCTCGCCGCCACCCCCGCCTTCGCGCAATCCAACATCCGGACCGGCAACGCCACCGCGCCGCGCCTGCCGATCGAGAGCGGGGCGAGCCTGCGCATGCTGCGCCCGGTGCGCTTCGTGCAGCCCGACGAGGAAGTGTTCCGCGCCAACGTCGCCCGCTTCGCGCAGCAGCACAACATCCAGGTCCGCGTGGATTTCGTAGGCTGGGAGGACATCAACCA
Organism: Sabulicella rubraurantiaca; assembly: GCF_017355885.1. Classification (GTDB taxonomy): domain Bacteria; phylum Pseudomonadota; class Alphaproteobacteria; order Acetobacterales; family Acetobacteraceae; genus Roseococcus; species Roseococcus rubraurantiacus. Next base: position 4,868 of record NZ_JAFEUU010000025.1, read on the forward strand.
GCAAACCGCCGTCACCGCCAATAGCGGCGCCGGCCCGGACCTCATCATCGGCTTCTCCGACGCGCCGCATGTCTACCAGGACAAGCTGATCGAGCTGACCGACGTGGCCGAGTATTTGGGCCAGAAGTATGGCGGCTGGAAGCGCCTGGCGGAGCGCTACGGCAAGCGGCATGGCACCAACAACTGGATCGGCCTGCCCTTCGGCGCTTCCGGCGGCCCGCTCGTCTGGCGGCAATCGGCGGTGCGGGAGGCCGGGTTCCAGTCCATCCCGGACGACCATGCCAACTACCTGCGCCTGTGCCAGGAGCTGAAGCGGCTCAACAAGCCGCCTGGCTTCGCGCTGGGCAACGCGGTGGGCGACGGCAACGGCTTCGCCAACTGGCTGGTCTGGTCCTTCGGCGGCAAGCTGGTGAATGACGATGGCACCGTCGGCATCAACTCGCGCGAGACGATCAACGCGCTGAACTACCTGCGCGAGCTGTACCCGACCTTCGTGCCGGGCACGATCGCCTGGGGCGACATCTCCAACAACCGCGCCTATGCGTCGAACGAGCTGTTCCTCACGGCGAATGGCGTTTCGCTCTACTTCGCCCTGAAGAACGACCCGGCGACGCGTCCCATCGCCGACGACACCCAGCACTCGCTGCTGCCCAAGGGCCTCGCCTCCTCCTCGCCCATGGCGGGGCTGACGCTGAACGCCATGGTGTTCCGCCACAGCCGCTTCCCCAACGCCTCCAAGGCGCTGCTGGCCTTCCTGCTGGAATCCGAGCAGTACGACCCGTGGCTGCAGGCCAATCTCGGCTACTGGGCACAGCCGCTCAACGCCTACAATGATAGCGCCGTCTGGAAGAGCGACGAGAAGGTCGAGATCTTCCGCAACACCATGGATACCGAGTTCTACAACGGCTATCGCGGCCCCATCACCGAGGGCACGGCCGCCGCGAACGCGGATTACGTCATGGTGCAGATGTGCGCCGCCGTCGCCTCGGGCCAGTCCACGCCCGAGCAGGCCGTGCGCGAGGCCGAGCGCCGCGCGCAGCGTTTCTTCCGCCGGCGCTGAGCTTCGCCGTCCCGCTGCGCGGCGCCCCGCCGCGCAGCCCCCGCATCC
>NZ_JAFEUU010000026.1 GCF_017355885.1 Sabulicella rubraurantiaca
GACGCCGTCGCCACCCCGCACTGGTCCCGCAGCCGTCCGAAACCTTCGGCCTTGGCGCGGTTCTTCGACAACAAGGCGGTGCTGGTCGTCGCCTGCCTCCTTCCCGCGGTCGGGCTGCTTTCCGTCTTCCTGACCTATCCGCTTGGCCTCGGCATCTGGCTGGCCTTCACCGACCAGACCATCGGCCGCGCCGGCCAATATGTCGGACTCGAGAATTTCGAGTTCCTGTTCACCGACCCGATCTTCTGGAGCGCGGTGTTCTACAGCGTCTTCTACACGGCGGTGGCGACAGTCGGAAAATTTGGCCTCGGCCTCTGGCTCGCGCTGCTGCTGAACCAGCATCTGCCGTTCAAGTCGCTTCTGCGCGCCATCATCCTGCTGCCCTGGATCGTGCCCACCGTGCTGTCGGCCATCGCCTTCTGGTGGATGTACGACCCGCAATTCTCCATCATCTCCTACATCTTCAAGGACGTGCTGGGCTGGCGGGAGACCAACATCAACTTCCTCGGCTCCGAATGGCCGGCCCGCTGGTCGCTGATCGCGGCGAATATCTGGCGCGGCATCCCCTTCGTGGCGATCAGCCTGCTGGCAGGGCTGCAGACCATCTCGCCCTCGCTCTACGAGGCGGCGCTGCTGGATGGCGCCTCGCCCTGGCAGCGCTTCCGCTACATCACCTTCCCGATGCTGCTGCCCATCCTGGCCATCGTGATGACCTTCTCCATCATCTTCACCTTCACCGACTTCCAGCTCGTCTACGCCATCACGCGTGGCGGGCCGGTAAACTCGACCCATCTCCTCGCCACCCTGGCCTTCCAGCGCGGCATCCCCGGCGGGCAGCTGGGCGAGGGCGCGGCGATTGCGGTGGCGATGATCCCCTTCCTCGTCTTCGCGACCCTCTTCTCCTACTTCGCCCTCGCGCGGCGGAAGTGGCAGCAGGGCGAAGGCAATGACTGAGCGGCGCGCGAGGAGAAACGACCGATGAGCAACAGCTCGACCGCCGCCCCGGAGGCGATGCAGTGGGACAGCAAGACGCGGCGCGCCGTGGTACTGTGGGTGCCCCTGGCCTGCTTCGTCTTCATCCTGCTCTTTCCTTTCTATTGGATGTCGATCACGGCCTTCAAACCGGATGCGGAGCTGTACGACTTCGCGACCCACAACCCGTTCTGGATCACCTCGCCGACGCTGGCGCATATCCGCAAGCTGCTCTTCGAAACGGATTATCCGTCCTGGCTGATGACGACGATGATGGTGGCGATCGGCTCCACCATCCTGTCGCTGCTGGCTAGCACCCTGGCTGCCTACGCCATCCAGCGCCTGCGCTTCCAGGGCAGCCAATATGTCGGGCTGGCGATCTACCTCGCCTATCTCGTGCCGCCCTCCATCCTGTTCATCCCGCTGGCGACGATGGTGGTGCAGCTCGGGCTGTTCGACAGTCCGCTGGCGCTGATCCTGGTCTACCCGACCTTCCTGGTGCCGTTCTGCACCTGGCTGCTGATCGGCTATTTCAAGTCCATCCCCTATGAGCTGGAGGAATGCGCGCTGATCGATGGCGCGTCGCGGCTGCAGATCCTCTGGCAGATCACCCTGCCACTGGCCGTACCGGGGCTGATCAGCGCGGGGATCTTCTCCTTCACGCTGAGCTGGAACGAGTTCATCTACGCCCTGGCCTTCATCCAGAGCAGCGACAACAAGACCGTCCCCGTCGCCATCCTGACGGAGCTGGTGACGGGCGACGTATATCAGTGGGGAGCGCTGATGGCGGGCAGCCTGATGGGCTCGCTGCCCGTTGCCATCTTCTACTCGTTCTTCGTGGACTACTACGTGTCCAGCCTGACGGGGGCGGTGAAGGAGTAGTCCTCCTTCACCCTTCCTCGGCGCGGGCGAGGTGGATCTCGCCGTTGCGGCGCGTCGCGGGCGCGTCGCCGCAATTCCAGCCATCGAACATGGTGGAGTCCGGCGCCGTCACTTCCAGCTTCGCGCGCACGCGGCACACGAGGCGCTGGGTGGAAGCAGGCGAGCCGCCATGCCAGCGCCGCAGCGCCTCCGGCCAGGAACCCGTCTCGCGCGCCCAGCGCGCCATCATCCCACCCGCCCAGTCAGCAGCGCGGAAAGGATCGAGCGGCCAATCGCTGTTGCGGGCATGGACGCGCGCATTCACCTGCACGCAGCCTGCCATGATGGAACTCTGTCCCGACGCGGACTCGATGAGCTGGCGCGCTTCCTCGCGCGACGAAGCGAATTGCGCGCGCCCACCGATGTTGAGCGCATAGGCGTGCAGCCCGCTCTCGGCGAGGGCGATGGCGGTGAGCAGGCCGCGGGGAACGTCGTGCACCTCCTCGGCGCGCCGCGTGGCGGCGAGGCAGGCGGCGCGAGGAGAAGAGAATTGATTGCGGAGATTGGGGCCGGTGACGGGGATCAGCTCCTCCGGTGCATCGCGCATGCGCGGCATCGCTGAGGCCGTGCGACGCCGCTCGCTGCGGCGCGATTCCGCGCGGTCGCGACAGAGTTGCGGACCTCCTGCCCTCCCCCTTCGGGGGATGCAGCGGCCGTGGCAGGCGCCGTCACAGCAAGCACACCGGCCACAAGGGCACAGGCTGCGTATCTGTTCTGGCGGCCCTGCGATGGGGGCCGGCGCGCCGGAAGGGTCATCGGCGCACGGACCACTGGGGAATGTCGGTGGTTGCCCACCAACAGGCCAGTATCGGTCTTCATGAAACAGGCCGTAGCATGACGTGAAAGGCGAGGGCAACCCTTCAGATTCCTACGATGGGATTCGCGCCACATCATCGAATGAAGTGGAGGATCGAAAAATGACGAGCATCACGCGACGAAGCCTTGCCGCGCTGTTGCCTTTGCCAGCCTTCGCGCAAAATGCGGGCTTCATGCCCGATCGTCCGGTGACGGTGGTGGCACCTTTCTCTGCTGGCGGCGCTGCCGATCTCGCTGCACGTCTTTTCGCGCAGCACGCGCCAAAACACATGGGCGCGGGCGCACCACCTATGGTGGTGGAGAATCGCACTGGCGCATCCGGTGCGGTGGGCACGCAATACGTCGCGCGTGCGCGTCCCGATGGCACGACGCTGCTGCTCGCACGCGTCGGCTCCTCCGCGGTCCTGCCGGCGACGGATTCGCGCACGCCCTACACACCGGATGATTTTACCTGGCTCGGGCTGCTGGACGAGAATCCCTACGTGGTCTGCGTGCGCGCCGATGCGCCGTGGAATGATCTGCGCGCGCTGCTCGCGGCGATGCGCGAGTCGCCGGGCCGATTGAACTTCGCCACTTCCGGCCCCGCCACCATCCTCGACCTCGGCGTGCGACAGATGATGGCGCTGGCGGAATTGCCGATGGACGCGGCGCAGGCCCTGCCCTTCCGCGGCGGCGGCGACGCGCTGGTGGCGCTGCTCGGTGGGCAGGCGCAATTCGTCGGAAACAACCTCGGCGACATGATGGGCGCGATCCGCGACGGGCGGGTGCGTGCCCTCGTGGTCAGCACCGCCTCGCGCCTGCCCGATCTGCCGGACGTGCCGACGGCACAGGAAGCGGGCATGCCGCGCCTCGCCGAGCTTGCGGGATGGAACGCGGTGGCGGCGCCGGCCAATTTGCCGGAGGCAGCGACGCGCTACTGGTCCGGCGTGATCGCGGCGCTGGCGCAGGACGAGGCCTGGGTCTCGGCCACGCGACGCCTGGGCAGCGTGCCGCGCATCCTTGGCCCCGAGGAGACGCGCGCGCATGTCGTGGCGCAGATCGCGATGTTCCGCGGGCTGGCACAACGCCTCGGCCTGGGTTGACGAACGCCCCCCACGGGTGAAACCTCCCGCCGCGAGACTGGAGGAAGCCGAGACATCCGATGAAGAACCCCGCCTACATCGTGGGCGCCTTCGAGCACCCCACCCGAAAGGCCGAGGACAAGTCCACCGCCCAGCTCCATGCCGAGGTCGCCTTCGGTGCGTTGCAGGATGCGGGGCTCTCGGCTTCCGACATTGACGGCTATTTCTGCGCCGGCGATGCGCCTGGCATGGGCGGCCTGTCCATGGCCGACTACATGGGCCTGACCAAGCTGCGCCACTACGACACGACCGAGTCCGGCGGCTCCTCCTACGTGATCCATGTCGGCCACGCGGTCGAGGCGATCCTGCAGGGCAAGTGCAACGTCGCCCTCATCACCTTGGCGGGCCGCCCGCGCGCCGAGGGGATGCAGACCGGCACGGCCGTGCGCTCCTTCGGTGCCGGCGTGCCGGATGAGAGTTTTGAGCTGCCCTATGGCCGCACCATCGCCACCATGCATGCCATGGTCGCGACGCGCCACATGCACGAGTTCGGCACCACCTCCGAGCAGCTGGCCTGGGTGAAGGTCGCCGCCTCGCATCACGCGCAGCACAACAAGCACGCGATGCTGCCCAAGGTGGTGACGGTGGAGGACGTGGTGAATTCGCCCATGGTGGCGGATCCGCTGCATCGCCTCGATTGCTGCGTCATCTCCGATGGCGGCGGCGCCCTGATCGTGGCGCGTCCGGAGATCGCGAAGTCGCTGAACCGCCCCAAGGTGGGCGTGAAGGGCTGGGGCGAGGGCTACAAGCACCAGAATGCCGGCGGCATCGACCTCACCTACTCCGCCGCCGCCATGTCGGGGCCGATGGCCTTCGAGAAGGCGAAGGTGAAGCCTTCCGACATCAAGTACGCCTCGATCTACGACAGCTTCACCATCTCGGTGGTGGTGCAGATCGAGGATCTGGGCTTCTGCGCGAAGGGCGACGGCGGCAAGTTCGTGGCCGACGGCAACCTGATCTCCGGCACCGGCAAGCTGCCCTTCAACACGGATGGCGGCGGGCTGTGCAACAACCACCCCTCCAACCGCGGTGGCATGACCAAGGTGATCGAGGCGGTGCGCCAGTCGCGTGGCGAGGCGCATCCGGCGGTGCAGGTGCCCGACCCGTCGCTGGTTCTGGCGAATGGCAAGGGCGGCAACCTGGGCACGCGGCATGGCTGCGGCACCGTCATCCTGGAGAGGGAGTGAGCATCCATGGCGACCATGGCCTTTGACCGCCTGCCCGCGGCGCCGCAGGAAAGCCCGGACAACAAGGTCTATTTCGACGGCTGCCGCGAGGGCAAGCTGATCCTCGGCAAGTGCAAGGACACGGGGAAGCTGTTCCACTACCCGCGTCACGTCTCGCCCTTCACGCTGAGCAACAACGTGGAGTTCGTGGCGGCGAAGGGCACCGGCACCATCTACAGCTGGAGCGTCGCGCGCGGAAAGGAGCCGTTCTGCGTCGCCTATGTACAGCTGGACGAGGGGCCGATCATGCTCACCAACATCATCGAGTGCGACCTCGACTCGCTAAAGTGCGGGCAGAAGGTGAAGGTGAAGTTCAAGGACAGCGACGGCGGCGCCCCAGTGCCGATGTTTGTGTTGGCGTGACTTGCAGCGGCGCCCATCCGGGCGCCGCTCGCGCCTCAGGCAAGGCGTGCAAGTTGAGCGGTTTCGAGCCGCGCGGGGCCCGCTTTGCGGGCCCTTTTCATTTTGCGGTCAGCGCGCCGTGCCGAAGATGCGGTGCTCGACGCGGTCGCCCACGCGCAAATTCAACCGCTCCGCAGCACCTCCCTGGAGTTCCAGCGTCGCGCGCACCGGGCCGTTGCTGCTGATGGTGGCGAGGCTTTGCGGCACCGCGCGCTCATGGATGCGGTGGATGCGCCCATCGGCGGCGATGAACACCATGTCGAGCGGGATCAGCGTGTTGCGCATCCACATCGCGCTCTCGCGCGGCGTGCCCCAGTCGAACAGCATTCCCTCATCCAGTTGCATCTCCGTGCGGAACATCATGCCGACGGTCTGGTGCTCGGGCCGCACCGCCATCTCCGTGCGGAATTCGTGGCGCGTCCCGTCGCGGGTGACGATCGCCAGACGCTCCTCCGGCAGCTTGGGCTGCGGACGGTCCACGCCCGGCTGAGCCGCGAGGGAAAGCGGGGCCAGAAGCCCGGCAAGAAGGAGCAGGCGTCGCATCATGCAGCGCACTCTGCCACGGATTCCAGCATGGCGGGCAGCCCCGCCAAGAGCGCCGCGACCTCGGGCCGCACCTCGCCTTCGCGCGGGGCGTCGGCCAGGGTGGTGAACCAATGCTCCGGCGGGTTGCGGCCCGCGGCGCGGTGGAAGGACAGGCCGCGCAGCACCGCCTCCGCCTCCGGTGGCAGGCGCTCGGGCGGCACGCGGCCATTCAGCACGCCCCATCCGCGCGCCCAGCACCGCGCCACGGTCCAGGGATTGTAGCCGCCGCCGCCCAGCAGCACGAAGCGCGGCGCGCGATGCATCACCGCCGCGATCACCTCGGCATGGGCGTTGTTGGACAGGGAAAGCCGCGCCAGCGGATCCTCCTCCACCCCATCGGCGCCGCATTGGAGCATGATGGCCTCGGGCTGCAACGCCTCGATCACTGGCAGGATGGCGCCGTGCAGCAGGGCGCGCATCTCCGCATCGTGGAAACCGGGGGGAACAGGCAGGTTCAGCGCGCCGCAACGCCCATGCGTCAAGCCGGTGAAGGGCCAGCGCCCCTTCTCATGCACCGAAAGCGTCACGACGCGCGAGTCGTCGCGAAAGGCGATCTCCACCCCGTCGCCGTGATGCGCGTCGATGTCGAGATAGAGGATGCGGGACAGGCCCTGATCGAGCCAGGCGAGCAGGCCGAGCACCGCGTCATTCAGGTAGCAGAAGCCGCTGGCACGTGCCCGCATGCCGTGATGCGTGCCGCCACCGGGCACATGCACCACGCCGCCGCGCGCGGTCAGCCGCGCCGCCAGCATGGTTCCACCCGCGCCGGTGGCGGGGCGGCGGAACACCTCGCGATAAACGGGGTTGCCGTCGGCGCCAATGCGGAAGCGCTCGCGGTCCTCCGGGCTCACGGATTGCGTCGCCTCCGCCCGCATCAGCGCGGCGAGGTAGTCCGGGTCGTGGAAGCGCGCCAATTGCTCCGGCGTCGCGCGCGGACTGTCCAGGTAGCGCCGCTCATCCAGCCAGCCCAGGGAGCGGATCAGATCCAGCGTGGTGGAGACGCGCGGGATGGCGAGCGGGTGCTTCGGCCCGTAGGTGGAGCCGCGATAGATCTCGGAGCCGATGAGGAGGGGAGGCGACATGCTTCCCCCCCATATGGGCCTTAAACCTTTTGCGGCATCCCCTGCGGAATCACCGTCCGCACCAGCGAGGCGTCGAGCTCCTCGTAGTCGTGGTAGCCGATGGTGGCGTAGAGCTCGGCGCGGGTTTGCATCCGCTCCACCGCGCCTTGGGTGCCGCCCTCGGCCGCGATCTGGGCATAGAGCCCTTCCCAGGCCTTGGCCGCCACGCGCAGGTGGGAGACGGGCCAGATCACCATGGAATAGCCCATGGCCTGGAACTCCTCGGCGGTGAAGAAGGGCGTGCGGCCGAACTCGGTCATGTTCGCCAGCAGCTTCACCCCCGGCATGCGGGCGGCGAATTCGCGGAACATCTCCGCGGTGGTCAGCGCCTCGGGGAAGATGGCGTCGGCGCCCGCGTCCAAATAGCGCTTGGCGCGGTCGACCGCCGCATCCATCCCTTCGCTCGCCACGGCGTCGGTGCGGGCGATGACATAGAGGTGGCGGCGCGCCTTGCGGGCTGCGGCGACCTTCGCGCTCATCTCGTCGGCGCTGGCGAGCTTCTTGTCGTTCAGGTGGCCACACTTCTTCGGCAGAAGCTGGTCCTCCAGGTGCACTGCCCCGGCCCCCGCATCCTCGAAGGAGCGGACCATGTGCATGACGTTCAGCGCCTCGCCATAGCCCGTGTCGCCATCCACCAGCAGCGGCAGGCCGGTGGCGCGCGACACCTGGCGGATGAAGAAGCACACATCCTCGATGGTGATCATGCCGAGATCCGGCAGGCCCATCGTCGCGCTCATCGCCGCGCCGGAAAGGTAGAGGGCTTCGAAACCCTGCTTCTTCGCCAGCAGGGCAGCGAGGCCGAGATGCGCGCCGGGGATGCGCAGGATCTCAGGGCGCTCCAGCAGGGCGCGGAAGCGGTGGCCGGCGGGCTGGTCGGGCAGGTCGGCGCCGATGACATAGGGCATGGGACAGGGCCTTTCCTCGGGCGGGGCACGCAAGGGCGGCGTGGCTGGGCCGCGCGACGAAACCCCCGGCGTTGCCATTGGCTTTCCCAGACATCGCCCAAGGGGTCAACCACGCCCGGGCTTTGCCTCCCGCCGGGCGGGGGGTATGACACGCGGAAAGGATTGGAGCGACCACGATGGAAATGTCCGGCGAGCGGCGGATCCCCGCCCCCCGTGCCCAGGTCTGGGAAGCGCTGAACGACCCCGAGCGGCTGCGCATGGCCATCCCCGGCTGCGAGCATATCGAGAAGACGGCGGATGACGAGTTCCAGGCCCGCGTCTCCCTGAAGATCGGCCCGATGGCGGCGAAGTTCGGCGGCAAGGTGCGGCTGGAGAACCTGAACCCGCCCGAGAGCTACACCATCACCGGCGAGGGCAATGGCGGCGCCATGGGCTTCGCCAAGGGCGGCGCCGACGTGCATCTGGAGGAGGTCGGCCCCTCCGAGACGCTGCTGCGCTACAACGTGAAGGCGCAGGTCGGCGGCAAGATGGCCCAGCTGGGCGGGCGGCTGATCGACTCGACCGCCAACCAGATGGCCGGGCTGTTTTTCGACCGGCTGGCGGCGCAGCTGACCCCGGTGGCGATGCCGGGCGCCGGGCTCTCCACCCCTGCCCCCATCTCCCACAAGCACATCCCGGTGAAGCCCATGTTCCCGGCCGAGGTGTTCGGCCTGCCCCTGCCGGCAGTGATCGGCATTCCGGCGATGCTCGTGGTGCTCTACCTGATCTTCCTGTCGTCGTGACGCCGGACTCCGTCGCCGCCACCGCCGCCCTCCTGGCCGAGGGCGGCTACGTGGCCGACATGGCGCTGGCCACCACCGTTCACCTCGCGCTGCGGATGGGACGGCCGCTCTTCCTCGAGGGCGAGCCAGGCACGGGCAAGACGGAGATCGCGAAGGTCCTGGCAGCGCGGCTGCCGCGCCGGCTGGTGCGGCTGCAATGCTATGACGGGCTGGATCTCGCCGCCGCGGCCTATGAGTGGAACCATGCGCGCCAGCTCATGGCCATCCGCGTCGCCGAGGCGACGGGCGCGGTGGCCGACGTCGAATCCACGATCTACGACCGGAAGTACCTCGAGGCGCGGCCGCTGCTCCAGGCGCTGGAGGGCGAACCCGCCGTCCTCTTGATCGACGAGCTGGACCGGGCGGACGAGCCCTTCGAGGCCTTCCTTCTGGAGGTGCTGGCGGATTTCCAGCTTTCCGTCCCCGAGCTTGGCACGCTGCGCGCCGATGTGCCGCCCGTGGTCATCATCACCTCCAACCGCACGCGCGAGGTGCATGACGCGATCCGGCGCCGCTGCCTGTATCACTGGGTGGACTACCCGGATGCGGCGCGGGAGCGGGAAATCCTGCGGCTGCGCGCGCCGCGCGTGCCGGAGCGGCTTTCAGCGCAGATCGTCGCCTTCGTGCAGCGCCTGCGGCAGGGCGACTACTTCAAGCTGCCCGGCGTGGCGGAAAGCATCGACTGGGCCAATGCCCTCGCGGCACTGGATGCGCGGGAGCTGGAATCGGGCGCGGTGGATGCGACACTGGGCGTGCTGCTGAAGTACCAGGACGACATCGCGAAGCTGAAGGGCGAGGAAGCGGCGCGCCTCGTCGCCGAGGTGCGGCAGGCCGCCCCGTGATCCCGCCGCGCGACGCGCTGGCCGTCCCTGAGCCGGCCGCCGCGCTCGGCGCCAATATCCTGGGCTTTGTGCGGCTGCTGCGCCGCGCCGGGATGCCCGTCGGGCCAGGCGAGGCGCTGCTGGCGGCGGAAGCGGTCAGCGTCGCGGGGGTCGAGGAACGGGCGGTGGTGAAGGCGGCGCTGCGCGCGACGCTGGTGCGTCGCCACGACCAGAGCCTGCTGTTCGACGCTGCCTTCGACCTGTTCTGGCGCGACCCGGAGCGCGCTCGCGCCGGGGCCGCCCTGGCGCTGACCGAGGCGCAGCGGCCAGAGGAGAAGCCGCGGGCGGGCGGGCGGCGCCTGGCGGAAGCCATGGCTGGGCCGCGCCCCCCTCCCCCGCCGCCGGGCGAGGAAAAGCCGCTGCACGATGCGGCCATGACCGTCTCGGATCGCGAGGCGCTGCAGCGTATGGATTTCGAGGCGATGAGCGCCGAGCAGATCGCGGCCGCCAAGCGGGAGATCCGACGCCTCGCGCTGCGGCTGGAAACGCGCCCGACCCGGCGCTTTCGCCGCGACCCCGCCGGGCCGCGCGTGGATCTGCGCGCGACGCTGCGCGAGGCGTCGCGCACGGGGGGCGAGATCGCGGGCATCGCCCGGCGCCGCCGGGTGCGGCGCGCCCCGCCGCTCGTCGCCATCTGCGACATTTCGGGCTCCATGTCGCGCTACGCCCAGGTGCTGCTGCACTTCCTCCATGCAGTCGTGAACGAGCGGGACCGGGTGCATTGCTTCCTGTTCGGCACGCGCCTCACCAACATCACCCGGCAGCTGCGCCACAAGGACCCCGAGATCGCCTTCGAGATGGTGGGCCACATGGTGCCCGACTGGTCCGGCGGCACCCGGATCGGCGAGGCGCTGGAGGAGTTCAACCACCGATGGGGCCGCCGCGTGCTGGGCCAGGGTGCGGTGGTGCTGCTCATCACCGATGGGCTGGACCGCGAGGGGGGGCTGGGCCTCGCCGAGGCGACGGAGCGGCTGCGCCGGTCCTGCCGGCGCCTCATCTGGCTGAACCCGCTGTTGCGCTACGCGGGGTTCGAGCCAAGATCGCAGGGGATCCGGGCCATGCTGCCGCATGTCCACGAGTTCCGTCCGGTGCACAACCTCGAGAGCCTGCGCGACCTGGTGGCGGCGCTGGCCCCCGGCGGAAGCGAAGAGAGGCGACGATGAGCGAGGATATCCTCGGAACCGCAGAGAACTGGCTGCGCGCGGGTGAGCGCGTGGCGCTGGCGACGGTGGTGGAGACCTGGGGCTCCAGCCCCCGCCCCGCCGGCTCTATGCTTGCGGTGACCGACTCCGGACGGCTGGAGGGCAGCGTGTCGGGCGGCTGTATCGAGGGCGCGGTGGCCGAGGTGGCGCGCGAGGTGATGCGCGAGGGCACGCCGCGCCTTCTCGATTTCGGCATCAGCGACGAGCAGGCCTGGGAAGTCGGGCTGGCCTGCGGCGGCAAGCTGAAGGTCTTCGTGGAGCGCCTCGGGTGACGCCGGAAACCCTGGCGCGCCTCCAGGCAGCCCGGGCCTCCGGCGCCCCGGTCGCGCTGCTGACACGGCTGTCCGACGGCGCGCAGCGCCTGTTTCCCGAGGACGAGGTGCTTGGCGCCCTGGCTGATGTGGCGAGGGAAGCCATGGAGGCAGATCGGGCGGGGCCCGCCACGGTCGAGGGCGAATCCTGGTTCGTGCAGCCGCACAACCCGCCCCTGCGCCTCGTCATCATCGGCGCCGTGCACGTGGCGCAGCATCTGGCGCCGCTGGGCGCCGCCATGGGCTTCGCGGTGACGGTGGTGGACCCGCGCCGCGCCTTCGCCACCGGCGAGCGCTTCCCCGGCGTGTCGCTGGTGCATGAATGGCCCGACGAGGCGCTGGACACGCTGCGCCCCGACGCCCGCACCGCCATCGTCACGCTGACGCACGACCCCAAGCTGGACGACCCGGCGCTGGAGACGGCGCTGCGCTCCCCGTGCTTTTACATCGGCGCCCTGGGCTCCAAGCGCACTCATGCAAAGCGCGTGGACCGGCTGCGCGCGGCGGGACTGACCGAGGAGGACATCGCCCGCATCGCGGCGCCCGTGGGGCTCGATATCGGCGCGGTGACGGCGCCGGAGATCGCGCTCTCGGTCATCGCGCAGGTGGTGGCGCGGAGGCGCGGGCGATGATCTTCGGGCCCACCCCCCTGGAGGAGGCGGAGGGCGCCGTGCTGGCGCACACGCTGCGCCTGCCCGGGCTGGTGCTGAAGAAGGGCAAGGTGCTGGACGCGGCCGCCATCGCGGCGCTGCGCGCGGCCGGCCATAAGGAGGTGACGGCGGCCCGCCTCGCCCCCGGCGATGTGGGCGAGGACGAGGCGGCCTCCCGCCTGGCCGACGCGCTGCTGTCGCCGCTGATCGCGCGATCGCGCGCCGCGACCGGCCGGGCGAACCTGCTCGCCGAGGCCGCGGGGCTGCTGGTGCTGGATGTGGGGCTGATCGACGCGGTGAACGCGCTGGATGAGAGCCTGACCATCGCCACCCTGCCCAATTACAGCGTCGTCTCGCCGAAGGAGATGCTGGCGACCATCAAGGTCATTCCCTTCGCCGTACCGGGGGCGGTGCTGGGCGTGGCGGAGGCAATGATCCGCCGCCGCGGTCCCGGCGCGGTGTCGCTGCGGCCCTTCCGCCCGTTCAAGGTCGGGCTGGTGATGACCGAGCTTCCGGGCGTCAAGGAAAGCGCCATGGAAGGCGCAGTGGAGGTGACGCAGGCGCGGGTGGAGGCGCTGCTGGGCTCGCTCCTGCCGGTGGAGCGCGTGCCGCACGACACGGATGCCACCGCCGCTGCGCTGAAGCGCCTCCTGGGCGCGGGGGCGGAGATGCTGCTGATCGCCGGCGCCTCCGCCGTGGTGGACCGGCGCGACGTCGGCCCGGCCGCCATCGTGGCGGCAGGCGGGCGCATCGAGCATTTCGGCATGCCGGTGGACCCGGGCAACCTGCTTTGCGTCGGCAATGTGGGCGAGGCGCCGGCCATGGTGCTGCCGGGCTGCGCCCGCTCGCCGAAGCTCAACGGCTTCGACTGGGTGCTGCAGCGCCTCTTCGCCGGGCTTCCGGTGTCGGCCCGCGACGTGATGGGGATGGGGGTGGGTGGACTCCTCAAGGAGATCGAGGTGCGCCCCCTGCCCCGCGACAAGGCCCCCGCCCAGGCAAGCCAGGCGCCGCGAAGGGCACGCAGGGTGGCTGGGGTGGTGCTGGCCGCCGGCCGGTCGCGCCGCATGGCGCCGCGCAACAAGCTGATGGAGCCGGACGAGACCGGCACGCCCATGGTGGTGCGGGTGGTGGATCAGGTCGTCGCCAGCGGGCTGCGCCCGGTGATCGTGGTGACGGGCCATGAGCGGGCGCGGGTGGAGGAGGCGCTGACCGGACGCCCCGTCCTTTTCGCCCATGCCGAGGATTACGCGGAAGGCCTGTCCGCCTCGCTGCGCGCCGGCATCGCCGCCGTGCCGCCGGAGGCGGAGGGGGCGCTGGTGGCGCTGGGCGACATGCCGCTGGTTTCTGCCGCCGATATCGGCCGGTTGCTGGCGGCCTTCGACCCGGAGGAAGGCCGCGCCATCGTGCAGCCGACCTTCCGGGGCAAGCAGGGCAACCCCGTGCTGTGGGCGCGCGAGTTCTTCCCGGCCATGCAGGAGATCCAGGGCGACGTGGGCGCGCGGCAGCTGGTCGGGCGCCACGCCGACCGGCTGGTCGAGGTGGAGATGCCCGGCGACGGCGTCCTGCGCGACTTTGACACTTTGGACTCGCTTTCCGGCCTGCGCCGCGACACCTAAGGGGGCCGCGGGGCGTTCAACCGGCCAAAGGCAGAAGGATGAGCCCATGGCCATGAAACCGGAGAAGAAGGACAAGGTCCAGGAAGCCTCCGAAGAGAGCTTCCCTGCCAGTGACCCGCCCTCCTGGACACCGGTGCGCCGCACCGGGGTTACGCCCGAGAAACGCGAAGGCGAGAACCCCGAGGAAAGCTTTACGGAAGAGCCACAGCGCCCTGCATGAGGCGGCGCGCGGTGCGGAACACCACGCCGCTCCGCGCTTCGCCCTCCGCCACCTCGGCGCCGACGCTCAGCACGCCGGACGGGTTGGCGACGCGGATCTCCTCCTCTCGCGCCGGGCGTGATGCGGCAGCGTGGGGGACCGAGCCGGGCAGACGGCACGCCACGCCCAGGCACAGCCCGCCCGTCAGCGGCACGGCGCGGTGCACGCGCTCCATGGACAGCATCCGCACCGTGATCTCGTGACTCGCCGCATCCAGCGCGGTGCCATCCAGCGCGCGGAATTCGCGCGGCGGGGCGACGAGCGCGATCTTGGGGTTGGCGAGGCCAACCGCCTCGGGCGTCGCGCCGAGGCCCATCCGCATGCCTGCGAGGCGGCGCAGCCGGTCCAGCCGCGCCATCAGCGCCGTGTTGGCCTCGATCGCCTCCGGCGCCTCCGCGCCCGAAAGGCCAAAATCGCGCGCATCGGCGAAGGCGACGGCATTGGCGGCGTCCACCAGCGTCATCCGCACCCCCTCAATCTCTTCTGCCACCGCGCCGCTGGGCAGGAGGCGCCCGGTGGTGGCGCCGCCGGGATGGAGGAAGTCGAGCCGGATGCGCGCCCCGCTGCCGGAGACCCCGGCGATGGTGAAGTCGCCGGCAACCACGGCGCGCCCGTCCTGCACCGGGAAGCGCGCATGGATGATGCGCCGCGTGTTCACCTGATGGATGCGGACCAGCGCCTCGCCATCCGCGACGCGGACCAGACCCTCATCCACCGCGAAGGGGCCGACGGCGGAGGAGAGATTTCCGCAATTCGCCCCCCAATCCACCACCGGCCGGTCCACCGAGACCTGCGCGAAGGTGTAGTCCAGATCGGCCTCCGGATGGGTGGGCGGGCCGATGATCACGGCCTTGGAGAGCGAGGAGATCCCGCCGCCCATGCCGTCCAGCTGGCGCCCGTTCGGGTCGGGGCTGCCGAGGACGCGCAGGAAGATCGCCGCCTGCTCCTCCCGTGATTCCGGCAGATCGCGCGCATGGAAGAACACGCCCTTGGAGGAACCGCCGCGCATGAAGACGGCGGGAATGAATCGCTGGCTCATGACGGCATCGCAGCACGGAAGCCGGGCGGCGTCACCGGCGTTGCCGGAAGGTGAGCCATAGAGGGATGCCGCCTTGGCGCCATTGACCCGGGCGGATTTGTCCCGCCACTCGCCCGCCGCCTGGGTGGCGATGCTCGCGCTGCTCCTCATGGCGGCGTGGTTCTGGAGCCTGAACAAGGGCAGCGCGACCTATGGCACGCTGCTGGGCGGGCTCGGCTGCCTCGGGCTGATCCTGCCGCCGCGCGAGCGCATGCCGGTGCTGCCGGAGCGCCTGCGCCGCCTGCCGCGCATCTACGACGCGGCGCCGGTGCTGGGCACGGTGCTGACCAGCCCCGGCTACGGGCTGAGCTGGTTCCACGGCGCCAACCCCTTCGACGAGTTCGTGCACCTTGCCAACGGGGCGCTGGCGGGGGCTGTCTTCGCCGGGCTGGTGCTGGTGGACAGGGTGCCCCGGCCCCGCGCGCGCATGATGGTCCTGTGCTGCCTCTTCGGCCTCACCCTCGGCACGGCGTGGGAGGTGTTCGAGTGGATCGTCGGGATCGTGGGTGACTGGACCGACACCTGGACCGACGTGGTGCTGACGGCGGGCGGCGCGACGGCTGCCGGCATGCTGCACGGGCGGAAGCCATGATGCGGGTGGGCAGCTGGAACATCCATCGCGGCCGCGCCGCCTTTGGCCGCTTCCGGCCCGAGCTGGCGACGGAGGTGATTGCGGAGCTGGGATGCGACCTCCTCGCCCTGCAGGAGGCGCAGCACTATCTCGCACGCGGGCGGCCGATGCTGGAGGAGGAGGCGATCCGCGGGCGGACGGGCCTTGTGCCGCTGCGCGTCACCGCGGGCCAGCAGGGATTCCGCTCCAACATCCTGATGGCGCGCGAAGGGGCGCGGGTGCTGCGCGGGCCGGTGGGGGTGCGGCTGGGCGGGATGGAGCCGCGTGGCGCGATCATGGCGGACCTCGACCTCGGCGACGGACCGGTCCGCGTGCTGGCGGCGCATCTGTCGCTGGGCGCGGGCCGGCGGGCAATGCAGGCGCGCGTGCTGCTGGATGCGATGCGCGAATGGCCGCATCTGCCCGCGCTGATCCTGGGCGATCTGAACGAGAGGCGGCTCGACCAGGGAGCGCTTTCGGTGCTGGTGCCCGAGTGCGGCATGCCGCCGCAGGTCGCTACCTTTCCTTCCTTCCGGCCCATGCTGGCGCTGGACCGCGTCCTGTCGCACCCGCAGGGGCTGGTCACGCGGCTCTGGGCGCATGACACGCCGGCCGCGCGCCGCGCCAGCGACCACCTGCCGCTGATGGCGGAGGTGGCGCTGGGGCCATAGCCGCCCTCAGGCGCCCGGCGCGGCCGCCTGGCTTCGCCGCGCCACGCATGCGCGGGTTGAACAGGCGGTCTGGCGGCGCCGGCGGCCGTGCCGCCGGACCAGAGTGCCCTGTCCTGTTCAGTCCGGACGGATGTTGTGCTCGCGGATGATGGCGCCCCAGCGCTGCCGGTCGGCGGCGATCTGGCGCAGGAAGTCCTCCTGCGTGCCGCCCAGGCGCTGCAGCCCGTTCTCCGCAAAGCGACGCTGCACCTCCGGCGCGGCCAGGGCCTTGTTCAGCTCCTCGTTCCAGCGGGCCACGATGGGCTGCGGCGTCCGGCCCGGCAGCACCACGCCGAACCAGGAGGGGATGACGAAGCCCTGGAGCCCGTCCTGCGAGATCACCGGCAATTCGGGCATCAGCGGCGAGGCGGCGGAGGCGCCATAGGCCAGCGGACGCAGCCCGCCATCGCGGATCTGGCCGAGGAATTCCGGCATGTTGCCGAACATCACGTCCACGCGCCCGGCGGCGATGTCCACGATGGCCGGCGCGCCGCCACGATACGGGACCTGGGTGATGGGCGCTCCCGTCAGCGCCCCGAACAGGATGCAGGAGAGCTGCTGCGAGGAGCCGGCGCCCACCGTGGCGCAGGTGGTGGGGCGCGACCGGTCCCTGGCCCGCTCCACCAGTTCGCGCCAGGAGTTGATGCCCGAGCGCGGCCCCGTCACCAGCATGTTGTAGACGGAGGCGATGTTCGCCACCGGGATCAGGTCCGTCTCCACATTGTAGGGGACCTGCTGCATCTGCGGCGTGATGGTGAGGATGCCCATGGAGGCGAGCAGGATGGTCTGCCCGTCCGGCGCCGCGCGCACCAGCTCCTGCGTCGCGATCACGCCACCGCCACCGGTCCGCACATCCACCACCACGCGCTCATTCAGCTGGGTGGACAGCTGCTCGGCCAGGATGCGGGTAATGAGGTCCGAGGTGCCGCCGGCGGCGAAGGCACCGATGAAGCGCACCGGGCCGCGCGGGAAGGCCTCCTGTGCCGCCGCCGTGCCCGCGCCCAGCGCCAGCCCGGCCGCGAGGGCCAGCCCCGCGAGGCGCCGGCCAAATGTCGTCTGTTCAGTCATCGTGTCCTCCTCCTGTTGCGCCGCCCGTCTTGCGGGGCGGTCGGTGGTTCGAACCTCTCTTACACGTAGCTGGGCCCCTCGATGGCGGGATGGGCGCGCAGCCATTCCTCATCCACCTCGACGCCGATGCCCGGCGCCTCGTTCGGGCGCACTGTGCCGTCGGGGGAGAGCGTCCAGGGGGTGGAGACCAGCGCGTCGCGGAACAGGTTGGAGCGCGACACATCGGCCTCGAAATAGCCGGGGTTGTCCAGGGCGCAGAGGAAATGGATCGTCGCCGCCTGGTTCAGCCCGGTCATGGAGGAATGCGGGTGGATCGGGATCTTGTGCGCGGAGGCCATGGCGGCGATGCGCAGCGCCTCGGTGATGCCGCCGCATTTCGACAGGTCGGGCTGCCAGATGCCGACCGCCCCCTGCTCCAGCAGCGGCGCGAACTCGAAGCGGGTAAAGTGGTTCTCCCCCACCGCGAGCGGCGTGCGCCCATAGGAGCGCGCCTCGCGATAGGAGCGGTGATCGTGCGGCGGGAAAGGCTCCTCCAGCCAGCCGATGCCGAGCGCATCCATGGCCGGCATGACGCGCCGCACATCCTCCAGCCGGTAGGCGGTGTTGGCGTCGGTGAGGATGTCCACCTCATCACCAAAGGCGGCGCGGACCGCCTCCATGCGCGCGATGTCGAGCGGCACGGTGTCGCCCACGCGCAGCTTCACGGCGCGGTAGCCGGCTTCCATGTGGGGCCGTGCCTCGTCCACCAGCTCGGCGGGGGGCTGGTAGCCCAGCGCCACGCCGCCGGCATAGGCGGGCACGGGGCGCGACGCGCCGCCAAGCAGGCGGTAGAGCGGCATTCCAGCGGCCTTGGCGCGGATGTCCCACAGCGCCATGTCGAGGCCGGACATGGCAAGGGCGCAGGCCGCCCCCATGCCGTGGCTCGCCAGCTGGCCCTTGTAGATCTTGTTCCAGACGCCGACCGTGTCTGTCGCCTCCATGCCGAGGACGAGGCGTTTCAGCGTCGTTTGGAGCAGCGCGGCGATGGCTGTGTGCGCGCGGCCATGGTGGCTTTCACCCCAGCCCACGATGCCGTCATCGGTGGTCACCTTCACCACCACCGCGTCGCGCTTCACCGTGCGCCCGACGCCCAGCGCCACCCCGCCGCCCGGCGGCACGGGAAAGGAGGTCGGGAAGGCCTCGATGTTCGCGATCTTCATGCGCGAACTCCGTATTCGTCGAGGAAGGATTGGCGGACGGTGATGCCGAGGCCGGGCCGGTCCGGGATCTCCACATGGCCGTCCACCACGGGGAAGGATTCCTCGATCAGGTCGTGCAGCATCGGGTTGTGGCCCAGCGAGTATTCCAGGATGAAGCCCGAGGTCTGCGACACGGCGAGGTGCAGCCCTGCCGCGAAGGCGGGTGCGCCGGACCAGAGATGCGGTGCGAGGCGGAGGTTGTAGGCGGAGGCGATGGCGCCGATCCGCATCCCCTCGGTGATGCCGCCGGCGATGGCGAGGTCGGGCTGCAGCACGTCCGCGCCGCGCAGCTCCGCGATCTCGCGGAAGTCGTGGCGGGTGAACTCGCTCTCGCCGGTGGAGATGGGCACGGTCGAGCAGGCACGCACCTCGGCGAGGCCGCGCTTGTCGTCGGCGTTCACCGGCTCCTCGAACCAGAACAGGTCGCAATCCTCGACCATGCGGCAGAAGGCGCGCGCCTCGGCCACCGTCCAGGTGCCGTGCGCATCGGCCATCAGCTTGATGTCGGGGCCGAGATGCTCGCGCGCCGCGCGGACGCGCGCGGCGGAGCCGGCGGGTGAGCCGTCCATTACCCCGACGCGCATCTTCACCGCGCGGAACCCGGCCTTGTCGCAATAGGATTGGAGCTGCGGCCCGATATTGGCCGCATCGGCCCAGCCGCCCGAGGCATAGGCGGGCATGCGGCCCGCGCGCTTGCCGCCGATGAGCCGCCACACGGGGGCGTCGAGCGACTTGCCGAGGATGTCCCACAGCGCGACATCCACCCCGGCGATGGCGGAGATGGACAGGCCGCGCCGCCCCAGCTGCGGCAGGGCGTGGCCCTTGCCGATCGCGTAGCCCTCGCGCGGGGTGTTGTACATCACGTCCCATAGGCGGGAGATGTCGCGCGGGTCCTGGCCGACGAGCAGCGGCGCGTAGTCGAGGTTGATGATGGCGGCGAGACCCGCGCAGGCAGCCGCGCTGCCCACCCCGGCCTTCGCCTCGCCCCAGCCCGTCAGGCCGGTGTCGGTGTCCACGCGGACGATGACGGAATCGAAGGTGGGAACGCGGCCGAAATCGCTGGTGTGCTGGCGCTCGTAGGGGATGGGCACGCGGCACCAGGTGGCGTGGACGCGGGTGATCTTCATGCGGAGACGCCTTCCAGGCCAAGGGCGGCACGTCGTGCGCGCGACGCGTCCCAGGCTTCGGGGTTGATGAAGTTGCGCGGCTTCTCGCCACGCAGGATGCGGACCACCTCCTCCGCCGCGACGGTGCTCATCCGCACCACCGCCTCCTGCGACAATCCAGCGACATGGGGGGTGAGCAGGACGTTCGGCAGCGTCATATAGGGATGGTCCGCCGGCAGAGGCTGGACGTCGAACACGTCCAGCGCTGCACCACCGATGCGGTTCTCGCGCAGCGCCGCGATCAGCGCCGCCTCCTCGATCACCGGGCCGCGGGCGACGTTCAGGATCCAGGCGTCGCGCTTCATGCGGGCGAGGCGCGCCGCATTGGCGAGGCCGCGCGTTTCCTCCGTCAGCGGGCAGGCCAGGACGATGAAGTCGCTCTCGGCGAAGAGTGTGTCGAGATCGGCATACTCCACGCCTTGCGGCATGGCGTTGCGGTCACGCCGGTGGCCCAGGACGCGCATGCGGAAGCCGGTGCCAGCGATCTCCGCGAGGCGCGCTCCGATGGCGCCGACGCCGATGATGCCCAGCGTCTTGCCGCGCAGCTCGCGCGCCGCCTCGGAACGGGCGCGCGCCTTCGCCCAGCCCTCGCCCGGCAGGGCGGCATGCATGGCGCGGGGCGAGCGGCAGATGTCGAGCATCTGCGCGACGGCGAACTCCGCGACGGAATCCGCGTTGGCGCCCGGCACGTTGGCGACGAGGACGCCATGCTCCGTGCAATGCTCCACCGGGATCATGTCGACGCCGACACCCTGGCGCACCGCGGCCAGCAGGCGCGGCGCGCGCAGGCAAAGGTCGGGAGGCAGGTTGCGGCGGACCACCACCGCCTCGGCCCGCGCGAGAAGCGCATCCAGCCCGTCAGGCCCTGGCAGCTGGACGTCGTGGCCGGCGGCGCGCAGCAGCGCCTCGCCTTCCGGGTGGACGGGGTCGGTGAGGGCGACGAGCATTCTCAGGCGACCTTGTATTGCTGGAGGATGGCGCGATCCACCTCGATGCCGATGCCGGGTGCGTCGGGCACGGGGACGATACCATTGGTCTGCACGATGGGCTCCTTCGCCAGATGGTCGCGCAGCGGGTTCGGCGTCTGCTCGTATTCCAGCATGGGCGGCATGGGACGGAAGGCCGGTGGCGTGTCGGGCAGCGCCGCCAGGAACTGCACCGTGGCGGCCAGGCCGATGGCGCTGCCCCAGGCATGCGGCACGCATTCGACGCCGTGCGCCGAGGCCATGGCGGCGATCTTGCGGCACTCGCTGATGCCGCCGGCGGCGCACAGATCGGGCTGGACGATGTCCATCGCCTTCTTCGCGATGATGTCGCGGAAGCCCCAGCGGGTGAAGTCGTTCTCGCCGCCGGCCACCGCCATGTCGAGGGCGCGTGTCACCTCCACGTAGCCCTCGTGGTCCTCGGGGCTGATGGGCTCCTCGAACCACAGGAGGTCGAGTTCCTCCATGGCGCGGCCGAGGCGGATGGCCTGGGGCACCGTGAAGCAGTGATTGGCGTCCACGGCCAGCTTGATGTCTGGGCCGATCGCCTTGCGGACGGCGGCGACGCGCGCCACGTCCAGCTTCGGGTCACCGAGGCCGATCTTCATCTTGATGGCGCGGAAGCCCATGGTCGCGTATTTCTCGGCCTCCTCCACCGCTTCCTCCACCAGCCGGTCCATGTCGATGAAGTAGAGGCCGGTGGCATAGGCCTGGACTTCCTTGCGGTGCGCGCCGCCGATCAGCTTGTGGATCGGCTTGTTCACCGCGCGGCCCATGATGTCCCACAGCGCGATGTCGATGCCCGACAGCGCGGTGATGCTGAAGCCCTGCGCGCCGTAATCCTTGATGCGGTTGTAGAGGTCCTCCCACACCACCTCGACGTCGAAGGGGTCGTTGCCGATGACGCGAGGCTTGTACTGCGTCTCGATCAGCGCCTTGTTCACCGCGGCCGGGCCGTAGCACTCGCCCCAGCCGGTGATGCCCTCGTCGGTCGTGATCTCCACGACGCAGGAGGAGCGGGTCGAATAGACCCAGCCGCGCGCGGACACGAAAGGCTGCTCCACCTTGCTTTGCAGGATGTGGCAGATGACGTCGGTAACCTTCATTCGCTCTCCCCCGTGGCGCGGCGCCTGAGCAGTTCCATCCAATAGCTTTCGACGCCGCGCAGATGATTTCCCATCGCGGCTTCCGCGCGATCCGGGTCGCGCGCAGCGATGGCGTCGCGCATCGCCGCGTGCTGTGCGTGGGATTGGGCGGCGCGGGTGCCGTCGCGGAAATAGGTCCGGCGACGTTCGCGCGACATGAGGTAGAAGCTGTTCACCACCCGCAGGAAGACGCGGTTGCCCGTCGCCTCCACGATGGCGAGGTGGAAGGCCGAATCCTCGTCGGCGAGGTTGGTTCCCTCGGCGACGCAGCGCGCGCCGGCCTCCAGCGCGGCATCGAGCCGCGCGAGATCGGCATCGGTGCGCCGCTCGGCCGCGAGGCGCATGGCCTGGAGTTCCATGATGCGGCGAAGCTCCACCACCTCGCGCACCTCGTCCTCCGTCAGCGGCACGCCGAGTTCGGCCTGCAACACCATGGCGTCGATCGAGCCTTGGCGGTCCACCGCGCGCAGGAAGATGCCGGAATTGGGCCGGCGCTCGACGATGCGAAGCGTCTCCAGCACGGCCAGCGCCTCGCGCAGCGCGGGACGCGAGGCGCCAAAACGCGCCGCCAGCTCCCGCTCCGAGGGGAGGCGGTCGCCGGGGGCGAGGCGGTGATGGGCAATGAAGGGCAACAGGCGGCCGATCAGCCCCTGCGTCCCTTCCGTTTCCTCCCGTCCCGTCCCGGCGCGTTCGGGCGCCGGATTGGTCATGCCAAATTGGTATGACCAATTTCTTCGAGGTGCAAGCGAATCAGCACCAACCCTGCCGGCGGGTGCGTCCGTCATAGGGACGCGCATGGCCCTCGCGGATCAGGATGTGGGAGAGGTCGCGCCCCTCGCGATCGAAGGCGTTGGCGAGGGTGCGGCCGTAGCGGTCCTCGCCGTCCCGCGCCAAGCGCACGCCGCCCTGCGCCAATGCGGCAAGGCGGTCGCGCGCGGCGCGGGCGCGGCGTTCCTCATCCACGCAGCGCCCGGACATCTCGGGCGCGTCCAGGCCCAGGAGGCGCACGCGCTCCGCGCCGCAGCGCAGCGTGTCGCCATCGGTCGCGGTGCAGGAGAGGAATGCGCTGTCCGGCGCGGGGCGCTGCGTGGCCAGCCAGGCACCGAGCGCGAAGCCGAGCAGAATTAGCGGAAACAGGAGGCCGCGCATCCCGCGCGGCACCAGGAGGTGCAGGAAACGGAGCCAGGAAGCGGCCCTCGGGCGCATCGTCCCGCCCTCCTCGTAGCGGCGCGGCGGATCCTGGCACCCGCAGGGCAGCGCGGAAAGGTCCCGGCTGGACAGGGATGCCCTGCCCATCCTAGGCGCAGCGAAGCCATGCCCTCTCCGCCCCCTGCCGCACGGGTGATCGAGATCCGCTCCGGGAATCCCGAGGCCTTTGGCGCGACCTCCAGCGCGCGCTTTCCGTCGCGGCTGATCCTGCGCGGGCGCGGGCCCTTCCAGGGATGGCGCCGGCGCCTGGTCTTGGACGAGACGATGGTTCATCTGGGCCGCGTCAACCTGCCCGTCACCTTCCACAACGCCACCGGCCCGCGCGCCATCTTCAGCCTGGGCATCGGCGAGGATCGCGGGCCGCGCATCCAGGGCCAACGTTTCGGGCTGGAGACGCTGGTCTGGTGGCGGCCGGAGGCCGAGGTGCATACGCAATGGCCGGCCGACCAGCCCTGGTGGAACTTGGGATTTCCTTTGCCCCGACTGCTGGAGGCGTCGCGACTGCTGCACGGGGCCGAGTTGGTGACGCCACGTGCCAGCGCGCTGTTCCTGCCGCTTTCCCCGGAGCGACGCCACGCCCTGCTGGAAGCGGCGCAGGCGGCGCTGGAAGCGCCAAGCTGGGTGAGCACCGACCGGCTGGTAGATGGGTTGCTGCATCAGGTTCTCGAAGCCCTCTTCGCCGGGCTGCCGGAGGCCGAGGCCCCTTCCCTGCCGCTGGCCCGCCGCGGCGCCATCGCCGACGGGCTGGTCGCCATCGCGGAGCGCGAGACGGATCACCGCTCCCTGGTCGAGGTCTGCGCCGAACTCGGGGTACCGCTGCGCACGCTGAACGCCTGCGCCAATGCCGTGCTTGGGATGAGTGCCGCAGCCTATCTGCGTGCGCGACGCCTCGTGCGCGTCCGTGCCGTGCTGGAGCAGGGCGAAGCGGTGAGCGTGACGGAGGCGGCAACGCGTTTCGGCTTCTGGGAGCTGGGCCGGTTCAGCGCCGCCTATCGCGCGCAATTCGGCGAGGCGCCGCTTGCCACGCTGCGACGGGGGCGCCGCTCGGCCTGAGAGCTGCGATTGTGCCGATTTCGCATATTTCGCTTCTTGCCGGGCCCTTAATTCCCTCGCCGAACTTCGAACCAGCCGGAGGGGCCGCGATGAGTGACAAGGGGACCCGGGTCGGCGAGACGATGCTGAACCATGCCTCGGACGAAAGCGCGGGCACCGAGCCAAGCCCGGTGCGGCGGGATTGGCTGAC
This sequence comes from Sabulicella rubraurantiaca, assembly GCF_017355885.1. Classification (GTDB taxonomy): domain Bacteria; phylum Pseudomonadota; class Alphaproteobacteria; order Acetobacterales; family Acetobacteraceae; genus Roseococcus; species Roseococcus rubraurantiacus. The sequence goes on from NZ_JAFEUU010000026.1 coordinate 24,260, forward strand.
CGATGCGCTGACGCGGGTGAAGCTCTTCGCCGTCCTGCTATTCAGCCTAGGTCTGCTGCTTCTGATGGCGAGTTGGTAGCGCGGTGGCCCGGGTGCGAAGGACCCGGGCCACCGCCCCGTCTCAGGGCCTTCCGACGGAGCTGTATTCGAAGCCCGCCTCGCGCATCTGCTCGGGCTCGTAGAGGTTGCGGAGGTCCACCAGGACCTTGCCCCGCATCGCCTCGGCGAGGCGCTGCGGCGCCAGGGCGCGGAACTCGTTCCACTCGGTCAGCACGACCAGCGCGTCCGCGCCCTTGGCGGCATCCAGCGCGCCCTTCGCGTAGTGGATGCCCTTGGGCAGGACCTGCTGCGCATGCGACATCCCCTCCGGGTCGAAGGCGCGGATCGTCGCCCCGGCCTCGATCAGCCGCGGCAGGATGTCGAGGGACGGCGCATCGCGCATGTCGTCCGTCTCGGGCTTGAAGGTCAGGCCCAGCACCGCGACCGTCTTGCCGGAGACGGAGCCGCCACAGGCCGCGATCACCCGGTCCGCCATCGCCTTCTTGCGCTGGTCGTTGATGTCGATCGTCGCTTCGACCAGCCGCAGCGGCGCGCCCAGATCCTGCCCGGTACGGGCAAAGGCCAGCGTGTCCTTGGGAAAGCAGGAGCCGCCATAACCCGGGCCGGCATGGAGGAACTTGCGGCCGATGCGCCCGTCCAGCCCGATCCCGCGCGCCACGTCCTGCACATGAGCGCCGGCCTTCTCGCAAAGATCGGCTACCTCGTTGATGAAGGAGATCTTCATCGCGAGGAATGCGTTGGCGGCGTACTTGATGATCTCGGCGGTCTCGAGCCCCACCACCATCACTGGGCGCTCGATCAGGTAGAGCGGACGGTAGAGGCGACGCAGCACCTCGGCTGCGCGCTCCCCAGTCTCGCCTTCCTCCACCCCTACCACGACGCGGTCAGGGCGCATGAAGTCGCCGATCGCGGCACCCTCGCGCAGGAATTCCGGGTTGGAGGCGACGGCGATGTCGAGGTCGGGTCGCGCCTCGCGAACCAACTGCTTAATGCGGCGACCGGTGCCGACCGGCACGGTGCTCTTGGTGACAAGAACCAGCGGGCCCTTCGCGGCGCGGGCCACCTGCTCGGCGGCGGCGAAGACATAGGACAGGTCGGCATGGCCATCGCCGCGCCGCGTCGGCGTGCCGACCGCCAAGAACACGGCGTCTGCGCCGTTTACCGCCGTCTCCAGCTCCGTAGTGAAGGTCAGCCGCCCCTCGCGCGCGTTGTCGGCGACAAGCTTGTCGAGCCCGGGTTCATAGATCGGCATGCGCCCGGCCTTGAGCGCCTCGATCTTGGACGCATCGGTGTCGACGAGACACACCTCGATCCCGAACTCGGCGAAGCACGCCCCCGAGACGAGGCCCACATAGCCCGCCCCAATCACCGCAATCTGCATCTCACCCGGCTCCCGGTTTTAGGCAGAAACCCTCCCATAGCGGGTCTCTGCCGAGGCACAAACTCACCCAGGCGGGGTTCGTTGCCCAGGCGGGGAGCTTTTAGGGCTCCCTCATTCCCTGGACGAGAGTGGGGAGAGCACGCTCGAAGAAATAACGCAGGATGGTGCGCTGACCGACCAAGATGTCGGCCTGAAGCGGCATGCCTGGCAGGAGACGGAAATCCGCCGGGAGGTTGCGCAGCTGCAGCTCATCGATGGACAGGCGGGCGCGGTAGAACTGAGGCGCGTTCGAAGCCTGCGTGGGTTGGGTCGTGTCTTGGGCGATGTTCAGGACGCGGCCGCGGCCGAGACCATGCCGGATGAAGGGAAAGCTCTCGAACTTCAGCGCGGCGCGGTCACCAATGGCGACATGGCCCATGTCGCGCGGCTCCACCGCCACCTCGACCTCAAGCTTGGCATCGAGGGGGACCATGGTCACCAGCATCTCGCCTGCGCTGAGCACGGCGCCGACCGAACTCTTGCCGATCTCCAGCACCACGCCGTCGCGGGGGGCACGCAGCTCCACCAGCTCATGGCGAAGCTCCGTCTTGGCCAGGGACTCGCGCACATCGGCCAGCTCGCGGCGCTTCTGCGCGAGGTCGAGCGAGACCTGGGTCTGCCAGTTGCCTTGGAAGGCGGAGAGGTCGGCCGTGGCGGCAGCGAGCTCCGCCGTGGCGGTGCGCAGCATTCCCTCCGAGGCGGCGATGTTGCGCTGGATCTCCAGGCGGCTGTCCACGGCGATCAGCGCGTTGAGGCGCGACCCGACCTGCTGCCGCTCCAGGTCGCGGCGCATGGTTTCGATCTGGCTTGCGATCTGCAGGCGCTGGCTGAGCTGGCCGATTTCTGCCCGGATGCGGGTGATCGATTCCCGCAGTCCGCCCGCACGCTGGCGCAGGCTCTCCGTCCGGAAATCCCGCTCCGCCTGGCGCTGGGCGAAGATCGCCGCCTGGAGCGCCATGGCCGGCCCGTTGCCGGCCTGGAAGGGCACGCCCGCTGCCTCCGCCTCCAGCCGCCCCACCTCGGCCGCCAGCGTCGCTTCCTGCGACCGCAACGCGGCCAGGTCGGCGCCGACAAAGGTCGGGTCGAGCCGCGCGATCACATCGCCCTGGCGGACGACCTGGTTCACCTGCACGTTGAAGGACCTAAGGATCGAGGCCTCGAGCGGCTGCACGAGGAGGGTCGGCACGGTGGGGACTAGGCGCCCGCTCGTCGTCACCACCCGGTCTATCGGCATCAGCGCGAAGACTGCGCCGATGGCGCAGAACAGCGCGAAGAGCACCAGGATGACCGACCGGGCGAGGGGAGCGGGACGGCGCGCCACCTCTGCCGCGGTGGGGGAGACGAACTCCAGCGTGGAGAGGCGGGGTTCCTCAGCCCGCGACGGCTGAGACGCGATCTGATTCATGGATCATCCTTCCCGCATCCCGGTTCTGCTGCATCCACAGCTGCCGGTAGAGGGTGTTGTTCCGCAGGAGTTCGGGGTGGGTGCCATTGCCCACCACCTCGCCCGCGTCGAGCACGAGGATCTGGTCCGCATCCACCAGGGAGGACAGGCGATGGCTGACCAGGATGATGGTGCGGCCACGCCCGATGCGCCGCAGATTGGCGTTCACGATCGCCTCGCTCTCCGGGTCGAGGGCGGAAGTTGCCTCGTCGAAGATCAGGATGGGCGGTTCGGTGACCAGGGCGCGGGCGATGGCGAGGCGCTGCTTCTGCCCGCCGGACAGGTTGGGCGAGCCCTCCTCAATAAAGGTATCGTAGGAGCGGGGAAAGCGCTCGATGAACTCCTCAGCGCCGGCGAGGCGGCAGGCCTGGATGACCTTGTCGAAGGAGATGCCCGGGCGGCCGGCGATGATGTTCTCGCGGATCGTCCCGCGGAACATGAAGTTCTCCTGCAGCACGACGCCAAGGTTCCGGCGCAGATGGGGGAGGTCCATCTCCCGCATCTCGATGGAGTCCAGCTTGATGAGACCGCTGTAGCCGGCGTTCAGCGCCTGGACCAGCCGCGTCACCGTGCTCTTGCCGGAGCCGCTGCGGCCCACCAGCCCGATCATAGTTCCAACCGGCACGTCGAAGCTCACGTTGCGCAGCACGGGGTCGGCCGTGCCTGGATAGGTGAAGGTGACGTTGCTGAAGGAGACGTGGCCTTTTATTTCGGGCCGCACGCCAACGGCATGAGCCGCACGCTCGGGCGGGTGGTTCAGAACGGTGGTCGACTCACCGATCGCGAGACGAACCTGCTCCACCGCATGAAGAAGCTGGGCGAGGGAGACGAGAGGCTGCGCCGCGCGCATGGCGAGCATGGTGAAGGAGAAGACCCCACCGATGCTCGTGTTGGAGTCTCCGTTTAGGATGATGATTGCGCCAAGCACCATCGAGCCAGCCTGGAACATGCGCTCGAACGGCGTGGAGAGGGTTTCCAGCCGGTTGCTGTGGACCTGCAGATCGAACTGCGCCTTCAGCGAGGCGGCGACGTTGCGGTTCCAGGCCTCGCTGCGCTGGGCCTCGATGCCCAGGGCCTTTACCGTCCGCATGCCCTGCACCGTCTCGACCATCGCCACAACCTTGGCGCGGTCGGCATCGATCACCTTGGCCGTAGCGCTTCGGATCGCTGGGCGGAAGGCCAGGATCAGCAGCACCAGCACCACGGCGAGGCCGAGGATGTAGTAGGTCATAACCGGCGAGATCAGGAACAGCACCGGTATGACGATCAGAAGCGTGACGACGTCTAGGAAAGTGCGGAACAGGGGCCCGGTTATGAAGTCGCGGATCTTGTAGATCTGGAACAGGCGGGACTGAATCTCGCCCGCCGGGGTCTTCTCGAAGAAGTCGAGCGGCAAGCGCAGCAGGCGCTGCATGGCGAGCAGGCTTATCCGGCCCTCGACGCGCCGCGCCAGCACGGCGGCGAGGTGTCGCCGCGCCCAGCCCAGCGCCGTCTCGAACATGATGATCACGCCCAGTAGCAGAACGAAGAGCGTCAGCGTCGCATGGGATTGGTAGAGCAGCACGCGATCGGAAATCGCCATGAAGATCAAGGCAGGCGCAATAGCTGCGACGGACAGGATGACCGAGGCCAAGCCCATGTCGCGCAGGATCGACGTGTCGCCGCTGAGCGTCCGCGTAACCCAGCGCAGGCCGAAGACCTCCTCCCCGGCCTCACCGAGCGGGCCAGAGCGGACCACGATGCCGCTGCGCAGCCACAGGCGCTCGAGGCGCTGCCGGTCCACCGCCGTTGGAGCCGCGGTGAGGTCAAGCGGGTTGCGGAGCGAGACGGTGCTGCGGTCGGCGCTCGCCCCATCCAGCAGGGCGGCGCCGCCATCCCGCAGAAAGATCATGGTGGGCGTCCCCGCCTCGGCGAGGCCGAGCAGGTCGCCCCAGCCGAGCTGCATGGCCTTGGCGGCGATGCCGCGATCGGCGGCACAGCTCACCAGCGCATGGGGCTCCACCTCGGGTGCCGCCGACAGGATGGCCAGAACGCGCTGGTCCAGGTCCAGGCCGACACGGGCGGCGAGTGCCTGCAAGGCGGCGGGGCGCGCGGTAAGCGGCGTCGCCGACGCCTTGGTATCTGACATAGTTTTCAAGAGCGGTTGGCCCCCGTCCGATCGCCGCACGTTTAGCACACGCGGCATGTATCGAAGAAACCTAGGATTTCCCCCTATCCTGCACTGGGCAGGCTTACCGCTTCGGCGGTGAGAGGGGTCACCTCACTCTCGCCCGTAGCGGTCCTCCAGCCGGACGATGTCGTCCTCGCCTAGGTAGGAGCCAACTTGGACCTCGATCAAAACGAGTGGAATCTTGCCGGGATTCTCCAGACGATGGACGGCGCCCAGCGGAAGGTAAACGCTCTCATTTTCGCTCCGCAGCAGATCCTCGCCGTCACGTTCCACCCTTGCGGTGCCGTGCACGACCACCCAGTGCTCCGCGCGGTGGTGGTGCTTCTGCAGGGACAGCTTGCCGCCGGGACGGACGACGATCTGCTTCACCTGGAAGCGGTCGCCCTGGATCATCCCCTCGTAGTGACCCCAGGGGCGGTACATGCGCCGGTGCTCGCTGGCCTGCTTCACGCCCTTCGCGCGCAGAAGGTCCACGACGCGCTTCACTTCCTGAGACCGCTCGCGCGGCAGGGCCAGCACCGCATCGGGCGTGACCACCAGCGCCACGTCCTTCAGCCCGATCGCCGCGGTGAGGATGCCATCCGAGCGGATCAGGCACCCCTCGCAATCGAGCGCTTCGACTGCGCCCTGCAGAGCGTTGCCCGAGCCGTCGCGCGGCGAAACCTGCCACAGCGCGTCCCAGCTGCCCACGTCCGACCAGCCGATCTCGGCCGGGACGACCGCCGCCTTGGCCGTACGCTCCATCACTGCGTAGTCGATAGAGATGGAAGGGGCCTCCCGAAACTCGGCAGCACCCAGGCGGATGAAATCCAGGTCGCGCGCGGCGGCGGAGACAGCGCCCCGGGCCGCTTCCAGCACGCGGGGCTCGTGGGCCTGGAGTTCCTCGATCAGCGTGCGGGCCGTGGCGACGAACATGCCGCTGTTCCAAGAATGGCGTCCGCTCGACGCCAGTTCCCGCGCAGAGCCGAGGTCGGGCTTCTCCACGAAGCGCTGCACCGCCAGCACCCCGGGAAGGCCAGGAAGCGCGTCGCCATGCTCGATGTAGCCGTAGCCGGTTTCCGGTGCGGCGGGCGCCATGCCGAAGGTGACGACGAAGCCCTCGCGCGCTGCCTTTGCAGCTTGGCGCAGCGCGGCGTGAAGCGCCGGCACGTCCGACACCGCGGCGTCCGCGGCCATGATCCACAGGACGGCGTCGGGCGATTTCTCGGCCAGGAACAGCGCAGCGGAGGCGATGGCGGGGGCGCTGTTGCGCGCCTCCGGCTCCAGCAGGATGCGGGCACCGCCGATGCCGCCTTCACGCATCTGCTCCGCCACTTGGAAGCGGTGCCCCTCTCCCGCCACCAGCAGGGGCGGCGCGAAGCCGGGGCCAGCGGCGCGGCGTGCCGTCTCGAGCAGCATGGAGTCGCTGCCGAGGAGCGGCCAGAACTGCTTGGGCAGGGATTCCCGCGACAGCGGCCACAGGCGCGAGCCGGTGCCGCCGCAAAGGATCACGGGGATAAGCGATTCGTCAATCATGGTCAGCAGCGTCCTTGCAGGCGAGGACATAACTGGATTCCGTCACGCTGTCATGCAACGGACGATTCCCGGTGAAGGCCGTCGCTGAAGCGTTGGGCGTGGCCCGCTTCGGCTTGACGCCGTCAGGAAGGACCTCCTTGCGCGAGTGCTGGGGCAGGCCGCCCATGCCAGAGGACGACCTCTTTGCGCGGACCCTGGCGCTGATCGCCGAGTTGCCGACCTACGGCTACCGCCGCATCCATGCCCTGCTCCGCCAGCAGGCCGAATGGGAGGGCTGGTCACCCCCGAACCACGAGCGTGTCTGGCGCGTCATGAAGGCGCACGGCCAGAGGCCAGGTGCACTGCACCGCCACCACCTACACCCTCAAGCGAAGCCTCCGTCTCCAGCCGGCGTGAGCGGCACAGTAGGGACGCACGCACCAGAAGACGCAGGAGGGAAAACCACGGCTCGCACGTCAGAAGGGTATGCCGCTAGCCGCCCGCGCACAGACCTCCTAGTGGCCTGAGTTAGAAGTTCGTTGGCAGAAGCGGGCGACGCTGGCGAGGATATGGTCGGCGGTCTTGGTCCAGACGAACGGCCGCGGCGCGGCGTTGGTCTCGGCGATGTAGCCTTGGATCGCGGCCTCCAGGTCGCCAATGCTGGTGAAAGCGCCGCGCTCCAGGCGCCGGCGCGTCAGCAGCGCAAACCAGCATTCGACCAGGTTGAGCCAGGAGGCGCTGGTCGGCGTGAAGTGCAGGTGCCAGCGTGGCCGCTTGAGCAGCCAATCGTGAACCAGTGGCGT
>NZ_JAFEUU010000027.1 GCF_017355885.1 Sabulicella rubraurantiaca
CGCGGGCGGGGTCGAAGGGCAGGCGCGGCAGCCGCACCTCCAGCGTCTTGGGGTCGAGATACTGCCGCAGCGTGTCGCCCAGCACCGCCGGGTGCTCGTGCAGCTCCTTCTCCATGTAGTGGCGGTAGTTGCCCTTGCCCGTCGCAGCGCCGGAGACGGCGGTGACGCGGATCTCGCGCTCCACCTCCTCGCCCTGTGCGTCGAAGAAGCGCGCACCGTCGCAATCCAGCACGGCGTGGTCGCCCTCCTCCAGATAGGCGATGCGGCGGGTCAGCGGGGCGAGCGCCAGCGCGTCGGAGCCGACGAACATCTCGCCCTCGCCGAAGCCGACAGCGAGCGGCGCGCCCTGGCGGGCGCAGATCATCATCTCGGGCCGCCCGGCGAAGATCAGCGCCACGGCGAAGGCGCCATGGACGCGCTTCAAGGCGGCGGCGGCGGCCTCCTCCGGCTCCATGCCCTGGGCCAGCAGGTGGTCGACCAGGCGGCAGAAGGTCTCGGTGTCGGTTTCGGTCTCGAAGGTCGCGCCCTCGGCTTCCAGCTCGGCGCGCAGCTCGGCGTAGTTCTCGAAGATGCCGTTATGGACCACGGCGACGCGCGCGGTGGCGTGGGGGTGGGCGTTGCGCTCCACCGGCGCGCCATGGGTGGCCCAGCGCGTGTGGCCGATGCCGGTGGTGCCGGCCAGCCCCTCGCGCTCCAGCACGGCGGCGAGGTTGCCGAGCTTGCCCTCGGCGCGGCGGCGCTCGATGTGGCCGTTCACCAGCGTCGCGAGGCCTGCGCTGTCATAGCCGCGGTATTCGAGCCGGCGCAGCGCCTCGAGCAGCCGCGGCGCCACCTCGTCCCGCCCGACAATCCCGAAAATGCCGCACATCCTTACTTCCCCTTGCCCCTGAAGCCGCGCCCCGGCTTGTTCACCTGCCGTCCGCGCGCGATGGCGAACGCGTCATCCGGCACTTCCTCGGTCACCACGCTGCCCGCCGCCACCAGCGCCCGCGCCCCCACCCGCACCGGCGCGACCAGCGCCGTGTCGGAGCCGATGAAGGCTCCCTCGCCGATCACCGTGCGGTGCTTGTGAATGCCGTCATAATTGCAGGTGATGGTCCCGGCGCCGATATTGGCCCGTGCCCCCACCGTCGCGTCGCCAATATAGCTCAGGTGGTTGGCCTTTGCCCCACGGCCGAGCGTCGTCGCCTTCAACTCCACGAAATTGCCCACATGGGCCTCTTCCCCCACCTCGGTTCCCGGCCGCAGCCGCGCATAGGGTCCGATCACCGCCCCGGCGCGCACCACGCAATCTTCCAGATGTGAGAAGGCTCGAAGGGTCGCTCCGGTTTCCACCGAAACGCCCGGCGCGAAGACCACGTGCGGCTCCACCACCACATCGGGGGCGAGGCGCGTATCCCAGGAGAGATGCACCGTCTCCGGCGCCACCAGCGTTGCGCCGCCCTCCATGGCGGCCTGACGAAGCCGCTGCTGGATCTCGGCCTCCGCCGCCGCCAGCTCGGCGCGGCTGTTGATGCCGCGAAGCTCCGCCTCCGGCGCCTCCACGGCGCGGACGCTCAGCCCTTCGCCATGGGCCAGCGCCACCACGTCGGTCAGGTAGAACTCGCCCTGGCGGTTCTCGTTCCGCAGCGCCGCCAGCCAGCGGAAGAGCCGCCCGGCCTCGGCACAGACTACCCCAGCGTTGCAGATGGGGATGGCGCGCTCCTCCTCTGTGGCATCGGCCCATTCGACGATGCGCTCTACCTGCCCCGACGCGCCCTGCACCACGCGGCCATACTTGCCGGGGTCGGCGGGGCGCATGGCCAGCAGCGCGAGGTCGGCCTCCTGCCGCGCCTCCACCAAGCGGCGCAGCGTGTCGGGGGCGATCAGAGGGTTGTCGCCGTAGAGCACCGCCACGTCGCCGCTGAAGCCTTCGAGCAGCGGCGCGGCCATGCGGGCGGCGTGGCCCGTCCCCAGCCTTTCCGCCTGCACCACCGTGGCGTGGGGGGCGACGGCCTTTTCCAGCGACTCCATCCCCGGCCCGACCACCACCACGACACGGTCGAACACGCCCTCGCATGCCGCCAGCAGGTGCCGGATCATCGGCCGGCCGGCGAGGCGGTGCATGACCTTCGGCAAGACGGATTTCATGCGGGTCCCCTGACCCGCAGCGAGGATGATGGCGGCGCGCATGAAGTGATCCCTGTCCCGGTGGGAAGGACGTCCCGTCGGGTCCCCTGAATGCTGGTAGGCAAGCGGCCCAGGCGCGGCAAGTCCACCCCCGGTGACGCTTTCTTGCGGCGTCTTGCTGCACGCGATAGGCGGGGGTCATGCCCCTCGCCATCTTCGACCTGGACGGGACGCTTGTGCACAGCGCCCCGGACATCGCCGCCGCGCTGAATCGCCTCATGGCACGCCGCGCCCTTCCCTCCTTCGATCTGCCGGAGGTGCAGGCCATGATCGGCGACGGGGCGCGCGCCCTGCTCGCCAAGGCCTTCGCCACACGCGGCGCCGCCTGGGGGGAGGAGGATCTCCAAAGCTTCCTGCCGGATCTGGAGGCGAACAGCGCCGTGCTGACCCGCCCCTTCCCCGGCATCCCGGAGGCGCTGGCCGGCCTATCCGAAGCCGGATGGGACCTCGCCGTCTGCACCAACAAGCCCATCGCCGCCACGCGCGCCCTGCTGGATGGGCTGGGCCTTGCCGGCCACTTCCCGGTGGTGCTGGGCGGCGACAGCCTTTCCGTCCGCAAGCCCGACCCGGGCCATGTGCGCGGCGTGCTGGACGAGGTCGGCGCCGCGCCGGACGAGGCGGTGATGATTGGCGACCATTCCAACGACGTGCTGGCGGCGCGCGGCGCGGGGGTGCGGAGCATTTTCGCGGCCTGGGGCTATGGCGCCGATCCAGGGGCGGATGCGGTCGCGCTCTCGCCCGCCGAGCTGCTTCAGACCGTCAGGTAGGCGGCGCGCACCGCCTCGTCGGCCATCAGGGCTTCCATCGTCCCCTCCCAGCGGATCACGCCCTTTTCCAGCACCAGGGCGCGGTCGCTGACCAAGCGCGCGAAATGCAGGTTCTGCTCGGAGAGCAGTACAGTCAGCCCCTCCCGCTTCAGCTGCAGGACGGCCTCGGCCATGCGCTCCACGATCACGGGGGCCAGCCCCTCGCTCGGCTCGTCCAGCAGGATCAGGCGCGGATTGCCCATCAACGTGCGTGCGATGGTGAGCATCTGCTGCTCGCCACCGCTCATCCTCCCGCCTGGCCGCGCCATCATGGCGCCGAGGCTGGGGAAAAGCGCGGCCACGCGGGCGGGGGTCCAGGACGCCATGCCATCCGGGGCGGGACGGCGACCGACTTCCAGATTCTCGGCGACCGTCAACTCGCTGAAGATGCGCCGCTCCTCCGGGACGTAGCCCAGGCCGCGCCGGGCGATGCTGAAGGGCTCGCGCCCCGCCACCTCCTCGCCCTGGAAGCGGACCGAGCCGGCGGAGGGGCGGACCAGCCCCATCACCGCCTTCATCGTCGTGCTCTTGCCCGCGCCGTTGCGGCCGAGCAGCGCGACCACCTCCCCTTCCCGGGCCAGGAAGGAGACGCCGTGGAGGATGTGGGCGCGGCCGTAATGCGCGTGCAGGCCCGAGACCTCAAGCATGGCCGTGCGTCGCCCCGGTGCCGAGATACACCTCCCGCACCCGCGCATCAGCGCGCACCTCTTCAGGCGCACCCTCCGCAATGGGGCGTCCGCGGTCGAGGACCAGGATGCGGTCGGCATGGCCGAACACCACATCCATGTCGTGCTCAGTGAACAGCACGGCGATGCCGCCTTCGCGTGCGATGCGCGCGGTCAGTTCCATCAGTGCCACGCGCTCCGCCGGGGCCATGCCGGCGGTCGGCTCGTCCATCAGCAGCAAGGCCGGGTCGTTGGCCAGGGCGATGGCGAGTTCCACCCGCTTCAGGTCGCCATAGGCCAGCACGCCGCAGGGGCGCGCGGCCTGCGCCACCATCCCCACACGCTCCAGCAGCGCAAGGGCCCGCGCCGGGTCCTCGCGCGCCACCGGGTTCCACAGGTCGAACAGGCGGCGGCGATGCGAAAGCAGCGCCATCTGCACATTCTCCAGCACCGTCATGGAGCCGAAGGTGGCGGTGATCTGGAAGGTGCGGCCCACCCCCATGCGCCAGACGCGGCGCGGCGGCATCCCGGTGATGTCCTCGCCGCGCAGCCGCACCTGCCCGCGATCGGGGCGAAGCTGGCCGTTCAGCATGTTGAAGCAGGTGGATTTCCCGGCGCCGTTCGGCCCGATCAGCGCCAGCAGCTCACCGGCCGCGACGCGCAGTGTCACCCCCGCCACGGCATGGACTCCGCCGAAGCTCTTGTGCAGGTCGGTCGCTTCCAGCGTAGCGCTCATGCGCGCCTCCGCGCGACCCCGGCCAGGCCCTGCGGGAAGAACAGCACCAGCAGCAGGATCACCGCGCCCAGGAACAGCCGCCACAGCTCGAAGAGCCGCATCAGCTGCTCATGGATCCAGGTATACGCCAGCGCCCCGACAATGGGCCCGCTGATGGTCTGCACGCCTCCCAGCAGCACCATGAGCAGCGCATCCACCGAGCGCGGGATGGCCATGTAGGTCGGGAAGACGCTGCCCTTGCTGTAGGCGAAGAGCCCGCCGGCAATGCCCGCCGCCACCGCCGCCAGGGTGAATGCCGCCCAGCGAATGTGGAACCCGTCCATGCCGATCGCCTCCGCCCGCAGCGGCGAGTCGCGCCCGGCGCGCAGCGCATAGCCGAAGGGCGCGAAGATGGCCCGGCGCAGCAGCAGCGTCGCCGCCACGCAGAGCACCAACGACAGGTAGTAGAAGACCAGCTTCGGCTGCGCCCAGGCGGAGGGCCAGACGCCGAGGATGCCGTTGTCGCCGCCGGTGATCTCGACCCACTGGAAGGCGGCCGACCAGGCGATCTGCGCGAAGGCCAGGGTCAGCATCGCGGCATAGACGCCGGAGAGCCGCACACAGAACCAGCCGAAGACGAAGCCGGCCAGCCCGGCGGCGAAGGGCGCGGCGAGCAGCCCCACCTCCATCGGTGCGGCGAGATGCTTGACAAGCAATCCCGCGCCATAGGCGCCGAGGCCGAAATAGGCGGCATGGCCGAAGCTCGCCATGCCGCCCGGCCCCATGATGAAATGGAGCGAGGCGGCGAAGAGCACCATGATCGCGATCTCGGTGAAGACGATCAGGGCGAAGTCGCCAAGGAAGGGTGGCACGAGGATCGCCAGCGCCAGCAGGGCGAGGAGGAGGATGCGCCCCCAGCCCGGCGTCGCCTCCAGCGGCGGCTCCACCACCTGCGCCGCATGGGCGGAGGACGGCGCGCGGCCCAGCAGCCCGTGCGGGCGCACCACCAGCACCACCGCCATCACCAGGAAGGCCAGCACCAGCGTGATCTTCGGGAAGATCAGGATGCCGAAGGCCTGCATCTGGCCGATCAGCAGCGCCGCCAGGAAGGCGCCGGGCAAGGAGCCCAGCCCGCCCACCACCACCACCACGAAGGCCTCGGCGATGATGGCGAGGTCCATCTGCAGGTTCACGCTTTCGCGCGGCAATTGCAGCGCCCCGCCCAGCCCGGCCAGGACGGAACCCAGGAAGAACACGGTGGTGAAAAGCATGCGCTGGTTCACCCCCAGCGCCCCCACCATCTCGCGGTCCGCCGTGGCGGCGCGGACCAGCGTGCCCCAGCGCGTGCGGTGGAAGAGCAGCCAGAGCAGGCCGAGCATCACCGGCCCCACCGCGATCAGGAACAGCTCATAGAGGGGAAAGCGCACCCCCAGCACCTCGGTCGCGCCGCGCAGCCCCGGGGCGCGCGGGCCCAGCAAATCCTGCGGCCCCCAGGTCAGCAAAGCGAGATCCTGCACGATCAGCACCACGCCAAAGGTGGCGAGGAGCTGGAATAGCTCGGGCGCCTTGTAGATGCGGCGCAAGAGCAGCACCTCGATCAGCACGCCCAGCACGCCGACGATCAACGCGGCGGCCAATACCCCGCCCCAGAACCCGAGGTGCCCGCGCGGCAGGTTGGTGACCAGCGTCCAGGCGAGATACGCGCCCAGCATGTAGAAGGAGCCGTGCGCGAAGTTCACGATGCGCGTGACGCCGAAGATCACCGTCAGCCCGGAGGCGACGAGAAACAGCGACGAGGCGGAGGCGAGGCCGGACAGCCCCTGGACGAGAAGGTTTTCCAGGGTGAACTAAGCCTGCGGCCGCAGCCCGCGCACCACGTCGTCGGACGGCAGGTATTTGCGCCCATCGGCGTAGTGCCAATCCACCATCACACCGCGCCCGTTCCGCACCGCCGTACGCCCGACATAGGCGCCAAGGGTGGACTGGTGGTCGAGGGCACGGAACTCCACCTCCGCCTCGCCGAAGGCGGAGTTGAAGCGCAGCCCGCGCATGGCCTCGACCATCGGGTCGGTCTCCGTGCTGCCGGATTTCCGCAGCATGGCCAGGATGGCGGTGACCGTGTCGTAGGCAACGACGCTGCCCAGGCGCGGATGGTCGCGGAACCGGCTGCGATAGGCCTCGCGGAAGCGGCGATGCCCTTCCGTGTTCAGCTCCTGCCAAGGATAGCCGGTGACGATCCAGTTCTCCGGCGCCTCGTCGCCCAGCGGGTCGAGGTATTCGGGCTCGCCGGTCAGAAGGGAGACGACGCGGCGGCGGTCGAAGAGTCCGCGCGTGGAGCCCTGGCGGACGAAATTCGTCAGGTCGGCGGCGAAGGTGACGTTGAAGATCGCCTCCGGATTGGCCCCGGCCAGGGCCTGCACCGTGGCCCCGGCATCGATGCGGCCCAGGGCCGGGAATTGCTCCGCCACGAACTGCACGTCGGGCTTGGCGCGGGTGAGCAGCTCCTTGAACCAGCGCACCGCGGACTGGCCATACTCGTAGTTGGGGGCGACGGTGGCCCAGCGGCGCGCGGGCAGCTTCGCCGCCTCCTCCACCAGCATGGCGCATTGCATGTAGGTCGAAGGGCGCAGCCGGAAGGTGTAGCGGTTGCCTCGCGCCCAGACGAGCGCATCGGTCAGCGGCTCCGACGCCACGAAGAGGCGGCGGTTCTGGTTGGCGAAATCCGCGATGGCGAGTCCGACATTGGACAGGAAGCCGCCGGAAAGCAGGTGGACGCGCTCGTTGTTGATCAGCTCGCCGGCATGGCGCACCGCGTCCTCAGGGCGGCCGGCATCGTCGCGGAACACCGTCTCGATCCGGCGGCCATTCACGCCACCGGCGGCGTTGGCCTCGTCCACCGCCATGGTCCAGCCATTGCGATAGGGCATGAGGAAGGCGGGCTGGGACGAGTAGGAATTGATCTCGCCGATGCGGATCGGGCCGTCCGCCCCTTGGGCCTGCACTGCGGGCGCGGCCAGGACCGCGCCACCCGCCAGGATCGTCCCACGACGCCCGAGAATCATCGCCATCTCCCCGCAGCTTGCGGCGCGAAGCAAAGCAAGCCCCGCGCCGCGCCGCAAGGACTAAGCGGCCTGGACGAGACCCCCGGCATCGGACAGCGCCCGCAGGTGATGGTCCGTGTCGCCGAAGGTCGCCTCGTTCACCGTCAGGCGCTTGAAGTAGTGGCCGGCGGCATACTCCATCGTCATGGCGATGCCGCCATGGAGCTGGATGCTCAGCTGGCCCACCAGGCGGCTGGCCCGGCCGACCTGCACCTTCACCGCGTGCATGTCGCGCCGCCGCTCCGCCGCGTCCTCGCCGCGCGAGGCCATGGCGGCGAAATAGGCCATGGAGCGCGACTGCTCGATCGCCACGAGCATGTCCGCGGCCTTGTGCTGCAGGGCCTGGAAGGAGCCGATGGGGCGGCCGAACTGGGTGCGGGTCTTCATGTAGTCCACGGTCATGCCGTGCACGACATCCATCGCCCCCACCGCCTCGGCGGCCAGGGCGGCGATGGCCTCGTCCACCACCCGGTCCACGAGGTCCATGCCGTCCTCGCTCAGGCAATGGCTGGCGCGGGCATTCTCGAAGGCCACCTCGGCGGCGCGGCTGCCATCCACCTGACGGAAGCCGCGGATGGAGGAAGCCTCCCCCTTCGGCACCAGGAAGACGCCGACGCCCTGACGGTCGCGCTGGCCGCCGCCGGTGCGGGCGGTGACGATGAAGTGGTCGGCCGTGTCGCCGTGCAGCACCATGCCCTTGCGGCCGGTGATGACCCAGCCGGAGCCGTCGCGCTTCGCCGTGGTCTGCACGTCATGCAGGTCGTAGCGGGACTGGCGCTCCTGCTGCGCGAAGGCGAGCAGCGTCTCGCCCCCGGCGATGCCGGGCACCAACTCGCCACGCAGGCCGGCATCCGCGCCATGGCGCAGGAAGCCGCCGCCCAGGACCAGCGTCGAGAACCAGGGCTCCAGCGTGATGAAGCGGCCCATCTGCTCGGCCAGGATCAGCATCTCCTCGGCCCCGCCGCCGAAGCCGCCATCCTCCTCGCTGAAGGGCAAGCCCAGCAGGCCAAGCTCCGCATACTGGGCCCACAGCTCGCGGCTCCAGCCCGTCTCGCTCGCCATGAAGCCCCGCCGGGCCTCGAAGCCGTAGCGGTCGGTGAGGGTGCGACGGATGCTGTCCTGGAGCAGCGACTGCTCCTCGTTCAGGTCGAAATCCATGTCGTGTCAGAGTCCCAGGAACGCTTTGGCCATGATGTTGCGCTGGATCTCGTTGGACCCGCCATAGATGCTCTGCTTGCGCCAGTTGAAGTAGATGCCCGCCAAGCCGAAGGCCCAGTCCGGCGCCACTTCCCACTCGTTGCTGCCCTCGGCCTCGGGGTCGCCATCCACCCAGGCATAGGGGCCGGCCGCCTTCATCAGCAGCTCCGACACGCCCTGCTGGATCTCGGTGCCCTTGATCTTGAGCACGGAGGTCGCGGGGTCGGGCTTGCCGGTGCCGGCGCGCTTCGTTTCGTTGGCGATGACGCGCATCACGGTCATCTCCAGCGCCTTCAGCTCCACCTCCATCTCGGTCACCTGGCGGCGGAACTCGGGGTCCTCGATCAGGGGGCGGCCGTTATCGAGGGTTTCCTTCGCGATGGTCTTGAGGCGGCGGATGCGCTCGCGGCTGGCACCCACCCGGGCCTGGCCGAAGCGCTCATTGCCCAGGAGGAACTTGGCGCAGTCCCAGCCCTTGTTCTCCTCGCCGACCAGGTTCTCGGCCGGGACCTTCACGTCGTCGAACCAGACCTCGTTCACCTCGTGCCCGCCCTCGATGGTGATGATCGGGCGGACGGAGATGCCGGGCGTCTTCATGTCCACGAGGAAGAAGGAGATGCCCTCCTGCTTCTTCGCCTCGGGGTTGGTGCGGGCCAGGACGAAGATCCAGTCGGCGTGCTGCGCCAGCGTGGTCCAGGTCTTCTGGCCGTTGATGACCCAGTGGTCGCCCTCGCGCACCGCCTTGGTCTTGAGCCCGGCGAGGTCGGAACCCGCGCCCGGCTCGCTGAAGCCCTGGCACCACCAGTCATCGAGGTTCCGCATGCGCGGCAGGAAGCGCTTCTTCTGCTCCTCCGTGCCGAACTCGATGACCACGGGACCGCACATATTGATGTTGAAGCCGAGCGGCGAGGGCGCCGGCCACATCTGCAGCTCCTCGCGGAAGATGTATTTCTGCGCCGGGGTCCAGCCTGGCCCGCCATGCTCCACCGGCCATTCCGGCGCGGCCCAGCCGCGCGCGTTCAGCTTGCGCTGCCATTCCACCACCATTTCCTTGGTGGGGGACTTGCCGGCGATCATGTGCTGCCGCGTGGCCTCGGGCAGCTCGGCGGCCAGGAAGTCACGGACCTCCTGGCGGAAGGCCTTCTCGGCCTCGGTGAACTTCAGTTCCATTGTCTCGTCTCCTTGCGACCGGCGATTCACGCCGGGCGTTGCCGCCCGGCGATCGCGGTCAGGCAGCCTTCTTCTGGCCCATGGCGGCAAAGGAGCCGCCTTCGGCGGCCAGCTTCTCGATCAGCGCTGCGGGCTTGAGGTTGGGATCGCTGGTGGTTTCGGCGTAGTGGGCCAGCTTGTCGCGCACGGCCTTCAGCCCCATGCGGTCGGCCCAGAACATGGGACCGCCACGCCAGGCCGGCCAGCCGAAGCCATTGGCGAAGATCACGTCGATGTCGATGGCGCGGGAGGCGATGCCCTCCTCCAGGATGCGCGCGCCCTCATTCACCATGGGCAGCAGCATGCGCTCCAGGATCTCGGCATCCTCGATCTTGCGGCGCTTCACCTGGTGCTTCTCGCTCATCTCGGTGATGAGCTTCTCCACCTCAGGGTCCGGCTGGCGCTGGCGCTTCTCGTCATAGAGATACCAACCCTTGCCGGTCTTCTGGCCATAGCGGCCGGCGGCGACGATCGCATCCGCGATGGGGGCCACCGTGCCGCGCGCCTTGCGGACCGCCGCGCCGATGTCGAGCCCGGCGAGGTCGCCCGTGGCGCAGGGACCCATGGCCATGCCATAGTTCTCCATCACCCGGTCGATGTCCTGCGGCAGCGCGCCCTCCAGCAGCAGGCGCTCCAGCTGGAAGCCACGCTTGCCGGTCATGCGGTTGCCAACGAAGCCGTCGCAATTGCCGACGACCACGTTCACCTTGCCGATGCGCTTGCCCACGTCCATCGCCGTGGCGATCGCCTCCCAGGAGGAGGCCTTGCCGCGCACGATCTCCAGCAGCTTCATCACGTTGGCGGGGGAGAAGAAGTGCATCCCCACCACGAGTTCGGGCCGCTTGGTGGCGGAGGCGATGGCATCGATGTCGAGGGTGGAGGTGTTGGAAGCGAGCACGATGTCCGGCCGCGCCAGCGCGTCCAGCTTCGCGAAAACCGCCTTCTTCACGTTCATGTCCTCGAATACCGCTTCGATGACGATGTCGGCGTCCTTCACCACGTTCCAGTCGGTGGAGCCGGACAGGAGGGCGCGGCGCTTCGCGTAGTCCTCCTGCGACAGCTTGCCGCCGGAAACGCTGCGCTCCCAGTTCGCCTCGCACTTCTTCAGCCCGCGGTCGAGCGCGTCCTGCGCCTGCTCCAGCACCGTGACCGGGATGCCGTTATTGGCGAAGCTCATCGCGATGCCGCCGCCCATCGTGCCGGCGCCGATCACCACCGCCTTCTTCACCGGCAGGGGCTGCGTTCCCTCGGGCATGCCCGGGATGCGCGCGGCCTCGCGCTCGCCAAAGAAGATGTGGCGCAGCGCGTGGCTCTGCTCCCCGGCGACGAGGCGCTGGAACTGCTCACGCTCCACGTTCAGCCCCTCCTCGAAGGGCATGGTAAGGGCGGCACGGACGGCGGTGGCGCAACCCTTCGGGCTTTCCTGCCCGCGCGAGCGCTTGAGCAGCGCGGCGGCGGCGGAGTCGAAGGCCGCCATGTCTGCGCCCTTGATCTTGTCGTCGCGCTTGCGGGCCAGGGTGAAGGAGCGGCCGGCATTCTCGCGCGCCCAGGCGACCGCCGCCTGCTCCAGCGGCCCTTCCAGCACGGCGTCGATGAAACCGAGCTTCAGCGCCTCGGCTGCCTTCACCGGCTCGCCGGAGACGATCATCTTCAGCGCCGCCTCGCCGCCGATCAGGCGCGGCAGGCGCTGCGTGCCGCCCGCGCCGGGCACGAAACCGCGCTTCACCTCAGGCAGGCCCAGCTGCGCCGTGGGCGCCGCCACGCGGGCGTGGCAGGCCAGCGCCAGTTCCAGCCCGCCGCCCAGGGCGGAGCCGTGGATGGCCGCGATCACCGGGACGCGGCTGTTCTCGATGGCGTCGAACACCTCCGGCAGCGAGGGGGGCTGCCGGGGCTTGTTGAACTCCGTCATCTCCGCCCCGGCGGAGAACATCCGCCCGGCACCGAGGAGCACGATGGCCCGCGCGCCTTCCTTCAGCGCGGCGGTGATGCCCTCATGCAGCCCGGCGCGCACGCCGGTCCGCAGGGTATTCACCGGCGGGTTGGCGATCCTTAGGATGTGAATATCGCCATCGCGGTCGTGTTCGACGAAGCTCTGTTCCATGGGCTGTCCCTCCGGTGCCAGGACCCGACCAACCGAGCGGTCGGTCGGCCAAGGGCCGCCGGCCTGCCAGGGCGGGCTTTGGGACGGAGTGTCCGGCCTCAGGGGGCGCGCGTCAACGGTCGCGCGCGGCCGGGATCATTCCGTGTCCAGCGCGTAGCCGGCGGAACGGACGGTGCGGATCAAATCGGCCTCGCCTTCGCCGTTGATCGCCTTGCGGAGGCGTCGGATATGCACGTCCACGGTCCGCAGCTCCACATGGATGTCCCGGCCCCAGACCGCATCCAGCAGCTGCTCGCGCGAGAAGACGCGGCGCGGATGGGACATGAAGTATTCGAGCAGCCGGTACTCGGTGGGGCCGAGATGGACGGGCCGGCCGCCGCGGGTGACACGGTGCGCGCCCTGATCCATCGCGAGGTCGCCAAAGGCCAGCGACCCCTTCTCCGCCACCACGGCGGAGCGGCGCAGCAGCGCCCGGATGCGCGCGAGCAGCGCCTCCACCGCGAAGGGCTTGGTGATGTAGTCGTCGGCGCCGGTGTCCAGCGCCCGCACCGTGTCCATGTTCTCCGTGCGGGCGGTGACCATGATCACCGGCAGGTCGCGCGTCGCGGGGCGGCGGCGAATCTGCCGGCAGACCTCGATCCCCGAGAGCGAGGGGAGCATCCAGTCCAGCAGGACGAGGTCGGGCTTGCTCTCGGCGATGCGCAGCAACGCCTCCTGGCCGTCCGTCGCCTCCTCCACCCGGAAGCCCTGCTTCTCGAGGTTGTAGCGCAGCAGGGTGAGGAGGGCGGCCTCGTCCTCCACCACCAGGATGCTGGGGCGCGTGCCGCCCTGGAACCCATCGGGCATGTCTGGCCTTCCTGTCTTCAGCGGGGCGCGCCCGCCACGGCGCTAGCGGAATCGTCGCCCTTGGGGCGATCCGCCGTCACCGGCTCGCCCAGCACGACGAAATGCACGCGCTCGGCGATGTTGGTGGCATGGTCGCCGATGCGCTCCATGTTCTTCGCGATGAAGAGGAGGTGCGTCGCCGCGGTGATGTTGCGCGGGTCCTCCATCATGAAGGTCAGCAGCTCGCGGAAGATGCCGTTGTAGATGCCGTCGATCGGCTCGTCGCCGCGCCATACCTCGTCGGCCTTCTCCGCATCCTCCTCCACCAGCGCGTCGATGGCCCCGCGCAGGTTCTCCTGCACCAGCTCCGACATGCGCTCGAAGCCGTTGAGGCTGCTGATCAGGAATTGCTGCGACACCACGATCGCCCGCTTCGCCCCGTTGCGCGCATAGTCGCCGATGCGCTCCAGGTCGGAGGAGATCTTCATCGCCGCGATGATGAGTCGAAGGTCGCCCGCCATGGGCTGCCGCAGGGCGAGGAGGCGGACGCAGAACTGCTCGATCTCGCGCTCCATCTGGTCCAGTTCCGCGTCGCGGCGCACCACCTCGGCGGCGAGGTCGGTGTCGCGGCGGATCAGCGCCTGGGCGCTGTCGGCTACCTGGCGCTCGGCGAGGCCGCCCATGCGGGCGATCATCTCGCGCAGGCGCCGCAGCTCGCCCTCATAGGAGCGGACGACGTGGGGAGAGGCTTCCTGGGGCATGGTCGCGTCCTCAGCCGAAGCGGCCGGTGATGTATTCCTGGGTCTTGGGATGCCGGGGCGCAGTGAACATCTGCGCCGCCGATCCCACCTCGATCAGCTCGCCCAGGTAGAAGAAGGCCACCTGGTCGGCGCAGCGCGCCGCCTGCTGCATGTTGTGGGTGACGATGACGATGGTGAAGTCTTTCTTCAGCTCGTCCACCAGCTCCTCGATCTTCAGCGTGGAAATCGGGTCGAGGGCGGAGGTCGGCTCGTCCAGCAGGATCACCTCGGGCCGCACCGCGATGGAGCGGGCGATGCAGAGCCGCTGCTGCTGCCCGCCCGACAGGCCGAGCGCGGAGGAATGCAGCCGGTCCTTCACCTCGTTCCAGATGGCGGCGCGTGTCAGCGCCCATTCCACCCGCTCGGCCATCTGCGCCTTGTTCAGGCGCTCGTGCAGCCGCACTCCGAAGGCGATGTTCTCGAAGATCGTCATTGGGAAGGGGGTGGGCTTCTGGAACACCATGCCGATCCGCGAGCGGAGCTCGTTGATGTCCACGTCGGGGCCGATGAGGTTGCGCCCGTCCATGATCACCTCGCCCTCGGCGCGCTGGCCGGGGTAGAGGCTGTACATCCGGTTCAGCACGCGCAGCAGCGTGGACTTGCCGCATCCCGAGGGGCCGATCATCCCCGTCACCTGCCGGTCCGGGATGTCGAGGGTGATGCCCTTCAGCGCCTTGGGCAGCCCGGGCGCATAGATGAAGTCGAGGTTGCGGATGGCGATGCGCGGCGCCGCGGCGGCGGCAGCGCCTCGGGCCTGCTCGGCGCTCATCGGGGCTGCCATGGAAACGTCGTTCATGGGGGAACCTTCCTACTTGCGGGGCCGCAGCGCCACGCGCGCCAGGATGTTGATGGCCAGCACGCCAAAGGTCACGATCAGCGCGCCCGACCAGGCGATCTCGATCAGGTCGGGGAAGCCGCTATTGGCCTGCTGGTAGATGGCAACGGGCAGCGACGCCATGGCACGGGTCAAATCCGTGCTGAGCACGTTGTTGCCGAAGGAGGTGAGCAGCAGCGGCGCCGTCTCGCCGACGATGCGGGCGAAGGCCAGCAGCACACCGGTCACGATGCCGGGAAGTGCCGCGCGCCACGCCACCAGGGTGATCATCTTCCAGCGCGGCGCGCCCAGCGCCACCACCGCCTCCCGCAGCGTGTTCGGGAGGAGCTGGAGCATGTCCTCCGTCGTCCGCACCACCACCGGGATGACGATGATGGCAAGCGCCAGCGCCCCGGCGATGCCGGAGAACCCGCCTGTGGGCAGCACCACCGTCTGGTAGATGAACAGCCCGATGAGGATAGAGGGGGCGGAGAGCAGGATGTCGGACACGAAGCGCACTGCATGGGCGAAGCCCGAGCCGCGCGCATACTCCGCGAGGTAGGTGCCGACCAGCAGCCCGATCGGCGTGCCGATCAGGATGGCGATGCCGCTCTGCAGGATGGAGCCGACGATGGCGTGGACCAGCCCGCCCTTGGGCAGGGTGTCGTCGCCATAGCGAGTCGGCTGGAACTCCTGCGTCAGCACGATGAAGTCCAGCGCAGCCAAGCCGCGCCAGAGCAGCGTCGCCATGATGGAGGCGAGGAAGAGAAGCCCGACCACCGTGGCGGCGAGGCAGAACCAGCGCATCGCGGCGTCGAGAAGGGCACGGCGCCGGCCCAGGCGGCGCCGCATCTCGGTATCCGGCGTGAAGGCGGGGGTTTGGGTGGTCGCGCTCATCGGGGCCTCACTTCAGCCTGGGGCGCAGGAGCCAGCGCGACGTGGCCAGCACCAGGAAGGAGATGACGAAGAGGAGGAAGCCGATGGCGAGCAGCGCGGATTGCTGCAGGCTGCCGCTCAGGCTTTCGGGGAACTCCATCGCGATGACGGAGGCGATGGTGTTGGTGGGATCGAAGAGCGAAGTGGCAATGCGGTTCGCGTTGCCGATCACGAAGGTGACGGCCATGGTCTCGCCCAGGGCACGGCCGAGGCCGAGCATGATGCCACCCGCCACGGAGATGCGCGTATAGGGGATGACGACACCGCGCATCACCTCCCACCGCGTCGCGCCGAGGCCATAGGCGCTTTCCTTGTAGACCGGGGGAACCTGGGAGAACACGTCGCGCATGGTCGCGGCGATGAAGGGCAGGATCATGATGCCCAGCACGAGCGAGGCCGCGAAGAGCGAAGTGCCGGCGAAGTTGTTGCTCTGGAACAGGAAGCCGACCAGCGGCAGCGCCGCCAGCTCCTCGCCGAAGGCGAGCTGGATGTTGTACTGGATGAAGGGCACGACCACGAACAGGCCCCACATGCCGTAGATGATCGAGGGGATGGCGGCCAAGAGCTCGATCGCCGTGCCGATGGGGCGGCGCAGCCAGGGCGGCGCCAGCTCGGTCAGGAAGACGGCGATGCCGAAGGCGACCGGGACCGCGAAGATGATCGCGAGGATCGAGGAAACCAGCGTGCCGAGGATGGCAACGCCCGCGCCGAACTCCTCGCGGCCTTCCACCGGATCCCAGTTCAGGCCCCAGATGAACTCGACGCCGAAGGCGCGGAAGGCAGGCAGCCCGCCGATGAACAGCGTGACGATGATGGCGCCGAGCAGCAGGAGCACGAAGCCCCCCGCCCCCCGGCACAGACCGGCGAAGACGAGGTCGCCGGTCTCTCCGACGCGGCGGCGCTCGCCCATGACAGGTGCGGATGAAAGGCTGGTGGACACGGTGCCTCGCCAGTTGGGTCGGGAGGGCACCGGGCGGCGCCCTCCCGGGGGAGATGACTCAGCCCGCCGACGGCGTCCAGATCGCGGCGCCCGACGGGTCCTTCACGCTCTGCGCCCAGGCGGCGCGGATCGCGTTGTGCGCGGCTTCCGGCAACGGGATGTATTCCAGGCGGCGCGCGGCGTCGCTGCCGTTGCGGAAGGCCCAGTCGAAGAAACGCATGGTGTTGCGGCTGCCCTCCACGCGATCCGCCACCGGGTTGGTCGGCAGCAGGATGTAGGTGGGCGAGGTGATGGGCCACACATCGCCGCCGGCGAGGTCGATCGTGTCGGCGGCGAAGTTCGGCACGGACCAGTCGGCCGCAGCGGCGGTGGCGTTGAAGGCCGCCGGCTCCGGGCGGATGAAGTTGCCGGCCTTGTTGCGGATCTGCGTCGTCACCATGCGGTTCACCACCGCATAGGCGTTCTCCACGTAGCCGATAGCGCCTGGGGTGTTGCGGATGATGTTGGACACGCCCTCATTGCCGCGGGCACCGTTGCCCACGGGCCAGCGCACGGAGGTGCCGGCGCCCGGGCCGTTGCGCCACTCCTCGGAGATGCGGGACAGGTAGGTGGTCCAGACCCAGGTCGTGCCTGAGCCATCGGCGCGGTAGCCGACCGAGACGGGCAGGTTGGGCAGGCGGATGTCCCGGTTCAGCTCAACCAGCTTGGGATCGTTCCAGCGCGTGATGCGGCCGAGGAAGATCTCCACGATGGTCTCGGGCGTCAGGCGCAGCGCGTTGTCGGCAAGGCCGGGCAGGTTCACCGACAGCACCACCGAGCCCATGACGGTCGGGAACTGCATCAGGCTGCGCTCGCGAAGCTGGTCGGCGGCGAGCGGAGCGTCGGAGGCGCCGAAATCCACGGTGCGGGAGGTGATCTGGTTGATGCCGCCGCCCGAGCCGATGCTCTGGTAGTTCAGCGTGACACCGGCGGCTTCGCGTGCGGAGGCGCCCCACCGGTCATAGAGCGGACGCGGGAAGCTGGCGCCGGCCCCGGTGATGGTCGCCTGTTGCGCAAAGGAGGAACGGGGAAGGAAGGGAAGCGCAGCAGCGGCGCCAAAAAGGGCACGACGGTTCACGGTTGGTCTCCAGCACTCGACGGCTGGGTGCCTAACGGTTGGCGAGGTCTTCCGTGTTTCGCTTTCGTGAAGGTTCAATGACAGGGCTAGCGGTTCCAGGCGATGGGAATGTTGGCCGTCGGGGGCCGGCTGGCGAGTGCCTCGCGCAGTGCCGCAAGCAGGTCAGGCCGGCCAAGAAGCAGGTTGCGCGCGTCGCGAGCCAGCAGCAGGAGATCTGAGAGAAGCCCCTGTCGGAGAACGGAAAGCCAGCGTCTCGGGCAGCCAGGGCAGGCTGCCTGCGTGGGCCAGCAGGGTGGCGAAGGTGTCGGGCGGGATACGGGCAGTCCCGTTCGCCAGCAGGGCCCGCCACTCCGCCTCTCCGCAGCGCAGCAGCGCACGACAGGGTGCCTCGCCCAGTTCCAGGCGCCCGGCGATGGCGCGGCGTGTGAAGGGCCGGGCGGATCCTCGATCAAGGCGAGCAGGCCATCGTCCCGCAAGGCGCGGGACAGGCGGATCAGCGGCTCGCAAACCTCCAGCGCCGGGTCGCGCGCCAGAAGCAGGACGAGGTCGCGCGGGGGGGCATCGGGCAGGTCCGCCAGGGCGTCGGCCAGGGCGGCGCGCACCCGCGCCTCCACATCCGCGGCGAGGCGCCGGAGCGCCTCCTGTCACAAGCGGTCACGCCGCGTGGTCCCATCCATGGCTTCGGCAGCGCGGGGTCCGAGCTTGCCGGCCAGGGAATACGGATGGCTGGGTCCGGATCGCTGGACAGCAGGCGGTGGGCATGGGGCGGCGTGGCGGGATTGGCAGCGACCTCCTTCCGCACCGCCAGGTCGGCATCGAAGGCGAGAAGCATCAACACTTCCGGCGGCAAGTCGCCCGAATGGGCGAGGACGCGGTGCTCCGCACCCGGCCGACGCCATTCCGCCAGATGGGGGGTGCTGGGAGCGGGGAGTTCGGTCAGGGTGGAGGGCATGGCATCCATCCTCGGCAAGCTGGTAAAAAATCGCCCGGGAATTCCCATCCCCTTCAGGGGATTGGGATGAAAGAGCGAGGCGCCGCAGGCGCCTATCGGCCTTGGCAGTCTTCGATATACCGTCGGATCGTCTGCGCCGACATTTCTCCGGCCGTCCCCACATAATACGCCTGCGTCCAAAGCTGATCCCGCCCGCAGCGCCGCTTCAACTCCGGAAACTGCTCGCGCAAATACCGCGACGTGTAGCCCTTCAGCAGATTGGCCAGCTGCGCCGGCGACCATCGCGGCGGCGCCGAGACGAACACATGCACGTGATCCTCGTCCGTTTCCGCCGCTAGCAGGATCAAGCCTTGCCGCTCGCAGCATTCGGCCAGGAGCCGCTTCGCTGCCTCCGCCACAGGCCCTGTCGGATGCGGCGCCGACCCTCGGGAATCCACACGAGGTGATACCCGGTCTGGTAGTGCGCCCAACGCGTCTTCCCGCCTAGCAAGCCACCCACCATCTGACTATCATAAACTAAGTGAAAGCCGTTTCCATCCTTAGGCCGAAGCAGATCTCGCCAGGCCTGCAAGCCACCCTACGGGATTCACAGAAAGAGGCCGGCCGCCTGTGGACCGACATCGTCGCGCTCCATCGCCGGGCCCGGGCCGAACGCAGGAATTGGCCAAGCCGCTCGGAACTGCAGGTCGCCACCAAGGGCCGATACCGTCTGCACTCCCAGACCGTTCAGATGATCTGCCACCAGCTCTTAGCCAACGTCGAAGCCACGGCCACCCGGCGCCAGAACGATCCCCGCAGCCGTGAATGGCTACGCTTTCCCCACAAGGAAAAGCGCTTCTTTCCCCTCTACTGGCCCGCCCAGGCGGTCAGCTACGATGCCGCCTCTCGGCGTCTTGTCCTGCCCATGGGGCGCGGCCGGAAAAGCCTCGTCTTCAAACTCGATCTCAACTTCACTCCTGGCTCGGTCAAGCTCGTTTGGAACGAGGGCCACGAACTGCACATCGTGCGATCCGATGTTGCTCAGACCGAGGAAACACCCGGCACTGAACGCGCTACGATCGACCTCGGCGAGATCCATTTGGGCGCGGTGGCGACCTCCACTGGAAAGGCGCTGGTGGTGTCGGGACGCGGAATCCGCTCGCACAAGCGCCTGCTGTCCAAGCAGCTGAGCGAGATCGCTCGCCGGCGCTCGCGGTGCAAGAAGGGGTCGCGCCAGAGCCTGAAACTCCAGAAGGCGCGCCAGAAGCGCAGCCTCCTCACCAGTCGGCGGGTGCGCGACCTGCGCCACAAGGCGACGACCCGGATCATCCGCTTCTGTGCCGAGGCCGGCGTCGGCGAGATTTTCATCGGTGACCCGAGGGGTGTGCGCGACAAGGATGTGGGTCGCAAACAGAATGGGCGCATGGCCCGATGGGAGATGGGGACGGACATGTCCTACATCGCCCACAAGGCCAAGCGCCTTCGCATGGCGTGCTTCACCGGGGACGAGCGTGGGACGTCTTCCCAGTGTCCGCAATGCGATCATCGCCAGAAGGTCCGGGGACGGGTGTGGCGGTGCCGGTCGTGCTCCTTCGAGGGCGCGCGCGACGTCGTGGGGGCGGTCAACATGCACCCGCTGGCGTTTGAGGAAGCTGTGATGTTCCCCGTCGAGATCACGTATCGACGGCCTGGCCGGATGGGTGGGCGGGGGATGAACACCCCTGTCCTGGCGCGATCACGCGCCCTGGAACGTCGTAGTCGCCCGGACACGGGCCTGCGGGAGGCCGAAAGACCGCTAGCACCGCAGTTGCTTGAGACCGCCCCTCCACCAGGCGGAACCCGAGATCGCTCGCAGGCACCCGGAAACTCGGCTCCGCTGAGGTCCACGGGGCGTCGCAAGACGCAGCCGAGAGCGGCCTAGGAAATCAAGAAGCCCGTCCCCTTCAGGGAATGGGAGTGTCACACTCGCGTGAATCGGAGTCCGCGATGCCACGCCTGCCGCCTGCCCTTCTCCAGCTCCTGTCCCACCATGGCTATCCCGGGAAGCACCGGCTGTTCCGGATCCTGCGCGGCGCGGGGCTGCTCCGGGCGGAGCTGCGCTTCGAGCTGGGTGGAATTCCGCTGCACACCCCGGCCGAAGAATGGAATTTCTGGGGGCTGCGCGACGCCCGCCTCTACGACCCGGACGTGGACGCGCTGTGCCGCTTCGCCCAGGACCGGCTCGGTTTCTTCGACCTTCTCGACCTTGGCGCCGATGTCGGCATGGTCAGCCGGCTGATCCATGCCGCCTGCCCAGATCTGCGCTCGGTCACGGCGGTGGAGCCGAATCCGGCCTCCTTCGGCTTCCTGCAGCGGAACCTGGAGGCGCTGCCCCTGCCTGCGCGCGCCCTGAACCTCGCCGTCTCGGACAGGCCGGGCGAGGCGGTGCTGGCCGCCGAGGCGGGGCGGCGCTCGGACCACGCGGCGCATCTGCGCGCGGACGGCACCGGGCTGCGCGTCACGGTGGAGCGGGTGGATGCGATCTTCTCCCCCATCGCACCCGATCTGCTGCTCAAGCTGGACGTGGAGGGGCAGGAGGAGGCGACGCTGCGCGGGGCCGAACGGACGCTGCGGCGGGCGCGCCGGGTGATGCTGTTCATGGAGATCCATCCGGAGGTGCTGCGGCGCAGCGGGAGTTCCGCCGAGACGCTCTTCGCGGCGGCGGAGGCGATCCGCCCCTGCCGCTGGTTCCTGCCCGATGCGGGTGCGACGCCGGTGGACCGCGCACTGCCCTTCTTCCGGCAGGTGCCGGAACACCAGCACGACGTCATCGGCTTGATGGAGGAGTAAGAGCCTACCCTGCGCGGGCCGGGGCGGTGGTGGCGCTGCCCGTCCCGAACACCGAATTCCCGGAAGCCGCGCCCGCAATCAGCGCTCCGGCCGCAGCCGCCAGCGGCAGCCCCACCAGCGCCGGGACGGCGAGGCTTTGCAGCGTTGCGTCGCCGCCCTCGGCACGTGACGTGGCAGGCCCGCCCCGGCGGCCACTGCCGGTCAGCCGCGGGCGGGTCGCGGCGACCATGGGCGCGGCCTCGGCCCCACGCGCCGGCGCCACGACCGCCGAGTCGGCGGAAACCACCACGCGCTGCTGCGCCGGGGCCGGCCCCGCGGCGAAGAGGGCAAGAAGGAGGGCGAGGCCACGCATGGGGGAATCCTGCCCCCCTAAGCTTAACAAGCGGTCAAGCTCAGGCTTTCAGCATCTGCCGCGCGACGATGACCCGCATGATTTCGTTGGTGCCTTCCAGGATGCGGTGCACCCGGAGGTCACGGACGATCTTCTCGATGCCGTAATCGGCCAGGTAGCCATAGCCACCCAGGAGCTGCAGCGCCTCGTCCGCCACGCGGTGGCCGGTGTCGGTGACGAAGCGCTTGGCCATGGCGCAGAAACGCGTGGCGTCGGGCGAACGCGCATCCAGCTTGGCGCAGGCGCGCCACAGCATGGCGCGCGCCGCCTCCAGTTCTGTCGCCATGTCGGCGAGGCGGAACTGCGTCGCCTGGAAATCGGCGACCGGGCGGCCAAAGGCGCGCCGTTCCTTCACATAGGCCAGGGCGATGTCGAGTGCCGCCTGCGCGCCGCCCAGGGAACAGGCGGCGATGTTCAGCCGCCCCCCATCCAACCCGGCCATGGCGTAGCGGAAGCCCTGCCCCTCCTCGCCCAGCAGGGCGTCGGCGGGCACGCGCGCGCCCTCGAAATTCACCTGCCGTGTGGGCTGGGCGTTCCAGCCCATCTTGCGCTCATTGGCGCCGAAGCTGACGCCGGGCGTGTCCTTCTCCACCAGCAGCGCCGAGACCCCGTCCGCCCCCGGACCGCCCGTGCGGGCCATGGTGAGATAAAGGTCGCTGGTCCCGGCGCCGGAAATGAACTGCTTGGCGCCATCCAGCACCCAGCCCTCATTGTCCCGCCGGGCGCGGGTGGAAAGGGCGGCGGCATCGCTGCCGGCCCCCGGCTCGGTCAGGCAGTAGGAGGCGATGCGCTCCATGGTCAGCAAGGTGGGAAGCTGCGCCGCGCGTTGCGCCTCGCTGCCCCAGCGGTCGATCATCCAGGCGACCATGTTGTGGATGGACAGGAAGGCCGAGATCGTCGGGCAGCCCGTGGCCAACGCCTCGAACACCACCGCGGCGTCGAGGCGCGTCAGACCGGCGCCACCGCTTTCCTCGCGCACATAGAGGCCTGCCATGCCGAGCCCCGCCGCCTCGCGCAGCACCTCCACGGGGAAGTGCCGCTCCCGGTCCCATTCCAGGGCCTGGGGCGCCAAGCGCTCGCGCGCGAAGTCCAGCGCGACGGATTGCAGCTCGCACGTCGCTTCCGGCAGCTCGAACATGGCCTCCCCCATCGCGGTCAGCCCGGCGATTTGCGCGCCGGGGCGTTGCCCTGGTGCCCTGGGGTCGGGCCAGCCGCGCGCAACTGCGTCGCGAAGCGCTGCATCATGGAACGGAGCTGCTCGCGCATGACGTTCAGCCCGGTGCCCGGCATGGCCATGCCCGTCGCGTCGTCGTGCCAGAGCGTCACGGGGTGGTCGATCGTGGTGCCGGTGGCCGGCACCTGCCCCGTCACCCGGCTGCGAAGCTGCATGATCAGGGCGGTGGCGCAGGGCGATCCAGCTTGATCGGGCCGCGCCACCACGCCGAAATTGGCGAAGAGGAGCGGATGCTGGTTGGAGGACGGAACGCCCGCCACCATCAGGTGGCCGGGGCTGAGCCGGGCATCGCGCGACCCCGAGGGCACGCGCAGGCCCAGCCCTTCCGCAGCGGCGCGCAGCGTCTCATAGAGATCAGCTTCCAGCCCCTGCGGAAGCTGGCAATGCGCCCGCGCCTGTTCGGGCGACTGCACCCCCACGGCGAGGCGAACTTCCGAAAGGCCGCGCAGCACGGCCGAATCCGACTGCGCAAGAGCAGGCGTCGCCGCAAGGAGCAGCGGCAGGGCGAGCAGAGACACGAGGCGTCGCGACAAGGCGTTTTCTCCCAAGGAATCCAAGCGCCCCACAGCCTGCCTCATCCTCACGCCGCGAGGAACCTCCGTTCCGCCTCGGCGATGCGCGGACGCGCCGCTTCGATGAAGCGCCGCTTCACCGGGCCGAAGCCCTTGATGCCGCCCCATTCGCGCACCCAATCCACCAGCGCCGCATGGTTGGCTGGGGAAAGCCGCGCCAGATGCGCCTCCAGCCCCGCGATGAACGCGTCGCGCAGGGCGCGCTCCTCGCGCCGCTCCTCCGAATGGCCGAAGGGATCGAGCACCGTGCCGCGCAGCGCCTTGCCGCGGCGCAGCAGGCGCATGGCGCCGAGCATCCATCCGCCGAACTCGCGCTTGCCTTCGCCCAGCGCAGGCGGCGCAAGATGGAAATGCAGGCGCGGCGTGCCCTCGAAGCGCTCGGCGATCCAGGAGGTGTCGGCATGGAGCCGCGCGACCTCGTACTCGTCCTTGATCGCCATGGCGCGGTAGAGCTGACGCGCCGCCTCGCGCGACAGCGCCTCGCTGCCCGGCGCCACCGCCTGCTCCGCCTCCATCACGCGCTGCATCAGCCCGGCATAGCGGGCGGCGTAGCGGCGCGACTGGTAGGAAACGAGGTCGGCCTCGTGCCGGGCGATCAGCGCCTCCAACTTCTCCGGCGCGGCGTCGCCCACCGGTTCGGCAAGGCGCCCGGCCTCGAAGGCGGCGAGGTTGCGCTCCACCGCCGCGCCGTTCATCTCGATGGCCCGGCGCAGCGCATCGCGCGACAGCGGGATCATGCCGCGCTGGAAGGCGGCGCCCAGCAGGAAAACGTTGAGGAAGATGAGGTCGCCGAAGCTTTCCTCGACCTCGCGCGCCGCGGGCAGCGCCACCACCTCGCGCGAAGCCGCGCGCAGGCTATCCAGCATGGCGGCCGGGTTCTGGCGCGTCTCGGGATTCAGCACGAAGGCGCCGGTGGGCGAGACATCGGCGCTGACCACGACGCGCGACCGGCCACGCCCCAGCATGGGCCGCGCCACCTTGCCCTGCGCGCCGATCAGGTCGGCGGCGATCAGCGCATCCGCCTCGCCCGGGCCGATGCGGGGCGACAGCACCTGCTCGCCCACGCGGCCGATCCGCATCTGCACATAGACCCCGCCCCCCTTCTGGGCGAGGCCGAGCATGTCGAGGGTCCGCACCGGGCGGCCTTCCAGATGCGCCGCCATGGCGAGGATTTGCGCCAGCGCCGTCACACCCTGCCCGCCCACCCCGGCGAGGACGAGGTTCCAGCTCTGCCCGGCCTCCGCCTCCGGCAGTGCCGGCAAAGGTGGCGGGGCGGCGGGCTCGCGGGCCGCCGGCTTGCGCGGCTCCACCCCTTCGAGCGTGACGAAGGAGGGGCAGAACCCCTCGACGCAGGACAGGTCCTGGTTGCAGGCGCTCTGGTCGATGCGGCGCTTGCGGCCCCACGGCGTTTCCACCGGCTCCACGGCGATGCAGTTGGAGACGCGCGAGCAGTCGCCGCAATCCTCGCAGACGCGCGGGTTGATGGCGGCACGGCGCGTCGCCGGGGCGGCGAGGCCGCGCTTGCGCTGGCGCCGCCGCTCCGTCGCGCATTGCTGGTCATAGATCAGGATGGAAACGCCCGGCGCCTCTCGCAACTCGCGCTGCACGGAATCGAGATCCGCGCGATCGTGGAAGGAGGCGAAGCGCGGGATGATCGGGTCGCCCTGATGGCGCTCCGGATCGTCGCCGACGATGGCGATGCGCTTCACCCCCTCGGCCGCGGCCTGGGCGGCGATGCGCGGCACCGTCACCTCGGCATCCGGCGGCTGGCCGCCCGTCATGGCGACGGCGGAATTCACCAGCACCTTGAAAGTCATGTTCGCCTTGGCGGCGACGGCGGCGCGGATGGCGAGGGAGCCGGAATGGGCATAGGTGCCGTCGCCCATGTTGGCGAAGACGTGCTTCGTCTCGGTGAAGTGCTGCTGGCCGATCCAGGGCGCGCCCTCGCCGCCCATATGGGTGAACAGGTCGCTGTTCCGGCCCATGTCCTTGGCCAGGTAGTGGCAGCCAATTCCGGCCAGGGCCATCGAGCCTTCGGGGACGCGGGTCGAGGTGTTGTGCGGGCAGCCGGGACAGAAGAAGGGCGTGCGCACCGTCACCGGCTCACGCTCCGCCCCGGCCAGCGCGTCCAGCTCGGCGACGCGGGCGGCGAGGCGCTCGGTCCGCAGCGCCTCGGGCAGCCTTTCCGCCAGGGCGCGCAGCACGGTCGCCGCATCAAGTTCCGCGAGGTCGCTCAGCACGTCCTTGCCGGTGAGGCGCGGGCGTGTGGGGAGGTCGTAGAGGGCCTCGCGCAGCTGGGATTCCAGGAAGGCGCGGCGGTCCTCCACCACCAGCACCTCCTCCAGCCCGTGCGCGAAGGCGATGGCGCCTTCCCGGTCCAGCGGCCAGGCGAGGCCCACCTTCCAGATCCGCAAGCCCCCCATCCGGGCGAGCTCGGGCGTGATGCCCGCATCGGCCAGCGCCTGGCGCAGCGTGGACCAAGCCTTGCCGCGCACCGCGATGCCGAAGCGCGCGCTGGGCGAGTCCTGCACCAGCCGATCGAAGCCGTTCAGCCGCGCGAAGGCCTGGGCGGCGGGCAGCTTCACATGGCGCAGCCGCTGCTCGATGAGGAGCGGCGCGTCGTGCAGCCGGATATGGACGTCGCCCGGCTCGCCGGGGGTCGTCGTGGCATAGGCGGCCGGGTCCACCACGAGCGACATGGTGGCGTCCATCGTCTCGGCGATGCATTTCATGCCGACCCAGGTACCGGCGAAGCGCGACAGGGCGATGGCCTTCACGCCATATTCCAGCACCTCCGCCACATCGGCGGGGTCCAGCATCGGCATCTCCAGATCGGCGAAGGCGTGTTCGGAGCCGCTGGTGACGGTAGAGGACTTGCTGGCCGGGTCATCGCCCGCCAGCGCCAGCACGCCGCCGAGCGGCGCGGTGCCGGCGCCGTTGGCGTGGCGCAGCACGTCGCCCGAGCGGTCCACCCCGGGCCCCTTGCCGTACCAGATGGCGAAGACGCCGTCCTGCTTCGCGCCGGGCAGCAGCCCGACCTGCTGCGTGCCCCAGCAGGCAGTAGCGGCAAGGTCCTCGTTCAGCCCCGGCTCGAAATGGATATGCGCCTCGCGCAGCCGGTCGCGCTGCTTCCACAACTCCTTGTCGTAGCCACCGAGGGGTGAGCCGCGATAGCCGCTGATGAACCCTGCCGTGTCATATCCCTGCGCGGCATCCAGCTGCCGCCGGATCAGGGGCACGCGCACCAGCGCCTGCGTGCCCGTCAGCAGGGTTTCGCGTCCGGCCGCCTCCCACCGCTCCTCGAGCGAGGCCTCCGTTCTCTGGATGCTGCCCATGGGTCGGTATCCCGTTCCGGCTTATGATGGGAGAATGCTCCGAACCCCGCCGGGGTTCATGCCGTATTCTGTTGTGCAGTGCCGAAAAGACAGAAGGATCTTCTGCCGTGGACGCGATTGACCGCCGCATTCTCCGCGCGCTCCATCGCGAAGCGCGGCTGACCAACGCCGAACTGGCTGAGCGCGTGGGGCTTTCCGCCTCGCCCTGCTGGCAGCGGGTAAAGCGACTGGAGCAGGCAGGGGTGATCCGTGGCTATCGCGCCGAGCTGGACCAAGCGGCGCTGGGCTTGCCCGACACGGTGTGGATCGAGGTCATGACCGAGAAGCACGATGAGGCCCAGCTGGCACGCTTCGAGGAGGCCATCGCCAACATGCCCGAAATCATCGAGGCGTGGCTGGCGACCGGGGAGTACGACTACATCCTGAAGGCCGCCGTGGGCGGGACGGCCGGCTACGAGAAGCTGCTGCGCGAGAAGATCTACCGCCTGCCCGGCGTCCGCCACACCCGCACGGCCTTCGGACTGCGCTGCCTCAAACAGGTTTTCACCCCGGTTCCGGGGTGAAAACCTGTTTTTGTGCCCTCAGGCGCCGGGCGCGGCCTCCGGCCGCTTGGCTTTCGCCGCGCCATCGTTGCGCCTGCTGATGGGTTGGTCTGGCGGCGCCGGCCGCTTTGCGGCCAGATGGCCTGGGAGGAGGTGGATTGGGTTGCGCTTAGGCGCGGCCCGGTGCCGTTTCCCAGCCCAGCCCCACCACCGCTGCCACGCGCCCCTGCCCGCGCACCTCGCGCAGCACCAGCGCGTTGCGCTCCTCCAGCCAAGCGAGGAGGCGGCGGGCGCGGCCGACGGAATGCGTGCCATAGGCGCGGGCGATGGCGGCGTCGTCCGGGCAGGGCAGCCCGTCCAGCGCGGCGCGGGCCAGGAGCAGGAAGACGCCGCGCGCATCCTCGGGCAGGACTTCGGCGCGGGCCACGGCGGCCTGCCATTCCTCACCTTCCGCCGCCTCCGGCGCGATGCCGGCGCGAGCATCGGCGAGCATCCGGCGGAACTCCGGCAGGCCGGGCGGGTCCTCCACCTCACGGATCCGCAGCCGCACCAGGAAATCCTGGTAGAGCAGGCTGGCCGGACGGAACGCCTCCCCCTCTCCGTCCAACACTTGGCGCAGCGAATCCTCGCAGATACGGCGGCGCTCGGCCTCCTCATCCGCCGTGCGCTCGCGCGGCGGCGGGGGCGCGGCGGGGGCGCAGCGAGCCAGCTCGGCGAGGATGTCCGTAGGCGGCGGGCGCGGGGCACGGCGCGGCGGGGGCGCGGCTGGTTCGTCCGGCGCCGCCAGGATCAGCTCGCGCGCCTCCTCGGCAGAAGCGAGGCTGGGGGGCGGCACCAGGGCGGGGCCGGCGCTGCGCGTCGCCGTCTCCACCGCGCCGACATGCAGGGCGATGGGCCGCCGCGACAGGGCCGGGCCGAGCGCCACGAAATGCCCGCGTCCGAGGTCGCGGAAGGATTCCGCCTGCCGCCGCTCCATGCCCAGCAGGTCGGCGGCGCGGGCCATGTCGATGTCGAGGAAGGTGCGCCCCATCATGAAGTTCGATGCCTCGGCGGCGACGTTCTTCGCCAGCTTGGCGAGGCGCTGCGTGGCGATGACGCCGGCGAGGCCGCGCTTGCGCCCGCGGCACATCAGATTGGTCATGGCGCCGAGCGAGACGCGCCGCGCCTCGTCCGACGCATCGCCGCCCATGGCGGGGGCGAAGAGCTGCGCCTCGTCCACCACCACCATCACCGGGGTCCAGGCGTCGCGGTCGGCGTCGAACAACCCGTTGAGGAAGGCGGCGGCGCAGCGCAGCTGGGCCTCGACCTCCACCCCCTCCAGGTTCAGCACCACGGAGACGCGGTGCCGTCGCACCCGATCGGCAACGCGGACCAGCATCGCCTCGGAATGGGCGGCGGCGTCGATGACCAGATGCCCGTGCCGGTCGGCCAGGGTAACGAAGTCGCCCTCGGGGTCCACCACCACCTGCTGCACCCAGGGTGCGCTCTGCTCCATGAGGCGGCGCAGCAGGTGCGACTTGCCGGAGCCGGAATTGCCCTGGACGAGCAGGCGGGTGGACAGCAATTCCTCGAGGTCGAGCGTCACGGGGGCGCCCGCCTGCGTCCGCCCCATCTCGATGCCGATCGTCATCCGGTGGTCCCGCGCCCTTCCCGGGACCAGCCCCGGGGCGGGCTCCCTACCGCCCGGAAGGCGGGGTGGCCAGCCCTCGGTCCCCTCACAGGCGGGATGCGGCCTCCATCACCTGCCGAGCGTGATCCGCAGGCTTCACCTTGCGCCAGATGGCGGCGATGCGCCCCTCGCGATCCACCAGGAAGGAGGAGCGCTCCATGCCCATGTATTTCCGGCCGTACATGCTCTTCTCGACCCAGGTGCCATAGGCTTCCGCCACCTGCTTCTCCGCGTCCGAGGCCAGGGGGAAGGTGAGGCTCTGCTTGGCGGCGAATTTCTCGATGGCCTTCATCGGGTCGGGGCTGATGCCGATCACCTCCAGGCCCAGCTTGCCCAGCTCGGGCAGCGCCTCCTCCATCCCCAGCGCCTGGACCGTGCAGCCCGAGGTGTCGGCCTTGGGGTAGAAATACAGCAGGTAGGGGCGGCCCTTCAGCCCCTCGCTGCTGACCGTGCGGCCGCCACTGGCGGGCAGGCTGAAGGCGGGCGCAACGTCGCCCACCGCGATTTCGGTCATGTGGATCTCTCCCAAGCTCGGATGCGGAGGGAGATGCCCCTGCTCCGCCGCCCGTCAAGCGGCCAGGAGGCCGCGCAGCTTGCGGACGGCGCTGTCGGGGGTGGTGAAGACGGGCTTGCCCGTCGCCTCCGCCACGCGCGGCGCGACATGGGCCAGGCTGAACTGGCCGAGCGCGATGGCGTCGCAATCGGCCAGCCGCGCCCCGGCTTCCGCCACCAGACGGTCATGCGTGGCCACATCCCCGGCATCGAGCGCGGCCAGCGCCCCTTCGGCCAGCATGGGCACCACCTCGATGCCTTCCGGGAACTCAGGCGGCATGGAGGTCAGCGTGCCGGGGAAGGAAGCCAGCAGCCCCACCCGCCGCGCGCCGGAGGCGACGACCTCCTCGATCATCGCCTCGTTGGGCTTCAGCACCGGCATGGGGGCTTGGGCCTTCTGCACCGCCTCGATGGGCGGGCCGAAGGCGGAGCAGGTGAAGAGGATGGCCTCCGCACCCGTGTCGGCGGCGTAGCGCGACAGGCGGAGGAAGCGCTCGGTCATCGCCGGCGTCAGTTGCCCGTCGCGCGCAAGGTCGGCGGAAAGGCTGTCATCCAGCAGGTTCATGAGGCGCTGGCCGGGCCAGAGACGGGCGAAGGCAGCCTCCACCGGCGGCGGGGAGTGCCGCAGCGCGTGGATCAGGGCGATGCGTCGCGTCATCCCTCAGCCCTTGCAGCGGCGCAGCGGGAAGGGAAACTCGTTGCAGCCTTGCAGCACCACCTCGTCCTCGCCGCGCCGGACGACGCGCAGCAGGTCGGGGTTGCCGTCGCAGCCGAAGCCGGCCTCGGGCGGGGCGCGGCCGGGAATGGGGGCGAGGCGGATCTCCACCCCGTTCGGGGCCAGGGCCACCGTCTCCACCAGACGCTGCCGGAAGGCGACATCGAGCGACGAGGCGCGCATCACCACATCGGCGGTGACGATCATCGTCACGGCGCCGAAGCAGACGCTGCCTTGGGTCTCGATGGCCGGGAAGATGCCACCGGTCCAGGAGCCGAACAGGAAGCCATGCGGCGGCAGCGGCCGGTCCTGTGCGCGCGCGGACAGCAGGGCGGGCGTGGCGAGCAGGGCGGGCAGCAAGGTGCGGCGGAGCATCGGCGATTCCTAACCAGTCCGGCCGGTTGTAGCGGCGACGGGGGCTGCCGTCATGCCGTCCCGGACGGGGATGTGGACCAGCGCGGCGAAGGCAGCAGCGGCGATGGAGATGGACCACATCAGGTCATAGGACCCCGTCCGGTCGAAGATCACCCCGCCCAGCCAGGCCCCGGTGAAGCCGCCCACCTGATGCCCCAGGAAGACAAGGCCGAAGATGGTCGCCAGCCAGCGCGTGCCGAAGTTGCGCGCGCAAAGCGCCACTGTGGGCGGCACGGTGGAGAGCCACAGCAGGCCCATCAGAGCGGAGAAGCCGAGCACTGTCGCCGCCGTCTTTTCCACGAACAGGAACCCGGCCATCAGCACGCCACGCCCGGCATAGATCAGCACCAGCAGCTCCCGCCGCTTCCAGCGCGAGGACAGCTCGCCCGCCGTGAGCGAGCCGACCACGTTGAACAGCCCGATCAGCGCGATGGCGCCCGCCCCCACCGAAACGGGCAAGTGGCAGGAGGCGACGAAGCCCGGCAGGTGGACCGACAGGAAGGAGACATGGAGGCCGCAGACATAGAAGCCGAAGAACAGGAACCAGAAGGACGGCGTCCGCAGCGCGAAGGACAGCGCCTCCTTCGCCGATTGCTCCGGCTGCGCTGCCGTGGCCGGCGCCGGCTGGTCGTTCAGCGGCAGGGCGAGCGGGATCATCAGCAGCGCCGCCCCGGCCATCAGGAACAGCGCCCCCTGCCACCCTGCCAAGCTGATGCCCAGCCCGGCCATCGGCACCACCAGGAATTGCCCGAAGGAGGAGCCCGCCGTGCCCAGCCCGACCGCCCTTCCCCGCTGCTCCTCGGGCAGGAGGCGGGTCAGCGAGGCGATGATGACGGGCATCCCGGCCGCGGAAACGGCCACCCCCATCACCAGCCCGGCGAAGAAGGTGAAGAGCCCCAGCCCCTCCGACAGCGCCATGCCGAGGATGCCCAGGGCGTAAAGGGCCGCGCCGCCCATGATGACCTTGCGGCCGCCGATCCGGTCCGCCACCTGCCCGCAGAGCGGCTGCGACACCCCGTTCAGCAGCACCTGCAGCGCGATGGCGAGGGCGAAGCCGGAGGCGGACCAGCCCAGATCCGTCGTCATCGGCGCCAGGAAGAGCCCGAAGCTCTGCCGCAGCCCCATGGCCAAGGCGGCGCAGAGCACGGCACAGGTCATCAGCAGCGTGGCGGAACGGGTCATTGCTTGCCCTCAATCGCCGGGTGCGCCGCATCCATGGCGCTTGGCTTCGCCGCATTTGCGGCGGCGGCCCTTCGGCCGCCCGGCCCCATGGGCCGCGATGTGGAGCTTGGCGAGAGCTTCATAGGGTCAGCGTTGCACGGCGGCTCGGCGCGCGCTACGGCCCCGCGCCATGCCCCTTTCCCTGCGGGATTTCGACTACGACCTGCCTGAAACGCTGATCGCCCAGGAACCGGCGCGCCCCCGCGACGCGGCGCGGATGCTGGTGGTGCGTCCCGACGCCCGGGAGGATCGCGGCGTGCTCGACCTGCCGGACTACCTGCG
The DNA here is from genome assembly GCF_017355885.1 of Sabulicella rubraurantiaca. GTDB lineage: Bacteria > Pseudomonadota > Alphaproteobacteria > Acetobacterales > Acetobacteraceae > Roseococcus > Roseococcus rubraurantiacus. The sequence goes on from NZ_JAFEUU010000027.1 coordinate 32,083, forward strand.
CCCGGGCGACGTCATGGTCGTGAACGACACCCGCGTCATCCCCGCCCGGCTGCGGGCCCGGCGCGGCGAGGCGCGGATCGAGGTGATGCTGAACCGCGCCGAGGGCGACGGAACCTGGCATGCGCTGATCCGCAACGCCCGCCGCCTGCGCGAGGGCGACACCCTTGCCATCGAGGGGTCCGAGGCGACGGCGCTTGTGGTGGAGAAGCTCGAAGGCGGCGCGGCACGGCTCGATTTCGGCGCCGATCCGGCGGCGCTGGAGCGGGCCCTGGCCGAGGCGGGGGAGATGCCCCTGCCCCCCTATATCCACCGCGACGCCCCGCGCGGCGAGGACCGGGAGGATTACCAGACGCTCTTCGCCGCCCGCCTCGGCGCCGTGGCCGCCCCCACCGCCAGCCTGCATTTCACCCCGCGCCTGCTGGATGCCCTGGCAGCCAAGGGCGTGCGCCGCGCCACCGTCACGCTGCATGTCGGCGCCGGCACCTTCCTGCCGGTGCGCGAGGAGAATCTGGACCGCCACCGCCTTCACGCCGAATGGTGCGAATTGCCGCCCGAAGCCGCCGCCACGATCAACGAGGCGCGGCGCGAGGGCGGGCGCATCCTGTGCTGCGGCACCACCGCTCTGCGTTTGCTGGAAACCGCCGCGCAGGGCATCAAGGACCGTACCGCCCCCATCCCGCCCTTCCAGGGGCTGACCGACATCTTCATCCGGCCCGGATTCCGCTTCCGCGCCGCGGATCTGCTGATGACCAATTTCCACCTGCCGAAATCCACGCTGCTGATGCTGGTCAGCGCCTTTGCCGGGATGGAGCCCATGCGCGCCGCCTATGCCCACGCCATCCGCGAGGGCTATCGCTTCTTCTCCTATGGCGATGCGTCCCTGCTGTTCCGAGCCGAGGACGCGGCATGACGCTGCGCTGGGAGAAGCAGGCAACCGACGGGCGCGCCCGGGCTGGCGTGCTGCACACCGCGCATGGCGAGGTGCCGACGCCGGTCTTCATGCCGGTCGGCACCGCCGGCACGGTGAAGGGCATGACGGCGGACGGGGTGCGCTCCACCGGGGCGCGCATGGTGCTGGGCAACACCTATCACCTGATGCTGCGCCCGGGCGCCGAGCGCGTGGACCGGCTGGGCGGGCTGCACGCCATGATGGACTGGCACGGCCCCATCCTCACGGATTCCGGCGGCTTCCAGGTGATGAGCCTCGCGGCGCTGCGGAAGATGGACGAGGACGGCGTCACCTTCCGCTCGCATGTGGACGGCTCCAGGCACCGGCTGACGCCGGAGCGCAGCGTGGAGATCCAGCGTCTGCTCGGTGCGGACGTGACCATGTGCTTCGACGAATGCACCCCCTTCCCCGCCACGCATGAGGAGGCGGCGAAGTCCATGCGCCTGTCCATGCGCTGGGCGGCGCGCTGCCGTGAGGCCTTCACGCCGCGCGACGGGCACGGGTTGTTCGGCATCGTCCAGGGCTCGACCTTCGAGGATCTGCGCGCCGAAAGCGCGGCCGCGCTGCGGAAGATCGGCTTCGAAGGCTATGCCATCGGCGGCCTCGCCGTCGGCGAGGGTCAGGAGGCGATGTTCGCGACGCTGGACTTCACCACGCCCATGCTGCCCGACGACCAGGCGCGCTACCTGATGGGCGTGGGAATGCCCGCCGATCTGCTGGGCGCGGTGCGGCGCGGGGTGGACATGTTCGACTGCGTCATCCCGACGCGCTCGGGCCGCATGGGGCGCGCCTATACCTCGCGCGGGGCGCTGAACCTGCGCAATGCGCGCCACGCCGACGATGGGCGGCCGCTCGACCCCGCCTGCGCCTGCCCGGCTTGCCGCCGCCATTCCCGCGCCTACATCCATCACCTGCTGAAATGCGATGAGATGCTGGGTCCGATCCTGCTGACCTGGCACAACATCCAGTACTACCAGGACCTGATGCGCCGCCTGCGCGAAGCCATCCTCGCCAAGCGCCTCGATGACGAGGCCGCGGCGATCGAGGCCGATTGGAACCGCCCCGACGATGACTGACACCTCCCAACTCACCCAGCTTGGTCGCGCCACGCCCATGCCCACCTCGCCGGAGGAGGCGGTGCTGGAGCGCGTGCCCAATCCGGAGCCGGGGATGCATTACTGCGTGCGCTTCGCCGCGCCGGAGTTCACCTCGCTCTGCCCGCTCACCGGGCAGCCGGATTTCGCGCATCTCGTGCTGGACTACGTGCCGCGCGACTGGATCGTGGAAAGCAAGAGCCTCAAGCTCTTCCTCGCTTCCTTCCGCAACCACGGCGCATTCCACGAGCATTGCACGCTCATGATCGCGAAGCGCCTCGTCGCGCTGCTCGATCCCGTGTGGCTGCGCATCGGCGGCTACTGGTATCCGCGCGGCGGCATCCCGATCGACGTGTTCTTCCAGACCGGCACGCCGCCCGAGGGGGTTTGGATCCCCGACCAGGGCGTGCCGGGGTATCGCGGTCGGGGCTGAACCGCCCTCACCGTCCGGGCGACAGCATCGCCCCGACGGCCTGGGCCTCGGGCGGGGTCCGCATGCGGCGGAACCACGCCTCGGCCAGACCGAACAGGCCGAAGGCCGCGAGGCCCGCCGCCACGATGCCGAAGAGCGCCGCCCCGAAGGGCTGGGCGCGCAGCGCGACCAGGGCGCCGCCCAGGCCGCGCACCTCGTTCGGGTCGTGCTGCCACGCGGCGATCAGCAGGAACAGGCCGATCACCACGAAGACTACGGCCCGCGCCGCGTAGCCGGCTTGGCCGAGGCGCTTCACCCAGTGCTCCGCCTGGCCTCCGCAAGACAGGTTCTCGCAGAAGGACGCGGTCCAGGCCTTGCGCGCCATGCCGAAGGCAGCGCCCAGGATGCCCAGCCCGACCCCCGCCACCAGCCACCGCCCGAAGGGCTGGCTCATCAGCCAGCGCGTCCAGTCGCGCGCCGCCTCGTCCTCGCCGCCCGATGCCGCACCGCCCATGGCGAGGCTGGCGGCGAAGCCGGCCAGGCCGAGATAGATCACGCCGGAGATGAACTGCCCCGCCCGCCGCATCAGCGCCTTGCGGTCCCGCCCCAACCCGTCCGCGTCCAGCAATGACTGGAGGAAGCGCCACAGCGCGAAGCCAAACAGCCCAAGCGCAAGGAAGGCGAGGATGAACAGCCCCAGGGGCTGGGTGAGCAGCGTGCCGATCGCGCCCCTCGCCCCCGTCGCCTCGCCGCCGCGCCCGAGCGCCGCCATCAGCGCCAACCCGCCCACGAGCAGGTTCACCACGCCTCGCGCGGCGAAGCCCAACCGGCCGAGGAGCACCAAGCGATCATGAGTCATCGGCGTCCATCCATCCCCATTCCCTCGCCAACATTCGCGCGGGCGGAACGTTGCTTGCCGGCGAGGAGGCAGGAGGCCGGATGGAACACAGGATGGAGAGGGTGGGCTGGCTGCGCAGCCTGACCCAGCGCGTCTCGGCCGCCGAGCGCGGGACGCTGGTCGCGCTCGTCATCGTCGGCGTCGGGCTGTTCGGCTTCGCGCGCGTGGCGCTGGAAGTCGCGGATGGCGACACCCATTCGCTGGACCAGGCGCTGCTGCTCGCGCTGCGGAGCGAGGCGGACCCGACCGACCCCTGGGGCCCCCGCTGGTTCGAGGAGATGATGCGCGACTTCACCGCGCTGGGCGGCACGGGCGTTCTGGTGCTGGTGACGGCGGCGGTGTTCGGCTTCCTCCTGCTCACGGGCAAGCGGCAGGCGGCGATGCTGGTCGTGCTGTCCATCGCCTCCGGCGTCGCGGTCAGCCACGGACTGAAATGGGGCTTCGGCCGCCCGCGCCCCGACCTCGTCCCGCATGGGCAATCCGTCTATTCGCAGAGCTTCCCGAGCGGCCACGCCATGCTCTCGGCCATCGTCTACCTGACGCTGGGCGCGCTGCTGGCGCGGGTGCAGGAAAGGCGGCGGGCCAAGGCCTATCCCCTGGCCGTCGCGGCGCTGCTGGTGCTGCTGATCGGTTTCAGCCGCGTCTATCTCGGCGTCCATTGGCCGAGCGACGTTTTGGCCGGCTGGGCGGTGGGCGCGGGCTGGGCCGCGCTGTGCTGGCTGATCCTCCTGACCCTGCAGCGGCGCGGCCAGGCATGAGCGACACGAAGCCGGCGCCGCGCGCCCTCCTCCTGGTCAACGCGAAGAGCCGCAGCGGCGCGTCTGCCGCCGGGGAGGCGGAGGCAGCGCTGCGGGAGGCCGGGATTCAGATCACGCACGGCGATTGCGGGGACGGCGAGTCGCTGCGCGAAGCCATCCGCGCGGCATCGGGCACGGTGGACATGATCGTGCTGGGCGGCGGGGACGGCACCATGAACTCCGCCGCGCCGGCCCTGCGCGAGACGGGATTGCCGCTCGGCATCCTGCCCCTCGGCACCGCGAACGACTTGGCGCGCACCCTCGGCATCCCGCTCGACATCCCGGGCGCGGTCTCGGTGATCGCGGCCGGCCAGGCACGCGCGGTGGATCTCGGCGAGGTGAACGGGCACCTCTTCTTCAACGTCGCCAGCATCGGCCTCAGCGTCGCGGTGGCGCGGGAGTTGAGTGGCGAGGTGAAGCAGCGCTGGGGACGGCTGGGCTATGCCATCGCGACGGCGCGCGCCGTGTGGCGCGCCCGGCCATTCGCGGCGGAGCTCCGCTTCGATGGGAAGCGGCGGATCCTTCGCACCTTGCAGGTCGCGGTGGGGAATGGCCGCCACTATGGCGGCGGCATGACAGTGGAACAGGATGCGGCGATCGATGACGGGCGCCTCGACCTCTACAGCATCGAGGCGCGGCGCCTGTGGAAGCTGGCCCTGGTCTATCCGCTGTTCCGCACCGGGCGGCACCGCCTCCTCGCCGATGTGCGGACCGCCTCCTTCACCGAGGCCGAGATCCGCACCCGCCGCCCCATGCCCGTGAACACGGATGGCGAGGTGACGACGCAGACCCCGGCGCGGTTCCGCGTGCTGCGCGGGGCGCTGCGCGTCTTCGCGCCGGAGGGCTAGTGGCCTGAGTTAGAAGTTCGTTGGCAGAAGCGGGCGACGCTGGCGAGGATATGGTCGGCGGTCTTGGTCCAGACGAACGGCCGCGGCGCGGCGTTGGTCTCGGCGATGTAGCCTTGGATCGCGGCCTCCAGGTCGCCAATGCTGGTGAAAGCGCCGCGCTCCAGGCGCCGGCGCGTTAGCAGCGCAAACCAGCATTCGACCAGGTTGAGCCAGGAGGCGCTGGTCGGCGTGAAGTGCAGGTGCCAGCGTGGCCGCTTGAGCAGCCAATCGTGAACCAGTGGCGT
>NZ_JAFEUU010000028.1 GCF_017355885.1 Sabulicella rubraurantiaca
AGCCCGCGCCGATCCGCCGCACGCCGATGCTCCACCGTCCACGCCATCCGTCTGCTCCCGCGATCGTCCGCAGGACCAGCGAATCACATCCGATTCAGACGATTCAATTCCTTTCCGGATGGGCTCTTAGTCGCGGCTTTACATAAGGCGGCCCCTCGCCAAAGTAAGCTGTGCATCGTCCTTTCTTCGCACAAGTGGCGCTGCAGCGCGCCGAGAGGCGGAATCATTTTAGCTGTCGGCGGGCCGGGCCGCGCTTGGGCAGCGTCATAGCCGTTTCGCCAAAATACGAAGGATGCGCTTCAGCGAATTCACCTGCAGGCTCTGGCCTCTTTGCGTCAACAGATGCCATGTGCCCGGTGCGCTGCAATCAAAATGAAGCGTTCGATCACGCATACAACTATTTCGGGAACTGGCCTCGAATTTACAAACATATGCGCGTATAGCCAAAGTTATAGTCCGCATAGATCGTCTGGCAAATTGGCGCCCTCTTCTTGAACTGCTTAAAAACGAGCGGGGCGGATGTTTCTGAAGCGCGGCACAGGTACCGATTGCCTTCGTTTAAAGGGCTGGCGCGTCCGATCGCATCCGCAGGGGCAAGCGGCACTAACGCAGCTTCCTGCAAGGAGAAGACGATGTCCGGCACTGCTTCAATTTCGCTTGATCTCGATAGCTCCAAGGCTAGCACTGGCTATGAGACGACGTTCACCGAGGGGAGTGCTGCCGTCGCAGTTTCTTTCGGCGCGGTGATCAGTGATCCAGGCGTCGGCTCTGATGACGCCAATCTCATCAGGTCGCTCTCGATCAAGTTCGACACGACGACTATTGGCTACGTCTACCAAGCAGGCTCGGACAATCTGCTCTTCGACGCCTCTCTATATGGGGCGTCGGGTACAGCATCCCTCGTGGCCGTGTGGAGCACTACGACAAACACTTTGACTTTCACGCCGCGGAAGGGGAACACGGAGTCGAAGTTTGCTTTCGAGACGGCACTGAATTCCATCAAATTCGAGAACACGAGTGAGGCTCCAGTCACTGGCACGCGGGGCCTCCTCGTCACCGTAGTTGACGATGGCGGTGGAAGCGACACGATTCGGTCTGATGTCGAGGTCACGACCGTCAACATACAAGGAGTGAATGACGCGCCCTCCGGCAAAGACAAATCCATCACGATCCAGGAGGACGGAAGTTACACCTTCACGACGGCTGACTTCGGCTTCTCCGATGTGGATGGTAATACGCTGGCGGCCGTTAAGATCACTACCCTGCCGACGGCTGGCACGCTGAAGCTCGACAACGTTGCCGTTACCGAGGGACAGCTGATTACGGCGGCCAACCTCGGCAAGCTGACTTTTGTTCCCATGGCGAACGCGAACGGCCCCGCCTATGCCTCGTTCACCTTCCAAGTACAGGACAACGGCGGGATAGCCAACAGCGGTGTCGACCTCGACCCGACGCCGAACCAGATCACCCTGAATGTCACCGGGATCAATGACGCGCCCACCGCTGTGCTTCTCACAAACAACAAGGTGGATGAGAACTCCGTGGCCGGCACGGTTGTAGGCACGCTCTCGGCCACCGATGCCGACGTCGGCGATACCCACACCTTCGCCCTTGTTGCGGGTGCCGGCGACACGGACAACGGCAAGTTCACCATTGACGCCGTTACCAAGAGCCTCAAGCTCAACTTTGTCCCTGATTTCGAGACGAAGTCGAACTACAGCATCCGCGTTAAGGCGACCGACAGCGCCGGGGCTGCCACGGAACAGGTTCTGACGGTCAATATCTCTGACCTGGTGGAGAACCGCGCGCCGGCGCCAGTCGACGACTTGGGCGCGGCAGGGTTCGTGGCGATCGAGGGCGGGAGCGCCGCGGTCGGCGACGTCCTCACCAATGACAGCGACCCAGACGGCGATACGCTGCAGGTCACAGGCTTCAAGGTCGGCGCTACAGATTATGCTGCAGGCACGACTGCCACGCTCGCGAACGGCGCAACGCTGAGCGTAGCAGTAGACGGCACAGTGACGCTTACGCAAAACGGCAAATTCGATGTGCTGCCGGCGGGAGCCACTTCCGACTCCATTGCGTTCAGCTACACGGTTTCCGACCGTGCGGCCGGTGTGGCGGAGGCTCTCACAGCAACGGCAAATGCCGCCGTCACGGTCACCGGGGCCAATGACCAAGCTGCAATCAGCGGCACGACGAGTGGGGCGCTGACGGAGGACGCGGCGGCCAGCACGGCCAGCGGCGCGCTTGCCGTTGCCGACCCGGACGCCGGCGAGAACGTGTTCCAGGCTCTGGCCCCTGCGGCCTTGGTGGGCACCTACGGCGACTTCACCTTCAACGCTGCGACGGGTGCCTGGGCCTATACGCTCGACAATGCCAGGACGGCCGTGCAGGCGCTGGCGGCGGGCGAGGTCAAGGCTGACACGCTCACGGTCACCTCGAAGGACGGATCGGACAGCGAGACCATCACCGTCAAGGTCACCGGGGTCAACGACGCGCCGGTGGCCGGAACGGTGGCCGCGGTGAGCACGAACGAGGACACGCCGTCCGCCGCGATCGACGTGGTGGCGGCGGGCACGGACGTGGAGAACCAGGCCCTCAGCGTTGCGGGCGGGGCGGATGCTCCGACGGCCCTGCACGGCACGGTGGCGGTCGATGCTCAGGGTCGGCTCGTCTACACGCCGAATGCCAACTTCTTCGGCGCCGACACCATCACCTACAAGCTCACCGATGGCTCGGCCCTGTCTCAGGCCGCTACGGTCGCGATCACCGTCAATCCGGTGAACGACGCGCCGACCGCGACGGCGGCCCCGGCTCAGGGTGATGAGGACCTGGCCATCACCGGCTCGGTCGTGGGCGCGGACGTCGACAAGGACCTGCTCACCTACAAGCTGGCGGCCAACGGCGCGCCCCAGCACGGCACCGTGACGCTGAAGGCCGACGGGTCCTACTCCTACCAGGGCGCGAAGGACTACAACGGCCCCGACGCCTTCACGGTCGAGGTGTCGGACGGGAACGGCGGCACCACCACGGCGACCGTGAACGTCACCGTCAATCCGGTGAACGACGCGCCGACCGCGGATCCCACATCCTTCGCCGTTGATGAGGACGCTACCTACAAAGGAGCGCTTGTCGGGGCTGACGTAGATGTCGGTGACACCTTCACCTTCGTGAAGGTCGTGGGCCCAACCAATGGGACGCTGACGCTCTCGGCCGATGGAACATTCGAGTACTCGCCGACGGCCAACTACCATGGGGCTGACAGTTTCACGTTCCGGACCAAGGACGCCTCGGGAGCGTTGTCGGCAGTCCAGACAGCTCTAATCACGGTCAACTCGGTGAACGACGATCCGACGAATGCGGCGATCGGTACCGCAGCGGCTATCACCGTCGATGAAACCACCCTTGGGACTTCCTCCTCTGCGAATTACGCTGTCAACTTCGCGGCTGATTTCGGTGGTGATGGACCAGGAGCGAAGAGCTACTCGCTCCAAGCCACTGATGGCGCTGCCACCAACCTTGTGACCTCTGCCGGTGACCCAGTGAAGCTGAAGGTCATCGCCGGTGGCACGGAGGTGCAAGGCGTCCTCGCTGATGGGCTCACCCGAGTCTTCACGGCCACCATCAACTCGGCCGGAACGGTCACCCTGACCCAGCATATGGCGGTCAAACAGGGTACGGCCGGCAACGCCAACGAGAGCATCTCGCTCACGGCGGGGCTCATCAAAGTTGTTTCCAAGGTGACCGATTCCGACACCGGCGTCGCCATTGCGATGCTCGATCTACCCCTCGCCTTCCTCGATGACGGGCCGTCACTGACCTCCAAGGCCGGTGCCACGGCGCCCACGCTGACCAGCAAGGACGAGGATGCCAGCGAGGGTGTGCTCGCGACGCAGAGCTACGCCGCCATGTTCGACCCGAAATTCGGGGCGGATGGAGGCGCCATGTCTTACAAGCTCGTGGTCGCCAACGCCGCGAGTGGGCTCACCAGCATCAATAACAAGGCCATCACCCTTACGACTGACGGGACCGTCGTCACCGGCACAGAAGTCAGCGGCAACGTGGCCTTCACTCTCACCCTGAATGCGGCAACGGGTGAAATTACACTCGACCAGAAGCTGGCGATGAAGCACGGGGCAGCCCAGCCTTCCGTCTCCCTTGCCAGCGGCGCCGTGCAAATCGAGGGGATCGCCACTGACCGGGATGGCGACGCGACTTCACCCGTGCGTGCTGACGTCAAGGCAAGCTTTGTCGATGCCGCTCCGACCTTCGTCGGCTGGGACACGACCCTTGAGATGCAGTTCAAGAACTTAGCGTCCAAGTCCTTCAATCTGAATGTCGATTACGGTCATGACATCCCAGGGGGACCGGTGACGTTCGGGTCCTATGCTGAAGAATCAAACAATGGACTGATCGCCCGCATGAACGGGGGTGTGCTCGAATACGCCAGGAGCGATGATTTGAACGTCAAGGCGGTCTTTCGGATTGACCTGAAAGACGCCGACCCGGGGGTCGGGGTTGCCTACAATGTCGGCGTTCCCTTTGCTCCAAAAGGGCTCGTGCAGCAGATTGCCTTCGACAAGATCCCGGCAGGTTCGTCTCGCGAGACCATCACCGCTGCGCTGACGGGAAGCTACGGGGGGTCGATCACCATCAATGGGCTCTTGGCCGATGGGAAGGGCGTGCTCACCGATCCTGGAGCCAAGTCGACCAACGACGACATCAACCCCAACAGCATCGGTTTTGGCATCAGGGGTGGCCAAGCCAGCCAGATCAATCCGGGCGAGGCGTTCAAGGTGACTTACAACTCGCCTGGCTCCGGTGACCTGAACCACCTCACGCACCTCAGCTTCGATGTTTACGGAATCGGCAACATCGAAAATGTGACGGTCAAGTATGAGTTGTACCGTTTCGGGATGAACGGTGAGGCAGTGCTCATCGACACCGGTTCGCGGACGACGGCCAACGCTCTTGATGAATACGGAGCTGTCTCGAAGACGGGTCTGAAGCTCACTGACGGCTTGGCGCACAACATCGATCTGTTCGATGACGGGAACAAGGTAGGCGATGCTCCAGGGGGTAGTGCGGGAGTTGACGCAGGCGTCGGTGATTACTTCGACTATGCGATCGTGTCATTTGACTTCCCGAAGAACGCCAAGGGTGTGGTCGATCCGAACCAAGGAATTCGGGTGGGCACCTTCTTCACCGAGATCATCAAGACCCCCGACCCGGACTGGATTACGTTTGAGCTTCAGGCTGCCGACGCCGACGGAGACATCGGCCTCAGTGGGAGCACGCGGATGGACTTCAAGCCGGACTTGCTGTTCTCCTGAGTCTGACTGCCGGCGAGCATCTGTGCGGCGGGCCCGTTTGGCCCGCCGCGTCCCTACGGTGGTCACAACCACCTATTGGTTCCCTACCTTCTTGATCGGGAAATCGACGGTTGCCGCATCGTGCCCCTGAAGGCGCATCTTCAGGCCGTCCCGTGCACACTTGCTCACCGCTGCGTGACCTGGCCTGGGAGCGAGTGCGCGTGGCCTCGCGGGCAAAACGCGGCCGCACAGGCTCTCTCACTGTGGCCGGTCTATTCCTAACGGACCCAGTGTTCTGCTTTTACCCAAGCGGCCCATCGAGCCGAGCCCGCAATTCGTGTACGGCCTCGCGCACCCGTTCGGCCAGTTCCTGCTTTCTACGGCCGACCGCCACGACCCAGGCCCGCTCGGTCGGAATCCAGCGCGCTCCCATCGCCTTAAGCGCCTCAGCCCCCTGCCGGTCAAAGGGAAAGCGCAGCCGGATGCGGCGTATCTCAGCCCGGTCGTAAGCCACCTCCGCCGCCACGCATGATCCTCTTGCGCCCTCCAGCTCTTGTACCAATGCGAACACGCGGCGCTGGCGACCTGCGGCTTCCAGGTTGTCAGAGAGGCGTCGGAACTCGATGGCCTCCGGTGCCAGCTCGGCTTTCGCTTCGTAGGCCTGCCGGAGACCAGGAAAGGTCAAGGCAGCAGCCTGCCGGTCAAGCAGCAGGCCACAGCGTTCAAGCGCCGCGCGCCAGCGTGGCTCGTCCCCTACCGGCCTATAAGGCCGGGATGGAGCCGGGGCGGGACGCCAGCCCGGCCGGCCCCCCGCCCAGCGCGTCCAGCCATCCACCTGAGCGTGGGGCCACAACCACGCCTCCTCCTGCGGCAGCAATGGGGCGTCCCGAGGCGCATCTGTCCGGCAGTGCGGGCAGCGCAACCCGTCCCCGCCCCCAAGCCGCCGGCCGAGAGGGTCATCGCGAGCCTCGGGCGCTCCTTGGCACGAAGACGGCTGACGCCAAGGCCCGCGGCCAACAGGGTTGAGCCGTTTCGTGGGAATGATCCGGGTGTCCCAACGCCCGTTCACCTCGCCGAGCCGGACCAGGGCGTAAGGCGTGCGATGGTACAGTTCGCCGCAGCGCTGGCACTGCGCATCGTACCCCACCAGCGTGAAGGGTGCGGCGCCTGTTCCGTCACTCCAGACCAGTTGGCCCACGGCAAAGGCCGCGGCCCGACGGCGCACAGCGGCCTCTGCGTCCGCCTCGCCTGTGGGAAGCACGACCGCGGCCGGCTGATCGGGGCCGAGAGCAAGCCCCTCGGGGAGGGAGCGGAATAGCCAGAGCACTTGGAGGCCAGCTTGGTCGTAGCGCGCGCTGCGCCGACGTGTCTCGGCCGCGCTCTGGGGCGAGAGCTGGATCTCGATCACGCGCCGGACGCCCTCATGGGCGACGAGCACATCGGCCACCCACGCCTCTGGTCCATCTCCCCCACCGCGGACTTCGGTATCCGCTTGTGCGCCCACGGCGAGGGCAGCCTCGTGAGCAGCCGCCTTGAGGCGCAGATGCGCCTCGCTTTCGGGCTTTCCAAAGCGCCCGCAGGACGGAGAGCGGAGGTCGGGCTTATGGGCAAAGAAGCGCGTGCCACGGACGCTTTCCTTCGCCACAGCCGGCACGCCGCAGCAGGCCATGGCGAGCGCAGTTGGGCTGCCGCCTGCGCGCGACGCCGCACGCACATCCTCCCAGGACAGGTCATGCGGCAGCGCGCAAGCAAGGACAGGCCGTCCGCGGAGGAGCGCCTTCAGGGGCACGGTGCGCTAGACGTCGAACTCATCTCAGGGAAGATAGCGAGCCAAGCGATGGTTGTGACCAGCTTGGTGGACCCGTCCTCAGGGGCCGAACAAGCGGAGTTCTCCCAGCGGGCTGGCGCTGGAGGCTTTGCAAGTATCTGTGGATGCGGTGGGGATGCTCGGGCACGAAGCCACAGACACTTGCTTTTCCGGGTTCAGGCTTGATGTGGCATCTTGGATTGTCCTCATTTCGATTGGCCCTTGGCGCAACCGTATTGCTATTGCCGAAGTGCCCAACGGTGCAGGGACGAACTGGCTTGAGAAAGTGACCGATAGCGAATACGGCGACCCTGTCTCGGGGTCGCAAGCGCCCCCTCACCCGCACGGCTGCAATCTTGGCGCAGCAGTGGCGGACCCGGAACCTTGATATGGAGCCACGATGAAGCGCCTGCTTGCCGGCTATCGGAAGTTTCGGACCGAAATCTGGGCCAGCGAGCGGGATCGGTACGAAGCGCTGTCTCGGGAAGGCCAGCAACCCGAGACGATGGTCATTGCCTGTTCCGATTCCCGCGTTGATCCTGCAACTGTGTTCGGCGCAGGCCCCGGTGAGCTGTTCACCGTCCGCAACATTGCCGGTCTGGTACCGCCCTTCTCGCCCGATGGCGGCTTGCATGGAACCAGCGCGGCGCTCGAGTACGGTGTGCGGGTCCTGAAGGTGGCGCGCATCGTCGTGCTCGGTCATGCGCAGTGCGGAGGCGTGCGTGCTATGGTGCAAGGTGCCCCGCGCGACGCACAGGACTTCGTGGCGCCATGGATGGCCCTCGCCACACCGGTGCTCACTTGCGCGCCAGCAGAACTGACCGGCGACGACTTGCTACACCATTGCGAGATCGGTGTGGTGCGATTGTCGCTGGCTAATCTTATGACCTTTCCTTGGATCGCCTCGGCCGTGGCGGAAGGCAAGCTGGCGCTGCTTGGCTTTCAGTTCTCGATCTATACGGGGATGCTTACCCAAATTGATGGTGACGACGCAGCCAACGAGATCCTCTGATGCTCGCCCATGGACGACCTCCACGGCGACAACCTCGAGGAATTCCGGGCACCGCTCGCCGTCGCTGCGCATTAGGCGACCACGCGTCGCCTATGCGCCCGGGCCACTCGGCTCATACGCCAGAGGCTGGCTCTATCCCGCCGAACGGCTGATCAAGCTGCCGGAGCACATCCGGGACCGCCGCGGTCGTGCTCTTCAAAGGCCTGACCGCGCAGTACCTGATCAAAACCACCTACCCGGGTCTGACCCGGCCGCGGTGGCAAACGCTGCATCCATCGTTCCTGTCAGCCTGCCGACGCCGGATGTCGTGAAGCAGGTTGCCCTTGGCAGCGGTGGGCCCGCCGATTGACCTGCTACCACTGCCAAGAACTGTACGGCCGCGCCTAAATGCATCGTGGAGGAGGCCAGGACGTCACTGCCTTGACCCAGCTGCTCGAAGCCTGGGGTGGCGCCGAGGTTCCCGTGAGGCGGCAAAGCTGAAGAGATCAGGATCTTGACCTGATCAAAATGGCCTCAGCCTTCAGGCGTGAGAAGCCTCCGTTGAAATTCGGAGCATAGCGTCAGGAAGCGCGGCATGGCGGGTCCTTTCGGCGCGGCGCTCGCGACACAAATCACGCCACAAATCCACTACTTAAAATTGTTGAATTCGCGGTATGCTCACCCATCAGGTGACAATTACCCGCCCGCCTGTTTTATTGCGCTGCAAATGGACCACCACACCATGACCTCACCACTTTCCGCCCCCCTCGCGAGCCTGCGACGCCGCGCAATGAGCCGCGTTGTCGTTTCTGCGACCAACGCGTCACCGCCCCGCGCCATCCCTCATCCATCACCTCAGCAAGGACATCGCCGCATGTCCCGCATGACTCGCTTCCTCGCTGCCCTCGGCCTCTGGTGCAGTTTTTCGACCGGCTCGTCCGCCCAGGCGCCCGATCGCGTGGTGATCGGCCTTGCCATCCCGCTGACCGTAACGGATGGCGGCACCTACGCCATTGCCGAGGAGCTAGGACTGTTCCAGGCCGAGAACATCGTGGTCCAACACGTCGTTCTGCCCGGAGCCGGAGCCATCCTGCCGCAGGTTTTGCAGCGTCAGGTGACCTTCGGCTTTCCACTGACGGAGACGCTGCTGTCGGCTCACCAGCCGGGCCAAGCGCCGCTGCCGGTCGCGTATGTGTACAATGCGGGCCCATCGAACACGCTGGAGATCGCGGTGCGGACGGAAAGTCCTATCCGCACGCTTGCGGACCTCCGCGGGCGTGGCATCGGCGTGGGCGCATTGACCTGGGGCACCATCCCGCAGACTCGTGCGCTGCTGCGCAGTGTGGGTCTCGAGCCCGGGCGCGACGTGCAGATCGTGGCCGTCGGCGTTCTGGGCGCGGGCTTCCACGCATTGCGCGAGGACCGGGTGCAGGCCCTGAACTTCAACAGCACCTGGATCGACCTGCTCGAACTTGAGGGCACCCCGGCGCGGCGGCTGGAGTTCCCGCCGGTGTTCCGCCGCATGGTGACCAACGGCTTCCTGGCCCACCGTTCGACGATCGAAGGGAACCCCGGTCTCATCGAGCGCTTCGGCCGGGCCTACGCCGCCGCCACCGTCGCCTGCGACGCCAATCCACGCGCCTGCGTCGAAGCGTTCTGGCGTCGCAACGCCGCGGCCCGGCCGTCATCGGGTCAGGAGCAGGCGCTGGCAGACAACATCCGCATCGTGCAGCGCCATTTCGACCGCACCCTGCGGGATGACTCGGGCGCGCTCCGCATCCAGGGTCGCTACGACCTCGACATCATCCGTGACTATGTGCGCGAGATGCACCGCTGGCGCGAGTTCCCGACCGCCGACATCCCCGTCGAGCGCTACTTCACCAATGCCTTTGTGGAGGGGTTCAACCGCTTCGATCGCGCCGCGCTCGTCGCCCGCGCCCGCGCGCTCCCATGACGCCCGCCCTCGCGCTCGACGACGTGGGCTTTGGCTTCCCGGGCCGCAAGGTCCTGGAGGGGGTGTCCTTCGCCATCGCGCCCGGCGAGTTCGTGGTGGTGCTGGGTCCCTCGGGCGGCGGCAAGTCCACGCTGTTGCGCCTTGTCGCGGGGCTTCTTGAGCCCTCGTCCGGACAGCTGCGCATCGCGGGGGCTGAGGTGCGGGGGCCGCGCCGCGACGTCGGCATGGTGTTCCAGAAGCCCACGCTCCTGCCCTGGCGGACGGCGCTCGACAACGTGCTGCTGCCCGCGGGCTTCTCGCGTGGCGCCAGCGCCACCGAGCGCGCCCGCGCCCAGGAACTGCTGGCCGCAGTCGGCCTGCCCGACGCCGCCTCTCTCTACCCCGCGCAGCTCTCGGGCGGCATGGCGCAGCGCGTGGGCCTCGCGCGCATGCTGCTGCACGATCCCGACCTCCTGCTCCTCGACGAGCCCTTCGCGGCGCTCGACGCGATGACGCGGGAGCGCATGACGCTCCTCCTGCAGGAGTTGTGGCTCTCGCGCCCGCGCGCCGCGCTCTTCGTCACGCATTCGATTCCGGAGGCTCTGCTGCTCGCGGACAGGGTAATCGTGCTGGCGGGACGGCCAGGCCGCATCCAGGTGGATTGGCGTGTGGACCTGCCGCGCCCGCGCCGGCCAGAGACCATGGCCGATCCCGCCTTCAACGAGATGGCGCTCGCGCTGCGCCGCGAGTTCGATCTGGTGGCCGCATGACCCGCCTGTTCCCGCCGCTCGTCACGCTCGTGCTGATCCTCGGCGCTTGGCAGTTTGCCACGGGGCCGGGCGGTCTGCCCTCCTACCTGCTGCCGGCGCCCTGGCCAGTGGCGTGGGCTATCTGGGACGGGCTCGTGGGCGGCGCCTTTTGGCCGCACCTTGGCTTCACTCTCACGGCGACCCTGACGGGCTTCGCCATCGGCAGCGTCTCAGCCATCCTTGTCGGCGCGCTGGTCGCGGAGTCGCGCCTCTTCGAACGCTTCGTCTATCCCTACCTCGTCGCCATCCAGGCCATGCCGAAGGTGGCGCTGGCGCCGCTGATCCTCGTCTGGTTCGGCTTCGGCCTCGCCTCAAAGGTCGTGCTCGTGGCGTTGATCTGCTTCTTTCCCCTACTGGTGAACACCATCACCGGCATTCGCGGCGCCGACCGCGACCTGGTCGAGATGGCGCGCTCCTTCTCGCGCTCGCCGGCCTTCGTGTTCCTGCACGTCAAGCTGCCGGCCGCGGCGCCGGGCATCATGGCAGGGCTTCAGATCGGGATCGTGCTCGCGCTCATCGGCGCCATCGTGGGGGAGTTCGTCGCATCTGACCGCGGCGTCGGCTACCTCATTGGCTCGGCGACCGTGAACATGAACGTCACCGCGATGTTCGCGGGCGTCCTCGTCCTGGCCGCGGTTGGCATGGCGGGCAGTGCCATCATCCGCGCCCTGCATCGCCGCGTCGTGTTCTGGGAGGCCGATCCGCGCCTCCCCCCACCCTCCGAAGGTTGATCCACGTGGCTGACGAAAACCTCGCTTACCTGCCGGCCTGGGCCCTGATCGAGCGGCTGCAGCGCGGCACCATCACGGCGCGCGCCCTCCTGGAGGCGCAGCTGGCGCGGGTGGCGCGATACAACCCTGAGATCAACGCCGTCATCCACCTGGACGCTGACCGCGCCCGCCGTGCCGCCGACGCGGCCGATGCAGCACGTGCCGCAGGCGCGCTGCTCGGCCCGCTGCACGGCCTGCCGATGACGGTGAAGGAAACCAACAGCGTCGGAGGCTGGCCGAGCACCTGGGGCGACCCTGCGCTGCGCGACCATGTGCCCGCCCGGAGCGCGGAGGTGGTCCGGCGGCTCAAGGCAGCGGGCGCCGTGCTGTTTGGCAAGACAAACGTGCCGATCGGCGCCCTCGACTGGCAGAGCTACAACGCCATCCACGGCACCACGCGCAACCCTTGGGACATGGCGCGTTCGCCGGGCGGATCCTCCGGCGGCTCGGCGGCCGCGCTGGCTGCGGGGCTGACCCCGCTTGAGCTTGGCGGCGACGCCGGCGGCTCCATCCGCATCCCCGCGCATTTCTGCGGCGTCGTAGGCCACAAGCCGACACCGGGGGTGGTGCCGTCGGAAGGCAATGGCCGTCCGGGGGACATTCTGGAGAATGACCTCTCCGTGGCCGGGCCGATGGCGCGCAGCGTGCGGGACCTTGCGCTCGCGCTCGACGTGCTGGCGGGACCGGCCGGCGGGCGGGCGCGGGCTTGGCGCCTCGCCCTGCCGCCGCCACGGGCCACGCAGCTCAGCGGGTTGCGGATCGCGGTCGTGACGGATTCGCCGGTGGCGGAGGTGGACCGCGGCTACCAGGACGCCATCCTCGCGCTCGGGCGGAGGCTGGAGGGAGCGGGCGCCCGTGTGACGCTGGGCGCCCTGCCCTTCGCAGACCATGCCACGCACCACGCCACCTATCTGCGTCTGCTGCGCGGCAGCGCCGCCGCCCGGCTGACGGAGGCCAGCTTCGCCACTGCGGTCGCGGCGACCGAGAGGCCGGGGGCTAACCCGCCGTCCGCCTACGTTGCGCAGACTCAGGCGGCGTATGCCCAGCGGCACCGCGACTGGCTATTGGCGCAGGAGGCACGCGCCCGGTTGCAGGCCGATTGGGCTGCCTTCTTCGAGGAATTCGACGTGGTGGTCGCGCCCTGCTCCACCGTGCCCGCCTTCCCGCTGGACGAGGCGCGTCCGCGCGAAGAGCGGGTGCTGCGCGTGAACGGGCGTGACGCCGACTACAACGACCAGCTCTTCTGGGCCGGCCTTGCGACGCTGCCCGCCCTTCCGGCGACGGCGGTGCCCATCGGCCTGGACGGGCACGGTCTCCCGCTTGGCGTACAGGTCATTGGGGCTGCATGGGAGGACCGGAGCACGCTCGCCGCCGCCGCCGGGATCGAGACGCTCACACCCTTCCGGCCACCACCAGGCTTCGCATAGCGCATTGGCATCGGAGAATGCTCACCGCGGCTTGAAAGTCCGCCCATTGCGCTGCCCGTCTCTCACGCCTCAGCCAAGGCTGAAGCAGTGCCGCCTCCTGCGGCGCCGCGGAATGCGAGCCGGCGCGCAGCAAGCACATCCCAGTGACTGCCGCGGCTGCAACGTGTAGCCGAGGCGCAGTCCGGGGAGATTACCTAGGAGAGGCCCCGGCCGAGCCCGATCTTCATGCTCTTCGGCGGCAGCGAGGCGGGGGCTGACGACGTCGTATTCTTCGGAGCAGTCGCGACCGCGCCGAAGTCCGGTGTGGCCGGCGGCTCTCCCCCGAACGACCTCCTCGATCTGATCGGGTCCGGCGCCACGGACCTGACCGAGGGCCAGATCCAGGCCTTCCTTCCGCCTGCCTCGGCCACCAACCAGATCCCGACGCTCATCAACAGCGCCACACAGATGAACGTGTCGACCTCTGGCATCGGCATCAACAACAACAATCTCGATGGCAACGGGACCGCGGGCATCCAGACGGCCGACGAGAGCTTCGTGTTCAACCCCGAGGAGGTGGCGGCCGCGGTGACCGTCTACATCGACAACTCCGTCGGGGGCTATGATCCAGCCTCGGGAGAGCAGCTCTATTACACCGTCTACTTCACCGACGGGACCGTCTTGGCGAACCAGCTGGTCACGGCGGCCATGCTCCAGGACGCCTTGGGCACCGATCCCACCGTTCCCAAGGTGGCGGTGGGCGGGAAGTTCTTCGAGATCGACGGCGGCGCCAAGGACATCGACGCGGTCCAGCTCACCATGGGCAACGGCACCGTGAAGGTCCCGGTGATCCAGTGGGCGATCGAGACGAACTTCACCCCGGCGCCGCTGCAGATGAACCTGACCGCCACGTTGCTGGATGGCGACAACGACGTCGCCACGGACACGTTCTCGGTCAGCTTGGCCAACGCCTCGATCCTCTAACACAAATGGGCGAGCCCGCTCCACGGGGCGGGCTCGCCTTCCTCGGCTTCAAGGTCGAGTGGCACACCAGCACCGCACATGACCAGATGTTGAGGCGTATCGGCGCAAGGTCAAGGAGCTTGAGCAGATGCTGGGCGGCGATAGCCCGGAGGCCCGCGAGGCGCTGAAGGTGGTGCGCAGCCCGATCCGCAGAGTCAAAATCCTCCCCGATCCCGCAGCCCCGAACGGCGTCTGGCTGGAGATTGAGGGCGACTTGGCGGTCGTGTTGCGGGCATCGGCGAGCGCTAAACAAGCGAAAACCCCCAAAGCGGTGGCCTTGGGGGTTTTGCAAGTGTCGGTGGATGCGGGGACAGGGTTCGGCTTATGGCGAACAAGGCTCGCGGTTGGCACGTGACGGATCTCTGGTTCGAATCCGGCTTGCCCTGCAGTTCGCTAGGCCATGTGGGCAAACCCGCACAGGCGGCGCTGACGCGCCGCCTGTGCGGCCGGGAGACCTATCTCCCTGCGACCCTGCGCTGCTCCGGGCGCTCTCCAACCGGCACCATGATGTGGGCGTAGGGCGTGCCCTTCCACATCACGTAGGGTCCGCCATGGTGGTGCTCGGCCGGCAGCGCGGCCAGCAGCGCCGGGTCGGGCACTAGCACCATCAGGTGCGGTCCCTCGACCATCCAGTCGTTGGTCGTAGTCGGCTGCTCGTCGAAGGGGTTGATGTTGCTGGCCCCGCCGTCGCGGCTGTCACCGGCCAGCATGTAGCCGAAGGCGACCCTGGGCGGGGTAAAGGGCTGGCGCTTGGACCAAGCCTCCAGCCATCCCATCCAGACGTCGTCGAGGCACATCGGGCCGGCAAGGCCGGGCGGTGCCGGCAGGCAGGTGAAGCCGGGCGGCCCGTCCCGCAGGACATTGCCATTAAAGTCCATAACCTTCACCGTGTCGCGCAGGGTCGGCGGCGCGGCGCTGAGCGCACTGCGGATCAAGGCGTCCCGCTCCTGCCCTGTGGGCGCGGCGGCCGGTTGCTGCTGCGCCCAGGCGGTGATCGCCCCTATGCAGGAGAAGCCGACCGCGACCGCGCCGGCCAGCATCGAACGCATCTTCGGTGAGCTACGCATGGCGCCTCATACTCCCTGGTGTTTGGGAGCGCGGGCCCACGACGTTGGATCGGGCCCTCGGAACCACATGCGGGCCGATCGGGTGGTAGAGGCCTGCGCCCCGGCCTGCCCGCTGACATTCGGGACGGAACGGAGCGAGCCGCCCGGCGCGGGCATCTGGGCGGCGCCGTTCTTCATCCCGGATCAGCACACCACACGGGACGGGAGCACCGCAAGTGAAAGGCCTAAAAGCCGCTACTCAGAACTTGGGCAGACATTATGAGGAACCCGGCCAGGTCGCGTGGACCAACCAATCCCAAGGGGTCTCCAAGCAGGCCGTGGGCGTAATTCCAGGCTGATCTCTCGCAGGAATATCGGCGTTGATCTGAACCGCCCCAAGGTTGCCGCAGGCGGTTCGATTGGAGTCACGCCGCCAGGAACAAGTTTTCCTGGGCCTCGTGCCTGGGTTCGGCGCAGGACGTTGAAGTCCCAGATCCCCGGGTCGATGCCGGCCGGAGGCTGGATCGCGCCGGAGCGCGTGATCTCGGACAGCCGCGGGGAGATGGTCTGGGCCCGAGGTGGCGCAGCTCCCCAGTCATCGCCTGTGCTCCCGCGGCGTTCCACGGCCTCTGCCATCACCCTGCGTGACCACTTCAGCGGACGCCCGAGGCGGGATGGACGCGGAAGCAGTGGGTCCAGCACCATCCATTCAGCGTCGCTGAGATCCGTGGGATAGGGGCGGACGGGCATGGCGACCTCCGGCACAATTGTGCCGGATCAACGCTTTAGCCTCGTATCCGCCCTTTGCGGACAGACAGTTAGCGGCCTTGACTCGATGGGCAAGCCCCTGGTGTTCGGCATGATCGAGCACGGCGGCGAACTTCGGACATGGTGGTTTCCGACCGGAAGGCTGAGACCTGACCGTCATGACCTTGGCGACACTGGTGACCGTGAACCGAAAAATTCGCGCTCAGGTCGGACCAGTTTCAGGGGTCAGGACCATGAAGCTCGCCCGCGCGCGGCGCTGGGAGCAGCCGGCAAACTGACGGCCGGCCCCGCGGCGGGGCACTTTTTCGACAGCTGCGACAGCATTTCCCAATAACCGGGCGCCGGGTGCGGGCGAAGTTGCTCTTGTGGCTGGCCAATCCCCGCCTGCCCGCAGCCAGGAGAACACACCGCATGCTCCGACACACCGCCGCCCGCCGCCTCGCCCTCGGGGCAGCCCTGGGTTTTGTTGCCTTGGCCGGTCCTGCCCGCGCCGAGGGTGAGGGCACGAACTTCATGGAGGACCGCGTTGCCCGCATCCTCATGGAGGAAGCCGAGCGCGCCCGTATGCCGGTCTGCGAGGCAGTGCTGATCCCGGCAGGCAACAACACCTTCCGCATCGAATACCGGGTGAACCGCCCGAACCTGCCGCAGGTGCCGCGCCCGCCGAACGGGATGTCGGCAATCATCGCCACCGGCGCGCCCTGCCCGCGCTGACGGCGAATCCGGGGAGCCCGCCCGATGTTGCTCCACGACCAGCGCGGACTCCCCATTATCGCCGCGGGGCCCGAGGCAGTGCGCCGGCTCGACGCCGCAGTCGAGGCGCTCCTCGCCCACCGCCCGGACGCGGCACGGCGCGTGGAGCAAGCGCTCGCAGCCGACCCGGACTTGCTTCTCGGTCACACCCTTTACGGCTTTCTCCTCGCACTGCTCGCGCGGGAGGAGCTGGAAGGGGAAATCGCCTGTAGCCTGGCCGGCGCGCGCCATGCCGCCGCACGCCGCGGGGCGACGGAGCGCGAGCGCCTCCATCTCGCCGCGCTCGCCGCTTGGTGCGAGCGCGGCGAGATGGAGGAAGCAGCCGCCCTGCTCGAGCGCGCCGCGCTGCTTGCGCCGCTCGATGCGATGGCGGTGAAGCTCGCGCACGCGCTCCGCTTCATGCTGGGCGACGCGGTCGCCATTGAGAGAGTTCTGCCCGCTTGGGGGGCAGGCGTTCCGGGTCGAGGCTTCCTCCTCGGCTGCCATGCCTTCGCGCTTAGTGAGACGGGCGAGCCCCGAGAGGCCGAGCGCGCGGGGCGCTGCGCCGTCGGGGCCGAACCCGCCGACCTCTGGGCGTTGCACGCGGTGGGGCACGTGATGGAAGCGGAGGGCCGCGCCCGCGAGGGCATCGGTTGGCTCGCCCAGGCCTGTCGCGCCGAGGGCAGCTTCGCGCGCCACCTCTTCTGGCACCGAGCCCTGTTCCACCTCCACCTCGGCGAGGGTGACGCGGCGCTCGCCTTCTACGACGCGCGGGTGCGCGACGAGCCGAGCGAGGAGTGGCGCGACGTGGCCAACGCCGTCTCGCTGCTCTGGCGCCTCGAGGCGCAGGGGGTGGAGGTGGGCGCCGAGCGCTGGCGCGAGCTCGCCGACCTCGCCGAACGGCGCGTCGGCGATCACAGCCTCGTCTTCGCCGATCTGCACCACGTGCTGAGCCTCGCCGCCGCCGGACGGTACGGCGCGCTCGCCCGTTTCCTCGCTGGGATGCGCGCCCGCGCGTGCCTCTCCTCCGGCACGCAGCCGCGGCTCCTTCTGCGCCTCGGTCTGCCGGCCGCCGAGGCGGTCGCAGCCTCCCGGGCATTGCCTGCCGGTTGCGCCGCTGGGGCGTTGCGCGACCTCGCGCCTCGCCTTGTCGCCCTCGGCGGCAGCGCGGCGCAGCGCGACCTGTTCGAGCGCCTCGCGCTCGAGGACCTCGCCGCCGCCGGCCGCATGGCGGAAGTGGCGACGCGGCTCGCGGCGCGCGCCCGAAGGCGCTCGCCCGGTCGCTGGGAGGCGCGCCTCCTCCTCCGCGCGCGGCGCGCCGCGCGCACCCCCTTGCCTACGGAGACACCGACATGAAGCACGACGCGCATGGCCGCTGGTTCTGGACCCTGTCCTGGATCGCGGCCGGGTGGATCGCTTGGGAGCTGCTCTACTACGAGCAGTTCAAACTGAACGCCGCCGAGGGCTCCGTCGAGGGGGTGTTCCGCCCGCTCGCCGTCTGGCTCGGGATCTCAGCCGCGGAGCCGCAGCTCCGCTGGGGTGTTGCGCTGCTCGAGATCGCGGCCGTGGTCCTGGTTCTCAACCAGCCGACGCGGCTCTGGGGCGCGCTGATGACGGCCGGGCTCATGGGCGGCGCGGTGTTCCTCCATGCGCTCGGACCGATCGGCATTGACCCCTACGGCGACGGCGCAGTGCTGTTCAAGGAGGCGTGCTTCACACTGCTTGTAGCGCTCGCCTTGGCTTGGCTGCACCGTGACGAGTTCGCCCTGCCGCGGCGTTTCGCGCTCCGCACCGCGTGATGGCGGCCGCCCCGCACCCGCCGAGCCGAGACCCCGCGCTCGACGCAGTTCGGGGCTGGCTGCAGATCAGCATCTTCGCCTCGCATATCGCAAGCGGCGCGGCCGGCGCGACCCTTATCCACGCCGCCTGGGGCCTCTCCGACAGCTCGGAACAGTTCGTCTTCCTCTCGGGCTTCGGGCTCGGCTCCGTTTTCCTCTGGAAGGCGGCGCGAGCCGGGAGGGCAGCGGCGCTCGCCGACCTACGCGCGCGCGCGGGGCGGCTGTGGCGGATGCACATGCTGGTCTTCCTAGGCTTCGGGTCGATGGTCGCGGCGCTCGCGCCGCTCTCGGGCGAGCCGCCCTGGGCCTGGGCTATGGAGCGGCCGCTCGCCGCGCTGGCGGCCGGGGCGACGGGGCTCTACCAGCCGCCTTTCATGGGGATCCTGCCGCTCTTCCTCTTCGGCATGGCGAGCCTGCCGCTCTTCTCAGCGCTGGCCGACCGCTGGGGCGAACGGACGGCGCTGCTGCTGCCGGCGGGGCTCTACGCGCTGGGCCAAGCGCTGCCGCCCGACTTACCGGCGATGGGTGGCACGAGCTTCGCGTTCCAGCCGCCCGCCTGGGTGGCGCTGTTCCTCCTCGGCGCTTGGTGCGGCCGGCGGGCCCTGCGTGCCGGCCGCGTGCTGCCGCGCCACGGGGCGCTGCTCCTCGGCGCGGGGGCGGTGGTGGCGCTCGGCCTTGCGATGCGGCTTTCGGGCTGGACACCGGAGGTGCTGGTAGGGAAGGAGCAACTCGCGCCGCTGCGTCTGCTCCACGCGCTGTCCTGCGCCTATTTCGTCGCCGCCCTCCTGCCGAAGCTGCAGCCCGTTACCGCGACCGGGGTGGGGCGGGCGCTGACCACCATCGGGCGGCGGAGCCTGGAGGTGTTCAGCCTCGGCCTGTTCCTCTCCTGGCTGGCCGGCCTGGCGCTGCGCCACGCGCCGGGGATGGAGATCTGGGTGGAGGCGCCGCTCCTTGCCCTCGGCGTGGCCGCATTCTGGGCCGTGGCACGCGGGCTGGAGCGGGGCGGCTCCGCGCGCCCCGCCCCGGGGGCGGCACGGGCCGAGGCGGGCTGAGCCCCGCTCGGCTCTCTCCCTGCCACCAACCTTACCAGCGGCGGCCCGCGCCGAGCGCTCCGGCCGCGACCGGGAGATCGACGAGCACGACCAGCAGGCCGAACCACTGCACCGGCTCGAGCCACTCGCCCGCGACGGGCACGCCCGCCAGGTCCGGGACGCCGGAGCGGCTGGGGGCCTTTGCGTGGCAGAAGTGACTGCCCTCCACCGGCGACATCTGGCCCTTCGTGGGGCCGGTCGGCCGCGTCCTCGTGCCGGTCAGCGGTCGGTTCCGCGCCGCTTCGAGCGAGGTGGTGTGCAGCGCCGTGCCCGCCCGCACCGGCGCCTGTCTCGCGCCCATTTGGCTCTTCGCGGAGGAGCTGCGCGTTGGGCGGGTGGCGCAGCTGCCGCCCGATTGGACGCCGAGCCTGCTGCTCATCCATGCCGTCCTACCGACGCGACGACAGGTGCCGGCCTGGGTGCATGAGGTGTGGTGGAGCACCTGTCGCGGGATCTGACCTCGGCCCCTCGCTCAGCTCACATGAGCGTATAGCGGCCTCGTTGCGGCGCGGCGCGTGGGCTAGGCTGAGGACAACGCTACTGCGCCGTGGACCGCCGCCCGATGTCTCGGGGCTATGGCTTCGATGCCCCTTCGGCCTTGGACGCGCGGCGTCTAGCGGCGCACGCGTCGGGCTCGGCCCGAAGGAGGGACGGTATGACCCTTGAGGAGCGCTTGGCGAAGGAGCGGCGCAAGCGGGCCGGCAACGCGCCGCTGCAGGCCGCGATCCGCGACGTAGTCGGCCACCTCCGCCGCGGGGGAGACCTCGACCACGCCCTGCCGGTGGGCGACGAGTTCCCCAATTTCATGCTGCCTGATGCAGAGGGGCGCCTCGTCACGCGCGACGCGCTGCTGGCCTGCGGCCCGCTCGTCCTCGGCTTCTTCCGCGGCGGCTGGTGCCCTTACTGCGCGGCGACACTCGACGCGCTGCAGCGGGCGATGCCGCAGTTCGAGGCGGCGGGCGCGACGCTGGCGGCTGTGACGCCCGAGACAGGCGGCCTCGCCCTCGACCTTAAGCGGCGCCACAAGGCGGGCTTCACCATGCTGGTGGACGTGGACAGCGGCCTCGCCGCCACCTGCGGCCTGCTCTACCGCGTGCCCGACTCCTATCTCACGATCCTCGCCGGCGTTGGGGTGGATCTCGGCGTGCGGCAGGGCAATGGCGGCCTCGTCTTGCCCGTGCCTGCGACCTTCGTGGTGGCGCCGGGCGGGCGCGTCGCCTGGCGGCAACTCGACCCCGATTTCACCCGGCGGGCCGACCCCGCCGACATCCTCCGGGCCGTGGAGGCGTTGTGATGGACCTGACGCAGATCCGCTACTTCCTCGCCGTCGCCGAGATGCGCAACTTCACCCGCGCGGCCGAGCGCTGCAACGTCACCCAGCCCGCGCTGACGCGCGCCGTGCAGCGGCTGGAGGACGAGCTCGGTGGCCCCTTGATCCTGCGCGAGCGCGCCCTGACCCAGCTGACGGAGCGCGGGCGCGCTATGCTGCCGCTGCTGCAGCAGACGCTCGCCGCGGCCGAGGCAGTGAAGGCCGGCGCCACCGGCTTCGCGCGCCGCAACGGTCCGATGCCGCTGCG
The DNA here is from genome assembly GCF_017355885.1 of Sabulicella rubraurantiaca. Taxonomy (GTDB): domain Bacteria; phylum Pseudomonadota; class Alphaproteobacteria; order Acetobacterales; family Acetobacteraceae; genus Roseococcus; species Roseococcus rubraurantiacus. Next base: position 21,107 of record NZ_JAFEUU010000028.1, read on the forward strand.
TGTGGGCGTTGAGCGCTGTCTGCCCGTCGGCGCCCTCCTGCCGCTGCTGCGCGAGGTGCTCTCGCACGTGCGCGAGGTCGAGGTCTCCATCGCCGAGGACGCGCCGGAGGAACTCGCCGAGGCGCTGCTGCAAGGACGCATCGACGTCGCCCTCCTGCCCGAGATCCACGTGCTGCCCGAGCGCCTTCAGCGCTGGCGCCTTTGGACGCAGCGTATCGCCGTGCTGCTGCCGGAGGGCCACCCGCTTGCCGGGCGGGAGGAGGTTGGGGCGGAGGAGCTGCGGGGCGAGCGGCTACTGCCGCCCGCCACCCCTGCCGCCGGCGCAGTGATGGAGCGCCTCTGCCCGGCGCGAGAGGCGCCGCGCGCGCCGCATGGGGCAGGCGCCTCGGCGGCGGGGCTGGAGGCGCTGGTGGCGCTCGGCCTCGGTGTGGCGCTCGCGCCGGAGGAAGCGCCGCGCCTGCCGGGCTGCGCCGTGCGGCCGCTGCGCGACGAGGCGGCGGCGCAGCCGGTGGTGCTGGCGGTGCCGGCGGGCCGGCCGATGAACCAAGCCGTGTCGGCCTTCGTGAGGCTGGCTCGCGCCCGACGCTGGGAGCGCGAGACGGCTTGAGCGAGTGGCTCAGGCGGCGTCCGGCAGTAGCCGGACGCCGCGGCAGGAGGCGGAGTCTCTTGCGCGCGCCACGCCGAGTCCGCACCGGATCACCCCAGCCAACGCGGCGCTGAGGGCGTCGCGCAGCTCCTCCGCTGCACACGCCTCGAGGGTCGCGGCGGCACGCTTCGCGGCGCCCTCCTCGTGCCAAGCGGCGAGGGCCTCGACAAGCGCGCGCCCGCGCGCCGTCCCACCTCGGAGCGCGAGGCCGCCGCGGGCGAGGGCGAGGTTGAGCGCCACCTCCATCTCCGGATGGGCGCGGAGGCGAAGCTGGAACCCCTGAAGCGCGAGGGCCAGGACGAGGCCCGGATCGGCTATGAGCGCTACGCCGATCCAGTTCGCGGCGTCGGGGGCATCGGCGAGGATGGCGAGCACCGCCTCCTCCAGCAACGCAACCGCGGCACCGTTCGCGGCGGTGACGAGCAGGCCGCGACCATCGGCATAACCATCCATCCAAGCCTCCTGCTCGCGATGGGGGTGCGGCGGGCGGCCCGGCGGGGGCCGTCCGTCCGCGCTCACATCATGTGCGGGTCCTGGCTCGCCTCGAACACGTCGGCCGAGAGGATCACCGCCGGCACACGGCCGGTGTTCCGCCACCAATGGACCACCCGGTGGTCCTCTGGCGTCGCCTCACCGGCGTGGTGGACGATGGGGACAGAGCAGATGTTCTTGTACTCCGTCATCTCGCCCGAGACGATGTATATCAGCGCCGGCCGGTTCTCGTGGCTGTGCACCGGGACTTCGCCTCCGGGCTGGACCACGAGGCGCCGCAGCCGAAGCTGATGATTGCGCAGCCCCACCTTCTCGCGGCCGAGGTCGATGGAAGTGAGCACCGCGTCGGCGACGCCGCGCGGCTGGGTGGGCCCGCTCACCGCGACGCCCGAGGTCTCGCGGCCCGGCGGGCATTCGGCGGCGCGCGCGGTGCCGGCGACGGCGAGTGTCGCGCCCGCCGCGCCGAGGACGGCTAGAGCCGCGCCCCGCCGGCTGACATCGATGTTGTGCTTCTCGGTCATGCCTGCGTCTCCTTTCGCGTGCGGAGGCACCGCACGAGCGAGAGAGTGACGGCGCACCGCCCGGCGCGGAAATGCCGAGTGCCTATGGTCACGATGCCCGGCCCTGGCGTGACCAACCGCGCCGGGGCAACGAAGCAACGGACGCGCCGCGGTCGCTTCCCGCGCGGCCACGGAGGCCCCCATGCGTCAAATCGCTTTCACTGCCGTCCTGCTCTCCGGCCTCGGCACGACGCCGGCCCTCGCGGTGCTGCCGGAGGAAGAAGCGCGGCGGCTCTACGCAGAGTTCGTCAGCGCGCAGAACGCTCACGACCTCGAGCGCGTGCGCGGGCTCTTCGCCGCGGGACCGGGCTTCCTGTGGGTGACAAACGGTTTGCCCATCTGGGGCCGCGACGCTGCCGTCGCGCGGCTAGCACGGTTCCACGCCAACGAGGTCTGGCGCATCGAGGCGGCGGAGGAGCGCGCGCGAGCCGTTGCCGTCGCGCCAGGCGCCTCCTTCCTACACATCCCGCTGACACTTATCATCGGCACCGCCGCAGAACCGCGGCGCTACCACATCCTCGTCGCCGCGCTCTGCGCCGAGACGCCCGAGGGCTGGCGCATCGCCGCCCTCTTCACCACCGACGAAAACCGCGAAGAGGCGCCGCGCTGAGCGGGGCGTGACCCCCGCGCCGCGTAGGCGAAGCGCTGGTGAACCAGATTGGAGCGCGCTGCCCGCATGTCTGACCACGCCGCCCCCGTCCACGTCGAATCCGCCCCGGAGGGTTGCGCTCGCGTCCTCCGGCCGGCACCGGCCGTGCCCGGCAGGCCAGCCGGGCCGCCGCGCGTCGTCGTGCTCGGCGCAGGCTTCGCAGGGCTCACCGCCGCGCGGGCGTTGGGCGGGGCGCCGGTAGAACTCGTTGTTGTGGACCCGCGGGACCACCATCTCTTTCAGCCGCTACTCTACCAAGTGGCGACGGCGGCGCTGTCGCCGGCCGACATAGCCATGCCGATCCGCGCGATCCTCGGCCGCCGGCGGAACACGGAGGTCGTGCTCGGCGAGGTCATCGGCATCGACAAGGTGCGGCGCCGCGTCCGCCTGCCCGAGCGCGAGATCGCCTACGACGTGCTTGTCGTCGCCACCGGCGCGCACCACGCGTATTTCGGCCGCGATGAGTGGGCCGAGCACGCGCCTGGCCTCAAGCGGCTGGAGGACGCCATCGACATCCGCCGCCGCGTGCTGCTCGCCTTCGAGCGGGCGGAGACAGCGACGGGGGAGGAGGAGCGCCGCCGCCTGCTCACCTTCGTCGTCGTGGGCGACGGCCCGACCGGCGTCGAGATGGCCGGCGCCATCGCCGAGCTGGCGAAGGTCGCCCTGGCGCGCGACTTCCACCGCATCGACCCGCGCGGCGCTCGCGTGCTGCTGGTGGAGGGCGGGCTGCGGCTGCTCGCGGCCTTCGCCCCGGAATCCTCGGCCCGCGCCAAGGCAGCGCTGGAGGCGCTGGGCGTGGAGGTGCGCCTCGGCGAGATGGTGACGGCCTTTGACTCCGCCGGCGTCGCGCTGGGCGGTGTGCAGGTCTCGAGCGGCACCGTGGTCTGGGCCGCGGGCGTCGCGGCCTCCCCGGCCGCGCGGTGGCTGGGGGTGGAGCCGGACCTGCTCGGCCGCGTGCCAGTTGGCCCGGATCTCACCCTGCGGGGATACCCGGAGATCTTCGTGCTCGGCAACACATCGGCGGTGGCAGGACCGGACGGCCGCGCCCTGCCCAGCCTCGCCCCCGTGGCGAAGCGGCAGGGTGAGCACGCCGCCCGCGCCATCCGCGCCGCGTTGGAGAGCCGGCGCGCGCCAAAGCCCTTCCGCTACCGCCACGCCGGCAACCTAGCTACCATCGGTCGCGGGCGGGCGCTGGCGGAGATCGCGGGGCTGCGCCTTTATGGGCGGTTCGCGTGGTTCCTGTGGGGAGCGGTGCACATTGCCTTCCTGATAGGTTTCCGCAACCGCGCCGCGCTGCTGCTCGACTGGCTCTGGGCCTACGCGACGTCCCGGCGCAACGCGCGGCTCATCACCTCGGAGCGGATGGGCTGAGATGGGGGCGGGCGGCGCCGCGCTGGGGGAACTGCTCAGCGCGCTCCCCCTGCCCGCCCCCGCGAGGGACGAACTGCGGCGCCGCCTCCTTGCGCCGGGGCGCCACTACCACGGGGCAGAGCATGTCGGGTTGCTGTGGCGGCGCCACCGCCTGCTCTCGCGGGGCACGCCCTTTCGCGCGCCGCGCCTCGAGCGCCTCATTGCGCTGGCCATCGCCTTCCACGACGCCGTTTATGAGCCCGGCCGCCACGACAACGAGGCGTCGTCGGCGGCGTTGTTCCGCCGCCGCGCGCGCGGGCATCTGCCGCGCGGCGAGGTGCGCTGGGTGGAAGGCACGATCCTGGCGACCGCCGACCATCTCGGCACACCGCCCACGCGCCGGACGGCCCCACAGGAGCGGGCGCGGCTTTGGGTGCTCGACCTCGACCTGACGCCACTCGGGGAGCGGCCCGCCGTCTTCGCGCGCAACACGCGCGCGCTCCGGTGCGAGCAGGGGACGGCGTGGGAGGCGGGCTGCGCCAGCTTCCTCGCGCGCGCGGCCGCGGCGCGGCCCCTCTACCGAACGCCGCGCATCGAAGCCCGCTTCGGTGTGCGGGCGCGGGCCAACCTTGCGCATCGGCTGAGTTAGGCGCCGGCTCCCGTGAGCAGCCTGAGGTCCATCCGCGCGTCGACGCCCGCGACCTCACGCGCCGGACGCTCCTCCCAGGCGAGGTTTGGCCGGAAGCCCTGCTCGGCTGCGAGCGCCCAGCAGGCGGGGTCGGCGAGCGCCCGGCTCGCCTCCGCCTTGTTGTGCTTCTCCAGCTTGGCGGCGAGGTTCACGGGGTCGCCGAGCACCGTGTATTCCAGCCTCTCTGCGTGGCCGACAACACCGAACAGGATCTCCCCCACGGCGACAGCCAGGCCGACGGCGAGCGGCGGGCTACCCTCCGGGCGCGACGCGTTCCACCCGGCGAGGGCAGACACGATCTCCTCGACGGCGCGCAGCGCGTCGGCCGCGAAGGGCCCTCCCGGCCGCACCGCACCGAAGCTCGCGAGGACACCGTCGCCGAGATACTTGTCCACGGAACCGCCATGGGCGCGGATCACCGCCACGACGAGCTGTTGGTACTCCGCGAGGCGCTGGAGCAGCTCGCGTGGCGGCAGCTCGCGCGCGAGGCGCGTAAAGCCACGGAGGTCGGTGACGAGGATCGCCGCTTCCCGCCGCTCCGCCGCGCCGACCATTAGCCTGTCCTTCGAGGTGCGGATGCGCACCGCGACCTCGGGCGGGAAGAAGCGGGAAAGCTCGGCCGCGGCCACCTGCTCCCGCGCGGCGTCCAGAAGCAGACCCCGCCCCTGCAGCACAGACAGCGCTAAGATGGCCGTCACCATCCCGATGGAGACGACCTTGTCGAACTCCGCGCCGAGCAGCACGGCGGGTGACGTGACGTAGTCGAGAAAGCTGCGCGTGACCCGCGCCGGGGGGTCGGCGAGCAGGACATAGCCGGCGAGCACGGCCCAGCCCGTCACAGCGGTGGCTCCGGCTATGAGCACGTAGCCCACCTCCAGCCGCAGGGTGCGAAGCGCGATGAGGATGAACACGTACATGAGGGTGGGCGCCTTCAGGCTGATCGCCGCCGGCGCCATGTACTGCAGGTGGAAGCTCCAGATCGTCACCATCAGTACCGCGATGTCCACCACGACCGACGCGACCAGCAGACCGCGCGTGAGCTGCCGCCGCCAAGCGAGCCACAGCCGCAGGGCGGTGAAGCCAGCATAGAGGCCGAGGGCAACGGGGATGGGCTCAATCTCCATGGGCGGCGGGTTCGCGGCGCGGGAGATGGCGTAGAGGACGGCGAAGGTAAGGATCGCCGTCACCTGAACAAAGCCGATCAGGACCTCGGCTCGCGCTTGGCTTTCGCGCAGCATTGTCTCGACCCGCGGCGGCAGCTCCGCCGGGCCGACCGGCAGCCCGGCGGAGGTAAGGAGATGCCGCCAACTTCGCATCAAAGGTATCTCGCGCCGATGTCGACGCTGGAGCGTTCCCCGAGGTCGGCAAAGCGCTCGGCGAGCCATTCCTGCGCCCGCCGCCGCCCGGCGTCATGGAGGTAGCGGAGGAAGATGCGGTCTGCGTTAAGCTTCGAGGTAGCGGTCAGCGGCGCCATCACGTCGTCGGCGGAGATCGAGTGGATCAGCATGCGCTTCATCCCCTCCGCGCCGCCGAGGCCGCCGTCGATCAACGAGGTGACGAAGTGAATCGCCCGCATCTCCCGCATCAGGGAGGAGTTGAAGGAGATCTCGTTCACCCGGTTGAGGATGTCGCGTGCCGTGCGCGGCACGTCGGGGCGCTCCATCGGGTTGATGTGGACGACCACCACGTCGCGGGCCTCGCAGCCGTAGATAAGCGGGAAGATCGCGGGGTTGCCCATGTAGCCGCCGTCCCAGTAGGCCTCTCCGCCGATCTCGACTGCGTGGAACAGGAAGGGCAGGCAGGCTGAGGCGAGCACCGCGTCGGCGGAGAGCTCCTCCCGCGCGAAGACCTTCACGCGGCCAGTGCGGACGTTGGTGGCGGATAAGAAGAGCCTTACCGGCGCCTCTTGGCGGCGCAGCAGCTCGAAATCCACGACCGATTCAAGCACTTGGCGTAGCGGGTTGAGATTGAGCGGGTTGAACTCATAGGGGCTGAGGAGCCGCGTCACGAGGTCGAAGCCCATGAAGGCCGGCGACCAGGGCAACGACCAGTTCTCCTGCAGGCGATCGAGCCAGGAGGGCTGGACCGGGCTCCAGCACGCCGCGTCGCTCACCCCCATCCAGAAGGTCTCGAGCGCCCGGCGCGCCCGCTCCCGCCCGCCCGCCGCGAGGCCGAAGGCGCAGACGGCGGCGTTCATGGCGCCGGCGGAGGTGGCGCTGATCCCCTCAAAGGCGACCCGCTCGTCCTCCAGGAGCCGGTCGAGCACGCCCCAGGTAAAGGCGCCGTGCGCGCCGCCCCCCTGGAGGGCGAGGTTGACGGTCTTCGTTTCCGCCGCGGCCGGACGCGCGCGAGTAGGGCGGGGGCGGGTTTCGGTGACGACCGCGTCCATTTCAGTGCGCCGTCCAGCCGCCATCAACGGGCAACGCCGCCCCTGTGATGGAAGCGGCCGCCTCCGAGCACAGGAAGGCGGTCGCCGCCGAGATCTCCTCCACCGTCGCGAAGCGGCGCGTGGGCTGCTCCTTCAGGAAAATCTCCTGCGTGACCTCCTCCTCCGTAAGGCCATGTGCCTTCGCCTGCGCCGAGACCTGGCCGGCCACCAGCGGCGTCCAGACATAACCCGGGCATACCGCGTTGCAGGTGACGCCGGAGGTCGCGGCCTCCAACGCCGCGACCTTGGTGAGCCCGAGGACGCCGTGCTTCGCGGCCACATAGGCGCTCTTGAAGGGCGAGGCGACAAGGCCGTGCGCTGAGGCGATGTTGACGACGCGTCCCCAGCCACGGCGCTTCATCCCCGGCAGCACGGCGCGCGTCGCGTGGAATACCGCTGAGAGGTTGACCGCCAAGATCAGCTCCCAGCGTTCCGACGGGAAATCCTCGATGGGCGCCACGTGCTGCACGCCCGCGTTGTTGACCAGGATGTCCACCGCGCCGAGCGCAGCTGCGCTGCGCTCGACGAGCCCCTGCACCTCGCCGCCGCGGGACATGTCGGCGGCGTCGTAGAGCACGGGTACGCCGTGCGCTTCGGCGAGGCGCCGGCGCGCCACCTCGGCCTCCTCGCGGCCACCGAGCCCGTTGAGCACGACAGCCGCGCCGCGCGCTGCGAGGGCTTCGGCGATGCCGAGGCCGATGCCGCTGGTCGAGCCCGTAACGACGGCGACGCGGCCCTCGAACTCGCGCGCGGCGGGGGCCCGACCGCTCGGTGTGTGAAGAGAGTCCATCCGCATATCCTCCGGTTGCCGCTATCTCTTCGCCGTGGTGGTGCGGGCGGATACCGGGCGCGGCGCGCCGTGCGATAGCCGCCATGCATCAAACCGATGCGCAATCGGAAGTGGAGGCCAGACAGGGGCTTGCGGACACTGGCGGCGGCGGTTCGACCCGCGCTGCGGGGCGCAGACGGGCGGACGGACCCGAAGAGGAAGGTGCCGTACCATGCTCGCTTCGATCGACACCACCACGCCTGCGCGGCGGGTCACGCCGCTCGGCTCCGATTTCGAGCAACTGATGGCCGCCGTGCAGGCGGGCGACGCGACGGCCTACGAGACGGCGCTGCGGGAATCGCTGCCCCTGCTCCGAGCGATCGCGCGGCGGCGCCTCGCCAATCCCGCCGAGGCGGAGGACGCGGTGCAGGACACGCTGCTGACGCTGCATCGCCAGCGTCACACGTACGACCCGTCACGCCCCTTCCTCCCTTGGCTCATCGCGCTCTGCGAGCGACGCTGCGTCGACCGGACGCGCCGCCTGCGACGCCGCCACGGGCGGGAGGTGGCGGTAGGCGAGTTCGCCGAGATTCTGCCTGACCTCCGCGCGGACGAGGCCGGGCCGGCCCGCGTCGCGGCGGCCGAACTGCGCGTGGCGGTGGAGGCGCTTCCGGAGACGCAGGCCCTCGCCGTCCGGCTGCTGAAATTCGAGGAGCTGTCACTCGGCGAGGCGAGCGCGCGAACTGGACGAAGCGTCGCGACCCTCAAGATGGCGACGCACCGCGCGGTGCAGGCGCTGCGCGCACGGCTGGAGGCGCCAGCGACGCGCGGGGCGCCACTGAACGAGCCCGCGTGACCGGCGTGGCCGGGGCGACGAAGCCCCGACGCACGCCCATTACTGGAGTTCGGCCATGCCCGCCCACACCGCGCTCGCCCTCGGAGCCGCGCGCGCACGCCCCGCCGCGCTGCGCAACGCACTCGTCGCGGCGATGGCGTTCCTCACCCTCGTGGACCTCTTCGCCACCCAAGCGATTCTGCCCGCGCTCGCTGCGCACTACCGCGTGAGCCCCTCGGAAATGGGCACAGCGGTGAACGCGAGCACGCTCGGGATGGCGGTCGCCGGCCTTGGCATCGCGTTGTTGGGCGCGGGGTTCGACCGGCAGCGCGGAGTGGCCGGGAGTCTACTGCTGCTCGCCCTGCCTACCGCGCTCCTCGCCTCCGCGCCGGATTTGGCGAGCTTCGCGGCGCTTCGTGTGATGCAGGGGCTGCTCATGGCCTCGGCCTTCGCCCTGGCGCTGGCGCATCTCGGCGAGCGCTTCGGTCCGATGGACGCGCCCGGCGTGTTCGCGGCCTACATCACGGGGAACGTCCTTAGCAACCTCGTAGGGCGGCTCGTCTCGGCGGGGTTGGCCGAGCATCTTGGGCTGATGGGGAACTTCTACGGCTTCGCGGCGCTCAACCTCGCCGGCGCCGCGCTCTCCTTTTTGGCGCTGGAGCGCAACCCGGTGCGGCGCATGGCCCCGGGGGCGGTGCGGCGGGCGGCGGAGACGGCGGAGCTCCTGCATGACGGGCGGGTGCGAGGGGCCTGCGGGATCGGATTTGGCATCCTCTTCGCCTTCATCGGGGTCTTCTCCTACGTCAACTTTGTGCTGGTGGAACCGCCCTTCGGCCTCGGCATGATGGAGCTGGGTCTGGTGTATTTTGTCTTCCTTCCTGCTGTGCTCACCACCCCGGCGGCCGGCCTCCTCGCGCGGCGCTGGGGCGCGCGGCGCACCTTGCTGGCGGGGTTGGCCCTGGCCACGATGGCTCTGCCGCTGTTGCTGGCGGGGTCGCTGCCGGCCGTGCTCGCCGGCCTGGGGCTGGTGGCGGTGGGCACCTTTGGCGCGCAGGCGGTCGTCACGGGCTATGTCGGCCGTGTTGCCCGCGGCCGAGCCGGGGCGGGCGGCCTCTACCTCGCGAGCTACTTCGCTGGTGGCCTGGCAGGAAGCGCAGTTCTCGGCTCAGCCTACGAGGCTTTGGGATGGCCGGGCTGCGTGGCCGGCGCGGGGGCAGCGCTGCTCGCTGCGGCCGCTTTTGCTTCGCGCGGGATGCGTGGTGCGGAGGCCTCGGTGGAAGGGCCACAGCGACCATCGTGAGCGACGCGCTGCCCCGACACGCCTCATGCCTCGGGCCGCGAGCGTATGTGGAGGCGGCCCTTCGAACAACGAGGTTCACGGTCGCGCTGCGACAGTCCGCATAACATGCGGTCGTTCAACCACCCTGTGCCGAGAAGCGTAACAGAGGCTGATTCGGCTGCGCAGGGCGCGTCGCCAGAATCTGCTCGAACAGCAAGACCGTAGCGCAGGACGTGTTCGAGGGGCGCGTCCTCGCGGGCCTCAAGGAACGGCTGCTCAGCCCCGAGGTGATCGCCGCGGCGGTGGAGGAGGCCCGTCTGGCCTCGGTCACACAGCGACGCGAGGCCATGACCAAGGAAAGCCGGCTGCGCCGGCGTCTGGGCGAGGTGACCTGGGCCTGGGTTGCTGCGTCGACGCGATCACCGAGGGCATGCCGGCCCGGCAACTGCGAGACCGCATGCAGAGCTTGGAGGATGGCCGGACCGCCATCGAGGCGCAGTTGTCGGACCTCGCGAAGTCCCAGACCGACATCCCTGCCCCACCCGGCGCTGGCCGAGGCCTATCGCCGGAAGGTCGAGGAGCTGGAACAGGTACTCGGCGACGACAGCCCGGAGGCCCGCGAGGCGCTGCAGGTGGTACGCAGCCTCATCCGCAAGATCAAAATCCTCCCCTATCCCGAGGCGCCCAACGGCGTCTGGCTGGAGATCGAGGGTGACTTGGCGGTGCTGCTGCGCGCCTCGGCGGGCGCTGAACAAGCGAAAACCCCCAAAGCGGTGGCCTTGGGGGTTTTGCAAGTGTCTGTGGATGCGGGGACAGGATTTGAACCTGTGACCTTCAGGTTATGAGCCTGACGAGCTACCGGGCTGCTCCACCCCGCGTGGGTGGGTTGTGGGTTGGCTTGGTTGGGTGGCCTGGCGCTGACCGACTCTCCCGCCGCTTGAGCGGCAGTACCATGGGCGCTGGAGTGTTTCACGGCCGAGTTCGGGATGGGATCGGGTGTGGCAACTCCGCAATCGGCACCAGGCCACCGAACCAAGCCACCGGGACGGTGACAAGGTGAGGTGGACGGTTGGTTGTGCGGGTGGGCTTTGGTGCTGCGCGCGGTGTTCATCCCAAAGGGATGGACCGTGCTGGTTTGATGGATGAGCCTATCGGGCGATTAGGACCGCTCGGCTGAGCGCATTGCTGCGCGTATACCTGCGGCCTATCGACGTGCTGGTCTGGCACGGCCCTCGGGGAGACCTGGTTTTGAGGTGGGTTTCCCGCTTA
>NZ_JAFEUU010000029.1 GCF_017355885.1 Sabulicella rubraurantiaca
CTTCACGGCGAGCGTCAGCGGCAATGCGAGCGCCTCCGAGGTCGCCGTGCCGGCGCCGGCTGGCCTCGCCCTGCTGGGTCTTGGCCTGTTCGGCCTCGCGGCGGTCCGGCGTCAGGTCGCTGCCTGAAAGCGTATGCCGCATTCTCTAACGGTGTGAAACTGGGCGGACTTGGCTCTCACGAGCCAGGGCCGCTTCCGCATGAATTTTCCGATTACATGGCGGATGACCTAGCGCTGATCGAATAGGGGGCAAGGACCGTCCGCGCTGCCGCTGCCGAAGCGCTGGGATCCACCTCACCGAGGGTGACACTGGTCTCTACGCTACGGCTCGGGGGAGCCCCTTCAATGGGTACCGACTTGATGCGCTTGGCACCGTCATGCTGCTGGCTTGTCTGCGACAGTCTGAGCGGCGTCTTCAGACGCGTGGCGACGTATTGCTGAAGACCGGAAATCTGCGCTGAGCGGCCCGCTGCACCAGCGCGGCCTGTTGCCTGACGCGTGGCCTCGATCGGCGCCTCGCGCCAATGCCGCGGTTGCTACCAAGCCATCACAAGCGATCGGAGCAGGACGCATCGTCCCTAAGTAGACAGGTTGCATGTAAACCGATTCATGCAACCATTGCCATGCTCGCTTGTTTGTCTTATTGAGACGGCGCGCCGGCCTCCCAGCCGTCGTCGATTGCCCTGACTAGGCAGGGCGCTCTCCACTGGCCCCCGCCTTTTGGTTTGACAAACTTGGCGGGGGCCTTTTTCCATTCGATCGAATGCCGCCGGCTAGTGGACAGGCTGGGTTTGGAGCTTGCTCACCCTTTCGCGGGCGTGGCCGGTTTCGTGGGTCGTAGCCGAAGCCTCGGCCGTTAGCCCCTTGCGCCATTCCCACCCATCCGGATGAATGGTTTGGACTTGCTTGCGCCACTCGGGTGCGACGCGGATGGCGGAGGTGCGGCTTGGCCGAGGAGCAGGCAAGGGGGGCGTACCGCGCCGGGTTGACGCCCGCCGCAGATGGCGCGGCGCAGACCGGAGGGGCCGAGTTCGCCCAAGCGCCGTGGTGGCGGCGCGGCGTCCTGAACGGGCTCATTTTCGGGGCACTGGCACTCGGCGCCGCACTAGCCCTGAACTACGGCGAGCTGCCAGGCCTTGGCCGGATCCTGGCGGAATTGCCGGCCGCCGTCGGCCTATCCGCCGCGGTGCATATCCCGCAGATCCTGCTGACTGCCGCCGCCTGGCGCGCCCTGCTGCCGCCGGCGGAGCGACCCGACCTCGGCACCATGGGGCTGCTGCGGTGGTACCGTGAATCCGCCAATGCCCTGTTGCCCGCGGGCGCCATCATCGGCCAAGCGGCGGCGGCGCGGCTTCTGGCGCGACGCGGCGTGCCGGGCGACAGGGCCGGCGCCACCGCGACCGTGGACCTGACGCTCGAGGCAGTCTCCCAGCTCTTCTTCACGCTTGCCGGCGTCGCCCTGCTGCTGGTGGGTGCCGATGCAGCGGGGCTGCTGGGCTTTGCCGCGGCCGGCCTGTTCATCGCGGCCGGCGGTGCGGGGGCGATGATCCTGGTGCAGCGGCGCCTGCCGCTCGCGCTGCTGGAGCGCGGTCTCGCGCGGCTCGCACGGCGCTGGCCCGCGCTGCGCCCGGACTGGGTGCGCGACCTGCAGCAAGCCATCCTGCGTCTCCACGCCGACTGGCCGCGGCTGGCCGCCGCCACGCTGTGGCACGGCGCCGCCTGGGTGATCGGCGCGCTGGAGATCAAGGGCGTGCTCTGGCTGCTCGGCGTCGAAGTGTCGCTTGCCGATGCGCTGGTGATCGAGAGCCTCGCCCAGGCCTTGCGCAATGTCGGCTTCATGCTGCCGGGCGCGCTGGCCGTGCAGGAAGGGGCCATCATCGGCGCCGCCGCGCTGGTCGGCGTCGCTGCGGCGCCCGCGCTGGCGGTGGCGCTGGTGCGCCGGACGCGCGAGGTGTGCCTCAGCCTGCCGGGGCTGCTAGCCTGGCAGCGCGCGGAGAATACTTCCCTGCAAATCGCAACGGACAATCGGAGGTAGGCATGGGCAAGGGACCAGGAGTGATGGACCTGATGCGGCTCGTGCCGCGTGGTGGTCCGGCGATCTGCAACGTCTCCGTCACCAACATGTGCAACGCGACCTGCGACTTCTGCAATTTCGCGCATGACAAGGGCTTCGTGACGCACCGCGCCTGGCTGGATGCGGACCGCTTCGCCGACGCGCTGACGCGTTTGAAGCAGGAAGCCGGGGTGCGCTTCGCCACCTTCATGGGCGGCGAGCCGCTGCTGCACCCGCGCATCCTCGACATGATCCGCACCGCGGCCGCGATGGGCGTGCAGCCCACGCTGGTGACCAATGGTTGGCTGCTGCCGCCCAAGGTGCAGGCACTGGCCGATGCAGGCATTACCACGTTGTTCATCTCGATCGACGCGGCCGAGGCCGAGGTGCACGAGGCCAATCGCGGCCTGAAGGGCGTCTGCGCGCGGATCCGTGAGGCCAATGCCGGCCTTGCTTCGCGCGGCGTCACCACCATCGCCTCCGTTGCCATGACGCGGCTGGTCACCGACTACCGGGCGCTGGCGCGCTTCGTGAAGGAACTCGGCTTCTCGGCCATCACCTTCTCCTACCCGCGGCGCGCCGCGCTCGGCTCCAACTCACTGGTCTGGTCGGAGGACAGCGATCTCGTAGACATGGGCGTGCCCGAATTGCTGGCCGCCTTCGACGGTGCGGAGGCAGCACGCGAGATCATCCCCGTGCACAATCCGCGCGCCGGCATCGCCGACATGCGCCGTCGCCTCTCCGGCCAAAACGAGCGTTTCGTCTGCCACGCGGGCTACAAGTACTTCTATCTCGACTGGAACTACGACCTCTGGCGCTGCGAGGACTGGAAGGAACCTATCGCTCCGGTCTGGGAGTTCACACGAGAGAAGATGGTGCGCGATGGCTGCCAGGCCTGCACCACCGACTGCTATCGCGATGCCAGCATCATGCTGCACTTCGCCGTTGCGGTTGGCGACGCCTTCGCGAGGCTGCGGGAAGGCCGGCTGACTGCCGCGGCGGCGGCGCTGGCGGACCGGCGCAATGCGGGCTCGCTTGGCGCCGTCATCGGCCATGGCAGCCGGCTGGCGCGGCTGATGGGTGCGTAAGAGGTCTATGCGCGGGCAGGTTGAGAAACCTGCGGCCTCGTTCGCCAGTCGCAACGGAGCCATCGGATAGGTCTGCAGGGATCGGGAGGCGGCGGCCAGTGGAAAGTGCGCGGTCCTGCCGATGCCTAGGGTGCCGTGGCGGTGGGCTTTCCGTCGCTCATCCGAGCGCGCGAGGTGCCGAAGGGTGTTCAGCTTTGACGCTTGCCCGAGCGCAGTGAATTGGCGAAGGTTTTTCCGGCCTCCCTTGCAGTGCTCGGGCATTGCCTTGCGGAGGAGGCTGGGTGGTGCAGGAGGATCGTCCGGCCAGGGCCGAGCGACATCTCCGTGAGGTCGAGAAGCGCGGCACGCCAGCGCGCCCTTTTCGAGGGGTTGAATCCGGACGATTTCCCGAAAGCTGCTTAGGCGGCCTGGGTGACGCTTAGGACCCTCCTGAGAACCGTGGAGGTCATGCGCGAGCATCTGCGCATCAAACGCCAGCTACGCTGCGCCGGGCCCTGAAACGACGAAACGCCGCCGCGTTGGAGGGTGCTTCGGTGTTCAGACGAGGCCGGCCGTCCTTTCACGAAGACTGATCCGGTGGCTGGGGAGTTATCTGTCCGATTGAAAGCCGTAGCGAACCATCCATGCCAGCCCCCGACGATATCGCTGCCAAGTTGGCCGCTGTTCGCGCTTTACTTGGGCGGGTCCAGGCGCGCGTCACGGCGAGCCGGCGCCTCCTTGCCGAGAGCGATCAACGTCTGGCGCAGTCGGACCAGTGCCTGATCGGGCGTGGTAGCTGGATGAATGGGAGTGAGCCTGTGTCGGAACAGAAGCCTGGGATGGGCCCAAAGCACAGCGACCCGGAAACCCGCCGGCAGGAGGCCGAGGCGCGACGCGAGGCCGCGGAGGCCCGGCGCGAGGACGCCTCCCGGCGACAGGCGGCGGCTGAGGCGGGTCGTGTCGCCGGAGAGGAGCGGCGGGTGCTGGGCGAGGAGGATCGTCAGACCCAGGAGGATCTGCGCGAATTGGCCGAAACCACCCGCGCCGCTGCGGAAGAGACGCGAGCGGTCGCCGAGGAGGTTCGGGCGGCTCGCGAAGAGGTGCGCCAGGCCCGCGAGGAAGGGCGCCGGATGACCGAAGAGATCCGGCAGCTGGCCGAGGAGATCCGCGCCGAGGCCGAGAAGCTCCGGGCTGAGGCCGAAGCCGAGCGTGTTGCGGCTGAGCAGCAGCGCGGGCTTCTCGAGGAAATGCGCCGCACCCTGCAGGAGCTCGGGCTTCGAAAAGCAGACGGCGGGTGAGCGGCCGAGAAAGGATCGCCCGGCGCCCTGCCAAGTCGGGGAAGAAGGCGTCCTGCGCCTCGACAAGCCTTGTTCTTCCACTGGCCCTTGGTCATGCCTGCTCGTGGCCATCGCCGCCATCTCTCCGCCGCGCGATGATCCGAGTACTAGCCGAAGCTCCGACCGGCGGGGCGGAGTATCAAGCGGCAGAGGCGGTGATCGCCGCGCTGGATAGGTTCGCGGGCGCAGCGTCCGAACGAAGGGATTTGTGGCACTTGCCGTCGCATTCGACGCCTTAAGACCAACCCCTCCGCTCCTCACAGTGGCGAGGGTGCCGCGTTCAGACAGTCCGTCGGCGCCTCACGACGCAGTCACGGTGTCTGCGATAGCAGGCTGGACCACGACCTCATGCGCGTGCGGAAGACACGGGATGTGCTGCGCTCCGGCAGGATGATCCCGCCGGAGCGCGTGAGGCGCTTCCGCCTGGAAGCGCCTCGTCAATGCCTCATGCGGCCGCCCTGCGACGGCGCACCAGGCCCAGGCCGAGCAGCCCAGCGCTGAGGAGCGCGAGGCTCGCCGGCTCAGGAACGGGGATGGTGAGGGCCTGGCCGCGGCTGAGCAGCTGGCCGCCCGGATCCAGCGTGAAATCGAACCCAAGCGTCAGAGAGTAGGGAGATGTCAGGCTGGTCGCAGCCGACTGGTTCAAAGAGAAGCTGAACGGGGCGCCTGTCGGCGCACTGAAAGTGTCGGTGAAGAGCAGGGTGCCGGGCCGATCATTGGGTGTCTGGCCACCCTGGTTGTTCGCATCGTCGGCGTAGTAGCTCAGCGTGATCGACTCCCCGGCATTGTTCTGCATCGTTCCGGAACCGGAGAGGAAAGCCAGTGGGCCGCCGTTCAGGTAGTCGGTTGCTCCCACCGAGACGTTGATGGTCTGGCTGACGCCGGTGTTGTTGATGACCTGCAGCGAACTGCTGTTGAGGCTGTCGGTGCCTGAGCCCGGGTTTCCAGGGACGCCTGTCGCGGTGCTGAGCGACCCAAAGACGCTGACGCCGTTGATGATTTGGGGGGTGGAGGTGGTCCCGATCCCGAGAACCCCGACCGCTCCGTTGGTGTCGCAGGCGGCTTGGTCGGCGCAGCTGAAGACCGTGCCACCGACATTGGCCGTCAGGATCAGCTCAGCCTGGGCGCCAGAGGTTGCTAGCGTGGTACCTGCTAGCGCCACTGTCGCCAGAAGAAACTTCCGCATTTTTTGCCCTCCTACATGCAACTTAATCGGAGGAACGATCGCCTCCACTCGTCCAGACGCAAGAACCATGCCCAGGAATATTCGTTCGATCTTTCAAACACTTAACTTTCTGGGCATGGTATCATTTTGTGGACTGTAAAAAACACCGACCTTTCGGGGTGTTGGAAGGTTTGGAATGTGATCGCTGTCGTGGGGGCGCGGCGAGTGTTGCCAGCGCGAACTGTGCCGACTCGGTCTGCTACTATCTGCAAGGTGACGTGGGTTGGTCCTGCCCCCGAAAGCCGGATCCGCGGGGCGAGCAGGATTTTAAGCGACAAGGACCACCCGAAGCGCTCCTACATCGCCAGCAGGACTTGGCCCGGTCTCAGCTTCCGCCGGCCAGGACTGGCAGGCAGATTTGGCACTCCAAGCCTTCCTGGAGGAAAGAGAGCTTCACCGTACCATCGACCTTTTGCGCCAGCCCGCGCTCCAGCAATCGTGTGCCGAAGCCCTGATGAGCGGGTGGGACGACGGGCGGGCCGCCGCGCTCTCGCCAGGAGATTTCCACCAGACGTTTGCTCTTCCCGAAGCGCCGCAAGCTCCACGACACCTCGACATGGCCGTCCGGCACGGACAAGGCGCCATATTTCGCAGCATTGGTGGCCAGCTCGTGGAATGCCAGGTTGAGCATCTCCACCGCATCCGCCGCCACCCAGACCGGGGCGCCGCCCGCTCTCACCCGGCCCGTTCCGCTGAAGGAAGTAAGGGCGCGTCGCACGACCTCGGCCAGGGCTGCGCCTTCGCCTCCACCACGCGTCAGCAGGTCATGCGCGGCCGCCAGGGCCATGAGCCGCTCCTCGAGTGCATCCTGGACTTCCGGAGGGACGTCGCTGCGGCGTAGCGTCTGGCCCGCAATGGCTTGCACCGTGGCGAGAACGTTCTTCATGCGGTGGACCATCTCAGCCAGCATCAGCGCCCGGCGCTCCTCCTCGGCTCGGCCAGCAGTGTTGTCCCGCATGATGCTGACGAAGCCCTCCGGCTCGCCGTCTTCCCTCAGCAACGGCATGGTGAGGCCGCTTGCCCAGAAGCGGCTGCCGTCCCGCCGGAGGTGCCATCGCTCATTGGGTGCGTGGCCCTCGTTCATGGCGCGGCACAGCTCCTTCACGAAGGCGCCCTCGGCACGGTCTTCGGCGGGAAAGAACACCTCGCCCGAGCGGCCCAGGATCTCGCCATGCTCGTAGCCGAGGATGGCGTGAGCTCCCTCGTTCCAGCCCGTGACCCGCCCTTCGAGGTCGAGGGTGACAATCGCATATAGGGCTACGCTATCGAGGAGGTGGTGAAGACGCTCCGCTTCGGCCCGAAGCGCCTGGTTCTCCGCTTCAAGCTCCCGAATGCGTCGTTCCGCTCTGGCGAGAGCGGACGCTTCCGCCGGCCCGTCCAGACAGCGCTTGGAAGAAGGTTCGCGGTCCCGGAGTGCATCTGACTTGGGGCCAGCGCGGCCAGAATCGCCTGCTGGCGAGGATGACATGTGCCGAGGTCTCGCTTCTTCCAAAAACGGCCCATACCGGCCCAGGAAGAGGTGGGCTGTCCGAAATCATACGAAGCCATGGCGGGGAGTGGTGCGACAGGCAAAGCTCACCTCATCCCTCGGGGTCTGGCGCCCCTGCGCCGCCGCAACCAAATCTGGAGGGACCAGAACGGGCCCGGTTGTTTGCAGGTGCGCCCTGTCCCACATGCCGGGCCATCGCCTGCCGAGCCCTCCGGCGCAGGCGGCTGATAGAGGAGTGCTCCCGCCCACACCAGTCGCTCAGGAGGCTTCCTTGGCCGACCAGCAAGCACCCGCTCCCTCGCCCCGCAATCGCCTGCTCTCGGCTCTGCCGAAGGAGGAACTGGCCCGGATCTGGCCACAGCTTGAGCCGGTCAGTGCAGAGGCCAAGCAGATCCTGATGGCGCCAGACCAGCCGATTACGGCAGTCCATTTTCTGGAATCCGGCGCGGTCTCGATGCTGGCTCTGCTCGAGGATGGCAAAGCGGCTGAGGTCGGCCAGGTGGGCTCCGAGGGCATGGTTGGGCTGCCGCTTCTGCTCGACAGCGACCGCAGCGTCTTCGAGGCCATGATCCAGGCACCTGGAAGGCTGCTTCGATTGAGCGCACCCGCCTTTCGCGAAGCCCTGGAGGCGTGCCCGACCCTGAGGTCGCTTCTCCTGCGCTACACCCTCGCCTTTCAGCAGCAAGTCGCGCAGACCGCCGCCTGCAATGGCAATCACGCCCTGGATCAGCGCCTCGCGCGTTGGCTGTTGATGGCGCATGACCGAGCCGAGGGCGACGAGTTCCCGATGACGCAGGAGTTCCTGGCGATGATGCTGTGCGTCCATCGCCCAGGCGTCACCGTGGCTGCGCGTCTGTTCCAGCAGGCGGGGTTGATCCGCTACGGCCAGGGCCGGATGGTGATCACCGATCGCGAGGGGCTCGAGGCGGCAGCTTGCGAGTGCTACGCGACAGTCCGCCGCCAGTTCGAGCAGCTGCTCGGGGCCAGGCGGGGTTAGCAGTGATCCTTCGGGGCTGCGTCTGAAGGATGCGCCGCCAGATCTGGCTCAGGACAGGTTGGTCCCTGTGGCCATGACGGGACGGACGCGCCTGAGGACATGACCAACATGGCAGAAAACGTGAGCACACTCGGCACACAGCCGCTCGAAGTTGACTCGGACTGAGATATTTTAAGTCTTACAGCCCATCCGGGAAATTTGCTTTCACGCTGAGGGCCTTGGGGCCAGACGCCGCAGCATGAGACGGATCATGGCCATGCGCACGAAGGCGGCGGCGATGCGGCAGTGCCGCTCGAAATCGCGGGCCAGACGCCGGTTGCGGCTGATCCAGCCGATGCTGCGCTCCACGATCCAGCGCTTCGGCAGCACGACGAATTTGTGCCTGTCGCAGCGGCGGACGATCTCCAGCCTCCACCTGCCGGTGCGGGCGACGGCGGCAGCCATTCTTGGTCCCCCATAGCCCGCATCACCGATGATGCGCTCGATGAACGGAAACAACCTGCGCGCTTGCCGCAGCAGCGGCTCGGCGCCGTCGCGGTCTTGCACGCTGGCTGGGTGAACGACCACACCGAGCAGCAAGCCTAGCGTATCAGTCAGCAGGTGGCGCTTGCGGCCGACGACCTTCTTGCCCGCGTCGTAGCCGGACGGATCAAGCGTGGAGCCCCTTTTTGCGCCGCCTTCGCCGTCTGGCTGTCGATGATCGCGGTTGTCGGGCTGGCCTCGCGGCCCGCCTGCTCGCGCACCGCGACGTAGAGCACGTGGTGCAGGCGCTCGATGGTCCCTTCCCATTCCCAGCGCGAGAAGTAGTCCCACACCGTGCTCTTCGGCGGCAGGTCCTTCGGCAGTGCGCTCCATTGGCAGCCGGTCGAGAGCACATAGAACACCGCGTTCAGCACCTCGCGCACGTCCACCCTGCGCGGCCTGCCGCCATGCTTCGCGGGACGGATCAGCGGCGCCACCAGCGCCCACTCCGCGTCCGTCAGGTCAGACGGGTACCGCAGCCCGCGCCGATCCGCCGCACGCCGATGCTCCACCGTCCACGCCATCCGTCTGCTCCCGCGATCGTCCGCAGGACCAGCGAATCACATCCGATTCAGACGATTCAATTCCTTTCCGGATGGGCTCTTATATTCTACGGCGCGATGCCCTATATATGAGGCATCAGCTTTTCTTGGTTTTCGTGCGCTCTCACGGCTCCTGATCGAGCGCCGGGCCCGCCCATTCCCAGCAGAAGATTGATCGGACGCATCATCCGGTGCGGCCGCGACCTCTCGCGCACATGGAACAAACATGTCCACTGGCACCATCAAGTGGTTCAACACCACGAAGGGATACGGCTTCATTCAGCCCGAAGACGGCACGAAGGACGTTTTCCTCCACATCTCCGACCTTCAGCGCGCCGGCATCGACGCGCCGCAGGAGGGGGACAAGATCGAATACGAGATCCAGCGCGGTCAGCAGGGCAAGATGTCCGCTACCAATCTGCGCAAGGCCTGAGGGCTTTTCGGCAGCGGCCAGCGCACCGCGCCAGGCCCTGTCAAATGGATGCAGGGCCGTTCCCCGGAGCAGCCCTGCCAAGAAGAAAAGAAGACGAGTATGACCATCAAGAACGCTCCGCGCGGATTGCCCGCGCATAGCGGCACCAGCCCCGCAGCGCCGACTGTTCTGCGCCCCGGCACCGGGCTCTCGCCCGCCGAGATCCGGCAGATCGTCCTCGACATCCTCGGATGACCTGGGCGGCCCGGCCTCATTCACCAGCGAAGGACAACACCAAGGCATGATGCACGGAACCAAGCGCGATGACTTCAACGCGAGACGCGAAGCGGCTGATCTCGCCCGCAAGGCGATGATTGATCGCTTCCGCGCGCAGCCGCGCGTGGACGATCCCATCGTGCAGGAGCGGCTCGCCGCACAGCGCGCCGCCGCCGAGATACGCGAGGGCCACCGCGCCCAGCGTCGTGCTGAGGCCGAGGCGCGGGCAGAGGCCATCGCCACGGAAGCCCGGCGTCTGGAGGCCGAGCAAGCCGCCCGCCAGGCCGAAGAGGCACGCCTCGCTGCGGAAGAGACCGAGCGGCAGGCCGAGGCTGAGCGCGACGCGGCCCAGGCGGCTTTGACCCTTGCCGCCGAGCAGAAGGCGAAGCGCGACGCTCGCTATGCCGCTCGCCAGGCGCGCCGCAAGTAGCAGATCGTATCACAACCCCCAGATGGAGTTCCCCATGGCAACCCCCGTAGCCGACGCAGCGCCGAAATCCGACGCGCAGGTCAATGAAGATGTCGCTCAGATCGCGAAGCGACACAGGATTTCTGCTGCGATCGTGCGGGAGATCATGAAGCGGTCGGGAACGACCGACCGTGCCGTGATCGAACGCGAGATCACCAAAGGAAAAGCACGCCGCTAAGGGTCCGGGGCTTATCCGGTGCAAGGTCGTTCTCACCAGGCTTGACGGTTCGGCAGCAGGAGGCAGCGCCCAACCCTGCTTCTGCCGGTGCGGATCCTTGACCGAAAGCCCTAACCGCCCGGATCGGTGCTGTCGCGCGTCTCGGCGGTCACCTGCCGCTGCTCATCGGCTGCGGCCCGTTCACCTTCCGCCTCCACGCGCGCCCGCTCCGCAAGGCGGCGGACCTCCTCGGCGAGCCTGTGGGTCTCGTCACGGGCAATCCGTGCCTCTTCGGCGAACTCGCGGGCCTCCTCGCGGGCAGCCCGCACCTCCTCGGCCGTCGCCCGCATCTCCTCGGCGATCTGGCGATCGCCTTCTGCGGCACTCCGCTCTTCCTCCGCCTCCGCCCGACGGACCTCCGCCGCCTCGCGCCGGTCCTCGGCGGTCTCGCGCCTCTCCTTGCTGCGATGACGCCGGCCCTCGGAGCGTCGCCGCCAGTCCTCCGCGTCTTCCGCCGCGCGACCCGCCCGCTCCTCGTCTCTTCGATCCGACATGGTTCCTGCATCCTTGCCTGCACCACAGCCAAGCGGGCACCGAACCAGTTCCGGGCCGGCGGCGGGTCACTGGCTCGGCCAGGATGTCGCGCCCTCAGGGCAGCAGCCGGTCGAACTCGGCGCGGAGCACGCCGTAGCAGGGGCAGGAGGCAGCCTCCAAGCCCTCGCGGTCGAGGACGGTCATGGTCCCGCGGGTGTAGCGGATCAGCCCGGCCTTCTGCAGCATCGCCTCCGCGACCGAGACGCTGGCGCGCCTGACGCCCAGCATCTGCGCAAGGAACTCCTGGGTGAGCGGAAAGTGCCGGTCGCCGTTCACCCGGTCGTGGGTCATCAGCAGCCAACGCGCACAGCGCTCCTCGATGGGGTGGGCGCGGTTGCAGGCGGCGTTCTGCGCGACCTGGTTCAGCAGCGCCATCGTGTAGCGCAGCAGCAGGGCATGGAAGGACGGGTTCACCCCGAGCGCCGCGCGGAAGGCCCCGGCCTCCATGCGGGAGGCGGTCACCGGGATTTGGGCGAAGGCCATGCTCGGCATGCTTTCAGCCCCGAGCAGCACCTGCACCCCAATGAAGCCCTCGTTGCCTGTCGTGGCGAACTCCACCGCCCGCCCCTCCGGCACCCGGTTCAGGAGCGAGGCCACGCCGCGGTGCGGGAACCAGACGTGTTCGAGGGGTTTGCCCTCCGCGTAGAACTCCTCCTTAAGCCCGAGATGCACCGTCTCCAGCGCAGGTCGCAGGCGGTCCAACTCCTCGCGCGGCAGCGCCGCGAGCAGGCGGTTGTCGGTCTCGGTGGTCCCTGGCTGGGATGGCCGACCGCCCAGCACCCTGGCTTCGTCCGGTGGCGGCGGAGGCATGGAGTTGGCCCTCCTGGGCTGCGGCGATCCTCGCCCGTGCCGGGCCGCGGGATACCGTCCTGGCCGGCGATAGGGTAGGTGGCGCGCCGGCCGCGTGCTATGTACGTAAGCGCGCACATGAACACGCGGTTGCCGAGGGACGACGAAACGGAAGGTGTTCCCCTCGGCGCGGACAATGCCGCGGGCGGGAGCCACCGGGTCGTTGGCATCGCCGCCTCGCTCGGCGGCATCCAGGCCTTGACGCTCGTCCTGAAAGCCCTCCCGACCGACTTCCCGCTCCCGGTCCTGATCGTGCAGCACCTGCGCCGCGGGGCGCCGAGCATATTGCCCGAGATCCTGGCGCGCCGGACCACCCTGCGGGTGAAGTCTGCGGTGGAGGGGGGGCGCCCGTTGCCGGGGGGTGTGTACGTCGCGCCGCCCGACCGGCACCTGCTGGTCCGCGCCGATGGCCGGTTCGGGCTCTCGTCCTCCGCACCGGTGAACTTCTGCCGCCCTTCGGCCGATGCGCTGTTCCGCAGCATGGCCGAGACCCTCGGCGCGCGGGCAATTGCGGTGGTGCTGACCGGCCTGGGCCGCGACGGCGCGCGGGGCATGGAGGCCATCGTGCGCGCGGGCGGGGCTGCCATTGCCCAGGACGAGACCACGGCCGAGGCGCCCGACATGCCACGGGCCGCGGTGGATATCGGCCACGCCGACCTGATCCTCCCGCTCAACCGCATTGCCTTCGCGCTCACGGTCCTGGCTGACCAGCCGAGCTTGGCTGTGGACGAGGGTTAAGGGTCCTGACAGGCCTCGGCACCAGGGTCTAACGGACCATAGTGGTCACCGGTGCGGGGAGCCGAAGTCGGGAGTAAGTACGAGAGCCGAAGATAGTTACGTGGGAACGAGAGATAGCACGTTGCGTCCGTATCGAACGGATCGAACTCCGGCCGGCTAGAGCAAAAGTCGACGAGGCGTATCTCAGCCCGCGGGGATATGTTCTCGCGGCTCCGCACTTCAGCAGCAAAGAGCGCAAGCAGCCGGAGAATGCGACCTTCGCTGCTACGCTTGAGGAGGCGGCTTTTCTGACTGAGAAAAGCGGATTTCACATTCGGATGGGCAAGCATCCTAACTACCCGTCACTGATCGAGCCGGCCAAGGTCCGAATAATCCGTGCCTAATTTGGAGCTAAGTGCCCGTTTGAGAATAGCTTGGCGCGCTCGCCCGAGGATAATTCAAGCTCGGAATGTGGACGCGAGAGACCCGAGGCCGGTCGCTGGGAAAGCGCCGCGCTGCCGCCCGCTCTGCGCGAAGCGGTGCACAAGGCCGCGGTGGAGGCGGCCATGGCGGATCCTCTTGTCGCGGCGCACTTCCTGCGGCCACAGGCCGAGATTAATTGGGTCCGAGCAGCCCGGCGTCGGGGCGAGACGGCATGAAGGACCAGCCAGGAAATCACGCGCGCGTGGCAGGGATCTGGCTGCGATGAGTGTCAGACCTAGACCACAGGAGCGCAGGACACCCTTGGGCTCGTGGACGTGCGCCAGGGGCCAGCCGTCGTGACCTTCGGCTTTGCGCGGCTGCGGCGCGGACGGCGGGAGATACGAGGCCCGCCGAAGTATAGCGTGCGTGCCGACCACGAAAACTCGCTGGGGTAGAAATCCGACGGACAAAGGGGTCGCATTGGAAATACTTTCTGCCCAACAGAGTCCAAACTAGCTGCATGAAGACTTTTTAACCGTAAGATCTTGGAAATCGAAATCGTGCCGTGGAATGGTTTGAAGCATCTGGGCCACAGAAGCTCAGACTGAAATGAGCGAGGGCGGTATGGCACGTATCATTTTCTCCGCGCAGGGCTCCGAAGCCAACGGGCAGGAGTTGTGGATCACTGATGGCACTGCCGAGGGCACGAGGCTCATCAGGGATATCTGGCCAGGGCCACCTAGCTCACTCCCCCATGGTTTTACCCAGCTCGACGATCGCCGGTTCCTGTTCGCCGCAGACAATGGCGAAGCTGGATTTGAAGTGTGGGTCACCGACGGCAAAGAAGCAGGGACGACCCTCCTCAAAGATCTCGCGTCGGGCAGCAGTTTTCCTGCGAACTTTACGCCCCTTGGTAACGGGAAATTTTTGTTCACTGCGATCGACAGCGCCTTTTTTGGAGAGGAGCTCTGGATCACGGATGGCACCGCAGCCGGAACGGTTTTGCTTCGGGACATCTGGCCAGGAGGCACAGGCAGCTCACCGAGCGGCTTCACATCCTTGGGCAATGGCAAGGCTGTCTTCAGCGCCAGAACACCGGGCGAAGGGCAGGAGCTTTGGGTCACCGACGGGACGACCGCTGGCACCGTGCTACTGAAGGACATCGGGCCCTCCGCGGGCGGCAGCTCACCGACTGAGTTCACTCCACTGGGCAACGGAAAGGTGGTGTTCAGTGCGAACGACGGTACGTCAGGGACGGAGCTTTGGGTCACTGACGGCACGTCATCGGGCACGGTTCTTCTCCGGGATATCCGGCCAGGCGCGGTGGGCAGCGGTCTCGCGGGCTTTACGGACCTAGGCAACGGGAAGGTCGTATTCAGGGCTGACGATGGCGTAACAGGAGCCGAGCCGTGGATGACCGATGGCACGTTCGCCGGAACGATCCTGCTGAAGGATCTGTTTCCAGGACCCAGCAGTTCGTTTGCCATCAATTTCACGCCGATCGGCAATGGCCGGTTCGTGTTTCGCGCAGCAACTGGGGATGCCGGCTCCGAACCCTGGACCAGTGATGGAACCAGTGGCGGAACCGTGCTGCTGAAGGACATCGCTGTCGGAACGGCTGATTCCACACCCTTCGAATTCACGCCTCTCGGCAATGGCACGATCGTATTCTCGGCCTCATCCAGTGTATTTGCAGACAGAGAGCCTTGGATCACGGACGGCACTTCAGCTGGCACAAGGCTTCTGAAGGACATCGCGGTGGGCGCCGGAAGCTCCAACCCGCTCGACTTCACCCCCTTAGCCGATGGACGTTTCCTGTTCTCTGCCAGCGACAACGCGAACGGCCGTGAACTTTGGGTCAGCGATGGCACCACCGCGGGCACGACGCTGTTCAAGGATCTCTTGCCGGGATCGCTGAGTTCCTTTCCATCCGGCCTCGCGTCGTTCAACCCCATCGGCGTGGTTGGCACACCAGATCCCGACCGACTGCGGGGCACGCCGTTCGACGACACCGTGAACGGGTTTGAGGGCAACGACCGCTTCGCTGGCTTGGCTGGCAACGACACGTTCATTGGTGGATCCGGCATTGACACCGCGCTGTTCCGGGGCCCGCGCAGCGAATACTCCATCACGACGCGAGACGATGGTTGGCGCGTGGTGCAGGACAGTAACGCAGCGCGCGACGGCACCAACCTCATTGCCCCGGACGTCGAGAACCTGCAGTTCGGGAACGTTCCGACCTTTCGCTTCTTCCACACCCAGGCGGGCGGACATCTCTTCACCACCTCGGCTGTTGAAGCGGCCAGCGTAAGGGCCAACCTCCCCCACTATCGCGAGGAGGGTGTTGCGTTTCTCACGGCAGACCAGGGCTTTCCCAACGCCGTGCCTGTCTACCGCTTCTTCCACACCCAGGCGGGCGGTCACTTGTTCACCACCTCGGCGGTGGAAGCCACGAGCGTACGAGCCAACCTGCCCCATTATCGCGACGAGGGCGTGGGCTTCCACATGTCCGCCACTCCTGGCGAAGGTCTCGTGGCGATCTACCGCTTCTTCCACACGCAGGCCGGTGGACACCTGTTCACCTCGTCCGAGGTGGAAGCCGCCAGCGTGCGCGCCAACCTGCCACACTATCGTGACGAGGGCATCGCCTTCTACGCCCCCACCCGTATCGCCGACGAACTCTTCGGATAGGGCATCTCTCTGCAGAAACAGTTGCGCGTCAGCCGCTGAGGCGGGTCGTTGGCTGGATCCAGCCCATATCACCGCGCTCTGTCCGGGGCGGGGTTGGCCGGAGGGCTGCCGGCCTGACCGCGCCGCACGATCCCGAGGCCGACCATGCCGAGCGCCAGGAAGGCGAAGCCGGTCGGCGCTGGAACAGGCACAGGCCCCGCAGGCGTGATTAGGACTGCGGGCGAGACAGCGCCGCTGAAGTAGCAGGCATCAAAGCTTCCGTTGCACAACACCCCCGGCAACCCGCTGTGCGGATGAATGATCCGCGCGCCCGTGAACTGCCCGTTGGCGGCGATGTTGAAGGTGAAATACTTGTCCGTGCTGTCGTTGAAATGCAGGCTTCCCGAGGGCAAACTCTTGGCCCCCGCCGTGAAGCTGAAGGTCTTGGTGGTGTCGAAGTCGAACAGGCGGAACTCGGACAAATCCAGCGCCAGCGCGGGCGCCACAGGGCCAAATTCCGGCGGGGCGACGGCAATGCCCGTCTCGCCCATAACCCGCAGCCCCAGCAGCCCGGTCGTCTGCTCGGAATAGCCGCCCGGCGTGCTCAGGTTGGTCAGGCTGAAGCTGTAGCCCTGGTTATAGGCTTGCACGGACACGTCCAGGACCAGCTGAATGGAGCGCGTCGCCTGGACCGTCGGGTCAGCCGCGAGGCTGACCGTGTAATTGGCGCTCATCGTAATCTGGTAATAGGGCGCAGTTGGCGCGGCCTCGGCTGTCCCAGCGGCGAGCACAAGCGCCGCAGCGCCCAGCAGCGCGCGAATAGATCTTGTTGGCACGGCTTGCCTCCCGTCCTTTTTTACGGGGCGACGCTACCATTGGGTGCGGGCGAGTGTGCAAGCGTCGTGATGTAAATTTCGGCGCAAGTGTTGGACCGCGGCTGTGTCGTCACGGCGCGAACAGGTAAAGCAAGCTCTAATAGTATGCAGTCCTTGTCATTGCCGGTCCTGATCCCACGAGGTGCATCTCGTTCACTACCCAGCAGAGCCGCTGGTCTATCCTGTGTGCGACGGGGAGCCGGACGAAGAGCCGCTAATGTCTTGAACTTCGGCCACAAATCCGAACAGAGAGGCGTGACTTTGTCTCGCTCACGGGCAACGTTTCGCCCTTAGGCGGATAAATTGATAAGCTTTAATGCTGATGCATCGTTAATCGTTTGAAGCGACGCAGATGCTTAGGGATCATTCCGGGGCATCTGCGAGGAAAGAACCCCTATGCGCTTCCCTCTGAGGAGTTTTGCGGCAGCATGTCTCGCTGCAATCGGGGTGCTGACACCAGCCGCCGCTCGGGCCGACTGGATCTTCAGCTTCACCCAGACCTCGGCTTGGTACGGCACCCCATGGGGGGGAGGCGAATTTCCCGGGGTGGGTGATCCACCGTGGCCGCTGGGTCCCGAGACGATCAACACCGTCGGCTCCTTCCGCCTCGCGGACAATTTCGTCCGAGGGTCACGAGAGATCGGCCTGCACACGCAGTACTCGCACCTCAACGTGTCGAAGGGTCTGGTCGATATTCAGTTCACCAGCTACTACCACGGAGGCTGGGCGGTCGACGGCAACATGAGCCTCTTCACGCTGCCCGGTTCTCCGTATGGGATGTACTACTACGACCTCGACCTGAAGAGTTCGCCCGGCAAGCTATTCCCTACTGGGTCCATGTACATCAACAATCAGGAATCTGACACCCACATGACCTTCGCTGCCGATGGCAGCGTGACGGGTGTCTTCCACACCGACCGGGGCGGCGTCTGCTGGACGCAGGGCGGATGCGAGTTCACCGGCTACCTTACCGCAACCCATGTGCGGAACGGCAACGGCAACGGCAATGGCCCGAAAGCCTTGGCCGCCGTCGCCGTCGCCGTCGCCGTACCCGCTCCGGCCTCGCTCGTGCTGCTGGGGATGGGCTTGGCGGGCCTTGTCGCCGTGCGGCCACGGCGTGCGCGAAGGAGTGATTGATTATCGAAACCTCGCCCCTGTCCAGCCTGGAAGAGGCGCATCAACGCGTCGGCGCAGATGTTGGGAGGCACGGAAAACTGAAGCTTCCGATCGCTAACTTGATGCACATTGACCTTCCTGGCCCGCCGTCGGGGGGGAGGGCGAAAAGGTCCACAGGCATTTGGCGATGGCACCGCACGGGGCGTCACGCGCAGATTTCGGACCCTTTTTTGATTGTTTGGAACAATCAAAGCGCGCCGCGAGAGGTGATGGCCGGTCGACGGGCGCAGCGAGCAGCATGCCTTTCCGGCTCGCATGTCCGGTCATTGTCCGGTTCGTTGCCGTGAGGACGACCTCTGAAGCCGTCTAAGTCTTTGATTTGGATGGTGGGCGCACTAGGGCTCGAACCTAGGACCCGCTGATTAAGAGTCAGCTGCTCTACCAACTGAGCTATGCGCCCATCCGTGGGGCGGGGTTCTACCCGCATCCGCGGATTTGTCAAACCCCCTCATGCCTAGGGGAAACTTCCCGCGACCCTCCGGTGCCTCGCGCACATAGCTCGGCCAAGCCAGTCCGGTGACGCGGCCGCGCAGGGCGCGCAGCAGGGCCAAGCCTTCCTCCTCCGGAACGTGGAAGCGGGCGGTGCCGGGGGCCGGGTCCAGCTGGTGCAGGT
The DNA here is from genome assembly GCF_017355885.1 of Sabulicella rubraurantiaca. Taxonomy (GTDB): domain Bacteria; phylum Pseudomonadota; class Alphaproteobacteria; order Acetobacterales; family Acetobacteraceae; genus Roseococcus; species Roseococcus rubraurantiacus. The sequence goes on from NZ_JAFEUU010000029.1 coordinate 18,464, forward strand.
AGTAGGGCTTCACCCGGTTCCGCAGCATGGCGCGGAACAGCGCTTCCAGCGCGGTCTCGCTGTCATTCACGCCGCGCAGCAGCACGGACTGGCCTAGCAGCACCGCGCCCGTGCCATGCAATGCGCGCAGGGCGGTTGCCGCCTCTTCCGTGAACTCGGAAGCGTGATTGGCGTGGACGCAAAGGTAGAGCGGCTTCTCCAGCGTCAGCGCTGCCAGCAGGGCAGGGGAAACGCGCCCCGGATCGGCCACCGGGACGCGCGAGTGGATTCGCAGCGTCTCGACATGCGGCAGGGCGGCAAGGCGCGACAGGATTCCCCCTAGCCGCCGGGGCGAGAGCATGAGCGGGTCGCCGCCGGTCAGGATGACCTCCCTGACCTCCGGGTTCGCGGCGAACCAGTCCAGCGCCGCCTCCAGCTCCGCCTCAGAGAGCAGGCCGCCATCCGGCCCCACCGCCTCACGCCGGAAGCAGAAGCGGCAATAGACCGGGCAGGCGAGAAGCGGCTTCAGCAACGCCCGGTCTGGGTAGCGCCGCACCACCCCCTTCACCGGGGTGAAGGGCGCATCTGACGTCGGGTCGTCCAGCTCATGCGGGGCAGTCACTAGCTCCGCCGCGTCAGGCACGTATTGCCGCGCCACTGCCGGCTCATGCGCGGCCAGCGTGGCGACATGCGGCGTCAGCGCAATGGAGTAGCGGTGGGACACGTCGCGCAGGGCGGGCACGGAACCGGGCGGCACCAGTCCGGCTTCGGCGAGGTCCTCGGCGGTGCGGAGGGAGCGGGGGGCCATGGCGGCGCTGCCCATGCCCTGCTAGGGGCGCGGGCGCAATGCCCGAATGGTCGCCCGAGCGCCTCGCGGCGCGCATGCCCTTCCTCGAAGCCCGCGCCCGGCTCACCGCCGCCACCCGCGCTTGGTTCGGGGCGCGAGGCTACCGCGAGGTGGAAACCCCCTGCCTCGTCCCCGCGCCGGGGATGGAGGTGCATCTGCGCGGCTTCCCCAGCGAGTATGAGCCGCATCTGGGCCAGGGGCGGCGCCGGCGCCTGTGGCTCCGCACCTCGCCGGAGATGGCGCTGAAGCGCCTCCTGGCCGGTGGGGCCGGGCCGGTCTTCGAACTGGCGCGGGTCTGGCGCAATGGCGAGGTGGGGGACCGCCACGCCCCGGAGTTCACCATGCTGGAATGGTATCGCCCCGGCCTGCCCCTGGACGGGCTGATGGACGAGGCGGAAGCGCTGCTGCGCGACCTCTGCGCGCCGCGCGTCTCCTTCGGCGGCGTGGAGACGGACCTCTCCCTCCCGTTCGAGCGCATCACCTGCGCCGAGGCCTTCGGTCGCTGGGCCGGCGTGGACCTCCTCGCAAGCCTGCGCCCGGACGGGACGGGCGACGCCGCGGCGTTGGGCGCGCGGGAGGGGGAGTCATGGGAGGACACCTTCTTCCGCCTCCTGCTCGATCACGTGGAGCCGCATCTGGGCCGGGAGCGGGCGTCCTTCTTGACCCACTGGCCCGCACCGCAGGCCGCCCTGTCGCGACGCGACCCGTCCGACCCGCGCGTGGCACTGCGCTTCGAGCTCTTCGCCGCCGGCATCGAACTCGCCAACGCCTTCGACGAACTCACCGACGAGGCGGAGCAGCGCGCCCGCTTCGCCCATGACACGGCGGAGCGCGAACGCCTCTATGGCGCCGAGGCCGCCTGGCCGGTAGACGAGGACTTCCTCCAGGCCGTGGGCCAGATGCCCTCGGGCAGCGGCATCGCGCTCGGCTTCGACCGGCTGGCCATGCTGGCCGCCGGCGCGCGGCGCATCGAGGACGTGCTTTGGCTTGGGCGCTTCCCCTATGAGGACTGACCAGGCTTCCAGAGGGGCGGCGCCTCGCTGCCCACCTGCTCGGTGATGCGCCCGTAATGCTCCGGGCGGCGGTGGCGGGCGAAGTCGAAGATGGTGGTGCGGCCCAACTCGCAGCGCGTGAAATCCGCCTCGGCCACGATCACCTCGTCATCCCAGCTGGTGGCCTGGGCCAGGAGCTCGCCCTGCGGGTTCACGATGATGGAGTGGCCGAACAACTCGTGCCCGTCCTCCGTCCCTGCCTTCGCGGTGGCCACGGCGTAGCACGCATTCTGGTAGCAGCCGGCGCGGACCGAGAGGTGCGAGTGCTCCACGCGCAGGTGATGCGCCTCGAATCCGCGATTCTCCATGTTCAGGGAGGGGGTGTTGTAGCCCAACATCACCAGCTCGACCTGCTGCAGCCCCAGCACGCGCCAAGCCTCCGGCCAGCGGCGGTCGTTGCAGATCAGCAGGCCGATATTGGCCTCTGTCTCGCCCACCGGCGCGCGCACGACCGGGAAGCCCAGATCGCCCGGCTCGAAATAGCGCTTCTCTAGATGCTGCACCTTGCGCACCGGGTCGTATTCCTTGTGCCCGGGCAGATGCACCTTGCGGTACTTCAGCGCGACCTCGCCCGAGGGATGCACATAGATGGCCGTGTTGAAGCGCCGTCCGTCCGGCGTCTTCTCTGCGTAGCCCAGGTGGAAGCCGATGCCGAGCTTGCGCGCGGCCTCGAACAGGGGCGCCGTCTCGTTGGAGGGCAGGGCATGCTCGTACCAGTGATCGGCCTTGTTCAGGTCCTCCTCGTACCAGCGCGGGAAGAAGGTGGTGAGAGCGAGTTCGGGGAAGACCACGACCTCCGCTCCCATGCGGTGCGCCTTCTCCATCAGCCGCACCATCCGGCCCACCGCCACGTCGCGTCCTTCCGCGCGTTGGATCGGGCCAAGCTGGGCGGCGGCGAGAACGGTCTTGCGGCTCATTGAGCGACTCCCGATGCGATGCGCCTAGGAATAGGCCAGCGGCGACGCGGCGGAAATGGCTTGCCAGGACGGGGCAGGGAGGTTCCCATGCCGGAGGAAGCGCCGAACAGATCCAGGAGCCATGCCTCATGAGCTTGCCCCGCCGCGCAATTCTTGCGCTGCCGCTGGCTGCGCCCGCCTTCGCGCAAAATTCCGCCGCGCGTACCTTGCGCTACGTCCCGCAGGCCGACCTAACGGTGCTCGATCCCGTCTTCACCACGGCCTATATCAGCCGCCACTTCGCGCTGATGGTCTATGACCAGCTCTACGGGCTGGACAGCAACCTCCGCCCGCAGCCGCAGATGGCCGAGGGGCATGTCGTCGAGGATGATGGCAAGCTGTGGCGCTTCACCCTGCGCGAGGGGCTGCGCTTCCACGATGGCGCGCCGGTGCGCGGCCGCGATTGCATCGCCTCCATCCGCCGCTGGGCGGCGCGCGACTCGATCGGCCAGGTGCTGATGAGCCGCGTCGTCGAAATGAAAGAGGAGAGTGACCGCGTCTTCTCCATCAAGCTCAACCGTCCCTTCGGCCCGATGCTGGAGGCGATGGCGAAGCTCGGTCCGCCGGCCCTGTTCATCATGCCGGAACGCTTGGCCTCGACCGACCCGAACCGCGCCCTCACCGAGGCGGTCGGCTCCGGCCCCTTCCGCTTCCTTCCCGGTGAGCGCATCGCCGGGGCGCGTGCCGCCTTCGAGCGTAACCCGGATTACGTCCCGCGCCCCAATGGAACGCCCGACTGGGCGGCGGGTCCGAAGCGCGTCCACATGGACCGCGTCGAATGGCTGACGATGCCCGACCCCGGCACGGCCATGGCGGCCCTGCGCTCGGGCGAGGTGGATTGGTGGGAAAATCCGGGCAACGACCTGCTGCCGGTGCTGCGTCGCGCCCGCGACGTGCATGTGCAGCGTGCCAGCCCGCTGGGCACCTTCGGCACGGGCGTGTTCAACACGATGCACCCGCCCTTCGACAAGCCGGCCGTGCGCCGCGCCATCCTGCGCGCGATGAGCCAGGAGGATTTCATGACCGCGGCCGCCGGGGCCGATTCGGAGCTGTGGCGCGCCGGGGTTGGGGTCTTCACCCCCGAAACGCCGCTGGCGAACAACGAGGCGCTGGATGCGGTCACCGGCCCGCGCGACATCGAACGCTCCCGCCGCGAATTGCGCGACGCTGGCTACAACGGTGAGCGCGTGGTGCTGCTGGCCCCCGGTGACTATCCGCTGCTTTCGGCGCTGGCCGAGGTGCAGCGCGACCTGTTCCAGCGCCTGGGCGTCAACCTCGACTACGTGGTGAGCGACTGGGGCACGCTTGTGCAGCGCCGCTCCCGTCGGGAGCCGCCGGGCCAGGGCGGCTGGAGCATGTTCCACACCACCTGGAACGGCCTGGACGGTATCAATCCCGGCGTCATGCAGTATATCCGCGCCAACGGGCAGGGCGCTTGGTTCGGCTGGCCCGATATCCCGGCGCTGGAGGAGGCGCGGCTCTCCTGGTTCGACGCGCCGGATCTGGAGGCGCAGAAGGCCTCAGCCCGCCGCATCCAGCGCCTCGTGATGGAGGAGGCGCCCTACCTGCCCACCGGGCAGTATTTCGGCTCCACCGCGTGGCGGCGCGGGCTGGAGGGGGTGATCGCGCCCATCTACGCCATGTGGAACATCCGGCGGACGTAGCGTCGCGCCGCGGCCTCTGGTCCAATGGTGGCGGGAGGAACCGACGCCATGACCGACCTGCGCCTGGCTCTGGAGGCCGCGCTGAACCTGCCCGGCTGGGCGCGCCACCTCGCCGGGCATGGGCCGGATTCACTGCTCGAATCCCTGCCGGTGCTGCGGAAGTCGGAGCTTCCGGCGATGCAGGCGGCGGAACCGCCCTTTGCCGGGCTGGCCGGGCCGGCTTCCGGCTTTGCCCGTCTCTTCGCCTCGCCCGGGCCGATCTTCGAGGGCGTCCGCGAACAACCCGATCCATTGCGCTTTGCCCCCGCCTTTGCCGAGGCCGGCATCGGCGAGGGCGATGTGGTCCTGAACTGCCTGAGCTACCACCTGACGCCCGGCGGCTTCATCCTGGACGCGGCGGCGCGCTCGCGTGGCGCGGCGGTAATTCCGGCCGGCCCAGGCAACAGCGCCGCCATCGTGGAGGCCATCCGAGCCTACCGCCCCAGCGCCTATGCCGGCACGCCGGACTTCCTGAAGATCCTGCTGGAAGCGGCGGGCGAGGCCGGCTCCTCCATCCGCAAGGCGGTGGTCACCGGCGCCGCCTTCCCGCCCAGCCTGCGCGAATGGGTGGCAGGGCAGGGCATCCTTGCCATCGAGGCCTATGGCACGGCCGAGCTGGGCCTGGTCGCCCACACGACGCGCGACGCCGCGCCGGGCATGCTCCTCGCCCCCGGCATCATCGTGGAGATCCTGCGACCCGGCACGAACGAGGTCCTGCCCGAAGGCGAGGTGGGCGAGGTGGCCGTCACCATCCCCGACTCGGCGCATCCGGTGATCCGCTTCTCGCCGGGCGACATGTCCATGCTCATGCCCGGCGGGAGGCTGCGCGGCTGGATGGGCCGCGCCGACCAGAGCTGCAAGGTGAAGGGCATGTTCGTCCGCCCGGAGCAGGTCGCCGCCATCCTCCGCCGCCATCCCGAGGCCGGGCGCCTGCGTCTCGTCGTTTCCCGCGAGGGCGAGGTGGATGCCATGGAGCTCCTGGCCGAGGGCGGCGACGCGGCCGCGCTCGAGGCGACGCTTCAGGCCGAGACCAAGCTGCGTGGCGCGGCGCGGGTGGTCCCTTCCGGCACCCTGCCGCGCGACGGCAAGCTCATTGCGGATGAGCGCCCGGTGGCGTGACGCGGCAGGCGCCGGGCACGCGGATCGCCTGGCGCAGCACCCCCGCGGCGCGTGATACGCCCAGGGGCGAAATGGGCAGCCCGCTCTGCTCCAGCGCCTCCGCGACCCAGGTGTTGCAGGTATAGGCCAGGCTGTAGCCCCACGCAGCCGGGATGAACCGCCCCTCCGGCACCGGTCCGGGCGGCATGGAGCGGTCAAGGAAGCGGTTCAGCCCTGCAGCATCCGGCAAGGGCAGGCCGATGACCGGGGCGGACACGGCAGGGTCGGGCGCGCCAGCAGTGGGCAGCGCCTCGAGCACGGCCGGGCCGGGCAGGGGGGCCAGGGCATAGGCGGCGATGCCCGGCCCTTCCGGCCGGTCGAAGAAGCCGCGCTTGCCGAAGCCCAGCCGCACCCCGGCCGCGCCGCGCGCCAGGGCGGCTGGGCGGCCGGACAAGGTGGTGGCGGGCAGGTTGATTTCGGTGTGGATGCCACGGTCGTAGAGGAACAGGCCGGGCCGCGCCTCGGGCCCGCAGTCGGGTAGGTCCGGCGTCGCCGCGCAGGCCGTGGCCAGCATCAGGACGGGAAGGGCGCGCAACGATCCTACTCGGCGTAGATCATTTTCCGCGTCATGCCGCCGTCGCTGACGAACTCGCTGCCCGTGACGAATCCGCTCTCCGGCCCCAGCAGCCAGGCGGCGAGGGCGGAGATGTCTTCGGGCCTGCCCACCCGGCCGACAGGGTGCTGCGCATGGTCCTCCGGGCGCAATTCCTCGCCCTCCACGTCGATCCAGCCCGGGCTGATGCAGTTGGCCCGCACCTCTGGCCCCAGCGAGATGGCTAGGGCATGGGTGAGCGCGACCAGCCCGCCCTTGGAGGCCGCGTAGCTTTCCGTGTCCGGCTCGGATTGCCGGGCGCGGGTGGAGGCGATGGTGACGATGGCGCCCCGCGCCGTGCGAAGCATCTCCTCCGCGGCACGGGCGAGCAGATAGGTGCTGGTCAGATTCGTCCCGATGACGCGCGACCAGTCGGCCAGGGAAAGCTCGCACAGGGGCTTCCGCACCATGATTCCCGCGTTGCAGACCAGCCCGTCGAGCCGGCCTTCCCCCTGCCGGATATCTTCGACGAGGTCGCGCACTGAATCCTCGTCCGAGATGTCGGACTGCACGCACCGCGCCTCGAAATCCGGCTTGGCGCGGTCGAGGTCGGCGATGACGACGCGCCAGCCATCATCGGCCAGCCGGCGCGCGATCGCGGCCCCGATCCCATGCGCCCCACCCGTCACCAGGGCCACGCGCCGCGTGTCGCTCATGCCTTGCTTCCCTTCCGTTCCGGTGGCGGCAACGCCGTCGCAGGCACAGGGTTCGCAGCCATGCATTGACAGGCGCGCGCAAAAACGGTTGAAGGCGCGCGCTCACGCCATGTGCGGAGGGGTGCCCGAGTGGCTAAAGGGGACGGACTGTAAATCCGTTGGCTTGCGCCTACGTTGGTTCGAATCCAACCCCCTCCATATCTCCTGGCTGAGCGGGCGGGGTTCTTCCTCGCTCCTGTTTCCATCAGGCTTCCGCCTCGTCGCGGGTGTAGCTCAATGGTAGAGCACCAGCCTTCCAAGCTGGCTACGGGGGTTCGATTCCCCTCACCCGCTCCAGGCGGGATGCTCGCCATCGGGTCGCGCCGCCAAGGTGGATTCCGGGGCTGAAATCTTTTTCGGAGCGGGACCAGACGATGGCCAAGGCGAAGTTTGAGCGCACCAAGCCGCACTGCAACATTGGGACGATCGGCCATGTGGATCATGGCAAGACGTCCCTGACGGCGGCGATCACGAAGGTTCTGGCGAAGACGGGTGGT
>NZ_JAFEUU010000030.1 GCF_017355885.1 Sabulicella rubraurantiaca
GCCGAGATCGATCACGGCATTGGTCGTGGCCGCGCCCAGGGTGACCGTGTCGGCGGCGCTGCCGCCCGTGATCACCTCGGTGTTGAGCACAGTCACCGTGTTCGGCCCCGCAGAGGACAGGGTGAGCGCGTCCCGGCCCGAGCCCATGTCCACCGTGATCCCGTTCGCCACACCCGACAGCGTGAACGTGTCGTCGCGCGACGTGCCCGTGACGTTGGAGGGGTCCACCGGGCTCGGCGCAGGCTCCGGGGCGGGCGCTGGCGCTGGCTCAGGGGCCGGGGCGGGCTCGGGAGTTGGCGCAGGAGCCGGAGTGGGAGTGGGCGCCGGATCCGGATCCGGAATGGGAGCGGGAGCCGGTGTGGAGTTTGGAGACCAGGGCGAGGATGCGTCGAAGGCCGGCTTGGTGCTCAGCACCTTCGTCCCCGACACGGCGGCCAAGCCCTTGGAATACTGGTTCGGCGAAAGCCCGAAGACGCTGTTGTCCTTCACCGTGGCGGTGACGGAGGTCGTATTCCACAGGAGCCTCGAGGACGAGGAGCCAAGGAGGTTAGAGACCGTGTTGTCGCTGATCTCAAGGCTGTTGCTCGCATGGAGGTTCTTCTCCACGCCGAAGGACACGATTACCGGATTGCCGGTGTGTGCGCCCTGCTCGATCACGTTGTTCTGGATTTTCGCGCGGCCACCATTGGGCAGGTCGATGCTGTAGGAGCCATTGCCCTGGCCCTCAGCGATGCGTGAATTGGTGATGGTGGTCTCGAGCGCACGGCTCTTGATCTGGTGCCCCACCTTAGCGTCGTGGAAGTAGCTGTTGTCGATCGTCAACGAGCCGATCTTGCCGACGTAGAGATTGTGGGTGCGCCCGTCGCCCGTGCCGTTATGGCTGAACTCCGAGTTGCGGATGGTGATGCTGCCCGCGGCATTCGAGGCGGAGAGGAGGCCCTCCTGGTTGTGGTGGAAGTAGCTGTTGTTGATGGTCAGGTGGCCCGCCTGGTAGCGGATGCCGGCCCCGTTCCCGTCCGGCACCTTGGTGCCCGTGAACTCCAGGCCGTCGATCGTGACGTCGGTGTTGGTGACCAGGATGGCCTTGCGGTTTGGCGGCGCCACCGTGGCCACCATCTTCACCATGCCGCCCACGCCCTCGAGGGTGATCTTCGTGTTGATGGTGGCGAAGTCGTTCTTGTAGGTGCCGGCATCGATCGAGATGACGTCCCCGTCCCGTGACGCAGCGATTGCGCCAGAAATCGTCGAGAACTGCTTGCCCTGCCCAACAGTCAAATTTGCCATTCTCGCGTCTCCACAATCTCAAGAAATGAGCAATGGCCTTTAAGCCAAGTTCGAAACCCATGGCAACCCATAGTATGCCTAGGCATGAATACCCAATTCTCGGTCAGTGCTGGGCGAGATGAGGGCGATGCCGATAGGATAGTTGGCGGATGATCGGGCATATTTGGTTGCGATATGACGCCAGCTTGACTGGTATCAGTTGAGGCCCTCGATCCTACTTCGCTAGGCATGCGTACTATGGTCGAGGGCTGACACTTCGGCGGGCCGCACTGCTTGTGTGTCACCGGAACTCGACGCCGCACATGCAGCTTTCCGCCGCCTTACGGCCTCAACACCCAAGTGGTGTTGGGAAGGAATGCGCAAGCGTTGTCATGAAAGAACCCTGGCCGAGGCTCGGACGGGGGCCGTGTCGCCGAGACGCTGGCTGGCGGCAGGCGGCACGCCCGATGGCTCTGGTCTCTCCCGAGACATGAGGATGCGCCTACCTCCCCGACTGCAAGCACGCGTGACAGAGACGGGGCGCAAGGCGCGGCAGAGAGTGCCCAGCGGGACCGACAGGCTACCGTCGCAGCCACATCTGGCGCTGAGCAGGATCAGCACCAGGGCGAGAGCCTGTCCTCTCGGCGTGGAGCCAAGATGCTTGCTGCCAGGGCGAACCAAGCCTCCACGGCTCCAGCGTTCTGGATGAAGAAAAAAGCGAGAAACTGCTTGATGCATGGAGGCGCGACAGTGGTTCGATCGCCACTCCGGCAGCGCGCCTGGGTCACCCTGAAGGGACTTCGCCTGCCCCAGCTGCCGCCTGCGGACGCCCAAAATTTCTTGGATCTGCAATGGGCTTCCCGCCGGACCATCCTCTGAGCAGCGCGAAGACAAGTGCCAAGCCACCCGCCAGCACGGCATCGGTGATCTCGGCCGAACGGCCGGGGATGCGGGTCTGAGCCAAGCTGGTCGCGAGAAGCAGCGCCATCTCGACGCCGGTCGCAAGCAGGAGGGGCATACCCTGCCGGACCAGCAGCCAAAGCAAGCTGCCATAGAGAAAGCTCTTCTCGAGCATCGACTGGAGCCCGCGTCCCCAGTGCCCGCGGAAGACGCTGCGAAATGGGACCCATCCGAACGGCGTCTCGGTCGCCGTAAAGTCAAAAGGCGCAAGGCGATCGGCCACGACGACAACGAGCAGGAGCGCCAGCAGCGTCGGTCGGTCCCAGCGCGACCCACGAGCCAGGGCCCAGCCGAGCAACGCCGCCCCAACACCGAGGAGTTCGGCCAGGGTAACGACCCTATCCACAAGGACGACCCCAGACAGGAGCGTGCCGACCAAGACGGTCGGGACAATCACGGGCGCACGAGAGCGGCCACTCGTGACCTCAATGAGATGGGCCGCAACAAGCCAGAGAACGGCGAGACGAAGGCTACGGAAGGGCTCGAATGTCGGCGTGAGAACGAGGGGTTTGAGGCTGCTCCAGTACTTATGCAGATCAATGGTCGCGACGTAGGGATACAAGCGGTACCCCAGCCAAGCCAACACAAGCAGCATGACGAACGGCTCTGCTTTGCGGCTCCGGTGGCCAAGAGCCGCCGAAAAGAGCCCGGCGCCTCCGGCTACCGCAGCCAAAGCACCCACGAAGCTTCCAGCAGTATTCAGATAGACATCCCACACACTGCTCGTCCTGCCTGGGATATACAGCTGCGCAAGCTCCACCGAGCACGACAGCATCGCGCCCAACAGGATCGTGAGCACGAGCGCCCACTTCCTCGCCAATTGAGCCGACAGGCAAGCTGCGGCGAAGAAGCCGAGCGGCACATAGAGAATCAAGTTAGCTAGGAGGTCGCCGCGCCCTCCCACCGGCCGGTTCCAGGCTTGAAGCAACAAAGCGAGGAAGTCGGTGTGCGGCGGGGGCGTGTAGAACCGGAACGGGTAGAGTGACCCATAGAGGATGAGCGCCGCAGCAACTGCTGCCAGTAGAGCTGCCTTGATAGGAGAAATAGCCGGGCGAAGCTCAGACGCATTCCGTGGGACTTCTTGGGCCAATTCGAGGAACCTTCTCGTTCGAGCGTCTCTTGCTTGCCTCGAGGCATGGTTAGCATGGCCTCGAGCGCTTTTCACCGAACAGGGCGGCGTAAGCTGCCGATGCGTGGGATCTCGCCCCAGCATGCCGTGGGTCAGGAAGGTGCACGGATGCGCTGCGAGCAGTGCCGCGAGAGGCTCCTCGAAGCGCAACGCGGTCACCACCCGGCCGAGCCACGAGCTATCCCGCGCGAAGGCGAGCCGGACCAAGTGCCGCTAGTGCCGGGCAACTCACCTGTGAAGACCGGAGGGCAAGGGCCGGTTTCCCCACACCCTGTGCCCAACCTTTCCATTCACCATTGAAAATTTGATAAGGCTTGAATCGGCACGGCCTTAAACGATTGAAACGGCGCTGATGACTAAGGATTGAGTCCCCTTCCCTTTTCTTGGGCCATCGCGCTGTGGAGTTTCCAAGGCCCGTTGGCGGCTGAGCCAGTCGAGCGCAGCGGCGAGACAAGGGATGCCGAGGGCGGCTCTCAATAACCATCACCCGTCCAAGTCGATGGCGACGATCACACGAATACGTTAGAGCCTTCCCATGCAACTTACACCCGGCAGTGACGCCCACGCGGAGGGCCTGTGGTCCCGCCAGCGCTGGCCCGCCGGGGTGACCGATCCCCAGCGCCTCGACGCCCTCGACAGCCACGGAATCCTCGACACCCCACCCGAACAGGGCTTCGACGACATTGTGCGGCTCGCCACCCGACTTTGCGCCGCCCCGGTCGCCCTGGTCAGCCTCGTCGATGCCGATCGGCAGTGGTTCAAGGCCCGCATCGGCTTCCCCCACTGCGAGACGGACCTCAACCGGTCGGTCTGCGCCCACGCCCTGTCCGAGCCCGACCTTCTCGTCATCCCCGACCTCACCACCGACCCGCGCACCGCCGGCAACCCTCTGGTGACCGACGACCCGCGCATTCGCTTCTATGCCGGGGCGCCCCTCCGCACCCCCGAGGGCCAAGTGCTGGGCAGCCTGTGCGTGATCGACACTGTCCCCCGCCCGGACGGCCTTTCGACCGAGCAGGCCGAGGACCTGCGGACCCTGGCCGACCAAGTCATGGCTCTGCTGGCGCTGCGCCGCGCGATCATGGCGCGCGACCAAGCCATAAACGAGCAGCGCGATAAGCTGCGACAGGCCCGGCGCCTCGACGTGGTCGCCCAGGCCTCCGTCGCCCTGGCCACCGCCATCGATCCGGCGGCGGTGCTTGAACCCATTCTCGCCGCCGGCGCCGAGAGCGTGGGTTTCGAGCAGTGCTTCATCTACGAACTCACTCCGGACGCCGACCACCTCCGCCTCGTCCGCTCCGTCGGCGTCGATGAGGCCACCAAGGCCATTCTGGACTGCTCTCATATCGATGAACCGCTTTGCGGCATCGTGGTCCAGACCCGCCGCCCGCTCATCCTCCGTGATGTCCAGTCCAGCACTGATCCGCGCTACGCCCTGGCCCGGCAGACTGGCATCAACGGTTTCGCCGGCTACCCCATCGTCAGCCGGGGGGACTTGGTCGGCGTCATATCTTTCGCCACGCGTGCCCCGGGCTTCGATGCGGATGCCCTGTCCTTCTTCGCCACCATGGCCGCCCTCGTCTCCGGTGTGCGCGAGCGCCTGGACGGCGAGGAGGCGGTGCGCGAGAGCGACACCCGCTCCCGCCTTGCCCAGGAGGCAGGGCGTGTCGGCATCTTCGAGGTCGATATCGCCTCAGGCCTCGCCAAAGTGTCCCCGGAACTGTGCCGAATCTACGGCTTGGCTCCAGCCAGGATCTACGCGGTCGAGAAGTTCACCTCCTTGGTGGTGCCGGAAGACCGCAACCTGCCCTCCTCCGAGCGCACCCGGCAGGACGGCTCTGCCGCGCCCGATGTCCGCTACCGTATCCGCCGGGCCAATGACGGGGCGATCCGCTGGGTCGAACGCAAGGCCAAGTTCGTCTGCCTTCACGACGGCACTCCGGCCCGCATGTTCGGCACGGTCCAGGACATCACCGATCAGCAGACCGTGCTGGAGGAGCTGACGCGCACCGAGGAGCAGCTTCGGCTCGCGGCCGAGGCCACCGGCCTCGGCATCTTCGATCTCGACCTGGTCACGGGGGTGCTCCGCTGGGATACCCGCGTACGAGAGCTGTTCGGCGTCGGCCCCAACGCTCCGGTGACCTACGACACCTTCCTGGAAGGCGTGCATCCCGAGGATCGGGCGGCGGCCGATGCCGCCGTGCAGGGGGCGCTTGATCCCACCGGCCCGGGAGTATTCGAAACGGAGTACCGGGTGAGGCCGGCGAACGGCGCCGCCGAGCTGTGGCTGGCGGCGCGCGGGCAGGCCGTGGTGCGCAACGACCGGACGGTGCGCTTCGTCGGCACTGTGCGCGACATCACCGCCAGCCGGCAGGCCGAGGACACGCTCCGCACAACCGAGGAGCGCCATCGCCTCGCGGTGCGAGCGACCAACGACGCGGTCTGGGACTGGGACCTCCTGGCCAACACCGTCCTGTGGAACGAGGCGCTGACGGAGGCCCACGGCCATAGCCTGGCGGCGGTGCAGCCGACCGGGGAGTAGTGGCTGGACCACATCCACCCCGAGGACCGCGAGCGGGTCAGCCACAGCATCCATGCCGTCATCGACGGCGCCGGCAACACCTGGATCGATCGCTATCGCTTCCAGCGGGCAGACGGCAGCTATGCCCAGATCATCGACCGCGGCTTCGTCATCCGCGAGGGCGGCAGGGCCGTCCGCATGATCGGTGCCATGCTCGACGTGACGGAGCAGACCGTTAGCGAGCGGCGCCAGGCGGCGCTCGTGACCCTGGCCGACCGGCTGCGCGAGGCGAGGACCAGCGCCGAGGTCATGGGGATCGCCGCCGAGATCCTCGGCACCACCCTGGACGCCTCGCGCGCCGGCTACTCGCGCATCGACGTGAAGGCCGACCTGTTCGAGGTCGAGCGGGACTGGACCGCGTCAGGCGTCGCCCCAATCGCCGGTCGCCACACGCTGAGCGCCTTCCATGCCACGGTCGGACAGCTCCGCGACGGGCATGCCCTGGCCACCTCCGACGTCGAATCCGCCGACTGGTTGGCCGGAGACGCCGATGGCTACCGGGTGATCGGCACCCGTGCCCAGGTCAAGGCGCCACTCTTCGACCGAGGCGAGCTGGTCGGGCTGCTCTACGTCCACCAGTCCGAGCCGCGTGACTGGACCGGGGCCGAGATCGCCTTCTGCCAAGCCGTCGCCGACCGAACCTACGCCGCCCTGGCCAAGCTGGAGGCCGAAGCTGAGCAGCGCGTGCTGAACGAGGAGCTGTCACACCGCCTCAAGAACACTTTCGCCATGGTGCTCTCCATCGCAGCCCAGAGCTTGCGCGGCGTTGCGGACCGGGCTGCGGTGAACGCCTTCGAGCAGCGCATCCACGCCCTCGCCTCGGCTCACGACGTGCTGCTGCGCCAGAACCGGATGGGCGCTCCGATCGCCGAGATCGTCCGTTCGGTGTTGGCAAGCGCGGGGCAGGAGGACCGCGTCGCGCCCTCCGGCCCCCATGTCGCCTTCGGCCCACGCGCCAGCCTGTCGCTGTCGCTGCTGCTGCATGAGCTGGCCACCAATGCCGCCAAGTATGGGGCGCTGTCGGTACCCACCGGGCGCGTCGCCGTGGAGTGGCGGCTGGAGGGACCGCTGGGGGAAGAGGATCTGGTGCTCGAGTGGAGGGAGAGCGGCGGGCCGCCGGCGATTGCGCCGGCCCGCCCTGGGCGCAAGGGTTTCGGATCGCGGTTGATCCAGATGGGTTTGACTGGAACCGGCGGGGTTGACCTCCGTTATGAGCAAACCGGGTTCAGCGCCACCATGCGCGCGCCCGTTGATCGTCTGCGCCACTCCTAGGAGTTTACGGTGGCTAGTTCCGTGCCTCGCGAGACCCGCCCGGTCGTTCTCGTGGTCGAGGATGAACCCATTCTACGCATGATGGCCGTCGATCTGGTGGAGGATGCCGGCTTCGAAGTGGTTGAGGCCGTGGACGCCGACGATGCCCTGCTCATCCTTGAGAAGCGGCTCGATATCCGCATCGTCTTCACGGATGTCGACATGCCGCGCGGCATTGATGGCATGAAGCTTGCGGCGTTGATCCGCGACCGCTGGCCACCGATCGAGATCATCATCACCTCGGGCAAGCTGATGCCGCGCCCTGAAGATATGCCGGCCCGGGGCGTCTTCTTTTCCAAGCCATACAAGCCGAACGAGGTCGTGGCCGAGCTGAGGCGCATGGTGGCGTAGTTCGGGCTTTAGGGTCCCTTGCCGCTTTATGCGTGCTGGCCTGGAACGCAGTGATCTACCCCGGCAGTGCCGCAGAGACAGCGGGGACGGTGGCCGCAGCCGACAGAGCGCGGCGGGAGCAAGATGGGGCCGTATAGCATGTGTGGCTACGCCGGTGGCTTCCGGGGTCACTCGGCGTTTGCCCCCCGGCACGCAGTTAAGCCCCCCTCAATGTGCCGAAGGCGCGGCCTCGCCGGCCGTCTCTCGCTCAACAAGGCGCAGGATTTGAGCGGCAAGATCGTCCTGGCGATAGGGCTTTGAGAGGCGCGGGAGGGCCATGCTTTCGCCCTCAGGCAGATCTGCATAGCCACTCGCCAGAAGGACTGGGAGGTCGCTCCACCTTCTCCGGATCGCCCGGGCCAGTTCGATGCCGGTCATTCCAGGCATCGCGTGGTCCGTGATGACCAGATCCACAATCGTGCCCGCCTCGAGGATCTCAAGCGCCTGCGATGCAGAGTTCGCCTCCAGCGCGGTGTGGCCCAGATCCTCGAGCATCGCCACCGTGCCGATGACGATCAGCGGATCATCATCCACGACGAGGACGCGATAGGCATGGCCGGCTCTCAGGATGGGTATGCTGCTCCTGGGCGCTTCGAAGGGTATGGAGTCAGCATCAGAGCTGGCATGAACCACAGGCAGCCAGAGCTCCACGGTCGTGCCGGAACCCAGTTCGCTCAAGATGCGCATCGCGCCGCCCGACTGAGCCGCAAGACCGTGGACCATCGACAGGCCGAGCCCCGTCCCCCTCCCGACCCCCTTGGTGGTGAAGAAGGGCTCAGAGGCACGCTGCAACGTCGCCTCATCCATGCCCGAACCCGTATCGGAGACAGAGATGCAGACATAGTCTCCGTGCCTGAGCCCGCCGGGGATCTCGGCTTCGTCCGACACGTGGCGTCCAGTAACAGTGAGCTTGCCGCCACCCGGCATGGCATCGCGCGCATTAACGGCGAGATTGAGAAGCGCCAACTCCAGCTGGTTTGGGTCAACCAGGACAAAGGGAAGGTCAGCAAGGCCGCTCGTTGAAAGATGAACCTGTGGCCCCAGCGAGCGGCTGAGCAGATCGTCCATCCCCTCCACGAGCCGCGCGAGCTGCACCATCTCCGGCTTCAGCTCCTGCCGTCTCGCGAAGGCCAGCATTCGCTTCGTCAGCGTCGCGCCACGCTCCGCCCCCTGCACCGCCCCATCCAGCAGGCGAAGCAGCCGCGGGTCATCAGGCAGCCACTTCCGGAGCAGGCTAAGATTGCCGAGCACGGCCATGAGCAGGTTATTGAAGTCGTGTGCGACTCCACCCGTCAGCTTGCCGAGGCTCTCCATCTTCTGCATTTCATGCAGCTGCGCGAGTGCCGCCTCTCGCTCCCGGGTTCGCTCCTCGACGCGCTGCTCGAGTTCCACGTTGGCGGCCGCGAGGATCTCCGCCGCCCGGCGGCGTTCGGTCACGTCCGTATCCGTGCCGATCATGCGCACCGCACGACCTCCGGCGTCTCGGATCACCTCGCCTTTGCCGGAGAGCCAACGGACGGCCCCATCACCTTGTATAATTCGAAACTCGGCCTGATAGGCTGCCTCACCCCGGAGCGCTGCCTGGATTGCGCTCCACACCCGCTCCTGGTCATCGGGATGCACGACACGGGCGAAGGTCGCGGCCGGCGCCTCCGCGACGCCCTGATTCAGGCCCCAGCTGCGATAGACGTCACCAATCCAGATGATCCGCTGCTGGGAGAGATCCCAGTCCCAGATGCCGATGCCGCTGGTTTCCTGCGCAATCCGCAGCCGCTCCTCGCTCTCCCGCAGCGCGGATTCTGTCCTGACGCGCTCCGTGATGTCGTACGTGACACCACTGACCCGTGACGCTTGACCGGCTCTGTCCATAGCCGGAGACGCGCCAATGACGCACCAGCGCTGCTCTCCATCCGGCCGGCAGATGCGGAACTCCGCGTCGTAGCCGCTGCCGCTTCGCGCCGCTTCGGCGGCGAGCCTGACCAACCGGTCGCGGTCGTCGGGATGCACCATCGCCAGCACGGCATCCTCGGTCGGCACGAAAACTCCGGGCTCGACGCCGAAGATGCGGTGTTGCCCCTCGTCCCAGATGTGCCGTCGGCCCCGGAGATCCCATTCCCAGGACCCCATCCTTCCGGCCGCGAGCGCCAGGCTGCGCCGCTGCTCGCTCTGCCGAAGCTGCGATGTCGATGCTTCCAGCTCCGCAGTCCGGTCCGCCACTCGACGCTCGAGCTCGCGGTTCAGGCGCTCCAGCTCCCGGCTCTTCCGAAACAGGTCCGCGAAGACTCGGACCTTCGCACGGAGCAGGTCTGGCACGACCGGGACCGGGACGTAGTCCACCGCCCCGGCCTCATAGCCGCGCAAGCGGTCGAGGTCGGTGATCTGGATGGCCGAGACGAAGATGATTGCCGTTTGCTCGAAGCGGGGGTGCCCGCGGATCATGGCCGCCAGTTCGAAGCCATCGAGGTCGGGCATGACCACGTCGATCAGGATGACCGCCACCTCGGTCCGCAGCAACTTCTCGAGCGCCTCCCGACCCGAGTTCGCCCGGATCAGGTTCTCGCCCAACTCGCCCAGGATGGCTTCATAGCTCAGCAGCTTCGCCGGCTGATCATCGACGAGGAGAATATTGACGGGCGCTTGAGCGATCACGGAAGTTGATTCCCTGGTCTAGCGGTGCAGCCACATCCGCAAGGCGGACAGCAGCTGCTCCGTGTTGACGGGCTTGGCGAGGTAGTCGGACGCCCCAGCTTCCAGGCACTTCTCGCGGTCGCCCTTCATGGCCTTCGCAGTGAGGGCAACGATCGGCAGCCGCCGGAAGCGCGGGTTGGAACGGATGACCTGCATGGTCTCGTAGCCGTCCATGCCAGGCATCATGATATCCATGAGGACGATCGCGACGCTGGGCACGGATTCGATGAGGGCGATCGCCTCGTTGCCAGTCGTGGCGGTCAGCACACGCATCCCACGCCGCTCCAGCACACTGCTAAGCGCAAAGATGTTGCGTGCATCATCATCCACCAGAAGCACGGTCTGACCAACGAGGTCTTCGTCGGAGCTATGCAAGCGCTCCAGCATTCGCTGCTTGGCGGGCGGCAGATCGGAAACGACGCGATGCAGGAAAAGTGCCGTTTCATCCAGAAGGCGCTCGGGTGACTCCACACCCTTCACCACGACGCTGCGTGCGACGCTGTGCAGGCGGGCATCCTCGTCGGGCGAGAGTTCACGCCCGGTGAAGACCACGACCGGAAGATCGCGCAGGCTCTTCTCCACGCCGATGCGCTCCAGCACCTCGAACCCGGACATGTCGGGCAGCTTGAGGTCGAGTACCATGCAGTCCGCGGGCTCCGTGAGCAAAGTCTCGATGGCGGCGGCGCCGGTGCCCACGACCGAGATGTCGACGTCGTCGTGGGCCAGCAGCTCCCTGATGCTGAGCTGCTCGGCAGGGTTATCCTCGACCACCAGCAGACGCTTCCGGCGGGGCTCGGCAAACGCCTTGATGCGGGCCAGGGCCGACGCCAGGCCCTCGGTGGTCGTGGGCTTCGTGACGAACGCGAAGGCTCCACGTGCGAGCCCGTGGCGCCAATCCTCCTCGAGCGTCACGATCTGCACGGGGATGTGCCGCGTCGCCGGATCCTGCTTGAGCTGGCTCAGCACGGTCCAGCCGAGCATGTCCGGAAGGAACACATCCAACGAGATCGCGGTCGGCCTGTACTCGCGTGCCAGCATCAAGGCGTCCGCCCCACGCATCGACACAAGGACCTTGAAGCCACTGTCGCGCGCCAGATCCGTCACGACACGTGCGTAGTGCGGGTCGTCCTCGACAATCAGGATCGTCGTATCGCCCGGCGCGATGATGGCCCGGTCGTCCTCGATGGCCTCGGTGGGACGTTCCGCCAGCAGGCGTACGGCGCGGCCGGCATGGAACTCTCCGGAATCCGCCTCGGCCGGCGCGACCGTCGGCAGTGCCGGCGTCCCGGAGAACTTGAGCGGCAGATAGAGGGTGAAGACGCTCCCCTCCCCCGGCGTGCTCCGGAGTTGGATCTCACCGCCAAGCAAGCTTGCCAATTCGCGGCTGATCGCAAGGCCGAGACCTGTGCCGCCATACTTTCGGCTGGTGCTCGCGTCGGCCTGCTGGAAGGCCTCGAAGATAATCTTCTGCTTCTCCGGCGGAATACCGATCCCGGTATCCTTCACCTCGAAGGCGACCACACCCGGCGAGTGACGCAGGACCGGATGCTCCGCGCTCCATCCGGCCGACGCCGCCGTGACGGAAAGGCGGACCTCGCCCGATCCGGTGAACTTGAAGGCGTTGGAGAGTAGGTTCTTGAGCACCTGCTGGAGCCGCTTGGAGTCGGTGACCAGGCTACGGCCCAGCTGCGGATCGAGGTGGATATCGAAGCCGAGGTTCCGGCTTTCCGCCTCGTGACGGAAGGGTCGTGCGACCACCTCAAGGAGGTTCGTGAAGTAGATCTCCTCCGCATCCACCGAGACGGTACCCGACTCGATCTTCGAAAGGTCGAGGATGTCGCTGATGAGGTTCAGCAGGTCGGTGCCTGCTCCGTGGATGGTCCGGGCGAACTCCACCTGGCGGTTCGAGAGGTTGCCATCGCCATTCTCGGCGAGCTGCTGCCCGAGGATCAGGATGCTGTTCAGCGGGGTCCGCAGCTCGTGCGACATATTGGCGAGGAACTCGGACTTGTACTTCGAGGTCAGCGCCAGCTCGGTTGCCTTCTCCTCAAGGGCGCGTCGGGCCTGCTCGATCTCCTGGTTCTTCCTCTCGACCTCGACGTTTCGCTCGGCGAGCTGCTGCGCCTTCTGCTCCAGCTGCTCATTGGTCTGCTGCAGCTCACGCTGCTGCGTCTGCAGTTCGCCCGCGAGCTGCTGCGACTGGGTCAGAAGCCCCTCGGTCTGCATGGTGGCCTCGATGCTGTTCAGCACGATGCCGATGCTGGCGGTCAGCTGCTCGAGGAAGGACATCTGGAGGTCGGTGAACGAGCCTAGTGAGGCCAACTCGATCACGGCCTTGACCTGGCCCTCGAACAGCACGGGAAGGACGATGATGCTCCGCGGCAGGGCTCGGAACAGGCCGGACCGGATGGGCACGGCGTCGTGAGGGACTTCGGTGATCACCATGCGGCGCGCATCAGCGGCACACTGCCCAACCAGACCTTCCCCGAGGCGTACGGTGCTGCGGTGGCCGGGGCCTTCGTCGTCTGCGTAGGCAGAGAGCAGTCGCAGGGTCGGCTGCGGATCTGCCTCGATCTGGTAGATGACGCCCTGCTGCGCGTTGACGAGCGGGGCGAGTTCGGAGAGCAGCATCCGCCCAACGGTGGCGAGATCCCGCTGCCCCTGCAGCATGCTGGTGAAGCGGGCGAGATTGGTCTTGAGCCAGTCCTGTTCGGTGTTCCTGTCGGTCGTCTGCCGCAGGTTCTCGATCATCGTGTTGATGTTGTCCTTCAGCTCCGCCACTTCGCCGCGGGCGTCGACCTGAATGGACCGGGTAAGGTCGCCCTTGGTCACGGCGGTCGCGACCTCGGCGATGGCGCGGACCTGCGTCGTCAGGTTCGCCGCAAGCAGGTTGACGTTGCCGGTCAGGTCCTTCCATGTGCCGGCGGCGCCAGGCACGTTAGCCTGCCCACCGAGGCGCCCCTCCACGCCGACCTCGCGCGCAACCGTGGTCACCTGATCCGCAAAAGTGGCCAGCGTGCCCGTCATGTTGTTGATCGTTTCCGCGAGCGCCGCGACTTCGCCCTTCGAATTCACGGTCAGCTTTTGCTTCAGGTCGCCGTCTGCCACAGCAGTCACGACCTTCACGATGCCGCGGACCTGCTCGGTCAGGTTGGACGCCATGAAGTTCACGGTGTCGGTCAAATCCTTCCAGGTCCCGGCCACGCCGGGAACCTGGGCCTGACCGCCCAGCTTGCCCTCGGTTCCGACCTCACGGGCGACACGCGTCACCTCGGAGGCGAAGCCATTGAGCTGATCCACCATCGTGTTGATGGTGTTCTTGAGCTGGAGGATCTCGCCCTTCACATCTACGGTGATCTTGCGGCTGAGGTCGCCTCGCGCGACCGCCGTCGTCACTTCGGCGATGTTGCGCACCTGTGTCGTGAGGTTGCCGGCCAGCAAGTTGACGTTGTCGGTGAGATCCTTCCAGGTGCCCGCGACGCCAGGGACGTTGGCCTGCCCACCCAGGCGCCCCTCGGTCCCGACTTCGCGCGCCACGCGCGTCACTTCACCGGCAAAGGAGCGCAGCTGCTCGACCATCGTATTGATGGTCTCCTTCAGCTGAAGGATCTCGCCGCGCACGTCCACCGTGATCTTCTTGGAAAGGTCGCCGCCGGCGATGGCGGTCGCAACCTCGGCGATGTTGCGCACCTGGCCCGTCAGGTTGGAGGCCATGAAGTTCACGTTGTCGGTCAGGTCTTTCCAGGTTCCCGCCACCCCTGGCACGACCGCCTGCCCACCCAGCTTGCCCTCGGTGCCGACTTCTCGCGCCACGCGCGTGACTTCACCCGCAAAGGCGTTCAGCTGGTCCACCATCGTATTGATGGTCTCCTTCAGCTGAAGGATTTCGCCCTTCACGTCGACCGTGATCTTGCGGCTGAGGTCACCGCGGGCCACGGCCGTCGTCACCTCGGCGATGTTGCGGACCTGGCCGGTCAGGTTGCCGGCCATCGAGTTCACGTTGTCGGTGAGATCCTTCCACGTGCCGGCCACGCCAGGGACGTTGGCCTGGCCACCAAGCCGCCCTTCCGTCCCCACCTCACGGGCCACGCGCGTGACCTCGGAGGCAAAGGCGTTCAGCTGGTCCACCATCGTGTTGAGCGTCTCCTTCAGTTCGAGGATCTCGCCCTTCACGTCCACGGTGATCTTGCGGCTGAGGTCGCCATTTGCGATGGCAGTGGCCACCTCGGCAATGTTGCGCACCTGGCCCGTTAGGTTCGAGGCCATGGAGTTCACGGACTCCGTCAGGTCCTTCCAGGTGCCGGCGACGCCAGGCACCTGCGCCTGACCACCCAGGCGCCCGTCCGTTCCCACCTCTCGCGCCACGCGCGTCACCTCGCCGGCGAAGGCGTTCAGCTGGTCCACCATCGTGTTGATGGTCTCCTTCAGCTGAAGGATCTCACCGCTGACGTCCACCGTGATCTTCTTGGAAAGGTCGCCACGGGCGACCGCGGTGGCCACCTCCGCGATGTTTCGGACCTGCCCCGTAAGGTTGGAGGCCATGGAGTTGACGCTGTCCGTCAGGTCTTTCCAGGTGCCGGCAACGCCCTTGACCTGGGCCTGGCCGCCTAGCTTGCCTTCCGTCCCCACCTCGCGCGCGACACGTGTGACCTCGGAGGCGAAGGCGTTGAGCTGATCGACCGTCGTATTGATGGTCTCCTTCAACTGAAGGATCTCACCGCGCACGTCGACCGTAATCTTCTTCGAAAGGTCGCCATTCGCGATGGCCGTCGAAACCTCGGCGATGTTGCGAACCTGCGCCGTGAGGTTCGAGGCCATGGAGTTGACGGATTCCGTCAGATCCTTCCATGTGCCGGCAACACCCAGAACGTTCGCCTGACCGCCGAGACGGCCATCGGTGCCGACTTCGCGCGCCACGCGCGTCACCTCGCCGGCGAAGGCGTTCAGCTGGTCCACCATCGTGTTGATGGTCTCCTTCAGCTGAAGAATTTCGCCGCTGACATTCACGGTGATCTTGCGGCTGAGGTCTCCGCCGGCGATCGCGGTGGCCACCTCGGCGATGTTTCGGACCTGGGCGGTCAGATTGCCCGCCATGGAGTTGACGCTGTCGGTGAGGTCCTTCCAGGTGCCGGCGACGCCAGGCACCTGCGCCTGACCACCCAGGCGCCCTTCGGTTCCGACCTCGCGGGCCACACGCGTCACCTCGGAGGCGAAGCCATTGAGCTGATCCACCATCGTGTTGATGGTGTCCTTGAGTTCCAGGATCTCGCCGCGCACGTCGACCGTGATCTTGCGGCTGAGATCGCCACGGGCCACGGCCGTGGTCACCTGTGCGATGTTGCGGACCTGTGCGGTCAGATTGCCGCACATGGCGTTCACGGAGTCGGTGAGGTCTTTCCAGGTTCCGGCCACGCCGGGCACCAAGGCCTGACCGCCCAGCTTGCCCTCCGTGCCGACCTCGCGTGCCACGCGCGTCACCTCGGAGGCGAAGGACCGCAACTGGTCCACCATCGTATTGATGGCTTCCTTCAGCTGAAGGATCTCACCGCGCACATCGACCGTGATTTTCTTCGAGAGGTCGCCATTCGCCACGGCGATCGTCACCTCGGCAATGTTGCGGACCTGTGCCGTCAAATTGGAGGCCATGGAGTTCACCGACTCCGTCAGGTCCTTCCAGACGCCAGTGACCTCACGAACCTGAGCCTGCCCGCCAAGCTTGCCGTCTGTGCCCACCTCACGCGCCACGCGCGTCACCTCGGAGGTGAAGACACTCAATTGCTGGATCATCGTGTTCACGATGGAGGCGGAGCGCAGGAACTCGCCCTGGAGCGGCCGGCCATTCACCTCGAGCTGCACCGTCTGCAGAAGGTCGCCTTTCGCGACCGCCGTGACCGCGCGCGTAACCGCCTCAGTCGGCCACAGAAGATCATCGATCAGGCTGTTGATGGACCCTTCCATCTCGCCCCAGGCGCCATCGGAGGTGGCGAAGCGCACACGCTTTCCGGTCCGCCCCTGCCGGCCGACGACCTCCCCGACCTCCTCGAGCTGCTGCGCCATTCTCTGGTTGGCGGCGACAATCTCGTTGAAGATGTCGGCGACCTTGCCGGCGAGACCCACATGCCCTCCGGGAAGACGGGCCGTGAAGTCGCCGGCCCGCACCGCTTGCAGGGCGACCAGAAGATCATTCAAGTGCAGCGTGTCCACGGCCTGGGCAGCGGCCTCGAGGATGTCAGACCCTTCCTCCGCAAGGGAGTTAGCGCTCGCGCTTGAATGCATGGCCAGGCTCCTGGACAAATGATCCGCTCGAAGATTTTGTGGTGGGGCAGTCAACGAGGCTTGGGCAGCTTCAGAGGAGTACGTCTACGCTAGCTGGAGTCCCCTCTCCGCGCCCACAGGTGCGTTCCCATGGATGAGGATGCAAGCCGCGCGACGTCCCTACCCGCAATCCACCCCTACCAAGGTTGGCATACCACATCGTCTAGATGAATGGGACCCTCAAGAGGGTCGTTATGCCGCCGGTACACAAGTTTCAGCCCAGGAACAATGGATGCCTTCCAAGGCAGCTGAAACAGCCCCGAAATACTCGACCCCTGTCCGAGTTGTTGTGAGGAAATCCACTTTTTTCGACAAGACCGTCCCTGGATTGACGCAGCCCTCGAACCGCCTCTAGCTTCGCGACCGCTGGAGCTGAATGTGACCGACAGGGGACGAGGGAAGCTTGCTCTTTATCGCCGGGCCTGCTTCTGGCCCCGTCCGTAGAGCCTGCAAGGGCGACGAGAACCCAGGGAATCGGAACTGTGTCGGATACACCGATTCCTGACGACGTCGTGTCGCTCATCCGGTCGTCCATCACCTCCGTATGGTCGCTTGAGGTGCTGCTCTTCCTTAAGGCACGCGAAGATTCCTGGTGGTCCGTTGGGCAGTTGGTCCGAGAGCTTCGCGGGAGCCACCTCCTCGTGGCCGACGTGGTTTCGTCAATGCATCGTTCGGGGCTGCTGGATCATTCCCGCGGGACTTACCGGTACCGTGGTGGGAGCAATGACCTCCGTCGCGTCGTCGACGAGCTGGAGCGGCTGAGCGCCGAGCGACCCCTGGCTATCCGAAACACGATCCTCGCCGCCCCGCACGACAAGGTCCAGGTTTTCGCGGACGCATTCCGGATCAAGAAGGAGTGACGACATGATCGGCTTCCCGGCCCTGGTTTACCTGCTCTGCGCCGCGACAAGCGTTGTGTGTCTTCTTCTGCTCACACGCAGCTATTTGGCCACGCGAAACCGCCTCCTCCTCTGGAGTGCCGTCGCTTTCGTTGGCTTCGCACTCAACAATCTGATGGTCTTCGTGGATCTCATCCTCCTGCCCGTCACGATCGATCTGCTGCCCCTCCGGAATCTGGCCTCGCTTGCCGCCCTGGTGGTCCTCCTCTACGGGTTCATCTGGGAGACAAGCTGAAAGGCGTGCCATGATCGACTTTACGGCTGGTCTCATCACAGCGGGCTACTTCATCGCGGGGCTGTTCTTTCTGCGCTTCTGGCGCCGCACCCGCGACTCACTCTTTGTCGCCTTCTGGCTTGCTTTCTGGCTGTTCGCTCTTAACCAGGCTCTCGTTCCGCTTTCAGGCCTGCCGCGGGAGGAGGCGAGTTGGCTCTACCTCCTTCGGCTTGCCGGGTTTGGCCTGATCATTGGAGCGATCCTGCTCAAGAACGCCACGCCGTCGCACAGACGGTGATCACGGGCGCCGTGTGAGTGCCCTGCCTTCGGGATGCAAACCAAGTACGGTGATCCAGCCGAAGGCGCCGTTCAGGCGCCCCATCTTTGGCTCGACAGCCTTCACCTGAATCCCACCCAAGGCGGACCTTTGGATGCTGAGCCGAGTTGAGGCCGGCACCAAAGGGGAGCGTCAGCGTGGTGGTGGACTGCTCGCCGGAAGAGAGCCGGCGCGGCGTACGGAGCGCCATCCAGGCCGATTGACTGCATGGGAAGAGGCCTCCGCCGGCAGCCTTCGTCTTCATCGGTGAGGCCTATGGGGCAGAGCCTCTTCCGGTCGCGGCCCGAAATACGCAGTGCGGCGCCCCCATGGACCTGTACCAGAAGGACCAGATGCCATGGAGGACCGAATTCGAAGGTCATGCTTTCGAATATCTATGGCATGCTCTCCCGACCGTCATCGACCAGGCCAGACTGCGTGAAGACAGTATCCTGTCCGGCATGGTGAGCCGCATCTTTGGAGGTGAGCAGACAGGCGACTAGCCCGCAAACTTGATTGCCCAGCATCCGTTGAGGAGACCCACCATGCTGACCCGCATCGTCCTTGCCGCCGCCCTGCCCGCGCTTGCCGCTCATGCCCAGGTTCTGCAAGAGCGCAACATATCGCTCGCCGCCGCCCAGGTGATTGCACAGGCCGCCGTGGAGGCCTGTGCGGCGCGGAACTTCAGCGTCACCGCGACAGTGGTAGACCGCGCCGGCGTGGTGCGGGCCATGCTGCGCGCCGACCGTGCCGGGCCGCACACGGTCGAGGCCGCCCGACGGAAGGCCTTTACCTCGGCCTCCGCCCGGCTGCCCACGGGGCAGATGGCGCAGAACGCGGCTGACAACCCGGGCGCGCGCAACCTCGTCCATATCGACGGCTTCCTTCTGCTCGGTGGCGGAGCGCCTGTCCGCGTTGGCGACGAGGTCATTGGCGCGGTCGGAGTCGGCGGTGCGCCGAGCGGACAAGTGGATGAGGAATGCGCCAACGCAGGGATCGAGCGCGCCCGCGACCGCCTCGGGTGATTTCGGAGTGACTAACAGGCTGGGCGAAATGAGCGCCGGCGGCACGTCGCGGGCGCTACGCTGCTTTGCGTCGAGCTTGTAGGACAGAAGAAGCGAGCGATGCGTGGCCTACCCACCACGGAAGCCAAGTCCCGAGGGACTGAAGGCCAGCTTGGGTTGCCTACGTCCACTTGCGCTTCCGGCGGCACCGCGCTCCCATCTTGAGATCAGCGCGTGCCTGATCAAGATCGCTTCTGAAAGAGGTGGCATCGAAACGCTCCAGCGCCGGGGCGATAACACTTCGCCCCGGCGCCAGAGCGGTGCTCAAAGCGTCACGCGGGTGCCGTCGAACCGCGTGAGGGAGAAGCCGTCGAAGGGCTCGCGGAGCGTCATCCGCTCGTCGCGCAGAAGGGCGAGCACGACCTCCTCGCCGATCGCCATCGATGCCGCGGCGTCGGACCACCAGTGGATGCCAGTCCAATTCCGACCCATCGCGAAGTTCATGGCAAGCTTGTTCAGCTCGCCACCGACCGTCAGCGGCGGCCCGCTGTAAGGCACCAGCCGCCTCGGATCGCCAGGATCGGGCTGCACCGGGTTTGCAATGGTGCGGCTCTCGTCGAAAAAGGCTTTCAGCACCGTCACCGCCGCCCCCGCGACGCTCGCACCACCACCAGGATAGGCGGAGAAGACCGGCGAGCCATCGGGGAAGGTCTGCGACAGCAAGTAGGTGCCTTGCTTGGCTCGGGTGCGGTCGAGCGCCTCCGAACGCAGGAAGTCGTCGTGCAACGGATAGTCGGAGACGCCGTTCGCCAGGCGCTGGTGGGCAAGGCCACCGTAAGCCTCGGGCCGCAGCGTGCGGTGGAGGTACCACTTCTGCCAATACGCCGCGCGCGGGGCGCAGCTGATCGCCTGCGCGAGCATCGCCTGCAGGTGCGCGGGGCCGAAGCTGGCTCCGCCTGGGCTCTGGGCCCGCAGGCGGCGGTAGGGATTCGCAGGGCTAAGCGGCGGTTGCGCCGCCGGGAACATGCCGCCGTAGCGCGCATCCGCCTCGGCCGAGGGTGTGCCCAGCAACAGGCCCAGGACAACTGGTGAGGTCAGGCCCTGACGCACCAGCTCGGCCAGGTCGCGGCCGTTCGCGATATAGCGCAGCGTCGGCTCGAACCGCGGTCGGCCGCTCACGGGCTGCCCATTCTGCGCCCTCAGCCACTGCTCATGCTCAATCAGGAACTCGCTATCCGGCGTCGATGGGCGGATCTGCGCGCTGATCCACTGCGCGCCGAACGGCACGTCACGAAGCAAGAACTGCGACACCACGGGCCCGTCCAGCACCCCGGGCGGGGTAACGGCGCGCCCCTTTGGGTCGGCCGGGTCGAAGTAGAGGACGCTGCCGCGGAACAATGTGCCGGGGGTGACGCGCCCGTCTGCCTTGGCGCCCCGGAAGCCGGACAGGCGACTAAGCTCAGCGGCCGCGGCCAGCACGCCGGGGTGGCTGGTCCCATCATGATACTCGCTGAATGGCACGTCGCGCAGCAGCGCTTGCCAGTAGACCTCCGCCGCCTCCGCGGCGCGTTCCGCGCTGGCCAGCGCTGGCGCTGCTGGGATCGCGATCTGCGTCGGCGTCACGCCTGCCAGGCTGACCGTGAGGGGGCCGACCGGGTTGCCCAGCCGACGCGTGCCGCCAAGCGGAATCTTCTCGAAATCGGCTGGATCGCCCGACTGACAGGCGTCGTACATGGCCCTCCAGGCCGCTTGGTCCACCTCGCCTCGGTCGTTGTGCGGGAGGGCTCGCGTGTCCGTCCCGATACGGGTCGGGTAGCGCGTCTCGTCATCATTCGTGGGATGTGGCGCGATCCGCACCTCGCTCGCTTCGCGCGCGCAATTCTGCCGAACTTCGAAGGCCCGGTGGACCATCGCGCTGTCCATGGGCCGCACCGGTGGCTCGACCGCTGCGGGCTGCGCCGCCGCGGACGCGACCGGGTTGGTGCTCGGCACCGTCAGCGCGGTGCCGAGCGCGACGCCCGCCCCACCGAGCAGCCCTCGGCGGCGCAGGGTTGGTTTGGAG
>NZ_JAFEUU010000031.1 GCF_017355885.1 Sabulicella rubraurantiaca
TATCCGCGATGCTGAATCTGGGTCCGCTGGGATTTGGGATTCTCCGCGCATGGAGGCCTCCGCTTCTCTCGTGGAAGGGTCCGTCTGCCAGCGGTTCGCGCGGTGCGGTCGGTGTCCAACGACGGGCCTGGCCGTCGCCGTGCGGTAGGGATGCTCTGCCGCCGACAGGCCACGATAGCAGTGCACTTGAGTGAGTGACAGGAGAAAGGTGGGGGCGCACGGGAGGCTTCCGGGCCTAGCGCGATAAGCTTAAGGCCACGCCGGCTTAGCCTTGCCAGCAGCAGCCCCACACTGCGAAAGCTCGTGACGCGTCCGGCGCGGCAGCCCGAGCGGGTGGCGCGTGGGCGAGCCGGTGCAGGTGAGCGGGTTGCGCCGCCCAGATGTACGCATCACGGCCAACCGCCCGGATATCGGGCCCGACCCACAGCGCGCGCCCCTCCATGGCGGTCTGCGGAGCGATGCGGGGGTTCTGCGGATTGGCACCCTCGTGCTTAGCCTGCCACCGGGAATGACCCAGCCGCGTGGCGGCGCCGTGATTGCCACCGGTTGCGTGGAAGCTGGGCGGATGATCGTGGATACGCTGCGAAGCGACCTGCAGGTGAGCAGCCGCCGCGCTTCTTCGGAGGCGGGGAAATGCGGCTGATGCTGAGCTGGCCCGTATAGGCGCCGAGGCTCCCGCCTTGTTGCATCCCCGCTTCGGCGAGGGCCCCGGTGCCCAATCTGCTTAGGGCGTTGCCAGGATGATGGTGCCACCCATCACGACACGCGGAGGAGTGGGCGCAACAGCTGCCCCCTTATCGCGGATGACCTCCATGATGCGCTCATGTGCGCGCACTGCATTCTCGCGCGTGTCGAACAAGGTGACGACCGCAGCCCGATTGCTGTCTCCTTCGGCCATGGCCACGTAGAGGCCACGAAAGCCAGGCGCCCCGGTGATGACCGGCACTGTGTTCTGCTGCGCCCAACCTGGCGGCAACGAGAGATCGGAGTATTTCCGGATCAGCACGAAGAGGGATTGCCCCGAGCCGGCATCCTGCTCGCGCTCCCGCGCGACTTCGGCAATATCCGTCTCGCCGGTGAATATCTCAGGCGGGTCCGGCAGGAGGTCCCGCATTTCCGTCTGGACCCACTGATGGGCTGCGTCATTGGCACGGGTCGCCGCCGAACGGTCGTCGAAGATCGACACCGACGCCGCATCGCCATCCTCGCTGGCGAAGGCACAGTAACCGCGGAAGCCAGGTGCTGCCTTGAGGATTGGGACAAGCCCTGATTCGACCTTACGAGCGATCTCATCTGCGCGGGCACCGGCGCCCGCGTAACGCCTCAGCGTGATGTACATGCCGTCCTCCCTGCTGATCGCATGGCCCGGCGCTCGGACGCTGCGCCTGTGGCTGCGAAAAGTCAAAGAGATTGCCCGTCCGTAATGCAGGACGCTTCGCTGTGCTCACCGCCCGCTTCAGCTTCCTTCCGGCCAGCGTCCACTCACGTCGGATGGAGTGTCCCCAAATGCCTCTGCGGTCGCGCACTGAGTTCGATGGGACCTTAGGCCCTCATTGATGGCGGGCATCGCTGCGCACAGATTGCGGTGCATGGCGAGGCGTGCCCGCGTGATGTCGTGGCGCGCGATGAACTGCGCCGGTGACGTTGGAGCTATAGCTCCGCCTGATGGCGCGGGCTTTGATCAACTTCAGGCGGTCTCCTGCTCAAGCCTCACGATGCTGATGTCCAGCACGCCCAACGGCAGTGCGACGCCGCCGGACCCCTGCTTGGTGGGGCCCGGCGCAGATCGTCTCAGACGAAGGAGAAGTCCTTTTGGGAGAGCATGGCGGCCTTGAGGCCGTCCAAGGTCACGGCCATGTCGGCGACCGCATCCCCGTTCACGTCCAGCTGCAGGGTCGAGGTCGCGTCCTCAAAGCGGGCCTGGGTGAAGCCCAGCTTGGTGAAGCCGTTCGCGCCCAGCCACATGAAGTTCTTCTGTCCCAGCCCCTCGAAGGCCAAGAGGTCCTGGCCGGGCGTGAAGTCGGTGATGCGGTCAGGCGCCGCCAGCATCGAGTCCAGCGTGGACTTGAACAGGAACCGATCAGGCCCGCTCCCGCCGGTCAGCCGGTCCTGGCCCATGCCGCCATAAAGCACGTCCGCCCCGCCGCCGCCGATCAGGGCGTCGTCCCCGGCCCCACCTTCCAGCCGCGTGGCGGTGTTGCCCTTGGCGATGATCCAGTCCGAGCCCGAGTTGCCCAGCACGAGTTCCGTGTTGGACACGGTAACGCTGTTGGTGCCGGCGGCGAGCTTGAGCGTGTCCGTGCCGCTGCCCAGCTCCACCACCATGCCGTTCACGGCTTGGGCCAGCGTCACGACATCCACCCCGTTGCCGCCCACGACGCGCTCGATCCCCTGAAGCTGGATCGTGT
>NZ_JAFEUU010000002.1 GCF_017355885.1 Sabulicella rubraurantiaca
GGAAGCAATCTAAGAGCACCATCAGCGCCCGTCAACCACCTCAACCCCACCCCGCTTCCAGAACCCTCAGGAACCATCAGCGGCGTGGGGGGTATCTAGGCCTCGCACGCAGAACTGTCAAACGGCTAAGATATGCAATGAGGGAATGCGACATTGATCCAAATGTCAGCGGCTTAGCTATTGACCCTCGACGAAGCGCCTGACGCCGTGGAGTCCCACCGCCTCGCCGATCGCGACATCCCGCCGGACCCGGTTTGCGATGCCCACGACCTGCCAGGCATCCCTGATCACCGCGAGCAAGGGCGCCCCCGAGCTGCCGCGCGTGCCCGCACAATCATGGACGATCATGCCTCTCGCCATACCGAGGAACCGGCAGCCCACATCAGCCAGCAATTGTTCCGGCCGATCCTGCTGGTATCCGCCCAGCGCGAGCTCCACCCCGGGCGGCACCGCATGGGCCCAGGCGGGAAGCACCGGCCCCGTCAGCGGCTCAGCGAGGAGAAGGAGCGCCCAGTCGGAATCCGGTGGGCCGCTGGCATCAGGGCGATAACCTTCACCGGTCCGAAACCCGATGACGCGGCCATGGGCGGTGTACCGGCCGCGCTCATAGGCCTGCAGGAAATGCACGGAGCCGGGTTGGACCAACTGGCCACTTCGAGGCGAGACGAGGCAATGCGCCGCGGTCAGGACCAGCCGCGGCTCGACCAGCGTGCCGGTGCAACGTCCTCCCACCTCGGTCTGCACCCGTCCGATGGCACTCCAGGGCGCATGGCGCACATCCACGGGGCGGCGCGGATCGTCCACCCGGACGCCAGGCAGGTCCTTGCGCGGCGGGGGGTATTGCGCAGCGGCGGGCGCGGCCAGAAGCAAAGCCAGCACCGCTGCCGCGATCCTCAAGCCAGCAATTCCTCGACAAGGAGCGGAAGTTCCCGCGTCGCCGGCCCCCGGCGCCCCTCGGCGAAGCTGCTGGCCATGGCGCTTCGCTCCGGATTGATCTCAATCCCCCAGGCGCGCCGCGGGAGCATCCGCACGAAGCCTGCTGCGGGCCAGACCTGAGCGGAGGTGCCGATGGCGATGAACAGATCGCAGCCTTCCAACGCCGCCTCGATCTGCTCCATATGCAGAGGCGTCTCGCCAAACCAGACCACGTGCGGCCTGAGCCGGCCCTGGGTGCGACAGCTTGGGCAGGCGCTCTCGGAGGTGACAGGGCCCTCCCAGCGATCATCCGTCCCGCAGGCGAGACAGCGCACCCGCCGCAATTCGCCATGCATGTGCAGCAGCGCCTGACTGCCCGCGCGGTCGTGCAGGTCGTCCACGTTCTGCGTGACGAGCAGGAAGGAGCCCTTTCGCCACTCCCGCTCCAGCCGCACCAAGGCGTGGTGCGCGGCATTGGGCTCCACCTCGTGCAGCTGGGCGCGGCGCGCATTGTAGAAGGACTGGACGCGCTCCGGGTCGGCGGCGAAGGCCTCGGGCGTTGCGACCTCCTCCAGATTCACCTGGGACCAAATGCCGCCCAGGTCCCGGAAGGTGGCAAGGCCGGATTCAGCGGAAATCCCCGCCCCCGTCAGGACGACGATGTTCAATGCCGTCCGTGCCCCCCGGGACCGCGCGCCCCGGCCGCCTGGACCTGGAGGCGCGCCTCTATCTCCCCCGCCCGCTCGAAGCGGAGCGTGACGGGAATTTGCTCCCCTGGTGAGAGCGGCCGCGCCAGGCCGTAGAGCATCAGGTGCAGCCCGCCGGGCCGCAGCGTGACCACTGTTCCAGGCTGGACCTCGACCGCCTCCACCGGGCGCATCCGCATGACGTCGCCGTCGCGGATATGGTTGTGAAGCTCCACGCGCTGCGCCAGGGGGCTAGCAGCGCCGAGCAGACGGTCACCGGCGCCGGAGCGCAGGGTCATATAGCCTGCCCCGGTGGCCCCCTGCCCCGCGGCGCGCGTCCAGGCCTCCTCCACCGTGACGGCAGGCTGCGCGAGGGCGCCCTCTATTGGAACAGCGGCAAGCAGGGCAAGGAACAAGCGACGCGTCATTACGATTCATCCTTCTGGGCAGTATTCTGGGCGCGGGCGGCACGGGCCTCAATACGCCCGGCGTCGCGCGCCAGCAGGGCAGCGGCACGCGCCGCCGCCACGGGGTCGCCCTCGGCGCAAAGCCGTTCCAGCCGCGCGAGGCTGGCTGCCAGGGATTGCGCCTCGGCGGCGCTGGCACGCGGCCTAGCCGTCTCGATCGCCTCCGCGGCGCCGGCGGTGGCGCCGCGGCAGATCTCCGTCATCGCGGCTTCCATCTCCGCCGGGTCGCAGGCCAAGGCGACGGGCGCGGCCAGGAGGCACGCGGCAAGAAGGGCGCGCATCACCAGGGCACCAGCCGCAAGGTCGCGGCGGGCTGCCGGCTTCCGGCCTCCCCCGACCAGTCGTGACGGATACCGCCGGTGCAGATCTTGGCGACGGCGAAGCGCAGCACTTCGCCGGACCGGTCAGGAGTGCGGATCATCATGACGAACTCCTCGTAATAGGCATCGGAAAGAGGGCCGCCACGCCAGGCGATCGTCGCCGGCGCTTCGCGCACCAGTCCGTGGGCGGTCGGCACGGGTCGCGCCAGCGGGCGGGTCTCAATGGCAGTCTCCCAGCCCGGCTTGGGCATGGGACGCGCGGAGGGCACGTCCTCCGGAAGCGTGACCTCGATGGCGGTGGTGGGCTGGCCGGCGCAGCCATGCGGAACCGCGAAGGCGATGCGCGCATAGGACTGGGCGGGCACTTCGGGCGGCTGGACCGTGACATGGGCCGCGGCAGGCAGCGCGGCGAAGCCGAGCAGGGCGGTGAGGATCCTCATGGCAGGGATTCCTTCAGAAGCGCAGCCGAACGCCAGCATAGGCCGCACGGCCCGTCCCGGGTTCATAAAGTGCGGGGTTGCCCGTCGCGCGGGTTGTGACCGAGGCGCTGGAAATGTAGCGGCGGTCGGCGAGGTTGCGCGCCTCGAGGAAGGCGGAAAGCCGGCCATCGAGGAAATCCGCCCCAGCGCGCAGGCCGATCAGCGCATAGCTGTTCGTCCGCGTGGTGTTCGCGTTGTCCACGAAGAATCCCTCAGGCACGTATTCCAGGTTCGGCGCGATCCAGGCGCCGGAGCCATGGCGGTAGCGAAGTTCGGCCCGCAGCAGGTGCCGCGGCGCGCCGGGAAGCTGGTTGTCGCCGAAGCTCCGGTCGCCGTCGAATCGGAAATCGCTGAAGGCATAGGCGGCCCGCAGCGAGACCGCGTCGCCCTCCACCGCCACGTTCCGCGCCGCGGTCCAGCGTCCGGCCAGTTCGACGCCCTGATGGATGGTCCGGTCCGCGTTCTGCGCGAAGGAGGAGCCTTGGGTGGGGCCCTGGAAGAGCTGGATCTCCTTGCGGATCCAGGCGCGGTAGAGCGTCGCCTCGAAGTCGAGGGGACCGGCGATGCCCCGCGCGCCCACCTCCAGCGTCGTAGCGCGCTGGTCCTTCACCAGGGCGAAGCCGCCGAGCGGAACCAGGGCGACGAGGTCCGACAAGGTCGGCGGCTCGGTGGACCATGTCACGTTGCCGAAGAGCTGCAGCGTGTCCGTTGCCTGCCACAGCAGCCCGGCGCGCGGATTGATGAAACTGGTTCGCAGTGAGCCGCCAAGGGCCGGGTTCAGCCGGTTGTCCGATTGCCGCACCGCCTGCCCACCGGAGACCCCGGCGACGAGCGCAAGGTGCGGCAGGATGTAGAGGCTGTTCTCGGCATAGGCGTCCAGCGTCTGGGCCCTGTCGCGGGCAGAGAAAGTCTGTGCACCCCGCAACCCCGCGAGGTTCACGAAGCGCCGGTTGTCGTTGGTCCCGGCGGCGAAATTCACCCCTGCGACCAGACGGTTCCGGAACGCGCCCAACGTCCCGTCCCAGGTGATGCGACCGAAAGCGTTGAAGTCGTTGGTCCGGTTGTCGACGTACTGAAAGATCGGATGGTCGAGCTGCCGCGTCACCCAGGATCCGCCGAACTCCAGCACCGTGCCGGGCGCCACCCGCACCGCCGTGCGCGTGCCGAGGCGATAGCTCTCGATGTTGCGCTGGTAGTTGAGGGCGAGGTTGGTGGCGTTGGCGCGCCGCGGCGTTTGCAGGGCCTCGGAACGGGTGACGGTGCCGGGGATCTGCTGCGCGATGGCGTTGTAGGCGAGGAAGATCCGCGTCTCCGCATTGTCGGACCAGCGATAGGCGGCATTCGCGTTCATCCGGCCGCTATCGGACTTCGAGTGCTGGCGGAACCCGTCCTCCCGCCGCATCGTTCCGCTGACCCAGCCATCGACCGGCCCTGAAGAGGCTCCATAGGCGATTTGCCCGCGCAGCATCCCGAAGGAGCCGCCCTCGAAGCGCAGGAGGCCGCCCGGCAGGTCGCGGCCCGTCGGCGTCACGAAGTTGATGGCGCCGCCCAGGGTGTTGGCGCCCAGAGCGAAGGCGTTGCCGCCGCGCAGCACCTCGACGCGCTGGAAGACAAGCGGGTCCAGCTCCGCGAAATCACCGGAGCCGTCGGCCTGGTTTACCGGCACGCCGTCCTGGTAGAGCCGCACGCCGCGCAGGTGGAAGTTCCGCGCGAGGCCGGAGCCTCGGATGGAGAGCCGCGAATCCTCGCCCCATTTCGGCTGCGCGAAGACCCCGGGCACCCATTCGGTCATGTCGCGCAGCGTGGTCGTCCCCGGCCGTTCCAGGAACTCGGAGGCGGGCACCACCGTGTTGGCGCCGGGCGAGAGGCGGAGGCGGATCTCCGCTTCCTCGTTCGTCGGGACGGTCAGGCGCGGCGCGATGCCGGTGACGATGGTTTCGGGCAGCTGGTACTGGGCGGCCGCAGGCACCGCCAGGAAGAGCAGCGGCAGGGCCGCGCGCAGGGTTGGCAAGCTTCAGGGTCCATCAACATGAGCGCAGTTCGGCCCGCGCACGAGGACGCAGGCCGGCTTCGGCGTTCAGGTGATGGCGGGTGGGGCGCGGGAGCCGAGCGGGGGCGCGCGGGCGCGCGCGATGGGCGCTGCGAAGGAGGAGATCGGCTCGAAACGCGGCGCGACGTAGAGGACGGGCCGCCAGACAGAGGGCGGCGCCGGCAGCGAGACGGCAGGCAGGTCGGCGCAGACCGCGCAGATCCCGGACCCGGTCTTCGCCTCGTCATGATCGCCGAGGTCGAGCATCCGCATGCCCTCGGCCGTGCAGATCTCGACCAGAAGCGCCGGATCGCCCGCCATCGAGCGCAGGCAATGCGCCATCGCGACACCCGACTGAAGGAACAGCAGGGCGGCGAGCAGGCGCAGCAGAGGCTTGCGGAGGCGGGCCACGAACCCGCCTTACCGGATGGGTCCTCAGGCGGCCAGGGGGTAGTCCGCCTCCGGCGTGTAGACCGCCTGCTCCTTGCCCAGCTGCGAGGAGAAGAGGGTGAAGTGCTCCACCGTCACCGGCTCGCAGCGGAACAGGCTGTGGGTCTGGAGGAAATCGACCAGCTTCGGCACCGGAACCGCTTCCGCGCGACCCAGCGTGACATGCGGCGCGAAGCGGCGCTTCTCGGCCGGGAAGCCGGCGCGTTGCAGGGCCGTCTCGATCTTGGACTGGAGGTGCGAAAGCCCCGGCGTCCGCTCCGCCGTGACGTGCAGGGAATGGACCCGCCCCGCCTTCTCGAAGGTGCCCAGTCCCGCCAAGCGAAGCTCGAAGGGCTTGGCTCGGATCGCGGCCAGGGCCTCATCCACCTCTTCGGCCCGGTGCGCCGGGGTCTCGCCGATGAAGCGCAGCGTCAGGTGGTAATTGGCCGGTGGAACCCAGCGCATCCCCGGCAGGCCGCCAGCAAGCCCCGCAAGCCCGTCCCTCACGTCTTCCGGGAGGTCCAAGGCGACAAAGAGACGCATGACCGAGACCCCCTTCCCGATTCCCCTGCCCTATCCTGCGGGCGGCGTGGCGGCACGGTCCAGAAGTTCCTCAACCTGCGGCAGAATCGTCCGGACCATGCGGTCAACGCCCTGGGCATTGGGGTGGATGCCGTCGGCCTGGTTCAGGGCGCGCTCGCCGGCCACGCCCTCCAGGAAGAAGGGCATGAAGATCACGTTCCGCCGTTCCGCCGCACGGGCGAAGACCGCCTGGAATTCGCGCCCATACTCGGCGCCGAGGTTGGGCGGGGCATACATGCCGGCGAGCAGCACCGGGATGCGCCGCGCCTCCAGCCGGTCCAGGATGGTGTCGAGCGCAGCCGCCATGCGAGGCACCGGCAGGCCGCGCAGCCCATCATTCGCGCCCAGCGCCACGATCGCCGCGCGCGGATTCTCGGCCAGGAGCCAGTCGAGGCGCGAGGCGCCGCCAGCCATGGTGTCCCCCGACACGCCGCCATTGACGACCCGCACGTTGCGGCCCCGCTGGCGCAGCGCCGCTTCCAGCCGGGGCACGAAGCCCTGGCCCTGCGGCAGGCCGTAGCCGGCCGTCAGGCTGTCGCCCAGGGCGAGCAAGGTCATCTGCCCGCCCCCTTGCGCCAAGGCCGGCGCACCCATCATTCCCATTCCGGCCAGGATTCCAGTCTTTCGCAGCGCAGCGCGCCGACCATATGAACGTCCCATGGACAATCCAGACACCCCGCTGATCGCAGCGCGCGACCTTTCCTTCGAGGTGGGGGCGGCCGCACAGCGGGTCAACATCCTCAAGGGCGTCTCGCTGCGCGTGGATCGCGGCGAGGCGGTGGGGATCGTCGGCCCCAGCGGCTCGGGCAAGACGTCGCTGCTCATGCTGTTGGCGGGGCTGGAGCGAGCCACCGGTGGCTCGCTGCGCGTCGCGGGGCAGGACCTCTCGGCGATGGACGAGGAGGCGCTGGCCCGCTTCCGGCGCGACCAGGTCGGCATCGTCTTCCAGGCCTTCCACCTGATCCCGACCATGACGGCGCTGGAGAACGTGGCCATCCCGCTGGAGTTCGCCGGACGGAATGATGCCTTCGCCCGGGCAGAGGAGGCGCTGCGCCTCGTCGGGCTTGGCCGCCGGCTCGGGCACTACCCCGGCCAGCTTTCGGGCGGCGAGCAGCAGCGCGTCGCCGTGGCCCGCGCCTTCGTGGCGGCACCGAGCCTCCTTCTCGCTGACGAGCCGACCGGCAATCTGGACCGCGCCACCGGGACGCAGGTGATGGATTTGCTCTTCGGCCTGCGCGAGCGGCACGGCACAACGCTGGTCCTGATCACCCATGACCCGGCGCTGGCGGCACGCTGCCCCAGGCAGCTTCGCATCGAGGATGGGCGCATCGCCGCCGATTCCGCTGCCGTGAAGGTGGCGGCGGAATGACGAACGCGCTGCTGGGGTGGCGCCTCGCGCGGCGGGAGCTGCGCGGCGGCGTGCGGGGGCTGCGGCTGGTCCTGGCCTGCCTCGCCCTGGGCGTCGCGGCCATCGCGGCGGTCGGCACGCTTCGCGCGGGGGTCGAGGCCGGGTTGCGGGCGGATGGCGCCCGGATCCTGGGTGGTGATCTGGAGATCCGCGCCGGCTACCAGCCGGTGGACCCCGCCGTGCTGGATTGGGCGCGGGGGCGCGGCGCCGTCCTCTCCGAGGTGCGCCTGCTGCGCGCCATGCTGGTCGCGCCCGAGGGCGAGCGCATGCTCGTCGAACTGAAGGCAGTGGATGGCGCCTATCCGCTGGTGGGCGAACTGGGCCTCGACCCGCCCGGCCCGGTGGAGACGATCTTCGCCGAGCCCTCCGTGGCGGAGCGCCTTGCCCTTCGTCCAGGCGATGCAGTTCGGCTAGGCGATGCCACGCTGCGCTTCGGCGGCATCATCACCGAGGAGCCGGACAAGGTCGCCACCCCTACTATCTTCGGCCCGCGCGCGCTGATGCCCCTGTCGCTGCTGCCCGAGACCGGGCTGATCCAGCCAGGCAGCCTCATCAACCACGAATACCGGCTGCGCCTGCCGCCGGGCCCCGAGCCGCGCCGCTTCGCCGACGAGCTTCGCGCCGCCTTCCCCAACGCGCCCTGGCGGGTCCGCCTCGCCGAAGCGGCGGAGCCGGGGGTGAACCGGTTCCTGGACCGCGCCGCCTCCTTCCTGACGCTGGCGGGGCTGACTGCGCTGCTGGTGGGCGGCATCGGCGTGGCGACGGGAGTGCGCGCCTGGTTGGCTGCGCGGTCGCGCACCATCGCCACGCTGCGCTGCCTGGGGGCGCCGCAGGGCGCCATCCTCGCCGCCTATCTGTGGCAGGTGGCGGTGCTGGGCGCCGTGGGCATCGTGATCGGCCTTGCGGCTGGGTGGGGGCTGACTTGGCTGGCGGCCCAGGCCCTGGCCGGGGCGCTGCCGGTCCCGCCGCGGCTCGGGCTCTACCCGGCGCCGCTCGCGCTGGCGGCGCTGTATGGCGCGTTGACCGCGCTGTGCTTCGCGCTGTGGCCGCTCGGGCGCGCCGGGCGCATCCCCGGCGCCGCGTTGTTCCGTGATGCGGTGGCGGATTCCACGCGCTTCCCCGGCTGGGGTGTCGTCGCCGCCAATGCCGTGGCGGCCACCGCCCTGGTGGCGCTGGTGGTGCTGACGGCGGAGCAGCCCTTTTTCGCCGCTGCCTTCTGCGCCGGGGCGGTGGCGGCGCTGGCGCTGTTCCGCCTGGGGGCCACGCTGCTGATGGCGGGGGCGCGGCGCATCCGCGGTCTGCGCCGCCCCGAATGGCGCATGGGCCTCGCCAATCTTCACCGCCCGGGGGCAAGCACGCCGGTGATGCTGGTGGCACTCGGCCTCGGCCTCACTACCCTCGCCGCCATCGCGCAGATCGAGGGCAATCTGCGCAACGCTCTCGGCCAGGAGATGCCGGAGCGGGCGCCGAACTTCTTCTTCATCGATATTCAGCCCGACCAAGTGGAGAATTTCGACGCCCTCGCCCGTTCCGTGCCGGGGGTGGAGGAGGTGCGTCGCGTCCCCTCGCTGCGCGCCCGCGTCACCGCGGTGAAGGGCGTCCCGGCAGAGGAATGGCGCACCACGCCGGAAACCGCCTGGGCGCTGCGCGGCGACCGAGGCCTGACCTACAGCGCCACACCGCCTGAGGGGACGAGCGTCGTGGCCGGGCAGTGGTGGGATGCGAATTACCGCGGCCCCGTCCTCGTTTCCTTCGACGCGAATCTCGCGCGTGGCTGGGGGGTCGGGATCGGCGATACCTTGACCCTCAATGTGCTGGGCCGCGACATCGACATGACGATCGCCA
Source organism: Sabulicella rubraurantiaca (assembly GCF_017355885.1). Classification (GTDB taxonomy): domain Bacteria; phylum Pseudomonadota; class Alphaproteobacteria; order Acetobacterales; family Acetobacteraceae; genus Roseococcus; species Roseococcus rubraurantiacus. The sequence continues at coordinate 9,161 of NZ_JAFEUU010000002.1, forward strand.
ATCTGCGCGAGGTGCGGTGGCGGTCGCTGGCGATGAACTTCACCCTGATCGCCTCGCCCGGCCTGCTCTCGGCGGCACCGCACACTCACATCGCCACGGTGAGGGGTGACCCGTCCCAGGATTCCGCGCTGCTGCGCCGGGTCACGGACGCGCTGCCCAACGTCTCCGGCATCCGCGTCCGCGAGGCTCTGGAGAAGGTCGGAGAGTTGCTGGAGCGCATCGGCACCGCCCTGACCGCCACCGGTTCCGTCACGTTGCTGGCCGGGGCGCTGGTGCTGGCGGGCGCGGTGGCCGCTGGGCAGGCGCGGCGCGTCCGAGAAGCCATCGTGCTGAAGGTGCTGGGTGCGGCGCGCGGCCAGATCCGAAGCGCCTTCCTCGTGGAGTTTGGCGTGCTGGGCCTGTTTGCCGGGGCACTGGCGGCTGCGGCAGGGACGGCGGCGGCCTGGGGCGTGGTACGCGGCATCATGGGCCAGCCCTTCATCTTCCTGCCGGGAACATTGGTGGCGACCGTGGCGGGATGCGTCACGCTCGTCCTGGCCTTTGGCTACGCCGGGACAGCTCTCGCCCTGCGTGTCCGGCCGGCGCCGATGCTCAGGAATGAGTGAGGTCGAACCGAATTAGATGGTTGATTCGGATTACAGACGTTCCATATTGTAGCTCCGCGGGCATCCGCCCGCTCTTCTTCCTTTGGAGGATCCAACACCCATGGCCTTTCAACCCGAATCGCGGTGGTCCAACCCGCTCGGGGCGACGCAGCAAGGATGGGGCCGTGGCGCCGCCGTTGACGCGGCGACCATTGACGCCGGGCTGCGCGCCTACATGCTGCGCGTTTACAACTGGATGGCCTCGGGCCTGCTCCTGACGGGCATCGTCGCCTACCTGATCGCGCATACCGGCCTTTCGGAGCTGTTCTACAGCGTGGTCCGGACACCGCGTGGCCTCGCCACGGCGCCCACGCTGCTGGGCTATGCCGCCATCTTCGCGCCGCTCGTCTTCGTGCTGGTGCTAAGCTTCGGCATCAACCGCATGAGCCGCACGACAGTCCAGGCCCTGTTCTGGACCTTCTGCGCGGTGATGGGCGCCAGTATGGCGAACATCTTCGTGGTCTACACGAAGACCTCGATCGCCAGCACCTTCTTCATCACGGCCGCGATGTTCGCCTCGATGAGCCTCATCGGCTACACGACGGGCCGCGACCTGTCGAAGATGGGCTCGATCATGCTCATGGGCCTGATCGGCATCATCCTGGCTTCTGTGGTGAACATCTTCCTGGGCTCGCCGGCCCTGGCCTTCGCCATCTCGGTAATCGGCGTGGTGGTGTTCTGCGGCCTGACGGCCTTCGACACGCAGCGCATCAAGAACGACTACATCGAGTACAGCTATGCCGAGGGCACGGACATCGCCGCCAAGCGCTCGGTGATGGATGCGCTGGGCCTCTACCTGAACTTCATCAACCTGTTCCAGCTGCTGCTGAGCTTCATGGGCGGCCGCAACCAGGAGTGAGTTGGCGGTCGGCAAGTCCGACGCAAAAAAGCCCGGCGGGGAACCCGCCGGGCATTTTCATGTCCAGAACCTTCATGTCCAGAACCTCGAAGCGGCTCAGTCGCCCGCTTCGGCCATCCTCCGGTCGTCGCGCCCACCCTCCATGTTGTCGAGGATCGGGCATTCCGGGCGCCCATCCCCGGCCGCGTGGTCCGCGAGGTGACGCAGCGACGCCGCGACGGCCTGCATCGAGCGGGCCTTCTCCTCCAGCGCTTCCACGTGGGACAGGGCGATCCGGCGCACCTCGGCGCTGTCGCGACCCTCATCCTGCCACAGCGCCAGGAGCTGCTTCACCTCCGCCAGCGGGAAGGCAAGGTCGCGCGCATGGCGGATGAACCGCAGCACGGCGACGTTCTGGGGCGTGTAGGAGCGGTAGTTGTTCGCCCGGCGCACAGGCTTCACCAGGCCGAGCGTCTCGTAGTGGCGGATCATCTTCGCGCTCACGCCGCTCTGCGCGGCGGCCTCGCCGATGTTCATCGCGGTGTCTCCTCTGCCGGTCGCCACCGCGCCAACACCAAGGCGTTGGCAAGGACGGAAACCGAGGACATTGCCATCACAGACCCGGCGACGGCCGGGTTCAGCATCCCAAACGCCGCAAGCGGCAAAGCTGCTGCATTGTAAACGAAGGCGAACAGCAAATTACCTTTAATTTTTTGGTAGGTCCGGCGGGCCACCGCCAAAGATTCCGATACGAGGGAAGGATCGCCACGAAGTAGTGTCACCGGCGCGGCGGCAATCGCGGCTTCCGTTCCTGTTCCCATCGCAATACCGAGGTCTGCCTTCGCCAGCGATGGGGCGTCATTCACACCGTCTCCCACCATGGCAACCTTCAATCCTTGACGCTGCCATTGGGCGATCCGCTCGAGTTTACCCTCCGGTAAGAGAGCCGCGGCGATGTCGGTCAGGCCCAGCCGTTCAGCGAGACCGCGTGCCGCCGCTTCGCTGTCACCGGTCAGCACTGCCACTCGCAGGCCACGCGCGCGCAGCGCCGCGATGGCCGGAGCCGCGCCGGGCTTCTCGGCATCCTCGAAGGCCAACAAGGCGATGACGCCTTTCCCCTCCTCCAGCAGCCAGGACAGGGTTCGGCCCTGCGCCGCCTCCCGCGCCGCCTCGGCAGCGAAGGGATCGGGGAGGCCGGATTCCCGCAGCGCCCGGGCCGAGCCGAGCAGAAGCGCGCGCCCTCCGACCGTTCCGCGCACGCCCCGCCCCGGCAGGGCGCGGAAATCCTGCACGGCAGGGGGCGTCCCAGGGGATGCAGCCAGCACGGCGCGCGCCAGGGGATGCTCGCTGCCCGCCTGCAACGCGGCGGCAAGGGCCAGTGCCCCCTCCTCCGCCGAGTGGATGGCGGCGAGGCGCGGCCGCCCTTCGGTCAGCGTCCCGGTCTTGTCGAAGGCGACCAAGTCGATATGGGCGCCGCGCTCAATCGTCTCGGCATCGCGGAGAAGGATGCCCGCCCGCGCCGCCGCGCCTGTCCCGGCCATGATCGCGGCCGGCGTGGCGAGGCCCAGCGCGCAGGGACAAGCCACCACCAGCACCGCAACGGCCGGTAGGATCGCCTCGCCCCAATCCGCCCCCGCCAGCTTCCAACCCAGCAGGGTCAGCGCCGCCAGGAGCACGACGCAGGGAACGAACACCGCCGAGACGCGATCCACCAGCTTCTGCACCGGCGCCCGGCTGGCCTGCGCGGCGGACACCATGGCGGCGACGCGGGACAGCGTGGTTTCCTCCCCCACGGCCGTCACCCGCATGACGAGGCGCCCGTCCAGCACGGTGGTGCCGGCGGAGAGACTGGTGCCCGGCTCCTTGTGGACGGGGCGGCTTTCTCCGGACAGGGCGCTTTCATCCACGCCGGCCTCGCCCTCCTCCACCGTCCCGTCGGCGGGGATGCGGCCGCCGGGGCGGATGGCCGCGCGGTCGCCCACGCGCAGCAACGGCGCGGGAATCTCCTCTTCGCGTCCCTCCGCGTCGAGGCGCAGCGCGGTGCGTGGGCGGAGCTCCAGCAGGGCACGGATCGCGGCGCCGGTCGCCGCCTTGGCCCGCCCTTCCAGCCACTTGCCCAGCAGGACGAAGAAGATCACCACCGCCGCCGCCTCGAAATAAAGGTGGTGCGCGTGCGGCTCCACCAGCAGGAACCAGAGCGAAAGGAAGAAGGCGGCGCTGGTGCCGAGCGCGACCAACAGATCCATGTTGCCGGTGCCCGAGCGCAACGCCGCCCAGGCGCCGCGGTAGAAGCGGAACCCGAAGCCGAATTGCAGCGGCGCCGCCAGGGCCAGCTGCCACCAGCCGCCGGGCATCCAGTCGCGCCCAAAGGCCATTCCCACCATGCCCCACAGGAAGGGCGCGGCGAGAAGCGCCGCCGCCAGCAGCTCCCATTCCGCGCGCCCGAAGCGCCGGGCCGGACCAGCCTCCTCGCTGGCCCGCGCATAGCCGGCGCGGCGCAAGGCGGCCTCGGCCACGGCCGGGTCGGTGCCCGCCACGACCCGCATCACCGCGCGGTTCCCGGCGAGGTTGGCGCGCGCCTCCAGCACCCCCGGCACCGCCGACAGCGCCTTCTCCACCCTCGCAGCGCAGGTGGCGCAGCTCATCCCCTCGATGCTCCAGTCCCAGGCCTCCTCGCGCAGCCCGTAGCCGGCGCGGGACAGGACACGGGCAATCTCCTCCAGCGGGGCCGCGCCTTCCAGGGCCACGCGGTCCTCCGCGAGGTTGACGCGGGCCGAGGCGACGCCCGGCAGGCGCGAGAGCGCCTTCTCGACACGCGTGGCGCAGCTGGCGCAGGTCATGCCGGAGACGGGAATGGTCATGCTCATGGGGAGGCATGTGGGGATTCTGGCGGCGCGACGGTCAAGCCGCCTGGACACCGAGCCCGGCGGGAGACAGATGGGTGGCATGCGCCGCATCGCGATCCCGCTTCTTCTCTCCCTCGCCTTCGCCGCCCCCGCGCCTGCCCAGGACGCGCAGGGCTTCCGCGTCGTGAACCGCGCCGGGGCCGACGCCACCCAGCTTTATGCCGTCCGCTCGCCGCGCGGGGCGCAGGGCGACTGGGGCGGCAATCTGCTCCGGCCCGACCGACCCCTGGGCGAGGGGCAGGGCTTCCGCGTCAATCCGGCCGCGGGCGCCGGGTGCCGCTTCGACCTGCGCCTTGTCCTGAACGATGGCCGCGAGGCCGTACTGGCGGACCAGGATATCTGCGCCAACCGCAACCTCGACTTCGCCACCACCTCCCGTCCCACGGCCCCGCCCCGGACGGCCCCGGCAGCCGTGCGCGCCGCCGGCCCGGCGAACCGTGACGTGCCGCTAGCCCAGCCGAACCAGCAGGCACGGCAGGTGTCGAGCGGGACCGGCTTCCTGGTCGCCGATGCGCGGGTGCTGACCAATCATCACGTCGTCGACAACTGCAACCGCGTCCTGCTGCGCACGCCGACCGGCCATTGGCTCGCCGCCACGCCCCCCGCGCGCAGTGACGCCGCGCTGGACCTGGCGCTGCTGAACGTGCCCGGGCTGACGGGGCCGGCCCTCGCCTTCCGGTCAGGCCCCGCGGTGAGGCGCGGCGAGGGCGTCGTGGCCTATGGCTTCCCGCTGGCGGGGCTGCTCTCGAGCGACCCGAAGCTGACGCGCGGCGAGGTGAACGGGCTGCGCGGCCTGGGCGACAACCCGAACCAGTACCAGATCAGCGCCGAGGTCCAGCCGGGCAATAGTGGCGGCCCCCTGGTGGACATGCAGGGCAATCTGGTCGGCGTGGTGGTCAGCAAGCTGAACGCCCAGGCGGTGAGCCGCCGCACCGGCGACATCGCGCAGAACGTGAACTTCGCGGTGCAGGGCAACACGGCCCGCGACTTCCTGCGCCGCGCCGGGGTGGAGCCGCGCATGGCCGACAGCTCCGGGCCCGATCGCTCCACCGCCGATGTGGGGGAAATCGCCCATCGCTCCACCCTGTTCATCCGCTGCGAAAGGTAGGCCCCTCCCCGGCTCCGCCCCGCCCTGCTAGCGTCCCGGACGACAAGTCAGGGAAGACGCCCATGCAACGACGCGCGATGCTCGCCGCGCCTGCCCTCGCGGCTGGCGGCGCCACCCTCGCGAGCCTTCCGGCCGCCGCGCAGGCGCCCCGGATCGTGAGCGAGGAGTTCATGGTGCCGGCGCGCGACAGCGGCATCGAGATCTTCGTCCGCAATAAGCGGCCGGAGACAATGACCAGCTTCACCCCCGGCCGTACCCTCATCATGGTGCATGGCGCGACCTATCCCGCGCACACTGCCTTCGATCTGCCGCTCGGCGGACTGTCCTGGATGGACTATATCGCCGGGCGCGGCTTCGACGTGTGGTGCATGGATATTCGCGGCTATGGTCGCTCTACCCGCCCGCCCGAGATGGCGCAGCCGCCCGAGGCCAACCCGCCCTTGGTGCGCGGCGAGACAGCGGTGCAGGACATCGCCGCCGTGTCCGAATTCGTGCGACAGCGCCGCTCCATCCCGCGCTGCGTCCATCTTGGATATTCCTGGGGCACCGCGCTGATGGGCCGCTTTGCCGCAGAGAACCAGGGGGCGGTCGAACGCCTCGTGCTCTACGCGCCGTCCTGGCTGCGGCAGAGCGCCTCGCTCACCGATCCGGGCGGCAATCTCGGTGCCTATCGCTTCGTGACGCAGGAAGCGGCGCGGTCACGGCTTGCTGCCGGCGTGCCGGAGGCGGCGCGGGCGAGCCTCGTCCCGGCCGGCTGGTTCGAGCATTGGGCCGGCGTCACCTGGGCCACCGACCCGGAAGGGCTGCGCCGCTCGCCGCCCGCGCTGCGCGCGCCCAATGGCAGCGTGGCAGATAGCCGCGAATACTGGAGCGCGGGCCGTCCCTTCTACGACCCGGCAAGAATCACGGCGCCGACGCTGCTCGTCCTCGGCGAATGGGACCAGGACACGCCGCCCTACATGGCCCAGACCTTGTTCCCCCTGCTCACCGCCAGCCCCGGCAAGCGCCTCGTGCTGCTGGGCGAGGGCACGCACGGCATGTGGATGGAGCGCAACCGCGGCGCCCTGTTCCAGGCCGTCCAGGTCTTTCTTGAGGAAGCTGCTGCCTAAGATGCTCGACAATCCCACGATCTGCTTCGCCCATGTCGCCTATCAGTGCGGCGCACGCTGGGAGGCGCGAGGCGCGCCGCACCCCTTCTTCGAGGTGCGCTCCCTGCCCGAGCTGGAGGCGCGCATCGGCGAGGCCGACGTGCTCGTGGTCAGCGGCCTGTGGCGCAACACCTTGCCCGCGCTGGCGCCGAAGCTGCGCTTCGTGCAGTCGCTCTCGGCCGGGACGGACCAGTACGACCGCGACGTGTTCCGCCAGCACAAGATCCGCCTCGCCTCCGCCGCTGGGGCCAACGCTGCGGCGGTGAGTGAGCATGCGCTCTCCCTGCTGCTCGGCATCACGCGCAACCTGTTCACAGCGCGCGACGACCAGCACCGCACGCACTGGTCGGGCATGAAGAGCGACTTCGCAGTGCGCGAGGACGAATTGGCCGGGAAGACCGCCATCGTGGTCGGTATGGGCCGCATCGGCGGGCGGCTGATCCGGCTGCTGAAGGCGCTGGACATGACGGTCATCGGCATCCGCGCCAATCCGAGCGCGGGCAAGGAGGGTGCGGACGAGGTGCACGCCCTCTCCGCCCTGCCGGAGATCCTGCCCCGCGCCGACGCCGTGCTGCTGGTCTGCCCGCTGACCGCCGAGACGACCGGGCTGATCAACCCCCGCACGCTGGGCGCGATGAAGCAGGGCGCCATCCTGGTGAACTGCGCGCGCGGCAAGGTGGTTGAGGAGGAGGCGCTGCTGGCGGCGCTGGAATCCGGAAAGCTCTCCGCCGCCGGGCTGGACGTGACGGTAGAGGAGCCGCTGCCCTCCGGCAGCGCCTTCTGGTCGCACCCGCGTGTCTTCCTGACGCCGCACACGGCGGGCGAAACGCGCAAGTACGAGGACAACGTGCTCGACCTGATGCAGGAGAACCTGCGCCGCCTCCGGGCCGGCCAGGATCTGGTGAACGCAGTCGTCTGATGTCGGGCACGGAGGAGGCGATCCGCGCGATCCGGGATGATTCGCGCTTCCAGTCCGCCTGCATGGTGATGCGGGAGGAGCATGGGCGGACGGTGGAGGACATCATCCGCCTCACCGAGATCCCCGCGCCGCCCTTCGGCGAGGGGCCGCGCGCCGCCGCTTATCTGGAGATGCTGCGCGACCACGGGCTGGAGGAATGCCGCCAGGACGAGGTGGGCAACGTCATGGGGCTGCGCCGGGGCTTCGGCAATGGCGACATCCTGGTGGTCGCGGCGCATCTCGACACGGTCTTCCCTGCGGACACCGACGTGCGCGTGCGGCGGGAGGGGACGAAGCTCATGGCCCCCGGCGTGGGCGACGACACGCGTTCCCTTGCCGTGAACCTCGCCTTCCTCCGCGCCATGGACCGCGCCGGCATTCGCACGCGCCATGACATCCTGTTCCTGGGCGATGTGGGCGAGGAAGGGCTGGGCGATCTGCGCGGCGTCCGCCACTTCTTCGAGACCCATCCGCAGCGGTCGCGCATCCGCGGCTTCCTGACCGTGGACAGCCCGGAGGTAGACCGCATCGTCACCGGCGGCATCGGCTCCAAGCGTTTCCGCGTCACCTTCCGCGGCCCGGGCGGGCATTCCTTCGCCGCCTTCGGGCTGGTGAACCCGGTCTATGCCATGGCCGATGCCGCGCGTGCCCTCGCCGCCATGCCCGTCCCGCGCGAGCCGGTGACGACGCATTGCGTCAGCGTGATCTCGGGCGGCACTTCCATCAACGCCATCCCGGAGACGGCGGTGATGGAGGTGGATCTCCGCTCCGCCTCCGCCGAGGTGCTGGGCAAGCTGGAGGCGGATTTCCTGGCCGCGGTGGATGCCGCCGTGGCAGCCGAGAACGGCGCGCGCAGCGGCGGATTGAAGGTCGAGCTGCAACGCGTCGGCGACCGCCCGGCCGGGCATACGCCCAATGGCGCGCCCATCGCGCGCCTCGCCTCCGCGTCCGTGGCGGCGGAGGGCTACCAACCCTCCTTCGAATGGTCCTCCACCGACGCCAACGTGCCGATGAGCTTCGGCATTCCCGCGCTGCGCATCGGCTCGGGCGGGCGGGGCGGGCGGGCGCATTCGCTGGAGGAGTGGATCGACGTGGAGGAGGAGGAAAGCCTGCGCGGCATGCGGACCAGCCTCGCCACCATCCTCGCCCTCGCGGAAATGGAGACCAGCCGATGAAGCTTGTCGTGCGGATGTCCGACGTCACGCCCTACTCGCCTGCGAACCATCACGGCACGGTGAACCATCGCCTTATCGCACCCGAGACGGTGGGCGACACCAAGATCGAACTGCTGCACGGGCATTTGCAACCCGGCGGCTCGGCCCTGCCGCACGCGCATCCGGGGCTCGACCAGGTCTGCTACCTGCTGGAGGGGCGCGCCCGCGTCTCCTGCCGCGGCGTGGTGGAGGAGATGAATCCGGGCGATGCGTGCCATTTCCCGGCGGAGTGCGAGCACACCTTCGAGGTCCTCGGGGACTCGCCGGTCCGCGTGCTGGTGATCTATTCTCCGCCCTATGGAGAGGATCCCGCCAAGGTGGTCCGCCGCTGAGGAGGAATACGCCATGACCCCGCGCCGCGCCCTGCTTCTGGCCCCGTTGGCGACACCGCTCGCCATCCCCGCCCTGGCGCAGCAGTCGGAGTGGCGGCCCAACCGGCCCATCACGCTGATCGTGCCCTTCGCGGCGGGCTCCGGCACCGATGCCGTGGCGCGCATTCTCGCGCAGATGCTGTCGCAGGAGATGGGCGGCGCGACGATCACCGTGGACAACCGCGCCGGCGCCAACGGCACCATCGCCGCGCGCGCGGTGATGCAGTCGCCGCCGGACGGGCACACGCTCTTCGTCACCACCAACACGACGCATGCCGCCAATCCCTGGCTGTTGCGCCGCATGGACTACGACCCGATCAACGATTTCACGCCGATCAGCCGCCTCGGCAACTACGTGTTCTGGCTAACCGTCGGTCCCGAGGTCCCGGCTCGCAACCTGCGCGAGTTCCTGGCGCTGGCGAAGGCACGGCCTGGCCAGATTTCCTACGCCTCGGGCAATGGCACCGGCATCGTGGCGGGTGCCACCATCGCCCGCATGGGCGGGGTGGACATGCTGCACGTCCCCTATCGCTCAACGCCGCCCGCCATCACCGATGTCCTCGCCGGACGCGTCCATTCCATCGTGGTGGATCTGACGCCCAGCCTGGGTCACGTGCGCGATGGGCGGCTGCGTGCGCTCGGCGTCACCAGCGCCCAGCGTTCGGCCCTGATCCCCGACGCGCCCACCTTGTCGGAAGAGGGGCTGACAGGCTTCGACCTGCTGTCCTTCGCTGTGCTGCTCGGCCCGGCCCGCATGGCGCCGGAAGTCACTTCCGCCTTCGCCTCGGCCATGCGCCGTGTCGGCGCCAAGCCGGAATACCGCTCGCGCCTCGCCGAGGTGGGGTTCGACGGCATGACCTCCACGCCCGATGAGGTCGGGGCCTTCATCCGTCAGCAGATTGCCGCCTGGGGCGAGATGATCCGCGGCGCCGGGATCGAGCCGGAGTGACGCGGCACGGCGGGGCGTCCTCCTGACATGCCCCGCCGCTGGCGGCGACGCGGCTGGCGCTGGGGCCGCGCCCTGCTCCTGGTCCTGCTGATCCTGGCGGCGATTCCCCTCGGGCTGCTCTGGATCACCCTGCCCGGCTCGATGTCACGGCTGGAGGATCCGGCGCTTTCCGCCCCCATCGCCATCCAGTTCGACGCGGGTGGGATGCCCACCATCCGCGCCGCGACCGAGGCGGATGCCGCCTTCGCCATGGGCTGGCTGCACGCCCGCGACCGCATGTTCCAGATGGAGATGATGCGGCGCGGCGCCGAAGGCCGCCTCGCGGAGATCCTGGGCGAGCCCGCGCTGCGCGTGGACCGGATGAGCCGCACCCTCGGCCTCGCGCAGCGGGCGGAGGCCGATCTCGTCGCGCTGGACGCCGACACGCGCGACGTCCTGCAGCGCTACGCCGATGGGGTGAATGCCCGGATCGCCGAGCGAGGCCGCCTGATCGCGCCCGAGTTCCTCCTGCTCGGCGCGCCGGAGCCATGGCGGCCCATGCATACCCTGCTCTGGGCCAAGGTGATGGGGCTGTGGCTGTCGGGGAACTGGCGGACGGAGCTGGAGCGCGCCGCGCTCGCTGCGCGCCTGCCGGCGGAGCGTCTTTGGGATCTTTGGCCCGCCGACCGGACGGCGGGGCGTCCGGACATCGCCACCCTCCCCGGCGCCGCGCGCGCCCTGGCCGCGATCCCGGTCTTCGGCGTGGATGCGCCCCTGCCGGAGCGTGCCAGCAATGCCTGGGCGGTGGCGCGCGGCGCAGGCGGGGCTCCGCTGCTGGCGAGCGACCCGCATCTCGGCTACGGCGCGCCGGTCCTCTGGTATCTCGCGCGGATCGAGTTGCCCGACGACACGCGGCTGGGCGCCACCTCGCCTGGCGTGCCTTTCATGGTGATCGGCCGCAACCGCGACCTCGCCTGGGGCTTCACCACCACCCATTCCGACACGCAGGACGTTTTCCTTGGCGGCGCGGTGGTGCGCGAGCGCGAAGAGCTCATCCGCATCCGCGGCAGGCGGCAGGAGGTGCTGCGCGTGCGGGAAACGCAGCACGGGCCTGTCGTGGGCGAGGCGCCGCCGATGTCCGTCCGCATGGCGAATCTGGAGCCGGGCGACACCGCCGCCGCCGGCCTGCTCGCGCTGAACCGCGCGCGTGATCTCGCGGGCGCGCGCGCGGCGGCGGCGCTGATCTCCTCGCCGCCGCAGAACCTGATGGTGGCCGTGCGCGACGGCGGCATCGCCATGTTCCTCGTGGGACGCACGCCGCTGCGCACCTCCGGCCATGACGGCTCCGTGCCCTGGGACGGGCCGGGCTGGGAGGGGTTCGTGAACTTCGATGCCATGCCGCATCGCGAGAACCCGGCCAGCGGCGTGTTGGTGAATGCGAACAACAAGGTGCAGCCGGACGGGCACCCCGTCTTCCTGGGCCGCGAATGGTATGGCGACTGGCGCTTCCGCCGCATCCACGCGCTGCTGGCGGAAGATGCGCCGCAGGATATTTCGCGCATGGCGGCCATCCAGCGCGACGTCGTCTCCCTGCCGGCGCGCGAGGCCCTTTCCATGCTGAACGCCCTGCCACGCAGTGACGGAATGCTGGGCCGTGCCCAGGCGCTGCTGGCCGATTGGGACGGCACCATGGCGGCCGAACGGCCGGAACCCTTGATCTGGGCCGAGTTCAACCGCCGCTTCCGTGCGGCCGCCCTTCGCCGCACCGGCGTGCCCGACGCGCCTGCGGGAACCGAGTTCGGCCATTTCCTGCTGACCGCGCCGGAGGCGAGCTGGTGGTGCGGCGGCGATTGCCGTGCGTTGGCCGGCATCACCCTGGCCGAAGCGGTGATCGCGCTCCAGGCGGCGCATGGGCCGGACCCGGCATCCTGGCGGTGGGGCCAAGCCCATCTCGCGCGCTTCGAGCATCCGGTGCTGCGCTTCGTGCCGCTGCTGTCGCGCTGGACGCGGCTGGAAGCGCCGGTTGGCGGCGATGGCGACACGGTGCGGCGCGAGGCGGTGCGCGGCGACGGCTACATCTCGATGCATGGCGCAGGGTTGCGCTTCGTCGCCGACCTGTCCACTCCAGACGGCGCCTTCCTCGAGATCGCGACCGGGCAATCGGGACACCCGATGTCGCGCCACTGGGGCGACCGGCTGCGCAGCTGGGCGCGGTAGCGCCCTCTACCCTTTCAGGATCGCCTCCACGGCCTCCTGCACCGCCAGCGCCTCCTCCAGCGTCGCGAGTTCCGTCGCCTCGCCCCGGCGCAGCGAAGCGAGCTTGTCGAGCTGGCCGCGCAGGGTCAGGGGCCGCATCTCCGCATTGGGGCGCGCATCGGGCGCCTCGCGCCACTCGCCATCCACCAGGCGCTCGGCGATGGACCAGTCGCGCAGGCGCACTTCCCCATTCTCGCCCCGCACCACGAAGAGGTTATGGTCATCGGCCGGGGTGGTGCCGACGCTGCCCTGCAGCGTCACCGGAACCGGGCCAGCACAAAGCCGCGCGGCCACCGCCGTTTCCGACGCATCGCCCTCCGGATGCACCGCGCGCCCTTCGAGGAGGGTCAGCTTTCCGAAGAGCCGCCCGGCGAGGAACAGGAAATGCGATGCCACCTCCCGCGTGAAGCCGCCCTCCGCGCGGCCCGACAGCCAGGAGGCCGCCCCGCGCTGCCAGCTGCGCGGCCACGCGGCAAAGGCAACGAGGATGGAGACGGAGCGCACCTCGCCCACCTCCGGCAGCCACTCGCGAAGCTGCGCCACGGCAGGCGAGGAGGCCATGGGGAAGTTCACCGCCGCCGGATAGCTGGCCGCCCAGCGCACGAAGTCCCGCGAGGCCGCGACATCGTGGCTCAGCGGCTTTTCCAGCAGAAGCGCGCGCCCTGCCTCCAGCACCGCCTGCCCTTGCGGGATGTGCGCCCCGGGCGGCGATGCGACGTGCAGCGCGTCCGAGGCGGCGATCGCCTCCTCCATTGAGGCGCAGAACCGCGCTTCCGGCGCGATAGCGGCGAGGCGCGCTGCAGCGGAAGGGTCCGGATCCCAGGCGGCGGCGAGGCGCCAATCCTCATGCGCCACGGCAGCGCGCGCCAAGCGCTCACCCATGATGCCGAAGCCGATGATCCCGAGGTCATTCATCAAAAGGCAGTCCCACGTATTGTTCAGCCAGCGACCTGCGCGCCGCCTCGCTTCCGCACAGATATTCCAGCTCCGCCATCCGCACACGGTGCTCGAAGGGGTCGGCCACGCTGAAGCGGTGCAGCATCGCCGTCATCCACCAGGAGAAGCGCTGCCCCTTCCAGACGCGCGACAGGCAAGTGGCGCTGTAGCTGTCCATCAGGCGCTCGTCGCCCTCACGGAAGAAGGCGGTCAGCGCGCGGGCCAGCACGCGCACATCGGCCACGGCGAGGTTCATGCCCTTCGCCCCGGTGGGCGGGACGATGTGCGCGGCATCGCCCGCCAGGAACAGCCGCCCATGCCGCATCGGCTCCGCCACGAAGCTACGCATGGCCGTGATGCCCTTCTGGAGCACCGGGCCCTCGTTCACGCGGCCAAGCCGGGTGTGCAGCGCCTCCCAGATGCGCGAATCGGGCCAGTTGGCGACGTCGTCATCCGGGGCGCATTGCACGTAGAGGCGCGACAGCCGCTCGGAGCGCATGGTGGCCAGCGCGAAGCCTTCCTCGTGCCGCGCATAGATCAACTCATGCGAGATCGGCTTCGCCTCGGCGAGGATGCCGAGCCAGGCGAAGGGATAGACCCGCTCATAGAGGCGCATCACCTCGGGCGGCATGGCGGCGCGGGCGGGGCCGTGGGACCCGTCGCAGCCGGCGATCACGTCGCAACGCAGTTCCTGCGCCTGGCCCTCATGGGTGAAGGTGATGCGCGGCGTCTTGCTGGCGATGTCGTGCAGCGCGACATCCGACACCTCGAAGTGCAGCGGCCTTCCGGTTTCGAGCCGCGCCGCCACCATGTCCTTCACGGCTTCCTGCTGGCCATAGATGGTCACGCGCTTGCCGGTCAGGCCGAACAGGTCGATGCGCTGGTTGCGGCCCGCAAAGCGAAGCTCCAGCCCGTCATGCTTCAGACCCTCGCGGTGCAGGCGTTCGCCCAGCCCCGCTTCGGTCAGCGTGTCCACGCTGCCCTGTTCCAGCAGCCCGGCGCGGATGCGGGTCTCGATGTGGGCGCGGGACTGGCGCTCGAGGACCACGGAGTCGATCCCGGCGCGATGGAGGAGATGCGCGAGGAGCAGCCCGGCCGGTCCGGCCCCGATGATGCCCACCTGCGTCCGCACGAGTCCCTCCCCTGGCCGCCCTTGCGCCATTGGCGCAGATTGGGGCTTCCGGCAACAGGAGAAGCATCATGCGCCGCATCGACGTGATCTCGGACGCCATCTGCCCTTGGTGCTGGGTCGGCAAGCGCCACCTGGACGAGGCGCTGGAGACGCTGGGGCGGGAGGGATACGAGGTGCATTGGCGCCCCTTCCAGCTGAATCCCGACATGCCGGAGGAAGGGGTGGACCGGGCCGCCTATCGCGCGGCCAAGTTCGGCAGCGTGGAGCGGGGGCGGGAGCTGGATGCGCGCGTCGCCTCCATGGGTGCTGCGGCCGGGCTCGATTTCCGGCACGAGCTGATGACCCGCACCCCCAACACGATCAAGGCGCACCGGCTGATCCGCTTCGCCGCCGGGCCGCGCCAGCACGCGCTGGTGGAGGCGCTGTTCCGCGCCTATTTCGCTGAAGGGCAGGACATCGGCGATCCCGCCGTTCTGTCCGCCATCGCCGAGTCGCAGGGCATCGAGGGCGCGGCGGAGTTTCTGGCCGGCGACGCGCTGGATGCCGAGATCCGCGCCGAGGATGCCGGATTCCGCCGCCTGGGCATCTCGGGCGTGCCGAGCTTCGCCCTGGATGGGCAGGTCCTCTGGAGCGGGGCGATGCCCGCCGCGCAGATGGTGGAGGCGCTGCGCGCGGGCGCCTGAGCCCCCCTCCCTTCCGGCTCGCGGCAGGCCGGGCCTATGCTGTCCCGCCGGCACGTCTCCGTGGCCGGCGAGGATGCGTCTGAATGGATATCGGGCCGGCGAAGCCCAATCTGGAAGTGAAGCCGCGCCCGACACGGCGACGGATGCGCCTTCTCGGCGGCGCCCTTCTCGTGCTCGCCCTGCTCGGCGCCGGGGGGCACTGGCTGCATTGGCAGCTGACCCATGTGGTGCTGGACGATGCCCGTGTCGCCTCGGACATGGTGACGCTGGCGAGCCGCGTGCCGGGCTGGGTGGAGCGCGTGCCGGTGACGGCGGGCGACCGCGTCCCGCGCGGCGCCCTCCTGGTCCAGGTGGATGCGCGGGATGCGACGCTCGCCATGGAGGAGCTGGAGGCGCGGCTCGCGGGGCTGGAGGCGCGGCGCGCGGAGCTGGAGGCGCGGCGCACCATGGTCGGGATGCAGAATGTCAGCCAACGCGCCGCCGCCGCCGCGCGGCTGGATGCCGCCCGCGCTGCCCTTCCCGCCGCCGAGGCGGAACACGCCTTCGCCGAAGCCGAGCATGCGCGGGCCGAAAGGCTGATCGCGTCGGGCACCGGGACGCGGCAGCGCGTGGAGCAGCTGCGCGCCCTGGCCGACCAGTCGCGGCAGCGCGTCATCGGCGCAGGCGCCGAGATCCGCAATGCCGAGGCGCTACTGACCGCGGTCGAGGCGGCGGCCGAGGAGCTGCGGGTGATCGAGCGCCAGTTGGACGCCCTCCTCCCGCAATCGCGCGAGGTGGCGGCATCGCGTGACCGCGCCGCGCTGGACCAGCGCGACCGCACGCTGCGCATGCCCTTCGATGGCGTGGTGGACCGCATCTTCGTGGACCCGGGTGAATACGTCCTGGCCGGGCAGCGCATCATCCTGGTCCACTCGCCGGAGGAGATCCGCATCGAGGCCAATGTGAAGGAGACGGATGTGCGCTTCTTCCGCCCCGGAAAGCCCGTACGGGTCACGGTGGATGCCTGGCCGGGCCAAGCCTTCCCCGCCGTGGTGGATCGCGTGATCGAGGCAGCCACGAGCGAGTTCGCCCTGCTGCCCAGCCCGAATCCGAGCGGCAACTTCACCCGCATCACCCAGCGCCTGCCGGTCCGCATCCGCCTGGACCCGCCGCCGCCGCCCGGAATGCTGCGCCCCGGCATGCTGGTGCGGGTGGAGGCCGAGGCACGTGAATAGCGGCGGGCCTTCCGTCGCGGAGCTCTTCGCCCGCTACGGGCCGGCCTATCGCTGGTGGGTGACGCTGGCGGCGCTGACCGGCACCGTGTCCTGCATCCTGTCCTCCACCATCGTCGTCGTCGCGCAGCCAGACATCGTCGGCGCGCTGGGAATGGGGCATGAGGAGGGCCAGCTTCTCGCCACCGGGTTCCTCGCGGCCAATACCGGCTTCATGCTGCTGAATGCCTGGGCGGTGGAGCGCTTCGGCTTCCGCATCACCTATGTCGCCTCCATCTCGATCTTCGTGCTCGCCTCGGTCGCGGCGGGGGTGACCAACAGCGCTTCGGTGATGGTGCTGGCGCGGGTGGCGCAGGGCGCCTCGGCCGGTCTGCTCCAGCCGCTGTCAATGCAGGTGATCTTCCTGGTCTTTCCGCCGGAGCGGCGCGGAACGGCGATGGGCCTTTTCTCCTTCGGCGTGGTGATGGCTCCCGCCATGGGGCCGGCGGCGGGCGGTCTGCTGGTGGATGCCTTCTCCTGGCACGCCGTGTTCTTTCTCTGCCTGCCCACCGCCTTGCTGGGGCTGCTGCTCGGACTCGTCTTCATGCCCGGGCGGGCAAGCGCTTCCGACCGCCGCTTCGATCTGCCCGGCGCGGCGCTGCTGGCGCTGGCGATCGGGCTGCTGCTCGCCGGGCTGACCAATGGCCAGCACCATGGCTGGGAATCGGACACGGTGCGGCTGCAACTCGTCGGCGCCGCCCTCGCCACTGTCGGCTTCGTCGGCTGGCAGGCGGTGACGCCCGCGCCACTGATGAACCTCGCCGTGTTCCGGCACGGGGGCTTCGTCGCGGCGGCGATGGTGGCCTTCATCTACGGCGCGGCGATGTTCGCCTCGACCTACCTGCTGCCGCTGCTGGTGCAGCTCGTGCAGGGATACACGCCGACGCGCTCGGGGATGATCCTCATGCCCGGCGGGCTCGTGGTTGCCTTCGTGTTCCTGTTCGCGGGGCGGATGGCGGATTGGCTGCCGCCCTGGATCCCGATCTGCCTGGGCCTGGCGATCTTCGCCGCCTCCTCCGCCCTCATGGGAGGTGTTGGGACGGATACGCCGTTCTGGACCCTGGCCTTCTGGATCCTGCTGGGGCGAATCGGGCTCGGCCTCGCCATGCCCAACATGAATGTGGGCGCGATGCGTGCCCTGCCCGCCGCGCTGCTGGCGCAGGGGGCGGGGGCGATCAACTTCTTCCGCATGCTGGGCGGGGCCTTCGGCACCAATCTCCTCGCCGTGCATCTGGAGCGCCGCACCGCCCATCACGCCGAGGCGCTGAACGCGCGGCTGGAGGGCGGCGCGGCGGTGTTGGATGCGCGACGGCTGCTGGAGAACCTCTACGCCCAGGGTGGGCTGCCGGAGGTGATCCGCCGCGACGCGGCGCATGACTTTCTCACGCGGATGGTGGAGGCGCAGGGGCTGATGCTCGGCTTCCGCGACGCCTTCATCGTGACGGGGATGCTCTGCCTCCTCGCCATCCTGCCGGGGCTGACGCTGCGGCAGAAGCCGCCCGGCGCTGCCCTCAGACCCGCCCCCGCATCCCGGCCAGGGTAACGGCCAGGCGGTCGAGCGTCCCGCGCCGCACCAGGATGCCGCGTGCGAGGCGGCGCAGGTCCCGCCGCGCCAGGACCAGGGGCAGCGCGGCCGCCACCGCGCCGCGCGGCAGCGCCGCCAGATCCGGCTCGGGCGGGGCCTCCGCCGCCAGGGCGCGAACCGCGTCGCGCGCGCGCCCGGGGTCGGCGATGACGGAGCCCGCATCCACCCGGTCCGCCGGCAGGAGGCAGCGCCCCTGCGCCGAATGGGCCGACAAGGCGCGCAGCACCCCCGCAAGGCCGTAGAGCATCCCCGCGCGCTGCAATCCCGGAAGCAGCTCTGGTGGCGCGCCCAGGGCGCGGCCCAGCGCGACCGCAAAGCCGCCCGCCGTGCCGGACAGGTAGGCGTGGAAGGCGCCGGTGGAGGCGAAGCCTTCCTCCTCCGCCTCGGCCTCGCGCGCCTCGACCATGGCGAGGAGGTCGTCGCGGCGCAGCGCGCCCTCCGCGATGGCCTCGTGCAGGGGCTCCGCCACCTCGTGCCGGCGCGGGGCGTCGGCTTCCAGCACCTCCCGCCACCAGGTCAGGCGCATCAGCGCGACGAGGGGCTTGTCCGTCACCTCCCGCGCCCGAGCCAACTCGTGGTTGAAGGCGATCAGCGCGAAGGCGGCCTCGCGCCGCTCCGGCGGGGTCCAGAGGGCGCACAGGAAACGGTCGGGGTCGTGCGCGCGGGCGATGGCGCCCACCGCGCTGAGATCGGGCATGATAGCGATGTGACGTCTCAGGCGCGGGGATGCAATCGGTTGACGGGGCCGCCTGCCCTGCTTAGCTGCCGGAAGGTCCACAAAGGAGACACGTCCCATGGCCTTCTCGCTGCCCCCGCTTCCCTACTCCACCTCGGCCCTGGCCGAGCGCGGCATGTGCCAGGAGACGCTGGAGCTCCATCACGGCAAGCACCACAACGCCTATGTCACGGCGCTGAACGGCCTCGTCGAGAGCAAGAACCTCCAGGGCAAGACGCTGGAGCAGATCGTGGCCGATGCCGGCAAGCAGGGCGCCGACGGGCTGCCCGTGCTGAACCAGGCCGGCCAGCATTGGAACCACATCCTGTTCTGGCAGGTGATGAGCCCGAATGGCGGCGGCGACTCGCTGCCGGGCAAGCTGTCCTCCGCGATCAATGACAGCTTCGGCGGCCTCGCGCAGTTCAAGGAAGCCTTCAAGCAGGCCGGCGTGACGCAGTTCGGTTCGGGCTGGGCGTGGCTGATCATGAAGGGCGACGGCAAGCTGGCCGTGACCAAGACGCCCAACGGCGCCAACCCGATCTCCACCGGCGAGGGCACGCCCATCCTCGGCGTGGATGTGTGGGAGCACGCCTACTACCTCGACTTCCGCAACGTGCGTCCGAACTACCTCGACAACTTCCTCAACAAGCTCGTCGCCTGGGATGTGGTGGAGAGCCTGATGGAGAAGGGCGGGCTGCAGAGCGGCCAGTCGGCCTGACGTTCAGCCTCTGAACGTCTGATGGGGCCGCGGCGGGGAATCCCCCGCCGCGGCCCTTCGCGTTTCAGGCGGGTGCGCCGTCCTTCGACGGGACGCGGTGCACGAAGCAGAGCTTGTTGCCCTCCGGGTCGCGCACATAGGCGGCGTAGAAATCGCCGTATTGCGGGCGGGGGCCGGGCGGTCCCTCGCAGCTTCCGCCATGGGCCAGCGCCGCCGCGTGCGCCGCGTGGACGGCATCGGTATCGGCGGCGAGGAAGGCCGTCATGGTCCCATTGCCGGGCGCCGCAGCCTCCCCGTTCTGCGGGCGGCAGAGCCAGAAGGTCTGCATGTCGCCCTTCGCCTTGAACCCGGCCCAGCCGGCATCCGGCCATTCCTGGAAGCAGCGAATGCCCAGTGGCGCCAGGGCGGCATCGTAGAACGCCTTGGCCTTGGCGTAGTCGTTGGCGCCGATCGTCGCGTGGCTGAACATCAGAACCTGCGATTGTCGCCGGGCCGCAGCCGGATGCCGGGGCGCAGCGCGGTGAAGGGCAGAGTCGCCGGATCCGCCACCACCGGGCCGGGCGCGGCGGCGACCAGCACCGCCTCGGCGATGGGCTGGAAATGCGCGCGGAAATGCACGGAGGATTTCAGGGCCAGGATGCGCTGCTCCGCCGGATCCAGGCCAAGCTGCTTGAAGATCGCCTGGTCGTGCGCCTGCATCTTGCGCGACACCACGACGATCCGCACCCCATCCACGCGCAGCAGCGCCGAGGGGCCGAGATCCGCCGGGTTCCCCTTGCCCATCGGGCCTTCCAGGATGAAGCGGCCATTGCTCAGCTTCTCCACCACGCCGGTCACGGTCAGCGGCGCGCCGTCGCTCTTGCCGCCGAGGGTGAGCGTCACCGTCGCCCCCTCCCCGGCCGCGTGGCAGGCGGCGGCGGCCTCGGCGTCGTTCATCGGCGCCAGCGCCACGCCCTGCGCGCCCTGGCGCAGCAGCTCGGCGAGGAGGCCGGTGGTGTCGCCATGGCCGCCGCCACCCGGATTGTCCTGCGTGTCGGCGATGACGATGGGGCGGCCATTGCCAGCGCGGCGCATCGCCTCCGCAACCGCCTCCGGCGCTTCCATCACGCCGCCGGAGAATTCGCCCTCGCGCGAGGCGATCTCGCGCACCAGCGCATCCGCGGCTTGGTCCGCCGCCTCTTGCGTGTCGGCCCAGGCGGCGATGGCCTGGCCGCAGCCGGGGAAATCCGCGTAGGGGAAGCCGAAGCAATAGGCGAGTTCGGCGACGCCGCCCGCCAATTTCTCGCGCGCTTCCATCACGCCGAGCATGGGCGCGACCATGGTGCACTGGCTGGTGATGGGGATGAGGAAATCCATCTCGCGGAAGGCCATGGCCCAAGGACCGCCGCGCGCGATGCGTTCGATCAGCAGGCGCATGGCGCGCGCGCCGACCGCGCGCATGTCCACGTGCGGATAGGTGCGGTACGGCACCACCACGTCGGCCGTCTCGCACATGGCGCGCGTCATGTTGCCATGCGGGTCCAGCGTGACGGCGATGGGCACGTCGGTCCCGACGATGGCGCGGACGCGGCGGATGACCTCGCCCTCCGCGTCGGGGAAGTCGTCGCTCACCATCGCGCCATGCAGGTCGAGGAACACACCGTCCACCGGCATGGCGTCGGAGAGGGCGGCGCAGATCAGCGCCGAGATGCGCTCGAAGGCCTCGCGCGTCACCGGGCCGGCAGGCATGGCGAAGCACCAGGCCAGCGGGACGGTGTCGTGGTCCTTCGCCTCCTCCATCGCCGCGCCGGCGCAGGTGGAGGTGCCGCGCAGCGTCTGCCGCATCGCCTCGCCCCGGCACAGGGCGGGCAGCCCGCCTGGGTGCTGGAAATCCTCCCAGCGCGTCGGGCGCGGGGCGAAGGAATGGCTTTCGTGAAGGAATCCGGCGACGGCGATCCGCATTCAGAAGGGCTCCTGGCTGTTCGCGGCGTCCAGCACCGCATCGGCGAGGACGAGCAGGCCTGCTTCCGCCCATTCGGGCGTCATGCTCTCGGCCTCGTTGTGGGAAAGACCGCCATGGCACGGCACGAAGACCATGGCGGTGGGCACGCGGCGCGCGACATAGACGGCGTCGTGGCCGATAGCGGTGGGCATGTCGCGGGCCGGGATGCCCCGGCGCGCGGCCGCCTCGCGCACGAAGCCGCAGAGCCGCGCATCGAAGCCCTGGCCGGGCGAGTGCCAGAAATCCCGCACCTCCACGCCCACGCGGCGCGCGGCGGCAAGCTCGGCAGCGCGGGCACGCAGCTCGGCGCCCATCGCCTCAAGCACCGCTTCGTCGCCATGGCGCGTGTCCACGCTGAACCAGACGCGCTCGGGGGCGACGTTGCGGCTGTCGGGATAGGCGCGGACGATGCCGACCGTGCCGCGCCCGCCATGGCGCAGCGCGACCTCCTCCACCGCCGCCATCAGCGGCGCGGCGGCCATCAGCGCGTCGCGCCGCCCTCCCATGCGGGAGCCTCCATGCGCGGCCTCGCCGGTCACCTCCACCTCGTACCAGCGCTGGGCGAGGGCGTGGGTGACGGTGCCGACCATCAGCCCGTCGCGTTCAAGCTCCGGCCCCTGTTCGATGTGCAGTTCCAGATAGGCGCCCATCTCGGGCAGCGTATCCCTGCCCTTCCAGCCGATGCGCGACAGTTCCGCGCCGAAGCGCTTGCCGTCGGCATCCGTCGTGTCGAGCACCTGCTCCGGTGTGAAGACGCCCATGGCCGCGCCGCTGCCCTGCATGGGCGGCGAGAAGCGCGCCCCCTCCTCGTTGGTCCAGTTCACGAGGAGGAGCGGCGCCTCGGTCTCGGCTCCCGCCTCGGCCAGGGCGCGCATGATCTCCAGCCCCGCGAGCACGCCGAGCACCCCGTCGTATTTCCCGCCCGTGGGCTGCGTATCGAGGTGGGAGCCGAAGGCGATGGGCCGCCGCGACGCGTCGCGCCCGGGGCGGAGAAAGCCCATGTTGCCGAACCGGTCGAGGAGGAGGCGGCAGCCCAGCGCTTCCGCCCGTTCCTGCAGCCAAGCGCGGCCCTCGGCATCGGCGTCGGTCAGGGTCTGCCGGTTGCAGCCGCCGCGCGGCGTGGCGCCGATGCGCGCGATGTCGTGCAGATCCGCCCACAGGCGGGCGCCGGAGAGGGGGAGGTTAGATCCGCTCGACACCGCACCACTCCGCGAGGGAAAGAGCCAGGGTGCGCGTGATGCCGTGGATGCTCTCGATGCCCACGTTCTCGTCGATGCCGTGGATGTCCACCGCATCCGGGCCGAACACCGCGCAGGGCGTGTCCTGGTAGAGGACGAAGTGTCGCCCGTCTGTCAGCCCGGTCGCCGGGTAGTCGCGCAGCGTGCTGCCCGTCGCCTCGGCATAGGAGCGGAAGGCGAGCTGCGCGATCTCCGTGTCCTTCGGGAACTCGCAAGGGTCCGCCATGAAGCCGCGGAAGGCGAGTTCCACCTTGGCACCGCGCAGCGAATCCTGCGCGGCAGCCTCCGCCACCAGCCTCTCGATGTCGGCTTTCACCTGCCGCGCGGTGTTGCCGAGCATCACGCCGACGCGCATGCCGATGCGGCAGCGCGTGGCGACGCTGCTGTTCCACTCGCCGCCTTCCACAGTGCCAAAATTGACGTTGACCGGGTGGTTCAGGCCCCGGAATGCGGCGTGGATGCGCTCGCCGCGATTCTGTTCCGCCTCGTAGGACTTGAAGGCGGAGGCGATGGCGTTCGCGGCCTCGATGGCATTCACGCCGGCCTGCATGTCGCGCACATGGGCTGGGCGCCCGCTCACCGTCACCCAGGCCCAGACCACGCCGACCTCGGCCGTGTAGTAGCCATCCAGGCCGGGTCCGGGCTCGGGGATGATGACCGCGTCGGTCTTGGGCATCGCGGCCATGCAGGCCAGCGCGCCGTTGCCGGTGCATTCCTCCTCGATCACCGCATGCATCTGCAGCTCGGCCGCGGGTTGCAGCCCGGCCCGGCGCAGCGCCTCGAAGGCCATGCAGTAGGAGACGATGCCCGCCTTCATGTCGCCCGCGCCGCGGCCATAGACGCGGCCGTCGCGGATCGCCGGCTCATAGGGCGGCGTGGCCCACATGTCGGCCGCACCTTCCGGCACCACGTCCACATGGCCCTGGAGGGTGAGCGAGCGGCCGCGCTTCTCACGCGGGGTGTGAACCGCTACCACGTTGTCGCGACCCGCGTAATCCACCAGCGGCGGCGACCAGCCGGGATGGGAGGAGAGCGTCTCAGGCACGGTCGGGATGCGGCGCGGCTCGAGGCCGAGATGGCGGTAGAGCCGCTCCATCTCTGCCAGGGCACCCTGCTCCTTTCCCAGGGTGGAGGGGTGGCGCACCAGGCGGAACAGCCAGTCCAGCGTCTCCCCTTGCAGCGCGTCGCAGGATTCGAGGATGGCGCGCCGCGCGCCAGGGTCCAGCTTGATCATCGCCGAGCATGGCAACATCGGGCGGGCCGGTTGTCGAGGGGGCGTGGCACCCCCAGGATGGGTGCATGAAGGTGTTCGACCATCCGGCCGAGTCTCGCCACGCGCCGCAATTCTTCCTGATGCGCGGCCGTCTGCGCCCCAATTTCGAGGTCCCGGCCCGCGCCGCCGCGCTGCGCGAGGGGCTGCGCGCCCTGCGCCTCTCCGCCGAGGCGCCCGAGCCGGCCTCGCGCGAGGCGATGCGGTCCGTGCACGGCGCCGCCTATCTCGACTTCCTGGAGGATGCGGCGCGCGACTGGGTGGCGTTGCCCGAGGCAGGGCCGGAGGTGGTGCCGAACATCCACCCGACGCCGGAGATGCTGGCGCAATCCTCCCGCTCCAATGGCCACGTCATCGCCCGCGCCGGGGCGCACACCGCCGACAATGCCTGCCCCATCGGCCCCGGCACCTTCGAGGCCGCCGCCGCCGCGGCGGGCTGCGCTCTGGCGGCGGCGGACCACGTCGCGGCATCCGGCGGCGCGGCCTATGCGCTGTGCCGCCCGCCCGGCCACCACGCTTACGCGACACGGGCCGGCGGGCATTGCTACGTCAACAACGCCGCCCTCGCCGCGCAGCGCCTGCGCGACAAGGGTGCCGCGCGCGTCGCCGTGCTGGACATCGACAGCCATCACGGCAACGGCACGCAGGGCATCTTCTGGGATCGCGGCGACGTGCTGACGGTCAGCGTCCATGGCGATCCGGGCCGCTACTATCCCTGGTATGTCGGCTTCGCGGAGGAACGGGGCGGCGGCGACGGCGCGGGCGCGAACCTCAACCTGCCCCTCGCCTTCGGCAGCGACGACGCCACCTGGCTCGCCGCGCTGGAGGATGGGATGGCGGCAGTCCGCACGTTCCGTCCCGACGCGCTGGTTCTCTCCCTCGGCTTCGACGCCAGCAAGGACGAGCCGCTGAACGCCCTCGCCGTCACCGAGGACGGCTTCGCCCGCGCGGGCGAGGCGGTGGCGTCGCTGCGCTTGCCCACGGCGATCTGCCAGGAAGGCGGCTACAACACCGACATTCTCGGCCAGCTTCTGGCCCGTTTCCTTGGAGGCTTCGGCGCGTGATCCTCGACACCCACGTGGACATAAGGTGGCCGGAGCCGCCTGACTGGACCTGCGAATCCGGCATGTGCGTGGACCTGCCGCGGATGCGCGCCGGCGGCGTGGCCGGCACGGTCTTCATCGCCTTCGTGCCGCAGGGACCGCGCGACTTCGCCTCGCTCCGCGCAGCGCAGGAGCGGGCCGTGGCGATGCTGGAGCACATCCGCGCGCGCGCCGACGGCGCCACCACGCATTTCTGCGCGACGCCGACGGAGTTCGAGGCGGCGATGCGGGCCGGCATTCCCGCCGTGCTCAGCGCGGTGGAGAACGGCCATGCGATGGGGCACGATCTGGGCTTGATCGCGAAATGGCGGGGCCTGGGTGCGATCTACCTGACGGTCACCCATGACGGCCACAACGCCCTGGCCGACGCCGCCAAGCCCAAGCCGCATCTCGGCGATGGGCCGAGCGAGCATGGCGGGCTTTCGGCCCTGGGCCGCGCCGCGATCCGCGAGATGAATCGCGTCGGACTCATGGTGGATTGCTCGCACGTCTCCAAGGCCGGGATGATGCAGGCGGCGGAGCTGTCGCGCGTGCCGGTGGCGGTGACACACACGGCCTGCGCCGCGCTCCACCCGCATCCGCGCAACGTGGATGACGAGCAGCTGGACATGATCCGCGAAGTGTGCGGCATCGCGCAGGTGACGGCGGTGGCGAGCTTCCTGCGCCCCACTGGGCCGGACGGAACCTCTCCTTCCACGGTGGAGGACGTGGCCGATCACGTGGAGCACGCGGTGCGGCGCATCGGCATCGAGCATGTCGGCATCTCCTCCGACTTCGATGGCGGCGGCGGCGTCTCCGGCTGGATGCATGCGGGTGAGATGCAGAACGTCTCTGCTGCGCTGCGCGCGCGCGGCTATGGCGAGCGCGAATTGGCGCTGCTGTGGTCGGGCAATTTCCTGCGCGTCTGGCGGCAGGTGCTGCGAGGTGCGGGCGCCTAGAGCACGTTCCGCTCGAGCTGATTCGCGAAAGTGCTTCCCCGGCGCGGGGGTGATCTGATTCACCCTTTCTGCTGAGCAGAGGTGGCAGGCATGGCGAAGAGCTTGTCGGAGGATCTGCGGATCCAGGTGATCGGCGCGGTGGATGGGGGCCTGTCTCGCCATGCGGCCGCCAGGCGGTTCGGGGTTGCAGCGGCCCCCATTATCGACCGGACACCCGGCGTAGCCCGGAGGACCTAGGCGCACGCCTATGTCGAAGCCCCTCGAACGCGTTGAAATCATCACCGGCCGCGAGCGCCGCCGGCGCTATTCTGCCGAGGAAAAGGTCCGGCTGGTGGAGGAGACGACCCGGCCCGGCAGAACGGCCGGGCTTTCCTGGCCTATGTCGAGCAGGTGCTGGTGCCGACGCTGCAGCCCGGGGACCCCGTGATCATGGACAATCTGCCGGCGCACAAACCCCGCGGCGTGCGCGAGGCCATCGAGCGTGCGGGCGCGGTGCTGCGCTTCCTGCCGCCCTACTCGCCTGACTTCAACCCAGTCGAGAACGCCTTCGCCAAGCTCAAGGCGCTGCTGCGCAAGGCCGCTGCCCGCACGGTCGAAGACCTCTGGGATGCCATCCGCGACGCACTGCCCGCCTTCACGCCAGGCGAGTGCGCCGACTACTTCACCGCCACCGGATACGAGCCCGAATGAACGGATTCTGCTCTAGTCGCCGTTCGCGACGCTGCCCTCGCGCCGCGGGTCGCTGCCGCCGAGGGCGCGGCCGCGCTGCGTGCGGATGATGTTGAGGCCGGAGTTCATCTCGCGCAGCTCCACCGGCAGGCCGCGCGCCACCAGCGCGGGGGCGAGGCCGGCGGCGGCGGTGCCCTGCTCCAGCTCCACCGTGGCGTTCAGCGCGCCGATATGCGGCAGGCTGGCGACGGCCTGCGGCTCCATGTTCCAGTCGAGAAGCGCCACCAGCGCCTGCGCCACGTAGCCCAGGATGCGCGCCCCGCCGGGCGATCCCACCACCGCCTCCAGCTGCCCATCGCGGAACACCATCACCGGCGACATGGAAGAGCGCGGGCGCTTCCCGCCCTCCACCCGGTTCGCCACAAGGCGACCATTCACTTCCGGCTGGAAGGAGAAATCGGTCAGCTGATTGTTCAGGATGAAGCCGCGCACCACGAGCCGCGCGCCGAACAGCCCCTCTACCGTGGTGGTGATGCTGACCGCGTTGCCTTCGCCATCGAGGATGCTGATGTGGCTCGTCCCACCCTCGGGCTGCGGCGGCTGGCTGGCAAGGGCGCCGGGACCGCGGCGCGGATTGCCGGCCCGCGGCGCGGGCTGGGCGCGATCCGGCGAGATGGGCTGCGCGCGCGGCGTGACATAGGCAGGGTCGAGCAGCCCGGCCACCGGCACCGGCACGAAATCCAGATCGGCCAGGAACATGTTGCGGTCGGCGAAGGCCGTGCGTCCGGCCTCGCCCAGCAGCATCGCGGCATCCACCCCGGCAGGATCCAGGGAGGCGAGGTCGAAATGCTCCAGCAGCGCCAGGATCTGCAGCACCACCACGCCGCCTGAGGGCGGCGGTGCGGCGCAGAGCGTCCAGACGCGATAAGGGCGGCAGATCGGCGCGACGCGGCGCGCCTCGTATCCCGCGAGGTCGTCTGCCGTCATCAGCCCGGGATTGGCGTTGTGGCCGCGCACGGCGCGCACGATGTCCGCCGCCACCGGCCCGCCATGCAGCGCATCCGCCCCGCCCTCGGCGATGAGGCGCAGCGTCGCGGCCAGGGCGGGATTGCGGAGCAGATCGCCCTCCTCCGGCGGCTGTCCGTCACGCGGCAGGAACAGGGCGCGTGCAGCCGGGTCGCGCGCCAGGGTCGGCGCCGCTGCCGCGATGTCGCTCACAAGGCGCGCGGAGACCGGGAACCCCTCCTCGGCGAGGCGGATGGCCGGGGCGAAGAGCGCGGCCCAGGGCAGCTTGCCGTGGATGCGATGCGCTGCCTCCAGCGCACGCAGCGCGCCGGGCACGCCGACCGAACGCCCACCCGCCACCGCGTCGAGGAAAGGCATGGGCTGCCCGTTGCGCAGGAACAGATCACCCCGCGCTGCGGCCGGCGCCGTCTCGCGTCCGTTCCAGGCCGAGATCTCGCGCCCCGCTGCGTTCCAGTGCAGCAGGAACAGCCCGCCACCGATGCCCGAGGATTGCGGCTCCACCAGTGTCA
Source organism: Sabulicella rubraurantiaca (assembly GCF_017355885.1). Taxonomy (GTDB): domain Bacteria; phylum Pseudomonadota; class Alphaproteobacteria; order Acetobacterales; family Acetobacteraceae; genus Roseococcus; species Roseococcus rubraurantiacus. Next base: position 37,285 of record NZ_JAFEUU010000002.1, read on the forward strand.
GCACGGCCTGGATGGCGACCGCGGCATCCACCGCAGATCCGCCCTCACGCAGCATGGCCATGCCCGCCTCGGTCGCCAGCGGGTGCGGCGAGGCGATGACAGGCCTCGTCTGCGCGCCCGCGACGAGCGGACACAGGAGCAGCACGGCGAGGAGGAGTAAACGCATCCCCCGCGCTTAGACTGGAAATGATAGGAAGGTCACGCGCGGCGAGACGTTCGTCGCCGATAGGACAAGGCCTCCGCCACATGGGCACGCCCCACCGTGGCGCTCGCGGCGAGGTTGGCGACGGTGCGGGACACGCGCTGCCCCCGCGTGAAGCCGCGCGCCGACAGGCCCAGCCGCTCCGCCGCCTGTTCCAGCAGCGTGCGTGCCTCCGGCTCCATTGCCAGCGTGTCTTCCAGCGCCGCGCCCTCGGCGGCCGCGTTGTGGCGCGGGCCATCGGCGCCGTAGCGGTCGCGTTGGCGCTCGCGCGCCGCCCGGATGCGCGCCGCCACCGCTTCGCTCGGCTCGCCGCGCGAGGCGCGGGACAGCTCGGCAGGCGGGACGGCCTGCACCTCCACCGCGAGGTCGAGACGGTCGAGCAGAGGGCCGGAAATCCGCTCCGCATAGTCGTCGCCCCAGCGCGGGGCGCGGGCGCATTCGCGTCCCGGCTCGCCCAGATGGCCGCAGCGGCAGGGGTTCATGGCCGCGACAAGCTGGAAGCGGGCGGGGAAGGTGACGTGGGCGTTGGCGCGGGCGGTCACCGCGCGGCCGCTTTCCAGCGGCTGGCGCAGCGCCTCCAGCGCCGGGCGTGGGAATTCCGGCCATTCGTCCAGAAACAGCACGCCGTGATGGGCGAGGCTGATCTCGCCGGGCTTGCCGCGCGCCCCGCCGTCGATCAGCGCTGCTTGGCTCGCCGAATGATGCGGCTCGCGGAAGGGCGGGCGGGTGAGAAGCCGCCCGTCGCGCAGCAGGCCGGCGACGGAGTGGACCATGGAGAGTTCCAGCGCCTCGCGCGGGGAAAGCTCGGGAAGCAGGCCAGGCAGGCGCGCAGCCAACATGGACTTCCCCGCGCCAGGAGGGCCGATGAGCAGGAGATTGTGCCCACCGGCCGCCGCGATCTCCAGCGCACGCTTCGCCGTTTCCTGGCCCTTCACCTCTGACAGGCAGGGGAAGCGCGACTCCTCCGGCACCAGCGGCGGAGGCGCGGGCGGGCCGAGAAGCTGCGTTCCCTTGAAGTGATTGAGCAAGGCGGGCAGCCCATCCGGCGCCAGCACTTGGCCACGCGTCGCCCAGGCGGCTTCCCCGCCCTGGGCCGCGGGGCAGATCAGCCCCAGTCCGCGCGACGCCGCACCGAGGGCGGCCGGCAGCACGCCGGGGACGGGCAGCAGCGCCGCGTCCAGCGACAACTCGCCCAGCGCCGCGAAGCCCGCCATCTCCTCCGGCGGCAGCACCTCCATCGCCGTCAGCAGCGCCAGGGCGATGGGCAGGTCGTAATGCGAGCCTTCCTTGGCGAGGTCTGCGGGGGCGAGGTTCACCAGGACGCGCTTCGCCGGCAGGGCGAGGCCGAGGGAGGAGAGTGCGGCGCGCACCCGCTCCCGGCTTTCCCCCACCGCCTTGTCGGCGAGGCCCACCACCAGGAAGGCGGGCAGCCCGGCGGAAAGCTGGACCTGCACCTCGACCGGCACGGCCTCGATCCCGCTGAACGCGAAGGAGGTGACGCGGGCGAGGCTCATTCGGAAGGCAGGAAGATCAGCGGCAGGACAGGATGCGGATGTCGTAGACCGGGTGTTCCAGCATGTTCAGCGCCGGGTTCTCGGCGAACATCCAGCCGCGAAACACCGGGATGCTTTCGTTGCCCGAGCGCTTGTCCGTGATCTCCATCCAGGCCGCCGCGTCCGGCACCTCGTCGGCGGGGCGGCCCTGGCAGGAGCGGACAAGGATGGTGAGCGTGCCGAAGGGCACCGGCTCGTTCACACGTGCAGTGAGCACGGTGACGCGGGCATTCACCTTGTCCAGCGCCTGGATCTCGGCGGTGCGGCGCTGCACCCATTCCTGCGCGCCCGCCGGCAGGGCGAGCAGCAACGCGAGGAGCAAGAGGATCCGCTTCACGGCGTGCGCAGCCCGTCCACGAGCTCATGGAGGATGCGACGCATTGCGGCCTCGTCCACGCCCATCAGCAACGCATCCTCGAAGGCGTCCTGCAGCACCTGCGCCGCCTCCGCGTGGTTTTCCGCCAGCACCTTCAGCTTCTCCCGACAGGAAACGGGCTCACCGTCCTTGCCGGGCCAAGTGGTGGGGGGCTGCGTGCTCACTGCGCGTTCGTCCCGCCATTCTGCCCGCCCGAGTTCATCTGCGTGACGGAGAAGATGAAGCGGCCCAGGAGGCTTTCCAGCGACACGCTGCCCTGCGTCTCCGTGATGCGCCCCCCGTCGGCCAGAAGCCGCTCGCTGCCGCCCGGCACGATGGAGAGATACTTGCCGCCGAGGAGGCCCTCGGAGGTGATTTCGGCGGAGGAATCGGTGGGCAGGCGGATCTCGCTGCCGACTCGGAACGTCACCTCGGCCCTGAAGGTCTCGGGGTTGATGCGCAGACCGGTGATGCTGCCCACCCGGACCCCCGCGATGCGGACATCCGCACCGGAGGCGAGGCCGTCCACGCGGTCGAACTCCGCCGCCAGCTCGGTGCCGCCCGTCTGCGGCGTCCGGCCGCCATGAAGCATGGCATAGGCCAGGAAGCCCCCCGCCACGACGAGCACCAGAAAGCCGGCGAGAAGCTCGGCCAGGGAACGGCCCTTCATGGGCGTCAGCTTCCCGGCGTCCACGCCTCGTAATCGCCGCCGGTGGGGCGGCGCTGCCCGCCGGCATAGTCGTGTCCCTTGGGACGATAGGCGAGCGGCGTGCCGGTCAGGTTCACCTGATGCGGCTTCAGCCAGGGATAGTTCGGGCGCGCGATCGGTGCCGCCGTCAGGTGGTGCAGCCAGGCATGCCACTCGGGCGGCACGCTGCTGCTGTCGAGGCCCTTGGCATAGACCGCGAAGCGCCGGGTGCGGTTGTAGGTCGGCACCACGCGACGGCTCTCGTAATAGACGTTGCCCTGCTCGTCGGTGCCGATCTTGCGGCCGAAGAGGCGGGCGGTCAGGAGTTCGAGGGCGGACATGGGCGCGGATATGGCACGCCGCGCGATGCGCCGGAAGGGAGGCGCGTTATCCACAAGATGTTGTGGGAAGATGCGATGCTTCCCACAGCATCCGGCTTCCTTCGGGCCTCTCGCGTGTTATCCTCCCTGTCATGGCGCGATACAACGGAACCTTGTGGGAAGGCCTGGCGCTGCGGCGCCTTCGACTGGGCGCGGACCCGGATGCCCCACCTCGCCCCGTCGCACTTCCCGCCGCCTGGGAGGAGGAGGCCGCCACCGCCCTCGCCGCCCTGGCACCCGGCGAGGGGCCGGTCTCCCTGCCCCGCCTCGTCGAGGCCTGGATCGCCAAGGCCCTGGCGCGCGGCCGCAAGGCCGGCGTGGTGGGCGAGGCAGAGGCTTCGCGACTCGCGGAAGGCTGGCGCGCCTTGCTGCTGACGCGCCGCGGCGCGCCCGGCACCGAGGTGTGGCGCGGCGACACCAAGGCCGAGGCGCGCTTCGTCCTCAGCCTGCCCGCCTTCCTGGAGCCTGAAGGCGGACTCGACCTCGAAGGCCTCGCCGAGGCGGCGCGACTCGGGATGCGCTTCCTGGATGCGTGGTCGGGCGGCCGATCCACCAAGCTGCGACTCGGCTTCGCGGATCTCGCGGGCCTCCTTGCCGGTCTGAACCTCCCCTACGACTCGGAGGCGGCGCGCGACACCGCCGCTGCCCTCGCCGCCCTGCTGCGCGGCGCGGCGGAGGCCGAGAGCGGCGCCATGGCCGCGCATCTGGGCGCACGCGAACCCGTGGCCCTGCTCTGGCCTGAGCCACCGGCGGTCACCCCCGTTCCCGGCCTCGCCGCCGCCGCCCGCACGGCGCTGGATGCCGCCGCGGCCTCGCCCGGGCTGCGCCATGGGGGCGTGCTGGCCCTTTCCCCCGCCGATGCCGTGGAGGCGCTGCTGGGCGCCGAGGTGGCCGGGCTCGCCCCCGCGCCGGGCGCCACCCGCGCCGTGTCCACCGAGTCGGGCGTGGTGGAGGTGCCGACCCGCGCCGCCCGCCGCCTACCCGAGTCGCGCGTCGCCGTCCTTCTCGCCCCCGCCGGCCCCGGCGCGCGGCGGTTGATGGCCGATGCGGTCACGCCCTTCCTTTGCGCCGCCCCGCCGCAGCCCGTCGCAGCCCCGGCGGCGCCCCGCCCGGCCGTAGCGCCGCGCCCGGCGCTGCGCCGGCAATCCGGCCAGGTGCTGCACGTCACGATCGGTGGGCATCGCGTGGCACTCCGCACGACGGAGGAGAATGGCCAGCTGCGGGAGATCGCCTTCTCCCTGGCAAAGGAAGGCGCGGCCTATCGCTCGCTGATGGACCATTTCGCCCAGGCCGTCTCGACGGGGCTGCAGCGCGGCGTGCCGCTCTCCGACTATGTGGAGCAGTTCGCCTATACCCGCTTCGGCCCCGCCGGAGTGGTGGAGGGGGATCCCGATATCCCACGCGCCACCTCCGTGCTGGACTGGGCCTTCCGGCGCCTTGCCCTCGACCATCTCGGCGGGGCGCTGCCCCAGCCGGAGGCGGAGGACGTGGCTCCCGGGTCCATGGCGCGGCCCGCCGAGCAGGCGCCGCTGCTTCCCCTTGACCTGCCGGTGGCGGAGCGCCGGCGCAACCTCAAGCTGGTGGGCTGAAGCATGGGCGCCGAAGCGCGATTGAAGGAACTCGGCCTTTCCCTGCCGGAACCGGCGGCACCGGTCGCGAACTACATCCCCTTCGCCCGCACGGGAAACATCGTCTTCGTCTCCGGCCAAGTGCCTCGCGTGGACGGCAAGCTCTGGCCCATCGGCCAACTGGGCGGAGAGGTCTCGCTGGAGGACGGAAAAAAGGCCGCCGAGATCTGCATGCTGGCCATCCTGGCCCATGCCAAGGTGGCAGCGGGGGGCGACCTCGATCGCGTGCGGGTGCTCAAGCTGGTCGGGTTCGTGAACTCCGCCCCTGGCTTCGGCGACCAGCCGGCGGTGGTGAACGGCGCCTCGGACTGCGCCGTGGCGGTGCTGGGTGAGAAGGGACGCCACGCGCGTTCCGCCGTCGGCGTGGCCGCCCTGCCGGGCAATGTCGCCGTCGAGGTCGAGGCGATGCTGGAACTGGGCTGAAAGCCGCCATATCCGGTGGCATGGATGCCGCGCTGAGCCTGTCCCTCCACCCCTCCATCGCCGAGATCCCGGCGGAGGAGTGGGATGAATGCCACGACGGTAATCCCTTCGTTTCACACGCATTCCTCTCCTGCCTGGAGGAGAGCGGCTCCACCGGACCGCGCACGGGCTGGCTGCCGCAGCACCTCGCCCTGCGCAACGACGAGGGGGCGTTGCTGGCCTGCGCGCCCTGCTACGCCAAGGCCCATTCCTATGGCGAATACGTCTTCGACCATGGCTGGGCCGATGCCTTCGAGCGCGCGGGCGGGCGCTACTACCCCAAGCTCCAGGTCGCATCCCCCTTCTCGCCGGTGCCAGGACCGCGGCTGCTGCGGCGCGGCGGCGTGCCCGTCGCGGCGCTGGCCGAGGGGATGCGGCAGGCGATGGAAGCGCTCGAATGCTCCTCTGTCCACGTCACCTTCTGCACGGCAGAGGAGGCGGAGGCGCTGGCTGCCTGCGGCTGGCTTCCGCGCCTCGGCACGCAGTTCCACTGGCACAATCGTGGCTATGCGAGTTTCGACGATTTCCTCGGCGCGCTGTCGTCACGCAAGCGCAAGGCGTTGCGGCGGGAGCGGCGCGCGGTGGAGGAAAGCGGGCTGACGATCCGCACCCTGCGGGGAACGGAGATGACGCCGTCGCACTGGCGCGCCTTCAACCGCTTCTACCGCAACACCGTGGATGGGCGCTGGGGCGGTGCCTATCTGACGGAGCGATTCTGGCGCCTGCTGGGCGAGCGCATGGGCGACAAGGTGGTGATGATGTGGGCGGAGCGCGACGGCACGCCCGTCGCCGGGGCGCTGAACCTGCTGGGGCCGGACGCGCTGCATGGCCGCAACTGGGGCTGCGTCGAGGAAGTGCCCTTCCTGCATTTCGAGCTTTGCTACTTGCGCGCCATCGACTTCGCCATCGAGCACGGCCTTCCGCGCGTGGAGGCTGGCGCGCAGGGCGAGCACAAGATCCAGCGCGGCTACCTGCCGGTGGAGACGCATTCCGCGCACCTGATCGCCCATCCCAGGCTGCGCCGCGCCGTCGCGCAATTCCTGGAGGCCGAGCGCCCGGCGATTCACGAGCGCATGGCGGACCTCGCCACCTTGTCCCCCTATCGCTGCGAGGGCGAGACATGAGACGGCTCGCGGCGCTGCTGATGCTCCTGCCCGGCATCGCCGCCGCGCAGGCAGTGACGCCGCGCCTCGTCCTGGAAATTCCCGGACGCTGCGCCACGCTGCTGCGCCTGGGCGAGCGCGAGGTGCCCTGCGCCCCGCCCGGCGCGGTGTATTCCGTGCTGGAGGACGGGCGAGCCTTCGTATTCATCCCCTTCGGCCCGCGCTCCGCGGTCAACTTCGTCGGGACGCGCGACCGCCATCCCAGCACCGACAGCTATGCACTGCTCCTCGACTACGTGCGGGTGGTGACGGACGGCGTGGCGCGCGAATGGCGCGTGACCGGGGAATGCCAGGCGCGGCTTTCGCGCACCGGCGCCTGGACCGATCTGGGCTGCGCGGGGCGCACGGCGGAAGGGGCGCTCTACGCGGTGCGCTTCACGCCGCGGTGATCCTGTCCTACGCGCAGCTTGCGCTCTCCATGATGCTGGTGGGGGCGAATGTGGGTGTGGCCAAGCTGCTGGCCGAGCAGTTGCCCATCGCGATGATCGCCTTCCTGCGCTGCTGCCTCGCCGTGGCGCTGCTGCTGCCGCTGGTGTGCTGGCTCGACCCACCCGCGCCGGTCTCGCGCGAGGTGAAGCGCAACCTGTTCTTCCAGGCCGTGTTCGGCACCGCCCTCTACAATGCCGGGCTGCTGGCCGGGCTGCGCCTGACGACGGCGCTGGAAGGCGGACTCGTCCTGGCGACGCTGCCCGCCGTAGTCGCTATCGGTTCCTTTTTGTGGCTCAGGGAAAGCCTGGCGCCGCGGCAATGGCTGGCGGCAGGGCTGGCGGGGCTGGGAATGGCCGCCATCACCCTCGCGCGGCTGGGCTTCGGCGGCTCCGCCGGCTCGGCGCTGGGCAATCTGCTGGTGTTCCTCGGCGTGACGGGCGAGGCGATCTACGTGCTGCTGGCCAAGCGCGTCGCCGGACGCGTGCCGGTGCTCACCGCGTCGCTCTGGATGCAGTTCTTTTCGGCGGCGGTTCTGCTGCCCTTCGCCCTGCCGGGGATGGGCGCGGTGTCGGCGCTGCGCGACCCATGGCTGCTGGGTCTGCTCGCCTTCCACTCGGTCACCGCCTCCGTCCTGTGCCTCTTGCTGTGGTTCGGCGGGCTGCGGCACGTGCCCGCCGGCGTGGCCGGATCCTTCACCGCCTTCCTGCCTGCGAGCGCGGCGGTGACGGCGGTGATCTTCCTGGGCGAGAGCTTCGGCCCGATCCACGCGGCGGGGTTCGCGCTGATGATGAGCAGCCTGCTGCTGGCGACTTGGCCGGCGCGCAGGACTATCGCGCCGCGCGCGTAATCCCCAGCACGGCCTGACGCGCAACCGTCTCCGCCGGCAGCGCCGTCGTCTTGCACTGCCGCTCGGCGCGCAGCAGCGCGGCGCCCAGCGCTTCGAGGCGCGCGGCGTTCCATTTGCGCAGCGCCCTTTCCATGCCCGGCTTCGCCTTCCAGAACACGGGCGGGCGCAGCGCGCCGATGGCGTCGCCCGGGCTGGCGCCTCCCGCCACGGCCAGCGCGGCCTGATGGAGGCGCTGCACGTGGCGCAGCGCGGCGCGGATCACTTGGATGGGGTTCGCGCCCTCCGCCATGGCGCGGGCGATGGCGCGGTCCGCTGCTCCTGCCTCGCCCATCGTGGCGGCCAGCAGCGCCTCGTCGAGGTCGAGCAGCGATCCCTCGCCCAGCACCGCCATCGCATCCTCCACGGTGATGCGGGCGCCCGGCTCGGCATGGAGCGCCAGGACTTCCAGGGCACGGCGCAGCGCCAGGCGATCCTCGCCGGCGCGCTCGGTCAGCCAGTCCAGCGCCTCCGGCTCCGCCGCCGCGCCCAGCTCTCCCAGGATGCGGGCGATGCTGTTGGCGAGGTCGCGACCGCGCTCGGCATAGCACTCGATCACCATGCCGCGCGGATGGTCGGCCACGATTGTGCGGAGCTTGGAACGCGCAGTGAGCCCTGCGCCCTCCATCACCACCAGGCCTGGCCCTGGCCCGGCGAGGGCCTGGCGGGCCGCATCGGCCCAGGCGTCCCGGGCGTCGCGCACCCGGACCGCGACGCGCCCGCCCATGAGCGGCATGGCGGCGGCGGCGGCGGCCAGGGCGCCCGCGTCGCGCATCTCCTCCTTGCCCGCCTCGGCACGGCAGAGCGGGTCGTCGCCCGCGACGGCACGCACCAGCGTGGCGGCGCGCTCCGCGATCAGCCCCTCATCGTCGCCGACGAGGAGGACGAGGCGGCAATCCTCGGGCGGGGCTTGGAGGAAGGCGGCGAGGCGCCTTGGGTCCAGCTTCCCGGCCATCAGCCGGGCGTGGCCTGCCGGCGCCGGCGCAGGGACAGGGCGACGGCCTCGACCACGCGGTCGCCCAGCTCCTCCACGAGGCGGCGGTCCATCGCCTCGCGCGAGGCCTCGGCGGCGAAGAACTGGAGGTCGGGGATGTTGAAGGCGTCCAGTGTCCGCTCGCGCCCCTGGTCCACCAGGGTGGGCGGGATGGCGTCGGTGGTGATGGACCAGTTGGCCGTCATCACGGTGCGGACGCGCGTGGCGGTGCCGTCCTGGCGGAAGCCCTCCGGCTCCACCTCGCTCGTGGTGGCGACGTAGAGGATGTAGCGGCTGGGCGTGCCGGGCCGGCTGCCTTCCAGGCGGCGCTGCAGGTGGCGGCGCATCACCTGCCCGAAGCGCTCGGGCATGAGGGCGACGCGCACCGTCGCCAGTTCCGCCGCAACGCCTGGATCGGAGGTGGGGAGCCGCCGCTCCCCATCCGGGCCGTAGAGAGGGCGGAAGCCGCAGCCGGCGAGCAGCCCGGCCCCGCCCAGCGCCAGCAGGGCGCGCCTAGGCAACAAGGTTCACCACCCTTCCCTTCACGTGGATCCGCTTGCGGATGGGCTTGCCATCCAGCGCGCGCTGCACGTTCTCCTCCGCCTCGGCGCGGGCGAAGACCTCCTCGTCCGTCGCCTCCACCGGCACCTCGATCGTGGCGCGCAGCTTGCCGAGCACCTGCACCGCCAGCGTCACCGTCTCGGCCTTCAGCAGCGCCGGGTCGGCCTCGGGCCAGGGCATCCGCGCCACGAGTCCGGCACCGGGACGCAGCCGCGCCATCACCTCCTCCGCGAGATGCGGCATGGCGGGGGCGGCGAGGCGCAGCAGCATCTCCAGCGCCTCCTCCCGCGCGGCCAGCGGCGCGCTCGGCGCCTCGGCGATGGCATTGGCCAGTTCGTGCAGCCGCGCGACGGCGACGTTGAAGGCGAAGCCCTCCCACGCCTCGGTGACGGCCGCGATGGCGCGGTGTGTCGCCTGGCGCAGCTTGCGCCCCGCCGCCTCATCCGGCTTGTCGGCCTCGACGAGGTTCTGCGCGAGGCGCCAGACGCGCTGGGTGAAGCGGAAGGCGCCCTGCACGCCGCTCTCGCTCCATTCCATGTCGCGCTCGGGCGGGTTGTCCGAGAGGATGAACCAGCGCGCCGTGTCGGCGCCGTAGCGCGCGATGATCGCGCCCGGGTCCACCGTGTTGCGCTTGCTCTTCGACATCGCCTCGACGCGGCCGACCGTCACGGGCTCATTCGTGCCCTTCACGATGGCGGTGCCGTCGGCGCGCTTCTCCACCTCCTCCGGGTAGAGCCAGCGCCCGTCCGAGCCCTTGTAGCTCTCGTGCTGAACCATGCCCTGGGTGAAGAGCCCGGCGAAGGGCTCGTCCAGCGAGACATGGCCGGCGGCCTTCATCGCGCGGGTGAAGAAGCGGCTGTAGAGCAGGTGCAGGATCGCGTGCTCGATGCCACCGATATACTGGTCCACCGGCAGCCAGGCATCCACCGCCGCCTTGGTCACCGGCTGCTCGGCGCGCGGCGAGCAGAAGCGCGCGAAATACCAGGACGAGTCGACGAAGGTGTCGAAGGTGTCCGTCTCCCGCCGCGCCTTCGTGCCGCAGGACGGGCAGCGGACGTGCTTCCACGTCGGATGGTGGTCGAGTGGGTTACCGGGGCGGGAGAAGTCCACGTCCTCCGGCAGGCGCACCGGAAGCTGGTCCTGCGGCACGGGCACCACGCCGCAATCGTCGCAATGGATGACGGGGATGGGGCAGCCCCAGTAGCGCTGGCGGCTCACGCCCCAGTCGCGCAGCCGCCAATTCACCACGCCCTCGCCGGCGCCGAGGCGCTCCAGCTCCTCGATGGCGCGGCGCTTGGCGGCGGGGACGTCCATCCCGTCCATGAAGCGGCTGTTGATGATGACGCCGTCGCCGGTGAAGGCCGTGTCGTCGACGTGGAAGCCGGCCGCCTCCTCGCCCTTGGGCATCACCACGACCGGCACGGGCAGGCCGTATTTCCGCGCGAAGTCGAGGTCGCGCTGGTCGCCGCAGGGGCAGCCGAAGATCGCACCTGTGCCGTATTCCATCAGCACGAAATTGGCTATCCAGACCGGGTATTCCTCGCCGGTGAAGGGGTGCTTCACGCGGAAGCCGGTGTCGAAGCCTCGCTTCTCCGCCTGCTCGATCACCGCCTCGCTGGTGCCCAGCGCGCGGCACTCGGCGATAAACTCGGCGGCCTTGGGGTCGCGTGCGGCGGCCGCGGCGGCGAGCGGATGCTCGGCGGCGACGGCCAGGAAGGACATGCCGAACAGCGTGTCGGGGCGGGTGGTGAAGACCTCGACCTCGGACACGCCGTCCACCGCCTCGGCCATGGCGAAGCGCACCCGTGCGCCCTCGGAGCGGCCGATCCAGTTGGCCTGCATCAGCTTCACCCGCTCGGGCCAGCGGTCGAGGCCGCCCAGCGCCTCCAGCAAGTCAGGCGCGAACTTGGTAATGGACAGGAACCACTGGCTCAGGAGTTTCTTCTCGACCGGCGCGCCGGAGCGCCAGCCGCGCCCGTCGATCACCTGCTCATTCGCCAGCACCGTGCCGTCCACCGGGTCCCAGTTGACCCAGGATTCCTTGCGCTCAACGAGGCCGGCGCGAAGGAAGTCGAGGAAGAGGCGCTGCTGCTGGCCGTAATACTCGGGGTCGCAGGTGGCGAATTCGCGGTCCCACTCGATGGACAGGCCCATGCGCTTCAACTCGTCGCGCATGTTGGCGATGTTGTTGTAGGTCCACTGGCCCGGATGGATGCCGCGCTCCCGCGCCGCGTTCTCCGCAGGCAGGCCGAAGGCGTCCCAGCCCATCGGGTGCATCACCAGGTGTCCGCGGGCGCGCTTGTAGCGCGCCACCACGTCGCCCAGCGTGTAGTTCCGGACATGCCCCATATGGATCTTGCCCGAGGGGTAGGGGAACATCTCTAGCACGTAGTACTTGCGCGCGTCGGAAGGCGGCACGTCGGGGACGGAGAAGCAGCGCGACTCCTCCCAGGCCGCCTGCCAGCGGGGCTCGGCGGCGGCGAAGTCGTAGCGGGCGGACGCGCCCTCGGGCATGTCATTCATGGCCGCCCGGAATACCTCTCCGCGGGCCCAGGGGGAAGGCGTCAGACGCCGAGGCCGGCGAGGTCCACCACTTCCACCACCGCCCCCGCCTCCAGCGCGGGGGCGAAGGGGGCGCGCAGGATCAGCGCGTCGCTCTCCGCCAGGGTGCGGAGCATGGAGCTGTCCTGCACCGGGGCAGGGGTGACGCGCAGTTCGCCCACGTCACGGTGCAGCGTGGCGCGGAGATAGTCGGCGCGGCGGTCATTCTCCGGAAGGGCGGTGGTGCAGCGGGCGCTGACCACGGGCAGGCCGGGGGCCGTGGTGCCGGACAGCTTCGCCAGGGCGGGCAGCAGGAACACCACGGCGCAGACCAAGGTGGAGACGGGATTGCCCGGGAAGCCGATCACCGGCAGGCCGCGCCAGTCACCGAAGATCAGCGGCTTGCCCGGCCGCATGGCGATCTTCCAGAAATCCAGCTTGAAGCCCTGGCGCCCCAGAGCTGCGGCGGTCTGATCATGGTCGCCGACGCTGGCCCCGCCCGTGGTCAGCAGCAGGTCGCAGCCCCGGGCGCCCTGCGCCACCGCCAGGATCGCCGCCGGGTCGTCCGGCGCGACGGGGAGCACCAGCGCTTCCGCCCCGTTCGCCTCTAGCAGCGCCGCCAGCATGAAGGAATTGGAGGAGACGATGCCCCCCGGCGGCACCGGGTCGCCCGGCAGGGCGATCTCGTCGCCCGTCGCCAAGATGGCGACGCGCGGGCGGCGATGCACGGAAAGCCAGGCATGGCCGCATGCCGCCGCCAGCCCGAGATCGCGCGCGGAAAGCCGCCGCCCCGCCTCCAGCAGCGCCTGCCCCTCGGCGAAGTCGAGGCCCTCGCGCCGGATCCAGCGACCGGGGTGCGGCGCCTCGTTCACCGTGATGCGGTCGCCCTCGCGCGTCGCGTCCTCCTGCAGCAGGATCGCGTCCGCCCCTTCCGGCACGAAGGCGCCGGTGGAGATGCGGACCGCCTCGCCCGCCGCGAAGGAGCCGCCGAAGGGATGGCCGGCGGCGCTTTCCCCCGCCACGCGCAGCACGGCGCCCAGCGGCGCCTCCGCGGCGCGCAGCGCGTAGCCATCCATGGCGGAGACATCGGCCGGGGGCTGGGTGCGGCGGGCGGTCAGCTTCGCGTGGAGGACGCGTCCCCTGCCCTGCCCAACCGGGACCGTTTCCGCCCCCGTGGGAGCGAAGCCCGCGAGGATGCGTCGCCGCGCCTCCTCGACCGGGATCATGCGGCGGTCCAGCGCCCCGAGCGCCCGCCTTCCTTCTCGAGGAGACGCAGCCCCTCGATCCGCATGGAGCGGTCCACCGCCTTGCACATGTCGTAGACGGTGAGCGCGGCGACGGAGGCGGCGGTCAGCGCTTCCATTTCCACGCCGGTGCGGCCGGTGCAGGCCACCGTCGCCTCGATGCGGATCGCGTCCTCGCCCTCGGGCGCGAGGTCCAGCGTCACCTTGTCCAGCGCAAGCGGGTGGCAGAGGGGAATGAGTTCAGCGGTGCGCTTCGCCCCCATGATGCCCGCGAGGCGCGCCACGCCCAGCACGTCGCCCTTCTTCGCGCCGCCCGAGCGGATCAGCGCCAGCGTCTCCGGCTGCATCACCACGCGGGCCTCGGCCACGGCGCGGCGCTGCGTGACGTCCTTGCCGCCCACATCCACCATGACGGCGCGACCCTCGCCGTCGAAGTGGGTCAGGCCGCTCATGCGGCCAGCAGGGCGGTGGTGGCGGCGCCGAGGTCGGGCTGGCGCAGCAGATGCTCGCCGACCAGGATGCAGAAGGCCCCGGCCTGGGCCATGCGGCGGACATCGGCGGCGGTGCGGATGCCGCTCTCCGCCACCGGGATGCGGTCGGCCGGGATGCGTGGCACCAGAGTCTCGGAAGTGGCGAGGTCGGTGGTGAGCGTCTTGAGGTTGCGGTTGTTCACGCCGATCAGCCGCGTCTGCAGCCCCAGGGCACGTTCCAACTCCCGCTCGTCATGCACTTCGGCCAGCACCGCCATGTCGAGGGAGCGCGCGACCTCCTCCAGCTCCACCGCCTGCTCGTCGCTGAGCGCCGCCATGATGAGCAGCACGGCGTCGGCGCCCATGGCGCGGGATTCGAAGACCTGCCAGGGATGCACAAGGAAATCCTTGCGCAGCGCCGGCAGGGCACAGGCGGCGCGGGCGGCCTTGAGGTCGTCCGGATGGCCGCCGAACCACTTCTCGTCGGTCAGCACGGAAAGGCAGGTGGCGCCCGCAGCTTCATAGATGCGCGCCAGCTCCGCCGGGTCGAAGCCCGGGCGGATCTCCCCGCCAGAGGGGGAGCGGCGCTTCATCTCGGCGATCAGCCCGGTGCGGCCCCGCGCGACCGTGGCGCAGAGCGCGCCCTGGAAGTTGCGCGGCGGCGCGGCCGCCTTGGCCAGGCGCTCCATCTCGGTGAGAGAGGTGGCGCGCAGCCCCTCCCGCACCTCGATGTGCTTGGCGCCGATGATGGTCGCGAGGGCGTCCGGGACGGTGGTGTCAGGCATGTTCGGGTTCTTGGATATGGGTGGCGCGGCGGAGCCTCTCCAGCGCCTCGCGCGCGCGACCGGTGTCGATGCTCTCCGCCGCCAACGCCGCACCCTCGCGAAGAGTGGCACAGCGTCCGGCGACGATCAGGGCCGCCCCGGCATTGAGGCGGACCACGTCGCGATAGGGGCCAGGGGCACCCTCCAGCAGGGCCAGCAGGGCGGCGGCATTCTCCGCCGGGTCACCGCCGCGGACCGCCTCGGGTGGGGCGGGGTGGAGCCCCGCCTCCTCCGGTGAGACGGTGAAGTGGCGCAGCGCGCCGTCATGCAGTTCCACCACCTCGGACGGGCCGGACAAGGCCAGCTCGTCCAGGCCCTGGCCGTGCACCAGCCAGGCACGCTCCGTGCCCAGCCGCGCCAGCGTCTCGGCCATGGGGCGGAGCCAGCGCGGATGAAAGGCGCCGGTCAGCTGCCGCGCCACGTGGGCCGGGTTCGCCAAGGGGCCGAGAAGGTTGAAGATGGTGCGGGTGCCCAGTTCCACGCGGGCGCCGCCGGCATGGCGCAGCGCGGCGTGGTGGCGCGGCGCCATCAGGAAGGCCAGCCCCGCCTCGGCGATCACCGCCGGCAGGCGGTCCATCGGCACGTCCAGGTTGACGCCCAGCGCCGAGAGCGCGTCCGCCGCGCCGGATTTGGAGGAGAGCGCCCGGTTGCCGTGCTTGGCGACCGGCACGCCACATCCGGCCACGACGAGCGCGGCGGCGGTCGAGATGTTCAGGCTGCCTGAGGAGTCGCCCCCGGTGCCGACGATGTCGATGGCGCCGTCCGGCGCCTCCACGGCGGTCATGCGGGCGCGCATGGCGCGGACGGCACCGGTCATCTCCGCCACCGTCTCGCCGCGAACGCGCATGGCCATCAGCAGCCCCGCGATCTGCGCCGGGGTCGCCTCGCCCGCCATGATGACGGAGAAGGCGGCCTCGGCCTCCGTCTCCGCCAGCGTCTCGCCATCGGCGAGGCGGGCCAGGACGGGCTTCAGCCCGATCATGCCGGCGCCTTCGTTCCAGCCAGGAAATTGCCGAGGATGCGGTGCCCGTGCTCGCTCGCGATGCTTTCGGGGTGGAACTGCACGCCGTGGATGGGCAACTCGGCATGTGACAGGCCCATCACCAGCCCGTCCTCGGTTTCCGCCGTGGCGATGAGGGAATTGGGCAGGGTCTCCCGCCGCACCACCAGGGAGTGATAGCGCGTCGCCCGGAATGGGCTGGGCAGGCCGGCAAAGACCCCCTGCCCTTCATGCACCACGTCCCAGACCTTGCCATGCACCGGCACGGGGGCGCGGATCACCTCGCCGCCGAAGGCCTGGCCGATGGCCTGGTGGCCCAGGCAGACCCCCAGCAGCGGCATGTGCGCCTCGGCGCAGGCGGCGATGAGGTCCAGGCAGATCCCGGCCTCGTTCGGCGTGCAGGGGCCGGGCGACAGGATCACCCCGGTGGGGCGGCGTGCCAGCGCCTCGGCGGGCGTCAGCGCGTCGTTGCGGACCACCTCCACCTCGGCCCCCAGGTCGCCCAGGAAGTGCACGAGGTTCCAGGTGAAGCTGTCGTAATTGTCGATGAGCAGGAGCATGGCGATGGGCGGAACCTGACGGGCACCGCCCACCGGGTCAAGCGGCGGCGCTTCCCGTGGCCTTCCGGGCCGGCTCGCCCAGGGTCTGCATCAGCCGGTTGGCCCAGGCGAACATCGCCACGGCGGCCGCGATGTCCAGGATCTCGGCATCGGCCAGGCCCTGTTCGCGCAGCGCCGCGATGTCCTCCTGCGTCGCGGCAGCCGGGGTGGCGGAAAGCCGGACGGCGAAATCCACGATGGCGCGCATCCGGGGCGGCATGTCGGTCGAGACGCCCACCTTCAGGATGCGCTCCATCACCTCCGGGTCGCCCTTGAGCTGGGTCCAGCGCTGGGCATGGACGGAGGCGCAGTAGGGGCAGCCATTCACCCGGCTTTCCGCCACGCTCGCCAGTTCGCGCTCGGCGCGGGAGGCGCCGCGCGGGCCGTACATGATGGTGTTGAACAGTTTGGACCGCTCGCGCAGCACCGCCGGCTCCTGCACCAGCAGCAGGTAGTAGGGCTGGATGCGGGCGCTGGCGTGGCTGGCATCGAGGACCGCCAGCTGCTCCGGCGTGGCCTGCGCCACGTCCAGCACCGGCACCCAGCTCTTCCAGTCCAGCGTTTCCGAGGTGAAGCCGAAATCCGCCGTGCCGGGCGATTGCGGCTCCAGCCGCACCTCCGTCCCGCCGGCGCCCGGCTTGCCGTCCAGCAGTTCCAGCGCCGTCACCATGCGCGTGGCATAGGCAATGAAGGCAATGAGCTGCGCCAGCATGACGATGTCGCGCGGCTGGAGCCCCGCGGCCTGGAGGGTACGGATCGCCTGCGGGTTCGCTCGATCGGTCCGCAGCGTCAGCAGCTCGGCGAATTGGCGCATGGCGCCGAGGCGCGGCGAGTCCTCGGCCAGGGCGGCGTGGCGCGCCTCCAGCCGCACATCGCCGTGCAGCCGCGCGACATGGGCGGCGACCGCATGGCGCTCGCCCTCGGAAAGGCCGGAGGGGCCGCGGAAGATCGCCTCCTCGCTGCCCGAAGTCGCGGCACGCACATCGGGGCGAATCTCCCTCAGCGCGTGGAGCGTGCTGCCCTCGCTGATGCCCGCGATCTCGTCCACCACATCCTGCATGCGTTCCCGGTCCTTAGGCTCTGTGCGGGGCGGAGGATGCCTCAGCCGCGCGGGATGAAGAAGGGCGTGGATTCCAGTTCCGGCTCGTCGAAGGCGGCAAGCTCGGCGCGCACCGCCTCCTGCTCCTCGCGGAAGAAATGCGCGGCGATGCCGTTGGCGAGCCGCTCGGACGCCGCCACCACGCCGGGAATGTCGCTGGCAATGCCGCCATGGCTGGCATGGGCGCCGTAGCTCAGCAGATGGATGCGCGCGAGGTCCGGCGGGGCGGCCCCGCCCTTCGGCGTCAGCTCGAAGGCACGGCCGAGATAGGGAAAGGCCTCCATCTCCGGCCGCCGCAGATCCTCGGGCGGGGTGTAGCAATCGCCCCAGCGGGCGATGTGCGGCGCCAGTTCCGCCAGTTCGGGCACGTGGTCGAGATCCACGCGGAAGCCGGTGCCGGCGATCAGGAAGTCGGCACGCACCTCGCGCGGCTCCGCGCCGCCGAGGGTCAGCACCACCTCCCCACCCTCGCGCCGCGTCGCCAGGGTCGGCGTGTCGAGATGGATGCGGAAGCCCGGCAGGCGCAGGGCACGATGCACCGTCTCGTGCGGCGGCGGGGACTGGTTGTCGTACATGTAGGTGACGAGCAGCCAGCGCGAGGCATCGTCCAGATCGCCCCAGCCCAGCTGGAATCCCGGCCCGGCCGAGCCACGCCCCTTGTTGATCTGCGGCAGATGCGGGCGGCGGATATAGAGCGTCGCCTCCTTCGCCCCGCCTTCCAGCGCCGTCGCCGCATTGTCCCAGGCCGAAGCGCCGCCGCCGATCACCGCCACACGCTTGCCGCGCAGGCGCTCGAAATCGATGGGGGCGTTGGCATGGGCCGCGAGGTTGGGCCAGAGCGAGCGGTCCACCACCTCCGGCAGGGCCAGCCCGCCCGCCCCCGCGCGCCCGGTGGCCAGCACCACGCGGCGCGCCAGAAGCGAGGTCCCATCGGCGAGGAGAAGGCGCAGCACGCCATCCTCCGGCCTGATCCGCGCCACCTTCGTCCGGTGCCGCACCGGCAGGGCCAGCACGCGCTGCAGCCAGGAGAGGTAGTCCTGCCAGACCGCATTCGGGATCTTGTACAACGCCTCCCACGCCGCCTCGCCCTGCGCCGCCGTGCACCAGGCGCGGAAGGTCAGGCTCGGAATGCCGAAGCAGGGGCCAGGCAGGGTCTTGGGCGACCGCAGTGTGTCCATGCGCGCCCAGGCCACCCAGGGCCCCTCTAGCCCCGGCGGGTTCTCGTCCAGCACGGCGACGTGGCCGATGCCCTTGAAGATCAGCGATCCGGCGGCGGCGATGCCGTTCATCCCGGCGCCCACCACGGCCACGTCCAGCACCGCCTCGCCGTCGCGTTCCAGCCGCGGCACCCAGGGCTTGGGCGGCAGCATCAGCGCTTCCAGATCCGCAGCCACGCGGCGCTCCAGGGCGAGCAGGCCGGGCGGCGGGGCGGGGTGGGCGGCGTGATCCATCGCGGGTCCCTGAGGGGTAAAGGGACAGGCATCCTGTCATTCGCGCTGCGGCGCCGCAAATCGGTGGCGCGGGGAGCGGCGGCGCGGCAGCATGCAGAGCAAATCCCTCGAAAGGAAGCGCGATGCCCTTCCCCTCCCGCCGCCACCTCCTCGCCGGCTTCGCTGCGCTGCCGGCCGCTGCCGCGGCGCAGACCCTCCCGGCCGGCTGGCCCGATCGCCCCATCCGCCTTGTGGTGCCGGCGGCCGGTGGCGCGGGAACGGCGGACACCATCGCACGCCTCCTGGCCATCGAACTGGACCGGCGCCTGCCGCAGCGTACGCTGGTGGAGAACCGACCCGGCGCCAATGGGAATGTCGGTGCCACGGCCGTGGCCCGCGCCGCGCCGGACGGCCACACCTTCCTCTTCTCCTGGTCCGGGACGCTGGCGACCAGCCCGGCGCTCTATCGCGAACTGAGCTTCGACCCGAAGCGAGACTTCGAGCCGGCGATCCTGCTCGGCAACGTACCCAACATCCTCGTCGTCACCAACGGGCTCCGCGTCCGCACGCTGGCGGAGTTGACGGAACGGCTGCGGCGGGAGCCGGGGGCGCTGTCCTTCGGCTCCTCGGGCAATGGCTCATCCATGCACCTCGCGGGGGAGCTGTACCGCCAGCGCACCGGGACCGAGATGTCCCACGTGCCCTATGCCACGATCCAGCAGGGCTTCACCGACCTGTTCACCGGTCGCATCCAGCTGATGTTCAACCTGGTGACGGGGGCGGCACCGCAGGTGCGCGGCGGGCAGGTGACGCCCATCGCCATTCTGTCGGACCGCCGGTCCTCCGTGCTGCCCGACGTGCCGACCACGGCGGAGCTGGGGATGCCCGGCCTCGAATTCGGTTCCTGGTTCTGCATCATGGCGCCGCGCGGTACCCCGGCACCGATCGTGGCGACGATGAACCGGCTGGTGAACGAGATCCTGACCATGCCGGAAAGCCGAGCGCGGCTGGAGGCGCAGGGGCTCGACATCATCGGCGGCGAACCGGAGCGGCTCGCCACGCTGCTTGATGCCGAGCTGGCGCGCCATGCGGAACTGGTGCGCTTCTCCGGCGTGCGGGTGGAGTGAGGCCCTGGCCTAGCGCAGACCGGCGGACTGGGAGCGCAGCTCCCGCGCGCGGGCAAGGACGCGGTCCTCCAGTTCGGAGTTCGTGGCGGCGGAGGTGGGGGCATCCACCCAGGCTCCACGCTGGTTCACCTGCCGGAACACCTGCACCCGGACGCCGTCGGAGCGAAGCTGCCGCGTCGTGACATAGGCGGTGGCCTTGAAGCGCTCACCATCGGCGGCGGGCGGCGTGTACCAGTCGGTGATGATGACGCCACCGAACGGGTCGGCGCTGGCCAGCGGCATGAAGGACAAGGTGTCGAGCGTGGCACGCCACAGGAAGGCGTTCACCGTCATGCCCGAGCCGCCGCCGGCAGCCGCCTGGTTCTGCCGCGAACGGTCCACCCCGAAGACGACGAGGCCCGAGGCGCTAGGGTCGCCGCCGGTCTGGCGCAGGATCAACTCGCGCTGGTTGTCGGTGCCGTATTCCTCGTTTCCGACGAAGCGGCTGTTGCTGCAGGCGGCGAGCAGCGCCGCGACGGCGGTGAGCGCGAGGGCATTCTTGCGGATGTGCGACATGGCGCCCCTGGTTAGAGGCGCTGGCGGAAAAAGAAAAGGGGCGGCGAGGAAACCCTCGCCGCCCCCGGAGATACTCCGTTCCCGGAGCGCCTGGCTCAGAAGGCCAGGCGCGTGCCGAGGATGAAGACGTTCGCGAAGCCGCGGTTCTGCGCGCCGGCGCGACCCACGTCCTGGTCCGTGCCCTGCTCGCGGATCGAGTGGTGCACGTACTCGGCGATCAGGCTCAGGCCCGGAGCCAGCGTGTAGTTGGCGCCGACGCCGAGGCCCCAGCGACGCATGCGCGAACGGCCCGCCGTGGCGTTCTGCGTCACGTTGCCCGTGTTCACGTCGAACGTGCTCGGGGCATTACCCTCGAACAGGCCGCTCATGAAGTTCGCGCCAACGGTCAGCGGACCGGCGGTGTAGGAGAGACCGGCCGTCAGCTGCTCGCCCGTGCGGGAGCCGCGGATCGTGTTGCCCCAGAAGTAGTTGAGGTCACCCCAGAGGTAGGACGCACCAGCCGTGAAGCCCATGTACGAGGCCTGCACGCCGACCTGCCACACGTCCAGCCCATTCAGGGTGCGGACTTGGCGGTTGGTCTGCGTCATGTCGAGCGCGGTGCCGGAGCCGATGTAGCCCGCGGTGGCCGACAGGCCGACGCCCGCCAGGTTGCCGCGCCAACGCGCCGCCACCTGCCACTCGTTGCGGCGGGCCGCGAGCTCACCACCACGAACCGGGATGGCGGCGTCGGTGGCGCCACGGAACGCATAGGCGCGATCGCAGAAGGTGTTGACGGCGTCAGAGATACAGCCGTGCTGACCCATCGAGCCGAAGTTCGGGGCATAGGACGCACCGAAGTCGAACCCGAAGAACTGCGGGGTCATGTAGACGATCTTGGAGTTGTCGCCGAGACCACCCGGCGCCGTCTGCGTACGGTTGGCGTTCTGGCGGGTCTGGAAGTTCTCCCACACGCCGAACACACCGCCCGTGCCGAAGCCCGTGATCCAGCCCGAGTTCATCAGGCCGCCCATGACGCCGTCCTCGTCGCCGAAGCGAACCTGGCCGAGGCGCGGGTGGGCGATGAACACGTAGGCCTCGTCAACCGCCGGGGCGGAGCGCGACACGCCGACGTTGCGGTTGATGACCGCACGGCCTTCCTGGTTGTTGAAGGTCAGGTCGATGTTGCCGCCGTAGGTGATGCCGTTGGCGAGCTTGCCGGTCACGATGACGCTGAACTGCGGAATTGTCACGAAGTCGTGCTTGCCGAGGCGGCCGAACGAGCCGTTCACGCCGGTCGGGGCCGAAGCCGCGCCGCCACCCGTGCCACCCGGCACGCCGATCGGCGTCGTGGGCGACCAGCCGGGATCAGACTGCTGGCCGCTCTGCTGAATGTAGCCCCAGTAAGCCTGGATCGACCCGCCGATGCGGACCGTCGGGGCCTGTTGGGCGGAGGCCTCCGGCGCCATGACGGCGGCGCCGACGACCGCCGAGACGACCGCCGTCGTGCCCAGCAAAATCTTGCGCATGTTACACTCTCCTCACGCGCCGGGCACGCCCGGCTTGTTCCCCTGACCCCCCATCCGACGGATGGGCGGTGACCCCGACGATGCCCGCCCCCGCCCAGAAGCGGAGCGCGATGGCAAGCCGGCCATCACCTGGATCCAGGGTGACTATGCGTTCCGGCAGCGGGAGGCGGCAACGGGGTTTCCGAGGGTGGCGCGACATCCGTCACACACTGTGGCGGAGAGAACACAGAGCCCTATCGGGTCCCCAGGCACCGATCGCCGCCCAGCCTGCCGCCTGTGGCCGGAGACGGCTGAAGCGCCGGGCATCCATGCCGCCCAGCGCGATGGCGGGACAGGGCAGCGCCCGGGCCAGGACCCGCCAGCGCAGCGGCCCGAGCGCCGGCGCGCCCGGATGGCTTTGCGTCGGGAAGGCGGGGGAGAGCAGCGCCGAATCCGCGCGCAGCCGCCGCGCCCGCGCCACCCCGGTCCGGCCATGGACCGCGACGGAAAGCAGGTGCCCAGGCCGGTTCAGCAGAAAGGGAAGGATGTGACGCGGAGCGCGCCGGTCCGGCAGGTGCAGCCCTGCCCGCAGCGCGAGGGCGAGGCGCCCATCCCCTTGCACCAGGACGCGCAGCCGGCACGCCCGGCACAGCCGGGCCACGCGGGCCGCCGCTTCCGGGTCTATGCCGCGCAGCAGGACCGCCGCCCCACGCGGCAGGCGGTGGATAGCCTCCGTCGGGTCGGGCAGGCGCACAGGGTCGGTGAGCAGCCAGATTCGCGGCACCGCCCCGCCCTGCCCTATCCTCCTGCGCATGACCGAATCCATCCGCGCCAATCTGGCCCGGCTGCGCGAGCGAATCGAGGCCGCCACTGCACGGGCCGGCCGCGCCCCGGGCAGCGTCACCCTGGTCGCCGTGTCCAAGACCCATCCCGCCTCGGCCGTGGAGGAGGCGCTGGCGGAAGGACAGCGCATCTTCGGCGAGAACCGGGTGCAGGAGGCCCAGAACAAGTTCCCGGCGCTGCGCGGGGCGCGTCCAGACCTGCGCCTCCACATCATCGGTGGCCTGCAGACCAACAAGGCGCGCGACGCCGTGCGCGTCGCCGACGTAATCGAAAGCCTGGACCGCCCCCGCCTCGCCGAGGCGCTGGCTGAGGCCATGGAAAAGGAAGGACGCCGGCCCGACCTCCTCGTGCAGGTGAACACCGGCGACGAGCCGCAGAAATCAGGGGTGGCACTGGCGGAGGCACCGGATTTCATCCGCCGCTGCCTAGAGGAATGGCGCCTGCCGGTGCGCGGCCTGATGTGCATCCCCCCGGTGGAGGAGGAGCCCCGCCCGCATTTCCGCACCCTGGCCGCTTTGGGAGACCAGTTCGGCCTGCCGGTGCTCTCCATGGGCATGAGCGGCGATTTCGAGGCGGCGATCGAGGAAGGGGCGACGCATGTGCGCGTCGGCTCCGCCATCTTCGGGTCGCGGATCCCCCTCTAGGCCAGGGCGGTCTGCGGCGCGGCATGGTCGCGCGCCCATCTCGCATGGGCCTCGGTCGCATTGCGGGCGGAAGCCGGGGCGGTGGCGGGCAGCGGGTCCAGCCAAGGGTCAGGCCGCCCTTCCAGCCCGGCGCGGATGCGGTCCAGCGGGCGGCTCATCTCCACGAAACCCATCACCCCCGCCATCGCCATGCCGAGCGGTCCGCCCGTGACTGCGCCGCCCAGGACGCGCATCAGCGGGTGGATCTGCGCCCCGGTCGCCGCCCGGTAGATCATGCCCACCCCCGGCAGGTGGTGCAGCGGGTTCAGCCCCTGCACCACCTCGTCGAAGGTGATCTCGCCAGGAATGGGGATGGCCTGGTCCGGGTCGAGCGGCGGCCCCCCATCGGCGGGCGCGGGCAGGTCGGCGCTGCCAGCCGGGCGAAAGGCCAGGCGTATGGGGTCGGTGACAGGAAAGATCATGCGCGGGGCCCTCGGCATCGTGCGTCAGAGGGCCTCGCAAGCCTCATGCCAGAGGCGACCGAGGCGCGGCTTGCACCCCGGCGCAAAGCGGACCACATCGGTCCCGAAGGAAGCAGCCAGCCGAGGACGCGCCATGTTTATCGAGACCGAAGGCACCCCCAACCCCGCGACTCTGAAGTTCCTGCCCGGCCGGGACGTGATGGGCGCCGCCGGCACGGCTGATTTCGTGACGGGCGACGACACCTCGCGGTCCTTCCTGGCGCATCGCCTGCTCGCTCTGCCGGGCGTGGCGCGCGTCTTCCTGGGCGCGGACTTCGTCACCGTGACCAAGTCGGATGACAGCGACTGGCAGACCCTGCGCCCGCAGGTGCTGGGCGCGATCATGGAGCATTTCATGGCCGGGCTGCCCGTGATCGAGGGCGCCGATGAGGCGGGCGAGGAGGATTTCGACCCAGCCGATGCCGAGGCCGTGGCCCAGATCAAGGAGCTGCTCGACACCCGCGTGCGCCCTGCCGTGGCTGGCGATGGCGGCGACATCGTATTCCGCGGCTTCCGCGACGGCGTCGTGCGGCTGAAGATGCAGGGCGCCTGCTCCGGCTGCCCCTCCTCCCGCGCCACGCTGAAGCACGGGGTGGAGAACATGCTCCGCCACTACATCCCCGAGGTCCTGGCGGTGGAGCAGGTCGAAGCCTGACCGCCTAACAGGGGGCCACGTCCCCCACCCGCGCCGCTCGCGCGGGTCCTGATGTCCGGGACGGCCCGGCCCTTTCGCAAGGAGGGCCGAGATGGCCTGGATCTGGTTGGTGCTCGCGGGTCTGCTGGAGATCCTGTGGGCTTTTTCCATGAAGCGGTCGGAGGGCTTCACCCGCCTCTTCGACACCGGAGTCATGCTGGTGGCGATGGCCGCCAGCTTCGTGCTGCTGGCCATCGCGATGCGGACGCTGCAGCTCGGCACCGCCTACGCGGTCTGGACCGGCATCGGCGCGGCCGGTGCCTTCCTGCTCGGCATCCTGGTCCTGGGCGAGGCGGCAACGCCGGGCCGCATCGCGGGCGCCGCGCTGATCCTGGCGGGGATCGTCGTGCTGAAATTATCCTCGTCCGAGGGGTGATGCCTCAGAGCATCGCCAGGGATTGCTTGCGCCGGGGTGGCGGGAAGGCGGCGTCCAGGGCCGCCCGCTCCTCCGGTCTCAGCACCATGGCCACGGCCTCCGCATTCTCCCGCAGGTGATCGAGGCCGGTGGCCTTGGGGATGGCGATCACCCCCTCGTGCCCCAGCACCCAGGCCAGCGCCACCTGCGCCGGGGTGGCGCCGCGCGCCACGGCCACCGCGCGCAGCGCCTTGTGGCGCAGCAGCCTTGCGCCCTGTCCCACGGGTGAATAGGCCATGACTGGCATGCCCTGCTCTCGGCAGAAGGGCAGCAGGTCGAACTCCGCGCCGCGATGCTCCAGGTTCAGCAGCACCTGATCGGTGGCGCAGTTCGCAAGGTCGGGACCAAGCTCCTCCAGATCGTCCACATCGAGGTTGCTGACGCCCCAGGCGGCGATGTCGCCCGCCGCGCGCAGCTTCTCCAGCGCCTCCACCGTCTCCTCCAACGGCGTGTCGCCGCGCCAGTGCAGCAGGTAGAGGTCCAGCCGCTCCACACCGAGTCGCTTCAGCGAGCGCGCGCAGGCTTGCGGCACGGCGCGGCGGGAAGCGTTCCAGGGATAGAACTTGCTGACCAGGAAGACGCGGTCGCGCAGCCCGGCGATGGCCTCGCCCACCACGCGCTCGCTCTCGCCCTCGCCATACATCTCGGCCGTGTCGATCAGGGAGAAGCCGCGCTCGATGCCTTCGCGCAGGCTCGCCACCTCCTCCTGCCGCCGCGCCCGGTCCTCGCCCATGCGCCAAGTGCCCTGGCCCAGCGCCGGCACTTCGCGCCCATCCGGAAAGGTGATGTTTCGCATGGTTCCCGCCGCTTCTCCGCCTGGGCTATCCTCGCACGCATGACGCTGCTCCGCACCCTGGGCCTCCTGGCCCTGCTCGCCTCGCCCGCGCTGGCGCAGCCGCAGGGGGAGGAGATCGGCTCCTGGCGCCTCCTCTGCTTCAATGACCGGATGACGGACCGCGTCGCCTGTTCCATGCGCCACCGCGACTGGGTGGAGCGCCCGGCGGTGCAGCCCGGGCTGGCACTGGAGGTAGTGGAGCGGCACGGACGCCTCGTCCCCGCCGTCACGGCGCGCGACCTGACCCTGGATGGGGCGGCGCGCGGCCTTCTGGCCCTCACCGGCACGGCTCAGCTTCGCTTTGACTCACACCCGATGATGGAACTGCCCTGCGGGCTGGAGGGGCGTTCGCTGATCTGCGCGCCCCGCTCCGCCGACGCGCCACGCGCGGCGGAGGAACTGGCCGCTGCCTCGCGTGCCCTGATCCGCATGGGCGGGATGGGCAGCGGCGCCACGCCGGGCGCCGAACCGGCCGAGTTGCGCCTTGCCAACACCGCCTCGGCGCTGGAGCGCTTCCGCCGTCAGCAGCCGCCGGGCAGCGCGCCGCCCCCGCCTGAGCCCGGCCTAGACCTGCGCGACATCCTGATGCGGCTGCGCAGCCTTTTCATGTAATCGTGCCGCCGCAACGGACGGGAGGCGACGTGTCCGCCGCCCCGCGCATGATCGCGGCATGACACGCTTCCGCTGCGTCCCGATGGATGCTCCCTCCGCCCGGCGCTTCCGCGCCACACGCCGCGACGATCGTGGCGGCACCGCCCTATCCCGCGTCGCGGACGGCCCCGGCTTTCCCTGCCGGCGCTGCCTGCGCCTCGCCCGGCCGGGCGAGGAGATGCTGCTGCTGAGCTGGGACCTGCCGCGCCCGCTGGGCCCCTACTGGACGCCCTCGCCGGTCTTCCTCCACTCGCAGGATTGCGAGCCCGGCGCGACGGAGGATGCGCTGCCGGAAACCGTGCTGGCGAACCCGCTCGTGTCCCTGCGCCATTACGATGCCGAGGGGATGTGCCTCTACGACCTTGGCCTCGTACTGCCGGGCGCGGAGGCGGAGGCGCCGCTGCGCGAGCGCCTCGCCGATCCGCGCGTCAGCTTCGTCAACATCCACACGGCGCGACCGGGATGCTGGCTGGCCGGCGTGGAGCGCGTCTAAAAACCGACAAGATCGCCGCCCTTCAGCTTCAGCATCTGCCGAGCTTCGTTGGGGGAGGCGATCTCGTAGCCCAGCTCCTCCAGGATACGGCGGATCTTCGCCACCTGCTGCGCGTTGCTGGTGGCCTGCTTGCCCGGCGAGATCCAGAGGCTGTCCTCCAGCCCCACGCGCACATTGCCGCCCAGCATCCCGGCCATGGTGGTGAAATTCATTTGGTGGCGTCCCGCCGCCAGCACAGACCACACATACTGGTCGCCGAAGAGACGGTCCGCCGTCTCCTTCATGAACATCAGGTTGCGCGGCTCCGGCCCGATGCCACCCAGGATGCCGAAGATGGTCTGCACGAAGAGCGGTCCCTCCACCACGCCGCGATCCAGCATGTGCGCGAGGTTGTAGAGGTGGCCCACGTCGTAGCACTCGAACTCGAAGCGAGTGCCGTGACCCTTGCCCAGCCGCTCCACGATCTGCTCGATGTCCTGGAAGGTGTTGCGGAAGATGTGGTTCACTGTCCGCTCCAGATAGGGCTTCTCCCAGTCATGCTTCCACTCCTTCACGCGCGCCGCGCTGCCGGAGATGTTGAAGTTCATCGAGCCCATGTTGAGGCTCGCCATCTCCGGCTTCGCCTGGAGCGGCGCGGCGAGGCGATCGTCCAGCGTCATGTTCAGCCCGCCGCCCGTGGTGATGTTCATCACCGCATCCGTGCTCTGCTTGATGACGGGCAGGAACTGCATGAACAGCGCCGGGTCGGGGCTGGGCTCGCCGGTCTGCGGGTCGCGCGCATGCAGGTGGATGATGGAGGCGCCTGCTTCCGCGGCTTCGATGCTGGCCTGGGCGATCTCCGCCGGGGTGATGGGCAGGTGCGGCGACATGGACGGGGTGTGGATCGCCCCCGTGACGGCGCAGGTGATGATGATCTTGCGGGCCATGGTCGCCTCTCCCTTTGCGTTTCCTCCGCGCATGGTGGCGCGGGGCGGGGCGGTTGCGAAGGGCCGCGTTGACGCGCTGGGCAGCGCGTGACACCCCGCCGCGATGACGACCGGACGCCGCGCCCTGCTCCTCGCCACCGGGCTGGCATCGCCCGCCTTGGCCGCTTCCCCTCTCCCGGGCGCCTTCCGCGAGGCCGAGGCGCTGGGCGGTGGGCGGCTCGGCGTGGCGGCGCTGGACACCGGCAGCAGGCGCCGCGCCGTGCATCGCGCGGAGGAGCGCTTCCCCTTCGCCAGCACCTTCAAGATGGTGCTGGCGAGCGCTGTGCTCGCCGCCGTCGCGCAAGGCCGCGCATCACTCGACCGCGCCATCCCCGTTTCCGCCGCCGACATGGTGCCGCACGCGCCGGTGACGGAGCGAGCGGTCGGCGGAACCATGACGGTCGAAGCGCTGTGCGAGGCGACGATGGTGTGGAGCGACAATCCAGCCGCCAACCTGCTGCTGCCCATGGCTGGCGGCCCGGCTGGTCTGACAGCCTTCGCGCGCAATTTAGGCGATCCCGCATTCCGGCTGGACCGGATCGAGACGGCGCTGAACCAGGCGACGCCGGGCGACCCGCGCGACACCACCACCCCTGCCGCCATGCTGGGCACGATGCAGCGCCTGTTGCTGGACGACGCGCTGCCGCCGGAGGGGCGCGATCGCCTCACCGGCTGGATGGTCGCCTGCCGCACAGGGGACGCAAAGATCCGTGCCGGGCTGCCCACCGGTTGGCGCTGCGGCGACCGCACCGGGGGCGGCGGGCACGGCACGAATAACTGCGTCGCCATCCTCTGGCCGCCGGGACGCGCGCCGGTCCTGGTCGCCGCCTACCTCACGGAAACCGCCCTGCCCCTCGCGCAGCGCGACGCCGCGCTGGCTTCAGTCGGAAGGGCAGTGGCGGAAGCCTGGGTCTAAGCGCCTTTCGCCGTCACTCGTGTCGCAACGCCTGGATGGGGTCGAGCCGCGCCGCGCGGCGCGCCGGCCAGTAGCCGAAGAACAACCCGGTCAGCCCCGACACCGCGACGGCCAGCGCCACCGCATCCCACTGGATCAGCACCGGCCACCCGCCAAAGGCCCCCAGCGTGTGCGCCAGCGCGATGCCCACCGCCACGCCGGCTGCTCCGCCCAGCAGGGCCAGCAGCACCGCCTCCAGCAGGAATTGCCGCAGGATGTCCTGCCGCCGCGCACCGACGGCGAGGCGCAGTCCGATCTCGCGCGTGCGCTCGGTCACGCTGACCAGCATGATGTTCATCACGCCAATGCCGCCCACCAGCAGCGATACCGCGGCCACGGCGGCCAGCAGCAGGGACAGGGTGCGGGCCGAGGCGTCGCGCGTCGCCGCGATCTCGCTCAAGTTGCGGATGTTCACCGTGTCCGGCTCGTTGGCGGCGACGCGGTGGCGCTGGCGGAAGAAGGCGCGCAGCTGGTCTTCCACCTCCGCCATGTCCTCGCCCTCCGCCACCTTCACGGAGATGGAGCCGACGGAGCGGGCAAAGGCGCGGCTCGCCCCCATGACGGAGCGGCGCGCCGTCCAGTAGGGCGTCACCACCACGTCATCCTGGTCCTGGCCCATGGGGTTCTGCCCCTTGCGGCCCAGCACGCCAATCACCTCAAAGGGCGTGGCGCGGATGCGAATCTCGCGCCCCACCGGGTTCTCGTCGCCGAACAGGTTCTCCGCCACGGTCTGGCCGATCAGGGCGACCTTGCGGCCCGAGTTGGCTTCCTCCTCCGTGAAGAAGCGGCCTTCCGCCACCACCCATTCATGGGCGACGAACCAGTCCAGGTCGGTGCCGTTTACCCAGGTGGACCAGTTCTGGTTGCCGTAGACGATCTGCAATTGTTGGCGGATCGTGCCGGCCGCCGCCTCCACGGCCGGGATCTCGCGCGGGATGGCCTGGGCATCGTCCCAGGACATGTTGGGCCGCTGCCCGGCGCCGAGCGAGACGCCGCCCATCCGCACGTTCGACCCCCAGACCAGCAGCAGATTCGCGCCGAGCGACTGGATCTGCGACAGCACCTGCTGCCGCGCCCCCGCGCCCACCGCCACGGTGACGATCACCGCCGCCACGCCGATGAAGATGCCCAGCGCGGTGAGCGCCGCGCGCAGCTTGTTGGCCGCGAGCGCCGACAGCGCCGCCAGTCCAGCCTCGGCGAAGGAAAGCCCGGCGCGGCCGGGCGGCAGCGGCGGAAGCGGCGTGGCGACGGGGCGCGCGGTGTCCCGTGTGATGACGTTCATGCGAAGGGCACCCCAATCATCGCCGCCGCGTCCACGGGCGAGTGCGTCTCGTCCTCGAAGAGGCGCCCGTCACGGAAGCGCAGCGTGCGCCCGGCGAAGGCCGCCACGTCCGGGTCATGGGTGACGCAGAGGATGGACACGCCCGAGCGGTTGAGCGCCTGGAACAGCGCCATGATCTCGAGCCCGGTGCGGCTGTCCAGCGCGCCGGTCGGCTCGTCTGCCAGCAGAAGCTCCGGACCACAGACAAGCGCCCGCGCGATGGCGACGCGCTGCTGTTGCCCGCCCGACAATTGGCTCGGTGTGTGATGCATGCGTGAGGCGAGGCCGACGCGCTCCAGCGCCATCTCCGCCCGCTCGCGCCGGATCTTCGGCGGAATGCCGCGATACAGCATAGGCATCATCACGTTGCTGAGCGCGTCGGAGCGCGGCAGTAGGTGGAAGGACTGGAAGACGAAGCCGATCTTCTCGCCGCGCAGCGCCGCCAGGCGCTCGGGCGAGAGAGTGCCCACCTCCTCCCCCGCCAGGCGGTAGGAGCCGCGCGTCGGCTGGTCCAGGCAGCCGATCAGGTTCAGGAAGGTGCTCTTGCCCGAGCCGGAGGGGCCCATGGCGGCGACGAACTCGCCCTGCCGCATGGAGACGTTCACGCCCTCCAGCGCTGCCACCACGCCCTCGCCCGAGGGGTAGTGGCGCGTTAGGTCGCGCGTCTCGATCAGTGCGTCCATCAGAAGAGGTTCCGCACCGGTGCGGGGCGGCCGGCGGAGCCCGAGGCGCGCTCCGTTCCGATCACGACCTGCGCGCCCTCGGCGATCTCGCCGGACAGGATCTCGGTGACGCTGCCGTCGGTCAGCCCGGTGCGGACCGGGACGGCGCGCGGCGCGGAGCCGTCGCGCTCCGCCACCCAGACCGTGCCGGCGGCGCCGCCGCGCCCGCCACTGCCCCCGCGCGCGGCGGCGAGACGTGCGCGCTGCTCTGGCGTCAGCACGGCGTTCAGCCGGGACTGGAGGCGCTGCCGCGCCGCCTGCATCCCCTGGCGCCGCGCCTCGGGGTCGCCGGGCATCGCCGCCATGCGCTCGCGCATCTCGGCCAGCGCGGCCTCCACCTCCTGCCGCTGGGTAGGGGTCAAATCGTCCATCTGGCGCAGCGCGGCGGCCATCGGGCTTTCCGGCGCCGCGCTGGCGGTCGCGGCGGATTGGCCGGCGGGGCGCCAGCGCAGCGCCGCGTTGGGCACGCGCAACACGTCGCGCCGCTCATCCGCCACGATGCGCAGCGTCGCGGTCATGCCGGGCAGCATGCGGCCATCATTGTTCGGAGCGGCGATGATGACGGTGTAGGTGACGACGTTGTTCACCGTGGCCGGGGTCAGGCGGATATCCTTCACCCTGCCGCGGAGATTCAGCTGCGGGTGCGCCGCCACGGTGAAGGTGACGTTCTGTCCGGGGCGGATGCGGCCAATGTCGGCTTCGTCCACCGTGGCCCAGACCTCCATCTCGTCCAGATTGGCGGCGATGGTGAACAAGGTCGGCGCCTGGAGCGAGGCGGCAACGGTCTGGCCCAGATCCACCGAGCGCGACACGACGATGCCGTCGATCGGCGAGCGGATCATGGAGAAGGAGAGATTCACCTCGACCTGACGCAGCACCGCGGCACGCTGCTCGGCCTGGGCCTCGGCGGTTTCGACCTGGGCGGCGGCGGTGCGGGCGGCGGCCTCGGCGCTCAGCTGGTTGGCCTCGGCCTGCTCGGCCTGGGCGCGCTGGTTCGCCAGGGTGGCGCGCGCGCCTTCGGCGGTGAAGCCGGCGCGGGCGGCGTCGCGCACGGCGCCGACGCCGGAGCGGCGAAGCTCCTCCGTCCGGTTGCGCTCGAACTCCGCGTCGCGAAGCTGCGCCTCCGCGCGCTGCACCTCGGCCCGGGCGGCGGAAACGGCGGCGCGGGCTTGGCCGGCATCGGCCGCCGCGCGCTCTGCCTGGGCGCGGGCCACCGCCACGGCGGCGCGGGCGGCCAGGAGGTCGGCCTGGGCGGCGGCGCGGCTGGCCTCCAGCTGCTGGGTGTCCAGCCGCGCGAGGGGCTGGCCGGCGGTGACGCGGGTGTTCCAGTCGGCCATCAGCTCCCGGATCTGGCCGGAAAGCTGGGAGCCGACGATGACGCTGTTCACCGGGTTCACCGTGCCGGTGGCGCTGACCACAGCGGTGATCGTCCCACGATCCGCCTCGGCGAGGCGCAGGCGCGGCCCCGCCTCTGCGGAGGCACCCAGGCCGAGCGCTCCCAAAGCGGGGGCACCCCACAGATAGGCACCACCCCCAAGGAGCGGCAGGATCAGGAGAAGGGCGAGTGGCCGGCGCATCGTGCCCCGCATATAGGGTGACCGTTGTAACAATCGTGTTGCTGGACAGGGAAGGAAGGTGACATGCGTCTCCTGGTTCTGGGTGCGGGCGCCCTGGGGGGGTATTACGGGGGCAGACTGCACGAGGCCGGTGGCGACGTGACCTTCCTGGTCCGCCCCGCTCGCGCCGAGGCGCTGCGCCGGGACGGGCTGCGGATCGAGAGCCCCTATGGCGACGCGCACCTTCCCGTCCGCGTGACGACCGAGCCCGGGTCCGGCTTCGACGTCGTGCTGCTCACCTGCAAGAACTACGATCTACCCGGCGCCATCGAGGCGGTGCGGCCCGCCGTGGAGGCGGGCGCGCTGGTCGTGCCAGTGCTGAACGGCATGTCCCATATCGGTGCCCTGCAGGAGGCCTTCGGGCCGGGGCGCGTGCTGGGCGGGCTGGCCAAGATCCAGGCGACGCTGACGCCCGACGGCACGGTGCGCCACTTCAATGACTGGCGCTGGCTGTTCTTTGGCCGGCTGGACGGCGCCCCCTGCCCCGTCTCGGCGGCGCTGGAGGAGGCCTTTGCCCCGGCGAAGGGTGTGGTGGCGAAGCAAGTGCCGGACATGGAGCGCCGGCTGTGGGAGAAGATCGTCCATCTCGGCACCTCGGCCATCGGCACGGTGCTGATGCGCGGGGACGTGGGGCGCATCGTGCGTGCCGGAGGGTCCCCGCTGCTGCAGCGCGTGCTTGAGCGCAACGCCGCCATCGCCGCCCATCACGGCCACCCGGTGACCGATGCCTTCATGACCGAATACCGCGCCCTGTTCAGCGACGCGGGCAGCGCCTACGCCACCTCCATGCTGCGCGACATCGAACGCGGCGCGCGCAACGAGGGCGAGGCGGTGCTCGGCTTCCTGCTGGAGGCGGCGCGGCGCGCCGGCGTGCCGGACGAGATTCACGAGGCGGCGCTACTGCACGCAAGGGTGCAGCAACCGGGCTGACTTCCCGCCCGGCTAGGTCGCCTCTCCGGGGGCGAGGTCGGGCAATGGGAATTCCACGCGCAGGACCGTGCCGTTGCACTGCTTCAACTGCGACGTGCCACCCAGATGCGCCGCGAAGCCACGGATCAGCGAAAGCCCCATGCCCTCCTCCTGGGTCTTGGGCAGGCCACGCCCGTCGTCGCGCACCTCCAGCACGGCCAGCCCGTCCTTGCGCCGCAACGTGATGTCGACGTGCCCTGTCTCGCCTTCTGCGAAGGCATGGCGGGCCACATTCAGCAGCGCCTCGGTCACGAGGAGGGCGAGCGAGGTGGCCTGTTCCGCCGGCAGGATCACGGTCTCCGCATCCACGACGGTTTCCGCTCCGGCGACCAGCTGGTTGGCCAGTTCGCGGAGCAGCGGCGCCACGAGCACGACGGTGCCGGCCCCTTCCGTGTCCAGGTGGCGGTGCAGCGTGGCGAGGGCCTGCACCCGGTCGCGTGCCGTCTCGAACTCGCCGCGCAGCGCCGGCTCCCCGATGCGGTCGCACTGCATGTTCAGCAGGGAGGCGACGATCTGCAGGTTGTTCTTCACCCGGTGGTGAATCTCGGAGAGGAGGCGGTCGCGCTGGCTCAGGGCCTTGCGCAGATCCGCCTCGCGTCGCGCGATGGCACGGGATGCGGAGGCGAGGGCCGAGCCGACATCCGACACCTCGGCCGGGTCCCAGGCGGTGGTGGGCGGGGCAAAGGCCGTCTCGGGGCGCCAGGCGCGCACCGCATGGGCCAGGCGGCGCAGCGGCCGGGCGCAGGACAGCTCCGTCCCGGCCAGGACGATGAACAGGCAGGTCAGGAGGAAGAAGGTCAACTCGGTGAGGCGGGTGAAGAGCTGGTTCCGCGCCTCGCGCTGCGCCTCTGTGGCCGGCACGGCGACCAGCACCCGCATTCCCCGATCGGGCGGCGAGATGGAATAGGCAAAGGCATCGCCCGCCGTGCTCATGCCGACCCGCGTCAGCCGCCCCGGCGCGTCGCCCAGCGCCGTCATCAGCGATGCCTCGGGCAGCCGGCCGCCCTGCCCCTCATTCTGCGGCGGGTAGGAGTTGTAGGCGGAATCGAGCAGCCAGGTGTGGTGCCGCGCCGCCTCCTCGCCACTCTCGGCGGTGAACCAGTCGGCGCGGATGGAGGCGCCCGCCACCGCGATCAGTGAGTCGCCTTCCAGCAGCGGTGCCGCGGCCGGCAACACGACGCGGCCCGATACGGGACCACGTTCGAACTTGCCGAGGACATAGCCGCGTTCTTGCTGCACGCGCCGCAGGAAGTTGGTGTTCACCGCCTCGCTGCCCTGCGTGCCGTGCGAGTTGCAGAGCAGCCGCCCATCCGGGTCGAGGAACCAAAGGTCGGTGTAGCGCCCGTCGAACATGCCACGCATCCGCCCCAGGATGCGGGCGCAATCCCCGATGCTGAGGCTGCCGAAATTCTGGAAGCGGGCCAGACCGCGGACGAGGTTCTCGAGGTCATTGAGGGCGAGGGCGTGACGCACCGCGTCGGCCTCGCCAATGACCGCTGCCCTCTCGGCGATGGTCGCGAGTGAATACTCGTATTTCTGCCAAGCGTTGGCCCCGGCGATGATCGCCACCGGGATTCCGGCGACCAGCACAAGCGCAACCAGCCTTGACCTGATGCCGGAAAAAATCATCCAGCCCAATGCGGCACTCCGTCCGGGCCGGGACGGCTCCTGTTCTATTTGCTCTTGGCTTGGTCGCGCTCGATCAACGCAAGAATCTCAGGCGGAATCGGTTCTTTCGCGACATCGTCGAAGAGCGAGTGAAGACCTCGTTGAAGCCACAGGTCAAACGCGGCGTCGGGCGAGGACCTCCGCCCCCGCCCGTTCGGCTTGCCATCGGGCCCCATTTCTGAGTGTGACCGTGCTGGCTTCTGTGGCGTCTCGCTCACCAACGCTCCCTTACACCGCGCCGCTGCGCCGCTCATCACCGGACAACATACGACGCTGAGGGGAACGTGGGGAAGCGGTCCGGCCGACGGAAGGCCGCTGCCCTGCACCCGGGCGCTGCGCCGCCGGCTCCTCGCCGAGCAGCCAAGCCTGGAGCTGCTTGCGGGCGCGGAAGACGCGGCACTTCAGCGTACCGACCGCGACGCCCAGCTGCTCCGACACTTCCTCGTAGGACATGCCCTGCACCGTCACCATCATCAGCGCGAGGCGCTGATCGGCCGGCAGCTTCGCCAGGGCATGGCGGAGCTCCTGCAGGGCGATGCTGTCTTCCTGGCCAGCGGCACGGGCGAAGGCATCCGCCGGCGCCTCCTCGACCTCCACCGTCTCGCGGCGGCGACGCATGTCGGACAGGAAGCGGTTCCGCAGGATGCGGCTCATCCAAGCCTTGAAGTTGGTACCGGGGGTGAAGGAGTGCTGCGCCGCCAGGGCGTTGGTGACGGCGGCCTGAACCAGGTCATCCGCGTCAGCCCGGTTGCGCGTGAGGGCAAAGGCCTGCTGCCGAAGGGCCGGAAGGGCCTGGACCATCAATTCATGGAAGGGGGTGCCGGGGTCGGTGGCGCCCATCTGGTCCATCACGGTAGGGGCCTTCGGGTCGCGCATCGGGATAGTCCTCTCCGTTCTCATGTCAGGGAAATACCGATGGCTGGAGGATCGTTGCGACGCAGCGGGAAGAAAATTTCCGATCTTTTCATCCAACGATGAAACCCCCCTTAAGCCTCCCAATTAGGAGGAGGAATGCATGTTCGACTCGTTCAAGCCCGGCCCGGCCCGGTGGACCAGCGCGGCCCGCAAGGCAGAGCGGGCACGGCTGACGCGCGCCTTGATGGTGCCTTCCGCCACTCCCACGACTTCCGCCGCTTGCGCCGTGGTCATTCCCTGCACGCCCACCAGCATCAGCGCCTCGCGCTGGGCCAGTGGGAGGCTCGCCATGGCGCGCGCCAGCTCGTCCAGCTCCAGCCGGTCACCCTGGCTCGCCGGGCGGCTTTCCTCCGGACGCTGCGCCTCCAACGCGCGGCGCTCGCGCCCCGCCTTGCGCGCTTGGCCGAGCCACACATTGCGGAGAATGGTGAAGAGCCAAGCCCGCAGCTCCGTCCCCGGCTGGAATTGCGATTCGGCGCGGAGCGCGCGAAGGATCGTCTCCTGCACGAGGTCATCCGCCGCGGCGGCGCTGCGCGCCAGCGTCCGGCCATAGGCGCGCAGCGCCGGCAGAAGCCGGGGCAGTTCTGGGCGGATGGAGAAGGAATCCATTCGCCGTCTAATATCTCTCACCGATTGCCGTTTCAGGAGTCCCCCCACCTATGACTTCCCTGCCCGATGCCGAGCTGATGCAGGCCCTTCCCTATGCCCGCCGCTACGCCCGCGCCCTCGCCGGCAGCCAAGCCGCGGGGGATGCGATGGTGGCCGGTGCCCTGCGCGCCGGTCTCCCCGAGCTGCCCGGGCGGCTTGCCCTCTATGCGGGGGTGACACGCCTCGCCGGGACAGAGGCGCCGCCCGGCCGCCTGTCAGCGCTGGAGCGGCAGCTTCTGCTCCTCACCTCGCTGGAGGAGCTGGAAGTGGGCGAGGCGGCGCGGGTCGTGGGCATCGAGGAAGCGGAGGCGCAGCGCCTGCTGGAGCAGGCGCGCCAGAACCTGCGTCAGGCGACGGCGACGGATGTTCTGATCATCGAGGACGAGCCGGTGATCGCCATGGACTTGCGGATGCTGGTGCAGCGCTGCGGCCACCGCGTCGTCGGCGTGGCATCAAGCGAGACGGAGGCCGTGCGGCTCGCGAATGAGCGCCCGACCGGCCTCATCCTCGCGGACGTGAATCTCGGCCGCGGCGGCGACGGCATCAACGCGGTCCGTCGCATCATGCAGAGCGTGAAGGTGCCGGTGATCTTCGTCACCGCCTATCCCGAGCGGCTTCTCACCGCCGAGGAGGTGGAGCCGGCCTTCATCATGTCGAAGCCCTTCGATCCGCTCACCCTCGCCATCTCCACCTATCAGGCGGTGACGGCCGGCCATATGCCCATCGACTGAGGGTGACCTCGGCCGGTTTCTGACCAAGGCTTCGTGAATTGGCAGGCGGCCCCCGCGGGGGCCGCCTTCCTTCCGGTTTCCGGCAATTTGGGACGGGGCCCGATCAACCTCTCCTCGCGGCGCAGCGTTCCGCCGGCACGGAATTCCCGTGAGGAGAAGGCAGATGTTGTACTGGTCGCTCGTCTTCCTCGTGGTGGCCATCGTTGCGGGCGTGCTGGGTTTCGGCGGCATTTCCTCGACAGCCGGGGGCATCGCGCGGGTCTTGTTCTTCGTCTTCCTGGTGCTGTTCGCCGTGTCCCTGCTCACTGGGCGCGGCTTCGCCGCTTGACCATGCTCAGACGCTCCTTTCTCCTCGCGGGCTTCGCGGCGCTGGCCGCCTCCCCCGCAATCGCGCGCTCGCCGCGCGGCCTCTGGTTCGACCCGACGCAGCTTCCTTCCTACACCGGGAGGCTTGAGCGCTGGCTGATGGATCCTGCCGGCGAGGTGACGCGCGCCCTGCTGCGCGAAGGGACGCAGATCATCTTCCCCGCCTCGGAGGCAGAGGCACTGATGGGCGCGATCCAGCAGGACCATACCCTGACCGCCTATGGCGTGCGCGCCCGCACCGCCCCCGTGGTCATCATGCTCGCCTGGGCGCGCAACGACCGGGAGCCGGCGAATTTCGTCGCCAACCCGTCCTGGTTCGCCTCCGACCGCCGCGGCTCGGAGGAATTGTCGGTTCAGGGCCGGATCCGGGCGCCGCTCCTCTCCCCCCAGGGAGAGCCGATGGGCGTCATCACGGAGGAAGGCCACATCGTCCGCCTGCCCGTGGGCATGAATGACCGCATCGACTGGCTGCGGCCCGGCGAGGCCGTGGCTGCGGCCGGCCTTGGAACGCGGCGCGGCGAGACGGTCGCCCTCGATGCCGTGCGGCTGGGGAGGGAACCCGACAAGCTCGAACCCTTGCCGGAGGAAAACCGCCAGTGAGTGAAGCCCGCACGCCAGCGGACCAGGACGAGACCAAGACCGGCGCTCTTCCAGAGGCAGAACTCGTCAAGCGGCCGATGGCCGCCTTCTGGAAGCTCACCAAGGCCTGGCTCACCGCACCGGACCGGGGCAATGCCCGTTGGCTCATCTTCGCCCTCGTCCTGCTGACGGTGGGACAGGTCGCGGTGCAGATCCGCCTCAACATCTGGAACCGCGACTTCTTCAACGCGCTGGAGAATCGCGACTTCGCGGCCTTCCGCTGGCAGATGGTGGTGTTCCTGATGCTCGCCGTCGCGGCCATGGCCGTGGCGGTGTACCAGCTCTACACCAAGCAGCTCATCCAGCTGGCTTGGCGCGAGTGGCTCACCAAGCGAATCTTGGAATCCTGGCTGCACGAAGGGCGCCAGTACCAGCTGGAGATGGCCGGCGCCTCGGCCGACAACCCCGACCAGCGCATCGCCGAGGATATCCGCGTCTCCGTAGACCTCGCGGTGGACTTCGTGGGCGGGCTTCTGACCTGCTCCATGATGCTCGCGGCCTTCGTCGGCATCCTCTGGACCATCTCGGGCCCGCTGCATCTGGGCTTCATCGGCATCGACGCCTCGATTCCCGGCTACATGGTTTGGGCGGCGCTCACATACGCCATCATCGGCACCACCCTTACCCTGCTGGTGGGGCGGCCCATGGTGGGGCACAACTTTGCGCGCGTGGCGGCGGAGGCGGATTTCCGCTTCGGCCTGACCCGCGCCCGGGAATCCGGCGAGGGCATCGCCCTGATCCGTGGTGAGGCGGATGAGCGGCGGGGGCTGGAGAAGCTCTTCGGCAATGTGCGGGGCGCGGTGCGGCGCCTCATGCGATCGCAGCGCAACCTGATGTATCTCACCAGCGGCTATCATTCGCTGGCGATGATCTTCCCGACCATCGTGGCCTCGCCGGCGTACTTCTCAGGCGCGATCACGCTGGGCGGGCTGATGCAGATCGGTGCCGCCTTCGGGCAGGTGCAAAGCTCCCTCTCCTGGCTCGTCGATAGCTTCCCGCGCATCGCCGAGTGGCGTGCGGCGGTGAACCGCATGGTCAATTTCCGCGAGGTGGTGGAGGAGCTGGACGCACTGGTGGCCGACCCCAGCCAGCCCACCATCACGGTCACGGAGGGCGACCCCGACAGGCTGGTCTTCAACGGGATCGAGGTCGCCTTCGCCAACGGCACCACCGTCATCCAGGACGCCACCGCCGAGATCCAGGCCGGCGAGCGCGTCCTGATCCAGGGCGAGAGCGGCACCGGCAAGAGCACGCTGTTCCGCGTCATTGGCGGGCTATGGCCCTGGGGCGCGGGCGAGATCATCACCCCGCCGCGCGAGACGATGATGTTCATGCCGCAGCGACCCTACCTGCCGCTGGGCACGCTCAAGGAGTCGCTCTGCTATCCGGCCGGGCCGGACAAGTATGACGACGAGGATTGCCGCAAGGCGCTCGAGCGCGTCGGTCTGGTGCGCCTGCCCGAACGCCTGCACGACGAGGAACGCTGGGACCGCGTTCTCAGCCTCGGCGAGCAGCAGCGCCTCGCCTTCGCGCGGCTGCTGCTGCACCGCCCGGCCTGGATCTTCATGGATGAGGCAACGGCGGCGCTGGATGAGCGTAACCAGGACGCGATGATGCAGATGGTGCTGGACGAGCTGCCAGAGAGCGCGCTGGTCTCCATCGGTCACCGGCCGGGGCTGGAAGCCTTCCACACGCGCACGCTGAAGCTGCAGAAGGCCGAGGGAGGGGCCCGCCTTACCCGTCCGCCGCGCCCGCCGCGGCAGCAGCCGCGCTGGAAGATTCCGGGCCTGAAGAACCCGCTGAAGCGCCGGCCGCGCGTGCCGGTGTGATCAGCAGCGCCGCTCCACGGTCGAGACCGCGGCGGCGCTGCCACGCAGGCTGAACGGCACGCGGCCGCGCCCGGTCAGCAATTCCAGGCTGGCGCCGTTCCGCAGCGCCGCCAGCAGCGGCGGCGTCGCCTCCCAGGCCAGCAGGCCATCGCGATCTGGGGGCGGCGCGGTGAGGTGGAAATCCTGCCCGTCCACGCGCAGCAGCAGCAGGTGGCTCGGCGGGAAGCGCTCACTTGCCGGATCGAGGCGCAGCCTCACCGCGCCCGGGGCGGCACAGGCGATCTCAAGGCACATTCCTTCTGGCACGCAGATTCCGGCGGCCGTCGGGCGCCCGGATTGCGGCTTGACGCGCCAGGCGGGGTCCAGGGCACGAACCGGCTCGGCGCGACGCGGCGCCGAACGAGGCCGCACGCCCAGCCCGCTGCACATCTGCTCGACGCAGGCCCGGTAGCGCGGGTCGTCGGCACCGTTGGACTGGGCAAGGCATGACCAGACGCAGCGCTGCTCGATCATCGGGTCAGGCTGCGCGGCCGCCGGCATGGCAGTCGCGCAGAGAAGGAAGGCGAAGAAGAAGCCAGCACGCATGCGGCGCCCTTTCCGTCGGAACATCCTTCCGAAAAGGGAAGCACCGGCACGCCGGTGCTGCAAGGGAAAGCGCGCTCAGCGCCCGGTCATGATCCGCTCGACCAGCTGCTTCACCGTCGGCACGAAGCCGTTGGAGTAGAAGGGGTCGGACCCGAAGCGGTAGGCGTTGTGCCCCGCGAACATCAAATTGTCCTCCAGGCTGCCGTCATGGGCGATGTCCTGGAGCGTCTTCTGGATGCAGAAGGAGCGCGGGTCGGCCTTCTTGCCGTTATCGTAATTCGGCTCGTGCTGCGACCAGTTGGAGAAGCGGCACTGGCTGAGGCAGCCCATGCAGGCCACCTGGTCCGCCAGGATCTCGCGCGACTTTTCCGGCGTCACGAAGATCAGGGTGGAATCCGGAGTCCGCATCGCCTCGGTGAAGCCGGCCTCGGTCCAGGCCTGCGCCCGCTCGCGATCCGCCGGGGCCAGCCAGACGAGGCGCTTGCGGGGGCCGATGCCGAACTCGGCCGTGTGCTCTCCCACCTTCTCGGAAGAATAGGCGACCTGCCGCTCGCTGCGCGCCTCGAGCTCCCGCAGGAAGTCGTTGCGGACGGCGGAGGAGTAGAAGCCGGTCGGCGAGAAGGGCTGCAGCAGCACGTCGCCGGGCTTCAGCTCGGTCAGCTTGCGCTTCCACGCATCGCTGATCGGGGATTCACGGGTGAGCAGCGGGCGGGTGCCAAACTGGAAGGCGATCGGCCCGAGCTCCGGGTTATCGATCCAGTCCTCCCATTCCTCCAGCCACCAGACGCCGCCGGCCATGATGATGGGGGTGTCGTCCAGGCCGAAGGCGCGCATCTGCTCACGCAGCTTGCGGACGCGCTCATAGGGAGCCTCGGGCTTGCGGGGGTCCTCGCTGTTGGACAGGCCGTTATGGCCGCCCGCCAGCCAGGGATCCTCGTAGACCACGCCACCCAGCCACTCGCTCACCTTGCTGTAGGAGCGCTTCCACAGCGCGCTGAAGGCACGGGCGGAGGAGACGATGGGGTAGTAGTGCACGCCGAAGTCGCGCGCGATCTCGGCCAGCTTGTAAGGCATGCCAGCACCGCAGGTGATGCCGTTGATGATGCCCTTGGCCCCCTCCAGCACGCCGCGGATCACCCGCTCCGCCCCACCCATCTCCCACAGGATGTTGGCGTGGATGCGCGCCTTGGGGCCGCCGACGTCGCGGGCCTCCTTGGCCTGCGCGATGCCGCCGGCGATGCCGTAGGCCACCAGCTCCTCCTGCCGGTCCCGGCGGGTCTTGCCGTGATAGACCTGCCGGATCGTCCGGCCCTCGGCATCGTAGCTGTCGGCGTTGACGGCGCTGAAGGTGCCGACGCCGCCCGCGGCCGCCCAGGCACCGGCGGTGAGGCCGTTCGAAACGGCGACGCCCTTGCCGCCTTCCACCAGGGGGAGGACGTCCACACCGCCCATCCGGATCGCGTTGATCGCCTTCACTTCGCCAAGCCTTGCCGTGTCATGTTTCGGTATATGTCACTCGCATGACCGGGACCAAGGCCAGGAATGCCTCGGTCCCGGATTTTCATGCGAGGTCAGTCGTCGCGGCGCTCGCGGCGGGGGCGGTCGCCCCGATCGCGGTCACCGCGGTCACGGTCGCCACGCTCGCGGCGGGGCCGGTCCTCGCCGTCACCCTCGCGCGGCTCGCGCGGGCGGCGCTCGCCGACCTGCTCGGTAATGTCGGCGCCGGTCTGCTGGTCCACGACGCGCATGGACAGCTTCACCTTGCCGCGGTCATCGAAGCCGATGACCTTCACCTTCACCGCGTCGCCTTCCTTCACCACGTCCGTGGTGCGGTTGACGCGCTCATTGGCCAGTTCGCTGATGTGGACGAGGCCATCCTTCGCGCCCAGGAA
Source organism: Sabulicella rubraurantiaca (assembly GCF_017355885.1). Lineage (GTDB taxonomy): Bacteria > Pseudomonadota > Alphaproteobacteria > Acetobacterales > Acetobacteraceae > Roseococcus > Roseococcus rubraurantiacus. Next base: position 79,831 of record NZ_JAFEUU010000002.1, read on the forward strand.
GTTCACGAAGGCGCCGAACTCGGCGGTCTTCACCACCTTGCCGTTGTAGATCACGCCCACCTCCGGCTCGGCCACGATGCCGCGGATCTTGTCGATCGCGGCCTGGGTGGCGTCCTGGCTGGTCGAGGCGATCTTGATCGTCCCGTCATCCTCGATGTCGATCTTGGTGCCGGTCTGCTCGACGATCTCGCGGATCACCTTGCCGCCCGTGCCGATCACCTCGCGGATCTTGTCCTTGGGGACATTGATCACGGTGATGCGCGGCGCCGTGGCCGCCATCTCGCCGCGGGCGCCGCTGATGGCCTTCGCCATCTCGCCCAGGATGTGCAGCCGCCCGTCCTTCGCCTGACCCAGCGCGGTGCGCATGATGTCAAAGGTAATGGAGGTGATCTTGATGTCCATCTGCAGCGCGGTGATGCCCTGCTCGGTCCCGGCCACCTTGAAGTCCATGTCGCCGAGGTGGTCCTCGTCGCCCAGGATGTCGGACAGCACGGCGAAGTCCCGGTCCTCCTTGATGAGGCCCATGGCGATGCCCGCCACCGGCCGCAGCAGCGGGCAGCCAGCGTCCATCAGCGAGAGCGAGGTGCCGCACACCGTCGCCATGGAGGAGGAGCCGTTGGACTCCGTGATCTCCGAGACGACGCGCAGCGTGTAGGGGAACTTCTCTGGCGCCGGCAGCACGGGGCGGATGGCGCGCCAGGCCAGCTTGCCGTGGCCGATCTCGCGACGGCCGGGGCTGCCCATGCGGCCCGTCTCGTTCACCGAGTAGGGCGGGAAGTTGTAGTGCAGCATGAAGCGCTCGCGGTACTCGCCCACCAGCGCGTCGATCACCTGCTCGTCCTGGCCCGTACCCAGGGTCGCGACGCAGAAGGCCTGCGTCTCGCCACGGGTGAAGAGCGAGGAGCCGTGAGCACGCGGCAGCACGCCGACCTCGGCCATGATCGGGCGCACGGTCTTGGTGTCGCGGCCGTCGATGCGCAGCCCCGTGTCGAGGATGGCATTGCGGACGACGTCGGCCTCGAGATCCTTCAGCATACCCTTGGCAGCGGCGGCATCCAGCCCCTCGGCCTCGAGCGCGGCGACGACGGCCTTCTTGGCCTCGCCCACCTTGCCCTGGCGAACCAGCTTCTGCGTCTCCTTGTAGGCCTCGGCCATGGAGGAGCGGCCCAGCTCGGAGATGCGGGCCTTCAGCGTCGCGACGGCCGGATCCTCCTCCGGCAGCGTCCACGCATCCTTCGCGGCCACCTCGGCCAGGGCGATGATGCCCTCGATCACCGGCTGGAAGCCCTTATGGCCGAACTCCACGGCGCCGAGCATCACCTCCTCGGAGAGCTCCTGCGCCTCGGACTCGACCATCAGCACGCCCTCGGCCGTGCCGGCGACCACGAGGTCGAGCTGCGACAGCTTGCGCTGCGGCAGGGTCGGGTTCAGCACGTACTGGCCGTCCACGTAGCCGACGCGGGCGCCGCCGATCGGGCCGAAGAAGGGAATGCCCGAGAGCGTCAGCGCGGCGGAGCAGCCGACCATCGCCACCATGTCGGGGTCGTTCTCGCCGTCATGCGACAGCACGGTCGCGATGACCTGAACCTCGTTCCGGAACCCCTCGGGGAAGAGCGGGCGAATCGGACGGTCGATGAGGCGGGAGACGAGGGTCTCGTGCTCGGAGGGCCGGCCCTCGCGCTTGAAGAAGCCGCCGGGGATCTTGCCCGCGGCGAAGGCCTTCTCCTGGTAGTTCACGGTCAGAGGGAAGAAATCCTGGCCCGGCTTCACGCTGCGGGCGCCGACCACGGTGCAGAGCACGATGGTATCGCCCAGGCGCGCCATCACGGCACCATCGGCCTGGCGCGCGACCTTGCCGGTCTCCAGCGTCAGGATCTGGCCGCCCCAGGGAATTTCCTTGCGGAAGTAGTTGTCGAACATGCGTCGTCCCAATCTTCGCGACGCACGGCAAGGTGGCAGTCCGGACGCGGCCCGCCCCGGTTGGGAGGCTCTCGGCGTCTCGGGGCGCATGGGGGGCCGGGCGCAAGCGCCGCGGCGGGTGCCATGTGGCCGGAAACGCCGCCAGACCCGTTACCGGAAGGGGAGTGCCTGGAGGCTCTGCGAACCCGCCGCGATCGCGGGGTTGCGCCGCCGGGCACGCCGGTCGGCGGCGGGTATATGGACCGGATGGGCCGCCGGGAAAAGGGGAAAGCGCACCGGGCCTTGCATCGCGGCCCGGAAGCCCCCATAAATCCGGCCTGAACACAACCCGGTCCTTAGGGGGGTGGCCTTCCGGGGCCGCCCTTTTTGTTTGCCCGATCGAAACATCATGACGCCCGAACGCCCCCCAGTCGAACGTCCCCGGCACGAAGGGCTCGACGCCCGCATCGCCGACCTCGTCGCCCCGACGATCGAGCACATGGGCTACGAGCTCGTGCGCGTGCAGGTCAGCGGCAAGGAACGCCCGGTCGTCCAGATCATGGCCGACCGCGCCGACGGCACGCCCTTCACCGTGGAAGACTGCGAGCAGATCAGCCATGCGGTCGGCGCCGTGCTGGACGTGGCCGACCCCATCAAGGCCGAATGGACGCTCGAAGTGTCCTCGCCCGGCATCGACCGCCCGCTGACCCGCGCGAAGGACTGGGAGCGCTTCGCCGGCCACGTCGCGACGGTGGAGATGCTGGTGCCGCTGGACGGGCGCAAGCGCTTCCGCGGCATCGTGCTGGGCGCGGATTCTGAGAATGCGCGACTCCGCCTGGACGAGGGCGGCGACATCACCCTCCCCCGCGCCGGCATGCGCCGCGCGAAGCTCGTGCTCACCGACGAACTCATCGCCGCGGCCGCGGCGCAGACCCAAGGGAAGAACTGACATGGCCCTCGAGATCGCGCCTCCGCGCCCGGAGTTCCTCCAGGTCGCCGAAGCCGTCGCGCGCGAGAAGATGATCGAGAAGGAGGAGGTGCTGGAGGCGATGGAGCTGGCCATGGGCCGGGCCGGCCGCCAGACCTACGGCATCAACAAGGACATCCGCGCCGAGATCGACCGCAAGAACGGCGCCGTGAAGCTCTCCCGCTGGACGCTGGTCGTCGAGGACGACGCGGTGGAGGACGAGGAGACGCAGATGCCGCTGCGCATCGCGCAGAAGGTGAAGCCCGGCATCCAGGTCGGCGAGTACATCGTGGACCCGCTGCCGCCCATCGATTTCGGCCGCATCGGCGCGCAGACCGCGAAGCAGGTCATCGTGCAGCGCGTGCGCGAGGTGGAGCGCAAGAAGCAGTTCGAGGAGTTCAAGGACCGCGTCGGCGAGATCATCAACGGCACGGTGAAGCGCACCGAGTACGGCAACCTGATGGTGGAGCTGGGCGGCCGCGCCGAGGCGCTACTGCGCCGCGACGAGACCATCCCGCGCGAGGCCTTCAAGAATGGCGACCGCGTGCGCGCCTATATCTATGACGTGCGGGAGGAGCCGCGCGGGCCGCAGATTTTCCTGTCCCGCACCCATCCGGGCTTCCTCGCCAAGCTCTTCGCCCAGGAAGTGCCCGAGATCTACGAGGGCATCATCGAGATCAAGGCCGTGGCCCGCGATCCCGGCTCCCGCGCCAAGATGGCGGTGATCTCGCGCGATGCCTCGATCGACCCCGTCGGCGCCTGTGTCGGCATGCGCGGCTCGCGCGTGCAGGCGGTCGTGGCGGAGCTTCAGGGCGAGAAGATCGACATCATCCCCTGGTCCTCCGACATCGCCACCTTCATCGTGAACGCGATGGCGCCGGCCGAGGTCAGCAAGGTGGTGCTGGACGACGAGGGCAAGCGCGTCGAGGTGGTGGTGCCGGATGAGCAGCTCTCCCTCGCCATCGGGCGCCGTGGCCAGAATGTGCGCCTTGCCTCCCAGCTGACGCGCTACGACATCGACATCCTGACCGAGGCGGGCGAGAGCGAACGCCGGCAGGAGGACTTCCGCAAGCGCTCCGGCCTGTTCGTCGAGGGGCTGGACGTGGATGACGTGATCGCGGGCCTTCTGGTGACGGAGGGCTATGGCTCGATCGAGGAAATCGTGGAGGTCGATGACGAGGAACTGGCCTCCATCGAGGGCTTCGACGAGAACATCGCCGCCGAGCTGAAGCGCCGCGCCGTTGCCTTCCTGGAGCAGAAGGAAGTCGAGGCCGACCAGAAGCGCGTGGAGCTCGGCGTCTCGGACGAGCTGGTGGAGCTGGGCTCCTTCTCCGCCGCCATGCTGGTGACGCTGGGCGAGAAGGGCGTGAAGACGCTCGACGATCTTGCCGATCTCGCCTCCGACGAGCTTGTGGAAATGCTCGGCGAGGACCAGATGGACGAGGAGACGGCGAACGCGATCATCATGGCCGCGCGCGCCCACTGGTTCGGGGAAGAGGGTGAATCCCAGAACGGATGACCCCGACCGCGAGCGGGGTCCGCTCCGCCGCTGCATCGTCACGCGCGAAACCCGCCCGAAGGAGGAGATGATCCGCTTCGCGCTGGGACCGTCACGCGAGTTGGTTCCTGATCCGGGTGGACGTTTGCCTGGCCGGGGACTATGGTTGATGGCGCAGGACGAGGTTCTCCTGAAGGCCCTGAAGACAGGCGCCTTCTCGAAGGCGGCGCGGGGGCCGGTCCAGGTCCCGGACCAACTGGCAGCGCTGGTGGTCCGGATGCTCCAGGCCCGCATCCGCGACTTCCTCGGTTTTGCTCGCCGCGGCGGGGAGGCGGTGGCCGGACGGGAGGCGGTGCTGGAGTGGCTCAGGACGCGCGAGGTCGCGTTCCTGCTCCAGGCTTCGGACGGCAGCCCGGCGGAACGGGATCGGCTGGTGGGCAAGCGGGACATCCCGGTCTACACCCCCCTCACCGGTGCCGAGCTGGGGTCCGTCTTCGGCAGGGACCGCGCCGTTCACGTCGCGGTGTTGCCGGGACGCCTGGCGGGTTCATTGCAGGCAGAGGCGGCGCGACTGGCTGGCCTCTTGCCCGCAGGGCCGGGATCGCCCGCGGCGGAAGCCGCGGGGCGAGGGTCCCGGCCGCAGGAGTTTGGGCCGGATGCGCCGGCGGCAGGGGCCGCGGACGCGAATCCGGGCCTCGATTGATAGGTTTTGAGCCGGTTCCCAGGAACCGGCCGCAAGGGAATGTGGTTCGGAACGGCGGATGAGCGACCAGAACGATCAGGATGCGGCCAAGGGCCGGTTGAGCCTTCGCCCGGCGGGCCGCCTGGAGCTGAACAAGACCGTTGACGCGGGCAGCGTCCGGCAGAGCTTCAGCCATGGCCGCTCCAAGGTGGTGCAGGTCGAGGTGGTGAAGAAGCGCACCCCGGGCGCGGCCCCCGCCCCGACCGGCGGTGCGCGCCCGCCCGGCGGCTCCCCACGCGCCGTGCCGCCCGGCGGCAAGGCCCAGCCCCCTTCCCGTCCCGCGGGTCCCGGCGGCCGTCCGCTGACCGCGGCCGAGTTGGCGACGCGCCAGCGCGTGCTGGAGGAGCAGCGCCGCCTGGAGGCCCAGCGCGAGCGCGAGCAGCGCGAGCAGCAGGCTCTGATGCTGCGCTCCGCCGCCGAGGAGGCCGCACGCCGCGAGGAAGAGACGCGCCGCCGCGAGGAAGAGGAAGCGCAGGCCCGCGCCGAAGCGGAGGCTGCGGCCAAGGCCGCCGAGCGCGCGAAGCGTGAGGCCGAGGCTGAGGCGCGCCAGCCCCCCGCGCCGCAGCCCGCGCCCAAGCCCGCCGCTGCCGCGCCAGCTGCTCCGGCGGCTCCTGCCCCCGCGCCGGCCGAGCCCGCGCGCCCGCGCGTGACGCCGCTCGCGGCCCGTGCGCAGATGGCGCCGCTGCGCCAGACGCCCGCGCCCTCCGGCCCGTCCTCTCGCCTGTCCCTGACGCCCCGCGCCCGTGAAGGCGAGGATGATGACCGGCGCGGTCCCGCGCGCCGTCCGGGTGGTGGCCCCGGCGGCCCGGCCGGTGCGCGCCGTCCGGCGGGCCCGCCGCCGAAGAAGACCCCCCTCGCCGGCCCGCGCCGCGAGGGCCGGATCGACGTCAACGCCGCGCTGGAGGGCGAGGACGATCGTTCGCGCTCCATCGCCTCCATCCGCCGCGCCCGCGAGCGCGAGCGGCGGCAGGCCGAGCTGGCCCGGCTGCGCTCGGGCCAGGAGCGCGTTGTGCGCGACGTGGTGATCCCCGAGACCATTACCGTGCAGGAACTGGCGAACCGCATGGCCGCCCGTGGCGGCGAGGTGGTGAAGGCCCTGTTCCGCATGGGCGTGATGGCGACCCTTACGCAGAGCATTGACGCCGACACGGCGGAGCTGGTGGCGCAGGAATTCGGCCATCGCGTGAAGCGCGTCGCCGAGGACGACATCGAGACGGGTCTGGAAGGCGCGGTGGACGAGGAAGGGGAGATGCTCCCCCGCCCGCCTGTCGTGACCATCATGGGCCACGTCGACCACGGCAAGACCTCGCTGCTCGACGCGCTCCGCAAGACGGACGTGGCGGCGAAGGAGGCCGGCGGCATCACCCAGCACATCGGCGCCTACCAAGTTGAGGTGCCGGGCGGCCGCGTGACCTTCCTGGACACGCCGGGCCACGAGGCCTTCACGGCGATGCGCGCCCGCGGTGCCTCCGTCACCGACATGGTGGTGCTGGTCGTGGCGGCGGATGACGGCGTGATGCCGCAGACGGTCGAGGCCATCAAGCACGCCCGCGCGGCCGATGTCCCGCTGATCGTCGCGGTGAACAAGATCGACAAGCCAGGCGTGAACCTGGACCGCGTGCGCAACGAGCTGCTGCAGCACGAGGTCGTGGTAGAAAGCCTGGGCGGCGACGTGCAGGAGATCCAGGTCAGCGCGCTCAAGGGCACCAACCTCGACAAGCTGCTGGAAGCCATCCTGCTGCAGGCCGAGATCCTGGACCTGCGCGCCAATCCGGCCCGCGCCGGCGAAGGCACGGTGATCGAGAGCAAGCTGGACCGCGGCCGCGGCCCGGTGGCCACCGTACTGGTGCAGAAAGGCACGCTCAGCACCGGTGACATCGTCGTCGCCGGTTCCGAGTGGGGCCGCGTGCGCGCGCTGGTGGACGACAAGGGCCGCCCCGCCAAGGTCGCCGGCCCCTCCGCCCCAGTGGAAGTGCTCGGTCTGTCCGGCGTGCCGGGCGCGGGCGAGACCGTGCTGGCCGTGGAAAGCGAGGCCCGCGCCCGCGAGGTGAGCGAGTTCCGCCAGCGCAAGGCGCGTGAGAAGGCGGCGGCGGCGATGAGTGCCGGCCGCGGCACCCTCTCCGACATGCTGGCCCGCATCCAGGCGGGGCAGCAGAAGGAAGTGGCCGTCGTGGTCAAGGCGGACGTGCAGGGCTCGGCAGAGGCGATCAACGCCACCCTGTCCAAGCTCGGCAACGAGGAGGTGCGCGTGCGCGTGCTGCACTCGGCGGTCGGCCAGATCACGGAATCCGACGTGCAGCTGGCCAAGGCGTCCAACGCCGTGGTCGTCGCCTTCAACGTCCGCGCCACGGCGCAGGCGCGGGAGATGGCGCAGCGCGACGGCGTGGACATCCGCTACTACTCGATCATCTACCAGGTGCAGGACGACATCGAGGCGCTCTACAAGTCCCGCCTCGCCCCGGTGCAGCGCGAGAACTTCATCGGCTACGCGTCCATCCTGCAGGTCTTCGAGGTCAAGCGCCTCGGCAAGGTCGCCGGCTGCCGCGTGACCGAGGGCGTGGTGAAGCGCGGCTGCGGCGTGCGCCTGATCCGCGAGGGCGTCGTGATCCACGAGGGCGAGCTTTCGACGCTGCGCCGCTTCAAGGATGACGTGAAGGAAGTCACCAACGGCTACGAATGTGGCATGGGCTTCCGGAACTACGACGACATCCGCGTCGGCGACCAGATCGAGTGCTTCGAGACGGAGACCGTCGCCGCGGCTTAAGCCGCAGCAGTTTTCCCACCCTCAGATGCCGGGCGGCGGCTTCGCCGCCTGGGCTTTCGCGCCGCCACGGTTCCGTGCGCGGCGCGTTCAGCCTGGGCGCGCCGGCCGCTGTGCGGCCGGATTCTCACAGCGGGGTCCCAATCCCCGGAAGGAGTTCCCATGGCCAATAAGCGCCCCCATCACGATCCCTCCCAGGGCCCGTCCCAGCGCCAGCTTCGCGTGGCGGAGGAGGTGCGCCACGCCCTCGCCTCCGTGATCGAGCGCGGCGACTGGCAGGACGAGGCGCTGTGGGGCGTTCCCATCACGGTCACCGAGGTCCGTGCCTCGCCGGACCTCAAGCACATGACGGCCTTCGTCTCCGGCCTCGGCCGTGACCTCGCGCCCGACAAGATGGCGGCGCTCAAGGCGAACGCCCCCTGGCTGCGCCAGCAGGTGGCGCGGCGGGTGCGGCTGAAATTCGCGCCCGAGATCCATTTCCAGCCCGACACGGCGCTGGACCACGCGGTGCGGATGAGTGCGCTGATGCGTCAGCCCGAAATCGCGCGCGACCTTCAAAAGAAAGACGAGGACGGGGATGCGTAACTTCCGCCGCAAGCCCAAGGGCCGCCCCATCGATGGCTGGCTGATCGTGGACAAGCCCTCGGGCGTCGGCTCGACCGAGGTGGTGAACATCGCCAAGCGCGGCTTCCAGGCGCAGAAGGCGGGGCATGGCGGGACGCTGGACCCGCTGGCCACCGGACTCCTGCCCGTGGCGTTCGGGGCCGCGACCAAGACCGTCCCCTATGTGATGGACGGCACCAAGGTCTATCGCTTCACCTTGCGCTTCGGCGAGGCACGCGACAGCGACGACGCTGATGGGGTGGTGACCGAGACAAGCGACGCGCGCCCGACGGACGAGGCGATCCAGGCCGCCCTGCCCGCCTTCCGCGGCGACATCATGCAGGTCCCGCCGATCTTCTCCGCCATCAAGGTGAACGGAGAGCGGGCCTATGACCTGGCGCGTGACGGCGTGGCGGTGGAGCTGGATCCCCGTCCGGCGCGGGTGGACCGCTATGAGTTGATCGAGCGGCCGGACGCGGACACCGCCATCTTCGAGGTGCAGTCGGGCAAGGGCGTCTATATGCGCTCCCTGGCGCGCGACCTCGCGCGGGCTGTCGGCACGGTGGGCCATATTGCCGCCCTGCGCCGCACGCGCGTCGGCCCCTTCCACGAGAAGGACGCCGTGCCGCTGGACAAGATCGCCGCTTCGGGCGATACCCCGCCTCCTTCGCTGGACCTCCTTCTCCCGCTCGCGACCGCGCTGGCCGACATCCCGGCACTGGCCGTGTCGGAAGGGGAGGCCGCGCGTCTCGGCTTCGGCCAGGATCTGAGCCTGGTGGATTTCATGGGGCGCGTTCCGGACGCAGCCAACCCCGATGGGGGCTTGGTGCGCGTGACGGCGGCGGGGCGGTTCGTGGGTCTTTGTCGCCTGGAGGAAGGGCGGCTGCGCCCCGAGCGGCTGATGGCCCAGGCCTGAAGCGCGACGGACCGGTTTCGCACTCCAGACGCAAGGGACACACCCGATGTCGATCACTGCGGAGCGCCGCACGGCGCTCATCTCCGACTACGCCACCAAGCCCGGCGACACGGGCAGCCCCGAAGTGCAGGTCGCCCTGCTCTCCGAGCGGATCTCCAACCTGACCGAGCACCTGAAGACCCACGCGAAGGATTTCCATTCGCGCCGTGGCCTGCTGGTCCTGGTCGGCCAGCGCCGTGGCCTACTGGACTACCTGAAGAAGAAGGACCAGGGCCGCTACGAGGCTCTGATCGGCCGTCTCGGCCTGCGCCGCTAAGGCGTCTTCCCTGAAGGGACGGGAAAAGGGGGCTTAGGCCCCCTTTTTTCTGGCGCGCCGGAACACCCAGTAGAAGGGCGTCCGCCCTTCCCGCAGCGCCTTCTGCTCGTAGCGCGTCGGCGGCCAGCATTCGGGCCGCAGAGCGACGCAGCTGACCTGCTCGAAATGCCGCTGGTCGCGGAACGTCTCCATCACCCAGTCCTGATAGGTCGGATCGTCGCTGGCGATGCGCCATTCGGCGCCGGGCTTTAGCACCCGCGCGACCACCGGCAGCATGGCTGGATGGACGAAGCGACGCTTGGCATGGCGCGCCTTGGGCCATGGGTCCGGGAACATCAGGAAGAGACGCGACAGCGACGCGTCCGGCAAGGCCGCGATCAAATCGCGCGCATCCTGCGGCCACAGGAACAGGCGCGGCGGCAGCGGCGCCGACGCTTCCTCCCCATCGGGCACGAGGCGGGACAGGAGCGAGCATATTCCGTTCTCGAACACCTCGCTCGCCACCAGCGTCACCTCGGGATGCGCCTCGCGCTGCGCCAGCGCGTGCTCGCCGCCGCCGAACCCGACTTCCAGCCAGAGCGGATCGGGCAAGGGGCGTTGCGACGGGTCGAAGCGCAGCCGGGGCAGGGTTTCGGCCAGCAGCCTTTCCTGACGCGGCCGCAACGGGTGGCCGCGCCGGCGGCCATAGAGCCGCAGCGGGACGCCTTCGGGCAGGGTCATCCGGCTTCTCTCCCCAAAATAAGCGAAGGGCGGAACCGGGGTCCCGCCCTCCAACACCAGCCGGCACAACGCCGGGTCAGCAGGAACGCTGCGGCCTCAGCGGCCGAAGGCGCGCTTCAGCTCGTCCACCAGGTCGGTCTTCTCCCAGGTGAAGGTGCCCTTCTCCGCGTCCGGCGTGCGGCCGAAATGGCCGTAGGCCGCGGTCGGCACGTAGATCGGACGGTTCAGGTGCAGGTGCTCGCGAATGCCGCGCGGCGACAGGTTCACGAGCCCGTCGATCACCTTCGAAAGCTTCGTCTCGTCCACGTCTTTGCCCGTGCCGTGCAGGTCGAAATAGACCGAAAGCGGCTTGGACACGCCGATCGCGTAGGAGACCTGGATGGTGCACTTCTCCGCGAGGCCGGCGGCGACCACGTTCTTCGCCACGTAGCGCGCGGCATAGGCGGCCGAGCGGTCCACCTTGGTCGGATCCTTGCCCGAGAAGGCGCCGCCGCCATGCGGGGCCGCGCCGCCATAGGTGTCCACGATGATCTTGCGCCCCGTCAGGCCGCAATCACCGTCCGGCCCGCCGATCACGAAGGTGCCAGTCGGGTTCACGTAGAGCTCGGCATCCGGGCACATCCAGCCCTTGGGCAGGCTGCTCTCGATGATGGGCTTCACCATCGCCTTGATCTGCGCCTGGTCCATCCCCTCGACATGCTGGGTCGAGAGCACGACGGAGGTGGCGCCGACCGGCTTGCCATCCACGTAGCGCAGCGTGATCTGCGACTTGGCGTCGGGCAGCAGGCCGCGCACCGCCACGTCGTTGGCGCGGCGCATCTCGCTGATGCGGCGCAGGATCAGGTGCGCGTAGTAGAGCGGCGCCGGCATGAGGTCCGGCGTCTCGGTGCAGGCATAGCCGAACATGATGCCCTGGTCGCCCGCGCCCTCGTCCTTGTTGCCGGCGGCGTCCACGCCCTGGGCAATGTGGGCGGACTGGGCGTGCAGATGGCACTCGAGGTCGGCGTGGCGCCAGTCGAAGCCTTCCTGCTCGTAGCCGATATCGGCCACGGCCATGCGGGCCTTGTGCATCAGCAGCTCAGGCGTAATGGAGCCCGGGCCGCGCGTCTCGCCGGCGATGACGATGCGGTTGGTGGTGACCAGCGTCTCGCAGGCCACGCGCGCATAGGGGTCTGCCTCGAGGAAGGTGTCCAGCACGGTGTCGCTAATGCGGTCGGCCACCTTATCGGGGTGGCCCTCGGAGACGCTCTCCGAGGTGAACAGGTACTCGCCCTTGTCGCGCATGGCGTGGTTCTGCCTCTTGTCGCTTTGTTGGGTGGAACCGGACACCCCCGGTCGGAGCGCCTGCCGATGGCGGCGCGCCGCACCCCTTGGCAGGGTGCGGCCCGGGGGTCAAGGCAGGGTGAATCCTTCCGTGGGAATCGGAGTCCGACGGCCCGCCATCATCGCGGCCACCACGGCGGCGCTGCCCATGGCCAGGGTGAAGCCCAGCGAGCCATGTCCAACGTTCAGCCAGAGATTGGGCGCCGCCCGTGTCGGGCCGAGAATCGGCAGCCCGGTGGGGGTGGAGGGGCGTAGCCCCGCCCAGGGGCGGATCTCGCCCCAGTCGCTGGCGCCCGGGAAGGCGGCCCGGGCTTGGCGCAGCAGGGTCGTCAGCCGGCTTTCCTCGATGCGGCGATCATGGCCGACCAGATCGGCCATCCCGGCCACGCGCAGCCGCTTGCCGAGGCGCGCATAGACCACCTTGGCCGCGCTGTCGGTGATGGAAAGACGCGGGGCTTCCGATTCGTCCACCACGTCGAGGGTGAGGGAATAGCCCTTGAGCGGGTAGATCGGCAGGTCGAGTCCAAGCGGCCGCAGCAGCGGCCACGCCCCATTTCCCAGCGCGACGACGAAATGGTCGGCCTCGATCGGCCCCTGCTCTGTCGCCACGGCACGGATGCGCCCATCGGCACGGACGATCTGGCGGATGCGCATGCCGAGGCGCAGCGTCACCGCCGCGTTGCCGCGCGTCAGCCGCTCGGCCAGCGCCTCGGAGAATCGGCGCGCATCGCCGGCCTCCTCGCTTTCGGTCAGGATGCCGCCGGCGATGCGATGGGCGATGTGACGCAGCGCCGGCTCTGCCTCCAGGCATTCCTCGCGGGAAAGGGAGCGCTGCTGGCTGCCTAGCCGCGCCTGAAGCTCCATCTGGCGCCGCGCCCCCGCCATGCCTCCTTCATCCGGCTGCACCACCAGCTTGCCGGCGCGCGTGAAGTCGAAGTCCAGGTCCGGAAGCGCAACGGTCTCGCGCATCAGGTCGCGCGACAGGTAGGAGAGCAGCAGAAGGCGTCGCGTGGTTTGCTCCGCCGTTTCCGCATTGCAGGCGCGGATGAATTGCAGCAGCCACTTCCATTGATGCGGATCGGCTTCCGGCCGGAAGCGCAGCGGCCCGTCCGGGTCCATCAGCCAGGACGGCACCTTGCCCAGCACGCCCGGCCCGGCGAAGGGTGCGACATAGGAGTAGGAGAGCTGCCCGCCATTGGCGAAGGAGGCGCCCCGCCCCGGGGAGTGCTCCGCATCCAGCACGGTGACGCGCCAGCCTTCGGCGGCGAGGAGATGCGCGGTCGAGAGCCCCACGACCCCCGCGCCCAGGACCAGGACATGCATGGTGCCATGGTGCGGCGCGGCACGGCCGAGGTCCAGGGTGGCAGGCGTTTCCGCTGGCCCGAATAGGGCGCTAGACACGCGCCCATGGATGACGAAGCCCTCTGCGCCGAGATCGCCCGGCATTTCTGGTTCCACAGCATCGAACTGCGCCCCGGCATCGTCACGCCCGGCCTCAAGACGCCCGAGATCATGCGGGCGGAGGAGGAGGTACTGCTGGGCTCCTTCGACCTGTCCGGGCTTTCCGTGCTCGATATCGGCGCCTGGAATGGCGGCTTCTCCTTGGCGGCGCTGCGGCGCGGCGCTGGACGCGTGCTGGCGACGGACAGCTTCACCTGGGACGCGCCGCATTTCCGCGGCCGCGAGACCTTCGACCTCGCCTGCGCCGCCTCCGGCCTCCGGCCCGAGGCGCGGCACCTGGACCCGACCGAGCTGCCGGCCGGGCTCGAACCCTTCGACCTCGTGCTGTTCCTGGGCGTCTTCTACCACCTGCGCGACCCGATCCCGGTCGTGGAGGCGCTGGGGCAGGTGACGCGGCAGGTGTTGCTGCTGGAGACGCATCAGGACGCGCTGGAGGAGAAGCGCCCGGCCATGATCTTCTATCCAGGCGACGAGCTGGTGGGCGACGCGACGAATTGGTGGGGGCCGAACCCGCCGCTGATCCTGCACCTGCTGCTCCAGGCCGGGTTCGACCGGGTGATGCACCGCCCGCACCCGATCTTCGGTGCCTCGCGCGGACTCTATGCCGCCTTCCGGCCAGGGGCCTCCCCTGCCCTGCGCGATGCCCTTCCCGCTCCATGGGCGGAGATGTCGCCCGCTTGAAGCCCGAAACCTTCGACGTGGTAGTGCTGGGGGCCGGCGCCGCCGGGCTTTATTGCGCTGCCACGGCGGGGCAGCGCGGGCGGCGCGTGCTGGTGCTGGACCATGCGCCGGAGCCGGGAAAGAAGATTCTGATCTCCGGCGGTGGGCGCTGCAACTTCACCAACCTCCACGGCGCCGACCCGGCACGCTACCTGTCGGGCAACCCGCGCTTCGCCCGCTCCGCCCTCGCCCGCCACACGCCACAGGATTTCCTGGCGCTGGTCGAGCGGCACCGCATCCCCTGGCACGAGAAGACGCTTGGGCAGTTGTTCTGCGATCGCTCCGCGCGCGACATCCTCGGCCTGCTCCTAGACGAATGCGCGGCGGGCGGGGTGAATCTGCGCTGCGGAGTCCGCATTACAGCGCTGGAGCGGGCGGAGCGCTTCCGCGTGGAGACCGACCGCGGCAGCTTCGAGGCGCCGTCCCTGGTGCTCGCCACCGGAGGCCCCTCCATCCCGAAGATGGGCGCGACCGGATTCGCCGCCGAGGCCGCGCGGCGCTTCGGCCTGCGCGTCACCCCCCTGCGCCCGGCTCTGGTGCCGCTGCGCTTCGAGGGCGCGTCGCTCGACCTCATGCAGCCCCTGTCGGGCGTTTCGCTGCCTGTCCGCGCCGCCTGCGACGGGGCACGCTTCGAGGAAGCGCTGCTCTTCACCCATCGCGGCCTGTCGGGCCCCGCCATCCTGCAGGTGTCGTCCTATTGGCGCGAAGGAATGCCGCTCGCGCTCGACCTGCTGCCGGGACTCGATGCGCGGGACTGGCTGCTTTCCGCTAAGCGAAGCCAAGGGCGCAGCGAGACGCGCACCCTGCTCGGCACGCGCCTGCCGGCGCGACTCGCCGCCGCGCTGGCCGAGGGAATGGGCCGCCTCGCCGACCTGCCTGATCGCAGCCTCGCGGCGCTGGCCGCGCGGCTGTCGGACTGGCAGCTCGTTCCCTCCGGAACCGAAGGCTATGCGAAGGCCGAGGTGACGCTGGGCGGCGTGGACACGGCAGAATTGTCGCAGAAGGACATGCAGGCGCGCGCTGTGCCAGGGCTGTTCGTGGTCGGCGAGGCGGTGGATGTGACCGGCTGGCTCGGCGGCTATAATTTCCAGTGGGCGTGGAGCAGCGGGCGGGTGGCCGGCCTCGCGGCGTGACGCGCCGGGCCAATCCATGCGAGAGTGCATGGAACCCACCTTCGCAACCGCTGGTCTCCTTTGCCCCTCGTTCTTCGCGCCCTCCTGCTGCTGCTCGTCGCCTTGATTCCGGCTGCACTGGTGCAGGTCTGGATAGAGCGCGAGGCCCGTGAGGCGCGGGCGGGGCAAGTGGGCCAGCAGGCAATGCGCCTGGTGCGCCTCGTCGCCTCGCAGCAGATCCGCACGTTGGAGGGCGCGCAGCAGGTTCTCGCCGCCATGGCCGCGCACCGCGCCGTGCAGGCGCTGCGGCCCAGCGAGGAATGCGACGACTTCCTGCGCGGCGTGCTGCAAAGCTACACGCGCTACACCGTCGCCAATGTCTTCGACCTGAACGGCGACTCGGTCTGCTCGCCCTGGCCGGAGGAGATGCGGGGCGTCAACGTCCGCGACCGCTGGTATTTCGATGAGGTTATCCGGACGCGGAGCTTCGTGATCGGCACCTATGGCACGGGCCGGGCCAGCCGCGCCCCAAGCGTCCATCTCGCCACCCCTCTGTTCAACGACGCGGGAGATGTGCAGGCGGTGATGGTGCTGGGCCTGTCGGTGGATTGGCTGGTCCGCGACCTCCTGTCGCTGGAACTGCCGGAGGGCTCCTCCTCCACCATCGCGGATCGCGAGGGAACGATCCTGGCCCGCTCGCGCGATCCGGAGAGTTTCGTGGGGCGGCGCATGCCGGCCTTCGCCATGGCGCTGCTGAACCGGCCGGAACCGGGCATCGTCGACGCACCGGCGCTGGACGGGGTTCGCCGCATTGCCGCCTACCTGCCGGTCCACGTGGCGCCGGAGGGCCTGTTCATCACCATGGGGCTCGAAGTCGACCGGGTGCTGCGCGATGCGGCAGCGCGGGACCGGCGTTCCGTGGCGCTGATCCTCGGCTCGCTCCTGCTCACCTTCGCGCTGTCCCTCGCCGCCTTCGGGGCGGCGGTGCAGCGTCCGGTCCGGCGCCTCCTCGCCACCGCGCGACGCTGGGGACGGCAGGACTGGAATGCACGGGTCGGGCCAATCAAGGGCGGGCGGGAATTCGCTCGCCTCGCTTCCGCCTTCGACGCCATGGCCGCCGAGGTCCAGGCCCGCGAGGCCGCTCGGGCCGAAAGCGAGAGCCGCCTTTCCGCCCTGCTCGACCTGTCGCCGCAGATCGTCTTCACCGCCGACCCCCACGGCCACATCACCTGGATCAACCGGTTCTGGCACGAATACACCGGCCAGCCGCAGGGCTCGGGACTCGGCGCCGGCTGGGCCGCGCCCATCCACCCCGACGACCGCTCCCGCGCCGGCGAGGCCTGGATGACCGCCGTCGCGCGGGCCGGCACATCCGATACGGAATTCCTCCTGGAGAAGCGCCTCTTCCACGCCGCCAGCCGCACCTATCGCTGGCAGGTGGTGCGGGCCCGCCCGCTGCGCGACATGGCTGGCGTGACGGTGGGCTGGATCGGCATCGCCGTGGACACGCACGAGCTCCGAGAGGCCCA
The DNA here is from genome assembly GCF_017355885.1 of Sabulicella rubraurantiaca. Taxonomy (GTDB): domain Bacteria; phylum Pseudomonadota; class Alphaproteobacteria; order Acetobacterales; family Acetobacteraceae; genus Roseococcus; species Roseococcus rubraurantiacus. The sequence goes on from NZ_JAFEUU010000002.1 coordinate 96,398, forward strand.
GGCCCAGGCCGAAGCCGCGGCCCGTCGCCTTCGCGCCACCTATGAGAGCGCGCCTGCCGGGCTGGCCCTGCTGAATCGCGACCTGCGCTTCATCGCGGCGAATCGCCGCCTCGCCGCGCTCGATGGCAAGGACCCGGGCGAATACGTGGGCCATACGCCGGAGGAGCTGGGACTCGCCCTCGCCCCGCAGATCATGCCCCTGCTGCGCTCCGTCGTGGAAAGCGGCGAGGCGCATGAGGAGGTGGAGGTCACGCTGGACACTGAGCGCGGGCGCCGCTTCCTGCTCTGCGGCTTCCGCCCCGTCTATGACACCAGCCCGGCCGCAGCCGCCGTCACCGCCGCCGTGCTGGACATCACCGCCCGCAAGCGCGCGGAGGAGGTGGAGCGCCTCCTGTTGCGAGAGGTGGACCACCGCGCCAAGAATGCCCTGGCCGTCGTGCGTTCCCTGGCGCGCCTGTCCCTGGCCGAGCGCCATGGCAGCGCCGAGGCGGTGGTGGAGGCGCTGGAAGGCCGGATCTCGGCGATGGCGCGGGTCCACACGGTCCTGGCACGCGAACGTTGGGCCGGCGCCGAGCTGGGTGAACTCGTGCGCAGCGAGCTGGAGCCCTATGGCGACGCCGCGCTGGCCGAGGGGCCGCCGATCCGCCTGTCCAGCGATGCCGCACAGCCCTTGACGATGGTCCTGCACGAGATGGCGACCAACGCAGCGAAATATGGCGCGCTTTCCGTCGAGACCGGCCAGGTCCTGGTGCGCTGGCGGCGTGGCGCGGATCGCGGTGTCATCCTCACCTGGGAAGAGCGCGCGGGCCCTGAGCTGTCCGGCACGCCGCCCTCACCCGGTTTCGGCTCCCGCCTCATCGAAGCGAATGTGAACGGGCCGCTGGATGGCGAGGCGGATTTCCGTTGGGAGAAGGAGGGGCTGCGCGCGACGCTGCGGATCGCGCGCGAAGCGACGCTGCCCGACCACAAGGGCGCGGGCTGACGCGTCAGCGTCCCGGCGTCACTGCGCCGCCTCGGCCTTGGGCTGCGACTCGTCCTCCTCCGAGTCCTCCGCCGGAAGGAACGGGCGGGCCTCCTCCAACAGGCGCGGCAGCTCGGTCAGCCAGGGACCCAACGAGGCGGAGGAAACGGCCTGCTCCGCCTCATCGGTCACGGCGAAGAGGATGGCGCGCGGCGCCAGTTGCCGCGCCGCGCGCAGGGCACGCCAGAGGCGCGGCCTTCCCGCACCCGATGCCATCACCAGCACCGCGAGGTCGGCACGGCGCGGCTCCAGCGTCACGCAATGCCCCTCCTCCACCAGGGCGAGGCCCACTGCTGCCGCGGCGGCATGATCCAGCGCCCCGGCCATGGGACGCACGACGATGTGAGGATCGGCCGCCTCCTCGCCCCGCTCCTCCAGCACCCGGAGCAAGGTGCGCGACGCGCGCAGCGCCAGGGCGGGGCCAAAGCCCTCGTGCCGGCGGTCCGACTCCACCTGGGCGATGGCGGGGAAGACGAACCTGTTGAGCGCGTCGCCCAGATTCTCCGAGGAGGCGTGGCGGTCGAAGACCATTCCTGCCCCGTCCGCGTCGCCGGCCAGCAGGCGCTGGTAGAACCGCGCCTGCGGCTCCAGCGGCGGGCTGTCGCCCAGCAGGACGTCCAGGAATCGGAAGCCCGGCACGTGGCGCCCGACGATCACGATGCAGGCCGTCAGCGCGGGGGCGAGGATCAGGCCGAGCGGCCCCCACAGCACCGCCCAGAATCCGGCGGCGAGCACGAGGGCGATCGGCGTCACGCCGATGGAGTGACCGTAGAGCCAGGGCTCCAGCACATAGGTCACGAGGCCGTCCACGATGAGGAACAGCCCCACCACACCGAACACCGCCCACCACCCTTCCGTGGTGGCGAAGGCGAGGATGATGGGGAAGAGCACGGAAAGCGGCGCGCCGAGATAAGGGATGAAGCGCAGCGTGAAGCACAGCGCGCCCCAGAGCGGGGCATTCGGCAGGCCCAGCATCCACAGCCCGATGCCCATGGAGGCGCCGAACACCGCGTTCATCATCACCTGCATGAGCAGGAAGCGGCCGACGCGGTCCGTCGCGTCCAGCATGGCGTTGGTGGTGCGGTGCAGGTCATGCGTCCCGGCGAGGCGCAGCACGCGGTCGCGCAGATCCTCGCGATACACGAGCAGGAAGGCCATCAGCAGCAGGGTGATCAGCACCGTGGCGACGGGCGCCATCACCATGTGCAGCGCACCCAGCATGGTGGCGAAGGGCGAGGACGCTCCGGCGGCGACGGCGACCGTGGCCGCCGGGCTCTCGCTTGGTGGGGCAAGCGCAGCCGAGAGCCGTTCGAACAGCGCCATCACCCCCTGGATCGGGCCGGAGGTCTGGGTCAGGGCGACGAGCTTCTCCCGCACCGTGGTTTCATAGGAGGGAAGCTCCCCCGCCAGGGTCAGTGCCTGCGACACCACCGTCCACAGCACGCCGGAAATCAGCCCCAGCAGCAGCAGCATGACCGCCAGCACGGCAACCACACGCGGCACGCCGTGCTTCTCCAACCAGTTGCCGATCGGCAAGGCCGCGATGGTCAGCAGCAGGGCCAGGGCCAGAGGGGCCAGGATGTCCCGCCCGAGCCACAGCACCGCTACGACCCCCGCGACGATGAGGAGCCTCTGTGCAAGATCGGTGCGCGATGGAACGGTAAAATGGGTCTGGAAGGGTGCCATGAGTCCTCCGGCCTCGCTGCAACGCGGCGCCGCGCGCGGGCGTTGCTGGCCCGGAATTGACATTCAGTTCATAGGAGGCATGGGATGTCCGGCAAGAACGAAGGCGTGACCGAAGGTCTGAAGGGCTTCCTGGCGGACACCTACGTGCTCCTCGCCAAGACGCAGGCCTGTCACTGGAATGCGCGCGGCAAGAACTTCTATGGCCTCCACAAGCTGACCGAGGAACAATACCAGGAGCTGTTCCAGGCGGTGGACGACATCGCGGAGCGCATCCGCGCCCTGGGCGGCGACGCGCCGGTCTCGCTGGCCGACATGCTGGGCCTCGCCAGCCTCGACGAGGCCAAGGAGGTGCACGCGACGGATGAAGCAGTGCGCCTCCTCACGGCAGATAACCGCTCCCTGGCGGAGCGGGCGAAGGAACTCGCCCTCGACGCCGACGAGGCGGATGACCTCGCCACTGCAGACATGCTGACTGAGCGCGTGCAGGTGCATGAGAAGGCGGCATGGCTGCTCTCCAGCCACGTCACCTGAAACCCCTGGGGCGGCGAGCCCGTTTCAAAGTCACCCAAGCAAGGAAGCGGATGATGGACACCCCCACCACCTATGGCGACCTGCGGAACACCGCGGAAGACAAGGCACGCGACCTGGGCGGCAAGGCGCAGGACATGGCCAACGACATGTCCGAGAAGGCCCAGGGCTTGGCTCGGGACGTGGGCGACCGCGCCCAGAATCTTGCCGATGATGCCCGTGCCGAGCTCGCGGCGCTTCGCGAGAAGGTCGAAACGCTGATGAGCGAACGGGTCACGCCCGCGCTGACCCAGGCGGCTGACCAAGCCGAGGCAACCATGAACGCGGCGCGCACGCATCTGCGGGATGGCAGCGAGCGGATCGGCGAGCGCGTGCGCGAGCAGCCGCTGCTGGCCCTCGCCCTTGCGGCCCTTGCCGGCTTTATCGTTGCGGCGCTGGTCCGTCGCTGAGTGACAACAGGGAAACGCGAAAGGAACACGGGAATGCAGACCAAGCACACGCTGGGCATGACGATCCTGGCGGGAGCCCTGGTGGCGCCGATGCTGGCTTTCGGCCAAGCGGCCAACCAGTCCACCACGGCGCCGGGCACCGCGCCCGACACCACCATGTCGCGCCAGCCGGACGGCACGCCGGGCAACCCGCCGGGCACCGCCGCCACACGCGCCCTGGACCGCGCCGCCGGCACCAACACCTCGGGCGCCTTCCCGCAGAACTCGGACGGCACACCGAACAACCCGCCGGGCACGGCGGCCAGCCGCGCGGCGGACCGGGCGGGTGACGCGGCGCGCGACGGTACCCGCAACACCACGACCACCGGCACCACGGGCAGCACCGGCACCGTCCAGCACGGCCACACTGGCTCCTCGGCCATGGGCACGATGGGCAGCAGCACCACGGCGACGCCGGCCCCCGGCGCCACGACCGATGGCCGCGCCAACGTCTCCACCACCGCGGCCGGTGCCGCGGGTGCGCTTGGCACGGCGGGCGGGCTGCTGGCGGAGCGGCAGCGCATGAGCCAGATCATCGGCTCGCGCGTTTACAACGACCGCAACGAGAGCATCGGCGAGGTGGACGACATCGTCGTCACCGGCAACCAGCCGACGGCGATCATCTCGGTCGGCGGCTTCCTAGGCATCGGCGCCCGCCTCGTGGCCGTGCCGATCTCGGACCTGCAGTGGAACCAGGAGCGCGAGCGGATCATGCTGCCCGGCGCGACGAAGGAACAGCTGCAGAACCGGCCGGCCTTCGACTACAGCAGCCTGCGCCGCTCCTGATCGGGGTGGCTTAACATGGGGGCGGCGCGTCAGCGCCGCCCCTTTTCCATGTCCGCGACCCCGGAAGGTGAGCCGTGTCCGACCTCGCCATCGCCGCTGAACGCCGCCCCGGTATCCTGCGCCGCGCCTATGCGGTCGCGACATCGGACAAGATCTCGCTCACCTCCGCGGGCTGCGCCTTCTACGCCATGCTGGCGCTGTTTCCGGCCCTCAGCCTCGCCATCTCCATCTACGGCATGGCCTTCGACCCGGTGACGGTGGAGCCGCAGCTGGAAATCCTGCGCCGCGTCCTGCCGGAGAGCACCTTCTTCCTCATCGCCACGCGCGTGCATGAGTTGGTTTCGACCCCGCGCCCCACGCTGGGCATCGGCCTGGGCGTCAGCCTGCTGATCGCGCTGTGGTCCGCCTCGGCCGGGGTGCGCTCGCTGATGGCGGCGCTGAACCTCGCGCATAACCAAGCGGAGGAGCGCGGCGCCTTCGCCTTCTACGGCACGGCGCTGATGATCACGTTCGGCGCGATCCTCGCGGTGGTGGTGGGCATCGCCCTGCTGGTCGGACTTCCGCAGGTCCTGGACTTCGTCGGGCTCGACGAGTTCACGGCACTGCTGGTGCGCGCCGCCTCCATGGTGCTGCTGCTGGGCGCGGTGCTGATCGCGGTCAGCATCCTTTATCGCTTCGGCCCAGCGCACCCGCCGGAGGGTTGGCGCCTCTTCAGTGCCGGAGCCTTCGCCGCGACGCTTCTCTGGGCGATCGCGAGCGCGCTCTTCTCCTTCTACGTCAGCAACTTCGCGGGATACGACGCGACTTATGGCCCGCTAGGCGCCGCGGTGGCGCTGCTGATGTGGTTCTATGTCAGCACTTATGTCGTGCTGCTCGGCGCCGAGCTGAACGCGGAGATCAGCCGCTCCTCCGCATGAACCCGGCGCCGCATGAGATTCAGCTCAGAACGCCGAAGATCCACAGCAAGATGATGATGGGGATGGGGATGCCGATCAGCCACAAGAGGATGCCGCGCACGCTTCGTCTCCTTTGCTGGAATGGGCAGGATGCCCATGGCGCGGGAACGTCGCCTGCGCTGGCGGGGTTTCCGCAACCGCAATCTTCCGGAGGCGTTCGATTGGCACCCGAAAGGGTTGACTTCATCAGGAAGGATAAGCTGATGCGAAACCTGCTTCTGCTGCCGGCTGCCGTGCTGGCCCTCGGTGTCACCGCCTGCGCCGACACGCGCGATGGAACCCGGGGCAACCCGCCGGGCACTGAAGCGACGCGCGCCCTCGACCGTGCAGCCGGCACCAACGTTTCCGGCGCCTATCCTGGCCAGTCGGACGGCACGCGTGCGAACCCGCCGGGCACCGAGGCGACCCGCGCCTTCGACCGCGCTGCCGGCACCAACACCTCGGGTGCCTATCCTGGCCAGTCCGACGGCACGGCGGCGAACCCGCCCGGCACGGCCACGAGCCGCGCCGTGAACCGCGCGACGCGTTCCACCCGCTGACGCGAACGGGGCCGGACCGGCACTCGCCGGCCCGGTCCCATCCTCCCATACGGGCATGAAGGCCGCACTCCTCCTCAATCCGCTCTCTGGCCGCCTGTCCCGCATGGAAGCGCCCCGTGCCGCCATCGAGGCCGCAATGCACGAGGCTGGATTCATCCCTGTTCCCATTCCCGACGGCACGCTCGACGAACAATGGGACGCCGCGCGCGAGGCCGGCGCCGAAGCCATGTTCATTGCAGGCGGCGACGGGACGCTGCGCGCCTTCGTGACCCGGCTCATCGCGGCGCGGCTGCCCTGCGCCCTGCTGCCGGGCGGAACAATGAACCGGGTCTGCCTGCGCCTCGGCCTGCCTGAGGATCCGGTGGAGGCCGCCCGCCTCTACCGCCCCCTTCCGCCCGAAGGAATGGATGTCGGTTCCGTGAATGGCGAGCCGATGCTCTACCAGAGCATCGTCGGGCGCCCCGCCCGCCTCTTGCGTTTCCGCGAGATGCAGCGTGCCGGCGGATCCTGGTGGCCGCTTCTCGTCACGGTCTGCCGCAACCTGTTCCGCCCGCCCTGGCGCGACGTGATCGTGCCGCTGGCCCCGGCCACGCGCGCCACCGGCCTCGCCGCCGTGGTGACCATGCCGGCGCCCGGCGATGGGCCGAGCCTGACCTTGCAGCTGATCCAGCCCGCCGGACCGGGAAAGCGGCTGCGGCTGGCTTGGCGCTGGTTCCGCGGCCGGCTGGCCGAGGATGCTTCCGTCATCACCCTGCACGGGTCGCGCTTCGCCGTGCATGGGCGCGCACGCCTGCTGCGCGTGTCGCTGGATGGGGAGATGCGAGTCCTGATGCCGCCGCTGCGCTTTCGCCTCATCCCGCTCGCCCTCGCTGTGCTGCCGCGCGCATGATCCGCTTGGCCTTCCTGTCCGATCTGCATTTCGGCGAAGGCACGCTGAAGGCCGAGCAGGCGCTGGTGGAGGACCTCCTCGCCGCCGATCCCGCCGCCGTGCTGGTGGGTGGCGACCTGACGCGCCGCGCCCGCGCCCGCGAGTTCGCGGCAGCGCAGCGCTTCCTGGCGCGGCTGGAGCGGCCTGTGCTGGTGGTTCCGGGCAATCACGACATCCCGCGCGGCGACCTCTGGGCGCGTTTCACCTCGCCCCGCGCCGCCTGGGCGGAAGCGGGGCTTCCCGTGGCCGATGGCGAGCTGGTGATCGGCAACTGGGCCATCCTTGGCCTCGATACGGTGCGGCGGATGCAGAAGCATCTCGACTGGTCGGCGGGTGGCGTGTCCCGCGCGCAGCTCGCCTCCCTTCCGGCGCGCGTCGCGATGATCGGCGAGCGGCGGCGGCTGGTGCTGTGCCACCATCCGCTGCGCCACCCGATGGGGCTGACGGGGCGGGAGCGCCCGCGCCGCGCCGACGTCGCCCTGGAATTGCTGGCACGGCTGGGAGTGGAGGCCGTGCTGTCGGGCCATCTCCACATCGCAGCGCGCATCGCCGGGAAGCCGGAGCAGGTGCTGGCCCCCACCGCGCTTTCGCCGCGCACGAAGGGGTCGCCCATGGGATGGCTGAAGCTGACCCTGGATGACGGCCCGCTGAATATCGAGGCGCATGAGGCGACGGAGGAAGGTTGGCGGGTGCGGCCCCTCTAGCGCGGATCCAGGGCGCGCAGCCCGCCTTCCAGCGCGATGCGCACCGCCTCCGGCAGGCTCGTGGCACCGATCTTCGCCATGGCGTTGAGGCGGAATCTTTCTACGGTGCGTGGGCTCAGACCCAGCTCGCGCGCGATCTCCTTGTTCTGCCACCCGCCAACGACATGGCGCAGCACCTCCGCTTCCCGAGCGGAAAGCCTGCCGAGCCGACTGGAAGCCTCCGTCGCCTCCGCACCGGCCGAATGCGCCTGTCCCTGGGCGAGCGCCGCCACGACGCAGCGCAACAGCGCATCGGTCGAGAAGGGTTTCTCGATCAGGTCACAGACCCCGGCCTTCACCGCCTCGACCGCCAGGGCCACGGAGGCATAGGCGGTCATGATGACCACGGAATGCAGGAAGCCGTGCTGCACCATCTCGCGGTGGATGCCGAGGCCGCAGGCTCCCGGCATCCGGATGTCGAGCAGCACGCAGCCGCGCAGCAGCGCCTCGGCCAGGCGCAAGAAGGCGGCTCCGTCTGGAAAGGTCCTGACGTGGCAGCCCGCATCCTCGAGCAGGAGCGCGACGGATGCGCGCACCGCCGGGTCGTCATCCACCACGTAGCAGGCACCGAACGTCCCGGTCATCCGCTGCTCCGTTGGGTCGAAGGCCGAACGCGCGGCAGCGCCGAACGGAAGCAGGGGTTGCCGGCCGCTTCTCCCGTGCTGCTACGGATGCCGTCGTGGCGCGCGACTTCCCGACTTGAAGGCCGGACACGAGACGGAGTTCGGTCATCCCGCGCGACGCGGGAGGAGCAGGAGCGGATGCCGCATCACGAAAGCAACCGCTTGGTCGAGCCCCTTCGCGGGGGCCGCCCTTTCTCATGCGGTCAGCGCAGCGCCTTCGCCATCCGGTCCAGCCCGTCCAGCGTCATGGGGAACATCCGGTCCTCGAGGATGCGGTTGATCAGCATGACGGTGCGCGTGTAGCTCCAGTGCGCCTCAGGCACCGGGTTGATCCAGCCGACGCGGCGGAAATGCGCGCAGATGCGGCGCAGCCACACCTCGCCCGCCTCCGCGTTCCAGTGCTCCACGCTGCCGCCGGGCTCGATCAGCTCATAGGGGCTCATGCTCGCATCGCCGACGAAGACCACGCGCCAGTCGGGGCCATAGGTGCGCAGCACCTCCTCCGTCCGGATCAGGTTCTCGGAACGACGGGCATTGGTCTTCCACAGACGCTCATAGGGGCAGTTGTGGAAGTAGAGGTGAACGAGGTGCTTGAACTCGGAGCGCGCGGCGGAGAAGAGCTCTTCGCTCGCGCGGATGTGGTCGTCCATCGAGCCACCGATGTCGAGCAGCAGCAGCACCTTCACGGCGTTGCGGCGCGGCGGCTGCATCCGCAGGTCCAGCGTGCCGGCGTTGCGTGCCGTGGCGCCGATGGTGCCGGCCATGTCCAGCTCATCCGCCTCGCCCTGGCGGGCGAAGCGGCGCAGGCGGCGCAGGGCGAGCTTCATGGCGCGGGTGCCGAGTTCGGCATCGTCGGCGAGGTCGCGGAACTCTCGCTTGTCCCACACCTTCACGGCAGAACGGCGGCGCCCGCCTTCCTGCCCGATCCGTACCCCCTCCGGGTGGTCGCCATAGGCACCGAAGGGCGACGTTCCGGCGGTGCCGATCATGCGGCTGCCGCCCTGGTGGCGCTTCTTCTGCTCCTCCAGGCGCTGGCGCAGCAGGTCCATCAGCGCCTGGAACCCGCCCGCGCGCTCGATCGCCGCGCGCTCCTCCTCCGTCAGCATCTTCTCCGCCAGCTTGCGGAGCCATTCCTCCGGCAGGTCGCGGGTGATGAGTTCGCCGGTAATGGTGGTCTCGGGGAGAACGCCCTTGAAATGCTCGGCGAAGACGCGGTCGAAGCGGTCCATGTGCCGCTCGTCCTTCACCAGCGTCGCGCGGGCGAGGAAGTAGAAATCCTCCACATTGTACTCCGCCACCCCGGCCTTGGTGGCGCCCACCAGGGCGAGCCACTCGGTGAGGGAGCAGGGCAGGCCGGCGGCCCGCAGCTTGAGGAGGAAGGTGGCGAAAATCTCAGCGCCTCCCGCGATGGAGGAAGGCCAGCCGCTCCAGCAGATGCACGTCCTGCTCGTTCTTGAGCAGCGCGCCATGCAGCGGCGGCAGCGCGACCTTCATGTCGGCGGTGCGCAGCGCCTCGGGGGGCATCTCCTCCGCCATCAACAGCTTGAGCCAGTCCAGAAGCTCGCTCGTCGCGGGCTTCTTCTTCAGACCCTCCACCTCACGGAGGAGGAAGAAGGCGTTCAGCGCCTCGCTCGCCAGATCCTTCCTCACGTCCGGGTAATGCGCCTGGACGATGCGCTCCATCGTCTCCCGGTCGGGGAAGCGGATGAAGTGGAAGAAGCAGCGGCGCAAGAAGGCGTCCGGCAGTTCCTTCTCGTTGTTGGAGGTGATGACGACGATGGGGCGGTGCCGCGCCTCGACCGTCTCCCGCGTCTCGTAGACATGGAACTGCATGCGATCGAGCTCGAGCAGGAGGTCATTCGGGAACTCGATGTCGGCCTTGTCGATCTCGTCGATCAGCAGCACGACCGGCGTCTCGTGGGTGAAGGCCTCCCACAACTTGCCGCGGATGATATAGTTGCGGACGTCGCGCGCCCGCTCCTCGCCCAGCTGGCCGTCGCGCAGGCGGGCCACGGCGTCGTATTCGTAGAGGCCCTGCTGCGCCTTGGTGGTGCTCTTGATGTGCCATTCGATCAGCGGAAGGCCGAGGCCCTGCGCGATCTCCTGCGCCAGCACGGTCTTGCCCGTGCCGGGCTCCCCCTTCACCAGTAGGGGGCGCTGAAGGGTGACGGCGGCATTCACCGCGACCTCGAGGTCACGGGAGGCGATGTAGCGGCTGGTGCTCTGGAAACGGGCCATGCGGCATCTTTCCCTGTCCCGCTTTCTGCGCCAAGCACCCCCCCGACGCGTTCCGCGCCGGGCGGGCGCAGCCGGGATTCGCCATGGACGCCTATTTCCCCGCCCTGATCGCCCTTTCCATTGCGGGCTTCATCGAAACGCGCTCCTCCATCCCGGCGCTGCGCCCCAGCGACCCGGCCGCCGACCAAGCCTTCCGGATGCTGGGCCGCTTCGCCTTCACCATCTGGCTGGTGCTGCTGCTGTGGGGGTTCTGGAAGCTGCCCTGGTGGCAGCCCGCCGCGGGCTTCGTCGGCTCGCTGGCCGCCAATGCGCTGGTGCTTCAGGCCGGGCCCCGCCGCTCCTGGCCCGGCATCAGCATGGTCCTGTCCGTGCTGGGGATGTTCCTGGCCGCCGCCGTCTGGCTGATGAGCCGGACGGCCTGACCTCTTAGGCTAGCGCCGGGTGCTGCACCGGGCGCACCACCACCTCGGCGCCCGGCATCTCCTCCTCCACCGCCGCGGCAATCTCGCGCGAGGTGGCCGCTACCTCGGCAAAGGGAAGGTCGCCCCGGAAGCCGAGCGTCACCTCCACGTGGACGCGCCCGCCGGACTGGCGGGACCGGATGGAGCCCAGCGCGTCATAGCGGTCGAAGAAGCGTGACAGCACGCGGTTGATCGCGGCCTGGCGCGCCTCCGCCAAGGTGCGGTCCAGGAGGTCGGGCACGGTCTGGCGGAACAGGCCGGCGGCAATGACCACCATCACCGCCACCACCAGGAACCCGCCCGCCACGTCGGCATGGCGCGCCACTGCGGGATCGGAGACGAAGGCGGCGACCAGGATGGCAACTGTGACGAGGACAGAGACGATCAGCTTGCCCAGGCGCGAGCGGATCTGGCCCCGCATCACCACCGAGGCCCCATCCCGCCCGCTGCGCCACAGCGCCAGGAAGGCGACGGAGTTGAGCACGACATTCACCGCCGAAACGACGCCACCCATCAGCAGAAGCCCGGAGGAGCGCGGGGGCGGCGAGACGAGGTTGGAGATGCCGCGAAACAGCAGCCAAGCCGCGCCGATCAGCAGCCCAAGCGCGACCAGGAAATTGGCGAATTGCTCGACCTTGCCGGTGCCGTAGTCGTAGTCGTGCAGCGCGGCGCGATGGACCTGCCGCATCACGTAGAGGCTGTACCAGCCCAGCACCATGAGCAGCGCGCCACGCAGCGTCTCGGCGAGGACGGAGAGCGAGCCGGACAGCACGCCCACCGTCGTAAACACGACGAGGATGGAGGCGTCGGCGAGGAGGGCGAAGAGGAGCGACCGCTCGCGCGACCGCTCCGCTGGCGTGACCGTCACGGACATGCCGGCCCCTCCCCTCGCCCTCCGGCTACTGACCGACGCGCACGTAGCGCAGTGGGAAGCCGTTATCGGCCTGCTGCTGCAGCTGGATGGTGTTGCGCGCAGCCCAGACCACCTGCTGCTGATGCAGCGGGATATAGGCCACGTCCTCCTGCAGGAGGCGCGAGGCCTCGGTGATGAGCTGCTGCCGGCGCGCCGCGTCGGTCTCCACGGCGATCCGGTTCAGCAGCTCGTCGAAGCGCGGGTTGCTGTAGCCGCCGTTGTTGAACACGCCGCGCACCCCGTCCCGCGTGCCGGCGAGATTGTACAGCGCGTTGTGCGCGTCATAGGTGTTCGGGGTCCAGCCCAGCAGGTAGAAGCTGGTGTTGTATCGGGGCGGGTTGACCTCGGCGAAGTAGCGCGCGCGGGTCTGCGCGGCGAGGTTCACGCGGATGCCGACGCGCGCCAGCATGGAAACGATGGCGGTGCAGATCGCCTCGTCATTTACGTAGCGGTCATTGGGGCAGTCGAGGGTGACGCCGAAGCCGTTGGGATAGCCGGCATCGATCAGCAGGCGCCGCGCGGCTTCGAGGTCCACGCGCGGGCGCTGGTCATTCTCCTCCAGGAAGCCGTTCACGCCGGGGCCGAAGATCTGGTTGGTGACGCGGGCCTGGCCACGCATCACACGGCTCTGGATCGCCGGCATGTCGATGGCGAGCAGCATGGCGCGGCGAACGCGCACATCCTTGAACGGATTACGGCCGCGCACGTCGCTCTTCAGCAGCTCGTCCCTCTGCTGGTCCATGCCCAGGTAGATGGTGCGAAGCTCCGGCCCCTCGATGATGCGGAGGCCGTTGGTGCGGCGGATCCGGTCCATATCCTGCGGCGGCACGGTGTAGACCATGTCCACCTCGCCGGAGAGCAGGGCGGCGACGCGCGTTGCGTCATTGGCGATGACGTTGAACTCGACGCGGGTCAGGTTGTGCTCCGGCCGGTCCCACCAGTTCGGGTTCGGCACCAGCACGGTGCGGCGATCCGGCTCACGCGACTGCAGCATGAAGGGGCCGGTGCCCATGGCGTTGCGGGTGGCGAAGTTCTCCTCGCGCGAGGTGAGGTCGGCGACGCGGGCGGCGTTGTTGCGCTCCAGCCACGCCTTGCTCATTACGCCGAAGCTCGTCAGCTGGTTCGGCAGGATCGGGTTGGGCGCGTCGGTGACGAGGTCCACCGTGTGGTCGTCCACCTTCCGCACCTCGGTCACGGAGGCAAAGAAGGAGCTGACATTGGAGCCGGGGCCACGGGCGCGGGCGATGGAGAACACCACGTCGTCGGCGCTGAAGGGCGTGCCGTCGGAGAAGCGGACGCCCTGGCGCAGGTGGAAGCGCCACACGGTCGGCTCCACCTGCTCCCAGCGCAGGGCGAGCGCCGGCTCCAGACCGAGGTTGCGGTCGCGGCGGATCAGCGGCTCGTAGATATTGGCGTTGAAGGTGAGGAGGAACGTCTCCTGCCGCGTGTACGGGTCCATGGAGTTGACGTCTCCGTCATTGGCCCAGCGGAACACGTTGGCGCTGGCAGGCTGGGCAGCGGCAAGGCCCAGCATCGCAGCAGAGGCGAGGAGAAAACGTCGGAGCATAAAGCCATCCCTGAGGCGTTGATTCGCTCGGGATGCTAGCGAGGGATGGGCGCCCGGGGGAAGGGCGCGCATGAAAAAGGCCGCCCTCTCGGGCGGCCTTCTTCGCTTGCGTGGCGCGCCCCGTCAGGCGACGCGAAGCGCCGTCGGGATGGCGGCGATCGCCTCGTTCACCAGCGCCGCATCGGCCTCGGCCGTATGGGCCTGGGTGATGACGTCGCGGGCTGCGGCGGTGGCGATGGTGGCGGCGGCTTGCCGCACCTCGTTCACCGCGCTGGCCTCGGCCGCGGCGATGCGGTCCATGGCCATGCGCTCGCGGCGCTGGGCGGCGGCCTGCGCCTCGGCGGCAGCGGACTCGCCCAGGCGCTTGGCCTCGGCGCGGGCGCGCTCCAGCATCTCCTTCGCCTCGGCCTCGGCCGCGGATCGGTCGCGCTGAGCCTGGGCCATCATGGCCTCGGCCTCGGAGCGCAGCCGCACCGCCTCGTCGAGTTCGGCGCGGATGCGGGCGGCGCGCTCATCCAGCATCTTCGTGACGGTGCGCCAGGCCGTGCGGCCGGCGAGCACCACGAAGATGACAAAGGATATGGCGACCCAGAATTTCGGATCGGCGAGCATCAGCCCCTCCCCCCGGCCGCGCGGTCCACCGCGGCGGCAACGTCATTGGCCGGAGCCTGGACGCGAAGCCGCGCCAGCATGGCCTGGGTCGTGTCCAGCGCCACCTCGCGCAGGGCGCCCATGGCGCTGTCGCGCGCGGCACGGACGCGGGATTCCGCCTCCGCCACCTGGACGTCGAGCCGCCGGTTGATCGCCTCCGCCTCGGCCGCTGCCTTGGCATTTGCCTCGGCAATGGCGCTGGCGACCGCGGCCTGCGCTTCCGACCGCGCGGCGGCGGTGGCTGCGCGAAGCTCGGCCATCGCGGCCTCACCCGCCGCCTGCGCGTCGCGCGCGGCGTTGAGGTCGGCCGCGATGCGGGCCGCGCGCTCATCGAGCACGGCAGCCACCTGCGGCAGGGCGTAGTTCTTCAGCACGAAGTAGAGCAGCCCGAAGATGATCAGCAGCCACACGAGCTTGCTGAGCATCAACGGGTTGGAGAAATCCAGCTGCGGCATGGCCCGGCCCCCTGGTCGCGTGAATCCTGCAGCGCGGGCGGGGCAAGGGCGCCCCGCCCGGCGCGGGATCAGGCGAAGAGGATGAGGAAGGCGATCAGCAGCGCGAAGAGCGCGACGGCTTCCGTCAGGGCGAAGCCCAGAATGCCGATCGGGAACACGGCGTCGCGGGCGGAGGGGTTACGGGCCACGCTGTTGATCAGCGAGGAGAAGATGTTCCCGATGCCCAGACCCACGCCGAACAGCGCGATGACAGCAATACCGGCCCCGAGGGCCTTGGCGGCGGCGACTTCCATGGTCTCAGTCCTTCCTTGGAAACGAAGTGAGTGGTTCAGCTCGACGGGCGCTCAGTGCAGGTGCACCGCGTCGTGGAGGTAGATGCAGGTGAGGATCGCGAAGACGTAGGCCTGCAGGAAGGCGACCAGCACCTCGAAGCCCACCAGCGCCACGTTGATCGCGAGTGGCATGATGGACAGCAGCGGACCCAGCGTCCCCAGCGCGCCCAGCATCACCACGAAGGTGGCGAAGACCTTCAGCATCACGTGCCCTGCGACCATGTTGGCGAAGAGACGGATGGAGAGGGAAACCGGACGCGACAGGTAGGAGACGATCTCAACCGGGATGATGATGGGCGCGAGCCAGAGCGGCGCGCCCTCCGGGAAGAAGTATCCGAAGAAATGCTTCCCGTGCAGAGCGATGGCCACCACCGTGATCAGCACGAAGACCAGCATCGCCAAGGTGAAGGTGAGGCTGATGTGACTGGTGTAGGTGAAGGCGTAGGGGAACAGGCCCAGCATGTTGCCGAACAGCACGAACATGAAGAGCGTGAACACGAAGGGGAAGAAGCGGCGCCCCTCGGGCCCGACCTGGGCCAGAAGCATCTCGTCTATGAAGCCGTAGGCGCTCTCGGCCAGCGACTGCAGCCGGCCCGGCACCATGGCGCGGGGGCGCATGCCGATGACCATCAGCGCGACGATCAGGGCGCCCGCGATCAGCATGTGGAGGTTGGACTGGGTGAAGCCCACGGCCCGGCCGATGGGGCCGAACGTCGTGGCCAGTTCGAACTGCGACAGCGCGTCGATCGCCTTGCCTTCTACCGCCACCGGTCAACCCCCAAGCAGATGAGCCTAGTCCTTGCGAAGCCGCCGGGGGTTGAAGAGACGATACACGTTCATCACGCCCGCGGCAGACCCCAGGAGGAAGAACACGAGGAAGAGCCACGGCCAGGTGCCCAGCCACCGATCGAGGAGGAGGCCGAGCCCCACACCCACCACCAGCGCGGAGACGACCTCCACGCCGGCCCGGAAGCCGATGCCCCAGTTGCCGCCGGGAAGTCCACCCTTGCCAGCATCAGCTCCGGTCGCACGGTCCAGGCCCTGTCGGGCCCTTGCGGCGTCCAGGCGTTGCTTGAAGGCGTCCCGGTCGTTCACCACGGCTCCTCCTGCATCCACGCCGCCGGAGGCAGGGGCCGTCTATGCGGGTGGCAATGGACTGTCAAGGTAACGCCCACAAAGTGGTTGCGTCTCAACCCTCGGCCATCTTCACGGCCTCGCCGAGATCCACGCTGAGCAGGCGCGACACGCCGCGCTCCTGCATCGTCACGCCGAAGAGGCGATGCATCCGCGCCATGGTCAGCGCGTGATGGGTGACGATCAGGAAGCGCGTGCCGCCTTCCGCCATCGCGTCGAGAAGATCGCACAACCGCTCCACATTCGCGTCGTCCAGCGGCGCGTCCACCTCGTCCAGCACGCAGACGGGCGCGGGGTGGCAGCGGAACACGGCGAAGATCAGGGACAGCGCCGTCAGCGCCTGCTCGCCGCCCGAGAGCAGCGCGAGCGAGGAGAGCTTCTTGCCCGGCGGCTCGGCGTAGATCTCCAGCCCCGCCTCCAGCGGATCCTCCGAGCCGACCAGGGCCAGATGCGCCCGCCCGCCGCCGAACAGGCGGGAGAACAGGGCGCGGAACTCCCGGTCCACCTGGTCGAACACGGCGCGCAGCCTCTCCCGCGCCTCGCGGTTCAGGTGGCCGATGGAGCCGCGCAGCTTGGCGATGGCGGCGGCGATCTCCTCCCGGTCCGCATGGGTGGCGGCGATGCGCGCCTCCAGCTCCTCCAGCTCCACTTCGGCGCGGAGGTTGACGGGGCCCATCTCCTCCCGCTCGCGGGACAGGCGCTCGGCACGGCGACGGGCGCGTTCCTCGGCGGCGTCGGACAGGTCCTCGGGCGGGTCGGGAAGCTCCGCCTCCTCGCCCAGCTTCTCGAGGATGCGCGTGGCCAAGGATTGGCCGGATTGCGTGGCGGAACCCAGCGCCGCCTCGGCCAGGAGGCGCCCCTCGCGCGCGGTGGCCAGGGCGGCCTCGGCGGCGCGGCGCGCCTCCGCGGCGGCGCGGGCGCGGGTCTCGGCCTCCTCCAGCGCGGCGCGGGCACGGGTCTGCGCCTCTTCGGCGGCGGCGACGGCGCGGGCGGCGGCCTCCGAGCGCGCGGCGACTTCCTCGGGCGCCCGAAGCAGGGCGTCGCGCCGGCGCAGCGCCGCTTCCGTGCGGTTTTCCAGAGCGGCCCGACGCGTCCCGGCCTCGGCGAGGCGGGCGGCCCAGGCGGCGCGCTCCGCGACGGCGGCCTCGCGGCGGGCTTCTAGCGCCTCGCGCTCGACGCGCAGCGTGGCCGCGCGACCGCGCGCTTCGGCCTCGCGCCCGCGCTCCTCCGACAATTCCAGCCGCGCTGCCTCCACTGCGGCGCGCGCAGCGGCAAGGTCCGGCAGGGCGGCACGGGCGGCGCGAGCGGCCAGCAGGGCGGATTCGGCCTCCGCCGCTTCCTGGGCCAGCGCCTCGCGCTGCGGGGCAAGGGCGGCGTGCTGGGCGGC
Source organism: Sabulicella rubraurantiaca (assembly GCF_017355885.1). GTDB lineage: Bacteria > Pseudomonadota > Alphaproteobacteria > Acetobacterales > Acetobacteraceae > Roseococcus > Roseococcus rubraurantiacus. Next base: position 113,834 of record NZ_JAFEUU010000002.1, read on the forward strand.
GGCGGCGGCGGCACGGCTGCGCAGCGCGGCCTCGGCGGAACGGGCCCGGGCCAGTGCTGCCTCGGCCTCGCCACGCGCGGCGCGGGCTTCGCGCTCCTCGCGTTCCCCCTCGCGGGCCAGGGTGGCGGCGGCTTCAGTGTCGGGGCGGGCGGGCGCGGCCTGCCAAGCGGCCTCCGCCTCGCGCCAAGCGGCCTCGGCCTCCTCCCGTTCGGCGGCGAGACGGCTTGCGGTGCCCTCATGCTCGGCGCGACGGCGGGCGGCAGCGTCGTGGCGGGCGCGGGCTTCGGCGGCGCGGCGCTCGGCCTCGCGGGCGCGGCGCTCGGCCTCGTCGCGAGCACGGCGGGCGGCGTCGGCCTCGCGCAGCGTCGCCGCTTCGTGGGACGCGGCCTCGGCGCGGCGGGACTCGGCCTGCTCGGCCTCGGGCGCGGCGGCGGCGCGGCGGGCCTCAGCTTGGCGCAGCCGGGCCAGGGCCTGGAGCCGTGCAGCACCGGAGGCGGCGGCGCCCGGCGCCAGCACGAACCCATCCCAGCGCCACAGCGCGCCCTCGCGCGACACCAGGGCTTGGCCCGGACGCAACGCGGCCTGAGTGGCGGCCCCGTCCTCCACCAGCCCGATCTGGCCCAGGGCGCGCGACAATTCCGGCGGGGCCTCCACCAGCGCCGCCAAAGGCTGCGCGCCCGCCGGCAGGGGCGGAGCGTCCTCCAGCGGCGGCAGGGCGCGCCAGAAGCGACTTCCTGCCCCACGCCCGCCTTCCAACCCCTCGCCCAACGCCGCGCCCAGCGCGGCTTCCAGCCCTTCGGGGATGGTGAGGGTGCGGGCGATGGGCTCGGCCTCGCTGCCGCCTTGCGTGGCGGCGCGCAGCCCCTCGCATTCGGCGGTGAGGCGCGACAGGGCGGCGCGGGCGGCTTCCGCCGCTTCCCGTGCGGCGCGCGACTCCTTCGCTGCTTCGTCCCGTGCCCTTTCGGCCGCGGCGAGGCGGGATTCGGCCTCGGCCCGCGCCTCGACGGCCGCGGCGGCCTCGCGTTCCACCGGTTCGGGCGGCTCGGCGACGGGCAGGCGCGCCGCTTCGGCCTCCAGGGCGCGGGCGCGGGCATCCAGGGCGGTGCGGCGCTGCGCGGCCGCGGCACGGGCGCGCTCAGCGGCGCCGCGCTCCATTTCGGCGGCGCGTGCGAGGCGCAGGGCCTCGGCGGCGCGCTCCCCGGCCTCGGCGCGGCGGCGCTCGGCGGCTTCCAGCGCGGCCCGGCAGCGGCCGAGGGTTTCCTCGGCGGTGGCGGTGGCGGCGGCGGCTCCCTCCAGCGCCGCTTCGGGCACGGCATCAGCCTCGGCGCGCGCCAGCGCCGCCTCGGCCTCCGCGCGGCGGGTCCGGGCTCGGGCGGCACGGCTTTCGGCCAAGCCCAGCTCCGCCGCGAGCGCATTGGCCTGGGCTGCGAGGGCGGCGGCGGCTTCCGTGCGCTCGTGCAGGCGTCCCTCGGCGACGGAACTCGCTTCGGCGAGGTGTGCGGCCTCCGCTTCCGCCGCTTCCAGCCGTGCCGGCAGCGTGGCGAGGGCGGAGGCCAGCCCCGCCTCCTCGCGCTGCGCCCGCGTTCCGGCGGCGGCGGCGTCCTGCTCCAGCCGCGTCGCGTCCGCAGCATCCTCGCGCAGCGCGGCGAGGGCGGCTTCCGCCTCCTCCAGGGCAAGGCGGGCGCGTTCCGCCTCGGCAGCCAAGCCTTCCGCCTCGACGCGGCGGCGTTCCAGCAGGGCGCGGGCCAGGCCTTCCTCCGCACGCGGATCGTGCAGGGCGGCCTCGGCCCGCTCGGCGGCGGCGATCGCAGAGGCAGCGGCGGCTTCCGCGCCGCGCAGCGTCCCTTCCCGCTCGGCCAGCGTGGCGCGGGCGGATTCGAGGGCTGCCTCGGCACGGGCGACCAGCAGGGCGAACCATTCCGCCTCCGCATTGCGGACCAGATCGTTCAGGTTGCGGTAGCGCGCGGCCTGACGCGCCTGCTTGCGCAGGGAATCCCCCTGCTGCGCCAGCTGCGCCAGCAAATCCTCCGAGCGGCCGAGATTGGCCTCGGCTTGGCGCAGCTTCAGCTCCGCCTCATGGCGGCGGGCGCGCAGGCCGGCGATGCCGGCCGCCTCCTCCAGAACGCCGCGCCGCTCCTCGGGCTTGGCGCCGATCAGCGCCGCGACGCGGCCCTGCGACACCATGCCGGAGGAGCGGGGACCGGAGGCGAGGTCGGCGAACATGGTCAGGACGTCTCGTGCCCGCACCTCCCGCCCGTTCACCCGGTAGGCGGAGCCGGAGCCGCGCTCGATGCGGCGGATCACCTCCAGCTGCGGCGACTTGTCGTGCGGCGCCGGGCCGACGCCCTCCGCATCCTCCAGGTTCAGCGTCACCTCGGCGAGGTTGCGCGCCGGGCGCGTGGCGGTGCCGGCGAAGATGACGTCGTCCATCTCGCCGCCGCGCAGCGACCGGGCGCTGCTCTCGCCCATGGCCCAGCGCAGCGCCTCGACCACGTTGCTCTTGCCGCAGCCATTGGGACCGACCACCCCCGTCAGCCCCGGCAGCACCGGCACCTGCACCGGCTCCGCGAAGGACTTGAAGCCGGCGATGCGCAGCCCGGTGAGGGTGGCCGAAAGCCGGCGGCGCTCGGCCTCCGCCTGGGCCTCGCCCTCCTCCGGGACTGGTGCGGGGTGGGTGGTCCCCTCGGTCACGCGCGCGGGGCGTCCTGCACGGCCTGCTGGAAGCGGGCGAAATCGAGCCCGCCCGTGTGCAGGCGCGAGTTGAACAGGAAGGACGGCGTCGCCGTGATGTTGTAGCGGCGCACCGCTTCCTGACGCTGCTCGAACACCGCGCGGCGCAGCGCCTCGTCGGCCACGGCCTTGTCGAAGTCAGGCCGCGACATCCCGGCCATGGAGGCGAGGCGCGCCAGCTCCTCCAGCTGCCGTCCCTCGGCGTAGGCCCAGCGGTTCTGGGTCTGGAACAGGATGGTGATGAAGCCCTCATAGCGATCGGCGGGCAGGGAGCGCGCGATGCAGGCGGCGGCGAGGGCGACGCCGTCCAGCGGGAAGTCGCGCCAGATGAGGCGGACACGGCCGGGCTCGACCAGCTTGCTCTTCACCTCGGGCCACACGTTGTTGTGGAAATTGGCGCAATGCCCGCAGGTGAGGGAGAAATATTCCTGCACCACCACGGGCGCGTCGGCACGCCCGGTCTCGCGCACGGCGAGGCGGGGATCCTGCTGGGCTATGGCGGGGGCGGCGGGAAGCGCCACGGCTAGGGCAGCGAGGGAACGGCGGGAGAGGGTCATCGGGGGCCTCCAATTCGGCGGAACATCTGACGCAGGGGGCGAGGGCTGTCCAGCGATCACGGCCGGCGGGCGAGGACGCCGCGCGCCAGCCGGGCCAGGGCGGCCTGCAGCTCGCCCTCCGGCAGGTCCCGCACCGCCTCGGGCACGGGGCCGGGCTCCGGCTTCGCCGGGCGGGGGGGCGGGGCAAGGCGCGGGGCGCGCTGCACAAAGGCCAGCTTGCGGATGGCCGGGCGGCCAAGGGCGGCGTTCAGCCGCTCCACGATGACCGGGGCCATCAGGCCGATCTCCATCGCAGCCGGTCCGGTGCAGGCCAGGGTGAGCGTGCCGGCAGAGAGCCGCACCGGCTCGGCCATCGCGGCCAGGGAGGGGCCGGCTAGGTTCGGCCAGTCGGCCAGGATCTGCGCGGATTCCGGCGAGCGGCGGCGGAAGCTGGGCCGGGTCAGGCGCGGGATCAGCGCGCCCAGTTCCAGCGTGCGGAAGCTCCGCTCCGGAATGGAGGGCGCGAGGGGGATGGTGGCCCGGGCCGGGCGGACCGGCGCGCCGAGCGGCTTCAGGTCCTTGCTGAACACCCCTCTGGACGGGGCCGCGTCTTCCGTGTTGTCCCCTGCCATGGCGCGCGCCGAATCCCTCCTTCACTGGTATGACCGGCATCGTCGCCGACTGCCCTGGCGCGACGCGCCCGCCCCCGATCCATACCGCATCTGGGTCAGCGAGGTCATGCTTCAGCAGACCACCGTGGCGGCCGTGGGTCCACGCTATGCCCGCTTCCTGGCGCGCTTCCCCGATGTCGGAAGCCTTGCCGCGGCGGATTGGGCCGAGCTGGCGGAGGAATGGGCCGGGCTGGGCTACTATGCCCGGGCGCGGAACCTCCATGCCGCGGCCAAGGAGATCGCGGCGAAGGGCTGGCCGCGCGATGCCGCCGGGTGGCGGGAATTGCCAGGGGTGGGCGCCTATACCGCGGCCGCCGTCGCCGCCATCGCCCTGAATGAGCCGGTCGTGCCGGTGGACGGCAATGTGGAGCGGGTGCTGTCGCGCGTCTTCGCCATCGAGACCCCCCTGCCCCACTCGCGGCCCGAGATTTCTCGCCGCGCCGCGAGCTTCATGGAGCAGGCAGAGGCAAGGGCGCGGCCGGGCGATTTCGCCCAGGCGCTGTTCGATCTGGGCGCGACCATCTGCACCCCCCGCCGCCCCGCCTGCGCCCTCTGCCCCTGGCGGGATGAATGCGAGGCACACCGGCTGGGCATCCAGGACACGCTGCCGGTGAAGGCGCCCAAGGCGGCGCGGGGCGCGATTTTCGGCGTGCATTTCGCGCTGCTGGACCGCGAGGGGCGGATCGGCCTGCTCCGCCGGCCCGAGGGCGGGCTGCTTGGCGGGATGCCCGCCCTGCCCGGCACGCCCTGGCGCGCCGAACCCTGGGAGGAGGCGGAGGCGCTGTCCCATGCCCCCGCTCCGGCCCCCTGGCACCCCTGTCCCGGCGAGGCGCGGCACGGCTTCACCCATCGCGACCTCTCGATGCGGCTGTGGCGTGCCGATGCCGATGCGATTCCCGAGGGGCTGGAACCGGTCGCCCTCGACCGCGCGCAGGTCATTCTGCCGGGCGCGATGCGGAAGCTGCTCGACCTTCTGTGACCGGCGCGCCGGGTCAGCCCGGGCTGGCGGCCAGGCGCTGCGCGATGCCTTCCAGGCCGGAGTCGCGCAGCCCCAGTTCGCGCAGCTGCTGCAGCGTGTTCAGCAGGTAGTCGCGGTTCGATCCCGCCTGCCCGACCCCGGCGCCGATCACCCGCGCCGCCGTGTCCGGGCAGGGACGCGCATAGGCGGGGTGGGCCCGGTCGGCCACGTAGGTCACGGCGCGGATCATTGCGCCGGAGGCGAGGCGCACGGGCAGGAGGCGGCGGTGATAAACCGTCTCGCCATTCGGATTCTCCCGCGCGTCGAGATAGGCGAGCGTCTCCGCTGCATGCTCGGGCGCGACGCGGAACACGACGCCGTGGCAGGAGCCACCGCGATCGAGGCCGAGCACGAGGCCCGGCCGCTCCGGCGTGCCGCGATACAGGCGCGACCAGAGGCAGAAGCGGCGATGGAAGCCGCGCAGCAAGGCTGGCTCACGCGAAACGAAGGGAAAGCCTGGCCGCCAGATCAGCGAGCCATAAGCGAAGACGTGCAATTCGGACATGCGGCGCTTTGCGGAGGAACCTATGCCGGTCTAACCCCAACCCCATGTCGAGAAAATGGCCTTTCCTTCTCCTGCTGCTCATCCTGCTGGGGGGCGGCGGCGCCTTCGCCTGGCAGGCGGTGCTGGGGAGGATGGAGCGCGGGGTAGAAGCCTGGGCAGAAGCCCGCCGCGCCGAGGGCTGGCGCATCACCCATGGCGCGCCACTTCGCGGCCCCCTACCCTGGCGGCCGGAAGTGACCCTGCCGGATCTCGAAGCCGCCTCCCCGCTCGGGCTGGGCGTGCGTGCCGAGCGGCTTTCGGTCACCGTGCTGCCCTGGGAGCCGCGGACCGCGCTGCTCTCGCCCGGCGGCGCGATTGCGTTGCGCGCGGGGGGAGACTGGACCCCGCTGCGCGCCGCGGATCTGGAAGGCCGCGCCGCGCTCGACGGCTCCGACCTGCTCTGGCTGGGGGAAGGGGTGGCGCTGGGCACGGTGGAGGCGCGGCGCGTTGCCCTGCGCTGGCGCGACCGGCAGCTCACCGCGACCGCGGAGGGGGCGCGGAACGGGCCGCTCCAGCTGGATCTGGTGTCCGCCCTGCTGCGGTCTGACGCGCCGCTTTCCTCGCCCGAGGCGTTCCGCACCGCCGGCGGCCAGGTGCAGATCGTTCGGCTCGAAGCGCGGCGCGGCGAAGCCGCGATCGAGGCGACAGGGACCATCGCGCTGGACCCAGGCTTGCAGCCCGAAGGGCGCGGCAGCCTCGCCCTGGTCAACCCGGTCGAGGGCGTGCGCGTGCTGCGCGATGCCGGTATGCTGCCGCCGGGCGCCGCCGCCTCGCTCTCCATCGTGGCGCAGATCGGCGCGCGGACGCCGGAAGGGGGCGGGGCGCCGCGCCTCGACGTGCCTTGGGATCTGCGGGGCGGGCGGCTCTCGGCGGCGCGGTTTTCCGTTGCGACCTTCCCGGCGGTGGCTTGGCGCTGAAGCCCACCCCATGACAGGCGCCGCGCGCGGTGCCTAAGCTGCCCTCCCAAAAGCGCCGGGTCTGAAGCACCGGCGCCGCCAAGGGAGGATCCATCCATGACAGCCACGCGACGCGCCATACTGGCCTTGCCGCTCCTCGCCACCCCGGCCCTTGCCCAGGGGTGGCGGCCGGAGCGCCCGGTCGAGATCGTGGTGGGCTTCGTCGCCGGCGGCGCCACCGACCTCGATGCCCGGCTGCTGGCGCGCTTCCTGGAACCGAGGCTCGGCGTGCCGGTGGTGGTGCAGAACCGGCCCGGCGCGGGGGGCGAGGTGGCGCTGGCCGCCGTCGCCCGGTCGCGCCCGGACGGCCACGTCATCGGCACCACCAACATGCCCGGCCTGCTCACCATCCCGATCGAGCGGCAGGCGCAGTTCAAGCTGGAAGATTTCGCCCCGGTGGCGAACGTGGTCACCGACCCTTCCGCCGTGTCCGTCCCGGCCGCGAGCCCGGTGCGAGACTTCGTGGGGCTGATGGAACGGGTGCGGCGGGAACCGGAATCCGTCTCCTTCGGCACGCCCGGCATCGGCACGGATGACCACCTGCTGATGTTCCTGCTCCAGCGCGCGGCGGGGGTGCGCTTCAACCACGTGGGCTTCGCCGGCGACCCGCAGATCCGCACCGCGATGATGGCGGGGCAGATCCAGGCCTCGGGCCTCAACCTGGGCTATTTGCTGGCCAATCCGGAGGGCGTGCGGCTGCTGGCCCAGGCCGGGCCGCGCCGCTCCCGCTTCGCGCCCGACCTGCCGACGCTGCGCGAGCAGGGCATTCCGGTCGAGATGGCGAGCGAACGCGGCCTCGTCATGCCAGCCGCCACCCCCGCCCCCATCCTGGTACGCATCCGCGACGCAGTGGCCCAGACCATGGCCGACCCCGAATTCACCCGCGCCGTTGAACAGCGCTTCTGCGAGGTGAAGAACGAAGTGGGCGATCCCTGGTTCGCGCGACTGCGCGAGGAGGAACGCGGCTGGCGACGATTCTGGTCCGAGACGCCGTGGAGGCAGGGCTGATGGGGCGCCTCGCGGGGAAGCGTGCCCTCATCCTCGGCGCCGGATCGGTGGGCGACGGCATCGGCAATGGCCGCGCCATGGCGCTGCTTTTCGCGCGCGAAGGCGCGCAATGCGTCTGCATGGACCTGCGGATCGAGGCGGCAGAGGAAACCACCGCGCTGATCGCGAAGGAGGGCGGGCAGGCCCTCGCCTTCGCCGCTGACGTGACGAAGGAGGAGGAGGTGAAGCGCGTCGTGGATGCGACGGTCGCCGCCTTCGGCCGCATCGACATCCTGGTGAACAACGTGGGTGGCTCCGTCCCCGGCGGGCCGGAGGAACTGACGCCCGAGGCGTGGCACGCGCAGTTCCACCACAATCTCCACTACGTCCACCTCTCGACGCGCGCGGTGCTGCCGCTGATGCGCGAGCAGGGTGGCGGCGCGATCGTGAACCTTTCCTCCGTCGCGGCGCTGCGTCACATCGGCACCGACCTCATGGCCTATGCCGCCTCCAAGTCGGGCGTCATGGCGCTGTCGCGCATGATCGCGGTTCGCTACGCGCCGCATGGCATACGCTGCAACGTGGTGGTGCCGGGGCTGATGCACACGCCGTTGGTGGAGGCGCGCCTCGCCGGCCAGCGCACGGGCGGCGACGTGGCCGCCATCGTGGCAAAGCGCAACGCGCAGCCCGCCATGGGCCGCATGGGGGATGCCTGGGACGTGGCCTATGCCGCACTGTACCTAGCCTCCGACGAAGCGAAATACGTCACGGGGGCGGAGATCGTCGTGGATGGCGGGCTGACGCTGATGACGCGTTGAGGCGGCGCGCCACCCATCCTAGAACGGGCCGGTGATCCGGCTTCTCCAGAACTTCCTCGGCGCGCGGCGCCGCTCGGCCGAGGCGCCTGCGCCGGAAAGCCCGCCGCCCGAGACCCCGCCGCGCGACATGGGCGACGCGGCGCGCGACCGGCGCGACTGGTCGGAGGCGGCGCGGCATTACCGCGCGCATCTGGAGCGCGAGCCGGAGGATGCCGGCATCCTCGTCCAGCTGGGTCACATGCTGAAGGAAGGCGGCGACCTGCTGAGCGCGGAATCCGCCTATCGCCGCGCCATGGCGATGCGGCCCGAGGATCACGACATCCCGCTCCAGCTCGGCCACGCGCTGAAACTGCAAGGCCGGCTCGACGAGGCGCGCGAGGCCTATGGGTTGTCCGACGCCCTGGCCCCGGTGAACCACGCGGCGCTGGAGCTGGAGCGGATGGGCGAGCGCCCCGCCCGCCCGGCCCGCAGCGCGAAGCCGCGCCCTTCGCCCGGCCCCGACCTCGCGGCGCTGGAGGCGGAGTTCCAGACCACGCCGACCCGCCGCCGCTGGCACGTGCTGCGCGAGGCGGGGCGCATCGCCGAGGCGGAGGGCCAGCCCGGCCCGCCGCATCTGCTCGACGTGACGGATTTGCTGAACATGCTGCGCGCCACGGGCCGTGCGACGGGCATCCAGCGCGTGCAGATCGGCATCTGCGCCTATTTGCTGGCGGAGGAGCCGGAACGCTGGCGCTTCGTGGCGCTGGAAGCCCCTCTCGGCCCGATCTGGACCCTGGCGCCGGACGATCTCCGCGCCCTGCTGCGCTACGCGACGGAGGAGGCGCACGACACCGGCCGCGCCCGCGCCCTGGTGGAAGCGGCGCTGGATGGCGGGCGCGCGACGCATCTCGATTCTGCGCGCTCCTTCCTGACGCTCGGCGCCTTCTGGTTCCTCGTCGGGGCGACCGCACTGCTGGATGGGCTGCGTGCGCGAGGGCTGCGGCTGGGCATGATGGCCTATGACCTGATCCCCCTCACCCACCCCGAGCACACGGACGCGGGAACGGTGGCCGGGTTCCGGCAGGCGCTGGACGAGGGCGCGCCGCGCTGGGAATTCGCGCTGGCCATCTCGGAGTATACGGCGGCGGGGATGCGCCGCGCCCTGGCCGAGCGCGGTGCGCCGGATGTGCCGGTGCGCGCCGTGCCGCTCGCCCATCGCTTCTCCGACGCGGTGGCGGAAGGCTGGCCCGCTGCCTTGGCCGATCTGCGCAGCAGGCCCTTCGTGCTCTGTGTGGGGACGATCGAGAGCCGCAAGAACCACCTTGCCCTGTTCCAGGCCTGGAAGATCCTGCTGGAGGAGGGGGCGGAGCCGCCGCCCCTGGTCTGCGTCGGGCGGCCCGGCTGGCGCGTCGGCGACTTGCTGGCACAGCTGGAGGCGACGGGGTTCCTCGGCGGGCGCATCCGGATGCTGCACGGGATTTCCGACCCGGAACTGGCATCGCTCTACCGAGAGGCCGCCTTCACCGTCTTCCCCTCCTTCACCGAGGGCTGGGGCCTGCCGGTGGGCGAATCCCTTGCGCTGGGCACGCCCTGCCTCGCCAGCCCCGAAGGCGCGACGCCCGAGGCTGGCTCCGGCTTCGCCCCGCCGCTCGACCCATATTCGCCGCGCACCATCGCGGAGGCGGTGCGGCGTTGGGCCGAAAGCCCAGAGGCGCTGGCGAGGGAGCGGGCGCGCATCGCCCAAGGCTTCCAGCCGCGCGACTGGGACGATGTGGGGCGCGATTTCCGCCGCGCCTTCGAGGAGTGCCTGAAGGCCGCCGCGCCTCGACCCCCTGCCGCCGCGCCACCCTTGGCGGAAGGCGCCGATCTCGGCTTCCCTGCCCTGGCAGCCCTGCTCGGCCCTGGCTTCGAGCCGCCATCCGGCGACGTGGCCTGGGTGGCAGGGCGCGCCGCGGCGCTGCGGATCTCCGCCCCGCCAGGGCGATTGGTCCTGAGCTTCGCCGCACGGCCTTGGGCGCTGGACAACCGCGTGGCGCTGGATGACGCCCCTTCCTTGCCGCTAACCGACGGAATGGCGCTTTCGCTCGACTGGCGTGGGGGCGAAGGCTTGGTGCGGCTGCGCCTGTCCGGCTCGCTGGACGCCCCGCCCGATGCCGAGGATGGGCGTCCGGTCCGGATGGGGCTGCGCCGCCTCGCCCTGCTGCCGGAAGGGGCTCCGCCTCTCGCACGCGGCCGGGCGGTGGTGCCGGGCGACGCCGCGCTCTGGGCCGCCCTCGCGCCTGCGCGCGACACGATCGCCTTCCGTCCCGACGCACTCGCCGGAGAACGCATCCACCTGCTGCTCGGCGTGGCGGGGGAGGAGGCGCCGCGCCGGCAATCCGTCCTGCCTGGGGAGGACGGGGTGGTGCGCCTCTCGCTTGACGGCGCGCGGCCGGTCTTCCTGGCCTGGGCAGCGGAATCCGATCTTCCCGGCCGCCTCGCGCTGCTGGAGGCGCACCCCGCCGCCCTGCCCCTCGCCGAGCGCATCGCCGCGCTGGAAGGGGCCGAGGACGCGCCCTTGCCGCCGGGCGAGGCCGGGCGCTGGGCACGCCGCCTCGCGGGCTAAGGATGCGTCTGCTTCTCGACCTGCAAGGGGCGCAGGGCGCCTCGCGCCATGCCGGGCTGGGGCGCTACTCGCTGGAACTGGCGCGGGCCATGCTGCGCACCCCGCGCGGGAACGATGTGCGGCTGCTGCTGAACACCGCCCTGGCCGAAAGCGCCGCCGCCCTGGCGGAGGAGTTCGCCCCCGTGCTTGGGCCGGGCAACATCCTGCGTTGGCGCGCGCCACGGGGAGCGGCGGCGGGAAATGACCCGCATCACCCGCTGCGTCGCGCTGCCGAGGCATTGCGGGCCGAGGCGGTGATCGCCGCGCGCTGCGACGTGCTCCACATCTCCTCCATCTTCGAAGGGTGGGATCGTGACGCCGTCTCGACCTGGCCGGAGGAATGGGAGCGCCCCGCCACCGCCGCCACGCTCTATGACCTGATCCCGCTCTCGCTGCGCCCCCTCTACCTCGACGGCGCATGGCGCGCGGCCGGGCTGCGCCCGTGGTATGCGCGTTGCGTGCAGGAGGCGTCGCGCTGCGACCGCCTGCTCTGCATCAGCGAGGCGACGCGCGAGGAGGGGCGGCGCTTCCTGCCCCTCCCGCCCGAGGCACTGCCGGTCATCGGCGGTGGCGTATCGCCCGGCTTCCGTCCGCCCGAGCATCTCGATCCTGGCCTGCCGGGACGCTTCGGCCTGCGGCCGGGCTTCATCCTGTTCATGGGCGCGGGCGACCTGCGCAAGAATGAGCGCCTGCTGATCCAGGCCTATGCCGCCCTGCCCGAGGCGGTGCGGGCACGCCACATGCTGGCGATCGGCCACACCAACCACGCCCATCTGCGCGCCCTCTATGCCGAGGCGGGGCTGGGCACGCACGAGGCCGTCGCCCTGCCCTTCGTGCCCGACGAGGCGTTGCCGGGCCTCTACGCGGCCTGCACCCTGATGGTCTTCCCCTCCATCGCCGAGGGATTCGGCCTGCCGGTGCTGGAGGCGATGGCCTGCGGTGCCCCGGTCATCGCCAGCCGCGCCGGCGCGCTGCCCGAGGTCATCACCCGCGCCGATGCGCTGTTCGACCCGCAGGACGCGGCGGCGCTGACGGAGCGGCTGCGCTTCTGGCTGGGGGACGAGGCGGCCCGCGCCGACCTCGCGGCATATGGGCGTCGGCGTGCGGCCGAGTTCTCCTGGCATGGCGTGGCGGAGCGCGCCTGGGATGCGCTGGAGGAGATGGCGCCGCGCCCTGCGCCGAAGCGCCGCCGTTCCCTTGCCCTCGTCTCGCCCTTCCCGCCTGCCGCCTCCGGCGTTGCCGACCATGCCGCCGAACTGGTTGAGGCGCTCTCCGCGCCTTACGCCGTGACGCTGGTGAGTGCCGAGCCGTTGGGTGATGCGCTGGAAGGCCGGTTCCCCTTCCTGTCTGAAACACGTCTGCCCGACGAGGCACGGCGCTTTGACCGGGTGCTGGTTCAGATGGGCAACAACCCCCTCCATGCCGGGGCGCTGCTGCATGTGCTGCCGCACGTGCCGGCGGTGGTGACGCTGCACGATGCCGCGCTGCCCGACCTTCAGGCCTGGATCGGCGGCGTGGCGCGGCGTGTCGAGGCGGAAGGCTATCCCGCGCTGTTCGAGCCGGGCACGGGCGCGCTGCCTGTGCTGGAACAGGCGCTGCGCGTCGTCGTCCATTCCGATCACGCCACGCGGCTGCTGCGCGTTGCGCATGGCCGCGCCGCCACCTCCACCCTACGACGCATCCCGCATCTACGCGCGCGCTTCGACCCGCCGGGGCGAGAGGCGGCGCGGGCCGCGCTGGGCCTCCCTGCAACGGCGACGCTGGTGGTGAGCTTTGGCCTGGTGACGCGGCGCAAGCTCCCCGCGCTGCTGATGGAGGCGGTGTCGGGCATCCCTGGCGCGCGCCTCGTCTTCGCGGGCGATGCCCTGCCGGGCGAGGCGCCGCCGGGCGCAGAGGTAACGGGACGGCTGAGCCGCGAGGAATACCTCCTCTGGCTCGGTTCCGCCGATGTGGCGGTCCAGCTGCGCGGGGACAGCCGGGGCGAGACCTCCGGCGCCGCGATGGATGCGCTGATGGCCGGGCTGCCGCTGGTGGTGAACAGCGCTGGCTCCTTTGGCGAATTGCCGCCCGATGTGGCGCTGCTGCTGCCCGACCCACCGGAGGCGGAGGCGCTGCGCGCGGCGATCCTCCAGGCACGGGCGGAGCCCGAACGGGGCCGGCGCGGGCGCGAATGGGCGCTGGAGGAACTCTCCCCGGCTCGCATCGCCGCGCTCTACGAGGCGGTGATCGAGGACGCCTATGCGAGGCCCGGTCCCGAAGCGGCGCTGCGCCACATCTCCCTGCCGCGCCGGGCAGCCGGTCCGGCGGGCGAGGCGCTGGCCCGCGCCGTGCTGCGCGTAGCTCCCGCTCCGCCGCGCCAGCCGCGGCTCTGGCTCGACATCGCCCTGCAGCCGCGCGGCGAGTTGCTGGAGGCGCTGCGGCGCGGCGCGCCCGGACGGCGGCCCGAGCCGTGCCGGCTGGAGGGCGGACGCATCGTCTCCGCCCATGGCTGGGCCTTTGACGCGCTGGGCCTCGAAGCACCGCCGCCCGAGGATGCCGAGGCGGTGATCGGCCCCGGCGATGCGCTGATGAGCGCGGACCCCGCCCTGCGCCGCCTCGCCTTGGCGGAAGGCGTGGCGACGCCCGATTGGCCGGGCAGCGCCGCCCGGCTCAGGGTGATGGCGCCGCCACCGTGATCCGGCCCACCGCCCCGCGCGCGAAGATCGCCGGGCGGTACATGTCGGCCACCTCTGCCCCCGGCAGCTCGAACCGCCCCGCCGTCGTCGCGCGCAGCCGCACGGCCATGCGGAACTCGCGCCCGTTCGGCGTGAAGGTGAAGGCGGCGGCGACGCGGTCATCCAGCGCCGGGACGGCGTCGGGCTCAGGCAATTCGCCCAGGCCGGGAACGGCGCCGGGGCCGAGCCGCGCCACGATCTCCCACCCGGCCGGCAGCCCCTGCTGGATCAGCGCGAGATGGCGCTGCCCCGTCTCGGCCCGCGCCTCCAGCACCAGCAGGAAATCCTGCCCGCGCCGCAGCGAGTCCAGGTTCAAGGCGGTCGTGCCGTCCAGGGTGAGGAAGCGCCGCCGCACCGTGAGGCCGGCCCGCCCGGCGGGCAGAGGGTCCGCCGGGATGCCGCCCGTCGAGACCAGCACGGGCAGTGGCGCCTCGCCCCTGTTGCGGAGCTCGGCGGGGCCGGTGAGTTCCACGCGCCGCCCGGCAGGGGCGCCATCCAGCGTCGCACGGACCGGCCGCGCGTCGCGGCCCAGCGCGGCGGCCGCCAGCACCGCCCAGGCCGCTTCCTGGGTCGAGGCGCGTTCGGGCGTCAGCTCCGGACCCGGCAGCCGGTCCCGAGCGGCAGGCAGGTCCATCCCGGCCTCGCGCGCGAGGACCAGCACGGCCAGGGCATCGCGCGCGGCGGAGCCGTAATCATAGAGCCAGTCGCGCCGCGCTGGGGCGGCGAGCGCGGCGGCAAAGGCGCGTTCCGCCCGCTCGCGATCCCCGGCGCGGGCGAAGGCGGCGCCGAGCTGTGCGCGGGCGAGCGGCGTCGGCAGCTGGTCCAGCCCCTCCATCAGCCGCCGAGCCGCGCCGAGGCGCGGTCGCCCGGCCAGGGAAAGCGCATGGAGCCGTGCCGCCTGCGCCGCGAATTCCTCCGGCGTGTCGGCACTGGTCTCCTCCAGCAGTGTGGAGAGCGAATCTAATGCCGCGTTCAGCGCCGCCTCGGGCACCGCCGCACCGGCAGCGCGGGCACGCAGCAGCGCCTCCGTCGCATAGGCGCCGGTCCAGAATTCCGGCTCGCCCTGAGCGGACCAGAGGCCGAAGCTTCCGTCGTAGCGCTGGCGCGACAGCACCGCCTCCACCGCACCCTGCAAGGCCGGCTGCGGCACCCCCTCCTGCGTCGCCGCCGCTAGGGCGAGGACGCGAGAGGATGATTGCTCCAGGCAGGCGAGCGGATAGGTCGAGAGGAGGCGCAGCATCCCCGCCGCGTCGAAGCGAACCGGCGTGCCGATCAGCGCGCCGGCGCGCCAGGAGCCGGGAACGAAGCGCTCTGTGGCGGGGGCAATGCGCCGGGTTTCGCCGGGCGCAACCTCCAGCGTGGCGACGGCGGTCACGGCGGCGCGGGAGGAACGCAGGGTGATCCGCGCCTCGCGTTCCGCCCGGAATCCGTCCGGCCCGGCAACGGTGAGGCGCAGCACCCCCTCCCCTGCCCCGCTGGCGCGCAGCGTCACGCTGGGCAGGGCGCGGGCTCCCACCGCGAGGCGCGCCGAGAGCCGCGAATCGCCAGCGAGGGCAAGCGGCCCTTCCGCCGTCACCTCCGCCACCACCTCGCCCTCGGGGCCTTCGAGGTTGTGCAGCAGCACCGGCACGGTCGCCTCGTCGCCCGGGGCCAGGAAGCGCGGCAGCACCGCCTCGGCCAGGAAGGGGTCTCGCACGGTCATGGGACGGCTGGCGGCACCCAGCTTCCCGCCAGACCAGGCCACGGCCATCAGCCGCAACTCGCCGGCGAAGTTGGGAAGGTCGAGCGGAATGCGGGCGACGCCATCCGGCCCCGCCTCCACCACGCCGGAGAAGAGCGCCACGGTGCGCTGCGGCACCTGGAGCGCGCCGGGCGGGCCGAACTCGTCGCCGCCCTGGCGCAGCGCTGCCGCCTCGCCTTCCGTCGGGAGGATCAGGCGGCCATAATCGTCGCGAATATCGGTGCCCAGCGCCCGGCGCGCAGTGAAATGCGCCAGCGGGTCGGGCGAGCGGAAGCGCGTCAGCCGCAGGATGCCCTCATCCACCGCCGTGAGGGTGAGGCGCACCGGCCCCTCCGCGCCGGAGACACGCACCGGCACCTCGATGCGCGTGCGCGGGCGGGCGCGCTCAGGCGCTTCCACCACCACCTCCAGCCGGCGGGCAGCCGGGTCCAGCTGCAGCCAGGCGAGGCCGAGGGCGCGGGCGGGCGTGCCATTCGTGGCCGTGCCGGGACGATGCACCGTCACCGCAACGTGCGCCCCGGCGCCCCAGGCGGCATCCACCGGGATTTCCACCTCCGCGCCGCCCGGCGCCACCTCCACCTCGCGCACCGAAACCAGGCGGTCGGTCAGCACGGCAACGGAGGCGATGCCGGCGAAGGGCGCGTCCAGGCGCAGTCGCGCAGTCGCGGCCGGCGCGTAGGACGGGCGGTCGGCGGAGACATCCACCTTGTCCGGAACCTCGGCGCTTTCGCTCGCCACCCAGCCGGCGCGGAAGCGGAAGGAGGCGATGGCCAAACCGCCCTGCTCACGCGCCTCCAGCCGGTAGCGGCCGAAGCCGAGGCGGCGGGCGAAGCGCGCCGGCTCCGACCCTGAGACGCGCAGCGTCGCGGAATCCACCGCCTCATCCGTCCAGACCGTCTCGTAGCGGGGCGTGCCGCCGCGCAGCACGATGCGCCAATCGGGCCGTTCCCGCACCAGCCGGACCGCCAGCGCGCCCGCGACCGGCGCGCCGGCGGCGTCGGTGAGGAGAAGCGAGAACGCCGCCTCCGCATCTGCATCCACCGCGCGCGGCCCGGCGATGCCGACGAGGCGCGCCGGCGCCGCCACCGGGATTTCCAGCGGCGCGGCCTGGCTGGCGCGGCCTCCCGGCTCCTCCAGCAGCACGGAAAGCGTGGCGGAAAGCGGACGCGTGGTGTCGGGCGCGCGGGGCAGCGCGATCTCCACCGTCGCGCGGCCCTCCGCATCCGTTTCGCCGAGCTCGGGCGTCACCAGATCGGGGGCGAATTCCTCCTCCTCCAACCCGAAGGCGAAGCCGGGGTGCCGGGCGAGATCGCGCCGCGTCGTGAGGCGAAGCTCCGCCGAGCCCGGAAGGCCGGAGCCGGGCGCGCCATACAGGAAGCGCGCCGTGAGCGGCACGGCGAGGCTCTGGCCGGGCACGAGCGGACCGGGCGCCGGCCCCACCTCTACCGCCAGACGCTCGGGCACGAAGGCGTCCACGCGGAACTGCACCTCGCCGATGGGCGGCAGGGCGGGGTCGGACAGCGCCTCCAGCCGCCATTGGCCGGAGGGGGCCGCGCTGGGGATAGGGATGGCCAAGGCGGCGCCATCCTGGAGCACATGCTCCGCCGCTACCTGCCCGTTCGGGCGGCGCAGCCGGAGGCGCAGCGGCAGGGTGGCGGGCGTGTCCGAGGCGTCGCGCAGCAGCGCCACGGCATGGACCGTCTCTCCGGGCCGGTAAATGCCGCGATCGGTGTAGAGGAAGGCATCAAGCGGCCCGGGATGCGGCCGCCCCTCGGCGCCTCGGTCGGACAGGTCGAAGGCGGCGGCGGTCAGGTCGAGCGGGACGAGTTCCTCCGCCGTCTCGGCATGCAGCGCCACGGGCTCCATCCCGCCCGCGCCGCGCAGCAGCGGCGCGGCGAAGCGCGCGACGCCTTCCGCATCGGTGCGCGCCTCGGCCAGCACCTCGTTGGAACGGGCGAGCAGCATGACGCGCACCCCGGCCTCGGCCCGCGCGCTGGACAGGCGCCGCGCCTGCACAGCCAGCCCCCCGGCGCCGCGCCACGCCGTCAGCCCCAGATCGGTGACGATCACTGCCTGCGCTGCCGCCACCGGCCGCGTGCCGTCCGACGACCGGACCAGCAGGATATAGAGACCGGGAGCCTCCATTCCCGGCGGCAGCGGCAGGGCTAGGCGCTGCAACTGGTTGACCGGGCCGCGAGGAATCTCCACCGCGCCGGACCAGAGCTCGCGGCCCCAATTCTCCGCCACATTCTCGGCAGCCCAGGATTGCAGCTCCTGGCCCAGCTGCCAGTCCCGCCCCAGCGGCACCAGGGAGCGTTCGGTGACGCGCAGCACCTGCAGCCGTGCCGCCGTGACGTTCAGGACGCCGAGCGGCACCCGCGCCGCCTGCCCGCGCGGGAGGAGGAAGGCGCGGCTGTCGAAAGCCAATCGCGGCAGGCGGTCCGGCATGCGGATCGTCACCGGCGTGTCGCGCAGGAGGCGCATATCGTCCTCCCCCGGCAAGCCGGCGCGCAGGACGAGGCGCGTGGCTTGGCCATGCGGCAGCCCCACGGCGCAGATCTGGTCCCCCTCGCGGGTCACGGCGAGGCCGGGCAGCGCCGGTTCGGCCCGCACCCAGTCGGCGGGGTTCCAATCGGTGCGGCGCGCGGGCGGCACGGTGAAGCCCAGGCAGGCGCGCGCCGGCTCGGCTTCGGGCTCCGTGTTCATCCGGGTGACAAGCAGGCCGGCGGCGCGGCGCGCCTCGCGCAGGGCCTCCGCGTATTGCGGCATGCCGGGGGCGCGCTGCACCACCGCCTCCAGCGCCGCGATGCGCTGCACCTGCCGGTCCAGCCGCCCCAGCGCCTCGGCGATGACGAGAAGCGACGGGATTTCCGCCTCCCCGCCCGGCACGGCGAGGAAGTTCTGCCAAGCGGCGGAAAGGGCGCGCGCCGATTCGGGCGGGGTGCGGCGAAGCTGGGCCCTCGCCAGGGCGAGCCACTGCGCGGGGGTCGCATCGCCCAGCGCCACGCGCTCCTCCAGAGCCGCGGCCAGGGCGGCGGGGTCGTTTCGGCGTTCCGCGGCGGCGATGCGCGACTCGGCCGCAGCACGGGCCTGGGGCGTGCCGCCGGCGGGAAAGCGTCGCTCCAGCGTGGTGCGGTAGGTCTCGCTGTCGCGGGAAAGGCCCGGCAGGTCGAACGCGCCCGCCATGACCGGCCAGAACAGGAGGAGCCCCAGCCACCACCGGAACAATCGCATCGCCTTGCCCTCCCGCCCAGTGAAGCAAGCCTAAACCGGGCTGGTGCTGCGCGGGAACGGCCCCAAGATGGTGACGAATAGTAACGTGGACGCCTTGTCATTTGGCAGGACGATGCTCAGAGTTTGGTATGCTCCCAAATAGGGTTGACGCGCCAAGACGCGCGCGCCCTTGGCCATCCATGCCGGAGAAACGATGCGCCGCCTTTTGATTGCCCTTGCGCTGCTGGTGAGCCTGCCTGCCTGGGCGCAGCAAGCCATCCCCGTGACCACCGAGCCTGCGCGTGTGGGCAACATGCCGGTGGAGGTGCTGGCGAATGGGCTGGTCGTTCCGGAATCGGTGGTGACGATCCGTACCCGCGTGGATGGCCAGATCACCGAGGTCCACGTCAGCGAAGGGCAGATGGTGACGCGCGGCCAGCCGCTCTTCACACTCGATAGCCGCTTCTATCGTGCGCAGCTCCAGCAGCAGGAGGCCCAGCTGGCGGCGCTGCGGGCCCAGGCGACGCGTACCCAGGCGGATGCCGTGCGCTACCAGTCGCTGCGCGGCGAGGGCTTCGCGGCACAGCAGCGCTTCGAGCAGGCCCAGGCGGAAGCGGCAGCAGCAGCGGCCAATGCCCGCGCCACCGAGGCGCTGATGCAGCAGACCCGCCTCAACATCGAATTCGCGCAAATCGTGGCTGAGGCAGATGGCAAGCTGGGCGCCCTGCCCCTGCGCGTCGGCAACTTCGTCCGCCAGGCGGAAAGCACCCCGCTCGGCACCATCACGCAGATGGACCCTATCCTGGTGCAGTTCGCTGTGCCGGAGCGCTGGCTGCCGCAGATCCGCGCCGCCCTGGCCCAGCCCGGCGGCGTTCCGGTGCAGGCGCGCCCGGCTGCGGAAGGTCAGGAGCCCTCGACCGGCCGTCTCGTCTTCGTGGACAGCGCAGTGGACACCCAGACCGGTACGATCCAGCTCCGCGCCCGCTTCGACAACGCCGATGGCGCGCTCTGGCCGGGCCAGTACGTGCGCATCAGCCTGACCCCGACGGAGGATGTGGGCGCGGTGAGCGTCCCCTCCGCCGCGGTGCAGACCGGGCAGCAGGGCCGCTTCGTCTTCGTGCTGACGCAAGAGGGCATTGCGCGGCGCCGCCCGGTGGAACTGGTCCGCAGCCAGCGCGACCGCGCGATCGTGCGCGGCGAGATCGCCGATGGCGAGCGGGTGATCGTGGACGGGGCGCAGCGCGTCACGGACGGCGCCCGCGCCCAGGAGCGCAACCCCCAGACGCCGCTTCAGCGCGTCTCACAGGCGGGCTGAACCCATGCATATCTCCGAGCTCTGCATCCGCCGCCCGGTCATGACGCTGCTGCTGTCGCTGGCGGCAATCGTCGCCGGCGTCGTGGCCTATACGCGCCTGCCCGTGGCCGCGGTGCCGCGCGTGGATTTCCCGGTGATCTCGGTCTTCGCGAGCTTCCCGGGTGCGAGCCCGGAGACCATGGCCACCTCCGTGGCCCTGCCGCTGGAACGCGAATTCTCCACCATCGCCGGGCTGGAGAGCATGAACTCCACCTCCGGCCAGGACACGCTGAACCTCACGCTGCAATTCCAGCTGGGCCGCAACATCGACAGCGCGGCGCAGGATGTGCAGGCGGCGCTGACCCGCGCGCAGCGGCGTCTGCCGATCGAGATGACCACCCCGCCTTCCTATCGGAAGGTGAACCCTGCCGACGCGCCGGTGCTGCTGCTCACCCTCTCGGGCGGCGATGTGCCGATGTACCGGCTGAACGACGTCGCCTCGACCATCATCGCCCCTGCCCTGTCGCGGGTGCAGGGCGTGGCGCAGGTCGTCACCTACGGCGAACAGCTCTTCTCCGTGCGCGTGCGCCTCGATGCCGACCGCGTGGCCGCCATGGGCATGGCCTTCGACACGGTGCAGCAGGCCATCCAGCAGGCCAACAGCAACGCCCCGGTCGGGCTGCTGACCGGCGAGCGGCAGCAGCTGACCCTGCGCGCCAACGACCAACCCCAGAACGCGGAGCAGTTCTCCCACCTCGTCGTCTCCGGCCGCGCCAGCTCCCCGGTCCGCCTGAGCGAGATCGCAGAGGTGGTGGACGGGGTCCAGAACCAGCGCGTTGCCTCCTGGCGCGACGGGCAGCGTGCGCTGGTGCTCGCGGTGCAGCGCCAGCCCGACGCCAACACGGTGGAGGTGGTGGACGGTGTCCTGCGGAGCGTCGAGACGCTGCAATCCGCCCTGCCCCCCGGCGCGCGGCTCGGCGTCATGCTCGACCGCTCGAAATCCATCCGCGCCGCCGTGCATGACGTGCAGCACCACCTGATGATCGCCATCGGGCTGGTGACGCTGGTCTGCTTCCTGTTCCTGCGCCGCGTTTCCGCGACGCTGATCCCCTCCATCGCGGTGCCGATCTCGCTCTGCGTCACCTTCGGGCTGATGTATGCGATGGGTTACGGCATCGACAACGTGACGCTGCTGGGGCTGACCATCGCCGTAGGCCTCGTGGTGGATGACGCGATCGTGGTGCTGGAAGCCATCATGCGCCACATCGAGGAAGGGATGCGCCCGCTGGATGCGGCCATCCGCGGTGCGAAGGAGGTGGCCTTCACCGTCCTCTCGATCACCCTGTCGCTGATGGCCGTGTTCCTGCCCATCCTGCTGATGGGCGGCGTGGTGGGACGCGTCTTCAATGCCTTCGCCGCCACGGTCTCGCTCGCGGTCATCGCCTCGCTGGTCGTCTCCCTGACCCTGACCCCGCTCATGGCCTCGCGCCTTCCGGCGCAGCACGGCAAGCCGGGCTGGCTGGACCGCACGCTGGAACGCGGCTTCGTGGCCGTGGAAAGCTCCTATGCCTGGCTGCTGGATTTGTCGCTGCGCTTCCGCCTCGTGGTCTGGGCCATTTTCCTTGGCTCCGTCGTCGCGGCGGGGTGGATGGCGGTGAAGATGCCCAAGGGCTTCTTCCCCATCGAGGATACAGGACTGCTCTCTGTCAACACCGAAGGCCCGCGCGGCGCCTCCATCGAGGCGATGGCCGAGATGCAGTCCCGCATCACCGCCGTCTTCGAGTCGAGCCCGCACGTGACCAGCGTCGTCTCCTCTGTCGGCGCGGTGGGCGGCTCCGCCTCCATCAACCAGGGGCGCCTCTTCGTCGAGCTGAAGGACCGCGCGCTGCGCCCCGAGGTGGGGACGGTGATCCAGGATCTGCGCCGGCAGGCCGCGGGCATCCCCGGCCTTCGCGTCTTCATCCAACCGATCCAGAACATCTCCTTCGGAGCGCGCCAGTCCCGCACCCTCTACATCTACACCATGCAGGGGCTGCGGCTGGACGAGTTGTATGACTGGGCACCGCGGCTGGAGCAGGTGCTGGCGCGGCTGCCGCAGCTTCAGGACGTGAACACCGACCTCCAGCTCGACAGCCCCGTCGTCATGGTGAACGTGGACCGCGACCGCGCCACCGCGCTCGGCGTGTCCATCGACCAGGTGCGGCAGGCGCTCTACTCCGCCTTCGGCTCGCGCCAGATCTCCACCATCTACGGCCAGGCCAATGCCTATCCGGTGATCCTGGAGGCGCTGCCGGAGGACCAGCGGGACGAAACCGGCCTCGCCAAGCTCTACCTGCGCTCCAACACCGGGCGGCTGGTGCCGCTCTCGGCGATGGCCACCATCGAGCGTCGCTCCGGCCCGCTGACCGTCGGCCACCAGGGGCAGCTCCCCGCCGTGACCATCGGCTTCAACACCGCCCCCGGCGTGGCGCTGGGCGATGCGGTGGCGGCGATCCGTGCGGCGGAGCGGGAGCTGGGCCTGCCGCCCACTGTCGTGACCGGCTTCTCCGGCTCGGCGCAGGTCTTCCAGCAGGCGCTGGCGGGCCAGGGCTGGCTGGTGCTGGCAGCGGTGCTGATCATGTACGTGGTGCTGGGGGTGCTCTACGAGAGCTTCATCCACCCGCTCACCATCCTGTCGGGCCTGCCGGCCGCGGCGCTCGGCGCCTTCGCGACGCTCTGGTGGTTCAACCTGGACCTGTCGGTGATCGCGGTGATCGGCGTCCTGCTGCTGATCGGCCTGGTAAAGAAGAACGCCATCATGGTGGTGGACGTGGCGCTGCAACGGCAGCGCGACGGGGAAACGGCGCTGGAGGCGGTCCGGCAAGCCTCCATCCTGCGCTTTCGTCCCATCCTGATGACGACGCTGGCCGCCGCGGCCGGCGCCGTGCCCATCGCGGCCGGCTGGGGCGCGGCGGCCGAGCTTCGCCAACCGCTCGGCCTCGCCGTGGTGGGCGGGCTGGCCGTCTCGCAGGCGCTGACGCTCTTCGTGACGCCGGTGCTCTACCTGGGCTTCGACAGCCTGGCGCGGAAGCTGTCGCGCGGGCGCGGGCGCCCGGTGCCGCACGTCCCGGGCGCTCCGGCGGAGTGACCGATCACGGGCGGTGGCCGGAAACGGCTGCCCCCGTGTCGCGCGGCAGCACCCAGAAGCCCGGGACGGAACTCAGCACCACCGCCGCCGCGATGACGAAGGCGGCGGTGAAGTCGGCCGGGACCAGGGCTTCCCCGCCGCGCAGGTGGCGCGCCACTTCCAGGCTCGCCGTCGCCATCACCACCCCCACCGCCCCCGGAAGCTGCTGCGCCGTGCCGTAGAACCCGGTTCCGGCCGAAAGCTTCTCGCGCGGGAGATCCGCGAAGGCGAGGGTGTTGAGCGAGGTGAAGTGGAGCGAGCGGAACAGCCCGCCCAGCGCCAGCACGGCGAACATCGCGGCGATGGGCCAAGCTTGCGTGAACAGCGCCCCCGCCCCGACCCCCAGCGCGGCCAGGACGGTGTTGGCCAGCAGCACGGTGCGGAAGCCCCAGCGGCGCAGGATGGGCCGCGCCAGCGGCTTCATCGCAAAGGCGCCGAGGGCAGTGGCGAAGGCGACGAATCCCGCCTCCGTCGCGCCCCAGCCGAAGCCGATCTGCAGCAGCATGGGCACCAGGAAGGGCACCGCCCCCGCCCCGGTGCGGAACAGCGACCCCGCCAGCGTCGCCGCGCGGAAGGAGGGAAAGCGCAGCAGGGAAAGGTCGAGGGCCGGACGCTCCACCCGCCGGCAATGCCGCAGCGCGACCCAGCCGATCAGCAGCCCGATGATCAGCAGCGTTTCGGGCCAGAAGGCCGGTAACACGCCGCGCCCCACCGTCTCCAGCCCCGCCATGGTCCCCGCCAGCGCCACGCCGACCAGCACCAGCCCCAGGAAATCGGGCCGGCCGGACGGGCGGATCTCCGAACGCGGGATCTTCCAGGCGACCAGGACCATCCCCAGCACGGCGACCGGAATGTTGATCCAGAAGACGGAGCGCCAGCCGAACAGGTCGGTCAGCAGCCCGCCCAGCGGCGGGCCGGAGATCGGGCCGAGCATGGCGGGCATGGTCAGCCAGGTCATCGCCGTCAGCATCTCCTCCTTGCGGATGGAGGAGAGCAGGAGAAGCCGCCCTACCGGCACCATCATTGCCCCGCCGAAACCCTGCACCACCCGCCACAGCACGAGCTCGCCAAGCGAGCTGGCGAGGCCGCAGGCGGCGGAGGACAGGCCGAACATCGCGATGGCCAGCAGGAAGACGCGCTTCGCCCCGAAGCGGTCAGCGATGGTGCCGGAAACCGGGATGAAGACGGTCAGCGCGACGAGGTAGGAGGTGACGGCCACGCCCAGCCGCGCCGGGTCCTCGCCCAGGTCGCGCGCCATGGAGGGCAGCGCCGTCGCCACGGCCGAGGAGTCCAGGTTCTGCATGAACAGGGCCGAGGCCACGATGGCGGCGGTGACGCGCGTGTCGGCCATGGGAAGCGGGGATTCCACGAGTTGCCTGCCCCGAAGTTTCGAGGCATGGGCCGCCCATGATCCTGCTGACTCCCGGCCCCGTCCAGACCCACCCCACCGTGCGCGCGGCGATGAACCAGGATGTCGCGCCCTGGAATGCCGGATTCCGCCCCGTCTACGAGGAGGTGCGCCACCGTCTGCGCGCCCTTGCGGGCGGGATTGACGGCGCCCACGTCACCCTGCCCTTGCAGGGGGCGGGCCACATGCTGATGGAAGCGGCCATCCGGAGCTTCGTCGCGTCGGGCGCCGCGATCCTGATCCCCATGAATGGCGAATATGCGCGCCGCATGGCCCGGCTGGCGCGCGAGGCGGGGCGGGTGGTGATCGAGCTTCCCCTGCCCGACACGCGCGGCGCCCGCGCCGAGGAGGTGGCCGAGGCCCTATCCCGCCATCCCGAGGCCACCCACGTCGCGATGGTGCAGAGCGAGACGGGCAGCGGCATCGTCAACGATCCGGCCGCCATCGGCGCTGCCGTGCGCGCGGCGGGGCGGCGCATGATCCTCGACGCCGTCTCGGCCTTCGGCGCGCTGCCGCTCGACCTCGCGGCGCAGCCGGAAGTGGATGCCGCCTGCTTCACCTCCAACAAGTGCCTGGAAGGCGTGCCCGGCTTCGGCTTCGCCGTGGCGCGGGTGGACCGGCTGGAAGCCGGCGCGGGCCAGGCCGGGTCCTGGTCGCTGGACCTTTCGGATGTGTGGAAGAACACGCAGGTGAATGGCTGGGGCTCCATGCGCTTCACCGGGCCGGTGCAGGCCATCCTCGCCATGCGCGTCGCCCTCGACCGGCTGGATGCGGAAGGTGGGCGGGAAGTGCGCCTGGCGCGCTACCGCGCCAACGCAAGAGCGCTGCATGAGGGCTTCGCTGCGCTCGGCCTGCGCCCCTACCTGTCCGCGAAGGACCAGGGGCCGATCGTCGTCACGGTGCACCAGCCGGAAGGGCTGGACTTCCCGCGCTTCATCGCGGCGATGGAGCGCAACGGCGTCACGGTCAGCGCCTATTTCACCACGGATGCCCCCAGCTTCCGCGTCGGTGCCATCGGCGACGTGGGCCTGCCCGAGATGCGCCGTGCGGTGGAGGCCGTGCGCGACTCCCTGGCCGAATTGGGCCTTCCGCGCGCCGCGTGATCGCGTAACCTCCCAGGTCAAGGAGCCGGGCGCGCTACGCCCGGCCAAGACGACCATTGGGAGGTCAACGACAATGCTGCGCGGCCTGATGCAGGAGCACCCGCTCCTTGTCTCCTCCATCCTGACGCATGCAGCGAAGCACCACCGGGGCGCCAAGCTGGTCGGGGTGGATCCCGAAGGCGGGCGGCACCGCTCCTCCTGGCCCGATCTCGAACTGCAGGCCAAGCGCATCGCCGCCGCGCTGCGCCGCCGGGGTGTGAAGGAAGGCGAGCGCATCGCCACGCTCGGCTGGAACGGGCTGGAGCATCTGGCGGTGTATTACGCCGCCTCCGGCATGGGGGCGGTGCTGCACACGGTGAATCCCCGCCTCTTCGCCGACCAGATCGCCTTTATCCTGGAGGATGCGGGCGACACGCATCTCTTCCTCGATCCCACCGTGGCGCCGGCCCTCACCGCCATCGCCGACCGGCTACAGAAGACGGTCCGCACCGTCATCCTGCTGCGCGATGCCCCCCGCCCCGACCTGCCCTGCGAGGTGGTGACGCTGGAGGATTTCACCGCGGGCGAGACCGGCGACTACAAATGGCCGCGCCTGGACGAGCGCGCGGCCTCCTCGCTCTGCTACACCTCGGGCACCACGGGCATGCCGAAGGGCGTGCTGTATTCGCACCGCTCCACCGTGCTGCACGCCATGGGGGCAGTGCAGCCGGACGTGTTCGGGCTTTCGGCGATGGACGTGGCGATGCCGGTGGTGCCGATGTTCCACGTCAATGCCTGGGGCATTCCCTATGCGGCGCCCATGGCTGGCTCCTCCATGGTGCTGCCGGGGCCGCGCCTCGATCCCGCCTCGCTCTTTGCGCTCTTCGAGGAGGAGCGCGTGTCCTTTTCCGCCGGCGTGCCGACGATCTGGACGCTGCTGCTGCAATGGCTGCGACAGGACCCATCGCGCCGCTTCACCGAGCTGCCACGCCTCGTCGTCGGCGGCACGGCGCTGCCCGTGGCGATCACCGAGGGATTCCTGAAGGAGTACGGCGTGCCCATCCTCCATGCCTGGGGCATGACGGAGATCTCGCCCCTCGGCTCGATCAATGCGCGCAAGGCGGAGAACGCGGATTGGGACGAGGCGCGCTTCCTCGACTATTCGCGCAAGCAGGGGCGGCCGCTCTTCGGCGTGGATTTCCGCGTGCTGGGCGCGGACGGCAACCCCATTGCACAGGACGAGACGGCCTTCGGCGAGCTGGAGGTGCAGGGCCACTGGACCGCCAGCGGCTATTTCAACCGCGACAAGGACCCGGCGGTGACGGAGGATGGCTGGTTCCGCACTGGTGACGTCGTCACCCTCGACACCCTGGGCGAGATCGAGATCGTGGACCGCGCCAAGGATGTCATCAAATCCGGCGGCGAATGGATCTCCTCCATCACGCTGGAGAATCTGGCGCTCGCGCATCCCGACGTGCAGATGGCCGCCGCCATTCCGGTG
Organism: Sabulicella rubraurantiaca; assembly: GCF_017355885.1. GTDB lineage: Bacteria > Pseudomonadota > Alphaproteobacteria > Acetobacterales > Acetobacteraceae > Roseococcus > Roseococcus rubraurantiacus. The sequence goes on from NZ_JAFEUU010000002.1 coordinate 140,836, forward strand.
GCGCACCCGAAATGGGACGAGCGCCCGATGCTGCTGGTGGTGCCCAAGCCCGGCACCTCGCCCACGCCGGAAAGCGTGCTGGCGGTGCTGGAGGGCAAGGTGGCGAAGTGGTGGATGCCCGACCGCGTCGAGTTCGTGGAAAGCCTGCCGCTCACCGCTACCGGCAAGCTGTGGAAGGCCGAATTGAAGCGGCAGTGGAAGGATTTCTCCCTGCCCGACTGAAGCGACGATTCACCTTGCGCCACGAAGCAGGCTTTGGTCGCATCGCCTGTCCCAACCGGAGAGGCTTCATGCGGATACGGATTCTGACCCTTGGCTTGGCGGCAGCGCTCGCCGCTTCGCCTTCCGTCGCACAGCCGGCACGAGAGAAGGTGCTGCGCATCGCCATGACGGCGGCGGACGTGCCCACCACCACCGGCATGCCGAATAACGGCTTCGAGGGGATGCGCTTCCTCGGCTACCCGATCTTCGAGGGGCTGGTGCTGTGGGACCTCTCGGCCACGGACCGTCCCGCCGGGCTGCGGCCGGGCCTGGCCGAATCCTGGCGGCAGGCGGAGGGCGACCCGCAGGAATGGATCTTCACCCTGCGCGAGGGCGTGCGCTTCCATGACGGCACGCCCTTCAACGCGGATGCGGTGATCTGGAATCTCGACCGCTTCTTCAACAACCAGTCGCCGCAATTCGACCCACAGGGCGGCGCGATCACCCGCGCCCGCGTCACCATCCTGGACAGCTACCGCAAGGTGGATGACCGCACGGTGGCGCTGCGCACCAACCGCCCCGCCTCCTACTTCCCCTACATGGCGGTCTACATCCTCTTCACCTCGCCGCAGAGCTTCGAGCAGGGCGGGCGCGACTGGTCGCGCGTCGCGGCGCTGGCGCCGGCAGGGACCGGTCCCTTCCGCCTGTCACGCTTCATCCCACGCCAGTCGGCGGAGCTGACGAAGAACGCCGAATACTGGGACCGCGGCCGCGTGCCGCTGCTGGACCGCATCGTGCTGCTGCCCATGCCGGAGGCGACGACGCGCCTCGCCGCGCTGCGCTCCGGCCAGGTGGACTGGATCGAGGTGCCGCCACCCGACGGCATCCCGGCGCTGCGCAGCGCAGGCTTCACCATCTCCACCGGCTCCTATCCGCATGTCTGGCCCTGGTTCTTCCAGACCGCGCAGCCTCCATTCAATGACGTGCGCGTGCGGCAGGCGCTGAATTACTGCGTGGACCGCGAAGGGCTGGTGCAGATGCTGAACGGCACGGCCGAGCCTTCCGTGGGCTGGCTGAAGCCGAACGATCCGAGCTTCGGCACGCCGGAGCACCGCTACCGCTTCGACGCGGCGCGCGGGCGGCAGATGCTGGCGGAGGCGGGCTACAACGCGCAGCGCCCGCTTTCCTTCAAGGTGATGATCTCCACTTCCGGCTCCGGCCAGATGCTGCCGCTGCCGATGAACGAGTTCCTGCAGCAGAATCTGCGCGAAGCCTGCGGCGTCAACGTCTCCTTCGAGGTGACGGAGTGGAACACGCTGCTGCAGGCCACGCGTTCCGCGCCCGGGGCACCGGTGCTGGCCGGGTCGCAGGCGCTTAACCCCTCCTCGCCCTCCTCGGACGCGTCGGTGATGACGCGCTACTTCTCGCAGGCCTTCGTGCCGCCCAACGGCTTCAACTGGCCGCAATTCAACGACCCGCAATACGAGGAGGCTTTCTCTGCGCTTGAGCGGGCGCGGAACGAGGCGGAGTTCAACGCCGCCTATGCCCGGGCCCATGCGCGCCTGGTGGACGGCGCGCCCTGGCTCTTCGTCGTGCATGACCTGAACCCGCGCGCGATGAGCCGCCGCGTGCGCGGCTTCACCCCGGCGCAGTCCTGGTTCCAGGACCTCGTGCGGGTGGACATCCAGTAGCACCCCGGCATCATGGGCGGCGGACGAGGAGGACGCCGCCCATGATCGTGGATTTGCGCATCTACACCTGCCTGCCGCAGAAGCTGCCGGCCTTCGTGAAGCTCTACGAGGAGAAGGCCTGGCCGCTCCAGCTCAAGTACCTGGAGAACTGCCTCGGCTGGTACACAACGATCGAAGGCGAACTGAACACGGTCGTCCATCTCTGGGGCTACAAGGACCAGGCGGACCGCGAGGCACGGCGCAACGCCATGGCCGCCGACCCGGAATGGGGCGTCTATCTCAAGGGCGTGGCGGAGGGCGGGATGCTGATCCGCATGGAGAACCGCATCATGAAGCCCGCCGCCCATTTCGAGGCGCTGCGGAAGGGCGGGTGATCGGCGGCCTCGCGGCACTGCTGCTCTGCCAATTGGCAGGGGAGTTGCTGGCGCGGGCATTGCACCTGCCCGTGCCGGGGCCGGTGATCGGCATGGGGCTGCTCCTGGCCACGCTGCTGCTTGGCGGCCGTGTGCCAGAGGGCATCGGCACGGCGGCGGATGGGCTGCTCGCCCATCTCGGCCTGTTGTTCATTCCCGCCGGAGTCGGCGTGGTGCTGCATCTGGACCTGCTGGCCGCGGGCGCTTGGCCCATCGGCCTCGCCATCCTCGGCGGGACGCTGCTGGCGCTCGGGCTGACCGGGCTGGTGGCGCAGCGCCTGCTGGGGCGGCGGTGAACCCGCTCGGCGAGTTGTGGGTCTACCTGTCGCGGGAGCCGCTGGCGGCGCTGACCGCGACGCTCTGCGCGTGGTGGGTGGCGCTGCGGGTGCAGCGCTGGTGCGGAAGCCATCCCCTCGCCAATCCCGTGCTGCTGGCGGTCGCGCTGCTGGCCGGGGCGCTGCTGCTGGCAGGCATTGCCTATCGCGACTACTTCGCCGGGGCGCAATTCGTGCATTTCCTCCTTGGCCCGGCGACGGTGGCGCTGGCCGTGCCGCTGGCGCGGCAATGGGCGGCGGTGCGGGCGCGGCCCCTGGCCATCCTGGCTGCCGTCGGCACGGGAAGCCTTGCCGCGATCCTGTCCGGCCTCGCGCTGGGCTGGGGGTTCGGCGGCGGCGCGGGGCTGATGGCGAGCTTGGCTCCGCGTGCCACCACCGCGCCCGTGGCCATGGGCGTCAGCGAGGCGCTGGGCGGTCTGCCCAGCCTGACCGCCGTGATCGTGATCTGCTGCGGGGTGGTGGGGGCGGCGCTGGGGCCGCTGCTGCTCACCCTGCTCGGGGTGCGGGACATGCGGGCGCGCGGCCTGGCCCTGGGCACGGCCAGCCACGGCATCGGCACGGCCCGCGCCCTGTCCGTGGACGCGGAGGCCGGGGCGTTCAGCGCCCTGGCGATGGGGTTGAACGCGCTGGGGACAGCCTTGCTGCTGCCACTGCTCTGGCGCTGGCTGGCCGGCTAGCCCAGCGGAGCACCGTCGCGCCCGCTTCCTCGTGCGGCAGGGGTGCGCCCTGCCGAGCGGCGAAGGCGGTGCGCTCCTCCCGCTCGCATTCCTCGATCCAACGCAGGAGGCGGCGTTCGGCCCGCTCGGCGCCCAGGCTGCGGCGGAAGCCGCGCCACAGCGCCCGTGCATTCACCGCCCAGGCATCATAGGCGTGCTCGGCGAGGCGGCGACGGTGCGGACCGGCAGGCCGTCGAAGGCGGCCCAGTCATCGCCGGAGAGGCGGCGCCAGATCTCCGGCCGGGGCGAGACATCATTGGGCGAGTGACATGGATATGTTATCGTATAACTGTTCCATGCCTGGAAAGGGCCGCCGGGTTGGTCCCGGCGGCCCAGAAGCCCTGCCCTCAGACGCGCAGGCGGCCTTCCGTCGCGGCGGTGAAGCGCTCGCCGATCTTTTCCCAGTTCAGCACGTTCCACCAGTTGTTCACGTATTCCTGCCGCCGGTTCTGGTAGCGCAGGTAGTAGGCGTGCTCCCAAACGTCGTTGCCCATCAGGGCGCGCTGCCCGTCCATGATCGGCGTGTCCTGGTTGGGCTTGGTGGCGATGGCCAGCTGGCCGGACTGCGCCACGGTCACGAAGCCCCAGCCCGAGCCGAAGACGCTCATGCAGGCTTGGTTGAAGCGGTTGCGGAACTCGCCCATGCCGCCGAGGTCGCGGTTGATCGCCTCCAGCAGACGCCCCGTCGGCTCGCCGCCGCGCCCGCCCATGATCTCCCAGAACATGGTGTGGTTGGCATGGCCGCCGCCATTGTTGCGGATCGCGGTGCGCACGTTCTCCGGCACGCGCGAGAGGTTCATCAACAGCTCGTCGAGTGGCATGCGGCCAAAGGCCTCGTGCTCGCGCAGCGCATTGTTCAGGTTGTTCACATAGGCGGCGTGGTGGAAGCGGTGATGCAGCTCCATCGTGCGCGCGTCGATCGCCGCCTCGTTCGCGTCCAGCCCGTAGGGCAGGTCGGGCAGGCTGTGCGGGCCCGGCGCGATCTGCGGCGGCGTAGGCCGCTGCTGCGGCTGCTGCGCGAAGCCGGCGCGGGCGCTGAACAGGGCAGCGCTGGCACCGAGCAGCGCCAGGCGGCGGGACAGGATCATCATGGACGTCTCCTCCTAAAGGCACGGGAAAGCTTGTCCGCCTTGCCGGCTTCCGCAACCCCGTTAAACACGATGCGACAACGCAGGGATGAACCGGATGTCCGAACCCAACCTCGTCATGGCCCGGGAGGGCCGGGCGGGCACGCTGCTGATGAACCGGCCGAAGGCGCTGAATGCGCTCGACCTCGGAATGATCCGGGACTTCCAGAATGCCATCGACGCGTGGCGCGACGACCCGGACGTGGCGCTGGTCATCCTGGAAGGGGCTGGCGGACGCGCCTTCTGCGCCGGCGGCGACGTGCGCGCGGTGCGCGAGGCGGCGGTGGCGGGGGATCGCGCCCCGGTGCGCTCCTTCTTCTCCGAGGAATACGCGGTGAACGAGGGCATCGCGACCTTTCCGAAGCCCTGGGTGTCCATCATCGACGGCGTGTGCATGGGCGGCGGCATCGGCCTCGCCATCCACAACGGGCCACGCGTGGTGTCTGAGCACGCGCTGCTTGCCATGCCGGAGACGGCCATTGCCCTGTTCCCCGACGTGGGCACGAGCCACATCCTGCCGCGCCTGCCCGGCGCGCTGGGCAACTGGCTGGCGCTGACCGGCGCGCGCGTGACCGGCGCCGACAACGTGCATTGCGGCTTCGCGACGCATTACGTCCTGCGCGAGAACCTCCCTGCCCTGCGCGCCGCGCTGGTGGAGACGGGCGATGCCGGGGTGATCGAGCGCTTCACTGCGCCGCTTCCGGAGGCCAGCTTCGCCCCGTATCGCGAGGCGATCGACCGCTGCTTCTCCAAGCCCACCGTGCTGGAGATCATCCAGGCGCTGGAGGCGGAAGGGACGGAATGGGCCGCGCAGCAGGTGAAGACGCTGCGCCGTATGTCGCCCACCAGCCTCTGCGTCTCGCTGGAGCTGCTGCGGCGCGGCGCCGCGCTCGACCTGCGCGGCTGCCTGGAGGAGGAGTTGCACCTCACGGAAGGCGTGGTGCACGGGCACCCGGATTTCCGCGAGGGCGTCCGTTCCGTCCTGGTGGACAAGGACGGCTCCCCGAAATGGTCCCCGCCCACCTTGGAAGAGGTGGACCCGAAGGCGATCCAGGGGCTGTTCCGCTAACCGGCGGGCAGCACCAGCGACACGGTCATGCGCCCCGGCCCGGTCGGGCCGAGGCGCAGCGACCCGCCTGCCCCTTCCGCGATCTCCCGCGCGATGGCGAGGCCGGGCCCCGGCCCCCCCACATCCACCCGCCCCCCGCGGGCGGGCCCCCCGCCCGGGGTGGCCCGGCGCCCCCGCGACCCGCCTGCCCCTTCCGCGATCTCCCGCGCGATGGCGAGGCCGAGCCCGGTCCCGCCCTCATCCAGCCGCCCGCCGCGCCGTAGCGCCTCCGCATGGTCCGCCTCGGCGATGCCGGGGCCATCGTCGCGCACCGCGAGGATGACCGTGCCCCCCTCCGCCGCGGCGGAGAGCGTCACCGTGCTGGAGGCGAAGCGGGCAGCGTTCTCCGCCAGCGTTCCCAGCGCCTCGGCCAAGTCATCCTCGTGCAGCGCGACACGCAGCCCCTCCGGGATCTCGACGTTCCAGTTGACCCGCGCGCCATCCTCCGTGCGCGCCAGCACGCGCAGCAGGCGCTCCGCGACGCGCCGCACCGGGGCGCTGGTGCCGGGGGCGCGGGCAGCGCGGCGGGCGCGCTGCAGCTCGCGCTCCACGTGACGGCGCATGGCTTCTGCGGCATCGCCCACGCTCTCTGCCGCCTCCGCATTGCCCGTCTCGCGCAGCATCTCCGCCTCGCCCAGCAGCACCTGGAGCGGCGTCTTGAGCCCGTGCGCGAGGTCGGCCGCGCGGGCGCGGGCGGCGGCGATGTCGCGCTCGCGCTGATCGAGCAGCGCATCCAGCTCCCGCGCCAAGGGCTGGATCTCGGAAGGGAAGCCCTCGCCCAGCCGCGCCGCCTCGCCCGAGCGGATGGCGCCCAGGCGCCGGCGCACGGCAACCAGCGGCCGCAGCCCCACGGAAAGCTGCGCGAAGGAGCCCAGCAGCAGCACGGCGCCGATCAACCCCAGATAGGGCAGCAGGTTGCGGCGGAACCCGGCGGAGGCGGCGGCGATCTCCGTCACGTCGCGCGCCGCGGCAATGCGAAGCGTCGCCCCGCCCAGGCGCGACGGCATGGTGACGTCGCGCGCCAGCACCAGCAGCGTTTCCCGCTCCGGCCCTGCCGAGGGGAGCCGATAGGGCTCGGCCCCCGCCGATGGCACGGCGAGATCCGCATCCCAGAGCGAGCGGGAACGCAGGAGGACCGCGCCGCCCGGCTGCCCGACCTGCCAGTAGAAGCCGGAAAGCGGCCGGTCGTAGCGTGGGTCCACCGGCTGCGAGGCCAGCGACCAGCCGCCGCCCGGGCTGCGCTCCAGCCGCGCCACCAGCCCTTCCACCACCGCCTGCAACTCGCCCGCCACCTGCCGTTCGGCATGGCGCTCGAAGAGGAGGGCGAGGCCGAAGGTGGCGGCGCCGAGGGCCAGGAGAATGGAGAACAACCCGGCCAGCAGCAGCCGAAGCCGCAGCGAGCGGAAGCTCACTCCGGCGCGCCAGGCAGGGCGTAGCCGAAGCCGCGCCGCGTCTCGATCACATCCGGCCCCAGCTTGCGCCGCAGCCGCATCACCAGCGCCTCGACCGCATTGGCGTCGCGCGCGTCGTCGTCGCCGTAGAGGTGCTCGATCAGCTCGGCTGGCGCGACGACGCGGCCGCGATGATGGGCCAGGAAGGACAGCAGCCGGTATTCGAGCGCGGAGAGGGTGAGCGGAACGCCGTCCAGCGACACCTCCTTGCGACGCGGATCCACGGTGATGCGTCCCGCCTCGATCACCGCCGCGCCGATGCCCGCCGAGCGGCGAAGCAGCGCCCGCACCCGCGCCAGCAGCTCCTCCACCCGGAAGGGCTTGGGCAGGTAGTCATCCGCGCCTGCGTCGATGCCCTCCACCCGCTCCGACCAGGCGCCGCGCGCGGTCAGGACCAGCACCGGCATGTTGCGCCCGGCGGCGCGCCAGCGCTTCAGCACCGCCAGCCCGTCCATGCGCGGCAGCCCAAGGTCGAGCACGACCAGCGCATAATCCTCCGTGTCGCCGCGGAACCAGCCTTCCTCGCCATCCGCCGCCTGCTCCACCACGTAGCCCGCCCCGATAAGGGCGGCGCTGACATGGGCGGCGATGCGCGGCTCATCCTCGACCAGCAGCAGACGCATCAGTCGTCGATCTCCAGGATCTCGCCGGTGGCGGCGTCCACCTCCACCTCGCGGATGCGGCCTCGTGGCGTCATCACCTTGAACTCATACACGAAGCGCCCGTCTTCCTCGTCCAGTTCCACCTCGATCACCCGGCCGCCCAGGCGCGGCTGCACGATAGCGAGGATTTCCGAGAGCGGGCGGATGCGTCCCTCGCGCAGGGCGCGGCGCGCGCGTTCCTGGTCGCTCTCGGCCCAGGCAGGGGCAGGAGCGAGCAGGAGGATGGCAAGGGCACGGCGTGAGAGGGCCATGGGGCGCACCCTAGCCCCGCGTCGCTGACAGGATGCTGACAGGGGCCGTCGGGCAGGTGTCAGCGCCATCCCGGTATGAAGCTCCGGACGCCGCTTCCGGCCGACCGCGAAGGACCTCACCCGATGCTCAACCGGCAGAACCTCTCCATCGCCCTCGTCGCCGCCGCGGGCTTTGCAGCCATCGCCCTCGCCCAGCGCGTGGACGACAGCTTCACCGCCCCCGAGGCGCTGCGCACGGTCCCGATGGAGGCCCCTGCCTCCTCCGCTCCGCTCGGCTTCGCCGAGGTGGCGCGGCGCATCGAGGCGCAGGGGCTGCAGATCTGGGAGATGGAGGAGGAAGACGGGTACATCGAGGTAGAGGCGACCGACCGCGCGGGCCGCCGCCTCAAGCTGTTGCTCGATGCGCGGACGGGGGCGGAGATCCGCCGCCAGGAACGCGGGCGCTGATTGGACGGAACACACACATGATCTTCGGAACCGACCCCGCCTTCGTCCTGCTCGCCGCCTTCCTGGTCGCGCTGGGCTTGGTGCCTGCCTTTCTCGCGCTGCGCCGCCCGGCGCCGCGCCGCCGCGAGCGCTGAGGCCGGCGCCTCACAGGCTGCCGAGCAGCACCAGCACCACGCCCGACACCACCAGCAGCGCCCCCAGCACGTCGCTCCCCTTCATCCGCTCGCCGAGGAAGAACCGGCTGAAGGCCAGGGTGAACAGGATCTCTACCTGCCCTACCGCGCGAACCAGCGCGACGGGGGCCAGGGCGAAGCCGATGAACCAGCAGGCCGAACCGCAGGCCGAGAGCGCCCCGACCTGAGCCGAGGAGCGCCAGGTGCGGAACACGCTGAACACCGCCTGCCGCTCCTTCGCGAAGAGCCAGCCGCCCTGCATCAGCGTCTGCATCGCGTTCATCAGCACCACGGTGAACAGCGCCTTCAGGATGGGGTCGGAGGCCTGAAGCTCCGGATAGGCGGCGCGGGCGCAGATCGCGGTCATGGCGAAGCAGAACCCTGCCCCCATGCCGCGCAGCGCAGCGGGCTGGACCGTGGCGCGCAGCACCTCGCCTGCCGTGAGGCCGCGCCCAGCCAGCGACAGGTACATGACCCCGGCCGCGCTGATGATGATGCCCTTCCACGCGAGCGGGCTCAGCGCCTCGCCCAGCAGGATGACGGCGATCAGGCTGGCCTGGATGGCCTCGGTCTTGGAATAGGCCGTCCCCACTGCGAAGCCGCGCGGCCCGAAGGAGGAGATGAGGAGGTTGGTGCCGAAGATCTGCAGCAGCCCCGCCAGCGCGACGAGCAGCAGGTAGGTCACGCCCGGGGTGCCGAGCCAACCGCCCGTCGCCAGCCAGTAGAGGGCGAGGATCACGAGCCCCACCGGCACGCCGTAGAGGTAGCGCACCACCGCCGCCGCGTTCAGGGAAAGCTGGCCGCGCAGGCGCTGCTGCAGGGCGGTGCGCCAGGTCTGGAACAGCGCTGCCGTGCCGGTGGCGACGACCCAGAGGGGAATCAACATCGGCGCATGGCAGCACGGCACCGGCCGCGCCGGAAGGGACGGCGCGGCCGGTCGGGTACGGAAAGACTCAACCCACGTCCATCTGCAGGCCTTCGCGGCGGATCACCGCGGACCATTTCTCGATCTCCGCCTGCACGAAGGCGCCGAAATCATCCAGGGTGCCGGGCATGGGCACGCCGCCCATCTGGGCGAAGCGCGCCTGCGTCTCCGGCATGGCGAGCAAGGCGTTGATCTCGGCGTTGATGGCCTGGATCGCCGGGGCGGGGGTGTTCGCCGGGGCGAACATGCCGAACCAGGTGTTCACCTCGTAGGGCGAGAGTTCCGGCATGGTCTCGCGGATCGCGGGAACGTCGGGAAGCTGCGGGTTGCGCTCGGCGCTCGTCACGCCGAGGGCGCGCACCCGTCCCGCGCGCACCTGCTGGATGCCGGTGGTGAGGTTGTCAAACATGTATTGGATGTTGCCCGCCACCAGCTCGACAGCCGCCGGGCCGGCGCCGCGGAACGGGACGTGGGTGCCCTCGGTGCCGGTCAGCTGGTGGAACCACACGCCCGACAGGTGAGGCGACTGGCCGACCCCCGGCGATCCATAGGAGAGCTTGCCGGGATTGGCGCGCAGATGCGCCACGAACTCAGGCACGGTGCGCGCGGGCACGGAGGGATGCACCACCAGCACGTTCGGCCCGCGGATCATGTTGCCAACTGGCATCAGGCTTTCCGGCCGGTATTGCAGGTTGCGGAACAGCGAGTAGCCGATGGCCTGCGGGCCGATATTGCCCGAGAGCAGCGTGTGCCCATCCGCCGGGGCGCGCACGACTTCCATCGTGCCGATGGTGCCGCCGCCGCCCGACCGGTTCTCCGCCACCGCCGTACCGCCCCAGCGCTGCTGGAGATGAGCGGCCAGAAGACGCGCCATGATGTCCGTCGTGCCGCCCGGCGCGGCCGGAACGATGATCCGCATCTGCTGGCTGGGCCGCCAACCGGCCTGGGCGCGAGCAAGGGTGGGGATGGCCATGGGCAACGCCAGCGCGGCCCGGCGGGAAAGCGTCACGATTCGGTTCCTCCCGGTTGATTATCGCCGCCAGCATGGCGCGGCGGCGTCCGGGCATCAATTCACCTGGCGCGGCGCTTCCGGGCTGTCGAGCGAGAAGGGCGGCACCACCACGTCGAAGGGCTCGCCCGTCGCGGTCGCGACCATGTGGTAGAGGCCGCGCATGATGCCCGAGGGCGTGGAGAGCGGCGTGCCGGAGGTGTAGGTGAAGGCCTCGCCCGGCTCCAATACCGGCTGCTCCCCTACCACGCCCTCGCCATGGACGCGCTGGGTGCGCCCTCCCGCATCGGTGATCAGCCAGGTGCGCTTGAGAAGCTGCACTGTGACGTTGGAGAGGTTGGCGATCTCGACCCGATAGGCCCAGACCCAGCGCCCCGCGTCCGGGTCCGACTGGTCCTCCAGGTGGACGGCCCGCACGGAGACGCGGATGCCGCGCGTGGTGGCGGTGTAGGCGCCGCTCATCGCCTGAGCGCCAAGGCGAAGCCGGCGCCCACCAGAACGCCGCCCCCGGCCCGGTTGAAGCCGCGCCGCACCGAAGGCCGCCGCACGAGCGAAGAGGCCTGGCCGGCCAGCAGCGCATAGAGCAGGGCGTTGAGCGCGGCGAGCGTCACGAAGCTGACAACCAGAAGCGCCGCCTGCGAGAGGAAGGGCGCCTGCGCCGACACGAATTGCGGCACGAAGGCAACGAAGAAGGCGATGCTCTTCGGATTGAGCGCCGTCACGACGAAGGCCTGCCGGAACGCGGCCGAAGCGGCGAGCGGCGGCGTCGCCCCGGCGGAGACCGGGGCCCGCCAGAGCTTCACGCCGAGATAGACCAGATACGCCGCCCCCGCCCATTTCAGCACGGCGAAGGCCGTGGCCGAGGCGGCCAGCAACGCGCCGAGCCCGGCCAGGGAAAGCGTCATGGCGCAAAGGTCGCCCAGCGCGACGCCGGCGACGAGCGGCAGCGCGTGCCGCCGCCCCGCGCCTAGCGATTGCCCGATCACCAGCAGGATGGTCGGGCCTGGGATGGCCAGCATGATCGCCGTTGCGGCCAGGAAGGCCAGCCAGGTTTCGAGGCTCATGCCCCTTTATAACGCGGCGCTATTCCGCCGCGCGAGCCTCGTGCGACGGCGCGGCCGCGTCGAGGGCCTGCGCCAAGTCCTCGATCAGGTCGGCCACGTCCTCCAGCCCCACGGAAAGGCGCACCGTCCCTTCCGTGATACCGAGGCGCGCGCGCTCCTCCTCGCCGATGCGCATGTGGGTGGTGGTCGCGGGATGCGTCACCAGCGACTTGGAATCGCCGAGGTTGTTGGACACGTCCACGAGGCGCAGCGCATCCAGGAAGCGGAAGCAGGCTTCCTTGCCGCCCCTCACCTCGAAGGTGACGAGGGTGCCGCCACCGGACATCTGCCGCATGGCCAGGGCCTGCTGCGGGTGGTCCGGACGGAAGGGGTAGAGGACGCGCGACACCTCCAGCCGCTCCGCCAGGAAGTCGGCGACGGCGGCAGCGTTGCGGCACATCTGGTCCACGCGCAGCTTCAGCGTCTCCAGCCCCTTGAGGATGACCCAGGCGTTGAAGGGGCTGAGGGAGGGGCCGGTGTTGCGGATGAAGGGCTGCAACACCTCGTCCACCCATTTCTGGCGGCCGAGCACCGCACCGCCCAGCACCCGGCCCTGGCCGTCCATGTGCTTGGTGCAGGAATACACGACCACGTCGGCGCCGAGCTCGAAGGGCTTCTGCAGCAGCGGCGTGGCGAAGACGTTGTCCACCACCACCAGCGCGCCGGCCGCGTGGGCCAGCTTCGACACGGCGGCGATGTCCACCATCTCCAGCATGGGGTTGGAGGGGCTTTCCAGCAGCACCATCGCCGCCGGGCGCGACAGCGCCTCCTTCCACTGCGCGAGGTCGGCGCCGTCCACGAAGACGCTCTCGATGCCGTAGCGCGGCAGCAGGGTGGAGACGATCCAGTGGCAGGAACCGAACAGGGCGCGGGAGGCCACGACGCGGTCGCCGGTCTTGAGGTGCGACAGCATCGCGGCATGGACCGCGGCCATGCCCGTCGCCGTCACGCGGCAGGCCTCGGCGCCTTCCAGCGCGGCGAGGCGGGCCTCCAGCATGGCGACAGTGGGATTGCCGAAGCGGCTGTACTGGTAGTGCGAGATCTCGCCCTTGAAGGTGGCCTCGGCCTGGGCCGCGTCATCGTAGACGAAGCCGGAGGTGAGGAAGAGCGCCTCGGCGGTCTCGGCATGGTTGGTGCGGTCAAGGCCGCCGCGCACGAGCAGCGTGGCGGGGCGGTAGGTGGATCGGGTCATGGGTTCGTCACCTCATGCGGAACAAAGGCGTCCGGCACCGTGGGACGGCGGGCCGTTTAGCGCGCTTCTTTTCCGCCGGCCCCTGGAAGGGGATGGGCGGCCTGGCTCCAGGACCTCGCCGCAAGCTGGCCGGACAAATCGCGAGGGCGGAGGAGGAGTAACGCCGGCGGGCGCGCGGCGTCAATCGCGCCACCGGACATCATGCAGAGACATAAAGACATGTTTATGCCTCTAGGCAGACTCGGCGGGGGCTGGTAAATCCGCCGCGATCCCGCATCGCTGAAGGATGAACGCCCATGCCGGTGGCTGCCGATTACGTCGTGAAGGACCTCTCCCTGGCCGATTGGGGCCGCAAGGAGATCAACATGGCCGAGGACGAGATGCCCGGCCTGATGGCCACCCGCGCCGAATACGGCAAGCAGCAGCCGCTGAAGGGCGCGCGAGTCGCCGGCTGCCTTCACATGACCATCCAGACCGCCGTGCTGATCGAGACGCTGGTGGCGCTGGGCGCCGATGTGCGCTGGTCCTCCTGCAACATCTTCTCCACCCAGGACCACGCGGCCGCCGCCATCGCCGCGGCGGGCGTTCCCGTCTTCGCCAAGAAGGGCGAGACGCTGGAGGAGTACTGGGAGTACGTGCGCAAGACGCTCGAGTGGGGCGATGGCGGCACGCCCAACATGCTGCTGGACGATGGCGGCGACATGACGCTCCTCGTCCATTACGGGCTGCGCGCCGAGCAGGGCGACACCGCCTTCCTCGACAAGGCGACCAACGAGGAGGAGACGGTGTTCTTCGCCCTCATCAAGCGCATTCTGGCCGAGAAGAAGGGCTGGTTCGCGGAGCTGGCGAAGAACATCAAGGGCGTCTCCGAGGAGACGACGACGGGCGTTCACCGCCTGTATTCCATGGCGAAGGAGGGCAAGCTGCTCTTCCCCGCCATCAACGTGAATGACAGCGTCACCAAGTCGAAGTTCGACAACCTCTACGGTTGCCGCGAGTCGCTGGTGGACGCTATCCGCCGCGGCACGGACGTGATGATGGCGGGCAAGATCGCGATGGTCTGCGGCTTCGGCGACGTGGGCAAGGGTTCCGCTGCCTCGCTGCGCAACGCCGGCTGCCGCGTGATGGTGAGCGAGGTGGATCCGATCTGCGCGCTCCAGGCCGCGATGGAGGGCTACGAGGTCGTCACCATGGAGCAGGCCGCGCCGCGCGCGGACATCTTCGTGACGGCGACGGGCAATGTGGACGTGATCACCGCCGACCACATGCGCGCGATGAAGCACCGCGCCATCGTCTGCAACATCGGTCACTTCGACAGCGAGATCCAGGTCGCGGCGCTGCGCAACTACAAGTGGGACAACGTGAAGCCGCAGGTGGACGAGATCGAGTTCCCCGACGGCAAGCGCATCATCCTGCTCTCCGAGGGCCGCCTGGTGAATCTGGGCAATGCGACGGGGCACCCTTCCTTCGTGATGTCCGCCTCCTTCACCAACCAGACGCTGGCGCAGATCGAGCTTTGGACGCGCACGTCCCAGTACGACAAGAAGGTCTACGTGCTGCCGAAGCACCTGGACGAGAAGGTGGCGAGCCTGCACCTCGAGAAGGTGGGCGCGAGCCTGACCAAGCTGCGGCCGGAGCAGGCGAGCTATATCGGCGTCTCGCCGCAGGGTCCGTTCAAGGCCGAGGCCTACCGCTACTGAGGCGGCATGGAGGGGGCGGCTGCGCCCCCTCCCCTTTCGTAGATGCGGCGGAGGCGTTCTTCGCCCACCCCCGAGAACCACAATCCCAGCACCAAGAGGTTGCGCGAGGAACGGCGCAGGTAGCCGTCGCGCCGCCAGCGCGCCGCGCTGGTGATGGCTTCCGCGTCCAGGGCACGCAGACGGGCGCGGCCCAGGCGCTGCACGAGATCCACATCCTCCATCAGGGGCAGCGGGCGGAACCCGCCCACCGCCTCGTAGAGCGCGCGCGGGATGAGCAGGCCCTGGTCGCCATAGGGCAGCGCGAAGAGGCGGCAGCGCCATGCCACCGCCCGTTCCAGGCGCCGCGCTGCCGCTGACATGTCGTCCAGGGCGAAGCGGAAATACCCCGCTGCCTTGCCATCCCTCAGCGCCGCTTCCGCTACCGCGCGCCAGCCCTCTTCAAGCCGCGTGTCGGCATGCAGGAAGAGCAGCCAGTCGCCGCGCCCCGCCTCGGCCCCTGCGCGAAGCTGCGCGCCGCGCCCACGTGGGGCATGAACGGACCGGAAGCGCGGATGCGGCGCCGCGCCGTGTGGCAGGGCTAGTACCACCTCCTCCACGCCTTTGGGCGGCGCAACGGAAGCGGCGTCCAGGCAGGGGATGACGGCACTTATGTTCATCTTTTGTTCTTGACCGTTCCGGGTCGGACCCTCATGCTCCGCATGGATTCTTTGGAGAACAGGCCATGCCCGATGGTGGCGGGTTTTCCCCCTCCGCGAAAGCGGCGGCGAAGGGACGCGGCGCCCTGTCCAACCCGGACAACCGCTTCGAGGTGGAGGCGCGCGAAGCCTTCGACGATGGCTGGGGCAGCCTCACGGAGGACATGCCGGCGCTGCGCACCACCTTGACGCGCGAGGCGTCTCGCAAGGCCATGACCTTCAACGACAGCCCCGATCTGTTCTTCGACCGCTCGCTCAATCCATATCGCGGCTGCGAGCATGGCTGCGTCTATTGCTTTGCCCGGCCCTCCCACGCCTATCTCGGCCTGTCGCCCGGGCTCGATTTCGAGACGAAGCTGCTGTTCAAGCCGGATATGCCGCAGCTGCTGGAGAAGGAGGTGTCGCGGCCCGGCTACGTGCCGCGCACCGTCACGCTGGGCGCCAACACCGACCCCTACCAACCGGTGGAGCGCAAGCTGACCCTGACGCGGCAGTTGCTGGAGGTGCTGGAGCGCTTCGGCCATCCGGTCGGCATCGTCACCAAGTCAGCCGGGGTGCTGCGCGACCTCGACATCCTTTCTCGGATGGCGAAGCGCAACCTCGTGCGGGTCTATCTCTCGATCACGACGTTGGATGCGCGCCTGGCGCGCGCCATGGAGCCGCGCGCCGCCAGCCCGGTTCGCCGGCTGCACGCCCTGCGCGCCCTGTCCGGGGCCGGCGTGCCGACCGCCGTGCTGGCCGCGCCGATGATCCCCGGGCTGAACGACGCGGAGCTGGAGCGCATCCTGCAAGCCGCGCGCGATGCCGGGGCGCGCAGCGCCGGCTACGTGCTGCTGCGCCTGCCGCACGAGCTGCGGCAGATCTTCGACGAATGGCTCGCCGAGCATTACCCGGACCGTGCCGCGCGCGTGCTGGCGCTGGTGCGGCAGACGCGCGGCGGCACGCTCTATGACTCGCGCTGGGGTCAGCGCCAGACCGGCGCCGGCCCCTATGCCGATCTGCTGCGGCAGCGCTTCCACGTCGCGGCCTCGCGGCTCGGCCTGCTGCCGCGCGAGGCCCACGCACCCCTGGATTGCGGCGCCTTCAACGGCCGCGCGATGGAGCGGCAGGGCGTTCTCCTGTAATTTCGGTTCATGCCGGATTTTTCCCTGGAGATGGAGACGGGCGGGCTGGTCGCCGGGGTGGACGAGGCAGGGCGAGGCCCCCTCGCCGGGCCGGTGGTCGCCGCCGCCGTGCTGTTCCTCGAACCCTGCCCGCCCGAGCTTGCGGAGCTGCTGGACGATTCCAAGAAGCTCTCTCCGGCGGCGCGGGAGCGCGCGGCCCTGGCGATCCGCGATTTTCCGGGGCTGCGCTGGGCGGTCGGCGCCGCCTCGGCGAAGGAGATCGGGTTGGTCAACATCCTGCGCGCCACCCATCTCGCCATGGCGCGGGCGGTGCGGCGGCTGGGGATGGTACCCGACCTCGCGCTGGTGGATGGCAACCAGCCACCGCCCCTGCCCTGCCCGGTGCGCTGCGTGGTGAAGGGGGATGGGCAGTCGCTCTCCATCGCCGCCGCGTCCATCCTCGCCAAGACGACCCGCGACGCGGCCATGGCGCGGCTGGACCGGCGCCACCCCGCCTATGGCTTCGCGCGGCACCAGGGCTATCCGACCGCGCCGCACCGCGCGGCACTGCTGGCGCTCGGCCCATGCGTGCATCATCGCAGGGGGTTTGGCCCGGTTGACGCGGCGCGGGCCGCGCCGTCATTGTCGGCCTCGATTCGTTGAGGGGACGGAGCTTGGGCGCAGGGCTCGATTTGCCACTGGACAGGGTACTGGTGGGCGACTGTATCGAGACCTTGCGGGCCCTTCCGCCGGCCTCGGTCCATGCCGTCTTCGCGGACCCGCCCTACAACCTCCAGCTTCGTGGGGAATTGCTGCGCCCGGACCATTCGCGCGTGGACGCCGTGGATGACGACTGGGACCGCTTCGACGATTTCGCCGCCTATGATGCCTTCACGCGTGAGTGGCTGACGGAATGCCGGCGTGTCCTGCGTAAGGACGGCACGATCTGGGTGATCGGCTCATACCACAACGTCTTCCGCCTCGGCACGGCGCTGCAGGATCTGGGGTTCTGGATCCTGAACGACGTGGTGTGGCGCAAAGCCAACCCGATGCCGAATTTCCGCGGCCGACGCTTCACCAACGCGCATGAGACGCTGATCTGGGCAGCGCGCGGGCAGGAGGCGAAGTACCGCTTCAACTACACCGCCATGAAGGCGCTGAACGACGACGTCCAGATGCGCTCGGACTGGCACATCCCTCTCTGCACGGGGAATGAGCGGCTGCGCGACGCTTCGGGGCAGAAGCTGCACCCGACCCAGAAGCCCGAGGCGCTGCTGCATCGCGTGATCCTGTCCTGCACCCAGCGCGGCGACGTGGTGCTGGACCCCTTCCTGGGCAGCGGTACCACCGCGGCGGTCGCCCGGCGCCTGGGCCGCCGCTTCGTCGGCATCGAGCGCGATCCGTCCTATGCGGAGGCGGCGATGGCGCGCGTCGAGGCCGTGGAACCGCTGGCGGATGACATGCTCGCCCCAACCCCCAGCAAGCGCGAGCAGCCGCGCATCCCTTTTGGCACGCTGGTGGAGCGCGGCCTGGTCGCGGCTGGCGAGGCGCTGTGCGACCGCCACCGGCGATGGACCGCGACCGTGCTGCCCGATGGGCGCATCCAGTGCGGGACAGCGCGGGGCTCCATCCACGCCGTCGGCGCGGC
The DNA here is from genome assembly GCF_017355885.1 of Sabulicella rubraurantiaca. Classification (GTDB taxonomy): domain Bacteria; phylum Pseudomonadota; class Alphaproteobacteria; order Acetobacterales; family Acetobacteraceae; genus Roseococcus; species Roseococcus rubraurantiacus. Next base: position 158,786 of record NZ_JAFEUU010000002.1, read on the forward strand.
GGTGCAGGAGGCGCCATCTTGCAATGGCTGGACCTTCTGGCACCTGCTGCGGCGCGACGGCACGCTCAAGCTGCTGGACGAGTTCCGGCAGGAGATGCTGGCGGGCAACTGAGCCCTAGAGCGCCTTGTCGTAGGTAATCCACCAGGTGCGCGTCGCCACGCGGTCATAGACGCCGCGGCCCCGGTAATTGTCGTCCGCCGTGATCCAGCGGATGACGTTCCAGCCCTTCTCTCGCCCGATCTTTGCCAGGTGCTCGATCAGCGCATCGGCGACGCGGCCGCCGCGATGCGTGGGGTCCACGAAGAGGTCGTCCAGGAAGCCGCCATAGATGGCGCGCAGGGGCCGCGCGAAGGGGCGGTAATGCGCGAGGCCAATGGCGCGGCCCGCCTCGTCCTCCGCCACCACCGCCTTCACCTCATGCGCCGGATCGTTGATCCAGTTCCAGACTGTGGCGCGCATCTCGGGCGTCTGCTCGACCTTGTAGAAGGCGGCATAGCCGGCATAGAGCCGCTCCCAATCCTCGCGGTGCCGGGCTTCGGGTGGGATGATCTTCATGGTGGCAGCGAACCGCCTCGAAGCGCCGCGCGCAAGAGGGCAAGGGGAACGGCGCCGCGAAGCTCACGCGAGGCCGAGCACGTCCTTCATGCTGTAGAGGCCCGGCGGACGGCCCTTGGCCCAGAAGGCGGCCCGTACCGCGCCCGTGGCATAGGCGCGCCGGTCGAAGGAGCGGTGGGTCAGGCTGATCTGCTCCGAGGCAGCCGCGAAGAGCAGCGTGTGCTCGCCCACCACCTGCCCGCCGCGCAGCGCGGCGAAGCCGATCGTGCCGGTGCCGCGCGGGCCGGTATGGCCGTCACGGCCGGACTCACGTCCCGCCTCCTCCAGCGTCGTGCCGCGCCCCTGAGCCACGGCGCGGCCCAGCGCGATCGCCGTGCCGCTCGGCGCGTCCACCTTCTGGCGGTGGTGCATCTCCACGATCTCGGCATCGTATTGCGCGGCGGGCAGGGCGGCGCCGAGCTTCTCGGCAATGGCGAGGACGAGGTTCACGCCGGTCGCGAAATTCGCCGCATAGACGATGGCGACGCGCTGCGCCGCCTCCGCCACCGCCGCTTCCTGCGCGGCGTCGAGGCCCGACGAGCCGAGGATGAGCGGCACGCCCGTCTCCGCCGCCAGTGCGGCGTGCTCCGCGGCGGTGGAGGCATGGGTGAAGTCGATCACCGCGTCGCTGCCCATAAACAGGCGGCGCGGGTCGTCGCCGCGCCGCGTGCCGGCGGCCAGTGCCGCACCGGACGCCGCCACTTCCTCCTCCAGGAGGCGGCCCATGCGCCCGCCAATTCCCGCGATGCCGATCCTCATGCGCCTCTCCCCTGGCCTGCCAGGCGGTCATGCACCTTGGCGCAACCCCTGCCAAGCGCCGCCCGTTTTCTCCGGCATGGAAGCGAAACCCACCACCGAGGACCTGACCGAAGGCACGGACGGCCCGATGATCGCGGCGGCCAAGGTGGCCGGCACGCTGGTCTATGGTCCGGATGGGGAGGAGATCGGCCGCGTCGTGGACGTGATGATCCGGAAGCGCTCGGGTCAGGTCGCCTACGCGGTGATCGAGTTCGGCGGCTTCCTGGGCATCGGGACGCGCCAATACGCCCTGCCCTGGCAGGTCCTCACCTATGACACGCGGCTGGAAGGCTATGTCGTGCCGAACCTGACGCGGCACCGGCTGGAACAGGCGCCGGTCCACGACCCGATGGACCGGCGTTCCTATGCCAGCGCCGACGTGTTCTGGGGCGGCGGCGCCATCCCGTCCTGAAGCATTTTCAAGCCAGGCGGATCTGCTTGGCGGCTCGGAAAATGCGTCCCGAGAACTGGCAGGTCCGTTTCGCCGCATCCGGGCGCGGCGAAACGGAACGGGATCAGCTTTTCCAGAAATCCCGCACCTTGGCGAAGAAGCCCTCGCTTTCCGGCGAGGACTTGTCCTCCTTGGCGGATTCCGCCTCGAACTCCTCGAGGAGTTCGCGCTGGCGCGGCGTCAGGCTCTGCGGCGTTTCCACCGCGACCTGTACATACATGTCGCCGCGCGCAGCGGAGCGCAGCACGGAGAAGCCCTTGCCGCGCAGGCGGAAGCTGTCGCCCGTCTGTGTGCCCGGCGGGATCTTCACGGCGGAGCGGCCACCCTCGATGGAGGGCACCTCGACCGAGGCGCCCAGCGCGGCCTGTGCCATGCGGATGGGCACGCGCACCATGATGTTGGGGCCTTCCCGCTGGAAGATCGGGTGCGGGGTGATGCCCACATCCACGTAGAGATCGCCGGCCGGTGCCCCGCGCAGCCCTGCCTCGCCCTCGCCGGAGAGGCGGATGCGCGTGCCGTCCTCCACGCCCGCGGGGATGGAGACGTTGAGCGTGCGGTCGCGCTGCACGCGCCCCGCGCCGTGGCAGATCTTGCAGGGGTTCTTGATCGTGCGGCCCGTACCCGAGCAGGTCGGGCAGGTGCGCTCGATCAGGAAGAAGCCCTGCTGCGCGCGGACCTTGCCGGCGCCGCGGCAGGTGCCGCAGGTCTGCACATTGGCGGAGCCGCCCTCGGCGCCCGAGCCGGAGCAGGCCTCGCAGGCAACGCTGGACGGGACGCGGATGGTCTTCTTCACCCCCGCGAAGGCTTCCTCCAGCGTGATCTGCACTTCCTGGCGCAGGTCGGCGCCGCGCCCGGCATTGGCACGCGCGCCCTGCCGCCCACCGCTGAAGCGGCCGAACATCTCCTCGAAGATGTCCTCGAAGCCACCGGCGCCGAAGGGCCCGGCCCCACCGCCGAACCCGCCCGGCCCGCCGCCGCCATTCTCGAAGGCGGCGTGGCCGTAGCGGTCATAGGCGGCGCGCTTCTCGGCGTCCTTCAGCGTGTCATAGGCCTCGTTCAGTTCCTTGAACTTGCCTTCCGCCTCAGCATTCCCCTGGTTGCGGTCGGGGTGCCACTTCATGGCGAGCTTGCGGTAGGCCTTCTTGAGGTCGTCCTCGGAGGCGTCGCGCGCGACGCCCAGGACCTCGTAATAGTCGCGCTTGGCCATGGTTCAGCCTTTGATCGGACGGCAAGGGGCCGTCCCACGAAACCCTGGAAGAAGCAACGCCCGGATCATTGCTGACCCGGGCGCCTCGGTCGCGTTGCGCTCGCGCGCCCTCACGACTTGTTCTGCTTCTTGGGATCCACCTCCTCGAAGTCGGCGTCCACCACCTTGTCGCCGCCCGGGGCATTGCCCGCCTGGGACTGCGCGCCGGCCTCGGGCTGCGGCGAAGCCTGCTCGGCCTTGTACATGGCCTCGCCCATCTTCATCGCGGCCTGGGAGAGCTTCTCGGCCGCGGCGTTGATCGCCTCGGCGTCGCCACCCTCCATGGCAGTGCGCGCCTCGCGGATCGCAGCCTCGGCTGCCTCCTTCTCGGGGCCAGGGACCTTGCCCTCGTTGTCGCGGATGGTCTTCTCCGTGGAGTGGACCAGCGCGTCGAGTGAGTTGCGGGCCTCGACCGCCTCACGGCGCTTCTTGTCCGCCTCGGCATTCGCCTCTGCCTCGCGCACCATCTTCTCGATGTCCGCGTCCGACAGGCCGGACTTGGCCTGGATGCGGATCTGCTGCTCCTTGCCCGTGGCCTTGTCCTTCGCGGAGACGGAGACGATGCCGTTCGCGTCGATGTCGAAGGTCACCTCGATCTGCGGCACGCCGCGCGGGGCGCCCGGGATGCCGGTCAGGTCGAAATTGCCGAGCAGCTTGTTGTCCGCCGCCATCTCCCGCTCGCCCTGGTAGACCTTGATAGTCACGGCGGTCTGGTTGTCGTCCGCCGTGGAGAAGGTCTGGGACTTCTTGGTCGGGATGGTGGTGTTGCGGTCGATCAGGCGCGTGAACACGCCGCCCAGCGTCTCGATGCCGAGCGAAAGCGGGGTCACGTCCAGCAGCAGCACGTCCTTGACGTCGCCCTTCAGCACGCCGCCCTGGATCGCCGCGCCGATGGCCACGACCTCGTCGGGGTTGACGTTGCGGGCCGGCTCCTTGCCGAAGAAGCCCTTCACCGTCTCGACCACCTTGGGCATGCGGGTCATGCCGCCGACCAGGATGACCTCGTCGATCTCGCCAGCCGCGAGGCCCGCATCCTTCAGCGCCTGGCGGCAGGGCTCCAGCGTGCGCTGCACCAAGTCGTCCACCAGCGCTTCCAGCTTGGCGCGGGTGAGCTGCATGACGAGGTGCTTCGGGCCCGACGCGTCGGCCGTGATGAAGGGCAGGTTGATCTCGGTCTGCTTCGAGGAAGACAGCTCGATCTTGGCCTTCTCCGCGGCTTCCTTCAGGCGCTGCAGCGCCAGCTTGTCGCCGCGCAGGTCGATGCCCTGCTCGCGCTTGAACTCGTCGGCCAGGTAGTCGATGACGCGCTGGTCGAAGTCCTCACCGCCCAGGAACGTGTCGCCGTTGGTGGACTTCACCTCGAACACGCCGTCGCCGATCTCGAGGATGGACACGTCGAAGGTGCCGCCGCCGAGGTCATAGACCGCGATCGTACCGGAGGCCTTCTTGTCCATGCCGTAGGCGAGCGCGGCCGCCGTCGGCTCGTTGATGATGCGCAGCACCTCGAGGCCCGCGATGGCGCCGGCTTCCTTGGTCGCCTGGCGCTGGGCGTCGTTGAAGTAGGCGGGGACGGTGATGACGGCCTGCGCCACTTTCTCGCCGAGATAGGACTCGGCCGTCTCCTTCATCTTGGTGAGGATGTTCGCGCTGATCTGCTGCGGCGCGTACTTCTTGCCCTCGACCTCGACCCAGGCGTCGCCGTTGTCGGCCTTTACGATGTGGAAGGGGGCGAGGCCCTTCTCCTTCTGGACCATCGCGTCGTCGTACTTGCGGCCGATCAGGCGCTTGACGGCGTAGAGGGTGTTGGTGGGGTTGGTGACGGCCTGGCGCTTGGCGCTCTGGCCCACCAGACGCTCGCCATTCTTGGCGAAGGCGACCATGGAGGGCGTGGTGCGCGCGCCTTCCGCGTTCTCCAGCACCTTCACCTCGCCGCCTTCCATGATGGCGACGCAGGAATTCGTGGTGCCGAGGTCGATGCCGATGACTTTGCTCATCCGTGTTTCTCCTATGCGGCGGCCTGGGAAGCGGCCCTTGCGAGGCACCGCGTCCCGCCCCTCGCGGATGGGGTGTTCACGACACCCGAGATATTGAGCCGGACGTGGCGCGGCAAGGGGTGGGGTGTGGGAATTCCGCAACAGACGCCGCGGCTTGACTTCCCGCACCCTCCATCGCACTCACGCCCCGCCCGCGCGACGGCGGGCCTCATCCGGGATGACGATGCCCCCCCTTCCGACCAGCCCCTGGAGCCTGTTTCGGTCCCTGGCCCATCACCGGCTACCGTCCGCTGCCGCTGGACACGGCGCGTTTCCATCCCGGCCAGCCCTGTGACGAGCGGCCCGTGGATCTATCTGCGCTTCGTCAGCAAGGCGGCGCCGCACCGGATCACCATGCTGGATTTCTTGCGCCTGAGACGCCATGCGCTTCCTGTGGGTAGCGCATGGCGTCTCAGGCGCGGAGCTTGCTGGGCTGTTCCGGCGCTCCCGCGTCGTGCTGAACCTGCATGCCGATGGCGTGCCGGCACAGGAGCCGCGCCTTTTCCTCGCCGCCGCCTGCGGCTGCCGCGTGGTAACGGATCTGCTTTCGGCCGCCCCCACCGCCTTCCGCGACCGCATCGTCAGCCTGCCCGGCCCCTGGAACGAGGCCCGGCTGCGTGCGGAGGTCGAGGCCTCCAAGCTCCAGCCCTGGACCGCGCGCGACGAGGCAGCGAGAGTTTCGCTCGGCGTGCGCCGCATGATCGCGGAGGTGACGGGCCTCGCCGTGCCTCCTGCCCCCGACGCAAGAGGAGGGTTTCCCCATGCACGACACCGCCATGGCCGCCGGCAAGGCCTTCTTCGCCGCCTACATGCCGGAGGGCGGCAAGCGCGTCCTCGATCTCGGCTCGCTGGACGTCAATGGAAGCCTACGCGACGTGGCGCCGCCGGGCACGGATTACGAGGGTGCCGACCTGGCCCCTGGGCGCGGCGTGGACATCGTGGTGGAAGCGGGGGCGGAGCTTCCCTTCCCGCCGGAGAGCTTCGACGCCTGCGTCAGCACCTCCTGCTTCGAGCATGACGGTGTCTTCTGGGAAACGATCTGCCGCATCGCGCGCATGATGCGGCCGGGTGGGTTGATCTACATCAATTCGCCCTCAAACGGCCCCTACCACGCCTATCCGCGCGACAATTGGCGCTTCTATCCCGATGCGGGCCTGGCCCTCGCGGAATGGGCCACCAAGCAGGGCTTCCCCCTGACGCTGATGGAAAGCGGCATCCTCCGTCGCCGGGCGGACCCGGTGGGTTGGAACGACTTCGTGGCCGTACTCCAGAAGGACCCGGTCGCCCCACCGGCCCGCTTCATGCTCGAAGCCTTTCCGGATGCGATGAATGTCCGCCGCCACGGCACCGAGGCGCTGCTGAACCCGGAACCGCAGCCGGAGGACCAGCACCTGCTGCATGCCGCACGTCACGATGCCGGGCGCCGCGCCGAGGAAGCGGCGGCGCTGAGCGCGCGCGCGGCGGCGGCGGAGTTGGAGGTGGCACGGCTGCGCCAGCATGCGGCCGCGCTGGAATCGAAGTTGGGCCTGCGCGAGGCGGAGGCCGGCGCGCTGCGCGATGGCCTGGCGGCGAGCGGCGCGCAGGCCGCCAGGTGGGAAGACCGTCTGGCCACGCTGGAGGCCGCGCTGGCCGATGCACAGAAACAGCTGGCGGAGATGACCGCCTCGACCAGCTGGCGCCTCACCTCGCCGCTGCGGGCGGTCGGGCGGCGGCTGAAGGGCTGAGGCGGAGGGGGCGCGAAGCCCCCTCCCTATGGCGCGGATCAGTCCGCGTACTGGCCGGCAGCCTGGATGATCGGCCGCCAGCGGGCGATATCCGCCTGCCAGAAGGCGCGGTGCGCCTCCGGCGTCGCCTTGTCCTGGGAGACGGGCTCCGTGCCCAGGTCGTTGAAGCGGCGGACCAGGTTGGGATCGCGCAGCGCCGTCTGCAGGGAAGCGGACAGGCGGTTCACGATCTCGCGCGGGGTGTTCCGCGGCGCGTAGAGCCCGTGCCACACGCTGACCTCGAAATTCGGCAGCCCGGCCTCGCGCGCCGTGGGAACGTCTGGCAAGGCGCCGACGCGGTTCTCCGTGGTCGTGGCGAAAGCGCGGATCGTCCCGGCGCGGATTTGCTCCGTCGTGTTGGTGGTCTGGTCGCACATCAGGTCCACCGTGCCGCCCACGAGGTCGTTCATCGCCGGGGCGGTGCCGCGATAAGGAACCGTTGTCATCGGCACCTGCAGCGCCGACTGGAACAGCAGGCCGCAGAGGTGGGAAGCGGCGCCGACGCCGGCATTGGCCAGGTTGATGCGGTCGCGCTGGCGGCGCACCAGGGCGATCAGTTCCTGGAGGTTGTTCGCCTCGATACCGCGCTTGGCGACGAGGGTCATCGGCACCTCGGTGATGAGGCCGACCGCCTCGAAGCCGTTCACCGGGTCATAGGCGAGGCGGCGATACAGGGTCGGGATGGTCGCCATGCCGATATGGTGCACGAGGATGGTGTAGCCATCCGGGCGGGCCTGAGCCGTGCGCTGCGCGCCCAGCGTGCCGCCGGCCCCGCCCACATTCTCCACCACCACCGTGCCGCCCAGGTCGCGGCCCATGGCTTCGGCCACCAGCCGCGCCACGGTGTCGGTCGGCCCGCCCGCCGCGAAGGGAACTATCACCGTGATGGTGCGGTCGGGGTAGCGGGACTGGCCGAGGGCCGGGAGGGCAAGACCGGAAAGCGCAACAGCGGGAAGGGCGCGCCGGGAGAGGCGGGACATATCATTCACTCCGTGTGAGGCGACAGGCGGCGGTTATGTCGCCTCGCACCGGTGCCAACGCAAGGTTAATTCTGCGGGACTTCCAGCCGTGACAGGACCGGGCGCCAGCGCTGTGCCTCGCTGGCGAGGAACGCGCCGAACTCGGCCGGGGTGCCGCCCTTGAGGAACTGCGCCTCGTTGGTCAGGCGCTCGCGGACGCGGGGCTCGCGCAGCGCCTCGTTGGCGGCGACATTCAGCCGCTCCACCGTGGCGGGCGGCGTGCGGGCGGGGGCCAGCAGCCCGAACCAGGATTCGGCGACGAGGCCAGGGTAGCTCTCGGCGAAGGTGGGCACGTCGGGGGTGGAGGGCACGCGCTCCGCGCTGGTCCAGCCCAGGATGCGGCCCTGGTTGTTGCGGAACACCGGCAGGGCAGTCGAGCCCGCGACCACCAGCAGGTCGATGTCACCGGCCATGAAGGCGGTCTGCGACTGGGCGTCGCCGCGATAGGTGACGTCCTGCATCGTGACGCCCATGCGCTCGAGCACCATGAGCATGGCGACATTGGTCAGGGTGGTAGGGCCGTTGGTGCCGTAGGTGATGCGGCCCGGCCGTTCCCGCGCGGCGGCGGCCAGGGCGGCGATGTCGGCCGGCCCGTTGTGGCGCGCGATCACCGCGAAGGGAAAGGTGGAAACGAGCATCACCGGCGCGAAATCCTCCACCTTGTAGGAAAGGTTGCGGTGGATCGCCGGGTTGATGGTGAGGGTGGTGCCCGCCGCCATGAGGGTCGTGCTGCCATCGGGCGCCGCGCGGGCCACCGCCTCGGCGCCGACGATGGTGTTGCCGCCGGGCCGGTTCTCCACCACCACGTTCTGGCCGAGCACGGCCGACATGCGCTCCGCCATCAGGCGCGACACGGTGTCCGTCGAGCCGCCCGGCGCGAAGGGAACGATGATCGTCACGGTGCGGGACTGGGCCAGGGCGGGCGTCGCAAGGGCGAGCGGCGCCAGGGCCAACGTGGCCCGGCGAGTGGTGCGCGGCATGGTTTCCTCCGGTCTTTTGGGCAGCTTCGCCACCGTGATTAACCGTAACAGGAACTTGCTGGCCATGCCCATCCGGGGCCGTTATGTTCGGTCGCATGGTGTACGGGTCGCCTGACACCCTCCTGGCGCCCATCGGGATGGGACAAATATTCGACGAAACGGATTGGTCTGCCACTGCGCTGGGCCCTCGGGCCCGCTGGCCGTTGGCCCTGCGCCTTGCGGTGGACCTCATCCTGGCCTCGCGTTTTCCCATGAGCGTAGCGTGGGGGGAGGAGCGCACCCTCCTCTACAACGACGCCTATGCCGAGATCCTGGGCGAGCGGCACCCGGGGGCGCTGGGCCGGCCCATGCAGGCGGTCTGGCCGGAGGTTTGGCCGGAGATCAGCCCCCTGGTCGCGCGGACCTTCGCGGGCGAGGCGGTTTGGCGCGAGGACATGCTCCTCACGCTGGAGCGTTATGGCCACCCGGAGGCGGCCTGGTTCACCTTCTCCTTCTCGCCGCTCCGCGACGGTCTGGGCGCGGTGTGCGGGATGCTGAACACCGTGGTCGAGACCACGGGGCGGCAGCGTCTGGAAGCCTCGCTGCGGCACAGCGAGGCGCGCCACCGTGCCTTGCTGGAAAGCATCGGCGACGGGTTCTTCATGCTCGACCGCCATTGGCGCTTCTCCTACGTCAACCCGCAGGGCGCGCGCATGCTCGGTCGCGAGGTGTCGGAGATGCTGGGGGCGGTCATCTGGGACGCCTTCCCGGGCCTCGCCAACTCCCGCTTTGAGGCGATGTATCGCCGCGTCGCCGAAACGCGGGTGATGGGGACCGAGCGGGCCTTCTACCCGGATCACGGGCGCTGGTATGAGGTGCGTGCCTTTCCTGCAGAGCCGGGAGGGATCTCCGTCTTCCTTCGCGACGTGTCGGAGGAGGTGCGCAAGGACGAGGCGCTGCGCCGCTCGGAAACCCGCTACCGCTCCCTGTCCGAGGCATCATCGCAGCTGGTCTGGACGCTGGACGAGGCGCAGCGCATGGGCGGCGACCAGCCCGGCTGGGAGGCCTTCACCGGCCAGGGCGCAGCGGCGCGCGACGGGCTGGGATGGCTGGAGGCCGTCCACCCGGACCACCAGGGCCGCCTGCTCGTCCTGGCGAGTGGGGCGGTGGAGGAAGGCCAGCCCTATGAGGCGGAATTCGTGCTGCGCCGCCATGATGGCGTCTGGCGCACCCTGCGTGCGCGCGGCGTGCCGGTCCGCGACGCCGAGGACGTGGTCGTGGAATGGGTGGGCAGCGGCGCCGACGTCACGGAGCAACGCCTGACCGAGCGGCGCCTCGCCCTGGCGATGGAGGGGACGAGCGACGGGCTGTGGGATTGGAACCTCGTTTCCGGCGAATGCTTCCACTCGCCCCGCATCCCCGCGATGCTCGGCCACGCACCGGAGGAGTGGGACAGCAGCCACGAGAACTGGCTCCGCAACATCCACCCCGAGGACCGGCCATCGGTCGAGGCACGCCTGCACGAGCACCTGGAGGGCGAGACGGAGGACTACTCCGCCTCTTACCGGGTGCGGCACCGCGACGGGCGCTGGCTGTGGATCCTGTCGCGCGCCCGGGCGCTGCGCGACGTGGAGGGCTGCGCCATCCGCCTAGTGGGCGCCCACACCGACATCACCGCCCAGAAGGAGGCCGAGACGGCGCTGGCCGAACGCGAGGAGCGTCTGCGGATCATGGCGGATGCCATGCCGCAGATCGTGTGGTGGGCGGCGCCGAGCGGGGAAACCCTCTGGTACAACCGGCGCTGGCACGAGTTCACTGGCATCCCCCGCACCGACGTCGCGCCGCCCCCCGCCGAGCGCATGCAGGTGTATCATCCTGAGGACCTCCCCATCGCGCAGGAGCGCTGGCGGCGGTCGCTCCGGACCGGCGAGCCCTACGAGGTGGAGTACCGCTTCCTCGAGGCGGCGACGGGACAGTGGCGCTGGCACCTGGGCCGCGCCCTACCGGCGCGCGACGCGCAGGGCCGTATCACAGCCTGGTATGGCACCGCCACCGACATCCACGACCAGCGCGAGGCGCGCGAGATCCTCACCCGCTCGCATGACGAGCTGGAGCGGCTGGTCGCCGCGCGCACGGCGGAACTGATGCGCGCCGAGGCGGCGCTGCGCCACAGCGAGCGGCTGCAGGCCATGGGGCAGCTCACCGGCTCCATCGCGCATGATTTCTCCAACGTGCTGCAGGTGGTGGATTCCGGCCTTCACCTCCTCGCCAGCGAGGATCTGTCCGGTGAGGAGCGGCTTCAGGTTTCGGACGGGGTCAGCGCCTCGCTGGAGAATGCGCGGCGGATGACCCGTCAGCTCCTCGCCTTCGCGCGGCAGCAGCCGCTGGAGCCCGCGACGCTGGACCTCAACGCCCGGCTGCGGGCGATGCGGGAGTTGCTGCGCCATTCCCTGGGCCAGCGCATCGAGCTGAAGACGGAGTTCGCCGAAGGGCTGCCCCCGGTCACGCTGGACCCGGCGCAGCTGGAGACGGCGCTGCTGAACCTCGTGATGAATGCGCGCGACGCCATGCCAAGTGGCGGGACGCTCACCCTTTCGACCGCGATGGAGGATGGCCGCGTGGCGCTGACCGTCGCCGACACCGGCGAGGGCATGCCGCCCGAGGTCCTGGAACGGCTCTTCGAGCCCTTCTTCACCACCAAGCCGGCGGGCAAGGGCACTGGACTCGGCCTCGCCCAGGTGCATGGGTTCCTCGCCCAGTCGGGTGGCGAGGTGCGGGTGGAAAGCGCGCCCGGCGAGGGTAGCCGCTTCACCCTGCTCCTGCCTTCCTAACCCCTCCTACCACGCCATCGGCGTGGTGAGGCGCAGCCCAGGCGCGGGGTTCTGGAACAGGCGGTTTTCCCGCGTCGCGTAGGCGCCATCCTGCGCCACGCCTCGCCCGGGAAGGCGCGGATTGATCAGGGTCGGCTCCAGGCCCGATTCCGCCAGGGCGGACCGGCGGCCGGTGGGCCCTTCCAGGTCGAGGTTTGGGCGCGGCGCCAGTTCGGGCCGCGCGGCCACGGGTGGCGGCGCGGCTGCGGAGCCAGCAAAGCCGCCCGCGGGGGGAACACCGCCGGTGCCGGGCATGCCGCCATCCATATAGGCGCGGTCGCGCGGGTCACGCGGACGGGAGCGCCGCGGCGGGCTGCGGCGGCGTTGGGCCGGCTGCGCCGCCTGGGGCGCGGCGGGCTGGGCCGCCTCGGGCGCGGGCGGCGCGATGGCCGGAACCTCGAAATTCTGTGCGCGGACCGGGGCCGCGCCCAGCAGCATCAGCAGAGCAAGGAGCGGCAAGAGCAGGATCACAGGCCAGCCATGCCGCGTGAATCTTCCGGAGGGTTCGTCTCCACCCCCGGCAGGTTCCGCCGCCAGGCATTCAGCGCCCAGCGGACAGAGGGAAAGGCGATGCTGTCCCACGGGATCTCCTCCCACGCGAAAAGCGCCACTTCCTGGCTCTCCGGCCCGGCGGCGAAGCCTGGCTCGGCCAGGGAGGCACGGAAGATCACCTGCACCTGGCCGATGCGGGCGATCGAATACACGGCGAGAACGCTTTCCAGGGACAGACGTGCGCACGCCTCTTCCCACGCCTCGCGCCGGGCCCCCTCCTCTACCGTCTCGCCCAATTCGAGGTAGCCCGCGGGCAAGGTCCAGAACCCCTTGCGCGGCTCGATGGCGCGACGGCACAGCAGGATGCGGCCCCCTTCCGACACGACGCTGCCCACCACCACCTTCGGGTTCTCGTAGGCGATGAATCCGCATTCGCCGCAAACCAGGCGCTCGCGATCCTCGCCCTCCGGCACGCGCCGGGTGAAGCGGGCAGCATCCATGAAAACAAGGTGAAGATCCGGACAGTCCGGCGCAAGGGGCTTGTGGAAGAGGGAAAAACCCTAACGCAGCAGGAGCATCAGCACCGCGAAGAGGAGGAGGGCGAGGCCCTGCAGCAGCACGCGATATCGCATGAGCTTCTGCGAGGTCTGGGCGGAGTTGCCGCGCGCCATGCCGATCAGCCCGGCGAACAGGACGCCGAGCACCGCCAGCATCGCGGCCCCGACCAGGAAGGTGAGGAAGGTTGTCATGTCCCGCACATAAGATCGTTCCGGACGAAGCGGTATGGCTCAGCCGCGCATGGCTCGCAGCCCGCGCAGGGCAATCACGCCGGTCAGGGCCGCCACAGCGCAGAGGAAGAAGCCCGGCCCGTAGCCGCCAGTGCCCAAGACCAGCAGGGAGAAGCCCGAAGGCGCCACCACCATGGTCGCGGCGAAGACGAAGCCCAGCGCCGCCGTCGCCGCCCCCACCCGCCCTTCAGGCGCGAGGCGCGCCACCTCGCCGAGCAGGACACCGTTCCAGGCCACGGCGCTGGCGCCCATGGCCGCGCCGAGCATCAGGACCGTCGCCTCCGGCCAGGAGGGACCGGCCAGGGCGAAGCCCAGCGAGGCGAGGGCGATGATCACGCCCAGCGTGACGAGCACGGGTGGCGCCCCCACCCGGTCCGCCACGACCGCCCAAAGAACGCGGCCCACCACCCCTGCACATTGCGCCAGCGCCAGGGCGAGCCCCGCCGCCTCGAGTCCGCGCCCCAGCACCTCCACCTGCCAGACCACGAAAAAGGAGGAGAAGCTGAACTGCCCGATGCCGAAAGAAGCGGAGGCGATGGTGAGCGCCCGGATCCGCGGTTCGTCGCGCAGGATGGAGAGGGAGGCGCGGGCCTCAGCGAAGGGGCGCAGCGGTGGTGCGTCTGGCTGCCGGTCGGCATCGAGCACGGCGCGCAGCGGCTGCAGGGCCAGGGCGAGCAGGACGGAGAAGAGCGCCACTCCCAGGACGCCGCCGCGCCAGCCGAAGATCAGCGCCAGCAGCGGCGCCAACGCCGCCACCATCATGGCGCCCATGGGAACGCCGCATTGCTTCAGCCCGAAGATCAGCGAGCGCCGTGCCGGCGGGGTGCGAGGCGCCAGAAGGTGCGAGCCGGCCGGGGTCACCGGCCCATGGCCCAGCCCGGAGAGCAGCGCCGAAAGAACGAGCGCGATGGGATGCCCGATGGCCGCCAGGGCGATACCCAGCCCCACGGTGACCAGCGCGCCCTGACATACCCGAACCCCGCCATGGCGGCGCAGGAGCCCCGCCGTCAGCGGCCCCGAGACCAGCGCCCCGGCATAGACCAGCGAGGTGTGGAACCCGGCCAGCCCGGCCGGCAGCCCGGTCTCCGCCGCAATGGCGGGTGCCAGGACCGGCACCGCCAGGAAGGCCCCCATCCCCGCTAGATGCGTGCCCATGAGGGCGAGCATGACAGTCCAGACAGAGGGATCGCGCGGCATAGGTTCCCATGCTGCGATGCGGCAGCGCGCTCGTCCACCGGGTTGACCCCGGCCATCGGCGCCGCGAAACCCTCCCGCATGATCCGGCTACTTTTCGTCCTGCTGCTTCTCGCCGCTCCGGCCCAGGCCCAGGTTCCGGTCGTGCCCATGCCTGCGCCGGCCGCGCCTGCCGCCCCGGCGCAGGCGACTCCGGCCCCGCCCGCCACCTCGCCCGAGGTCGCGGCGCTGCTGGAGGTCCTGCGCGATGAATCTCGCCGCGCCGAGTTGATCCGCGCCCTGGAGACGGCCCAGACCGGTGCGCCGGCAGCCGCACCGGGTGAGGCCACCGCCGCCCCGTCGGACGCCGAAACCCCTGCCCTTCCTGCCCCGGCCGAGATCGCCGCAGGGATCGCCGGTCGCCTCGGCGCCCTGCTGGGTGATGCGGTGGACGCGCTCTCCGCCGCCACCGACCTGCGCGGCGTGGGACACTGGATCAGTGAGTTGGCCCAGGATGAGCGGCTGCGGCAACAGGTCGGCTCCCTGTTATGGAAGCTCCTGCTCGTGCTCGGCGGTGGCCTCGTTGCCGAGTGGGTGGTGAACCGGGCGCTGAGGCGGCTGCGCGCCCGGCTGGAGCGGCGCGCCGCCGCCATCCAGGGGCCGTTGCCAGTGTTGCGGCGCCTGCCCTGGATCCTGGGCAACCTTGCCCTGGACCTCCTGCCGATCCTCGCCTTCGGCGTGGTGGCGATCGGCACGGTAGGCTTCCTCACGACCTGGCCATCCAACCGCGTCATCATGGAGACCATTGCCACCTCCTACATGGCGGCGCGGGCAGTGATGGCCGTGGGGCGCATGGTCTTCGCCCCCTCCTCCACCAAGCTGCGCCTCGTGCGCTGCGACGACGAGACGGCGCATTACGCGACGCTGTGGATCCGGCGCCTGGCGCTCACCGCCGTCACCTTCCATGCCCTTTCGGAGTTGGCGCTGTTCTTCGGCCTGCCCCCGGCGGCGCAGGCGGCGATCTGGCGCCTGGGCTTGCTCGGCCTCTCCGTGCTGCTGGCTGTGGTGGTGATGCAGAACCGCACCGCCGTCGCGAGCGTCCTGGCCGCCCCGCCCCTGAAGGAGGGCGATGAGCCGGACAGCGCGCGGCGCTTCCTGCGCGGTGCGCGCGACCGGCTGGCGGAGGCGTGGCACGTCCTCGCCGTGCTGTGGCTGCTGGCGGCCTGGACGGTCTGGGCGCTGCAGATCGACCGCGGCTTCGAGCGTCTGATCACCGCCTCGGTGATGACCGTGGTAATCATCGCCCTGGGCAAGGTGGTGGACGAGTTGATGCGGCGCGGCCTCGCGCGGCTGATGCGGATCTCGCCCGAGCTGGCGCGCACCTATCCGGGGCTGGAAGCGCGGACGAACCGTTACCTGCCGGCGCTGCGCGGCATCCTGTCCTTCCTGATCCTGCTCATCACCCTGATCCTCCTGCTGGAGGCCTGGGGTCTGGGCGCGCTGTCCTGGTTCCGCCCCGGGCGGGTCGGCGGGCGCGCCGTCTCCGCCGTCCTCACCATCACCCTGACCGCCGGCTTGGCCCTGGCGATCTGGGAGGCGGCGAATGCCGCCATCCAGCGTCACCTCGCCAGCCTTCCGGCCTCGGGCCAGGCGGCGCAATCGGCGCGGGTGCGGACGCTGCTTCCCATGCTCCGCACCGCGCTGGGCGTGGTGCTGACGGTCGTGGTCGGGCTGACGACGCTCAGCGAGGTGGGGGTGAACGTGGCACCGCTGCTGGCCGGTGCGGGCGTGGTCGGCCTCGCGGTCGGCTTCGGCTCGCAGACGCTGGTGCGCGACGTCATCACCGGCATCTTCCTGCTGTTCGAGGATGCGGTGGCCGTGGGCGACACGGTGACGGTGGGCACCCTCACTGGCACGGTCGAGCAGCTCTCCATCCGCTCCATCAAGCTGCGCGCGCTGGACGGGGCGATCCACATCATCCCCTTCTCCGCCGTCACCACCGTCACCAACCAGACGCGCGACTTCGGCTACGCCGTGGTGGACCTCGCCGTGGATTACGGGGCCAGCACGGATCAGGCGATCCGCATCATGCGCTCGGTCGGTGAATCGCTGCGCGAGGACGAGGCCTGGTCGCCGCAATTGCTGGCGCCGCTGGAGGTGATGGGGGTGGACCGCATGGGCGATGGCGTGGTGCTGCGCGCCCGCATCATGACCCCGCCGGCGCGCCGCCTGGCGGTGGCGCGGGAGCTGAACCGCCGGATCAAGCAGGCCTTCGACGCGGCCGACATCCGGCTCTGGGCTGCCGGCGCGGGCCGCGAGGGGTTCAAGCCGCCAGCGCCAGAGCCCACAAAGCCCCCACCCCAGCCGCAATCGCCAGGAGGTAGGAGCGGAGTGCGAGCATGGCCCCGACCGTGACCGCCGCGGCGATGAGGTGCGGCACCCCGCCCTGCAGCAGCGGCGGCGCAACGAAGGCGACGAAGATGCAGCCCGGCATGTGGTGCAGCATGGCCTGCACGAAGGGTCCGGGGCGGAAGGCGCGCAGCAGGGCATAGCCCCCGGCGCGCAGCGCGTAGGTGGCGATCGCCATGCCGAGGATGGCGAGCAGCACATCGGGACGCAGGCTCATCGGCGCCCGTCCCGCCATGCGCCCGCAGCCGCCCCGCACAGCGCCCCGGCCAGGACCGGCCAGGGCGGCCCCAGCCCCGCGAAATGCGCCGCCGCCGCAGCGATGCCGGCGACAACCCAGGGCATGGCGTCGCCGCGCCCGCGCCAGATCGGCACCATCAGCGCCAGGATCGTGGCGATGCCGGCGAAGAATACCGGATGGCCGGGCGGCAGCCGGATCAGCCCGGCGGCGGCATGCCCCACGCCCGTCATGAGGGTCCAGCCCGCCCACATGGTCACCCCCATGCCGAGCAGCAGCGCCGCGTCCCGCCCGCCCTGGCGCTGATCGGCGATGCAGACGGCGAAGGTGTTGTCCACCAGCGTCGCCAGCGTGCCCCAGAGGCGGATGCCGCGCAGCCTGTCCAGCCAAGGCGAGAGCGCCGCTCCCATTGGGGCGAGGCGAAGGTTGATCACCAGCGCCGCGAGGGTCGCGCCCAGCACCGGCGCCGGCTCCCGCCACAGCTCCAGCGCCACGATCTGCGAGGTGCCGGCGAAGACCAGTGCGCTCATCAGCACCGTCTCCAGGAAGGACAGGCCCTTGCTGTCCGCC
This sequence comes from Sabulicella rubraurantiaca, assembly GCF_017355885.1. Classification (GTDB taxonomy): domain Bacteria; phylum Pseudomonadota; class Alphaproteobacteria; order Acetobacterales; family Acetobacteraceae; genus Roseococcus; species Roseococcus rubraurantiacus. The sequence continues at coordinate 176,187 of NZ_JAFEUU010000002.1, forward strand.
ACCACGCCGACCACCAGGGCGAAAGGAACCATGGCGGGCAGCAGCCCCACCGCGAGGCGCGCCCCGCGCAGCGCGCCCACCCGCGTGAAGACGACCGGACCTGGCTTCACTCGAGGCGCTCCACCGCCTCGTCGCGACTCATGGCGAGGGCGCGCCGCGCCACCTCGCCGCCGAACCCGGCCCGCGCCAGGGTCGCAAGCCACTTACGCCGCGTATCCGGATCGGGGGATGTGGCGGCAAAGGGGCCGATGCGGCGGCGGCGGCAGGCGACGAGGCAGGCATGCATCTCGTCCGGCACCTCCTCCCCCTCCAGCGCGGCGGCGGCCAACGGCGGGGCGATCCCCTTCTGCAGCAGATGCGCCAGCGTGGCGCGGCCCGAGCGGCCGGAGCCACGCAGCCTGCGCGCGCGGGAGGCGGCGAAGGCCGCGTCATCCACCGCCCCTGCCTCCACCAGCCTTCGCGCGATGCGGGAAGCGGCTTCGGTGGCGCGGGCTGCCTCGGCCGCGATTTCCTCCGCATCGCGCCCGGCCTGCCCCGCCTCGCGCGCCCACCGGCGGATGCGGTTGACTAGGACGCGGCGCAGCCCCGCCTCCGTCGCCGAGAAGCGCGCAAGATGGGCCAGCGCGGCCTCGTGCAGCGCGGCGTCGTCAATACGGGGCATGGCCCCGGCCTCAGATCACGAAGTGCAGCGGCTCCGTCACCGGACGGCGCAACCCGGCGGCGGCGGCCCGCTTCAGCAGGTCCTCCACCGACAGGGCAGCGAGGCGCTCGGCCAGCACGGAATCCAGCTCGGCCCAGAGCGGCGCTGTGACGGCGGCGGCAAGGCGCCCAGCCGGCGGGGGCGGCGGCTCCTGGTCCACCACCGCTTCCAGCACCTCGGCCAGGCGCACCTCGCGCGGGGCGCGGGCCATGCGGTAGCCGCCGCGCGGCCCGCGCAGGCTGTCAAGGATGCCGGCGCGCACCAGGGCCTGGAGCAGCGGCTCGATGCCGCGCCGGGCCGCGCCCAGACGATCGGCCACCTCCGCTGCGCCAGTCACCTCACCACCGCGCCCGGCGTGGAAGGCGATGTCCAGCACGATGTCGAGGGCGAGAAGCGCCCGGTCCTGGCGCAGCAGCATGGCGAATCCCCTGATTCCGTGGCGTGGATATGCGGTTCCGGCTGGACATTCTCCAGCCTCTGGGGCCAGAAATACGCCCATGATTCGTGATATGGCAACTGACATTCCAGCCGGGCTGCGCAGCAGCGTGCTGGACACGATCGGCCGGACGCCGCTGGTGCTGCTGCCCCGCCTCATGGAGCACGAGGGGCTGCGGGCGCGCGTCGCGCTGAAGCTGGAATTCATGAATCCCGGCGGCTCGGTGAAGGACCGTATCGGGCTGGCGATGATCCGCGCCGCCGAGGCCGCGGGCGAGATCACGCCCGGCCGCTCGGTGCTGGTGGAGCCGACCTCGGGCAACACCGGCATCGCCCTCGCCGTAGTGGCGGCGGCGCGCGGCTATCGCCTCATCGTGGTCATGCCGGATGGGGCGAGCATCGAGCGGCGCAAGATGCTGCGCCTCCTGGGGGCGGAGCTGGAGCTGACCCCGGCGCGCAAGGGCATGGGCGGCGCCATCGCCCGCGCCGAGGAGATCGTGGCGCGCACGGAGAATGCCTGGATGCCGCGCCAGTTCGACAATGGCGCGAATCCCACGATCCACGAGCAGACCACGGCCGAGGAGATCTGGGCCGACACGGAAGGGCGCGTGGATGCGGTGGTGGGCGGCATCGGCACGGGCGGCACGCTGACCGGCATCGCCCGCGCCCTGAAGCCGCGCCGCCCCGGGATGCGCGTGATCGGGGTGGAGCCGGCGGAATCGGCGGTGCTGAACGGCGACGACCCAGGGCCGCACCGCATCCAGGGCATCGGTGCCGGGTTCCGCCCGGCGGTGCTGGAGCTGGAGAAGCTGGACGAGGTGCGCCGCGTCGCCGAGCGTGAGTCCTTCGCCGCCGCACGGCTGGCAGCGCGGGTGGAGGGGCTGGCCATCGGCATCTCCTCCGGCGCCGTGCTGCACGCCGTCATGGAACTGGCGCGCGAGAAGGGGATGGAAGGCAAGCTGATCGTCGGCATCGCCGCCAGCTACGCCGAGCGCTACCTTTCGACGGAGCTCTTCGAGGGGCTCTGAGGCGCGCTCCAGCCCCCTGTTTGCGCGCCTGATTCGCCAATACGGCAATTCCACCTCCGCGGATCAGGCGCTAGGAGCAGGGCCCATGCTCTGCTATGAAGCGGGTCCCCCCGGCCGTTTCCACCTTCCCCCCTGAAGGCCATGGCCCGCATGTCGCACACCACAGCGGACGCCGTCCCTCAAGCGGCTGGACGCCTTGCCTCGCCCGCCGTCCGGGCCGCCATTCGCCGCCGGCTGAACGAGCTGGGCGGCGTGGTGCTGGGGCTGGGCGGGCTGGTGCTGACCCTCGCCGTGGGGTCGCACAACCCGGCCGACCCATCCCTCTCCACAGCCACGGACCGTACGCCCTCCAACCTCGCGGGGCATCTGGGCGCGCAGGCTTCCGACGTGCTGGTCCAGGGCTTCGGCTGGGCGGCCTGGCTGCCGGCGCTAGTCCTGCTGGCCTGGGCGCTGCGGATGTTCTTTCAACGCGGCGTGACGCTGATGCCGCTGCGCCTCGCGGCCCTGGCCGGAGCGATGCCGCTGCTCGCCGCCGCGCTGGCCGTGCTGCCGGGGACGGAATCCGGCGCTGCCGGCCCGCTGGTCTCCGCCGCGCTGCTGTTCAACCTGGAGCATCTGCTGGGGCCGATCGGCCGGCTGGGGGCGCAGCTTGCGTTGGGTGGGCTGGCCTTCCTCACTCTCTATGTCGCCTTCGGCCTGTCGCTCGGCGAATGGGGCAAGGCTGCCCGCGTCACCGCCCATGCCAGCATGGGCGCGGCGCGCGTGGGCGCGCAGCGGCGCCACTGGGTGACGCGTCCGCTGGGCTGGATGGGGCGCACCCTGTGGCGCGCCATGCCCAAGCCGCGCTTCCGCGCCGAGCCGGCGGCCGACCTGTCCTCCGTCCTGCGCGCCGCCGACGAGGCCGCCGCCGCCCCCGTGCCCGAGGCGCCGCGGCTGCGCCCAGCCATCCCCGCGCCCGAGGCGCGCCCGGCCCCGCGCTCCACGCCCCGCGTCGCCGCCGGCGCCAAGCCCAAGCCCGCCCCGGCCCAGCCCGCGCTCGACCTCGCGGCGAGTGGCTGGCGCAACCCGCCTTTGGACGTGCTGGCCCCGCCGCCTGCCCGCGCCGCCTCCGGTCCTTCGGCCGACTCGCTTCAGGCCAATGCCCGGATGCTGGAGCAGGTGCTGAGCGACTACGGCGTCAACGGCCAGATCAGCGAGATCCGCCCCGGCCCCGTCGTCACCCTGTATGAGCTGGAGCCGGCGCCGGGCACCAAGTCCTCGCGCGTCATCGGCCTCGCCGACGACATCGCGCGCTCCATGTCCGTGGTCGCGGTGCGCATCGCCACCGTGCCGGGACGCAACGTCATCGGCATCGAGCTGCCGAACATCAAGCGTGAGACGGTCTTCCTGCGCGAGATGCTGGCGAGCGACGACTACCAGCGCCACTCGGGCAAGCTGCCGCTGATCCTCGGCAAGGATATCGGTGGCGCGCCGATCATCGCCGACCTCGCGCGCATGCCGCATCTGCTGATCGCGGGCACCACCGGCTCGGGCAAGTCGGTCGGGATCAACACCATGATCCTGTCCCTGCTCTACCGCTTCAGCCCGGCCGAGTGCCGCTTCATCATGATCGACCCGAAGATGCTGGAATTGTCGGTCTATGACCGCATCCCGCACCTCCTGGCGCCCGTGGTGACGGAGCCGCCCAAGGCGATCGGCGCGCTGAAGTGGACGGTGCGCGAGATGGAGCGCCGCTACCGCGCGATGAGCCAGATCGGCGTGCGCAACATCGGCGGCTACAACGAGAAGGTCGCCGCCGCCCAGGCGCGCGGCGAGGTGCTGACGCGCCGCGTCCAGGTCGGCTTCGACCCGGAGACGAGCAAGCCCGTCTTCGAAGACCAGCCGTTGGCGCTGGAGAAGCTGCCGATGATCGTCGTCGTCATCGACGAGATGGCGGATCTGATGATCGTCGCGGGCAAGGAGATCGAGGCGGCGGTGCAGCGCCTCGCGCAGATGGCGCGCGCCGCGGGCATCCACGTCATCATGGCGACGCAGCGCCCCTCGGTGGACGTGATCACCGGCACGATCAAGGCGAATTTCCCGACCCGCATCTCCTTCCAGGTGACCAGCAAGATCGACAGCCGCACCATCCTGGGCGAGCAGGGCGCGGAGCAGCTGCTGGGCCAGGGCGACATGCTGTTCATGGCCGGCGGCGGCCGCGTGACGCGCGTCCACGGCCCCTTCGTCGCCGATGGCGAGGTGGAGAAGATCACCGACTGGCTGCGCGAGCAGGCGGAGCCCGACTACATCGAGGAAGTGACGGAAGCCGCCGAGGAGGAGGAAGCCGCGCTCGCCATGTCCGGCATCGCCGGCGCCTCGGATTCCGAGAAGTCGCTCTTCGACCAGGCCGTGGCCGTGGTGACGCGCGAGGGCAAAGCGAGCACCAGCTTCATCCAGCGCCACCTCAACATCGGCTACAACCGCGCCGCCAAGCTGATCGAGCAGATGGAGAAGGAGGGTGTCGTCTCGCCCGCCAACCATGTCGGCAAGCGCGAGGTGCTGGCGCGCCGCACGGAGGACTGAGGCGTCGCCTCAGTCCTGGGGCGCTTCCTGGACGAGCCGGGTGCGGAGTTCGGCCGGCACCCCCTCCGCCCAGCCCAGCAGAGCGTCCAGCGCCGGGCGCGGCGAAATTGTGGGTCAAGACGGAGGGCCAGGGCAGTAAAGATCTGAGTTATGGCCGGCTGGTAGGGCCTGAAATCTGTCGAAGCTGAAGCGTCGCCACTTTCTACGAGAAGACCGCCCGCTCCTTCCGCAGTGTCCCCTACCGTGCCGCCGCACTTGATTGGCTCAGGCGTTAACGGGCTTTAGCCCGACAGGTGAACCCTATTTCCGCCGCAGCAGGGTGCCGGCGCCCAGCGCGGCGAAGCCGGCCACCAAGCCCCAGAAGGCGGAACCCAGCCCGAAGAGCGAAAGCCCGGAGCCGGTCGCAAGGAAGGTGAGGATCGCCGGGTCGCGATCCTCCTTCGCCGCCAGCATGGCCTCCATGGCTCCGGTCAGCGCCGGGACCAGCGCGAGGCCGGTGAGCACCGCGATCACCGCGGGCGGCAGCGCCAGGAAGAAGCGCACCAGAAGCGGTGAGAAGAGCGCGAGCAGGAGGTAGAGGCCCCCGTAGATCACCCCCACCGTCCAGCGCTTCGCGGCGTCGGGATGCGCATCCCGATTGGTGCAGATCGCGGCGGTGATGGCGGCGAGGTTGACGGCATGCGCCCCGAAGGGCGCGGCCAGCAGCGACGCGATCCCGGTGCCGCGCAGCAGCGGCCCCGGGTTCGGCGCGTAGCCGGCGGCCCGCAGCACCACCAGCCCGGGCAGGTTCTGCGAGACCAGCGTCACCAGGAAGAGCGGCAGCCCCAGGCTGATGATGGTCCTGACCTCGAAGACGGGCGCGATGGGCAAAAGCGTGCCCAGCGTGGTGCCGGGCGGAAGTGGCCCCACGTCGCCGCGCAGCAGCGCCAGCATCACGCCCGCCGCCAGCACGAGCAGGAGCGCATGGAGCGGAACGCGGCGCCGCGCGGCAATGAACACGGCCACCAGCGCCGCCACCAGCAGCGGCTCCGTCGCGCCCAGACGGAACAGGTTCAGGCAGAAGGGCAGCAGCACGCCGGCCAGCATCGCCGCGGCAATGGAGGACGGGATGCGCTCCGCCCATCGCCCCAAGGCCGGCACGATGCCAAGCACGATCATCATCAGCGCTGCCGCGAGGAACACGCCGATCGCGACGGGCCAGGCCACGCCCTGCGTCGAAGCGGCCAGCAGCGCCGCCCCCGGCGTGGACCACGCCAGCACGACCGGAATCCGCCACCGGAGTGAGAGCGCCACCCCGGCGATTCCGATGGCGAGGCACAGCGCCGTGATCGCCGACCCGGTCTGCTCGACGGAAGCGCCCAGGGCCCGGACGGCCTGCACCACCAGCACGACGGTCCCGCCGAATCCCACCAGGGCGGCGATCAGCGCCGAGGACCAGGCGGGCGCGGGTGGCAGGCTGCGGAACATGCGGCGGGGCTCTCCAGGGACGGAGCCCCGCCCATGCGCCCCCTTCTAGGGAGGCAGGCGGGGGCGGGAAACTCCGCCCCCTGCCCTACCACTCGAACTGATAGGTCGCGCCCAGCCTTTCGCCGGCCGTGCCGGTGCTGCCCTCGATCTTCAATCGGTCCGTCACCTCCGCCTCGATGCCCACGCCGGTCTGGCCATCCGTGCCTTGGCGCAGCCCGAGATACACGCCAGGCAGCAGGTAGCGCCCGGCCTGCGCCCCGCCGCCCGGTCCACCCACGCCCAGCTGATCGAGGCCGAGGAAGCGGCGGATGCCGGCCAGCGCTCCTTCCGTGCCGCCGCCGGGCAATTCCACGCCGGTCATCTGGGCCAGCGCCTCGCTGATGCGGATGATCTCGAAGGGGGAAAGGCGGTTGGTGCCGCGGTCGAAGAGCAGCCGCGCCAGGATCTCGTCCTGCGGCAGGGGCGGCTGGGATTCCAGCACCACCTGCGGCTCGTTTGCGGGGCCAGTGAAGCCGACGCCCACTGTGTAGTTCGCCGTCCGCACCGTCGCCAGCACGTCCAGCGTTGGCAGGATGCTGCCCTGGTTGAAGCGCAGGATGGCGCGCGACACCGTCAGGGTGCGCCCCACCACGGCAAAGGTGCCGCGCCGCCCGCGCAGCTCTCCCCGGATCTCGGGATTGGCCAGGGTGCCGAGCAGCTGCAGCCGCCCGACCAGTTCCGTCTCCAGCCCGCGCCCGCGCAGGAAGAGGCGCTCCGGCGCCTCGATGGTGACGTTGAGCGCAAGGCTGAAGGCCGGCTCGGGCCGCTGCTGGGCGGCCGTGCGTCGCACCGGCGGCGGGCGCTGCGCGACGCGCCCCGGCGGCGTGCGTCCCGTCTCGCGGAAGGGGACCAGCACGGTGACGGCACGCGGCAGCCGGTCGGGCACGCGCAGCTCGCCGCCCGTGATGAGGAGCCGCCCGCCCAGCTGGGCGCCCCCGCGCACGGCGCCGGTCAGGGTCAGGTCGGCGTCGAAGTTCACCCGCCCGTAATCGGGCGAGGCGAAGGCGGCGCCGCGCGCGGTGAGGCGGAGATCCACCGGAATCGTCGGCTCCAGCGGCGCCACGCTGCCGGCCAGCGACACGGTGCCGCCCCCCGGCGTGCGCCCCGCGACGTTCTGGAACACCAGCCGGTCATCCTGGAACACGGCGCGACCCCGCAAGTCGGTGACCCGCATCCCGGTATCCGGGTTGGCGTAGGACAGGCCCAGGAAATCCACCCCGCCCGACAGGCTCGGCGAGGCGAGCGGCCCTTCCGCTTGCGCCCGCAGCGCGACGCGCCCGCGTAACCGGTCCGCCCCGCCCGCCAGGAAGGGCTGGGTCAGAACGCCCACATCCGCCTCGCCGGTCACGGTGGCGCTGATGCGCTGTGGGTCCGGCAGGGAGAAACGCGCCTCCAGCCGAGTGGCCGTCCCGGCGGCAAGAGTGGCGCGGCCCTCCACGGCGGTGCCGCGCAGCCGCGCATCGGCGGTCAGCGTGGCGGGCGGCAGGGAGCGCAGCTCCGGCGTGTTCACCCCCAGCCCAGTGCCGCGCAGCGTCAGCTCGGCGGCCGGCACGGCGACGGTGCCGGAGACGCTCATCTCACCGGCCAGCGTGCCGCGCAGCGGCGTGTCCGGCAGAGCGGCGCGGGCGAGGCCAAGCGGCAGCCCGGTGAAGCGCAGCTGACCGGACAGGTTCTGCTCCGGTCCGCGGACGGCAAGGTTGCCGGTCAGCCGCCCGCCCTGGCCGGTGGCAAGAGCGATGTTCTCCAGCACCGCATCCTGCCCGTCGTAGCGAAGCCGTAGCGGCGAGACGAGGTTCAGGCTCTCCCCCACCGCCGCCAGGGTGAAGCGGCGCACCTCCGCCTCCAGCGGCAGGGCGAGGCGGGTGGTGCCGGCCAGGGTGATGCGGGCGGCGGGGCCGCGCGCCTCGAAGCTCACCTCGGCCCGGTCGGCGCGGCCATCCAGGGCGAGGCGCGCATTGCCGCTCTGCCCGGCCAGGGAGAGGGTCGGCGCTTCCAGCACGAGGCGCCACGTCCCGGCGCTATCCCCTTCGGCGGAGGCATTGACGCGCCCGCCCAGCTGTTGCCCCGCCAGCGCGGAAAAGGGCCGGAGATCCGCGACGGTGAGCCGCGCATTCCCCACGCCGCGTGGCGCCGCGGGGTCCAGCAGACCGGAGGCTTCCAGCACGGCAGGGCCGAACTCCACCCGCCCGCGCTCCAGCCGCACCGCGCCGTTCTCCGGCCGCGCGGCGATGTCGAGGCGCAGGGGCAGGTCCAGCACCACCCCACCGCCCCGCACCGTGCCGGTGGGGGCAGAGAGCGCGTTGGCGATCTCGGCGGAGATGGCGAGGTCCCGCGCCGTGACTCCGGTGACGGCGAGGCGTGGCGCCTCCAGGTTCAGGCTCACCGCCGGATCGGTGCGCGGGCCGCGCGCGGTGAAGCGCAACAGCGCCTCCCCTTCCACCCCGCCGGGGATGGCGGAAACGCGGGCCTCACCGCGCGCATCCAGCGTCTCGCCAAGGTCGCCTTCGACCAGCGCGGTCAGGGCGGCGCCCGCCACCTCCAGCCGCGTCCCGGCGAGGTCGGGGGTGACGCGGAAGGCCAGGCGCGGCGTGGGGCCGAGCAGCGTGTCCGCCGCCTCCACCCCGGTCGCGAGCCCCTGCGGCACGGCCGTCCCTTCCACCAGCGGGCGGGAGGTCGGGCCGGAGACGCGCGCATCGGCGGCCAGGGCGGTGAAGGCGATCCCTTGCGGCACGAGGCCGGCGAAGCGGTCCGACCCCGCCAGGGCCAGCGATACGGCAAGGTCGAGTTCCGGCAGGGCGCGCCCCTCGACCCGCACGGTGCCGAAGGCGGCCTCCACGGTGGAGGGGAAGAGCGTCAGCGTGCCTGCATCCTCATGGCGCAGCCGCACGGCGATGCGCGACCCGGCCACCAGGGGCCGCAAATTCTCCGGCAGGAAGGCGGCGCCCTCTACCGGCCCGGTCGCCTCCAGCTCCGTCGCCGCCGCTTCCCGCCGCACCGTGCCGGTGAGCGAGGCGGAGGTGGCGTCGTAGCGCGCCTCCAGCGTGAAGGCGGCGCCCTCTACCGGCCCGTCCAGAGTAAGCCGGGCGGAAACCGGCGCCCCGGCCAGGCGGCCCTGCGGGTCATCCGCCTCGATGCGCGCGACGAGCTGGGTGCCGTCGAAGCGCGCCTCGACATTGGCCCGCGCCTCGCCTTCCAACTCGTGGGCCTGGATCGCCGCATCCAGTCCGGCATCGTCCAGCTTGGCGCGGCCGGTCAGTGCCAGCGAAGCCTCGGGCAGGACAATGCGCGGCAAGGCGATCTCCTGGATCTCGACCGCCACGGGAAGCTGCGGCAGGGCGAAGCCGCCGGAGGACGGGGTTTGTTGCGTGTCCGGCCCGCTCACCGGCCAGCGCTCGACGCGGATCTCGGCCGCGGTGAGGCGGGTGGCAGTGACGCGACCGCGGAACAGGGCCCGGCCGGACAGGTGCAGCTCCGGACGCTCCACCACCAGCCACACGCCCTGCGAGTCGGCATAAGTGATGCGGTCGGCGGAGATGTGCCGGATGCCGGGGCTCAACCCCTCGATGGTCAGCCCTGGCAGGGCCAGCCCGGCGAGCCAGGTCGGCAGGCCGGTGCGCAACGGCGCCCAGGCCGCCAGCAGCAGGATCATGGGCAAGGCGAGGAGAAGGACGAGGCGCGGACGCATCAGAAGGCGTGCCCGATGCCGATATAGAGCCCGTAGCCCTGCGATCCTTCCTGCTTGACCAGTGGAATGGCGACATCGGCGCGGATGGGGCCGAGGGCCGTATAGTAGCGCACGCCCACGCCGGTCCCGAGGCGCCAGGCCGCGTCGGCGCCCGAGCCGCCGCCCACGCGCCCGCCATCCACGAAAATCACGCCGCCCCAGTTGGTGCCGAAGCGCTGGCGCCATTCCACCGAGGCCTCGATGAGCGAGGTTCCGCCGATGCGCTGCCGCGTGCCCGGGATGCGCGGGCTGATGCTCTGGTAGTCGTAGCCGCGCACGGAGCCGCCGCCGCCGGCGAAGAAGCGCTGGGAGATGGGCACGCCCAGCGCATCGGTGCCGAGCAGTTGCCCGTAAGACCCGCGCAGCGCGAGGATGGAGCGCCCCTGCCCATCTATGTCGAAATAGGTGGAGGCGGTGGCGCGCAGCCGCACATAGGGGTTGGCGTCGCGCACCGAATAGGAGGGGATCACCGTCGCCTCCGCGCGGATACCGCGGCGCGGGTCCAGCAGGCTGTCCGTGCCGTCCCAGCGCGCGCCCACCTGCCAGCCCACTACCTGATTCGGCGTCAGCGTCCCGCGTGACGGGCCGCTCTGGCCGATCTCGAAAACCGGGCCGGTGTTGATCGTCAGCCGGTCGCTGATGCGCCGCTCCGCGAGGAAGGAGCCGACCAGCGCGTCGCGGTCGTAGGATTCCAGCCGCTCGCGCAGCAGGAAGAGCGAGGCGACCAGCGCGTAGTCGGTGTTGAACAGGAAGGGGTCACGGAAGGTAAAGCCCAGCCTCCCACCGGTGCGCGAGGCATCGGAGGCGCCGAGCCGCGTCGCCGCGCCTTCCAGCCGCAACCGCTCCGCATTGCCGAACAGGTTGCGGTGCTCGAAGAAGGCCCCCAGTTCGATGCCGAAGCGCGTCTCATAGGCGGCGTTGAGGCCGATGGCGCGGCGTGCCCGCTCCGACACCGTGACCGAGACGGGCAGTCGCCCATCCGGCGCCAGCGCATCGCCGGTCTCCACTCGCACGGAATCGAAGACGCCCAGCGCGGTGAGGTCGGCGCGGGCGCGGCCGACCCGCGCCGGGTCGAAGGGATAATTCGCGAGGCGGCGATCGGTGTAGCGACGCAGGAAGCGCTCATTCACCCGCTGCGTCCCCGACACGTCCGAATTGGCGAAGCGAGCGAAGGGGCCGGGGGCGAGGGTGAAGGCGATCTCCATGGATTGGCGGTCGTGGTTCACCACCACGTCGCGCTCCTCCACCTTCGCGAAGGGGTGGCCGGCGGCCAGCAGGCGCTCCACCAGGGCGGATTGCGCCTCCACCACATTGGCGCCGCGCGCTGGCTCGCCCACCAGATCCTGGAGTGGGGCGGCCGCGCGCGCGGCGCCCGCCACCGCCGCCCGGGGGGGGGGGGGGGGGGGGGGGATGGAGTAACGTGGGCCGGGCGTGGCGCGGATCGTGACCGGGATGGGCCCGCCACCGGCGGGCGGGCGGAACTCCACGGCGGTGGGGTCCTGCCCGGCCACCTGGATGCGGAAGGTGCCGGCGAAGAAGCCCTCGCTGTCCAGGGCGGCACGCACGCGCTCCGCATCGCCGCGCGCACGGGCCAGGAGGCCCGGCACGTCGGTCGGCGCGCGTTCCTGCAGGGCGACGAGGCGGGAGGCGGCGGCGATGGCGGCGTCGAGCGCGCCATTTCCCGTCGGCTCCACGGTCACGGTGTAGGGGCGCGTCTCGGGATCCGGCCCCGGCGGCGCGTCCTGGGCGGAACCAGCCCAGGGAAGCAGCAGTGAAAGAAGGGCGAGACGCAACCAGACACGCAAGGCAAGGCCCCTCCCTTCTTTCCTGCTTGCAGGCTTCACCTTTCGGGAAACGCGGTAGGCTGGGAAAGGTCGCGTCCGAGGTTACTCCACTGTCACGCGGGGTCGCCGGTATCCGCCATCAGCCCCGCCGCCTCGATGCCGGCGATGCAGCATTCCTCGTCCTTCGCGGACACGTCGCCCGAGATGCCGACGGCGCCGAGCAGGACGTTGTTGCGGTCCCGCACCAGGACGCCGCCCTGGGCCGGGACGGCCTTGCCACCCGTCAGGTCGGAGAGCGCATTGGTGAAGCCCGGCATGGACTGGGCACGGCGCGCCAGTTCGCGCGTACCGAAGCCCATGGACAGGGCACCGAAGGCCTTGCCCGTCGCGATCTCGGGCCGCAGCAGGGAGGCGCCGTCCTCGCGCTTCGCGGATTTCAGGTGCCCGCCCGCGTCCAGCACCACGACGCAGAGCGGCAGGAGGCCGAGTTCGCGGCCCTTGCGCAGCGCGGCGTCGGCGATGATTTCCGCCTGGGCGAGGGTGAGGCCGTTCACGGCGGCGGGATGGGCGGGCTGGGGCATGTCATTCCTCCTCGTTCCCCCGGGCGATGCCCGGCGGAGAGGGGGTGCGTCAAGGCAGGGCGCGCAGCCGTGCTTCCACGAGTTCGCGCCAGGGCGCGTCGGCGGGGGCATCGTTCAGGAGGGCGCGCCACGTCGCGCGGGCATTCTCCGGCCGTCCGGCGCGGGCTTCCACCATGCCCGACAGGAAGCGCAGACGCGGGTCGGCGGGCTGGGCGGCCAGCGCCTCGCCCAGCCAGCGCCGCGCCTCCTCCAGCGCGCCACGTTCGATCTCGACCTCGGCGAGGTCACCGGCCAGGCCGGGATCGAAGCGGGCGGAGAGGGCGCGGGTCCAGGCCTCGGCGGCCTCGGCCAGGCGGCCACGGTTGCGCTCGGCATTGCCCAACAGGATCCAGCCCTGGCGCCCCATCTCCGAGTTGATGTCGGCGCGCGCCAGCCGCTCGCGCAGCGTGGCGATCAGCGCGTCGTCGCGGCTCACCGCCTCGCTGCGCTGCGCGAGGGTGGCGGACGGCATGCCCGGCGTGCCGCGCCACAGATAGGTGCCCACGGCAGCGGCGGGGATCAGGATGAGGGCGAGCAACAGGGCGGGAGCGGGTCGCAGGGCAGCCTGCGATTCCTCCGGCGCAGGGGCGTTGAGCAGGCGCCGCTGCACCTCGACCAGCGCGGCGCGATGCGCGGCCTCGTCCAGCCGCCCTTCGGCGCGCTGCGCGTCCAGCTCGGCGATCTGCGCGGCGTAGAGGGCACGGTCCGCCTCCGCCCGCCCGCGCGGACGCGGTGGGCGCAGCGTGGCGAGCAGGACCGGCAGCAGGGCCAGCGCGGCGAGGAGAGCAAGGGTAAGCCAGGTCACGGGGGCGGGGGGCCTTCCAGCCGCGCGAGGCGCGCCTTTTCCTCCGCCGAGAGTTCCGTGTCGCCGATGCCGGTGGCGGCGCGGCGGCGACGCGTCAGCACGATGGCGATCAGCCCGCCACCCAGGAACAGGACCGGCGTGGCCCAGAGCAGCACGGTGTGGATTCCCACGGGCGGGCGCAGCAGCACGAAGTCGCCGTAGCGCTGGTGGACGAAGCGCAGCGTCTCCTCATCCGACGCCCCGGCGGCGATCTGCTCGCGCACCAGGATGCGGAGGTCGCGGGCCAAGCTGGCATCGCTGTCCTCGATGCTCTGGTTCTGGCAGACGAGGCAGCGCAGCTCCCGCCCCACGGCGCGGGCACGGGCTTCCAGCGCCGGGTCTTCAAGCCGGTAGGTGGTGTCGCCGATCTGGGCGTGCGCGGGCGCTGCCAGCAGCAGCGCGAGAAGCAGGAGAAGACGCGTCATGCGAGGAGCCGTCGCAGCTCCGGCATCATTTCGGCGGTGATGGGGCCGGCCCAGCGCCACTTCACTAGCCCGTCGCGGCCGATCACGTAGCTTTCCGGCACGCCATAGACGCCCCATTCGATGGCGACGCGCCCCGGCTGGTCGGCGCCCAGACGTGCGAAGGGATTGCCGTGGCGCTGAAGGAAGCTGCGCGCGTCGGCCGGGCGGTCCTTGTAGTTCACCCCCAGCACCGGCACGCCCTCGCGATGCAGCGCCATGAGCTGCGGGTGCTCGATGATGCAGGGCACGCACCAGGAGGCCCAGAAATTCACCAGCACCGGCCGGCCCGTCCCGCGCAGATCGCCGGCGGCGAAGGCGGGTAGGTTCGCCCCCTCGACCTCCGGCAGGGCGAAATCGGGCGGCGCGCGACCGATCAGCGCCGAGGGGACGCCGCGCGGGTTGAAGGACCCGTCCTGCAGGCCGCGCAGCATGGCCCAAAAGCCCAGCCCCGCCGCCCCGGCAACGGCGAGCGGCGCATAGAGCAGGACGCGGCGGCGCGAGGGGGACATGGTGCTCATGCTGGCGCCCCCTGCGCCGCGCCGCGCCGGGCGGGGGCGGCAACCCGCACACGACGGTCGGTGAGGGACAGCCCGCCACCCAGCGCCATGATCAGCGAGCCGATCCATAGCAAGGGGGCGAGCGGGTTATTGTGGAGGCGAAGCACCGCCTCACGCCGCCCATCCGGCCCGTCCCGCTCCTCGCCCAGCACGGCGTAGAGGTCGCGCAGCCCGTTGGTGCGGATCGCCGTCTCGGTGGTGGTGGTGCGGCCGATGGGGAAAAAGCGCTTGGAGGGCTCCATCACCTGCACGACACGCCCGTCGCGCAGCACGGTGATGGTGGCGCGGCGCGCGGTGTAGTTTGGCCCCTGGAAGTCGCGCACCCCATCGAGGCGCCACTCATACCCGGCGAACTCGGTGGAGGCACCGGGGGTGAGCGCGACCAGCTTGTCGGTGGCCATGCCCATCCCGGCCATGCCCAGCACAGTGACGCCAACCCCGGCATGGGCGATGGCGGCGCCCCAGGCCGCGCGCGGCAGGCCCCGCGCCCGGCGCAGTGCATTGCCGATGCCGGTGCGGCCCAGCCCCGCACGGTCCAGGATGTCGGTCGCCGCCCCGGCGATCAGCCACATCCCGATGGCAAAGCCCAGCGCGGGCATGACCGGCGCGCCGCCCAGGAACATCGCCAGCAGGAAGACGAGCAGCGCGAGCGAAGCCGCCCACCACAGGCGCTGCAGCACGGGCCAGAGCGCCGCGCGCTTCCAGGCCAACAGCGGCCCCGCCGCCATGGCCATGACCAGCGGCAGGGCGAGCGGCAGGGTGGCGAGGTTGAAGAAGGGCGGCCCGACCGAAATCATCCGCCCCGCCAGCAGGTCGAGAAAGAGCGGATACAGCGTGCCCACCAGCACCACCGCACAGATTGAGCAGAGCAGCAGGTTGTTCAGCACGATCCCGCCCTCGCGCGAGACCGGCGCGAAGACGCCTTGCGGCGCCATGGCAGGCGCGCGGAAGGCGAAGAGGGCGAAGGCGCCCGCGATGTAGATCCCCAGCAGGACGAGGATGAACACGCCGCGCGCAGGGTCGGAAGCGAAGGCGTGCACCGAGTTCAGGACGCCCGAGCGCACGAGGAAGGTGCCGAGCAGCGACAGGGCGAAGGCCAGCAGCGCCAGCAGCACGGTCCAGATCTTCAGCGCCTCGCGCTTCTCCACCACGATGGCCGAATGCAGCAGCGCCGCCCCGGCCAGCCAGGGCAGCAGCGAGGCATTCTCCACCGGGTCCCAGAACCAGTAGCCACCCCAGCCCAGCTCGTAATAGGCCCACCAGGAGCCGAGGCCGATGCCGAGGGTGAGGAAGCTCCAGGCCGCGAGGCTCCAGGGCCGCACCCAGCGGCCCCAGGCGGCGTCCACCCGCCCCTCGATCAGCGCCGCCACGGCAAAGGCGAAGGTCACGGCGTAGCCGACATAGCCGAGGTAGAGCAGCGGCGGATGCATGGCCAAGCCGATATCCTGCAGCAGCGGGTTCAGCCCCTGCCCGTCCAGCGGCGGTGGCCAGACCCGGTCGAAGGGGTTGGAGGTAGCGAGGATGAACGAGAGGAACCCGACCGAGATCATCCCCAGCACCGACAGCACCCGCGCCCGCAGCGCCGAGGGCAGGTCCCGGCCGAAGGCCGCCACGGCGGCGGAGCACAGCGCCAGCACCAGCACCCAGAGCACCATGGAGCCCTCATGGTTCCCCCAGGCGCCGGAGAGCTTGAAGATCATCGGCTTTGCGGAGTGGCTGTTAGCCACCACGTTGGACACGGTGGTGTCGTTGGTGGCGAAGGCCCAGAGCAGGCTGGCGAATCCCGCCGCGACCGCGACCATCTGCGCCAGGGCCAAGGGCGGGCCGGATTCCATCAACCGCGCGTCGCGCGTCTGCGCGCCCCAGAGCGGCAGGATGGACTGCGACAGGGCGACCATCAGTGCCAGGATCAGGGCGAAATGCCCGAGTTCGGGGATCATGAGCGCGGACGGGCCGTGTTCCACTCCGCGGCCGGGGGCGGCGCGCCCTCCGCGGGGTTCCAGTGTCCGGCGCGCTTCAGCGCGTCCGCCACTTCGGGCGGCATGTAGGTTTCATCATGGCGGGCGAGCACCTCTCGGGCGCGGAACACTCCGTCCGTGCCGAGGACGCCCTGGGTGACGACGCCCTGCCCCTCGCGGAACAGGTCGGGAAGGACGCCGGTGAAGACCACGGGCACCGTGTGCTGCCCGTCCGTCACGCGGAAGCGGATGGCGGGGCGGCCGTCATAGGCGCCATGGCGCTCCACGCTGCCGGACTCGACCAGCCCGCCCAGGCGGAAGGCGCGGCCTTCCGGCGGGCGCTCCGCCGCGATGTCGGAGGGGGAGCGGAAGAAGACGAGGTTGTCCTGGAAGGCGGTCAGCGTCAGCGCGGTGGCCGAGCCGATGCCGATGCCGCAGAGCAGGAGAACGTAGAGGCGGCGGCGCTTGCGCGTCATCGGCGCGGCTCCAATCGGGAAAGTTGGCGCTTCGCGGCGCGATGGCGCGCGGCGGCGAGCAAGGCAAGAAGCAGGAACGTTCCGAGCGAGAGCCCCCAGGACAGGGCGACGTGCCACCAGTGCTGCGTCATGGCGTGGCCGCCTCCATGCGGCGGGCGGCGGCCATCTGCAGGGCGCGCACCCGGCGCTCCATCACGGCGGCGCGGGTGCCGGCCAGCACCACGGCGGCGAAGGCCAGGCCGAAGCCGATCGTGCAGGCCAAGAGCGGGTAGAGGATGTCCACGTGCATGCTAGGCGCCGCGACACGGGTGACGCTGGCTGGCTGGTGCAGCGTGTTCCACCAATCCACGGAGAACTTCACGATGGGCAGGTTCACCACGCCGACCAGCGCCAGGATCGCGCCCATGCGCGCGCCCCGCTCCACGTCGTCGAAGGCGCGCACCAGCGCGGCATGGCCGAGCCAGAGAAAGAACAGCACGAGGACGGAGGTGAGGCGGGCATCCCAGACCCACCACGTCCCCCACATAGGCTTGCCCCAGAGCGAGCCGGTGGCGAGGCACAACGCCGTCACCGCCGCGCCCACCGGCGACAATTCCCGCGCCGCGAGGTCGGCGAGCGGGTGGCGCCAGATCAGCGACATGACCGACAATATGGCAAGGCCGAGATAGCCGCCCATGGCCAGCCAGGCCATTGGCACGTGGACGAACATGATCCGCACCGTCTCGCCCTGCTGCCAGTCGGGCGGCGCAAGAAAGAGCGCCCAGGCCGCAGCGCCGCCGAGCATCAGGGCCGCCGCGACGGAAAGCGGCAGCAGCCAGGAATCCGTCAGCCGCAGGAAGCGGCCCGGATTGGCGAAGCGGTGCAGGCGGCCCGGCGCCGGGGGCGCGGCCGCCAGGGTGCGGGTCGAGGTGTCCACAAGCCTGAGAATAGGCGCTAGCCTGCCTGAAATGAAGCGCGGGACCGCCCGCGCAACGGCCGGGGCGCCATGCCGGGCGCACGGGCGTCGATTTGCGGCGAATCAATGCAAGGGTGGGGGATGCGGTTCTTCCTGTTGAAATCCGAGCCGGACGCCTTCTCGTGGGAGGAGCAGGTGGCACGCGGCGTGGAGCCCTGGACGGGGGTTCGCAACGCGCAGGCTGCCGCCGTGCTGCGCAGCATGGAACTGGGCGACCGCGCCTTCTTCTACCACTCCAACATCGGCAAGCAGGTGGTGGGCATCGTCGAGGTGGTCCGCACCGCCTATCCCGACCCCACCGCCAGCAAGGGCAACTGGGTCTGCGTGGACGTGCGCACCGTCTGCCCCCTTCCTCGCCCCGTCACCCTGGCCGCGATCCGGGCCGAGAAGCGGCTGGAGGGCATCCCGCTGGTGCGCCAGTCCCGCCTGTCCTGCATGGCGTTGGACCCGGCGCATTGGCAGGTGATCTGCGAGTTGGGAGGGCTGGTCCCGGCGGAAGCGGCGGCGTGAGCGCCACGATGCGTATGCTCTGCCGGCTTGAGGAGATCCCGGATGGCGGCGCCAAGGGCTTCTCCGGCCCGCCGGGCTCCTACATCGGGATGTTCGTGGTGCGGCGGGGAGAGCAGGTCTTCGCCTACGTGAATTCCTGCCCGCATGTCGGGGTGCCGCTCGACCCCGTGCCCGACCGCTTCCTGGACCGCAAGGGCGAGATGATCGTCTGCTCCGCCCATGGCGCGCGGTTCCGGGTGGAGGATGGCGAATGCATCTCCGGCCCCTGCATGGGCGACGTGCTGGAGCCCGTCGATGTGGAGGTGGTGGAGGGCGAGGTCCGCGCCGCCTTCTGACCCCGCCCCCGCCCGTCAGCGCTGCTGCTGCTGCGCCATGAGGCCGAGGAAGTTCGCCTGCGTGTCCTCCGCGAGGCGGAACCACTGCACCTCCTCGATGCGATACTTGTCCCACTCGGCGTGGATGCGACGGAAGCGGGCATTGCCGCTGCCGATCTCGGCATACAGATCCTGCGCCGCGCGGTAGCAGGCGGAAAGGATGTCGCGCGAGAAGACGCGAAGCTGCGCGCCCTGTGCCACGAGGCGACGCAGCGCCTGCGGGTTCAGGTGGTCGTACCGCGCCATCATCCAGTGCCACGCCTCGGTGCAGGCGGCTTCCAGGATTGCCTTGTAGTGGTTCGGCAGGGCCTCGTACGCGGCGGGATGGATCATCAGGTCGATGGAGGGCGAATACTCCCACCAGCCGGGCGCGTAGTAGAAGCGCGCGACGCGCTGGAAACCGAGCTTCTCGTCGTCATAGGGGCCGACCCATTCGAGGCCGTCGATCACGCCGCGCTCCAGCGCCGGGTAGAGGTCGGGGCCGGGGATCTGCTGCGCCACCACGCCCAGCTTCTGCAGCACCGCGCCGCCATGGCCGGCGATACGGAACTTCAGCCCGTTCAGGTCCCCCACCGTATTGATCTCGCGCCGGAACCACCCGCCCATCTGCGCGCCGGTGTTGCCCGCCGGGATCGCCATGACGCCCTGGTCCCGATAGACCTCGGCCAGCAGCGCCCTGCCGCCGCCTTCCTGCAGCCAGGACCAGAGCTGGCGCGAGGACATGCCGAAGGGCAGGCAGGTGGCGATGGACAGCGCCGGATCCTTGCCGAGGTAGTAGTAGGCGGAGGTGTAGCCGCACTCCACCGTGCCCGCGCCCACGCCGTCCATCACCGCCAAGGCCGGCATCACCTCGCCGGGGCCGAAGGGCAGGATCTGGAAGGCGCCGTCCGTCATCTCGCTGACGCGGCGGCAGATGCGTTCCTGTGTGCCGTAGAGCGTATCGAGGGACTTGGGAAAGGAGCCCGGCATGCGCCAGCGGATGCGCGGCTGGGCGGAGGCAAGATTGGGCGCGGCAAGAGCGGCTGCAGCCGCCGAGCCGGCGAGCAGGTGACGACGTTCCATTGTTTCCTTGATTCCTTGGACGCTAGCGGAACGAGCGTGGCGCAGCGACAAGTCCGGAGGCAAGGAGTTCCTCATCGGCGTTGACGGCCATGCCGCACTGCAACAAGCTTGCCGCCGAGGAAAGCGCCGGTCCGATCGAAGGATCCGCCATGACGCACCTAACCCGCCGTGGCTTGCTCGGCACCGCCGGCAGCCTGCTCGCCCTTCCCGCCTTCGCCGCCTTTCCCGACCGGCCGATTCGCATCATCTCCGGCTATCCGCCCGGCGGGCTGAACGACGTGGTGGCGCGCGCCATGGCGCCCGTGCTGACGCCGCTGCTCGGCCAAGCGGTGGTGGTCGAGAACCGGCCGGGCGCGGGCGGTGCCGTGGGCGGGCAGGTCGCGGCCCGCGCCACGCCGGACGGGCACACGCTCTGGATGGGCATCGTGGACACCCAGGCCATCCTGCCCACCGCGATGCGCGCCCTATCCTATGACCCGGACCGCGACTTCGCACCCATCTCCTTCGTCACGAACGCGCCCTTCGCCCTGGTCTCCGGCCCCTCCCGCCCCACCATCCAGGACTTCGCCGGGCTGATGGCGGCGGCGAAGGTGAAGCGGGAGGAGGTCACCTACGCCTCCTGGGGCGTCGCCTCCACGCCACACCTCGCCATGGAGCGCGTGAACCGGCAGCAGGGCGTCGAGATGCTGCACGTTCCCTACACTGGCGCGGCGCCGGCGCTGCAGGCCGTGATGGCCGGGCAGGTGGACTGCATGTTCATCCCTGCCGGCGCGGCGGAGGGCGCGGCGCGCGATGGCAAGCTGCGCGTCCTGGCCGTGGCGGCGAAGCAGCGTGTCGCGCTCTATCCGGAGGCGCCCACCATCCTCGAACTGGGCGGGCCGCTGGATGCGGGGCTTTGGAAGGCGATCTACGCCCCCGCCCGCACCCCGGCCCCGGTGATCACACAGCTGAACGAGGCGGTGCACGCGGCGATGCGCCAGCCTGCCTTCGTCGAGGTGCTGCGCCAGCAGGGCGCGGTGCCCGAACCCTCCAGCCCCGAAGCGCTGGGCGAGTTGCAGCGGCGGGAGCGCGTGGCTTGGGGGGATGTGGTGCGGGCGGCGAACGCCTACCTGTGAGCCCTATGTACGCCCTGATCAGCGCGACGCCCTCGCCCTATGCCCGCAGGGCGCGGATCGCGCTGATCGAGAAGGGCATCCCCTTCGAGCTGCGCACCGAGGTCCCCTGGGAAGGCAGCACCGCCACGCCTCGCTACAACCCGCTGGAGAAGCTGCCCGTGCTGGTGCTTCCCGACGGCACCGGCATCTACGAGAGCCGCTTCATCCTGGAATGGCTGGAAGCGAAGCACCCCGAGCCGCGCCTGCTGCCCGACGGCGTGGAGGCGGTGCTGGAGGCGCGGCAATGCGAGGTGATTGCCGACGGGATCTGCGACGCCACCGTGCTGCTTTTCTTCGAGCGGCAGCGCGAGGCGCCAAGCGGGCCCTGGATCGCACGGCAGCGCCGCAAGGTGGAGGGCGGGCTCGCGGCGCTTGAGGCACGCGCGGGCTCGGGCTTCCTGGTCGGCGAGCGCTTCGGCCTCGCCGACATCGCGGTGGGCGCGGCGCTGCGCTACCTCGACGTGCGCTTCGCGGAACTCGGCTGGCGGAAGCGCCACCCGAAGCTCTCCGCACTGAGCGACCGGCTGGAGGAGCGGGAGAGCTTCAAGGCGACCGTACCGGTGCCGCAGATGATCCGCGAGGCGGTGGTGTAGCAGTCAGGCCGGCGCGACGCGCAGGATGCGGCCCCGGCTCTCGTCGGTCAGGATCAGCAGCGCGCCATCGGCCGCGAAGACCACCTGTCGCATCCGCACCTGGTTCCACAGCAACCGCTCCTCCTCGCCTGGCGCGTCGCCCTGCATGGGCAGGCGCAGGAGGCCGGAAGGATTCAGGCAGGCCATGAACAGGTCGCCGCGCCAGAACCCGTCCCTCGGCCCGAAGGCGATGCCGGAGGGGGAGACGGAGGGCGTCCAGTGCCGGAGCGGGTCGGTGAAGCCGCGCCCGGTGCTGCGCCCGCCCGCGATCTGCCCGCCCCAATATTCCCGGCCCGTGGTGGCGAGGGGCCAGCCATAGTTCCGCCCGGGCTGGATCAGGTTCAGCTCATCGCCGCCGCGCGGACCGAACTCCGCCAGGATCAGGGAGCCGGTGGCGGGGTTGAAGGCGAGGCCTTGCGGATTGCGGTGGCCATAGGTCCAGACCTCGCCGCGCGCGTCCTGGCGTCCGGCGAAGGGGTTGTCCGCCGGAATGCGCCCGTCCCGCGTCAGGCGGATCACCTTGCCCGCCAGGTCGCCCAGGCGCTGCGCCCGCTCGCGATCCTGGTTGCGGTCGCCCGTGGTCATGAAGATGTGCGCGTTGTCGGGCGAGACAAGGACGCGGCTGCCGTAGTGCAACCGCCCGCTCGCCTGGGCCGGGGCGGCATCCAGCACCGGCGTCAGCGCCTCCAGCCCGGCCTGCCCCAGCCGGGCGCGCCAGAGCCGGGTCAGCGCCCCGCCCTCCACCAGCGTGGCGGCGGTCAGGAACACCTCCCGCGTACGGGCGAAATCCGGCGGCACGGCCACGTCGAGCAGCCCGCCCTGCCCTTCCGCCACGACGGGCGGCACACCCTGCAACGGCGCCGAGACACGCCCATCCGGGGAAAGGTAGCGCAGGCGGCCTGGACGCTCCGTCACCAGCAGCCCGCCATCGGGCAGCAGCGCCGCGCCCCAGGGGTGCGACAGCCCCGCGGCCCACTCCGTCACCCGCACCGCGCCGCGCCCGGTCCGCACCGTCGTGGCATCCTGCGCGCGGGCCAGGGCGGGGGCGAGGAGCAGGGGAAGCGAGCGGCGGAGCATCTTCATGCTTCGCCATATGGGCGACTTGCGATACCGCGCGAGGTTTCCGCGCCGCGTCATTCTGCGATAAGCGGGGGCGATGGCCCGGACGCGCGCGTGAACGAGGTTTCGCCCTTCCTCGCCCGGCTCCGGCGCGGGTCGATGCGGCGCGAGCCCCTGGCGCCCACGCCCTTCGCCGCCGATGCCTCCGGCCGCTGGCGCGCCTCGCGCCCGGCGGGCGCTTGGCCCTTCGGCGCCTCGGTCTTCGCTTCGCTGCTGATCCATGCCGGGCTAGTGGCGGCGCTGCTGCTCTGGGCCGACCCGCGGCCGATGAGCGACCCGACCCTGCCGCCGCCCTCCTTCGACATGGTGTTCGAGGGCGGCCAGCCGGAGCGCTCGGAGGAGGAACCGGCGGAGGGGCTGGAGGCCCCGCCTTTGCCGGTAGCGCCGCCCATGCCGGATTCCGTGCCGCCGCCCCCGGCGGTCCCGGCCCCGCCGCCTGTGCCCGCGCCAGTCGAATCGCCCATCGCCGAAGTCCCTCTGCCGGTGCCGGCGCCCGCGCCTCCCCCGGCCCTAGCCGAGGCCCCAGTGCCGCGCCCGCCCACCGCCCCGCCCCCGCCGCAGCCGCCGGATCGGATCGCGCCGGTCCCGCCGGTCGCCGCGCCCCCTCCGCCACCGCCCTTGCTCGACGCCCTGCCGGCCCCGCAGCCGCCGCGCCTCGCCCTGCCGCCCCGGCCGGAGCCACCGCCCCCCGTGCTGGCGCAGCCCCCGCCCGCCGTGGAGTTCGTGCCCCCCACGGCGCTGCAACTGCCCGATCGGTTCGACCTACCGCTGCCGCCCGCCCAGGCCCCGCCCCCGCCGCGCCAGCAGGCGCAGCCTCGCCCTGCACCGCGCCCGCCTTTGCCCGGCATCACCGTGCCCGAGGGGTTCCAGCTGGGTGGGCGATCCGCGCCGCCGGCCGGGCGCCCGCGCGGCCGCGGCCTCGACACCTCGCTGGACCCGCGCTTCACCGAAGGCCGCCCCACCACCGACCCGATGGCGCGAGTCATCGGCGCGCAGGTCGGCGCCGATTGGCGCGCCGCCTTCCGCCGCTGGCTGGAGGAGAACATCCACTATCCGATCGACGCGGCGCAGCGCGGCGAGGACGGGGCGGTACGCGTCACCATCACCGCCAGCCCCGATGGGACAGTGCGCGGGGTGCGGATGACGATGCCCTCCACCTCGCCCTCGCTGAACAGCGCCACCTCGCGCCCCTTCAACGGCGCGCGCCTGCCCGCCTTCCCCGCCAATTCCGATCCCACCGTGACGATCGAGCTGACGGTGAATTACGTGCTGATCCGCGGGCGCTGATCCCCCTTCCGCCCTGGGCCCGCCCGTCGCAATCTGCGCGCGAGCCAGGGAGGAATACCCAGTGGACGCGATCGCCGAGGCGCCGCCCGTCATCCGCCTGCATCCGGAGGACGGGGTGGTCATTGCCCGCCGCGTCCTGCCGCCCGGCACGCCGGTCGCGCCCAACGTCACCGCCCGCGCCCGCATCCCCGCCGGGCACAAGGTCGCCACGCGCGGCCATGCGCCGGGCGAGGCGATCCGCCGCTACGGCCAGATCATCGGCTTCGCCACGGAATCCATCGCGCCCGGCGAATGGGTGCACACGCAGAACTGCGCCATGGGCGATTTCAGCCGCGACTACGCCTTCGGCGTGGATGCCCGCCCCACCGCCCCTGCCGAGGTCCCGGCGCATTTCCTGGGCTATCGCCGCGCTGATGGGCGCGTGGCAACGCGCAACAGCATCGGCATCATCACCTCGGTCAATTGCTCGGCGCATGTGGCCGACCTCATCGCGCGGCATTTCGCGCGCGACCCGTTCGGCGACCGGCCCGACCCCCTGGCCGGCTTCGCCCACGTGGACGAGGTGGTGGCACTGACTCACAAGAGCGGCTGCGGCATGACGGAGGGCGAGCCGCTGCGCGTCCTGCGCCGCACCCTCGCGGGCTTCGCGCGGCATCCGAACTTCTCCCACGTCATCGCGATCGGGCTGGGCTGCGAGGTGAACCAGCTGGGCGGGCTGCTGGAGGAGCAACGCCTCGCCGGACGGCTGCGCACGCTCAACATCCAGGAGAGCGGCGGCACGCGGAAGACGGTGGAAGCCGGCATCGAGTTCGTGAAGGGGGTGCTGGCCGAGGCCGACGCGGCGCGTCGCGAGGCAGTGCCGACGAGCGAGCTTTGCGTGGCGCTGCAATGCGGCGGCAGCGACGGCTACAGCGGCATCTCGGCCAATGTGGCACTGGGCTTCGCCTCCGACCTCGTGGTGCGGAATGGCGGCACCGTCATCCTCAGCGAATCCCCCGAGACCTACGGCGCCGAGCACCTGCTGACCCGCCGCGCGGTGAGCCGCGAGGTGGGCGAGAGGCTGGTGGACATCATGAAGTGGTGGGAGGACTACACCGCGCGCGAGGGGGCGGAGATGAACGCCAACCCCTCGCCGGGCAACAAGGCGGGCGGGCTGACCACCATCCTGGAGAAGTCGCTGGGCGCCATGGCGAAGGCGGGCACCACCAACCTCGTGGACGTCGTGCGCTATGCCGAGCCGGTGACGGCCAAGGGCTTCGTCTTCATGGACACGCCCGGCTACGACCCGGTCGGCGCCACGGGCCAGGTGGCGGGCGGCGCCAACCTGATGTGCTTCACCACCGGGCGCGGCAGCGTCTTCGGCATGAAGCCGGCGCCATCGCTGAAGCTCGCGACCAACTCGGCCATGTTCGCCCAGATGGAGGAGGACATGGACATCAATTGCGGCACGGTGCTGGACGGCACCGAGACGGTGGAGGAATGCGGCGAGCGCATCTTCCAGCACATGCTGCGCGTGGCTTCTGGCGAGAGAACCAAGAGCGAGGCGCTGGGCTTCGGGGATGCGGAGTTCGCCCCCTGGGTGCTGGGCGCGACGATGTGAGCGAAGCGCCCCAGGCTCCGTAAACCTCCTCTGTTGCGGCCTGCGCGAAGCCGATATCGCGCAGAAAACGCAACCAGGGGTTGAGAATGACGGGTTCCCATCCGCGCAGCCGCATCATCGCGGCGGGCGTCGTCGGCAATGTGCTCGAATGGTACGATTTCGCCGTATTCGGCTACTTCGCCGCCGTGCTGGGCCGCCATTTCTTTCCCGCGCAAAGCCCCACCGCACAGATCCTTGCCACATTCGGCGTCTTTGCCATCGGCTTCCTGATGCGCCCCCTGGGCGGGGCGCTGATCGGCGCCATTGGCGACCGGCATGGACGGCGCGCCGCGCTCAACATCTCCATCGTGACCATGGCCGTCCCCACCGTCCTGATCGGCCTGCTGCCCAGCTACGAGACGCTGGGCATCCTCGCCCCCACGCTGCTGGTGCTGCTGCGGATGATGCAGGGCCTCTCCGTGGGCGGGGAGTTCACCGCCTCCATGGTCTTCGTGGCGGAACACGCGGCGCCCGGCCGCCAGGGCGTCACCATCTCCGCCGTCGCGGCCGGCGCCGGGGGCGGCCTGCTGCTGGGTTCGGGCACCGGGGCCCTGCTGAATGCCGCCATGGCGCCCGAGGCGCTGGCCGATTGGGGCTGGCGCATCCCCTTCCTGTTCGGTGCCCTGGTCGCGCTGGCGGGGTTCCTGCTCCGCCGCCACATGGTGGAAGCCCCTTCGCGCGAGAGCCACGCCGCGCCGCTGCGCGCCGTGCTGCGCACCCAGGGCTGGCTCGTGGCGCGCATGACCGGGCTGGCTGCCTTTGCCGGCGTCGCCTTCTACCTGGTCTTCGTCTACCTCGTGTCCTGGCTGCAGGTGGTGGATGGCATCCCGCCCGCCACGGCGCTGGAGATCAACACCCTCTCCATGGCGCTGATGCTGCCCATGGTGGTCCTGGGCGGATGGCTCGCGGATCGCTTCGGCCAGTTCATGGTGATGCGCGCCGTGCTGGTGGTCGCGCTCCTCGCCACCTGGCCGCTCTTCACCCTGATGCACCACCCCGAGCCGCTGATGATCCAGTTCGGCCAGCTGGGCTTCGTCGTGCTGGTGGGGCTCTACCTCGCGCCGCTGCCGGTGGCGCTGATGCGAGCGGCGCCGGCGGATCTGCGCTGCACGACCATGGCGCTGGGGCAGAACCTGGCGCTGGGGGCGCTGGGCGGATGCGCGCCGCTGGTCGCGGCCTTCCTGATCGCGCGGAGTGGTGATGAGATGATGCCCGCCTTCATCATCATGGCGACGACGGTCGTCAGCCTCGCCATGGCCTTCAGCTTCCGCGACCAACGATAAGGAACGTCCTTGCTCACCCTCCTCGAACCCGAATCCCTGTATCCCGATACCGCGCTGGAGCAGCGCATCCTCGGCGACACGATCCGCATCCTCCAGGGCAACGCGAAGAAGTCGCTGCTGGAACTGCCGCAGGAGCTCTGCGACCAGGCGGATGCGCTGATGACGCTGCGCATGGCCGTGCCGAAGGAGGCGCTGGACCGCTTCCCCAAGCTGCGCGTCGTGCTGCGCATGGGCGTCGGCTATGACCGGGTGGACCGCGCCGAATGCGCGCGGCGCGGCATCACCGTCTGCAACATCCCCGACTACGGGACCGAGGAGGTGGCGGACACCGCCATCGCCATGACCGTCGCGCTGCGGCGCGGCCTGCCGCTCTATCACGACGCGATGCGCGCCGATCCGCCCTGCCCCTGGGGCGTCATCCGCTCGCCCATCGTGCGGCGTTTCCGCGGCCAGGGCTTCGGCGTGCTGGGCCTGGGGCGGATCGGCACGGCGGCGGCGCTGCGGGCCAAGGCGCTGGGCTTCCGCGTCTCCTTCTTCGACCCGTATCTGCCCAACGGCGCCGACCGCGCCCTGGGCATCACGCGGATGGAGAGCCTGGAGGCACTGATGCGCGAATCCGACGTGCTCTCCATCCATTGCCCGCTGACGCGCGACACGCGCGGCCTCGTTGGCGCTGCGGCACTCGCGGCGCTGCCGGAGGACGCGGTGGTGGTGAACACGGCGCGCGGCCCCATTCTCGACCTCGACGCGCTGGAGGCCGGGCTGCGTTCCGGCCGCATTGCCGGGGCTGGGCTGGACGTGCTGCCGGTGGAGCCGCCCGTGCCAGAGCCCGCCCTGCTCCAAGCCTATCGCGCCCAGGAGGAATGGCTGCGGGGTCGGCTGATGATCCTGCCGCACATCGCCTTCCACAGCCCCGAGGCCTGGGGCGACATCCGTCTGAAGGCGGCGGAGACGATGCGCGACATCCTGGTGCGCGGCCTCCGCACCAACGTCAT
Organism: Sabulicella rubraurantiaca; assembly: GCF_017355885.1. Taxonomy (GTDB): domain Bacteria; phylum Pseudomonadota; class Alphaproteobacteria; order Acetobacterales; family Acetobacteraceae; genus Roseococcus; species Roseococcus rubraurantiacus. The sequence goes on from NZ_JAFEUU010000002.1 coordinate 203,855, forward strand.
CCCGCCAGGATCCGACTGAGCGGGGCGGAGAGACCGACGCTCGGCGCCGGCTGCATCGGCGCCGTGCCGCGCTGGGCGTCGGGCAGCTGCGCCAGCGTTTCCTCCAGGCAATCCAGCACCGGCACCGGAAGGAGGGGCCGCAGGCGCGGCGCCAGCCCGACCAGCCCGGCGCCTCCCAGCACTACGCAGCCCGCCCCCGCCGCCACCTCTTCCCTTGCCACCTCGGCCAGCAGGGCGAGGGCGCGTTCCGGCTCGCGGGCGATCATGTCGCCGGTGGGGGGCACGGCGGCGACGCGTACCCGGTCTGGCCCGTGGCCGCGCAGGAGGGCGAATTCCCGCAGCATCGGCACCCAGGCCTCTCCGCCCGTCAGCAGCGAGACGGTCGGGGCATGGCGCAGCGCGGCGATAATGGACGCATCCGCCAGCCCCAGCACCGGGATGGGCAGCGCCTCGCGTGCCGCTTCCAGCCCCGGATCGCCGAAGCAGGCGATGATCGCCGCGTCGAAGCCTTCCGGATTGTCGCGCGCCACGCGTTCCGCCAGCGCGTCCAGCACCGCATGGGCGGCGATCGCGGCGGCGGCGCGGGTGGCGATGTAGCGCGCCCCGAAGCGTGCCGTCGCCGGCACCACCTCATGCGGGCACAGGGCGCGGGCCGCTTCGGCCAGGCGCTCGGTGATGGCGGGGTCGGTGTTGCCGTTGAGGAGGAGAAGCTTCATCGGCGGGCAGTGATGCCGTCTCCTTGGGCAAAGGCAAGGCCCGGGACGGCAAAGGGGCGGGGCGGAAATGCTTGCGCCGCCCCGCCGTCCCATTTCCAATCGGCGCCGTCATCAGGGAGACAACAAATGCGCCTGCGCCACGCGCTCCTCGCGGCCTTGCTGCCGGCGGCACTGCTTGCCGCGCAGCCGGCGGCCGCCCAAGGCACCATCCGCATCGGCATGACGGCGGCAGACATCCCGCTGACCCATGGCCAGCCCGACCAGGGTTTCGAGGGCAACCGCTTCACCGGCATCCCCCTCTATGACGGGCTGACCGCCTGGGATCTGTCGAGCGCCGACCGTGCCTCCACCCTCATCGCCGGGCTGGCGACGGAATGGGCGGTGGACCCGAATGACCGCACGCGCTGGGTGTTCCGCCTGCGGCCGGGCGTGAAGTTCCACGACGGCAGCGACTTCAACGCGGATGCCGTGGTGTGGAACGTCCGCAAGGTGCTGGACCGCGAGGCGCCGCATTTCGACCCGCGTCAGGTGGGCGTGACGGCCAGCCGCATGCCGACGCTGCGCCGCGCCGAGAAGATCGACGACATGACGGTGGCGCTCTTCACCAGCGAGCCGGACTCCCTGCTGCCGATCAACCTGACCAACCTGTTCATGGCCAGCCCAGCGCATTGGGAGCGGCTGCGCGGGCAGCATCCGAATGCCGAGGCGACCTGGAACGCCTTCGCCGCGAATCCCTCCGGCACCGGCCCCTTCCGCCTCACGCGCTTCGTCCCGCGCGAGCGTGCGGAGATGACGCGCAACGACAATTACTGGGGCGAGAAGGCGCGCGCTGAGCGCATCGTGCTGCTGCCCATCCCCGAGGCCAATGCGCGCACCGCCGCGCTGCTCTCCAACCAGGTGGACTGGATCGAGGCCCCAGCGCCCGACGCGGTGCAGCAGCTTCGTTCGCGCAACATGCAGATCGCGACGAACCCGCAGCCGCATGTCTGGCCCTGGCAGCCCTGCTTCCTCGAAACTTCGCCGCTGCGTGACGTGCGGGTGCGGCGCGCCATCAACCTCGCCATCGACCGCGACGGGCTGCGGCAGCTCCTCAACGGCATGATGCAGCCTGCCGTCGGCACGGTGCCGCCGGGCCACCCGTGGTGGGGCAACCCCTCCTTCAACATCCGCACCGACAAGGCCGAGGCGCGGCGCCTGCTGGCCGAGGCCGGCTACACTCCGCAGCGGCCGCTGACGCTGCGCGTGCAAATCAGCGCCTCCGGCTCCGGCCAGATGCAGCCCTTGCCGATGAACGAGTTCCTTCAGCAGGATCTCCGGCAGGTCGGCGTGAACGTCGAGTTCGACGTGATCGAGTGGAACGCGCTCTTCACCAACTGGCGCAACGGGTGCGGCCATCCCTCGGCGCGCGGCGCGCATGCCATCAACGTCTCCTTCGCCTCCATGGACCCGTTCTTCGCCATGGTGCGGTTCTGGGACAGCAAGATGGCGGCGCCGACCTCCAACAATTGGGGCATGTTCAACGACCCTCGCTTCGACCGTCTGGTTGCCGAGGCGCGCAACGCCTTCGAGCCGGCCGAGCGCGACGCCGCCCTGGCGCGGCTGCACGCCGCCGGGGTGGAGGAAGCGCTGTTCATCTGGATCGCGCATGACGTGGGACCCCGCGCCATGAGCCCGCGCGTGCGCGGCCACGTCCAGCCGCGAAGCTGGTTCGTGGATCTGCGGCTGCCGTATATTCAGTGATCCCCGCGAAACCGCTTCGCAGTTTCGTGGGGGCCCCGTTCGGGCGCCATCTCCTGAACGGTTCCGCATCCTCCCTCGGCCAAGCCGAGGGAGGGCCTCGTAGGGGGCCAGTTTCCAAGGCGCGCCGACCTTCCACCGGCGGGCCGAGTATCAAGGCGGGATGACCGGCTGATGTTCCTTTATCTCGTGAAGCGGACGATCTACGCGGTCCCCATCGCCCTGGCGGTGGGGTTCGTGTGCTTCATGCTGGTGCAGATCGCCCCCGGCGACCCGATCAACGCCATCGTGCCGCCCGACGCCTCGCAGGAATTGCTGGAGCAGGTGCGGCGCGACTACGGGCTCGACAAGCCTCTGCCGGTGCAGTTCGGGCTGTGGCTGATGAAGGTGGTGCAGGGCGATCTCGGCCGGTCGCTCGCCACCGGGCGGCCAGTCTGGGACGATCTGTCCTCCGCCATCGGCAACACGCTGACCCTGGCCGTCGCCGCGTCACTGATCGGCTTTGTGCTGGGCTGCGTGCTCGGCGGGCTGGCCGGTACTTTCCGCGGCTCGGTCCTCGACCGCGTGGCGGTGACGACGGCGGTGGCTGGCGTCTCCGTGCCGCATTACTGGCTGGGCATGGTGCTGGTGGTGATCTTCTCCGTCCAGCTCAACATGCTGCCCGCCATGGGCGCCGGGCCAGGCGGATCCTCCGACTGGGCGTGGGACTGGGAGCACCTGCAACACCTCGTCCTGCCCGCCGTGACGCTCTCCGTCATCCCCATGGGCATCGTGACCCGCACGGTGCGCGGCATCGTGGCGGAGATCATGAACCAGGAATTCGTCACCGCCCTGCGCGGCAAGGGGCTGACGCGCATGGCGATCTTCCTCCACGTCGTGAAGAATGCCGCGCCGAACGCCCTCGCGGTCATGGGCCTCCAGCTTGGCTACCTGATGGGCGGTTCCATCCTGGTGGAGACGGTGTTCTCCTGGCCCGGGACCGGGCTCCTGCTCAACAGCGCCATTTTCCAGCGCGACCTGCCGGTGCTCCAGGGCACGATCCTGGTGCTGGCCATGTTCTTCGTGGCGCTGAACCTTTGCGTGGACCTCGTCCAGACCGCCCTCGACCCCAGGATCAAGCGCGCATGAGCACCACGACCGCCGCCGCCGCCGAGCTTGCCGTCCAGGCGAAGGAAGCCGCGCTCCGCTCCGAGGGCTACTGGGCCGGGGTCTGGAAGCGGCTGCGCCGCGACCCGGTGACCATCGTCTGCGCGTCCATCCTGCTGATCATGCTGCTGGTGATCGTCTTCGCGCCCTTCGTCGCGCCGCACGACCCCTACCAGGGCAGCATGATCCGCCGGCTGCGCCCCATCGGCACCGATAACCACCTCCTCGGCACCGACGAGCTCGGGCGCGACATGCTTACCCGCCTCATCTACGGCGGGCGGCTTTCCTGGTTCATGGGCATCGTTCCGGTGTTCCTCGCCTTCCTGATCGGCACGACCCTGGGCGTGCTGGCGGGCTTCGCGGGCGGGCGCGTGAACATGCTGATCATGCGCGTCACCGACGTGTTCTACGCCTTCCCCTCCGTCCTGCTGGCCGTCGCCATCTCCGGTGCGCTGGGGGCGGGCATCGTCAATGCCATCCTGGCGCTGACGCTGGTCTTCGTGCCGCAGATCATCCGCGTGGCGGAGAGCGTGACGACGGGCGTGCGCAACCTGGACTTCGTGGAAGCGGCGCGCGCCTCGGGCGCCTCGGGCTTCACCATCGTGCGCGTGCACGTGCTGGGCAACGTGCTGGGGCCGATCTTCGTCTATGCCACCAGCCTGATCAGCGTGTGCATGATCCTCGCCTCCGGCCTGTCCTTCCTCGGCCTGGGCACGCGCCCGCCGGAGCCGGAATGGGGCCTGATGCTGAACACGCTGCGCACCGCCATCTACGTGCAGCCCTGGGTGGCGGTGCTGCCCGGCGCCTGCATCTTCGTCACCTCCATCTGCTTCAACCTCGTCTCCGATGGACTGCGTCAGGCGATGGATGTGAAAGGCTGACTTTGTCAGCCTTTCACGTCGAGGCGGGGGGCAAGGGGGCGCGCCCTGCGCCCCCCCGCCCGTCACCATAACCCTCCCCTGAACCGCAACCCACAGTAGGCGCGCGGCGTTTCGCCCGGAAACACCCGGGACCGCCATGTCACCCCTATCGCGCCGCGCCCTTCCTGCGCTGCTTTCCGGTCTTTGTCTCGCCCCCATCGCGCCTCGCGCCGCGGCGGCGGATGACGGCGCCCTGGCGCTGCTCGACCGCCTGCGCGAAGGACCGGCCGCCGGGCTAACCCGGGAGGCCCACGCGGCCCTGCTCTTCCCGCGCATCACAAGGAGCGGCTTCACCATCGCCGGCCAGCACGCGGAGGGCACCTGCATCGGACCGGACGGCCCTCTCGGCCGCTTCGGCCTCTCCGCGCCGCCCTTCGCCGTCCTGGGTGAGGAGGACAGCGCAGCGCTAGCCGTGCTGTTCATGACGGAAGGCGCGCTGCAGCCCCTGCTCAACGCGGGGATGTGGCATTTCGGCGCGCCCACCGCCGGGACGGTGCTGGCGCTGCGGGTGACGGACCGGGACATCGCCTCGCTCCCGACCCCAGAAGGCGCGCGCCTGTTCCGCCTGTCCCACCCGCGCCGGGACGTAACCGCCTCCACCTGAGCGACGCAGGCGGAACGCTCCGGCAGCCGGTCAACCTCCCGGCATGGGATGGCGTTGCCAGGGCATTCGGATCTTGTGGAGGCATTGCCATGGCTTGCTTCACCCGACGCCGCCTCGCGGCGCTGTTTCCTGCCGCCGCGCTGGCCGGCGCGGCCCTCGCCCACCCCGCCCAGGCCCAGGGTTCCACACGCGCACAAATCGATGCCGAGGTGCAGGCAGCGCTGCAACGCCTGCGCAGCATGGAGAACGCGGCGCCGCTGTTCCGCCAGGCGCGGGCGGTGCTGGTTTTCCCGCGCATCATCCAGGGCGGCTTCATCGTCGGCGGCCAGTATGGCGAAGGCGCGGCGATCCAGAACGGCCGCACCCAGGGCTACTACAACATCGCCGGCGCCTCCTTTGGCCTGCTGGCGGGGGCGCAATCCGCGGGCCTCGCCATGTTCTTCATGACGAACGAGGCGCTGCAGGCGCTGATGGCCGCGGATGGGTGGGAGATCGGCACCGGCCCCTCCGTCGTGGTGCTGGATCGCGGCGTGCAGGCCAACGTCACCGCCACCACGCTGCGCGAGCCGGTCTATGCCATCACCTTCAACCAGCAGGGGCTGATGGCGGCGCTGGCGATCAACGGCACCAAGATCAGCCGCATCGACCCGCCGGCCTGACCACTCGCCTCCGGCGCATCGGCGCCGGAGCTACAGCCCGAAGGGCTCAGGAGGCACGAAGGCATGATCTTCGTGCCTCGAAATCAGTGCAGACGCGGCGCGACCCAGCGCTGGAAGCCCGGCCTTTCGCCCAGCCGGGCATACCAATCCTCCAGCGCGGGGAAGCGCGGCATGTCCGGCACCCGCACCTCCTCGCCGAACCAGCGCCGCGCGAAGCTGCCCAACACGAGGTCGGCGAGGGTGAAGTGGTCGCCCTCGATGAAGCGCCGCCCCGTGGCGAGGCGCTTGTCCAGGATCGCCCAGCACACCGCGCTGTCCTCCACCGCCTTGCGGATCTGCGCCATGTCGCGCTTCTCCTCCGGCGTGCGCACCATGCCCCAGAACAGGTTGCGCTCGGCGGGGGAGAGGGTGGAAAGCTGCCAGTCGAGCCAGCGATCCACGCTCGCGCGCCGTCCCGGCTCGGCCGGATAGAGGCCGCGCGCATCGCCCCCTGCCAGCAGGCAGAGGTAGCGGCAGATCGTGTTGCTCTCCCAGAGCTCGACCTTGCCATGGCGCAGCGAGGGGATGCGGCCATTCGGGTTCAGGGCGCGGTATTCGGGCGTGTCCACCACCCCGAAGGCCATGCCGGCATCCACGCGCTCATAGGGGATGTCCAGCTCGTCAAAGGTCCAGAGTGCCTTGATGACGTTGATGCTGTTGGCGCGGCCGTAAAGGGTGATCATCGCGTTTCCCGCTTCTCGAAGCGCCAGGGTGCCGCGCTGTCCTCGTTGGCGTCCAGACGCAGACGGTGCTCCAGCGGTGGAAAGGCGCGGGAGCGGCAATCCGGCCGCTCGCAGAGGCGGCAGGACAGACCGATTCCCACCTTCGCGGCCGTGAGGTCCAGCCCGTCGCCATAGGCCACCTCCGCCGCGCGCCCCAGGTCGCAGCCCATGGCGACCACCTGCATCGGCGCCGGCTCGCCCCAGCGCGGCGCGACGCCGTGCATGGCGCGGGCGAAGCACAGGAAGGCCGCGCCATCCTCCAGCTCCGCCACCTGCACACGCACCTGCCCCGGCGAGGCGAAGGCATGGTGCACCACCCATTTCGGGCAGTTGCCGCCAAAGCGCGCGAAGGGAAAGCCGGCGGCGGAGAAGCGCTTGGTCACGTTGCCTGCGGGGTCGAGGCGCAGGAAGAAGAAGGGCACGCCGCGTGCCCCCTCCCGCTGCAGCGTCGCCATGCGGTGCGCCGCCTGCTCGAAGGACACGCCGAAGCGCGCGGCAAGCGCATCCACGTCATGGCGCAGGGTGCGCGCGGATTGCAGGAAGGGCGCATAGGGCATGAGCAGCGCGGCGGCGGCGTAGTTCAGCAGGCCGATGCGAATCAGCGACGCCGCCTCCGCCGTGCTGGGCTCGGCGCCCGCCATCGCGGCCTCCACCGCCTCACGCGCCTCCATCAGCATCAGCTGAAAGGCGAGGCGGAAGCCGCGCCCCTCGCGCGGCAGGGATTCGCTCAGCGTCAGGCGCCGCGTCGCGGGATCGAAGCGGCGATCCGCCTCGGGCATGAATGCCACCTCGACACGCACGCCATGGGTGCGGCGCAGGCGCTCGGCGATGGCGTGGTTCATCTCGGCCGGGGCGGCGCCCATCTCGTGCCCCATCGCCTCGGCGGCTTCCTCGAGTGCGGGGAAGTGGTTGCCGCGCTCGCCGAAGAAGTCGCGCGCCTCCTCCGTCGGCAGCAGGAGGCGGCGGCCGGAAGGAAGGGCGATGCCGCTCGCATCCTCGCGCGCCACGCGCCAGGCGCGGTAGAGCGCCAGCACCCCGCGAGCGGCATTGGGCGCGGCGGCGGCCATGGCGCGGATCTCCTCCTCCGGCAGCGCCTCGATGCCCAGGAGCGGGTCGGACAGCACCTCGCGCAGCCCAGCCTCGATCTGCCGCTCCGCTTGGCCCGACAGGGCGGCGAGGTCCACGCCCAGCGCCTCGGTCAGCTTGAAGAGCACGGATGCGGTGACGGCGCGCTGATCGTGCTCGATGAGGTTCAGGTAGGAGGCGGAGATGCCGAGCCGCACGGCCAGGGCCTGCTGCGTCAGCCCACGCTCGCCGCGCAGACGGCGGATGGTGCGGCCGATCAGGGGCTTCGCCATGGCAGCTCCCATTTACAGGCTTCACGAATTTTCGTGTCGCGCCGTCAAGTCATTCACAGTCTTGCGCCGCTGCATCGAGAATGATCCGGGCTTTTTCGCGTTGCAATGTCAATTCTTCACTCACCGGACCGACCGGCACGCAAGGAGACGGACATGCGCCACGCACCCAAGCCCCACCACGCCCCTGATGGTGGCCACGGCACCCCGCCCGCCGGTCCGGGCTTCGACCCCTCGCGCTTCGATGGCATCCGGCGCGACTACACCCCGGCCGACGTGGCGCGACTCTCCGGCTCCTTCCGCGTGCAGCACACGCTGGCGGAGAACGGGGCGCGCCGCCTGTGGCACCTGCTGAAGACCGAGGATTTCGTGCACACGCTGGGCGCGCTGACCGGAATGCAGGCGCTTCAGCAGGTGAAGGCCGGGCTGAAGGCCATCTACCTGTCGGGCTGGCAGGTGGCGGCCGACGCCAACAGCGCGGCCACCATGTATCCCGACCAGTCGCTCTATCCGGTGGATTCGGTCCCCACCGTGATCCGCCGCATCAACAACGCGCTGCGCCGCGCCGACCAGATCGCGACGCTGGAGCGGCATGACGGTTCGGGCGACGACCGCACCCACTACATGGCACCCATCGTCGCCGATGCCGAGGCCGGGTTCGGCGGCGCGCTGAACGCCTATGAGCTGATGCGCGCGATGATCGAGGCCGGCGCGGCCGGCGTGCATTACGAGGACCAGCTGGCCTCGGAGAAGAAATGCGGCCACTTGGGCGGCAAGGTGCTGGTGCCGATTTCCCAGCACATTCGCACGCTGAACGCCGCGCGCCTCGCCGCCGATGTGGAGGGCACCTCCACCGTGCTGCTGTGCCGCACCGATGCGGAATCGGCGCAGCTCCTCACCAGCGACGTGGATGAGCGCGACCGCCCCTTCCTGTCCGGCGAGCGCACGCCCGAGGGCTTCTTCCGGATCAGCAAGGGCATGGGCAAGCGCTACGCCATCGCGCGCAGCCTCGCCTACGCACCCTATGCCGACCTGCTCTGGTGGGAGACGTCAGACCCCGACCTGCAGGATGCGCGCGACTTCGCCGAGGCGATCCAGCGCGAATTCCCGGGCAAGATGCTGGCCTATAACTGCTCGCCCTCCTTCAACTGGCAAAGGAAGATGGGCGTCGAGGCCGCGACGAAGTTCCAGCGCGAGCTGGGCGCCATGGGCTACAAGTTCCAGTTCGTCACGCTGGCCGGGTTCCACTCGCTGAACCTGTCCATGTTCAACCTCGCCCGCGGGTACGCGGAGCGCGGCATGGGCGCCTATAGCGAGTTGCAGCAGGCCGAGTTCGCCGCCGAAGGCAACGGCTTCACCGCCGTGCGCCACCAGCGTGAGGTCGGGGTGGGGTATTTCGACGCCGTCGCCAATGCGGCCGCGGGCGGTCAGTCCTCCACCACCGCCATGAAGGATTCCACGGAGAAGGCGCAGTTCCACAACGCCTGACCCGACCCAGCGGGGCCGGGCAGGCCGGCCCCGTCACCACAGCCGGAGAACACGACCATGAACCACGAAGATCATGATGACGGGCTGGTGCATCCGCATAGCTGGGCGCGCGGAGCCGCCATGCCCGGCGCGTCGCGTGCGCAGATCGCGACCGCGATGAGTGCCAACCCCACTGCCCAGCCGGAACATGACGAGGGGCTGGTCCATGCCCATGGCTGGGCCTGCTCCGAACGCGGGAAGATGGCGGGCTGAGCCCCGCTCAACCTCCCTCGAGACTCGCGTCGTACAGCGCCCTGGCCAGCGCGAGCAGCCGGGGCGCATCATGCAACTGGTCCACCCAGCGGCGCGGGATGCCGGATAGCCCCCACAGCGCGCCGGCCAGCTGCCCGGTGACGGCGCCCACCGTGTCCGCGTCATCGCCCAGATTCACGGCGCGCAGCACCGCCTCCTCGAAATCCGCGGCGCCGTCGAGCGACCACAGTGCCGCCTCCAGCGTGTGCACCACGTAGCCGGAGGAGGAGATGGACCGTTCCGGCTGCCCGCGCCACTTGCCCGCGGCGATGGCGCGGATGCGCGGCGGCAGGCCCTTGCGGTTGCGGGGCGCCAGCGCATCCGCCCGCCCGGCGATGAGGTCGCAGAGTAGCTCGCAAAGCAGGGTGCAGGCCGCGAGGGTGACGGGGGTGGCGTGGGTGACGCGCGACTGACGTTCCGCTACCTGCTCCGCCCGCATCGGGTCGCGCCAGAAGCGCAGCGCCACGGGGGCGAGGCGCATGATGGAGCCATTGCCTGCCGCATCCGGCGAGGGATCGCCGGCAAAGGGATTGCCGTCGCGCTCGAACCGCGCCAGTGCGGCGCGGGTGGCATTGCCGATGTCGAAGCAGGTGCCGGTGGCGCTGTTCTCGCCCTCGCGCCACCAGCGGCAGAAGCGCTCAATCAGGTCGCGCTCCTCCAGATGAGGATGGGCGAGCAGGCTCTCGGCGAGGCAGATCGCCATGCTGGTGTCGTCGGTCCACTGGCCGGGACTGAGGCGGAAGGGTCCGCCGCCCGTCATCTCCGCCACGGGCGCGAAGGTGCCCCGCGCGCGGAACTCGACCGTGGTGCCGAGGGCATCGCCGACCGCGAGGCCAAGGAAGCAACCCAGTGCCCGGTCGCGGGCGGGATCGTCATGCGCGCTCATTCGGAAGCGTCCGGTGAGACGGCAGCGCCGTGGATCCGTGGCAGCATCGGCGCACGGGTCAGTTGCTCATGCCGGTCGAGCATGTCCCTCCCAGGGCGGAATCGTTGCAGTTCCAACCCTATGCTGGGGGTGCTTAACCGGATGTCAACGACAAAGCCATTTGTTGGAGGGCTCGCGCCCTACCCTGCCACCCCGGAGGACCATTCCGCGATGCGGGCGAGGTGGGCGTAATCGCCCTTGGCGGCGCGCGCCGGATGGGGGCGCGACAGGAAGGGGGCGCTGCCCAGTAGGAAGCGGTCTGCTAGCCCTTCCAGCGAACGCCGCGCCTCCTCCAGCAAGGGTTCCAGCTCCGTGCCCAGGGGGCGCACCTTGCCCGGCTCCAGCGCGCCGGAAAGCTGCCAGTATTCCAGTTCGCGCACCGGGCCGGGTCGGATGCCCTCGAAGGCCCCGGCCTCGGCCAGCAGCCCCTCCAGGGGAAGCTGCGGCTCTGAGCCCTCACGCACCGCCTTCTGCGAAGGGGGTTGTCCGGTCTTGAAATCCACGATTCGAATGGCGCCATCCTTCAGCACATCCAGCCGGTCGGCCCGCGCCTCCAACGCCACGGCGCCAGCCGGGCGGCGCAGGGTGAGCCGCGCCTCCGCCTCCGCATGCGCCTCGGCGAGTCCGGGGCGCAGCGATGCCTCCAGCCCGCGAATGAAGCCGCCGATCCGCTCCAGGCGCGGGCGCCACAGCGCCTCCACCGCGGGGCGCAGATGGGCGCGCTCGATCGCCTCGTCCTGCGCCTGATCCCACAGGCGCCGGGCCGCTGGCTCGCCCGGCCAAGCGGGGGGCAGCGCGTCCAAGAAGCGATGGATCGCGGCATGGACCAGCGTGCCGTAATCGGCCGAGCCCGGCTCCTGCTCCAGCGGCGCCAGCGGGCGCAGGCCGAGGATGCGCTGGGCATAGAAGGCGTAGGGGTCGGCCAGCAGGGTGCGGATGTCGCTGACGGTGACCCGGCTGGGACGCGCCTCGGCGGGGGGCGCGATAGCGGGGCGGGTGCAGGGGCGCGGCGGCTCGGCCGGCCGGTCCAGAGCCTCGGCCCAGGCGGGGGCGGCGGAAAGCGGCACGCCGAGGCCAGCGCGCTGGCCGCGCAGGAAGGTGGAAAGCCGCGTCAGCCAGCGCGCCGGCACGGTGGGGGACCCGCTGCGCCGCGCGGCGCGGGACAGGGTCACCTCGCGCCCGGAGCAGGCGACGGACAGGAAATCCGCCGCGACGCGGCCGATGCGCAGCTCGGGCGGCGGCAGGCCGAAATCGCGCCGCATCGGGCGCGACATCCAGGGGCCAGGATCTGCGGCGAGCGGCCACACCGTCTCGTCCAGCGCGCCCAGCACCACGCAGTCGAAGTCGAGGAGCCGCGCCTCCAGCAGCCCCAGGATCTCCACGTGCGGATGCGCCTGCTCCTTGCGGCCCCGGGACACGCGGGGACAGGCGGTGGTGCCGAGAGAGAGCGCCGCCTCGAACAGGGCGGGCCACTCGGCGGGCTGCACGGGCGGCATCTCCGCCATGGCGGGGCGTAGCAAGGCGAGATGGCGAGCCAACGCCTCGCCCTCCGCATGGGCATAGAGGCGCAGGCCGCCGGGGCGCGACGGCGTGTCGGCGAGGCGCTCCGCCGCCGCCAGATGCTCGTCGAACAGGTCCAGGGCGGGGCGCAGCGGCGCGGTGCGCGGCAGGGAGTGGAAGGGGCCGAGCGCCTCCTGCAACGACGCCACGAGGCGTTCCAGCAGGGCCATCCGGTCGGCATCGGTGCCCTCACCCGCGAAGGCAGCAGCGATGCCAGCGCGCAGCCCGCGGAAGCCCGGCCCCGGCGAGGGGCCGCGCAGCACCGCCACCTCCAGCCGCCGCACCGCCGCGATCCAGTCTGGCCGCTCCCAGCCGCAGGCGGCGAGCGGATGCTTCATCACCGAGAGCAGCGAGACGGGCCCGCATTCCCCGGCGGCGAGATGCGCGACGAGGCGAAGGAAATTGCCGTTGGGCGTGGCGGAGAGGCGCTGCCCGGCGCTGTCCTCCGCCAGGATGCCATGGCGCGGCAATTCGGAGGCGACGCGGCAGGCGAGGTCGCGATCCGGCGTCACCAACGCGGCGCGGGCGCCCGGCCGCTCCAGCGCGCCGCGCAAAGTCAGGGCGATGGCGGCGGCTTCCGCCTGTGCGTCCGGCGCCTCGATCTGATTCATCCCCGCCATGGCCTCGCTCCAGCGGCGCGGGCGGCGGTCCATCCAGGCACGCAGGCCCTCGGCAGGCAGCAGCGCGGAGCCGAGCAGCGCCGGGCGATCAGCGCGCGGTGCCTGATCCGCGGTCCAGTCCTGCGCATCTGCCATCGTTGCGCCCATGCGGCGCAGCATGCGGCGCTGTCCGGCGAAGGGGTGCGTGCAGCTGTCCAGCAAGTGCTCATCCGGCACGCGGGCGGTGGCGGGATCCTCGCCAGCCAGGACCACGAAGCCGCGCGGGAGGCGCGTGGCGACGGTGCGGAGCAGATCGGCGGCAGCGGGAACGGTGCCGCCCAGCCCGATCCCGGCAGCGATCACCGGTGTCTCGGGCGGGTTCTCTTCCCAGGCGGTGCGCTGCGCCTTCAGCGCCAGGACGCGGCGCACGCCGATGTCGAGCAGACCTTCCCCGTCCAGCCAGTCCTGCCATTCGCGCACCACGCCGCGCAGGAAGGTGGTGGTGATCTGCCAATGCGTCGCCAACTTCTCCGGCGCCAGATCCTCCAGCCGCGCGAGCCAGGCATCGGTCAGCCGGGCCGGGTCGTCGGGAATCGGCTCCGCCTCCTCCAGCGCGATCTCATCGAGGAGGCGCGCGAGTTCGCCGGCAAGTTCCCAGGCGTGGCGGGCGGTGGGCGGTCCGCCGGCATGGCGCGGCCAGCGCGCCACGAAGCGCGCCAGCACCGCCTGGCGACGCAGCGCCTCCACCGCCGGCGGCAATTCCAGCAGGGCGGGAAGCTGCAACTCGTCCGCATCCTCCACCGACAGCCCGGCCAGGGCGCGAAGCTGCGGCAGCAGCAGCGCTTCCTTCTCCGAGGCGTCGAGGAAGGCGCGATGCGCCGCACGGGCGGAGCGCTGCGTCGGCAGGAGGATCAGGGCACGCGGCAGCGAATCCGACTCCCCGCCCAGGCGCTGCATCACGCCCCGCGCCAGCGTGGGCAGGAAGGGCAGGCCAAGCGAGATGCGGAACAGGCGCATGTCCCACCCTAACGCAGAAGGTGGGGGGTGCCGCTAGCGGGGCATTCCTTACTCGGCCGCGGCCTTCACCGGAGCCTTGCGGACGCGCAGCCGCCGGATGCGCCGCGCATCGGCGTCCAGCACGCGGAATTCGAGCCCCGAGGACGGGTGGGAGACGATCTCTCCCTTCGCCGGGACGCGCCCCGCGAGGGTGAAGACCAGCCCGCCGACCGTGTCGATGTCCGAGGCGCGCTCTTCCTCCGTCAGCACTGGGCCGAGGCGCGTCTCAAAATCCTCCACCGGAGTGCGGGCGTCGAGTTCGAGCACGCCTTCCGCGCGTTCGATGATCTGCGGCGCGGCCAGCTCGTCATGCTCGTCGGAGATGTCGCCGACGATGGTCTCGACCAGATCCTCGATGGTGACGATGCCGTCGATGCCGCCATACTCGTCCACCACGAGGGCGAGGTGGACGCGCTCCATCCGCATCCGTAGCAGGAGGTCCAGCACCGGGACGGAGGGGACCACCAGCAGCGGCTTGCGGAGGATGGAGCGCAGCGAGAAGCCTTCCGAGCGGCCAAGCCGAGCGATCACGTCCTTGATGTGGACCATGCCCTGGATGTCGTCGAGTTCGCGGCCATAGACCGGGTAGCGGCTGTGGCCCTCGCGCTGCACGAAGTCGAGCACGTGCTCGAAATCCATGTCCACCTGCAGCGCGATGATGTCGGCACGCGGCAGCATCACGTCATAGGCGGTCGCGCCACGCAGCTTGAGCACGTTGCGCAGCAGGGCGCGCTCATGCGGGTTCAGCGCCTCGGCCTGCTCACCTTCCTGCTCGGGGCTGGGGGCGCCCTGCTCGGTCAGCAGCGCCTCGACGCTCTCGCGCAGATTGGCCTCGCGCCGCGCGAAGAGGGAGCGGAGGCGGCCCAGCAGGAGGGGTGGGGAATCGCTCGGCATTATGCAGCCACCCGCCAGGGATTGGGGAAGCCGAGGCGGCGGAGGATGCGCGCTTCCGCCCGCTCCATCCGCGCCGCCTCGCCGGGGGCGATGTGATCATGGCCGAGCAAATGCAGCGTGCCGTGCACCACGAGATGGGTGAAATGCGCGGGCAGGCTCCGCCCCTCGCGCAGCGCCTCCCGCCGCACCGTGCCGAGCGAGACGGCGAGGTCGCCCAGGGTCAGCGCGCCATAGGGGGCGGGAAAGGACAGGACGTTGGTCGCCTTCTCCTTGCCGCGGAACCCGCCATTGAGGCGCCGGATCTCGGCATCGTCGGTGAGGAGGAGGGAGACATGCCCGGCCTCGCCCTGGTCGGCCAGGGCAACGGTGACCGCGCGGCGAGCGAGGCTCTCCACCCGGGGCAGGGCGGCGCGCCAGCCGGGAGCATTGACGGTGATGTCGAGCCCGGGACCGGCGAAACCGTCCCCGGGCGTTCTACTTCCGCAGTCCATCGCGAGTTGTCCGGGCCTCCATCGCGCCATATGCCGCAACGATGCGTCCCACCAGCGGGTGACGCACGACGTCGCGCTCGTCGAAACGGATGAAGCCGATCCCGGGCACGCCGTCCAGCACGTTCATCGCCTCGACCAAGCCCGATTTCTGCCCCGGGGGCAAGTCCACCTGGGAAGGATCGCCCGTGACCGCCATGCGCGTCCCCTCGCCCATGCGGGTCAGGAACATCTTCATCTGGGCCGGGGTGGTGTTCTGCGCCTCGTCCAGGATGGCGAAGCAATGGGACAGGGTGCGGCCGCGCATGAAGGCCAGCGGCGCGATCTCGATCTCCCCGGCGGCGAGGCGGCGCGCCACCTGCTCGGCCGGCAGCATGTCGTGCAGCGCGTCGTAGAGCGGGCGGAGATAGGGATCCACCTTCTCCTTCATGTCGCCGGGCAGGAAGCCCAGGCGTTCGCCGGCCTCCACGGCGGGACGGGACAGGACGATGCGGTCCACCCGGCCGGATTGCAGCAGCGCCACGCCCTGCGCGACGGCGAGGTAGGTCTTGCCCGTGCCGGCAGGGCCGAGACCGAACACCATCTCGTGCCGGGCCAGCGCCTCCATGTAGGCGGATTGCGCCGGGGTGCGGGGCGCGATGGCGCCGCGACGGGTCCGAATCTGCGGGATATCCTGCAACGGCAGGCGGGGATCCTGCTCCGCCTCGCCTTCCGCCATACGGATCGCACCCTCCACTTCGCTCACGCCGATCGACACGCCGCGCTCCAGCCCGCGCCACAAGCCGCGCAGCACCTGCTCGGCCATCAGGGTCTGCGCGGGCGGGCCGCTGATGGTCAGGCGATTGCCGCGGCTTGCCACTTTCACTCCCAATCGCCCCTCGATCCGCGCCAGATGCCGATCATGCTCGCCATGGAGCAGGGGCAGGAGGGCGTTGTCCTCGAATTGCAGCGTGACGCTGCGCGTCTCGGAGGACGGACCCGCCTGACGGGGGCGGAGGGCGAGGGCGTTGCTCAAGCGGCGTCTTTCTCCTGCTCGACGATCTCGCCCGAAAGCGAGTTTGGGTGGCCCGCCACGATGCGGACGGGAATGATCCGGCCCACGAGAGTGGAAGAGCCGAAGGCATGGACGGGTTGCAGCCAAGGGGTGCGGCCGGCGATCTGCCCGGCATGACGGCCGGGTCCTGTGACCAGCACGTCGCATATGGTGCCGGCCTTGCCCGCATTGAAGTGTGCCTGCTGCGCGCGCAGCAATTCCTGAACCTCGGCGAGGCGGCGGTCCTTCGTGGCCTCGTCGACATGCGCCACGGCCGCCGCCGCCGCCGGCGTGCCGGGGCGCGGCGAATACTTGAAGGAGAAGGCCTGGGCGAAGCCGACGTGTTCGATCAGCCGCAGCGTGGCCTGGTGGTCCTCCTCCCGCTCGCCGGGATGGCCGGCGATGATGTCGGTGGAGAGCGCCAGGTCGGGCCGCGCCGCGCGCAGCCGGTCCACGAGGCGCAGATAATCCTCCGCCGTGTGGCCGCGATTCATCGCCTGGAGCACGCGGTCCGAGCCGGACTGCACCGGCAGATGCAGGAACGGCATCACCTGCGGGATGTCGCGATGCGCAGCGATCAGCGCCTCGTCCATGTCGCGCGGGTGGGAGGTGGTGTAGCGCAGCCGCTCGACGCCCGGGATGTCGGCCAGGAGGCGCAGCAGCCCCGCCAGCCCCTCGGCCCCATCGCCGTGCCAGGCATTCACGTTCTGGCCGAGCAGCGTGATCTCGCGCGTGCCCTGCTCCGCCATGCGCCGTGCCTCGGCGAGGATGGCGGCGGCGGGGCGCGAATACTCGGCGCCGCGCGTATAGGGCACGACGCAGAAGGAGCAGAACTTGTCGCAGCCTTCCTGGATGGTGAGGAAGCCCGTCACGCCCTGCGGCGCGGCTTCCGCCGGCAGGTGATCGAACTTCTCTTCCACCGGGAACTCGGTCTCGATCGCCACCCCGCCGGAACGGGAGATGCGCGCCACCATCTCCGGCAGCTTGTGGTAGCTCTGCGGCCCCATCACGATGTCGACGAAGGGTGCGCGGGCAGTGATCTCCGCCCCTTCCGCCTGGGCGACGCAGCCGGCCACGGCCAGCATCATTCCCGGCTTCTCCTCCTTCAACTTCCGCAGCCGGCCCAGCTCGGAGAAGAGCTTTTCCGTCGCCTTCTCGCGAATGTGGCAGGTGTTGAGGATGACCATGTCCGCGCCGTCCGGCGCCTCGGCCGGGGCATAGCCGAGGGGCGCCAGTAGATCCGCCATGCGGCCGCTGTCGTACACGTTCATCTGGCAGCCCCAGCTTCGGATGAAGAGGCGCTTCTTGTTGCTCATAAGGGAAAGTCCCCGGGAATCCAGGGCGGGGACATGCGGGGCGGGGGCCGCACGGTCAAGAAGCGCGGTCCCGGCCGGGGATGCGAAGGGCTGTCCGGCTCATCGAAAGGGAGGCTGACAAAACCCTTCCGCGCCGGTCAAGCGGCTTCGATGTCCACCAGGCGGTTCTGCCGCAGCGCCGCCGCGGCCTCCGTCACGGTGCGCCCGACCCGGATGGCAAGGTCCTTGCGGTCGGACGCCACATCCGGAACGAAGCCGGGATGCAGCACGACCGTCGCCCGCGTTCCGGTGCGGCGCAGGAGGCGCCAGGCATGGGAGCCCGTTTCCATGTCGCCATACCAGGCGAAGACGGCGCGGTCCTTGCGGCCGACCGGCAGGCCTCCCAGCCGGTCATAGACCACGGTGACGGGCTGCACCGCCCGAGCCGCAGGGGCGATGGCGAAAAAGGAGGAGCGGAAGGGCAGCACCCGCGCCCCGTCGCTGGTGGTGCCTTCGGGGAACAGGATCAGGCTTTCGCCGCTTTCCAGCTTCGCGCGCATCTCCTGCGCCTCGGCGCCGGTGCGGTTGCGGGTGCGGGAAACGAAGACCGTATTGCCCAACCGCGCCACGGTGCCGATCAGCGGCCAGCCCGCCACGTCCGCCTTGCTGACGAAGCGCGCATCCAGCACCGCCCCCAGCACCACGATGTCCAGCCAGGAGGAGTGGTTGGATACGTGCAGCGTCGGCCGTTCCGGCGAGGACTGGCCGATGATGCGCAGCCGCAACCCGATCAGGCGGCATAGCGTGCGGTGGTAAAAGCGGCTGAAACGGTGCTTCGCGTTCCCGGGAAGGCGGATCAACACCATCTGCACCGGAAACCCGAACAGGACGGTGAAGAGCAGCACGGACAGGATGCGGCGCACCGCCCGGATCCGCCCGCCTTCCGGCCTGTCATGCCCCAGCACGTCGGCCCAGGCGCGGCCCGGCAGGCGCGGGCGGAAGCGCAGCGGCCGGTCGCGCCGCAACCGTCGCGCCTCCGGCGGGGCGGTGGATGGCAGGGACGCTGGTTCGGATGCGGCCATGTCAGGGGGTTAACCCGCCGGGCAGGTCGCGTCCATGACACAATGACGACGGATCGGTGAATCCGCGCTACTCCGGCGTTGAGGCATCATGCCCCGAGGAGATCCGGATGCGACGCCTTTCGCCTTTTCAGCGCTTCATCCTGGCGCTGGGCGCGCTGGGCCTCCTCGTCGCGGCGGTGGCGGCGCTGGCGGGCTGGTTCGCCGGCTAGTCCTTGCGGCGCCAGGCGCGCCACACCCACCAGACCAGTACCAGCGCCGCGAGACCGAGGAGCGGCTTGGACAGCGGGTCGATATAGCCCTCGATCGCCGTGTAGCGCTCCTCCAGCACGTAGCCGAGCACGGCGAGGCCGCCGACCCAGATCGTCGTCCCTAGCGTGGTAAGGCCATAGAACTTGTAGCGCGGCATCTCGATCAGGCCGGCAGGGACGGAGATCAACGTCCGGATACCGGGCATCATGCGCCCCAGGAACACAGCCAGTGGCCCCCAGCGCCGCAGCGCCACCTCGCCCTCCTCGATGTCGCGCTCGCGCACGCCGATCCAGCCGCCGAAGCGCGCCACCAGGGCACGGGTGCGGGCGGAGCCGAAGGCGCGCGCGACCTCGAACCACGCGGCATTGCCGACGATGGTGCCGAGGATGCCGGCCAGGATCGCGCCGAGGAGCGACATCTCCCCGCGCGCCGCCGCGAAGCCGGCGAGCGGCATGATCACCTCGCTCGGGATCGGCGGGAACAGATTCTCCAGGAACATCAGGGCGAAGACGCCAAGGTAGCCGGCAGCGGCCACCCAGGAGGTGACGAGGTCCATCATGCGAGGCGGTCAATCCAGGGTGAACAGGTGGAGGGTCAGGGCGCGGCCGCGCGTGTAGTTGAAGCCGTGCACCGCCTCGCGCTCACGCGGGGCGATGCCGAGAGCGGCAGATTCGCGCCGGAAATCGTCCAGCGCCCGGTTGCCCACGGCGACGGCGCGGCCCGGCGCCTCGGCCAGGAAGCGGGCCGCATCCTCGCCGCGGCGGAGGAAGCGCGTCTCGGCGCCGATGCGGAACAGGGTCGAGGGCTCGGCATGGGAGGTGATGCCGAAGCGCGATGCCGGCAGGCCCGGCGCGACGCGCTCCAGCGCGGCCTGGAGGCGCGGCGCGATCCAGATCGGCTCCACGCGAGGCAGGGTGAACTCCATCACGCTGGCATAGAGCGGAATGGCGGCAAGCACGCCAAGCACCGCCGCCCGCGCCCAGCGCGACGCCGCCATGGCGCGCCAGGTCAGCACGACCAGCAGGATGGCGAAGGGCACGGACAGGAAGGCGCCCACCGGCTCATGCGCGGTGGCGAGCCAGGGAACCAGCAGCGCCACGACCGAAAGCCCGAGCGCAATGCCGGCCACCAGCACCCGCGCCAGAAGTGCCAGCCAGCGCGGCGGGGCGAGGCGCAGCGGGTCCATGGCCCAGGCGGCGGCCAGCAGCATCACGGCGGGGTAGGTGGGTAGGGTGTAGTGCGGCAGCTTGGTCGCCACCGCCTCGAAGACCAGCCAGCTCGGCACGATCCAGGCGAGGAGGAAGCGCGTGCGTGGCAGGGCGCGCTCGGCCCAGACGCCGCGCGCGGCCAGCAGCGCCAGGATGCCCGCGGGAAAGGCGGCGATGGGGAAGGTCAGCAGGTAGAAGCCAGGCGGGCCCCAATGCTTCTCGTCGCCCGAACCCACCTTGCCGAGCATGTCGTCTCCGACGGCCTCGGCGAAGAAACGGCCTTCGGTTGCGATGCCGATGGCGGCCATCCAGGGCAGCACGAGGAGCAGCATCAGCGGCACGCCCCAGAGTGGGCGCAGCGCCCGCAGCCAGGGTACGCTTCCACGGTCCACGACGGCGAGGGTGATTCCGGCCAGCAGCGCCACCATGGGCGCGATCGGCCCCTTGAGCAGCACGCCGATGCCGAGCGCGATCCAGAAAAGCGCCGCCTGCCGCGCGGAAAACCCCGCGGGCTGAAGGTAGGCCGCCCCCATCAGCCCCATAGCCGCGGTGACGGCAGCCAGCAGCGCGGCATCGGTCTTGGCGATATGCGCCTCGACCATCAGCACCATGGTCCCGGCGAGCATGGTGGCGGCGAGCAGGGCCGGGCGCGGCCCGACCAGCCTTCGCCCCAGGGTGAAGGTGAACAGCACGGCCAGGATGGCGCCGAGCAGCGAGGGAATGCGGTAGGCCCAGATGTCGCGCCGCGACCCCAGCCCGGTGGCCTCGACCAGATGCACCGTCGCGGCCTGCGCCCAATGGATGCCGACCGGCTTCTTGTTGCGCTCCTCCTCGCCGACGCGCAGCCGCACCGGGTCGCCGCTGTCCAGCATCTGCCGCGTCGCCTGGGCGAAGCGGCTTTCGTCGCGGTCGCCGGAGGGCAAGGAAAAGAAGCCGGGCAGGAACAGCGCCAGGCACAGGAGGACGAGCATCAGGCGCGGGCGGCGCTGGGCGGCGGCCGCGAATGCGTCGGAAGCCGTGGAGGAGGTCATCGGGGCGCGCGTCTAGCACGCGTGGCCCCCCGGGGCCATAAACCGGCCTCCATGCCAGCGAACCAAGCCCGCCTCGCCGCCTCCCACCTCCTCGAAGCCGTGCTGGAGCGCGGAAGGTCGCTGGAGGAGGCGCTGGACACCGTTCCGGCGATGGAGGCGCGCGACAAGGCGGCCGGGCACCGCATCGCCGCCATGGTACTGCGCCGCCTGGGCAGTCTGGACGCGGCGCTGGAGCCTTGGCTGCGCCGCCAGCCCCCTGCCCCGGCCCTGCGCGCCCTGCGGATCGGCGCGGCGGAGCTCCTGCTGCTTGGCACCCCGGCTCATGCCGCCGTCTCCGCCGCCGTTTCGGTCGTGCCGAAGCCGCTGACCGGTGTGGTGAACGCCGTGCTGCGCCGGGTGGCGGAAGCCGGGCCGGCGGTACTGGAGGGGCTCGATGCGGAGCGGCTGGACACGCCCTCCTGGCTCTGGGCCTCCTGGCACGCGGCGCACGGGCCCGCGGTGCGCGCCATCGCCCGCGCGCATCGCGAGGAAGCGCCGCTTGACCTTTCCCTCAAGCCGGGCGCTGCCCCGCCGCCGGGCGGCGAGGCCCTGCCGGGCGGGACGCTGCGCTTCCCGGCCGGGACGCGCATCACGGAACTGCCCGGCTTCACCGAGGGCGAATTCTGGGCGCAGGACGCGGCGGCCGCGCTGCCCGCCCGGCTGCTCGAGGCCCGCCCCGGCGAGCGCGTCGCCGACCTTTGCGCCGCGCCGGGCGGCAAGACCGCGCAGCTTGCCGCCGCGGGGGCGGAGGTGGTGGCGGTGGAGCGCGACGCGAAGCGCCTGCTTCGCCTGCGCGAGAACATGGAGCGGCTGCGCCTTCCCGCCGAGCTCGTCCAGGCCGACGCGGCGCAGTGGAGGCCGGGGCGCCAGTTCGACGCCGTGCTGCTGGACGCGCCCTGCACCGCCACCGGAACGATCCGCCGCCACCCGGACGTGCCGCACCTCAAGCGCCCCAAGGACGTGCCGACCTTGGCGGCGCAGCAGAAGACCTTGCTGGACTTGGCCGCGCGCCTCGTGAAGCCGGGCGGGCGGCTGGTCTTCTCCACCTGCTCCCTCCAGGCCGAGGAAGGCGAGGCGCATCTGCGGGCCCTGCCTGGTGGCTTCGCGCTGGACCCGACGCCCGAGGCGCCGGAAGGCTGGCTGCGGACAAGACCGGATCAGGGAATGGACGGATTCTTCATCGCGCGGCTGCGCCGCAATATGGCGCCATGACGAATCGGCCGCTTCTCGCCCTCGCCCTGCTGGCGCTTTCCGCCTGTGCCTCCCATCGCGACAGGGAAGGCTTCATTCCCTTCTGGAACGTGGCGGAAAATCGCGACCTGTCGCGCTCGCCCCAGCTTGGGGTGTCCTTTCCCGGCAGCCAGGCGCCGGGCGCCGTCATCCCCTTCACCATGGACACCGGCTCTGTCGGCGTCGTCGCCTCGGCGGACCATTTCCGGCCGGAGCCGGGCGCGCGGTCCCTCGGGCCTGGGCGGCGGGCCTATTCCTCCTCCGGCGTCGTGGAGGTGGGAGAATGGTTCCTCGCCGATGTCGCGCTGCATGCCCCCGGCGGGCGCGAGGCGGCGCGGGCGCGTGTGCCGGTGCTGCAGGTGCGGCGCATCGAATGCCTGCCCGGCGCGCGACGCTGCACCCCGCAGGCGGAGGCGCGCCACGTCGCCATGATGGGCGTTGGCTTCGCGCCCGGCCACGGCCCGGCCGCCGACGCAACGCCCGACTACAACCCGCTGCTGAATCTCACGCGCGGTGGGCATGGGCGCCGCGGCTGGATCATCACGCGTCACGGCGTGCATCCCGGCTTCGGCGAGGCGGAGGGATTCCGCTTCGTGCCCCTGACGCCGCGCCCCGCCTCCTCCCTGCCCGGGCGGCCGGACTGGAACGCTGTGCCCGCACCGATCGGCGTGAATGGCACGGTGGGGCAAGGCGGTGTGCTGGTGGACACCGGCATCGGCGAGGCCTTCGTCTCCCCGCCTGATGGGGTGACGCTGCCGCGCGGCCCGGCGCCTGCCGGTACGCGCGTCACGGTCGGCCTGCCGGGCGGGGCGGAGTGGGTGGCGGTGTCCGGCGAGACACCCTCGCCGCCCGGACCGGAGTCCGTGCTGGTGGTGCATGACGGCGTGCCCTTCGTGAATACCGGGCGGCGCTTCCTCCTCGGCCACGACATCGCCTTCGACGCCGAGGCGGGGCGCTACGGCTTCCGGCCCGTCGCACGCTGACCTACCCTTCCCGCCCGGAAACGGGGCGGGAGAGAGGCGCATGTTCTTCGAGGGTTTCACGCTGGAAGAGCGTGACGTGGCGGGGATGCGCGTGCGCTTCCGGCGTGGCGGCTCCGGCCCGCCCTTGTTGCTGCTGCACGGCAACCCGCAGACCCACGCCATGTGGCACAAGGTCGCGCCCGCGCTGGCGCAGCGCTTCACCGTCATCTGCCCCGACATTCGCGGCTATGGCTTCTCCGCCAAGCTGCCGCCGCTTCCCGGTCACGCCGCCTATGCGAAGCGCGAGATGGCGAAGGACGTGCTGGGCCTGATGCGCGAGCTCGGCCACGAGCGCTTCTCTGTCGTCAGCCACGACCGCGGCGCGCGCCTCGCGCATCGCCTGGCGCTGGATCACGCGGAGGTGGTGGAGCGGCTCTGCGTGATGGACATCGTGCCGACGCTGCATCACTTCGAGAATGCCGACATGGCCTTCGGCCTTGGCTACTATCACTGGTTCTGGCTGGCGCAGCCGCATCCGGGGCCGGAGATGCTGATCAAGCAGGATGTGGAGCTGTGGTTCCGCATCCACACCTCACGCGAGCCCAAAGATGACGGGTTCTTCCACCCCGAGGCGCGCGCCGACTACCTCGCCGCGCTGCGCCAGCCCGGAACGGTGGAAGCAATCTGCGAGGATTACCGCGCTGCCGCCACCATCGACCTGGAGCATGACCGCGAAAGCCGCGCACAGGGCGTGAAGGTCACTTGCCCGCTGCTGGCACTGTGGGGCGCGAAGGGCAAGATCGGCCAGTGGTACGAGCCGCTCGCGGTGTGGCGCGCCTATTCATCGGCGGAAGTGGCTGGCCATGCGGTGAAGAGCGGGCATTATCTGGCCGAGGAGGCACCCGGAGAGGTGCTGCAAGCCCTGGAGGAGTTCCTGCCATGAAGCGCCGCGCCCTTGTCGCATCCGCCCTCGCCCTGCCTTTCGCCGCTTCGGCGCAGCCTGCCTGGCAGCCACGCGGCCCCATCACGGTGATCGTGCCCAACCCGCCGGGCGGCGGCACGGATTTCGCCGCGCGCCTCTACGTGGAGGGGCTGTCCCAGGCGCTCGGCGTGCCGGTGGTGGTCGAGAATCGCGGCGGCGCCAACGGCAATATCGGCATCCTGGCGACGGTTCGCGCCCCCGCCGACGGGCACACGCTGCTGCTGCAATACAACGGCTATCACGCCGGCAACCCGGCGATGATGAGCAACCTGCAATGGGATCCGTTGCGCGACCTGAAGCCGGTCGGAATGGCGACCATGGCGCCGCACGGCATCTTCGTCAGCCCGCAAGTGCCGTCGAACACGCTGCGCGAATTCATCACATGGGCGAAGGAACGTCCGGGCGGGATCAACTACGCCTCCTCTGGCACCGGCTCCATCCAGCACATCGCAGGGGTGCTGTTCGGCCGCGCCACCGGCGTCGAGGTGACGCATGTTCCCTATCGCGGCGCGGCGCCCGCGCTGCAGGACGTGGCGGGTGGACGGATCGAGCTGTTCATCACCACGCCTTCCAGCGCCATCGCGCTGGCGCAGGCGGGGCGGGTGAAGGCGCTGGCCATCGCCGGCTCCGCACGGGCGGCCGGTCTGCCTGACGTGCCCACCACGGCGGAGGCGGGGCTGCCCGGATTCGCGCTGGATGCGTGGTTCGCCTTCTTCGCCCCCACCGGCATTCCGGAAGCCGCGCGGCAGCGGCTGAATGCCGAGCTGCGGCGCCTGGCCGACGACCCGACGATCCGCGCCCGCGCCGAGGCGGGCGGCGCCGCCACCCGCGCCATGACCCTCGCCGAGCTGGATGCGCTGGCGGAGCGCGAGGTGCGCGAACTGGGCGAGGTGATCCGCAGCGCGGGCATCACGCTGGATTGAGCGCGGCAGCCTGGTCCGCTGCCTCGGCGGGTCAGGCTCCGAGATCCAGCACCGCCACCTCGTGCCCCAGCCCCCGCAGGAATCGCAGCAGCGCCTCGGGGGCAAGGCCGGTGGAGGCGGTGTTCACGAGCGGGTGGAACCAGGCCAGCGCGGAGGCTTTCGCCAGCGCCGCGTCCAGCGCGACGCGGATCGTGCCCGGCGCGGCGTTCACCAACCCGAACGGCGTGACGCTGCCCGGCTCCACCCCCAGCGTCGCGCGCAGCTCCTCCGCGCTGCCCATGGAGACGCGGCCCCATCCGGCGCGGCGCGCCAGCTCGTTCACGCTGAGCTGCCGCCCTTCCTCCAGCACGGCGAGGGCGAAACCGCCCTCCTTGCGCCGCAGGAAGAGGTTCTTGCTGTGCAGCCCCGGCAACTCGCCGCGCAGCCCGCGCGACTCCGCCACGGTGAAGACGGCCGGGTGGCGCACGGTGCGCGCCTCGATCCCCGCCGCCTCCAGCCGCGCCAGCAGCCCTTCCGGCGTTTCGGTCATTCCGGGCGAATGTTGTTGGCGCGCACCACGCGGCCCCAGCTTTCCGCCTCGTTCGCCAGCCACGCCTTGAAGGGCTCGGGCCCCATGGCGCGCACATCGGCGCCAAGGTCGGCCATGCGGCGGGCGATTTCCGGCTGGGCGAGAATCTGGCGCAGCGCCCCGTCCAACCGCGCGATCACCGGCGCGGGCGTCGGCCCGGGGGCGAAGACGCCCTGCCAGGTGCCGCTTTCCGTCGCCGGCCAGCCGAGCTCCGCGAAGGTCGGCACGTCGAGCCCTTCCAGCCGCTTCGGACCGGAGACGGCGATGGCGCGCAGCCGCCCGTCGCGGGTGAAGGGCGCGGTGGCGGTGGCGCCGTTGATGATGATCTGCGCCTCGCCCGCCGCCACGGCGGTCAGCGCCGCCGCGCCGCCGCGATAGGGCACCTGCGTCAGGTTCGCGCCCCAATGCTGCGCCAGCAGCACGGCGGTCAGGTGGTTGGCAGCGCCGACGCCGGAATTGGCGACGTTCAGCGTGTTCGGCGCGCGCTTCGCCAGCTCCGCCAGCTCCTGCGCGTTGCGCGCCTGGACCGAGGGATGCACGGCGAGGATGTAGGGCGCGTAGATCAGGAGGTTCACGGGCGCGAGGTCGCGCAGCACGTCAAAGGACAGGCGCGGGAACAGCGCGGGGGCGGTGGCGAGCGCGCCCGCATCGGTGATCAGCAGCGCACTGCCATCCGGCGCGGCGCGCGACACGAGTTCGGCGCCCAGATTGCCGTTGGCGCCGGAGCGATTCTCCACCACCACGTTCTGCCCGAGGATCCGCGACATCTCCGGCGCCAGGATGCGGGCGAGGATGTCGCTGGTGCCGCCCGGCGCGAAGGGGACCACGAGGCGCAGCGGGCTCCCCTGCGCGAAGGCCGGGGCGGCGAGCGGCGCAACGAGGGCGGAGGCGAGCAGGGCGCGGCGGTGCATGGCGGTTTCCTCGGTTCGGATTTCCGCTATGGCACCCGCATCGCGCCCCCGTGGCAAGGGGGAAAGGTCAGCCCACGCCGCTGAGGTTTATCCCCGCCGGCATCCAGGCATAGCCTTCACCCGCCCGCGCGACATGGCCCAGCCCCGGCCAGGAGAAGTGATAGGACAGGACGTGATGCCGGTCCGCCGCCAGGCGGTCGAGCATCCGGGTTCGGGTGCGCGCCGACTGCGCCGGGTCGGTGTCATAGGCGAATTCCCAGGAGGGGCGCCGCAGCATAATGACCTGGTGGTGGGCGAGGTCGCCCGTGTTCACCACCGTCATGTTGCCCGAGGAAACGGCGTAGCAGTGATGCCCCACCGTGTGTCCTGGCGTGGCGATGGCGGTGATGCCCGGCACCACTTCCTGCCCGTCGCGGATCATCACCAGCCGGTCGCGATACGCCTCCAGGTTCTTCTTCGCGCCGTCGATGAAGGGCACCATGAAGGCGGGGCCGCGCTTGTTGTTGTCGTCGGTCCAGTAGCGCAGGTCGGCTTCCGCCAGCGCCACCTGGGCGTTGGGGAAGACGCGCTGCCCGTTCGCGTCCACCAGCCCCCAGGCATGGTCGCAATGGGCGTGGGTGAGCAGGATCATGTCGAACTGCTCGGGCTGGAATCCGGCGGCGCGCAAATTTTCGCGCAGCTTGCCGGTGGTGGGGCCGAACATGCGGCTCGCCTCGCCCATGCTGTCGCCCATGCCGGTGTCGATCAGCACGAGGTGGCGTCCGGTATTCACCACCAGCGCGTTCTGCTCCAGCACCACCCCGTCAGCGGGCAGAAAGCTTTCGCGCAGGAGGGTCTGCATCTCCTCCGCTGGGGCGCTGGGGAAGCCGTCGGCGGGACGGCCAAGCGGCAGGGCGCCGTCGCTTACCACGGTCGCCTCGAAATCGCCGATCTTGAAGCGGTACCAGGCCGGCGCCTGGGTGCCGAGCATCGGCGCGGCGGCGCGGGCGGCGGGCGCGGCGGCCAGCGTGCCGAGCGCGGCGGCGAGGCCGAAGGCCTCGCGGCGGGTCATGTGCATCGCGTTCTCCTCCTCGCGCCCTGATGCGGGCGCATGGGAAAGCCTAGACCCCTCCCGGCCCTGGAATCCACGGGGCTGCGCTTGCGCCCCGCCCGCCAATGCGCCATTTCCCGAAGCGACACATGGGGGTGCGCCCGGTTCGCGGCGCTGAGAGGCCGGGGACAGCCCCGCGACCCCGGAACCTGATCCGGTTCGCACCGGCGGAGGGAAGGGTGTCGGGCGCGATCGCGTGCCCCTTCCTCTCCGGCATCGCGAGGAGGAAAGCGACCCGATGATCCAACGCCGCGCCATCCTGGCCGCCGGGGCCGCTGCCCTCGCCTCACCCGTCGCGGCGCAGAACGCTCGGGCGCGGACGCTGCGCTTCATGCCGCAGGCGGCGCTGGCGGTGCTGGATCCGGTCTTCAACCCCTCCACCATCATCACCACCCATGGCTACTGCGTGTGGGACACGCTCTACGGCGCCGACCGCGCCATGCGCCCGCGCCCGCAGATGGCTTCGGGGCACGAGGCCTCGGCGGACGGGCTGGAATGGCGCATCGCCTTGCGCGACGGGCTGCGCTTCCATGATGGCGAGCCAGTGCGCGGGCAGGACTGCGTCGCCTCCATCCGGCGCTGGGCGGCGCGGGACAATTTCGGCCTCGCCCTGATGCGCGCCGTGGCGGAACTGGACGCGCCGGAGGACCGGGTGATCCGCTTCCGCCTCCATCGCCCCTTCCCTGCCCTGCTCGACGCGCTGGCCAAGCCGGGCAGCAGCCCCTGCTTCATGATGCCCGAGCGCTTCGCCGCGACGCCGGCCGACCGGGCGCTGGGACCTGATGCGATGATTGGCTCCGGCCCCTGGCGCTTCCAGCCGGGCGAGTATCTGCAGGGCTCGCGCTCCGTCTATCTCCGCAACGAGGCCTATGTACCGCGCGACGAACCGGCCGAGGCAGCGACGGGCGGCAAGCGCGTGCATTTCGACCGGCTGGAATTCGTATGGCTGCCCGATGGCGGCACGGCGGCGGCGGCGCTGCGCACCGGCGAGGTGGATTGGGTGGAATACCCGCTGCCCGACCTCGTGCCGCTGCTCCAGCGTGACCGCAACATTCGCACCCAGATCTACGACCCGAACGGCTTCCTGGGCTTCCTGCGCTTCAACCACCTGCACCCGCCCTTCAGCGACGTGCGCGTGCGCCGCGCGATCCGCGACGTGCTGGTGCAGCCGGATTTCATGCAGGCCGTGGCGCTGCCGGGGGACTGGCAGGAATGTCATTCGCTGTTCCCCTGCGGCTTGCCTGGCGCGTTGGAATTCCCGCCCGCGCCGCGCGGCCCGCAGGCGATGGACCGCGCCCGCGCCGCGCTGCGCGAGGCCGGCTACAACGGCGAACCCATCGTGCATATCAATCCGACCGATTTCCCGGCGGTGACGCAGCAGGGCCGCGTGACGGTGGAGGTGATGCGCGCGCTGGGTCTGAATATGCAGCCAGTGGAAAGCGACTGGGCGTCCATCCTGGCGCGGCGCGCGAACCGCAACCCGCCTTCGCAAGGGGGCTGGCACCTGCACAACACCAACGCCCCGGCAGCGACGATCGCCAACCCGGCCGTGTCCTTCGTCATCCGCATGAACGGCGCCCAGGCTTGGCCCGGCTGGCCGGAGGACGCGGCGGTAGAGGAGCAGGTCGCGGCCTGGCTTTCCGCCGCCGATGCCGGCGCTCAGAAGGTGGCGATGCGCCGCTTGCAGGAACTGGCCTGGGAGAGCGTGCCGATCGCGCCGACCGGCCTCTTCCGCCTCCGCACCGCCTTCCGCGCCGATCTCTCCGGCGTGTTACAGGGGCCGAACCCGTTCCTATGGAACCTCCGTCGCGGCTGATTCCGGCTAGCGCGAAGCCCAGCGCACCGGGCGTTCGGGCGGATTGCGGCCTAACTGCGCGTCACTCAGACACAGAGCCAGGGACACGCCGTCCCGCACAGGGTCGCGCGTTGCTTCGTTGAGAGTGGCCGCCTGGGCCTCGCAGGAAGCGAGGTCCATCGGGCGTTCCAGCACCGCCAGCGGGGGGACGGCACTGCCCGTGCCCACGGGGGAAAGGGCAACGAGAATCAGCCAGAACACAGGGGGAAATCCTTTCGCTTCTTGGTCTTGCCCCCTTCAACGCACAGATCGGGTGAACGGCTGCGAGGAAACCTGCACGGCTGCAAGCCTGTTTTCTTCCCTGTCAAGTCCTCTTTGGGGACAGATGGCAAGGAGGACGCGATGCGCCCATGGATGTTGCTGGCTGGGTTGGTCCTGGCCATGGGACCGGAGTTGGTGCCCGACGCCAGTGCTGCACGTGCGCCCAGCCGCGAGGTGCGCGGCACGACGGCACGCACGCCCTCGACCAACGTCGCCACTCCCGCGCGACCGCGTGCGGCCCCTGCCACGAGAAGCACGGCTGCGAAAAACACGACGGCGCGGCGGGCGCCTGAAGTGCGCCCAATCGCTTCCCGCGCAGCGCCCCGAGCCATGCCGCGCGCGGCCCAGCGCCCTGCCCCACAACGCGCCGCCCAGCGCTCGGCGCCTCAGCATGAGGCCGCGCCGCGTCAAGCGACGCCGCGCCCAGCTCCCGCGGCGGTGATCCAGGTCGCATTGACGAGAGCGCCAGTGGAGGTGCCGCGCGCCGCACCGGGCAGCGCGGCCACTTGCAACCTCAGCTTCCCCTGCACCGATGAGGGCGGGCGCTACTATGTCGGTTTCGACCGGGAGAAAGTCTACCTTTCTCCCCGACCCGAAGCCGCCGAGGCCCCGCTGCGCTCGGCCGAGCTGAGCACGTCGCGCTGAAGCTGCGACGCGTCACTCGCTGGTGATGCGTGCCGCCTCGATGACCCGGCGCCAGCGATCGAGGTCGCCTTCCAGGAAGGTCGCGAACTCCTCTGGCGTTGAGGGAGCGACGATGGCCCCCAGGCCTGCGAGGCGCTGCGCCGTCTCGGGCTTCTCCAGGCTGGCGCGGATGGCGCGGTTCAGCGTCTCCACCACAGGCGCCGGCGTGCGCGCCGGGGCCAGGATGCCGAGGCCCTGCGTGTATTCCTCGAAGCCCGGGAAGCCTGCCTGCGCCGTGGTGGGCACGCCGGGATAATCGGGGTGCGGCTCGGTGGTCGAGACAGCCAGGGCTCGCAACTGCCCGCGCCCGATCATGTCGGAGATGCCGATCATCGGGTAGAACATGAAGGAGACGCGGCCTGCCATCACCTCCTGCAGCGCGGGCGCATTGCCGCGGAACGGCACATGCGTCATGCGCGTCTCGGACAGCGTCGCCAGCAACGCGGCGGCGAGATGCGCCGAGCCGCCATTCCCGGCCGAGCCGTAGGAGATCTCGCCCGGCCGGGCGCGCGCCGCCTCCACCACGTCCTGCAGGGAGCGGAACGGCGTCGAGGCGCCGGTGACCGCGACCAGCGGCAGACGCGCCACCAGTGAGACGGGCGCAAAATCCTGCAGGGGACGGTAGCGCGCATTGGGCAGCAGGATGGCGTTCACGCTGTGCGACAGCGTGCTCATCAGGAGGGTGTGGCCATCCGGCGCCTCGCGCGCCACGCCCTCCGTCGCGACCAGCGCGTTGGCGCCGGTGCGGTTCTCCACCACGACGGGTTGGCCAAGGGAGTTCGTGAGATCCTGCGCCAGGACGCGCGCGATCACGTCGGTCGGCCCGCCGGCAGCGAATCCCACCACGATGCGGACCGGTCGCGTCGGCCAGGCGGCACCTTGCGCGAAAGCCGGAAGCGGCGCGACGGCGGCAAGGAGCGCGGCGAGGCCGCGGCGGTGGAGCATCATGACGTTTCCCTGGGTTCTTGTTGCGTATTGGGCCGCCCGATCTCGAACGGATCGGTGGAGCGCGAATACCGGCCGTCCGGGCGTGGCGTGAGCGTGGCACGCAGCAGCCTGCCCTGGCCCACTGCCGGCAGCGACGCGAAGCCGGACAGCATCAGGCGATGCCGTGCTCGAGCACGCCGATGCGCGGGCACTCGATCCGCAGCCGGTCACCGGATTTGAGCCAACGCGGCGGATCGCGGAAGGCGCCGGAGCCGGCGGGGGCTCCGGTGGCGATCACGTCGCCCGGCTCCAGCGTCATGTAGCGGGACAAATGCGCGATCAGCGTGGTGACGGGGAAGATGAGGTCGTGCGTGTTCCCCTCCTGCACCAGCTCGCCATTCAGCCAGCAGCGGATCTGGAGGTTCCAGGGCTCGCCCGCCTCGTCCGGCGTCACGATACAGGGGCCCATCGGACAAAATCCATCCATGCCCTTGGCGAAGGAGGTCTGCGGCGGCTGCACGTCGAACTGGAATTCACGCGCCGAGACATCGTCCAGCAGCGTGTAGCCGGCGACGTGGCGCAGCGCATCGGCCTCGCGCACCTCGCGCGCGGTGCGGCCGATGACCACGCCGATCTCGGCTTCCCAGTCCGGCTTACGCACGGCGGCGGGAATACGGACCAGCGCGCCCGGCGGCGCGACGGCAGTCGCGGGCTTGGTGAAGATGCGCGGGATCTCCTGCACCGGCCCGCCCACCTCCTTCGCATGCGCGCCGTAATTGCGCCCGACGCCGAGGATCTTGCCCGGGCGCGGCACCGGGGCCAGCAGCCTCGCCTCGCCCAACGGGCGGCGCAGCGCCGCGTTCTCCGGCCGCGCGGCAAAGGCGAGGGCGCGTGCGGCCGCGACCATCGCCGCCTCGCCATGCGCGAGGAAGGCGGTCATGTCGCCGGGGATGATTGCGGCATCGCCGCCCAGCGCCGCCAGCGCGGCGGCGAGGTCCACCACCGAATCGCCAAGGGCCGCGCCCACGCGCGGCCCGGCCTCCGCCTCGAAGCTCAGCAGCCGCATCAGGCTGCCAACGCCGCGTAGTCCAGCGTCGCCATCACCTGCACGCGCAGGATGAAGCGGTGCTCCTCCGGTCCGTAATCCGCCACGGCATTGTGGGTAGTGCTGATATTGTCCCACATCAGCACGTCACCGGGCGTCCAGCTGTGCGAGTAGAGGTACTTGTCCTGGTCCTGGTGCCGGAACAGGAACTCCAGCATCGCGTCGCTCTCGGCCCTGTCCATACCCTCGATGTGCATGGCGTAGCCGGGGTTGCAGTAGAGGACGCGGCGCCCCGTCACCGGGTGCACGCGGAAGATGGGCTGCGGCACGGGCGGCTTCTTCGCGCGCTGCTCCGGCGTCAGCGGCGCGCGGGTGGAGCCGGGGCGGGCGCGCATCATCTCCCAGAACTTGTTGAAGTCGTGGATGGCGACCTTGCCTTCCAGGCGCTGCTTCACCTCGGCCGGCAGGTCCTCGTAGGCGGCGTGCATGTCGCGGAACTGCGTGTCGCCCAGGGGCCGCCCGTCGCGCACCGGCACCTTCTTGGCGTGCAGCACGTTCGCCAGCGCGATCTCCTTGGAGTAGCTCATATCCGTGTGCCAGCCCTGGCCAGCATCGTTGAGCCCGACCGGCTTCCCACCCTCCTTCATGTTGGAGAGGATCATGACCTCCGGGTGGTCGGGGGCGTGGAACAGGTTGGCGACGTTCACCTCCAACTCACCGAAGCGGGCGCCAAAGCGCGACAGCTCGGGCGCTTCCAGCGACTGGTCCGGGAAACAGAGAACGCCGTGATGCGCCAGCGACCGCAGCAGGGCGCGGAAATCGCCCTCGGACAGAGGGGCGGCGAGGTTGATGCCGGTGACGCGCGCGCCCACGCCGCCCGGGTTCGGGGTGATCTGCATGGTCGGTTTCCTCGGTTCGTTCCTCCCAGGGTATCGCCGCCGGGCATACCGCCGCGCAACAGGGTTTTCATTGCTGTGATTTGATTCCACATCCGTGAAGCATGGATGCCGTCGTGAAATCTGCCGGGCGCGTGCTCGAGATCTTCGAGTTCTTCGCCCACCGCCACGCCCCCGCCACCGTGTCGGAGGTGGCGGGGGCGCTGGGCTTCCCGCTTTCCTCCACCTCGGTTCTGCTGAAGTCGCTGCGCTCCCTCGGCTATCTCGACCATGACGTGCGCACGCGGGAATACACCCCCACCATCCGCTTCGCCGTGCTCGGCACCTGGATCTTCGAGCGCTTCTTCGCGGAAGAAGGCGGCATCCCGCGCCTGATGGACGAACTCCAGGCCGAGACGGGCGAGACGATCGTCCTGGCCATGCAGCACGGGCTGCACGTGGATTATATCCGCATCCTGCAATCCATCCGGCCGGTGCGCTTCTTCATCCGCCCCGGCTCCCGCCGCCCGATCCACCTGCCCGCCGCCGGCAAGGTGCTGCTGGCCTTGCAGAAGGATACTGAAGTCGCCGCCGTGCTACGCGCGGTGAACGCCGCCCGCGGCGCGGAGAAGCCGGTGCCGGTCCGTCCCTTCCTGGCCGAGATGGAGGAGATCCGCACCCAGGCCTTCGCGCGCAGCGAGGCGGCGGTGGTGCCCGACACGATGATGCTCGCCATGGCCCTGCCCGTCGCGGCGGGGCATCGGCCGCTGGCCATCGGCGTCAGCGGGCCGTTGGGGCGGATGCGGCGCCAGGCGCGCGGGATCCTTCGGCTGATGCGCGACAAGGTTTCGGCGCTCGGCGCTTCACATCCGTGAAACCGCGACGCGGCCATGTTGACGCCAGGCCTGCCCGGTTGCGAGACACCTTCATGCACCGCGCCGAACGCTTCCTCGCCCTGTCCGATTTCGAGGCGGCGGGGCACCGCCACCTGCCGCGCATGCTTCACGGCTTCGTCGCCGGCGCGGCCGAAACCGACCAGTCCCTGCGCGACAATCGCGCCGCCTTCGGCGAATGGGGCTTCGTGCCGCGTGCTCTCCTCGACACCTCCGCGCGAACGCAGGAGACGACGCTGCTGGGCGCCACCCACGCCGCGCCCTTCGGCATCGCACCGATGGGGGCGGGCGCGGTCTGCGCCTATCGCAGCGACATCGTCCTCGCCCGCGCCGCCGCCGCCGCCGGCATCCCCATGGTCACCAGCGCCTCCTCCCTGATCCCGCTGGAGGAGATCCGCGCGGCGGGCAGCGACTGGTACCAGGCTTACCTGCCCGGCGAGGAGAAGCGCATCGAGGCGCTGGTGGAGCGCGTCGCCCGCGCCGGCTATGGCACCTTCGTCCTGACCGCCGACGTGCCGGTGCCGGCCAACCGCGAGAACAACCTGCGCAACGGCTTTTCCATCCCGATCAAGCCCAGCGTGCGGCTGGTCTGGGAGGGGGCGACGCATCCGCGCTGGCTGCTGGGCACCTTCGCCCGCACCTTGCTGCGCCACGGCATGCCGCATTTCGAGAACATGGACGCGCATCGCGGCCCGCCCATCCTGTCGCGCGACCTGGTGCGGCAAGTGGGCAGCCGCGACCGGCTGGACTGGAGCCATGTCGCGCTGATCCGGCGGCTGTGGAAGGGTCCCCTCGTCATCAAGGGGCTGCTGGCGGCGGAGGATGTGGTGCGCGCCCGCGAGGCCGGCGCGGATGCGGTCATCCTGTCCAACCATGGCGGGCGACAGCTGGACGGAGCGGTCGCCCCGCTGCGCGTGCTGCCGGAAGCCGTGGCGGCGGCGCCGGGCTTCCCGTTGCTGCTGGATGGCGGGGTGCGGCGCGGGACCGATGTGCTGAAGGCGCTGGCGCTGGGGGCGCGCTTCGTCTTCGTTGGCCGCCCTTTCCTGTTCGCGGCAGCCTTGGGCGGCGAGGCTGGGGTAGCCCGCGCCATCGCCCTGCTGAAGGAGGAGATCCACCGCAACATGGCGCTGCTGGGCATCACTTCCGCGTCGCAGCTGGACCCGGGCTTCCTGCGCCGGGTCAGGGAATAGAAGCCTCCACCGCCGCGCCGAAGTGGTCCACGATGGCGGCGATTTCCTCGCGGGTTACGTTGTAGGGGGGTGCGAGCACCACGTGGTCGCCCTGGCGGCCATCGATGGTCCCGCCCATGGGATAGCAGGCGAGGCCGCGCGCATAGGCTTCCTGCCCCACCCGCGCATGCAGCTTCAGCGCCGGGTCGAACACCGCCTTGGTGGCGCGGTCCTGCACCAGTTCCACCGCCCAGAACAACCCGCGCCCGCGGATCTCGCCGACATGGGCGTGGTTGCCCAGGCGCTCGGTCAGCGCCGCTTCCAGCTCCGCGCCGCGGGTGCGGACGTTCTCCAGCAGGTCTTCCTCCGCGATCACCTGCTGCACGGCCAGCGCCGCCGCGCAGGCCATGGGATGCGCCTGGTAGGTGTGGCCGTGCATGAACCCGCCCGAGCCGTCGCGCAGCGCCGCGATGATGCGTCCGGAGACGAGGATGCCGCCGATGGGCTGGTAGCCGCCGCCCAACCCCTTGGCGACCACCTGGATGTCCGGGGCGATTCCTTCCGCCTCCCAGGCATGGGTGGTGCCGCAGCGGCCCATGCCGCTCATCACCTCGTCCAGGATCAGCAGCGCGCCGTGGCGGTCGCAGATTTCGCGGACGCGGCGGAAATAGCCGGGCAGCGCCGTCGCGCATCCCAACGTCGCGCCCACCACCGTCTCGGCGCAGAAGGCGGCGACGTTGTCGGGGCCCAGGCGCTGGAACTCCGCTTCCAGCTCGGCCGCCAGGCGTTCGACGTAATCCTCGTCGCTCTCTCCATCCGCGCGGCCGCGATAGGCGTAGCAGGGCGAGACATGGGAGAAGGCGTGGGACAGCACCGGCTCGTAGATGGCGCGGCGCATCATGTTGCCGCCCGCCGCGAGCGCGCCGAGCGTGTTGCCATGGTAGCTCTGCCGCCGCGCGATGAAGCGCGTGCGCTGGGGCTGACCGGCTTCCACGAAATACTGCCGCGCCATCTTCAGCGCCGCCTCCATCCCCTCCGAGCCGGAGGAGACAAAATAGGCATGGGTCAGCCCGCCCGGCGCGTGGCCCACCAGCGTATCGGCAAGGCGCTCGGCGCTCTCGCAGGAGAAGAGGCTGGTATGGGCGTAGCAGAGCGCGTCCATCTGCGCCCGCATTGCCGCCAGCACCTTGGGGTGCGCGTGCCCCAGGCAGGCGACGGCGGCCCCGCCCGAGCCATCCATCACCCGATGTCCGTCTGCAGCGGTGAGCCAGATCCCCTCCCCCTTCACGGCGAGGGGCGGAGCGGCGTCGAGGCGACGATGGATCAGGTGCGGCATGAGGGAAGGCTAGCGCCCTCTCAAGGCGGCGTCAGCAGCCCCACCGCCGCGCCCGAGATGGCGCAGGCGATGGTCCCGCCCAGCAGGGCGAGCGGGCCGAGCGCGGCGATCTCCGACCGCCGCTCCGGGCACATCGCCGTCAGCCCGCCCAGCATGATGCCGAGCGAGCCGAAATTGGTGAAGCCGCACAGCGCATAGGCGAGGATCAGCCGCGACCTCTCGCTCAGAGCATCGCCCGTGCGCGCCAGTTCCAGATAGGACACGAACTCGTTCACCACGAGCTTGATGCCGAGCAGCCGCCCGACCTCCGTCGCCTCCGTCCAGGGCACGCCCATCAGCCATGCCACCGGCCGGAACAGCGCGCCGGCGATGCTTTCCAGCGTGACGCCGAGCAGCGGCGCCAGCGCCTCGTTCAGCAGCGCCACCAGCGCCACGAAGGCAATGAGCAGCGCCATGATGCCGAGCAGGAGCTGCAGCCCATCCGTGGTGCCGCGCACCAGCGCATCCAGCGTGCCGTCATAGAGCCGGGGCGCCGCGCCGCCCTCCGTCGCCGCCTCGCCGGGGCGCAGCAGCAGCGCGACGAGGACCGAGGCAGGGGCGGAGATGACGGAAGCCGTAAGCAGCTGCCCTGCCGCCCCAGGCACCACGGGCGCGATCATCGCCGCATAGACCACCAGCATGTTGCCTGAGATCGTCGCCAGCCCCGCGACCATGACCAGCAGCATCTCCGACCGGCTCAGCCGCGCCAGCCACGGCTTGATGAGCAGCGGCGCCTCCACCATGCCGACGAAGACATTGGCCGCGGTGCTGAACCCCGCCGCGCCGCCCAGGCCGAAAAGGCGCCGCAGCGCCCGCGACATCAGCCCGACGATGAAGGGCAGGATGCGCCAGTGATACAGCACGGCCGAGAGCGCGCCGACCAGCAGCACCAGCGGCAGCGCCTGGAAGAAGAGGATGAAGGAGCCGCCGGGCAGCGTTTCCGCGTAGGGCAGCGGCCCACCGCCCAGGAAGCCGAAGACCAGCGAGGTCCCGGCCCGCGTCGCTCGGGCCAGCGCCTCGACCACATCGCCCAGCCAGCCCAGCGCGGCACGCAGCGGCGGCACATGCAGCATCAGCGCGGCGAGGCCCAGCGTTGCCCCCAGCCCGGCCAGGACAAGGCGCGGCGCGACCGGCCGCCGAAACCCACCGCAGGCCCAGGACAGCAGGCAGAAGGCGACCAGCCCGAGCGCGGACTGAAGCTGGAGGAGGCTCACGCCTCCTCTTCTTCCTCGACCATGGCGTCGAGCTGGAGAAGTTCGGTGCCCTCTTCACCCGGCAGCAGGTCCACCTCGCGCAGCTTGCGGGTGATGGCGCGGGTGCGGGTGCGTGCGGCACCGATGGTGCGATCCACCGTGCCGACCTGCTTCGCCAGCTTCTCCAGCACGCCGTCCATCTTTGCCATCTCGCCCTTGGTGGCGGAAAGCAGCTTCTGCACGCCTTCCGCATTCTTCGACAGCGCGAGCTGCACGTAGCCCAGCTGGATGTTCTTCAGCATCACCGGAAGCATGAAGGGCCCGGCGACATAGATGCGGGAATTGCGCGCGAGGTCCTCGATCAGCCCAGGCATGCGCGCAATCTCGGCATAGAGCCCCTCGGTGGGAACGAACATCAGCGCGTAGTCGGTGGAGCGCGGCGGGCAGATATACTTGCTGGCGATCTTCGCCGCCTCGCCGCGCACGCGAACCTCGAGCGCCTTGCGGCAGCGCGCCTCCTCCGCCGTGTCGCCCGCCTCGTGCGCCAGGATCAGCCGCTCGTAATCCTCGCAGGGGAACTTGGCGTCGAGCGGCAGGAGGGCGCGCTCCTCGCCGCCCGGCATGCGGATGCAGAACTCCACTACATCCAGGCTGTCCTCGCGCAGCGTCACGTTGGTCTCGTAGGCGCCGGGAGGTAGGAAGTCGTCGAGCATCTGCTTCAGCTGCGCCTCGCCCCAGCCGCCGCGCGTCTTGATGTTGCCGAAGAGCCGCTTCAGGTCGCCCACCTGCGAAGCGACGGACTGGACGTTGCCCATCATCTGCTGGATGGCGGCGAACTGGTCGAGCACGCGCTGGAAGCTCTCGTTCATCTGCTTCTCGACCGCGCCGGCCAGCTGCTCGTTCACGCTGCGCTGGATCTCGCCGAGGCGCTTCTCGCTCGTCTCCGCCATCTCCTTCAGCTTGCGGTCGAGCAGGTCGCGCGAGGCATTGGCCTCGGCGGCGAGGCGCTCTAGCACCGCCTTCTCCTGCTGCGCCAGGGAGGCGGTCACCTTGCCGGTGAGCCCATCCGTCGCCTCGCGCAGCTTCTCCAGCCGCTCGGCCTGCTCGGCGCGGCCGGTCTTCGCATCGGTGGCGAGGCGCTCCAGCAGCGCCGCCTCCATGCGCGCCAGCGCGGCCGCTTGGTCCAGCGCGCCCTGCGCCAGGGCCTGCTGCATGCGCTCATGGGCGGCGCGGAGTTCTTCCAGCTTGGCGCCCTGCTCGGCGCGGCCGGCACGCGCATCCTCGGCCAGTCGGTCGCCCAGCCCCTGCTGCAGCGCGGCGAGGGCCTTCGTCTGCTCGACGGCGAAGCCGCTGATCGCGGGACCGATCAGCGCATGCACCCGTTCCGGCATGCCGCGCAGATCCGCCGCCAACTCGCCCAGCCGCTCGCCCTGGCGCTCCACCGTCGCCTGGCAGGTGGCCAACGCCGGGTCCGGCGGGGTGCGCCGGAACAGGAGGATGGCGAGGAACAGGGCTTGGACGGCCAGGACCCCGACCAGCAGCAAGGCTTCCACCGACATGCGCGCACCCCCCGAATCGCGGGGAGTGTCGCAAGCCGGGCTCAGTGGCGGAAGTGGCGCATCCCGGTGAAGACCATGGCCAGCCCCGCCTCGTCGGCTGCTGCGATAACTTCATTGTCGCGCATGGAACCGCCGGGCTGGATCACCGCGGTCGCGCCGGCCGCCGCAGCGGCCTGCAACCCGTCGGCGAAGGGGAAGAAGGCGTCGGAGGCGACGACGCTGCCCTGGGCGAGCGGCGTGTCGAGACCGGCGGCCTTCGCCGCCTCCCCCGACTTCCAGGCCGCGATGCGCGAGGAATCCACGCGGCTCATCTGCCCCGCCCCGATGCCCACCGTCGTGCCATCCTTGACGTAGATGATGGCGTTGCTCTTCACGTGCTTGCAGACGCGGAAGGCGAAGAGCAGGTCCTGCATTTCTCCCTCCGTGGGCGCGCGCTTCGTCACCACCTTCAGCGCCTCGCGCGCCACGCGGCCCGCATCGCGCGACTGCGCCAGGAAGCCGCCGGAGACGGAGCGGAACACCGTGCCGGGCGCGGCCGGGTCGGGCATACCGCCGGTCAGCAGCAGGCGGAGGTTCTTCTTGCGCGCAAAGGCGGCGATGGCGGCGTCATCCGCCTCGGGGGCGATGACGACCTCGGTGAACAGGCTCGCCATCTTTTCCGCCGCCTCGGCATCCAGGCGGCGATTCACGGCGATGATGCCGCCGAAGGCGCTTACCGGATCGCAGCGCAGCGCCGCGTCCCAAGCTTCGGACAGCGTCGCGCCCTCAGCCACGCCGCAGGGATTGGCGTGCTTCACGATCACCACGGCCGGGCGCTCGAACTCGGCCACGCACTCGAAGGCGGCATCCGTGTCGTTCAAATTGTTGAAGGAGAGTTCCTTGCCCTGCACCTGCCGCGCCGTGGCGATGCCGGGACGGTTCGATCCGTCGAGGTAGAAGGCGGCGCGCTGGTGCGGGTTCTCGCCGTAGCGCAGCGTCTGGCGCAGCAAGCCCGCGAAGGCGAGACGCTGCGGGAACTCCTCCTCCAGCTGTCCGCTGAACCACTGGCTGATCGCGGAGTCATAGGCGGCGGTGCGCGCATAGGCGGCGGCGGCGAGGCGGCGGCGCAGGGCAGCGCTCGTCCCGCCCACCTCCAGCTCCGCCCGCACCTCGTCCAGCTGCGCGGCTTCCGTCACCACCACCACATGCGCGTGGTTCTTGGCCGCCGAGCGGATCATCGCCGGGCCACCAATGTCGATGTTCTCGATGCAATCCTCGAAGGGCGCGCCCTTCGCCACCGTCGCCTCGAAGGGGTAGAGGTTCACCGCCACGAGGTCGATCGGCGCGATGTTGTGCTCCTCCATCTGCGCCAGATGATCGGCGGCGTCGCGCCGGCCCAGGATGCCGCCATGCACCTGCGGCACCAGCGTCTTCACCCGGCCTTCCAGGATCTCGGGGAAGCCGGTGTGCTCGCTCACATCCTTCACCGGGATGCCTGCCGCGCGGATCGCCGCCGCCGTGCCGCCGGTGGACAGGATCTCCGCCCCCTGCCCCGCCAGGAAGCGGGCGAACTCCACGATGCCGGTCTTGTCGGACACGGAAAGCAGCGCGCGGCGGACGGGGATGCGGTCGGTCATGGCGGGGGTTCCGGTGGCGGTTTCGCGCGGTCTAGAGCGAAAGGGCCGGGCCGGAAACCTCCAGGGGCGCAGCCTTCCCATGCGATGCAACCCTTCCCTGCCCCTGTGGCTTGCTCCTTTCGGCAGGAGGATGGCGGCGATGGTGCAAGGCGACACACCGGGGCGGCGGGAGGCAATGGCCCTGCTGCTCGGCCTGGGTGGATGCGCCTCCTTCCCCGATCTGCCAGACCGGG
Source organism: Sabulicella rubraurantiaca (assembly GCF_017355885.1). Lineage (GTDB taxonomy): Bacteria > Pseudomonadota > Alphaproteobacteria > Acetobacterales > Acetobacteraceae > Roseococcus > Roseococcus rubraurantiacus. Next base: position 245,342 of record NZ_JAFEUU010000002.1, read on the forward strand.
GCATCGCGGACGCCCCCTTGTTCCGCGAGGCCATGGCGGATGCGCCTCTCCTCCAGGGCAATGCGGTGGGGCTGCTGGCCGGCGGGCCGCGCGTGCTGATCGAGGTGTTCCGTATGATCGAGGCGGCGCGCGACCACGTCCATCTCGAGTTCTTCATCGTCGAGGACGTCCGGCGGCCCGGCAGCGGCGAATTGCTGTTCGACCTGCTGCGCCGGAAGTTGCGCGAGGGCGTGGCGGTGAACGTGATCTACGACAGCCTGGGCTCCTCCCGCACCAGCCGGGCCGAGTTCGACGCGCTGCGCGAGGCGGGGGCGCGGCTGCTTTCCTTCAACCCGGCCAATCCGCTGGAGGTGCGCCGCGCTTGGCGGCCCAACCACCGCACCCACCGCAAGATCCTGGTGGTGGATGGGCGCGTGGCGCTCACCGGCGGCGCCAACCTCCATGGGGTCTATGCCAATCGCTGCGGCCCCGGCGCCGTGGATCCGGAGGTGGACCCGGAGGAGGCGTGTTGGGACGATGTCGGGCTGCGCATCGAAGGGCCAGCGGTGCTGGCCTTCCAGCGCCTGTTCCTCGACACCTGGGAGAGCCAGGGCGGCGGAGCGCTGGCGCCCCGCGACTGGTTTCCCGCACCGCGCCGCCCGGGACCGACCGCCATGCGCGTGCTCGGCTCCTCGCCCGTCCAGGGGCGGCCGCTCTTCCATGTCGCCCGGCTGGCGGCGCTGGAGGCGGCGCGCCGCAGCGCCATCATCTGCACCGGCTATTTCGTCCCCGCCCCCCGCGAGATGACGGAGATCCTGCGCGCGGCGCGGCGCGGGGTGGCGGTGAGCCTGCTGCTGCCCGGCGCCTCCGACCACGCCATGCCGCTGCACATCCAGCGCTCGCTCTATGGCGATCTGCTGGAAGCGGGGGCACGGATCTTCGAGGTGCATGACCGGGTGATGCACGCCAAGCTGGCGGTAGTGGATGGGGAATGGTCCGCCGTTGGCTCTTCCAACCTCGACCGGCGCAGCGCCGCCTGGAATGACGAGGTGGACGCCATCCTGTTCGGCCCCGAATTCGGCGGGGCGCTGGAACGCCTGCTGGGAGGCCGCATCGCGGGTGCGCGCGCGGTGACGCTGGCAGAATGGCGCGCGCGGCCCTTCGGCCAGCGCGTGCGCGAGATGCTGTCCTGGAGCTTTGCGGATCAGCTCTAGACCCGCTTTGCCGCATTCGGATGCGACGAAAGGGGTCTATCCTGTCGTTTGAACGCATTTTCCGAGTCGTCGAGCGATCCCGCTCGGCTTGAAAATGCTTCAGATCAGAGGCCCAGCAGGTCGAGCGTGCGTTCCACCACCCGCGCCTCGGTGAAGCGGTCGAGGGCGCGCTGGCGGCCCGCCTCGCCCATCGCGCGGCGCTCCGTCGCGTCGGCGGCGAGACGCGCGAGGGCGGCTTCCAGCCGGACGGTGTCGCGGGACGGGACCAGCAGACCGGTTTCCCCGTCGCGCACCAATTCGCGGCAGCCCTTGATGTCGGTGGAAACCACCGGCAGGCCGGAGAGCATCGCCTCGATCACGCTCATCGGCAGCCCCTCGAAATGCGAGGGCAGGCAGAACGCATCGGCCGCCTGGAGGAAGCGCGCCACGTCGTGGCGATAGCCGAGGCGACGCAGCCGTGTGCCCATTGCCGCTTCCGCCCGCGCGAAATGCGGCGCCATGTCCTCGCCGTGGTCAGAGGCGAGACGTTCGCCGATCGCCCAGAGATGCAGACGGGGCACCGCCGCCGCCGCTTCCAGCAATTCGGGCCAGCCCTTGTGCCGGACGAGGCGCGACACGGCGAGGACGACGCAATCGCCCTCCTCTACCCCCATCTCCGCCCGCAGCGCCGCACGTGTCGTGGCGTCGGGATGGAATAGGGCGGGGTCGCGGCCATTGCCCGTTGCGGTGGCGCCCCGGTGGATGAACAGGCGGCTGGCATCCCGCGCCTCCTCCTCGCTCACCGTCAGGAATGTGTCGGTGAGGCGGCCGCCCAGCCATTCCATCCCGAGCGACAGGCCGCGCCGCCAGATCGGGCCGGGCTGGTTGAACAGGAAGCCGTGGCTCGTATAGGCGATGCGCTTCACGCCGAGCGACCGTGCCGCGACACGCGCCAGCAGGCCCGAGATGGGCATGTGCGCATGGACGAGGTCGAAGCGCTCTGCCGCCATCAGCTCGCGCAGTTCCCGGAGGGCACGGAGTTGCGCACGCGGGTCGAGCGAGCGGGCAAGCGACGGGGTGAGGATGCGGAAGCCTTCCGCACGTGGCCCGTCCAGCAACGGGCCTTCGGCGCAGATCCCCACCACCTCATGCCCGCGCGCGCGGGCGCCGCGCATCAGCGGCAAAAGGAAATGCCGCAGGGAGAAATCCACGTTCGTAACCTGCGCCACTTTCATCGCGCGCAGCCGGAATCACCCAAACAGGAAAGGGAACCGTCCCGATAGAATCCGGCCGCAAGGCGGCCGGCGCGCGGTTCGAAACCTCTCCGCGCGCGCTCCCCCTCTGAGGCGCGCAAGCTAAGCGGCCGGAGGCCACGCCCGGCGCCTGAGGGCGCGAAAAGGGCGATCACGCGGGGTGCGCGGGGACCCGCGTGGTCGCCCACTGGATGGACTCGCTCTCGCTCTCGGCGGTCAGCACGACCTGCTGGGCGCGGCGCATCTCAGCGCTGGACATGGAGACGCTGTCCTCGAGCGCCACGCGGGCGCCGCGGGCGCGCAGGCGCCAACCCTGGCCGCCGGGCAGGCGCATCAGCACGCCGCCTTCTTCCTCCTGCAAGGTGGCGGTCACCGACGGGTGCAGGTGGAACCGCACCACGGAGGCGACGCCGGCGCCGGGGAAGGGTTCCAGCATGTCCTCGCCGCGCAGATCGTCGCCGCTCTCGCTCAGGTAGAGGCGGCGGCGATGCACCACGCCATGGGTGCGGCGATAGCCGTCATGGCTCGCCTCCAGCCATTGCGCGCCGCTCGCCTCCTGGCGCTCGATCTCCACGCGCTCGGGGCGGCGGTTCAGCCCTTCCTCGCGCAGTTCGGCGCTATTGGTGTCGGCAAGGGTCAGGGTGGAATGGGCGGCGGTGGAGCGCATCGCGTCGCGCCAGGCGGGGTCCCCGGCCGGCACGGCGCCGCAATTCACGATCAGCTTGTCACGACCGACCGACATCTCGAAGGACAGCGTGCCCGCATGGGCAAGGCGGTCGGCGCCGCGCGGCAGGCCGGTCGCCGGGTCGGCCGGGCGGGGCGGCGGCGGCCCGCCGCAATCGGCGATCACCAGCGTCCGGCCCGAGGCCAGACGGTGGAACCCCGTCTCCTCGAGCAGCATGGGGGCGCGGCCGCGCGCTTGGCCCTGGGCCAGCACCACGTCCACCGTGGCTGGCGGCTCCTCCCGCGTCGCGTTGAACAGGGCCAGCGTGCCGTCGCCGTGGCGGAACAGGCGCAGCGCCTGGCCCGCGCGCTCCAGCGCCGCCGTCAGCTGCGGCGGAACGGCGATGCTGCACCCGGTCAGCATGTTGCGGATCTCGATCAGGTCCTGCAGCGCCAGGAACTGCACGGCGGGCGAACGCTCCACATGGCCGCCATCGGGATGGAATTGCCGCTCCAACTCGCCAGGCAGGAAGCGCAGGGCGCGGAGGAGCCAGCCTTCCTCCTCCAGTGCGATGGAGGCAGCGACCACGCCCTTCAACGCCAGCAGCGCGCCGCGATGCGCGGCTTCCTCCGGCAGGGCGGCGGCAAGGTTGCGGCCATCCAGGGCAAGGCGCTGCATCAGCGCGCGGCGGAACCCATCCTCCGCCGTCTCGGCGAAGAAGTCCCAGTGGCCGAGCCAAGCGCAGACGCGCGCCCCGGCCACTTCCGGCGCCTCGGCCAGCGCCTCGCGCGCGCCGCGGGCCAGCCAGTCCTCGGCCAGGTCGCGCGCGGCGACGCGTGCGGCATCGGTGCCCAGCATCCGCAGGTCGCGCAGCCAGGTGTAGCCATGCAGCGCGGCGCGCCAGCGCACCGGACCGCGCGAGGCGTCCCAGCCGCCCAGGGGGCGCGCCGTGCCTGCCACCTCCAGCTCGCCGCGCAGGATACGCGCGCCGCGCTGCGCGTCGCCGGGCCAAAGGTCGCGGAAGGCGCGGGCCGGGTTGTCCGGCACGCGCACAGGCTTCAGCCGCGACAGGACACGGCGGGCGTTGCGGAACATGTCGCTCATGCTCAGGCGCTCTCCCTGAGGGCGGCTATGGCCTCGGCGTAGTCGGGGGCGCCGAAGACGGCGGTGCCGGCCACCAGCACGTCGGCCCCGGCCTCCCGGCACAGCGGCGCCGTCTCGCGCGTCACGCCGCCATCCACCTGCAGGGCGATGTCGCGCCCTGACTCGGCGATCATCCGCCGCAGCGTGGCGATCTTGCCGAGCTGGGCGCGGAGGAAGGACTGCCCGCCGAAGCCGGGATTGACCGTCATCACCAGGATGAGGTCCGTGAGGTCGAGCACATGGGCCACGCTTTCCACCGGCGTCGCCGGGTTCAGCACCACGCCGGGGCGGCAGCCCAGGGCGCGGATGGTTTGCAGGGAGCGATGCAGGTGCGGCCCCGCCTCCGGATGGAGGGAGATCCACTGCGCGCCTGCCTCGGCGAAAGCGGCAAGGAAGGGATCGGCCGGGGCGATCATCAGGTGCACGTCGAAGGGCATCGCCGCCGCCGGGCGCAGCGCCTTCACCAGCCCCGGACCGTAGGAGATGTTGGGGACGAAGTGCCCGTCCATGATGTCAAGGTGCAGCCAGTCCGCGCCCGCCCGCTCCACCGCGCGCACTTCCTCACCCAGTCGGGTGAAGTCGGCGGCCAACAGGGAAGGTGCGATGCGGGTGGGGTTCATGCCGTCCAGTTGCGCGGGAAGGCGGCAAGGGCCGCATGCGTGACCCCTACCCCAAGCCGAGGGGATTGAAAACTCTCCCGCAGCCTTGCGGCAGCCGGGTCAGGCGCGCCCCCAGCCCCAGCAGACCGGGCAGGAACCGCGCCAGCGCCACGGCCGGCAGCCCCATCCCGGCCAGCAGAAGGCGCGCGCGGCGCATCTGCCCGCCCACGTCGCGGCGCAGCGCTGCATGGAACGCAGGCGCCCCCCCGCCCAGCATGGAGGCGGCGAGCAGTCCGGAATGTAGCGCGATCGCCATGCCATCCCCGGTGAAGGAGGGAGTGACGGCGGCCTGGTCGCCCAGGCGGAACACCACCTCGCCGGGTGCAGGCGCGTGCAGGTGCCCGTAGGGGACGCGCGCCACGGCCAGCGGCTTCGGCCAGAGCGGCACCGCCCCTTCCAGCCGGGAGGCGAGCAGGGAGCCCGGCGGGGCAGGCACTGCCAGATCGCCGCCTTCCCTCAGCCAGCACAGATTGGCCGTGCCGTTTTCCACCAGTTGCAGCCCGGCATAGCCGTCCGGGAGAAGGTGAAGCTCCACATGGCCGTCCAGCGCCCGCGCCTGATCGCGGCGCAGCGCGAAATGCAGCTTGCCGCCCAGCATGGGCCGCCCTTTCTGGCGCTTCCAGCCGCGCAGCCCGTGCTTGCCGGTGGCGAGCAGGGTGCGCTCCGCCGCGAGGATCTCGCCGCCTTCCAGCCGCGCCTCGCCTGCGGGGGACAGGCCCCGCACGCGGACGCCACGCCGCACGGTGGCGCCGGCCACCGAAGCGGCGTCCAGCAATGCCGCGTCCATGCGGCGGCGCGACAGGCCGAAGGCGCGGAAGGGCAGCGTGCCCGCAGCGTCCCAACGCCCAGCGGCCAGACGCACCCGCTCCACCGGCGCGCCGCCCAGCGCCGCGGGCGGGAGGCCGAGGCGGGTGAGCGCCTCGGCGGCCTCGGCGGAGAGGAATTCGCCGCAGACGGCGTGGCGCGGCGCCGTTTCGCGCTCCAGCACCGAAACGCGGCGGCCCAGCCGCGCCAGGGCGAGGGCGGCTGCGGCACCTGCAGGGCCGCCACCCACCACCAGCACCTCAGGCCGCATGTGTCCCGACGCCCCAGCGGAAGGGGAAATGCCAGGTGATCTCGGCCCTCACCCCGGCGCGGTCCAGCAGCGCCTGCCATTCCGCCCGCGTCAGGGCGCGGCGGACCGAGATGGGGCCGTCATGCCGCACCAGCCGGTTCACCCCGGGCCAGCGAAAAGCGAGGCGCAGGAAATGCTCCGGCAGCCAGTGACGATGGAGGTCATTCACGAACCAGCCGAGCCGCGCCATGCCCTGCATCCGCTGCAGCAGGGCGATGATGGCCTCGTTCTCGAGGTGATGGGCGAAGAGGGCGCTGATGACCGCGTCGGGCCGGTCGGGCGGTGTCCAGGACAGGGCATCCGCCGTCACCCACTGGATGGGCATGCCGGGCGGCGTGGCCTCGGCGGCGGCGCGTGCCGCCATGGGATTGAGGTCGAGCCCGATCAGATGCGCCTCGACGCCGCGCGACGCCGCCCATCGGGCGATGCGGCGCAGCATGTCGCCACCGCCGGAGCCGAGGTCGAGCACGGAGATGCTGCGCCTTTCGCCCACCAGCCGTGCCAGCCAGCGCAATGTCGGGCGGTGGCCGAGTGAAAGGCCGTTGATCGCGTCAAGCTGGCGCAGGCAGTCGCGAAATTCCGCGTAGGACAGGAATTCCCCGTCCATCAGTTCGGCTTCGTGGGAACGCCCGCTCACGCTGCCTCGCGGAACAGGAGGCTTTCCACCCCCACGCCCGGCCCGAAACCGAGGCCGATGCCGCGCCGCCCCTGCCCCGCCTCCTCCATCATGCGGGCGAGCACGAACATCACCGTCGCCGAGGACATGTTGCCGAAATCGTGCAGCACCTCGCGCGAGGCGGCGAGGGCGGCGTCGCGCAGCCCCAGCGAGAGCTGCACCGCGTCCAGGATGGAGCGCCCGCCCGGATGCACCGCCCAGAGCGGGAATTCCTCCTGCCTGGCCTGGCCCAGCAGCGCGGCGAGGTGCTCCGGCAGGTGCGACAGGATGGTGGCGGGGACCTGCCCGGACAGCCCCATGTCGAAGCCATCGTCGCCGATATGCCAGGTGATGAGGTCCATGGAATCCGGAAGCGTCACCTGGCTGAAGCGCTCCAGCTCCACCCCCCTCGGCTCGGCGCTGACGAGGCTGGCTGCGCAGCCATCGCTGAACAGCATGAAGCACAGGGCCTGGGCGAGACTGTCGGTTTCCTGGAAGTGCAGCGTGCAGAGTTCCAGGTTCAGCACCAGCACCCGCGAGGCCGGTTCCGAGCGGACAATGTGGCGCGCCAGCTTCAGCGCGTGGAAGGCGGCGTTGCAGCCCATGAAGCCGATGACGCTTCGTTCCACCGAAGGGTCCAGCCCGCAATGCGCGATCAGGCGCTGGTCCAGCCCCGGCGCCTCGAACCCCGTGCAAGAGACGAGGAGGAGATGCGTCACCCCCACCCGCCAGTCGCGCCCCAGCCGTTCCCCCAGCGATTCCAGCGCCGCCTCCGCGAGGGGCAGCGCGTCCTGGCGATAGCGCGCCATGCGCTCGGCGGTCGTCGGGAAGCGGCCGGGGATGTAGAACCGGTCGGACAGTTCGCCGCGCAGGAAGGACCAGCGATGCGCGATGCCGGAGCGTTCCGCCATGCGGACGAAAAGCTGGCGGTCGCGCTCCGTCCGCAGGAGTGTCGGGGCATGCGCCAGGAAGCGCTCGTGCACGTCATGCGGGGGCGTGGCCGTGCCGATCGCATTCAGGAAGACAGGGGGCATGGGAGGGTGAACGTGCCCGCGCCTGGGGCGTTGGCGGTGGGTGATTCCCCGCGACCCCTCTCCCGAAAGTGGCATCGCCGTCCTGCGCGAAGGCTATGACTTCATCCCCTCGCGAAGCCGCCGCTTCGGCTCCGACATCTTCGTGGCGCGCGTGATGGGGCGGGAGGTCACCTGCATGACAGGGGCGGAGGCGGCGGCTCAATTCTACACCCCCAGGCGCTTCACGCGGCAGGGCGCCCTGCCCGCCACTACCTTCTCGCTGATCCAGGATTTCGGCAGCGTCATGGCCCTGGATGGCGAGGATCATCGCCACCGCAAGGCGCTGCTGCTTTCCATCCTGGCGCCCGAGGCGCTGGGCCGCCTCCCCGGCCTGACCGAGCATCATTGGCGCCGCGCCGCCGCCCGATGGGCACGGGAGGCCGAGGTCTCGCTCTTCGACGCGGCGCATGAGCCGCTGACCGCCGCCATCACCGAATGGGCCGGGCTCGCCCTGCCGCCCGAGGAGGTGCGCCAGCGGGCGGGCGAGTTCCGCGACATGGTGGAGGGCACCGGTTCGGTCGGGCCGCGCAACTGGCGGGGCCATTGGCAGCGCCGCCGCACCGAGCGCTGGGCGCGCGGCGTGATCCAGGGCATCCGCGACGGCCGGGTCGGCCTGGCCCCGGGCAGCGCCGCCGCCTCGATCGCCGCGCATCGCGACCGGGACGGGCGGCTCCTGGATGTCGTCACCGCCGGGGTGGAGCTGATCAACATCCTGCGCGCCACCGTCGCCAATGCGCGCTGGGCCATGTTCATCGCCCTGGCGCTGCACGAGAACCCAGAATGGCGCGAGCGCCTGGCGGACGAGGAATGGGTAGACCCCTTCGTGCAGGAGGTGCGACGCCTCTACCCCTTCATCCCCTTCATGGGCGGCATCGTGCGCCAGCCCTTCCGCTGGCGCGGCCATGATTTCCGCGAGGGCGACTGGGTGCTGCTCGACCTGTTCGGCACGGGGCGCGACCCAGCGGCGTGGGAGGAGCCCGACAAATTCCGCCCGGAACGCTGGCGCGGCGCGGATTGGAAGACGCAGCCGGGCTTCGTCCCGCATGGCGGCGGAGAGCATGCCATGACGCATCGCTGCCCGGGCGAATGGGTGACGGTGGAGCAGATGAAGGTCATCGCCCGGCTGATGGCGCGCGACATCCGGTGGGACGTACCGCCCCAGGATCTTTCCCTCCCGCCCGGCCGGATGCCCGCCCTGCCCCGGTCGCGCTTCCGCATCCGGGTCCGGCCATGAGTGACCCCTTCGACCTCGCGCGCTTCGTTGCGGCACAGGAGGGGGTGCTGGACCGGGCGCGGGCGGAATTGCGGACGGGCGCCAAGCGCTCCCACTGGATGTGGTTCGTATTCCCGCAGCTTCGCGGGCTTGGGCAGAGCGAGATGGCGCATCGCTATGGCATCGCCTCGATGGACGAGGCGCAGGCCTATCTCGCGCATCCCCAGCTGGGGCCGCGGCTGCTGGATTGCACGGCGCTCGCCCTGGCAGCGCCGGCCGCTTCCGCGCACGCGCTGTTCGGTTCGCCCGATGACATGAAGTTCCGCTCCTGCATGACGCTCTTCGCGCGGGTGCATCCCGGCCCGTCCCTGTTCGAGGAGGCGCTGGCGCGGTTCTTCGAGGGCAAGCCCGACTCGCGCACCCTGGCGCTGCTGGGCGGTTCCGTCACCCCGGCTGGGGGGCGAGGTTGAAGAAGCGGCATTGCAGCCCCTCGCCGAGCAGGTGGAACACCGCCCCGCCGCGCGCGGTGACGCGCAGTCCGGCAGGGGTGCCGCCGGGGCCGGGCGACAGGAACTCGGCAGTGGAGACGAGCCCGACCTCGTAGTCACCGAGGGTTGGTGTCATGCAGCGCACGTAGCACTCCACCTGCCCAGGGCAGGCGTAGCGCGACGGCGCCGGCGGTGCGCCCTGCGGCGGCGACAGGGCGGGCTGGGCGAAGGCGAGTCCCGGCCAGACGGCCAGGGCGAGGATGGCGTTGCGCGTCATGGGCGTGCTCCCTGGGCGCCGATTCTCTCCCCTCCGCACCCTCATGGGCAAGAAAGATCAGTCCACGGGCAGGAAGATGAACCCCACCGCCGCGACCAAGCAGACCATGGCGGCGAAATAGGTCCAGCGCAGCGGCTCGCCCAGCATCACGACGGAGAAGGCGGCGAAGACGGCGAGGGTGATCACCTCCTGCATCACCTTGAGCTGTTGTCCCGTCACCCCGCCCGCATAGCCGATCCGGTTGGCCGGCACGGCGAGGCAGTATTCGAAGAAGGCGATTCCCCAGGAGATCAGGATGGCGGCGACGAGCGGCCAAGGTTTCCGGAGGTGCCAATACCAGGCGACCGTCATCAGGACGTTGGAACCGAGGAGCAACAGGGCGGTGGAAAGCAGCGGCGGCATGGCCACACCCTGCCGCTTTGGGGCGCTTCCGTCACGATCTCATCTTGCGGCGCGGAATCAGCTGGCCCTACCCTATCCGTGGTGGTGAATCGCGCTGTGTTCTCCCAAACCTTGTGGGTTGGGCGTCGTTTGGAAGAAAGAACAGCCGTTCGCGCCCGCCTTGCCGGGCTGGGCCGGGGGGCGTCATGAGGGGAGTGCCGCGCATGTCCGGACTGCTCGTGGAATCCACCGAACACCTCTCCAACCCGCTCGACGTGCTGGAGCAGATCGTCATCGCCAATGACTGGACCTTCGAGCGCCGCTCGGATGGCGAGATGGCGGCCGAGGCTCCCGGCCAGTGGTGCAACTACACGCTGTTCTTCTCCTGGGCGCCCGAGATCAGCGCCATGCACTTTTCCTGCGCCTTCGAGGCGAAGGTGCCGGAGGCGCGCCGCGCCCCGCTCTTCGAACTGCTTGCCCGCGCCAACGAGAAGCTGTGGATCGGCCATTTCGGCCTGGAGAGCGAGGAAGGCACGCCGGTCTTCCGCCACTCCGTGCTCCTGCGCGGCGCGTCCGGCGCCTCGGCCGAATCGCTGGAGGACATGGTGGATATCGCCCTGACCGAGTGCGAGCGCTTCTTCCCCGCCTTCCAGTTCGTGCTCTGGGGCGGCAAGGCGCCGGCCGAGGCGCTGGACGCCGCAATGCTGGACTGCGTCGGCGAGGCCTGAGCAAGGGGGCGCACCCGCGCCCCTCTATCCTCCCATAAGCTTCCCTTCGCTGCGGCAGTGGGACCATGCCGCTTCAGGGGAAACCGTGCCATGTCTCCGCGTGTTGGCTCCTACATCGGGACACGGAGGCAGTGGTGTTGCGGCGCAGGGAACTGACCCTCGCGGCCTGGGCGGGGGCGGGTCTTCCCCTGGGCGCGCGCGGGGCGATGCCCGAATCGGATTTCGCGTCGCAGGCTCGGATTCTGGCGGACCGCCCCTTTGTCCCGCCCGACTCCGAACTGCCCGAAGCGCTGCGCCGCCTAGACTATGATGGGTATCGCCGGCTGATCTTCCTCAGCCCGGCTCCGCAACTGGGCGCCTTCCGCGCCATGCCCTTCCATCGCGGCTATCTGTTCCCCAAGCGCATCGAGATCGCGCTGAAGCAAGGCGGCGTGGCGCGGCCATGGCCTTACGATCCCGCCGCGTGGCAGGACGCGCCGCCCGGGCTTCCGGAGATCGGCTACGCCGGCTTCCGTCTGCTCTCCGAACTTAACGCGCCCGGACGTTGGGATGAGGTGGTGTCCTTCCTGGGCGCCTCCTATTTCCGCGCCCTGGGGCGGGGCCACGCCTATGGCATCTCCGCCCGCGCCGTCTCCGTCGGACTGGCCACCGACGCGGAGGAGTTCCCGCTCTTCCGCGCCTTCCGCATCGGCGGTGGCGCGGAGGAGGCGCAGGTGGAGGCGCTGCTGGACGGGCCGAGTCTCGCCGGTGCCTTCCGCATCCTGGTTCGCCCTGGCTCGCCCACGGTAACGGAGCTTCACGCCACCCTGTTCCCGCGCCGGCAGATGGACGGGCTGGGCCTCGCAGCCTTCTCCTCCATGTTCTGGTTCAGCGGCGCATGGCCCGGCGATCCGCGTCCCGCCGTGCATGACAGCGACTCCCTGCTGTTCGAGACGGCAGCGGGCGAGCGAGTCCTGCGGCCCCTGCGCAACCCGGCGGCGCCGCTGGTGACCGACATCCCGCTCGCCTCGCCACGCGGCTTTGGCCTGTTGCAGCGGCGTCGCGGTGCGGCGGCGTTCGGGGATGCCGAGGCGCGCTACGGCCATCGCCCTTCGCTCTGGGCCGAGCCGATCGGCGATTGGGGCGAAGGCACGTTGCGCCTGTTCGAGATGCCGGCGCGCGACGAGTATCACGACAACGTCGCGCTGGCCTGGCAGCCAACCAACCCACCCGGCCCGGGCGAGGCCTTCCGCACCGCCTGGCGCCTCCATTGGGCCGACGACGCGCCGCCGCGCCCCGGCCTGGCACGCATCGCTGAGGCGTCGCGCGACGACGGCACGGTGCGGCTGCGCTTCATCGGCGCTCGCCTCAATGACGCCATACCGGTGACCCAATCGGCGGAGATCATCCACTTCAAAGCGGCGCCTGGTGAGGCGTCGCTGGCCCTGCGCCCGCATGGCGCGGCACGGGCCTTCCTGGCGCGCGACGGGCGCGCCTTGTCCGAGACATGGTGGGGAGACCCCGCATGAACATGATGACCCGGCGTGGCGCGACCCCACCGGAGGCGAAGCTGGCGATGCCCGAGCAGCGCTTCGACCGGGGGCGTCTGCGGGCGCATCCCGCCGCGCCCGGCCTCGTCGCGCGGCGCGCCGGGGTGGTGGGCGGCACGACGGGTCTGACCGGCTTCGCAGGATGGGAGATGGCGGCAGCGCTGGGCAGCGATGGCTGGCAGGGGCCCGATTTCCTTGCCCTGCCCATCTTCCTCGTTCTCTTCGCGCGGCTGGCGCTCTCGGCCTGCTCCTTCGTGGCGGGCATGCTGCACCGTCCCGCTCCGCCGCTGCATGCCGGCCCGCTGCGCAGCCGCACCGCGCTGCTGTTTCCCATGCACAACGAGGAAACGGCGCGCGTCTTCGGCACGGCGGATGCAATGCGCGAGGCGCTGCTGGCGCGCGGCATCGCGGCGCATTTCGACATCTTCCTGCTCAGCGACAGCACCGACCCGGCGCGGCAGGCACGCGAAGCGGAGGCGGCGCGACGTCTCTCCCTGCTCCATGCCGGAGGCGTGTTCTATCGCCGCCGCCCGGCCAATGCCGGGCGCAAGGCCGGCAACATCGCCGACTGGGTGCGGCGCCATGGTGGCGCCTATGAGCATTTCGTGATCCTGGATGCGGACAGCGTCATGGCGGCGGCGACGCTGCACCGCCTGGCCGCCGCGATGGAGGCTGATGCGCGTGCCGGTCTGATCCAGACCCTGCCGACGCTGGTGGGCGGCACCACGCTCTTTGCCCGCATGCAGCAATGGGCGGCGCGGATGCACGGGCCGGGCATCGCGCGCGGCCTCGCCGCCTGGCATGGCGAGGCGGGCAATTACTGGGGCCACAACGCGATCATCCGCACCCGCGCCTTCGCCGAAGCCGCGGGCCTGCCCAACCTCCCCGGCCGCAAGCCCTTCGGCGGCGAGATCATGAGCCACGACTTCGTGGAGGCCGCGCTGCTGCGCCGGGCCGGTTGGGGCGTCCATCTCTGGTCCGAGCCCAGCGGCTCGCACGAATCCGGCCCGCCGACGCTGGGCGCGGCGGTGCTGCGCGACCGGCGCTGGTGCCAGGGCAATCTGCAGCACGCCGCGCTGCTCGGCGCCGCCGGGCTGCACCCGCTGTCGCGGCTGCACCTGCTGGACGGCATCCTGGCCTATGCCGCCTCGCCGCTCTGGCTCCTCCTGCTCGGGACGGCGGCGCTGCAGGCGGCGTTCGGCCTAGCCCAGGCCGGGCCGGGGCTGCTGGCGCTGACCATGGCGCTGCTGCTGCTGCCCAAGCTGCAGGGGCTGCGCGAGCCGGCCAACGCGCTGCGCGAATTCGGGCTGACCACGCTGCTCGCTCCGCTCGGTATGGTGACGCAGACGCGGCAGATCCTGGACATCCTGTCGGGTCGGGATTCCGGCTGGGCGGCGCAGGGACGCGAGGCGGCCATGCCTTCCTGGCGCCAGGCGCTGCGGGAGCATGCACCGCACATGGCGACCGGCGCGGCGCTGCTGCTGCCCTCCCTCGTTGCGCCGGCCGCCCTGCCCTGGCTGCTGCCCGTGTCGCTGCCCTTGCTGACGGCGCCCGCCCTTGCGCGTTTCGTCGCGCGCCCTTTTCCCGGTGCCGCCTTCCGGACGCAGGAGGAGGCGCATCCCTCGCCGCTGTTGCGCCGCGCCGCGACGCTGCGCCGCGCTTGGCAGCTTGAGTTGCGGGAGGCGCCCGCCCTGGGCCTGCCCGCCTCGCCACGCCCGGCCCCGGCCATCGCGGTGGAGCAGCAGGAGGCCCTGGCGGCCTAGCGCCTGCTCAGCAGAAGGGCAGGCGCAGTCCCGCCTCGCGCCACGGCATGGCGGCGAGGCGGCCCGTGGTGCTGAGGGTAATGTAGGCGGTGCGGAGATCCGGTCCGCCGAAGCAGATATTGGTCGGCATCGGCTCGGGCATCGGCACCACGTCCAGGATCTCGCCGGTCGGGGAGACGGTCGTGATCTCGCCGCTCACCAGCGTCGCCACCACGATGTTGCCCTCTGCCGTGACGGCGAGGCTGTCGAGACGCCGGAAGCCAGGGAACTGGCACAGGAGATGCCCGCCATGCGGGCTGGGCCAGGGCGACTTGCGCAGCTTGCCCGGGCCGAGGATGTCGAAGCCCCAGAGGCGCCCCGTCTCCGTCTCCGCGACATAGAGCGTCTCGCCATCCGGGCTGATGCCGATGCCATTGGCGCCACCCGGCACCGGATGCGCCGCCTCCACGATGGCGCTGCCATCCAGCGCCCCCCAGTAGACTGCGCCATGGTCGCGGTCGCGTGCACGCACCTTGCCGAGGTCGCTGAACCAGAACCCGCCCTTGCCGTCGAGCTGGAGGTCGTTCGGTCCCTTCAGCCTGTGATCGCCGCAGCGGTCATAGAGGGTGCGGACGCTCCCCGATGCAATGTCGATGACCTCGATCCGTCCCCCCGAATAATCGGCGGACTGGCCGGTCGGGCGCAGGAAGCCCGGCTCCTCATGCCAGGAGAAGCCGCCATTGTTGCAAAGGATGAGGGTGTTGTCGGGTCCGAGGGCGAGGCCGTTCGGCGCGCCCACGACCTCCGCGATGGTGGATTTCGTGCCGTTCGGCGCCACGCGGGTGACGCGGCCGCCGCCTACCTCCACCAGGGCGATGCTGCCATCGGGCATCGCGACCGGGCCTTCGGGGAATCGTAGCCCGTCAGCCAGAATCCGCATCTCCTTGGTCGGCATTCCTCGTCCCCTCCCCGGTTTCGTTGCGAGGAAAGGATGCGACGCGGCGCGGGCTCTGGCTACCCGCTGCGAAATCGCGGCCGGAGGCTTGCCAAGCCCGGCGTCCCGCCCTTCCCTCTCGGCACGCAACGAACATCCTGGAGATCGTCCATGCCCACCCGCCTTGTGTCCTTTGAAGCCGGGGGCGTCGCGCGCGCCGGCGCCCTGCTGGGCGAGGAAGAGGTGCTCGACCTCGCGGCCGCCGGCCTGCCCTACGAAGACATGCAGTCGGTGGTGGAAGGCGGCGCGGGGGCGCTCTCGGCGATTCGCGCGGCGCTGAAGAACCCCGCCGCCGGGGCGCGCCGCAAGCTCTCCGAGGTGAAGCTGCTCGCCCCTCTGCCCCGGCCACGCCGCAACGTGTTCTGCGTCGGCCGCAACTACATGGATCACGTGGCGGAAGGCGACCGCACGCGCGGCATCCAGAACAGCGAGCTGCCGAAATATCCGCAATTCTTCACCAAGGCCCCCGAATGCGTGATCGGCCCGGAGGAGATGATTCCCGATCACGGCGCGGCCGGCGTGACCAAGTGGCTGGATTACGAGGCGGAACTCACCCTTGTGATTGGCCGCCCCGGGCGAGACATCCAGCCGGGCGACGCGCTGTCCCATGTCTTCGGCTGGACGCTGGCCAATGACGTGACCGGCCGCGACCTCCAGCGCCGCTATGGTCAGTGGTTCAAGGGCAAGTCGCTCGACCGCTCCTGCCCGATGGGGCCGTGGATCATCCCGGCCGATGAACTGGACGCCTCCGATCTCGCCATCCGCCTCACCGTGAATGGCGAGCAGCGGCAGTCGAGCCGCACCAGCAAGATGATCTTCGACATCGGGCAGATCATCCACCACCTGTCACTGGGCTTCACGCTGCTGCCCGGGGATCTGGTGATGACCGGCACACCGGAGGGCGTCGGCTACGCCATGCAGCCGCCGCAGGTGCTGAAGGCGGGCGACGTGGTGGAGATCGAGGTCGAGGGAATCGGGCGCCTCCGCAACGGAGTCGCCTGAGCGTGACGGGACGCCGCGCGGCGCTGGGGCTTGGCCTCCTCGCCGGCGCGGCGCCCTGCGCCATGGCGCAGGGACGGCCCACCCTGCGCGAGGCAGCGCGGGCGCGCGGCCTCGTCTTCGGCACGGCGGTGCAGAGCCAGGTTCTGGTTGGTGATGCCGGTCTGCGCACCCTCGCCCAGCGTGAGGCGGAGCTTTGGGTCCCGGCCTGGGAGGCGAAGTGGGGTCCGCTCCAGCCCGAGGAGGGACGGTTCGAATTCGCGCCGCTGCGCGCCATCCTCCAGCAGGCACATCCGTCCGCCCAGCGCCTGCGCGGCCATTGCCTGGTCTGGCACGAGGCCAATCCGCCCTGGCTGGAAGCCGCTTTGGCGGAAGGCCCGGCCCGCGCCCGCCGCGTGCTGGAGGAGCATTTCCGCGTGGTGCTGGGCACCACCGCCCCGGCGATGCGCGACTGGGACGTGGTGAACGAGATCATCGCCAACCCGCCCGGCAGCGACAATCCCAGTCCCTCACCCGGCGATCTGCGCGACACGCCCTGGCTGCGCGCCCTGGGGCCCGGCTATGTGGAAATCGCCCTGCGCACGGCGCGGCAGATGGACCGCACGCTGCGCCTGACGCTCAACGATTATGGCGTCGAGGCCGATACACCCTGGGCGGCGGAGAAGCGCGCACGGCTGCTGCGCCAGGTGCGCGCCCTGCTGGACCGCGGCACGCCGCTCGATGCCATCGGCATCCAGGCCCATCTGCAGATGCGCGAACCCTTCCGGCCCGAGCCCTTCATTGCCTTCTGCCAGGAAATGCGAAGCATGGGCCTCGCCGTACTGGTGACGGAGCTGGACATTCGCGAGCCGGACGTGCTGGCGCCGAGTGTGGAGGCGCGCGACCAAGCGGTGGCGGAGTATGTCAGGCGCTTCGTGGGCGCGGCGCTCGCGGGCGGGGTCAGGACGGTTCTGACCTGGGGCCTCGCGGACCGCGAATCCTGGCTGGTTTCGACGCCCGCCGTGGCGCGCGCGGATGGCGCGACAACGCGCGGCCTGCCCTTCGACGACGCGCTTCGGCCCAAGTCTTTCCGCGACGCGCTGCTGGACGCCTTCGCGCGCGCCTAGAGGGGGCGTGCCGGCACCCCGCCGACGCGCGCGCCAGGCGGCACGTCGGTGGCAACGGCGGCGCCCGCCGCGATCACCGCCCCCTCGCCCACGACAACGCCAGGCGCCACCACGGCCCCTGCGCCCACCAGCGCACGGGCGCCGATGTGCGCGCCGCCGCAGATGATGGAACCGGGCGCGAGATGCGCGCCCTCATCCAGCACCGAGTCGTGCTCGACGATGGCGCCGGTATTCACCAGGACGAGGCGTCCGACCCGCGCGCAGGCGCCCAGCACGGCGCGCGGCATGATCACAGCGCCCTCCTCCAGCACAGCGCTGCGGGCGCGAATGGCGGAAGGATGCAGCAGCACCGGCAGCGCCGCGTCGAGCCTCGCCGCAGCGGCGAGGCGGGTGGCGTTGTCGCCCAGCGCGAGCAGCAGCGCGCCGCCATCATGTGCCGCCTCGCCGCCCAGCACAGGCAGGCCGAGCATGTTGGGCAGGGGCGCGCGGGCATCCAGGAAGCCGCGGACTTCGAAGCCCGCGTCGCGCGCCGCCTCGCACACCGCGCGCCCATGCCCGCCCGCACCCAGGATCGTCACGCGCATCCCCTCAGCTTCCTTCCCAGCCTGTCCCGTGTAGTCTCGCCGCCATGCGTGATCTGGATCTCCTGCGCCTCGAACGGCGCGTCGGGCTGATGCTGGCCCCGCTGGCGGGCAAGCCCGGCGCGGCGGTGGGGGTAGCGCGGGGCGGCGCGCTGCTGCTGCGCCGCTCGGGCGGCCTCGCCTCCGTCGAGCACGACATTCCGATCGGGCCGGACACCGCCTTCCGTATCGCCTCCGTGTCCAAGCACGTCACCTGCGCCGCGCTGCTGCTGCTGGAGCGCGAGGGGCGGCTTTCCCTGGCGGACCCGGTGGGGAAATACCTGCCGCACCTCCCCGAATCGCTGCGGAGCATCCGCCTGGACCTGCTGGCGCGCAACGCCTCGGGCGTGCGGGACATGTTCGACCTGCTGCGCCTCGGCGGGGCCGACCTGTCCCTGTCGGTGAGCGAGGCGGAGCTGGATGCCGCCATCGCCCGCGCCACTGGGCTGAACTTCGCCCCCGGCTCACGCTTCCTCTACAGCAACACCGGTTTCCGCTGGCTGGGGCAGGTGGTGGAGCGCGTCTCGGGCGAGGCACTGGCCGAGTTCCTGCGCAAGCGCATCTTCGCGCCGCTCGGCATGACGCGCACGGCGCATACGCCGGACCTGCTGGTGCCCGTGCCGGGTCTGGCGACCGGCTACCTCGCCGATGGACGGCGTGCTCCGCACGGGCTGCCGCTGGGCGGCGAGGGCGGCCTCGCCTCCACCGTGGAGGATCTGGCGCTGTGGTCGCGCGGCCTCGCGCGCGCGGCGCTGGGCGAGGGAATGGAAGCAGCGCTCTCCGCCATGGCGCCCTTCACCGGCGGCGCCAGCAACCGCTACGCGCTGGGGCTGGAGAACGAGGCTTGGCGCGGCCTGGCCCTGGTCGGGCATGGCGGGCTGTGGCCCGGGTACAAATCCGCGCTGCTGCGCCTGCCCTCCCGCGCGCTGACCGTGATCGTGCTGGCGAATTCCGCCGCGCTGGATCCGGGGCGCATGGCCTTCGAGGTGATGGAGGCGGCGCTGGAGGGCGATGGCGCGCTCGCCCCCGCGCCGGAGATACCGTCCCGCGACGGGCTGGCCGGGCGCTGGATCAGCATGGATACCGGCTTGTCCCTGGACATCGCCGAGGACGGGACGGCGCGCATGCATGGCGTGCCCTTCGCCCTGCTGCCCGGTGAGGGCGGGCGCTGGGTGGCGCGGCGCGGCGCCTTTCCCTTCAGCATCCTGCCCCGGCACGGCGAGGCGCTGGAGGTGGAGCTGGATGCGGGCACGGTGGTGCGCTTCGAGCGCGCACCGGGTGGCCCCCTGCCCGCGCTGGACGGCAGCTGGTCCTCCGCCGAGCTAGGCGCGGAATGGCGCATCGAGGGCGAGGCCGTCGAGGTCAGCGGCCCGTTGCGCAGCGGCGCGCGTTGGCGGCTGGAGGCGCTGGCGCCGGGCTTCCTGCGCCTGCACATGCCTTCGGTCCTGTTCGATGCCTGGGCCGACCTCATCCCCGATGCCGGGGGGACCCGCCTCACGGTGAATAGCGGGCGGGTCCGAGGCCTGGTGATGGAGAGGCGCTGAGGCGCCTCAGCCCATCTGTTTCTGCAGCTTGGACCGCGCCTCGCTGGCGCTCATCTGCAGCGTGATCTTGCCGCCCTCGGTGGACTGCACGGCGGAAAGCGGCAGGGTGTGGTGATGCCCGGCGTGATGCGGGTCGCTGTCCTTGGTTAGCTTGATGCGGTCGCCCTCGACCTTGTCCACGCGGCCGACCAGCCCGCCATCGCTGCCCAGGATCTCCATGTGCTCGGTGATGCCGTGAATCATCCTTCGTCTCCTCCTGCGGGACCCTGAGGGGAAACGCGGATGCGGCGCTCAGGCTTCCAGCAGGGGGGCCTCGGCGGGCGGCATCAGCAGGGTGGGCCGCGTCCCGTCCATCGTCGCCGCCGCCGAAAGCGGCCAAAGGTGATGGCGCCCGGCGGAATCCCGCGTCAGCTTCATGTGCCGCCTTTCCTGCCGGCTCACGTGGCCGAGCATGCGCGCCTCGCCGCCAAGCATGGGAAGGGCTGGGTGGATGCGGGCGGCGAGCAGGGCCATGGGCGTTCCTTTTTTCTGTCTGAAAGGAACGCCCGCGACTTCAGGAAGATGCCAAAGCATCCATCGCGGCTTGCACGCCGCCCTTGGCATGCGGCACCCCCGCGAGGCCCAGCGCCATCTCCACCGCACCGAGCGTGCCCAGGATCATCGGCTCGTTCAGGTCGCCCAGGTGGCCGATGCGGAACACCTTGCCCGACAGCTTGTTGAGGCCGCCGCCGGTGGAAACGTTGAACCGCTCCAGCGCGATCTTGCGCACCGCCTCGGCGTCAAAGCCCTGCGGCATCAGCACGGCGGTGACGCTGTCCGACACGCGTTCCGGGTTCTGGCAGAAAAGCTGCGGGCCGTTATTGCCCGACCAGTGGTTCACGCAGGCGCGCACCGCCTTCGCCAGCCGGGCATGGCGGGCGAAGACGTTCTCCAGCCCCTCCTCGTCCAGCATCAGCCGCAGCGCTTCCTGCAAGCCGTAGAACAGCGTGACTGGGACAGTGCCGACGAAGCTCTTCTGCCGGCGCGCCAGCATCTCGGTCCAGTCGAAGTAATGCTTTGGATGCCTGGAGGCGCGATGCGCCGCCATCGCCTTCTCCGAGGCGCCGGTGAAGGAGAAGCCGGTGGGCAGCATCAGCCCCTTCTGCGAGCCGCCGACGCAGACATCCACGCCCCACTCATCCATGCGGAAGTCGAAACAGCCGAGCGAGGAGATGGTGTCCGCCATCAGCAGCGCCGGGTGCTTCACCTCGTTCAGGATGGCGCGCACCTGCTCGATCGGCAGGCGCGTGCCGGCCGCCGTCTCGTTGTGGACGCAGCATACCGCCTTGATGTCGTGCGACGTGTCGGCGGCGAGCGCCTCACGGATCTTCGCCATCTCGATGCCGCGGCGCCAGTCGGCCTCCAGCAACGTCACACGCAGGCCGAGCGCCTTCGCCATCTTCGCCCAGGAGTCCGAGAAATGCCCCGTCTCGGGAATCAGCACGTGGTCGCCGGGCGAGAGTGTGTTGACCAGCGACGCCTCCCAGGCGCCGTGGCCGGAGGCGGTA
This sequence comes from Sabulicella rubraurantiaca, assembly GCF_017355885.1. Taxonomy (GTDB): domain Bacteria; phylum Pseudomonadota; class Alphaproteobacteria; order Acetobacterales; family Acetobacteraceae; genus Roseococcus; species Roseococcus rubraurantiacus. The sequence goes on from NZ_JAFEUU010000002.1 coordinate 266,243, forward strand.
TACATGAACAGGTGCTGCTTCGTCTTCAGCACCTTCTTCAGCCCCTCCACGCAGGCGTCATAGACGGCCAGGAAGGCAGGGTCGTTGAAGTCCACGCTGGCCCGCGCGGTGGCGAGCAGCACGGAATCGGGGATATTGGTCGGCCCCGGATTCGCGAAGAACAAGCGCCCGCGCGCCACCGGGCGTGCGGGCTTCACCTGCGGCATTCCGTCCATCATTCGGCGTTCCTCTGGTCGCCGACAGTCAAGCGCGGAATGCCTGGGGCATCAACGCTCCAGCCGGACGCCGGTGCGCTGCACCACCTCCTGGTACTTGCGGACCTCGGATTGCAGGAAGTCGCGCGCCACCTCGGGGGTGTTGGGGCCGGTCCAGGCGGTGACGCCAGCCGTGAGCAGCCGCTCCACCACCGGCGCCTCGCCCACCGTCGTCACCAGGGCGCGGTTGAGCTGCGCCAGCACGGCCGGCGGCAGGCGCGGCGGGGCGATGATCATGTTCCAGGTCGTCATCTCGAAGCCCGGCAGCGCGGACTCGGCCAGGGTCGGGATCTCAGGGAAGGAGGGGAAGCGCTCGCGGCTCGTCACGGCCAGGCCATGCACCAGCCCACTCCGCACCTGCCCGGCCGCGGAGGCGAGCACGGCGACGCCGAACTGCCCCTCGCCCTGGTGGATGGCCGTCAGCATCAGCCCACCCGAGCGGTAGGGGATATGGGTGAAGCGCGCCCCCAGCGTGGCGGCCAGCATCTCCACCGCGAGATGCGGGATCGAGCCGACGCCGGAGGTGGCGTAGCTGAGCTCATCCGGGCGGGAGGAGCGAAGGCGCTGGATCACCTCGTTCGGCGAGCGGCCCGGGAAGTTCGGGTTGGTGACGAGGATCAGCGGCGCCGTGCCGACCATCCCGATCTGGGTGAAGTCGGCGACCGGGTCGAAGGGCGTGCCGCCCTGCAGCGCGGCGGGTGCGATGGCGTGGCTCGACACCTCGATCAGCATGATGGTGTGGCCATCCGGCGCCTGCCGCCGCAGCCAGTCCGCCGCGACCGTGCCGGAGGCGCCGGGCCGGTTCTCTACCACCATGCGCGCATTGTTGCCCAGATTGGCCGCGAAGCGCTCAGAGATCAGGCGCGAGGCGATATCGGTGGACCCACCAGGGGCAAAGCCGGTGACGAGGGTGATGGGCCGCTCGGGAAAGGATTGCGCCACGGCCAGAACGGGCGCGAGCAGGATCGAGAGGCCGGCGAGGAGCCAGGACCGCATCTAGGAAATCTCCCTTGGTTCTTCGTGTTGCACGGAGCAAAGCGGCCTTCGCCGCCCCGCGCAACCCGGAAAGGGCGATCAGTCCGGCCGGGGGCCGAGCAGATTGTGGTCCAGCACCGCGCGCCAGACGCGCACGGCGAAGCCCGGCTGGGCCGCCATCGCGCGCAGCGCCGCGGCATCCTCCTCCGCGACGGGCGAGAGCTGCGGCAGCGCCTCCGTGGGGGGCGGCAGGATGCGCGTGGGTTTGCCCAGCAGGGCTTCCACCACCTCGTCGGAGATCGGGGCCAAAGCGCCGCAGGTCATGTGCGCGCCGCCGGTCGCCATCAGCCGCCCGGCGAAGCCGACGCCGAAGCACATCTCCTTCGCCAGCGCCGTGTCCTCGACGCGCAGCGACGTGCCGGTCAGCATGTCCGTCGCCGCGACGCCACCCTCCGGATGGCGGCCCTCGACGCGGAATAGGGTGAAGCGCGCCTCCTGCAGCGCCGCCAGCACCTCCGCCTCCGCCGCGTCCTCATGCGGCAGCTTCGCCTCGCGCTCCAGGGCGGAGGTATGATCCCCCACCGGGCTGAACACGCCGAGGTCGAGCACGAGCTGGAACTGCGCCTCGTTGCGGAACAGCACCTCGTTGCCGCGCCACAGGCCAAGGGCACGGGCCTGGCTCGCCGCGCTGGCGCGCGGGATGCGGCGCGACGCGGCGGAAAGCAGGCGCCCCCGCGCCGCGGCACGCTCCTCCATCGTCACGGGGCGGGCACGCCGAGGCTAGCGGCGGTGTCGCAGATGCTCTTCCACGTCTCGGGCGTCAGCGGCACGCCGGACACATGGCGTGCGGCGCGGCGGGTGTTCTCCACCTCGCCGGGCACCAGCACCGGCTCGTCGGGATTGATCGGGCGGCAGGACTTCACCCACTCGACATAGTCGCGCGCGGCCTGCTGGAACGAGGCCTCGGTGCCGAAATGCTTCGCCGAGAGATGGATGGAGAGCAGCCCGTTGCTGATCCGCCCCCGCTCCTTCACCGGGCCGGAGGTGCCGTTGCCGGTCAGGCAGCCCGCCAGCATCTCGCACATGAAGGCAAGGCCGGAGCCCTTGTGGTCGCCGAAGGCGCGGATGGCGCCGGTGCCGCCGCCCGGCGTGCGCGGCCCGACCGGCGCGTAATCGCCGTAGAGGGTGCGCGGGTCGGAGGACATCTGGCCATCCGCCGTCACCAGCGCGTTGGCCGGCAGCTTCTTGCCGCCATTGCTCGCCACCAGCACCTTGCCCTCGGCCACCAGCGAGGTGGCGAAGTCGAGGATCACCGGCCCCTCGGGCAGCGGGATGCCGACGGAGAAGGGCGCGGTGGAGAAGCGCCGCTCCACGCCCCCGAAGGGCGCGACGAGGACGGAGCCGGCGACGTTGACGAAGTGGATGGAGATCAGCCCCTCCGCGGCTGCCATCTCCGAATAGTCGCCGAGGCGGCCGAGATGGCCGGAATTGCGCAGCGCCATGATGCAGGCGCCGTGCTCCTTGGCGCGGGCGATGGCGAGGCGCGTGGCCTGCTCCGTCACCACCTGGCCAAAGCCGAACTTGCCGTCCACCACCAGGAAGCCGCCACCATCCGTCACCACCTCGGCCTGCTGCCCGGCGATGACGTAGCCGGCGCGCAGCCATTCGATGTAGCGCGGCACCCGGTCCACCCCGTGGCTGTCATGCCCGGCGAGGTTGGCGCCGACCAGGTGGTTGCTGATGCGCGCCGCCTCGGCCGGGGCGCAGCCCGCCGCCTCGAAGATGCGCGTGACGAAGGATTCGAGCTGGGCGACCGGAATGTGGGTGGTGGGCGACACGGCGTGGAGTTTCCCCTTTTGGCTGCCGCGAAACTGCCCCCCAGGCCTCGCGCCGTCCAGACCCGGGCGGGATGCTTGACGCGGCGCGGACACGCCGCGCAGCATCCGACTGCCGGAATGACGGGGGACCTGACGCGATGCGCGCCTTCATCCTGCTTGCCCTTTTTCTGGCCTCGCCGGCCCTGGCCCAGCCCGACCCGGAGCTGGTGCGCCGGGGCGAGGCGCTGGTGAACGGCATCGCCGCCTGCGGCAATTGCCACACTCCCAAGGGCCCGCAGGGCGACCTGCCGGGGATGGGGCTGGCCGGCGGGCTGGTGATCGAGGAGCCGGGGCTGTTCCGCGCCGTCACCAGCAACATCACCCCCGACCGCGAGACGGGGCTCGGCACCTGGACCGACGAGCAGATCATCGTCGCGATCCGCGAGGGGCGGCGGCCCGACGGGCGGCTGCTCGGCCCACCCATGCCCTTCCAGTTCTACCGCGACCTCGGCGACGCGGAGATGCGCGCCATCGTCGCCTACCTCCGCACCGTGCCGGCGGTGCGCAATCCGGTCGCCGCTTCCTCCTTCTCCATGCCGCTGCCACCCGCCTATGGACCGCCCGTGGAATCCGTCACGCCGCGTCTCGCCACGGCGGAGGAGCGCGGCGCCTACCTCGCCGGGCCAGTGGGGCATTGCATGGATTGCCACAGCCCGATGGGCGCGAACGGGCAGCGCGACCTGTCGCGTGCGGGTCAGGGCGGGCCGCCGATCGCCGGGCCGCTCGGCCCGGTCGCGCCGCCCGACATCACCCCGGCCCGCCTCCACGACTGGAGCGACGCGGAGATCGCGCGCGCCATCCGGGAAGGCGTGTCCCGCGACGGGCGGCGTCTCGCACCCCCCATGGCCTTCGCCAATTACGCGCGGATTCCGGAGGGGGAGATGCGCGACCTGATCGCCTATCTCCGCGCCCTGCCGCCGTCGCGCTGACCGTCGGGAGCGGGCCGCCGACGAGCGTCGCCCGGCTCAGCCCGCCTCGCGTCCCAGCGTGGATTGGCGCCCGAGCGAGGCGCCAAGCCCCTCCAGCCACGTCTCCGCGGCGCGGGAACCCAGACCGTGCAGCCGGATCAGCGCGCCCCATTCCGGGTCCAGCTTGCTGCCGGGGCGCAGGCGGATGTCATCCTCCGATGCCGCAATGCGGTGCAGGCGCAGCCGCTTCACCCGGGCGAAGAAGGGGTTGCGGAATTCGTGGTCCTCGCCCTCCGCCACCAGCGCCTCGCGCAGCAGGGCGAGGCCGCGCATGTCCCGCACCAGCCCGGCATTGAAGGTGACCTCGTTCAGCCGGGCCATGATGGCATCCGTGTCGCGCGGCACCGCCTCCCGCCGGGGTGGGTTGAGCTGCACCAGCAGCAAGTCGTCCGCCCCCGCCTCGTGCAGGAGAGGGAAGAGCGGTGGGTTGGCCAGGTAGCCGCCATCCCAGTAGGCGTTGCCCTCGATCTCCACCGCCTGGAACAAATTAGGCAGGCAGGCCGAGGCCATCACCGCCTCCGCCGTGAGCTCCGCATTGCGGAAGAGCCGCATCTCGCCGGAGCGAAGGTCGGTCGCGGCGATGAGCAGGCGCGGTGACTCGGCGGCACGCAGCCGCGCGAAGTCCACGGAGTCGCGCAGGATGTCGAGGAGCGGATTCAGGTTCAGCGGGTTGAACTGGTAGGGCGAGGGATTGCCCGCCATCGTCTGGAGCGCCGCCGCCCAGGGCGCCACAAAGAGCCGCATCGCCGCCTCCCCGGTCCAGACGAGGCCGGGCGGGAACACCGCCGCGAAGGGGGTGCGGAAGGGAGAGTGGCGGCGCGCGGCGCGGCTGATCCGCTTCCAGAAGCGCCACAGCGCGGAGCGGGCACCCGCCGCGCCGCCGCTCAGCCAGCCATCGGCCAGCACCACCGCGTTCATGGCCCCCGCGCTGGCACCGCTGATGCCGCTGACCTCGATCCGCTCATCCAGCAGGCGATCCAGCACGCCCCAGGTGAAGGCGCCATGCGCGCCTCCGCCTTGCAGGGCGAGGTCGAGCCGGACGGGCCTGGGCGCCGCTCGGGCCATGGGGACCTCCTCTGGGCCGAAACAGGTGACGGGAGATTCTTCCGTTGGGGCGGCACGCCCCTCAACTGGCCTTCAGCGACGACGGGGCCGGGGTGCGGGCAGCATGATCTGGCCGGAGCCGCGCAACGCCGGGATGTCGCGTATCGGCCCCTGGCCGGGCCGATCCAGCCTCTCGCCCGAGCGGGCCAATTCGCTGGTGAAGAAGGAGCGCGGCGTCATCCGCACCGCGACGCGCGACAGCGACCAAGGCGAGGCCTCGACTTCCCGCTCGCCCTTCGCGCCGGTTCCGCCGTGGCGCCGGTCCCAGAGCCGCACCTCGCCCGTGTCGAGGTGCAGCCAGGTGGGGTAGAGCCCGACGCCGCCTGCTTTCATCGCCACGGCGCGGTCCATTGCCTCGCCCAGCTTGCGGCCGGGCAGCCACAGATCGAGGGCGCGGGCGGAGAGATGCTGGCTGTCCGGCGCGCCGCCGACCAGCGCATTAGTGGCCGGGGTGCGATAGCCGGAAAGGCAGGACACCTCCGCCACCCGCACCGTCGTCGTCAGGCGCCAGAGCAGGTCGAGCAGCGCGGGGTCGAAGGAGCGGGACTGGCCGGTCCGGTGATCGGCCATGACGGTGGAGAAGGCGGCCACGGCCGCGGGGTCGAATTCATCGCCGGACTTGAAGGGGCCGCGGAACCACTGGCCGGTATGGACGAATTGCACGGCGAGGCGTCGCACCTCCTCCGCACGCAGGATGCGGGGGCAAGCCAGGGCCGAAAGGCCCAGCACCCATGCGCGTCGCTGCATCTTCTCTCCCTTCCGCCCGGGCGTGGGTACGCGAGGCGCGGCTAGGCGCCGCCCCCGGTGCGCAACGCCGGAGGCAGGGTCCGGGTTGCGCTACAAAACCCTTCCGGATTGCGGGTCCAGCAGGTGCATGTTGGCCAGATCGGCGGTCAGGCGCAAAGGCTGCCCCGGCGCGGCGGGGATTGTGGGGTCCAGGCGGGCGCAAAGGTCGCGCGTGCCATCCATGTGGAAATGCACCAGCGTCTCCATGCCCATCGGCTCGATCACCTCCGGCACCACCTCAAGATCCGCATAGGTGGCCCGGCCCTGCCGGGTCTCGGTCAGGTGCTCGGGCCGGATGCCGAACAGCACCTCCCTGCCCCCTTGGGCGCGGTAGCGGTCCGAGCGCTCAGCCGGGATGGGGAGGAGGATGTCGCCGGGCAGGCGGAGGTTCAGCGCGCCACTCGCGGGCTCGATCCGTGCCGGGATGAAGTTCATCGCAGGGCTGCCGATGAAACCGGCGACGAACCGCGTGGCCGGGCGGTGATAGAGTTCCTGCGGCGGGCCCACCTGCTCGATGATGCCGCCATTCATCACCACCACGCGGTCGGCCAGGGTCATCGCCTCCACCTGATCGTGGGTGACGTAGACGGTGGTGGTGCGGACGGTCTGGTGCACCTTCTTGATCTCGGTGCGCATCTGCACGCGCAGCTTGGCATCGAGGTTGGAGAGCGGCTCGTCGAACAGGAAGACCTTGGGGTCGCGCACGATGGCGCGGCCCATGGCGACGCGCTGCCGCTGCCCGCCCGACAGCGCCTTGGGCTTGCGGTCGAGGAGCTGCGTGATGTCCAGGATGCGCGCCGCCTCCATCACCCGGCGCTGGATCTCGTCCTTGCGGAACTTCCGCAGGGTGAGGCCGAAGGCCATGTTGTCGAACACGGTCATGTGCGGATAGAGCGCGTAGTTCTGGAACACCATGGCGATGTCGCGGTCGCGCGGCGGGATGTCGTTCACCACCGTGCCGCCGATGCTGATCTCGCCGCCCGTGATGTCCTCCAGCCCCGCGATCATCCGTAGCGTGGTGGATTTGCCGCAGCCCGAGGGGCCGACCAGCACCACGAACTCATGGTCCGCGATCTCCAGGTCGATGCCCTTCACGGCCTGGACGCCGCCCTCATATTCCTTGACGAGCCGGCGGAGGGTGACTTGCGCCATATGTTCTCAGCCCTTCGTTGCGCCGGCCGTCAGGCCCGCGACGTAGTAGTCCATGAGGAAGGCGTAGACGACGACAGGCGGCAGCGCCGCGAGCAGCGCCCCGGCCATGAGCTGCCCCCAGGCGAAGGTATCGCCGCGGATCAGCTGCGACACCACGCCGATGGTCAGCGGCATCTCGTCCGGCCGCGTGATGAAGGCGGTGGGATAGACGAAGGCCGCCCAGGAGACGGTGAAGGCGAAGATCGTCGCGGCGATGATGCCGGGCAGCGCCACCGGGATGAAGATGCGCCATAGCATCTGCAGCCAGCCCGCGCCGTCGATCAGCGCCGCCTCGTCCAGCTCCTTCGGGATGGAGGCGAAGTAGCCAATCATGATCCAGGTGCAGAAGGGCACGGTGAGCGTCGGATAGACCAGCACCAGCCCCCAGATGGAGTTCAGCAGCCCCAGCCCGCCGACGATCTGGTAGAGCGGAATGAAGAGCAGCGTGTCCGGCACGAGGTAGGTGAGGAACACCCCTGTCGCGAGCCATTGCGAACCCCAGAAGCGCATGCGGGACAGGGCGAAGGCGGCGGGGATGGAGATAAGCATGGTCACGACGACCACGAGCAGCGTCACCAGGATGCTGTTCCAGAAGAAGCCCCGGAACATCTCATTGCCCAGGATGGCGGCGAAGTTCTCCAGCGTCGGGTCGCGGACGATCCAGGGATTGCCGTTCAGGTCGGCGATCTCCGCGCTGGTCTTCAGCGCGGTGATCAGCATGTAGAAGGGCGGGGCCAGCATGACGATGGCCGCGATGACGAGCGACACATAGGCGCTCCACAGCGCCCAGCGCCGCTCGGCCCGCAGCGAGCCCGCCTTGTGGAACAGCCCATGCCCGGCGCGGGGGGCAGCGGTCGCGCTCATGCGCCGATCTCCTTGGTGCGCTCGTTGATGCCGCGCAGCACGAAGAAGGCGATGACGGCCAGCAGCGGGAACATGAACAGCGATACGGCGGCGCCGCGCGGAATGTTGCCGGACAGGACACCGACCTGAAATGCGTAGGAGGCGAAGACGTGCGTCAGGTCGCGCGGCCCGCCATTGGTCAGCACACGGACGATGTCATAGTTGGCGAAGGTAACGATGAGCGAGAACAGCACCGTGATGGAGATGATGTTCCGCATCATCGGCAGGGTGACATACCGCAGGCGCTGCCAGCCCGTCGCGCCGTCGATATCCGCCGCCTCGTAAAGCTGGTCCGGCACCGATTTCAGCGCCGCGAGATACATGATCATGAAGAAGGGCGCGCCGTACCAGACGTTCACGATGATGACGGAGATGCGCGCCCACCACATCTCGCCGAGCCAGGGCACGGGCGGCACGGAGAAGATGGCAAGCAGCCAGTTGATGCTGCTGTAGGACGGCTCGAACATCCACCACCAGCCGAGGGTGGAGAGCGCGGGCGGGATCACCCAGGGCACCAGCAGCATGCCGCGCCATACGCGCTGCCCCTTGGAGGGGATGTGGTGCAGCATGTGCGCCAGCCAGAAGCCGATCAGCGCCTTCAGGATCACGGCGGTGATGGCGAAGAAGCAGGATTGCCAGATCACCATCCGGAACGTGTCGTTCTCGAGCAGGATCGCGTAGTTCTCCAGCCCGATGAAGGCGGTCATCCGCCGGTTCAGCGTGGACAGGTAGATGGCGTAGGCCGCCGGCCAGGCCACCAGCCCGCCGATCACGGCCAGGAGCGGAAGGGTGAGCAGGAAGGCGATGGTCGATCTGCGCCGCGCCATCTTCTGCAAGGTGGTGGGCGGGGTGGCCCGCGGCGCGATGACGGGCGCGGCGTGGGCGATGGTGGCGTCACTGGCCATCCGCGTTCCTCTTGGTCAGACGGAGGCAGGGCACCGCCCTGCCCCCTTCGCCGCTCAGCCGCGGCGCATGTTGTTGATCTCGCGCTCGAGCCAGCCGAGGGCCTGCTCGATCGTCTCGCCGCCCTGGGCGACACGCGCGATGACCTTGGTGTTCAGCGCCTGGATGTACATCTGGCTCGCCAGCTCGGCGGGCGCGGGCGCGAAGGCGATGGACGGGCGCGCGTCGTGGTGCGGCTTCAACGGGTAGTTGTAGAGGGTGCCGACGGGCGGCCCCTCCGTCTCCCACACCTTGAAGTCGCTCATCGTGGCGAAGGGCGGGATGTCGTAGCCGTTGGAGGTGTTGGTCGTCGCCTCCGCGCTGTCCCGCTCGGTAAGGAATTCCAGCAGGTTCTTCGCGGCGGTCTTGTTGCGGCCGAAGCTCCAGATGCCGCTGTTCCAGGGCAGGTAGGCGAGGAAGCGCCCCTGCGGGCCGGAGGGCATGGGGATGGTCCAGCACTTCTCCGCCACCTGCGGCGCGTCGCGCTTCGCCACCGCCCAGGCGGAGGGCGGGTTGAACACCAGCGCGGAGCGGCCGGAGATCAGCGCGCGGTTGTTGGAGGCGTCGTCCCAGGCCCAGACGTCGTTAGGCAGGAAGCGTGCCAGCCGCACGGCATAGTCCATCACCTGCCGGAGCTGCTGGTTATTGCGGATGGTCGGGTTGCCGCGCTCATCGGTGACGCGCGCGCCGTAGGAGGCGAAAAGGGCGCCGACCCAGTCCACCGCGTCGGTGAACTGGCCCATGGGCAGGCCGAAGGGCACGTTGGCGCGGTGGCATGCCTCGGCGGCGCGAAGGAAGGTTTCCCAGGTCCAGTCGTCGGCACCCGGGCCCTTTCGGTTCTCCGCCGGCCACATGGCGCGCACGTCCAGCCCCGCATGTTCCTGCAGCAGGTCGAAGCGGCACAGCGCCGGCTTGTTCTGCGTGCCGGAGGTAGCAGGGATGGCGCGCCAGCCGCCGCGATGCTTCGCCAGGTACTCGGCCACCTGGTTGGCCGGGCCGTACTTGGCGATCAGCCGGTTCATCACGTCATCCACCGGCTCCAGCTGGTCGGCATAGGTGCCGACATCCCAGGGCGAGAGCGAGATGATGTCGTGGCCCGAACGGCTCTGCGCCTGGGCGGCAGCGGTGAGCTGAAGCTGATTGCCGGTCGTGTTGATGAAGTCGAGCTGGACGTTGACGCGGTTGCGCTCGCCCCACTGCCCGCACAGCTGCCGAAGGGCGCCATTGCCGGTGGGGACCCAGTGGTCCCAGAAGGCGCAGCGCAGCGTGGTGGTGGCCTGGCCGAAGACGGCCGGGGCGTGCAACCCTGCAACGAGTCCCGCGCCGGCGGCCAATACGCCGCGGCGGGGCAGAGACGTGTCTGCCATCCCGAACTTCCTCCTGTATCATCATGCGGTCTTGCGCCGCTGCCTGAAGCTTAGGCACCGCGCGTGGCGCCGCGCAACCGCCTTGCCGCCCCCCGCCCGTGGCCTAGGATGAAAGCATGGACATGCACCGCTTCGATGCGCTGGTGATCGGCGCCGGAATGGCCGGCGCCACGGCTGCCGCCCACCTCGCCCCCACGCACCGCGTCGCCCTGCTGGAAGCGGAGGAAAGCGCAGGCTTCCACGCCACCGGCCGCTCCGCCGCGATCTGGATCCTCAACTATGGCAACACGGATGTCCGCATCCTGACGGGCGCGTCACGCGCCTTCTTCGAGGATTCGCCCGAAGGGTTCGGCCCCCTCGCCCACAAGCGTGCCATCCTCTCCCTCGCGCCGCCCGACCAGATGGAGGCGATGGAGCAGATGCTGCGCGTCGGCATGGGGCTGACCCCGATCACGGTCGCGGAGGCCAAGGAATTGGTGCCGGCGATCCGCGACGGCTATGCCGAGGCGGCGCTGATCGAGCGCGACGCCTTCGACATCGACGTCGCGGCGCTGCACCAGGGTTTCCTGCGGCAGGTGAAGGCGGCGGGGGGCGCGCTGGAGTTGCGCCGCCGCACGGGCCGCGTCTGGCGCGAGGGCGGCGAGTGGCGCGCCGAGACCTCGGGCGGCAGCATCTTCGCCGCGCCGGTCGTGGTGAACGCCGCCGGGGCCTGGGGCGACGTGGTGGCGCGCAACGCGGGGTTGCGCCCGCTCGGCCTCCAGCCCAAGCGCCGCACCGCCTGCATCGTGGACCCCGCACCCTACACCAGCACCGACTGGCCGCTGGTCGGCGACGTGATCCATAGCTGGTACGCGCGGCCGGAGGCACGGTCCAAGCTGATGGTCAGCCCGGCCGACGAGACGGATAGCGAGCCCACTGATGCCCAGCCCGACGAGTACGACGTGGCCGTGGCGGTGGACCGAATGCAACAGGGCCTCGCCATCGAGGTGAAGCGGGTTGAGCATAAATGGGCCGGGCTGCGGACCTTCGCCCCCGACCGCTCGCTCTGCATCGGCGAGGGGGAGGAGCGCGGCTTCTTCTGGATGTGCGGCCAGGGCGGCTACGGCATCCAGACCGCGCCGGGGGCGGGGCGCCTCATTGCCGCGCTGGTGCGCGGGTCGGCGCCGGACCCAGATGTTGCCCCCGCCGTCGGGCCGGTGGACCCGAAGCGCTTCGCGGGGTGACGCAACGCATCCTTGCCGCGTTGGGGAGGGTATGAAACAGGCGCTCCGCAACCGGTTCATCTTCTTCTCCCTGCCTGGCGGCGCAGTCATCTGGGGCCTCGTATCCCTCACTGGGCTGTCGGGCACGGACGGGCTGATGATCGGCTGGATCGCCCATGTGGTCGCGCACGCCACCTGGGCCTGGAAGCACCTGGGCTGCGCCACGCCCGAGGCGATGCGCGAAAGGACGCGGCGCCTGGGCCAGGGTCGCGGCACGGTCCTCGCCATCGCCCTGCTGGCGGCGGCGGTGGCGGGCGGCACGGTGGTCGCGGAGCTGATAATGGAGAAGAACGCCGCGATCTGGGAACGAGTGCTGGCCGTGCTGACCATCATCTCGGCCTGGGCGCATGTGCAACTGCTCTTCGCGCAGGAATACGCGCACGAATACTGGGAGGAGGATCGCGGCATCGACTTCCCCGGCGGCGACGGCACGCCGGAGTTCACCGAGTTCCTCTACGTCGCCACCATGGTCGGCACGGCGGGTCAGGTGAGCGACACGCCGACCAACAAGCCGGACATGCGAAGGCTGGTGATGACCCACGCCCTCGTTTCCTTCGCCTTCAACGCCGTGATCCTGGCGGTGACGCTGGAGGTGCTGGGCAACCTCGCGGGCTAGCCCGCGGCTGCCTCCAGCGCCCGGGCCAGGAACAATTCGGCCATGGGTTCATAGGCCTCCCAGGTTGCGCGCAGCGCGGCCAGGGGATGCGGCGAGAAATCCACGCGCAGATCCACGTCGGGAAACACGTGCGGCCCTTGCACGCGCAGCGCGGCGGAGACGAGTGGCGCGCCCTCGCCGCCCGCCGCCTCCCCTGCCTCCAGCGCGCGCAGCAGGCGCTCGGCCATGGCTTCGTCCGGCGCGGCCAGCGCGGCGTCGAGCATGGCGCGCGGCACGCGGTCATTGGCCAGGATATTGCCGATGGCGACGCATCCCGGCCCCTCGGCGGAAGCAAGCACGCCACGGATGGACGGACCGGTGAAGTGCGCGGTGCGCCCCGCTGCATCCAGCACCGCCACTTGCCGCCATTGCCGGTGCGGCGAGGTGGCGACGAGCGCCGCCACCGCTTCCTCTGCCGTGCATCCCGAAGCGAGCAGCGCCAGTCCACGTGGGCCGAGGCGCATGTCGGTGCGCGCCTGGGTCAGCACCGCCCCCTGCCCTGCGGCCGTCCACGGCACGCGCGCTCCCACGGCGGGCGAAGAGGTCGTGACGGCGGCACCGAAGGCGCCCGTGCGCGGGCAATGGATCAGCAGGGAGAAGGTCATGACGCCCTCGTGTCGCACCGCAGCAGGGCTTGCGGGAGTTGAAACGCCAGACCTAGACTTCGCCATGCTGACGAGCAAGGCACGCGGAGCCACGTTCCGCACCCTCAGGCCCCATGCTGCCTGACGCGCGGACGCTTCGCGTGGTGCAGCGGCGGCGGCCCGGCCGTTGGCTCGCCACGATCCTCGTCCTCGCGCTGCTCGCGCTCGTCATCCGCGCCTTTGCCCTGGGGCAGATCGAATGGTCGGTGGTGGGCGAATACATGACCGCGCCCGTCATCCTCGCGGGGCTGGTGAACACGCTGGTGATGACGGTCTGCGCCATGGCGCTTGGCCTCGCGCTCGGCGTGCTGGCGGCGGTGATGAGCATGTCGCCCAACCCGGTGATGGTGGGCGTGGCGAAGTTCTACATCTGGTTCTTCCGCGGCACGCCGCTGCTGCTGCAGCTGCTCCTGTGGTTCAACCTCGCGCTGATCTTCCCGCGCCTCGGCATTCCCGGCTTGTTCGAGGCGCGGACGGTGGACGTCATCACGCCCTTCGTCGCCACCTGGCTCGGACTGGGCATCAACCAGGGGGCCTATACGGCCGAGGTGGTGCGCTCCGGCATCCTGTCCGTGGACCGGGGCCAGGCGGAGGCGGCGCAGGCGGTGGGGATGACGCGCATCCAGGCCATGTTCCGCATCGTGCTGCCGCAGGCGCTGCGCGTGATCGTGCCGCCCGTGGGCAACGAGGTGGTGAGCATGGTGAAGCTCACCTCCGTCGCCAGCGTGATCCAGTTCTCCGAGATCCTGCGCAACGCGCAGACCATCTACTACGCCAATGCCCGGGTGATCGAGCTGCTGATCGTCGCCGCGGCCTGGTACCTCGCGGCGGTGACGGTGCTGTCCCTGTTCCAGGCCATGCTGGAACGGCGGCTGGCGCGCGGCGTCTCGACGGCGGGCCGCCCCGCATGAGCGAAGCGATGCCCATGGTGGCGGTGCGCCACCTGTCCAAGTCCTTTGGCGCTGTGAAGGCCCTCACCGATGTCAGCCTGGACGTGGCGAAGGGCGAGGTGGTGTGCCTGCTCGGCCCATCCGGCTCGGGCAAGTCCACGCTGCTGCGCTGCGTGAACCACCTTGAAAAGCCGGATGCCGGCGCGGTCTGGCTGAACGGGGAGCTGATCGGCTACCGGAGGGAGGGTGACCGGCTGCTTGAGCTGCCCGACCCGCAGGTGGCGCGGCAGCGGCGGCGCTTCGGCATGGTGTTCCAGCGCTTCAACCTGTGGCCGCACAGGACGGCCTTGCAGAACGTCATGGAAGGTCCGCTGCGAGTCGGACGCCGCCCGGCTCGCGAGGCGCGAGAGCGGGCCGAGGCGCTGCTGGCCCGAGTTGGCCTCGCGGACAAGGCCGATGCCTGGCCGGCACAGCTTTCGGGCGGGCAGCAGCAGCGCGTCGGCATCGCGCGCGCCCTCGCCATGGAGCCGGAGGTCATGTTGTTCGACGAGCCGACCTCCGCCCTCGACCCCGAGCTGGTTGGCGAGGTGCTGGCGGTGATGCGCGACCTGGCACGCAGCGGCATCACCATGATGGTGGTCACGCACGAGGTGGGCTTCGCGCGCGAGGTCGCGGACCGGGTCGTGTTCATGGATGCGGGCACGGTGGTCGAGGAAGGACCGGCCGCGCAGGTGCTGGGCCAGCCGCGCCAGGCCCGCACCCGAGCCTTCCTGTCCGCCGTGCTGGCCTGAAATCGAGGAGACCGAGGATGTTCCACCGAATCCGATGCCGTGCAGCCGCCCTGCTGGGCGCGGCACTGCTGCTCGCCCCGCTTGCCGCCATGGCGCAGGACCGCATCGCCCTGCCGGACCGCATCCGCCGCGCCGGCAAGATCATCGTCGCCACCTATCCGAATTACCCGCCGCTGACCTACCGCGACCCGCAGACCAATGCCCGGCTTGGCTTCGACGTGGAGCTGACGGAGGCGATCGGGCGGGAACTGGGGGTGGCGGTGGAGTGGCAGGAAATGCCCTTCGTGCAGTTCTTTCCTTCACTGCAGACGGGGCGGATCGACCTCGCCATCGATGGCATTTCCGACCTGCCCGCGCGGCGCGGGCCGCTCGACTTCGTGAACTACCTCCGCACCGGGGCGCAGTTCATGACACTGGACCGCAACGCCGAGATTCGGCAGCCCACCGATCTGTGCGGCAAGCGCGTCGGCGCCAGCCGTTCCACCAACTGGCCGCGCAACATCGAGGCGTGGTCGCAGGAGAATTGCGTGGCGCAGGGCCGCCCCGCCATTACGGTCGTCGGCACCGAGGGTTCGGTGGATGCGCGCACCCAGCTTCGCACCGGGCGCATCGACGGCTCCGTCCAGGGCAATGAGACCATGGGCTGGCTGATGCGGCAGGAGCCGGGCGTGTACCGCACCCTGGGCGAGCCCTTCACCGAGAACCTGACGGGGATTCCCGTCGCCTCCTCCGAACCGCAGCTGCGCGACGCGGTGAAGACGGCGCTGGAGCGGCTGCTGGCCAACGGCACTTACCGAGAGCTGCTCCGCAAGCACGGGCTGGAGGCGAACGCGCTCTCCGCCATCACGGTCAACGCGGGGCGCTGAGTCATGGCGGATGCGACGCGCGCTTCCCTGCTCCGGCGTCTCGACGATGAGCGGGAGGGGCTGATCGCCTTCCTGCAGGGTTTCCTGCGCGCCCGCTCCGCCAACCCACCGGGCGACACCACGGAGGCCGCAACCTTCCTGGGCGACTGGCTGGACAAGCAGGGTGCGCCCTGGCGGATCGCCGCTGCCAAGCCGCACCTCCCCAACATCGTCGGGAGCTTCGAGGGGGCGCGGCCGGGGCGGCACCTCGTGCTCAACGGCCATATCGACGTCTTCCCGCCGCTGGACGAAAGCGGCTGGTCGGGCGAGCGGCGCGACGGAAGGATCTTCGGCCGCGGCGCCTCCGACATGAAGGCGGGCACCGCGGCAGGCGTCATCACCTATGCCTGGCTGCATGGGCTGCGCGCCGAGCTGGGCGGGCGGCTCACCCTCACCGCCGTGTCGGACGAGCAGACGGGTGGCGAGTTCGGCACGCGCTGGCTGTTCGAGACGATGCGCAACGAGGTGCTGGGCGATTGCTGCCTGAATGGCGAGCCCTCGGGCCTCAACAACGTGCGCTTCATGGAGAAGGGCACGCTGCGCGTCATCGTCACCATCCGCGCGCCGGGCGGGCATGGCGGCTACCCGCATCTGTCGCGCAACCCGGTCAAGATCGCAGCGCAGATGATCGCGGAGTTCGAGCGGCGCTTCCACATGCGCGAGACCGTGCTGCCCGAAGCCGTCTCGCGCGCGCTGACGACGCCGGAGGCGGTGGCGGTGCTGGAAGCCGGAATGGGTGCCGGCGCGGCGGAGGTCGTGCGCCGCATGACCTTCAACCCCGGCGTGATCCAGGGCGGGTTGAAGGTGAACCAGATCCCGCATGAATGCCGCTTCGAGGTGGATCTCCGCATCCCCGTCGGCATCGACCGCGACGCGGTGCTGGAGGAGGTGACGGAGGTCTGCGCCGCGCACGAGGCGGAGTTCTCGGTCGTCCACAGCCACTCCTACCCGGGCAGCATGGCCGATCCGGAGAGCGAGATGATGCGCATCATCCAGGACAATGCGGAGGCTGCCACCGGGCGGCGCCCGGTGCCCATGTCCTCGCTTGGTGGCTCGGATAGCCGCTACTGGCGCTATGAGGGCGTGCCCGCCTATCTCTACGGTCCCTCGCCGGTTTCCATGGGGCGTGGCGACGAGAACGTGACGGAGGAGGAGTACCTCGCCGTGGTGCGGGTCCATCTGCTCTCCGCCTATGACTATTTGCGCGCGGGGAACTGAGATGTTCAACCTGCATGCCCTGGAGGAGGCGGAGAAGCTGGTGCGCCGCTTCTTCCCCGCCACGCCGCAATACAACTGGCCGCTGCTGGAAGCGCGCACAGGGTGCGAGGTGTGGGTCAAGCACGAGAACCACACCCCCACCGGCGCCTTCAAGGTGCGTGGTGGGCTGGTCTACATGGACGGGCTGCACTCGCGCGGGGTCATCACCGCCACGCGTGGCAATCACGGCCAGTCCCTCGCCTATGCCGGGGCGCGCTACGGCGTCCCGGTCACCATCGTCGTGCCGCACGGCAACAGCCGCGAAAAGAACGCCGCGATGCGCGCACTGGGCGCGACGCTGATCGAGCACGGCACCGATTTCGACGAGGCGCGGGTGGAGGCGCAGCGCCTGGCGGAACAGGACGAGCTGGATTTCGCCCCCTCCTTCGCGGAACCGCTGGTGCGTGGCGTCGCCACCTATGCGCTGGAGCTGCTGCGCGGCATTCCGGTGCCGGATGCGCTCTACGTGCCCATCGGCCTCGGCTCAGGCATCTGCGGCTGCATCATGGCGCGCGACCTCTTGGGGCTTTCGACCGAGATCATCGGCGTGCAGAGCACGGGGGCGGATGCCTATGCGCGCTCCTTCCGCGAGGGGCGCGTGGTGGAGACGGAGCGGGCGGACACGAAGGCGGACGGCATGGCGACGCGCGTGCCGGACCCGGCGGCGCTGGAGATCATCCGGCGTGGCGCCTCGCGCATCGTCACCGTCACGGATGACGAGGTGCGCGACGCCATCCGCGCCTATTGGCAGGACACGCACAACCTCGCCGAGGGGGCGGGCGCCGCGCCGCTGGCCGCGCTGATGCAGGAACGCGATGCGATGAAGGGCCGCCGCGCCGCGGTGATCCTGTGCGGCGGCAATATCGACCTCGACCTGTTCCGGGATTGGGTGCTCCCATGATCATCCGCCACGTGCGGCCCTGGGGCGGCGCGCCTTGCGACATCGCGCTGGAGGGCGACCGCATCGCCGCCATTACGCCATCCGCCGCGAAGGGCCCGTCTCTGCTGGCGCTGCCCGGGCTGGTGGAAGGGCATTGCCACCTCGACAAGACATTCTGGGGCCGGCCCTGGTGGCGCAACGAGGTGGGGCCGCGGCGCGAGGACCGCATCGCCAATGACCGCGTGGCGCGCCGGTCGCTCGACCCACGCCGGGAAGGCCGCGCCCTGGCGGAGGAGCATCTGCGGAACGGCACGACGCGGCTGCGCTCCCACGTGGATATCGACGACGATTCCCGGCTGCGCCACGTCGAGGCGCTGCTGGCGCTGCGCGAGGAGATGCGCGGGCGGGTAGAGATCCAGCTCGTCGCCTTTCCGCAGGCCGCCATTCTCCGCACCCCGGGCTGCGAGGAATGGATGGACGAGGCGCTGCGGATGGGGTGCGACGCGGTGGGCGGTCTCGACCCCTCCGTCATCGACCGCGACCCGGTGGGGCATCTGGACGCGGTGTTCCACCTCGCCGAGCGGCACGGCAAGCCCGTGGATATCCACCTGCACGAGCCGGGCGAGCTGGGCGCCTTCGCGCTGGAACTGGTGGCGGAGCGGACGCGGGCCTTGTCCATGAAGGGGCGCGTCACGGTGAGCCACGCCTTCGCGATGGGCGAGGTCGCACCCGACCGCGCCGCCGCGCTCTACGCGCTGCTGGCGGAAACGGGGGTTGCGCTCTGCACCTCGGCGCCTGCCTACCGGGCGACGCCCTCGGTGCGGCGCGCGCGCGAGGCCGGGGTGGTGCTCTTCGCCGGCAACGACAACATCCGCGACGGCTGGAACCCCGCCAATGCGCCGGACATGCGCGAGCGGGCCGAAGCGGTGGCGCTGAAGAACGATTTCCGCCGCGACGACGAGGTGGAATGGGCGCTGGAGGCCGTCTCCACCCTCGGCGCGCAAGGCTGCGGCTTCGCGGATTACGGCTTGGCGCCCGGCGCCCGCGCCGACATCGTGCTGCTGGACGCCGACACGCCGGCCGAGGCGGTGGTGAGCCGCGACCGCCCCATCCGCGTCATCAGCCACGGACGGGAGATTCCCCTCACCCGCTCCTGACGCCTCACCGACCGCTGCCCTCCGGTTGGCGCGCGGGCTTTGCCCGCGCAACGGGGCGGAGCGCTCAGGACGAAGCGACGAAGACCGGAGCCCTCGCGAAAATGCGAAGCGTTTTCGTGGGGATCAAATGATCTGGTAGCGCGCCCGCGCCGCGCGCTCGATGGCGCCGGCGATGAGGCGGTCCAGTTCCAGCCCGATGCGAAGCTGCTGCAGGAAAACCAGCTCGCTCTCCGTCGCCTCGCCATCCGCCGCCGCCACGTCGCAGGCGAGGAGGTAGGCGGTTTCGCGCAGGCGCATCGGCAGCGCATCGCGGATCAGGTCCAGCGCGCGGTCCAGCCCGTCCCCTGCGGCCAGGAGCGGCAGGCAGGCCTCCGTCGCCTCGTCCACCTCCTGCGCGTCCACCCCCGCAAAGGCCGGCAGGTCGCGCACCAGCCCGGTCATGCGCCGCAGCTCGGCCTCGTCGATATGCGCGCCGGACGCCGCCATGAACAGCATGGAACAGAGCAGGGCCTGGTGGGGGGTTAATTGGTCGGGAATGGCGTTCATCCCGGATTCTCTCCTCGTTCGGTGCCGTAACCCTCCAACAGAGCGCGAGTTTCACGGATCGCCTCGGCCAGGGGGACGCGGCGCGGCACCACGCCTTCCGGCAGGGCGGCGAGGACGCGTGACGGGGCGGCGCGGTCCAGCAGGACGAAGACGCCCCGGTCATCGGCGCGGCGCACGAGGCGCCCAAAGGCTTGGCGCAGCCGGTGCCGCGCCTCGGCATCGTCGTGGTTCTGCGGGTGGCCGCCGGAGAGGTGCAAGCGCCGCTCGCGGTTCAGGATGGTGCGGCGCGGCCAGGGCACGCGGTCGAAGACCAGGAGGCGCAGGGAGCGGCCGGGCACGTCCACCCCGTCGCGCATGGCATCCGTGCCGAGAAGGCAGGAATCCTCCTCGGCGCGGAAGACGTCCACCAGCGTCGCATTGTCCATCGCATCCACGTGCTGGGCGTAGAGCGGCAGGCCGGCGGCCTCCAGCGGCGGGGCGATGCGGCGCGCCACCTCGCGCAGTCGGCGTATGGCGGTGAAGAGGCCGAGGGCCCCGCCCCCCGCCGCCAGGAACAGGTCGCGCATCGCGCCGCTCACTTGCCCGGCCATGCGCGTGTCCACGTCGGTGACGACGAAGGCGCGGGTGTTGCGCGCGTAGTCGAAGGGGCTGGGCACAGCGGCGCGGATGGCGGGCGCCGGCAGGTGGACGGCGCCGGTGCGCGCCTCCGCCTCGCGCCAGGCCGCCTCGGGGTCATTGCGGCGGGCAGCGTCGGTGAGGGTGGCGCTGGTGACCAGCAGCCCGTGCGCCGGCGCGGCCACCACCTGGGCGAAGGGGATGGTCGGGTCCAGCCAGTGCCGGTGCAGCCCGGCATCCCAGTCGCGCCCGTCGCGGCGGTCGAGCTGCAGCCAGTCCACCATCACCGGGCGCGTGCCCGACTCCGGCGCGGGGGCGGCGAGCGTGCCCAGCATGCCGCGCCACGCGGCGAGCGGACTGAGGGCGCGGCGCTCGATCCCACCCATCGCGGTTTCCAGCCGGATCCGCTCCCCTGCATCCATCGTGCCGGAATCCTCCTCCTCCAGCCGGGCGCGCAGCCGGTCGCGCAGCGTGGTGAGCGGGGTTTCCAGCCCTTCCAGCGCCCGGCGCAGGGCGTCGCCGGCCTCGGCCAGCGCCTCGCCGACCGGATGGAGGTCGCATTCGAGGGAATAGACCCCGTCATCCTGCGGCACCCGCGCCAGCACCTGGGCGCGCACGGCATGAAGGAAGACCTCCGCCGGGTTGGGGGCGAGTGGCGCCTCGTCGCCGATGCGGCTGAACCAGCCGGAGGTCGGCAGGGCGGTGCGGGCGGCGTGCAGTGCGGCTTCCAGCGGCGGCAGGAGATCAGGGATGTCGCCGGCCAATTCCTCGATGCGGGCGCGCAGCCCCTTGGCGCGCGAACGCCCACCCTCCGCGCCCAGCAGCCAGCGGCGAAGCTCCAGCGCCTCCACCCCCGACAGTGCAGCGGAAAAGGCGTTGTCCGCGGCGTCGAAGATGTGGTGCCCCTCGTCGAAGACGAAGCGCGTGGGGCGCCCATCCTCGCCGCCACCGGTGGCGGCCTGCACCATCACCAGCGCGTGGTTCGCCACGACGAGGCGGGCGTGGCGGGCACGGCGGATCGAGTGCTCGACGAAGCATTTCTTGTAGTGCGGGCAGGCGGAGCGGATGCACTCGCCGCGCCGGTCGGCGAAGCCCGCCAGCGTGCCGGGCGGAAAGAGTTCCAGCAGCCAACCCGGGAAGTCCCCGCCCTGGATGTCGCCGTCGCGCGTGGCCGAGGCCCAGCGCGCTACGAGGGCGAGCGGCAGCGCCATGCCGCGCATCCCGGCCTGGCCGAGGGATTCATCGAAGTTCAGCAGGCAGAGATAGTTCTCGCGCCCCTTGCGGATGGCAACGCGGCTGCGCCGCTCCTCCGGGTCGGGGAAGAGCCGCGCGAGCTCGCCGTCGATCTGGCGCTGGAGATTGCGGGTGAAGGTGGACAGCCAGACCGGCGCACCGTTGCGCTCAGCCCAGAGCGAGGCCGGGGCGATGTAGCCCAGCGTCTTGCCCGTGCCCGTCCCCGCCTCGGCCAGGACAAGCTGCGGCGCGCCTTCTGCCTCGCGCGGGGCGAAGGCCGCCGCGGCGGCGGAGGCGAAGTCGGCCTGTTGCGGACGCTGCTCGGCGACGCTGCCCAGCATCTCCGCGAGGCGGCGGCGGGCATCGGCCGGGGAGACGGCGTGCGAAGCAGGGGGCGGCGGTGGGCCGGTCTCCTCCCATTCCGGCAGGCGGCGCCAGACTTTCAGCGCGTCGCGTGTCGCCTTCATTCCGGTCTGGCCGAGGGCGGCCAGCACGCTTTCCGCCCAAGGCCAGGCGATGGCGTCGCGCAGATGCGCGGCGATGGCGGCAGCGCCTCGCCCGGCCTCCGTCCCTGCGAGGCGCGACAGGCGGCGCAGCAGCGCCCCGGCGAGTTCGGGCAGCAGGATGGCGGCTGCCTCGTCATCCGCCGGCACGGGCAGGTCCAGCGCCAGTGCGAGGCCGCGTGGGGTCGGTGGCGCGGGCTCGGCCGGGCAGACGAAGGCGAAGAGCTCCAGCAGGTCCAGCGCCTCCTCGAAAGGCGGGAGGTCGAGGCGGCGCGCCGTGGCCGGCGCGTGGACCAGCAGCGGCGCGGCCTGTTCCGCCAGGGCATGGGCGACCGAAGCCGCCCCCAGCACGCGGACCTCCCCTTCCGTGGAGAGGAGGGTGGCACGGCCAAAGGCGGCAACAAGGGAAGGCGCCTCGGGCAGAAGGAGGCGGGGGGCGGGAGATGCCATGGAGCCGGGGTTATGCGCCGCGCCAACCGGGCGGCCAAGCCAGGCGTTGCTCGCGGACCGTATTCGTTTTCATTGAAAGGCCGCGCCATGGCTTCGAGCATCCAGGAAACCTATGTCACCGGGCTGAAGAATGCCCATGCCTTGGAAACCCAGGCGGTCCAGCTCCTGTCCCGCCAGCTGGAGCGGATTGAATCCTATCCCGAGATGGCGGCGAAGATCCGCGAGCATCTGGCCGAGAGCGAGGAGCAGGCGAAGCGGCTGGAGCAGCTGCTGGAGCGGCACGGCACCAGCCATTCCATGCTGAAGGACTTCGTCACCGGGCTGACTGGCAACGTGGCCGCCCTGGCCCATGCGCCGATGCAGGACGAGGTGATCAAGAACACCTTCGCCAACTTCGCCTTCGAGCATTTCGAGATCGCGGCCTATCGCTCGCTGATCGCGCTGGCCCAGGCGGCGGGCGACAACCAGGCCATCCCGGTGCTGCAGCAGAGCCTCGCCGAGGAAGAGAAGACTGCGCAGTGGATCGGCGAGCGCATCGAGAAGATCACGCTCGAATACGCGCAGCGCGAGGCGGCAGGGATGAAGGCGGGGATCTGATCCCCCGCCTTTGGGCGCGGCGTCAGCGGCAGATGCAGGCGACGGAGGAGATCCGGTCGTTCCATTGGCCGCCGAAATAGGAGACGTTCCAGCCGGTGTCCCTACCGTGCCACTCCGCCGAGCGGCCCTGGCCTTCGGCATGTTCCCAGATGCGCAATGTGCAGCGTGGAGGGACATAGGCCGAGGAGATCGAGTCGTTGCGGCTGGGTCGGTAGCTCCACGCATTGCTGCTGACCCGGCCCGGATTGTTGAAGCTGACCCGGTCGCCGTTGGCGATCCGGAGCCTTCTCCCCTGCATGTCCCGGTGCTCATACAGCTCGCAATAAGCCTGACGGTATTCTCCGGTCCGGAGGCCTTGCGCGAAGGCAGGCGCGGCAACGAGAAGCAGGGCGATTATGGCGGATGCACGAAGCATGGGGCTTCTCCCTAGAGAAGGCGGCACCCGGCCCATGCATCCTCATTTCGTGCCCTAGCATCCTGTCAAGCGGAATCCGGCGAAGGGAGCGAGGGCGCTGCCGCCACCTCCTCCCGCGCCACCCCTGCCTCCTCCAGCACGGCCCAGGCTTCCGCCGCGTTCGCGACGAAGCTCACCAGGTCGATATCCTCCGGCGAGATCACGCCCGCCTCGACCAGCGCCTCCCAGTTGATGATCCGGCGCCAGTATTCCGCATCCACCAGAACGATGGGCGTGGGCCGCATGCGACCGGTCTGGCGGAGGGTCAGCAGCTCGAACAACTCGTCCAGCGTTCCGAAGCCGCCGGGGAACACCACAAGCGCGTTCGCCCGCATCGCCAGGTGGAACTTGCGGATGGCGAAGTAGTGGAACTGGAAGGTGAGGTCCGGCGTGGTGTAGCGGTTGGGCGCCTGCTCGTGCGGCAGGCGGATGTTGAAGCCGACCGAAGGCGCACCGGCCTCACGCGCGCCGCGGCTTGCCGCTTCCATGATGCCGGGGCCGCCACCCGTCGCGATCACGTTGTCGCGCACCCCATCGCTGTTGCGCAGCGCGCCGCCGCGTTCCGACGCGATCCGTCCGAAGCGCCGGGCCTCCTCGTACCAGGCCGCATGGCCGCCGGTTCCGCCCTCCCGCACGCGAGCGCCGCCGAACACCACGATGGTGGAGCGCACGCCCCAGGCCAGCAGGGCCTCCTCCGTCTTCTTGTACTCCATCTGCAGGCGCATCCCGCGCATGGAGTCTCCCAGCAGGAAGTCGCGGTCGAACATCGCGAGGCGGTAGCTGGGGCCGGGCCGTGAAGGGCGGGCGGGACGGGGCTTTCGTGACATGGACACTCCCTTGGCGGTGGCGCGGTGTCACCGCCGCACCGATCGAACGCGCAGGGAGGGCGTGGGTGGGCCTTCGGATGGGACCGGCTACTTGGTCACTGAGATCAGTTCTGGCGGGGAGGGTTTTCCTGGCCGCTTTCGCCCCGACCGGGCGGTGTGGTATGGGCCTGAGCGGGCGTCTCCGTAGCTCAGCAGGATAGAGCACCAGATTCCTAATCTGGGGGCCGTGGGTTCGAATCCCGCCGGGGACACCATCTCCTAAAAACTGAGCAATTTCAGTCGATTACAGGGCAGGTTTGCGAATAGGTGTAGCCTTGCGTTACACCCCTAGCGTTACATCTGGACCCGCTAGCCGATGCCTCATCGCCTGCTCCGTCGCGGCCTCACTTGGTACGTTCGATATGCCGTGCCGAAGGACCGATGGCGCGACGTAGGGCGGATCGAGAAGGCGGCTGGAGGTGAGCGGAGAGAGATCGTCCGCACGCTGAGCACTTCCGATCATCGCGTGGCGGAAAGCCGTCGAGACACCGCGGTCGCCGCCATCGTCTCTAACCTCAATCGCCGGCTGGAACACGCAGGCTTAGCCCCACTGACCGACTGGAAGGCGGATTGGGCTGACCGTGCCGAGTCCCGCCGTATCACTCTGGAGAGTGCCAGGGGCTTCCTGACGGAAAACGAGTTGATGGCGGGGTATGAGGAAGGCGAGACGCCACGCGACCGGGTGCTAGATGACATTCGAGAGGATGCCACGAAGCTGGCCCATCAGGTCGGCGCAGAGGCGGCTAATGCATTCTTTGCGGCTGCCACTGGAAAGTCCGCCAGCGTTGGCGTCGTGGCTGATGACTGGTTGGCGGACCTGGAGAAGCGTCGGACACGCCCGAAGGCACTGACGGGACACCGTGCGGCCTTGGCGCTGCTTGCGGCCTTCCTCAAAGAGCGCCACCACATGCCCAGCCTACGAGCTACGCCCTTCGCCCTGGTGACGCCTCGCGTTGCCGCCGAGTTTGTGGATTGGCGTGGCTCCCAGCCCTCCAGCAAGCGCGCTGGGAAGACCGTGAGTGCCGCAGCGATCCGCCGTGAGTTGTCCACCTTCCGGGGCGTATGGACCCGCGCACGGACCCGTGAGGAGACGACGCTGGACCCCTGGCGTGAGGTGTCTCCTCCCCTGCCCAGCCGCCATGCCGACACAGAGGACGATGACGCCACGAAGCGTCCCTACAGCCTGGAGGAACTGCTGGCCTTCTTTGCGGCTCCCCTGGAGGCATGGGCACCAAGCGGCAAGGGGTACGGCACCGCACTCCGGGATGCTGCCGCACTAGCGGTCCTAACCGGGTGCCGCATGAGCGAGGTGGCAGGGCTGGAGGTTCGCGACGTGTCAGCCGGGAGGGACGCCTTCACCATACGCCGCGGGAAGTCCGCCAACGCAGCGCGAGAGGTGCCCCTAGGAGAGACCGCACGGATGGTCCTGCGGGCGCGTATGGCGAAGCTGCCGAATGACGCCCCGCCCTCAAGCTCGCTGTGGCCCGAAGTTCCATCCGCCGAGAAGGGAAAACTCATGTCTGCCCGCTTCCCGGCCATCCGGCGTCGCATCATGCAGGACGCTGGGCTGGACGTTCCGCTCCACGCGACTGACTTTCACAGCTTCCGCCGGACGTTCGCGCAGTTCGGGCGAGATGCCATGAACGAAGGCGGGGGAGAGGTGACCGAGAGTTTGCTGGGGGCGCTCATGGGACACCGCGAGCGGACCTTGGCGCTGCGGACCTACGCACCGGGCGTGTTGCAACGGCACCTGGAGCGCGCCGTAGCGGCCATCGAACAGCAGGGCATCCCGGCTGCGCTGCGAGAGGCACTGCGGGAACGGTATGGGGGGGCGCTAGTGGTTGAAGCACCAGGCTGAACCTTCCGCCAGATGCTTTGACTCGGGTTCAGACCCAGGGTCCGCGGCGCCGCCACCACTAGCCCGTTATGAACTTAAGGCCGGGAGCCTTGGCTTGCTTGTGCCGTCAGGAGGCGAAGCAAGAGTTTCTGAACATCCCGCCCCGCGAGTGGCTTGGGGATCAGCGGCCAGTCAGGAAAGCGCAACCGCGTGGCGTCAAGGCGCTCGCCGGTTGCGAGTACCGTTGGCACGTTCCGGCGCCTGAGTTCCGCAAGCAACTCCCTATGGCCCTGCTCGTCAGCAATATCGGCATCCACGAGTGCCGCTGCGGGGTTGCGCTGCGCAATCTCTGTGAGGGCGTCTTTAACATGCAGGCAGGGACCGACTACCTCAAAGCCCTGCCCAACTAGGCGACTTGCGATGAAGGCTCCAATAACCGGCAAACCTTCCAATATAAGAATACGGCTTTCAGACAGTTCAACCCTGCCAGCCTCCAAGTCAAAGTCGCGCCACTGTGAGGACTGACTACCATCCATAGGCTGAACTCCGTGATACCTAAGCGTATAAGTCGACTTCTCCACTAGGAACCTCAGCGTTCACACTTGAATGCAGAACTTCTGCGCGGCGTGATTGTTTTCAGAGCCTGCAACTCATCGGCCAGAGGGTCAACCAGCCGGACAGCGTGGCGCTGGGCTTGCTGCATCGGTGTGTAGGTTTGATGGGAGAGCCTCCAGGCGCCCTAGCGCGAATTGGCCAGCCTTCCCTAATTGCGGGGCGGGCAGCAGACTCACCTTTCAACCGGGAGCCACGCCATGCTTGTCCTGTCGTTTCTCTGGTCGCTGACTTGGAGGCTGCTGCTGGCCGCCGGCCTCTACGCAGGTTGGATGGTCCTTGCTCTGACGAACGGGGCGACGAACGAAGAAGCCAACGCCTCTGTCGCCGTCGTGGTGCCCATCGCTTTGGCGGTGCTCTGGGCCGTGTGGACCTACCTCCCCAGAACGAGGTGACGAACGGAAGATTGTGCTTCTGACTGGCGCCAATCACACCACCCCTGGAAGCCCCTAGGACTCGCAAGGAGTCATTCAGGAAGCCGGGCAGTAGGATGGGCGCGGCGAGACATCACAGGGGCCTGTACGGGCTTCCTGCGGACTCCTGGGGGCACGCCCAGGCTTTCCCTGGGCTGCTGGTTATGTCTGCTTCAGGCCGCTCACTGAAGATTCTGTGTGCCGCCGCTTTCAGGCAAGTGGCTGAACTGCATGGTCCTGCGCATCTCGTCCAGCACCTCCTTCTGCTGCCGAAGGCCCTCCCGCAATTCGTCTGCATCGGCTCGCAGGCGCTCAGCCTCGATGCGGCTGGCTTCCGCAAGCTGCCTGATCTCCTCGGTTAGGCGGCTCGCCTCCTCTCGGGCAATCCGCACGTCTTCGGCGGCCGAGCGTGCCGCCTCCGCTATGCCACGGAGTTCCTCGCCAGACCGGCGTCCTTCCTCCGAGATGACGCGCTGCTCCTCTGAGACCATGCGCTCAGCTTCAGCCGTCCAATGCCGATTGGCTGCCGCCTCTCGACGGTGTTCCGCGCTCTCGCGCCTTGCTTCAGCTGCCTTCCGGTCAGCTTCCGCGCTCCCTAGTTCGTCGCGGTGGTCGTTCGCCATAGTGGCCTCCGTCCAGATCCGATTGGATGCGTCGTTCAGCCGCCGCGACGCGAAAACGGCCTTTGTACTGGCCTCCAGAAGCCGACGCGATTCGGCCAGGCGTTCCCCGGTGAGACGCAACCGAGCCTGGAGGGCGGTCAGCAAGGCATCCCTGTCGTCGCGGTCTGCCATTCTCACCTCCACCCTTTGCGGCTTAAAGCCCAGAACGGGTCATCCAGTTTGCCGCACGTACCCGCCCCGTACGCCAACCCCTAGGTCTGACGTGGAGGCTTTACGGTGTTCGCCTGGCGCTAGGTGTCGGCACGAGGAGGAGCCCAAAAGGGCAGGTAGTGTGGCTACCCCCCGTTCGAGGCGGGGGGGGGCCTCAATCCGACTGAGCCTTTGCCCCGCACCTCGTCTGAGGGACTAGCCGCTCCCTCGAAGCAAGCGCATTGGGCACCCATGAGCCGACCGCGGGTCACGGCCTGCTGCTGGGCTTGGTGCCGTACCACCAGCTTACCGGGTGGCTCACTATCTCCCTACCTATGGGACAACTGGGCGATTACCCATAGAGCCCACTCGTAGTCGCTCTAAGCCTCCCCTTAAGCCGGTGCAGAGGGATGGACTACTGAGAGTCCACACCCCTACGTCCTCTGGGAGTCACCTTCAGCTTACCCGAGGGCATGTGCAGAGGAGTGAACCACGGTAAGTCAAACCGTGGTCCTCCTGTTGGGCTAACAGTGGGTCTCCACCTTCACCGCCCCCTCGACACCCACGACGCGTCGGAAGGCGGACACCATGACCTCCTTCGCTGTCTCGACATGGTGCATACCCACCGCCACCGCGTCGTGCTGGGGCAGAGCGACAACCCCAAGCCGCTGAAAGTCACCTAGGGCCAGCAGCAATGCGTCTGACTCCACACGCTGGGCCTTTAGGTTGAACCCTGTACCAGCCACCCGGGCTACCGGTGGGAGTGCATCGAAGATGCGGCGCTGAATGTCCGGCCATCGGTCGCGAGAGGCGAAGTGAACCCGAGTGTCCTGCGGGAACCGGCTAAGGGCCTTGTAGGAGGAGAGCAGCGCGTTCACGACCATCTTCGCCCCCTCTCTGGTGCCTGGAAGCCCGGCGTAGAGATCGCCCTCCGGCGGCTCCTGACCAGCCATAGCGAAGGCAATGCGCGGCCAGGCGCTTGACCAGTCCACGAACGCTACAGGCGCCCCTTCGATCCGCAGGCGGGACAGCCGGTCATCCCGCTTCATGTTAATCCAGAAGCCCCCTGCCAGCCTGCCCCCCAGCGTAAAGTCCGGGGAGGAGGGCACACCGGGAGGCGCCCGGTTGAACACGCGGATCATGGAGCGGCGCCCCGTGTCCACCCAAGGCCCACCTGGTGCCACGTCCAAGGGCGCATCCCGTAGCCAAGCATTGAGCGTCACCATTTGGCGCCGCATGGCGTAGGTGGCTGGGGTGTCCACATACTCGATGGACGGTCCGCGTTCCCCCTTGTTCGGATTGTAGCCCCGAAGGTGAATCACTTCGTCCCCCTCGACCGTCTCCACGTCCTCCAACGTGACGCCATGAGCCTCCACCAACGCGGCAAACAGGGGAGTTGGTGCCAGCGTCGAGAGACGCCCTGGACGGCCGGGAGTCCTCACGATGTACTCCCCAGCAACCAACAGATCGGCCGCGGTACGCAGCATCTCGGGTGGAAGGGGTGACGGCTCGTAACGTGAGACTTTGGCGGCCCGCTGGGGGTTCGCGAGAGACAGCGCCAAGCCCTCCAAGTAGCCACCCACAACGGTCGTCGCTAGGCCCGCGCCAAGTGCTCCCAGGACGCGCTTCCAGGACTCTACAGCGGTCTTCCGGCGCGCCCGCACCCTGCCCCCATGGCTGCGCTCCAGGGAGTCTAGAAGCGCCTCTAAGGCCGTCCTGAAGGCTTCTCCGCTGTCGCCTCCCAAGGTCCGGTGCGGAGAGAACCATGCCTCCCGGGGCGGCTCTATGGCAGGGCTGGCGATGGCTTCGTGGTGGTTACTAAGCACGGCTTCAGGTTCAAACATCCGGTGGCCTCCAAACGGCAAGAAGCCCGCGCGGGGTGAACCGGCGGGCTGGGCGGTTTCGTCATTACCGTCTTGGAAATCGTCCTGGGTTGCGACCCTTCTGCCGTCGTTCGTAGCTTCTCTCTAAATGAGAATCGCTCTCAAGTAGGATACTTCCCGCAAGCTGCCTGTCCGTTCTGAGGGTTTTGCCCATCGGAAATGCGAGCAAGCACTCGGCGCACTGCTGTTGCGGTCCAGGAGCCATCCCTGGGCGTGGGCATTCCTTCGGCTTCTAGGGTCCGGGCGATCTCATGGAGGCTGGCACCCTGCTCTCGCAGAGCCAGCAAACGCGGGGCAAGCAGATGGGCATGGTTGGAGGCAGCCCGTTGCCGGACCTCTAGGCTGCGCTGGGCGCCCTGGAGGCGTTCTTTGGCAGAGGGTGGACGTTGGCCCTCCCTAAGCCCTCCAAGCTTCTTCCCGCGTGTCTTAGCGGCTGCCAGAGCGGCCTTAGTGCGCGCGGAGACGGCCCGTGCTTCCTCCTCCGCGACCAGCGCCATGACGCCCACTGTGAGGCGGTTCGCGTGAGGCATGTCCGCCGCAACGAAGTCCACTTCGGCTTTCTGAAGACCTAGCAGGAAGTGAGCATCGCGCGACAGGCGGTCCAGCTTGGCGATAAGCAGGGTGGCACCCGTAGCCCGACACTTTGCCAACGCCTTGTCCAACTGGGGGCGTGACGTCGTGCGACCGCTCTCGACCTCCACAAAGACCGGGAGGAGGAGGTGCCCGCCGTGGCTGCTCAGATGGTTGCGGATGGCCTCCTGCTGGGCCTCCAGGCCGAGACCGCTTCGTCCCTGCTTCGCGGTGCTGACGCGGGCATAGGCGACGAATAGGCGGGGCATTGAGGCGGCCATCAGCGACTCCTGGGTTCCAATTATGACACCCTGAGTCCCCGCAACATACCATGTCAATAGCAGTCAACGAACATTGACACTACCTGACAAGGTCTGGAGGCAGGCAGACGGACCCCACACTCCGCTTCAGCATGACTACTTCTGGAAGTTGTAATTCTCAATCCTGAGTTGTAGGACCGCCCTCAGCTCGAAAAGACGGCTTTACGAAGGCAGAGGAACCCGCAGCCCAGTGGCACGTTTGGTCAACCTTAACAGCCGCCCTGTTTTCGCGCTCAGATCTGCTTTGCGGGCCTTAGCCTCCCTCGTTTGGGTCATTCTATTGCGTTTCCTAGCTGGCTCAGCACTGCTCAGCTTCCTAGCCCTAGCTTATCTCGCAAAGCACCTACTCGGGATCGATGTTGTCCCTGGAGTGGACATGGTCCCAGACGAAGATATCGAGGCATTAATTGAGGGGCTGTTCTCTCTGATAGGCCTCTGAGGCTGCTACGGACCTGGGTACAGCTTTTTTGGGGTGAATGCCTACTTCGGCAAGCCGGACCCCAATTATGTCTTCAATAAAGGAGGAGACGCTGGTTGCGCCCTACTGACCTTGCTGCACACCTCTCCCAGCCCGCCGCAGGACGTCACGAAGCCAGCCAACAGACCCCCACCCGTCAAAGCCAATCGACTTCAAAAAAAGGGTTAAAGGTTGTTCTTGTTGTTCAGACCCCCCGCCCCCTTTCAGAACACTAGGGCAAACAGGGGGGTACGTTTTGAAGTACCGGGGGATTCAGCCGCGGGGCACCACTCGCCCGCCTCGCCGCTTATCTAAGGCCGCTGGTGGCCGGCCACGAACGCGCAGACGAATAAGCGGCCCTGGAGATGGTGGCGGTGTGACAGCCTTCTAGCGGATGAAACCGGACGCTTAATACCCACCAGACCATGGCTGCTCTCGCCCCTTGTCGGCGCCTCCGCCTTGCGGCCCTGGGCTTTCCGTCAGCGAAGCGGTGGTTATCCTTGCATCACGCGCGAGGTGCCGCAGCTTCGTAGACCGTGGCGTCCTCCGGCAGGATCACCCAGGACTGCTTGCTCCGCGTGAACAGATGCAGTGTCGGCCGCAACCACGACGTGTCGTCCAGCGTGCCGCCGCGGACGTGGCGGATGGAGCCCGGCGGTTCCGTTCCGGGCTTCACGCCGCCGCAAAGCCAGACCCCGCAGTCTGGGCACACCCACCGCGTTTTGGCGCGCCCGCTCTCGGTGACGCCGCCCGGCACCGGCCGTAGTTCCTTCCCAGTCACCCGGAACGCCTCGCCCGGAACCGAGACGCCGATCGAAAACGCACTGGTCGTCACGCGCTGGCAGTCAGTGCAGTGGCAGGCGTACACGCGGGTCGGCGCGTGCGTGATCTCGTAGCGAACGGCCCCGCACACGCAGCCGCCTGTCATTGGCAGTTTCACGGGTCGGCTCCTCTTGCGCAGGCCGCATCTCATCCGTGGTGACCTGAAAAATCAACGGCTCAAGACCCGGTCCCCACCCAGACCCAACTTAAGCCGTGGTCTGGCTGCTCATCGTTTTGCTATTCATCGCGCACCGCGCAGTGGCGGCTTATGAGAAGGGGCGCAGGACTTAGCGGTAGTAACGCAGCGGTACAAGGCCAGCGTTACAGATAACCAATTGATATTGTTTACTTTTATCCCAAACCTTACCTCTATCGTCCCCTCCCGCCGGGGACACCATCTTCAAAGACTAAAAGCATTGGTGAACCGGCAGGTTCTTTGGAGTTGCAGCGGATTCGATGCTGCCCTGCCCTTGCGTGGCCAGCAATTGCGCCTGAGAGGATCAGCGACGGCCGACAAGCAGCCGGGTCACCCATCCAAGGCACGATCGCCACCTCTTGTGTCAGGGGGTGACGGATTTCTTTACGTCGCATAGCAACGTTGGCCGTCTCCGCGTCGCAAGTCTTTGACGCGCCACAAGAAATCGCTCCGGCACAGATGTTGCTGAGAGGCGAAGTAAAGTGGCGAAGGGGACCCTGGCTCAATGAATATCGGCGAAGCGGCCCGACGCAGTGGGGTAAACGCCAAGATGATCCGGCATTATGAGTCGATCGGCTTGGTGCAGTCTGGCCGGCACGTCAACAAGTACCGGGTCTACACGGAGCACACCGTGGCGAAGCTGCGCTTCATCAGGCATGCACGCGAACTCGCCATGCCGCTCGCAGAGGTGAGAGCACTGCTCAGTCTTTGGGGCTGCGACGCGACCCCAGAGGAAGTGCGGAGGCGAGCAGCGGCGGAGATCAAGCGGCTTGAGGGCAAGGCGGTCTCGCTGCAAGCCATGGCGACAGCGCTTCGCAACCTCTTCGAAACGACAGCGGAAGAGCGGCCGGACGCACCTCATTTCGAAGAAGCGGAACTCTCTGCTGCCATCTAAGGCCTGTTGCCGATGGGACCAGTGTCGAGCCACGCCTTCGAGCGAAGCACGAGGCTTTGGTGGAGCACTCGGTCTAGGGGAAGGTCATATCCGGTGAACTAGGGCGCATCCTTGTGTTGCGAGAAGGGGCGATCCTCACGCCGAGTTGTTGAGCGACGCTCTTGCGCGGCGGCCGCCGAGAATTTGGGGGCGCGAGCGTGGCCGGATCGTAGACCGATTGCGCCTTGAAGCAGACCTGCGGGTCCCTGCCCGTCCGCCTGCTCCCTAAAAGCGTCATCGCCGGCGATATGCTGATGCGTCCTTTCTAAAGCCTATCGCGCAGTTGGTTCGGCGGCCGGTCTCCGCCGCGGCGCGGGCCGCATCAAGCCAAGCGGAGGCAGCCATGGAGGAGTAAGGTTGGTCTTGGGCGGGCCCTCTGGCCTGCGGAAGGTGCGCTCATGTCGGAAGCCGAGTTGCGGAACCTAGACCGCCTCGAAGCCGAGGCCGCGAAATGGGCCTACTCGATGCTCTTCAGCGAGCCGCTGAAGCTGATCGCAGCGGCGGTCGGCCAAGGTCCGGTCGTCGGTGGAATGCTCTCGCTCATCACCGCCGCGCAGATACTGGGTTATATTTATCTCGCGGGCCGCGTTGGAGCGGCCGGTGGCATCACGAAAATCACACACCTTGAGCCGCTGCGCTTCGCCGCAATTCTGGCTTATGCCCTTTATGTGGGGCTGTTCTTTGGTCACTTCGTCGTGCAGCCCTTGCTTGGCGCCTAGCACTTTCCTTCGGCACCGCGCAGAGACATGCCGGCAGCTACCGCTTCCTTACCCATGGCCGGATCAGCGGCGCGGCGGTGCCATCGCGCGGAACTGGGTGCCGGTGAACGAATGCGCTTCGAGCGAAACGGGGCGGGCTTCATGGAGCGATGAAGCCGCCTGTCGTTCCAGCATTTTCTCGTCGCATTCTCAAATCTGCCTTTCCCAGGGTTGTTGGTTCGAGGAACAGCTACGCCCTTCCATCACCTTGAAGCGGCAGGACGTGCCTTCACCAAGAGGCCCGTCGACTGTTCTGCCCGGCGCAGCGAGCGAACAATACGGTTGAGCCCGTCGCGGCCATGAGATCATCGCTACGCAAAATTCTCTCGACCTTGCAACTGACCGCAATGTCAGCAACCTATGCGACAGCCAGCGGACTCTCACCGCTTCTCGCCATAATCATTTGAATGTAAAAGAAATTTTTCCTTGGCACGCCTCTTGCTTGGAAGGAAATGCACCCGTTACGCCGGGTGTGCCGGTGGTCCCACTGGGCCAGCACAAAGAGGAAAACAAAAGATGCAGATTCTGAAGCAAGCGGTACTGGGCCTCGCTCTTCTGGCGGCGCCTGTGGCGGTGCATGCCGCACCCCTGACGGGCTCGATCGACTTCGGTGGCCTGTTCCAGGGCGTCGACGGCAGCGGCACCAATGTCCGCCTCGCCGACGCCGTGGCCGTCGCCTTCTGCGCCAACGTGGTCGGCAACTGCGTCACCGGCGCGGGCGGCGCCTTCACCGTGGACGCGGTCAGCACCGGCAGCAACATGCCCGTCTCGGTGGGCGATGTCGGCACCATCCAGGACTTCAACTTCGCCGCCTTCGCGGGCCCGATCGCCAACTTCTTCACGGTGGGCGGCCTGTCCTTCGACCTGAGCGCGATCACCGCGACGCAGTTCACCGTCCCGCCCCTGCCCCCGGGCACCAGCCCCACCGACTACCTCTTGATCAGCGGCGTCGGCACGCTGCGGGCGGCGGGCTTTGATCCCACGCCTGGCACCTTCACCTTCTCCGGCCAGACCGATGGCGTGAACCTCACGGGCACCTTCACCTTCTCCGGTGGCGCGGCGGCGCTTCCGGTGCCCGCGCCGGCCGGTCTTGCCCTGCTGGGCGCTGGCCTGCTCGGCCTCGGCCTCGTCCGACGCAAGGCCGCCTGACACTTCTTCGTCAGAGGCCACATGACAGCGCTCCGGTCCCACAAGGGCCGGAGCGTTTCTTGAGACCGCAGAAATTCAGGACGTCTCTGCTCGATGGATCGTGCCCCCATCAAGCGTCGCCGGTGCCAGCGCCTCCGCAGCCTGCCTTGGCCCGACGCTGTCCGCGTCCTGCTGGCCGCCTCGCTCCTGGCTTGGCTCGTCATTCTGACATGGGGGCTGGTGGCTGAGCGCTGATGTGCGCATCCTTGGCGCTCGGCGGGCTTCGAAGTGCAGCGAGGTGCGCTTCGGATCACCACCTTCGGCAACTGCTCGAACCGCTGTCGTGCACCACCGCAAATGAATAGACGCTGAGTTCGCATTCATGGTGCGCGCGAATTGGTATCCTTGAGTGGCGCTGGGGTAGAGGTGCTTCGAGGCGAAGCTGTAGTCGATCGACTGGACATCGTTTGGGAAGTTCTCGGACGAAAAACCGAAGGCGACTTTTCCGG
Source organism: Sabulicella rubraurantiaca (assembly GCF_017355885.1). Classification (GTDB taxonomy): domain Bacteria; phylum Pseudomonadota; class Alphaproteobacteria; order Acetobacterales; family Acetobacteraceae; genus Roseococcus; species Roseococcus rubraurantiacus. The sequence continues at coordinate 301,566 of NZ_JAFEUU010000002.1, forward strand.
CATCCTGGTTGCGCAAGTAGATGACGAAGAACCGCGTTCCCGCAGGAATGAGGCCATGATCCGGCGAGGTATAATAATGGATGTTGTAAGAAACGGGGACGATGCGGCCCGCACACTCGATCTGCTGCGCCGAGGCAGGCGCCGCGGACATCGCGGCGGTGAGTGCGCAAAGGGCGGCGGCTCTCGTCATGGGCGTTCCCTCCAACTCCCACAGCATTGGGCCTCCGGGCGAGCCTGACCTATCGCGGGCAGCGGGCGCGCCCATCGCTGCATCCCCCTTTGCGATCAGGACGTCGATATGACGCTCGCCGAGCGCGGCACTGAGAAGAGGCGCATCATTCGTCCCGTTCGCCTGCACCCGTGGCGCAGACAGGGTCGGTAACCTCGCAGAGAAGTAACTTGCTGGCTCTCACGGCGCGCCAGCATGCTCGGTGCCCTTGTGGGAGGCACAAGAGATGACTGTGGAGCGAACGATCCTTCTCGTCGTGGGGCTGGTCGTGCTGGGCAGCGTGCTGCTTGCGGCCCTGCACGACATTCGCTGGCTGTGGCTGACCGGCGCCATGGGCGCGCATCTGATCCAGGCTTCCTTCACCGGCCTTTGCCCTGTGGTGATGGCGCTCAAGCGGATGAACCTCCCCTCCCGCGCTGGCTTCGCCTGAAGCCGGCACAAAGCCGTTCCGTCCAGGCGGAGCCATGCGAGGCTTCCTCCGTCTGCTCAAGCATGTCGTCGTGCTGGGACCGCTCGCTGTCTACTATCTGTACTTTCGCGACTTCATCCCAGGCGGCGGCCCTCAGGGTGGCGAGGCCGTTTTCTCGTTGATGCTGCTCCACGCCACGATCCTGCTCGGGATCGCGACGTGGAGCGCTGTCAGGCTTCTTGGGGCTCGCCGTCGGATCGGGCTGCGCCGCGCCTTGCTCGGGGGCATCGCTGTGATCGGGGCCACATTGCTCGCCATCGGGCTCGGCTTCTGGCTCGTCAATGACATCTCGCTCGCGTCATCCGGCATCGGAACCTATGAGATCGCGCTCAGGCTCCTGACATGCGTGATGGTGTTCTACGGGGCGAACCTCTGGGCGGAACAGGTGGTGCGTCGCGGCAGGGGCGCGTGATCGCGTAGGCGGCGATAGCCGATGCCCCCGGCTGCCGCGGGCGGTTTGTCAGATGTCCGGATCCTGGGTGGCACTGCGGCCGTAGGCACGGCTTGAAACATCACCGGTGCGCAGATCCGGGTCGCCGCCCCCGGCGCCCTCGAGATGCGACTTCAGGCTCTGCAACGCGGCCTCGGCGCTGAACCTAGCGGCGTCCTCCGGCGTCTCGGGTCCGGTGGGATCAGCTGCCAGCGCAGTGTCGCGTTCAAGGTGCAGCGTCAGCCTCGTCACCCCTTCGATTTCCTGAACCCGCCATTCCCCGGCAGGGTCGAAGGACCAGCGCACCGTGCCGGCAGCGTGGTCGCTTTCCAGCCCGTCCCCCGGCAGTTCCGTTTCCTCGCGGCGAAGATGCGTCAGCCAGTCACACAGGTGGGTGGGGTCGGCCAGATAGGCAAAGACCTCGGTGGCCGGGCGGGCGATGGTGATCTGCTGCTCCATTCCCGCGCAACGTGACGCAAAGGAGGCGGTTGCGGCGAAGCCCAGCCCGCGCCGGTACGACCACCGCCCGCTGCCCGGCGGGAGGTGATGCGCAAGCCCGGCGCGGGATCTGGCCCTGCTCACGGTCCATTTCCGTGCCCCCCGGGGACGGATAACGGCTCTCCGGCGCCAGACGTATCGCAACCAAACGGCCAGCCGAGCGCGCCGCTCGCCACCTTCCCTTTTTTGCAGTCTAAGGTCAAACTTTCGACATTTTACGACCTTCAAGAGGAATGGAAGGAAATGCGACGCCGGAACGCCGTCGTGCGGTCCGCAAAACCATGATCAGCGGTGGCCGCATCGTGGCCGGCGGCGTTTCCGACGGTTGCGTGGTGCTCGACATGTCGGAGTGCGGCGCTCGCATCCACCTGCTGACCGCCCGCACGGCGCCAGAGAAGGCCGTCCTGCACCTGCCCGGCGGCGTCGTCCGAAAAGCCTGCTGTCGCTGGCAGCGCGAGGCGGTGGCTGGCTACGAGTTCTGCCTGGACGCCAAGGAGTCCGGCGCCGCCTGAACCCCTACCCCGCGGCGCGCCGATCGCCGCGCCGCTCGATCCAGGCGCCGATGCGCGACAGCGCCTCGCGGAGCACTGCCTCGTTCTTGCAGAAGGCGAAGCGGGCGTAGTGGTTCGGCGCGTCCGGCCCAGCATAGAAGGCAGTAACGGGAATGGCTGTCACCCTCGCCTCCTCCGTCAGGGTGCGGCAGAAGGCCACGTCGTCCCCCGCGAAGCCGATGGAGCGGATATCGGCGGTAACGAAGTAGGAACCCTGGGCCGGCAGGACGGCGAAGCCCAGCCGCGCCAGACCCTCGGCCAGCAGGTCGCGCCGCGCCTGCAACTCGCCCGAAAGCGAGGCGAAGTAGCTATCATCCTTCGCCAGCCCGACCGCCACGGCACGCTGGAGGTTGGGTGGGGTGGTGAAGGTCAGGTTCTGATGCGCCTTGGCCACGTTGGGCTGCAGCGTGGCGTCGCAGGTGACGTAGCCCACCTTCCAGCCCGTCAGGCTGAAGGTCTTGCCCGCGCTGCCTACGCGCATGCAGCGGGGGCGCATCCCGGGCAGGGTCATCAGCGGGATGTGCTTCCACCCATCGTAGGTTAGGTGCTCATACACCTCATCGCAGACAGCATAGGCGTCATGACGCTCCAGCAAATCGGCGATGAAGGCCAGCTCGGCCGCGGTGAACACCTTGGAGGAGGGGTTCATCGGCGTGTTGAGCAGGATCGCCTTGGTATTGGGGCCAAAGGCGGCAGCCAGTTCGGCCCGCGGCAGCTCCCATTTCGGAGGGGAGAGGCGCACCAGCTTCGGCACCGCGCCCAGCAGGCGCACCACCGGCAGGTAGGTGTCGTAGAGAGGCTCCAGCAGGACGCATTCATCGCCCGGGTTCAGCACCGCCATCAGGCAGGCGGTGATGGCTTCGGTGGCGCCGGAGGTGACGACCACCTCGCGGTCCGGGTCCACCTCGATCCCGTAGAAGCGGCGATTGGCCTCGGCCACGGCGCGGCGCAGCTCGGGCACGCCGGTCAGCGGTGGATATTGGTTGCGGCCGTCCTTCAGCGCGGCGGCCGCGGCCTCGATCACGTCCTCCGGCCCGTCATAGTCGGGGAAGCCCTGGCCGAGGTTGATCGCCCCGTGCTGCACCGCGAGGGCGGACATCACCGTGAAGATGGTGGTACCGGTGGCGGAGAGCAGGTGGTTCTGGGGCTGCATCGGATCGGAAACCTTCAGGCGCGGCGGAGACCCCTATTCTGGGGCGGGGCGAAGCGCCCGGCAATGCCTGCCCAAGCCGCAGGCATCCTGCCGCGCTTTCGGGCGGAGTCACGGCTACCCCCCCGCGATTCCCCCGCCCGGCCATGATTGCGCCCCCCGCCGCCACCATGCCAAACACCAATCCGGACCTGGCGCGGCACGCATCGCGCCGGGCCGCAAGGAAACCAGCGGGCCGACCATCGCCCGCGACAGACACGACGGATGCGATGAAGAAGATCGAGGCCATCATCAAGCCCTTCAAGCTCGACGAGGTGAAGGATGCGCTGCACGAGATCGGGCTTCAGGGCCTCACCGTCATCGAGGCGAAGGGCTTCGGCCGGCAGAAGGGCCATACCGAGCTCTACCGCGGTGCCGAGTATGTCGTGGACTTCCTGCCCAAGGTGAAGATCGAGGTGGTCTGCGCCGACGACATGCTGGAGCGCGCGGTGGAGGCGATCACCGCCGCCGCCCGCACGGGGCGCATCGGCGACGGCAAGATCTTCGTGTCCGACATCGCGGAGGTGATCCGCATCCGCACCGGCGAACGGGGCGAGGACGCCGTCTAGGAACCGACGGCACGGGTTGAGCCGCGAGCCGTCCCGGTGCGTCCCGGGACGGAAGCGTGGCGGCCGCGCGGCGCAAGCGGCGGCGAAGCATTCAAGGACGCAGATACGGGATAGAGACAGCATGGCGATGAATTCCTCCGAAGCCGTCTCCAAGGTCATGGACATGATCAAGGAGAACAGCGTGGAGTACGTGGACTTCCGGTTCACCGACCCGCGCGGCAAGTGGCAGCACACGGCGCAGCACGTCTCGACGATCGAGCCTGAGATCTTCGAGGAAGGCATCATGTTCGACGGCTCTTCCATCGGCGGGTGGAAGGCGATCAACGAGTCCGACATGATCCTGATGCCGGACGCCGACAGCGCCTGCATGGATCCGTTCGCCGCCAAGCCGCAGCTGATCCTGTTCTGCGACATCTACGAGCCGTCCACGGGCCAGCGCTACAACCGCGACCCGCGCTCCACCGCCAAGAAGGCCGAGGAGTACCTGAAGAGCACGGGCATCGGCGACACCGCCTTCTTCGGCCCCGAGGCCGAGTTCTTCGTGTTCGACAACGTGAAGTTCGGCACGGGCGGCAATTTCGGCACCTACCACCTCGACTCCATCGAGGGTCCGGGCGCGTCCATGAAGGACTACCCCGAGGGCAACATGGGCCACCGCCCGGGCGTGAAGGGCGGCTACTTCCCGGTGAACCCGGTGGACTCCGAGGTGGACCTGCGCGCCGAGATGCTCTCGACCATGATCGAGATGGGCGTCGAGGGCGAGAAGCACCACCACGAGGTGGCGCAGAGCCAGCATGAGCTGGGCACGAAGTTCGGCACGCTGGTCCGCCAGGCGGACCACATGCAGATCTACAAGTACGTGATCCACAACGTCGCGCACAGCTACGGCAAGACCGCGACCTTCATGCCGAAGCCGATCTACGGCGACAACGGCTCGGGCATGCACGTGCACCAGTCCATCTGGAAGGACGGCAAGCCGGTCTTCGCAGGCAACGGCTATGCCGACCTCTCCGAGATCGCGCTGTACTACATCGGCGGCATCATCAAGCACGCCAAGGCGCTGAATGCCTTCACCAACCCGTCCACCAACTCCTACAAGCGCCTGATCCCGGGCTTCGAGGCGCCCGTGCTGCTGGCCTATTCGGCCCGCAACCGCTCCGCCTCCTGCCGCATCCCCTACGCGACGAGCCCGAAGGCGAAGCGCGTCGAGGTGCGCTTCCCCGACCCGACGGCGAACCCCTACCTCGCCTTCGCGGCGATGCTCATGGCCGGGCTCGACGGGATCAAGAACAAGATCCACCCGGGCGACGCCATGGACAAGGATCTGTACGACCTGCCGCCGGAGGAGCTGAAGGGCATCCCGACGGTGTGCGGATCGCTGCGTGAGGCGCTGGGCGCGCTGGAAGCCGACCACGACTTCCTGCTGGCCGGTGACGTGTTCAGCAAGGACCAGCTCGAGAGCTACATCGAGCTGAAGTGGCAGGAGGTGTACCGCTTCGAGCACACCCCGCACCCGGTCGAGTTCGAGATGTACTACTCCTGCTGAGGCAGGACCCGCCGGCGGCCTTCGGGCCGCCGGTTTTTTTTTGCCCTCAGGCGCCGGGCGCGGCCTCCGGCCGCTTGGCTTTCGCCGCGCACCAGTAGCGCTGGCTGAAATGTTGGTCTGGCGGCGCCGGCCGCCTTGCGGCCGGATGGATGCCGATAGTGTCTCGGTTCTACTCCATCACGCCTCTATCGAGAGACGGGCTCTACCGCAGAGGCTAATGCGCCTCGTTCGCGTCGAAGTGCCGCTTCACCACGCCATAGGCCATCAGCAGGCCGAAGATGCCCATCAGCCCCCCGAAGGTGGCGAGGTAGCCCTCTGCTGCGGCGGTGGTGAACAGGCCCAGCAGGGCGATCAGCGCATAGAAGATCAGGAAGAAGGCGGGCATGGTTCAGCGTCCCTTTCGCGGGGTTTCGGTGTCGTCGAACAGGATGCGGGCGGCGGCGCCGTCCAGATCCTCGTACTGGCCGGAGCGCATGGCCCAGAGGAAGCCGAGCAGCCCCAGCCCTCCGAGGAACAGCGCCACGGGAATCAGGTACACCAGGATGTCCATCAATCCGCCCTCCCGGCGCGCAGCGAGTTGCCGATGACGATGAGCGAGGAGGAGGCCATCACCAGCGCCGCGATCAGCGGCGTGGCATAGCCCGCGATCGCCACCGGCACCGCGACCACATTGTAGGCGAAGGCGAATCGGATGTTCTGCCGCGCCAGGCGCTGCGCCCGGCGTGCCACGTCGATCGCCTCCGCCAGCGGCAGCAGCCCGCCGCCGCGCAGCACCACGTCGCTCGCCGCCTGGGCGAGGTCGGTCCCCTCGCCCGGCGCAGCGCCGATATGGGCGGCCGCGAGGGCAGCTGCGTCGTTGATGCCGTCGCCCACCATCAGCACGCGCCGCCCCTCGGCACGCAGCGCGGCGATGCGCGCGGCCTTGGCCTCGGGCGTCGCGCCGGCGGTCCAGTCGGCGATGCCGGCCTCGGCGGCGATGCGCGCCACCACGTCCTCGCCGTCGCCGGAGAGCAGCGCGACGGAAAGCCCGGCGCGGCGCAGCGCCACCACCGCGTCCTTGGCATCCGCGCGCAGCCCGTCCTCGAAGCGGAACACGACCGGCGCGTGGCCCGGGCGGGTGAAGTGCAGCGCCATGCCTCCGGCATCGGGGACGCCGCAGAAGGCGGCGGAGCCGAGGCGCGCGCCCTCCGCCTCCATGCCCTGGCCGGGATGTTCCACCGCGCCCGCGGCCGGGCGGGCACCGGGGCGGGCGTGGGACAGCGCAACGGCGAGGGGATGGCGGCTGGCAGCGGCCAGCGCGGTGGCGGCAGCAAGGTCGGAGGCAGCCCATCCGCCGGGGAGGAGGCGCGGCTTGCCCTCGGTCAGCGTGCCCGTCTTGTCCAGCACCGCGTGGTCGGCGGCGGCAAGGCGCTCCAGCGCCGTCTCGCTCGCCACCAGCACGCCGCGCCGGAACAGCGCACCCACGGCGACGACCTGCACCGCCGGCACGGCGATGGCGAGGCCGCAGGGGCAGGTGATGATCAGCGCCGCGACGGCGGGCACCAGCGCGTCCTGCCAGGAGGCGCCGCCCAGCACCATCCAGCCGACGAAGGTCAGCAGCGAGACGACATGCGCGACGGGGATGTAGAAGCGTGCCGCCCGGTCGGCGAGCGAGGCCCAGCGGCCGCGCGCCTGCTCCGCCCGCTCCAGCAGCCGCGCCATGGCGGCGAGGGATCCATCGGCGGCGGCAGCGGTCACGCGCGCCACGAAGGGCGCGCCCATATTCACCGCGCCGGCTGGCAACGCCCCGTCGCGCGCGAAGGAGCGCGGCAGGCTCTCGCCCGTGGTGGCGGCGGTGTCCAGCAGCGCCTCGCCATCCTCCAGCGCCGCGTCGAGGCGAAGGCGCTCGCCGGTGGCGACCAGGATGCGCGCGCCGGGCGCGACGCGATCCACCGGGACGGGATGCGCCTCGCCCAGCACCGTCACGCTGCCTTCCTGCAAGGCCAGGAGTTCGGCGACGGATTGCCGCGCCTTGCGCCGCGCCGCACGGTCCAGCACTCGCCCAGCGAGCATCAGCGCCAGAAGCGCCGTAGCGCCGTCATACCAGGTGTAGTCGCCGTTCCGCAGCGTCTCGGAGAGCGACATGGCGGTGGTGAGCAGGATGCCCAGCGACACCGCGCAATCCATGTTGAGCCGCCCCCCGCGCAGCCCGTTCCAGGCCGAGCGGAAGAGCGGGATGCCGGCGACCGCGACGGTCGGCAGGCCGATCAGCGCCGCCAGCCAGTGCATCAGGTGGCGGGTCTGCGGCCCCATATCTTCGCCCCCCGCCCAGACGGCGACGGAAACGAGCATCACGTTCATGGCGCCGAAGGCGGCGATGCCCAGAGCGCGCAGCATCTCGCGCCCCTCCGAATCCTCGGTCGCCCGCATGCAGGCCGGCGAGAAGGGGGCAACGCGGAAGCCCAGCCGCGCCACGAGGCCGGCGAGGTGGTTGGCGAGTTCCGCCTCGCCCACCCAGGTGATGATGAGGCGACGCGTGGAGAGATTGGCGCGGGCGCGGCGCACTTCCGGCGCGGCGGCGAGGGCCTGTTCCACCAGCCAGATGCAGGCGCCGCAGGTAAGCCCGGCGACCATCAGCTCCAGCGTCCAGGCCCCCTGCCCTTCCGCGCGCGCCAGCGGGGCGAAGTCGGTTTGCGGCGCCTCGGCGGGGCGCAGTTCGCCCGCGGCGGCCTCGCGTCGCCGGTAGAAGGCGTCGAGCCCCAGCCCGGCCACCAGCTCATGCGCGCCTTCGCAGCCGGCGCAGCAGAAGCGCGTCGGCGAAGGGGCGCCGCAATGGGCGCAGACGGGGGCAGCAACGAGGTTCACGGCAGGACGAGGCGTTGCCGGATGTCGAGGTGGCGCCCATCGCCGGTGGAGACGCGGCCGCGCAGCTCCCACTGGCCGGCGCGCAGCGCCTCCGGCGGGGTGAGGGCGAAGCGGCCGCGTGCGGCGACGGTGCCGATCGCGACGCGCTCGCCATCAAGCGGTCGCAGCATTTCCGCTTCCAGAATTCCGTTGACGGGAAAGCCCGCGGCATCCGTCACCGTGACGGCGATTTCGCCATCCGCCTGCGCCACGCGCGCCGTCCAGCCCAGCGCGTCCTGGCGGCGGCCTTCCTCGATGACGTGGTTATAGGCGCGGCCGCGATCATAGGCGCGGCCGGTGGTGACGCCGGTGAAGGTGCCGACCGCGGAGGTGATCAGCACCGCGTTCACCGCCACCACCACGCCCATGCCGCCCACGAAGACCCAGGGGATCCAGCGGCTCTTGCGTTCGGTGCTCATGGGTGCGGTCCCAGGAAGGCCGAGGTGGCGCTGGCCTGGACGCGGCCCTCTGCGTCCAGCAGGCGGAAGGTAACCTCCACCCGCTCCGGCAAGCGGAGCGAGGGCGGCGCGGAAACGAAGGCGCGGTAGGAGGCGATGGCGTCCGGCCGCGCATGCAGCAGGGGCCGCCCCTGCGGGTCATGTGGCGCCTCTGGTACCATCAGCGAAAGATCCGCAGGACCACGGATTTCGAGGGTCAGGGTTCCGCCCTCGCGCAGCTTGTTGGCGAGCTTCAGCGTGTAGGCGTTGCGGATGCCGCCATTGGAGAGCCGCACGAAGAGCGGCGCGCGGTCGGGCAGCACGGAGATGGTCAGCGTCTCCCGCAGCATCCATGCGCCGAGCATCAGCGCCGCCACGGCGCCAAGCGCGCCGGCATAGATCAGCGTGCGGACGCGCAGGAAGTTCGGCGCCCGGCGTGCCGCCATTCCCGCCTCGCGCCGCGCCGGACCGGGCTCCATGCCCTTCGTCGCGGCGGTGGAGGCAGCGAGGTTGGACAGGGTCTCGAAGGCGATCAGCCCCTTCTCGCGGCCCAGCCTTCCCATCACGTCGTCGCAGGCGTCGATGCACAGGCCGCAGCCGATGCATTCGAGCTGCTGGCCGTCGCGGATGTCGATGCCGGTGGGGCAGACATGGACGCAGGCCTTGCAGTTCACGCAATCGCCCGCCGCCGCGTCGCTCGGCTTTCCGCGCCGCTCGCCGCGCCATTCGCGATAGGTGACGACGAGGGAGTTCTCGTCGAGCATGGCGCCCTGGATGCGCGGCCAGGGGCACATATAGGTGCAGACCTGCTCGCGTGCCCCGCCGGCCAGCAGCCAGGTCGTGCCGGTGAACAGGGCGAAGAAGCCATAGACGGTGAGGCCGGCCTCACCGGCCAGCATCTCGCGCGTCAAGGTCGGCGCGTCGTTGAAATACATGATCCAGGCGCCGCCCGTGGCCATGGCGATGAACAGCCAGGCGGCGTGCTTCACCGTCTTCTTGCGCCACCACACGACGTTGCGCGGGCCGGCATCCAGCTTGATGCGGGCGTTGCGGTCGCCCTCCACCTTGCGCTCGACCCACTGGAACAGGTCGGTCCAGACGGTCTGCGGGCAGGCGAAGCCGCACCAGACGCGGCCGAAGAGCGAGGTGGCCGCGAAGAGACCGATCGCGGCCAGGATCAGCAGGCCGACGAGGTAATAGACTTCCTGCGGCCAGATCTCGATCGGGCCGAGGAAGAGGCGCGCATGGGCCATGTCGACCAGCACCGCCTGGTCGGGCACGCCCGGCCCGCGGTCCCAGCGCAGCCAGGGAACGGCGTAGTAGAGGCCGAGCAGCAGGAAGAGCACGGTCCACTTGGCACGCCGCACCGGCCCGGCGACCGCGCGCGGCTGCACCTTGACGTGGGAGGCGTAGAGGGAGGGCAGCGCCGCCCCCTCGATCTTCCGCTCGGCCTGCATCATGCCCATCGCGCGGTTCCCTTACTCGCCGCCGCCCAGCGAGTGGACGTAGAGGGTGAGCATGTTCACCACCGCCGGGTCGAGGCGCCCCTGCCAGGAGGGCATCACGCCCGCGCGGCTATAGGCGATGGTGCGCATGATCGCGGCCTTGTCGCCGCCGAACAGCCAGATGCGGTCGTTCAGCCGCGGCGCCCCCATGTCGCGGTTGCCCTCGCCGCGCTCACCATGGCAGCTCGCGCAGTTCTCGCTGAACAGCGCCTCACCGCGCCCGGCCGCCTCGGCATTGGTGGCGCGGCCGGTGAGCGACAGCACGTATTCGGCGGTGTCGTTCACCTGGGCGGCGTTCAGCATGCCGGTGGACAGGAAGGCGGGCATGGCGATGCCGCGCTGGTCGTCGCTCTCGCCGGCGCGGACGCCGTGGCGGATCGTGTGCTGGATCTCGTCCAGCTTGCCGCCGAAGAGCCAGTCATCGTCGGCCAGCGACGGGAAGCCAAGCGCGCCCTGCCCGCCCGCGCCATGACAGCCGGCGCAGGTGTTGTTGAAGGCGCCACGCCCGCCCGCCAGGGCGAAGGCGCGCATCTCCGGGTCGGCGGCGATCTCGCCGGGGGTTGCCTCGCGCAGCCGCGCCAGCATCGGCTCGATCCGCGCGCGCTCCGCCGCGATCTCGGCCGGCAGGGCGCCGCGCGCCGTCCAGCCGGAGAGGCCGGTGAGGCCGCTGACCGGGATGGCGGGGTAGATCACCACCCAGGCCAGGGCGAAGACGACGGTGGCGTAGAAGGTCCACAGCCACCAGCGCGGCATCGGGGTGTCCAGTTCCTTGAGGCCGTCCCACTCGTGGCCCGTGGTCATCTGGCCCGAGATGGCGTCCTTCTCGATCTTGGTCGGCATGGTGCGTTCAGCCTTTCTCAGCCCGGTCGTCGTCGCGCAGGATCATCTTGCCGCGCTCTTCCCAGGTCTTCTTTCGCGTCGGCCACAGCACCCAGACCAGGATCCCGCCGAAGAGGACGAAGAACCAAAGGACCCAGAGGCTGTTGAACAGGGATTGCAGCTCGTGCATCGCGCGGGCCTCACTGCTGCCGCAGCTGCTCGGGCGTCACGTCGCGGAAATCGACGAGGGTGCCGAGCATCTGCAGATAGGCGACCAGCGCATCCATCTCGGTGACGCGCTGGGGGTTGCCGTCGAAGGCCGCCTGGCGGGCGCGGGCGTAGCGGGAGGAGAAGCCGCTCGCATCCGCGTCCGGCCGGGCCTGCGCCTCCAGGTCGGCGCGGGCATTGGCCACCATCTCCTCCGTGTAGGGCACGCCGAGGGCGCGCTGCGCCCGCAGGTGCGCCTCGATGCCGCTGTAGTCGAGCGGGCGGTCGAGGAAGGCGTAGGCGGGCATGACCGTGTCGGGCACGAGGTCGCGCGGGGCGCGCAGATGCGCCGCCTGCCAGTCATCGGAATAGCGGCCGCCGACGCGCGCCAGGTCGGGGCCGGTGCGCTTGGAACCCCACTGGAACGGGCGGTCATACATGCTCTCCGCCGCCAGCGAGTAGTGGCCATAGCGCTCGTTCTCGTCGCGGAAGGGCCGCACCATCTGGCTGTGGCAGGCGTAGCAGCCCTCGCGCACGTAGATATTGCGGCCCATCAGCTCCAGCGGGGTGTAGGGGCGCACGCCCTGCACCCGCTCGATCGTGCTCTCCACCGTGAAGAGCGGCACGATCTGCGCGAGCCCGCCGATGGAGACGGTGATCAGGGTGAGCACGCTGAGCAGGATGACGTTCCGCTCGATCGTGCCGTGGGTGAACTTCTTGAGCATGTCTCTGCCTCGCTCACTCGGCCGGCACGGGCTGGGCGGCGGGGGCGGCGACGCGCGCCTCCTCCACCTCCTCGCCGGCGGTGATGGTCTTGAAGACGTTCCAGGCCATGAGGATCGCGCCCGAGAGGTAGAGCACGCCGCCCAGGGCGCGGATCACGTAGTACGGGTGCATGGCCGCAACCGTCTCGATGAAGGAGTACTGGAGGAAGCCCAGCTCATCGTAGGCGCGCCACATGAGGCCCTGCATGATGCCGGACACCCACATCGCGGTGATGTAGAGGACGATGCCCAGCGTCGCGAGCCAGAAGTGCCAGGCGATCAGCGCCTCGCTCCACATCCGCGCGCGCTTCCACAGCACCGGGATCAGCCAGTACAGCGCGCCGAAGGTGATGAAGCCGTTCCAGCCCAGCGCGCCGGAATGCACGTGGCCGATGGTCCAGTCCGTGTAGTGCGACAGAGAGTTCACGGCCTTGATGGACATGACCGGGCCCTCGAAGGTGGACATGCCGTAGAAGGCGACCGCGGTGACGCTGAAGCGCAGGCCCGCATTGGTGCGCAGCTTGTCCCAGGCGCCCGAGAGGGTCATGATCCCGTTGATCATTCCGCCCCAGCTCGGCATCCACAGCATCACCGAGAACACCATGCCCAGCGTCTGCGCCCAGTCGGGCAGCGCGGTGTAGTGCAGGTGGTGCGGACCCGCCCAGATGTAGAGGAAGATGATGCTCCAGAAGTGGACGATGGACAGGCGGTAGGAATAGACCGGCCGCTCGGCCTGCTTGGGGATGAAGTAGTACATCATCCCGAGGAAGCCCGCGGTCAGGAAGAAGCCCACCGCGTTGTGGCCGTACCACCACTGGATCATCGCCCCCTGCACGCCGGCCGGCGCCGCATAGGAGAAGGTCGAGGTGAGCGCCAGCGGCAGGGAGACGTTGTTGCCGATGTGCAGCAGCGCGACGGTGATGATGAAGGCCAGGAAGAACCAGTTCGCGACGTAGATGTGCGGCTCCTCGCGCCGCATGATCGTGCCCGCGTAGGCCAGCAGGTACATCACCCAAAGCACGGTCAGCCACAGGTCGGAGAACCACTCTGGCTCCGCGTATTCCTTCCCCTGCGTGACGCCGAGCACGTAGCCCAGCGCGGCGGTGACGATGAAGAACTGGTAGCCCCAGAACAGCCACCACCCCATCTCCTCGCCGCCCCAGAGCCGCGCGCGGCAGGTGCGCTGCACGATGTAGAGCGAGGTGCCCAGCAGCGCATTGCCGCCGAAGGCGAAGATGACGGCGGAGGTGTGGACGGGGCGCAGCCGGCCGAAGCTGGTCCATTCCAGTCCCAGGTTCAGCGCTGGCCAGGCGAGCTGGGAGGCGATGACGACCCCCACCAGGAAGCCGACAATGCCCCAGAACATCGTGGCGATGGCGAAGGCGCGGATGGGGTCTTCCACATAGGCCACCCCCGTCCCCTGTCGCGCCGCCGCCCAATTCCCCGGGCTGGCGGCCATGCTCGCGCTGGCCATGCGAAACTCTCCTCGTCCTTCAGGCCCGGGGCGCAATCCGCCCCGCTGGTGGCTCATGCGCCTGGGGAAGGCGTGGCGTCCTTGATCAGGATCAAGCGGTCCCGGCGCCGCCGCATGGCAGAGTCTCGCCCACGCCCGGGAGAATCACGCGGATGAGCATTGACACCTTTCCAACCCCCATTCCGTCGCACGGAAGGATTCGGCGCGTGGCCACGGACCGGCCATGGACGTGGCTGGCGCGCGGCTGGGCGGATTTCCTGGCGGCCAAGCCGGTCAGCCTCGCCTACGGCTTCGCGCTGACCCTGTTCGGCTGGCTGATGGCGCTGCTGCTGTTCGAGACGGGGACGGCCTGGGCGATCCTGCCGGCGACGGCGGGGTTCTTCATCCTGGCGCCCCTCCTCGCCGCCGGGCTCTACGAGACCAGCCGCCGCCTGGAGCTTGGCGAGAGGCCGGGGCTGGCCGAGGCGGTGGCGGGGTTCCGGCGCAACGGCGTCCAGCTGGCGATGATGGGGGCGCTTCTGCTCGTCATCCACCTGTTCTGGACGCGCGTGGCCGGGCTGCTCTTTGCGCTGTTCTTCGGCTTCGGCTTCGCGCCCACCCTCGCGGACCTGCCCCTGGCCCTGCTGCGGAGCGAGCACGTCCTGCCCTTCCTCGTCATCGGCACGGGGTTCGGCTTCGTGCTGGCCACCGTGGCCTTCGCGACCTGCGCCGTATCCATCCCGCTGCTGGTGGATCAGCCGGAGGTGAGCTTCCTGGAAGCGGTGACCGTGTCCCTGCAGGCGGTGATGGAGAACAAGGGGGCCATGGCGCTCTGGGCCGGGCTGATCGTGGTCTTCACCGGCCTCGCCCTCATCCCGTTCTTTCTGGGACTGGCCGTGGCGCTGCCCTTGATCGGCCACGCCACCTGGCACGCCTATCGCGACCTGGTGGCGCCGGACGTCCTCAGAGCATGACGTCGCTGACCGGCTTGCGCGCGGCGTAGCTGCCGCTCAGCGGGTTGGCGACCCAGCCGGAGGCGTCGGCGAGGAACCCGGCCTCGTCCATGCGCCCATGGGCGACCTCCCACCTATGCCAGGAGATCTGCTCCGTCAGGATGGAGGCGCCGGCCTCACGGAAGAAGCCTTCCACCCTGGCAGGCCGCCAAGGAGATTGATCTGCTGCATCGCGGCGCCCTGCGATCGCATCCGATGCGGCGGCGACTAGGAGATCGTCCCTTAAGCCCCCCGGTAAGCGGCGCCTCTCAACCAGCGAGGCGCAGCGCGAGTGCCAGCAGCACCACGCCGTTGAACATGAAGAGCCTGCCGGCCAGGGCCTGGGCCCGCCCGCCCGCGACGCGGCGGAAGAATTGCCCGAGCAGTGCCACGCCCAGCAGCGCCGGCACCGTCCCGGTGGCGAAGCCCGCCATGGCGAGGGCGCCTGCCAGGGCGCTGCCCGAGGCCGCCGCCCCGGCCAGCGCCGCCCAGAGCAGCCCGCAGGGCAAGGCCGACAGCAGGAAGCCAAGCCGGAACCCTGCCCAGGGTCCCGGCGCGGCAAGAAGCGGGCCGAGGCGGCGCGACAGGAAATCGGGCAGGAGCGACTTGGGCAGGCGCGGCAGGAGCGCCGCCAGCCTTGCCGAGCCCTGGGCCAGCATCGCCAGCGCCGCCAGGGCGAGGAGCAGCGCCGCGACGAAGCGCATCCCGGTCAGCCCCGCCAACAGCGCGCCGAACCCGCCCGCGGCCGCGCCCAGCGCCGCGTAGCCCGTGGCCCTTCCCAGGTGATAGGGCAGCAGCGCCGCCCCCGCGAGGCGGCGAAGCGACCCGCCGGACAGCGCCGAATCCGCCCGCGCACCCGCCTGGGCCAGCACGAAGGGGCCGCACATCCCGGCACAATGGGTCAGCCCGCCCGCCAGACCGGCCAGGAACAAGCTGCCCACCAGCGCGGGCAGCCCCGCCGGGCCGAGCGCGGCAAGGTCATGGAGGCAATCCGCCAGCATGAGGGGAAGCCTAGCCCAAAGGCGGCGTCGCCGCATTGCGCCGCATCAAATCCGCAGCGGCCCCGATGCGCGGCCGGCGCGGCTGGGGTAAGCCGCTTCCCATGCTCGCACTCACCATGGGCGAACCCGCCGGAATCGGCCCCGAGATCTCTGCCCTCGCCTGGCAGGCGCTGCGGCGGGAAGGGCCGGGCTTCGTGCTGCTGGGCGACGCGGATCTCGTTTCCGGGGTTCCGGTGGCGCGGGTGGCCTCGCCCGAGGAGGCTGAGGCCGCCTTCCCCGAGTCCCTGCCGGTGCTGCACCACCCCCTTCCCGTCCCCGTCCAGCCCGGCCGGCCCGATCCGGCCAATGCCCCTGCCGTGCTCCGCTCCATCGAGGAGGCGGTCGCCCTCGCCCGCGCCAGGCGCGTGGGGGCGGTGGTCACGAACCCGATCCAGAAAGCGGTGCTGACCGCCGCCGGCTTCCCCCATCCCGGCCACACCGAATTCCTGGGCGAGCTGGCCGGAACGGGCGTGCCGCCGGTGATGATGCTGGCCTGCCCGGAGCTTCGTGTGGTGCCGGTGACGGTGCACGAGCCCCTGGCCAGGGCGATCGCGCGGCTGACGCCGGAGCTGATCGTGGAGCATGCGCGCATCACCCATGCGGCGCTGCGGCGCGACTTCGGCATCGCGGCGCCGCGCCTCGCCGTCGCGGGGCTGAACCCCCATGCGGGCGAGGCCGGCACGCTGGGCCATGAGGACGAGGCGATCGTCGCCCCGGCCGTGGCCGCGCTGCGCTCGGAAGGAATCGCCGCCACCGGGCCGCACCCGCCGGACACGATGTTCACCGCCCTGGCCCGGCCCGGCTACGACGCCGCCATCTGCCTGTATCACGACCAGGCGCTGATCCCGATCAAGACGCTGGACATGGAGGGGGGCGTGAACGTCACCCTCGGCCTGTCCATCATCCGCACCTCGCCCGACCACGGCACGGCGCTCGACATCGCCGGGACGGGGCGAGCCAGCCCGAACAGCCTGATCGCCGCGCTGCGCCTTGGGGCGCGGCTGGCCGAAGCCCGGAGGAACGCCGCCTGATGCGCCTGTCCGTCAACGTGGACCACGTCGCCACCCTGCGGAACGCCCGCGGCGGCGCCTTCCCCTGCCCCGTCGCGGCGGCGCGGCTCTGCATGGAATCCGGCGCGGACGGCATCACGGTCCACCTGCGGGAGGACCGGCGCCACATCCGCGACGCCGACGTGTTCCGCATCGCCGCCGAAGTGCCGACGCGACTGAACTTCGAGATGGCGGCGACGGAGGAGATGGTGGCGACCGCCCTGAAGCTGCGCGAGGGGCATGGCCTCGCCGCATGCTGCATCGTGCCGGAGAAGCGCGCGGAGCTGACGACGGAGGGCGGGCTGGATGTCCTCGGCGCCGGGCCGTTCCTGGCCGATGCCGTGCGGCGCCTGGCAGAGTCGGGCATCGAGGTCTCGCTCTTCGTGGAGCCGGACGCGGCGCAGATCGCCCGCACTGCCGCGCTGGGTGCCCAGGCCATCGAACTGCACACCGGCACCTATGCCGAGGCGCCGGAGGCCGAGCGCGCCCCCCTCGCCGCCCGATTGGCCGAGGCGGCACGGGCGGCGGCAGGGATGGGGCTCAAGGTCCATGCCGGGCACGGGCTGTCCTTCGACACGGTGGGCGCCATCGCCGCCATGCCGGAGGTGGAGGAAGTGTCCATCGGACACTTCCTGATCGGCGCCGCCGTGTTCGAGGGGCTTCCCGGCGCGATCCAGCGGATGCGGGCGGCGATGGCCCGCCCCTCCCCGCGCTGACCGGGTTTCCCCGGCCAGGCTTCCGGTCTAGGGGGCGCGCGTGACCGGACTCGCGACCCTCTTCCCGCCCCCCATCCTGTTCTTCGCCCTGGGCTTCGGGGCCGGCGCCGCGCGCGCCGACCTGTCCATCCCCGACGCCCTGGCCAAGACGCTCTCGCTCTACTTGATGGTCGCCATCGGGCTGAAGGGTGGGGCAGCGCTGGCCGCGCCCGGCGGTGCGGAGGGGCTCTGGGCCGCGCTGGCGGTGGGGGTGGCCCTGTCCTTCCTCCTGCCCGTGCCGGCCTTCGGCCTCCTGCGCCTGGGCACCGGGCTGGACCGCGACACGGCCGCCGCGGTGGCTGGGCATTACGGCAGCGTCTCCGTTGTCACCTTTGCCGCCGCCTCCGGCATCCTGGCGACGCGCGGCGTCCCGGCCGAGGGCTTCATGCCCGCCGTGCTGGCGGCGATGGAAACCCCAGCCATCCTGTCCGCCATCCTGCTCGCCCGGATGGGCGGGAGCACCGGGGGGCCGAAGCTGCAAGGCTGCAAGCTGGCACGCGAGGTGCTGCTGAACGGGCCGGTGGTGCTGCTGCTCGGCTCCTTCCTGATCGGCTCGATCACCGGCCCGGCGGGCAAGGCGCAGCTTGCCCCCTTCACCGAGGCGCTGTTTCCGGGCGCGCTGTGCCTCTTCCTGCTGGAGATGGGGCTGATGGCGGTGCGGCAGCTTCGCACCGGCGGGGGCGTGCTGCCGACGCGGCTGATCCTCTTCGCGCTGGTCATGCCGCTGATCGGCGGCGCGGCGGGCTTTGCAGGCGGGCTTCTGGCGGGGCTCTCGCCGGGCGGGTTGGCGTTGATGTCGGTGCTGGGGGCCTCGGCCTCCTACATCGCGGTGCCGGCGGCGATGCGGCTTGCCCTGCCCCTGGCCGATCCCGGCATCTATGTGACCCTGTCCGTCGCCGTCACCTTCCCCTTCAATATCCTGGTGGGGATTCCCCTGTGGCTGAGGATGGCGGGCACATGAACGAGACGGCGCTGCACGCGCGCAAGCGAATCGAGATCGTGGTGGAGGCGAAGCGCGCCGACGACGTGACGGAGCTGCTCGACCGGCTGGGCGCGACGGGCTGGACCGTGCTGCCCGTTGCGCAGGGACGCGGCCGCCAGGGCATCCGCCAATCGGGCGACCTGTCCGGCGTGTTGGACAACGTGCTGATCCTCTGCATCGGCAGCGCCGGGTTGGCGGAGCGGGTGCTGGCGGCGCGCGAGGAGCTGCTGGGCGCCCGCCCGGCCATCGTCTCGGTCAGTGAGTGCCAGGTGCTGCGGGGCGAGCGCTTCGGCTGAGGCGGCCCGGGGCGGCTTCCGCCCCGTCGCATGTTCCGGGTCGTCAGGCGTTTCCGCCTGAGTTGGAAAAGCCTACTGCGGACCGCGCCGCCGATTCAGTGCCAGTTCCTCCGGCGAAAGGCGGAACCCCACCAGGATGCGCAGATCCTGGATGCGGCGCCCTTCCCGCACGGGGAAGGCAATCTCGATGGATGGGGTCGCAAGCTCGGCCCGCGTCGTGTTGGGCGCGAAGGTGACGGGCAGGACGAAACCCTGGCGGCTCAGCACGTTGTCGCCCTCGACCACGGCGATGAACCAGGGAAGTTCTGCCGTGCGCGTCGTGGCGGCCGGGCCGCGATCCACCCGCATCCGCACCGAGACCGTGGCATCCACCGAGCGGTCGCGCCGGCCGCGGCGGCAATTGCCGTCCACCGCCGTGATCCGCGCATCCAGCACCAGGGTGGACAGATCGGGCGGGGCGCCGGGGCGGTAGCGGGTCAGGTCGGCCGCGTCGGCAGGCAGGGAAAGCTGCGGGCAGGCCACCAGCCGGTCCTCGAGCCGGCCGCTGCCGCACCCCGCCAGCGCCAAGGCCACAGCCGCCACCATCCACTGCCGCATCAAGAGCCCTCCTCCGCCACGTCTCCCGGAGGAGCCCAGCCCGCCGGCGCGGGTCAGGCCCCAGGTCCGCGTCTCTGGCACCAAACCGGCCGAAGGGATAGATAGCGGGACCATTCCCAGTCCGGACGCCCCGACCCATGGCCGAACAGCGCCCCCTGCATGTCCTCCTCGCCGGCCCGCGCGGCTTCTGCGCCGGGGTGGATCGCGCCATCAAAATCGTGGAGGAGGCGCTGCGCCGCTACGGCGCGCCCGTCTATGTCCGGCACGAAATCGTCCATAACCGCTTCGTGGTGCAGTCCCTGGAGCGGCAGGGCGCCGTCTTCGTGGAGGAGCTGGACGAGATCCCGGATGACGGCCAGCCCGTCGTCTTCTCCGCCCATGGCGTACCCAAGGCCATCCCGGCCGAGGCGGAGCGGCGGCAGATGTTCTTCCTGGACGCCACCTGCCCGCTGGTCAGCAAGGTGCACCGGGAGGCGGAGCATCATTTCAGCCGCGGCCGCCACATGTTCCTGATCGGCCATGCCGGCCACCCGGAAGTGGTGGGCACGATGGGCCAGCTTCCCTCCGGCGCGGTGACGCTGGTGGAGGACGAGGAGGATGCGCGCCGCGTCCAGCCGCCGGCGGGCGTGCCGCTCGCCTTCATCACCCAGACGACGCTCTCCGTGGACGACACGGCCGAGATCGTGGAGATCCTGCGCAGCCGCTTCCCGGAGATGTCCGCGCCGGCCAAGGAAGACATCTGCTACGCCACCACCAACCGGCAGGCGGCGGTGAAGGCCATCGCGCCCCAGGTGGACATGATGATCGTGGTGGGGGCGCCCAACTCCTCCAACTCGGTGCGGCTGAAGGAGGTCGCGCTGCGCGCCGGCTGCGCGCAGTCGCTGATGGTGCAGCGCGGCGCCGACCTCGACCTGTCGCGGCTGGAGGGCGTGTCGCGCCTCGGCATCACTGCCGGCGCCTCGGCACCCGAGGTGCTGGTGGAGGAGGTGCTGGCCCGGCTGCGCGAGCGCTTTGCCGTCACCACCGAGGAGGTGGTGGTGGCGGAGGAGAAGATCATCTTCAAGCTGCCTTCCGCGCTCACGGCCCAGCCCGCCTGACCCATCCATGGCCGTCTACACGGAGGTGTCGGACGAGGCGCTTCGCCTCTTCCTGGAGGATTATGCTCTCGGCTCGCTGCTGGCCTTCCGCGGCATCGCGGAGGGGGTAGAGAACAGCAACTACGCGCTGAAGACGGAGGCTGGGGATTTCATCCTCACCCTCTACGAGAAGCGCGTGGACCCGGGCGAGCTGCCCTGGTTCCTCGGGTTGATGCGCCACCTCGCCGCTCACGGCCTGCCCTGCCCCGAGCCGGTTCCGGCACGCGACGGCGAGGCGCTGCGCGAGCTGGCCGGGCGTCCCGCCGCCATCTGCACCTTCCTGCCCGGCGTCTGGCCGCGCCGCGTCCGCCCGTCGCATTGCGAGCCGCTGGGCGAGGCGCTGGGGGCGCTGCACCTCGCGGGAGAGGGCTTCGCGGCGACGCGGCGCAACGGCCTCGGCCCCGATTCCTGGAGGCCGCTGCTGGAGCGCTGCCGCCCGGATGCCGATCCGGCGCTGATGCGGGAGCTGGATGGGGCGCTGTCCGCCATCCTCGACGCCTGGCCGACGGAGGGGCTTCTGCCGCGCGGCCACATCCACGCCGACCTCTTCCCCGACAACGTGTTCTTTCTGGATTCGGGGCGGCGCCCTGCCGTTTCGGGGCTGATCGACTTCTACTTCGCCTGCACGGACCTGCTCGCCTATGACGTCGCGGTGTGCCTCAACGCCTGGTGCTTCGAGGAGGCGCGCGAGTTCAACGTCACCAAGGCGCGCTCGCTGCTGCGCGGCTACGAAGCCCGCCGCCCCCTGTCGCGCGAGGAGCGGGCGGCGCTGCCGCTGCTGTGCCAGGGCGCGGCGATGCGCTTCCTGCTGACCCGCCTCTTCGATTGGGTGAACACCCCCGCCGGGGCCATGGTGACCCGCAAGGACCCGATGGAATACCTGCACAAGCTGCGCTTCTTCCGCAAAGCCCCCTCGGCGGAGGCGATCGGTGGCTGAGGAGCGCACGGTCGAGATCTGGACCGATGGCGGCTGCAAGCCCAATCCCGGCCCGGGCGGCTGGGCTGCCATCCTGCGCTTCGGCACGGCGGAGAAGGAGCTGTCGGGCTACGAGGCCGCCACGACCAACAACCGCATGGAGCTGACGGCGGCCTGCGCGGCGCTGGAGGCGCTGACGCGGCCCTGCACCGTCATCCTGCACACGGACAGCGAATACCTCCGCAACGGGATGGAGCGCTGGGTGAAAGGCTGGATCCGCAACGACTGGCGCAACGCCGCGCGTGATCCGGTGAAGAACTACGAACTCTGGCAACGCCTCCTGGCCGCCGCCAAGCCGCACCGCATCGAGTGGCGCTGGGTGCGCGGCCATGCGGGCGACACGATGAACGAGCGCGCCGACCGTCTGGCGACGCAGGCGCGCGAAGCAGGCCGCTAGCGCGGCCATCGCCGCGCAACCTTCCTCTGGCTGGGCGGTTCTTTCCCGAACGGGGGTTCATGACGACGCATTATCATTTTCTTCATCTCGCCAGCTTGGCGAGGTGCTCGCTATGACGCTTCGCATCAGCGTCGTGATCCCCACGCGCAATCGCACGCATCTGCTCGGCGAGACGCTCGATTCGGTGCTGGCGCAGGACCGCCCTCCATACGAGGTGATCGTGGTGGATGACGGCTCCACCGATGACACGCTCTCCATGCTCGAGGCCTATGCCGGACGGGTGACGGTGGGCTGCATCCCGCATTCGGGCGCGATGGTGGCCCGCAATGCCGGGGCGCGCCTCGCCAGCGGGGACGTGGTCGCCTTCTGCGACAGCGACGATGTTTGGCTGCCCGGCCATCTCGAAGCCCTGGCGCGGCTCTGGGAGGCGGTTCCGGAGCTGAACGCCGCTTATGCCAATTTTCGCCTCGTGCGCGACGGCGTCTGGGCCGAGCGCGACAAGTTCTCCGACGCGCCGCCCGGCTTCTTCGCGGGGGCGCGGCTGCTGGGCGGCGGCCTCGCCCTCTTCGACGAGCCCCCTCTCCCACGCCTGCTGCGCTTCACCCCGTTCTTTCCCTCGGCCCTGGCCGCGCGGCGCGACTTCCTCCGCCGCATCGGCGGCTGGGACGAGGCGGCGCCACAGGGCGCGAGCAGCGATTTCGCCACGGCGCTGCGGGTCGCGGAGCATCCGCGCATCGGCCTCGTGCTCAGCGCCACGGTCAGCATCCGCCAGCCGGCGCGGCTCTCGCCGGCGCAGGTGCAACGGATGAACCTGGATGACGCCGCCATTCTCGACCACGTGCTCCAAACACGGCCGAGCCTGCGGCCCCACGCCCCCGCCATCCGCGCCAGCGCGCGGCGGCGGCGGCTGCAGGCGCTGGAAACCGCCTTCGTGCGGCAGGATTTCGCCGCCGTGCGCGCCATTGCCGCACAGCTCGGTTCCACCCGGCCGCTGCGCGTCCACGCCAAGGTCGGCGTCGCGGCGCTGCCGCCCGGGCTGCGCACCGTGGCCGCGCGCACGCTGCTCAGCCTCGGCACGCTCCGCAGCCAGACGGTGCGGCGCGTCGCGCAGGGAGCATAGCGGCCCTACTCGGCCGCGAGGCGCCCGGCTTCCTCGCGCGCCAGGGCCATGAAGCCCTCGCGCGTCTGCGGCAGCTTGCGGCCCAGGAGCTGCTCCGCGACCTGGTTGCGGAGGATCTGCGCCGTGCCGCCCGCGATGGGGAACATGCGGGCGTCGCGCACGGCGCGCTCCATCGGGTTGTCGCGCGAATAGCCGGCGGCGCCCCAGAGCTGCAGCGCCATGTTGGTCACCTCCACCGCGCTGTCGGCCGCCAGCACCTTGGCGCGGGCCGCCATCAGCCGGTCGGGGAAGCCGTTGGGGCCGGCGCTGGCCGCCGCCTGCCAGATCAGGGCGCGGCTGGCTTCCAGCTTGATCGACATGTCCGCCAGCATCCAGGACAGGCCCTGGAACTCGGCGATGGGGCGGCCGAACTGGCGACGCTTCTGCACGAAGTCCAGCGCGCGGTCATAGGCGCCGGCGGCGATGCCAAGCGCGGCGGTGGCGGCGCCGACCCGCTGGCCGTTATAGGCGTCCATCAGCTTCGCGAAGCCGCGCTTGAAGCCGCCGCCCGCACGCAGGACCATGGAATCCGGCACCTCCAGGTCGCGGAAATGCAACTCCGCCTCCGGCATGCCGCACAGCCCCATGGAGGGGATGCGCCGCTCCACCACCAGGTTCGGATGCGGCCCGAGCACGAGGAAGCCGCCGATCCCCTTCTCCTCTCCATCCTCGATGGCGCGGGCGAAGATCAGGTGCAGGCGCGACACGCCGCCGCCGGTGATCCAGTGCTTCACGCCGTTGATCACCCAGGTGTCGCCCCGCCGGACGGCAGTGGTCGTCATCTCGGAGGCGGCGGAGCCGGCCTCTGGCTCGGTGATGCAGATGGCGGGCTTGTCGCCGGCCAGCACCGCATCGGCGGCGATGCGGCGCTGCGCGTCGGTGCCATAGGCCATGGTGGCGCCGATCGCACCCATATTGGCCTCGACGGCGATGCGGCCGCACACGGCGCAGCCCTTCGCCATCTCCTCCACCACCAGCACGGCATCCAGGTAGTTGCCGCCCGGCCCGCCCCATTCGCGCGGGATGGTGAGGCCCATGAAGCCGGCCTCCGTCATCCGCCGCACCATGGGCCAGGGATATTGCCCCGTGCGGTCGGTCTCGGCAGCCTGGGCGGCAGCTTCCTGCGCCAGTTCGCGGGCGCGCGCGCGCAGGCGTTCCTGCTCCGCCGTCAGGGTGAACATGGCTTCATCCTCCCAGTCTTGCTTCGATGGCGGCGCGCGTCGCGGCCGAGAGCTTCAGCGCCTCGCCCAGCCCGTCGAGCCAGGTGCGTTCGCGTTCGCTGATCGCGCCGGCCCCGGCGCAGGCGGCGGCGTAGATCTGCGCCGCCAGCATCGGGTCGCGTGCCTCGCGCGCCAGGGCGGCGGCCTCCGCCGGGCGGTCGAAATCGGCGAGGACGAGGTCGCGCTCCTCGGCCGAGAGCCCGGCCTCGTCCAGGCGGCGGGCGATGGCGGCGCGCTCCTCGCGGTCCAGCGTGCCGTCGGATTTGGCGCCGGCGATCATGGCGCGCAGCAGCAGCAGCGCCTCGCGCGTCTCGGCGGCGGGGGCGGCGGGGCGCGAGGCGGTTTCGGGCAGGCGGCGCGCCGGTTCGGCGCCGCGGCGGATGGGGGGCGGGGGGGCGGGGTCGGCGCTGCTGGAAGGGGTGGTGCTGCGCGGACGTTCCAGTGCATCGGCGGCGATGCCGGCCAGGGCACCGACCACCCGGCCGATCTGGCGGCCGTCGTGCTGCGTCAGCCCGAAGGGCAGGCGCCCCCGCGCCGGGGTGCGCCGGGCCGGGCGGCGCGCATGGCCTTCCAGCACGGCGCCAAGAATGCGGCCGAGATCCATCCGGTCAGCCTAGGGCAGATTCCGAAGGGCCGGAAACCGCCCGCTAGGCCAGGACGGTGCTGGCGGAAACCGGCTCCTCCGCCGGGCAGGGTGCGGGGCCCTCCAGCCCGGCGCGGATCACGGGCAGCAGGGCGCGGAACTCGGCGGCGCGGGGGCTGCGGGGCCGCCAGGCCAAGGCCAGGGTGCGGGAGGGCGCCTCGCCCGGTTCGCCGAAGAGGGGGCGAAGCTCGACGTCCGCGCCGCCCAGCACGCCCCCTTCCACGGCGAGGCGGGGCAGCAGGGTCAGGCCCAGCCCGCCCGCCACCATCTGCACCAGCGTGTGGAGGGAGGTGGCGGCGAATTCCTCGCCCGAGGCCAGGCTGCGCGGCAGGCCGCAGGCCTCTTGCGCCTGGGCCCGCAGGCAATGCCCCTCCTCCAGCAGCAGCATGGGCTCGCCGGTCAGGGCGGATGCGGCCACGCCGGGCTGGGCGCAAAGCCGATGCTCGGGCGGAAGGGCCAGGAGGAAGGGATCGGCGAAAACCGGCTCGACCTCCAGACCGTCGCATTCGCAGGGAAGCGCGAGGAGCAGCAGGTCCAGTCGCCCGGCGAGAAGCTGCGCGCGCAGCCGCTCCGTCGTGTCCTCGCGCAGCCAGAGGCGCAGCCGGGGCAGCGCGTCGCGCAGGGCGGGCATCAGCCGCGGCAGCAGGAAGGGACCGACCGTGGGGATGACGCCCAGGCGCAGCGGGCCCGAAAGCGGGTCACGCGAGGCGGCGATGGTTTCCGCCACCGCCTCCAGCGCGGTGAGCGCGGCGCGGCCCCGCGCCACCACGTCCAGCCCCAGCGGGGTGAAGACCACGCGCTTGCTGTTGGAGCGGTCGAGCAGGCTGGCGCCGAATTGCCGCTCCAGCGCGATCACCCCGGCGGAGAGCGTGGATTGGGTGACGGCGCAGGCGGCGGCGGCGCGGCCGAAATGCCCGTGATCCGCCAGGGCGACGACATAACGAAGCTGCTGTGGGCTGGGGAGGTGCATCAATCAGGCTGGCCAGACATCCGAGGATCATTAAGGATCATCGAAGGCGCCGGTCCAGCCCGCCAGGGCGCAGGGCCGGCATGAATCCGGCCCTGCGCCGTGTCTCAGCGCGACATCTTGTAGAGCTTGGTCGCCACTTCGAACATTTCCTCCGGCGCGTAATCCGGGGTGAAGGCGGAGGCGACGCCGGTGAGGTCGTGGATCTTGCCGCCCTCGGGCATGCCCTCGACCACCTCCAGCTCGCCTGGCGGATCGCCCGGCAGGGCCTGCTCGCCGCCACCGCCCCAGATGCCCGCCATCTCGCGATAATCCTCGGGGCTGAAGGTGTAGAGGCGGCGATGCGAGCCCTCGGCCAGGTATTTCTGGCACTCGGGGATCTTGTCGAGCGGGATGTTCGGCGTGGGCAGCACCTTGTCGAGATCGGCGCCGGTGATCTTCTTGATCGCGAGCGCATAGGCGTGGGCGTGCACCGAGCCGCGCACCAGGAGGTAGCCGCAGACTTCGCGGCCCGTGGGATCGGTCAGGCTTTCATAGACGCGCAGCTTGTGCAGCCGGGCGCCGCATTCCAGGTGAAAATTGTGCAGCAGGTCCACGATGACGTTGCCCGTTGTCGTGACGAAGTCGCGATTCCAGGCCGCGCCGTTGCTGTCCACCGGCATGGAGCCGCCACCATTCGAGTAGAAAGAGGCAGCGAGGCGGATGTCCTTCATCGCATCGAAAGGCGCGTTCGAGATGTCGGCGCCGCCCTTCTCGTTCGCCTCGGAATCGGGACCGTTCGCGAGCATGGCGACGCCGTTGCTCACCAATTCCACGTGGCCCAACTCCTCCGCCGTGATGGCGGCGACGATGGAGTAGAAGGGGCGCAACTTGGACTTCGAGCGGAAATTGAAGCTCTGGAACATGTAGTTCCCGAGGGTGGACATCTCGCCATACTTGCCGCCGAGCAGTTCCTGCAACGCGGCTGCGGCGTTGGGGTCCTGACGCTTGGGCGCGGGCAACTCGGTCTGCAGCTTGTCGACGCGCAGGAACATCGGAAACCTCCGATTGGGGGGATCATGACCAGGAATGGTCCTGCCTCGAACGCTTCCTGTCCTGACTGGCTTCCCACAGGACCGATGATTTCATTCGGTGTGTTTCATCGAGAAAGCTGATGAAACTCGCGCAAAGGATTCATTGGTGCACCGCAGCATCGCATGGCATCTCCACGCGTGAGCGGCCCCGGAGGGCTGCTGCAACGACATCAGGAGTGACAAGCGAATGCTCACCGTTGGTGACAAGTTCCCCGCCTTCCAGCTGACCGCCGTGAAGGGCGGCGCGGAGGGCTTGGCCGGCCCGGGCAAGTCCTTCGAGGACATCACTTCCGAGTCCAACCCCGGCAAGTGGAAGATCGTCTTCTTCTGGCCCAAGGACTTCACCTTTGTCTGCCCGACCGAGATCGCGGCCTTCGGCAAGCTGAACAGCGAGTTCGAAGACCGTGATGCGGTGATCTACGGCGTGTCCTGCGACAGCGAGTTCGTCCACCTGAACTGGCGCGTCCACAACAGCGACCTGAAGGACCTTCCCTTCCCGATGCTGGCCGACATCAAGCGCGAGCTGGCGACGGCGCTGGGCGTGCTCGACAAGCAGGCCGGCGTGCCGCTGCGCGTCACCTTCATCGTGGACCCGGAGAACACGATCCAGCACGTCGCGGTGAACGGGCTGAACGTGGGCCGCAACCCGCAGGAGACGCTGCGCATCCTCGACGCGCTGCAGACGGACGAGCTGTGCCCCTGCAACTGGACCAAGGGCGAGGACGCGCTGAAGCCGCAGGAGCTGTTCGAGAAGGCGGCCTAAGGCCGCCTTCCATCGCACCGTCTGGTAGCCGCCACACCAACCCTACCTGCCGGTGCGAAAGGGGGGCATCCAGCCCCCTTAGACCCCCCGCTTTCAGCCGCACGTGTGCGGCTGAAAGACGCGTTTCTCCCCTTCCCCAATCTGCCCCTTGGAGCCCGCCATGTCGCTGGAAGCCCTTCGCAACGCCCTGCCCGAATACGCCAAGGACCAGAAGCTGAACCTCGGCAGCCTCTCCACAGAGCCGTCACTCTCCGCGCAACAGCGCGCCGGCACCTTTGTCGTCTCCGCACTGGCGAGCCGCAACGCGACGGTGATCCGGAACACCCTGGCGGAGTTTGGCCCACAGCTTTCCCCTGAGGCGCTGAATGCCGCGAAGGCCGCCGCCTCCATCATGGGGATGAACAACATCTACTACCGCTTCACCCACCTCGTGCATGGCGACTACGCCACCATGCCGGCGAAGCTGCGCATGAACGTGATGGCGAAGCCGGGCGTGGACAAGGTGGATTTCGAGCTCTGGTCGCTCGCCGTCTCCGCGATCAATGGCTGCGGCATGTGCATGGAGAGCCACGAGAAGGTTCTGCTGCAGCACGGCGTCACCAAGGAGCAGGTGCAGGCCGCCATCCGCATCGCCGCCGTCGTGCATGCCACGGCCGCGACGCTGGACGCCGAGGAAGCGCTCGCGGCCTAAGTAAATCCACTTCGCCGCCGGCGAAGATTGCATGAATCACGATATATACAATTTTTAGTTGAGTAAGGGGAAGCCCCGATGCTTCCCCTCACCGATCCGCTTAACCATCGCGTGAGGATCAATCTGCTGGGACAACTTCCTGGCGGGAATCTCCGGGTGGTTGGGACCATGAGCGGCAGCATCAACGTGGTGACAGGGTCGGTCGAGGACGATGTGGCCGTCCCCGGGGAAAGCTCCCCGCTGGTGACCGGCAGCTTCACCGCCGGCGACGATCTCATCTACGCCTCCAACGGCGACGACACGCTGGATGGCGGGGAAGGTGTGAACCAGTATTACGTCGGCGACGGCGTCCGGGTCATGATCTGGCATTCCGGCGCTGCCGCCGCGGCCTATCCCGTGCTGGTGTACAAG
Organism: Sabulicella rubraurantiaca; assembly: GCF_017355885.1. Classification (GTDB taxonomy): domain Bacteria; phylum Pseudomonadota; class Alphaproteobacteria; order Acetobacterales; family Acetobacteraceae; genus Roseococcus; species Roseococcus rubraurantiacus. The sequence goes on from NZ_JAFEUU010000002.1 coordinate 330,262, forward strand.
TTCGGCCTCGACGGCGCGCTCTGGGGCATCGACCGGCTGGCGAATTTCTCGGTCTTCGCCGGTGGCGCCGAGGAGGATCAGATCCGCCTGGGCCTGCAGGACGACACGGTCTGCGGCGGCGCTGGCGACGACTACCTGGATGGCGGGGCCGGGGTGAACGCCCTCGTCTTCCTGGGCGAGGTGGATATGGGCGTGCAGGTGGACCTGTCGCGCTTCTGCGCCCGCGATGCCTGGGGCTTCACCGACCAGATCCACAATTTCCGGAACGTGATCGGCACGTCGCTGGACGACGAGATCATCGGCAACGAGCAGAACAACACGCTGGATGGCGGGGCCGGGAATGATTCGCTGACGGCCTTTGCCGGCGACAACCTGCTGCTGGGCGGCGAGGGCAACGACCTTCTCGAAGGCGGAGCCAGCGCGGATACGCTGGTGGGCGGGACGGGCGACGACGTCTACTTCGTCTCCAGCCTCTCGGCGGTGGTGGTCGAGGAAGCGGATGGCGGCGGCGACGCGCTCTGGGCCCTCGTCGACGGATTCGTCGTGCCGCTGCATGTCGAGGTCGCCGCGCTGGGCGGCACCGCGCGCCTGCTCACCGGCTCCGACGGCGGCATGCAGCTCTTCGCCAATGCCTCCTTCGGCTCCACCCTGAACGCTGGTAGCGGCAACGACACGCTCAACGGCTCCACCTTCGCCGATACGCTCTCGGGCGGCGCAGGCACCGACGTGATCTACGGCAATGGCGGGGCCGACACCCTGCTCGGCGGGACGGGCGACGACCTCTTCGTCGTCAAGGATCCCGCGGCCCGCTTGGTCGAAATGGAGGCCGAGGGCAAGGACGTCGCGGTGTTCGACGGCAACCACGCCTTCACCCTCGACGCGCATGTCGAGTTTGGCCTTATGATCAACGACACCCATATCCTCCAGGGGCCAGACACCGGTGCGACGCTGGTGAACTTCGGCAACCTCGCCGCGACGCTGACGGGCGGCGCGGGCAATGACACCCTGTTCGGCAACACGCTGGGTGGCGAGACGCTCTCGGGCGGCGGGGGCAACGACACGCTTGTGGGCGGCGGCGGTGCCGACACGCTGATCGGCAGCATGGGTGACGACACCTACACGATCCAGGACGCGGGCGACGCCGTGATCGAGCTCGAAGGCGAAGGCAATGATCTTGCCTTCGTTTACGTCAATGGCTGGACGGTGCCGCTGGGCGTCGAAACCGCGCAGCTGGTCGGCCTGGCCACCCAGCTTGCGGGCGGCACGGGGGCCCAGACGCTGGTGGGCAACATGGATCTCGCCTCCACCCTCGATGGCGGCGCGGGCGACGACACGCTGGTCGGCACGAGCTTCGCCGACAAGCTGCGCGGCGGCACCGGCAATGACGTCATCGTCTCCGGCGGTGGCGCGGATCAGCTCATCTTCGATGCGCAAAGCTGGGGCGCGGACAATGTCTTCGGCCTCGTCGCCGGCTCGGGCTTCGGGTTGGATCTGCGTGGCTCGGGTGTGTCCGGCCTCGCTGCCGTTACCCTCTCCGCCTTCGATGGCGGGGTGATGCTGCAATCCGAACAGGGCTCCATCGCCTTCTTCGGCCTCACCACCCAGCAGGTGCAGGACGCGCTGATCTTCTGATCAGCCTGTGGAGGGACGCACCGCAAGGTGCGTTCCTTCCAGGGAAGGATGCCAGGGTTCAGACAGGTTCCAGCAAGGCCTCGTCGAAGAAGTCGAGATAGCGCCTTGCCATCTCGCGTGCCGTCGAGGGCTGCGGAAGCGCCTTTACCAGCCCCTCATGCATCATGGGTTCCATCGCCTTCCGCATCGCCCGCACCAGGTCGGCCGGATCATTCGGCAGGAAGTGCAGGCCCGAGACGCCGCCGACATTCGGGCAAGGCAAGGACGCCTTCTGTTGCATGTGCCGAAGATGGAAATGCGCTCGCGCGCAGGTAGAGAGGGCGGCCAGGACACAGTTGTGGCACCTGAGCGAGCCGAAATGCAGCCGCAGCGCCCATTACGTCCTAGCGCGCCTGGTCGCCCGGCGAGATGGACAGCGCGATGCGGCACTCCACCCCTTCCGGCCCGAGTTCGTAATTCACCTCCGCACCGAGCTGGTAGGGCAATGCATGTTCGATCAGCTCGCGGCCACGGCCATGGCCGCGCCGCTCCTCGGCATCCGGCGCGGAAATGGCCGCGCCGTGCTCGCTCCAATGGACGTGGAGGCAACGCCCGCCGTCGGATTGCGTGGTCAGCCACCACCGGACGGCCAGCCGGCCTTCCGGGCTGGAGAGCGCCCCGTACTTCACGGCATTGGTCGCGAGCTCGTGCAGCGCGAGCGCGAAGGTCTGCACCATGACCGAGCGCAGCAGCACCCCTGGCGGCCCATCGAGCGTGACTTGGTCCCCCCCGTCCCCCCTCCCGAGTGCGCCATGAGCCTGCAACTCGGTCCGCAGAAGCTCATCGAAGGCAATGCGGTCCCAGGCACCCAGGCGCGACAGGAGGTAATTCGCACGCGCCAAGGCGCCGAGCCGGGCGTTGAAGCGTTCACCGAAGGCATCGAGCGAGGCGACATCCTTGCGCGTCTGCCGCGCCATGGCCTGGACGAGGCCGAGGATGTTGCGGGAGCGGTGCTGGAGTTCCGCGACGAGAACCTCCATGCGCGCCGCCGTTGCCTTGGCGTCGGTGACATCCTGCCCGATGCAGCCGATGCGCACGACGCGCCCCTCGCCATCGCGGATGGGAAACTCGGTGTTGCGGAGCCAGCGCACCGCCCCATCCGAGGGCCGCACGATGCGATACTCGAAGTTCACGTGCTCACCAACGAGAACGCGGTCGAGAGCCGCCAAGGCCGTGTCGCGGTCGTCGGGGTGGATCAGCGCCGTCCAGTTGTGAAACATGTCGCCTTCCAGCGCAGCGGAGCAGTTCACGCCGTAGATGGGCTCGAAGGCAGGCGAGAGGTATTCCCACTGCAGCGTCTCCGCATTGCGGATCCACAGAACATTCGTCGAGGCGTCGGCGAATTGCCGGGACCGTTCCTCGCTCATGCGCAGCGCCTCCTCGGCCTTCCGGCGTTCCGAAAGGTCTGCGGTCACGACCAGGAAATTGCCTGGCCGGCCGTTGCGGTCCCGCAGTCGCGTGATCGTGCTGCTCGCCCATACCATGCTGCCGTCGGGCCGGATGTAGCGCTTGTCTAGGGAGGTCGCCTCGCCTTGGGTGGCAGCACGAACAAGCGCGACGGTGCTTGGGGGTAGATCGTCGGCATGGGTGACATCCGGAACCGAAAGGCGGAGCAGTTCCTCGCGCGAGCGGCCGAGAAGCTGACACAGCGCATCGTTGACCGCGAGGAAGCGGCCATTCTCCGCCACCTCCGACAGTCCCACGGCGGCCTGCGCGAAGATGGTGGCGAGGCGCTCCTCGCTATCCCCCGCGTGGCTGGCGTTTTCGGCCAGCACGACCAGAACGCCGCCGACCTCGCCGCTGTCATCTCGCACAGGGCTGAAGGAGGCGGTGAACCGAGCCTCCTGCGACTGCCCGTCTTGCTCCACAAGCATGGAGAAATCCCCGACCGTGACCGTCTCGCCTGCCAGGGCGCGCTGGAAGAGCGGGCCGTTCACCGCCCAGCTCTCAGGCCAAGCCTCTTCCGCCGGCCGGCCCAGGGCGAAAGCGTGCTTGGCGCCCGCGACCGCGATCAGGGCGTCGTTGTAGATCTGGATGAAGCGGGGCCCCCAGGCGAGCAGGATGGGAAAGCCACTGGGGAGGATGATGTCGAGCGCGGCCCGCAGGTTTCTCGGCCAAGCCTCGACGGGCCCGAGCGGCGACCCAGCCCAATCATGAGCGTGGATGCGTGCCGCGATCTCGCCCATCGCTCCACCTCTGCTTGAGGCCTGGGGCGCTGGGCCATCCAGGCCATCTCCACCATGGGACCAGCCTGGGCAGGGGAAAAACGAACCTCGAGCCTAGGCGCTTGAAGAATGCTCAAACTGCTCGCAGAGAATGTGGATCACACGAGAAGTCTCCAAGGGCTTCTCGCACAAAAGAACGTCCTGGAAGGCGGGCGCGAGGGCGTCGCGGTTGTAGCCCGTCGCGAACAGGATGGGCACGCCCAGACGGCGGAGCGCATCAGCGACGGGATAGACGGTTGCGCCCATGAGCTTGACGTCGAGCACGGCTGCGTCGACGCGCTCATGCCGATCGAGGATTCTCATGGCCGCGTCCACCGTGGCCACGGGGCCGAGAACATTCGCTCCGGCCATTTCCAGCTGCTCTGCTAGGTCGCGGGCGATCAAGTACTCGTCCTCAACGACCAGGATGTTTCGGCCAGCGATTGCCTCAGCCTGTGACATGCAGACCCCTCAACTTCCATAACAGTAGCAACCAAAATACATGATCACAACTGGAAATTGCGACAACGATCATCTGCGTGGCTCATTCTGCAATGCAGCAGGGAGTGCGCCCACCGAGCCTCGGTGCGCGACGAGACTACACGAATGCACGCGAGAGAATCGTGCATGCGCTACGTCGCAGGAGACGAAAAAGGGTACTTCGGAACGCCGGATCGTCTGCTCCAGCACAACCCCATCCGGATTTTTGCGGAACTGCAAGAAGCAGCGGGCGCTGCTATCCCGCGCTCACAAGAGGGATTGTGCATGCGCGCCCTGCGAAAGTTGAAGAGCGGCTACGAGCAAATCGGGTGGACTGCCCTGACCGATGATGGACGAGGCACGTTCAGAGTCCAGACGGGCCCTGAGCCCCAGGACTTCACCCTGTTCGTCACCACTTGGGTTCCGAGCGAAGCCGGAACCGGCATGTCATCCGGCAGCGAGCGAGCCGTGCTGGTATCGGCGTGGCAGGACCCAGCGCTGCTCCCCGGCTGGCAGCCGGTGGGGGCCTGCACGTCTCCGGTCCGCTGATCGGCGACGGACGTCTGCATGGCATCTCCGAACCCGTGGAGGGAGGGCACTGACCTCCACCACGGGGATGTACCGGCCCATATTAATTCATTGGCATGAAATAACGGAACCGGCGTAGCATAGCCACGCCAGGGGCCGGACCCAGGTGGCCTCGGCGTGGAGGACGCCGTCATGCCGTATTCCGCCGTCGCCCGCGCGCTGATCGCCGCCGGCCTCGTTGTCACGCCGCTTGCAGTTCGCGCCCAGCAGCATGATCACAGCCACGCCGGAAGCCAAGCTGCCGTTCTCGGCCGCGTACACTTCCCCGTGCAATGTTCCCCCGAGGCGCAAGCCGCCTTTGACGAGGGGATGAAGCTGCAGCACTCCTTCTGGTACCAGGCCGCCGGCCAGGCCTTCCAGCAGGCGCGGCAGCGTGATCCCGGCTGCACCATGACCCATTGGGGCGAGGCGTTGTCGCTGCTCACCAATCCCTACAGCCCGCCCTCCCCGGCCAATCTGCGCCAGGGCCGCGCCTTGCTCGAGGAGGCGAAGCGCCTGGGTGCGCGGAACGAGCGCGAGGCCGCCTACGTGGATGCGCTGTCGCTGGTCTTCGCCGGTGACGACGTGGCGCAACACCGTGCCCGCCTCGGCGCCTACCGCGATGCCATGGGGCAGCTGCACGCCCGCTTCCCCGACGACACCGAAGGAGCGATCCAGTACGCGCTGATCCTGGGTGTCGCTGCCTCACCCGCCGACAAGACCTATGCCGACCAGCTTCGCGGCGCTGCGATCCTGGAAGCGGAGTGGGAGCGCCAGCCCGAGCATCCGGGCATCGTCCATTACCTCATCCACCTCTACGACTACCCGCCTCTCGCCGCACGCGGCGTTCGCGCGGCCGAGCGCTATGCGACGCTGGCGGCGGATGCGGCGCACGCGCTGCACATGCCATCGCACATCTTCACCCGGATCGGCCGCTGGGATGGCTCGATCGAGAGCAATCAGCGCTCGGCCGAGCGCGCCGTCGCCACCGGGGACGTGGATGGTGAGTTCCACGCGATCGACTACATGGTCTATGCCTATCTGCAGACGGGCCAGGACGAGGCCGCGCGCCGTGCCCTGTCCTCTGCCGGCCGGGCACGCTCGGCCACGCCGCCGCGCAACGCCCATGCCTTCGCCGCTGCCGCCATGCCGGCGCGGCTCGCGCTGGAGCGGGGCGCCTGGGCCGAGGCGGCGGCGCTGCCTGCCCCGGCGCAAGAAGGCGCCTTTCCCTACACGGACGCGCTGACGCATTTCGCCCGGGCCATCGGCCTTGCCCGCTCCGGCCGACCACAGGAGGCTTCCGCCGACATCGAGGCGCTGCGCCGCATCGCAGAGACGCTGCGCACGCGCGACGCCTACTGGTCTGAGCAGGTGGACATCCAGCGCCAATCCGCCGAGGGCGTGGCGCTCTTCGCGGCTGGCCGGCAGGAGGAAGGGCTGACCACGCTGCGCGCTGCGGCCGACCGTGAAGGGCGCACCGAGAAGCACGTGGTGACGCCGGGCCCGCTGGCGCCAGCGCGCGAACTGCTGGCAGAGGCGCTGCTGGAGGCCCGCCAGCCCGCTGCCGCGCTGACTGAGTTCGAGGCCGTGCAGCAGACCGAGCCACGCCGCTTCCGCGCCGTCGCTGGTGCCGCCCGCGCGGCGGAGCAGGCGGGCAACCGCGACGCGGCGCGCCGCCACTATGCGGCGCTGCTGGAGATCGCTCCGAATGCGGATGCCAGCCGGCAGGAACTGGTCCAGGCGAGGGCTTTCGTCGGCACGCGGTGACTGCGCCGGTCTTGCCTGGGTGTTGCGGAGGATTTCCTGGCCAAGCCGGGTTCCGTCTTCGGGCGGTGCCCGGCGCTTTGAACGGTTACGGGATGCGCGTGCCGTCTACGAGATGGCCAGAGGCACCTCAGCGATGGAAGCCTCCTGACGTGTCCGGCCACGCCCTGAATGCTGCTGGTGGACCTGTGAGTGATGGAGCAGCGCTAAGCCACGTCTAAAGGGCGCTGCCGGATAGCGCTCCCAAGCCGAGCGGTCTCGCGAGGCGGACACACGGCCTCGACTTGGGCAAGGATGGCACGGTGGATGGGGCGCGCCACGCTGCCCTCCCTCGCGGATCGCGACCTGTGCCATCCTGCGCCAAGGAGGCAGCCCATGCCCGAACCGGGGACCCCGCTGGCGCAGGCAGAGCGCCACGTCCGCGAAGGCGAGCAGCGCGTCGCACGCCAGGCGGCCCTCGTCGCCCGGCTGGCCAGGCGGGGGCTGAACGCGACCGAAGCCCAGATCGTCCTGGAACACCTGCAGACGACCCTCGAACTCTTCCGCGACCACCTTTGGATGGAGCGCCAGGGGCGCCTGGAGCCCCGCCCGTCGCTCCCGGACACCGGCACGGGGGGCGGCGCGTTCGAAGGACATGAAAACCCGAAGCGGACGTGTCGCATGATGGCCGAGCAGCAGCAAAGGCAGGAGGATCGGGGCTTGCGCGCAGGGCTGGCGGTGCTGGTCGCGGAGGACCGGGGCTTCATCGCCAACCAGGTTGCCATGGCCCTGCGCCGCGGGGGCTGCGTCGTCGTCGGCCCTGCCGCGACACTTCAGGCGGCACTCTCACTGGCGCAGGGCAACGAAGCCATCGGCGCCGCGGTGCTCGACATCGATCTTCGCGGCGAGGCGGTCTATCCGGTCGCCGAGATCCTGCGCGATCGCGGCCTGCCCTTCCTGTTCCTCACCGGCTTCGGAGCCCCCATCATCCCCGAGCCTTGGCGGGACGCACCCCGCCTCGAAAAGCCCTTCGATCCCCCGGCCCTGCTCGTCGCGCTCCGCTCCGCCATCGCCCAGCCGCCCCCGACGGGCCAGGTTCCAGCCGAAGACGCCGCCCCGCCCTCGCGTGTGGTGCAGCGGGCCTGGGAGGCGATCCGCCGCAGCCGTGACCTCATCACCGAGGGCCGGATCGCCGCCAGGCAGGGCGGTTTCGTCAGCAAGCAATAGGATCGCGGCAGGGATCGGCACCTCCGCCGGTCAGGCGCCGCCATCCTCGAGGGGCAGCCGGACCGAGCATTGCAGACCATCGGCAGCGAATTCGATCGTGGTTTCCGCATCCAGCTCGTAGGGCAGCAACTGCTCGAGCAGGTCGAGCCCGAAGCCCCGGCGCCGGGCGGCATCCCCCGCCGGCATCGCCACGCCGCTCTCGCTCCAGTCGAGCTGCAATCCGGGCGGCTCCCCCCTGCCGTCCGTGGACCAGGTGACCGCGAGCCTGCCCCCGCCGCCAAGCGCGCCGTGCTTCAGCGCGTTGGTCAGAAGTTCGTGCAGCGCGAGCGCCAGCAGCTGCACCGCCCGCGCCGGCAGCGTGACCTCCGGCCCGCTCAGCGTGACGCGCTCATGGCTCTCGTCCACGCCATGGGCCGCCAGTTCCAGCCGCAGCAACTCGCCGACCGTCACGTTGGGCGCCACCTCGCGCGACAGCAGCCCCTGGACCCGGCCCAGGGCGGCGAGGCGCTGCGAGAAGCCGCGGCCGAACTCCTCCAGGGAGGTGCTGGTGGCCTGGATCTGCTCGGCGATGCCGGAGACCACGGCCAGCAGGTTGCGGCCGCGGTGGTGCAGCTCCTCGATCAGGATGCGCTGCTCCTGCGCCTGGCGCATCTCCTCCACATCCGTGGTGGTGCCGATCCACTCGGTGATGCTGCCCCCCTGCCCTGCCCCTGGGCCGCCGCGCACCGGCAAGGCCTGGCTCTGCACCCATTGCCAGCGCCCCTCGGCAGCGTGCCAGAGGCGGTGCTCGACCCGGAAGGCGCCGCCGCTCTCCCGGGCCTCGCGCCAAGCCTCCAGCACCGCGGCGCGGTCCGCGGGATGCACGGCGTCAAGCCAGCCCAGGTTGAGGCTTGCCTCCAGGCCCTGCCCGGTGAAGCCCTGCCATTGCGGGCTGGCCCAGCTCCAGCGCCCCTCGCCGCCCGAGCGCCAGACCGGCTGCGGAATGCCCTCCACCAGCGTGCGAAGCCGCGCCTCGCTCGCAAGCAGCGCCTGCTGCACCCGCCGGGCCTCGGTCACGTCCTGGCCGATCTTGATGAACTCCCGGACCTCGCCATCGGCGCCCACGAGCGACTGGGTCGAGCCGTCGATGAAGATGCGGGCACCGTCCTTGCGCAGATGCTCCCGGACGTTCGGTGCCACCCCCTCGCGCAGCGCTATCTCCCTCTCCTTCTGCGGCTCCCCCGTGGCGACATCCTCGGGCACGAAGGTCCGGTCCACGGACCGGCCCAGCATCTCCGCTTCCGACCAGCCGAAGACCGCCGCCGCGCCAGGCGGCCAGGAGGTGACAAGGCCTTCCCTGTCGATGGTAAGGATCGCGTAGTCGCGCACGCTCCCCACCAGCAGCTGGAACCGCTCCTCACTTTCGCGCAGCTTGGCCTGCGCAACTTCCTCCTGCAGACGCAGGACCTCCGTCTGCGCCGCCTTCCAGTCGGTGATGTCCTTGGTGGTTGTCGCGACGCCATCCCCGAGCTTGACGACGGATTGGAGGAACCAGCCGTCGAATTGTTCGTGCACGTAGTGCCGTTCGTTCTGCTCGGGCACGCCGGTCTCGGTCACGCGCTTGAAGGTGTCGAAGATGCCTTCCACGACCACGCCCGGGTTTCGCTCGAGGAGGCTCTCGCCACGAATCTCCCCGTACCGGCTCTCCGAGGTGTGGTTGTTGAGAACCCAGCGGAAGTCGGTGATCTGCCCGGCCTCGTCGCGCACCGCCTCGAAGACCTGGATCATGTCCGTCGAGGCGTCCATGGTTGCCTGGAGCAGGTCGCGGCTCGCGTGAAGCTCGGCCGTACGCTCCTCGACCTGCGCCTCGAGCTCGCTCCGGTATCTCTCCTCGGCCGCGCGGAGCCGGTCCTGCGCCTCGCGCCGGGCGGTCACGTCGCTGCCGGCGCCGAACCACTCGGCGATCTCGCCGTCGGGGCGGAGGATGGGGACGGCCCGCGACAGGACCCAGCCGACCCCTCCATCGGCCAGACGCACACGGTGCTCCATCTCGAAGAGCAACTTCGCCCGGATTGCCTCCTCGATGGCCGCGAAGACGGTGGGCCGGTCCTCCGGAAGGAGGTAGTCCTCCGCCCAGTTCTCGATGGGCTCGACCGTGTCGGCCAGCACGTCCTGGCCGGCTAGCTGGTATACCTGCTGCCAGTCGGCGCTCACGCGGTACACCATGTAGGAGCCAGCCGTGACGAGACCGCGGAACCGTGCCTCGCTTTCACGCAGCACGTCCTCGGCGAGCTTGCGGTCATGAATGTCCATCGACGCGCCAAACCACCGGACGATCTCTCCGCTGCGCGGGCCGCGATAGGGCTCGGCGCGCACGAGGAACCACCGGTAATCGCCTGACTTCGACCGGATCCGGTGCTCGACTTCAAAGATCCCGCCCGTGCGCGCGGCTTCCTCGAACCGCGCCATCGTCTCGCCCGCATCGTCAGGATGGACGAAGTCCGTCGCGACCTCCGCCGCGGTCGTGACGTTGGTCGGCGCGCCGATGTAGTTCTCCCAATGGCGGTTGAAGAACACCAGGCGGCCTTCGCCGTCAGTGACCCAGATGATGGGCGGCGCGACGTCCGCCATCAGCCGGAACTGCGCTTCGCTTTCGCGAAGCCAGTCATCCGCCAGCACCTGGTCGGTGATGTCGAAGCTGACGCCGTTGATGATCCACGGGCTTTCTGGGTCGGCCCGACCGCGCAGCTGCACCCAGCGCCCGGCATTCGGGCCGCGAGCCACCTGCATCCGCACGCTGACCTCTTCGCCCGGGGCTGCTTGGCTGGCCATCCCGGCTTCGAGCCAGGCGACGCCTTCAGGATGCATCAGACCGGCGTACAGGGACACCTCACTGGGCTGGCCGGTGGTGGACACGCCCCATAGTCTCTGGGCCACCTGGTCGGCCCGCACGGATCGCTCACGTGTATCCCACCTCCAGGCTCCCATCCCGCCGCTCTCCAATGCCAGGCGGCGAAGTTGCTCGCTCTCCTGGAGTGCCAGCTCCGCTTGCCTGCGCTCGGTGATGTCCTGAAAGACGATCGCGACGCGCGGAGGCTTGCCATCGTCCCCGCCACCGACCCGCGAGACGTGACAGTCGTACCAACGGCCATGGGGTTTCAGATAGCGCTCGAGCCGCTCGCTGATTCCGCTGCGCGCTACACGCCCGTAGATTTCCAGCCAATAGACCTCGGCCTCCGGGACGAGTTCGCTGAACAGGCGGTGATCGTAGCGTCGTCCGGTCAGGCGAGACGCCGCAGGGTTTCCCTGCAGATAAAGGGCATCGACCACCTTTCCGTCCGCGTCGCAGATCAGCTCGGCGGTAACGAATCCCTCGTCGATGGATTCGAACAAGGTGCGATAATTCAGCTCGCTCTCCCGCAACGCATCCTCGGCCTGCCGGCGATCCGTGACGTCGCGCCAGAACACGGCCAGGGCACCGTCCGCTGTGGGGAATGCCCGCATCTCGAGCCATCGGGCGCGCCCCTGGTCCCAGGCGTATTGGTGCTCGAGCGAGACGGGCACGCGCTCGGCCATGGCCTTTCGGAGGAGCTGCCCGACCTCGGACTGCTCACTCCCAGGGTATGCTTCCCAATGCGAGCGGCCGACGACCGCGTCTCGGGGGCGCCCGTCCAAGCGCAGAGCTTCGCGATTGTGTTCAAGGATGGTGAAGTCGGGGGCCAGCACGCCGAAGCCTTCGCCCATCCCATCCAGCACGCGGCTGAGCCGTTCTTCGCGCTCCGCCAATCCGCTGCGCGCCTGCTCCCGCTCCACCGTCACGCGGAGGCGGTCGATGACCGGCCCCAGTACCATGGAGTAGGTCTTGAGGAACTCGATGTCTCCCTGGTCGAACTCCCGCGGCTCGCGCGCGTCGACCTGCAAGATCCCCCACGGCCTTCGGCCAGGCAGCAGGATCGGCACGTTGACCAGCGCGATGGCGCCATGCTCGCGAAGGAAAGGCGGAAACTCGAAGCGCTCCTCGCACGCGATATCGTTGGTGATGACCGGCTCTGCCTTCTTGATCGCATAGGCTTCCGACGAACGATCGCTCAGGCTGACGCGCTCGTGGCCGACGATCCCGGGCCGCCAGCCGATGCCGGCCCGCACGAAGCCTGTGTTCGTCTCACGGTCGATCTCCATGACCTTCGCCAGATCAGTGCCCAGGGCCTTGGCTATGAGACGGCAACCCTCGGTGAGGATCTCGTCCAGGTCTTCATGGTCGAGCACGAAGTCCCCGAAATCAGCCAGCACGCGCTGGCGCCTCATCATCTCGTCTTGGCCGGCCATTTTCTTCCAACGCCCCGGGCGCCAACCCGGTCAGCCTAGGACTTCGGCCGGTGTTGGGCGAGCCTGAGAAGCCGCGCGACCGGCAGGGCCTCAAGCTCCGCTATCCGCTCAGGGCCGCCCAATATCGTCGCGCCGCTTGATGTCAGGGCGGCTGACCTCCGCTGTCCTGCTGCACCGGGCACAGTCGGGCGCGATCAGGAAAGCCGCCATGGGCGATGCCATAGATTCCGCATCGCCATGCGGTATGACCGATGCGTCCACACCTCCTTCAGCGTCATGGCGCTGGCCGCCACCGTCACCTTCTGGCTCAATCAGTGAGTCCTGAGCCTAGGCCATGCGCCTCTTGGAAATGGCACAGACCTTCAAATTGGTCGTCGCGGTGAGCGGCTCATGAAACCCCTCTGAGCCCGCCAGGGCCGCCGAGCCTTGCCCTCTGAGCCGCTTGTGCGGGCGCTTGATATGAGGATCGGCTTTCGAACGACCGAGGTGGCGCGAGTCACATCGCCACCCACACGAAACAGCATGCGCCGGTCGACGCCTGCCGCCGGGCCCGTGACCAGAGAGATGTATCACGGTACAGGACCGCTCCCTCAGTTCCGGCCAGCAAGAAGCCTCACGACCACAAAGCCGATCAACACGACGGGCGCGAGGTGCCCGAAGGCGAGTGCCCAGGCCATGACGCTGTCCCGCCCCGCGAGGTCGAGCGCAAGCCCAACGCCGAGTGGCCCCAGGAAACCACCGGCGTAGCCACACATGCTGTGCAGCCCCATGGTCGCTCCCCGCCAGGCCTTGTCGGCCGCGGCTACCGTCCCCGCCGTCAGTGCGGCGCTGTCGAGGTAGATCACCGCGTTCCAAGCCAGCACGCAAAGGACGGCAACGGGGCCCCAGAGCCCGAAGGACAGACCCGTCGCCACGCTCAGCACCGCCCCCGCCAGCATAGCGGTGGCGACGATCCGATCGCGTCCCAGCCGCTGCGCCATCTCGTTCCCGGTGACCGAGACGGCGATGCCGAGGAGGCCGGCAGCGGTGAACAAGGCATTGGGGTCAAGCAGCCAGCCTGACGCATCGCCTCGCGCCATGACGACTGCGAGGAAAGTGACGCCCCATGCACGCAGCGCGGCCATTTCCCAGGTGTGCACGGTGTAGCCGGCGATCCAGGCCATGGCCGCGCGGTTCCGGACAACAGGGCGGAAATCCAGCAGCTCGGCTACCGATGCCTTTGGGTCGTGTCGCGCCACTTCGGGCCCGGCAACGAGCATGATGGTGAGGAAGGCGACCAAAGCCGTCGCTGCTCCGAAGAGGAATACGCCGGTTGGGCCCGTGACGGCGCTGAGAAGGCCAGCCACCGCGAAGGAAGCTGCGCCGGCGATGCCGACGCCCAGCGCATGCCAACTCACCGCACGGGATTGCTCAGCACCTTCCAGCCGGTCGGCGACCATCTTGAGGCCGGGCATGTAGCAGCCCGCCCATCCGACCCCAGCGATGACGCGACACAGCAGGGCGCTCCAGAAGCCGTCGACCGCGACGGCCATTCCAAGATGCGAGAGCGCCGTCAGCCCTGCCCCGACGAGATAGATCCGCCGCGATGGCACACGGTCCGTCAGCGCGACCAGCACGGGAACCGACGGCACGTAGGCCGCGAAGAAGGCGCCGACGAGCCAGCCCGCCTCCGTGGCCGAAAGGGACCAGCGGTCCATGAAGACTGGCAGCAACGCGGGCAGGAAGAAGGCACCGACCTGCACCAGGACCTGCGCGCTGACCACGGCCGCGACGGCACGACTGGCAGTCAAGGTCGTGGCGACCGCGGTGAGGTGGCGGAGATCACGGGCGCCGGGCCGGAACCTGCTCGCCATCCTCCTTCTCGAAGTTCCGTGCGAGCGGCGCGTCGAGCAGGTCCAGGACCAGTTCGGAAGGCCGGCAGAGCCGCACGCCCTTGGGCGTGGCGACGATGGGGCGGTTCAGGAGGATCGGATGCGTCTCGATGGCGTCCAGCAACGCCTCATCCGTCAGGGCGGGGTCATCCAGGCCAAGGGCATCATACGGCGTGCCCTTGCGCCGCAGCACGTCGCGCAGCGGCACGCCCATCCGCTGCGCCAAATCCAGCACCTCCGCGCGGCTCGGCGGCGTCTTGAGATACTCGACCACCCTGGGTTCCAGGCCAGCCCCGCGGATCATGGCCAGCGTGTTGCGCGAAGTGCCGCAGGCCGGGTTGTGGTAGATGGTGACTGTCACGGTCCGAGCTCCGCTTTCGTGGGGACAGGATGAAGCGCTGACGGGCGCAGGAGCCATCCGACAGGCGCCGCGGCGAGGAGCACGCTGGCGATCTGCGTGGCCACGAAGACTGGCAGGTCGGCCGGGCGGATGCCAGAGAAGGCGTTCGTCAGCGACCGTGCATCGCGACGGCAGGGTTTGCGAAGGAAGTGGAGGCGGTGAACCAATAGGCGGCGGTGATGTAGAGGCCGACCAGCCAGGGGAATGCACGCCGTTCGAAGCGGAGGCCGGCAAGGGTCCCAGGACCAGCCCGAAGGTGGCGACGCTTTCCAAGAGCCATTGCGCGCCGGCCGTCCCCGCAGCGCCTCCAGCGAGCTGAGCCAGGGCATAGAAGCCGGCCTCCCGTGGCAGCAACTCGCCACGGGCCACGAAGACCAGAGACACGGCCGGGTTGAGATGCGCTCCCGAGACCGGACCGAAGATCGTGATCAGCACACGAGCATCGCGCCGGTCGCCAGGGGCGCCAGGGCCGTGTCGCCGGTCAGCCGTTCGGCCATGATGCCGGAGCCGACGACGGTCGCGACCAACAGCGCGGTCCCGAGCGCTTCGGCGACGACACGTCGGGGCAGGTCGAAAGCGGCTGTCACTGACAGCACGAAGCCTGCGCCGCTGCTGACACCTCGGCTGGCTCGCCCAAATTTGGTGCGCGGCAGCTTGGTTCATCGGTAAGCCCTCCAACCCGCTCCGCCGCGCCGCAGCAACCGGCCGCGGCGCTGGCTTTCCGGTCATGCGGCTTGGTGGGGCCGGAACAGACGCCGGTCTCGGGCAGGGCAAGTTCCACACGGCGTGCGGCGTCCTCGTCGCCCGAGAGGTGGGCCACGATACTGCGGACCTGCTCGTGGCCGGTGGCCAACAGGAAGGTCGGCGCGCGGCCGTAGGACTTCATGCCGGCGACGTAGAGGCCAGGCTCCTCCGGATGGCGCAGCTCCACCTCGCCATGGGGACGCACGGTGCCGCACGAATGCATGTTCGGATCAATGAGGGGCGCCAGTGCCGGCGTCGCCTGCACGGCGGGGTCGAGGGACAGGCGAAGCTCGGCAAGCGGTCTCAGATCGGGGCGGAAGCCCGTGGCGCCGACCACGCGGTCTACTTCGACCGCATGCGGGCGTCCATTCAGAATTCCCTCCACACGGATCGCTCCGCCCCGCGTCCCGAGCAGTCGGTGCACCAGAAAGGGCGCCAGCGCCGCCACCCGTGCCTCTTCAACAAGCGCGCGGGCACGGGCTCCGAGCGCTCCACGCGCTGCAAGCCCGTCATTGCTGCCGCCGCCGAAATTCGCCGCACCCAGCGGACGGCGGAAAGCCCAGGTCGTGTCGGTTCCTGGCGCCTCGTTGGCGAGGTCAGCAAGCGCTTCGACCACGTTCATGGCGGAGTGCCCGGCCCCCACCACAAGAGTGCGCTGTCCTGCATAGGTCGCACGGTCGCGCCCGAGCACGTCGGGTATGCCGTAGAAGACGCGGCTAGGCTCACCAGGCGCGGGCAGCCCGTGCGCGCCGACCGGATTGGGGCTGCTCCATGTGCCGGAGCAGTCGATCACGGCGCGGGCCTCGATTTCCTCAACGGCACCGGACGGGCTTTCGATCTGAACGACGAAGGGGGTGCTGTCGCGCGAGCCGTCGCGCTGCAAGTCGTGGTGGCGGCGCGACAGGCCGATGACCCGCGCCTCCAGGCGGAGCCGCGCCGCGAGGGCGGGGTGCGCCGCGAGCGGCGCGAGGTAGTCGCGGACGAGTTCCTCGCCGGTCGGGTGGTGATCAGGGTCGGGCGCGGACCAGCCGGTTTCCCACAGCAGCCGGACGGCTGCGGCGTCGGTGTTGAAGCGCCAAGGCGAGAACATACGCACATGGGCCCACTCGCGCACGGCGGATGCGGGTGTCGGACCCGCTTCGAGCAGAACGGATGGCTGGTTCCGCTCGATCAGATGGGCCGTCGCGGCAAGGCCAATAGGGCCGGCGCCCACGACGACGACGGGCAGCGAAAGCCGGTTCATGGTGCTTTCCTTTTGGCGAGGGAGGATTCAGCGATGGTCGTGCAAGCCGCAGCCGTTGTTAGGCGGGCGGACAGGCCACGCCCGCAGCAATTCTCGGTCAGGAAGCCGATCAGGTCGTTCATGGCCGCGAAGTCGGCGGCATAGATGATCTGTCGGCCCAGGCGGCGCTGGGTCGCCAAGCCGGCGCGCAGCAGATGCTGGAGATGGAAGGTGAGCGACGAGGCTGGGATGCCAACCCGCTCCGCGATCACGCCAGCAGCAAGGCCCTCCGGACCGCATTCGACGAGGAGGCGGAAGGCAGCGAGGCGATGCTCATGGGCGAGCGCTCCGAGAGCGGTGACTGCGAGGCTGGCATCCATGCGGCTGGCCTGACATTTCGATAGAAGCCGAAGCTACGCGACGCCATCACCACAAATCAACTATATTTCTCGAATTATCGAAATGATCCTTTCGGCTACCTACCTGGGTGGTGGGACGGGCTTCATCCAACGCCGACATCATACGTGAACCGCTCTGCGAACGCCGAGCGCGGCAACCCGACTTCGCGCGTCCGAGCCTCGATGGCCCAAGGCTCCGCCAAAGATTTGAATAACCCTGAAAATGAGGTCAGTTGGCTGGGTGGCTGGCGGGGAGCTATTCGTCCGAGTGGAACCAGCAGCGAGCCATCCGTCCCGATCCCTGACGATATCGCTGCCAAGTTGGCCGCTGTTCGCGCTTTACTTGGGCGGGTCCAGGCGCGCGTCGCTGCGAGCCAGCGCCTCCTTGCCGAGAGCGATCAACGGCTGGCGCAGTCGGACCAGTGCCTGATCAGGCCTGGCGGCAGGACGAATGGGAGTGAGCCTGTGTCGGAACAGAAGCCAGGGGTAGGCCCATTGCATAACGACGCAGAAGCCCACCGGCGGGAGGCCGAGGCACGACGCGAGGCCGCGGAGGGCCGGCGTGAGGAAGCCTCTCGACAGCAGGCGGCGGCTGAGGCGGGCCGTATCGCCGGAGAGGAGCGGCGGGTGCTGGGCGAAGAGGGCCGTCAGACCCAGGAGGATCTGCGCGAATTGGCGGAAACCACCCGCGCCGCTGCGGAAGAGACGCGCACCGTCGCCGAGGAGGTTCGGGCGGCTCGCGAAGAGGTGCGCCAGGCCCGCGAGGAAGGGCGCCGGATGACCGAAGAGATCCGGCAGCTGGCCGAGGAGATCCGCGCCGAGGCCGAGAGGCTCCGGGCTGAGGCCGAAGCCGAGCGTGTTGCGGCTGAGCAGCAGCGCGGGCTTCTCGAGGAAATGCGCCGCACCCTGCAGGAGCTCGGGCTTCGAAAAGCAGACGGCGAGTAGCCTGTTGCGTAATCTCGTTCACAGCACCGGGCGATGGCCTCCCGCCATGCTCGGGGTAGCTGACTTGCCACCGCAGGCTCCTCGCGATGCTACGGATTGGCCAGCCCTTCCTCCACCGACCCGTGTGGACGCATTTGCCACAGCCCTGATCGAACCTGCGGAGAGCTGCCGGCAGCAAGCGGGTTGAAGCGACAGAAGTGCGGCCACACGCGGTTCATGTCGGCCATGAAACCTTATGCATTTTTATGTATTCTCGAAGCACTACCAGACTAACAGCTTCCTCATGGTTGCTATTCTAAGGGACAGTTGGGCCCCATCCCGTCGCTCCCGAGGCGACAGGGTGGGGCCATCCAACATAGAGGTCTTCCGCATAGTCCACTTGTCCAACGAGGACGCCGTCTGTTCGCGCTTGGCGTCCACATTGGAATGAAAACTTCTCGTGCGGGAGGCGTTATTTCTCTTGTCCCTGCTCCTCCGCTCAGAAGAGCGGTGCCGGGGATGCAAGTCCCCGGGGACGCCTCGGGCCGGAGCCGCCAACCACTATCTTTCTGCGGCTTCGAGAAGCCCCGCCAGCCATCCGGCGGGGCTTCGTCGTTTATGGCGCTCACGTGCTCTTAGTGGTCAAGAGAGTTCGGGGCCGTTTCCCGCTCAAGCACAAAAAAAGCTCGCCATTCTGATAATGGCAGGCTCAGCGTCGCGTGTCCGTGCCCGTGTTTGCCGCATCGAAACAGTGTCAGCCAAATCCCTCGCTCTGCCCACTCGCCATTACTAGCGCCAAGTTACAGGTAATTGCTGAACAAAGCCGTATGATTCGCGCTGGTAGTACGCTCTGCAAACCACCCTCCAACGACAGAGATCACATCCTAAACCTTCTAAAGCGTCGGCAGGTCAGCGTTTATTACAGTCTCAAAAATGACGCAATGCCTCATGCCCTAAGCATTTGAATGTCCCAGTCAATATTCCTAGGCATGATTTTTGCTGCGAGAGGAGCGGAGGTGATCGTTCCTCCAGTTAGGTTGCATGGTAGGAGGGCAAAAATGCGGAAGTTTCTTCTGGCGACAGTGGCGCTAGCAGGTCCCACGCTAGCCGCGCCCGACTCACAGGCCGCGCTGATCCTGTCCGCCAATGTTGGTGGCACAATCTTCAGCTGCGCCGACCAAGCCGCCTGCGACACCAACTCGGCGGTCGGGGTTCTCGGGATTGGGACCACCTCCAGCCCCCAAACCATCAACGGCGTCAATGTCTTCGGGTCACTCAGCACCGCGACGGGGATCCCTGGAAACCCAGGCACGGGCACAGATGGCCTCAGCAGCAGTTCGCTGCAGGTGATCAACACCACCGGCAGCAAACAGACCATCAACGTCTCGGTGAGTGCGACCGACTATCTGCATGGCGGCCCCCTGGCTTTCCTCTCGGGTTCCGGGACGATGCAGGGCAATGCCGGGGAGTCGATCACGCTGAGCTACTACGCCGACGATGCGAACTCGCAGGGTGGTCAGACACCCAATGATCGGCCTGGCACTCAGCTGTTCAGCCAAACCTTCAGTGCGCCGGCCACTGCTCCGTACAGCTTCTCCCTGAACGAGCAGGCTGGGGTCAACCTGACATCTCCCTACTCCCTGACGCTCGGGTTCGACTTCTCGCTGGATCCGGGAGGGCAGCTGCTGAGCCGCGGCCAAGCCCTCACCATCCCTGTTCCCGAACCGGCGAGCCTCGCGCTCCTCGGTGCCGGGCTGCTCGGCTTGGGCTTGGCGTGCCGTCGTAAGATGGCCGCATGACGTACTGACGGGGCGCTTCTGCCCGGAAGCAACTCACGCGCTCTGGTGGGATCTTCCCGCCGGAGCGCAGCACGTCCCGTTCCTTTCGCGCACATGAAGTCGTGGGCCTGCTTGCAGTCGCAGACACCGTGACCCAGCGCCGCTGCTCCGTGGAACGCCGCCTTTTGCTCGCGGAGCGACTACATCGAGGATGAAGGCTTCGTCGGTTCAGGGCGCGAGGCCGTGCCGCTCGCGCTCTCTCCTGAGCTTCCTTCGCGCGATGTTCAGATAGGCTTGCAGCGTCTCGAGTGTCAGCTTGGCGAGGTCGAAGGCCTAAGACCGGCCGTAGCCCTGCAGCATTTCCACTCTGGCCCGCTGGCGAGCGACGCGTTCCTCGGCCTCGCGGACATGCCGCCCGGCCATGGCCAAGGGCCCCTCGCGCGGGTGCATGCGCGCCTCCTGCCGCCTCAACGTTCTGTTGTGGCCGTCGATGCCGGCGCATGCTGAACGCCATTACCCTAGCGGACAAGGCTGGATGGCCAATCAGTCCCTGAGGTGCGAAAGGCCGCCCTTCGCAGACAGATGTTTGATCAGGAAGTCGTCTTTGGCCTTACTGTCGGGCTAGGCGACCTGAAGCCATCTCGGCATGCGGCCACGGCCGCTCCAAAGCTCCCCGCCCGGACTAAGCAAACGGCGTCAGCCGCTCACAGCATAGCACGGTTACGCGAACAAAAATTCACATGCGTACGCATGTCGCCCGCTTGATAGTCACAGACAGTGAGGGAGGCAGCACGATGCCCCATGCTGGAAAGCTGACGCGGCGAAGCATCCTGGTCGTTGAGGATGAGTACCTCATCGCGCGCGACCTGGCGGAAGAGTTGGAGATGGTCGGGGCCGAGGTGCTGGGCCCGGTCGCCACGCTGAGCGCTGCGCTTCGCCTCATCGCGCGCAGTGGGTGCATCGACGCGGCCGTGCTCGACGTGAAGCTGGGGGCAGAAAGCGTCTACCCCGTGGCCGATGCCCTCAGGCGTCGCGGCATCCCGTTTGTTTTCTGCACCGGCTACGACCGCGGCGCACTCGCCCCCGCCTTCCGCGACGCCCTTTTGTGCGAGAAGCCGAGCGAGCCCGCCGACATCATCCGGGCCCTGCAAGACCAATTCAGGTCACAGATTGCCGCCTGAGGCGGGGAGGCCTTCGCTCCCCGCCTGTGGGTGTGTTTGTTGCCTAGCGGCCGCCGCGGGAGTTTTCGCCGCCCTTCCGGCCAGCCTCGCGGGCGCGCTCCGGGTCATCGGCGAAGTTGCCGCCGCCCCCGCCACCACCGCTGCTGCCACCGCCACCGCCGCCGCCATGGGACGCCTCGCCGCCTTTCCGGCCGGCTTCCGCCGCCAACTCCCGGTCCTTCGAGAATGAGCGATCCTCTGGCGCGACGGACTGCCCACCTTTCCGGCCTGCCTCGGCGGCGAGTTCAGGGTCCTTGGAGAAAGAGCGGTCTTCCGGCGCCACGTTCTTGCCGCCCTCGCGCCCCGCCTCGCTGGCACGCTTGGGATCGTCAGCGAAATTACCGCCACCACTG
Source organism: Sabulicella rubraurantiaca (assembly GCF_017355885.1). Classification (GTDB taxonomy): domain Bacteria; phylum Pseudomonadota; class Alphaproteobacteria; order Acetobacterales; family Acetobacteraceae; genus Roseococcus; species Roseococcus rubraurantiacus. Next base: position 351,369 of record NZ_JAFEUU010000002.1, read on the forward strand.
CCTTGTTGAGCCATGTGAGTGGAGGTGACGGGGGCGCGCGCTGTTCCATCGTGGAGTTGCTGTGGCGCCCTAGCCGCTCACAACATCGCATTCACCGGCTCGTGCTTCGGACAACGCATCATGCTGGGGCCAACTAAGCTGACGGTTGCCACTTCTTCCCCCTTGAGGATCTAAGCACCGGCGCTGACGGCGGCCGCCACTCTTCGCCTGGTGGATAGGCGCCTTGGCTGCTTCAACTCTTCACGCTTGCGGCGTAAGCGGCGCGCGGCGCGGCGCCCTATCGATGGCAGCGAGACGGAGGCAGTGCGCTTATCGCACCGTGTCCGGAGCAGGCATCTCGAGGGCGTGTAACAAAACTTGGCGCCTCCCGCCCGGCGAGACGCGGTAGCGTGCAATCTGCCGGGGCCAACACGGGAGACAGCTCATGCTCCGACGTGCTCTCGCCCTGGCGGTCCCCGCCGGGATCATAGCCCACGGCACGAAGGCGAGTGCCCAGGTGGGCGACCGACAGGCCATCGATGCCCTCATGGAGCGTTTCGCCGAAGCCTACAACCGCAAGGACGCCGACGCGATTGCTGCCCTTTTTACGGAAGACGGCATCCTCAGCGGCCCGGCGCCGATCCTCATCGGCAGGCCGGCGATCGCGCAGAACTACAAGGGGCGACTTGAACAGGGCTTTGGAAATATCCGCTTTCAGTTCCAGCACTATGCCCCGGACGGCGCCTGGGCCGCAGGTGGCTATATGGTCCGCCTCCCCCAAGGGACTGAGCGACAAGGCAACGTCACCAGCATCTTCCAGCGCCAAGGCGATACACTGCTGATCCGCGTCCATACGTTCAACTTCCACGGGTAAGATCGACGCTGAGCGCTCAACGGATTTCAACTGGCTAGCGGCAGCTGGCTTGACGATGACTGGCCCGAAACCACTCTCGTGCCCTCTGATTACAGGCCTTCAATCTGTCGCGTATCTTGCCCTTCGCCTCAATCCAGCGATCCATTACGACAGATCGCTGCTGGATAAGGATGATGCGATGCCAGACGGAGCACGCCCGTCGCTCTTCCGTTGTCTGATGGGACTGGTCTTGGTGGCAGCACCTGCGGCAGCACAAGAAGGCGCAGGCGCGGAGGCCGAGCAGCTTGTTCTCGCGGCCGACCCCTTCGAAACCACGGACCCCCTCGCTGCGAAGCCGGGGGAAGCGGAACTGGCGTTCATTGGAATTTACGAACGCGCACGCCAGGGGGCGTATCGCGACACAGGAGCGGTCGCGACTGAAATTCAACTTGGCGTGGCCCCCAGGCTTGAAATCCGCTTCGGGCAGTTGGGCGCCTACGGCAATCTTCAAACGCGGGGGCGGCCCGCCACTTCCGGCGCTACAGGAACGGATCCCTCCCAAGGCAATGGCGCAGGACCAGCCTGGGGTGGATCAACGCGTCTTGGGTTCCTGTACCAGATCACGGAGGAGCGGGGTGCGGTTCCCGTCATCTCGCTGCTCGGCCGCGTGCTCTCGGTCTATGGCCCAGGCACGCCCAGCCACGAAGGCGAGGTGGCTGCACTTTTTGGCAAAACGCTTGGCTCCGGCGCCCGGGCTGTGGGTCTTAACCTCAACCTCGGCTGGACCACCCGCTTTGCTCCCCTACCTGGTGAGCGGCCGAACCAGTATTCCTTCACCGCGGCCGTTGGCACGGGCGTCTCGCGCGACACGGTCGTTGTGCTCTCTCATGCGCGGCGGCAGCAGGAACGCGGCGAACGTGACTTCAGTCTCGTCGAAGTAGGCGTCCGCCATCGTTTTGCCGACGACTGGCCCATTCTGGGTTTCGCCATAGGCGCTGGGACCACGCGGGATACGCCGGCCCTGCTGGTGAGCTTCGCCGCACAATGGTCCTTCGGGGCGGGAGCGAGGTAAAGCCTGCGCTCTTCTACGCTCTACCAAGCAAGCTGCTGGAGCAGCGCCGCCCCTTGGCGTAGCGAAAAGTCTGCAAAAACCTCTGCTGACGCAGGTGGCTTGGCTACGGTTGATACCTGACTGTTTCGCTGTCTATCGGAACGATACTGGCATCATTTCCGCATCTCTGCCGGTCCCATGGAGCGCGGCAGCGAAGAACTCAGCCGCCTGTGCCGCCGAGAGTTCCGCCAACTCCGGGCACGAATGCGCCGGCACCGTGCCGCTTTCGCGCGGCCACGGTTGGGCGGTGGCTGGGCTCCCGCCGGACTGGGGAAGGTCCCAGGCATAGGTCGCGCCCTCGTAGGAAATGCGCCGCACTGACTCCGTCGGCCCGAAAGCTGCGGCCAGAGCGCCACAGGCGGTGGGCGGGTTGGCCGGGTCGTCCCCGCCGTGCAGGATCAGGACGGGTGATGGCGTGGCCCTACTTGCCTGCGGCGCGGAGAGCAGTTCGGCCAAGCTCGCGCATCCCGGGTAGAGCAGCAGGCGGGCGGCGAAGGACCGGTGGCCGTCATCCCACGCCGGCGCGAGCGCCACCGCGCGGGCGCCGATGCCGAACCCAAGCCCGCCGATGCGCGTCGGGTTCACCCGGGGGTCGCGCGTGAGCACCGCCACGGTGCGCGTCACGAGTTCGGCCGCTTCAGACTCTCCGGGGAGCGGCTCTGGTGCGCCATCGAGCGGATTGGCGCGGAGTTCGACCTCAAGGACAGCAATCCCGGCCGCATTGAGCCGCGCGATGTAACTCCGGCTGCGCCTGTCCAGCCCAAGCGTGTCGTGGACGATCAGCACCGCAGGCGGCGCAGGCGTGCCTTCCATGGGGAGGTACAGGAGCCCTGTGACGCCATCCGGGCCGTGGAATACTTCGGACGAGGCAGTCTGCGCGAGCGGCGAGAGGGTGAGGACGACCGAGACAGCGCAAGCAGCGATGGCGCAGCGGAGCCAGGACGTAGGGTGTGCCGATGGCGCCTCTTCCTGCGCAAGGGCAGGAGGTAGCACGTGGCTGGCTTGGGTGTTCATCGTGGCCCCTGAGCCTCTTGAAAACCCAGCCATTTGGGGCGAGTGCCATGCCACGGCGCAAAGCATGATTTCTCAGGGAAGCCTTAGAAATTCTCATGAAGTCGGCTCTAGGCGCTTCGACCTTGAATCAGCGCGCACAAGCCCGAACGTTGCGTGAGCCCAGGGGGGCGCTGAAGCTTGAGGTGCTGGCCTCGGGCGCACCAGCCACGGCTCATCGCTGGCCTTTAGTGCCCAAAGACAGAGCTTTTTATCCGCCTGATCGCGATCTAGACTCGGCTCGCTGCTTCATCAGATTTTCTCATGAGTGCCAGGACATGCTGCGTCGCCTGCCGCCGCTGAACGCCATCCGGGCCTTCGAGGCCGCCGCGCGGAGCGAGAGCTTCACGCGGGCGGCTGAGGAACTCTGCGTGACGCCCGGGGCGGTCAGTCACCAGGTCAAGGCGTTGGAGCAGAGCCTTGGTGTCCGGTTGTTCCTGCGCGAACGCCAGCGGCTGTCCTTGACGGAGGCGGGCCGCGAGTACCTCGCGGTCACCCGCGACGCGCTGGACCGGATCGCGCTCGGCACGGCTCGTCTCGTGCAGCGTCAGACGTCCGGTATCCTGACGGTCAGCACCTCGCCGGACTTCGCCGCGAAGTGGCTCGTCAATCGGCTCGGACGCTTCGCCGAGACCCACCCAGAGATCGATCTCCGCGTGTCGGCATCGGCGCATCACGTCGACCTCTCACGGGGCGAGGTCGATCTCGCGGTCCGCCATGGGGACGGCAACTGGCCGGGTCTTCACGTTGTGCGCTTGTGCTCGGAGCGGCTGTTTCCTGTCTGCAGTCCAAAGCTCTTCTCCGGGCGGAAGCGCATCACCACCCCGTCTGATCTCCTTCGTCTCCCACTGCTGCGCCTTGAGGATGAAAGGACCTGGGCGAGGTGGTTCTCAGCTGCGGGCGTGCGGGAGCCCGTGCCCCGCGGCCCGGTGTTGAACCAGGCGAGCATGCTGATCGACGCCGCGGTGGATGGGCAGGGTGTGGCGCTGGCCCGGACGGCTCTTGTGGCGTGGGACCTCATCCAGGGCCGCCTGGTGCGACCGGTGGATGTTTCGTTGCCGATGGCGAACACGTACTGGGTCGTCTGCCCATCCGCAGTTGCGGACGTGCCGAGGATCGCGACCTTCCGCGACTGGCTCCTCGCCGAGGCGAAGGAGGACATGGGCCGCCTGCGGCAGCGCGGGATGGCGGGCGAGCGACGAGCGTAATCCTGCCACCCTCCTTCTGATCTGCTTGCGGTTCTCTGGTGTGCTCAGCGCGCCCTACTGCCGCAAAGGCAAGCCCAACAGCCAGAGCAACCTCAGGAACAGGTGCTGACCAGCCCTTAACGCCCGCGTCGGGGAGCAGCAAAGTACCGATGCAGGTCATTGAAGATCGCCGCGCCGCGCGTGAGTCGCTCCTCGTCATCCTCAGTCGCCGCGCAAAGGCCCGCGATTAGCGTCCGAACCCCATCTGCCTCAGGGCGGCCGAACTTGCCGTCTTTGAGGTCAATATCGTGCACGATCTCGGCCACCGCAGCGAGGGCGTGGTCGCCCTCCAGGTCGGCCCGACGCATCAGCACCTCGAAGGTGCAACGGTCTCCTTCGTGGGTGATCTCGGCCTCGGCCATGTCAAAGCGGATCTCGCCACGGACCGATGCGGCCGACTTGCCCCGCACGAAACGGAACCGCGCCGAAGGGTCAATGAAGCGTCGCACGAGCCAGGCTGAGGCGATGCGGTCCACGTGAACTCCAGCGCGCGTCACCCAGACCTTCCCCTTCAGCGCTGCGGCACCAGAGGCTCCCTCTGGTGCAACTGCCTTGGAGGGTGTGCCAGTTATGTCCGCCATTCGCTGGCCAAGCTCGCGAAGGAGGCTTTCCGCCGCTTGGCGGCCGTGTGCGCCGAAGAAGTCGATTGTCACGGCCTGTTCGAACCTTGACCGGAGGCGGGTGAGCCTCGTGCGCAACTCGCTTGTCGCACCGGCGCCAGACCTGTCCGCCTCGTCGAGGTCCGCGGCAAGCGTGCGGGCCTCCTCGGCCAGCGTCTCGTAATCGGCGTCCCTGGCCCGATCGAAGAGGGCGCGGACCTCGGCATCCGTCATGCCGTCGACCAAGCGCGCCTCACAGACCAGCGGCTCGCCTCCGGCCTCGGCGATCTCTTTCGCGAGCCAGCCGAAATCCTCCTGCGCCTCCGCCGTCAAGGGCAGCGCATAGGCCGCGTTCTTCAGGGCCACGGCGCCGAGCGCTTGCAGCCGCCGCCAGACCTTCACGCGGAGGTAGGCCGGCTTGGATGGCAGTTGGAAGACGAGCAGCAGCCAGCGTGCCTCGCCCCCGGCTTCGGACGAGGCCCTATCGGAGCTGGCCTGCTGCTCTGCTGTCCTGCTCATCGGCCGCCAGCATCGCGCAGTCCGCCCTGGGGCGCACGCCGTGCCACCTCCTCCGGCGGCCGAACCTGGGAGAAAGCCTGGAGCAGCAGGAGGTCATAGGTGATCTTGAGTGCCCCAGCGAAGATCAGCGGCCAACCAAAGGGGCTGAGCCCCATCAGCCAGCCGGAGATCAGCGGCGAGAGGGCTGCGGCAAAACCGCGAGGCACGGCAGTGATGCTCGCCGCAGCCGGCCGCTCATGCGGTTCGACAACCGCCATGACGTAGGAGGAGCGGGTCGGCACGTCCATCTGAGACAGCAGAGCGCGCAAGACCAGCAGACCGAATGTGACAGTCGCATCTGGTGCGAAAGCGACGAGGATGAGGAACACGCTTGATGGCAGATGGGTGAAGACCATCGTGTTCACCAGCCCGAAGCGTGCCGCCAAGGGGACGGCGGCGAAGTAGGACACGGCCGAGCAGAGGCTCGTCACGAAGAAGATCGTGCCGACGGCTGCCACGTCGAGCCCGAACCGCTCGGATAGCCAGAGCGCGAGCAGCGAGTTCACCACAAACCCGCCCCCGAAGCTGTCGAGCGAGAACAGTGCGGCAAGGCCATAGACCCGCCGACGCGACGGGCCGAGCGGTGCCGGCGGCGCGTCTCCCGGTGCCTCGGCGCGCGGCGACAGGCTGCGGTAGAGCGCGAAGCTTGCGAGCCCGAGGCCGCCGTAGAGCAGGAACAGCGCGTCGGCGATGGTGCGCGCCGAGGCGATCGACCCCAGCCAGTCCACGGCGCCGGCCGCGAGCGCGCCTAGGGCGCCGACCATCGAACCCACGAAGCTGTAGCGGGCGAACGCAGCAGTGCGCCGCTCCGCCGGCACCGACTGCGTCAGCACCGTGTGCTCCAGGGGAAGGAAAACGCCCACATCGCCCCCGGTCGGGCTGAGAGTGCCGACGAAGGCGATCAGCAGCAGCGGCCAGAAGCTGTCGAGAACGCCGAAAGCGAAGCCGCTCGCGGCCATCAGCAGGCTGGCTGCCAGCAGCGCGGGGCGGCGTCGGATGCGGTGGCCAACCGCGCCAAGCCCCAAAGCCAGGAGTGACGAGCCGAGCAGGGTGGCTGTCGAGATCGCTCCCACGGCCAGCGCGTCAAATCCAAGGCTGGACAGGTGAACAGGAAGGAGGATGGCAACGTAGCCATCACCGAAGGCGCGCAATCCCCGCGCGAGCAGAATGCGCCGCGTGTCGGCCGGATTGCCCACGCTCATGTGGGAGCACTCATCTCCAAGCCCTCCTCATCGGCACATCCCAATTTGTGAGGAAGTCGTATCATGAAAGAGGGAAAATGCAACACTTGTATCTCATACCGGATCTGGCGTAGCGTTGGAACGCCAGCCAGCGAACCCCACAAGGAGTCGCCCGAATGCCCCAGGCCGTCGCGCCTCTGAGCTTCAAGCCGTCACGGCTCCAGGGCCTCTCAGAACGCCTGCTGGCCAGCCATTACGAGAACAACTACGGGGGCGCCTTACGGCGCCTGAACGCCATCGAGCGCCGCCTGGGCGAGATCGATTGGAGTTCAGCCCCGGTTTTCGAGATCAACGGCCTCAAGCGGGAGGAGCTGATCGCGGCCGGCTCAGTGATCCTGCACGAGGTCTACTTCGAAGGGCTCGGTGGCGAGGGGGGCGACCCCAACGGCGGCCTCGCCGCCGCACTTGAGCGGGACTTCGGCTCGGTCGCGCGCTGGCGTGCCGAGTTCGTCGGCATGGGCAAGGCCCTGGCCGGCGGGTCAGGCTGGGTGGTCCTCGCCTGGTCACCGCGCCTCGGTCGACTGGTGAACCACTGGGCGGCCGACCATGCCCACGGCTTGGCCGGCGGGTTGCCGGTGCTCGCGCTCGACATGTACGAGCACTCCTACCACATCGACTTCGGCGCCCGCGCTGGCGAGTACGTCGACACGGTGATGCGCAATCTCCATTGGGGCCGTGTCGCGGCACGCCATACGGCGGCGCTCTCCGCCGCAGTGCCGACCCCTGCCGCGCCTTACCCAGAGCCTGAAACCGTTTCGGCCGAGCGGCTGCGCGACATGCTCGCGCGCGGCGAACCTGTCACGGTCCTCGACGCGCGAAAGCCCGAGGATCTGGCAGCCGCGTCCGACCGCATCGCGGGGTCCATCTGGCGCGACCCCGCCGCAATCGCCCGCTGGGCGGAGGACCTGCCGCGCGACCGACCGGTGGTCGCCTACTGCGTCTACGGCTTCCAGGTGAGCGGCGACGCAGCGGCCGAACTCCGGCGCCGGGGCTTTGATGCGGTGGTCCTGGGCGGCGGCATTGCCGCTTGGCACGCCATCGGCGCGCAGACAGCGCCCGTCAACAAGACAGACATCGAGGGAGAAGTGCGATGACGAAATGGGTCACCCGCGAGCGTCCGAAGATCGACCGCATTGCCTGCCCCTGGCTGATCCGGCGCTTCGTCGAGGCCGACGCCGAGTTCCTCTATGTGCCGACCGACCGTGTCTTCGCGGCGGCAAGGGAAACCGGCGCGATCCCCTATGACATCCCCGGTGCAGAGCCATTCGCGCATGACGGCGAACTCTGCTCCTTTGACGCCATCATCAAGCATTATGAGCTGAAGGACCCCGCCCTGCGGCGGCTGGCCCTGATCGTGCGGGGCGCTGACACCGCCCGGCATGATCTGGCGCCGGAGGCCTCCGGCCTGCATGCCATCTCAATGGGACTGTCTGCGAATATTCCGGACGACCATGCGATGCTGGAGCAGGGCATGGTGATCTACGACGCGCTTTACGCCTGGTGCCAATCCGAGAAGCCAGAGATCCATAACTGGACGCCGACGAGCCGCGTCGTGTCGCCGGAGGCCGCATCTTGAACGGCACTTCCACTGAAGCTGCCGCGACGGCGGCGGCCCGTTCGGCGGCAGCTGAGGCGACGGCCCGCATGCCATCCTTTGGTGAGGCCTTCAAAGTCTGGCTGAAGGTCGGGCTGCTCTCCTTTGGTGGCCCGGCGGGGCAGATCGCCCTGCTGCACCGCGAGGTCGTGGACGACCGCAACTGGGTCTCGGACGCGCGCTTCCTGCATGCGCTGAACTTCTGCGCCTTGCTGCCGGGACCGGAGGCGCAGCAGCTTGCCACCTATCTTGGCTGGCTCATGCACGGGGTGCGCGGCGGCGTCGCCGCCGGGGCGCTGTTCGTCGTGCCGGGCGTGGTGGTGATGCTTGGCCTCACACTCCTTTATGTCACCTTTGGCGAGGTGCCCGCCGTCGCGGCGCTGTTCTTCGGCCTGAAATGTGCGGTGCTCGTTCTGGTGGTCGAGGCATTGCTGCGCGTGGCGCGGCGCGCGCTCAAGACGAACGAAGCCTGGGCCCTCGCAGCTACGGCCTTTCTGGCCCTTTACCTCTTCGGCGTGCCGTTCCCGATCGTCGTCCTGACCGCCGCCGTCATCGGCTACTTCGCGCCAGGCGCCTTCAAGGCAGGGGCCCACGGCTCCGCAAAGGACGGTCCACCCGCGGTGCTTGATGCGGTTCTGGCGGCGGACCCAGAACGGCCGGCTCGATTTGCGGCGAAGGCCTGGCGCGCCGGCTGGATTGCTGTCGCGCTCTGGCTGGTCCCCGTCGCGGTGCTGATGCTCATCGTCGGTGGCGTCTTCGCGGATGTTGCTTGGTTCTTCTCGAAGATGGCCGTGGTCACGGTGGGAGGCGCTTATGCCGTGCTCGCCTATGTCGCCCAGGAGGCCGTCCAAAGCTATGGCTGGCTCACGCCAGAGCAGATGCTGGTGGGCCTCGGTCTCGCTGAGACTACGCCTGGGCCGCTAATCCTGGTCCTGCAGTTTGTTGGCTTTCTTGCCGGCTATGGTGCGGGGGGTCTTGTCTGGGGCGTCTTGGCCTCTCTTCTGACGGTCTGGGTCACCTTCGCGCCCTGCTTTGCCTTCATCTTTCTGGGTGCCCCCTACGTCGAGAGACTGCATTCGAACCGGGAACTGACAGGCGCCCTGGCGGCGGTGACGGCGGCGGTGGTCGGGGTCATTGCCAACCTCGCGCTCTGGTTCGGCCTACGCGTGCTGTTCGCCGATGTGGGGCGTTGGGAGATTGGGCCGCTAGGCCTCGATGTCCCCAGGCTCAGCTCGTTGGATCCGGTCGCCCTTGCGCTCGCCGCGCTCGCTGCCGTCTGCTTGTTCTGGCTGAGGCTTGGCCTGCTGCGCACCCTCGGTATCACGGCCGCCGTTGGGCTGGTGGCGAAGCTCGTTCTGGGATGAAGCTGGCATGGGCGCAGCACCGCGAGTGGCTGGCTTAAGAGTTCTGGCCCAGCTGGCAGCACCGGGGGATGGACGCCTGCTCTCGTCAGCCCCCGCAAGGTCCAAGCTCCGCCTGAACGGCAGAAGGCCGAACAGCAGGTCATGGTTTTTCTTCGTCACCATCGTGGGAGCCGACCGCCGCACCCACATTCCAGGAGGATGAAGCCATGCACATTCGGACGACGCTCAGGATCGTTCTTCTGAGCCTTGTCGCGCTGATGCCGCAGGCAGGGGCGTCCGGCCAAACCCAGCCGAACGCCACTGCGCCTGCGCCCAGCGCGCCGGGCGGGGACCCGGACTGGCGCAACACCATTGCCGAGGTGCTGGGAAAGCCCGGCACCGATATGCCCGGCGAAGTCTACCGCGTTGCGCTGCCGCGCACCGACCTGCAGGTGACACTCGACGGCGTGCGGCTCCTGCCGGGCTTTGCGCTCGGCTCATGGGTGGCCTTCCATGAGCATGGCGGGCAGGTCATGCTGATGGGCGACTTGGTCCTGCTGGAAAGCGAGATCGCGCCCGTGATGCGCCGCCTTGCCGAAGGCGGCGTGGAGGTGACGGCCCTGCACAATCACCTCGTCCGGGCCCAGCCAGCCACCATGTATCTGCACGTAGCTGGCCTCGGAGAGCCAAGGCGGATCGCTGTCGTCCTTCGGACCGCAGTCCAGGAAAGCGCGACACCGCTCGAAGGTGCCGCGAGCCCGTCCGCGGAGGACAGGATGGAGGGGCTCGACACCGCCGCCTTCACCCAGGCTCTCGGCCGCGAGGGTCGTGTCGCTGGGGCCGTCTATTCCGTGTCGGTGCCGCGCGCGGAGGCGGTTCAGGAGAATGGCGCGGAGGTGCCGCCGGCCATGGGTCTCGGAACGGTGATCAACCTCCAGGCGGCCGGAAATGGCCGAGCCGCGGTCACGGGTGATTTCGTCCTGACAGCCCCCGAGGTGGTACCGGTTCAGCGGGCGCTGGTTGAGAGCGGCATCGAGGTCACCGCCATCCACAACCACATGCTTCACGAGCAGCCCCGCTTGTTCTTCATGCACTTCTGGGGGGTGGGCGAGCCCGAGGGCTTGGCCCGCGGCCTGCGCACGGCGCTCGATCGCACGAATAGCCGCCGCACCGATGCGGCGCCTGGCCGTGATGGCGGTCGGAGGTGAGGAGGCAGCCATGCGGAGTGATCAGCAATCCACGCAAGGCGCGCTTGTCGCCGCGCTTCTGATGGGCGCCATCGCCGTGGCGCTTGGATCCCGAGGCGTCGCGGCGCAGACCGCTGGGGCGACGGTGCCGCACACCTTCGAAGATATGCCCGCAGGCACTCCGCCGCCTGGCTTCACCTTCGCGCTCACGGGCCGGGGTCGGTCCGTGCGGTGGGTGGTGCTTGAGGACCGGTCGTCGCCAGCCGGTCCGGCCGTGCTCGCCGAGACAAGCGGCGATCGGACGAGCGACCGCTTTCCGCTGGCGATTCTGGACGGCTTCGAGGCGCGCGACGTGGCCGTATCGGTGCGGTTCAGGCCGGTTTCCGGCACCATCGACCAAGCGGCAGGGCTGGTGGTGCGGCTTCGTGACCCGCGCAACTACTACATTGCCCGTGCCAACGCGCTGGAGAACAACGTGCGCCTTTATCGCGTCGTGGACGGGCGGCGGACCCAGTTTGCGGGCGTCGATGTTCCGGTGCCCCGTGACCGATGGCAGACGCTGGGGCTCCGTGTCGAGGGCGACCGGTTGGTAGTTTCGCTCGACGGACGCGAGCTGTTTGCTGTGACAGACCGAACCTTCCGCGAGGCTGGCCGGGTGGGGCTGTGGACAAAGGCGGACAGCGTCACCCATTTCGATGACTTCCGCGTGGAGCTGGTGCGGTAGCGGCACGCAGTGACTTTGGAAGAGGGCGTGGCAGCGCATCAGGGAGCGACTCTTGTGCGCGGCGTCGGCGACGTGGGCTCCACCGTTGCACACACGCTGTTTCTCGCAGGTGTCGCCGTTGGCCTCCATGACGGGCCAGCCCCGGCTGCCGTTCCAGGCGATTAGCCGAAGCGTGGCGCAGAGCAAGCCTGAGACTCATGTTATCCGATTAGAAATTCGTCCCTGGACTTGCCGCATGCCTGGTCGGCCTGCAGCCACCTAGGCATGCGGCCATGGCCGCTCCAAAGCTCCCTGTTCGGTCCACGGTATTCCGGTGCAGGGCTCTCGCGTTCACCCTTCCGCGCCGACTTTCCTCGGCTGCGCCCGGTCGGCTGGGTTGGACTCACCGAGAACTCAAACAGCGTTAGCTCGTAGCGCCCTTGTTCGCGATCCATGCGCCCGAGTAGATGGCGAGCGAGGGGTAATGGCTGCTATCGCCGAGGCGGACAGCCCGATATTCCGGCTATCGTGCTGGACTGCCGTCCGCGCTTCTGCCCTCCTGCTCCTGCCCAAGAGTGGCTGCGGCGCGACCCCATGGATGGTAGCGACACATTCTCCTGCGGCGCCGAGAGGATCCTGCGCCAGCGTGGGCTATGCCCCTCAGAAGCGGCGATGCCAGCGCGTGTAACGGGCGACGACTTCGGGGCGGACCCGGCGATACCACGAGCGGAACCAGCCATGGTGGACGATCAGCATTGAGACGAGCGCATCTGATTGGAAGTGAAGGCACCACGCCTCCTTGGTCGACGGCTCGTACAATTTGGGTCAGGTGACGGTCGAGTTGGCAGTAATGCGTACGGTCCGATCAGGCGCCGGGCCGCCTCAGGCCACGGCAGGCCTGAGAAGCCCCCCCAGCTCGGGCGCGATCGCTTGGCTTCGGCCGGTTCGACATGATCGCCCGTCGCTGAGATCCAACAGCAGAGTACTGGCGGAAGTATTCTTGGGCATAAAAATGGAGCCCTGTCGCCTGAGTGGATTAAAGGGCCTCAAAAAAGACTAACCGGCAGACTTGGAAATAGCGCAGTCACAAAAATATCACGCGATACTGCTCCGGAGTGGGAGAAGAGAAAATATCAGCTGCCAAGCAGTGTCCGGCTCCTTTGCTGAATGTTGGTGTACTTGCGGTGGCCCCCTTGGCGCTCCGCGCATTCATGCCCAGGAAAGCGGATGAGCTTTATGGAGGACCCGATCGCTCAGGCAGAGCGCCTTGTTCGAGAGGCGGAGGAGCGGGTCGCACAAGGGCGAGCCTTGGTGGAGCGGCTAGAGCGGGACGGGCATCCTGACTTGGCCCACACAGCGCGGGAATTGCTGGCGATCCATGAAACGAGACTGGCACTCCGGCGCGAACACCTGCGGATCGAGCGCAAGTGGCATGGCTTTGATCCCTGAAACGACGAAGCCCCGTCGATGGCTGGGGGCTTCTCGAAACCTTAGGAAGGTAAGGGTAGGACCGGCCTCGGCCCGAGGCGTCCTCAGGGACTTGCATCCCCAGCACCGATCTTCCTGGCGGAGGAACAAGGATGAGAGAAATAACGCCTCCCGCACGAGAAGTTCGTTTTTAGGGTTCGAGGCCGTGCCGCTCGCGCTCAATACGAAGGTGGCCGCGCATCAGCTCCAAGGTCGATAGCAGGACCTGCAGCGTGCTCCTGCCAATCTCAGCGGCCTTGGGGTGGTTATCCCGCTCCATCTCCTCGATGATGGCGCGCTGGCGGGCCACGCGCTCTTCGCCCTCTCGGACGTGGCGTTCCGCCATGGCTAAAGCGTCTTCATGCGGGTCCATGGATGCCTCCGTAGACGAGACCGGCACTCTCTCACAGAAGATGCCGCCGGTCCCGCTCTCACTGGAGGTGCCACTTTCCCACCTCAGGGTTCGAGACCATGCCGTTCGCGCTCTCTCCTAAGGTTCCTTTGCGCAATGCTCGGACAGGTCTGCCTTGTCTCAAGCGTCAATTCGGCGAGATCGAAGGCCTCGGACCGGCCGTAGCTCCGCAACATTTCCACTCTGGCCCCCCTGGCGCGCGACGCGTTCCTCGGCGTCGCGGGCATGCCGCTCGGCCATGGCCAAGGGTCCCTCGCGCGGCAGCATACGCGCCTCCGTCAGCAACAACGGCCTTTCGCGGCAGGAGAAGCCCGCAAGTGCACCTCGCGGGATCGCCTTCCTCACCTTTCGCGCCGCATCGAAGGCCGGCCGGAAGGATGGCGAAGACGCCCACGGCGGCCGCTAGGCAACAAACACACCGATAGGCGGGGAGTAAGGGTCTCCCCGCCTCAGGCGGCAAGCTGTGACTCAAGCTGGTCTTGCAGGGCCCGGATGACGTCAGCGGGCTCGCTCGGCTTCTCGCACAAGAGGGCGTCGCGGAAGGCGGGGGCGAGTGCGCCGCGGTCGTAGCCGGTGCAGAAGACAAGCGGTATGCCGCGACGCCTGAGGGTATCGGCCACGGGGTAGACGCTTTCTGCCCCCAGCTTCACGTCGAGCACGGCTGCGTCGATGTGCTCACTGCGTGCGATGAGTTGCTGCGCAGCGTGCAGCGTGGCGACTGGACCCAGCACCTCGGCCCCAACCATCTCCAGCTCTTCCGCCATGTCACGCGCGATGAGGTACTCATCCTCGACGACCAGGATGGTTCGCTGCGTCAGCCTTCCAACATTGCACATAGTTGCACCTCCCTGACTGCCTGCGATTATCAAGCGGGTTGCATGCCTGCGCGTGTTAATTTTTGTTAGCGCAACCGTGCCATGCAGTGGGCGGGTACCATGCAGTGGACGGTTGACGCCGTTTTCCTGAGGGCTTCCTAACGTGGCCTTCTGTCGCTTCGCGCACCATCCTGGCTGGCGAGGTCGAAGCCGCTGAAGGGTCCTGAAGCCATGAAACTTGCGACGGCACCTGCTGCGGTATCAGGGCGTTGTTGCGCGGGAGGAGGCGCCTATGGGGCCGCTTGAGCACCGCTTGGCAGTGGCCGAGCAACACATCCGGGAAGCTGAAGAACGGGTCATGCTCCAGCGCGCGAGAGTGGAGCGGAGCGGCTTGTCCGCGAAGCAGAGCACAGGGTGATGCGGAAGCGTGCCCTCATTGCCCGCCTGGAGCGCAGCGAAACCCCCGACGCCGCCTTGGCGGCACGAGAGGCTCTGAAGGTGTTTCACCGGACCTTGGAACTGACGCGCGAACATCTGCGCCTTGAACGCCAACGCCACGGTCGCGGCCGCTCAAAGGTAGAAGCCCCCGTCGAGAGGGCGAGGGCTTCGGTCTTTTAGGCGAACTGACCGCGCCTCACGATGCCGAGCGCTAGGAAGGTCAGCCCGGCCGGCGCGGGGACGGGCACTGGCCCGGCAGGTGTGACTAGGACGGCGGGCGACATAGTACCGCTGAAGAAGCAGCTGCCGGCGCTCCCGTTGCACAGCACCCCCGGCAATCCGCTGTGTGGGCGGAGGTGACGCGATCCCCTGAACTGCCTGTTGGCGGCGACGTCGAAGGTGCACGCCTTGTCCGTGGCCGGTGATTAGCTGACCGCGCAGACAGTGCATTGCCCCACAATCGAGCCCCAATTGCGCATTCGGTGCGGAGGGTGATGTTGGACCATTGGGTCCGCAGTTTCGGGGTCCGCTATTTCAAGAGGCCAAAGACCTTATAAGTCTTTGAAATCCATGGTGAGCCCGCTGGGACTCGAACCCAGGACCCCATGATTAAAAGTCACGTGCTCTACCGACTGAGCTACGGGCTCGCGCTGCGCGCGGCTCTCTAAGGCCGCGCGCAGGTCATTCCGTCAAGTGTCCGCCAGCACCTTCATGCGGACGATCCGGTCCGGCGTGCGCGGCGGCTCGCCGCGGGCGATGCGGTCCACCTTGTCCATGCCGGCCGTCACCTGGCCCCAGATGGTGTACTGGTTGTTCAGGAACTCGCCGGGCGCGAACATGATGAAGAACTGGCTGTTGGCGCTGTTCGGGTTCTGGGAACGCGCCATGCCGCAGGTGCCGCGCAGGAAGCGCGCGCGGGAGGCGGGAACGAACTCAGCCGGAAGGTCGGCATAGCCGCGGTCGCGGAACCCGCCCGTGCCGGTGCCGGTCGGGTCGCCGCCCTGGGCCATGAAGCCCTCGATCACGCGGTGGAAGGGCGTGCCGTCATACAGGCCCTTGCGCGTCAGCTCTTTGATCCGCTCCACGTGGCGCGGCGCCAGGTCCGGGCGCAGCTGGATGGTCACGTCGCCATCCTTCAGCGTCATAATCAGCGTGTTCTCGCGGTCCGCCGCGGGCTGGGCCTCGGCTTCGTTGGTGTCGGACATGACGGCTCCCATCAGGGTTGCGGTGGCAAGCAGGGTGCGACGGTGCATGGGCATCCCCCTGTGTTCAGCGGCCCACGCGGGCCAGGGTCTTTTCCAGCGTCAGCGGCGGGACGAATGTGGAGATGTCGCCGCCCAGCTGCGCGATTTCCTTCACGAAGCGCGAAGAGATGAAGTGGTTGCGCTCGCTTGCCATCAGGAACACCGTCTCCACGCCCGAGTCCAGACGGTGGTTCATTCCCGCCATCTGGAACTCGTAGTCGAAATCGGTGACGGCGCGCAGCCCGCGCACGATCATCCCGGCCCCCACCTCCCTCGCGAAGCCGATCAGGAGGCCGGTGAAGGGCTTCACCTCGATCGTGCAGCCGGTGCGCTCGGCGACGGCGCGCGTCTCGGCCTCCACCAGGGCCACGCGCTCCTCCAGCGGGAAGAGCGGCCCCTTGCCGGTGTTGATGGCGACCCCGATCACCAGGCGGTCCACCAGACGCGCGGCGCGGCCGATCACGTCCAGGTGGCCGTTGGTCACGGGGTCGAAGGTGCCCGGGTAGAGGGCAGTACGAGTCGTCATGCCTCTGGCGCTTCCTCGTCGTCGATGACGGGGAAGCAGGAGGTGACGCGCTCGCTCTCGTCAAGCCGCTGGAACATGACGCCCTGGGAGAGCCGCCCCGTGCGCCGCACCTGCTGCGCCTCGAAGCGGATCGCCTGGCCGCCATCGGTCATCAGCATGATGTGGTCGCCCGGAGTCACCGTGAAGCAGGCCACCACCGCGTCGCCCGTGCGGCGCGACAGGGTGATGTTGCCGATGCCCTGACCGCCGCGGCCGGTGACGCGGTATTCGTAGGCGCTGGTGCGCTTGCCGAAGCCGCGATCGGTGACGGTGAGGAGGATCTGCTCGCGCCGCGCCATCTCGTCCAGGCGCTCGGCGCTCAGCGTCACCTCGGCCACGGGCTCCTCGTCGGCGGCGTTGGGGACGGCTTCGCCCTCTTCGCCATTGGCGGGGCGGCGCGCCTTGAGGAAGGCGGCCCGCTCCTCCACCGTCGCATCCACGTGGGTCAGCACGGCGAGGCCGATCACGGCGTCGTCGCCTGCCAGCTTGATGCCGCGCACGCCGGTCGAATCGCGCCCGGCGAAGACGCGCAGCACGTCCTCCGTCGCCTGGAAGCGGATGGCCCGGCCCTTGCGGGTGGCCAGCAGCACGTCATCCCCCTCGCGGCAGGTGGCGACGCCGATCAACGAATCCCCCTCATCCAGCTTCATGGCGATGAGGCCGGAGGAGCGGACGTTGCGGAAATCGGACAGGCGGTTGCGGCGGACATTGCCCTGCTGGGTGGCGAAGACGAGGTGCAGCGCCTCCCACAGGCTTTCATCCTGCGGCAGCGGCAGCACGGCCGTCACCCCCTCCCCATCCGCCAGGTTCAGCACCTGCCGCAAGGAGCGGCCCTTGCCGCCCGTCCCGCCCTCGGGCAGCTGCCAGACCTTCTCGCGGAAGACGAGACCGCGATTGGTGAAGAACAGCACCCATTGGTGGGTGTGGCCGATGAAGCTGCGCACCACCACGTCGTCGGCGCGGGTGGCGGCGGCGCTGCGTCCCTTGCCGCCCCGGTTCTGCGCCCGGAACACGTCAAGCGGCGTACGCTTCACGTAGCCGTCGCGCGTCAGCGTCACCACCATGGTGGCGGGGGCGATCAGGCTCTCGTCGTCGATGTCGCCCGCATGGTCGTCGATCCGCGTCAGGCGCGGGCTGGCGAGAGTGGCGCGGACCGCCGTCAGCTCCTCGGACATCACCTCCAGGCGGCGCGGGCGGCTGGACAGGATCTCCAGCAGCTCGGTGATGCGGGCGCCGACCTCCTTCAGCTCGGCGTCGATCTTCTCGCGCTCGAGGCCCGTCAGGCGTTGGAGGCGGAGCTCCAGGATGCCGCGGGCCTGGGCTTCCGTCAGGCGGATCGTGCCCTCGGCCGTGACCTCGTTGCCCTCGTCCTGCACCAGCGCGACCAGCGGGCCGACATCGGCGGCAGGCCAGTCGCGCGCCATCAGCGCCACGCGGGCGGCGGCGGCGTCCGGGCTTTCGCGGATGAGGCGGATCACCTCATCGATATTGGCCACGGCGACGGCGAGGCCGATGAGGTTGTGCGCCCGCTCGCGCGCCTTCTGCAGCCGGAAGCGGGAGCGGCGCTCGATCACCTCCTCGCGGAAGCCGATGAAGGCGAGCAGCGCGTCACGCAGCCCCATCTGCTGCGGCCGGCCCTTGTGCAGCGCCAGGAAGTTGACGGGGAAGGAGATCTGCAGCTGCGTCATGCGGTAGAGCTGGTTCAGCACCACCTCCGCATTCGCGTCCTTCTTCACCTCGATGACGATGCGCAGGCCGGAGCGGTCGGACTCGTCGCGCAGGTCGGAGATGCCCTCGATCGCCTTGGCGCGCACCAGCTCCGCGATCTTCTCGATCAGCGCCGCCTTGTTCACTTGGTAGGGAACCTCGGAGACGATGATGGCCTGGCGGCCGCCCTTCATCTCCTCGATGTCGCAGAGCGCGCGCAGCGGGATGGAGCCGCGTCCCGTCTCGAAGGCGGAGCGCACCCCGGCGCGGCCGAGGATGATGCCGCCCGTCGGGAAGTCAGGGGCGGGAATGATCTCCATGAGCTCAGACAGGGTGGTGTCCGGCTCGTGGATCAGGCGCAACGTGGCGTCGATCACCTCGCCCGGATTATGGGTCGGGATGTTGGTCGCCATGCCGACGGCGATGCCGCCGGCGCCGTTCACCAGCAGGTTCGGGAAGGCGGCGGGAAGGACGCGCGGCTCCTCTGCCGATTCGTCGTAATTCGGGACGAAATCGACCGTGTCCTCCTCGATCCCCTCCAGCAGCGCCGTGGCGGATTTCGCGAGGCGGACCTCGGTGTAGCGCATCGCCGCGGGCGGATCGCCGTCCATGGAGCCGAAATTGCCCTGCCCATCCACCAGCGGCACGCGCATGGAGAAGGGCTGGGCCATGCGGACCATGGCTTCGTAGATCGCGCTGTCGCCGTGCGGGTGATACTTGCCCATCACGTCGCCGACCACGCGGGCTGACTTGCGGTGTGGCTTGTCGGAGGCATAGCCGCTCTCATGCATCGCATAGAGGATGCGGCGATGGACGGGCTTCAGCCCGTCGCGCACATCCGGCAGCGCGCGGGAGACGATGACGCTCATCGCGTAGTCGAGGAAGGAGCGTCGCATCTCCTGCTCGACCGCGATCGGCGCGATGTCGGGCGGGGTGGTCTCGTCGGTCAAGGTTCAGGGAGTCCGATCAGAAGGGAATGTCGTCGTCGAGGTCGGGCTTGCCGCGGCCACCGCCGCTGCCGCCGCCGGAGTCCCAGCCACCGGAGGAGCGGCCTCCGCCGCTGCCGCCGCCGGAGGAGCGTCCGCCGCCGCCATAGCCGCCACCGCCGCCCGAGCGGCCGCCGCCGGAGAAGCCGGAGGGCTCTGCCCCCATGTCATCCCCGCCGCCGCCTTGGCCGCGCCCCCCGACGAGGGTGAGCTCGCCGCGGAAGTTCCGCAGCACGATCTCGGTGGTGTAGCGCTCCTGGCCGGACTGGTCCTGCCACTTGCGCGTCTCGAGCTGGCCTTCGAGATAGACCTCGCTGCCCTTGCGCAGATACCGCTCGGCAATCTCGCCCAGCTTCTCGTTGAAGATCGCCACCGAGTGCCATTCGGTGCGCTCCTGCTGCTGGCCCTCGCGGTCCTTGTAGCGCTCCGACGTCGCCACACGCAGGTTCACCACCTTGCCGCCATTCTGGAAGTTCCGAACCTCGGGGTCCTTCCCGAGACGACCCAGGATGATCACCTTGTTCACGCCGGCCATCGCACACACATCCTCGAAACCAAGGGGCTTTCCTTAGCGGAAAACCCCTTTCACACCCACCCCATATGGTGCTTGAAGGGCAAGAACGCAATGCGAACATTGTCCCTTTTTGGAGCTGTGCCCCCATGCCCCGCGATGCCGCCGAACTCGCCTCCACCGCCGGGCTGATCCGGATCCGGGGGGCCCGGCAGCACAACCTGAAGTCCGTGGATCTGGACCTGCCGCGGGGCAAGCTGGTGGTCCTGACCGGACTGTCAGGGTCGGGCAAATCCTCCCTCGCCTTCGACACCATCTATGCCGAGGGGCAGCGGCGCTACGTGGAGAGCCTGTCGGCCTATGCGCGGCAGTTCCTCCAGCTGATGCAGAAGCCGGACGTGGACAGCATCGAGGGCCTGTCCCCGGCGATCTCCATCGAGCAGAAGACCACCTCGCACAATCCCCGCTCCACCGTTGGCACGGTGACGGAGATCCATGACTACATGCGCCTGCTCTGGGCGCGGGTGGGCGTGCCCTATTCCCCGGCGACCGGCCTTCCCATCGAGGCGCAAAGCGTGTCCCAGATGGTGGACCGCGTGCTGGCCATGCCGGAGGGGACGCGGCTCCTGATCCTGGCGCCGGTGATCCGGGGCAAGAAAGGCGAGTATCGCAAGGAACTGGCCGAGTATCAGCGCCGCGGCTTCGAGCGGGTGAAGATCAACGGCGCGCTGCACCGGATCGAGGAGGCGCCGAAGCTCGACAAGAAGCTGAAGCATGACATCGAGGTGGTGGTGGACCGCGTGGTGGTGCGGCCCGATCTGGGCCAGCGCCTCGCCGACAGCTTCGAGACGGCGCTCGGCCTCGCGGACGGCATCGCCTATGCGGAGAATGCTGATAGCGGCGAGCGCACGGTGTTCAGCCAGAAATTCGCCTGCCCGGAGAGCGGGTTCAGTATCGAGGAGATCGAGCCGCGCCTCTTCTCCTTCAACTCGCCGCAGGGCGCCTGCCCGGAATGCGACGGGCTGGGCGTCGAAAGCTTCTTCGACCCGGCGCTGGTGGTTCCCCAAGAGGGGCTGTCGCTGAAGGAGGGCGCCATCGCCCCCTGGGCCGGCAACGCGTCGAGCGCCTATTACGACCAGACCCTCGCCTCGCTCGCCAAGCACCTGAAGATCAGCGCCGAGGCGCCGTGGGAGGAGCTGCCGGAGGCGGCGCGGAACGCGATCCTGCACGGCACCGGCTCCACCCCCGTCACGCTGCGCTACAAGGACGGGCTGCGCGCCTATGAGGTGGAGAAGCCCTTCGAGGGCGTGATCCGCAACCTCCAGCGCCGCTTCCGCGAATCCGACAATCCCTGGGTGCGCGAGGATCTTTCGCGCTACCAGGCGGAAAAACCCTGCCATGTCTGCGAGGGCTTCCGGCTGAAGCCGCAGGCGCTCGCGGTGAAGGTGGCGGGCAGCCACATCGGCGAGGCCAGCGCCCTGTCCATCCGGCGCGCGCGCGAATGGTTCGCCTCGGTCAACGACACGCTGACGCCGCAGCGCCAGGAGATCGCGCGCCGCATCCTGCGCGAGATCGAGGAGCGGCTGCAGTTCCTGGTGGATGTGGGGCTGGACTACCTGTCCCTCGCCCGCTCCTCGGCTACGTTGTCGGGCGGGGAGAGCCAGCGCATCCGGCTGGCCTCGCAGATCGGCTCCGGCCTCACGGGCGTGCTCTACGTGCTGGACGAGCCCTCCATCGGGCTGCACCAGCGCGACAATGAGCGCCTGCTGGGCACGCTGCGCCGCCTGCGCGACCTGGGCAACACGGTGCTGGTCGTGGAGCACGACGAGGATGCGATCCGCACCGCCGACTGGCTGGTGGATATTGGCCCCGGCGCCGGGGCGCATGGCGGCACGGTGGTGAGCCAGGGCACGCCCGACACGGTGACGCGCGACACGAAGTCGCTCACCGGCGACTACCTGGCCGGGCGGCGCGAGATCCCGATGCCGCAGTCGCGGCGCAAGCCGGACATGAAGCGGGCCATCCGCGTCGTCGGCGCACGGGGCAACAACCTCAAGGACGTGACGGCGGAGTTCCCGCTGGGCACCTTCACCGCCGTGGCCGGCGTGTCGGGCGGCGGCAAGTCGACCCTCGTGATCGAGACCCTCTACAACGGGCTGTCGCGCCGCCTGATGGGCAGCGCCGTCGTGCCCGCGCCGCACCAGCGCATCGAGGGGCTGGAGCACGTGGACAAGGTGATCGACATCGACCAGTCGCCCATCGGCCGCACGCCGCGCTCCAACCCCGCCACCTATACGGGGCTCTTCGCGCCGATCCGCGACTGGTTCTCCGAGCTGCCGGAAAGCCGGGCGCGCGGCTACAAGTCGGGCCGCTTCTCCTTCAACGTGAAGGGCGGGCGCTGCGAGGCGTGCCAGGGCGACGGCGTCATCAAGATCGAGATGCACTTCCTGCCCGATGTCTACGTCACCTGCGACACCTGCAAGGGCAAGCGCTACAACCGCGAGACGCTGGACGTGAAGTTCCGCGGCAAGAGCATCGCCGACGTGCTGGACATGACGGTGAGCGAGGGGCGCGAGTTCTTCTCCGCCGTACCGCCCATCCACGACAAGCTGAAGACGCTGGAGGAGGTGGGGCTGGGCTACATCCACCTCGGCCAGCAGGCCACGACGCTCTCGGGCGGCGAGGCGCAGCGCATCAAGCTGGCCAAGGAACTGTCGCGCCGCGCCACCGGCCGCACCCTCTACATCCTCGACGAGCCGACGACGGGTCTGCATTTCGAGGATGTGCGCAAGCTGCTGGAGGTGCTGCACGCGCTGGTGAAGGGCGGCAACACCGTCATCGTCATCGAGCACAATCTGGAGGTCATCAAGACCGCCGATTGGGTGCTCGACCTCGGACCAGAAGGGGGCGAGGGCGGCGGGCGCATCGTGGCGCATGGCACGCCGGAGGAGGTGGCGGCGAACCCGGACAGCCACACCGGGCGGTTCCTGCGGCCGATCCTGGAACGCCA
Source organism: Sabulicella rubraurantiaca (assembly GCF_017355885.1). GTDB lineage: Bacteria > Pseudomonadota > Alphaproteobacteria > Acetobacterales > Acetobacteraceae > Roseococcus > Roseococcus rubraurantiacus. Next base: position 373,989 of record NZ_JAFEUU010000002.1, read on the forward strand.
CGCCCCGGTGAAGGCGAAGAAGGCGCGCGCCAAGGGGTGAGGCGCCGTCCCTTTCAGGCGCTTTCCGTGTCGTGAGGCTGGAAGGCTACGCCCTTCCCGCCCCCGGCACCCAGGTGACGTCGCGCGCGCCATCCTCGTTCAGGTGGCGCGCCAGCACGAAGAGATGGTCGGAGAGGCGGTTGAGGTAGCGGATCGCCGCTGGGTTCACCGCCTCGCGCGAGGCCAGGGCCACGACCAGACGCTCCGCCCGCCGCACCACCGTGCGGGCCAGATGGGCATGGGCGGCGCCAGGACTGCCGCCGGGCAGGACGAAGCTCCGCAGCGGCGCGAGACGCGCGTTGAGCGAGGCGATCTCTGCCTCCAGCCGCGCCGATTGCGCGTCCTGCATGCGCAGCCGCTTCTCCGCCTCCGTGCCCGGCACGCAGAGATCGGCGCCAAGGTCGAAGAGGTCGTTCTGGATGCGGGCAAGCATCGCATCCGCCTCGCCCTGCGTGTGCAGGCGCAGGAGGCCGATGGCGGCATTCGCCTCGTCCACCGTGCCGAAGCATTCGACGCGCAGCGCATCCTTGCGGACCCGCTCCCCGTCGCCCAGCGAGGTTTCGCCGGCATCGCCGCCGCGCGTGGTGATGACGTCAAGCCGAACCATGGGCGGTGCCTCTCTATTGCAGCCGGAATTGCACGCTGGTGCGCGCGAGGCTCGGGATCGGCACGCCGTCGCGCGTCGCCGGGCGGAAGCGCCAGGCCAGGGCGCCACGCTGCGCCGCCTCGTCCAGGATGCGCGAGCCGGAGGATTGCGCGACGCGCACCCCGCTGACGCGGCCATCCGGGCCGATGGACAGTTCCAGCGCGACGACGCCCGTCTCGTTCCGGAAGCGCGCCGCGTCGGGATAGGGGATGTCGCGGTTGCGGAAATTCGGGTCGAGGCCGGCCGGCACCAGCACGCCGGTGGCGCGGTTGACGCCGGCCGTGGCGGCAGGCGTCGGCGAGGCGGCAGGGGATGCCGGGCCGGCCTGTTGCTGCGGCTGCTGAGGTTGCGGCTGGGCCTGCTGCGCCGGGGTGGGGCGCGGTGGTGGCGGGCGGGTGGGCAGCGGCGGAGGTGGCGGCGCAGGGGGAGGCGGCAGCGGCAATTCCTCGGCCGGTTCCGGCTCGGGCACCGCTTCCGGCGCGGGCTCCGCCGGGGCTTCGGGCGGTGGAGGCGGCGGGGCCAGGGCGAGATCGGTGGGCACGGGCGGCGTCTGCGCCTCGGGCAAGGCGGGGGGCGGCGCCTCGGCGAGGCGCGGCGCGGGCTCGGAAGGCGGCGGGGGCGGTGGGGCCGCCATGGGCGGCGGCGCGTTGGCCATGGGTGGCGGAGGCGGCGGAGCAGCGGCGACGGGCGGGCTGGGCGGCGGGGATGGCGGCGGTGTTGCCGGCTCAGGCGCTGGAGGTGGCGGGACCGCGTCCGGCGCGGCCTCGGGCGCGGGGGCACCCTCCTCCGTCACCTGCTCCCAGACCATCTGCACCCCCTGCTCCTCGACGGGGGGTGGGAGGGAGGGGCGGATCAGAAACAGGGCGGCCCCCAGCACGACACCATGCAGCGCCAGCGAGACGGGGATGGCGACGGGGAAGCGGGGCGGACCCGGCGGAGCGTTCCCCCATCGCGGCCCCTCCGGCGTCACAGGACCACCACCCCGCTGTGCTTGGCCTTGCCCTCGGGCTCGACATGGATGGTGATGACGGCCTCGCCCAGTTCGGCCTTCAGCGCGGCCTCCACCCGGTCGGTGATCACGTGCGCCTCCGCCACCGTCATGGAGCCGGGGACGACGAGGTGGAACTCGATGAAGGTGAAGCGGCCGGCTTGGCGGGAACGGATGTCGTGCGCCTCGATGGCGCCTTCCGCGGCCTGGCCGACGGTGCTGCGGATGCGGGCGAGGGATTCGGGCGCCACCGCCTCGTCCATCAGCCCGCCCACGGATTCCCGCACGAGCCCCGCGCCGCTGGCCAGGATGTTCAGCGCGGTGAGCCCGGCCAGAAGCGGGTCGAGCCACCACAGGCCGGTCGCGGTCGCCAGCCCGATTCCGGCCAGCACGCCCGCGGAGGTGACGACATCCGACAGCAGATGCCGCGCATCGGCCTTCAGCGCTGGGGAGCGCAGCGCGGCGGCGCGGCGGAACAGATGGCGGCACCAGACCGCGTTGATCGCCGTCGCGCCCAGCGCCACGGCGACGGCGGGCCATGTCAGCTCCGGCGTGCGGGGCGTGCTGAAGGCCGACCAGACCTCCACGAGGATGACAAAGGCGGCCGCGAGGATCAGCGCCCCTTCCAGCACCGCGGAGAAATATTCCGCCTTGTGGTGGCCATAGGGGTGGTTGGCGTCGGCCGGCAGGGCGGCGAAGCGCACTGCCGCCAGGGCCGCGAAGGCGGCCGCGACGTTCACCACGCTTTCCAGCGCATCGGCGAAGAGCGCGACGCTGCCGGTGAGCCACCATGCCACGGCCTTCAGCGCCAGCACGGCGATGGCCACGGCGACGCTGCCCCAGGCGGTGTTGACGGCTCGGCTCACTCAGGAATCCCGCTGCGGTTCGGGTGCCCCTCCTAGCATTTTCAAGACAGGCGGAAACGCCTGACGGCTCGGAAAATGCGGCGAATGATCTGGCGGAAGCGGCCCCCGGCGAAATGCCGGGGGGCGCAACCCGATCAGACAGAGAAGTACTTGGCGCGAGGATGGTGCAGGACGATGGCGCTGGTGCTCTGCTCCGGATGGAGCTGCCACTCATCGGACAGGTCCACGCCGATGCGCTCGGCGCCTAGCAGCTTCAGCAACGGCGCCTGGTCCTCCAGGCGCGGGCACGCGGGGTAGCCGAAGGAGTAGCGGCCGCCGCGATAGCCCTGGCTCAGCATCTTCTCGATGTCGCGCTCATCCTCGGCCGCGAAGCCGAGTTCGGCGCGGATGCGCTTGTGAACGTACTCTGCCAGCGCCTCCGCCATCTCGACGCCGAGGCCATGCAGGTAGAGGTAGTCCTGGTAGCGGTTCTCTTCGAACCACTGCCGCGCCACCTCGCTGGCGCGCTGGCCCATGGTGACGACCTGCAGGCCGATCACGTCGCGCTCGCCATCCTCCACGTCGCGCACGAAGTCGGAGATGCACTCGCCATCCTCCTTGGGCTGGCGCGGCAGGGTGAAGCGGGCGGCTTCCGTGATGCCATCCTCCTCGAACAGGATCAGGTCGTTGCCCTGGCCGGCGCATTTCCAGTAGCCGTAGATGGCCTGCGGCTTCAGGATCTTCTCCTGCTCCGCGATGGTGAGCATGCGCTTCAGCACGGGGCGGAGCTCCTGCTTCGCCCAGCCCAGGAAATCCTCCAGCGAGCGCCCGGCCTTCCGGAAGCCCCACTGGAATTGATACAGCGAGCGCTCGTTGATGAAGGGCACCAGCGCCTTCGGATCGGCTTCCATCACCCGCGCGCCCCAGAAGGGCGGCTTTGGCACGGCGAGGTCGGCGGTCTGCCGGCGGCGGCGCGACTGGGCGTAGTTCACGTCCACCGGGGCGAAGCCGCGCGGATCGGCCTGACCCAGGACGCGCTTCTCGTTGCGCGCCTTGCCGCCGCGCTTGGCCTGCAGCGCGGCGAGGTAGTCGTCGAAGCCGTTGCCGACCACCTTGTCCATCAGGTGCAGACCGTCGAAGGCGTCGCGCGCATAGGCAACGCGGCCGCAGGCATAGGCCTTGACGCAGTCATCCTCCACGTAGTTGCGCGTCAGCGCCGCGCCGCCGAGCAGCACCGGGATCTCGATGCCCTGACGGCTCATCTCCTCCAGGTTCTCGCGCATCACGACCGTGGACTTCACGAGCAGGCCGGACATGCCGATGGCATGCGCCTTGTGCTCCTTGGCCGCGGTGACGATGTCGGCAAGCGGCACCTTGATGCCGAGATTCACCACCTTGTAGCCGTTGTTGGTGAGGATGATGTCCACGAGGTTCTTGCCGATGTCGTGAACGTCGCCCTTCACCGTGCCCAGCACGATGATGCCCTTCTCCTGCCCCTCGACCCGCTCCATGTGCGGCTCGAGGTAGGCGACGGCGGATTTCATCGTCTCGGCGGATTGCAGCACGAAGGGAAGCTGCATCTTGCCGGCGCCGAACAGCTCGCCGACCACCTTCATCCCGTCGAGCAGGATGTCGTTGATGATCTCGAGCGGCGTCAGCCCCTTGGCGAGCGCGTCGGCGAGTTCCTCGTCGAGGCCCTTGCGGTCGCCATCCACGATGCGGTCCTTGAGGCGGCCTTCCACCGTCTCCGCCTTCTTCTTGGCGGCGGCGTCGGCGGCCTTCCTTCCGGCGAACATCTCCAGCACCTTCTGGAGCGGGTCGTAGCCCTCGCGGCGGCGGTCGAAGATCAGGTCTTCCATCACCTGGACCTCCTCCGCCGGGATGGCGTGGAGCGGCTTGATCTTGCTGACGTGGACGATGGCGCCCGTCATGCCCGCCTTCACCGCGTGGTCGAGGAAGACGCTGTTCAGCACGTGGCGCGCGGCCGGGTTCAGGCCAAAGGAGATGTTTGACAGGCCGAGGATGATCTGGATGTCCGGGAACTTCTCCCGGATCATGCGGATGCCTTCCAGGGTCCACAGGCCGAGCTTGCGGTCATCCTCGTTGCCGGTGGCGATGGTGAAGGTCAGCGGGTCGATCAAGAGGTCGCTCTGCGGCAGCCCGTGCTTGTTGCAGGCGAAGTCCACCAGCCGCTCGGCGATGCGGAGCTTGTCCTCGGCAGTCTTCGCCATGCCCACCTCGTCGATGGTGAGCGCGATGACGGCGGCGCCGAACTTCTTGGCGAGGATCATGCGGTCGCGCGCCGCGTCCTCGCCATCCTCGAAGTTGATCGAGTTGATGATGGGCTTGCCGCCATGGCGCTTCAGCGCCGCCGCGATCACCGGCGTCTCGGTGCTGTCGATCACCAGCGGCGCGTTCACGCTGGCGGTGAAGCGGGTGATGACCTCGTTCATCTCGGCCATCTCGTCGCGGCCGACGAAGGCGGTGCAGATGTCGAGGGAGTTGGAGCCCTCGCCCACCTGCTCGCGCCCGATGGCGAGGCAGCCATCCCAGTCATGCGCCGCCTGGCGCTCGCGCCACGCCTTGGAGCCGTTGGCGTTGCAGCGCTCGCCGATGGAGAAGTAGCTGTTCTCCTGCCGCAGGCTCACCGCCGAATACAGGCTTGCGACGGAGGGCACCCAGAGATGCGTGCGCTTCGCCGGCGCGGGGCGGCGCGCCTCGCCGGCGCGCTTGCGCAGCATGGCGTCCAGCGCCGCGATGTGCGGGGTGGAGGTGCCGCAGCAGCCGCCGATCAGGTTGAACCCGTCCTCGGCTACGAAGCGCTCCATCCAGGAGGCCATCTCCTCCGGAGCCAGCGGGTAGTGGGTCTTGCCGTCCACCAGCTCCGGCAGCCCGGCATTGGGCTGGACGGAGAGCAGGCCGGGCCAGTTGCGCGACAGCCAACGGATATGCTCGGCCATTTCCTGCGGGCCGGTGGCGCAGTTCAGGCCGATCAGCGGCACGTCGAGCGCATGGACCACAGCGGCGGCGGCGGCGATGTCGGGGCCGACCAGCAGCGTGCCGGTCGTCTCCACCGTCACCTGCACGAAGATGGGAAGGTCGCGCTTCGCCTCCGCCCGCGCGCGCTTCGCGGCGTTGACGGCGGCCTTGATGTAGAGCGTGTCCTGGTTGGTCTCGGTCAGCAGCGCGTCGGCACCGCCGGCGATGAGGCCGCGGCACTGGACCGTCAGCGCCTCCTCCAGCTCGTCATAGGCGATGTGGCCGAGGCTCGGCAGCTTGGTGCCGGGGCCGATATCGCCCACCACCCAGCGGTGGCGGCCATCGGCGAAGGATTCGGCGGCCTCGCGCGCGATCTCGACCGCGACCTTGTTCAGCTCGAAGGCGCGCGCCTCCAGCCCGAACTCACCCAGCGTGACGGGGGAGCCGCCGAAGGTGTTGGTGAGCACCATGTCGGCGCCCGCCTCGAAGTAGGAGTGGTGGATCTCCCGCACGATGTCGGGGCGCGACAGGCAGAGGATGTCGGTGCAGTTCTCCTGGCCCCAATAGTCCTTCTCGATGTCCAGGGTCATCTGCTGGACGCGCGCGCCCATGCCGCCGTCGCAAAGGAGGACGTGATCGCGAAGGGCTTCGAGGAGGTGCGGTCGGGACATGGTCGTTCCGTGTGTCAGGCGGCGTTGAAGGCAGGCATGCGCTCGGCCGCCCAGAGGCGGACGGCGAGTGGGCCGGGGATGTCGCGGGTGGAGGACAGGGCGCAGCGCGCAGCGCCGAACCAGCCGGCCAGTTCGGCATCGTCGAAGCCGGGCCAGCGATGGGCGAAGCGGGAGAGGAGGTCGGCGCGGCCATGCGCGGCAAGGTCGGCCACGAGCAGCACGCCGCCGGGCTTCAGGACGCGCGCCGCCTCGGCCAGGGCAGCGGCCGGGTCCTCGGCATAGTGCAGCACCATCTGCAGCGTGACCGCATCCTGCGAAGCATCGGCAATGGGCAGGCGGTACATGTCGGCCTGACGGACCGTGGCGCGGTCAGCAAGGCCGCGCTCGGAGAGGCGGGCGCGGGCCAGGGCCAGCATCTCGCGGCTGGCATCGAGGCCGAGCGCGTGGCCGGCGCGCGGTGCGGCGAGTTCCAGCAGCCGCCCCGTGCCGGTGCCGATGTCGAGCAGGGTGCCCAGGCGCGGCGGCAGGGCGTCCAGCATCGCCGCCTCCAGCGCCTCGGCATCCAGGCCGAGGGCGCGCATCTCGTCCCACTCCATCCCCTCGCTCTGGAAGGATTCGCTGGCGGCGCGGGCGCGCTCGGCGGCAATGCGGGCGGCCTGGCGGCGGTCGCTCTGCAGGAGCGGCTCTTCCTCCGGCAGGCGGACGAGGATTAGGCGCGCCACCTCCGCCCCGGCCGGAAGCTGGAAATAGACATTGGCGCCCTCGGGAATCCGTTGCAGAAGCCCGGCTTCGGCCAGCAGCTTCAGGTGGCGGGACAGGCGCGGCTGAGACTGGCCGAGGATCTGGCACATCTCCGACACGCAGAAGGCGCCGCGGGCGCAAAGGGCGAGCAGGCGCAGCCGCGTGGGTTCGGCGGCGGCGCGGAGTTGGGAAAGCAGCTCGTCCATGGCCCGTCATCGCATAAACATATCCTTATGTCCAGCAATGGATTGGAACTCCCCCTACCCTTCCCTAGCTTGGGGCGATGGCCTGGACCTTGGATACCCGCATTCCCGTCAGCTTCGGCGCACCACCGCCCGGGAGGGCGATGGCCTGGGTAGGGGACGACCCGCCGGCGGGCGCCGTCGCAGCCGCTGCGGTGGGGCCGGAGAGCCATGCGGCGGGCTGCGCCTGCTGTGGTGGGCGCAGCGCTGCGGCAGTGGCCCTGGACCGGCTGTTTGGCGACCGGGTGCGCGGAAGATGCCCGTGGTTCGACGCCGTCGCCGTCGCGCCTGGCGCGGTGGAGGCGGTGCGAGCGGCGTTGCGCGAGGATGCAGTGGCGGCGGCGCGGTTCCGGGAAGCGTAATCTCCAGGAGCATTTCAAGCGGTCTGAATTGTCCAGGGGCCCGGAGAATGCCCCAGGCTACAGGTAGAGGCTGTTGCGCACTGGCGGGGAGATCTGCGGCGCGCCTGAGCAGCAAATCCAAGTCCACCATCCGGGCAACCGCACAAAGCCGCGCTTGGCTTCCGATGGCGTGACCACCTTGCTCGCGGGCGACGCACAGCATGATGTCATCGCCCGTAAAGCCTTGTTGGTTCAGTTACGCGGGAGATTGAACATCGGCCCTTCTCGATAGGAGACGCTCAGCCATTGCACCGAAGCTGCACTGCGAGGCCTGAACGGCACTATGGACGGCTCGCAACGGGGGCCTCGTTCGTGCGGGGCGCAGAATTGCACGGTGCGGATGACGATTTGGGTTCCTTGGTCACATGGCCTAAGGGTGTTGATGCTTGCATGAGCCGCGCGATCCTCCTCGGCGACGCGCCAGGCCGCCATATGAACCTCGCTGACCGAGTTCGAGATCACCTCGATCAGTGCACGGACGTGGTCTCGGGTGCTGCCGGTGCGGTGCCGAAGCAACAGGCCGATCTGGCACCTCTCGTTGGCCTGTTGCTCGATCATCGCAGCCACACCTGCCTCCCCATCCCTCAGCTCGGTAGGGAGCGTTGCGGCTGGTGGGCTTTGAGGGTGTTGCGCCGCTGAAGTGCCGGCTGCGCAGCACATGAGCAAAGCCCCGAGGACGGATCTCATCAAAGCGGACACGTGATTGGTTTGGGTGATTGGGCAGTGGTGAACTCACGGACCAGCGCGGCGGCAAGGCGCGGTGAGAGGCTTGTGGATGGCCCCTTTGGCTCACGGGCGACTGGACGACCGACGCCGCGGTTGGATGCAGGGAAATGGGCCTACCGGCTCAGCAGCGCGTCCGGCAACCAAGTGGCCAGCGCCGGGAACACCGTCAGCAGCGCCACGGTCAGCACCAGCATCGCGAAGAAGGGCAGCGAGGCCCAGGCGATCTCCGTCTGCTCCTTGCCGGTCATGGTCTGCATGACGAAGAGGTTGAAGCCGAGCGGCGGCGAGATCTCGGCCAGTTCCACCAGCAGCACGATGAAGATGCCGAACCAGACGAGGTCGAAGCCGGCATGCTGCACCATCGGCACCACGACGCTGGTGGTCAGCACGATCATGGAGACGCCGTCCAGCGCCGTGCCAAGGATCAGGTAGACCACGGTGAGGATGGCGATGATGGCATAGGGGCCGAGCCCGGCATCGGCCACCGCCGTCGCCAGCGCCGCCGGGATGCCGGTCAGCGCCATCGCCTTGGTGAGGAAGGCGGCGCCGGCCAGGATGAACATGATCATGCAGGACAGGCGCGTCGCGCCCGCGAGGCTGTCGAGGAAGGAGCGCCAGGAGAGGGAGCCGGTCAGCGCCGCGAGGATGAGCGCGCCGAGCACGCCGAAGGCCGCCGCCTCCGTCGCCGTGGCCCAGCCCACGAGCATGGAGCCGATGACGCCGAGGATGAGCAGCCCGCAGGGGATGAGCTGGGTGGATTGACGCAGCTTCTGCGCGAGGGACAGCCGCGGCTCCGGCGGGGGCTGCTTCGACGGGTTCAGCAGCGCCCAGACCACGATGTAGAGCGAGAACAGCGCCATCACGATCAGCCCCGGGATCATCCCGGCGATGAAGACGCGCACGATGGAAACCTCAGCCGCCACGGCATAGACCACCATGATGATGGAGGGCGGGATCATGATGCCCAGCGTGCCAGAGGTGGCGAGGGAGCCAATCGCCGTTCGCTCGTCATAGCCGCGGCGCATGAGCTCCGGCAGGGCGATCTTGCTGACCGTGGCGCAGGTGGCGGCCGATGAGCCGGAGACGCTGCCGAAGATGCCGCAGGCCAGCACGTTCACGTGCAGCAAGCGACCAGGCAGCCGCCGCACCCAGGGGGCGAGGCCGTTGAACAGCTCCTCCGACAGCCGGGTACGAAACAGGATCTCGCCCATCCAGATGAACATGGGGAGGGCGGCCAGGGTCCAGCTTCCGGTGCTCTCCCAGAAGGCGGAGGCGAGGAAGAGTCCCGGCGAGGGATGCACGATCATCATCGCCACCCAGCCCGTCGCGGCCAGGGACAGGGCGATCCACAGACCGGAGGCGAGCAGGAGGCAGAGCAGCACCAGCAGCAGCAGCGCGATCTCGAGCATTCCCATGGCTCAGACCTCCGCCGAGAAGTCGCCGCGCGCGGCGCGTTCCTCGGCCGCGGCGACATAGCTGGGCTTCTGTCCCAGCAGCACGGTCACGAGTTCGTCCAGCACGGCGATGAGCAGGATGCCGGCGCCGAGCGGGATGGCCATCTTGGGGATCCAGAGCAGGAAGGGAACGGTGCCCTGCGCCACCTCCTCGATCTCGCGCGAGAACATGGCCTCGGAGAAGGTCCAGAAGGTGATGTAGGAGCAGATCAGCGCCGCCAGCACCAGCACCGCCGCCTCGGACCAGCGGCGCGCCGGGCCGAAGCGTTCGATGACGAGGCCGACGCGGATCAGCTCGCCCCGCTTGAAGGTGTGGGCCAGGGCGAAGAAGGTGGTGGCGACGCAGAGATAGGCGACGAAGTCGTCCGCGCCGGGGAATTGGCGCCCCATCCCGCGCAGCACCACCTGCGCCATCATCGACAGGAAGATGGCGAGAAGGGACAGGGCCGCGAGCACGGCGCTCGCCCGGTAGAGAATGTCGAGCGAGCGCCGCAGCACGCGTCAGCTCCGGACCGAGCGGTAGGCCTGGATGACGCGCTGCCCGTCCTCGCCCGCGCGAGTCAGCCATTCGCGCACCATCTCGTCGCTCACGCGCTTCATGGCCTCCATGACGGAGGCATTCGCGGGGGTGACGGTGACGCCGCGCTGGGCGAGGGTTGCCTCGGCTTGGTCCTTGGCCTGCTCGGCCATCTGCCAGCCGCGCGTCTCGGCGGTGGCGGCGGCGGCGCGCAGCGCCTGCTGGTCGGCCGCGGAGAGCCCTTCCAGCGCGCGGCGATTCACGAAGACCGCGTTGCGGGTGAAGGTGAAGCCGACCGGGGTGAAGTGACGCGCATAATCCCAGGCGGAGGTGTCCACGCCCGTGGCGGCGGAGGTGACCATGGAATTCACCACCCCGGTGGCGAAGGCCTGCGGGATCTCAGCCGCCTGCACCAGCGTCGGCGTGGCGCCGATCAGCGTGGCGAAGCGGTTGGTCATCACGTTGAAGGTGCGCATGCGCGTGCCGCGCAGGTTCTCCAGCGATTCGACCGGGAAGTTGGTGTAGAAGCCCGAGGGCGGCCACGGCACCATGTAGAGCAGCGACAGGCCCTGGCGCTGGAACCGCGCCTCGATGAAGGGCCGCGCCGCATCCATCAGCCGTCGCGCCTCGGCGAAGGTGGTGACGAGCTGCGGGATGCCGTCCACCTCGAAGAACGGGTCCTCATTGCCATAGGCGCTGAGCAGGATCTCGCCGAGCTGGACCTGGCCGCGCTGCGTGCCGGCCTTGATCTGCGGCATGGGCAGGAGCGAGGCGTTGCTGTGCAGCTGGACCTGCACGCGGCCGCCCGTCCCCTGCTGCACGTCCTCCAGGAAGGTGCGCACGTTGCGCGTATGGAAGTTCCCGTCCGGATAGGGAGTGGCCATCTGCCAGCGCGCCTGGGCGAAGGCCCCGGCGGAAATCGGCAGGAGCGCGGAGGCGCCCAGCAGGGAGCGGCGATTCAGCATCGGACTTGTCTCCATCAGTGGGGGATGGTCGGCGGCTCGGGGGCGGGCATCAAGGGGTCTTGCGGCGCGGCAGGCGCAATCCCGCGCCAAGCCTGCCCATGCGGCGGGCCTTCGCTGCCCAGCGCGGCGGCAGGACCATGCACGCTCCCCTTCTCGCGTCCCCGGCGGAAACGCTGAGGGGTCGTTCACGAAGTGTCAACGTGAGATTCGGGCGGGCGGGGCGTGCTGGCCCCGGCCCGACCGCATCGTCACCCGATATGGGTGACGAAGTGCTTCAGCTCCTCGGCCTCGTATTCCGCCTCGGCGATGCGGGCCTTCACGAGGTCGCCGATGGAGATGAGTCCGCACAGGGAGCCATTCTCCTCCAGCACCGGCAGGTGCCGGATGCGCCGGTCGGTCATGAGTTGCAGCGCGTCCGTGACAGTGGAGCGCGGCGAGACCGTGAAGAGCACGCGGGTCATGAGCTGCCCCGCCGTCATGCGCGTCACCCCCTCGCCCAAACTGGCAAGGGCGCGGACGATGTCGCGCTCGGATACGATGCCCAGGACGCCGCCATCCCGCTCGACCACCAGGACGGCGCCGATGCGGTGCTGCGCCAGGGTACGGGTGATGCTGGCGACCCCGTCATGGGTCCGCACCGAGATGACTTGGCTTCCCTTGGACTTCAGGATGTTCGCGATGATCATGCGCCGCTCCATCAGATGAAGTAGCGCCCATGGTGCGACCGGGCAGGGTGGGCATGCAACCGAAATAAGCCCACGCATTCAATCTGTGCGTGCAGCACACCAGGGAAAGCGCGGGAAGGTTCAGACGGCGGTGCCGGTCAGCTGCGTCCGCACCAGCTCGGCGAAGCGCCCGCCTTCGCCGACGAGCTGGGCGAAGGAGCCGCGTTCGACGATGCGGCCCTGGTCGAAGACCATGATCTCGTCCGCATCGCGCACGGTGGAAAGACGGTGGGCGATGATGAAGGTGGTGCGCCCGGCCATCAGCGCCTTCAGCGCCTTCTGCACCTTGGCCTCGGTGGCGGCGTCCAGCGCGCTCGTCGCCTCGTCCAGGATCAGCACGGGCGGGTCCTTCAGCAGCGCCCGGGCGATGGCGAGGCGCTGGCGCTGCCCACCGGAGAGGGACGCGCCGCGCTCGCCGACCATCGTCTCGTAGCCCTGGGGCTGGCGAATGATGAAGTCATGCGCCTCGGCCATGCGGCAGGCGCGCTCGATATCCTCCTGCACTGCGTCGGGGCGGCCCACCAGCAGGTTGTCACGGATGGTACGGTTGAACAGCATGGATTCCTGGAACACCACGCCGATGTTGCGGCGCAGGGATTCCAGCGAGATGTCGCGCAGATCCACGTTGTCCAGCAGGATCCGCCCCTCCTGCGGGTCGTAGAGGCGCTGGAGCAGCTGCATGGAGGTGGTCTTGCCCGCGCCGGTGGATCCGACCAGGGCGAAGGTCTGCCCCGGCGCAGCGCGGAAGGACACGCCGTGCAGGATCTTCTGCGAGCGGGGATAGCCGAAGCCGACCTGGTCGAATTCCACCCAGCCCTCGGCGCGGCCCATGTCCTGCGCGTCGGGCCGCTCCGGCACGGTGGAGACGGTGTCGAGCACCTGGAAGAACTCGCCGATGGAAGGGGCCTGGAACATCATGTGCGAGACGAAGGCCACCGCCCCTTCAAGCCGGCCGATCAGCAGCGTGGCGAAGCCCATGAAGGAGACGATCTCGCCCACCGTGGCAAGGCCGTTCAGGTTCAGCCACGTCCCCACCATGAAGATCATGATGACGGTGACGGTGGAGGCGGCGCGCGTCATCACGTTCACCAGCGCCCACCAGTTCAGCACCGGGAATTGCTGGTCCAGCACGCGGCGCATGATGTCGCCGAACATCTTCGCCTCGGAGGAGAGGCGGGTGAAGGATTGAACCACCACCACGTTGGTCAGCGCGTCCTGGACGTTGCCGGCCAGCTCCGAATGCAGCCCCTCCACCGCCTCCTGGGCGCGCTGCGTCTTGCGGATGACGAGGGTGGTGAGGATCGTGAAGACGATGACGAGGCCGATCAGCATCAGGCCGAGCCGCCAGTTGAGGGTGAGGGTGAGCGGCAGCAGCACCATCATCGAGACGAGCGTCGTCAGGTGCTCGCGGAAAAAGGACAGCCAGATGCCGAAGAGGTTGTCCGTGCCGCGCAGCATCACCTTCATCAGCCGCCCGGACTGCACGTCGCCGTGGAATTCCAGCGGCAGGGCCAGGACGTGCTGGAAGTAGCGGCTCATCATCGAGAGCCGGTTGCGGTGCGCCATCCGGTCGGACAGCAGCGCCACCGCCACGTTGGCGACGATGCCCGAGATGCCGACCGCGCCCCACACACCCAGGAGGACGAAGGACTCGGTCCAGACCACCTCCTCCGGGATTCGGTCGGCACGGCTCAGCAGGTCCACGACACGGCCGAACAGCACCGGTTCGAGGAACTGCAGACCCGCCAATGCGATGGCGGAGGCTGACAGCCCCATCGCCACCCAGCGGTCGCCCTTCAACTGGGCCAGGACACGCCAGTACAGCCGGAAGAATTCCATCGCCTCACCCGGGTCGTCAGGACACCCTCTGCGCGTGGTAACGCCATGGGCCTTGCACGGCAAACGCCACTGGGCCAGCTTTGTTGGCAACGAATACGTACCAGGGAGACGTCCGATGGAAGTGGGCCGCCGCACGGCGCTCGCTCTGCCATGGCTGTGCGCTGCCCCCGCCTTTGCGCAGGGCGGCCGGCCGGCACGGCTGATCGTGCCTTTTCCCGCCGGGGGCACCACGGATCTGCTGGCACGACTGACGACCGATCGCCTGGCGGCGCGGCTGGGACACCCGGTGGTGGTCGAGAACCGCGCCGGGGCCGCGGGTGGCGTGGCTGCCGCCGAGGCGGCGCGCGGCGACGCGGATGGCTCCACCCTGTTCCTGGCCTCCATCGGCACCGCCGCCACCAACCCGCTGGTCTATCGCCACCTGCCCTACCGCACCGAGGACCTCGCCGAGGTGGCGGCGCTCTTCGCCCTGCCCAATGTCGCGACGGTGGCGCCGCGCGCGCCCTTCCCCGACCTCGCGGGCTTCATCGCGGCGGCGCGGGAGAAGCCGGGCGCGCTGTCCTTCGGTTCCTCCGGCGCCGGCTCGTCCCTGCACCTGACCGGCGAGATGCTGAAGCACCGGGCCGGGATCGACCTGCTGCACGTGCCCTATCGCGGCGGCGGGCAGATGCTGACGGAACTCCTGGCCGGGCGGATCGACATCGCCTTCGGCAACCTGCCCACCGCCATCGGCATGATCCGGGACGGGACGCTGCGCGCCCTCGCCGTGACCGGGCCGCGCCGCAACCCTGCCCTTCCCGACATCCCCACCGTGGCGGAGGCGGCGAACCTGTCCGGCTTCGCCGCGACGGTGTGGTTCGGGCTGCAGGTGCCGCGCGCCACCCCCGCCCCCGTGGTGGAGCGGCTGAACGAGGCGGCGCAGGCCATGCTGGCCGAACCCGCGGTGCGGGCCCGCCTCGCCGAGCTTGGGGTGGAGCCCATGGGCGGCAGCCCCGCCGATTTTTCCCGCTTCGTCCAGGACGAGGCCGCCGCCTGGCGTCCGGTGATCACCGGCGCCGGCATTTCCGTGGAGTGAAACAAGCATGCGCCTGACCCGACGCCACAGCCTGCTCGCCGCTGCCGCCCTCGCGGCGCCGGGAATTGCGAGCGCCCAGGGCCAGTGGTCGCCCAACCGGCCGGTCCGCCTCGTGGTCGGCTTCACCCCGGCAGGCACCACCGACATCGCCGCGCGCATCATCACCGAGCCGCTGTCGCAGCGCCTGGGCCAGCAGGTGATCGTGGAGAACCGGCCCGGCGCCGGCGGCAACCTCGGCGCCGACCTGGTGGCGAAGGCCGATCCGGATGGCCACACCATCCTGATGCAGACCATCTCCTCCGGCGCGATCAACTACCAGCTCTATGGGCAGCGCATGCCTTACAAGCCGGAGGATCTCGTCGGCATCTCGCTGGTGACGCGCGTGCCCAACGCGATCTTCGTCCATCCGGGTGTGCAGGCGAACACGCTGGGCGAACTGGTGGAGCTGGCGAAGCGCAACCCGGGGCGGATGAATATCGGCTCCTCGGGCGTCGGCACCTCGCTACACATGACCGGGGAGCTGCTGAAGCTTGCCACCGGCATCGACCTGCTGCACGTGCCCTTCCGCGGCGCGGGACCGATGCTGCAGGAGATGATCGCCGGGCGCATCCAGGTCGGCGTGGACAATCTGCCCTCCGTCGTGAACCACCTGCGCGAGGGACGGCTGCGGCCGCTCGCCGTCACCACCAAGACGCGCTCCCCCGCCATGCCGGAGGTGCCGACCACGGAGGAGGCGGGGCTGCCTTCCGTCGAGGCGACGGCGTGGTTCGGGCTGGTCGGCCCGGCACGGATGCCGCGCGAGGCCATCCTGCGCATCAACCGCGAATGCGAGGCGGTTCTGGCCGACCCCGCCGTGTGGCGCCGCTTCGAGGAGCTGGGCGGGATGCGCGCCGACCTCGCCCCCGGCGGCGGCTCCACCCCCGAGACCTTCGACACCTTCATCCGCAACGAGGTGGCGAAGTGGTCCGACGTGGTGCGGCGCTCCGGCGCCACGGTCGAGGGATGATTCTCCGCCGCGCCCTGGCCGCCCTGCCCGCGCTGGCCCTTCCGGGCCTGGCGCAGGCGCAGCAATCCCGGGAGGCCTGGGCGCCGTCGCGCCCGATGCGCCTCATCATTCCCTTCCCGCCGGGCGGCACGACGGATCTGGTCGGCCGCATGGTGGCGGAAAGGCTGGCGGCGCGGCTGGGCCAGCCCGTGGTGGTGGAGAACCGCCCGGGCGCAGGCGGCAATCTGGGCGGCGAGGCGGCGATGCGCGCCGAGCCGGACGGGCACACGCTGTTCTTCACCACCATCGGCACGGGGGCGATGAACTTCGCCGTCCATGGCGCGCGCATGCCCTGGCGGCCCGAGGAGGTGGCGGCGGTCGGCCTCGTCACCCGCATGCCCAACGTGCTGATGGTCTCCAGCGGCTTCCCCGCGCGCGACATGGCGGGCTTCCTCCAGGCGGCGCGGGGTCGGGAGATTTCCTACGGCACGGCGGGGTTCGGCTCCTCCCCGCATGTGTGCATGGAACTCCTGGCACAGATGACGGGGCTGCGGTTCACCCATATCCCCTTCCGCGGCTCCGGCCCCATGCTGACCGAGCTGATGGCGGGGCGGCTGGATTGCGGGATGGACAACATCCCCTCCGCCCTCGCCTTCATCCGCGAGAACCGGATCACCGGCATCGCGATGACCGGCGCCCGCCGCTCGACGGTCCTGCCTGAGGTGCCGGTGGTGGCGGAAACCCTGCCCGGCTTCGAGGCAACGGCCTGGTTCGGCGTGCAGGCAGGGGCGCGCAACCCGCAAGCCGCCATCGCCCGAATCGGGGCGGAGCTGGACGAGATCACCCGCGACCCCGGCTTCCGCGCCCGGCTGGCCGAGTTCGGCGCCGAAGGGCCCGACCTGACCCCGGAGGGCGGCACCACCCCGGCCGCCTTCGCCGCCTTCACGGCGGCGGAGATCCGGAAATGGGGCGAGGTGATCGGCAAGGCCGGCATCCGCGCGGAGTGACCGGCGGGGCGGGGCGGGCTATAGGCGCCGGCAATAAGCCGGAGGTCCCGTCATGCTGTCCCGCCGTTCCGCCCTTGCCCTCCCCGCGCTGCTGCTGCCTGCTGCCGCCTCGGCACAGGGCTGGGCGCCCAACCGCTCCGTCCGCCTCATCGTGCCCTTCACCGCGGGCGGCGCGACCGACGTCACGGCGCGCATCGTCGCCGAGCGCCTGGGTGCGCTGTTGGGCCAGACCGTGGTGGTGGACAACCGGCCCGGCGCGGGTGGCAACCTCGGCACCGACATGGTCGCCAAGGCGGATCCGGACGGGCACACGCTGCTGCTGGCGACGATCGGTACGGCCAGCATCAACCAGTTCCTGTATCCGCGCCTGCCCTGGAACCCGCAGACCGACCTCGCCTCCATCGGTCTGATCAACAACGTCACCAACGCGGTGGTGGTGAACCCCTCCGTGCGCGCCAACACGCTGCCCGAGTTGCTGGAGCTGGCGAAGCGCGAGCCGGGCAAGCTGAATTACGGCACGCCGGGCAACGGCACCTCCGGCCACATGTGCGGCGAGTTCCTGAAGTTCCGCACCGGGGTGGATATCGGTCACGTGCCGTATCGCGGCACCGGCGCGTTGATCCCCGACCTGCTGGGCGGGCGGATCGAGATCGCGGTGGACAATCTGCCGGCCTATATCCCGCATATCCGCGAGGGGCGGCTGCGCATCCTGGCGGTAACGAGCCGCGAGCGCTGGTTCGCCGTGCCGGAGACGCCGACGGTGGGCCAGTCCGGCGTGCCGGATTTCGAGGCAGTGGCGTGGTTCGGCATGCAGGCCCCGGCGCGCACCCCGCGCCCGGCGGTGGACCGGCTGAGCGCGGCGCTGCGCGAGATCTGCGCCGATCCGGCGGTGCAGTCCCGCTTCCGCGAGATCGGCGCCGAGCCCTCCTACCTCGATGGGCCGGGCTTCGATCGCTACATCGCCGCCGAGAACGAGAAGTGGCGCGAGGTGGTGCGTCGCGCCAACGTCCGGCTGGAATAGAAGCCGCACGGCCGACCGACACAGGAAGGAAGACCCCCGATGGCCATCACCCGGGCCACCGAGACCAAGCTGCTGAGCGAGGCGCAGCGCGCCCTGGTGGCGCCGAGCCACTATCCCGCGCTGGCGTCGCTGCCCCCTGACGAGGTGGTGCTTCTGGAGAAGCGCCTGCGCGAGGAGCATGACCGGCTGCGCTTCACGGTGCGTGACGCGCGCCGGGAGAAGCGCGGCAAGAGCGAGGCGCGCGGCGAGCCGAGCGAGGACCACGCGGCGATGAAGAAGCAGATCCTGGCCGCGGCGCTGAAGCGCGTTGCGCGGCGGCTCGAGATCAATAGGGGTTAGTTTTCGTTTGTGCCCTCAAGCGCCGGGCGCGGCCTCCGGCCGCTTGGCTTTCGCCGCGCCACGCGTGCGCGTGTTAGACGAGCAGTCTGGCGGCGCCGGCGGCCTTGCCGCCCGATAGCGGCCTTGGGCAGCGCCTAGCGCCACTCCGCCGGAACGTGGCGGAAGGGCAGTGCCGCGAGGTCGAGCGCGGCCGGGCCGGGCGTGTCGCACTCCACGATGGCGGCGCAGCGCCCGGCAAAGGCCGCGCGGAAATGGTTCTTTGCCTTGTTGGCGAGGAGCCGCACCTCCTCCAGCGCGATGCCGTGCAGGGCGAAGAATTGCGGGTCCACCGCCGCTTCCTTGCGCGAGGTCAGCACGACACGGAGCCGCCCCGCGCGCAGCAGCGCCGTTGGGCCGAGATCGACTGGCGCGCCGTGCTCCATCGGGCCGGTGTTGAGGAAGCGACCATGGGTCAGGCGCTCCACCACGCCATCAAAGGGGACGGGCGGGCCGAAATCGGCGGTGAGACGGGCGGCGAGGTCGCGCCGGAACCGCCCCCCCTCCCCCGCTGCTGCCGCCTCGGCCACGGCGTCGGGGTCGTGCAGGAAGGCGAAGACCGTCTCGGGCAGGGATTCGCGCCGTTCCACCAGCAGGCGCAGCAGGCCGG
This sequence comes from Sabulicella rubraurantiaca, assembly GCF_017355885.1. Lineage (GTDB taxonomy): Bacteria > Pseudomonadota > Alphaproteobacteria > Acetobacterales > Acetobacteraceae > Roseococcus > Roseococcus rubraurantiacus. Next base: position 392,840 of record NZ_JAFEUU010000002.1, read on the forward strand.
GCGTGTCGGCGGCGCCGCCGGAAAGTGGGTTGTCCGCCGGGTCCAGCAGGGCGGCGAGGCCGGGGGGCGCGGCCAGGGCCGTGTCCAGCGCCGCCTCGGGCGTGGGCAGGGAAACGGCAAAGCGGGATTCCCGTGCGGCGATGGCGTCGCGCACCGCCCGCGCCGCCGCGCGCACCGCCGCCTCCTCCGTGCCCCAGGCCATGCCGGAGGGGCCAGCATGCGGCGAGTCGCCCCAGGCGAAGCCGCCAAAGGGCGCGGCGTCCAGCACCGTGCCGTTCTCCAGCGCCGCCGCCTCGCGCCACACCTCGGCCATGGGGCCGGATTCGTGGCGCATGTGGAAGGAATGGAGCATGCGCCCGTGCTTCACGATGCAGCCATGCAGCCTTTCCCCGGCAAGGCCGCGCGCGAGCAGGCGCAGCGCGCGATTCGCAGCGGCGTCCATGTCGGTGTGGGGATAGGTGCGATAGACGCTGGCGCCGTCCAGTAGCGCGGCGATGCGTGGCGACATGTTGCCGTGGAAGTCGAAGGAGGCGACGAGCCGCGCCTCCGGCCCCAGGGCGAGGCGGGCGCGGCGGATGATCGTCAGGTCGGCCTCGGGGTCGGATTCGGTGACGCAGGCGCCGTGCAGCGATAGGTAGCACCCGTCGAACCCGCCCTGCGCGAGCCCCGCTTCCACCTCGCCGAGCCACAGGGCGAAGGCGTCATCAGCCATCGGGCCGCCGGGCTGGGCGGCGGCGCAGCGCAGCACGGTGATGTCCCAGTCCGGATGCGAGTCGCGCCAGGCGGCCACCGCGCCGAGTTCCGTGGCGGTGCCGGCATAGCGCGCCAGCGCGGACTCGCCCCCGACCCACTCGCGTCCCTGGAAGGCCGAGAGCGGCGTGGGCGCGGGGGCAAAGCTGTTGCCCTCAAACCAGAGGCGGGCGACGGCAATCCTGGGCATGAGAAGGGTTTAGGCCGGGGCTTGCGGGGGTGGAAGGGTCCGCCCGCGCCCCGGCCTGCGCCGTCACACCACCTGCAGCAGCCCGGCGAAGAGCTTGCCGCGGCTGGCCAGCGACTCCACCTCCACATGCTCCTCCAGCGTGTGGGCCAGGGCGCCGATGATGCCGAGCCCGTCCAGGGTCGGGATACCCATGGCGCCGGTGAAGTTGCCGTCCGAGCCGCCGCCCGCCGATTGATGCGGCAGGGAGAAGCCGAGGCGCTTCGCCAGCTTCTCCGCCGTGGCGTGCAGGGCCAGCACCTTGGCATCCGGCTCCCAGACCGGTCGCGTGACGCCGCGCTTCACCGAAAGCTGCACGTCGTTGGTGGTGGAGCGGAGCGCGAGCATCCTCTCCACCGCCGCGTCCAGGTCTTCCTGGCGCTTGGCCATGGACAGGCTCTCGGCGTCGCAATGGGTGGCGACGCAGTTCACCCACTGCCCGCCATGGATCACGCCGACGGAGAAGGTGCAGGCCTCGGTCGTCATCTCCTCGATGGCGACGATCTGCTTTGCCATCTCGCGGATCGCCGAGCGGCCCTCGCCCAGCCGCGCCCCGGCATGGGAGGGGCGGCCGGTGGTGCGCAGGTTGAAGCGCGCGATGGCGTAGCGCCCGGTGACCACGCCGCCATCGGGCCGCGCCGGCTCGGGCACCAGCACCACGGCGTGGCGCGCCGCCTCGGCTTCGATCAGGTCGCGCGTGGCGGGGGAGCCCACCTCCTCGTCGCTGGTCAGCAGCACGGTGACGGGGCGCGAGGTGGGGATGCCGGCCTTGATGAGCTGACCGATCGCCTCGATCGCGAGATAGGTGCCGCCCTTCATGTCCTGGATGCCGGGGCCGTAGGCCTTCGCGCCCTCGCGCCGGAAGGGCAGGCCATTCTGCAGCGTGCCCACCGGATGCACCGTGTCGAGATGGGCGAGGACGAGGATGCCCTTCTCCTTGCTCTCATGCGGGAAGCGCGCGCGCACGCAGTCGCCGAAGCCCAGGCGGCCCGGGATGGTCTCCACCGTCGCGCCCATCAGGGCGAGGTGGCGCCCTGCCAGCGCCATCATGCGGTTCACCGCCGCGGCATCATGGGTGGGGCTTTCGCACTCCACCCAGGCGCGAAGCCCCTCGAGCATCGCGTCGGCGTCAAAGGGAAGGTCGAGCTTGGCGTCCATCGGGATTCCCTGTTTGGATGGTTCCACGATGCGCCTCCTCCTCGCGAACGCCAACACCACCCAAGCCATCACGGATCTTTGCGCCGCGGCGGCGCGGGAGGCGGCTTCGCCGGGCACGGAGATCCTTCCGGCGACGCCGCGCTTCGGCCCGGCGGTGATCGCGTCGCGCGCCGAGAACGCCATCGCGGCGCATGGCCTGCTGGATCTGCTGGCGGAGCATGCGGGGAAGGTGGACGCCGCCGTGCTGGCGGTGAGCCACGACACGGCGCTGGAGGCCGCGCGGCAGATCATGCCCTGCCCGGTGGTCGGGATGACGGAGGCGGCCTGCTTCACCGCCTGCCTGCTGGGCGGGCGCTTCGGCCTCGTCACCTTCGGCGGCGTCGAGACCTATCGCGAGCGGATCGCCCAGCATGGGCTGGCGGGGCGCTGCGCCTCGCTGGTGGGGGTGGATGCGACGCCGCAGGACGCGGTGCGCGAGCCCATGGAGGTGGAGCGGGTGGTCCTGGCCGGCGTCACCCACGCGGTGCGCGAGGGGGCAGATGCGGTGGTGCTGGGCGGCGCGGCCCTGGCCGGCATGGCCAAGCGGCTGCGCAGCGCCTCCGTCGTGCCCCTTCTGGATGGGATCGCCTGTGCGGTGAAACTGGCCGAGGCGCTGGTGGCGCTGGCGCCGGGGCGGGCGCGGGTCGGCTCCTTCGCCGCCTGCGACGGGCAGGAAAGCGTCGGGCTTTCCCCAGCACTGGCCGCCCTGCTGCGCGGATCCGCTTGATCAGGGTTCCGCCAAGGGCCAGATGGCCCGCATGATCGAGCTGCGACCTTGCCGGCGGCGCAAGGCGGTTGGCTTCGCTTCCATCGCCCTCGGGCCGGTGGGGCTGGCCCTCCCTGTGCTGCCTGGCTTCCTATTCGTTGCGCTGGGGGTGTTCGTCCTGCGCGACCAGTATGTCTGGGCGCATCGCGGCGTCGGGGTGATCCGCGCACGCTGGCCCGCGCTGATCCCGGCGGTGGAGGCGCGCGAGCAGAAGGCGATGGACTGGACCAACCGGCAGGTGACGCGGGTGCGCGGCATCCTGCGGCGACGGTGAGGCTGGCCGCCAAGGCCGAGGCGCCGGCGCTGGAGCGGCTCGGCGTGGAGGCACCCGAATTCCTGCTGGTGCATGGCGCGCTGGGCCAGGCCGCGATGTGGCGCGAGGTGATCGCCGCCTGCCCCGGGCGCTGCCTGGCCCTTTCCTTGCGCGGCCATGGCGCGAGCGGCGGCCGGGAGAGGCTGCAGGACTGGACGCTGGACGACTACCTGGATGACGTGCTGCGCGTGCTGCGGACCCTGCCGCGCCCGCCCGTACTGGTCGGGCATTCCATGGGGGCGCTGCTAGGGCTGCTGGCGGCGGAGCGCGCGCCCCTGGCCGGGCTGGTCCTGCTGGCGCCACCCCCACGCGACGGCTGGAGACGCGAGGCGCTGCGCGTGTTCTGGCACCGCCCCCGCGCCACCTGGGACGCAATGCGGACGGGCAGCTTGCTGGCGCCGATGCTGAATCCCGAGACGTGCCGCGCCCTGCTGCTGACACCGGACGCCCCGGAGGAGTTGGTGGCGCGGGCGCAGGCGGTGGCGCAGGAGGAATCCTGGCGCGCTTCCTTCGCCATGCGGAAGGCCCACTACGGCCGCCCCCCCTGCCCCGTGCGGCTCCTCGCGGGGGCGGAGGATGGGCTGGTCTCGGCGGCCGCGACGCGGCGGCTGGGCGAGTTCCTCGGCGTGGAGCCGGTCTTCCTGCCGGGGCGCGGGCATTTGCTGCCCATGCAGGGCGACGCGACGGAGCTGCTCCGCGCCGCCGGGATCAGCCCTTGAACTGGCCGCCGCCGTCCAAATCCAGCACCGTGCCGTTCAGGTAGGCGGCGCGGGGGCTGGCGGCGAAGACGGCGAGCGCGCCGATCTCCGCCGGCTCGATCGGGCGGCCGAAGGGCAGGCCCTGAACCATTTCCGGCCAGCGATCCGCGTCGCCCAGCGCCTGCTCGGCGCGCCAGCGCGCCTGGCGCTGCATGCGCGGGGTGCGGGTGACGGCGGGGTTGATGCCGAGGACGCGCACCCCGTCCTTCTGCGCATCCGCTCCGACCGCCGAGGTGAAGGCGATCAGCGCCGCATTGCCCGCCGTGCCGGCGATATAGGCCGGCTTCCAGGCGCGCCCGGCCATGCCGATGACGTTGAGCACGACGCCGGAGCCGCGCGCCCGCATGGGCTTCAGGAAAAGCTGGGTCAGGTGGAAATAGCCGAAGACCTTGAGGTCCCAGGCCGCCTGCCAATCCTCCATCGAAAGGTCGCCGATGCCGCCGCTCGGGATGGCGCCGGCATTGTTCACCAGGATGTCGGCATCCGGCGCGGCGTCGAAGAGGCGCTGCCGCTCTTCCGGGCGGGACAGATCGGCGGCGACGGCCTCCACCCGCACCTGGAACCGGGCGCGGAGATCGGCGGCCGCCTCCTCCGGCTGGCGGGCGGCGAGGACGATGTCGCAACCCTCTGCGGCGAAGGCTTCGGCGCAGGCGCGGCCGATTCCCTGGCTGGCGCCCGTCACGACGACGCGGCGCCCCTTCAGTCCCATATCCATCTCAGGCGGTCCTCATGGCGGCGGCGAGTTCGGGGGCGGCATCGCGCAGCACGCCCTCGCGGTCGGCCTCGCTGCGATTCTGCGAAAGCTTGCGCTTGCCGGTCAGCACCTCGACCCGCAGCACCACGCCGACGATGCCCTTGAGCTGCCCGGCGATGAAGGGCGCGGGGGCGTCGTCCACCGACCAGGGCGTGGCGCTCCCGGCCTCGTGATGGTCGGTCAGGCGGGCGACGATGCCACGCAGCCGCTCCGCATCGTCCACCAGCTCCACTGGGCCCTCGGCATGGACGGCCTCGTAGTTCCAGGTGGGGACGACGCGGTGATGCTCGGCCTTGGAGGCGTAGGAACTGGGGGAGACGTAGCCCTCCGCGCCGGTGAAGACGGCGATGGCGCGGCCCGCCGCGCGCAGCGCCGCGATCTGCGGGTTGGCGCGGGCCAGGTGGCCGACCACGGTGATCCCATCGGTCAGCAGCGGCAGGTGCGACAGGCTCGGCACGCCATCCGGCCCCTGGCAGGCCAGCAGCGCCATGCGCGGGGCCTGCATGATGGGCAGGAGGATCTCGAGCCGGTCCTCGCGGAAATGCGGCGGGTTGTACATGGCGGCGAGGATGCGCCGGGTCCCTGGGCGCGTCCAGCTCTGCTCAGATGCTCTCGTCGTCGTTCGGGATGTTGATCAGGGTGCCGCAGGATTTGCAGTGCACGGCATCCGTCTCGTGGCGCTGAAGGCCGCAGCTGGGGCATGGGTGGCGCACCTTGCGTGGGCGGAACAGCGCCTGGGCCAGCCGCAGGAACAGGGTGACGCCCGCCAGCATGATGAAGACCGCCAGCATCCGCCCGCTGGTGTCCTGGGGCACGAAGTCGCCGAAGCCGGTTGTGGTGAGGGCGGTGACGACGAAATACAGCGCGTCGCCATAGTTCTCGACGGCGGGGCGCAGCAGCCAGCGCAGCTCGAACACGATGCCGGTCATGATGAACAGGAAAACGATGAGCTGCGCGGCCGCCATCACCGCGTCCTCGTTCTGGCGGAACAGATCCCAGTCCTCGCGCAGGGATTTGGCGATGCGGGCGGAGTTCAAGAGGCGCAGCATCCGCAGCACGCGCAGGAAGCCCAGGAAGTGCTGGAGCAGCGGCGAGAGCAGCAGGGTGAGGATGGCGACGAAATCCGCCACCTCCAGCGGTCGCAGCGCGGTGTGCCAGGGGCGTTCGCGGATGGCGTGGCGGGCGATGAACTCGGCCAGGAGCACGGCGCCGAAGGCCATGTCCACCGCGAAGACGACCGGGCCGAGGGGCAGGAAGGAGGCGAAGACGATCCAGGTGATGCTGGCGAGGTCCAGGATCAGCAGGCCGTAGCGGAAGTTCCGCGCCGGGGGCGACGCGGCGGTGTAGAGGTGGCGGAGTCTGGTCCGCCACCCATGTTGGCGCGCGATCAGGGCGAGGCCCCGTTGCCGCCGGCTTGCGTCACAGCGCGCCAGCTTGGCCGCGGAGCGGCCGATGCATGGAGCGGCGCGTCACAACGCGCCGCCGCGCCGTCCCGCCATGGCGCCGAGGCGCAGGCGGAGCGCGTTCAGCTTGATGAAGCCCTGGGCGTCGAACTGGTCGTAGGCGCCCTGGTCCTCCTCGAAGGTGACGTGCTTCATGGAGTAGAGGCTGTGCGGCGAGCGGCGGCCGGACACGATGACGTTGCCCTTGTAGAGCTTCAGCCGCACCTCGCCCTCCACGCTTTCCTGGCTCGCATCGATCAGCGCCTGGAGCATGCGGCGCTCCGGCGAGAACCAGAAGCCGTTGTAGATGCACTCCGCGTAGCGGGGCATCAGGCTGTCCTTCAGGTGCGCCGCCTCGCGGTCCAGCGTGATGCTCTCGATGGCGCGGTGGGCGTAGTGGAGGATGGTGCCGCCCGGCGTCTCGTAGCAGCCGCGGGACTTCATGCCGACGAAGCGGTTCTCGACGAGGTCGAGGCGGCCGATGCCGTTCTCCTTGCCCAGCGCGTTCAGCTTCGTGAGCAGCGCGGCGGGGGAGAGGGCCTCGCCGTTGATGCCCACCGCGTCGCCGCGCTTGAACTGGATCGTGATCTCGGTCGGGGTGTCCGGCGCTTCCATGGGGGAGATGGTGCGCTGCCAGACCATCTCATCCGGCGCGTCCCAGGGCTCCTCCAGGATCTTGCCCTCGCTGCTGCTGTGCAGGAGGTTGGCGTCCACGCTGAACGGGGCCTCGCCGCGCTTGTCCTTGGCGATGGGGATCTGATGCTGCTCGGCGAACTCGATCAGCTTGGTGCGGCTCGCGAGGTCCCATTCGCGCCAGGGGGCGATGATCTTGATGTCGGGCTTCAGCGCGTAATAGCTGATCTCGAACCGGACCTGGTCGTTGCCCTTGCCGGTGGCGCCGTGGGAGACGGCGTCGGCGCCCACCTGCTCCGCGATCTCGATCTGGCGCTGGGCGATCAGCGGGCGGGCGATGGAGGTGCCGAGGAGGTACAGCCCCTCGTACAGCGCGTTGGCGCGGAACATCGGGAAGACGAAGTCCTTCGTGAAGGTCTCACGCAGGTCGTCGATGAAGATGTTCTCTTCCTTGATGCCGAGAAGCTTGGCCTTGTCGCGCGCCGGGCCGAGCTCCTCGCCCTGGCCGAGGTCGGCGGTGAAGGTCACCACCTCGCAGCCATAGGTGGTCTGGAGCCACTTGAGGATCACGCTGGTGTCGAGCCCGCCGGAGTAGGCGAGGACGACTTTCTTCACACCCTTCACGCGCATGGTCTGGCCTTGGCCTTCTGTCACCGAATGTCGGGCGGAGGGATGCCAGGGGTTCGGCAGGGGGGCAAGCCTATCGGCGCCCCTGCGCCCAGAGCGCGAGGGCCGCGACCCCCACCGCCGCCACCCCAAACCCCCACCGATACCCCACCCACGCGATCAGCCCCGCGAAGATCAGGCTCCCCACGGTCTGCCCCAGGAACAGCGCCATGGCGAAGGCGCTCACCGCCGTGCCGCGCGCCTCGGGCAGCGCCTCGGTGGCGCGGGCCTGCAGGACGCCGTGGAACATGAAGAAGGCCAGGCCGACGCAAAGCTGCGCCGCCAGCACCACCCCCCAATGCGGCGACAGGGCGATGGCGGTCAGCAGCACGGCCAGGGACAGGCCGCCCAGGCGCAGCAGCCCCTCCTCGCCGAAGCGGGCGACGAGGCGCTTGGCGATGCGGGTGTAGAGCAGGGCGCCGACGCCGAAGCCGGCGGTGACCAGCCCCGCCTCGCCGGCCGAAAGCCGGAAATCCTCGATCAGGAAGGAGGGGATGAAGGGAAAGGCCCCGCCGAAGAGCAGCGAGCCGTTCAGCGCCGCCACCAGCATCAGCCGCCGCCCGGCCTTGGCGCGCAGGAGGCGCGCATAGCCGGCAAAGGCCGAAAGGGCGGAGCGCGGCGGCATGGGCTGGCCGCGCACCAGCCGCCAGAACAGCAGCGTCGCCACGCCGAAGGCCAGCATCCCGCCCGCCAGGAAGGAGGCGCGCCAGCCCAGCGCCTCGCCCAGCGCGCCGGAGATGGGGCCGGCCAGCATGGTCGCCATGACGTTGCCGGTGAGGAAGCGACCGATGGCGCCCTGGCGCTCCTCATAGGGGACGCTGTCGCCCACATGCGCCATCAGCAGCGGGATCACCGCCCCGGCGAAGAGCCCGCCCAGGGCGCGCATCACCGTCACCTCGCCCAGGGTGGAGGCGAAGACGGCCAGCATCGTCACGGTGCCGTAGAGCAAGAGGGCGAGGCTGGCGACGCGCGGCTTGCCGAAGCGGTCGCCCAGCGGGCCGTTGAGGATCTGCCCGGCGCCATAGGGCAGCATGAAGGCCGCGATCAGCACGGCGACGGCGGAAACGGTGGTGTTGAAGCCCGAGGCCATCAGCGGCAGCAGCGGGTCGAGCATCCGCATGCCGAAGCCGGTGGCGAAGCCTCCGAGGGCGAGGAGGCCGAGCGGAGCGGGCGCGGCGCTCACGCCCCGCCGCCGGCCCGCCAGGCCTCCTCCGCCAGTTCGGGCCATCGCGCGGCCGTGCCCGGGCCCAACGCCACCCATTCGCGCAAGGCCCGGCCGCGATGCGCGTCCCAGGGCACCCCGGTGCCGGACTCCACCAGCGCGTCCACAAGCGGGGCGGGCAGCTTCAGCACCAGGGAGTCGCCATCGGGAAGGGCGAAGATGCGGCCGCCCACCGTCAGGCTGTCCCGCCCGAATCCGCGCTTCGTGCCGGCCCCCGCGCGGCCGGCGAAGCGCGCGCGCAGGTCGGCGAAGCCGCTCACGCCGGGTTTTCGTCCCGCGTGGCGCGCCGCGCCCGTTCGCTCTCGGTCTTGAGCTGGCCGCAGGCGGCCAGGATGTCGCGCCCGCGCGGGCGGCGGATCGGCGAGGAATAGCCGGCGTCGTTCACGATGGCGGCGAAGCGCTGCAAGGCCTCGGGCGTCGAGGTCTTATAGGGGCTGCCGGGCCAGGGGTTGAACGGGATCAGGTTCACCTTGGCCGGGAGGCCGCGCAGCAGGCGCACCAATTCGTGCGCCTCGGCCTCGCTGTCGTTCACGCCGCGCAGCATGACGTATTCGAAGGTGATGCGCCGGGCGTTGGAGGCGCCGGGATAGCGGCGGCAGGCGTCCAGCAGCTCCTTGATCGGGTACTTGCGGTTCAGCGGCACGATCTCGTCGCGCAGCTCGTCGCGCACGGCGTGGAGCGAGACGGCGAGGTTGACGCCGAGCTCCGCGCCGCAGCGATCCATCATCGGCACGACGCCGGAGGTGGAGAGGGTGATGCGGCGGCGGGACAGGCCGATCCCCTCATGATCCATGATGATGGTGAGCGCCTTGGCGACGTTCTCGTAATTGTAGAGCGGCTCGCCCATGCCCATCACGACGATGTTGGAGAGCATGCGGCCCTCCTCGCCCTTGGGGGTGGGCCATTCGCCGTAGGAGTCGCGCGCGGCCATGAACTGGCCGACAATCTCGGCGGCGGAGAGGTTGCGGACCAGCTTCTGCGTGCCGGTGTGGCAGAAGCGGCAGGACAGGGTGCAGCCCACCTGGGTGGAGATGCAGACGGCGCCGCGATCCTCCTCCGGGATGTAGACCGTCTCGACCTTCTGGCCGTCGCGCCCCTCGAAGAGCCACTTGCGCGTGCCGTCCGTGCTGGTCTGCTCGGCGGCGACGCCGGGGCGGCCGACGGTGAAGCGCTCGGCCAGCTTGGATTGGAGCGGCTTCGCGATGGTGGTCATCTTCGCGAAGTCGCGCTCGCCCTGGTGGTAGATCCAGTGCCAAAGCTGCTTGGCGCGGAAGGGCTTCTCGCCGATCTCGGCCATTTCCGCCGCCAGCTCCTCGCGCGACAGGCCGACGAGGTCGCGGCGCCCTTGCTCGTCCAGCAGGGGCGGCGGGGCGAAGAGCGCGGCCTTGGCGAGGATGCGGCTGCGCTCCGCCTCCGTCATCTGGTCCGCGGCGGGGAGGACGCGGCTATGCGGGGGGAAGGCGTTCATCGGCGCCCTGCCGGACATTCGCGGGAGATGGCCTCATAGGCCGCGGAGAAGCCGCTGAGGGGGAAGGTGTCCGTGGCCGTGCCGCGCCCGTTGGGGCCGGGGCCGCGCAGCTGGGCGTCGCGCCCCCCGCGCAGGGCGGTCACCACGGCGCGGCCGTCGCGGGCGAAGGCATTGTCGCCGGAGGTGTAGAAAGGGAACTCGCCCGAGCCGATGGAGAGCTTCGGCTCCGCGCCGCGGGCATAGGAGTAGCCGACGCGGGCCGCCACCTGGTCGCGCCCGTTGGCGCGGTGGGTGACGATCAGCATGACGTTGCGGGCCTCGCGATTCCCTGCCCCCTCGGCCGAGCGGGCGCGGGCGAAGGCGTAGCAGACCTTCTGCCCGCCCTCCTGATGGGTGGCGGCGGTCCAGGACTGGAACTCGCCCAGGGCGGCCGGGCGATTCTGGGCCAGGGCGGGACCGGCGGCGATCAGCAGGGCGGCGAGGAGGAAGCGCATCGCGGGTAGATAAATCCGCGGGGGCCGGGCGACAACAGCGCCCGGCCTGTCCAGGGGGCGTGTCAGCCCTCTTCGTCGCGCTCGCCTTCGACCTCGATGTCGGCGTCGATCGCCTCGTCCTCGTCTTCCAGCTCATCCGCATCCTCGATGCCGGCCTCGGCATCCACGTCGTCCAACTCCACGTCGTCCGTGTCGGCCTCCGTCGCGGTGCCGCGCTTCTTCAGCTTGTCATCCGGCAGCGGGGCAGCGGGGCGGCGCAGGCGGGGCTGCTCGGCCGGCTGCTCGGCGCCGCATTTCGGGCAGATCGCAGGCTGCTTGGTGAGGTCGTAGAACTTCGTGCTGCACGACACGCAGACACGCTTCAGACCGAGTTCCGGCTTGGCCATGGAGCCTTCCAATCCTTGATTCCCCGCACGCCAGGCGGCGGGGCCTTGATTCCCCACGCTCCGCGCGGGCGGGGCGCATTGCCACGGCGCGCGCGGCGGTGTCAAACCGGGCCCCATCATGCCCGACCACGCCGTCCCGAGCCCGGTTTCCGCCCGCCCCGCCGCCCGCCCGCTGGAGGGGCGCATCGCCGTGCCCGGCGACAAGTCTATCAGCCACCGCGCGCTGATGTTCGGCGCCCTGGCGGTGGGCGAGACGGCGATCACCGGCCTGCTGGAAGGCGAGGACGTGCTGCGCACCGCCGCCGCCATGCGCCTCCTGGGCGCGGAGGTCGAGCGGCAGGGGGAGGGTCGCTGGCGCGTAGCAGGGCGCGGCATTGGCGGCCTGGCCGAGCCGGATGACGTGCTGGACATGGGCAATAGCGGCACGGCGGCGCGGCTGATCTGCGGCGTGCTGGCGGGCCACCCGATCTTCGCGGTGATGACGGGCGATGCCAGCCTGCGCCGCCGCCCGATGAAGCGCGTAACGGAACCCCTGGCCGCGACCGGCGCCATCTTCCGCGGGCGGGAGGGCGGGCGGTTGCCCCTCGCCATCGAGGGGGCGCGCGACCCACTGCCGCTGGATTACGTGCTGCCCCTCGCCTCTGCCCAGGTGAAGAGCGCCTGCCTGCTGGCCGGGCTCTGCGCCCCCGGCACGACGCGGGTGGTGGAGCGCGAGGCGACGCGCGACCACTCGGAAAACATGCTGCGGCATTTCGGCGCCACGGTGCGCGTCGGGGTGGAGGGCGCGGGCCGGGTGATCGAGCTGGAAGGCCAGCCGGAGCTGGTGGCCGCGCCGGTGGCGGTGCCGGGCGACCCCTCCTCCGCCGCCTTTTTCGCCGTCGCAGCGCTGCTGGTGCCGGGCTCGCGCCTCGTCATCGGCAATGTCGGGCTGAACCCGCTGCGGACCGGGCTCTTCGACACGCTGCGCGAGATGGGGGCATCGCTGACGGTCGAGCATCCGCGCACCGAGGGGGGCGAGCCCGTGGGCGATCTCTTGGCAAGGGGTTCGGAGCTGCGCGGGGTGGACGTGCCGGCGGAGCGCGCCCCTTCCATGATCGACGAATACCCCATCCTGGCCGTCGCCGCGGCCTGCGCGCGGGGGCAGAGCCGGTTCCGCGGCCTCGCCGAGCTGCGGGTGAAGGAAAGCGACCGCCTCCTCGGCACGGCGGCGATGCTGGAGGCGGCCGGGGTGCGCTGCGTAGTGGAGGGGGACGACCTCGTCATCGAGGGATGCGGCGGCAAACCGCCCGGCGGCGGGACGGTGCGGACGCACATGGATCATCGCCTCGCCATGTCGGGGCTGGTGCTGGGGCTGGCCTCGCGCGACGGGATGCGGGTGGATGACGGCGCCTTCATCGCCACCTCCTTTCCCGGCTTCACGTCGCTGATGAACGGCGCCGCCGGGGCGGGGAGCATCGGATGATCATCGCGGTGGACGGGCCCGCGGCGGCCGGCAAGGGGACGCTGGCGCGGCGCCTCGCGCAGCACCTGTCCCTGCCCTATCTGGATACGGGGCTGCTGTACCGCGCTGTGGGGCGGCGCGTGCTGGATGCCGGGGCGGACCCGGCTGACCCGGTGGCGGCCGAGGCGGCAGCGCGGGCGCTGCACCCGGAGGACACGGCGCGCGGCGATCTGCGCGGCCCGGCCCAGGACCAGGCGGCCAGCAAGGTCGCGGCCATTCCCGGCGTGCGGGCGGCGCTGCTGGAGTTCCAGCGCCGCTTCGGGCAGGAGCGCGGCGCGGTGCTGGATGGGCGCGACATCGGCACGGTGGTGTTCCCGGAGGCCGAGGTGAAGCTCTTCGTCACGGCGCATCCGCGCGAGCGGGCGCGGCGCCGCCACCTGGAAATGCTGGGCCGCGGCCAGGAAGCGACGCTGGAGGCGGTGGAGGCGGAGATGGCGGCGCGCGACGCGCGGGATGCCGCGCGCGACGTGGCGCCGCTGATTCCGGCGCCGGATGCGCTGCTTCTGGACACGACCGACCTGGACGCGGAAGCCGCTTTCCGGATGGCGCTGGCATTGATTGCCGGTAAAAGCAAGCTTTCCGCTTGACTGTGGCATGGAATGCGCCGATTTAACGGCGGCCGCATCTATGTGGCCGGATCGGGGCGAACCGTGACACGCCCCACCATCGGCCGCCGCGACGCCTGAAGGCCGCGGAAAGGCAGGACGTGCCCCGGATGCTTTGATCCCGGGGGGCGCAGGCACCAGTCGCGGGGCAAGTTCGGCCCCGTTTCTCGGACCCAGGACAAAACCGCTTCATGGCAGAAGATTTCGCCGCTCTCCTCGATGAGATGCTCGGCGCAAACACCGGCTTCGCCGGTTCCGTGGTCACCGGCAAGGTCATCCGCATCGATGACGACGTGGCCGTGGTGGATGTGGGCCTCAAGAGCGAAGGCCGCGTTCCGCTCAAGGAATTCGCCCCGCAGGGCGCCAAGCCGGAGGTGAACCCCGGCGACGTGGTCGACCTCTTCGTCGAGCGCTACGAGGACCGTGACGGCTCCATCGTGCTGAGCCGCGAGAAGGCGCGCCGCGAGGAGGCCTGGACCACGCTTGAGAAGGCTTTCTCCGCCAACCAGCGCGTGGACGGCGTGATCTTTGGCCGCGTCAAGGGCGGCTTCACCGTGGATCTGGGCGGCGCGGTCGCGTTCCTCCCCGGCTCGCAGGTGGATATCCGCCCGGTGCGCGACGTCGGCCCGCTGATGGGTCAGAAGCAGCCTTTCCAGATCCTCAAGATGGACCGCGCCCGCGGCAACATCGTCGTGAGCCGCCGCGCGGTTCTCGAGGAGACGCGTGCCGAGCAGCGCGCCGAGCTGGTGCAGGGCCTCAAGGAAGGCATGGTGCTGGACGGCGTGGTGAAAAACATCACCGACTACGGCGCCTTCGTGGACCTGGGCGGCGTGGACGGGCTGCTGCACGTGACCGACATCGCGTGGCGCCGCATCAACCACCCCTCCGAGGCGCTGACGATCGGCATGCCGGTCAAGGTGCAGGTGATCCGGTTCAACCAGGACACGCAGCGCATCTCGCTGGGCATGAAGCAGCTGATGGCCGATCCGTGGGACGGCGTGGCGCTGAAGTACCCGGTGGGCGCCCGCTTCTCGGGCCGCGTGACCAACATCACCGACTACGGCGCCTTCGTGGAGCTGGAGCCGGGGGTCGAGGGCCTCGTGCACGTGTCCGAGATGTCCTGGACCAAGAAGAACGTCCATCCGGGCAAGATCGTCGCCACCTCCGAGCAGGTGGACGTGATGATCCTGGACGTGGACGAGCCGAAGCGCCGCATCTCGCTCGGCCTCAAGCAGGCCCAGGGCAACCCGTGGGAGCTGTTCCTGCAGGCGCACCCGCTGGGCAGCGTGATCGAGGGCGAGATCCGCAACATCACCGAGTTCGGCCTATTCATCGGCGTCGGCCCCGACGTGGATGGCATGGTGCACCTGTCCGACCTGTCCTGGGACCTCCCGGGCGAGCAGGCCATGGCGTCCTACAAGAAGGGCGACGTGGTGAAGGCCAAGGTGCTGGACGTGGACGTCGAGAAGGAGCGCATCTCCCTCGGCATCAAGCAGCTTGAGGCCGACCCGGCCGCCGAGGTGCTGGACCGCGTCCGCAAGGGCGAGATCGTCACCTGCACCGTCACCAAGGTCGAGGCCAATGGCATCGAGGTGAAGGTGGACGACGTGCTCACCGGCTTCATCCGCCGTGCGGAACTGGCGCGCGACCGCCAGGACCAGCGTCCGGAGAAGTTCGCCATCGGCGAGAAGGTGGACGCCAAGATCACCGCGGTGGACCGCGCCGCCCGTCGCCTGTCCCTGACCATCAAGGGCAAGGAGATCGAGGAGGAGCGGGAGGCCGTTCGCGAGTACGGCACGGCCGACAGCGGCGCCTCGCTGGGCGACATCCTGGGCGCGGCCATCCGCCGCCGCCGGGAGCTGGCCGGGGAGGAGTGATCCTTCCCCTCAGCGTCGAGGGAATGGGGGCGGGCCTTCGGGTCCGCCCCTCTTTCTTGCCCGGGCTTCGCAGTTTGCGAGACGCAGTCGCATCAGGTGAGGCCCACCAGGATCGTCTCTCGGTCGCCGGGAAATCCTTACTACGCCGGGGACGAATTCGGTTCCCGTTCATGAAGCAGGTATTTTTTTAGCGATAACTGGTCAATTTCCCGGTGATTTCTTTTTAAAAGCGCAGTTTCGCGTGCTTCCATCTATGGTAACGCAACGCCGAGTGGTAAGTTTCCACACGCAAAAAGTGTGGAGAGACCAAGAATGCGTATCCTGCTCGTCGAAGACGACCACAGCGCCGCCCGTGGTATCAGCTTCCAGTTGCAGCAGCACCGCATGATCGTGGACGTGGCCGATTGTGGCGCCGAGGCACTCGAACTCGCCCGGCTCTACGACTACGACGCCGTGATCGTGGACGTAATGCTGCCCGACATCGAGGGGTTCGAGGTGGTGACGCGGCTGCGCGGGGCACGCATTGAGGCGCCGGTCATGGTGCTCTCCGCCGTCAACAAGACGACGGCCAAGGTCAAGGCGCTGCAATCGGGTGCCGATGACTACCTCGCCAAGCCCTTCGACCCGGATGAACTGGCGGCGCGGATGCAGGCGATGATCCGCCGCTCCAAGGGGTTCAGCCAGCCGCGCATCCAGATGGGAGCCCTCTCCCTCGACCTGTCAGCGAAGGAGGTCGCGGTGCAGGGGCGCCCGGTCCATCTGACGGGCAAGGAATACGCCATCCTGGAACTGCTGATGCTGCGCCGGGGCACGGTGCTGTCCAAGGAGAACTTCCTGGACCACCTCTATGGCGGCATGGACGAGCCCGACGCCAAGATCATCGACGTCTTCGTCTGCAAGCTCCGGAAGAAGCTGCAGCAATCGGGCGCCCAGAACGTGATCGGCACGGTCTGGGGCCGCGGCTACATCGTGCGCGAGCCAGCGCCGGCCTATCGCGCCGCCGAGGCGGAGAGGGCGCTGGCCGCGGCCTTCTGAGGAGCCTCCAGGCGGGGCGAGAAATACACGCCCTGCCCGGCCAGCACCCCCTGCAGACGCTCCACCGGCAAGCGGCGCGGCGTCACCCCCGCCGCAACGGAGAGCGCGGCGGCCGCCCCCGCCGCCTGGCCGGTCAGCCAGCATTGCGGGATTTCCCGCAGGAAGGAGTGGCTGGAGGCATCGCAGCTCAGATGCCGCCCGGGGGCCAGGAGCCCGTCCAGCGCCTCGGGCACCAGGGCGCCATAGGGCACGGAGACGTTGGGGAATTTCGTGGCGAGGCTGGGTGAGACGCCGATCTCGTCCGGGGCGATGCGGCCGTCCCAGTGCTCGCGCAGGATGGCGGAGACACCGCGCAGGCGGCGGGCGTGGCGCACGCCGAGCTGCGGCGCGGAGAGCATGAGATAGGCGCCCTCGAAGCCCGGCGCCTCCTCGCGATAGGCTGCGAGATGCGCGGCCATGAGGCGATGGGAGCGGATCTCCACCTCGGAGAGGTCGTCCACCTCCACCGCCGAGAAGCCGGCGAGGCGTGGCCCCATGAACAGCGCCACGTCGTCGCGCCAGGACACGAAGGCCTTGTCGAAGAAGCGCAGCTTCTTGCGGCCGCGGCGGAGGAATTCGCTCCATTCCGCCGGGCGCTCGGTGCGCCAGCGAAGGTGCCGCGGCATGTCCACCCCGCCGAACAGCCAGGAGGTGTTCATGCAGCCATGGATGTCGTCCGGGTCCACGTCGGCCTCGAAGGGGGCACCGGCGCGGGCGTAGAGGTCGCCATCGCCCGTCGCGTCCACCGTGCAGGCGGCGAGGATGGCGCGGCGTCCCTGCTTGCTTTCGAAGGCCACGCCTTGCACCGCGCCGTCGCGCAGCAGGGGCTCGGCGCCCCAGGCGTGGAACAGGATCTCAGCGCCGGATTCCAGCACCATCTCCTGCGCCAGGAGCTTCATCGCTTCCGGGTCGCAAGTGGGGGAATGGGTGACGGTGCCGTGGAAGGCAGCGGTGCGCTGCCCCCACCAAGCGGCGGAGGCGGCGTCGCGCGCACCCCAGGCGGAGGGGGGCGGGCCGGAGACGGCGCCGGGGGGCAGGCGGGACAGGAATTCCTCGGCGAAGCCGCGAATGACGCGCTGGCCGTTCCAATCCGTCATCCGGTCGATCCAGATGACGAGGCCGCCGGTGGAGAGCCCGCCCAGGTGGTTGTGCCGCTCTACCAGGATGGTGCGGGCGCCGAGGCGGGCAGAGGCAATGGCGGCCGCCACGCCGGCCGGGCCGCCGCCCACCACCAGCACGTCGCAGCGCGCATGGACGGGGATATCGCGCGCCGCCTCGTGCCAGATCTCGCCCGTGGGGGCGCGGCGGCTTCGCGGCCCGGCGGAGAAGACCGGGCTCTGAAAGAAGTGGCGTCCGCCCACCGGGCGGGTCTCGTCGGGCATGGCCGGTTCATACGCGGTCTTGCCCCCGCTGTCCCCCCGTTGCATGGCTGCGCCGTGCTCCGCCTGCTCCCCCTCCTCCTGCTCCTGGCCGCCTGCGCCGCCCCGGCGCCGCCGCCCCCTCCCCCGCAGCCCCTGCCCTATCCGGTGGCGGCGCGGGAAAGGCTGCTGCGGTTGGCGCTGGAGGAATGGCGCGAATGGGGCTGCCGCGTGACCGGCGAGATTGGGGAGCCGGCGGCCGGTCCCTGCCTCCCCGCCTATCCAGCGCGGGAGAGCGACCCGGAAAGCTTCCCGCGCGTCCTGGCCTATTGGCGTTCCGTGCCGGATGCCGGGGATGCCATCCCGCGCAACCGCGCCCTCTATGCCGGGGCGCTGCGCGGCGAGGCGTCGCCGCTCTGGGCCGAGCCCTACTGGTCGGCGGCCTTCATCTCCTGGCTGATCGGTGCGGCGGGGGTGGACAGCGTGGAATTCGCGCCCTCCGCCTCCCATTCGCGCTACCTCGACCACCTGGACGCGGTCTTTGCCGCGTATCCGACCCTGGCGGCCTTCGTGCCGCGCGACCCGGCGGCCTATGCGCCGCGCACCGGCGACCTCCTCTGCCGCGACCGCTCGCGCAATGCCTTGCCGTATTGGGGGCTGCGCGCCTCTGAGCGCGGGCAGTTCCGGCCCATGCATTGCGACGTGGTGGTCGCCACCGCGCCGGGCGTGGTGGAGGCGGTGGGCGGCAACGTGGAGGACGCTGTGACGCTGGTACGGGTGCCTGCCGACGCGGCCGGGCGGGTCTTGCCGAATCCGCGCCCTGCCCTCGTGATCATGGAAAATCGGCTGGGGCGCCTGCCGCCCTGGAATCAGGAGAATCGATCTTGAGCCTGTTGCTTTCCCCCTGGACGCTGCGTGGCGTCACCTTCCGCAACCGCGTCGGCGTGTCGCCCATGTGCCAGTACTGCGCCGGCGAGGATGGCCGCCCGACCGACTGGCACCTCGCCCATCTCGTGTCCCGCGCCGTGGCCGGGCCGGGCATGGTGATGACGGAGGCGGCGGCGGTGGTGCCGGAAGGGCGGATCAGCCCGCGCGACCTCGGCATCTGGAGCGACGAGCATGTCGTGGGCCACACGCGGTTGGCAGCGGCGATCGCGGCGATGGGCGCGGTGCCGGCAATCCAGCTGGCGCATGCCGGCCGTAAGGGCAGCCGCCTGCCGGCCTGGGACAGCGGCGCCGCCGATCCGGGCTGGGAGGCGGTGGCACCGAGCGCGGAGGCCTTCACCGGCTACGCCCAGCCGCGCGCGATGAGCGAGGCGGAGATTGAGGAGACGATGGTCGCGACGGTGGCGGCGGCGGAGCGCTCGGTGCGCGCCGGCTATCGCGTCATCGAGCTGCACGGCGCGCATGGCTACCTGCTGCACCAGTTCCTGTCGCCGCTGGCGAACCGGCGCAACGATCGCTGGGGCGGCGGCTTCGATGGCCGCACCCGCATCGTGCGCGAGACGATGGGGCGGCTGCGCGCCGCCCTGCCGGGCGATGTGGCGCTGGGGGTGCGGCTTTCACACACCGACTGGGTGGAAGGCGGCTGGACCACGGAGGAGACGGTGGAGCTGTCGCGCCGGCTGAAGGAGGACGGTTGCGACTTCGTGGACGTGACCTCCGGCGGGTTGGATGCGCGGCAGAAGATCCCGGTCGGCCCCGGCTACCAGCTTCCGGGCGCGGAGGCGGTGCGCCGCGGCGCCGGGATCGCGGTGATGGCGGTGGGGATGATCACCGACGCGCATCAGGCCGAGGCGGCGCTGCAGGACGGCAAGGCCGACATGGTGCTGCTGGCGCGCGCCTTCCTGCGCGACCCCTACTGGGTGCTCAACGCCGCGGTGGCGCTGGGCGAGCAATCCGCGCTGCGCGTCCCGCCGCAATATGATCGCGGCTGGAGCTCGCTGGGCCAGTTCGGCGGGCTGGAGCGCGGGGTGGGCGAGCCGCTGCCCGCGCTGTGAGTCACATGGCCCGGCGCCTCGCGCGCCGGGCCGCTTCCCGCCCTATCCGGCGCGGCCGCTCCAGAAGCGGTCGATCTCGCCGCGGCGGCGCGTGAATTCGGCCTCGTTGGCGAAGGCGTTGCGATCCACCTGCGGCGCCTGTTCCAGCCGCTGCTCCGTCACGTCGAGCACAAGGCTCCGCATGCCCGGCGCGGCGCGCAGCTGCGACCAGGGCACGGCGACATAGTCGCGCCCGATGCCGAGGAAGCCGCCGCGGCCCAGGATCGCATAGGCGATCCGGCCGCTGCGCGGGTCCAGGATCACGTCCTGCACGGTGCCCAGGCGCTGGTCCTGTGGGTTGCGGACATCGGTGCCGGTGATGTCGTCCACCCGCATGCCGTGGCCCAGCTCCGTGACCGGCCGCGCCTGGGCCAGCTGGCTTTGGCGGTAGGTGCGGATCTCGCCCGGCTCGACACCGGCCTGGCGAAGCTGGGTGGCGTAGGCGCCGTAGATCCGGTGCGCCTCCTCCAGCACGGTGCGGCAGGCGGCGTCGCTGCCATTGGCGGGCAGCACATGCGCTGCGGCGTAGAGGGTGCGGAGCGACTGGACCGGGGCGGCGTTCCAGTCCACGCGGGCCAGGGGGTCGCGCGGGGCGGCTTGCGGCTGGCTGGCTGGGGCCTGCTGTCCGGCCGTGCCCGTGGTCGTGCCGCTGCGTCCGCCTGCGCCGTGGCCCATATTGGGCGCGGTGCCCGGCGGGATGGCGGTGCCGGGCGGCAAAGCGCCTGCCGGTGCCACTGCGGCGGCAATGCCCCGGCGGTAGCCGTCCAGCCAGAAACCTTCCTCGTCCATGGTGCGGCCGAAGCCGTTCAGCTCGGCCTGACAATTCGCCGCCCCCGCTTGTGGCTGGGCGGGTTGCTGGGGCTGCGCGGTCTGGGCTGGGGTGGTGCCCTGCGCCAGGGCCGGGCCCGCCGCCAGCAGCGACAGGGCCACGAGCGATGCGGGAATGCGCTGCGTCATGTTCGTTCCTCCTCGGAGGGGTCGGCCGCCCGTATCGGGTAGGCCAGGACAAGCCGCGCCGCGCGACAAATCGCATCAACAGGAATGGGATGAACAACCCTTCATCTTCGCCCAAGTTTCGACACAGTCCGGGCGGGACTGGATGAAGCTCGGCAGGAGGCCACGCATGGAAATCAGGGCCGGCTTCGAGATCGCGATGGACTGTCCCCAGCCCACGCCCATGATCCTCCTGTTGAGCCTGCACCCTTCGCGCCTGCCCGATCTGTTGGGGGAACAGCGCCTCCAATCGGACCCGCCCATCCCTTTCCGCGAGTTCCGCGACGCCTTCGGCAATGTCGCCCATCGCCTCGTGGCGCCGGCGGGGCGGATCATCCTCCGCTCGGAGGTTCATGTGTGGGATAGCGGCGCGCCTGATCCGGTCTGGCCCGATGCGGAGCAGCATCGGGTGGAGGATCTGCCGGACGACACGCTGCCCTTCCTGCACGGCAGTCGCTATTGCGACACGGACCGGTTGTCGGACTTGGCCTGGAGCCTGTTCGGCGGCACGCCGCCAGGATGGGGGCGGGTGCAGGCGATCTGCGACCACGTGCACCAGCGCATCGCCTTCAATTACAACCAGGCCGACCCGACCCGCTCGGCGGGGGAAGCGCAGGATCTGGGATGCGGCGTGTGCCGGGACTATGCCCACCTCGCCATCGCGCTGTGCCGCTGCATGAACATCCCGGCGCGCTACTGCACCGGCTATCTGGGCGATATCGGTGTGCCGCCCGCGCCCTATCCGATGGATTTCAGCGCCTGGTTCGAGGCCTATCTCGGCGGAGCCTGGTACAGCTTCGACGCGCGGCACAACCATCCGCGCATCGGCCGCATCCTGATGGCGCGCGGGCGCGACGCGGCCGACACGGCGATGGTGACGAGCTTCGGCATCCACACCCTCCTCCGCTTCCACGTCGAAACGGAGGAGGTGCGCTAAGCCCGCGTCAGCCCTTCTCGATGGAAAGGTCCGGCGCCTCGGGGTTCTTCATGCCGACGATGTGGTAGCCGCAATCCACGTGGTGGACCTCGCCCGACACTCCGGTGGAGAGCGGCGAGAGAAGGTAGAGGCCGGCGCCACCGACCTCTTCCAGACCCACGTTGCGCTGCATCGGCGCGTTGTACTGGTTCCACTTCAGGATGTAGCGGAAATCGCCAATGCCCGAGGCGGCGAGCGTCTTGATCGGCCCGGCGGAGATGGCGTTCACGCGGATGTTCCGCGGGCCGAGATCGGCGGCCATGTAGCGCACGCTGGCCTCCAGCGCGGCCTTGGCGACGCCCATCACGTTGTAGTGCGGCACCCATTTCTCCGCGCCCAGATAGGACAGGGTGAGAAGCGAGCCCCCCTCCCCCATCAGCGCGGCGGCGCGGCGGCCGGTGGCGGCGAAGGAATAGCAGGAGATGTCGAGCGCCTGCAGGAAGGCCTCGCGCGGCGTGTCGAGGAAGCGGCCGCGCAGGAACTGCTTGTCCGCGAAGCCGATGGCGTGGACGAGGAAGTCCAGCTTGCCCCAGCGCTTCTCCACCTCGCCGAAGGCGCGGTCCATGTCCTCGTCCGAGCCGACGTCGCAGGGCAGGACGAGGTCGCTGTTCACCGTCGCGGCCAGGGGGCGCACGCGCTTCTCCAGCGCCTCGCCCTGGTAGGTGAAGGCGAGTTCCGCGCCCTGCGCCGCACAGGCGCGGGCGATGGCCCAGGCGATGGAGCGATCATTCGCCACGCCCATGATGAGGCCGCGCCGCCCCTGCATGAGCGTTCCGGTCGGGATGGGAGATTCGGTCATCGCGGGTCCGTGAAGGGGCTGCGGGGTCGTTGCGGGAGCCCGGTGGTGGTGGCACATGCCCCCTGGCCGGGCAAGTCCCGGACCATTCCCAGGAAGGGCGCATGACCCAGGATCCCCACGCGATCTTCGCCGAATGGCTGTCGGAAGCGGACCGCAGCGAGCCGAACGACCCCAACGCCACCTGCCTCGCCACGGCATCGCCGGAAGGGCGGCCCTCGGCGCGCATGGTGCTGCTGAAGGGACAGGATGCGCGCGGCTTCGTGTTCTACACCAACCTCGAATCCCGCAAGGGGCGCGAGCTGCTGGCCAATCGCTTCGCGGCGCTGTGCTTCCACTGGAAGTCGCTGCGTCGTTCCGTGCGCGTCGAGGGGCCGGTCGAGATGGTTTCGGACGCGGAAGCGGACGCGTATTTCGCCTCGCGCCCGCGCGGGTCGCGCATCGGCGCCTGGGCATCGCGCCAGTCGCGCCCGCTGGAAGGGCGCTGGGCGCTGGAGAAGGCGGTGGCGGAATACACGGCGCGCTTCGGCCTGGGCGAGATCCCGCGCCCGGAGCACTGGTCGGGCTTCCGCTTGGTTCCCGATCGCATCGAATTCTGGCGCGACATGCCCTTCCGCCTGCATGAGCGCCGCGTCTTCACGCGCGAAGGCACGGGTGCGTGGGGGGAAGAGGCGCTATTCCCGTGAGCGGGCAGGAGGAAGCGGAGCGCTTCCTCCGCGGCCTCGCTGATTCCGTGCGGGAGACGCATGTCTCGCTGATCGCGCTGCGCGGCGGGGACGCCTTCAAGATGAAGAAGGCGGTGGATCTCGGCTTCCTCGACTTCACCCGCCTTGATGAGCGCGAGCGACTGCTGCGGCGCGAGATGACGCTGAACGCGCCGCACGCGCCGGGGATGTATCGCGGCGTGGAGCCGATCACGCGCGGGGCCGACGGCGCGCTGCGCCTGGGTGGCGATGGGGCGCCGGTGGAATGGGTGCTGCGCATGGCGCGGCTGCCGCCCGAATCCTTCCTGGATTGCGCGCCCATGCCCGACGCCGCCGCCCTGGCCGATGCGGTGTGGGCGCTGCACAAGGCGGCGCCGCCGCTTCCGGGCGATGGCGCGCTCGATGGCGTCATCGCGCAGAACCGGCAGGCGGCGCTGGAGGCCGGGCTGCCGCCCGGACGTGTGGAGGCTTGGCACGCAGCGGCGCAGGCGCTGCATGGGCGCCTTTCCCCCTTCCTCGCGCAACGCGCCGCGGAGGGGCGGGTGCGGCGCTGCCATGGCGACCTGCATCTGGGAAATCTCTGCCTGATCGAGGGCCGCCCCTGCCCCTTCGACGCGCTGGAATTCGACGAGGCGCTGGCGACGATCGATGTCGGCTACGACCTCGCCTTCCTCTTGATGGACCTGGAGATGCGGCATGGGCGGGCGGCGGCGAATGCCGTGCTGAACCGCTACGTGGCGCGCGGCGACGATGCCGGGCTCGTCGCCGCCCTGCCCCTGTGGCTGTCGCTGCGGGCGATGATTCGCGCACATGTCGAGCGGCGTCGCGGCGGGGACTGGGCGGCACTGCTCGATTTCGCCGAGGCGGCGCTGCGGCCCGCCCCCGGCCGGCTGGTGGCGGTGGGCGGGCTGCCGGGGACGGGAAAATCTACCCTGGCGCGGCGCCTTGCCCCGCTGCTCGGCCCCGCGCCGGGGGCGCTGGTGCTGCGCTCGGACGAGATCCGCAAGCGGATGCACGGCGTCCTGCCGGAGGAAAAACTGCCTGCCAGGGCCTACACTGCGGAGGCCAGCGCGGCGGTCTTCGCGGAGATGCGCCGCATGGCGCGCGCGGCCCTGGCGGGCGGGCATGCGGTGGTGGCCGATGCGGTGTTCCTGCGCGCGGAAGAGCGTGACGCGATCGCGGCCTGCGGCGTTTCATTCACGGGCTTCTGGCTGGACGCGCCGCTCGACGTGTTGCGGGCGCGGGTCGAGGCGAGGCGTGGCGATGCCTCGGACGCCACGGTGGCCGTGCTGGAGGATGCGGCGTCGCGCGACCCTGGCCCGATGCGCTGGACGGTTCTGCCGGCGGAGGCCGACCCGCTGCCAGCCGCGTTCATGACGCTGGACCTTCCCAGCGGCGGCCCGGCATAAACGACGGACGAACCGAACGAATCCGCTGGGGGACCGAGCCATGGCCTATCGCCGCCTGCTGCTGCCGCTGACCGGCACCGCCGCCGGAGAAGCGGCGCTGGCCACCGCTTTGATGGTGGCGCGCATCTGGAATGCGCATGTGCATTGCCTGCATGTGCGCGTGGATGCCCGCGATGTCGCACCGCTGGCCGGCGAAGGCCTGTCCGGCGCGATGATCGAGGAGATGATGGCCGCCACGGAGCGCGAGAGCGGCGACCGCGCCAGCCGCGTGCGCTCCCTGTTCGAGCGCTTCGCCGCCACGTCGGGCGACGTCTCGATCGCCAATTCCGCCGAGACGGCGCTGAAATCCGCCGGCCCGACCTTGTCCTTCGAATCCATCGCGGGGCGCGAAGAGGATATCGTGGCGCAGCAATCGCGCCTCTACGACATGGCGGTGGTGCCGCACCCGGAGGCGGATGAGGACGTGTCCTCCTCCGACGCGCTGCACGCCGTGCTGTTCGACTCCGGCCGCCCGGTGCTGATTGCCCCGCGCGAGGCGCCGGCCACCATCGGCAAGCGCGTGTGCTGCGCCTGGAATGGCAGCGCCGAGAGCGCCACGGCCCTCGCCGCCGCCCTGCCCTGGCTGCACCATGCCGATGCGCGGCGCGTCCTCCATGCCGACGAGTACCAGCGGCGCGGACCGAAGGTGGAAGGCGTGCTCGCCTATCTCCACTGGCACGAGATCCAGGCCGAGGCGGTGCAGTTCAAGCCGCTGACCAAGGATGTCGGGGCCGGGCTGCTCGGCGCGGCGCGCGACTTCAATGCCGACCTGTTGTGCATGGGCGCCTACAGCCATTCCCGGCTGCGTCAGCTGATTCTCGGCGGGGTGACGCGGCATGTGCTGGAGAATGCGGACATGCCCGTGCTGATGTGCCGATGAGGCGCGACGCAGCCTAGGGAGGGTTGTCGCACGCCTGAGAAAAGGAGCCGTTGCCATGTCCCATACCGACATCTCCGGCCTGGTGCGCGACTTCCTGCTCTGGCTCGACAAGGAGCCGCGCAGCTACGCGGCGGCGATCGAGGCCTGGCGCACCTCCTGCCCCCGCCTCACGGTGTGGGAGGATGCGATGGAGCAGGGCCTGGCCACCTGCCACCGCGACGCCGAAGGCACGCTGCGCGTCGCGGTGACCCAGGAGGGGCGACGCCTCCTTCATCAGCGCCGGTGATGAGCACCATCGGGCAGCCGCCATGGCTGCGGGCGCTTCATTTGCCATATGGATGGGCCAAGGGCAGCCACATTCCGGCGCCCGGGAACCACCACCATGATCGACATCCGACCCTTCAAGAGCCTGGGCGGCGCTGATTTCGGCTGGCTCAAGGCCAAGCATCATTTCTCCTTCGGTCACTACATGGATCCCTCGCGCATGGGATGGGGGAAGCTGCGCGTCTGGAACGACGACGAGATCGCGCCCGGCACCGGCTTCGACCCGCACCCGCATCGCGACATGGAGATCATCACCTATGTCCGCGAAGGGGCGATCACCCATCGCGACTCCCTGGGCCATGAGGGGCGCACCGAGGCGGGCGACGTGCAGATCATGTCGGCCGGCACCGGGGTGGTGCACAGCGAGTACAACCGCGAGGAGGAGGCGACGCGCATCTTCCAGATCTGGATCATCCCGGATGTGGCGGGCGCGAAGCCGAACTGGGGCGCCAAGTCCTTCCCCAAGGCGGGGCGCGACGCGCGGTTCGAGGTGCTGGCTGGGGGCCGTCCCGGCGATGCCGAGGCGGGCGCGCTGCCCATCAACGCCGATGCCGCGGTGATGGCCGCGACGCTGGCGGAGGGGCAGGAGCTGCGCTTCCGCCTGCCCGAAGGCCGCGCCGCCTACGTCGTGCCCGCCAAGGGCAGCGTCACGGTGAACGGCACGGTGCTGAACCGGCGCGACGGCGCCGCCATCCGCGACGAGGACGAGGTGGTCCTGGTGGCGGAGGAGGAGGCCGAGTTGGTGCTAGTCGAGGTCGCGGCCTGAAGCCTGGGCGCGGGATCAGGCGATCTCGCGCACCAGCTTGATCCGCAGCGCGCGGGCGAGGTCACGGCGATCTTCGGCCGACAGGACGAAGGCGCCGGGGCCGCCGATCACCTCGTCGCGGTAATGCTCGGCGAGGGGCTGACCGCCCCACGTCACCTGGCCCTCGGCCGCGATGGCGAGGGCGTTCACCGTGATCCCCTCCTCCACCAGCCGGTCGCGCGCCTCGGCGGCCGGGACGAGGGAGCGGATGTCGGGGCCGTCGCCCGACAGGTCCACGATGCGCGACGCCGCCGCGAAGGGCGCTGCGTGCAGCAGGTCGCGCGCGGCGAGCAGCGCGTCGCCGATGGCGTTCCAGCTTTGGCGCGAGCGCGGCGCGGCCAGCACCGCGTCGGCAAGGCGGCGGGCGGAGGCGGCATCCGTCACGCGGTGCCAGGGCACCACCGTCTCGGCCCCGCCGGGCGCGCCCCATTCCAGCATGGCGACGCCGATGCCGCGCGGCTTGCTTTCGATGACGGAGATCACCGCCGCGCTGGTCAGCGCCTCGGCATAGCCTTCGCGCTGCCAGAGGAACTCCTCCGGCGAGATGGAGCCGGAGGCATCCACCGCGAGGACCAGCAGCAGATCCACCGCCTCCCCTGCGGCGAGGAGAAGGGGGGCGGCGAGCAGGGGGCGGCGGCGCATGGCGTGGAGCCTAGCGCCGCCTCGTGCCCCCCGCCTTACTTCTTCGCCTGGGCCCGAAGGTCGGCGATGGTGGCGCGGTTGGTCACCTGCTCGGGGTTCATGCGGACCTCGATGATCGCCGGCTTGCCGCTGGCGGCAGCGCGCTTGTAGGCGGGGACGAGTTCCTCCGTCGTCTCCACCACCTCGCCATGGCCGCCGAAGGCCTCGATGAACTTGGCGAAGTCCGGGTTGGTCAGCTCCGTGCCGGAGACGCGGCCGGGATAGGTGCGCTCCTGATACATGCGGATCGTGCCGTACATGCCGTTGTTGAAGACCATGATGATGGGCGCGACCTTGTGGTGGAAGGCGGTCGCGATCTCCTGCCCCGTCATCATGAAGCCGCCATCGCCGGCGAAGCCGATCACCTGCCGGTTCGGATAGGCGACGGCCGCGCCGATCGCTGCCGGCACGCCATAGCCCATGGCGCCGTTGGTCGGGCCGAGGAATTCCTGCTTCGGCTTCAGGTGCATGAAGCGCGTCGGCCAGGTGGCGAAGTTGCCCGCATCCGTGGTGAAGATCGTGTCGTCGGGCAGCACCGCCTCCAGCGCCTGCAGGGCGCGGGCGAGGTTCAGCGGGCCTTGGTATTCGGGGGCGACGGCCTGGGCCTCGCGCGCCGCGCGGACGGACTGGCGCCACTCGGACCAGCCGCCCTGCACGCGCTCGTCGCGGATGGCGCGGGCGAAGCGGTTCACGTCGGCGGTGATGCCCAGCGCGACGCGGTAGACGCGGCCGATCTCCGCCTGGTCGGGATAGACCTGCACGATGGGCGTGCGCCCGGCCATGTCGAGCAGCGTGTAGCCCTGGCTCACCGGCTCGCCCATGCGGGTGCCGAAAGCGAGGAGGAGGTCGGCCTCCTTGGCCTTCTGCACGAGGCCGGCATCGGCGCCCACGCCGAGATCGCCGGCGAAGAGCGGCGAGGTGCCGTCGAACAGGCCCTGGCGGCGGAAGGACACGGCGGTGGGGATGTCGTTGGCCTGGAGGAAGGCGGCGATGTCGGCGCGGCCCTCCTCGCTCCACATCGCACCGCCGCCGAGGATGGCCAGCGGACGCTTCGCCTTCTTCAGCATCTCCATCATCGTGGGGATGGATTCCGGCGCCGGGTGCGGCGGCAGGACGCGCGCGATGCCCAGATCGGGCACGGAGACGGCGTGCTTCTGCATCTCCTCCGAGATGGCGACGACGACGGGGCCGGGACGGCCGCTCACCGCCACGTCGAAGGCATGGGCCATAATCTCCGGGATGCGCTTCGCGTCGTCGATCTGCGTGACCCACTTCGCCAGCGGCGAGAACATCCGGCGGTAATCCACCTCCTGGAAGGTCTCGCGATCCGTTTCCTCGACGGGGATCTGGCCGACCAGCAGCACGAGCGGCGTGGAATCCTGCATGGCGACATGGACGCCGATGCTGGCGTGGCAAGCGCCGGGGCCGCGCGTGACGACGGCGACGCCGGGCTTGCCGGTCATCTTGCCCACGGCTTCGGCCATATGGACGGCGCCCGCCTCGAAGCGGCAGGTGATGAGCTGGATCTCGTTGCGGCGGGCGTAGAGCCCGTCCAGTAGGTCCAGGTAGGACTCGCCCGGCACGGCGAAGACATGGCTCGCGCCCTGGGCCACCAGCGCATCGGCCAGCAGCTGCCCGCCCGTCCGCTTCACCATTCCCGCACCATCCGGCATCGCCGCTCCCTCCGATCGCTTGGCGGGGGGACGTTAGAACGGCGGGCGCGGGATGTCGCCCCCTGGGGGCCGGACCCGTTTCACCGCCTGCGATGCGGCGCTCGGCTTGAGAATGCTCTAGCGCAGCACCTCGAAGAACCCCGTCTCCTCGTCTAGCTGGCGCTGCGGCGTGCCGCGCAGGTCGTAGCGGGAAACGAGCCCGACCACCTCGCCGTTGCGCACGACGGGCAGGTGGCGGAAGCCGCCATCGTTCATCAGGCGCAGCGCGTCGATGGCGGTGGCCTCGGGCGGCAGGCAGCACGGGTCGGCCGTCATCACCTGACGGATCAGCGTCCGCTGCGGGTCGAGGCCCCGCGCGAGGCAGGCGACGGCGTCACGGCCGGTGAAGATGCCCGCCAGCTTGCCCTTCTCCACCACCAGCACGGCGCCCGCATGGCGCTCGTGCAGCTCCGTGCAGGCCTTTTTCACCGTCGTGCTGGCGGGAAGGACGAGGGGACTGCCATGGTGGACCACTTCCGCCATGGTGCAATGCTCGATCATGGATGCGCCTCCTCTGAGTATTGGGAGAGAAGATAGCCCACATGATGTCGCGGCGGCTTGCGCCGCCGCAAGCACAAGACTCATTCCGGCTGGAAGTTCGCCACCCGCAGCAACTCCTGCGACCGCTCGAAGTCGCGGCGGATGAAGGCGGCGAAGTCGGGCCCCGCCTCGCCAGCCTGCTCGATGCCGAGGCCGCCGATGCGCGCCACCACGTCCGGCTCGCGCATCGCGGGCTGGAGGATCTCGGCGATGCGCGCACTGATCTCCGTGGGCAGGCCGCGCGGGCCCCAGAGCGCCCACCAGGACTGGATGTCGAGGTTGGGCATGCCGCCTTCCGCAGCGGTGGGCACGGTCGGCGCGGCCTGCGACCGTTCCGCCGCCGTGATGGCCAGCGCCTTGGCGCGGCCGTCCCGCGCCGGGGGCCAGGTGGCGAGGATCGGCTCGAAGACCAGCTGGGCATTGCCGGCGACCACGTCGGTGATGGCGGGGGCCGTGCCGCGATACGGAACCTGGGTGAGCTCCACCCCCGCTTGGCGGATGAACTCGATGGTGGCGAGGTGGCCGGCGGCGCCGAGCGAGGAGACGGCGAAGTTCCACTCGCGCGGATTTGCGCGAACGGCGGCCAGCAATTCCTGGAGGCTTGTGGGCTGGCGGTTCGCCGTCATCAGCAGCAGCAGCGGCCCGCGCCCGGTGCGGATGATGGGCGTCAGATCCGTCATCGGGTCATAGCCGGGGTTGCGCATGACGAGGCGCCCCAGCATCTGGATGGAGGCGGAGGCGCAGAGCGTGTAGCCATCCGGCGCGGCCTGGGCGACGGCCTGCCCGCCGACCGCGCCGTTGGCGCCGGCGCGGT
This sequence comes from Sabulicella rubraurantiaca, assembly GCF_017355885.1. Classification (GTDB taxonomy): domain Bacteria; phylum Pseudomonadota; class Alphaproteobacteria; order Acetobacterales; family Acetobacteraceae; genus Roseococcus; species Roseococcus rubraurantiacus. The sequence continues at coordinate 423,042 of NZ_JAFEUU010000002.1, forward strand.
TCTCCACCACGAAGGGCTGGCCCAGCCTTTCCTGCAGCTTCTGGGCGGCCGTGCGGGACATGGCGTCGGTGGAGCCGCCGGGCGGAAAGGGCACGATCACCCGCACCGGGCGGTTCGGCCAGGGCGACTGGGCCAGGGCGGGCGCCGCCAGGGCGAGGCCGGGCAAGGCGAGGAGGGCGCGTCGTTGCATCATCATGACTCCCGTTTCACGCGAGTAAAGGATGCGTTGCGCCGCACCGCAACATGTCTTTGCCCCTGATGGAGGACGTTGACTTGGCATTGGCGCTGGCGGTGGATGTTTCGGCCAGCGTGGATTTCGACGAGTTCGGCCTGATGGTCGGCGGACTGGCTTCCGCCTTTCGCGACGAGGGGGTGCGGGCGGCCGCCACGGCTGGGCCGCGCGGCGCCGTGGCCGTCGCGGTGCTGTTCTGGTCCGAGGCGCAGGACGTGGCTGTGCCCTGGATGCGGATCTCCGGCCCGGAGGAGGCGGATGCGCTGGCCCGCGCGCTGGAGGCGGCGCCGCGCCAGCCCCGCGCCGCCGCCACCGCCATCGGCGAGGCGCTGGTCGCTGCCCTGGCCCTGCTGGCGCGCTGCCCGGCCCAGGCCCCGCGCCTGGTGGTGGACGTGTCGGGCGACGGGAGCTCCAACCGGGGACGGGCGCCGGGGCCGGTGCGCGACCTCGGGGTGGCGGCGGGGGCGGTCATCAATGGCCTTGCCGTGGTGAATGAGGAGGCGGATCTGCTGGCGCATTACGAGCGGGATGTGATCGGTGGGACCGGCTCCTTCGCGATGGAATGCGCTTCCTACGACGATTTCGCCGAGGCCATCCGGCGCAAGCTGCTGCGGGAGATGCGCGGGGCGCCGCTGACTGCGTAAGGGGCGGGAGGTTGCTTCTGCTTAGCGAAACGGCTGAACGGACGACCGGAGCGAGGGGCAGTCTCCACGCCACATGAGGGAGCCACGTACGCGTGCCAACGAAGGTGGAGAAAGTTCAGCTTGCCTTGTTAGGAAGCGCGGATATGGAACTTAATGTTCAGCAGCTCCTCTCGTCGCTGACGTTGGCTGAGCCGCCCCTTCTTCTCCCGCGGAGCAGCGAATGACCATCCTTGTCATTTCGAACTGGCATGAGCGCCCAGATCTGCTTCTGCAGCAGGTCGAGAACTACAACATCGCCTTTGACGGCGACCTAATTCATTACGTCAACATCAGTGCTAATTTCGCGGAATCTTTCGAGAGAAGCCGCGTCAGGGCTGGGATTGATTTCGCGAAGATTGGAAATCTGCACTTCCTGGACCCTGCTGTTCCAACCAAATGGGGCAAGGTAGCACACGCCTATTTCCAGGCCGTCCTAAAGGCGCTGGCGGATGGACGCCGCTTTGACTACGTTTATTTCCACACCCCTGCAGATCTCATCATCAAGCGCGGCGTTGCCCACCACATTCGAAATTATGATTTCGGCCTCGGCAAGTCATGGAGAATGCAGGCCACGTTCGAGACCCGGGACGGCCAAGAATTTATCGACACCGAAACGACGCCAGCGTTCCGCGATGCCATTCGTGCGGATCCGACGTTGGCGCCGATGCTGCGTACTCTGGGCATGGATAGCTTATACAAGTCTAGATCGGAGGGGTGTTTCTTCCGCACCGATCTCTTCTTCGAAATTATGTACCCGTTGCTGGCACACAAGAGCCTTGTGGACATGCGCGACATGGAGATGGTCTACCCCATCGAGGAGTATCTCATCGCTGTCTGTGTCGAGTTCTTTTGCAAGGAGCGCAAGCTTCGCAGAGCAAGGCATGTGGTGCTAACGTCGAAGACTCAAAACCAGATTGCCACAGAGGCGGAGATGCAAGACGTTCTTGCCGACCCGCAACTCTTCGGCATCAAGCGCTTCGCCCCCGCGCTCGACGACCCGCTCCGGGCCCATGCGCGCCAGTTGCTGACGGGGTCGGTGGCGGCCTGAGCGGAGGCGGCGGCTGGTTCGGGCGCCGGCCCGGGTCGCGTCGGCGGAATTGACAGCTTGCCGCCGCCACCGCTGCAAGGCGCCGTTAAGCCCTTCTCCGAAAAGGTTTCTCTGTCGCGGCAAGAAATTTGCATGGGAATGTTATCGCGCGGAGGGAGCCGCGCGGCCGAACGGAGGTCCCGTGCCATGCGCCCTGCCCTGCCCCTCTCCGCCCTCCTGCTTTCGCTGGTCTTCGCGCCCCTGTTGGGCGGTGCCGCGCAGGCCGCGCTCAGCTTCACCGCGAACCTGACCACCTCGCAGGAAACGCAGCCGGTCACGCTGACCGACGCTACTGGCGCGCCGCGCCCCCTTCCCTTCGGCACCGCGACCTTCACGCTGAACGATGCGCAGACGGCGCTGACCATGACGGCGACGATCTTCAACATCGACGTCACCGGGTCCCAGACGCCCGACCTCAATGACAATCTGGGGGCCGCGCATATCCACCGGGCCCCGCTGGGCAGCGCTGGCCCCATCGTCTGGGGGTTCTTCGGCACGCCGGACAACGACACCGACCCCAAGAACCTCGTGATCACGCCCTTCGCCTCGGGCGTCGGGGGCACCTTCACCTCCATCTGGAATCAGCCCGAAGGTCAGCCTGGGACAAACCTGACGCTGGAACTGCCGAACCTGCTGGCCGGGCTGACCTATCTGAACTTCCACACGGTGCAGAATCCGCGCGGCGAGATCCGGGGGCAGATCATCCCGGTGCCGGAGCCGGCCAGCCTGGCCCTGCTGGGCATCGCCCTCTTGGGGCTTGGCTTCGCCCATCGGCTGTTGCGGCGCTAACGCGCTCCGTCAGCCCGGCGGCGGGCGGAGTTCCTTCACCTCGACCGGCGGGATCTGCGGGCCGACGCGCGGCGGGGTGGCGCCGCGCTCGAAGGCGACCATGCTGTCGTAGAAATGCATGGACAGGGTGGTATGGGTGAATTCCGTGGGCGGCAGCGCGCCCTTGGTCCAGACCGCGTTCAGCTCGTCCACCAGATGCTTGCACGTCTCGAGGAAGGAGGCGGGGTTGCGGAGGCCGCCGCCATATTCGGGCCAATAGGCGGTATGCAGATCCTCCACCATGTAGACGCCGTCGCGCGCCATGCGCGGGTAGAGGAAGCCGAAGGAGGTGGCGATGTCGGACTGGCGGTGGGAGCCGTCATCCAGCACGACGTCGAAGGGGCCGAATTCCTCGTGCAGCCGGGCCAGGAAGGCGGTGTCCCCCTGGTCGCCAATGCGGATGGCGATGTTGTGCTCCGCATAGGCGGCGCAGCCCGGATGGATGTCCACGCCCACGATCTGCGCCAGCGGGCCGAGCCAGCGCTTCCAGAGCTGGAGCGAACCGCCATGGGCGCAGCCGATCTCCAGCATGCGGCAGGGGCGGTTCACGTAGCGGGCAAGATGCCGCTCATAGGCCGGGAAGTAGTGGGTCCATTTGTGGACGCTGCGCCCCTGGTTGGTGAGGAACTCGGTCCAGAGGCCACTCATTCCCTCAGGCCCGGCCGTGGCAGTGCTTGTACTTCTTGCCAGATCCACAGGGGCAGGGCGCGTTGCGCGGCGTGGCGGCCCAGGTGGCGGGGTCGTTCGGGTCCACGCCCGGGGTGACGCGCGGCTCGGCCAGGGTGGCGGCGCCATAGCCCATGGGGGGAACGTCCTCCATCGCCGCGGCGCCCATCAGCGGCTCCGGCTCGGCGTGGCGCATGTCGCTCACGCGCACCGGCTCCGGCTCGGGCAGCGGGGCGTTGGGCTGGAACTCCAGGCGCAGCAGCAGCGAGGTGGTGCGCTCGCGCAGCTCCTCCAGCATGGCGTTGAACAGGGAGAAGGCCTCGCGCTTGTATTCGTTCAGCGGGTCGCGCTGGCCATAGGCGCGTAGGCCGATGCCCTGGCGCAGATGGTCGAGCTGGAGCAGGTGCTCCTTCCACACCTGGTCGAAGATCTGCAGCAGGATGGATTTCTCCACCATCCGCATGAAGTCGGGGCCCAGATTGGCGGCCTTGGTGGCGGCCAGCTGGTCGGCGGCCGCGCTGATGCGCTCGCGGATCACCGTGTCGTCGATCCCCTCCTCCTTGCCCCAGGCCTCGATCGGCAGGTCGAGGCCGAGCATGTCGCGCACCTGGGTCTCCAGCCCCTGGAGATCCCACTGCTCGGGATAGGCGTTCTCGGGGATGGCGCGGGAAACCATGCCGTCGATGGTCTCGTGGCGCATCTCCTCGACGGTCTCGGAGAGGTCGTTCGACTCCATGAACAGGCGGCGCTGCGAATAGACCTCGCGCCGCTGGTCGTTCATCACGTCGTCGTATTTCAGCAGGTTCTTGCGCGTATCGAAGTTGCGCGCCTCGACCTTCTTCTGCGCCTTCTCCAGCGCCTTGTTGATCCAGGGGTGGATGATGGCCTCGCCTTCCTTGAGGCCGAGCTTCTGCAGCATCCCGCCCATGCGGTCGGAGCCGAAGATCCGCATCAGGTCGTCTTCGAGGCTCAGGAAGAAGCGGGAATTGCCGGGGTCGCCCTGGCGGCCGGAGCGGCCGCGCAGCTGGTTGTCGATGCGCCGGCTCTCGTGCCGCTCCGTGCCGATGACGAAGAGGCCGCCCGCCTCCTTCACCTTCTCCTGCGCCACCGCGACCTCCGCCTTGTGGCGGGCGAGCGCGGCCTCGTAGGCCTCGCCCTCCCCTTCGGGCACCTCGGAGCGGGCCAGCATCTCGGCATTGCCGCCGAGTTTGATGTCGGTGCCGCGGCCGGCCATGTTGGTGGCGATGGTGACGGCGCCGGGACGGCCGGCCTGGGCGACGATGGTCGCCTCCTGCTCATGATAGCGAGCGTTCAGCACCGAATGCGGGATGCCGCGCTTCTTCAGAAGGTTGGAGATCAGCTCCGACTTCTCGATGGAGGTGGTGCCGACAAGGCAGGGCTGGCCACGCTCGCGGCACTCACCCACCAGCTTGATCACCGCCTCGTACTTCTCCAGGGCGGTGCGATAGACCTCGTCATCCTCGTCCACGCGGGCGACGGGGACGTTGGTCGGGATCTCCACCACTTCCAGCTTGTAGATCTCGGCGAACTCATCCGCCTCGGTGGCGGCCGTGCCGGTCATGCCGGCCAGCTTGGGGTAGAGGCGGAAATAGTTCTGGAAGGTGATGGAGGCCAGCGTCTGGTTCTCGGGCTGGACGGTGACGCCCTCCTTCGCCTCCAGCGCCTGGTGCAGCCCGTCGGAGTAGCGCCGGCCTTCCATCATGCGGCCGGTGAACTCGTCGATGATGACGATCTTGTCGTCGCGCACGACGTATTCCACGTCGCGGCGGAACAGCACATGGGCGCGCAAGGACTGGTTGACGTGATGCACGACGGAGACGTTGTGCGCGTCGTAGAGGTTGCCCTCCTCCAGCACGCCCGCCTCGCCCAGCATGCGCTCGATGTCCTCGCCGCCCTGCTCGGTCATGGCGACGGTGCGCTGCTTCTCGTCCTTCTCGAAGCGCGTCTCGTCCTTCACGAACTCGGCCATCACCGCGTCCACGCGGCGGTAGAGGTCGGAAGTGTCGTCGGTGGGGCCGGAGATAATGAGCGGCGTGCGCGCCTCGTCCACCAGGATCGAGTCCACCTCGTCTACGATGGCGTAGTGGAAGGGGCGCTGGACCATCTCGTCCAGCCGGTACTTCATGTTGTCGCGCAGATAGTCGAAGCCGAACTCGTTGTTGGTGCCGTAGGTGATGTCGCAGCCATAGGCGGCGCGGCGCTCCTCATCCGTCAGGCCGTGCACGATGACGCCGGTGGAAAGGCCGAGGAAGCCGTAGACCCGGCCCATCCACTCGCTGTCGCGCTTCGCCAGGTAGTCGTTGACGGTGACGACGTGGACGCCCTTGCCCGGCAGGGCGTTGAGGTAGACGGGCAGCGTCGCCACCAGCGTCTTGCCCTCGCCGGTCTTCATCTCGGCGATCCGGCCCTCGTGCAGCACCATGCCGCCGATCATCTGCACGTCGAAATGGCGCAGCCCGATCACGCGGCGCGCCGCCTCGCGCACCGTGGCGAAGGCCTCCTCCAGCATGTCGTCCAGGGTCTCGCCCTGCGCGAGGCGCTCGCGGAACTCGGCGGTCTTGCCGCGCAGCGCCTCGTCGCTCAGCGCCTCCAGCTTCGGCTCCCAGGCGGCGATGGCGGGGACCCGCTTCTCGTGGCGCTTCAGTGCGCGGTCATTCGTGGAGCCGAAGATGGCACGGGCGAGGCGGGCAAACATGGGGGCGGGTATCTCTCCGGGCACGGCGCCGGATTGGGCGCGGGCCGTTTGCTGGAACAGGTAGGCTCTGGGGGGCCGGGGGTCAACGATGGGCCAAACCCCTGACTGGCGCTCCGGGTTGTGGGAGGCATGGCCCCCTGCCATTGTCCGCCCTCGATCCCGGATTCCCGAACCATGACGCGCCTCCCCCCCGTCGCCCTCCTCCTTGCCGCCTGCGCGCTGCCTGCCCTGGCCCAGACCGGGGCTCCCGCCGCTCCCGCACCGGCCCAGCGCTCCCCGGCCACCGCCGCGCCCACGCCGCCCGCAGCGGCCCCTGCCGCCGCCACCCCCGCCGATGCGGATCCGGTGCTGGCCCGCGTGGACGGGCAGGAGATCCGGCTGAGCGAGGTGATGGAAACCGCCGCCGAGGCCCTGCCGGCCGAGCTGCGGAACGTGCCCCCCGCGACGCTGCGCGCGCTGCTGCCCCCGCAGGTCTTCGGGCAGCTGGTGGACCGTGCGGTGACCGACCGCGTGCTGGTCGCCGCCGCCCGGCGCGAGGGGCTGGAGCGCGACGAGGATGTGCGCCGCCGCGTCCGCGCCTTCGAGGAGGGTGAGCTGCGCGACGCGCTGCTGCGCCGCGAGATCGTGCCCAAGCTGACCGACGAGGCGCTGCGCGCCCGCTGGGAGCGCGACCGTGCCGGCCGCCCGGCGGAGGAGGAGGTGCGCGCCCGCCATATCCTGGTGCGCGAGGAGGCCGATGCCCGCGCGATCATCGGGGAGATCCAGCGCGGCGCGAATTTCGAGGAGGTGGCGCGGCGCCGCTCCACCGACCCGGCGGGGCGCAGCAATGGCGGCGATTTGGGCTTCTTCCGGCGCAACGACATGGTGCCGGAATTCGCCACCGCCGCCTTCAACCTCCAGCCCGGGCAGATGACGCCCAACCCGGTGCGGTCGCAATTCGGCTGGCACGTCATCCGCGTCGAGGAGCGGCGCACCGGCCAGGGCCCGGGCTTCGACGAGAGCCGCGAGGCGGTGCGCCAGTCCATGATCGAGGAGGAGGTGCAGGCGATGATCACGCGGCTGCGCCAGGCGGCGCGGGTCGAGATCGTGGAGCCGCCGGCGCCGGCCGGGGTGCAGGCCGACCCGCCGCCGCGCCCGGGCGCGCCTTCCGCCAGCCCGGCACCCGCTCCGACGCCGGCGCCCGCCCCCGCTCAGCGGCGCTAGGCTTCATGCGCGTCCTCGCCATCTGCGGCAGCCTGAGGGCCGCCAGCCTGAACCGGAAGCTGCTGCGCACCGCCGCCGAGCTCGCGCCCGGGGGCATGGTGGTGGAGGAGACGGGGATCCGCGGCATCCCCGTCTTCGATGAGGATATCGAGGCGAAGGGGCTGCCCGATGAGGTCGCCGCGCTGCGCGAGCGCTGCTTCGCGGCGGACGGGCTGCTCTTCGTCACGCCGGAATATAATTACGGCATCCCCGGCGGGCTGAAGAACGCGGTGGACTGGCTGTCCCGCCGGGTGGACGGGAAGCAGCCCTTCAAGGACAAGCCCTGCGCGATGATGGGCGCTTCGGGCGGGATGGGCGGGACGATCCGCTCCCAGCTCCAGCTCCGCCAGTCCATCCAGCTCCTGGGCGCGCTGACCATGCCGGGGCCGGAGGTCTTCGTCGCCCAGGCCAACTCGCGCTTCGACGCGGAAGGCAAGCTGACCGACGCGCCGACGCGCGCGGCGGTGGAGAAGTTGATGGCCGCTTTCGGCCAGTGGATCGCGCGGATGAAAGGTTGAGAATGGCGCTTCCCCCCTCCCCCCTCGCCCTGCCCTTGCCGGAGATGCCCGCCATCGCGGGGGTCGAGATCGCCTCCGTGGCGGCCGGCATCCGCTACAAGGCGCGCGAGGACGTGACGGTGTTCCGCTTCGCGCCGGGCACGACGGCGGCGGGGGTGTTCACCCGCAATCTCTGCCCCGGCGCGCCGGTGGATTGGTGCCGTGCCGCCCTGCCCGGCGGCAAGGCGCGGGCGCTGGTGGTGACGGCGGGCAACAGCAACGTCTTCACCGGCAAGGCGGGGCGCGAGACCTGCGAGCGCACCGCGCGCGAGATGGCCGGGCTGCTGGGCTGCCGCCCGAAGGAGGTGTTCCTGGCCTCTACCGGCGTGATTGGCGAGAAGCTGCCGACCGAGGTGTTGCTGGCTTCCCTTCCCGGCGCGGTGGAGAAGCTGGAGACGGATGGCTGGGCCGGCGCGGCGCGCGCCATCATGACCACCGACACCTTCGCCAAGGGCGCGGTGCGGACCGCGCGGATCGGCGATTCCGAAGTGAGGATCTGCGGCATCGCCAAGGGCAGCGGCATGATTGCGCCCGACATGGCGACCATGCTGTCCTTCCTGGCCACCGATGCGAAGATTCCGGCGCCCGTCCTCCAGGCGCTGCTGAAGCGCGGCGTGGACAAAAGCTTCAACTGCGTGACGGTGGACAGCGACACCTCCACCTCCGACACGGTGATGCTCTTCGCCACCGGCCAGGCGAAGCACCCGCGCGTCGCGGCGGATGCGAAGCCGTCCTCGCTCAAGGATTTTGCCCGCGCGCTGGACGAGGTGCTGCACGAGCTCGCCCTCATGGTCGCGCGCGACGGCGAGGGGGCGCAGAAGCTGATCACGGTGAAGGTGACCGGCGCCGCTTCCGCGCGCTCGGCGCATCGCGTCGCGATGTGCATCGCCAATTCGCCGCTGGTGAAGACCGCCATCGCGGGCGAGGACGCCAATTGGGGCCGCATCGTCATGGCGGTGGGCAAGGCGGGCGAGCCTGCGGATCGCGACCGGCTTTCCGTCGCCGTGGGCGGCACCTGGATGGCGCGCGAGGGCGAGGTGGTGCCCGGCTACGACGAGACGCCCGTGGTCGCGCACATGAAGGGGCGCGAGGTGGAGATCACCGTGGATCTGGGGCTCGGGCGCGGCGCGGCGACCGTGTGGACCTGCGACCTGACGCACGGATACATCGACATCAATGGCTCCTACCGGAGCTGAGGGGCCGCTCCTGCGGACGGAGCGCCTCGTGCTTCGTCCGCTGGAGCGCGGCGACGTGCCGGCGCTGACGCGGCTGGTCAACGACTATTCGGTCGCGGGCAAGCTGGCCCGCGTTCCCTTCCCCTATCGCGAGGAGCTGGCGGAGGAATGGATTGCCTCCACCGCCACGCAGCGCGCGCGGGGCGAGGGCTATCACCTCGCCGTCACGCGCGACGAGGCGCTGGTGGGCTGCGTCGGGCTGACCGTGCAGGGCAAGGAAGCACCGGAGATCGGCTACTGGATCGGGCGGCGCTTCTGGGGCCAGGGCCTGGCGCGCGAGGCGGCAGGGGCGCTGCTGGAATGGGCCGAGGGCGAGCTGGGCACCGCCACTTTCCGCGCCAGCGCCCTTTCCGACAATTCGGCAAGCCATGCCGTGCTGCGCGCCCTGGGCTTCGAGGAGGCGGGGACGGGGCACGAGCCCTTCCTGTCGCGCAACCGCGCCATGCCCGTCACCTATTTCCGCCGCGCCGGGCCACGCAAGCCGACAGAGCGGCCGATCCTGTTGGTCGCCGCCTGCGCGCTCGTGGACCCGGAGGGGCGCGTGCTGCTGGCGCAGCGCCCGAAGGGCAAGCCCATGGCCGGGCTGTGGGAATTCCCCGGCGGCAAGATCGGCCCCGGCGAGACGCCCGAGACCGCGCTGATCCGCGAGCTGCGCGAGGAGCTGGGCATCGAGACGCGCGAGGCCTGCCTGTCGCCGCTCTTCTTCGCCTCCCACGCCTATGAGCGTTTCCACCTGCTGATGCCGCTCTATGTCTGCCGGCGTTGGGAGGGGCGGGCTGAGGCGCGCGAGGGACAGGAACTGGCCTGGGTGCGCCCCGCCCGCATGGGCGATTATCCCATGCCGCCCGCCGACATCCCGCTGGTCGCGCTGCTGCGCGACTTCCTGTGAGGAGCACCGCATGACCAATCCCACCGCCTGCCTGCTGATCATCGGCAACGAGGTGCTGTCGGGCCGCACGCGCGACGCGAACCTGCAATTCCTGGCGACGCGGCTGGGCGAAATCGGCATCCCGCTGCGCGAGGTGCGGGTGATCCCCGATGTGCCGGAAACCATCATCGGCACGGTGAACGAGGTGCGGGCGAAGTTCGACCACGTCTTCACCACGGGCGGCATCGGCCCGACGCATGACGACATCACCAGCGAATGCATCGCCGCCGCCTTCGGCGTGCCCTGGGTGGTGCACGAGGAAAGCCGTGCGCTGATGGCGGAGGATTACGCGCGGCGCGACCCGCCGGTTGAGATGAACGCGGCGCGGCTGCGCATGGCGACCTTGCCCGAGGGCGCGGTGCCGATCCGCTGCTCCATCACCTCGGCGCCCGGATTCACTATGGGCAACGTCCATGTCATGGCGGGCGTGCCGCGCATCATGCAGGCGATGTTCGAGGTGATCGCGCCCACGCTGCGCGGCGGGGTGCCGGTGGTGTCGCGCACCGTCCATGCGGTGGGCGTGTTCGAGGGCAACATCGCTGAAGCGCTGGAGGCGGTGCAGAAGCGCTTCCCGGCGCTCGACATCGGCTCCTACCCCTTCTACCGCAAGGTCGAGGCGGGCGTGTTCTCCGGCGGCGGCGTGGCGCTGGTGGCGAAGGGGACGGACCCGGCCAGCGTGGATGCGGCGGCGGAGGCGATCACCACCATGCTGCGCGGGATGGGCGCGCAGCCGGTGGAGGGAGAACCGCCCGCTTGACCGTCCCGGGCGCCGCCTGGCTGCGCCGGTGGGCCCTGGAGGTCGCTTCGAGCTTCTGGCTGCGGCCTTCGGCGATGGTGGTCGCCGCGGTGGTGCTGGCCGAGCTGCTGGTGCGCCACGAGAACAGCATCTCCCTGCCCGGCTGGATGGAAGCATGGATCTATGCCGGCGGGATTTCCGGCGCGCGCGGCGTGCTGGCCGCCGTCGCGGGGGCGATGATCGGGGTGGCGGGAACCACCTTCTCCATCACCGTCGCGGCGCTCAGCCTCGCCTCCGACCAGATGGGGCCGCGGCTGCTGGGCAATTTCACGCGCGACCCGGGCAACCAGTATGCGCTCGGAGCGCTGCTCGCGACCTTCGCCTTCTCGCTCGTCACGCTGCGCGCAGTGCGCGAGGTGGGCGAGGAGGTGTTCGTGCCGCAGCTGGCCGTCTCGGTCGCCCTGCTCCTGGCGGGTATCTGCGTGGGCGTGGTGATCTGGTTCATCCACCACGTCGCCTCTTCCATCAACATGGACAATGTCGTGGCGCTGGTGCGGGAGGACCTGACCCGCGCGCTGCGCGCCCTGCCCCGGCGCGCGGATGGCGACGAGCTGGCGCAGCGCCCCCAGCCGCATGCCGATGCCGGCGGCGGGAAACTGCGCCTGAAGGAGAGCGGCTACCTGCGCCTGCTGGATGACGAGGCGCTGGCCGATTGGGCGGAGAAGCGAAATGCGCGGCTGCGCCTGCTCATCCGGCCGGGCGACTTCGTCTTCCCGGGCCGCCTGGTGGGGGAGGTGCAGCCGCCGGAACTCCAGGAGGAGGCGGAGAAGGCGCTGAGCGATGCGGCTTCAGTCGGGCGTTCGCGCATCGTGAACCAGGACCTGGAATTCGCGGTGAACCAGATGGTCGAGATCGCGGCCCGCGCCCTTCCGCCCGGCGTGAATGATTCCTTCACCGCCATTGCCGTGCTGGACCAGTTCGGCGCCGTGCTGTGCGAGATGGAAGAGCGGCTTCTGCCGGATGGCGTGACGTGGCGGGGCGAAGTGCCACGGCTGTGGCGATCCGCCTCCGACTATGCGGGGATCGTGGACGCGATGTTCCACATGATCCGGCAATCCGGCGCGATGCAGCCACCGGTCATGATCCGGCTGATGGAAGTGCTGGGCGCGGTGGCGGAGGTGGAACGCGATGCCGGGCGGCTGGAGGTGCTGCGGCACCATCTGGAGCTTGCGCATGGCGCGGCCTGCGCGGCGACGGAGGACCCTTCCGCCCAGGCGGCCTATGCGGAGCGGCGCGAGGCGGCGCTGCGGGCGATCGCGGGGGAAGAAGGGAAGCGCAAGGGAGGCGGATGACCGCCTTCCTGAACGGGGCCTAGGCGGGTTGGAACACGAAGTTGTTCGCGTAGCCGCCTGCCCGGTCCGGCCGCTGATGCTTCTCCAGGGAGAAGGCGGCGATCGGCACGTTCTCGCCGCGCCAGAGAAACCACCCCTGGTAGCCGCGCTGCAGGAGATGGCGAAACAGCTCGAAGGGTTGGCCGGGCTGGTGCGCGGCTTCGGACTCGATGAGGAGCGTGGGCCGGTCGCGACGGAGTATGTGCTCCGCGCCGCGCAGCACTTCCATCTCGTGGCCTTCCACGTCGATCTTCACGAAGCCCACCGGCTCGGACACGACGTCGTCGAGGCGCCGCAGCGGAACGCGCAGCGTCTCGCCCTGGACGGGGCTGCCGGGATGGAGCGACGCACGCCCATCATCCTCCGGCGGGATGCGAAGCTCGGCGGAGCCTTCTCGATCCGAGAGAGCCATGGAGTGGATCGTGACGTTCCGTGGGAGCTTTTCCTGCAGCTCCATCGCGAGGGCAGGTTGCGGTTCGAAGCAGTGCACGCGCGGGCAGATGCGGGCCAGACGCCCCGCGTAAAGCCCATGGTTGCCGCCGACATCCACGGCAGCGCGGGCCGGATCGGTCAATTCGGGAAGAAGCAGCCACTCGGGCTCGGTGCTTCGCCAGCGTTGCAGCCGCATCTGCTCCACCCTGAAGGCGATTCGCGGCGGAGCAACGCGCAGGACGAGATTGATCAGAGGTGAAAGAAACACAGCTTGAGATCCCTCTGAGCCAAACCCGCAAGATCTCGGATGGTTTTGCGGCGAGCGCTTGATGCAACGCTCCCTTGGACAATGGCCTCGACCGAGGAAGGTTACCCGAAGCTGGGGCCCGTTGGGTCCTGAGCCTGAGACGGATCAGGCGCGCGGACGCCATCCGCTGCGACACGACCGCAGATTCTTCCTTGGCCTGCTCTCCCTCGCCGCTGCGCTCGGCTGGTTCGAGCGAAGCCCTGCGGAGCTGAACCTAAGCGCCTGCCAGCCTGCCGGCATCGCGGCGTGCCTCATAGGCCTTGGCGTGGATATAGGCGGCCTCGTGCAGCTCCTCCGGCACGCCGGCGCGCTTTGCGGCCTCCAGCAGGAAGCGCAGCACATGGTCGGCCTCGATCCGCCGCCCGGCCTCGACATCGCGCGACATGGAGGAGGTCGCCTGCGGGGTCCCGCGGAGGAAGGGAAGGAATTGTCCCTCCAACACTTCGTCGCGCACCGGGTGGCCATGCGCGGCCGCGATCGCGGCGTTGCGGTGGAGCAGGCGCTCCAGCCAGGCCGCGCCGCCTGGAGCGGCGACGACTTCGCCGAGGTTTCCACGCATCAGAACGGTCGCGGTCGCGAAGGTGCCGAAGATCACCAGCTTCTCCCACATCCGCCGAACCACGTCAGGCGCCGCCTCGGCATGCACGACAGTGCCGGCGAACGCCGCCTGGAAGGCGAGCACGCGGGGGCTCATCCGCCCGTCGAGTTCGCCGAACTCGAGCAGTTGCGGGGGTGCGACCTGCCGCACCACGCCCTCCGGCGTCAGCAGGATGACGACCTTGGTCAGCCCACCGAGCACGTGCCCCCGCCCGAACGCCGCTTCGAGCCGTCCAAGGTGGTCGATACCGTTCAGCAGCGGCAGCACCGCCGTTCCCTCGCCGACCACGGGGTGGAGCGTCTCGATCGCGTCATCGAGGTCGTAGGCCTTGCAGGCCAGCAGCACGATGTCCCAGCCCGGGCCGGCCTCGCCGGGGAGCAGTGCCGACACGGGATGGCGGCGGAAGTCGCCCGCGGGGCTCTCGATCACCAAGCCATCGCGCTCGAGCTGGGCCTTGCGGCCGGGCCGCACGAGGAAGGCGACCTCCTTGGCCACGCCGGCCTCGAGCAGCCGTCCGCCGAAATATCCGCCGACCGCACCGGCACCGAGGACGAGGACGCGCATGGCAGCCTCCCGCTCACTGTGGTCGCCGGCAACCAGACGGCCAAGGAAGCCGCCGCTCAGGGCGCCGGAGCGGCTTGAGCCTGCTCCAGAACCGATTGGGAGGAACAGCGAAATCGGGGCGGGTCGGCCTCCTTCCCGGTACGCCGAGGGCGGCGAGGCGGCTGAAGCAGGCCCCGCGCCGCCGACAGCCCTGGGTTCAGGCGGTGATGGGAATTAGCCCAGCTTCGCGATGCGGAGCGCCGTCTGGCCGGGGCGCGGCAGCAGGTTCGGGATCACCAGCAGGCAGCCTTCCTCCGGCGCGCGGATTTCCAGCGCACCGTCGCGGGCCAGCAGCGTACCGCCGGGCACCGTCTCGCCGCTGCACCAGGGGCGGGTGAAGCGGAAGGCGGGGCTGCGCGCGGTGACGGTGCGAACCACGCGGGCGAGTCGCGGCGTCTCCATGCGCGGCTCCTCCGGCGCGCCGGGCAGCAGGCCGGTGAGGGCGAGGAGGCGTCGCGCCACGCGGTCCATGCGCTGCACGGTTTCTTCCTCCCAATGCCATCCCGCCTCCAGCAGGAGGCCGCGCCGTGCGGTGACGCCGGGCGGGAGGTAGTCGATCAGGCGCAACCCTTCCTCGTGCCCGTGATCGGCGACGGTGAGGGGCGGGGCGCCGATCTGCATGGCGAGGTCGGCGGCCTCGGGCGAGGCGCCGACCAGGAAGAGCGGGTCGCCCGGCCAGAGCATGGAATGGAGGTCCAGCACCACGTCGGCCGAGTCGAGAACCGGGCGCAGGGCGCGGGCGCGGCGCAGCTCGGAGGAGCGGCGCGGTCCTTCCAGCTGTTCGCGGTCCCAGAGGCGATTCAGATCCTCCTCCAGGAAGCGGGAGGCGGTGGGGTCTTCCGGGTTGAAGCGGCTGAAGGCGTCGAGATTGGCGAAGACCAGGGTCAGGCGACCGGCTAGCGGCCGCAGCCCGGCGCGCAGCCAGCGGTCGAGCAGCACGGCGCCCGCGATCTCGTTGCCATGGGTGAGGGCGACGACGCAGACATGCAGGCCGGGCTCCACGCCCTCGAAGCTCCACACGCCGGGAAGGACATTGCCGTCGCGCCAGGGTCCGATCTCCGGCGCCGCGAGAGCCGGGCGGCGCGGCGGGGCGCCGACGCTTTCCAGCAGCGTGGCGACGTCCCGCATCACGCGGCGCGCCCTCCGGCGCGGCGCGCGCCCCTCTCCACGGCGCGTCGGATCCCCTCCATGGTGAGAGCATATCGCCGCGCCGGAGGGAGTCCATGTCACCACCCCGTATCGCCGTCCTGGGCCTGCACCTGGAGGCCAATGCCTTCGCCCCGC
Source organism: Sabulicella rubraurantiaca (assembly GCF_017355885.1). GTDB lineage: Bacteria > Pseudomonadota > Alphaproteobacteria > Acetobacterales > Acetobacteraceae > Roseococcus > Roseococcus rubraurantiacus. Next base: position 438,567 of record NZ_JAFEUU010000002.1, read on the forward strand.
CCACCACCCTGGCGGATTTCGCCGCGCAATGCCTGGTGCGCGGGGAGGAGATCTCGGCGCAGGCACGGGCGCCCTCCTCCGCCCTGCCGGCGGAGCTGCCGGGCTTCTATCGCCGCATGGACGAGACGGGGCCCTGGGTGCCCTGCCCGGTGCTGGTGGCGAACTCGCCGCCCGGCGGGCCGATCGAGCAGGGTGTGTTCCTGTCCTTCCTGGACGAGATGCGGCGCGGCCTGCTGGCTTCGCTGCCGCTGGACGGGGTCTATGTCGCGAATCACGGGGCCAGCAGCGCCACGGGCGACGAGGACAGCGACGGCACCATGCTGGCGATGATCCGCGAGGTGGTGGGGCCGGCCGTGCCGGTCGTCGTGACGCACGACCTGCACTGCAACGTGAGCGAAAGGCTGGTCGCGCTGTCGGATGCGCTGATCGTCTATCGCACCAACCCGCACGTGGACATGGCGGCGCGGGCCGCGGAAGCGGCGGATGCGCTGCGCGAGATGCTGGCCGGGATGCGCACGGCCAAGTCCTTCATCCGCCTGCCGCTGATCCCGCCCACCGTGACGCTGCTGACCGATAACGGCCCCTATGCCGATCTGATCCGCGAGGCGGAGGCGATGATGGCGCGCGACCGGCGCCTGCTGAACGTCAGCGTCGCGGGTGGCTTCGTGTTCAGCGACCTGCCCAAATGCGGGATCACCGTGACGGTGACCGCGCGTGACCGCGACCAGGCGGCGGCGGACGAGGCGGCGCGGATTCTGGCGGAGCGCGGCTGGGCCGACCGGCACCGGCACACAAGGCGGCTGCTGAGCCTGGAGGAGGCCGCCGCCCTAGCCGTCGCCGCCGGCGAAGGGCGTGAGAAACCGGTCATCTTCTCCGATGCGGGGGATAATCCGGGCGGCGGCGGGCGCGGCTCGACCACCTACACGCTGCGGGCACTGCACGAGGCGGGGGCGAAGGGCGTGGTGCTGGGGCTGTTCGTGGATCCGGCCCTCGCCGAGGAGGCGCACAAGCTGGGCGAGGGCGCGCATTTCCACGCCGTGTTCAACCGGGTGGAGAGCGAGTTCTCCCGCCGCTTCGAGAGCGGGGCGCGGGTGGTGAAGCTGACGGATGGCAAGGGCACCGGGCGGCGCGGGACCATGGCCGGGCGCGACTTCGAGCTGGGGCGGACGGCGCTGCTGGAGCTCGACGGCTCGGGGATGCAGGTCGTGGTGATCTCGCTGCGGCGGCAATGCCACGAGCCGCGTACGCTGGAGATGCACGGCATCGACATCGCGCAGGCGCGCACGGTGGTGGTGAAGTCGCGCGGGCATTTCCGCGCCGGCTTCGACGAGTTCTTCCCGCCCGACCGCATCTTCGAGGTGGACAGCGCCGGGCTGACCTCGCCCGTGCTGAAGAACTTCAACTGGCGGCGTCTGCCACGTCCGAGCTTCCCGCTGGATGCGGAGGCGGAGTTCGCCCTGGGCTGAGGCACGGGCCGGCTACGCGCCTTCCTTGGCCTCCCGCGAGACGAGGTGGGCCGTTTCCGCGAAGAGGCGGGACGCGGGTGTCAGGCTGCGGCCGCCGAGCGTCACCAGCGCGATGGGCCGCCGGGTCTCGGGGAGTTCCACGGGCAAGGCTGCGAGGAACGGGTAGTGGACGGGGAAGCGCAGCATCGCCGAGGGGCCGATGCCCAGAAACCGCCCCGTCCGCAGCATCGCCACCCACATCTGCACGGACCGGGAGAAGACCGTGGCGCGCGGCGGCTCCAATCCCCGGTTCTGGAAGGCCTTCAGGATGAATTGCCCGAGGAAGCTGTCATAGGGCGGCAGTGCCCAGGCTTCGCCTAGCAGTTCGGCAAGCGTCGTGGCGCCCTGCTGGACCAGCGGATTGCTCCGGTCGGCCACCACCCTCAGCGCGTCGTCGAACAGGATTTCCGCATGCAGATCCGGCTCCGCGCGTGCATCCGCGATCCGCGTAATGGCGAGGTCGAGGTCGCGGTCGCGAAGCCTTTGCAGCAATTCGGTCGTGTGGGCGACCTCGACGCGGAAGCGAAGCCGGGAGTGGCGGCGGGACAGGTGGTCGATGACGGCGGACACCACGGCGGTCATCGGTTCCGTCGCACCGACGCGCACCTCGCCCTGCGACGGGTCGGCCAGGTAGCGAAGCTCCTCCATTCCCTGCCGCAGCTCGTCGAGCATGGCGGCGCTGCGCGCGAGCAGGACGCGGCCGTAATCGGTCGCCACGACTCCGCGCGGCGACCGGTCGAGCAACGGGACACCGAGGGTGCGCTCCATCTCGGCGATGGCCTTCGAGATGGCCGATTGGGACAGGGCAAGCCGTTCCGCCGCCTGGGCCATGCTGCCGAGATCGGCCACCACGCGAAGCGTGTGGAGGTCGCGGATCCGGAGGCGTCGCGCGACGCCCTCATCTGCCTGCATGAGGCCTATTCCCGCTGGTCATCCCGATATGACCAGATACCACTTCCGTTCATAGCCTCTGGGGTCGTCTGCTTCCTGGGCCGCTTCCCGCGAAAGCACGGCGCCCAGCAGCGAGGACGATATGCCCGGTCAGCAGAGCATGGCGGCGCCCGGTCGCCGCACGATCCTCGCCCTGCTGCCCGGGCTCGGAGCGGCGCCACCCCGCGGCGCGGCGCAAGCGGACGGCGCTTCCGCCTGGCCGCAGCGCCGCGTGCGCATCATCACGCCCGCCCCACCCGGCTCTTCCCTCGACTTGGTCGCGCGGCTAATGGCCGAGCGACTGGGCGCGCGCTGGGTCCAGCCGGTCACCGTGGAAGGGCGGCCGGGCGTCGATGGCATCCCCGCCCTGGAAGCCATGATCGCCGCTGCGCCGGGGGATGCGCTGTTTCTCGCCAATCACGGCGCCGTCACGGTGACACCCCTCCTCAACCCGCGCCTCGGCTTCGATCCCATGGCCGCGCTCTCGCCCATCTTGGATCTCAGCACCGACCTTTTCGGCGTCGCCGTGCCGGCGGCACTTCCCGTGCGGGACCTGCCGGGCCTCGTCGGCCATGCCCGTGAGAATCCGGGGCGGCTCAACTACGCGGCCGCGCCTGGGCCGCCTTACCTCGCGATGCGCGCCTTTCTGCGCGACGCGGAGCTCGACATGGTCCATGTCGGGTTCCGCGGCATCGGCGCGGCCACGGTGGCGGAGATGCTGGCCGGGCGGCTCCATGTGGTGCTGGCGCCCCTGACGCCCCTCGCGGGGGTGGCGCGCGAGGGGCGGCTGCGCGTGGTCGCCGTCACGGGAGGGGAGCGCGCCCCCGCCCTGCCCGACGTGCCCACCAGCGCCGAGCAAGGCTTTCCGGGCTTCCGCCAGGAGGGAATCCACGGGCTGTTCGGCTGGAAGGACATGCCGGAGGCCTTGCGGGAGCGCATCGCCAACGAGGCCAATTCTGTCCTGGCCGATACGCTCCTGGCGGAACGGCTGCGTGGGATGGGACTGCTGGCCCGCTCCGGCGGCACGCCCGCGAGTTTCGCCGCCCTCCTCGCGGAGCAGCGAGAGCGCTGGGCCGGGCTGGCGCGGGAATTCGGCGCGGCGCCACCCTCATAGGATGGCGCCGGGCGGGTGTTTCAGCCTCGCGCCCGGCTGACCAGGGATTGCAGCGTCGGAAGGTCCACGGCGCCGGGGATCAGCGACTCGCCGATCACCAGGGCCGGGGTGCCCTGGATTTCCAGGGCGCGGGCCAGGGCGACGTTGCGCTCGATGCGGCGGCCGATGGCGGGGTCGTCCATGTCGCGGCGCAGGCGCGGCCAGTCGAGGCGCAGCCGATCGGCCTCGCGGCGGATGACGGGCTCGGTCGGCTCCTCGCGCAGGCGCAGCAGCGCGTCCTGCAGCGGGGCGTAGCGCTCCTGGCGCTGGGCGGCGAGCAGGGCGCGGGAGGCCAGCACCGAGTTGGGGCCGAGGATGGGCAGGTCGATCATGACCACCTTCACGTCCCGGTCGCTGGCGAGGAGCTGCTCCATCACCGGATGCAGCTGCTTGCAGTAGCCGCAGCGCGCATCGAAGAACTCGGCGATGGTGACGCTTCCCTGGGGGTTGCCCTTCACCGGCAGGGTGGGGTCGCGGAACAACGCCTCGGCATTCCCGGCGATGGCGCGGCGCTGGGCGGCCTCGCGGTCGCGCATCTCCGCCTGCTCCAGCCCGGAGAGGGCGTCGCGCAGGATGGAGGGGTCGGTGCGCAGCGCCTCGCGCAGGATGCTCAGCACCTCCTCCCGCTGGGCGGGGGAAAGGGCCTGGGCCAGGGCGCCCGTGGGGGCGAGGGCGGCAAGGGCGAGGAGGGCGCGGCGGTTCATGCGGCGCATGTGGCCGGGCTTCGGCATCCGGACAAGGGAGGGACGCGGTTGCCGGGCGGGGCGCTTCGGGGCAAGAACCACGGGCCATGATCTCCCGCTTCCCGCGACTCGCCATCCTCCTTTCCTCCGGCCTCGCCCTCGCCGGGTGCGAGACGGCGCGATCGGTCACCGCCGGCGTCTTCGGCCCCTCGGCGCAGGCGGGGCAGCCGGGCTTCGTGCGCGGCTTCCTGGGCGGCATCGCGTCCGAGGACCCGATGGCCGCGGCGGCGGGGCGCGAGGTGCTGGCCGCCGGCGGATCGGCCGTGGATGCGGCGGTGGCGGCGAGCTTCGTGATGGCGGTGACCCTGCCCTCGCGCGCCGGGCTGGGCGGCGGCGGGGCCTGCGTGGTGTTCGACCCGCGCCGCAACGACGCCGAGGCGGTGATGTTCGAGGCGCGCGGACGCGCGGGCGGGCTGTCCGGCGCGGATCGTCCGGCGGCGGTGCCGATGATGGCGCGCGGCCTCTTCGCCCTGCACACCCGCCAGCGCACCGGCCGCCCCTTCGAGGAGCTGATCGCCCCGGCGGAGCAGCTGGCGCGATTCGGCGCGCCGATGACGCGGGCGCTGCATGCCGATCTTTCCGCCGTGCAGGGGCCGCTCTTCGCCGATCCGGAGTCGCGGGCAATCTTCAGCCGCAACGGCGTGCCCATCGCGGTGGGCGAGCGGTTCCAGAACCCGGCGCTGGGCGCGACGCTGACGGCGCTGCGCGTCTCGGGCGTGGGCGACCTGCACCAGGGCACGCTGGCGCGGCGGCTGGAGGAGGCGATGCCCCTGGCGGGCGGCGGCACCTATGCCCAGGGCGAGCTGCGGGCGGCGCTGCCGCGCGTGGTGCCGGCCGTGACCCTGGCGGCGCGCGGCGGCGACCGCGCCTCCTTCCTGCCGGAGGCGGGGCTGCCCGCCGCCCAGGCCTTCCAGGCGCTGCTGGCGGGTCAGCAGCCCGGCCCCCTGCCCGGCGCGCTGCCGGCCAGCGCCGGGCTGATCGTCTATGACCGCACCGGGCTGGCGGTGAGCTGCGCCTTCAGCCTGAACAATTTGTTCGGCACCGGGCGCATGGTGCCGGGCATGGGCTTCCTGGCGGCGGCGGCGCCCGGGATCGGGCGGGTCACCGCCGCGCCGCTTTCCGCCGCGATCGGCTGGAACCCCAATCTGCGCGCCTTCCGCGCGGTGGCTGCCGGCTCGGGCCAGGAATGGGCGCCGCTGGCGGTGGCGGCGCCGCTGGCGGCGGCGATGGGGCGCGACGCGGACGCGGCCTCGGCCATCGCGCAGGTGCCGCAGGGCGGGCGGGCGCAGCTCGGCCATTGCCCGCGCTACCTGCCGGGCTGGGAGCAGCTTTGTGCAACGGCGACCGACCCGCGCGGCGCGGGGGTGGCGCTCGGGGCGACGGATCGTTGATCAAGACCGGACGGGGCGCGGAGGCGCCGCCTTTCCTGGTCATGGACGTGATCGCGGCGGCGAATGCGCGCGAGGCCGCGTTGCCGCCGGGCGCGCCGCGCATCCTGCGCATGGAGGTGGGGCAGCCGGGCTTCGGCGCGCCGGAAGGCGCGGTGCAGGCGGCGGAGCGGGCGCTGCGCTCGGGCAGCGCGCTGGGCTACACCGAGGCCTTCGGGCTGCCTTCGCTGCGCGCGCGCATCGCGCGGCATTACCGCGAGCATTACGGGGTGGCGGTGCCGGAGCGGCGCATCGCGGTGACGGTGGGGGCATCGGGGGCATTTCCCCTCGCCTTCCTGGCGGCCTTCGACCGCGGCGACCGCGTGGCGATGGCGGCGCCCTTCTACCCGCCCTATGCCAACATCCTCGCCGCGCTGGGGATGGAGCCGGTGCTGCTGGAATGCGACGCGCAGACGCGCTTCCAGCCGACGCTGGCGATGCTGGAGAAACTGGACCCGCTGCCCGACGGGCTGATCGTCGCCAGCCCGTGCAACCCGGCCGGGACGATGCTGGCGCCGGAGGAGCTGCGCGCCATCGCGCGCTGGTGCCACGAGAAGGGCGTCCGGCTGGTGTCGGACGAGATCTATCACGGCCTGTCCTGGGGCACGGTCGAGGAGAGCACGGCGGCCGCGTTCAGCGAGAGCGCGGTGGTGGTGAACAGCTTCTCGAAATACTGGTGCATGACGGGGTGGCGCATCGGCTGGCTGGTGCTGCCGGAGGATCTGGTGCGGCCCGTCGAGTGCCTGGCGCAGAACATGTTCATCTCCGCCCCGCACGTGGCGCAGGTGGCGGCCGAGGCAGCGATGGATTGCGGGGAGGAGCTGGAGGCGCGCAAGGCGTCCTATGCCCGGTCCCGCGCCGCCCTGTTGGCGGGGCTGCCGGAGGCGGGGTTCGGGCGCATCGCGGCGGCGGATGGCGCCTTCTACCTGTGGTGCGACCTGCATGGGCTGAGCAATGACAGCCTGGATTTCGCCGCACGGATGCTGAACGGCGCGGGGATCGCGGCGACGCCGGGGGTGGATTTCGACCGGACGCGCGGGCACCGGTTCCTGCGGTTTTCGTATTGCGGAGATGAGGGGGCGATGCGGGAGGCGCCGGGGCGGTTGCGGGGGTGGTTGGGGCGGTAAGGGAACGGGCAGGGGGCGGTTTGATGGCTCTCGAAGGGCCCCAAGCTGAGGGCTAGATTTCCTCTCTCGACATGGAGGATGCGCGCGTCAGGTGGGCCGCAATTGCGGCGCTCACCGGCCCTGGATGCGTGATCGGGGACATGTGGCTGGCGCCAGGGATTTCCATGATGCGCGCGTCCGGGATCGCTGAATGCAGGAGGTCGAGAATGCGCCGCGTCGTCGCCCGCGTCCTTTCGCCGCGGATGAGAAGCGTCGGTATCCGCAGGCGTTCGCAATCGGCCAATGGAGCGCCGACATCGATGTCGCCCAGGGCGACTGCCCAGCGGGATTTCCCGGCGGCGGCGAGGGCGTGCTTCTTCACCGGCTCCGGCAGGGCCTCCCAGGCGCCCGGCCCGTTCCAGTAATCGATGATGGGCGCTGCGGTGCCCACAACATCGCCGGCCTCGAACGCCGCCATGGCGCCTTCGGCAACGGCGCGGATTTCCGCGTAGAGGTCGCGCTCGCCCGCATCGCGCAGGAGCCAGAAGGCCACCGGCTCGATGAGGGTCAGGCTGCGCAGTTGGAAGGCGCGATCAGACAGCACGAGCCGCAGGGCGATCATCCCGCCGTAGGAGTGCCCACCAAGTGCAACGGCCCGCCCCCGGCCTGGGCGATGAGGGCGCGAAGGGGCGCAAGCTCGTCCTCAAGCCGGAGGACGGTGTGTGGGTCCCAGGGGCTGCTGCCGCCATAGCCCTGGAGGTCGGGCGCCAGCACGCGCAGGCCGCCTTGGGCGAGGAGCAGTTCGCTGAGAGTGCGCCACTGGCCGGAGGAGCTGGAGGCGGCGTGCAGGAGCAGGACCGGCTCGCCCGAGCCGGCATCCGTGAAGCGCAGCTTGCGGCCGTTGACCTCGATCTCGGGCACGGCGTTGCCTCCGCAGAGGGTTCAGCTTGCTCCCTCCCGCTGGTGGGAGGCAACGCAAACTGATCTGCGGCTTGTCCGGCACCGACGGTGCGCAAGTCCGTCATTCCCGAAGCGGGCTCCGAAAGTCTGCAAGGAAGAAATCCTTGACCATGCCGGTATGTTCTTGCTTTGTTCGGACGTTTGATGTGGGCGGAGGCATGCATGGCGGGGCAGTGCAAGGCGGAGCGGGAAGGTCGAGCGAAAAGCCTCGCGCGCATGCACCGCGTCATGGCGCGGCTCCGCCCCCGGCATCGCCATGCGCCGCGCCTTTCGACGCCGCATGAGTGGCGCCCGCTGACGGAAGCGGAGCTGCGCTTCGTGTGGCCGGTGCTGGAGATGGTGTGCGCGCATGAGGTGGGGCGGCCTTCGGGGCTGCCGCTGCTCGCGCGGTTCGAGGCGGTGCTGGAGGCGGCGATGCACAGGCGACCCTGGCGGGAGGTCTCCGTGGGCGCGGCGCCGGGGGTGAAGGGCGACACGCTGCACCGGACGTTTCGCCGCTGGACGCAGCGCAAGCTGTGGATGATGCTGCTGATCAAGCTGGCGGAGGAGAAGCCGGGCCTGCCGGCGCTCGAATACTTCGTCTGCCGCGCCTATCGGCGGGCGTGGCGCGGCCAGGGGCTGCGCGGGGTGCTGGTGGCGCGGGCGACGGGGCTGGCTTCGGCGCTGCGGGCGCCGTTCTCGCGCTTCCCGGACCCGGATTTGTCCGCGCGCTGCCATCGCCGGATCATCCTGCCCGGGATGCGCCGCGTGCCGGACTGGCCGGACGCGGTCGCCACCGGGTTCTTCCGGCTGTGCCGGGCCTTGTTCCGCCTGTTCAGCGGGACGCGGCGCATCCGCCGCGCCTGGGAGCCGGCGTGAGTGGCGCCGTCAGCGCGACAGCTGCGCGATCTGCTGCCGCATGGCGTTCAGCAGCGCGGCCACCTGGTTGCCGCCGCGCTGGATCACGGCGGAATACTCGCTGCGCTGGGTGAGGCGGAGCGAGGCGCCCTCCGCCACCAGATCCACGATGCGCGGCTGGCCGTTCACGTCGGCCACGCGCCAGTCGAGGGTGAAGGCGGCGCTGCCGGGCCGCTGAACGATGGTGGTGACCAGCGCATCGTCCTCCGTGCGCTGCTGCGCGCGGCCGAGGGCGAATTGCACGCCCTGGTACTCGCCGAAGCGGGAGGCGAGGTTGCGGATCAGCACCTCCTCGAAGAGGCGCAGGAACTCGGCCTGCTCGGCCGGGGAGGCGGCGCGCCACCAGCGGCCGAGGATGAAGCGGCCCGTGCCCTCAATGTCCACGGAGCGGCGCAGGATGTCGGCCACGGCGGCGCGGCGGCGCTCGACCGGCGCGTTGGAGTTCAGCACGCCCACCAGCTCCTGGCCCGTCGCCTGGATGAAGGCGGCGGCGCGGGCGGGGTCCATCTGCGCTAGAGCGGGCAGGGCGGGAAGCGACAGGAGCGCGGCGCCGAACAGGGTCCGGCGGGACAGGCGGGGGGTGGTCACTGGCATGTTCCTCGAAACGCGGCCCGCTTCCCCTCGGGGGAAGGGTCAGCGGGGGTTGGGGTCGGACGGGGTCTGTCCGACGGAGCCGAAGCCGGTGCTGGGCACGGGCATCTCCGCTCCGGTGCGGTTGGCGATCTCCGTCTGGCGGCGCTGGCGATAGCCGGAGCGGATGGTGGTGTAGGGGTCGAGCGAGGTGCGGCGCACCTCGTCCAGCACGTCCAGCACCTCCTCGCGCGTGTCGAGGATGGTGAGGCCGAAGCGCGCCCAGCGCAACGCTTCCACCACCTCACCCTGGCCGATCCAGTTCCAGGGGGAGGCGACGGCGTCCACTGCCAGCCCGGCGAGGTCACGCGGGTTGGAGGGGCCGATGACGGGCAGGAAGAGGTACGGGCCTTCGCCCAGGCCCCAGACCGCCAGGGTCTGGCCGAAATCCTCCGTGTGGCCGGGCATGCCGAACTGCCATTCCGCCACGTCGATCAGCCCGCCGAGGCCGAGGGTGGAGTTGATGACGAAGCGGGCGGCCGTGCGGAAGGCGCGCTCCGGCTGGGCCTGGAGGATGTCGTTGGCGAGGACGGTGGGCGCGCGCAGGTTGGACAGCGCGTTGCGGATGCCGGTGCGCAGCGGCGGCGGCACCACGGTGCGGTACACCACCGCGGCGGGGCGCAGCGCCACCGTGTCGATCGCGTCGTTCACCTGGAACATCGCACGGTTGAACGGTTCCAGCGGGTCGTTGTTCGCCCGGAACTCCTGCAGCGCCTCGCGGTCCGTGGCGGGGGGCGGCGTGGCGCATCCGGCCAGGCCCATGAGGAAGGCTGCCGAGAGGAGGGCGGACCGGAGGCGCATGGGGGCTGGCTGTCCTTCAGGGCTGGAGCCCGGTTGGGCGGAGGGCTTCGCGTGATTAACTTGGGCGAACACGGCAGGTTTACCGCCGCGGCACGGTTCCGTGCAAACCCTCTTGCGCCGGGACGCGGCGGACGCCATTGCTGCCGAGCCATGGACACCGCCCCCAACACCCTCGAGCGCTGGCTGACCGGCCCGCGAATTGGCACCCTGCCCTCGCCGACCGCCCTGCCGGTGCCGAAGCTGTCCTTCGAGTTCTTCCCTCCGAAGAACGAGAAGATGGAGGCCGATCTCTGGGCGGCGATCCGGCGGCTGGAGCCGCTGGGGCCGCGCTTCGTATCCGTCACCTATGGCGCCGGCGGCTCCACCCGGTCGCGCACGCATGACACGGTGGCACGGCTGGTGCAGGAAACCAGCCTGACGCCGGCGGCGCACCTCACCTGCGTCGGCGCGACGCGCGAGGAGGTGGACGAGGTGGCGCGCGCCTATTGGGAGGCCGGGGTGCGGCACATCGTCGCGCTGCGCGGCGACCCGCCGGCCGGGGCGGAGAAGTATGAGCCGCATCCAGGCGGCTATGCCCAGGCCGAGGACCTGGTGCGGGGTCTGCGCCGGATCGGCGATTTCGACATCAGCGTCGGCGCCTATCCGGAGACGCATCCGGCGGCGCTTTCCGCCGATGCCGACCTGGACTTCCTGAAGCGCAAGATCGATGCCGGGGCGAACCGGGCGATCACCCAGTATTTCTTCGACACGGACGTGTATCTGCGCTTCCTGGACCGCTGCCACGCGGCCGGGATCACCCTGCCCATCGTGCCGGGCATCCTGCCGGTGGCGAACTTCACTCAGGTGAAGCGTTTCTCCGGCATGTGCGGGGCGTCGGTGCCCGGCTGGCTGGAGGCGCTGTTCGAGGGGCTGGAGGAGGATGCGGGGACGCGTCACCTGATTGCCGCCACGGTGGCGGCGGAGCAGGTGCGGATCCTGCAGGCGAACGGGGTGGACGAGTTCCACTTCTACACGCTGAACCGGGCCGACCTGACCTATGCCATCGCGCATATCCTGGGGGCGCGGCCGCAGAAGAACGCGCCTCAGGAGGCGGGCTGAGCCTCTGGCACTAGCCGCGCATAGACCGTGCGCAGCAAGAATGGGCTGAGAAACAGGGGAAACTGGCAGAGCGCGAAGAACATCAGGATTCGCGCATCCGTCGCGGCGGGCAGCACGGCGAGGTAGAGGGCCATGTTGCGGTTGCCGGAGAGCAGCCCGGCCGACAGGGCGACCTGCCGGCCGAAGGCGCCGAAGGCCAGCACCGTGGCGAGGTTGAGGGCAAAGGAGCCGGCGAAGGCCAGGGCGATGCCGGCCAGGACGAATTGCGGCTCGGCCAGGAGGCGGGCAAGGATGCCGTCCATCACCCCGAAGCCGTAGAGCACGACCAGCAGCACGGAGGCGCCATCCACCGCCCTGCCCCATTCCGCGAGGCGCCGGGGGCCGAGGATGCGGCGGATGGCGATGGAGAGCAGCAGCGGCAGCCCCACCACCAGCGCCAGGCGCAGCATCAGCCCTTCCAGCGAGATGGCGAGGTCGATCCCCATCAGCCCCAGCGCCAGGGGCGGCGCGGTGAAGGGCACCAGCAGGGTGGAGAGCACGGCGGCAACGAGCGAGATCTCGCCATCCAGCCCGACGAGGCGGGCAAAGGCGGGGGAGGAGGTGGCGGCGCAGCCCGTGGCCATGATGACCAGCGCGGCGGCGAGCGGCCCCTCGAAGCCCAGCGCGGCGCAGACCGCCCAGGCCAGGACCGGCGAGGCGACCAGCAGCCAGATCAGCAGGGCCAGCACCAGCAGCGGCCGGCGCAGGTAGCCCAGCACCTGCACCGGGTCCACCCGCAGCAGCACCAGCGTCATCAGGGAGAAGACCACCGGCGTGACCACGTCGCGCAGCAGCGCGGCGAGGGGCGGGGTGAAGAGTCCGACAAAGATTCCCACGGCCAGAAGCGCAGCGCCCTTGCGGGCCGACCATTCGAGGAAGTGCCGGATTTCCTGCAATGCGCTTCGCCATTGGTGGTGTTGGCCGGATGTTCTATAGCCCCGGCCGTGACGGCAACCCCTCCCCTCCCCGAATACCTGTCGCGGCTGAATCCCGAGCAGCGCGCGGCGGTCGAGACGCTGGACGGCCCATTGCTGGTGCTGGCGGGCGCCGGCACCGGCAAGACGCGCGTGCTGACCACGCGCTTCGCCCATCTGCTGATGACGGGCCGCGCCCAGCCGCATCAGGTCCTGGCCGTGACCTTCACCAACAAGGCGGCGCGCGAGATGCGGGAGCGAGTGGGCGCCATCCTACAGCGTCCGGTGGAAGGGCTATGGCTTGGCACCTTCCATGCGCTGGCGGCGCGGATGCTGCGGCGCCACGCGGAGCTGGCCGGGCTGCGGCCGGATTTCACCATCCTCGACACGGATGATCAGACGCGCCTCCTGAAGCAGGTGATGGACGCGGCGGGGGTGGACCTCAAGCGCTGGCCGCCGGCCGGGCTGATGGGGGTGATCCAGCGCTGGAAGGATCGCGGCCTCGCGCCGGGCAAGATCCCCGTGGCGGAATCGAGTGACTACGCCAACAACCGGGCGGAAGCGCTCTATGCCGCCTACCAGGCGCGGCTGGCGGCGCTGAATGCCTGCGACTTCGGCGACCTGCTGCTGCACGTGACGGAGATCCTGCGCAACAACCCGGAGGTGCTGGAGCGCTACCACCGGCTGTTCCGCTACATCCTGGTGGACGAGTACCAGGACACGAACCTCGTGCAGTACATGTGGCTGCGGCTGCTGGCGCAGGGCCACAAGAACATCTGCTGCGTGGGCGACGACGATCAATCCATCTACTCGTGGCGCGGCGCGGAGATCGAGAACATCCTGCGCTTCGAGAAGGATTTCCCCGGCGCCACCATCGTCCGGCTGGAAAGCAATTACCGCTCGACGCGTCCCATCCTCGCCGCCGCCTCCCACCTCATCGCCCGCAACCAGGGGCGGTTGGGCAAGACGCTGCGCCCGGGCCGCCGCGACGCGGATGGCGAGCAGGTGTGCATCGTCTCGCTCTGGGACAGCGAGGAGGAGGCGCGCACCGTGGGTGAGCGCATCGAGCAGGCGCAGCGCAAGGGCACCTCGCTGTCCGAGATCGCCATCCTGGTGCGCGCCGGCTTCCAGACCCGCGCCTTCGAGGAAAGGCTGATCACCCTCGGCATTCCCTATCGCGTCTTCGGCGGCGCCAAGTTCTATGAGCGGCAGGAGATCCGCGACGCCATCGCCTATTTCCGCGCGACGGTGAGCGCGAGCGACGACCTGGCCTTCGAGCGCATCGTCAACGTGCCGAAGCGCGGGCTGGGCGACACGGCGCTGACTTCGCTGCACGTCACGGCGCGGGAGCAGTCGGTGCCGCTGCGCGTGGCGGCGGAGCGGATGGTGGAGGGCGGCGCGCTGCGCCCCAAGCCGCGCGCCGCGCTGCGCGAGCTACTGGACGGCATGGCCCGCTGGCGCGAGGCGATGGAGCGCGAGGGCCATGTGGTCGTGGCGGCACGGCTGCTGGAGGAAAGCGGCTACACCGAGATGTGGAAGAACGACCGCTCGGCCGAGGCACCGGGGCGGCTCGACAACCTCAAGGAATTGCTGCGCGCCATGGCCGACTTCCCGGACATGGCCGCGTTCCTGGAGCACATCGCCCTGGTGATGGAGAATGACGACAAGGCGGAGGGCGAGAAGGTGTCGCTGATGACGCTGCACGCCGCCAAGGGACTGGAATTCGACATGGTCTTCCTGCCGGGCTGGGAGGAGGGTCTCTTCCCCTCGCAGCGCTCCCTCGACGAGGGCGGCGCCAAGAGCCTGGAGGAGGAGCGGCGCCTCGCCTATGTCGGCATCACGCGGGCGCGGAAATGCTGCGTGATCACGCACGCCGCCAATCGCCGGATCTACGGCAACTGGACTTCCTCCATCCCCTCGCGCTTCCTGGACGAGTTGCCGGAGGGCGAGGTGACGCGCGAGGGGGCGGAGCGCCGGCCCATACCGGTCCCCTCCTCCGTCTTCGGCGGCGGGCCCTTGCTGGGCACGCGGCGGCCACGGCTGATCGAGGCCGGCGCCTGGGAGGTGGAGTCGCGCCCGGCGCAGAAGGTCGCGGTGGGCAGCCGCGTCTTCCACCAGAAATTCGGCTACGGCACCGTGACGGCATCCGAGGAGGGTCGGCTGGACATCGAGTTCGAGAAGGCGGGCACCAAGCGCGTCATGGCCAGCTTCGTGGAGGTCGTCCATTGAAGCGCCACCCCCAGCCTCTGGAGACCCTCGTGCTAGACGGGCTGCCGGAGGAGGCGGTGCCAGCCTTCGAGGCGGCGCTGCTGTCGGTCAGTGCCACGGTGGCGCTGTTCCGGGACGAGCCGACGGATACCTGGCGGATCGAGGCGGTGCGCGAGGCGACGGCCGATCCCGCCGCGCTGCAGGCGGCGCTCGCCCTCGCCTCCGGGCTGACGGGGCATGAGGCGGCGCTGGAGCGGCACGACACCGAGGCGGATGGCTGGCTGGCCCGCACGGTGGAGGCCTTTCCGGTCATGGCGGTGGGGCTGCGCTTCCTGCTTCGCCCGACCCATGTGCCGCAAGACCCCGTCTATGGGCGCATCGCGCTGACGCTGGATGCCGGGCTCGCCTTCGGCTCGGGTGAGCACAACTCGACGCGCGGCTGCTTGATGGCGCTGGAGGCTCTGCCCCGGCGTGGGCGGCAGCGGGCGCGGGTGCTCGACCTCGGCTCCGGCAGCGGCATCCTGGCCATGGCGGCGGCGAAGCTCTGGGGCTGCAAGGTGCTGGCCACGGATATCGAGCCGTGGTCGGTGCGGGTCGCGCAGGACAACGCGGTAATGAACGGGCTGCGCGGGCGGGTCCGCGCCATCCTGGCCGATGGCTGGCGCGCCGCCGCAGTGCGGAGGCCCGCGCCCTATGACCTCGTCTTCGCCAACATCCTGGCGCGGCCGCTCTGCGCCATGGCGAAGGACCTCGCGGATCATCTGGCGCCGGGCGGCACGGCGATCCTGGCCGGGCTGCTCGGGACGCAGGTGCCGATGGTGCTGGCAGCGCACCGGCGCCAGGGTCTGGTGCTGGAGCGGCGGCTGGACCTGGCGCCCTGGGCGACGCTGGTGCTGCGGAAGCGGGGCTGAGCGCCGCGTTTCCGCCTTGCATCTGCCTCCCATAGCAGGCATTACCACGCGGTCCGCGCACCGCGCGCGGGAGAGAATCCTCGCCCTCGGGCGGAGGGTCGCCGAAGGCGCAACCGGCCCCCGGAAACGCTCAGGCAAAAGGGCCGCGCGCGGACACCAGGACACTCTGGAAAGCCCGGAGCCAGCGATGGCGCCGGCACCGACGGAGTAAGGGAAGCTTGGCTTCCTGAATCTCTCAGGTCCATGGACAGAGGGGGGCCACGACCTCGAACCGCCGCGTGCGCGGCAGGGAGAATGCGTGGCCGACGAAGTCCTGCTCGAAACCCCGCTGGCGGGTCTGCACCGTGAACTGGGCGGCCGCATGGTGCCCTTCGCGGGTTATTCCATGCCCGTGCAGTACCCGGCCGGCATCATGGCCGAGCACCTGCATTGCCGCGCCCATGCTGCCCTGTTCGACGTCTCCCATATGGGCCAGGCGGAGCTGGTGGGCGAAGGCGCCGCGGCGGCGCTGGAGCGCCTGACCCCCGCCGAGGTGCAGGCGCTGAAGCCGGGCCGCCAGCGCTACGGCCTGCTGCTGAACGAGCGCGGCGGCATCGTGGACGACTTCATGGTCGCCAATCTGGGTGACCGGCTCTTCCTGGTGGCGAACGCCTCGCGCAAGCACGTGGACTTCCCGCTGATCGAATCCGTGCTGCCCGCCGGGGTGCGGCTGCGTCCCCTGCCCGAACGTGCCCTGCTGGCGCTGCAAGGGCCGGCGGTGGCGTCAATCATCCCCACCGAGATGGGCTTCATGGGCATCAGCGCGATGGAGATCGCCGGCATCCCGGTCATCACCTCCCGCTCCGGCTATACGGGCGAGGACGGGCTGGAGATCAGCGTGGCGGCCGACAAGGCCGAAGCGCTGGCACGGCATCTCCTTTCCCTGCCCGGCGTCATGCCCGCCGGGCTTGGCGCGCGTGACTCGCTGCGGCTGGAGGCAGGGCTCTGCCTCTACGGCAATGACCTCGATGAGAACACAAACCCGGTCGAGGCCGCGCTGGTCTGGTCCATGGGCAAGCGCCGCCGCATGGCCTGGGACTTCGCCGGCGCCGAGCCGGTGCGCGAGGCGCTGGACAATGGCCCGAAGCGCCTGCGCGTCGGCATCCGTCCCGAGGGTCGCCAGCCCGCCCGCGCCCACACCGCGATCGAGAGCGGCGGCGCGACGGTGGGCGAGGTGACCTCCGGCGGGTTTGGCCCCTCGGTCGGGGCGCCGGTCGCCATGGGCTATGTCCGACGCGACCTCGCCGCCGACGGCACGCCGCTTGAGCTTCGCGTGCGTGACAAGGCCCTGCCGGCCCGCGTCGCCCCCACGCCCTTCCAACCCCATCGCTACGCCCGCTGAAAGGATCGCACCCATGACCATGAAGTTCACCAAGGACCATGAGTGGCTCCGCATCGAGGGCGACGCGGCGACGGTCGGCATCACCGACCATGCGCAGAACGCGCTGGGCGACGTGGTCTTCGTGGACCTGCCGGAGCCGGGCCGCGAGGTGCAGGCCGGCGAGGCCATCGCGGTGGTGGAGAGCGTCAAGGCGGCGAGCGACGTCTATGCCCCGATCACCGGCAAGATCGTCGAGGTGAACGCCGCGCTGGTGGACAATCCGGGCCTCGTGAACCAGGCCCCGACCGGCGAGGGCTGGTTCTTCCGCATCGCCCCCGAGGGTGAGCTGCCGGACGACCTCATGGACGCCGACGCCTACGCCTCCCACGTGGAGAGCCTGGCATGAGTGACCTCGCCACGCTGGCGGCGCTGGAGGACCAGGGCGAGTTCATCCGCCGCCACATCGGCCCCTCCGAGGCCGAGATCACGGAGATGCTGCGCGTCGTCGGCGCGGCGAGCCTGGAGGATCTAGTCTCCCGCACCGTGCCCGGTCCGATCCGCGGCGCCGACCTGTCCGCACTCCCCGCCCCGGTGAACGAGGCGGGTGCCCTGGCCGAGCTGCGCGCCCTTGCGGGACGCAATCAGGTGAAGCGCTCGCTGATCGGCATGGGGTATCACGGCACCCGCACCCCGCCGGTCATCCTGCGCAACGTGCTGGAGAACCCGGGCTGGTACACCGCCTACACCCCCTATCAGGCGGAGATCGCCCAGGGCCGGCTGGAGGCGCTGGTCAACTTCCAGACCATGGTGACCGACCTGACCGGGCTGCCAGTCGCCAATGCCTCCCTGCTCGACGAGGGCACGGCGGCGGCGGAGGCGGTGACGCTGGCGCATGGGCAGCACAAGGGCCGCTCCGCGGTTCTGGTGGTGGCGGATGACCTGCATCCGCAGACCCTCGCCGTCGTGCGCGTGCGCGCGGAGCCGGTCGGCATCCGCGTCGTGGTGGCGTCGGTCTCCGGCCTCGCGGATGCCATCGCGGTGGAGAGGCCTTTCGCGGTGCTGACCCAGTATCCGGGCACGGAAGGCGCGCTGCGCGACATCGCACCCGAGATCGCGGCGGCGCAGGCGGCAGGCGCCCTCTCCATTGTCGCGACGGACCTGCTGGCGCTGACGCTGCTCACCCCGCCCGGCGAGATGGGGGCGGACATCGTCGTCGGTTCCTCGCAGCGTTTCGGTGTGCCGATGGGCTATGGCGGGCCGCACGCCGCCTTCATGGCGGTGAAGGACGGGCTGAAGCGCTCCCTGCCCGGTCGCCTCGTCGGCGTGTCGGTGGATGCAATGGGCGCGCCGGCCATGCGCCTCGCCCTGCAGACGCGCGAGCAGCACATCCGGCGAGAGAAGGCGACGAGCAACATCTGCACCGCGCAGGTGCTGCTGGCCGTCATGGCCTCCATGTACGCGGTGTGGCACGGGCCGGAGGGGCTGAAGCGCATCGCCCGCCGGGTGAACCTGCTGGCGCGGCTGCTGGCCAGCGCCTCCCGTTTCCCGCTGCGGCATGAGGCCTTCTTCGACACCGTCACCTTCGAGACGGGCGCCGAGACCGACGCGGTGATGGCGGCGGCGCTGGAGGCCGGGTTCAACCTGCGCCGCCTGGACGGCGCCGTGTCCGTCGCGCTGGACGAGACGGTGACGCGCGAGGAGCTGGACGCGCTCGCCCGCGTTCTGGGCGGCGCACCGGGCACAGCCAAGGGCGGCATCCCGCAGGTGCTGGAGCGGCGCTCCCCCTTCCTGCAGGCGGAGGTGTTCAACACCCACCACGCCGAGCACGCGATGCTGCGCTACCTGAAGCGGCTCGAGGACAAGGACGTGGCGCTCAATCGCTCCATGATCCCGCTCGGCTCCTGCACCATGAAGCTGAACTCCACGGCGGAGATGATCCCCATCACCTGGCCGGGCTTCAGCGACCTGCATCCCTTCGCGCCTGCCTCCCAGGCCGAGGGCTACATCGCCCTGATCCGCCAGCTGGAGGCGTGGCTCTGTGCCGTGACCGGCTTCGCCGCCGTGTCGCTGCAGCCCAATGCCGGATCGCAGGGGGAATATGCCGGGCTGCTCGCCATCCGTGCCTGGCACCTTTCGCGCGGCGACACGCAGCGCGATGTCTGCCTCATCCCTTCCAGCGCGCATGGCACCAACCCCGCCTCGGCCGTCATGGCCGGGATGAAGGTGGTGGTCGTGGCCTGCGACCGCGACGGCAACGTGGACCTCGATGACCTGCGCGCAAAGGCGGAGCAGCATAAGGACCGGCTCGCCGCGTTGATGGTGACCTACCCCTCCACCCATGGCGTGTACGAGGAGGCAATCCGCGAGATCTGCGCCACGGTGCATGAGCGGGGCGGGCAGGTCTACATGGACGGCGCGAACATGAACGCGCAGCTCGGCCTCACCTCGCCGGCCGCGATCGGCGCCGACGTGTGCCACCTGAACCTGCACAAGACCTTCTGCATCCCGCATGGCGGCGGCGGGCCGGGCGTCGGCCCGGTGGGGGTGGCGGCGCATCTCGCGCCCTTCCTGCCCAACCACCCGCTGCTGGCCGAGGCGGGGCCCGAGACGGGCGTCGGCCCCGTCAGCGCCGCGCCCTTCGGCTCGGCCGCCATCCTGCCAATCTCCTACGCCTATATCCGCATGATGGGAGCGGAGGGGATGCGGCGCGCGACGGAGATCGCCATCCTCAATGCCAACTACATGGCGGCGCAGCTGCGCGACCATTTCCCGGTGCTGTATCGCGGCGCCAAGGGCATGGTGGCGCATGAGTGCATCCTGGATTGCCGGGGCTTCGGCCAGGGCGGCGGGGTGCTGGTGGAGGACATTGCCAAGCGCCTGCAGGATTATGGCTTCCACGCCCCCACCATGTCCTGGCCGGTCAATGGCACGCTGATGGTGGAGCCGACGGAAAGCGAGCCCAAGGCCGAGATGGACCGGTTCATCGAGGCGATGGTGAGCATCCGCGCCGAGATCCGCGCCGTCGAGCAGGGCCGGGCCGACCGCAAGGACAATCCCCTGAAGAACGCCCCGCACACGGCGGCGGAGGTGATGTCCAGCGACTGGTCCCACCCCTATACCCGCGAGCAGGCCGCCTTCCCCCTGCCCTGGGTCCGCGCTGCCAAGTACTGGCCGCCGGTGAAGCGCGTGGACAACGTCCATGGCGACCGCAACCTGGTCTGCACCTGCGCACCGCTGGAAGCCTACGCCGAGCGGCAGTTGCAGGCCGCCGAGTAGCCGGAAGGGGCGGGACGCGTTACGTTCCACCCCATGCGCTATGTTTCCACCCGTGGCGAAGCCGCCCCCCGCGGCTTCGAGGATGTCCTGCTTGCCGGGCTGGCGGAGGATGGTGGGCTGTTCCTGCCCGCATCCTGGCCCAGCTTCTCGGCCGCCGAATGGCGCGAGATGCGCGGCCTGCCCTATGCGGAGTTGGCCGCCCGGGTGATCCATCCCTTCACCGGCGGGTCCATCCCATTCGAGACGCTGCTGGGTCTGTGCCGGGATTCCTATGCCGGGTTCCGCCACCCCGCCGTGGCGCCGCTGGTGCAGCTGGACTCGCGCTCCTTCGCGCTGGAGCTGTTCCACGGCCCTACCCTGGCCTTCAAGGACATGGCCTTGCAGCTGCTTGGGCGGCTCTTCGACCACGTGCTGGCGAAGCGGGGCGAGCGCATCACCATTGTCGGCGCCACCTCGGGCGACACTGGCTCTGCCGCCATCGAGGCGTGCCGGGACCGCGCCTCGGTGGACATCGTGATCCTGCACCCGCTGGGCCGCACCTCGGAGGTGCAGCGGCGGCAGATGACCACGGTGCTGTCGCCCAATGTCGCCAACCTCGCCATCGAAGGCAGCTTCGACGACTGCCAGGATCTGGTGAAGGCGATGTTCGTGGATGCGCCCTTCCGGGAGGAGATGCGCCTCGCCGCGGTGAACAGCATCAACTGGGCGCGCATCGCGGCGCAGATCCCCTACTATGCCGCCGCTGCCCTGGCCCTCGGCGCGCCGGAGCGCGAGGTGGCGGTCAGCGTGCCCACTGGGAATTTCGGCAACGTGCTGGCGGCCTGGGCGGCGAAGCGCATGGGTCTGCCCATCGCCCGCTTCATCGTCGGCTCCAACCGCAACGATATCCTGGTGCGCTTCCTCGCCTCCAACGACATGAGCGCGAAGCCGGTGGAGCCCTCGCTCTCGCCCTCCATGGACATCCAGGTCTCCTCCAATTTCGAGCGGCTGCTTTACGGCCTGCTGGGCGACGACCCGGCCGCCACCGCGCGGGTGATGCGGGAATTCCGTGCCACCGGCCGGATGCCGGTGCCCGATGCCGCCTGGCGCGCCGCCTCGGCGCAGTTCCAGGGCTTCACCCTGGATGATGCCGGCACGCTGGAGGAAATCCGCCGCGTGCACCGCGCCTCCGGCTACCTGCTGGACCCGCACACTGCCATCGGCACCGCCGCCGCCCGCGCCTTGGCGCCGGAAGACAAGGGGATGCCGGTGATCGTCGCCGCCACTGCCCACCCGGCCAAGTTCCCCGACGCGGTGGAACAGGCCACCGGGCTGCGCCCCGCCCTGCCCCCCGCCCTTGCCGACCTCTACGAGCGGGAGGAGCGCCTCGCCGTGCTGCCGAACGACTTGCGTGAGACGCAGGGCTTTGTGCGTAGTCATGCACTGCGCAACGCCGCCTGAAGGGCCATATCCCGAATATGCTGAACATCACCACCCTGCCCAGCGGCCTGATCGTCGCCTCCGAGCACATGCCGCGGGTCGAGACCGTCTCCATCGGCGCCTATGTCCATGCCGGCACGCGCAACGAGAGCGCGGAGGAGAACGGCGCCTCCCACTTCCTGGAGCACATGGCCTTCAAGGGCACGGGCAAGCGTGACGCCGCCGCCATCGCGCGGGAGATCGAGAATGTCGGCGGGCATATCAACGCCTACACGGCGCGGGAGCAGACCGCCTATTACTGCAAGGTGCTGAAGGAGGATGCCGGGCTGGCCGCCGACATCATCGGCGACATACTTTGCCACTCCACCCTGGTTCCGGACGAGCTGGAGCGCGAGCGCGGCGTCATCCTGCAGGAGATCGGCCAGGCCAACGACACGCCGGACGATATCGTCTTCGACCATTTCCAGGAGACGTGCTTCCCCGACCAGCCCATGGGCCGGCCCACTCTGGGCCGCGCCGAGATCATCGAGCGCATGCCGCGCGAGGCGCTGACGGGGTACATGCGGCGCCACTACGGCCAGTCCCGCATGCTGGTCGCCGCCGCCGGCGCCATCGAGCACGAGGCGCTGCTGGAGATGGTCCGCACCCATTTCCAGGATCTGCCCGAAGTCGCGCCCCCCGCGCCCGAGCCCGCGCGCTACCGGGGCGGCGAGTTCCGCGAGGAGCGGGAGCTCGATCAGGTCCACCTCGTCCTTGGCTTCCCCGGCACGCGCTACGGCGACGAGGACCACCACGCCTCGCTGCTGCTCTCCACCCTGCTCGGCGGCGGCATGTCCTCGCGGCTCTTCCAGGAAATCCGTGAGAAGCGCGGGCTGGTCTATTCCATCTACTCCTTCGCCCACCCTTACGAGGATAGCGGCGTCTTCGCCTTCTATGCCGGGACGGGCGAGGACCAGGCAGCCGAGCTGGTGCCCGTGGCGGTGGAGGAGCTGAAGCGCGTCCAGCGCGACGTGACGGAGGAGGAGCTGCGCCGGGCCAAGGCGCAGCTTCGCGCCTCGCTGCTCATGTCGCTGGAAAGCACCGGCTCCCGCTGCGAGCAGATCGCGCGGCAGATCCAGGTGCACGGGAGGGTGATCCCGGTGGAGGAGACTAAGGCCAAGATCGCCGCAGTCTCCGTGGAGGATGTGCAGCGCGTCGCGGCGAAGCTGTTCCGCAGCACGCCCTCCCTGGCGACGCTGGGCCCGGTCTCCCGCGTGCCTTCCCTCGCCAGCATCGCCGAAAGCCTGGCGGCGTGAACCGGCAGGACCGCCTCGCCGCCCTGCTGGATGCGGCCCGCCGCGCCGGAGCGGACCAAGCCGATGCGCTGCTGATCGAATCCGCCTCGCTGGCCGTGCAGCGCCGGCTCGGCCAGATCGAGCAGCTGGAGCGGTCGGAATCAGTGGATTTCGGCCTGCGCGTCTTTCTGGGCCGCCGCGTCGCGACGGTGAGCGGCACCGATGCCTCGCCCGAGGGCTTCGCCGCCCTGGCCGAGCGTGCCGTCGCCATGGCCCGCGTGGTTCCCGAGGACCCGCATGCCGAGATCCCGGAGGTGCCCCACGCGCCGGATGCCCTGGCCCTCGACCTCGATGACCGCGAGGAACCCTCGGCCGAGGCGCTGTTGGAGCGCGCTGCCGCGGCCGAGGAAGCAGCCCTGGCCGTTTCCGGCGTATCCAACAGCGAAGGCGCCTCGGCCGGCTGGGCGCGCGGCACCCGCGCCCTCGCCACCTCGCGCGGCTTCTTCGGCGAATACGTCCGCGGCTCCCACTCCCTCTCCGCCACCGCCCTGGCCGGCGAGGGGACGGGAATGCAGCGCGACTACGACTACAGCGCCGCCACCCACCTCGCCGACCTCGACGCGCCGGAGGTGATCGGCCGCAAGGCTGGGGAGCAGGCCGTGGCCCGGCTGAACCCAAGCCGCCCGCGCTCCGGCACCGTGCCGGTGGTGTACCACCCGCGCGTAGCGAATTCGCTCCTGTCCCACCTCGCCAACGCCATCAACGGCGCCTCCATCGCGCGCGGCACCTCCTTCCTGCGCGATGCCATGGGCAAGCAGATCCTGCCCGTCGGGATGACGGTGTGGGACGACCCGCTGCGCCCGCGCGGCCTGCGCTCCCGCCCCTTCGATGGGGAAGGCGTGCCAGGACGCCGCCTCGCCTTGGTCGAGGGTGGGATGCTGCGTTCCTGGCTGCTCGATTCGCGCTCCGCCCGCCAGCTGGGCCTCGCCTCCACCGGTCATGCCGCGCGCGGTACCGGCGGCCCGCCCGCGCCCTCCCCCAGCAATCTCTGGATCGAGGCCGGCGCCCCCACGCCGGAGGCGCTGATGGCCGATATCCGCGAGGGGCTCTTCGTGACCGAACTGATCGGCATGGGGGTGAACCCGGTGACCGGCGACTACTCCCGCGGGGCCGCGGGCTTCATGATCCGCGAGGGCAGGATCGCCGAGCCGGTGAGCGAGATCACCATCGCCGGCCGCCTCCCCGATATGTTCCTCGCGCTTTCCGCTGCCTCCGACCTCGTCTTCCGGCGGGGAACGGATGCGCCGACTCTGCGCGTGGACGGGATGACGCTGGCCGGCGCCTGAGGCAAGCTGGCGTCATGGCAAGCTGGCGCGACCGGGCAGGCAGCCCGTTTTTCCCCGAGAAGCACCCGGCGACCGGGCGGCGGGGGATGGTGGTCACCAACCATCCGGCCGCCAGCGCCGCTGGGGCGCAGATGCTGGCCGAGGGCGGCACGGCGACGGACGCGGCGGTTGCCGCCCTGCTCGCCCTTTCGGTCTGCGAGCCGATGATGGTGGGGCTGTTCGGCGGCGGGATGATGCACCTCGCCGGGTCGGACGGGCGCCACGCCATCCTGGACGGCATGGCCTCCGCCCCCTTCTCCGCGCGGCCGGAGATGTTCGAGGACCACCCGCCGACGCGGCGTACCGTGGGCGCGCTGTCGGTCTGCGTGCCGCGCAACCTCCTCGCCTGGGAGGAGGCGCTCCGGCGCTTCGGGCGCTTCACCCTGGCCGATTGCGCAGAGCCGGCGATCCGCCTCGCCGAGCGCGGCTTCCGCACCGGCGGCTACCTCGCCGAATGCGTTGCCGAGACGGCGCCCGACCTCGCGAGGGACCGTGCCATCGCCGCCCTGTTCATGCCGGGCGGTACGCCGCTTCCGGCCGGCAGCCTGCTCCGCAACCCGGCCTTGGGCGAGACGCTGCGCGCCGTTGCCAAGGAGGGGGCCGCCACGCTGCACGGGGGCGATGTCGGCTCCTCCGCCGTGCTGCAGCTGGCGCGACGCGGCGGGATTGTTTCCACGGACGACCTCGCCGCCGTGCGCGCCGGGTGGCGGGACCCGGTGCGCGGCACCTATCGCGGCGCCGAGGTGATCGGCCCGCCGCCCCCCTCCGCGGGCGGCGTCCACCTCCTGCAGATGCTGAAGGTGATGGAGGGGTTCGACGTGGCGCGGCTCGGCTTCGGCACCGCGGCGTCGCTGCACCTCGTTGCCGAATGCCTGAAGATCGCCTTTGCCGACCGCGCTGCCGCGACGGCCGACCCGGACTTCATCCCGGTCCCCGTCACGCGCCTGCTGGACCAGGCCTATGCAGCGGACCGACGTGCCCTGATCGACCCGGCCGCCGCGCGGCGCTGGACGGCGGGGGTGGAGCCGTCACGGGAAGGGGCGAACACGACCCATGTCACCGTGGCGGATGGCGAGGGCGGCATTGCGTGCTGCACCCACACCATCAACAGCCTGTTCGGCGCCCGCCTCCTTCTCCCCGAGACGGGGCTGATCCCCAACAACTACATGGCGCTGTTCGACCCCGTGCCCGGGCGCGCCCAGTCGGTCGAGGCTTGCAAGCGCGTCACCACCTCCATGGCACCCACGGTGATCCGCCGCGACGGCGCGCCCTGGGCCGCGCTCGGCCTGCCGGGGGGGCTGCGCATCTTCGGCTCCGTGTTCCAGGCGGTGATGAACCTGCTCGACCACAAGATGTCCTTGCAGGAGGCCGTGGAAGCGCCGCGCATCTGGACCGACGGCGGCAAGGTCGAGGTAGAGGCGGGCATCGCCCCCGCCGCGCGCTCCGCCCTCGCCGCGCTGGGTCACGAGGTGCAGGCCGTGCCGCATGTCGCGGGCGGCATGTGCGGCATCCGCTTCGAGGAGGATGGAATGCTGGAAGGCGCAGCGTGCTGGCGGGCCGATGGGGCGCCCCTCGGCCTTGGCGGCGGCCCCGCCCGGCAGGGCGTGCGCTTCTGGCCCGATGCCGGGACGCCGAAGGCTTGATCCGCCCTATTCGCTGAAGACGAGTTCCAGCACCGCATCCTCGCCATGGGTGCGGACTGAGCAGGTATCCGCCTCTCGCGCCGCCAGCCACATGGCGAAGCCTTCCTGCGCCGCCGCGCCACCGATCAGGTCCTCCACACGCGGGGTCCGGGCAGGCAGAGGCAACTTAGCCCCCCGGTAGCGAACCAGAAGGACGAGGCGCCCATCGGCATGGCGCATCTCCGCCTCGATGCGCGCGACGCCTCGCACGGCCAGGATCTCAGCCACTTCAATGGTGGCGTGGGCGGCGGCATCGGCCGTGGTCCGGCGCAGGCCGAACCCGCCCGAGGCACGTTCCACGAAGCGCTCGATCTCCCGGTTCGCCTCCGCGTCGAGGGCGATGGAGATGCGCTCCCGCTGCCGGACCAGTGGCAGGGTCAGCAAATGGACCCCCATGGAGGCGAGAAAGCCCAGCGTCACCGGCCCCAGCAATGCCTCCGGCAGCACCGTTGCCAAGCGATCCGGCGCCAGCAGGGCCAGCAGCGCGGCGGCGAGGCCCAGCCCGACGCAGGCGGTGCGGCGCCGGTCCAGCACCCGGCTGGCGATCTGCTGCGCGCCGGAGGCGAGGATGAAGCAGGTGATGTGCAGCAGCAGTGCCGCCGCAACTGGCGCAGGCAGGAGGAGCATCTGCGCCAGCAGCCAGGGCGAGCAGGCAAGCAGCAGCAGGAGCACGCAGTTTAGCCAGATCACCGCCCGCGCCAGCACCCGCGTCGCGACCGCCAACCCGACCCCGCCGGAGGAGGTGGTGGCGGTCATCGCGCCCAGAGTCGCCGTCGCGGCCATGCCGAGCATCGCCGCGACCAGGGAGCGCTGCAGCGGCCCTGGGTCGGGCTTCACCCAATGCGCGTTGCCCTCGCGCTGCAGAACCAGCGCGTTGCCCAGCACGCCGGGGATCAGGCACAGCCCCGCGACCAGGAAGGGCAGCACGAGGCCCCAGTCGAAGGCGGTGAAATCCGGCCAGCGCGGCACGGGCAGGGCAAGGAAGGGCTGCGCGGCGACCTCGGCCAGCGCCGCTTGGTCGGGCGGCCAGATCAGGAGGCCCAGCACGGTCCCGACGCCGCCCCCCAGCAGCAGGGCGAAGGGGGCAAGCCGCCAGCGCAGCACGGAAAGCAGCACGATCAGCCCCAGCGCCGCCAAGAGGAACCCTTCTTCCGCCATGCCCTCATCGGTGCCGAGGCCGAGCTCGGCCACGCGCGGCAGGAGGCTGACGCCCAGCGAGAAGGACACGACCCCTGCCACCTCAACAGGCATCAGGCGCAGCAGGCCCGGCAGGAGCAGCACAAGGCCCAGCCCGATCAGCGCCGCCACGAGGATGGCAGGCCCGGCCTGCGCCATGCCGAGCCCCATCCCGGCCGCGGTGAGATGCGCCCCCAGGCTCACCGGCGAGGGGATGCAGGACAGCGCATAGCCCGACCCCACCGGCCCGCGCGGCAGGAGGTGAAGCGCCGCGTTCACCGCCATCCCGACCAGGGTCAAGGACAGCAGCGCCACTGTCTCGCCCGGGCCGAGGGCAAGGGCCCGCGCCAGGACGAGGGGCAGCAGCAGATACACCGCCTGGACCGCAAGGTGCTGCAGGGCGAAGCCAAGTGCCGCTCCGGGCGGGACCGGGTCTGCCACATCCAGGGCAATGTCGGCGGGCGGGCGGGTGCGGTGGTCCCGTCGGCGGTCGGCCCAACCCGGCAGCGCCAGTCGGGAAGCGGCGACCGGCTGAGGCGTCGAATCGGGCATCGGCGCAATCTTTCATGCCCTGGCTGCATGCCGCAACGCGCGTGCAACTTCCCGGCTTGGACAGGCTTGGGTATGCTGCGCCGCAACGACGCCCAGCCCGGAAGACTATGAGCCAGACACGCCCGCCCTCCTTCCAGGAGATGATCCTGCGCCTGCACGCGTTCTGGGCCGAGCAGGGCTGCCTGATCCTCCAGCCCTACGACATGGAAATGGGCGCCGGCACCTTTCATCCGGCGACGACGCTGCGCGCCCTGGGTCCGCAACCATGGCGCGCCGCCTATGTCCAGCCGTCCCGCCGCCCCACCGACGGGCGCTATGGCGAGAACCCGAACCGGCTGCAGCATTACTACCAATACCAGGTCATCCTGAAGCCGAGCCCGCCCGACCCGCAATCGCTGCTGATCGAGAGCTACCGCGCCATCGGCATCGACCCGAAGCTGCACGACATCCGCTTCGTGGAGGATGACTGGGAAAGCCCGACCCTCGGCGCCTGGGGCCTGGGGTGGGAGGTGTGGTGCGACGGGATGGAGGTGACGCAGTTCACCTATTTCCAGCAAGTGGGCGGCATTGCCTGCGAGGTGCCAAGCTGCGAGCTGACCTACGGGCTGGAACGCTTGGCCATGTACATCCAGGGCGTCGAGAATGTTTATGACCTCGACTTCAATGGAAAGGGCGTCACCTATGGCGACGTCTTCCTGCGCGCCGAGCGCGAATACAGCGCCCACAACTTCGAGCACGCCGATATCGACCTCCTGAAGCGCCAGTTCGAGGAAGCCGAGCAGGAGTGCAAGGCGCTGGCCAAGCAGGGCCTCGCCATGCCGGCCTATGACCACTGCATCAAGGCCAGCCACCGCTTCAACCTGCTGGATGCGCGCGGCGCCATCTCCGTGACCGAGCGTGCCGCCTATATTGGGCGGGTCCGCGACCTGGCGAAGCGCTGCTGCGAAACGTGGCTCGCCAAGGACGCGGCGTGACTCCTCCCTGCTCGGGCCCTAGCATGGGCGTGACGTTGGCCTGGGGGCCGTTCGCGCCCGCCACTCCCTCTCATTGGGCGAAGCCGTCGCCCGCAGCGATGTGAAGCCCGCCACCTGATGCCCGAATTGCTGCTTGAGCTGTTCTCCGAGGAAATTCCCGCGCGCATGCAGGCCCGCGCGGCGGAAGATATCGCGCGCCTCCTCGCCGATGCTCTGAAGCCCGCCGGGTTGGCGCCCGGGGATGTCCGCACCGTCCATGGCCCGCGTCGCATCGCCCTGTCCTGCACCCTGCCCGCCGCGACCGCAGCGGTGGAGGAAGAGCGCCGCGGTCCCCGCGCCGACGCCACCGGCCCTGCCCTGGACGGGTTCCTGCGCGCCACCGGCCTGTCGCGCGAGCAGCTGGAGGAACGCGACACCGGCAAGGGCGTATATCTCTACGCCGTGATCCGCCGCCCCGGCCGCCCGACGTCCGAGGTGCTGGCGGAAGCCCTGCCCGCGTTGCTGCGCCGCTTCCCTTGGCCAAAATCCATGCGCTGGGGTGACGGCTCCGCCTTCACCTGGGTGCGGCCCTTGCAGCGCATCCTTTGCGTCTTCGACGGCGCGGTTGTGCCCTTCGCCCTCGCCACGGAAGGCGATGACGGGCACTGCCTCCGGGCGGGCGAGGAAACCGAAGGGCACCGCATCCTGTCGCCCGGCGCCTTCGCCGCGCGCGACGCCGCATCTTGGGAAGCAGGGCTGCGCGAGCGCCACGTCATCGCCGACGCGGCAGAGCGCGAGGCGTTGATCGAGCGCGGCGTCGCCGAACTGGCGAGTGCCGAGGGGCTGGAGGTCGTGCCCGATCGCGGCCTGCTGGCCGAGGTGGCAGGGCTGGTGGAATGGCCCGTGCCGCTGCTCGGCCGCATCGACGATGCCTTCATGGACCTGCCGGCCGAGGTAATGCGCACCTCCATGCGGGTGAACCAGCGCTACTTTGCGCTGCGCCACCCCGACGGCCGCGCCGCCAACCGCTTCGCCCTGGTGGCCAACATTCCGGCGACGGATGGCGGCGCGGCCATCATCGCGGGGAATGAGCGCGTCCTGCGCGCCCGCCTCTCCGATGCGCGTTTCTTCTGGGACAATGACCGCAAGGCCGGGCTGGAAAGCTTCCTGCCGAAGCTGGAAGGCGTGACCTTCCACGCCAAGCTCGGCACCCAGGCGCAGCGCGTGGCGCGGATCGAGGCGCTGGCGCGTCACCTCGCGCCGCTGGTGGGCGCCGACGCCGCGCTGGCAGCGCGCGCGGCGAGGCTGTGCAAGGCCGACCTCGCCTCCGGCATGGTGGGCGAGTTCCCGGAGCTGCAGGGCGTCATGGGCGGCTACTACGCCCGCGAGGCCGGCGAGGATGCGCGCGTGGCCGACGCCATCGCACAGCATTACCGCCCGCTCGGCCCGACGGATGCGGTTCCCTCCGAGCCCGTGGCGATCGCGGTGGCGCTGGCTGATAAGTTGGACACGCTCGCCGGCTTCTTTGCGGTGGGCGAGAAGCCGACCGGCTCGGGCGATCCCTTCGCGCTGCGCCGCGCCGCGCTGGGCGTGATCCGCATCATCCGGGAGAACGGGCTGCGGCTGCCATTGCGGCAGATCTTCGCCGCGGCGCGGTCCGACGCACCGGTCGCGGATCTGCTGGATTTCATGCTGGAGCGGCTGCGCGTCCAGTTGCGCTCCGAAGGCCAGCGCCACGACGTGGTCGCCGCCTCCATCGGCGGCGATGACGACCTCGCGCGCATCCTCGCGCGCGGGGACGCGCTGAAGGCGATGCTGGAAACCGAGGACGGCGCCAACCTCTTGGCCGCCTACAAGCGCGCCGCCAACATCCTCCGCATCGAGGAGAAGAAGGACGGGTGCGCCTATTCCGGCCCGGTCAATGCCGGGCTGCTCGAGGCGCCGGAGGAGGCCGCGCTCGATGCCGCCATCGCGGAGGTCTGGCCACTCACGCGCCAGCGCCTCGACGCCGAGGATTTCGCGGGTGCCACCAATGCGCTGGCGAGGCTGCGCGCCCCGGTGGACGCGTTCTTCGACAAGGTGGTGGTGAACGCCGACCATCCGCAGCTTCGGGTCAACCGGCTGCTCCTTCTTTCCAGCCTCCGCGCTGCCGCCGACCAGGTGGCAGAGCTTTCCAAGATCGAAGCCTGAGGAACAGCCTGATGACGCAATGGGTGTACAGCTTCGGCGCCGGCCACAACGAAGGCCGCGCGGACATGCGCAACCTCCTGGGGGGCAAGGGCGCCAACCTGGCGGAGATGGCGAGCATCGGCCTTCCCGTGCCCCCCGGCTTCACCATCACCACCGAGGTCTGCACCCATTTCTACGCCAACGGGAAGCAATACCCCGCGGCGCTGAAGGCCGACGTGAAAACCGCCCTGGCGCGGGTGGAGGAGGCAGTCGGCCTCAAGTTCGGCGATGCCACGAAGCCGCTGCTGGTCTCGGTCCGCTCGGGCGCCCGCGTCTCCATGCCCGGCATGATGGACACGGTGCTGAACCTGGGCCTCAACGACACGACGGTGGAGGGGCTGTCCGCCGCTTCCGGCGATGCGCGCTTCGCCTGGGATTCCTACCGCCGCTTCATCCAGATGTATGGCTCCGTCGTGCTCGGCGTGGACCATCACCGCTTCGAGGAGATCATCGAGGAGGTGAAGCTCTCGCGCGGCGTGGTGGAGGACACGGCCCTCACCGCCGCCGACTGGCGCGAGGTGACGCAGGGCTACCAGGAGATGGTGGCCGATGTGACGGGCGCCCCCTTCCCGCAGGAACCCGAGGCGCAGCTTTGGGGCGCGATCGGCGCGGTCTTCGAATCCTGGATGAACCAGCGCGCGATCACCTATCGCCGCCTGAACGACATCCCGGCCGAATGGGGCACGGCGGTGAACGTGCAGGCCATGGTCTTCGGCAACATGGGCGAGGATTGCGCCACCGGCGTCTGCTTCACCCGCGACCCCTCGACCGGCGAGGACATCTTCTACGGCGAGTACCTGGTGAACGCGCAGGGCGAGGACGTGGTGGCCGGCATCCGCACGCCGCAGCCCATGTCGGCGGCCCGCGCAAAGCCCGGCGAGAAGCCGATGGAAGAGGTGATGCCCGAGGCCTATGCCGAGCTCGTCCGCGTCCGCGAGGTGCTGGAGAAGCACTACAAGGATATGCAGGACATCGAGTTCACGGTGCAGCAGAACAAGCTCTACATGCTGCAGACCCGCAACGGGAAGCGCACCGCCGCCGCCTCGCTGAAGATCGCCGTGGATATGGCGCGCGAGGGGCTGATCGATGAGCGGGAGGCGGTGACCCGTGTGCATCCCGCCTCGCTCGACCAGTTGCTGCACCCGACGCTTGATCCAAAGGCGCCGCGCAAAACGCTGTCCAAGGGCCTGCCCGCCTCGCCGGGCGCGGCCTGCGGCGCGGTGGTGTTCTCGGCCGACGAGGCGGAGGCGCGCGCGCAGAAGGGCGAGAGCGTGATCCTGGTCCGCATCGAGACCTCGCCGGAGGACATCCACGGGATGCACGCGGCGCGCGGCATCCTGACGACGCGCGGCGGCATGACCAGCCACGCCGCCGTGGTGGCGCGCGGCATGGGCCGCCCCTGCGTGGCAGGCGCGGGCAGCATCACCGTGGACTACGCTGCCCAGGCGCTGATGGCCGGAGGCAACATCATCCGCGCCGGCGAGACCATCACCCTCGATGGGGCGACGGGTGAGGTATTCATCGGCGCCGTCCCGATGATCGAGCCGCAGCTTTCCGGCGACTTCGCCACGCTGATGGAATGGGCCGACGGCGTGCGCCGCATGCGCGTGCGCGCCAATGCCGAGACGCCGCTGGACGCCGAGACGGCGCGCAAGTTCGGCGCCGAGGGCATCGGGCTGTGCCGCACCGAGCACATGTTCTTCGATCCCGAGCGCATCGGCGCCGTGCGGCAGATGATCGTGAGCGAGACGGAAGGAGGCCGCCGCACCGCCCTGGCGAAGCTGCTGCCCTTCCAGCGCGACGACTTTACCGCGCTGTTCCGCATCATGGCGGGGCTGCCGGTGACGATCCGCCTGCTCGACCCGCCGCTGCACGAATTCCTGCCGCATGGCGACGAGGAGATCGCGGAACTCGCCGCCTCGCTGGGCGTGGACGCGCTCTCCATGCAGCGCCGCGCCAGCGACCTTGCGGAAGCCAACCCCATGCTCGGCCACCGCGGCTGCCGCCTGGGCATCACCTTCCCCGAGATCTACGAGATGCAGGCCCGTGCCATCTTTGAGGCAGCGGTGGCCGTGGCGAAGGAAACCGGCAAGGCCCCGGTGCCCGAGATCATGATCCCGCTGGTCATGGTGAAGAAGGAGCTGGAGATCACCCGCGCCCAGGTGGAGAAGGTGGCGCAGGAAGTGTTCAGCGAGACGGGCACGACCATCGAATACATGATCGGCACCATGATCGAGCTGCCGCGCGCCGCGCTGACTGCCGACAAGATCGCCGAGAGCGCCGACTTCTTCTCCTTCGGCACCAACGACCTGACGCAGACCACCTTCGGCCTGTCGCGCGACGACGCGGGCAAGTTCCTGCCCCACTATGTCGAGCGCAACATCCTGCCGAAGGACCCCTTCGTTTCCATCGACCCGGAAGGGGTGGGCGCGCTGGTGGAGATCGCCTCGGAGAAGGGGCGCGGCGTGAAGAATGGGCTGAAGCTCGGCATTTGCGGCGAGCATGGCGGTGACCCCGCCTCCGTCCAGTTCTGTGAGACGGTCGGGCTCGACTACGTGTCCTGCTCGCCCTACCGCGTGCCGGTGGCGCGGCTGGCGGCGGCGCAGGCGGCGCTCTCCTCCGGCACGATGGACCGCAACGCCTGATCCTGCGCCCCCTGCGCGCGGAGGAGATGGCGGCGCTGCGGGCGCTGCACGATGCCTCCTTTGCCGGCCTCGCCCGCGCCTATGATGCGCGGGCGATCGTCGCCCACGCGGCGCTGGTGGCTCAGCCGGATTATGCCGAGGACGTGCTGGGCTCCGACCTCTGGGTGGCCGAGCGGGACGGGCTTCTGCTCGGCAGCGCCGGATGGCTGGCGCAGCCGGACGGCGCGGCGCGCATCCGCAAGGTCTTCGTGCATCCCGATGCTGCACGCCAGGGCGTCGCGACCGCGCTGGTCACGGCGGCGGAGCGGCGCTCGGGCCGGAACCGCTTCGTCCTGCGCGCCTATCTCGATGCCGTGCCGCTGTATCGCCGCCTCGGCTACGTAGAGGAGGCGCCGGGCACGATGGAGCTGCCGGGCGGCGTGTCCATGCCCGTGCTGCTCATGCGGAAGGGGTGACAAACGCCGCGCCCTGCCTTCCAATGGAGGGAGGGAGAGGTGAGGCGAATGCGTCTTCAGGTCATGGCCGTCTTGCTGGTCACAGGCTGCGCGGCCGAGCCGCCCGCCGCGCCCGTCCCGCCCCCTGGCGACCCGCGCTGGAAGCCGGCCCCGGTATCCAGGCTGCCGGACTCATCGCAACGGATCGAACACGTTCGCGGCAACACCTACCGCGTCTGGGGGCCGGTGCAGACCACGCGGGGCGCTTATGGCTGGCCCAGCCGCGCCGGAAGCGTCCCCACCGGGACTTTCGGCGACCTAACGCCGGTTCGCCGCTGACCCGCCTCATCGGCGACACCGATTGCGCGCAAAGATCAAGCGGATTGGTACCGGCGCGGTGGGGCCAGTAGGGTTCCCTCATCCAGAAGCAAGAGACTTCCTCGAATGAAACTGCGTCCCTTCCTCCTCGCTGCCTTCGGGCTTGGCCTTCTTGGCGCGAACCCGGCTTTCGCGCAGGGCGAGACACTGCGGCTGTGCATCGTCAACAACACCAACGTGTCCCTCCAGGCGGATTTCCGCTTCCAGCCGCCACGCCCCGGCCAGGACGTCGCCACGGGCTGGACGCGGAACGTGGTACAGGACGCCATCGCCGCCGGGCAGCAGCGCTGCCTGAACGTGGTGCCGGGCAGCCGGGCGGCGCTCTCCGTGTCGGCCCTGCTGCCAACGGGACCGAGCCGCGTCTGCCGCCGCGAATGGACGCAGTTCTCCGGCAACCAGAGCTACACGGCGCGCGGGAATGCCGGAGGCATCACCTGCATCGAGTCCTGGTCCTGACAGGATAGACGCCTCCAAAGGGGCCGCGGAGCATGGGGGGTTTCACGAAACCCGCCGCCCCGGGCTCCGCGTTGGGGGCGCATGGCCAAAGAACTCCAACCCCCGCAGAAGCAGGACCATCAGCCCGGCAGCGAAGCGGAGATGACGCCCCAGCCGCGCTCTTTCATGGAGGGCTGGAAACCTGCCGGGAAGCTGAAGGGCAAGCGCGCCATCGTGACGGGCGGCGATTCCGGCATCGGGCGTGCGGTCGCCATCGGCTTCGCCAAGGAAGGCGCCGATGTGGTCATCCTCTACAAGGATGAGGAGGAGGACGCGCAGGAAACGGTGCGGCGCATCGAGGCGGAGGGGCGCAAGGCGCTGGCCATCGCCGGCGACGTGGGCGACCCGGAATTCTGTCAGCAGGCAGTGACGAAGGCGAAATCGCACCTGGATGGCTTGATCGACATCCTGGTGAACAACGCGGCCGAGCAGCACGAAACCAAGGACTTCACCGAGATCCCGACCGAGCAGGTGGAGCGCACCTTCCGCACCAACATCTTCGGCTACATCTGGATGATCCGCTCCGCCTTGCCGCACATACCGGCCGGGGGAAGCATCATCAACACCACCTCCATCACCGCCTATCGCGGCAGCCCGGAACTGCCGGACTACGCCGCCACCAAGGGCGCGATCGTGGCCCTGACCCGCTCCCTGTCGCAGAAGCTGTGGAAGGACCGGAAGATCCGGGTGAACGCTGTCGCCCCCGGCCCGATCTGGACGCCGCTCATCCCCGCCTCCTTCGACGAGCAGCGGACGGCGAGCCATGGCAGCAGCGCCCCCATGGAGCGCGCCGGCCAGCCGGACGAGGTGGCGCCCTCCTACATCTTCCTGGCCAGCGAGGCGGACAGCTCCTACATCAACGGCCAGGTGCTGCACCCGAACGGGGGCACGGTCATCAACGGGTGATGGCGGGTATTCCGTCCCGTCACTTCCGCTGAGGGCAGGGCTTCCGCATATCCTTGCCATGGCTGCCATCGCCCTGTCCCGGCTCTCCAAGCGTTTCGCCCCCGGCGCGCCCCCCGCGCTGGAGGAGGTTTCGCTCGACATCGCCCCTGGCGAGGTGTTCGGCATCGTCGGTCGTTCCGGCGCCGGGAAGTCCACCCTCATCCGCTGCGTGAACCTGCTGGAGCGGCCGGATTCCGGCCGGGTCGAGGTGCTGGGCCAGGATCTGATGGCCCTGGACGAGCCGGCCTTGCGCGCGGCGCGGCGCGGGATGGGCATGGTGTTCCAACACTTCAACCTCCATGCCCGCCGCACCGTGGCCGAGAACGTCGCCTTCCCGCTGGAAGTGGCGGGCATGGCGCGGGCGGAGCGGGAGCGGCGCGTGGCTGAACTCCTGCCGCTGGTGGGGCTGGAGGCCAAGCGCGACGCCTATCCGGCGCAGCTATCCGGCGGGCAGAAGCAGCGCGTGGGCATTGCCCGGGCGCTGGCCAGCGGCCCGCGCATCCTGCTTTGCGACGAGGCGACCAGCGCCCTCGACCCCGAGACGACCGCCGAGATCCTGGCGCTGATCCGCGACCTGCGGGCGCGGCTCGACCTCACCGTGCTGCTCATCACCCATGAGATGGCGGTGGTGAAGTCGGTCTGCGACCGTGTGGCGGTGATGGAGGCAGGACGCGTGATCGAGGAAGGCCCGGTCTTCGGCGTCTTCACCCGGCCGCGCCAGCCCACTACGCGCCGCTTCGTGGCCGAGGTGATCGGCCATTCCGTCCCGCCCGGCACTCTCTCCCGCCTGCCGCAGCCCAATCCCGGCGAGGCGCGGCGCCTCGTGCAGGTGCTCTTCGCCGGGCCCAACTCCACCCGCGCGGTGGTGAGCGAGGCCAGCCGTGACTTCGGCGTGGACAT
Source organism: Sabulicella rubraurantiaca (assembly GCF_017355885.1). Lineage (GTDB taxonomy): Bacteria > Pseudomonadota > Alphaproteobacteria > Acetobacterales > Acetobacteraceae > Roseococcus > Roseococcus rubraurantiacus. Next base: position 474,992 of record NZ_JAFEUU010000002.1, read on the forward strand.
GAACATCGTCAGTGGCCGCGTGGACGAGATCGCGGGCGAGCCCTTCGGCGTCATGGCCCTCGCCGCCTATGGCGCGCCGGACAAGCTGGAAGGCGCGCTGGGCTGGATGCGCTCCCTCGGCCTCCACGTCACCGAGCTGGGAGAAGCGGCATGAACTGGCTGACCCCCGCCATGGTGGACCTCCTCGTCGAGGGATTCTGGGAGACGCTGGTGATGGTCGGCATCTCCGCCGCTATCGCCGTCGCGCTTGGTCTGCCGCTGGCGCTGCTGCTCCACGCCACCGGGCCGGGCGGGCTGTCGCCGCGGCCCTGGATGAACCGGCCGCTCGGCCTGCTGGTCAATGCGGTGCGCTCCACCCCCTTCATCATCCTGATGGTGGCGATCGTGCCCTTCACCCGCCTCGTCGCCGGGACCTCCATCGGCACAGGGGCGGCGGTGGTGCCGCTGGCCCTGGCCGCCACCGCCTTCCTGGCGCGGCTTTTCGAGAACGCGCTGCGCGAGGTGGACCGAGGCGTGATCGAGGCGGCGCGCGCCATGGGCGCGACCCGGATGCAGATCGTCACCAAGGTGCTGGTGCCGGAGGCCCTGCCGGGGCTGATCGCCGCCACCACCGTGGCCCTCGTCTCGCTGGTCGGCTTCTCGGCCATGGCGGGGGCGGTCGGGGGCGGCGGGCTCGGCGACCTGGGCATCCGCTTCGGCTACCAGCGCTTCATGCCCGAGGTGATGCTCACCGTCGTGCTCGTGCTGATCCTGTTCGTGCAGGGCCTGCAATCCCTGGGGGATTGGCTGGTCCGCCGGCTTTCGCGTCGCTGAACCCACAAGGAAACACCCCCATGACCGCTCGCCGTCCCCTCCTGCTCGCGGGCCTTGCCCTGCCCTTCGCAGCGGCCGCCCAGTCCCCCGCCATCGGCACACAGGGGCGCCCGCTGCGCATCGGCGTCACCGCCGGGCCACACGCGCAGATCATGGAGAAGGTGCGCGAGGTGGCGGGGCGCGACGGGCTCGTGCTGCGCATCACCGAGTTCAGTGACTACATCCAGCCCAACGCAGCGCTGGCCGCGGGCGACCTGGACGCCAATTCCTACCAGCACCAGCCCTTCCTCGATCAGCAGGTGCGCGACCGCCGCCTGCCGCTGGTTGCCGTGGCTCGCACCGTCATCTTCCCGATGGGCGTGTATTCGCGCCGCCATCGCCGCTTGGCCGACATCCCGCAGGGCGGCCGCGTCGCCATCCCCAACGATCCCACCAATGGCGGCCGGGCCCTGGTGCTGCTCGCCTCAAACGGCGCCTTCCGCCTGCGCGGCGAGGGGGATTTCCGCTCCACCGTCGCCGACATCACGGAGAACCCGAAGCGCATCCGCGTCGTGGAGCTTGAAGCGGCCCAGCTGCCCCGCGCGCTGGACGAGGTGGAGGCCGCAGCGATCAACAGCAACTTCGCCATCCAGGCGGGGCTGAACCCGGTGCGCGACGCCATCGCCATCGAGGGCGCGGACAACCCTTACAGCAACCTGATCGCCGTGCGGCAGGCGGATCGCGAGGCGGAGTGGGTGCGCCGCCTCGTCGCCGCCTATCACTCGGCGGAAGTGAAGGAGTTCGTCACCGCCACCTTCCAGGGCGCGGTGGTGCCAGCCTTCTGAGGCCGCGCGGGCGTTGCCATTCCGCATCGACCATGGCCCAATCCGGCCAAGTCGAAGGAATAGAAACGCCATGGAACGTCGCACGATGCTGGCCGCCGGGGCACTCGCCCTTGCGGCCACCCCTTCCCTCGCCCAGCAGCAGGCCGCCACGCCCAAGACCTATGTGCTGGTGCATGGCGCATGGGGCGGCGGCTGGATCTGGAAGCACACGGCCGAAGGGCTGCGCGCCAAGGGCCATCGCGTCTTCACCCCCACCCAGACCGGGCTGGGCGAGCGCAAGCACCTCATGGCGCGCTCCATCACCATCGACACCTTCGTGGAGGACATCGCCGCCGTCCTGCTTGCGGAGGACCTGCGCGACGTGATCCTGGTCGGCCATTCCTTTGGCGGCTTCGCCGTCACCGGGGTGGCGGACCGCATGCCCGACCGCATTCGGCACCTGGTCTATCTGGACGCGCTGCTGCCGGAGAATGGCGACACCGCCTTCGCCGTGCTGCCGCCCGGCATTGAGGAGGCGCGCCGCCGCACCGTGGCCGAGCAGGGTGGCGGCGTCGCCCTTCCCGTCCCTCCGCTTTCCGCCTTTCCCTTGCCCGATGACGTGCGCGCCTGGTTCGGCCGGCAGCTCGCGCCGCATCCCTTCGGCACCTACGACACGCCGCTCCGGCTGAAGGCGCCGCCGGGCGCCGGCCGGCCCGTCACCTACGTCTCCTACACCAACCCGCCCCTCGCCTCGATCGAGCCGAGCCGGGTGCGGGCACGGGCCAAGCAGGCGCAGGGCTGGCGCTTCATGGAGATGGACGTGCCGCACGACGCCCAGGCCGCGGTGCCCGAGCGGATCATCGCCCTGCTGGACGGCATCAACTAGCGACCGCTGGCCCTTCAAGGGAGAAATCGGGGATGCCCCATGCCACCTGGCGCCAGCGCCTGCTCGCGCCCGGCCTGAAGCTCGGCCTCTTTGCCATGGAGTTCGCGACGCCTGGCCTGCCACTGATCGTGCGGCAAGCCGGAGCGGATTTCATGGTGCTCGACATGGAGCATTCGGGCTTCGGCTTCGAGACGGTGAAGACGGTTTGCGTGGGCGGAAGGGCCGCCGACCTGCCCGTCATCGTCCGTGTCGCGCATCGCCATCCGAATGAGGTGTCGCGCGCCCTGGACATGGGGGCGGACGGGCTGATGGCGCCCCTCGTCTCCTCCGCTGCCGAGGCGCGGGACTTCGTCGCCTGGGCCACCTATCCGCCATCGGGCGGCACGCGCGGCGCGGCGATGGGCATCGCGCATGACGGCTACCGCCCCGGCCCCGCCGTCGTGAAGATGGCGGAGGCGGATGCGCGCAAGGCCATCATCATCCAAATCGAGACGCGCGCGGGCGCGGAGGATGCGGACGCCATCGCGGCCGTGGAGGGGGTGGATTGCCTCTGGATCGGCCACAACGACCTGTCCTGCTCGCTCGGAATTCCCGGCCAGTTCGACCACCCCGATTTCCACGCGGTCGAAGCGCGGGTGCGCGAGGCGGCGAAGCGGCACGGCAAGGCCTTTGGCCGTCTCGCCACCTCGGCCGGTGAGGCGAAGGCGCTGGCGGCGCGCGGCTACGACACGCTGGGCCTGTGTTCCGACATCATGGCGCTGCACTCGCGCATCGCGGAGGGCGTGTCGCTGGTGCGTGAGGGCGGCTAGCGCATTCCAAGCCGAGCGGGATCGCCCGGCGGCTCGGGAATGCGCTTAAGCACTGGATCTACCGCGGGCGGGTGAGTTCCGGCAGGGCGAGGCGCTTCACCGCCTCCTCCCCGGCCGCCGCCATGCGCGCGGGGCCGATCGCCGCAGTCGGGTCCTCGGCGTTGCGCCATTCCTTGTATTCGTCGCGGTAGTCCCAGCCCGCGCCCTCGGCCAGCAGGTGGACCCAGTTCACGACGCGGATGCCATGGTCGCGCTCCAGCGCCACCATCTCGCGGTGACAGGAATGGAAGATGGTCACGATGGTGTCCGCCCCCGCTTCCCGCGCCGCCGCCAGCAGCCGCGCCTTGTGGGCGGGCAGCGCACCCGGCACGTTGGCCAAGCCGAAGCACATGTAGGACGCGCCGCGATACGGGTGGTCCAGCATCTCCACCCCGGGCACGAGGCGCAGCAACTCCGGAATCAGCGTGTTCACGTCCACGCGATCGCCGAAGCCCACATGCGCATCCAGCAACACCCGCGCCGGGATGTGCTGCGTCATCAGCTTCGCCAGCGCGCCGCGGCCTTCGTGCAGCGCCTCGCAGAGATGTGCGTGGCGGAAACCCTGGCCCTTCACCGGGGCCATGAAATCCTCGAGGTTCATGTGGCAAGAGGGGCACCAGGTCATCACCCGCTCCGCCTCACGCGCCGCGAACCCATCCATGGTGCGCGCGGCCATCGCCTCGTTGATGCGGGGCTCGCTCTCCTTGGGGCTGCCGCAGCAGGCGCCCGGCCCGCCGACGGGTTGCGCCGGCGTGCCGACGCATTCCAGCAGCCGTTCCGACAGGCGGATGATCTCCGCATGGCGGGTCATGTTGCAGCCGTACCAGAACAGGTTCACAGCCATCGCGCCTGCTCCTCCTCCGTCATGGTCAGCCGCGCGAAGGCCTTGACCCGGGCCATCGCGTCGCGCGCGTCGCGCTTGGGCAGGGCGCCCGTCTCGTTGGCCCGCCACTTGGCGAGGCGCAGCATCAGCATCGGGTTCACCGCCTCCGGGCAGGCGGCGTTGCAGGAGCCGGAGCGGGTGCAGGCGGCGACCCAGGCGCGCGAGGCCTCGTCGCCCGGCCCGCCATTGAGCAGGTCCAGCACGCCCTCCACCACGGCGCCGCCCTGGGCGCCCTCGGCGCCCGGCGCGAATGGCACCATGGGGCAGGCGGCGAAGCAGGCGCCGCAACGCAGGCAGGCGGCGGTGATGCGCGCCGTCTCCGCCTCGCGCAGCGCCGAGAGGCTCACCAGTGGTTCACCCGGTCCCATGTGGCGATCACCTCGCGCGATCCGTCCACCACATGATAGCGGTCAAAGGCCGCCGCTGTCAGGCATGTGTGGTTGGGGGCGACGCGCAGCTTGGTGCCCACCGGCATGTCGGGCATGGGATGCGCCTCGCCGTGCTCCTGGTGGACACGGGTCAGAACCGCGTGGCCGAAGGCGCGCTTCCCATCCAGATCCAGCACGAGGCCGAACCCGTCGTCGCGCGGCGCCTTCTCGGTGGATCGGTCCTTGCTCATCGCCAGGGCGCCGCTGTCCAGCAGCAGCGCGTCCCGTGCCGGCTTGCGGCCGATGACGCTGGCCAGCACCGTCACGGCGATCTCGCCCTCCGGATGCGTGCCGAGCTGCTCCTGGAACAGGTCGCCGAACATGTAGACGCCGGCGCGCACCTCGGTGATGCCCTCCAGGCTCTTCGCATGCAGCGCGGTCGGGGAGGAGCCGAGCGAGACGATGCGCAGCTGGTGCCCGGCCTCGCGCAGCGCGGCGGCGGCGCGGGTGACGCCCAGCCGTTCCTCCTCCGCGATGCGGGCCATCTCCTCCAGGGAGCGGCCGCCATAGGAATGACCGGCATGGGTGAAGACGCCGGCCAGGCGCGAACCGAGCGCTGCCGCGACCGCCTTGGCCTCCTCGGGCGGGACGCCGCCGCGCCCCTCGCCCACATCCACCTCCACCAGCGCCTCGACCGCGCCGGGATGGGCGGCGACCGCGCGCGCCGCCTCGGCATCGTCGGTGATGACCTTCACCTGCGCGCCTTCCGCGTTCAGCGCCGCGACCGCATCCAGCTTCCCCGGCGTGATGCCCACGGCATAGATCTGGTCACGCCAGCCCGCCTTCGCGAAGTACCGCGCCTCGGCCAGGGTGGAGACGGTGATGGGGCCGCCATCCGGCGCGGCCAGCTTTGCCACCTCGATGCTCTTGGCGGTCTTGAGGTGAGGGCGCAGCACCACGCCCGGATGGCGCTCAAGCGCGCGGCGCATCATGGCAAGGTTGCGCCGGAGCACACCGAGGTCCAGCACGAGGGCGGGGGTGAGCAGGTCGTCGAGGGTCATCGCGTGGTCTCGGAATCCAGGGGCAGCACGGGGCGCGGCAGCTTCTGCCAGTCGAAGCGGGACAGGATGGGCGAAGTGAGGCCCGGCGCGTCCACCTCCACGATGCGCTCGTGGTCAAAGAACTCGTCGAAGCCGCCGCGGAAATGCCCGCGCGACTTCACCACCACGCAGCGCGCCTGGGCGATGTCGATGCCCAGATGCTCCAGGAAGGCAGGGTCGGCGCATTGGGTGCGGCCCTCGATCACCACCACCTCGATCCCGCCCAAGCGCAGCCGTGCCGTACGGCCCATCTGCATGGCCGTGCCCTTGAAGATGCCGCGCCGCCCGGTGACGCGTCCGTCGGAAAGCGCCACCACCTCCGCTTGCGCCGCGAAGGGGCGGGCAAAGGGGTCCTGGCCGGAATCACGGTTGAACCGCGCCTCGAACCGCGCACCGATCCCGAGGCGATGCGCCTCGACCGCCAGTTCGGGATCGTGGATCACGCCGAACACCGCGCCCTTCACGCCGGCGCGATGGAAGGATTCCAGTATCCACATGGTGTTGCCGCGGCCGCCGCCGCCGGGGTTGTCGGCGACATCGGCGAAGGCGAGTGGCACGTCGCTGGTCAGGGCGCGCTGCGTCGCTTCCTCCAGCTCCGTCAGCGCGGCGACGAAGCGGTGGCGCCGCTCCCATGCCGCCTCGGCCAGCTCATCGGCCAGCGCATCCGCCGCGCCCTGGTGCGTCGCCGTCACCACGGCGCACATGCCGTTGAAGGGCGTGTCGCCATAGGCGAAGCCCGCCATCACCGAGACATTGACGATGCGCGGATCGGTGGCGGCGCGCTCCTGGCCCAAATTGATGACCTCGGCATAGGGGCCCTGCGCCGTCAGCAGAGACACGGTGGGCGCCACGATGGGCAGGCGGCGATGCGCGCGCACGAAGCGCTCGCCGGCCAGCAATCGGCGCATCAGGTCAGCGGATTCCGCGCCACGCTCGCGCATGTCGAGATGCGGATTGGTCCGGTAGCCCACGAAGGCATCGTTCAGCGCCACGTTGGCGTCGGACACATTGGCATGCAGGTCGTAGGAGCAAATGAAGGGCACCTCGCCCAGCTCGCTCCGCACCAGCGCCTGCAAGGCACCTTCCGGGTCGTCCAGAACGGTCGTCAGTCCTGCGCCGTGCAGCACCGCATAGGCGCCTTCCACCTCGCCGCGCAGGACGCGCAGCCCCTCGCGCCATTCCTCCATCATCGAGAGGAACAGCGCGTGGTCCACCGGGCCGTTCGGCTCGGCCATGGCGAGCATGATCGGGCGCGGCTGCCAGGGGCCGGTCTCGTCCATGCGGGTGACGAAGCCCGGCATCTCGCCCAGGGCCTGCGGCGCGGCGGAGCGCGCGTCGGAAACGATGGCATCGCCGCGCAGCCAGCAGCGCGTGCTGAAATCCTCCAGCCCGGCGGGAGGCGCGAAACGGTTGCACTCGATGGAGAAGCCCAGCAGGGCGATGCGCGGGCCGCTCATATCTCCACCCCCAGCATCTCGGCGAAGCGGGGCGTCGCCTTCAGCCCGGTCCCGGTCAGCAGCACCACCGTGGTCTCGCGCGCGGCGATGCGCCCCTGGTCCAGCAGCTTGGTGAAGGCGGCGGCGGCCTGAGCACAGGTGGGTTCCACATAGACGCCACGCCGGGCCAGGGCCAAAGCGGCCTCGGCGATCTCGCTCTCCTCGGTGAGCACGGCACCGCCTTCCGACTCGCGCAGGGCGCGCAGGCATTCAGGCAGGCGCAGCGGCTTGGCGATGGCCGTGCCCTCGGCGATGGTGGGCCGCGCCTCCTGCTCCGGCAGGCCGAGCGCGGCGCGGGCGATGGGCCCGCAATTCGCCGGCTGCGACGCCCAGATGCGCGGCAGCTTCGCCACCTGTCCGGCGCGCAGCAATTCGGTGAAGCCGAGCCACAGGCCGAGCACATTGGAGCCGGCGCCGCAGGGCACGATGACGTTGTCCGGCGCGCGGAAGCCCAGATCCTCCCAGAGCTCATAGGCCAGGGTCTTGGTACCTTCCAGGAAGAAGGGGTGCCAGTTGTGGCTGGCGTAGAAGATGCGCTCCGCCGCCGCCTCGGCCGCTTCGGCGCAATCCTGCCGGCTGCCCGGCACCAGGGTGATGGATGCCCCTGCCGCGCGGCTCTGCACCGTCTTGGCCGGGGAGGTTGAGGCAGGCACGTAGATCTCCGCCTGCATGCCGCCTGCTGCCGCATAGGCGCTGACCGCCGCGCCGCCATTGCCGGAGGAATCCTCCAGCACCGCCCGCACCCCCTGCTCGCGCAGGAGGGAGAGCATCACGGAGGCGCCGCGATCCTTGAAGGAGCCGGTGGGCATGAACCACTCGCACTTGGCGAGGGCCGTCCCCTCGCCCAGCCGCATCTCCACCAGCGGCGTGCAGCCCTCACCCATGGTGATGGGCGCAGCGGGCAGGAAGGGCAGCGCGGCGGCGTAGCGCCAGATGGAGCGGACGGGCGCGATGTCGTCGCGGGAGATGCCGGGAAGCGGGGTCAGCAGCAGCGGTTCGCGCGCATCGCCGCACCAGCGGGGCGTGTCCAGCGGCCAGGTGCGGCCGCTGCGTGGGTCGAGATAGGAAGCCATGCGTCCGGCAGGGTTGCCCTTCCGACCGCTTCGGGCAAGCCTCCGACCCCATGGAAACCAGCCTCGCCGGCCTCGCCGCGGAACTTGTGCGGCTCGACAGCCGATCCTCCGTCTCCAACCTGTCCGTCGCCGAGCGCATCGAGGCCGAGTTGCATGGTTTCGAGGTGGAGCGCCTCGACTACACCGACGCGCAGGGCGTCCCGAAGCGTGCCCTGGTGGCGCATCGCGGCGGGCCGGGCGGCATCGCCCTGTCGGGCCACATGGACACGGTGCCCGAGACAGGCTGGACCGACGACCCATGGTCGGGCGCGGTGCGGGATGGCGTGCTGCACGGGCTCGGCTCCTGCGACATGAAGGGGCCGGTCGCCGCCTGCATCCTGGCCGCCCAGGCCGCGCCCCGCGCCACGCTGCTGATCACCGCGGATGAGGAGACGACCAAGGGCGGCGCACGCGTCATCGCCGAGCGCTCCGAACTGGCCCGCGCCGCGAAGCTGCGCGGCATCGTGGTGGCGGAGCCGACGGAGCTGGTGCCGGTGCGCGGCCATCGCTCGCACATCGCCTTCACCGCCACCGCGCGCGGGGTGCAGGCGCATTCCTCGACCGGGCGCGGGGTGAACGCCAACTGGGCGCTGATCCCCTTCCTGGCGGAGCTGCGCGAGATCCACGCGATGCTGCGCGAGGATCCGGCGTGGCACGACGAGGCCTACGACCCGCCCTTCTCGGATTTCAACCTTGTCGTCGACAACCATGGCACGGCGGTGAACGTCTCCGTGCCCCTGGCCACGGCGCGGGTGAAGTTCCGCTACTCCCACCGGCTGGACCCGAGCCCGCTCCTGTCACGCATGGAGGCGGCGGCGCGGAGCGCCGGGGTGGAGCTGGAAATAGCGCGCGAAGGCCTGCCGCCGGAGCTTCCGGTCGAGCACCCGCTGGTGCGCCAAGCCGTCCGCCTCACCGGCCGTGCCCCGTCCACCGTGCCCTTTGGCACCGATGCCTCCATCCTGCAGGATGTCGCGCCCTGCGTGATCCTGGGGCCGGGCTCCATCGCCCTGGCGCACACGCCGCGCGAGCACGTGCCCCTTGCGGCGCTGGAAGCGGCGCGGGAGCTGTATCTGCGCCTTCTCAACGACAACGATACGGAAACGGCCTGAACCATGGATTTCTCCACGCTCGACCCGATGATCCGCCCCCGCTCCCTCGCCGTGATCGGCGCGAGCGACGATGCGACGCGCATCGGCGGCCGTCCCATCGCCTACATGAAGACGCGCGGCTTCCGGGGCGAGCTGTGGCCGGTGAACCCGAAGCGCGACACCGTGCAGGGCATCAAGTGCTTCAGCGGCGTAGAATCTCTGCCGGGCGTACCGGATGTCGGCCTCATCGCGGTGCCGGGCAGCGCCGCGCTCGATGCCGTGGAGGCGCTGGGCGAGAAGGGCTGCAAGGCCGCCATCATGTTCACCGCCGGCTTCGCCGAGACGGGCGACGAGGGCGCGCTGATGCAGGACAAGCTGGTGGCGGCGGCGCGGCGCAACGGCATGCGGCTGCTCGGCCCCAACTGCCTCGGCCTGTTCAACGACGCGATCGGCTTCTACCCGATCTTCTCCTCCTCCTTCGAGCAGGGCTGGCCGGTGCCGGGGCGCATCGGCATCGCCTCGCAATCCGGCGCCTATGGCACGCACCTGTTCTCGCTGGCACGCATCCGCAACATCGGCACGCCGATCTGCGTCACCACGGGCAACGAGGCCGAGGTGGCGCTGGGCGACGTGCTCGGCTGGATGGCCGAGGCGCCGGAGGTGGACGTGATCTGCGCCTATGCGGAAGGCATCCGCGAGAGCGAGAAGTTCCTCGCCGCGCTGGACCTCGCGCGGCGCAACCGCAAGCCCATCGTCATGATGAAGGTCGGCCGCTCGGCGCTGGGTGGCCTCGCCGCGCAATCACACACTGCCTCCATCGCCGGCGACGACGCGGTGACGGATGCGGTGCTGGCGGAATACGGCGTGGTCCGCGCCCGCAACACGGAGGAGCTGCTGGACATCGCCTATGCCGCAACGCGCCGCGTGTACCCGGCGCGCAACTCGCTGGGCGTCATCACCGTCTCCGGCGGCGCCGGCGTGCTGATCTCCGACGTCGCGGAATCGCTCGACTTCCCGATGCCGCCCATGCCGGAGGAGGCGCAGAAGAAGCTGCTCGGCTTCGTGCCCTTCTGCGCACCGCGCAACCCGGTAGACTGCACCGCCCAGGCCTTCAACCAGATCGAGCTGGTGGGCGAGTTCGCGCGCGCCACGGCGGCGGAGGGCGGGTATTCGTCGCTGCTCGGCTTCTTCACCCAGGTCGGCGGCTCGCCCACCGTGGGGCCGAAGGTGCGGGCCCAGATGAAGGCGGTGGCGGAGGAGCATCCGGACCGGCTCTGGGCCGTCTCCATCATCGCCCCGCCCGAGACGGCGCAGGAATGGGAGAAGGACGGGTTCCTGGTCTTCGAGGACCCGACCCGCGCCGTCGTCGCGCTCCACGCCATGGGCCGCTTCGGGGAGGCCTTCGCGCGCGGCGGCGAGGCCGCGCCCCAGCCCGCCCCGGTCGCCTTGCCCGCCACGGCGCCCAGCGAAGCGAAGGCGAAGCAGATCCTCGACGCGGCGGGCGTGCCCGCCGTGCCGGAGGAAGCCTGCGCGGATGCGGAGGCCGCGGTCGCGGCGGCGCGGCGCTTCGGCTTCCCCGTGGTGATGAAGATCCTCTCGCCCGACATCCTGCACAAATCCGAGATCGGCGGCGTGCTGCTGGACGTCGGGGACGAGGAGGCCGTGCGGGCCGGCTTCGCCACGCTGATGCAGCGCGCGAAGCAGCACGCGCCCGGGGCGCGCATCGAGGGCGCGCTGGTGGCGAAGCAGATCAAGGGCGCGGTGGAGATGGCCATGGGGATCCTGCGCGACCCCGTCTTCGGGCCGGTCGCCATGGTCGGGCTTGGCGGCGTGTTCATCGAGGTGCTGAAGGATGTCGCCTTCCGCCGCTGCCCCTTCGACGCGGCCGAGGCGGAGCGGCTGATCCGCTCGCTCAAGGGCTTCCCCCTGCTCGACGGCGCGCGCGGCCGGCCCAAGGCTGACGTGCCGGCCCTGGCGCAGGCGCTCTCCGCCCTGTCGCTCTTCGCTGCGGGCGCGGGGCCACGCCTGCTGTCGGTGGACGTGAACCCGGTGCTTGTCCTGCCCGAGGGCGCCTATGCCGCCGATGCGGTGATCGAGCTGGACGCGGCCGAAAGCTGAGCCTCTACGGCTCGTGGGTCCTGCCGGGGCGCGGCTTGTAGCCCGGCAGGGACCAGCCGCGCAGCAGCGAAGCCGCGCGGAGGAGGAAGCAGGCCAGCGCGCCCGCCAGGAAGGCGGGCTCCCGCCACACGCCTTCCAGCCGCAGCGCGACAAAGGTGGCGGCGCCCAGCGCCGCCGCGGTCAGGTAGATCTCCCGCCGCAGCAGCAGCGGAACCTCGTTGCAGATCACGTCGCGCAGGATGCCGCCGAAGCTGGCCGTCATCACGCCGAGCAGCACGGCGGCCCAGGGGTCGGCGCCCGCCATCAGTGCGATCTCGGCGCCCAGCACGGCATAGAGCGAAAGCCCCACCGCATCGGCCCAGAGCAGCGCGCGGTAGCGATTCTCCACACGGTGCGCCGCGACGAAGACGAGCACCGCCACGGCGGCCGCGACGCCGAGGAGTTCCGGCGCCCGCAGCCAGAAGACCGGCGTGCGGCCAAGCAGCAGGTCTCGCAAAGTTCCGCCGCCGATGCCGGTGATGCAGGCGATCACCACGAACCCCACCACGTCCATCTGCTTGCGCGAGGCGACCAGGGCGCCGGAGGCCGCGAAGACTGCGATGCCCGCGAGGTCCAGCCAGCGCAGCGTGGCGTCGAACAGCATGAAGAGGCTACTCGGCGGGCTGCATCCGCATCCGCGCCGGGAGGGAGAGCGCCCGTGCCCCGCTGGCGCAAAGCAGCGACAGGCCGAGCAGCAGCGCCACCACCGGCAGCACCAGCGCCTCGTGCCCCATGTCCAGCAGGAAGCCCAGCGGAACGGGGGTGATGGCGGAGCCGAGCGGCAGTCCGGAGGAAACGAAGCCGAAGATCTTGCCCACCTCGCCGGGGGGGCAGGCATCCTTCAGCATCACGTCCCGCGGCGTGCGCGAGGCGCCGAGGCAGCCGCCGGCCACCAGCGCCACGGCGGGCAGGAGGTACTCCGGCCAGGGCACGAAGCCGAGCGAGAGCAGCAGCCCCATGGAGACCAGCGTCAGCGCAATCACGAAGCCCAGCAGGTTGCCGCCGCGCTTGTCGGCCACCCAGCCGCCCACCAGCGTTCCCGCCGTCGCGCCTGCCATGTAGCCGGTGAGCGCCAGCGAGGCGACGGCGACCGGGGTGGACCACAGCTTGCCCAGCACGGTGATGAGGAAGGCCGAGACGCCGGACCCCGCCATGGCGGAAAGCAGGAAGAAGGCGAAGAAGGCCAGGATGGGCTTGGAGGTGAGGAGCCGCGCCCCGCCCTTCGCTGCCTCGCCGCGCTTCTTCGGCTGTTCCTTCAGGATGCGGCTCTGCCACAGGATCGCGCCCACCACCGGCACGCCGAGCAGGCCGACCAGCAGCAGCGCGTCGCGCCACCCCATCATCAGCAGCAGCGCCGCGATCACCGGCGGGCCGAGCGCGAAGCCGAGATTGCCGGTGAAGGTGTGCAAGGCAAAGGCGCGGCCCATGAACTCCTTGCGGATGGAGCCGGCGAGAATGGCGTAGTCCGCCGGGTGGATGACGCTGTTGCCCACGCCCGACAGCACGGCCAGCACGAGGATCAGCCGGAAGTCGTGCACGAAGGCCATGGCGGAGATGGACAGCGCCATCAGCAACGTCCCGCCGACCAGGAAGGGCCGCGCCCCGTGCCGGTCCACCAGGAACCCCACCGGCGTCTGCAGCAGCGCCGTCGTCCCGCTCATCAGCGCGACGGCGAGGCCCAGCATGGCGAAGGACACCCCGAACTCGTCCCGCCACACCAGAAAGAGCGGCGGCAGGCAGAGCACGTAGAAATGCGACAGGAAGTGTCCCGTGCCGATCAGGGCGCAGGTCTGGTAGTCGCGCTTGGGAGAAGGCATGGCGGCGTCTGGCATGGCGGCGCATGGTGGTGCCGCCCCGCCGCCCGATCAACCGGCGGGAGGTTGCAATTCCGCCATGGGCCAGCGCGGGCGCGGCGCCAGCGCCATGGCGTCGCGCTGCCCGGCGCGCCAGCGCTCCAGCCCCGCCCAGGCCACCATCACCGCATTATCCGTGCAGAGCCGTATGGGCGGTGCCAGCAGCGGCAGGGGTGTCGCCGCCTCCAGCGCCGCGCGCACCGCCTTGTTGGCGGCGACGCCCCCCGCCACCACCAGCGCCGTCGCGCCGGGCAGCATGGCATGGGCGCGGCGCGCGCGGTCGGCCAGCACCGAAGCCACGCTGGCCTGGAAGGCGGCGGCGATGTCGGCATGGCGGTGCCCCCGCCCGACTGCCTGCGCCACCGCCGTCTTGAGGCCGGAAAAGGAGAAGTCGCACCCTTCCCGCCCCAGCATGGGGCGCGGCAGGGAAACGGCGTGCGGGTCGCCCTCGGCGGCAAGGCGTTCGAGGTGGGGGCCGCCGGGCCAGGGCAGGCCCATCAGCTTGGCCGACTTGTCGAAAGCTTCGCCCACCGCGTCGTCCAGCGTCGTGCCCAGGCGCTCGTAGCGGCCCAGCCCATGCACCGCGACGCATTGGCAATGCCCGCCGGAAAGCAGCAGCAGCAGATAGGGAAATTCGGGCGGCTCGGGGAAGAGCCCTGGCAGGCGCGCGGTCAGCGCATGCGCCTCCAGGTGATTGATGCCAAGAAAAGGAATCCCTGCCCCCAGCGCCAACCCCTTGGCGAAGGTGGCGCCGACCACCAGCCCGCCGATCAGCCCCGGCCCCGAGGTGGCCGCGACTCCCACGAGGTCGCGCGGCTCCACCCCCGCCTCCCGCAGCACGCCACGCACCAGATGGGGCAGGCGGCCCAGATGGGCGCGGGCCGCGATCTCGGGCACAACGCCGCCGAAGCGGGCATGGCTCTCAGTCTGGCTGAACACCGCCTCGGCCAGGATGCGGCCCTCGCCGTCCAGCAGGGCCGCCGCCGTCTCGTCGCAGCTTGATTCGACGCCCAGGAAGGGCTGCGTTGCGAGGCCTCGGCTTTCGTTCGTCACGCGCTTGCCTATAAGACGCGCTCATGTCCTCCGCCACCGCCAAGCCGCACAAGGGGGTGCGTCCCCTGCCCCTGCGCGTGGGCACGCGCCAGTCCCCGCTCGCCCTTTGGCAGACGCGGCACTTCCTCGACATCGTGTCCCGCTTCTGCCCGGTGCTGCGCGGCGCCAAGGCCTTCGAGGAACACGCCATCGCCACCACGGGCGACCGGGTGCAGGACCGCCGCTTGGCCGATATCGGCGGCAAGGGCCTCTTCGCGAAGGAGATCCACGAGGCGCTGCTGGACCGGCGGGTGGATTTCGCCGTCCATTCGCTGAAGGACCTGGAAACGGAGCTTCCGCCCGGCATCGTCCTGGCCTGCACGCTGAAGCGCGAGGATGCGCGCGACGTGCTGGTGGTGCCCGAAGGCTCTGAGACCGGCGACGCCGCCGACCCCTTTGGCTGCTTCCCGGCCGGGGCGGTGATCGGCACCGCCTCCCTGCGCCGCCAGGCCCAGCTGCTTGCCGCGCGGCCCGACCTCCATTGCGTCACCATCCGGGGCAACGTGCAGACGCGCCTCGCCAAGATCGCGGCGGGCGAGGTGGCCGGATCGCTCCTGGCCCTCGCCGGGCTGCGGCGCCTGGGGCTGGAGGACAAGGCGGCGGTGGTGCTGGACCCGGAGGCGATGGTCCCGGCCGCCGGCCAGGGCATCGTCGGCGTCACGGTGCGGGAAGAGGACACGGAGCTCCACGAACTCCTTGCCGGGATCGAGGATCGCGAGGCGGCGGCGGTGAGCAAGGCGGAGCGCGGTCTGCTCGCCGCGCTGGACGGGTCGTGCCGCACGCCGATCGGCGGCCATGCGCGCCTCCTGCCCGACGGGACGCTGCACCTCACCGGCCTCGTGGCGCGTGCCGACGGCTCCTTCCTGCTCAAGCGCTCGGTGCGCGGCGCGGCGGCCGACGCCGCGCTCATCGGCCGCGAGCTGGGCGAGGAACTCCGCGCCGACAGCCCCGCCGACATCTTTGGCTAGCTCTGCCGGTGCCGTGCTCGTGACGCGCCCGGAGCCGGGCGCGGCCGAGACGGCACGGCGCGTCTTCGCCCTGGGGCTGGAGCCGGTCCTGGCCCCGGCGCTGGTACTGCGCTCCCTGCCCGTCGCGCCCTTCCCGCCCGTCCAAGCGGTGCTGCTGCCCTCGCGCGCCTCCGCCCGCGCCCTCCCCCTCTCGGACACTCCGATCTGGGCGGTAGGCGAGGCGACGGCGGAGGAGGCGCGGCGCCGGGGCTTCCGGCAGGTCCGGGCCGCCGATGGCGATGCCGCCTCCCTCGCCGCCGCGGTCGCCGCCACGCTGGACCCCGCGGCGGGGCCGCTGCTGCTCGCTTCCGGGCGGGGCTATGGGCGCGACCTCCTCGCCGCCCTGCGCGGGGCCGGGTTCCGGGTGATCCGCCGCGCCGTCTATGCCGCGGGCGATGCCGACGCCCTGCCGGAGGAGGCACGCGCGGCGCTGACCTCGGGGCGGGTGGGGCAGGCGCTGTTCTTCTCTCCCCGCTCTGCCTCGTGTATCCTCCGGCTGCTGGAGGGGGCCGGCCTCGCCTCGCGGGTGGCAGGAATTTCTGCCATCGCCATCAGCCCGCGCGTGGCTGCCGTGTTGTCACCCTTGCCCTGGCGGGAGGTGCTGGTCGCCCCCCGTCCCCATCAGGACCCGATGCTGGAGCTGCTGCGCAGGCCATGAACGCCCCCCGCAAGAACCTGCCTTTCGACCCTGCCTGGATTGCGCTCGGCTTCGCCGCCGCGGTGCTGATCGGCGCGGCGGTCTGGTTGATCGCCGCACGCGGCGGGCTGGAACCGCGCGAGGCCGGGCAGCCTGCCCCGGTCGCCGGCGCGCCCGCCACCCCGGCCGTTCCGGGCGAGCCCGCGCCCGTCGCCGCGATCCCCACGCCAGACCCGGTGACGGAGCGGCTGGCGGCGCTGGAGCGCCGGCTGGAGGAGCTCGCTGCCCGCCCGGTCGGGGACCCCGGCCTAGCATCGCGCGTCACCGAGCTGAGCCGCCAGGACGGCGAAACCCAGCGCGCCATCGCGGAGCTTCGCGCCGCCACCGGCGCCGTCCTGCGCGAGGCGGGCCAGGCCGTGGACACGCGCTTCAACCAGATCGAGGCCGGCATCGGCGCGGCGCTGAGGGAGGCCGAGCGCCGCCTCGCCGCGCAGGAGCAGGCTCTGGCGGCGGTCACCGCCCAGCTTCCCCCCGCCGTCGCGGCGCTGGAGCAGGCGGCGGCGCGGCGCGAGGCCGCGCTGCGCGAGGCGATCGACACGGCACGGCGCGAATCGACGAACGCGCTGGAAGCGGCGCGGCGCGAGTCGGAGGCCCGGATCCAGGCCCTGACCGCAGAGACCGCCCGCCGGGCCGAGGAAGGGCGCCGCGCCACCGAGCAGGCAGTCGCCCAGGCCCGTCAGGCTGCGGAGCAGGCGGCGGCCGAATTCCGCCGCCGCCAGGAGGAGGCGGTGGCCGAGGCTGCGCGCCGGGCCGAGGAGTTCTCCGCCGCCGTCCGCAATGCCCAGGCCGAATCGGCCCGCATCCTCGGCGCCCTGCAGGAGCGCCTGACCCGGGCCGAGCAGAGCGGCGCCCGCGCCGCGGCGGTGGAAGCGCTGCGGGCCGAAATGGCCTCGGGCCGCCCGCTGCGCCCGGCCCTGTCGCGGCTTGGCGGGGAGGCGCCGCCGGAACTGGCCCGCTTCGCCGACCGTGCCCCGCCCACCGAGGCGCAGCTTCGCGCCTCCTTCGAGGAGGCGGTCCGCAACGCGCGCAACGCTGCGCCGCCGGCCGACACCCTCACCCGCCTGGGCACCATGCTGACCATCCGGCGTGGCGAGGAGGTGGTGGTGGGCGATGCCGCCGAGGCGGTGATCGAGCGCGCCCGCCGCGCCCTGGAAGCCGGGGAGCTGGAAGCGGCCCTCGACCATCTGCGCGGCCTGCCGGAGGCGACACGCAACGCAATGCGCCCCTGGATGGAGGAGGCACAGGCCGTTGCCTCCGCCCGCGCCACGCTGCGCCGACTGGGCCAGGGCTGATCCCGCCGTGCGCATCGCGATCAAGACCCTTCTCGTCGTCGGCCTCGTCGTCGCCGCCATCCTCTGGCTCGCCGGGCTGGGCGGGACGGTGGATGTGCGGGTGGGCGAGTGGTTCATTGGCATCTCCCTGCCTGCCGCCATCGTCGCGCTGATCCTGCTTTTCGGCACGGTGCATGGCTTCCTGCGCATCGTTTCCTGGCTGCGGGGCTGGCCGGCGCGCCGCCGCCTGAAGCGCGAGGCGCGCAACCGGGCCGAGGCGGATCGCTCCCTCACCCGCGCCTTGGTTGCCCTGGCCGCCGGCCGGGCCGAGCAGGCGCGGATCGAGGTGGACCGCGCCCGCACCCTGGCCGGGGATACGCCGCACCTCCTGCTGCTATCCGCCGAGGCGGCGCGGGCGCGCGGCGATGAGGAGGCCGCGACGGACGCCTTCGAGAAGCTGGCCGAGCGCGAGGATTCGCGCTTCCTCGGGCTGCGCGGCCTGCTTCGCCAGGCGGAGGCGCGCGGCGACTGGGCAGAGGCTCGCCGCATCGCCGCCGAGGCCCATAAGGCCGAGCCGAACGCCGAATGGCTCAAGAGCGCCCGCGCCGCCGCGGCGTTGCGCGAGCGCGACTGGGGCGAAGCCCTGGCCTTGTCTGGCCCGGAGGCGCCGCGCGCCGCCCTTTCGCTGGCCGCCGCCGCGCAAGCGGAGGACCCGCTCAAGGCGGCGGAACTGGAACGCCAGGCCTTCATGGCCGACCCTTCCTTCTCGCCGGCCGTGGTGGCGCATGCGCGGCGGCTGGTGGATACGGGCAGCCCGCGACGCGGCCGCGCCGTGCTGCGCGAAGGCTGGGCGGCCGCGCCGCACCCCGACATCGGCGCCGCCTACGTTGCAGAGGAGCCGGACCCCACGACGCGCATCAAGCTGGTGGACGAGCTGACTCGCGACACGGCAAGCCATCCGGAAAGCCGCCTGCTACGCGCCCAGGTGGCCCTGCAGGCCGGACTGACCGGCCGCGCCCGCCAGGACCTCCAGGCCTGGATGGAGACGGGCGCCGCCGATCGCCGCTGCTACGACCTGATGGTGCAGGTGGAGCGCGCCGATCTGGGCGACGAGGCAGCGCGGGAGAAGGAGCCGGAACTGCTGCGCCTCGCCGCTGATGCCCCGGCCGCACCCACTTGGCGCTGCCGCCGCTGCGGCGCCGAGCACAATCGATGGAAACCGCTGTGCCAAGCCTGCGACACGGCGGGCGAGATCGGCTGGTCGGGCGAGGCGCTGCGGCCGAACGAGGCGCGAGCTGGTTGAGACCGTTGGCCTTCGGATATCCGCGCAAGGGGCTGGCGAGTGGTCAGCCCCTTTTTTGCTGGCGCGCATCTTTCGTCGAGGAAGTCTATTCCTCCCCGACCGGCCGCTCCATCAAAGCCCGGAGCGCACCCTGCACGTCCAGACGCCCTTCCAGCAGCGCCGCCACGGTGGCGCAGACCGGCAGCTCCACCCCGACCGTGGCCGCGCGGGCCAGCAGGGCGGGCGCCGTCGCCACCCCCTCCGTCACGGAAGAGCGTCCCTTGAGCACCTCGTCGAGCGTGGCGCCGCGCCCGAGTGCGAGGCCGAGCGAGGTGTTGCGGCTGCTCTCGCCGGTCGCCGTCAGCAGCAGGTCGCCCAGGCCGGACAGCCCCGCCGCCGTCGCGGCCTCCCCTCCGAAGGCCACGACCAGGCGCGACAATTCCGCGAGGCCGCGCGTGACCAGGGCGGCGCGCGCATTCTCGCCGAGGCCGGCCCCCATAGCGACGCCCGCCGCGATGGCCAGCACGTTCTTCGCCGCACCGCCCAGCTGCACGCCGACCGGGTCCTGGCTCAGGTAAAGGCGGAGCCGGCCGCCGGAGAGCAGCGCCTGCGCCGCCCGCGCCAGGGGGAGGTCGCGGCTGGCGACGACGCTGGCGGCGGGCAGCCCGGCCGCGACCTCATGCGCGAAATTCGGCCCGGACAGGATGGCAGCCGGGTGGCCGGGCCTTGCTTCCTCCAGCACCTCCAGCGGCAGGCGGTGGCTGCCACCCTCCAGCCCCTTGCACAGCAGGACGAGCGGCGGCAGCTGCTCCGGCCAGGTAGCGAGGGTGGCACGCAAGGGCTGCATCGGCACGCCCACTACCGCCAGCGATGCTCCTTCCGGCCACTCCGCCGTCACGCGCAGCGAGGCCGGGAATGCGTGACCCGGCAGGCGGCGCCGATTCTCGCGCGCCTCCGCCATCTCGGCCGCGTGGCGCGGATCGCGCGCCCAGAGCGTGACATTCCGGCCCTGCCGCGCCGCGTGGATGGCGAGGGCCGTGCCCCAGGCCCCCGCGCCGAGTATGGCGAGGCTACTCATCCGCGATCCGCTCCAGCGACCAGCCGCCGCCCGCCTCCCCGGTGGCGAGGGCGGCGTGCAGCGCGGCGAGGATGTCGCGCGCCTCTCCCTCGAAGCCAAAGGGCGGATTGACGATAATGAGGCCGCTCCCGTTCAGCCGCGCCGCATCGGTCGGCTCGCGCAGGTGAAGCTCGGCGGCGACGACGTCGCGGATGCCGCTGTCGCGCAGCGCCGCGTGGAAGGCACGCGCGGGGGCGCGGCCCTTGATCGGATACCAAGCGGCCTGGATCAGCCCTCTCGCGCGGCGCCACGCCTCGACCATGGCGGCGACGAGACGCTCGTACTCGCCCGGCTGCTCGAAAGGCGGGTCCAGCAGGACGAGTCCGCGCTTCTCGGTGAAGGGAAGCAGGGCACGCACCGCCTCGGCCGCGTCGCGCCGGTGGACGGAAACGCGCTTGTCGCGGCGGAATGCGGCGCGCAGCGTGGCATGGTCCGCCTCGTGCAGTTCGACGAGGGTCAGGCGGTCCGCCTCGCGCAGCATCGCCGCCGCGAGCGCCGGGGAGCCGGGATAGGCGCCTCCCTCTGCACGGACGAGGTCCAGCCACGGCGCCAGCGGTCCCTCCGTGATGCCGAGCAGCTTGCCGATGCCGGCGCGCCATTCGCCGGTCCGCTCCGCCTCGGAGGATCGGAGGTCGTAACGGCCGATGCCGGCATGGGTGTCGAGGACGTGAAAGGGCGCGGCCTTTCGCCGCAGCGCGAGGAGGAGGGCATGAAGCAGCGCGTGCTTCATGCAGTCGGCGAAATTTCCCGCGTGAAAGGCGTGGCGGTAGTTCAAGCCCGCAGGACGGCGCCGTTGCCGAAGCCGGCCTCCATCTGCGCGGCCAGCCACTCGCCGACCTGCTCCGACTGGCGCAGCGACTTCGGGTCCTCCCCTGGCATTGCCACCTGACGGAGGTTGGTGGCGGTCGGGCCGGGGTCGGCCAGGGCGACGCGCAGGGGGGTGCTCGCCACCTCGCGCGCCCAGGCGAGGACGAGGTGGTGCTGCCCCGCCTTGGCAGCGCCGTAGAGGCCCCAATAGGCCTCCGGTTCCTCGGTGCGGCGATCCGTCAGCATCAGGGCGCGACCGGCGGGGGCAGCGCGCAGCAGCGGGTCAGCGGTGCGGATCAGCCGCCAGCAGGCGGAGAGATTGACCGCGAGGCTCTCATTCCAGTCGCGCGGCATGATATGCGCGACAGGCGTCAGCTTGGCCAGCAGCCCCGCCGCGTGGACCAGGAGGTCCAGCCGCCCGAAGCGCTGCAGCAGCGTGGGGCCGAGCGCGTCGAGCTGCTCTGCTTCCTTCACGAGGTCGAGCGGCAGCAGCGTCGCGCCCTGGCCGGTGGCAGCACGGATGGCATCGTCCAGCTCCTCCAGCCCACCCTGGGAGCGGGCGGTGGCGACGACATGCGCGCCGCGCTTCGCAAGTGCCAGCGCCGTGGCCCGCCCAATCCCGCGCGACGCCCCGGTGACGAGCGCGACCTGCCCGGCGAGGGTCATGCAGGGCTCCAAGTGGAATGGGAGGGGAAGCGGCTCGCATCGCGAGCCGAGCCGCGCGAAGCGCGAGCCGCGCCAAGACGAACCTGCCGGTCAGCACACCCGCAGCGGCGCGAAGCCAAGCGGTCGGAGGCCGCGCCCGGCGTCTGAGGGCGCAAAATCACAAATTCACCTGGAGCTGCTTGGCCCTTTGCTCCTCATTCGTAGGCCAGTCTGTGAGAGGAATGGCGTAGTCGCCGGTGAAGCAGGCGTCGCAATAGCCGGGATTGGCGGCGTTGCGCCCCGGTCGGCCCAGCGCCCGGTACAGCCCGTCCAGCGAGATGAAGGCGAGGCTGTCCACGCCGATCAGCTTCGCCATCGCCTCCACGTCGTTCTGCGCGGCGAGCAGGTGCGCGCGGTCCGGCGTGTCGATGCCGTAGTAGCAGGAATGCGTCGTGGGCGGCGAGGAGATGCGCATGTGCACCTCCGCCGCGCCGGCCTGGCGCACCATCTCGACGATCTTCTTGGAGGTGGTGCCGCGCACGATGGAATCGTCCACCAGGATGACGCGCTTGCCTTCGAGCGCCGCACGGTTGGCGCTGTGCTTCAGCTTCACGCCGAGGTGGCGGATCTGGTCCGTCGGCTCGATGAAGGTGCGGCCCACGTAGTGGTTGCGGATGATGCCCAGCTCGAAGGGGATTCCCGCCTCCGTCGCGTAGCCCATCGCGGCCGGGACGCCGGAATCGGGCACCGGCACGACGAGGTCGGCGGCAACGTGGCTTTCCCGCGCCAGCTCCGCGCCGATGCGCTTGCGCGTGTCGTAGACCGGCGTGCCCTCGACCACGGAGTCCGGCCGGGCGAAGTAGATGTATTCGAAGATGCAGAAACGCTCGGGTGCAGCGGTGAAGGGCTTCACGCTCTGCACGCCGTTGTCGTCGATCACGACGATCTCGCCCGGCTCCACGTCGCGCACGAAATCCGCGCCGACGATGTCGAGGGCGCAGGTCTCCGAGGCCAGCACCCAGCCATCATGGACGCGGCCGAGCACGAGCGGCCGCACCCCCAGCGGGTCGCGCGCACCGATCAGCGCGCCATTGTGCAGGGCGACAAGGGAATAGGCGCCCTGGACCTGCTTCAGCGCGTCGATCAGCCGGTCCAGCACCGTCGAATAGAGGCTGATGGCGATAAGGTGGACAAAGACCTCGCTATCCGTCGAGCTCTGGAACAGGCAGCCGCGGCGCACCAGGGCGCGGCGAAGCTGCGCGGCGTTGGTGAGGTTGCCGTTATGGGCGACGGCGAAGCCGCCGAACTCGAAATCGGCGAAGAGCGGCTGGACGTTGCGGATCGCCGTCTCGCCCGTGGTGGCGTAGCGGTTGTGGCCCACCGCGGCACGTCCGGGCAGACCGGCCATCACCTTGGCATCGCCGAAGATGTCGCCGACGAGGCCCAGCCCCTTGTGGGTGCGGAACTGCCCGCCCTCTCCCATGGCGACGATGCCCGACGCCTCCTGGCCCCGGTGCTGCAGGGCATGGAGGCCGAGCGCGACCAGGGCCGCCGCGTCCTTGGCGTTCCATACGCCGAGGACGCCGCACTCCTCGTGGAACTTGTCGTCGTCGGACAACGGAAGAGACATGGCGACCTAGCCCTTTACGTTCGGTTCCGGGCGGGCGGGCGCAGCAGGTCTTCCTGCGTGGGCACGCGGCGTTCCGGTGGGGCGGCAATGCGGGGGCGATACTCCGGCGGGAGCAACCCCACAACCCAACGCGCGCCATCCGCGATATGCGGCAGCGTCCTGGCTTCGCGCACCGGTTCGGGCCACTCCCCCGTATCGGGTTCGAGCAATCCGGCCAGGACATAAGCCAATATGGCGATGGCGACGCCCCGTGCCAGCCCGAACAGCGCCCCCAACGAACGATCCACCCCGCCCAGCGCCGAACCCTGCACCTTGCCGGCAATGACGTGGATGACGAGCTTGAGGACGATCAGCACGACCAGGAAGACCGCGGCCACCGAAAGCCCGTCGGCGATCCAGTCCACCTCCACCAGCTGGTCCATGAAGGGCCGCACCGCGCCGCGGAAGGCGAAGCCGGCGAAGGCCGCGCCGATCCAGGCGCCGATGCCCAACACCTCGCGGATGAAGCCGCGCATGAAGGCCAGGATGGCGGACAGCACCATCACCAGCAGGAGGACGCCGTCCACCCAGGTCATCGCGGCGCTCCATGTCGAGGGGGGTTCATGAGGGAGGGTTTAGGCGAGGATGGGCGGGGGTTAAAGCTACGCCCGCTCCTTGCGCTTCACGGTCTGCGCCGCGAAGGGCGCCACGAGGTCGGCAAGGTGGCCAATCTCATCCAGACGCAGCCCTTCCACCGGGGCGGGGGGTTTCTGACCGCGTGCCAGCCGGCGCGGCAGCACAGCGGCGCCGAAGCCCAGCTTGCGGGCCTCGCGCAGGCGCGACTCCGCCTGGGCCACCTGCCGCACCTCGCCTGACAGCCCGACCTCGCCGAAATACACCGCATCCGCCTCAGTGGGCCGATCGGTCATGGCGGAGACCAGCGCCGCCGCCACGGCGAGATCCGCCGCCGGTTCGTTGATGCGCAGCCCGCCGGCGATGTTCAGGTAGACATCAGCCTGGGCGAAGGTCAGGCCGCAGCGTGCCTCCAGCACCGCCAGCAGCATGGCCAGACGCCCGCCATCCCAGCCCACCACCTGCCGCCGGGGGGAACCGCCGGCCGAGGGCGAGAGCAGCGCCTGCACCTCAACCAGCACGGGACGCGTGCCTTCCAGCCCGGCAAAGACGGCGGAGCCAGAGATGTTGCCGCGCCGCTCGGCCAGGAACAGCGCCGAGGGGTTGGCAACCTCAACCAGCCCGCCTTCCGTCATCTCGAAGACGCCGATCTCGTCCGTCGCGCCGAAGCGGTTCTTCACCGCGCGCAGGATGCGGAACTGGTGGCCACGATCGCCTTCGAAGTAGAGCGTCGCATCCACCATGTGCTCCAGCACGCGCGGCCCGGCCAGCGTGCCTTCCTTGGTCACGTGCCCCACCAGCACCAGGGCGAAGCCGCGCGCCTTGGCGGTGCGAATCAGCTCCGCCGCGCAGGCGCGCACCTGGGCGACGGTGCCGGGTGCGGAGTCCAGCGTGTCGAGCCACATGGTCTGGATGGAGTCGATGACGACCAGCGCCGCCTCGCGCTCGCTTTCCAGGCTGGCGGTGATGTCGCGCAGCGCCGTGGCATTGGCCAGCGCCAGTGGTGCCTCGGCGAGGCCCAGGCGACGGGCGCGCAGCCGCACCTGCTCCACTGCCTCCTCGCCCGAGATGTAGAGGACGCGCTTGCCGCCCGTGGCCATGCGGGCCGCCGCCTGCAGCAGGATGGTGCTCTTGCCGATGCCTGGGTCGCCGCCGACCAGCACGGCGGAGGCGGGGACGAAGCCGCCACCCAGCACGCGGTCGAGTTCGGCAAGGCCGGTGACGTGACGCGGCGGCGGGGCGCCCTGCCCCTTCAGCCCGACGAAATCGAGCCCCTTGCCGCGCGGTCCCTTGCCAGCAGGGCCAGGCCCGGACTGGACCACCTCCTCCGACAAGGTGTTCCACTCGCCGCAGGCATCGCAGCGCCCCTGCCACTTCGGATGCGCCGCCCCGCAGGATTGGCAGACATAGCGCGCGCGATCCTTGGCCATGATTAGAACATAGAGAGAACGAGACCCCGCTTCAAGGCGGCGCTACTCGTCCTCCTCCGGCACGGGCGGGATGGGGAGGAGGCCGGTTTCCTTCACGGAAGCCAGGGCGATCTCCACCGACAGGCGCTCCAGCCCCGGCAGGGGGCGGATCTCCTCCGTGATCAGCTCGTCCAGCGCGCCGATGTCGGGAACGCGCAGCTTCAGGAGGTAGGACCATTCGCCGGTCAGCTGGTGGCACTCCAGCACAGCCTCCTGCTTGCGCACGAGGCGGCGGAAGGCGCTGTCCTCCTTGCCGGGCCGCATGTCGAGGCGCAGGAAGGCGAGGAGCGGCACGCCGACCAGGGCCGGGTCCAACTCGGCATGCCAGCCGCGGATCAGCTTGCGCTCTTCCAGCCGCTTCTGCCGCTCGGCCGTGGCAGACACGGAAAGCCCGGCGATCTTGGCGATCTCGGCGAGGCCGGCTGCGCCGTCCGCCTGCACCGCGAGCAATATCTTCCGGTCAATCTCGTCCATGGCCGAAGCTTATCCGGATTGGGAGGGGCGGAAAAGGAAAACCGCCGCGACAGGCGGTCTGCCGCGCAAAGGGCAAGCGCGGCACCGTCCCATCGCGGCGGGAAGCCGGGCGGAGAAACTCCGCCCGGGAATGTCAGATGTAGATCTCGTTCAGCGGCGCGAAGCCGTTGAACTTCTGGCTGGCATAGGTGGTGACGTAGGCCCCGGTGGCCAGCAGCTCCACCTTGTCCCCATCGCGCAGCGCCATCGGCAGACGGTAGTTGCTCTTCTCGTAGAGCGTATCCGTGCTGTCGCAGGTTGGCCCGGCGATGGTCACCGGCCCTTCCTCCGTGCCGTCATGCGGGGTGCGGATGCCATACTTGATGGCCTCGCCCTCCGTCTCCGCCAGCCCGCCGAAGCGCCCGATATCGAGATAGACCCAGCGCACCGGATCGTCCTCGCCCTTGCGGGACACGAGCACGACCTCGCTCTGGACCACGCCCGCATCGGCCACCAGAAAGCGGCCGGGCTCGATCACGATCTCCGGCAGGGCATTGCCGAAGTGTTTCGTCATCGCGCCCATGATGGCGTCGCCGAAGGCGCCGATCTCCGGCACCTCGCTCTTGTACCGAACGGGGTAGCCGCCACCGAGATTCACCATGCGCACCTTCACCCCCGCCTCGGCGAGGTCGGTGAACAGCATGGCGACCTTGGCGATGGCCGCTTCATAGGCCGCGGTCTTCACCTGCTGGGAGCCGACATGGAAGCTCAGGCCGAAGGGGTCGAGGCCGAGCTCGCCGGCCTGCACCATCAGCTTGCGCGCCATCTCGACCTCGCAACCGAACTTGCGCGACAGCGGCCACTCGGCGCCGTCATTGCCGACCAGGATGCGGCAATAGACGCGCGCGCCAGGGGCGGAACGGGCGAGCTTCAGCAACTCCGCCTCGCTGTCGAAGGCGAACATCCGCACGCCGCGCGCATAGGCCGCCGCGATGTCCCGCTCCTTCTTGATCGTGTTGCCGTAGGAGACGCGATCACCGGTCGCGCCGGCATCGAGGCACATCTCCACCTCCTGGAAGGAGGCGGCATCGAAGAAGGAGCCGAGACCGACCAGACGCTCCAGGATCGGCGCGGCCGGGTTGGCCTTCACGGCATAATAGATGCGGGCGAGCGGCAGCGCGGCCTTCAGCCGGGCATAGTTCTGCTCCACGCGGTCCACGTCCATGACGAGGCACGGCGTCGCAGGCTCCATCTCCGCCAGATAGCGAGCGACCTTGGGGGTCATCGCACCATCCTCCACCAGCATGTGTGGAACCCTCCCCTTCCGCGGGGCGGCCCCAGATTGACGAAACGGTCGAACGAACCAGCGACCAGAAGAAAACCGCGGGGCTTGCGACCCGCGGGGTGCCAGAACGCTTGACGTCGTTGCGTAAACCTTGCGCCGCGGTGGCGAGCCTTACTCGGGGCTCCGCTCCGTGGGCCTGGGGCCTAGAGGCACGTGCGTACTGCGTCTTGTGGAGGGGGCAGATACGCGCGCCGGCCCCCGGATGCAAGGGACATCAGCGCCCATGGCGAAGATTTTTCGCGCCGCCCTGCCGCGGCACCGGAAGTGCCCCCAGGACGCCCGGCGAAAGCCTGGAAAAATCATGCTTGCCAGCCGCGCTGGCAGGAGGGCTTCCGGCCATGTCCCTCCGTAGGGTCACGTATGACCCCAGGGCCGCACGCCCATTCAGGCCACGCTCAGCATGCCCGCCAGCAACGCACCGGCCTCTCCTGCCGTCATGGGAGAGCCGACAAGCGCGCCCTGCGCCTCGCTGCATCCCATCTCCCCAACGGTCTGAAGCTGCGCCTCGGTTTCCACCCCTTCGGCGGTCACGGCGATTTCCAGGCTGCGGCCGAGCCCGGCGATGGCGCAGATGATGGCCTTGGATTCGCGCCGGCCGGGCAGCCCGGCCACAAAGGACCGGTCCACCTTGATCTTGTCGAAGGGCGCGCGGAGCAGATAAGCGAGCGACGAATACCCCGTACCGAAATCGTCCAGCACGATCCGCACGCCCAGGCCGCGCAGGCGGCACAGAATGTCCAGATTGGCTTGGTCTTCCTGCAGCAGCACCGACTCGGTCACCTCCAGCTCCAGCCGGTCGGGCGCGAGGGACGCATCGGCCAGCGCCTCCTGCACGGCAGCCAGGAGGCACGGCGAGCGGAACTGGACGGGCGAGAGATTCACCGCGACCCGCACATCGTCCGGCCAGAGCGCGGCGGCTTGGCACGCCTGCCGCAGCACCCATTCGCCGATGGGAATGATGACGCCGCTTTCCTCCGCCAAGGGGATGAATTCGGCCGGCGGCACCGCTTTCTGCCCGGCCGGAATCCAGCGCAGCAGCGCCTCGAACCCAGTCACGCTGCGGTCGCTCAGCCGCCGGAGAGGCTGAAAGCGCAGGGAAAGCTCGTTCCGCTCCAGCGCGCTGGTGAGGCTTCGCCGCAGGCCGTGGCGGCGCTCCGCCTCCTCCGCCATGGCACAGTCGAAGAATCGCGCGGCGTCGCGCCCGTCGCGCTTGGCACGGTACAGGGCGATGTCAGCGTGACGGACCAGCTCATCCGGCAGCATGCCATCCCGGGGCGCGAGCACGGCACCGATGCTGGTGCTCACCACATAAGGCTGCCCACGGAGGAAATAGGGGCGGCGCAGAGCCTCAAGGGCCCGCTCGGCCAGGAGGCTGGCCTCGGGCCGCCCTTCGCCTTCCGTGGCGGCCAGGATGGCGAACTCGTCCCCGCCCAGCCGCGCCACGAGGTCGCGCGGCCCCGCACAGCTCCGCAGGCGCTCTGCCGCCTCGCAAAGCAGCGCATCGCCCGCCGGGTGGCCCAGCGTGTCGTTGATCGCCTTGAAGTGGTCGAGGTCGAGGCAGAGCAGGGCCAGCCCCGCCCCCGGACGGAGCGCGGCAAGGTCATTCGCCAGGCGGTCACGGAGAAGGCGGCGATTGGCAAGGCCGGTCAGCGGATCGTGATAAGCGAGGAACAGCGCCCGCTCCTCGGCGAGGCGCCGCTCCGTCACGTCCGTGACCGCACCGATATAGCCGAGATACTCGTTGGAGGCGGAAAAGCGCGGCGAGGCCGTGTCGAGCGCCCAGCAGACCTCGTCCGTGTCCTCCCGCAAGAGGCGATATTCGGCGCGGAAGCAGCCCTTCACCGCATTGGCCTCGGCGAAGCTGCGCTCCACCGCGGGCCGGTCCTCCGGGTGTACCCTGTCCAGCCAGCCCATGCCCTGCGCGGCTTGGCCATCCTGGCCCGTGATCTCCGTCCAGCGGTGATTGACGAAGATGCACTCACCCGCGGGGTCGGTCAGCCAAATCACGCCCGGGGAGGCATCGGCGATGCCGCGGAAATACTCGATGCTTTCCTGGAGCAACTGCTCCTGCGTCGCGCCGGTCGCCCTGATATGCTCGACAAGGGCAAGGGAAAGCTGTCCCAGGACCCGCTCCACGCTTCGCTTCCTTCCGCTGAGCCCGCCACATGCCCCGGCCAGGGCGGCAGCCTCCTGCATACAGAAGTCAAAACCTCGCCACAACTTGGCGGGACGCCTCCGCACCGCACGAAACCGGCGGGGCACGGCGGCATCGGGTGTGTCTGGACCGGGCCGCCGCGCGGTCCTAGCTTGGCCGGCAGAGGAGACATGCCATGCAGCCGATGAGCCGCACCGAGATGGCCGCCCGCGCCGCCGCCGACATCCCCGAGGGCTGGGTGGTGAACCTGGGCATCGGCATCCCGACCCTGATCGCCGACCACGTGCCGCTGGAGCGCGAGGTCATCTTCCAGTCCGAGAACGGCGTGCTGGGCATGGGCCCGGCGCCGGAGAGGGGCAAGGAAGACCCCTGGCTGATCAATGCCGGCAAGCAGATGGTCACGCTGCGACCCGGCGGTT
Source organism: Sabulicella rubraurantiaca (assembly GCF_017355885.1). Lineage (GTDB taxonomy): Bacteria > Pseudomonadota > Alphaproteobacteria > Acetobacterales > Acetobacteraceae > Roseococcus > Roseococcus rubraurantiacus. The sequence goes on from NZ_JAFEUU010000002.1 coordinate 504,400, forward strand.
CCTTCTGCCATCACTCCGACAGCTTCGCGATGATCCGCGGCGGGCACATCGACCTGTGCGTGCTGGGCGGGTTCGAGGTGGCGGAGAATGGCGACCTCGCCAACTGGGCGACCAGCGAGAACGACACCGCCCCCGCCGTGGGCGGCGCGATGGACCTGGGCGCCGGGGCCAAGCAGATCTGGGTGACCATGGACCACCAGACCAAGGATGGCCGTCCCAAGATCGTGGAGCGCTGCGGCTATCCGCTCACCGCGCTGGGCACGGTCACACGCGTCTATACCAACCTCGCCGTGCTGGACGTGGTGCAGGGGCTGGGCTTCGTGGTGCGCGACATCGTGCCGGGGATGAGCCTCGCCGATCTGCAGGCGCGCTCCGGCGCCAAGCTGCACGCCCGCGCATGAGCGCCGACCCGACGGGGCTGGCGCCCTTCAGCGAGGACCGGGCCGAGAGCATCGGCATGATCCGCGACAGCGCCCAGGGCCTGCTGGGCGCCGACATGGCGCGGGTGCGCAAGCTGCGCTTCACCGAACCGGGCTTCGACCCAGCCCTGGTGCGCGAGATGGGCGCGGCGGGCTGGATCGGCCTCATGATCGAGGAAGCGAAGGGCGGCACCGGCCTCGGCCATGCCGAGATGGCAGCGCTAGCCGAGGAACTGGGCCGCGCCTGCGCGCCAGAGCCGCTGACGTCGCTCCAGCTTTCTGCCGCCCTGCTCGCCGCCGCCGGGCATGACCTGCTCCCGCAGATGCTTTCCGGCGAGGCGATCGTGCTCACCGCCTGGCAGGATCGCCCCAACACGCTGGAGCCGGCGACGGGCGACGGGCCGCGCCGCTTCGTGCCCATGGCGGCGGGCGCCACGCATTTCCTGTTCGTGTCGGGCGGCAACCTGCACCTCCTCCCCGCCAGCGACGTCACGCTGGAAACCGAGCAGCGCCAGGATGGCGGGCATTTCGGCACGGTGCGGCCCAAGGGTGCGCTTCCCGCCCCCATCGCCACCGGGCTTGGCGAGGCCATCGCCGCCGCGCTGGACCGTGCGGCGCTGGCGACTGCGGCGGAGCTGCTAGGCGGCATGGAGGCGAGCTTCGCCATGACGCTCGACTACCTCCGCACCCGCAAGCAGTTCGGCACGGTGATCGGCAAGTTCCAGGCCCTGCAGCACAAGGCGGCGGATGCGCGCGTGCAGCTTTCGCTCGCCCGCGCGGCGGTGGAGGAAGCGGCCTTCGAGCTGGACGAGGGCACGGGCGGCCCCGCCATCGTCGCGCGCGCCAAGGCGCGGGCCAGCGACGCGGCCATGGCCGTGCAGCAGGCGGCGCTGCAGCTGCATGGCGGCATTGGCTACACGGACGAATACGACCAGGGGCTGCATCTGCGCCGTGCCATGGTGCTGGTGCCGAGCTTCGGCGGGGCGGCGCTGCACCGCGCCCGCTTCATGGCCCTGGAACCCGAGACGGAGGACGCGTGATGGACGGCAACCAGACCCCGCGCATGCGGATCAACGCGGAACGCGAGGGCGACATCCTCGTCCTCACCCTCGACTACCCGGCGCGGCGCAACGCCCTTGCGGTGCCGCTGCGGACGGAGCTGGAAGCGGCGCTGGAGAAGGCGCAATCCGACGGGACACGCTGCATCGTGCTGACCGGTGCGGAGGGGATCTTCTCTGCGGGCGGCGACATCTCCGGCATGAATGTGGAGACGCCGCTGGAGGGGCGGGAGCGGATGCGCCGCACCCATCGCCTCGTGCGGCTTATGGCGCGCGGCAACGTGCCGATCATCGCCGCGGTGGAAGGCTGGGCCGCGGGGGCGGGCTGCTCGCTCGCCCTGCTCTGCGACCACGTGGTGGCGGCCGAGGATGCCAAGTTCGTGCTGGGCTTCCACAAGATCGGGCTGATGGCCGACCTTGCCCTGCCGATGACGCTGCCCGCCCGCATCGGGCTGGGGCGTGCGCGGGACATGATGCTGTTCCACACCCAGTACACCGGCGCGCAGGCGCTCGGCATCGGCCTCGTGGACGCGATCGCGCCCAAGGGCCAGGCGCTGGCGGCGGCGATGGAGAAGGCGCGGGCCCTGGCGGCCGAGGCGCCGCTGCCGATCGCCTACATGAAGCAGTGGTTCTCCGACGAGATGGAGGCGGCGCTGGCCAAGGAATCCGACTGGCAGGCCGCGCTCTTCGCCACCGCCGACCACAAGGAAGGGCGCGAGGCTTTCCTGGGCAAGCGCAAGCCCGTCTTCGGGGGGCGCTGAGATGAATGCGATCACGCCCCGCGAGAAGCAGGACCTGAACCTCCTCCCCGACGAGGAGTTCCGCCAGCACATCCGCTCCTGGATCGAGGCCAACTACCCGGCCGAGATCCGCAACCCGGAGAAGCGGCTGCACTGGGACGAGAACAAGCCCTGGTACATGAAGCTGGCCGAGAAAGGCTGGCTCTGCCCCGGCTGGCCGCGGGAATATGGCGGCCTCGGCCTGTCGCCGGCCAAGCAGATCATCTGGACGGAGGAGCTGGAGCGCTGGGGCTGCGCCCGCACCAACGACCACGGCATCGTCATGCTCGGCCCCCTCGTGATCCGCTACGGCACGGAGGAGCAGAAGCAGCGCTTCCTGCCCAAGATCCTGTCCGGCGAGCACGTATGGTGCCAGGGCTATTCCGAGCCCAATAGCGGCTCCGACCTCGCCAGCCTCCGCACCGAGGCGGTGGATGCGGGCGACCACTACGTCGTCAACGGCCAGAAGATCTGGACCACGCTGGCCGGCGACGCGAACTGGATCTTCCTGCTCGTCCGCACGGACAAGGAAGCGAAGAAGCAGGAGGGTATCTCCTTCCTCCTCGTGGACATGACGAGCCCCGGCATCACCGTGCGGCCCATCATCAACCTCGAGATGCATGACGAGTTCTCGGAGGTGTTCTTCGACAATGTGAAGGTGCCGAAGGAGAACCTGGTCGGCCAGCTCAACAAGGGCTGGGACATGGCCAAGGCGCTACTCTCCTTCGAGCGCATCTATCTCGGCTCGCCCCGCCAGTCCGCCTATGCGCTGACGCGTCTGCGCCAGCTGGCGGAGCGGATGGGCGTGGCGGAGGAGCCGGTCTTCGCCGCCACCTACGCGAAGCACCGCTGCGACCTGGAGGATCTGAAGTCCCTCTATGCCCGCTATGTCGCAGTGCTGAAGGCCGGGCGTCCGCTCGGCGCCGACGTGTCGCAGCTGAAGATCGTGCAGAGCGAGCTGTTCCAGCGCATCACCGAGACGGCGCTCTCCATCGCCGGGGAGAATGGTGCGCTGTTCGGCCCGATGGAGGGGAACCGCAACCTCAACCCTGGCGCGCTCTACATCCAGGCGCGACCGACGACGATCTATGGCGGGACCAGCGAGATCCAGCGCAACATCATCGCCAAGAACGTGCTGGAACTGGGCTAGCCCTGCTTCACCACGGGTAGCTCACCACTCCGGGGCCGAGAGCATCGCCTCGGCCTCGTTCATCGTCTGCACCACCTCGAAGCGGCGCGGGCGGAACTGCACCCGCAGCAGCACCGCCCAGTGGACGAAGCCTGGATCGGGCGTCACGAGCACGGTGATCGCCCGGTCGTCCCGTCCGCGCGCGACCGTGTGGTAGAGGGTCGCGACCTCCTCCACGTGCTCGTGCCGGATGGAGCCTCGATAGGCGCGCAGGTCGAAGACCCAGTCATGCAGCGCCGCCTCGGGATGCGCTGTCAGCAGTTGGCGCAGCAGCCCGACATAATCACTCCCCGTCACGTCGCCTTCGAGGACGATGTGCGCGCGGCGCTTCTCGGGCAGCCAGGCGCAGGAGGAACGGGGGCGGTGCAGGGGCTGGACCTCGGCAGAACGAAGGACGGCGGACATGACGAAATTGAAGGCTCCTTGACGCCGGACCATGCCGCCGGGACCATCGTCCTCGCAATCGGGAGAGCCCCGTATAGGGCTAGTGCGGATGGAAGCGATTCACGGCTGGACCGCCACGGAAACGGCGCGGCGGGTGCGGGGGCGGGACGTGTCCGCGCGCGAGGTGACGGAGGCGGCGCTGGCCCGCATGGCGGCGGTGAATCCCGCCCTGAACGCCGTGGTGCAGCCGCTGGAATCGGAGGCGCGCGAGGCGGCTGCGGCGGTGGATGCCGCCCTCGCCCGCGGCGAGGAGCCCGGCCCGCTGGCCGGCGTCCCGGTCACGGTGAAGGTCAACGTGGACCAGGCGGGCTGCGCCACCACCAACGGGCTGCGCCTGCAAGCCAACCACCGGGCGGAGGTGGACAACCCCGTTGTCGCGAATCTGCGCAAGGCCGGCGCCATCATCCTGGGGCGCACCAACACCCCGGCCTTCTCCGTGCGCTGGTTCACCGACAACGCATTGCATGGCGCCACCTACAACCCGCACAACAAGGGGCTGACCCCCGGCGGCTCCTCCGGCGGCGCGGCCTCGGCCACGGCGGCGGGGATCGGTGCCATCGGGCACGGCACCGACATCGGCGGCTCGATCCGCTTTCCGGCCTATGCCTGCGGCATCCATGGGCTGCGGCCGACGCTGGGGCGCATCCCGGCCTGGAACCCCTCCCTGCCCGAGCGCGACATTGGCGGGCAGCTGATGGCGGTGTCCGGCCCGCTGGCCCGCTCCATCGCCGATCTGCGCCTCGCCCTTGCGGCGATGAGCGAGTTCGACCCGCGCGACCCGTGGTGGGTTCCGGCGCCGCTGGAAGGCCCGCCCGTGCCGCGCCGCGTCGCGCTGTGCGTGCGCCCCGACGGGATGGAGGTGGAGCCCGCCGTGGAGAAGGCGCTGCGCGACGCCGCCGCCCGGCTGCGCGACTCGGGGTGGGAGGTGGAGGAGACCGACACCCTGCCGCCGCTGCGTGAGCCGGCCCGGCTCCAGGCGCAGCTCTGGCTTGCCCTGCTGCCGCGCGGCGGCATGGCGCTCGTGGAACGGGAGGCGGAGCCCGCCGCGCTGGCCGTCCACCAGCACATGGCGAAGCTGTGCCCGCCGCCCGACCTCGCGGCCTTCCAGGATGCGCTGACCGCCCGCGCCGGCTTCCTGCGGCAGTGGAACCTGTTCTTCCAGAACTATCCCGTGGTCCTGATGCCAGTCTGCGGCCGCACCCCCTTCCCCGACCAGCTGGACACGCAAGGGTTCGAGGCGTTCCAGGGGATCATCGAGGCGCAGCTTCCCCAGGTGGGGCTGCCGCTTCTCGGCCTGCCTGGCCTGGCCGTCACCACCGGCGCGGTGGGGGTTGGCGTGCAGCTCGTCGCCGGGCGCTATCGGGAGGATCTGCTGCTCCAGGCTGGCGAGGCGCTGGCGCCCGAGCCGATCTCGCCCGTGGACCCGGCCTGGGTGTAGGATGGGCGCCATGCGCGCCCTTCCCGTCCTGCTTCCGCTCCTTCTGGCTGGCTGTGCCGGACCGGTCGCCCAGCAAGCCGCCGGGCGCGGTTGCGACGGGGTGATGGTGGTCCGCAATGCGGCCCCGGTGGAGGTGGAGCAGTTCTTCGCCGGGGCGCCCGGCCAATGGGGCCAGGATCTGCTGGTCCCCGGCACTCTGGCGCCCGGCGCCCAGCGCATCTTCCGCATCGGCCCGGGGCCGCGCGCCTTCCGCGTGGTCTATGCGACGGGCCGCGCCGGTGAGGTGGCGGGGGTGGATCCCTGCGCGACGCCCAACCTGACGATCAACGCCAATGGAATGACCGCGACGCCCTGACAGGCCGCGTCAGGCGGCCCGGGACAGGACGGCGCGCGGCAGCACGGCGCGCAGCGCCACGACCAGGGCGTCCATCATCGCCTCGGTGTGGAAGGGCGTGGCGCAGAGCCGCAGCCGCTCCCCGCCTCGCGGTACGGTGGGGTAGTTGATGGGGGTTGCGTAGATCGCGAACTCGGCCAGGAGGCGGCGCGCCACGGCGCGGCACGCCTCGGCCTCGCCGACCAACACGGGGACGATATGGCTCTCGCTCGGCAGGCGGGAGATGCCTGCCGCGTCCAGCTTGCCCTTCAGCAGCCGCGCCTGGGCCGCGAGGCGGCCGCGCAGTGCCCCGTCCCCCTTCACGTGCCGGACGGAGGCGAGGGCGGAAGCCACCGTGGCCGGTGGCAGCGAGGTGGTGAAGATCAGGCCGGAGGCGTTGGAGCGGATGTGGTCCACCACCTCCGCCCGCGCCGCGACATAGCCGCCGACCACGCCGAACCCCTTGGCCAGCGTGCCCTCGATCACGTCCAGGCGATGGGCGATGCCGTCGCGCTCGCTGATGCCGCCGCCCGTCGCGCCATAGAGCCCGACGGCATGGACCTCATCCAGATAGGTCATGGCGCCGAAGCGCTCGGCCAGGTCGCAGATCGCGGCGATGGGGGCGATGTCGCCATCCATGGAATAGACGCTCTCGAAGGCAATCAGCTTCGGCGCGTCCGCGGGGGCCGCGGCCAGCAGCTCCTCGAGATGGGCGAGGTCGTTGTGGCGGAAGATGTGGCGCGTCACCCCCGGCAGGCCGCGCATCCCCGCGATCATGCTCGCGTGGTTCTTGGCGTCGGAAAAGACGTAGAAGCCGGGCAGCGAGGTGAGGATCGTCGAGATCGCCGCCTGGTTGGCGACATAGCCCGAGCCGAAGAGCAGCGCGGCCTCCATGCCATGCAGCGTCGCCAGCTCCTCCTCCAGCGCCGCAATGAGCGGCGAGGTGCCGGAGATGTTGCGCGTGCCGCCCGCCCCCGCGCCCTGCGTGGCCAGCGCCGCCTGCCCGGCGGCGATCACCGCCGGGTGCCGCCCCATGCCCAGGTAGTCGTTGGAGGACCACACGACGACGTCCCGGCCCTCATGGCGATAGACCGGGAAGCGATCCGCCTCCCGCTCCAGCTTCGCGAATTCGCGGTAACGCCCTTCCGCCTGCAGGGCATCGAGGCCCTGGCGGCACTGGTTGAGGAAGCGTGAGCGTGTGGCGTTCATCGGGCGGGACCCTGCGCCGGGGGGCGAGATGGGACAAGGGAGCATGTCCCTCCCTTGCCCCGGAATGCAAGCAAGCGCCTTGCGCAGGATCAACCTGCGCGTCGCGCCTCAGGCCTTGCGGGTGAGGGTGGGGATTTCCTCACGCAGGCGGAAGCGCAGCGCCGACCAAGTGGGGTCGAGCGGCACCTGCGTCACCGGCAGGAGGCCCGCTTGGGTCAGCGGCTCCCAGCCATGGTCGCGGTCCAGGTCGGTGCGGATGCTCGCGGTCTTCTTCGGATAGGCAAACCACAGCCTGCCACCGACGCCGTAGAGATCCAGCGCCTTCGCCGCCACCCGCGCCAGGGCGGCGCGGTCGGGGGCGAAGGCGAGGATCAGCTCGGGCTCCGAGGCATTGGTCGCGGGAAGGCCATGCTTGAAGCCGGCCGGCGGTTCGAGGACGGCGCACACCATCCCAGGCTTGAAACCAAGCTTCCGAGGAATGGTGGCTTCCTGTGCAGCGTCAATCAGCGGTCACTCCGGCGGCGCGGGCCACCGGCCCCCATATGGAATCCTGCGCGCGGATGGTGGCGGCGAGTTCCGTCCGCCCTTCCCCAACGGGTTCGGCGAACATGGCCCGGAGCCGATTCACCACCGCGACGTCACGCGCGACGGCGATGGCGGCTGCCTCGATCCTCGCCACCAGGGCTTCCTCCATACCGCGGGGTCCCATCAGGGCGATCCAGGTCTCGGCTTCGAAGCCGGGGACCGTCTCACCCACCGTGGGCGCCTCGGGGAATAGGGTGGAACGCACCCGGGAGGTAACGGCGAGTAATCGCGCGCGCCCCTCCTGGACCCATGGCAATCCGATGACAGCGGAGCCGACATAGACCTGAAGCGACCCATCAAGCAAATCTGGAATAGCGCTTGCATTGTTTCTGTAATGGACAAAGTCGCAGCGCGCCCCCGCCGAACGCAGCAGCATGTCGAGCACCAGATGGGCTTGAGTCCCCGCACCCGGCGTCCCGCAAGTGCCTGTTTTTCCTTTCAAATTCTCGATCAGCTCACCCAGGTCGCGGGGCCCGTCGCGCGGTGGGACCAACACCAGAAAGGGCTGGGCGGCGAAGCGACTGATGGGGGTCAGATCTGCCTGTGGATCATAGCCCATCCGCCGCGAAAGGTGCCGGTTCAGCACCAGCGTGGCTGCCGAGACCACCCCCAGCACCGACCCGTCCGGATTGGCGCGCGCCACCGCCTCGGCCGCCACGTTGCCGCGGGCGCCGGTGCGGTTCTCCACCACGACAGGGCGACCCAGCTCGTCGGCAAGTCCGTCCGCCAGGAGGCGGCCCATCTGGTCCACTGCGCTGCCGGGCGCCAGGCCGATGAGCAGCCGCACCGGCTCCCCCGCGCGCGCGGCCCCGGCGGCAAGGCAGGCGCAAAGCAGCAGGGCAAGCAGGCGCTTCACGGCGTTTCCCCAGGCAACATGGCGACGGAAGCGCAATCCCGGCCCGATCCGCCGGTTGCCTCCGGCGAGACTTCCCTCCCCGGCCGCATGGGTCAATCATGCGCCGCGTCATGATCCTCTTGCACCTGTCGGATTTCCACATCGGCACGCCCAAGGGCGGCCGCGAAAGGCTGGAGGCGGTGCTGGACAGCCTCGTGGCCCTGCACGGGCCGGGCAGCGTCTGGCCCGCCGTGCTGGCCGTCGCGACGGGCGATATCGGGCATGACGACTACGAGAACACCTATCCCTGGCTGCGCGACCGCTTGGCCGCCCTCCCCTTCCCGGTCGTGCCGATGATCGGCAACCACGACGACCGCGATGCCTTCCGGCGCCATTTCGGCGGAAAGGGCTTCGTGCAGGAGACGCGCGACACCCCGGCGGGGCGACTCGTCACCCTCGACACCCATTCCCCCGGCGAGGCGGGCGGCCGGCTGTGCCGCGCGCGGTTGGACTGGCTGGCACGGGAACTCGACGAGGCGGAGGGGCCGATCATCCTGGCCCTGCACCACCCGCCGATGCGTGTGGGCATCCCCGGCTTCGATGCCATCGGCCTGCGCGACGCGCCGGCGCTGCTGGAGGTGCTGCGCCCGCATCGCGCGCGAATCCGGGCGATGCTGCACGGCCACGTCCATCGCGACATCGCCGGCACGTGGCACGGCATCCCCAGCTTCGGGGTGCGGGGCACCGCCTCCTCCTTCGCGCTGGATTTCCGTCCGGGGCAGCGGCTGCGTCCGACCGGCGAGGCGCCGGGCTATGCCGTGCTGCGCCTGGATGGCGAGGAAGTGCTGCGCCACGGCTTCGCCGTGCCTGATTCCGGTCCGACCGCGGATTGACCGGGTGGCAGCCCGTCCTTAAAGACGGGCGCGAGGCAAGGCAGGCCGGAGCCCAGCTCAAATGACGACCCAACATGACGCGCGCGAGGCCTTGATGACGGGCCGGCGTTCCGACGGAACCCCCGTCCGACGCCCGCTTTCCCCGCATCTGCAGGTCTACGACATGATGCAGATGAACAGCGCGCTTTCCATCACCCACCGCATCACGGGGGCGATCTGGTCCGCGGGCACGCTGCTGCTCGTGTGGTGGCTGGTTGCCGCCGCGACGGGCGAGGAATCCTTCGCCCGCGTGCAGTGGTTCCTTGGCTCCTTCCTGGGCCTGCTGGTGCTGTTCGGGCTGACGGCGGTGACCTGGTATCACACGCTGGCCGGGCTGCGGCACCTCCTGTGGGACTGGGGCTTCGGCTTCGAGCTGCCGACCATGTACGCCACGGGCCGCGCCGTGCTGATCGGCACGGCCGTGCTGACGGTGCTGACCTGGATCCTGGCGCTGATCTTCTGGGGCTGACGCAAGATATGGCGAACGAGACGAGCAGCCCGGCTTCGATGCGATCCGCCCTCGGGCGGGTGCGGGGGCTGGGCTCGGCGCGCAAGGGCACCCATCACTGGTGGATGCTGCGCGTCACCTCCCTGGCGCTGCTGCCGCTGACCTTCTGGTTCGTGTTCAGCATGATCGGCCTGGCCGGCGCCTCCTATGTCGAGACGGTGCTGTGGATCTCGCGGCCCTTCAACGCCGTGCTGCTGCTGGCGCTGATCGCCGCCACCTTCCACCACATGGCCAATGGGCTGCAGGTGGTGGCGGAGGACTATGTCCGCCCCGAGACGGCGCAGATGCTGGCGGTGCTGGCGATCAAGGCCGTTTCCGTCCTGCTCGCCCTGGCCTGTGCCGTGGCGGTGGTGCGGATCGTCGCCGCGGCGTAACAATGCTGGCGCGGGGCCATCCCGCGCCGATTTTCTGTTCGAGGCCGGGCGGTTCCGGCTGCAGTTTCGAGGGCGCTCCGACAAGGAGCGCGAGCGGAGCGGGATTTCGCGATGAACGCCATGACCATGCCTTCCAGCGGCGCCTACCGCATCGTGGACCACACCTATGACGTGGTGGTGGTCGGCGCGGGCGGCGCGGGGCTTCGGGCCACCTTCGGCATGGGCGCTGCCGGGCTGAAGACGGCCTGCATCACCAAGGTCTTCCCCACACGCTCGCACACCGTGGCGGCGCAGGGCGGCGTCGGCGCCGCGCTGGGCAACATGGGCGAGGATGACTGGCGCTGGCACATGTACGACACCGTGAAGGGGTCGGATTGGCTCGGCGACCAGGATGCCATCGAGTACATGTGCCGCGAGGCCGTGCCCGCGATCATCGAGCTGGAGCATTACGGCGTGCCGTTCAGCCGCACGGAGGATGGGCGCATCTACCAGCGCCCCTTCGGCGGCCACATGAAGCACTACGGCAAGGAGCCGGCGATGCGCGCCTGCGCCGCCGCCGACCGCACCGGCCACGCCATCCTGCACACGCTCTACCAGCAGAGCCTCAAGCACAATTGCGAGTTCTTCGTCGAATACTTCGCCCTCGACCTCATCATGGACGATGAGGGCGCCTGCCGCGGCGTCATGGCGTGGAATCTCGAGGACGGCTCCATCCACCGCTTCCGCGCGCAGAGCGTGGTGCTGGCGACCGGCGGCTATGGCCGCGCCTGGTTCTCCTGCACCTCCGCCCATACCTGCACGGGCGATGGCGGCGGCATGATCCTGCGCGCCGGCCTGCCCATGCAGGATCAGGAATTCGTGCAGTTCCACCCGACCGGCATCTACGGTGCCGGCTGCCTCGTGACCGAGGGCGCGCGCGGCGAGGGTGGCTACCTGACCAACAGTGAGGGCGAGCGCTTCATGGAGCGCTACGCGCCGACCGCGAAGGACCTCGCCTCCCGCGACGTCGTCTCCCGCGCCATGTCCATGGAGATCCGCGAGGGCCGCGGCGTCGGCCCGCTGAAGGATCACATCCACCTGCACCTGGAGCACCTGGGCGCGGACATCCTGCATGAGCGCCTGCCCGGCATCTCCGAGACGGCGCGCATCTTCGCGGGCGTGGACGTGACCAAGGAGCCGATCCCGATGCTCCCGACCGTCCACTACAACATGGGCGGCATCCCCACGAACATCCACACTGAGGTGCTGCGCCCGACCCGCGAGGACGAGGACGCGGTGGTCCCCGGCCTGATGGCGGTGGGCGAGGCGGCCTGCGTCTCCGTGCACGGCGCGAACCGCCTGGGCACGAACTCGCTGCTCGACCTCGTGGTGTTCGGCCGCGCCGCCGCGCACCGCGCTGTCGAGACGATCAAGCCCGGCGCCACCCAGGCACCCCTGCCCCCCAAGGCGGGCGAGAAGGCGCTGGACCGGTTCGACCGCATCCGCAACGCCAAGGGCACGACCCACACCTCCGAGATCCGTCTCGAGATGCAGCGGACCATGCAGAACCACGCCGCCGTGTTCCGCACGAGCGAGCTGCTGGCCGAGGGCGTGGAGAAGATGCGCAAGGTCCACGCTGGCCTGTCCGACCTCAAGATCGCGGACCGTTCGCTGGTCTGGAACAGCGACCTCGTCGAGGCGCTGGAGCTGGACAACCTCGTCGGCAATGCGCTGACCACCATCGTCGGTGCCGAGGCGCGCAAGGAAAGCCGCGGCGCCCATGCGCACGAGGATTTCCCCGAGCGCGACGACGAGAACTGGATGAAGCACACCCTCGCCTCCGTGAACGACAAGGGCGAGGTGTCCCTGGATTATCGCGGCGTGAAGATGCGGACCCTCACCAACGAGGTCCAGGTCTTCCCGCCCAAGGCGCGGGTGTACTGAGCCAATGGCGACTTTCACGCTCCCCAAGAACTCCACCGTCGGACAAGGCAAGGTCTTCAAGGCCCCCGCCGGGGCCACGAACGTCAAGGCGTTCAAGATCTATCGCTGGGACCCGGATACGGGCGAGAACCCGCGCATGGACACCTACGAGGTGGACATGGACAAGTGCGGCCCGATGGTCCTGGACGCGCTAATCAAGATCAAGAACGAGATCGACAGCACGCTGACCTTCCGCCGCTCCTGCCGCGAGGGCATCTGCGGTTCCTGCTCGATGAACATCGACGGGCTGAACACCCTCGCCTGCCTGAAGCCCATCGACGAGGTGAAGGGCGAGGTGCGGGTCAACCCGTTGCCGCACATGCCGGTGGTGAAGGACTTGGTGCCCGACCTGTCGCAGGTCTACGCCCAGTACCGCTCCATCGAGCCCTGGCTGAAGAGCGAGACCCCGCCCCCACCCGACGAGGAGCGCCGCCAGAGCAAGGATGAGCGCGCCAAGGTGGATGGGATGTGGGAATGCATCCTGTGCTTCTGCTGCTCCACCGCCTGCCCGTCCTACTGGTGGAACGGCGACCGCTTCCTGGGCCCGGCCGTGCTGCTGGCCGCCTATCGCTGGATCGCGGACAGCCGCGACGAGGCGACGGGCCAGCGTCTGGACAACCTGGAAGACCCGTTCCGCCTGTATCGCTGCCACACCATCATGAGCTGCACCCGGACCTGCCCCAAGGGGCTGAACCCGGCCGCCGCCATCGGCAAGATCAAGCAGCTCCTGGTCGAGCGGCACGGCGCCTGACGCCTCTCCCCCGCGCGGGTTCGCGCGGGGGTCCCCCTCTTGCCGGGGTGCGGATGCCGTCGCACCTATTGCCCCGTGCTTCACCTCATCAAGCTTTCGGTCGGGCCGCGCGACGTGGCGCAGCTTCGCCGCATCCAGGCGGACCGCGCCCTGTCGGAACCGCCGCTGCGCCACCGCACCCGCATGGCGCCGAAGCGGCGCGCGGAGATCCTGCAGGGCGGCTCGATCTTCTGGGTCGTGGCGGGCTTCGTGCAGGTGCGCCAGCGCATCACGGACATCATCGAGGATTGCTGGGAGGATGGCTCCGCCTGCTGCGGCCTCGTGCTCGATCCGGAGCTGGTGCCGGTGGAGGCACGGGCCGTGAAGGCCTTTCAGGGCTGGCGCTACCTCGACCCCGCCGAGGCGCCAGTGGATGTCGCCTCCGGCGCGGAGCCGGTGCGCGGCCTGGACAAGCTGCCAGAGTCGCTGCGCGCCGCCCTTCGTGAAGCGCGGCTGATCTAGCTTCCTTGGCGGATCAGCCCGGTCATCGGGCTCGACGCATCGGCCTTGTAGTCACGTCCCATACGCCCGGCCAGGAAGGCCGCGCGACCGGCAATCACCGCGTGCTTCATCGCCACCGCCATCCGCACCGGGTCCTGGCTGTGGGCGATGGCGCTGTTCAGCAGCACCGCATCGCAGCCCAGTTCCATCGCCAGCGCCGCGTCGCTCGCCGTGCCGATCCCGGCATCCACCAGCACCGGCACCTTGGCCTGGGACTTGATGGCGCGGATCATGTAGGGGTTCACCACCCCCATGCCGGAGCCGATGGGCGCTCCCAGCGGCATGATGGCGACGCAGCCCATCTCCTCCAGGCGCTTCGCCGCCACCGGGTCGTCGGCGCAATACACCATGACCTCGAAATTATCGGCGAGCAGCGCGGCGGCGGCCTCGAAGGTCGCGGCCATGTCGGGATAGAGGAAGGGCGGCGGCCCCAGCACCTCCAGCTTCACGAGGTTCCAGCCCCCCGCCTCGCGCGCCAGGCGCAGCGTGCGGACCGCCTCCTGCGCCGTGTGGCAGCCGGCGGTGTTGGGTAGGTAGGTGTAGCGGTCGGGCGGGACGAAATCCTGCAGCATGGGCGCGGAGGCGTCCGACAGGTTCACCCGCCGCACTGCCACCGTCACCATCTCTGCGCCGCTGGCGGCGATGCTCGCGGCCGTCTCCTCCAGCGACTTGTAGCGCCCGGTCCCGACGACGAGGCGCGAGCGGAAGCGCCGTCCCGCGACCTCCCAAAGGTCGTCCTGCATTTCGGTCATGCCATCCATGCGCTTACCCGCCCCCGATGAAATGGACGATCTCGATCGTGTCGCCGCTCGCCAGCACCGTGGCGCCATACTGCGAACGGGGCACGATCTCGAGATTGCGCTCCACCGCCACCTTGCGCGCGGCAAGGCCGATTTCCGCAAGAAGATCGGCCACGGTCGCGCCCCCGGGGAGGGCGCGCGTCTCGCCATTCACCGAGAGCGTGATGCGGCTGTGCAGCGCCTGGTCCATGTCCCGGTATGTGGACCGGCCCACCAACCAGGACAAGGCGGGGGTGGACGGCGGCGCCCATCAGGCGTTGGAGGGGCCATGATCCGCTTTCCTGCGCCGGGGCTGGCCCTGGCCCTGTCCCTCTTCGCGCTGCCCGCCGCGGCACAATCCCCCGTGATGGAGCTTCCGGTCCGCACGCCCCCGCCCGACCCGCGCGGCACCCTGACCCTGACGACGGAGAACGACCTCTTCGGCGGTTTCACCGACCGCTACTACAGCAACGGGCTGCTGCTGACCTGGCGCTCGCCCTCGACGGAACTGCCCAGCCCCCTCGCCTGGCTGGACCAGCGCCTCACCTGGCTCTTCGGGCCGGGCAACCTCCGCTGGGGCGTGTCGCTCGGCCAGAACATCTACACGCCGGAGGACAAGCGCCGCTACGTCCCCGACCCGCGCGACCGGCCCTATGCCGGGCATCTCTACGCCACGGTCAGCCTGTCGCGCGCCACGGCGACGACGCAGACCCTGCTGGAACTCCAGGCCGGCGTGGTCGGCCCCTCGGCGCTGGGCGAGCAGGTGCAGAACAACTACCACCGGCTGATCAACGTGAAGCGGCTCAATGGCTGGGACCACCAGCTGAAGGACGAGCCGACGCTGAACGCGATGCTGGAGCGGCGCTGGCGCGTTCCGCTTGCGCGCGTGGGCTCGCTCGAGACGGAGCTCATCCCCTCGGCCACGGCGTCCCTGGGCAACGTCGCGATCAACGCGGGCGGCGGCGCCGTCCTGCGGATCGGCCAGGGGCTGGAGGCGGATTGGGGCCCGACCCGCATCCGCCCCTCCCCCGCCGGCTCCTCCTTCTTTCAGCCGACGCGGGATTTCGGCTGGTACCTCTTCGCTGGGGTGGATGGGCGCGTCGTAGCCCGCGACCTGTTCCTGGATGGCAGCACCTTCCGGGAGAACTCACCCTCCGTGCAGCGGCGCTGGCTCGTCGGCGAGGCGCAGGCCGGGGCGGCGATCTACTGGCGCGGCACCCGCATCGCCTACACCCAGGTGGTCCGGTCGGAGGAGTTCTACGGCCAGCGGGGGACGCAGATCTTCGGCTCGCTCAGCGTATCCTTCCGTTTCTAGGAGGCATGTCCGGGGAACCCCGGGTTGCCCCGGCGCGGCGCGCCGTGATACCCGGCCCCCTTTCCCGGACACCGGACCCCGCCCCCGATGAAGCTCGTCGCCGTCCTGAACGGCCCCAACCTCAACATGCTCGGCACGCGCGAGCCGGAGAAATACGGCCCCGCGACGCTGGATGACCTGGAAAGCCTCTGCGCCGAGACGGCGGAGGAGCTGGGGCTGGCGATCGACTTCCGGCAGAGCAACATCGAGGGCGAGCTGGTGTCCTGGATCCAGGAATGCCGGGGGCGCGCCGCGGGCATCATCATCAACCCGGCCGCCTACTCGCACACCTCGGTCGCCATCCTCGACGCGCTTTCCGCCGTGGATCTGCCGGTGATCGAGGTGCACATCACGAACATCCACCGCCGGGAGGAATTCCGGCATCACAGCTACGTCTCCCGCGTCGCCACCGGCGTCATCGCCGGGCTGGGCATCGGCGGCTACGCGCTGGCGCTGCGCGCCATGGCGGGCATCCTCGCCGAGGCGGGGGACGAGGATCAGGACGACTGACATGAGCAACGGCGTCACCGTGGACGCGGACGCGATCCGCAAGCTTGCGGAGATCCTCCGCGACACCGACCTGACCGAGATCGAGGTCGCGGAGAAGGATGCGCGCATCCGCGTCGCCCGCGTGATCCCGGCGCCGGCCCCGGCGCAGTATTTCGCCGCTCCCGCCATGGCGCCCATGCAGGCCATGGCCGCCGCGCCGGCCCAGGCCGCCGCGCCCGCAGCGCCAGCCGCCGCCCCTGCCCCCGCTGCCGCTCCGTCCCTGGATGCGAGCCACCCGGGCCTCGTCACCTCGCCCATGGTCGGCGTCGCCTACCTGTCGCCGGAGCCAGGGTCTGCGCCCTACATCACCCTGGGCGCCAAGGTCACTGCCGGGCAGACGCTGCTGCTGATCGAGGCGATGAAGACCTTCAACCAGATCAAGGCGCCGAAGGCGGGCACCGTCACGCGCATCCTGATCGACAACGGCACCCCGGTCGAATACGGCGAGCCGCTGGTGCTGGTGGAGTGATGACGCGTCCCTTTTCCAAGGTGCTGATCGCCAATCGCGGCGAGATTGCCCTGCGCGTCCACCGCGCCTGCCAGGAAATGGGCATCCGCACCGTCGCGGTGCATTCCACCGCCGATGCTTCCGCCATGCATGTGCGCCTGGCGGATGAGAGCGTGTGCATCGGCCCGCCCCCGGCGCGTGAATCCTACCTCAACGTCGCCGCCATCCTGTCCGCCGCCACCATCACGGGCGCGGAGGCGATCCATCCCGGCTACGGCTTCCTGAGCGAGAATGCCCGCTTCGCCGAGATGGTGGAGGCGCACGGCCTGACCTTCATCGGCCCGACGGCCGAGCATATCCGCATGATGGGCGACAAGATCGCCGCCAAGGACGCGATGCGCCGCCTGGGCGTCCCCCTCGTGCCCGGCTCGCTCGGCGCGCTGGAATCGTTGGAGGAAGCGCGGGCGGTCGCCGAGCAGGTGAAGTATCCCGTGCTGATCAAGGCCGCCGCCGGCGGCGGCGGGCGCGGCATGAAGGTCGCCCGCCACGAGGGCGAGCTGGAGGAGGCGTGGCGCGTCGCTCGCACGGAGGCCAAGGCCGCCTTCGGCGACGACAGCGTCTACATGGAGAAGTATCTCGACCGGCCCCGCCATATCGAGCTGCAGGTCCTCGCGGACACGCACGGCAACGTGGTGCATTTCGGAGAGCGCGACTGCTCGCTCCAGCGGCGCCACCAGAAGCTGGTGGAGGAGGCGGGCTCGCCCGTGCTCTCGGCCGCCGAGCGCGACGCGCTGGGCGCGCAGGTGACCAAGGCGCTGCGGGAGCTGGGCTACCGCAACGCCGGCACGCTGGAATTCCTGTGGCAGGACGGGCAGTTCGCCTTCATCGAGATGAACACCCGCCTGCAGGTAGAGCATCCGGTGACGGAGATGGTCTGCGGCGTGGATCTGGTGCGCGAGCAGATCCGCATCGCGGGCGGCGAGGCGCTGGGCTACGGGCAGGAAGATGTGCGCTTCTCCGGCCACGCCATCGAGTGCCGCATCACTGCCGAGGACCCCGAGAGCTTCGCACCCTCGCCGGGCCGCGTCTCGACCTACCACGCGCCGGGCGGACTGGGGGTGCGGGTGGATAGCGCGCTCTACAGCGGCTACGCCGTGCCGCCGCATTACGACAGCCTCGTCGCCAAGCTGGTGGTGCACGCGCCGACGCGTGCCGGCGCCATCGCCCGCGCGCGCCGCGCCCTGGACGAGATGGTGGTGGACGGCATCCGCACCACGCTTCCGCTGCACCGCCGCATCATGGACGATCCGGAATTCCAGTCCGGCGACTACACGATCCATTGGCTGGAGCGGTTCGTTTCCCGCGCCGGATGAGGAACGCGGCGCTGGCATTCGCCGGCGCGCTTCCCTAGCTTCCTATCCCATGGAGGGCGCAGCATGAGCCGCCGGCGGATCGAGATCACGCCCGAGCTGATGCTGCGTGCCTACCGCATCGGCCTCTTTCCCATGGCCGAGAGCCGGGACAGCGACCGGCTCTACTGGCTCGATCCCGAGCGGCGCGGCGTGATCCCGCTCGACGGCTTCCACCTGTCCCGCCGCTTGGCCCGCACCGTGCGCCAGGGGCGCTTCACCATCACGGCCAATCGCGAATTCGCCCGCGTCGTCGCGCTCTGCGCGGCACCGCGCCGCGGCTCTTTCGATTCCTGGATCAACAGCGAGATCGCCGCGCTCTTCACTGCGATGCACGCGATGGGCCACGCCCATTCGGTCGAGGCCTGGCAGGATGGCGAGCTGGTGGGCGGCCTCTACGGCGTGGCGATCGGCGGCGCCTTCTTCGGGGAAAGCATGTTCTCGCGTGCCACTGACGCCTCCAAGGTCGCGCTGGTCCACCTCGTCGCGCGGCTGCGGATCGGCCGCTACTCCCTGCTCGATGCGCAATTCACCACGGAGCACCTGGCGCAATTTGGCACGATCGAGATCCCGCGCGCCGAGTACAAGGCGGCGCTGGCCGATGCGCTGGAGTGGGACGCCATCTTCCCCTCCGAGGCGACACCGGAGCGCGTGGCGGAGGAGATCGCGAAGCTGCGCTCAGATCATCCGGTCTAGCGTGCCGTCGCGGCGGATCGCCTGATGGAACACCACCGCCGAGACGTGCAGCACCAGCAGCGCCGCGATGACCCAGCCCAGCCAGAGATGCGCCGCCAGCAGCGCCTCGGCCAGTGGGACATTCGTTTCCATGAAGCGCGGCAGGTGAATGAAGCCGAGATAGGCGGTCTGGCCGCGCAAGGGGAAGCCGAAGGCATTGGTCGCCAGGAAGCCCAGCACGGGCTGCACGATCAGCGCGGCGTAGAGCGCGTGATGTACCGTCGTCGCGGCGAGGCGAAACAGGCGCGGCTGGTGCGAAGCTTCGGGCGGCGGATTGCGGAGCCGGTAGGCCAGACGCGCCAGGGCGACCAGGAAGGTCGTCAGCCCCGCGCTTTCATGGATCGCATAGAAGCGCATCTTGTCGGCATCGCGGATGTGCTCGATCACGATGCCGGTGGGCAATGCCACCAGCATCAGCGCGACGGTGATCCAGTGGAACCACTTGGCGGGTGCGGCATAGCCCATGCCTGACCCTAGCATCGCGCGCCGTGCCGCGCATGCGGATTGGTCGGTGCGGCCGGAGAAGCGCTGGGCCTGCCTGGCCGAACGTGACGCGACAGGCTGGCGAGCCGCAGCACCACGCCCGGTGGGCGACCCTTTCGCCCTGGCCGGTGCGCTGCTCGAAGGCGGGGCCCCCGCCGCGCTGGGCCTCGACATGCCGCTTGGCCTGCCGCGCGCCTATGCCGCCGGGCGGAGCGAAGGCGGCTTTCCCGAGTTCCTGCGCGCCCGTGTCGGGGATGCGCGCTTCTTTGATGTCGCGGCGTCGCTGCACGCGGTGGGACCGCACGCGCCCTTCTATCCGGCGCGCGGCCTGCGGGGGATGACGCGCGCTTCCCACGCCGCCGCGCTCGGACTCGCAGGCGCGGCGGCGCTGGAGCGCTGGTGCGACCGTGCCACAGCCACCCGCCCCGCCGGGGCACCGCCCTTCTGGACGCTGGGTGCCAACCAGTCGGGCAAGGCGGCCATCGCCGCGTGGCGCGACTGGCTCGCCCCGGCCCTGGCTGCCGGGGCGCCCTACGCGCTCTGGCCCTTCGAGGGCGATCTGCGTGCCCTGCTCGCCCCGGGCCGCCTCGTGCTGGCGGAGGTGTATCCGGCCGAGGCGCTGCGCCTGCTCGGCCTGCGCCTCGGGGGCTCGAAGCGCGACCCGGAGGCGCGCCGGCGCCTCGGCCCTGCCTTGCTCGCGGCGATGGATGCGCTCTCCGTCACGCCCGAGCCGGGCTTGCGCGACGCCGCTCTGAACGGGTTCGGCGCCGATGCGGCGGGGGAGGACCGGCTGGATTGCGTGCTGGGCCTCCTGAACCTCCTCGCCGTGCTGGACGGCGCGGCGCCCGACTTCGTGCCGGATGACCCGTGGGTCCGGCGCTGGGAGGGCTGGGTGCTGGGCCAGACCGCCCTGCCCCATCGCCTGTAACCGTCAGCGCGGAGACGAGGCCACCCGCGCCAGCGCCACCAGCAGGTCCAGCATGGGCGTCGCGACGCCACGCGCGCGGGCGATGGCCAGCGGCGCCTCGAACAGCGTGGCGAACTCCGTCGGCCTTCCCGCCTCCACATCCTGCAGGATGGAGGGTTTGTGCGGCAGGGCGACGGAGCGCATCGCGCGCTCCTCGGCCCCCTTGGACACGTCATGCCCCTCGGCCGCCGCGATGGCCAGGCCCTCGCGCAGCACGGCCAGCGCCGCCTCGCGCACCGCCGGGTCGCTGAAGGTGGTCTTCATGTCGGCGCGGCTGAGCAGGCAGATCGGCCCGTTGCTCAGGTTGTTCAGCAGCTTCAGCCAGATGTCGCGCCGGATGTCGGGGCTTGTGGTGCCGGTCATCCCGCCCGCCTCCAGCGCCTGCAGGATGGGGGCGGCGCGATCCGAGGCACCGGGCTGCGTCTCGCCCAGGATCAGCCGGTTGGCCGCGGTCTGCACCCGGATGGTGCCCGGCTCCTCCACCGTGCAGGCGGACCACACCACCCCGCCCAGCGTCCGTCCAAGCCCCACCGCGTCATGCAGCGGGTGCGGCGGCGAGGCCTCGTGCCACCAGGGGATGCCATTCACCACGAAGGCGACGGGCGTGTCCGGTCCCAGCAAAGGCGGGATCTGCGAGGCCGCCGCTTCCAGCGCGGGGGTCTTCACCGTCACGAGCACCGCGTCCTGCGGGCCGAGCGCGGCCGGGTCGTCGCTGGCGCGCACGGGCACGGTGAAGCGCACATCCGGCGCCTCCACCGTCAGCCCCCGCTCGCGCATGGCGGCGAGGTGGGCACCGCGCGCCACCACCGACACCTCCGCCCCGCCGCGCGCCAGCCGTGCCGCCAGGTGGCCGCCGATGGCCCCCGCGCCGAAAACGCAAACCTTCATTCCCGCATCGCCTCCAGCATCGCCGCGCCCGCGCGCGCCATCCGCGCGACCAGCCGCGCCCCCAGCTCCGCGGAGGCGCCGCGCGCATCCGCTGCCTGCACCCCGCCCGGCGCGATCTCGCCGATCTCCAGCGGCAGGGCAAACTCCGCCCCGCCTGCGCGCAGCGTGCCGAAACCCGTGACTGGCAGGCCGAAGGCCGCGCCGGGCTGGGCGCCCGGCCCGAGGCGCGACGGATCGCAAAGCCTGGGAAAGAGATGCAGCGCCACAGAGGCGACCGGGTCGCCACCATGGCCCAGCGCGGTGGCGGCACCGCCCTCCTCCGCATGCCAGGCGGCGGCGTTGCGCCAGATGTGGAAGGCAGGGACCAGTATCCCGGCTTCGCGCAGGCGCCGCTGCGCCGTCTCGATCGCGCCGATATTGCCGCCATGGCCGTTCAGCACGAGAAGCCGCGTCGCCCCTCCCTCGCGCAGCGCCTCCAGCACCTCCGTCACCACGGCGGCGAGGGTGGCGGGGGAGAGCGCCGCGCCGCCCGGGACGCCGCGAAAGAAATCCGCGCCGCCAAACGGAAGGGGCGGAGCGACCAGGGCATCCCCGGCCTCGTCGGCGATGCGGCACGCCACGGCCTCGGCTAGGGCGTAGTCGCCCATGGGCAGGGCCGGGCCATGCGTCTCCGTGCTGCCGAGCGGCAGGATCACCGCGTGGCCGGACGCGACGCGCGCGGCCACCTCGGGCGCCGGCAGGGCCGCGATGCGATTCTCGGGCATGGGGCATCCTCGCGGCGGTATCCCGCCGTGTCCAGACGCTTGCAGCCAGGGGAGGCACATGCCATAGCCGTCACCAAGCAGAACCATTCAGGGAAAGGGAGAGCGGGTTGTCCAAGCCCACGCCACGGCGCGCCGCGCTGTCCCTTGCTCCTGTTCTTGCCCTTGCCGGCTTGGCCACTCCAGCCCTCGCGCAATCCTGGCCCTCGCAGCCCATTCGCCTCGTGGTGCCTTTCGCGCCCGGCGGCACCACCGACCTCATCGCGCGCCTCGTCGCCACGCCGCTCGGCGAAAGTCTCGGCCAGCCGGTGGTGGTGGAGAACCGGCCGGGCGCGGGGGCGACTCTCGGCTCGCTGCTGGTCGCGCATTCGCCGCCGGACGGGCACGTGCTGGTGCTCTCCTCCATCGCCAGCCACGCCATCGCGCCCGCGCTGTATTCCGGCGTGCGCTACGACGCGCTGACGGATTTCACCCATGTCGCGCTGCTGAGCCTGAACCCCTCGGTGATCGTGGCGCATCCGCGCCTCGGCCCCACCGACATGGCGGATCTGGCGAGGCGCCACCGCGAGGGCGCGCGCGGCCTCGATATGGCGAGTTCGGGAGCAGGCTCGTCCAACCACCTCCTGATCGTCCGCCTCGGCCAGCTTCTGGGGAAGGAGCTGAACCACATCCCGTTCCGTGGCGCCGGCCCGGCAATGACGGCGGTGATCGGCGGGCAGGTTCCGCTGATGTCGGACAGCCTACCCAGCGCGGCGGCGCATATCCGCCAGGGCAGCGTGCGCGCCCTGGCGACGAGCGGCGAAATGCGCCACCCCGCCTTTCCCGAAGTGCCGACCCTGCGCGAGGCGGGGTTTGACCTCGTCACCTCCTCCTGGTTCGGCCTGTCCGGCCCGGCGCGGCTTCCCGCCCCAGTCACGGAGCGGCTGTCGCGGGAAGTGCTGGCGATTCTGGCACGGCCTGAGCTACAGGCGCGCTTTGCCGAGTTCGGCGGGACGCCCGGCACGCTCGATCCAGTGAGTTTCACGCAGTTCGTCGAATCCGAGCTAGCGCGCTGGGGACCGGTGGTGCGCGAAAGTGGCGCAAAGCCTGACTGAAGCGTAATCTTGTTGATGTCGGACAGGCAAGACTTGGCAGTTTAGGAGAAATGCCGGATTTTCCGGCGGCTTTGACGGGAGAACGGGCGATGCAGCTCAGGATCAACATGAAGGATGTGGTATCGGGATTATTCCTGGTCCTCCTCGCCCTGATTGGACTTTGGCTGAATCAGGATCACAGCCTTGGCTCGGCACGGCGCATGGGGCCAGGCTACATGCCTATGCTGGTGTTCTGGATCCAGGTCGGGCTGGGCACGGCGGTGACATTGATCGGCCTGTTCAGCGGGCCCGATCCGCTGGAGAAGTGGACCGGCCTGGATGCGGCCTCGCTCGCCCTCGGCGTGGCAGCCGGCTTCATCACCTGGGCCATCGCCACCAACCTGGGCCCCTTCTTCTCGCAGACCTATAATGGCGTCGGACTGGGCGTGCTGGTCGGGATGCTCGTCGTCTCCTGGTCGGCCGGGTGGCGCAAGATCGGGCTGATCTGCGCATCCATGGCCGTGTTCGCCCTTCTGCTGGAGAAGTTTGGCTTCTTTGCGGCACTGACCGGGATTATCCTCGTCGCGTCGATGGCGGAGCGCACGCACACGGTGCGTGGCGTGGCCGGCATGCTCGTCTTCCTGCTGGCGCTCTGCTGGTGGGTCTTCATCTACGAGCTCGACATCCGCGTAAACCTGTGGCCGCAGTTCTGACGGCGCGATAGGGACAAGGCGACCATGGAACTCCTCATCGACAATCTGGCGCACGGATTCAGCGTCGCGCTCTCGCTCAAGAACCTGTCATTCGCTCTGCTCGGCGCGCTGATCGGCACGGCCATTGGCGTGCTGCCGGGCATCGGTCCGGTGGCGACGATCTCGCTGCTGCTGCCCATCACCTTCGGGCAGGAGGCGACGACCGCCATCATCATGCTGGCCGGCATCTATTACGGCGCACAGTATGGCGGCTCGACCACGGCCATCCTGCTGAACTTGCCCGGCGAGGTATCGTCCGTTGTGACGACGCTCGAGGGCTACAAGATGGCTCGCAACGGGCGCGCCGGCGCGGCGCTGGCCACGGCGGCGCTCGGCTCCTTCTTCGCCGGCTCGGTGGCCACCATCCTCGTCGCCGCCTCCGGCCCGCTGCTGACGCAGATTGCCCTGTCCTTCGGGCCCGCGGACTACTTCTCGCTCATGCTCCTCGGCCTCGTGATCGCCTGCGTGCTTGCGCAGGGCTCGATCCTGAAGGCCATCGGCATGGTGGTGGTGGGCGTGGCGCTCGGCCTCGTCGGCACGGACGTGCAGACCGGCCAGCAGCGCTTCACCTTCGGCATCCCCGAGCTGTCGGACGGCCTCGGCTTCGCCGCCATCGCGATGGGCATGTTCGGCATCGCCGAGATCATCCTGAACCTCGAGCGTCCTGAGGCGCGCGAGGTGCTGAAGACCGAGGTCGGCAAGCTGTGGCTGACCAAGGACGAGTTCAAGCGCGCCACGCCTTCGGTGCTGCGCGGCACTCTGCTCGGCTCCGCGCTTGGCATCCTGCCGGGCGGCGGCGCGTCGCTCGCGGCCTTCGGCGCCTACATGATGGAACGCAAGATGAGCCGGGGCCGCCACATGTTCGGCCAGGGCGCCATCGAGGGCGTTGCCGGTCCGGAGGCGGCGAACAACGCTGCGGCGCAGACCTCCTTCATCCCGCTGCTGACGCTGGGCATCCCGTCCAACGCCGTGATGGCGCTGATGGTGGGCGCGCTGATCATCCAGGGCATCCAGCCCGGCCCGCGCATGGTGGAGGCGCAGCCCGACCTGTTCTGGGGCCTCATCGCCTCCATGTGGATCGGCAACGTGATGCTGCTGGTCATCAACCTCCCGATGATCGGGATGTGGGTGAAGCTGCTGCAGGTGCCTTACAAGTACCTCTACCCGGCGATCCTCGTCTTCTGCTCGATCGGCGTGTACTCCATCAACAACAACGTCTTCGACGTCTACACGACCATCCTCTTCGCGGTGTTCGGGTACATGTGCTCGAAGCTGAAGATGGAGCCGGCGCCGCTGCTGATTGGCTTCGTGCTCGGCCCGATGATGGAGGAGCACCTGCGCCGCGCCATGCTGCTGTCGCGCGGCGACTGGATCGTGTTCTTGGAGCGGCCGATCTCGGCCACGATGCTCGGCATCGCGGCCTTCGCCCTGGCGCTGATGCTCCTGCCCAACATGCGCAAGAGCAAGGACGCCGCGATGGCGGGCTGAACCCCCGCCACGACGGAGCCCAACCAAGGGGCGCCGCGGGACCTCCCCGCGGCGCCCCTTCCTTTTGAGCATGCGCAAGGTGCAGGGTCCCGCGATGTGGGACAGGACCAGCTGAGGAGGCCCCGCCCATGCCCATGCTGATCCGCCTGATCCTCGCCGCTGCCGGCGCGCTTGCCACACTGCTGGTGCCGCCGCTTTCCGCGCTCCACCCCGTGCTGCAGGGCATGACGGCGCTGCTTCTCGTGGCCGTCCTGGTCCTGGTCTTCGCCCTGATCAGCCGTCGCTGACATTCCCGCGCGGGGTGGCTATCCTCCCGCGCGATGGCGATTCTGCAGGCCGTGCTGGGGCTGATGGCGGCCTGCATCCTGCTCGCGCTGCTGGCGCGGGCGTTGCGGCTTCCCTACGCCGTGGTGCTGATCCTGGCCGGCATGGCGCTGGCCTTCGCCCCTGGCGTGCCTCGCATCGCGCTGGATCCGGAACTGGCGCTGGCCTTTTTCCTGCCGCCGCTGCTGATGGGCAGCGCCTACCGCACGGACTGGCAGGCCTTTCGCCGCAATCTGCGCCCTATCCTGCTGCTCGCCGTGGGCTGCGTCGTCTTCACCGCCTTTGCGCTGGGTGCCGTGGCGCGGCTGCTGGTCCCCGACCTACCCTGGGCGGCGGCGCTGGCGCTGGGCGCCATCCTGGCCCCGCCCGACGCGGTGGCCGCCGCCGCCGTGCTGCAAAGGCTGAACCTGCCGCGCCGCATCGTCACCGTCCTGGAGGGCGAGAGCCTGGTGAACGACGCGTCCGC
The DNA here is from genome assembly GCF_017355885.1 of Sabulicella rubraurantiaca. GTDB lineage: Bacteria > Pseudomonadota > Alphaproteobacteria > Acetobacterales > Acetobacteraceae > Roseococcus > Roseococcus rubraurantiacus. The sequence continues at coordinate 530,272 of NZ_JAFEUU010000002.1, forward strand.
CCTCGTGCTCTATCGCCTCGCCATCGTGGCCGCAACGGCGGGAAGCTTGTCGCCCGCGGCGGCGGTCGGCTCCTTCCTGCTGCTGGGCGGGGGCGGGATCCTGGTGGGCTATGCCGTCGCACGCTTCACCGGCTGGGCGCTGCGGCAGCTGGAGGACACGCTGCTGGAAACCGCGCTGTCCTTCCTCGCCGCCTTCGCCTCCTTCCTGCTGGCCGAGGAGCTGGGGCTTTCGGGCGTCATGGCGACCGTCACCTGCGGCATCTGGCTCGGCCGCGCCGCGCATCGCGTCTACTCCGCCCGCACACGGCTGGAAGCGCGGGCGGTGTGGGACTTCGTCGAATTCGCCCTCACCTCGCTCGTCTTCATCCTGATCGGGCTGCAGGTGAACGCCATCCTGTCCGACCTGCAGGGGCGCGGCACTTTCGAATTGGCAGGGTTGGCACTGGCCATCTCCCTCGCCCTCATCGCGCTCCGGTTCCTATGGGTGTTCCCGGCCGCCCTGCTGGCCAGGCTTCTCCCAGCCTTTTGGCGCGACCAGCCCGACCTGCCCTGGCAGCAGGTCTTCGTTCTTGGGTGGTCCGGAATGCGCGGCGTGGTGTCGTTGGCCGTCGCCCTGGCCCTGCCCATCGGCTTCCCCGAGCGTGACCTGCTGGTCTTCCTCGCCTTCTGCGCCATCCTCGCCACGCTGGTGGTGCAGGGCACGACGCTGGAATGGGTGATTCGCCGCCTCCGCCTCACCGTGCCACCCCCGCCCGACGGGCTCGCGCCGGAGGAGGCGACGGCGCGCCAACTCGCGGCCCAGGCACGGCTGCGTACCATCGAAGAGCGGTTGCGCGACGAGTTGTATGGCGCCATCGCCGCGGACCTCCTGCCCGAATACCGGGACCGCCACGCCCATCTAGAGCGGGTCCGACGCGGCGGCGGTGCGGCGCGGGCGGAACGCGCCGCGCGCCGCGCCTTGCGGCTGGAGGCGCTGGAGGCCGCCCGCGTCGTGCTGCGCCAACGCCATGATGATGGTGAATTGCCGGAGGAGTTCCTGGTGAAGCTGAACGAGGAACTGGACTTGGAGGAAGGCCGGGTGAAGCGCGCCCTGGGATGAGCATCGCCCCTGCCCTGGAGGAGGCGCGCCGCGCCCTACTGGATCTTTCCACGCGCAACCGCATGCTCTCCCTGCCCGGCGAGGCGCGGGGCCGGCGCGTGCTGCGGCTGGAAGGCGACCCCGCCGCCGCGCTGGCGCGGCTCGAAGCCGGTGACGCCATCGCCTTCGGCCCATCTGCCCCCTTCCGTACCGCCCTGCCGGCCAAGGAGCTGGAAACGCGGCTGCGCGGCATCGCCGCCGATGCGCGGGCGGCACGGGAGGAAACCGGCGTCGCCTCCCTCTTCCTGGCCTTCGGCACGCTGCACTGGCGCGACACCCGCACGCCGGAGCGCGAGCGCGAGGCGCCGCTCGCCTTCCTGCCGGTGACACTGACGCGCGAAGGCGTGTCCTCGCGCTTCCGCCTTCGCCTGGCGCCGGGGGAGCCGCAGGAGAACCTGCCCCTGCGCGAGAAATTCGCCCGCGAGTTGCGGCGCGAACTCCCGCCCTTCGACCCCGCCGCGCCGCTGGCCTGGGCCGGGCTGCTGTCCCCGCACTTGCCGGAAGGATGGCGCGTGGAGGAGGGCAGCATCGTCCTGGGCCTATTCGGCCATGCGCGCTTCCTGATGTGGCGCGACCTGGACCCGACGCTGCATCCGGGCCTGCTGTCGCACGCCCCGTTGCGCCGCCTGCTCGACCCCGCTCCGCCCACCGAAACGTCGCCCCCCTTCGAGGATGACGCCGACGTGGACGCCGCCATCCCGGTGGAGCGGCTGGACCATGTCGTGCCAGTGGACGGTTCCCAGGCCCTGGCGGCGGAGGCGGCGCGGCGGGGCGGAGACCTCGTCATCCAGGGGCCGCCCGGCACGGGCAAGAGCCAGACCATCGTCAACATCCTGGCCCAGGCCATCCTGGACGGGCGCACGGTGCTGTTCGTCGCGGAAAAGGCGGCGGCGCTGGAGGTGGTGCAGCGCCGCCTGGCCGCGCTGGGCCTCGATCCCGCCATCCTGTCCCTGCATGACGAGGAAACGGGGCCGCGCGCCGTGCTGGATGCGCTGCGCGAGGCATTGGCGACGCCGCGCCCCGAGCCGATGGACCGCGAGGCGGCGATTGCCCGGCTGGGCGATTTGCGCGGACGCCTCAACCGCCACGCCGCCGCGATGCGCGACCGCTTCGGCGGCATTCCCGTGCACGAGATCGCGCAGCGCCTCGCCCTGCTGCGGCAGGACGGCCCGGCACCGCCCTTCCGCCTGGATGGCGCGGAAGCCTGGAGCCCGGCGCGGCGCGACGCGCTGCGTGAGGCGGTGCCCACGCTCGCGGAACGCGCCGAGGCAGCGCGGGGTCCCTGGGCGGGAACCGTGCCCGCGGAGACGTTGCCCTCCCTTCCACCCCTGATCCGCCGCCTCGCCGCCGCGTCCGGCTCGGTGGAGGAGGCGCAGCGTGCGGAGGCAGCGGGCGCCCCGCCCTTGCCTGCCGAGACCCTTCCGGCGGTCCGCGCCCTGCTGGCGGACCTTGAGACGATCGCCCGGGCGCGCGTCGATGCGCGCATCGCCAACCTGGATACGCCGGAGGTGGAGGAGGCGGCCGCGCGGCTGGCGCGCCCCGGCGGGCTGCTCGGCTTCCTCGATGGCGAGCGCCGCGCAGCCCAGCGCGTGCTGGATGCGGCGCTGCGTGACCCCGCCGCCCTGCCGAGCCTCCTGGCAGCGCGGGAGGCGATGCGGCGCGTGGCGTCCAGCCCCCTGCCCCGCGACGCCGCCACGCTGCGCGCGGCCCTGGAATGGCACGCAGCGCATGGCGCCACGCCGCCCCTGGACGACACCGCGCGCGACGCGCTCGCAGCGGCCCGGGAGGCCTGTGGCGCGCTGGGTCTGCCCCTTTCCGGGCGCTTCGGCGATCTCGCCGCGCGCTTGGCCACGCTGGCGGCAGAGACCGACGCGCTGCCCCGCTGGCGCCTGTGGCTGCGCGCGCGGGAGGCGGCGCCGGAACTGGCGCCGCTGGCCGATGCGCTGGCAGTCGGCACCCTCCCGCCCGAGCAGGCGGAAGCGGGTTTTGAGCGTGCCCTGTTCGAGGCGCTGTGGCGCGCGGCGCTGCGCGCCCATCCGGAACTCGCCGCCTTTGACGGCACGGCGATGGACCGGCTGGTCGAGTCCTTCCAGGTCGCCGATGCGGCGCGGGTGCGACTCGCGCGACATGAGGCCCTGCTGCGCCACGCCGAGCGTGCGGCGGCGCTTCGCGGCGGGGCGGAGCCGGCCTCCATGGGCTTCCTGCGCGGCGAGATGGAGCGGCGGCGCGGCCACGCCCCGGTGCGGACCCTGCTGGCGCGCGGCAGCGCGGCGGTGCGGATGCTCAAGCCCGTGCTGATGATGAGCCCGCTTTCCGTCGCACGCTTCCTCGCTAACCCCCACCACGCCACCCAGCCGGGCTTCCCGCTCTTCGACCTCGTGGTGATGGACGAGGCGTCGCAGATCGAGCCGGTGGACGCGCTGGGCGCCATCGCGCGCGGCCGGCACTTCGTCGTGGTGGGCGACGACCGTCAGATGCCGCCCACGCGCTTCTTCCGCCGCGTAACGGAGGAGGAAGACGAAGCCGAGGCCGAGGAGGAGGCCGACGGTCCCGCGGCGCGCGACGTGGAAAGCATCCTCGGCCTCGCCGCCGCGCGGGGCGTGCCCAGTGCGCTGCTGCGGTGGCACTACCGCTCGCGCCACGAAAGCCTGATCGCCACCTCCAACGCCGAGTTCTATGGCGGGCGGCTGCTGGTCCTGCCCTCGCCCCTGCCGCGCTCTCCCGCGCTGGGCCTGACCCTGGTGCGGGTGGAGGGGCGGTTCCGCGACAGCCACAATGCGGAGGAAGCGCAGGCCGTGGCCGAGGCGGCGATGCGCCATGCGCGCGAGACGCCGGGCGAGTCACTGGGCATCGCCGCCTTCGGCATCGGCCAGCGCGACGCCATCATCGCCAAGCTGGAGGCGCTGCGCCGCGACAGCCCGGACACGGAGGCTTTCTTCAGCGCCCACCCGCACGAGCCCTTCTTCGTGAAGAACCTGGAGAACGTGCAGGGCGACGAACGCGACGCGATGCTGATCTCCGTCGGCTATGGGCGCGACGCCGATGGGCGCCTCGCCCTGCGCTTCGGGCCGCTGGCGACGGAGGGTGGCGAAAGGCGGCTCAACGTCCTCATCACCCGGGCACGGCGGCGCTGCATCGTCTTCACCGGCCTCGCGCCTGAGGAGATCGACCTGTCGCGTGCCGGCGGGCGCGGCGTGGCGGCGCTGCGGGCCTTCCTCACCTTTGCCGCCTCCGAGGACGAGGCCAAGCAGGCGGAGGCGGCGGACACGCCGCTCGGCGCGCTGGTCGGGCCGGTGCTGCGCGCGGGCGGACTTGAGCCGGTGTCAGGGGTGGGCGCGGGGCGGCTGCGCGTGGACGTGGCGGCGCGGCGCGACGGGCGCTTCGAATGGGGCATCGAAGCCGACGGGGCCGACTGGTCCGGGCTGCGCTCGGCGCGAGACCGCAGCAATGGCTGGACCGAGGCGCTGAAATCCATGGGCTGGCGGCTGGCCCAAAGCTGGACCCTCGACTGGCTGGACCGTCCGCGCGAGGCGGAGGAACGGCTGCGCGGGACGCTTGGCCTCGCCGCTCCGGAAGCGGCGTCGCCCGCCCCGGACGATGCCGGGCTGGCCGCGCCCTACGCGGAGGCGGCGCCGCGCCTCGACGCGCCGCTCGACGCCCTGCCCTTCGCGCGCCTCGCCGAGGCGGCGGCCGAGGTGGTGGCGGCCGAGGCTCCCATGCCGGAGGAGGCGCTGGCGGAACGGCTGCGCCTCGCGCGCGGGGAGGCGCCGCTTTCCGCCGTCGAGCGCGCGGCGCTGGCCCAGGCGCTGCGCCTTGCCCGGTCCCTGCACGGGCTCCACGAGGAGGGAGGGTTCTGGTTCGGCGAGGCGGCGCCCGATTTCCGTCCGCGCGACCGCCGCGCCGCCCTGCCCGCGCTGCGCCGCGCCGCTGCCCTGCATCCGCGCGAGCTGGAGGCGGCGGCGCGCGCCCTGCTCGAAGCGCGACCGATGACGACGGAGGCCGAGGCGGCGCGCGGCATCGTGCGCATGCTGGGGCTGGAAGCGGGGGCCGAGGCGGCGGTCGAGGCACGTCTGGCCTTGCTTTCGGGCAACGGGACGCTGCGCTTTCCCGGCTGAATCACCGCGTGCCAAGCTGCGCCATGCCCCGATTCGCGCAGCAGGTGACGTTCCTCTACGCCGAGGACCCGGAAGCCAGCTGGCGCTTCTACGAAGAGGTGCTGGAGCTTCCCCTCGCGCAGGATCAGGGCTCGTGCCGCATCTACGAGGCGGCGGAAAGCGGCCGCGCCTTCCTGGGTGTTTGCCGCGCCCGCGCCCCGCGCAGCGAGGAGAATCCGCGCGCCGAAGGCGGCGTCGTCTTCACCTTCGTCACGCCGGATGTAGAGGCATGGCATGCGCGCCTCGCCGCCAAGGGGGTCGATCTGCCGCCTGCGCCCGAATGGTCGGAGGCGTATCGCGTCACGCATTTCTTTCTGCGTGATCCGGCGGGCTACCTGCTGGAGGTGCAGCGCTTCGACCGGCCCGACTGGCCGGAGGCGGCGCGCTCCTAGCCTGACAGCCTTTGCAGCAGCGACAGGAGATGCGCGCGCTCCCCGGCGGAGAGCGGGGCCAGCAGCGCCTCGTTGGCGCGGCGCCCGGCTTCCTTCGCCTCGGCAAGCAGGTCGTGGCCAAGCGGCGTGACGGACAGGACACGGGTGCGCCGGTCCAACGGGTCATTGGCCACGCGCAGCAGGCCGCGCGCAGCGAGGCGCCGCACCACGCCCTGCACCGTCGCCGAATCCATGGCGGCGAGGCGTCCCAGCTGGTTCTGCGTGGCGCGCCCGGCTTCGGAAAGCCGCAGCAGCGCGGCGAATTGCGGCCCGGTGAGGCCATGGCCCGCGGCGCATTCGCCGAAGAGCGCCTGGTATCGCTGATGGGCGCGCCGAAGCAGGTGCCCCGCCGAGGCGTCGAGGCGATAGGCCCGTTCGGGCACCGCGCCCGCAGGCGCGATCAGGTCGAGGATCTCGCTCATCACGGTCCCGGCTTCGTCGCGTCTGGTTGCGCCGCAACAGCTGGCGAGTCAAGCGCCAGATGCATTGCGGGATTGCAAGTGCCGAAGTCGTTCTTTAATCGCAGAGAACCGCCAGAGAGCGGGGGCCTTGTGCCAACAGGGGCACAGATCAAGGGAGTGGGACATGACTGAAGCCGTCTCCGGCAGCCGCCGCGGACTTCTCAAGGCCGGCGCCGTCACTGCGGCCGGCGCCGCCGTGCTGGCAACCCCCAATGTAAGCCGGGCCCAGACGGTGACGCTGCGCTTCCAGTCCACCTGGCCGCAGCGCGACATCTTCCATGAATTCGCACAGGATTACGTCAACCGCGTGAACGCCATGGCGGGCGGCCGCCTGCGGCTGGAGCTGCTGGCCGCGGGCGCCGTGGTCGGCGCCTTCCAGGTGCTCGACGCCGTGCATTCCGGCACGCTGGATGGCGGGCATGGCGTGTCGGCCTACTGGTTCGGCCGCAACCGCGCCTTCTCGCTCTTCGGCACCACGCCGCCCTGGTTCGGCGACGCCAACCAGATGCTGGGCTGGTTCTATTATGGCGGCGGCGAGGCCCTGTATCGCGAGCTGCTGCACGACGTCCTGCGCATGAACGCAGTGGGCTTCATGTCGGGCCCGATGCCGACCCAGCCCCTGGGCTGGTTCCGCAACCCGATCGAGCGCGCCGACCAGATCCGCGGCCTGCGCTACCGCACCGTCGGCCTTTCCACCGACCTGTTCCAGGAGATGGGCGCGGCCGTCGTGGCGCTGCCGGGCGGTGAGATCGTGCCGGCGCTGGAGCGCGGCGTCATCGACGCGGCGGAGTTCAACAATCCCTCCTCCGACCGCGTGCTCGGCTTCCCCGATGTCGCCAAGAACTACTACATCCAGAGCTACCATCAGGCGGTGGAATGCTTCGAGATCCTGTTCAACCGCCAGAAATACGAGGGGCTGCCGCAGGAACTCCAGGCGATGCTCCGCCACGCCTCCGAGGCGGCCTCCGCCGACATGTCCTGGAAGCTGCAGGACCGCTACTCGCGCGACCTGCTGGCGATGTCGCAGCAGCAGGGCGTGAACGTGCGCGCCACGCCGCGCCCCATCCTGGACGCCCAGCTCCAGGCCTGGGACCGCGTCATCCAGAAGATGGAGGGCGACAACTCCAACCCGCAGGCCGGTCCGTTCTTCAAGAAAGTCTGCGACAGCCAGCGCGAATGGTGCCGCCGCGTCGGCAACTTCATGCTGCGCTACAACGTGAGCCCCGTGGTGTCCTACAACCACTTCTTCGCCCGGGGCTAAGTTCCGGTTGATGGCTTCCCGGCCCGGCGAATATCACGCCGGGCCGTTTTTTTCGCGCCTGCGCAGGGAGTGACAGGGGGATGACGGACAGCCTCGTAGTCGGGGGGCTTGCGGGCCTCGTCGTGGCGGCGCTCATCGTGGGCATCGCCTTTTCCGGCGCGCATTTCGTGCAGCGCGCCCTGCTGGCCGTGGACCGGTTCTCCACCCTGATCGGCCAGATCTTCGCCTGGACCATCCTCCTGTTGACGGCATCCATCGTCTACGAGGTCTTCGCGCGGCGTTTTTTCTCCTCCCCGACCAACTGGGGTTACGACGCGCAGTACATGCTCTACGGCCTGCTGTTCATGTTCGCCGGCGCCTATGCGCTGTCGCGGAACGGGCATGTGCGGGGTGATTTCCTCTACCGCATGATGGCGCCGCGCAAGCAGGCCATGCTCGACTGCCTGCTCTACATCCTGTTCTTCTTTCCCGCGATCTTCGCCTTCATGATCGCCGGCTGGCACTTCTTCGAGCTGAGCTGGATCCAGAACGAGCGCTCGATGTTCAGCCCCTCCGGGCCGGTCATCTGGCCTTTCAAGGGCATCATCCCGGTCGTGGGCTTCATCCTGCTGCTGCAGGGCCTGGTCGAGACGGTGCGCTGCGTGCGCTGCATCCGCACCGGTGAATGGCCGCAGCGCCTGTCGGACGTGGAGGAGCTGGACCAGATCATCCTCGCCCGCGCCGCCGAGGCCGAAGACCCCGAGGATCTCGCGCGCAAGATCGCCGAAGGCGACGACACGACCCTCACGAACAAGAGCACCTGAGCCCATGATGTCCGACGCCGCGCTGGGCCTCACCCAGCTCCTGCTCTTCCTGTTCTTCATCCTGCTGGGCTTCCCCATCGCCTTCACGCTGATGGCGATGGGGCTGTTCTTCGGCTATCTCGGCATGGGCGACCGCATCTTCGACCTGCTGATCCAGCGCACCTACGCGGTGATGTCGAGCGACGTGCTGATCTCCGTCCCGCTCTTCGTCTTCATGGGCTACATCATCGAGCGCGCGAACATCCTCGACCGGCTGTTCCGCTCGCTGCAGATGGCCTCGGGCAATATTCCCGGCTCGCTCGCCGTTGCGACGCTCGCGACCTGCGCGCTCTTCGCCACCGCCACGGGCATCGTCGGCGCGGTGGTGACGCTGATGGGGCTTCTCGCCTTCCCCGCCATGCTGCGCGCCGGCTACGACGTGAAGCTGGCCTCGGGTGTGGTCTGCGCGGGGGGCTGCCTCGGCATCCTGATCCCGCCCTCCATCATGCTGATCCTCTATGGCGCGACCGCGGGCGTCTCGGTCGTGCAGCTCTACGCCGCCGCCTTCATCCCGGGCGTCACCCTGGCAGGGCTCTACATCGTCTATGCGATCGGCATCGCCATCATCAAGCCGGAGGTGGCGCCGCGCCTGCCGCCCGATGCGGTGGCAGTGCCGATGCACAAGATTCTATGGGCGCTGCTGACCAGCTTCCTGCCGCTGGCGCTGCTGATCGCCATGGTGCTGGGCGCCATCCTGATGGGCCTCGCCACGCCTTCCGAGGCCGCGGCGATGGGATCGCTCGGCTCCATCGTGCTGGCCATCGCGTATCGCGCCTTCACCTTCGAGAAGCTGAAGGAAAGCGTGTTCCTCACGGCCCGCACCTCCGCCATGGTGTGCTGGCTCTTCGTCGGCTCCTACATCTTCTCGTCGGTCTTCGGCTATCTCGGCGGCCAGGGCGTGGTGGAAGAGTTCGTGAAGTCCCTGCCGCTCAACACCTTCACCTTCATGCTGCTGGCGCAGGCGATCATCTTCGTCCTGGGATGGCCGCTCGAATGGACGGAGATCATCGTGATCTTCGTGCCGATCTTCCTGCCGCTGCTCGACAATTTCGGCGTGGACCCGCTCTTCTTCGGCATCCTGATCGCGCTGAACCTGCAGACCTCGTTCCTGTCGCCGCCCGTCGCCATGGCCGCCTTCTACCTGAAGGGCGTGGCGCCGAAGCATGTGAGGATCGAGGACATCTTCCGCGGCTGCATGCCCTTCATCTACATCGTCATCTTCACCATGCTGATGGTCTACATCTTCCCTTCCATCGTCACCTGGCTGCCCGAGACCCTCTATGGCAACCAAGCCGGGGCGCCCGCCATCCAGATGGATGCGCCGCCCTCCGGTGGCTTCCAGGAAGAGGAAATTCCCGAACTGCCGCCGCTGCAATGAGCGGCGCTTCCAACTGGCTGGCCGAGGCGTGGGAGACCGGCAACTCCCTTGCCCCCCTGCCGCCCGAGGTAGCACCGCTGGACATCGCCGAGGGCGAAGCGCAGGCAGCCGCGCTGGTGGAGGCGCTGGGCCTGCCGGTCTGTGGCCTGCGCCTTGCGCGCGGGCCGGGAGGCAATTGGCTGTCCGCGCCGCTGCTGGAGGGACGGATGCTGCGCGCCGGCACGCCGGTGGCCCTCGCTGCGCTGCGTCGGCCGCGGCTTTCCGCCGGGGTGCTGGGCGTGCTCGCCACGCCGCTGGAGGCGGAGGGCGAGGGCGAGGCGGAGTTCAGTGCCCTCTATCCCGCCCTGGACGTGGCGGCGACGCGCTTCACCGAAGGCCCGGCCGATGCGGCACAGCTCGTGGCCGATCTTGGCGGACTGGGGCAGGTGCTGGTGGGGAAGCGCTCCCTCGCCCCCCTCCCCGCTTCCGCCGAGGCGCGGCTGGGGCGGCGCGGCGCGCGCCCGCGTCCCATCCACGAATCGCTGGGCGCGCTGATGGCCCGCGCCGCTGCCGAGGCGCGGCGCTGGGGCGGGCTGCCCGCGGGCGCGGTGCTGCTGGTGTCAGGGCTGGGCGGCGAGGCCGAGCCTCAGCCCGGCGAGAAATGGTCCGCCGCCATCCATGGGGTCGGGCGCATCGGCGGCGAGTTCGTCTGACGGCGCTTCGGTAGTTTCCCGCAGGGCGACAAGTCCGGGCGGCGTCGCATAATCCCGGCGCTTCCCCGGAATGGGTCATGCCGAACCACAAGAACTCGCCCCTGCGTCTCGTCGCCTCGGATGGCGTGAAGGTCACGCCGCCAGATACCGGTCCGCGCCTCCAGCCCGAGGCCGTGGAGGCGCTGCGGCAACTCTGCGACCTCGCCCGCACCGTGGCGCGGGACCAGCTGCTGCTGACCGGGCTGCGTGCCGACGAGACGCTGGCCGGCGCCGTGCTGCGCCTGGCGGAGTTCGACGCCTCCTGACCTTCACTCCAGCCGGATGTTGAGGTCGCGCACCACCGATCCCCAACGCTCGCGGTCGCCCGAGATGAAGCTGCGCGTTTCCTCCGGCGTCATGGTGACGGGCAGCGCCGCCTGGGCACGGAACACTTCCTGCACCTGTGGATTGCGCAGCGCCTCCGCCGTCACGGCGGCGATGCGCGTGGCGCCGGCCTGCGGCATGCGCGCGGGGCCGAGCAGCCCGAACCAGTTGGCCGCGTCCACCGGCGTCCCGAGTTCCTTCAGCGTGGGCACGTTGGGCAGGAGCGGGATGCGCTCATCGGCGCCGACGCCGAGAATCTTGGCACGCCCGTCGCGCGCGATGGCCTCGGCCGGGCCGGCATTGAGGAACATGCAGTCCACCTGCCCGCCCAGCACCGCCGTGCTGGCCGGGGCGGCGCCCGTGAAGGGCACGTGCAGCAACTCCAGCCGCGTCTCCTTCATCAGCCGCTCCATCGCGAGATGCGAGGTGGAGCCGATGCCCCAGGAGGCGTAGGTCATCCGCCCCGCCTGGGCGCGCGCCCGGGCGAGGAAGGCCTCCAGCGTCTCCACGCCCAGCCCCGGGCGCGTGATCAGCACGAAGGGCCCGCGCGCGAAGATCGTGACCGGGGTGAAGTCGCCGACCGCGTCATAGGGCAGGCGCGGATAGATCAGCGGATTGATCGCATGCGTCTCGGCATTGCCCAGGATCAGCGTGTGGCCATCGGGGCGCGACTGCGACACGGCCTGGGTGCCGACCGCGCCATTGGCGCCGGGCCGGTTCTCGATGACCACCGGCTGGCCCAGCGGCCCCGCCATGGCCGGGCCGAGGGCGCGGATCACCACGTCGGCCAGGCCGCCCGCATTCCAGGGCACGATCACGCGGACGGGCTGGTCCGGGAAAGCCAGGGCCGGGGCGGCGAGCGGCAGCAGCGCGGCCGCCCCAAGCAGCGCGCGGCGGGTGACGGGAGCGTTCATGGCGTGTCCTCCGGGATCGGGCGGCCGGGGCTTGCCGCCCGGTCCTGTTACCGATCACACGATGCGTCAGCCCGCCCTGTCAATGGCGATCCGGGCGCGGCGCCACGTCGAGGCGCACGGCGATGCCCTCAAGTTCCGGCGAAGGCGCAGGATAGCGTTCCATCACCAGCAGATCGTGGCCGGGCACGATATGCGCCTCGCTCGATGCCGCGCGCCGCAGCCGGTCATAGCCCTCCAGCATCTCGCCGACATGGAAGGCGACGGTGAAAGGGCGCCCCTGTTCCATGTTCGCGTAGAAATGCGTAACGTCGGAGGCCAGCACGACCTGCCCGCGCGCCGTCTCCACCGACACGAATTGCAGCCCCGCCGAATGCCCGCCGGTGGGATGCAGGCGCAGCCCCGGCCAGGGCTCCACCACGCCGTCATGGAAGGAGACGCGTCCGGCGAAGTTCATCCGCACCATGCCCACCACATCCTCCGGCTCGAAGGAATGGGCGAGGTGGCGGTGCCGCATGTAGCGGCCCGTGGCGTAGTGCATCTCCTCCTCGCGGAGGTGGAAGCGCGCGCGGGGAAACAGGTGGAAGGAGCCGACATGGTCGTAGTGGAGGTGGGTGATGACCACGTCCTCCACCGTCTCCGGCGCGATGCCCAGCAGGCGCAGGGATTCGGCGGGGCAGCGCAGCCATTCGCGCCCGCGCCGTGCCGCCACCTCCGCCGTGAAGCCGGTATCCACCACCACGGCGCGCCCGTCGCGCACGCAGGCCCAGACGAAGTAGTCCATGGGCATCGGCCCATCATGTGGATCGCCGCCGATGAAATGCGCGGAGGCGGTGGCGTCGCGGCGCGCATAGCGCAGCGCATAGACTTCCCAGCTCATGGCTTGCTCCCGCCGATGGTCACACCAGCCCAATCCTCCAGCACTTTGGCGACGCTGGTGAAGTCGCTCTCCGGCCCGTGCTTGGCGCTGGTGACGGCCAGCATCTGCCGCACCGCGCTGCCCACCACCATCGGGATGCCCATTGCCTCCGCCTCCTCCACGCAGAGGCGCACATCCTTGTGCGACAGGCCGGTGGTGAAGCCGAAGTCAAAGCTGCGTGGGATGATGGCTCTCGGGAACTTGTCCTGCGTCGCGCTGTTGCGGCCGGAAGAGGCGTTGATCACCTCGCACATCAGCGAAGGATCGAGCCCGGCCTTCACCCCCATGGCGAGCGCCTCGGAGGAGACGACGAGAGTCGCGGCGGCGAGGAGGTTGTTGCACAGCTTCATGACCTGCGCGGCGCCGGGCTGCTCGCCGCAGAAGAAGGGCCGGCCCATCACCTTCAGCACGGGCTCCAGCGCGTCGAAGCGGGCGCGAGGACCGGAGACCATCACGGCCAGCGTGCCGGCCGCCGCGCCGGACTTGCCGCCACTCACCGGCGCGTCCAGCACGTCGCGTCCCGCTGCGGCGAAGGCCTCGTGCACCTCGCCCGCGACGCGCGGACCGGTCGTGGAGAAATCCACCAGGGCGCGGGCGCGCTGGCCTTCCAGCACGCCGCCAAGGCCGATCGCCACGTCGCGCACGATGGCGGGGGTGGGGAGGCTCACCAGTACCACGTCGGCGCGGTCTGCCACCTCCCGCGGGCTGCCCGCGGCCTCCGCGCCCTTGGCGACCAGCGCCGCCACCGCTTCTGGCACGCGGTCATGCACGACGAGACGGTGCCCCGCCTCCAGCAGGCGCGTTGCCATGGGCCGGCCCATCTGACCCAGCCCTACGAACCCGATGACCTGATCCGCCATCTCCACGTTTCCCCTTCAGCCTTGCGGCGATGATACCGGTATCACCATAAAGGCCAAGGGCGCGGCGTCAGGTGCTCGCGCGCTGGATGATCTCGAAGCCCAGGTCGAGCACGGCCGGGCCGGATTGCCGTCCCGCCAGCCGATCAAGGAGCATGCGAGCGGAGCGAGTGCCGATCTCATGCCGGGGCAGGCGCAGCGTGGTGACGGGTGGATTGAGCTGGGCCAGCAGGTCCACGTTGTCGAAGGCGGCGATGGCCACCTTGCCCGGCACTGCCCAGCCGCGCCGCTGGCATTCCAGCACGGCGCCCGCCGCCAGCACGTCGCCCGCGAAGAAGATGGCGTCGGGCGGCTCCGCCCCTTCCATCAGCCGTGCCAGCGCCTCCGCTCCCGATACCAGCCCGGATGGCATCTCCAGCATGAGGCGCGGATCCTGCGGCCGGCCCAGTTCCGCCAGCGCCTCCAGGAAGCCGTCACGCCGATCACGCGAGCGGGCATTGGCGGCAGAGGGCAGCGTCACCAGCGCCACGCGCCGGTAGCCAAGCCGGGCGAGGTGGCGGGTCATCGCCTTCGCCGCCTCCCGGTTCGAGTAGGAGACGACCATGTCCAGCGGCTCCGCCGGCACGGTGCCGTTCTCCACCACCGGAACCCCGGCGCGGCGGATCATCCGCACCGTCGCCTCCGTGTGCAGCGTGTCGTGCAGGATCAGCCCCGCCACGCGCTGCTCGAGGAAGGCGCGGATCGCCGCCTCCTCCGCCTCCGGGCTATAAAGGCTGTCGGCAATCATCAGCTGGAATCCCTCGCGCCGCAGCACGTCGGAAATCCCCTTCACCGTCGCGGCGAAGAGCGAGTTCTCCAGTGACGGGACCACCAGCCCCACCACGTCGGAGCGGCGCGAGGAGAGCGAGCCGGCGAGGCGGTTCGGCACGTAACCCACCTCGCGCACCGCCGCCTCCACTCGCGCCCGCACCTCCGGCGAGACGCGCGAGGGCTCGCGCAGGGCGCGGGAGACGGTCATGGCGGAAACCCCGGCGGCGCGCGCCACGTCGCGCATCCGTGCGCCGCCGGGTGGGTCGGGCAGGTCGTGCATGCCCGCCTGCTCTACTCCATCCGGATGCGTGCGTCGCGGACCACGCGGCCGATCTTCTCCACCTCCTCGCGCATGAAGGCGCCGAAGGCCTCGGCAGTGCCGCCGACCACCTCGGCCCCCATCTCCAGCAGGCGCGCCCGCTCCTGCGGCTCCGCGATTACGGTGTTGAAGGCGGCGTTGATCCGTTCCACCGCGCGCGGCGCCATCCCGGCGGGGCCGAGGCAGGCATACCACTCGTCGATCGCGAAGCCGGGCAAGCCGGATTCCGCCACGGTCGGCACCTCCGGCAGGTAGGCAGCCCGCTCCGCCGAGGTGACGGCGATGGCGCGCAGCGAACGGTCCCGCACGAAGGGCAAGGTCGAGGAGGCGTTGCCGAACATCAGCTGGATGTGGCCGCTCACCAGATCCGCCAGGGCCGGCCCGCCGCCGCGATACGGGGCATGCACCATGTCCACACCGGCGGCGAGCTTGAACATCTCGCCCGAGATATGGACGGCCGAGCCGATGCCCGGCGAGCCGAAGGTGAGCGCGCCGGGCCGCGAGCGGGCCAACGCGATGAGGTCCCTCACCGAATGCACCGGCAGCGAGGGATGCACCACCAGGATATTCGCCACCCGCGCGAGGTTGATGATGGGCGCGAGGTCGCGCACCGGGTCATAGGGCTGGCGGGACAGCAGCGCCGCCGAGATCACGGTCGAGGTGACCATGCCGAAGCCGTGCCCATCCGGGTTCATGCGCGCCATCTCCGCCGCGCCGATGGCGCCCGAGGCGCCGCCCCGGTTCTCCACCACGATGGGCTGGCCCAGCAGGGCGGAGAGGCGCGGCTGGAATTGCCGCGCCAGGATGTCGGTGGTGCCGCCAGGCGGCCAGGTGACCAGGAGGCGAAGCGGGCGCAAAGGGAAATCCTGCGCAAGGGCCGGGGTCTGAAGCCCGGTGGCGAAGGCGGTGCCGATCGCGGCGCGTCGCGTCCATCTCATGGTTGTTCCTCCCAGTTCTTTGTCATGCTGCGGACCAGCCGCCATCCATCGGCAGCGCCGATCCGGTGATGCCATCCGCGTGGGGCCCGCACAGGAAGGCGACCAGGGCTCCCACCGCAGCCGCATCCACGAAGCGTCCGCTGGGCTGCTTGCCGCCCAGGAAGCGGCGCGAGGCTTCCGCCTCGTCCAGCCCTTCGCGCGCCATCAGGTCGCGCAGGCGTTCCTCGATGTTGGGGGTCCGCGTGGTGGCGGGGCAGAGCGCGTTGCAAGTGATGCCGCTGCCTGCCGTTTCCAGCGCCACCGCGCGGGTGAGGCCGAGCAGCGCGGTCTTGGTCACCACGTAGCCCGCGCGCCCCGTGGCGCCGACAAGGCCGTAGATGGAGGACATGTTGATCACCCGCCCCCAAGCCCGCGCCCGCATCCCCGGCAGCAGCAGCCGGATGAGGTGAAAGGGGGCGGAGAGATTCACCGCGAGGTCGGCATCCCAATCCGCCTCCGACAGCGCCTCCACCAGCGCGAAGTGGCGCGTCGCGGCGTTGTTCACCAGCACGTCCACCGGCCCGGCTTCCGCCGCGAGGCGCGCGACCGCCGCCTTGTCGGCGAGCTCGGCGCGCAGGTAGCGAGTGGGAACACCCCATCGTCCCGCGACCTCGGAGGCGACTGCCTCGCCCTCCGCCTCGGATGCCAGGCCATGCAGCACGACGCCGCAGCCCAGCGCCGCGAGGGCCTCGGCGGCGGCCAGGCCGATCCCGCCCGTCGAGCCGGTGAGGAGGGCCGTGCGCCCGGCCAGGGAACGGGAGGTCGCTTCTGCTATCGGTATCACGGCGCGAGCCTATTCCTCGCCCGCTTTGGGCCGCAAGCCGCGGGTGGCCGGGTTGCGGCCATCCATGGCCGTGGTTAGCGTTACCACGAACCGGAGGAAGCCCATGCCCCTTCTCGCCCGCCGCGCAGCGCTGCAGGCCGCGCTCGCCCTCCCCGCGCTCGGGGCGCAGGCGCAGGGGCGCTGGCCACAGCGTCCCGTGCGCCTGGTCGTCCCCTATGCGCCTGGCGGCGGCACGGATGTCTTCGCCCGCGCCCTGGCGGAAGGCCTGCGCCCCGTCCTGGGCCAGACGGTGACGGTGGAGAACCGCTCGGGCGGCAACGGCGTCGTGGGCAACGAGTTCGTGGCGCGGGCCGAGCGGGATGGCTCGGTCTTCCTGGTGGATACCGGCTCCTTCAGCCTTAACCCGCACGTCGTGCCCAACCTGTCCTTCTCGCCGCTGCGTGATTTCACCCATGTCTCGCTGCTGTCGCGCTTCCCGCTGATGATGACGGTGGCGAACAACCAGCCCTTCGGCGACGTGCGCTCCCTCGTTGCCGCGGCAAAGGCCGCGCCGCGCAGCATCGGCTTCGGCACCTCGGACGCTGCCATCTCGCTCGCCGGCAATCTCTTCGCCCGCCTCGCGGGGGTGGAGATGGTGGAGGTGACCTATCGCGGCGCTGCGCCCATGCTTAACGACCTGATCGCCGGCCACCTGCCGGTGGGGTGGAACAGCACCGTCGCCGCGCTGCCCCACATCCAGGCCGGGCGGCTGCGCGCCTTCGGCGTCACCATGGCCGAGCGCTCCGCCCTTCTGCCCGAGGTCCCGACGCTGCAGGAGGCAGGCGTGCCGGGCTACGAGTTCGCGGGCTGGTATGCCATGGCGGCGCCCGCGGGCCTCGACCCCGCCATTGCGGAAGCGATGTGGAGCGCGATCCAGGCGGCATTGCAGGAGCCGAACATTCGGCAGCGCCTCGCTGCCATCGGCGCCGATCTGAAGCCGCTCGGCCCCGCAGGCTTCACCGCCCTGCTGCGCGAGGAGGATGCGCGCTGGCAGCAATTCCGGCGCGACGGCCTGCTCGGGCGCGCAGGGTGAGCGCCTCGGTCGCGGGGACGCTCGGCCGCTTCGTCGCGGAAACCACCTGGGATGCGATTCCCGAGGCGGTGCGGCGCGAGGCGCCGCGCGCCCTGCTCAACCATCTGGGCTGCGCGCTGGGTGTGGCGCGGGACAAGGCGGTGCTCTCCGCCCTCGCCGTGCTGCGTCCCTGGTCCGGCCCCGCCGTCGCGACCGTTTATGGCCAGGGCACGCAGCTCGACCCCATGGCGGCGAGCTTCGTCAATTGCGTGGCCGGCAATCTGCTGGATTTCGACGACACGCATCTGGCGACGGTGATCCACCCGGCCGCGCCCGTCGCGCCGGTCGCCCTGGCGCTGGCCGAGGCGCGTGGCCTGTCGGGGCGCGAGGTGCTGCACGCGCTGCTGCTGGGGATGGAGGTGGAGTGCCGCATCGGCCTCGGCGTCTCGCCGGGGCATTACGACCGGGGCTGGCACATCACCTCCACCTGCGGCGCCTTCGGCGCGGCGGCGGCGGCATCGCGGCTTCTGGGCCTCGATGCGGTGCGGACCTCCCATGCGCTGGGCCTCGCTGCCAGCCAATCCGCCGGCATCGTCGAGAACCTGCCGAATTCCGGCAAGAACGCCAGCATGGGCAACGCGGCCAGGAACGGCCTTCTCGCCGCACTCCTAGCCGAGGCGGGCTGGGACGCCGCGCCCGGCGCGGTGGAGGGGCGGCTGGGCTGGGCGCGCGCCACGGGTGACGCGCCGGACGTCGCGGCGATGGCGGGCGATCTCGGCACGCGCTGGGAGGTGTCGCGCATCACCTACAAGCCCTATCCGGCCGGCATCGTGTTCCACGCCGTGATCGAGGCGGCGCTGCAGCTGGGCGTCGCGCCGGAGGAGGTGACGGAGGTGGTGGCCGAGGGCGACGCGCTGCTGCTGGCGCGTGGCGACCGTCCGGTGCACAGCCGCGGCGATGCGCGCGTCTCCATCCATCATTCCGTCGCTCTCGGCCTCGTGCGCCGGCGTGCCGGCGTCGCGGAGTTCGAGCAGGGGGCGGTGGACGACCCCGCCCTGGAAGCGATGCGCGCGCGGGTGCGCGCCAGGCTGGACGCTTCGTTGCCGCGCGGCGCCGCGCGCCTGACTGCCACGCTGCGCGATGGATCGCAGCGCGTCGCGCTGGTGGAGCACCCGACCGGGAGCGAGGCGCGGCCGATGAGCGACGCCGCGCTTGAAGCGAAGTTCCGCGACAACCTCCAGCTGGGCGGCTTCGAAACCCGCGCCGACGCGCTGCTGCACACAGTGCGCGGGCTGGAGCGGGCATCGGGGGTCGGGGAGCTGGCCGCGCTGCTGGTCTGAGCGTCACGCCGCTTGCGGGCGGTGGCGGGGCGGCCTAGCCTCCCGACCGATCGGTCGGTCACGCCTTCGGGCATGGTTCCGGCGGAAGCGGAGGAAACAACGAACCATGTCACGCCACCACCGGGAGGGCGGCCGCGCCGCCGCGTTCGCCTTCGCCCTGCTCGGCGTGGTGCTTCCCGTCGCGGTGGGGGCGCAGACGCTGACCATCGGGGCGGGCGCGCCCATCTCCTCGCTCGACCCGCATTACCACCAGCTCCGCTCCAACGCGGAGGTGTCGCAGATGCTGTTCGGCACGCTGCTGACCACCGACGCCCAGGCACGCCTCCTGCCTTCCATGGCGGAAAGCTGGCGCCCCATCGGCGATGCGGGCTGGGAGTTCACGCTGCGCGAAAACATCCGCTTCCACAATGGCCGCCCCTTCACCGCCGACGACGTCGCCTTCACCATCGAGCGCATCCCCACCGTCTCCGGTCCCGGCGCCTCCTACGGGACGCATGTGCGGCCGGTGCGGCGGGTGGAGGTGGTGGATGCGCGCACTGTCCGCTTCCATACGGACGGCCCCTTCCCGCTCCTGCCCGTGTATTTCAGCCAAGTCTTCATGCTGGGGCGCGACATCCACGCCAACGCATCCGGCGGCGACTTCAACGACGGCAAGGCGGCGATCGGCACAGGGCCGTACCGCCTCGCCTCCTACACGCCGGGCGACCGCATCGTGATGGAGCGCAACGACAATTGGTGGGGCGGCACGGTGCCCTGGGCGACGGTGAATTACCGCATCATCACCAATGACGCGGCGCGCATGGCCGCGCTGCTCGCGGGGGATGTGGACTTCATCGACCAGATCCCGACGCGCGACGTCGCGCGGCTGCGGCGGGATTCGCGCTTCCGCGTATCGGAGACGACGAGCCTGCGCACCATGTATGTCACGCTGGATTCCACCCGCACCCCACCCGTGCCGGGGATTTCCGGCACCGAGGCGAACCCGCTCGCCGATATCCGCGTGCGGCGGGCGCTGTCCCTCGCCATCAGCCGCCGAGCGCTGGTGGAACGGGTGATGGATGGGTCGGCGCTGGCCACCACCCAGTTCATGCCGCCGGGCACCTACAGCCACATCCCCGACATGCCGGTGCCCGATGCAGACCCGGCCGCGGCGCGTGCCCTGCTGGCCGAGGCTGGATACCCGAACGGCTTCGCGATCACGCTCGGCGGCTCCAATGACCGCTACATGAACGACTCGCAGATGGTGCAGGCGATCGGCCAGATGTGGACGCGCATCGGCATCCGCACCACGGTGGAGGCGCAGCCCTACGCCACCTTCATCGGCCGCGCGACGCGGCGTGAATTCCCGGCGGCGCTGCTCACCTGGGGCAACTCGACGGGAGAGGCGTCGGTGGTGCTGAACTCCGTCCTCCGCACGGTGGACCGGGAGCGCGGCCACGGCGCGGCGAACCGCGTGCGCTATTCCAACCCCGAGCTGGACCGGCTGGTGGGCGCGGCGGAAACCGAGATGGACGCCGCGAAGCGCGAGGATCTGCTGCGCCGGGCGCAGCGCGCGGCGCTGGACGATGTGGCGCTGGTGCCGCTCTATCTCCAGCCGGCGCTCTGGGCGATGCGGAGCAGCCTCACCTACGAGGCGCGCGCCGACGAGCGCAACGACTTCGTGGCGATCCGGCCGGCGGAGCGGTAAGGCGCCTCACCAGCCGGGCAGGCTGAAGGCCCACTGCGCCGCCAGCCCGACCTGGAAGGCGGGCGAATCCCGGTTCAGCCCCGCCCCGATGGCGAGGCCGAGCACCGGCCCGCTGGCCGACAGGCGGTGACGGATGCCTGCCTGGATGATCTCGTAGTCCCGCTCCCCGCGCTCGCCCTGCTCGCGCGCATAAGTGACGACGAGGGCCGTGTCGCGCGTGATGCCCTGGCCGACCGATGCGTTGACGAACCAGCGATGCGGCCGCTCGCCCGGCAGCGGGTCGAACCGCGTGGTCCAGCCGAGGTTGAGATGGACGCCGAAGGGCCGCTCGCCGCCGATCAGCGTTCGGCCGATCAACGCGACGAAATCGGCCTCCTGCCCCGGTCGGCCGGGGCCATAGACGGCGCGCAGCCGCGCCAGCACCCCCATCGCGGGCCAGGCCCCTGGCCCGCCCGAGACTTCGTAGAGCAGGCCAAGCCGGGTCAGGCCGCCCCAGGCCGGGATGCGTCCGCCGCTTCCGCCCACCTCCTCGCTCACGGAGGAGTCGAGGCGCCGGCGCGTCTCGAGATTGCCATAGGCCGCCAGCTGCCCAATGCGGAACTCCAGCCCCGGCGCGACGCCGACTTCCATCTCCGCTTCGAGCGAGGTGGTGCCGCGCCAACTCCCGGTTCGCGCCCTTTCGTAGACACCGACAATGGCGAGCTCCGCCGATCCGGGCGCAGCCGCCAGCGGGTCCGTGATCTCGAAGGGATCATCGGCGAGTTCGATCGGCTCGTCGGAAGCCAGGGCGGGCATCGTCAAAACCAACGCGGCCGCTACGACGATTGTCGAGTTCGCCGCTGCGCGACGCATCGTTCCGCCTCCCCTCGTCCGCAGCGGCAACGTGGCGCTTCTCAGAGGGTTGCAGCAGTCGCGGTCTGGTCGTCCAGCCCGGGTGTTTAGGCAGTGACGGCCCTCACAGCGCGCCCACCTCCGGCCCGGTCGAGGGCGGCGCGGCCGAGAGGGCGATCTCCTCCCGCTCCGCCGCTCCGGCTAGGCTGCGCTCCTGCACGGCAGCGCGGAACAGGCGCAGGCTGACCGGATCCAGCCGGCGGGCGATCGCCGCGCCGTGCAGCCTTGGCAGGCGAGGGTTGGCGGAACCTGGCTGGGGTCATCCGTCGCCCCCCTCGCTGCTACGGCCCGCTCAAGCCTCCAGCTTCGCGGATGGCGGCTCGAAGGCGCGAATGGGCGGCAGGTTGCCGGTGAAGCGCTCAACCTCCACCACGGTGAGCTGGCCGGTGCAGCCCTGGGCGAGGGCGGAGGTCCCGACATCGCGCGTCAGCACGTTCGGGTTGCCGTGCACGCAGAGCGGCTTCTCCTCCTCCGGGTTCTCCGGATCGTACCAGGCACCGGTCGGCAGCTGCACCACGCCCTTGCGGATCTCCGTGCTGACCCGCGCCGCGGCGAGGCATGCGCCGCGTGCGTTGAACAGGCGGACGATGTCGCCATCGGCGATGCCGCGCGCCTCGGCATCCTCCGGGTGCACCAGGGCGATCTCGCGCCCACGGTGCTTCGCCGCGGCGCTGTGGCCGCCGAAGTCGAGTTGGCTGTGCAGCCGCGTCGCAGGCTGGTTCGCCACAAGGTGCAGGGGCGTGTCCCCGGCGGGAACCTCCTCGGGCGGCAGCCAGGCCGGGTGGCCCGGGCAGCTTGCCTCGCCGAAGCTGGCGACCGTCTCGGAGAAGATCTCGACCTTGCCGCTGGGTGTCGGCAGGGCGTTGGCGTCGGGATCCTCCCGGAAGGCGCGCCATGGGCCGCCATCATCCGGCGCCTGCGGCAGGCGCAGGCTGCCCATCGCCCAGAATTCCTCGAAATCCGGCGCCGGCAGGCCCTTCGCGCGAAGCGCCTCCTGCGTCCGGGCATAAAGGTGCCGCAGCCATTCGCGGCTGGTCCGGCCCTCGGTGAAGACATCGTCCACGCCGAGGCGCCGGGACAGTTCGGCGAAGATGTCGTAATCGTCCCGCGCCTCGCCGAAAGGCTCGACGATGCGGTGCATCGCCACCATCAGCGGATCGTGGGAGCTGTAGCCGATATCCTCGCGCTCCAGCGTCATGGTCGCGGGCAGGACGATGTCGGCGTGGCGCGCCGTCGCGGTCCAGGCGAGTTCGTGCACCACCAGCGTGTCCACGCGCGCGAAGGCCTGGCGCAGTCGGTTCAGGTCCTGGTGATGGTGGAAGGGGTTGCCACCCGCCCAGTAGACCAGCCGGATATCCGGGTAGCTGCGCGTCTGCCCGTTGTAGCGATAGGACATGCCCGGGTTCAGCAGCATGTCGGCGATGCGGGCGACGGGGATGTAGTTGCCGTGCCGGTTGCGGCCCTGCGACAGGGTTGGCCCCGGCACCGCATTGGCACGACGCCCGTAATAGCCAATGGCGCCCAGGGCGTAGCCGTAGCCACCGCCGGGCAAGCCGATCTGGCCCAGCGCCGCGGCGAGCACCGCGCCCATCCACACCGGCTGCTCGCCATGCTCGGCGCGCTGCAGCGCGTGCGCCACGGTCACCAGGACGCGGCGGCCCTGGAGGCGGCGCGCTAGGGCGCGGATCTCCTCCGCCGGCAGGCCGGTGATCGGCGCGGCCCAGTCGGCATCCTTGGGCTGGCCGTCGGCCTCGCCCATGAGGTAGCGGGCGAAGACCGGCCAGCCGACCGTATAGCGGTCCAGGAAGTCCTGGTCGTGCCGGCCTTCCGCCACCAGCGTATGGACCAGCGCCAGCATCAGCGCCGTGTCGGTGCCAGGGATATTGGCGATCCATTCGGCGCCCGCCTCCTCCGGCAGGTCGCTGCGCAGGGGGCCGACGAGGATGAACTCGCAGCCGCGTTCGCGCGCCTGCTGCATGGCGCCGCGCTCGACATGCTCGCTGATGCCGCCGCCCGCGACCATGGCGTTCTTCAGCGCCATGCCGCCGAAGGCCAGCACCACCTCGCTGTGCTGCGCCACCTGCTCCCAGGTGACGTTGTGCTTGGTCAGCTCCTCGTAATTGCCGAGGATGTGCGGCACGATCACCGAGGCCGCGCCGGAGCTGTAGCTGTTGACCGAGGCGACGTAGCCGCCGAAGGCCGCGTTCAGGAAGCGGTGGATCTGGCTCTGTGCATGGTGGAAGCGCCCGGCGCTGGCCCAGCCATAGGAGCCGCCGAACACGGCGCCCGGGCCATGCTGCATGCCGATGTGGCGCAGCTCCCCGGCCAGCAGGTCCAGCACGGCGCCCCATTCCATCGGCACGAACTCGTCGCGGCCGCGCCGCTCGTCCGGACCCGGGCCACGCTCCAGCCAGCCGCGGCGCACCATGGGCTGCGCGATGCGCGCCGGATGGCGCAGCGCCACTGGGAAGTTGTCGATGATGCCATTCGGGTCGGGATCGCCGGGATGCGGACGCACCAGCAACTCCCCGTACCGCATGGCCGCGCTGAACACGCCCCAATGCGAGCTGTGCGGCCGGAAGTCAGGGGCGGGATCGGTGCTCATTGCGGAGTCTCCGTGGCGCGGGGACAGAATCCCGGCAGGATAGCGAGCCGTCCGGGAACTGGCCATGACGCGCCGCCCCGGCGCCACCGGCCGTGATCCTCACGGCCGACCAGGGCCATGGAGTTGCGCCGACTCAGCGCGCCCGAAGGCCCAGCGTCCGCACTGCGTCGCGCTCCTCCGCCACCTGCTCCGCCAGGAAGGCCCTGTAGTCGGCGGTGTTCTTGTACATGAGCGGCATGTCCAGGCGCTCCAGCGCCGCGAGGTGCTGCGGGTCGTGCAGCGCATCCTTCATTCCGTCATGCAGGGCCGCCACCGTCTCGGCGGACATGCCGCGCGGCCCCACCAGCCCGTAGGGCGATGCGAAGACGAGGTCGATGCCGGTCTCGCGCAGGGTCGGCGCCTGGGAGAAGTGGCGCGGCCTTTCGGCGCCCCAGGTGACCAGCAGGCGGAAGCTGCCTTCCTCGACCATGGGCGCCCAGCCGCTGGAATCCACCGCCGCATCCACCTGCCCGCTCATCAGCGCCTGCACGTTCTCGCCGACGCCGCGATACGGCACGTGGGTCCAGCGTATGCCCTGCGTGCGGGCGATGCGCTCCATCCCGACGAAGGCGGTGCTGGCCGCGCCGGCCGTGCCGTAATTGATCTTGTCGGGGTTCGCCTTGGCGTAGGCCAGGAACTCCGCCCAGGTCTGCCAGGGCGCATCACGGCAGACGACGACGCCGATGAGGTATCCGGTGAGATGCAGGATGGGCGCGCAATCCGCCGTAGGATCGGCGTCGATGTCGCCGGTCATCAGCATGTTGCGCACCGCGGTGATTGGCAATGTGGTGAGCGTCAGCCCGTCCGGCGCCGCCGTGCGCATGGCCAGGATCCCCAGCGAGCCGCTGGCGCCGGGCCGGTTCTCGACCATCACGGTCTGGCCGAAACGCCGCGTGGCGGCCTCGGCCAGGACGCGCATGTGCACATCCGTGGAACCGCCGGGCGAGAAGGGGACGATCAGGCGGATCGGACGCGCAGGCAGCGCCCGCTGCGCGAAAGCCAAGCCGGGTGCCGCAAGCGCGGCGGCGGCGCTGAGAAAGCCGCGACGGCCGATCGTCCCTAAGGTGGGCGGGCTGGTGTTCATGATGGCGCTTCCGTTCTTTTCCCTGGCTTGCATTGATTCGCATGAAATGCGCCCCGCCGTAAGGGATGAAGCGCTGCTCGGGCGGATGCCCCTCGGCATGGGCTCGCCGGCTCGCGGCCGGGATGCTGAACTGCGCGCAGGGAAACAGGAGACGAAGCATGACGACGACATCGGCGGAGATGCCGCTCCTCGACGAGGCGCTGCTTCCTCCTGGCATCCGCTCGCGCTTCGTCCATGGCGTCAACGGGTTGAGGATGCACGTGCTGGAAGCGGGCCACGCGCCGAAAGGCCGGCCTTGCGTCCTGCTGCTGCACGGCTTCCCGGAGCTGGCCTATTCCTGGCGCAAGGTGATGCCGGCCCTTGCCGAGGCCGGGTTCCACGTCATCGCGCCCGACCAGCGCGGCTATGGGCGGACCACGGGCTGGGATGCCGAGTATGATGGCGACCTCCGCTCCTTCCGGCTGCTGAACCTGGTGGGCGACGCGCTCGCGCTTCTCTCGGCGCTTGGGGTGCGCTCCGTGCATGCGGTGGTGGGGCATGATTTCGGCGCTTCGGTTGCGGCCTGGGCGGCGCTGGTGCGGCCGGACGTGTTCCGCTCCGTCGCGCTGATGAGCGCGCCCTTCGCAGGCACGCCTTCCCTGCCCTTCGACACGGCCGATGCGCCGCCACCCGCCCCCAAGACCGGCCCGGACATCCACGAGGCGCTGGCGCGGCTGCCGCGCCCTCGCAAGCACTACCAGTGGTACTATTCCACGCGCGCGGCGAATGCGGAGATGTGGCACCCGCCGGAGGGCGTCCACGCCTTCCTGCGCGCCTATTTCCACAACAAGAGCGCGGATTGGAAGGAGAACCAGCCCGCGCCGCTGCGTGGATGGATCGCGGAGGAGCTGGCGAAGCTGCCCACCTACTACATCATGGAGCTGGAGCGCGGGATGGCGGAGACGGTGGCCCCGCACATGCCCGGCGCCGCGGAGATTGCGGCGTGCCGCTGGCTGCCCGAGGACGAACTCGCCGTCTACAGCGCCGAATACGCCCGCACCGGCTTCCAGGGCGGGCTGCAATGGTACCGGTGCCGGACCGAGGGCGTGAACGACCCGGATTTGCGCGTCTTCTCCGGCCGGACCATCGACGTGCCCTCCGTCTTCATTGCCGGGGCACAGGACTGGGGCATCCACCAGACGCCGGGCGCCCTCGACGCGATGCGCAACCGGGCCTGCACGCAGATGCTGAACTGCCATCTCATCGAAGGCGCAGGACATTGGGTCCAGCAGGAGCAGCCGGAGGCGGTGAAGGAGCGGCTGCTGGAGTTCCTGCGGCGGGGCTGATTCTCATTTCTTTCGAGGAATCGCGCCGGATCCGGTGGTGTCAGCGCGGCTGACGCTCGCGTGCCTTGAAGTCGTCGAGCTTGCGGCGTGCGGCGCGGCGGCGGAGGAAGGGCAGCAGCGTCGAGATAACGCCCCGGACGGGGCCTAGCGCCTGCATGCCCCAGCGAAGCGCATTCGACTCATCCACCTGTCGCGCAATCCGCCCGTCCCGGAACGCGAAGGAGGAGCGCAACTCGTTGTGGACCGGACGGCCGGGAGCGTCGGGCTTCGCGCGGAACGTATAGTCGGCGGTCCAGCGCGCATGTCCCTCCTGCGTGCTGGCATCCTCCACCACAAAGGTCACGCGCAGGTCGGAGGCTGCGATCATGCGCCACATCGCGTGGATCTCGCTTCGGCCCGAGAGGGAGAAGGCGATGTCCTCGAAGGTGGCGTCCTCGGTGTAGCAGGACGCGATGGTCTCGTGGTCGCGCCGCTGCACGGCCGCGAAGAAGCGCTCGAGAAGTTGCCGCTCCGTTGATGCGGCATTTCCGCCAGGATCGGTTCCACTTTCGACGGCTGCTTGGCTGTTCATTGGCACTCCGTCCTTGTCGCTTGGGTTGAGCGAGCCTCGCGGCGGTGGGATACCACCCTGCCAGGGCAGAAGCCCCGCATCGTTCGCAAGCCTATGTGAAGTCTGCGCAATCCAAAGAAGAAATCGCCAGGAGCTGAACCTTCTGGCAATGGAAGTTCGTCGTCCTTTTTGGGCGGGAATGCCTGACAGGCATTCCTAGGCAGAGCGGAAGCGGCCGGTTTCCTGCACAGCGAGCCACCGCCCAGCCACAAGAATGTTGGACAGCACGTCCGTTTCGAGCGCCACCATGCGTCCGGCGCTGCGAAGGTAGGGGAGGCCCATGGCTTGCGCGGCCTGCCGGCGGTGTAGCCAGATCAGGAGGCTCTCTCGGGCGCTCCAGGGTTCCTCTCACCTGTGTGGAGGTGGCATGCGACGGCGTGGGACGCGCCCAGCTGTGCAAGAACGGGCTCATGGGCCCGGCAGACTTCCATCGCAAAGGGACAGCTACCTGCGTAAGCGCACCCGCTGCCTGGGCTGGAAGCCTCGTCCGGCGACGCCGAGGGGCTCGGCTCTGCGTCACGCTCTTCCGGGCGAACAAAGCGCGCGGCGGCGAGAAGTGCCTGGGTGTAAGGATGAAGCGGCGCACCGAACACTTCCTCGGCCGCCCCTTGCTCCACGATCCGCCCGCGATACATGACGGCCACCTCATCCGCCTGGTAGCGCACGGTCGCCAGGTCGTGACTGATGAGCAGATAGCTCATCCCCAGCCGCTTCTGTGTCTCGACGAGGAGGTTGATGATCTGGAGACGGACCGACACGTCGAGCGCCGAGACGGGTTCGTCCAGGACGACGACGCGCGGCCGCGCGACAATGGCCCGTGCGATGGCAATCCTTTGCCGCTGCCCACCGCTGAACTCGTGGGGGAAGTTCCGCGCCGAGGCCGGATCGAGCCCGACCTCCTCAAGCACCGCCGACACGCGCTCGGCGATCTCGCGTGCCTTGGCATCGCCGTTGAGGCGGAACGGCTCGGCGATGATCTGCCCAACCCGCATCCGTGGATTCAGGGAACTCCAAGGGTCCTGGAAGACCGCCTGGACGGCGCGCCTGTACCTCCGAATTCCCGCCGCGTCGGCGCGCAGGATGTCCACGCCATCGAACAGGACGGCACCCGCATCCGGCCGCTCAAGAAGCAGCAGCATGCGCGCCGTCGTGGTCTTGCCGCAACCGGACTCACCGACCAAGGCCAGGGTGCGGCCAGGCAGGACCGAAAGGGAGACGCCATCGACTGCGCGCGTCAAAGGCGCCTTTCGGGCGAAACCCCACGCGCGCCCTTGACTGAAGGCCTTGGCAAGATTCAGGGCTTCGATAGTTGGCCGAGGGCTCGCGGCTTCCTGGCTGCTGCTCACGCGGCGCCCCTTGCCCAGCAGCGAACCACCTGGCCGGGTCCGGCCGATCTCTCTGGCGGCATTTCTTCCACACAGCGCGGCATCGCTTCACCGCAGCGCGGCGCGAAGGGGCAGCCCTGCTTACGCGCAAAGACGGATGGCGGCTGTCCAGGGATGGGGTCGAGGCGGTCCGACCGCCGCGTCACGTCGGGCATCGAGCGGAGCAGCGCTTGCGTGTACGGGTGGCTCGGCGCCCGGAAGACGGTCCCAACATCGGCCACCTCGACGATGCGGCCGCCATACATCACGGCCACGCGATCACAGACACGGGCGATCGCGCCGAGGTCGTGGGTGACGAAGAGCACGGCAAGGCTGCTTTCGCGCTGCAGCTGCCTCAGGAGCCCCAGGTAGGCGGCCTGAACCGTGACATCCAGTGCTGTCGTGGGCTCGTCGGCGATCAGGAGTTCGGGCTGCCCGGCCAGCGCAATGGCGGAAACGACCCGCTGCCGCATGCCGCCGCTCAACTGATGCGGAAAGCTCCGGAGCGTTCGTGCCGGGTCCGGAACGCGGAGCCGCCCGAGCAATTCGAGCGCGACCTTCTCCTGCCCGGCACCGCGGAGGCCACGGTGGAGCGCAAGCGCCTCCCCGATCTGGTCACCGATCCGGAAGACGGGGTTGAGGGCCGCCATGGGGTCCTGCAGCACCATGGCGATGCGGCGGCCCCGGTAGCTCCGCATCTCGTCCTCGCCCAGGCGCAGGAGGTCGTTGCCGTCGAGGCGCAGCATTCCGCCCGCAACCCGCGTGCTGGGGGACGGATTGAGCCGCATCACCGTGAGGCAGGTCAGCGACTTGCCCGAGCCTGACTCGCCGATCAGCCCCAGCGCCTCGCCACGCCGCACGGTGAAGCTGATCCCATCGACCGCGCGGCCCACACCGCGCTCGCCGAAGACATCGACCGAGAGGTTCTCGACCTCGAGAAGGGGTGCCGCTTCCATGCCGCGCTACACCGACCTCAGCTGCGGATCCAGCCAGTCACGCAGCCAGTCCCCAAGGAGATTGAACGCGAACACGACGACGAGGATCGCGACACCCGGCATGACCGAGATCCACCAGGCCGTCTCGATGAAGTCGAGACCCTCCGCGACCATCCCGCCCCAGGTGGGGGCTGGCGGAGGGATCCCGGCGCCCAGGAAGGTCAGCGAGGCCTCGACGACGATCGCCCAGCCGACCTGGAGCGTGCAAAGCACAACCAGGCTGTTCACGATGTTGGGCAGGATGTGGTGGAGCACGATGTAGGGGCCGCCTGCGCCCGCCACGCGGGCGAGCGCGACGAAGTCGCGAGCCTTCCACGAGAGCACCTCGCCCCGGACGAGCCGCGCGAAGCGGGCCCATAGCACGAGGCCGAGCACGAGTGCCACGACCCAGAACCCCGGGCCGACCGTCACCGCGAGGACCAGCGCGATGAGCACGCTCGGGAAGGCGAGGAACGTGTCCGCGAGCCGCATGATCAACGCGTCGGCCCAGCCGCCGCGGTAGCCCGCAATCAGGCCGAGCAGAGTGCCCACGGAGCCGCCCAGGGCCAACGCCACCGCCGCGACGCCCAGCGAGAGACGTGCGCCGTGCAGGATCCGGCTCAGGATGTCCCGGCCCAGGCGGTCGGTGCCGAGCAGGTAGTCGGAGGTGCCTCCATCCAGGAAGACCGGGGGAAGCGTGGCATTGATCGGGTCGATCGCCTCGGGGTCGTGCGGCGCGATCCAGCCGGCGCTTGCCGCGACAAGGATAGTCAGGGCAACGACCGTCAGCGCAACCCAGGGCAGGCGACGACCTCGTGGAGGCAGCGCCACTCCGGCGGCCAGGCTCATGCGCGGACCCTCGGGTCAATGAGCCCGTAGCAGATGTCCACCAGGAGGTTGATGGTGACGATTACGGCAGTGTAGGCCAGCACCGCGCACTGAAGGACCGGGAAGTCACGCCAGAGGGTCGACTCATAGGCGAGGTAGCCGAGGCCCGGCCAGCCGAACACCACCTCCACGACGACGGCCGAGGCGATGATCACGCCATACATGAAGCCGATGAAGGTGATGACGGGGATCAGCGCGTTCCAGAGCGCGTGCTTCCAGATGACGCGCCGCTCCGTGAGGCCCTTGGCGCGCGCGAGCTTGATGAACTCCGTGCCGAGGACCTCCAGCATGCTTGAGCGCAGGAGGCGCACGACGCCGGCGCTGATGCTCCAGCCGAGCACGATGGCGGGCAGGACGTAGTTCCTCCACCCACCGGTGCCCGACGAGGGCAGCCATTGCAGATGGACCGAGAAGACCAGGATCAGGACGATCCCGAGCCAGAATGCCGGCACCGACTGGCCAAGGAGGGCGAAGCCCTGTCCGAACCTGTCCCAGAAGCCGGCCCGGCGGGCAGCGGCGAGGACGCCGATCGGCACGCTGATCACGAGTGCGATGAAAAGCCCTGCCGTCGCGAGGATCAGCGTCCTGGGCAGGCGCTCCAGGACAAGGTCCACGGCGGGCTGCCGCGTGCGGATCGACATGCCGAAATCGCCCTGGACCACGCCGCCGAGGAAGACGGCGTATTGCACAGGGAGGGGCCTATCGAGGCCATTGCGCTCGATGAAGATACGACGCTCGGCCGCGGTCGCCTCGGGCGGCAGAACGAGATCGACAGGGTTGCCCGACGTTCTCGCCAGCACGAACACCACCACGCTTGTGAGCAGCAGCGTCAGCAACGCTTGCAGGGCGCGCGAGGCGATCATCGGGAGCATGGCGGCGGCTAGGTCCCTGAGTTGAGGCGGTAGAGCGGCTCCCGCCGCTCGCCTGCGAGATAGCCGTCGTAGAAGCGGCGTGCCTCCTCCAGGAGCGCCAGGCCGAGATGCCGGTTCCGCTGCTCGACCTCGGTAGGCGCCGCACGCATGCGAGCGGCCAGTTCAGCGAGCATGGCCTCCCGGTCAACCCGCAGGAACCGCCCGTCCTGCAGCACCACCTCTCCGGCGACGAGAACGGCGTGGATGTCGGACGGGCGCGCTCTTTGAACGAGCGCGTCGGCAACGGGCACGTCATCGCTGAGGAAGGGGCGCGTGACGCGCCGCCAGTTGAACAGGATGAGGTCGGCGGCGCAGCCTGGCGAGAGGCGACCGATGCGCCGCCCGAAGCCGGTGGTCGCCCCCCCGCCTTCCGTGGCCATGCCAAGCACCTCGGCGGCGGAAGGGACCTCTTCCTCGCGAAGCCCTGGGACGCGGTGCATGCGAAGGACGAGCCGCATCTCCTGCAACATGTCGCGGTCGTCGTTGATGCCCGCCTCGTCGATGCCGAGCGCGACGCGGACGCCGCGGCGTCGGTACGCGTTGATCGGCGCGACGCCGCTGCGCAGGCGAAGGTTGGAGCTGCAGTTGTGGCAGAGGCAGGTGCCCGTATCGGCAATCAGCTCGATATCCGGCTCAGTCGCCCAGACGCCGTGGCCCAGGGTCATATCGGGGCCCAGCGCCCCAAGCCGGTGCAGATGCGAGACCGCTGATCCGCCCGTCCGCCGGCGCGCATACTCCTTCTGAAGCGGCGTTTCCAGAAGGTGCATGTGCATCGGCACACCGTGGCGCCGCGCGGTTTCGACCGTCCGCTGAATCGCCGTGTCCGAGCACCAATGGAGGTTGACGGGCGCCAACTGGATCGTGACGCGATCGTGATCGAGGTATTTTCTGTGAAGCTCATCGAACACCGCCAGGGATTCACTGACATCCAGCGTCTGCTCGGCCAGGAGGGCACGCGCTGGGCCGGCAAGGTCAGCCGGCAATCGCCCCACGAATGTCTCGTCGTCCTCGTAGATGATGCGGTTTTGGTCGCGCAGGCCGTAGGAATAGGAAACGCGCATCCCGATGTCTTCATAGGCCCGGATGACGTCCGACGCCGTGTCGACGATCCGGGACACGGGCCGGGGCGTCCTCCCATGCAGATGCTGGACCGTCGTGACGCCGCTCTCCAGGAGTTCGAAGGCGGAGTAGAGGGTATCGAGATAGGGGTCCACGAAGCGAGAGGCTAGGCGCCGGACGATCCAGAGCTCCAGTGGCAGATCGGGCGAGCCGAGCTGGAGCGGCGTGAGGCCGACATGGTGATGCGCATTGACGAAGCCTGGGCAAACCACGTGGTCGTCCGACCCCAGGATCCGGGCCGGTTGGTGCCGCTCCGCGAGGTCCCGGTGATTGCCCACCTCGAGGATGGTTCCATCCTTGATCAGAAGGGCGCCATCCCCGATGACCTCCGCCTCCCCTCGCCCATCCACTCCAAGGATGACGTGCCGGCCGCGCACCAGCGTCGTTTCGCCCGGCATGGCTTCGCTTCTCTCTCCAACTGACATCCCTGTCAGTCCGCGCGCCCGACGGTCTCGAGATTCCAGGCAATGCCGAAATTACCGGGCGACCATCCGGACACGCGCGGGCCAACCGCGGCCACGACGGCGCGTGCCGCGACCGGCACGAACGCGTACTCGGCATAGGTCCTGCGGTTCACCTCGCGGAGCGCCTCGTCGAGTTCCCGAAGATCGGTCATCCCTCGCAGTCGCGCGAAGTCCGCATCCATGCGCTCCGGGTTCCAGTACGCCTGGATGATTCCCCCCGCCTGCCGGCTGATGTACGAGACGGACAGATTCGGGATTACCGTCGGCCGGGCCGCTGGCGAGTCGATGTAGAGATGCGCGGCGTAGCGCGTCTCGAAGTTCTGCGGGTCATTGGCGTAGCGCGGGCGGAAGGCGCCGAACTCCATCGAGGTGGCTTCCGTCCGGAAGCCTGCAGCGCGCAGGTACCCCTCGACGAGTTGCATGATCTCCGGGGCCTCGGGGTTGGAGTTCGTCGGCACCACCCAGATCTTCACGGGCCGGCCATCATAGCCGATGGATTGCAGAAGCTCCCGTGCACGCCGCGGATCATAGCGGTACGGAGTCAGCCCGGGGTCAAAGCCCAGCGCGGCCTCGGTCCAGACCGAACTTGCGACGCGCCGGCCGCTTCCCTCGGGATAGTAGCGCGCGACGATGGTGTTGACGTCGATGGCATGCGCGATCGCCTCGCGAAGCTCCTGGCGATGGCACAGCATCTCCGGCTGCCAGCATCCCATGAAGGACAGCAGGTTGATCGTCGCCCCTTCGAGCATGTGGAGCCGGAGCCCGGCCCGGCGCGCGTCGGCGGACTGACGCGGGTCAATGAAGGCCATATCCGCCTCGCCCGAGCGGACCATGGCGAGGCGCGTGCTGGGCTGCGCGCGCGGTAATATGCGGAGGGTCGCAAACTGGGGCATGCGGCCTTGATCCCAATAGGCCGTGTTCGCGGCAAGGCGCATCGCCACGCCGCGCTCGAAGCTCTCGAAGCGCCAGGGCCCCGTGCCCACGGGGTTGCCGATGAGTTCGTAGCCCGTATCCGTGCGCCGGTAATTGTGCCGGGCCAGGACACGGATGTCGCCGTCGCGCGAGCTCAGGATGCTCGGGAAGGTCGGGTCGGCGAATTTGAGCCGGATCGTGACGGTGTGCGCGTCCGGCGCCTCGACCCGGTCAATGCCTGAGCGGAGGAAGCGGCAGAAGGTGCAGGTGGCATCCTGCGCCACGAGGCGTTCCCCGAGCGTGAACACCACGTCGTCGGAGGTGAAGGGGCGGCCATCATGCCAGACCACCTCGCGGCGAAGCCGCAGCGTCAGGGTCGTGGCGTCGGGCGAAAGCTCCCAGGACTCGGCAAGTCCCCGCTCGGAGGAAAGCTGGCCCCTCGCATCCCCCGCAATGAGGGGATCGTGAATGTGGCCCGCATATTGGAGGTCCTGGGTCGTGGTCAGCGCCGGGTCCAGCATCTCACGGCCGAAATTCCCCACGACGACCCGCAGGTCGCCCCTCGGCTGTGCCGCCGCGGGA
Organism: Sabulicella rubraurantiaca; assembly: GCF_017355885.1. Lineage (GTDB taxonomy): Bacteria > Pseudomonadota > Alphaproteobacteria > Acetobacterales > Acetobacteraceae > Roseococcus > Roseococcus rubraurantiacus. The sequence goes on from NZ_JAFEUU010000002.1 coordinate 564,415, forward strand.
CCTGCGGCAAGGGCCAGGGCGAGGGCAGCGAGAGCAATTCTCATCCGCATATGCCTTTCCTCTTGTTCGGCGGCGTGCGGGTGCCGCAAGGCAGGGCGCGCCTGTACGCGAGCCCAAGTGCGAGGAAGCATGCTGCCGCCTCGAGATCTCCGGCAACGCCAAAGAGTGTTCACGCAATGTGCATGCGTGCACAATCGCGCTGGAGACGGACGATGATGGCGGAACGCAGCGACAATCCTGGCCCTTTCGATTGGGACGACCTCCGCGTCCTTCTCGCGGTGGATGAGGCAGGGACGTTGCTGGGCGCCGGGCGGGCGCTGGGTGTCAGCCACACGACGGTGCTGCGCCGGCTGGCCGCGGCGGAATCGAATCTGGCGGCAAGGCTTTTCCGGCGGCAGGGCGGGGCGCTCGTCCGAACTCCCGCGGGCGAGGAAGTTCTTGGGCGCGCACGCCGGATCCGTTCCGACATCGTTGCGCTGACCCGCTCGGCGCGGGCAGCCGATGGGAGCCTCTCGGGATCCATACGCCTTGCCGCCCCGCCCGGGCTTGCGACGGACGTGTTGATTCCGCGTCTCGGCGAGTTTCTGCATGCCTATCCGCGCATACGGGTCGCTCTCCTGACAGATCTCGACTTCTCAGGGATGTTGCGCGGGGATGCCGATGTCGGGGTCAGGATCAGCTCCCCGCTAGCCGACCGGCTTGATGTCCGTCGTATCTGTGACTGCCACTTCGGGCTGTATGCCGTGCCGCGGCTCGCGGCCGCGGCGGCGCGCGCGCTCGAACGCGGCTCTCCCTCGAGAGTCCGCTACGTCGCCTTCGAGGAGGGTTTCTCAGCCTTCCCGGAGGACCGTTGGATCCGCGATTTGTTCGGGACCGTTCCCCCTGTGCTCCGTGCGAATACGACGACGGCCCTGCTCTCCGCCGCGGTGGCAGGGCTCGGGGTGGCGGCGCTGCCGCGCTACATGGGCGACCGCGAGCCCAAGCTGCGCCTCGTCGCAACATCGCATGGCGGGCCGGTGGAAGGGGTTTTCCTGGTGACGCGCCGGGAGCAGCGCGGTGTGGCACGGGTCCGCGCCCTGGTCGATTATCTTGCTCGCGTTCTCCTGACGGAACGCGAACTCTTCGCGGGCCGGACCGAGCCCAAGGCTGCGAAGCTGAAGCATGCATAAAGGCCGTGTAGCGACGCAGGTGACGGCAGCACCGTCCTGGCCCACTCGATCAGTCAGCCCACGCGAGGCCGAAGGCAGGGCTTTTCTTTCGAATGATTCATTCCGTCTCATATTTTACGCGTGACGGACATCCGACCCCTTGCATAGGCTGACGCCAAGCCTCGGAGCGAATGCCTCGTGGACTTTGCGGATACCCTGCTCATCCGTCTTGCGTCCGACGCAGGTCAGAACGCGGTGCTGGATCAACAGGCGCTCGCACAAATGGCAGCTGCCGCTTTCGACCTGTCGCTCGATCCGCTCCAGGGCCCCTTCTCCCTTGTGCTCGAAAGCACCCAGTCAGGGATCGAGGTCAACCCGAGCGTCACGGTCGAGGGTACGCTTCGCTTCCCCGATCAGGCCGTGCCTGCGGAGCTCCGCTTGGTCCTGCGCGGCCTCCTGACCGGGTTTCCACTTCGCGCGGAAGCGCTCTGGCGCGGCAACCTCGTCGCGCGCCGTGAGCCACGCGACAGCGTGATCGAGGAAGCCATTCCGGCCTTCGCAGCCGCCGATCTCGACCGCGCCATCGTCGCGGCAGAGGGCGCCTTGCCTGCCGAGCCATCCGCCCTAGAGGCGGCGCGCCGAAAGGAACTGGCGGCACGGCTGCGGGGCCACATGCATCAGCCCGCTGCGCTGGATGACGCAACGCTGGGGCGCCTCCTCGGCGCCCTGGGCGCGGCAGGGGACGAGGAGGCACGCGGCACGGTGCGCCTGCGCTTCAGCGCCCCGGCGGGAGGTCCGCCCGTTCCCGTCATCCTCCCCGTGACCATTGCCGTCATGGCGCGCGAAAGCCTCACCTCGCTCAGCCAGTTCCTGGCGGAGGCACGTGCCCTGCGCGACCACCTGACGCGCGACGCCGAAGCGCTGCCGCCGCCCGCACCACTGCGCCGGCGCGTCCAGGTGCTTCCGCTCCTGATCATGCCTGCTGCCGCCTTCGCGGATTGGCCCGGCGACGATGCCGCCAGTCGCCGCGCGGCGGCGGAGGAATTCTTCCAGCGCGAGTCCATCGGGCTCGCCGTCGCAGGACCGTAGCCACCATGTAAAGGGAATCGCCCGATGCCGCTGTTCGACGTGGTCGCCTATCCGTTCGTCGAAGTGAAGGTCATTCCCCCTCCGGGCGCGGTCGCCCGGCGCGCGACCGGGGTTGTCGCGGTGGTGGGCATCACCCCGGATGGTCCCACCGGGGGCGCGGCGCCCGTAGCGGCGCCACGGGTCGTCACCACGGCGTCGGAGGCGGCGAAGCTCTTCGCCGAAACCAACGATGCCGGCACGCTGGTGACCGCGACCCCTCTCTATGATTCGCTCCTTCTCGCCCTCCAGCAGGATCCGCCGCCCGTGAAGGTCTACGGCGTGCGCGCGGCGGCGGATGGGTACGAGGACGCGCTGCGCGCCCTGGAGGCCGTGGACGACGTCAACTTCGTCAGCCTGGCGGGCGAGACGGACGTGGCCGCGCTGCGCCTGCTGAAGACGCATGTGGAGAACGCTTCCCTCGCCGGCAGCCCGCGCCTCGGCGTGGCGATGGCGGATCCGGCCCGCGCGCTCTCGCAGCAATGGGCCGAGGATGCGCTGCAGGCACTCCAGCCTGCCGGGGCCACGCTCCGCAGCGGCGCCAGTCGGATGATCGTCGTCGCGGCACGCAGCCCGGCCGATGGTGCACAGGATTTCGCCTCTGCCGCCATGGGCGCCATCGCCGGCCATCCACCCCATGTCTCCCCGGTGCTGAAGCAGGTTCGCGGGGTCACCATCCCCAAGGAGCTGCAATTCACCCCCACGGAGATCCGCGCCCTCGCGGCGGAGGGCGTGATCCCGATCATCGACCCTGAGCTCATTCCCGGCGAGGGGCTGTTCCTCGCCGATGGCGGGCTTTTCACCTCCGACAACCGGCGCGCCTTCGTGGACATCATGCGCGTGCTGGACGACGTGCAGTTCCGGTTGCGCGCCGGGCTCATCGGCACGATCGGCGACGCGCGGATCACCAAGGCCGGCCTCACCCTGGTCAAGATGACGGCGGAAGGCATCGTCGCCAATCTGAAGCGCCAGAACATCATCGACGGCTACACGGTCCAGATCCCGCTGATCGACCTGCTGTCCCTGCCGGACTCCGCGCTGACCGCGGCCGACAAGCAACTCATCACGGAAGCGAGGTCGACGCGGGCGGTGGATATGCTCGTGGCCATCCTCTACGGCCCGCAGGTCCACCGCCTCGGCGTCACCCTCCGCATGGACTTCGCGTAAGGCCGAGGAGACAGCACGATGCCCGATTGGAAAACCCGCCTCGTCGTCAGCTTCCAGGTGGACGGGGCGACGACCGTGATCTCGCCGATCGACCAGTTCAGCCCGACCTTCTCCCTGGGCGCGGAGCCGCTTCATTCAGTGGAGCGGACGCATATCGGCGTGGTCTACCAGCCGCGCTCCCTCACCTTCTCCCTGACCGTCCGCGCCATCGGCGGCGTCGTGGGGCAGCTCACCGCCCTCGCCCTCCGCGGCACGCCCTTCGACATCCTGCTGCAGGAACAGGAAGGCGATGACTGGACCTTCTCCGCCTTCGTGATGCGCCGCTGCGTCATCACCTCGGCGCAGCCCGGCGCCGCGACCATCTCGGGGGCGCCCAGCGCGACCTTCAGCGGCTTCAGCCTCGAGACGACGGTCGATCCGAAGATCGGCGAGCCGGTGACGGTATGATCAGCCCCCGACCCAGCGCGCGGGTCCGCCGCACCGGCATCGCCCTCGTCCATGAGGGCGAGGTGATCCTGCCCGCCCCGGGCTCGGAGGCGCTGGTCGAGCGCGGCCTCGCGGCCGGACCCGCGGCGGTGCACTACCACTTCCCGGTGGAGATCGAGGTCACTTCCGGCGGCGCGCCGCTCGACCTCGACGCGCTGGCCGAGCACGTTCTCGCCCGTCTCAGCCACGGCCTCGACGGGGCAGCGGAGAGCTGAACCTTGACGGTTGCGGTCCACATCCCGATCCGCCTCCGCATCGTCCCCGAGGTGCTCGAGGACCGGCTGCCGGAACTGGAATCGGCGCTGGTCCGCGCGCTGGGCCGGGCGATGCGCCGCAGCAGCCGCGCCCTCGCGGCCACCGGGGCCGCGCCCGCCATCCATCCGCACCCGCCGAGCATCACCTGGAGTGGCGACGCCCTCTCCTCCGTCGGGCGGACGGGACGCGAGGCGGCGGAGCGCGCAATCACCCTGGCCATCGCGCGCGCCACGGAAGCATTGCAGGAGCACGCGCCAGAGCCTGCCGCGCTGCGCGCCCCGCGCGAGGCGCCGGATCCGCACCGCCTCCGCACGCTCGGTCGCTATGCGCTGGACAGCTACGAAGGCGGGACGGCGGTGGTGCCGCTGGCGGGCACCGAACCACCGGTTCCGATGCTCGAATGGGATGCCCAGACGGAGCCGCCGGCAAATCTGGAGGTCCTGCGCGAGGCCTTCTGGCGCCAAGCCGCCCTCTACCGCGCGACGATCAGCGACGGGCCTATCGCCCTCCTCGCGATCCAGCAGGGCCGCTGGTTCCTCTACGTCACGACCGATGGGTTCCAGGAGCTTGGGAAGACGCGCGTCGTCGATTTCCCGCCGCAGAAGGTCATTCGCGCGCGACGTCAGGGCCAGGGCTTCCAGCTGGCCGAGGAGCCGCTCCTTCCGCAGCCAGTCCCTGCGACACTGACCCAGGAGCCGCTTCCCCCCGCCGGCGAGGCGCGCGCCGCGATGATCCGGCAGCAATATGGCCCCGGCCTGCGCACCTCGATCCGTGCCCAGTTCTCTGAGGCGCAAGCCATGGAGGAACAGCTGCTCGACGAGGCGCAGTACGAGCAATCCGTCGAGCGCGCCGTGGAGGAGATGGTGGCCGGCATGGCCGCCAATATCCGCCCCGACCGCACGCACATGCTGCGGATCGATTTCGGCGAGGGCACCAGCTTCAACGTCGCCACGGCCGGCGACCTCGCAGCAGAGATCGGCTGGACCGGCGCCGCCTATGTCATCCCTTACTCGCGCGTCTCGGATGTGCGGATCGGCACCGGGGCCGGGGAGGCTGGCGCCGGAGCGAAGGGCGGCGGGGGCGGTGCCAAGGGCAAGGCCGGCGGCACGGGCTCCACGGGCGGCGGTGAAGGCGGAGAGGGAGGCGCTGAGGGGGGCGGCAGCAAGTACGGCATCTTCGGCAATGGCAGCAGCGCGGGTGGCCGCATGTTCCCCATGCTGCCCCCTTCCCTCTTCGCCGAGACCGTCACCTGCGCCCCCTACCGGGGCACCGAGGCGGACCCGGCGCGGCTCGGCGCCCTGGGCGAACGCATGACGGCGCTCGTGAACGAGATCGCCGCCCGGTTGGGGATCCAGCCCTGCAAGCATCCCGCCACCTTCTGCGTGATGGCGACGGGCGCGATCACCAACTTCGCCGCGGCCGTGGCGCGCATGGCCGCGACCGAGGGGCCGGGCCGCAGCACCATGGCCCCCGCCGGCACGCGCGGGAATATGGGCCGCATTTCCTTCGCGCCTGACGATTCTGCGTCCATCCAGCTGCTTCGCCGCCTGGCCCAGGCCGCGTCACGCACGGCGGATCTGATGCGCCTCGTGCGCGACGTGCACACCGGCGAAGGCCGGACCCATCTCACCGGCGAATATGGTGAGTACCCGCATCACTGGGTCACCGACTTCCTCTACGACGTGCGCGAGAGGCTGGAACGGGCGGTCGGGCGCCTCTTCATCGCCGGCTGCCAGGTCGTGATGCACCAGCTGCTCAACACCAGCGCCGAGCAGATCGCCGCCCGTCAAAAGAACCTGCGCGCCTATGCGCCGCTCTTCCAGGAGATCATGCTCTCCCGCCTGTCGGAGATCGGCCCGCTCACCGACATGCTGACGCGGCTCGAGCGGCATGAGCGGGCGCGGACCGTGCAGGCCGTGGTGTCTCCGACGACCGGCTGGGGTGCAGCGGCACGCGCCCTTGCAGATGCCTGCGTCTCCACCGAGGGCTTCTCTCACATGCCTGGCGAGGGCCCGGCAATCGTCGAGGAAGGTGGCGTCGCGCGCATTCGCGACGAACGCGGCTTCCTCTGGACCCGGCAGGCCCTGCAGGTGGCCATCGCGCAGAAGCGGGGCGAGGCGGAAAGCATCGATCCGCTGATCCAGCAGGTCGCGGACGTGCCGGAGACGGTGGCCGCATTCCGCGCCGACCCGACCGCGGCCGAGCGCATCCTGGGCGACCTCCTCGCCGACATGGCGCGGCGCAACAAGGAGCAGCGCGAGAAGGCGGCCGACGACGATTTGTTCGGCCTCCAGGCCGCGCGCATCACGCGCGATGCGATGGCGGCGCAGGTGCCCGGCGCGCCCTATGCCCTCACCGGGACGCACCTGCTGGCGCACGAGATGCTGGGGCCGTTCTTCCGCGGCGACCCCATCTGGGGCGCGGGCATCCGCCATGCCCTGCTGAACGAGGAAGCGAAGGCCACCTTCTCCCGCTTCGTCGAATTCGCGGGGCTGACCATTCTCGCAGTGCTCTGCCCGCCAGCCGCCTTCGTTGCCGGCGTCGCCCTCGCGACGGTCGAGGTGGTCCATGCCCGCTCGCGAATGGATCTCTACGGCAGCCTCATCAATCCGGAGCTGGTGCTGAACCGCGCGGAGCTGGAGATGGAGCTGTACATCTCCTATGTCGGCCTCGCCCTTGCCTTGGTCCCCGAGGCGACGACGGCCGTGCGCGCTGTCTCAGTGGGGGTGCGCGGCGGGCTGCGTGCCGGGGCGGGTGCGGGGCTTCGCATCGCCGGGCGCTCGGTGCTGCGCCACGCCAGCCGCCAGACCACCGAAGCCCTGTCGCGCGAGTTGCTGCCCGCGCTGATCCGGGAGGCGGCGACCAACCTCGTGATGGACAAGGTCATCGAAGTGGTCTCCGGCCCCGTTCTTGCCGCCCTGGAACGGGAGCTTGCCGTGCATGGCGCCGTGGGCGGGCGTGCCGGCGCCGAGCGGCTGATCCGTTCCATCGAACAGGACGCGGATCGCCGCGCCCAGGCCCCCCTGCCCCCGGGCTTCGCGCAGGAGGCCCAACCCTGATGGGCTTCACCCCGCGCCTGCCCCCCGGCCTGTTCCGCTCGCTCAGCGAGACCCATCCCAGGCTGCGCGCGGCCGTGGCCCGGCTGGAAGGACTCGGCATTCCGAGGGACCGCGCGTCGTCCCTTCTGCGGAGCCTGATGGTCCACGTCACCGAGGATCTGGGCGCGGGCTATCTGCGCGACATGGCGGGGCGGCTGGAGCGGATCGAGGCGATCCGCGGCCGCATCTCCGATGCGGTGGAGCATGTGGTCCAGAACGGCATCCTGCCGGACGGCCTGGACCGACCTGGCTTCTCCCGGCTGTTCAGCGATCTTGAGGCCGAGATGAGCGGCCTCGCCTCCGTCCGTCGCCATATGGAGGGGCTGGATGGCGCGGCCAGCGCGGAGCGCATCATGGGCGGCACGGGGGCCGAGGCCACGCCCCGGCCGGGTCAGGTGTCGCCGCACCCGCCCGAGAGCATCGCAGCTGCGATGGATGCGGCCCGCGCCAGCCACCCCAGGGGAGCGGCGCTGATCGACCGCCTCGTCGCCTCGCCGGAGCATGGCGACATGCTGGGCCTCGCCCTCGCGGCCGAGACCTCGGGCGGGCAGGCCGCGCGCCTCGCGGAACTCGGCCAGGCCGCGAACCTCACGCCCGCCGAACTCGCCGACCTGACGGCGGCGGTGCAGGAGATGAGCTTGGCGCGCGCGCGCCTCGGCCGGACTGATCCCGCCGCCCTGGCCCGGCGCAGCGCGGCCGTGGCCGTGCTGCCCGATGCACTCGCCACGCTTTGCCTCGGCGACAATACAGTGCTGGGTCCAATGGCGGAGACGAACCGGCCCCAGCTTCTCGTGCTCTGGAAGAAGTGGCAGGCCAACGGAGCAGAAGGCAGCTTCAGCGGGTACGTGCGCGGCGAGATGACCTCGGGCGTGCGCCCGACGATCAGCGAATGGGGCTCCGCCTTCAATGTGGGCAGCGAGCCGGGCTCCGCCATTCTCAAGGACGCGGCGGCCTTCGACCCCAGCCTGCCCGGAAACCGCCGCGTGAACCCGCGCGATCCAGGCACCGATCTTCTGGTCATGCGGGAGAATGGCGATCTCTGGTACGTGGACGACAAAGCGCATCGCGGCGGCGTGGCGCGCGATCCCGTCTCGATCTCGGGTGTCTCCGCTTTCGAGGGGCCGAGATTCATCACGAACATTCGAAACGACATCGCGGAGATCGAGGCGGCGCTTCTGCGCCAGCGCGCCGCCGGCGTCGTTCCCGACCCCCGCATGGGCGAGGCCCTGTCCCGCCTGCGCTCAGCCGCGGACGAGCTGGACGCGCTGACCGCTGGCTGGACACCGGAGCAGCACAGCCTGCCCGCCAACCAGCGCGCCATCCGCGCCGTACTGGACCGGCACCGCATCCGCCTGCGCGTGACAAGCGAGATGGGCGACGTAACGGGCATTACGGAGCGGCTGAAGGGCCTCGGCATCCGCGTGGTGCCGCCCGTGGGCGGAAGGATGGCGCCGTGAGCGGAAACAAATCCTTTCACGATTACGGCGTCCTGCCCTCCGCCCTGATCTGGGATGGCGGGCTCCTGTTCATCCCGCTCTGGGTCGTGAGCGAGATCACGCTGGAACAGACCTTTCACCTCCCACCCATCGGCAGCGCGGGAATGCGTGCGATCGCGCCGGTGAAGGACGCCACGCTGCGGCTTCGCGGCTTGCTGGTGGGGCCTGAGCGCTATGCCTGGAAGCTCGCCCTCGAAACCCAGGCCGAGGCAGCCCAGCGCGGCACCGCGGCGGCGGCCCTCACCAATGCGCTTGCGGGGGCAGTCGGCGCGCCCGGGCTCGCGGCAGGCGGCCTTGTGGTCGCCACCTCCATGACCATCCGGACCGACATGCAGGTGAAACAGCTCACCTTCGCGGCCACGAGCGCCCGCCGCGAGGCGCTGGATGTGTCCCTAACGCTGGAACATGTCCCGCGCCCCTCGCCCCTCGGCAAGCTGCTGGACGTGGCCGCGATCGGCGTGGGCGCCTTGGCGGATTTCGGATGAACACGAACCTCCCCATCATCGCCCGGCTCAACCCGCCACCGCCCCTCCCGGACGGTCTCGCGGCGGTGGAGAGCCCGATCACCCAGGGCCTTCCCCACGCCGTCGCGCTGATGCCACGCTGGCGCGCAGTGCTGGTGATGCCGCTCGGCGTCGCCGCCTCGCTGTTCGAGCTTCCGCCCGGGACGCTCATCTCCTCGGATCTGGAGGAGGCGGAGCCCGCGCCGCTGTTGGAGCGCCCGCCGCTTTCCTCGCGCCCCGCGCCCCGGCTGCGGATCCAGTTCGACGGCGTGACGGTCGCGGTGCTGCCGCTCGCGGCCGGCCTGCTCGCCGACGTGGCGCAGGAAGACGGGTCGGCGCGGCTGCGCCTGCATATCCGGCGGTGGGCGATCCATGCGGGCACGCTGCTCGGCCCCGGCGATCACGGATCCTTTGTCGCCCTTTCGGCCGGCCCGGCGGATCTCGGCGTCGCCGAGTACGGGCCGGTGCCGCCCAGCCCCGCCGTCGTCGCGCGCCTGCCGGCGCAGGACCGGATGGAAAGCCGGCGCGGCTTCCGCGTCGCGATGCGGCTGCGCCGGATCGCCCAGCTCAAGGAAAGGCTGCGATGAATCTCGATCCCCTTTCGCAGGCCCGAGCGGCGCGGGTCGGCAACCTGGCGGGCTGGGCCGTCGCCTTCCTGACGCGCGACCAGGCGCGCGCGCCGGTCCCGGCGGAGGCGGCGCTGGTCATCAGCCACGCCGACTATTTCGCGCGCATCGAGGCCTCGCTGCCGGGCGACCTGACCGGCGGCCGCTTCTCCGTCTCCATCGAGGCCATGACTGACGCGCATTACCGCGTCGCCCGCGCCGCCGCAGCGGCCGAGCTGTACCTCTTCTGGCAAGACGTGAATTCCAGCATCGGCAGCTACTTCAGCGGGCTCGCGGGTTTCCAGCAGAGCGCGAGCCGGGCGCAGCTCACCCCCGCGCTGGTGGCACGCTTCGCCATCCGGCGCGCCGGGCGTGGCCTTGGGCTGCGCGGCGGCGACGCGGTCTTCGAGGGGCGGGACTGGGCCTATGAGCGCCTGGCGTCGAACCATGTCCCGCTGGTCTGCGTGGACAGCCTGGACGCCCTGCTGCGGATCATCGCCACGCATGCGGGCATCACCATCTCCTCTGAACCGCGCGGAGGGTCGCTCATGCCGCCGGGCACCCCGCCCGAGGCGGAGAAGACCGGCTCGGGCGGCGAACGCAGCACCTGCCTGTCCGAGGTCCAGGCCCTGACGGAGCGCATCGCCGCCGGGCTGCGCGGGGACGCGCCTTCCGTCGCGCTGCTGCGCCACGGCGCATTGCATCTTGGCCGCCGCAGCATCCCTTTCCCAGCAGGCGAAGTGCCCGTGCTCGATTATGCCAGCGGCCTCGCCTCGGCCGTGGCAGAGTCGGGCGGGGAAGCCACTCAGGCGTCCCGGAACTGGCGCCTGCTGCTGCGCGGGCGTCCGGACCTGCACCCGGGCGGCGTGGCCCGCTTCAAGGCGCCGGCCGAGGAAGCCGTGACGACCGTGCCGAGCGCCGGCCTCGCGCTCGCGGGCGCGCTGTCCGGCCTTGCATCCGGATTCGGGGGCGCCGAGGCTCCGGACACGACGGTCTACATCACCTCCGTCACGCATCGGTTGTCGCGCACCGCCGGTTTCCAGACCGAGGTGACGGCGCTGCAGCTGGATGTGGAAGGCGCCCTGCCACCCAATCCCTGGACCTTGTTCGAAAGGGAGGCCGGCGCAGTCCCAGCCCGCGCGCCGCGCAGCGGCGACACCGCCTCGCAGGTCGGGCGGCAGGTGCGTGACCTCGCGCGGTCGGTCTTCATGCGGCTGCGACTGCCCGAAGTGGCGGAAATTCGCAGCGCCACCGCCGCCCCGCCCGCCACGCCGGCGATGACGCTCAAGACCTGGGAGGGCACGACGGGAAATGCGGGCGAGTCGAACACGCTGCGCCGCCACCCGATCGCGCGAGGCGACCGCGCGGTCCAGCGCGAGGCGGTGGCGAGCCTGAGCCCCTTCGCCTGGGGCGCCTGCGGACTGGCACTGCCACGGTATCCCGGCATGCGGGTCATGCTCGGCTACCGCAACGGCAACCACGCCGATCCCTTCGAGATGGGCGCCACCTGGGGACCAGGACAGCGGATGAACCCCCGCCCCGGCGATTGGTGGCTCTGCCTTCCGCGCGATGCGAGCACCTCCGCCCTCGAGAATGGCGACATGCAGGGTCACGAACCGGGGCCGGATGCGAAGGCGACGCACGACCTGATCGACGCTGCCGGCAACCGGGTGATCCAGGTGGGCAAGCTGACATTGCGGATCGGCCAGGACGACAACGCCAAGGCCGGAACCCGCCCCACATCCCACGGCGCGGCTTTCGCGATCTGCCATTCCGACACCAAGGCGGTGATCTCGATGGACCAGGACGGCGTCATCACCATCACCGGCAAGAACATCACGCTGGATGCGGGCACGGACGGAAAAGTCTCGATCAAGGCGAAGGACGTGGACATCTCCGTGCAGAACCGGGTCAGCGTGACGTGATGCCGAGCGTGCTCACCACCCTCGATCCGATGATCTGCCAGTACAGCGGCAACGTCGTGCCACAGGGCGCGGCGAAGCTTCAGGTGCTGGGTGCGCAGGTCCTGACCGCCCCCAGGCTCCAGGGTTCGACCGTCGCCGCCTGCAAGGGCGCCGCCTCCAGCGTGCCGGTCTGCTCCGGCGTGTCCTCGGTGCAGGGCGGGCAGGCCAGCAAGCTCTTTGTGTCTGGCGAGGCGGTGCTGCTCCCCTCGGCCGTCATCCAGTCCAGCACGCCGCCCCCGCCGGGTGTCTCGCCACCACCGCCGGCCATGCCGCCGCACAGCGTCCAGCTCGTTCCCGGCAGCCCGCGGCAGACCAAGCTGGAGACCACATGACCAGCCAAGCCGAAGCCGCCCTGGGCCGCGCCCTCCGCTTGGTTCCCGTCCACCCCTCCGTGGGCGCCGCGGCCGGGCTGGACGTGGATCTTTCGGCGGGCAGCGAGGTGCGTGGCGCGGAGGCGGTGGCGCAAGCGCTGACCCTCGCAATGGTGACGCTGCGCGGCAGTGACCTCTTCGACCTCCGCTTCGGCTTTGCCGGCCTAGCTGCGCTGGCGGGCGAGGCAGACCCGTTGCTTCGGCGCGAAAGGCTGCGCCTTGCCGTCATCGACGTGCTGCGCGCCGAGCCGCGCATCCGGCGCATCGTCTCCGTGCGCCTCGGCGGCGCGGAGGATGGGCCGCCCCACCGCGATCCGGGCAGCCGCGTCCTGGAAGTCCTGGCGGAGTTCGAGACGGTCGCCGGCACGCGGCAGGCCGCGATCCTGAACGGGGAGGTCGCCGATGTCCGATAGCACCGGGCCACTCGATCCGGGTGAGGTCCTGGCTGTGGATGACGCTCTGCTCCGTGCGAGCGGCAGCCCCGGCTTCGGGGTGACCACCACCGGCTTCATGCCCAAGCCCTTCGCCCGGCTGCTGGCGGAGAAGCTGGCGCTGGCCCGTGCCCTTCTCGGCCCCGAGGTGGATCTTTCGGGCGGCAGCGTCGTCCGTAAGCTTCTCGAGATCACGGCGCTGGAGGATGCACGGCAATGGTCAGCCCTGGCCGCCGCCTATGACGACATGTTCGTCTCCTCGGCCCGCGGCGCCGCGCTCTCCGCGCTGGGCGAGGAGCTTGGGCTTCCGCGGCCGCGCCTGGCGGCCACAGGACGCGTCGCCCTTGAGCTGAAGGAGGATCTGCCGGCGGGCGTCGAAAAGCTGACCCTGCCGCGCGGCCTGCGGCTGCTGACGCCCGGCGGCCACCATGTCGCCCTGTCGGAGACGGTGGTGCTGGATGGGGCGGAGAAGCGGCGCGAGGCGGCGGTGGAAGCCTTCATTCCCGGCCCTAGCCACAATCTGGATCCCGATTTCGCGGGTTCAGGCGGCCACCCCCAACGCATTGACCGCGTCAATCCCACCGACCCGCTGGCCGCCGGACTTCAGGCGGCGGAAGCCTCGGCCGGCAAGACCCTGCTCACGATCGAGCACAAGGAGAAGCTGACCGGCGGCGAGAAGGGGTGGCCGGATCTGCGCTACCGCCAGCTTCTGCTGCGCGCTCCGCGCTCAATCTGGACCGCGGCGGCGGTCGAGGTTGCGGTCTCCCTCGTGCCGGGCGTGCGCCAGGTACAGGTGGTGGATCTGCGCGGCGGGCTCGACCTCCAGCAATCCATCTTCGGCAACTTCAACTTCATCGAGCGGCTCTTCGGCACCGAGCGCGACCTGGCCAGCCCCTACTACGTCACAGTGCTGGTAGCCCCGACCCCGGCCGCCATCTGGTCCGGCCCGGATGGGCTGCACGCCATGGTGCAGCAGGCGCTGGAGGATGTGCGGCCCATCGGCATTTATCCCAACATCCAGCAGGCGAACGAGGTCGGGGTCGGGGTCGCCGCGCGCCTCGTGGTGCGCGGCCTGCCCATGCCGACGGGAACCGCCGCCGTGGTGAATGCCTCGGCCGCCGCCGCCGCCCTGCGTGCCCGGTTGCACGCCCGTCTGCAACGCTACGTGGACACGCTGCCTTTCGGCGAGCCGGTTCGCGTTTCTGAGGTGATCTGGACCTTGATGAGTGAGCCCGGCGTTGCCGATGCGCGCGACGTGCGGCTGCTGCGCTACCCCGCCACGACTGGGACGCCGGGCGCGCCGCAGGAATTGCCCGTGGGCCAGAACGTGGATCCGGGTGCCGACAGCATCCCCGCTTATGTGGATCTCGACACACCCGTCCGGCTGGAGATCATCTGATGGCCGGCTTGGCGGATCTCCTCGGGGCCGCCAGCGCCCGCGCGATGGCGACGCACCTGACCGCGCCGCTGCGGGCCGGCGCCGCCCAGCGCATCATTTCCGTGAACGAGGTGGGCGCCCTTGCGGTCGGCTTTCCGACGCGGCGTCCCCTGCTGCTCCTCGCCGTGCGGCGCGACCTGCAAGCGCGGCCGCTGGAAGTTCGGGCAGAGCAGGCGGACGGCGCGGTCCTGCCGCCGCTTTCCTTCGCAGAATGGAGCGAGGCCGGCACCGCCCTGCCGCTCTTCAACCCCGGGGTGGAGGCCGGTGGCCCCTTCACCCTCACCATCTCCGCGACGCTCGGCGGCACTCCCTTGCCCAGCGCGGAACTCGGCGAATGGCTGGAAGGGCTGCTGAGCGAGGGCGAACTTGGCCGCCTGATCGCCGTGCTGGGAGCAGAAAAGGCGCGCACCCGGCGGGAGGCGCGGCGGCTTCTCGCCATGCGGCGGCTGGAGCAGGCGGCCGACGACGCGCTCGACCGACTTGGCGCCGATCTCGGCGTGCCGCGGCTGGACGCGGTGCCCGAATGGGACGCGGCGCGGCGCGAGATCACGGCACGGCCGGAGCCCGAGAATGATCCCGCCTTCCGGCGCCGCCTCGGCATCTATCGTCCCTTCATCGCGCCCACGCCGGCGGCTGCTCTCTCCCTGCTGCGCCAGGGCATCCCGGAGGTGCGGCTGGCCGAGCCGGGCAACCCTCTCGCCGTCGCTGTCAGCCTTGTGGCCATCGGCCCGGCAGCCCCGCGTGACGAGATGCTGGCGCGGCTGCGCGCCGACTGGCTCGTCCATCCCCGCGCCGACGCAGAATCCGACGCGGTCCACGCGCCGCGTTTCCTTCCGGCTCCGCGCCGGGCGGCCGTGGAGGCACTGCGGGCTCGGCTGCGGGGCGGCTTCGACTTCCCGCCCGGCGCGGCGCTCTCGCCCGGGCTGGCCGTCGCGATGGACCGCGCGGCGCGCATTCTGGCCGCGCTGGGCCATGCCGGGCGGCTTGCGGTGCAGCAGGCGCAGGACCCGGCTGGCGGCAACCGCTTCGAAACCGGGTTGGGCCTCAGCGTCACGCCCGTGGCGGTTGGGGAAGCCGATGCGCTGCGCGACCTCCTCCTCGCCCCGCGCGAAGCGGGAGACGACCGCGAGGCAGAGGCGCTGATCGCCGAGGCGCGGGCCGAACCGCCGCCAGAGGGCGATGTCACCCTCGACTGGCTGTGGCGCGCGGCCGGCATCAGGACGCGGCACCGCCTCTCCACCGGCGCGCTCTTCCTGTCGGACATGCCGATGCGAGGCCTCACGATCACCGGGCCGTCGGTCGTGCCGCTCGGCACCACGGCCAGCTTCCACGCCGCCTTCGAGGCCGAGGGCGACCCGACGCTGAACGAGGCGCTGGGGCGTGCTCTCGCGGAAGCCACTGCGCGGCAGCCGGCCTCTGGCGCGCCCGGCTTCACCGTGCTGGATCCTGATGCCGCTGCCGCGCGCCGTGCGGCTTCGGTCGATGTCCCGGCCGGAAGCACCGTCGCCAATCTGCTCGCGGCGGCCGGGCTTCCGGCCCCGGGGGCCGCTGCTGCCACCACCAAGGCCTTGGACATCCTGCCGACCGAACTGCACCGGGCGATCGTCCTCGATGCTGCGCTTTCCGCACAGATCCGGGCGGGCGCCGTGGCGGCGATTGCGCCGCTCCAATCCCTGGTTCAGCTATTGCGCGAGAGCGGGGTGACCTCCCTCCTGCCCCTCGCCACTCCCACCGAGATCCTGTTGGTCGCGGGCGTGACGCCCCTGCCGATTGCGGGGGTGAACCTGGGCGAGCGGAGAGCCACCGGTCTTCGTTGGGCCGTCGTGCCGCTGAGCGGCACCGCCACCCTGGCCCAGCAAGGGCCGCACGCGGTCCTCACGCCGGGTGAGCCTGGCCTCATCGCGCTGGTGGCGCTGGGACATATCCGGGACGGCCGCCCTGACCCCTACGAGATCCGCTGCGAGTTGCCCGAGGGAAGGCTGCTCGACCTCGCGGAATACGAGTGGCTGATGAACGCCCTGGAGCGCTGCTTTGCGCTGGGCGTCGAGATCAACACGTGGCGGCTCCGTCAGGCCCATGTGGACTTGGACGGCGACGGCGCTGCTGATCCCCTGCCGCCGTCCTTGGCCCGCCATTACCGCCGCTTCCGGATGCCGCGCCTGCGCGGCCTGGATGAGCCCGAGAAAGGGATCTGACCCATGTCAGGCAGCAATCAGCTCAGCTTCGGCGCCACCACCGTGGACATGGTCTACAAGACCTTCCTCGAACAGAAGCTGGACATCGCCGACGCGAAGGTGATGGCAGCGCATTGGCTGCTGGACAATGTCTACAGCGCAGGCCGCAGCTTCGGTTATTCGCGGCCCTTCCCGCCCAGCGAGCCCGACTGCTCCCCGCCGCCATTCCAGCGCCGCTTCGCCCATGCCGATTGGACGGATGGCGAGAGCGTGGTGCAGGCCGGCAAGACCGAGGGCGGCGACGAGGGCTTCAACGCGCGCTTCCACAAGATCGAGGAGGATCTGGACCATCTGGGTCGCCTCGCCGCGCAGGCCTTCACCTGCATCGAGGGAATGCGGGCCAGCCTGTCCCAGGCACTGGACGAGATCCGCGCTGAGCTGAACCGAATCAATGCCGACATCGCGCAACTCAAGCGCGGCACGATGACGACGCCCGTGGTGACGGGCCCGCTCGTCACCGGTCCGAAATTCCTCGGCAAGGGAGTGATCCTGGATCGCCCGGCCCAGATCTGGCAGCTCGAGAGCGGGCAGGTTGTCACCTTGCCGCAGATCACCGAGACGCGCACGCCGCAGGCCGTCCAGCCCGTCACGCGCGCCCCCGGGATTGCTGAGATCCTTACGGAGGACCCGGCAATTCTCCACGACTTCGGGAACGGCTTCACGGCAAAGGACCTCATCGAGAAGCACGGAAACCGCCTCAGCAGCGACGGACGTCCCCTGGGTGAGCTACTTTCCTCCATTCCTCCGACCGAGCGCTTTGCAAACTCGGACGAGCTGCTGGGGCGAATGACCGAGCTGGACGCGTCACTCGTGAAGGGCCTCGGCGCCGACGCCCAGATCCGGGAGAATCTGGGCCAAGCCACCGGATCGGTTGGCGCCGCCACCCTCGACAAGGTGCAGGACATTTCCCCTGCCCTGACCCGGGCCCTTGAGGCAGAGGGCGTGAAGACGATTGATGACATGGCGTCTCTTGATGCGACGAAGCTCACGGGCATTGCCTCGCGCCAAGGCGTTGCACTCCAGGCCGGTTCGGCTGGGGCGCTGCTTGCACGGGTTAAGACTCTCAAGCGGCTCTAGGTGACGGAGCCAAGCGGAGGCACCACTTAGGTTGAGGGCTGGCCGGGGTTGTGTGCGCCCCGGCCGTGCCGCGTGACTTGGCCAAGGTGCCTTCGCTTCCCATAGGCGCTTTCTATCGCCTTCATCGCCTCTATTGTCTGGGCCGATCATGCTGGATCGGTAGCATGGCCTCACTCCCGCAGCACGGGACCCACCGAGAGCCAAAGGACCCAGACCATGACCACCATCTCCTCCCCCGCCCCCGCCT
>NZ_JAFEUU010000032.1 GCF_017355885.1 Sabulicella rubraurantiaca
ATGCCGTCGCCTTGCCAAGGACTGGGAGAACCTCAGCCGTACCGCGCTCGCCTTCCTACGCCTCGCATCCATTCGGCTTATGATGCGAAGGCTCTGCCAACCTTGAAAATGTTCGCGGACAGACTCTGAGAAATCGCGCTACGGTAGGCCAGCCCAGAGTAAAGGCCAACGTCTCGGGGCCTAGACTGCACGCCACAGAACGACGGGATAGCAGAGCGCTACAAGAGTTGCGTTGGGAGCGAGGTGCAGTTCATCGCGATCCACTTTCGCCACCTCCGGCGGCGGAGTGGAAGCCTGATGTGCGCAAATGCCCCAAACGGATCACCTCGCCAGGATTGACCACAGTTGTCAGCTCTGGGACCGTGTTCAGGCCAAAAGGTGCGCAGCCTGCAGAGCGCTCCAGGGCAAGGAGGAAACAGCATGTCCATCCGTTCCGGCGCGGTCGCGCTGCTCGTGGCGCTCGGCCTCATGTCCGCTGCTACCGCACAGCAAGTTTCTGACGACATTGTTCGCGTTGGCGTGCTGACTGACATGACGGGGCCTTACGCAGATTTTGCCGGACCTGGCTCCGTCGCTGCAGCGCGGCTGGCGATCGAGGATCATGGTGGCCGTGCCCTTGGCCGACCGGTGGAGGTGGTCTTTGCCGACCACCTAAACCGCCCAGACGTTGGCGCCGCGACGGCCCGCCGCTGGATCGACACCGAACGCGTCGACATGATCATTGACATGCCAAACTCGGCGGTCGCGTTGGCGGTGCAGCAGGTCGGGCGGGAACGCAACCGCATCATTATCAATACCTCTGCTGCCTCCACCGAACTGACAGGCCGGCAGTGCTCACCCGTCGGCTTCCACTGGGTGTCGGACAGCTATGCTCTGTCCTCTGGCACCACGCGAGCGGTGCTGCAGCAAGGAGCACGGTCCTGGTTCTACCTCACGGTGGATTATGAAGGGGGCTATGCACTGGAACGCGCCTCGGAAGCCACGGTGCGTCCGGAGGGTGGCACGGTGGTCGGACGGGTGCGGCACCCGCTCAACGCCCGCGACTTCTCCTCCTTCTTGCTGCAGGCCCAGGCATCCCGCGCACAGGTGGTGGCGCTCGCCAATGCGGGAACCGACACCATCAACTCCATCAAGCAGGCCGGCGAGTTTGGCCTGACGCGTCGCGGTCAGCGGCTTGTGGGCATGTTCGTGAACATCACGGACATTCGCGCACTCGGCCTCGAAACCTCGCAGGGAGTGGTGGCCACCGAGGCTTGGTACTGGGACCAGAATGACGAAACCCGCGCCTTTGCCCACCGCTTCGCGGAACGCCACCGGGGCGCCATGCCGACCCAATATCAGGCTGGCGTCTATTCGGCCGTGCGCCATTACCTGCGTGCCATCGAGGCCGCCGGGACGGATGAGGCCCAAGCGGTGGCGGCGCGGATGCGGGAGCTGCCAGTGAATGACATGTTCACCCGGAATGGGCGTGTGCGGGAGGATGGGCGCCATGTGCATGATATGTATCTGGTAGAGGCCAAGCGTCCCGAGGACTCGCGCGGCGACTGGGATCTGTATCGCGTCCTCGCCACCATTCCGGCCGAGCAGGCTTTCCGGCCTTTGGCGGAGGGCGGCTGCCCGCTGGTGCGCCCGTGACCACGAATGTCCTGACCGTCGGCTTTGTCGGCCTTGGCGCGATGGGTGGGCCGATGGTCGAGCGATTGATCGCTGCGGGTCATCGCCTATTGGTGCATGACGTCAGTCCGGCAGCGCTGGCGCAGGCGGTGGCTCTGGGAGCCACCGCCATGCCCTCCCCGGCCGCGGTGGCTGACGCTGCACCGATTGTTTTTGTCAGCCTGCCGACACCGGATGTGGTGAAGCAGGTTGCTCTTGGCGCCGGTGGGCTCGTCGAAGGTTCGGCGATGCGCATCTATGCCGACCTTTCGACCACCGGCGCACGCGTGGCATCCGAGGTGGCAGCAGGACTTTCCGCTAAGGGCGTTGCGGTCCTCGACGCCCCCGTCTCAGGCGGGGTGGCTGGCGCAAAGGCGGGGACGCTCTCGGTCATGGCTTCGGGTGACCGCACGGCCTTTGAGCGGGTGCGCGGCCTACTTGAGACGATGGGCCGGGGCACCATTCATGTAGGCGAGGAGGTGGGCCAGGGGCAGACTCTAAAGCTCGTCAACAACTTGATCGCCGCGACAGTCTGGGCGGCAACGGCCGAAGCGATGGTGATGGGGGCCAAGGCCGGGCTTGACCCAGCGGTCATGCACGCCGTGGTCTCGAGAAGCAGCGGCCGGTCTTTTTCCACCGAGGTCTTCATGCCGAAGGCTGTGCTGGAGCGGAGCTTCGATTTCGGCTTCCGGCTGGAACTGATGCGCAAGGACGTGCGCCTAGCATTGGCCGAGGCTGAGGCGCTTGGCACCACCATGTTGACTTGCACCACCGCCAAGCAACTTTACGACCACGCCCACGTGCATGGCGGAGAGGGTCAGGACGTCACTGCCTTGATCCGGCTGCTCGAGGCCTGGGGAGGGGCTGAGGTTTCTGCGAAGCGGCAGAACTGAAGCAATTATGATCGTGACCACATTTATCAGCTGAACGCTTTAGAACGGGTTTCGGCAGGGTGCTCCTCCCGCGCCCGTTGACAACCGTCCGACATCCGCTTCGGGGCACTAGCACGCACCTGTGTGCCAAAAAGACGGCCCGAGAAGGGCTGTGAACGGCCCCCCGCTGCTCGTGACTCCAGACCATCCGGCGATGTCTGCCAGTGCCGCCAGCACCGCCTGACACCGGCTTTCCTTCGGACCAAACCAACCCGAATTTAGAACAAAAAAAGAAACATCCTGCACGTTTACTGCACGGATATCCTCAAGATCCCGCGAACTTGCGCAGGCCTAAACGAGCCTGCGCGAACTTCGCGACGGCCAGACACGCTTGATTTTGAAGGGATTCATGGTGGGCGCGACAGGGATTGAACCTGTGACCCCTACCGTGTCAAGGCAAGACCATACCTTTTCGGGGCTTTGATAGGGTTTGCACAGGCCCCACAAATCCTAGGTTTTCTACCGCTTTCGGCCTGCCCGCCATTGCTCCTTCTTGTTCGGGCTTGATTGATCCTGCTACCTATCTGCTACCTAAGGGCGCCTAGGTAGCAGACGGAGGCCAGGTCGATGGCAGCAAAGCGCGGACGGATCGGTTTGCGTGAGGTCCGCGCCCTGGGTCCGGGCGAGGACATGTGGGACGCCGGCCCCGGCGCCGTGACGGGCTTCGGCATCCGCCGCCAGCGGTCTGAGGCAGTAGCCTACGTTCTGATCTTCCGCACTGCAGAGGGACGTTCCCGGCGCTACACCATCGGCCGGCATGGCGCACCCTGGACCCCTGACGCTGCGCGGGACGAAGCCCGGCGCATTCTCGCGGTAGTGACGGGAGGCGGCGACCCAGCGACCGCCAAGAAAGAAATGCGCGAGGCGCCCACCGTGGCGGAACTATGCCAGGACTATCTGGCAGCGGCGGAGGCGGGACGCCTCACAACGCGACGCAGCGGCACGAAGAAGGCCAGTACCCTCGCCGCCGACCGCAGCCGCATCGAGAGCCATGTCCTGCCGCTCTTGGGACCGCGAAAGGTCCGCAGCGTCACCACTGCCGATATCGAAGCCTTCATGCATGATGTGGCGGACGGCAAGACGCACCGCCGCGAGCACCTTGGCCGGGCACGAGCCGTGCGCGTGGTCCGGGGCAACATGGGCGCAGCGTCGCGAACCGTGGGCATGCTCGGTGCCATCTTCGCCTTTGCCGTGAAGAAGGGCATGCGGCCGGACAACCCGGCGCGCGGTGTGCTGCGCCCTGCCGATGGCAAGCGCGACCGGCGGCTAACGGCAGAGGAGTATGCGGCCCTCGCAAGGGGGCTGGAGAAGGCGTTGCGGCCGGCTGCCGAGGGCGAGAAGCCCCGCCGCGCCATGTGGCCTCACGCCGTAGCCGCGATCCGCTTTCTCGCCTTGACGGGCTGGCGCAGCGGCGAGGCGCTGACGCTGCGCTGGCGCGAGGTGGACCTGCCACGCCGCACCGCGCGCCTAGGAGACACCAAGACTGGCGCCAGCATGCGCGCCCTGCCCCACGCCGCATGCGCCGTTCTGGAGGTGCAGCGGGCCACCACGGGCGGTGATCCGGCTGGGCTGGTGTTCCCCCCCGCCCGCGGCGGCGAGGACAGCACCATGACTGGCTTCAAGCGCGCGATGGCAAAGGCAGTGGAGCTGGCAGAGCTGCCCAAGGACGTGACGGCACATGTTCTGCGCCATTCCTTCGCTAGCGTGGCGGCAGACCTGGACCTGTCAGAGATCGCCATTGCGGCCTTGATCGGCCACCGTGGACGTAGCGTCACCAGCCGCTACGTACATTCAGCCGATGCGGTGCTGCTGGCGGCAGCGGACAAGGTAGCAGGCGAGGTGGCACGCCAGATGGGCGCGCCAGGAGCAGAGGTGACCGACCTTGCAAGCGTGCGGGACTATCGGGCGCGGGTGTGAAGGCCTCAAGCTCGAACGTATATGCGCGCCTAGCAATCCGCATTTGCCGGCATTCTCATTGACTTTCCACACGGAATGCTCGGCTGACCTCTCCCTCTCCCTCTCCCTCTCCCTCAGCCGAAGCCAGTGATGTCGGGAGCTTTTACGTTCGGAAGTCCAACAATTAAGACCATCGCTTTAGAAACAAGACATTGCCATGGCAGCGCATTTCTTGCTGTCCTTGTTTCATGAAACGAAATGTTGGGAGGGGCAAAAAAATGCGAGGCTTGGTTGAACGCTTCTGCGCTGCAGCAGCGATGTTGGCAGGAGCCACACTCCTTACAGTATCGACGCCCAGCGCTGCAGCGCCAACGGCGCCGAACGCCACGGTGCCTTACTATCAAGTCGTGATGAATGGCTACTACGACGTCGTCGATGACGTCGATCCGAGCATTCGTCAGACCCGCCAAATTCAGCTGGTCTACGACATCACCCGCGAGGCGTATCACAGCGGATATGAATTCAAGCTACTTATCCAAGGAGCGAGTGGCCCTGGAGAGGTTTACAACGGTTGCCCCCATTATGGCCTCTTCTGGTGCCATGAAAAGGTCGACGGTTTGATGGATTTGCGCATTTACACTGAGCCAAGCGGAGGTTGGTTCGGAAGTGTAAATCCCCCGCAAGCTGGCTATATTGCTCCTGTACTAGCTTTTGATTTGGAGAGCTTTCGGACTACCTACCCCCTCGAAAATTTTGGCGGCTTCCACATCAAGGCCGACAAGAATTCGAGGCCGGAGGGCTGGGTTCATTACCACGAGCCGACGACTGATGTGTACGCGCGGTTTGACTTCAGCACGAACGGCATGATGAGTGGCTACCGCAGCGCAGTCTTCCCAGGTCAGGGCGAGAGTGATGTTTCGTTCACTTGTGGTCCGAACTTTGGAAATTGCGACTTCGTCGGCACCGTCTCCAGGGCACGGGTCGTAGCGCCGGTACCTGCTCCAGGCGGCGTCGCTTTGTTGGTCCTAGGCGCCGCGATGCTGGCAGGCATTCGTCTACGGAGGCAAGGGTAGGCGCGAGGCAGGGCCGTGAAGGCTGCTAATCCTGCTAAAGCTGCGAACCGGCTAATGGTGTAGCCTCAATCGCGGCGGGGCAGGGCTGGCTAGCCTGCGTGGTCCGCATCGCGCGGCCCTGTCGCTTCATATGCGGATGACGCCAGCGGAGGCGTAATGAAGCCGAGACGTCCTACCGGCACCGAATGGGCTGACTTTCGTGCGAAGATGCAGGAGGCGGCACAGCAGTTTGCAGAGGATGATATCGGCCGTGCCGGTGACACCTCTGGTGCCGTGGCCGCTCTGGAGGCCGTGCAGGACATGATGCAAGCATGTGGCTTTCCAACCGAGCATTGGAATGTACTGCACCGCTTGGTGGTGGCGTTATCCGACCTGAAGGAAGGCCGCGAGGTAGCGCCAATTTTGCGGCCAGCACCGCGCAAGGGGCGCGGCCCGAGAGGCGTTGGCACTGACGTCCTAGTCCAGCGTGGCACTATCGCGGCTTTGCTTCATGAATGCCTTGAGCGGAAAGCTTTCGCGAGCCGAGAAGAGGCTGCTCGGTGGGTGGCGCGAAAAGCCGCGAATGTGCCCAGCCTACACGACCAGCGAGGAACGCCCTGGCGCATTGTTGCGCGCTGGCGCGAAGACGCAATGGCTGGGAACGCGGAAGAAGATCATGATAGCGCTGTGTTCCACGCCACGAAGCATAGCTTAGCCGCAGAAAGGGATCTGCCGCTTGAGGCTGTGGCGAAGGCGATTTTGCGTTCCGCTACTCATGCGGGCGGGCCGGTGAAGCCTGCCTTTCTGGAAGAAGACTAATTTTTCGGGACGGAGATCACTGAAGACCAAAGCACCGCAACGCGGGACTTACCCCCGCAATGGAGGTGCTGAGTGTCCGTTATTCCCGACCATCCCGACACGCTGCTGACGCGCGACGCCTGTGCTGCGGCGCTCACTGCTGCCGGCTACCCGACCGCATCCGCTACGCTGGCGACCAAGGCCACGCGCGGCGGTGGCCCGCCTTTCCACCGCTTCGGTCCCCGGGCGCTCTATAACTGGGGTGCCGCCCTCGCGTGGGCAAAGGCCAAGCTGACGCCCGCCCGGCGCAGCACCTCTGAAGCCGACGCTGCGAGGGCCGCCTGACATGGACGCTGTCCTTCGCATCGCTGCTGAGCTGATCGGCGCCTCAATCGTGGGGCTGGCGCTTGCCGCCGGCCTCGCCTTCCTGATCCACCACCACTGAGAAGCCCCCCGGCTGGAGACCGGAGGGCTTGGTGTACGCGTCGATGCTAGTCTGGCGGCAACCGACACATAGCGCGCAATCGGCACCAATCCAAGGTTTTCCGGCCGCTGGGGCATCGGAGAGATGCCCATGGCGACCACGCCAACCCGCTTCCGCAAGCACCCTGCGCCGCCCGTCCGGGCACCGCTGGCGCCGTCCCGTCAACAAGCACGGCTGGTGCTGTTGCCCGGCCTCGAAACCGCCTCCGGCGCGCCTGTGATGGCGCTGGCCACCGGCAACCCACGCAGCCCAGTGGTGCGCGCCCTGATCGGCTTCGGCGCCCTGGTGGCGGCCAGTGCGGCGCGAGGTGGCGCATGAGGGCCGCCCGCGACATCGCCGCGCGTCTCGCCCTTCACCGGCGTCCCGCCGGCCGGGGCTGGGCAGGCAATTGCCCCGTCTGCGGCTATGCCAACGCCTTCTCGCTGCAAGAGCGCGAGGGCCGTGCCGTCTGGTGGTGCGCGTCCTGCGGCGAGCACGAGCGCGACCGGCTGACCCAAGCCGTGCTGGGACGGGAGACGCGCCCGGCCCGGCATCATAGCACCGCGGCACCTCCCAGCGCCGACGTGGACGCCCGCACGGCCGCCGCACAGCGCCTGTGGAATGCCGGCAATCGTCCGGCCAAAGGCTGCGTCGTGGCCTGCTACCTGGCGGGCCGCGGCCTGCCGCAGCCCGATGGCGACGCGCTGCGCGTGTTGCTGGATGCCAAGCACCCGGTAGGCGGGGTGCATCCGTGCATGCTGGCTCGGGTGACGGACGCCACCGGCCGCGGCCAGGCCATCCACCGCACCTTCCTCGCGCCCGGCGGCGCGGGAAAGGCCGCGCTGGACCCAGCTCGCATGACGCTGGGGCCGGTCGGCGGCGGCGTGGTGCGGCTGTGCCGCTGGGCGCCAGGGCTGCCGCTCGTGGTCGGTGAGGGCATCGAGACGAGCCTTGCCGCCGGGCTGATCCTGGGCGCGCCCGCCTGGGCGGCACTGAGTGCGGGCAATCTCCCACGCGTGCCGCTCCCACCGGGACTGACGCATCTCCTGATCGCCGCCGATGCCGATAAGGCTGGGCAGCGCCATGCCTGGATGGCCGCGGACCGCTTCGCCGCCGAGGGGCTGCGGGTGGAGGTGCTCACCCCCGACCGCGACGACTTCAACGACCTCTTACAGCGCCAGCAGGCGCGGGACGGCAACCATGGCTGACGGCTACTCGCGCGAGACGGCGCACACGCCCGAGAAGCGCCCGCTCTTTCGGACCCTGCCACCCGCCCTGCCGTTCCCGGTGGGGGCGCTGGGGCCACTGCGCAATGCAGCAGAGGGCGTGCATCTGCTGACGCAGGCGCCCATGGCCCTGTGTGCGCAATCCGTGCTGGGCGCCGCCGCGCTGGCGGTGCAGGCGCATCACGACGTGATCCTGCCCGGTGGCGGTCGGAAGCCGCTGACGCAAATCTTCGTCTCCATCGCGGAAAGCGGCGAGCGCAAGTCCAGCGTGGACCGCGCCGCCCTGCACGCGGTCCATGTGGTGGAGGCCCGATGGGCGGAGGCGCATGGGCAGGACTTCGCGAACTGGAAGGCGGAGCACGCTGCCTGGAAGAAGCACAAGGAGCACCTCGAAACCACGCACAAGGCAAAGCGCGCGGAACTTGCGACTGCGCTGCGGACCATGGGCGCCGAGCCGAAGCCGCCGCCCCATCCGATGCTGCTGGTGGCCGATCCCAGCCCCGAGGCGCTCGTGATGCACTTGGCGGATGCGCGGCCCTGGGCCGGCGTGTTCACGGCCGAGGGAGGCATCCTCGTCGGCGGCAACGCCTTCAACGAGGAAACCCGGATGCGAACCGGCGCGCTGCTGAACACGCTCTGGGACGGCGAAGCCATCCGTCGCCTGCGGGTGCTGACCGGCAAGGCGTTCCTGCCCGGCCGGCGGTGCAGCGCGCACGTGATGGTGCAGCCGGTGGTGGCCGACGGGGTGCTGGGCGATGACATGCTGGATGGGCTGGGGCTGCTGGCGCGCATGCTGCTGGTGGCGCCGGACAGCACCGCCGGCACGCGCCTGTTCCGCGACCGCACCGCGGAGGCAGAAGCGCTGCTCGTGCCTTACAACGCACGCTTGACGGAACTGCTGGAACGGCAGCCACGGGTAAAAGCGGAGGCGGATGCGGTGCTGGACCCATTTCCGCTGGAATGTGATGCGGACGCTGCAGCCCTGTGGATACGCTTCCACGACTTCGCGGAAACCTCCATCCGGGAGGGCGGCGTGTGGCGGCCGATCCGGGCCTGGGGCGCGAAGGCGGCCGAGCACGCGGGACGGTTGGCGGCGGTGCTGGCCGCCTACGCCGGCGAGCCGCTTGTCTCGGGCGAGGCCATGGCGAACGGCGTGACGCTGGCTCAGCACTATGCGGCCGAGATGTTGCGCCTCAGGGGCGGTGCGGCCGTGACGCCGGAACTGCGCGAAGCGAAGCGGCTGCTCGATTGGTGGCAGGCGCGACGCGATCCCCGCGCGCACTTATCCGAGATCTACCAGCGCGGTCCGGGAAGCCTGCGGACGGCCCAGAAAGCGCGGGCAGCATGCGAGGTGCTGGTGGAGCATGGCTGGCTGCGGGAGCTGAAGCCCGGCGCGGTGCTGGATGACGCGCCCCGCAAGGCGGCGTGGGAGCTGGTGCCATGACGGCCGGCTTTGACGCCCACGCCGCGCTGGCGCGAATCCGCGCACAACGGGCGGAGGCTGCGACGGCAGCACCGCCGGTTAGCAGCCTTCGCAGGATTAGCAGCGAGGCGGAGGCGTTTCCTGCATCCGCGGCTGCCCCGTCTCCCTGGCCAGAAGGGGTGGACTTTGCCCTCACGCGCGATGCGTGCCGCTTGTCGGGCTACATCGCCGCGGGCTGTGCATGGCGCTGGTGCCGGTCCGGTGGTCTCGAATTGACCAAGCCCGACGGCCTGCTTTGGTACCTACCGCTGGAGATGGTCGCGCGGCTGCGTGCCGAACGGCTGCTGCCCGAGGCGGTGGAGGCGGACGGACCATGAGCACTGCCGTGATACCCGCCCGCGTGGCGAAGCTGTTGCCCCTGCTGGGCAGTGACAAGCCCGGCGAGGTGACAGCAACCGTCGCCGCCATCGGCCGCACCCTAACCGCTGCAGGGCTCGACTGGCACGCTCTGGCCTCTGTGGTGGAACGCCACACTGCCCTGCCGGTGCGCCCCGGCACAGCATCGGCAGCCGCCTTCTCCTTCGCCGCGATGCCGCCCCGCGGCGCCCGCAAGGCGCTGGCGCTGCTGGCCTCGCGTCCCGGCCTAACCCGGCACCAGGTGGCGGCCATCGAAGCCATCAAAGCGCGGCTGCTGGGCGCGAAGGTTCATGTTCGCATCAACCACGCCGATGCCGCGTGGCTGGATGCCCTTTGGCAGCGCGCGTTCGGAGACATGACGCCATGAGCGCGCCGACACGACATCTTCAAACCGGCGAGGAAGCCGCCCGGAAACCACGCGCGCCTGTGCGCGCGCGCGCGACGGACGTGGATGGCCCGGCCGTCGTGGGTGTGCGGCTGGGGCCACAAGACCGCAGGACGCCTCTGGTGCTGGTGGACGTGCGCCTGGGGCCGGCCGTGGTGACCTTTGGCTTTGCAAGGCTGCGGCGCGGCCGGTGGGAGGTGCGGTGCCCTGCCGATGCCAACGGTGCTGCGGCGGTGCGCCTGCCGTCGCGAATGCAAGCGCGCGTGGTGGAGATGGTGCGCGAGGCAGCAGAGAGCACTCATCGGTAATCAGGGGCTACGGCCGCGATGAAGTGTGGCGCTGGGCGCTTGTGCCTGAGGGCACGTGCGCGCCTGCGCCTTGGAAGGCCGTAATGCTTCGACTGACATAAAACGCTCCGGCCCATCCGGGACCGGAGCGCTGCCTATTGCGTACTGACGAAGATGTGTCAGGCGGTCTTGCGGCGCATGATGCCGAGACCCAGCAGGCCGACGCCAAGCAGTGCGAGGCCGGCTGGAGCCGGAACAGGCGTGGGGCCTGGATCCACCCGGCCGGTGAAGGCGAAGGCGTTGCCCCAGATGGTCTTGTTGTCTCCGCCGTCGATCCAGCCGTTCTGCATGAAATTCGTGTCGGCGAAAAAGAAGGCCCGTCCCGTCACGTCCAGGGTGACGATGATCGGCTTGCCGTCTGCGCCATTCCACACCGCGGTCGCACCCGCCGGAAGAGGCGTGTTGAACGCGCCTGTCGCCGCCGGCTGATAGGAGGTGGCCGTCCCAAACGGCCCCGACACGATCGGGCTGGACGGGGCCGCCGCCGCCGCCTGCGGAGCCCGATCGCCCCCAGCACCGGTCAGGCCGAAGGAATTGGCAATCTCCTCCCAATTCGGCCCTGACAGGGAGGAACGCTCAGTCCCAACCGCCACGAGACCGCCGCCAGCATCCACGTAGTCCCTGATCGTCTCGACCTGCGCGTCCGTGAAGCTGTTGTTCGTCATCCCGACATACAGGATGTCGATGCCCACCAGGCTCGCCGCGCTGAAATTGGCCGTCGAGACGCTGGTGATCGTCGCCCCCTCTCCGGTGAGGATCGAACGCGCCTGGCTCATGTTGAGGGCGTCCAGGCTGCTCTCAACGACGTTCGAGATGTTCAGGATGCTGACGCCGCTCAGCAGAGCGGCCTGTGCGCGCTCTGCTGCCGCACTAAGGAAGCCGGCGCACAGCACAGCCGCGGCCGTGAGCTTGAAGGCCCTTGTAGAAAATTGCATGTCTCTCCTCCGTTTTCGCAGGCCATTGTCCGGAATGACCTGTCCCACCGCTGAACCAGCAGCAGGCCTGACAAGAGGTGCAAGGTTCGTGCCATCAAATTTAAGCACGCCATATCAAAGCCTTACGATAGTAGAAATGTAAAAAAACGTGGATGTGTAACGATTTTCGACATGCATGATCTGTGTACAGTGATGTTCGCGCTCGCACGTGCCTTTGGGTTTGACCTGCTGCAGCGCAGACGGCGAGGGGTTCGCGGATCTTATCATGCAACAGCGCTGCGGCGGTGCGCCCGCCACCACGTATGCGGGCGTGGTGGGGGATAGTGCGCGAGGCAGCGTAGCGTATCGGACGGTGACGCTCGCCCGAGCGTGGTGAAGCGGCGACACTCTTGGCATCCACGGCAGGGCTCAGGCATTCCCCCTACGGATGGGGTGCGGTGATGATGAAAGAGGATAGGTGGGCCAGGGCCGAGCGACATGTCCACGAGGCCGAGAAGCGCGTGGCACGCCAGCGCGCCCTGATCGAAGAGTTGGACCTGGACAACCTGCCTCATGCCGCTTGGGCAGCCTGAGTGACGTTCAAAGCGCTCCTGAGGCCTCAAGAGGCCATGCGCGAGAACCTGAGCGTCAGACTCCAGCGACACGGCCCCAAGCCCTGAAACGATGAAGCCTTTGCCATGGCGGAGGGGGCTTTGGTGGCTGAGGCGCTGGCTTATATACGCCGCGCTGGGCCAGTGCCCAGCACCGCTGCTGGAAGCAGGAAGCTGCCGATAGGCCGGTCGTTCACGACGACCGGTCCGCTGGCCGGGGAGTTATCCGTCCGATTGAAACCAGCAGCGCGCCACCCATGCCAGCCCCTGACGATATCGCTGCCAAGTTGGCCGCCGTTCGCGCTTTACTGGGGCGAGTGAATGCGCGCATTGCCGCGAGCGAGCGTCTTCTGGCCAAGAGCGAGCATCGGCTAGTGCAATCAGGTTACTGCCTGGCCGGGCATGCTCGGGTGGAGGAAGGGAGTGAGCCCGTGTCGGAACACAACCGAGGAACAGGTCTAAAGCACAACGACCGTGAAGCCCTCCGGCAAGAAGCCGAGACACGACGCGAGGCCGCGGAGCACCTGCGCGAGGAAGCCTCTCGCCAGCAGGCGATGGCTGAGGCAGGCCGTGCCGCCGGGGAGGACGAGCGGCAATTGCGCGAGCAGGGGCGCCAGGCCCGGGAGGATGTGCGCGAACTGGCAGAAGACGCCCGCGCCGCTGCGGAGGAGACGCGAGCGGCTGCCGTGGAGGTTCGGGCCGTCCGCGAAGAGGTGCGTCAGGCGCGCGAGGAAGGGCGGCGCCTGGCCGAGGAAATCCGGCGACTGGCCGAGGAGATCCGCGCCGACGTCGAGAAGTTAAGGGCTGAGGCCGAAGCCGAGCGCGCCGCGGCTGACGAGCAGCGCGGCATTCCAGAAGAGATGCGCCGCACCATGCAGGAGGGTAGCCCCCGCAAGATGGATGGCGATTGAGCGTCGGCCCCGGATCGCGCTTGGCGCCACTCCCTGCCGAGCCAGAAAGCGGCTTGCGCACAGGCACACCTTGTTCGCCTCCTGTCCCTCCTCCTAGCCTTTGGCCATGCCTGCCCGTCGCCATCGCCGCCTTCTCTCTCCCATGACCTCGGAGGAGGCGCTGCGCGATGCCGAGACGTGCCGTCGCGCAATGATCCGGGTGCTGACCGAGGCTCCGGTTGGTGGGGCGGAGTATCGAGCAGCGGAGACGGTAATCGCCGCTCTCCACGGGTTTGCAGAGGCAATGAGCGGGTGGCGGGATCTTTGGCACCTGCCATCGCACTCAACATCCTGAGAGGCAGGAGCCCAGTGTGCCCCGGACAGGGGCTCGTTCCTTCAGGCGGCCTTCCCGGCGCGCGGGGGGGGGGGGCAAAAAAGGCCACAGGCTTTTGGGGACGGCACCGCTTGGGGCGTCACGCGCAGATTTCGGACCCTTTTTTGATTGTTTGGAACAATCAAAGCGCGCCGCGAGAGGTGATGGCCGGTCGACGGGCGCAGCGAGCAGCAATGCCTTTCCGGCTCGCATGTCCGGTCATCGTCTGGTTCGTTGCCGTGAGGACGACCTCTGAAGCCGTTTAAGTCTTTGATTTGGATGGCGGGCGCACTTGGGCTCAAACCTAGGACCCGCTGATTAAGAGCCTACGGGGATTTCCCATAAGTCATTGATTTCCCTTCTGCCTGTTCCGACGCCGCGAATCAGCGGGTCTTGGATGCCTTGCTCTTCCCTCGTCCTGCGGCATTCTCGGCTGCATAGAGTTTAATGCCGCGATAGAACCTCTTTGACCGTCGCGGGAGTAGCTTCCTGCTTTGCGTCTGAACCGGGGTCTCAGACCGCTTTGCAGTGGCTGGCAGCAAATCCTGAGCGACACTAACGCGCCTGCACGGAATGCGCGCCAGCTCGAAAAATGCAACCCCTGATTGCGCGCTTTGGTGTGCCGGGCAGTCGACATCCTTTACAGTCGCGGGATTGATACGTAAGGCAAAAATTTAAGCGTTTGAAAATGCCAGCGATTATTCCTCGGCATATTTATTGCATGGACTAAAGCGGAGGAAATCCGTCCTCCGCTTTGGTTGCATCCGAGGAGTGAAAAAATGCGGAAGTTTCTTCTAGCAACATTCGCGCTAGCAGGTGCCATGCTGGCTGCCTCCGGCGCGCAGGCTGCGCTGCTCATCGCCACTATTCCGGGCAATGACTGCTCGGGCGTGTTTGGTACCGGTGCGAGCTGCACCACTTCGGGGACCTACAACGGCACGACCCTGAACGAGACCCCGCTCATCGTGAAGCTCAACCCGAACGGCACGGTGGACCAGCTCGGCCTGTTCCCCACCATCGACGGGTCCGAGTTCACGATCACCCTCGGTGCGCAAGGCATCGTCACCTATACGTACACGCCGGGCGTGGGGGACCCCCTGCTCCAGTACGTGGTGGCGAAGGGCGGCCCGAACTTCAACATCTTCTCGGTCGCCGGCTCGGGCACGGACACCGTCAACACGCCCGTCAACCCGAACAACGGACGGTTCTTCGGCGTGTCGCACATCAGCTTCTACGACACCGCGGTCCCGGTGCCCGCTCCCGCAGGCCTCGCCCTGCTCGGCGCCGGCCTGCTCGGCCTCGGCCTCCTGCGCCGCAAGGCCGCCTGACCGTCTCGACGAGAGCGCGGCGGGTGAAAACCGCCACGCGACCTCAAGAGGCATTGTCCCAGTTCCATCAAGGTTCGGAACAACGAACCACACTTAATCTGTGGAGAAACAAGATGAGGAAGTTGGCTCTGTTGGCGACGACGGCCGCCTTTGTCGGCCTGAGCGCCCTGGCCCAAGCGGCCCCCACGACGATCATCACCTTTGCCCAGAATGGGGCTGGCAACACCATCACCGCCAACTCCATTGGCGGCCTCACGACGACGCTCACCGGGACGGATGTCGCGATCACGATCTCGGGCTATGCGGGCGCCACCCCCACCCCCATCAGCGCCTACCTGAACCTGAGCGCGGCCAGCACGGGCAATGCGGTCTCGGTTTTCGGGACCGACATCCTTCAGCCCTTCGCCGGCAGCTTCACCATCACCTCGGGCTTGGGCGGCACGGGCACCAACTACCTGTCGGGCAGCTTCGCCGACATCGCCCTGGCCGGTTCGCGCCTGGGAGGGCCCGATGGGGGCTTCCAGGCCAGCCTGGTGGCGACCGATCCGCCGGGTTCCGTGAGCTTCACCTCCGGCGTGATCCCCGCGTCGCAGCTGGGTGACCCGTCCTCCTTTGGTTTGACCTTCACGGCGCTGTCTCAGGCGCTCAGCATCTGTGGCTCGACGATCTGCCACTTCACGGCGAGCGTCAGCGGCAATGCGAGCGCCTCCGAGGTGGCCGTGCCGGCGCCGGCGGGTCTGGCCTTCCTCGGCATCGGCCTGCTCGGCCTTGCCGTGGCCCGTCGCAAGGTCGCGGCCTGAAAGCGCAAGCCGCATTTTCTGGCGGCACGAAGCAGGGCGGCCCTGGCTCTCACGAGCCAGGGCCGCTTCCACAAA
>NZ_JAFEUU010000033.1 GCF_017355885.1 Sabulicella rubraurantiaca
CCACCCCCCCCCTTGTGTTGTGGGGGGGCCCCCCGGGGGCGCCCCCCCGCCCCCCCCCCCCCCCCCCCCGCTTCCACAAAAGAGGAATTCCTGCCTCGGATGCACCACTAAGGAGGCCTTCTCACTGTCGCCCTGAGTGGGAGCTTGGCCTAACCGGAGTGCGAAACAATCCAGGCCTCGGCCGCTCGCTTGGCCCTCGCCTCGGCCTCTTGCGCGTCGCAGCCCCAGCACTCTTCGATCACAAATGTCCGGCCGTCGGGCCCGCGGATATGTGCCTTGGCGGCATAGTGCAAGCTTTGTCCGATTGGAGGATTGATCTCCGAGACCTCGACATAAAGCGTGTAGCGCCTGGTCATGCTCGATGGTCACTTCTTGACCCAGGTTGGCGTGTCGGCGGCGAGGGCGTCTGGAACGTCTGCCCAAGGTGCCACCTGCGAGGCCCTAGCGCCGCGGAAGCGAGCAATAGGAATCCCAGCGCAGGGCGCCGGGCCGATCCTCGCGACATGGCTTCCCCCATTTCTTGGCAGTATGACAGCAAGGATAACATTCCCTCTCATGCATCACGCAAGCGCTGTATTGAAAGGGCCCCCGCCCCGGGGTCCTGTCGGGGGCGTGTCGGATTTCTTCCCCCGATGGTAGGGAAGGGCATGTCAGACGAGCTCGAGCTGGTCGAACCGGTGGGGCCCGAGGGAGGCCCGCAGTACCGCTACCGGGGAGCGGAGATCTCCTGCAACGAGGTCGGCGCCATCTGCCGGCTACGCCTGGACGGTCACCCTTTCGACGGGCAACAAATGGGCGACGCGCAACAATTCGGGGCGCCTGTCATGATCACGTCGCTCGTGGATCTTTGGGTGACCGCCAAGCGGCTGCCGTACTGGCTCACGGCAGCGCCGAAGACACTGGCGCGGCGCTAGGCCACCCCCAGCGGACGCAATACGAAGTACCAAAAGAAAAGGTCCGCATAGAAGGCGTAAGCGAGAACCGCGGTATGACGGAGAGCCTCGAGCCAGCGAATCCCACCATGCCCGGCGTGCCGTCCAACCTGGCCCGCGAGGTAGCAGTAGCCCAGCAGTTGGGAGAGACAGACCGCTGTGAGCATGAGGCCGACCTGCCAGGCGCCAGCGTAGGCCGCCGCGATGACCTTGAGCGGCTCGGTGAAGAGCATTGAATGAGCCCACTTTGCCGCCTCCGCGTCGAGGCGGTCTCGGTTCTTTTGGTCGGTTTCGGACATGCGGGGAGATCCTACGGCAGCCCGGAAGGATTTGCCCTGGGATCAAGGCAGCTCCGGCCAATCGTCCGCATGTTTGACCTCTGACCAGGCGCGGCGCTTCGCCTCGACCGGATCCATGCCCTGCGCATAAGCCGCCTCGGCCCGGTGGGGCCGGTGGAGGCCGAGCTTGGGCTTGCCCTCGGAATTGCGATAGGCCCGCATCTGGTGCGCGGCCTCGCGCCAGCGCTCCTCGCGCAGCAGCTGCAGCAGCGTCTTCCCCCCAGGCCGACATCCGGCCGAGGTTGTTATTCATCAGGATCCCGGTTGCCCACTTGCGAGGCGGCAGGCCCTCCGGAAAGTCCTTCGCCAGGTCGGCCGCCGCGACGGAGAGGTCCCGGGCGGCCATCTTCTCCGCCTCGGCGCGCGTGACCGGCGGAGTATCGGCGGTGACCGGCCGGCCGAGCAGGTCGCGCGTCGAGCCGATGCCGATCGTCCATTTCCCGTGCGTCTTCAGGTCGAGATAGGGCTTGGACCGGAATTCCTCGAAGGCCTCGGAGAGCGCCAGGGTCTCCGGCGGCACGCCGACCTTGATCCGGGTCGGGGGCGGATCCGCGCCGAGCTGGGGCAGGGGAGGAGGCTTCGCAGCCTGGCGCGCGATCTCCGCCCATGCCAGGCGCCAGCCCTTGGCGACGCCTTCCTCGAAGGTGCGGGTCATCGGGGCGGCTCGCTGGCCGGCGTGTCCACCACCTTCAGCACGACCTTCTTCTCCGGCATCAGCGCGGAGATCAGGCCCAGGATCGCCGTCCCAAGCAGCGCGTAGTGGGCAACCGCTTCGTCTGTCGTGGCGAGGCCTGCGACAGAGAGCAGCACCCACACGAGCGAGCGCATGGTGCCCGGCTCGCGGAGCCGGTCGAGCAGATAATGCATGGAAGTCTCCGGATTGTTCGGTTGTCCTCACAGTGAGGGAAGCTGGTTGCATACAACGCGAGCGCTGCAACCAATGCCGTAGACTGTTCTTTGTCTTATTTAGACGGCACCCGACCTCCCAATGCCGTCTACTGCCCCCTCACCTGGGGCGCTCTCCAACTGGCCCCCGCCTTCGGTTTGACAAACTGGCGGGGGCCTTTTTGGGCCTTGGTTATGCGATTAGGCGCGCGGCGTTTGCTAAGAGCCCATCAATAATTGCGATGGCGACCAAAAAATCTTGCTATGCGCGGTTCTCGCTCGCATTCTGCGGCCGCCTCCACTTTGGAAGACGCTTTAGAATCTGCAAACTCGGCCCCTGCTGCTCAGAAGGCGGCAGGGCTTTTTTTATGCAGGCTCCGCTTGGTGTTCGGGGACCGCTTGAGGGGACAATGGCCTCCCGCTTGCGAAACCACAGTGCGTGAAGCGTGTTCAAAAGGCACTACCGGTAGGCATGCCCGATCATCTCCTCCCCGTCGCCTAGCCTTGGCGGCGGGGTTTTTCGTTCTCGCCGGTAATGCTGCCCTAAGTGCCAAGCGGCGGGTCTGCAGGCCAAGCCAGGGGCTCAAGACCGAGCTACGCGTGCAGCGCCGTAATGCGCTGGCGTAGGTCGTTCCGGTCATGGCGGAGGCGGTGGGTCCGGTCCTGCTCCGCGCGCAAGCGCTCGCGGATCTCTTCGAGCTTGGCATCGAGATCGTCGCAGTGCTTCGCGAGCCGCCCGAGCTCGCCATTCAGGCGGTCGAAGATCCGCTGCGCGCTGGCGTCGAGCTGCTCGCGCATCTTGCTTTCGTGCTCGTCTTCCGATCGAGCATTCTTGCGGAGCGCGAGCCATACGGTGACCGCGACCGGAACCAGCGCCATCGCCGCGATCAGCTTCGGCGGCAGAAACCGTAGGAGCGTGGCCAGCCAGCCCAGCGGCAGGTCAGCGCCTATCACGGGGGGGCCACCGGAGGAGCAGGATGCTCGCGAGGTTCGGCACCGCGATCTGGGTATAGATCGTCCAACTCGAGACGAGGCCGAATGCGTCCACGGTCAGCGCCCCCAGCATCATCGACCGAGCTGCCGCACGTAGGCCACTGCCTCAGGTGGCACGTCACGTGCTGCCTATTCGCAGGCTTAGCAGGAATAGCGGCAGAGAGGGTGGCAACGCGGCCTCTCCCTGGCCCGAGAGACCGCGTCTGTGGATCATCGCTTGGCTTAGGTAGTCGCGCGGCTGTTTGCCTTGGCATCGGCCGTGAAACCTAGGCCTAGGCGTCCAGCCAGCGGCTATGGAGGCATAAAGCCTAGCGAATGCGGGCAGCCTATCGCTTCCCTGTGGCAAAACACGAAGCGAGTTGCCGCTACCTATGTGCTACCTAGGCCGTTGCTGCCAAGCCCGCGGCGCTTCGTAAGTGCTTGAAAAGAATGGTGGGCGCGACAGGGATTGAACCTGTGACCCCTACCGTGTCAAGGTAGTGCTCTCCCGCTGAGCTACGCGCCCGGGAGAGCGCCGTTTAGCCGCATCCTCCGAACAGCGCAACCCGCCCTCATGCCTCGCGTGGCCGCAAGGCAAGACGCACGAGAAGGGCCAGCACCGCCGCCAGCGCGATCATCCCGGCCATGGGGAACCCCGTCCCGTTATGCAGGGCGGAAATGCCCGCCCCCGCCAACGCCCCCAAGGCGAACTGCATCGTGCCCATCAGCGCGGAAGCAGTGCCGGCCATCTGCGGGAAAGGCTGGATGGACAACACCCCTGCCATGGGCAGCACCAGCCCCATCAGCGCGACATAGAGCCAGATCGGGGCGTAGATCAGCGACAGCCCCGCCCCCAGCATGGTCGCGACCAGCAGCAGCAGCGCCACGACCGAGAGCGCCGCTAAGGCGCGCGTCATCAGCGCCTCCCTGCCCCACAGCGCGGCCAAACGCCCGGCCAGCTGCGACGCGCCGATGATCCCAGCCGCCGCGCCGCCGAACAGCAGGCCATAGCGCTCGGCCGGAACGCCGTGCAGTTCGATGAATACGAAGGGTGAGCCGGCGATGTAGGCGAACATCCCCATGATCGCGAGGGCGCCCGGGAGCGCGGCAGCCTGGAAGCGCCGGTCGCGCAAGAGCCGCCCGTAGCTGCGCAGCGCCCCTGCCACGCCTTCCGCACGCCGCTGCCCCGCTGGCAACGTCTCGGGCAGGAAGAGCGCACAGAGCAGCAGCGCCAGCGCGCCCACGGCAGCGAGAAAGAAGAAGATGGCGCGCCACCCCAGCGCCGCCTGCACCCAGCCGCCAAGCAGGGGCGCCAGGATGGGTGCGACGCCCATCACCAGCATCAGCCGGCCCATCATCCGCACCGGGTCCATGCGGTCGGACAGGTCGCGCACCACGGCGCGGGAGATCACCATGCCGGCGCAGCCCGCGAAGGCCTGCAGGAAGCGCGCCGCGGTCAGCGCCGTGTTGTCCGGCGCCAGCGCGCAGCACAGCGAGGCCAGGGTGAAGCCGACAAGCCCGGCGAAGAGCGGCGGCCGCCGCCCGAAGCGGTCGGCCAACGGCCCGTGCAGAAGCTGCCCCGCCGCCATCCCGGCGAAGAAGGCCGCAAGGGTCAGCTGATACCAAGTCTCGGTGAGGCTGACTCACGAGGGGGCTTCCCCGACGCGGCCCGGATCTGATTCAAGGTGCGGAGCAACGGAGCCTTGCCATGGGTCAGCCGCTTCCCCTTCGTCTTGACTACGATGC
>NZ_JAFEUU010000034.1 GCF_017355885.1 Sabulicella rubraurantiaca
AGATGTGGGCAGTGGTTGGTTTCACCGTGATGGTGTCCATTCTCCTTCATGGTGCGACCGTGACGCCGGCTATGCGCTGGCTGGACCGCAGGCGCAGCGCCCAGGGCGTGCTGCCGCTCGATGCGAGCTAAACGCATCGACCGGGGGCACCAAGGCCCGGGAAATAACGCGGCTGGTAAGGCGACTCAAAAACCCCGCCACCTACCTCTGCGAGGGCGGCGGGGAAAGGCAAGGCAAATCTGTTGGTCGAGGCCGAAGAACCATGCGCAGTGGCAACGACTGTCGCGCAGAGGAGGGAAAATGGCGTCACTTGGTCGAGCAGTCAGGGGCGCGGGCCGAGTAACGGCGCCTGAAGCGGCCCCCAATTTGACCGGACACCCGGCGTAGCCCGGAGGACCTAGGCGCACGCATATGTCGAAGCCCATCGAACGCGTCGAAATCATCACCAGACGTGAGCGCCGCCGGCGCTATTCTGCCGAGGAAGAGGTCCGGCTGGTCGAGGAGACGACCCGCCCCGGCATGACGGTTTCCGCCGTCGCCCGGCTCCACGGCGCCCCCCCCAGCCCGCTGTTCGGATGGCTGAGGCCGCGAAGCGGACGCAGGGCGCATGACCGAGGGAGGTCTGGAGGCGGTCCCGGCGGACGAGGAGGTGGTGGCCGCCAGCTGCGTCCGTGAGCTGGAAGCAAGGTGCGCGAGCTGGAGCGCCTGCTCGGCCGCAAGACCACGGAGGCCGAGATCCTGCGCGAGGCCCTCGAGCACGCTCGCCCAAGAAAACACGGGTTGCGCTTGCCGTCGCCACCACCGGGCGGTTCCCGGTGAAGGCGGTGGCGCAGGCGCTGTGCGTCGCCCGCTCCAACCTCGTGGAGCAGCTCAAGGGCAAGGGACGGTCCCGCGGGCCCTACCGCCGCGAGGGCGACGAGGACCTCACGTCCGAGATCCGGACCATCACTGATGTGCGGCCAACCTATGGGTACCGGCGCGTCGCGGCCCTGCTGAACCGCGCGCAGCGCAGTTCGGGCGAGCCGCCGGTGAACCGAAAGCGGGTGCTGCGCCTGATGCGTCTGGCCGGCCTCACCCTGCAGGGCTGCACGGCGCGCCGCATCGGCCGCACCCACGAAGGCACGGTCGTAGCGCCTACCTCCAGCCAGCGCTGGTCCTCGGACGGTCTGGAGATCCCGTGCTGGAACGGCGAGGTGGTCCAGGTCGCCTTTGCCATCGACACCCATGACGGCGAGATCATCTCCTGGGGCGCCACGGCCGGCGCCGGCATCTTAGGCGAGATGGTGCGCGACATGATGCTCGATTGCGTCGAGCGCCGGTTGCGGGAGCCATCCATCCCATCTGGTTTGATGGGATGCACTCCAGGTGCAGGGAGCTTGGGGAGCAGACCGTAACTCGACGCGACAAAAGTCTTGACTTGCATGAGGATCAAGACCGAATATCAAAAAACAAAGATCGATTACTCGGCTAATCGTTTACTCGGCTAAGTGTTCGAATTCTGCGTAACCCACCGCGTGATAACGCAGGGAAACGGAGACGACACAGCCATGGCGAGCGCAGATCTTTCTGCCAGTTCGACCAAACGCGGCCGTCGGCTGTGTCCGGCGAGGATCGTGTCTCCCAACCACGCGCACACCGCAAGAGACCGCCGCAACGAGTTCGCGCGCGCGTTGCTCCGGTGCGCCGAGGCAGAAAGGCGCGCGCGATGGCGGTAGTGATCGCCCTTGTCCTGGTGGCCATCGGCTCCGTCACGTTCCACGTGCTGAGCCCGTGGTGGTGGACGCCCATCGCGTCCAATTGGGGCTACATCGACGGCACACTGACGGTCACCTTCTGGATCACCGGTGTCGTCTTCACCGCCATCGTCCTGTTCATGGCCTACTGTGTCCTGCGTTTTCGCCACCGGCCCGATCACACGGCCGAATTCGGGCCGGAGAACAAGCGCCTGGAGTGGTGGCTCACGATCGGAACCACGGTCGGAGTCTGCGTATTGCTCGCGCCAGGGCTCGTGGTGTGGCATCAATTCGTGACCGTGCCCGCCTCGGCGACGGAGGTCGAAATCGTTGGCCAGCAATGGCGGTGGAGTTACCGCCTCCCTGGTCGAGATGGACGCCTCGGCACCGTCGCGGTGCGATGGATCAGCCCAGAGAATCCGCTCGGGATCGATCCCGCCGACGTGGCTGGGCAGGACGATGTGATCATCGAGGGTGGCGACCTTCAACTGCCGATCGGGCGCCCAGTAAAAATCCTGCTGCGCGCCATTGACGTAGTGCACAATTTCTACGTGCCGGCGTTTCGCGCTAAGATGGACATGGTGCCAGGCCAAGTTACGTTCTTCTGGTTCACGCCGACCCGCACTGGTGCTTTCGAAGGCATCTGCGCGGAGCTCTGCGGTCTCGGCCATGCGGTGATGCGCGCGCGTGTCGTGGTGGTGGAGGCGCCGGAGTACGACGCCTGGCTGGAGCGCCAGCCGACCTTCGCGCCTCGCGTGGCCTCGGTACAGTAAGGGGTTGCGCGATGCATCCGTTACGCCGTTCGCCGCCGCTCCGTGCGCAGGATCATCGTCACTGCTCCGGGTGTGCCAGCGGTCGCGCACCAATAGCCGCCAGGAGGCTCGCAAGATGAGCACTGCGTCCGGCCACCTTGAAGGCGTCCCCGCGGCGGAAGTCGAGGACGTCGAACTTTACCACCCCCACAGCTGGGTCACGAAATACGTCTTTTCGCAGGACGCCAAGATCATCGGCATCCAGTACGCGCTGACAGCGACCGCGATTGGCTTTGTGGCCCTGGTGCTGTCCTGGTTGATGCGAATCCATCTCGGCTTCCCCGGAACCTTCGACTTCATCACTCCGGCCGAGTACTACCAGTTCATCACAATGCACGGCATGATCATGGTGGTGTACTTGTTGACCGCGCTTTTCCTCGGGGGGTTCGGCAACTACCTGATCCCGTTGATGGTCGGCGCCCGGGACATGGTGTTTCCGTGGGTCAACATGCTGAGCTACTGGATCTACCTCGTCGCCGTGCTGGTGCTGATCGCCAGCTTCTTCGCGCCGGGCGGGCCGACAGGCGCCGGATGGACGCTGTATCCGCCGCAGGCGATCCTCTCCGGCACGCCGGGCGGGCAGGACTGGGGCATCATTTTGATGCTGCTGTCGCTCATGCTGTTCATCATCGGCTTCACCATGGGCGGACTCAACTACGTGGTGACTGTGTTGCAGGCGCGGACGCGCGGCATGACGCTGATGCGGATGCCGCTGACGGTCTGGGGCATCTTCACCGCTACGGTCATGGCGCTGCTGGCCTTCCCCGCACTCTTCGTCAGCTGCGTGATGATGATGCTAGACCGGCTGCTCGGCACCAGCTTCTTCATGCCGGCGCTGGTGGTGATGGGCGAGCGCCTGAGCCACGAGGGCGGCAGCCCGCTGCTGTGGCAGCACCTGTTCTGGTTCTTCGGCCACCCGGAGGTCTACATCGTCGCGTTGCCAGCCTTCGGCATCGTATCCGACCTCATCAGCGTTCACGCGCGGCGCAACATCTTCGGCTACCGAATGATGGTCTGGGCGATCGTCATCATCGGCGCCCTGAGCTTCGTGGTCTGGGCGCACCACATGTACGTCAGCGGCATGAACCCGTATTTCGGGTTCTTCTTTGCCACCACCACACTGATCATCGCGGTGCCGACGGCAATCAAGGTCTACAACTGGCTGCTGACGCTCTGGCGCGGGGACATCCACCTGACGACGCCGATGCTGTTCGCGCTCGCCTTCATCGTCACCTTCGTCAACGGCGGGCTGACCGGGCT
Organism: Sabulicella rubraurantiaca; assembly: GCF_017355885.1. Classification (GTDB taxonomy): domain Bacteria; phylum Pseudomonadota; class Alphaproteobacteria; order Acetobacterales; family Acetobacteraceae; genus Roseococcus; species Roseococcus rubraurantiacus. The sequence continues at coordinate 3,806 of NZ_JAFEUU010000034.1, forward strand.
GTTCCTCGGCAACGTCGTGGTGGACGTGCCGCTGTCGGACACGATGTTCGTGGTGGCGCATTTCCACATGGTCATGGGCGTCGCGCCGATCTTCGTCGTCTTCGGCGCGATCTACCATTGGTACCCGAAGATCACCGGGCGGATGCTTGACGAGGCGATGGGCAAGCTGCATTTCTGGGTCAGCTTCGCCGGCGCCTACCTAATCTTCTTCCCGATGCACTATATCGGGCTCCTCGGCGTCCCGCGCCGCTACCACGAGATCGGCGAGATGGCCTTCGTGCCGCCATCCGCCCACACGCTCAACGCCTTCATCAGCGTCATGGCGCTGATCGTCGGCGCGGCGCAGATCGTGTTCCTGTTCAACCTCGCTTGGAGCCTCCGGCGCGGCAAGCCGGCCGGCGGCAATCCGTGGAACGCAGCGTCGCTCGAATGGCAGACGCCGGAAACACCGCCACCGCACGGCAATTGGGGACGCGAGATGCCGGTGGTCTATCGCTGGGCCTATGACTACAGCGTCCCCGGCGCGCCGCAGGACTTCATCCCGCAGAACCAGCCGCCAGCGAAGGCCGCAGAATGACCGCGATCATCCTCTACGTCGCTGTCATCGGCAGCATCGCGGCCTGGTGGCTTTCGCGGCAACGGCTGATGGCGAAGCCCTGGTTGGAGATTGGCGCGGCAGGCGAGACACCCGGCACGGGCGCCTCCGAGATTCCGCCCGCCAAGCTCGGACTGTGGGTGTTCCTCGCGGTGGTGGGCGCGCTGCTCACGCTTTTCGTCAGCGCCTACCTGATGCGCATGCACATGTCGCACGATTGGCGCTCGCTGCCGACGCCACCGATGCTCTGGTTCAACACTGTCCTCTTGCTGCTCAGCAGCCTCGGATTGCATCGCGCCCAGATCGCCGCCCGCATCGGCTGGCGGCACGGGATCGAGATCGGCCTGATCGCCGGCGGCCTTTCGGCTCTTGCGTTTCTCGCCGGGCAATACCTCGCTTGGCAGCAGGTGATGGAGGAAGGGTTCGGCGTCGCCACCAATCCATCCAGCTCCTTCTTCTACCTCATCACGGCGGTGCACGGGCTGCACCTGGCCGGCGGGCTGCTCGCCCTCGGCAAGACTGCTTACCGCACGGCTCGCGGTGCGGATCTTGCGCAACTCCGCCTTGGCGTCGAACTGTGCGCGACCTATTTGCATTTCCTTCTGGTGGCGTGGATCGCGCTGTTCGGGCTGCTGCTGCACGGTTAGGGAAGCCGCGAAGATGCAAAGCATTGCTCAAGGACATCGCTCGGCGGAGATGAGGCGGCCGGACGGCATTGAGGGCTTCGTCTCCGACTGGAGTTCGGACCAGAGGGCGTTCAAGAACGTCTCTTGGGGGAAGGCCATGATGTGGATCTTTCTCCTGAGCGACACCTTCATCTTCGGCTGCTTCCTGCTGTCCTACATGACCGTGCGCATTTCCACGACCGTGCCGTGGCCTAACCCGAGTGAGGTTTTCGCGCTCGAGGTTTTCGGCACGCACTTGCCGCTCATCCTGATCGCCATCATGACCTTCGTACTGATCACCAGCAGCGGCACCATGGCGATGGCGGTCAACTGCGGCTACCGCCGCGACCGCAGGAACACGGCCATCCTGCTGGTCGTCACCGCGATCCTCGGTGCCAGTTTCGTCGGCATGCAGGCATTTGAGTGGACCAAGCTGATCCACGAAGGCGTGCGGCCGTGGGGCAATCCGTGGGGCGCCGAGCAGTTCGGCTCCGCCTTCTTCATGATCACCGGCTTCCATGGGACGCATGTGACGATCGGCGTCATCTTCCTGCTGATCGTCGCGCGCAAGGTCTGGCGCGGCGACTACGATACCGGCCGGCCGGGCTTCTTCACCAGCCGCAAGGGCCGCTACGAGATCGTCGAGATCACCGGCCTTTACTGGCATTTCGTGGACCTCGTCTGGGTCTTCATCTTCGCACTGTTCTATCTCTGGTAGGAGACGCGGCATGACGCACGCATCGGACGCGCATACAGGGCACGGTGCCGCCGGCGGCATGGCAATGCGCCACGAGGAAGGCCAGCAGCACCCGATCCGGCTCTACCTCGTCGTCTGGATCTGGCTGTTCGTGCTCAGCACCTTCTCCTACCTGGTGGACTACTTCCACCTGCAGGGGCTGCTGCGGTGGTCGTTGATCCTGGTGTTCATGACGCTGAAGGCGGGGCTGATCGTCGCTGTCTTCATGCACATGAAGTGGGAAAGGCTGGCGCTCGGCTACGCCATCCTGCTGCCGCCCATCGCGGTGCTGATCTTTGTCGCGATCATGGTGCTGGAGGCGGACAATACGCTGCTGTCACGGTTGCAATTCTTCAGCCGCGACCCGGGCTGACGCGCCGCCCGCCTCAGCTCTCCACCACCCGGCGATAGAGGTGCCAGGTGGCATGCCCCAACAGCGGCATGACCACCGCGAGGCCTACGAACAAAGGCAGGCAGCCGAGGGCGAGAAGCGCGGCGACGATGACACCCCAGGCCGCCATCGGAATCGGGTTCCGCAGCACCCCGCGTATCGAGGTCCGCACCGCGACGCGAAGCCCGACATTGCGGTCGAGCAGCAGCGGAAAGGACACGACAGTGAGCATGAGGATCAGCAAGGCGAAGAAAAATCCAACCACGTGCCCCCACAGAATGAGGCGCCAGCCCGCGCGGGTGGTCAGCGTTTGGCCGATGAGGGCCAAGAAGGAATCAGGCAGGTCATCGCCCATCGTCGCGCGGTACACCGCCTGGGCTGCGAAGAGCCAGGCGACGAAGATCACGCTCATGATCACGCCGAGCGCCGCAATCGAGCCGATCGCCGGCGAGCGCAGGACATCGAATGCATTGAGCCACGAGGTCGGGAGCCCCTGCTCATGCCGCCGGCTCAACTCGTAGATGCCGAGGGCGGCGATCGGACCCATCAGCGACAGCCCGGCGACGAGCGGGTAGAGCAGCGGCATCAGCGCGCCGCCGGATGCTGCCCTAGCGGCGACGAGGCCCACGACCGGGTAGATCACGCCGAGAAAGATCAGCTGCGTGGGCATTGCCAGGAAATCCTGGTAGCCCTTGGTCAGCGCGATCTGGATATCGGAAAACCCGATCTCACGAACAACAGGCTCAGCCTGGTCGGGGTTGTCCTGGGAAACCAGCGAGACCGGAGCCATCGCGTTGCCTCCTCATGAACTGCACGCACCCGCCTTCCGCAACGCATGGTCACGGAGGGCAGCCCGGAAGCCTGAGGTGTCGAGGCTTAGCAAACGTCGGTCCAACGACCGGCTCACGGGCCTACCACTTCATAAGTTCAATAGCACACGAGCTTCCCTTTCGCACGCACAGATATAATGTGCCGTTCAGTCACGCGCATCACTCTGGAGCGATCTATTGCGCGTCGGCGCCTGGCGCGGCCCCCATTTCGACCGGACACCCGGCGTAGCCCGGAGGATCTAGGCTCATGTGTGGACATTGGGTAATCGCGGCCTGAGCGGAGCCCGCTCAAAGTGCCTCGATCCGGGCGGCGTCGCCCGGCATCTCGCATGATGGGAGACGGCTCAATGACCCACTTTGTCGGCCTGGACGTTTCGCAGAAGGTGACGGCCATCTGTGTCGTGGACGGGACCGGCCGCCGTGTCTGGCGCGGCCAGTGCCCCACGCAGCCCGAGCAGATCGAGCAGACCGTTCGGCGGCATGCCGGCGATGGCGCCGCGGTTGGGGTGGAGACAGGCCCGATGACGCCCTGGCTGGTCCACGAACTGCGCGGCCGCGACCTCGACGTGGTTTGCCTGGACGCCAGGCATGCCCGTGCCGCCCTCAAGATGCAGATCAACAAGACAGACCAGAACGATGCCGAGGGTCTCGCGCAGATCGTGCGGACGGGATGGTTCCGGGCCGTACACGTCAAGTCCTATGAGTCGCACCGGGCGCGTGCCCTGTTGGGAGCGAGGGCTCAGCTGGTCGGCATGACCACACGCCTGTCGAACCACATCCGGGGCGTGCTCAAGGTGTTCGGGCTGCTGCCCGGCGCCATGCGCGGCCTGCCCTTCGACCGGCGCGTCGAAGCCTTGCTCGGCGAGCGCGAGGATCTGGCGCTCATCATCCGGCCCATGCTGGATGCTTGGCGAGGGCTGCGTGAGCAGATCGCGGCCTTCGACAAGGCGGTCCGGGCGCTGGCGAGAGCAAGCCCGGCCTGTCGCCTCCTGATGAGCGTGCCCGGCATCGGGGCCGTATCTGGCCTGTCCTTTATCAGCACGGTGGAGGATCCGGCGCGCTTTGCCCGGTCACGATCGGTCGGCGCCCACATGGGTCTGACGCCTCAGCGGTACCAGTCGGGCGACATCGATCGCAGCGGCAGGATCTCGAAGTGCGGTGACGGCCTCGCGCGGACCCTCATGTACGAGGCGGCCGTGGTCATCCTGACGCGGGTCAAGCGCTCGTCGGGCCTGAAGGACTGGGCGCTGGCGATCGCAAGCCGGTCGGGCTTCGGCAAGGCACGTGTGGCCTTGGCTCGAAAGCTGGCGGTGATCCTGCACAGCATCTGGCGCTCCGGCGAGCCGTTCCGCTGGTCGGCGGAGGAGCGGCAAGGGTGCCTGCAGGCCGCATGACCGGTTGCTGATCGGCACTTCCGCGCGACGCTAAATGTGAGGGCTGCCCCCCGGGGCGAAGGTGCAGGCTGGCTGCGCAAGAGGGCCTTGAGCCACGTGCCCGGCACGCGAGCTCGCTGTGGACATTGCAGCGCCTGTGCTTCGAACCCGATGTTGCGGCGGACGTGTTCGACCGCGAAGAGAACCGTGACCCCGGCCTGGCAGCACCTGAAGCATTTCGCTCATTGACAAGGAGAAGGCGATTAGAGAACGGCCCCCTCGACGCAAGGACGATTTGACGTTTGGCGCCGCAGTCGGGTGCGGTCATGTGTCCGACCTATATGTGCGGCACCCCGGCGCGATTAACCGGCCGTGGACTTCCAACCAATCCCTACGTGTCACTGTGCGCTGTGACGGCCGGCCACGTCACCCACATATCGGCTGGAGGCTGGCGGCACGACGAGCAACGCAAACGGTCGTGCAGGGTGGAGAACTCAGCCCGAGCACCGACCAGCCTGATGAGATCTTCGCGATCGATGACGCGCTCACGGCCGCAGGGGCCACACCTCAACCCGAGGCCTTCGCCTGGCCGGAGGTAGCTGACGGTAATGCCTCGCACTCGCATGCGGAACAAACGCAGAACGTGACGAAGGGTAGCAGCAAGCCCACCTTGTTTCTCCTTGCCAACGTTCAACCGGAGTACCAGCCCTCAGCGATGCGAGAAGTCAGCGACCTCGCGAAGGGTGACGATGGTGCGGAACGACCGGACGTTCGGGTCGTCATGGAACACCTCTCGCGTGAAGCGCTCATACGCCTCCATGCTGCCGACCCGCACGAGGAGGACGAAGTCGGCCTCCCCGGTGACATACCAGGCGCCTCGCACCTCCTCACGGCTGCGGAGCTTCCTCTCGAACGCATCCAGCGCCGCCGTTCCCTCCCGTTCGAGGGACACCAGGACATGGATGGTCAGCGGCGTCCCGAGCACCGCGGGATGCACGACCGACACGTCGGCCACGATGACGCCTTGCCTGCGCAGGCTCCTAAGCCGTCGCAGCACCGCGCTCTCGGACAGCCCGACCTGCTCAGCCAGCACCCGCGCCGGGGTCTGGTTGTTGACCTGGAGGTGGTCGAGCAGGGCCCGGTCAAACTTGTCCAGATCGACGTTTTTCACCATCGGCGTCTCGAAGATGACGGAATCCGTCATAGGGTGCCCCCACTTCGCCGCCAACCACCAGGGCGATCGGGCATGATCGCGCCATGCACGCGACAGCTCACTCCCCGCAATCGGCCTTGGGCATTGCAGCGGAACTGGCCCGCCTCTCGCCCGAGTATGAAGCCACGCCCCTGCTCGACCTTCCGCTCCTCGCGGCCCGGCTCGGAGTGGCGCAGGTCCTGGCCAAGGACGAGGGGCGCCGCATGCTCGGCAGCTTCAAGTCGCTCGGCGGCACCTATGCCGGCCTCCGCGCCCTGGCCCGGGAAGCGCGCATGGAGGTTGGCGCGCTGATCACGGCTCGGCTTGGCGGGCAGCCCACCCTGGTCTGCGCCAGCGATGGCAATCATGGCTTGGCCGTGGCCGCCGCGGCGCGCTTCGCCGGGGCCCCCGCCCGCATCTATCTGCATCGCGGTGTTCCCGCTTCCCGCGCCCGCCGCATCGAGCAGCAGGGCGCCAAGATCCTGTGGGTGGAAGGCACCTACGACGACGCCGTGGACGCAGCGGCTGCGGCGGCGCACGCTGGCGCCGGGATCCTGGTAGCCGACACCACTGACGATCCCGACGACCCGGTCGTGCGCGACGTGATGGCGGGCTATGGCGTCATGGCGGAGGAGATTCGTCAGCAGGTCGCGGCAGCCGGACATCCCCGGCCCACCCACCTTTTCGTGCAGGCCGGCGTCGGCGGCTTGGCGGCGGCCATGGCCGAGGGCCTCGACGGCTGGCTGGCCGCCCCGGGTCGCATCGTTGTCGTCGAACCCGCGACGGCCCCCGCCGTGGGTGCGGCGCTCGCGTCCGGGAACCCGGTCCGCGTCAGCGGCTCGCTGGAGACCAGCGCGGAGATGCTCGCCTGCGGCGAGGCGAGTACCCCTGCCCTGAAGATGCTGCGGCGGCACCGCGCTCAGGCGATCTCCGTTCCGGAGGTCGTGCTCAACGAGGCCCCGAGGCTGCTGCGGTCCTGCGGGGGGCCAAGGACGACGCCGTCCGGCGCCGCGGGTCTGGCCGGCGCAACCTTCGTGCGTGACGAAATCGCCGGATTGGGCCCTGATGCCCGCCTGCTCATCCTCGTCACCGAAGCGGAGATCGAGGCCAGGGAGAGCGGCGAAGGGGATCTGCGATGACGGTGGACGGAGCATTCTGGGCCGAGCTGCGCGGCTGGCGCCACGACTTTCATGCCCACCCCGAGTTCGGCTTCGAGGAGCACCGGACGAGCCGCTTGGTGGCGGAGCGGTTGCGCTCCTTCGGCTTCACCGAGGTCGTGGAGGGTGTCGGCGGCACCGGCGTCGTGGCGACGCTGACGCGGGGGACGGGCAACCGCTCCATCGCGCTCCGGGCCGACATGGATGCGCTCCGCATCTCCGAGAGGGGCGAGCTGCCCCACCGCTCGCGGACGCCAGGAGTGATGCACGCCTGCGGCCATGACGGGCACACCACCATGCTGCTCGGCGCGGCGAGGATCCTTGCGGCCGAGGGGGGCTTCGACGGCACGGTCCGCTTCGTCTTCCAGCCTGCCGAGGAGTGGGGCAAGGGCGCGCTGAGCATGCTGGCCGATGGCTTGGCGGAGCGCTTCCCCTTTGACGAGATCTACGGAATCCACAACCAGCCGTGCTTACCCATTGGCTCCTTCCGCACCCGGGCGGGCGCCGTCATGTCGGCCGAGGACAATTTCGAGATCGTGCTGCGCGGCCTGGGTGGCCATGCCTCGCGCCCGCAGCAGGGACGGGAAACGCTGGTCGCCGCCTGTGCCCTCGTGCTCAACCTCCAGACGATTGTGTCCCGACGTGTGGCACCGACCGACACGGCCGTGGTCTCGGTGACGGAGCTTCTGACGGATGGCACGCGCAACGTGCTTCCCGGCACCGCCCGCATCCTCGGCGATGCGCGGAGCTTCCGCCCAGAGGTCAGCGCAAGGATCGAGGAGGAGCTGCGGCGCATCGCCGCCGGCACCGCTGCCAGCCACGACCTCGGCTGCGACGTCACCTATACGCGGGAGTTCGTTCCCACGATCAACGACCCGAACGCCGCGGCGGCTGCGCTCGCCGCGGCCCGCAAGGTGCTGGGGGCCGAGAGCGTGGCCGAGGCGACGGAGCCGCAGACGGGATCGGAGGATTTCGCCCGCTTCCTTCAGCATGCTCCCGGCTGCTTTGCCTTCATCGGCAATGGCGAGGGGTCGAAGCCGCTCCACAATCCCGAGTACGACTTCAACGACGACGCATTGCCTCATGGCACGGCGTTCTTCGTGCAGATCGTGCGCGACCGCCTGCCGATCCGCGAGCCCCAACCATGACCGGCCTCGGGATCGACGCCGACCGTCTGCTCGGCCGCCTCCGGACCCTTGGAGGCACCGGCCGGGATGACAAAGGCCGGTTGAGCCGGCTTGCCGCTTCGGACGCCGACCGCGCGGGACGCGACGCCGTGGCCGGTTGGATGCACGACGCGGGGCTCGAGGTCCTGGTGGACCGCATCGGCAATCTGTTCGGGGTTTGGAGGGCCGGGGCGGAGGGCGCGGCGCCGCTGATGCTCGGCTCCCACATCGACACTGTGATCGACGCCGGCATCTATGATGGCTGCTACGGCGTGCTGGGTGGAATCGAGGTCATCCAGACGCTCCGCGATGCCGGTCTGAAGCCCGAAAGGCCTATCGTCGTCTCGGCCTTCACCAACGAAGAGGGCGTCCGCTACGCACCCGACATGAGGGGCTCGCTCGTCTATGCCGGCGGCCTCGGCGTGGAGGAGGCGCTCGCCGCTATCGGGACCGATGGCACGGTGCTGGGGGAGGAACTTGCCCGCATCGGCTATGCCGGCCCGCAAGAGCCTGGCTTCCTCCGACCCCACGCCTATCTGGAACTTCATATCGAGCAGGGCCCGGTGCTGGAGCGCGAGGGCGTGCCGATCGGCGCGGTGGAGAATCTTCAGGGCATTTCCTGGCAGCGCGTGACCATTGACGGCGTCGCCAACCACGCGGGCACGACGCCGATGTCCATGCGCCACGATGCGGGTCAAGCTGCCGCCCGTGTGGTGACCTTCCTGCGCGACAGGGTTTCCCATGCCAACGCGCCCACCGTTGCGACGGTAGGCTGCATGGGCTTCGAGCCGAACGCCATCAACGTCATCCCTTCGCGTGCGGTCTTCACCGTGGACCTGCGCGATCCGCATGAAGGACGGCTGCAGGCGGAGGAAGCGGCGCTGGCACGCTACCTGGACGAACTCTCGGCCGCCGAGGGGGTGACGATCGCGGTCGAACGCCTCGCCCGGTTCACGCCGGTGATTTTCGACCCACGGCTTGTCGAAGCGATCGAGGCTGCGGCGAAGTCACATGGGCTGCGCTCCCGGCGAATGACATCGGGTGCAGGGCATGACGCGCAGATGATGGCCCGCATCTGCCCGGCGGCGATGATCTTCGTGCCCAGCGCCGGCGGCGTCAGCCATAACCCGCGGGAGCACACGGAAGCGGCGGAGCTGGTGGCAGGCGCGAACGTCCTGCTGAAGGTTGTCCGTGAGGTTGCCGGGCTCACCGCACTCCCCAACAAGGCGCCTGCCGGGGCCGTGTCTCTGCCTTCACAAGGATGAAGCATTGCGCCGACAAGCACGTTCGTGGCCGTGAACAGCGCCGCTACCGGCGCTAGAGTCGGCGAGGATATTGATGGGCATTTGCGGCACGACCACACGGTAAATCGCCAGCATGGCCGATGTGGCAGCCAGCACCGTGGGCTCGGGGCACATGGCCATCCACAGACCGCGTCTACAGCGGTCCCAACCCATCGTGTGTGAAGCCACAGCAGTCGGGAAGCGTTCACGCAGCAAAGTCGGCGCCGGCTCACTCTCGGGGTCGTAAGGGTTGCCCCCGTCAGCAGAGCTACGAGCGGAGAAAGACCGGATGCCGGGCCACGAGCAGATGCTGCAGCGGCAGAAGGTGCTGGCCGATTTCGGTGAGCTTGCCCTGCGCTCCGATGATCTGGACCAGATCCTGGCCGAGGCCTGCCGCCTGGTCGGGGATGCGCTTGGCACCGGCCGCGCCAAGGTGCTCGAGATCCAGCAGGACGGGCAGCAGATCTTCGTCCGGGCCGGGATCGGCTGGGGCCCGGGCATCGTGGGCCATCTCCGCATGCCGATGAAGGAGCACACGTCCGAAACCTTCGCGATCGAGGCGGGCGTGCCGGAGATCAGCCAGGACATCAGCAAGGAGGACCGTTTCGAGGTCCCGCCCATCATGAAGGAGGCCGGCGTGGTCGCCTTGGTGAACGTGCCCGTCTTCCTGCCCGGCGGGCGGCCCTATGGCCTGCTGCAATGCCGAGGCCGCGCGCGTGTTCGAGGCGGCGGTTCTCCAGAACAAGAAGGAGGCGCTGGCTTCGCGGCCGCGGGATAAGCAATGAGCGGCCCAAGCAACGTTCCTGTCTCGCTGCCGATCAGCTCCTGGCCGGTGGAGGACCGCCGCCGCTGGGAGCAGGCGCGCGAGGGCGGTGACGTCTTTGAAGCCGATCACCAGCGCCGGGAGCTGTCATCCGACACGTGGCGGAACTACGAGGCTGCCTATGGCCGCTGGCTTGCGACCCTCGCGACCGAGGAGCCGGCGGCCATGATGGAACTGCCAGAGGCCCGCGTGACCGCGGCCCGGCTCCAATGCTATGCGGCGCTCGAGACCGGGCGCTGCACGGAGAAGTCCGCGGGGGCCTTCCTCGCGAACCTCGTCTACGCTCTGACAATCGTGGCCCCCGAGGCCGATACGGCACCGCTGAAGCGGCTCGCGCATGTTTTGCGGCGCCGTGCCCCGTCGGTGCACGACAAGTGGGAACGGCTCCTTGCGATCGACGAGGTGTTCAAGCTGGGAGAGCGCCTCCTTCTGGGCGCGATCGAGCGCATCGACCGCAATGGGCGGGTGCCCATAAAGGCCCTCCTGGAGGGCCGCGACGGCGCGATACTGGTCGCGCTTTCCTCCAAGCCACTCCGGCCAGGGGCCCTTTGCTCGCTGCAGCTGTCGGATACGACCGAACGGAGCGATGGGCGGTTGCGCGTCGTAGTTCGTGGTGAGCACGACAAGAGCGGCCAGCAGGTTGCCCACGTGCATGGCCCCGATGCGAGCCGGCTGCTCAGGCTCTATTGCGACCGCGTCCGGCCATTGCTGCCCGGCGCGGCCGTGCACGACGCCTGGTGGCCAAGCGCACGCGGCGAGCCGCTGGGATATCTCGGCCTGCGCGGCGTCACCCGCCAGCGGCTCCAGGCGGCTTTCGGCCGGGCGGTTCCGCCGCATGCGCTGCGGCACTGCGTGGCCACAGCGGTGGCGGTGGTCATGCCGGAGCAAATGGGCATCGCCACCGTCATGCTCGACCACGCCTCCGAGCGGACCACCAAGGCGTACTACGACCTCGCGCGCGGCGTGGGCGCGTCGCGCAAGCTCAGCGAGATCGTGCGCCGGAAACTGCGCTGAAGCGCCCGGTCGGCCACGCGCCCTCGAAGCGCGTGGCCATCATCTGAACGGGATGCCGGAGTTGAGGGCTCGGCCCAAGCACAAGAGACAGGTTTCAGAGGAGCAGGGGAAGCCGGCGACCTCCAGCGGGTCAGCATTTTCCCACCGACCGAAGCGTCGCGAGGTGACTTCAAGCAGGTCATAGGGCGAGCATGCTGGCTCGCCCATTTTATCAGAAGGGAAAGAAGGGTTTTCGGGATCGGCTGCCCGGCGCGCGTCAGCACCCTTGGTGGCTGGCTCGCTTCGGGCCAGCCGCCCCGCAACAATGAAGATTGAATGAACCGATAAATTCGATGTTATCTGATTTCGATACGACGACACCCTCCAGCGACTCCGGCGCCGGAAATGGCCAATTGGCCCCATGAACGGATGATGGCCGGCGTCGACAGTTGCCTTGGCGTTGGCGCTCCTCGCGCACCAGCGGCCCCTTACCCGCTGAAGGGCAGCGCGGCTCCGTTGATACGTTTGATCAAAAAGGCCTTGTGGACAGACCGTGCTAGATCCTGCTCGGCAGGATCGCTGCCACGCGCGCAGCGCTGCAACGCCTCTTCGACAAGTTCGGCGAGCCTTGCATCAATCACCAAGGGCACGTTCTCCGGCCCGATCCTGATAAGCAACTCCGCGATGACGCGAGCAGCTTCTAGCAGGCCACCCTGGGCCTGAGCCAAGGCTCGCTCCTTGCGCTTCCGATGCGCGGCGACGCGCGGCGCACTCGACTTGCGCCGAGGGCGGTCGGACTGGGCCGAGAAGGTCTCGTCTTTCATGAAAGAACCTTGATGCGGAGGCGCGTCCGTTAGCTAACACACAACGCAACCCGGCGACGCCGTACGAGCCGAGTGCAGCGTCGGCAGCGCTTGCCATCGCTCTCATCGTCTTCGCGGCAATCGTCATGGGCCTGCGGGGCCCGCAATGAACGGCATCGACCTTAGGGCAGCAATCTACGCGCGATATTCTTCGGACCAGCAAAACGACCGTTCCATCGAGGATCAGGTCGCCTTGTGCCGGCAGGTTGCCGCTCGCGAAGGACTTGAGGTTGTTCAGATCTTCGAGGACCGGGCGATCTCGGGCGCCTCGGCGGCAAGGCTTGACTATCAGCAGATGGTGCGGGCGGCCGAGTCGGATCAGTTCGGCGTGCTGATCTGCGAGGGCACGAGCCGGCTGGGCCGCCGCTTGGCAGACATGGCTGCACTTCACGACCGCCTCAAGTTCTGGAGCGTCCGCCTCCTCACGGTCCAGCACGGCTGGATGGGTGAACTGCAGACCCTCTTCTTGGGCACCATGGCTCAGATGCAGCTGACCGAATTGCGGGAGCAAACGATCCGCGGCCAACGTGGCGTGGTGCGCGAGGGCCGCATTCCGGGTGGGTTGTGTTACGGCTATCGCGCTGCGGCGGGCGGCCGCCCGGGCGAGCGTGAAGTCAGCGAGGACGAGGCCGCGGTGATCCGCCGGATCTACCGAGACTATGCCGCCGGGCTCTCCGCCGCGGCCATCGCCCGGGCGCTCAACACGGAGCGGGTTCCAGGACCGCGCGGGGGGGCCTAGAACCACACCACGATCTGCGGCCACCGCGCTCGGGGCACGGGCATTCTCAACAACCGCCTGTATGCCGGCGAAATCGTCTACGGGACCATGGAGTTCCGCCGCGACCCAGACACCGGCAAGCGTGGAGGCCGGGTGCGGATGGGCGGCGCCATCGAGACGGCGCGCGACGAGACGTTTCGCATCGTGGAGGACGAGCTGTGGCAGCGGGTTCAGGCGCGTCACGCCGACCTGGATGCGCGGGCCGCCGTCAGCCGGAACCCCTTACGCGCGCGGCAGCCCGCCAAGTATCCCTTCTCGGGCCTTTTGGTCTGTGCGCAATGCGGGCGGGGCTACCAGGTTTCCGGCAAGGGCCGGTTCGGCTGCGCGGGAAAAGCCGCTGGGATCTGCTCGAACGGCAAGACGGTGGCTCAGAGCGTGCTGGAGGGGCGTGTTCTGGCCGGCCTCAAGGAGCGTCTGCTCAGCCCCGAGGCGATCGCGGCGGCGGTGGAGGAGGCCCGTCTGGGCCTCGTCGCGCATCGGCGCGAGGCCATGACCAAGGAAAGCCGGCTGCGCCGGCGTCTGGGCGAGGTGACCTGGGCCTGGGTTGCTGCGTCGACGCGATCACCGAGGGCATGCCGGCCCGGCAACTGCGAGACCGCATGCAGAG
>NZ_JAFEUU010000035.1 GCF_017355885.1 Sabulicella rubraurantiaca
GGCCGGCATCGCCGCGGTACGCCGCCGCCGCGAGCAGGGCTGACCGGGCGGGGAGGAAGTCCCGCCCTCTTCAAACCCGCCGTCTTCTTTCGGGAAGGCGGCGGACGCCTCAGCGCCGTGCCAGCGCGACGAGGTAGCGACAATTCTGGCGCGCGGAGGGATTCGACAGGGCGCAATCCTGCGGCCGCGACAGGTCATAGGCCAGGCAGTCGCCCGCTCCGAGCTCCGTATCCTGCTCCCCCTCGGTCACCACCAGCCGGCCCGACAGCACCCAGACGCATTGCCCGCGCAGCAGGGCGTAGGAGGCGGCGGGGTAGTCCACCCGCGCGCCGGGTGGCATGTCCACCAGCACCAGCTCCGGGTCAGCACCAGGCGGCGTCAGCGAGCGACGCAGATAGCCGGTCTCGGGATCGGTCCAGAGCTGCTGCTCCGCCGCGCGGGCCAGGCGCCCGGCACCGCCATCCGCTTCCGCCCGCGCCAGCAGGGTGGAGACGGTGAGGCCCAGCGCGCCGGAGAGCCGCCCGAGCAGCGCAGCGGTCGGGCTGGCCTCGCCCCGCTCCACCTTGGAGATCATGGCGCGCGACACGCCGGATTGCGCGGCCAGTTCCGCGATGCTCCAGCCCCGCGCCTCGCGTTCCCGCCGGATGCGGGCGGCGAGCAGGGCGCCCAGGGCATCGGGCTCTGTCATCATGGTGGACATGTGGAAACTTTAGTGGATAGGCTCGCGCGATGCCAAGCGATGCTCTTCCGCCGCGCAGCCATAATGGCGGCCCGCCCCTGGATGAGGACGACCCCCACGCCTCCTGGCGGCACTGGAACTGGAAGCGGGCGCACAAGAAGGCGTGGAAGACCCCGCCGCGCGAGATCGCGCTGCGCCGCCTCGCCCGCGCGGAGGAGCTGGGGATGAGCTACCGCGAATACGCGCTCGAGATCATGGAACGGGGGCGCTACCTGTGAGGTTGGCGAGATCGTGCTCCGCCACGCAGGCGACGAGGCGGCCGGGGCGCGCCGGGTCCTCCACCATCTGCAGGCCGATATCGGCATAGATCCGGCCGAAGCGTTCCGTGGCGTCCAGGAAGGCGGGGCGCACCCCGTTGCGCTCGCACAGGTCGCGGAAGCGCCAGATCGCGGAAACCGCGTCGTCCCGCGGCCCCTGCGGATCGCCCTGCGCCGCCCAGACCTCCTTCCCCCGAGTGAAGACCAGCGCCGCCTCGCCGCGCTCGCCGCGGATCACCGCGTCGCCCGCGACGGGCGCCGAGCCATGCGCAGCCAAGAGGGACAGGCGCGCCGCCGCGTCAAAGGGGGCAGGGCGGATGCGGACCGGGCGCAGCAGGCGCAGCGTGCCGAACAAGAGGAGGAGGCCGGTCAGCCCTACGGTGAAGCGAAGCTGCGCCGGGGCGATGCGCGAGAGCGGCACCTCCCACCACGCCGCATCGGCCACGCGCCCGCCATAGGCAACCAGCGCCAGGGTGAGGCCGCAGAACCCCACCGCCAGCAACGGCAGGGCCACCGCCTGCGACAGCGGCTCGGCCACCAGGCGGGAGTCGCGGTAGAAGGCGCTGCGCATCGTCGCCAGGAAGCCCGCGACGAGAAGGAAGGCGCCCCAGGTCCACCATTCCTCCGCCCTGAGTCCGGCGATGGCGGCGCCGTTCAGCAGCAGAAAGATCGCCGCGCCCCAGGCCAGGGTGAGGCGGCGCAGCAGCCCGTAGGAGATCACCAGCAGCAGCGAGCCGACTACGGAGGCCGCAAGCTGCGAGGCCAAGGCCGCCTCGTACCCCGCCCATTGCAGCAGCACCGTCTGGCGCACCGGTAGTGCGCCCAGGAAGATCAGCAGCCCGCCGCCCAGCGCCACCAGCCCGGCGAGGACCGGCACCTCCAGCGGCATGGCGCCGCGCCCGAAGGCCGACAGACCCGCCAGCGCAGCACGGCGCTGCCCCAGCTCGAACCCCGCGAACAGGAAGCCGGCGATGAAGAGCGGGATGATGTAGTAGAAGAGGCGGAACACCAGCAGCGCCCCCACCACCTCCGCCGTGCCGAGATAGGGGGCGAGGCCGATCATGATCGCGCCGTCGAAGACGCCGAGCCCGCCCGGCACGTGTGCCGCGATCCCCGCCGCATAGGCTGCGAGGTAGATGCCAATGAAGCGCAGGAAGGTGAGCCCCTCCGCCGGCGGCAGCAGCACGTAGAAGATCGCCGCCGTCACCGCCACGTCCACCGCCGCCAGCACGGTCTGCGCCAGCGCCATGGAGGTGGAGGGCAGTTCCACCTCGTGCCCCCAGAAGCGGATCGTGCGACGGAAGCGCGAGAGCAGCACATAGGCCGTCACCACGCCGAAGAGCGGCACGGCGGTGAGCTGCAAGGCCCAGCGCGGCACGTGGTCGCTCACCCAGGGCAGGACCTCCGGCTCGAAGGTCAGCACGGCGCCGCCCAGCGCCATGCCGCCAAGGCCGAAGGTGAGCGAGGTGAAGCCGATCACCTTGCCGATCTCAAGCGGGGTGTAGCCCCAGGCGGAATACAGGCGGAACCGCACCGCTGCCCCCGACACCGCCGCGAAGCCGAGATTATGTGCCAACGAATAGCCGCAGAATGACGCCAGCAGCGCCCGCCCCCAGGAGGAGGGGCGCCCGGCATAGCGCGCCCCCAGCCAGTCATAGATGGCGAGCACCAGATAGGCGATGACGGTGAACCCCGCCCCCAGCCAAAGCGCGCCGGTCGTGATCTCGCCCATGGCGCGGGTGACGTCGGCGACGGAAAGCGAGCGGAACTCCCGCTGCACCACATAGACCGCCCCCACCAGCAGCAGCAGGCCGAAGACGGTCGGCCCGTGGCGCTTCAGCAGGGGCAGGGTGGATCTCACGCCCGGGCCAACGCGCCCTCGACGAGACGCACCGCCTCCTCGATGCCCATCACCGCGACCGTGCCGCCGAAGCGCGGCCCCTCGCTCTTGCCCAGAAGAACCTCGTAGAGCGCCTGGAACCAGGCGCGGCCCACGCCGTCCGAGCCGTCCTTGTTCTTGGTCAGGAACGGGCCGAAGCGCCCGGCGTCATAGACCGTGTCCTGCAGCGCCTTCTCGCGCTCCGGCCCGGGCGGCATGGCCAGGAGCTCCACCTCCCGCTCACGCAGCAGGGCAGCGAGGCGGCGCAGCCCCTCGACCTCGTCGGGCGTCGGGTCGCGGAAGCGGCGCTCGGGGGCGATGAAGTCGCGCCAATAGGCGCAGGCATGGCGCACGAGTCGGTCCAGCAGCGGCTCCGATTCCGGAGTCGCCTCGGGGTAATACTTGCGCAGATAGGCCCAGAGCCGCGCCGGGTCGTCCGTGTTGGCGATGCCGGCGAGGTTCAGCAGCGTGGCGAAGGAAACGGGCGGCGGTGCGGGCGGCGCGCCCTGCGCGTGGATGTACCAGGCGGGGTTGGTGGCGTCGTCTGGATTGGCGCGCAGCTTCTCCGCATTGCCAAGCCAATCATCCACCGCGCGCGGGATCACGCCCTTGTGCAGCCGCTTGGCCGAGCCGGGGGAGGGGAACATGAACTGCGCGAGGCTCTCGGGCGGGCCGTAATCGAGCCACTGCTCGATGGTGAGGCCGTTGCCCTTGCTCTTGCTGATCTTCTGCCCGTGCTCGTCGTTGAACATCTCGTAGGTGAGGGTAACGGGCGGCTCCGCGCCCAGCACGCGGCAGATGGCGCTGCTGAGCTTCACGGAATCGATCAGGTCCTTGCCCGACATCTCGTAATCCACGCCGAGCGCGTACCAGCGCAGCGCCCAGTCCGCCTTCCACTGCGCCTTGCAATGGCCGCCGGTCACGGGGGTCTCCCAGCGCTTCCCCTCGTCATCGGTCCAGACCAGCGTGCCGTCGGCGCGCACCTCCTCCATCGGCACCTGCATCACCACGCGCGTCTCGGGATGGATGGGCAGGAAGGGAGAATAGGTGGCGCGGCGCTCGGCGCCGAGCGTGGGCAGGATCACCTCGCGCACCTCCTCGTGCAGCGCGGCCATCCGCAGCAGCGCCGCGTCGAAGCGGCCGGAAGTGTAGTAGTCGGTGGAGGAGGCGAACTCGTACTCGAAGCCGAAGGCGTCCAGGAAGGCGCGCAGCCGCGCGTTGTTGTGCGCGCCGAAGCTGGGATGCGTGCCGAAGGGGTCGGGCACCTCGGTCAGGCGCTTGCCGATGTGCTGGCGCAGCACGTCGCCATTCGGCACGTTGTCCGGCACCTTCCGCAGCCCGTCCATGTCGTCGGAGAAGGCGATGAGGCGCGAGGGCATTCCCGTCAGGAGGGAGAAGGCGCGCCGCACCCAGGAGGTGCGCGCCACCTCGCCGAAAGTGCCGATATGCGGCAGACCGGAGGGGCCGTAGCCGGTCTCGAACAGCGCCTCTTTCTTGCCGCTGGCCAGCAGGCGCTCGCGCACGCGGCGCGCCTCCGCGAAGGGCCAGGCGGGAATGGTCTCGAAAGCGGCGTCAGGCATCTTGGCGGGATGCCAGGGCGCCGGGGCCGGGTCAATTCTCACGACGTCCCCGCGCGGCTTTGCCTGCCTTGACCCGATGATGTGTGCGGGCGACCGTGCGGCACTGCGGTCAGGAAAGAGGGAGAGAGCGATGCAAGGCGAGGACGACGCGCTGTTCGAGAAGGGGCTGCCGATCCGGCGCGAGGTGCTGGGGGCGGAGTACGTGGATGGCTCGCTGGCCAAGGCCGACGACTTCATGATGGCCTTCCAGCGCATCACCACCTCCTGGGCCTGGGGCATGGCCTGGGGCGATCCGACGCTGGACCGCAAGACACGCTCCATCATCAACCTCGCCATGCTCACCGCCCTGGGAAAGATCCCGGAGGTGAAGCTGCACGTGAAGGGCGCGCTGAACAACGGCGTGTCCGTGGACGAGATCCGGGCCACGCTGAGCCATGCCGCCGCCTATTGCGGCATTCCCGCGGCGCTTGACGCCTTCAAGGCCACCCACGAGGTGCTCCTCGCCGAAGGCGCCATCCAACCGAAGAAGTAGCCCGCTCAGGGGGCGTGGGGCGTCCAGCGTGGCGGCCCCACGCGCAGGCCCAGCGGGAGGGGGTGCGGCAACCCGCCCGGGGCCGCCGGCTCACCCTGGCCGCGCCAGGATGCGGCGGAGGCCGCTGCACCCTCACTCGCGGCTTCGATGCCAGGGGGCGGGGCGGAACCGGCCAGCACCGGCGCCGCATCCACAGCAGCCATGCGCGACAGCAGCACAAGCGCGGCGCCGTAATAGTCGGTGGCGTCGGCCACGGCTTCCTGCGGGCCAGCTGGCAGGCCAAGCGCATGGCGGGAGGCGCGCGCGACGGCGCGCAGCCCGGCATGGCCGGGATAGGGGGCGAGCCCACCGGTTTCCAGGTCGGCCCAGGCAGGCGTGCCCTCCCGCCGCTGATGCGCCGACCAGAAGCGCTCGACTCGTAACAGCGTTGCCTCGCTGCCCCGGCCAGCCCAGACGAGGTGCAGAGGGATACGCACCGCATCCCAGGAGAAGCGCGGTGGCCAGCCGGGGGCCGGGCGCATGGCGCCCCGCGCGTCCAGTTCCAGCCAATCGGGCGGCAGGGCGAAGCGGCCGAAGCGCGCCTCCTCCAGCAAGCCCAGCCCGTCCGCTTCCAGCCGCGCCCAGGCTGGGCTTGGCAGGATCCGGGCTAGGACCCGCAGGGCGGACCAGGAATAATAGGAGAGGTTGATCACGACCCGATCGTGGAATCGGAACCCCTGGGCACCGGGCAGGAGCAGCAGGCGGTTGTTCCACTCGACAGTGCAATGCCGCAGCAGGTCGCGAGCGATGTGGCGCGCCTGCTCCCGGTAGCTGGAATCCCTCCACAGGGCAGCGGCTCGGGCCAAGGCCCAGGCAGCCAAGAGGTCCCCATCGCTGGCGTTGTTGGGGTCGGCGACGTGGGGCCGGGTGTGGGGGCTCCACCGCCAGGTCATGAGGCGGTCGCCGCGCCGGCGCAGGTGCAGCCGCGCCCAGTCCCAGGCCAGGTCGAAGGCGGCACGGTCCTCCATGTGGACCGCGAGGAGCATGGCGTAGGATTGGCCCTCGCTATGCGAGATGCCGGCCTTGGCCGAGTCCACCACCCGGCCCTCGGGCGTCATATAGCGGCGCCGGAAGGCGTTCCATTCGCTCTGTGGGACGCGGTCCGTGCCCCCCGTTCCTGCCCCGGAATCGCTTGGGTCCGCCCGCCCGAGTGCGGGTCGGGAAAGGGCCGTCCAGGCTGGAATCGAGGCCATGGCGGAAAGAAGCGCGCGGCGGCAGCGGGGCACGAAACGGAACCTCGGACGATTGCGGATAATCTACGGCATGCACGCATAAGATGCATATCCGGTTTTATCCCGACCGAAAACGAGAGTCTGTGCCGTTGCCCAATTCGCACGGCACAGGGGGTTTCAGGCACGCCAGACGATGCGCTCAGGGCCAGCGGCGGTGGGGTCGAGCTCGATCATCTGGCCGTTCATCACGCTCTGCCCCGTCAGGGCCAGGATGAAGCCCCAATGCGAGACGACCAGCGTATGCTGCCAGTCATCCAGCGCCGCCATCTCCGCGCGGAAGAGGGAAGCGCGCGCCTCGACCTGGTCGGCGGGCTCCTCCACCGCGGGCCACCAGATCTCGTCCAGCGCCGGGAAATCCAGCTCGGGAAAGGACAGGCGCAACTCGCTCGCCGCCGTGCCGACATCGCAGACGAAGGCGTAGCGCTCGCGCACGGTGGGCGTGACGGTGAGGCGTAAGCCAAGGCGGCGTGCGACCGGCAGGGCCGTCTGCAAGGCACGTGTGTAGGGCGAGACGATGATGCGGCGGATGTCCCGCCCGGCCAGGGCCTCGGCCGCTGCCTCCGCCTGCTGATGGCCCAGCGGCGTCAGCTTGGGGTCGGGGATGCCGGGATCGCGGCGGGTGGCGGAGAAGTGGAGGTTGAATTCGCTCTGGCCGTGACGAAGCAGGATCATGCCTGCTGGCGTAGCCTTGCGCGGCCCTGCGCGTCCAGCGCGCCTCTGTTGCGTGGCCGCGGCGCCATGCCTAAGTAATGTCCCTGGCTGGAGGTCCCGATGCAGGGCGGTTTTCCCATTGACCTGATTCTGTTCGCCATGGTGGCCGCCTTTCTGGTGCTGCGCCTGCGTTCCGTGCTCGGCAAGCGGCAGGGTTTCGAGCGTCAGCCCCAGCCCCAGGGCCTGCCCGATGGCCGCACTGCCCGCGCCGATGGCGTGGTGGAGGAGATCGCGCCCGCGCGGCGTGAGGCGCGCCGCATCATTCCCGACCCGCGTGGCCCGGTGGGCCAGGGCCTCGCGCGAATCGGCGCGGCCGATCCCAGCTTCGAGCCGAATGGCTTCCTGGACGGGGCCGAGGGCGCCTTCCGCATGATCGTCGGCGCCTTTGCCGCCGGCGATCGCGCGACGCTGCGGCCCCTGCTGTCCGACGACACCTATGCCGGGTTCGAGGGCGCGATCCGCGCGCGCGAGAATGCGGGCGAGACCCAGCGCACCGAGATCCGCTCCATGCACGAGATGGCGATCGAGGGCGCGGATCTGCGCGGCAACACGGCCGAGGTCACGGTGCGCTTCACCTCAGATCAGGTGAACCTGACAAACGGCCGCAATGGCGAGATCGTCGCCGGTTCCGACGCCATCACCGAGGTGACGGATATCTGGACCTTCCAGCGCGACGTGACCTCGTCCGATCCGTCCTGGCGGCTGGTGGCGACGCGCAGCGCCTGAGGCGCGTCAACACGCCTTCCAGGTCAGAACCAGCACGTCGCGGCAGGAGGAGCGGGACGGGTCTTCCGGCTCCACCGGCGAGACGCCGTGCATCACGCGCCGGTCATCCATCACCGCGAGGTCGAGCAGCCCGTTCAGGGTGAAGCGGTCGAGCTCGCGCCGCTCCGCATCCGTCACCACGGTTTCTCCGCCGCGGAGATTGGCGCGGGCGATCATGGCGATCAGCACGCAATCCACCCCGTCATGATGCACCCCCTCGGGCGTCGGCAGGCCGGGCGCGCCGGGCGCCGCCTCGACGCGGAACTGGTGCATCTCGACGAAGAAGCGGGCGCCGGGGCGCAGCGCATCCGCGACCTCCCGTCCCATTGTGAGCAGCCCTGCCGTGGCAGGGTGGCAGGCCACCGCATCCTCCACGGGGGCGAACCAGCGATCCACGCCGCCATTCAGGGTGTTGTGCACCTCGGCCTGGAAATGCGGGCGGTGCAGGCCGCGCCGATGCCCCGGCAGGCCGGGCAGGGCGGTGAAGTTGGCGAGGCGGCGGCGGCGATAGCGCCCGCCATCCGCCATGAAGCCGTCAGTCTCCAGCCGGTCCCAGCTTTGCGCCCATTCGGCCAGCCAAGCCGCGGGCAGGCCCAGCCTGTCCTGCGCCTGCTCGGGCCGCAGCCGGGCGTAGCCCTCCTTCAGCACCTGCTCCGACAGCTTGCTCATGGCGCTTCCCCGATGGGCGGCGTCTCGGAAGCCGTGCCGGCCAGCACCTCGGCGACGTGGCGCACGCGCACCTCCCGCCCCTCGCGGCGCAGGCGCCCGGCCATGTTGAGCAGGCAGCCCATGTCGCCTGCCAGCAGCGTGTCGGCCCCGGTCCCGGCGATGTCGGCGACCTTGTCTGAAACCATGCGGGTCGAGATGTCGGGATACTTCACGCAGAAGGTGCCGCCGAAGCCGCAGCACAGCTCAGGCTCGGACAGCTCCCGCACGGTCAGCCCCTCGACGCTCGCCAGCAAGGCGCGCGGCTGCGCCTTCACCCCGAGCTCCCGCAGGCCGGAGCAGGAATCGTGATAGGCGGCGACGCCGTCATAGCGCGCCTCCACCCCCTTCATCCCCCGCACATCCACGAGGAAGGAGGTCAGCTCGTGCGTCCGCGCCGCCAGCGCCACGGCCCGCGCCCGCTCATGCGGGTCGTTGTCGAACAGTGCCGGGTAGTGATGCGCGATCATCGCGGCGCAGGAGCCCGACGGCGCCACGACGTAGTCGCAGGAGGCGAAGGCATCCATCATCCCCCGCGCGAGCTCCTGCGCGGTGCGGCGGTCGCCCGTATTGTAGGCGGGCTGACCGCAGCAGGTCTGCGCCTCGGGCACCATCACCTCGCACCCCGCCTCCTCCAGCAGGCGGATCGCCGCGAAGCCGACGCTCGGGCGATACAGATCCACCAGGCAGGTGACGAAAAGGGCGACGCGCGGCTTGCTCATACGCCCGATCCTAGAGCCTGATCGCCCCCGCGCGAAGGGAAGCGTCAGGCCGGCACGTCGCCCTCCAGCGTGACCCGGTGCATCACCCGGCGGTAGCCGTGGTAGTCGTTCAGCGGGTAGTGCAGCACCTGCCGATTGTCCCAGAAGGCGACACTTCCTTCCTGCCAGCGGAAGCGGCAGGTCCATTCCGGCTTCACCTGCCAGCGGAACAGGAAGTCCAGCAGCGGGGCGCTTTCCTCCTCCGTCATCCCATCGAAGCGGCTGGTATGGCCGGCATTGACGTAGAGCGCCTTGCGCCCCGTCTCGGGATGGGTGCGGACCACGGGGTGCGACGCCTCGTAGACCTGCTTCGCGTCGTCGCGGCCGCTATCCTTGCGGCGGTCCTCGCGCGTCTTGCTCACATCGGCCTTGGCGCTGCTGTTCACCGCGCGCAGCGGGTCGATCAGCCGGCGCATCCCTTCGCTCAGCGCCTCATAGGCGGCGACGCCGGAGGCGAACATGGTGTCCCCGCCCACGGGCGGGATCTCCCGCGCCACCAGCATCGTCGCCATGGGCGGACGGTCGAGATAGGCGGTGTCGGTGTGCCAGACGCCGCCGAAATTCACCTTTTCGTGCTCCAGCTTCATCACCGGGATGACTTCCGGCGCTTCCTCCAGCCCCTTCACGAAGGGATATTCGATCACCTCGCCGAATCGGCGGGCGACGCGCACCAGTTCGCGCGGGGGCAGGCGCTGGTCGCGGAAGAACACGACGCCGTGCCGCAGCCAGGTGTCGCGCAGCTCGGCAACCAAGCCGTCCGGCATGTCCTCCCGCAGGTCCACGCCGAGAATCTCGGCGCCCAGGGCGGGGGAGAGGGGACGGATCTCGGGCCGGTTTTCCATGGCGTTTCCTCCTGTTTCCCCGCGAGGCTAGGGGGTTTGGGGCCGCCTGCAAGCTGGAAGAAAATGCCCATTCATGAGAATCGTGGCTGGATGTTCATATTTTACCCATTCATGTGAAGGCCGTTCCGTCGCAGCATTCCCATGCCGCCGTTCCGCCCGTCTCCGGGCAGGGTGCGGGGCGCAGGTGGCGGCCATTTCCCGGCAAGCCGCTGCCAGACTGGCCCCTGGGCCCCGGCCCGGCTGGATCCTTCCGGCCGGGCCGCATTTTCCCTTGTCTTCAGGGGGGCGGCCCCAGGGACTCCCGCAGCTCGGCGCGCAACGCCTCGACCTCCAGCCGCAGCGCCGCCATCTCTCCAAGGATTTCCGGCCCTGTGCCTTCCGGCCGCGCCCGCAGAGCCGCGATCTCGGCCCGCAGCGCCGCGACCTGCAGGCCGAGATGGAGAAGGCGCGCCTCCTCCGCCGTGCCGGACGCGTCCGGGGGCAGCGTCGTGCCGCGCCCGCGCGCCTCCTCCGAGTCGAGGATCTCCCGCAGCGCCGCCTCGCGCGCCCCGGGACCCCCCGCCAGGCGGGCGAGGTAGTGGATGCGCCCACCCTCATCCGGGAAGCGGCCCAGCAGGGCGAGGTAGAGCTTCTCCACCACCTCCTCGTCGCTGCCTTGCAACAGGAGGGATGCGCGCGGGGTCACGCTGCTTCGCCCAGCGGAACGCCGATCCGCGCATGGACCTCCCGCAGCCGGGCGGCGTGGCGCTCGGGGCTAAACAGCGCGGCCTGGGCGGGGCCCATCGCCGCCAGCCGCGCCCGCAGCGCCTCGTCCCCGTCCAGGGCGCGGATCGCCTCCGCCATGGCGCGGGGGTCGAGCGGATCGACCAGAAGTGCCGCCTCTCCCGCCACCTCGGGCAGCGAGGTGGTGGAGGAGGTGAGGACAGGCGTGCCCACCCCCATCGCCTCGACCACCGGCAGGCCGAAGCCCTCGTAGAGCGAAGGAAAGAGCAGCGCCTTGGCGTGGCGGAGCAGCACATCCACGTCGAGGCGCGGCAGGTAGCCCATATGCCGCACCCGCCCATCGGCGGAGCGCGTGCCCTCCGCCTCGGTCAGCAGGCGCAGCTCCTCTTTCGCATAGGCGCCGGGCTTGCCGACGATGACGAAGGGCGCGGTGCTGCCGGAGGCGTAATAGGCATCGAGAAGCCGCGACAGGTTCTTGCGCGGGTCCACCGTGGATAGGAACAGGAAATAGCCCCCCGGCTCCAGCCCGAGCGCGCCGCGCAGCCGCGCCTCCGCCAGCGGTCCATCGGCGATGGGCTCCCGCGGGGCGACGGGCTGGTAGGTGTTGGTTACCCGCTCCTCGGGCACCCCCAGCAGTGAGACGATGTCGCGCTTCGCGTGCTCCGAGACGGTGATGATGTGGTCCGCGTTCCGCGCGATGGCGCGCGCGGCGGCTAGCCAGACGCGCTTCCGCTCCATCGTCGCCCAGGGCATGCGCAGCGGAATCAGGTCATGTACCGTGTAGACGTTCACTGCGCCGCGCAGGCGCAGCGGATGGACCTGCATCCAATGCATCACGGCGGGCGGCGTTCCCGCCGCGCGCACCTCCATGAGCCTCCGTGTCAGCCCGACATGCACCCAGGAGCGGCCGAACAGGTCGCGCGCGTTCCAGACCTCCTCCGCCTCTGGCAGGTTGGCGGTGGAGAAGGCCTCATAGACGGCGGCGGAGGAGAGCCGGCGATCCACCACGCCGCTGGCCGGGACCTCGTGCGCGACCGGCCCGCCGGGATCAAGTGCCATTCGGAGCAGCCTTCCCGTCAGGGTCGGTCCCCGGCGCGGCGGCACCGCATCGAAGAACCGGAGCTCCCGCTCCACCGCTTCCAGCCGGTCGGGCACAAGCTGGCCGAAGAGCAGCCCGGTACGCGCGCCATCGCGCCGCAGGGCGCGGACCATGTTACGCGTGTAGGTGGTGATGCCGGTCCCGAACGGGTGCGCCAACGGGAAGCCGTCGATCCAGATACGCAGCGGGGATGGCGGCATGGCCGGCAACTTGCCCGCCGCCCCGGCTTGCGGCAAGCCTGGGGGCGCCGGGCGGGGGGCCGGCTGGCATGGGCGAAGCGGCGCTGTTCCTCGACGCGACGGGGTTGATCGGGTTCTTCCGCGGCCACCGCACTCCCATGGGCATGGCGCGGGTGCAGATGGCCTTGCTCGATGCTGGGCTGAAGCCGCCCGCCCTGCTGGAGCCAGTGGCCTTTGCACGCGCCGGTGGCCTGCGCCGGGTGGATCCCGTCGCGCTGCGCCCGGTGCTGGACGCGGCGCGCGCCGGCGGCCCGGCCGACGACCCCGAATGGCTGGCCTTGCTGGCCCGGCTGCATGAAAGCCTGGACGAAGCACCCTTGGCACCCATCGCCCGTGGCGACCGCCTCTTCTTTCCCGGCCCTGGCGGGGCGGAGGAATTCCTGCGGCTGCGCCCCTGGCAGGAGGAAGCAGGGGCGCGGCTCTGCGTCCTGTTCCACGACGCGCTCCCCCTTTCCTTGCCCGAGCATGCCCCGCCGGATCTGGTTGAGGAGTTCGGCCGGTTCTTCGGCGTGCTGTGCCTCGGCGCCGACCGGGTCGTCGCGGTGAGCGAGCATGCGCGGCGCGAGTTCCTGCATTGGCAGCGCCGCTTCCTCCCGGCGCTGGAGATCCCCGCCGGGGTGCTGGGCCTCGATGCGAAGCTGCCGGACTCGCCGCCGGAAGACCTGCCCGCGCCGCTCGATGACGGGCGGCGCTTCGTGCTTTGCGTCGCCACGCTGGAATCCCGCAAGGACCATGCCTTCCTGCTGCGGGTTTGGCGCACGCTGATCCGCCGCCATGGCGAGGCGGCGGTGCCCGACCTCGTCCTGGCGGGACGGGAGGGGTTTGGGGCAGAGGCGGCGCTGCGCCTGCTCGCCCAGGCGCCGGAGCTGCGGCGCAAGGTGCATTGGCTGCGCGACCTGGGCGACGGGGCCCTGGCCGCGCTGCGCCGCGCCGCACTGCTCTGCGTCTTCAACTCCTTCGGCGAGGGGTGGGGCCTGCCGGTGACGGAGGCGCTGGCTGCCGGTCGCCTCGTCCTTGCTCCCGATCACACCAGCCTGCGCGAGGCGGGGGGCGAGGCGGCGCTGTATTTCGCCCCCGGCGAGGAGGAATCCTTCTTGTCCCTCCTGTGGCCGCTCTGCGCCGATGACGCGCATCGCGAGGCGACGGAACGGCGCCTTCTGCCGCGCTTGCGGCTGCGATCCTGGCGCGAGGTGGCGGAGGCGCTGCGCGAGGAGTTGCTGCGCGAGGAGGCGCTGCCGCCCCCGCCGCTGGAGCGCACGCCCCTCGCCCTGGGCTGGCGCCTGCCTTTCGCCGCGCCGCTCCTCGCCGACGGGCTGCCGGAACCGGGGGCGCTGCTGCCCCTCTTCCTGCGTGAGGGCGAGGGCTGGGCCGCGGCCGAGGGCAGCGGCGTCTGGCTGCTGGACCCGCCCGAAGGCGGCGCGCCGCCCCGACTGCGGCTGCGCCTGCCCCATGCGCTCGGGCAGCCGCGCCTGTTCCTGGAGGCGGCGGCGCCCCCTGCGCCGGTCACGCTGGGGCTGCGCATCCGCACCGCTTCGGGCGAGGCCTCGCCCTGGCGGGAGATGCGCTTCGCCCCCTCGGAGGATCGTCTGCTGGTGGTGGATTTGCCGCCGCTGCCGGCGGGCGACGCGCTGGTCGAGTTCGACACGGCTGGCAGCGCCACGCCGCCCCGCGAGGCGCGGCGGCTGAACGCGCAGCTTCGCGCCATGATGCTGTGCGAGGCTGCCGACCAAGCCTCGCAGCTTCGCTTTCTGCTGGAATTTCCGCGCTGCCGGCACTTCCCGGCCTGACAGGCGCCGGACATGCAAAGGGCCCCGCGGCGATGCCGCGGGGCCCTTCCATCAATCGGGCCTCGCGGCCGCGATCAGACCTGGGCCGTCCCCACGATGGCGGGAACGATGACCCGGGACTGGATGCTGGCGAGACCGTGCGAGTGATGAGACACCGGATCACCTCCTTTCGATTCGGGCGCGCGGGGAAGGCCGGCCGAATTGCCGGCGCCACCGGGGCGGGCCGCTCTGTTGCGATGGCGCGGAGATGGGGGCGAACCCCGCGCGCTTCAACGGCGCAGCGCGCTGAACAGGCCTGCACCTGCTGCAAGCACGGCCCCGGCCGCGAAGGCCATGGGCGGGCCGGCGAGGGTGAAGGCCATGGCGGCGAGCATCGCGCCGAAGCTTTGCCCCAGGACGCGCGCTGTCGCCTGCATCCCGCCCGCGCTGCCCGCCCGGGCGCGCGGCGCGGCCGCCAGCATGGTGCGGTTGTTGGGCGCCTGGAAGAAGCCGAAGCCGAGCCCTGCCACGGCGAGGATCGCTCCCACGGCCAGGGGCACGGTGGGCCGCAGCAGGGCCAGCGCCAGCAGGGCCAGCGCCAACACCACCCCGCCCAGGAGGCAAGAGATGGCGGAGGAATGGCCCTGGTCGGCCCAGCGCCCGGCAAAGGGCGCCATCACCCCGAGCACGATGGGATAAGGCGTCAGCGCCAGCCCGATCTGCCACGCCGGCAGTCCCGCCGCCGAAAGGTGGAAGGGCAGCGCCACCACCGTCACCATGTGGGCCGCGAAGATGCAGGAGGAGGCGAGCACGGCCAGCCGCACCTCGCGGATGCGCAGCAGGTCGAGCGGCAGCATGGGCGCCGGCTTGCCCAATTCCCGTCGCAACAGGAGCTGGAAGCACAGAAGCGCCAGGGCCAGCGCCGCCATTCCGGCGATCGGTGCGTGCAGCAGCAGGTCCAGCCCCAGGAACATCGCCCCGAAGGCCCCGGCATTCAGCGCCGCCGCCACCCCGTCAAAGGGCCGGGTTTCAGGCTCGGGGCGGGGCAGGAGGCGGGTTCCCGCCAGCAGGGCGGCCAGCCCGATCGGTACATGCGCCACGAATACCGCCGGCCAGGGCGCGACGGACAGCACCGCCGCCCCCAGGCTGGGCCCCACCGCCGAGCAGGCCGCCACCGTCATGGCGTTGGTGCCAATGGCCCGCCCGAGCTGCGATTGCGGGTAGGTGTGGCGCACCAGCGCGGCGGTCAGCGCCATCACCGCTGCGCTGCCCGCCCCCTGCGCCACGCGCGCGGCCAGGAGCGGCGCGAAGCCGGGCGCGAAGGCGCAGGACACCGCGCCCAGCGTGAACAGGGCGAGGCCCCAGGCCCAGACGCGGCGGAAGCCCAGGATCTCGCCCAGGGCGGAAGCGGGGATCAGCAGCCCCACCACGGTGATCTGGTAGGCATTGACCAGCCACACCGCTTCAGCTGGGGAAAGGCGGAGGTCGGCGGCGGCGAAGGGCAGGGCGATGTTGACCATCGCCGCGTCCAGCACGGTCACGGAGATGGCGGCGGCGATCGCAGCCGCGGAGGCGGCGCGCCGCCCCGGCGGCAGCCCGTCCGCGGCGCCGCTCACGCCGCCTGCGTCGCTCCCTGGAGCGCGGGGAGAGACACGCCGACGAGGTGGTCGCGCGTCACCAGCGTGGCGAGGCGATCCTCCGTCCAACCTTCCGTGCCGGCGGGGCGCATCGGCAGCACCATCCAGCGATAGTCGGCGGTGCTGTCCACCACGCGCACCTTCACGCCGGGCGGCAAGGCGGTGCCGAATTCCGCCAGCACGGCGCGCGGCTCCCGCACCGCGCGGGCGCGATAGGCGGCCGACTTGTACCAGTGCGGCGGGTAGCCGAGCACGGCGCGCGGGTAGCAGGAGCACAGCGTGCAGACGACGAGGTGATGGAGGTCCGGCTTGTCCTCCAGCACGCCCAGCGGCGGTGCCCCGGCCATGCGGACGCCCATCGCCTCCGCCGCCGCCGTGCCGTCGCGCAGCAGCAGCTCCCGGTAGGCGGGGTCGGTCCAGGCGCGGGCGACCATGCGCGCGCCCGTCTCGGGCGAGGCGCGGTCGGCCGAGGCCACGCGCGCCTGGATGTCCTCCTCGGTCATGATGCCGCGGCGCTTCAGCGCGGCGACCAGCTTTTCCAGGAGCGCGATGCTCTCCGCAGTCGGTTCGCCGGCCATGTCAGGCTTCCTCCAGCCAATGCTCGAAGATCTCGACCATCACAGTGTCCCCCTCCTCGCCCTCGTTCCAGATCGGCTTCTGCTCGAACAGAACGTGGTAGAGCGGGCGCGGCTCGCCCGGGCGGCCGAAGGCGATGGCCTCGGGGTTGGGAAAGGTGCCGAGCACCCGTTCCACCTGCCCCTCGCGTCCGCGCAGGTAATGCGGCGTGCGAAGATGCATGGGCGCCGAGCGCTCTGGCCAGGCGTCCCGCACGCGGACGCGCGCGCCCGGCGCGAAGCGGCTCACGCCAGATCCTCCCAGGAGACGACGCCCTTGGCGACCATCACCGCGACGACGGAGCGAAGCCATTTCTCGTAGTAGGTGAGGCCGAAATACTCCGTCTCGTGCAGGCGCTCGATGTTCAGCCGCATCTCATCCACGGTGAACAGCTTCTTGTCGCGCAGCACGGAGCGCACCGCGTCCACGCGCTTGTCGAAATCATTGGGCGGCGCGTCGTCATCCGGCTCCACCGGGGTGCAGCGGAAGCGGGGCGAGCCGCCAAGGTCGTGTTTCAGGGGAACTTCCGTCATCGGATCTCCTCCTCCGGCATCACGCCGAACATCTCGGCTCGGCGGATGAAGCCGCGCCGGTCCTGGACCTGCACCTCGCACCAGGCGCTGTTGCTGTCGCAGCCGCGGATGCGGCCGATCACGCCGGGGCGAAGCCGTGCGACGGGGGCAGCGCTCTCCTCCGGCCGGCGGCGCAGGGGCACCTCGCCTTCCCCCTTCACCAGGAAGGTGCGGCGGCCGGGCTGGAGGTTGGAGGAATGCACCCAGCCTTCCACCCCCTCCGGGTCGCGGATGCGGCGCCACTGCTCATGCTCGCGGATGATCTGCACCGGCAGGTCGGAGCGCTGGTAGCGCCATTCCACCGGGAAGCGCCGCTCCGGCCCGACCCGCAGGTTCACGTCGTTGGAACGCAGCGCGGAGAAGCGCGGCAGCGGCAATCCGGTGACCGGGCCGATGGGCGGGG
>NZ_JAFEUU010000036.1 GCF_017355885.1 Sabulicella rubraurantiaca
CCCCTTTTTGCGCCGCCTTCGCCGTCTGGCTGTCGATGATCGCGGTTGTCGGGCTGGCCTCGCGGCCCGCCTGCTCGCGCACCGCGACGTAGAGCACGTGGTGCAGGCGCTCGATGGTCCCTTCCCATTCCCAGCGCGAGAAGTAGTCCCACACCGTGCTCTTCGGCGGCAGGTCCTTCGGCAAAGCGCTCCACTGGCAGCCGGTCGAGAGCACATAGAACACCGCGTTCAGCACCTCGCGTATGTCCACCCTGCGCGGCCTGCCGCCATGCTTCGCGGGACGGATCAGCGGCGCCACCAGCGCCCACTCCGCGTCCGTCAGGTCAGACGGGTAGCGCAGCCCGCGCCGATCCGCCGCACGTCGATGCTCCGCCGTCCACGCCATCCGTCTGCTCCCGCGATCGTCCGCAGGACCAGCGAATCACATCCGATTCAGACGATTCAATTCCTTTCCGGATGGGCTCTAAGCTACGCTGCTCCGGACGGCGTTGCGATGATACTTTTCGGTCAGTTGATAATGGAAAGAAATCTTGCTTACTTCATTGAATAATGGTTTGAGCTGTAAATGAGGAAGAAATACCTCTTCATCAATCGCAGTATTGCATAAATGGGGCTGCCGCTTCGGGGCCGGATTTGTTCGGTAGCTTTTTCTAACATGAGCCCGGCCCATTGGTTATTCCAGTAGATTGCCGAAGCGCTCGAGAATTCCAAGATTCGGCTATCCTTTATTCTCATCTTCTGCCTTGACGCCACCGCCGTTTTCGCAAACTCAGTTCATGGCGGTCTCCCTCCAGGCTTCCCAAGCAAGCAGATCACGATGGCATCACGCTGAGGGAAGCATGGTCTGCGTGCTGCGTGCTGCCTTGCGTCGCGGCCATAACACCAAAGCGTGATTGGAGGCGGCTGCGACATGGTGCCTCGGGGATTCGTCGTCGCCATGAACGGGGCGATCGCGCGAGGTTCACACAGCTTGGCGTCCCGACGATCCCCCGCGATAGGTCAATGGTTGATTGTCTCGCGATGGGGTCGGTTGGGTGAGTACCTGATGATCTCCCTGACCGGGGTGGTCACAGAACCGACGCTCGAGGCAGATGCGATTGCGCCAACCGGTCTCTCGCCTATGACGACCTTCTTTGGCGTGCTCATCCGGGAATCTTCGGGAGGACCTTCGTTCTTTCGCCTGAACGGCCGCCTGCCCAGCGGTGTCCTCGTGGCGGGATCCTTCCAACCTGCAAATGGCTATGTCCGTATCTGGGTGACCGAAAAGACCCTTAGTCTGGTCGCCTACGGCGAACACCTTCGGTTCGCGGATCTACGGGGCGGCGAGGGAAGTGCGCCCGCAGACAACTCGCTGCCGGACGACGGAGGCCGCGAAGCGGGCGGGTGGCTGATTCGCGCCACCCGGCGCCCCTGGCTGGGTGAGTTATGTCCTGCCTAGCGGCGGAGCTCAGCCGGCCGGACTACTCCATGCGCAAGTTGAGGCGCCGCACCAACTCGCGTTCCGTCTCCACCTGGCGGCGCGCGTAATCCGCATAGGTCTCGCTGTCCATGTAGACGGTGGGCTGGTCCAGGCCTTCGAGATAGGACTGCGACTCCCGGCTGAACAGCGCGGCCTTGAAGGCGTCGTGCAGCACCCGAACGACACCAGCATCCATGCCCTTCGGCCCCACCACGCCGGAGGGTGCGGTGGCCACGATGTCGTAGCCTAGCTCCTTCAGCGTGGGTGCATCCGGGAAGCGACGGATCCGCTCGGGCGTCCAGACGTTCAGCAGGCGCAACCGCCCATCGAGCACGAGCTGCGACCAATGGCTCGCCGTTGCCACGGCATCGATGGTGCCGCTGATCAGGGCCGTCGTAAGCTCGCTGCCGCCTCGATAGGGAGCGTGCAGCCACTCGATTCCCTCGATCGTCGCGATGCGATCCATGACCACATGCAGCTCCGTCCCGACACCGGGAGAGCCGTAGGAGATGGCGCCGGGCCGACGCCGTGCCGCGGCCACGAGGTCGGCCCAGCTTCGATAGGGGGAGTTCGCGTTCACCACGACGCCGAAAGGATAGCCGGTCAGGCAGGCGATGTAGCTGAAATCCGCCACCGGATCATAAGGCGGGCGTGGCGTCATGAAGGGCACGCGAAAGACCGAGGACGGCATCTGCGCGAGGCTGTGACCGTCCGCGGCCTCGCTCATCACGGCCCGTGCCGCCAATGTGCCGTTCGCACCGGCCTTGTTCTCGATGACGATGGGCTGGCCGAGTTGTGCCGACATGAGGTCGGCGAGAACACGCATGTGTTGATTGGGGCCGGGAGCCCATGCGCCGAAGAGGCGGATCGGCCGGGTGGGAAAACGCGGCTGCGCGAATGCCGGCAGCGACAGGCCAACCGTCAACGACAGGGCCGCGCGCCGCCCCATCCCAATGTGCTTCATTGGACTTCCTCCGCACGGGCCGGTCGTCTCGCCGGCGTATCGCGGGGAAGGCTAACCGACCGGTCGGTCGGCCGCAATCCAGGGCAAGGAGGCCGAATGGGCTTGGTTTGCTCCGGCGTCACTCCAATCCGGGATTTTCCATATTCGTGCGGTAGTCGGCCATGCGGGTGAAATCGTCACCATCGGCGATGGTGCCGTGAGTTTCAGCCCAGATCCGGGCGACCTCGGCGGAAAGTGGAAGGCATGCGCCAACCTCGCGGGCGAGATCGGCAGCCAAGCCGACATCCTTGCGCATCAGCCCAGCCGAGAAGCCGCTGTCGAAGGAGCCCGTCAGCACCCAGCGCGGGTACATTGCCTCGCTGACTGCGCTTCGTCCGGTGGCGGCGTTGACAACCTTCAGGGCCGCCTCGGCTGGGAGGCCCGCGGCCTCCGACAAGCGCATCGCCTCGCCGGTTGTGATGAGGTGCGCCGCGACGAGCATGTTGTTCACGAGCTTTGCGATGTTGCCCGCGCCAGATGGCCCCACATGGATCGCGGTGCTCGACATCACGTCGATGACCGGGCGGGCGGCGGCGAGGTGTTCCTCCGTGCCGCCGATCATCATCGTCAGCGTGCCTCCCGCGGCCCCGGACGGTCCGCCGCTGACGGGGGCATCGAGCAGGCCATGTCCCGCCTCGGCCAGACGCGCCGCCAAGCGGCGAGAGGTACCGGGATTGGAGGTCGAAGTATCGATCACGATGACCGCGCGGTCGTGCCGCTCCAGCAGCCCGCCTGGGGCTGTGACGACCGCCTCGACATCGCGGGCATAGGGCAGTGAGAAGACGAGGCAGTCGGCCCCGGTCAGCACCTCGGTCAGCCTGTCGTGGAAGCGGATGCCGGCAGCTTCGGCAGGCCCGCGGCGTGCCGGGTTGATGTCGGCCCCTAGTACGGTGAACCCGGCGCGGACCAGGGTGGACGCGATGCCCAATCCCATGTTGCCGAGGCCGACAACGCCGACCACCTTGATTGCCATGCTGCATCCTCAAGGAAGCGAGGCAGCAGGATCGAATCGCTGGCCCGCTGCGACAAGAGCAATCTTCCGAAACGGGGCGTCGCCCGCGCGGAAGGCTTTCGGATCTAGGGCCTAGCGGAGGGCGACTGGCATCAGGTGCTCGCGAACTCCGGTTCCGCGAACACTTCCTTCGCCATCTTGAAGGCCTCCCCTGCGGCGGGCACACCGCAATAGATGCAGGTCTGCAGAAAGATTTCCTGAATCTCCTCCTTGGTGATGCCGTTGGTGAGTGCGCCACGGATGTGGATCTTGAGTTCGTTGGGCTTTCCGAGGGCCACGAGCATGCTGAGGTTGATCATGCTTCGCGCCTTGCGGCTCAAGCCGGGGCGTGCCCAGATCTCGCCCCAGCAATAGCGCAGCGCCAGTTCCTGAAAGGGCATGTCGAAGGGAGTGGCGTTCGCCAGGGCTGCGTCATGGTGGGCCTGGCCGATCACCTCGGCCCTGAGCTGGTTGCCGGTCTTGAGTAGATCGTCGCTCATGGTTCCGGTCTCCTGTATGGGTGCGGATGTGCCCTCGACTTTGCATGGCTTGGAAGCGCGTGCACACAGGCTTCTCGTGATCAGGTTCAAGGCAATGGGCTGCGGCTGCGGCCCCACGTCAGCTTCGGGGACGGGCTTGCCACAATTCGGGCAGCTTCTGCTTCACGGCCCCCACGATAGTGATGGAGTGGCGGCCAACTGCGCCCCCGAATTAATCCCTTTCGTACCTCTAATCGATGGCGCGATCGGCCAAGACGCTGGGTCCTGCTGAGCCCAGGCGAAGCTCGATCTGGCGCATGGTTTCACGGACCGCATCGCCGTCAACGGGCGGGCTGATGAAGTAGCCCTGGAGCTCGTCGCAACCCTGGCTCGCGAGGATCTGGAACTGCTCTTCAGTTTCGACCCCTTCGGCGGTGGTGACGATTCCAAGTTCGCGGCATAGCGCGATCGTCGCACGCACGATGGCGCGGTCGGCGTCCTGGCCATCACGATCCTGGACAAAGCCACGGTCGATCTTGACCTTATCGAAGGGGAAGGAACGCAGATAGCCCAGCGACGAGTACCCTGTCCCGAAATCGTCGATCGCGATCCGGACGCCGAGCTGCTTGAGGCGGCAAAGGATGTTCAAGTTGGCCTCGGTATCCTCGAGCAGCACGCCTTCCGTGACCTCAAGTTCCAGACGAGCAGGCGTCAAGCCTGCGGCCTGCAGCGCACCGGAGACTGCCTCCACGAGGCCAGATGCGCGGAACTGTATCGGGGAAAGGTTCACCGCGAGACGAAGGGAGGAAGGCCAACGCGCTGCCTCCTGGCAGGAGCGTTCGAGCACGAGGCGCCCCAACTCATCGATGAGGCCGATTTCCTCTGCGGCTGGCACGAACTCCGCCGGACCCACCAAGCCGTGCCCCGGCCGGTTCCAGCGCACCAGCGCCTCGAAACCGGAAACCCGCCCCGACGCCGCCTGGACAATGGGCTGGAAGCGCAGCGAGATCTTCGGTGCGCCGGTCTCCTTGAGAGATGCACGCAGATCCAGCTCGAGCAGGCGCCGGTTATGCGCCGCCTCATCGAAGGAGGGCTCGAAGAAGGAATGCCGAGCGCGGCCTGCCTGCTTCGCTCGGTAGAGCGCGAGGTCGGCGCGGCGCAGCAGATCAGCGGGCGTGGTGCCATGATCAGGGAAGAAGGCGATGCCCACCGTCGCCCCGACCAGGACCTGGTGTCCTTCCACTTCCAGCGGCTCCGACAGCGTGGAGATCAGCCGCTGAGCCAGAGCGCCGGCATCGGATTTAAGACGGCCACCGGCATCGGGGCAGGGGGATGTCACGACCGCGAACTCGTCGCCACCGAGCCGGGCGACGAAATCGCCTCCATTCCGTGCCACCCGGACCGAGCCGACGATGCGTCGCGCGGCGGCGGCGAGCAGGGCGTCACCCACCGAATGACCCAGCGTATCATTGATCTGCTTAAAGCGGTCGAGGTCCAGATAGAGCAGCGCGAAGGGCGCTGCATCACCGCCTTGGGTCTGGATCCGAAGGCGGTCTTCCAAGAGCAGGCGGTTGGGGAGGCCGGTCAGCGCGTCGTGCCGGGCCATATGTTCCAGCTGCGCCTCGGCACGGCGCCGTTCGCTGACATCCTCGAATGTCGCGATCCAGCCGCCTTCGGGTAGCGGCTGGAAGGCCACGGCAGCGGCACGCTGCTCGCGAAGATCCTGCACGAAGCTGCCGGGCTGCCCGGCCGTCACCAAGTCACCCAGCCGCCTGATCGCCTCATGCGTGTCGGGACCAGCCCCGGCAGCCGCTGCGAGGAGGTCACCGAAGCGCGCGCCGATCTGCAGGGCAGCGCTGGGCACGCCGGTGATGGCGGAACAGCGGCCGTTGGTCAGCGCGAGCGAACCATCGGGGGAGAACATCCACACCCCCTGCCGCATGCCCTGGATAGCCTCGCGGAACAGCTGGTGCTGCTCGGCCGCCTCGCGTTGCAGGCGCAGGCGCTCCTCGGTGGCCTTGCGCTCGGCCTCCGCGGCACGTCGCTCGGCGCGTGCCGCAACGTCGCGAACAGCCTCCTGCTTCATGGCGAGCCATGCAGCGGTGCCGAACAGGAGCAGGAGGACGCCCGCGCTCAGTGAAAGTCGCCGGGCTTCCGCGCGCCAGTCGCGGAGAACAGCGTCGAGCGAGTTTCCGGCGAACAGGAGGAGCAGGAAGTCACCCACCGGCGCGCCGGCTATGAGACGTAGCTGGTCGTCGACCCTGGTGTGAACGATCTGGGCCGTTCCGCTCGGGGCCTCTGCGATGGTCTGGAATGAGCGCGATTGGCTGAAGTTCCGTCCAACCAGTCCCTCGATCAGCGGGTAGCGCGCAAGGAGTATGCCGTCTGTGCGGAGCAGCGTCAGGTTGCTTTCGCCGCCGAGCTTGGCATCCGCCAAGGCCCTTTCGAAGAACGGCAGGTCCACGGCGGCGAGGATGATGCCAAGGAACTCTCCGCCCGGTGACGAGATCCGTCGGGCCAGATGGATGTTCCAGGTGCCGCTTTGCTGGTTCTGCACCGGGATGCCGACGTGCCGGGTCGCGCCATCGCGGACGGCTGCAAACCAGTCGCGGCCAGCTACATCAAAGTGGCCCACCGGCCAGGTGCGCGAGAAGTTGAGGACCAAGCCTTCGGCGTCAACGATGGTGAGCGCGTCAAGCTGGGGGAGGCTTCTGCGGCGCTCGACCAGCAGATGATGGGTCGCCTCAGGCAGGCTCCAGGCGCGCAGGGAAGCGTGGTCCGCGACCCCGTCGATCACCATGCGGTCGAGCAGCGCAATCTGCAGGACGTCAACGGCCTCGAAGGCGCGCGCAACCTGGTTCGCGAGGATGACGGCGGTGCCGCCATAGTGCCGCCCTGCCGCATCCAGCGCGAGTTCGCGGCTGTGGCGGATCGTCAGTGTGGTCGAGAGAGGAACCGCAAGGGAAAATAAAATGGCAGCCAGGACAGGCAGCCGCCATGGATACCGAAGCAGGAAGCGCGAAAGGGAAGTTTTGGCGCGCGAAACGATCGTATCGGGCACAAGACGCCGGACCCACCTCATTCTTGCTCGTACACGCCGCATACCTCACCTTGCCCG
The DNA here is from genome assembly GCF_017355885.1 of Sabulicella rubraurantiaca. Lineage (GTDB taxonomy): Bacteria > Pseudomonadota > Alphaproteobacteria > Acetobacterales > Acetobacteraceae > Roseococcus > Roseococcus rubraurantiacus. The sequence goes on from NZ_JAFEUU010000036.1 coordinate 7,051, forward strand.
CCCGGAATTGTAGGGAAGGTCTGGATACCGTGTCCATGCGCCTGCGGCTGGCGCCACCTTACATGCCGAAAAGCGACTTGATCGTTTGGGTCAGTTCAATGGTCGTGAATGGTTTGTGAAGCATGGGAAATTCCTGAAGAATTGCGTCGGAATCTTCAGCAAAGCCGGTCACCAGCAGGATCGGCAAATCGGCCCAGCGGCGGCGTATCTCCCGGGCAAGGTCAACCCCGTTCATTCCACCGGGCATGATCACATCCGACAGGATCAGATCGAAGCTTTCCCCGGAATCAAGTCGTTCGAGAGCCACCCGCGGATCCGTCACCGCGACGACGCGATGCCCTTCGGCTTCCAGCATCCCGACCGTTAGGCGGCTGACGCCGGGATCATCGTCCACCACGAGCACGCAAAGAGGCTTGGCCAACGCGCCTGCCTGAGACAAGCCTTGATCTGCCGCTCGTCTCTCCAACGCGTATTCGGCCGCGGAACTCGCCCGAAGCCACAGCGTGAACTCGGTGCCCTTGTCCGCCTCGCTGGATACGGTCACCGCGCCGCCGGCCTGCTGCGCAAAGCCGTGGACTTGGCTCAGTCCGAGCCCGGTGCCTTTGCCGAGGGGTTTCGTCGTGAAGAACGGCTCGAAGATGCGGCTCAACACTTCCTCCGGAATTCCAACCCCCGTATCGCGGACACTGACAGCGACAAACGGCCCGACGAGGCCGTCCGGCTTGCCGCGAAGCTCGACATTCCGTGCCCCGATCCGGAGCGTTCCCCCTTGGGGCATCGCATCGCGTGCATTGACCGCAAGGTTGAGCAGGGCGATCTCGAAATCAGACGTATCGATCCGGACTGGCGACACATCCTCCTCGATCTGTAGGTCGAGGCTGATACTGGCGTTCAGCGTGCGGCCGATCATGCCGGCCGCATCCCTGATCACCTTGCTGATATCAGCCACTTCAGGGCGGAGGGGTGCGCGCCGGGAGAAGGCCAGCAGTCGTTTCGTCAAGTCGTTCGCACGCGTCGCGGCCATGCGCATCTCTGCGAACATCGGCGCGAGGCTCGAGCTGTTGGATGGGAGCTTCTCGGCGACGGCGAGACCGGCCAGGATCACCTGGAGGACGTTGTTGAAGTCGTGGGCAACGCCCCCTGTCAGCTGGCCGAGAGCTTCCAGCTTCTGTGCCTGCGCGAGTTGCGCACGCATCTCTTCCAACGCCCGTTGGGACTCACGGCGCTCAGTGAGGTCGCGCGTGATCTTGGCGAAGCCAACAAGATTGCCATCCTCCTCTCGGATCGCGTCGATGATTACGTTGGCCCAGAACAAGCTGCCGTCTTTGCGGACGCGCCAGCCTTCCGCCTCGAACCGGCCGTTCCGCTCCGCCTCGGCCAAGGCCCGCTTCGGGCCCCCGGCGGTCTTGTCGTCGTCCGTGTAGAAGCGGGAAAAATGCTGGCCAATGATCTCCTCGCTCCTGTAGCCCTTAATGCGCTGCGCGCCCGAGTTCCAGTTCACGATGTGGCCTTTGCGGTCCAGCATGAAGATCGCGTAGTCGGTCACGCCTTGCACCAGGAGGCGGAACCGGCGCTCGCTCTCGACCAGGGTCTGCTGAGCCGCATAGCGTTCCGTCATGTCGCGGGTGATCTTGGCGAAGCCGATGACGTCCCCGCCCTCACCATACACCGCATCGACGACGGCCAGGGCCCAGAACAGGCTACCATCCTTGCGGACGCGCCAGCCCTCGCTTTCGAATCGGCCATGCTTGCGGGCTGCGGCAAGCGCCTGCTCCGGCCTGCCGAGGCGACGGTCCTCCTCGGTGAAGAACATGGCGAAGGGCTGACCGATCACTTCTTCGGCAGCGTATCCCTTGATACGGGCCGCACCCGGGTTCCATGTGGCCACGCGGCCATCGAGGCCGACCATGTAGATCGCGTAGTCGACGACGGATTCGACAAGTAAGCGGTACAGGTTCTCACTGTGCTCGACGCCTGTCTGGCATGGAATCACGGTCAGCTTCCAATCATCAGAGGTCGCTTGGAGCGGGGCCAGCGGCTATTTGGGGAGCAGTCATTTCGCTCTCAGCTGGCAGCAGGACGACAAATCCTCAGGGGCACGCCTTTTTGGGCATTGCAGGGGCAATCCATTTTCTAAGACGAGGGACGAACAATCGACCATTCGTGAATTGGTGACCAGTCCCCGTTGCTTCGCAAACGGGAAATTTGATGGGCCAGTATGAGCTAAGTGGCGCCTGCTGGGAGGCCCGCCCGGGGTCCAAGGCGTGCCGCCGCTGTGCTGCACCCCGGAAACCCACAACGGGGCGAGCCGTGCGTCGGAAGGGGCGCTTTCTGCCCAGGGGACAGGGCGGGCTTACGGGGAGGCCCGCATTGCCATGCCTCACCAGGGCACGGATGGTAGGCGGAGCGAGTCGGTCTCCGACGCAGGTTCTGGGGGCGCCTCAACCGGGGCGAATGGGCATGGTACGCACAGTTCTCGGCCGTCGGGCCGCACTCGGTGGCATTGCGGCGCTCGCTTCGCTTCCTGCGCTCGGGAATGCCCCGGCTGCCTCGGCGCGGGAGACCGTCACGGTCACCTTCATGCACGTCAATGATGTCTACCAGCACCTGGGGAAGGAGCCCTATGGCGGCCTGGCGGAGCTGGGCACGCTACTGGAGACCGAGCGCGCCCGTGCGACCGGACCAAGCTTCTTCACCTTCGGCGGTGACCTGATCTCGCCTTCGCTCGCCTCGAGCGTGACGGGCGGCGCACACATGATCGAGATCTTCAACGCCCTTGGAACGGACGTCGCGGTGCTTGGCAACCACGAGTTCGACCTCGGCGTGGAGGTGTTGCGGCGGCGCGTCCATGAGAGTCGCTTCCCGTGGCTCGGCGCCAATGTGCTCGGACTCGATGGTGCGCCCTTCGCCGGAGCGGGTACCCTCCTGCGGGAGGAGCAGGGGCTGAAGATCGGCTTCGTGGGGGTGCTGACCCGGGCGACCGCCGATCTCGCCGTCGGCGCGAACGACGTCACCTTTACCGACGAGATGGCTGCCTTGCGCGCGGGAGTCGCGGATCTGCGCCGCCGCGGGGCCGACATCGTCGTGGCCTTGACCCATCTCGACCTGGCCGAGGATGAGCGGGTCGCGCGGGAGATCGAGGGTATCGACCTGGTTCTCGGCGGGCATGACCATGACCCCGTGGTGAAGCAGGATAGCGGTGCTCCGCTGGTCAAGGCTGGCGAGGATGCCAAGTGGCTCGCCGTCGTCGAGCTCAAGATCGAACGTCCGGCAGGCGAGCGGGCGGCCCGGATCCGCTCCGCCGGGTTCCGTCTTGTGCCGAACGTGGACGTGGCGCCGTCGCCCCGCATCCTGCCTATCGTGGAACGCGTTGAGGCCCGCCTGCAGGAGACGCTGGGCCAGCCCCTGGCGCAGCTCTCCGTGCCCCTCGACACCAGGACCTCCATCGTCCGGTCCCGCGAGGCGGGCATGGGCAACCTGATCGCTGACGCCCTCCGTTCGTACCTCTCAGCGGACGTGGCGCTGGTCAATGGCGGCGGCATGCGCGGGAACCGGGAGTATCCGGTCGGGCACCTTCTGACCCGTCGGGACCTGATGGCCGAGATGCCCTTCGGCAACGCCGTCGTGGCGCTTGAAGTGACTGGCGCAGAGTTGCTCGCGGCGCTGGAGCACGGGTTGTCGGCCGTGGGTGAGGCGGCGGGACGCTTCCCGCAGGTCTCCGGCATATCGGTGAGCTACGACCCCTCCGCACCGCCCGGCTCCCGGGTACGTTCGGTCGAAGTGGGCGGCCAGCCTTTCGACCGGGCACGGCGCTACCGTTTGGCGACGGTCGACTACCTGTCCAGGGGCGGCGACGGCTACGAGGCGCTTAAGGCGGGCAAGGTGGTGGTGGACGCAAGCGGCGGCCCGCTTCTGGTGAACGTGGTGGCCGAGGCGGTCGCAAAGGCTGGTTCCGTCACCGCCGCGCCCGAGGGACGCATCCGTGCGATTGGCCGGTGAGCCTCGCGCGGGGGCGGTAGGAGCAGCGGCAAAACACTGGGCGATGCATTGAGTATGGGTGCACTTCCGCCGGATTGTCCCCGCACACAGACGCAACCATGGTGGAGCCATGCGATTGGACAACCTCGCCGCACACCACGTCGTGGACAGGTCAGAGTGTCCCGCGGAGACACGGCGCTTTGCGCCAAAGGATTCCGAGACGCGGCGGTCCAACTTCATCACGGCCGTTGTGGTCGGCGTTCTCACCCCGGGTCTTGGCTGGCTCGAGGGCTTTCAGGACTGGCTCTGGCTCCTGGGCTTCGGCGTGGCGATGGCGCTGCTCACCTACGGCTCCTATTGGTTGATCGCCCGACTTTCTGGCCCGGCAGTAGTCGAAATTGCCGAGGACGGCCTCGCTATCGAGCGAAAAGGCAAGCGCGTCGAGATCCCGTGGGCGGACATCGCCTCGGTTCGGTTCCGCTCTTATGGCGGGGACAGCATGGCGCTTTCGCGCCGCTCGATGCGCGGATGGACGAATGTCCGGCTCGACGGGCACGCCGGCCCTGCCACTGCCGAGATGCGGAGCATGATCGAGGAGCGCGTCGCCGGCAAAATGGGGCAGGGGAGCTAAGGTCTACGCGGGCTTCTCGCGCAACAGGGTCAACATGCGCCACTGCGGACTGTGGACCGGCAGCACACGCTTTGTCGGCCGCCTAGCGGAAGGCGGCCACGCAGCGTGGCGTTGCGGTTCTCAAGGCAGCGCGACCGGATCGGCGCAGCACTGCCGCGGAGCGCTCGACGGCGACAGGTTGGCGAGCAGGAACCCGATCAGCGGGCGTGCGCTTTCATAGATGTCCTCCCCAACGTAGATGGCCAGCCCGTAGCGCCGGCCACCGTCATAAAGCTCGCTTTGCATGTAACGTAGCCGCGCGCGGCTTGGGGCCATGGAGGTCAGCGCGCCCTGGTAGACGAAGGCTGGGCCGGCCGGCAGCTGCAGGACGCCGCGCGGCCCGTTGAGTACGAAGTCGGGATTGGTGCGGCGATGTGCAGCAGTCGCTTCAGCCGGCTGAAAGCGGGCCTGTGCGGATGCGGCGCTTGAACCCGGGCTGGCGGGCTCGATCGTCAGATAGACCTCAAGGTCGTGCTGGGGATGCCGCAGCGCAACGACCGCTTCGGACGTCGCGAACTGCTCGAGGAAGCCGGGATAGCTGAATGAAAAGGGCTGGTCGCGCGAAAGCCCGCTCACTGTCTCAACCTGCATCGTGGTCGTGGCCGCTTGGGCCGGTGCAGGGGCTGGAGCGGCCGCCTGCGGGGTGGGGCTTGCCGGTGTCGCCGCAGGCTGCGGCTGCGCCGCCTGGGCCGCTGGCGCGACGCCCGGGCAGAACCTATGGATCGCGTCGTGATAGACCAGCGCTTGCGCATACTCGTTCGTATGATGCGCTGGCGCGCCGGGCGATGTCTCGATGGGCATGCGAAGCGGTCCGCCCGCCGTCTGACGGGTGCGTTCCCCGTAAGCGCCGGCAGCGTAGACGAAATCATCGCCGCGACGGCTGAGCAGTCCGCGGAGGCGGGTCAGGTCGAGGACGCGGCGCTCCTGGGCGCTTGCGCCTGAAGCCTCGACGATCTCTGAGAAGATCACCTCGGAGCAGCTTCGGACCTCGACTTCGAAGCGGCCGGGTGTGCCGGTGGATGGCATGGTGGGCCAGTCGGCACTCACCCGGTTGGGCCCGTCGCGGCGGACGCGGGCCTCTTGTGTCTGGAGCAGCCCCGAAAAGCCCTCCACGCTGAGCACGGCCTCCGCGAGCGTCGCGGCAGGCGGTGCGAGTTCGTTGAAGTCGATGCCGTGCGTCGAACTCAGCCGCGCCCAGTCACGCGCTTGGCGCGCTTCCTCGTCGTCGGGAAGCAGGCGTGCGGCCGCGTCCAGATCGGCGAGGGCACGCCCCCATTCATTCCGGCTGGCGAGCAGCTTGCCACGCTCAAGCCGTGCCCAGCCGTCATCTTCCACGGCGATGCTGCGGTCGAGTGCCACGATCGCCTCATCCGTGCGACCAAGCCGCGCCAACATGCGGGCGCGATTGACATGGCCCCTGACGTAGCTCGGGTCCTGCGCGATGGCTCGGTCATAATCCGCGAGCGCTGCGGCGATATCCCCGCCTCGCTCGCGCGCATGACCGCGATTGTTCAAGGCGATGGCGCGGTTGTTCGCCTCGGCTGGGTTGGCGAGGACGGCTTCACAACCGGCAATCTGGCGCGGTGCGTCGCTGTCATCGGCGCAGTCGGCGCGCAGCTGCGCGTAGTTCGGTGGCTCCTGATACGCAGCTGGGGCCTGGGCAGGGGGGCGAGCGGCCGCCTGAGGGGCGGGGGGCACCGATTGCGCCGACGGCGTCTGGCCGATCCCCCAATGCTGGAGCAGCAACCGCCCACGGGCGAGCACGGCATCAGCGTGAGCGGAGGGCGCCGCAAGCACCAGGAGTTGGGTGCGTCCGGCGTCCCGGCCGGCGACCATCCACAGATGCAGTCCGGCGCCGGGACAGTTCGTCGTGAACGCAGTGAAGCGCACTCCTCCACGGATCTGGTCGGCGATCGTGCGCCGCGCCTGACACTGGCCGTCCACCCCCTGCTCGAACCAGGAGGCCATGTCCGAGGCCTCGACCGCGAAATCCTGCTCCGACCACGCAATGGTGAGCGTCGGCAGGCCGGGCTCGCGGATGTCGGCGCGCAGCACGTTCGGGTTCGCGGTCGGCGCGAGCGGGACGGATGCGGCGAGTGCAGGCCCCATGACCTGCCGCGTGTAGGCGAGGAGTGCATTGCCGGTTGGCAGCGGCCTGAGCGGCGCGCGTGGCGTCGCTTGGACGCCGCTGGGCGGCGCGGGGGTGGCAATCGCAGCCTCGGGCTGGGTGCGGGGCGGCGAGGCGGCGGGAGGCATGTTCGCCGCCTTTGCGTCGCGAGGCGTGGGACGCGGAACGGGCTGGGCTGCCGCCGGGGCCTGGCTCTGGCTGGAGCCCGCCGACGGATTGGCGCCCGGCGCGCCTGAACGTGGCGGCACCTCGGACACGCGCACCGTCGCGCGTTGCGGCCGGCCACGGTCGAGTGTCCCCACCCAGATATTGTAGTTGCCCCGAAGCGGGCGCTGAAACACGACGCCCGGGTCCAGCCCGACCAGGTCATCGTTGCAGTGCCAGTTTCCCGCCGGATCGTTGACGACGATCGTCGTATCGGTGGCCGAGGTCGCGCTGATGACGAGGGGATACTGGCCGGGTTCGTAGTTCAGGTCCACGTCGGGTCGCGTGAAGTCGATCCAGCCTGCGCAATCCGGGCGGATCGCCCGGGCCTCACGCGGGCCGCCGGCATCGACTTGGACTTCGCGTGGGTCGGGTTGAAATCCTGCCCGCAGGTTGAGGGTCGCGTAGCGTGGTGCGGCACGCCAGTCCGGCAATGCGTTGGCTTGCGCCCCGGGCTTGGGAGCGTTCTGTGCGAAGGCCGTCGGCGCGCCCAGCAACAGGGCGAGCGTCGAGCCGACCATCACGACGTTCTTCATCTGTCTTCCCCATTCCCCACTGTGCCGTTTCTTGGGCACTTTCCCGGAAAATAATAGTAAGCGGAAATCACAATCAAGAAACGATCGAAGTGATCTCAGAAACTACATGTGATTTTATATGCTTTTCCATTTAATGCACGCCATGTGGCCCTCTTGTCTTATTGACCGTTTGAGAAAGTCTTGATGCGACGCGGCCGAGGCTGATTCAAGCTCGTGATGTGGACACGAGAGACCCGAGGCCGGATGGCCGAGCTTGGCCGGAAGACAAGGCGCTACCCCTCTGACCTGACGGATGAGGAATGGGCGCGGATCGAGCCGCTGCGGCCGAAGCCGTCACGGCGGGGCCGCAAGCCCACCGTCGACCTGCGCGAAGTGCTGAACGCGATCCGCACCATGGCCCGCAGCGCAGGCGGCTGGCGGATGCTGCCGGTGCATTTCGGTCCTTGGCAGACAGTCTACTGGTGGTTCCGGCGTTTCGTCCGGCGCCTGCTGTTCCGGACCATCCACGACGTGGCGCTGATGCTCGACCGAGAGGCGGCAGGCCGGGAGGCGAGCCCCACGGGCGGGGTGTTGGACAGCCAAACGGTGAAGGCGCCGTTTGCCGAGGTGCGTGGCTTTGACGGGGCCAAGCGCATCGTCGGGCGCAAGCGCCACGTCGCTGTGGATACCGATGGGCGGCTGCTGATGGTGAACCTGACGCCCGCCGACGTGTCGGACAGCGTGGGCGCGCAGGTGATCCTGGCTGCCATCCGCAAGCGCTGGCCGTGGCTGAAGCATCTGTTTGCGGATGCGGGCTACGACCGGACCCAGCTGATGGACAAGGCCGCCTTCCTCGACTTCGTGGTCGAGATCGTGCGCCGCTCCGACCAAGCGACGGGCTTCGAAGTCATCCCTCGCAGGTGGGTGGTGGAGCGCACCTTCGGCTGGATGATCCGCTGGCGCCGGCTTGTCCGCGACTACGAGAAGCGCCTCGATGTGTCCGAGGCCATGATCCATGTCGCCATGGGCGCGCTGCTGCTCCGTCGCGTCGCCCACCGGTGAATGTCAAACGGTCTCTTAGCGAAATCTGCATTGGTCGGATGTGCAGCGAAGGCCGGTTAGCGCTTGAGCCGGTCGGGGCGGCGGGGAAGGGCCCCTTCAGTTCAGGTGGCAGTCGAATGATGCGAGCCGGCGGCACCATCACGCCATGTGCGAGGTAGGTGCTGGGTTCCAAAGCCGGCACTCTTGGTGCAAAGCCTCGCTGAATGATCGCCTCGCTTCCTTCGGTTGCGTCCTGCATGCTGGCGGCCCTGGCAGGGCTGCTGGCCGGGCTTGCGCGGGGTTTTTCCGGGTTCGGCGCGGCTTTGATCTTCATGCCGCTCAGCGCGGCGGCGCTGGGGCCGCGCCTCGCAGCGCCCCTGCTGCTGGTTGTGGATGCGGCCATGACATTGCCGCTGATCCTCCCTGCATGGCGGCAGGCAGACCGGCATGAGGTCTGGTCCGTCGCTGCCGGAGCACTGGTTGGTGCCCCGCTTGGGACCGCGCTTCTCGTGCATGCCGACCCTCAGGCTCTCCGCTGGGCCCTGTCCGGCCTTGTGCTCACGATGCTGGCCCTGCTGGCATCCGGCTGGCGGTATTCCGGGCGGCTCGGGCCCCGCGCGGCGGTGAGCGTGGGCGTGGTGTCTGGTTTCTGCACGGGCGCTGCGCAGATGGGCGGCCCGCCAGTCGTGGTCGCATGGCTTGGTGGAGCGATCCCGGTCAGCCGTGTCCGCGCCAATTTGTTGCTGTTCTTCGCGGCGACCGGCGTAATCAGCGCGATCTCCTACGCGGTCGGCGGCCTGTTCAACTTCGGGCTCGTGGCCCTCGCCGTGCTGGTGGCTCCGGCCTATGGGTTGGGCGTCTGGATCGGCACGCGCCTGTTCGGACTGGCGAGCGAGCGAGCATTCCGGCGGGCCTGCTTCGTGTTGATCGCTCTTGCCGCCGTTATCGGTTTGCCTCTCTGGGACCGACCGTAGAGGGGGATCTGGTCACGTTGGGCTCGGCCTGGAGCGCATGGACGTTTCGGCTCCAGGTCCATGGGCGCGCCGCTCCTTGTGCCGCGACCGGCACTCGGGAAGAAGAGCGCCTGGGTCTTCTCGCAGGCGCTCCCGCATATTCAGTCGAGGGAGGCACCGGACGCCTCGACGAGGCCCTGCCAGACGCGTTCCTGCGCGCGCAGGTATTCGCCGAAGGCGGCCGGGGTCTCGTCCCACACCGGCGTGAAGCCCAGCGGCTCCAGCCGCCCCTTGTAGTCCTCGGAGCGGACCA
>NZ_JAFEUU010000037.1 GCF_017355885.1 Sabulicella rubraurantiaca
GCACCAGCGCACACGTAGCCAGCGGGGATAGGCGCCGCTTCCGCAACCTGCGGCAGAGCGAGGAAACCAAGCCCCGCCAGTGCGGACAGGGCCACGCCAGAGCGAAGCCAGCGGCGCCAAGTCGAATGCTTGTGCATCTTGTTCCTCCGTTATTTCGCAGTCCTGGGACAAGCGAAAATGGGAATCTCCCCCGGATGGACTGCGAAAGAGATCATGCAATAAGCATGCCGAAATTTCTTCCTCGCCAATATCAAATCGTTGCCGAGTTTCCATTATTGGAATCAATTGAGGTTGTAAGTTTTTCCGACAAAATCAAACCGCGACACCCTCAAATTCAGTCAACAGCCGCCCTTCCATGATAAATAGCCAAGTTGTTCGGCGAGCTTGGCAGGCGAAATCACCTCAATTGGCACTGGGTACGCGGCGGCCGGTCAATGCGCCGGGGCCAAACTAGCGACCGTAAATCTGCGTCGTGCCGCTGCGGTCCGGCCGCGCCCACAGGTTGCGTGCCGTGGCCTCCCGCTTCGAATATTATGAACCCAGTCGACCTTCCAGATAGCCTTTATTATGAAAACCACCTCATATGCATTTCTAGCCCGATTTTTCCTGGCCGCGATTATAGTCCGATACCATTCAAGTCTTCTGACAGATACTCTTGGAGAAAAACCTTCAATGGCTTGTTGCCGGCCTCGGCGACGCGCTTGCCAAATTGCCTGGCACTTTACCGCAGTACAGTCTAACCGAGGTCGAGGTTTCTGTTGTTGTCAGCGCCGAGGGTAGCGTTAGTCTTTTAGGCACCGGCGGCAAAACGGGCGTGAAGGGCAGAATCAAGCTGAAATTCGAGATTGGTCCAGCTTCAACTCCGTCCGCTCCTTTGTCGCAAACAGGTTGATTCGCCCGGCAATAGTCATCCACGCACTATCCTCAACAAGGTGGCGGGCCGCAAAGTCCGCGACGCACACCGTCATTCCGTCCCCGCTCATGGCCGCCGTGGGCGCGGGAAGGACTCCAGAAGACCATTAGGCACTTTAAAGGTCCGAAAGTCTGTCCATTACAGCTCGCTGAGTGCCGTGAGGCGCTTCATCGGGTAGCGGTTAGATCAGACGCGAGGGGCCTGGAGGGCTGGGACTTGCCCGCAACCTTTCCGCATCCCTGCCCGGAGCATCGCTTCTTGCGTCCCGCGATAGTGAGCGATGGTGGGTGCCATGTTCCCGCCCGACATGGTCCTCATGGGCATCCCAAGGAACAACACCCCGGCGATGTCATTGCAGCGCGTCTGTTCCTGTCGCTGAGACGCCTGTGCCAAGGCTCCCGCCAAGCGAAGCTGCTCCTCTGCAAGTTGCTCGCACGTGTAGGACAGAAACGGCCTCTCTGGGACGTAGGACGCAGCGATGGTCTCGGGGGCCTGGGCGCAAGCTATAAGCAAGCCCGGCAGTAGAAGCGCGGTCGTCAGTCTCATTGTTCATTTCCCGGTGTCCTCGGGAATGCCGTGACAAAAAGGGAGGGACCGAAAGTTGGGGGAATTGCGGGGCCGGGCGGCCTCGGAGCCATGGCGCTTCGGTTTGAACTGGCGCCTCCAGGTGTCCGACAGCAAGCGGTTCCCCAGGTGTAGCCCTTAAATTCCGTTGGTTGGCTGCGAGATGGCGCGGGTCCAGGCCCCCCAACCATCCACCCTCAGAAAGACGCGCAAGCTCCCGCATACGGCGCCGCGGATCCTTCTTCGCTATTGGGACTTCTTCTTCGCGCTTGCGGCCCTGGCCGGGCTCTACGCACTGCACAGGCTCAAACTGGTGCGCGAAGGTAGCGGAGCGCGCATCCACGCCCGCGACCTGGCGCTGGAGGCGGCGCGCGCCCTACGTGGACTTGGTTTGGCGGGCAGCCGCGACGGCTTCTCCTCCCCCCTTGGCCGCCTCGTCGGGCGCAGACCGCAACGCATCCGCCCAGCCGCAGCAGTTCACGCACCAAGCACCAAGTAGCCTACCTGCATGCAGTCTCAGCTGAGCGATCCGCCTCCTCTTCAAGCGCGGGCCTCCGATCTCCGCCAGCACCAGCGGCGCGCTCCAGCACGGCGAGGCAAGGATTTCGCCTTCGGCATGGCAATATTGTCACCCAAGACGGTCATACAATAAATGGCAGCCAGAATCCAAGAATAGGTTCCAATCCCATTGTGACATTATCTGTAGAACGGCCCATCGAATATTTAGGTCTGCAACAGTCCTTCCTGCGGGTCGTTCTGGCTTCGGCTCGGTGCAGCGGGCCGATATCACAGGAAAGATCGGATCACATGGCTCAACAAGGCAGTGGTGGCGGCAATTTCGCTGACGATCCCAAGCGCGCCAGCGAGGCGGGGCGCGAGGGCGGCAAGAACGTGGCGCCGGAGGACCGCTCTTTCTCCAAGGACCCTGAACTCGCCGCCGAGGCGGGCCGGAAAGGTGGGCAATCCGTCGCGCCAGAGGATCGCTCCTTCTCGAAGGACCGGGAGCTGGCGGCGGAAGCCGGCCGGAAAGGCGGCGAGGCGTCCCATGGCGGTGGCGGTGGCGGTGGCAGCAGCGGTGGTGGCGGGGGCGGCGGCAACTTCGCCGATGACCCGGAACGCGCCCGCGAGGCTGGCCGAAAGGGCGGCGAAAACTCCCGCGGCGGCCGCTAGGCAACAAACGCACCGAAAGGCGGGGAGCGAAGGTCTCCCCGCCTCAGGCGGCCAGATGTGACCTGAATTGGTCTTGCAGGGCCCGGATGATGTCGGCGGGCTCGCTCGGCTTCTCGCACAAGAGGGCGTCGCGGAAGGCGGGGGCGAGTGCGCCGCGGTCGTAACCGGTGCAGAAAACAAACGGGATGCCGCGACGCCTGAGGGCATCGGCCACGGGGTAGACGCTTTCTGCCCCCAGCTTCACGTCGAGCACGGCCGCGTCGATGCGCCCACTGCGCGCAATGAGGCGAAGCGCAGCGTGCAGCGTGGCGACTGGACCCAGCACCTCGGCCCCGACCAGCTCCAACTCTTCCGCCATGTCGCGCGCGATGAGGTACTCATCCTCGACCACCAGGATGCTTCGCCGCGTCAGCTTTCCAGCATGGGACATCGTGCTGCCTCCGGTTGCTTCTTGCGGATTTCAGACCGAGAACATGCCTTCGTATATAGGTCGTTGCCTTTGCGGATCTATCGGCTGCCAGACCTCAGCGGTATGACTTGCCGCGTAATCGGAGCCTCATCCAGACGGTCTTTGATGGGCCCGAATCCGAGCAGCGGCCGCGCGGATGGGCGAAGCACCTGCATCGCCACTCCTTGTCGCTGCGCTTGCCGCCTCGCCTCGGCCACTACCGTATTCCGCGCAACGCAACTCCCGTCACGGCTAGGCGCTTCCGGCCCATCACAACAATGGACGGAGCTTCCCATGTCCGACACGAACAAAAGGAAAGAAGTGGATCCTGGCGACTCCGTGCCAGAGGGGGTTGCTCCCCTGGAGCCCCCTGCGCTCTCGGAGGAGGAGCAGAAGGTGAAGGAAAAGCTGGAGCAGATCGGCAACAAGCCGAAGCCCAAGGGTCCCCCGGACTCCTGAGTCGGATGAGAGACCGTCAGTCCCTGAATTCGCGAAGTGCCCAACCCATCCGGCCTCGCTCCAGTACGACTTGGCTCGGAGGGTGTGGCTGCGCGTTGGCCTCATTTTCGCGGAACGCGCACAGGAGCGCCTGGTCTGGTCCCGTCCAGCGCAGGAAGGAGAACATGTAGAACTTCTCGTGCGGGCCGGACGGTACGTGCTGCCAGACGAGGGAGGCCTGGAACCCGCCAACGTCGAACAGCTCGATGCCGTTGAAGACGTGGGCGGCCTTGGACGGCGACACGGAGAGCATCCAGCGAAGCCCAGGCGAGAAGCGAGGCTGGCTGGCCAGAACGACCTGCGTGCCGGAGCGGTGACCAACCCACACGAAGTCGGTGTGCTCATAGTGATGGCGGCGGATGAGAAAGCCCGGCGGGTCGGAGAAGGCTGCCACGAATTCGGGCTCCACGCAGGAGAGGAGGCCTGGGGTGGACGGGTCGAGGGCGCAGCCGGGATCATCCGCGAAGACGACCTCCCCGCGCTCGAAGGGAACCGCGAACCCGCCGCTCCAGCGGCGCAGCCGCGAGGTGGCGGCCTCCTCGGGCAGCAGGGTGGCCTCCCCGTATCCGGCCTGATCGGAACTCGGGGCTTCTTCGCAAACGGTATTGGAACTCGCCTGCGCCGAGGCCAGGCACATGAGGAGCGCGGCCGCCAATGCCGGCAGCGCCAGTCGGGACCGACTTCGAGCCGCAACCACTCCCCGTGCCTCCTTGTGGCGACCGAGCCTACTGAACACTGTCGCCTTGTCCCAGGCGGACCACGGCGAAGTGTTGCTTTCGCTTCGGTTCATGGTGCCACACGGCCGCACCTAATTGGGTCAAGATCCAACGCCCCCTGAAGTCCGTGAGTGCCCAAAGCACTGGCGGGTGGCGGCAAGGCTAGGCAGGCCGACCAAGTCCAGCACGTCCAGGATCACGCGGCCCGCCAGGAATGCGGTCAGCACCGCAACCGCGGCATCAGAGATCTCCGTGGCAACCCCCGCCCCGAGCCCTAGCAGCACGGCGGCCGCCCGCAGCCATCGCCCGATGCTGCGGTACCGCTCCTGATGATCCTCGTTGAGGCTGTAATCCGTCACGAAGAAATGCAGCGCCATCGCGACCGTGAAGCAGGCGAGCGCACTGGTCGTCATCACCTCCCGGTGGAGGAGGTAGCCGACGAGAGCGCTGGAGGCCGCGAGGGAGGCGATGTGGAGCCAGAACACGCCAGGCCCCGTCGCCGCCTCACCACCGCGCGCCACCGTTGCCGTCGCCGCGAGGCACGAAGCTATCGGGACCGGAGCGGCTTTCCCTGGGGCGTGGCACGGGCGCTTGGCGCCGCACTCGCGCAACAGAGCCCCGGAACTCAGCCGGCAACGGTCGGGAGTTAGGGGCACTTTCCGGCATGCCAAGCGCCGTTCGGCCCCCAATCCCGCGCGTCGCTCAGGGCATGCCGACGCAGCGTGCTGTGCTGCGTTGTTTCTTGATGCTCCCAAATTCTTCCGCCGCGCGGATCGTGGTTCCTGTCTTTGGCTCCCAGCACTACGCGGAGCTGCGGGCCGCCCAGGATGACGCCGCCGCCCTCCCCGCGACTTGGGAGGAATGGAGCGCGCGGCTCCAAGCCCAGCTCACACGGGGCGGGATGCGCCGCGAAGCGATCGTGATGGTGGAGATCAGCCTCCCGGGGCTGCGCCGCTTCTGCGCGGCCAATGGCCACCCGACGCTGAACCGCGAGGCGCGCCATGCCTACGCCCTCAACTGCGCCCGTAACCGGGACCGGCTGGCTCGCGAAATCGGCTTCTGAAGGATCGCGTCGATAGCGGTCCCAGTCAGCGCCAGGCGTATCGCCCCACTTGCTCTCGTGAACCCCAAAGCACCGGCCCGCATCTTCCCTTGGGCGCTGGCCCGTCTCTTGGCGCCATCTGGCGGGGACCAGCGTCACGCCCCCTCAGCGTCCAGCGTCGCCGGCGCTGGCGGCATGCGGGACACGTGCACCACGTGCCTCGCCGGCGGGCTGGGTGATCAGCCGGGCGCCTCGCTGGAACGTCAGGTAGCTCCAAAGCCACTGGACCGAGACGATGATCCGGCTTCGGAAGCCGATCAGGTACCAGACATGGGCAATCCCCCAGAACCACCAGCCGATGAGGCCCGTGAGGCGTAGCCCATCGAGCTGGACCACGGCGGAACGGCGGCCGATCGTCGCGAGGTTTCCGTGGTGCCTGTACCGGAACGGCCCTGGGCCGGGCTGACCCTGGACCTCGGCGGCCAGCAGCTTGCCGACGTGACGGCCCATCTGCTTCGCAGCCGGGGCAATCCCAGGCACTGGCCGCCCGTCCGCGTCCGTGGCCGCGGCGAGGTCGCCGATGGCATAGATGCCCGGCCGGCCCGGCACGGAAAGGTCCGGAGCGACGAGGATCCGGCCCTGGCGGTCGCGTTCCGCCCCGATCCAGCTCCCGGAGGGCGAGGCCATCACGCCCGCGGCCCAGACGACGGTGCGCGCCTCGATCTCCTCGCCCTCGCAACTCACCCCGGAGGCATGGCAAGCAGTGACGCGGGCGGCGGATCGCACCTCGACGCCAAGCCGCTCCAGCGAGGCACGCGCCACCTCGCTCAGCTCCTCGGAGAAGCTTGGCAGGATGCGGGGACCGGCCTCGATCAACATGATCCGGGCCTGGGCCGGATCGATGCGCCGGAATTCCTGCCTGAGCGCCAGGCGGGCCACCTCGGCGATGGCGCCGGCCATCTCCACCCCCGTCGGACCCCCACCGATCACGACGAAGGTGAGGAGGCGCCGGCGCGCCCTGGCATCCTCCTCCACCTCCGCCTCCTCGAACGCCAGAAGCAGGCGCCGCCGGATATCCGTCGCGTCCGCGAGCGTCTTCAGGCCCGGGGCGTGTTCCGCCCATTCCTCATGGCCAAAATAGGAGTGGGTCGCCCCCGTCGCGAGCACGAGCCGGTCATAGGGGATCTCCCGCCCGTCCGCCGTATGAAGCCGGCGTCCCTCGACATCGATCCGCGTGACCTCCGCCATCTGCACCGCCAGGTTCCTCTTCCGGCGGAAGACGGCGCGAATGGGCCAGGCGATGTCACCGGGCGAAAGCGCGGCCGTCGCGACCTGGTAAAGGAGCGGCTGGAACAGGTGATGGTTCTGCCTGTCGAGAAGCGTCACCTCGACAGGCGCACGGGCGAGGACCCGGGCCGCTTCAAGCCCGCCGAAGCCGGCGCCAAGAATGACGATCTTCTTGGGCGGCCTTCCGTGTGATCCGGCTGGGCGCATAGGGGTCCTCCAGGGCGGAAGCCGCCTGGGTTGGCTCGCGCCCCCCATGAACACCTCCCATGCCAGACGGTCGCGAGCATGAGCGCCTGCAGAGAGTTTATGCTTGGTCCTCCTCCCACTGCCGACTTTTGATTTGAGGCGCAGAGGCCTTGCGCCAGACGCAGCTACGGCGAACCCAGCGGGCCGCTTTCGGCCCGGAAACCAAAAGGCGCATCTTTTGTCCGGGCGCCGCAACGGCGGGCAGTCATGGGCCGTTCCAGGGGCGACACGAGCTGGAGAAGACCGCCATGGGGGTCTCGGAAGCCGAAGCTCATCACGATCACAAACCCGCCTTCATCGCCCGATGGTTCTTCAGCACGAACCACAAGGACATCGGCACGCTCTACCTGATCTATGCCGTCATCACCGGGTTCGTGGCGGTGGCCATGTCCATGCTGATGCGCCTGGAACTGGCGGAGACGGGGCTGCAGTTCTTCCCGGATGGTCAGGCCTGGAACACCTGGGTCAGCGTCCACGGCCTCACGATGATCTTCTTCGTGGTCATGCCCGCGCTGATCGGTGGCTTCGGCAACTGGTTCGTGCCGATCATGATCGGCGCGCCAGACATGGCCTTTCCGCGCCTGAACAACATCTCCTTCTGGCTGCTGGTGCCGGCCTACATCCTCCTCACCGCCGCCCCCTTCGTGCCGGGTGGAGCGGGCCCTGGCTGGACTCTCTATCCGCCGCTGTCGGACGCCGAGTACCAGCCTGGACCCGGCATGGACATGATGCTGTTCTCGCTGCACCTCGCGGGCGCGTCGTCGATCCTGAGTTCCGCGAACTTCATCACGACCATCTTCAACATGCGCGCCCCAGGCATGACGCTGCACAAGATGCCGCTCTTCGTATGGTCGCTCCTCGTCACGTCGTTCCTGCTGCTGCTGGCCGTGCCCGTGCTGGGTGGCGCCATCACCATGCTGATCACCGACCGTAACTTCGGCACGTCCTTCTTCGACCCGGCCGGCGGTGGCGACCCGGTGCTCTTCCAGCACCTGTTCTGGTTCTTCGGCCATCCAGAGGTATACATCGTCATCCTTCCCGCCTTCGGAGTCATCAGCCACGTCGTCTCGACCTTCAGCCAAAAGCCGGTCTTCGGCTATCTCGGCATGGCCTACGCCATGGTCGCGATCGCCGTGGTTGGCTTTGTGGTCTGGGCGCACCACATGTTCACCTCGGGCATCACCGTAGACACGAGGGCGTATTTCGCGGCGGCAACAATGGTGATCGCGGTGCCGACCGGCGTGAAGGTCTTCTCCTGGATCGCCACGATGTGGGGCGGCGCCATCCGCTTCGACACGCCGATGCTCTTCGCGGTCGGCTTCATCTTCACCTTCACCGTCGGCGGCGTGACGGGTGTGGTTCTGGCCAATCCTGGCCTTGATGTCATCCTGCACAACACCTACTACGTGGTGGCACACTTCCACTACGTGATGGCCATCGCGGCGGCTTATGCGATCTTTGCCGGCATCTACTACTGGATCGGGAAGATGAGCGGCCATCAATACCCGGAGTTCTGGGGCAGGCTGCATTTCTGGACGTTCTTCATCGGCGCGAACCTGACCTTCTTCCCCATGCACTTCCTGGGGAACCAGGGCATGCCGCGCCGCTACCCGGACTACCCGGATGCCTTCGCGACCTGGCACTTCGTCGCGTCGATCGGTGGCGCGATTGCCTGGCTCTCCTTCTTCATCTTCTGCTGGACGCTGTTCCTCACCTTCCGCCGCGGAACCGTGGCGGCGTCCAATCCCTGGGGCGCGGGGGCGACCACGCTGGAATGGCAAGTTTCCTCCCCACCGCCCTTCCACACCTTCGACGAACTGCCCCGCATCAAGTAAGCTGTCCGCCGTCTACGCGGGCAGCACTGTCTGAGGTTCAGCTTCACCATCGGGAAGGCCTCGGAAGATGGCAGACGAAGCTCAGGCGTCTTGGTGGCGCCTTTCGGATTGGTATGGGCTGGAGGATCCGTCTTACGGCAGCGACACCGCTCCGGATCCAGGACATTTCGCGAGCGTGCTGATCATCGGCGGCGTGCTCCTGCCCATCCTCGGCTGGGGCATCTTCCTGCTGCTCGGAGGCAGCTTACCAGATGGCTGAAAGGCCCGCCGCACTTCGCGGGTCAGGCTGAAGCGCCAAAAGACCAGCCTATGGCAAAGTCATTTCTCGCGATGCGTCGGCATCCTGAACCTCAACCCGCGCGAAGCCCTTTCACAGCGAAGCGGTCAGATCAGCCCTCCTCATGCCCGACGAGGTGCTTCATCGGGTCCATGCCAGGCTCCATCGGCACAACCCACCCCCGCACGCTATAGCCCTCATGCACGCGCTCGCGGTCGCCGCACACCAGGTGATGCCACTCGGGCAGCGGCTTGCCCTCCTTCACCAGACGATAGGCACAGGTGCGCGGCAGCCAGTCCCCCACATTCTCGGGGTTCAGGGCCTTGCAGTGAGCCATGCGCTCGTGGCGGTTGGCGTAGTCTGAGCACTGACCGGTCTCCGGGGACAGCAGCGGGCAGCCCAGCCGTGTCAGGAGCCTGAGATTCGCCCGTCTGAGCCGAACCGTGCAGCAGCGCCCGCAGCCGTCGCACAGGCTCTCCCACTCGGTATTGGACAGCTGCGCCAGGGTCTTTTGCGTCCAGAAGGTCACGGCCTCAGCCTCCACCCGCCCGAAACCCCGCCGGCCGTGGCTCCAAGTGCCCCGCGCAGGTCTTCACCGGAATAACAAGTTTGGCACGCGGACTTCCACGCAAGTGCTCCTGAGGTGAGTGAGAAAGGCAGTGTGGTGTCGGAGCGTTGCATTGAGCACTGCGCCGGCGCCGGCGCGCTCCGGTTTGCCGGACGTGCCAAGCTGAGGCAGCTGCCGGCCCCATGCGTCGCTAGGAGGGGCACGAGCGGGTCAACTCGTCGAGATGACGGTCGAGCCCGTCAGCGCCGATCGCCGCCGCAAGAAGCGCGTGGAAGGGCCGGTACACGCGCGCATGCTGGGTCACGTAGGAACAGAAATACCCAAGAAGGATCGCCCTGTCGCACGTCCCTGCGCGATGGCAGAACGCGATCTCGTCATAGAAGGCAAGAAGCCGGATCAGCGCCGCATCGACCTCGCCCCGGGCAGCGTCGTTCGGATAGGCGGCGGTGACAAACCCCTCGTACTCGCGGGGCGAGAGTGCCCGTGACCGCGCCTCCGCCGCGAAGGTCGGGTAGCGGCGCCAGAAATTGAGCAGCGCCGTCCGGGCCGCCACGATATCCGTGCCGCCGAAGCGCGCGATGCAGGCGAGCGTGCGCTCCTCGCGTGCGACTCTCACCGCCTCAGCGCGCTGCGCGAAGAAGCTCCAGACGCCGAAGATCGCGATGAGGGTGGCAATCACCTTCAGCGCGACATCCAGCCAGTCGGGGATCTTCAGGGACATGCTCAGCGCGGCCCGGGCGCCGGCTCCACGCGGCAGGCATCGGGAAAGAAGAAGACCACCGTATCGCTGGCCGTGACCGAAAGACGATCAAGGCAGGCAAGCTGGGACCGGTTCAGTGTCACCAGCTGGTCGAGCGCCGTGGATTCAGCCAGGCGGAGGTTCGGCCCCTCATTCGTCAGCGCATCGAGCAGCGAAGGCGGCCGCTGGGGCGGACAACGGTTGGCCAAAAGGAAGACCGGTTCCCCGGACGCGGCCTTGTAGATCTCGCGATGCTGGACGAAGCAGGCGAGCGTCGCGGCCGTGAGCCGGTAATGTGGTGTGCTCGCCGCCTCACCTTGCCGCCCCGGCTGTGGCCCCTGTCCGGTGAGGAGCGCTCCGACCGCAATCAGACACATTGCCTCCCACCCGCGCAAGCTCGCCTCCGTCAAATGCAGAACCGGAACGCGGCAGCGATCGTCTGCCGGTCGGCGCTGGTCAGGGTGCGCTGCATCCAATGCGGACCGCCTGCGACGCGGGGCGCATTGATCTGCAACCTCATCTCACGCGCCTGGGCGAGAGCCTGCGCCTCCTCGGGGGTGAGCGCCACCTCGAACACCGCACCATCCCCGGCGGCGCGGCTCGAAACCTGCGCCGGCCTGATCTCGCGTTCCGCCGCTGTCGGGCCAAAGCCGAGCGTCGCGCCGACACCGGCTTCCACTGGAACACCCGGGACCGTCAAAAGAAGCCTCGCCGCCCGGGCGCGGCAGAAGGCGGTCAGTTGCGACGCCTGGTCGTAGATCCGGGGCGTATCCCGCCGCTTGCTCACCGCAATCACGCCGGCGCGATAGGGCTCCAGAACGAAGCGATCGAAGCCGCGCGGCGTCTCGATGTCGTAGGCGAGCCGCTGTTCGAGGGAGGGATACGTCATCGCCGTGCTCGGTGTCGCGCTCGCCAGCACGAAGAGCCGCGGGTCGACGCCCATCTCGATGATGTAGGTAAGCAGCAGCCCCGAAATCTCCTGGCCGCCGGCGAGCCCGGCTGCGTTCGGCAGCGCCGCACCGCCGGGCAATCCGAACTGATGGAAGCCCAGCTGCGAGCCTTCCGGGACGCGCCGTCCCACCCCGCCAAGGAACGCGTAGGCGCAAGCACTCAGGCAGTTGCCAGGATTGGGGGGATCGAAACCGGCTCCGTCATGCTGCCCGACGACCGTGTGGAATTCGCGCGCCCGGATCCGCCGGCCGAGCGCCATGCCGTCCTGCAGGCTGCCGCCAGAGCTGTCCAGCAGCACCTGGAACCCCTCGGCCCCGTTCGGACCATCAAGGAAGGCGTCGAACCGGTCCGCCGCCCCGCCGTCCAGCGTACCCTTGGCGATGACGAAGCAGGATTCGCTCGCATTCGCGAAGCAATGGAAGGCGAAGCTCATCGACTGGGCGGCCGCGTCGAAAGGAGCGATCAGGACCAGAAGGCCAAGCCAGACCAGCCGCATCGGCCATCCCTTCCGAGAAGGATCGACAGCACCCCGGCACCTCAGGATTGATCCACCTCACCTCATTGGCAAGAGAAATCCAGCGCGTGGGCGGCCGAACTCGTGACCTCCCTCAGTCCCGACCAAGGCAGTGCGCCGGTATTCGGGCGTGCGGCGGATTGAACCTGAGAAATCAAGACGCGCCAGGTGTCAGCCCCGGACGGCGCGCAAGGATATCTGCGTTCCGATCCCACGCGACGAACCTCGCAGGAGGAGCATCATGCCTAGAGCAAGCTCCACCCACGCGAACGGCCCTCCCCGCACCAGCACCGTCACGTCGCGGCCGCAAAGGCCTCCACCAACCGCGTGGCGCCGGACACGATGAGGATATCGCCTTCCTGCACCACCGTGGTGGGCGTTGCATAAATAAAGTCCTCGTGAAGGCGCTTGATCCCGACCACCGTCACGCCAAAACGCGTCCGTAAGGCGCATTTGGCCAGAGTTTGGCCGGCGACATCGGCCGGCAGGCGTGTCTTGCCAATGGCGAAGCCATCCTCGAACTCCATGAAATCCATCATCTTGCTGGTGACGAGGTGGGCGACACGCTGTCCCATATCGGACTCAGGATAGATCACATGGTGCGCGCCGGTACGCTCGAGGATGCGCCCGTGCTTGGGAGTGAGCGCCTTGGCCCAGATGTCGGGCACGCCCAACTCGCTCAGCGCCAGAACGGTCAGCACGCTCGCCTCAACATCGGTTCCGATCGCCACCACTGCGCGCGGGAACTCCTGCACGCCCAGGCTGAGCAGCGTCCCTTCATTCGTGGTGTCAGCCTGAACCACATGACGCAGATCGTCTGCCCATGACTGAACCACTTCGGCATTTTCATCGATGCCGAGCACTTCGTGGCCCAGCTTCACGAGGGTGGCAGCCACGGCGCCGCCGAAGCGGCCCAGCCCGATCACGACGACGGGGTCGTCCTTGGAAAGGTCAGCCAACGATAGGGCGCTCCTCTGGATAGCGGAACCGGGGTTGCCTCCTTCGCAGCGCAATGGCCGTGGCCGCGGTAATGGTGCCCACCCGCCCGACAAACATCAGCACGATCAGGACAAGCTGCGCCACTGGTGGCAGTTCCGGCGTGATGCCGGTGGAAAGCCCAACGGTGGCGAAGGCCGAGACGACTTCGAACGCCACGTCGCGCAGCGGAAAATCGGTCAGGCTCAGCAGCAGTAGAGTACCAATGGCCGCCAGCCCAACAGCCAGCAGGACCACCGTCAGCGCCTCGCGCTGCACGCTGGGCGCGGTGCGACGGCCAAAGGCGGTCGTGTCCGGCTGGCCCCGCGCCACTGACCAGACCACGAGGCCAAGCAGCATGAACGTGCTGACCTTGATGCCTCCCGCCGTGCCGGCGCTCCCGCCTCCGATCATCATCAGCGCATAGGAAACGGCCAACGTCTCGTCGCGCATGGCGCCGATGTTGAGGGCGTTGAACCCCGCCGTCCGCAGCACGACCGAATGGAAGCCGGCGTTCAAGAGCCGGTCCGCAAGCGGTAGTGCGCCCAACGTGTCCGGGTTGCTCCACTCGTAGAGGAGGACCGCCAGGAATCCCGCCACGAGCAGGATCGCCGTGCCGAGCAGAGTGAGCTTCGTATGCAGCGACCAGCGCGCCCTGCGGTAGGGGTACTGGCGCAGTTCGAACAGCACCGGGAAGCCAATGCCCCCGATCGCCACCGCTGCGGCGATGGGCGCGAGGAACCAAGGGTCACGCGCGAAGCTCACCAGATTGTCGGACCAGGTCGAGAACCCTGCATTGTTGAAAGCGGAGATCGAATGAAAGGCTCCGTGCCAGATTGCATCGGACCAGCCGGTCCCATGTCCCAATGCGAGGCGCAGCGCGAGGAGAAGCGCGACCGTCACCTCCACCGTTACTGTCACCATCAGGACCAGCCTGAGCACCGAGATGACGTCGCCCAGCGCGAGGCTGCGGGTCTCGGCCTGGGCGATGATGCGGGTGGAGAGCCGCAATCGCCGAGCCACCAGGAGGCCGAGGAGCGTTGCACCGGTCATGATGCCAAAGCCACCGAATTGGATCAGCAAAAGGATCACCGTCCGTCCGAAGGCGGACCACTGCGTAGCGGTATCCACCACCACGAGGCCCGTGACGCAGACCGCCGAGGCGGCGGTGAAGAGCGCCACCAGAAATGGCACGGCCCGGCCATCCGCGCTTGCGGAGGGATGGATCAGAAAGGCCGTCCCCAAGGCAATGGCCAGGAGGAAGGCCGCCGGTACGAGCCGAGCGGGATGCTCCAGAGCGGGGCGCAAGCGTCTCTCCCCAGCTTATCTCGCTTTCCACATTACAATTGTCAGCTTGCCAAAGCTGCAGAAAAACAAAACAGTAAACCGGGCTCACTGATCTGCCTGTTCAAAACACGGGCGGGCAGACATGTGGTTCAAAGACGCTCGCGCTCACCCTGTCCGCGCTATGGCGACTTAGGCGGCGCCCGAACGCTTGGAGGTCGCAACGTCCCGCTACCCCGCCTTGGAGAGCGTGGCGCGCGATGCACGTTGTCGAGGCGGGCGAAACGCTCCGGCGCACCCCGGGGGGCCGTCTCCCCTGAGGCGCTCCGCCGACCATTCCCCCGAACCCCGTGCGGCCGCGTGGCCGCCCGTGATACTGGCGGCGTGGCGGAGCCATGGTCCGCAGTTCGCCCCTTCGGTCGGAGGGCGTACCCACCTCGAGGCCGAAGCGCGCCCTATCTCAGCGGCATCACAACGGGGCCTGACACGGCATCGGTGACTCCAAGCCCGCGCCCCAGATCCTCGAGGGTTGCGCGGAATGAGTTGAGCGTCGCAATCATGTTCGGCCGCGCCTGTGCAAGGGCCTCGGCGTCGGCCCATTCCGCGATGATGCAGTAACTGCGATCGCCCGTCTTGATGATGTTGGCATGCACAAGGCCAGGCCAATCCTGGCCGACGTTTCGATGCGCGTCGAGGAAATCCTGTTCCAGGCCAGGCTTGACCCGAAACCGTACGGCGTTGAAGGCGGTCATCCTCCGCTCCTCCTCCCTGCCGAGATTTTGACATCTCTTCCGGCACGCCCCATCCGGCGTGCCGGTGCCAGCTTAGGCGGCACGGGACAGTCGCACCAAGCAAAGTTTGGCTTCTCGCTGGGCAGGTTGCGCATCCGGCGCACGGCGCTGCGCGTGTTTCACCGAAATCAGATGGGCCCAGTGGTCTGGCAGCCGCGCAGTGGCCTTCAATCGGCAGTCTAATCTTGCTCCCCAGCCTATCGACCTGTCGCTGATTCTCGTGTTCTGGCTCAGGCTCCTTGTTGGAAACCCTTGCCGACCTCGTGAGCGCGGCTGCGATCCTGTCGGCGTAATACCGGAAATCCCAAGGGCAGCACGCTAAGCCTCAGAGGAGGAGCGGCGGGATGCAACGCCAGCTGGAAGCGAATTGGCCCCCGGCCCATTTCCCTCGACAGGCCGGCCCAGAGGTGGCGCTCCTCGCAAGGCTGTATAGGCTTTCAGAAAAGGAAGGAACGCCCAGCATCCCGCCAACGGGCCGATCCCTTTGCGAAGGAGAGTTGTTCATGAGCACAACCCGGCGCCACCTACTGAGCGCAGCCACCCTTCTGGCTACACCGGGCTTGGCCTCTGCCCAGGTGGGTTGGCCCACCCGGCCCGTGCGCTTCATCGTGCCCTTCCCGGCCGGCGGCGCATCGGACATCACTGGGCGCCTCCTCGGCGAGCGGCTGCAGCCCATCCTCGGACAGCCTTTCCTGGTGGACAATCGCGGTGGAGCGGGTGGCAACGTGGGCGCCGACGCCGTCGCCAAGGCCGAGCCCGATGGGCACACCATCCTGCTGAGTGCCGCGGCGCTCCTGGCGGCGAACAAGTTCCTTTATCGCCGCTCCATGCCCTTCGACCCGATGCGCGACCTGGCGCCCGTCACGCGCGTCTCGACCGGGACGGTGCTGCTGGTGGTGAATGCCGACCGGCCCTGGCGAAGCTTCGCCGACCTCGTCGCGGCTGCGAAGACCGCACCGGGACGGATCAGCATGGGCTCGTCAGGTGCAGGGACGACGAGTCACCTGACGCTGTCCTCCATCAACCGCGCAGCGGGAATGGATATCAGCCACATTCCGTATCGGGGCGGCGGCCCGGCCATCACCGACCTGCTGGCTGGCACGATCGACATGATGTTCGACGTCATCCCGGCGCTGATGCCGCATGTCCGCTCGGGCC
>NZ_JAFEUU010000038.1 GCF_017355885.1 Sabulicella rubraurantiaca
CGATCCGTCCACTGCGGGGAATGTAGCGGCTCCCCCACGGCTCTTGCAAAGAGAGCAGCGCCTGATGATGCGCGGATGATGCCGCAAACACGACACTCCCGGCGGCAGCGGCGGTGGTCGTATCCCTCGAAAATCTCATCGGTCACCAGAGAATTCAAAATTATTTCTGGACATTAGAGGCCATTAGGCCCGTACGTGGTCACCGCGCGGTGAGTGTTGAGCCGAGGCGGCGTTTGTGCTGGCTAAAGGCGCTCTCGGCATGACATCGCTGAATGTAAGTGGCCTTCGGAAAACGACGGCGCATGGCGCGACGGTAGGGCGTTTTCGGCCATCGGCGGCTGGTGTTTAGGCGGATGACCGTTTGCCGCACGCCAAGATCGTCGCGGCAGAGGCGGTGGTTGGGCTCGGCGTCGTAACCCGCATCGCCCAAGGCGGTGTCGATCCGGACAAGCGCCGCGGCCTGCTACAGGGCCGGCGTGAAATCGGGCGAATCCTGGCTCGGGCCAACGTAGGGGTCGGGCGGCAAGTCGGCGACACTGCCGAAAGCGACCTCAAGCACACGATAGAGACATGACCTCGTCCACACAGCGTAGCGGATCGTCGGGCTTGGCTGCTGCCTGGTGTCGGTGCCGACTGCGCATGGGACATGGGCGGCGCCGGGCGCGCCTGCCCAACACATATCAGCGTCCCCGAAAGCGTGCAGGGCGCTTTTCGGCCCGCGCGCGGCGGCCTTCCGCATAATCTTCGCTGGCGTAGCAGCGGTCAGCAGCCGCCTGGGCGCGTGAGCGGTCAGGCGGGCCGCTGCGGCGCAGCAGCTCCTGGAAACCAACCTTCGCCGCCGCAAGCGAGAGCGGTGCGAATTCGGTCATCTCGCGCGCCAGCGCTTCCGCCTCCGACATCGCCGAGGCGCGGTCGGGCAGTACACGATTCGCCAGCCCCATCGCCAGCAGTGCCTCGCCCGAGTAGGACCGGCCGAGCAACACCATCTCCCGTGCGCACGCAGGACCAATCACGGCGGCCACTGTCTCGATGTCCTCCAGACGGTAGGGCAAGCCGAGCTTCACCGCGGGGATGCCCATGCTGGCCTGCGCCGAGCAGACTCGGAAGTCCGACATCAGCGCCATCTCCAGCCCGGCGCCGAGGCAATGTCCGTGCACGGCGGCGATCACGGGCTTCTGCAGGCCGCGCAGCCGCTCGCCCACGTCATGCTGCCAAGCATTGTACCGCGCGGCAGCCTCTGGTGTGGCACGGATGGTTTCGAACTCGCTCACGTCGTTGCCGGTGCAGAAGGCACGCTCGCCCTCACCGGCCAGGATCAGCACGCGGACCTCCGGGTCCTCCGCGATGCGTCCCAGCAGGCCGGGAAGGGCCTGCCACATCTCGGCATTGATAGCGTTCAGCCGGCGCGGGTTGTCGAAGGTCAGACGCGCGACCCCGTCGGCGTTTTCCAGCCTCAGCAGTGCGGTCACAACGCCTTCTCCTGACGCAGATCCGCAATCTCGCCGGGGCTGAAGCCGAACTCCACGAGTACCTCGTCCGTGTGCTCGCCACGCTCAGGCGTCGGGCGGCGCGGTGGCTCGACCTTGATACAATCAGCGCCCCAATCGGCAAGCTGACGGACGCATGTGGGTCCCGAGCGCACGCGCGTGAGGTCCAGGACGCGGATGTGGGACAAAGGAAGGCTCATCACGCAACCTCATGGTGTCGCTGGCCCTGCCGCGTGGCGGCCTGAGGCAAGTGGATGACGATGTTGCCCGAGGCTTCAACCACC
Organism: Sabulicella rubraurantiaca; assembly: GCF_017355885.1. GTDB lineage: Bacteria > Pseudomonadota > Alphaproteobacteria > Acetobacterales > Acetobacteraceae > Roseococcus > Roseococcus rubraurantiacus. Next base: position 1,772 of record NZ_JAFEUU010000038.1, read on the forward strand.
GCGCGGGCACCGGGGGGCACCAGAAGGGTGGACATGGCCTCCTCGATGATTGCCGGGCCCAGCACCTCGGTACCAGCCGGCAGGCGGGACCGGTCCAGGACCGGCGCCTCCATCTCCGCGCTTCCGAAACGCACCCGGCGGGCGCCAGTCCGTGGCTCACCGGGGGCGGTTTCGGGGACTTCCGGATCCAGCGCGCCCTCGGCGGCGCTGCCCGTGACGGAGACGCGGATATTGATCATCTCGATCGTCGCCACACCGGGCCGCCGCGAGAAGATGCGCTCATAAGCCGCCTCGAAGGCAGTCCGGATCGCGCCCTCGGACTGGGGGCCATACGGGCCGGCGGGCAGTTCCGTCACGACCTCGTAGCCCTGGCCGGCGAAGCGCAGATCAGCGCTCCGCCGCATGCCCAGCGCTGCGGTGGCGCCCAGCGTGGCCGCGATCACGCTCCGCGCCTCCTGCTCCATCGCCGAGAAGCTGGCCTCCAGCGCCGACCAGTCCATCCCGGCGAGGGGCCGCGAGATGGTGGCAGCGCGGTCCACCCGCGCCGGGGCCAGCAACAGCCCCAGCGCGGAGGCGACACCCGCGCCAGGCGGGCAGATGACCTGGGTCATGCCCAGGCGCCGTGCCAGCTCGCAGCCATGCAGCGGACCGCCACCCCCGGTCACCAGCAGGGTGAAATCGCGAGGGTCGTGCCCCTGCTCGGCTACGTGGACACGGGCGGCAGCGGCCATGGTCTCGTTCACCACGGCGTGGATCCCTTCCGACGCACGCGCCATGCCGAGCCCCGCCTCCGCCGCCAGGGCGCCCACCGTGGCTTCCGCCGCGCTGGTGTCCAGCCGCATCGTCCCACCGGCAAAGGTGTCCGCGTCAAGAAAGCCCAGCAGAAGGTTGGCGTCCGTCACGGTCGGGTGTGTGCCGCCACGGCCGTAGCAGGCAGGGCCCGGCGTCGAGCCCGCGGATCGCGGGCCGACCTTCAGGAGCCCCAGCGCGTCATGGGCGGCGATGGAGCCGCCGCCGGCACCGATCTCGATCAGCTCGACCGTGGAGATGGTCAAAGGCAGACCGCTTCCCGCGGTGAAGCGCCGTTCGCGCCCGGCCTCAAAGCGATGCACCACATGCGGTTCGCCATCCTGCACCAGCGCCAGCTTGGCGGTGGTGCCGCCCAGATCGAAGGCCAGTAGGTCATTCTGGCCGGAACGCGCGCCGAAGAACGCGGCCGCGAGCGCGCCGGCCGCCGGGCCGCTCTCCAGCAGCTGCACCGGCACGCGCTTCGCCTCCTCCACATGCGTCAGCCCGCCATTGCTGAGCATCATGAAGAGCGGAGCCGTGATGCCCAGCGACGTCAGGTCCTGCGAAAGGCGGTTCAGGTAGCGTTCCGCCAACGGCTTGACATACGCGTTGGCGACCGTGGTGGAGGAGCGTTCGAACTCGCGGATCTGCGGTGCCACCTCGGAGGAGAGCGACAGCACCAATTGGGGGTGCCGCGCGGCGATCAGCCTCACCGCCTCCTGCTCGTGCGAGGGGTTGGCATAGGCGTGGAGGAAGCAGATGGCGACGGATTCCACGCCCTGCGCCACCAGGGCGTCGGCGGCCCGCAGCACGCTGCCCGCGTCGAGCGGAGTCTCCACCGTGCCGTCGGGAGCCAGACGCTCGCGCGCCTCCAGCCGGTGGGCGCGGCGCACCAGCGGCTGGGGCAGCGGCAGGTGCAGGTCGTAGAGTTCGTATTTCCGCTCGTGGCCGATCTCCAGCGTATCCCGGAAGCCTTCGGTGGCGATGAGTCCGGTGTGGGCGCCGCGCCGCTCGATCAGCGCGTTGGTGAACAGGGTGGTGGCGTGCACCACCCGGCCGACCGTCGCGGCCTGCACGCCCTCACGCGACAGGAGGCGGGCGATGCCGGTGATGACGCCCTGTGCCGGATCGGAAGGCGTCGTCAGCTCCTTATGCGCGGCAAAGCGCCCGGTCTGCGCGTCATAGACAACGATGTCCGTAAAGGTGCCGCCGATGTCGATCGCCAGCGCGTGGCGGTTCGCGCTCATGGCTGGGTCTCCTTGAGCAGACCGTCCTCGCGGTCGCGTGCGACCCACTCCGGCGCGCGCCGTGCGGGATCGCCATGGCCGCCACCGCCGGGCGTGCGGAGTTCCACGACGCTGCCGGGCTGCAGGATGTGCTGCCGCTTGGGGTCCACCGGAACGCCGTCGATCAGCACCGCGCCCGGTGTGCCAGGCCGCCCACCCGCGAGGCCAGGTGCGGCCGCCTCGGGCTTGGTGCGCTCCGCCATGAAGGTGACGGCGACGGGCGTCGCGGAGCGGCTCTCGAACGCCCATTCCTGCCCGGTTCCGCCACGATGGCGCCCCTCCCCACCCGTCCCCTTGCGCAACCGGCGGTGGCGGATGCGGAACGGGTATCCCTGCTCGATCATCTCGACTGGGGCGGCAGAGACATTGGAGGGCCAGGAAAGCACGTTTGGCCCGTCGCGCCCCGCGCTGGCCCCGTAGCCGCCATTCATGAAGAACTGGTTCGCGATGGGTGTGCCGTCCGGCCGCGTACCCGCGAAGTTCAAGCTCCAGAGGGGCGAGCCAGTGCCGGCAATCACCTGATCAGGGAGCGCGGAAGCGAGCGCCTGGAGGATCATCGGCGGGATGAAATGCCCGGTCAGGGCGCGGTTCGCCCCAGCGGCTGGAGGGGTGGAGTTGAGGATGCAGCCCAGCGGGGCAGAGACGCTGATAGGGCGAAAGGCCCCCTCGTTGTTGGGCACCTCGGGACACAACGCCGCCTTCACGGCGAAGGAGGTGTAGGCCAAGGTGTAGGCGAGGCAGACATTAATGCCGCGCGGGACCTGCGGGTCCGTGCCCGCATAGTCGGCATGGATCGAGTCGCCCTGCTTGCGCAGGGCGAGCTGCAGGCGGATCGGCTGTTCCAGCCCGTCCGTCAGCACCTCGGCATGGTAGGTCCCATCGGGCACGGCACGGATGGCAGCACGGGTGGCGCGCTCCGAGCGGCTGTGGATCTCGTCGGCCAGTTCCTCCAAGGAGGCGAGCCCATGCTCGGTCAGCACTCCGCGCAGCCGTCGCTCCATCAGGTCTAACGCCGTGAACTGCGCCTGTAGGTCGCCCAGCGTCTGGTCGGGCATGCGGGTGTTCTTGCGGAAGAACCGCAGGAAGGTGTCGTCCATCACTCCCCCGCACACGACCTTCATCACCGGGATCTGCAGCCCCTCCTCAAAAACCTCGCGCGACTCAGCCGTGCGGATGCGTCCCCCAATATCCGGCGCATGCGCGACGGATCCGGCGAAGCCCAAGAGCCGCCCATCGAGAAAGATCGGCTTGGCCACCGTGATGTCCGGCAAATGGCCCGTGCCCAGCCAGATGTCGTTGGTGATGAGGACGTCGCCCTCCTCCAGCGTCTCTGGCGGGAACTCCTGCAGGAAATGACCGATGGTGCGCGGGACCGTGCAGAGGAAGGAGGGAACGCCATCCGTCGCCTGCACCAGGGAATGGCCGCGCGCGTCGGTCAGCACGCAGGCAAAGTCGTGGCTCTCCCGAACGATCGTGGAGAAGGAGGTGCGCACCAGCGCCGCCGCTGCCTCGTCCACGATGGAGATGAGGCGAGTCCAGATCAGCTCAAGAAGGACGGAATCAAAGGTCCGAGGCGCATCTCGCATTGGTTCAGTTCACCCGGATGTCGGCGGTCTGGATGACGCGCGTCCATTTTTGCGTCTCTTCGGCGAAAAAGCGCCGGCTCTCGTCCACGGAAAGGCCGCGCTTGATGGCGCCAAGCTGCGCCAGCCGCTGCTGAATGGGGGGCTCGTTCAGCACGGCGACGGTGTCGGCGTTGAGTCGCTGGAGCAGCGGCGCCGGGACGCTGGACGGCGCCGCCAGCGTCATCCAGGCTGTCGCCACGTAGTCGGGCAGCCCGGCCTGCGTCGCGGGCGGCGCATCGGGAAGCGCGCTGACCGGCTCGGCGGAGGTGACAGCCAGCACGCGCACGCTGCCCGCTTGGGCCAAGGGCGGTACGGTCGGCACGTTCTCGAACATCACCTGGATGCTTCCGGCCACGAGGTCGTTGAGCGCGGCCGCGCTGCCGCGATAGGGCGCATGGACCATGCGCACGCCCGCCACCTGCATGAAGAGTTCGCCTGCCATGTGCGTGGAACTGCCGCTGCCGGCCGAGCCGAACGTCAGCGCTCCGGGCTGCTGTCGCGCTAGTCCAATCAACTCCCGCAGCGTCCGGGCGGGCACCGAGGGGTGCACAATGATCGCATTCGGCATCTCGGCCAGCACGGTCACAGGCGCGAGGTCGGTGTCAGGGTTATAAGGCAGGCGGGAGTAGATTGAGCTTGCGGCGTGGATGCCGATGGTGCCGAGGAGCAGGGTGTGGCCGTCCCCGGGCGCACGCGCGACCTGCTCGGCGCCGATATTGCCCCCTGCCCCGGGACGGTTGTCGACGATCACCTGCTGGTTCCACTTCGCCGACAGCCGATCCCCCACCAGGCGGGCCAGCACATCCGCCGTGCCGCCGGCGGCAAAAGGCACCACGATGCGCACAGGCCGGTTTGGGAACGGCGCAGATTGCGCCCCCGCAGAGCGGGGCAGAACGCCCAGCGCCGCGAGCGGCAGGACTCCAAGGCTACGTCGCAGCATATTTGGCATCCTTCCTGATCTTGACCCGGCCCCATCCCTATACGCCGCAGGGCATGTCGCCGGTGCCGCTATTCTCCGTAGGGTGTCGAATCGGTCACGTGGCCGGAAGCGAGGTCCGCCTCGAGTGCATGCGGGTCACGCGCCGCCGGATCGCCATGGCCACCACCGCCTGGCGTCGCGAGCAACACCGTTTCCCCACGCTGCAGCACATATTGCCGCTTCGGGTCCACGATCTCGCCGTTGATGCGCAGCATGCCGGGAGCGCCGTTCCGGCCGCCCTCCACCCCGAAGGCAGGGAAAATGGTGCGCTCTGCAAGGAAGGAGACGGCGATCGGTGTCTCCGACCGGCTTTCGATCAATATCTCCTGCCCGAGCCCGCCACGATGCTTCCCCGGACCGCCGCTGTCCGGGCGAAGCCGTTTGTGGTGGATGCGGATGGGGGCGATGTGCTCGCTGATCTCGACCGCGGTGGAGGAAACGTTGGACGGCCAGGAGAGGCAGGAAATTCCATCGCCCCGCACGTTGCCGCCCATCCCGCCATTGAAGAAGAACATATTAGCGTAGGGCTTGCCGGCGGCGTTCACGCCCGACTGGTTCATTCCCCACATGGGCGATCCGGTGGCCGCCATCACTCGCTCTGGCACCACTTGGCCAAGGCAGCCAAAGACCAACATCGGCAGGTAGTGCCCGATCAACATGCGGGAACCGCCGGAGGCCGGGAAGACCGGATTGACGATGCAGCCTTCCGGCGCGGCGATGGAGATCGGACGCCAAGCACCCTCGTTATTCGGAAGGGTGGGTGTGGTGCACACCTTCACCCCATACATCGTCATCGCGTAGGTGTAGCAGAGCGCGCAATTGATCGCACGGTCCACCTGCGGGTCGGTGCCGGCGTAATCCACATGGATCCGGTCGCCCGTAATGGTCAGCGCCATGCGGATGGTCACCGGCTTGTCCATCAGCCCGTCGGTCTGCAGCTCGCTGTGGTAGGTGCCATCGGGAAGGGCGGCGATGGCGGCACGCATCGCGTTTTCGCAGCGCGCCTGCACCTCGCGTGCCAGGTCCGAAAGGTCCTCGAGGCCGGCCTGGTCCATTAGGACCTTCAGCCGCGCCTCCATGAGGTCCAGGGCGACGACCTGAGCCCAGAGATCGCCCATGGTCTGCTCAGGCGTCCGCACATTCTTGCGGATGATCGCGACCAGCGTGTCGTCCGGCTGGCCACCGCGCATCAGCTTCATGGGCGGGATCTGCAGCCCTTCCTCAAACACCTCGCGCGGCTCCGGGCTGCGGATCTTGCCGCCAATGTCGGGCGCATGCGCCGTGGATGCGCTGAAGGCAACGACTCTTCCATTGCGGAAGATCGGCTTGGCGACAGTGATGTCGGGAAGGTGGCCAGTGCCCAGCCAGAGATCATTGGTGATCAGAACGTCCCCAGGCTGCAGCGCCTCGACCGGAAAGAAGCGCAGGAAATGCTTCACCGTCTCCGGGAGCGTGCCGATGAAGCTCGGGATGCTCTCCGTCGCCTGCACAAGCGACTGGCCCTGCGCGTCCGTGACGACGCACGAGAAGTCGTAGCTCTCCCGCACCAGAGTGGAGAAGGAGGTTCGGACCAGCGCCGCTGCGGCCTCGTCCACCAGCGAGATCAGGCGGCGCCAAAGCAGTTCTAGTTCGACGGCATCGAAGCGGCGTTGGGTGTATTGCATGGCTTGCATCCTCAGGCCGTGCGCTCGGCCAGGATGGAGAGGTCGCGCAGCACGCTGATCCGAGCGCCGGGACCGACAACGAACGTGCTCTCGTTTTCCTCGAACACCGCAGGGCCATCCAGCTGCGCGCCGGCAGGCAGGGCGTAGCGGTCGTAGACCGGGGTCTCGAGCGTGCCGCCTTCCTCTGGGAAATAGACGGGGCGGCGGCCCTTCAGGGCGGCCTCGGCAGCATGCGTTTCCAGCCGCAGCGCCGACCCCGCGCCGGGCATGGGGGCGGCCACGGACAATCGCAGGGCGACAAACTGCACTGCCGCGCCCGGCGGCGTGCGGCCGAACAGGCGACGATAGGCGGTTTCGAAGGCCTCCAGCACGCCCTCGGCCGAAAGTGGCTCCGGCAGGGCGACGGTGATCTCAGATCCCTGCCCCACGTAGCGCATGTCGGCCAGCTTGCGGAGACGCCGCTGCGCGAGGTCGGCCCCGCTGGCGCGCACCACTTGCTCCGCATCGGCCTGTAGTGCGGCGAGCACTCGCTCGACCTCGGCCCAGTCCGTGTGGGCCAGCGCCTGGTTGAACGAGGCGACGCGGTCCACGCGCGCGGGCGCCATCAGCATGCCGATAGTGCTGCCCACGCCGGCCCCCGGCGGACAGACCACGCGGCCGATACCAAGCTTGGTTCCCACCTGCCAGGCATGGACGGGCGCGGCACCGCCGGTGGCGAGCAGCGCGTAGTCCTGCGGGACGCGGCCGCGCTCGGCGATCGCGACGCGGGCGGCGCCCGCCATGTTCTCGTTCACCACGTCATGCACGCCGAAGGCAGCGCGCGGCTGATCCAGCTCGATGCGGTCGGCGAGCCGGGCCAGCGCCGCGCGCGCCGTGGCGGTGTCGATGCGCATGGCGCCGCCGAGAAAGAAGTCGCCGTTCAGGTAGCCAAGCGCGAGGTCGGCGTCCGTGACGGTGGGCTCCGTGCCACCACGGCCGTAGGAGACCGGCCCAGGCTGTGCGCCGGCGCTCTCGGGGCCGACATGCAGCGTGCCGAGGTCACTGCGCCGTGCGATGGAGCCGCCGCCGGCGCCGATCTCGATCAGCTCGACGGTCGCGATCTGGATCGGCAGGCCGCTGCCGCGCAGGAAGCGCTTGGTGCGGGCTGCCTCGAAGCCCCAGGCGACCAGTGGCTCGCCCCCGTCCACCAAGGCGAGCTTAGCGGTGGTGCCGCCCATGTCGAAGGCGAGCACGCGCTCCAGCCCGGCGTGCCGGCCGAACCAGGCGCCGGCCAGCGCACCGGCGGCAGGCCCGCTTTCCAGCAGCTGAACGGGGGCGCGCTTCGCCTCGGCGACATGGGTGAGGCCACCGCTGGAGAGCATCAGGAACAGCTCGCCCCCAATACCGACGCGCTTCAGCTCGGTCTCCAGCCGCTTGAGATAGGTTTCGGCGAGAGGGCGGACATAAGCGTTGGCGACCGTGGTGACGGTGCGTGGGTACTCGCGGATCTCCGGTGCAATCTCGGAGGAGAGCGAGAGCGAAAGCTGCGGAAAGCGCCGCGCGATTGCCTCAGCCGCCTGCCGCTCATGCACCGGGTTCGCATAGGCGTGCAGGAAGCAGATCCCGAGGCTGGTCACGCCCTGGGCCACAAGCCCTGCCACCTCCTCCAGCGTCGCGGCGACGTCGAGCGCCTTCTCCACGGTGCCGTCCGGCCCGAGCCGTTCTGGCGCTTCCCGCCGCCAGGGGCGGGGGACCAGCGGCCGTGGCATCTCCAGGAACAAATCATAGAGTTCGTATTTCCGCTCCCGCGCGATCTCCAGCACGTCGGCGAAGCCGGCCGTGGTGAGGAGGCCGGTCGGCGCGCCCTTCCGCTCGATCAGGGCATTGGTGAACAGCGTTGTCGCATGCACCACGCGACCGACGCGGCTGGCGGCGACGCCAGCCTTCGCCAGCAGCCGCTCCACGCCGACCATCGCGCCGCGCGCCGGCTCGTCTGGCGTGGTGCTTTCCTTCCAGATCACCGCGCGCCCGTCGGAGGGATCAAGCAGGACGAGGTCGGTGAAGGTGCCGCCAATGTCGATACCGAGGGAGAGTGACGCTGTCATGAACTTCCTTGCGCGGATTGTGCCGTGGTCGGGACCTGTCAGTCGCCGCGGATCGCATTGGCCTCGATCACCAGTCGCCAACGCTCGCGGTCGCGGCGGATGCGCGCCTCGAAGGCCGGACCGGCCTCGGGTAGCGGCTCAAGCCCGCGCTGGCGGAGCGTGAGGACCGTTTGCTCGTCGCGCAGCACAGCATCGAAGATGCCGGCAAGGCCGTCCCGGATCTCGGAAGGGAGACCGGCGGGTCCAGCCAGGCCGAACCAGTTCGTGATCTCGAGCTGCGGGATGCGGGCCGCAAGCGGAGCGAGTTCGGGCGCTACCTCGCTGCGCTGCGCGGCGGTGATGCCGATGCCCTTGAGCTGCCCGCCACGGATCTGTCCCGCGACCTCAGCGACGTTCGCCACCATGATATCCACGCGACCGGCCGAGACGTCCAGCACGGCGGGCGCGCCCCCACGATAAGGGACGTGCACCATGCGCGCGCCGGTGACGCTGGCAATCAGAGCGCCGGCCAGATGATTGATCGAGCCATTGCCGCCCGAGGCGTAGGTCGCCGTGCCATTGCGCTGCCGCGCATAGGAGGCCAGACCCTCAATATCGGAGAAGGGGGCGTCGGGCCGCGCCACCAGCGCCATCGGCGTGCCGGCGAGGTTGGAGACCGGAGTCAGCTCGCGGTCGAGGTCAAGGGGCACCGGCACGCCCGGCATCACCGGTGCGACCGACATGGTGCCCATGATGGCGCTGGCCAGGGTGTGGCCATCCGGCGCAGCACGCGCAGCGGCCTGCGCCGCGATGAAACCATAGGCACCGCTGCGCACCTCCGGGACGGCAGTAATTCCACGCACGCGCTGCATACCTTCGCCGACGATGCGGATCAGGATGTCCACGGCGCCGCCGGGCGGGAAGCCGATCAGCAGCCGCACCGGCTGACTTGGCGTCCAGGCGCTGCGCGCCCGGAGGGGCGCGGCGACGGCGAGGCCCGAGGCCAGCATGACACGGCGGGGCAGCAGATCATGGGCGTCGGTCATACTCACCTCCTGGACTGCGCCGCGATGCACGCGCCTCTCCGGTTGGCCGGTTGTGGTCCAGCCTTGGATGGGCGGATCATGTCCAGGCTGCATGATGTGCCTGGAACGCCGGCTCCCCCTGGTGCAGCCTTTCGTGCAAAGGCCGCTCTCGCAACTGAAATCCTGTCATGCTTTCATGACGGAATGGAATGAACTTGTCGGGATTCGGTCCATGCGCCGCCACACCCCGCCGACCGCCCTGCTGCAGGCATTCGAGGCTTGCGCCCGGCACCTCAGCGTCTCCCGCGCGGCGGAGGAACTTTCGCTGACGCAGAGTGCGGTCAGTCGCCAGCTCGCCGCGCTCGAGGCACAGCTTGGCCTCCGGCTGTTTCAGCGCGTGCGGCAGCGCTTAGTGTTGACGGCGGCAGCAGCGACCTATGGTCCGGAGGTGCGAGCGGCGCTGGCGCGCATCGAGACCGCAACGCAGGAGGTGCTGGCACATCGCGGCGCGGGCGGCACGCTGAACCTGGCTGTTTCGCCGACCTTCGGCGCGCGCTGGCTCATGGCGCGCATGCCACGCTTCCAGGCGCTCCATCGGCTGGTGGTGGTCAACATGCGCAACCACACCACCCTGCCCTGGCCGCTCGACTTCTCTGGGGAGGGGGTACATGCGGCGATCCAAATGGGCTCGGTGGAGCGGCCGGGCGTGGCCGTCCATCCGCTCGTGCCCGACGTGCGTGTGCCTGTCTGCGCTCCGGGACTGCAGGCAGGCGGCGCACTGCGCGAGCCTGCAGATCTGTCGCGCCACACGCTGCTGCAACATACGACGAGGCCGCGCGCTTGGGTGCACTGGCTACAGGCCCATGGCGTGGTCGGGGTGGACGGCCTGCGCGGGCCACAATATCAGCACCACGCCATCGTCGCGGAGGCGGCGGCTGCAGGTCTTGGCGTCGCTCTGATGCCGCGCTTCATGGTGGAGCCCGAGCTAGCCTCGGGGCGGCTCGTCGTGCCCTTCGATCTGCCACTCGATGACGGCCAAGCGTACTGCCTGACCTATCCAGAAGACACCGCAGCGCAGCCGGTGTTGCGCGCCTTCCGCGACTGGCTGTTGAACGAGGTGCCTGCTGACATCTTGGGCCGTACCAACGCGCCGCCCGGGGAAAGCTCGACGGCTCTGCACATGGAGACCTGATCGACTGCCATCGCGGCTTGCAAGAGCGGGGCGTGACTGCGTAGCCGCCGCAAGAAAGTCCGGTCCCTGGCCGCCGCCGGGACCCATCCCCTAGCAGTTCTGGGGATTCCCCTGAGCGGATCCTCCGCGCCGAGCATCCATGCGATCGAGAAACGCGCCAAGCAGTCCAACGCGCAATCTACCAACTCTCCTAAATGGGTGGCCCCGGACTAACCTCCCGGATATGCGATAGGTAATATCTATCGCGAAAGAAGACATAATCGTCTTCAGCGATGGGATGCAATCGATAATCTGGCTTCACACCCCGAATTGGGGAGACCCCTCGAAGCCAAGGAGCAGGTCCCATGTCTTCCATCACCATTTCCTGCGTTACCACCGACCTCGCCCTGGAGGACGGTCAGCTCGACGCGCTCTCGGGTGGCATGAGCGTGATGGGAGCGGTTGGCCTCGGGCTCGGCGTCATCGCCGGTGGTGCCCTGATCGTAGCGACGGGTGGCCTGGCCACCGGCGCCGTGGTGGTGGGCATCGCCGCGGAAGTCGCCACCGCCACCGCGGCGGAGACAGCTGCGCTCGTGGCGGGCGGCGCGGCAGCCACCACCCTCGCCCGGCTCCGGTCGAACAGCGCGCCTTGCTGAACCGGCGCGCCCTTCAGAAAAAGGATACGACCATGCGCCCCAACCCCGCCACCAACTCTCCCCTCTCCGACCAGTCGCCCGACGAGGTGATTGGCGGCACCCTGTCCCTCAACGGTCTTTACGAGAAGACCCAGAACCTCCCGCCTTTGGGCCTTGCCACGGCGATCGCAAAGGCCCCAGCCCTTACATCGACTGAAGCAAGTCATCGCCGACCTTGATCTCGAGCCGGAGCACCACCCCATGATCCTTCCCGACCATCATGCTGGCTTTGCCCTCACGGACGAAGTGCTCGACCACGTAAGCGGCGGAGCTGCTGCTGAGGAGAGCCTGGCCGAGGGCCTGCGTCGAGCCGCCGAGCAGCTGGGCAAGCTTGCCGCCCGTTTGAACCTCGGGCCCCACTGGGAATAGGCCCCGACATCAATTGCATCCTGACGGAGCGGCGCCGGCGATGGAGTGAACGGTCCTTCCGATGCCCTATGCGGGCCAGCCTAAGAACAGCGATGCTGCATGGGGGCTGCGCGCCCGCGGTTGACGGCCACACGGCATCCACGATGAACGTCAGAAGCTGAGTTCCACGGACATCGCGGTCAGCTGCTCCAGGATCTTCTTCTGGGTTAGTCCCGCCGCTTGGCGTACGCGAGCACTTGGCCTCGCGAGAGCCGTGTGCCTGACAGCTCCTTCAGGTAGGAAAGTGGCTGCTCTCAACGAAGCCGAACACGGCCAGCTTGGACAACCCAAGGAACTCTACGGCCGCAGATGACGCTCGAGGAATTCGCCGCCAAAGCGAACCGGAAGGGCTGCTGAGGAAGCCTGAGTGTCCGTCCGCGAACATGTTGAATCGATTGAGTCACTTGTGATTCGCTCGTGCAGGAGAGATTCGCGGAGAGCATGGCGGATGTGGACGGCGGAAAACCGGTCTCGGTATGACCGGAGGGGGCTG
>NZ_JAFEUU010000039.1 GCF_017355885.1 Sabulicella rubraurantiaca
ACACGATCCAGCTTCAGGGGATCGAGCGCGTCGTGGGCGGCAACGGGGTGGATGTCGTGACGCTGGCCCAAGCCGTGAACGGCATGGTGGTGGAGCTGGGCAGCGGCGCGGACACGCTCAAGCTCGCCGCCGGCACCAACAGCGTTACCGTGTCCAACACGGAACTCGTGCTGGGCAACTCGGGCTCGGACTGGATCATCGCCAAGGGCAACACCGCCACGCGGCTGGAAGGCGGGGCCGGGGACGACGCCCTGATCGGCGGCGGCGGGGCGGACGTGCTTTATGGCGGCATGGGCCAGGACCGGCTGACCGGCGGGAGCGGGCCTGATCGGTTCCTGTTCAAGTCCACGCTGGACTCGATGCTGGCGGCGCCCGACCGCATCACCGACTTCACGCCCGGCCAGGACCTCTTGGCCTTCGAGGGGCTGGGACAGAAGAACTTCATGTGGCTGGGCGCGAACGGCTTCACCAAGCTGGGCTTCACCCAGGCCCGCTTTGAGGACGCGACCTCGACCCTGCAGCTGGACGTGAACGGGGATGCGGTCGCCGACATGGCCGTGACCCTGGACGGCCTCAAGGCCGCCATGCTCTCCCAAAAGGACTTCTCCTTCGTCTGAGAAGATCTGCGCCGGGCCCCACCAAGCAGGGGTCCGGCGGCGTCGCACTGCCGTTGCGCATCAGCCACGATCGCGGCGAAAAATTGGCCCCGGCTCTTGCGAGCCGGGGCCGTACCTAATTCATACCAGTAGAGGAAGCGAAGTGCGTTCAGGCCGCGACCTTGCGGCGGGCCACGGCGAGGCCGAGCAGGCCGATGCCGAGGAAGGCCAGACCCGCCGGTGCCGGCACGGCCGAGGCACTCGCATTGCCGCTGACGCTCGCCGTGAAGCTGCAGACCGTCGAGCCGCAAATGCCGAGTTCTTGGGACAGCGCCGTGAAGGTGAAGCCGATCGACGATGGATCGCCGAGCTTGGAGGCCGGGATGTTATCCGAGGTGAAGGTCACGGAGCCCGGTGGATCCGTCGCGATCAGGCTGGCCTGGAAGCCTCCGTTGGGTCCCGCCAGGCGCGAGCCAGCCAGGGCGATGTCGGCGAAGCTGCCCGACAGGTAATTGATGCCGGTGCCGCCCGTACCCGAGGTGATGGTAAAGCTGCCGGCGAAAGCCTGGAAGACATCAGTCCCTGCAACAAGCGACGCGGCGCCCGTGCTGGTCGCGTTCAGGTTCAGGTAGGCCTGGAAGGGCGTCGGCGTACTGTCCGAATAGGCCGAAACCGTGATTGCCACGTCCGACCCGGTCAGGGTCGTGCTGCCGCCGCCGGCAGCGGCGGTGATGGTGTTCGAGGTCGAGTCTTGGGCGAAGGCGATGATCGTGATCGGCGCCGCCTGGGCCATGGCGCTCAGGCCGACAAAGGCCGCGGTCGTCGCCAGCAACGCTAGCTTCCTCATCTTGGTCCTCCTCAGACCTTTGCTGATGGTGCTTCCGAAGCTTCGAGGGCCGGGAACCTGCCCTGTGAAGTCTCGCAACGAGCGTTCGGCTCGTCGCACAGGGCTAAGCAAGAGCCATGCCAAAAGGTAAAGCTTTGGTATTGCCGGATTTTTTGAGGATCTCGCCTCGCGAGCAAGTCAAGTTGTAAAGAAAGCACGAAGAAATGCGAAAGTGCATTTGGCTGCATGACCGTGGTCGGAGAATTGCGTCTCGCGCTTCGGTCTAAGTCAATCGTAAGGCTGAGAAATTTTGCCATTTCCGTGCAACCCAGTTGCGTGTCGGTTACCTATCCAACTTCATGGAAATCGACGGCGCACTTCTAGGTAAGCTATTGTAAACACCAGAAAAAAGCAGTTTGGCATGGAGCTTGCAGAACTGCGGCGCGCCCGCGCTGTCGGGCGCTCTTCGCCGATCGTGGCAAATAAATAAGGACTCAATGATGCAGATTCTGAAGCAAGCGGTTCTGGGCTTTGCCCTTCTGGCGGCGCCTGTCGCGGTGAGCGCGGCGCCCCTGACGGGCTCGATCGACTTCGGGGGCATCTTCCAGGGTGTCGATGGCAGCGGCGCCAATGTCCGTCTCGCCGATGCCGTGGCCATCGACTTCTGCTCCAATGTGGTCGGTCCCTGCGTCACAGGTGCCGGTGGCTCCTTCTCGGTCGATGCCGTCAGCGCCGGCAGCAACCTGCCGGTGACGGCTGGCAGCATCGGCACGATCCAGGACTTCAACTTCGCCGCCTTCGCAGGCCCGATCGCCAACTTCTTCACGGTGGGCGGATTGTCGTTCGACCTGAATGCGATCACGCCTGTGCAGTACACGATCCCCCCGTTGTCGCCCGCGACCACCCCGACGGATTACCTGCTGATCAGCGGCATCGGTACGCTGCGAGCGGCAGGCTTCGATCCCACCCCTGGCACCTTCACCTTCTCTGGCCAGACGGACGGCATCAACCTGATCGGTGACTTCACCTTCTCCGGTGGTGCGGCTGCGCTTCCGGTGCAGGTGCCCGTGCCCGCGCCGGCCGGTCTTGCCCTGCTGGGCGCTGGCCTGCTCGGCCTCGGCCTGGTGCGCCGCAAGGCCGCCTGACACTTCCTCATCAAGGGTCACTAGGAGCGCTCCGGTCCCAAAAGGGCCGGGGCGCTTTTCTTTGTCTGCGTGAAGCGCTGTCGCCCGCAGATGCGGAACAGCTGTGTAGCACCCGATGCCCCAGCCGAGTTGCCCCATTCACGCGGAAGCGGCCCCGGCTAGTGAGATCTGGGGAGTGCACGGGGTGCGGGAGGCGACCGTGGCGAAAGCGGAAGAGGACCGGATGACGGCGGTGCATTCGCTTGCGGACCGGTAGTCCCGCCTGTGGGAGCAGGCTGCGCGAGGGCGCTGGCGATTTCTGAGCGGAGGGATCAAGACGGCTCGGCGCGGTGGGCAGCCGAGAGATGCTCCACCAGCAGCCGCGCGGGTGTCGTCGCCTCGCCAGGAGGGAAGCATAGGCGCAGCCGCCTTGACGCCCAGGGCTCGCGGAGCGGGCGTAACACCATGCCTGCTGTCCGGCGCGGCCGCGCCATCGCCGCGGGCAGGATCGAAACACCGAGCCCCGCCTCCACCATCCGAGCGATCGCCTCGCTTCCCGAGACCTGGACACGAAAACGCGGGAGGCTGCCGGCTGCGGCGGCGGCCCGTTCGATGAGGGTCGTCAAGGAGCTGCCCGGTCGCCCCAGTACGAAGTCGTAGGAAACCATCTCCGCGAGGGTGAGCGCGCGACGGGTGGAAAGAGGGTGGCCAGCGGGCAGCACCGCCACAAGCTGCTCCGTCTTGTAGGCGACCGTGGGAAGATCGCCGGCGGAATATGGCTCGGCGAAGATGCCCAGGTCGGCGGCGCCATCCTTCACCATTTCGACGGCCTGCCGACTCAGCGCGTCATGGACGGAGATCGTGACACCGGGATGGCTGAGCGAGAAGCTGCGCAGCTCATCCGGCAGATAGTTGGAGGCGATGGCGATGCTCGCGGCGATGGACACGGTGCCGCGCACGCCCTCGGAAAATTCGGCCATCTCCAACTGCATCTGCGCCAGGTTCCGCAGGACCGTCCGCGCGTTGCGCAGCAGCACCGCGGCGGCGGGAGTGGGCTCGAGCCCGTTGGGATGGCGCATGAACAGCTTCGACCCAATCCTCGCCTCAAGGAGCCCCAGGCGCTTCGACACGGCGGAGATAGCGATGTTCTCGCGTTGCGCGGCCCGGGTGATCGAGCCCGTCTCCATGATTGCAACGAACAACCGCAGGCTCTGAAGGTCCATCGGGGGACGCTCCCTCGAGAGATAGGCCTTGTCCATGGGGAGGGGTGCCCTGGGCTGCCTTTCTCCATCGGAGAAACCCTCTTGGCGCTTTGCTGTTTGCCCGCCCGGCTCAGCCGGACCAGCCTGAGGGGACAGAATCGGAGGAAACCAAGGGTGTCGCTTAGCAATCGCAAACTGAAGATCGCTGTGCTGCCCGGCGATGGGATTGGTCAGGAGATCGTCCCCGAGGCGGTGAAGGCGGTGAAGGCCGTTACAGGTCACGTGCCGGTGGAGATGGAGCAGGGCGAGATCGGCTGGACCGCCGTGGAGCGGACCGGCGAGGCGCTTCCCCAGGCCACGCTCGACCTGATCGAGGCCAGCGATGCCATCCTCTTCGGCGCGATCGGTGGCCCGGAGTATGAGGCATGGAAGCGCACCAACCCCCGCGGGTCGCCACTTCTGCGGCTGCGGCAGGACCTCAAGCTCTTCGCGAACTACCGGCCGGTGACGCTGTTTCCCGAGTTGGAAAATGCCTCGACCCTGAAGCCCGAAGTCATTCGCGGCCTCGACCTGCTCATTATCCGCGAACTGAACGGCGACATTTACTTCGGGGAGCCGCGCGGGCCGGTGTCTAATGGGGTAGGGCAGCGCGAATCCATCAACACCATGCGCTACACCGAGGCGCAGATCCGGCAGGTGGCCCATGCCGGCTTCCGCGCCGCACAGAGGCGCCGCGGGAAGCTCTGCTCCGTGGACAAGGCCAACGTGCTGGAAACCATGGCGTTGTGGCGCGACGTGGTGACGGAGGTCAGCAAGGAATATCCCAACGTCGAGCTGACGCACCTCTTCATCGACGCTGCTGCGATGAGCCTGGTGCGGCACCCCACACAGTTCGACGTGATCGTCACAGGCAACATGTTCGGTGACATCCTGTCGGACGAGGCGGCAATGCTGACCGGGTCGCTCGGCATGTTGCCTTCCGCCTCCATCGGGGCTGGCAGCAAGGGCCTCTATGAGCCGATCCACGGCTCCGCGCCGGATATCGCCGGCAAGGGCGTCGCCAACCCGCTTGCCGCGATCCTCTCGGCCGCGCTGATGCTCCGCTTCTCCTTCGAGATGGAGGAGGAGGCCCGGCGTATCGAGGATGGCGTCAGAGAGGTGCTGGCGGCGGGGCTGCGGACCGGCGACATCATGGAGGCCGGCGCACGACGCGTCGGCACACGCGAGATGGGCGACGCGGTGGCGGAAGCCATCGCCGCCGCAGCCTGAGGAGGCACGCCATGGCAAAGCCTCTGACGCTGTTCGAGAAGATTTGGTCTGCGCACGAGATCCACCGCGAAGATGACGGGACCAGCCTCCTCTACGTGGACCGGCACTTCATCCACGATGGGTCGCGCACCGCCTACAACCAGCTGGCCAAGCGCGGGCTTGGCGTCCGGCGGCCCGACCTCACCTTCGCCACGCCGGACCACTACGTCCCGACCACGAGCCGCGCCTTTGAGGACGTCGAGGGGGAAGACCGCAAGGACATGGTCGCCTCGCTCACGCGTAACACACGCGCCTCGGGTGTGACGGAGTTTGGTCTGAATGACATCCGGCACGGCATTGTCCATGTCATCGGGCCGGAGCAGGGGCTGAGCCTGCCGGGGATGCTGATCCTCTGCGGGGATAGCCACACCTCCACCCACGGCGCGGTCGGAGCCCTGGCCTTCGGCATCGGCGCCTCAGAGGTTGCGCATGTCCTCGCGACGCAGGCGCTCTGGCAGCGCAAGCCGAAGACGATGCGCGTGGTGGTCGAGGGCAAACTGGGTGATGGCGTCTCCGGCAAGGACCTCGTGCTGGCGCTCATCGCGCAGATCGGGGTGAATGGCGCGACGGGCCACGTGATCGAGTATGCGGGACCGGCCATTGAGGCGCTGTCCATCGAAGGGCGGCTGACCGTCTGCAACATGTCCATCGAGGCAGGTGCCCGCGCCGGCATGGTGGCGCCGGACGAGACGACCTTCGCGTATCTCCGAGGCAAGCCGCATGCGCCAAGCGGCGCGGAGTGGGACACGGCGGTCGCGCGCTGGCGCGCGCTTCGGACCGACCCTGGCGCCACCTTCGACCGAGAGGTCCGGCTCGACGCAGGCAGCATCGAGCCGATGGTCACTTGGGGAAACCGGCCTTCGGAGGCGATCCCGGTCGCTGCCGCCATCCCTGACCCGGCCGCCTCCGATCCCGCGCAGCGCAAGCTCCTCGGTGCGGCGCTTGAGTACATGGATCTCCGCCCCGGACAGCGCATGACCGAGGTGGGGGTGGACTACGTTTTCATCGGTTCCTGCACCAACGGCCGCATCGAGGATCTGCGCGCTGCGGCGCAGGTCGCGCGTGGACGGCGTGTGGCGGCAGGAGTGAAGGCCATCGTCGTTCCTGGCTCGGGGCTCGTGCGTCAGCAGGCTGAGCGGGAGGGGCTTGACCGCATCTTCGTGGAGGCTGGCTTCGAGTGGCGGCATTCCGGCTGCTCGATGTGCCTCGCTGTGAACGGCGACACCGTGCCGCCCGGGAAGCGCAGCGCCTCCACCTCCAACCGCAACTTCGTCGGCCGGCAGGGGCCGGATGCACGCACGCACCTCGTGAGCCCTGCGACCGCTGCGGCAACGGCCGTGGTGGGGCGCTTCGCGGATCACCGGTCGCTCACCCGGCAGGGAGGCTGAGATGGGAAAGTTCGAGACGCTGGTCGCGACGGCGGCGCCGATGGAGGCACGCGACATCAACACGGACCTGATCGTTCCGGGGCGCTTCCTGCGGCGACTGCGCGAGGAGGGGCTGGGCGAGTGCCTGTTCCGTGACCTCCGCTTCCACGAGGACGGGACCCCGAAGCCCGATTTCGTCCTCAACCGGCCCCCATACCGGGATGCGCAGATCCTCGTCGCCAACGACAATTTCGCCTGTGGGTCATCGCGCGAATACGCGGTCTATGCGCTGTACGACTACGGCATACGCTGCGTCATTGCCCCGAGCTTCGGGGACATCTTCCACAATAATTGCTTCAAGTCCGGCCTCCTCCCGGTCGTGCTGCCCGAGGCCGACGTGGCGGATCTGCGCGCGCAGGCGGGGACGGCGCAGGGTAAGCCCTTTCGCGTCGACCTCCCGTCGCAGACCGTCACGGGTCCGGATGGCGTGGCGCGGCGCTTCGAGATCGATGCCTTCCGGAAGAAGCTGCTGCTGGCTGGGCAGGACGAGATCGCCTTCACCTTGAGCCACGGGGAGAAGATCGCAGCTTTCGAGGCCGCACGCGCGATCTGATCATCCCAATCAAAGAGAAAATCGAGGAAGCGACATGAAGAGACACATTACCCGGCGCGCCGCCATGCTTGCCCTCCCGACGGCCTGTCTCGCGGCCCCGGCCCTTGCGCAGAGTGGCTTTCCGAGCCGTCCCCCACGGCTCATCGTGAACTTCGGTGCAGGCGGTGCGGCGGACACGGTGGCGCGCCTGGTGCAACCGAAGATGTCGGAAGCCCTCGGGCAGTCCATCGTCATCGAGAACCGGACCGGTGCGGGTGGCACGATCGGCGCGGTCACTGTCGCCCGTTCGGAACCCGATGGCTACACGGTGCTCTTCGACAGCCCCGGGCACATCATCAACCCGCTGCTCCAGCCCAACATCCCGATCAACTACGAGACGAGCTTCAGCTACATCTCAGGCGTAACGATCCAGCCCTGGGTGTGGATCGTGTCGTCCAACGGATATGCCGCTCGTGACCTCCAGGGCTTTGTGAACGAGGCCAGACAGCGCGGCGAGACTGTTATCTTCGGCTCATCCGGCATCGGCAGCGCGGGCCATCTGGCGGGGGAGCTCCTGGGGCAGCGGACTGGGCTTCCGATGGAGCACGTCCCTTACCGCAGCGGTGCCGAGGCCGGGAATGACGTGGCTGCGGGCAACCTGAAGGTGGCCTGCATCACCGTCTCGTCCGCCCTGCCAGCCATCAATGCCGGCAAGGCACGATACATCGCCAGCACGGGTGCGCGGCGTTCGGTGGCAGTACCCGACCTGCCAACCTTCGCCGAGAGCGGCTTCCCCGGTTTCGACGTGACGAGCTGGATCGGCATGTTCGGCCCAGCCGGGCTGCCAGCCGAGCTGATCGGCGCATGGAACAGGGCCATTGGGACTGCCCTGCGTGACGATACCGTGCGCGCGCGGCTCTCAGCAGCCGGGTTCGAGTCCGACCCGACCACGCCCGAGGAGTTTGCGGCGAAGATCGCTCGGGAGCGCGTGGTGCTCAGCGAGTCGGTGCGGAGCTGGCAGAATGCTGCACGACGGTAGGTGACCGACGCGGGCGGGGCGTCGCATCTTGACGCCGCGCCCGAGAGACCGTTCTGGCTTGTGCGGTGCGTGACGCACTCTAGATGCGTCTGCCCTCGGTCCCTCTTGAGAGATGGATATCGTATCCACAATTTCTGCTCTCAAAGGTGCCTATGGCCTGGTTGCCCTGTATCTGGCCTTGAATGCGAATGATCGCACTGGCGCCACGGCCCACGAGTTCGAACCGTCCGTCGTCGTTCACGGCGCCCGATGCTGAGAAGCCCTGATCGGTATCGTACACCACTCGCGCCTGTCCATTCGCCACGGACATGGTGCGCTGGATGACTGTGGCCCCGCACTGGCCGCTGTTGCGGGTCAGCCTGAATGTTCCCCGATACACCCCGTCGAACCTTGCGGCGGGGGCCGCGACAGCCTGTGCCGCAGGGGCAGCAGGGGCAGGGCGCGTCATGTCCTGCTGGCAACCGCCGGCCATGAGGAGCATCCCCAAGGCCAGAAATGCGGGTTGATGAACTCGTGTCATGACAACTCCTGCCTCATCTCTCCTGGCCGCGTCTTGCTGGGCCTTACCCGCAGAAATGGTTCCGCAGTCTTGGCCGACGCGACCCTGCGCCGTAAAGGTTCTCGCAGTGCCACCAGCGGACAGCATGGCGACAAGAGACCACGATAGACTAACCGTCTAGTCGCGCAGTTGGTCGCTAGAGGCGAATCAGCGCGATTGCCTCTCTCGCCCACGCGACCGCGGCCTGTCATGCTCATGCCTACGCGGCGCAGAGGAAAACGGTGCCATGGACGCCATGCTGTGACCGGCATTCGAGCGCGGAGGGATGGCGTGGAGTCGCCCTACGCTTGGCTGCGCCTCCTTGTCGCGCTGCTGCTTGCCACGATCGGCTGCGTGGGCATGTGGTCCGTCGTTGTGGTTCTTCCGGCGGTGCAGGCGGAGTTCAAGGTGGATCGAGCCCAAGCCTCACTGGCCTACACGCTGGTCATGGTGGGCTTCGGGGTGGGAGGCATCGCGGCAGGACGGTTGACAGACCGGTTCGGCACCTTCCGACCGGTTTGCGCGGGCATTCTCCTGCTGAGCTTCGGCTATGCCGCCGTTGCGCAGGCCAATAGCATGGCCAGCTTCGCCGCACTGTACGGCGTGATGGTGGGGGTGGGCAGCTCCGTGATGTTCGGCCCGCTGGTCGCCGACGTTTCTCACTGGTTCAACCGCCGGCGTGGCATCGCGGTGGCGCTCTGCGCGAGTGGAAACTACTTCTCCGGCGCCGCTTGGCCGCCGCTCCTGCAGTATCTGATCTCCACGGTGGGCTGGCGCCAGACGCATTTGTGGATCTGCGTCATCTGCCTCGTCACCATGCTGCCGCTCTCCCTCCTGCTCCGGCGGCGTCTGCCTTCGCAGCCTAGCTGGACGTCGGCGCCGCATGGCGGCGCGGCGGCGCCCTTCCTGCCGCTGGGCCTGTCGCCCAATCTGCTGCAGCTTCTGCTGATCGTGGCGGGCGTCGCGTGCTGCGTCGCGATGGCAATGCCGCAGGTGCACATCGTCGCTTACTGCGTGGACCTCGGCTACGGCGCGGCGCGCGGCGCGGAGATGCTGTCGGTGATGCTGGCCTGCGGCGTGGTCAGCCGCCTTGGCTTCGGCTTGCTGATGGATCGCATCGGCGGACTGGCGACGCTGCTTCTCGGCTCTGCCTTGCAGGCGGTGGCGCTGACGTTGTTCCTGCCCTTTGACGGGTTGGTGTCGCTCTACATCCTATCGGCGCTGTTCGGGCTGTTTCAGGGCGGCATCGTGCCCAGCTACGCGATGATCGTTCGCACCTACTTTCCGCCGCAGCAAGCAGGAACGCGGGTGGGAGTGGTGCTATCGGCAACGCTGGCCGGAATGGCACTGGGCGGCTGGATGTCGGGTGCGATCTTCGACCTGTCGGGTTCCTACCACGCCGCGCTGGTGAACGGCCTGTTGTGGAATTTTCTGAACATGGCCATTGCGTCTTGGCTGATGCTGCGCGCGTGGCGGTGGCAACACCTCCACTGAGGCCCGCAAATGCGGATTCGTGTCCGGACGGTCCACTCGCCCGGAACGCAGCCTCTGGGGCGGCGGGCGTAGTAAGCACCGCTCGGCAGGGCTTGCGGCTGGCCGCTATGTAGCGAGTCCTATACGGGTGTCTGACGAAAGACCCCTGCCACCGGGTCTGTGGCGGGGCATAAGGCAGCCGTGGCACCCTCCCAGCAAAATCACATGGGAGGGGGGCGATGCCCCACACGAAGCGAGACTTTTTGGCCCTTGCCCTGGCCACATCCGCCCTGAGCGCGCCGAAGTCGATCCGGGCCCAGACCCCGTCTTTTCCGAGCCGCCCTGTCCGCATCGTCGTGCCCTTCACGGCAGGTGGACCGACCGACGCCATCGCACGGGCGGTCGCCGCCCAGCTTGAAGCCGAGTGGCGCCAGCCCGTGGTTGTGGAGAACCGGCCAGGCGCCGGCGGCAGCACCGGAAGCGCGGTCGTCGCACGGGCCGCGCCCGATGGTCACACCCTGTTGGTGACGGCCAATTCGCACGTCATCAACCCCGCGGTGCTGCGCAACCTGCCCTTCGACACCCAGCGCGACTTCACAGCGATCATCCGCCTCGCCGACGGCCCCTTTGTGCTCGTCGTGCATCCCTCGCTCGGCGTCCGGACGCTGCCCGAGTTCGTTGCGCGCATGCGAGAGCGGCCAGGCAGATTCAACTACTCGTCCCCGGGACACGGCACGAACAACCACCTCGCCATGGAGCAATTGAAGGCCATGGCAGGAATCGACATCACGCATGTCGCTTATGGTGGGGCGGCTCCGGCGACCACGGCGCTGCTGAGCGGGGAGGTGCAGGCCCTGATCAACAATTTGGTCAATTCTCTCCCGCACATCGCCGAAGGGCGCATGGTCCCCG
Source organism: Sabulicella rubraurantiaca (assembly GCF_017355885.1). Lineage (GTDB taxonomy): Bacteria > Pseudomonadota > Alphaproteobacteria > Acetobacterales > Acetobacteraceae > Roseococcus > Roseococcus rubraurantiacus. Next base: position 10,978 of record NZ_JAFEUU010000039.1, read on the forward strand.
TCGCGATCGGCGGAATGGAGCGCTCCCCCGTGCTCCCGGATGTCCCCTTGATGAGCGAGACTTATCCGGGGCTCACCGCCGTGAACTGGTATGCTGCGTTTGGGCCCAGCGGCATGCCGGCGGGTCTGGTCACCACCATCAACGCATCGATGTCGCGCGCGGTGAGGAGCCCGGCCGTCGCGGACCGCCTGCGGTCCCAGGGCATCACCGCAGCAGGCGGCCCGGCCGCCGACTTCGCACGCCAAGTGGAGGAAGAAGTTGTGACCTGGGGTCGCGTGGCCCGCGAGGCCGGCGTCAGGCCGGAGTAGAGCCGTGACGCGAGCATAGTCCGGCACCAGGGCCCGGTGGCCAGGTCCCCTGACAGGGGCTGCTCGCGGCTCGGCTTTGCTTTGGAGAGAGAGGCCGACCTAGAGCAGAATCCGCTCATTCGGGCTCGTACCCTGTCGCGGTGAAGTAGTTGGCGCACTCAGCTGGCGTGAAGGCCGGCAGTGCGTCGCGGATGGCATCCCAGAGGTCTTCGATGGTGCGGGCGG
>NZ_JAFEUU010000040.1 GCF_017355885.1 Sabulicella rubraurantiaca
CACGCGGCCGAGCAGGACAGGCCCGACGTCGCCGCGCGGCGTCAGGCTTGGTTCGATGCCCAGCCTGACCTCGACCCCGAGCGCCTGGTCTTCATCGACGAGACCGGCGCCAGCACCAAGATGGCGCGCCTGCGCGGTCGCTCCCCGCGCGGCCAGCGCTGCCGGGCGGCGGTGCCCCATGGGCACTGGAAGACCACCACCTTCACCGGCGCGCTGCGGCTGTCGGGCCTGACCGCGCCCATGGTGCTGGACGGGCCGATGAACGGTCGTGCTTTCCTGGCTTATGTCGAGCAGGTGCTGGTGCCGACGCTGCGGCCCGGGGACATCGTGATCCTGGACAACCTGCCGGCGCACAAACCGCGCGGCGTGCGCGAGGCCATCGAGGGCGCGGGCGCGATGCTGCGCTTCCTGCCCCCCTATTCACCGGACTTCAATCCGATCGAGAACGCCTTTGCCAAGCTCAAGGCCCTGCTGCGAAAAGCCGCCGCCCGCACCATCGAAGACCTTTGGGATGCCATCCGCGACGCACTGCCGGCCTTCACGCCAGCTGAGTGCGCCAACTACTTCACCGCCGCCGGATATGAGCCCGAATAAGCAGATTCTGCTCTAGACGAACCGCTTCAGGTTATAGGCCAAGTTGGCGAGGCCGATCTTCACTGTGGCCCGGCCTATGCCGATAGTGCGCACGACCAGCGCCATGGGCCCCTTCTGCCGGGCAAAGACGTGCTCGATCGCCGAGCGCACCGTCGACTTGGCCGCATTGGCCCGCCGCGTCCGCGTGGGCATCGGTCGCCTGCCCGTCCATGGCCGGAAAGCCGGCCTCGCGCAGCGTGGCATTAAACCGGGCAAACAACCGCTCCACCGCGCCGGCCCGCTTCAGCGCCTCGCGGAAGGCCGAGATGGTGCTGCCGTCGGGCACCGGACGTGATCGAAGGCGGGACGTCCGCCTTTGCTGCCATCCGAGCGAGGCGCAGCCTGTTCCAACTCCGGACGGAACTGCGCGAAGTCGACAAGCACCGCGATCCGCTCGAGGTCATCGCCGTTGGCCGACGGTTCCCGCAGTCGCTCCTCCACGTCGAAGAACCCAGCCTGCCGAACCATCGTCTCCCCCACGCCGATCCACGTCAGTGAATCAGCCGAACGGCGCCAGCGCGAGAGGTTTCTGGAGGTGCCCAGCCGAGGAAGGCAGCCTCCTCCATCACCTTGGAGCGGTCCTAGCCGGCCTCAGCGAGCATGTACTTCGGCCACGGCCAGCGCTTGCGGATGGCGTCAAGAATGGCATGCGCCCTCGCGCCTCGGTCGAGCGCGAGGATGCGCGCCGCACCCATCGCGAGCGCGAGCGGCTGATCGCCGAACGCGTGCAGCACGTGAACCGGATCAAGGGCCTGCTCGCGACACAGGGCATCTACGAGTTCCTCCCCCGGCGACGCGACCGGCGGGTGCGCCTCGATGAACTTCGAACCGGTGACGGACGAGCGCTGCCGCCACGCTTGCGGCAGGAGATCGAACGCGAGTTCGGGCGACTGGAACTCGTGCTGGAGCAGGTCGGGGCGGTGGAGGCCGAGCGCGACGCCGCCGTGGCGGCGCCAGCCGCGGACGATGCCGACGTGGCGAAGGTGGCGATGCTCGCCAGGCTCGGCGGCATCGGCAACGAGCTTGCGACCGTGCTGGTGCGCGAGGCCCTGTACCGCCCCTTTGCGAACCGCAAGGAGGTGGCTGCCTGTGCCGGGCTCACGCCCAGTCCATTCACCAGCGGGGACCGGCACCAGGGCATCTCCAAAGCCGGCAACCCTCTCCTCCGCAAGAGCATGGTCGAGCTCGCCTGGCTCTGGCTGCGCTACCAACCCAGCAGCGCGCTCGCGCGCTGGTTCACGGAGCGCATCGGCGAGATCCGCGGCCGCATCCGAAAGATCACCGCCGTCGCCCTGGCGGGGAACTCGACGGGGTTTGTCAAGCCGTCGCCAAAGATGGGTCCCACCGCCCCGAGCCGGCCTGCCCCGAATGAGGCAACTGGTGGGAACCCCCGTTTTCCGCCGGATACGAGTGACGCAGCGGGCCTCCGCTGCCTTTGCCCGGCTTACCCCCGCCCACCCGACGAGAATGGCGACGCCGCTTGCCTAGTCGCCTCATACGAGTCGAGGTCAGGCCTTGTAAGCGATCAGGTTCAGAGGCTGCGGTCCGTGTCGGCGTGCCATCATAGTTCACCTCGCAAAGGGTCGAACGCAGCGCGGGCTGACGAGAGTGACCCGCATGATGGCGCCATGGCGGAATGCCCGTCGTGCCGATCCGCTGGGCCTTGGTCCGTGATCCCCATCGTCGGTTCGCGCCGCAAGCCCTGCTGTGCAATGATCCTGATCGGACGCCCGAACAGATCCTATGTTGGTCTGTCCAGCGCTGGCGGTTGGAAGTGACCTTTCAGGAGACCAGGGCGCACCTCGGTGTGGGGCCCCGCACCTCAGTGAAGGGGCCTTCACCGTCACGCTACCAGGCATCCTGCCCGTGGGGCTGGCCTTCTGGCCTGCTGCTTCGCGGTCCAGCATCCAAGCAGTGCCCGGTCGTGAATGGTCTGGAACAGCAGGCGCCGGACGAAACGCCGAAACCAGCAGTAGATTGTCTGCCAGGGACCGAAATAAACCGGCAGCATCCGCCACCCGCCCGCGCTGCGCGCCGTGTAGCGCATCGCATTTAGCATCTCACGCAGGCCGACCGAGGGCTTGCGGCCCGTCGAGACGGTTTCGGCAGCGGCGGCTCGATCCGCGCCCATTCCTAATCCGTCAGGTCAGAAGGGGTCGCGCTTCGTCGTCTGACCAAGCTTGGCCATCCGGCCTCGGGTCTCTTGCGTCCACATCCCAGCTTGAATCACTCCCGGCCGCGCCGCACCAAGCCTTTCTCGAACTGCCGCTGAAACATACTTCATACGCCCGATGTATCCAAGACGTCTAACCCATAGGTAGATACTGTTTTGAGATCGTCGCCTATCGGCGACAACACTCCCTGCGCTATGGCGGAGCTAACCGCCAAAACCGCATTGTCCACATCAGAGAAGTCGATCGAGAACTGACCAGAGGCGAAATCATAGTTCCACCACTCAAGGCGTAGAAGGCGTTGCACCGTATCCTCGTTGAATCTGAACCGGATGATCCTTGCGGGAACCCCCCCCACGATAGCGTACGGAGGAACATCTTTTGTCACCACGGCCCCCGCGGCTATTATCGCTCCGTGGCCAACGGAAATTCCAGGCATCAATTTTGATCCGTCACCGATCCACACATCATTTCCGATGCGAACGACACGGTCTGTGTTTTCAAAAAATCTGGTTGTAGACCGCCGCACGACCAGTGGATGGGTACTCATCCAATCTAAAGGATGCCGCCCCGGAGACGTAATCACTCGGCTCCCGACTGAGCAGTAGCGCCCAATCTTCGTATGACGAATGTCAGAACCAAAGTTCACGTAGGTGTGCGCACCGAATGAAACCCCGCCTTCGAGGCGCACACGATCAAGAAATACAGATCTCTCCATAGATAATATAACATTATGGGCCTCACAGTGCAGCACTCGACAGTTTCGCCGAGCTTTCAGTTCGGATAGCAGCATCTCATTGCCCCCCTTGCGGTCGAGACAGGCTCTGATTGAGAAAAAATTTTATCGCCCTCACTGTAGGGCTGTTTGTTTTGCCGACGCAGCGAACAACATATTCTCAAGATGATCAATGTATATTTTATTATCTGGGTCGCAATTGACAGCGTTGCGAGCGCTCACGATTGCCTGATCGTACATTGCAAGTTTGAACAAAGAGATACTTTGCCTAACATAAGCCATGGCGTTAGCATCGTTAAGCGAGATAGCCAAATTTGCCGCTTTCAACGAGTTCAGGGGGCTATCAGCCAGATCCAAAACACTAGACCAGTGGACATAGTAGGCGTCATTTTTCTGGTCAAGAGAAATAGCCCGCTGCACACTTTGCAGCGCTTCGCCGTATTGCTCCATTGCAGCTTCGGACAAACTCTTCTGTATGAAATAATCGCTGCGATGTGGGTCGATACTTATCGCTCGTTCCATCAATTTTATCGCGACTCGGTGCTTCTTTCGAGAGGCCAAATGTACACCTAAGTTCGATAGGTACGTCTTCGACTTGCGGCGGTTCCCTCTAACTGATTGCCAGTCAGGCTCCTTGCCCTCCAAAAAAGATGTCACGAAACTCTTCAGCAAACCCATTTCCATCAAAGCATGCCCGACTGGGTGTCCGCCATGCTGAACCTTGACGATCTTGGCATTTGGAAACGCTGCTTTTGCCTCGACTTCGACATAATGTTCGTCAGTAGGATCGTGGGGATCGTAGATAATCAACGGCTCTGCACGGTGGTCAACGACATCTCGCAGCGGATGGTGAGCGAACGTAACTATGCGCTTGTCGAAGCCGGGTATCGCCACCGGGGTATTCGGATGTATGGAGACTCGGGGCGAAATCGACAAAATGCGAATATTTAGCAGCGAACAGAAGTACAATACGGCATATCCGCCCATGCTAGATCCATATGCAAAAACTTCATCGTAGCTCCGACATACACGGCCGACGGCAGCAATAAAATTGTCGAGGTTGAGGTCTTGAAACCAATTATCTCTACGCTTTTGCACACTGATTACATCATATCCCCGCTTTATTAGAAACCGTTCTGCGTACCCATCCGCGTTTACATCGTTCGCGGTCATTGGGTCGAATGTAATGACGAGGCGCCCATTATTTTCGATCGCGCGTATATGAGCGATCACAGTGACGCCATTATCGAAAAGGACGTTCTTCATTCTTCGGACAATTCAAAGATGTTGACTGCTGACTGATGATTGCACGAAGTTTGTGGTCTAAGCCAACTGAACACCAAGGTATCTCCGGTAAACGCGGTATCAGCGCAAGATGGAGGAAGAGGAACAGGCGCCGTTGCTTCGCTCAAAGCTGGGCACAGGCGCTCAATTTCCTGCGCCGGCGTCCCGGCAGCCTTGCGTCCACCAATCAGATCCAAGTACCAGACCATCGCAGCCTATCCTTGTCTGAAAGTGCATCCATCAGCGTTGGCGAACTACGTTCGCCGCTTCCGCCGAGGCGCCGAAGCCGCTTGATAAACAAGTGGCCTGCCTGGGGCGTCAAGATCCTGAGCGAGAGACGCACGGCGTAGCCCGCGGAGGCGAGCTTCGTTATCCGCCAGACGACGCTGCAGTTCTGCCGTCCCAACTTTTTGTTTTGCTGCCCACGTTACGTCGAAAGTGTTCATCGCTTCTAACTGGGTGTCAAAGGGCACTTCATCGTCATAAACTTTGTAATTGAAGTATTTGCGAAAAAATGTGCCCTCCTCGAAGCTTCTCACCTCAGACTCCCTCGGGTCGAAGTCATGTGAATGAAAAACTGTAGCGTCCGGCGCATAAATTTTCTGGAAACCCGCCTCAATGATTGTGTTAGCCCAGGCCTGATCCTCTCCGAATTCAACTTCGGGGTAGGGGAATTTCTCCCAAATGGCGCGCCTCATGCATGAGTTATTATCGGAATAAAAATGCAAGACTTGTCGCCATCCAATGTCCTGACTGCTCCACTTCAGGTGGTCGGTATCTTTCGAGACAGCAATGGGGAAATTCAGAAAACCCGCAAAGTGGTTCGCTAAATCACGCCGAGTGAACGGCGATGCATTAGGCCACGCAAGATGTTTTCCGAAGGCACCTGCCCCATCTGGAAAATGCTCTAAACTCGAAACGAGATTGTATAGCCAGTCCTCATCGGCAGGCATAGCATCTTGCGTCAAGAATGCGATAAATTCGCCCTTTGACAGCCGGGCCGCAAGGTTCCGAGTCTTTCCGTGACCGAATTCGCGCTGCGGGATCTGGAACGCTTGAACACGTGGCATTTGGGAGATTTTTTCAAATGAGCCATCTTGTGAACTGCTATCAACAATTACTATTTCAAATGGCCAGGGAGCGCGCTGGGCGTTTATGCGATCAACTACGTCAGCCAATAGCGCGCCGCCGTTATAGGTCGGGATGCATATACTAGCTTTCGGAGCCGTTCTCTGAAGTCTATGACGTCGGCTGCTGCCATGGGCAGTGATTGCGGGCTTGTTCCCAGTCTCAATGAGGCGCCGCTTCAAGGCGCGCTCGACTATCCTTGCTGACTTCTCCCAACTGAATTGCTGCACCCATGCACGTGCTCGATGCGCCTGTTCCCGACGCAGTTCAGGCGACACGATAAGTCGGTGGATAGCTTCAGCAATGGCGGCCGGGGCGGGAGCAGCTCTAGAGACTACCCCCTCTGGGAAGATCGCTCGTGTACTTTCGACATCAAGTTCAACAACAGGAAGACCACAAGCCATCATTTCCTGAGGCACCAGAGAATAATTTGTTGCCGAGAAACATACGCCAATATCTGCCTGGCGATAGAGTGACGCGAGTTCAGGAGCGTCGAGAATACCATGCAGCGTCCCCGGAAACTTAGCCCGAACAAAATTTAGTTCCGCCCCGTAGAGGTCAACCTGGAACTTCACCCCTCGCTCAGCGAGCAGTTCAAGCGCCAAAATCGCTAGATCCACCGCGCGGCGAGGCGTTGAATTTCTCGCATAAAGGGCGATTCTTGGCACACTCGTTCCACGGATTTCGGGCCCCGCGCTATGATATACTGTTCGGTCATAGGCCAGCCAAAAGTGTCGTGCCCAGCGGCCATATCGCCGGCGCATTAATTTCGATAGCCACGGACTCGCACATATACAGGCTAAATCTTCGTACTGATAGGACAGTTCAGCGGCGAGTGACTGGCTGCCGACTGGATAGAACGAAGGCTCGAAGTCTTGTACAAAATAAAATTTGGCCGCGAAATTGGTCGCAGCAGATACTTTCTGGACGGTGTCCCAACTGGTCGCAACCACGCACTCTCCAGAAGCCGACAAGAAGCCATCTTCGCAAAAGTGAACAGGCGCACGGACGGTCTGAAAATATTTCAGAATATTATCGTATGCTTCCGAAGCCGAGGCGTGATGCCAAGGATTACTGATCCAAATAGTACATTCGTGGCCAAACGTCTCAAGCCAACGGACCATTCGGAAGATGGTCATGTGGCCGCCGCTTCCAGGACGGAAATCTGGAATGACCCAATGCACTCGAAGACACTTCGGGTCAAAGCTCGTGTTTCGCGAAGATGTGCCACTGCTTTTGAAACGGATTAGATCAAGGAGAGCAGGATCGGAAACGAGTGACGCACTAGCTTCCACCTCAAGTTCACGGGGCCCGTCAAAATTGGCTGGCCAAATCCGCCGCCCTTCGTCTTTTCCGTAAAGTATGTAGTGAACAAACGGATTACCCTCTAATTCCTGGTATACTTCTCGGTAATGGCGGACAGAAAACCACGGCGCGGGATCGCGCCCTTCCCGCCATCCAAATACGCAGAAATGCTCGAGCGGGTCGATCTTAGCCGCAGGAATGTCAGGATAAGTCGCGCAGTAATATTCGGCATCAAATGCGGCCCGCACGATCAGAATATCACGCTGAACCGGATCCTCTTGGCGATGGCTCGGGCCAGCAGGCTCTATAGCGCGCCCTTCGGACTCGCCGAACGCGATGTAGTGCGCAAATGGGTTTTGGCCCAGCGCCTCGATATCTGGGTGGAGCCGCAGATAGGCCCGGGTGGAAAACCACGGCGCGGGATCGCGCCCCTCCTGCCATCCAAATACGCAGAAATGCTCGAGCGGGTCGATCTTAGCCGCAGGAATGTCAGGATAAGTCGCGCAGTAATATTCGGCATCAAATGCGGCCCGCACGATCAGAATATCACGCTGAACCGGATCCTCTTGGCGATGGCTCGGGCCAGCAGGCTCTATAGCGCGCCCATCGGACTCGCCGAACGCGATGGGGTCCTCTTCTAAGACTTGCTGCGATGCTACAAGATCTGCACGGCGAGCTTCGGTGTCGTATGACATTTTCCTCGTAGAACTCCGTACTGAACTGACTTTGATGGTCTCCCGCGCTCATATCGTGCCCCTTCCTTTGGCGTCGATCCGGGAAAACCCGGTCTGGTAGATTTTCAGGAATGGTGAGGCAGGTGGAAGGCACGATCTGGTCATGGTCCTGACCCGGGCGGCTCAGAGCAAACTAGGCTATCGAGCTGCGCGCCGAGATGCGCTTCCCCGTCGAAGGTGGAAAGCAAGACGAGGATGCGCGGGAGCGTCAGGGGTGCAGGGCCCGGATGACCCGCTCCAGCCCTTGCTGCCAGGGCGGCAGCGCGACGCCGAACACGGATTGCAGCTTGCGCTGCTCAAGCCGCCCATCGGCGGGGCGCGTGGCCTTCACCGGGTATTCGTGCGTGGCGATGGGATGGACAACCGGTCGCGGCCCGCCGAAGGGCGCGGCGGCGCTGAAGATCGCCTCCGCGAATGCGTGCCAGTTGGTGTGACCGCCGCCGGCCATGTGGAACACGCCGCGATGCTTGTCCTGCCATCCGTCGTCGCGGATGCGCGCCAGCACGCCCGCCAGAGCGTCGGCGAGGTCGGGCGCGGCGGTGGGGTTACCGTGCTGATCCGCCACCACGCGCAGTTCCGGACGCTGCGCGCCGACGCTCAGCATGGTCTTCACGAAGTTGCGCCCGACCGCACTGAACACCCAGGCGGTGCGGAACACCGCCGTCTTCGGGTTCACCGCCAGCGCCGCCCATTCCCCGGCCAGCTTGGTGCGGCCATAGGCGCCGAGCGGATTGGGCGC
>NZ_JAFEUU010000041.1 GCF_017355885.1 Sabulicella rubraurantiaca
GGTGCCACCGCGCCGCTGCTGGCCGAGGCGGGCGTTACCATGGCCAGCATCATCGCCACCGGTGCCACCACCACCGCAGGCCTCACCGCCTCCGGCGCACTCGTCGGAACCGCCGTCGGAGGAAGCTAAGCAGGGTCGGGGTGCGCATTGATGGTCGTCGCTGCCCACGCTCCCGCGGCCCAAACACGAGCAGGGCGTCGACCGTGTGTCGGCGCCCATGAAACATGGCCGATCCCAGATCACCCGCTGCAAGCCGCGTCAGGTGAACCCTATTCGTTTTGCGCCCAACCGGAACAGCATCTCGCCATCCGGCGCCGGCTGCATTGCCGTGATGAGGTCATCCACACGGTAGGACGGCAATTTCTTCCGGATCGCCGCGACATGGGCGCGCGCCTCGTCGAGCCGGCCGGCGAGAGCGAGGGAGACCGCGGCGATCGCCAAGATGTGGGCATGGGCGTTCGGGCGGCCGGCGGCCTTCGTGCCCATTTCGGCTGCCTCCTCGAATCGATTGAGGCGCACGAGCGCCATGGCGCGCGCCCCGAGCATGCCGAAGACCATCGGGTCGTAGGGGCTGAGGCGCAGCGAATGTCCGGAGGCCTCGACGGCCGTGTCCGGGTCGCCGGTCAGCGAGTGGACGAAGGCGAGCGTGTAGTGGCCGAGGGCGAAATTCGGGCTCAGCTCCACGGCGCGTTCAAGTTCCTCGACCGACTGGTCGTGGCGGCCGCGCAGCCAAAGGGCCCGGCCCATCGCCCAATGCGCAGCGGGGTCGCGGTCGTCGGCCATCAACCCCTGCCCGGCGGCGGCATAGGCACGCTCCATCTCGGCCCCACGCTCCGCCCAGCCCTGGAACGCATTCTGCCAATGCGTGAAGGATAGGCCGGCATAGGCGCGCGAAAAGGTCGGGTCGAGGCGGATGGCCGTTTCGAAGAAGTGCCGGGCTTTCTCGTTGTCCGGCTTGTTGAAGCGGTACATGTGCCAGAGGCCGCGATGATGCGCCTCCCACGCATCGAGCGAGTCAGGAGGCCGGAGGACCGCGCGGTTACGCTCGGCCGCCTCGATCTCGCCGGCGATCGAGGCGACCGCTCGGTTGCCGATCTCGTCGAGGACCAGGAAAGCGTCCTCCGCCTCCTGGTCGAAGACCTCCGCCCAGACTATCCGCGCGCTCCGCGCCTCGGCGAGTTCGACCGCAACGGCCAAGCGCTTGCCCCGGCGCTGTACGGAGCCGCTGACGACGTAGTCCACGCCGAGTAGCCGCCCGGCCTCCGCGGGGGAAACGCCCCGATCCCGGAGCGCAAACACGCTGCCCTGCCCGATCACGAACAGGGAGCGCAGCTTCGCCAGCCGCGCGATTACGTCGTGGACCAGGGCATCAGCAGGGCCGCCGGGCGTCGCCGGCCCCGCGGTCAAATCGGTGAAGGGCATCACCGCGACGGAGCCCCGGTGTGGCCCGGCGAAGCTGTCCTCCGCCGCGGCGCCAGCCGGAGGAGGCGCCACGGCAGCCGGTCCGGCCCAGGCGCGCGACGGCGCTTTCTCCACCTGGGCGCGGGCTGCCTGCCACAGGGCACGCAGCGGGGCGGCGTCGAGGTCCTCGGCCTCGAATAGCCGCGTTGTTGCCGCAAGGTGCTCGTCCCCCTCCCGGATGCGGCCGCGCCGGGCCAGCGCGGCCAGCACGGCCTGGTGGGGGCGGAGGTCGAAGGGGGCGAGCCGGAGCCATTGCTCAAGGGCGTCGGACGCCTCCTCGTCCGGCAACCGCCCGGCGAGCGTCTCCAGCAGGGATGCGTGGGCATCGCGGAAATGGCGGCGCTGCGCGACAAGCCAGCCCTCGAAGCTGGGCAGGCGGTCGAGCTCCAGCCCTTCGAGGGCGTCGCCGGCAAAGAGTGCGGCGAGCGCCCGCAGCCGTTCGGTCGCGAGCGCCTCGAAGCCGGCCCGCGCAGCGCGGTCCAGCTCGACCGCGTCCACGACGCAGCCGGAAAGGTTGAGACGGATCGCGTCCGCCCGCGTCTCGATCCGGCTCCGGCCCGGCTCGTCGAGGACGCCCCGGATCCGGCTCAGGCACCAGCGGAGCTCGCCGCGCGGGTCGTCGGGGACATCCCACAGGAGTTCGCAAAGATGGCTTCGCGACACAGGGTGCGGGGCCAGCGCGAGGTAGGCGAGGAGAGCACGCGCCTTGCGCGACGCCGGCAGCGCCACCGCCGTGCCCCTGTGGACGACCGTCAGCGGACCAAGAAGCCGGATCTCCAGGGGTGCGGTGCCCTCGCTCGAGGGGGATTCCGTTTCCATGCTGGCTCCCACGCCGGCTCCCACACCGGCCTCCACGCGCCGCCGCTACGAAGCGGGCCGAGGAGACGATCTGTCGGGCGCCGAGCCCGTGGGTCCTCTCCGCGCAGCGGGCGGTGACCATAGCAGCGAACCGCCAGAACGGAGAGCGAAGCTGCTCACCGCCTGGCCTTGGTCCTGCGCCGGCCGAAGCGGCGCCACCCCCGCCGGGGGCGGCGCAACGAGAGCCACGTGAGGAGACAGACCATGTCAGCATCCACCGTCCTGCCGAACCAAGCATCCGCCACCCCCGTCGACCTGGCTGCGGTCAAGGCCCGCCAGCAGGCGACCTGGGCGACCGGCGACTACGCCGTCGTCGGCACCACGCTGCAGATCGTCGGCGAGCGCATCTGCGAGGCCGTGGACCTCCGCGCCGGCGAGCGCGTGCTCGACGTCGCCGCCGGCAACGGCAACGCCACCCTCGCCGCGGCCCGCCGCTTCGCGCAGGTGACGTCCACGGATTATGTCGGCGTCCTGCTCGACCGCGGCCGGGAGCGCGCGGCCGCCGAGCGCCTGGTCGTCGCCTTCCGCGAGGCGGATGCCGAGGCGCTCCCCTTCGCCGACAACAGCTTCGACGTCGTGCTCTCGACCTTCGGCGTCATGTTCACGCCGGACCAGGACAAGGCGGCGGCCGAGCTGCTCCGCGTCGTGCGCCCGGGGGGCGGCCGGATCGGGCTTGCCAGCTGGACGCCGGAGGGCTTCATCGGCCAGCTCTTCCGCACGATCGGGAAGCACATGCCGCCGCCGGCCGGTCTCCGTTCGCCAGCGCTCTGGGGCACCGAGGCGCGCATGGCCGAGCTTTTCACCGGGCAGGGGATCGAGGCCACCAAGCAGGTCTTCAACTTCCGCTACCGCTCGGCCGACCACATGCTCGAGGTCTTCCGCACCTTCTATGGGCCGGTGAACCGCGCCTTCGCGGCGCTCGACGCCGAGAAGGCCGCGGCGCTCGAGGAGGACATCCTGGGGCTGTGCGGGCGCATGAACCGCGGCAGTGCGGACACGCTGATCGTGCCGAGCGAATACCTGGAGGTCGTCGTCACGCGGCGCTGAAGGAAGCGGCCGGCGCGGCGGATCGCCGCCGCGCCCCCATCCCCCCTTCGAAGGAGAGTTGAGATGCCCAGGATGAGTTCGAGCCGCCGCGCATTCGGCGCGGCGCTGCTCCTCGGCTCCTCGTTCATTCTGTCCGAAACGAGTTGGGCGCAAACCAGGGACGGTGCGCAGCCGTCGCATCCCGGAACTTGGCAGACCTGGGTGCTGGCCTCCGGCAATCAGTTCCGCCTCCCGCCGCCACCCGACGCCGCGGCGACGCGCGCGGAGCTCGATCAGCTCTTCGGCCTGGTCGCCTCCCGCGATGCGGCGACGCTGGAGCGCATCGCTTGGTGGAACGCCGCCGCGCCGTCCTACCGCTGGAACGGGATTGCGATGGAGGAGGCGCTGCGGGCGGGCGTGCCGGTCAACCTCGCCTCACGGCATCTGGCGCTGCTGCACACCGCGCTGGCCGATGCGATGGTCGCGGCGTGGGACAGCAAGCAGGCCCATAACCGCCCTGCGCCCGGGGCCACGGACCCGGCGTTGCGGCCCCTGGCCGCGATGCCCACAAGCTCGTCCTATCCAGACGAGCACGCCGTTGCCGCCGGGGCAGCGGCGGCCGTGCTCGCCGAAATCTTCCCGCGGCGCGCGGCCGAGTTCACGCGCCTGGCGGAGGAGGCGAGCCGCATGCGGATGGTGGCCGGAGTGGCGTATCCCAGCGACGTCGCGGCGGGCGCTGCGCTCGGCCGGCAGGTCGCCGCCGTGGCGCTGGAGCGGGCCCGGCGCGACGGCACCGACCAGCGCTGGACGGGTACGGTGCCGGCGCAACCCGGCCAGTGGAACGCAGCCAACCCGGCCCTGCCGCAAGCCCCGAACTGGACGCCATGGCTTCTGTCCTCGGCCGCCGAGTTCCGGCCGCCGCCACCCCCTTCCGCCGACTCGCCGGAGCGCGCGACGGAGATGGCGCAGCTTCGCACGCTCGAGCGCACGCCGCTCACTACTTCCCGCGCCCTCTTCTGGGAGGCGGCCGCTGGAGGCCTCCGCAGCCACGAGTACTGGAACAACCATGTTGGGCGCCTGCTCTTCGAGCACGGCCAGTCCGGAGACGCGCCACGCGCCGCGCGTGCCTATGCGCTGCTCAACGTGGCGATGTACGATAGCGGGGTCGCCTGCTGGGACGCGAAATACGCTTACTGGACGATCCGCCCCACGCAGCTCGACCGCGAGTTCCGGCCGGTGATCGCGGTGCCGAACCATCCCAGCTACCCCTCCGCGCATGGCTGCTTCTCCATCTCGGCCGCGGCGGTGATCGGGCACCTGTTCCCGCGCGATGCAGGCACCATGGCGGCGCTGGCACGCGAGGCCGGGGAGTCGCGGATCTGGGCCGGGATCCACTACCCCAGCGACGTCACCGCAGCCGAGGCGCTGGGCCGCAGCGTGGCGGAGCGCGCGATCCAGCGCGCGCAGGGCGACGGCGCGGGGGTCGCATCCCCGTGAGGGAGGCCGGCGCCATATGGGCTCCATGGCCCATGGGGCGGGAGGTCGCAGATCTCCCACCTGTCGCCGGCGGGACCGGCAGTTCCGGAGGAACCGACATGACCCAACGTCATCTCAAGCTTCCGCCTTGCGCGGCTGGGCTCCTTCTCGTCCTGGCGGGCGGCTCAGCGCTGGCCCAGCCCGGACCGGAGGCCGCCGCGGCGCCGGGCCTGTCCATCGTGGCAACCACCCACGCGCAGGGCGCCCAGATCTACGAGTGCCGCGCTGGCGCCGACGGCCGGCTTTCCTGGGCGTTCCGCGAGCCGATCGCGACACTTCTGGAGGGAGGCCGCACGGTCGGGCGACACTATGCCGGGCCGAGCTGGGAACTGGCCGAAGGGGGAGCCACGCTCGTGGGGCGCGTCGCTGACCGGCTGCCGGGAGCAGGCACAGGCGACATTCCCTGGCTCCGGCTGGAGGTGACGGAACGGCGCGGAGCGGGGAGCGGCGGGCGGCTCGAGCCGGTCACGGTGATCCTGCGCGTGAACACGGCAGGCGGGGTTGCGGAGGGATCATGCCCGACAGCCGGCGCCTTCCGGGCCGTGCCCTACACTGCGGATTACGTGTTCTTCGCGCCGTCGGGCGGGGGCTGACTGTCATCCTCCTTGGTGCCGCCGCGACGGCCGCCTCTCCCTCGACCGCGTGCGGCTGGGAGCAAGTCACCAGTTCGTGCTGGTCGCGGTGCCAACGGGGAGCAGGTCCGGCTTCCTCTTGGCCGCCTGGGCAGCCCGCAGATTCTTCGCAAGCCACAACGGGCCGCGGCGTATCGTCGACCGGCTCGGCTGGGACACGTCGCACCATGTGCCCACTCTCACGGCTCGCAGGCCCGAATGTGGTGGCGGGCTTCGCTCAGCGATCTATCTTCGGCCCATGGCGATGAAGCGTAGATTGCGCCATGCCGCGCCGCAGGATCAGGATGAAGCTGTTGCGGCGATCCATGCTGCCATTCTCCGCATCCCGAAGGGCTGGATTGCGACGTACGGTCAGATCGCGGCCATGGCCGGGCTACCGCGGCGGGCACGCCTTGTCGGGAGAGTGCTTCAGCGCCTTGATCCGGCAACCAAGATTCCCTGGCATCGTGTCATCAACGCGAAGGGAGAGGTTTCGTACAGCTCGTCCCGCAACGGCGGTGACAGCTTGCAACAGCACCTTCTGGAGCGTGAGGGCGTCGAATTCGACGCGAGGGGGCGCTGCGACCTGAGGAGGTTTCGTTGGCTCGGCTGATTCGAGCGGGCACTTTCCGGCAGCACTGACAGCGGCCTCCAGAGGAGGATGCCCAACAAGACGACGCGCTCCTCCAGGACAGCCGCTAGGGCACCGAAGCCATCATGCCATTGGTGGATCCGTGGATTACCCAGATGCGCATACCGCACTGTCTCCAGTGCCGTGTCGAAAACCGAGACGCGGCACTAGGTCGGGTTGTTTGCTGACCCATTACGCCCGCTTTGGCAGAACAACAAAGACACTAGTGGCGAGCTCGAGGTTCATGGGATAGCGCCTTCCCCTGGTCAGTGTGTCGCCTCGAGCACGCCCCACATGGCTATCGCCACAAGCAGCAGGGCGCCGAAGCGATTGATGCGGTAGATCGTGCGCCCCTGCTCCCCGTTGGGGCCGCGAATGAGCTCGCGCAGTTGCTGGTTGAAGTAAGCCGCCAAAACACCCACCGCCAGGTAGAGCGCGATCTTCTCCCAATTCATCAGCGTTCCTTCTCTGTCGCCCGCCAGTTCTGGGCGCTGACGTGCAGCACCTGCCCGCGCACGGCAAGACGGTGCCAAAGGCTGGGAGGTGCCGCTAGAGCGTGTGGTAACCCGATCAAAGTCGCGTACAGGAAGAAGGCGGATCGGCTCCGGCCGCTGAATTTGAGTCCTTGTTCATGGCCGAGCAAGTGTGCGGCTCGGACATGAGGTCGGGGTTAGTGTCCGTCCGCGAACATGTTGAATCGATTGAGTCACTTGTGATTCGCTCGTGCAGGAGAGATTCGCGGAGAGCATGGCGGATGTGGACGGCGGAAAACCGGTCTCGGTATGACCGGAGGGGGCTG
>NZ_JAFEUU010000042.1 GCF_017355885.1 Sabulicella rubraurantiaca
GGGGCGGACGTGCTTTATGGCGGCATGGGCCAGGACCGGCTGACCGGCGGGAGCGGGCCTGATCGGTTCCTGTTCAAGTCCACGCTGGACTCGATGCTGGCGGCGCCTGACCGCATCACCGACTTCAAGGCGGGCCAGGACCTCTTGGCCTTCGAGGGGCTGGGGCAGAAGAACTTCATGTGGCTGGGCGCGGGCGGCTTCACCAAGCTGGGCTTCACCCAGGCCCGCTTTGAGGACGCGACCTCGACCCTGCAGCTGGACGTGAACGGGGATGCGGTCGCCGACATGGCCGTGACCCTGGACGGCATCAAGGCCGCCATGCTCTCCCAAAAGGACTTCTCCTTCGTCTGAGATGAACACCGCCGGGCCCCACCAAGCGGGGTCCGGCCGCGTCGCAAGTCTCTACGGTCCCGAAGCGCCTCCTTCTTGCGAGGTCCGGCTTCGGGATCGCCGCGTTCGGTCGGTGCACTGTGTGAAGCCGGCAGGAGCGGATGCCACCTTGGCAAGCGGCATAGGCGTGGATGAGCGCTCAGCCCGCTTTCACTTCCGGCGCGCCCTCTCCACAAGGCGGGTCGTGCTCCGCCCCGGCAGCAGGTCGAGCAGGACCGTCTCCCCACCCCATGACGCGATCTCGCGTGCGCCCACCACCTGGTCCAGCGTGTAGTCGCTGCCCTTGAACAGCCGGTCGGGCCGAAGCTGGAGGATCAGCTCCAGCGGCGTGTCCTCGCCGAAGCTCGTCACCGCATCCACCGCGGCCAGCGCGCCGATCACCGCCGCACGGTCGGCCAGGGGATTGAGCGGGCGCCCCATCCCCTTCAGCCGCGTCACGCTCGCATCGTCGTTCAGCGCCACGACCAGTCGGTCGCAATGGCGCCGCGCGTCGCGCAGCAGCCGCACGTGGCCGGCATGCAGGATATCGAAGCAGCCATTGGCGAAGCCGACCCGCAGCCCGGCCGCCTGCCATTCCCGCACCAGCCGCGCCGCATCCGCCTCCGGCAGCGCCTCTCCCACCGCGCCCTCTGCCTCGCGCAGCGCGTGGTCCAGTTCCGCTGCGGAGCAGGTGGCCGTGCCCAGCTTGCCGACCACGATCCCGGCCGCGGCATTGGCGAGGCGCATCGCCTCCTCGAGGTCGCGCCCATTCGCGACCGACAGCGCCAGCGTGGCGATGGCCGTGTCGCCCGCGCCCGAAACGTCGAACACCTCCCGCGCCTGGGCTGGGACGGAGGCCGCCGCGCCGTTGCGCGGCACCAGCAGCATTCCCTTCTCCGACCGCGTGGCGAGCACCGCTCCGACCGGCACGCGCTCCAGCAGGGCACGTGCGGCGGCCTCGGCCTCGGCGTCCGTCCCGACGGGCATTCCCGTCGCCTCGGCCAGTTCGGCGGCATTGGGGGTCAGGAGGTCCGCGCCGGCATAGCGGCCGAAGTCGCGCCCCTTGGGGTCCACGAGGCAGGGCACCCCCGCCGCGCGCGCCATGGTGATCGCCTCGGCGCAAAGGCGCGGCGTCAGCACGCCCTTCGCGTAGTCGGACAGCACCAGCGCCGCCGCACCCGGCAGCACGTCGGCGAGGGCCTGGATCAGCGCCTCCTCCTCCGCCGTGTCGGCGGGGCGCTCCTGCTCCTCGTCCACCCGCACCACCTGCTGCCGCGCGGCGATGACGCGCAGCTTCACCGTGGTGCGACGGCCGGGGCGCCGCACCAGCCGCGCCGCCGGACCAAGCAGGGATGCCAGTTCCCCGCCCTCCGCGTCATTCCCCGCAAGGGCGAGCAGCGCGGGCTCGCCTCCCAGCGCCTCCAGATTTCGCGCCACGTTGCCGGCGCCGCCCGCCATGGAATCGCGCCGGCCGAGCCGCACCACCGGCACCGGTGCTTCGGGCGAGAGCCGCCGCGCCTCGCCATACAGGAAGCGGTCGAGCATCACGTCGCCCAGCACCACGACGCGGCGCGGCAGGAGCGGGCTCAACGGTGATACTCCCGCCACCAGCGCGCCCAGTGGCGGATGCCGTCGCGCAGCCGCGTGGTCGGCGCCCAACCGAAATCGCGCCGCATGGCGGAGGTGTCGGCGAAGGTGGCCGGCACGTCGCCGGGCTGCATCGGCAGGAGTTCGCGCCGCGCCTTCACCCCCAGCTCCTCCTCCAGCGCCGCGACCAGCTCGGTCAGCTCCTCGGGTTGGCTGTTGCCTATATTATAGAGACGGTGCGCCGGACCGTCGGGCGGATTGTCCAGCGCCGCGAGCACCCCGGCCACGATGTCGTCCACGAAGGTGAAATCGCGCCGCATCCGCCCCTCGTTGAACAGGCGGATGGAGCGGCCCTGCGTCATCGCGTCGGTGAAGAGCCACACCGCCATGTCGGGTCGGCCCCAGGGACCATAGACGGTGAAGAAGCGCAGCCCCGTCAGCCGCAGCCCGTAGAGCCGCACATAGCTGTCCGCCATCACCTCGCCCGCCTTCTTGGTGGCAGCGTAGAGCGAGGCCGGATGATCAGTGCGGTCCTGCTCGCGGAAGGCGCCGTCGGTGCGGGCGCCATAAACGGAGGAGGTGGAGGCATAGACGGTGTGCCGGATACGCCCATCCGACCGCCGCACCCCTTCCAGCACTGAAAGCTGGCCAGTGACGTTGCTGGCCGTGTAGGCGAAGGGCTGTTCCAACGACCATCGCACCCCCGCCTGCGCGCCGAGATGCGCCACCCGATCGATCCCAGCCTCCGCCATCAACGCCAGCACTGCTTGATGATCCGCGAGGTCGAGCCGGTGGAAGCGGAACTGCCCGGGTCGCGCCCCCTCGGCCAGCGCGGCAAGGCGCCGTTCCTTCAGCGCCGGGTCGTAATAGGGGTTGAGGTTGTCGAGCCCGACCACCTCCTCGCCCCGGGCGAGGAGGGCGCGGCAGAGATGCGCCCCGATGAAGCCGGCCGCGCCGGTGACGAGCACGGCGCCCATATCAGCCGGCGTCTCGAAGAGGGAGGAAGCCGGTCGGCGGGCATGGGATCATGGCCCGATGCTCTAGCCGCCCTCTCCCCGCGGGGGAAGCCGGTTGCGCGGCGCCACCCCCCTGCTATCACCTAGCCAAGATGCCCGCCGAGACCTTCCTCCGCCGCCAGCTTCGCCGCAGCCGGCGCATCGCCGAATGGACGCGGGAGGGGCGGCTGCGGCATGAGCTTTGGCAGCGCCGCGGCTATGTGAAGGCGCGCCTCTCCTTCGTGGCGGAACGAGCGCTGGTGTCTCTGGGCTGGCGGCTCGACATGCGGGGCAAGCTGGGCCTCCCCGCCCCCTTCCGCCTGCCCGACCCCAAGGACCTGCGCCTTCCGACCTCCGAGCAGCCGTTCATCTCCGTGGTGATCCCGGCCTATGGGCAGCTGACCCATTGCCTGCGCTGCCTCGCCACCCTCGCCGCCTATCCGCCTGCCCTAACCTTCGAGGTGATCCTGGCCGAGGACGCCTCGGGCGACCCGGAGATGGCGAGGTTGCGGGCCGTGCAGGGACTGCGCCTCTTCGAGTGGCCGAAGAATCTCGGCTTCCTTCGCTCGGCCAACGCCGCCATGGCCGAGGCGCGCGGCGAGTTCCTGTTCCTGCTGAACAACGACACCGAGGTGATGCCCGGGGCGCTGGACGCGCTGCACGCCGCCATCACCCAGCCGCATCCAGGCTTCCCTGGCCCGGTCGGGCTGGCCGGCGCGCGGTTGCTCTATCCCGAAGGCTGGCTGCAGGAGGCGGGCGGCCTGCTCTGGCGCGACGGCTCGGCCTGGAACTGGGGCAACCGGCAGGACCCGCGCCGCTCCGAATACACCTATCTGCGCGAGGTGGATTACTGCTCCGGCGCCGCCATCATGCTTCCTCGCACCGCCTGGGAGGCGATGGGCGGCTTCGACGAGGAATTCCTGCCCGCCTATTGCGAGGATACGGACCTCGCCTTCCGCCTGCGCGCGGCCGGGTGGCGCACCCTCTACGTGCCGAACGCCACGGTGATCCATCACGAGGGCGCGTCGCACGGCACGGATTTGACCAAGGGCATCAAGGCGTATCAGGTCACGAATCTCCGCAAGCTGCACGAGCGTCACCGCGCGGCGATGGATCTGCGCGAGGAGCCGGCGACCAACCTGATCCGCGCACGCGACCGCGCGCCGAAGGGCGGCGCGCGGCGCGTGGTGCTGCTGGCCGACAACAACCTCCTCACCCCCGACCAGGATGCCGGCTCGCGCGCCACGCTCTCGCTGGTGGAGGCGCTGTTGACGCAGGGCCACGTGGTGAAGTTCTGGGCGTTGAACGGGCTCGACATGCCGGGCTACCGGGAGGCGCTGGAAGCGCTGGGCGTCGAGTGCCCTACCGACCCGCACCGCCCCAATTTCGAAGACTGGGCCCGCACCCATGGCGCGGAGCTGGACGAGGTCATCCTGTCCCGCCCCCATGTGGCGGAAGCGCTTCTGCCGGCACTGAAGCGCCACGCCCCGCACGCGCCCATCCTGTTCTACGGCCATGACCTGCACCATGAGCGCGTGGAGCGCGAGGCCGCCTTGCTGGAAGCGGAAGCGCCCAGCCGCGCCGCGGCGCTGCGCGAGGAAGCGGCGCGCCTCCTCGAGCAGGAACGCGCGGTCTGGGCCGATTCCGACCTCGTGATCTACCTGTCCGACGAGGAGACGGAATCCGTGCGCCGCCTCGCTCCTGGCACGGCGACCATGACGCTGCTCTCCTTCACCCTGCCCGAGGCGACGGCCGAGGCGCCGGGACCGGAAGACCGCGACGGGCTGCTCTTCGTCGCGGGCTTCGCGCATCCGCCGAACGTGGACGCTGCCACTTGGCTGGTCGGCGAGATCCTGCCGCGCATCCACGCCGCCCGGCCCGGCACGCGCCTCGCCCTGGTGGGGGCGAACCCGACCCCCATGGTCTCCGCCCTGGCGGGGCCGCTGGTGGAGGTGACGGGCCGCGTCTCCGATGCCGAGTTGCGCCGCCGCTATTCCACGGCGCGCGTCGCCATCTGCCCGCTGCGCTTCGGCGCCGGGGTGAAGCTGAAGGTGATGGAGGCGATGCAGGAAGGCCTGCCGCTGGTGACGACGCCCGTCGGCGTGCAGGGGCTGCGCGACGCGCCCTGCGCCGTGGCCACCGACGCGCAGGCCCTGGCCGATGCGGCGCTTCGACTGCTGGATGATGACGAGGCCTGGCGGGCGACCTCCGCGGCACAGCAGGGTTATGTGCGCGAGCGGCTCTCCCCCAGCGCGGTTCGTGCGGCGCTGGAGGCGGCGTTCACGGAGGCGGCGGCGCGGCGAGCAGCCAGAGCGTCAGCAGCGCATCCCCCAGCGCCGCATGATGACGGAACCCCGTCTCCCGCCTGAGGCGCAGCCTTTCCACCGGGCCGGCCCTGGCCATCCGGCGGAGCTTCGCGGCGACCTCCGCCGCCTCGGGCGACAAGGCGACACCTTCCAGCGCGGCCAGATGCGTCCGCAAGAGGCGCAGCCCATCGGGCCGCCCGGACCGCATCGCGCGCAGGGCGCGGGATGGCAGGCTACCCGCCCCACCTACCTGGTTCGCGCCGTGCAGCCGGTAGAGCATGCAAGGCTCCTCGTCGAACAGGAGGCGCCCCCCCTGCCCGGTCACCAGCAGCGCGCACCACCAATCATGCAGCGTGCCGGATGGCGGTGGCGCGGCCAGCGCCATCTCGCGGCCACGCGGCGACAGCGCCATGGTGCAGCCCGCCGCGACATTGTGCGCGAGCAGCGAGGCGAAGCGTGGCGGGAAGTCCGGCACGGCCGAGAGCCCGACAGGATTCAGCGCCGCATCCACGAGGCGCAGCCTTCCGCACACCGCCTCCCGCCCTTCATCCAGCAGGCACGCGGCGCGGGCCAGCTTGCCGGGCAACCACACATCGTCCTGATCCATGAAGGCATAGGCGTCGGCCGCCTCCGCCGCGCGCAGCAGCGCGGTAAAGGAGGCGAGAGCGCCCAGCCTCTCCCCGCCCGGCATGCGCCGCACCCGTTCCGGATGCGCGGCGGCGAAGCCGTCCAGCAGCGCGGGCGTCCCGTCGGAGGAACCGTCGTCGCGGACGAGGAGGCGCCAATCCACCCCCTCCTGCCGCGCCAGGCTATCGAGCTGCGCGCCGAGATGCGCTTCCCCGTCGAAGGTGGAAAGCAAGACGAGGATGCGCGGGAGCGTCAGGGGTGCAGGGCCCGGATCACCCGCTCCAGCCCTTGCTGCCAGGGCGGCAGCGCGACGCCGAACACGGCTTGCAGCTTGCGCTGCTCAAGCCGCCCATCGGCGGGGCGCGTGGCCTTCACCGGGTATTCGTGCGTGGCGATGGGATGGACAACCGGTCGCGGCCCGCCGAAGGGCGCGGCGGCGCTGAAGATCGCCTCCGCGAATGCGTGCCAGTTGGTGTGACCGCCGCCAGCCATGTGGAACACGCCGCGATGCTTGTCCTGCCATCCGTCGTCGCGGATGCGGGCCAGCACGCCGGCCAGAGCGTCGGCGAGGTCGGGCGCGGCGGTGGGGTTGCCGTGCTGATCCGCCACCACGCGCAGTTCCGGACGCTGCGCGCCGACGCTCAGCATGGTCTTCACGAAGTTGCGCCCGACCGCGCTGAACACCCAGGCGGTGCGGAACACCGCCGTCTTCGGGTTCACCGCCAGCGCCGCCCATTCCCCGGCCAGCTTGGTGCGGCCATAGGCGCCGAGCGGATTGGGCGC
>NZ_JAFEUU010000003.1 GCF_017355885.1 Sabulicella rubraurantiaca
AGGCGGGGGCGGGGGAGGAGATGGTGGTCATGGTCTGGGTCCTTTGGCTCTCGGTGGGTCCCGTGCTGCGGGAGTGAGGCCATGCTACCGATCCAGCATGATCGGCCCAGACAATAGAGGCGATGAAGGCGATAGAGGACGTCTATGGGAGCGAAGGCACCTTGGCCAACATCACGTGGCATGACTGGGTGCGCACACAACCCCGGCCTGCCTTCAACCTAAGTGGTGCCCGACGCGTCCCCGACGGGCACCGCGTGTCGTAGTGTCAGTCCACCCATTCCGGCTCGGCGACGGGCTCGAGGTCGGGCAGATTCACCACCACCTCCTCGATACCCGAGCGGACCAGGGCGCAATGCAGTTCCTCGGTGGCGGAGGCATTGATCTCCTGGTGCGGCACGTAGGGCGGCACCAAGAAGAAGTCGCCCGCCTTGGCCTCGGTGATGAACTCCAGCCGGTCGCCCCAGCGCATATGCGCCGTGCCACTGATAATGTAGATCACGCTCTCCAGCGCACCATGATGATGCGCGCCCGTGCGTGAATTAGGGCGGATGCGGTTCGTTCCGGCCCAGAGCGCGGTGGAGCCGGTGCGAGAGCCACTGATCGCCACTTCACGGTTCATGCCCAACGTCTCTGGCGTATCGCAGCTCTTTTCCGCGCTCTTCACGCGGCGAATTCCCTTGGAGCGCCAATCGACCTTGCGCACGTCGCCATCCGGCATGGTTCATCCTCCTGTCGCCCGGCGAGGCGCCGGCTTCTACGATCAACGTAGATTCCGCGCCTTTCTGCGTCAAATACCTAATATTTCAACGACGATAGAGTGTTATTAGACAGAGATCAAAAGGATCCGCCGGTCCGGAACCCCCCGCCTCCGATGGTGCCGCCTGTCCGGAAGCCGCCTCCACCAAAGCCGCCGCCATCGCCCCAGGGCCCACCCCAAGGTCCACCTCCACCCGGGATTCGGTGCTGCTCCATCCGGTCCCAGAACCCGCCGCGGCTGAGCGCCCCAGCGAGCACCTGCCCCAGCAGCAACCCGAGCAGCGCCTCACTACCCATGTTCCAATGATCCTGGCTGTAGCCGCGCTGCCGCATCTCCTGCCGCAGCGCCAGCAGCTGCTCCACGTGCTCGCGGGCGGTCTGCGCCTCCAGCCGCCGCATGGCGATCTGCTGTTCCAGCTCCGCCCGCTCCTGCCGCAGCGGGATCATCTGCGCCACCAGCGCGTCATCCTCGGGTGTCGGGGTGCGCTCCGCCGCCTCGCGCAGCGTGCGCAGGCTTTCCGCCGCCAGCGCCTGGGCGAGCAGGGCCGAGGCCTCCTGCGTCGCCGCATCCTCGCCGGCAGCGAGGGCCGCGCGGCGGCGCTCCGTCTCCGCCAGCGCGGCATGCGCGGCTTCCAGCGCATCCTCCGCCTGTTCCAGGGCGGCGCGCAGCGTGGCGGCTTCCCCTTCCTCCGGCAGGTCGGCGGCGTTGCGGCGTTCATGCGCGAGGAGGGCAGCTCCGGCCTCCCTGACCTCCTCCTCCATGCGGCGCGCATGCTCCGCCAGGCGCTCGGGCAATTCGTCGAGCAGGGCAAAGGCGCGGCGCGCCGGCTCGAACCGCGCCACTCGCGCCACGAACCCGTCCAGCATCCGCGTCAGCGTCCCGGCGCGGTAGCGCGCGGTGCCATAGCCGCGCTCCCACAGATAGGCGAAGAGCGGATCGGCGAGGTAGGGCGCGCCCTTGGCTGCCCGGTCCTCGCGCGCGAAGCCCGCCTTCTGCGCGGCATGGCCGGCGATGCGCGCTGCCTCCTGCGCCCGGTCGCGCAGCCGGTTCCATTCCGGGTCGGCGGCAAGCCGCGCGCGGGCCTCCTCCATCGCCGCCTTGAAGCGCGCTTCCACCGCCCGCAGCCGCTCTGCGGCCGCGTCGCGCTCCCGTGTCCGCTCCTCCATCGCGGCGCGGCGGGATTCCGCCTCGCCCTCGGCAGCTTCGGTGGCGCGTTCGCGCTCTTCCAGCAGCGCCCGGACGCGGCGCTCGGCATCGCCCAGGCGATGAAGATCGGCATCACCACCCTCGCCCAGCGCGGCGAGGCGCAGCCGCGCGAGGTCGCGCACCGCACGGGCATCAGCAGCACGGAGCGTGTCCAGGCGGGCCGTGATGCGATCCGCCTCGGCCTGGGCCGCCGCGGCCTCGCGCTCGGCGCGCCGGAGCCGCTCGTCGAAGCGCTGCAAAAGCTGACGGCCGTCGAGCGTCTCGACTACCATTGCAGGATCGCCCCGCCTGTCGTGCTGATGCTCCATTCCGGCGCCAGCGTGCCGGCGCGCTTGCGCCCGACCACCGGGTCGCCGATCACGCCATCCTGCAGCTTGTCGCGCCGCACGCGCTCGAACTCCTCCGCCGAGACGCGCAGCCCCCATCGGCTGGTGACGGCGCGGCGGCCATCCTCCTCCGAGGTGACGGGGATCTCCACCGGCTGACCGTCGCGCCCGACCGCCTCGACGATCAGGTAGAAATTTCGCGCGCGCGGATTGGCCTGCGGCACGCGCCACACGCCGGAAGGCTCGCCGGGGCGTGACACGATGCGCACCGTGTAGTCGCGCGCCAGCGTGGCCTGCAATTCGCGCAGCCGCGCCAGACGATCGCGCGCATCCTCCAGGGCACCAGCCTGCGCCGCGGCCTGCCCTTCGGCCACCAGACGGTCGGCTTCGCCCAGCGCCTCTGCATTGCCGGTGGCGGCGATGCGCTCCCGCTCGGCGCGCAGCGCCTCGGGGATGCCGGTGGAGAGCTCGATGCGCTGCGCCGCCTCCCGACGCTCGGCCGGCAGATGGAGGCCGAAATACCACCCCGCCCCCAGCAGGACGACCGCGCCGAGCGTCAGGAGGAGCGTGCGGCCCCAGCGGGCGCGCGTGACCCAGAGCATCGCCAGGGTACGCGCGAAGGAGGGCGGCGTGGGCTGGTAGGTGAAGCGCTGCTCCTCCAGCGCGGCAACACCCTGATCGAGGATGCGATCGGGCACCTCGATGCCCTGGGTGGCGTAGATCTCGCGCAGCCGCGCCTTCAGGCGGTCGCGCCGCTCCTCGCCACGAAGCTCCCGTTCGACCAGCCGCTCGGCGTGGCGGAGCGTGTCCACCACGTCCATCGCCAGCATGGTCTCATCGAGGGCCGGGGCGTCAGGCGGCATTGGCGGGGAGCGCCGTTCCCTCCCGCGCCAGCCGGGCCAGGCGCCGCTTCGCCTCCTCGACGGAGCGGCTGATCTCCTGGCTGTTCTCCGTCGCGGCGCGGCGCATCTCGTCGATGATCTCGCGCGAGCGTTCCTGGTAGGCGACGACGGAATCCACGAGGCGCTTCACCGCCTCCGCGCGGATGGTCGGGCCATAGCCGGCGCGCAGCGCCTCCTCCTGCACCTTGCCGCCGATCTCGGCCAGCACCTCCAGGCTCTGGTTCACCCCGGACTTCATGCCCTCCAGCGTGCGCGTGCTCTCGTGCAGCCCGTGCAGCCCGGTGAAGGTGGCGGTGAGCGCCGTCAGCACCGCCTCGTTGGTGGAGAAGAAGGCGACGGATTGCTGCCACACCCGCTCCTTGGCGCTGGTGGTCTGCACCAGCCGCGCCATGATCACCTCGGAGGTGTTGTAGGAGACGGTGAGGTTGTCCGAGAGGTCCTTCGCGACCTGATACACCCCCTCCTCGGCCTGGAGCTTGCGCAGCGCCTCGTCCCGCGTCAGTTCGAGCCGGGCGCGCTCGGGCGGCGCGGCCTGGCTGGCGGCCTCCACCTCCTGCGAGGCGCGGTCCATCGCCTCGCGCGCCGTGCGCAGCCGCGCCTCGGCCTTCTGCAGCACCTCGTAGGCCATCACCTCGGCCTCCTTCAGCGCGCCGCGGAAGTCGCGATAGGCTTCGAGGATCGCGTGCTCGCGGTCCACCTGTTCCTTGGTGTCGCGCGTCACCTCGACATAGGTGCCGCGGATCGCGTCGAAGCGGCCGGCGATGTCGCCGCGCGTCACCTTCTGCCAGATGTTGGACAGGCGCTCCACCGTCGAGATGCGTCCATCCTCCACCTGCTTCACCATCTCGCGCGCGTCGTCGCGGATGGAGTTGAAGGCATTGGTGATGTCCTCGTAGCGGGTTCCGATCTCCACGCCGCGCACCTGTTCGCGCACCATCTCGTTGAAATGCGTCGCCTGGACCAGCACGCGCGCGATCAGCGCCACGCGGTCGGGGTCGAGGTCGCTGACCTTCTGCAGAAGCCCGATGATCGGGTTCTGCTCTGCCGCGCCGGGTTCCGGCAGGGGCAGGCCCATGTCGCGCAGCGCCATCATCGCCTTGTCGAGGTAGCGCATGGGCTGCCCGATGCCGGTTCCGCTCGTTTCGTTCGCCATGGCCTGCCTTGGCCTCCCTCTCGCCACGCGCTGTCCTAGCCGCGACGCTCAAAAGACCCTGCCGGAGTGAAGGGTTGCACCAGGACAGGATCCTCACTTGGAAGCTAGCCCGGCATCCCAGGCTGGAAGCCCGCAGCAAAGCGGGTCAATCGAACTTCTCGATGACATCAATCAGGAAAAATCGTTTCCAGCGATTACGCACCCTCCCTAGGCTGCGCTCCAGCGATTCAGGAAGGAACGACTCCATGGACACGAATCAACCAAGCGGCCCTCTGAGCTGCCCCATGAAGAAGCCGGGCGCGCTGCGCTCGCTGCTCGGGCGGACCAACCGCGACTGGTGGCCGAACCAGCTTTCGCTCGACATCCTTCACCAGAAGGGTCGCACCGGGAATCCGATGGGCGACGGCTTCAACTACCGCAAGGAATTCCTGACCCTCGACTACGAGGCGGTGAAGCAGGATCTGCGCGCGCTGATGACCGACAGCCAGCCCTGGTGGCCCGCCGACTATGGCCACTATGGCCCGTTCTTCATCCGCATGGCCTGGCACAGCGCAGGCACCTACCGCACGGGCGATGGCCGTGGCGGCTCCTCTTCCGGCGGGCAGCGCTTCGCGCCGCTGAATTCCTGGCCCGACAACGCCAATCTGGACAAGGCGCGGCGCCTCCTCTGGCCCATCAAGCAGAAATACGGCCAGAAGCTCTCCTGGGCCGACCTGATGATCCTCACCGGCAATGTCGCCATCGAATCCATGGGCGGTCCGGTCTTCGGCTTCGGCGGCGGGCGCGAGGATGTGTGGGAGCCCGAGAAGGACATCTACTGGGGCACCGAGGAGGAGTGGCTCGGCGACACGCGCATCGACCCCTCGGCGGAGAAGGTGCTGGAAAGCCCGCTCGCCGCGATCCAGATGGGCCTGATCTACGTGAACCCGGAAGGCCCGGGCGGCGTGCCCGACCCGGCCGCATCGGCGCGCGACATGCGCGAGACCTTCGCGCGCATGGGCATGAACGACGAGGAGACGGTGGCGCTGACCGCCGGCGGCCACACCTTCGGCAAGTGCCATGGCGCGGGCGACGCCAAGAAGATCGGCGCGGAGCCTGAGGGCGCGGACATCGCGCAGCAGGGGCTGGGCTGGCAGAGCGGCCATGAGAGCGGCTTCGGCGACCACACCATCACCAGCGGTCTGGAAGGCGCCTGGACGCCCACCCCGACGCAGTGGGACAACAGCTACTTCCACATGCTGCTGGACTACGAGTACGAGCTGGTGGAAAGCCCGGCCGGCGCCAAGCAGTGGCAGCCGATCAACCAGAAGCCCGAGGATATGGCGCCAGGCGCGCACAGCCCGGACAAGCGCCTGCCGACCATGATGACCACGGCCGACATGGCGCTGAAGGTGGACCCGAAATACCGCGTGATCTCCGAGCGGTTCCGCGCCAATCCGGGCGAGTTCGCCGACGCCTTCGCCCGCGCCTGGTTCAAGCTGTGCCACCGCGACATGGGGCCGAAGGTCCGCTACCTCGGCCCCGAGGTCCCGGCGGAGGATCTGATCTGGCAGGACCCGATCCCGGCGGCCGACTATGCGCCGATCGACGAGGCCGACGTCGCTGCGCTGAAGCGGAAGATCCTCGACTCTGGCCTGTCCACCGCCGAGCTCGTGGCGACTGCCTGGGCCTCGGCCTCCACCTATCGCGGCTCGGACCACCGGGGTGGCGCCAATGGCGCGCGCATCCGCCTCGCGCCGCAGAAGGACTGGGAGGTGAACGAGCCTGCTCGCCTAGCCAAGGTGCTGAAGGTCTATGAGGGCATCAAGGCGGAGTTCGACGGCGCGGCGAAGGGCGGCAAGAAGGTCTCGCTGGCCGATCTGATCGTCCTCGGCGGCACCGCCGCGGTGGAGAAGGCGGCGAAGGATGCGGGCCACGACGTGCAGGTGCCCTTTGCCCCCGGCCGCACCGACGCCTCGGCCGAGCAGACCGACGCCGAGAGCTTCGACGTGCTGGAGCCCAAGGCTGACGGGTTCCGCAACTACCTCCAGGTCTCGTTCAACGTGCCGACGGAGGAGCTGCTGGTGGACCGCGCGCAGCTTCTCGGCCTCAACGGGCCGGAAATGACGGTGCTGGTCGGCGGACTGCGCGTGCTGGGCGCCAACCACGGCGGTTCGAAGCACGGCGTCCTCACCGACCGGCCGGGGCAGCTCACCAACGACTTCTTCGTGAACCTGCTCGACATGGGCACGGCGTGGAAGATGGTGGACGGGGAAGGGGACGAGACCTTCGCTGGCACCTGCCGCAAGACCGACCAGCGCAAGTGGACCGCGACGCGCACCGACCTCGCCTTCGGCGCCAACTCGCAGCTTCGCGCGCTGAGCGAGGTTTACGCTTCGGCCGATGCCGGGCGGAAGTTCGTGCAAGACTTCATCGCCGCCTGGACGAAGGTGATGAACGCCGACCGCTTCGACCTGCGGCGGCCGTGAAGCAACGTGGCGCGGCGGGCCTCGTCCCGCCGCCCGCATCCCTCAGGACAGGATGACCAAGGTCGTCCACCTCCTCAGCGGCCTCGCCATCGGCGGCAAGGAACGCGCGGCGCTGCGGCTCGCGCGACGGGGGCTGCGCGAAGGGCAGCATCACGCGCTGGTGCTGTTCGACCACCCTTTCCGCAGCCCGGAAACCGATTTCGATCCGGGTGCGGTCCGGACCCACTTCCTTCCGCGGGGCGGTGGGCTGGACCTGCGCTTCGCCTGGCGGCTGGCGCGGTTGCTTCAGCGCCTGGATACAGAGATCGTCCACGCGCACAACGACACGGCGCTGTTCTACGCCGCCCTGGCATCCCGGCTTCTCCTCAGGCGGCCGCCACGGACCGTCGCGACATTCCACACCTGGCCCACCCATGCCACCGCCCGCGCGCGGTGTCTGAACCGCCTGGCCTCCCACATCGCCGAGGTCGCGGCAGTTTCCGACGAGCTCTCCGAGCGGCTCCGCAGGGCAGGCTGGCTCGGCCCATGCTCGACGATCTGGAACGGGGTGGACCAGAGCGAGTTCTTTCCCGCCCCGCCGCCACAAGCCTGGCGAGGAAAGCTAGGCATCCCGGACGATGCGGTCCTCGTCGGGCATGTGGCGCGTTTCGATCCCATCAAGCGGCACGCCGACCTGCTGGAGGCCGCGACCATGCTGGCCCGCACGGCGCTACAGGTCGTCTTTCTGCTGGTGGGCCAAGGACACTTGGCGGAGCAGGTCAGGCGGGATGCCGCCGGGCTGGAGAATATCCGCTTCCTTCCCCAGGCGACGGACATGGCGACGCTGATGCGTGGCCTGGACCTGATCACGCTGTGCTCAGCCCACGAAGCGGCGCCGCTGGTGCTTCTCGAGGGCATGGCTTGCGGAGTGCCGGTCGTCGCAACCCATGTCGGCGGGATCCCCTACATGGTCGGCACCGGCGATGACGCGGGCGGGCTGCTCGTACCGCCCTTCGACCCTTCCTCGCTCGCTGGGGCGATCAGGCACCTGGCTGCGCATCCGGAGGAGCGGGCGCGCCTCGGCGCCGCTGCATTGCGGCGGGCCGCCGCCTTTTCCTTCGATGCCGAATGGTCCGCCTATAACAGGCTGTATCGCGGCGCCGCCTAGGTCACGTGGTTTCCTGGGGCAAGGTGGCGTAGCGGATTCGGCTTGGTAGATGCTTCTGGATGCGGCTGTCGCGCTCGCAGTGGCAGTTCGGGCAATTCAGCTGGAACGCGTCGCGCGCCGCCTGGCGATGCCCCGGCGTGAAAAGCATGTCCCGCAGTGGATTCTCGCGGATATTGCCCATCTTGAAGGTCACGTAGCAAAGCTGCACCGAGCCATCGGCGCCGACCCAGATGAGGTTGCTCGCGTCGCAGGGGATGCGCATGTCCGGTCCCTTGAGCAGCCAGTCCGGGATGGAGTGGATGCTCGCCAGGCTCTCACGCACCCGCAGCGGATTCGTCTGCTTGAGGCGGCTGAGCTCGGCGACGACGCGGCGGATCTCCGGCTCCTGCTCCTGCGTGAAGTGCAGCCCGCCCTCCTGGCCATCGGTGAAATAGGGCAGGGAGTAGTGGATGAGGTCCGTGTGGAAGCTCATGTCGAATCGCTCGGCGAAGTCCCAGGCCGCGCGCAGCGCCTCGACCGTGCAGGTCGGACGCATGATGAGGTAGTTGAGCTGCAGCGACAGCGCATTTCCGTAGCGGGCGCGCGCGTAGGTCAGCCCCTCCTCCAGCCGCGCGAAGGAAGCCTTGCGGTTGACGTAGCTGTCGTAATTCGCCTCGGTGCCATAGAAGCCGATGGTGATGTTCCGCAGCCCGGCCTCGAAAAGCGCGTCGATCTTCTGCCGGAGCAGGGTGCCGTTCGTCGTGACATAGGTCGCAAGGCCGAGGCCCACCGAATGCTGGATCATGTCCGGCAGCTGCTTGTGCAGCAGCGGCTCGCCGCCATAGAGCCGGACCAGCTCGATCCCGCCCGCCTTGGCATCGTCGAGGATGCCGCGCACCTCAGCCAGCGAAAGCTGCTGGCCCACCATGAAGTCGCGGCCGTAGCGGCATCCGGTGCAGCGCAAATTGCAATTCGCGGTGACAGCGACCGTGATGCGCCGCGGCCGGGGCTGGATCACCGAAGGGACCACTTGGCCGATCGAGTGCTCCACCAGGCCGATGCCCTGCTCGATCTGCCGCAAGCTCCGCTTGAGGGCCGGCATGGAACGGGCGGCGGAACGGGCCGCATCGCGCATATTGTCCGTCAGGCGCCGGAGCGTGGCTCCGGAGCGATGATCGATCGTGAGGATCCGGGTCAAGCCTGTGTCGCCTCCCCTGCGAGCATGCGGCCGTAGCGGCGCATGGATGGGACGTCCTTCTGGATGCGCGTCTGCGCCTTGCAGGTGCAGTTCGGGCAGTTGAGCTTGAAGCCGTCGCGGGCGGCCTGCGCGTGCGCCTCAGTGAACAACAAGTCACGCATGCGATGGATGTTGACGTTGCCGAGCGGCAGCGCGACGTCGCAAAGCTGCAAGGTGCCGTCGGCGCCAATCCAGAGCAGCTCATAGGCATCGCAGGGGACGCGCATGTCCGGCCCCTTCAGCAGCCAGTCAGGCACCGATCGGATGAATTCCACCGAGTGCAGGAAGCGTTCGGGCTCCGATCGCTTGAGGGCAAGCAGGGCGCGTGTCACCGCCTCGACGCGCGGACGGTCGTCGGGCTGAAGCTGAAGATCGGCCTCGCGGTCCTGCACGAAGAACGGGGCGGCGTAGTTCGCGAGGTCGATGTGGAAAAACATGTCGTACTTGCGGGCGAAGGACCAAGCCAGTTCCAGATCGGCGAGGTTGCAGGTCTCGCGGATCAGCACGAAGTTGAGCTGCAGCTCGAAAGCCTTGCCGTAGCGGCTCCTGACCTCCGACAGGCTGCGTTCGAGACGTTCGAAATGTCCCCGGCGGCGCGTGTAGTCATCATAGCGCTGGCCGATGCCGTAGAAGCCGATGGTGGCGAGCCGTAGGCCCGCGTCAAACAGTGCAGGGATCTTCGGGCCGAGATGCGTGCCATTGGTGGTCACGTAGGGGCGCAGGCCGAGGGCGATGGAATGCCGGACCATGGCCGGCAGCTCGGGATGCAGGAGCGGCTCGCCCCCATAGAACCGCACGCGGTCGATCCCGGCCTCCCGCGCATCGTCGAGCACGGAGCGGATCGTCTCGAAGGAAAGGCGTTCGCCAGCCATGAAGTCGCGCCCGTAGCGGCAACCCTTGCAGCGCAGGTTGCAATCCGCCGTGACGGCGATGGTCAACTGACGAGGCTTGGGCTGGATGACGCCCGGAGCCCAGCGTGCGACCGAATGCCGCAGCTGGGCTGCGGCTTGGTCCACGCGCTTGGCCGCTGTCCTGACCAGCGGAAACGGACCGAGCGCTTGAGCGGCGGCTCTCGAGATGGAAATGCGCTTCACCACCAAAGCAGCCCCACACCTCGGTGGTGTCGTGAGCCGGATCGAGGACGTGCCCTTTTATGCATTGACGTAATGCTCGGGCAAGAATCGTCCACAAGGCAAGTCAATAAGTAAGATTATCTATTTTTTCCACATTAGCATGCGCAGGCATGGGAAAACCCTGCGACAAAGCCTGATTTATGATTCACCGTCGGCGCTCAGCGCTGTCGTCGCGCCGCAGAGTGACCAGAGCCGGCGGAGCGGGATGCAAGCCTGTGGATGACTTCATCGCCGCCTCGACCAAGGTGCCGAACGCCGCCTGCTTCGTGACGGGATCCCTCGTTCAGTGGTGATGCTGCTGCGTCCCTTGTACAGCGGCGGGGCGGCGCGATGTGAACCGGCGCTCCGTGCGCGGCTGCGCCATTCCATGGTCATGCGCCGGCGCAGGAGCGGTATGCGCAGCATGGCCGCCCATCTCCCGATGGCCCTCCATGCCGTGGATCTCGGACGGGTCGATGCGCACCAGATCCGCATCGCCAGGATAGGCCGCGACGATGTTGCGCATCAGCGCTATCTCCTGCGACTGGTCGGTGACGATGTCCACGTTGAGCAGCGCCAGGAAGGTGTTGCGCGCCTGCGGGTTGACGTTGAAGCGACGCGCCATGTCGAGCGCAGCCGAATGGTGGATGATCATCGCCTTGGCGAAGCGCACGTCGCGCTCGCCCACCTCGCCGCCGACATAGGCGAGGTTGGGGATGGGCGCGCGGATGTAGCGCCACTGATTCGCCAACCCCTCCGTGCCGATTGGCCGCACCGCTGCGCGGGCAATGCCCAGGCTTGCCGTGGTGACGGGTTCGTCGAGCAGACGCGCCACTTCGTCCAGCAGTCGGATCTCGTGCGTCTGGTTGACGATGATGGCACGGGCGAGGGAACGCAGCGCCGGGTTCCGCGCCGCCGGGTCGCGCAAATACGTCTCGGACATGGAAAGCGCGCCCGCGTGGTGCGGGCGCATGCCGCGCACATAATCCCGGTCGGCTTCGATCGCTGCGGCAAAAGCGACGCGCGGTTCCGCGCCGCGCGGCAGGATGCGCGCGTCCCACCAGGTCAGCGTCGCCGCCGCATCCTGGGGATCATATTCCTCCGACACGCTGGCATGACCGGGGCTGGACACGACGAGCGCGAGGATCGTGGCGACGCTCAGCAGGGTGGTCCGCATGGCTTGTTTCCTTGCTCCTTGGGATAAGGAAGTGGCTTGCCGCACGAGGCAGCGGGCTTCACATCGCGTGGCCTGCACCGGCTCCCAGTCCGGACGCGGAGAGCGCCATCCAGACGGCCATGGCGATCATCATCAGGTTCTCGGTGAGCGAGACGAAGCCAAGCGGCACGTTGCTCGACCCGCCGACGCAGGCGCATTTCAGTTCGCGCCGGTCGAGATAGACCGCCTTGAACACGGAGGCCGCGCCGATCGTGCCGATGAACAACGCCACGGGCACCGATAGCCAAGTGAGTGCGCCTGCCACCATCAGCACCCCCGCCAACCCCTCCGCGAAGGGGTAGACGTAGCTGTAAGGCACCCAGCGCTGCGCCAGCAGGTCATAGTTCAGGAACATGGTGGCGAAGCCCTCGATGTTTTGGAGCTTCAGCAGCGCCAGCACGACCATCGAGAAGCCGATGAACCATTCCGCCGCGCGAAGGGTAAAGGGGCTGCCGGTCACGGCATGGCTCGCCGCCATCGCCATCAAGGCGGTCATGGCGAAGAGCGCGATCACTGGGCGGTAGCTGGTCGCCTTCGGGTCGACGACGGTCTTGCCCAGGAAGCGGCGCAGATCGTCATGGCCGCCGATGCGCGCGCCGCCGATGAAGATCTGTGGCGTGGTCGCCACGCCGTGCTGCGCCTTGAACGCCTCCACCTGCTCGCGCGTGGTGAGGTGATGGTCCTCGACCTCATAGCCGGAGCGTCGCAGCAGATCCTTGGCCTTCAGCCCGTAGGGACAGACATGGCCGGGCATCACCATGCGGTGGATGACCGCCTTCTTCGCCGCCGCGTCGCGGCTCACCGTGGGTGAGGGAATGGTTGTGGCCGACATGTCCGGTTTCCTTGAAATCACGTCGGCCCGGATATAGGTTCTGTACCATGGTACGGAGTCAAGAGGGCAATTCGCGGCCCGCCTCCCATTCCCAAGGCACCGCCGCGCTGACCATCGGCGAGCTCGCCGCGGCCGGGGGCGTGGGCGTGGAAACAATCCGCTTCTACCAGCGCAGGGGCCTGCTGGAGACGCCGGACCGCGCCGGTGGCATCCGCCACTACGGCCAAGCCTATCTGCGGCGCCTCCGCTTCATTCGGCAGGCGCAGATGGCGGGATTCACGCTGGAGGAAATCCGCGAGCTGCTCGACCTCGATGCCAGCGAGGATCGCAGCCGCGCCCGTGAGCTTGCAAAGAACCGCGTCGAAGCCCTCGATGCCAAGATTGCCGAGCTTCAGCGCGCCCGCGATGCCCTCCGCCGTCTGGCCAAGGAATGCGGGGAAGGAAGCACCGGACCCTGCCCCATCCTGGCTTCCTTCGACGCCTGACGCTAAACGGGGCTTCCCTCGGGAAATTTCGGCTGGCGCCGTTCCTTCAGCGCAGCGACGCCCTCGGGAAGCTCGGGACCGGTGAAGCCCAGGAACTCCATCGCCACCGCCGCCTCGAAGATGGGCCGCGCCTGCTGCAGCCAGAGATTCATGCTGTGCTTCGTCCAACGCAGCGCGCTTTGCGGGCCTTCGGCGAGGCGCACCGCCGTCTCCTCCGTCTTCGCCTGGAGTTCCGCATCCGGCACGGCAAGGGAGACGAGCCCGATGCGCTCTGCCTCCCGGCCATCGAGCGGCTCGCAGGTCATGAGGTAGTACTTGCTCTTCGCCATGCCGCAGAGCAGCGGCCAGATGATGGGGGCGTGGTCGCCCGCAGCGACGCCGAGCTTCGTGTGCCCGTCGATCAGCTTCGCCGAATGGCCCGCGATGGTGATATCCGCCATCAGCGCCAGGACGAGCCCCGCGCCCACGGCCGGCCCGTTGATCGCTGAGATGATCGGCTTCGAGCAGCCGATCATGTTGTAGACCATGTCGCGCGCTTCCTTCCAAACCTGGATACGCGTCGTGAAATCCTCGCGCATGGTGGAGACGAGGTCGAGATCGCCGCCGGCCGAGAAACCGCGCCCCTCGCCCGTCAGGATGACGACGGAAACGGAAGGATCCGCGTCGATCTCGCGCCAGACCTCCGTCAGCGCGCGGTGCATCTCGGGGGTGAGCGCGTTCAGCGCCTCCGGCCTATTGAGGGTGAGGCGGAGCACGCGCGGATGCGGCCGGTCGGCGCGGATATGTGGCAGTTGGTCGTAGGTCACGCGGTCGTCTCCGTGCTGTCGGCGTCGAGGATGGCCTTGGCCAGCTTGTGACGCTGGATCTTGCCGGTGGGGGTGAAGGGAAGTTCCCGCATCACAACCAGCCGCTCGGGCAGCTTGTAGGTCGCGAAGCCGTCGCCGAGGAAGGCAATGACCTCCTCCAGCGTGGGCGCGGCGTGGCCGTCGCGCGGGACGAGGCACAGGCAGGCGCGCTCGCCGAGCCGCGCATCGGGCAGGCCTACGATGGCGCAGAAGAGGATGGCGGGATGGGTGTAGAGCACCTCCTCCACCTCGCGCGGAAAGAACTTCTTGCCGCCGCGATTGATCATCTCCTTCACGCGGCCGCTGATGCGGAGATTCCCGCGCCCGTCGATGAAGCCGAGGTCGCCGGTGCGGAACCAGCCATCCTCGGTGAAGCTCTCCTCGTTCGCCTTCGGGTTCGCGTGGTAGCCGAGATGGACGGAGGGACCCTCGGCGCAGATCTCGCCCTCGCTGCCCGCCGGCACGTCGCGCCCTTTCGGGTCGAGGAGGCGCAGCCCCATGTGGCTCGCGACGCGCCCGACGGATCCCGCCACCTCCTCGGGGTCATCGCCCGGCCTGGTGTAGGTGTGGAAGCCGTCCTCCAGCATGCCGTAGAGCTCCAGGAAGTGCCCCGGTGCCGCCTTGCGCCAGGCCCGGATCGTCTCGACCGGCGCGGAGGCCCCGCCCGAGACGACGAGGCGCAGCGCCGAGAGATCGGCCTCGTGCATCTGCGGCAGCGCCAGGACGGCGGTGAGCGAGGCTGGTGCAGTCGGAACATAGGTACAGCGCTCGCTGGCCAGCAGCGAAAGCGCAGGCGCCGCGGAGAAGCGTTCGAGCAGCACGGCGGTGGCGCCCGCCATGATGGATTGCACCAGGGTCAGGTAGCCCCAGTTCAGCCCGAGCGGCAGCCAGATCATCATCCGGTCCTCCGCGCCCAGGCCCAGATCGCCGTTCAGGATGCGCGCGGCGGGGAGGGTGGTCTCGTGGCTGTGCATCACCCCCTTGGGGTTGCCCGTCGTGCCGGAGGTGAAGGCCATGCGCATCACCGCATCCGCGGGCTGGCGGTGCGGCGCGAAGCCTTCCGGCGGGCCTTCCTCACGCATCACTGAGTCGAGCGCCGTCACCCCCGCGCGCGGCTCCGCCCGGAAGCTGCCAAGCAGCGACAGGCCGGGCAGCTTCCCTTGAAGATCCAGCGCCATGGCGAGGTGGTCGAAGCCGCGATACGCGCCGCAGGTGACGAAGCCCTTCGCCTCGCTGAAGCGCAGGATGTATTCGAGTTCCCGTGCACGGAAATCGGTGGAGACGGTGACCGCGACCGCCCCCACGCGCTCCAGCGCGAAGAAGGCCGGAGCGAATTCCAGCCAGTTGGGTAGCTGGATCGCCACCACGTCATCCAACCCGATGCCCAGCTCCCGGTAGCGTGCGGCCATGCGGTCCACGGCATCGCGCAGCGCGGCATAGGAAAGGCTCCGCTCCCCGTCGGTGATGGCAATCTTTTCCGGTGCGCGCGCGGCCGCCGCCTTCAGCAAATCGTGCAGTGTCTCGCCGGTCCATTGCCCGATCTCGCGCCAGCGCTGGGCACGGGCCGGATCGGTTCGGGGGGTGAAGCGCATTCCGCATCCTCCTCAGAGCGTCAGCCA
Organism: Sabulicella rubraurantiaca; assembly: GCF_017355885.1. Taxonomy (GTDB): domain Bacteria; phylum Pseudomonadota; class Alphaproteobacteria; order Acetobacterales; family Acetobacteraceae; genus Roseococcus; species Roseococcus rubraurantiacus. Next base: position 15,285 of record NZ_JAFEUU010000003.1, read on the forward strand.
GCGGTGGCGGAGTTCGTCCTCCGCCGCCCGGAAGCCGGCTGCCGTGTCGTCATGCACGACGGTCCCGCGCGCCATGATCGCGATCCGGTCGGCCACCGTCTCGGTCAGGCGCAGATTCTGCTCGACCAGCAGCACCGCGACGCCTTCCCCGGCGAGGTGGCGCAGGATGCGCGCCAGTTCCTGCACCACCATGGGGGCGAGGCCCTGGCTCGGCTCGTCCAGCAGGAGCACACGCGGATCGGTGACGAGAGCGCGCGCGATGGCCAGCATCTGCTGCTCCCCGCCCGAAAGGGAACGGCCGGCATTGCGCTGCCGCTCCCGCAGATTCGGAAGCAGGCCGAAGAGGCGCTCCGCCGGCCAGAGGCGCGAGGGGCTGCGCTGGCCCACCGCAAGGTTCTCCGTGACCGTCAATTCGGGAAAGATCTGCCTTCCCTCGGGAACATAGCCGATGCCCGCGCGCGCGACGCGATGCGTGGGCAGCCCGGCCAGCGCCTCGCCCGCCAGGGTGACGCGGCCCGACAGCCGCGGCAGCAGGCCCATCAGCCCGCGCAGCAGCGTCGTCTTTCCAACGCCGTTGCGGCCCAGGATCGCCGTCACCTCGCCCGCGCGCACCGAAAGCGAAACGTCGTTGAGCACCTGGGCCGGACCGTAGCCGCCGCGCAGCCCCTGCATCTCCAGCATCAGCCCAGACCTCCGAGATAGGCCTGCTGGACTGCCTCATCCGCCCGCACCGCCTCGGCGGGTCCGTCGGCGATCTTGCGGCCCCGGTGCAGCACGACGATGCGCGGCGCCAGAGCGAAGACCACCTCCAGATCGTGCTCCACCAGCAGCACGGCGGTGGCGCTTTCCGCCATCACTTGGCGCAGCAGCTCCACCGTGCGCCGCGTCTCCTCCAGCGACATGCCCTGGGTCGGCTCGTCGAGGATCAAGAGGCGCGGCTCCTGGGCGAGGGCCACAGCCACTTCGAGGAGGCGCTGGTCGCCATGCGCCAGTTCGCCCGCCAGCTCCTTCGCGCGGCCTGCCAGGCCGAGCCGGTCGAGCCATTCCATCGCCCGTGCCTCGCCCGTGCGCATCCGCGCGGCGCCGCCGAAGGGCCGCCAGCGCAGGGGATCGCGCGCCTGCACGCCGAGGCGCACATTCTCGACGGCAGAAAGCCCGGGACAGATGGCCGTGATCTGGAAGGATCGTGCAACGCCACGCCGCGCGAGGGCAGGCGCGGGAAGCCCGGTGACATCCTCGCCGTCGAGGCGGACCGTACCGGCGCTCTTGCGCAGATTGCCGGCGATCATGGCGAAGAGCGTGGTCTTGCCCGCGCCGTTCGGACCGATCACCGCGCAGATCTCGCGCTCCGCGAGGTCCAGATCCACGTCGGACACGGCGCGGAAGGCGCCCCAGGCGCGGGACAACCCCCGGCACTGGAGGAGGGTCATGCGTCCCTCCGCCTGGGCCGCCACGCCTGCAGCCATCCCATCAGCCCGCGCGGCGCGAAGATCACCACGAGGATGAAGAGCAGCCCCAGGGCGAGGCCCCAGCTCTCGGTCAGCGCCGAGAGCTGGTGCTCCATGTAGAACAGCGCCAGCGCACCGAGCATGGGACCGACCAGCGTGCCGGCGCCGCCCAGCACCACCATCACCAGCACGTGTCCCGAGACGGTCCAGAAGAACAGCTCGGGCGAGACGTAGCGCGCGAAGCCGGCATAGAGCGCGCCGGCCACCCCGGCCAGGAAGTAGGAAAGCACGAAGACGACCAGGCGGATGCGGCGGGGATCGTGGCCGAGCGCCTCGGCGCGCTGCTCGTTCTCGCGCACCGCCGCCACGACCCGTCCCAGCGGCGAGCGTACGAAGCCCCAGGCGAGAAGATAGGCCGCACCCAGGAAGGCGACGACGAGGAGGTGATAGCCCTCGCGCCCCGCCAGGAACTCGCCCAGACCTGCGCGCGGCACACCGGGCAGCCCGTCGGACCCGCCGGTCACCGCGTTCCACTTGAACACCACCGCGTAGCCGAGCTGCGCGAAGGCCAGCGACAGCATGGCAAAGGCGACGCCGCCGGTCCGGACGCAAAGCCAGCCCACCGGGATGGCGAGCAGCGCCGTCAGCGCGCCGGCCGCCAGCACGGCGACCGGCAGCGGCACCTGCCAGGCCAGCAGCATCCCGGCCGCCACATAGGCGCCGAAGCCCCACGGCCCCGCATGGCCGAAGGAGGTGAGCCGTGCATGGCCCACCAGCAGGTCGAGCGAGAGCGCGAAGAGGCAGAGGATCAGCGCCTCGGTCAGCAGGGTGGTGGCATGGGCGGGAAGGACGAGGCCCAGCGCCCCAGCGGCCGCGATGAAGGCGAGCACGAGCCGCGGGTCGGACAGGTTCATTCCGGCCTCCCGAACAGCCCGCCGGGACGCAGCACCAGCACGGCGATCATCACCACGTAGGTCATGCCCAGGGCAAGCTCGGGCAGGTAGTAGTTGCCGAAGGTCTGCGCGAAGCCCACCAGCAGGCTGCCGGCCGCGGTGCCGAGGAAGGAGCCCATGCCGCCGATCATCACGATCACGAAGGCGTCGATGATCACGTTGGAGCCGAGGCCGAGCGAAGCCGAAAGCAGCGGCGCCGCAAGCGCCCCGCCCAGCGCGGCGAGGGCGCAGGCCAGCGCGAAGACGAAGGCCCGCACACGGCCCACATCGTTGCCCAGCGCCGCGGTCATCACCGGGTTCTGCGACGCCGCCCGCAGCAGCAGCCCGAGCCGCGTGCGCTGCAGCCCGGCCCAGCAGCCCAGGCCGCAGAGCACGCCCGCGCCGATCAGCAAGAGGCGATAGACCGGGAAGGGCTCGTCCATCACGAAGACGATGCCCGAAAGAGCGTCGGGCAGTTCCGCCTGCCGCGCATCGGCGCCCCAGAGCAGCCGGATGGCCTCCGTCAGGGCGAGGGCGAGGCCGAAGGTGACGAGAAGGAAGGCCGAATGCTCGCGCGCATAGAGGCGCGAAAGCGCGGTGCGCTCGAAGGCAAGGCCGAGCAGGCCCGCGGCGAGGGGTGCCGCCACCAGGGAAAGCAGGAAGGAGCCGCTCGCATTGTGCGCCGTCACGCCCACATAGGCGCCCAGCATGAACAGGGCGCCATGGGCGAAGTTCACCACCCGCATGATGCCGAAGATCAGCGTCAGGCCCAGCGAGATGAAGAACAGCAGGGCCGAGAGCGAGAGCGCATTCAGCGCCTGCAGCGTCAGCAGCGCGAGCGGATCCACCCCGGCCTCAGCTGAATGAGGAGGCGCGGCAGGAAGGCGTGACCTCGGCGGCGCTGTAGGTCGCGATCACCTCGGGTGCGGGATGTGGAATGCCTTCGCGCCGCGCCACGCGGACCACGAAGCCCTGCTGCTCCGCCTGGCCGTCGCAGGCGCGCATCTTGAGCGGACCCTTCACCGAGGTCATCTCCAGGTCGCGCAGCGCGGCGACCACGGCCTCCGTTTCCGTGCGCCCCGCCTTGCGAACGGCCTCGGCCAGCACTTGGCAGGCCTGCCACTGCTCGCCGTCATAGGTGTCGGGCAGCTCGTTGTGCTCGGCGCGGAAGCGCTGGACGAAGTCGTTGTTGGCCGGATGGTCGAAGGCGAAGCTGTAACGGCTCCCGCCGACCAGCCCGATCGCCGCGTCGCCAGCCGGGCGGGTGAAGAGCATGTCCACCGTCTCCGTCACCACGGGCATGCGCTCGAAGAGGCGGAACTGCGCCGCTTGCCGCAGGAAGGCCGTGCCGTCGTCGCCGGTCAGGGCGATGTAGAGAGCCTGCGGGTTCGCCTGCCGGACGCGCGTGATGAAGGAGGAGTAGTCGCGCGTGCCGACCGGCGCGAAGACGCTGCCTATTGACCGCTTGCCGATGCCGCGCAGCAACCCCTCGAAGGTCTCCACCGAGGAGCGGCCCCAGGCATAGTCGAGGGAGAGCGAGAAGAAGCTCTCCTGCGGCGCGTTGCGCAGCCAGAGCGCCAGGGCACGCGCGCCCATGGGGCCGGAGATGTTGGAGCGGAAGGCATTGGGCACCCAATGCTCCGCGGTGATGGAACCGGCACCGTTCACCGAGGAGATGAAGAGCGCGTTCCACTCCGCGAGCTTCGGCATGACGGCCAGCGCTTCCGAGGAGGCCATCAGGCCCAGCAGGATGTTGACGCGGTCACGCTCCACCATCTCCTGCGCCTTGCGCAGGCAATTGGCCGGGACGCCCTGCGTGTCCTCGAAGAGGAACTCGACCGGGCGGCCCAGGAGGCCTCCGTCGGCGTTCACCGTCTTGGCCCAGAGGCGGCAGGTGCGGACCACCTGCGCGCCCAGCGCGGCCCAGGTGCCGGTCATGGCGGTGGGCACGCCGATGCGGATGGGACCCGACTGGGCCGCGGCGGGGCGGACCAGGGCGGGTGCGGCCAGCAGCGCGGCAAGCGCCGGGCGGCGGGCGATCATCAGGGTGCTCATGCTCGTTTCCTCCTGCGACGGGCGCCGGTTTTCCGGCTGCCCTGGTTGGCCGGTCATCCGGCGATGATCTGTCCCCCATCAAGCTGCAGCACCTTGCCGGTGAGGTAGCTGCACTCCTCCCCCATCATGAAGCAGGCGACGCCGGCCACCTCCTCGGGCGTGGCGATGCGCCCGAGCGGGATGCCCTTCACGATCCGCGCGGCCGTCTCCGGGCCCCAGGCATCGAAGGCGGTCCTAGCCATGTCCGTATCCGTGAGGCCGATGGCGAGCGCGTTGGCGCGGATGTGGTGCCGCGCCTCCTCCTTCGCCGTGACCCGGATCAGCGCCTCGACCCCTGCCTTGGCGGCGGCGCCCTGGGCGTTGCGCGCCTGGCACATCTGCGCCGCGATGGAGGAGATGGCGAGGATCGCCCCGCCTCCCGACCGGCGCAGGTGGGGGATGGCGGCGCTCAGCGCGAAGAAGCAGCCATTGAGGTCCACGGCGATGTAGCGCTGCCAATCCTCCGCGGGCATCTCGGCCACGGCCGCCCACTGCCCCATCGCGCCGGCCGCATGCGCGAGGTGGGTGAGGCCGCCCAGCGCGGCGGCGGCCTCATCCACGGCCCGGCGCGTCTCGGCGGGATCCGCGAGATCCGCCTGCACGGCCTCGGCCCGCCTTCCCTCCGCGCGGATTGCGGCCAGCACCGAATCCGCCTCGTCGCGCCGGCTGCGGAACAGGATCGCGACATCCGCGCCGCGCCGCGCCGCTTCTAAGGCGATCGCGCGGCCGACGCCGCGGCTGCCGCCCACCACCAGCATCCGGCCACCCTCAAGCCTCATCATCCGCCCCCAATCCGCGCAAAAGGAAGCCGACCACCTCCGCCTCCGCGGCCTCTCCGGGCGCGAGGTCGCGCAGGCGCCAGCGCCGCAGCGCCAGCATGACCGGCAGGAAGGTCGTGATGTCCGCCGCGAGGGGACCGGCGCCGGGCAGGCGCATCCCGGCCCCGCGCGCCTCCTCGATCAGCCGCGCGAAGAAGTCGATGAAGGATTGGGTTTGCGCCAGCACGGCCCGTTTCGAGTCCGGCTCCAGCGCGTGCGTCTCCTGGTAGATCAGCGCGATGTCGCCATGGCGCTCGCGCATCGCACGGACGAAGGCGGTCAGAGCGGCGCGCAGCCGGGCGCGCGGCTCGGTCAGCCCGGCGATCGCCGCCTCCACTTCGCGCGCATAGCCGGAGGTCAGGTCCTGGTGGACGAGGTAGAGGATGTCGTCCTTGCTGCGGACGTAGTTGTAGAGGCTGCCCTGGGAGAGTCCGGCCTCGACCGCGACGTCACGGATGGTGGCGTTGTGGAAGCCCCGCTCACGGAATACGCGCGCCGCTGCCTTGGCGATATGGGCGCGACGCTCCGTGACCAGATCGGCGTCCTTCACCTGGGCCGCGATCTTGCGCGGACTGGCCATGACGTCCTCCCTTCCCTGGCGATGAGGCTGGGCCGGCCGCCATGCGCCCGTCAAGGAAAATGAGTGAGCGCTCAGTCATTGCGGGAGCCAGCTCCGGCTTGCCCCCCTGCACCGCATCTGGTTCGCTCCTGCCGCATGAAGCTGAACCAGCTCGAGAGCTTCGTGGTGCTTGCAGAAGAGTTGCACTACGGCCGGGCCGCGGATCGTCTTCACCTGTCGCAGCCGCCACTGACCCGCCACATCCAGGCCCTCGAGGCGGAGCTGGGTGTCGAGTTGTTCCATCGCAGCACGCAGCGTGTCGCCCTGACCGATGCCGGCCGCGTCTTCCTGCACGAGCTTCGTCCCGTCCTCGCCCGGCTCAGGCAGGCGGCAGTCGCGGCGCAGCGCGCGTCCCGCGGCGATCTTGGCGACATCGCGGTCGGCGTCACCGGCTCCGCCATGTTCGGAATCGTGCCGGTGATCCTGAAGGAGTTCCGCCGCCGCTTCCCGGGCGTCTCGCTCGAACTCCGGCAAAGCCCGAAGGGCGAGCAGATCCGCGCTCTCAAGGAGCACCGGATCGCCATCGGCTTCGTCCGCTCCCTCACCAGCGACGAGGATCTCGCACATGATCTGATCCTGGAGGAGCCCCTGCTGGTTGCCCTGGCCGCGGAGCATCCCTTGGCGGGGCGCAGCGCGATCCGGCTGAGCGACCTCGCGGGGGAGGGCTTCATCCTTTACCGCGGCCACTCCACTCCCAGCATCGCCGATCAGATCACGCAATTCTGCCACGAAGCGGGCTTCACCCCGCGCATCGTGCAGGAGGCGGAAGACATGCAATCCGCCGCGGCGCTGGCGGCCATGGGCCTCGGCATCACGCTGGTCGCAGCATCGCTGCGTCAGATGAAGCTGCGTGACCTCGCCTATCGGCGCCTGGCCGGCACGCAGCCGCCCCTCACCCAGCTCTACGCCGCCTACCGCAAGCAGGACCCATCGCCCGTGCTGAAGACCTTTCGCGCGCTGTGCGCCGAGATCAGCAAGGGCTGACGCGGCGGTTCCTCACCCTTCCCGCAATCCGAGGCGCCGGACCACGTCGAACCAGGTCGCCCGGTCGCGGGCGATGATGGCGCCGAGGCTCTCCGCATCGCCTTCCATGGGTTCGCACTGGATCGCGGCGAAGCGCTCCCGCACCTCTGGCGCCCCCAGGGCTGCCTTGACCGCAGCGCCGAAGCTGCGCCGCGCCTCGTCGGGCAGGCCCCTCGGCGCCAGCAGCGCATACCACCAATCCACCGCGTATCCCGGCACCCCGGCCTCGCCCACGGTCGGCAGGTCGGGCTGCAGCGTGCTGCGGCGCGACGTGGTCACGGCGAGCGGCCGCAGCTTCCCCCCGGCGACATGGGGCGCGGCGGAGGTCGCGCTGTCGAACATCACGTCCGTCCGTCCCGCGATCAGGTCGGTCACGGCCGGCGCGGAGCCGCGATAGGGTACATGCGTCATCTCGATGCCGGCCCGTGAGAAAAACAGCGCCGCGCAGAGATGCAGCGAGGTGCCGGTCCCGGCCGAACCATAGGTCATCTGCCCCGGCCGAGCCTTGGCGGCGGACACCAGTCCCTGAATGTCGCGAATCGGCGAGTTCGCCGGCACGACGACGACATTCGGCACGGTGCCCACCGGTGCCAGCGGCACGAAATCCCCGAAGGGGTCATAGGGAAGCCGCGGCATCAGCGCAGCCAGCGTGACATGGGTCAGGGCGGTCATCAGCAGCGTGTGGCCGTCGCGCGCCTGCGCCGCAGCCTCGGTTCCCACCGCCCCTCCCGCACCCGACCGGTTCTCGATCACGACGGATTGGCCGATCGCCGGCTCCACCGCCGGCGCCACGATGCGGATCATGGCATCGATGGCGCCGCCCGGCGGGAAGGGCACGATGATCCGGACGGGCCGCGAGGGCCAGGATTGCGCACGGACCAGTGACGGCCGCGCCAGGGGCAGGCTGGCCGATGCGGCCAGCAGGCCGCGCCGGGACCAGCGCATCGTGATCTTCGTCATTCTTTCCTCCCTTCCGGTCATCCGGCGCGGACGATGAGCGCGTCCACCGCGATGCCGCCCTCGGCATGCAGGATCACCGGGTTCACGTCGATCTCGGCGACGAGGTCGGCCTGGTCGGCGATGAGCCGGGACAGGGCGGCGACCATGTCGCAGAAGGCACCGATGTCGCGCGGCGCCTCGCCACGCGCGCCATCGAGGACCGGCCGCATGCGAAGCCCGTCCAGCGCCTCGCGCACCTCGGCCGGCGTCACCGGCGCCAGCCGCACGGCGACATCGCCCATGATCTCGACCAGCGTGCCGCCGAAGCCGAAGACCACCAACGGGCCGAATTGCGGGTCCTGCCGCGCGCCGAGCAGCATCTCGACCCCAGGCGGGATCATGCGTTGGATGACGACGCCCTCCACCTTCGGTACGCCCGCGGTGGCGGCCATGATGGCGTCATAGGCTTCCCCGACCGAAGCGGCGTCGCGCAGGTTGAGCCGCACGCCACCGATGTCGGTCTTGTGCCGGATCAAGGGCGCCTCGACCTTGGCGACGACGGGGAAGCCGATCTGCTCCGCCGCTTCCATCGCCTCGTCCCGGCTCCGGCATAGTACCTCGCCCACCGCAGGAAGGCCGTAGAGCGAAAGAATGGCCTTCGACTCGCGCTCCGTCAGGCTTGCCCCTGCGGCGTGGCGGGACAGGCGCTTCCTCGCTTCGGCAGCGGCGGGATGAGGCGGGAACACCTCCGGCCGCGCCTCGAGGATCGGCCGCCGCCGCGCGCCGTCGAACCAACGCCGGTAGGCCTGCATGCAGCGATCGAGCGAGCGGAACATCGCCAGCCTCTCGCTGGCATCGTAGATGCGCGTGCCCGGCCCCTCGTGCCATTCATTCATCCAGACCAGCGAGAGCGGCTTGTCGAGGTTCGCAGCCAGGGCCTCCATGGACTGCGCCCGGGTCACGGCGGCCTGGCCATGGGCCGACGGCATCAGGACGGCGACGCTGGCGAAGCCGGGATCCTCGGCGAAGATGCGGACGCATTCCGTGTACATCGTCTCGTCGCGGATGGATTCCGCGGTGATGTCGGCTGGGTTGGCGATGGTGGCGAAGTCCGGCAGCCGGTCGCGAAGCGCCGCGACCACGGCTTCGCCCGGCTGCGGCATGGCGACGCCGTGCCGCTCCGCCTTGTCCGCGGCCATGACCACGGAGCCGCCCGAGCCGGACAGGATGCCGATACCCCCCGCGCTGGGCCGACCGGCCCGGGCGAAGAACAGGGCGGTCTCCAGCAATTCCTCCAGCGCCTCGACCTGGACCACGCCCGTGCGGTCGAACACCGCGGCGTAGGTCGCCGCGTCGCCCGCCAGCATGCCCGAATGCGACAAGGCCGCGCGGCTTCCGGCGGCGGTGGTGCCCACCTTGCAGGCCACCACCGGCTTGCCGGCCCGGAAGGCGCGCTGCAGCGCCGCCAGGAGGCGCCGGCCACTGGGCACGCTTTCGAACAGGCAGGCGATCACCTTCGTGTCCTCGTCATCCACGAGGAAGTTGATGAGGTCCGCGATGTCCACGTCGCAGGAATTGCCGGTCGAGATGAGGCGGCTGAAGCCGACGCCGCGATGCATGGCCTGGAAGACCACGTAGCCCAGCGCACCGCTCTGGCCGACCAGACCGACGCCGCCCGGAACCAGGGGAAGGTCGCGCACGCTGGGCAGGATGTTGCAGGCGGCGCCGGAGCGCACCTGAACGATGCCGGTGCAGTTCGGCCCGAGGACGCGGATTCCCGTCTCGGCCGCGAGCGCGCTGATCCGCCGCTGCATGGCGCCGCCCTCGGCCGTGCCGATCTCGGCGAAGCCCGAGGAGAAGACGACCGCCGCGGCGACCCCCGCTGCGGCGGCATCGCGCAGCACCCCCTCAACCTTCGCGCCCGGGACGGCCACGCCCAGCAGGTCCGGACGCTCGGGAAGCGAGGCGATGTCAGGGAAGCAGGGCAGGTCGCCGATCTGGTCGTATTGCGGATTGATCGGAAGGATCGTCCCACCATAGTGCTTCCGCAGATTGACGAGGACGTTCCCGCCAAACGAGCCGGGGCGCGGCGATGCGCCGACGATGGCGATGCTGCGCGGATCCAGCAGCGGCCGCAGCGATGCGGAGTCGTGGAGCGGCCGCTCCGCGGCGTCGGTGGGCTTCATCCCGTCCAAGTCCGTTTCTCCTAGAGCCATTGCCGCTTGAGCCAGCGGCCGCCATCCACCGTCATGTCGCAGCCCGTGATGAATTCGCCGGCTGGTGAGGCAAGGAAGGCGCAGCTCAGGGCGATGTCGTCCGTCTCGCCGAACTGGCCGAGCGCGACGCGGGACAATTCCTTCTCTCCCTCGCCGCGATCCTCGTAGAGGCGGCGCAGTCCTTCCGTGCCGCTGATCGGGCCGGGCAGCACGTTGTTCACGCGGATGCCATGCGGCCCCCATTCGACGGCGAGGCTGCGCGTCAGTGCGGTGACGCCCGCCTTGGCGGAGGCGGCATGCGAGGAGCCCGGCCAGCCGGACACGCCCTGGGCCAGCGTGATGTTGATGACGCGCCCGCCATGCGAGGACGCCTTCAGGGCCTCGAAGGCGGCATGGCAGAAATTGAAGGTGCCGTTGAGGTCGATATCCACCACCGCGCGCCAGCCATTGGGCGTCATCTTCTCGAAGGGGCAGTTGAAGTTGCCTGCGGCGTTGTTGATCAGGATGTCGAGCCCGCCGAAGCGTTCGACCGCTTGTGCGATCACGGCCTGGGTCGCCGCGTAGTCGCGGACATCCGAGGCGACCGTCACGACCGGCGTTCCAAGCGGCGCGAGGCGCTCCTCAGCCGCGGCGAGTTTCTGCTCGTCGCGCCCGGTCAGCACCAGGCTGGCGCCATAGGATGCGAAGACCTCCGCGATGCCGAAGCCGATGCCGGAACTGCCACCCGTGATCAGCGCGGTCCGGCCGGCCAGCAGATCCTTGCGAAAGACGTCGCGCTTCGACGGGACGGACATGCTGGTTTTCTCCCTAGGTGCTGCTGCGCGGATGATGTCCCGTGTCAGGCAGGCTCCGGATCGGCACGCTAGGGAGCGAATGGCGGAAAAGGCCAGTTCCATTGCCGCATGGGTTGATGCAGGAGCGGCATCAAGCCTCGTGCGGTGTCTGGGCCATCATCGGCCGCGGTGGTGCCCAAGGCAGCCAATCTAGGGGAGCGCTAATATATTCGACAAATAGAATGAGATTTCACAAAGAATGCGGCTCATGCCTTTGAGGCACCAAGAGGTTCGCGCCCTTCTGGGCCGCGGGCTGCGCCGACCGTCGAAGCATGGAGATTGCCGGCAGAGCAGGCCCAAGCCGCCGCTCGCGGGCATTCGGCACTAAGAATTTTCTTCTTCAGAAAGAATAAGCGCTTGCATGCCAGCGCAGCCACGCCCTAGCCTCACCCCCAACGAGGGAGGAGGCGCTACCCATGATGGCGCGGCACGGACCGAAGCTGGCATCCCGGAGAAGCGCGTGACGGCAGCCGGTCTTTCCGTCACCTCCGGCCTGCGCCGCGCGGCCAGAAACCGCCGCGCCGCCGTCGCCGTGGTGCATCGCGGCCGAAGCTTTTCCTGGGAAGAACATGCGGATCGCGTGGCACGCCTCGCCGCATTGTTCCGCTCCCTGGGGCTGAAGGACGGGGACCGCGTCTCGATCCTGGCCGATAGCGGGCACCTCTACCTCGAAGCCTATCACGCCGTGCCCTGGGCGGGCGGGATCCTGGCGCCGGTCAACAGCCGCTTCGCGCTGCCCGAGATGCGGGAGATGCTGGAGGACGCGCTACCTAGCCTGCTTCTGGTGGACGAGGCCCATGCCGCCATCGCCGCCGAACTTGTCGGGACCCTGCCGGTCCGGCCCATCCTGCTGACGGAGGAGGAGGCGGAGCGCAGGATGCAGGCCCTCTCCCCGATGCCTGATGCAGGGCGTGGCGGCGATGACGTGGCCTGCCTCTTCTACACGGGCGGCACCACGGGCCGCGCCAAGGGGGTGGCGCTGACCCATGCCGGGCTGGTGCTGAACGCGCTGAACACGACGGCGCCGCTCGGCATGGGCGATGGAATGGCGCATCTCCATTGCGGCCCGCTCTTCCACATGGGGGCGGGCGCCCGCGTCTTCTCCACCACGCTCCATGGCGGGCGGCATGTCGTCCTGCCGCGCTTCGAGGCGGGAGAGGTGCTGCGCGCCATCGAGAGCGAGCGCGTGACCCATGCCGTGACGGTGCCCGCCATGGTCACCGCGCTGCTCGACCATCCGGATTTCGCCAGGCGCGACCTGTCGAGCCTCCGCGTGGTCAGCTACGGCGCCTCGCCCATGCCGGTCGCGCTGATTGAGCGGCTCATCCGGTGCCTGCCGCAAGTGGGCTTGGTGCAGTCCTACGGACAGACCGAGCTTTCGCCGGTCGCCACCATGCTTCCGGCGCGCGACCACGTCCCCGGCTCGCCACGGCTTCGCTCCGCCGGGCAGGTCCTGCCCAATGTCGAGCTCCGCATCGCCGACCCCGAGGATCGCGAGGTGCCGACGGGCACGGTGGGCGAGATCCAGGTGCGCGGCCCCACCGTGATGAAGGGCTACTGGAACCGCCCCGAGGAAACGGCGCGCGCCCTGCGCGGCGGATGGATGCACACGGGGGACGCCGGCTACCTCGACGACGACGGCTACCTCTACGTCGTGGACCGGCTGAAGGACATGATCATCAGCGGCGGCGAGAACGTCTATTCCGCCGAGGTCGAGAACGCGATCCACGACCATCCCGCGGTGCTGGAATGCGCGGTCTTCGGCGTGCCGCACCCGCGCTGGGGCGAGGCGGTGCACGCCATCGTCGTCACGCGCCCCGGCCACGAGCTGACGGAGGCCGAGCTGATGGCGCATTGCCGCGCGCGCATCGCCGGCTACAAATGCCCGAAGAGCATCGAGATCCGCTCCGAGCCGCTGCCGCGCAGCCCCACCGGCAAGATCCGCAAGACGGAGCTGCGCGACGAACGTCAGGCGGAGCCGGCGGCCGGATGAGCGGTCCGCTCGCCGGGCTGCGCATCCTCGAGATGCCTGCGATCGGGCCGGCCCCCATGGCGGCGATGATCCTCGCCGGAATGGGCGCCGAGGTGCTGCGCATCGCACGTCCCGAACCTGCCGATCTCGGCTCCGGACAGCCCCCCGAGCGGAACCTCTTGAATCGCGGCCGCCCCGCCGTTGCGCTGGACCTGAAAAGCGCCGAGGGCCAGGCCCTCGCCCTTCGCCTCGCGGCGCAGGCCGATGCGCTGGTGGAGGGGTTTCGTCCCGGCGTGATGGAGCGGCTCGGACTTGGGCCTGCGGAGTGTCATCGCGTCAATCCGCGCCTGGTCTATGGCCGGGTGACGGGGTGGGGGCAGGAGGGGCCGCTGTCACGCTGCGCGGGGCACGACCTCAACTACATCGCGCTGACCGGCGCGCTGCACGCGATCGGACGGCGCAGCGGGCTCCCTGCCCCGCCTCTCGCGCTGCTGGGCGACTTTGCCGGCGGGGCGCTTCACCTCGTCGTGGGGATGCTTGCGGCGCTGCTGGAACGCGGCGTCTCGGGACGCGGGCAGGTGGTGGACGCCGCCGTGGCCGATGGCACCGCCGCGCTGATGACGATGTTCCACGGCCTGCTCGCCAGCGGACGTCACGCGGAGGAACGCGGCACCAACCTGCTCGATTCCGGAGCCTTCTTCTACGATGTGTATCCGTGCGCCGACGGCAAGCTGGTCGCCGTCGCGCCGATCGAGGAGCGCTTCTTCGCGGAGTTCCTCCAGCGCATCGGCCTGCCACACGACGCGTTTCCCCGCCGCCTCGACCCCTCGACCTGGCCCGCGGCGCGCGAGGTGCTCGCCGCCCATCTCCGCACGCGCAGCCGCGACGAATGGTGCGCCCTGCTGGAGGGAAGCGACGCTTGCTTCGCGCCCGTGCTGACCATGGAAGAGGCGCCGCACCATCCCCATGCGAAGGCGCGCGGCGCCTATGTGGAGGTGGGCGGCGTCGTGCAGCCCGCCCCCGCGCCGCGCTTCAGCCGGGCGCCCTCGCCGACGCCCGCGCCGCCTGCCCCTGACCGTGGAAACCCCGCCACACTGACGCGCTGGGGCGTGGAGCCGGAGGAGATCGAGAGGCTCGCCGCGCTGGGCGTGGTGGCCTGAAGCGAGAAGACAGAGGAGGTCGCCCATGCATCATCTGACCCGTCGCCTTGCCCTCGTCCTTGCGGGTTCGGGCCTGGCCGCGCGGGCGCGGGCCAGCGACTGGCGGCCCTCGCGTCCCATGCGCATCATCGTTCCGGCCCCGCCGGGCGGGATCACCGATATCGGCGGGCGGCTCGTCGGCGCACAGCTCCAGGCCGCGTGGGGACAGCCCGTGGTGGTGGAGAACCGCTCGGGCGGCGGCGGCGTGACGGGCACCGTGGAGTTCCTGCGCGCCGCGCCGGACGGGCATACGCTGCTGGTGGGCAATATCGGCCCTCAATCCATCGCCTACACACTGTTCCGTGAGCTGCCCTACACCCCTGCCTCCTTTGCGCCGGTCTCGGGCCTTATCCGTGGGCCGAACGTGCTAGTGGTGCATCCTTCCGTGCCGGCGACGACCGTGCCGGAATTCATCGCGCTGCTGCGGGCGCGCCGGGGGCAGCTCAACTACGCCTCGTCCGGCATCGGCCAGTCGCCGCATCTGTCCGGCGTGTGGTTCCTGCAGCTGGCGCAGGCCGAGGCGGCGCATGTCCCGTTCCGCGGCTCGGCCCCCGCGCTGGTGGAGCTGCTGGCGGGCAATGTGCAGTTCATGTTCGAGAACCTGATCGCGGCGAGCCAGCACGTGCAGGCCGGGCGGCTGCGCGCCCTGGCCGTGACATCGGCCGAGCGCAGCCCGCTCCTGCCCGACGTGCCGGCGCTGCGCGAGACGGCACCCGAAATGGCCGAATACGACGTGTCCACCTGGGTCGGCCTGTTCGGCCTCGCCGCCTCGCCACCGGAGGCTGCTTCGGCCTGCAACGCGGAGGTGAGCAAGGTCCTCGCCCAGCCGGAGACACGGACACGCTTCGCGCAGGCGGGCTCGGCCCCTCACCCCACGACGGTGGAGCAGTTCGGAGATTTCGTCTCGCGCGAGATCGCGAAGTGGCGGGACGTGATCCGCCGCGAAGGCCTCGTGCTCGAGCTGGGATGAGGGAGGCACGAATGACGCCGATCACGCGCCGCGTCGCGGTACTCTCGCTCCCGGCCCTTGCACTCGCGCCAGCCGCCCGCGCGCAGGCTTGGCCCGAGAAGCCGATCACGTTGGTGATCCCCTTCGCGCCGGGCGCCTTCACCGATGCGGTCGGGCGCTTCACCGCGACCGGGCTGACGCAGCGCCTGGGCCAGTCCGTGGTCGCGGAGAACCGGCCCGGGGCCGGCGGCTCCATCGCGGCGCGCGCCGTCGCCCGCAGCGCGCCGGATGGCTACACGCTGATGATCGGCACCCAGGGCACCAAGGCGTCCAACGCCTCGCTGCTGCGGAATCCAGGCTATGATCCGGAGAACGACTTCACGCCGATCCATGGCCTCGCCAAGATCGTCGGCACGCTCGTCTGCCGCCCGGATGCGCCCTGGCGCAACGTGGCGGAGCTGATCGCCGACGCGAAGCGGCGTCCCGGCCAGATCACCTATGGCTCCGCAGGCATCGGCACGGTGCAGCACCTGCTTGGCGAGATGTTCAAGATCTCCACCGGGGCCGACATCGCGCATGTGCCCTATCGCGGCGGCGCCCCGGCCCTGGCGGACCTCCTGGCCGGCAGCGTGCATCTCATGTTCGAGTATCCGAACCCGGGCATCGAGATGATCCGCGCCGGGCGCACCCGCGCCCTCGCCGTGGCGGCCCCGGAGCGCCTGCCGGGCCTGCCCGATGTCCCGACCATGGCCGAGGAAGGCGTGCGGAACGTCGAGGCCGAGACCTGGTTCGCCTTGTTCGGCCCGCGCGACCTTCCACCGGCCGTGACGGCGCGGCTGGAACGCGAGACGGCGGAGATCGTGGCCAGCGAGGCCTTCCGCGACTTCCTGGCCCGGCAGGGCGCGCTGCCCCTCGCGCTGCGCGGCGAGGAGTTCCGCCGCTTCGTCATCGCCGAGGTGGCGAAATGGCGCGAATTCGCGAACGCAACCAATTTCCGCATCGACTGACCGAGGAGACAGGAATGGCGACGAAGGAACACACCGCATGACGGAGCGCACGCTGCGCGGCAAGGCAGCCATCGCTGGGATCGGCGAAACGACCTACTACAAGCACGGCCAGTCCCCGGATGCCGAGTTCAAGCTCGCGTTGAAGGCGGTGCTGGCCGCCTGCGCCGATGCCGGCATCGACCCGCGCGAAGTGGACGGGTTCGCGACCTATGGCAATGACCGGTCGGAAGCCACGCGGCTTGCCGCCGCGCTCGGCATCCATGAGCTGCGCTTCTCCAACATGCATTGGGGCGGCGGGGGCGGCGGAGTTGCGGCCGCGGTGGCCAATGCGGCGGCCGCCGTGCATTCCGGCATGGCGAATTGCGTCATCGCCTTCCGCTCCCTCGCGCAGGGCCAGTTCGCGCGCTATGGCAAGGGCGCGCAGGCGCCGATGGCGATGGGGGAGGACGCCTTCCTCTGGCCCTACGGGCTGATGTCGCCGGCGCAGCGCTTCGCCATGAAGATCACGCGCTTCATGACGGAGAACGGCATCCGCCACGAGGCGCTTCGCGCCATCGCCCTCGCCTCCTATCACCACGCGCAGTCCAATCCGCGCGCGGTGATGCAGGGCCGCCCCCTGGACGAGGCGAAGTACGACTCCTCGCGCTGGATCATCGAACCCTTCCATCGTCTCTTCGATTGCTGCCAGGAGAATGACGGCGCGGCCGCCGTGCTGGTGGTGCCGGCCGACCGGGCGAAGGACCTGCCGCATCCGCCCGTCTACCTGCTCGGCGCGGCGCAGGGCGGCCATCATCGGAGCGCGGCGCCCGTGCACAACGCGCCGCACTATGCCTCCGCCCATTTCCCCACCGTGGCGCGCAATCTCTACGAGATGGCGAAATGCGGCCCCGGCGACATCGACGTCCTCCAGGCCTACGAGAACTTCACGGGCGGCGTGTTGCTCGGCCTCGTGGAGCACGGGCTGGTGAAGCCGGAGGAGGCGAACGAGTTCCTGGTCAAGGAGAACCTGCTGGCGCCGACCGGGCGGATGCCGCTGAACACCAGCGGCGGCAACCTGGCGGAGTGCTACATGCACGGGCTCGAGCTGGTGAACGAGGCCGTGCGGCAGCTCCGCCGCACCGCCATCAACCAGGTGCCCGATCCTGAAATCGCGATGGTCATCGGCGGCCCGATGGTGACGCCGGTCAGCAGCCTCATCCTCGGTACGGAGGGAACCCTGTGAGCACGACGAAGCACGCCCTGCCGCCCGGCCTCCCCGCCCCCTCGACGGAGGAGCCGCTTTCCGCCCCCTACTGGAAGGCGGCACGCGAAGGCCGCCTGCTGGTGCAGAAATGCCAGGGCTGCGGCCGCCACCAATGGGGTCCTGAGTGGATCTGCCATCGCTGCCATTCCTTCGACCTGGATTGGGTGGAGGTGAAGCCGCGCGGGAGCATCTATTCCTGGGAGACGCCGCACCATCCGGTGCACCCCGCGCTCACCGGGCATGGCCCCTACACAATCGTGCTGGTGGAGCTGCCGGAGGCGGACAACATCCGGATGATCGGCAACCTCGTCGGCGGTTCCGGCGCGGAGCCGCGGATCGGCGCGGAGGTGGAAGCGGTGTTCGAGCCGCATGACGAGGCCAGCCCGCCCTACACGCTGGTCCAGTGGCGCATCGTCGGCTGAGGAGGGAGAGGAATGGCGATCAACTACGACAAGCTGCGCGCGCGCCCCTTCCCCGACGTCGTGCAGGAATACAGCTTCAAGGACACGATCCTCTACGCGCTCGGCCTAGGGCTCGGCCAGGATCCGATGGATCGCGGCCAGCTGCGGCACGTCTACGAGGAGGGGCTGGTGGCGCTGCCGACGATGGGCGTCGTGCTGGCCGGTCCCGGCTTCTGGCTGCGCGAGCCCGACACCGGCGTGGACTGGCCAAAGGTGCTGCACGGCGAGCAGGGGCTGACGATCCACCGCCCGCTGCCGACCGAAGGCCGCGTCGTGGGACGTCTGCGCATCGACGAGATCATCGACAAGGGGCAGGGGCGCGGTGCGCTCCTCTACACGACGCGCGAGGTGCGTGACGCGGCAACAGAGGAGCTGCTCTGCTCCATCACCAGCACCTCCTTCCTGCGCGGCGATGGCGGCTTCGGCGGGCCCACCGGCCCGATCCGGCAGCCGCATCCCGTGCCGGAGGGCGAGCCCGAGGCGCATTTCGACTGGACGCTGGGGCCACACGCCGCGCTGCTCTACCGGCTGAGCGGCGACTTCAACCCGGTTCACGCCGATCCGGACGTGGCGGCGCAGGCAGGGTTCAAGCAGCCCATCCTGCATGGCCTCGCCTCCTATGGCGTCGCCGGTTGGTCGATCGCGCAGCTTCTGTGCGGTGGGCGTGCGGAGAAGCTGCGGCGGCTGGACCTCCGCTTCACCTCGCCGGTCTATCCCGGGGAGACGCTGCGCACGGAGATCTGGCGCCTCGGCTCGGGGGCGGCCGCCTTCCGCGTTCGGGTGCCGGCGCGCGACGTCGTGGTGCTGAACAACGGGCGGGCCGAGTTCGAGGCATGACGGCGGACGGCGTGCTGCTCAGCGGGGAGCGGCGGCTGACGCGCGCGGCGCTGCTGTCCCGCGCGCGCCGCGCCGCCACGGGGCTGCGCGCCCTCGGCGTCAGTCCCGGGGACAGCGTCGCGCTGCTGCTGCGGAACGACTTCCCCTTCGTCGAGGCGAGCATCGCGGCGACGATCCTGGGTGGGTACGCCGTGCCGGTGAACTGGCACTGGAAGCCGGAGGAGGTGGCGTATCTCCTCGGCGATTGCGGCGCCAAGGTCGTCGTCGCGCATGAGGATTTGCTGCCCCTTCTTTCGGAGGCGCCGCCCGGCATCACGGTGCTGACCGTGAGGACCCCGCCAGAACTCGCCACGGCCTATGGGCTGGCATCAGGCGGAGTGGCCTCGGCCGGCGAGGAGTGGGAGGATTTCCTCGCGCGGCACGAGGAATGGGACGGGCCACCCGAGCCGGCGCGCGAGAGCATGATCTACACCTCGGGCACCACGGGGCGGCCCAAGGGGGTGCGCCGCCAACCGCCCACGCCCGAGCAGGTGGCGGGCATGGGGCGCAACCGGGCCCAGCTCTATGGGCTGGTGCCCGGCATCCGCGCCCTGCTGCCCGGGCCGCTCTACCACAGCGCGCCGAACAGCTTCGGGCTGCGCTCCGCGCACCTGGCGGAGATCCTGGTGCTGATGCCGCGCTTCGACCCGGAGGAATTCCTCGCGCTGATCGAGCGGCACCGCATCGACACCACCTTCGTGGTCCCGACCATGATGGTGCGGCTTCTCCAGCTGCCCGAGGAGGTGAGGCGCCGCTACGACCTGTCCTCGCTGCGACACGTCACCCACGCCGCGGCACCATGCCCGCCCGAGGTGAAGCGGGCCATGATCGAGTGGTGGGGACCGGTGCTGCACGAATTCTATGGCGCAACCGATCTCGGCGCCGTCACTGCCTGCACCAGCGCCGAATGGCTGGAGCGTCCGGGCACGGTCGGGCGGCTGGTGGAGGGCGCGACGATGCGCATCCTCGACGAAGCGGGACGCGACTGCGCTCCGGGAGAGCCGGGCGAGATCTTCGCCGGCCTCGCCTGCATGCCGGATTTCACCTACCACAAGCGCGATTCCGACCGGCGGGGCGTGGAGCGCGACGGGCTGATCTCCGTCGGCGATGTCGGCTACCGCGACGAGGACGGATACCTGTTCCTGTGCGACCGCAAGCGCGACATGATCATCTCGGGCGGGGTCAACATCTACCCGGCCGAGATCGAGGCCGCGCTGATCGGCGTAGAGGGCGTGCTGGACTGCGCCGTCTTCGGCATTCCCGACGCCGAGTATGGGGAGGCGATCTGCGCCGCCGTGCGTGCCTCGCCCGGGCTGACGGAGGAAGGGCTGCGCGCCGCGCTGCGGCCGCGCCTCGCCAACTTCAAGATCCCGCGCCGCTTCGAGTTCCATGACAGCTTCCCGCGCGACGATTCGGGCAAGCTGCTGAAGCGCGTGCTGCGGGAACCGCACTGGGCGGGGTCCGGACGCCGCATCTGAAATCGGCCCTTCTTCAGGAGGAATGGCTTTCCTTCAGTCGAACGAAAGTGCCCGGCGGATATCCTTGGCCAGGAGGGCGAGGTCGGCGCCGATCACGTCGCTTCCGGAGGCTGCGTGCTGCGCGCCGAACATGGTCGCGCTGACCACGCAGAGGCCGCTGCCATCGTCGAGCGGGACGGGGGCCGACAATGTGGTGACGCCCGCGACGTAATGTCCTTCATCTAGCGCCCAGCCGCGCTCCCGCGCCACTTCCACCTGCCCGAGGAACTCCTCGAAGCCGAGGGGCTGGTCCCAGCGCAGCGCCTCGAAGCGGCGGCGCAGCTCCGCCTCGCCGAGCCCGCCAAAGGCGCCGGCGATGCGGCCCATGGCGCCGATCAGCAGCGGCAGACGCTGGCCGACGCCCATGCGGATGCGCATCACCTGGTCGCTCTCGGCGACCTGGGTGAGCACCATCCGATCCGGCCCCGCCGGGCGCCAGAAGGTGACGGTCACGCCCCGGCGCATCGCCAGCTGCCGCATCATCGGCAGGATGCGCGCCTGCTCCGCGCCCTTCGCGAAAGCAGCCCGCGCGAGGTCCACGAGGCCCAGGTCGAGCGCGTAGGTCTTGCTGTCCGGATCGAAGCGGACAAGTTCGCCCTGGGCCAGGGTGCGCAGGATGTTGAAGCAGGTGGAGGGGTTGAGGCCGAGGGCGCGCGCCAGCGGCGTCACGCCCAGCGGGGCCTGCGCCGCGGCGAGGTGGCGAAGGATGCGGATAGCCGCCGCCACGGCCGGCACCTCCCCCTTGCTGCGTCCGCTTTCCTCCAGCGCAATTGCATCCGCCACGAGCGACCTCCAAGTTTTCGCTTGCCAAAATACTATTCGCCAAAAAGAATGGCCAGAACGAAGTGGAGGAGCGCCCCATGATCCCGCGAACCGTCTTCACGGCGGAGCATGAAATGTTCCGGGAGCAGGTCCGTCGCTTCGTCGAGCGCGAGATCATGCCCCATCACGCCGCGTGGGAGGAGACGGGCGTCGTCCCGCGCGAGGCGTGGCTCAAGGCCGGTGCCGCCGGGCTGCTCCTCTGCAACATTCCGGAGGAATACGGCGGCATGGGGGGCGACTTCCTCCACAGCGCCGTCGTGATCGAGGAAATGTCGCGCGCCGGCGCCTCGGGCCCGGCCTTCTCGCTCCATTCCGACATCGTCGCGCCCTACCTGCTGCATTACGGCACGGAGGAGCAGAAGCGGCATTGGCTTCCCCGCATGGCGCGCGGCGAGGCGCTTGCCGCCGTCGCTATGACGGAGCCCCAAGGCGGTAGCGACCTCCAATCCATCCGCACCACGGCGATCCGCGAGGGCGACGAGTACGTCCTGAAGGGGCAGAAGATCTACATCACCAATGCCCAGGGCGCGGATGTCATCGTGGTCGCCGCGAAGACGGATCCAACGGCGCGTGCCCGCGGCGTCAGCCTGATCCTCGTCGAGACGGACCGCCCGGGCTTCGCGCGGGGCAAGCCGCTGAAGAAGGTCGGCTGCAAGGCGATGGACACGTCGGAGCTGTTCTTTGACGGCGTCCGGGTTCCCGTCTCGAACCTTCTCGGCGAGGAGGGGCGCGGCTTCACCCAGCTGATGACGGAACTGGCGCAGGAGCGACTGGTCCAGGCCGTGCGCGCGGTCACCGCGGCGGAGGTGGCGCTGGAGCAGACCATCGCCTACGTCACCGGTCGCCCCGCCTTCGGCCAGACCCTGGCCGATTTCCAGAACACGCAGTTCCGCTTGGCCGAGATGCGCGCGGAGATCGCGATGCTGCGCACCTACGTGGATCGCTGCCTGGAGGTCCATCTCCAGGGCAAGCTCGACTCCGTGGACGCGGCCATCGCCAAGATGCAGGCAACGGAGATCCAGGGCCGCGTGCTCGACGGGTGCGTCCAGCTTCACGGTGGCGCCGGCTACATGTGGGAGTATCCGATCGCCCGCGCCTGGGCGGATGCGCGCATGTCGCGCATCGCCGGCGGCTCGATCGAGGTGATGAAGCAGATCATCGCGCGCTCCCTCCTGCCCCGGCAGGAGAAGCGCCCGGCCGCGCGGGCGGCGGAATGAGCGCGGCATCGCAGCGGCCCAAGCCGCTCCCCACCCCCGAGACCCAGCATTTCTGGGATGGGCTCCGGCGCGGGGAGCTTCTGCTCCAGCGCTGCGGCGACACGGGCCGGGCCTATTTCCCGCCACGCCCGTTCAGTCCCTTCACCGGTACGCGCGACGTGCAGGTGTTCCGTGCCTCGGGCCGGGCGACGCTCTACTCCTACGTCATCCATCACCGGCCTGCCCCCGGCTTCACGCCGCCCTATGCCATCGCCGTCGTCACGCTGGAGGAAGGGCCGCGCCTGATGACCAACATCGTGGATTGCCCGCAGACGCCCGAGGCACTGGTGCTCGACATGGAACTGGAGCTTGCGCCGACGCCGCTCGACGAGGAGATCACGCTGCCCCTCTTCCGGCCCGCCAAGGGACGCGCATCGTGATCGCGCCCGGAAGCGTCGCCATCGTCGGCGCGGCGGAGACGACGGAACTCGGCATCGTGCCGCATCTCTCGGAGATCGGGCTCGCCGCCGATGCGGCACTCAACGCCTTGGCGGATGCCGGGCTGAAGCCTGCCGACGTGGATGGCCTGGCCTGCGTCGGCAATTTCCGTCCGCAGGCGCTCGCGCATTACCTCGGCCTGACGCCGCGCTGGGTGGATGGCACGGGCGTGGGCGGGTGCTCCTTCATGCTGCATGTCCGCCACGCCGCGGCGGCGATCATGGCGGGCTACTGCAAAACCGTGCTCATCACCCATGGCGAGAGCGGACGCTCCCGTGTGGCGGGCGCCACGCGCCCGCCCGAGCCCGGCTCGCTGCCCGGCCAGTTCGAGGCGCCCTTCGGCCCCGTCGGGCCGCCCACGCTGTTTCCGATTCCCGTGCTGCGCTGGATGAAGACCTATGGCGTCACGGAGGAGGAGATCGCGATGGTCTCCGTCGTCCAGCGCGAATGGGCCTCGCGCAATCCCCGCGCGCTCTACCGCGATCCCATCACCGTGGCGGACGTGCTGAACAGCCGGATGATCGCCTACCCGTTCCGCATCCTGCAATGCTGCGTCGTGACGGATGGCGGCGGCGCGCTGATCATGACCTCCTCCGACCGCGCCCGCGACTTCCCGCAACCGCCCGTCTATCTGCTGGGCAGCGGCGAGAGCGTCGAGGCGCAGATGATCAGCCAGATGGAGGATTTCACCACCTCCCGCGCCTTCCGCGTCGCGGGCCCAGAGGCCTTCCGCAGCGCCGGCATCACCCATGCCGATGTGGACCATCTCATGCTCTACGACGCCTTCGCCCACCTGCCGCTCTTCGGGCTGGAGGATCTGGGCTTCGTGCCGCGCGGCGAGTCGGCGCGCTTCGTGGCCGAACGGAACACCGCGCCCGGCGGCAAGCTGCCCGTGAACACCAATGGCGGCGGTCTCTCCTACACCCACACTGGCATGTACGGGATGTTCGCCATCCAGGAGAGCGTCCGCCAGGTGCGCGGCACGGCGGACGCGCAGGTGGGGAAGGTGGAGATTGCCGTGAGCCATGGCGTCGGCGGCATGTTCGCGGCCAGCGGCACACTGGTCCTTGGCCGCGAGCGCCCCTCATGACGGAGGAAGACGGATGACGGCGCTGTCCCGGCGCGCCCTCCTGACCGCGCCGATGCTCGCCGCCATTCCGGTGGCAGGACAGTCTTCCTTTCCGGGCGCGCGCCCCGTGACGCTCGTGATGCCCTACACCGCCGGTGGCTTGCCGACGGTGCTGGGCAACATCATCACCCAGGGGCTGGCGCAGCGGCTGGGCGGCAGCTTCCTCACCGATTTCCGTCCCGGCGCCGCGACGGCCATCGCCGCGCGGCAGGTGGCCCGGGCGCAGCCCGACGGCCATACGCTGCTCTTCGGGAGCGTGACGACCTTCGCCGCCGTCCCGCATGCGCAGCGCAACCCGGGCTACGACCCGATCGCCGATTTCGAGCATCTGACGATGATCGGCAACACGCTGTTCATGCTGGTGGGGCACCCGCGCTGGCCGAGCCTTTCGGCCGTGCTGGACGAGGCGCGACGCCGCCCAGGTCAGCTGAGTTATGCGAGCTTCGGCATCGGCTCCACCGCCCATCTCGTGATGGTCGATTTCCTGCGGCGCGCTGGGGTGGAGATGCTCCACATCCCCTTCGGCGGTTCGGGCCCCGCGATCACCGAGATCCTGGCCGGGCGCGTGGATCTGATGTTCCCCACCTTCGCCTCGGCGAAGCCACATGTGGAAGCGGGCCGGCTGCAGGGCTTCGGCGTGCCCGCACGCAGCCGCATCGCGTCGATGCCCGCCGTGCCGACCCTGGGCGAGTTGGGCTTCACGGATTTCCTGTTCGACGCATGGCTCGGCGTCTCGGCGCCTGCGGGAACGCCGCCGGCCGTGGTCGATGCGCTGGAAGAAGCGCTCGTCACGATCTTCGCGGAGCCCGCCACGCGCGCAAGGCTGGAGGAGCTGGGCTTGGAGCCGGCGCCCCCTGGGCGCGCGGCGATGGCCGCAAGCATCCGCCGGAATCTCGACGCCAATCGCGAGCTGATGGCACGAGCCGGCGTCACGCCCGAGTGAGGCGCTGGCCCAGCCGCCTCACCCCTTCTGGATGCCCCAGAAGAACGGCACCGGCGCGTTGACGATGCCCTGCACGTTGCGGCGATAGGCGGTCGGCTGCTTCATCTGGCCGAGCGGGACGAAGGGCACCGTCTCGAAGGCGCGGCGCTGGATCTCTGCCGCAATCGCGCGCTGCTCGGCAGCGTCAGTCGCGTCGAGGAAGCGCATGCGCAGCGCCTCCAGCGTCTCGTCGGTCGGCCAGCCGGCCCAGGCGGCGGCGCCATGGGCGCGCAAGGGAAGATGCACGACGGGAGTCGCGACATCCGGCCCGACCCAGGAGGTGTGGAAGATGCTCCAGCCGCCCTGGTCGGGCGGGTTGCGGTTGGCGCGGCGGGCCAGAACGCTGCTCCAATCCGTCGCCACCAGCTCCACCCGCATTCCCAAGCGCCGGAGCAGATCCGCGGTGACCTGGCTCATGGCGTTGATGGTCGGAAAATCGGATGGGCTGATGATGACGACATTCTCGCCAGCGTAGCCTGACTCGCGCAGCATGCGGCTCGCCTCGTCGAGCCGTCCCGGCATGGCCTGCGTGCCCTGGTCGTTGCCGAGTGGCGTATCGCAGGCGAAGAAGCTGCGGCATTCGCTTGCGTAGCGCGGATTGCCGACCGCCGCCTCGAGATAGTCACGCTGGTTCACCGCAGCCTGCACGGCACGGCGGACGCGTGGATTGTTGAAGGGCGGATGGAGGTGGTTGAAGCGCATCATCATGAGCGAACCGATTGGGTCGGTCAGCTCGATGCGGACGTCTCGATTGCGCGAAAGGACGGGCAGCAGGTCGAAGGCCGGCTGCTCCCACCAATCCACCTCCCCGGTCTGCAGCGCCGCCGCGGAGGTGGCGGGGTCGGAGATGACGCGCCATTCCACGCGGTCCAGCAGCACGCGCTTGCCCCCGGCCGCGCCACGCGCCACCTCGGTGCGCGGGACATAGCCTGCGAAGCGCTCGAACACGGCCAGGCTGCCCGGGACCCACTGGTCGCGCACGAAACGGAATGGGCCGCTGCCGATGGTCTCCGTGTTGGGCACCATGGGGTCGCTCAGCCCCACGCGCTCCGGCACGACAAACAACGCCTGGGTGGAAAGCTTGCCCAGCGCGTCGAGCATCAGCGGGAAGGGGCGCTTCAGGCGGATCTCGAAGTCACGGTCGCTCGTCGCGAGGATCTCATCCACCGCCAGCATGAGCGTCTGGCCCATGGTGTCGCGCGCGCCCCACCGGCGGATCGAGGCAACGCAGTCGGCGCCGCGCACGGGCTGGTCGTCGTGGAATTTCAGCCCCTCGCGCAGGCGGAACCGCCACGTGCGGCCATCGCCCGAGACCTCATGGCCCTCGACCATCTGCGGCTGGACGCGGAAGTCGGGATCCACGGCAAAGAGCGTGTCGTAGACCATGAAGCCGTAGTTGCGGACGATGTAGCCCGAGGTGGCCACCGGATCGACGGCGGCCAGATTGCTCTGCGGGATGAACCGCAAGGTGTTGCGGGCCGTCCCTTGGGCCAGGGATGGTGTGGGGAGCGGATGGGCGGCTACCAGCGCCGCCGCGGCGGCAAAGCTCGAGCGACGGGTCAGGCGCATCGCGAACACCTCAGGTCTGCATCCGGAAGCTTGTCCCAACTGCCGGAAATCCGTCCAGGCAAAACGCCAGCGCCTGGAGGAGAGGTCCGGGTGCGAACTCTCAGCGCATGCGGAAGGCGGGCTCGGGCGCTTCCGTGGCAAGCGGCAGGCGCTTCAACGCACGGGCGAAGGCGGCCCCCGCCTCGGCGATCTCCGCCGGCCCGAGGGCAAGAGAAGGCGAGATTCCGACCGGGGCGTGCACGCCCTCGCGCAGCAGGGCAGTTCCAAGACGGAACACCTCGCGCCTCCCGCCGGGAGACCGCAGCGCCATGCGAGAGGGCCCACCCACCAGCCGGTAAGCCCTTTCCATCCGCGCTTCGGCGAGGGCGCTCTCGAATTCCGCCCGCAGCGCCTCGCCACGCCGAGCCAGGGCGGCGGGAACGTCCTCCTGCTCGAAGCGGTCGAGCACGGCCTGGGCGGCAGCGGGGGCGACACCCTCCAGCGCGGCCGCCGAGAGCGCCATCACGTCGCGCTCGAGCCGCCGCATCAATTCCGGCGCTCCGGACAGGGCGGCCAGCGGCAATCCGTTCGCGAGCCCCTTGCCGTAGCAGAGCAGGTCGGGCGCGATCCCCGAGAGACGCGTCGCCCCTCCCGCGGCGACGCGCAGGAAGGTGATGGTTTCGTCGAAGATCAGCAGCGTGCCGTGCCGGTCGGCGAGCCGGCGAAGCTCAGCCGGCCAGGCGCTGGGTGTCGTCTCGAACAGCATGGGTTCGGCGACGATGGCGGCGATGCGGCCGGCATGCGCCTCGAGCAGCGCTTCGACCGCGGCGAGGTCGCCGTGAGGCGCGCGCAGCGTGAGTGCGCGTGTATCCGCGGGCACGCCGGCCGGGGCGGTCGCCGCCCAGTCGTGCCAGCCATGGTAGCTCGTGGCGAGGACGAGGTCGCGACCCACCGCGGCACGGGCGAGGCGCAGCGCAGCGGAGAGCGCCTCCGAGCCGGATTTGAAGAAGGCCGTGCGGAAGCGCGCTGGCAGCAGCGGGGCGAGGCGCTCGGCGAGTTCCATGGCTGCAAGGGAGGGGACGCCGCCAAGGCCCAGGCGCGCTGCCCGCACGACGGCGCGCGCCACGCCACGATCTCCGTGGCCCAGGATCACGGCGCCCACGGCGTTGTGGAGGTCGAGGAAGGAACGGCCCTCCGCGTCGGTTACCCGGGCGCCCTGCGCCGAGCGGAAGAGGGTCGGGCCGTCCTCCGGCAGGGCGCCGAGCGCACGCAGGACGACACCGCCGGCAAGGGCCGGCTCACGCGGCGTGGAGCTGGGCATGGCGCCGCTCCTCGAACCAGCGCAGCAGCGTCTCCTCGCCCAGCTCCTCGGCGACGAAGGTGTAGAGGGTGGTGATCTCGGCGGCGAAAGCCTCGTCGGAGGGCAACTCGCGCGGACCCTCGGGGGCGGGATCGTGGTGGACGAAGCCGCCGAGGTGACGCTCGCACAGCGCGGCGTAATCGCGGGTGAACAGGATCATGGTGTGCCACATCTCGTCGAGTGCCAGCAGCTCGGGATGCATACCGAGGGCGAAGTCCGCAGGCAGCGAGCCCTCGGCGCGTCGCTCGCGGAAGCGGCGGCAGAGCCAGAGCCAGGCGAGTGCGTCGCGGAACAACTCCTCGGCGCGTTCGGGCGCGACGCCATGCTCGCGAACGAAGCGGGCGAGGATGCCCGGGTGGCGATAGGCGAAGAGGGCGTCGCGGTCCGTGGCGGGGTCGAGGGGCATGGCGGCTCTCCGGGAGGGGCGGAGGCCCACCCCCAACGGGCGGGCCCCTGCGGCAGGTCACGCGAAGCAGAGGGCCAAGCGGGTGGTCACAGGCTCGGCGAGCCGAACGGCAACGAGGCGGGCGATCGTGGTGGTCATGGCAAAATCTCCTTGGGCTCAGGCGGGGTTGGCGAGGCAGAAGGCCAGGCGGTTCGCCGCAGGTTCAGCGAGGCGGGCGGCGACGAGGCGGGCAATGGTGGGGTTGGTCATGGCGGGATCTCCTTTCTGGTGCCATCCGGTGGGGCCGTTCCCCGCCGGTGCCCCACTCATAGGCTCGCCCTCACGATCGGTGTGAGGATGCAGAACCGAAGGGAGCGATCGGTCATGCCTATCGTCCCTTGCAGGGCGGTGGCGCGTCAGGAAAGGCTCAGACCGGCGTGAGCCAGTGGGCGAAGCGTGGTTCGCCTCCGCGCACCACGCGGTCATAGAGGCTCCACAGCGCGCGGGTCACCTTCCCGACCCCACCCTCACCCAGCGCGAAGCGGTCAATGGAAAGGAGCGGCTTCACCTCGTGGCTGCTGCCGCACAGGAACGCCTCCTCCGCCACGTAAAGCTCGGAGCGGTCGATCTCCCGCACCTCGGTCGGAATGCCCAGCACGTCGCGGGCAAGTTCGAGCAGCGTCGCGCGCGTCACGCTTTCCAGGATGGCGGCGGTGGCGGGCGGCGTGACCAGCGTGCCCGCGCGAACCATCATGAAGCAGGAATTCGCCGCCTCCGACACCTTGCCGGCGGCGGTGAGGAAGAGCGCCTCGTCATAGCCGTCGCGCCGCGCCTCCAGCAGGCCGGAGCGGCCATTGTGGTAGTTGGCGCCCGCCTTCACGCGCGGTGGCATCACCGCATCCTCCACCCGCCGCCAGGAAGCGACGCGCGCATGGCCCGCCCGCGCTTCCAGCGGTTGCGCCGCGCGCGGGGTTGCGGAGCAGGCAACCAGCGCCGGGCCGCGCGTCTCGCAGCCGCCCTCGCCCACGACGAAGACGCTCAGGCGCAGATGGGCGTCGCCCCGAATGTTGTTGCCGCGCAGCGTCTCGCGCAGCGCCTCTTCCCACTCGGCCTGATCCTCGCCGCCATCGATCTCCATGATGCGGATGGAATGCCGCAGGCGCTCCAGGTGCTCCGGCAGGCGGAAGAAGCTGCTGGGTCCGCCCGCGACGCCGGCATAGGCGCAGATTCCCTCGAAGACATTGGCGCCGTACTTCACGGCAGCGCTGTCGATGGGCAGGGTCGCCGCCTCGGCGGGAACCAAGCCTCCGCCCAGGAAGACGCGCGGCTTCAGTGCGGGATCGGCATTCATGGGTCGGCTCCTCCGTGGGATCAGGTCTCGTGCAGACGCGCCGCCAGCGCAGCGATCTCCGCCTCCTGCCGACGCAGGGCGATGCGCGCCTGCTCGGGCGCGACGGCCTCGAAGCGCAGCACCGTGCCGGGCAAGGACTGGCCAAGCCGCGCGAGGTCGGCGGTGATGACGGTGGCGATCTTCGGATAGCCGCCAACCGTGTGCCGGTCCGGCAGCAGCACGATAGGTTGCCCGCTGCCCGGCACCTGCACCGCGCCCGTGGCATTGCCGTCCGAGGCGATCTCCGGCGGCCCGGCATGAGCCAGGCGCGGACCCGAGAGGCGCAGCCCGATCCGGTCCGCCTCGGCCGTCACGGTGAAGCCCTCGCCCAGCAGCGCGTCGAAGGCTTCCTCGGTGAAGTGATCCGCCTGCGGGCCGAGCACCACACGCAGCGGCCGGTCGCGCTCGGCGGGGAGGGGGTGGGGCAGGGCGCGTTCGCGCCGGGACGAAGCCGTGTGCCGGAGGAGGGGCAGCACGTCGCCGGGTTCCAGCCGGCGCCCCTCGAAGCCGCCGATCAGCGCGCGCGCATAGGTGGACAGGCTGCCGAGCACGGGCTTCAGGTCGAACCCACCCTCGACCGCGAGATAGGCGGCCCCGCCCGCGACACGCCCAATGCGAAGCACCTCCCCCTCGCGCAGCGTAAGGCTCCGCAGGACAGGCAGGTCGCCCGTCGGCGGCGCCCCGGCAAGCGCCACGCGCAAGCTCGGGACCGTGACGCGCAGCGTCGCGCCGAGGCGGCACATCTCCAGGCCCGCGCAGCCAGGCGGGTTCCCCACCACGAGGTTGGCGAGGCGCAGCGCCACCGGATCCAGCGCGCCGGAAGGCGGCACGCCCAGGCTCTGGAAGCCCTGCCGGCCCAGATCCTGCACGGTGGAAAAGAGCCCCGCCTCCTCGACCAGCAAACCGAGCGTCACGGGGCGCGGCACGCGGTGACGGGGTCGGCCCGCCCGTCCCGGAAGGCCGACCACAGGCCCTCGAACTCCTCCGGTGAGATGGCGCGGAACCGCACCGTGTCGCCGGGCATCACCAGGGCGGGGCGGCCCGGCCGGTCCGGCGCGAAGAGGGGCACCGGCGTGCGTCCCAGCAGGTGCCAGCCACCCGGTGCCGTGGCCGGATAGACCCCGGTGAAGCCATTCGCGACCGCGACCGAGCCTTCGGGAACCGACAACCGGGGCGAGGCGCGGCGCGGCAGGGCGAGGCGCCCATCCACCCCCGTGAGATAGGCAAAGCCCGGATAGCCGCCGACCGCCGCCGCCTCGTAGTGCCCCGCCGTGTGCAGTTCCGCCACTTCGTCCTCCGCCATGCCGAGGGTGCTGGCGATTTCCGGCAGATCCGGCCCCTGCTCGCCGCCATAGCGCACGGGAAGGCACCATTCAGTCGCCTCCCCTGCCGTCGCCTCCGCACCCTCGGGCAGGTCGCGCAGCATCGCCTGCAGGCGCCGGAGGCTGAGCCGCGACGGGTCCACATGGATGGTGACGGAGCGCAGCGTGGGCACGTATTCGCGGATGCCCTCCTCAGCCGCTGCGAGGACCGCGACCCGCGCGGCGAGGCGCCGGACCCGCGCGGCCGCCTCCGGCGACCAGGCGGCGGCGAATTCCACGGTGAGCGCGGCGTCGCCCAGCAGGAGCAGGCGGGGCGGATCGTGGAGCAGGGCGGGGGGCGCGGCAGGCTGGGCGCACATGCACGGAAGCTTGAGCGCATTCCGCCCCGCTTCGCCTATGCCGTGGCAGCATAGGCGTTAGGCATTTCTTGGCAGATTCGCCGCGTTGCGGCATCGGGCGCGTCGATGGCAGGCTTCCGCCGTGGTCACGATCTGTCTCAATGCCGATCTCGGCGAAAGCTTCGGCCCCTGGCAGATGGGCGACGACGCCGCGCTCCTTCCCCTGATCGACAGCGCAAATCTCGCCTGCGGCTTCCATGCGGGCGATCCTGTCATCATGGCCGAGACGGTGCGGATGGCGATGGAGGCGGGCACCAGCATCGGCGCCCATCCCGGCTTTCCCGACCTGCAGGGCTTCGGCCGCCGCGCCATGCGGCTTTCCGCGCGCGAGGTGGAGGCGATGACCGCCTACCAGACCGGCGCCCTCGCCGGGGCGGCGGCGCTGCATGGCGGGAAGGTGACGCATGTGAAGCCGCACGGCCAACTCAATACGGTGGCGAGCAGCGACGCGGCCATGGCCCGCGCCATCGCGGATGCGGTGCGTGCTGTGGATCCGGGGCTGATCCTCGTGGCGCTGCCGGGCACCGAGATCGAGAAGGCGGCCCGCGCCGCTGGGCTGCGCTGCGCGCTGGAAGGCTACGCGGATCGCCTCTACGAGCCGGATGGCCAGCTTTCGCCGCGCTCGCTGCCCGATGCCGTGCATCACGACCCCATCCGCATCCGCGACCAGGCGCTGCGCCTCGTCCTGGAAGGCAAAGTCGAGACGCGGGGCGGGTCGCGGATGCGCCTCGACATCCAAACCATCTGCCTGCACGGCGACGGCCCGGGCGCCGTCGCCGCGGCGCGGATGGTGCGCGAAGGCTTGGAGAAGGCGGGGGCGCAGCTGAAGCCGCTCCCGGAAATGGGCTTGTAAACGCCGGGGCACCGCGAGGCGCCCCGGCGTGGAGGAATGCGCCGGCTCGCACGGCCACGGATTGTTGTGCTGAGGAGCGAGGCAGAATGGTTGGCAAGATCTGGCGTGCGGCGCTGGTGGCTGCATGCGCGTGGGCGGCTGCGACGACCCCTGGGGCAGCGCAGGAATTCCCCATTCCGGGGCGGCCCTTGATGCTCATGAGCGGCTTCCCGGCGGGGACGGCCCCGGACATCTACGGGCGGCTGATCCAGCCGCGGCTCCAGCAGGAGCTGGGCGTGCCGGTGGTGATCGACATCCGCGCCGGGGCCTCGGGCAATATCGGCATGGAGACGGCGGCGCGCAGCGCACCGGACGGGCACACGATGCTGATCGCCACCTCGGCGATGCTGGCCATCAACCCCGCCGTCTTCCCGCGCATGCCGGTGGACACCCAGGCTGACTTCATCCCCGTCGCGACGCTGTTCGAGGCGCCGAACTTCATGACGGTGAGCACGGAGCAGCGGCCGCAATTCACCGATTGCAAGACGGTGATCGCGGCGGCGCGCGCCGCGCCTGGCCGGCTCAACTACGCCAGCACCGGCATCGGCGCCTCCACCCACCTCGCGGGCGCGCAGTTCGGCGCCGTCACGGGGATCGACATCGTGCACGTGCCGTATCGCGGCGGCCCCTTCGCCATGACCGCCTTGTTCCAAGGCGACGTGGACGTGTTCTTCTACCAGACCGGACCGGTCATCGACTTCTATCGCCAGGGGCGGGTGCGGCTGCTCGGCGTCACCTCGGCGACGCGCGTCCCGGCGGCGCCCGAAGTGCCGACCCTCGCCGAGGCTTGCGACCTGCCGGGCTTCGACAGCACGACCTGGTACGGGATGCTCTTGCCGTCGCGGACCCCGCGCGCCATCGTCAACCGGATGACCGAGATCATCATGCGGATCGCGCGAGAGCCGGAGATCGAGAGCCGCGTCATCGCCATGGGCTTCACCCCCGCCGTGGCGGATGGCGAGGCAATGCGCGCCCGCCTGGCGCGCGACGTGCCCATCTGGCGCGACGTCGTCAACCGCGTCGGGGCGCGGGCCGAGTGACGCAGGGAGAGGGCGCGCGCGGTTGGATCTGAGGAAGCTCCAGCTTCTCCGCCGCGTCATCGAGGAAGGCAGCTTCTCGCGCGCTTCCGCCGTGCTCGGCATCACCCAGCCCGCCCTCAGCCGACAGATCCGCGCGCTGGAGGAGGATCTCGGCGTCGCGCTGCTCTACCGCAACGGGCGCGGCGTCGTGGCGACGGAGGAAGGGCGCCGCTTCGCCGCCGCCGTTGGGCCGGTCCTCACGGAACTCGCCCGCATCCGCGAGGACGCCATCGCCGCGCGCGGCGTTCCGCGCGGGCGGGTCAGCATCGCCATGCCGCCTTCCGTCATCGCGGCGCTGGCTCCCGCCCTGTTCCGGCACCTGCGCGCCGAGCTGCCGGAGGTGCAGTGCCACCTGATGGACGGGTTCACCGGCACGATCCACGAATGGGTCAGCAGCGGGCGGGTGGATATCGCCGTGCTGAATCCCTACCGCTCCAGCGCGGCGCTGCAGACCGAACCCTTCCTCGACGCCAATCTGTTCCTGATCCATCGCCCGGGCGACGCGGCGC
This sequence comes from Sabulicella rubraurantiaca, assembly GCF_017355885.1. Lineage (GTDB taxonomy): Bacteria > Pseudomonadota > Alphaproteobacteria > Acetobacterales > Acetobacteraceae > Roseococcus > Roseococcus rubraurantiacus. Next base: position 48,941 of record NZ_JAFEUU010000003.1, read on the forward strand.
TGGAAGGGCTGCTGGACCGCGAGGGCCGGATCGGCCTCGCCGCGACCGCGGCGCTTCCCTTGCTTCTGCCGGGCCGGCACCACGGGCTGCGGCGCGAGCTGGACGAGGCCTATGCGGCGGCGGGGCTGCGCCCCGTGAGCGTGGAGGACGTGGACTCACTCTCGGCGACGCGGCAGCTGGTCGCGGAGGGTCTGGGCTACACCATCGCCGCCTGGCACGCCTTCGGGTTGGAATTGTCGGGCGGGCTGCTTGCCGCCGCCCGCATCACGGAGCCCGAGCTGCTGCACAGCTTCGTCCTCGCCACCTCAGCCGAGCGCCCCGCTTCGCCAGCGGTGCGCGCGGTGATCCGGTTCCTCCAGACGGAGGTCCGGCGCGTCGTGGTGAGCGGCGCGCTCAAGCCGCGGGGCTGAGCGCGGCGGAAGGGGCAGCACGGCGCAGCGCGGGCAGGACGTCCCGGCCCAGCCGCTCCAGCGCCGCCAGCACTGGTCCCTGCGGCAGGCCGGAGAAGCCCATGTAGAGGCTGAAATGCGAATGCCGCAGCACCCGCGCGTCATGGGCGAGGATCCGTGCCACCTTCTCGGCGCTGCCGATCGGCGCATTCTCCAGCAGCCACTCGACGCTCGGCTCGCCCTCGAAGGGAACGGAGCGCATCAGCACCCCGTCACGTGGCGGCACCTCGTCGCGCAGGGAGAGGGTGGTGCGGGCGAGGCGCAGCAGGCCTTCCGCCGCCTGCCGGGCCTCGGCGGGGTCGTCGGTCACGAAGACGTAGCGCTGCACGCCCAGCGGGATGTCGGCCCCCGTGAAGCCCGCGGCGCGGTAGGCGGCCTCGGCCTTCGCCTTCAGCGGCAGCGCTGCCTCGGCCGGACGCAGGCCCTGGCTGATCAGCGGCGTGGCGCCGGCGCGTGCCCCGCGCCCGAGCAGCACGGGATCCGCGCCCGCCAGGTAGAGCGGCGGCATGGGCGCCCGGATGCAAAGGGGCGTCTCCGGAATGCGGAAATGCGTGCCCTCATGCGCGACGCGGCCCGTGGCGAGGCCCTGTTCCAGGATGTCCCAGCCTTCCTGCAGGATGGCCGAACGCGCCGCGAGGTCCACGCCGAAGGAACGGAACTCATGCGGCTGGTGGCCGGTTCCGATGCCGAGGAGGAACCGCCCCGGCGCCAGGGTCTGGAGCATCCCCACCTCCTGCACCACGCGCAGTGGGTGGTGCAGCGGCAGGACGACCACCGCCGGCCCCAGCCGGATGTGGCGCGTGAGCGCGGCGCAATGCGCCGTCATCAGCAGCGGGGAGGCACAGACCGAGGCGCTGGTGAAATGATGCTCGGCGAACCAGGCGGCGTCGAAGCCCAGCTTCTCGGCCAGCTGCACGGAGGCGGTGGTCTTCGCCATCACCTCCGCGGGGCTTTCCGCCTCGTGGTTGATGGACATTAGATTGAAGTAGGCAATCTCCACGGCCAAGGCCTCCGGCACGATCCAGGTGAGAATTTAGCAGGGACGGTGGCCATGCCTCAGGCCGCATATGGCCTATCCGCTATGCCTCAGCCTTGCAGCCCGGCGCGTGGGCTGGGATTGGTCAGCCGCACCGCACGGACATGCCGCCATCGACGATGAGCTCCGTGCCGGTGACGAAGCGCGCCTCGTCGGAGGCAAGGAACAGCACGGCCGCCGCCGTGTCCCGCCCGTCGCCCGCGAAGCCGAGCGGGATGCGCGACAGGCGCTGCTTGACCAGCGCTTCCACATCGCCGCCCGCGCGCTGGCCGGCCAGCCGCACCTCCACCATCGGCGTGTGCATCTGGCCCGGCACGACCGTGTTCACCCGCACGTTCTTGGGCGCGTATTGCACGGCCACGACGCGCGAGAGCTGGATGACCCCGGCCTTGGAGGCCGCATAGGCGACCTGTGCCGCGCCGGTCCAGCGGATGCCGGAGGTGGAGGCGAGGTTCACCACCGCGCCGCCACCCTGCTTCTCCATCACCGGCAGGACGTGCTTCAGCGTCAGGAAGACGCTCTTGAGGTTCACGTCGATCTGGAGGTCCCACACCTCCTCCGCCATCTCGACCGGTCCGCCCGCGGCCGAGCCGCCGACATTGTTCACCAGGATGTCGATCCGGCCATGCCGCGCGGCGATGTCGGCCACGAGGCGTGCGATGGCGGCGCCGTCGGTCACGTCCAGCGTTGCCGTCTCGAAGCGCCCGCTCTCGGCGGCGATGCGCTCTGCGGTCTCGGTCATGGAGTCGGGGTTGCGATCCACGCCGACCACGAGCGCGCCCTCACGCGCCAATCCGACCGCGATGGCGCGGCCATTGCCCCAGCCGGGTCCGACGCAGCCCGCCCCGGTGACCAGCGCCACCTTGCCTTCGAAACGACGCGCCATGGTTCACTCCGTCCTGATGTTCGCGCGCGACGCCACGTCGCGCCACTTGGTCAATTCGGCCCCGATGCGCGCATCGGCAGCTTCGGCGGAAAGCGCGCCGGGTGTCGCGCCCTCGCTGGCCAGGGAGGCGGCGAAGCGCTCCTCCGCCACGGCGGCACGGATCCCGGCGTTCAGCCGTTCGCGGATCGTGTCCGGCGTGCCGCGCCGCAGGATGGCGGCCCACCAGATGCCGGCTTCGTAGTCCGGCAGGCCCGAGGCGCGCGGCGTCGGTGCGGCAGGCCAGCCGGCAACGGGCGTCTCCGTGGTCCAGCCCAGCAGCTTCAGCCGCCCGGACCCGACCAGCCCGGCCGAAGCCGAGAGCGAGGTGAAGGTGAGATCCACCGTGCCGGCCAGCATGTCGTTCAGCACCGGGCCGGTGCCGCGATAGGGGACGTGCACCATGTCCAGCCCGCCCGCGTGCAAGGCGAAGAGCGCGCCCGCCATGTGCCCGATGCTGCCGGGCCCGGCCGAGCCATAGGTGATGGCGCCGGGGCGCGAGCGGATCAGCGCGACGGCCTCTCCCATCGTCGCGGTGGGGAAGCCGGGGGAAGCCAGCATCATCAGCGGCGCCTCGGCGACGATGGCTACTGCCTGCAGGTCGCGCGGGGCGGAATAGGGCGTGGGCTGCACGGCGGCGGAGGTGGCGAAGGTGGAGGAGGTGACGAGCAGCGCGTGGCCGTCCGCCGGGGCGCGCGCCACCTCCGCCGTTCCCAGCGTGCTTCCGGCGCCGCCCCGGTTCTCCACCACGAAGGTCTGGCCCATCTGCCGCGCCAGCGATTCCGCGAGCGGCCGCGCGATGGCGTCGTTGGACCCGCCGGGCGGGAAGGGCACGACCACGCGGACCGGGCGGCTGGGCCAGGTCGACTGGGCGAGGGCAGGCGCAGCGAGGGCGGGCGAGAGCAGCAGGGTGCGGCGGAGCATGGCTGGGTTCTTCAATCGAGCACGATGCCGGAGGCTTCGGCGACGCGGCGCCAGCGGGCGATCTCCGCGCGCTGGAAGGCGTCGTATTCCTCGGGCGTGCCGCCGACGACGGTGTAGCCGCCAGCCTCCAGCGGGCCGGACACGGCGGGCTCGCGCAGGATGGACGTGATCTCCTCAGCGAGCTGCGCGCGCAGGGCGGGCGGGGTTCCCGCGGGGGCCATGACCGCCTGCCAGGAGCCGACCTCGAAATCCGGCAGCCCCGCCTCGGCGGCGGTGGGCACATCGGGCAGCAACGGCGCGCGGGCGGGAGAGGTGACGAAGAGGGCGCGCAGGCGTCCCTCGCGCACCGGCCCGATCACCGATCCCAGCCCCTGGAAGGACAGCGGCACCGTGCCCGCGACGAGGTCGATCACCGCGGTCGCGCCGCCGCGGGCCGGGACGTGCTCCGCCTGCGTCCCGGTGCGCTGGGTGAAGAGCTCCATCGTCAGGTGGGGCGAGGAGCCAATGCCGGATGTGGCGTGGCTGACTTCCGCCGCGTTGGCGCGCATCCAGGCGACGAGTTCGGAAAGGTTGCGCGCCGGGACGCGGCGCGGGTTCACGACCAGGATGTTCGGTGTGGTGATGGCGAGCGTCACGGGAGCGAAGTCGGTCAGCGGGTCATAACCCGGATTGCGCGACAGGACGGCGTTCAGCGCGAAGACGCCGATGGAGCCCACCAGCAGCGTCTGCCCGTCCGGCGCGGCGCGCGCCAGCATCCGCGCGGCCAGCTGGCCGTTGGCGCCGGGTCGGTTCTCCACCACCACGGGGCGGCCCTGGCGCTCGGCGAGGCGGGTGGAGAAGGCACGGGCCGCGATGTCGGAGGCGCCGCCCGGCGCGAAGGGCACCAGCAGCACCAGGGGCCGCGCCGTCTGCGCGACGGCGGGGCAGGAAAGGGCTGGGAGGGCCAGCAGCAGCCGGCGGGCGATGGCGGGCATGGAATTTCCTCCTGGCGCCGGTCTATGCCCTACTCCCGTTCCGCGCAAGTTGCTTTCATCAGATGAAAGTCCGTGATAGGGATCGCGCCATGCCCGTCGCGATCCCAGCGCCGCGAGACACCGATGGCGGAGTGCGCGCAGTGGAGCGCGCCCTCGCCCTGCTCGCCGCCTTCACGGATGAGGATGGCGCCCTCCCGCCCGCCGAGATCGCGCGGCGCGCCGGGCTGCACCTGTCCACGGCGCTGCGCCTGCTTGCGACGCTGGAGGCGCATGGCTTCGTTGCGCGACAGGCTTCCGGCGCCTTCGCGCTCGGCCCGCAGCTGCTGGTGCTGGGCGAGCGGTTCCGCCGCTCCCTGCGGCTGGAGGAGGTGGTGCTGCCCGCCCTGGAGCGGCTCCGGGCGGAGAGCCAGGAAAGCGCGGCCTTCTTCGTGCGCGAGGGCGCGGCGCGGCGCTGCCTGTTCCGGCTGGACAGCCCGCAGCCGGTCCGCACCGTCGCGCGGGTCGGAGAGGTGGCGCCCCTCGGCATCGGTGCGCATGGCCGCGCCCTGCTGGGAATGGACGTCACGCCGCGCCCCACCCTTCCCATCGTGAGCCGCGGCGAGAGGTTGCCCGAGGTGATGGCCATCGCCGCGCCGGTGCTGGACGCGCATGGGCGTGTCGCCGGATCGGTCGGCATCACCCTGCCGCTGTTCCGCGGCGACGTGGCCGCCGAGGCGCGCTGCGCGGCGCTGGTGTTGCGCGAGGCCATTGCCCTGACCCGTTCCCTGGGCGGCGATCCCGCCCCCCTGCGCTGAGGAGACGCCATGCCGCGCCTGGAACTTCCCCCCGAGGAGGCAATGAGCCCCGAGCAGCGCGAAGCCTGCGCCGAGGCGGTGGCCGGGGTGCGCGGCCGCGTGCCGGCGCCGATGATCGCCTGGATCCGCAACGCCGAACTGGCGCGGCGCGGCCAGAAGCTGGGCGAGCTGCTGCGCTACCAGACCACGCTGGAGCCTTCCCTCTCGGAACTGGCCATCCTGGTCTGCGCCCGGCACTGGACTTCGCACCACGAATGGACGGCGCATAAGCGCGAGGGGCTGAAGGCCGGCATCGCGCCGGAGGTAGTGGCCGCCATCGCCGCGCGGCGCGAGCCGATGCTTCCCGATGATCGCGCACGCGCGGTGTACGAGGTGTCGCGCACCCTCCTCGCGACCGGACGGGTTCCGCCAGCGCTTTACGCTTCCTCCCTGGCGGTGCTGGGCGAGCGCGGCCTCGTCGAGCTGGTCGGGATCCTGGGCTATTACTGCCTCGTCGCGCTGACGCTGAACACCTTCGAGCTGGGCCTGCCCGGCAGCTTCGCGCCCGAGCTGGAGGAAACGGCGTGAGCGCGCCCTCCCACACCCACCAGATCCCGGTGCGCGAGGAGTGGCTCGCCACGACGGTGGAGGAGGCGCTGGATCCAGCGCAGCCCATCGTGGACCCCCATCACCATTTGTGGGACGAGCCGGGCTGGCGCTACCTGCTGGACGAGCTGCGCGCCGACATCGCCAGCGGACACGACGTGCGCGCCACGGTCTACGTGCAATCCGCCCGCTCCATGCTGCGCGCCGACGGCCCGCCCGAGATGCGCGCGGTGGGCGAGACGGAGTTCGCCAACGGCGTCGCCGCCATGTGTGCCAGCGGCCGCTACGGCGCACTGCGCGCCTGCGCGGGCCTCGTCGCGACGGCCAATCTGCGCCTCGGTGCGGCGGTGCGGCCCGTGCTGGAGGCGCATGAGCGGGCAGGCGGCGGCAGGCTGCGCGGCATCCGCCTGACCGCGACCTGGGATCCCGATCCGACCATGCTGAACCCGGCCTACGCGCCGCCGGAGGACATGCTGGACAGCCCGGGCTTCCGCGCCGGCTATGCCGAGCTGGGGCGTCTCGGGCTTTCCTTCGACGCCTGGGTCTATTTCCACCAGATCCCGCGCGTCGCTGCCCTGGCGCGAGCCTTCCCCGGCACGCCGGTGGTGCTGGACCATTGCGGCGGCATATTGGGCATCGGCCGCTATGCCGGACGGCGCGACGAAGTGTTCCGCGAGTGGTCGGCGGCGATGCGCGACCTCGCCACCTGCCCGAACGTGATGGTCAAGCTGGGCGGGCTGGGCATGCGCCTGCCGGGCTTCGGCCTCGAACGTGGCGAGCGCGCGCCGGATTCCATCACCCTTGCCGAGGCGTGGCGGCCCTGGATGGAGCATTGCATCGAGACCTTCGGTGCGTCGCGCTGCATGTTCGAGAGCAACTTCCCGGTGGACAAGGGTGGCTTCTCCTATGGGGTGGGCTGGAACGCGATGAAGCGCATCGCCGCGGGCGCCAGCGCCGACGAGAAGCAGGACCTGTTCTGGCGCAGCGCTGCCCGCTTCTACCGGCTCGACATTCCGGGACTGGACCCACAACGGAGGAACGACACGCCATGAATCGTCGCAGCTTCCTCGCCGCTGCCCTCACCCCGCTCTCCGCCCCGGCCTTCGCTCAGGAGGCATGGCCCGCACGCCCGCTGCGACTGATCGTTCCCTTCGCGGCGGGCGGCCCGACCGACATCGTGGCGCGCATCGTCGCGCCACATCTGGCCGCGACGTTGGGCCAGCCGGTCGTGGTGGACAACCGCGCCGGCGCGGGCGGCGTGACGGGCGTGGACCTGATCGTCCGCGCCACCGATGCGCTGACCTTCGGCATCGCCAGCGCGGGCGGCCTCGCCATCGCGCCCAATCTCGACCGCCGCACGCCCTACGATCCCGTGCGCGACCTCGCGCCGCTCACCCTGGGCGTGCTGGTGCCGGAACCGCTGGTGGTGCCCGCTTCCTCGCCCTTCCGGACGCTGCGCGAGTTGATCGAAGGGGCGCGGGCACGGCCTGGCACACTCAACTACGGCTCAACCGGCAATGGCTCCATGCCGCATCTGGCGGCCGAGCAATTCCGTGCCGCGGCGGGGATCGAGCTGGTCCACATTTCCTACAACAGTGGCGGCCAGCTCGCGACGGCGATCCTGCGCAACGAGGTGCAGCTGGGCTTCGCCGACCTGCCGGTCCTGCTGCCGCACATCCAGGCGGGCGGGTTGCGCGCGCTGGCAGTGGGCACGGAGACGCGCCTGCCCTGGATTCCCGACGTGCCGACCTTCCGTGAATCCGGCCTTCCTTCGGTGGATGCCAGCAACTGGCACGGCTTCGTCGCCCCGGCCCGCATGCCCGAAGGGCCGCTCGCCACCCTCCGCCGCGCCATGATCGCGGCGCTGCAGGACCCTGAATTGCGCGAGCGCCTGACCCAGCAGGGCGCCATCCCGGGCGGCAACTCGCCTGAGGAGTTCGGCGCCTTCATCCGCAACGAGAACGCGAAATGGGCCGATGTGATCCGCCGTAACCGGATCGCGCCGGACTGAGGGAGTGTTCATCCGGCCTTGGACCCAGCTGCCAACACCCTGGTTGAGTTGAGGGCCGTCACAAAAGCTATTCACGCTCTGTGGTTCAACGGACTCAGCACTTTACAGCGGGGGAGGATGGTGGAGCTGAGGGGAATCGAACCCCTGGCCTCGTCATTGCGAACGACGCGCTCTCCCAACTGAGCTACAGCCCCGTATCCACGCGCCGCGATGGGGCGCGGCGTGGGGCCGGTGTGTGGCCCGTTCCGCGCGCGGAGTCAACAGCGCCCCTTGCGGCCAGCCCCCCTATCCGCGACAAACCGGGCCACGCCAGGGAAACTCCGGACACCATGATCCTCGATGCCTTGTTCTTCCTCGTGATGGCCGGCCTGAACCTGTATTTCTGGGCCATCATCATCGCCGCCGTGCTGTCGCTGCTGACCGGCTTCGGCATCCTGGACACGCGCAACCGCGTGGTCTGGACCATTGGCGACTTCTTCTACCGCGTCACCGAACCGGCGCTGCGCCCGGTGCGCGACCGGCTGCCCAACCTGGGCGGCATCGACCTGTCGCCTCTCGTAGTGCTGCTGCTGATCCAGGCCGCCATGCTGCTGGTCGCGGCCATCCAGGGCTACATGATCCGCGGCGGGGTGTATTTCTGACCATGGCGAGAATCCTCGACGGCAAGGAGTTGGCGGCGCGGCTACGCGCCGGGCTGAAGGAGCGCGTCGCCGGCCTCGGCTTCCGCCCCGGCCTCGTCGTGGTCCGCGTGGGAGAGGATCCGGCGAGCGGCGTCTATGTCCGCAACAAGGACCGCGCGGCGCGGGAGGCGGGGTTCGAGAGCCGCACCCTGCACTTGCCCGAGGACACGACCGAGGACGCCCTGCTGCGCGAGATCGCAGCGCTGAACGCCGACCCAGCGGTGGACGGCATCCTGGTGCAGCTTCCCCTGCCGGCACAGATCCGGGCCGAGGCGGCGATCGCCGCCGTGGACCCGGCTAAGGACGTAGACGGGTTCCACCCGGTCAATGCCGGGCGCCTGGCGTCTGGCCTGCCGGGCCTCGTGCCCTGCACGCCGCGCGGCGTGATGCACTTGCTGCGGGAGGCCGGGGTGAAGCTGCGTGGGGCGCGCGCCATCGTGCTGGGGCGATCGCAGATCGTCGGGCGGCCCATGGCGCAGCTTCTGCTGGGCGCCGACTGCACCGTGACCATCGCCCACTCCCGTACCGATGACCTGCCGGCCGAATGCCGCCGCGCCGACATCCTGGTGGCGGCGGTCGGGCGGCCGGAGATGGTGCGCGGCGGCTGGATCAAGCCCGGCGCCGTGGTGGTGGATGTGGGCATCAATCGCCAGCCCGATGGGCGCCTCGTCGGCGATGTCGCCTTTGCCGAGGCGGCGAAGATGGCCGCCGCCATCACCCCGGTGCCGGGCGGCGTCGGCCCCATGACCATCGCCTGCCTGTTGGAGAACACGCTGGAAGCCGCGCTGGCGAGGCGCGCGTGATCCTCCACCGCATCCTGCAGGTCGTGGGCGTGCTGGCGGTGCTGATGTGCCTCGAGCTGGCCTGGGAGGCCTCGCCGCTGGGCGGCGATGGCTGGTCGCGCGCGCGGATGCTCTATGCCATGGCGGGCTTGGTTTCGGCCCTGGCACTGGTGGCGATCGGCGGGCTGGGCATCGCCCTGGCGCGGGCCGAGAAACAGGCCGCCGAGATGCGCGAGGCGCTGGCGCGGCTGGAGGCATTGCTGCGCGACCGCGCCGGGTGAGCCTTCTCCTCGCCGCCCTCTACATCCTGATCTGGGGCTCGGCCTTCAACGCGGCCCGGGTCGTGGCGCTGGAATGGTCGCCGCTCTGGGCGCTGGCCCTGCGATTCGCCCTGTCGGTGCCGGCCCTGGCGGTGATCCGGTCGCTGCGCCGCGCCTCCTTCCCGCGCAGCGGCGACGCATGGCGGCTTTTCGGCATGGGGACGCTGGGCATGGGCGGTTACCTCGCCTGCGCCTGGGTGGCGTCCAAGCACGTCCCTTCCGGGCTGGTGGCGCTGCTGGCCGCTACCTCGCCGCTTTTTGTCGCGCTCGGCTCGGCGCTGCGCGGCGAGGGGATGGCGCGGCTGGGCTGGGTGGGGCTTGCCCTGGGCTGGCTGGGCGTCGCGGTGCTGGGGCTGTCGCGCTCGGCCGATGGGCTGGCGGCGGCAGAGGCCTGGGGCATCGGGCTGACGCTGCTGGGTGCCCTGCTGCAGGCGGCCGGAGTGCTGATCTACGCCCCAGCGCGGGCGCGGATGGACCCGTGGGTGGCCAATCTCGGCCAGACGGCGGTGGCGGCGCTGGTGCTGATCCTCCTGGCCGTGCCCTTCGGCGGGCCATTGCCCATGACCGCCTCCACCCCCTTCATCCTGGGCATGGTCTATTCCTGCGTCGTGGTCGGGATCGGGGGCTACGCGCTGTTCTTCATCGTGATCCGCCGCTTCGGGCCCAGCAACGCGGCGGCGTTGCAGCTCCTTTCGCCGCCCGTGGCGGCGCTGATCGGCTGGTCCCTGCTCGGGGAGCGGCTGATCTGGGGCGATCTGGTGGGCGGCGCGCTGACGCTGGGCGGGCTGCTGCTGATGTTCCGGGCGCGGGCGCGGGGCTGAGCCCCGGCCCGGCCGCACAGCCAAGTGGCGCTTCTAACGCCCCGCCAGCCGCATCGCCCGCTCGATCACCTGTTCCGGCGACATCTGCGCCCATTCCAGCGGGTCGGGCATCAGCGGCATCTCGCGCGGGCGTGGCGTGGCCTCTGGCGCGTCGGGGATAACCCGCTCTGGATCGGCAAGGCCCCAGGCGGCGGCGCTGTGCCAGGTGGAATGGATGCCCGCATCCAGGATGAAGGGACCGGCCACGCCGCCACGGCGCACCGCCTCCTCCACCCCTGGGCCGATGGGCGCGCCATGCGCCAGCCCTTCGAGCGTCCAGGCCTCCACCGCCGGTCGCCCCGCCTCGTCGTGCCATTGCAGGCGGCGCGCGCCATCCACCATGACGCTGGAGCGCGGCGCCCAGGTGATGCCGTGCAGGTCGAGCCACTGTGCGGCGAGGTCGGCGGCGTTGCGCGGGGCCACGGTGGTGTCCGCGGCGCCCTGCCAGATGGAGATCATGGGCCAGGGGCCGCGATGGCCGGAGGCGCGGCGGACCATGTCGCCCCATTCGCGCGGCGCATGGCGGGTGCCGCCGCGCATTGCCAGCAATGCCTCCTCCATGCTGCGCGCCGCGCCGAAGGGCAGCCCGGCCAGGATGGCGCCGCCTGCAAACAGCGCCGGATGGGTGGCGAGCAGGAAATTCGCCATGGCGCCGCCGGCGGAAAGCCCGGACACATAGACGCGCCGCCCATCCAGCCCCTCGGTGGCGACGAGGTGGCGGACCATCTGCGCGATGCTCTCTGCCTCGGCCGCGCCGCGCTCCGGGTCGAACCAGTTGAAGCAGCGCATGGGGTTGTTGGGGCCGCGCTGCTCGGGGGCGAGGACGGCAAAACCCTCACGCTCGGCCAGGGTGGTCCAGCCGGTGCCACGGTCATAGCCGCGCGCATCCTGCTTGCAGCCATGCAGGATGACCACGAGGCCGCGCGCCCCGGGCGGCACGAAGGCATAGGCATCCAGCGCGCCCGGATTGGCGCCGAACCCGACAAGACGCGACAGGGGGGAGGGGCCGGAGTGGCCGGAAGAAGCGACGTGCCGGCGAACCAGATCGTCAAGCGAGGCAAAGGGCTTGCGCACCGGCCTGTTCCTTTCAATAGCGGCGCGAGAAGGCGCCCCTGAAGGAACGTGACGTGGGGAGTCTCGTTGTGCGCTGCAACATAAAAAGTGTGCGCTGCAACATGAAGGGGGGGGAGAGGCGACCCGCGCCGGGTGCGCCCCTCCGATCCGGTTCAGGCGCTTTCGTAGAGGCGCGTGAGGCTGAACTCCCGGTGGCCGAGCAGCTCGGCCGCCGTCAGCTCGCCATCGGCGGTACGGATCATGCAGTCCAGCAGCGCCTCGCCGGCGTCATCCATGTTCATGCGCTTCTGCAGCAGCCCGGTCACGTCCACGTCGATATGCTCGCCCATGGTGCGCTGGGTGCGCGGATTGGCCGTGATCTTGATGACCGGCAGGATCGGGTTGCCGATCACGTTGCCCTGGCCCGTCGGGAAGAAGTGCACGGCATAGCCCGAGGCGGCGCAGAGCGTGACCATCTCCGCCGCGGCGGAGGAGGAGTCCATGAACCACAGCCCCGGCCCGTCCGGACGCTCGGCCTTGTCCAGCACGCCGTCCACGGTGCACTTCTTGCCGATCTTCTGGATGTTGCCGAGCGCCTTCTCCTCGATGGTGGTCAGGCCACCCTCGATGTTGCCCTTGGTGGGCTGGCTCTCGGAAAGATCGTTGGTCTTGTTGGTCTCGACCACGCGCTGATAGCGGTCGAACATCGCCTGGAACTTCTCGGCGATCTCGGGCGTCTTGCAGCGCGCCTTCACCAGGTGCTCGCCGCCCGTCAGCTCCGTCGTCTCGCCGAAGACCAGCGTGTGCCCGGCTTCCCACAGCTTGTCGAAGGCGTTGCCGACGGTGGGGCAGGACGCGAGGCCGGAGGTCGTGTCGCTCTCACCGCACTTGGTCGAGACCCACAGCTCCACCAGCGGGGCCTTGGTCTTCTTCAGCTTCGAGGCGTGCTTCACCATCTTGTAGGCGGCGCGCGAGGCGTTCGCGATGGTGTTGATGTCGCCATTCTGCTCGATGGCGAAGCCCTCGACCGGCTTGCCCGAGGCGGCGATGCCCTCGACGATCTTGCCGGTCCAGCCCGGCTCGATGCCGATCACCACCACGCCGGCGACGTTGGGGTTGCAGCCCGTGCCGATCAGCGTGCGGAAATGCAGCTCCAGGTCGGCGCCGAATTGCAGGCGGCCATAGGCGTGCGGGATCGCCATCGCGCCCTTGATGTTGTTCGCCACCGCCTCGGCCGCCGCGTTGGACAGGTCGTCCACCGGCAGGATGATGACGTGGTTGCGCACGCCCATGCGCCCGTCCTCGCGGCGCCAGCCCTCGAAGCTGGAACCCTTCAGGTCAATCGCCATTGCTCGCGTCTTTCCTTACCAGCGCTTGGTCTTGACGTTGTGGACGTGCAGGTGCTCGCCGGGCTGGATGTCCGACACGGCCTTTCCGATATCCACGCCGTACTTGATGATGGTCTCGCCCGCCTTGATCGGCTTGATCGCCAGCTTATGGCCGATGGGGATGTCCGACTTCGCGTCGAACTCGATCATCTTGTCCTGATCCATGATCCAGCCGTTGATGCGGTTGGAGGCCTTTAGCCCCTCGACCACTACCACCCCTACCGAATCCCCCTCGTCATGCACGACGAAATGGATGGTCATCGCGCGCCCTCCTCTTTGACTGAGTTACAAGACTGGACCCATTCGGCCGGGGCGGCAACATCCCCTCGGGAGGCGGAACGCGCGCCGGAGGGCTTCAAGGCACCCGCCTGACATGGCAGGATCGGGCCAAGGGACAGGAGAACGCGCATGGCCGGCGTGTATTGGTATGATGGGCAGTGGAGCACCGAGGAGCCGAAGATCATCGGCCCGATGGACCATTGCTTCTGGCTCGGCTCCGTCATCTTCGACGGGGCGCGCTCCATCACCGGCTGGGCGCCGGATCTCGACAAGCATTGCGCCCGCGCCGTGCGCTCCGCCCGCGTCATGGGGATGAAGCCCATCAAGACGCCCGAGGAGATCGAGGCGTTGTGCCGCGAGGGCATCCGCCGCATGGGGCCGGAGGCCACGCTCTACATCCGGCCGATGTTCTTCATCCGCCGCGGCCTGGGCGCCTCGCGGCCCGATCCGGAGAGCACGGATTTCCTGCTGGCGCTCTACGAGGCACCCATCCCGGCCTGGGCCGGGTTCTCCGCCATGCTGGCGCCGTTCCGCCGCCCGGCGACGGACATGGCGCCCACGGATGCCAAGGCGGCCTGCCTCTATCCCAATGGCGCCCGCGCCACGGCCTGGGCAGTGGAGCGCGGCGCCGACATGGCGGTGCTCTGCGACGCGCTGGGGCATGTGGCGGAGTTCGCCGCCTCCAACATCTGGCTGGTGAAGGATGGCGTGGTGGTGACGCCGGCGGCGAACCACACCTTCCTGGCCGGCATCACCCGCTCGCGCATCCTCGGCCTCCTGCGGGCCGACGGCATGACCGTGGAGGAGCGCGCCGTGCGGCCGGAGGAGCTGGACACGGCGGATGAGATCTTCTCCACCGGCAACTACGCCAAGGTGCAGCCCTGTAACGCCATGAATGGCCGCGCCCTGCCGGTCGGCCCCGTGGCGACGCGGGCGCGCGAGCTCTACTGGGCCTGGATGCAGTCGCAACCGCGGGTGGTGAGCGAGGCCCAGGCCGCAGAATAGCGTAGCGGCTTGACGTCCCGGCGCAACCCAAGGTTACCCTAATGGCAGGGTAAGCCGGGGGCTGGGTTTGGAGTATCCGCAAAACGGCGCGGGAACCGTGCCGATGGGCGTGGCCGAGGCCAGCGCAGGCTTCCGCCATGCCGTGCCCGATGAGCACCTCTTCGCTCCGCCCGAGGCCTATGCCGACGCGCCGGCCAGCAGCCCTGGCCGCCCTTTCCCCGGCACCGGCCGCAGGGCCACCGCCAGCGCATGCGCGACAAGCTGGTGCATCGCGGTCCCGACTCCCTCGCCGACTACGAGCGGCTGGAGATGCTGCTCTATGCCGCCTTCCGCATGGGCGACACCAAGCCGCTCGCGAAGGCGCTGATCAACCGCCACGGCTCCTTCAGCCGGGTGCTGGCGGCGCGGGCGGACCATCTGGCGAGGGAGCCGTCGCTGGGAGTGAACGGGGCGGCGGCGATCAAGCTGGTCCATGCCGCCGCGCTGCGCCTCGTCCAGGCGGAGGTGATGGAGATGCCGATCCTGTCCAACTGGGACCGGCTGATGGAATACCTGACCGCTGCCCTGGCGCGAGAGCGGACGGAGCAGTTCCGCGTCCTGTTCCTCGACCCACGCAACCGCCTGATCGCCGACGAGGTGCTGCACCGGGGCACGGTGAATCACGCCCCGGTCTCTCCGCGCGAGGTGGTGAAGCGCGCTCTGGAACTGCACAGCACCGCGTTGATCCTGGTCCACAACTACCCGAGCGGCGATCCGACGCCGAGCGGCGCCGACATCGAGATGACGGCTTCGGTGAAGGCGGCGGCGGCCGTGCTCGACATCGCGGTGCATGACCACGTCATCATGGGCAGCGGCAGCTGGGTCAGCCTGCAGCAGATGGGAATGATGTAGGGCTGCGCGCCGACCGAGAGTCCGGCCGCAACGCGGCCGGCGCCGCCAGACCAACCATTTAGCCGGCGCATCCGACGCGCGGCGAAGCCAAGCGCCGCGGATGCGGCGCGCCCGGCGACTGAGGGGCACGAAGGCCAAGCCTTCGTGCCGCCAAAATCAATGCCCCCGCAGGATCTGCGAAAGGAACAGCTTCAGGCGCTCGGTCTGCGGGTTGTTGAAGATCGTCTCGGGCACGCCCTGCTCGACGATCTCGCCGCGATCCATGAACACCACGCGATCCGCCACCTGGCGCGCGAAGCCCATCTCGTGCGTCACGCAGATCATGGTCATGCCGGTGTCCGCCAGCATCACCATCGTGTCCAGCACCTCCTTGATCATCTCGGGATCGAGGGCGGAGGTCGGCTCGTCGAAGAGCATGATCTTGGGCTGCATGCACAGCGCGCGCGCGATGGCGACGCGCTGCTGCTGCCCGCCCGAGAGCTGGCCCGGATACTTGTTCGCCTGCTCCGGGATGCGGACGCGGGTGAGGTACTCCATCGCCAGCGCCTCGGCCTCCTTCTTGGGCATCTTGCGAACCCAGATCGGGGCGAGGGTGCAATTCTCGAGGATGGTGAGATGCGGGAAGAGGTTGAAGGACTGGAACACCATCCCGACCTCGCGCCGGATCGCGTCCAGCGCCTTCAGGTCGTCGGACAGCTCGATGCCGTCCACGGTGATGCGCCCTTCCTGGTGCTCCTCCAGCCGGTTGATGCAACGGATCAGCGTGGACTTGCCCGAGCCGGAGGGGCCACAGACCACGACGCGCTCGCCATGGGCGACGCTGAGGTTGACATCGCGCAGCACATGCAGCGACCCGAACCACTTGTTCACTCGCTCCAGCGAAATGGCGGGCGGCGCATTGGCCTTGACGGCCGAGGTGAGGGTTTCGGCGGCGGACATGCGGGGTCTCCTCAGCGGCGGCGGTGGCGGTTGAACTCCGCCTCGAGCCCGGCGCTATACTGGCTCATCGCGAAGCAGAAGATGAAGTAGATCAGGCCGAGCGTGATGTAGACCTCCACGCCGAAGCCTTGCCATTGCGGCTCGATCAGCGCCGTCTTGCCCGCGGTCAGCAGGTCGAAGATGCCGATGATGAGCACGAGGGAGGTGTCCTTGAAGAAGCCGATGAAGGTGTTCACCAAGGGCGGGATCACGAGGCGCAGCGCCTGCGGCAGGATGATCAGCCCGGTCTTCTTCCAGTAGGACAGACCCAGCGCGTCGGCTGCCTCGTACTGGCCCTTCGGCAGGGCCTGGAGGCCGCCGCGCACCACCTCCGCCAGATAGGCGCCGGCGAAGAGGATGATGGCGATCTGCGCGCGCAGGAGCTTGTCGATGTTGATCCCCTCGGGAAGGAAGAGGGGGAACATCACGCTCGCCATGAAGAGCAGGGAGATCAGCGGCACGCCGCGGATCAGCTCGACGTAGAGGACGCAGAGCGCCTTGATGGCCGGAAGCTGCGAGCGCCGTCCCAGCGCCACCAGGATCGCCAGCGGAAAGGCGAAGGCGAGGCCGAAGGTGGCGAGGATCAGCGTGATGGGCAGCCCACCCCAGCGCTCCTGCGGGACATAGGTGAGGCCGAACACGCCGCCCCACATCAGGATGCCGATGGCGGTCAGCGTCACCGCCCAGATCACCGCGAGGCGCCAGTTCCAGAAGCGCCGCATCGCGGAGACGATGTAGAGCCCAACGAAGAGCATGCAGACCAGCAAAGGCCGCCAGTGCTCGTCATACGGGTAGGTGCCGAAGAGGATGAAGCGGTGCTTGTCTGCGATGATGGCCCAGCAGGCGCCGATGCCCTTGTTGTCGCGGCAGGCGCTGGCGTCGGGCTGGCCGGCGGCGTTGTAGGGCACCGTCCAGATCGCGTTGACGAAGGCCCAGTCCACGAAGGACACGGCGTAGCGGATCAGCAGGTAGGCCAGCGCCAGGGTGATGGCGGTGGACCACCAGGTGCTGAACAGGTTCTCCCGTGCCCAGGCTGCGGGCCCGAGGAAGCGCTTCGGCGCGGTGCGCGGCAGCGCGTCGTTGGGCATGTTCTCGTTGAGGGCGACGTCGCTCATGGCTCAGCGCTCCACCAGCGCGATGCGCGCCGCACGTAGCTGGCCGAAGGCCAGCGAAGTCAGAATGTGCTGCTGGCCGCAGGCCAGCGAAGCGGGAAGGGACAACGCGCTCATCGGCGTCACCTTTCCACCAGCGCGATGCGCGCGTTGTACCAATTCATGAAGAGGCTGATGCTCAGCGAGATGGTCAGGTAGACCAGCATGATGATGGCGATGCCCTCGATCGCCTGGCCGGTCTGGTTCAGTGTCGTGTTGGCGATGGACACGATGTCCTGGTAGCCGATGGCGACCGCGAGGGAGGAGTTCTTGGTGATGTTCAGGAACTGGCTGGTCATGGGCGGGATGATGACGCGCAGCGCCTGCGGCAGCACCACCAGCGACATGACGCGCCCGCGCGGCAGGCCCAGCGCCTGCGCCGCCTCCCACTGGCCCTGGTTCACCGCCAGGATGCCGGCGCGCACGATCTCGGCGATGAAGCCGGCGGTGTAGAGGGTGAGGCCGAGCAGCAGCGCGAAGAACTCGGGGCTGACGGTCAGGCCGCCCTGGAAGTTGAAGCCGCGCAGGAAGGGGATATCTGGCTGGAAGGGGGCACCCAACGCCCACCACACCGCCAGCGGCAGGGCGCCCATCAGCGCCGCGCCGATCGGCCAAACGGCACGCGGCTGCCCGTCCTGCATCTGCCGCGCCCGAGCCCAGCGGCGGTACAGGAAGGTGCCCACCACGCCGAGCACGAAGGCGATCATCGCCCAGCTATGTGCGTCCTCCCAGCGGAAGAAGGGGAGCTTGAGGCCGCGATTGGAGAGGAACACGCCTTCCACCGGGTTCAGCGCCTGGCGCGGCCCGGGCAGGGCCTGCAGCAGCGCGTACCAGAACAGCAGTTGGAGCAGCAGCGGCAGGTCGCGGACGAGTTCCACATAGGCACCGGCGATGCGTGCCAGCAGCCAGTTGCGCGACAGCCGCGCGATGCCGAGCAGCGTGCCGAGGATGGTCGCCAGCACGATGCCCACGATGGCGACCTTGAGCGTGTTCAGCACGCCGACCAGCAGCGCGCGGAAATAGGTCATCGAGGGGTCGTATTCGATCAGGGATTCGGCGATGGGCAGGCCCGCCTCCCGCTCCAGGAAGCCGAAGCCGGTGGCGATGCGCCGGACCTCCAGATTGTAGGAGGTGTTGCGGTAGAGCCAGTAGAACACCGCCAGCACCCCGCCCACCACCAGCGCCTGCCAGACGATGTTGCGGACGCGCTCATCCGACCAGGACAGGCGCAGGGGGCGGCGGGGCGCCTGTCGCGCGTAGCGCGGGTCGGCGGGTACGTCGGACATGGAAAGCCTTATCCCTGTTCACGTCGCCGGGGCGTATTCGCCCTCGGAAGAAAGTGACGCGGCCCGGAAAGGGCCGGACCGCGTCGTTCGCCTCACCGGAAGGGAGGCGCGTACTGGAGGCCGCCCGGCGTGGTCCACAGCGCGTTCGGGCCGCGCTGCAGGCCGATCGGCGTCAGGTTGCGCTCGAACATCTCACCATAATTGCCGAGGGTGCGGATGATGTTGATCATCCACAGATTGTCCACGCCGAGCATCTGGCCCAGCCCGCCGGTGCGGCCCAGCATGCGCTGCACCTCGGGGCGCGGGTCGTTCTGCGCCATCTCCTGCACGTTCTGGGAGGTCACACCGAACTCCTCGGCGGCGACAAGGCCGAAATGCACCCAGCGCACGAGGTCGGCGAAGCGCTGGTCGCCATGGCGCACGAGCGGGCCCAGCGGCTCCTTGGAGATCACGTCGGGCAGGATGACGTGGTCATTGGGGTTCTGCTGCACGGCGCGCGTGGAGGCGAGGCCGGACACGTCCGTGGTGTAGGCGTCGCAGCGGCCGGCGATATAGGCGGCCACGTTGTCCTCCAGCCGCTCGATCACGACGGGGCGGATCTGGATGCGGGCGCCGCGGGCCCAGTCGGCTAGGTTCTGCTCGGTCGTGGTGCCGGGCTGCACGCAGACCGTCGCGCCATCCAGCTGGCGGGCGTTCTGCACGTTCAGCGCGCGCTTCACCATGAAGCCCTGGCCGTCGAAGAAGTTGATGCCGCCGAAATCGAAGCCCAGCGAGGTGTCGCGCGACAGCGTCCAGGTCGTGTTGCGCGCGAGCATGTCCACCTCGCCCGACTGCAGCGCCGTGAAGCGATTCTGCGCGGTGGTGGGCACGTAGCGCACGCGGTTCGCGTCGTTGAACAGCGCGATGGCGACGGCCTTGCAGTAATCCACATCGAAGCCGGCCCAGACGCCTTGGCTGTTCGGCGCCGCGAAGCCGGCGAGGCCGGTGGTCACGCCGCAGACCAGCGTGCCGCGGGCGCGGATCGCGTCAATGGTGGAGCCGCTGGGGGCCGTGGCCTGCTGCTGGGGCTGCGCGGCCGGGGCGGGCTGGGCCTGCGCCGCGGGGGCGGCGGGCTGCTGCGCCGGGCGCTGCTGCGCGACGGCGGGAAGGGCGGTGGCCAGAATGGCGGCGGCGCCGAATGCGCCGGCGAGAATATGCCGCTTGGGCGTCGTCACGTTCGAAGTCTCCCCAAAATGCTTGGTTCCGGGCCCCCGGCGGGACCGGTTCGTCGGCTGGACGATGCTGCGCTATGAAGGATTCCCGATCAATCACGCAATGGGGGAGGCTCGCTCTTGCGGCAACTGGACAAGGCGGCGGTGGCCGCCGCGCTGCCTTGGCCAAGGCTTGTTGCCGCATTGCGCGCCATGTTCCACGACGGGTGCACCGCGCCGCTGCGCCACCGCCACGCCCTGCCCGAAGGCGGAACCTTGCTGCTGATGCCCGCGCTCAACGCGACTCATTCGGGGGTCAAGATCGTCCATGTCGCGCCGGGCAACGCAGCGCGCGGCCTGCCCGCCGTCCATGCCGAGTACCTGCTCTCCGACGCGGTGACGGGCGTGCCGTTGGCCCTGCTGGATGGCGGCGAGTTGACCGACCGGCGCACCGCCGCCGCCTCTGTCTTAGCCGCATCGTTTCTCGCGCGGCCGGATTCGCGGCGCCTGCTGGTGCTCGGTGCCGGCAAGGTCGCCGCCGCGCTGGCCGAGGCGCATCACGAGCATTGGAAGCTGGACGAGGTCGCGATCTGGTCCCGCCGGCCCGAGCAGGCGGCCTCGCTCTGCGACGGGTTGCGGAAGCATGGAGTGCCGGCGCGGCCTGCAGCCACGCCCGATCCGCGCGGCTTCGACATCGTCAGCGCCGCCACCCTCGCCACGGCGCCAATCATCCATGGGCGCGATCTCCAGCCCGGGCAGCATCTCGACCTCGTGGGCGCCTTCACTAAGGGCATGCGCGAGGTGGATGCGGAGGCGGTGCGGCGCGCTCTTGTCGTCGCCGACACCCGCGCCGGCGTGCTGGCCGAGGGCGGCGACGTGGTGCAGGCTATCGCCGAGGGCGTGGTGGCCGAGGCGCATGTGGTGGCGGAACTGGCCGATCTGTGCCGGGGCACCCATCTGGGCCGGACCAGGCCCGAGGAGATCACCCTGTTCAAGTCGGTGGGATGGGCCGGCGAGGATCTCGCGGCCGCCGTGCTGGCCGTGGGGGCATGAACCTTCAGGGAACGCGCTTGTGGTCCGAAGGTCTGGATCATCCCACAGCTTGTGGATCACGGCGTCGCAACGATCCGATTCGCTTAGTTGGCGATTCGTTCGCGCGACTCGGCGCAGTGGATTGATTTGCCCTGTTTCTGCCGGTCACGTCCCGTGCAAGGGTTCGCTGGGCGTTCCAGGGCGTCCCATGACCCAGCCCAGCAGGCCTAGTCCGATGGCGGCGAGGGCCAGGGCGAAGGGCACGCCCAGCGTGGCGCGCAGCGCCCCATACAGCAGCGGCCCGGCCGCCTGCCCCAGAAAGAAATGGAAGGCGTGCAGCGCCACCACCGAGGCGCGGGCCTGCGGCGCCACCTCCGTCGCGCGGGTCTGCAGCGTGTTGTGCAGCATGAAGAAGCCGAGACCGAGCAGCAGCCCCGCCGCCACGAACATCGCGGCCCCCGGCGCCCCGGCGAAGCCCAGCATGGCCAGCGCCGCGAGCCCCGCCCCCAGCCGCATCATCCGCCACGGCCCCAGGCGCCGCACCAGCAGCGGGGCCAGCACGGCGTAGAGGAAGCCGCCGCATCCGAAGGCGGCGACGGTGAACCCGGCCTCCCGCGTGCCGCCCATGCCGGCTTCGTGGAGATGGTTAGCGAAGAAGGGAAAGGCGCCGAAGACCAGCATCCCCTCCACCCCCACCGCGCGGAACAGCCGCGTGGCGGGGCGATGCGACAGCAGGGCGCGGTAGCGGGTCAGGGCTCCGCCCAGGCTGAGCACGCCGCTCGCCTCCGGCGCCGCGCGGTCGCGCCACACCACCAGCGCCGCGAGGGCGGAGGCGCTGCCGCACAGCGCCATCAGCCCGCGCCAGCCCAGGATCGGCTCCAGCAACCCGGCGGCGAAGCCCCCCATTATCTGCCCGGCGATCGCGAAGGCCAGGAAGCGGGAGATGGCGACCTGCCGCTCGGCCATGGGCACGCGGTCGCCGAACAGGGCCAGGGTGACCGGGAAGATGCCGCCGCCCGCCATGCCGGTCAGCGCGCGCAGGACCAGCAGCACCAGCAAGGCCGGCGCCAGGGCGGAGGCGAACAGGAACACTGACTGGAAAGCCAGGGCGAAGCGGACCACACGCTGCTTGCCCCAGGCATCCGCCACGGGGCCGAGGACGGGCTGCACCAGCGCGAAGGGCAGGGCGAAGGCGGTGGCCAGCAGCGCCACCCGCGCCGGATCGGCCGCGAAATCCACCGACAGCACGGCCACCAGCGGGTCGGTCAGCCTGGTGGCGAAGGCTGCCGCGAAGCCGGCGAGCCCGAAGGTGAGGATCAGCGCGCGATGGGACACGCGCCGATCATGCCTCCGCCGCGGCCGGTGGCTACCCCGCCTGGCCGGGCTGGATGCCGGCGGCGCGCGCCGCCGCGCCCCATTTCTCCATCTCCGACTGCACGAAGTCGCGCGCCTCTTCCGGGGTGGAGTGCACCACCTCGGCTCCCAAGGTGCGGTGGCGCGCCACCACCTCCGGCCGCTGCAGCGCGGTGACGATCGTGCCGTGCAGCCGGTCCAGCACCGGGCGTGGCATCCTGGCCGGGCCGATCACCATACCCCAGGTCGAGGCCTCGAAGCCGGGCAGCAGCGCCTCGGCCATGGTCGGCACGTCGGGAAGCTGCGGAGCGCGCGCCGCGCCGGTGGTGGCGAGCGCCTTCAACGTGCCGGCCTGGATGTGAGGCAGGGCGGCGGGCACCGTGTCGAACATGATGTCGGTACGCCCCGCGATCAGGTCCGGATGTGCCTGGGTCGAGCCGCGATAGGGTACATAGGTCATCTCCACTCCCGCGCGCTGCGCGAAGAGCACGGGGGCGAGGCGCACGACGCCCGCCGTGCCGGCGAAGGTGACGCGCCCTGCGCCCTGGCGCTTCGCGTGCTCCACCAGCTCCGCCGGGTTGTTGGCGGGGAAGCCGCGCGCCGTCACCAGCACCAGCGGCGTTCGCGTGGTCATCGTCAGGAAGGTGAAGTCGCGCACCGTGTCGAAGGGCAGGCGATAGAAGGCCGCGTTCACCGGATGCCCCACGGAGACGAGGCCGAGCACGTAGCCGTCTGGCGGTGACTTCGCCACCACGTCCGTGCCGATCACCCCGTCGGCGCCGGCCCGATTCTCCACCGGCACGGCCTGGCCAAGCTGCGCCGCCATCGGCTCGGCGATGAGGCGGGCGGTGATGTCGGACACGCCGCCCGGTGTGTAGGGCACGATGATGCGGATGGGACGCGTCGGGAAATCCTGCGACCCAGCGCGGCCCGCGAGAAGCAGGGCGGGCGCGGCCAGCAACGTGGCGCGGCGGTTCATGGACATGGTCTTTCCTCCTCGTTGTCGCGAGACTAGCGAGGCTTCGGGGCCTTGCGCCATGGCGAAGAAGAGGTGGATGCTGCGGCGCAAGGAAAGACCGAAGAAGATCGCTGCCCATGCCGATGATCATCGCCGCCAACGCCAATGCCCAGGGAAGCCATGTCGGCGAGTGGCGTCATCCCGATGCCTGGGACCGCCCGGCCAGCAACATCGAGAACGCCATCCGCCTCGCCCGCATCGCCGAGGAAGGCAAGCTCGACCTGCTCTTTCTCGCCGACGGCAATGGCGTGCGGAACATGGACAAGCCGGATCTCTTCGCTGCCACCTCGCCCTCCGACCGGCCGGGCGTGTTCGAGCCGGTGACGCTGCTCTCCGCGCTTGCGATGGTGACGAAGCATGTCGGCCTCGTCGCCACCACCACCACCACCTATGACGAGCCGTGGCACGTCGCGCGGCGCTTCGCCTCGCTCGACCACATCAGTGGCGGGCGCGCGGGGTGGAACCTCGTCACCACCTCCAACCCCGGCGATGCGCTGAACTTCTCCCACGACGCGCATGTCGAGCGCAGCGACCGCTACGAGCGCGCCTTCGAGTTCGCCGAGATCGTGAAGGGCCTGTGGGATAGCTGGGCCGACGACGCCTTCCCGCAGGACAAGGCATCGGGCCGCTTCCTCGACCCCAGCAAGGTCCGGGCACTGAAGCACGAGGGCAAGAACTTCAAGGTGGCCGGTCCGCTGAACGCGCCGCGTCCGCCGCAGGGCCATCCGGTCGTCTTCTCCGCCGGCCAGTCGGAGACGGGCAAGGAGCTCTCCGCCCGCCACGCCGATTGCGTCTTCGCAATCGAGGGCACGATCGAGCGGGCGCGTGTTCTCTACAAGGACCTGAAGGACCGGCTGGAGAAATACGGCCGCTCCCGCGACAGCCTGAAGATCCTGAGCGGCGTGACGATCATCGTCGGCGAGACGGCGGCAGAGGCGCAGCGCATCTCGGACGAACTGGACGACCTCGTGCCGCCCGCCGTGGGGCTCGACTACCTGTCCAAGATGACCGGCACGAAAATGTCCGACTATCCGCTGGACGGTCCCTTCCCGGACCTCTCCGGCGAGCATGTCGGCCCGACCGGCATCGGCAAGGCCATCGTCGCCAAGGCGCTGGAGCAGAAGATGACGGTGCGCCAGGCCTACCGCTCCATCCTGCCGCAGATGGCCGGTAATCTGTTCAAGGGCAGCGCGAAGGAAGTCGCGGACCAGATGGAGCAGTGGTTCCGCCAGGAGGCCTGCGACGGATTCATGGTCGCCGCCCCCGTCGTACCGACGGGGATGGAGCGCTTCATCCGCCTCGTCGTGCCGGAGCTGCAGCGGCGCGGCCTGTTCCGCACCGAGTATGAAGGCCGGACGCTGCGCGACAATCTCGGCCTCGCCCGGCCGGCGAACCGCTTCTTCCCCCAGACCGCAAAGGCCGCCGAATGAGCCCGACCCGCCGCTCCGCCCTCGCCCTTTCGCTGCTCGCGCCCGGGCTCGCCCGCGCCCAGGCGCCGGGCAACTGGCCGACGCGGCCGTTGCGCGTCGTGGTGCCCTTCGCGCCCGGCGGCACCACCGATCTCGGCGCCCGGCTGGTGGCGGAGCGCCTGGCCGGGCCGCTCGGGCAGCAGGTGGCGGTGGAGAATCGCGCCGGGGCCTTCGGCATCCTCGGCGCCGACGCCGTGGCGAAGGCGGCGCCCGACGGATACACGCTCTTCGCCGCCAGCCCAGGACCGATGGCGGTGAACCAGTTCGTCTACCGCACCCTGCCCTATGACCCGGAGCGCGACCTGATCGGCGTCTCCATGATCGCGCTGATCCCCTACGTCATGGCCGTGCCCGCCAGCCTCGGCGTCAATACGGTGGAGGAGTTTATCCGGCTGGCGCGGTCGCGGCCCGGCTCCATCAACTTCGCCACCTCCGGCATGGCGTCGCGGCTGACGGTGGAGCAGTTCCGCGCCCGCGTCGGCGGGCTCGATCTGGAGATGGTGCAGTATCGCGGCGGCACCCCGGCGCGCACCGACCTGCTGGCCGGGCGCATCCAGCTGGTGATCGAGCAGGCGCCCGCCTTCCTGGAGGATTTCGCGCGCGGCACGCTGAAGCCGCTGGCGGTGGGCGGACGGCAGCGCTTCTCCCTGCTGCCGGACGTGCCGACCATGGAGGAGGCGGGCGTGCCCGGCTACGAGGCGGCGGCCTGGGTGGGCTATGCCGCGCCCGGCGGCACGCCCATCGAGATCCGCCGCCGCATCGCCACGGAGGTGGACCGCATCCTCCAGACCCCCGAGGTGCGCAACCGCCTCGCCTCCTGGGGCTGCGAGCCGGTGGGCGGCACGCCGGAGGACATGGACCGCATGCTGGCCGAGGAGCGCCGCCGCTGGGGCGAGGTGGTGCGCGTCGCCGGAATCGAGAAGGAGTAGGACCCGGGGCGCTGCCCGCGAAAGCTCAGCGCCCACGGGGCTCCCACGAAATCTGCACGGCAGATTTCGTGGGGAGTTCTCAGCGCCCCACCCGGTTCTCCACCAGCTCCTCCACCACCGCCGGATCGGCGAGGGTGGAGGTGTCGCCCAGGCTGTCCGTCTCGTTGGCCGCGATCTTGCGCAGGATGCGCCGCATGATCTTGCCCGATCGGGTCTTGGGCAGGCCCGGTGCCCATTGGATCGCATCCGGCGTGGCGATGGGACCGATCTCCTTGCGCACCCAGGCCACGAGTTCCTTGCGCAGCGCCTCCGTCGGCTCCTCGCCCGCCACCAGCGTGACGTAGCAGTAGATGCCCTGGCCCTTCAGGTCGTGCGGCATGCCGACCACCGCGGCCTCCGCCACCTTCGGGTGGGCGACGAGGGCGGATTCCACCTCCGCCGTGCCCATGCGGTGCCCGGCCACGTTGATCACGTCGTCCACGCGCCCGGTGATCCAGTAATAGCCATCCGCGTCGCGCCGCGCGCCGTCGCCGGTGAAATACATCCCCTTGAAGGTGGAGAAGTAGGTCTGCACGAAGCGCGCATGGTCGCCATAGACGGTGCGCATCTGCCCCGGCCAGGAATCGGTGATCACGAGGTTGCCCTCCGCCGCCCCTTCCAGGAGCTTGCCGTCCCCGTCCACCAGCGCCGGCTGCACACCAGGCAGGGGCAGGGTGGCGGAGCCGGGCTTCTGCGCCACCGCGCCCGGCAGGGGCGAGATGAGGATGCCGCCCGTCTCGGTCTGCCACCACGTATCCACCACCGGGCAGCGCTCGTCGCCCACCACGCGATAGTACCAGAGCCACGCCTCGGGGTTGATCGGCTCGCCCACGCTGCCCAGCACTCGCAGGCTGGTGCGCTTGTGCTTCTTCACCGGCCCCTCGCCGTCGCGCATCAGGGCGCGGATCGCGGTGGGGGCGGTGTAGAAGATGTTGACTTGGTGCTTGTCCACCACCTGCCAGAAGCGCCCGCTATCCGGCCAGGAGGGCACGCCCTCGAACATCAGTGTCGTCGCGCCGTTCGCGAGCGGGCCGTAGACGATGTAGGTGTGGCCCGTCACCCAGCCCACATCGGCGGTGCACCAGTAGATCTCGCCGGGGCGGTAATCGAAGACGATGTCATGGGTGAAGCTGGCCCAGACCAGGTACCCGCCCGTGGTGTGCAGCACCCCCTTGGGCTTCCCGGTGGAGCCCGAGGTGTAGAGGATGAAGAGCGGATCCTCCGCGTTCATCCGCTCCGGCTCGCAGCTCGTGGGCTGCTTGTCGCAGAGCGCGGCCCAGTGGTGGTCGCGCCCTTCCTGCATCGCGACCGGCGTGCCGGTGTTCTTCGCCACGATCACGTGCCGGATGCTGGGGCAGGTCTTCAGCGCCTCGTCGGCATTGGTCTTCAGCGGCACCTTGCGCCCGCCGCGCCGCCCCTCATCCGCGGTGATGAGCACGGTGCACTCGGAATCCTGGATGCGCGAGGCGAGGCTGTCCGGCGAGAAGCCGCCGAAGACGATGGAATGCACCGCGCCGATCCGCGCGCAGGCCAGCATCGCCACCGCCGCCTCGACGATCATGGGCAGGTAGATGCAGACGCGGTCGCCCTTCCGCACGCCCAGGCCGCGCATGGCATTGGCGAGCTGGCAGACCTTCGCGTGCAATTCCCGGTAGGTGGTCCTGCTGTCGCTGTTTGGGTCGTCGCCTTCCCAGAGGATCGCCACCTGATCCCCACGCCCAGCCTCGATGTGGCGATCCAGGCAGGAGACGGAGGCGTTCAGCTCCCCGTCCTCGAACCACTTGATGGAGACATCGCCCTCGAAGCTGGTGTTCTTGATCTTGGTCGGCGCCTTCATCCAGGCGATTCGCCGCATCTCCTCGCGCCAGAAACCCTCGGGGTCGCGGGCGGCGCGCTCGGCCATGTCGCGGCGCTTCGCCTCGTTCACCTGGGCGGTGGAGGCGATGGTTTCCTTCACGGCAATCAGCGTGTCGTCGGCCATGCGGCGCGTTCCTTCCCTGGTCTTGCACTGCTTGACCAGGATATCCGCATGGCGCCTCGCGCGCCGTCAATGGGCGCGAAAGGGTGCCCCCTGGCCGAAGGCCGGCCAGGGGGCGGAGTGTCAGTTGGCCCGCGGCGCAGCGGGGGCAGGGGCGGGGGTGGTGACCGCGCTTCCTGTCGTCGTTGCGGGGCGCTGCTCGGTCGTCTGGGTGGTCTGCGGCACGGTGGCGCGGGGCGCTGCCGTCGCGGGCGCCGGGACGGTGGCGGATGGCGTCACGGCCGGGCGGGGCGCCTGGGCGGCGCCCGCAGCCGGGGCCTGGGTCTGGGCGAAGGCGGGAACCGCGCCGAGCAGCAGGGCGGTGGCGAGAAGCGAGCGGCGGACGGTCATGTCAGAACTCCCTCATCCCGCGCCGGTGATCCGGAATGGAGCGGCGCGTGAGAGGAGGTTGCGAGGGCGCCGGGGCGAGGTTTCGGCGTCTTCGGGGTGTTTTCGCGGCCCCCGTGGCAAAACCGGGGCGAATGCGGCGCCGTGCCCCGATCGGAACACGGCGCCCGTGTCGTCAGCGCGCGCGCATCCGCACGTTGCGAAGCTCCAGATCCTCGTTCACGCGCAGGGTGAAGTCCTGCACCGTGTCGCGCACGCCGAAGATCTGCGGCTCCTGGTGCAGCGGAATCATGGGCAGCAGCTCGCGGAACCGGGCCCAGTACTGCCGGGCCAGGGCATCGCGCTCGGGGCCGATGGCAGTGTTGCCGATGCGCGTGGCCAGCTCGTTCATCTGGGGATCGTTGAACTTGCCCCAGTTGAAGCTGCCCTCACCGAGCAGCTCGCGCGCCGGGTTGGTGATGTCGAAATTGCCCGGTGTCCATCCCAGCATCCAGAACTGGAATTCGTTGTTGGCGCCGCGCTGGAGGAAGCGGCCAAAGGGCATGGAGTCCAGCCGCGCCTGGATGCCCGCGCGCTGCAGCATGGCGACGACGGATTGGCAGATCGCCTCGTCGTTGATGTAGCGATTGTTGGGGCAGCCCAGTGTCACGCGGAACCCGTTGGGGTAGCCGGCCTCGGTGAGCAGGCGGCGCGCCTCCTCCACGTTGAAGGGCAGGCGCTCGTTGCTCTGCGCGTCGAAGCCGACAATGGCAGGGGCGATGGGCAGGCCGGTCGCGGTGGTGCTGTTGCGCAAGACGACGCGGCGGATCGTCTCCATGTCGATCGCCTGGTACATGGCGCGGCGCACGCGCACGTCGCGCATCGGGTTGGGCGTGCCCGGCTGCTCGATGCTCTCCGGCCGCGACACGTCCATGGCGAGGTAGATGGTGCGCGCCGTCGGCCCCTGGACGAGGCGCACCCCCTGCTGGTTCTGCAGCCGCGGCACGTCCTGCAGCGGCACATGGTACATCACGTCCAGCTCGCGACTCAGCAGCGCCGCGACGCGGGTGGGGGCGGAGGCGACGGGGCGGAACACCGCGCGGGTGATGCCGTGATCCGCGCGGTCCCACCAGTTCGGGTTGGGCACAAGCACGGTGCGCTCGTCGGCCAGGCGCTCGGTGACGCGGAAGGCGCCGGTGCCGTTGGCGTTGAGCTGGACGAAGGTGGTGGCGGCGCCGGGCTGCCCGGCGCGGGCCACGGAGAAGGCGTTGTTCGCTTCGATCCAGGCCTTGCTGGTGATGAAGAGCAGGGTGAGGTCCTGCAGCAGCACCGGGTTCGGGCCGCGCGTCTCGATCTCCACCGTGTGGTCGTCCACGGCGCGCACGGCGGCGATGCTCTGCGCGGTGTAGGCCATGTCGTTCTGGCGCACACGCTCGACGCTGTGCACCACGTCGGCTGCCGTGAACGGCTCGCCACCATGGAAGCGCACGTTACGACGCAGGTGGAAGCGCCACAGCGTCGGGCTCGGCGTCTCCCACCGCTCCGCCAGCGCGGCGGAAAGCGAGCCGTCGGCATCGCGCCGCACCAGCGGCTCGTACACGTTGCTCTTCATCGCATTGGTGACGCCATGGTTGTTGGCGTGCGGGTCGAGGCCGAGGATGTCGTTGGCCGTGGCCCAGGTGAAGGTGGTGGCGGCGGCGGCCAGCGCGCTGCCGGCAAGGAGCGCGGCCGCCAGGGCGCCGCGAAGCGCGGTGAGTTTCATTCTCAGCGTCTCCCGTTCGGGTTCGTGAAGCCTGTGCCTACCATCGCCGGACGGCACCGGCCTTGTCGAGGGAACACTTGGGACGTTCAATTCGCCCCATGATCCTGATCGAGAACGCCGCCCTGGTGGACGGCAGCCGGGACCGTCCCCTGGAGGGGATGGCGATCCTGGTCGAGGGCGACACCATCCGCGAGGTGTCGGACCGCCCCATCCACGCGCCGGGCGCCGACCGGCTGGACCTGAAGGGCGCGGTGGTGATGCCCGGCCTCGTGGACTGTCACGTCCACGTGATCGGCACCCTGGTGAATGTGGGCGCCAACGCCCTGCTGCCCGACGCGCTGGTGGCGCACCGCGCCGCGCGCATCATGCGCGGCATGCTGATGCGCGGCTTCACCACGGTGCGCGACCTGGGCGGCGCGACGATCGGGCTGCGCCTGGCCTGGGAGGAGGGGCTGTTCGAGGGGCCGCGCCTCGTCCTATGCGGCAAGGCGCTGAGCCAGACGGGCGGGCATGGCGATTTCCGCGGTCGGCACGACACGCGGCCGATGACGTGGTTCGCGGGGCGGCTCGGCAGCCTGGGCCGCGTCGCCGACGGGGTGGCAGAATGCCGCCGCGCGGCGCGAGAGGAGCTGAAGGCCGGCGCCGACTACATCAAGATCATGGCCAATGGCGGCGTCGCCTCGCCCACCGACCCGATCGCCTATCTCCAGTATTCTGAGGAGGAGATGCGCGCGATCGTGGAGGAGGCGACGATGGCTGGCACCTACGTCGCCGCGCATCTCTACACGGACGACGCCATCGCCCGCGCCGTGCGGAGCGGCGTCCGTTCGCTGGAGCATTGCAACCTCATCCAGGCGGACACCGCGCGCGAAGCCGCCGCCGCCGGGGCGATGGCCTGCCCCACCCTCGTCACTTATCAGGCGCTGAAGGAGGAGGGTGCCTCGCTCGGCCTGCCGCCGGAAAGCGTGGCGAAGATCGACGACGTGCGCCTGGCCGGGCTGCGCTCGCTGGAGGTGATGCGCGAGGCCGGGCTGCCCATGGCCTTTGGCACCGACCTCCTGGGTGACATGCATCGCCGCCAGTCGGAGGAATTCGCCATCCGCGCCGAGGTGCTGCCGGTGCCGGAGGTGATCCGCTCCGCCACGCTGGAGGCGGCGAAGCTCCTGCGGA
This sequence comes from Sabulicella rubraurantiaca, assembly GCF_017355885.1. GTDB lineage: Bacteria > Pseudomonadota > Alphaproteobacteria > Acetobacterales > Acetobacteraceae > Roseococcus > Roseococcus rubraurantiacus. The sequence goes on from NZ_JAFEUU010000003.1 coordinate 79,615, forward strand.
TGGAGGGGAAGATCGGCTGCATCGCCCCCGGCGCCTTCGCCGATTTGCTGATGCTGGACGGCGATCCGCTGCGCGACCTGTCCGTGCTGGCCGGGCAGGGGGAGCGCATCGCGCGCATCATGCAGAATGGGCGCTTCGTGAAGGGCGGCCGGGCCTAGAGAAGGACCCGCCGCACAGCGTCGCGCCGCTCCGCGATGGCGGCGCGCGCCGCCGCCTCCGGCACGCCGAGCGCCGTCAGCAGCCCCTCGCCCAGTTGCAGGCTGGCTTCCGTTACCTCGGGCGCGACGGCGCTGGCCCCCGCCTCCAGCAGGGTGCGGCCATGCGCCTCGTCATGGACGCGGGCGTGGATGGGCAGGCGGGGCCAGGCGGCGCGCGCGGCGCGCACCACCTTAAGCGCGGTGGCGGGCTGATCCATCGTCACCACCAGCGCGGCGGCGCGGCCCGCGCCCAGCAGCGCCAGCATCTCCTCCTGGGCTGCATCGCCGAAGAAAGGGGTCGCGCCCTCCTTCCGCAGGCGTCGCACCCGCGCCGAATTGGTATCCACCGCGACATGCGGGATGCGCTGCGCATCCAGGATCTCGCCGACGGCGCGGCCGACCCGGCCATAGCCGGCGATGATGACGTGGTCGGCCAAACCCGCCTCCGCCGGGCCGGGCCGCGCCGCATCCTCTGGCACCTCCAGCCGCCGCCCGAGCTTCCGCGCCAGCATGGCGAGGAGCGGCGTGGCGGCCATGGAAAGCCCCGTCACCAGCGCCATGAACCGTGCGGTTTCGGACGGCACCACCTCCTTGCCCTGCGCCAGCGCCAGGACGATGAAGGCGAACTCGCCGCCCTGGGCCAGCAGAACCGCCGTTTCCACCGAAACGGCGCCCGGCTCGCCGGCGATCCGCAGCAGCGCGAGCAGTACGAGCGCCTTCAGCGCCACGAGGCCCAGCACGGAAAGCGGCAGCCAGACGGGTTCTTCCAGAATGGCGGCCAGGTCGAGGCCGAGACCGACCGAGACAAAGAACACGCCGAGCAGCAGCCCCTTGAACGGGCCGAGATCCACCTCGGCGCGGTGGCGGAACTCGGTCTCGGACAGCAGCAGCCCTGCCAAGAAGGCACCCAGCGCCAGGGAAAGCCCCGCCGCCTCCGTCGCCGCCGCCGTGCCCAGCACCGCCAGCAGCACCACGGCCAGGAAGGCCTCGTGGCTGCCCGTGTCGGCGATGAGCCGCAGCAGCGGCCGCAGCAGCAGCCGTCCCGCAACCGTGATGAGGACGATGGCGATCGCCGCGCGCACCATCGCCCCCGCCACGCCCAGGATCAGCGCGGCCGGCCCGCTGGCCTCCTGCGCGCCGAGGACGCCGACCACGAACAGGATCGGCACCACGGCGAGGTCCTGGAACAGCAGCACCCCGAAGGCGGCCCGCCCCACCGGCGTTCCCAGCCGCCCGCCCTCTGCCAGCATCTGCATGACGATGGCGGTGGAAGAAAGGGCGAGTGCCGCACCCACCACCAGCGCGGCGGCAGCGTCATTGCCGGACAGCCGGGCGACTACGGCGACCAGCAACCCGGTCACCAGCACCTGTGCGCCCCCCAGGCCGAAGACCAGGGCACGCATCCGCCACAGCCGGTCCAGCGACATTTCCAGCCCAATCATGAAGAGAAGGAAGGCGACGCCCAGCTCCGCCGCGAGACGGACCGAGGCCTCATGGAGGACCAGGAAGGACAGTGCGGGCACCTCGCCGACGAAGCGGCCCAGCCCATGCGGCCCGATGACCAGCCCGATCAGGAGAAAGCCCAGCACCGTGCTGAGGCGAAGGCGATGCGCCAGCACCCCCACCAACCCCGCTGCGCCCAGCAGCACCGCCGCTTCCCGAAGTTCTGGCCCAACCAAGCGCACATCCTTTCCGTCGCCGCGACAAAGATGCCCCTCGTGCCGTCACGCCGGAAGCGGGCGCGGGCTTGCGGCACGGCCCCGCAACGGTCATGGTTAAGTTATTGAATTTGCTTGCAAATATGCACATCTCTACAGGTTTTCCCTTTGCAGAGATGAACAGATGTGCAGTCATTCCACTGACGGAGACGCCATGCGCCGCCTGCTTCCTGCCCTGCTCCTGCTCCCCCTCGATGCGTCACGCGCGCAGGAGCCGGTGATGGAACTTCCCGAACTGGTCGTGCAGTCGCGCCGCTTCGAGGAGGGGCGCAACCGCATCGCCCCCTCGCTCGGCGCCAGCGTCACCGAGATCACGCGCGAGGCGATCGAGCGCCTGCCGCAGGGCGAGGAGGCGCCGCTGAACCAGGTGCTGCTTCAGGCGCCGGGCGTGGTACAGGCGCCGCAGGGCGAGCTGCACGTGCGCGGCGACCACCGCAACCTGCAATACCGCATCAATGGCGTGACGATGCCGGAGGCGATCAGCGGCTTCGGCCAGCTCTTCGATGCGCGCGGGCTGCGCTCCGTCAGCCTCATCACCGGCGCGCTGCCGGCGCAGTTCGGCTATCGCACCGCGGGCGTCGTGGATATTCGCCTGCGCTCCGGCGCGCAGGATCCGGGCGGCTCGGCCAGCCTGTATGGGGGCTCCTTCGGCACCTTCCAGCCTGGCCTGTCCTATGGCGGTGGCGTGGGGCGCTTCGAGTATTTCCTGTCCGGTTCCATGCTGCGCTCCGACCGTGGCTTCGAGAACCCGACCTCTGCGCGCACCGTGCCGAACAACGCGACGGAGCAATTCCGCGGCATACTCAATGCCGCCTATGCGCTGGACGACCGCACGCGCCTTTCCCTCATCGCCGGGGGCAATGCCTCGCGCTACGAGGTGCCGGTGCAGGCAAGCGGACCATCGCCCTTCACCGCCTTTGGCCGCAACAGCTTCGACGGGCTGGACCCGCGTGGCCGGCAATGGCAGCGCACCGCCTTCGGCGTGCTGGCCTTGCAGCACAGCCGCGACGCGCTGGACGTGCAGCTTTCCGGCTTCCTCCGGCGCACCAGCATCTCCTACCTGCCGAATGTCATGGTCGACCTCCTCGGCACGGGCGTCGCCTCGACGGTGGAGCGGCGCAACATCGCCATCGGGCTGCAGGGCGATGCCGCCTGGCGCGTGTCGGAGCGACACACACTGCGCGCCGGCTTCTTCCTGTCGCGAGACGAGACGACGAACGCCCTCGCCAGCACCGTGCTGCCGCTGGACGGGGCGGGCGGGACAATCGACGCACCCTTCACCATCACCGAGAGCGGACGCGTGACGCAGAGTCTCGGCGGGCTCTACCTCCAGGATGAATGGCGGCCGCTGGAGCGGGTGACGGTGAATTTCGGCGCGCGTCTGGACGGGGTGCGCGGCCCCGCCTCCGGCTCGCAATTATCGCCGCGCCTGAACGTGGTCTGGAACGTCACGGACGCCACCACCCTCTCCGCCGGCTATGCGCGCTACTTCACCCCGCCGCCGGCGGAACTCCTGGTGCGGCCCGACCTGGCCCGCTACGCCGGCACGACGCTGGAGCCGGAGGTGGCGCGGGCCGGCCCGGTGCGGCCGGAGCGCGCGCACTACCTCAATCTCGGCCTGCGCCACCGCATCGGCGAGCGCCTGACCCTGGGCGCGGAGGCGTTCTTTCGCGACGTGCGCGACCTGCAGGACCTGGGTCAGTTCGGCACGGCCTATGTGTTCTCGCCCTACAACTACGCGCGCGGGCGCGTGTACGGCACGGAACTGACTGCCGCTTGGCGCGGCGAGAGGTGGAGCTTCCACGGCAACCTCACCTTGTCGCGCTCCGAGGGGAAGGGCCTCGTCTCCAACCAGTATTTCTGGTCGGCGGCGGAGCTGGCGCAGGTGGCGCGGAAATTCGTCCGGACCGATCACGACCAGGCCGTCTCCGCCTCGGCCGGTGCGTCCTGGCGCGCTTGGGAGGGCGGCACGCTCTCGGCGACGCTGGTCTATGGCTCAGGCATGCGGCGCGGCTTCGCCAACAGCGAGTCGGTCACGCCCTACATGACGGTGAATCTGGGCGTGGCGCACCGCTTCGAGGGGCCGGATGGCGGGCGATGGACGGCGCGGCTGGACGTGCTGAACCTGTTCGACCGCCGCTACCAGCTGCGCGACGGCACCGGAATCGGCGTCGGCGCGCCGCAATACGGGCTGCGGCGCGGCATCTTCGCCGGACTGTCGCGCAGCTTCTGAGGGGGTCGCGCCATCATGCGTTGCGGAGCGGCACCACCTTTTTCCGCTCCTCCAGCCGGCCGCGTAGCCAAGCGGTCAGCGCCTCGGGCTCCAGGGGCGGGGCGAAGAAATGCCCCTGCACCGCATCGCAGCCCATCCGCGCCAGGGTGCGCGCCTCCGCCTCATCCTCCACCCCCTCGGCGATGGCGTCGAGCCCCATGGCCTGGGCGAGGCGGATCATCCCCGTCACCACCTTTTCCGCCCGCGGGTCGGTGCCCAGACGGCGGATGAAGGAGCCATCCAGCTTCAGCGCATCCAGCGGGATACGGAGAAGCTGCGCGAGGCCGGAGGTGCCGGTGCCGAAATCATCCAGCACGATCCGCGCCCCCTTGCCGCGCAGCGCGGCGAGGCGCGACACGGTGGCATGGGCGATGCGGTCCAGCACCGCATCCTCCATGATCTCGACGGTCAGGCAGGACAGGCTGAGCCCGGCCTGCTCCACTTGGTTTTCCAGCGTTTCCACCACGTCGGACCGCGCCAGCTCCCCGGCCGCGAGGTTCACCCCGATCCGGCCCGGTGCCAGATCCTGGCGCCGCAGCGACGCATAGGCAGCAAAGCCGATCTCCCGCACGCGGCGCGACACCGCCTCGGCCCGGTCCAGCCGCGCGGCCACGGCGAAGATCTCGCCGGGCGGCACCTTGCCCAGCTCCGGGTGGGTCCAGCGCGCCAGGATCTCCATCCCCCGCACCTCGCCGTCCCGCAGTCCGATCACCGGCTGCATCGCGCAGCCCAGCCCCTCCGGCAGCCCCTCCGCGAAGGCGAGGAGCAGGGCGGATTCCCGCGCCATGCGCGCCGCGTCCTCCGGCTCCGTCCGGCCCACAGAGCCGCGGCGGCGGCGCTTGCTGCGGATCAGCGCCTCGTCCGCCAGCCGGGCGAGCCGCCCCGCCTCCGTCCCATCCTCCGGCGCCAGGGCCACGCCGGCGCTGACGCCCAGTCGCAGCGGCCGCCCGTCATGGAGGACGGGGCGGGACACGGTGGTGCAGATCGCCTCGGCGATGCCGCTGGCCGTGTCCCAGTCGCTGACGCCGGGCAGCAGGGCCATGAACTCGTCGCCGCCCAGCCTCGCCACCAGGTCACCCGAACGCACGGCGGAGCGGATGCGCTGGGCGGCGGCGCGCAGCAGCGCATCGCCCGCGGCGTGGCCATGGGCGTCATTGGCCTCCTTGAAATGGTCGAGGTCCATGGCGATCACCGCCACCGGCCCGCCCCCGGCCAACAGGGATTCCAGCTCCGTCATGGCGGCGGCGCGATTGGGCAGGCCGGTGAGCGCATCGGTGACCGAGGAGGTGCCGAGGCGTCGCATCGCGCGCCGCAACTCGAGGTTGGCCTGGGCGGCCTGGGCCAGCCGGCGCACCAGCCGCACCGTCGTCTCATCCATTGGCCGCGGCTTGTTGTCGAGAATGCAGAACGTCCCCAGCGCGTGACCCTCCGGGCCCACCAGCGGCACGCCCAGATAGGAACGGATCGAGGGGGCGTCGGTCACCAGCGGATTGTCGCGGAACCGCTCATCCTCGCGCAGGTCCGGGACGGCCAAAGGCTGCTTCGGGTCCAGAATGGCGTGGGAGCAAAAAGCGAGGTCGCGCGGGGCTTCCGGCGCCTCGATGCCGTGCCGGGCCTTGAAGAAGGCGCGATCGGCATCGATCAGCGAAACCAGGGCGATGGGCGCGCCGGTCAGCTCCGCCGCGAGGGCGACAAGATCGTCGAAGGCCTGCTCGCCCGCCGTGTCGAGGACGTCATAGGAGCGCAGGGCGGCCAAGCGCTGCGCTTCGTCGGCGGGCAGGGGCGCTGCAGGCATTCGGTTTCTCCCCTCCAGCTCTCTCGGTGCGTTGCCCCCAAGGTTGAGCCTTCCAGTCAAGGTTGCAAAAAGCTAGATTGAAGACGCCGAACGGTGGCAAAAGGTCACTCCCATGCTCCCGTATTTTCGCTCTGGCGGTGGCGCAAACTTTCCTCGTGGGGCGGGGCGGATCGATGCGGAGGCGGGGCTGGGACGTTCCGGAAGGGCAATCGGCCGGTTCACCATCAGCTTACGCCTCCTCCTGGCCTTGACGCAGATGGCTGCGGTTGGCCTCGGCGGGGCATTCCATGCCGTCACACAGCTGTCGCGCAACGATGCGACCTATTCCCGCGTCCTGGAACAGGAAGCGGCGGGAATGGTCCTTGTCATCCGCGCCGGGCTGCACGCCCATGATGATTCACACCTCCTGCAGGCCTTGTTCGTAGAACGGGACATCCCGGCGCGCCAGCGCATCCTCGGAGAGCGGGACAGGGCCCAGCGCCGCTTCCGCGACGCTGTCGCGCGCGCCCAGGACATCCTTCCGCAGGAAACCGCGGCCCTGGATGACATCGGCCGCCACTTCGAGACCATGTTCGAAGCCGGCCAGCGCATCGAGGCCGCGCTGCTGGCGGACCAGGATGAGCTGGCCTTGCGGTTGCTGCGGGACGAACGGGTTCCGGCCTTCGAGGCCTTCCGCCGGGTGGCCCAGGCCGAGGTGGCCCGCCTGCACCGCCGCATGGACGAGATCTCGGAGGAGGCGACGCGCAAGGCGGAGCGGGCCTGGCAGGTCACGCTGGTCACCGCCGTGCTGGCGGTGCTGCTCGCCCTGTTCCTCGCCGCCTGGCTGCTGCGCCGGACCGTCATCGCGCCGCTCGACGCGGTGGCGGCACGGATGCGCGCCCTGGAGGCGGGGGATGACCGCGCCCCGGTGCCGGGCCAGGAGCGCGGCGACGAGATCGGGCGCATGGCGCGGGCCCTGGAAAGCTTCCGCCTCGCCGCCATCGAGCGGCGGCGCCTGGGGCACGAGGCGCGCACCGACGCGCTGACCGGCCTCCTCAACCGGCGGGCCCTGCTGGAGACGCTGGAGACCCTGGCGAGCGAGGCCCTGCCGATGCTGGCCATCGTCATCGACCTCGACCATTTCAAGCTGGCCAATGACACCCATGGCCACGCGGTGGGCGACGCGCTGCTGCGGGCCGCGGCGCAGCGCATCCGCACCGCCCTGCGCGCGGGCGACATTGCCGGGCGGCTGGGCGGCGACGAGTTCGTGGTGGTCCTGGCCGGCACTGACGAGGCGGCAGAGGCGGTGGCGCACCGCCTGCGCGACACGCTGAACCGCCCGGTCGAGATCAATGGGCGCTTGCTGCGCCTGGGCGCCACGCTGGGCATCGCGGCGCTGCCGCGCGACGCGGCGACGCCGACCGGGCTGCTGGAGGCCGCCGACCAGGCGCTGCTCCGCGCCAAGCGGATCGGTCGCGGCGGGGTCGGACGCGCCGCCGCCCGCGCCGAATGAGCTGTCAGGCGATCTGGAGTTCCTGCAGCGACGCCTCCAACTCGCCGAAGGAGGGCATCAGGGCGGAGGGAACGACCTTGCGCCCGGCTTCCACGCTCACCTGCGGGGCGTTGCCGTGCAGATGCGCGACGATGACGGCGCGGATCACTTCGTAGAAGGCGCTTTCCTCCTCGACGATGGCCTTCAGCCGTGCCGCCATGGGGCCCATCAACCCATAAGCCAGCAGCACGCCCAGGAAGGTGCCGACCAGCGCCCCGCCGATCATCCGGCCCAGCACCGCCGGTGGCTGGTCGATGGAGCCCATGGACTTGATGACGCCCAGCACCGCCGCGACGATGCCAAGCGCCGGCAGCGCATCGGCGATGTTCTGCATGGCGTGGGAGGGGTGCATCTCCTCCTCCTTCAGCTTCTTCAGCTCCCGCGCGATGATGTCCTCCAACTGGTGCGGGTCGTCCGCGTTCATGCCGACCATGCGCAGTTAGTCGCAGATCAGCAGGGCGGCGTGGTGGTCCTTCAGGATCTGCGGGAATTTCTGGAAGGCGGCGCTTTCCTCCGGCTTCTCGATATGCGGCTCCAGCGCCATGGCGCCCTTGGTCTGCGCGAGGCGCACGAAGTAGTAGAGCAGCGACAGCAGCGCGGCGTAGTCCTCCTTGCGGTAGCGCGCCCCCTTGAGGATCTTCCCGAAGGCGCCGGCCGTGTGCTTCACCTCCTGCATCGAGTTGACCATCAGGAAGGCGCCCACCGCCGCGCCGCCGATCATCATCATCTCGAAGGGCAGGGAGCCCAGGATGATGGCGAACTGGCCTCCGGCGATGGTGTAGCCGCCGAACACCATGATGATGAGGAAGGCGAAGCCGAGCAGCGTGGTCACCGCGGCGCCTCCGCTTGCCGCAGCAGGGTGATGGCGACGCGGCGATTGGCCGCTGCCCCCGGCTGGTCGCGCAGCAGCGGTTCGCGATCCGCGTGTCCGCTGACGCGCGCGAGGCGCGCCTCGGGCAGCCCCGCCTCGGTCAGCAGGCGTCGCGCGGCATTGGCCCGCTCCGCCGCCAGGTCCCAGTTGGAGCGGCCTCCGCCGCGAAAGGGCGCGCTGTCCGTGTGGCCGGAGACGGAGACGGGGTTGGGGAGGCGAAGCGCCGCCTGGGCGACGGCGCGGATCGCCGCCCGCGCCCGCTCTGTCGGCGCGGCGTTGCCGGTGCTGAACATGGGCTAGCCGTCGGCTTCCAGAAGCTGGATGCGTAGCCCTTCTGGCGTCACCTCCACCAGGAACTGGCCAGCGGCGGCGGACAGCGCGGGGTCGTCGCGCAGCGTCTCGCGCAGCGCCTCCGCCGCATCCTGAAGCGCGGCCTCCTCCCGCCGTGCCAATTCGGCGCGCAACGCGGCGTCGGTCAGGCGAGCGGCGTCGCTCTCCTCCGGGCCGGGAAGGACGCGGCCGAGTTCCGCCCCGCCCGGTGTGGCCATGCGCGGGGGAGGGGTCTCCTCCTCGCCACGCGGGCCCTCGCGGCGGGCGAAGGGCTCGGCAGGCGCAGCGCTGTCATCCTCCTCCTCCAGCTCAGCGAGGATGGGGCGTGGGCCGCGCTCCAGCCGGATCGCCCCGGTGTCGGAAGCCATGCGCCCGGCGGTGTGGGGGGTGGAGCCGCCAAAGGGCTGGCCGGTCCCGGAAACGCCATTGGCCAGGGCGTGCATCGGGTTGAAGTAGTCGGCAAGGCCGCGCCGCTGCTCCTCCGTCGTGGCGTTCAGGAGCCACATGAGCAGGAAGAAGGCCATCATGGCGGTGACGAAATCCGCATAGGCCACCTTCCAGGCGCCGCCGTGATGGCCGTACCCGCCCTCCTCAATCCGCCTGAGGACGATGGTGCCGCCTCCTGCGCCCTTCCGCTTCGCCACGCTGGGGCCCCATGTCTTCCGACGCTACACTGGGGCAGCCCCGTTACCGAAGCCTGAAGCGCAGCGGCGGCGGCGCCCGTGCGTTCTGTCCGCACGCCCCGCCATGCGCCCCGCGAAGGGCCGCCCTGACTGGGGAGTTGCGGACTTGCCAGGGGCTTCCAAGCGGCCTAGAGCGCCCGGCACTTCCGTGATAACGCGATGCCGCCCGGGGCTGGACCGGGCGGCCAGCACAGACGCGGCGCACCCCTCCCACTGTGAACCCGGGGGGCGGCCCCGGCAGCAGGAGACCGAGCGAGATGAGCGAGACCGCCGAGAAGGTGAAGAAGATCGTGGTGGAGCACCTGGGCGTCGAGGAGGCCAAGGTCACCCCCGAGGCTTCCTTCATCGACGACCTGGGCGCCGACAGCCTGGACACGGTCGAGCTGGTGATGGCCTTCGAGGAGGCCTTTGGCGTGGAAATTCCGGACGACGCGGCGGAGAAGATCCAGACCGTGAAGGACGCGATCGACTTCATCGAGAAGTCGCAGGCTTCGGCCTGACGCATAGGGACTGACGGGGGGAAAGGATGTTCGCTCAGGGGCTTGCGCCGCGGCGCGTCGTCGTCACCGGCATGGGGATCGTCAGCCCGCTTGGGCTTGGCGTGGACCATGTCTGGAAGCGGCTGGTGTCCGGCGAAAGCGGCATCGGGCCGATCACCCACTTCGACGTGAAGGACCTGCCTGCGAAGATCGCGGGTCAGGTGCCGGACGGGAAGAAGGACGAGGGCGGCCTGGACCTGGGCGAATGGATTCCCGTCAAGGACCAGAAGAAGATGGATCGCTTCATCCAGCTCGCCTGGGTGGCGGCGGAGGAAGCGATCCAGGATTCGGGCTGGATGCCGGAGGATGAGCCTTCGCGCATCGCCACCGGCGTGATGATCGGCTCGGGCATCGGGGGGCTGGAGACGATCCAGGAAGCCTCGGCCCTGGTGGCGTCGGGGCGCACGCGGCGCCTGTCGCCCTTCTTCATCCCCTCGGCCCTGGTGAACCTCGCCTCCGGCCAGGTTTCCATCAAGTACGGGTTCAAGGGCCCAAACCATTCCGCCGTGACGGCCTGCGCCACCGGCGTGCACGCCATCGGCGACGCGGCGCGGCTGATCGCGCTGGGTGATGCCGATGTGATGGTGGCCGGCGGCGCCGAGGCGGCCATCTGCGAGCTGGGCATTGGCGGCTTCTGCGCCGCCCGCGCCCTGTCCACCGGCTTCAACGACAACCCCACCGCCGCTTCCCGTCCCTGGGACAAGGAGCGCGACGGCTTCGTGATGGGCGAGGGCGCCGGCGTCCTCGTGCTGGAGGAGCTGGAGCACGCCAAGGCGCGCGGCGCGAAGATCTACGCCGAGGTCGTGGGCTACGGCATCTCCGGCGATGCGCACCACATCACCTCTCCGGCCGAGGATGGCAGCGGCGGGTTCCGCGCCATGGAATCCGCCCTGCGTTCCGCCGGGCTGGCACCGGGCGACGTGCAATACGTCAACGCCCACGGCACCTCGACCCCCATGGGCGACGACATCGAGCTTTCGGCCGTGGAGCGCCTGTTCGGGGAGGACGGCAAGAAGGTCGCCATGTCCTCCACCAAGTCCGCCGTCGGCCACCTGCTGGGCGCGGCGGGGGCGGTGGAGGCGATCTTCTCCATCCAGGCCATCCGCGACAACGTGGCCCCGCCCACGCTGAACCTGGAAGATCCTTCGCGCGAGTCGGTGATCGACCGCGTCCCCAAGGAGGCGCAGCAGCGCCCGATCGACGTGGCGCTGTCCAACTCCTTCGGCTTTGGCGGCACCAACGCTTCGGTGATCTTCCGCCGGGCGCCGTGACTTTTTCCCCTCTCGGGCGCTAATGCGCCCGAGATGCGACGTTTCCTCAAGCTCATGGTCGTGGGCTGCGCCCTGCTCGCGGTGGCGGGCGGCGCGGCCGCCTGGTTTGCCTGGCGCGAGGCCAGCGCCCCAGGCCCCCTCGCGGAACCTGCCAACATCGTGATCCCGCGCGGCGGGGTGGAGGCCATCGCCACCACTCTCGCCGAGCGCGGCGCGGTGGAGTCGCCCCGGCTCTTCGCCCTGGCGGCGCTGGCCACGCGCGGCGAGGGGCCGTTGCGCGCCGCCGAGTTCAGCATCCCGGCCGGCGCCTCCATCCGCGACATCCTCTCCATCCTGCGCCAGGGGCGTCCGGTGCAGCGCCGCCTCACCATCGCCGAGGGGCTGACGGCGCGGCAGGTCGCCAGCCTCCTCGAGCGCACGGAGGGGCTGTCGGGTGAGGTGCCGACGATCAACGAAGGCGCGCTGCTGCCCGAGACCTACAGCTTCACCCTGAACGACAGCCGGGCCGCGCTCGTCCGCCGTGCCACCACCGCGATGGACGCGGCGCTGGAGGAGGCGTGGAAGGACCGCGCGCCCAACCTGCCGCTGAACTCGGCGCGGGAGGCGCTGATCCTCGCCTCCATCGTCGAGCGTGAAACAGGGGTGGCGGCGGAGCGCGGGCTGGTGGCCGGAGTGTTCATCAACAGGCTGCGGCGCGGCATGCCGCTGCAATCCGATCCCACCGTGGCCTATGGTGCCGGCAACGGAATGCCGCTCGACCGGCCGCTGACCCGTGCCGACCTGGACCAGCCTCACCCCTACAACACCTATCGCAACCGTGGCTTGCCACCCGGACCCATCGCCATGCCGGGCCGCGCCTCTATCGAGGCCGTCCTCCGACCCGAGGCGACGGAGTTCATCTACTTCGTCGCCGACGGCACGGGGGGCCACGCCTTCGCCCGCACGCTGGAGGAGCACAACCGGAACGTGGCGCGCTGGAGAGCGCTGAATCGTTGATGCCCTCAACGCGGCGGCTTTCAGCCGCCGCTACGCCGGGCGCCGCCTCCGGCGGCTTGGCTTCGCCGCGCTGCGGGTGCGCCGGCTGAATAGTTGGTCTGGCGGCGTCGGCCGCTTTGCGGCCGGATTCTCCGTCGGCGCGCCTCCTCTGTGACGGGGCGTTGGTTGGAAGCGGCGCGGCTCGCCTATCCGAGGCCCGACATTTCCTCCACCAACCGCCCCAGCGCCACCACGTCCTCACCCCCCGCGCCGCGATTCACCAGCAGCTCCAGCAGCGGCAGCGCCATGGCGGTGGCGGGGGCGAAGGTGCCGGTTTCACGCACCGCCTCCGCGGCCAAGCGGAGATCCTTGCGCATCAGCTCTGCCCGGAAGCCGGGGGTGAACTTCCGGTCCAGCAGGCGCTTGGCGTGGTTGCGCAGCACCGCGCTGTCGGCGGAGCCGCCCATCAGCGCCTCGCGCATCGCCGCCGGATCGAGCCCCGCCTTGCGCCCCATGCTCAGCGCCTCCGCCACCGCGACGAGGCTGGCGCAAATCATCAGCTGGTTGGCCGATTTGCAGACCTGCCCGGCGCCCGAGGGACCGAGGCGGGTGATCGTCTTGCCCACTGCCGCGAAGAAGGGCTGCGCCGCCTGGAAGGCAGCCTCGTCGCCGCCGACCATGCAGGTCAGCGTGCCGTCGATGGCGCCCTGCGGCCCTCCGCTCACCGGGCTGTCCAGCAGGGTCGCGCCGCGCTGGGCCAGGCGTTCCGCGAAGCCGCGCGTGGCTGAGGCGGAGATGGTGGAGAAATCCACCACCACCGCGCCCCGCTCCACCCCCTCGGCGATGCCGCCGGGGCCGAAGAGCGCGGCCTCCACATCCGACGTGTCGGGCACGCAGAGCCCGACCACCGCAGCGCCGCGCGCCGCCTCTGCCCCCGTTTCGCACCAGCGCGCCTGGAGACCTTCGGCCTTGGCGCGGGTGCGGGAGGAGACGGCGAGGTCGTAGCCCGCCTTGGCGATATTGGCGGCCATGGCACGGCCCATGACGCCGAGCCCGATGAAAGCCGCCCGGGCGGGCGGGGCGATTGGCTGCATGGATGATCCTTTCAGACGCGGGGCGGCACGGTGCTGTCCAGTAGGCAGACCGGGTTGTGATGCGGCCCGCTTTACGTGGTCATGGTGAAAGGCGGTGATCTCCGGCGTCAATCCAGCCAAGCCAACCCGGATTTCCTGCGCGGGCTCGAAGGGCTCGCTGAGTCCCTGCTCATGCGAGCCATTTTCCCTGGCTGCAAGTTCCCGCTCTTCGCGCCCAACACCCTTCTCGTCCTGCGGCGCGAAGAATAACGCCGAGAAGCGACGGCCCGGGCGAAGCGATGGTCCTTTCAGCCGCGGCCCAGCGCGGCGCGGATGCTGTCGAGCAGCGTGTCCATCGCCGCCTGGAAGCTTCGGCCGTCGGCGTAGCCATCCGCCTCGCCGGCCCGTTCCAGGAAGCGCTGCCAGGTCGGCGTGGCGATGGCCTGCTTCATGCGGTCATGGTGGAAGGTGGTGATCTCCGGCATCAATCCGGGCGGGCCGACCCAGCCCTTCATGTTCTCGGCCAGCACGTTCCAGCCCAGTTCGCGTAGCGTCGGCGCATCGGGATAGGCGGGCAGGCGCTCGGGCGAGGCGACGGCGAGGACGCGCAGCTCCCCGCCATCCACCAGGCCGCGCATCTCCTCCGGTGCGGCCACGGAAACGTCCACCTGCCCGGCCACGACAGCCTGCAGGGACGGCCCGCCGCCGGTGAAGGGGACGTGCAGCATCTCCACCCCCGCGGCGCGGCCGAGAAGCAGGAAGATGGAATGCGACAGCGTCCCCACCCCGGCCGAGGCGTGGGAGATGGCTTCGGGCCGTGCCTTGGCCGCCTCGATCACCTGCCGCATGTCGGTGAAGCGGCCGCCGCGCGCTTTCGCCACGATGAACTGCCCGTGCCGCGTCAGGCGGATGACGGGGGTGAAGCCGGTCTTGGGGTCATAGGGCACGTCGCGATGCGCCGGGACGGAGGTGCTTTCGGAACCGCCGGCCAGAAGCAGCGTGTGCCCGTCCGGCGCGGCACGCGACACCTGCTCCGCCGCCAGAGCGCCGCCTGCGCCAGGGCGGTTCACCACCACCAGGGGCACGGGATAGAGCGGCGCGGCCGCCTCCGCGATGGTGCGGGCGATCACGTCGGACCCGCCGCCCGGCGCGAAGCCCGCGACCAGCTGGACGGGGCGCGTGGGCGCCCAGCCGGGCTGGGCAGGGGCGTGGGCAGGCAGGGCAAGGGTCAGCAACGCCGCGCGGCGGGCGATGAGCATGGACGGCCTCCGGTGTTTTGCCGGGAGCCTAGACGCGGAGCGGCGCTCCACGCCAGCGACACCGCCAGCAACAGGAAGCGGCGCCTCACACAGAAAAGCCGCGCATCAAAGGAGAATCCGACCGCAAGGCGGCCGGCGCGCCCAGGCGAACCGCGCAATCAGCGCGACCGAAGCGGCGCGAAAGCCAAGCGGCCGGAGGCCGCGCCCGGCGTAGCGGCGGCTTAGGGCCGCCGCGATGAGGGCACAAAAAACCGCTGAGCGAAGCTCAGCGAGAAGGAACCGGCGGGTCCTGCGAGTAGTCGTAGAAACCCTTGCCGGTCTTGCGGCCGTACCAGCCGGCCTCGACATACTTCACCAGCAGCGGGCAGGGCCGGTACTTCGAGTCCGACAGACCGTCATAGAGAACCTGCATGATGGAAAGGCAGGTATCCAGCCCGATGAAGTCGGCCAGTTCCAGCGGCCCCATCGGGTGGTTCGCGCCCAGCTTCATCGCTGTGTCGATGGAGCGAATGTCGCCGACGCCCTCGTAGAGGGCATAGACGGCCTCGTTGATCATCGGCACCAGGATGCGGTTGACGATGAAGGCCGGGAAATCCTCGGCCACCGCCGTCTGCTTGCCCAGCTTCTTCGCCAGCGCATCCACCGCGCGGAAGGTCGGCTCATCCGTGGCGATGCCGCGGATGATCTCCACCAGCTTCATGACCGGAACCGGGTTCATGAAGTGCATCCCGATGAACTTCTCGGGACGGTCCGTGGAGGCGCCAAGCCGCGTGATGGAGATGGAGGAGGTGTTGGACGCCACCATCGCGGTGGGCTTGAGGTGTGGGCAGAGCGCCTTGAACACCTCGCGCTTGATGGCTTCCTTCTCGGTCGCCGCCTCCACCACGAAATCCGTCTCGCCGAGCGAGGCGTAGTCCGTGGAAGTGGTGATGCGCGAAAGCGCCGCGTCGCGATCCTCGGACGTGATCAGCTTGCGGCCGATCTGGCGCTCCATGTTCTTCGCGATGGTGCCCAGCGCCTTATCGAGCGCGGCCGGGTTGATGTCCACCATGGCGACCGGCAGCCCGGCCAGCGCCGCGACATGCGCGATGCCGTTGCCCATCTGCCCGGCGCCGATGATGCCCAGCGAGGCGATTTCCGGCACCTCGACCACGGAGTCGGGGAGGGTGGCGACGCGAATGGTCATGCTGCTTCTCCCTGGCGCGTAGCCGCCACGCCAGCCCTACGCGCCATCACTTGGCGAGTTCCGCCTCAAGCTCCGGCAGCGCCTTGAACAGGTCCGCCACCAGCCCGTAATCGGCCACCTGGAAGATCGGCGCTTCCTCGTCCTTGTTGATGGCGACGATCACCTTGCTGTCCTTCATCCCGGCGAGGTGCTGGATGGCGCCGGAGATGCCGATGGCGATGTAGAGGTCAGGCGCGACGATCTTGCCGGTCTGCCCCACCTGGTGGTCGTTCGGAGCGTAGCCGGCATCCACCGCCGCGCGCGAGGCGCCGACCGCGGCACCGAGCCTGTCGGCCACCTTCTCGATCAGGTGGAAATTCTCGGCCGAGCCCATGGCGCGGCCGCCCGAGACGACGATGCGCGCAGCCGTCAGCTCCGGCCGCTCGCTCTTGCTCACCTCGGCGCCGACAAAGGAGGACTTCACCTCGCCCGTGGCGGCGGCGACGTTCTCCACCGGGGCGGAGCCGCCCGTGGCGGGCACCGGGTCGAAGGAGGCGGCGCGCACGGTCAGCACCTTCTTCGGGTCGGCGGACTTCACCGTGGCCAGCGCATTGCCGGCATAGATGGGTCGCACGAAGGTGTCGGCATCCACCACGCCCGAGATGTCGGAGATGGGCTGAACGTCCAGCAGCGCGGCGACGCGCGGCATCACGTTCTTGCCCGCCGCCGAGGCCGGGGCGACGAGGTGCGAGTAGTTCGGCGCCAGCGAGACGAGCAGCGCCGCCACCGGCTCGGCCAGGCGATGCGCCAGGGAGGCGTCGTCGGCCAGCAGCACCTTGGCAACGGAGGGCAGGGCGGCGGCGGATTGCGCGGCGGCGGCAGCGCCCTCGCCCAGCACCAGCACATGCACCTCGCCCAGCTTGGCAGCCGCCGCGACGGCGGAACGCGTGGGCTGGGAAACGGCCGACCCGTCGTGGTCGGCAAGTAGCAGGACCGCCATGGTCAGATCACCTTCGCTTCATTGCGGAGCTTCTCGACCAGCTCCTGGACAGAGGTCACCTTGGCGCCGGCCTGGCGCTTCGCCGGCTCCTCCACGCGCAGCACGGACAGGCGCGGCGTGACATCCACGCCGAGATCGGCGGGCTTCACCGTCTCGATCGGCTTCTTGCGTGCCTTCATGATGTTGGGCAGCGAGGCGTAGCGCGGCTCGTTCAGCCGCAGATCGGCCGTCACCACCGCCGGCAGGGCCAGCTTCACGGTCTCGAGCCCGCCATCCACCTCGCGCGTCACCGTCGCTTCCTGGCCGCTGATCTCGACCTTGGAGGCGAAGGTGCCCTGCGGCCAGCCGAGCAGCGCCGCCAGCATTTGGCCGGTGGCGTTCATGTCGTCATCGATGGCCTGCTTGCCCATCACCACCAGGGTGGGGCCTTCCTTCTCGACCAAAGCCTTCAGGATCTTGGCGACGGCGATCGGCTCCAGCACGCCGTCATGCTCGACCAGGATGCCGCGATCGGCGCCCATGGCGAGGGCGGTGCGGATCTGTTCCTGCGCAGCCTGCGGCCCGGCGGAGACGGCAATGATCTCGGTCGCCACGCCCTTTTCCTTCAGGCGCACGGCTTCTTCCACCGCGATCTCATCGAAGGGGTTCATGGACATCTTCACGTTCGCCGTCTCGACGCCCGTGTTGTCCGCCTTCACCCGAACCTTGACATTGTAGTCCACCACCCGCTTGACGGGGACGAGAAGCTTCATGGGGCCGTTCCGCCTTTTTGCTGCGCTGCCGCGAGAATGAGCAGCCGGACCCTAGACTTCGGCCCCTTTCAGGGCAAGGGCCGCCCGACCGGAGCGTCGGCCGCCACGTGCCGGCGGGGCAGGAGGCGCAGGAGGCCGATCACCACCGCGCCCACAAGGAGCCCCACCACGGCCGAGCCGGCGGCATGGACCAGCCATTCCACGACGGCGCCCCCGGCCGGCAGCGCCCCCGCCAGCGCCACGCCCCAATCGTGCAGCAGATGTGAGGGCGCGCCAAACCCGTATTCCTCCAGCCCATGAAGGATGATGCCTCCGCCCACCCAGATCATCGCCGCCGTGCCCACCCAGCCCAGCAGGCGCAGGAGCTTGGGCATGGCCCCGGCGATGGCGCGGCCGAAGCGCCGCGTCGCCGGCCCGGCGCCGGGCCGCGTCGCGAGGTGCAGGCCGAAATCATCGGCCTTCACGATCAAGGCCACCACCCCATAGACCGCGACGGTGATGCCGACCCCGACGGTCGCCAGCACCGTCGCCTGGGTCCAGAAGCTCGAGGGCGGGATAGCCGCGAGGGTGATGGCCATGATCTCGGCCGAGAGGATGAAGTCGGTGCGGACCGCATCGGTCACCTTGCGGTCCTCGAAGGCGGCGACTTCCGCCAGCCCCTGCGGCACCGCCTCGCCATGGGTGTCGGCATGGGGAAAGAGCGCCTCGTGCAGCTTCTCCACCCCCTCGAAGCACAGATAGGCGCCGCCCAGCATCAGCAGCGGCGTGATGGCCCAGGGTGCCAGGAAGGACAGGGCCAGGGCGGCCGGCAGCAGGATCAGCAGCTTGTTGCGGAGGGAGCCGAGGGCGATGCGCCAGATCACCGGCAATTCGCGCGCCGGCGAGAAGCCCGTGACGTAGCGCGGGGTGACGGCGGCGTCGTCGATCACCACGCCGGCCGCCTTGGCCCCCGCCTTGCCCGCCATGGCGGCCACGTCGTCCACCGAGGCGGCGGCCGCCTTGGCCAGCGTCGCGACATCATCCAGCAGGGCGAGCAATCCGGTGGCCATGCGCCTTTCTCCTCGACCATCCCGAACCGTGCAGGACCAGAATGGTTGGCTGGCGCCTTAGTGTTTGCCGAACCCGTCCACCAACTCGGCGATGCGCGCCGGGTCGCTTTGCTCCATCACCCTTCGGGCGAAGCGGGCGCAATCGTCGATGTCCAGGACGCGCACCGCCTGCTTCACCCGCGGGATGGCGGAGGCGTTCATGGACAGCGCCCGAATGCCGAGGCCAAGCAGCAGCGGCACCAGGGAGGGGTTGCCCGCCATCTCGCCGCAGACGGAACACGGCATGCGCAGCCGCAGCGCCGCCTCCGTGGCGAACTGCACCAGACGCAGCACCGCCGGGTGCAGCGGGTCGTACAGATGCGCCACATCCGCCTCGGCACGGTCCACCGCCAGCGTGTACATGGCGAGGTCATTGGTGCCGATGGCGAAGAAATCCGCCTCCAGCGCGATGGCATCGGCGGCGAGCGCGGCGCCCGGCGTCTCGATCATGGCCCCCAGCGGCGGCAGCTTTTCCGGCAGGGTCTCGCCCCGGCGGCGCAGGCGCTTCGCCACGCGCTCATAAATATCACGGGCCGCCGCCACCTCGTCCGGCACGGTGACCATGGGAAGCAGGATGCGGACATCGCCCAACGGGGCGACGCGCAGAATGGCGGCGAACTGTTCCTCGAGCAGTTCCGGGCGCTTCAGCAGCAGGCGGATGCCGCGCAGCCCCAGCGCCGGGTTCGGCCCTGTGGAGACGGGCACGCCTTGGGCCAGCGCCTCCATGTCCTTCTCGCCGCCCCAGTCGAGGACGCGGATGGTGACGCAATGCCCCGCCATCGCCTCCACCACCGAGCGATAGGCCGCGACCTGGGCGTCCTCGTCCGGCAGGTCCTCGCGGTTCATGAACAGGAATTCGGTCCGCAACAGGCCGATCCCTTCCGCCCCGGCCTGGTGGATCAGCGGCAGCTCGGCCGGAATCTCCAGATTGGCCTGCAGCTCGACCTTCTCGCCATCCGTGGTCTCGGCGGGGAGGGAGCGCAGGCGGGACAGGCGGGATTTCTCGCGCGCCTGGGCGGTGAGGCCTTCCTTCGCAGTGGCAAGGGATTCCGCGTTCGGGTGCAGTAGGAGAAATCCGGCGCGCCCGTCCAGCACGGCAGGGTCGCCGCGCTGCGCCGCCTCGGTCAGCCCGTGGCAGCCCAGCACGGCGGGGATGCCCAGGGCGCGCAGCATGATGGCGGTGTGCCCGTCCGCCCCACCTTCCTCCGTTGCCACCCCGGCGACGCGCCCCGGCTCCAGAAGCGCGGCATCGGCAGGGGTGAGCTCGTCGGTGACGAGGATGGCACCGTGCGGCACCTCCTTCAGCGAGCGGAAGGGCGTGGCGGTGAGGTTTCGGATCAGGCGGCGCGCGATCTCCCGCACCTCGTAGGCGCGGCGGTTCAGCCCCTGCCTGTCGTCGTCCTTGGTCGTGAGGATGGCGGCAGCGATGGAATCCGCCTCGTCCGACACGGCGGTCTCGGCGGACAGCAACTCATCGCCGATGCGGCGGCGCGCATTCCGCAGGAGGCGCGAATTGCCGAGCATGAGGACATAGGCATCGAGCAGCGGCTCCAGCTCTTCCTTTGCCTCCTCGGGCAGGATGGAAAGCCGGGTCTTCAGCTTGCTGACCTGCTTGCGCGAAAAGGCGGCGGCCTCGGTCAGACGCTGGCGCTCGGCCTCCACCTCGGATTCGGGGATGGAGCGGCGCGGCGCCTCGGCCGGCGCCTCGGTAAGGTCATAGACGGGGGCGATGGCGATGCCGGGCGAGACGGCGATGCCCAGGAAACGGCGCTCCACCGGCGCCTTGGCGCCCCGCGATTTGCGCGGCGAATCGCCCTTCGTTTCGACCTTGGCTGCTTGTTCCGCCTTCTCAGTCTTCATGGAAGCCGGCTTCCACCAGCCCGGCCACCGCTTCCAGCGCTTCCTTCGCGTCCCAGCCCTCAGCCTCGATCACGATCTCGCTCCCCTTGCCGGCACCCAGCATCATCAGGCCCATGATGGAGCAGGCCGGCACGGTTTGTCCCCCCCTAGAGACGTTCATGCAGGCAGAATATCGCTCAGCCAGCGCCACCAGCTTGGCGGCGGCACGGGCATGAAGGCCGCGCGCGTTCACGATGGGCACGGCGCGGCGCAGGACGAGGCCACCGCCGCCTCCGTCGCAACTGATGCAGGACGGCGACTCCGCCAGGGGCGGGGAGGTGGGAGAGGTGGAGGAGCTGTCCTCCTCGCCGGGCCACTCGTTCATGACGCGCCATTCCCGGAAACGCGGGCCGGCAACGGCGCCATGTCGGCGGCGCCGTTCGGCAGTTCGCAGGCAGCGGCGAGGTATTTGCGCCCGGCGCGGGCGGCATGGTCCACCGCTTCCATCAACGGCTCGGTGCCGCGGATCTTCGCCAGCTTGACCAGGAGGGGGAGGTTCACCCCCGCGATCACCTCCACCCTGCGGTGATCGGCAAGCGACAGGGCGAGGTTGGACGGGGTGCCACCGAGGATGTCGGTCAGGATGACGACGCCGTCGCCCTGATCCACCTCGGCAATGCGGCCGCGGATGTCGGCGCGTCTTCCCTCCATGTCGTCCTCAGGGCCGATGCAGACCGTTGCCACCGCCTCCTGTGGGCCGACCACGTGCTCCATGGCGTGGCGCAGTTCCAGCGCCAGCCGTCCATGGGTCACCAGGACCAAGCCGATCATGAAGGCATTGCTCGCGAATGGGACATGGAAGTGTTCGTCGGGGCCTCCTGGCCCAGGGAGTCGGAAGGAATGGGGCCCGCAGGTGTGGCCGGGGCGTGGATATGGGGCACCGGGTCCAATTCCCGATGCGCGGAATCCGCGCGCCAGCCCCGCCGGCGGAGGTGATCGGCCAAAGCCTCGGTTAGGAAGACAGAACGATGACGACCCCCCGTACAGCCGAGGGCGATGGTCAGATATTTCTTCCCCTCCGCCACATAGCGCGGCAGCAGGGGGTCGAGGAAGCCTGTTAAACGTTCCCAGAACCCGGGGAAATCCGGGTCGGCGCGTACGTAGTCGCCCACGGCCGGGTCCAGCCCGGTCAGCGGCCGCAGGGTCGGCTCGTAATGCGGATTCTGCAGGAAGCGCAGGTCGAAGACGAGATCCGCCTCGCGCGGCAGGCCACGGGGGAAAGAGAAGGACTGGACGAGGATCGAAAGGCCCGGCGTCCCTTCCGGCCGGAACCGCGCCTCGATGATCTGGCGCAGCCGGAAGATCGGCAGGCCCGATGTGTCCACCACGAGGTCGGCTGCGTCGCGAAGCGGAGCCAGCAGGGCCGCCTCGCGCGCGATGCCGTCCTGCACCCGACTGCCCAGCGGACCGCCCGGCGCCAGGGGGTGGCGCCGTCGCGTCTCCGTGAAGCGGCGCAGCAGCACCGCGTCCTCCGCGGTGGCGAAGACCAGCGAGACGGCGAGCCCGGGCCAGGCGCGCAGCCGCTCCAGCACCGCCAGCGCCTCGCCCGGCTCGAAGCCGCGGGTGCGGGTGTCGATGCCGGCGGCCAGCGGGTTGGTTCCGTCCTCCACCAGCCCTTCCAGGATGGTGAGCGGCGGGTTGTCCACCGTCTCGAAACCGAGGTCTTCCAGGACGCGCAAGATGGTCGCGCGGCCGGCTCCGGAAAGTCCGGTCACCAGCACAAAGGGACGGGGTGGGGTCACGCCGCCAGCGCCCCCGCGACCATGCCGAGGCGTCCGCGCGCGACATCCAGCGCGGCGCGCAGCCGCGCCGGTGCCGAGGCGGCGCGCCCATCCAGCGCGACGAGGGGCAGGCGCACCCCTTCTGCTTCCCAGGTTTCGGGGGTGGGCAGGCGGGGGATCGCCTCTTCCGGCATCAGCCGCGCCACGAGGTGCAGCGGCGCCTCTGCCCAGGCGAGGCCGGAAACGAGGCCGAGGCCGCGCAGCTCCAGCATGCCGGCAAGGGACGGGGGTGGCGCGGCCAGCAGCGCACTGCCCATGCGGCGCAGCGCCACCTGGTCATCGGCCACGAGGCGCCATCCGCTTTCCAGCAGGCGCAGGACAAGATCGGATTTTCCGCTTCCGGGTGGGGCGAGGAGCAAGACCCCTTCCCCGTCCAAGGCGACGGCGCTTCCGTGCAAAGTCATTCCGAATGTCCAGAAGTTTGGACTGTCCTGAATATGGCAGGATTGGGTCTTGCGCGGAAGGGACTGGCGGTTGCACCCGGAAGCCATGACTCTTCCGAACCGCGACTCCGTCTCCGCCGCCCATCGCCTGATCGAGGCGGATATCCGGCGGACCCCGGTGATGACCCTGCCCGGCCTCGGCGCGCTGAAGCTCGAACACACGCAGCTTTCCGGCTCCTTCAAGGCGCGCGGCGCCTTCCACCGCCTGCGCGCCGCCGGGGCGGGCGCGGCGGGGGTGATCGCGGCCTCCGGCGGCAATCACGGCGCGGCGGTCGCCGCGGCGGCGCAGAGCCTCGGCATCGCGGCGGAGATCTTCGTCCCCGCGATCAGCGCCCCGGCCAAGCAGGCGCTGATCCGTTCCTTTGGTGCGCGGCTTGTGGTGGGCGGCGCCGCCTATGACGAGGCGCGCGAAGCGGCCGAGCGCCGCGCGGCCGAGACGGGGGCGCTGATGGTCCACGCCTATGACCAGGCGGAAGTGATCAGCGGCCAGGGCACCGTGGCGCGCGAGTGGGAGGAGCAGTCGCCCGAACTGACGCACCTTCTCGTCGCCGTGGGCGGCGGCGGCCTCATCGGCGGCTTCGCTGCCTGGCATGCAGAGTCCGGCCCCGCGCTGGTCGCGGTGGAGCCCGAGGGTTGCCCCACCCTGGCCCACGCCCTCCAGGCTGGGCGGCCCGTGCCCGCGCCGGTGGGCGGCGTGGCGGCGGACAGCCTGGGCGCGCGGCAGGTGGGCGAATTGATGTTCCCACTCGCGGCGCGGCTGCACGCCGCCGGACGTCTCCAGAGCATTCTCGTCCCTGACGAGGCAATCCGGGACGCGCAGTGCCGCCTCTGGGCCGACGCGCGGCTGGTCGTCGAGCCGGGCGGGGGGGTGGCCCTGGCCGCGCTGCTCTCCGGGCGCTGGACGCCCTCTGCGGGGGCGCGTCCCGGAATCCTGCTGTGCGGCGGCAACACCGACCCCGGGAGCGTCGCCGCGTGAGCCGGATGGAGCGGCTGGAAGCGCTGCTGAAGGAAAGCCGGCTGGAAGAGGCGGTGACACTGGCCGCCGAATCGGTCCGGGCCGCCCCCCGTGACCCGGAGACGCACAACGCCCTGGGCGTGGTGCTGGCCCGTGCCGGCCGCTACCCGGAGGCGGAACGCTGCTACCGCGCCGCGCTGCGCCTCGACCCCGGGCGTGGCGCGATCTGGAGCAACCTCGGCAACACCCTCACCGCGCAGGGGCTGGATGCGACGGCGGTGGCGGCGCAGCGCCGCGCCGTGGCCCTGCAGGGGCAGAACGGCACCGCCTTCTACAACCTCGCCACCACACTGACCCGCGCGGAGCGGCATGAGGAGGCGATTCCGGAATACGAGGCGGCGCTGCGGCTGGGCCACCCCCAGGCGGCCTGGAACCTCGCCCGCGCGCGGCTGGCGGCGGGCGATCTGCGCCGCGGCTTCGCCGAGTATGAGTGCCGCATCACTACCGGCCTCGTCCCCGACCGGCCCCGCCCCGGCGCGCGCTGGGACGGTTCGCGCTTCGAGGGGCGGACGCTGCTGCTGCTCACCGAGCAGGGCTTCGGCGACACGATCTGGATCCTGCGCTACCTGCCCTGGGTGAGGGAGCGCGGCGGGCGCGTCGTCATGGAGGCGAAGCCCGAACTCGCCGCGCTGGTGGCGCCGCTGGTGAATGAGGTGGTCGCCCCCGGCGCCGAGGTGGCGGCCGATCTCCACTTGCATGTCTGCTCGCTGCCCGGGCTCTTCTCGCCCCACGTCGCGCCGCTGCCGGCATTGCCGCCCGAGGAGGCGCGGCTGGAACGGCTGCGGCCGCATATCGTGGGGCCGGGGCTGAAGGTCGGGATCATCTGGTCCGGTTCCGTCACCTTCGGCTCCAACCACTGGCGTGCCGTGACGCTGGGGCGCTTCCTCGACGCCTTCCAATGGCCCGGGGTGCGGCTCTTCTCCCTGCAGAAGGGACCGCCCGAGGCGGAACTGGCGCAGCACAAGATGCGCGGCGCCGTCACCGACCTCGCGCCGCATCTGCGCGACTTTGCCGACACGGCGGCGGCGCTGACGCTGCTCGATCTCGTCATCATGACCGACAGCGCGGTGGCGCATCTCGCGGGCACGATGAACCGGCCGGTCTGGGTGTTGCTGGGCCGCGCGCCGCACTGGCTCTGGCTGACGGGGCGGGAGGATTGCCCCTGGTATCCCTCCATGCGGCTGTTCCGCATGGCGCCGGGGCCGCTGGCCTGGGACGGGGTGTTCGACCGAGCATCGGCGGCGCTGCTGGAGCGGGCTGGGAGCTAGATCGGCAGTTCCGCCGTCGCCTTCACCTCCTCCATCACCGCGAAGGTGTGCGTCTCGCGCACCCCGGGCAGGGCGAGCAGCACCTCGGCCAGGAAGCGGCGATAAGCCGCCATGTCCTCCACCCGCGTCTTCAGCAGGTAATCGAAGCCGCCCGCCACCATGTGGCATTCCAGCACCTCGGGCGCGCGGCGCACCGTCTGGGCGAAGCTCTCGAAGACGTCGGGCGTCGTGCGCTCCAGCCTCACCTCGATGAAGACCAGGAGGCCACGTCCGAGCAGGGCCGGATTCAGCCGCGCGCCGAAGCCCAGGACATAGCTGTCGCGCTGCAGCCGCCGCAGCCGGTCGGAGGTGGCGGTGGCGCCGAGCCCGACTCGCTCCGCCAGTTCGGACAGGCTGATCCGCCCTTCCTTCTGCAAAAGGCGCAGGATGCGCCGGTCGGTATCGTCGATCACGCGCAGTTTCCCCGGTGAGACAGGATTTTGGCCGGGTTTTCCGCGGCCCGCCAGCGCCAGAAAGGGATGAAGCCCGCCCGTTCCCGGTTCAGTTTGGGAAGGACACCACGCTGGACCCGTCATGGACCTCGCCCCCACACCGGATTTCGCTCCGGGCCTCCTCGCCCCCTACGCCCCGCCGCAGGACGCCGCCCTCGCTCCGCTGCGCGAGGCGCTTCCAGCCCTGCCGCCCGAGCGCGAGGCGTCGGTGGACGCGCTGGCGCGCCGCCTCGTCGCCGCAGTGCGGACGGGCAGCGGCCTGGGCGGGGTGGAGGAGTTGCTGCGCCAGTACGCCCTCGACACGCGCGAAGGCTTGGCGCTGATGGTGCTGGCGGAGTCGCTGCTGCGCGTGCCGGACAGCGAGACGGCGGACCGGCTGATCGAGGACCGCCTCGGTTCCGCGGATTTCGCGCATCCGCGCACGGGCGGCACCTGGCTGGGCGACGCCTCGGCCTGGGCGCTCGGTCTCTCCGTGCGGGTGATCCGCCCCGGCGAGACGCCGGAGGGCGTGCTGGCCGCGCTCGGGCGGCGCATCGGCCTGCCCGCGCTGCGCACGGCCACGCGCCAGGCGGTGAAGCTGCTGGGCGGGCATTTCGTGCTGGGCCAGACGATCGAGGAGGCGCTGGGCCGCGCGGCCTCGCCCGCCGGCCGCGCCTTCCGCCATTCCTTCGACATGCTGGGCGAGGGCGCGCGCACAGAGGAGGATGCGCGGCGCTACGAGCGTTCCTATGCCGAGGCCATCGAGGCGATCGGCCGCGCGGCGGGCAATGCGCCCCTGCCGGCACGGCACGGCATCTCGGTGAAGCTCTCGGCGCTGCACCCGCGCTTCATCGCCACCGCCCGCCCGCGCGTCCTGCGCGAACTGGTCCCCGTGCTGAACCGGCTGATGCGCGCCGCCCGCGCCCACGACCTGAACTTCACCGTGGATGCGGAGGAGCAGGACCGGCTGGAACTCTCGCTGGAGGTGATGGAGCGCGCGCTGGATGATCCGGAACTGGCCGGGTGGGACGGGTTCGGCCTCGCCGTGCAGGCCTATGGCAAGCGCGCCATGGCGGTGCTCGACTGGGCCGAGGCGCTGGCGGAGCGGCTGGACCGGCGGCTGATGATCCGGCTGGTGAAGGGCGCCTATTGGGACACAGAGGTGAAGCGCGCGCAGGAGCGCGGGCTGGACGGCTACCCGGTCTGGACGCGCAAGCCGGCCACCGACCTCGCCTACATGGCTTGCGCCGCGCGGATGCTGCGGATGCGCCCGCGCATCTTCGCGCAATTCGCCACCCACAACGCACTGACCGTCGCCGCCATCCTGGAGCGCGCGGGCGACGCGCAGGGCTTCGAGTTCCAGCGCCTGCACGGCATGGGCGACGCGCTCTATGCCGAGCTGCGCAAGCTCCGCCCCGAGGTCGCGGTGCGGACCTATGCGCCGGTGGGCGGCCATGCCGACTTGCTCGCCTATCTTGTGCGGCGACTGCTGGAGAACGGCGCCAACTCCTCCTTTGTCTCGCTTGCCGCCGATCCCGCCGTGCCGGTGGAGCGCCTGCTGGAGCGTCCCGAGGCGGCGCTGGCGCGCGAGGGCGGTCCCAGCCTGCCGCTGCCGCGCGACCTCTACGGCGACCGGCCCAATTCACGCGGCGTGGAGTTCGGCCACGCCGCCAGCCTGCGCCGCCTCGTGGAGGGGGTACGGCGCGAGAACGGCCCGTGGCACGCCGCGCCACTGGTGGATGGGCAGGTCCTGCCCGGCGCGACGCGCGAGCTGCATGACCCCGCGACCGGGCGCGTCATCGGCACGGTGACCGAATCCGCCGAGGCGGCGCCGCGCGCCATGGCGGCGGCGCATGCCTACGCCCCGCGCTGGGACCGCACGCCGCCCGATCAGCGCGCCGCGATGCTGGAGCGGGCGGCCGATTTGCTGGAAGCGGAGCGCGACGCCTTCCTTGCCCTGCTGGCGCGGGAGGGCGGCAAGACGCTCGACGACGGCGTGGCCGAGATCCGCGAGGCGGCGGATTTCCTGCGCTTCTACGCCAATGGCGCGCGACGTCTCTTCCGCCCCGAGGCGCTGCCCGGCCCGACCGGGGAAAGCAACGTGCTGACGCGGCACGGGCGCGGGGCGTGGCTGTGCATCTCGCCCTGGAACTTCCCGCTGGCGATCTTCCTCGGCCAGGTGGCGGCGGCGCTGGCCGCGGGCAATGCGGTGGTGGCGAAGCCTGCCGAGCAGACGCCCCTGGTCGCCGCCCGTGCCGTGGCGCTGCTGCACCGGGCCGGCATCCCGGCGGGGGCGCTGCACCTCGTCCCCGGCGACGGGGCGGTGGGCGCGGCGCTGGTGGAGGACCCTCGCGTCGCGGGCGTTGCCTTCACCGGCGGCACCGACACGGCCTGGCGCATCAACCGCGCGCTGGCGGCGAAGAACGGCCCCATCGTGCCGCTGATCGCCGAGACAGGCGGCATCAACGCGATGTTCGTGGATGCCACGGCACTGCCGGAGCAGGTGGCGGACGATGTCTGCGCCAGCGCCTTCCGCTCCGCCGGGCAGCGCTGCTCCGCCCTGCGCCTGCTCTGCGTGCAGGACGACGTGGCGGACCGCATGCTGGCGATGATCGCAGGCGCAGCGCGCGAATTGGCGCTGGGCCACCCCGCCGAGCCGCAGACGGAAATCGGCCCGGTCATCGATGCCGAGGCGCGGGAGCGCCTCCTGTCGCATATCGCGCGCATGCGCGGCGAGGCGAAGGTGATCCTGGACGGCGCGGCGCCCAGGGATGGGCACTTCGTCGCGCCGCACATCTTCGAGATCGCGCGGCCGGAGCATCTGCGCGAGGAGGTGTTCGGCCCCATCCTCCATGTCGTACGCTGGCGGCGCGACGCGCTGGGCGAGACCCTGGCCGGTGTTGCGGCGAGCGGCTTCGCCCTCACCCTCGGCGTGCAGAGCCGAAACGAGAGCTTTGCGCGGGAGGTGCTGGACGCGGTGCCGGCGGGAAACAGCTACGTCAATCGCTCCATGATCGGCGCGGTGGTGGGGACGCAGCCCTTCGGTGGCATGGGGCTGTCGGGCACCGGCCCCAAGGCGGGTGGGCCGGACTACCTCCGCCGCTTCGCGCTGGAACGGGTGGAGACGGTGAACACTGCCGCTGCGGGCGGCAATGCGGCGCTGCTGGCGGGGCGGGGCTAGATCCTGATCCGTAGGGGCGTTTCCCGGCGCGGCCTTCCGTGTCTAGCATCGCACCCGGAGGAACACGCCAATGACGCCACGCGCTGCCGGGGCACTGCTCGGGCTTTCGCTTCTCGCATCCCCGGCCGCGGCCGAGGTGCTGCGCTTCGAGCCCTCTGGTCCGCCGCAGCCCGTCTTCGAGGGGCGGAGCTTCGGCTCCGCCGGCGCCTATGAGCGCATCGCTGCGCGCGTCACCATCGCCCTCGATCCCGAGGATGCGCGCAATGCCGGCATCGCTGACCTCGGCCTCGCGCTGCGCAACGCCCAGGGCAAGGTGGAGGCGGTGGCCGAGGCGGTGATCCTCCGCCCCGCCGATCCGTTCCGCGGCAACGGCACGCTGCTGGTCGAGGTGCCCAATCGCGGGCGCGAGCTGGCCGGGCAGCTTTATCACGACGCGGCAGCGAACGACCTCATGCTCGGGCGCAATCCGGGCAACGGCTTCCTGCTGCGCCAGGGCTACAGCATCGTCTGGGTGGGCTGGCAGAGCGACATCCCGCCCGGCGAGGGGCGCGGCGCCGGCATCCGCATGGAAGCCCCGGTGGTGCCGGGCATCACCGCTCCCTCGCGCGAGGAGTTCCTGTTCGAGAACCGCACCAGCCCGGTTACCGCGACCCTCACCTATCCCGCCGCGCGGCGGGAGGGCGCGACGCTGACCGTGCGCGCGCGCACCGAGGATGCGCGGCAGACGCCGGCGGGCCTGTCCTTCCGCTTCCTCGACGACCGCCGCATCGAGATCACGCGCCCCGAGGGCTTCGACGCCGCCGCGCTCTACGAGTTCATCTATGAGGCGAAGGACCCGACCGTGCAGGGCATGGCTTTCGCCGCCTTCCGCGACATCGCCTCCTTCCTGCGCTGGGAGAAGGGATTGCAGAACCCGCTGGCGCGCGACGGCCGCGTCTCGGTGGACCGCGCCATCCTGCACGGCGTCTCCCAATCCGGTCGCGTGGTGCGCGACTTCCTGCATGGCGGCTTCAACGAGGACGAGGCGGGGCGGCGCGTCTATGACGTCATGCTGCCGCATATCCCGGGCACGCGGCGCTCCTTCACCAATGCGCGCTTCGCCCAGCCCAGCCGCAACCCGACGCCGCATGGCGACCGCCACTACCCGGTGGACCAGTTCCCCTTCGCCTATGCAGAGTCGGAGGACCACCTGACCGGCCGCCGCGACGGGCTGCTGCGCCGCTGCCGCATCACGGGCACCTGCCCGCTGATCATGCAGACCGACAGCGAATACGAGTTCTGGGGCGCCCGCGCCTCGCTGCTCGTCACCGACACGCGCGGCCGTCACCTCGACCTGCCGCCCGAGGTGCGGGCCTATGCGCTGACCGGACATCCGCATTTCGCCCTCGCCTCCGCCACGGTGGCGCGGAGCGATCGCTGCGCCCTGCCGGTGAACCCGCTCCAGGCCGGGGCGCCGCTGCGCGCCCTGATGGTGGCGATGGAGCGCTGGATGCGCGAGGGGGTGGAGCCGCCCGCCAGCCGCTTCCCCATGCGCGCCCACGGCACGCTGGCCGCGCCGGAAGGGCTCTACGCCGCCATTCCCGGCCTCGGCTACACAGGCAGCCATGCGCCCGCGCAGCTCGTGGACAACAATGTGATGCCGCCCGCGGTGCGCGGCGAATACGCGGTGCTGCTGCCGCGCGCCGACGCGGATGGCAATGCGCTGGGTGGCATCCGCGTCCCGGCCATCGAGGTGCCGCGCGCCACCTATCTCGGCTGGAATCCGCGCGCCGAAGGGTTCGGCGCCGGGGCGCTTTGCACCAACACCGGCGGCGTCGTGCCATTCGCCGCGACGCGGGCGGAGCGCGAGGCGCAGCGCGACCCGCGCCCTTCGCTGGAGGAGCGCTACCCGACCCCCGATGCCTATGTCGCCGCGGTGCGCGAGGCGGCGGAACGCCTGGTGGCGGAGCGCCTGCTGCTGGCGGAGGACGCCGATGCCATGGCGAGCGCCGCCGCCGCGGGCACGCTGGACCGGCTGCGCCGCTGAGGCACCGCCATTGCGCCACCCCGCCGCATGCGGTGGAGTGGCGCGACGATGATGGAGGAAACGGGCTTGCGGCCGGACGGAACGCGTATCCTTTGCACGCACACGGGCAGCCTGCCGCGCCCGCGCGCCCTGACCCAGCTCCATGCTCGCCGCGCGCGGGGCGAAGCGGTGGACGAAGCCGCGCTCGTTCAGGCCGCCCGCGCGGCGGTGGAATCCATCGTGCCGAAGCAGGTCGGTGCCGGCATCGACATCCCCAACAACGGCGAGCAGGGGCGCGAATCCTTCGTTCTCTACTTGCGCGATCGCCTCACCGGACTGGGCGGCGAAAGCCGCCGCACCGGCTGGCAGGACGTGGATGCCTATCCGGAGTTCAAGGCGGAGTTGCAGGCTGCTTACGCCGGCAAGGAAACCGCCAGCATGACGACGAACCTGCCCGCCGCCATCGGCCCGGTGCGCTACGTGGGCGAGGCTGCGATGCGCGCCGAGTGCGAGGAGTTCCAGGCCGCGCTGGAACCGGCGCGCGACCGCATCGCCGGCGCCTTCCTGGCCGCGCCCTCGCCCGGCATCGTCGCAGCCGTGGTGCAGAACCGCCACTACGACAGCGAGGAAGCATATCTCGCGGCGCTGGCGACCGCGCTGCGCAGCGAATATGCCGCAATCTTGGAGGCGGGATTCACCCTCCAGCTCGACTGCCCCGACCTCGCCCTCGAACGCCATGCTTCCTTCCGGGACGAGCCGCTCGCGAACTTCATCGCCTTTTGCGAGAAGGTGGTGACGGCGATCAACTGCGCCATCGAGGGACTGCCACGCGACCGCATCCGGCTGCACGTGTGCTGGGGCAATTACGAGGCCCCGCATGATGCCGACGTGCCGCTGGAGGAGATCCTGCCTACCATCCTCCAGGCGCGGGTCGCGGGCTTCGTGCTGCCCTTCGCCAATCCGCGCCACGCGCATGAGCACCGCGCCTTCCGCCGCCTGCCGCTCGCCTCCGACCAGTATCTCGTCGCCGGGGTGATCGACACGCTGACCAATTTCGTCGAGCACCCGGAGGTGGTGGCCGAAAGGCTGGAGCGCATTGCCGACAGCATCGGCGATCCGACCCGCCTCATGGCCGGGACGGATTGCGGCTTCGACACCGCCGCCGGGCGCGGCCGCGTCGCCCCCGACGTGGTCTGGGCCAAGCTGCGCTCGATGCGCGAGGGGGCGGACATCGCCTCCCGCCGACTGCTCGGCTGATGTGCTGGCTTTGCCTCGCGCGGCCGCCGCGACCGGTGGCCGATGCACCCCCGAAGAAGCCGGAGGAACCGGCACAGGACAGGAGGAACCCATGATCCGCCGATTGCTGCTCGCCGCCGCTGCGCTGCTGCTGCCCGCCTTGCCCGCTGCCGCGCAGGAGGCGTGGCCGGGCAACCGGCAGGTCCGCATCCTGGTCACCTATCCGCCCGGCGGCACCTCGGATTTCGTCGCGCGCCTCCTGGCGCAGCGCCTGGGTGAGGCGACGGGCGGCAACTTCGTGGTGGACAACCGCTCGGGCGGGGGCGGGGTGATCGGCTGGACCGCGGTGGTGCGCTCGCCGCCCGACGGGACGACGCTGCTGCTGACCGACAACTCGCTGGCCACCGCGCCGCCGCTCTATCCCAATCTCGGCTTCGACATCCGTACGGATTTCACGCCGATCTCGCTGGTGGTGGACTACCCGACCGTCTTCGTGGTGCCGGGCAACAGCCCCGCGCGCAATCTGCGCGACTACGTGGAAGGGCGGCGCGGTGAGGGCGAGGGGGCGGGGTTCTATGGCTCCATGGGCGCTGGTTCCTCGCCGCATCTCTACACGGAGTATCTGCAGGACCTCACGCGCATCCAGCTGACCCACGTGCCGTATCGCGGCATGGGGCCGGCCTTCACCGATTTGCTGGCCGGGCGCGTCGGCTTCCTGATCGCCGCGCCGCCCACCGTGCTGGGCGCGGTGCGCGAGGGGCGGGCGCGCGCCATCGCCATCGGCACCACGGGCGGCCGCATCCCCGTCCTGCCGGACGTGCCCACGGCGCGCGAGCAGGGCTTCGATTTCCCCTATTCCTTCTGGTACGGGCTGCTCGGCCCGCGCGGGATGAACCCGGCGGTGGTGCAGCGCATCCAGACGGAGGTGGCGCGCATCGTCGCCCTGCCCGAGGTGCGCGAGCGCTTTCTCCAGCAAGGCGCCACGCCAGTCGGCGGCGATGGCGAGGCGCTGCGGCGCGTGATGGAAGGCGACCTTCAGCGATGGAGCGAGGTGATCCGCACCAAGAACATCACAGTGCAGTAGAGCCTGATCCGCCGAGGTGAAATCACCGAGGCGGTGAATCAGTCTCGCAAAGATGGCTGGAGCGAGATATGTCCTGGCGGATCACGCTCCAGCGGCGCTATTCCTCGCTTGTCCCCCACCGCCGCAGCGCGCGGCGCTGCACCCAGCCCAGCGCCGCGAAGATGAGGATGCCCGCGACGGAGATCAGCGCCAGGGCGGCGAACATGCGCGGGATGCGAAGCTGGTAGCCCGCCTCTAGGATGCGGAAGGCGAGGCCGGAGCCCGCGCCGCCCGCCCCCGCCACGAACTCCGCCACCACCGCGCCGATCAGCGCCAGCCCGCCCGCCACGCGCAGCCCCGCCAGGAAGAAGGGCAGGGCGGAAGGCAGGCGCAGCAGGCGCAGCGTCTGCCAGCGCGTCGCGCCATGCAGGCGGAAAAGGTCGCGCAGGTTCGGATCCGCGCTGTTCAGCCCCAGCACGGTGTTGGAAAGGATGGGGAAGAAGGCGACGATCCAGGCGCAGATCAGCAGCGCCACCGTCACGCTGTCCACCCAGATCAGGATGAGCGGCGCGATGGCGACGATGGGCGTCACCTGCAGGATCACCGCATAGGGAAACAGCGCGCGTTCCAGCCAGCGCGACTGCGCGAAGATCACCGCCAGCAGCACCCCCGCCGCCACCGCCAGCGCCAGCGCCAGCAGCGCGACCCGCAGCGTCGCCAGCAGGGAGCGGAACAGCAGCGGCCAATCCGCCACCAGCGCCTCGGCGATGGCGGCCGGCCCCGGCAGGATCCAGGGCGGCACGGCGAAGATGCGCAGTCCTACCTCCCATCCCAGCAGCACGAGGATTCCCAGCAGCGCGGGGGCGAGGCGCTCCGTCACGACGCCGCCTCCAGCGCTGCGGTCGCCTCGGCCAGGCGCGCGGCGAAGCCGGAGGTGGCACGGAAGCCGGGGCCGCGCGGCGCGGCATCGAAGCGCAGCTCGGCGGAAACGCGGCCCGGGCGCGGCGCCAGCACCACGAGGCGGTCGGCGAGGTAGGCGCTCTCCAGCAAGGAATGCGTGACGAACAGCACGGACACGCCGCGCGCCTGCTTCAGCGCCAGGATCTCGTCGTTCAGCCGCATCCGCGCCACCTCGTCCAGCGCGGCGAAGGGTTCGTCCATCAGCAGCAGATCGGGCTCCGTCACCAGGGCGCGAGCGATGGAGACGCGCATCCGCATGCCGCCGGAGAGTTCGCGCGGCAGGGCACGCTCGAAGTCGCGCAGCCCCAGCGCGGCCAAGGCGGATTCGGCGCGCGCCTCGCGTTCCGCCCGCGCCATGCCGGCAAGGCGCAGCGGCAGGGCGGCGTTGTCCAGCGCCCGCGCCCAGGGCATCAGCGTCGGATCCTGGAACACGAAGCCGATCTCGCGCGGTCGGCCTTCCGGCCATTCCACCTGCCCTTCGGTCGGCGTGATCAGTCCGGCGGCGATGCGCAGCAAGGTGGACTTGCCGCAGCCCGAGGCGCCGAGCAGGCACAGAAGCTCGCCCCGCGCCACGTCCAGGGAAACACCCTCCAGCGCGCTCACGCCATTGGGAAAGCGGTGGCCGATGCCGGACAGGCGCAGCAGCGTCACGGAACCGGCGCGTCCCCCGTCACCCGCGCCCGATCCCCTTGTTGACGAAGGACAGGTCAAAGGCACGACGCCAGTCGAGGGCGCGCGGCACCACCTCCGCCTCCGCCATGCTCTCGAAGAAGCGGCGCCAGCGCGGCTCGGTCATGGCGCCGATGCCCAACTCGTTCGCGTCGCCAGAGCGGACGATGCCCGCCTCGTTCATCATACGGCGGCCGTAATCCAGCAGCGCCTCCGGCATGTCCGGGTTGTCGCGGCGGATCAGCGCATGGGCGTCGGCGACGTTGGTGGCGGGGTCCAGGTATTGCGCCCAGCCCTGCAGCGTCGCGTCCACGAAGCGCTGCACTGCCTCGCGCCGCCGCTCCATCGTCTGCCGGCCGATCTGGATGGTAGTGTTGTAGTTCTCGAACCCCGCATCGGCGATCAGCAGCACCACCGGGTCCACCCCCGCCTGGCGCAGGGTAAAGGGCTCGGAGCCGAGATAGCCCTGCTGCACCAGCATCCGGTCGGCCAGGAAGGGCTGCGGGTTGAAGGTGTAGGGCCGCGCCTGCTCATCGCGCAGCCCGTACTTGCGGCGCAGGAAGGGCCACCACGTCGTGCGCGCCTGGGCGCCGATCAGGATGGTGCGGCCGCGCAGCGCCTCGAAGCCGGTCAGCCCCGTATTGGGGTGGCCGAGCAGCACCTGCGCCTCCTTCTGGAAGATCGCCGCGACCGTCAGGAAGGGCAGCCCCTCGCGCACGTAGTTGAAGCTTTCCAGCGAGGAGCCCATGGACATGTCCACCCGCCCCGCGACCAGAAGCTGCGCCGGGTTGATCTGCGGCCCGCCGGTGCGGAGCTCCACCTCCAGCCCTGCCGCGCGGTAGAGACCGGCGGCCTGGGCCTGGTAGAACCCGCCATGCTCGGCCTGGGCGCGCCAGTCGGTGAGGAAGGACAGGCGCTCCATCCCCTGCGCGCGGGCGCGTCCCGCGATGGGCAGGAGGAGTGGCCCGGCGGCGAGGCCGAGCGCGGCACGGCGGTTCACCCGGAATCGAGGCATGGGGCGGCTCCCTGGATGGTGTCGCGGATTACAGCCGGATTCGGCGCCGCGCCAGAAGCCCTCTTCGCGCGGGATGCCTCAGCCCCGGGCCGCCTGGCCCTGGTGCATGGGCAGAGCGCGAAATTCCCGAAGCTTCGCCGGGCGCAGCAGCAAGGCGGTGCCCCAGCCGAAGGCCCCGTTTATCAGCGCCGCGCGCAGCAGGTTCTGCACATTGCCCCCGCCATAGAGCGGCAGGCCCTTCAGCCCGGCCACCACCGTCACGGCCACCAGCGTGCAGCCTACGGCGCCGATGAGGAAGCCGGTGAGAAGGTCGGGCGCGGGGGTCCCGCGCAGCACCGCCGCGATGACGATGCCCCACACCCCGCCCCAGAACATCTGGCTGAAAAGGAGCGGCATTGGCAGGCCGAAAGGCGGATTCGGCATCATTCGTGACAGGTCCCAGCCTGGCGCCGGGGCCCGGCCGACCACCTGCGCCGCCTCGGGGATGGCGTTGGCGTAGTGGAACAGGAGGAACAGCGTGCCCTGGTGGAAGATGGCGACAGACAAGGCCCCCATCAGGAACCCGAGCACGATCACCCTGGTCACGTTCCTGCCCCCCGTCTTGCGGCGTGACCATCTTCGGGGGAGGCTCCCGCCGCGTCCACTTAAACTTTTCTTCAGCGAAGGAGTGCCCCCGTTGAACGGTGCCGAATCCCTGGTCCACTCGCTGCTCAAGAGCGGCGTCGAAGTTTGCTTCGCCAATCCCGGCACCAGCGAGATGCATTTCGTCGCAGCGCTCGACCGCGTTCCGGGCATGCGCTGCGTTCTTGGCCTGCAGGAGAACGTGGTGACCGGCGCCGCGGACGGCTACTACCGCATCAGCGGCAAGCCGGCGGTGACTCTGCTGCATTGCGGCCCTGGCCTCGCCAACGGCCTCGCCGCCCTGCATGACGCACGCCGTGCCCATTCGGGCATCGTGAATTGCGTCGGCGACCAGGCGACCTATCACCGCCCGCTCGACGCGCCGCTCACCGCCGACACGGAAGGCTTCGCGCGCGGGGTTTCCGCCTGGGTCCGCACCAGCACGCAGGCAAGCGAGGTCGGCCAGGACGTCGCCGTGGCGGTGCAGGCCGCCCGGACCTCGCCCGGTCAGGTGGCGACCCTCATCCTCCCTTCCGACACGTGCTGGAATGACGGCGGCCAGGTCGCCGAGGCGCTGCCCGTGCCCGCGACGCCGCAGGCCGAGGCGCATGCCATCCGCAACGCCGCCAAGGTGCTGCGCGAGAAGAAGAACGTGCTGATCCTGCTGGGCGGCCCGACGGCCCTGACCGAGGCCGGCCAGATCGCGGCCCAGCGGGTGATTGCGCATACGGGCGCGCATATCCTGGCCGAAACCTCCAACGCGAAGATCGCGCGCGGCCAGGGCCGCATGCAGCTCGACCGCGTGCCCTATCCGCCCGATCAGGCGATCGAGCGGCTGAAGGGCTATGAGCAGATCATCCTCGTCGGCTCGAAGGCGCCGGTCGGCTTCTTCGGCTATCCGAACTATCCCTCGCTCCACTATCCGCCGAA
The DNA here is from genome assembly GCF_017355885.1 of Sabulicella rubraurantiaca. Lineage (GTDB taxonomy): Bacteria > Pseudomonadota > Alphaproteobacteria > Acetobacterales > Acetobacteraceae > Roseococcus > Roseococcus rubraurantiacus. Next base: position 116,690 of record NZ_JAFEUU010000003.1, read on the forward strand.
GGCCGAGATCACCGTCCTGACGCGCCAGGAGCAGGACGCGGTCACGGCGCTGACCGCGCTGGCCGAGGAGCTCGGGGCGCCGAAGGTGACGATGCCCGATAACGGCCCCAAGCCTGAGCTGCCGCGCGGCGCGCCTTCGCCGGAAGGGCTTGCGCAGGTGATCGCGGCGCTGATGCCCGAGCATGCCATCGTCGTGGACGAATCGGTGACCTATGGCCGCGGCCTCTCGCCGCTGACGCATTGCGCCGCGAAGCATGACTGGCTGCAGAATCGCGGCGGCGCCATCGGCTATGGCTTCCCGGTCGCGACCGGCGCGGCCGTGGCCGGCGGCGGCCGTCGCGTGATCTCGCTCCAGGCCGACGGCTCGGGCATGTACACGGTGCAGGCGCTGTGGACGCAGGCGCGGGAGAAACTGCCGATCACCACGATCGTGCTGTCCAACCGCAAGTACCAGATCCTCATCGGCGAATACCGCAATGTCGGCGCCAATCCCGGCCCGACCGCGATGCAGATGCTCGACCTCGGCAATCCGGACATCAACTGGGTCCAGGTGGCGAACGGCATGGGGGTCGAGGCCGCGACCGCCTCGACGCTGGAGGAGCTGGCGGATCTCGTCGCCCAGAGCCTTGCGCAGGACAACCCGTTCCTGATCGAGTTCCTGATCTGACGGCCGGGCAGGCCCATATGAATCCCATGGACCTGCCCGATCTGCGCATCGCGCCCGACCCCGCCGACCCCCGCCTGACCCGTCGCGTCACCGGGCGCGACCAGACGGGGGCGGCAGTGGAAACCAGCGTCACGGTGGAACGCCCGCTCACCCTCTACCTGAACGGGCAGGAAATCGTGACGATGATGACCATCCTAGACCGGCCCGAGGATCTCGCGGTGGGCTACCTGCTAAACCAGGGAATGCTCCGCGCCGACGACCGGCTGACGGTGGTGGAATATGACGACGACCTCGGCGTGGTGGTGGTCCGCACCGAGCGGCGCACCTCCTTCGAAGAGAAGCTGAAGAAGAAGACGCTCACCAGCGGCTGCGCCCAGGGCACCGCCTTCGGCGACCTGATGGAAGGCTTCGCCGAGGTGAAGCTGGACACGGAGGCGCGGCTGCGGACCAGCGAGCTCTACCGCCTGCTGCATCGCATTAACACCATTCCCAGCCTCTACCTGGAGGCGGGGGCGATCCATGGCTGCGCCCTGGCGGAGGGCGACCGGCCGCTCTGCTACATGGAAGATGTCGGCCGCCACAACGCGGTGGACAAGATCGCCGGCTGGATGTTCCGCGAAGGGGTGCGGGGCAGCGTCTTCTACACCACGGGCCGCCTCACCTCGGAGATGGTGATCAAGACGGTGCGGATGGGCATCCCTATCCTCGTCTCCCGCTCCGGCTTCACCGCCTGGGGGGTGGATCTGGCGCGGGAGGCCAACCTGACGCTGATCGGCCGCTGCAAGGGCAAGCGCTTCACCGTGCTGGCCGGCGAGGAGCGGCTGATCTGGGATGCCGACCTCTCCTATGTCGAGGAGGAGAGCGCCAAGCACTGGCGGAAGAATGCCCGTGAGGAATGACACATTCGGCGTGGTGCTGGCGGGCGGCCTCGCGCGTCGCATGGGGGGCGGGGACAAGCCGCTGCGTCCCCTTGGTGGGAAGCCCATGCTGGAGCATGTGCTGGCGCGGCTGGCGCCGCAGGTCTCCGGCGTCGCGCTGAACGCGAACGGCGACCCGGCGCGCTTCGCCATGCTCGGCCTGCCGGTCTGGCCCGACACGCTGCCGGATCACCCAGGTCCCTTGGCCGGCATCCTTGCCGCGATGGAGAACAGCCCGGCCGAATGGGTGGTCACCGTGCCGGGCGACAGCCCCTTCCTGCCCAGTGACCTCGTCGCGCGGCTCCATGCGGCGCGGGAAATGGCGAGGGTTCCGCTCGCCTGCGCCGCCTCGGGTGGCTGGGCGCACCCGCCGGTCGGGCTGTGGCGGCGCGACCTTGCCCCGGCGTTGCGTGCGGCGGTGGAAGCGGGGGAGCGTAAGATTGATCGCTGGACGGCGCGGATCGGCGTGGCAGAGGCGGAATGGCCCACCGAACCGCTCGATCCCTTCTTCAACGCCAACACGCCGGAGGAGCTGGCAGAGGCCGAGAAGCTCTTGCGATCGGGCGCTGTTCCGCCTTAGGGAAGCTGGAGCCAGTCGGCACTGAACCGGGAAGAACCAGAACCATGAAGTCCGTCCTGACGGGTATCGTCCTCGCTGTTCTCATCGCCGTCGGCGCCGCCTTCATCCTGGATGGCATGGTGCAGCGTCCGGTGCAGGACAGCTTCTCCACTCAGGGCACCCGCCTCTGAACCAAGGCACTGGGCGGGGGCCGTCCCTTGCCCCTCCCGCCCCGGGGGAATAGAACCCGGCCACCGCCGGACCCTGAGGATCGCCTTGGCCACCACCGAACCCGATACCCAGCCGCGCGCCGAACCCACGGCGGCGCAGGCAGCCCAGGCCGCCATCCTCGCCCGCCCCGCCACGGAGGAGCGCCGCATGGCCGACGCCATCCGTGCCCTGGCGATGGATGCGGTCGAGGCGGCGAAGTCGGGCCATCCCGGCATGCCCATGGGCATGGCCGACGCGGCCACGGTGCTGTGGTCCAAGTTCCTGAAATACGACGCCGCCGATCCGCGCTGGCCCGACCGCGACCGTTTCGTCCTTTCGGCCGGCCATGGCTCCATGCTGCTCTACTCCCTGCTGCACCTGACCGGGCATGCGGGCATGGGCACCGAGGAGCTGCGCCGCTTCCGGCAGCTGCATTCCCCCGCCGCCGGCCACCCCGAATTCGGCGAGCACCCGGCGATCGAGACCACCACCGGCCCGCTGGGCCAGGGCATCTCCACCGCCGTCGGCATGGCGCTGGCCGAGCGCATGCTGGCCTCGCGCTTCGGCAAGTCGCTGGTGGATCACCGCACCTGGGTCATCGCCTCGGATGGCGATTTGCAGGAAGGCATCTCCCACGAGGCGGCGTCGCTCGCCGGGCACCTGAAGCTGGAGAAGCTGACGGTGCTGTGGGACGACAACAACATCTCCATCGACGGCGACACCTCGCTTTCCTTCTCCGAGGACGTGCTGAAGCGCTTCCAGGCCTATGGCTGGGCCGTCCGCCGGGTGGATGGGCACGACCATCAGGAACTGGCCGGGGCGATGTCGCAGGCGCTGCGCTCGCGCAAGCCGACGCTGATCGCCTGCCGCACCATCATCGGCTTCGCCGCACCGAAGAAAGCGGGCACCGCCGCCTCCCACGGCGCGCCGCTGGGCGGTGACGAGATCGCGGCGGCGAAGTCCGCGCTGGGCTGGAACGCCGAGCCCTTCACCGTGCCCGAGGGGCTGAAGGGGCGCTGGGAGGAGGCGGGCCGCCGTTCCGCCGGCACGCGCCGCTCCTGGCTGAAGCGCCTCGCCAAGCATCCGATGCGCGCGGATTTCGAGCTCGCCACCGCCGGCAAGCTGCCGGAGAACTGGACCGAGGCGCTGAACGCGCTGCGCGCGGAATGGGCCGAGGCGAAGCCCAAGCTCGCCACCCGCGTCGCCAGCCAGAAGTCGCTCGAAGCCCTGGTGCCGGCCGTGCCGGAGATGGTGGGCGGCTCCGCCGACCTCACCGGCTCCAACAACACCAACGTGAAGGGCATCCCGGTGGTGCGGCCGGGCGATTATGGCGGCCGCTTTGTCCATTGGGGCGTGCGCGAGCACGGCATGGCCGCGGCCATGAACGGCATGGCGCTGCATGGCGGGCTGATCCCGTATAGCGGCACCTTCCTGGTCTTCGCCGACTACCTGCGCCCGGCGCTGCGCCTCGCGGCGCTGATGCATCAGCGCGTCATCCACGTGCTGACGCATGACAGCATCGGCCTGGGCGAGGACGGGCCGACGCACCAGCCGGTCGAGACGCTGGCCAGCCTGCGCGCTATCCCGAACTGCTTCGTCTTCCGCCCCGCCGACGCGATGGAAACGGCGGAATGCTGGGAGATGGCTCTGCGCCGCGCCGACGGGCCTTCCGTGCTGGCGCTCACCCGCCAGGGCGTGCCCGCCCTGCGCGAGGAGGCGGGCGAGAATCGCTGCGCCCGCGGCGGCTACGTGCTGGCGGAGGCCGAGGGCGGCGAGCGCCAGGTGACGCTGATCGCCACCGGCTCCGAAGTGTCGGTCGCCGTCGCGGCGCGCAAAGCGCTGGCCGAGGCGGGAATCCGCGCTGCCGTGGTATCCTTGCCCTCTTGGGAACTTTTCGCCGCGCAGGACGTTGGCTACCGGGCCTCCGTGCTCGGCGCGGCGCCGCGCATCGGCATCGAGGCCGCTCTGCCCTTCGGCTGGGAGCGCTGGCTCGGCGAGCGCTCGGCCTTCGTGGGCATGCAGGGCTTCGGCGCCTCCGCGCCGGCCGAGGCGCTGTTCGAACATTTCGGCATCACGCCGGCCGCGGTGGTCGCGGCGGCGCGCAAGCTTGTGGAAGGGGATCGCTAGGACGATGACGGTCAAGGTTGCCATCAACGGGTTCGGGCGCATCGGGCGCCTCGTGCTGCGCGCGATGATCGAGAGCGGGCGCACCGACGTGGAGTGCGTCGCGATCAACGACCTCGGCTCCGTCGAGGCGAATGCCCACCTCTTCCGCTACGACAGCGTCCATGGCCGCTTCCCCGGCGAAGTTCAGGTCGAGGGCGACAGCATCATCATCCGCGCCAATGGCCGGCAGTATGCGCCCATCAAGGTGACGGCCGAGCGCGACCCGACCAAGCTGCCCTGGCAGGGCGTGGACGTGGCCGCCGAGTGCACCGGCATCTTCACCAACTCCGACAAGGCGGCGCTGCTGCTGCAGGCCGGGCCGCGCAAGGTGCTGGTTTCCGCCCCCGTCACCTGGGCGGAGGCGCATAGCGACGCCTCGGCGCAGGCGACGATCGTCTATGGCGTCAACCACAAGATCCTGAAGCCGAGCCACCAGATCGTCTCCAACGCTTCCTGCACCACGAACTGCCTGGCGCCGGTGGCGAAGGTCCTCCATGAGAAGTGGGGCATCGCCCGCGGCTACATGGTGACGATCCATGCCTACACCGGCGACCAGAACACGGTGGACACGCTGCACAAGGACCTGCACCGGGCCCGTGCCGCCGCCGTCTCCGCCATTCCGACCTCGACCGGCGCGGCCAAGGCCGTGGGCCTCGTCCTGCCGGAGCTGAAGGGCAAGCTGGACGGCACCGCCATCCGCATCCCGACGCCCAACGTCTCCCTGATCTCGCTGGACGTGAACCTCAACACGCCGGGCGTGACGAAGGAGATGGTGAACGCGGCGATGAAGGAAGCCGCGGAGGGCGAGCTGAAGGGCATCCTCGGCTACAACACCGCGCCGCTCGTCTCCATCGACTTCAACCACGACGCCCACTCCTCCACCTTCGATGCAACGCAGACGCAGGTGGTGGATGGCGCGCTGGTGCGCGTCATGGCGTGGTATGACAACGAGTGGGGCTTCAGCAATCGGATGTCGGATACGGCGGCCCTCCTCGGCAAGCTGTAAGCGCCACATCCGATTATTTTGTTTGTGCCCTCAAACGCCGGGCGCGCGCTCCGCGCGCTTGGCTTTCGCGCCACCACGGGCGCGCTTGTGACGCGATAAGGTCTGGGCGCGGCGGCCGTCCTTGCGGCCGCACCCTCCGTGGGCGGTGCTTTTCCTTGATGTTGCCCCGGAGGTTTCATGCCCGCTTTCCGCACCCTCGATGACCTGGACGCGCGCGGCAAGCGCGTGCTGCTGCGCGCCGACCTGAACCTGCCGGTGAAGGACGGGCGCATCACCGACATGACGCGCATCGAGCGCCTGGTCCCGACGCTGCGCGAGCTGCTCGACAAGGGCGCGCGGCTCATCGTCTGCTCACATTTCGACCGGCCCAAGGGGCAGCGCGTGCCGGAGATGTCGTTGAAGCCCATGCAGGCCGCGCTGACGCAGGCCTTGGGAAGCGAGGTGCGCTTCGCGGATGACTGCATCGGCCCCGAGGCGGAGGCGGCCGTCGCCGCGCTGAAGGATGGCGAGGCGCTGCTGCTGGAGAACACCCGCTTTCACAAGGGCGAGGAGAAGAACGACGCCGCGCTGACGCAGGGCCTCGCCAAGCTCGCGGACGTGTTCGTGAACGATGCCTTCAGCGCCGCGCACCGCGCCCATGCCAGCACCGAGGGCGTGGCGCGCCTCGTGCCCGCCTATGCCGGAAGGCTGATGCAGGCGGAGCTGGAGGCGCTGGACAGGGCGCTCGGCAATCCGCAGCGTCCCGTCGTCGCCATTGTCGGCGGCGCCAAGGTCTCCACCAAGCTCGACCTGCTCGGCAACCTGTCGAAGAAGGTGGACGTGCTGGTGATCGGCGGCGCCATGGCCAACACCTTCCTGGCCGCGCAGGGCCATGGTGTCGGCAAGTCGCTGCAGGAAGCGGAGATGCACGACACCGCCCGCCAGATCATGGCCGATGCCAAGGCCAATGGGTGCGAGATCCTGCTGCCGAAGGACCTCGTGGTGGCGGAGGCCTTTGCCGCGCATTCGCCCAACCAGGTCGTCGGGCTGGATGCGGTGCCGGCGGACCGCATGGCGCTCGATGTGGGGCCCGAGACGGTAAAGGAAGTGGTGTCCCGCCTCGCCTCCGCGCGGACGCTGGTGTGGAACGGCCCCTTCGGCGCCTTCGAGATCGCGCCCTTCGACGCCGCCACCGTGGCGGTGGCGAAGGAAGTGGCGCGGCTGACCGAGGCCGGCAGCCTGACCAGCGTCGGCGGCGGCGGCGACACCGTCTCCGCCCTGCGCCATGCCGGCGTGTCGGAGCGGATGAGCTACGTCTCCACCGCCGGTGGCGCCTTCCTGGAATGGCTCGAGGGCAAGGAACTGCCGGGCGTCGCGGCGCTGTCGCGCTGACGCGTTTACTTCTCGTTGACCTGTTAAGGGGACATGCCTCAGCCTTGAGGCATGTCCCGCAATCGTCTCATCGCAGCCGCGTTTACCCATCCTTCACGGCTGCGATGGAGAGTGCTGCGCATGATCAGCACCAGCAGCCTCGCCGCCTTCACGCCGGAAGTGTCGCGCACGCGTCCCAGCCAGCCGACGCGTCCGGTCGCCCCCGCTCCCGACACCGCTCCCATCCAGCAAGCCGCCGCGCAACGCACGCTGGAAGCGGTGCCCCCGGCTCCTGCCAAGCCCCTGCCGCGCGGCTCACTTCTTGATCTGCGCGTCTGATTTCTGCTGATTTCCTGGGCACGCTCGCCTCGCTGCCGCAAAAAGAGCCACTGTAGCCCGAGGACCAGCCTCCGCTTCCGTGACAGCTTCGTCGCAACGACGCCTGCACGCGTCGGAGACGGAAAGCGGCAAGGCCCATGCGCAAGATTCTCCTCGCCCTCACAGCCCTCGCGGGCCTGTCCCTGGCGCAGCCGGCAGATGCGCAGGTCGCCCTTGGAAATACGGGGCTGGAAGCCAGCATCACCGGCACGGTCGCGAGCGACTACCTGTTCCGCGGCATCAGCCAGACGCGCTCGCGCATCGCGACCCAGGCGAATGTGGAGTTGGCGCATAGCAGCGGCTTCTACATCGGCGGCTTCATCAGCAATGTCCGCTTCCTCGGCACCGACGCGCGCCAAGAAGTGGATCTGTTTGGCGGCTACCGCTTCACGGTGGCGGGGCTGAAGCTCGACCTCGGCGGCATCTGGTACACCTACCCGGGCTATGACCGCCCGGCGGGCGCCTATGGCCTCAACTACGCCGAGGCACAGATCAAGGCGTCCTATGAGATCGGGCCGGTGAACCTGCTCGGCCAGTTCAACTACTCGCCGAACTACTTCGGCTCCTCGGGCAATGGCTTCTATGCAGAGGCTGGGGCGGACTGGAAGACCGGAATCTTCGAACTGACCCTGGGCGGGCGCATCGGCTACCAGTGGATCGAGCGCAACGTGCGCTTCGGCACGCCGGATTATGCCTGGTGGTCGGTGGCAATCTCGCGCGAATTCGCCATTCCCGGCATCGGCACGATCACGGCGGCGGTCGGGTATTACGACACCTCGATCCGCCGCGGCGACTGCGCCGGCGGGCAGGATATCTGCGCCGCGCGCGCCCTGGGTTCGCTCTCCTTCAAGTTCTGAACCGCTTCTGAACCGCGCCCTCTGCTTGACGCATCCTCTCCAGCCGGCGGACGTTCCGCGGCTGGAGGGACTTGTTGCATGCACCGTTTGATCATCGCCGCCCTGCTCGCCGCCACGCCGGCGGTGGCGCAGGAGCGCCCATCCGTCACCCCGACGCGCGACGCGACGGTGACCTACCGCCTCCAGGGCACGCCGGGCGGCGGAGCGGCCGGGACGCTGAACGAGATGCGGATCGGCTTCCTCGCCGCGCGGCGACTCATCCGCCTGGATCTGCCCACGGGCGGTGGCTACATCGTGGCCGACCACCGCGCCCGCACGGGCTTCATGGTGAATGAGGCGATGCGCGCGGTGGTGGAACTACCCCCGGGCAGCGGCCCGGCCGGGATGCTGCCGCGTGAGAGCGCGAACTACACGCGCGAGGGTTCGGACAGCGTCGCCGGCTTTCCCTGCACGCTGTGGCGCGTGGAGGATGCGGGCCGCACCGCCCGCGCCTGTATCACCACGGACGGGCTGATCCTTCGCGCCGAAGGCCCCAATGGCCGCATGGAGGCCGTGGCGGTGGACCGCACGCCGCTCGACCCGCTGCGCTTCGAGCGGCCGACCGGCTATCAGGTGATGCAGCCGCAATCCAACGTGCCGGCGGGTGGTGGCGCGACCCTGCCGCGCGGCACCGCCCTGCCGCCGCCTGGCCTCCCAGGAAGGTAAGCCCAACGAACCCGCTCGGGTCGCGTTCCTGTCTGGCAAGGCGCCTGCGTTGGCGCCACCAGACAAGGAGGTTCCTCCATGGACAAGGACCGGATCGAAGGCGCGGCCAAGCAGGCCAAGGGCGCCCTGAAGGACGCCGCCGGCAAGCTGACCGGCGACGCGAAGCTCGAGGCCGAGGGCAAGATGGATAAGGCCGAGGGCAAGGCGCAGAACGCGGTCGGTGGCGTCAAGGATGCCGCCCGCGACGCGCTCGACAAGAAGTAAGGCCCGATGAGCCACGCGGCATCCGACCGGAGCGAGGTCGTCTACGATCCCATGGTGGCGCAGCCGGAGGCAGCGCCCGCGCTCCGGCCCCAGGCCTCCTGGGGTGCCCTTTTGGTCGGTGCCGTCGTGGCCATCACCATCGGGCTTATGCTCAACACGCTGGGCGTCGCCATCGGCGCGGGGGTGGTGGACGCGACTGCGCGTGACACGCCCTCCGCCACGGCGATGGGCGTGGGTGCGGCCATCTGGTTCGCCGCGTCCAACATCATCGGCCTGTTTCTGGGCGGGATGGTCGCGGCGCGGCTTTCCGGCACCACGGACCGGCTCGACGCTGCCTATCACGGGCTGGGCGCCTGGGCGGTGGCCTTCCTGTTCGCCGTGCTGGTGATGGGGCAGGTGGGCAGCAACATCGCCGGTCGGACTGCCGATGCCGTGGGTTCCGTCGCGCGCGGGGCAGCCGATGCCGCTGGCGCTGCCACCGGCGCTGCCGCCTCCGCCGTGAACCCGGAAGAGGTGACGGAGCGTCTCCGCCTGGCCCTGTCCGGCCCGGAAGATCCGAACGCCATGGAGCCCGAGCAGCGCGGGGCAGAGATCGCCTCGCTGATCGGGGCCGGCGTGACTCAGGGCCGCCTGGACGATGCCCGCCGCGCGCGCCTCGTGCGCCTCGTGTCGGCCGAGGCCGGCATCCCGGAAGCCGAGGCCGCCCAGCGCGTCGCCGCGACCGAGGCCGAGGCACGGCGCCTCGCCGAGGAGGCGGAGCGCCGGGCCCGCGAGGCCGCGGATGCCGCCGCCAAGGCCGCCGCCACCTCGGCGCTGTATTTCTTCATCACCATGCTGCTCGGGGCCGGGGCCGCGATGCTGGGCGCACGCTCTGGCACGCGGGGCTTGGTCATGGCGCATCGCCGCGCTCCGCTCTGACCCAGGGACGGGGAGGGGCCCCTACTCACGGGCCCCTTTCCCCTCCACATCTCCCTCTATGATCACCGGACGCCGTTCCCTCCTCGCCGCCCCTGCCTTGCTGCTGCCCAGCATGGCGCTGGCCCAGTCCAACGCGGCGCTCGCGCGGGTGGAGGCCTATTTCAACGGGCTGACGACGCTGCGCGCCCGCTTCCTGCAGACCGCGCAGAACGGCGCTTCCGCCGAGGGGACAGCCTGGATCTGGCGCCCGTCGCGCATGCGCTTCGAATACGATCCGCCGGAGCCGACGCTGCTTGTCGCCGCGGACCGGCAGTTCTTCCACTGGGATGGCGAGCTGCGTCAGGCGACCGTCGTGCCACTGGAATCCACCCCGCTCGGCGTCCTGCTCCGCTCGCCGCTGCGCCTGTCGGGCGACGTGACGGTAGCGGGGGTGGAGCGCTCGGGCGGCTTTCTGCGCGTCACGGTGTTCCGGACCGGGCGCCCGGCCGAGGGCCGCATCCAGCTGGCTTTGGAAGAGGAGCCGATGCAGCTGCGCCAGTGGACGGTGGTGGATGGGCAGAACCGCGCCACCCGCGTCACGCTGAACCAGATCCAGACCGGGCTGCGCTTCGATCCCTTCCTGTTCGCCTTCAATGACCCGCGCTTCCGCGAGGCGCTGGAGCAGGGGCGCTGAATCCGCATTCCTCCTGCCTTGATTGAGACATCTGCGGCGCGTTTATTTCAGGGAGGAGACGGGAGTCCGGAAGGGCCCCTCGCCGGATGACACCTCGCCCCAAGGGGATGCGCGTGAAGCCGCTGATCGGGATTTCTTGCTGCGTGAAAGGCTTCGGCCTTTTCAACACCCCCAACCACGCGGCGTCTGACCATTACGTGAAGGTGGTGCTGGGCCCGGTGGGCGGCATCCCGATCCTGATCCCGGCGGCGGGCGAGGCCAGCGTCCCGGACATCCTGCCGCGTCTGGATGGGCTGCTGCTGACCGGCAGCCGGTCCAACGTCCATCCGTCCAACTATGATGGACCTGCCCATGCCGAAGGCACGCCGGAGGATCCACAGCGCGATAGCACGACGCTGCCTCTGATCCGTGCAGCCATCCAGCAGGGCGTCCCCATGCTCGCCATCTGCCGTGGCATGCAGGAGCTGAACGTGGCGCTGGGCGGGTCGCTCGACCAGCGCATCCAGGACCTGCCGGGCCGGATGGATCATTCCACTCCTTCCGATCAGCCCATTCCCCTGGTGCGTACCGGCAAGGCGCACACGGTCCGGCTGGCGCCGGAAGGGATGCTTGCCCGCCTCGCCAATTGCGATGAGGTGGCCGTGAACTCGTTGCACAACCAGGGGGTGCAGCGCCTTGCGCCGCGCCTGGAGCCCATGGGATGGGCACCAGATGGGACGGTCGAGGCGGTGCGTGTGCGCGAGGCGCGTGGCTTCGCCTGGGGCGTGCAATGGCACCCCGAATACGACTGGGACCGCGACGGGTTCAGCCGCCGCATCTTCGAAAGCTTCGGCGAGGCATGCACCGACTGGGCCCGCCTGCGCCATGGGCAAGTCGCCGCCGAATGAGGCGGAATTGGGGTTGCATGTTCCGGGAAAACACTTATAGTCCGAGCGCCGGAGCAGGTTTTGCTCCGGTGGACGAACCGGCATCCCCTTCCGGCTCGCCCGACCAAAGAGACTACCGATCGGTAAGTTTCAGTACCCCAAATGGGCGCCCGGCCACCCCCCTGGTCGGGCGCTTTTTTTTGCCGTGCCGCGAAACCCAACCAGAGTTTCTCTCGTTCCCATTATGGGAAAGCGACTCGGATGTGCGGGAACCTCTCAGACGCGCCGTTGTCGCGTCAATCCCCTCCGTATTTCCCCCGAGGCGGGTTTCGGTCTATGGGAACCCAACCGCGAGGTGAAGGACGCCATGCCCGATTACGTGATCAGCCCGCCCCCCGTGCCCTACGTGCCCGTCCAGGGCTCGAGCGCTGTGTTCCCGGTCCGCCGAATCTTCTGCGTCGGCCGCAACTACGCCGAGCACGCGATCGAGATGGGCAGCGACCCGACGCGCGAGCCGCCCTTCTACTTCGCGAAGCCTGCCGATGCGCTCGTCATCAATGGCGCGGACATGCCTTATCCCTCCGCCACGAAGGATCTGCACCACGAGATGGAGCTGGTGGTGGCGATCGGCGCGGGTGGCGTGAACATCGGCGTGGGCGATGCGCTGAAGCATGTCTGGGGCTATTGCGCCGGGCTCGACATGACGCGCCGCGACCTGCAGGGCGAAGCCAAGAAGACCGGACGTCCCTGGGACATGGGCAAGGGCTTCGACCAATCTGCGCCGATGGGCGCGCTGATCCAGGCCGGCTCCTTTGATCCGTCCAAGGGCAAGATCCAGCTCAACGTGAACGGCGCGCAGCGTCAGGTCAGCGACCTGAGCAAGCTGATCTGGTCCGTTCCCGAGGTGATCGCCAACCTCTCGACCCTCGTGCGGCTGGAGCCGGGCGACCTGATCATGACCGGCACGCCGGAGAACGTGGCCGCCGTGCAGCGCGGCGACCTGCTCGAAGGCTTCGTCGAGGGCGTGGGCGAGGTTCGCACCAAGATCGTCTGACTCCCCATAAAACCGCTTCGCGGTTTTGTTGGGGCGGCCAAGGGTAAGGGCATGGCCCCATTCGGGTGGCCCGCTGCCCAGCGGGCGCCTGTTCTGCTAGGGCTTGGGCTCCATGCCCAAGCCTCTTCGCATTGCCACCTGGAACATCAATTCCGTCCGCCTGCGCCTCCCGCTCCTGAAGGAGCTGGACGCCGCCCTGGCCCCCGACGTGCTCTGCCTGCAGGAGACGAAGTGCCCGGATGAGCACTTCCCGCTCGAAGGCATCGAGGCGCTCGGCTTTCGCCACGTCGCGGCGAAGGGCATGAAGGGCTATAACGGCGTCGCCATCCTGTCCCGCATCCCCTTCGCCGTGCGCGAGCAGGATCCGGATTGGTGTGAGAAGGGCGATTGCCGCCACCTCGGCGTCACGCTCGATGTTCCGGGCGGCCCGATCGAGCTGCATGATTTCTACGTCCCCGCCGGCGGTGACGCGCCCGACCCAGCGGTCAATCCGAAATTCGCCCACAAGCTAGACTTCCTGCGCGAGGTGACGGCCTGGGGGGAAAGCCGCGCCGCGGCACCGCGCCGCGTCCTCGTCGGCGACCTGAACATCGCGCCCCTGGAGCACGATGTCTGGAGCCACAAGCAGCTCCTCGACGTGGTGAGCCACACGCCGGTCGAGGTGGAGGCGATGGGGCGCTGGATGGAGAAGGGCGAATGGGTGGACGCGGTGCGCCACTTCGTTCCCGCCGACCAGAAGCTCTATTCCTGGTGGAGCTACCGCAACCGCGACTGGGCTGCCTCCGACCGTGGCCGACGGCTGGACCATGTCTGGGTCAGCCCCGACCTCCAGGGCAAGCTGGCGCGGCAGCACGTCCACAAGCCCGCCCGCGCCTGGACCCAGGCCAGCGATCACGTCCCCGTCCTGGTGGAGCTTTCCCTATGACCGCACGCCGCTTCCGCTTCGTCACGGTGGACGTGTTCACCGAGACCCGATTCGGCGGCAATCCGCTGGCGGTCTTTCCCGATGCGCGCGGCATCTCGGATGCAGAGATGCAGGCCCTCGCCGCCGAGTTCAACCTGAGCGAGACGACCTTCGTCCTGCCCCCTTCGGACCCAGCCAACACCGCGCGCGTGCGCATCTTCAACCGCAAGACGGAGATGCCCTTCGCCGGCCACCCCAATGTCGGCACCGGCTTCGTCCTGGCCGAGCGCGCCCGCGACGGCGAGCTGCGCTTCGAGGAGATCGCAGGGCTCGTCCGCGTGCGCGTGGAGGAGGGCGGGACGACCATCGAGGCGCCGCAGCCGCTCTCGACCGGCGCGGCGATGGACGTCGCCACCCTGGCCTCCTGCGTCGGGCTCGCGCCTGGCGACGTGCTGCTGGACCGGCACGGCCCGGTTCTCGCCTCCTGCGGCAACAGCTTCGTCGTCGCCGAGGTGACGCCCGAGGCGCTGGGCCGCGCCGTCCCCGACATCGCCCGGTTCCGCGAAGTGGCGGGGGAGTGGACGGCGGCGGGGCCGGAGCGCCTGCCGGTCTACCTCTGGGCGCGTGAGGGGCGCGACGCGCTGCGGGCGCGCATGTTCTCGCCGCTCTCCGGCACGATCGAGGACCCGGCCACGGGCAGCGCCGCAACGCCCCTCGCCGCCCTGCTGCACTCGCTGGGCGAGGGCGACCGCTTCACCCTGCGCCAAGGCGTGGAGATGGGGCGTCCCTCCACGCTGCGAATCGCGGCGTGGCGCGCGGAGGGCGGCATGCGCGCCAGCGTCGGCGGATCCTGCGTCCGCGTGCTCGAGGGGGAAGCGCTGCTCTAGCGGCAGCCGGGACTACCGGCGCCGCGCCTCGATGGCGTCCCAGATCGCCTTTTCCAGGTGGACGCCGTCGAAGCGCGCCAGTTCCTGCAGGCCGGTCGGCGAGGTGACGTTGATCTCGGTGAGGTGGCCGCCGATCACGTCGATGCCGACGAAGATCAGGCCGCGCGCGCGCAGTTCCGGCCCGATGATGCGGCAGATCTCCTTTTCCCGCTCCGTCAGCGTCGTGGGCTCCGGCCGTCCGCCGACATGCATGTTGGAGCGCGATTCGCCCTCGGCCGGGACGCGGTTGATGGCACCCATCGCCTCGCCATCCACCAGGATCACGCGCTTGTCGCCCTGACGCACGGAGGGGAGGTATTGCTGCACCATCAGCGGCTCGCGCGAGCGCTCGGTGAACATCTCCAGCAGTGAGTTGAGGTTGGGATCGTCCGGCCGCAGATGGAACACGCCGGCGCCGCCATTGCCGAAGAGCGGCTTCAGCACGATGTCGCCGTGCTTCGCCCGGAACTTGCGGATCTCGCGCACGTCGCTGCTCACCAGCGTCTCGGGCATCAGCTCGGGGAAGCGCAGGACGAAGAGCTTCTCCGGTGCGTTGCGCACGTGCTCGGGGTCGTTCACCACCAGCGTCTTCGGGTGGATGTGCTGCAGGATGTGGGTGGCCGTGATGTAGGCCATGTCGAAGGGCGGGTCCTGGCGCATCAGTACCACGTCCGCGTCGCGCTCCAGGTCCAGCTCCACCGTCTCGCCCAGGGTGAAGTGGTTGCCGAACTCGCGCCGCACCGTCACCGGCTGGGCGTGGGCGATGACGCGCCCCGCATGCATGGACAGGTGGCGCACGTGATAGTGCCAGAGCTGGTGGCCGCGCGCCTGCGCCTCCAGCATCATGGCAAAGGTGCTGTCGCCCTCGATGTTGATGGACTGGATCGGGTCCATCTGGACCGCCACGCGCAGCGCCATGCCCCTCGTCGCTCCTTCGGCTCTCGCTTCCATGTCGCATGGGCGGGGCGCCGCCTCAATGGCGCGCCGCGCCCGCGCTCGGCAGGCTTGCCAGGATGGGGCGAGGCAACCGGGAACGTGGCCAGGGGGTTCGGTGGGCTATGAATTCGCCGCACCGACGGCCACACATTTTCGGGACGTGCGCCATGCAGCCTGTCTTCGAGGCCTATGCCGATCTGTCCATCCGCCGGGCCTGCGCTTTCGTGGCTCTCGCCACCGCGACGCTGATGGTCGCGCTGTCCTTCGATGCCGTGCTGGCCTGCCGCGCCGGGGCGCAGGCGATGTCCGTCTTGGTCATCGGGCTGGCCATGGCCGCCTGGCGCACCCCGAACCGCGACCTCCGCCATTCGGAGGTCTATGCGCTGCTGATCGATTCCGGCCTCCCGCGCGGCCGCCTCGCCACCGCCGAGATGCAGGCCATGCTGGCGGAGGCGCTGCGCGACCGCCTGCTCTGGCACGCCGAGCGCGTGTCCATGGTCGCCCTCGGCCTGTGGGGCCTCGCCCTGCTGCTCTGGCTGCTGGGCTGACGCGAGCCTACTGGAGCAGGCTGCGTCCCGTCATCGCCGCGGGCTGCGCCACGCCCAGCAACGCGAGCAGAGTCGGCGCAATGTCGGCGAGGCGCCCTTCGCGCAGCGCCAGCCCCGCCGGCCCACCTTCCAGCACGACCGGCACCACGTTGGTGGTGTGGGCGGTGTGCGGACCGCCGGTTTCCGGGTCGCGCATCATCTCCGCATTGCCGTGATCGGCAGTGACCAGCAGCGCGCCGCCCATCTCCCGCACCGCGCCGCGAATCTGCCCGAGCCCGGTATCCACCGCCTCGCAAGCCTTCGTCGCCGCCTCCAGGCTGCCGGTGTGGCCCACCATGTCGGCATTGGCGAAGTTCAGCACGATCATGTCGAAGCGGCCCGAGCGGATTGCCGCCACCGCCTTCTCGGCCAGTTCCGGCGCGCTCATCTCGGGCTGGAGGTCGTAGGTCGCGACCTTGGGCGAGGGCACCAGGATGCGCTCCTCGCCGGGGAACGGCGTCTCCTCGCCGCCATTCAGGAACCAAGTGACGTGCGGGTATTTCTCCGTCTCCGCCATGCGCAGCTGGGTGCGCCCGGCATCGGAGACGGCGGCGCCGAGGATGTCGGCCATGGATTGCGGCGGGAACAGCGTCTCCATGAAGGCGTTCAGCTCGCGCGAGTATTCCACCATGCCCAGCGCGGCGGCGAAGCGCGGCGTGGCGGCGCGCGCGAAGCCCGCGAAGCCGGGATCGAGCATCGCTCCCAGGATCTCCCGCACCCGGTCGGCGCGGAAGTTGAAGCAGAGGATTCCGTCGCCGTCGCGCATCCCGGCATGGCCGGGCAGCACGGTGGCGGGCACGAACTCATCCGTCACGTCGCGCGTATGGGCGGCGGCGATCGCGGCGGCGGCGGAGTCCGCGCGCTCGCCCTCGCCGAGAACCAGGGCGCGCCAGGCTTTCTCCACCCGCTCCCACCGGTTGTCGCGGTCCATGGCGAAGTAGCGCCCGGTGACGGTGGCGACCCGCGCGCCCTCCGGCAGCGCCGCCTCGAAACGCTGGAGGTACCCGGGGGCAGAGCGCGGCGGGGTGTCGCGCCCGTCGGTGAAGGCATGGATCGCGACCGGAACGCCTTCCGCCACCAGCGCCTTCGCCAGCGCCACCGCGTGGTCCTGGTGCGCATGGACGCCACCGGGCGACAGCAGGCCGAGCAGATGCGCCGTCCCGCCGCTGCGCTTCACCGCCTGGGCGAAGCCGCGCAGCGCCGGCATGGCAGCGAGTGACCCATCCGCGACGGCGGCGTCGATGCGCGGCAGGTCCTGCATCACCACGCGCCCGGCGCCGATGTTCAGGTGCCCGACCTCGCTGTTGCCCATCTGCCCTTCGGGCAGGCCGACATCGAGGCCGGAGGTGCGCAGGAAGGCGCGCGGGCCCTGCGCCCACATCGTGTCGAAATTCGGGGTGCGCGCGCGGCGCACGGCGTTGTCCGACTCCTCCTCCCGCCAGCCCCAGCCATCCAGGATGGCCAGCATGACGGGACGCTTCTTCGGGGCTTCGCTCATGCGTCGCGGTTACGCGATCAGCGCGGCACTGTCAGCAGCCCCTCCGGCGAAACCTCGTCCGAGAGGGCGCCATCCAGCAACAGGTGCGACAGTCCATGCACCAGCGCCCAAGCACGGATCGCCGCCTCCTTTCCCCCCGCCGCGCGGGTGAGCGCATCGAAGGCGGCGCTGGAGGCAGCCTGCAATTCCGGATGCGCCTTCGCGCGGGCGAGCAGGGGGCCGAACATCAGGCGGAACCGGCCGGGCCGCGCCAGGGCGAAGCGGACATAGGCGATGCCCTGCGCGTCGAGGCCGGCCTCCCCCAGCGCGGCGCCGAACTGGGCGAAGTGCCGCGCGGCCAGCGCGGCCAGCAGCGCCTCCTTGTCGGCGAAGTGGCGATAGGCGGCGGTGGGGGAAACACCGGCGATCCGCGCCGCCTCGCGCAGCGACACGGCACCATCACCGCCGGCGTCCAGCAGGGAGTCGGCCGCGTCCAGCAACGCGGCGCGCAGGTCACCGTGATGGTACGGCTTCGGCGATGTTGACATTGCTCACATGGACCCGCTAAAAGTTCACGCCGTAAACATACCGCTGGATCCGGTCATGTCCATGCTCCATCTCCACCTGTTCTCCGCGCTGCTGGCCCTGCTCTGCATCCTCGCCGTGCTGCTGCTGCCCAAAGGTCGGGGGGCGCACCGAATTTGGGGACGGCTCGGCGGGCTGATGCTGCTGGTGGCGGCGCTGTCCTCGTTCTGGCTGCCCGCCTTCGGCCATCTCACCCTGGTCCACCTCCTGTCCGTCACCACGCTGGTAAACGTGCCGCTGGCGGTGCGGGCGGCGCGGCAGGGCCGGATCGCGGCACACCGCCGCGCCATGATGATCAATGCCGGGGGCCTCGCCGCCGCCGGGTTGGCTGCGGTCGTGGTTCCGGGGCGATACCTGCACACGCTGCTGCTGGGATGAGGCGTCAGCGCCGCTCCGTCTCGCGCAGCGCCGCCACCTCCGCCCGCAAGGCGCGCATCTCCTGCAGCAGCAGGCGCATCTCCACCCGCTCGACGCTTTCCTTGGCCTCCTTGGCCGGCGCCTCCCGCTCGGCGCGCAGCGTCTGGATGCTTTCCACGATCACGCCAATGAAGAGGTTCAGCACCACGAAGGTGGTGACCAGGATGAAGGGGACGAAGAACAGCCAGGCGAGGGGCTGGTGCTCCAGGATGGGGCGCACGTTGGACTCGGCCCAGGATTCCAGCGTCATCAGCTGGAACAGGGTGAACAGGCTCTCCCCCAGCGTGCCGAAGCGCTCGGGCAGGAGCTCGCCATAGAGCTTCGTCGCCATCACGGCGGAGACATAGAAGATCAGCCCCATCAGCAGCACGATGGAGCCCATGCCCGGCAGGGCGTGCAACATCGCCTCCACCACGTGGCGCAGCGAGGGCATGATGCTCATCAGCCGCAGCACGCGCAGCACCCGCAGGGCACGCACCACGGAAAGCGGCCCGGTCGCGGGCAGCCAGGCGATGCCCACCACCAGCAGGTCGAAGAGGCCCCAGGGGTCGCGGAAGAAGCGGCCACGGAAGGCGTAGATCCGCAAGGCCAGCTCGGCGGTGAAGATGGTCAGCAGGGCGAGGTCCAGGCCATGCAGCAGCCCGCCCCAGGATTCGCTGATCGTGACGCTGGTCTCGAGGCCGAGCGTGACGGCGTTGAGCAGGATCAGCCCTATCACCAGGCGCTGAAACCCGCTCGACAGAACCAGCCGCGCGGCGCGGGCGCGCGGTGTGTCGGCCGTATCGGCGTCGGTCAAGGCTTCCTGCATGGCGAGCGATTCCCCGGTCCCCGCGCCTGGAATGGCTGCAGGGGCAGAATGAATCAAGGGAGAAGCGCGGGCACGCCGAAGATGTGGGGGTGCAGCCAAAGCAGCAGCGCCCACCCCGCCAACCCGCCTGCCCAGGCGCGAAGCGGGATCTCCCGCCAGGCGGCGCGGTTGCGCCCCGACAGCACGGCGCCAAGGGGCAGAATGGAGGTGACGGCGGCCAGGCGCGCCCACAGCGCCGGGTCGCGCCGCCGCAGCTTGGCGTCGATGGAGGGCATCCCGGCCAGCGCGGTGACGAGGAAGGCGCCGAAGAACGCCATGCCCGCCGCGGTCCCGTCCGCCAGCGCGTGCAGCCCGGCCCAGAGGGCGAAGCTCCACAGCATTGGGTGGCGGGTGATGCGCTGGATCCCGCGCGGCTCCCCGGCCAGCGCCCCGCCCACCGCCGTCGGGTTCGGCGTGGCGACGGAGGCGGCGAAGAGGAGGAAGGCCGGCAGCATCAATGCGGCGACGAGGAGGCGCCCCGCCTCCGGCAGCGCCCAGAGCGGAATGAAGGGCGCGTTCCGCCAAGCCAGCACCAGCAGGGTGATCGCCACGGCGGAGGCGAGGGAGAAGGCGGCGCGGAAGCCGCGCTCCCCCAGCCGCGCCACGAACGCGGCGCGCAGCCCGGTCCCTGCCACCCCGACATGCAGACCGACCCAGAGCAGCGCGGCGAGGAGGAGGGCCAGCATGGGCAAAGCCTATCGCGTTCCGGCCGCGCCGCTCTAGGATTCGCGGGTCAAGGGAAACGCGCCATGCTCCGTCGCTTCGTCCTCCTCGCCGCCCTGGTCCTGGCGGCGCCTGCGCTCCGCGCCGCCGAGATCACGGTGATGACCTCCGGCGGGTTCAATGCCGCCTATGAGGCGCTGGCCCCGGTCTTCGAACGGGAAACCGGGCACCGCCTCGTCACGCTGCGTGGCGCCTCCATGGGCGCCGCCCCCGACGCCATCCCCAACCGCCTGGCGCGCGGGGAGGCGGCCGACGTGCTCATCCTGGCGGCCGAGGCGCTGGACGCGCTCGCGCAGCGCGGCTTCGTCCGCCCAGGCAGCCGCACCGACCTGGTCGTGAGCCGCATCGGCGCCTCGGTGCGCGCGGGCGGGCCGCGCTGGGACATCTCGACGGAGGAGGGGCTGCGCCGCGCCCTGCTGGAGGCGCCAAGCATCGCCTATTCGGCCAGCGCCAGCGGCGAGTACCTGTCGCGCGAGCTCTTCGCCCGGCTTGGCCTCGCCGAATTGGTGATGCCCAAGGCGCGGCGCATCTACTCCGAGCGGGTGGGCAGCGTGGTGGCGCGGGGCGAGGCGGCGCTGGGCTTCCAGCAGATCAGCGAGCTCCTGCCCATTGCCGGGCTCGATTTCCTCGGCCCGCTGCCCGAATCGCTGCAGCGCGTGACGGTGTTCAGCGCCGGGATCGCGGCGAATGCGCGGGAGGAGGAAGCGGCGCGGGCGCTGATCGAATTCCTGGCCGGGCCGCGCGCCTATGAGGCGGCCCGCGCCCTCGGCCTCGACCCCATCGCGCGCTGAGGCGAGACCGTCCGGCAAAGAAAAACCCGTGGAAGCATCGCTCCCACGGGTTCTCGATGAGGGGTGCCTGAGGCTTGGCCTCAAGCACATCAGGATCAAGCCGCCTGGTCGCCCTTGACGGGGAGGCCGTCGGCCCGACGCTGGGCGCGCTTGCGCTCATGCGGGTCCAGGTGGCGCTTGCGGAGCCGCACGACAGAGGGCGTGACCTCCACCAGCTCGTCATCCTCGATGTAGGCGATCGCCTGCTCGAGGCTCATGCGGCGCGGCGGCGTCAGCAGAAGCGCGTCATCCTTGCCGGCGGCGCGGATGTTGGTGAGCTTCTTCTCCTTCACCGGGTTCACCTCGAGGTCGTCGCCGCGCGAGTTCTCGCCGATGATCAGACCCTCATAGACCTTGGCGCCCGGATCCACGAACAGCGTGCCGCGCTCCTGCAGGGCAAAGAGCGCGTACTGCGTCGTCTCGCCATCCACGTTGGAGATCAGCGAGCCGTTGCGGCGCCCCTCGATCGTGCCCGCATAGGGGCCATAGCCGTGGAACAGCCGGTTCATGATGCCGGTGCCGCGCGTGTCGGTCAGGAACTCCGAGTGGTAGCCGATCAGGCCGCGCGAGGGCATGTGGAAGGTCAGGCGGGTCTTGCCGCCGCCCGACGGACGCATGTCCTGCATCTGGCCCTTGCGGAGCGACAGCTTCTCGACGACCACGCCGGAATACTGCTCGTCTACGTCCACGAGGACTTCCTCGTAAGGCTCCTCCTTCTCGCCCGTCTCCGGGTTCGGCCGCATAAGCACGCGCGGGCGGCCGATGGTCAGCTCGAAGCCTTCGCGGCGCATCGTCTCGATCAGCACGCCCAGCTGCAGCTCGCCGCGGCCCGCCACCTCGAAGGCGTCGGTCTCCTCGGAGTCGCGGATGCGGATGGCGACGTTGCCCTCCGCCTCGCGCATCAGCCGGTCGCGGATCTGGCGCGACGTCACCTTCTTGCCCTCGCGGCCGCCCAGCGGGCCGTCATTGACGCGGAAGGTCATGGCCAGGGTCGGCGGGTCCACCGGCACGGAAGGCAGCGGCGCCTGCATCTCGGGCGCGCAGATCGTGTCGGGGATCGTGCTGTCGGACAGACCGGCAATGGCGATGATGTCGCCCGCCTGCGCCTCGTCCACCGGCACGCGCTCCAGCCCGCGGAAGGTGAGCAGCTTGGTCAGCCGCCCCGTCTCCACCTGCGTGCCGTCGGCGCGCAGCACCTTCACGGGCATGTTCACCCGCGCCGTGCCCTGCTCGATGCGGCCCGTCAGGATGCGGCCCAGGAAGTTGTCGTATTCCAGGATCGCCGCGTTCATCGCGAAGGGCGCGTCCATGTCCACCGTCGGCGCGGGGACGTGGCGGATGATCAGGTCGAACATCGCGTCCAGGTTCTGGCGCGGGCCTTCCATGGATTCGTCGGCCCAGCCCTGGCGGCCCGAGGCGAAGAGCATGGGGAAGTCCAGCTGCTCGTCCGTGGCGCCGAGATTGGCGAAGAGGTCGAACACCTCGTCATGCACCTCGTGCGGGCGGGCGTCCTGGCGGTCCACCTTGTTCACGACGACGATGGGGCGGATGCCGCGCGCCAGCGCCTTGCCGAGCACGAACTTGGTCTGGGGCAGCACGCCCTCGGCCGCGTCCACTAGGAGGATGGCGCCGTCCACCATGGACAGGATGCGCTCCACTTCGCCGCCGAAATCGGCGTGGCCTGGCGTGTCGACGATGTTCAGCTTGTGGCCGTTCCAGTCCACCGCCGTGCACTTGGCGAGGATGGTGATGCCGCGCTCGCGCTCCAGGTCGTTGCGGTCCATCGCCCGCTCGGCGACCTGCTGGTTCTCGCGGAAGGTGCCCGACTGCTTGAGAAGCTGGTCCACCAGCGTCGTCTTGCCGTGGTCGACGTGGGCGATGATCGCGAGGTTTCGCATCTGCATGGGAAGAGAGGTTCCGGGCATGGGTTGGCCCGGGCGTCTCGGAAGCCCCGGGCAGGGATAATCACTTGTTGTGTGGCTTGTGCGGCGCACACATAGGGGGTGAAAGGCCGAAATGCCAGCCATATCCGCCGGAATGACCCGCTTCGCGCGCATCCTGCCCCTGCTGGCAGCGCTGGCCTCAACCTCCGCCGCCGCGCAGGACATCCCGCGCGTGCGCGGCTCGTGCGGCTTGGATGGGCGGCTGCTGCTGGACCGGGTGCAGGCGGAACGGCGCTCGGACGGGCAGTGGGGCTACCTGATCCATATCCGCAACACCACGCGGCGCCCCATCCTGTTCACCATGAGCCTGCGCGCGGCGGAGCGGGAGCTGGCAAGGCGCGACAACCAGCCCTACCGCGTCGGCGGTAACGAGGTGCTGGTGGTTCCGGCCGGGCCGGGCCTGCGCCCCGTGCCCACCGCGGAAGTGGCGGCGGGCCTGACCCTCAACTGTCCGATGTAGAATACCCGGCAAAAACGCTTCGCATTTTCGCAGGGGCCCCGTTCGAGAGCCCGGAATATCGTCAGGTGCACTGCGTTGGCACGGCAAAGCCGCGCCGCCCGGGGCTTATCGGGCCTTCACCGGCCGGTCGGCGTGGCTGTCCGGCGGGACGCCCTTGGCGAGCGACATGTGGGAGTGGACCGCGACCCAAGGCTCGCCCTCGCCGCTATTGGGCACCAGAGCCAGGGTTGTGCGGCCGGGCCGGTCGAAGCGCGTGCCGTCCGGATGGTAGCCCGTGCTCTCGAAGGGCACGATCGCCACGGCCATGGACCCGTCCGCGCTCGCCAGCACCCGCGCCGCGTCCAGGCGGAAGCGGAAATCGCTGGTCTTGGGCCAGACGCTGCTCCATTGCCGGTCGCGGAAGGGCTCCAGCCCCTCCACCACGGCCTGCACCGTGCCGAAGGCCAGGATGCGCGGATGCCAGAACGGGTAGGCGCTGTGGTAATCCACCTCGCGCACGCACGCGGCGAAGCGGTCCAGCCAGTCATGGATGGCGGCGCGAATCGCCTCCGGCGCCTCGGGCAGCGCAGGGCTCACCGGGGGCGACGCCGCGGGCGGTCCAGCGCGGCCAGCGCCGCCTCGACCTCGCGCTGCGCCGTCTTGCGGTCGTTGCGCAGCAGGGCGGCGCGGGCGGCGGCGATGCGCCCCACCGGCCCGCCCTGCACCGCCTCGCCCGCCCGCGTCGCGAGGGTGGAGCGGGTGAGGAGGCGGGATTCCGCGCGCTCCAGGAACTCGTTGGCCTGGCCGGCCCGGCCGGCGCGCAGCGCGACATGGGCGGCGTTCAGCAGGCCGGCGGCATCGTCCACGCTGGCGGCATCCGCCTCCGCGGCGTCGCGGTTCTGCGACGGCACCCAGGGTGTCGCGCCCGGCTGGGCCTGCTGGCGTTGCAGTTCCTGGATGGCCGAGTCCCGCGGCGGGGCGGCCTGGGCCATGGCGTTGGGGGAGGGGTGCCCCGCACCGTGATGCGCCCAGTGGGTGTGCGGCCAGGGCCGTTCATGCGCCAGCGCCGTGCCGGGCAGCACGACGGCCAGGGCAAGGGCGAGGATGCGCGTCGTCATGCCACCATCTCCTTCAAATCGGCCTGCGGCCGGGCGCCGAAATGCCCGATCACCTCGGCCGCGGCGATGCTGCCCCAGCGGCCGGCTTCCGCCAATGGCAGCCCCTTAGCATGGGCGGCCAGGAAGCCGGCGGCATAGGCGTCGCCCGCGCCGGTCGTGTCCACCACCCGCGCCGGGGCGGCCTGGACCACGTCGCGCCCGCCCTTCGAGAGGATGACGCTGCCCTTCTCCGACCGGGTGAGGGCGGCGATGGACACGTCGCGCGCCGCCTGGGCCGCCGCCTGGTCGAAGTCGTCGGTGCCGTAGAGAGCCGCGACCTCCGCCTCGTTGGCGAAGAGGATGTCGGCGTCATGGCGAACGAAGTCGAGGAAGGCGTCGCGGTGGCGGCCGACGCAGAACGGGTCGCTCAGCGTGATGGCGACCTGCCGCCCCGCCGCGCGCGCCGCCCGCGCCGCTTTGCGGAAGGCGGCCTGCGCCGCCGGCGGGTCGAACAGGTAGCCCTCGAGATACACGACGCCCGCCCGCGCCACCTCTGCCTCATCCACGTCGTCCTCGCCGAAGGAGACGCAGGCGCCGAGATAGGTGTTCATGGTGCGCTGCCCGTCCGGCGAGACGAGGATGAGGCAACGCGCCGTGGGCGCCCCGCCTTCCAGCGGTGCCGTCGGGAAATGCACCCCCGCCGCGCGGATGTCGTGAGCGAAGACCTCGCCCAGTTGGTCCTTCGCCACCTTGCCCAGGAAGCCGACCCGCGCCCCCAGCGCGGCCGCGACGGCGCAGGTGTTGGCTGCCGACCCACCGGAGGATTCTACCCCCGACGGCATGGCGGCGTAGAGCGCCTCCGCCTGCTCCGTCGAGATCAGCGACATGCCGCCTTTGGGCAGGTTCCGGTCGAGGAGGAAGGAGTCGGGCACGGGGGCCAGCACATCCACGATGGCATTGCCGATGCCGAGGATGTCGAGGCTCTGGCTGTTCATGCGGCGCAAGGCTTCCGTCAGTTTGGAGGCCCAGGGGTTAGAGGGAAAATCCCTAGTTGGAAACTGGCGCGAATCCACGCGGCGCGCATTGTGCGGCGGGGGGCGCGCGCTATAACCGCGACGGAACCGGATACAGGGGGATCACATCATGTCCATCTTCGGCCGCAAGAAGGACGACGGCACCGAGGCGAACGACGGGCTGGTTCCCTCGCGCGACGCGGAGCTCGCCGTTCCGACCTTCCGCGCCCCGGCGGCGAACAGCGCCCCGGTGGGCCTGCCCCCGAAGCCTGCCGCGCCGACGCTTCCCGTCGCTGGCGCCCCGCCGCGCCCCGCCGCCGGGCCGGGCACGGTCGCCCCGCCCCGCCCGAGCGCGCAGGAGCGCCGCACCCTGGTGGTTGGCCGCGGCATCGCGCTGCAGGGCACGGTGGCGGATGCCGAGCGCCTCGTGGTCGAGGGCACGGTGGAAAGCCAGATGATCCAGGCCGCCGAGCTGCAGATCGCCCAGACCGGCGTGTTCCGTGGTGAGGTGCAGGTCGAGGATGCCGAGATCGCCGGCGTGTTCGACGGCACGGTGACGGCCCGCGGCAACCTCATCATCCGCGCCAGCGGCACGGTGAAGGGCGTCGCCCGCTGCAAGCGCCTTTCCGTCGAGGAAGGGGGCAAGATCATGGGCTCCATGGAGATGCTCCAGGGCGAGGGCTGAGCCCCGCCCGCCGCCCCTGGCCGGTCCCGGGGCGGCGCCGATCCTTTCTGACCTTCAGCTTCCGGACCTGCCGCATGCTGCGCCGGACCGTTCCCCTCCTGTGGCTGCTGCCGTTGGTGGCCTGCGCACCCGACACGGCGCGCGAGGCCGAGATGGCGCATGCCACGATGGAGAGCCACCGGGCCACGCTCCAGGCCCTGACGGGCGAGGCGCCAGCGCCCTCCTCCCCGACGCCCGCCGCGCCCTCACGTCCCGCGCCGCCACGCCAATCCGTCTCGCAATTCCTAGGCGCCAGCCTCGCCGCGCTGCTGGAGGCGCTGGGCGAGCCGACCCTGCGCCGGGATGAGGGCAGCGCCTCCGTCTGGCTCTACGCCACCGGGGGCTGCCAACTGGACGTGGTGCTGTACCCGGGCGCAGGCGGGCCGCGCGTCGCCCATGTGCAGGCCCGCGCCGGCGGCCTCACGCAGCGCACCGAAGCGGCCTGCCTGCGCGACCTGCAGTCCCGGCGCGAGGAAGCGCGCAGTCGCCGCAACACCGAGCCCGGACGCGCCCCGCCCCTCGAACTCGGCGCGTGATCCCTTACCTGGACGCCTTCGTCCCGGCCTTCGGGCTGCTGGCGCTGGGTGCGCTGCTGAAGCGTCGCCTCCTGCCCGATGACGCGATCTGGGCGGGGATCGAGCGGCTCATCTTCTGGGTTCTGCTTCCATCTCTGCTGGTCGCGGCTATCGGCTCGGTGAACCTCGCGCAGGTGCCGGTGGGGGGCATGCTGCTGGCGATCTGGCTGGCGCTGGCGACGGGCACGGCGCTTTCCGTTGCCCTGTCGCGCCTGTTCCGGCAGCCGCACCCTTCGATGACATCGGTCGTCATGGGCGGCATCCGCTTCAACAACCTGATCGGCTTCGCCGTGGCGGGGGCCTTGTTCGGCCTGCCCGGCATCGCACTGGGGGCGGTGGCGACGGGGCTGATCGTGCCCTTCGTGCAGCTTGTCACCAATGCCGCCTTCGCCCTGGGGCGGCCCGGCCCGTTCCAGCTTCTTCCGGCGCTGCGGCAGGTGGCGATGAACCCGCTGATGCTGGCCTGCCTCGTCGGCTTCGCGGTGGCGGCACTGGGCGGGCTGCCGCCGGGGGTGAAGCCGCTGGCCGAGACGCTGGGCCGCGCCTCCGTCGCGCTCGGCCTGCTGGCGGTGGGGGCGGCGCTCTCGGCCCGTGCCCTGGCGGACCGCGTCGCGCTGCAACTCCTTACCGCCGCGCTGAAGCTTCTCGTCATGCCGGGGCTGACCTTGCTGCTGGCGCTCGCCCTGGGGCTGGATCCGCTGGCGCTGGCCATGGCGGTGCTGTTCATGGCGCTGCCCACCGCCGCTACCTCCTACGTGATGGCACGCGCCATGGGGGGCGACGCGCCGCTCATGGCCGCCATCACCACCTCCGAGCACGCGCTCTCCATCATCACCCTGCCGCTCTGGCTGCTGCTCGTGAAGCGCATCACCGGGCTGGGGTGAGGCTTCGTTAACCCGGCACGCCTAGGCATCGGGGGACGCCATGCCCAGCGACGCCCCATCGACTACGCGCACCGACCCGGCGATGCGCCATGCCCACGACGCCATCGCCGCGCTGCTGCACCACGGGCTTCGGCCCACCCCGCCCAATTACGTGCTGTGGTTCGAGTTCCACGCCGGGCAGGCGGCGGCACTGCGCGCGGCGCTGGAGGACAGGTTGCGCGACCCGTCCCCTTTGGGCGAGGCGGAGATGGCGGCGCTGCATGCCCGCTTCGGCGCCAGCCCCTCCGGTCCCACCCTCGCCGAGATTTCGCGGCGCCTGGGCGAGGCCGTGCGCGACGCCGCTGTCATCCTCGACGGCACCGCCACCGATGCGGTGCGCTACGAAAGGTCGCTGGAAGGGGCCGCGGCGGCACTCGCCTCCGGCACTGCGGACTGGCCGGAGGTGCTGGCCGGCCTGATCCGCGAAACCCAGGCGCTGCGCGACAAGGGCGCCATCCTGGCCCGCCGCCTTGCCGAAACCGGCCGCCGCGCCGAAGCCCTGCGCGAGGAGCTGGAGGAGGCGCGGCGCGAGGCGGCGACGGACGTCCTCACCGGTCGGCCCAACCGCCGCGCCTTCGAGACGGCGCTGGAACGGCACCTCGCCGGCGATGCGCTGCCCTGCCTGCTGCTGCTCGACGTGGATCACTTCAAGGCGGTGAACGACCGGCACGGCCACGCGGCGGGCGATTTGGCGGTGCGGCACCTTGGCACCACGCTGCGCGAGGCGGCGCGCGCCGCCGACATGCCCGCCCGGCTGGGCGGCGAGGAATTCGCCGTGCTGATGCCCGGCACTCCGCCCGAGCGCGCGATGTGCGCGGCGGAGGCGCTGCGCCAGGCCATCGCGCGCGAAGGGGTGATGCTGGAAGATGGGACGCGTCTCGCTCTCACTGTCTCGGGCGGGCTGGCCGCCGCCACGCCTGGGGAGGGGAGCGCGCGGCTGATCGAACGCGCCGATGCCGCGCTCTACGCTGCGAAGCGGGCGGGGCGGAACCGCATCGAGGCGGCGCCCTAGGCGGCTTGGAAGCGCCGCCTCGCTGCGCCAGGATGAAGCGGATGAATCGGCAGGGGATGTGGGGGATGCTGGGGCGCAGGCAGTTGGCGATGGGTTTGGGCGCGGCGGCGCTGCCACTGGCCGCGCGCGCGCAGGGCAGCTTCCCCGACCGCCCGATCCGCTGGATCGTCGGCTATCCGCCCGGCGGCGCCTCCGATGTCTTCGCGCGGCTGATCGGCGGGCTGATGAGTCAGCGCCTCGGCCAGAACGTGGTGGTGGAGAACCGGCCGGGCGGCGGCGCCGTGGTGGCGAGCGACCTTGTTGCCCGCGCCGCGCCGGACGGCCACACCTGGATGCACGTGGACAACGGCATCCTCACGTACAACCCCGCCCTCTATGCCCGCCTCCCCTATGACCCGGATCGCGACTTCGTGGGGGTCGGCTTCATCGGGCGCTTTCCGCTCTACATCGTCGTGCGGCCGGACGACGCCTCGCCGCGCGATTTCGCCGGGCTTCTGGAAGCGTCGCGTCGCCGCGCCCCGACCTATGGCACGCCCGCCGTCGCCTCGCCGCATCACCTCGCGATGGAGCTGGTGAAGCGCCGCACCGGGATGGATGCGACGCATGTGCCGTATCGCGGCGGTCCCGCCGCCATGCAGGATCTGCTGAGTGGCCAGGTGGATGTGGTGGTGATCGACACTGCCACCGGCCTGCCCTTCATCCGCGACCGCAAGGTGCGGGTGCTGGCCGCGCTGACCGAGAGCCGCACCCCCGACGTGCCCGATGCGCCGACCATGGTGGAGCTGGGCTATCCGGGTACGGTCGCCTGGGGCTGGCAGGGCATGAGCGTCCCTGCCGCCACGCCCGCGCCGGTCGTCGCGCGGCTGTCGCAGGAGATGATCGGCGCCATCCAGTCGCCGGAGGTGGTGGCGCGGATGCGCGGCCTGGGCATCGAGTATCAGCCCTGGACACCCGCGCAATTCGCCGAATTCGTGCGGGCCGAGAACGCGCTGTGGCGCCCGCTGATCCGGGAGCTGGGGATTCGGTTGGACTCATGAGGGGCTGACGCCGCGCGGCGGGACAGGGGCGCCGCCTTTCGCCCCGCGCCGAAAATGCGCCATCAGAGAGGCCATGTCCGACCGGAACCAGCCCAGCCCGTCCGTTGCAAGGCCGCTCCTGCCGCAGGAACCCGCGCCCGTGTCGCGGCGCGTCCGTGTCCTCACCGCGCGGCACCTGCTGCCGGCCCGGGCAGCGCTCATGGATCTCTTTCTCGCGCTCCGCGCCGAGACGGATGCCGAGATGCAGGGCAACGCCCCCGCCGCCTACGGCAAGCCTTATCCCTATGGCTATTGCCGTGAGATCACGATGCACGTCTTCGAAGCGTTGAAGCGACGCATGGAGCGCCCGGCCTGCCGGGAAAGCCGCGCCCTGCAGGCGTTTCTCGCGGAAGGTGGGGAGGGGCGCTGCGTATGGGGCATCCTTCGCGACACGTATTTCCAGACCGCGCTGCAATTCGGCGCGCTCTACGTGGACGTTGCCAACGACACGGTCGTGCTCACCAAGCCGAAGGTCGAGATCCTGCCCATGGCCGAGGCGGGGCTGGAACCCGTGCGCGATGCCTTCCATTTCGCCGGCATCGCCGGCTCCTACTGGGGCATGACGCTCTACGGCAACCACGCGCTCCCCTCGATCGCGCCGTTGGTTCCCATGATCGGGGTCATGCCCGATGGTGCCGTCTCCTTTCCTTCGGTGACGGTCTACATGGCGGGGCTGTTCCTGCGGGATGGGTTCCGCCTCGCGGAGGAATGGCTTGCCGCCGCCCCGCCGCCGCCCGAGGGGGTGACGGCCTTGCTGCGGTCACGCGTCTCCGCCGAATGTCTCGCCACCAACCCGGAAACCGGTGGCGAGGCCGCGCTGGCCGCCTGCCGCTCCGCCCGCGCGCGCGGGCTCGCATCCGACCCCAGATGGGTGGCCGCGGCGCTGGCCGAATGCGAGCGCTTCAGGGCTAGCGGGCAAGTGCCGAACTCCGAACCAAGCGCCACCCCAGTCGCGGAAACCCAATCCATGTCCACCATCACCTTCGAAGGCCGCACCTTTGCACTCGACACCCTGTCCGAGGCGGCGAAGGCGCAGGTCGCGGGCATCCAGTTCGTCGAGGGCGAGATCGCCCGGCTCCAGGCGCGGCTGGCCGCGATGCAGACGGCGCGCAACGCCTATGTCGAGGCGCTGCGCGCCGCCCTGCCGGCGAAGTAGCCCCATCCCCTTCCGGGGTGGCGTGGCGCTGGCTAGGCTTGCGGCATGAATTCGACTCGCCGCGCCCTGCTGGGCGCCGCCCTGGCCCTTCCTGCCTTGCGCTTCGCCCGCGCGCAGGACGCGGCGCCGCCACCCATCCTGCTGGTTCATGGCAATGGCGACCACGCGGCGCTGTGGATGACCACGCTCTGGCGCTTCGAGAGCAACGGCATCGCCCGCGACCGCCTCCTGGCCGTGAACATGCCCGATCCGCTGGCGCGGGCGAATGACGCGGTGCCGCAGCCCAACCGCTCCTCCGCTGCCGAGCAGACCGAGCGCCTCGCTTTCTTCGTGCGCGACCTGCGTGCGCGCACCGGCGCGCCGCGCGTGGCGCTGGTGGGCAATAGCCGCGGCGGCTACCCGATCCGCGACTTTGTCGTCCATGCGGGCGGCGCGCCCGAGGTGTCGCACGCCGTCACCTGCGGCACCCCCAATCGTGGCGTCTATGACTGGGAGTGGAACGAGGGCAGCGAGTTCAATGGCCGCGCCCCCTTCCTGCGCCGCCTTAATGGCGGGGCGAGCGACGTGGTGGAGGGCACGGCGTTCCTGACGCTGCGCTCGGACAATGACCTCTACGCCCAGCCCGACGGGCGCTTCGTCGGCCGCCCCGGCACGCCCACCGGGGTGGACCAGGACGGGCCGATGCTGCGCGGCGCCACCAACATCCTGCTGCCCGGCCTCGATCACCGCGAGGTGGCGTATCACTGGCGCGCCTTCCGCGAGTATTTCCGCTTCATCGCGGGGCGCGAGGCCCAGGCGTTTGACGTCACGCCCGAGGCGCGGCCGGTGCTGAACGGAATCGTCACCGGGCTGGCCTCCGGCGCGCCCACCAACCGCCCCGTCACAGGCGCGCGGGTGGAGGTGTTCCGCGTCGATCCGGCGACTGGCGCACGGACAGGCGAGGCGATCCATGCGCGCGAAACCGGCGCGGACGGCGTCTGGGGTCCCGTCACGGTGGAGCCGGGCTGGTCGCTGGAGATCGTGCTGGCAGTGCCCGGCCACCCCATCGCGCATTTCTTCCGCTCGCCCTTCCCGCGCGGGACGGAGGTGCTGCACCTGCGCCCGCCCGCACCCCTGGCCGAGGCGGACCGCGGGGCCGGCGCGCTGGTGCGGCTGACGCGGCCGCGCGGCTACTTCTCCTGGCCGCGCGACGTGGGGCTGCTGGACGGGCGCGAGGTGGCGGAGCGGCGCGAGGGCGTGGCGAGCGTTGCCACCGCCACGCTGCGCCTGCCGGCGGACCGCACCGGCACGCCGGTGCGGTCCGTGTTCAACACGGAATCGATCACCGCGCGCGCCGTGCCCCTTGCGGAGAACCGCATCGCCTTCGCGGAGATGACGTGGTGAGCGTCACGCACGTCGTCTTCGACGTGGGCGGGGTGCTGGTGAACGAGGCGCGCATGTGGCGCGGCTGGGCCGAGGTGGTGGGGCTGGACGAGGCCCACTTCCTCGCCGCGCTGCGCGACGGCATCGCGCGCGGGCTGGGCATCGGCGGCACGGTGCGCGAATTGGCGCCGGGCATCGACATCGCCGCCCATCGCGCGCGGCTGGCGGCGCTGGAAATCCCCGGCGAGGACGATCTCTACCCCGACGTGCGCCCCGCCCTCGCTTCGTTGCGCGCGGCAGGACTCCGGATCGGCATCGCCGGCAACCAGCCGCGTGGCGTGGCCGAGGCGCTGGCCGCGCTCGACCTCGGCGCGGATTTCATCGCCACCAGCAACGACTGGGGCGTCAGCAAGCCGGATCCACGCTTCTTCGCCCGCGTCGCCGAATCCTGCGGGGCCGAGCCGCGCCGCATCGCTTATGTGGGGGACCGGCTGGACAATGACGTGGCGCCGGCGCGCGCCGCAGGGATGCGGCCGGTCCTGATTCCGCGCGGCCTGTGGGGGCACCTGGGCGGGCGCGGCGACATCACCAAGCTGACGGAGCTTCCGCAATGGCTCGCTTCCTGATTCTCCTCGCCTTGGCGCTCGCGCCCGGGCTGGCAGCCGCCGAGGGCTGCAATCCGCCCGCTCCGCTCCGCTTCGCCCCAGGCGCGAGCGGCACGGTGGTGGATGGCGCCGTGCCACGCGGCGCGCCGGATTGCTTCACCCTGCGCGCCCGCGCCGGCCAGACGATGGAGGTGCGGGTGGACAGCCCCGAGCGCAACGCAGCGCTGTCCGTCTGGGCGCCGGGATGGCGGCTGGCGGTGGATGGCACGGCGGTGGACATCACGCCCGATCCGCTCGACACCGGCAACGGCAAGCGCTTCCGCCTGGTGCTGCCGCGCAGCGGCGAATACCTGCTGGTGATGGGCACAGAGCGCGGCGGCGCGCCCTACCGGATGACACTTTCGATCCGCTAGGCGCAGAAGGTCCACGCTAGGCGATGGGCAGGCCGTGCATCCGGAGGAAGGACAGCTTGCCTTAATAGCCGCGCTGGAAGGTGATACATCCCGCGCGGATCGTGAAGAAGCCGCAGCCGCGCAGGCCGAGGGGATCGCGCCGTTCGCGCGCCACGACCTCGCCGGCCTGTGGATGGCTTCGACGAGGCAGACCATCTCAGCCGCTGCGAATTCCCGCCTGAACATCGCGCGGATGTCCTCGCGGCCCTCGACGGGCTCCTGCGTGGCCTGATGGTTGACCGCGTCCTCGTGGTAGAGCTCGGCAAAGCCGCCCGGATCGGCGGCGTTGAACCTCTCGACCCAGCGTTCGACGACCTCGCACGGCGTCGTGCTCGCCTCTACTGCTCCTTGTAGCGGTAGCCGATGCCGTAGAGCGTCTCGATCTGCGCGAAATCATCGTCGACCGCGCGGAACTTCTTGCGGACGCGCTTCACGTGGCTGTCGATGGTGCGATCGTCCACGTAGATGTTCTCGCCATAGGCGGAGTCGATCAGCTGGTCGCGGTTCTTCACGAGGCCGGGCCGCGCCGCGAGCGTCTTCACCAGCAGGAACTCGGTGACCGTCAGCTGCACCGGCTTCCCCTTCCAGGTGCAGGAGTGCTTGGTCTCGTCCAGCACCAGGTCGCCGCGCACCATGAGGCCGCCGGGCGCCTGGCCGCTCGCCTCCGCCCGGCTCGCCTCGTTGCGGCGGAGCAGGGCGCGGATGCGCTCGAGGAGGAGGCGCTGCGAGAAGGGCTTGGTGATGTAGTCGTCGGCGCCGAGGCGCAGCCCCATCACCTCGTCCACCTCCTCGTCCTTGGAGGTGAGGAAGATGACCGGCATGGTGGAACGGGCGCGCAGCCGCTGCAGCAGCTCCATCCCATCCATGCGCGGCATCTTCACGTCCAGCACGGCGAGGTCGGCAGGCTTGCTCATCAGCCCCTGCAGCGCGCTCTCCCCATCCGTGTAGGTGCGGACGGCGTAGCCCTCCTGTTCCAGCGTCATGGAGACGCTGGTGAGGATGTTGCGGTCGTCATCCACGAGGGCGATGGTCTGCGGCATCGGCGAAAATCCGGTTGGCATCTGCAAGGAATATGGCAGGCAATTGTGGCAGGGAGAGGCCAAGAGGTGAACGCATCATGGCAGAGGGAGCTGCCTTGACCCCCGATCGAGCCGGCGGGACACAGGACCCATGACCGAGGACGATGGCTTCGCCGCTCGCCGCCTGATCCGCGCCGCCCGCTCCGCCACCCTGGCGACGGAGGCGGAAGGCCAGCCCTTCGCCTCGCTGGTCACCCCGGCCACGGCGCCGGACGGGTCGGTCCTGCTCTGGCTCTCCTCCCTCTCCGAGCACACGCGGCAGCTTCGCCGCAACGGGCGCTGCGCCCTGCTCTTCACCGGGGCGGCGGGGGGGCCAAACCCGCAAACCGCGCCGCGCGTGACCGTGACCGGCTTGGCCGAGGTGATCGAGGATCCCGCGCTGAAATCGCGCTGGCTGGCCTGCCACCCCTATGCCGCGCTCTATGCCGATTTCGCCGATTTCGCGCTCTGGCGGGTCCAGCCGGGCGGGGCGCTGCTGGTGGGCGGCTTCGCCCGCGCCCGGCGCCTTTCCGCCGCCGAACTCGCGCCGCCAGCCGCCGAATCGTTGCTCGCCGCCGAGTCGGACATTCTGGGACACGTCAATGCTGACCATGTCGATGCCGTGATGGCCATCGCCGCCGCCTTGGGCGGGGGGGCGGGGGAGTGGCGCTTGGTCACCGTGGATGCCGATGGCTGTGACCTCGCTTGTGAGGAGAAACCGGCCTTGCGCCTTGCTTTCCGCGCGCCCGTGACCACGCCTTCGGCAGTGCGGGATGAACTTGTCTGGGCCGCGCGGGAAGCGCGGGCCAAGAGAGGATAACCCAGAGGGAACCCATCGGTTTCCTTTGCTGCGCCTGCGTTGTCAGGTCATTGACCGCAGGTCCGGCGCGGCCCTATTTCCGCCAAAGCCTTGCTCCATCAGCGCCCGGCCGGGAACTGAATCCGGGTCACGGCGCTCGAGCCATTTGGGAACATCGCATGTCCGCTTCCGCCCTCGCCGGCACCGGCGTCGTCGCCGCCTCTACGGTTCACGCCAACCTCACCGCTCCGGCGCTGGTGCAGCACGCGCTCTCCCGCGGGGAGGGCCGCCTGTCCGCCGATGGCGCCTTCATCGCCCTGACCGGCCAGCACACCGGCCGCTCCGTGCAGGACAAGTTCGTGGTGGACGATCCTGCCGTGACCGACCAGGTCTGGTGGGGCAAGGTCAACCAGAAGATGGCGCCGGAGAAATTCGCCGGCTTTGCCGCCCGCGTCCGCGAATGGCTGGGCGCGCGCCCGGTTCTCTTCACCCAGGACCTCTATGCCGGCGCCGACCCGGCGCACCGCATCCGCGTGCGCCTCGTCACCACCAATGCCTGGCACGCGCTCTTCGCGCGCAACATGTTCATCCGGCCCCCGGTGACGGAGCTGGAGGGCTTCACGCCGGACTTCACCATCGTCCATGCCCCGGAATACGAAGCCGAGCCGGAGCGCGACGGCTGCCGCTCATCCACCTGCATCGCCCTGTCCTTCGCGGCGAAGACCATCGTGATCGCGGGCACGAGCTATGCCGGCGAGATCAAGAAGAGCATCTTCACCGTCATGAACTGGCTGCTGCCGGAGCGCGGCGTGCTGCCGATGCATTGCTCCGCCAATGTGGGCAAGCAGGGCGACGTGGCGCTGTTCTTTGGCCTGTCGGGCACTGGCAAGACCACGCTGAGCAGCGACCCCGAGCGCGCGCTGATCGGCGATGACGAGCATGGCTGGAGCGACACGGGCGTCTTCAACTTCGAGGGCGGCTGCTACGCCAAGGTCATCAAGCTCTCCAAGGATGCCGAGCCGCAGATCTGGGACGCCTCCCACCGCTTCGGCGCGGTGCTGGAGAACGTGGTGGCGGATGAGCGGGGCCATCTCGACCTCGACGACAACCGCTACACGGAGAACACCCGCTCCTGCTACCCGATCGAGTTCATCCCGGGCATCGCGCCGGGCGGGGTGGCCGGCCTGCCGAAGAACGTGGTGATGCTGACGGCCGACGCCTTCGGCGTGCTGCCGCCCATCTCCAAGCTGACGCCGGCCCAGGCCATGTACCACTTCCTGTCCGGCTACACCGCGCGCGTGGCGGGCACGGAGAAGGGGCTGGGCAAGGAGCCGCAGGCCACCTTCTCGACCTGCTTCGGCGCGCCCTTCCTGCCGCGTCACCCCGAGGTCTACGGCAAGATGCTGGCCGAGCGCATCGCGCGCGACGGAGCCGATTGCTGGCTGGTGAACACGGGCTGGACGGGCGGCGCCTACGGCACCGGCCACCGCATGAGCATCCAGCACACCCGCGCCCTGCTGCGCGCGGCGCTCGACGGCTCCCTCGCCCACGCCGAGTTCGAGAAGGATCCGTTCTTCGGGCTGATGATCCCGAAGGCGGTGCCGGGCGTCCCGGCCGAGGTGCTGAACCCGCGCGCGGCCTGGGCGGACAAGGCCGCCTATGACCGCACCGCGGCGGATCTGGTGAAGCGCTTCGAGGCGAATTTCGAGAGCTTCGCCGGTGCCGTCGGCGAGGATGTGAAGGCCGTCGCGATCAAGGCCGCCGCCTGAGGCGGCCTTTCCTCGCCATTCATGCGGCGGGGGGCAACACCTTGTCGCGGTAGTTGCAAAAGCGGATCGCCGGGCAGCGCCAGCATTCGGGCTGGCGCGCCTTGCACACGTGCCGCCCGTGCAGGATCAGCCAGTGATGCGCGTCCCGCAGCAGGCCGGGCGGGCAGCGCTTCACCAGCGCATCCTCCACCTCGCGCGGGTTGCGCCCGGGGGCGAGGCCGGTGCGGTTGCCCAGGCGGAAGATGTGCGTGTCCACCGCCATGGTTTCCTCGCCGAACATCACGTTCAGCACCACGTTGGCGGTCTTGCGCCCGACGCCCGGCAGAGCCTCCAGCCCTTCCCGCGTGCGCGGGACCTCGCCGCCGTGTCGCTCGACCAGCAGCGCCGCCAGCGCGGCAAGGTTGCGCGCCTTGGCCTGCCATAGCCCGAGGCGGCGGATCAGCGGTCCGATCCCCTCGGCCCCCAGCGCCGCCATGGAGGTGGGGTCCGGCGCCGCCTCGAACAGGGCGGGCGTCACCTTGTTCACCATGGCATCCGTGCTTTGCGCCGAGAGCACGACGGCGCAGAGCAGGGTGAAGGCGTCGGTGTAGATCAGCTCCGTCTGCGGCGTGGGGTTGGCCGCGGCCAGGGCATGGAGGAAAGCGGCGGCTTGGTCGCGCGACATCAGCCGTGCGCGGCGCGGGGCGCGGGCGGTGCCGTGAAGCGGCGTCTTAGGGGTTTTCTCCACGCGGAGCGTTCTATCTGATAGGGGGATGCCGCACAGCCCCGCCCTGTTCGAGGCCCGCTCCGCGCCCCTGCTCAGCATGGATCAGAGCGGGTTCCGGGTCGTGGCCGGGCTGCTGCTCCTCGGCTTCACCTTCGGCGGCACGGTCTGCACCCTGATGGGCGCCTGGCCGGTGACGATCTTCGCCGGGGTCGAGGTGGTGCTGGTCATCCTGCTCCTCGCCATCTACCGGCTCCGCGCCGGCAATTCGGCCGAACTGGTGATGCTCACCGAAGGGCGGCTCCTGGTGCGGCGGCGTGAGGGAAGGCGGCTGGTGGAGGTTGAGTTCGACCCGTTCTGGGCCCGGCTGGGCTGGGACGGGGAGGGCAGGCTGGTGGTGCGGCACCGCGCCCGGCATGTGGAGATCGGACGCTTCCTGCCACCGGAGGAGAAGCGCGCCCTGGAAGCCGGTCTGGGCGACGCGCTGCGCCGCTACCGCGAGCCGGTCTTCGACAACCCGCAGCTGCGGGAGGGGTGAGGCGCCGCGGCTACGCGGTGCTGCCGAGCAGAAGCCGCGCCTGGACGGGAATGAAAGCTATTCCGCCGCCGCCAGGGCGCGGCGCTGCCGCCCGCGCTCCTGCCACAGCGCCATGGCCACAGCGAGGCCCATGCAGACGGCGGCGCCCGTGAAGACGGAAAGCGGCTGGCCGTGGTCCAGCATCCAACCCCAGGCGGGCGGCCCGGCCACGCCACCGATGTTGAATCCCGTGCTGACCACCCCGAATACCGCCCCGGCCTGGCCCGGCGGCGCGGCGGCGCGCACCAGCATGTCGCGCGAGGGCATGATGATGCCGGACAGGAAGCCGGACAGCCCCATCACCAGCAGCAGCGGCACCAAACCCATGGGCACCAACCCGGCGAAGAGGATCAGCGCCCCCGCCGCGCCGAAGCCGCCCGCCGCCACCAGCCCATGCCGCCGCGTGCGATCCGCCACCCAGCCCCCGGCCAGCACGCCCACCGCGCTCATCGCCAGCCAGGCGGTCAAGGCCATGTTGCCCGACACGAGCGACAGCCCATGCGCCTGGTTCCAGGCCGAGACGGAGAAGCCCTGCACCGCGCCGAACGACATCGAGATCATCACGAAGAACCCCGTCATGGCGATGACGGTGGGGGACAGGATGCGCGGCTTCACCCCGCCTGCATGGACGGCGCGGGGCCGGATGCGTTCGCCCGCCGCATCGCGCAGCAGGGGCAGGGCGAAGAGCGGGCCGAGCAGCCCGACCGCCACCAGCGCGCCCCCGGCGCCGAACAGCCAGGCGGCACCCAGCATGAAGGCCGGCGCCATTGCGCTGCCCAGGTAGCCGGCAAATGTATGCAGGGAGAAAGCGCGGCCCACATGCACCTCCTTCATCGAGGTGCCGAGGATGGCGTAATCGGCCGGGTGGTAGACGCTGTTGGCGAGGCCGGCGAGCACGGCGGCCACCAGCAGCCCGGCATAGCTGCCCATGATCCCCGCCAGCACGAAGGCGAGGCCGCCGAGCATCAACCCGCCCACCAGCGCCCGGCGTGGACCGAACCGGTCCACCCAGAACCCGATCGGCGCCTGGGTAACGGCGGAAACGACGTTGAACAGCGTCAGCGCCAGCCCAAGCTCGACAAAGCCGACGCCAAAGGAATCGCGCAGCAACGGAAACAGCGGCGGCAGCGCCAGGATGTGGACGTGGCTGACGAAATGCGCACCGGACACGCTGGCGAGGACACGGCGTTCCTCCGCGGCGAAGCTCATGGACCTGCTGTTCCTGGACTGGCGTTGCGCTCACCATGCCAGGGAACGCGCCACCTGCCCATCCGGCCGGGCGGGTGGCACCCCTGCTTTCACGGGGAGTTCAGTGCGCCTCCGCCCAGTTCCGCCCGGTGCCGATCTCGACCAGAAGCGGCACGCGCAACGAGGCGACGCCTTCCATCACCTCGCGTAGCAGGGCGCCGGTCGCCTCGGCTTCCGCCTCGGGCACTTCCAGCACCAGCTCGTCATGCACCTGCAGCAGCATGCGGCCACGCAGCCCGGCATCGGCAAGGGCGCGGGGAACGCGCACCATCGCGCGCTTGATCACCTCCGCCGCGCCGCCCTGGAAGGGGGCGTTGATCGCCTGGCGCTCGGCGCCGGCGCGGAAGGCGGGGTTCTTGTCGTCGATGTTGCGGATCCACAGCCGCCGCCCGAAGGGGGAGCAGACGAACTTGTTGGTCCGCGCCTCATCCTTGATGCGCTCCATCGCCGCCAGGATGCCGGGGTAGCGAGCGAAATAGGCGTCGATCACCCCCTTCGCCTCGCCGGTCGGGATGCCGAGCCTCGCGGCGAGGCCGAAGGCGCTCATCCCGTAGATGATGCCGAAGTTCAGCGTCTTGGCGCGGCGCCGCGCCTCGCGGTCCACGGCGTCGAGCGGCAGGCCGAAAATGTCGGCGGCGGTGCGGGCGTGGATGTCCTCGCCGCGCTGGAACGCCTCCATCAGGGACGGCACCTCGGCCAGATGGGCGAGGAGGCGCAGCTCGATCTGGCTGTAGTCGGCCGCAAGCAGCAGGTGCCCCGGCTCCGCCACAAAGGCCCGACGCAGCCTCGCCCCTTCCTCCGTGCGGATGGGGATGTTCTGCAGGTTCGGCTCGGTGGAGGACAGGCGGCCCGTCGAGGTGATGGCCATGGAGAAATCCGTGTGGACGCGGCCATCCGCGGCGATCTGCGCGGTCAGCCCGTCCACGTAGGTGGATTTCAGCTTGGCGATCTGCCGCCATTCCAGCACGGCGCGCGGCAGGGCATGGCCTTGCGCCGCCAGGTCCTCCAGCACCTGGGCGTCGGTCGAGTAGGCGCCGGTCTTGCCCTTGCGACCGCCCTTCAGCCCCATCTCGTCGAACAGGATCTCGCCGAGCTGCTTGGGCGAGCCGACGGAGAAGGGGCGCCCGGCCAGCTCGTGGATGCGGGCCTCGATCACCACGAGGCGCTCGCTGAAATCCTGGCCGATGCGCTCCAGCTCCTCGCGGTCCACGCGGATGCCGTCCTGCTCCATCGCCATCAGCACGGGCACCATGCGCCGCTCGATCCTCTCGTAGAGGGCGAGGGATTTCTCGGGCAGGAGGCGCGGCTTCAGCATGCGCCACAGGCGCAGCGTCACGTCCGCATCCTCCGCGCCGTAATGCGTGGCGCGGTCGAGCGGCACTTCGGCGAAGGGAATGCGGGCGCGGCCCGTCCCCGTCACCTCGTTGAAGGTGACGCAGGTATGGCCGAGATGCTCCAGCGCCAGCTCATCCATGCCATGCCCGTGCCGCCCGGCATCCAGCGCGTAGGAAATGAGCATCACGTCGTCGAAGGGCGTGACGCGCAGCCCGCCATTCTCCGGCCGCGCCAGCACCTCCAGGTCGTATTTCGCGTTGAGCAGCAGCTTGAGGACCGTCGGGTCCTCCAGCACCGGGCGCAGCGCGGTGACGGCATCCTCCAGCGGGATCTGCGGCGGCACCGGCTCCAGCATGTCGCGGCCGCGATGGCGCAGCGGCACGTAGCAGGCGCGGCCCGGCGCGGTGGCGAGGCAGATGCCGACGAGATTCGCGTTGAGCGCATCCAGGCTGTCCGTCTCGGTGTCCACGGCCAGGATGCCCGCCTCGCGCGCCTCGCGGATCACCGTGTTCAGCGCATCCAGGTCCTGGATCGTCGTATAGGGGCCGAAGGGCGCGGCCGCCGGGTCCACCACCACCGGCTTCGCGGGGGCGGCGGTGCGGAAATCCTGCTTGCCCTCGGCCGCGTTGCCGAGGCCGGTGCGCGCGAGGATGGAGCGGAAATTATTCTCTTCCAGGAAGGCGCGCAGCCGGGCGGGCTCGGGCGGCTTGGCCTTCAGCGCCTCCACCGGCTCCGGAAGGGGGGCGTTCTCGTCCAGCTGGACGAGGCGGCGGCTGATCCGCGCCTGCTCCAGATTGGCGAGCAGCGTCTCGCGCCGCTTGGGCTGCTTGATCTCGCCCGCGCGTGCCAGCAGCGTTTCCAGATCGCCATATTCGGTGATGAGCTGGGCGGCGGTCTTCACGCCGATGCCTGGCACGCCGGGCACGTTGTCCGTCGAGTCGCCGGCCAGGGCCTGCACCTCCACCACCTTGGCAGGCGGCACGCCGAACTTCTCCAGCACCTGCGCCTCGCCGATCTCGGTGCGCTTGATCGGCTCCAGCATCACCACGCCTGGGCGGATCAGCTGCATCAGATCCTTGTCGGAGGAGACGATGGTGACGCGCCCGCCGGTCTTCTCCGTGAACTCGCGCGCATAGGCGGCGATCAGGTCGTCGGCCTCGAAGCCCGGCTGCTCGACGCAGGAGACGCCGAAGGCGGCGGTCGCCTCGCGGATCAGCGCGAATTGCGGCACCAGCTCCGGGTCGGGCGGCGGGCGATGCGCCTTGTATTCGGGGAAGATCTCGGCGCGGAAGGTCTTGCGCGCGTGGTCGAACACGACGGCGAGGTGCGTCGCCGTGTGCTCGCGCAGGAAGCGCTCCAGCATCTGCGAGAAGCCGAACACCGCATTGACCTGCGTGCCGTCCGGGCGCGTCACCGGCGGCAGGGCGTGATAGGCCCGGAAGATGTAGCCCGAGCCGTCCACCAGGATCAGGTGCGGCTGCGCGGCTTCCGCCTCCGGGGCGGCGGCCGCCTCAGTGGTGGTCGTCATGCCCCGCGCCCTCGGCCAGGCGGAAGGTGCGCGAGCAGTAGGGGCAGACCACTTCCCCGTTCTCGATCCGCAGCGCCACGCGTGGATGGCCGAGCGTCCCGCCGCCGCCGTCGCACATCGGCGTGCGGGTGGAAACGATCTGGACCTCCTCCGGCGTCACGCCGGGGGTGAAACGGGGGGCGTAGCCGGTCATCTTGTCGCGCATGGGCGGGAGAACATCCGGAATGTGATGGGGTTTGGCCACCATACCCCCCTCCGCCGTCCGGAAACATCCCCAGGTGTGCGCGGCGCGCAGCCGCCTTATCCTAGGGAGCCAAATGCCCGCCCGACTTCCCCTCCTCGCACTGCTGCCCGCCCTGGCGGGATGCGCGCCGCTGACCGTGCCGGCCGGCCCCGCGGTGCGCGAGGCGGCGATCGAGGCCCCTTTCTCCGGCCCGGCCCTGCCCTGGATGCCGCGCCCGGCCTATGCGCTTGCGCCCTCACCGCCTGCGCCCAGGCCCTCCGGCCCGGCGCCGGAGGCGGCGCTGGTCATGGCGGACGGGACGCAGCTTCCCCTACGCGCTTGGCGCCCGGACGGGCCGCTGCGCTTCGTGGTGCTGGGCCTGCACGGGCTCGCCGATCATGGCGGCAACTTCCTGGCCGATAGCGGTCCGCTGCTCGCGCGCGGCGGGGCGCTGGTCTACGCCTATGACCAGCGCGGCTTCGGCTGGACGACGAGCCGCGGCATCTGGCCGGGCGCCGCCACGCTGGCCGAGGACGCGCGCACCGTCGCCCGCCTCCTCGCCGCGCGGCATCCCGGCGTCCCGTTGTTCCTGCTCGGCGAAAGCATGGGCGCGGCCGTCTCCATCCTGGCCGACCCGCCGGAGGCGGCGGGGCTGCTCCTCGCCGCCCCCGCCATCTGGTCGCGGCGCGACATGTCGTCCCTGGTCCGCGGCACGCTCGCCGTCGCCTCACGCCTCGTCCCCGCCGTGGCAGGCGGGGCCTCGTTCGGGGGCATCATGCCCTCCGACAACCGGGAGGCGATGCTGCGCATGGCGCGCGACCCGCTGGTGCTGCGCGAGGTGCGGGTGGACATGGCCAAGGGGCTGGTGGACCTGATGGACGAGGCGGTGGCGGCCCTGCCGCATTGCTGCGGGGACAAGCACACCCTCTTCCTGCTCGGGGCACGGGACGGGGTCGTGCCCACCCATGTCTCGCACCGGGTGTTGCGGCGCCTCGACGCGCCGCGCGTCGCCCACTACCCCGATGGCTGGCACCTGCTGCTGCGCGACCGGGGGCGCGAGCGGGTGGTGGCCGACCTCCTCGCCTTCATGGCCGACCCCGCTTCCCGCCTGCCCGCCGAGGCGGTGGGGGCGCGCTGGCTGGCAGGGCCGGAGCCGTGACGCCGCGGGAGCGCCTGCGCGATTGGTCGCCCGCGCCGCTGCCGCGCGCCTCCCTCTGGTGGCATTGCGCGGCGCT
Source organism: Sabulicella rubraurantiaca (assembly GCF_017355885.1). Lineage (GTDB taxonomy): Bacteria > Pseudomonadota > Alphaproteobacteria > Acetobacterales > Acetobacteraceae > Roseococcus > Roseococcus rubraurantiacus. Next base: position 160,364 of record NZ_JAFEUU010000003.1, read on the forward strand.
GGGCGGGGTCGCCGCCATGCCCGCCCTCTGGGCCGAGGCGCTGGGCACGGTGGCGCTGAACCATCTCATCCTCGGCTGCGCGATGCACCCGCGCGCCGCGCTTCTCGGTCCCAATCTGCGCCGCCTGCCCGAACCGGCCGCCGGCGTGGCGCTGACCTTCGATGACGGGCCCGACCCGGAGGTGACGCCCCGCGTGCTGGACCTGCTGGACCGGTACGGGGCGCGCGCCACCTTCTTCTGCATCGGCCGCCGCGCCGCCCGGAATGGCCCCCTGCTGCGAGAGGCGCTGCGGCGCGGCCACGCGGTGGAGAACCATTCCCACCGGCATTCCCCTGCCTTCGCCGCGCGCGGCCCCCTCTGGCTGTGGCGGGAGGTGACGGAGGCGCAGGCCGCCATCGCCGATGCCACGGGCGTCGCGCCGCGCTTCTTCCGCGCGCCGATGGGGCTGCGCTCCCCGCTGCTGGACCCGGTGCTGGCGGCGGCGGGGCTGTCCCTCGTTTCCTGGACGCGGCGCGGCCACGACGCGCTATGGCGCGACCCGCGCCGTGCCCTTCGCCGCCTGGCGGGCGGCCTGACCCCCGGCGACATCCTGCTGATGCATGACGGCAACGCGGCACGGCAGCGCTGCGGCACCCCGGTGGTGCTGGAGGTGCTGCCCGGATTGCTGGACGCGATGGCCCGCGCGGGGCTCAGCGCCGCCGCCTTGCCCGCCGCAGCAGCAGCACCGGAAGCCGCGGCACCATCCCCAGCACAAGCCGCGCATGCATGAAGGTGAGCAGCGCGTTGTCCCGTCCGTAGCGGAAATGCGAAACGCCGCCCTCCGTGGCGGCGAGGTAGCGCACGGGGGCGGGCAGGTTCACGGCCGGCACCCCTGCCCAGGCGAGGCGCACCGCCGCCTCGGGGTCGAAGTCGAAGCGGCGCATCCAGGGATTGCGCTCCATCACCGCCAACAGCTTCGCGATAGGATAGACGCGGAAGCCGAACAGGGAATCCGCCACCGCGCCCAGGGTCTCCAGCCGCGTCCAGGCATTGGACACGCGCCGTCCCTTCACCCGCAGCGCCGGCGCCTCCGCCCCGAAGACCGGCACGCCGAGGATCATCGCCTCCGGCGCCTGGGCTGAGGCTTCCATGAAGGCGGCGATGTGGCCGGCGGGGTGCTGCCCGTCGGAATCCATGGTGAGGGCGTGGGTGAAACCCGCCTTCGCCGCTTCGCGCAGCCCATGCTGCACCGCTGCGCCCTTGCCGCTGTTGCGCGGCAGGCGAAGCACGCGCAGCCCGGGATCCGTCCGCGCCATCTCCTCCACCGGGGCCTCGCTGCCGTCGGTGGAGCCATCCACCACCACCCAGACCGGCGCCCAGGCCGCCCGCGCCTCCCGCACCGTCGCGGCGAGGTGCGGGCCGGAATTGTAGCTCGGGATCAGGACGAGGCGATGCGGGTCGGGCGTCACGCGAGGCTCGCGCGGATGTGGTCCTCGATGCGCCGGGTCAGCGCATTGGCCTCGCCCTCGGGCCCGAATCGCTCGCCCAGGCGGATGCGAAAGACCAGCGGCAGGACGGGGCGGCGCAGCAGCGGCCAGCCCTTCTGGAGATAGGGGCTGTCTGCCTCGATCAGCACGGTCTGCACCGTCGCGCCCACCTGACGCGCCAGCACCCCGAAGGAGCGGTGGAAAGGATCGAGCGGCGGGCGCTCGGTGCGCGACCCCTCGGGAAAGATCAGCAGCGTCGCGCCTTCGCGCACCGCGGCGGCGGCACGGCGCATCATGGCGAGCGGCGCGTCGTTGCGGATGTAGCCGGCCAGCCGGATGCCGGGGCCGAGAAAGGCGTTGTCCCACAGCGAGGCCTTGGTGATGCACACCACCCGCGGCAGGCGCGAGATGAGCAGCACCGCATCCAGCATGCTGGGGTGGTTGGCGGCGATCACCAGCCCCCGCTCCCCGCGCAGCGTGTCGATGGCGGAGTAGTCCACCCGCAGCACGCCCGTGATCCGCATCACCCAGAGTGACCAGCGGAACCCGGCCATGATCGCGAATTGCCCGACCCGCCGCCCCTTCTCCTCGGGCAGCAGGGGGCGCAGCACCAGGGCTGCGGCGCCCCAGAGCAGGCAGCTCGCGCCGAAGACGAAGAGGCACAGCGGAAAGGCGAAGGCATACCAGAGCCGCAAGGGCCATGGCTGGGGCGCGGGGGCCGTGCGGCGCGTCATTTCGTGGCGAAGTTCCCTGGCGTGCCCTTGCCGCCATGCTACACGTCCGGGCCGCAAGGGGTCCAGATTGGCCGGGGAAGCATGAAAAGGGATGAGGCCGGGGCGGCGCCGCCGCATGGCGTGCTCAAGGAGTATTACGAGGCCGCGCCGGACCGGCAGCGCTTCGTGCGTGACCTCTTCGACCGCACCGCCGGCGCCTATGACCGCATCAACAACGCCCTCGCCTTCGGCTCCGGCGGCTGGTACCGCCGCCAGGCCCTGCGGCGCGCCGGGCTGGCGCCGGGGATGCGGCTGCTGGACGTGGCGGTCGGCACCGGCGCCGTATCGCGCGAGGCGGTGCGGATCCTGGGCCGGGCGGAGGATGTCGTCGGCCTCGACCTCTCCGCCGGGATGCTGGCGGTAGCGCGGCGCAACCTGCCCATCCCGCTGCTGCAGGCGGAGGCGGAGGCCATCCCGCTGGCCGATGCGAGCGTGGATTTCGTCAGCATGGGCTACGCGCTGCGCCACGCGGGCGATCTGCGCGCCTTGTTTACCGAGTTCCGCCGCGTGCTGCGTCCCGGCGGGCGCGTGCTGCTGCTGGAGATCGCGCGGCCCGAAGGGCGGTTGGCGCTCGGCGCGGCGCGGTTCTGGCTGGGCCGCGTGGTGCCGGCCGCGAGCCACCTGCTCGGCCGCCGGGCGGCGCTCTTGATGCGCTACTACTGGGACACGATCGAGCATTGCGTCCCCCCTGCCGAGATCCTCCGCCACCTGAACGAGGTCGGTTTCGCCGAGGTGGGCTGCGACGTCCAGCTTGGCGTGATGCGCGCCTATTCGGCCCGCAAGCCCGGATGAGCGGCACGGAGCCGCCCGCGCTCTGGCCGCTGATGGAGCGCGTGGGCGCCCGCTACGCCGCGGCACCCGCCTGGTCGCGCGGCTTCGTGCGCGGCAAGCTTCTCACCGACCCGGTGACGCCCGCGCTGCTGCGCCTGGCGGCCGCCTCCGGCGGGCTGGGGAGCCTCGTGGATCTGGGCTGCGGACGGGGGCAGACGGGGATCGCCCTTCTCCTGGCTGGGCTGGCGGGGGAGGTGACGGGGCTCGATCTCGACCCCGCCAAGATCCGCGACGCGACGGAGGCGGCGCAGGGCCTGCCCGCGCGCTTCGCCGTGGCCGATTTGTCGGTGGCGGATGTGCCCGAGGCGGACACGGCCATGATGCTGGACGTGCTGCTGCAGATGGAGGCGGCGGCCCAGCTTCCCCTGCTCCGGCGCATCGCCGCCGCCGCGCGGCGCCGCGTGCTGATCCGCGCCTTCGACCCCGCGGCCGGCTGGCGCGCTGCCCTGGGCAGCGCGATGGAGGAGGCGGGACGGCGCATCCGCCGCGACGGCTCGCATTTCCGGCCCATGGCGCTGGAGGCGCTGGCCGCTCCCTTCCGCGAGGCCGGTTTCCGGGTGCAGGTCGCCCCCTGCTGGGGCTGGACACCCCTGCCCAACGTGCTGCTGGTGGCGGAACGTGGCGACTCGTGATGAAACCGTAGCCTCCATCTCGCTTGCGAGGGGGTGGAGCGGATTGCTAACCTGCTCTCCGTAAAGGAAATGCCGTGCGATCCGCCTGTCCGGCTGCTGGTCGCCGAGTTAAGGAACATGACGACCGTGAATGCCATGGCGAAGCCGCTCCCGCCGGGGATCGAAGAGACCCTCGCCATCGAGGAGGAGCTGAAGCGGCTCATCATCGAGGCGCTGTCCCTCGAGACCACGCCGGAGGAAATCGACGCCGAGGCGCCGCTCTTCGGCGACGGGCTGGGGCTCGATTCGATCGACGCGCTCGAGATCTCGCTGGTCGTGTCTAAGGCCTACGGGGTCCAGCTCCGGTCGGATGACGCGCAGAACCATCGGATCTTCGCGTCGCTGCGCTCCCTCGCCGCGCATGTCGCCGCTCAGCGCCTCCGCTGACATCTCCCCGCTTCCGGCGGAACCGTCCCAGCCCAACCGGCGCCGCCTCCTCCTGGTGGTGCTGCCGATTGGCCTCGCGCTCTGGGGGTTCGAAGTGGCGGCGGGCGCCACGCTCCTGCGCTGGGCCGGGCCCGCGGGCGGGGCGCTGCTGGCCGCTGTGGTGAACCTGCTGGTGGCGCTGCGATTCGGCCTGTCCCTGCGCGCCGGGCGGATGCCGCTGATCTCCCATTACGCACGCTTCGACCGCCAAGGCTTGCCGCCCGAGGTCGAGGGCTACACACGCGCCCTCACGGCGCTCTGGGCTGGGCTGCTGCTGCTGGCGGCGCTGGCGCATCTGCTTCCGCTGCTGGGGCTCGGGCGCACGGGGGTGATCCTGGCCGCGCAGGCATTCCTGCTCCTCGGCGTCTTCCTGGGCGAGCACGCGGTTCGCGCCCGCCGCTTCCCGCAGCTTCGCCCCGTCACGCCCTGGGGCACGCTGGGGGCCATCGGCCGCAGCCTGGGCGCGCGCCATGGCTGAGTCCCTGCCCCTCCTGCCGCGCCCGGCGGGGGAGGCGATCGCGTTCCGGAAAGGGCTTCCGCTCTCTGTCGCCGAGTTCCGGCGCGAAGCCTCGGCATTGGCCGCGCGCCTGCCCACGCAGGGCCATGCGGTGGATCTCTGCGCCGACCGTTCGCACTCCCTCGTCGCCTTTGCCGCCGCCGTGCTGCGCGGGCATCCGGTGCTGCTGGGCGGTGGTCGGGCCGGGGCGGCGCAGTTCCTCCCCACCGCCGCCGCGCGCTTTCCCGATGCCTATGTGCTGGCCGACGCGCCCGTGCCCGGATGCCCCCTGCCTGTGATCCGCGTGGATGGCGCACCGCCCGGCGGCGAGGCGCCGCCCTGGCCGGACATCCCGGCCGGTCGCATCGCCGCCATCGCCTTCACCTCCGGCTCCACGGGCGCGCCGAGCGCCCACCTCAAGCCCTGGGGGGCGCTGGTCGCCGCGGCGGAGGCTGCCGCCACGCGCTTCGGCCTGCGCCACGGGGACGGCCCGCTCGCCGCCATTGCCGCCACCGTCCCGGCCCAGCACATGTACGGCTTCGAGACGACGATCATGCTGCCGCTCCAGGCGCAGGTGGCGATCGAGGCGAAGGAGACTTTCTTCCCCGGCGACGTGCTGGCGGCGCTGGAGCGCCTGCCGGGCCGCCGCATCCTCGTCACAACGCCGCTGCACCTGCGTGCCCTGCTGTCTGGCGATGCGCCCGCCCGCTCGCCTGCCGCCGTGATCTCCGCCACCGCGCCCTTAGCGCGCGAATTGGCGGCTTCGGTGGAGGTGCGCTGGGAGGCGCCGGTGCTGGAGATCTATGGCGCCTCCGAGGCAGGCTCCGTCGCCAGCCGCCGCACGGTGGAGGAGGATTCCTGGCTCCCCTATCCCGGCATCGCGATGGAGGAGGCGGCGGCGCTGGTGCCGGGGCTGGGCCGCGTGAAGCTCGGCGATGCGCTGGAGATGCTGTCCGACAGCCGCTTCCGCCTGCTGGGCCGCATCGCCGACATCGTGAAGCTCGGCGGCAAGCGTGCCTCGTTGGGCGAGTTGAATCGCGCCCTGGCCGATGTGGAAGGGGTGGAGGACGGCGTCTTCGTCGTGCCCGACGACCTGGAGCAGAACCCCGCCGCCCGGCTTTCCGCCCTGGTGGTGGCTCCTGGCCGCAGCGCGGAGGACATCCTGCTCGGGCTGCGGCGGCGGCTCGACCCAGCCTTCCTGCCGCGCCGCCTCCGGCTGGTGGAGGCGCTGCCGCGCGACGCGCTGGGCAAGCTGCCCCGCCACGCCCTGCTGGCCCTGGAGGGAAAGTGACGCGCTTCGCCATCCCGGCGGACCATCCCAGCCTGCCTGGCCATTTCCCGGGCCTCCCCATCGTGCCCGGCGTCCTGCTGCTGGATGAAGTGATGCAGGCCATCGCCCGGCGGGACGGGACGGCGCCTACCGCGCTGCTGCGCGCCAAGTTCACCGCTCCCGTCGCGCCGGAGGAGGCAGTGGAGCTGGAGCTGGGTCCGCCCGGAGCGCGCGTGTCCTTCACCTGCCGCGTGGGCGCGCGCGTGGTCGCACGGGGGGAGTTCGGATGCCCGTCGGCACCCTCCCGCTGAACTCCTCTCCCGCCGCGTCACCGGACTGGCGCGCGGCGCCCGAGCGCGGCTCGCCCGCGTTGCTGCGGCTGATGACGGTGATCGCCCTGCGCCTCGGCTGGCGCGTGGGCCATGCGCTGCTCTTCCCCATCACCGCCTATTTCCTGCTGACGGCGCCGCGCCCGCGCCACGCCTCGCGCGAGTTCCTGCGCCGCGCCCTCGGGCGGGAGGCGGGGTGGCGCGATCTGTGGCATCTGTATTTCAGCTTCAGCAGCACCATCCTCGACCGTGTGTGGCTCTGCACCGGGCGCACTGAGGAGTTCCGGCTGGAAATGCGCGGGCTGGACGAACTGCGCGAGCGCATGGCGCAGGGCAGGGGGGTGCTGCTGATGGGCGCCCATCTCGGCTCCTTCGAGGCGATGCGCGCCGTGGCGGATGCCGGCTGCCCGGTGGAGCTGGCCGTGCTGATGCACGAGGGCAATGCCGCCCGCGTGAAGCAATGGGCCGATGCGCTGGGGGGCGAGGCGCGCGCCGCCGCCATCATCCCGCTGGGCCAGCCCGACGCCATGCTGCGCGTGCGCGAATGCCTCGAGCGCGGCGGGCTGGTGGGTCTGCTGGCCGACCGCGCGCCGGAAGGGGCGCGCATGGTCTCCTTCCCCTTCCTCGGCGCGCCTGCGGCCTTCCCCGCGGGGCCGCACCAACTGGCCGCGGTGCTGGGCGTTCCGGTGATGCTGGCCTTCGGGCTGCGCCGCGGGCCGCGCCACTACGAGGTGCGCTTCGAGCCCTTCGAAGATCTTGCCGCCCCAGTTGCCCGCGCCGGGCGGGAGGATTTTCTGCACCGGTCGCTCGGCCGCTACGCGGCGCGGCTGGAGGACACCGCTCGGGAGGCACCCGACAACTGGTTCAACTTCCACCGGTTCTGGGGCGCGTGAGGCGGCGCTTCCTCCTTGCCGCCGCGCTGGCGTTTCCGGGCGTGGCCCAGACGGAGACGCCGCTGGAGGCGCAGATGCGCCGGATGGCTGGGGTACGCAGCCGCCGCTCCCGCTTCGAGGAGGAGCGCGCCCTGCCCGAGCTGGACGTGCCCATCCCCTATAGCGGCACCCTGAGCTGGCAGGCGCCCGACCGGCTGGAGAAGCACACGACCTCGCCCATCGAAGAGCGCCTGACCGTCGCCGGGCCGCGCCTCACCTGGGAGCGACCGGATCGCGGCCAGCGCCAGGACTTCGCCCTCGCCAGCCAGCCCGAGATGGCGGCGCTGGTGGAGGCGGTGCGCGCCACGCTGGCCGGCGACCTCGCCACCTTGCAGCGCCACTACGACATCCGCTTCGACCCGGCCGCCGACGGCAGCTGGAGCCTACGCCTCATCCCTTCCTCGCTGCGGCTGCGCGGGATGGTGCAGCGCCTTACCTTGCGGGGCGAGGGGACGGAGGTGCTGGAGGTGGAAACCCAGGAGGGCGGTGGGATCAGCCGCATGAGGATCTTCCCCCTCCCTTGATGCGACCCCTCCTGGCCCTGCTCCTGCTCGCCGCGCTGTGCGGCGCGCTGCTGGCCCGCCAACCGCCGCGCGCGGATCTCGCGGAGTTCCTGCCGCCGGGCAACAGCCCGGCCAGTGCCTTCCTGTTCCGCGAGCTGCGCTCGGGCGCGGCCACCACGCTGCTCCTCGCCGCCATCGAGGGGGCGCCGCGCGCCGAGATGGCACGGCTGTCGCGCGAGACGGCGGCCTCGCTGCGCGCCTCGGGCCGCTTCTCTTTCGTGGGCGACGGCACGCTGCGCCTGGGCGAGGCGGAGGAAGCCTTCCTGTTCCGCCACCGCTACCTCCTCTCCGACGAGACGCGCCCGGAGGCCTTCACGGCAGAGGCGCTGCGTCCTCGCCTGGAGGCGCTGCTGGACGGGCTCCGCAGCGCCGCGGCGCCGCTGCTGGCCCGCTTCGGCTTTGCCGACCCGACCGGTGCCTTTCCCCGCCTCGCCATGCGCTGGCTGGGGGAGAACCGGTTGGAAAACAGCGATGGCGCTTGGTTCACCGCCGATGGCCGCCGCGTGCTGTTGCTGGCCCGCTCCGCTGGCGGGGGGCTGGATGCGGAGGCGCAGCGCGAAGCCATGGACGCCTTCCGCGAGGGCTTCGCCACCGCCAGCCCACCCCCTGGCGCGCGGCTTCTCCTGAGCGGCCCCGGCGTCTTCGCGGCAGAGGCCGCCGCCTCCATCCGCGCGGATGTCGAGCTCGCCTCGGGGCTCGGTGCCGGGCTGCTGGCCCTGTTCCTGTTCTGGCGCTTCCGCTCGGCGGCGCTGCTGCTGCTGGTGGCGGTGCCGCTGCTGGCGGGCGCCCTGGCGGGCTACGCGCTGACGCTGCTGGTCTTCGGCTCCGTGCATGCGGTGGCGCTGGGCTTCGGCATGACCATGCTCGGTGTCACGGTAGACTACCCCATCCTGCTGTTGACCCTGCGCCGCCCCGGCGAGGCGATGGGGGATGCGGCGCGGCGGCTCTGGCCGACGCTGCGCCTCGCGGCGGCGGCGGCGGCGGCGGGGCTGGTTGCCATGCTGGGTTCCGGCCTGCCGGGGCTGGCGCAACTCGGCACCTTCGCGGCGGCGGGGGTGTTGGTCGCGGCGCTGGCGACGCGCTGGCTTCTGCCGCGCCTGGCGCCGCCCGGCTTCGCGTCGGAGCCCCAGGCACTGCCGGCGATGGTGCTGCGGCCGCTGCGCGCCCTGCAAGGGCGGCGGGCCCTGGCGGCGGGGGCCATGGCACTGGCCGCGCTTGCCCTGCTCGCTTCGGGCGGTCCGCGCCTGCAACGCGACATGGCCGCGCTTTCCCCCGTTCCGGCGGCGCAGCAGAACCTGGACGCGGAACTGCGCGCGGCGCTCGGCGCGCCCGACGTGCGGGCGCTGTTCGTGATCGGCCCCGCCGCCTCGACGGAGGAGGCGCTGCGAGGCGCGGAGGCGCTGCGCCAAGCCGCCGCGCCGCTTCTCGCGCGCGGGCTGCTGGCGGGGCTCGACCTCCCCTCCGATTGGCTGCCTTCCCTCGCGACGCAGCGGGAGCGGCAGGCGGCGCTGCCCGCGGCGGAGGATCTCGCCGAGGCGCTGCGCACGGCCGCGGTCGGGCTGCCCTTCCGCCCCACGGCCTTTGGCCGCTTCGAGGCGGCGGTGGTGGAAAGCCGCGCCCTCGACCCCGTCACCACTGCGGCCTTCGCGCGCGAGGCCCCCGTGCTTTCCGCGCGGCTTTCGCCCCTTCTCGCCCAGCAGGGCGATGCGCATTGGGCCATCGCCCCCGCCAGCGGCGTCTCCGATCCCCTGGCGCTGGAAGCGGCAGCGGCGGGGCTGGGCCTGCCGGGCGTCGCTTTCCTGGACACCAAGCTGGAGATGGAGCGGCTGCTGCTCGCCTATGGGGCGGCCACGCTGGGCTGGGCGGCGGCGGGTGGGGCGCTTGTCCTGCTGATCCTCGGCTGGGGGCTGGGCGGGCTGCGCCCGGCGCTGCGCGCGGCGGGGCCGATCGGGGGCGCGCTGCTCCTGGCCCTTGCCGTCCTCGCCCTGGCGGGCGAGGCGCTGAACCTGTTCCACCTCGCCGCTCTTTTGCTGCTGGCGGGACTTGCCATAGATTATGCGCTGTTCCTCGCCCGCGCCGAGATGGACCCACGCACCTTGGAAGCCGTTCTGTCCTGCGTCCTTTCCACGCTCCTGACCTTCGGCCTCCTGCTGGTCTGTGAAACCCCGGTGCTGCGCGGCATCGGCCTCACCGTGAGCGCGGGGGTCGCCTCGGCCTTCCTGCTCGCCCTGGCCCTCCTGCCCCGGCAGGTGGCATGAGCGGCCGCGCTTCCCCCTGGCCGCTGGCGATCTCGGCCCGGACGGTGGTGACGGCGCTGGGGGCGGGGGTCGAACCGCTCCGGGCGGCGCTGCGCGACCGCGCCTCCGGCCTCGCCCCCGCGCGTTTCCCCGGTGCGCCGGACGGCATCTGGACCGGCGAGGTGCCGGGGCTGGAGGAGGCCGCCCCACCGCCCGAGCTCGCCGGCTTCGACTGCCGCAACAACCGCATCGCCGAACTCGCCCTGCGCGCCGACGGCTTCGCCGAGGCGGTGCGGGAAGTCGCCGCGCGCCATGGGGCGCACCGCATCGCCGTGGTGGTCGGCACCAGCACCGCCGGCATCGAGGAAACCGAGCAGGCCTATCGCCGCCGCCCGGAGGGACAGGCGGAGCTGCCCGCCGATTTCGACTATGGCCGCACCCACGACCTCCAGGCCCTGCCGCGCTATCTCCAGTCCCGTCTGGGGCTGACGGGACCGGCGCTGGTTATCTCCACCGCCTGCACCTCCGGCGCCCGCGCCATCATGGAGGCGGCGACGCTCATCGCCGCGGGCGTGGCGGATGCCGTGGTGGCGGGCGGGGTGGACAGCTTGTGCCGGCTGACGCTGCAGGGGTTCAACGCGCTGGAGTTGCTGAGCCGCGGCCCCACCCGCCCCTGCGCGGGCGATCGCGACGGCATCTCCATCGGCGAGGCGGCGGGTCTGCTGCTGCTGGAGCGCCCGGCGGACGCGCCCCCCGGCGCCACGCTGCTGCTGGGCGCGGGGGCCAGCAGCGACGGCCACCACATGTCCTCGCCGCATCCCGAAGGGCTGGGCGCCGTCTCCGCCATGCGCGCCGCGCTCGATTGCGCCGGGATCGCCCCGGAGGAGATCGGCTACGTCAACCTGCACGGCACCGGCACCCGCGCCAATGACGCGATGGAAGACCGGGCGGTGCACCACCTCTTCGGCCAGGCCGTGCCGTGTTCCTCGACCAAAGGCTGGACGGGCCACACGCTCGGCGCTTCAGGGGCCATCGAGGCGGTGATCGGTGCGCTCTGCGTCGAGGAGGGGCTGGTGCCCGGCTGCCTGCGCGTGGACAGCCCCGACCCGGAATTCCGCTCCGACATCGTGACGGAGAACCGGGCGGCCCCGCTGCGCCGGGTCCTCAGCAATTCCTTCGGCTTCGGCGGCAGCAATTGCTCGCTGGTCATCGGCCGCCCCGCGTGAGGGGCGCATGATCCGCTGCTCCGTGCATGGGGTCTCCGTCTGGGGCCCCGGCCTGCCCGGATGGGCGGCGAGCGAGGCCGTGCTGGCCGGATCTTCCCCTTGGGAAGCGGCGGAATGCGCCGTGCCCGCCCCCGCCCTGCTCTCCCCCACGGAGCGCCGCCGGGCCGGGGCCACCACGCGCCTCGCCCTCGCCGCCGCCGCCGAGGCGACGGAAGCGGAGCCTGATCGCGCGGCGCTGGAAACGGTGTTCAGCAGCGCCAATGGCGACGGCGCCGTGGTGGGGGCGCTGATGGAGGCGCTGCAGGCGGAGGAGGTCGCGCTCTCGCCCACGCAGTTCCACAACTCGGTGCACAATGCGGCGGCGGGGTACTGGCACATCGCGGTCGGCTCCACCCACCCCTCCCTGTCGCTGGGTGGACATGATGCGGCCTTCGGCGCGGGGCTGCTGGCGGCGGCGGCTTCGGCTTCGGTGCGCGGCGGGCCGGTGCTGCTTTGTGCCTATGACGTGCCCATGCCGGCGCCGCTGCACGGGGCCCGGCCCACCGCGTTTCCCTTCGCCGCCGCGCTGGTGCTGCGCCAGGCCGACTCTCCTGGCGCGCGCGCCGTGCTGGAACTCACCCCGCGCCCCGGCCCGGCGCCCGAGGCTTCTCCGGACGATGCGCTGATGGCGCTGGAGACAGGCAACCCCGCCGCCCGCGCCCTGCCGTTGCTGCGCGCCCTGGCGGCGCGGCGCGATTCCGTGCAGCGCCTCGCCTCCGGCCCTGAGAGTCACCTGGAGCTGCGCTGCATTCCATGCTGACCCTGCCCGGCGACGCGGCTGCGGTCGCGCGCCTCGTGCCACATGCCGGTTCCATGTCCCTGCTCGACCGGGTGCTGCATTGGGAGGAGGGCCGCATCCTCTGCGAGACCGCGCGCCACCGCGACCCTGCCCACCCGCTGCGCCGCGACGGCATCCTGCCCGCGATCTGCGGCGTCGAGTTCGCCCTGCAGGCCATGGCGCTGCACGGCGCGCTGGGCGAGGGGGCGGCGCAGCGCCGGGGCTTCGTTTCCTCCCTGCGCGACGTGTCCCTGCGCCTTGCCCTGCTGGACGAGGTGCCCGGTCCCCTGGAGGTGGAGGCCGAGGCGCTGGTGGCCGAGGCCTCTGGCTTCATCTACCGCTTCGCCATCCGGGGCGAGGGAGAAGCGCTTCTGGAGGGCCAGGCGGCCGTGATCCTCGCATGACGACCAGCCGCCGCGCCTTGGTGACGGGCGGTGCCAGCCCGCTGGGCGGAGCCATGTCCCGCCACCTCGCCGCGCAGGGGCATGAGGTGCTGATCCACGCCCATGCCGGGCTGGAGCGCGCCGAGGCGCTGGCGGGGGAGATCCGCGCCGGGGGCGGGCGCGCCTCGGCGATGGGCTTCGACCTTTCGGACGTACCCGGCACCGCCGCCGCGCTGGAGTGCGCCCTGGCGGATGGGCCGGTGCAGATCCTGGTCCACAATGCCGGCATCCATGACGACGTGCCCCTGGCCGCGATGACCGAGGCGCAGTGGCGGGGCGTGGTGGAGGTGTCGCTGACCGGCTTCTATGCCGCGCTGCGGCCGCTGATCATGCCGATGATGGGCACGCGCTGGGGCCGCGTCGTCGCCATCTCCTCCATCTCCGGCCTGATGGGGAATCGCGGGCAGGCGGCCTATGCCGCCGCCAAGGCCGGGCTGATCGGCGCGGTGAAGACCGTCTCGCTCGAATACGCCTCGCGCGGGGTCACGGCCAATGCCGTGGCGCCCGGCATCATCGAGAGCCCGGCCGTCTCGGCCGCCCTGCCGCCTGAGCGTATCCGGGAGATGGTGCCCGCCCGCCGCGCCGGGCGGCCGGAGGAGGTGGCGGCGGTGGTGGGCTTCCTGTGCTCCGACGCCGCCAGCTATGTCAGCGGGCAGGTGATCGCGGTCAGTGGCGGGCTGGGCTGAATCCGCCCATGGCGGATTCGCGCATGATGGCGTTCCGCAGGTTCTGCACCCAGGAATTGTAGTTCGGGTGGATCGTGCCGGCCGAGGCATTGAGGTTGGTGCTGTCCACGTAGCGGATGCGGAAGCGGTTCCGGTCGTAGGGAATGTCCACCACCGCCTGGTGCGAGCGGAGGTTCAGCGTGCCGCGCATCAGACCGGGCTGGAAATCCGACATGGACCAGCCGAGCGAGGCGCCGGCGCGGCGGATCTGCAAGGCCCGATCCGAGAGGTTGCCCGGCCCCTGGAACTCGCCATCTACCTCCGAGACCAGAGCGGCTTGGCGCCCGCAGGCGGCGATGGCGGGCAGGGTGAGGGCGAGAAGCAGGAGGGTGCGGCGTTGCGCGGTCATGGCGTGTTCCCCTTGATCAGGCGGCGGGATGATGGCGCTGCTTCCCAGGCACGGCAAGCCAAAGCAGATCTTGCGGCGCACCGGGCTGCACCACATGCTCCCACCTCATGACACGGCTTCCCCTGCTCCTTGCGCTCCTCCTCCTCGCTTCCTGCGAGAGCCGTCAGCCCGCCGCGCGCACCGGCGCCGCGCTGGATCGCGCCGGCACCCGTACCGGCGATGCGCTGGGGAATGCTGCGCAATCCACCGGCAACGCGCTGGATCGCGCCGGCGACTGGATGCGCGACCGAACGCGCTGAAGCAGCTTCAAGCCGGGCGGGATCGCCCGATGGCTCGGAACATGCGCCCGGGCAACGATCTGACGCGCTACTCCGCTGGTGCCAGCGCCGTCGGCTCCTCGGGCATGCGGGGGCCGAGGCCGAAGCGGTGCAGCGCCGACAGAACGTGGAACACCGCCTTGAAGCTTAGGATCGGCAAGGTGGCGCGCGGGTCGCCACGGAGATTGCCAGCCAGCATGTTGATGATGCCATCGCGCATCCACAGCGTGTTGCGCGGCGCCATGAAGAGCGAGCGCAGCACCGGGTCGTTGATGCGGTAGATCAGCCAGCTGATGCGGTCCATCGCGTCAGCCAGTTCGCGATTGGTGCGCGCCGCCAGGCGCTGCCCGCGCGCCGGGTTGTCCAGCCAGGCATGGGCGGCTTCCGCACCCAGCTCGCCCGCCGTCATCGCCATCAGCACGCCGGTCGAAAACATCGGGTCCACGAAGCCATAGGCGTCGCCGATCATCAGGAAGTTGTCACCGAAGCCCTGGCGCGCGCGGTAGCTGTAGTTGCCGGTGCTGTAGATGTCGCTGACCATCCGCGCGCCGCGCAGCCGGTCCGACACGGTGGGGGAGGAGGCGATGCGCGCCGCGAACACCTCCTGCGCCGCGCCCTTGCGGTTCTTCCAGGCGGATTGGTTGCCGACGAAGCCGACGCTCATCACGTCGCCCGGCAGCGGGATCAGCCAGAACCAGCCATCCTCCGCGAGGTGGATGGAGATGTAGCCCTCCAGCTCCCCGGTGCGGCGCTCCACCCCCTCGAAGTGGGCGTACATGGCAGCGGTGTTATTGTACTTGTTGGTGTCCTTCACCCGCATCCGCCCGGCGAGGAAGGTGTCGCGCCCGGAGGCGTCCAGCACGTAGCGGGGGCGGAACTCCAGCGCTTCCTTGTCCGGCCCTTCGGCGAGGACGGTGGCACGCTCGCCCGGCGCGCCGAAGCGGATGTCGGTGACGCGCACGCGCTCCCGCGCATCGGCGCCCTTGCGGCGGGCATTGCTGAAAAGCAGCGCGTCGAAATCCGAGCGCCGCACCTGCCACGAGCTGGTGCGCGAGCGGTTGAGCGCCTTTGCGAAGGGGAAGGCGCAGGACCGCCCGGTGCGGTCGCTCACGAACTCGGCGCCCGGCTTGTGCACGCCGATGCCGCGCACCTCCTCCAGCACGCCCAGGCGTTCCAGGATGTCCAGGTTGCGCGGCAGCAGGCTCTCGCCGATGTGGAAGCGCGGATGCGCCTCCTTTTCCAGCAGCGTGACGGAGCGCCCCTGCATGGCGAGGAGGGCGGCGGCGGTGGAGCCCGCCGGCCCCCCGCCCACGATGAGGATGTCTGGTGAAGCGGTGCCGGGCATGGCGCGAAGGCAGCGCAGCCTCCGGCCCCCTGTCAAGCGGTCAGCGCAGCATCGGCGAGAGGAGCAGGAAGGCCGCGAAGCCGCCTACGGCCAGCGATCCGGCCCGTGGCACGAAGCGCGCCTTGCCCGCCCGCCCCGCCGCCGTGCCCAGCATGGCGCCGAAGGCGATCCAGCCCAGGGCGCAGCCCATCAGCAGCCCCAGGAAGCCCAGCAGATAGAGGCCCACGCCGGGATGGCCGAAGGGCACGATCACCAGGGCCAGCACCAGCGCCTTGGGGTTCAGCAGCGTCGTCAGCCAGACCTGCGCGAAGGTCACCGCGCCGTCCGGTCCTGGCCCGGCCTCGCCCTTCTGCCAGAGCCGCACCGCCAGCAGGACGAGGTAGATCCCCACCGCCACCCGCAGCGCGCCCGATACGAGAGGCGAGGCCGCCACGGCTGGCCCCACCAGCAGCCCGATGGCGAGGATGGCGATGAGGTAGCCCGCCGCCTCCGCCAGGATGAGCTTCAGCGAGGCGCGCAGCCCTGCCATGGCGCCGGAGGTCGCCAGAAGGCTGTTGGTGGGGCCGGGCGTCCCCAGCAGCGCCAGCACGGCCAGGGCGAAAAGCAGCGGGTCTTGCATGCCTCTCTGCATAGGACGGAACCGGACGCCCGGCGATCCGCCCGCGCAACATTCCTTGCCGAGGGCAGCAAGGCGCACCTAGCCTCGCCCGAAAAGGAGGAAACGCCATGCCCGACGCCGCGATCCGCGCCTTCTTCCACGAACCCACCAACACGGTCAGCTACCTCGTCTGGTGCCCGGAGACGCGCGAGGGGGCGGTGGTGGATCCCGTGCTGGACTGGAACCAGGCGGCGGGCGAGGCTTCGACCCGCTCCGCCCAGGCCATCCTCGACGCGGCGCGGGAGGAGAGGGTGCGGATCGCCCGCATCCTCGAGACCCACGCCCATGCCGACCACCTGACGGCGGCGCCCTGGCTGAAGGCACGCACCGGCGCGCCGATCGGCATCGGCGCCCACATCACCGAGGTGCAGCGCATCTTCCGCCCCGTCTTCGACGTGGAGGCGGATCCTGGTGATTTCGACGAGCTCTATGAGGATGGCGACCATTTCGCCCTTGGCCGGTTGAGGGTGGAGGTGCTGCACGTGCCCGGACACACCCCGGCCGACATCGCCTACAAGGCTGGAGACGATGTGTTCGTGGGCGACACGCTGTTCATGCATGATTACGGCACGGCGCGCTGCGACTTCCCGGGCGGCGATTGCCGCGCCCTGTGGAACTCCATCACCCGCCTGCTTGCCCTGCCGGACCACACGAGGCTGTGGATGTGCCACGACTACAAGGCGCCGGGGCGGGACAGCTTCGCCTGGCGGTCCAGCGTGGCAGAGCAGAAGGCGCACAACCCCCACCTCAAGATGAGCGAGGAGGAGTTCGTGCGCTTCCGGCAGGAGCGCGACGCCAAGCTTTCCACGCCCGCGCTCTTGATCCCTTCCATCCAGGTCAACATCCGGGCCGGGCGCTTCCCCGAGGCCGAAAGCAATGGCGTGCGTTACCTGAAGCTTCCGGTGAAGGGCACGGTCGAGTGAGTGCTTCTTGAATTTCAGGAATTCCAGAAATATCTGACGAGTATGGATCTTCCGCCCCTCATCCAGTCCTTCGTGCTCCATTTCGGGGAGATGGGCTCGCGCTGGGGCATCAACCGCACGGTGGGGCAGATCTACGCCCTGCTTTATGTCGCCGATCGCCCGCTGAACGCGGAGGATATCGTGGAGGCGCTAGGCGTCTCGCGTTCCAACGTTTCCATGGGGCTGAAGGAGCTAGACACGTGGCGGTTGATCCGCCGCCTGCACCTGCCCGGCGACCGGCGCGACCATTTCGCCGCGCTGGAGGACCCCTGGGCAGTGATCCGCACCCTGGCGGAGGAGCGGCGCAAGCGCGAAGTGGATCCCACCCTCACCGTGTTGCGCGACCTGATGATGCAGAAGGCGGCCACCCCCGCCGAGCAGCACGCACAGGGGCGCCTGCGCGAGATGACGGAGGCGATCGAACTTCTCACCTCCTGGGCGGACGAGATCGCGAAGCTGCCGGATGAGCGCGTCGTCGCCCTGCTGCGCATGGGAAGCGGCGTCGCCAAGGTGCTGGATTCCGGCCGCAAGCTGAAGCTCATCATGGGCGGGAAGAAGTCCCGCCAGAAGGAGAAGAAACCATGGACGGCGTGATGCTGTCGCGGATCCAGTTCGCGGCGAACATCTCCTTCCACATCCTGTTCCCGGCCATCACCATCGCGCTGGGCTGGATCCTCCTCTTCCTGAAGCTGCGCTTCAACGCGACCAAGGACGAGGCGTGGATGGACGCCTACAAGTTCTGGGTGAAGGTCTTTGCCCTCTCCTTCGCGATGGGTGTCGTCTCCGGCGTCACCATGTCCTTCCAGTTCGGCACCAACTGGCCGGGCTACATGGAGCGCGTGGGCAACATCGCCGGGCCGCTCCTCGCCTATGAGGTCATCACCGCCTTCTTCCTGGAGGCGACCTTCCTCGCCGTCATGCTGTTCGGCTACGGCCGCGTGCCCGACCGGCTGCATACGCTGGCGACCCTCCTCGTCGCGCTGGGCACGACCATGTCGGCCTTCTGGATCCTGGTGCTGAATTCCTGGATGCAGACCCCGGCGGGGTTCGAGATCCGCGGCGGCGTGGCCCATGCGACGGATTGGGCGGCGATCATCCTCAACCCCTCCATGCCCTTTCGCGTCACGCACATGCTGCTCGCCTCCGGGCTTACGGCCTCCTTCCTGGTGGCGGGGCTGTCGGCCTATCGCTGGCTGCGCGGCGATGACAGCCCGGGCGTCATGCGGGCGATGCGCGTCGGCGTCTTCGTTGCTGCCACGCTGATCCCCCTGCAGATTCTGGCCGGCGACATGCACGGGTTGAACACGCTGCATCACCAGCCGCAGAAGGTGGCGGCGATGGAAGGCATCTGGGAGACGGAACGCGGTGCCGGGCTGCGCCTCTTCGCCTGGCCCGACGACGCGAACCGCACAAACCGCTACGCGGTCGAGGTGCCCTATCTCGGCTCGCTCATCCTCACCCATAGCTGGGAGGGCGAGATCCGCGGCCTCAACGAGTTCGCGGGCGAGCATCCGCCGATGCTGCCGGTCTTCCTCGCCTTCCGCGTGATGGTCGGCATGGGCGTGCTGATGCTGCTGGTTTCCTGGTGGGCCGCCTTCTCCTTCTGGCGGCGCGGGCGGGTGTCGCGCCCAGCGGCCTGGGCGCTCGCCGGCATGACCTTCTCTGGCTGGGTGGCGACGCTGGCCGGTTGGTACACGACGGAGATCGGGCGGCAGCCCTGGCTCGTCACCGGCATCCTCCGCACCGGCGAGGCCGCGGGGCCGGTCCCGGCTGGCACGGTGGCGACCTCGCTCGCTGCCTATCTCGCGGTCTATGCCTTCCTGCTGCTCGCCTATGTCGGCACGTTGATGCATCTCGCCCGCCGTCCGGCGCTCACCGGTCCGGACGCGCCGGGCGAGCCGAAGCGCCCCGGCCTGCCCGCCGCGGCCACACTGGTTCCAGGGGAGTGACGGGGATGGAGACGCTGCCCGAGGGCGCCTGGCTGCCCATGGTCTTCGCGGGGCTGATGGGCCTCGCCATGCTGCTCTACGCCGTGCTCGACGGCTTCGACCTCGGCGTGGGCATCATGCTGCGCGCGGCCCCGGAGGAGGCGGAGCGCGACCGCATGATCCACTCCATCGGCCCGTTCTGGGATGCGAACGAGACCTGGCTGGTGCTGGGCGTAGGGCTGCTGCTGGTCGCCTTCCCGCGGGCGCATGGCATGATCCTCACCGCGCTCTACATCCCCGTGCTGCTGATGCTGGTGGGGCTGATCGCGCGCGGCGTCGCCTTCGAGTTCCGCACCAAGGCGCCAGAGGCGCAGAAGCCGCGCTGGGACCTCGCCTTCCAGGGCGGCTCGCTGCTTGCCGGCTTCTCGCAGGGCTGGATGCTCGGCGTCTATATCCTCGGCTTCGCCGAGGGCTGGGGGGCGCTGCTCTTCGCGCTGTTCTGCGGCGTCTTCATCTGCGCCGGCTACGCGCTGATCGGCGCCTCCTGGCTGGTGTGGCGCACGGAAGGCGCGCTGCAGGAGCGTGCGGTGCGCTGGGCGCGGATCGCGCTGATCCTGACCGGCATCGGCGTCGTCGCCGTGTCACTCGCCACGCCCTTCGCCTCGCCGCGCATCATGGAGCGTTGGTTCTCCTTCCCGGAGATCCTCGGCCTCGCCCCCATCCCGGTGGCGACGGGGGCGCTGTTCCTGGTGGTGTTCCTGTCGCTGCGCCACTTGCCGCGCCGCGACGCCGCGCTGGACTGGGTGCCCTTCGCCGCCACGGCGGGCATCTTCATCCTCTGCTTCCAGGGCCTCGCTTACTCCTTCTGGCCCTATGTGGTGCCCGACCGCCTGACCATCTTCGAGGCCGCCTCGGCGCCCGAAAGCCTGCTGATCATCCTGGTCGGCACGCTGGTCGTGCTGCCGGTCATCATCGCCTACACCGTGCTGGTGTGGCGCTGGTTCGGCGGCAAGGCGCAGGCGCTGAAGTATTACTGACCGTTCTCTAATCGGGGCATCCAGGTCAAGCGCCGGAGTAGAGGCTGGCCGCCGCCGGGGTCATGGTTCTCTTCGGGGTCGGTGTGATCCGCCCCATGATGGGGGTCAGGGGTGGGGCGCCGCGATGTCTGAGGCGGCCTGATCCGCCGGTTTCCGTCGGACCGACCAACGGTCACTGCGCGGTCGCCTCCACCCACCGTCCCGGCAGAGACAGCCTCTCCGCCGGAGCGGAGCCTGGATGGTGGCGCGCGGGTCAGGCCATCTTGGCCTCCTCGCGCGTCCACCAGAACTCGCTGCCGTCCACCCAGATGCAGCGGAGAATGACGGCGATCTTACGGGCGACCGCAACGCGCGCCTTCTTGGCGCCGATCCGCTGCACCAGGCGGGTGCCCCATGCCTTGAGCGGCGAGAACCGCTGCACCTTCGTCAGCAGCACATTGGCTGCTTCGTACAGGCAGGTGCGGGTGAAGGCGTTGCCGCACTTCGAGACGCGCCCATGCCGGTCGACCTCGCCGGACTGGTAGCGCGTCGGCGTCAGCCCGAGATAGGGACCGACATCGCGAGCATGTTTGAAGCGCTCCGGCTCATCGATGGTGAAGAGGAAGGCCAATGCGGTGATCGGTCCGACACCGGGCACGGTCATGAACCGCTTGAGGACGGGCTCGCTGCGCACGACGTGGCGGATGTCGCGGTCCAGCGCGGCAATCTGGACGGCGACCTGCCGCCGCACTTCGGCGAGCTTGGCCACCAAGCCGCTGATGGTCGGGTTGCCCTCCGCCAGTGCCTCGGCGCGGCGGATGAGGGCATCGGTGTTCCCTGGCCCGAGGATCAGGCCGAAGGTCTTCAACAGGCCGCGGATCTGCCCATCAAGGTCAACGCGGATCCCCACCAGACGACGCCGGGCTGCGAGCAGCGCCAGGTGCTCGTGTGCGGTGAAGCTCTTGGCGGTGACGGCGCGATACCATCCGATCCGGAGCATCTCGGCCAAGCCGCGGGCATCGCTGCGGTCTGATTTGGTCGGCCGCATCGAGAGCGCGGCATTGGCATGTCGCGCGTCCATCAGCACCACCGGCAGATCGGCCTTTTTCAGGGCATGGTACAGCCAAGGAGAGGTGGCGCCGGTCTCAAGGCCCACGCGTGCAGCCTGCGGCGCCTTGCTGCGGATGAGGCTGATCAGGACCGCAGGCTCGGCCACGACCTTGCCTTCGAAGGTCACGGCTCCCTTCGTGTCGATGACGCAGACGCTGACCTCCTTCAGCGAAACGTCGAGCGCGACATACTGCTCCATGGCGGCTTCTCCCAAGATGGCATGCCCGGAGCTGATCCTAGCAAGCCGGGCATCGGGGAGGCGGCCCGCCCCGATTACCCCATGTCTTCAGGTCGTGGGCGATCCCTGGCCCACGTCCCTCGAACCGGCGCGGAGGGTGACGCGGCCCTCAGGCAACGGGATGAACTCCTTCTCGTCATCCGCCACCGCGCCGAAGCGCCCGTCCTTCCAGTCACTCTTCGCCTGCTCGATACGGTCGCGCGATGAGGAGACGAAGTTCCAGAAGATGTAGCGCGGCCCGTCCATCGCCGCGCCGCCCAGCAGCAGCACCCGCGCCCCCTCCGGCCCGGCATGGAGCGAGAGACGGTCGCCCGCGCGGAACACGAGGAGCCGCCCGGCCTCCCATTCCTGGTCCGTGATGCGGACCGTTCCCGAAACCAGGTAGGCCGCGCGCTCCTCGTGCCCATCGGGCAAGGGCACGGCGGCGCCGGGCGCCAGGATCACGTCGGCGTAGAAGAGCGGCGAGGACACGGCGACCGGCGCGCGCAGCCCCCAGCCTTCCCCGGCGACGAGGCGCAGCGCCATGCCGCCATCCTCGACGAAGGGCAGGGCATCGGCGCCGTGGTGGAAGAAGGCGGGGTCCACCTCCTCCGCATCCTTCGGCAGCGCCACCCAGGACTGGATGCCGAAGAGCCGGTTCACCTGGCCGCGCTTCGCCTCGTCCGTGCGTTCGCTATGGGCGATGCCGCGCCCGGCGGTCATCCAGTTCACCTCGCCGGGGCGGATGGGCTGGCGCACGCCGAGCGTGTCGCGGTGCAGGATCTCGCCTTCGTAGAGATAGGTGAGGGTGGACAGGCCGATATGCGGGTGCGGCCGCACGTCCAGCCCCTTGCCCGAGAGGAACTCTCCCGGCCCCATCTGGTCCAGGAAGATGAAGGGGCCGACCATCTGCCGCTCACGCGAGGGCAGGGCACGCCGCACCTCGAAGCCGCCGACATCGTGGGCGCGGGGCAGGATGACCGTCTCGGGTCCAGGGGTCATGGCGGGGCTCCTTCGTTGCAAGATGTAGGGAGTGTCATCTTTTTCGCGAGGCCTGCGTTGTGCCGGGGAACAACCCTGACCGGAGGGCATCCTTGCACGACGACCCGCTGGCCATTTTCCTGGCCCGCTCCGCCTTCCGCGAGGCAGGGGCAGTCATCACCGACCTCGACGGCACGGCGCTGGACGAGTGGGAAGGGCGCATCCGCGTCCATCCCGAGGTGGAGTTCGGGCTGAAGCGCCTCGCCGAGTTGGGGCGGCCCGTGGCGATCAACACGCTGCGCTTCCCGCTGAACGTGGTGCGGACCTTCGGCCGCGCCTGGTCCTCCATCACGGACGAGCCCTTGCCCTTCGTGTCGCTGAACGGCGCCCAGACCGGTCTCCTCCTCCCTGGCCCGGGCGACACGGTGGTGTTCGACGAGCTCGACGCCGTTCCTGTCACCCCCGCCGAGGTGGCGGAGGTGCTGGAGGGGGTGGAGGGACTTGTCGCCGGCGGAGTGGAGGAGCTGCTCGTCTTCTTCTACGGGCGCGACTGGCAGCTGGGCGAGCGCATCTGGGCGCCGGGCGAGGCGGGGGCTGAGGCGGCACGGGATCGCTACCGCTCCGCTTCGGAGGTGTTCCACGGCCCGGTGGAGGCGCTGCGGCGGCGGCTGGCGGCGGAGGAGGTGCTGATGATCTTCCTCCTCGTCTCCATCCCGGAGGACAAGCGCATGGCCTATCAGCATGCGCGGCCCTCCTCCTTCGTCACGCATCGCGGGGTGGACAAGCTGGACGGGGCGCGGCGCCTTGCCGATCGCCTGGGCTTCTCCCTGCCGGACTCCGTGGGCTGCGGCGACACGCCCATGGACGCCTTCCTCGCCGGATGCGGCCTCGCCGTGCAGGTCGGGCCGCAGGCGCTGGAGCACAAGGGCGTCCACGCCACGCTGCGCGTGCCCGACCCGGCCGGGCTGGGCGCGCTGCTGCGCCGCCTCTCGGCCGAGGGCGGCGCTTCGTGAATCTCGACGCGCGTGCTGCCCGCCGCCATGCCGGCGCCATCCTGCGCCGCCTGCTGGGCCGCAACCCGACGCGGGTGGAGCGGCTGGGCGGCGGGCTGAGCAACCACGTCTTCGCCGCCCGCATGGGGCGCGACCAGCTCGTGCTGCGCCTCAACCCCGAGCCGGGGAAGGTGAAGGACTTCCTGAAGGAGCAATGGGCGATGGCCCAGGCGCGCGAGGCCGGCGTGCCCGTGCCCGAGGTGCTGGAGGTCGGCGCCGCCCCCTTGCCCTTCATGGTGCTGAAATCCGTGCCCGGCGACATGGCCATCCACCATCCGGAGCGGCGCGGCGTGCTGGAGGCGCTGGGCCGCAACGCACGGCTCATCCACGGCATCCGCACCGAAGGCTTCGGCCAGACCTTCGACTGGTCGCACAACCGCCTGTCCCGTCGGGACACTTGGCGCGACTACCTCCGGCGCGAATATCGCGGGGCGGAACGGCTCGCGCTGCTGCGCCGCCACGCCATGCTGCCCGTCGCCACGGCCCGCAAGCTGCGGCAGACGCTGGAGGCGTTGGAGAAGATGGAGGTGCAGCCGTCGCTGAACCACGGCGACCTGCGGCTGAAGAACGTCATCGTCAGCGGCGGGGGCGAGATCCGCGCCATCCTGGACTGGGAGTTCTGCACCTCCCATGCCGCGCCGTGGTGGGATCTGTCCCTGGCCCTGCACGACCTGTCGGTGGATGCGAAGGAGGCGCTGCTGCGCGGCTACGGCATGGGGCCCGCCGAGCTTCGCGAGGCAGCGCCGGTGCTGCGCCTGTTCAACACGCTGAACTACGCCCAGGCGGTCGAGCACGCCGCTTCGTTGCGGGACGACGTCGCGCTGGAATGGCTGCGTGCCCGGCTGCACGGGGCGCTCGACCTCTACGTGTAACGGGTCATTCCGCAACTCTTCATCTTGCCTTGCGTCTCATCCCGGTGTTTGGGTTTTTCCCGGGGCGCATATGGATCGCGAGGCGACAGAAACGGCAGCACAGGGGGCGCCTCTCAAGGCGACGCCCTTCGACCTGGAGCTGCTCCGCCTGGCCGTCGACGAGACGGGATGCAACTTCGCCGTCTTCGACCGGGATCGCTACCTCATCGCCTATAGCCGCTCCTATGCGGAGCTGCACCGCGACGCCTTTGCCAGGCTGACGCCGCCGCTGCGCTATGACGACCTCATGCGAGTCACCCTTTCCCTGACGCGTCCCGGCGAAGATATCGAGGAAGCGCTGAAGGCAGCGATCCGCGCCCATGAGCAGGGGAATGGCGCCTATGAGCGGCGCTACCCGGATGGGCGCTGGATGCGAGTGGTCAAGCGCACCCTGCCGAGCGGCCATGTCGCCGGCTTCGCCCTCGACATCACGGAACTCAAGCTCGCCCAGGTCGCGGCGGAGCAGCTGGCCATCGAGGATCCGCTGACCCACCTGCCCAACCGCCGCGGCTTCCATGCGCTGTTCTCGCACGCTCTCGGGACGGGGCAGGGCGGGGTGCTGCTGCTGGTGGACCTCGACCGCTTCAAGGCGGTGAATGACGGCCAGGGCCATGCGGCGGGCGATGCCGTGCTGGCCGAGGTCGCGCGCCGCATGCGCGCCTCGGTGCGCGCCGGCGACGTGGTGTGCCGCCTGGGCGGGGACGAGTTCGCGCTCCTCTGCTCAGGGATGATGGATGGCGAGGCGCTCGAGCTCGGCCGCCGCCTGGTTTCCCTGCTGGAACGGCCCTTCCCCCTGGGCGAGGGGCGCGAGGCGCGGATCGGCGCCAGCATCGGCGTGGCGCGGCTGGCCGGCGCCGCCGGAATGGAGGAGGTGCTGCGCCGCGCCGACCGCGCCCTCTACCAGGCCAAGGCAGCAGGGCGGGGCTGCGTGCGCGCTGACGACACGCCGGAGCCCTAGCGCCGGGCAGGCGGAACGCTGAGCGCCGCGACCTCCTCTGGCCCCGCGCCCAGCTCCCCGAGGATAGCCGTCGTGTCCTCGCCCAGCCGGGGGGCCAGGCGGCGCACGGTACCAGGCGTGCCGGAGAGGCGGGGCGTGGGCGCGTGCATCACCACCTCGCGCTCCCCTTCCTTCGCCCGGACATAGACGCCGCGCCCGGCGATATGCGGATCGGCGAGGAGTTCCGCCGGCCCCAGGATCGGCCCGACCGTGACGCCCTCCGCCCGGAACAGAGCGAGGCAGGCTTCCTGCGTCATGCTGCCGATGAAGCGGTCGAGAATGGCGTCCACCTCCGCATCATGGGCCAGCCGCGCGGCGTTGTCGGCGAAGCGCGGATCCTCGATCAGCGCCGCTTGGCCGATCGCCGCGAAGATGCGGCGCGCCATGGCCTCGGTGGAGCCCGACAACGACACCCAGAGCCCGTCGGCGCAGCGATACACCCCGCGCGGCGAGGCGATCTTGGCGATACGCGGCGCATCTCCCAGCGCGGCGCGGTTGGTGACGTCCGGCCCCATGATGGAGGCCATGGGCTCCAGCAGGGACAAGTCCACTACCTGCCCGCGCCCGCCACGCACCTCCACCTCGCGCAGCGCGGCCGCGACGGCGAAGGCGCCGGACAGCCCCGTCACCATGTCGGCCAGGGCCATGTTGGGCAGTTCCGGCGTGCCGTCCGGCCGGGCATGGCGATGGGCGAAGCCGCTGAACCCTTCCACCAGGCTGCCGAAGCCCGGCAGTTCCCGGTAGGGGCCGGTCTGCCCCCAGCCGGAGATGCGGACGATGACGAGGCCCGGATTTTCGGCGTGCAGCGCCTCGGGCGCCAGACCCATCGCCTCCAGCGTGCCCGGGCGGAAGCTTTCCACCAGCACCTGCGCCGTGCTGACGAGACGGCGCAGCCAGCGCCCCGCCTCCGGGTCGCGCAGGTCGAGGGCAAGGCTGCGCTTGTTGCGGCCATAGGCCTGCCACCAGCCATCGAAACCGCCCGGATGGTCCGGGTGCCGCTCCCGCCAGGCGCGCAGCGTGTCCCCGGCGCCCGCCGGCTCGACCTTGATCACCTCCGCGCCGAAATCCGCCAGCTGCAGCGTCAGCATGTTGCCGGCGACGAGGCGCGACAGGTCCACGACCCGCACCCCGGAGAGCGGGCCGGTGCGCGACGGATCGGGATGGACGACCGGCAGGCTCATTCGAGGCGCAGGTCGAGCTGGCGCACCAGGGACCGCCAGACCGGTTCCTCCTCGCGCAGCCGGGCGACGAAGGCCTCGCGAGCCTCGCGCAGGATCTCGGTCTGCGAGGCCTGGAAGCGGGCCGCCACCTCCGGGTCGGCCAGGGCGCGATCCGTCGCCGCCGCGAGGCGCGCGACGCGGGCCGCGGGCGTGTCGCGCGGCGCGAAGAGCCCGCCCAGCACGGCGATCGGCGCGCCGGGCAGCCCGGCTTCCGCGAGGGTGGGCACGTCGGGCAGCACCGCCTCGCGCCGCTCCCCCGTCACGGCCAGGGCGCGCAGCCTTCCGCCCGTGATGTGCGGCATGGAGGCGGTGAGGGAGTCGGCGGCAAAGACCACCTGCCCGCCGATCAGGTCCGTGAGCGCCGCGCCGCTGCCGCGATAGGGGACATGCACCGCCTCGACCTGCGCGCGGCGCAGGAAGGCCTCGGCGGCGAGGTGCGTCATCGTGCCCACCCCTGCAGAGGCATAGGCGGTGCGGTCCCGGCGCAGCCGCGCCACCAGATCCGCCAGGGTCGCGGGCGCGCCCGGTGCGGTGGAGGCGAGGATGGCGAAGGGCGCGCGCAGCACCGGCGCCACGGCGGTGAAATCATCCATCGCGTAGCGGACGCCCGGGTTGACCAGCGGCAGCACCAGCAGCGCGGCGGTGGAGGAGAAGATGATGGTGTTGCCGTCCGGCTGCGCCCGCGCCACGGATTGATGCGCGATGGCACCGCCGCCGCCCGTCCGGTTCTCCACCACCACGGGCTGGCCCAGCACGGCGCCCATGGTGCCCGCGAGCAGCCGCGCGCTGATGTCGCTGCCCGAGCCGGGTCCCTGCGCGACGACGAGGGTGATCGGACGGCTGGGCCAGGTTTCGGCCCGCGCCAGGTTGGGCAAGCCGAGGGTAAGGCCGGCTAAGGCGGCGCGGCGGGGAAGGGGGAGCATGGCGGATTCCTCTCGCGCCGGAAGCTAGGCCAGTTCCGCTCCCCCTCCAATCGCGCACCCTTCGCCGGCCATGCTGGTGCCAGCCGGGCTAGGCCGCTCAGCGCGCCCGGGCCAGTACCTTGCGCGCCCGGTCCACCACCGGCAGGTCGATCATCGCGCCCTCGAAGGCCACGGCGCCGCGCCCTTCCGCCACCGACTGATCGAAGGTGGCGATCAGGCGCCGCGCCCGGTCCACCTCGGCGGGGGAGGGGCCGTATTCCTCGTTGATCGGTGCGACTTGCGACGGATGGATGCAGGCGGCGCAGCCGAAGCCGAGCCGCCGCGAACGGCGCAGCGAGGCGCGATAGGCGTCGAGGTCGGAGAAATCCGCGAAGGGACCGACGGAGCCCATGGGCAGCACGCCGGCCGCACGCGCTGCCGCCACCACCTGCATGCCGAAGGCGTAGAGCGCATCCGCGCCCGGCTCCGCCTCCAGCTCCGTGCACAGATCCTCGGCGCCGACGCCGATGGCCGCGACGCGCGGATGGGCGCGCGCGATCTCGGGCAGCAGCGGCAGGGATTCCGCCGTCTCCACCACCGGGATCAGCCGCACCTGGCCTTCGGGCAGGCCCAGCGCCGCCTCCCGCGAGGCGACCACCTCGGCCAGGAGGCGCACATGCTCCGGCCCCATCGCCTTGGGCAGCATCAGCGCCGACACTTCGGGCAGCACGGTGGCGACGATGTCGGGCACGGCCAGTTCCAGTGGCCGGTTGATCCGCACGCAGACCTCCGGTCCGCCGCCGCGCACCTGCCGCGCCGCGCCGGGCAGGGCGGTGCGCGCCGCCTCCTTCTCGCCGGGCGGGATGCTGTCCTCCAGGTCGAGGATGATGACATCCGCGCCGCGCGTATGCGCCTTGGCGACGAATTTCTCAGCCGTCGCCGGCACGAAGAGCAGAGAACGCCAGTTGGGGGCGGCCATCACGCTACATCCTCGAAGGCGGCGCCGGTTTCGATCATGGTGGCGATGCTCTCCTCGTCATGGCCCAGTTCGCGCAGCACGGCGCGGGTGTCGCGGCCCAGCCGCGGCGCGGGAAGCGTCTCCTCCCGCATGCCGCCGCTGAAGCGGTTGGCGACGCGGGCGCGCCGGATGCGCCCTTCCGTCGGATGGTCGTCCATCTCCCAGAACCCCACCTCGTTCAAGTGCGGGTCCTCCAGCAGATCCTCCAGCCGGTTGTAGGGCGCGGCGGGCACGTCCGCCGCCGCCAGGATCTCCAGCCATTCCGCGGTCGTCTTCTCGCGCAGCGCGGCGGCGCGCAATTCGAAGAAGGCGGCGGCGTTCTCGCTGCGCGCCTTGGGGGTGTTGAAGCGCGGATCGTCCTTCATCTCCGGCTGTCCGATCACGTCGAAGAAGGCGAAGGCCTGGCGGTTGTCGTTGGGATGGGCGGTGATGTAGCCGTCCTTCGTCGGCAGCGGGCGGTAATAGGGGCTCAACAGCCGCTCATCGCCCGCCTGGCCGAGCGGCGGGTCGAAGGTGGCGGCGCCCAGATGCTCGCTGGCGACGAAGCTGGCCATGTTCTCGAACATCGGCACCTCCACCGCCTCGCCCACACCCGTGCGCTCGCGGCGAAACAACGCGAAGCCGATGCATTGCGCCGCGACCAGCCCGGCGATGTGGTCGGTCATCACCATGGGCACGAAGCGCGGCTCGCCCGTTGCGCGCTCGAAGGTGCCGGCGACGCCGGACAGGGACTGGATCACCGGGTCATAGGCCGGGCGGTTGAAGTAGCGCCCGCCGCGCCCGAAAGCCTGGATTGAGCAATGGATGAGGCGCGGGTTCAGTGCGGAGAGCGTCGCGAAGTCCAGCCCGGCACGCTCCAGCCCCGCCGGGCGCACGTTGCTGACGAAGACATCCGCCCGGGCCAGCAGCGCCCGCAGCGCGGCCGCGCCCTCGGGCCGCTTGATGTCGAGGCCGATGCTGCGCTTGTTGCGATTGAAGTTGATGAACTTGCCGCTCATTGCCGGGGAGCGGCTGCCAGCGGCGAGGTAGCGCAGGATGTCGCCGCCTGGCGCCTCCACCTTGATGACGTCCGCGCCCTGATCGGCGAGGGTGCGCGTGCAGATGGGACCGACGACCACGGTGGTGAGATCCACCACGCGCACCCCGTCGAGCGGGCCGCTCATGCGAAGCGCAGCTCCATCTGGGCGCAGAGCGCGCCGCCGCGATCCGCCACCCAGGCCGACATCGCGCCGTCCGCGACCTCGCTCCCCGCCAGCGTCACCGTGTCGCCGATCGAGATAGGCCGGGTGAGGCGGGCGGTGAAGCCAGCCAGCCGCTGCCCCGGTGCGTGAGCCACCGCCGCGTCCAGCAGGAGCTGCATGGTCAGCCCGCCATTCTGCACCAGCGCCGGATAGCCCTCGACCTCGCGCGTGTAGTCGGCGTCGTAGTGGATGCGGTGGGCGTTCCAGGTGATGGCGGAGTAGCGGAAGACCAGCGTGCTCGGCAGGTGCTGCTCCACCCCCCAGGCCGCATCCGTGGGCGCGGGCGTGCCCGCATTGACCGGCGAGGAGGTGCCGGGCGGCACAGCCTCGCGATACACCGCGTCGAACTCGTCCACCGCCACGGGGCGGCCGCCCACGCTGAAGGAGTGGCGCATGGTCAGGACGCAGATCGTGCCGGTGCGCGCCTGTTTCGGCTCGATGGCGGCGACCTCGGCACGCTTCGTGAGCACCTCTCCGACGCGGAACCCGCCTTCGAGCTGGACACGGCGCCCCGCGCCCATGCGGCGCGGCAAGGGGATGGGCGGCAGCACCACGCCGGGCGCCGGATGACCATCGGCGCCGATCTCGCCCTGACGCGCGGATTCCGCGCAGAACAGGCTGAACCAATGCGCCGGCACTTCCGCCCCGCGCGGAAACGCATCCGGGTCCATGTCCAGCATGGCGGCGATGCGGCGCATCGTGGCCGGGGTCACGTCATCCTCGACGGTCCAGCTTCGGCCCAGCCATTCCTCGCGCACCCGCGCGACGCGTGCGTCGAAATCCGCCACGCTCATGCCCGGCCGCCCAGCGCGCCGAGGCCGGGCAAGGTTTCCAGCCGCGACAACTGGTCGAGCAGCGCTGCGCCGCCATTCCAGCCGCGCGTGCAATCGGCGAATTTGGCGTGAAGCTCCGCCTCCTCCATCGGGTTCTGCGAGTTGCCGCGCGGGAAGCGGATCTCGCCGCTGTCCAGCACGTCGCCCTTGGTGGTGCGGAGGATGACGCGGTCCGTCTCGGCGAAGGCGGGTTCCAGCGGGCAGCGCGTGTCGCGCGTCGTGATGCTCACCTTCGGGAAGAGGGCCCGCACCTCCGGCCTCCCGACGAATCCGTCGGTCAGCTCGCCCAGGCCGACATTGCGCGCGACCACGGCGGAGGCGACGGCGAATTGCAGGCTGAACTTCGCCTCCAACCCGGTCTTCGGCGCGTGGTTGCGCAGCATGGAAGCCTGGGTCTCGCCGATGCTCGCCTCCACCGAGGCCACCTCATCAGGTTGCAGGTCATGCTTGGTGACGAGATTCAGCACGCCGTCGATGGTGCGATGCGTGGCGTAGCACATCGGGTAGCGCTTCACGTTCAGCCCCACCTCGCGGATGCGGAGCGTCTGGCCCAGCGTCGCGGCTGCGTCGCGATCCGCCCGGCCCTTGGGCGACAGCGCGGCCAGGAACCCCGCGCGATGCTCCAGCGCGTCGGGCGAAGCCGTGAAGCCGCGCGCCGCCAGCCGCACCGCTTCCACCGCCGCGGCAGCTGCCCGCCCGGCATGGAGCGGCTTGGTCATGCTGCCGAAATTGGCGACGAGCCCGCCGGCCATGCTGCCCGCCAGCGCCACGGCCTGCGCCGCTTGGGCAGCGTCCATCCCGTGCAGCGAAGCCAGCGCCGCCGCGGCGCCCACCGTGCCGAACACGGCGGTGGGGTGCCAGCCCTTCTCGTGCAGCGGGTCCGGCTCACGCGCAATCAGCTCGCCCCAGACCTCATAGCCCACCAGATAGGCGGCCATGGCGCGCGCGCCCGTGGCGCCGATGCGCTGCGCCTCGGCCAGGATGGCGGGGACCAGCACGGTGGACGGATGCCCGCCCAGCGCCACGTCGTCGTAGTCGAGCGCGTGCGCCGCCGTGCCGTTGAGCAGCGCCGCGTCGGCGGAATGGGCGCGCTCCGCCCCCAGCAGCACGGAGGCTTCGGTGGCGGTCGCGCCGCGCTCTGCCAGATGCTCGCGCAGCAGGGTCACCGCGGGCTCGTCCCGGCCCGCGATCATCGTGCCCAGCGTGTCGATGAAGGCGGAGCGCAGCAGCGGCAGCAGGTCCTCGGGCGGCGCCGTGGGGGCATCCGCGACATAGGCGCCGATCGCCTGGGTCAGTCCGGTCATGGCCTTTCCTCCCTCAATAGGTGCGCGGCATGCCGAGCACGTGCTCGCCCACATAGGCGAGGATCATGTTGGTGGAGATGGGCGCGGTCTGCAGCAGCCGCGTCTCGCGCCACTTGCGCTCCACGTCGTATTCGCGCGCGTAGCCGAAGCCGCCATGGCATTGCAGGCAGGCCTCCGCCGCGCTCCACGACGCCTCGGAGGCGAGGAGCTTCGCCATGTTGGCCTCCGCGCCGCAGGGCAGCCCGGCATCGAACAGCGCGGCGGCCTTCCGGATCATCAGCTCGGCGGCTTCCGTCTCCACATGCGCGCGGGCGATGGGGAACTGCACCGCCTGGTTCTTCCCGATGGGGCGGTCGAACACCACGCGCTCATTCACGTAGGCGGCGGCCTTCCTGATGAACCAGCGCGCATCGCCCAGGCCTTCGGATGCGACCAGCACGCGCTCGGCATTCATGCCGTCCAGGATGTAGCGGAAGCCGCGCCCTTCCTCGCCGATCAGGTTCTCCGCGGGAACGCGCAGATTGTCGAGGAAGACCTCGGTGGTGTTGTGGTTGATCATCGCGGGCAGGGGACGGATCTCCATCCCCTTGCCGAGCGATTCGCGGATATCCACCAGGAAGACCGAGAGTCCCTCGGTCTTCTTCTTCACCTGGTCGCGCGGGGTGGTGCGGGCCAGCAGCAGCATCAGGTCGGAATGCAGCGCGCGGCTGGTCCAGACCTTCTGCCCGGTGACGACATAGTGGTCACCCTCCCGCATCGCGCGGGTGCGCAGGCTGGTGGTGTCGGAGCCGCTGGTGGGCTCGGTGACGCCGAAGGCCTGCAGGCGCAGCGCGCCGCTGGCGATCCCCGGCAGGTAGCGCCGCTTCTGCTCCTCGCTGCCGTGCCGCAGCAGCGTGCCCATGATGTACATCTGCGCGTGGCAGGCGCCGGCGGAGCAGCCGCTGCTGTGGATCTCCTCCAGGATGACCGAGGCCGCACGCAGCGGCATGCCGGAGCCGCCATATTCCTCGGGGATGAGGGCGCCGAGATAGCCGGCCTCCGTCACCGCGCGCACGAATTCGGTCGGGTATTCCTCGCGCTTCTCCAGGTCGCGCCAATAGGCGCCGGGAAACCCGGCGCAGATGCGCCGCACGCTTTCGCGGATTTCCGGATAGTCCTGATCGAGAGACATGAGGGCGCTGCCGCCCGTTGCGTTGACGTCCATCTCTTATCGCCCCTTGAAGACCGGCTTGCGCTTCTCGTTGAAGGCGCGCACGCCCTCGATGCGGTCCTCGGTGTCCACCAGCCGGTTATAGGCCTCGATCTCGAAGCGGAAGGCGGAGCGCACGTCCATCTGCAAGCCGAAATGGATGGCTTTCTTCGCCTGCCGCACGGAAAGCGGCGCGTTGCCGGCGATGATCCGCGCCGTTTCCAGCGCCGCCTCCAGCGCCGCGCCCGGCTCCACCAAGCGGTTCACCATGCCCCATTCCAGCGCTTCCTCCGCGCTGAAGGGCCTGCCGGTCAGGATGATCTCCTTGGCGCGCCGCTCGCCCACCGCGCGGGGCAGGGTCACCGTGCCGGTGCCGCCAGGCATGATGCCGATCGTCACCTCGGTCAGCGCGAAGCGGGCGGTGCGGACCGCGTAGATGAAGTCGCAGCCCAGCGCCATCTCCAGCCCGCCCGCGAAAGCATGGCCGTTCACCGCGGCGACCACCGGCACCGGGCAATCATGCAGCGCCCAGTAGGAGCGCTCGAAGATCTCGTGCTGGTGTTTCCAGGCGGCGACGCTCATCCCGTTGCGCTGCTTCAGGTCGCCGCCGCCGCAGAAGGCCTTGTCGCCCGCGCCGGTGAGGATGGCGCAGCGCACCTCGCCCGGCTCGGCAGTCAGGCGCGTCCAGACATCCAGAAGGTCCAGCCCCATCTGCGTGTTGAGCGCGTTGGACACTTCCGGCCGGTTCAGCCGCACCACCATCACCTCCGGCGATGGGCGCTCGATCGCCAGCGTTTCGTAGGATGCGCTCATGCGGCGTTGCCTCCCAGCAGCGCGTTGTCTGCTCCACGCGCCGGCACCGGGCCGCGCGGCTCGGGCCGGGTTCCGTCAAAGGAGATGGGCAGGCCAATCGCCTGGACGCCCGTGCCCGGCAGGGATTGCAGCAGGCCCAGCGCCTGGGTTTGCGGATGCTCCAGCATCGCGCCCACATCCTGCACCGGGGCGCAGGGGATGCCAGCGATGTCCAGGCGCCGCATCCACTCGGCGTTGGGGCGCTTCAGCATCTCCGCCTCGATCATCGGATACAGCAGATCCTGATGCGCGACGCGGTCGGGATTGGAGCGGAAGCGTGGGTCATCCAGCCATTCGGGCCGCTCCAGCACCCTCGCCAAGGCGCGGAACAGCGCGTCATTGCCAGCGGCCACCACCAGCTCGCCATCCGCGGTGCGATAGGCGCGGTAGGGCACGATGCCTTGCGCGCCCGAGCCCTGCCGCTCCGGCGCTTCGCCGGAGGAGAGGTATTGCGCCACCGGCACGCTCATCCAGGCTGCGGCCGTCTCGAACAGGGACACGTCCACCACGCCGCCGATGCCGGTCATGGCGCGGCGCTGCAGCGCTGCCAGGATGCCGATCACCGCCCACATCCCCGTGCCCATGTCCACCATGGAGACGCCGACGCGCACCGCCGGGCGCCCGGCCTCGCCGGTCACGCTCATCAGCCCGCCAAAGGCCTGCATCAGCGGATCGTAGCCTGGGGCCTGCGCCAGCGGGCCGGTGCGGCCAAAGGCGCCCAGGTTGCAGCAGACCAGCGAGGGCTTGGCCGCCAGCAGCGCCTCTGCCCCCAACCCGAGCGACTCCGCCTGGCCCGGCCGCATGTTCTGCAGGACGACGTCGCCGCGTTCGAGGAGCAGCGCCTTCAGCCGCGCGATCGCCGCCTCGTCCCGCAGGTCGAGGCAGAGGGAGCGCTTGCCGCGATTGAGAGTCTGGAAGATCGCGCTCTCGCCCTCCCAGAAGGGCGGTCCCCAGCGGCGCGCATCGTCGCCGGCGGGCTTCTCCACCTTGATCACCTCCGCCCCCATGTCGCCGAGGATCTGCCCGGCGAAGGGCGCAGCCACGCTGTGGCCAAACTCGAAGACGCAAAGACCTGCCAGCGGCAAGGCCGCGCCCGGTGCGCGCTGTCCTGTCATGCGGAGCGGCCGTTTCCTTCCCAATTCCTTGCCCGGAAGCTTCGGCCCGGCCCCGCGTGGCGTCAATTGCATGCCAAGGACTTCCGGGGTGCGCGACCGCGCGACTAAGCTGGCCCCGGCGCCGCATCCGTGGCGCGAGATGGGAAGACGCCGCGCCCACGAAGGCGCGGCGCTTGGAGGACGTGCCAATGGAACGCAGGACAATGCTGCGCGGAGCCGCGCTTGGTTCCCTCGCCCTGACGGGCGCCCTGCCGCGCGAGGGCGCGGCGCAGCAGGCCTATCCGAACCGCCCCATTCGCATGGTGATCCCCTGGCCGCCGGGTCAGGCCACCGACATCATCGGGCGGCTCATGGCGCAGTCGCTCTCGCAATCCCTCGGCCAGTCCGTGGTGCCGGACAACCGCGCGGGCGCGGGCGGAACGATCGGCACGGACAACGTCGCGAAGTCGCCGCCCGACGGCTACACGCTGCTGGCCGGCTCCTCCGGCCCGGTCAGCATCTCGCCGCTGCTGCGCCGCCTTCCCTTCGATGCAGAGCGCGACCTGGCGCCCGTGGCCATGACCGGCAACTCGCCTTACCTGCTGGTGATCCGGCCCGGCTTCCCGGCGGAGAACATGCAGGAGTTCATCCAGGCCGTGCGCGCGGCGCCGGGGCGCTATAGCTTCGCCTCCTCTGGCATCGGCGCCACGGCGCATCTGGTGGCGGAGGCGATCAATCGCCGCCTCGGCCTCGACGTTACGCATGTTCCCTTCACCGGCAGCGCCGCGGGCGTCTCGGCCGTCGCGGGCGGGCAGGTGGATTACGTGGTGGAGACGCTGGCCGCGACGCAGCCGGTCATCCGCGCCAACAACCTCCGGGCCCTCGGCATCTCGCTGCTCAATGGCAGCAAGCTGGCACCGGAGGTGCCGCCGCTGTCGCGCGTGCCGGGGCTGGAGGGGATGGATCTCGGCGCGTGGCTCGGGCTGATGGTGCCGGCGCAGACGCCGACCCCCATCATCAACCGGCTGGCGGAGGCGATGCGCGAGGGGATGCAGAACTCGGAGATGGTGTCGCGCATGGAGATCGCGGGGCTGGAGCCGGCCTACAAGGACGCGGAAGGCTTCGCCGCCCATCTGCGCCAGCAGCGCGAGGTGTTCGGCGACGTGATCCGCCGCGCCAATATCCGCATCGAGTGAGTTGCCTCAGCTTCGCCCGGTCACCACGCGGGCGCCGCGCGTGCTGCGCTCCAGCGCCATCGCGGCGATGGCGGCGGCGATCTTCTCGCCGCCCTGCGCGCTCGGCTCGATCGGGTTGGCGAAATCGCCCGCCTCGCTGCAGATCAGCCGGAGGTCCAGCAGCGCGATGCCGCGTAGGAAGCACTCGCGCAGGATGATGTCGTTGAAGAAGGCGAGGGCGGTGACGGCGCGCCGTTGCCGGTCCGCATCCGGGAAGCGCGGGTCATAGATGGCGCAGGCCGTGACCGGCACCCCCTGCGCCAGGGCCGCGTCGAGCATCGCGACGTAATCCTGGCGGAACGCCCCGCGCAGATCGGCGAAGAGATCCAGCGAATCCGACACCAGGCGCGATGGCCGGCCGAGCATCCACTCCTGGCTCAGCGCATCATTGCCACCCGCGCTGATGACCAGATGCGTCGTGTCCGCGGGCAGGGTGGCGATCTGACGGGGGACGTCGCGCACCACCGCACCATCCAAGGCCACGAGGCTCGCCTGGGCACCCGCAGGAAGCGCCGCCCGCAATTGCCGAACCACGTCTGGCTGGCCCGGGACATAGACGCCGTTGTCGAAGACCGAGTCGCCGGCCAGCACGATATGGGTCATGGAAGATCTCCTGGCGCCCTCGCGGGGCTTCGTGGCAGCGCCTGCCCGGCTCGGGGGCGATGAAGACCGCCGCGCATCAACGCGCCAACGACGCATACCGGCTTCAACATGCGACGGTGTCGGCGATCATGCGTCCCTGCCCCCGCGCCATCATTGCGCGGGTGCCTGCTCACGCCGCCCGGCGCCCGGATCACGTCATCAGGCGCCGCAGCGCAGCCGGGCCCAGCTATAGGCGGGGGAAAGCTCCCCTGATTGCGCAGCGCGCCAGCGCCAGGTTTCCACGAGCACCATGCCCGTCTGCTCCAGCGTCACCAGGGTGAAGGCGGTCTCGGACGCGGGCTGGCCCGGGGCAGCTGCCTCCAGCGCCGCGCCGTAGGACACGCCCGGCCGTGCGGCGCGCAGGGTGGTCCGAGGCGCCGGTGCCTGGCCGGTGCGCGGCTGGACCGCCACGACGTGACGTTCCGCACCGTCGCCGAGAAAGGCGAGGCCGATCGACGCGGCCTCCGCGGGGGCGCGGAGCCCATCGGACTGCACGACGGAGCAGTCGGTCAGGGCCGGTTGCTGCGCGGCCCGATCCTGTGCCGCGGCACCCGCGGCAAGGAGCGGAACCATGGACAGGGCGAGGAGGAGACGGCGGTGGTCACGCATGGGGCGTCGCTCCGGAGTGGCTCACGAATGCACGAACGCCCGAGCGGGCCGGAGGACGCACAGGGCCTGAAGCCGCCACGTCAGGGATATCCCGAGCCTAAGGATGAGCCGCCTCCGGCTCCTGCGCCTCGCCAACGCGCTTCACCGGCCACGGCGGAAGATCAAGGGCCGGGCGAGGCACCCTGCCGTGCCGGGGAAGCCGTCATGCCACGTCGCCACCAATGCCGGATCAGCACACCTCCCACGGCGGCCAGCACGACGCAACCGAGCGCAATGGCGACCCCCTTGGGGCCGAGTAGCGCTCCAAGGAAATAGCCGCCGGCGACGAAGCTGGCTGACCAGAGTGCGGCGGCCAGGAAGTTCCAGAGTGCGAATTTGGTCCAGCTCATCGGCGAAAGGCCGATCGCCACGCTCGCTACGTTGCGGATGCCGTAAAGGAAACGGAATGAGAGGATGAAAAGGACGCCGTAGCGGTCCAGCAAATGGAGGGCGCGCTCGACACGGGCGGCTAGCCTGGGCCGCTTGGCCACGAATGGCCTCCCCCAGCGCCGGCCTACAAAGAACCAGCACTGGTCGCCCAGGAAGGATCCCCACCAAGCCACCAGGAACAAGATGAATGGGTCGGGAGTGCCAAACACGCGCGCGGCGGCTCCACCAACCAGAACGACCGTTTCGCCTTCAAAGAACGTCCAGATGAAAACAAGCGGATAGGCCCACCATCCATGCTCGGCCCACAGATCCTCCATCACGCTCCCCGGCTTCGTGTCGCGCCCCTTTGGGCTCTTGTCGTTTCGGCCCCGCGCGGCGGTGCCGCGCTGGCTCTCCCTTCTGGCGGAAAGCGGCAAGCCTCGTCCACTTGTTTCGCGGCTGCGCCGGGGTGAAGCTTTTACCGATCGGGCCCTTGGCGGAGGGATGCGGTCGCAGCCGTCGTGGCGCTCGCCATCGGACCCGATCCGGCCCTTGACGGTCCAAGGCTTGGCGCGAGACTGGGACGAGCGCCTCCCAGCTCGCAGCCTGAAGCGTGAAACGCCCTACCTGATCAGGAAATCGTCCTTGGACTTGCCGTCGGCCTGGGCGACTTGCAGCCATCGCGGCATGCGACCACGACCGCTCCAAAGCTCCCCGCCCGGTCCCCGGTACTTCGGCGCAGGCCCTTCGGATCCGGCTTTCCTGCCCGACCTTCCCCGACCACGGCCGGCCGCCTGGACGGGCTCGCCAAAGAGATCGCGAAGGCTGATGCCCAGATCGGCTGCCCGGCGCTCGATCTCCTCCTTCAGGGATCTCTTCTCGTCCTCGCTCTTCCGCTGGATCAAGCCCTCCGCCGTGCTGATGATCTGGCGCAACTGCCCGACACCCATCTCCTGGAGCGCAGCCATCACTCGGTCGGCGGCTTGTGTGCCTTCGTGTCCTGCCTCGCGCCCGCGCGGCCGGGATTTGGATTCAGCTTCATGATCTGACATGGAAATCACTCCTACGCAGAATGCGGCCCGTGTTGTTCAAGTCATTCGAGGCAAGGCCGCAAATTCTCATCCCCCAAATATGGCTGAATTGACAGGGGTCAATGGCTTGGAAAGCCCATCAAAATTCTTGTCTCAAGCCACATTCTTTCCCCACATGATTATTCACACTTTGACGTCACGATCAGGCCCATCCTCAAAGGTACATGTGGCCCGTTGAGGATAGGGTCTGAGCGACAACCTTGCGGGCCACAGCTTCCTACTTCTACCTGTGGCTGGCCCGGCGAAGTGACGACATGGGGAATCGCTGAATGTGGCTTGCGCATGTCGCATTGACGTTGGCGGCGCTTTACACCGCTCTCCTGGCTGGGGTGTATTTCGCCCAAACTTGGATCATTTTTCCGACGACGCTTGCCGGAACCGCACGGGTTCAACTCCCTTCATCGGCGCAGCGCCTAGAGGTCAGGACATCTGACGGCGAGACCCTCATAGGCGTGCGTATTCCAGGCGCCAGACAGGCGTTCCATGAAAACGCGTCGAAGCTGCTGGGTTTTGGCGGCAATGCGTGGAATGCCGAGGCCATGGCCCTGTATCTTCACGGCCTTTTCCCAGAGCACGAGGTCTCCGCTTTCCACTACCGCGGCTACGCGCCAAGCAGCGGCCGGCCGAGCGCAGAGATGCTGTTGTCCGATTCCACGGTGATCTTCGACCATCTCCAGCAGGATGCCCAAGCCCCTGTCGTCGCGGTCGGGTTCAGCATCGGTGCCAGCATTGCGGCTTACTTGGCCCAACACCGGCCTGCTGCTGGCCTGATCCTGGTCACGCCATTCGATTCCCTGGAGGGCGTGGCAAAGGACCATTACTGGTGGGCTCCGGTTGGCCTGCTCCTGCGCCACCACATGCCAACGATCGAGTTCCTGCGAGGCTCCCCCGTGCCGACGGCCCTCATTATGGCAGGGCGAGATACGATCGTGCCGGCCCGACGCAGCGCGGCGCTGCGCCCGGTGATCGAGAAGCTGGTCTTCGAGAGCACCATCAATGCCGGACATAACGACCTTTATGGCCATGCTGACTTCGCGCCGGCCATGCGTGAGGCGCTGGCGAAGATCGTTGCGGCGCCTGATCACGCCGCAGGGCGGTAGGCTGGCAGTGCCGAAAGTGGTGGGCGTGAGTGTCGGAGCTGAACTCTGTTTTGGAGGGGCAATCTCGAAGACCGGCCATCAGTCCGGATTTGCCTCTGAACGGCGTACCATTCCGGTCGGCGCAAAGGCAGGCAGAAAAGACAAGCGAACGCCTCGCCGGAATGGAAGCGCCATTGGGAAGGCAGCGTCAGTGCCGCCGAAGCCTTCGCCACATCACTTGTCTTTGGAAAAACCTGGTGGAGCCAAGGGGAGTCGAACCCCTGACCTCTTGAATGCCATTCAAGCGCTCTCCCAACTGAGCTATGGCCCCACAGGTGGGCGGGGCTATAGCCCTGCTGCGCGAAGCCCGCAAGCCCACCCCCGCGCTTCCTTTCGGCCCTTTCGCACCGGCCGCCCCGCCGCTAGGTTCCCGCGCACCGGAACGGGACGAGGGTTCAGGATGGGCAAGGTTTATCCCGACGCGACAGCGGCGCTGGCCGGGCTGCTGCGCGACGGCATGGTGATCCACTCGGGCGGATTCGGCCTGTGCGGCATCCCCGACGTGCTGATCGAGGCAGTGAAGGAGAGTGGGGTGAAGAACCTCACCGTCGTCTCCAACAATGCGGGCATCGACGATGTGGGCCTCGGCAAGCTGCTCCGCACGAAGCAGATCAGCAAGATGATCGCCTCCTACGTGGGCGAGAATGCGGAGTTCGCGCGCCAGTTCCTGGCCGGGGAGCTCGAGATCGAGTTCAACCCGCAGGGCACGCTGGCCGAGCGCATCCGCGCCGGCGGCGCCGGCATCCCCGCCTTCTTCACCAAGACCGGCGTCGGCACCAAGGTCGCGGAGGGCAAGCCCACCGCCGAGTTCGACGGCGAGACCTTCGTGATGGAGCGCGGCATCGTCGCCGACCTCGCCCTGGTGCATGCCTGGAAGGGCGATACGGAAGGCAACCTCGTCTACCGGCGCACCGCGCGCAACTTCAACCCGATGATGGCCACCGCCGCCAAGGTAACGGTCGCGCAGGTGGAGAACCTGGTGGAGGCCGGCGAGATCGACCCGGATCACGTGGTCACGCCTGGCATCTACGTGAAGCGCATGATCGCCCTGCCTTCGGGCTACGAGAAGCGCATCGAGCAGCGCACCGTGCGCCCGCGCGGCGCCCCCGCCACGCCGGCCGCGGCGGGCACCGAAAAGCTGGCCTGAGGAGACACGACATGCCCTGGACGCGCGACGAGATGGCGGCCCGCGCCGCCCGCGAATTGCAGGACGGCTTCTACGTCAACCTCGGCATCGGCATCCCGACGCTCGTGGCGAACCACATCCCCGAGGGGATGTCGGTCCAGCTGCAGAGCGAGAACGGCATGCTGGGCATCGGCGCCTTCCCCTTCGAGGGGGAGGAGGATCCGGACATCATCAACGCCGGCAAGCAGACTGTGACGATGCTGCCCACCACCAGCATCTTCAGCAGCGCGGATTCCTTCGCGATGATCCGCGGCGGGCACATCGACTGCTCCATCCTCGGCGCGCTTCAGGTGGCGGAGAATGGTGATCTCGCCAACTGGATGATCCCGGGCAAGATGGTGAAGGGCATGGGCGGCGCCATGGACCTCGTCGCCGGGGTGAAGCGCGTGATCGTGCTGATGGAACACACGGCGGGCGGCAAGTCCAAGCTGCTGAAGCAGTGCACCCTGCCGCTCACCGGGCAGCGCGTGGTGGACATGGTGGTGACCGACCTCGCGGTCTTCTCCGTCGCCCGGCGCGGCGACACCGAGCTGCGCCTCATCGAGATGGCGCCGGGCGTGTCGCTCGACGAGCTGCGCGAGAAGACCGAGGCGCAGTTCCTCGCGAACTGACCGCGAAGGGCGGGCGCTAGCTTTCGTTGCGCAGCGCCTGCCCCGCTCCCGTTCCGGCGGCGTGGTCCTTCTCGGCCTTGCCCTGCGTGGCCTTGCTGGTCCCGTCGGTCGGGTTGCCCTCCGCCTCGGCGCGGGAAGTGGCGGGCTTAGGCTTGCCCGGCCCGTCCGTCGGGCTGGGCGCCTTGCCGCCTTCCGTCACGTCGTCGCTGGAGGGAAGGTGGTTGCCCCGCACCAGCGGCTTCTCGTCCTGGCTCATCGCGTCCTCCAATCGGTGAACGGGATGAACCGCGCGGACGGCGGCACGGTTTCGGGCTAGCCTCCCTCCCATGCCGAATCCGCAAGCCCGGGACATCGCCGCCGAACGTCAGCGCCAGGCTTCGGATCCCGCCGTCTCGGCCTTCGTCACCGCCTCTGCGGGTTCGGGCAAGACCAAGCTGCTGACCGACCGCATCCTGCGCCTTCTGCTCGCCGGGGCACGGCCGCAGGGCCTGCTCTGCCTCACCTTCACCAAAGCGGCGGCGGCGGAGATGGCGACGCGGCTCAACACGCGGCTCGGCGATTGGGCGGTGGAGACCGACGCCGCGTTGCTGGGCGACCTGCGCGCCCTGCTGGGCCGCGTGCCGGAGCCAGAGGAGGCGGCCCGCGCCCGCCAGCTTTTCGCCGAGGTGCTGGAACTGCCCGGCGGCATGCGCATCGCCACTATCCACGCCTTCGCGCAGTCGCTCCTGCGCGGCTTCCCGCTCGAAGCGGGCCTCGCCCCCGGCTTCTCGCTGATGGAGGAGATGGACGCCGCCGCCGAACTTGCCGGCGCCCGCGAGGCTGTGCTGCCGGAGGCGGCGGAGGCCGCGCTCCTTGCCCCGCTCGCGGGCGGGGAGCAGCTGGCCCGGCTGATGGCCGAGCTTCGCGGCGCCGAGGCGTGGCTGACCGAGGCGGTCCAGGCCTCGGGCGGGCTGGAAGGGTTGCTGGCCCGCATCGCCCGGCGCCTCGGCATTCCCGCGGGAATGGACGAGGACGGGCTGCTGCACGAACTCACCCATCCCCGGGAGGAGGCGGCCATTCGGCACGCCGCCGCCGCCCTCGCGAACAGCCGCAACGCCAACGATGCCGAGCGGGGCGAGCAGATTCTGGGCTTCCTCGACCGCGACGCAGAGGCGCGCGCCGCGACCGCGGCGGAGTGGGAGGCCATCTTCCTCACCAAGGAGAAGGAGCCGAAGAAGAACCTCGCCACCAAGCAGAGCGGCGACAAGGAGGGCATCGAGGCTGTGCTGAAGCCGGAGGCAGAACGCCTCGCGGAGCTGCACGGGCTGCGCGCCGCCATCAATCTTTGGCGCGCCACGGGGGCGGCGCTGGGCCTCGCCCTGCCGGTTCTGCGCCGCTTCCGCGACAGCAAGTCCGTGCTGGGACGGCAGGATTACGACGACCTGATCGCCGGGGCTCGGCGCCTGCTGGAGAATCCGGGGGCGGCCTGGGTGCTCTACAAGCTGGATGGCGGCATCGAGCACCTGCTGCTGGACGAGGCACAGGATTCCAACCCCGAGCAATGGGGCATCGTCCGCGCCCTCACCAACGAGTTCTTCGCAGGGGAAGGGGCGGAGTTCCGCGGCCGCTCGGAGCGGACGGAGCTGCCGCGCACGATCTTCGCGGTGGGCGACGTGAAGCAGAGCATCTACGGCTTCCAGGGCGCCGATGCCGCCGGGTTGCCGCGCGCCCTGGACCAGTATGGGCGCGACGTGACAGCCGCGAAGGAGGCGTTCCGTGCCGTGCCGTTGGAGGTGAGCTTCCGCTCCGCCCCCGCCGTGCTGGCCCTGGTGGATGCCGTCTTCGCCGAAGGCCCGGCGCGGCAGGGCGTCGTGGCCGATGGCGAGGTGCTGCGCCACATTCCCGACCGCGCCGGGGCGGCCGGTCTGGTCGAGATGTGGCCCCTCCAAGCCGGTGGCGAGGCGGAGGGCGCCCCCGCCTGGGACGTGCCGGGCGAGGCGCGCGACGAGACCGGCCCCGATGCTCGCCTGGCCGAGGCGTTGGCTGCCCGCATCCGCCACATGCTGGACCACGAAACGCTGGAAGCACGGCATGAGGGTGACCCTTCGCGCGGCCGCCGCATCCGCCCCGGCGACATCCTGGTGCTGGTGCGCCGCCGCAACGCCTTTGTCGGCCAGCTGGTGAAGGCTCTGAAGAACCAAGGCGTGCCGGTGGGTGGCGCCGACCGCATGGTGCTGATCGAGCAGATCGCCGTGCAGGACGTGCTGGCGACGCTGGACGCCATCCTGCTGCCCGAGGACGACCTCCAGCTCGCCGCCGCGCTGAAATCGCCCATCTTCGGGCTGGAGGAGGAGGATCTCTTCGCCCTGGCTTGGAAGCGTGGAACCAG
The DNA here is from genome assembly GCF_017355885.1 of Sabulicella rubraurantiaca. Taxonomy (GTDB): domain Bacteria; phylum Pseudomonadota; class Alphaproteobacteria; order Acetobacterales; family Acetobacteraceae; genus Roseococcus; species Roseococcus rubraurantiacus. The sequence continues at coordinate 204,354 of NZ_JAFEUU010000003.1, forward strand.
CCTCCACGCAAGGCTGATGGCGCAGCGCGGCGCGGAAACGCCGATCGGCCGCGCCGCCGACCTGTTGGCCGCGCTGGAGGAACGCGCCGACCACGTGCCCCCGCACGCGCTGATCGCGGAATTGCTGGGCGAGCGGGGCGCGCGGGCAAGGCTGCTGGCACGGCTTGGCCCCGATGCGGCGGACCCGCTGGATGAATTGCTGAACGCCGCGCTGGCACATGAATCCGCCCACCCGCACGCGTTGCAATCCTTCCTGCACTGGCTGCGCCGCGCCGCGCCGGAGGTGAAGCGCCAGGCGGAGTCTGGCGCGGATCAGGTGCGGATCATGACGGTGCATGGCGCCAAGGGGCTTCAGGCGCCGGTGGTGATCCTTCCCGACATCACCGGCAGCCGCCCGCGCGAGTCTGGGCTGCGCTGGACCTCGGACGGGCTGCCGCTCTGGGCGCCGAAGCGCGAGGGCTTCGCCACGCCGGATTACGACGCCGCCGTGTCCGAGGGCGCGGCGCGCGAGGCGGAAGAGATGAACCGCCTTCTCTACGTCGCGCTGACGCGGGCGGAGGACCGGCTGCTGGTCTGCGGCTGGTATCGCGCCAAGCTTCCCGAGGATTGCTGGCACACGCGCCTCCTCGCCGGGTTCCGCCGCCTGGGCGCGGAGGAGGCGCAATTCGAGCCGGAGGGGTTCGGCGCCCGCCCGGATGGGTTCGAGGACGGGCCGCTCCTGCACCATGCCACGCCGCAGCGCGACCGGCGTCGCGAAGAATCCCGCCCCGAGCGCGCCGAAGCAGAGGCGCTGCCCGCCTGGGCGCGGCTGCGTGCCACGGCGGTGGAGCCGGAACCGATCCTCACCCCCTCGCGCCAGGAGGATGAGGGGGAAGGGGATGGCCCGGCCCTGGCGCCGCATGGCGAGGGCGATCGGCGCGCGGCGCGGTTCCGCCGCGGTAACCTCGTCCACGCCCTGCTGCAATCCCTGCCCGGCCTGCCGCCCGGACGCCGCGCGGCGGCAGGTGCGGCCTTCCTGGCACGCTCGGCCCACGCCCTGTCGCCTGAGCAGCAGGCGGAAATCCTGCGCGAGGCGCTGGCAGTGATGGAGCACCCGGCGCTGGCCGCCGCCTTCGGCCCCGGCTCCCTGGCCGAGGCGCCGCTCGCGGCGCGGCTGCGCGGGCGGCTGGTGGCCGGGCAGGTGGACCGCCTCCTGCTGGAGCCGGACCGCGTCACCATCCTCGACTATAAGACCAACCGCGAGCCGCCCGGGTCGCCGGAGGCGGTGCCGGAGGCCTATCTGCGCCAGATGGCGGCCTATCGCGCCGTGCTGCGGCAGATCCACCCGGAGAAGGCGGTGGAATGCGCCCTGGTCTGGACAGTGGGGGCGCGGGCCATGCCACTGCCCGGCGAGCTGCTGGACCGCTTCGCGCCCTTCTGATCATCTCCGCGGCGGGGTGCCCGTCGCGGGGAAGGCCCGTTCAACCCGCCCGCAGCTGGCGAAGGCCGAAGCCCCCGAGCAGCAGTGCGGTGCCGAGCAAGGCCAGGCTCGAGGGTTCGGGAACGGGCTTCTGCGAGAACTGGTTGTCGAAGCTGAGCAGCTGCGCCAGCCCGTTCTGCCCACCGGACAGGAGCAGCTGCTTGAACACTTCGCAGCTCGTCGCCGGGGCCTGCGTGAGCGCCGTGTCCGTCGCCCCGGTCGCGGTTCCGGCCACGTTGAGCTCGCGACGCGGCTGCAGGCCGGTTTCGCCGCGACAATTCGCCACCTCAATCCCGGCGATGCTTCCCGTGCCGGCGACCGTGAAGGGCGAGTTGAGGTCGAACTGGATGTCGGTGATCCGCATCGTGCTGCCCGGCACGAGCGAGACCGTGTAGTTGATGATGAAGTTCTGGCCCTGGTTGACGCCGGTGCGGAACTCGGTCGGGCTGGAGAAGCGCAGGCCGGGCGCGTTCGTGCCGACACCCGTGCCCGTCACCGTGATCTGCGACGGCTGCGGCGCCGGATCGCTGCCGGTGGGGGAGAAGGTGAACCCGGTGAAGATCTTGTCGTCGACCTGGATGGTGCCGCCGCTGGTCAGCTCGAGGAGGAGACAGTTGGGCGGGTTCTCGCAGCCCGTCGTGATGACCTCGGCAAGGCTCGCGACGGGGAAGGCGGCGCAAAGTGCCACGAGGACCGCGGCTGGACGAAGGGAGCGCTCGGGCATGTCTCATTCCTTCCATGCAACGGGGGTGCTGCTGTTCCTGATCCTGTGCCCTCCTTTCAGCCGGGATGTTCTGAACCGAGGAAAATCCACCCATCGGCACCCGCCTGGCAACAGGAATCGGGCGTGGCCAATCATTGGCCCGGCGGGGCGGGCGTTTCCCGCGCTCGGGGGACCAGTACGGGAGGGCGGCTCCTTGACCGCGGCCCCCTCCGACCCGACCTTCAGGGTAACCGAACGAAGGAACGCTTTCCATGAGCGAAGTGACCAAGGCCGTCAGCGACGAAACTTTCGAGAGTGAGGTGCTGAAGGCCCAGGGGCCTGTCCTGGTGGATTTCTGGGCTGAATGGTGCGGCCCCTGCCGCATGGTCGGCCCCATCCTGGACGAGATCGCCAAGGAATACGCGGGCAAGTTGACGGTCGCGAAGGTCAATATCGACGAGAACCCGATGACTCCCACCCAGTTCGCGGTGCGCGGCATCCCGACCATGATCCTGTTCAAGGATGGCAAGCCGGTGGACACCAAGGTCGGCGCCGCCCCCCGGTCCGAGATGAAGGCCTGGGTGGAGCGCAGCCTCGGCTGATCCGCGGGAAAGGCGCGAGATGTGCCTTCCCCGGCATACATCTTCGGTTGCATGGTGTTGTGTCCGCATGCGGAGATAGCACCATGCGCGAGTTCAAAGGCCGCCCGCCCGGTGCCGGGGCGGGCGACATGTCCCGGCTCACCGAGGCGCTGCGCCCCAGCATCGCCCTGACCCCCCGCCAAGCGGGCGATGCCCGCCGGATGCGGCGCGAGGGCAAGGAGCCGCCCGAGATCGCCGCCCTGCTCGATGTCCCGATGGATGAGGTCGAGAAGGCGCTCTGCCAGATGCGGATGCCGCGGCCCGAGACCACGCGCGGCACGCTGAACGTCACCCTCGCCGCCCATGCGGTGGTGATGCGCGAAAGGCAGGGCAACGAGCCGCTCTGGGTCACGATGGACCGGCTGCTGGACGAGTTGTTCCGCCTCCGCGCCGAGGCGGGGCGCCGCGTCTCGCCGCCCCGCAACTCCGCGCGCCGCCGCACGCCGGAGGCGCCGCTGCTGGACCTGATGGGCAGCGCGCGCCGGCACTGACGCCCCGCCCGTGGGCGGGGAGAGCGCCGTGCGGTAGGAACCGCACGGACCATGATGAACCCCGGAACCGACCTTCCCATCCAGGAGGCACTGCCCGCCCTGCGCAATGCGCTGCGCGCCGGGCCGAATGCCGTGCTGGTCGCCCCGCCCGGGGCGGGCAAGACCACCGTCGCGCCGCTGGCGCTGATGGAGGAGCCCTGGGTGGAGGGCGGCAAGCTGCTGGTGCTGGAGCCGCGCCGCGTCGCTGCCCGTGCCGCCGCGCGCCGCATGGCGGAATTGCTGGGCGAGGGGGCGCCGGGCGGGACGATCGGCCTCGCCACGCGGCTGGACCGCGCGGGCAGCGCGCGGACACGGGTGGAGGTGGTAACCGAAGGGCTGCTGGTGCGGCGGCTGCAATCCGACCCCGGCCTCGAAGGCGTCGCGGCGGTGCTGTTCGACGAGGCGCATGAGCGCCACCTCGACACCGATCTCGGCCTTGCCCTCTGCCTCGACCTGCAACGGGCGCTGCGGCCGGAGCTGCGCCTCCTTGCCATGTCCGCCACGCTGGACGGGGCGCGCTTCACCGATCTGATGGAGGCGCCGCTGGTGGAAAGCCTGGGCCGCGCCTTCCCGGTGCGCGTCGAGCACGCCAAGCGCGACATCCTGGAGCCGCGCGACCTGCCCGAAGCGATGGCGCGCGCCATCCGCGAGGTGATGGGCCGCGAGGGGGGCGACGTGCTCGCCTTCCTGCCCGGCTGGGGCGAGATCCGCCGCACCGCCGAGCGTCTGGGCGGGCTGGACGCCGACGTGCTGCCGCTGCACGGCGAACTCCCGCCCGCCGAGCAGGACCGCGCCCTCTCGCCCGGCCCGCGCCGCCGCGTCGTGCTGGCGACGAGCATCGCCGAGACCTCGCTCACCGTGCCCGGGGTCAGGATCGTGGTGGATGGCGGGTTCCGCCGCACGCCGCGCCTCGACCCCGCGACCGGCCTGTCGCGCCTCGTTACCACCCGCATCTCCCGCGCCGCAGCCGAGCAGCGCGCGGGCCGTGCCGGGCGCACCGAGCCGGGCGTGGCCGTGCGGCTCTGGAGCGAGGCGACGCAGCGCGGCATGGCGCTGCAGGACCGACCGGAGATGCTGGAAAGCGAGCTGTCCGGCCTCGTGCTCGACTGCGCCGCCTGGGGCGCCGCGCCCGCCGATCTGTCCTTCCCCGACCCGCCCCCCGCCGGTGCGGTGGAGGCGGCGCGCGCCCTGTTGCGCGACCTGGACGCGCTGGACGCGGAGGGGCGCATCACCGTGATGGGACGGCGCATGGCGCGGCTGGGGGCGCATCCGCGCCTCGCCCGCATGATGTGCGCGGTGGAGAATGAGGAGGAAGCGGCACTGGCCGCCGAACTCGCCGCGCTGCTGGAGGAGCGGGATCCGCTGAGGGGCCGCGAGCCGCCCGCTGACATCACGCTGCGCCTCGACCATCCCGCCGATGGTGACCCGGTGGCGCTGCGCGCCATCCGCCGCACCGCCGCGCTGCACCGACGACGTCTGGGGGTGCACGGCAATGTCCACGCGGCGGGGGACGCGGGGGCGCTGCTGGCCGCGGGATTCCCCGACCGCATCGCGCTGCGGCGCGGCAACATGGATGGCGCCTTCCGCATGGCCTCCGGCCAGGGCGCGCGGCTGCCCGCCACCGACCCCTTGTCGCGCGAGCGCCTGCTGGCCGTCGCCGATCTGGAACTCAAGGGCATGGAGGCTCGCATCCGCATGGCGGCGCCAATCGGCCTCGCCACGCTGGAAGAACGCTTCCCGGAGCGGTTCCGCGTAGAGGAGGGCGCTTCCTTCGATGCGCGCGCCGGGGCGGTGCTGGCACGGCGGCGGCGGATGTTCGGCCCGCTGGTGCTGGAGGAAACCCCGCTGCCATCCGCCGACCCGGAGGCGATGGCCCGCGCCCTGGCCGAAGCGGCAGCGGGGCGCGGGTTCCGCGACCTCGACTGGACAAAGGGCGCCGAGCAGCTGCGCGCCCGCATCGCCCGGATGCGCGCGCTGGAAGGCGAACCCTGGCCCGATTCGCTGACCGCCGAGGCGCTGGCGCCGCATCTCTACGGGCTGACGAAGCTGTCCGAGCTGAAGTCGCTGGACGTGGCGCAGATCCTCCTGCCGCACGATCTCCGCCGCCGCCTGGATGCGGAGCTTCCGCCGCGCATCGCCCTGCCGCAGGGCCGCTCCGCCGCCGTGGACTACGCGGCGGAGGTGCCGACGCTGGAGGCAAGGGCGCAGCACCTCTACGGCATGTCGTCGCTGCCGCCTCTCGCGGGCGGGCGCGTGCCCTTGCAGGTGGCGCTGCTGTCCCCCGCTGGGCGGCCCATCGCCATCACGCGGGACCTCGCGGGGTTCTGGAAGGGCGGCTGGCTCGATGCGCGCAAGGACATGCGCGGCCGCTATCCGAAGCATGATTGGCCGGAAGACCCTAGCTCGGCGCTTGCGCCGAGCTAGGAGTTTTGCTGGGCCCTCAGGCGACGGGCGCGGCCTCTGGCCGCTTGGCTTTCGCCGCGCCACGGTCGCGTCTGCTGGTTGGGTGGTCTGGCGGTGCCGGTCGCTCTGCGGCCGGATCTCTGTTGGCACCCTCCACCTCTGACGGACGGAGCCCCGCACCTTCGCGATTGACGCGCCTCTCCCTTCCCTGCGCAATGCGCGCAACGATGGGAGGGACCAGGGATGGCCGGCAGGCTTCAGGGCAAGCGCGTCTTCGTCAGCGCGGCGGGGCAGGGGATCGGCCGCGCCGCCGCCATCATGATGGCGCAGGAAGGCGCGGACGTGCTGGCGACCGACAGGGACGTGGGCAAGCTGCGCGGCCTGGAGGGCATCGAGACCCAGGGCCTCGACGTGATGGACGACACGGCGCTGCGCGAGGCGATCACGCGCGGCGGGCCCTTCGACGCCATCTTCAACTGCGCGGGCTTCGTCCACCAGAACACGGCGCTGACCTGCACGGATGATGAGTGGGACTTCGCCTTCGCGCTGAACGTGCGCGCCATGTGGAAGGCGATGCAGGCGGCGCTGCCGGCGATGATCGAGCGCGGGCGCGGTTCCATCATCAACATGTCCTCCGCCGCCTCCTCCATCAAAGGGGCGCCCAACCGCTTCGTCTATGGCGCGAGCAAGGCGGCCGTGGTGGGCATGACGCGCGCTGCGGCGGCCGACGTGGTGAAGCAGGGGATCCGCGTGAACTGCCTCGCCCCCGGCACGGTGGAGACGCCCTCCTGGGAGGAGCGCGTGGCGGCGAATGCGGACGAGGCCGGCGGGATGGAGCAGGCGCGCGCGGCCTTCGTCGCGCGCCAGGCGATGGGGCGCCTCGCGCGGCCGGAGGAGATCGCCTCGCTCGTCGTGTATCTCGCGAGCGACGAGAGCGCCTTCATGACCGGGCAGGCCGTCATCATCGACGGAGGCTGGACGCTGTAGCGCCCCGCCCCTTCAACCGCGCTGCTTTCCCCCCTAGGCTCCCGCCCGATCAAATCGGGAGAGGGAACCCCATGAAGCTCTTGCGCTACGGCCCCAAGGGGAAGGAGAAGCCGGGTCTGCTCGACGCCTCGGGCGCGATCCGCGACCTGTCCGGCATCTGCGACGACATCGCGGGCGACGTGCTTTCGCCCAACGGCCTCAAGAAGCTCGCCGCGCTGGACCCGAGCACCCTGCCGAAGGTCGAGGGCAATCCGCGCCTCGGCCCGCCGGTCTCGGGCTTCACGCAGCTGATCTGCATCGGGCTGAACTACGCCGACCACGCGGCGGAGACGGGCGCCGATATCCCGAAGGAGCCGATCGTCTTCCTCAAGGCCAATGGCGCGATCAGCGGCCCGAATGACGACATCGTGATCCCCAAGAACAGCTCCAAGACCGACTGGGAGGTGGAGCTGTGCATCGTCATCGGCAGCAAGGCCACCTGCGTCAGCGAGGATCAGGCGCTGGACCACGTCGCCGGCTACGCCACGGGCAATGACGTGAGCGAGCGCGAATGGCAGATCGAGCGCGGCGGCGCCTGGGACAAGGGCAAGGGCGCCGACACCTTTGGCCCCGTCGGCCCCTGGCTCGTCACCAAGGATGAGGTGCCTGACCCGCAGGCGCTCGACCTGTTCTGCGAGGTGGACGGCACCATGCGCCAGAAGGGCAGCACGAAGACCATGATCTTCGGCGTGAAGACCATCGTCTCCTACGTGTCGCACTTCATCACGCTGCACCCGGGCGACATCATCTTCACCGGCACGCCGCCCGGCGTCGGCCTCGGTGTGAAGCCGAACCCGGTCTTCCTGAAGCCGGGCCAGACGCTGCGCCTCGGCGTGCAGGGGCTGGGCGAGCAGCGTACGCGCACCGTCGCGTATTCCGGGTGACGCGACGCGTCCTCATCACCGGCGCTTCCTCCGGCATCGGCGCGGCGACGGCACGGCGCCTCGCCGCGCCGGGCGTCGCCCTCGTCATCCACGCCCGCGGCAACGAGGCGGGCGCGGTGGCGGTGGCGAAGGAGGCGCGCGCCAAGGGCGCGGAGGCGCATGTCGTCCTGGCCGACCTGTCCGATCCCGAGGCCCCCACCGGGCTGGTGGAAGCGGCAGCGGAGCGACTGGGCGGGCTGGACGCGGTGGTGAGCAACGCGGGCTTCGCCGACCGCACCCCGGCCAGCGACCTGTCGGACGCGACGCTGGCGAAGAGCCTGGACACGATCCTCTGGGCCTTCCTCCGCCTCGCCCGCGCCGCCGGGCCGCATCTACGGCGGGGTACGCATCCGCGCCTCGTCGCCGTGTCCTCCTTCGTCGCGCACCTGTATCGCCATGACGCGCACAACTTCCCGGCCACAGCCGTCGGCAAGCTGGGGGTGGAGGCGCTGCTGCGCACCCTGGCGATGGAATGGGCGCCGGCGGTGACGGTGAACGCCATCGCCCCCGGCTACACCCAGAAGGATCCCGGCGCCCATGCCTCCTATTCGGAGGAGCAGCGCCAGGCCCTCACCGCCAAGGTGCCGATGCGCCGCCTGGGCACGCCGGAGGAGATGGCCGCCGCCATCACCTTCCTGCTCGGCGAGGAGGCCGGCTACGTCACCGGCCAGGTGATCCACGTGAATGGCGGCCTCGTCGTTTGACGAGCCGCCGCCCGTTACGCCGGACGGGCGCTACATCGTGGTGCGCGGTCGGCTGTGGCGCCGCGCAAACCCCCATCTGCCCGAGGCGGAGCGCGACTCGCTGGTTCGTGCCCTGATGGCGGCGCGGCGGGCGGTGGGCGCAGCCCGCCGTGCCGGCGATCGCGACGCTCTTGCCAATGCCGGCGCATCGGTCCATGCCGCCAAGGTCGCGCTGGGCGAGCGAGGACCTGTCTGGTGGACAGACGGGGCGCCCGATTGGAACCGCCGCCTGGCGAAGAACTCTCCCTATGCGGAATGGTTCGCCGCGCTGGGAGGCGGGGAATGAGCCGGGGCTGACACCTCCACCCAGCCGGCGAGTTTCAGCGAAGCCAAGCCAGGGAGAAAAGGTGAACTCAGTGTCCGGCCCGGCCCGTTCCGGCCTCCCCTTCCAATTCCATTCCGGCGTGGACGGTGCCGTGCCCCATGCCGGCTGGCGGCGCGCCCGCGCGGCCGTGCTGGGGGCGTTGCGGCCCGGCCAGCCCGTGCTGCTGCTCGGCCAGCCGGGCGCGGGCAAGACCTTGCTGCTGCGGGAAGTGGAGCGCACCCTGCGCGAGGAGGGCCGCCCAGCGCAGCTTCACGAACACGCCCTCACCGCCGAGCCGGACCCGCCCGAAACGGTGCGGCTGCTTGACGAGGCGGATGCGCTGGACGACGCGGCGCTGCGTGGCCTGGGCGAGGACGGACCCTCCGTCCTGGCGGCGCTGCCCGGCTTCGCCGCGCGGTTGGAGGCGCTGGGCCTGCCCTTCGCCGTGGTGCCCCTGCCACCGCTTTCCCTCGAGGATGTGGGCGAATTCGTCGCCGCGCGGCTGGAGGCGGTGGGCGAGCCGCCCGATCTGTTCGAGGCCGAGGCCGTCGAATCGCTGGCCCTGCACGCGCGCGGCCTGCCCCGGCTGGTGGCGACCCTGGCCCAGGGCGCGATGTTCATCGCCCGGATGGGCGGCTCGGCGCGGGTCGGCCCCCATCACGTCGAGGCGGCGGATGCGATGCGCTCCGGCGGGCCCACCCCGGCTCCGCCCATCTCAGCCCCGCCCGCGCCGGAGCCACCGCCCGCCCCCGAGCCGCCACCCGAACCGGCGCCAGCGCCCAAGCCGGAACCCAGGCCCGAAGCCGCGCCCCCTCCTGCGCCGCCACCGCCAGCGCCCCCGCCGGAGCCTGTGCCGGTCGCCGCCGCTTCGGCGCTGCGCCGGCCCTCCGCAGCGCCGGTGGAGATGCCGCCCGATATCGTGGCCGACGCGCCCCTGGCCCCGCCGCACCCGTCCCGGCGGCCGGCGCGGTCGCGCCGGCGCCGCTGGCCGGTGGCTGTGCTGCTGCTTCTGCTGGTCGCGCTGATCCCGTTGGGCTGGGAATGGGCCGGAATGCCGCTTCCGGTCGCGGAGCCAACCCCAAGCGCTGAGCCCGCCCCGGCCCAGGAGGCAGCCCCGGCCCGGGAGGCGGCCCCAGCCCCGGCCGCGCCAGCACCCGCATCGCCTGGGCCAGCCCCCGCCGTAAAGGTACCACGCGCTTCCCCGCCAGCGGCCCCGCCCGCCCCGCCACCGGAAGCCACGCCCGCCGAGCGGCCCGGCAGCTTCCGCGGCGCAAATTTCAACGAGACCTTGCAGCGCGGCGGAAGGCTGCGGCTGATCGTGCGGCCGACCGGGGAAGGGGATGCGGTGGCGGTGCGCTTCGAATCCTGGGCAGGGCTGATCGGCACGGGCGAACTCCGCGGCCGGCTCGCTCCCGACGGGACGCTGATCGCCTCGGGCACGCTGACGATGGGGCGCAACCCCTTCACGACGGAGCTGGAGGGGCGCATCGCCGGCAACCAGCTGACCGGATCAGCGCGCTACACCCGCGTGCCCGGGCCGGGCATCCGCGTCTCCACGACCGAAAGCACCTTCCGCCTCCTGCGCGAGTGAGGGGCGCTCAGCGCCGGAAGGCGACCAGAAGGTTGTTGGCCGGCATCTCCGTGACTTCGGGCGAACCCCAGCCATTCCGCGCCGCCAGCGCCGCCACGTCTTCCAGCCGCCGCACGCCCCAGCGCGGGTCGCGTTCGCGGAGGTCCTGATCGAAGGCGAGGTTGGAGGGGGCGGTAAGGACGCCGTCGCGGAAAAATGGTCCATACAAGAAGAGCAACCCGCCCGGCGCCTTGCGGAACAGCCCCTCGCAGGCCGCCCAGGGCGCGATGTGGATCATGTTGATGCACAGCACCGCCTCGGCGCGCGGGAAGGACGCTTCCCCGGCCGCGTCCAGCGCGAGGGGCGGGCGGAGATTGGGCAGCCCGGCCTCGCGCACATAAAGCGCGATGGAGGCGCGCGCCTCCCCATCCGGGTCGCTGGGCTGCCACAGCAGATGCGGGAAGCGCCGCGCCAGATGGACGGCGTGCTCGCCCGAGCCGCTCGCCACCTCCAGCACCACGCCGCGCGCGGGCAGGAGCGGCACCAGCGCCTCGGCGATGGGGTCCCGGTTGCGCTGCGCGGCGGGCGACTCGCGCTTCACCCGAGCGGCACGCCCTTGGAGGTGGAATACTCGAAATGCAGCGCCTCGCCGGGGAAGACCCGCGGATGGATGGCGTGCGCCGCCATCGCGGCCTCGCTGAAGCCTTGCAGGATCAGCTTCAGCTTGCCCGGATAGGTGGCGATGTCGCCGATGGCATGGACGCCAGGGATATTGGTCAGGCAGGTGGCCGGGTCCACGCGCACATGCTTGTGCTCGATGCCCAGCCCCCATTCGGCAATGGGGCCGAGTTCCATGGACAGGCCGAAGAAGGCCAGCAGATGGTCGGCCTCGACGCGCTTCTCCTCGCCCTTCAGCGTGGCGAGCACCACGGCGGAAAGCCGGCCTTCCGTGCCTTCCAGCCCATGCAGCTGGTAGGGGATGGCCATCTCCACCTCGCCGCGCGCGGCGGCTTCGGCCAGTTGCCGCGCGCTCTCGGGCGCGGCGCGGAACTTGTCGCGCCGATGCACCATGGTGACGTGGGCGATGTCCTTCAGGCTGAGTGCCCAATCCACCGCGCTGTCGCCGCCCCCGGCGATCACCACGCGCTTGCCGCGGAACTCCTCGCGCTTCGTCACCAGGTAGCGCACGGCGCCCGTCGCCTCGTAATCCGGCAGGTGGTCCAGCGGCGGGCGGTTGGGGCCGAAGGCACCCGCCCCGGCGGCGAGGATGACGGCCTTGCAGCGGATCACCCGGTCCGTGCTGGTGCGCAGGGTGAAGCCCTCGTCGCCCTGCGTCATCGCCTCGACGCGCTGGCCGAGCAGGTAGCGCGGCTCGAAGGGCAGGGCCTGCTCGGCCAGCTGCTCGATCAGCTTCGCGCCCTCGATGCGCGGATGCGCCGGGATGTCGAAGATCGGCTTCTCGGGATACAGGGCGGCGCATTGGCCGCCGATCTCCTCCAGCGTGTCCACCACGGCGCAGCGCATCTTCAGCATGCCGCACTCGAAGACGGCGAAGAGGCCGCAGGGCCCCGCGCCGATGATGCACACGTCGGTCTCGATCACGTCGCTCATGCCCGACCGCTTGCCCCGCTTTGCCTCGCCCGTCCAGGGCGTGCGACAAGCCGGGCCATGGAGATGGTGCTGAACGGCCTCAGCGAGACCGAGGCCCTGGCCGCGCGACTGGCCCAGGCGGTGCGGGCGGGGGATGCGATCCTGCTGGAAGGGCCACTGGGCGCGGGGAAATCCGCCCTCGCGCGCGCCTTCCTCCGCGCCCTCTCCGGCGACGCGGCGCTGGAGGTGCCGAGTCCCACCTTCACCCTGGTGCAGCTCTATGACATGCCGGGGGGCATGATCGCCTCCCACTTCGACCTCTACCGCCTCGACGGTCCCGATGCGCTGCACGAGCTGGGTTGGGAGGAGGCGCTGGAGGGCATCGCCCTGGTGGAGTGGCCCGACCGGCTCGGCCCCCTGGCGCCGCCAGGGGCGCTGCGCGTCGCGCTGGAGCCGCTGGAGGGCGATGCGCGCCGGGTGGTCGTCACGGGCTGGGAGAAGCGCGCGTGGTAACGGAACTCCTCGCCCGCGCCGGCTTCGCCGCGGCGCGCGCCGAGTCGCTTCCTGGCGATGCCAGCAAGCGCTACGCCAGGCTGCATGGCGGTCCGCGCCCGGCCCTGCTGATGGAGACGCCAGGCCAGGACTACCTGGACGCCTTCCTGCGCGTGGCGCGCCACCTCGATGCCATCGGCGTGCCCGCCCCGGCGGTGCTGGCCGAGGCGCCGGGCGCGGCGCTGGTCGAGGATCTGGGGCCGCAGAGCATGGCGGATGCGCTGGATGCCGGGGCGGACCCGGTGCCGCTCTATGCCGCCGCCGCCCGCACCCTGGCGAAGCTGCACGGAGCGCCGCCCCCCGATGGCCTGCCCGCCTGGGACGTGCCCCGGATGACGGAGGCGGCGATGGCCACGTTTCTCGACTGGTGGTGGCCCGCCGTGTTCGGCACGCCTCCGGATGACGCGATGCGGGCCGGGCTGCGCGCCGCGCTGACCGAGATGCTGGCTCCCTTCGCCGCCGAGGGCTTCGTCCATCGCGATTATTTTCCCGCCAACCTCGTCCCCACCGCTCGCGGCATGGCGGTCATCGACTTCCAGGACGCGGCGCGCGGCCACCCGTTCTACGACCTCGTCTCCCTCGTCGAAGATGCGCGGCGCGACGTTTCGGCGGCGGCGCGCGAGGCGGCGTTGCGCGCCTATGGCGGCACCCCGGATGCGGCGGCGATGGCCGCGCTCGGCGCACAGCGCCACTTGCGGGTCGCGGCGCTCTGGGTGCGGCTCGACCGCCGCGACGGCAAGCCGCACTACCTCGCCCACGGGCCGCGCTGCTGGGCGCATCTCGCCCGCGCGCTGGAGCACCCGGCGACGGCACCGCTGCGGCGTTTCCTGGACGCGCATGTCCCGCCCCGGCTGCGCGGCAACCCGGCGTGATTCGGCGCGGCATGGTGCTGGCGGCCGGGCTTGGCACCCGGATGCGCCCGCTGACGGATCAGACGGCGAAGCCGCTGCTGACGCTGCTCGGCCGCTCGCTGCTGGACCACGCGCTGGACCGGCTGGCCGAGGCCGGGGTGGAGCAGGCGGTGGTGAACGCGCACTGGAAGGCGGAGAAGGTCGCCGCTGCACTCACCGCGCGCACGGCGCCTCCCCGCACCCGCCTCCAGCTTGAGCCGGAGTTGTTGGAAACCGGCGGCGGCATCCGCCGCGCCCTGCCCCTGCTGGGCGAGGAACCCTTCGCCATCATCAATGGCGACGCCTTCTGGCGCGAGGGGCCGGTGCCGGCGCTTCAGCGCCTCGCCGAAGCCTTCGATCCGGCGCGCATGGATTCGCTGCTGCTGCTGATGCCCACCGCGCGCATCGAGGGAACGGTGGGGCGCGGCGACTTCTTCCTGGATGGCTGGGGCCGGCTGCGTCGCCCGAAGCCCGGCGAGGTCGCGCCCTTCCTCTTCGCCGGGGTGCAGCTGATGGCGCCCGCACTGGTGGCCTCGGAGCCGGACGGGGTGTTCAGCCTCAATCGCTGCTTCGACCGCACCCTCGAGGCGGGGCGGCTGCACGGCATCGTCCATGATGGCGAGTGGTATCACCTGTCCACCCCGCCCGATCTCGACCGCGCCGAGCGGCGCCTGCGCGAAGGCAAGGGAATCAACTGGCTGTGAAGCAACTGGTGCAGCGTCCCGCCGCCCTGGCCACCGTGCTGGGCGCGCTCTCCGCCCTCGCCCTGCCGCCAGTTCATCTCCTGCCGGTTCTGCTGCTGACCGTGCCGGGTTTCGTGCGGCTGGTGGGCCGGGCGCCTACTTGGCGGCGCGCCGCGCTGCTCGGCTTCCTGTTCGGCTTCGGGCACCACGTGGCCGGCCTGTACTGGGTCACGCATTCCCTGTTCACGGATTTCGGGCGCTGGTTCTGGCTGGTGCCGATCGCAGCCCCGGGTCTGGCCCTGCCGCTGGCGTTGTTCTCCATCCTGCCGGCGCTGGTGGCGTGGCGGGCCGCGCCAGGATGGCCGCGCGTCCTGGGCTTCGCCGGCGCCTGGGTGCTGGCCGAGGGGCTGCGCGGCCTCCTGTTCACCGGCTTTCCCTGGAACCTGATCGGGACGGGCTGGGCCTTCCACCCGCTGCCGCTCCAGCCCGCCGCCATCATCGGCACGCATGGCCTGTCCCTGGTGACGATCCTGCTGGCAGGGCTGCCGCTGCTGGGCCTGCGGCGCGCGGTGCCGCTGGCGCTGCTGATCCTGCTGCCCTGGATGGGGTTCGGCGCTTGGCGCCTCGGCCAGCCCGAGCCGCCCGCGCCCGGCATTCGCCTTGTCCTCGTCCAGGGCAACGTGGCGCAGGAGGTGAAATGGGACGAGGCGCAGCGCCTGCCCATCTTCCGCCGCTACCTCGACCTGACGCGCGAGGGCACGGCCCGTGCCGCCGCGTCGGGGGAACGCGTGGTGGCGATCTGGCCCGAGACCGCCAGCCCCTTCCTGCTGGCGCAGGATCCGGAGGCGATCCGCTTGGCAGCACTGTCGCTCGCGCCCGGCGCGACGCTGCTGGCCGGGACGGTGCGCGCCGAATGGGGCGAGGACCGGCGCCTGTCAGGGCTTTGGAACTCCCTGGTCGCGCTCTCCGCGGAAGGCGAGACGCTGGCGGTGTTTGACAAATTCCACCTCGTTCCGTTCGGGGAATACATGCCGCTGGGGGGGCTCATCCCCATCCGGGTGGTGACGGGGGGAATCGATTTCTCCGCCGGGCCGGGACCGGTGACGCTCTCCGTAGCGGGGCTGCCCGGCTTCTCGCCGCTGATTTGCTACGAGGTGATCTTTCCCGGTGCGGTGACGGGGACGGAGCGGCCTGCCTGGCTGGTGAACATCACCAACGATGCATGGTTCGGTGTCTCGGCCGGGCCGTTCCAGCATTTCGCGGCGGCGCGGATGCGGGCGGTGGAGGAGGGACTGCCCCTGGCGCGGGCCGCGCAGACCGGGATCAGCGCGGTTGTGGACGCGCGAGGTGATATCGTTTCGCACTTAGAGCTTAACGCAACCGGAAGCCTTGAAGTCAGTTTACCAGGAAGACTTCCGCCTACCGTTTTTGGACGGGCAGGATCTATGCTGCCGCTTACACTGGCGCTCCTGCTTGTGATTTTGAGTTTCCTGCGAAATAGATTAGAAACCGACAACCATGACGTGCATTATGGTTGATCGCAACACCGGAGAGTATGGTTTAAATCTTGAGACACGTTTAGATTATTGACCACACCCCAACAATCCCTTAATGGTTGTTTCGGCAGCCCCCCCGGTCCTGTCCGCCAGGTTCCCCCCGGTCCCAGGCATCACAGTCGGCTCGACTCGGGTGAAGGTCGAAGGAAGACGGACAGATGAGGCATGCAATGGCGACTGAGGAAAACCTGGAGCGTGCTGCGGAGCGAGAGCATCGTCCCAGCCCCATCGACGTGCATGTCGGCTCCCGCGTCCGGCTGCGACGCACTCTCCTCGGCATGAGCCAGGAGAAGCTGGGCGAGGCGCTGGGCCTCACCTTTCAGCAGGTGCAGAAATACGAGCGCGGCGTGAACCGCATCGGCGCCTCGCGGCTCTACGACCTGTCGCGCGTGCTGGACGTGCCGATCTCCTTCTTCTTCGACGACATGCCGATGGGCGGCGGCAGCGTTTCCTTCGCGCAGCGCAACCATGGCGTGGCCGAGCCGGGGCAGGATCCCTTCGGTGCCCCCGCGAATGCGGCGGCCGCGGCGGGCATTCCGCCCGACCTGCTGCAGCAGCGCGAGACGCTGGAGCTGGTGCGCGCCTATAACCGCATCCAGGATCCCGCGATCCGTAAGCGCGTCTTCGATCTCATCAAGGCGATGACGCCGCCCGACTGAGACGCCGGGCGCGGAGCGGCCCCGCGCCCTTTCGGTCAGATCGCCGTGCCGAAATGCAGCGGGCGCGGCACATAGAGGAAGCCCTCGCCGTCACGGATCACCCGGCCGAAGCCCGGCCAGGGCACGTGCGCCGCGCCCATCGGCATGGCTTCCTCGGCCAGCATGGTCAGCGTCTTCACGCGGCTCTCCACGCCTTCCGCCGGGTCCACGTCCACGCCGAATCGGCATGCTTCTTGGGCGTCTGTCGGGGAAGAAGTTGCAGCTGCCTTCGTTTCGCGCCCTGCGTCGCGCCGTCCAGCAGCGCCATCACCTCGAAGTCCCCGAACTTCACGCGCTGGAACTGCGGCGGCATGTCGTCCTGCGGCGTTCGACGGGAGGGCTCATGGATGGTCTCCCGTGGGGCTGCTCCGTCCTGTGTTTGGGGAGGGTGCGCGGGGTTGTCACCCTGCTTCGCCACGCTAGACCCTTTGGGACGCTTGGGAGAACGCCATGAAGGTCGTAGCCTACACGCAATGCCGCCCCTCCTCCGACCCGGAGGCGCTGCTCGACCTCGACCTACCCGAACCGCCTGCCCCAAAGGGACGCGACCTGCTGGTGGAGGTGCGCGCCGTGTCGGTGAACCCGCTGGACACCAAGCAGCGCGGCCGTGCCGACCCCAAGGGCGAGCCGAAGATCCTCGGCTTCGACGCAGCCGGGGTGGTGCGCGCCGTGGGCCCGGAGGCGCGTCTCTTCGGCGTGGGGAACGAGGTGTTCTATGCCGGCGCAGTGAACCGATCGGGATCGAACGCCCAGTTTCAGTTGGTGGATGAGCGCATCGTCGGCCCGCGCCCGGCGAAGCTGGATTTCGCCGAATCCGCCGCCCTGCCGCTCACCTCCATCACGGCCTGGGAGGCGCTGTTCGACCGGCTCCGCATCCCGCACGGCGCTTCGGGCGCGGCGCTGCTGGTGGTGGGGGGCGCGGGCGGCGTCGGCTCCATGGCGATTCAGCTGGCGCGGGCGCTGACCGGGCTGACCGTCATCGCCACCGCCTCCCGGCCCGAGACGCGCGAATGGTGTGAGCGACTCGGCGCGCATCACGTGCTGGACCATGCGGGCGACCTCGCGGCGCAGGTGAAGGCGCTGGGCGTTGCCGTGCCGTGGATCTTCTGCACCACCCAGACGGAGCGCCATTGGCGCGCGATCTGCGACATCATCGCGCCGCAGGGCCTAGTCTGCGCCATCGACGAGCCGATGACGCTGGAGGTCGGGCGGCTGAAGCCCAAGGCCGCCGGGCTGGTGTGGGAGGCGATGTTCGCCCGCATCCTCTTCAGCACCGCCGACATCGAGGCGCAGCACGCGCTGCTGAAGGAAGTATCGCTCCTCGCCGATGCGGGAACGATCCGTTCCACCCTCACACGCCGCCTCGGCCCCATCTCCGCAGCCGCGCTGCTGGAAGGGCACCGACTGGTGGAGGAGGGGCGGATGATCGGCAAGGCGGTGGCGGAGGGCTGGAACGACCCCAACTGAGCGGAATGGAATCCGTCCTGTCGCTCATCGCGATCTTCGCGCTCGCCCTGCTGCTGGGCGGCATGGTGTTCTTTGCCGCCGTGGTGGCGCCGCTGGTCTTCACGCGGCTGCCGCCCGTGGCCGCGGGGCCGTTCATCCGGCAGGTCTTCCCCGTCTATTACCTGTGGGTGCTGGCGCTCTCCGCCGCCGCCGCGGTGGCGCTGTTCCCGCTGAGCAAGGAGGCAGCGGGGATCATGGCCGCCACCGCCGGCCTCGCTTGGTTCCTGCGCCAGGTGCTGATGCCGCGCATCAACCATTTCTCCGACGCAGCCCAGGCGGGCGATGCGGCGGCGCGCCCGGTCTTCGCGCGGCTGCACCGGCTGAGCGTCGTTGCGAACCTGTTGCAGATGATCGCGGCCGGCGCGGTGCTGGCGATGTTCGCGCTGCGTTGAACCCGCGTTGCCGCTTCCTGCGGCATGGACTTAACTCCCTGACGAGGCGTGGCGCCTCGGGTCGCGCCTCCACCACGGAGGAAACACGACCATGCATCGCCGCAGCCTCGCCGCCGCGCTCGCCCTCGCGCCGCTTGCCGTTCCCGCCTTCGCGCAGGGCACGGCGTCCTGGCGGCCCGAACGACCCATCCGCTTCATCGTCGGCTTCGCGGCGGGCGGCAGCACCGACATCACCGGGCGCCTCGTTGCCGAGGCGATCTCCCCTGCGCTCGGCCAGCCCGTGGTGGTGGAGAACCGCATCGGCGGGGCGGGCAATATCGGCTCGGAAGCCGTGGCGCGGGCGGCACCGGATGGCCACACCTTCGTCGTCGCCTCGGTCGGCACGCACGCGACCAACCAGTTCCTGTATCCGAACATGGGGTTTCACGTGGTGAACGACTTCACGCCCGTGGCGCTGGTCCTCACCAGCGCCGCGGTGCTGGTCGTGCATCCTTCCGTGCGGGCGCGCAGCGTCGCGGAACTCGTGGCCCTGGCGCGGGAGAATCCGGGCGGGCTCAACCTCGGCACCAGCGGGTCGGGCGGGACGCAGCATTTCGCCGGCGCGCTGTTCGAGGAGAAAGCGGGGGTGCGCTTCACCCACGTGCCGTATCGCGGCGGCGCGCCGGCCATGGCCGACCTCCTGGCCGGGCGGGTGCAGGTGATCTTCTCGCCGCTCGCGGAGGCGATGGGTGCGATCCGCGCCGGTCAGATCATCCCGCTCGGCGTCACGCGCAACGGCCGCATGCCGGCGCTGCCGGATGTGCCGCCCATCTCCGACACCGTGCCCGGCTACGAGTTCAATTCCTGGATCGGCATCTTCGGCCCGCCGCGCCTGCCGCAACCCATCGTGCGCCGCATGTCCGAGGTGATCGCCGAGGCGGTGCGGAGCCCGGCGACGCGGCAGCGCATGGAGGATCTTGGCTACCTGCCGGAAGGCGGATCGGCCGAGGACCTCGCGCGCATCCAGCAACGCGACTTCGCGCTGATGGAGCATCTGGTGCGCGTGACCGGCGCCGCGCAGCAGTAAAAATGGGAGCACGTGCCGGTCAGTGGACCGGCAGCGCCTCCAGCCCGGCCACCGGGATGCCGCGCGGTCCGGGGCGGCGCCTCGCCAGCAGGCGTCGCGCCTCCTCGTGCCTCCCGCAGGCAAGAAAGGCCTTCAGCAGCGTGAACTCGACGAGGTCGATCTGCGCGCGGCTGCCGCCCATCCGCTCCCGCTCCGCGAACACGCTCTCGATGCCGGCGATCGCTGCGTCGTAGTCCCGCTTCTCGAAGGCGATGAAGGCGCGGGCCAGGGCGGCGACGACCTGCCCCGCCGGGTAGCGTCCGGCGCTGACCATCTCGTCCATTTCCGCGAGGCGCGCCTCGGTTTCCGCGGGGTCGCCGGCCACGGCGTCGACCAGGGCGATGTGCCAATCCGCATAGGGCAGGCCCGGGTGCGGAAAGAGGCGGCGCACGAAGCCGTGCAGCGCCTCCCAGCGCGCATGGTCGCGCGGATGCCCCGCAAGCTCGGCGCGCCACAGGAATGAGGGCGCGTCGAAGATCTTGATCAATGCCGGACCTGGATGGTCCTCGCCCGCGAAGCCCTGATCGAAGAGCTGCAGCCCCTCGTTGAACTCGCCCTCGTGCAGCCGCACGAGCGCTAGGTGCCAGCTCAGATGGCCGTGGAGGGCGCCGTTGCGCGGATAATCGGCGAGCCAGGAGCGGAGGAAGGACGTGGCGGCCTCGGCCTCGCCATTCTCGTAGTGGAAATGCGCCAGCGTGTGCGCCGCATAGGCGTTGCGCGGGCATTGCGCGATGGAGGCTTCGATGCGCGGCCGCGCGGCATCCTGGTGGCCAAGCTCGGAAAGGGCGAAGGCGTAGTGGCTGTTGAACCACCAGTCGTCGCCATAGTGCGGTTCCAGCATCGCCAGGAAATCCAGCTGGTCCTGCTCCCGCGTCGCGCTGCCGGAGATGCCGATCAGGCCGGTCTGGTTGGCCGCGAGGCTGACCGCGACCGCATCGCGCGGCCAGTCCACCGCGTGGCGCCGCAGCGCCTCCAGCGAGAAGGCGGGCTTGCCGCCCAGCAGCCGGTCGATCACCTCCACGTGGCTCCTATCCCGGTCCGATGCCTTCCTGCCCAGGACGCCGCGTGCCGCCGCGATGGCGTCGCGGGCCTCGGCGATGTTGCCCGCCAGTTGCAGCGCCCGCGCGCGGCCGGCATGGGCCAGCGCGAAGTCCGGATCGGCGAGGGACGCGCGTTCGAAGGCCTCGGCCGCGCCGGGATACATCCGCAGCAGGATGTCGCATCCCTCGACATAGGCATCGCGCGCCTCTGGCGATGTCGTGGAGAGGGGAAGGCCGTATCGGTCGGTGAGCATGGGCCGTGTCCCACAGGGAGGGGAAACTCTCGCCCGGCGGTGGAAGTCTAGGTGAGGGAGGCGGGCGGCGGCAACGAAAGATGCGGCCCCGCCCGGCTTCGGTTTCGCAGCCTCAGTAGGCGCGCACCTCCTCCTTCGCGCGTGCAGCTCCGGCGCCGCGCGCCTCCGCCGCCGCTTCGCGCAGGGCGGCGACGTATTCCTCTGCCACCTCGGCATGGAGCGGGTTCAGGTGCAGGTGGATGCCCTCCGGCTCCACCTGCCGCGACACCAGCCAGCCGCGCCGCTCCAGCCCTTCCGCCACGGCGGCAATGGGTAGAGCCGGGTCGGTGGAGCGATACACCAGGATGGCGTGCTGGCCCGGCAGGGCCTCCAGGCCGGGGATGGCTTCCACCGCTGCCACGATGATCGCGCGGGCGCGCATCACCCGCTCCGCGCAGTCGCGGTAGCCCGCGCGGCCGAGGAAGCGCATCACTGCCCAGGCGGCGGCCACCGCACCGCCCGGTCGCGTGCCCTGCGCGGTGTAGGCGGCGTAGAGGCCGCGCGCCCAGGCGCGGCTCTCGAAGCGGTGGAAGCGGCGCAGCGCCTCGTCGCGCACCAGCAGCAGCGAGGCGCCCTTGGGGGCCATGCCATGCTTGTGGATGTCGGCGCTGATGCTGGAAACGCCCGGCACGGCGAAGTCCCATTCGGGCAGGCCGGACAGGAATGGGTTGATGAAGCCGCCGACGCAGGCATCCACGTGCAGCCACGCCCCGCGCCGCTGCGCCAGCGCGCCGAGTTCGCGGATCGGGTCCACCGTGCCGAAGGGATAGCAGGGCGCGGAGCCGACGATCGCGACGGTCCCCTCATCGCAGGCGGCCTCCATCGCCGCCACGTCGCCGCGCCGGTCCGCGCCCACGGGCACGCGCCGCGCCTCGAGGCCGAGATACCAGCAGGCGCGGTCGAAGGTGAGGTGCGCCGTGTCCGGCATCACGACATTTCCGCCCGTCTTGCCGCCCGATTTCTCGCGCGCCGCCAGCATCGCCAGGAAGATGCTCTCGCTGCCGCCGGAGGTCATGGTGCCGCCCGCGCCCTCCGGTGCGTGCACGAGGTCCAGCGCCATCGAGACCACCTCGCCCTCCAGCTTCGCCAGCGAGGGGAAGGCGCGGCCCGCGCCCAGGTGGTTCTCCGTCCAGAACAGCCGGTACGCGTCCTGGCCGACGCGCTCCAACTCCTCGTCCAGGTAGTAGAAGAACACGGCCATGCGGCCCTTGCGCCAGGAATGGTCACGCGCCTTGGCGTCGTGCAGCGCCTGCTCCAGGGCGGGCCACGCCTCGCCCTTTTCCGGCAGCTTCATTGGACTTTCCTCCCCATCGCGTTTCCGTCATCACAGCATGAGGATGCGCGGGGAGGAAACTTCATGACGCTCGGCATGGTCGGTCTGGGCCGGATGGGGGCCAATATCCTGCGCCGCGCGATGCGCGCGGGCATCGCGGGGGCGGGGTTCGACCGCGACGCATCTGCTGTCGCCGCGCTGGTGGCGGAAGGCGCGGCGGGGGCGGACAGCCTGGAGGGGCTGGTGGCGCTGCTGGACGCGCCGCGCACCGTCTGGGTCATGCTGCCCGCCGGCGAGGTCACCGAAGCCGCGCTGCGCGAACTTCACGCGCTGCTTGCCCCCGGCGACACGATCATCGAGGGCGGCAACTCCCTCTACAAGGACAGCATGCGCCGCGCTGCCGAAGCGCGGGCGAAGGGGCTGCATTACCTTGATGTCGGCACCTCGGGCGGGGTGTGGGGGCTGCAACGCGGCTACTGCCTGATGATCGGCGGCGACGTGGAGGCGGTGCGGGCCCATGAGACGCTGTGGCGCGCCCTCTCCCCCGGTGAAGGCGCCGCGCCGCCCACGGGCGGGCGCGAGGGGCGCGACAAGCGGCCGGAGGCGGGCTTCGTCCATTGCGGGCCGAGCGGCGCCGGCCACTACTGCAAGATGATCCACAACGGTATCGAGTACGGGATGATGCAGGCCATGGCCGAGGGTCTCGACCTCCTGCGCCGCGGCCCCTTCCCGGAGCTGCCGCTGCCCGACGTGACGGAGGCGTGGCGGCGCGGTTCAGTCGTCTCTTCCTGGCTGCTGGACCTGACGGCGCAGGCCCTGGCGCTCGACCCCGACCTCAAGGAATACGGCGGCGTGGTGAGCGACAGCGGCGAGGGGCGCTGGACGGTGGATGCGGCGGTGGAGCACGCCGTGCCCGCGCCGGTGCTGGCCGCCGCGCTCTTCGCACGCTTCCGCTCGCGCGGGACGGAGAACTTCGCCGACAAGGCGCTTAGCGCCATGCGCAAGGGTTTCGGCGGGCATCTGGAGCCGAAGGCTCCAGATGTTTGATTTCTGCCCTCAGGCGCCGGGCGCCGGCTCCGCCGGCTTGGCTTCGCCGCGCTACTGGCGTGCTGGTTGCCCGGTTGGTCTGGCGGCGCCGGCCGCCGTGCGGCCGGATTCTCCATGGGCATCGCGATGTGTCGGGGTGGGTCGGTTGACTGGTGACCTGCTGGCCGCGTGGCCGTGACCCCACGCCGCGTCCTGGTCATGGGCGTCTCCGGCTCCGGCAAGTCCACGCTGGGGGCGCTGCTGGCCGAGCGCCTTGGCCTGCCCTTCGCTGATGCGGACGCGTTCCACCCCGAAGCGAATATTCGCAAGATGAGCGCAGGGATCCCGCTCACCGACGCGGATCGCTGGCCCTGGCTGGATGCGCTCGGACAGTGGCTCGCGGCGCAGGCGGGGGGAGGGGTGATTGGCTGCTCGGCGCTGAAGCGCTCCTATCGCGACCGTCTCCGGGAGCATGCGCCCGGGCTGCTTGTGGTGCACCCGCATGGCGAATTCGCGCTGATCGCGGCGCGGCAGGCGGCGCGGCCCGGCCATTTCATGCCGCCCGCGCTGATGGAAAGCCAGTTCGCCACGCTCGAACCCCCTACGCGGGAGGAAGCGGCGCTCGCCCTCGACGTCACGGACCCGCCCGAGGCGCTGGCGCAGCGCGCCGCCGCCTGGGTGGACGCGCGGGCAGGCCGCGCATAAAGCGAACGGGACCGAAAGGAACGGGGAACCGACCATGGCGCTGTCCGCCGAGACCAAGAGCAAGCTGGAAGGCATCACCACCGCGACGCTGACGACGGTGCTGCTGAAGAAGGGCCTTCGCAACGTGTGGATGCGCGGCGCCGCCCCCTTCACCCCCGCCGCCCAGGGCAAGCGCCTGGTGGGCGAGGCCTTCACCCTGCGCTTCATCCCCGCGCGCGAGGATCTCGCCACGCCAGAATCCTGGTCTTCGCCGAAATCCACCCGCGCCGCCATCGAGGCGATGCCTGAGGGCGTGATCGTCGTGGCCGACGCCATGGGGGTGAAGGATGCCGGCATCTTCGGCGACATCCTCTGCGCCCGCCTGCAGAAGAAGAACGTGACCGCGCTGGTAACGGATGGCGCGGTGCGCGACGTGGCCGGCGTGAACGGTACCGGCCTGCCCGTGTGGTGCGCGGGCGGCGCGGCCCCGCCCTCCGTCGCCGGCCTCACCTTCGTGAACTGGCAGGAGCCCGTGGGCTGCGGCGGCGTCGCCGTCTTCCCGGGCGATGTGATCGTGGCCGATCCGGACGGCGCCGTGGTCATCCCCGCCGACCTCGTCGAGGCGGTGACGGAGATGGCCGTGGAGCAGGAGCGGCTGGAAGGCTGGATCATGAAGCAGGTGGAAGCGGGCCAGGCCCTGCCCGGCCTCTACCCCGCCAATGCCGAGAACAAGGCCCGCTACGAGGCTGACAAGGCCGCCGGACGCATCTGACACCCGCGCCCCGGCGCGGCGTTGGGAGGGGGATGATGCTCCGCCTCCTCCCCTTTCTGGCCCTGCTGGCAGGCTGCTCCCCCGTGGTGGTGGTGCAGCCCATCGACATCCGCATCCCGGCCTGTGACGGCCGTTTCCAGGTGGTGAACGTCTCGGGCGCCACCGTCCGCAACCTCGTCGTCCGCACGCCCGGCGGGGCGGAGCGCGATGTGCTCGGCCTTGCGAACCTGCCACCGGGGACGGAACTTACCGTGGCGGCACCGCCCGGCCCCAATCTGATGCGCGCCATCATGGCCGATGGGCGCGAGATGGCGCTGGGCGGCTTCGACCCCTGCCGCGCCGAGATCCTGCGCGTGACGCCGGCGGGGCTGCGGCCTCAGTAGCGCTCGAACAGCGTCCGCAGTTCCGCCCGGTCCCGCGTCCGCGTCAGCCCGAGCATCAGCAGCACCCGCGCCTTGGCGGCGTTGAGGTTGTCCGCCGGGATCAGCTCCGCCGCGCGGCTGCGCGTCGTTTCCACCACGCGGCCGCCCCCCGCGCGGGTGGTGGCGGCCACCGGCACGGGGGCGTCGCGCAGCGCCTGCATCAGCGCGGGCGTGCCGCCGCTGGGCGCGAACCCGTCCAGCACCAGCCCCTCGGCCCCGGCGCGCAGGAAGGCCTCCACCGCCGTCCCGTCCGCCCCGGCATAGCAGGGCACGATATCCACCCGCGGGAGGGCGGCGAGGCCGGAGACATCGAAATCCCCCGGCGGGCGCAGCGGGCGGCGATACCAATGCACCGCATCGGCCTCGGCCTGGCCCAGCGCGCCGAAATCCGGGCTCTGGAAGGCCTGGAGGCGGGCGGTGTGGGTCTTGGTCACCTCGCGCGCCGCGTGTACCTCGTCATTCATCGCCACCAGCACGCCGAGGCCCCGCGCGCCCGGGTCGCCCGCCACGCGACAGGCATTGGCGAGGTTCATCCCGGCATCGGTCGACAGGGCGCTGGACGGGCGCTGCGCCCCCACCAGCACCACGGGCGGCTGCGCGCCCCCGGCGGCGGTCAGGTGAAGGAAATACGCCGTTTCCTCCAAGGTCGCCGTGCCATGGCCGACCACGATGCCGTCCACCCCCCGCGCGGCCGCCTCGTTCACCACCCGGCGCAGTTCCAGCCATTCCGCCGGGCCGATCGCGGTGGACGGGATGGCGCGGAAGGCGATGGGCTCCACCGAAGCCACTCCCGCCGCCTCCGGCCAGCGGGCGAGCAGGGTGGCGGCATCCATCACCTGGCCGAGGCGGCCATAGTCCTGGATGTCGAACGGACCGTCGCCGAGCGAGGCGATGGTGCCGCCCGTGCCAATGAAGGCGATCTGCTTCTTCACGCTTCGCTCCGGTGCGCGAACAGGCGGGGGCGCTTCACTTGCGCTCCAAGATCGCCGTGGTGAGGCGGGAGACGCAGGACACCTCGCCGTCGTCGCGCCGCAGCTCGATGTTCCAGACATGGACGGACCGGCCAATCCGGACGGGGGTGCAGCGCCCGCGCACAGTCCCGCCCTTGGGCACCGGCCGCAGATGATTGGCGTTCACCTCCAGCCCCACCGCGCTGAAGCCCGGATCGCAGCACATCACGGAGGCGAGGGAGCCCAGCGTCTCCGTCAGCACCACGGACACGCCCCCGTGCAGGATGCCGAAGGGCTGCACGTGCCGCCCATCCACCGGCATCTCCCCCTCGATGTAATCCGGCCCGACCTCGATGATGCGGATGCCGAGGAGGCCGTTCACCGTCTCCGGGCTGAAGCGCTGGTTGATCTCCTGCGCGGTGGCCGGTTGGCGCCAGATGCTCATGGGGGCTGTCCTTCGCGTTCGGGGCGAGGCCACGCCAGGATGGAGGGGCTGTCAACCGGCGAAGCGGCGAAGGTGCAACCCTGGGGCGAAAACTTTCGCCCGCCTGTTTCCATTACGGGCGTGGACCCTTAACCTATCGTCATTCAATGAACAGTCCGGGGATCTAGGCGCTGGAATGAGCGGGGGCCGAAGCCGCAAGCGAAACGGGGTGCTCGGCCCGAGCGCCATTGCCGTGGTGGGGGCGGCTTGCCGCCTGCCTGGCGCGCCCGACCGCGCGGCCTTCGCCGAGCTTCTCATCGAGGGAAGGGACGCGGTCACCAGCGTCCCACCCGACCGCTTCAACCAGGATCGCTTCCTCCACCCCCGCCCCGGCGAGCGCGGCCGCGTGCCCCACTTCGCCGCCGGCACGATCGGCGAGGTTCATCGCTTCGACGCCGCCGCCTTTGGCATCTCCCCGCGCGAGGCCGAGGAGATGGATCCGCAGCAGCGCCTTCTCCTCGTGCTCGCCCGGCGGGCGCTGGAGGATGCGGGCTGGCCGGAGGAAAGCGTGGCCGGCCAGCGCATCGGCGTCTTCGCTGGCGCCTCGACGACGGATTGGTCCGACCTGCGCCAGCACGACATGGGCGGCGGCGACCGCTACGCCATGACGGGCGGCGCCCTTTCCATCCTGGCCAATCGCCTGACCCACGCCTTCGACTGGCGCGGTCCGGCCATGACGGTGGACACGGCCTGCTCCTCCGGCCTCGTCGCGCTGCACCAGGCGATGACGGCGATCCGCGCCGGGCTTCCGGCGGCGCTGGTGGCGGGGGTGAATCTGCTCCTCTCGCCCTTTCCCTTCGGCGGGTTCTGGCGGGCCGGGATGCTCAGCCGCCGCGGCCGCTGCCAGGCCTTCGGCGCCGGGGCCGACGGCTATGTGCGGGCCGAGGGCGGAGTGGCGCTGCTGCTGAAGCCGCTGGAAGCCGCGCTAGCGGATGGCGACGCGGTGCGCGGCGTGCTGCTCGCTAGCGGGGTGAACGCGGCCGGGCGCACCAATGGCATCTCCCTGCCCGATGGCGCCGCCCAGGCCGCGCTGATCGCCGAGACCCTCGCCGCCTCCGGCCTCGACCCCGACGAGATCGGCTATTTCGAGGCGCATGGCACCGGCACCCCGGTGGGCGACCCGATCGAGGCCGAGGCGATCGCGCGCGGCATCGGCGCCCGGCGCCGCCCGCTCCCCATCGGCTCGGCCAAGAGCAATATCGGTCACACCGAAGCGGCGGCCGGGCTTGTCGGCGTGCTGAAGGCGCTGGTCGTGCTTGAAGCCGGGCGAATCCCGCCCACGCTGCACGCCGATCCGCCCAACCCCGCCATCCTCTTCGCGCAGCTCGGCCTCGCCCCGACGGTTTCGGCCCGCAAGCTGGCGGGGCGGGGGGTGATGGTGAACGCCTTCGGCTTCGGCGGCACCAATGGCTGCGCTGCCCTGGCCCGCGCCCCCCAACCGGGCCGGCCGCGTACCGCGAAGGCCGGTCCCTCCGCGCCGCCCCTGCTGCTTTCCGCCCATTCGGAGGCGGCGCTGCGCGGCCTCGCCCGCGCCTGGGAGGCGTTGCGCGCCACCCCCGCCCTGCTTCGCGGCCAAGCCCGCCACCGCGACCTCCGCCCGCACCGCCTCGTGCTGCGCGACCCCGCCGCCCTCGGTCCCTGGCTGCGCGGGGAGGAGGTGCCGGGCGCGGTGTCCGGCCTCGCCGGGCCGGGCGCTGGCGTGGCCTTCGCCTTCAGCGGCAACGGGGCGCAATGGGCCGGGATGGGGCAGGGGCCGATGCGCCACTCCGCCGCCTTCCGCGCGGCGGTGGAACAGGCGGACACCCATCTCCGCCCCCTGCTCGGCTGGTCGGTCGCCGAGGCGCTGGCGCGCGGCGCCTCGCCGGAGGAGGTGGAGGGGACGGATCGCGCCCAGCCTCTGCTCTATGCGCTGCAGCTGGGCGTCGTGGCGGCGCTGGAAGAGGAGGGCATCCGCCCGGCCCTCGTGCTCGGCCATTCGGTGGGTGAGGTCGCGGCGGCGCAGGTGGCCGGGCTGCTCGCCCCGGCCGAGGCGGCGCGCCTCGTCGCCGTGCGCTCGCGCCACCAGCATGCGACGCGGGGCGCGGGCCGCATGGCCGCCCTCAGGGCCCCGATGGAGGAGGCGGCGCCGGTCCTCGCCACGCTGGGAATCGAGCTCGCGGCGGAGAACGCCCCCGCGGCCCTCACCGTGGCGGGCGGGGAGGCGGCGCTGGACCGGCTGCGCGCCGAGGCCGAGGCGCGGCGCTGGTCCTTCGTTCCGCTCGGCCTCGACTACGCCTTCCACTCGGCGGCGATGGAGACGGTGCGTGACGCGCTGCTGCGCGACCTGCGTGGGCTGCGGAGCCGCGCGCCGCGCCTGCCCATGATCTCCTCCGTCTCGGGCGAGGAATTGCGCGAGGCGCCGGCGGAATACTGGTGGCGCAACCTGCGGGAGCCGGTGCGCTTCCGCGACGCCGCCCGCGAGGTGGCCGCGCACCGCCCCGCCGTGCTGCTGGAGATCGGGCCGCACCCCATCCTCCAGGCCTATCTGCGCGGGACCTCCCGCGCGGCCGGATGGGATGCCGCCATCCTGCCGACGCTGCGCCGCGCCCCGGAGCCGGAAGCAGCCGATCCTTTCTCTGCCATCGCCGACCGCGCCACCGCAGCAGGGGCCGATCCGCGCGGCGGTCCCTGCTTCGCCGGACCTGCCGAGTGGCGTGACCTGCCGCCCTTGCCCCTGGAAGGCGAGGTGCTACGCCCTGTCGCCTCGCCGGAGGCGCGCAGCCTTGTCGGCCCGCGCCGCGACGGAAGGCTGCTCGGCTTCCGCCACGACGAGGAAGGCGGCGAGGAATGGCGCCGCACCCTCGACACGCTGGAGGAGCCCTGGCTGGCCGACCACGCGCTGCGCGAGGGCGTGGTGCTGCCCGCCGCCGCCATGGCCGAGATCGCGCTCGAAGCCGCTGCGCATCGCTTCCCGCAGGCCCCGGCGCTGGAACTGCGCGACTTCGCCATCTTCCAGCCCATCCCGCTTTCCGCCGAGGCGCCGCGCGAGATCCGCGCCCGGCTGGATGCGGCGGGCGTCTTCACCCTGGAATCCCGCCGCCGCCTGTCGGGCGAGGCCTGGTCGCGCCATGCCACCGGCCGGGTCGCCGCCCTGCCGGGCCTCGCCGCCCCCGGCCCCGCCGCCACTGAGGCCCCCTGGCGGGACGGCGCGGCGATCACCGAGCGGGCACGGCTGCGCGGCCTGCATTACGGGCCCGCCTTCCGACCGGTGCGAAGCTGGCGCCTGGGCGCGGCGGCGCTGGAGGCGGAACTCGCCCTGCCGGACTCCGCCCCGCCCGACAGCGATTTCGTTCTGCATCCGGTGCGGCTGGACGGTGCCCTCCAGGCGCTGCTGGGCCTGCCGGGAGAGGGCGAAACGGAGGACGGGTTCCTGCCCGTGCGCTTCGGCCGCATCGCCTTGCGGCGCGGCGCCGCCGCCCCGGTGCGGGCGGAGCTTCGTCCCGTCGCCGCCGGTGCCCGCTCCCTCTTGGCCGATGGCGTCCTGCGCGATGCGCTGGGCGAGGCGGTGGCGGTTCTGGAAGGGGCGGAACTGCGCCGCGTCTTCCGGCCCGAACCGGGCCAGGACCTGCTGTTCCGCGCCAAGATGGTGCCCGCTGCCCCGCCGCCCGCCTTTCCCGCCGCCCCGCCCGTGCTGGACCCGGCGCGCCTTGCCCCCGCCATGGGGGAGGATCTGAGCGAAGCGGCGATGCTGCTCGATGCCTTCACGGAAGCCGCCCTGGCCGAGGCCGGCCTCGCCACCGCCCCCGGCGCCCTGGCGGAGGCGCTGCGCGCCCGGCTTCTCGGCCTCGACGCCGCCTCCCTTCCCGCTGCCGGCGACATTTGGGGGGAGGTCTGGGCGGAGCGCCCGGCGCTGGCGCATGAACTCGCCCTGCTGGCCGAGGCGCGCGAGGCGCTGCCCGCCGCCCTGAGCGGCGCCGCCATCCCGCGCCCGCGCCTGTCGCCCCATGCCGAGAGCCTGCGCCGCCTTGCCGAATGCTTGGCGGAACAGGCGGCGCGGCTCCTCGCCGGCTGGCCCGCCGACCGACCCTGCCGCGTCTTGGTGGTGGGGGCGGAGGAAGGCCCGCTGCTTCCCGCACTGCGCCGCACCTTGCGCTTTCTGGGCCCGGCGCTGCGCCTCACCCTGGCGCCGTTGCCGGAGGCGCGGCTTCCTTCCGTGCCCCCGGGAACCGGCCTCGTCGAATGGAATCCGGCCGCCGCGCCCGAGGCGGAGGCGGAACTCGTGCTGGGCCTCGGCCTGTCCGGCCGCGCCGGCCCGGCCGGGACGATCGCCGCGCGGCTGCGCCCATCCCTCGCCCCCGGCGGCGCACTGCTGCTGGCGGAGCCGGCGCCGCACCTGTTCTGGGACATCACGGAGGGGCTGCATCCCGATTCTCGCGCCCCTGGCCGCCTTGCCGGAGCGGAAGGGTGGGAGGCGATGCTGCTTCAGGCCGGGCTGGATGGGGTGCGCGCCCTCGCCCTCCCGCCCGTGCCCTGGCCGGCCCTGCTGCTGTGCGGGGCCGCCCCCGCAGGGGCGCGGCTCCTGGCCGCCGCGCCAGGGCGCCGCTTTGTGCTCTCCGCCGCTCCGGCCATGGCGGGCCTCGCCGCGGCGCTGGCAGAGGCGCTGGAAGCGGCGGGCGCCCAG
Organism: Sabulicella rubraurantiaca; assembly: GCF_017355885.1. Classification (GTDB taxonomy): domain Bacteria; phylum Pseudomonadota; class Alphaproteobacteria; order Acetobacterales; family Acetobacteraceae; genus Roseococcus; species Roseococcus rubraurantiacus. The sequence continues at coordinate 235,232 of NZ_JAFEUU010000003.1, forward strand.
GTTTCGCTGGCGGAAGGTGAGCCCGCGCCGCGCCAGTTGCGCGGCGCCGCGCTGGTGGCGCTGCCCGGCCCGGGCCCCGACTCTCTGGTCGCGCTGGGCCGCCTAGCTGCCGCTGCCGAAGGCTCGGCCGCCTCCTTCAACTTGGTCGTGCGCAACGGCGAGACGGATCCGGACGCCGCCGCCGCGTTGGCGCTGGGCCGCGTCCTGGCCAATGAAGCGCCCCGGCTGAAGCCGCGGCGGCACGATCTGTCCCCTAGGCTTTCCCCCGAGGAAGCCGGGCGAGCCCTGGCCGCTGCCCTGCTCGCATCGCCGGATGGGGAAGGGGAGCAGCGCATGACGCCGGCCGGGCGCTTGGTCCCACGCCTGCAGGCTGGGCTGGCCGAGGCACCCCTGGCCGGGATGCTGCGCCTGGAGGCGGCACGGCCCGGAAGGCTGGACAGCCTCGCTTGGCGCCCCGCCGCCCTTCCCGAGCCTGGGCCGGGCGAGGTCCGCATCGCGGTCGCCGCCGCCGGGCTGAACTTCCGCGACGTGCTCTGGGCGCAGAACCTCCTGCCGGAGGAGGCGCTGCTGCCGGGCTTTGCCGGGCCGGGGCTGGGGATGGAGGTGGCGGGCACGGTGGAGGCGGCGGGCGAAGGCGCGCCCTTCCAGCCGGGCGATCGCGTCTTCGGCGTCGCGCCGCGCGGCCTCGCCACCCATGCCGTCACCGGCGCCGCTGCCCTGGCCCCGCTGCCGCCCGGCCTGTCCATGGAGGAAGCGGCTTCGCTGCCCGTCGCCTTCCTGACGGCGCTGCACGCGCTGGAGGAACTCGGCCGGGTCGAGGCAGGCGACCGGGTGCTGATCCATGGCGGGGCGGGCGCGGTCGGCCTCGCCGCCCTGCAGGTGGCGCTGGCGCGTGGCGCCCGTGTCGCCGTCACCGCCGGCACTCCGGCCCGCCGCGCCCTGCTGCGCGCCGCTGGGGCCGAGCTGGCGCTGGACAGCCGCGACGCCTCCTTCGCCGATGCGCTGCGCCTCCATTGGGAAACGGCGCCGGGCGAGGGCTGCGTGGATGTCTGCCTGAACTCCCTGGCCGGCGAGGCGATGGAGCGCTCCCTCGGCCTCATGGCGCCCTTTGGCCGCTTCCTGGAACTGGGCAAGCGCGACTTCGCCGAGGCGACGCGCGTGGCGCTGCGCCCGCTGCGCCGCAACGTCGCCTGGTTCGCGGTGGACCTGGACGAGCTGGCGCGCGCCCGGCCCGCAATCGCCGCGCGCCACATGGCGACGTTGACCCGGCGCTTCGCCGAAGGGGAGTTCCTGCCCCTTCCGGTGCGCGCCCACCCGGCCGAGGAGGCGGAGGAGGCGTTCCGCCGCCTTCAGGCCGGCGGGCATGTCGGCAAGCTGGTGATCCGCCCCCCTGTTCCTGCTTCCACCGCGCCCCACGCCTGGTCGCCCGGGGGGACGGCCGTGGTGACCGGCGGCACGGGCGGTTTCGGGCTGGAGGCAGCCGTGGCTCTGGCGCGGGCGGGGGTGCGGCATTTCGCCCTTCTTTCCCGGCGCGGCCCGGCCACGCCCGGAATTGCGGATGGGCTGGCACGGCTCCGGGCGCTGGGGGCAAAGGTGCGGGTGCTGGCCGCCGATGCCGCCGACCGAGATTCCCTCGCTGCCGCCCTGGCGGAGGTGCGGCGCGACATGCCGCCCATCGCCCACGTGGTCCACGCCGCCGCGGTCTTCGCCGACGCGCTGGCCGCACGCATGGACGAGGCGCGGCTGCGCGCCGTGTGGGACAGCAAGGTGACGGCCGCGCGGAATCTCGACGCGCTGACGGAGGGCGACGCGCTGCGCTCCTTCCTGCTCTTCGCCTCGGCCACCGTGCCGATCGGCGCGCCGGGGCAGGGGGGGTATGTCGCCGCCAATGCGGGGCTGGAGGCCGTTGCGCGCGGCCGCCGCACGCGGGGACTGCCGGGCCTCGCTGTCCAGTGGGGACCCATCGCCGATGCCGGGGCGCTCGCGGCCGATGGCGCCGCCGCCCTGTCGCACCGCCTCGGCGCCAAGCCCATGGCGGCTGCCGAGGCGCTTTCCTTCCTGCCCCGGCTCCTCGCCGGGCCGGATGCGGTCGTGGCGGTGGCGCGGATCGACTGGAGCGGCGCGCGCCGCTCCCTGCCCGTCCTGGCCGAGGCGCCCTTCCACGTCCTGGCCGGCGAGGCCGCGCCCGAGAACGAGGAGGGCGAGGACATCGCCGCCCTGCTGCGCCGCCTCGGCCCGGAGGAGGCGCTGGATGCGCTGCGCCGGGGCATCGGGCGAGAGGTGGCGCGCATCCTGCGCCTGCCCGAAGGCGCGGTGGCGGCGCAGGCCCCCCTGCAGCGCCTGGGCCTCGATTCGCTCGGCGGCCTGGAACTCCGCACGGCGCTGGAGCGCCGCTTCTCCGCCGCCCTGCCACTGGAAGGGCTTTCCGAGGAACTGACCGTGGATCTTCTCGCACGGCGCCTGCTCGCCGGGGCTGCCGCCCTGCCGGATGCCGCCCCCCAGCCGGAGGCGGCGGAGTGATCCGTCGCGGCTTGTCTCCCGAGGCGCGTGCCAGCCTGCTGGGCCGCTTCCGCACCGGCAGCGGCGCACCCGCGCCCTCCGGCGGCTCTCCGGCGCGCGACTTCGCCACCCTGCCCAATGCGCGCGAATTGGCGGAGGCGCGGCGCCTCGGCCAGCGGCACAATCTCAGCAATCCGTTCTTTCAGCCGCATGATGGGGTGGCCGGCGCCCGCACCCGCATCGCCGGGCGGGAGATGCTGAACTTCGCCTCCTACAACTACCTCGGCTTCAACGGCGACCCGCGCGTGAACCTGGCGGCGGCGGAGGCGCTGGCACTGCACGGAAGCTCCGCCTCCGCCTCGCGCATGGTGTCGGGGGAACGGCCGGTGCACGCGCAGCTCGAAGCCTCGCTGGCCCGCAACTACGGGGTGGAGGAGGCGCTGGTGCTCGTCTCCGGACATGCCACCAATGTCTCGGTGATCGGCCATCTGCTGGGGCCGGAGGACCTCGTGGTCCATGACCAGCTGATCCACAATTCCTGCGCCGAGGGGATGCGGCTTTCCGGCGCGCGGCGCGTCGCCTTCCCGCACAACGACCCCGAGGCGGCGGAACGCGCGCTGGCCGGGGCGCGGGCGCGGCACAAGCGGGCGCTGGTGCTGATCGAGGGCCACTACTCCATGGACGGCACCGTGCCCGACCTCGCGCGGTTCCGCGACATGGCGCGGCGATACGATGCCTGGCTGATGGTGGACGAGGCGCATGGGCTCGGCTGCCTCGGCCCCACCGGGCGTGGCGTGTGGGAGGCGCAGGGCGTCGCGCCCGACGCGGCCGATATCTGGATGGGCACGCTCAGCAAGACGCTTGCCTCCTGCGGCGGCTTCATCGCCGGGTCGCGGGCGCTGGTGGACTGGCTGCGCCACACCCTGCCGGGCTTCGTGTATTCCGTCGGCCTGCCGCCCCCGATGGCGGCGGCGGCGGAGCGCGCCCTCCTGCTGATGGAGGAGGAGCCCTGGCGCGTGGAGCGGCTGCAGGCAAATACGCAGCGCTTCCGCGCCGCGCTTCAGGCGCGCGGCTTCGACACGGGCGGCTCAACGGGCGGGTCCATCGTGCCGGTGATCCTCGGCGCCTCGCTGCGCGCCGTGCGCCTCGCTGAGAAGATGGCGGCGCAGGGCATCAACGTGCAGCCCATCGCCTTTCCCGTCGTGCCGGAAGGCCAGGCGCGGCTGCGCTTCTTCCTTTCCTCCGAGCACGAGGCGGCCGATCTGGACGAGGCGGCCGAAGCGATGGGCCGCGCGGCACGCGAGGTGGCGGCGTGAAGCCACGCATCGCGCTCTTCACCCTGGAAGGCGCGGCCAGCGCCGAGGCGGCGCTGCGCTTCGCCGAGGCGCAGTCGGACCGCATCGCCCTGGTCGGCTGGTCCTCGCCCTTCCGCGCCACGCGGGCACTGGGACGGGCGCTGCGGCGCGGCGGGCCGGGGTTGCTGCCCTACCTCTTCGTGAACCACGCCCTGCCGGCGCTTTTGGGTCGCCCGGGCCTCGCGGCGCTCTGCCGCGCCCACGGCATCCCGGTCCTGCGCCTGGGCGACGAGGCGGCGACGATCCGCGCCCTGCGCGACAGCGGGGCGGAGCTGCTGGTTTCCTTCCACCTGGACCGCATCCTCTCCCCCGCCATCCTCGCCGTGCCGAGGCTGGGGGGGATCAACGTGCATCCTTCGCTGCTGCCGCGGCATCGCGGGCCTATCCCCGCCTTCCACGGTCTGGCCGAGGGGCGGACCGGCATCTCGGTCCATGCGCTGACGCCGGAGGTGGATGCGGGCGGGGTCTGGGCGCAGCGGGAAGTGGCGCTGCCGCCGAGCCTCTCCGCCTCCGCCGCCGCGCGCGAACTCCATCTCGCCGCCCTGCCGCTGCTGGAGGAGGCGATTGCCCGCATCGCCGCGGGTGAGGCGCCGCCGGAACCGCCGCCGCGCCTTCCCTACGCGCCCTGGCCCGACCGCACCACCCGGCGTCGTGCCGGAGTGCCCTTATTGCGGCTTTCCGACATCGGCGCCGCCTGGCGCGCCCCGGCCGGAGGGTGGCGGTGAGGCGCTCCTTCCTGTTCCTCCAGGGGCCGACCAGCCCCTTCTTCCGCGAACTGGGCGCGGCGCTGGCGGCGCGCGGCCACGCGGTGCGGCGCATCAATCTGTGCCTGGGCGACCGGCTCTTCTGGAAGGACGAGCGCTCAGAAGACTTCACGGGCCGCGCCGAGGATTGGCTGCACTTCCTCGAAGCCCGCCTCGAAGGCGTCACCGACCTCGTCCTGCTCGGCGAGCAGCGGCCGCTGCACCGCGCCGCCATCGAGGCCGCCCATTCGCGCGGCATCGCGGTGACGGTGACGGATTTCGGCTATCTCCGCCCCGACTGGATCGTGCTGGAGCGGGATGGGATGAACGCCCTGTCGCGCTACCCGCGCGACCGCGCCGGTATCCTCGCCCTGGCGGCCGAGGCGCCGCCGCTGGACACGGCGCTGCGCCATCCGGGGCGGTTCAGCTTGCTGGCGCGCGGCGACATGGCGTTCCACCTCGCCTCCGCCTTGCCTTGGCCCTTCCCGCATTGGCGGAGCTTCGCCGTCCACTCGCCCTTCCTCGCCTATCCGGCGACGGGGCTGCGCCTACTGCTGCGAAGCCGGGAGGCGCGGCTCGCCCGCGAGTTCGTGGAATCCATCCCGGCGGAGGCGCCGGTCTTCCTCTTCGCCATGCAGATGGAGACGGACTACTCCATTCGCGCCTATTCGCCCTTCCCCGACATGGACACGCCGCTGCGCGCCGCCATCCGTTCCTTCGTGCGCGAGGCCCTGGCCGAAGCCCGCCTGCTGGTGAAGCCGCACCCCTACGATGCCGGGCTGAAATCCTGGCGCGCCCGCGTTTCGGCCATGGCGCGGGATGAAGGGGTGGAGACCCGCGTCGCGCTGGTGGACGGCATCCCGCTCGACCCGCTGCTGGAGCGCGCTGCCGGCCTCGTCACGGTGAACAGCACCACCGGCATCCGCGCCCTGCAACTGGGCCGTCCCGTGCTGGCGCTGGGGCAGGCGCTATGGGACGTGGAGGGGCTGGCGCATCGCGGCGGGCTCGACTCGTTCTGGGCGGCACCGCAAGCCCCGGACCCGGTGCTGGCAGATGCCTTCCTGCGCGGCATCGCGCACCACCTGCACATCCGGGGCGATTACTACGAGCCCAGCGGCCGCCGTGCCGCCGTCGCCGCAGCGGTGGAGCGGCTGGAGCAGGGCGCCGGCCCGCCGGAGGTCGCCACGCCGCCGCGCCCGCGCCTCGTCGCTTCGGTTACGCCGCAAGCAGCGGCTGCGGATCCAGCCACACGGGCCCGAGCCCCAGGCTGAAATGCAGATGCGGGCCGGTGACGCGGCCCGTCGCCCCGATATCGGCGATGCGCTGGCCCTGGCGCACCTCCTCCCCCGCGCCGACATGCTGCGCCGAAAGATGGGCGTAGAGCGTGTGGACGGCGTGGCCGTGCTCGACGACCAGCAGGCGGCCGAAGAAGTGGAAGTCGCCCGCCAGCGTCACCCGCCCGGAGGCAGCGGCCAGCACCGGCGTCCCCACCGGCCCCGCCACGTCCAGCCCGTAATGCGGCGCGCGGGGCTGGCCGTTCAGCACGCGCTGCGAGCCATAGACGCCGCTGATCCGCCCGCGTGCCGGCCAGGCGAAGCCGCGCGCAAAATCCGTGCGCTCGGAAGCGAGGGCACGGGCGCGCGCCAGCTCCTCCCGCTCGCGCGCGATGCGGCGCAGCGCCTCGGCATCGGGCGTCACCTGGGCGGGAGGCAGGCCGGAAATGTGCTGCACGTCCCATTCGCGCGGCCGCACCTCCAGCTCCTGCGCCGTGCCGTCCACGGAGAGCACGGCGCGCGGGCCGTGGTCGCGCCCGAAGCCCAGGGCGAAGACCCCCTCGGGCGAGACGCGCACGGGGCGCCCGTCCAGCGCGATGCGGCGCCCGGCCGCGCCGCTGCCCAGCACCAGTGCGCCCTGGGTGGAAGCGGCGTGCAGCATCACCGCCGCCCGGGCCGGGCGCGCGGCCAGCAGGGCGGGCGCGGCGAGAAGGATCCGGCGGTGCATCAGAACAGCCTCCCCTGGCGGTCGCTTTCCTCGCGCACCGTGGCACTGCCATCGGCGAAGACGAGGGTGAGTTTCTCCCCGCGCTTCAACGCGGCGGCCTCGGTGACGGCGGCACCGCCGGCGCGCTGCACCAGGGCGAAGCCGCGCCGGAGCACGGAATTGTAGCTCACCGCCTCCAGCCGGGCCGACAGCGCCTCCAGCCGCACCCGCGCCTCCCGGCCCGGACGCCCATCCGAGCCCAGCGCCTCCAGCCGCGTGCCGAGGTCACGCACGCGGTCCGAGCCGGCGCGCAGCCGCGCCACGATGGGCGCGGGGGAGAGGCGCTGGAGGGCAGGGGCGGAGCAGCGGCGCTGATGCGCCTGGCCCCAGGCGGCGAAAAGGCGGCCAGCCGTCTCGCCCAGCGTGCCGCGCTTCGCCGCGATCACCTCACGCGGGTGGCGCAACGATCCGGCAAGGCGCGACAGGACGAGGCGGCGACCATCCAGGAAGCGGGGCAGGGCGCCGTCCAGCCGCTCCGCCCGCTCATCCAGGCGCTGGCGCGCATTGGCGACCAGGGCGGGCAGGTCGGGCAGGCCGCGCCCGGCCACGCGCAGCCGCAGCCTTGCATCGCCCAGATGCGAATCCGCGCGCCCCTTCAGCCGCGCGCCCAGCTGCGCGAGGCCGGCGGCCATCTCGTCGCGCGAGGGCACGGCCATCTCGGCGGCAGCGGTGGGGGTCGGGGCGCGGCGATCGGCGGCGAAGTCGATCAGCGTGGTGTCCGTCTCGTGCCCCACGGCGGAGATCAGCGGGATCGTGCATTCCGCCGCCGCGCGCACCACCGCCTCCTCGTTGAAGGCCATGAGGTCCTCCAGCGAGCCGCCGCCGCGCGCGACGATCAGCACGTCCGGGCGCGGCACCGCGCCGCCGGCGGCCAGCAGCGAGAAGCCGCGGATCGCCGCCGCCACCTGTTCCGCCGCCCCAGCGCCCTGCACCTGCACCGGCCACAGGATGACGCGGCGCGGGAAGCGCCGCGCCAGCGTGGTGCGGATGTCCTGGATCACCGCGCCGCTCTCGCTGGTGACGACGCCGATCACCTCGGGCAGCAGGGGAAGAGGGCGCCGCCGCTCGAACAGCCCTTCTTCCTGGAGACGCTGGCGCAGCATCTCGATGCGCTTCAGCAGCGCGCCCTCGCCCGCATATTCCAGCCGCTCGATGATGAGCTGGTACTTGGAGCGGTCGGCATAGGTGGAGATGCGGCCGGTGGCGATCACCTCCACCCCGTTCTCGGGCTTCAGCCCGACGCGCGGCACGGTGCCCTTCCACACCACCGCCTCGACCTTGGCCTGGCCGTCCTTCAGCGAGAGATAGACATGGCCCGAGGAATAGGGCTTCACCTCCGTCATCTCGCCGCGCACGCGGATGCGGCCGAAGGCGGATTCGAGGGTGCGCTTGATGGCGCCGCCCAATTCGCCCACACCGTATTCGGGAATGTTGCCGCTGGCGCCGCTCGTCATGAGCCCTCTTACCGCCACGGCGCCGGAATGCGGAGTGGTCTCATGAACATCCTCGTCGTCGGTTCCGGCGGGCGGGAGCACGCGCTGTGCTGGAAGCTCGCCCGCTCGCCGCTCCTCGCCAAGCTGTGGTGCGCGCCGGGCAATCCCGGCATCGCCGAGGTGGCGGAGTGCGTCGGGATCGGCGCGACCGACATCGAAGCGCTGGTCGCCTTCGCGCGCGACAAGAAGGTGGATCTCGTGGTGGCGGGGCCGGAGGCGCCGCTGACGCTGGGCCTCGCCGATGCCTGCGCGGCGGCGTGCATCCCCTGCTTCGGCCCTTCCGCCGAGGCGGCGCGGCTCGAAGGCTCCAAGAGCTTCTTCAAGGAGATCGCGCTCGCCGCCGGCGCCCCCACGGCGCGCTACGCGGAGTTCACCGATGCGCAAGCCGCGCGCGAATACATCCGCCGCGAGGGCGCGCCCATCGTGGTGAAGGCCGATGGCCTCGCCGCCGGCAAGGGCGTGGTGGTGGCGATGTCGGTGACGGAGGCGGAGGAGGCCATCGCCGATTTCATGGAGCGCCGCATCCACGGCGAATCCGGCGCGCGCGTGGTGGTCGAGGAGTTCCTGGAGGGCGAGGAAGTGTCCTTCTTCGCGCTGTGCGACGGCACGCGCGCCGTGCCGCTGCAAGGCGCGCAGGACCACAAGCGCGCGGGCGACGGCGACACCGGGCCGAACACGGGCGGGATGGGCGCCTATTCCCCAGCCCCCGCCTTCACCCTCGCCTTGCAGCAGGCGGTGATGGAATCCTGCATAACCCCCGTCCTGGCCGAGATGGCCCGGCGCGGCACGCCCTTCCGCGGCGTGCTCTTCGCCGGGCTGATGCTGACCGCGCAGGGGCCGAAGCTCCTCGAGTTCAACGTCCGCTTCGGCGACCCAGAATGCCAGGCGCTGATGCTGCGCCTTGAATCCGACCTTTTGCCCGCATTGCTCGCCGCCGCGCGTGGCGACTTGTCGGACGTGTCGCTCGAATGGTCGCCGGAGCCGTCGCTGCTGGTGGTGATGGCGGCGGAGAACTACCCCGGCACGCCGCGCACCGGCACGGTGATCCGGGGATTGGCCGAAGCGGCTTCCGTGCCCGGCGTGTCCGTCTTCCACGCCGGCACGAAGGCGGGTCCGGACGGGCAGACCCTCGCTGCCGGGGGGCGCGTGCTCGGCATCGGCGCCCGCGCGGCCACGCTGCGGGAGGCGCGGGACGCGGCCTACCGCGCCGTGGATGCGATCAACTGGCCCGAGGGATTCTGCCGCCGCGACATCGGGTGGCGCGCCTTGGGGCGTTAGCCCTCAGCCCAGTCGCGCAGCGCCTCGAGGTCGCGCCGCATCCAGGCGAAATCGGCCTCGAACTGCTCCTCGGTCATGCCGGGCTGGCGGAACAGGGTGAGCATCACCTCCGCCCCCGCCCCGTTCGGCAGCACGCGCATCGGGACGTGGATCTCCGGCCCGTCGCCCGTGTCCACGAAGTGGTCCATGACGCCGAAGGCATTGTGGCCGGTGAAGTGGATGCGGATCGGCCCCTGCGGGCCTTGCGCGGTCCACGCATCGCCATCCGGCTGGAGGCTGGATCGGCTCAGCCCGGAGGCCCAGCGCGGAAAGCACTCAGGCCGCCAGATCGCCTCGTAGAGTTCCCGCCAGGGGCGGTTGACCGAGACACTGACCGTGCGAGCTTCCAGCATGCGGTGACCCTATCCAGCCCAATCCTTGGTCACTAGCCGGTCGCCCGGCTGGAGCAGGGCGCCTGCGCCACGCCCAATCTCCGCCGCCGCCTCGGCATCGGCCAGCAGCGCGGCGCGCAGGAACAGCACGGCAAGCGTGGCGGTCCGGGCATGGAAAGTGGGCGCGACATGGCCCGCGCCGGCTTCCTCCCGGCCCGCGAAGGCCAGGTGCCCGGCCTCGGCGAAGACCACGGCCGCCTGCGGCGTGCCGCTGATCGCCTCGAAGATCGCCAGCCTTTCCTCCGGCCCCGCGCGGTCCAGCACCGTCCGGTCCTCCGAGCCCGTCACGTGCAGCAGCGGTACGCGGATGGCGTTCGCGGCGGGCGGGCCGAAGAAGCCCAGCACGGGCGAGATGAGGATGCCCGCGCGCAGCCGCCCATCCGGGATGCGGGGCAAGGATAGCGGCAGCGCCTGGCCCAGCGCGTGCTGCGCCGTCCAGGATCCGAAGGAATGACCGGCGATCGCGATGCGCGCGGAGTCGAGCCGCGCGCCCAGGCGCCGCTGCGCCTCGTCCAGGGCGAAGGGAACGTCCAGCAGGCGGTTCGCCGCGGCCATCGGGTCGCGCGCCGCATTGCGCATGGCGGCGAAGGGATCGGCCCGGTCACGCCAGATCGCGGTGTCGCTGCCCGCGTGCTGCAGGTGCAGCGCGATGAAGCCCGAGCCCGCGAGCGCCTGGCCCAGGTAGGCCATGCCTTCGCGCGAGCCGCCGAGGCCGTGGGAGATGAGGATGAGCGGCGCGGGCTCGTCGCCTGCGGGCAGGCGCAGCAGCACCGGCACGTCGCGGTTTCGAGCGGCGTCGCGCCAGGTTTCGCGCCGCTCCGCCGGGACGGCGGCGCCGGCAGCGGTGGGAAGAATGAAGGGCAGGCTCATGGCGAGGCGGCGGGGCGGCGTCATCCCGCCCCCAACGCGCCGGGCTTCGCGTGGCTGCCCCGAGGGGCCATGCTGACACGAAGCTTTCACAAGGGGGATTCGCATGGAACGTGTGGGATTCATCGGGCTGGGCAATATGGGCCGGCCCATGGCCGCCAATATCCGGCGGCGGCAATTTCCGATGACGGTGTTCGACCTCGCGCCCGGCCCCGTCGCCGCACTGACAGAGCTTGGCGCCGAGTCGGCGCCCGATGCCGGCACGGTGGCGCGAGCCAGCGACGTGGTGATCACCATGCTGCCCGGCCCGCGCGAGGTGTCCTCCACCGTGCTCGGCCCAGTGCTGGAGAACGCCAGGCCCGGCGCGCTGGTGCTCGACATGTCCACGGTGGATCCGGAGACCACGGATGCTCTCGCCAAGGCCTGCGCGGAACGAGGCCTGGGCTTCGTGGACGCGCCGGTCGGTCGCCTCGCCGCCCATGCGGAGCGCGGGGAAAGCCTGTTCATGGTGGGCGGCTCCGACGCCGACGTGGCGCGGGCGCGGCCGCTGCTGGAGGCGATGGGAAGCACCATCCACCATTGCGGCGGGCCGGGGGCGGGGACGCGCACCAAGCTGGTGAACAACTACCTCGCCATTCTGCTCTGCCAGATGAACGCGGAGGCGCTGAGCCTCGCCACCGCCTTCGGCCTCGACCTGTCGAAGACGCTGGAGGTGCTGCACGGCACCACTGCCACCAACGGGCAGCTGGCGGTGAACTGGCCCAACAAAGTGCTGAAGGGCGACACCAAGCCCGGCTTCGCCATCGACCTCGCGCACAAGGACCTGTCCCTGATCCTCCAGGCCGCGAATACGGCGCGGGTGCCGCTGCCCATGGCGGCGGCGGGGCGCGAGGCCTTCACGGCGGCGCGGGCGCGCGGCATGGGGGGGCAGGATTTCTCCTCCATGCTGGACGCGCAATGCGCGGCTGCCGGAGTCGCGCCGCCGCGTCTCCCTTCCTGATCGCGGCACGTTGGGCGGGCGATGCAGGAACTAGCCTTTCTTCTCGAGTTCGCTGGTGAGGCGGCGCTGCTGCTCTGGGGGCTGCACATGGTGCAGACCGGGGTGCAGCGCGCCTTCGGCACGCGGCTGCGGGCGGGCCTCTCGCTTGCCCTCGGCACGCGGCGCCGCGCCTTCCTGGCGGGGCTGGTGACCACCTTCGCGCTGCAATCCTCCACCGCCACCGCCTTGATGGTGGCGGGCTTCGCTGCCTCCGGCTCCGTGGCGCTGGCCCCGGCGCTGGCGGCGGTGGCGGGGGCCAATCTCGGCACCGCCATCCTGGTGCCGCTGCTGTCGCTGGACACCGGGCCGCTCGCCTTCGGGCTCATCCTCGCGGGGGTGGCGGTGTTCCGGCGCCGTCCCTCCTCGCGCCTGCGCGACCTTGGGCGCGTGGCGATCGGGCTGGGGTTGATCCTGCTCGCCCTGCACATGCTGACGGCGACGCTGACGCCCATCGAGCAATCGCCGGGGCTGCGCGCGGTACTGGGCGCGATGGAGGGCAGGCCGCTGCTCTTCGTGCTGGTGGCGGCGGTGCTGGCCTGGGCCGCGCATTCCTCGCTGGCGGGGGTGTTGCTGGTCGCCTCGCTCGCCGCCTCGGGCAGCGTGGCGACGGCGGATGCGCTGGCCATGGTGCTGGGCGCCAATCTCGGCTCCGCGCTCAACCCGCTGATCGAATCCGCCTCCGGCCCCGCCGGGCGGCGCATGCCGTTGGGCAATCTGCTGAACCGGCTGGCGGGGGTGGCGCTCGGCCTCGCTCTGCTGCCCTGGCTGGCCCCCGCCCTCGCGGCGCTGGAGCTCAAGCCCGCCACGCTGGTCGCCCTCGCGCACCTGCTGTTCAACGTGGCGACGGGGCTGCTCTTCCTGCCCTTCCTGCCCGCCCTTGCGCGCCGGCTGGAGCGCCTGCTGCCCGACCCGCCGCCCGGGCCGGACCCCGGTGCACCACGCTTCCTGGACCGCGCGGCGCTGCGCGCCCCCTCGGTCGCGCTCGCCCAGGCGCAGCGCGAGGTGCTGCGCATGGCGGAGATGATCGAGGACCGCATCGAAGGGCGCGAGACCGGCAATGGCGCCGCGACCGGACGGCTACAATCCGCCATCCACGCCTATCTGTCCGAGCTTCCTTCCGAATCCCTGGGCGAGGAGGAGGCGCGCCGCGCGGCCGATCTGCGCCACTTCGCCCAGGTGCTGGACCACACCATGCTGGCGCTGGAGGCAGACCTGCTGAAGCCGCTGGCACGGCGCCGCCGCGCCGGCGAGGCGGGGGAGGCGGTGCTGCGGGCGCTCAGGACGCAGATGCAGCTGGCGCTGACCGTCATGGTGCTGGACGACGCCACGGCCGCCCGCCGCCTCGTGGAAGCGAAGGAGGAGCTGCGCGAGGCGAATGGGGGCGAGGTGGCGCGCGAATTGGCGCGCGGGCTGCGGGTGGTGACCGGCCAGCTGGCCGCCATCGCCCATCCGCTGCTGCTGCGGCGCGGCGAGCTGCTGCCGACGCGCCTCGTGGGTGGGCTCAGCTCCCCAGGCTGAGCACGAGCAGCATCACGAGGCCGATGGCGATCCGGTACCAGCCGAAAGGCGTGAAGCCGATCCGCGCGATGAAGGCCATGACGACGCGCACCGTCACCAGCGCCACCAGGAAGGCGGAGACGAAGCCCACGGCGATCAGCCCGAGCCCATCCGCCGACAGCTCGTTCCGCACCTTGAACAGGGAGAAGGCGGTCGCCGCCAGCATGGTGGGAATGGCGAGCAGGAAGGAGAATTCCGCCGCCGCCTTGCGCTCCACCCCGCAAAGCAGGGCGGTGATGATGGTGGCGCCGGAGCGCGAGGTGCCGGGGATCATCGCCAGCACCTGGCCAAAGCCGATCAGCAGCGCCGCGCCCGGCCCCATCTCCTCCAGCGTGCGGATCGTGGGCACGCGGATCTGCCGCTCGATCACGATGATGGCGATGCCACCCGCGATCAGCGCGAAGCACACCACCCAAGGGTCGAAGAGCAGCCGCGTGATCGTGCCGTGCAGCGTCGCGCCGATCACCAGGGCGGGCAGGAAGGCGAGGAGGAGGTTCACCGCCAGCGCCCGCTCATCCGTGCCCGGCACCCAGGCGCGCCGCGCCAGCGCGAAGAGACGGTCGCGGAACAGCCAGATCACGGCCAGGATGGCGCCGAGCTGGATCGAGATCTCGAACACCTTGCCGGGCGGGCCCTGGAAGCCGATCAGCTCCCCCAGCAGGATCAGGTGGCCGGTGGAGGAGACGGGGAGGAACTCGGTAAGCCCCTCCAGCACGCCCATGAGGATTGCGTCGAGCATGGTTCAGTCCTGAGTCAGGACGAGGTCGTCCCGGTGGATGATCTCGTCCCGGCCGCGCCAGCCGAGCAGGGTCTCGATCTCGTCGCTGCGATGGCCGGCGATGCGCGCGGCATCGGCGCTGTCATAGGCGCAAAGGCCGCGCGCCAGTTCGCGCCCCTCCAGGTCCTGCACGGAGACGGCGTCGCCGCGCGCGAACTCTCCCGAAACCTGGCGCACCCCAGCGGGGAGCAGGGAGCCGCCGCGCCGCAGCGCCCCGGCCGCCCCCGCATCCACCAGCAGCGCCCCCTGCGGCTGCAGCGAGCCGCCGATCCAGCGCTTGCGGGCGGTGCGCCCCTCCGGCGCGGGCAGGAACCAGGTGCAGCGCCCGCCGCCGCGCAGCGCGGCCAGCGGGTTCATCCCCTCGCCCTTGGCGATGGCCATGGCGCAGCCCGCGGCGGTGGCGATGCGCGCCGCGATCAGCTTGGTGCGCATGCCGCCGGAGGAATAGCCGGGCGGCGGCTCGCCCCCCATGGCCATGATCTCGTCGGTGATGCGCTCCACCACCGGCAAGTGCGCAGCGCCGGGATCCTTGCGCGGGTCGGCAGTGTAGAGCCCGTCAATGTCGGAGAACAGGATCAGCGCGTCGGCGCCGATCATCTCCGCCACGCGGGCGGCGAGGCGGTCATTGTCGCCGAAGCGGATCTCCGCCGTCGCCACCGTGTCGTTCTCGTTGATGACGGGCACGCATCCGAGGTCGAGCAGGGTGCGCAGCGTGGCGCGCGCATTGAGGTAGCGGCGCCGGTCCTCGCTATCCTCCAGCGTGAGGAGAAGCTGCGCGGCGCGCAGCCCCTCGGCGGCTAGCGCCGCGTCCCAGGCGCCCGCGAGGCGGATCTGCCCCACTGCGGCGGCGGCCTGCTTCTCCTCCAGCCGCAAGGTGCGGCGGGTCAGGCCGAGGACGCGCCGGGCCAGTGCGACGGCGCCGGAGGAAACCACCACCACCTCGCGCCCCTCGCTCCGCAGCGCGGCGAGGTCGGCTGCGACGCTGCCCAGCCAGTCGGCGCGCGGCTCGGCGAGGCTCGGCTCGACCAGGAGGGCGGAGCCGATCTTCACGACGATGCGGCGGGCGGTTTCGAGGGTCATGCGGTCCCTCCCTTGCGGCCTTCCCGCGCTTGGGACAACCCCTCGGTTCCGGGCCGGCCATCCCCATGCGATAGGGCCGCCATGCGCCGCCTTGCCTGCCTCGTCCCGCTTCTTCTCGCCGGTTGCGGCACCACGCTGGACGGGACGGCCCGCGCGGTGCGGAATGGGCTGGGGCTGGGTGACGGGGAGCCGGACCGTCTCGCCATCGCGCAGGCCGAGAGCGGCGACGAGGATGAGGGAAGCACGACGCTGCGCCTCGCCCTGGGCCGGCGCCAGGCCACGGCGACGCTGATCCAGCAGCTGGGGGAGCGGCGCATGTGGCGCGCCCCGGGCGGGGTGGTGGTGCAGACGGACGGTGCGCGCGTCGTCGCCACCGCCGGTCTGCCGCAGACCGTGATGGCGACGCGCTTCGATGGTCCCGACCCGCTGGAGGATCCCCGAGCGCTGCTCGGCCGTTCCGTGGAGGCGCGACGCCTCGTGGATTTGGGCACGCCGGGGCGCGACCCGGCCACGATGCGATTCGGCGTAGCCTTCGACTGCCGGTTGCGCGGCTTCCGCACAGAGGACGAGCGCGGGATCCTCGTCGAGGAAACGTGTCGCGCCACCGGCATGCGCCGCGCCACCAACCAGTTCTGGGCCGATGCGCGCACCAATCGCGTCGGCTTCGCCGAGCAATGGGTGGGGCCGGGCCTCGCACCCCTGGCCCTGGATTTCGAGCCGGAGTGACGGCCCGCGCCCCCTCAGCCCGGCCGGGCAGGGGGCAGCGCCGCCATCTGGGCGGGGGCGGGGGCGGGGAGGGCGCTCCGCGCCGCAGCGAGCTTCGCCTTCAGGGCCGCCATCACGTCGCCGTCGCCGTCCCGCCAATCGATCGCCGTCACGCTCTGGACCAGCTTCACCGGCAGGGCGCCCTGGGGCGTGGGGACCGGGGCTTCGGTGACGTGGTTGTGCAGGCGCGACACGCTGGCCTTGGTCTGCGAAAGGCCGATATTGCCGAGATAGATGGCGAACTCGGCATCGCCGAGGCGGCAGGCTAGGTCGCCCTGCCGAAGCTTCGAGGCCAGCCGGTCGGCGACGCCCAGCAGGACCGCATTGCCGACGCGGTGGCCATGGCGAGCGGCGATCTCCTCGAAGCCGTTGACGCGGAAGAGAGCGATGCAGGATTGGCGGCGCGGCTTGGCCCCCGGCAGAAGGAGGTCGGCGGCAATGGCCTGGAGCAGGGAGGCCTCGCCGCGCAGCCCCGTCAGCTCGTCGCGCTCGGAATCGAGGTCGTTCGCATGGACGTCCGGCTCGGCCGGACGCGCCACCAGCACGGTGCAGGGATAGGGCCCCTCCGCCTCCACGAGGAGCGGTGCCTCGCTCAGGTCGAGCGGCAAGGACACGCCGCCCTTCCGCTGCAGGGAGACCCGCCTTTCCGTCCCTCCGGCGGCACTCGCCCGCTTGTCGCGCGTTTCGAGCAGAAGGCTCAGCTTCATCCCGCGCAGCTCCTTGGCGTGGAAGCCGCTCAGCCGGGCGCAAGCCGAATTCACATGGAGAATCACGGGTTCCGCCGTGCCGGGGGGCTGGGCGGTGACAAGGACGGCTTCACCCGTGATCTGCGCGACGGGACCGAGGGCACGCGCCACTTCCTCCGGCGTCGGGAGGTGGCGCCCGGCCCGGACAGGGGCATTCCTGCATGCAGCCCGCAGGGTGTGCAGCGCCTCCTGCGAAAGGGTGACGTCAAGGCCCTGGCTGCGCAGGGTCTCGATCCGCGCCAGGAGGCTCGCCTCGTCAAAGCGCAGCTCGTAATTCTCGACGATGTGGGTCGCGCCATCGGCCGAGGTCTCGGTCCGAAGTTCCGGCACCCGGAGTTGCAGTGCCACAACCGTGGTTCCCGCCCGGCCGGGCCGGAGCCGGAATCCCGAAAACTGGTCGGTTTCCATCACGATCCTGCCTCCCCCTGGCGAGGCCGCGTCCTGTCACGCACAGTTTTCCTCCGAAACGCTCAACTGCCGGTTGTGCAGCGGTATGAGCGTAAGTGAAGGCTCCGCAAGACGTTGGCAACACGCAACGCCCGGGTTTTCTGCGTGGGAGGGGCGCGGAAAAAGGGCAGCAAGGCTGGGTGCGACCAGACCGGTGTCTTCGCATGCTTTTGGGGCGCCGAGGCCCCGCAGGACTGGCCCCAGGGACCCGGACGCTGCGTCAGCGCAGTAGGTGATCCGGCACGGGCTGCCCGGCCGCGCGGTATCGCTCGACCTCCCGTGCGCGTTCCGCCGGCGTCGGTGCCGGATAGCTGCGCGGAAAGGCTACGGCCTCGGGCGGACCGGGCGGGCGCGGCGGTCCGTAGCGCCCGCACCCTGCCAGGACCAGCGCGGCGAGGAGGAGCGGCATTGCCCTCATGACAGCCGCGCCTTCCATTCCGCCGCCATGGCCCGCACGTTCTCCGGCGCTGTGCCGCCGAAGGAGCGGCGCGAGGCGACGGAGGCGGCGGGCGACAGCACGCCGAACACGCCGTCATGAATGCGCGGTTCTGCCTCGCGCATCTCCTCCAGGGAAAGCGCCGACAAATCCACGCCCCGCGCCTCCGCCGCCGCGACGAGCCGGCCGGTGACGTGGTGCGCGTCACGGAAGGGTAACTTCAACTCCCGCACCAGCCAGTCGGCGAGGTCGGTGGCGGTGGAGAAGCCGGCCCCCGCCGCCTCTTCCATGCGGGTGGCGTCGGGGCGCATGTCGCGCACCATGGCGGCGGTGGCGGCCAGGGAGAGGGTCAGGTTCTCCGCCGCGTCGAACACGCCTTCCTTGTCCTCTTGAAGGTCCTTCGCATAGGTCAGCGCCAGGCCCTTCACCACGGTCAGCAGCCCGACCAGCGCGCCGGTGACGCGCCCCGCCTTGCCGCGCACCAGCTCCGCCGCGTCGGGGTTGCGCTTCTGCGGCATGATGGAGGAGCCCGTGGTCAGCCCATCGCTCAGCTTCACGAAGCCGAAGGAGGGGTTGGTCCAGAGCACGATCTCCTCCGCGAGGCGGGAGAGATGCGTGGCGCAGATGGCGCAGGCAGCCAGGAACTCCATGGCGAAATCGCGCGAGCCGACGGCATCCAGGCTGTTGCGTGCCGGGCCGTCGAAGCCCAGCGCCTGGGCCGTCATGTGGCGGTCGATGGGGAAGCCGGTGCCGCAAAGCGCCGCCGCGCCCAGCGGGCAGTCCGCGTTCAGCCGGGCACGCGCATCCAGCATCCGGCCGCGGTCGCGCCACAGCATCTCGGCATAGGCCAGCATGTGGTGGCCGAAGGTGGTGGGCTGCGCGGGCTGCAGGTGGGTGTAGCCTGGCATCAGCGTGTCAGCGTGCTCCTCCGCGCGCGCGATGAAGGCGCGGATGCAATCCTCCATCTGCGCGGCCAGCCCGTCCATCGCGTCGCGCACCCAGAGGCGGAAATCGGTGGCCACCTGATCGTTGCGGGAGCGGGCCGTGTGCAGGCGCTTGCCCGCCTCGCCGATGCGCTCGGTCAGCCGCGCCTCGACGTTCATGTGGACGTCCTCCAGCGCCTCGGACCATTCGAAGCGCCCGGCCTCGATCTCCGTGGCGATGGCCTCCAGGCCGGAACGGATCGCGGCCTCGTCATCCCGCGAGATGATGCCTACATGGGCCAGCATGGCGGCATGGGCGAGGCTGCCGCGGATATCCTGCCGCCACATGCGGCTGTCGAAGCCGATCGAGGCGTTGATGGCCTGCATGATGGCGGAGGGTCCGGCGGCGAAGCGCCCGCCCCATTGGGTGTTGGTCTGCTGATCCAAGGGAGTGATGCTTCCGTGATGGTCCCGCGCCGCCTTCTGGCGGCTTCCCTGGCTCTACCCCTCGCGCCCGCGCGGGCGCAAGCCGCAACGGGCCTCGAACGGCTGCGGGAGGAGACGCGCCCCGTTCCCACGGTTTCCTTCACCGATGCCGAAGGCAAGGAGCACGGCTTCGAGGCCTTCCGCGGCCGGGGCCTCGTGGTCAATCTCTGGGCGACCTGGTGCCCGCCCTGCGTGGCGGAGATGCCGGCGCTGGACCGGCTGGCCAGGCTGGTGGAAGGGGCAGGGATCACCGTCCTGCCGCTCTCCTCCGACCGAGGCGGCAAGGCGCAGGTGCAGGGCTTCTACGAGCGCACGGGCATCAAGACGCTCGGCATCTGGCTGGATCAGCGCGGCGCAGCGACGCGGGCGCTGGGCGCGCGCGGCCTGCCCACCACGCTGATCCTCGACCGCGAGGGGCAGGAGCGCGCCCGGCTGCTGGGCGAGGCGGAGTGGGACGCGGCGCCGCTGGTGGAGGCGGTGCGGCGGCTGGCCGGGGGCTAAAGGCAGCCCCCAGGCCTATCCGCCGCGCTCAGAAGATCATCGCCGCCTCGGCCTGGGCCTTCGACATGCCGGACAGGACGAGGCTGCCCAGGGCGCTCTGGAAGATGCTCGTCGCCGGCGTCGTTTCCGTGGCCGCGAAGTCGTGGATGGCGGTGAAGGAGCCGAGACCGGCAATGCCGGATCCGCGCATGTCGAGGATCATCCCGGCATGCGCGCCGAATACCACGTCGTCGCCCCAGTTCGGGGCGTTGATGACGATGCGGTCGGCGCCGCCGCTGCTCACATACCAGTCATTGCCCGATCCGCCGGTCATCACCTCGGCCTGGGCGGTGCCGTAGAGGATGTCGTCCCCCGCGCCACCCGACAGGGTCGAGGCGAAGTTGGGGTTGGCGAAGAGGACCTGCGCCCCGGCGCCCGCGCTCAGCACTCGTGCGCTCTCGTTCAGCCCCGCGCGCTCCACAAATTCGGGCACGGTCCAGCCATCCACGGAAACCCAGGCGAAATCCGTGCCCTCGCCGGCCGAGGTGACAAGGAAGGTGTCGTCCCCCATGCCGCCGAATATCGTGTCGGTGCCGCCCTGGCCAGCCAGGACGTCGTCGCCCCCCTGGCCGAACAGCGTGTCGGTGACCCCGGCCTTGCCCCAGATCGTGTCGCTGCCGGACCCGCCGGCGATCGTCGCGCCTCCGGCGCCGAAATTCGCCAGGACCTGGCCGGTCCCCATCGCGGTGAGGATGCGCGCCGGCCCGACCAGCAGGCCGAACTCGATGTTCGGCGCAAGGACCCAGGAACCATTGGTCTGGAAGATCGCGATGTCCGTGCCGGCTCCCACCGCTTCCACCAGCGCCGCGTTCGGGTTGCTGATGGCGTAGAGATCGTCGCCCGCCCCGCCCATCAGCAGGTCGGCCCCCGCGTTGCTGGTCAGGGTATCGCTGCCGCCTTGGCCGATCAGCGTGTCGTTGCCGGCGCCGTCGAACAGGATGTCGTTGCCTCCGAGCCCGTTCAGCGTGGAGCCCAGGGTGGAATTGGCGAAGAGCACCGCGCCGCCCGCCGCGCTGGTCAACTTGGTCGCGGTGCCGAACAGGGCGCCCTGCTCGATATTCTCGGTCAGGGCGTAGTTGTCGAAGCCGTTTATTGGACGGGCGGACGGACCCGCACGAGGCATTCCGGCGTCACCTCGTCCAGCGAGTTCACCCCCAGCAGCGCCATGTCGCGGTCCACTTCGCCCTTCAGCAGCGCGATGGCGTGTGCCACCCCGGCCTCGCCGAACACGCCGGCCGCATGCAGCATGGGCCGGCCGACGAAGACGAATTTCGCGCCGAGTCCCACGGCCTTCAGGATGTCCGTGCCGCGCCGCACGCCGCCATCCAGCATGACGGTGATGCCGGGGGCGGCCTTCACCACCTCCGGCAGGACGCGCAGCGGCGAGGCGGTGCCGTCCAGCTGCCTTCCACCATGGTTGGAAACGATGACGCCATCCGCGCCCTCGCCTTCCGAGCGGCGGGCATCCTCCGGATGCATCACTCCCTTCACGATCAGGCGGCCCTTCCAGCGGCGACGGATCAGCGCCAAGTGTTCCCAATTCAGGTGGTCGCGCGCCGTGAAGTCGCGCAGCACATTGCGGGCCAGGATGGGGGCGCCGCGCTCGGCGAAGCTGTTCTCGAAATGCGGCATGCCGTGGCGCATCAGCGTGCGCGTCCAGGTGTTCAGCAGCCAGCGCGGGCGGATCGCCCCGTCCCAGGCCAGTCGGAGCGAGGGGCGCAGCGGGGTGGAGAAGCCGTTGCGGACATTGTTCTCCCGGTTCGGCAGCACAGCCGTGTCCACCGTCAGCAGCAGCGTCCCAAAGCCGGCGGCGGCGACCCGGTCCACCAGCGCCTCCACCCGGCGTGAATCGCCGGGCAGGTAGGCCTGGAACCAGGCATCCGGGTTCTCGGCGATGATCTCCTCCATGCGGATCAGGGAGGAGCCGGACATGATCATCGGGATGTCTGCCGCGCGGGCGGCGCGGGTGAGGGCGAGGTCGCCGCGCCAGGCGACCAGCGCGCTCATCCCCATGGGGGCGATGCCGAAGGGGGTGGACCATTCCCGCCCGAATAGAGTCACCGCCTGGGAGCGCTTCGAGACGTCGGTGAGGACGCGCGGCACGAAGCCCCATTCGGTGAAGGCGTCTTGGTTCTCGCGCAAGGAGGCGTTGCGCTCCGTCGCGCCGGCGACATAGCCGAAGACGGGGCGGGGCAGGTGGCGGCGGGACAGGGGCTCGAAATCGTCCAGGCAAAGGACGCGCGACAAGGCGGGCATGAGGCGCAACTCTACCGGAAGGGCGCGACTCCGCCAGACCGGGATCTTTTCGAATTCAACAATCCTGCAATATTCGGTTCAACTTGTGTTCAGTATCGCGATCCGTCATATCTCTCCTACAATGTCAAACAGGCCGGACGAGGTCATGCCCATGACGGGTGCGGAGTTGAAGGCCACGCTCGGGCGAATTGGCCTCACGCAGGCGGAATTCAGCCGGCTGGTCGGCTGTCAGCCCCCGACCATGAGCCGGTATGTCCATGGTGCCTTGCCCGTGCCGCCGATCCTCGCCGCGCTGGCCGCCGTGCTGGACCGGGTGCACGAAGCGGGCGGCGATGCCGCGGCGCTGCTGCGCGCAGCGCGCCAACCCCTCCCGGATCTTAGTGTAGCGTGAAGGCGCCGTTGGCGTAGCGCAGCTCTGCCGGGCGCACCAGCGCGGAGGAGGCGACCCGCACGGAATGGAGCGGGCCATGGATCTCGCGCTGCCAGAAGGCGAGGAACCCCGACAGGCGCGGGAATTCCGGCGCCAGATCCTCCTTTTGCCAGAAGAAGCTCTGCAGGACGTGCGGATGATCGGGCAGGTGGTAGAGGATCTCCGCGGTGAGCAGCCGCCAATTCGGATGGCGGATGATGGGCGTCAGCGCGTCGAGCATGGGGTCCTCGCCTCCTCTTGCCTGTCACTCCGGGAACGCCAAGCGTGGCACGGAGGCTGCACGGGCGGCAAGAATTTCGTTTGATTTCAAAGCATTGGCACTCGCGAGCAGAGAGTGCTGCCATTTGTCTTGACTCATTCCGAAGCCTCTCCTAGATCGCTGGCACTCCTCGGCGGGGAGTGCCAATACCGCCGGGGCCTGACCCAGGAGAGAGAACCGCCATGAAGTTCCGTCCCCTGCACGACCGCGTCCTCGTCCGCCGCATCACGGCTGAAGAGAAGACTGCGGGCGGCATCATCATTCCCGACACCGCCAAGGAGAAGCCGCAGGAGGGCGAGGTCATCGCCGTCGGCTCCGGCACCGTGAACGACAAGGGCGAGGTTCGCGCGCTCGACGTGAAGGCCGGCGACCGCATCCTGTTCGGCAAGTGGAGCGGCACCGAGGTCAAGATCGACGGCGAGGAGCTGCTGATCATGAAGGAGAGCGATGTCATGGGCATCGTCGAGACCTCCTCCGCGACCGCCAAGGCCGCCTGAAGACCCCTTTCCCCCTTTTCCATTCCGGAGAACTGACACATGGCAGCCAAGGACGTTAAGTTCGGCGCCTCCGCTCGCGAGCGCATGATTCGTGGCGTGGACATCCTGGCCGACGCGGTGAAGGTCACGCTGGGCCCGAAGGGCCGCAACGTCGTGATCGACAAGTCGTTCGGCGCGCCGCGGATCACCAAGGACGGCGTGACCGTCGCCAAGGAGATCGAGCTGGCCGACAAGTTCGAGAACATGGGCGCGCAGATGGTGCGCGAAGTGGCCTCGAAGACCAACGACCTCGCCGGTGACGGCACCACCACGGCGACCGTGCTGGCCCAGGCCATCGTCCGCGAGGGCGCCAAGGCCGTTGCCGCCGGCATGAACCCGATGGACCTCAAGCGCGGCATCGACAAGGCCGTGTCTCAGGTTGTCGCCGAGCTCGAGGCCAAGACCAAGAAGATCACCACCTCCGCCGAGGTGGCCCAGGTCGGCACCCTCTCCGCGAACGGCGAGACCGAGATCGGCAAGATGATCGCCGAAGCAATGGAGAAGGTCGGCAACGAGGGCGTGATCACGGTCGAGGAAGCCAAGAGCATCCAGACCGAGCTCGACGTCGTCGAGGGCATGCAGTTCGACCGCGGCTACGTCTCCCCGTACTTCATCACGAATGCGGAGAAGATGATTGCGGAGATGGATCAGCCCTACATCCTGATCTTCGAGAAGAAGCTCTCCCAGCTGCAGCCGATGCTGCCGCTGCTCGAGGCCGTGGTGCAGTCGGGCCGTCCGCTCGTCATCATCGCCGAGGACGTGGAGGGCGAGGCCCTGGCGACGCTGGTGGTCAACAAGCTGCGTGGCGGCCTGAAGATCGCCGCCGTGAAGGCCCCGGGCTTCGGTGACCGCCGCAAGGCGATGCTCGAGGACATCGCCATCCTGACGGGCGGCCAGATGATCTCCGAGGATCTGGGCATCAAGCTCGAGAACGTGACCCTCCAGATGCTGGGCAAGGCCAAGACCGTCCGCATCGAGAAGGAGAACACCACGATCGTGGACGGCGCCGGCGAGAAGTCGGAGATCCAGGGCCGTTGCGAGCAGATCAAGGCGCAGATCGAGGAGACCACCTCGGACTACGACCGCGAGAAGCTGCAGGAGCGCTTGGCGAAGCTGGCCGGCGGCGTGGCCGTGATCCGCGTCGGCGGCTCGACCGAGGTCGAGGTGAAGGAGCGCAAGGACCGCGTGGACGACGCGCTGCACGCCACCCGCGCCGCGGTGCAGGAAGGCATCGTGCCGGGCGGCGGCGTGGCCCTGCTGCGCGCCTCCGAGAACCTGTCCTCGCTGAAGGGTGAGAACAACGACGAGCAGGTCGGCATCGAGATCGTCCGCAAGGCCATCCAGGCCCCGGCGAAGCAGATCGCGGCCAATGCCGGCAAGGACGGCGCGGTCGTGGCCGGTGAAGTGCTCCGCAAGAGCGACTACAGCCACGGCTATGACGCCCAGAAGGACGAGTACAAGGACCTGGTGTCCGCCGGCATCATCGACCCGACCAAGGTCGTGCGCACGGCGCTGCAGGATGCGGCCTCCGTCGCCTCCCTGCTGATCACCACCGAGGCGATGGTCGCCGAGCGCCCCGAGAAGAAGGCTGCTCCGGCGGGCGGCCCCGGCGCCGGCATGGGCGACATGGACTTCTAAGTTGGGGCGGCCCTTCGGGGCCGGTCCAGAAGAAGGGGCGGTCCGCAAGGGCCGCCCTTTTTTTGTGCCCTCAGGCGCCGGGTGCGCGCTCCGCGCGTTTGGCCTGCGCGCCTCAGACATGGAGTGCGTGCGGAGAGGTTCCGAGCCGCGCGCCGGCCGCTTTGAAGCCGGATGCTGCGGGGAGCGCTATTTTCGGGGAGGGGATGCCTTCCGCCGCAGTCGCGCGAGCAACTCCTCGGCTGCCTCGGCCATGGCCTCGGGAGTCCTGCATTCGCGGCGCAGAAGTATCCGATCCTCCTTGCGTTCCAGCGGTGGCGACACCTCGGGCGCCTCGTCGGCGAAGCTGGCGGCCACGGCCTTCGGGCCCGCTTCCAGTCGCGTCGCCCCCAGGCGTCGCGCCCGCAGGCGCAGCCGGGAGCGGGTCAGTACCGCTTCCGCCGACTCGGGCAAGGGGCCGAAGCGGTCCTCCATCTCCTCCACCACCGCATCGAGCTCCATCAGGCGCTGCGCCGCGCCGATCCGCTCGTGCAGCGCGATCCGCAGCGCCTCCTCGCGCACGTAATCCTCGGGGATATGGGCGGGCAGGGGCAGGACCAGCGAGACGGGCGGTGCGTCCTCGCGCGCCTCGCCACGCGCTTCGGCCAGGGCGCGCTCCATCAGGTGTCGCGTCAGGTTCAGGCCGAGACGCCGGACATGCCCGGCCTGCTCCTCGCCCAACAGGTCGCCCGCGCCGCGCTGGTCCAGGTCGCGTGCCGCGATGCCGAATCCGGCGCCGAGATAGGATTCCTCCGCCAGGGCGCGCAGCCGCCGCGCCGCCGCTGGGGGCGGCTCGCCCTCCGTCAGCAGCCAGCACGCGCCCCGCTGCCCGCCGCGCCCCACCCGCCCCCGAAGCTGATGCAGCTGCGCCAGGCCGAAGCGCTCGGCGCCGCAGATCAGCATCGTCCCGGCACGCGGCACGTCCAGCCCGGTCTCCACGATGGCGGTGCAAAGCAGCACCTCCGCCCGCCCTTCCGCGAAGCGCAGCATGGCGTCGTCCGCATCGGCCGCCGCCATCTCGCCATGCGCCTCCGCCACGCGGAAGCGCGGCGCCACCTGCCGCAGCCGAGCTCGCATGGGTCCGAGATCCTCGATGCGCGGCACCACGACGAAGCTCTGCCCGCCGCGCCGCCGCTCCCGCCGCAGCGCCTCACCCAGCAGCGAGTCCTCGAGCGCCGCCACCGCGGTCCGCACCGGGCGGCGCCTCGCGGGCGGGGTTTGCAGCACGGACAGCGCCTGTAACCCCAGCATCGCGCCCTGGAGCGAGCGCGGAATGGGCGTGGCCGTCATGGACAGGAAGTGCGCCCCTTCCGCCAGGCTGCGCAGCACCTGCTTCTGCCGCGCCCCGAAGCGCTGCTCCTCGTCCACGATGACGAGGCCGAGCTGCGCGAAGCGCGTCGCCTTGGCCAGTACCGCCTGCGTGCCAACCACGATGGGCAGCCGCCCCTCGGCCAGGGATTCACGGGTCTGCCGCGCCTCCCTCGCCGGGGTCAGGCGCGACAGCCCGCCCACCGCGATTCCCAGAGGCGCGAAGCGGCGGCGGAAACTGTCCAGGTGCTGCCGCGCCAGCACCGTGGTCGGCGCCAGCACCGCCACCTGCCCGCCGGCCAGCGCCACGGCGGCGGCGGCGCGCAGCGCGATCTCCGTCTTGCCGAAGCCCACATCGCCGCAGACCAGCCGGTCCATGGGCCGCCCGGCCGCGAGGTCGCGTCCCACCTCCGCTGACGCTTCCTCCTGGTCCGGCGTCAGCTCGAAGGGGAAGCCGGCACAGAACCGGGCGTAGGGGCGGCGAGGCGGCACCCAGGCAGGGGCGCTCTGGCCCTCGCGCGCCCGCAGCGCGGCGACGAGGCCGCGCGCCGTCTCGGCCAGCGACGCCTCGGCCTCCGCCCGCCGCTTCGCCCAGGCATCGCCGCCCAGCCGGTCCAGCGACACGCCGCGCGACTCGGCGCCGTAGCGCCAGATGCGGTCCAGCTCCTCCGCCGGCACCAGCCGCGTCGCGCCGCCGTGGAACTCCAGGCGCAGGCAGTCCATCCCCTCCACCGGCTCGATGCCCAGCAGCCGGGCCATGCCGTGCTCCTCGTGGATCACGAGGTCGCCAGGCGCGAGGGGCGCTTCCTCCACCGGCAGCCGCGCCTCGCGCGCGCCGCTGGGCGGCGGCAAGATCTCGGCCGCCGCGGCGACGAGCGTCCCATCGGCGGCGAAGGAGGAGC
The DNA here is from genome assembly GCF_017355885.1 of Sabulicella rubraurantiaca. Classification (GTDB taxonomy): domain Bacteria; phylum Pseudomonadota; class Alphaproteobacteria; order Acetobacterales; family Acetobacteraceae; genus Roseococcus; species Roseococcus rubraurantiacus. Next base: position 262,100 of record NZ_JAFEUU010000003.1, read on the forward strand.
GCAGCGGACGCCGCAGCCAGTGCAGCGTGCCAGGCTCGGCCTCGCGCAGCGCCAGCCAGCCCTCTACCTCCGTGAGCGTCCCGAAGCGCGCGCGCAGAAGCCGGGCAAGGCGTGTGGCCCGTGCGCCCGCCCCCGCCAGGGCTACGCGCACGCCCGCGTCCAGCGCCGCGGCCACGGCATCGGCCAGCGCCGCCTCGGGATCCTCGGCGCCCAGGAAGGAGAGGGGCTCTGCCTCCTCCTCGGGCCGCGGCAGCGGGGTGGCCCGGCCGAGCACGGATTTCCAGGCGGCGGGGTCGAGGAAGAGCGCTCCCGGCTCGCGCGGCGATTCCTCGCCCTCCTCCAGCCCGGCGGCGAGGCGCAGGCGGAACCCGTCCTCCGCCTCGCGCCAGAAATCCGCAGCCTGCTCCGCCACCTCCGGCTCCGCCAGCAGCACGGCCTCCGGCCACAGCTCGAAGGGCGAGACCAGCTCCCCGCCCGTATCCTCCCGTGCAGGCGGGAGGCACAGGAACCCCTCCTCCGCTTCCGAGCGCTGCGTGTCCGGATGGAAGCGCCGGATGGCGACGATGCGCCCCTCCTCCAGCTCCAGCCGTTGCGGCAGGGCATTGGGCAGGGCGGGGAACACGTCCAGCACGGCGGCGCGCAAGGCGAACTCGCCGGGGCTGTCCACCAGGTCATCGGCGGAATAGCCCAGCGCTTCCAGCGCCGCCGTCTCCACCGCATCGCCGGGGCGAAGCAGAAGGGGCGGCGGCACCTCCGCGGGCAGGCGCTGCAGCGCGGCAGCGGGGGAAAGGATCAGGAGGCGTGGCCCTGCCGCCGGGCGGCGCATCGCCTCCAGCGCTGCCATGCGCGCGCCCAGCAGGGCGGGCGAGGGCCCAAGCCGGTCATAGGGTGGCGTGTCCCAGCCGGGCAGGTGCAGCACCTCCACCCCCGCGCCCAGGGCGCGCGCCGCCTCGGCCAGCCGCGCTGCGCGCCCTTCCGAGCGAGCGAGGTGGATCAACCCCTCCGGGCCGGCGCGTTCGATCAACCGGGCCGCTAGCAGCCCTTCGGGGTCCAAGTCCATGCGGGTGGCGAACGCGGCCGGGCAGGGGACGTTGAGCGGGGCGGGAAGCCGGGAGGTGGCCTCGGCCGTTCACGCTCCATGAGACGCCGCATCCTCCTCCTCGCCGTCCTGGCCCCGTTGCCGGCTCTTGCCCAGTCCGGGGTGGGCGCGGCCCCGCCCATCGACCCGCCGCCGCGCCCCGGCACGGCCCCGGTGCCCGACCGCCGCTTCCCCACCAGCGCCGAGCAGGCCAACCCGCCCGAGACGCGCCTCATCCCCGCCGTGCCGGGCACGCGCAGCCCAACGCGCGGGTCGAGCTTCGCCGACCGCGATGCCAACCCGGAGCGGATGAACAACACGGAAGCGCTGCGGCCCGAGCCGGGCGTGTCCCTGACCGCGCCGCTGCGCTGATCCTGGCCGCACGAAGGCGCGGCCTTCGTGCCCCTCCAGTCGCCGGGCGCGCCGCATCCGCGTCGCTTGGCTTCGCCGCACTTGCGGCGGGCCGCCTTCGCGGCCTCGGCCCCTTGGGCCGCAGGCCTTGCTTTCAGGCGCGGTGCCTCATCGCATCTTCTCGATGCGCACCTGGCCGTCCTGGCCACCCACCGGCCGTCGGATGGCAGTGGCGAAGCGGGCGGCGACGCGCGGATCCACCTCGAACTGCGTCTCGCGGCTGAGGATGCGGATGCGGCCGATCGCCTCACGCGTCACGTGGCCGCGCCGGCACAGGAAGGGCAGCAGCCATTTCGGATCGGCGCCGTCGTCGCGTCCCACATCCATGCGGAACCAGTTGCCGCCGCCCGTATGCTCGCGCCGCTCGCGCGGGGGCGGGGCCTGGCGTTCCGGCGCCTCGGCCAGTTCCTCCGGCGCGGGCAGGGGGGCGCGCAGCAGCTTCACGAAAGCCGAGGCCAGGGCGTCCGGGCTCGCCTCCGTGACCAGCTTCGCGGCCAGGGCGGCGTCGCCATCCTCCCGCTCCTCGGCCAGCAGGGCCTTGGCCTGCACCAGCAGCCGCTCGGCATCGCGCGCGCGCACCGCCTCTGCGCCGGGCGCGGGCACGGTGGAGACGCGCAGCTTGGCGCCTTGGAACAGGCGCTCGGCCAGGCGGCGGCGGTTGTGCGGCACCACCAGCCAGCTCACCCCCTTGCGTCCGGCGCGGCCGGTGCGGCCCGAACGGTGCAGCAGCGTCTCCGGGTCGCGCGGCAGCTCGGCATGCAGCACGAGGCCCAGATCCGGCAGGTCGATGCCGCGCGCCGCCACGTCGGTGGCGACGCAGATGCGCGCTCGCCCGTCGCGCAGGGATTGCAGCGCGCGGGTGCGCTCGGATTGCGACAGCTCGCCGGACAGGGCGACGGTGGGGAAGCCGCGCTCGGTGAGGTTGGCGTGCAGCCGGTTCACCGCCGCGCGCGTGGCGCAGAACACCATGGCGAGGCGAGGTTCCTCCAGCCGGAGGATGTTCACCACCGCCCGCTCCACCTCGTGCGGGGCGACGAGGCTGGCGCGGTACTCGATGTCGACGTGCTGGCGGCTTTCGCTGCCCACCTCGATCCGCAGCGCGTCGCGCTGATACTGCTTCGCCAGCGCCGCGATGGGCTTGGGCACGGTGGCGCTGAACAGCAGCGTGCGCCGCTCGGCCGGGGCGGCGTCCAGTATCGCCTCCAGCTCCTCGCGGAAGCCGAGGTCGAGCATCTCGTCCGCCTCGTCCAGCACCACGGCCTTCAGCGCCGTGGCGTCGAGGTTGCCGCGCTCGATGTGGTCGCGCATGCGGCCTGGCGTGCCGACCACGAGATGCGCGCCACGCTGCAGCACGCGCCGTTCGGCGATGGGGTCCATGCCGCCCACCGCCGCCGCGACGACGCCGCCGGCGCGCGCGTAGAGCCAGGTAAGTTCGGCGCGCACCTGCAAGGCCAGCTCGCGAGTGGGCGCGACGACCAGCGCGAGGGGCTGCCCCGCCCGAGGCAAGCGCGGCGCGCCGTCCAGCAGCTCGCCGGCCAGGGCGAGGCCATAGGCGACTGTCTTGCCAGAGCCGGTCTGCGCGGAGACGAGCAGGTCACGCCCGGCGGTCTCCTCCGCCAGCACGGCGGATTGGACGGGGGTGGGCTCGGCATAGCCGCGTTCGGTCAGTGCGGCGGCGAGATGTTCGGGCAGGGGCGGAAAAGGCATGGCGCGGTTTACGCGGGTTCCCGCAGGGAGGGGAACCCGCGTCCTTCCATCACGGCCGCAGGAAGACCTTGATGCAGCCGTCCTTCTTGTCTCGGAACGTGTTGTAGAGCCCCGGCGCGTCGTCCAGCGTCCCACGATGGGTAATCACGAAGGAAGGGTCGATCTCGCCGCGTTCGATACGCTCCAGCAGCAGCGGCATGTAACGCTGCACCGGGGTCTGGGCCATCTTGAAGGTGATGCCGCGGTTGATGGCGCTACCGAAGGGCACCTTGTCCAGGAAGCCACCATACACGCCGACGATGGAGACGGTGCCGAAGTTCCGGCAGCAATGGATCGCCTGGCGCAGCACGTGCGGCTGGTCCGTCCCCATGAAGGTCGCGACCTTCACCCGGTCCACCGCCGCCATGAGCGAGGAGGTGGGCGAGGGCTCGGTTCCCACCGCGTCGATGCAGGCATCGGCGCCCCGGCCATGGGTGCGCTGCATGATGGCGTCGTAGATGTCCACCTCGCGGAAGTTCAGCGTCTCGGCCCCGGCCTGCTTCGCCATCTCAAGCCGCTCCGGCGTGTCGTCGATGGCGATGACGCGCTCCGCGCCCAGCAGCAGCGCCGAGCGGATGGCAAACTGGCCGACCGGGCCGCAGCCCCAGATGGCGATGGTCTCGCCGCCTTTGATGTCGCAGAAATCGGCGGCCATGTAGCCGGTCGGGAAGATGTCCGACAGGAACAGCGCCTGCTCATCCGTGATGTGGGAGGGGATCTTCAGCGGGCCGACATCGGCATAGGGGACGCGCAGATACTCCGCCTGCCCGCCCGGCACGCCGCCCAGCATGTGGGAATAGCCGAAGAGCGCGGCCGGGGAGTTGCCCCACAGCTCCCGCGCCATCTCGAAGTTGGGATTGGAGCGCTCGCAGCCCGAATAATAGCCCCGCGTGCAGAAGAAGCACTCACCGCAGGAGATGGTGAAGGGCACCACTACCCGGTCGCCCACCTTCAGGTTGCGGCATTCAGGGCCGACCTCGACCACCTCTCCCATCGTTTCGTGCCCGACCACGTCGCCGGATTTCATGGTGGGCATGATGCCGTCCATCAGATGCAGGTCGGAGCCGCAGATGGCGCAGGCCGTCACCTTGATGATGCAGTCGCGCGGCTGCTCGATCTTCGGGTCGGGCACGGACTCGCAGCGCATGTCCATCTTGCCGTGCCAGGTGATCGCCTTCATCGCCGCCTCCGTCCACTGTGACCGGGGCAACGCTGCCAGGGAGGGGGCGTTGCGGGGGAACCACTCCCTTGCAAGGAACACTGCCATGAGCGGCAAGCCTCTCGCCCTCGTCACGGGCGCGTCCAGCGGCATTGGCCTCGAACTCGCGCGCATCGCGGCCCGGGAGGGGCATGACCTGGTGATCTGCGCCGACGAGGCACGCATCGAGGAGGCAGCGGCCGAACTGCGCGGCATGGGTGCCGAGGTGACGGCGGTGGAGGCCGACCTCGCGACGGAGGACGGGGTGTTTCGCCTCCATTCCGCGTTGGGGAGCCGGCGGGTGGACGTGCTCTGCGCCAATGCCGGGCGCGGGCTGGGCCATGCCTTCCTCGACCAGGACTGGAAGCAGGTACGCCGCGTCGTGGACACCAACGTCACCGGCACCATCATGCTGATCCAGAAGGTAGGGCGGGAGATGCGGCAGGCCGGTGGCGGGCGCATCCTCATCACCGGCTCGGTCGCCGGCTACCTGCCGGGTGCCTTCCATGCCGTGTACAACGGCACCAAGGCCTTCATCGACAGCTTCGCCGCCGCGCTGCGCAACGAGGTGCAGGAGCACGGCATCTCCGTCACCTGCCTGATGCCCGGTGCCACGGAAACCGAGTTCTTTGAGCGCGCGGGCATGGAGGACACCAAGGTCGGCGCGGGGTCGAAGGATGACGCGGCCGCGGTGGCGGAGACGGGCTGGAAGGCGATGGTGAAGGGCGAAGGCCAGGTGGTGCACGGCCTCATGAACAAGGTGCAGACCACCCTGGCCAATGTTACCCCCGCCGCGGTGCTGGCGCAGCAGCACCGCAAGCAGGCCGAACCCGGCTCGGCGAAGGAGTGAGGGAGACGGAATGGCGCCGCCGCGCGTGATCTGCCTGGGCAGCGCCGTCACCGACCACGTGTTCCGGGTGGATGAGGTGCCGACCGCCCCCGCCAAGGCCCGGGCCGGCGACTACCGCTCCACCATCGGCGGCATGGCGGCCAATGCCGCCATCGCCGTGGCACGGCTCGGCGGGCGGGCCGCGCTGTGGGGAAGGCTGGGCGACGACCCGAACGGCGCGGCGGCGCGCGAGGCGCTGGAGGCGGAAGGGGTGGATGTCTCCGCCCTGCGCCTCTTCCCCGGCGCCCGCTCCCCTGTCTCCGCCGTCATCGTGGACCGGTTCGGCGAGAGGGTGACGCTGGGCTGGCGCGGCGAGAACCTGCCCACCGATCCTTCGTCCCTGCCGCTGGATTCTCTGGCGGAGGCCCAGGCGCTGCATTGCGACCCGCGCTGGCCGGAAGCCGCCGCCCAGGCGCTGGACGCGGCGGGAGAGCACGGCATCCCCTCCGTCCTCGACGGGGAGCGAGGCGAGACGCGCATCCTGCGCGACCTGGCACCGCGCGCCACCCATGCGGTGTTCTCCGCCCCAGGCCTCGGCAACTACGCCCCCGGCTTGCGCCCGGCCGAGGCGCTGCGTCGCGCGGTGGGGGAGGGGCGGACGATCCTGGCGGCCGTGACGCGGGGCGAGAAGCCGACGCTCTGGCTGCTCCGCGGCGAGGACACGCTGCGGGAGATGCCGGTCTTTCCCGTCCAGGCCAGCAACACCACCGGGGCGGGCGACGTGTTCCACGGCGCCCTGGCCCTCGCTCTGGCCGAGGGGCAGGAGCCGGAGGCGGCGCTGCGCTTCGCCTCGGCCGCCGGGGCACTGCGGGCGCGGGACGGGGAGACGCCACATCGCCCAGCCCTGGAGGAGATGCTGTACACCTGACCGACGTGCGGCAAAACCTGCGCATCCCCTGGAGGTTATCCCGCCATGATTCGCATCCGCGTCGAGAACATGACCTGCGACGGCTGCGCCCGCGGCGTCGCCGCCACCCTGCGCGAGGCGGCGCCGGACGCCGCGGTCGAGGTGTCGCTCGACCAGCGCGAGGCGCGGGTGGAGGCACAAGACGCCGCCCCACTCCTGGCCGCGTTGCGGGATGACGGATGGGAAGCGAAGGAGGTCCCATGATGCATCCGGTCCTGGCCCTTGCGGGAGCGCTGCTCCTGGGAGCCTGCACCCTGCCCCAGCCCGACCGCTATTACAGCTGGTCGGTGGTGGAGGAGGACGATGACGACGACGAGGTCGTCACCTCCGGCAATCCCGACGTGGACTTCCTGCGCGTGATGATCGCGCACCAACAGGAAGGGACGGCGATGGCGGCCGAGGCGGCGCGCGAGACGCAGAATCCCCAGATACGCAACCTCGCGCGGCGGCTGGAACGGCAGCAGCGGCGCGATACGACGCGGCTGGAGACTTTGGAGCGACGTCTTGCCCCCGAGACGCCTTAGCGGGGGGCGCGGGTCAACCTTCCCCTCCCCCTCAACCGAAACGCCCCTGGATGGTTGTCCCCGCACAGCACGCAGAATCTTCGTTCCCGACCCCAGGAGGCCAGAATGAGCGACAGACCGGTTGGCGCCGAAACGCCCCGTGCGACCCTGACGGGCGCCCTCGAGGACGCGAAGCACCTCGCCCAACGCGCCAAGACCGAGGCCACCGAGACGGCGGAGCACGTGAAGGACCGCGCCCTCGGCCTCGCCCAGGAAGCGCGCGCCCAGGGTGAGGAAATCCTCGGCTCGGCGCGCGAGCAGGCCGAGGATTTCGTGGAGCAAGGCAAGGAACGCGGCGCCGGTGCGGCTTCGGCCCTCGCCCAGGCGATCCACCGCATCGGCTCCGACCTCGACCAGGGCGCGCCGGAGATCGGCCGCCACGTCCACCGCGCCGCCGACGCGGCCGAGGGCCTGGCCCAGGCGCTGCGCGACCGCTCGATGGGCGAGCTGATGGGCGACGTTTCCGCCTTCGCCCGCCGCAACCCGACGGCGTTCTTCGCCATCGCCGCCGTGGCGGGTTTCGCCCTCGCGCGCTTCCTCAAGAGCGCCCCGCCCGCCATGCCCCGCCGCGCCCAGATGGCGCCTGGCTGGGTGGACCATGACGTGCAGGAGGCGCCGCGCCCGGCCACCATGGCGGCGGCCACGCTGGGCGGCGCCGTGGCGCATCGTGCCAACCCGTCGGGCGGCCAGCCCGGCACCATGCCGCAATCGACGACCACCTCCGGCGGCACCAGCAATGGCACGTCGTCCTCCGGCCTCAGCGCGCCGAATATCGGCTCCTCCTCCGGCAGCACCTCCCCGGTGCCGAACCAGAACTCAGGCACGCCGCTATGAGAGAGAACAGCGACCGCTCGGTCGCCGACCTGCTCGGCGACCTGGTGGACCAGACCACGACGCTGGTCCGCAAGGAGGTCCAGCTCGCCCGTGCGGAGCTGAGCGAAAAGGCGGGGCAGGTCAGCACCGCCGTCATCTCGCTCGGCGCCGGGATGGTGCTGGCGATCGGTGCGCTGATCGCCCTCACCCAGGCGGCGATCGCGGCGCTGGTGGAGTATGCGGGGCTTTCCGCGACGGTCTCCGCGCTGATCGTGGCCGCCGTGCTGGGGCTGATCGGCTTCCTCGTGGTGCGTGGCGGCCTCGCCACGCTCAAATCCTTCAACATCACCCCAGACCGCACGGCGACGCAGCTTTCGCGTGACGCCCAGGTCGTCAAGGAGCAGGTGCGATGAGCGGCAACACCGACCCCGGCGACAAGAGCCCAGCCGAGCTGGAGCGCGAGGTGGAGCAGACCCGCAACAACGTGTCCGAGACGCTGGACACGCTGCGCGAGAAGCTGCGCCCGTCGCAGATCATGGACGAGGTGATGGAGGAGGCGACGGACTGGATCCGAGGCTCCGGTGGGACGGAGTTCGTGTCCAACCTCGGCGCAACGGTGCGTGACAACCCGCTGCCCGTGGTGCTGATTGGGGTCGGCATCGCCTGGATGCTGCTGGGCGGCCGTTCCTCGCGCGATACCGACGACTACTATGACGCGCAGCGCACGGCGCGGGTCGTGCCCGGTGCCGGGTCGCAGGGTCACACCCGCACCTATCGCATGCAGCACGAGCCGGTGCGCTCCTCCGCCGGGCCAGTGCGCCGCTTCATGAACGATGCGCGCGACGCCATCACCTCTGGCCCCTCGGCCGTGGCCCATGCGATGGGCGATGCCGCGTCGCGCGCCGCTTCCGCCGTGTCCGGGGCGGCTTCCTCGGCAGCCTCTGCCGTGTCGGGCGCCGCTTCCTCGGCGGCCTCCGCGGTCAGCGGCGCCATGCCGTCCGGTTCCTCCTCCTATGGTTCCTCGAGCTCGGGTGGCGGGATCGGCGCGCATGTGTCGCATCTGACCGGGCAGGTCAGCGACGTGGCGAGCGACGTGGCGGACCGCGCCGCGCGGCAATACCGCCAGGCCGAGCCCTTCCTGTATGGCGCGCTGGGCCTCGCCATCGGCGCGGGCATCGGCGCGCTGCTGCCGGCGACGGAGGTGGAGAACCGCCTGCTCGGCGAGCATCGCGAGGCCGCCTTCGACGCCGCGCGCGAGAGCATCGACACGGTGCGCCACATCGCCGAGGACAAGATCGCCGAGGCGCGCGACACCATCGTCGAGACCTATGAGGGCGCGATGGAGCAGCTGGACCGCGAGAGCTTGGCGGATGCGCCGCGCATCATCGCCGATGCGGCATCCAAGGTCGGCGAGGCGGCGCAGGACACGCTGCGCTCCGCCGCTGCCGAGGCGAAGCGAGGCCTGACCGGCCAGGGCTGACGCCCGTCCGAAATAGCAAACCCCCGGGACGCGAGTCTCGGGGGTTTTTTCGTCGTGCGGTGCCGGCCGGTCAGCGGCTCGGCGTCCCCTTCGCCGGCGCCCCGGCGCGGATCTGGGCGGGCGTCGGCACGTCGCGCGGAGCGACGCGCAGGATCGCCCAGCCGATCATCCCCGCCATCAGCGAACCGCAGAGGATGCCGACCTTCACCTCGTTCTGCAGCGCGATGTTGTCCGCGAAGGACAGCATCCCAATGAACAGGCTCATGGTGAAGCCGATGCCGCAGAGCACCGACACGCCCAGCATCTGCATCCGCCCCGCGCCCATCGGCATGTCCGCATAGCCCAGCCGGATCAGCAGCAGGACGGAGCCATAGACGCCGATCAGCTTGCCGACGAGGAGGCCGAGCGCGACGCCCAGCGTCAGGTTGTCGGCCAGCGCGTCCACCGTCATGCCTGCGAAGGACACGCCCGCATTGGCGAAGCCGAAGATCGGGATGATGGCGAAGGTCACCCAGTGCTGCAGAGCGTGCTCCAGCCGGTGCAGGGGCGAGCCGGCCATGTCGTCCGCCTGCGCGGGGCTGGGGCGGATCGGTATGGTGAAGGCCAGCACCACCCCCGCGATCGTGGCATGCACGCCCGAGCGCAGCACGAAGAACCACAGCACCGCGCCCAGCAGCATGAAAGGCCACAGGCTGCGCACTCCGGCGCGCCCCATGCCGAACAGCGCGGCCGTGACCGCGGCGGCGAGGGCGAGGTCCATCGTGGACAGGTCACTCGTGTAGAACAGGGCGATGATCACCACCGCGCCCAGATCGTCGAGGATGGCGAGGGCGGTGAGGAAGATCTTGAGCGACACCGGCACGCGGTCGCCCAGCAGCGCCAGCACGCCGAGGGCGAAGGCGATGTCGGTCGCCGCCGGGATGGCCCAGCCGCGCGAGGCCACGGGGTCGTGGTAATTGAACAGCAGGAAGATGATCGCCGGCACGGCCATGCCGCACGCCGCCGCGACGCCGGGCAGGATGCGTCGGCTCCAGGTCGAGAGCTGGCCATCGAGCACCTCGCGCTTGATCTCGAGCCCGACGAACAGGAAGAACACCGCCATCAGCGCGTCATTGATCCAGTGCTGGACGCTGAGCGGGCCGAGATAGGCGTGGAGCGCGCTGAAATACGCCTCAGAGAGCGGCGAGTTCGCGACGACCAGCGCCAGCGCGGCGGCCGCCATGAGGGCGAGTCCGCCCGAGGCGGAATTGTCCAGGAAGGCGCGCAGCATGGAAGGCGGGCGGCGGTCGTCGGTCCTCGCGGGGGCGGCCATGCGCGTGTCTCCTGCAGTGATGCGAGACAGCGCCCATAGATGGCGCGGGCAGGCATGGCAAGGAAGCTTCGGCCGCGCGGAAACGCGTTCCGCCTGCGGTTCAAGCCGCGGGCAAGGCCAGGGTGACGGTCGTTCCGCGTCCCGGATTCGTATCGATCGCCGCCGCGCCGCCCGCATCCTGCGCGAAGCCGAAAACCTGGGCGAGGCCGAGCCCGGTTCCCTTGCCTTCGCCCTTGGTGCTGAAGAAGGGCTCGAAGGCGCGCGAGGCGACCTCTGGCGCCATGCCGGTGCCGGTGTCGCTGACGGCGAGGCAGACCTGGTCCCGGCCTTCCGCCGGGCGGCCGAAGGTCCGCAGGGTGAGGCGGCCGCCCTTCGGCATGGCGTCGCGCGCATTGACGACGAGGTTCAGCACCGCCGCCTCGAGCGGGCCGGGATCGGCGAAGGCGTGCGGCAGGGCAGGGTCGAGATCCAGCGCCAGTTCGATATGCGAGCCGAGCGAGCGCTCCAGCAGCGCTCCCATGGCAGCGATGCGGGCATTCAGGTCGAAGCCCTCGGGGGCCTTGGTGCCGCGCCGCGCGAAGGCGAGCAGCCTCCCGCACACATCCTGCGCTGACCGCGCCGCCTCGCTCATGCCGGACAGGACCATCTGGCGTCCCGCTTCGTCCAGCGTCTCGCGCTCCAGCAGCGACACGCCGCTCATGATGACCTGGAGCCAGTTGACGAAGTCGTGCGCCACGCCGCCGGTCAGCTGCCCCAGCGCGGCCAGCCGTTCCGCGCGCCGCGCTTCCTCCCGCGCCTGGGCGAGTTCGGTGGCGCGGGATTCGGCCAGGGCGCGGAACCGCGCCTCACTCTGCGCCAGGGCCTCGCGCGCCGCGCGAAGCTCGGTGATGTCGAGATGGGCGCCGAGCATCCGCAGCGCCCGGCCTTCCGCATCGCGCTCGATCTCGGCACGGGCGTAGATCCAGCGCTCCTCCCCCTCCGGCGTCAGGATGCGGTATTCCTGCTCGTAGTGGCGGGTAGGGACGAAGTCGCTTACCGCCTCCAGGAAATGGCGCTCGGCGCGCTCGCGATCCTCGGGATGCAGGCGCGCCACCCAGTCACGATGCTGCTCCGTGCGCGCGGCGGCCGGGTGGCCCTGCAGCGCCATGTATTCGGGCGAGCGGAGATTGGTCCCGGTCGCGAGGTCGATCTCGAATCCGCCGATGCGGCCGATGCGCTGCACGCGGCGCAGCCGCGCCTCGCTCGTTGCCAGCGCCTCCTGCACCTGCCGGCGGGGGGTCACATCCAGCGCGATGCCGCGCCAGGGGGTCACGGCGGGTCCCGGCCCTTCTGCCCGGCCGACGAGGCGGATCCAGCGCGGCTCCACCCCCTCCTCGGCCCGCAGTCGGTATTCGATGTGGAATTCGGTCGCGTTCTGCAGCGCGGCGTCGAATTCGCGCTCGACCCGCTCCTTGTCCTCAGGATGCAGCAGGGCGCACCACTGGGAGCGCAGGACGAGCGGCGCCTCGGGCAGGCCGTGCAGCGCGTGCATCCTCGCATCCCAGGCAGCGGCACCGGTCACGGGGTCGATGCGCCAGGTGGCGAGGCTGCCCAGGGCGAGCGCCTCCTCCAGCACGGCGAGGCGTTGCGCCATTTCGCCCATGCGCGCCTCGCCGGGACCGGAGGCGGGCTCGGTCACGCGGGGTGCCGCGATGCTGAGGAGGGAGGATGCACCCGGATTGGCTTTCTTTCGGGCCGCCCGGATCGGCCGCCGCGGCGGCAATATGTGGCCATGGCTCCATTTTTGAAAGGGCGGCGCGTCGCGCTTGCTTCGCCTGACGGGCTCTGCGATGGAAAGATGCGGAAGCAGTTTCCCGCCCTTCCGCCGGAGGCCGTCCCCTGGACCCCATCCCCGCCGACGCAGCGCAGCCACCGCGACGCGGGCTTGTCGTCTCCCTGGCCGCCCTCGCGCTTGTCGCGCTCCTGCCTCTCGCCCTCTGGGCCTGGGTCGCGCTGGAAGGGCGCACCCGCGCCCTCGTCACCGCCGAGCAGGAGATGGAGCGCGCCACCGCCATCCTGGCGGAGCAGGCGCTGCGCCTGCTCGAAACGCAGGCCGCCATGCTCGAACTGGTGGAACAGGTGGCCGGGGAGCGCGCCTGCCCGGAGCTGCGCTTCGACCCTTCCATGCGCGCCTTCCTCGGCGCCGCCGCGCATCAGGCGGCACAGACCGAAGCGGCCTGGATCATCAACGCGGATGGGATGATCTGCCTCAGCAGCCGCGCGGACCGCATGGATGACCAGTCCCGCGCCGACCGCAGCTATTTCATCGCTGCGCGGGACGCCCCGCCGGGTCATGTCCACATCGAGCGGGCGATGACGGGGCGGGTCACCGGAACGCCCTTCTTCAGCCTGGCGCGGCGCCGCGGCGAGGACCGGTTCGACGGCATCATCCTGGTGGCCGTGAACCTGCGTGGCCTCGTCGAATACTGGGACCGCACCGTCGCGGTCCTGCCGACCCAGCGCGTGGCGATGCTGCGCGCCGACGGCGCCTTCATCGCCCGGTCCTGGGCGCCCATCGTGCCCGAGCCCGATGCGCGGCTGGAAGCGGCGCTGGGCGCGCTGTGGGGGGACGCGCCGCAGGGCGGTGGGCTCGACTTCGTCTCGCCGGTGGATGGGCGGCAGCGCATCGCCTCCTGGCGTCGCCTGCCGGGCTGGGACGTGGTGGTGACCAGCAGCGTGACGGCGGAGGAGGCCTTGCGTCCCTGGCGCCGCTTCACCTTGCTGTCGGGCCTCGCCGCTGCCGCCGCCTCCGCCCTGCTGGCCGCCTTTCTGTGGACCGTCGCCCGCGCGCGGCTGCGTCTGGAGGAGGCGAATGCGACGCTGGAAGGCCGGGTGACGCAGCGCACCGCGCAGCTTCGCGAAAGCGAGGCGCGGTTCCGTGCCATCACCGACGCCATGCCGCAGATCGTCTGGTCCACCCGCGCCGATGGATTCCACGATTTCTACAATCGCCGCTGGTACGAATACACCGGCACCACGCCGGAACAGGTGCAGGGCGCGGGCTGGGCGCCGGTCTTCCATCCCGAGGACCAGCCCCGCGCCTGGGAGCGCTGGAGCCACTCTCTCGAGACCGGCGAGCCTTATGAGGTGGAATACCGGCTGCGCGCCGCCGATGGCAGCTATCGCTGGATGCTGGGCCGCGCCCTGCCGGTGCGCGACGAGAAGGGCAACATCCTGCGCTGGTTCGGCACCTGCACCGACATCGAGGAGATCGTGGAGGCGCGCGAGGTGCTGGCCCGGTCGCGCGTGGAGCTCGAGAAGCTGATCGAGGGCCGCACCCGCGACCTGCAGGCGACTCAGGCGCGCCTCGCCCACGCGCAGCGCATGGAGGCGCTGGGCCAGCTGGCGGGCGGCATCGCCCACGACTTCAATAACGTCCTCCAGGCCGTGCAGGGCGGGGCCGGTCTGATCGAGCGCCGGCCCGGCGAGGCGGCGTCGGTGCGTCGCTTGGCGCGCATGGTGGTGGAGGCGGCAGAGCGCGGCGCCTCGATCACGCGCCGCCTCCTCGCCTTCGCGCGTCGCGGCGACCTGCGCGCCGAGCCGGTGGAGGCCACATCGCTCCTGGCGGACATGGCGGAGATCCTGCGCCACACGCTGGGTACCGGGATCGAGCTGCGCGTCGAGGCGCCGGAGGGGTTGCCGCCGCTTCTGGCCGACAAGGGGCAGCTGGAGACCGTGCTGGTGAACCTCGCCACCAATGCGCGCGACGCGATGAACGGGCAGGGTCGGCTGACACTGTCCGCCGCGACCGACTTCCCGCGTGAGGATGGGGCGCCGGGGCGGCCGGTGACTCTCCGGGCCGGCTCCTATGTGCGGCTTTCCGTGTCCGACACCGGCATGGGCATGTCGCCCGAGATCGTCGCCCGCGCGACGGAGCCCTTCTTCACCACCAAGCCGCCGGGCCAGGGCACTGGGCTCGGCCTCGCCATCGTGCGCGGCTTCGCCGAGCAATCCGGCGGCGCCCTGGGCATCGAGAGCGCGCGAGGGCGCGGTACCACCATCCATCTCTGGCTGCCCCTCGCGGAAGCCGAGGCGCGGGAGGAAGTGCCCTTGGCCCTGGCCGAGGCGCCGGCGAACGGAGTGCGCGCCCGGCTGCTGTTGGTGGATGACGATGCGGTGGTGCGCGAGGTGACCGCGGAGCAGCTGGCCGAGGCGGGATACGCGGTGCGGCAAGCGGCGGATGGACCCTCCGCCCTGGCCCTGCTGGATGCGGGGGAGGCGGTGGATCTGCTGGTCTCCGACCTTTCCATGCCGGGGATGGACGGGGTGAGCCTGGTGCGGGCGGCGCAGCGGCGACGCCCGCGCCTGCCCGCCATCCTGCTGACCGGCTTCGCGACCCATGCGGCGGAGCTGGCGCTGGGCGGGGCGCTGAGTGGCACCTTCTCCCTGCTGCGCAAGCCGGTGACGGCGGAGCACCTAGCAGAGCGCGTGGCGGTGATGTTGGAAGGTTCGGCAACGGAGGATGCAGCCATAACTTCGCCGAAACGTTAAGGCCGCAGCGGATTTCCCCAACAGAGGAGGAAAGGCCGATGCCCGGCGCGAAACGCGAGTTGATCGATACCGGTACCGACAAGCGCTACGTGCGGCGCGACGAGAAGGGCCAGTTCAAGGAATCCGACGACGTGAGCCGCTCGCTCAGCCAGGACGCGAAGCGGCAGGCTTCGACGGAAGCCAAGAAGGGCCAGGGCGACAAGGGCGACCGCAAGAAGGGTTGAGGCGGGGACCCGCGCCGTTGCACCATTCAGCTGCATGAGCGCGACCGACAGCCCCAACGCCCCCGCCTCCGACGCCGACGCCCCGGTGATCGCCGCCTTCTGGCGCGTCCTCGCCAGCCAGGGCTGGCACCGCCTGTCCATGCGCGAGGTGGCGGCGGAGGCCGGCATCACCAGCGCCGAGTTGCGGCGGCGCTTCACCACGCCCCATTCCATCCTGGTCGCCCATGCCCGCGCGGTGGATTCCGCCGTGCTGGCGGGCACGGTGGACGATCCGCATTCCACACCGCGTGACCGGTTGTTCGATGCGATCATGCGGCGCCTGGACGAATTGCAGCCGCACCGGGAGGGCGTCCTGCGCCTCCTGCGCGACCTGCCGGGCGCGCCCCTGACCGCCCTGTTCCTGGCGGCCAAAACCGACGCCTCGATGGCCTGGATGCTGGAGGCGTCTGGGATCGGAGCGTCCGGCGTGCGGGGGCTGGCGCGGATCAAGGGGCTGTGCCTCGTGTGGCTGGAGGCGCTGCGCGCTTGGTCGCGCGATGACAGCCCCGACCTTTCGGGCACCATGGCGGCGCTGGACCGCGCCCTGGATCGCGCCGATCGCGCGGCCCGGCTGCTGGGGCTGGGCGAGGCACCGGTGCAGATGCCGGAGGAAACCCCGCCCGAACCCGTTTGACCTTGGGGCGTTCCCCTTCCTAGGGTGCTTATGCCTGTCTGGGCAGCAAGCTTCACCCACGAAGGAGAGCGCGATGTCGGGCTTCAACATGAACGAGATGATGAAGGGCTTTGGGCAGATGCAGATGCCCGACATGCAGGCCCTGGCGGAGGCGCATCGGCGCAACCTGGAAGCTCTGGCCGCCGCGAACCGTGTCGCAATGGAAGGGGCGCAGGCCCTGGCCCGGCGCAACATGGAAATCCTGCAGCAGACCATGACGGAGATGACCGAGGCGGCACAGCGCCTCGCCTCCGCCGAGGCATCGCCGCAGGCCAAGGCGGCGCAGCAGGCGGAGATGCTGAAATCTGCCTATGAGCGCGCCGTGTCGAACATGAAGGAGATCGCCGACCTCATCCAGAAGAGCAACGGCGAGGCGGTCGGCCTGCTCAACAGGCGCTTCACCGAGGCGATGGAAGAGGTAAAGACGCTTATGAAGCCGGGCAGCTAAGGCACTCGGCGCTCACAGGCGCACCCGCTGACGTTCATCCGGCCGCAACGCGGCCGGCGCGCGGCTCAGAACCATCCCGGCCGCACTCCTTGTCTGAGGCGCGCAAGCCAAGGCGGCGGAGCCGCCGCCCGGCGCCTGAGGGCAGGGAAATAACCTGAGCGCTTCGCGCTCAGGTGTTCATTGCATCGAAGAAGTCCTGGTTGGTCTTGCTGTACTTCAGCTTGTCCAGCAGGAACTCCATCGCGTCCTGCGTTCCCATTGGGTTCAGGATGCGGCGCAGCACCCACATCTTGGACAGCGTGCCGCGATCCACCAGCAGCTCCTCCTTGCGGGTGCCGCTCTTGGTGATGTCGATCGCCGGGAAGACGCGCTTGTCGGAAAGCTTGCGGTCGAGGACCAGCTCCGAGTTGCCGGTGCCCTTGAACTCCTCGAAGATCACCTCGTCCATGCGGCTGCCCGTGTCGATCAGCGCGGTGGCGATGATGGTGAGGCTGCCGCCTTCCTCGATGTTGCGCGCCGCGCCGAAGAAGCGCTTCGGGCGCTGCAGCGCATTCGCGTCCACGCCGCCCGTCAGCACCTTGCCGGAGGAGGGAACGACCGAGTTGTAGGCGCGGCCCAAGCGGGTGATGGAGTCGAGCAGGATGACGACGTCGCGCTTGTGCTCGACGAGGCGCTTCGCCTTCTCCAGCACCATCTCCGTCACCTGGACGTGGCGCGTCGCCGGCTCGTCGAAGGTGGAGGCGACGACCTCGCCGCGCACGGTGCGCGCCATGTCGGTCACTTCCTCCGGCCGCTCGTCGATCAGCAGCACCATGAGGAAGACATCGGGGTTGTTGGCGGTGATGCTCTTCGCGATGTTCTGCAGCATCACCGTCTTGCCGGTGCGCGGCGGCGCGACGATCAGGGCGCGCTGGCCCATGCCGATGGGGGCGATCAGGTCGATGACGCGATGCGTCATGTCCTTCATCGGCCCCTTTGCCACGCTCTCCACCTCCGGGTTCTCCATCTGGAGGCGGCGGTTCGGGTAGAGCGGGGTGAGGTTGTCGAAGTTAATGCGGTGGCGCAGCGCTTCCGGCTGCTCGAAATTCACCGCCGTCACCTTCAGCATGGCGAAGTAGCGCTCGCCATCCTTGGGTGCGCGGATCTGACCCTCGACCGTGTCGCCGGTGCGGAGCCCGAAGCGGCGCACCTGCGCCGGGCTCACGTAGATGTCGTCAGGTCCAGGGAGGAAGTTGGCCTGCGGCGAGCGGAGATAGCCGAAGCCGTCGGAAAGGATCTCGAGAGTGCCATCGCCGTAGATGGCCTGGTCATTGTCCGCGAGCGTCTTGAGGACGGCGAACATGATGTCCTGCTTGCGGAGGACGGAGGCGTTCTCGACACCAAGCTCCTCGGCGAAGGCGAGGAGTTCGGGCGGCGTCTTGGCCTTGAGTTCGGAAAGGTGCATCGGGTGTCCGGAATGGGGATGCGGGCGGCGGACACGGCAGGCCCCGCGGGGCTGTGACGCATCGGCGGCGGACGGAAGGGAGGAGCCGGCGCGGAGCGACGGCCCCCCGAAGCTAGGCAGGGCGCCGCCCCGCGTCAACCGGCAGTCGGCGGGAAACCAAGAGCAGGCCCATCGCCATGCCGAGCGCCGACGCCTCGGGCGGCGCATTGAGGGCGAGTTCCAGCGCGATCACGGTGGCATTGAACCCGGCATGGAGAGGGAGGGAGGCGCGCAGCACCCCGTGGCGGGCGGCGAAGCCCGCCAGGGCGGCGTGCAGCGCCACGGAGGCGATCCCCCCGGCCCAGGCGCCGCTCTGCCAGACCTTGAACCCGCCCTCCAAAAGGCCGAAGCCCAGCCCGACCGGCATCCAGGGCAGGCGGAACCATGCGACGCAAAGGCGCTTCGCTCCCTCCTCCATCACGGGCGCGACCAGCACCGCCATCAGCGGCAGGGTGGGGGCGAAGGCGGCGGCCAGCGGCAGGAGCGCCAGCTCCGCCGTGAAGGACATGAAGAAGGCGGCGGCGGAGGCGGCAGCGGCGCGGCCCACGGTCAGAACGGTTTCGCGATGACCATGGTGACGATGACGATCAGCAGCAGGGTCGGCACCTCGTTCAGGAAGCGCCAGCCCCGCTCCGTCAGGGGCCGGCCCCCGGCCTCGAAAAAGCGGCGCTGCCGGGCCAGCAGCATGTGGAAGCCGGTCATCAGCAGGACGGAGGACAGCTTGGCGTGCCACCACCCGGCCCGCCAATCCACCACTCCAGGGGTGAGCACCAGCAGCAGCCCGAACACCCAGGTGGCGATCATGGCCGGATTCATGATGGCGCGCAGCAGGCGCCGTTCCATCAGCACGAAGCGCTGGTGCTCCGTCCCACTGCCTTCGACCTGGTGGTGGTAGATGAACAGGCGCGGCAGGTAGAACAGCCCCGCCATCCAGGCCACCATGGAAATGACGTGCAGCGACTTGGTCCAGGGATAGGCGGCCGCCAGGAAGTCGCTCATCGGCCGAGGATTCCCGCCACGAACGCATCCAGGTCCCCGCCGGGAAACAGGTGGCCTGGAATTTCCGCCGCTGCGGCGGCCTGGAGGTCGGTCTCCCGGTCGCCGATCAGGAAGGAGCCCTCGCGCTGGAGGGGGAAGAAGCGCAGCAGGTCGAGAATCATTCCGGGTCCGGGCTTCCGGCGCGGCGATTCGCGCCGGTAATGGCCCAGCCCCGCCTCCGGGTGGTGCGGGCAATGGGCGAAGGCGGTGATGCGCCCCCCGGCCTCCCGCGCCAGGTCGCGCAGCCACAGGTGCATCCCTGCCACCTCCGCCTCTCCGTACAGGCCGCGCCCCACGCCGGCCTGGTTGGTGACGACGCAGATGGTCAGCCCGGCCTCGTGCAGGCGACGCAGCGCGGCGAGGGCGCCGGGGATCAGGCGCGCCTCCTCCGGGCGGTGCGGATAGCCGGTATCCTCGATCAGCACGCCGTCGCGGTCCAGGAAGGCGGCAGGTCTCATCGCCCCTGTGTAGCCATCCGGCCGCGCCGGGACTAGACAACCCAGGCCATGCAGCCCCGCCAAGCCACCCTCTCGCGCCGGACCGCCGAAACCGAGATTTCCGCTCGCCTGTCCCTGGACGGGACGGGCGAGGCGCGCATCGCGACGGGCATCGGATTCCTGGACCACATGCTGCACGCGCTCACGCGCCACGCCCTGCTGGACCTGGATCTGGAGGCGAAGGGCGACCTCCATATCGACTTCCACCACACGACGGAGGATTGCGGCATCGTGCTAGGGCAGGCGCTGCGCCAGGCCCTGGGCGAGAAGCGCGGCATCCGCCGCTATGGCCATTCCATCCTGCCCATGGACGAGGCGCTGGCCGAGGCGGCGCTGGACATTTCCGGCCGGCCCTTCCTGGCGTGGTCCGTGCCCTTCGCGCGCGACAAGGTGGGGGAGATGGACACGGAACTCTTCGAGGAGTTCTTCCGCGCCTTCGCCTTCAATGCTGGCATCACGCTGCACGTGACGCTGAAGGCCGGCACCAACGCGCACCACGTCGCGGAGGCCTGCTTCAAGGCGGTGGCGCGGGCGCTGCGCATGGCAGTGGAGCCAGACCCGCGCGCAGCGGATGCCATTCCCTCCACCAAGGGCGTTCTGGAGGCCTGATGCGGAGCTGGACCCTGCACCTGCCGCCTGAGGGCGCGGCGAAGGGCCCCGTGCTGTTGCGCGAGGGCTTTTCCTGGGGCGCCTTCCTGTTCGGTCCCTTCTGGCTGTGGTGGCACCGCTGCTGGCTTGCCGGGCTGGCAGTGTTCCTGCTCCTGCTGGCGCTGAACTTCGTGCCGGGACCGGCGGGGCTCGCCCTGCTGGTGGGCGCGCAGCTTCTGGTCGGGCTGCATGGGCGCGACCTGCGCCGCTGGACACTGGAGCGGCGCGGCTGGCGCCTCGCCCATGTCGTGCTGGCGCGCGACGAGGAGGCGGCGCTGGCGCGTCTCTTCCGCAAGGCGCCCGCCGTGGCGGAGCTTTGGCGATGAGGCGCGTGGTCATTATCGACCCGGGCTCCGGTAACCTGGCCTCGGTCCGGCGGGCGGTGGAGCACGCGGCGGATGCGCCGCTCCAGGTGGAGCTGGTGCGCGAGGCCGCGGCGCTGCACGGGGCGGATGCGATCATCATGCCGGGACAGGGCGCCTTCGCCGCCTGCCGGGCCGGGCTGGATGCGCTCGAAGGCATGGTCGGCGCGCTCTACGAGGCGGTGCGAGTGCGTGCGACGCCCTTCCTCGGCATCTGCGTCGGGATGCAGCTCCTGGCCGAGCGGGGGCTGGAGCACGGCGTGACGCCCGGCCTCGCCTGGCTGCAGGGCGAGGTTGCGCCCATGGACCCGCGTGGCCCGGAGGGCGAGGCGCTGCCCCTGCCGCAGATGGGCTGGAACGGGCTGGACTTCGCGCCGGGCTCGCACCCGCTCCTGGCCGGTCTGGAGCCGGGCGACCACGCGTATTTCGTCCACTCCTATGCCTGGCGCGGCGCCGCGCCAGGGCGGGTTCTGGCGACCACGGATTACGGCGGCCCAGTGACCGCCATCGTCGGTGAGGACAACATCGTCGGCACCCAGTTCCACGTCGAGAAATCCGCCGCCACCGGCCTCACCATCCTGCGGAACTTCCTCCAGTGGCGACCGTGACGCACCGCCTCGCGGTCGATAGAGCCGAGTCGCTTGACCCGCACGACCTCGCCGCACTGTGTGAGGCGACCAACGCCGCCATCATGGAGGGCGGTGGATTCGGTTGGGTGGAGGCGCAGAGCCGCGCCGCGCTGGAACGCCATTTCCGCGGCGCGCTGCTTGTGCCCGAGCGCGAGCTGTTCATCGCGCGGCTCGATGGCGAGGTGGTGGGCTCGGCGCAGCTGGTCCGGCCGCCGCGCAACAACGAGGCGCAGGCCTTCAGCGCCACCCTCACCCACGCCTTCATCGCCCCTTATGCGCGCGGCCACGGTCTCGCGCGGCTCCTGGTGCGGCGGCTGGAGGAACGGGCGGCGGCACAGGGCGTGCGGGTGCTGAACCTCGACGTCCGCGCCACGCAGGAATCCGCCATCACCCTGTTCGAGGGGTTGGGCTATACGCGCTGGGGCACCCATCCCGCCTATGCGCGGGTGAACGGCCAGACCGTCTCGGGCTTCTTCTACTATCGCCTGCTGGAAGCGCCGCGCGGCCGCTCCACCGAGGCGGTGCTGGGACCGATCGAATGAGCTTCACCCTGTATCCCGCCATCGACCTCAAGGGCGGGGAGGTGGTCCGGCTGCGGCGCGGCGCGATGGAGGAGGCGACGGTCTTCTCCGCCGACCCAGGCGCCCAGGCGGCGGAATTCCAGGCGCATGGCTTCCCCTGGCTGCATGTGGTGGATCTCGACGGCGCCTTCGCCGGCCGCCCTGCCAATGCGGAAGCGGTGTCCCGCATTCTGGCCGCCACGGAGGCGCCCGTGCAGCTTGGCGGCGGCATCCGCACCCTGGACACGGCCCGCGCCTGGATCGAGGCGGGGGTGGCACGGATCATCCTCGGCTCGGCCGCGGTGAAGGATCCGGGCTTCGTTCGCGCCGCGGCGCGGGAGTGGCCGGGCCGCGTCGCGGTGGGCATCGACGCGCGCGACGGCATGGTGGCGACCGAGGGTTGGGCGGAAACCAGCGACCTTTCGGCGCGCGACCTGGCGCTGCGCTTCAGCGATGCGGGCGTCGCCGCCATCATCTTCACCGACATCGCGCGCGACGGGATGCTGGGCGGGGTGAATGTGGAGGCGACGGCGTCGCTGGCGCGCGAGGTGCCCGTGCCCGTCATCGCCTCGGGTGGCGCGGCGTCACTCGACGACATTCGCGCGTTGAAGGAAACGGGCGTGGTGGCGGGCTGCATCCTCGGCCGCGCCCTGTATGATGGGCGCATCGCTCCGCGCGAGGCTCTGGCCCTGGCCGCTGCGTGAAGTTCCTGACTTGACCCCGCGCGCGCGAGGTTCCATCTCGCGCGCCCCGGACGTCCCGTCTGACCTGGACAAGCGTGGAGATCATCCCGATGGCGCTGGCGCTCCGCATCATCCCCTGCCTCGACGTGAAGGACGGGCGCGTCGTGAAGGGCGTGAACTTCTTGGCGCTGCGCGACGCGGGCGACCCGGTGGAGCAGGCCGCCGCCTATGACGCGCAGGGCGCGGACGAGATCACCTTTCTCGACATCGCCGCGACGCACGAGAACCGCAACACGATGCTGGACGTCGTGTCGCGCACCGCGTCGCGCGTCTTCATCCCGCTCACCGTCGGGGGCGGCGTCCGTTCGGTAGAGGATATCCGCAAGCTCCTGCTGGCCGGCGCCGACAAGGCGAGCATCAACAGCGCCGCCATCGCCGACCCCGCCCTCGTGACCCGCGCGGCGGAGGCCTTCGGCTCGCAATGCATTGTCGTCGCGGTGGACGCGAAACAGGTGCGCCCCGGCCATTGGGAGATCTTCACCCATGGCGGCAGGCGCGAGACGGGAATCGAGGCGGTGGGCTGGGCGCGCCGCATGGCGGAGGCAGGGGCGGGGGAGATCCTGCTCACCTCCATGGACCGTGACGGCACCAAGGCCGGCTTCGACCTTGACCTGCTGCGCGCGGTGCGGGCGGCGGTGCGCGTGCCCGTCATCGCCTCGGGCGGGGTGGGAACGCTGAAGCATTTCGTGGAAGGCGCGCGCGCCGGGGCGACCGGGCTGCTGGCCGCCTCGGTTTTCCATGATGGGATTTTCCGCATCGCGGAAGCCAAGGACGCGTTGAGCCGAGAGGGATTCCCGGTTCGCCGGGCAAGGGAGGCCGCTTGATGGCCAAGACCGAGAAGAAGAAGGCCGCACCGAAGAAGCCGAAGCTCCCACTGCCCGAGGGCGTGCCCACCGTAAAGGCGCATATCCCCAAGGCGGTGCGCCGGGCCGAATCCGCCCACCTCACGCCGCTGCCGCCGCGCGGCGAGGGAACTGCGGCGGTACTGCAGCGCCTGTGGGACACGGTGGAGCAGCGGCGCATCGCGGGCGATGCCGCGACCTCCCACTCCGCGCGCCTCCTGAAGCGCGGCACGCCCAAGGTGGCGCAGAAGCTGGGCGAGGAGGCGGTCGAGCTGGTGATCGAGGCCGTCGCCCGAAACCGCGAAGCCACGATCGGCGAGGCGGCGGACGTGGTCTATCACCTGCTGGTCCTGCTGGTGGATGCCGGCATCCAGCCGAGCGAGGTCTGGGGCGAGCTGGAGCGGCGCGAGGGTCTTTCGGGCATCGTGGAGAAGGCGAGCCGGCCCAAGGCCCTCCTCGCCATCGCGCAAACCACAAAGCTGCCCTGAACCCCTCCCAGCCGGCTTGCCGCGAAGCGCGAGCCGGCCTAAGAGACCCGCCGCGGGACAGGTGGCCGAGTGGTCGAAGGCGCGCGCCTGGAAAGTGCGTATAGGTCAAAAGCCTATCGTGGGTTCGAATCCCACCCTGTCCGCCAGATCAATCGCTCCGCCCTGGCTTTCTTTCGGTCCCTCAGAAGGGAGCGTTGAGCATCCCGGCTTTCGTCCCAACGCTCCCAACCACGGCCAACGTGGCTCCTTCGGACACCAGTCACGTCAGGGACGTGTTTTGTTTGGGCCGCCGTCGTCGGGCAGTTGGAAGAAAGATGGCTGAGCGTAACAGTGCGACGGGACCGGGATGCGATTGCATGATGCAGCCTGGGTGGATGAGGGTATGATGGTTGATCGCCTGGACGGGCTGGACGAGGTGGTGGTGTTCGACACGGAGACCACCGGCACCTCGCGCGAGGACCGGGTCGTGTCCCTCGGCATGGTTCGCCTGTCGCCCGAGTTGGAACTGATTGACAGCCTCCATCTGGTCTTCAACCCCGGACGGCCGAGCCACCCCATGGCGCAGTCGGTCCACGGACTGAGTGATGCCTATCTGCGTCGGCAGGACCCGTTCGAGCGCCACGCCGAAGCCATCCTCGATTTCAGCCGGGGTGCCGTGCTGGTCGCTCACAACATGTCCTTCGACTGGCGGATGATGGGCCAGGAGTTCGAGCGGCTCGGGCCAGGGGGCTTCGACCCCCTGGCACCACGCTATTGCACGGTGCGGGGATGGCGGGCACGGCACCCGGGCAAGCGGGGCAAGCTCGACCTGGTGCTGGCCGAGATCGGGCTCAGCCGCGACGGGCAGACCCATGGGGCCTATGAGGATGCGGTGCTGGCGGCACAGGTGCTGCGCCACCTGCATGGCCGGGCCTGCTTCGGGCCCGTCCGCCTCATTCCGCCCAGCAACGAGCGGTAAGGGACCGAGGATTGGACGGGATTGAGCGGCGCTGAGTTGTGCTGGCCACCGATGGCCGCCTCATGATGGCGCCCCTTCAGTAAGCGTGGGCGGTAGAGCTGACTGGTAATCATGAGAGGCGCATCCAGCGGCACACCGCGCCTCGTGGAAGTCCGGCCGCTCGCTTTTGATTGGCCCGGGTTCTGCTGCGCACGAGGCTCCAGCCCATCCGCGAAGGATCAGCTTGAAGCCGTTGCGCTTCCTGCGCCGTAGCACGGCCCATTCGGGAAAACCATGCTTGCATCGTCCCAGGAGGCAGGTAGAATTGGTTACAAGCGGTAGGTAATTGCCGCGACAGCGCCGTCGCACTCCAATCGCCTGGAGGCTCACATGCTGCTTCGCAGATTCCTCGCCCTTGCCCTCTCACTGGCTGCGCTGCCAGCAGTCGCGCAAAGCTTTCCGGACCGGCCGATCCGGCTGATCGTCCCGGTGGGCCCTGGCGGCGGCACTGACGTCTTTGCCCGCAAGCTGATCGGCGGATCGCTTGGGCAGCCGATCATCGTGGACAACCGCGCAGGCGGCAGCGGCACCATCGGCACGCAGGCCGTGATCGATGCACGCCCTGATGGCCACACGCTCGGATTCGTCTGGAACACGCCGCTCACGGCGGCACCGCATACGCTGGGTGCGCGCTACACACTCGACAGCTACACGCCGGTGATGCGCGTCGGCTACTCCCCCTTCGTGATCTGCGCGCAGCCCGACTTCCCGGCAACGAATCTGCAGGAGATGATCGCCAATATCCGCGCCAATCCAGGCCGCTACACCTGGGGCAATGAGGGGATGGGCGGCGTCATGCACCTCGGCGTCGAGCGGATCTGGCGCCACCTGGGTCTCGACCTCACGGCTGTCCCGTTTCAGGGCGCCGGGCAAACCCTGCCCGCCTTTCTCGGCCGGCACATCACCTTCTACGGCGGCTCGCTCACCGGTGCGATGCCGGCCGTTCGCGCCGACACCGCAAAGTGCCTGATGCTGACCACAGCCGAGGCCTCTCCCGCTGCACCCGGCAGTGCCGGCCTTTCCAGCATCGGCCTGTCCGAGATGGAGGTGACCATCTGGTGGGGCCTCATCGCTCCGAGGGACATGCCGGCCGACCGGCTGGAACGCATCCGCGATGCCTTTGTCACGGCCGCACGACAGCCCCAGTTCGCAGAGCTGATGGCAAGCCAGGCTGCGGTGATGCGCATCGATACCGGCGAGGAGTTGTCTCGTTCCATTCGTGCCGAGCACGAAGCTTTGGGCACCATCGCCCGCGAACTCAACCTGCTGAAATAGGACGAAAGATGACCGATGCCGCCGGGCTGGCGCAGGAGACTGTGCTGGCTCTTTCCCGCGTGGCTGCCGAAGGAGCCGCCGCGTCAGGGCCTGAGGAGGCCCTGTGGGCCATCACGCGGACGCTTCCGGCGATACTGGGGGACCGTGCGGCGGCGCTATCCCCCCGCGCATTTCGTGACGAGGAGCCTCCCGCAGTAACCACTGCCTGCGCTGTCTTTTTACGCATGCCCGACAACGCGCATCACCTGATTGCCGCGCCGGTGAACTTTCCTCCCGAACAGCATCACGAGCTAGTCGATATCGGCCTCGGCCATCCGGGCCATGTCGCCAATACGCGGCGACCCATGGTGCTGCATGACACCACGCTGCACGCGCAGTTCGTGAAGATCCTGCAGGCCTTCCGTGCCGGGTCCTCCATGTTCACGCCCATGCTCTGGCAGGATGAGTCTATCGGCGTGATCATCTGCGCGAACGCCGCTCGCGGCACCTTCCGCGAGCGCGACCTGGCGATGCAGACAGCTTTCGCTGGCCTGGCCTCAGCGCTCTTCATGGCGCATGGCGGACCGGCCTGGCTGGCCGGCATCGACACCAGCCGCCTGCCGGTCCGAAGGCAGGGGAACTGAGTTCGCTCAGCCAGGGGCGAGGCGCTGCCAGGGCCGCAGCGCCTCGTAGTCCTCGGCGAGGTCCAGCAGCGTCGCCTCACCGTACGGCGCCCCGATAAACTGCAGGCCGGTGGGCAGCCCGCCAACCGGACGCGAGGGGACCACCACCGCAGGCAGCCCGGCCAGGTTCACAACCGTCGAGTAGAGTGCCGCCGCGCGCGGGCCCACGGAAACGCCATCCACCGTCTCTGGGCCCGGCTTCGAACGGTCCCAGGGCAGGACGGCAGCGGAGGGCGTCACAACCACATCCACCTCTGCGATCCAGTCCGTCAGCTCGGCGCGCAGCGCCGCGACGCGATCCAGCGCGGAGACGTAATCCGCTGCCGTCAGCCGGAGCCCGGCCTCGGCCTGTGCACGGATCGTCGGCGTCACGAGGTCCTGCCAGCCACTGTGGCGCGACACCACGCGCGCGACGCCGGCGGAGGCAAGCGTGCCGAACAGATTGCCCACTTCCTCCGTGTCCCAGGGCGCAGGCACTTGCTCGACCGAATGGCCCAGCTGCGTCAGCGCCGCCAGCGCATCATGGAAGGAGGCGCGGATGCCTGGGTCCACGGGTGCCGCGCCACAGGCAAGGATGGCGCGGATGCGCATTCGCGCTGAAGCCGGCTTGGCTGCGCGAGGCTCAGCGATGACCTCAAGCACGTTTCGCAGGTCGCGGACGCTGCGCGCGATCGGGCCGATGACCTGGAAATCGTTGGCGAGCGGCGGGAATCCCCAGCGCCGTGGCACGCGACCAACGGTCGGCTTGATCGTCGCGACGCCAGAATGACCGGCGGGCCGGCGCAGCGACCCGCCCGCATCCGTCGCAAGGGCGACGGGGCCCATGCCGCTGGCCACCGCCGCAACGGCGCCACCACTCGATCCGCCGGGCTGCAGGGCTGGCGCCCATGGATTTCCCGTGGAGCCGAAGAGAGGATTGTCCGTAAAGCCCGCCAGGGCGAGTTCCGGCGTGTTGGTCTTTCCGAAGATCACCGCTCCTGCCGCGCGCAGCCGCGCGACGGGAATGTCGTCGCGGGGAGCGACATGATCCGCGAAAAGCCGGCTTCCCCAGGTCGCGCGCAGCCCGCCGACGAAGAGATTATCCTTCACCGTCAAGGGCACGCCGTCCAGCGCGCTGAGCGGCGCGCCTGCCTGCCAGCGCAGTGTGCTCGCGCGCGCGGATGCGCGGGCATTCTCCGCATCGAAGGTGACGATGGCGTTCAGGGACGCGTTCAGCGCATCGGCGCGCGCAAGGCACGCCTCCAGCGCTTGGAGGGGCGTCAGCGCGCCCGTCCGGTACGCATCCGTCAGATCCGCCGCATCGAGCGCCCAGGCTTCTCCAGACATCAATCAAGCCAGGCGACGGCGCGGATCGGGCTGCCTGTGCCGCCGCGAATCTTCAACGGGAAGCCGATGAAGCGGAAGCGTCCCTTGCCGACGAGCTTGTCGAGATTCACGAGCCCCTCGACATGGGTGAAGCCCATGTCGCGGCAGACATGGTGCACCTCGAAGTTGCTGCGGCCCGGACGCCCCGGGCTGACCGCCTCCACGCCGAACATGCCAATGCCCCGATTGCCGAGCCAAGTCGCACTTTCCTTGGTCAGGCCCGGGAAGTCCGTGACGTAGCCTTCCGTGCCATAGGCGCGGCGATAGAAGTCCATGTGCAGCAGCACCATGTCCTTCGGCTTGATGGTGACGCCGGCCGCTTTCTCCGCCGCCTCGAGGTCCGCGATGGAGATGTCGCTCTTGAGCGGCTTGTGGGAGAGGTCGAGGCAGACGGCTTCGGTGAAGAAGGTTTCCAGCGGAAGCTGTTCGATCGACTTGGCGCCCGGTCGCTCGTCGAAATGAACCGGTGCATCGACATGAGTGCCCGCGTGGTCGCCCATGTGCAGCACCATCGTCGCGGAGGAGAACTCATAGCCGTCGGCCACGCGCTTATGCTCGTGGGTGCTGAAGGGGTAGACCTCGATGGAGGGATGATTCGGAAGCCGGGCCATCATGTGGTGAATCTCGCGGCTCAAGTCGATCAGTTGCATGTCACCCTCCACCTGCGCTGATATGATTAACGACGGTAAGCAAAACGATACACCTGTTCAAGCCATGGGGTCGGCGAGGGGCAGGGGCCGTCGCAACGCGAATTCCTCGATGGCCAGGAGTTCCGCGGCATGGAGGTAGTCCGTGTCGGACAGGATGACGCCGGGGGGCGTCTCCGATGCCCGGCCGAAGCTTTCCGCCAATCCGGCTCTTAGTCCCTGGACATAGGAAGGCGCGGCTGCAAGCGGCCCTCCGATGATGACCCGACGCGCTGCTGAAGCGGCACCCAACGCGAAGAGATGCCTGCCGAGCACCCGGCCCGCTTCTGCCATGATCCAGGACGTCGCGGCATCGCCCGAGCAATCGCTCGCGATCGCGGAGCGCAGGGCTTGGGGGCGCATATCCTCCCAGCCTTGACCGGGAGCCTCGGCAGGCACGCCCTGCATCCGGCGGAGGATGCCATAGCCTCCTGCTTCGGCCATCAGGCAGCCCCTTGCACCGCAGACGCAGGTGCTACGGCCCTGCGCCACGGGGACGTGGCTGGCAACGCGTTCGTCGCCCCCGCTCCGGATGGGCACGCCTTCCAGCATCACGCTCACGCCAAGGCCGAATGCGACATGGACGAGCAAGCTGGATCCAGGCAGGGTCAGCCCTTCGTTCTGCATGACCCGATGCGTCTCCGCGAGACCCAGGGCATTGCCGACCGTCTCCACGGCAGCAGGCATATGGAGGTTCTTTTCTAGGTCTGCGCCGACATCCCTGCCGCGCAGGACGGCGAGCGAGGAAGCGATCACCCTCCCTCTCGTCTGCTCGACCGCGCCCGCCGTAGTAGCGGCTATACCCAGGACCCGGTCGCGCGGCATGCGTGAGCGGGCGACGAGCTGCTTCGCGGCGCGGGTGACATCAGCGACGAGCGTGCCGTAATCCTGTGGGAGAGCGGAGGACAGGGCCACCTCGCCCCGGCGTCGCCCCGAGAGATCTACCAGCGAAACCCGGCGGTCAGCGATCGTCAGGCTGATGGCCAGAAAGGCTGCGCCATTCGGGTCCGCCTCAAGCTGAACATGCCGCCTGCCACGCTGGCCTGGTTCCGCGGGTGCCTCGCGGCCTTCGCGCACGAAGCCACTCGCAATGAGGTCGCGCGTGATGCGGGAAACCGCAGCATCGGTGAGTCCGATGCGTGCCGCGACATCGGTGCGGGATACGCCTCTGTACGAGAGGATCTGGCGCATCACCAGCGATTGGTTGTGTTCCCTCAACGCAGCAACGCCGGTGCCGGGAAGTCGAACGTCCATGCTTCACCTTAGACAAGCGGCGCGCGCCTGTCCTAGCGGCACGTCCTGGCCGGACCGCCCGGGCAGGCTGCCTAGTCCCAGAGCCGCGTTGCGCCCACGGAGCCGCGCCGGGTCCACTCAACGTGGTGCCCAGCACGCTCCCTTCAGCACTGTTCAGCGCAGCGGCCAAGCGTACATCAGCCCACCCCGGGTCCAGAGGTCGTTGACGCCGCGCGGAAGGCCGATGGGCGTGTTCGGGCCGATGTTCCGCTCATAGAGTTCGCCGTAATTCCCGACCGCCCGGATCGCGTCGTAGAGCCAGCTCGGCTGCAGCTTCACGGCCTGGCTGAGATCGGGCACCGCGCCCAGCAGGCGGCGGATGGCGGGATCGGAGCTGGAGGCGCGTTGCTGCTCGGCGTTCTGGCTGGTGACTCCCAGCTCCTCTGCCTCAATGAGCCCGAACAGCACCCAACGGATCACGTCGAACCATTCCTGATCGTCGCGACGCACCACAGGACCGTAAGGCTCCTTCGAGAAGCGCTGATCGAGGATCACAAAGTCCTGTGGCCGCGTGAACTGGGACCGCAGTGCGGCAAGCTGGGTCGCATCCGTGCCGATGGCGTCGCACCGTCCGGCCTGGAGCGCAGCGGCATTGTCCTGCATGCGCTCCTGCAGCACGGGGCGGAAGGTGATGCGCTCCGCGCGGAAGGCGTCGGCGGTCACGAGCTCGTTGGTCGTACCTGGCGAGAGGCAGATGGTCATGCCATCCATGTCGCGCAGCGAGCGGATATTCGCATCACGACGGACCATGAAGCCATGCCCGTCATAGAGGTTCACCCCCACCATGCGCATGCCCAGATTGGTGTCCCGGACCATGGTCAGCGTGGTCTGACGGATGAGCACATCGATCTCGCCCGCCTGCAGGGCGGTGAAGCGCTGCACGGCCGTCAGGGGCACGAAGCGAACCTTGCTCGGGTCGCCGAGCACCGCAGCCGCCACAGCGCGGCAGAGATCGGCATCCATGCCGCGCCAGACGCCTTGACTGTCGGGCAGGGAAAACCCAGCCACGCCGACATTGACGCCGCACGCGAGGATGCCGCGTTGCCGCACACCATCCAGCGTCGGCCCTGCCGCGGCGGGGCTGGCCCAGGCCAAGCATGCCGCCAGGGTCGCGGCAATCGCGCTTCGAATCATCATGTGCTCAGCCTCCTTGATCGTGAGCCCGCAGTGGTGCCGGCGTCGCGCTTCATCTGTTCCCACTTCCCCGCCTCGCGCCGCAACCATTAAGCCGTGGCCTCGACAGAAGTCCCGGCGCGCGGGTCCGCGCCCATCCCATGCAAGCGCTGCGAAGCGCTCCATCGGCGTCAGGCCGGCGAGAATCCCGGTGCCTGCCGGAAGTCCTCTCCGCCGAGTCCCCGTCGTGCGGCAGCAGGGTGTGGGGCAAGTTTTCAGCCCTCATCTTCGGCGCTGGCGAGGTTCAGCGCCTTCGTCGCGTGGCTGCGCCGTGTGGCCCGGGAAGCCTGTCCCGACGAGGCGCCTGAGGGCCTGCTGCCATATCGGGGAAGAACCAGTCGACAAGGGTGTAGGGATCTGCGCCTTGCGGCAAGGAGGCCGCATTGCGGTCGAAGCTTGCATGCAGGATGCGGCCGGAGACGCGGCATGGCGCGGGGCAGGTTAGAGGGATGCAGATCGGGCCGTGCCTGCCGACCACGCGTGGTACGCCGCCGTGCTTCGAGCCGAAGCGCCGTCGTTGTGGACCAGCCAATGCCCCTATCGGAGCCGCAATAAAAGACAAATGCCCCCTTCTGGGTGGAAAGGTTTATTCCGCATGTTCGGGAGTATCATGCAGAAAAGAAGGAGCGTTTCGGTTGATTGTGGATTTCCTGCACAGGACGGAATTTTTGCAGCCGGAGTGCTTCCTGGCCAAAATTACCTGCTAAAAACGCACCGCTCATCGCGCGACACTCTATAAAAAAGAGGCCCCCGCCAGTTTGTCAAACCGAAGGCGGGGGCCCAGTGAGAGACGCTCTGCTCCAGATGGGAGCGGAAATGCATGCCGGGAGATGCATGCCGTCTGTGAGCCACAACCGCATTATGGTCTGATGGTTGCGCTACCCGTTTTGCGTGCAGTCACCTCTTGTGGCCGCTCGCGATGTTTTTGAGAACTCGAAGACATCGATGGGAGACCGCGAAGTGGCCTTATGGGCTGCCACATAGCGCTGCAATGAGCAGGCGCCTGACGAATGCCGAGCTAAAGCCCCTGTGCGCTTCATCCCGGCCCGCGACCTCAAGGCCCATCACAGCCCCCCGCACGGTCCCTGGCTCGGCGCGCGGCGCATCCGCCCACTCTCTTTCCCTTCGGTTCTGGCCTTTCCGGAGGCCAATGACCCACGGAGGTCTCGCAGCACGGCGCTCCGCTGGCTGCCAAGGCTTGCCGGGTTTGCATCGCCAGCAAGCAGAACGATGCGCTAGCCTGACCAAGACGCCGGCCGCTTGCCCCGCGCCGCCTCAGCAGGAGCACACCGCAATGGAAGCCCGCATCGACGAGATCGCTGACGGCATCTACCGGCTGTCGGTCTTCGTGCCAGAGGTCGCCCCACCAGCGGGCTTCACCTTCAACCACTTCCTCGTGCTCGGCGACGAGCCGCTGCTCTTCCACACGGGATTGCGGCGCATGTTCCCTCTGATACGCGAGGGGCTTGCCCGAATCATCGCACCAGAGCGGCTGCGCTGGATCGCCTTCGGCCATTATGAAGCAGACGAGTGCGGCGCGATGAACGAGTGGCTCGCGGTGGCACCGCGAGCGGAAGTCGCACACGGCCAAACCGGATGCATGGTGTCGCTCAACGATATGGCGGACCGTCCGCCGCGCATCCTGGGCGACGGTGAGGTGATTGACCTCGGCCGTGGACGGCGCGTGCGATACCTCGACACCCCGCATATCCCGCATGGTTGGGACGCCGGCGTTCTCTATGAGGAGGCGAGCAGCACCCTGCTTTGCGGAGATCTTTTCTCTCACACCGGCAATGGGCCGGCACTGACGGACATGGACGTGGTCGGGCCGGCTATCGCCACGGAGGATTTCTTCCGCTCCTCCAGCCTGCACCCTGGCATGGGCGCCACGATCCGGCGGCTCGCGGAACTTCAGCCGCGCACGCTGGCGTTGATGCACGGATCCTCCTTCGCCGGAGACGGGACAGCAGCCCTGCGAGCCTTGGGCGACGACTATGACCGCAGAGTCCGGGCGGCACTGGCCTGACAAGACGAATTCCCAAGCCGCGGACGTCGAGCTTGTCTCGGAGAATGGTGGTGCGGGAATGAGGCACACGGAGCCCAGGGAATGAGTGACAGGAACTTGGCGACAGCGGCTCCTCACCCGGAGGAAATGCGGGCTGAGGTCGATCTCCGCTTCGGAAGCGCGGCGATCCTACTATCGACTGCGTCACTCGTCCGGGCCGCACGTCGAGCCCGCTGATTGGCCAGCGTCATATCAAGGGCCGAGTGAAGGCGGGACTGGAAGTCAGCGTTCGCGAAGATGCTGGCCCGCCCGTTACGCGAATGGACAAGCGACGAGGCTAAACCCGTGTGCGCAGCCGCAAGGCTGCGCACAGCGAGCATGCCCTTCTCCCTGAACGTGTCGCGGAAGGAATACAGGCCGGTTGGGACCGGGCGCCTCAACCACGCGATGGCGTCTTCGTGGCTTCCCCCGCTGGTGCGGCAAGGGTTGCCTGCAGCGAGTTGGCAAGACGTTCGTTCTGACGGCGGAAGGCTTCGCCAAACTCCCTGATGGCCTGCTCAAGTGCTTCCGCTTCGACGCGGCAGCGGTGATCGTGGTCGTTGCCAGCGCCGCGCAGCGAGGCAGTCATCGCTTCGCCCGCCGCACCAAGCAGTCGCTGCTGCTGCTGGAGCAATGCAAGGCCAGCCTGCACCGTCGCCCAATGCGCATGCGTGAAATCCGCCCAGGAACTGATCCAGGTATCCTGGCCGTCACCTGGCAGCGGGATAGGGAAGGGTGAGGAAAGCCAGGCGAGGGCCGCGGCCGGGGAAGGCGGCGCCGCGGCTGGGCGAGGCTCTGGGTTTTGAGGAGGCAATGTCGCGCGGTCGCGTGCGGCCCGCTCCTGAATGGTATCCGTGGTCATGAGTGGCTCCTGCAACTGTGTCATGTTGCCGTGGCGGGGAGCGCGCATGGTCCACCACATGGCCGAGCCGACTATTGACCGATGTCAGCGCCAGCCCCTCCCGATCGGCATGCCCGCCGGCGCCCTTCATGCGCGGCGGCATGCAGTGCGGCAGGATCATGGATTTCAACCACCTGCCCTGAACGCGTGGCGATCATGCCTTCCCTGGCCAGATGGGCGAGGCAACGGCACAGCGTTTCCGAGCGGATGCCGAGGTGGTCCGCCACGTCCTGGCGCGAAAGCGGAAGGGTGAAGACGCTATCGGCTGCAAGCCGCTCATGCACCTCGAGCAGGAACTGCGCGACCCGCTCAGTGGCGGAGCAGCAGGCGAGTCGCACGGCGAGGCAGGTCACGCGGTCGAGCAGCGACGTATCCGCTTCCAACTCCCCTCTTTCCTCCGCGTCCTCGACGCTTTCGATCAGGCAATCCGTGGCCGCCTCGGCCGTGAGGAGGTGGTCGTCGGCGGAGCGGCCGAAGACCTGCCCCGGAAAGCGGAAATCGAGAACGCAGCGTCGGCCATCTTCCGTGTGGCGGACAAGGCGCACGATGCCGGCAAGCACGCGCAGCGATTCAGCATTGCCGTCGCCTTCGACGAATATGGTGGCCGCTTCGGGATGGCGGCGCGCTCTCCGACGAGACTGGGCGGAGGTGGGGCTCTCCAGGATGCGCATGGTCGCACTCCCCTGTGGCGGTCGATCTCCCGCATGGATGGAACAAGCCGTTCGATGCGGGCCATGCTTCGCCACACCACGCATCACGAGCCAAATTCATGGCAGTCCGAGATTATCAAGCCCGCTCGGGGGCGGGGCATTGATTCCAGTCAATGTTCGCCTGCTCAGGACAGGACAGGATCGCAGGTCGATCTGCAGACTTCCGATATCCTGCTCAGGACTGTTCCCGCGGAGCAGATGGCGTGGCATGGCCGCCATGTCGATCTGGTTCGCTGGCCAACCTAAAGATGAAGGGCCCATGGCGGCTGTTATGGCTGCGGCGCCGTCAGCTCGGGGCGCTGTCCCATGGTGCCTTCTGAGGGAAGCTTCGGGCATCCATTCGAACGGTTTCTCTTCGGCTGGGATGGGAAGCTGGAAGGCGCTTGGGACGCGCACAGCACCTGCCTTTGAGGGGAAGCGCGCATACCACCGCGGACTGTTGCGCCAATCTCGCGGCGGGCGATCACGCGCGATCCGCCACACCATCGGCGAGGCCGGCACCGGCCTCGCGTTGCTTCGGAACCAGCGCCTTATCGCCCCTGTTCAGCGGCCCATCGGCTCGACGGCGACTGCCATGGACTCCGTGTAAACGAGGTTCACGTTGTCGCCCGGCTTCAGTGTCTCCAGGAAGCGCCGCGCCTCGGGATCGCGCACGGCCACGGTGCGCGCCACGTTGGCGGGCCCGGAGAAGGTGATCGTGTGCGCGGCACGGTCCACCGCGTCTACGCGCACCGTCGCCCGCACCTGGCTGCCGACGGTGCCGGTGGGGCTGGAGCCCGGAGGTGCGTGGCGGGCGACGCCGAGCTGTTCCGTCGCGCTGCCGCCGCCGCCCTGGCCCGGACTGGCAAGCGTCGCGGCAAGGGCCTCGACATATCGGACGACCACGCGCTCGCCGGGCCTGATGCGGTCAAAATTCTCTACGGCGGGGCCGGCCATCACCGCGAATAAATTGCCGCCCGGTCCGCGCAGAACGATCTCGCGCTTCTGAGGGTCCACCGACTCGACCGTCGCGGCCACCTCGGTCGTGTAGGCGACGGTCGCGCCGGGGCGCTGCTGCGCCTGTGCCTGCGCGCTGGGCGTGGCGAGCAAGGTGCAGCCAGCCACAAGGAAAGCGTAGCCGGCAGACTTCATCATGGTCATGCGTCCATCCTCCTGCGTATGTTCGGCCGCGCGGCTCGGCGCCTTGGGCGGAACTGCGCGCAACCTGCGCCACGGGCGACCACACAGTGCCTGCGGCACCAAGGGTCACCACGCCGCGTTACCGACGCCCCGACGGTATGCTGCCTGTGCGAGCCAGGCAGCCGCTCGCGCTATCGAATTCCTCGCTGTATCCGAACGGCCCCCCCCGAACGGAGCCTGCTTTGCAAGAGCAGGGAAACTGATAGCGATCCGGCCGCAACGGGTACGATCCAAATCGCTACCGTGCGCACTCTGGATCGCGGCGAACGGCACGCCGCCACACAATCTCCGGACGGAGTATGGCTCGTGTCGCTGCTCGCTGAACTTGCCCGGCATAGCCTCCTCGCCTTCGCCGCCGTCCTGTTCCTGCTTCAGATCGGGGCGCGGGAGCTCGGCTACGCGCTGGGGCGGCGAAGCGCGAAGGCAGATGCGCCAGTCGAGGGCGTAGGCGTCGTGGTGACCAGCATGCTCGGGCTGCTCGCCTTCGTGCTTGGCCTGACCTTGGCGTACTCGAACACGCGGTTCCAGGAGCGCCGTGACGTTACGCTGCAGGAGGCGCAGTCCATCGGCACTTCCTGGCTGCGCGCAGGGGCCGTGGGCGGCACGCAGGGGGCGGAGATCGCGCGCCTGCTCGAGACATACATCCAGCTGCGCTTGGAGTTCGTCGAGGCGCCGCGCGACGAGGGCGCAGTGGCCCAGCTGAACGCACGCACCGACGAGCTTCAGGCCCAGATCTGGCGGCAGGTGACGGAGCTCACGAGCACGCGGGCCGATCCGGTCGTCACGTCACTGTTGGTCTCCCTCAACGAGACCTTTGATTTGGCCACCGCACAGCGGCACGCCTTCGCCTCCGGTCCCGCTGCACAGCTCGTCTTCCTCCTCCTCGCCATGGCCATGGCGAGCATGGGCGGCCTCGGCTACCAGTTCGGACTGCGGGGCAGGCCGCTCAGGATCATCTCCCTCGTCATGCTGGGAATGTGGACTGCGGTCCTGGTCATCATCATCGACCTCGGCGCGCCGCGGCTGGGGCAGATCCGCACCGACCCGGCCCGCTGCTCTGGACGCTGGAGAGCTTCAGGCCACCTGCCCAGCGCTAATGCCTTTGCACGGTCAGTTGCCGGAACGCTCCCGCGTCAGACGCCCATAGCTGTCGTAGAGTTGGTCCGATGAGGAGCGTCCGTCCCGCATCGAGCCCTCTACCCGGTCGGTTCCCCGGCTCGTCCCGCCACGCACGAAGGTGAGGCCGGAGCATCCTGCCAGGATGCCGAGCGCGAGAGAGACCAGGGCTGTCAAGTGGAGGGCACGGCGGCGCGGCGTGTATGAGGCGTGATCCGGCGTGGATATGCTCATCACGACCCCGATCTCCTTTGAACCAACCCCGCGGCGAGCATGAGGCTTCCGCATGGTCAGGCGATGGCCTCGGGCTGCTTGCCCTGGCGCAGCAGGGCCGCGACAGGCCCTTCGCGCACCTCTTCGACACTGAAACCCGCCACCCCGGCTGCCTTCCGCAGCGCGGCGACCGCCATGTCCCGATCCTTCGGGTCGGCGAAGATCGTCGCGAGGCCGTGTATCGCGGCCTCCCGGTCCACCCGCAGCAGCAGCGCCTGGCGGCGGGCGATCTCGCGCAGCTCCGGCGGTGTCGGGCGGTGCCGCGCCGGCAGCTCATCGCGCACGGCGCGCAGCGCCCGGTAGGTTCGCTCGTCCACGGCGCCCTGCTCGTTCATCAGCAGCAGCAGGATGCGCACCACCCCGTCACGCAGCGTCCCGGCGCCCGCCTGTACCCGCAAATCCTCGGCCTCACGCCGCGCCAAAGCACGCCGCACCGGGTCGGCGCCGAGCGGTGCCGACGGTGCCGCGTCGGCAAGCCCGGCGGCGGCCCGTGCCACCGGCGTGTCGTAGATCGCCTTGAAGATCTGCTCGCTCGCCTTGTGCCGCGCCTCCGACGCGGCCTCGATCCCGCGCTCGACCGCCTTGGCGGCGTCGCGTTCCATCTCGCGGAAGGTGTTGCCCGGCGCGCAGGGCCTGCGCGCGGCCCGGACGGCGTCGGCCGCCGCGGCCAGGGGCCACATCAGCGGGTTCATGTCGGAAATCGCCCAGCGCTGCAGCCGCAGCGGGTGGAACCGCCGCATCGCCTCCGCCACCGGCTCGCTCGCCATCGCCCGCACGGCTGGCGCGAGGAGCTGTTGGTACAGTCCGGTATTCACGTCGGAGACGCGGTTCACGACCTCGAAGGGACGCTCGCCGGCACGGTCGCCGCAGAGCGCCGCGATATCGGCGAGGCCTCGCCGTTCGAAGCGGGTGACGTAGCGGTCGGGCACCAGCTCCGCCGCGCGCATCTCTGGCCGCTTGTCCTCGATCAGCATCTCGAACAGGCCAGGCGGCAGCGCCTCGATCAGGTCGAGCAGTTCGACGAAGCCGGCATGCTCCTTCCGCGCCACGGCACCGGAGACGAAGATGCCCAGGTGTCCGACCTTCGGGTGGACGCAGTAGACGATGGTTTGCCCCTGCGCGAGCAGGTCGTCATCGGAGGCGTAGAGGTCAAGGATCCAGTTCAGCGCCTGCTGCGGCGGGGTGATGTCGTCGCCCCATGAGCAGAGGACGCAAATTGGCGAACGGATGTTGCGGAGGTCCACCCGGAGTGCCCCATCGTGCGACACCACCTCGCCGCGCGCGAGCTTGTTGCCGACGAAGAGCTGGTCCACGATCGCGGTGATCTCCTCCCGGTTCATCAGGAAGAATCCGCCCCACCAGCGCTCGAACTCCAGGAAGCGCGGCGGCTCGGTGTCCGCCTTGTCCAGCAGGTTGTAGTATTTCTGCCACCAGACATTGGCCGGGTTCAGCGACTCGAAGTTCAGCACCAAGTTCGCGCCGTCGAAACGCCCATTGCCGAGATCGCTCGAAAGGTGGGCGAGCCAGCTCCCGCCCATCAGGCCGCCGGCGTAGCGCATCGGGTTCAGCCCCGGCGCGCCCGCCCAGTAGGAGAGCGGCGAGCCGGCAACGAGGATCGGCCCTGGCAGGTCCGGCCGCACGGCGGCGAGGCCCATGATGGCCCAGCCGGCCTGGCAGTTGCCGATCACGCAGGGGCCGCCAGGCGCTTCGGGATGACGTTCGCGGACCAGCTCCAGGAAGCGTGCCTCCGCAAGCATGACATCCACGAGACGCTGGCCGGGGACCGGATCGGGAAAGAAGGTCACGAAATAGACCGGGTGGCCCAGCTTCAGGGCATTCCCGATCTCGCTATCCTCCTTGAAGCCACCGATCCCGGGTCCGTGCCCCGCGCGCGGGTCCACCACCACGAAGGGGCGCAGCGCAGGATCGGTGGGCAGGTCGTTCTGGCCTGGAAGGATGCGCAGCAAGGCGTAATTGCAGGGGCGCTCCAGCGACCGCCCGTCCAGCAGCAGCTCATGCGCGAAAGTCAGCAGCGGCGGCTGGCCCGCGGCCACGTGGCCCAGGTAATCGTTTCCGCGCTGCCTCAGCGTGTCCCAGAAGAGCACACTGCGCTGCGCGGCATCCACCGCGTAGTCGAACAGTTCGGCAAACACCGGCACGCCTGCCATGGGTCAGATCTCCTCGGGGCTCTTCCAGGTCAGGAAGAAGCCGACATCGCCTGGCATGCCGCCTGGCCAGTCCACGATTTCGGCACGGATCTGGAAGCCGCGTGGCTCCAGCTCGCGCTTGAAAAAGTCGTGAGCGCGCTTGGCGAAGCCATCGAGCGACGCCGACCAGTTCCTGTCGCGGTTGGTGATGGCGCGTCCCTGGTCCGGCAACCAGGAGGACGGGAAGCGCAGCACCAGGGCCTGCTTCTCCCCCATGTCCACGGTCTTGCGCACCAGCGCGGCGACCCGGTCCAGCGCGTCCGGCTGCACCTCACGCTCCAGGAAGGCCTGGTGAAGCTTGTCGAGTTCCTCCTTCTGCTGCGTCTCGAAGCTGCGCTGCTTGGCCGCATCCGCGTCCTTCTTGGACCGGAGGTAGCCGCGCACCGCGTCGGCGCTCAGCGTGCTGCCGGTGAAGCTCATGCTCAGTCCTCCCATCCCACCCGACGCCGGCTAACCGAGGATGTGGTAGCCGCCGTCTATGAAGAGCGTCTCGCCTGTCATCGCCGCGCCGTAGTCGCTGGCGAGGAAGACGCAGGCCGCGCCGACCTCCTCGACCGTCACCAGCCGCCGCGCCGGCGCGCGGCTCAAGACCTTTTCCATCAGCTCGTCGAAGTCGCGGATGCCGGAAGCCGCCCGCGTGGCCAGCGGGCCGGGGCTGACCGCGTGCACGCGGATGCGCTTCGGCCCCAGCTCAGTCGCCACGTAGCGCACGCAGGATTCGAGCGCCGCCTTCACCGGGCCCATGATCCCGTAATTGTCCACCACTTCGGACGCTCCGAGGTAGGACATGGTCATCATGGTCCCACCCTCCTTCATGAGCGGCTCTGCCCGGCGGGCGAGGTCGAGGAAGGACCAGCAGGAGACATCCATGGCCGTGAGGAAGCCATCACGCGGGCAGTCCACGACGCGGCCCTGCAACGCCTCCTTGGGCGCGAAGGCGATGGAGTGGACCAGCACGTCGAGTTGCCCCCAGCTCTTCGCGAGGGCTTCGAACAGAGCATCCACCTGTGCCTCGTCGCGCACCTCCAGCGGAAGGAAGAGGGGCGCCTCCAAGGCATGCGCCAGCGGCTCGACATGTGGCTTTGCCCGCTCGTTCAGATAGGTCATGGCGATGTCGGCGCCAGCGCGGCGCATCGCCTGCGCGCAGCCCCAGGCGATGGAACGGTCATTGGCGACGCCTACCACCAGCGCCTTCTTCCCGGTCAGCACGGGCGGCATGCGCGTGGTGTCATGGGCGTGATGGGTCACGGCAGCGCTCCCTCGGTCGCAAGCGCGGCGATTGTGTGCCGCGCGATCATCAGGTTCTCGTTGGTTGGGATGACATGCGCCGCGACGCGGCTGGACGTCGTGGTGATGCGCGGGGCGCGCGCCGCATTGGCCGCGGGGTCGAGCTCGACGCCGAGCCAAGCGCAGGCCTCGCAGATCGAGGCCCGGATGGGCGCCGCGTTCTCGCCGACGCCGGCGGTGAAGACGATCCCGTCCAGTCCGCCAAGCGCTGCCGCAAGCGAGCCGACGCTGCGCGCGACGCGATGGACGAACACTTCCAGCGCGAAGCGCGCGCGCGGCTCCTGGCTCGCCAGCAGGTCGCGGAAGTCGGAAGACACGCCGGAAAGGCCGAGCATGCCGGAGCGGCGGTAGAGGAGAGCTTCGACCTCCTCGACGCTCATGCCCTCCTCGCGCAGGAAGTGCAGGACGACGGCGGGATCCAGCTCGCCGCACCGTGTGCCCATCGGCAGCCCGTCGAGCGCGGAGAAGCCCATCGTGGTCGCCACGCTGCGTCCCGCTTGCATGGCGCAGAGCGAGGCGCCGTTGCCGAGATGCGCGACGACGACACGCCCATCGGCGAGGGCCGGCGCCACTTTCGGGAGGACGGAGGCGATGTGCTCGTAGGACAGGCCGTGGAAGCCGTAGCGGCGCACGCCCTTCTCGGCATAGGCGAAGGGGATGGCGAAGGCCTGCGACACCTCCGGCATGGTGCGGTGGAAGGCGGTGTCGAAGCAGGCCACCTGCGGCAGGTCCGGAACCACCTCCAGGGCGGCGCGGATCGGCGCGAGGTTGAAGGGCTGGTGCAGCGGTGCGAGCGGGCAGAGGCATTCCAACTCGTCCAGCAGCGCAAGCGTCACGCGCGCCGGGCGGTCATGCGCGGCCCCGCCATGGACGACGCGGTGACCGAGCGCGGCGAGCCGTCGCCTACCGAGCTGGCTGCGCAGCCATGGCAAGATCCAGGTCAGGGCATCGGCGGGGTTCGCTGGCCCGGCACCTTCCAGCGGCGGCCCCGTCAGCGCGGCACCGGAGGAGTCCTTCGCCCGGAAGCCGGGTCGCGCGCCGATGCCGTCCACCTGCCCGTCGAGCAGGCTCCGCCCATCCTCGAAGACCGAGAATTTCAGCGAGGAGGAGCCGGCATTGACCACGCCGACGACAGTGCCGGGGTCGCTCATGCGTGGCCTCCGCCCCTCTCCGCTGCGGCCGCCAGCATGCGCGCGAGGGCGATCGAGGCGAGGCGCGAGGTGACGCTGTCGGCGCGGCTGGTCAGGATGACCGGCACGCGCGCGCCCAGCACGAGGCCCGCGCTGTCCGCGCCCGCGAGGTAGCTGAGCTGCTTGGCGATCATGTTGCCGGCCTCGAGGTCCGGCGCGACCAGGATGTCGGCGTCGCCCGCGACGGGCGAGGTGATCTTCTTCACCGCCGCCGCCGCGCGGCTGATGGCGTTGTCGAAGGCGAGCGGGCCGTCGAGGATCGCCCCGGTGATCTGCCCACGGTCCGCCATCTTGCAGAGCGCCGCGGCCTCCAGCGTGCCGGGGATCTTCGGGTTCACCGTCTCGACCGCGGACAAGATCGCGACCTTTGGCGCCTTCTCGCCGAGCGCCCGCACCGTGTCCACCGCGTTCTGGACGATGTCCACCTTCGTGGCGAGGTCCGGCGCGATGTTGATCGCTGCGTCGGTGATGAAGAGCGGCTTGTGGTAGGACGCGACGTCCATGGCGAACACGTGGCTGAGCCGCCGCGTGCCCCTCAGCCCGCCCTCGCGCGAGACGACGGCGGCCATCAGCTCATCCGTGTGCAGGCTGCCCTTCATCAGCGCGGCGGCACGCCCGTCGCGGCAGAGGCGCACGGCTGCCATGGCGGCCTCGTGCGGCGTCCCCGCCTCGACCACCTCGCACCCGTCCAGCGAGGCGCCGGCCTCGGCAGCGGCGTGCTCCATCGCAGCGCGCGGGCCGACGAGGATCGGCAGGATCGCCCCGCCGCGGAGCGCCTGGAGCGGACCCAGAAGGCTGTCCCGGTCGCAGGGCCATGCGACGGCCACGCTCAGCGATGGCGCGGCAGCGGCGCGTTCCATGAGCGCCTCGAGGTGCCGGTGATGGTGCAGGATGATGTCCGGGCGGTCGGCCGGTGGCAGCGTCACGGGCTCGGCCGGGAGGCGCACCGTCACGGCGCCTTCGGCCACGCGGCCGCGCGGCGCCTCGACGACCAGGGCGATCACCGCGCTGTCTTCCGCTGGACGGGATGTCACCGTCCCCGTCACCCGGACCGTGTCGCCCGGTGCGGGGACCATCGAAAGGCGCAGATCCTCGGAGAGGAGCCGGCAGCCCGGGCCCGGCAGGTGCCGCGTGACGAAATCCAGCACGATGCCCTGCAGCATCAGCGCCTCGGCGGCGTCAGGCGCACCGGCGTGGTCGCGCCCCGGCACGCCGAGCATCGCCGCGGCGACGTCGAATGCCCGGTCCTGCAGCGCCCGCTCGGCGGTGGCCGTGAGCCCGATGCGCACGTCGTCCCGGGACGG
The DNA here is from genome assembly GCF_017355885.1 of Sabulicella rubraurantiaca. Taxonomy (GTDB): domain Bacteria; phylum Pseudomonadota; class Alphaproteobacteria; order Acetobacterales; family Acetobacteraceae; genus Roseococcus; species Roseococcus rubraurantiacus. The sequence continues at coordinate 305,363 of NZ_JAFEUU010000003.1, forward strand.
TCCGGTGTGCAGCTGAAGATGGTGGGTGCCGATGCTCACGACCGTCGCCTCTCCGCCTTTCTGTCAGCCGTGCACGATCAAGGCTGCGTCGTGGCGCGCCGGCCGTCGCAGCCGCGAACCGCGCAGAGCCGTCGCCTGCGGCAGCGGCCGCAGGATCGGTTCCCCTGCCGCGGCGCAGCAAGTGGCGAGGCTGTCAAAAAACGTCCCGTTTGACCGGGTCGCACCCGCGACGAGGTGGCCAGGAATTCCGATAGCGTTCGGCGGCGACGGCAGGTGCGATGATGACTAGCGTGAGCCGCACGCGGCCCGCGCGGCGCCGGTGGCTGCACCGTCGGCGCAGGCACGCGCAGGAGACTGCGATGCGGATCGCCATCAACGCCGAGGAAGCAGCCAAGCTGGTGCCCGACGGCGCCAGCGTGATGGTCGCCGGCTTTCTGGGCGTGGGCACGCCGGAGAGGCTGGTCGAGGCGCTCGTCGCCCGCGGCGCGCGCGGCCTCACGGTCATCGGAAACGACACGGCGCGGCCCGGGCTCGGGATAGGCAAGCTGATCGACGCCGGATGTGTCGCGCGCGTCGTCGCCTCGCACATCGGCACGAACCCGGTGACCCAGCGGAAGATGCTGGCTGGCGAGATTCAGGTGGACCTGGTGCCTCAGGGCACGCTGGCAGAGCGCATCCGGGCGGGCGGCGCCGGGCTGGGCGGCGTGCTGACGCCGACCGGTGTCGGCACCGCCGCAGCGGACGGCAAGCGCGTGATCGAACTCGACGGACGCGAGTTTCTGCTGGAGCCGCCGCTGCGCGCCGACGTGGCGCTGCTGCACGCGCACGAGGCGGACCACTTCTTCAACCTCGCCTACCGGCTGACGGCGACGAACTTCAATCCGGTCATGGCGCTCGCCGCCGACTGCGTGATCGCCGAGGCCGACGAGGTCGTGCCGATCGGCGTGATTCCGCCCGACGCGGTCCGCACCTCCGGCATTCTCGTGGATTACCTCGTGGCACGGGGGCGATGAGCATGGACGCGAAGGAATTGATCGCACGGCGCGTCGCCCTTGAGCTGCACAACCGCACCCTGGTCAATCTCGGCATCGGCCTGCCGACCCTGGTTGCGCGGTACGTGCCGCCGGGCATCCGCGTGGCCTTCCAGAGCGAGAACGGCATACTGGGCTTCGACACCCGGCCGCCGGAGGGGATGGAGAACCCAGACCTGACCGATGCCGGCGGCAGTCCCATCTCCGCCCTGCCGGGCGCGTGGAGCTTCGACAGCGCGACCTCCTTCGCGCTGATCCGTGGCGGCCACCTGGACATGACGGTGCTCGGCGGCCTTCAGGTAGATGCAGCGGGACGACTGGCGAACTGGATGGTGCCGGGAAGGATGGTGGCCGGCATGGGCGGGGCGATGGACCTCGTCGTCGGTGCGCGCCGGGTGGTGGTCGCCATGCAGCACGCCGCGAAGGGCGAGCCGAAGATCGTCCCGGAGCTGACCCTGCCGCCGACCGCTGCACGGCGCATCACGCTGGTGGTCACCGATCTGGCGGTGATCGAGCCGACGGACGAGGGGCTGCTGCTGCGCGAGCGCGCGCCAGGCGTGACCGTGGACCAGATTGTCGCGGCGACGGGCGCGCAGATGCTGATTCGGGGCACGGTGCCCGAGATGCCGATCGCGCCGGCTCCCGAGGGAGCGCCGGGGTGAGCGCCCCGCCGGTGAACGAGGCCCGGCGCGAAGCGGCAGGTCCGGACCGCGTGGCCGTTGCCGGCGCGAACGGAACGGTGACGCTCATCGAGCGCGCCTTCGTCCTGCTCCTCATCGGCGGCCTGCTGCTCGGCGTCCTGGCAGTCCTGTGGCCCTTCGGCACAGCCATCCTCTTCGCGACGGTCCTGGCGATCGCCACGTGGCCACTGCGGACGGCCATGGTGCGGCGCGGCGTGTCGCGCGGGCTCGCCGCCACGTTGATGTGCCTCGCGGCCCTGCTGGTCGTCGGCCTTCCCGCCCTCGTCGCCGCACCGCGCCTGACCGCGCAGGTGTCAGGGCTGAATGCGAATGTCGCGGCAGCGTTCAACGCCCTGCCCGACTCGCCGCCCGGGTGGCTATCCGGTCTTCCGGTCGTCGGGGCCAGGGCGACCGGAGTCTGGGCGGCCGTGGCGGCGGCCGAGGGCGACCTGTACACGCTGCTCGCCCCCTACGCGGAGACGCTGCGGCGCGGCGTGGTGGCGGCCGCATCCGCCCTCGCGGAAAGCGCGCTGGAGTTCCTGCTCAGCATCATCGTCGCCGGCATGCTGTGGGCGAGGGGCGACGCCGTGCAGGAGGCCCTCCGGGACGTCGCGCTCCGCCTCGGCGGCGATGCAGCGGTCGGGGCGCTGGAAACCGCCAGCGGCGCGCTGCGCGGCGTCGCCTATGGCGTCGTCGGCACCGCGCTGATCCAGGGGCTGCTGATGGCGACAGGTGCGTGGATCGCCGGCGTGCCGGGCGCCGTCCTCCTCGGCTTCCTCGTGCTGCTTCTGGCGATCAGCCAGGTCGGCGCGATCCTGCTTCCCCTGGTGTGGGGCGGCGCCGGGTGGTGGCTCTTCCAGCGCGACGAATCGGGCTGGGGCGTGTTCATGCTCGTTTGGGGATTCCTCCTTGTCACGATGAGCGACAACGTGCTGCGGCCCTGGCTGATCAGCCGCGGCCTGACGATGCCGATGACGCTGGTCATCCTTGGCGTGTTCGGCGGGTTCGTCTCCCTCGGCTTCCTCGGACTCTTCGTCGGGCCGGCGCTCCTCGCGGTCGCGTTCACCTTGCTGCAGGCCTGGCGGGGCCAGCTGCCAGCAACCTTCGAGAGCTGAGGCCATGCCCGCGGACGCACCGGCGGAGGTGGCGGCGGGGCGCGCGGAACGGGCCACGCGGCGCCTCGGTCTGCCGGTTCTCTCCTGGCTGCCGGGCTACGCGCCGGCCTGGCTGCCGCAGGACGCCGTCGCCGGAGTCACGCTGGCCGCCTACGCGATCCCTGTCGCACTGGCCTACGCCGCGCTCGCCGGCCTGCCGCCGCAGCTCGGCATCTACGGTTACCTGCTCGGGGGCCTCGGCTATGCCCTGTTCGGCTCCTCGCGCCACCTGGCCATCGGGCCGACCTCGGCGATCTCCCTGATGGTGGGCGCAGGGGCCGCAGCGATCGCCGGCGGCGATCCCGCCATGCACGCCGCCGTGGCGACGCTCACGGCCTTCGCCGTCGCGGTGATCTGCCTCGTCGCATGGGGCGCCCGGCTCAGCGCCCTGGTCAAGCTGATCAGCAACAGCGTGCTGGTCGGGTTCCGCTTCGGCGCGGGGCTGACGATCTCCATGACGCAGCTCCCTGCCCTGTTCGGCGTCCCGGGCGGCGGGCGGGACTTCATCGAGCGGGCGTGGCTCCTGCTCGGCCAGCTCGGCGAGGTGAATCCCTACGCCCTCGCCCTCGGCCTGGCGGCGCTGATTGCGCTCGTCGCGGGGGGGCACCTGCTGCCCGGCAAGCCGGTCGCGCTCGCCGTGGTCGTGCTGGCGATCGCCGCGGTGCCTGCGCTGGGCCTGGCCGGCCACATCGCGGTGACCGGCGCCATCCCGCCGGGTTTGCCCGAGATCGGCCTGCCCCAGCTCCGCCTGCGCGACGTGCCCGACCTCTTCCCCCTCGCGGCCGGCTGCGTGCTGCTGGCCTATATCGAGGGCGTCTCGGCGGCGCGCAGCTTCGCCGAGAAGCATGGCTACGCCATCAATGCGCGCCGCGAGTTCCTCGGCCTCGGCGCGGCGAACCTGCTCGCCGGGCTGGGGCACAGCTACCCGGTGGCTGGCGGGCTGTCGCAATCCGCGGTGAACGAGAAGGCGGGCGCGCGGTCGCCCCTCTCGCTGGTTTTCGCCTCGGCTACCCTCGCCCTCTGCCTCATCTTCCTGACGGGGCCGCTGGCCTACCTGCCGAAGGCGGTGCTCGCGGCCATCGTGCTGACCGCGGTCGCGGGCCTCATCGACGTGGGCGCGATGGCGCGACTGTGGCGGGTCAGTCGCCTCGACTTCGCCGCAGCTTCCTGCGCGCTGGCCGGCGTGCTGCTGCTCGGCATCCTGCAGGGTGTGCTGCTGGCGGCGCTGGCCTCGGTCCTCATGGTCCTCGCCCGCGGGACGCGGCCGCACGTCGCCGTGCTCGGGCGCATCCCCGGCACGAGGCAATTCGGCGACCGTGGACTGCACCCCGAGAACGAGCCGATCCCCGGTGTGCTGGCCGTCCGGCCGGAGGGGGCGCTCATCTACCTCGGCGCGGAGCATGTCGAGGAGGCCGTCATGGCTGCGGTCGATGCCGCGCCGGCGGGGGCGCTCCGCACCGTCGTGTGCGACCTCTCCGCCACGCCGAACATGGATTTCTCGGGGGCGCAGGCGCTGCGGCGGCTGCACGCGGCGCTCGCTGCACGCGGCATCGCGCTGCGGCTGGTCGGCGCGCATGGCCGCGTGCGCGAGGTGCTCAGGCGCGACGGCATCGCGGTCCTGGCTGGCGGCGGAGACCGCGGCGACACGCTGGAAGGCTTCGCAATGGGAGACGCGGCGGGACAGGCGCGCTGACCGCGGCGCCGCGATTCTTCAGAAACTGATGCCCAGGCCGAAGGACACGCCAGTCACACCCTTGTCGGCGAAGAGGTACCGCGCGACGAGGCGGACGCGCGACAGATTGATGCCCGCCAGACCGACCTCGTGGCGGCCGACATCGAACTCGATGCCGCCGCCGAGCTTCACCGCCCATCCAAAGCCGAGCGCTTGGCGCTGGTCGCCCAGATAGGTCGTCGCCGAACCGTCCAGCACCCAGCGCACCGGCCGGCCGAAGGCCTCCCACCCGGTGGGCCAGCGGTACCGGGCCCACAGGCCCAGCGTCCTCGCAGTGGTGTTGCCGCGCGCGGCCGCCAGCGTGTCGCCGAAGGTCTCCAGCCTGATCTGCGTGTAGCGGAGCTCGACGTCGATGTCCCGCGCCGGGCGGTGATCGTAGTAGGCGAGCATCAGGGACCCGCCATAGCCGCCGACATTGGCGTGCACGGAGCGGAGCCGGGAGAACTCGACGTCGCTGCGGTTGTCCACGAAGGCTGCGAACAGGGAGGAGTCGCTGGCCGCGTAGCCGAGCGAGCCGTTCAGGATGGGCCGGAGGACCAGGTGATCGGTCAGGCGAATGTCCCACCCCACCCCGAGCGTCGCGGCAGCGTTGTTCCACCGCAGCGGAAGCTGTCGCGCGCCCGCGCCGGTGAGCAGCGTGCGCGGGTCGTAGCGGGCATAGCCGACATAGCTCTCGAGGAAGAGCGGGAACGAGTTGCTCACCGTGAAGCCGAAGCCGAACTGGCCGAGGGTCAGGGCTGGCGCGGCTTCCCGGCCGCCTGGGTTGGACGAGGCGCGGTTCACGGTGATGGCATTGGAGGATCCGTCGGGCGTGACGTTGTAGCCCATGAGCGCGAGCACGCCGCCCGGCCTTGGCCGAAGGCTGGCGATGGCCTCGCGGACCTGGTCGCGGGCAGTGCCGTCGCCCGCCTGCCCCGCTGCGGGAGGAGCCCAGGCGAGCCACGCCAGCACCATGGCCGGTCCCGCGATGGCCCACCGACGAGGCAATGGCGGCATCATCGCGCGTGCGGGCGGCGCTGCCGCGATGCCGGCTCGGTGGATGGTGGCGGCGCGGGCGGCGGAGGCGGGCAGGGCGCAGCATCCGGCAGCCCGCCGGGAGTTCTCGGCAGAAAGGCGGCGAGGCGCATGAGCTGATCTCGCGTGGCCCGGACCTGCCGCGCCGTCTCCTCCTGCGGCAGGCGCGAGGCGCGTTCGTTCAGCAGCGCATGACCCTCTCCGACCTGGAGGAGCGCGCGGGCGTAGAGTGCGCGCGAGGCTTCCCGTGCGGCGAACTCGCGGTCGCGCAGGGCGGCGACGTCGCGCACCGCCTGCTGGGCCGCCGGATCGTGCGTCGCCCGCACCAACGCGGCATAGGCCTCGGCAGTCGCGGTCCGGTGCGGAGCGTCGGCCTCGTCAGGCGGCAGCACCGCGGCGAGCGCTGCAACGAGGGTTTGAACATCGCTGTCGGCCGCCTTGATCATGTCAGCGAGCTGCGGTGCCTGCGCGTTCCTGATGGTCGCTTCCCGCAGAAGGGCGCCGAGCGCCGCGACGGCGTGGCTCCCCGCTTCGCTCACGGTGGCCGCCCGCGGCACCAGGTGATAGGCGAAAGGGTTCTCGCGATAGGGCAGGGCGCCGTCATCCGCGAGGATGGTGAGCGCCCGGAGGTAGGTCGTGAGCGCCTCCTGCATGGCGCGAAGGCCGAGGCGCCGCGGATCCTCAGGCGCCCAGCTCACCTCGGCCGGCGCGCAGACGACGGCGACGACCGGATAGTCCACGGTCGTGCTTGCGGTCCCGGCCCAATCCCGGACAGGTGTGTAGTCCGGCCAGCTGCAGGCAGCCGAGAGGAGGGTGAGTGCGATGGCGGCCACTGGCGCGATGCTTGCCCTCGGGGGCGGCGCCACGGCTTCCTTCGTCGCAGCTGCGCCGGTATGGCGCAAACGGCCTTCCGCGGTCACATCGCCTCCTCGTCCACACATGACGCGCCGGAGGCATCCGGGTAGGGGCTGTTCCGTCCAACCGCCATTCCGGGCGCCGCTCGACGCTGAGCCGCCTCGGACCCGCGGATCTGCCCTTTGGCCGCAGTCTCCGAGCTGGAAATCGTATCGGGATTTTCCGCCCGAATCATGCGCTTTCCGCCAAGCGTGGCGCGGCTACGCCTCGCTTCCATCGGCTCGGCTGCGCGCCGTGGCGCCGTCACCCTCCGTCCCGTGCGTTACGCGCTTGCCGCCCGCCGTCGCCTCATAGGCTCTCACGGCCAGGGCGGCGACGAGCCCAGCCGCCGCGATGCCCAGCAACCCGATCGCCGCGGCGAGGAGCTTCGTCAGCGGTAGGCTCGGGGTGAGGTCCCCGTAGCCGATCGTCAGGCTGGTCACCGCGGCGAAGTAGAGCCCCTGGCCGAAGCCCCATCCCTCGATCGCGCCTACGGTCGCACCCAGACCCGCGATGACCGCCAGGAGCGCGGACAGGATCGGCCAGAGGACGCCCAGCTCCTGGACGAGGGCGCGGAGGAAGGCACGTCGGACCTGCGCAACATCGTGCAGCGTCATGGGTGACCGCCTCCCCGTCGCAGGCTGCCCGTGCCTGCACGCCCCGACGGTTCCGGTCGGCGTTGTAGGCAGCGGTGAAGCCCCGTGCCGCCACGCCGCGGCCCGCGCACTGCGTGACGGGCAGGGGCGGCTCAATCCAGGGCCGGCGGGCCGTGCCTCAGCGCGTGATGCGCAGCAGCAGGGGCATCGGCGCCAGCTTGTCCACGACGGAGGCGACACCCGGCACGCCCTCGGCCAGCACGCGCAAGGCCCCCCGGGCCGCGTCGCTGCGGGCAAAGCCGTGCAGCGTCACCACGCCGTTGGCGACGTGCGGATAGACCCAGAAGGTATCGGTCCAAGGTTGATCGTGCAGCGCGTCCGTGACGGCGCGCAGCAGCCCCGCGTCGTTGCCAGCCCGCCCGGCTGCGGTGGCGGATTCAGTCCGGTTCTCCGTCTCCACCTGGTGCAACAAGGCCCGCAGCAAATCGGCGCGGGACACCAGCCCCGCCAGCTTTCCGCCCTCCACGACAAGGACGCGGCGAATATTGCGCTGCTCCATTAGCCGCGCGATCCGGTCGGCCGGCGCGTCGCCGGTCACCGTGACGAGATCCTTCGACATCACGTCGCGCGCCGTCCTGCCGCGCGCCTTGGCGAAGCGCTGAGCCGCAGGCTCCTTGTCGCGGAACATGTCGAAGAACCAGGTAACCGGTCCGCGCCGTGGTTCCTCGGCAAGGCGGCGAATCAGGTCGCCCTCGGTCACGATGCCCAGCGGCGCGCCGTCCGGGCCGACCACCGGCGCCGCGGAGATGCCACGCCCGGCCAGGAGTTCGGCGACTGCGGTCACCGGCATCTCCGGCGGGACGACCACGAGGGCGGTGGACATCAGCTCCTTCGCGTTCACGGCGCTCGCCTCCCTCGCGCATCTTCGGCGGGGACTGTCCCGCGCCGTGTCCCCAGAGCGCGCAAGACTGTCACGGCAACGCGCGCCGGGACGGAGCAGTGCGGTGTGGGCACGCGGCCAACCTAGCCAGAGGTGATCCCGACGCGAACCGCGGAGGCTATCGGAAATCGCGGTAACTTGCCGCCGCTCAGGATCAGTCCTCAGAGGAGGATCCTTCGCGTTGCGGCCACGCTATCATGCGATCGTCCTGGCGCTCGGTGAAGCGGGATGTCGGGTGCCGCGTCGGCTTCCCTTGCGCGCGCTGCCGGCTGTTGCGCCGGTGCGTCTCACAGCATCAGTTGACTGACCCTGCCTCCAGGACCGCAAGGCCCCGTGCGCGCGCCAGGGTCTCGGACGGCGTCTCGCCGAAGGCGGCGCGGTAGTCGTGCGAGAACTGGCCCAGGTGCCAGAAGCCGTGCGACAGCGCGACGGATTTCACCAAGGGCACCGGCCCATCCCGGTCGCGCAGCACGGCGCGAACCATGTGCAGGCGCCGGTACTTCAGGAAGCGGTGGGGGCTGACCAGAAACACGGCGCGGAACGCCTCGGAGAGGGCGGTGGCGGAGACGCCAAGCGCGTCGCATAGCTCGTCCGTGTAGATCGGGTGGTCGAGATGCGCCTGCAGATAAGCATCGGCCGCGACGACGATCCGATGCCGCCCGCGGGAGGCGCGCGGGATCCGGACCGTGGCGGACGACCCCTCCTCGCTGACGGCGCTGGCGAGCAGTTCGCGCCCGGCGTCCAGGACAGCGTGGCGCAGCGCGCGGCGGGGCTGTTCGTTCTCGAAGATGTCGGGGCTCTCCGTCGCTGTCCGCTCGGCCGTCTGCACCACGCGTGCCATCCGGTCCCAGGCTTCCTGGGTCGCCGTGGCATAGGCATGGGATCCGGGCCGGAACGGCGCTGCCCATCCCAGGGGGGTCAGGAGCGCCTCTGCGTTTCCCCGAGGCAGGGTGAGCGCCGCATAGCGCGAGTCCCGCGGGCTCGCCCTGAGCAACTCGGACCCTTCGCTATAGATTCCGAACATGCGCCGCTGGGCCTGCATGCCGTTGAGCAGCAGCGTGCCCGCATGCGCGAGAGGAATCTGCAGGACGGCCATACCGGGATTGGGCGTGGCAAAGCCCAGGAACGGCGTGCTCCGCCCGACCTGCAACGCCATGTCGCCCAGGCGGAAGGTGGTGGTGGCAACCTCGAACGGGCCGGAGCCGAGCGGCACGATCCGGTAGGAGGTGCCGGGCACTGCCTGCACCGCTTCTTCAGGTTCGCGCATCACTCGTGCTTCGACGGTCCGGCGCTTGGCGCCCGCCTGCGGATCATCATCCGAAGCCATAAGCATAGACGTTACAGCTGCATCATCCATATGCTTAAGAAATTTTCTTTACCAAATCGCAACCTGCGTTTGGACGGTCCTTGCACCGCCGCGGCGAGCGACCCAAAGGAGCGCCTGGGAGGCGCAGGGCATCGTGCCCAGCCTGTCCGATGCGGAGACCTCCGAGGGCTCTAGGCCCGCCGTCGCTCCTCGCCGTTCCGGGCCACCTCCGCTCCAAGGAGATCATCCAGCTGCTCACCAAAGGTCTGCTGGAAGTCGCGCGCCAAGCGGTCGAGATCCCAGAACCCATGGGCGAGCGCGATGGATCTGGGCGGGATGCCTTCCTCGAGCGCGCGACGGATCGCCGTGCGCAGCATCGTCAGCCGCCGCAGAAGGATATAGCGCTGCGTGCCCATGCCGAAGGTCTCGCGGATGGCCCGCCGCAGGCGGTCCGCGGGAACGCCGAGCGCGGCGGCGAGATCCACGGCAGTCGAGACGTGGCTCGATGCGGCGCGCAGGATCTCGTCGGCGGCCAGGATGAGTCGCCGCCGCGCGGCAGAGGACCACAAGATCCGCGTTGGCTCCCCGTCGAGCGGACCGACGAGCAACTCGTGAGTCGCTTCCAGCACCGAGGCGCGGAGCGAGCGGCGCGCCTCCTCGACCTCGAACACCTCGGGATCGGTGGCGGCGACCTCGGCGGCGTCGCGCATCAGCCTCGCGGCCCCAGACCACGCGGCCGGATCGCAGACCAGCATCGCCGCCGCCCCGGGCCGGTGAACCGGCGAACTGCGCGCCAGATCGAGGCGGTCCAGCGTTGGCGTCCGCAGCGCCACCATCGCCCAGGCGAAATCGGCGTGGCTGGCGCTGTCGAAGCCCGCGCCGTCGACATATGTCGCAACGGAGTGCGGCCGCGCCGGGGCACCGTTGAACAGGAAGGCGCCGTCATGGCGCAGCGGCAGCACCATCAGAAGCACGCCATCGGGAGAGGCGCCCTGCACGAGCACCGGCGTGCTCTGCCCGATCCGGATGGTGACATCGCCGAGCCCCAGATCCGTCGTCTCCATGGAGAAGGGGCCGGGCCGGAGTGGGCAGGCCACCCGGGACCCGACAGTCAGCCGGCCGTGCAGCTCATCCACATCGGAGAGCCGGACCACCTGAGTTCCCACGAAATTCATCACCTGATGCTAACGTGTCATACGGCCACGCCTCAATGTCGGACGTCGGGTGAGAAGTGCCCGCATCCGCGATCGCGTATCGCAGTCTGGGGCATGCAAAGCCTGCCCAGCTCCAGCCTCCATGGGCCGGCGACCCGGGCTGCGGCGTCTCGCCTCGGTGTGGCTGCGACACAAGCGGATATTGACATGGTTCTGCCTATCTCACGAACGCAGCGGCCGCGTAGCCTCCGACATGCGCGGCGTGCCTGGGCCGGCGGGTCGTGCCAGACCAGCCCAGGCGTGCAGCGGGGATCACCTCGTCTTAGGGGCGAGAGCACAAAAGGGAATCGTGGCCATATGCTTAGATCAGAAACGCCGCGACTGGCCGCCGGGATGCTTGTCCTCGCGGTCGCAGCCGCCGTCACCACACCCGCTTCGGCGCAGCTTTCCGAGCAGACCTTCCGCGGCGGAAGGACCAGCGATCTGGCCGCCCTCTGCTCCGCGAGCGATACCGACCTGGCCGGAACCGCCGCGCGGGCCTGGTGCCAGGGCTTCATCGTGGCGACCGCGCAGTACCACAACTCCGTGGCGGAAGCCGATCCGACGCGCGGTAGGCTCTATTGCGTGCCGGACCCGAACATCACGCTCGACCAGATCCGCGCCTCCTTCGTGAACTGGGCGCGATCGCACCCGGAGCACGCCGGAACGCGGGCCGTGGACGGTCTGGTGCGCTTCGCCAGCGCGACCTGGCCCTGCCCGGTGTCCTCGTCCCGTGTCCGCCGCTGAGCCAGGGAGCATCCCCATGCGCAAGACCTTCACCTCCGCCGCTGCCGCGCTCGCCTTGGTCGGGCTGACGGGTTGTGCGGATCTCAGCCCCACCGCCCAGCGGACCATGACCGGCGGCCTCGGCGGCGCAGCCGGCGGTGCGATCATCGGCGCCATGGCGGGCGACGCCGGCGTCGGCGCGCTTATCGGTGCGGGCGTCGGCGCGGTCGGCGGGTATATTTACGACCAGCACAAGCAGTCGGAGCAGCGCGCCTACTCACGCGGGGTGCAGGCGGGTCGGTCCTCGACGCGGTAGGACCTGGCTCGAAGGGCTGTGGCGGCGGCACGCCGCCGCCGAGCATCCTTGCAGCGCGGTGGGCTATCGGCTCACCGCGCCCTGGCGAGCGTGTCGCTCGGGCTCTCCCCGTAATTCGCGCGGTAGTCATGAGAGAATTGGCCCAGGTGCCAGAAGCCGTGGGAGAGCGCCACCGCCTTGACCGAGCGCCAAGGCGCATCGTGGGCGAGCAGCATCGCACGCACCATCCCCAGGCGGCGCATCTTGAGGTAGCGGTGCGGGCTGACGCCGAAGGTCGCATGGAACGCTTCGTGCAACGCCGAGGCGGAGACGCCGAGCGCCTCGCACAGCTCATCCGTATAGATGGGCCGCGACGGGCAGGCGCAAAGATGTTCCTCCGCGCGCCGTACGACGAGGTGCCGCGTCGTGGCCCGGCGCCGCGCAGGGGCGGGGTTGCAGGGGAAGAGCAGTCCCCGCGCAGCAGAGGCGAGCTCGTCGCGCAGCGCCCGCCGCGGCTCGTGCTGGACCAGCAGGCTGGGGCCGGAGGTGGCAATCTCCTCAAGGTGACGAACGATGGCGGCGAAGTTCCGGTGCGCGCTAGCGTTCGCGCGTGCGACCCGGACTGCGCCGCGCCGCGGGGGCGGCTCGTCCTCGACCCCAAGCGCCGCAGCCCCGGATGGATGCGCCGGATCCGCGCTGACGAAGGCGTAGGCGCAGTCGTCGCGGCAATCGGCGGCCAGCGTTGAGCCGGGTGCGAGCACCGCGACATCCTCATACCCCACCGCGAGACCGTTCCAACGCGTGCCCTGGGCTCCATCCAGGGTTACCAGGCAACCGGACCGCTCCTCCGCCGTTGCGGCCATCAGCAGGACCGGCCGGGTGCGAACGACCTCCACGGCGAGCTCGTCGAGACGGATCGTGGCCACGGAGGCGCCGAAGCCTTCGGCTGGGAGCGCCACCACGCTTGCCTCGAGCGTCCGCAGCGCGGACACGAACTCTTCCACCTCGTCAAACTTGCCGATGCGCGCGCGCGCGTCCTGCATGGCAGCCTCCGTCCGGATCGCCGTTGGCGCCTTGATTTTGCTCAAGATCGTCGTTGCTGTCTTGATCTTCCTCAAGCGCGACGTGGCTGGCCAGTAGCGCGTCGATTTTCGATAGCAGTTCCAGCCCCCCTTCTAGCTCCTCCCGATAGCCTCTCCCCGCATCTATCGATGACGCGTGGAAGGGCGTCGCAAGCCCCACGCGCGCTGGTTGCATGTGGAACCCGCACCGACGCCGGGAGGGCGGATGGCATCGCTGCTCGTCGCCACTTTCGAGGACGATGCCGGAGCGCGAGCCGGCGCCGAGATCCTGCGCACGCTGCATGCGGAGGGAACGGTCACAGTGTACGCCCTGGCCGTCGTTGCGCGCGGGGCGCGGGGCGCGGGGCTGGTGGCGAGCGAGCCGCTGCGCGAGGGGACGAGCCCCTCGGCTCCCGCGCTGGCAGTCGCCATCGCGGGCCTGATCTCGTTGCTGGGCGGGCCGATGCAGGCCGCTGCGCGGACGCTCAGGGCGGGGCTGGTATCGACGGTCCGCGACCTGGAGGAGGCGGGCGTCGACGCCGCCTTCCTCGAGCGGATCGAGCGGGGCCAACTATACGGAGGCAGCGCGGTCCTCGCGGAGGTGGAGCACGGCCGCCAGACGTCGCTCGACGGCCGCCTTGTCGCGTGCGGAGGGCGCGTGCTCTGGCACAGGCTGTCGGAAGCGGCCGCCGAGGAGAGGATCCTGCGCGACATCGCGGAGCTGCGCGAGGATCTGGCCCGGCTGCGCGGCGACATGGCCGAGGCGGGGCCTACGAGTCTGAAGCAGGAGGTCATGCGCGCCCGCAAGCAGGAATTGCGGGAGGCCACGCGCCGCGCTCTGGCCTTCGCGGCCGCGCTCCGCAGGGAGGGCGCCGCGAAGGTCGCCGTGTTGCGCGCGCAGGCGGAGGCGCTGGACGGCGATGCCCGGCTCGCCATCGAGCGACGCGCGGCAGCGGCGCGGACCGCGCTCGAACGGCGCGCCGCGAGGCTTGAACACGCTGCCGAGGACGCGTCTGCAACGCGCCCACCGGCGGGGACGCGCCGGAGCCGCCGCTCTGCCTGCGGATGATTCTCGACACTGATCGCGGTCGTGCGTGCTCGGTGCCCCGCGTAGCTTCACCACCCGCGGCCGGCATCGGGCGCCCCGGTTTGTCCGTCGAACCGGGACGGTCCTGGCGCGGCCGGCCAGTTTCCAGGAGTGGAGGCATGGTGGCCAGTCTCGCTGTTCCCCAAGTCATGCAGGCGACCCATCGATCGGCCCCGGCATCCGAGCCCGGGCGAGATTGGGCTGCGCGTGCTAGGCGGGCGATGGTGCATGCGCTGCTCCGTCTTCGGACTGTGCCGAGGCGCGCAGGTCCTCCCTCCGGCGCAGGCGCACGCGGCAAGGCCGGTTCGCGCTGCGTGTGCGCCCTGCTCCTCACTCTCGTGGCCGGAGGTTGCGCGCTCCAGAGACAGGGCCCCGCCGTACCCCCGCCCGACACCGAACGGGCCACGGTGCTCGGCGGGTTGGCCAATGCGCGGTTCTGGGCCGACACGCAGGTCCCGGAGCTGCGCGCGGAAGTCCTGCGGGCGCTGGAGCGCGAGCGGGCCACCCTCCGCCGCGGCGAGCGTCTCCCGCCGGCCGACCTCCTTGCCATCTCCGGCGGCAGCGACGACGGAGCCTTCGGGGCGGGCCTCCTCGTGGGCTGGACCGAGGCGGGCAACCGGCCGCGGTTCAAGCTGGTCACGGGAGTCAGCACCGGCGCCCTGATCGCCCCCTTCGCCTTCCTCGGTCCCGCCTACGATCCACAACTCCGCGAAGTGTATACCGGCATCCGTCAGTCCGATGTGTTCGTGCGCGAGAGCTACCTGACCATGCCGTTTGGCGAGGCCATCACCGACACCGCTCCGCTGTCCCGCCTGATCGCACGCCACGTGAACGAGCGCATGCTCGCGGACATCGCTGCGGAGTACGCGAAGGGGCGGCTGCTGCTGGTCGGCACGACGAACATGGACGCCATGCGGCCGGTCATTTGGAACGTGGGTGCGATCGCCGCGAGTGGGCGCCCGGGCGCGCTGGACCTCCTTCGGCGCGTCCTGCTCGCCTCGGCCTCCGTCCCGGCCGTCTTCCCGCCGGTCCTCGTCGAGGTCGAGGCCGATGGCCGCCCCTACCAGGAAATGCATGTGGATGGCGGATCGGTCGCGCATCTCTTTCTCTACCCGGCGACGCTCACTTCGGGGCGCGACCTGCGCCGCGGCGCGCTTGCCCGGACGCGGAGAGTATATGTGATCCGCAACGCGCGGCTCGATCCCGAATGGTCTGCGGTGCGGCGCAACGTCTTCAGCATCGCCGGCCGGGCCATCTCGAGCATGATCCACTCCACCGGCGTGAACGACATCGTGCGGGTGCAGGAGATCGCGGCGCGGGACGGGATGGAATTCAATCTGGCCTATATTGGGCCGGACTTCACCGCGACGCGCGAGGAACTCTTCGACCCGGCATACATGCAGGCGCTCTTCAGCTACGCCCGCGATCAAGCACGGCGCGGCTATAGGTGGCGCAACGGCCACCCGCTGCGCACCAACGGAGAGTTGGCCGGACAGTGAAGGCCGAAGATTCCTCGCATCACAGCGCGGAGATGCGCGGAATACCGACAGCGATCCGTTTCGCCCTCCTCGCAGGACGCCTGATACGAAGGTGACCAGCAGCGGGGCAGGGACCCGCCATGCGAACGAGGTGACGCCGATGCAGAGCGATGCGGCGAGATTGCCCAGCTGGCACAGGACCCTGGCCCTGTGCGTAGCGGTCGCCTTTGGCGGCATTTCAGTGGCGGACTGGCGCACCGGACCCGCCTGGGCTCAGGGGACGAGTGCGGGCAGCTCGGCGCCTGCGCCGGCACGACAAGCCGCGCCCGCGGCGAACGAAAACCGGCTGACGCAGCCGCAGCTTGAGCAGCTCCTGGCGCCGATCGCGCTCCATCCGGATACGCTGCTCATGCAGATGCTCATGGCCGCGACCTATCCGCTGGAGGTGGTGCAGGCCGAGCGCTGGCTCGGCAGGGGCAACAACGCCTCGCTGCGCGGCGAGGCCCTTGCGCGCGCCGTGGAGGGGCAGCCCTGGGATGCCAGCGTGAAGTCGCTCGTCCCATTTCCCGATGTGCTGAAGATGATGGCAGAGCAGCTCGAGTGGACGCAGCAGCTCGGCGACGCGGTGCTTGCGCAGCAGCGTGATGTCATGAACGCCATCCAGGTCCTGCGCGGGCGTGCGCAGGCGGCGGGCAGGCTGCAGAGCGGCCCGCAGATGACGGTCAACGTTTCGCAAAACGTGGCCCCGGCTGCGCCGCCGCCGGTCAGCAATGGCGTGGTCACCGGCGGCAGTACGACCGAGGTGCGCCGGGACGTCGTCGTCACCTCCTCCGAACCTTCCGTGGTCGCGCCGCCGCAGCAGATCATCACCATTGAGCCGGCGCAGTCGGATCAGGTCTACGTGCCGGCCTACGACCCTTCGGTGGTGTATGGCAGCTGGCCCTACCCATCCTACCCGCCGGCCTATTACCCGCCGCCCGTCGGGTGGGGCGTGGGCAGCGCGCTGCTCACCGGGATGGCCTTTGCCGGTGGCGTCGCGCTCGTTGGCTCGATGTGGGGCTGGTCGAACCCTGGCTGGAACACCGGCGACATCAACATTGACAACGACCGGGTGCGCAACATCGACCGCTCGCGCTCAGGCAATGTCAGCAACCGGTGGCAGCACAACGCGGAGCACCGGCATGGCGTCGCCTATCGCGGCGACGACGTCCGGCAGCGCTTCCAGGGCGACCGGCCGGACCGCAACGCCGCACGGGACGAGTTCCGGGGCCGCGTAGAAGGTGAACGCGGGAACCGAGGCGATCGCGGCAACCTCGGCGACCGGGGCAATCTCGGCGACCGAGGTGGAGCTGGCGACCGTGCCAACCTTGGCGATCGAGGCGGACCCGGCGACCGGGGAGGCGTCGGCGACCGGGGAGGCGTCGGTGACCGAGGAGGCCCCGGCGATCGCGGTGGACCCGGTGACCGCGGCAACCGGGGCGGAACTGGCGACCGGGCCGCCGCAGGCCGGCCCGGCGGAGGGCAGGCCAGCCGCCCCGCGAACAGGCCAAGCGGCGGCGCCTCGCGGCCGGCGACGGCCGACCGCGGGGCCGGCGGCCGGCAGGGTGGCGTCTCCCATGCACCAAGTGGACGGCCCTCCGTCGGCTCCGGACAGCCGCGCGCGGCGGATCGCCAAGCCGGCGGGTTCGGCGGTGGGGCGCAGGGCTTCCAGGGCATCGGCCAGGGCGCCGACGTGCGGGCCGCCTCGCAGCGTGGCCAGGCCAGCCGCCAGTCCTTTGCGTCAGCCGGGCCAGGGGGCGGCTATGGCGGCGGTGGAGCACGCCCTTCCGCCGGAGCAGGCGGCTATGGCGGCGGGGGCGCGCGAGCCCAAGCGGGCGGGTTCAGCGGTGGCGGTGGGCGGCCTTCGGCCGGAGCGGGCGGGTTCGGCGGTGGCGGCGCGCGCGCTGGTGGCGGCGGAGGTGGCCGCGGTGGTGGAGGTGGCCGCGGTGGCGGCGGGAGGGGCCGATGAGCACGATGCGGGTTTTGCTTCTCGCCGGGACCGTGTCCCTCGCACTCCTGCCGGGCCCCGGCGCGACCCAGACCACGGAGACGCCGACGCCCGTCCCGCCCGCCGGATCGGGTGCCGCGGCTGCGCCGTCTCGGCCGAAGCCCGTGCAGCCGCAGGGGTTCCGGACGGCGGAGGGCGGCTTCGCAGCGATGGCAGAGGCGGCACGCGCGCATGACGAACAGCGCCTGCTCCGCATCCTCGGCGAGGCAGCCCGTCGCCTCCTCCGCTCCGGCGATCCGGTGGAGGACCGTGCCGCGCGCGACCGCTTCGCGGATGCCTATGAGGAGCGGCACGAGGTCGTGATGCACGGCCGCCACGTCGCCTTCCTGGATGTCGGCAATGATCGCTGGCGGCTGCCCATCCCCATGGTCCGGTACAACAATTTCTGGTGGTTCGACGCGCGCCATGGCTCGCAGGAGCTGATCAACCGGCGCATCGGCCGCAACGAGCTGAACACGATCCAGGTGCTGCGCGCGATCGTGGTCGCGCAGGATGACTACGCCCGGGAGGTCGGGCAGCGCGGAGCCCTGCGCGCCTATGCGCGGCGCTTCTTCTCGACGCCAGGAACGCATGACGGGCTTTATTGGCCCTCCGAGGAGGGCCAGGCGGAGAGCCCGCTCGGGCCCCTGCTCGCAGCGGCGGCCGGCACCGCCGCGGGCGCGCAGCGCGCGGCGGGCGACACCGCGCCGCGCCCCTTCCACGGCTATCTCTTCCGCATCCTGGAGTCGCAAGGGCCCGACGCCCCGGGCGGCGCGGCGGAGTTCGTGGTGAGCGGCCTGATGATCGGCGGCTTCGCCGTGATCGCGGTGCCGGCGCAGTATGGCGTCACCGGGATCCAGACCTTTCAGGTGAGCCACGCCGGCGTCGTGTACCAGCGCAACCTCGGGCCAGACACGACGCGAATCGCCAGCGGCATCACCGCCTTCAACCCGGGGCCCGGCTGGGAAAGGGTCCAGGAGTAAAATGCGTGCTGCACTGACGCCGTGCGGGATCGCCACGTGCGGGTGGCGCGTCCTTCCCGGAGCGCAGCAGGAAATCTCGTCGCCGTCGCGAGGCCATCGATGACCCAGTGTCCCACCACGTTCCCGGCAGTTGCGCCGCCTCGTCGGGCCCTGCTGCGGCTCGGCGCAGGGGGGTTGCTCGCCGCCGGCATGGGGGGCTGCGCGCTTCCCACACGGCGCGCCGCCGTGCCGCGCGGGCGCGCCACCGCGGCGACCGTGCTCGGCGTGCCGAATGAGCGCTTCATCCCGACCGAGGCTGCAGGCCAGGAGGGGCTTCAGCGGGAGTTCGTTGCCGCGGTCGAGCGACAGCTCGCCGCGCGTGGCCTGCCTGCCGGCGTGCCGAACCTGGAGCTGGACCTGCTCGGCATCTCCGGCGGGGGCGAGAACGGCGCTTTCGGCGCTGGGCTGCTCAATGGCTGGACCGAGCGCGGCGGCCGCCCCGTCTTCTCCGTGGTCACCGGCATCAGCACCGGCGCGCTGAGCGCGCCCTTCGCCTTCCTCGGCAGTGCTTGGGATGCGCCGCTGAGGAGCGTCTACACCGACATCACCCTGGCCGACGTGCTGATCCGGCGCAGTTACACCGCCGCGATCTGGGACGACGCGATGGCCGACAACAGCCCGCTCTTCCGGACTATCTCCCGCTTCCTCGACGAGGCGATGATGGCCGAGATCGCACGCGCATATGCGGGCGGCCGGCTGCTGCTGGTCGGCACCTCGAACCTGGACGCGCAGGTGCCGGTGGTGTGGAACATCGGCGCCATCGCGGCGAGTGGCCACCCCAGGGCGCTCGAGACGGTGCGGCGCATCCTGCTTGCTTCCTCGGCCATTCCCGGCGCCTTCGCGCCTGTGCTGTTCGACGTGACGCTGGACGGCCAGCCGTACCAGGAGCTGCACGTGGATGGCGGCGCCTTCGCTCAGGTCTTCCTGTATCCCGCCAGCGTCTCGCAATTTCGCCGGCAGCGCATGGCCCGCCGTCTGCCCGTGGCGCCGGCCCGGGCATGGATCATCCGCAACGCCCGCCTCGATCCCGAGTGGGCCACGGTGGAGCGGCGCACGCTCGGCATCGCTGGCCGGGCAATCGCGTCCATGATCGCGGCGAGCGGCTTCAACGACGTGCTGCGGATCTACGCCACCACGGAGCGCGACGGAGTAGACTACAACCTAGCCTATATCGGCCGGGACTTCACGGTGGAGTACGACAAGCCCTTCGACCAGGCCTATATGCGCCCGCTCTACGAGTACGGACGCGCGCGCGCGCTGCGGGGCGACGCCTGGGTCAAGCGCCCGCCATTCTGACATCGGCCGCCGCCTGCGGAGGGGCCTGAGGATCGGGCCGCTTCGCGGTCTGGCCCCCGAGGCGAGCGCCGTCAGTGGCCGCCGCTGAACACCAGCGTCTTGAAGGGAAGCAGCAGGGCCTGGATCCGAAGCAGGATCGCATGCACCAACCCGACCGCATCCACCGCGTGCAACGCGATGTAGCGGCCGGTGGTCATGCCGGGTTCGTTCAGCCGCTCGTGGTTCCAGGTATAGGCGTTGGCGATGCAGCTGCTGCCCGGAAGCACCCCGTCCAGCCCGCCCTCGTAGACCGGTTCCAGCGCCACCAGCACGGTGCCCGGCTGGCGGAATTGCTGCAGGTCCAGGAGCTGGTCCGCGCCGCGGACCTGGCCGGTGGCGATGAAGCGCTGCACGTCCGTGACGACCAGGGGGATCACGACCCAGGGCTTCGACACGCAGGTGGCCTCGGCGGGCATGCCGGGGCGCATCACCTGCGCCTCGATCTGGCCGAACCCCGCCGCCAGCACGGGGCGCCGGAGGCCACCCTGTTCCGGCACCAGCACGCCCGCGGGACGCATCAGCGGGTTCACGACATCGCCCTCCTGCAGGAGGAACTGCTCCACCCGGCCGGACACGCCGGCGCGTACCACCGTCTTTGCCAGCGCGGCGTCCGCCTCGGCCAGCGCCGCCTCGGCGCTCGCGCGCTGGGCAGGCAATTGCTCGCTCAGCCGCGCCTCCACGGCCTGGCGCGCGGCCTGCGCCGCCTGCACCCCGGCCTGCCGGGTCTGCACCAGCACTGCCAGCCGCTCGATCTCGCGCCGCGCAACCACGCTGGGGGCGCCGCGATTGAGCTCCACCTTCGTGTTGTACTCGTCCCGCGCCTGCTGCAGCGAACCCTGCGCCTCCAGGATGCGCGCATCCGCCTGCGCCAGATCGGCGCGGGCCGTCGCCACGGCCGCGTCCACCTCCGCCACGGCGCGGCGCGCGGTCTCCACCGCGGTCCGCTGTGTCGTGTCCACCAAGCGGAAGAGGGGCTGGCCGGCCTCGACCCGCTCGCTGCCGCGCACGAACACCTCGGCGACGCGCCCGCTCCCTTCCGGCAGGATCGGCACGCTGCGGAACACCGCGTTGGCGAAGCTCGTGGCCGGGTGGAAGTAGAAGATGGCCGTGATCAGCCCGACGGTGAGCAGCAGGCATCCCACGATGCCCCAGCGCAGCTCGAACCACACCGAGAAGAGCGTGATCTCGTGGCCGACCCGCTTGCCCTGCACGTAGCGGCGGAAGAGGAAGTCCGGCAGGATCGTGAAGAGCGCGCAGATGATCAGTTCGAGCATGGCTCAGGCCTCCGTGCGCTCGCGCGCCGCCTCATCCGCGCGTGGCCGCGGAGGGAGGGGGGCCGGCGCGGGTGGCGGCTCGTGCGGCACGCCGTGCGCCGCCGGAGCCGCCGGGCCTTCCGCCGTGTCGCCCTCGCCCGGTGCCAGCCCGGCCATCCGCTCCGTGGAGCCGGCGATCCTGCGCATCGGCCCCGTGAAGTCCGGAAGGTCCACCAGCGCGAGCAGCAGGCCGGCCACCCAGAAGATGTGCATGTGGGTGAACAGCGCGAGCAGGCCGAGCACGGCCACGATCTCGAATTGCAGCTTCTCGCCCTTGTGGGCCATTCGCTCCGGCAGCGTGTGCAGCCGCAGGAAGAGCAGGCCGAAGGCGATCACCGCGCCGATCAGGAAGATCCCCGCACCGACCAGGACCGGGTCGGACCCGTCCGGTCCGGGCAGGAAGAAGGGCAGGTGGTGCGGCGCGTCGGGGTGGGTGGGCGTGCTCAAGGGACCGTCCTTGCGAGGCGACGTGGCACGCCGTCACTCGGGCCGGAGGCCAACGGTGCCTGCCACTTCCGCGCACTTTCGTGCGCCGGCCAGCGGCTCTGGGCGAAGCCGCACGCGGCAGGCGCCACCCCTCCAGCCATCGTGGCGGCGTACCTCGAGAGGTCACCAACCTAGAGCGCTGCCCATCTGGGCTGGCCACCAAACGCTGTCAGTTTTCGCCGCTCCATACGTGCGACGGCCGGGCTGCCGCGACCGGAGGGATGATGGCACCGGCACGCCGTCTGCCACTGCCCTAGCCCTGCACCGGGGCAAGCAGCCGCAATGCGTCCAGCACGCCGGTGAGGGCGATCTGGACACCAACGCACAGCAGCAGGAAGGCTGACAGCCGCGTCACGATGTCGGTACCGGCACGCCCGACGATGCGGGCGAAGGTGGCAGACCGGCCATAGGCCACCATGATCGTCAGCGCCACGGCCGCGGCGACGGCCACCGAAACGCCGGAGGTAAGCAGGAAGCCGCTCAGCTCGGCCGGCCGGTTGGCGCCGAGCGCGATGGCCGTGGCAATGGTCCCCGGCCCGGTCGTCAGCGGGATGGTGAGCGGGAAGAACGCCATCTGCCGCATCGCCGCGATGCCGGCGATGGAGGTCGCGTGCCCGGCATCGGCCTCGCGCGGCGGCTCATTCAGCATCGCCCAGCCTGACGCCGCAACGACCAGCCCGCCCCCGATGCGCAGCGCGGGAAGCGAGATGCCGAAGAACCGCAGGATCGCCGCGCCGGCGAAGAGGGAAACGAGGAGCACCGCGAACGCGAAGACCGCGACCCGGCGGGCGACCGAGATCCGGTCGGCATCGGAAAGGCCTATGGTCCGGTTCAGGAACACGAACGCCAATCCGAAAGGATTGATGATGGCGAAGAGCGTCCCGTACCCGAACAGGAATTGCTTCGCGAGCTCGAAGGCCGAAATGCCGCCCATGGCCGTGCTCACCCGGACTGGATGCGCGGCCGCCGCGGTTGACCTGGCGCAGCCCGGGTCATCGGGCCAGAAGCCCCACGATGACGGTGCCCCAGGTGGTGAGCAGGATATGCCCGAGCGGGACCGCTGGGGTGTAGCCCAACACGGCCACGGGGCTGCCGGAGCGGTCCTGCACCGCCGCCATGGCCGCCGTCATCGTCTGCGCGCCCGCGAGGCCGCCGAGGATGATGATCGGGTTCATGCGTAGCACGTAGCGGCCGAAATAGAGGCCGACGAACATCGGCAATATCGTCACCACGGCGCCGCCGATCAGCAGGCCGATCCCTGCCTCCGCGACGGCGGGAAAGAAGATCGGCCCGGCGTGCAGGCCGGTCATCCCCACGAAGGCTGCGAGGCCGAGCGCCGTCATCAGCGACACCGCCCCGTCAGGGATGCGTCCGAAGAGCGGATGGCGCGTCCTGAGATGCCCGACGAGGAGGCCGGCGAGCAGCGTGCCGACGCTGGTGCTGAGCGAGATTCGCAGCTCGCCGACCGGAAAGGTGATGAGAACGCCGGCCACCCCGCCGAGGAAGATGGCAAGGCCGAGCGTGACGAAGTCGGTGGCGGTGGTCGGCGCGATGACCGGGCCAATCCGCTTCGCGGCCTGGGCGATCACTGGCTCCGGCCCCGCCAAGTGGAGGATGTCGCCGCGTTCCAGGGTCACGCCCGCACCGAACGGGATTGCGGCGCCCCCGCGCGTCAGTGACCGAAGATAGACGCTGCGTGCCCAGGCGCTTTGCGCGAGCTCGCCGAGGCTTCGGCCTGCGACGTCGCGGTTCGTCAGCAGCACGTCCACCACCGCGACGGGGATGTCCAGGAGGTCGCGGTCCTCGGCCTCCTCCGCGCGCGCCCCGAGCAGGCCCACCAGGATGTCGCGCGGCCCTGAGACGGCGACGACGTCGCCGGCCTGCAGCACGAAGGAGGGCTCTGCTTCGATAATCTGGCCGCAGCGTCGTACACGCTGGATGAACAGGCGCGAATCTCCGGCGCGCCGCTCGGCCTCCTCCACCGAAAGCCCCGTGGCTGGGGCATCCGCGGTCAGCCGGTAGGCGCGGACCTCGAAGCGCCGCCAAGCTGAAATCACGCCCGGCGAGGAGCGCTCGATGCCCAGTTCCCGCTCCAACGCCAGTGCCTCGGCCTTCAAATCCACACCGAGGAGCCGCGGGCCGATGACGCTGCAGAAGATGATGACCCCGAGCGCGCCGAACAGGTAGCAGACGGCGTCGGCCACCCCGATATGCGCCACCAGCCGCGCCCGCTCCGCCTCGGGCAGCGGCAGGGCGTTGATCGCCTCGGTCGCCGTTCCCATGGCCGGGCTTTCGGTGAGGGCACCGGAGACGAGGCCGGCGGCGAGACCCGGGTCGAGGCCGAGGAGCTTGGCGACGACGACCGCAGCGGCGAGGCCCGTGACGTTGCAGACGACGGCGAGCAGCATCGGCTTCGCGCCATCGCGCTTCAGCGCCTGCATGAATTGCGGGCCGACCGAGTAGCCGATCCCGAACAGGAAGAGCAGGAACAGGAAGGACTTCGCCATGCCGGAGACCGGCACGTGGGCGATCTGCCCGACGAGGATGCCGGCGAAGAGCGAGCCGGTGACGGGCCCGAGCCCGAAGCCCCCCAGCTTAAACCCGCCGATCCAGTATCCGAGGCTGATGACAAGGAAAACCGCCAGCTCCGGATACTTGACCAGGAAGGCCTGCAGCCACTCCATCGCGCCGCTCCCAGCGGTCGTCGGGCCGGCCGCGGCTACTGCGCCAGGATCATGGCGAAGTAGCCGAAGACGGTCAGCAGCACGCCGGAGACGGCGTAGCCGACAGGGAAACCGATCCAGGGGACGTTGGACTGGATCTCTACGGCCGCCTCACGGCAGGGCCCGCTGTGGCTGCGCGCACCGGCGACGCCACCCATCAGCACCGCCGGGTTCATCTTGAACACGTGGTAGCCGATGGCCCAGACCACGACCGGAGGGATGCTGCAGGCGACGAAGCCGACGATGAAGATCTTCAACGCCAGCGCCCCGGTGAGCTGGGCGAGCAGCGAATTGCCCGCATTGATGCCGACGATCGCCACGAAGACGACGAGGCCGAGATCCTCCAGCACGTTGCGCGCCGCCGCCGGCGTGTTGCCGAAGAAGCGCAGCCGCGAGGCGATGGAGGAGACGATCACTCCGGAGACGAGCAGCCCGCCGGCATTGCCCAGGCCGACACTCGCCCCGAAGGCAGGAAACTCGATCTGGCCGATCAGGAAGCCGAGGATCATGCCGGCGGCGAGGGTGAGAAGGTCGGTCGCCGTCGAGGGGCGGACGACCCGCCCGAAGGCAGCGCCCACCTGGTTGACCGCAGTCTTCAGGCCAACGACCGTCACGAGATCCATGCGCTGGAGCCGGGTGTCGCGGCCAATCGGAATCGGAACCCCGGCGCGCTCAAGCCCGACC
Organism: Sabulicella rubraurantiaca; assembly: GCF_017355885.1. Classification (GTDB taxonomy): domain Bacteria; phylum Pseudomonadota; class Alphaproteobacteria; order Acetobacterales; family Acetobacteraceae; genus Roseococcus; species Roseococcus rubraurantiacus. The sequence continues at coordinate 330,139 of NZ_JAFEUU010000003.1, forward strand.
ACCTGGATCTGGTCCGCGCCAGGAAGGGCGCGCCACTCCTCGCGCGTCTTGCTCAGGATCTCCTTGTTGGTGACGAGGATCTCGGCACGGTCGAGCGGCACGTCGAGCGCGACGCGCTCCGACACTTCCGGCCCGATCAGCCCCATCTTCTCGGTCATCGTCTCGCGCCGGCCGCCCAGCGCGATGGTATCCCCAAGGCGCAGCGGCTCCTGCAGGGCGGTGTCACCCATGGCTGCGCCGTCGCGGACGACCTTCACCACCCGGTACTCCGGGTGCTCGCGCATGAGTTCGACTGGCGTGCGGCCGACCCAGGCCGAGTTCTCCAGCCGGTAGGCGCGCACCGCGGCCGGTGTCCAGGCAGAGAGCGCGGGCGCGTCGCCGCTGGCGACGCCGTGCGCCTTCTCGTAGGCGATCGCGGCGGCCCGGGCATCCACGCCCCACCATTTCGGCAGGTACTTGGTGATCAGGATGATCCCGACCGTGCCCCAGATATAGGTGATGCCGTAGGAGAGGGCGATCATCGCGCTCGCCTGCTCCGGCGTCGCCCCGGCCGGCAGCGTGACGGCGCCGGAGGTCACGGCCTGCTCCGCCGAGCCGATCGCCGCGGACATGGTCTGCGACCCGGCCAGCATCCCGCCCGCGGCGCCGACCGGCAGGTCGAAAAGGACCGCGCCGCCGACGACGAGCGCGAGGCCGATGGTACAGGAAACGAAGGCAAGGAAGGTGAACTTGATCCCGTCGCCACCAAGGCTGTTCACGAAGGACGGACCGACGCGCAGGCCGACGCCATACATGAACAGGTAGTAGAACAGGCTCTTGGTGAAGTTGTTCAGCTCGAGCTTCTCGCCATAGGCGGAGGCCCAGACCGACAGGCCGCAGCCGACGATGATGGCCGAGGCCACCATGCCGAGCCCGTAGCCCGCGACGGATTGCCGGCCCAACCAGACCGCGAGGCCCACGGTTGCGAAGAGCAGGATGTATGGGTTCGTCGCGAGGAAGTGGAAGAAGGCTTGCATGGCGTCGGTCCTCCTGCCTCAGCGCTTCGGTTTCGCCGCGGCGGCGTGCCGCCGCAGCAGCTTCAGCCCGCGCGCGCGCTCGTATCCGTGGATTTCCTTGACGTCGAGCTTGCGCATGAACTCAACCGTCTCGGGCGTCAGGACCTGGCCGGGCACCATGATCGGGAAGCCGGGCGGGTAGGGAATGACGAAGTTGGCCGAGACCATCGGCGGCCCATCGCGCAGGCGCCGGTCGCATTCCTCGCCGAAGAGCGGGACGTACTCGCAGCCAGCCTGGTCATAGGCGCCGAAGAAGGCGGTCCGGATGTCGCCCTCGGGAGTGGCCTGGCCGGCATTGCCGCGGAAATCCTCGTGGAAGTGCGAGAAGTTCGGCAGGTCTGGCACGTCGGTCATCAGCGACTTGACGCGGGCGTTGAAGGCGGCCTGCTCGGCCTCGCCACCGGACCGCAGGCGGTCCTCGATGTCGCGGCAGATCTCCACCAGCACGCGAACGAGGTGCGCCACGTCGCTGCGGGTGTTGTTGATATTCGTCTGAACGAGCACGCTGTTGCGCGAGGTCTTGTTGACCTGGATGTTGTGCTCCGCGGCGAGCAGCCCCTTGAACTGGGTGCCGTCGAAGCCGGCCGTACCGCAGACCAGCGTCAGCCGCGTCGGATCGAGATAGAACTCGTCCTCGCGCATGGCCCGCACCACGTCGTCCCAACCGGTGCCCGGCGCCAGCCAGTCACGGAAGCCGGATTGCCGGTACTCCTCCGGAATCATCTCGTCCGCGCCGAGCACCCGGAAGTATTTCGAGATGAGCGAATGCCCGTTCACCGCGCGGCGGATCTTGAGGGCGATCTCGATCGCGTTCATCACCAGCCCGTAGCCCTCCAGCTCCATCTGCCGTCGCGCGATGTCGAGGCTGGCAACGAGCTGCTGGTTCGGGCTGGTCGAGGCATGGGTGAAGACAGCCTCGCGGAACTGCTGCTCGACCTGATGGAAGTCCACGTCCTTGACAAGCAGCATGGAGCCCTGGCGAATGGCGGACATGGATTTATGCGTCGAGTTCGTCTGGTAGACGCGCAGCCGCACCTTCTGCGGGTCGGGGACCAGCCGTGCCGCCATCAGCGCCTCATCCGACGGGTTCTCGCCCAGCTCGGCCCGCTGGGCCTCCCAGGCGGCAGAAGAGGCGGGGCTGCGCAGCCACGCCTCGATGTCGGCGGCCGCTCCCATCGCCGTGCGCGGGCGCAGGAAAGGCGAGAAGCGCGCGAAGCCGGACCAAGCCTCGTCCCACAGGAAGATCAGGTCCGGCTTGATGGCGAGGCACTCCTCCATCACGCGCCGGACGTTGTACATGTGGCCGTCGAAGGTGCAGTTCGTCAGGTCGAGCAGCTTCAGCCTGTCGAGCCGCCCCTCGGCGCGCATCGCGAGCAGTGTGCGCTTGATCGTGGCCAGCGGCACCGCGCCGTACATCGAGTAGGCCGTCATCGGGAAGGCCTCGACGTAGATCGGTTGCGCACCGCTCAGCACCATGCCGTAGTGGTGCGACTTGTGGCAGTTGCGGTCCACGATGGCGATGTCGCCCGGCGCAAGCAGCGCCTGCACCACCATCTTGTTCGAGGTCGAGGTGCCGTTCGTGACGAAGAAGACGCGGTCCGCCCCGAAGGCGCGCGCCGCCAGTTCCTGCGCGCGCTTGATGTTGCCCGTCGGCTCCAGCAGGCTGTCCAGCCCGCCCGTGGTCGCGCTGCTCTCGGCGAGGAACAGGTTCACGCCATAGAACTCGCCCATGTCGCGGATCCAGTCGGAGCGGAACACCGACTTGCCGCGCGCGATCGGCAGGGCGTGGAAGGTGCCGATCGGCCGGCGCGCATAGCGCTTGAGGTTGTCGAAGAAGGGCGTCTCGTAGCGGGACGCGACGCCCTCCAGGACGGCAAGGTGCAGCTCCAGCGGCTCTTCGACGGCGTAGAACACGCGCCGGAGCGAGCCCGAGGCCTCGCTCGTGGCCAGCGTCTCGACGTCGCGCTCGGAGAGGAGGTAGAGGTCGAGCTCGGGCCGGAGCCGCTTCAGCGTCGCCGCGAGACGCAGCGCTTCCGCGCTGCGCCCCTCCGGCAGCCCGAGAGGGTCCAGCACGGCCCTGAGCGCCGGCGCATCATGGCGCGAGCGGTAGGGGAATCCTTCCGCGATCACGACCGCGGCGATGGCGGGGTTCACTGCGGCGGCGCAGGCCGCGTCCTCGAAGGAGCCGACGAAGACCGGCTCGTAGACGAACGCGTCCTCGGTCCGGCGCATACGGCGCAGCTCGGCGGCCAGGGAGGGCCAGCGGACGGCTGGCTGGCTGCTCACGTACAGCACCTCGAAATAGGGGCGGCGCGCCTCGGCGGCGCCGAGCGCGGCGGGAAGGACGTCGGCCACGTCGGTCACCGGCGTGTCCTCCTTCGCATCCCATTCACCCGGGCGTTCGCGGTACGATTTGGTGAGGAGCGCGTCCGAAATTCGGCGCGCCAGCTTCGCCGCGCCCGACGCATCGCCCGAGGCGATCCGCTCGGAGAGCGTGCCGAGCAGGCGTGGCCCGGGATAGGCATGGAAGCTTTCCAGCGCGGCCATCGCCGAGAGGGCCTTCTCGGCCGCCTCGCGGCCATCCTCGCCCGCGGCCCAGCCTTCCGCCGCAGCGGTCAGGTCGCGCCACTGGTCGGCGCGCGCCGAGTGCATGAGAAGGAACTGGTCGATCCGATTGGCCTGCGGCCTCACGGCATCCTCGCCATTCGGTGCGCGATCTTCGCGCGCATCGCCGCTTGCCTGCGATGGGGCCGCCCTCTCCGCCTGCATCGCTGGTCCATCCGTCCTTCGCGGCACGCGCCCGCGACGCATGCTGCTGGGTGACGGCGATTGGGTTGTCCGGCCGGCCTGCGACTTCAAGGCATCCTCCCCGCGCGGTACGCAACCGCGGCGTGTGCTGATGGTTGTCTGCCCGGCACAGCGCCTCCGCGCGCACCACCGGCTGGAAAGGTGAGGTCGCAAGCGCGGATGGTTGCCGGTACCTCTCCAGCGTGGTGACCCGCGGTCAGAGCGTGCTCCAGCCACTCGTCTGCCATACGCCTTCTCCCGTTCGCGCCGCGAAGACGCGCGACCACCTGTACGAGGTGTGGCCGTTGCGCCGCGGCGCGGACGGAACGCTACGCCGTGATGATCATGGTTCCGACGACCGTTGCTATCGGTAATCCGCGCGAATGCGCCTCCGCGTGCAGCGCCTGGCGGTCAAGCCTCGCGCAGGACCTCCACCTTACCCTTGCGGACCGCGGTGCGGAGTGCTGCGTGATCCCGCTCTGCCTGATCGGCATAGGATACGGCGAAGCGGCTCATCGCCTCGTCGAAGCGTTCGCTGGAGCCGAGATACCCCGCGATCTCGGAGACGCTGCCTACCTTCGCGTGCGCCCGCGCCAGCACGCCGCCACAGGCCTTCGCGTAAAGTTCGAGCATCTCCGCGTCGAAGGTCTCCACCAGCGGCTTGATCTTCGCATCGCGGAGCTGGCGGACGTAGAATTGCTTCCCGGTGGGCGCGGTCACCCAGCCCAGGAAGATGTCGCTGGACGGCTGCATCAGGCGCTGGCCCATCACCACACGCTCGCCGTGGTGCCCATATGCGCTGGGGCCCGCGTGTGGCTCGAGAACCGACGCAACGGCTTCCTTGAACTGCAGGAAGAGCGGCTCGTTCGAGGCGGACATGAGCAACACGATCCAGCAGCGGCGCCCGACGCTGCCGATTCCCACGACCTTGATCGCCGCGTCGAGCGGCCGGTAACGGTCCAGCAGTGCGCGCCGGTCGTCGGCCAGCGTGGTGCGGTAGGCAGCGAGGGTTTGCTCCAGGATCTCCTTGAATTCCGGCGCGCGGGAGCCCTCGGGATGGAAGATCAGGGGCGGGGCGTCCCGGATCTCCACGCTTCCACCGACGACGCCCGTCAGCTTGGGGAACTCCAGCTCGGAACCGCTGCGCGCGACCGCCTTTTCGATCCGGGCCTCGACCGTCTCGCGGATGCGCTTCGGCAGGCGGTCCAGGAAGTCCTCGGCCGAGTAGCGCATGTACCAGGCTTCCGAGGGATGCATCTCGGCGAACTCGCGGAGGGCTTGCGATAGGTGCGGGTGCAGGCGGCGGCAATGTCGGCGCCCGTCGAGTCCGGCAGCCCCAGCGAGCGCGCCGCGAGCACGAAGGAGGCGGCGAGGCGCTTCACATCCCATTCCCAGGGCGCCGGGAGCGTTTCGTCGAAGTCGTTGATGTCGAAGATGACGTTCCGCTCCGGCGTGGCGAAGCCGCCGAAATTCATCAGGTGGCAGTCGCCGCAGGCCTGCACGCGCAGCCCCGTCGCCGGGGTGCGCGCGAGGTCCGTGGCCATCACCGCCGCGGACCCGCGATAGAAGGCGAAGGGCGAGGCCAGCATCCGGCCATAGCGCAGCGGAACCAAATCCGGCAGCCGGTCGCTATCCGCCTCGCGCAGGATCTCGATCGGATCGCGCCGGTCAGCGGGCGGAGTCCAGATGCCGTGCGACGTGCGTGACACGCGCTCGCGGATCGCGCGCCCGGCCTCCTCGCGCTCCCGGTGGGTGTGCCAAACTTGGCCGCCGGCTGCTTCGTCTGGGAGTCGGACCACGCCACCCGGGGACCGCGCCGCGGCGCTCGGCGTACGCCGCCCTTCGCTCCGGGCCATGCGCGCCTGCTCGGCCATGTTCTATGCGCTCCTCACGGCGGCTCGTGCTCCCTTGGGTGCTTTGTCATCCCACGCCCGCCCGGCCCCGCCCTGTGCATCCGCTATCGGAATTCCACGCGTCGCGCCGAAGCGCGTTCCGCACGACGCGATCGCCGAAGCGATCGCAGGCGGGAGCGACGCTCAAGCCATGCGCCAATCGCTATCAGGAAATCACCGGGGCGGACCGGATCCTGCATGTCGCGACGGGCTGAGGCGTCGCCAAGCTTCTGGAATCTTTCCCTTTTCGCCTCGAATGAGGCGCTTCGCTCGTGCGTCCGACGGCGCTTCGTATTCGTTGACCGGCGCGCACGGCTGCGAACACGCTCGGGTAAGCGCCATCAAAGGAGGACGATCATGCGCCGCCGCTCCATCACCCTTGGCCTTCTCACGATTCCCTTCGTGACCGGCTGCCGGTCCTGGGACATCGAGGAGACGACGACTGCGAACGGTGTGGTCGAGACGATCGACCCGCGCTCGCGGGAATTGCTGCTGCGCGGCGCGGGCGGCGCGCAGTCGGGTCCGCTGCTGAGCATGGTGGTCGGGCAGCGCGTGCAGAACATCGAGCGCGTCAGGCCCGGCGACCGGGTCAACGTCACCTATTACCAGGGGCTGATGGCGCGCATGGCGCGCCCACTCTCCTCCGCCCCCACGCCCGGCGGCGTCATGGCCCTTGACCGCACCGCGGCCACGGCGCCGCGGCCTGGCGGAGAGGCCACCCGCGTCCTCAGCGGCCGGATCACGGTCACCAATGTGGACCCGGCCACGAACACGATCTCCTTCCTGGGGCCGAACGGCGTGCCGCGCACGGTGACCGTCCAGAACCCCGAGGTGCAGGCGATGGTCCGATCGCTCCGGCGGGGTGACCAGGTGGACGTCGTGTACGAGGAAGCCCTGGCGATCGCCGTGGAGCCGATGCGGCAGGTCCGAGCGGAGCCTGTTGGCGGCGCGGTCGGGACCGCAAATTCCGGAGGTTATTGATAGGCTTTCGTTGCCCGGCCGGGGGTCCCCAGAGCCATTGTTGAAGCCTCTTGCTGGAGTTGGAAGATGAAGAACTGGAAGGGCCTTCTCCTGGCCACGGTGGCGGTTGGCGGCTTGCCTCTCGCCGCACACGCTCAGACAGGCCAGGACCGCGGCTTCCTTGGTGCCTGGACACCGACCGCGACGCGCAACGTCGTGTCCGGCCTGTATATTGGCGGCGCCTTGGGCGCCAACTGGATGGAACAGCAGGGTCTGAGTGCCGGATCCATCAGTGGCGTCAGCCCCTTCCAGAGCCCGAACGGCCGCATCAACTACAATACCGGATGGGTCGGCTTGGGGAGCATAGGGTGGGGTCTCGGCAACGGGCTGCGCTTCGAGTTGGAGGGCAATTACCGCGAGAACGAGGTCGACAGCGTCAAGGGCTTCGGCTTCCAGACCGGCTTCAACCGCGCGGGCGGCTTCCAGCGCACCTACGGCATCATGGCTAACGTCTTCTACGACTTCAACATTCCCGCCTTTCCCTGGGTCACCCCCTATGTCGGCGCCGGCATCGGCGGCGCGTGGCAGGAAATGCGGAATGTGCGGTTCGTGAACCCGGCGCAGGGCAATCGTGCCGTCAACATCAACGGCTCCTCGAGCAACTTCGCCTACCAGGCGATGGGCGGCGTGGCCTTCAACATCCTTTCGGTGCCTGGCCTCGCAACCACGCTGGAGTACCGTTACTTCGCGACGCTCGAGAATGATTTCGGCGCTGTCGGCCGTGGCGGGCCGCCATTCGGCAATGCGGGCGGCCGCATCGAGACCGACAACCACAACCACTCGGTTCTGGTTGGCCTGCGCTACGCCTTCAACCAGCCGCGTCCGGCGCCGGTCGCCGCCGTCGCGCCCGCCCCGGCCCCGGTTCCGGCCCCGGCGCGCACCTACTTGGTGTTCTTTGATTGGGATCGCGCCGATCTGACCGACCGCGCTCGCCAGATCATCAGCGACGCGGCGCAGAACTCGCGCCGGGTGCAGTCCACCCGGATCGAGGTCTCGGGCCACGCTGACCGCTCCGGCACGCCGCAGTACAACCAGCGCCTGTCCGAGCGCCGCGCCGAGGCGGTGGCGGCGGAGCTGGTCCGCAACGGCGTGTCGCGGGGCGAGATCACGGTGCAGGCCTTTGGCGAGAGCCGCCCGCTGGTCCCGACGGCTGACGGCGTGCGCGAGCCGCAGAACCGCCGCGTGGAGATCGTCCTGCGGTGATGTGAACACGGTCCGGACCAGGGCCGAGCGTTCCGGTTGTGGCTAAAGAGGGCGGGAGACCGAAGCGGCCGAGTGGCGCCGAATGGGAACCCGCCCCATCATTTCAGAGCCATCGTCCTGCAAAGCGCAGGGGTGACGTGAAAGGCCCTTCGCCTCGTCGCCATGCTCATCAATAGACCGGAGTGCGCGGTGTCGGGGCAGATGCGTCCCGCCGCTTGGAAGCAGCTGTCTGAAATCGCGCTCCTGGAGATACGATCCTGGCGGGAGACAGGACAGTCACTTCCGCATGACCAAAACCAGAAGCGCCTCCGTCGCCTGCGCGGAGGGCGCGAAGTGCATGCTTGAGGCGGTGCGTCCCTGAGCGGCGGTCGCCAAGCAACCGTCCTTTGGGCTCGCCCGCCATCGAAGGACCTGGACCCTAACGGGCGTCCGGCTTCTCCCGCTACATCACCGCCGGATCAGGGCCGCCGCAATTGACGCGACCCTGCTCTTTGGGGAGAGCTTGCAGCCACCACGCAAACGGTTCGGCACGACATGCAGCCCCTGGAACTCTTTGAACTGGTCGTCGGCATGTTCCTGGCGGTGCTGGTGCTGCATTACGCGGCGCATCGCCTGCGGCTTCCGCCGGCGGTCGCGCTTCTGGTGGGCGGCGGCGCGCTGGCATTCGTCCCGGGGCTGCCGACGGTAGAGCTCGATCCGGAACTGGTGCTTGTCATCTTCTTGCCCCCGCTGCTGATGGATGGCGCCTGGTTCACGGCGCTGGCACCCTTCCGCCGGCATCTCGGCGGCATCGCCTCGCTCGCGGTCGGGGCGGTGGTGTTCACGGCGGCCATCGTCGCGGTCGTCGCGAAGCTGATCCTGCCGGACCTGCCATGGGCGGCCTGCGTCGCGCTGGGCGCCATCGTCTCGCCCCCGGACGCCATTTCGGCCCGAGCGGTCCTGCAGCGCGTGAAGCTGCCGCGCCGGCTCGACACCCTGTTGGAAGGCGAAAGCCTCCTCAACGACGCGACCGGGCTCGTGCTGTTCCGCTTCGCAGTGGCCGCAGCCCTCACCGGGACGTTCAGCCTCGGCGAGGCCATCGGCAGCTTCGCCGTTCTGGTGGTCGGCGGGATCGCGGTGGGCGGCGCGATCGGGGCGGTCTGGGTCCTGCTGCTGCGCCGGCTCGGCGACGACCACCTGATGATCGCCGCCTCGATGCTGGTGTGCTGGGCCAGCTATATCGCCGGCGAGATGCTGCACGTGTCCGGCGTCATCGCGACGGTGACGGCGGGCCTCGTCTGCGGCTGGTATCAGCACGTCGTCCTGACGGCCAGCGTCCGCATCCGTGCCCTCGCCTTCTGGCAGGGGATGATCTTTCTTCTCGAGGCGGCGGTGTTCATCCTGATCGGCCTGTCGCTGCGCGGAGTGCTCGACCGCGTCGGCGGAATCGGCGTGGTGCTGGAGGACATGGCCTGGTCGGTCGCGGCGGTGATCGTGGCCGTCACAGTCGCCCGCTTCGCCTGGGTCTTCGGGTCGGATGCCATCCTCGGGCTGCTGAACAGGGCCGGATGGCGCAGGGTGGAGCCCCTCGGCCCGCGGGCCGCGAGCGTCATGAGCTGGGCGGGGATGAGCGGCGTGGTGACGCTGGCTGTGGCACTGACCCTGCCCGAGACGATGCCGGGACGCGACCTGATGCTGGTGACGGCCTTTGCCGTGATCCTGGTGACGGTGCTCGTGCAAGGCACGACGCTGGGTCTCGTCATCCGCCTTGCTGGTCTCCGGGAGGATCATCGCAGCAAGCCGCCCCTCGACCTCTTCGCCGCCGAGGTCGCCATGCTCAAGGCGCAATTCGCGGAGGTGCAGCGGCTCGCCTATGACGCCGACGGCTCGCTCCTCCACCCACGCCTGCTCGAAAGCTACCGGCGGCGGGCAACGCTCTCGGCGGAGTATGTCGAGAGCCCGGAGGAACGCAGCCGCAGCATCGTCGCCCATTACGACGTTATCCTCGCCGCCGTCGCGGCTGGACGGGCCGAGCTTGTCCGCCTCCACCGGGCACGGCAGATCGACGATGAAACGCTCCATGACCTGGAGCATGACCTCGACCTCGAGGAACTTGTGGCGCTCGCCGCCAAGGGCTGACCAGCGGCGCTTGCATACGATGGCCGAGCCGCGCAAAGGCTCGGCCATCGGCTTTACAGCCCCCTTCAATGCGCTCCCGCGGAAGGACCGGCGGCGGAGGGCAGGGGCTGGACTTCCGTGTCGCCGGCCCCACGTCCCGCGAGCGCCCTCGCCACGACATAGAAGACCGGCGTGAAGACTAGGCCGAACAGCGTCACGCCCAGCATGCCGTAGAACACCGCGACGCCCAGGCTCTGCCGCAGCTCGGCGCCCGCGCCCTGGGCGATGGTGAGCGGCAGGACGCCCAGGATGAAGGCGAGGCTGGTCATCAGGATCGGGCGCAGCCGGGTGCGCGCCGCCGCCACGGCCGCCTCCCACCGCGTCGCGCCATCCTCCTCGGCGACGCGGGCGAACTCCACGATCAGGATCGCGTTCTTCGCCGCCAGGCCCACCAGCACCACGAGGCCCACCTGCACGAGCACGTTGTTGTCGAGCCCCGCATGCTGCACACCCAGCAGCGCGGCAAGCACCGACATCGGCGCGATCAGCACGACCGCCACCGGCAGCAGCCAGCTTTCATACATCGCCGCCAGCACCAGGAAGACGAATACGATGGCGAGACCGAAGGCGATGGGCGCTGTGTTGCCGGCGATGCGCTCCTGCAGCGCAAGCTCCGTCCACTCGAAGCCGAAGCCCTCCGGCAGGGCAGTCCGAAGCGCAGCCTCGACCGCTTCGATGGCCTGGCCGGTCGAGATTCCGGGCAGCGCCGTCCCCTGCAGCTCGGCCGCCGGGAACAGGTTGTAGCGCGGCACGCGGAAGGGTCCCGACGTCTCGTGGAAGGTGGCGACACTCCCCAGCGGCACCACGCCGCCATCCTGGGTGCGGGTGCGGAGCCGGGCGATGTCCTCCACCGACATGCGGTGACTCATGTCTGCCTGTGCTGTCACCCGCCAGGTGCGTCCCAGGAGGTTGAAGTCGTTCACGAAGGCGGAGCCGAGATAGACCCCCATCGCCTCGTGCACGCGGGAGATCGGGACGCCCAGCATCTCGGCACGCGCGCGGTCCACCTCGGCACGGATCTGCGGCGTCGCGGTGTTGAACAGGCTGAAGGCGAAGGCGATGCCTGGTGTCTGGTTGACCGCCGCCAGCGCGGCCTGGGTGGCGGCCTCGAGTTCCTGTGGCCCACGGCCGGCGCGGTCCTGGATCATCAGCTTGAAGCCTCCGCCCGTGCCAATACCGGGCACGGGGGGTGGCGGCAGGACCAGCACCAGCGCGTCGTCATCGCCCATCAGCCGGCCCTGGAGGTCACGCAGGATGCCCTCGCCGGTCAGGCCGAGGCGCTGGCGCTCGGCGAAGGACTTCAGGCTGGCGAAGACCACGCCGGTATTGGGCGCGTTGGTGAAGGTGGCGCCGTCGAAGCCGACGAAGGCCACCGCGCTCTCCACTCCCGGCGTCGCCATGATCGCGTCCGAGGCGCGGCGGATCACCGCGTCGGTGCGGCTGAGGCTGGCACCCGGGGGAAGCTGGAAGGCAGCGATGAAGTAGCCGCGATCCAGCGGCGGGATCAGCCCCGTCGGCGTGGTCAGCACGGAACGCCCCGTCAGCACCAGCAGCCCGGCATAGAGGATGAGCAGGATGAGCGGTAGCCGCACCAGCCGACGCGTCATCCCGCCATACCCCATGGAGAGCGCGTCGAAGAGGCGGTTGAAGCCACGGAAGAACAGGCGCAGCGGCGCGCCCAGGCGCGACGGCGTCCCATGCCCGTGCGGCTTGAGGAGCCGCGCGGCGAGGGCGGGCGAGAGGGTCAGCGACACCACCGCCGACAGCACGGTGGCGACCGAGATGGTGACGGCGAATTGCTTGTAGAAGCTGCCGGCGATGCCGGTGATGAAGGCAGTCGGCACGAAGACCGCCACCAGCACCAGCGCGATGGCGATCAGCGCGAAACCCACCTCGTCCATGGTCCGCCGCGCTGCCTCCAGAGGGGGCAGTCCTTCGGCCATGTGGCGCTCGGCATTCTCCACCACCACGATCGCATCGTCCACGACGATGCCAATGGCGAGGATCAGGCCGAACATGGTCAGCGAGTTCAGCGTGAAGCCCAGCGCCAGCAGCACGGCGAAGGTGCCGATGATGGAGACGGGAATGGCCAGAAGCGGGATCACCGCCGCCCGCCAGTTCTGCAGGAAGAGCACGACCACCAGCACCACCAGCACCACTGCCTCGGCGAAGGTGTGGACCACGGCCTCCATGCTCTGCGCGACGAAGCGCGTGGGATCGTACACGACGCTCCAGCCAATGCCGGCGGGGAAGGTGCCGGCCGCCTCCTCCATGGTCTGACGCACCGCGGCCGCGGTCTGCAGCGCATTGGAGCCGGGGCGCTGGAAGATGACGATCGCGGTGGCGACCTGGTTGTTCAGCAGCGCGTTCACGGTGTAGTCGGCCGCGCCCACCTCCACCCGCGCCACGTCGCGCAGCCGCACGGGCTGGCCGCCCGCGCCCGTAGCCACGACCTGCTCCTCGAACTGCTCAGGCGTGGCCAGGCGGCCCAGGGTTTGGACGCTCACCTCGAAGGCGCCGGCCTCCTCGGCGCGGGGCGCCTGGCCGATCGCGCCGGCCGCGACCTGGGCGTTGGAGCGGCGCAGCGCCTCCACCACCTCGCCGGGGGAAAGACCCCGCGCCGCCACCCGGTCGGGATCGAGCCAGATTCGCATGGCGTAGTCGCGCCCGCCGAAGACCTGCGCATCGCCCACGCCGTCCAGCCGGGCCAACCGGTCCTTGATGGCGATGGTCGCGAAGTTGGAGACGTATTCGGGCGAACGGCTGCCATCCGGCGAGGTGAGGTGCACGACCATCAGCAGGTCGGGCGACGCCTTGCGGACGGTGATGCCCAGGCGGCGCACATCCTCGGGCAGGCGCGGCTCCGCGATGGCGACGCGGTTCTGCACCAGCACCTGCGCCTGGTCGATGTCGGTGCCCTGCCGGAAGACGACGCTGACGTTCAGCCGCCCGTCGCCGGTGGCCTGGGAGGTGAGGTAGAGCATGCCCTCCACCCCGTTCACCTCCTGCTCGATGGGACCGGCCACGGTGGCGGCAATCGTCTCGGCCGAGGCGCCGGGATAGAGCGCCGTCACCTGCACGGTGGGCGGCGCGATCTCGGGATATTCCGAGATGGGCAGGTGCAGCGCGGCGATGGCGCCGACCAGGGTGATGGCGATCGACAGAACCGCCGCGAAGACGGGCCGGTCGATGAAGAAGCGGGCGAGCCGCATGGGAGGAAGCCTTGTGCCGGAGGGGTGGCGTTACTGCGCGGAGGCGAGCGGGCTTTGCCCGATGCGCCCCTGCTGGGCGGTGACGCGGGTGCCCGGTCGGGCGCGGTGCAGCCCGCCGACGATCACCCGGTCCTCCGGCGAGAGGCCGGAACGCACGACGCGCAGCCCATCCACCAATGGGCCGAGCTGCACCGGGCGCGGCGCGACGGTGCCGTCCGGGGTGACGGTCAGCACCGCCCGGCCGGCCTGGTCCGCCACCACGGCGGCGTCGGGAACCATCAAGGCCTCCTCCTCGGTCACGAAGAGGCGGAGCCGGGCGAAGCCGCCCGGTGTCAGCAGGAGCGCGGGGTTGGGCACGACGGCACGGGCGCGGATCGTACCGCTCCGCCCCTCGAAGGCGCTGTCCACGAAGTCGAGCCGGCCTTCGTGGGAGAAATCCGCCTCGTCCAGCAGGCGCAGGCGGACGGGCGCCCCGGAGGCGTCGCGCATCCCGCCGCGCGCGGCCCGGGCGTAGCGGAGGTACTGCGCCTCGCTGGCGTCGAACACGGCGTAGACCGGGTCCGTCGCCAGAAGCGTGGTCATCAGCGTGGCGCCGGCCTGCACGAGGTTGCCCGCATCCACGCGCCGGTCGCTGACACGGCCGGCGCGCGGCGCGCGGATCTCCGACCATTCCAGCTCCAGCTCGGCCTGGCGCAGGGCGGCGCGGGCGGCGGCGAGGCTGCCCTGCGCCTCGCGCACCGCCGAGCGGCGCGTGTCCAACTCGGATTCCGGTGCGATGCGCTGCTGCGCGAGCGGCGCATAGCGCGCCAGCTGTTGCTCGGCCAGGAGGAGGCGGGCCTCGGTGCGCGCCAGTTCCGCCCGGGCGCTGTCCACGGCGATCTGGAAGGGGCGGCGGTCGAGCGTGAAGAGCAGGTCACCGGGACGCACCAGGGCACCGTCGCGGAAATGCACCTCCGTGACCTGTCCCGAGACCCGGGGCCGCACCTCGACCCGGGCGGAGGGTTCGATGCGGGCCGTGTGCTCGTCCCATTGCGCCACGGACCGGGCGAGCGGGGCGGCGACGGTCACCGGAGGGGCGGGCGGGGCGGTCTGCGCCACGGCCGGGCCGGCGGCGGAAATCGCGAGGGCGATGCCTGCGGCCTGTGCGGGCAAGGTTCGGCGGAGCCAGGAAAGCCAAGGATTTTCAAAGAACTGTTGCGGTTCGCCCTTGCGCATGGCGGGGGTCCTGACCTATTTCTCGGCACGGATGATACCGACCGGTTCGTCCCTCATAGTAAGTGACCGGTCAGTATCATCAAGAGGCGATTTTGTGACGCTCACGGAATCATGGCGGGCGTGGAGGACGGAAGGATGTCGAGCGCCAACGCCGACCGGCCCAAGGCGGCCCAGCGAATCCAGAGCGCGGCGAAGGATCTGTTTCACCGTCAGGGCATTCGGGCCACGGGCGTCGAAGAGGTCTGCCGCGTCGCAGAGGCCACCAAGATGAGCCTCTACCGCAGCTATCCCAGCAAGGATGCGCTGGTGGCGGCGATCCTGGAGGAGGACGCGGCGGCCTACGAGGTCTGGTTCGCTGAGGCGACTGCGGGCGTCTCCGACCCGGCCGGCAAGCTTCATGCCTTGACGGAGGCCGTGGCCCGCAAGCTCGGCGCGCCGGAGTATCGCGGTTGCCCGCTGCTGCTGGCCCAATCCGAGTTCCCCGACCCGGAGCACCCGACCCATCAGCTCGTTGCCGCGCATAAGCGCCGCATGCGCGACGGGTTTGCGCGCCTGGCGGAAGAGGCTGGCGCACGCGACCCAGCCCTGCTGGGTGACGCCCTCGCCCTGCTGATCGACGGTGCTTGGTCCAGCCTACCCTATCTGGGCGCTGAGCGCGCTGCTGCCGTGTTGCGCGCCACTTCCGGCACCGTGCTGCGCGACGCCCTGCCGCCGCGCTGAGCGGCCGCAGCGGCTGTGACTCTCTGCTCCGGCGGTGGGCTGGTCGTGCCGCCCGCCCGGAACATCTGCCCTTTCGGCAGGGATTCCGCAGGGCTCCTTGGCGGCCATGCGCGCCTCCTATCGGTACTGCCCGCGCATTTCCGACGCCTCGAGGTCGATGCTGCGGATCCGATGGCGGCCTGGGCGCGGCGTGTCACCGTCAGTCGCGTGGCACAAAGCCTGCAATTCCATGAGGAGACCGAGGGAACGGGACCGAAACTCCCCTTCCCATGCAGTGCCTTCGCTCCAAGGGCATTCAGGAGACCAAGAGAGCGAGCGGCCAACGAAGGTGGCGGATGCCGATTGTCCAGACCAGGGCTTCAGAAGATTGGCTGTTTGAACGAGCTGCCCTTGTCGGGAGCGCACTCGCCCACCTCGCTGCGCGGAACGAGCTTTCCTCCGAGGAGCGATTGCGGGTCGTGGGTGCGGCTCGCCTTGCTCTCCAGGAAACAGCCGGCAAGGATCCTT
Organism: Sabulicella rubraurantiaca; assembly: GCF_017355885.1. Taxonomy (GTDB): domain Bacteria; phylum Pseudomonadota; class Alphaproteobacteria; order Acetobacterales; family Acetobacteraceae; genus Roseococcus; species Roseococcus rubraurantiacus. The sequence goes on from NZ_JAFEUU010000003.1 coordinate 345,907, forward strand.
CGCTCCAGGAGGGGGCACGCCATGTCGACCCAGTGCTCGCGGGGCTGGAAGGGCGCGGCTCCGTGAACCCGTCCCGGAACGAGGGAAGACCGGCCGAGATGTCTGGTGAGGAGCGGTCGTAGCTCGCGCCTCTCATGTCCGCTTTGCGCCTGAGCCGGACGCAACGGAGCGTCGCCTGGCTTTTCACGGCGCGATGGACCGCGAGCGGCCGTTCAGCTGCTGCGATCCGCGCGAGGCTTCTTGTTGAAGCGCGTCATCGGTCTCCTCTAGGCTGACGCCGTAACGAAAAGCGATCGGGAGGAACGCAGCATGAAGCGTCGAACCTTGGTGCCGCTGCTGGCCGCGACGGCCGGGCTCGCTGCAGGGCGCAAAGCGGCATTGGCGCAGTCCGATGGCTGGACACCATTGTTCAACGGCCGCGATTTCACGAATTGGGACCGCATCGGCGATGCCAACTGGCGGGTGGAGGATGGTGCCCTCGTCGCCGATCGCGGCAACGGATTCTTGGTCACGCAGCGGGACTACCGCGACTTCCAGCTACGCGCCGAGTTCTTCGTGGACACCAGCACCAACAGCGGCATCTACATCCGCTGCACCAACCCCGCGATGGTCAGCACGGCCAACGCCTACGAGGTGAACATCTGGGACGAGCGGCCGGAGCCACGCTACGGCACCGGCGCGATCGTGGATCTTGCCGCCGTGGATCCGATGCCGAAGGCGGGCGGGCGCTGGAATCTCTACGAGATCACCGCCGCCGGCGATACCTTCACCGTCGTGTTCAACGGCCAGAAGACCGCCGACGGCGTTCGGGATTCCCGCTTCGCGACCGGGCGGATCGCGTTGCAGCACGGCCCGGGCGTGCCGGGTCCGGGCGGAGCGGTGAATGACCGCGGCGTCGTGCGCTTCCGGAAGGTGGAGATCCGGGCGGGCTGAACGCCGGCTGGAGCCTGTAAGACCTCGACGGGACCCGCCTCCCGCTTATAGCGCGGGAGGCGGCCCGACCGTGTGTCGCGCACTTGCGCGAGCGCATCGGGGCACGGCTCCTCGGCCTTGGAACCACCACTCACCGCGAAATTGGCTCGCTCCCAGAAGCTCTGCGCTGGCGATACTCTTGCACCTCGGCTGCCGCGGTGCCTCGACCAGCCACACAAAAGCTGGGATGGACTGGTGCCGAGTACATCGGCGTGACCACCGCGGAGAGGGTGATGCCTGGGAGCAACGAGGAATGTGGAGCCCCGCCGCGGCTGCGCCGTCGGCAGCTTGGCGCCCTGCTGGCCGCGCTGCCCTGGCTCGGCGGCTGCACGGGCGGCGTGCTCCATGCCGGGCCGGTGAGCGACCATTTCGACGGGCAGCGCTTCTTCAACCCGGGCGGCGCCGGGCCGCGCAACCTGCTCCAACTGGCGCGCTGGCGACTGGGTGGGCAGCGGGAGGACTGGCCCGACGCCTATCCCAGCCCCTTCCAGCCCGATCGCCCGCCGCCGCGCGTCGCCGGCCGCGCCGTGCGCGTGAGCTTCGTCGGCCATGCCAGCTTCCTGCTGCAAGGCGCAGGGCTCAACATCCTCACCGACCCCGTCTGGTCGGAGCGCGCCAGCCCCTTCTCCTTTGCCGGGCCACGCCGCGCCAATCCGCCCGGCATCGCCTTCGACGACCTGCCGCCCATCGACGCGGTATTGGTCTCGCACGGCCATTACGACCACCTCGACGTCGAGACGCTGGCGCGGCTCTGGCACCGCGACCGGCCGCTCATCGTTGCCCCGCTCGGCCACGACGCGACCATCCGTGGCCACGACGCCTCCATCGCCGTCACCCCAGCCGATTGGCGCGACACCGTGCCGCTGGGCCAGGGCGTGGAGGCGGTGCTGGAGCAGGTGCATCATTGGACCGCGCGCGGCATCGGCGACCGGAACCGCGCGCTGTGGTGCGGCTTCGTGCTGCGGGGGCTGGGCGATGGCGTCTTCTTCGCGGGCGACACCGGCTTCGACGAAGGCCGTCCCTTCCGCCGCGTCGCCGAGCGTCACGGCCCGCTCGGCCTCGCCCTGTTGCCGATCGGCGCCTATGAGCCGCGCTGGTTCATGGAGCCGCAGCACATGAACCCGGCCGAGGCGGTCGAGGGCTTCCGCCTGCTCGGAGCGCGGCGGGCGCTCGGCTATCATTGGGGCACGTTCCGCCTGACGGATGAGGGCGTGGCGCGCCCGGCGGAGGATCTCACCGCCGCGCTTGCCGCATCGGGGCTGGAGCCCGGGTGCTTCCTCGCCGCAAGGCCGGGACAGGTGCTGGACATCGCGACGCAAGCCTGACGGCAAGGGAGAAGCGCATGAAGGTGGACGGGCAATGCCATTGCGGCGCGATCACTTACGAGGCGGAGGTAGAGGTGGATGCCATCGCCATCTGCCATTGCCTCGACTGCCAGAGGCTCGCCGGCTCGGCCTTCCGCGCCAACGTGCCGGCGCCGGCCTCCAGCTTCCGCATCCTGACCGGTGTTCCTCGCGAATACCTCAAGACCGGGGAGAGCGGTGGCCGGCGCCGCCACGCCTTCTGCGGCTCGCCGGTCTATTCCTGCGCTGCCGAGAACCCGCCGAGCTACACGCTGCGCGTCGGCGCCCTGAACCAGTGGCGGGAATTGGGTCGTCCGCGACGGCAGATCTGGGTGAAGCGCCGCCTCCCCTGGGTGCCACCGCTCGACGGCGTTCCCGAGGTGGAAGGCCAGCCTTAACGCCGACCAGCGACAAAACCGGCCTTGAGTCGTTCGCCTCCCTGGATCGGCCGGGCAGGCCGACCATGGCGGAACCGCCCTGACGCCCTGAGAGGGCCGCAGGCTTCGGCGAGAAGACAGGATCGAAAGGACCCCGATTGGCCGGCGTTCAGGACCTTGCGAGCGATTTCGAGTTCCTGACGGGCGGCGGCGAGACGGGCGCCCTGATGCGCGCCCATGATTGGAAGGCCTCGCCGCTGGGGCCGCCGGCGTCCTGGCCGCAATCGCTGCGCTCGGTGATCGGCCTGATGCTCGGGTCCAAATTCCCGATGTTCGTGGCATGGGGGCCGGAACTCGGCTTCCTCTACAACGACCCTTACGTGGAAGTCCTCGGCGCCAAGCATCCCAGGGCATTGGGCGCCCGCTTCCATGACATTTGGTCCGAGATCTGGCCCGATATCTCGCCGCTGATCGATGCGGCGCTGTCGGGTCAGGCCACCTACCGCGAGAACCTTCCGCTCCTGATGAACCGCAAGGGCTTCGACGAGCAGACTTGGTTCACCTTCTCCTACTCGCCGGTGCGGGACGAGAGCGGCGCCGTCGCCGGCATGTTCTGCGTCTGCACCGAGACCACGGGGCAGGTGCTGGCCGACCGGCGGCGGAGCTTCCTGCTCAACCTGGATGAGCGGCTGCGCAGCGCGGCGGAGCCGCGCGCGGCCATGGACACGGCGGTCGAGGCGCTCGGCCGGCATCTGAATGCCTCGCGTGTCGGCTACAGCGAGGTGCAGGAGAATGGCGAGACCATCCGCTGCGCCACTTGCTACGCAGATGGCGTCGCGCCGATCCTCGGCACTTTCCAGCTCGATGATTTCGGGCGCGCGAGCGTCGAACGGCAACGACGTGGCGCCACGGAAATCGTGGCGGATGTGCAGGCGGACCCCATGCAGATGCAGGAGACGTGGGCCGCGCTTGACACCCGCGCCTTCGTGTCCGTGCCGCTCGTGCGCGAAGGGCGCCTCCACGCCTCGCTCTACGTGAATCGCCGCCAGCCCTATGCCTGGACGGCGGACGAGGTCTCGTTGATCGAGGAAGTCGCCACCCGAACCTGGGCGGCCGTGGAGCGGGTGGGGGCCGAGGCGCATCTGCGCGAAAGCGAGGCGCGCTTCCGGCTGATGGCCGATGCCATTCCCCAGATCATCTGGATCACCGACGCCGAGGGCCGCACCGAATTCTTCAACAAGCAATGGTCCGACTATACCGGCATCGCCTATGAGCCGACGACCGCCCCCGAGGTCGCTGCCAATCACGTGCACCCTGAAGATGGGCCCGCGACGTTGGCCGCCTTCGACGAGGCACGGCGCACAGGGACGACCTTCGTCGTGGAGCACCGCATCCGCTCGGCGTCGGGCGGCTATCGCTGGTTCCTCGTCCGCGCCGTTCCGTACCGCGATGCCGCCACCGGCGAGATCGTGCGCTGGTTCGGCTCATCGGTCGACATCCACGACCGCAAGCTGGCGGAGGAGGCGTTGCTGGCACTCAACGCCGATCTGGAGCGCAAGGTGGTCGAGCGGTCCCGCGAGCGGGGCCTCATCTGGCAGCACAGCCTCGACCTGCTCTCCGTCATCGACATGGGGAGTGCGACCTTCGAGGCGGTAAATCCGGCTTGGACGGCGGCGCTCGGCTGGCGGATGGACGAACTTGAGGGAAGGTCCTACGCGGAATTCGTGCATCCTGGCGACCTGGGCATGAGTGCCGCGGCCTTCGACCAGGTGCGCGGGGGCAATCCTGTGCTGCGCTTCGAGAACCGCTACCACACCAAGGATGGCGGATGGCGCTGGCTGTCCTGGGTGGCAGTGCCCGAAGGCGGCAAGCTGTATTCGGTGACCCGTGACGTCACCGCCGAGAAGGAGCGTCAGGCCGAGCTCGAAGCCGCGCAGGAGGCGCTGCGCCAGAGCCAGAAGATGGAAGCGATGGGCCAGCTCACTGGCGGCGTGGCGCATGATTTCAACAACCTCCTCACCCCGATCGTCGGCGCACTCGATATGCTTCAGCGCCGGGGGATCGGCGGCGACCGTGAGCGCCGCCTGATCGCCGGGGCCGCGCAATCGGCAGAGCGCGCCAAGACGCTCGTGCAGCGTCTGCTCGCCTTTGCGCGGCGCCAGCCGCTGCAATCAGTGCCCATCGACGTGTCGAAGCTCGTGGCCGGCATGGCCGAGCTCGTGGCGAGCACGACGGGGCCGCAGATCAGGGTGGTGGTGGAGGCGGCGGATGACCTGCCGCCTGCCAAGGCCGATCCCAACCAGCTTGAGATGGCGATTTTGAATCTGGCCGTGAATGCGCGCGACGCGATGCCCGATGGCGGCACGCTTCGCATCTCGGCGAACACGGAACGCGTGGGTGCTGGTCATGGCACAGGGCTTCGCCCGGGCGCCTATATTCGCCTGTCCGTGGCGGATACCGGGATGGGCATGGATGCGGCGACGGCCGCCCGCGCCATCGAGCCATTCTTCTCGACCAAGGGCATCGGCAAGGGGACGGGGCTGGGGCTGTCCATGGTGCATGGCCTCGCCTCTCAGCTCGGTGGCGCGCTCAAGATCCGTAGCAGGCCGGGCCTCGGCACCAATATCGAGTTCTGGCTGCCGCAAACCACCCTCGCGCCCGAGGCCGCCGAAGCGGGTCCGGAGGTGGCGCCGGAGACTGTCTCGCGCGGGCGGGCCTTGCTCGTGGACGACGAGGAACTCGTGCGGCTGAGCACGGCCGACATGCTGGCCGATCTCGGTTACGACGTCATCGAGGCCGCATCCGCCGAGGAAGCGATCCGCCTGGTGGACAAGGGGGAGTCTTTCGATCTCCTCGTCACCGACCATCTCATGCCCGGGATGACAGGCACGGATCTGGCCCGCGCGGTCAGGACTTCCCGGCCGGAGGTGCAGGTGCTCGTGGTGTCAGGTTACGCGGAGAATGAGGGGATCGCGCCGGATCTCCCCCGGCTGACCAAGCCGTTCCGGAAGGACGAGCTCTCAGCCAGCCTCGCCCAGCTCAATTCCACGGGCTGACAGGGCGAGGGTCCTTTCGCCAAGGGCTGACCGACGAGGTGACTCCGGCATTCTCCGCTTGCAATAGGCGCATATACGCCTATTATTCGCCCGCTGCCTGGGAACACGGCGATGGACGAGCGTCTTCCGCAACCTGACCTCTGCAACTGCCTCGCGATCCGCAAGGCCGCGCGGCACGTGACGCAGTATTATGACGGCCACCTTGCCCCGACGGGCCTGCGCACCACGCAGTTCTCGATCCTCGCGCGCCTCAAGCGACTGGGTCCAAGCACGATCAACGAGCTCGCCGCGGATCTGGTGATGGACCGCACGACGCTTGGACGGAACCTGGGCCCGCTGGAACGCGACGGGCTCGTCGCGGTGGGCGTCGATCCGCGCGACCGGCGCAACCGCATCCTCGACGTGACGGAGACCGGCGCCGAGCGCCTGGCCGAGGCGCGCAAGCGCTGGACGGATGCGCAGCACGAGTTCGACGCCGCCTTTGGTGGGCCGCAGGCAGCCGCGCTGCGCCAGACGCTCGCTGTCCTGGTGAACACGGAACTCAGGACGCCGGAGGCGTCCGAACCCTGACGCGCTCCACCGTCCGATCCCCTCCACAGGGCACGGACCGCCACCGCGTGACCGACGACATCACTCTTCCGCAAAGGACGCTTGCCATGTCCACGGCTTCAACCGCCTTGCCGGCCGATGCCGCGCCGCTGGCCGCCACGACGGCGCCGCCGGTTCCCGGCGCGGAACTGCTCCGCCGCATCCTCAAGCTCGCTGCGCCGACCACGCTGCTCGCGGCGGTGCAGGCCGGCGGGCAGCTCTTCGAGACGTGGCTGGCGGCCCGCCAGGGAACCGCGGCCCTCGCCGGCTGGGCGGTCGTCCTCCCCTTCGCCCTGCTGATGCAGATGATGTCCGCAGGCGCGATGGGCGGGGGCGTGGTTTCCGCCGTCGCCCGGGCGCTCGGTGCGCGCAAGCCCGATGAAGCCGCGGCGCTGGTGCTGCATGCCGTGCTGATCGCGGTCGCGGCCGGGCTGCTCTTTGCCATCGCCCTGGCCGGGTTCCCGCGCATGCTGCTTGGCCTGATCGGAGGCACGGCGGCGGCGGAAGCAGCCGCGCCCTATGCGATCTGGCTGTTCGGCCTCGGCGCGATTCCGGTCTGGCTGGCGAACACCCTGGCCTCGGTGCTGCGCGGCGGGGGACGCCACGCCCTGGCAGCCCGCGTACTGCTGGTCACCGGCCTGGCCTATCCGCCGCTGGCCTGGACCTTGGCGGAGCCGATGGGCATGGGACTGGCCGGGGCCGGCCTCGCCTATGCGCTGACCATGCTGGCGGCGACGATCGGCCAGGGCGCGGTGGTCCTGGCGGGTGGGGCCGGCTTCAAGCCGACGCTGCGGATCCGTCTCAGCGGAGCCTTGTTCACCCGTATTCTCTCCGTCGGCCTCGTCGCCTGCGCCCTGGCCACGGTGGCCAACCTCACCACCATCCTCGTGACGGCCCGAATCCAGTCCTATGGGCCCGCGGCAGTGGCGGCCTATGGGGTTTCCGCCCGTCTCGAGTTCCTGATGATCCCGCTGGCCTTCGGTGTCGGCTCCGCGCTGACGGCCCTGGTCGGGCGGGCGGTCGGGGCGGGCGACTGGGTGACGGCGCGCCGCACGGCCTGGGCCGGTGCGATGCTGGCCTTGGCCGTCACGGGCCCGGTGGGGCTCGCCGTGGCCCTGTTCCCGCGCGAGACCGCGATGGTCTTCGCGTCGGACCCCGAGGTCGTGTCCATTGCGACCCGCGCGCTAGCCGTGATCGGGCCGTCTCTGCCCGGCTTCGGCGTCGGCATGGCCTTCTACTTCGCGGCCATGGGCGCCGGGCGCATGCGCTGGCCGGTGGCGGCGGGCCTCTCCCGGATCTCGATCGCGGTGGGCGGCGGCTGGCTGCTCTCGACCGTGCTGGGCTGGGGGCTGGAGGGGCAGTTCCTGGCCGTCGCCCTTGGCGTGACGGCCTATGGGCTGCTGACCGCGGCAGCCGTCCGTCCGGGCGTCTGGTCCGCGCGCCCGGCGCCCGCCGGGGCACTTCGCTCGTGATTGGCAGGCGGGGCGGACGCCCCGCCGCCGCCGCCCGTTAGGCCTTGGCGCGGCGCGTCGCCTGCGCCCGTTCCAGCGATGCGGCCTTGCGGCGTTGCTCGCGCAGCACCTCGATGACCGGCTGCCACCAGCCGCGCGCCAGTTCAGCCGGGCTGGGCGGAACCCGCGCCGGCCATGTTTCCACCAGCTCCGCATGGGTCGGCCTGCGCCAGCGCGCCCAGAGCAGCGTGGTCGCTCCGTTGGCGACAGCGGGGTAGAAGCGGGCGGCGGTGGCGGGATCGGCGATCTCGCCGCTGATCTCCTCGAACACCACGCTTCCGCCAGGGGTCATCACCACGCGGTCCAGTGGCGGGAGCGCATCCTCCGGCACGGGGTAGCGGTTGCGGCGACGCTCCGCCTCCGCGGCTCGCCTTTCCTCATGCTCGGGGGAGGATTTGCGGCTTTCCTGGCGCTTCCGCCGCTCCTCTGGCTCGGCCAAGCGGGCGGCGGCTTCGATGGCGGGCCAGCGCTTGCTGAGTTCCTCGAAGGAGCGGAACGGCACGCGCCACGCCTTGGAGGCCGGATCCCACCGCGCCCAGGGCACCGCCCGCAGCTCGGCGATCACGTCGCGCGAGTAGGGCGTGCGCACCACGAAATCGTCGGCGACCTCCAGATAGGGGCTCGTGATCGGTTCGAAGGCGAAGGCGTCGCGGCCGCGCTGGTCGGCATAGGCTAGCACGCCCGACCATTGGCGGCCCATCCATGTGGTCAGGCGCTTCTCGGCGCGGGTGCCCGGCACGAACCAGGCCTGGAGGTCGTCGCGCCAACGCGCGCGCGGGAACGCCTCGCGGAACCGCTCCACGGTCATCCGGTCATAGGGGAAGGCAGCGATCGCGCCGGCCGCGCCATCGCCGGCATCCCGTGGCGTCACGCTGAACTCCACCGTCTCGTCGGCCACCGGTCATCCTTCCACGGCAGGGGCTCCACGCATCACCATCATCGGCGCCGGTGATTGGGATGGATGCGCGACCGCCCCCATAATTTCCTGCAACGAGCACCCGCCCCGTCCGTTGGCCGCCAACTCGCTTCGCAGGCCGCGCCCCCCATCACCGGATATCCTTTGTCATGAAGAAGATCGGCTTCCTGTCCTTCGGCCATTGGACGCCCTCGCCCGGCTCGGCCACGCGCTCCGCGGCCGATGCGCTGCTGCAATCCATCGACCTCGCCGTCGCGGCGGAGGAGCTGGGCGCGGATGGCGCCTATGTCCGCGTGCATCATTTCGCCCGGCAGCTCGCCTCGCCCTTCCCGCTGCTCGCCGCCATGGGCGCGAAGACGAGCCGCATCGAGCTCGGCACGGCCGTCATCGACATGCGCTACGAGAACCCGCTCTACATGGCCGAGGATGCCGGCGCGGCCGACCTGATCAGCGGCGGCCGCCTGCAGCTCGGCCTTAGCCGCGGCTCGCCCGAGCAGGTGATCGATGGTTGGCGGTATTTCGGCTACGCCCCCGCCGAGGACGAGAGCGATGCCGGGATGGGCCGCCGTCACGCCAAGGTCTTCCTGGAGGCGCTGCGCGGCGAGGGTTTCGCCCGGCCGAACCCGCGCCCGATGTTTCCCAACCCGCCGGGCCTGCTGCGGCTCGAGCCGCATTCGGAGGGGCTGCGCGAGCGCATCTGGTGGGGCTCCAGCTCGGACGCCACGGCGGTCTGGGCCGCGCAGCAGGGGATGAACCTGCAAAGCTCCACCCTCAAGGACGACGAGACGGGCGAGGCCTTCCACATCCAGCAGGCCAAGCAGATCCGCGCGTTTCACGCCGCCTGGAAGGAGGCCGGGCATGCCCGCACCCCGCGCGTCTCAGTGAGTCGCAGCATCTTCCCGCTGCTCGATGACCGCGACCGCGCCTATTTCGGTCGCAGCGGCAAGGAGGAGGACCAGGTCGGCTTCATCGACGAGAAGACCCGCGCCATCTTCGGCCGCAGCTACGCCGCCGAGCCGGATGCGCTGGTCGAGCAGCTTCGCGCCGACGAGGCGATCGCGGCGGCGGACACGCTGCTCCTGACCATTCCGAACCAGCTGGGCGTGGAATACTGCGCCCACGTCATCGAGGGCATCCTCAAGCACGTCGCCCCCGCCCTGGGATGGCGCTGAGCCCGGTCCCTGGATGGCTGCGCCTTATGCCGGCTCCAGCCTCGCGGCGCAGAACTTGAAGCCGGGGATCTTGCCATCCGGATCGAGGCGGGGGTCGGTCAGCAGATTGGCCGCCGCCTCGCGATAGGCGAAGGGGATGAAGGCCAGACCCTCTGGCAGGGCCGGGTCCTCGCGCGCGAGCAGCTCCACCGCGCCTCGCCGCGTCGCCACGCGCAGGCGCTGGCCGCTGGCAAGGCCGAGGCGCCGGAGTTCCACCGGCGCGAGGGAGACGGTCGGCGTGGGTTCCAACGCATCCAGCACGCGCGCGCGGCGGGTCATGGCGCCGGTGTGCCAGTGCTCCAACTCGCGCCCGGTGGTGAGCACGAAGGGGTAATCGGCATCCGGCATCTCACCTGGATCCGACAGGCCAGCGGGCGCCAGCCGCGCGCGGCCGGAAGGGGTGGGGAAGGCATCCCGGAAGACGATGGCCTCGCCAGGCGCATCGGGCGCGGGACAGGGGTAGGTGACGCTGTTCTCGCGCTCCAGCCGCTCCCAGGTGATGTTGGCGAGGGAGGGCATGGCCTGCGCCATCTCGGTGAACACGTCGCGCGCCTGGAGCTGCGGCCAGTCGAGACCGAGACGCCGCGCGAGGTCGGCGATGATCTGCAGATCCTGCCGCGCCTCGCCTGGCAGGGGAGTGGCGGCGCGGCCGATCTGCACCTGGCGGTTCGTGTTGGTGACGGTACCGTCCTTCTCCGGCCAGGCGGAGCCGGGCAGGACGACGTCGGCCAGCGCCGCGGTTTCCGTCAGGAACAGGTCCTGCACCACGAGGTGGTCCAGCCGCGCGAGGGCGGCGCGGGCATGCGCGAGGTCCGGATCGGACATGGCGGGGTTCTCGCCCATCACGTACATGCCGCGGATCTCGCGGCGCTCGGCCGCCTGCAGGATCTCCACCACCGTCAGGCCTGGCCGCGCGTCCAGCGTCGTACCCCAGAGCTCCTCCAGGAAGGCGCGGGCGACCGGGTCCGAGGTGCGGTGGTAGTCGGGCAGCATCATCGGGATCAGCCCGGCATCGGAGGCGCCCTGCACGTTGTTCTGCCCGCGCAGGGGATGCAGCCCGGCGCCCTCGTGCCCGACATGACCGCAGAGCAGCGCCAGCGCGATCAGGGCGCGGGCATTGTCCGTGCCGTGCACGGACTGGCTGACGCCCATGCCCCAGAGCGTCAGCGCCGAGCGCGCCCCCGCATAGAGCCGCGCGACACGCCGCACCTGCTCCGCCGGCACGCGGGAGAAGCGCTCCATCGCTTCCGGCGTGTAGGCGGCGAGGTGCGCGCGCAACTCGGCGAAGCCGTCCACGCGCGCAGCGACGAAGGCAGCGTCGTAGAGCCCTTCCTCCACGATCACGTGCAGCATGGCGTTCAGCAGGGCGACATCCTGGCCGGGCGCGAAGCGGACCACCTCGGTCGCGAAGCGGTCCAGCCCCGTACCGCGCGGGTCCATCACCACGAGCTTCGCGCCGCGCGAGGCGGCATCCTTCAGGAAGGTGGCGGCGACGGGGTGATTCTCCGTCGGCCGCGCGCCGATAACCAGCAGCAGATCGGCCTCGGCCGCCGCGGTGAAGGGCGCGGTCACCGCGGCGCTGCCGACATCCTCCAGCAGGGCCGCAACGCTCGCCGCGTGGCAGAGCCGCGTGCAATGGTCCACGTTGTTGGTGCCGAACCCGGTCCGCACCAGCTTCTGGAACAGATAGGCTTCCTCATTCGAGCCCTTGGCGCTGCCGAAGCCGGCCAGCGCGGCGGGCCCGCCGGCACCGTCGCGGATGCGGGCAAGCCCCTGCGCGGCGCGCTCCAGCGCCTCCTCCCAGCTGGCTTCGCGGAAATGGCGGCGGGCGCGGGCGGGGTCGAGGCAGTCGGCGGGGTCCTTGGGGGCGCCGTTCAGGCGGATCAACGGCTTGGTCAGCCGTTCGGGATGCGCGATGTAGTCGAAGCCGAAGCGCCCCTTCACGCAGAGCCGGCCCGCATTCGCGGGGCCATCGCGGCCCACCACCTCCTCGATCCGCCCGTCGCGCACGCGAAACCCGACCTGGCAGCCGACGCCGCAATAGGGGCATACGCTCGCCACCTCCTTCGCCGGGGGCGCGGCGCGTCGGCCCGACGCGTCCAGCACGGACTTCGGAAGCAGCGCGCCTGTCGGGCAGGCCTGCACGCATTCCCCGCAGGCCACGCAGGAGGAGGCGCCCATCGGGTCCAGCAGGTCGAAGCTGACCGTCGCCTCCATGCCGCGATGGGCAAAGCCGATGACGTCATTGTGCTGCACCTCGTGGCAGGCGCGCTCGCACAGCCCGCAGGTGATGCAGGCATCGAGCTGCACCGCCATGGCCGGGTGGGAAAGATCGGGTGCCGGCCGCACCGGCTCCGGCGCGAAGCGGGAGGCCGAGACGCCCAGTTCCCGTGCCCAGTGCGCGAAGATGCCGCTGTCGTCGCGCGCCGATCCCTCCGGCATGTCGGCCAGCAGGAGTTCGAACACCATGCGGCGTGCGTGACGGGCGCGTTCGCTCGCGCTGCGCACCACCATCCCCGACGTCGGCACACGGCGGCAGGAGGCGGTGAGCACGCGCTCTCCCTCCACCTCGACCAGGCAGGCGCGGCAATTCCCATCCGGGCCGTAGCCGGGGCGGGGCAGGTGGCACAGATGCGGGATGGCGACGCCCGCGCCCCGCGCCGCGGTCCAGATGGTTTCGCCGGGCGCGGCCTCGACCTCCTGGCCGTCCAGGGTGAAGCGGATCGCCGTCACGGCACCTCCTCGGGGAAGAAGCGCAGCAGGCTGCGCACCGGGTTCATCGCCGCTTGGCCGAGGCCGCAGATCGAGCCATCCGCCATGGCCTCGGCGAGTTCTCCGAGCAGCGCGCGGTTCCATTCGGGTACGTTGAGCAAGTGCAACGCCTTGGCGGTGCCGACCCGGCAGGGCGTGCATTGCCCGCAGCTCTCCTCGCGGAAGAAGCGCAGGAGGTTGCGCGCGACCTCTGCCAGATCGTCCCGGTCAGAGAGCACGACGACCGCACCGGAGCCAACGAAGCAGCCCTCCGCATCCAGCGCACCCACATCGAGCGGCAGATCGGCCAGATGCGCCGGCAGGATGCCGCCCGAGGCGCCACCGGGCAGGTAGCCGATGAAGCGGTGGCCCTCCGCCATGCCGCCCGAGAACTCCTCGATCAGCTCGCGCGCCGTGACGCCCGCGGGTGCGCGCTTCACGCCGGGCTCGCGGACGCGGCCGGAGACGGAGAAGAAGCGCTCGCCCTTCGCGCCCCGGCGCCCGGCCGAGGCGTAGCGATCCGCCCCCTCGGGCGTCGCCAGGATGGCGGGCAGCCACCACAGCGTCTCGACGTTGTGGACGACCGTGGGGCGGCCGAACAACCCGTGCTCACCGGGGAAGGGGGGCTTGTGGCGCGGATAGCCGCGACGCCCCTCGATGCTTTCGAGGAGTGCAGTCTCCTCGCCGCAGATATAGGCGCCGGCGCCGCGCCGGAGATGCACGGGCAGGCCGGGGATGCCAGCCCCGCGCAACTCCTCCAAAGCGCGCGTCAGGACGCGGCGGAGATCCGGATACTCGTCGCGCAGATAGATCCAGCACGCCTCCGCGCCGATCGCATGGGCGGCGAGCAGCATGCCTTCCAGTACCTGATGCGGCTCGGTCTCCAGGCAGAAGCGGTCCTTGAAGGTGCCGGGCTCGCCTTCATCGGCATTGACGACGAGGTGGCGCGGCGCGGGATGGGACAGGGCCAAGCGCCACTTCCGCGCGGCTGGGAAGCCCGCGCCGCCGAGGCCCCGCAGCCCGGCCCGCTCCACGGTGGCGACCATTGCCTCGCGAGTCAGGGTGCCGGCCTGCGCGGCCCGCAGGGCAACGTGGCCGCCACGCGCGCGGTAACCGTCGAGGCCCGGTGGCTTCGGTGTGGCGACGATGCCGGTTCGTGCGGCCGAGAGAAGTGTCCCCTGTTCCGCCGGCGCGACTGGCTCGAAGCCGATGGCCGCGGCTGGCGCGCAGTGGCAGGCGCCCATGCAGGGGGAAGCGATCACGCGCGTGCCCGGTGGCGCCGCATCTCGCGCCGCCTCGAGCAGCGCGCCCGCACCAGCCATCATGCAAGGCAGGCCCTTGCAGACGCGGATGGTGACGGGCGGCGGCGCGGGGGCGTCGTCGGGCAGGATGTCGAAATGGGCGTAGAAGCTCGCGGTCTCGAACACCTCGACCGGGGCGAGGCGGTGCCACTCCGCCAGGGCGACAAGCTGGCCCTCCCGCAGGCAGCCGGCGGCGTCCTGGAGCGCGTGAAGCTGCTCGATCAGCAGGTCGCGCCGCGGCTCCGCGATGCCCGCCGCAACCAACGCGGCTTGCACCGCCGCATGCGCCTCGGCCGTGGCGACGCGGCCCCGCGGGCGGAGCCGCGGCTTGCGCACCGCAGCGTTGCTTCCGACCGCCAGCGGCTTCGTCGCAGACATTTCCATTCCCAGCCCACTCTTTTGCCTAGCGATAGCGCAGATCAGGACGTGATGTGAGACCCTTCTCGGGCCGGGCCGGCGCTTGTCACCAGCGCGCCCACGCTGCAAGGAACGGGAACCCGGTCGAACAGGGACGGAAACGACGTTGAAGCTGCCTTTGTGGGCCAGCGCCCTTGCTGGGACGCTGCTTGTCCAGACCGTGTGTTCCTTTGCCAGCATCTCGGTGCCGATCCTGGGCCCGCCCTTGATGATGCGAGCGGGGCTTTCGCCCGAGAGCATCGGCCTCGTCTCGGCCCTGTCGGCGGCGGGGATCTGCTGGTTCCTGGCCTGCGGCGGCGCGATGCTCAGCCATTTCGGACCCATCCGCACCTTGCAGATCGGCATGGTCTGCATGGCCGTCGGCATCGCCATACTTTCGCAGCCCCTCGGCTTCCTCGGGCTTCTGGGAGCGCTCGCGATCGGCTTCGGAAACGGACCCAATACGCCGGCCGGAAGCCAGATCCTCATCCGTCATGCGCCGCCCGCGCATCGCACGCTCATCTTCTCGATCAAGCAGGCCGGCGTGCCGCTCGGCGGGGCGCTGGCAGGGCTGATCGTCGCGCCGGTCGCGGCCGCGCATGGGCTTTCGGCGGCGCTGGGCCTGCTCATCGCCCTCCTGCTGGCCTGCTGCCTCGCCATCCAGGGTTTTCGCGGCTCGCTGGAGGCGGAGAAGGGGCCCCGCCAGCCGGGCTGGGCCCGCGCGCTGATCCAGCCGGCGGAGATGGTGCGCTGCGTGGGCGCGTTGCGGGCGCACCCGTCCTTGCCGATGCTGACGGTGATCGGCGCATCCTACTCGCTGATGCAGGCTTGCCTGACGGCCTTCATCGCCACCTTCGTCTATACCCGGCATGGCGCCTCCCTGGCGGAAGCGGGACAGGTCGTCGCGGTGATGCAGTGCGCCAGCATGATCGGGCGCATCGCGCTCGGCTGGGTGGCCGACCGGATGGGGAATGCGATGCGCCACCTCGGCCTCCAGGCGATCCTCTCCGGCGCGGCCGTGTCCCTGCTGGTCGTGGCGGGGGATGAGGGGCGCTGGGCACTCTATGCCTGCGCGGGGCTGGTGGGCTTCACCGCCATCGGCTGGAACGGGGTCCACATCGCGGAGCTGGCGAGGGTCGCGCCGCTGCCGCTGGTGAGCAGCGTGACCGCCGCCTCCAGCCTGTTCGGATTCGTCGCCTCGGTCACGGGCCCGCTGGTCTTCATGGGGCTGGTGAGCGCGGGCAGCGGGTTCGAGGCTGCCTTCCATGTCATGGCAGCGCAACTCGTCGCCGTCGGGCTGGCGTGCCTTGTCCTGAGGTGGTCGTGACCTTCGGAGCAGGCCCGGGCGGCCACCTTTGACGGCCCGCCGGCCCGCGTGACAGGTTCCGCGCAGCACATCATGCCCAGGACCGCCCGCACCACGGCCGCCAAGACCACAAAGCCCGCCGGCCGCTCCCGCCGCCAGGAGAAGGCCGAGCAGGTCCGCCTGGCCCTGTTCGATGCCGCGGCGCGCATTGTCGGCAAGCATGGCTATGCCGGTGCCTCCGTCGCGCGCATCACGGCGCTGGCCGGGGTGGCGCAGGGGACCTTCTACAACTACTTCGCCTCGCGCCAGGACCTGCTGGACCAGCTCCTGCCCGCCATGGGCGAGGAGATGCTGGCCCATATCGCTGGCACGGTGCGCGGCGAGCGCGACGAGGTCGCGCGCGAGGAGAGGCGCTTCCGCGCCTTCTTCGCCTTCCTGCAGAAGCGCCCGGCCTTCCTGCGCATCCTCAACGAGGCGGAGGTCTATGCGCCCAAGGGGTTCCGCGCGCATCTCGCGAACATCGCCGCCGATTACCGCCGCGCCCTGGAAGCCGCGCGCGGCCGCGGCGCCCTGCCAGGTTTCGCCGAGGACGAGATCGAGCCGCTGGTGTTCCTGCTCATGGCCGCGCGCAGCTACACGAGCGTGCGCTACGCCGAGGGGCCGGGTGGCAAGGTCAAGGCGCCGCCGGAGAGCCTGATCCGCGCCTATGTGAAGCTGATGCGCCACGGAATCGCGAGTGGCGCTGCGGAGGAGTGAACCTGGCCTGCGGGGCGATCCCGCTGCCGGGCAAAAAAATGAACGGTGATTCGGAAATCACATGATGAATTGACCTTCACGTGGCGGCCTGCCTAAGCTTCGCGCAAATGGGGCGCAGCCATGATGCCCCAGGAGGAGGAAACATGTCCCAGCACGACCGCGGCATCGGCCGCCGTTCCACCTTGATGGCGGGCGCCGCGATGGGTGCGGCAGCCATCACCGGCTTTCCCATGGTCGCCCGGGGCCAGGGGCGCCAGCCGATCAAGATCGGCATGCCGACCATCCTTTCCGGCCGCGTCGCCCAGCTCGGCGTCTCCTCCCGCAACGCGGTGATGATGGAGATCGAGAAGTTCAACGCGGCGGGCGGGCTCGATGGCCGTCCCATCGAGGTGATCGTGCGCGACAGCCGCGGCGTCCCAGCCGAGGCCGCCCGCATCGCGCGCGAGATGATCACCTCCGACCGCGTGGATCTTCTCTTCGATGGCGAGCCCTCCTCGGGCGGCTTCGCGGTGCACGAGGTGGTGCGCGAGACCGGCACGCTGACGCTGCACCTGAACTCCGAAACCTCATCGCTGAGCGCCGATCCGCGCCAGCGCTTCTGGAACGCCTTCCGCATCGCGCGCCAGGGCATCCATGACTCGATCGCGGGTGGCGCCTATGCCGCGGAGATCGTGAAGTCGCGCAATCTGCGGCGCTGGATGACCGTGTCCCCGGACTACGCCTATGGCCGCGACACGACGGCGGAGTTCCTCGAATACCTGCGGGCCTTCGCGCCCGACGTGCAGGTGGTGGGCGAGACCTGGCCCCGCCTGTTCCAGCCCGATTACACCGAGAACGTGACGCGGCTGACGCAGGGCCGCCCGCAGGCGATCTATTCGTGCCTCTGGGCCGGCGACCTCGTCACCTTCGTCGAGCAGGCCTCGCTCTACGGGCTATTCAACCAGTCGCAGTTCTTCGGCGTGAACATGGCGGACTACACGACGCTGCAGCAGATCAAGCAGCTGCCGCGCGGTGTTCACTCCGGCAACCGCTACCTGAAGAACTTCCCGCCCGTGCCGGGCAACCTCGCCTTCGCCGAGGAATACAACCGCCGCTACCAGACCTATCCGACCAACTGGGCCTGGCAATCCGCCACCGCCGTGCACCTCATCACCGAGGCGCTGAAGAAGGTCGGCGGAACGGACCCGCGCGCCCTGGCCAATGCACTGAAGGGGATGACCATTGACAGCCCCTTCGGCGCCGACGGCAAGGTCACGATGCGCGCCGAGGACCAGACCCTGGTGGGCTACGCGATCGGATGGGGCACCACCATCTCGGCCGATCCCTACGTGGAGAACATGACCACCGCCGACTGGTCCATGATCTTCCGCCACGAGCAGGAGTGGAAGCGCGCGAAGGGCTGGGCCTGAGCCGCGCCTTTTCCTTCGCGCACGGAGCGACCTGATGGATCTTGGTGAACTCGCATCCTGCCTGGGGTCGGCATCCTGTGTCGTCACCCAGGTCTCGGCCGGGCTGACGATCGGCTTGCTGATCTTCCTGGTCGCCTCCGGGCTGACGCTGATCTTCGGCGTGCTGGGGCTGGTGAACTTCGCGCACGGCACGCTTTACATGCTGGGCTCCTACTTCGCGCTGACCGCCTATGGTACGACGGGGAGCTTCCTGGCGGCGGTGGGCGCGGGCGCTTTCGGCGTCGCGCTCGTCGGCCTGCTGATGGAGCGCTTCCTGCTCAGCCGCATCTACGGCACGGACGTGCTGATGCAGCTCCTGGTCTGCTACGCCATCATCCTGATCCTGGATGACGTGGTGAAGATCGTCTGGGGTGGCGACTTCCTGAAGATGGACCTGCCGGACGCCTTCCGCCGCCCGCCGGTGATCATCGCAGGGGGCATCGTCCCCTATTACTACGTCATCCTCTTCGCCATCACCGCCGCGATCGCGGTGATCCTGGCCTGGGGCATGGGGCGCACGCGCTTCGGCCGCACCGTGCGCGCCGCAGCGGTGAATCCGGGCATGGTCGGTGCCCTTGGCATCAACACGACCGCGGTTTTCGCGGCGGTGTTCGCGATTGGCTCGCTGCTCGCCGGGCTGGCGGGGGCGCTCTCGGCGCCGATCCGCTCGGTGGTGCCGGGGGCCGGCGTCTCCATCCTCATCGAGAGCTTCATCGTCACCGTCATCGGCGGCATGGGCTCGATCTGGGGCGCGCTGATCGCTTCGCTGCTGATCGGCTTCACCCGGTCCTTTGGCTCCATCGGCTTCCCGCTCTTCACCGAAGGCATGATGTTCCTGATGATGGCGCTGGTCCTGCTGGTGAAGCCGAGCGGTCTGGCCGGGAAGCCGCACGCATGAGGACAGCGCTTTCCTGGCGCGGCGACGTGCTGGTCGCCGCCCTGGCCTTCCTTGCGCTGGCCGTGCCGGCCTTCCTGCTGGGCCTGCCGTCGGTGCTGGATTTCGTGGTGCGCTTCGCGATCTTCGGCCTGCTGGCCATGTCGCTCAACCTTCTGATCGGGACGACGGGACTCGTCTCCTTCGGGCATGCGGCCTTCTTCGGCTCCGGCGCCTATGCCTTCGGGCTGCTGATGCAGTCCGGCGGATGGTCCATCCCGGCCGCCATCCTCGCCGCCATGGTCATGACGGCGCTGCTGGCACTCGCCATCGGCGCGCTTTGCGTGCGGCTGTCGGAGATCTACTTCGCCTTCCTCACCCTCGCCTTCCAGATGCTGATCCACTCGGTCGTCATCTCCTGGGTGTCGCTGACCGGCGGTGACCAGGGGCTGATGGGTGGCATTCCCAAGCCGCCCTTCCTCGGCATCGACCTAGGCAATCAGGGCCATCTGGCGCTGTTCTCCCTCTTCTGCCTGCTCGCCTCCGTGGTGGCGCTGCGGCAGATCGTGCGCTCTCCCTTCGGAGCGGCGCTGCGGATGCTGCGCGACAACCCGGAGCGCGCCGCCTTCCTGGGGCTTTCCATCTTCCGGTACCGCCTCGCCGCCTTCGTGATCGCCGGTACCTTCGCGGGTCTCTCGGGCGTGCTGATGAGCCTCTACGTGTCCGGCGCCTTCCCGACCTTTCTCTACTGGACCACCTCGGGCGAGGCGATCTTCATGATCATGCTCGGCGGCATCACCGTCTTTCTCGGCCCGCTGGCGGGTGCGGCGATCTTCCTGGTGCTGAACGACCGCATCACCAACATCACCGAGCATCATGGGCTGGTCATGGGCACCATCCTGCTGCTGCTGGTGCTCGGGCTGCGGAAGGGCCTGCTGGATTTCGTGGTGGATGCGTGGCGCGAGCGGCGGGAGAGGCGGGCATGAGCGGCCAGGGATTCCACGGCAAGGTCGCGGTGGTGACCGGCGGGGCCAGCGGCATCGGCGCCGCGTGCTGCCGCATCCTCGCCGCGCGCGGCGCCCGGGTCGCGGTGACGGATCGTGACATGGCCCGGGCCGAGGAGGTCGCGCGCGAGACGGGCGGCATTGCCTTCGCCCTCGACGTCGCGACCATGGCGGCGAATGAGGCCACCGCGGCCGCGGTGGAGGCGCAGCTTGGGCCGGCCGATATCCTCGTCACCTCGGCAGGCGTGATCCAGCGGCCGCTGCGGGCCGAGGAATTGCCGGAGCAGGATGTCGAGGATGTCGTCCGCATCGACCAGATCGGCACATGGAATTCGGCAGTCGCCTTCGGTCGGCGCATGGCGGTGCGGGGCGGCGGTGCCATCGTCACCATCGCCTCCATCGCCGGCATCCGCTCCATGCCGCTGCACGCCTATTCCCCGGCCAAGGCGGCGGTGATCGAGATGACGCGCTGCCTCGCCGCCGAATGGGGAAGGTCGGGGGTGCGCGTGAACGCGGTCTCGCCCGGCTACACCCGCACACCCGCGCTGCAGGCCGCGATCGACAAGGGGGAGCGCGACGTTTCCCTGCTGGAGGCCACCAGCGCGCTGGGCCGCATGGTGACGCCGGAGGATATCGCGGAGGCGGTGTGCTTCCTCTGCTCGGACGCCGCCTCCGCCATCACCGGCATCAACCTGCCGGTGGATGCCGGCTGGCTCGTGGCCGGGTCCTGGGCGAGCTATGGCGGGCTGCCGGGCCCCAGGGGCAATGCATGAGGGGCGGGCGGCTGGAGCTTCAGGGCCTGCGCCGCACCTTCGGCGGGGTGGTGGCCACGGACGATGTCTCGCTGAATTTCGCGGCGGGGACGCTCTCGGCGATCATCGGGCCGAACGGCGCGGGCAAGACGACGCTGTTCCACCTGATCAGCGGCAAGATCAAGCCGACGGCCGGCCGCGTCCTGCTGGACGGGGCGGATATCACGAATCTCGACCGCCAGGACATCGTCCGGCGCGGCGTCGGGCGCGCCTTCCAGGTGGCGAATCTCTTCCCCAGCTTCACCGTGGCCGAAAGCCTCGTCGCCGCGATGCTGACGCATGAGGGCCGCACCGCAAGCCTGTTCCGCGCCTTCCCGCCGCCGGATGTCGCGGCGCGGGCCGATGAGGTGATGGAGCTTTGCGGTCTTTCCTCGCTGGCGAACATCACGGCGAAGCATCTGTCGCATGGCGACCAGAAGCTTCTCGACATCGCGCTGGCCCTGGCGCTCGACCCGAAGGTGCTGCTGCTGGACGAGCCTACCGCCGGCATGGGCCCCGAGGAACGGTGGCGGATGATCGAGCGCGTGCACCGGTTGTGGGAGGCGCGGCGCATGACGCTGATCTTCATCGAGCACGACATGGACATTGTCTTCCGCATCGCCGAGACAGTGCGCGTGCTGCGCTACGGCGCCGTCCTCGCCCAGGGCACGCCGGAGGAGGTGCGCCGAAACCCCGCGGTGATCGAGGCCTATCTGGGCAGCGAGCACGCGCTGGAGGGCGATGTGGCATGATGGCGGAACTCTCCGTCAGCGGCCTCGACGCCGCCTATGGCGCGAGCCAAGTCCTGTTCGGCGTGGAGTTCGATGTCGAGCGGGGCGAGACCCTCGCCCTGATGGGTCGCAACGGCGCCGGCAAGAGTACGACCTTCAAGGCCATCGCCGGGTTGCTGTCGCCGCGGGGCGGCAAGGTGCTGCTCCGTGGCCAGGACCTCGCGGGTGCCAAGCCCTATCGCATCGCACGGGCCGGGGTCGGCTTCGTCCCGGAGGACCGGCAGGTCTTCCCGGAGCACACGGTAGAGGAGAATCTCGAAGTCGCGCAGAAGCCGGGGCCGGGTGGCGGCGACTGGAATGTCGAGCGCGCCTTCCAGGTCTTTCCCATGCTCGTGCCGCTGCGCAAGCGCATGGCTGGCCGCCTGTCGGGTGGCGAGCAGCAGATGCTGACCATCGCCCGCAGCCTGATGGGCAACCCGGCCGTGCTGCTCCTGGACGAGCCGTCGGAAGGGCTGGCGCCGCTGATCGTCGCGCAGATCGGCGATCTGATCCGCAAGCTGCGGGAAATGGGAACTACCATCGTGCTTGCCGAGCAGAATAGCCGCTTCTGCCTCGGCGTCGCGACGCGGGTCGCGGTGATCGACAAGGGCGCCATCGTCTGGCGCGGCGGCGTGGAGCAGTTTCGCGCCGACCCTTCGGTCCAGGCCCGCTACCTGCAGGTGTGACACGCATGGCCGACCCGATCGCGCTGTTCCGCATGATGCTCACTATCCGTGAGGCGGAACTCGCCCTCGCGCGGCTCTTCGCCGATGGCGAGGTGCCGGGCTTCATCCACCTCTCGGTCGGGCAGGAAGGGGTGGCGGCGGGTGTCTGCGCCGCGCTTGGGCCACAGGATTCGGTCGCCTCCACCCATCGCGGCCATGGCCACGCCCTGGCGCGCGGCATGGCGCTAGAAGGCTTCTTCGCCGAGGTGATGGCGAAGTCCACCGGGCTGTGCGGCGGGCGTGGCGGCTCCATGCACGTTGCGGATCTGCAGCGCGGAATGCTGGGCGCCAACGGCATCGTCGGTGCCGGCGCGCCTATCGCGCTCGGCGCAGCGCTGGCGCATCGCACGCGCGGGACGGATGGCGTCGCGGTTGCCTTCTTCGGCGACGGCGCCCTGGCCGAGGGCGCGATGCACGAGACGCTGAACATGGCCGCCATCTGGCGCCTGCCGCTGCTGATGGTCTGCGAGAATAATGGCTGGGCGGAGTTCAGCCGCAGCGACACGCAGGTGGCGGCGAAGCTCGGCGCCTGGACGCAATCCTATGGCGTCCGCCACGACGAGGTGGACGGCAACGACGTCGTCGCCGTCGCGGCGGCGGCGGAGGAGGCCGTCGCCGCCCTGCGCCGCGGCGAGGGGCCGCGCGTGATCGAGGCGCGCACCCATCGCTGGCGCGGCCATTTCGAGGGTGATCCGCAGCGCTACCGCGACCCGGAGGAGGCCGGCCGCATGGCGGAGCACGACCCCATCGCCCGCGCTCGCGCGGCCCTGACCGCCGAAGGCACGCCGGCCCAGACACTGGACACGGCCGAGAGTGAGGCCCGCGACGCTGTCGCCGCCGCCATCGCCGCTGCGCGCACGGCTCCCCCCGCCGACTGGGCGGCCGCGCTGACGGGCGTCTATGCGCCGGCGGAGGCCTGAACCGTGGCCGAGCTACGCATGGTGCAGGCCGTCAACCGCGCCCTGGCCGAGGCCATGGCGGAGGACCCTTCCGTCTTCCTGCTGGGCGAGGATATCGGCGCCGCGGGCGGCCCCTTCGGCGCGACGCGCGGGCTGCTGGACAAGTTCGGCCCCGACCGCGTGCGCGACACGCCGATCTCCGAGGCCGGTATCGTCGGTGCGGCGGTGGGCGCGGCGCTCTCGGGGCTGAAGCCGGTCGCCGAGATCATGTTCATGGACTTCATCACCCTCGCCATGGATGCGCTGGTGAACCAGGCGGCGAAGGCGCGCTTCATGTTCGGCGGGCAGCGAGGCGTGCCAATGGTGCTGCGCACGCCGCATGGCGGTGGGCTTTCCGCCGGGCCGCAGCATTCGCAATGCCTGGAGGCGTGGCTGTGCCACATCCCGGGGCTGAAGGTGGTCTGCCCCGCGACGCCTGCCGATGCGCACGCCCTGCTGCGTGCCGCCATCGCCGACCCAGATCCGGTGGTCTTTATCGAGAACAAGGCGCTCTACGCCATGAAGGGCGAGGTCGAGGAAGCACCGGCCCCGGTGCCGATCGGCCGCGCCCGCATCGCCCGGCCTGGACGCGACGCGACGGTCGTCGCCTACGGCGCCGCCGTGCACTGGGCGACCGAGGCCGCCGCGACCTTGGAGGGGGAGGGGATCGAGGCCGAGGTGCTCGACCTCCGCAGCCTCCAGCCCTGGGACGAGGCGGCGGTGCTCGAAAGCCTGTCGCGCACGCATCGCCTCGTCATCGCGCAGGAGGCGGTGGAAGCCTTCGGCGTCGGCGCGGAGATCGCCGCGCGCATGGCCGAGATCGGCTTCGACGAACTGGATGGACCGATCCTGCGCGTCGGCGCGCCCTTCACCCCGGTGCCCTTCGCGAAGGAGCTGGAGAGCGCCTACCGCCCCGACGCAGCACGCATCGCCGCCGCCGTTCGCCGCACGCTGGAATAAGGGACAGCCCATGCCCGACCCCGTCATCCTGTCCGAGACCAAGGGCGCCGTCGCGGTGCTCACCTTCAACCGCCCCGCGGCGCTGAACGCGATCGACGCGGCGACGCTGAAGGCCTTCGAAGCCGCCTTCATCGCTGCCGAGCAGGATGCTGCCGTACGCGTCATCGTCATCACCGGTGCAGGCGAGAAGGCCTTCGTCGCCGGTGGTGACATCGGCGACCTCGAAAGCCGCCAGGGCCTGCCGCACTACCTGGAATTCGGCGAGGAGCTGCACCGGGTCTTCAACCGCGTCGAGGCCTGCGACAAGCCCACCATCGCCGCGGTGAACGGCTTCGCGCTCGGCGGCGGGACGGAGCTGCTTCTCTGCACCGACATGCGGCTGGTGGCAGACACGGCGCGGCTCGGCCTGCCCGAGATCAATCTCGGCCTCTTCCCTGGTGCGGGCGGCACGCAGCGCCTGATCCGCGAGATCTCGCCCTGCCGGGCGCGGGAGATGATGTTCACCGGCAGCCAGATCACGGCGCAGGAGGCGGTGGAGCTCGGCCTGTGCAACCGCGTGGTGCCGCGGGCGGAACTCATGACCGAGGCGATGAAGCTGGCCGAGCGCTGCGCCTCCAAGTCGCCGCTGATCCTCAAGCTGATGAAACGCACGCTGCGCCAAGGCGCGCAGATGCCGCTGCCGCAGGCCCTGGCGCATGAGCATGCGATGATCGGCCTCGTGCTCGACGCCGCCGACGCGCATGAGGGCTGCCGCGCCTTCCTGGAGAAGCGCCCGGCCCAGTTCACCGGGCGATGACCCGATGACGGCTTCTGCCGACATCGTCATGCCGAAGCTCGGCCTCACCATGACCGAGGGGCTGCTGGCGCAGTGGCACGTGCAGCCGGGGTCGCGGGTGGCAGCGGGCGACATCCTCTTCGTGGTGGAGACGGAGAAGATCTCCACCGACATCGAGGCGGTGGGTGAGGGCGAGATCCTGGAATTGCTCGTCCCTGCCGGCAGCACCATCCCCGTGGGCACGCCGGTTGCGCGCTGGACCGGCGCCGCAGCGCCGGAGGCAGAGCCGGCCGGGCAGGCCGCCCCGCCATCCCGCATCGTCGCCACGCCGCTTGCGCGTCGCCTCGCGCGGGAGCGGGGGGTAAAGCTGGAAGCATTGCGCGGCAGCGGGCCGCGCGGCCGCATCAAGGCGAAGGACGTGCCGGAGGCTCCGCCGCCTCCCGCAGTGGCGGCGCCCGCCCCTGGCGAATTCGTCCCGCTCGACCGCGTGCGCGCGGCCTCGGCGCGTCGCCTTGCCCAGGCGAAGCAGGAGATGCCGCATTTCTATGTCGGCGCCGCGGCCGAGATCTCGCGCCTGCTGACCCTGCGCGACGAATGGCGGGAAATCCCTGGTGCGCCGCGCCTGACGGTGACGCATGCGGTGCTCGCCGCCATGGGCCGCGCGCTGCTGGCCATGCCGGAGCTGAACCGCGTCTGGGAGGGAGAGGGCTGGCGGCTTCTGTCGCAGCCGGATGTGGGCCTTGCCGTGGACACGCCGCGCGGCCTCTTCGCCCCGGTGCTGCGCGATGCGGGGCGGCTGACGTTGGATGCGCTCGCGGAGCACGCGAATGGCTTGGTGGAGCGCGCCCGCGCCGGGCGCCTGTCCCCCAATGAGCTCGAGGGCGGCTGCATCTCGCTGTCAAATGTCGGGATGTTCGGCGCGCGCTTCCTCGTGCCGATCGTCAATCCCGGCCAGTCCATGATCCTCGGCCTCGGTGCCATGGAATCGCTGTTCCGGCCGGATGCGAATGGCGCGCCCGCGCTGCGGCGCGAGGTCACGCTGGTGCTGTCCGCCGATCACCGCGTGCTGGACGGGGCGGCCGCCGCCGCCTTCCTCGCACGCATCGTCGCCTGCCTGGAGAAGCCGCTGGCCCTGCTGCGCCCGCCGGCCGAGGAAAGGACCTGAGTCATGGAGTTCCGGCTCTCCGAGGACCAGCGCATGCTGGTCGAGACGGCCCGCAAGGTCGGCGAGCGCTTCGGCCCCGAATACTGGCGCGACCTGGACGCGCGGAAGGCTTATCCGAAGGAAGCCTGGGCCGCGATCTGCGAGGCCGGGCTCTGCGGCATCACCTTGCCGGAGGAGCATGGCGGCTCGGGCCTGGGCATGCTGGAGATGGCGCTGGCGATCGAGGCGCTGACGGCCGGCGGAGCCGGCTCAACCCTGGCGCAGATGTTCATGCTGAACCCGATCTTCGGCGGCGTCAGCATCGCGAAGTTCGGCACGGAGGCGCAGAAGAAGGCGCTGCTGCCCGGCTTGGCCAGCGGAGAGATCACCTTCTGCATGGCGCTGACGGAGCCCGATGCCGGCACGAACAGCCTGGAGGTCCGGAGCTTCGCGCGCGCCGACGGCAATGGCTGGCGGTTGAACGGTCGCAAGGTCTGGATCACCGCCGTGCCGCAGGCCAGCAAGATGCTGGTCGTGGCGCGCACGCGGAAGGTGGAGGAGGTGAAGCGCCGCACGGAAGGCATCAGCCTGTTCATGATCGAGCCGGAGCGGGAGGGCGTGAGCCATGCCGCGATCGACAAGCTCGGCACCAACACGCTGCCCTCCTCCTCAGTCTTCTTCGACGAGGTGCGCGTCGAGCCGGACGATCTGGTCGGCACGCTGGATGAAGGATGGACCGCGCTGCTGGAGGTGCTGAACACCGAACGCATCGTCACCACGGCCGGTCTCGTCGGGACGGTAGAGCTCGCGATCCGCAGCGCGGTGGAATATGCGCAGGGCCGCAAGGTGTTCGGCGGCAAGCCCATCGCCTCCTACCAAGGGCTGCAATTCCCGCTGGCCCAGGCGCATGCGTTGGGCGAGGCGGCGCGGGTCCTGAACCACAAGGCCGCTTCTCTTTGCGATCTGGGCGAACCCTACGGCTCCGCCGCCAACCAGGCGAAGCTGCTCGCCGCCCAGGCGGCGGCGCAGGCGACCGAGCGGGCGATGCAGACCATGGGCGGCATGGGCTACGCCAAGGAATTCCACATGGAGCGGCTGTGGCGCGATGCGCGCCTGTTCCGCTTCGCGCCGGTCTCCGAGGAGATGGTGCTGAACTTCATCGCCATCCACGATCTGGGGATGCCGCGCGGCTACTGAGGGGGCCTGAGCATGCTCAACCTGTCCGCCTTCGTCGCCTTCCACGCGCGGCAGCGTCCGGATGCGCTGGCCATCGTGTACGGGCCGCAGCGCATCACCTACGCGGCGCTGCAGCGCCGGACGGAGGCGCTCTCGGCGCTGCTCGCCTCGCGCGGCGTGGAAGCCGGGCAGGTCGTCGCGGCCTTCATGAAGAACTCGACCGCCTTCGTGGAGCTTGCCATCGCCGCCAGCCGCATCGGCGCCGTGTTCCTGCCGATCAATTTCCGCCTGGCGCGGGATGAGGTGGCCTACATTCTCGGCAATGCGCGGGCAAGGCTGCTCTTCGCCGATGCGGAGTTCCGCCCGGTCGTCGAGGATGTGCCGGGCCTCGTCATCGTGGACTCCGCCGCCCAGGCGGACCCCACGCGCCTCGTGCCGCCCGGCCTGCCCGTGCCGCCTCCGGCCGCGCGGCAGGAGGGTGACCTGTTCCGGCTGATGTACACCTCCGGCACCACGGACCGGCCGAAGGGCGTCATGCACAGCTACGGCAATTTCTATTGGAAGTGCATGGAGCACGTCGTCGCGCTGGGGCTCACCGCGTCGGACCGGCTGCTGGTGGTCGGTCCGCTCTACCATGTCGGCGCCTTCGACCTGCCGGGTGTCGGGGTGCTCTGGGTCGGTGGGATGCTCTGTATCCTGCGGGATTTCGATGCTGCGGCCGCCGTCGCCGCCATCGCGCGCGAAGGCCTGACCGGGGCCTGGATGGCCCCCGTCATGCTGTCGCGCACGCTGGAACACGGCAATCCGGATGGGCTCGACCTCTCCACGCTGCGCTGGTGCATCGGTGGCGGCGAGAAGACGCCCGAGGGCCGCATCCGCGCCTTCACCGGCCTGTTCCCGAAGGGACGCTACATCGACGCCTATGGCCTCACCGAGACATGCAGCGGCGACACGCTGATGGAGGCGGGGTGGGAGATCGCGAAGATCGGTTCCACCGGCCGCGCCACGCCGCATGTGGAGATCGCCATTTGCGACGAGGCCGGGGCCCCTCTTCCTCCCGGGCAGGAGGGCGAGATCTGCCTGCGCGGCCCCAAGGTCTTCAAGGGATACTGGAACGACCCGGCAAAGACCGAAGCCTCCTTCCATCCCGGCGGCTGGTTCCGTACCGGCGACGTGGGTTTCCTCGACGCCGACGGGTTCCTCTTCCTGACGGACCGCAAGAAGGACATGATCATCTCGGGCGGCGAGAACGTCGCGAGTTCCGAGGTTGAGCGCGTCCTCTACGCCATGCCTGAGGTGAGCGAGGCGGCGGTGATCGGCGTGCCCGACCCGCGCTGGGGCGAGACGCCGGTGGCCGTGGTGGTGCCGCGCGACGGCGTGCAGCTGGACCTCGCGGCGGTGCAGGCGCATTGCCGCGTGCATCTTGCGGGATTCAAAGTGCCCAAGGCGCTGGAACTGCGGGACGCGCTGCCGCGCAACCCCTCGGGCAAGGTGCTGAAGCGCGTGCTGCGCGAGGAGCTGGCGCAGAAGGCGCAGGACAAGGAAGCCACGCCATGACGGATGAAGTTCCGCTCGCCCGCGCCCTCGCGCGCTTCATCCATAGCCTTGGCCCCGCGACCATCCCGGCAGAGGTCGAGGCGAAGGCGCGTGCCTGCCTGCTGAACGGCTACGGCATCGCGCTGGGCTGCCACGCGACGGAGTTCGCGCCGGTCGCCCGCGCCGCCGCCATCGCCATGGAAGGCGAGCGGCCGGACGGCGCGACGCTCTGGGGCGACGGACGCCGCACCACCATCGCCGGCGCGACCCTGGCCAATGCCGCGCTCTCGCACGGCCGAGCGCAGGAGGATGCCTGCGGCGCGGCGCATCTGGGCGCCATCCTCATCCCGCTGCTCACCGCGCTGTTCGAGGAGCGGGGGCTTCCGCTCGATCACCTAATCCCCGCGCTGGTCGCCGGCTACGAGGCGGGCGGGCTGTTCGAGAAGGCGCATGCCGGCCACACCACCCCGGCGGGCCTGCGCGCCTCGCCGATCTACGGCACGATCGCCGCCGCGGCGGCGGTGGCGAAGGCGATGGCGCTGCCCGAGGACCGCATCGCCGCCGCGCTCTCCTACGGCGCGCATTTCGCCGGCGGCATCCTGCAATCCTTCGCCGATGGCACGGATGAATGGCGCTATCAGGTCGGCCAGGCTGCGGTGAACGGGCTGATGGCAGCGGAGCTGGCACGCCAGGGTGCGGTCGCCGCGCCGCACGCCTTCGAGGGCAGCGCCGGCTATATCCGGGCCTTCGCCCGCGTGGCGCCGGATGTGGGGGGGCTCGCCGCGAAGCTGGGGGTCGAATGGTCCACCATGCGCGTGGCCTTCAAGCCCTTCCCGGTCTGCGCCTTCAACCAGACGCCTGTCACCGCGGCGCTCCTGCTCAGGGAGAAGATCGCGGAAAGGAAGATCGCCGGCGTCACGGTGCGGATGAACCCCTACGAGATCGGCTATGCCGGCATGGACAGCAAGGGACCCTTCAACACCGTCTCCGGCACGCTGATGTCCATTCCCTTCTGCATCGCGGCCACGCTGCTGCGCGGCACGCCGACCATGGGCATCATGACGGACTATGACGACGCCCAGGTGAATGCGCTGATGCAGGCGGTCGAGACCGTGGCGGACCCTGATGTGCCGACACTCTCCGCCGTGATCGCTGTTTGGCTGGAGGATGGCACCGAGCTGGTTCAGGACCAGCGCATGACCGCATCCGACTACAGCTATGACCGCGCGCGCACCATGGAACTCGTGCGCCGCATCGGCGCCGAGGAAGCCGTGCCCGAAGAGGCCTATGACCGCATGGAACGCTTCGTGATGGGCCTGCCGGGAGGCTCGGTGCAGGACATCGTCGGCTGCTTCGCACTGCTGCCGCGCCGGGGGTGAGGGCCCTTCACCCCCCGCGGTGCGGCTGAGGCCGCGCCTCAGGCGTCGGCGAGCATCTTCCGCAACAGGGCGTACAGATCCTCGTCGAAGGTGGGCTTCGGCGCCGTGGGCCGGTCGCGATGATGCGTTTCGCGGACGCGGCGGTCGGAAGCGGTGATGAAGCCGAAGGGAATGCCTTGCGCCTCCAGCGCATCGGCGATCGGGACGGAGTTGCGCCCTTCGCCGAGGTTGAAGTCGAGCAGCGCGGCATCGGGGACGCGGCTGCTGATCGTGTCCAGCGCCATGGCCACGTTGCTCGCATGCGAGACCGTCGCCCCGAGATTGGTAAGCACCTGCTCCAGCCAGCAGGCGATCAGGAACTCGTCCTCGACAACAAGGAAGTGGCGCCCCTCCAGCCGGGGGTACCAATCCTCCAACGTCGCGCTGTCATCGCCCCTGTCTGTCATGCACCCCGTGCGCCCATCATGGCCGAGAGCAAACGCGGCGTCCAGCAGAAGCCGGCCCCCTCGCCACGTCGTCTCCACGATGCACCATTTTTCGGGACATGGTTGAAAAGTAAAGTGAGACCTGCGCGAACCTCCCCATAAATGTGAACGCTGCGCCCTGAAAGCCACATGCGGCATTCCCCGTAATCCCACCGCATCCTGTTGCGTTGGGGACGGAGACATCTTCCCCCACATCAACAGGAGCCTTCCGCATGAGGGCATTGCTGTCCCCGATCTCCGCGTTGCTGCTTTCCGTCGCGATCCTCATCATGGGCAATGGGCTGCAATCCACCTTGCTGCCCGTGCGTGCCAGCTTCGAGGAATTCGACCCGACGGAGATCGGTCTGCAAGGCTCCTCCTACTTCCTCGGCTTCGTCGTGGGCTGCATCCTCGGCGGGCGGATGATCCAGCGCGTGGGCCATATCCGCACCTTCGCCGCGCTGGCCTCCGTCGCCTCCACCGTGGTGCTGATCCACGCGATGGTGGTCGAGCCCTTCACCTGGGCCGTGCTGCGCGCCATCACCGGCTTCTGCTTTGCCGGGCTCTACCTCGTCATCGAAAGCTGGCTGAACGAGCGCGCGGGCAACGAGAACCGGGGCATGGTCATGGGCGTCTACACCATGATCAACCTGGGCGTGATCGTGATCGGGCAGATGATGCTGACCCTCTCCGATCCGTCTCGCTTTCCGCTCTTCGCGCTGGCTTCCATCCTGGTGTCGCTGGCGGCGGTGCCGGTGGCGCTCACCGGCGCGGCGCCGCCCGCGCCGCTGGCCGAGGCAAGGCTGCGGCCGTTGAAGCTCTACCGCATCTCGCCGGTGGGGGTGGTGGGGGCGATGATGGCCGGCGTCGCCTCCGGTGCCTTCTGGGCGCTCGGCCCGGCCTATGTGGTCGCGATGGGCGCCGACACGCGGCAGGTGGCGATCTTCATGTCCATCGCCGTGCTGGGCGGCGCGCTGATCCAGTGGCCCATCGGCCGTCTGTCCGACCGGCTGGACCGCCGCATCGTGGTGATCGGCGCCTGCCTTGTGGGTGCGGCGTCGGGGGTCGGCCTCGTCATGGGAGTGGACGAGACGGGTCTGCCCATGGCCCTGCTGGCGGCGCTGTTCGGCGCGGCGGCGTTTCCGCTCTACGCCATCTGCGCTGCCCATGCCTTCGACCACACGGCGCCGTCGGATTTCGTGGAAGCCTCCTCCGGCCTCCTGCTGGCGAACGGGCTGGGGGCGGTGGCGGGGCCGCTGCTGGCCTCCGTCCTGATGCGCATATCCGGACCGTCAGGGCTGTTCATGGCGACGGCGGTGGCGCACCTCCTACTCGCAGGCTTCGTCGCTTGGCGCATCACCCGCCGCGCCGCCATGCCGAAGGAGCTTCGGCCGGATTTCGACCTGGCGGGCACGGCGCCGACCATGGTCGCGCCGCAGGAGGAAGCGGCGCCGGCCGCGGCGCGCTGAGTTCCCGTCAGGCGGCGGCTGGCGCCGGGCGGGCGCGGGCCGTCTGCCAGGCGATCAGCGCCACCGCGCCAAGCAGGGTGGGCAGGAGGAGGAGGTTCAGCGCCTCCCAGCCCAGCCGGGCATGGATGAAGCCGGAGAGAAAGGCAGTGCCGGCCACCGTGCCGAAGATCAGGAAATCATTCGCCGCCTGGGCCTTCACCCGCTCCTCCGGCCGGTGCGCCGTGCCCAGCAGGTTGGTGGCGCCCACGAACATGAAGTTCCAACCGATGCCGAGCAGGGCGAGGCCGGTGGCGAAATGCCAGAATTCCTTGCCCGCCACCGCGACCAGCACGGAAGCGGCGATCAGCGCCGCGCCGGCGACGATGATCCGCCGCACGCCGAAGCGCGTGATCAGGTGGCCGGTGAAGAAGCCAGGGGCGAACATGGACACGGCATGGAACTGGATCACCGTGGCGGAGGAGGCGACACCGAAGCCGCACAGCATCATCTCCAGTGGCGTCGCCGTCATGGCGAGGTTCATGGCGCCATAGGAGACCATGCCGGCGGCCGCGGCGTAGATGAATTGCGGTCGGCGCATGATCTCCAGCAGCGGGGTGTGCGCAGCGCCGCGCGCCGGCAGGGGCGGCAGGCGCAGCCCGGTCAGCAGCAGCAGGCACATCACCGGCAGCACGGCGAGGACGAGATAGGTGCCCAGGAACAGAGTCGGCGCGAAGGCGGCATGCGTGTGCTTCACGATCTCCGGCCCGAAGATCGCGGAGAGCACAGGGCCTGCCATGACGAGCGCGATGGCGCGCGGGCGGTATTCGGGCGTCGCCGCCTCGGCGGCCGCGAAGCGGTAATGCTGGCCGATGCCGATGCCCAGCCCGGCAAAGACCGCGCCCGAGCAGTAGGTGACGAAATCCCCCATCGCCACGCCTGCGGCAAAGGTAAGCGACCCCGCGAGGGACAGCACCGCGCCCAGCAGGAAGCCGGCACGCCGCCCCCAGCGCGCGAAGATCATCGAGGCGGGGATGGAGGCCGCCATCACCGCGGTCATCTGCACCGCCATGGGCAGGGTCGCGAGCGACTTGTCGGCGGAAAGCGAGTGCCCGATCAGCGCCGCCATGGAGACCTGACCGACCAGCGTCGTGTTCAGCAGCGCCTGGCAGAAGAAGAGGCGCCAGACGGTGCGGCGCATGCCGCGTTCCTCGGGGGTCATTCGACGTGGCTCCAGCCCAGGCGGCGCGGGGTGATGTCCCTTCCGGCCGCGTCGCGCAACGTCACACGCGGCGCACCTTCCGTGAAGCGGCCGATCCGTGTCAGGCCCAGAGCGGCGCAGCGCTCGGCATCCTCTGGCGCGGCAGCCAGCAGCAGCTCGTAATCGTCGCCGCCCGTCGCCAGCGCGGCGATGTCGGCCATGGCGTCGGAGACGGGGATGCGCGAAGCCTCCACCTCCGCCATGCAGCCGCCCAGGCGGCAGAGATGCGACAGATCCTGCAGGAGCCCATCCGAGACATCGAGCATGGCGCGCGCCACGCCGCGCAGCCCCAACCCGGTTTCGAGGCGTGGCTCGGGCAGGCGGTAGCGCCGCGCCAGCGCCCCATCCGGATCGGGCCATTCGCCGCGCGCCGCCCGCAGCCCGAGCCAGCCATCGCCGATCCGCCCCGAGACCCAGACCTCGTCCCCCGGCCGCGCGCCCACGCGGCGGATGGCCTGCCCAGAAGGCACGGTGCCGAGGATGGTGAGAGAGAGCGAAAGCGGTCCGGGCGTGGAGACGGTGTCGCCACCCAGCACGCGCAGCCCGAACAGCGCCTGGTCCTGCGCCAGACCGGCGGCGAAGCCCTCCAGCCAGGCATCACCGATGCCGCGCGACAGGGCGATGGTCATCAGGTAGCCCAGCGGTTCCGCCCCCATGGCGGCGAGGTCGCTGAGATTCACCCGCAGCAGCTTGCGGCCGATCGTGTCGGGCGGGTCATCGGGCAGGAAATGCACGCCCGCCACCATGGCGTCGGCGGCCAGCACCAGCTCCTGCCCAGGGGGTGGCGCGATCAGCGCCGCGTCGTCCAGCAGCCCTAGCCCGCCCGGCGCGGCCAGCGGCGCGAAATGCCGCGCGATCAGGCCGAATTCCGGCGGTGCGCCGGACATTTCAGAAATCGCCGGGCCGGAGGCTCCGTGCCATGGCGTCCAGCACGCCGTTGCAGAAGCGCGGCTCCTCGCCCCCGAAGAAGCCGTGGGCGATGTCCATGTATTCCTTGATGACGACGCGGGCCGGCGGGCCCTCGCGGTCGCGCAGCTCCGCCCCGGCGGCACGCAGCAGCGCGCGGATCACCGGGTCGAGGCGCGGCATCCCCCAGCCGGCGGCGAGGTGCTTGGCGATCAGCGTGTCCAGCGCGTCGCTCTCCGTCGCGGCGGAACGGAGGATGCGGACGAAGAGCGAGGCATCCGCCTCCTCCACCCGCCCATCTTCGAATCCCTCCTGGCCGGGAACGGTGCCCAGGCGGTGGCGCAGGAACTGGTCCAGCACCGTCTCGACGCTCTCGCCCGAGGCCTCGGCATTGAACAGGGCCTGCACGGCGGCGACGCGCGCGCCGGTGCGCTTGCGGCCCTTGGCGGGATCGCGCGGATGCGCCTTCACGCCACGCCCCACTGGCGGCGCAGCGCCACCTGCATCAGGCAGGCGGCCGCCGCCTCCGCGCCCTTGTTGTGCCGGTCATCGCGGGAGCGCGCCTCGGCCTGGGCCAGGGTGTGCACGGTCAGCAGGCCGAACCCCACGGCCGCGCCCGTCTCGGCGGTGATGGCCATGACGCCGGAGCAGGCCTCGCGGCAGATATGGTCGTAGTGGTCGGTCTCGCCGCGCACCACGCAGCCGAGCAGCACGTATCCGTCATAGCGCTGCGTCAGGGCGAGGCGCAGCGCCGCCGGCAGTTCGAAGGCGCCGGCCACGTCCACCGTGTCGAGCGTGCCGCCTGTCTCGCCGACCACGCGCTGAACGCCACGCGCCATGCCCTCCACCACCTCGGCATAGTAGGGGGCCTGGATCAGCAGGATGCGTGGGGGCGCGCCCTCCAGCTTCGGGAGGGCGCGTTCGGGCGCGTCGGCGGTGCTCATGCGCGGCGTTCTTGCGCCAAGGGCCGGGTTTCCACAACCCGCAGACCCCACCCGTCCAGCCCGACCAGGGGGCGGGGGTTGTTGGTCAGGCGGATCAGGTCGCGCACGCCCAGATCGGCCAGGATCTGCGCGCCGATGCCGTAGTCGCGCAGCAGCGGCGTGGCGTTGCGGTCGCGGGTCTGGCGCAGCTGGGTGGACATGCCGTCGGGCCGCCAGTCGCGCAACAGCACCACGACGCCGCGCCCCTCCGCCGCGATGGCCTCCATCGCCGCATGCAGCTCCCGCGTGCCGCGCCCGGCGACGAGGTCGTTGATGAGGTTCGCGGCATGCATGCGCGTCAGCACCGGCTCGGTCCCGGCGAGGTCGCCCTTCACCAGCGCCACGTGCTCGCCCGGCTCGATGGCGCTGCTATAGGCGATGACGCGCCAGTCACCGCCCACTGCGTGGTGGACCTCCGCCTCCTCCACGCGCCGCACCAGCTTCTCGGTGCGGCGGCGATAGGCGATCAGGTCGGCGATGGTGCCAAGCTTCAGCCCATGGTGCTGCGCGAAGGCGACGAGGTCGGTCAGGCGGGCCATGGAGCCGTCTTCGTTCATGATCTCGCAGATCACGCCCGCGGGATTCAGCCCGGCGAGGCGCGCGAAATCCACCGCCGCCTCCGTGTGCCCGGCGCGCACCAGCGTGCCGCCCTCGCGCGCCACCAGCGGGAAGACATGGCCGGGGGTGACGATGTGCTCGCGATCCAGCTCAGGGTTGATGGCGACCGCGACGGTGCGGGCACGGTCGGCGGCGCTGATGCCGGTGGAGACGCCGTCCCGCGCCTCGATGGAGACGGTGAAGGCGGTCTGGTGTCGCGTGCCGTTGCTCTGTGCCATCAGCGGCAAGCCCAGCTGCTCGACGCGATGGCGCGTCATGGCGAGGCAGATCAGCCCACGCGCGAAGCGGGCCATGAAGTTGATCGCATCCGGCGTGGCGAATTGCGCGGGGATAACGAGGTCGCCCTCATTCTCCCGGTCCTCGTCGTCCACGAGGATGAACATGCGGCCGCGCCGCGCCTCCTCCAGCAATTCCTCCGTGGGGGAGATGAAGTCGTGCAGGGAGGTGATGCGGGTCTCAGTGGTCACGCGCGGAACTCCAGGAGGCGGCTGACGTAGCGCGCCAGCGTGTCGGTCTCGACATTCACACGGTCGCCGGGCTGCAGCGTCCCGAAGGAGGTCACGGCGGCGGTGTGGGGGATGATGTTGACCCCGAACTCGCACCCGTCAACCTCGTTCACGGTCAGCGACACCCCGTCCAGCGCGACGCTGCCCTTGGGCGCGATGTGGCGCGCCAGCGCCTCCGGCACCCGGAAGCGCCATCGGACGGAGGCATTCTCCGGCGTGGCGGACACGACTTCCCCCACCCCGTCCACGTGGCCGGAAACCAGGTGCCCGCCCAGCTCGTCGCCCAGGCGCAGCGAGCGTTCGAGGTTGATGCGCCGCCCCTCCCGCCAGGAGCCCATGGTGGTGCGGCTCAGCGTCTCGGCGGAGGCGTCCACGCTGAAGCTGTCGGCGTTCAGCTCCACCGCCGTCAGGCAGATGCCTGAGCATGCGATGGAGCAGCCCAGCTCCGCGCCCTTCAGGAATTCCGGCGCGACGCCGATGACGAGGCGCATATCCTGCCCCGCGCCGATGGGCTGCACCTCGCGCAGCGTGCCGAGCCCCGTGACGATCCCGGTGAACATTCCCGTTACTCCCTCTCGAACTCGGTCAGCACGTCATGGCCCACGGTCAGGCTCCGCAGGCGGCGGAAGCGCGGCACCTGCGACAGCCGGGCGAGGCCGAGCGGCCCCACGGCCGGAAGCCCCTCCGCCCCCATCGCGCCCGGCGCGTGGAACCAGGCGATGCGGTCCACCAGCCCCGCGCGCAGCAGGGCGGCGGCGAGGCCAGCCCCGCCTTCCACCAGCAGCCGCGTCACGCCACGCGCCGCCAGCGCCGCCAGCATGGGGCGCGGCAGCAGCCCACCGCCCGGTGCGCGGCGGATCGTGGCGACGTCCACCCCCGCCTCGATGAAGGGAGCCAGGGCGCTCGGGCGGTGTCCCACCCCGGTGAGCAGCCATGTGGGGATATCGCGTGCCGTGCGCACCACCCGCGCGGCCAGCGGCGTGCGGAGACGGGCATCGGCCACGACCCGCAGCATGGGAACGCGCTCCATGCCCGGGATGCGGCAGGTCAGGTCGGGGTCATCGGCTAGCACCGTGCCGGAGCCGACCAGGATGGCGTCGTGACGGGCGCGCATGGCATGGACGGCGCGGCGTGACTCCGGCCCCGTGATCCAGCGGCTTTCCCCGGTTTCCGTGGCGATGCGCCCATCCAGCGTGGAGGCGAGCTTCAGCGTCACCAGCGGCAGCCCTTCGCCGATGCGGCTGAGGAAGCCGCGCTGCATGGCGCGCGCCTCCGCCTCGCACAGTCCTTCCTCCACCACGATGCCGGCATCGCGCAGGCGATTGAGGCCGCGCCCGTCCACGCGCGGGTCGGGGTCGCGCATCGCCACCAGCACCCGCGCCACGCCGGCGGCGATCAGGGCGTCGCAGCAGGGCGGCGTGCGGCCGTGGTGGGAGCAGGGTTCGAGCGTGACATAGGCGGTGGCGCCCCGTGCCAGCGGGCCGGCGCGGCGCAGCGCCTCCGTCTCGGCATGGGGGCGGCCGCCGGGCTGGGTCCAGCCGCGTCCGACCAC
Source organism: Sabulicella rubraurantiaca (assembly GCF_017355885.1). Classification (GTDB taxonomy): domain Bacteria; phylum Pseudomonadota; class Alphaproteobacteria; order Acetobacterales; family Acetobacteraceae; genus Roseococcus; species Roseococcus rubraurantiacus. Next base: position 383,646 of record NZ_JAFEUU010000003.1, read on the forward strand.
GCGCCCCTCCTGCACCAGCACGCAGCCCACGGCCGGGTTCGGCCACGCATTGCCGAGTCCGCGCCGTGCCAGCAGCAGAGCGGCACGCATATGCGCCCCGTCCGCGCTCACGGGACGGGACTCACGGCGCCTCGAGGTCGCCGAGGAAGGCCTGGAAGTCCTTAGCCTCGTTGAAGTTGCGGTACACCGAGGCGAAGCGGACATAGGCGACCTGGTCCACCTCGCGCAGCGCCTCCATCACCATCTCGCCGATGCGGCGGGACGGGATCTCGGCCTCCGCCTCCATCTCCATGCGGCGCTGGATGGCGTTGACGATGCGCTCGATCCGCTCCTCCTCCACCGGGCGCTTGCGGCAGGCGATGCGGATGGATTTCAGCAGCTTGTCGCGGTCGAAGGGCACGCGGCGCCCATCGGACTTCAGCACCGTCAGGTCGCGAAGCTGCACCCGCTCGAAGGTGGTGAAGCGGTTGCCGCAGGCGGCGCAGAAGCGCCGGCGCCGGATCGCCGAGGCGTCGTCCGACGGCCGGGAGTCCTTCACCTGGGTGTCTTCATGTCCGCAGTAGGGGCAACGCATTGCGTCCTCGTCTTCCCACGCCCGGCTGCTGCTGCGCGGTCGCCTTCATCTAGGGTCCCGGCCGGCGGTTTGGCTAGACCGAGCGCCTGATCCGGAAGCAAGGGGCTTCATTGACCGGGCGGAATTCTTGCTGCGGAGTGCGTCATGCGCAGCCGGGTCAAGGTCTGCTGCATCGCCTCGCCCGAGGAGGCCTCGCTGGCGGTCCCCAATGGCGCCGATGCGCTGGGCTTGGTGGGGGCCATACCCTCCGGGCCCGGGGTGGTGGACGATGCGATCATCGCCCGCCATGTCGCCGGGATGGGCACGACCGCGGTGCAGATCGTCTCCCACATCCCGCCCGCCGAGTCCGCACGCCTCGCGGCGCTGCTGCCGGTCACCCGTCGTGTGCAGGTCATCCATGTCGAGGACGGAGCCGCGCTGGACCTCATCGAGGCCTAAGCGCCGCATGTGCATGCCTTCCTGCTGGATTCCGGCCGAGCCTGGCGGTGCCGGAACTGGGCGGGACGGGACGCGTGCATGAACTAGGAGGTGAGCGCCGCCTTCGTCCGGCGCAGCCCGCGCCCGGTCTTCCTGGCGGGCGGACTCACGCCGGGAAACGTGGCGCAGGCGATCCAGATGGTCCGGCCCTATGGGCTCGATCTCTGCTCCGCCCTGCGGCCCGAGGGACACCTCGATACCGGGCGGCTCAGGGCCTTCATGGCGGCCGTGCGCGCGGCGGACGCCGCGCGCAGCGAATAGAAGCCTCGCCTCAGTAGATCGGGAACTTGGCGCAGAGCGCCTTCACCTCTTCCGCCACCGCCTGCTCGACGGCGCTGTTCGCCTCCGGCGCATTGGCGGAAGCCAGCCCGTCCAGCACGCGGCCGATCATGCGGCCCACCTGGCGGAACTCCGCCTCGGTGAATCCGCGCGTTGTGGCGGCCGGCGTGCCGAGGCGGATGCCGGAGGTGACCATCGGCTTCTCGGGGTCGAAGGGAATGGCGTTCTTGTTGCAGGTGAGGTGGGCGCGGCCCAGCGCCGCTTCTGCCGCCTTGCCGGTCAGCTTCTTGGGGCGCAGATCCACCAGCATCAGGTGGCTGTCCGTGCCGCCCGACACGATGGCGAGGCCCTGGTCCACCAGCTCCGCCGCCAGGGCGCGGGCATTGGCCACCACCTGCTTCGCATAGGCGCGGAACTCGGGGCGCAGCGCCTCGCCGAAGGCCACGGCCTTAGCGGCGATGACATGCATCAGCGGCCCGCCCTGCAGGCCGGGGAACATGGCCGAGTTGATCTTCTTCGCGATCGCCTCGTCATTGGTGAGTATCATGCCGCCGCGCGGGCCGCGCAGCGTCTTGTGCGTCGTGGTGGTGGTGACGTGCGCGTGCGGCACGGGCGAGGGGTAGGCGCCCGCCGCGATCAGCCCGGCGTAATGCGCCATGTCCACCATCAGAATCGCGCCCACCTCGTCCGCGATGGCGCGGAACCGGGCGAAGTCGATCTCGCGCGAATAGGCGGAGCCGCCGGCGATGATGAGCTTCGGCTTGTGCTCGCGCGCCAGCCGCTCCATCGCCTCGTAGTCGAGCAGACCGTCCTCTTCCCGCACGCCGTAGGGGATCGGCTTGAACCACTTGCCCGAGAAGTTCACCGGCGCGCCATGGGTCAGGTGCCCGCCCGCGGCGAGGTCCATCGCCAGGAAGGAATCGCCCGGCTGCAGCAGGGCGAAGAACACCGCCAGGTTGGCGCTTGCACCGGAATGGGGCTGTACGTTGGCGAAGGAAGCGCCGAAGAGCTGCTTCGCGCGCTCGATCGCCAGCGTCTCCGCCACGTCCACGAACTCGCAGCCGCCATAGTAGCGGCGGCCCGGATAGCCTTCCGCATACTTGTTGGTCAGCACCGAGCCCTGCGCCTCCAGCACTGCGCGGGAGACGATGTTCTCCGAGGCGATCAGCTCGATCCCATCCTGCTGGCGCACCAGCTCCTTCTGGATGGCGGCGTTCAGCTCCGGATCGGCCTCGGCGACGCCCGCCTGGAAGAAGCGCGCGGGGAGGAAGCGGGCGGTGCTCTCGTTCATGGCGGGGCCTTTCAGGCGAGGGCGGTGGGGGAAAGCTTGTCCAGGCGGCGCTGGTGGCGCCCGCCCTCGAATTCGGTGCCGAGGAAGGCGCGCAGCGAGTCCATCGCCACCTCGGCCCCCGTGGTGCGAGCGCCGAAGCAGGCGACGTTGCTGTCGTTGTGCGCGCGGGTCAGCCGCGCCTCCGTCGTGTTGTGCAGCACCACGGCGCGGATGGCGGGGTTGCGGTTGGCCGCGATGCTCATGCCGATGCCGCTGCCGCAGACCAGCACGCCGAAGCGCGCCTCGCCCGCGGCGACCTTGGCGGAAACCACGTGCGCGAAGTCCGGATAGTCGCAGCTTTCCTCGCCATGCGTGCCGGCATCCAGCAGCGTGTGCCCCTCCGCCTCCAGGGCGGCGAGGAGGCTGCGCTTTAGCGACAGCCCGGCATGGTCGGAACCGATGGCGATGATCATGGTGGGCGTCTAGCACGCCCCCATGCGCCGCAGCATCCCCGTAGGACTCATGGGAGGGCTGCCAGGAACTCCATGACCCGGCGCCGCGCCTCGCCCCGCGCTGCCCCGTCGGGGCCGAGGGACACGGTGCGTCCATCCGGCAAGCTGCGGCGCCGCAGCCCGCCCGACAGCCCGTCGAAGCCGTGATGGGCGCCGGAGAACGTGGCAGCGACGACGCGCCCAGGGGCACGGGCAGCCCAGCCCTCGCAGGGGGCAGCGGGCGTCCAATCGTCGGAACCGCCGAGCAGGAGCAGCATCGGCACGGCCCCGCTCGGCGCTGGGGCGCCCAGGCAGCCGGGGTAGAGGGCCACCGCGCCGGAAAGCGCGCCTGGCGGGGCGGCGGCCCAGGCGGCAAGGGTGGTGGAGCCGCCATGCGACCAGCCGAGCAGAACCGGGCGGCCCCATCCCTGCGCCGTGGCCCAGGCCGCCACCGCCAGCGCGTCGTCGCGCCGGACGCTGAAGGGGCCGGCAGGGAAGGGGCGCTGGCCGCAGGCTTCGCCCAGCCCGCGCGAGCCGAAGCTGTCGGGGAAGATGACCGGGTGCCCCGCGGCGACCAAGCGCGCCGTCCAGTCCCGCTCCCGCGCCCCCAGCCGGATGGGCGAGCCTCCGCCGCCGATGCCGGAACAGCCATGCAGCGCCACCACTGCCGGGCCGCGCGGCGTCTCCGGCGTCAGCACCAGGGCGCGCAGGGCGACGCCGCCGGGGCCGGGCAGGGTGACCTCGCGCGCCGAGGCAGGGAGGGGTGGCGCGGCCTCGTCCGGGGTGGCGCAGCCGAGAAGCAGCAGGAACAGGAGCGGCAGCGCCCGGATCATGATTCCCCTTGCAGGAGGCGGCGCTTGTTCTCCACCCCCCAGCGATACCCGGTCAGGGCGCCATTCGACCCGACCACGCGGTGGCAGGGAACGGCCAGCCCCACCGGGTTGCGGGCGCAGGCCGAGGCCACGGCCCGCACGGCACGCGGCATGCCGAGGCTGGCGGCCAGGGCGCCGTAGGTGGTGGGGCGGCCGGGCGGGATCTCGCGCAGCGCCTCCCATACCCGGCGCTGAAAGGCGGTGCCGCGCAGGTCGAGCGGCAGATCCAGGGCGCGGGACGGTTCGTGCAGCTTGGCCGCCACGACGGCGACCGTCTCGGCCAGGGCCGGGTCCTCCTCCAGCGTCGCGTGGGGGAAGCGGCGGCGCAGATCGGCTTCCAGCGCCAGAAAGGGCTCGCCGAAGCCGATGAAGCAAACGCCGCGCGCGGTGGCCCCAACCAGGAGCGGCCCCATGGCGCTTTCCGCGCGGCCGATCCCGATGCGCTCCCCGGCGCCGCCGCGCCGCGCCGTACCCGGCGTCATGCCCAGGGGCGGGCGCTCATAGACGCGGCTCTCGCTGCCGAAGCCGGCTCCGGCCACCGCATCCGCCACGCGCTCGCCCTGGCCGAGCGCGGTGCCGAGGCGCCGGGCGCGCACCGCCTCGGCATAGGCGCGGGGCGTGACGCCCGTGACGTCCCGGAACAGGCGCAGGAAATGGTGCCGCCCGAACCCGGCGCGCTGCGCCAGCTCGGCAAGGCTCGGCGGGGTTTCCGCCGCCTCGATCATCCGGGCCGCCTCCGCCACCGCCGCGCGGTGCAGCGCCGCGCGCTCACCCAGCGGGTCACAGCGGCGGCAGGGGCGGAACCCCGCCGCCGAGGCCTCCGTGGCATCGGCGAAGAAGCGTGTGTTGCGGCGCAACGGCGCGCGGGAGGGGCAGCCGGGCAGGCAGAACACCCCCTGCGTCACCACGCCATACAGGAAGGGTCCGCAATCCGGCTGAGGGTTGCGCGCCACCACCGCGAGGAAGCGGCGCGCGTCGAGGGGGAGGGGGGCATCGTCGGGCATGGGGCGATTATCCGCCCGGCGCTGTGCGCGGCGCCATCCGGGCGTTGCGGCGCTTCACATCCGTTCCCCTTCCGCCTGCCGCCGCAATTCGCGCAGCCGTTCCGCCCCGCCGGGCAGGCGGGGATGGATCTCCAGCGCCGCTTCCTGGCTGCGGAGCGCCCCGGCAGCGTCGCCCGCCGTCTCCTGGAGGCGCGAGAGGGAAAGCAGGGCGGCGAAGTGACGCGGCTCTAGCCGCAGCGCCTCGCGCAGATCGGCCGCGGCGGCGCGGTTGTCACCCGCACGGGCATGGGCCTGGGCGCGCCAGTGCCAGGCATCGGCCAGGTTGGGGGAGAGGATGATGGCGGCGTCGAAATCCTCCAGCGCCTCCTCTGTCTGACTGGCGCGGAGGTTGCGGATGCCGCGGTTGAGCAGGAGCTGCACGGCGGGACTGGCCTGCCGCGCCCAGATCTGTCGGATCACCGCCTCTGCCATCTGGCCGCCCTCGGCATCGGGCGCGGCGCGCAGCGCCTCGAAGGCACGGTCCAGCTCGCGCGCGGCAGGAGGGGGCGCCTGGGCAGGGGCCGGGGCGGCGAGGAGAAGCAGCACCGGAAGAGAAAGGGCCAGGGCGCGCATCGCCGCATGGTCGGCCTGTGCAGGGTGCGCTGGCAAGGCCGGTTTCGAAGTCCGTCCCGAGCGTCGCCGCGGCCCGCGCCAGGAGGCGTCGGCCTGCCCCTACTCGGTGAGCGGTCGCTGGACCACCACCTCGCAGGCCCAGCGCCGATAGACCACGCCGCACTCGGCAAAGATGCGGCGGGCCGCTTCCTGGCTGTCGTGCCAGCTGGGCATTTCGGGCGAGGCTGCGTGCACCACCACCTCCTGGATGCCGCTCTGCACGATGCCGCGCGCACAGGGGGCGCAGCACGCGTGGGTGACGTAGAGCGTGCAGCCGAGGCAGGACACCCCGATCCGGGCGGCATTGAAGATGGCGTTGCGCTCGGCGCACTCGAAGATGCTCAGCTTGAGCGGCTTGACGTGGATCGCGGGATCGTCGTCGTTCATGCCGCGCGGCGGGCCGTTATAGCCCTTGGAGCGGATAGCGTGGTCACGGCCCACGATCACCGCCCCCACCTGACGCTTGCGGTCCTTGCTCTTGAGCGCCGCCAGGTGCGCCTCGTTGATGAAGTAACTGTCCCAGTCCATGCCAGGCTTGTGCCAGAGGCAAAGGCGGCCGCCTACTCGGTGGATGTCCGCACCGGGGACGGAGCTTCCGCCCCGGCCCCGTGGCGGATCCTCACCCCCGCCCCAGCCGCAGCCCCGTCTCGCGCACGATGCCCTGGAACTTCCGCAGCTCCGAGGCGACGAACTCGCGGGTGGAATCCGGGGTGGAGGGTTCGGCCGGGTCGATCCCGGCGCCGGCGAGGCGGCGGCGGAGATCGGGCTCGGCCATCGCCTCCATCGCGGCGCGGTTGATGCGGTCTGCCACCGCGTCCGGTATGCCGCGCGGTCCCTGGAGGACGTTCCAGGTGACGATGTCAAAGCCGGCGAAGCCCTGCTCCTGCAGGCTGGCCACGTCGGGCAGGAGCGAGTGCCGCCCCGGCGAGGTGACGGCCAGGGCGCGGGAGGAGCCGTCGCGCAGATGCGGCATGGCCGAGGCCAGCACTTCGACCGAGAAGTCGATCTCTGCCTTGCGCATCGCCTCCAGCACCGCCGAGCCACCGCGATACGGCACGTATTCGCCCCGGAACCCGGCGCGATGGGCAAAAAGCTCGCCGGTCAGGTGGCCGATGCCGCCGGAGCCGGAGGAGCCCCAGAGCAGCGGCGCCCGTGCCGCCTTCGCCGCCGCGACCAGCGCCGCGATGGAGCGGTGCGGCGAGGAGCCCGGCACCACGATGCACATCGGCCCGCCGCCGATCACCGCGAGATGAGTGAAATCCCCCAGCGCGTCGTAGCGCACCGTGTCGGGCAGCGCCGCCGGGTTGGTGCCGTGGGAGGAGGCCGAGGAGACGGTAAGGAGATGCCCGTCCGCCGGCTGCCGCGCCACGTATTCCGCGGCGAGCGAGCCGCCGGCGCCGGGCCGGTTCTCGATGATGATGCGCGCCTGCGGGCCCAGCCGCGGTGCCATGCGGTCCGCCAGCAGCCGCGCGCCGATATCCACCGAGCCCCCGGGCAGGAAGCCCACCACGATAGCGATCGGCCGGTCGGGCCATGCGGGCTGCGCCTGGGCGCGCGGCGCCGCGGCCAGCAGCGCCGGCAGGGCCAGAAGCGAGCGGCGTCGTGCCATGGACAGGAATCCCTCCGTTTCGTTGTCGACACCTTGGCGCGCCGGGGCGGAGCCTTCAACGGTGGCGCTCCGCGGCGCGGGTTCATAAGCTGGGGCATGGATTCGTCTTTGCGGCCCGTCCTGGTCATCGGCGCGGGCTTCACCGGCACGGCGCTGGCTGTGCAGCTTGCTCGTGCCGGGCAGGCGGTTGCGCTCTTCGAGCGAAGTGAGCCAGGTCCGGGCGTCGCCTATGGCACGCTCGACCCGCTGCACCTCCTGAACGTCACCGCGAAATCCATGTCCGTACTGCCAGACCAGTCGGAGCATTTCCTCGATTGGCTGCGCTCAGCCCGCCGAGGCGCTGGGGTCTCTCTTCCCCGAGTCGGGGCCTGCTTGGTCCGGCAACATGCGCGCTGTTCTGGGAGTCGACGGCGGTGCCCGAGCTTCGCACCCAGGCGGCGGTGGTGGCCGCTCACCTCGCGCAGACGGGCGTGACATCGTAAGGAGCCCAGCGATGATTGCCCTTCCTTCCCGCATGGGAGCACCGTGCCCATGGCGCTGAGCGGCCCGATGACCTGGTTCATCAACCTCGTCGGCGGCGGAGTCGAGGAGGCGCCGGCCGGTCCGGCGGCGCGCACCCCGCGCTCCCCCTCCGAGATCCGGCGCCTGTCCCGCGCCGCGTCGCGCGGCAACGCCACCGCGCAGCGTGAGCTGGGCGAGGCCTATCTGTCCGGCCTGGGCGTGCCGGAGAACTCGGCCGAGGCGGCGCGCTGGCTCAACCTGTCCGCGGCCCAGGGCGAGAACACAGCGCGGCTACTCCTGGCCATGATGCACTTGCGCGGCCAGGGCCATGGCGCGTCGGAGGAGTTGTTCGGCACCACCAAGGGCGAGCCCGATCCGGCGGAAGCGGTGCGGCTGGCGCTGGCGGCCGCGGAGGCAGGCGATGTCGCCGCCATGTCGCTCCTCGCATGGCTGGCGGCGACGGGACAGGGCATGGAGGCCGACCCCGCCCTGGCGGCACGCTGGTACGGCAAGGCGGCGGAGATGGGGCAACCCCAGGCCAAGCTCGGCCTCGGCCTCATGCGGCTCCACGCCACGGACGGCATCGAGGACAAGGAGCTGGCCTGCCGTCTGATCGCTGAGGCATCGGAGGCCGGGCTGCCCACGGCGCAATACGTGCACGGCACGCTCTATGAGGCGGCAGTGCCGCCGCTGCCCTTCGACGAGGCCAAGGCCTTCGAGCTGTATCGCCGCGCCGCCGATGCGGGGCTGCGCCCGGCCTGCGCGCGCTATGGCCTCGCCCTCATCAAGGGCTGGGGCACCCCGGCCAATCCGGTGGAGGGCGAGCGCTGGCTGCGCCGGGCTGCGTTGGCGGGCGATGCCGAGGCGGCGGCGCTGGTGGGCGACATGCAGATGAACCCGGCCGACGGTTCGCCCGCCAACCCGATCGAGGCGCTAAACTGGTACCGCATCGCCGCCGAGAACGGCCATGCCGTGGCGATGCGGGTGCTGGGCCTCATGTATCATCGTGGCACCGGCACGGCGCCCAGCCCGCAGGACGCGATGCACTGGCTGGACCGCGCGGCCGAGCGCGGCGATGCCGAGGCCGCCGCCTCGCTGATCCGCATCGCGGCGGGGTTCGGACCCGAATCCGCCGAGGTGCGGGGCGCGGCGGACCGGCTGGAGGCGCTGGCGGCGCGGGGCGACGTGCAATCCGCCTTCAACTACGCCGTCTGCCTCCGCAACGGCATCGGGCGCACGGCCGACCCCGCCGCCGCGTTGCCCTGGATGCGCCGTGTCGCGGAGGCGGGGCGTGCCGACGGGCAGTTCTGGCTTGGGCGCATGCTGCTGGAAACGGGCGGCGACGCCGCGGAAGCCTGGCAGCTCATCGCCGCCGCGGCCGGGCAGGGGCATGAGGAAGCGCGGCAGGCATTGGCGCAGCGCGCATGAAGCTCCTCTTCCTGCATCAGAATTTTCCTGGGCAGTACCTCCACATCCTTCGCCGCCACATCCGCGAAGGCGTGCATGACCTGCTGTTCCTGTCGCAGCCCAACTCCAACTCGCTCGCGGGCGTGCGGAAGATGGAATACCCGCTGATCCGCGCGCCGATGAAGCCGCCCGATCCGCTGGTGCATGATTTCGACCTGGCGATGCTGCGCGCGCAGTCGGTCGCGATACGGGCGCGCGAACTGGTGAAGCTGGGCTACGAGCCGGACGTGATCCTCGGCCATAATGGCTGGGGCGAGCTGCTGCTCCTGCGCGAGGTGTGGCCGCGCGTGCCCATCATTCCCTATTTTGAGTTCTACTATCACACGTCGGGGCTCGACGTGGATTTTGACCCCGAATTTCCCATGGATGCCGACAAGCGCAGCCAGGTCCGCATCCGCAACGCCACCAACCTGCTGGGGCTCGAGCTGGCGACGCTCGGCCAGGTGCCGACGCGGTTCCAGGGTTCCACCTATCCCGATTGGGCCCAGCCCAAGCTGCGCCACGTGCCCGAGGGCGTGGACCTCGAATTGTGCAGGCCCAACGCGGAGGCGGAGTTCGCGATCGGCGACCGGCGCTGGCGCAAGGGCAGCGGGCGGCGCCTCGTCACCTACGTGTCGCGCAACCTGGAGCCCTACCGGGGCACGCATATCGTCCTCCGCGCCCTGCCGCAGCTGCTGGCCGCCCGCCCCGACGTGGACGTGGTGCTGGTGGGAGGGCATGGCGTATCCTATGGCGCACCGGCACCGGGCGGCGGCAGCTGGAAGGACCGTTTCCTGGCGGAACTCGGCGCGCCGCTCGATCCGGAGCGCGTCTTCGTCCCCGGCAAGATTCCCTACGATTCCTTTCGCGCCATGCTGCAGGCGAGTAGCCTGCACCTCTACCTCACCTATCCCTTCGTCGCGTCCTGGTCGCTGCGGGAGGCGCTGGCTTCCGGCTGCACCATCCTGGGTTCCGATGTCGGGCCGGTGCAGGAATTCATCACCCATGGCGAGACGGGGATGCTGTTCCCCTTCCTCCGCCCCGACCTCCTCGCCGAAGCGGCGATCGACCTGCTGGCCGACCCAGCCCAGTCCGCCCGCCTGGGCATCCGGGCGCGCGAATGGGCGGAGGCGCACCTGACCCTGGACGAAACCCACCGGACCATGGACGCGGTGATGGAGGAAGCCATCGCCCTGGAAGGCGGCGACCGGCGGGGGTTCCCCGCACGGCGCCGATCCGCTAAGAGACGCGCGGGGACCCGTAGCTCAGCTGGATAGAGCGTTGCCCTCCGAAGGCAAAGGCCGATGGTTCGAATCCATTCGGGTCCGCCAGATTCCATATTTAAGCGCTTGATTTAGCTCGCCAATTTTCGAGGTTTTTCCTTGTGGCCCACAGAAGGGGCCACAAGAGAAGGCATTGATGGTCGCTCCATTTCGGCATGGCTCTTTTTGCCGGGTGGGTTCCCAATGCCAAGCAGTGACACGCTCAGCCTGCGCTTCGCGACGTTCCAAGGCGCGCTATCGCTATCCCGTCAGACACCCCCTCGGCGTGCGCTTTTCCAAGGCTCCAGCCGCTGCAAAATGCCATGAGCCGGTGCGACACCTCGAGTGGACGTCCGCGGTGGCGCTGCAAGTCATCCCAACATCCTGAACCTGGACGCCAGCCGGGCCGGTGAGGGGCCTGCTGTTTTCCAATCCAAGCCTGGAATGTCCAAACGCAAATCCTTCCGAAAGACATTGCCGCCGATTGGGCTGTTCCCGCCTGCCCAACGAGGCAGCGGCGCTGACCGCCGACGCGAGGGGCGCGTACATGGGCATCGGTCCCGACAACTGGAAAGGCCGGGAGCGGGAGGTTCCGCAGCGGCCACCGACTTGAGCGAGCGCATCGCCGCGATGCTATGACCGCGCCCCGCTTTTCAGCGGCACAGTAGCCTGCACCGCAAGGCAAGTTCTTGGACTACTTCTATCGGTCCTCTTCGATGTCATGCTCATGCTAAGAGTCTGTCCGCGAACATTTTCAAGGTTGGCAGAGCCTTCGCATCATAAGCCGAATGGATGCGAGGCGTAGGAAGGCGAGCGCGGTACGGCTGAGGTTCTCCCAGTCCTTGGCAAGGCGACGGCAT
>NZ_JAFEUU010000043.1 GCF_017355885.1 Sabulicella rubraurantiaca
CGAACAACCAGGGTGGCCAGACGCCCAATGACCGGCCGGGCACCCTGCTCTTCACCGACACTTTCAGTGCGCCGACAGGCGCCCCGTTCAGCTTCTCTTTGAACCAGTCGGCTGCGACCAGCCTGACTTCTCCCTACTCCATGACGCTTGGGTTCGATTTCACGCTGGATCCGGGCGGCCAGCTGCTCAGCCGCGGCCAGGCCCTCACGGTTCCCGTTCCTGAGCCGGCGAGCCTCGCGCTCCTCGGCGCTGGGCTGCTCGGCCTGGGCCTGGTGCGCCGTCGCAGGACGACCGCATGAGGCACTGACGAGGCGCTTCCAGGCGGAAGCGCCTCACGCGCTCCGGTGGGATCACCCCGCCGGAGCGCAGCACGCTCCGCTTCTTCCGCGCGCGCATGAAGTCGTGGGGTTACATGGTAGGAGGGCAAAAGATGCGGAAGTTTCTTCTGGCGACAGTGGCGCTAGCAGGTACCACGCTAGCGACCTCTGGCGCCCAGGCTGAGCTGATCCTGACGGCGAGTGTTGGTGGCACAATCTTCAGCTGCGCCGACCAAGCCCTCTGCGACACCAACTCGGCGGTCGGGGTTCTTGGGATCGGGACCACCTCCAGCCCCCAGACCATCAACGGCGTCAATGTCTTCGGGTCGCTCAGCACCGCGACAGGGATCCCTGGGAACCCGGGCTCGGGCACCGATGGCCTCAGCAGCAGTTCGCTGCAGGTGATCAACACCACCGGCAGCAGAAAGACCATCAACGTCTCGGTGGGTGCGACCGACTATCTGCATGGCGGCCCCCTGGCTTTCCTCTCTGGCTCCGGATTGATGCAAAGCAACGCTGGGGAGTCGATCAGGCTGACCTACTGGGCTGACGATGCGAACTCGCAGGGTGGCCAGACGCCCACTGACCGGCCGGGCACTCTCCTTCGCTCCGGCACTTTCACCGCACCGAACAACGCCCCGTACAGCTTCTCCCTGAACGATCAGGCTGCAACCAGCCTGACATCTCCCTACTCTCTGACGCTCGGGTTCGACTTCTCGCTGGATCCGGGTGGGCAGTTGCTCAGCCGCGGCCAGGCCCTCACCATCCCCGTTTCCGAACCGGCGAGCCTCGCGCTCCTCGGTGCTGGGCTGCTCGGCCTGGGCTTGGCGTGCCGTCGTAAGATGGCCGCATGAGGCTTGGATGAGGCGCTTCCAGGCGGAAGCGCCTCACGCGCTGCGGAGGGATCATTTCGCCGGAGCACGGCACGTCCACTCCTTCCGCCCGCATCAGCAGCGGAGACTTCGTCGGCCCAGGGTCGAGGCCGACAGCTCGCTCTGGGGCTGCTTGTGCGCAATGTTCAGACAGGTCTGCATCGTCTCGAGCGTTCGCTTAACGAGATCCACATCCTCCGGACTGCCGTAGCTTTCCAGCGCTTCGACCCTCGCACGCTGACGCGCCACGCGCCCTTTAGCTTCCCGGACATGTAGCTCGGCCATAGCAAAGGAGCCCTCATGCGGCAGCATTCACGCCTCCTGCAGGCAACAACGGCCATTCGCGGCAGAAGGTGCCCGCAAGTGCACGCTTCACCGAACCATCTGCACGGTATCGGGACGGTCCTCGCCTACTTGCGCGCCACTCCTTGAGGCGGGCCCTGAGCCGCTCTACCCGGTTTCGATGAATCCGCGGGGCGGCCTCATTGGGCGCGAGCGTTGGCTGCCAGCTTTGTTAGTCTCCATGATTGCGAGGTAGTGCGCTGGACGAAGGCCCTGCTGACGGAAGTGCGAGGGAGCTGCGTGCTGGGCGTGCGATCCCGGAGCTGCGGCTCGGGTTGCCATTGCGCCCATGAGCAGCCGAGGCGACGAGGGCGTGCCGGGTGGCTTAGGAAGACCGGCGGAAAATTAGGCGGCTTCTCTTCGTGGCGCCGCTGGACGGGACTCGCCGTCGCCGCACCCTTCTCGGTCGAAGCAGGCGCGTCGAGACGCCTTCAACCGACTTACGAGACCAACCATTCGCAGCGCCGCATGCTGGTACTCGGCTGAACCCTCACCGAACTTCTGCAGTGCGCACTGCCGCTCGGTGGCCGCGTCCTGCAGAAGCTCCACAGTCGCCAGATACTCCCGTGCCAAAACCATGATCCAACACCCATCGCTGATCACACGGTTGCATGAGGGAAACCACTGAGCGAGCAGAGCAGCGGCTGCTGGCGCGCTTAGTTTTTACAACCTTGAGTTGAGTTACCCCTACAATGAGGGTTCCGTGTGTGGCACTCCGGTTCATTGCTTAGAAGGCGCTGATTGCCCTTACGCAACGGCACTCTGACGCGGTAACCCTCGCGGGGTGCTTGGTCACGACAACCCTAAATTGAACACATCGAACGTTCCGCTTATATAACATCCTTTCCGTTCGAGAATGAGCGGCCCATCACAAGGGCCGACCTGACAGGACATCGCCGCTCTCCAGAAGGACGACATTCCTTGAACGGTCATCTGCTGTCTGGGAGCCACGACCCGCTCCTGGTCACCCTGTCTGTCGCCGTTGCGATCGCCGCCTCCTTCGCGGCGCTGGACTTGGCTGGACGGGCACGAGCGACAGCGGATCGCTGGACGAGTAGTGCCTGGGTCACCGCTGCCGCCCTGACTCTCGGCGGGGGCATCTGGTCCATGCATTTCGTTGGAATGCTGGCCTTTCAGCTGCCAATCCCCGTGGCGCACGACCCTGGCTTCACAGCGCTCTCCTTGGCCATCGCAGTCTTGGTCACCGGACTTGGCTTCGCGGTGGTGAGGAAACGCCGTGGCAGTCTGCCGAACCTTGTCCTCGGCGGTGTGCTGATGGGGTGCGGCGTCGCGGGCATGCATTACACCGGCATCGCGGCGATGTTGGCACCAGCGGAGCTTCGCCTCGATGGATCACTTGTTGCTGCCTCGGTCCTGATGGCGGTCTTCACGGCGACCGCGGCGTTGTGGCTCGCGCGCCGCGACGCTGCGCCTGGAAGACGGCTTGGAGCCGCAGCCATCATGGGGCTGGCCATCTCGGGCATGCACTACACCGGCATGGCGGCGGTGACCTGGGCGCCACACGCTGGCCTTGCCACGGCCGAGACTCACGCCAGCACGGCGGGCCTTGCGATCGGGGTGGCGGCAATCACCTTCCTGGCCCTGCTGCTCGCCCTGATAGCTGCGTCCTTCGACCGTCGCCTCGCCTTGATCGCCACGCGGGAGGCGCGAGACGCACTAGCGGAGAGCGAGGCGCGGTTTCGTGCCGTGGTCGAGCAGGCTGGCACCGGGATCGCCCAAAGTGACAGGCATGGGTACTTCCTCATGGCAAACGACCGCTATTGCGAGATCGTCTGCCGATCGCGTGAGGAACTGCTCGATCGCCGTTTGCGTATGCAGGATATCACCCACCCTGACGACTTGGCGAACAATCTGCCTGCCTTCGCGCGGATCGTCCGTGAGGGCGTCCCCTTTTCCATCGAGAAGCGCTACCTCCGTCCCGACGGGACCGAGGTCTGGGTGAATAACAGCGTCGCACCCGTGCGGGACGCTGAGGGCCAAGTTCTCTCCGTAGTTGCCGTCGCACACGACGTCACCGCACGGCGCGCCGCCGAGGCAGCTCTGGAACAGGAGCGCGCCGACCTGGAGCGTCTGGTGGAAGCGCGCACCGCGGCTCTCCTGAATGAGGCCGAGGAAAGGCGCCGTGCCGAGGAGGCGGCGCGCCAAGCCGAGAAGCTGGCCGCCCTCGGCCAGCTGACCGGGGGCGTTGCGCATGACTTTGGCAACCTCATGCAAATTGTGTCCAGCGGGGTCGAGCTGCTCGGGCGCCCGTCCCTGCCTGACGCGAAAAAAGCGGAGATTTTGGAAGGCATGAGGCAGGCAGCCTCAAGCGCGCGCGAACTGACCAGCCGCCTGCTCGCCTACGCCCGGCAACAGACACTGCGTGCCGAGGTGTTTGACGTCGGTGCGCGCCTCACAGGCATGTTGGAAATCCTGCGCAAGACGCTCGGTGCTACCATTCAGGTGGAGGCCGACTTTAGCGCCGAGTTGTGGCCTGTATGCGCCGATCCCAGCCAGCTTGAGGTCGCCATCCTGAACCTGCCAGTGAATGCCCGCGACAGCATGCCCCATGGTGGCACGCTAACTCTTCAGGCGCGCAACGTCGCACAGGGGGCGACCGCGCAGCGCACGGGCGGGGAGTACGTGTGCATCGCCGTCAAGGACACCGGCGAAGGCATCCCGCCACACATCCTCTCTCGCGTCTTGGAGCCGTTTTTCACCACCAAGAAGCCGGGCCGGGGCACTGGCCTGGGCTTGCCGCAGGCGCATGGTTTCGCGAAGCAGTCGGGGGGCGACCTCCACATCGAGAGCAAGCCAGGATGCGGCACGGTGGTGTTTTTCTACCTGCCGCGCGCCGCTGCAGACTTGGCGGAGGTGGAGACCGCTGACCTCAACGCCCTCAGGGAGGAGCCCAGCGTCCTCCAAGGCATCGGTCGTTCTGTGCTGGTCGTCGACGACACCCCGGACGTTGCTGCCTTCGCCTGCAGCTTGCTTGAGGAGTTGGGTTACGAAACGCGACGCGCCGGCAGCGCAGCAGAAGCGCTGATGCTGCTGAGAGAGGGAGCGGTGGTAGACGCGGTCTTCTCTGATGTGGTGATGCCAGGCGGCATGGATGGCGTCGAGCTAGCAACAGTGCTGCGCTCTTCCTTTCCTCACGTCGCTGTGGTGCTTGCCACGGGCTACAGCGAACGGCTCGCTCGCAGCGGCTCAGTGGAAGGTGTAGAGGCGCTCCTAAAGCCTTACCGCTTGGATGATCTGGGCTGCGCGCTCGGGCGTGCCTTGGCGAAGACAAAGGGGACCTTGGAGTCAGCAGCAGCAGGCGTCGCTTCGTTGTCTGTTTCCTAAGGATCCTCGCCTGACCCCAGAGATCGCAATCGCCACGCTGTCCGTGTGCAGGTGGCGCATAGATAGCTGTGGCCGACGTGGCTTCGGAGGCAAAGACGGGCGATGCGATTGGCGGAAGCGAAAGCCTTGGCCCTAGTACGTGAAGCGGCGGAGAGCGCTCATGTAGCGTCCTGGCTCATCTTCGGTAGCTGATGCTTGGCATCGCCATCGACAGGGTCGACGGCTGGCTTGGCTCACTGGACGCTTGACGCCAAGTTCAGCTGCCTGTCTCCGCCAGATCCCGCGCAGCGCCGGCTTCACGCCTCTCCGAAGCGGAGTTTGGCGACACACCTCTGGACTCTTCGGCTAACCACGCGGCGGATGACGCGTTCCTGTTCGTCATCCAAAGGCGGCGCTGATGGAAGAGCCAGAGCAGATCACGTCCTCCAAGATCCAGACCATGATCGAGGGCTTCTTCTGGTACCTGCCAAATATCGGCATCGGATTGCTGGTCCTGCTTGGCTTCTGGATCGGGGGCCGGATCGCGGCCAGGGCGGTGGCCTATGCCTTCGCCCGAAGGAAGCGCGCGGATCTGGGCATGCTGCTGGGCGGCACCGCGCGCTGGTCCCTGATCGCCTGTGGCCTGCTGGTCTTCGCGACGATCGTCTTCCCCTCGGTGCGCCCAGCCGATCTCCTCACCACGCTCGGTGTTGGCTCGTTGGCCGTTGGCCTAGCCTTCCGCGACATCCTGCAGAACTGGTTCTCGGGCCTCATGATCCTTTACTCGCAGCCCTTCCGCGTCGGCGACCAGATCGTGACCGGCGAGTATGAGGGTACCGTCGAGCACGTCGAGGCCCGCGCAACGTTGATCAAGACCTATGACGGCCAGCGCATCGTCGTCCCGAACAGCAACCTCTACACGCGCAGCATCACCGTGCGGACTCACTTCCCGACACGGCGCAGCCAATGTGACGTGACCATCGGCTATGGCGACGATCCCGCGATCGCCTGTGAAGCCGTGCTGCGCGCCCTGTCCTCCATCGAGGGTATTCACAGGGATCCCCCGCCCGACGCGCGGGCCTGGGAGTTCGCGGAATCCGGGATGGTGATTCGTGTGAGGTGGTGGACGGACTCCCGACGCAACCATGTGGTCGCGGCGAAAGGGCGAGCCATTGCAGCGATCCGGTCTGCGCTGCGGGAGACCCAGATGGACATCGCCTATCCGACCAGGATGGTCCTGTTCCATGACCAGACCGAGGAGTTCGATGGTGACCGAACCCGGCAGCGCGAGGGCTGGCCGGCGGGAGATTCACCTCCGTCGCCACGTCCACTCAGCACCACCACGCTCGAGCGCCGCCGGCGAAAGCAGGAAGGTGAGGAATAGTAATCGGCATGCCTCTGAGGCCGGCGCCAAAATTCCCCAGGCACTCCTCAGGTCACGCCGACGGCGAAGGTGGACGGCCGCAGAGCAGGGTCGGCTTTGCAGCGGCCATGCCAATCGTTGAGCCGCCGAACTTCGCCCGGCAGGCGTTCGATGCGAGATCCAGGTGCTTCCAAACTGGGCGCGGGCTTATACCAAGTCTCGGTGAGGCTGACTCACGAGGGGGCTTCCCCGACGCGGCCCGGATCTGATTCAAGGTGCGGAGCAACGGAGCCTTGCCATGGGTCAGCCGCTTCCCCTTCGTCTTGACTACGATGC
>NZ_JAFEUU010000044.1 GCF_017355885.1 Sabulicella rubraurantiaca
GCGTCGTCGGCCAAGGCGGGAAGTCGCGCGGCAGGTGCCGCCACGCGCAGCCGGTGCGCAGAACGGAGAGGATGCCGTCCAACACCGCCCGCATCGGCCAGCGCCGTAGTCGTCCGAAAGGGGCGGGCGGCGGCAGGAACGGCGCCACCAACGGCCACTCGGCATTGGTCGGGCGTGTTGCATAGGGCTGGCTTGGGCGCGCAAGCTGCGGCCGGGTGGCGGGGTCCACATGGGCGACCTCGGAGGACACACAGACATCCCTCGAACGCACGAGGCTGCCGCCGCTCACCCCATCCGCGATCCATACGAAACCGTTCCGAACCGGGCTCTTATATGTGTTTAAGGTTAGATCGTTTAATGACAGAGCTCTTCTAATCTAATTCGCGAATAGCTTCCGGCTCAAACTATCCGGAAGGTTTGGCTGTCATCCAACGTCAGTTCGAGTAGTGCGAACGCAAAAGTCGAATACGATATATTCGACGTGACGCACACTATAGGTTATCGCCCTTGAGCGTTGAATGTCGGGTTTGAACGCCGTTGGAGCCGGTTTGATGGGAACGGCTCCATCCACATGTTCCAACCTCTTCCTTGGGTGAATCGACACTTGGATCGGAGCCTCATCCTTGATGGCCGGTCATCAGTGCCCGGCTCTGGAGTGCGAACGATGGTGATCTGGGCCATAGTCTTTGGAATGCTCGCTGGATGGATGCTCGCCGTCGATCCAATGGGAGCCGTGGTCGGGGGCCTGTTCGGCGCTCTCGCCGGCTGGCTTCTCCTGCGCTCCGTCCGAAACGAGATTCTGCGTGCTGTTGCGCCATTGCAAGCCGAGATCGAACGACTAAAAGGTGCCGCGCTTCCGAACGCAGATGTAAGTACGACCGTTCCCGCGGCTGTTGTCCTCCCGGCCGTCGTACCTTCCGAGGAGCCAGCGGCTTCAGCGCCAGAGGCCCCTCCCCTGATCGAGGCGTCGCACTCCCCTTCAGAGCCAGGCCTCCTGGCAGTGATGCTCGCCCAGGCCAGGACATGGTTGCTTGGGGGGAACACAATTGTCCGCGTGGGCCTACTGCTGCTGTTCGTGGGACTCGCCTTCCTGGCCAATTACGCAGCGCAGGCCGGCCTGTTCCCGATCGAGTTGCGGCTTACTTTTGTGGCTGTAGTTGGCATCGCGCTTCTGGCGTTCGGGTTTTCCACCCGGGAGTCTAAGGCCGGATTCGCACTCGCGCTGCAAGGCGGCGGCGTCGCCGTCATTTACCTCACCTTGTTCGCCGCGGCGAGATTGTTCGACGTGGTGCCGCTCGGCGTCGCTTTTGGGCTGATGGTCGTGGTTTGCGCTCTCGGCTGTGCCCTCGCTTTGCTGCAAAACGCGCAGAGCCTCGCCTTCACGTCCTTTCTCGGTGGCTTCGCGGTACCCCTGTTGCTTCCCGGCGATGACGGCAGTGTGTTGGCCCTCTTCGGCTACTACACGCTGCTGAACCTGGCGGTGCTGTTCATCGCTGGACGGCGGTCCTGGCGGTCGCTGAACCTGCTGGGTTTCACGGCGACTTTCGGCACAGCGACCCTGTGGGGATTGTCCAGCTACGACCCGGCCGACTTTTGGCTTGCCCAAGGATTCCTGATCCTTTCCGTCCTCATCTACATCGCCGCCGGCCTGCTTTATTCGCAGCGCACGCCCGGTAAGCTCGGAGGCGTCGTGGACACCACGCTGGTGTTCGGCCCAGCCATTGCAGGGTTTGGTCTCCAGGCAGGCCTCGTAAGCGACCGCCCTTTTGGCGCCGCATTTTCTGCGCTCGGTTTCGCCGTTCTTTATCTTGGGATTGTGGCCCTCTTCGGCCGTCGGCGGATGGCCGAGATGCGGGTCATGAGCGAAGCGATGCTAGCCATTGGTGTCGGTTTCGTGACCCTCGCCATTCCGCTGGCGCTGGGTGCCCACTGGACATCCGCTGCCTGGGCGCTCGAAGGCGCCGGCGCATTTTTCGTCGGGATGCGTCAATCGCGCTCACTGCCGCGCTTCTTCGGGCTGGTTTTGCAAACAGTGGCAGCGCTGCTGTTTCTGGGCAACCTGAATGCCAACATCGCGCCGTTGCCATTTGTGAACGATACGTTTCCCGGTGCAATGCTGGTGTCGCTGTCGTTGCTCGCAACGGCTTGGTGGCTACGGGTGCCGCTGGCGCACGAGGGGTCGCCACTGGCGGCACGCTACGGGGCGTTCGAGGCGCGGCTAGGCGAACCGGTGTTCTTGGCCGGCTTTGCCCTCTGGTGGATCGGCTTCGCCGCCGAGGCGTTCCGGGTACAACCGGGTCTGCTGGCCGTTTCACCGCCCATTGCGGTTTTCCCTCCCGCGACGGCGGATCTCCTGGCCATGCTCGTCTTCGTCGCCAGCGCCTGGGGGGCACAGGCGGTCGCACGCCGCACGGCCTGGACCGCCGCCGCCGGGCCCGCACGCGTGACCTTTCTCGCCCTTTGGCTTGGCTTCTTGGCCATGCTTCTGGACCACGGATGGGTGTTGGAAGGTGCTCACCCGGCGATATGGGCCGCGGCCGTCGTCCTGCATCTCCACGCGCTTGCCCGACAGGAGGAGGCGTCAACGAACGGCGGGGCAACGCTGGTGATGCGGTCGGCACACATTAGTGGTGTCTGGCTGCTGCTCGCGATGCTCTCGAATGCCTTGGCGTTTGGGATTGATCGAGCGCATCTATGGGACACCGCCTGGGCGGCAGTCGTCTTTCTCGTGGCAGCGACGACCGTGTTGCTGCTGCTGGCGCTATGGGCTGGTCCTGCACTCCCTCCGGCGCCCGGCAGGCGTTGGCCACTTGCCCAGCACGCGGCTGACTATGCCTGGACGGCCGCAGTGCCACTGGCCGTTTTGCTGGCCGGCGGAACACTCGTGACGGCGCTGTTCGCTGCGGGAGATGCCCGTCCGCTGCCGTATGTCCCGCTGATCAATCCGGTAGATTTGTCAGTGATGCTGTCGATCGCGACGCTGGCGCTGTGGTGGCGAACGGTACGTACGAGCAATCTTCCAGGCAGTACCAGGGTGCGGCAATGGTTTCTGCCCGGCACGCTCGCGGTGCTAGGGTTTGCACTGCTCAATGGCGCTTGGCTGCGCCTCTCGCATCAGACTTTCGGCGTAGCCTGGAATGGCGACGCCCTGCTCGGCAGCTTTATGGTGCAGACCGGAGCGGCAATCCTATGGGCTTTGGCGGCCCTGGCGCTGATGCTGGTGGCCAGGCATCGAGCGCACCGCGCGCTATGGCTTGCCGGCGCCGGGCTGCTGACGCTGACCGTCGCCAAGCTGCTGCTCGTGGATCTTGCAAATGCAGGCGGCGGTGCTCGGGTGGTCGCGTTTATCGGCGTCGGCACGCTGATGCTGATCATCGGCTACGTGGCGCCGCTGCCGCCGCGGCTGGCGCGAGAGGATCAGCCTGCATGATGAGAATGAAACTGGCTCTCCGCGTGTTCGCAACCCTTCTGCTCGTCGTGGCAGGGCCTGGGCTGGCGGACACACCCGCCGACTTCGCGCTGCGCCTGCAGGTCCTGCCAGTGCCCAACGCCTCCGTGCAAAATCTGGAACTGCCTGCAGCTGTGCTTGCTAGCTCGGTCAGCCCGAAACTCGCTGATCTGCGCTTGTTCGACGCCAACGGACGGTTGCTGCCGGTGGCATTGGTCGAGGCTGACGGAGCGGTGCGGCAGAACGCGCTGCGGCCGATGCCGGTTTTGGGTGCCGTCGATGCTTTGCGGAGGACGGGGGTCTCGCTGCGCCTCGGCGCCGACGGAAGCGTGCAGGTGGTGCCAGCCAACGGAGATTTCGATACCGCTGGGTCCGTACTCCTCGCGATCTTGCTGGATGCACGGCAGCTGAGTGGTACGGCGACGTCGCTCCTGATCGACGCCGAGGTACCCGCATCGCAGCCCATCACCTTTACGGTCGAGGCGAGTAGCGACCTGATGACATGGCGTTGGCTGGGTCAATCAACCGCCTTTGAACCAGGTGCTTCGCCCATAGCAGTCCAGGTGCCACTGCGAGCCTCGGACGTGCGCGGCGCATGGCTCCGGGTCACTTGGAGCGCTATACCGCGGCTGCTAGCTCCAGTGACGGTGCGCGATGCGATGCTGACGACGCGCCGGCCGTCCGCGGACGTGCTCGTGGAAGCGAACCTTGCTGGCGCCTCTGGGGGGGCTGCATGGCAGTTCAGCCTGCCTTTTACGACCGCGGTCCGCTCAATCGGCCTCATGACCACGCAAGCCGAAGTCATCGTGCCCTACCGCCTGTTGGGCCGTGCTGCGCCAGAGCAGGCATGGACGCTGCTCGGCACTGCAGTGGCCCGTCAACCAGGCGCAGGTGAGGTGTCGCGCATCGTGTTGCACCGTACTGACCTCAAGGAATTCCGAGTGGAATCCGAAAGAACAGGGGTCGCGTTTACCGCGGCACCTCGCTTGCAGCTTGGGTTGGCACCGCACATGCTTGTTTTCGCTGCAGCAGGCCCAGCGCCCTACACGCTCGCGGTCGGACGAGCAGGCGACAGCGCCGCATTTCTGCCGCCCGGTGTCCTGCACGCGGAGCAAGGCCTGACGTATGCCTCGGTGGATGTGCCGAGCGACTGGCGGCTCTCAGTGGCTTCAGATGATGAGCGTGCAGCATTACGACGCCGTGCGTTGCTTTGGGCTGCTTTGGCGGCGGGTACGGCGACGCTGGGATTCATAGCCTGGTCGCTTTGGCGCAGGTCAGCGCAGGCTTAGATCCTCGGCCGGCAGGGCATCGAGATCGGCCGCGAGATGCTGGCTGACTGGGCCGGCACGGCGGCTCAGGAGGTGATGCCCGTGGTGCGGCGGATGCACGAGATCCTGCTGGGCTCGCCCAAGCTGTTCGCCGACGAGACGCCCCTGCCCGTGCTGGATCCGGGGCGGGGGCGGACCCGGCGGCGGCGGTGTTTCTCTACGCCCCTGGCCGGGGTGCGGAGCACGCGAAGAACCTGCTGCGGGACTTCTGCGGCATCGTGCAATGCGACGGCTACGGCGCCTACAAGGCCGTGGCGACCGAGCGGGGCCTGACGCTGGCGTTCTGCTGGGCGCATGTGCGCCGCGAGTTCTTTGGGCTCGCCAAGGGCAAGGGGCCGATCGCCGAGGAGGCGCTGCGGCGGATCGCCGCCCTCTATGCCGTCGAGGCCGAGCTGCGCGGAAAGCCACCCGATGTCCGCCGCGCCGTCCGCGGGAACGAAGATGCCCCCTTTGACCTGCCCCCTTAGAAACGGAGCGCCGGTAATGTGAGATCGGCGGATCTGCGGAGGGTGTTGGAGATGGCGAGGAAGCATCACAAGCCGGAGGAGATCGTGGCCAAGCTGCGCCAGGTGGAGGTGTTGCTGGCGCAGGGAAAGTCGGCGGTCGAGGCGGTGCGGACGATCGGGGTGACGGAGCAGACATGGCGTAACTGAGGGCGGGCGCACTCCCCGGCTGGTGGCCAGAATGGCGGACCAGCCTGCAGAGAAAGGAGTGCGAGATGGACTGCTATGTCGGCCTCGATGTCTCCATGGAGGAGAC
>NZ_JAFEUU010000045.1 GCF_017355885.1 Sabulicella rubraurantiaca
AGGTGAAGCTGCACGTGAAGGGCGCGCTGAACAACGGCGTGTCCGTGGACGAGATCCGGGCCACGCTGAGCCATGCCGCCGCCTATTGCGGCATTCCCGCGGCGCTTGACGCCTTCAAGGCCACCCATGAGGTGCTCCTCGCCGAAGGCGCCATCCAACCGAAGAAGTGAGCACCATGGCCGCCATCAAGAGCATTGCCTTCGCAGGCATCGGCAACATGGGCTGGCCGATGGCGGCCAACCTGGTGAAGGCCGGCTTCGACGTCACGGTCTGCGACGTCGTCCCCGGCCGGGCCGAAGCCTTCGCCGCGGAGACCGGGGGCCGTGCCGCCGCGAATCCGGCGGAGGCCGCCGCAGGCGCAGATTGCGTCATCACCATCGTCCCCACCAGCAAGCAGGTGGCCGAGGCGGTGGAGGCGATGGGCGATTCGCTCCGGAGCGGTATGCTCGTCATCGACATGACCTCCGGGCAGCCGGGGCGCACGCGGGAGATCGCAGCGGCCCTGGCGGAGAAGGGCGTGGCGATGATCGACTGCCCCGTCTCGGGCGGCGTGCCGCGCGCTAAGTCCGGCCAACTCGCCATCATGGCGGGTGGGTCGGATGCCGATCTCGACCGGGCCGAGCCGGTGCTGAAGGCGATGGGCACCTCCATTCACCGCTGCGGGCCGATCGGCGCCGGCCAGGCGATGAAGGCGCTGAACAACCTGGTTTCGGCAGGCGGCTTCCTCATCGGCATCGAGGCGCTGCTGATCGGCCAGCGCTTCGGCCTGGATCCGGAGAAGATGGTGGACGTGCTGAACGCCAGCACGGGGATGAACAACTCCACCCAGAAGAAGTTCAAGGAGTACGTGCTGTCTCGCCGGTTCGACGCGGGGTTCGGGCTCGACCTCATGGTCAAGGATCTGTCCATCGCGCTGGAAGTGGGCCGCGAGACGACGACGCCGACCCCCTTCGCCGCGCTCTGCCGTGAGATGTGGGCGTCGGCCGCGGCGCTGCTCGGCCCGGGGGCGGATCACACGGCGGTCGCGAAGCTGTCCGAGCAAATGAGCGCGACGACCCTTGGCGGCAACAAGGAAGGGTGATTGGTATCGTCGCGCCAAGGTGAAGCTAGGATCCAGCTTCGACACCGGACCTCATCGTCCGTATGCCTGCCTGTCCAGGGTGACGCCTGACGCAACCGCGCTTCCCGTGCGGGGCTTTGCCTGATCGGGCGAAGTGATGCAGGGAAGGTGGCGATGAGCGTTTGGCTGCGGCGCGGCACTCGGGTGAACTCGTCAAACAACGGGGCGACCTGGCGTGGCTGAGCAAAGGGAGGGAGAGGCGCCCGCCTTTGACGCCGTGCGGGCGCTGCAGGACGCAGCCCGTGCCGCAGGGCTGGCGATCTCGCAAACGGAAGTCGAGTCGCTGCTTCTGACGCTGGGTGGCCAGCCACCAACCACGCAAGACGCCCTGCGTCGCGCGCTGCTCCAGATCCGGCGCTCTGGATGGCGCGAACGCTTGGCTGTGCTCCGGCAGCAGGCGGGCGCGCTGCCGGTGAATGCGGTGGATCTCGACCTCGCTGTCACCGCCGTCGCCGATCCTGCGGTCGGAGATGCCGAGCTCCTTTCTGCCTTGCGCGAAACCGTGCTGGCTCGCCTCGGCGGCTATGGCACGCCTGCGGCGGCTCTCGCGGCTGCGTTGGATGATCTTCCAAAGGGCGCCGCGGGGGAGGTGAAGCTGGAGGCGGTCGGTCACTGCGCCGCCCTGGTGGCTGAGGCCTTCGCCCTGCCGCCCGACGATGCCGCGGCCTTCAGCCGCCAGGCTCTCGAAACGGAGGAGCGGCGCCGGAAGGAGCGGCGCGTAGCGGCCCGCGCCGCGAAGGAAACTCGCGCGACCGAGGAGCGCCGGCTGCGGGCCTGGGAGGAATCCCTGGTGGATGCCGAGGCCGTACCAGGGATTCTGGGCTGCACGCGCGACGAGGCGGAGCGCTGGATCCGAGCCGGGCTGGTCCCGGTGGCGCGCCGCGTGACGGTCCGGCGGGGCGGCCGAACGACGCGGGAGGCCGAATTCGATCCGGCGGAGCTCGAGAAGCTGCGCAGGGCCGTGCCAGGCTGGCGGCGCGGGGAGGGCGGGCGCCGCAGCGCGCCGCAGCGCGAGGTCCGCGAGGAGGGGAGGGGGGCCAGCAACGCGGCGGTCGCCCGCGTCGCCGGGCTCGACCGCTATGCCGCGCATTTCGCCACGGCGCGTTCGCTCGACCGGCGGCTGGTCGCCTGCCTCGGGCCGACCAATTCGGGCAAGACCTATTTCGGCCTGTCCCGCCTCGCCGAGGCCGAGAGTGGCATCGCGCTGGGACCGCTGCGCCTGCTGGCCCACGAGTATCGCGAGGCGCTGGAAGCGCAGGGCATCCGTACCGCCCTCTCGACCGGCGAGGAGCGCATCCCCGTGCCGGGCAGCCGCCACACGGCAGCGACGGTGGAGATGTGCCCCTTCCACACGCCGATGGATGTCGCCGTCATCGACGAGGCCCAGATGTTGGCCGATCCGGAGCGGGGGCCGGCCTGGACCGCGGCGATCATGGGCGTGCCGGCGCGGACCGTCATCATCCTGGGGGCGCCGGATGCCGCGCCGATGGTCCGCCGGATCGCCCAGCTTTGCGGTGACCCGCTTGAAGAGGAGCGGCTGGAGCGCATGGGGCCGCTGATCGCTGCCCGGTCTCCGGTGCCGCTGGGCGAGATCGGGCGCGGCGACGCGGTGATTGCCTTCTCGCGCCGGGCGGTGTTCGAGCTGCGCGCCGAGCTGCTGCGCCGCGGACGGAGCGTGGCCGTGGTCTATGGCGCGCTGGGTCCGACGGTCCGGCGCGCGGAAGCCCGCCGCTTCCGGGAAGGGGAGGCCGAGGTGCTAGTGGCGACGGATGCCATCGGCATGGGCCTCAACATCGGCCCGTTGCGGCGCGTCATCTTCTCCTCCCTGCGCAAGTTCGACGGGGAGCAGGAGCGCCCGCTCTCGGTCCAGGAAATCAAGCAGATCGGCGGGCGTGCCGGGCGTTTCGGAGGCGCGCACGCAGAGGGCATCGTCGCGGTGCTGGCGGGCGGTGGCGACCCGGCGGAGATTGCCCACGCGCTCGCCGCCCCCGCTGACACGCCAGAAGATCTGCGTCCGCCTGTCGCCCCCGACGCGGACATCGTGGCGGCTGTCGCGGCCGAGATCGGCACGGACAGCCTGTTCGGCACGCTGCGCCGGATCGAGCGTTCGGTGCTGCGCAGAGACGACCCGAACTACCGGCTGGGCGACCTTTCGACGCAGATCGCCATCGCGGAGGCGGTGGACGGGGTGCGGGAGCTCTCGCTGCTGGATCGTTGGACCTATGCGATGTGCCCGGTCGATGAGCGCGACGAGGGAATCTCGCGGCTCACGGATTGGGCCGTGGAGCATGCGATGGGCCTGGCGGTCGCACCGCCGCGCACCGGCCGACTGCCCCCACCGGACCGGGCGAGCCAGGACGCGCTGCAATCGGCGGAGCGCCTGCACCGGCGACTGGTGGCGTGGCGCTGGCTGGCCATGCGCTTCCCCGAAACCTACCGCGACCTTGAGGCGGCCCTCGCCGAGAGCCATCGCCTCAATGACTGGATTGAGGCAGTGCTGGCGGCGCGCCCCTCGGAGCGGACGCTCGGGGTAGCCAAGCCCGCGAGGCCACCGGGCAAGCCGCGTCAGACAAGCCCACCGCGCCGGCGTACTGCCAGGGTGCGCCGGAAGGGATAATGCCCACGTTCCATCGGGTTGCGGCTTCGACGCGAAAAGTGTCGCAGAGGCCCTTGAACGGGTCGGGGTGCTCAGCTAGATACCCGCTCCACCGCGGGACGGGGTCTTCTGAAGATCCGGCGGCCCTGACGGTGTTTCGATATTTGACTTTGAAATACGGCAAAGGAATTGAAGGCGGCGCCGCAAGGCACCATCTCAGTTCCTGGCAGAAGACGCTGCTCCCTTCATCGAGAACCGGCTACTCCGGTCTTGAAAATTGGCGAAGCGGTGCTTATCTTCTGCTTTCACCGAAAGGTGGCTTTCTTGAGAAACGGCCTTGGCCAGTTGGCACGAGTGTCCGGGTTTTTCAAGAAAGTGCAAAAGGGGGCTTGAAGCCGGCGCGGCGACGCGCTATATCAAGCCTCCCGCGACGGAGTGGATACTCCTTCGAATGTTGGTTGAGGGCCTGCTGGCTCCTCCCGGCCTTCGAAGCGAAGGTCCAGCTGGTTGCGAGTTCCAGATCCTGTGCCCTCGGGCACATGGTGTATTTGCTCCGCGGAAGCGTGGGGTGTCTCGCCGTCTGCGGTACCCGGTTGGGTGCTGGGGTGCGGTCGGGAAGCTGTTTGACAAGTTTATCTGTCTTTTGGAAGCAAGAAGTGCTTGCGCTGAGGCGCTGGCGCAGTCGGCGAAAGCTGGCTGTGGCGGTGCGTGGGGCAGGTGCTTTGCATCGAGAATGGTGAGCGGAACTTGCTCGATAAGGCATCGAAGCTGTCCGGCCTCTGGCTGGGCGGCGGATGATGAACCTGAGAGTTTGATCCTGGCTCAGAGCGAACGCTGGCGGAATGCTTAACACATGCAAGTCGCACGGGCCTTTCGGGGTCAGTGGCGGACGGGTGAGTAACGCGTAGGAATGTGTCCT
>NZ_JAFEUU010000046.1:2500-4545 GCF_017355885.1 Sabulicella rubraurantiaca
AAGGTGGGGTAACACCCACTGGAGGGCCGAACCCACGCCTGTTGAAAAAGTCGGGGATGAGCTGTGGCTAGGGGTGAAAGGCCAATCAAACTCGGAAATAGCTGGTTCTCCGCGAAATCTATTGAGGTAGATCGTCAGGTGGTCACCGCCGGAGGTAGAGCACCGGAAGGGCTAGGGGGGCCCAAAGCCCTACCAAACCCTACCGAACTCCGAATGCCGGTGAGTGCAGCCTGGCAGACAGACAGTGGGTGCTAAGGTCCATTGTCGAGAGGGAAACAGCCCAGACCACCAGCTAAGGTCCCCAAGTCATGGCTAAGTGGGAAAGCATGTGGGACGGCCAAAACAACCAGGAGGTTGGCTTAGAAGCAGCCATCCTTTAAAGAAAGCGTAATAGCTCACTGGTCTAATAGCTGTCCTGCGGCGAAAATGTAACGGGGCTCAAGCCATGCACCGAAGCTGTGGATGTGCGTAAGCACGTGGTAGCGGAGCGTTCCCTAGGCCTGTGAAGGTGCATCGTGAGGTGTGCTGGAGGTATGGGAAGTGCGAATGCGGACATGAGTAGCGACAAAGAGGGTGAGAAACCCTCTCGCCGAAAGTCCAAGGGTTCCTGCGCAAGGTTAATCCGCGCAGGGTGAGCCGGCCCCTAAGGCGAGGGCGACAGCCGTAGCCGATGGGAATCGGGTGAATATTCCCGAGCCCGCCAGAAGTGACGGTTCCGAAGTGCTGTTCATCCTTAATGGATTGGATGGGCGGTTGGAGGGATCCGGGAAACAGCTCTGGCATTGGACCGTACCCGAAACCGACACAGGTGGACTGGTAGAGCATACCAAGGCGCTTGAGAGAACCATGTCGAAGGAACTAGGCAAATTGCTCGCGTAACTTCGGGATAAGCGAGACCCTGTCCTGGGCAACCAGGGTGGGGTGGCACAAAGCAGGGGGTGGCGACTGTTTAGTAAAAACACAGGGCTCTGCGAAATCGAGAGATGACGTATAGGGTCTGACGCCTGCCCGGTGCCGGAAGGTTAAAGGGAGGAGTGCAAGCTCCGAACTGAAGCCCCGGTAAACGGCGGCCGTAACTATAACGGTCCTAAGGTAGCGAAATTCCTTGTCGGGTAAGTTCCGACCTGCACGAATGGCGTAACGACCTCCCCACTGTCTCCGGCATGGGCTCAGCGAAATTGAATTCCCCGTGAAGATGCGGGGTACCCGCAGTTAGACGGAAAGACCCTATGAACCTTTACTGCAACTTCGCAGTGGTGCCAGGAAGGGGCTGTGTAGGATAGGTGGGAGGCTATGAAGCCGGGGCGCCAGCTCTGGTGGAGCCAACCTTGAAATACCACCCTGCGCCTTTTTGGCATCTAACCGAGCCTGGTGATCCCGGGCCGGGACCCTGCGTGGTGGGCAGTTTGACTGGGGCGGTCGCCTCCCAAATCGTAACGGAGGCGCGCGATGGTGGGCTCAAGCCGGTCGGACATCGGCTGTTGAGTGCAAAGGCATAAGCCCGCCTGACTGTGAGCGTGACAGCGCGAACAGAGACGAAAGTCGGCCTTAGTGATCCGGTGGTCCCTCGTGGACGGGCCATCGCTCAACGGATAAAAGGTACTCTAGGGATAACAGGCTGATCTCCCCCAAGAGTCCACATCGACGGGGAGGTTTGGCACCTCGATGTCGGCTCATCGCATCCCGGGGCTGGAGCAGGTCCCAAGGGTTCGGCTGTTCGCCGATTAAAGCGGTACGTGAGCTGGGTTTAGAACGTCGTGAGACAGTTCGGTCCCTATCTGCTGTGGGTGTTGGAGACTTGAGAGGATCTGTCCCTAGTACGAGAGGACCGGGATGGACGCACCTCTGGTGCACCAGTTGTCACGCCAGTGGCACAGCTGGGTAGCCAAGTGCGGACGGGATAACCGCTGAAGGCATCTAAGCGGGAAACCCACCTCAAAACCAGGTCTCCCCGAGGGCCGTGCCAGACCAGCACGTCGATAGGCCGCAGGTATACGCGCAGCAATGCGCTCAGCCGAGCGGTCCTAATCGCCCGATAGGCTCAT
>NZ_JAFEUU010000047.1 GCF_017355885.1 Sabulicella rubraurantiaca
GGCCCGCGATTTCGAGCGGCACTGCCGCATCGCCGCCGCCTTCGTCCGCATGGCCATGATCCGCATCATGCTTCGGCGGTTAGCCGCAAGGCCCTCAGCGTGAAAACAAACTTCTCGGATGGGCTGTAAGAGACATATAATCAGCGCATTGGGCAGGTAGTCTGACCCTCCGGTCACTCCCCGGTCTTCAACATGACCCGCGGCATGCCGTGTGCCGCACTAAAAACAAAGAACCAGTCAAAATACATGTATTGCGCACTAACGCCGTAGCTTTGCTCTCGTCCAGCAGACTTCTTCGTTCCCTGTTTATAGACAAACTTGGAATTTGTTGCTTGGGCCGCGCACCTCAATTTGTAGCAGCAAAACATTTTAAAATCGATTATGATCGTAGCCTCGCAAAATTGAACCAATGATGGTGTCTACAACCCAATGGCGGCAGCTTCACTGATTCCTCGCTCTTCAGTTCCGAGCGGTTCGCCAGTCGGCCTTCCGGTCGAGCGCATGATTGCACTCGCGCGTCTCGTTCTGATTGTGTTTGCGCTCGCGGCCACTTACGTCGATGCGACACAGTCGAGAGGGGACATCACAGCAACCTATACGATTACCGGTTTCTATGCTGCGGTCGCCGCTATCGGAGCGGTTTTTGTTTTCCGGCGGGTACCAACGAAATACGAGCTATTCCTCGCACACGCTTTGGACATTGCGCTCGTTTCGGCGCTGATCTACCTGACCGAGGGCCCGACCAGCCCCTTCTTCGTGTTCTTCACCTTCATTCTACTCGCTGGCACGCTTCGCTGGAACTGGCGGGGGGCGTTGGGCACAGCCGTCATTCTTGTCGTCCTGTTCCTCGTTCTCCTCGCAATCTTCGGTGATCAAGTTCTAGCCGACCGCGACGAGCTGAACCGGGCGATCATCCGCACAGGCTACCTCCTCGTGATCGGCGCGATGCTGGGCTACGTTGGTGCCTATCGGGAGCGCAGCACTCGTCGGCTTGCACAGCTGGTGGCATGGCCCGGCCCACAGCCTATGGCCTTCCACGAGCACGCCAGCCCCAATCTCGGTCCTCCGCCTATTGCGCCAGCGCTTGCCCATGCCGCATCGCTGCTTTGCACACCACGTGTCCTCGTCATTTGGGAGATCGCGGAGGAGCCCTCTCGACATGTCGCGTTGTGGACCGCAGAGGATGGCCTGCTTTACAGCCGTGAACACGCCGGCCGCTTCGGGACGCTCGTCGCCGCACACCACACGGAATCCACGTTCTCGGTCGGAGATGCTGATGCGAATCAGCAGCCTGACCTGATGACAGAAATTGGCAGTGGCCGCAGCAGTGACCCAGGCCGCGGCGGCATCCCTGTCGCCGCGCTGTCGCCACTCATCGACGCGGACCTTCGCCGGACCTATAGCATCGGGCGCACCCTTACGGCGCCGTTCCATCTTCCGCTCTGCAAGGGACGGTTGTTCCTGCTAGACCAGGACAAGGTCAGCGACGACGACCTTCGGCTTACGGAGCTGATCGCCCTGCGGCTTGGGGTGGATCTTGAGCACCACCTGATGCGCGCGCAGATTGGGACCACGGCGGCACTGGCCGAGCGCGTCCGCTTGGCGCGGGACCTGCACGACGGCGTCCTGCAAAGTCTCACAGCGGCCAGCATTCACCTTAAGCTATGCTCGCAGCAGGCAGGCAGCGGCGCCCTGGCGGAGCAGCTCACGCTGATCCGCGAAACCCTCACAGGCGAACAGCGCCGTGTCCGCAACTTTGTCGAGGACCACCGTCACTCGTCGCTTCCGTCGATGGCGGGCCTAGTCCCTGACGCGGCTGCAGCCGAGGCGAAGCTGGCTGATGCTCTAGAGGACCGCCTGCGGTGGCTTGAGCGGGAATGGGGCTGCAGCGTGGAATTTTGGACCTCGCCCGAGGGCCTGAGCGTTCCGCGGGACCTCGCACGCCACATCCGACACCTTGTGGCGGAGGCCGTGTCGAACGCCGTCCGCCACGGTAGGGCATCAAGCATCACGGTTTCGGTGACGCGGGAGCCTGAGGTCTTGCGGCTCTGCATCGCCGATAATGGGCACGGTTTCGCGGACCTTGAGGGGTCCTATGGGGATGAGGCGCTAGCCACGCTAAGCATCGGCCCTCGCTCGCTTTGGGCGCGGACTAAGGACCTGGGCGGCACCGTGGCGCTCCGCACCAGCGCGTCGGGCTCCGAACTCGACATCGAACTCCCCACATGAGTGCCACCACCTGTCCCCGGATGAAGGTTGTCCTCGCAGACGACCACCCGATCGTGCTCAGCGGGCTGAAGGGCCTGATCCAGACTGATACAGCCTTTGAGATCGTTGCCACCTGCCGGGATGGAAACTCTGCCCTCGAGGCTATCCGGACGCTAAGGCCGGATCTAGCGGTTCTTGACGTCTCGATGCCCAACCTGACCGGCCTCGACGTCCTCGGGGCGCTGGCGTCCGAGCGCTTGGAAGTCAAGGTCGTTTTCCTGACTGCGTCGGCCACGGACGACCAGATCGTGACTGCGGTGGCCCGAGGCGCTCGTGGCATCTTGTTGAAGGATGCGGCGGCCGACGCCCTCCTCGAATGCCTACATACGGTGGCGGCCGGCAGTCGCTGGCTCCCGCCGGATCTGGTGACCTCCGCCATGGAGCGCGAGGCGGGACGCCGCGTCGAAGTCGACCGGCTCAAGACCAGCCTCACCCCGCGGGAGCGTGAGTTGGTAATTTTGGTTGCAGAGGGACTCTCCAACAAGGAGATTGCGCGAAGGCTCAGTTTGGCCGAAGGCACGGTCAAGATCCATTTGCACAATATCTTTCAGAAGCTCGGTGTGGCCAACCGAACCGCGATGACTGCGCTCGCACTGACCTATCGCGATTACTTGGCGCGTTAGAGCCCGCTTCGGAACGGTTTCGTATGGATCGCGGATGGGGTGAGCGGCGGCAGCCTCGTGCGTTCGAGGGATGTCTGTATGTCCTCCGAGGTCGCCCATGTGGACCCCGCCACCCGGCCGCAGCTTGCGCGCCCAAGCCAGCCCTATGCAACACGCCCGACCAATGCCGAGTGGCCGTTGGTGGCGCCGTTCCTGCCGCCGCCCGCCCCTTTCAGACGACCACGGCGCTGGCCGATGCGGGCGGTGTTGGACGGCATCCTCTCCGTTCTGCGCACCGGCTGCGCGTGGCGGCACCTGCCGCGCGACTTCCCGCCTTGGCCGACGACGC
>NZ_JAFEUU010000048.1 GCF_017355885.1 Sabulicella rubraurantiaca
CCGCCTCGGGAAACTGGTGAGCCCCACCCGGCGGCGGGCCTGCGTGGAGCATGTCATGCGCGAGCTTGGCGTGTCGGAGCGCAGGGCCTGCGCGGTGCTGGGGCAACACCGATTGACACAGCGCAAGCAGCCGCAAGGAGCCAGCGACGAGGCCCGGCTGACAGCCGATTTCATTGATCTTATACCAAGTCCTGTTGATCAGAACCCATGGGCCCAGTCTCGAAGGCCGATGGACATGATGCGCCAGGGCTCGGCGATGAGCCTGTTCCAGGCGTGGCAGCAGTGATCGACGATGTCGTCGTGGGCGGCGAAGATACGGTTGGACAGCCAGTTGTCGCGCATGAACTGCCAGACGTTCTCGACTGCGTTTCCATGCTGCCTCTCTATGCCGGGTTCCTGGTGCGGTCCGGGCGTGGCAGTGCGGCCCGGAGTTGGTCGAGTTCGACACCTGTCATTGTCACCAGCCAAATGCGCTGGCCGCCGCAGGTGGCCAGCTTGCCACGCAGGCGGCCCGCGCGCAGCCAGCGGTAGGCGGTGTGGCGGTGTATGCCGAGGCGTTCGGCGGCCTCGTGGAGCGTCCACTCGGCGCCGGGCTGACGTGGCACGGCGCGGCTCCAGATCGGCCTGTTCCTTGTCATGCCGTGGCGGAACATCAGGCGTTGGATCATGCCGGCTTCGAAAGCGGCGCGCTTGGGCGGGTGCCAGCCGGCGGCGTTGAGCCGCCCGGCGATGACGGCGGCCGGGCAACCTTGCCGGCGCAGATCACGGATGATGTCCAGGATCTGCTCGAACCCGCGCAGCTGCTCGAACCGCCGCACGGGCCGGACGATGGCATGGTGGGTCCGCGCGTTGCCGGCCCACTCGCACTCGACCTCGACGTGCTCGCTGACCCCTTCCAGGCGGATGACGACGCGCTCGAGGACGAGCCGGGCAATGGCCTGGCGGTCGTGCTGCGTCGTCGTCGCCGCATGCCAGAGCGCTGGTATGTCCTCGGCAAGTTGACGGATAGCGGCCAACTCCGCCACCTCCAGCCGGGGCGGCTCACGCTCCAGTTCGCGGGCGTTCTCGGCTCTCAGAGCCTCCTCTGCCGCGAGCGCCCCCTCCCATTCCCGCTCGAGGGTGCGCGCCACCAGCCGCATGTCGGGGTCGACCGCCTCGTAGCGCCGCCGCGCCAGCGCGGTCTCGTAGCGCGCCCGCTCCAGGCGTTCGGCCCAGTGCCGCCGCCGCGCGGCACGCTCGAGCTCGACATCCTCGGCCAGCTGCAGGCTGACCTCGACCGCTGGTGGCGTCAGCGCCGCGAGGATCAGCCGGCCAACCGCCTCGTCCACCGGCGCCGCGCTCACCGACTGGCAGCGCGGCCCGGCAAAGGTCACCGCCTCCGCGCTGCACCCGTATCGGGCCTCGCGGCCGTTGTTGTGGTAGGCGAGCGTCATGCGCCGGCCGCATCGGCCACAATGGACGAGGCCGCCGAGCAGGGCATGGCCACCCCGCGGGACACCATCGTGCTTGGCCCGGTTCGCCGCCATCTGCTCCTGGTTACGGGTGTAGGTCTCCCAATCAATGTAGGCCGGCCAGCAGCCCCGCCGCAGCACCGCCCAGCCCTCGGGGGCACGGATGAACCGCCGCCCGCTGTGCGGTCTCCCGGGCAGCACGGCGCGGTGCTCCATCCGGCGACGGCCGTAGACGTAGGCGCCCGCATAGCCGGGGTGGCGGAGCATGTCGGCCACTGTCGCGTGGTTCGGGCGGTTCCACCGCACCTCACCCTTGCATGGGCCAGAGCGCACGCGGTCCGGCAAGGCGATGTCGTGGTCGACGAGATAGGTCAGCACGCCGCGGATCGAGCGGCGCCGCTCGAAGATGTCGAACACGAGCCGGATCACCGAACGGACCCCCTCGTCCGGGTCGAGCGCCACCTCGCCAGAGGGACGCTGCACGTAACCTCGCGGCAGGCCGATCACGAGCTCTCCGCGTGCCGCCTTGGCTCGGCGCCCCTCGAGCATGCGGCCCTTCAGGATGTGGACCTCGGCCTCGCTCATCGTGCCCTTGAGGCCGAGCAGCAGGCGATCATTGTAGGTGCTCGGGTCGTAGAGGCCATCCGCATCCGCAATGAGGGTGTCGAACAGCGCGCAGATCTCGAGCAGCTGGTGCCAGTCCCGGCACGAGCGCGCCAGGCGCGACACCTCGATGCCGAGGATGAGGCCGACATGGCCGAGCCCCACCTCGGCGACAAGGCGCTGAAACCCGGGCCTGTCCAACGTCGACGACGCCGAACGACCGAGGTCATCATCAATGACGAGGACCTGAGCCGGCTGCCAGCCAAGCGCTCGAGCACGGTCGGCCAGCGCGTATTGCAGGCGCGTGGACTCACCGTGCTGCTGGACCTGACGGAGTGTCGACTGGCGGACATAGACGATCGCCTGCCGTTGCCGGTGGCGAGGCCGGATCTTGTCGGACGCAAGGAAGGCAGCACTCGGCAGGATGGGGCTCATCGGCCGCCTCCGCGGCGCTCGAGGGAGCCGCAAGGCGCTGGCGGATGAGCTTGCCGATCAGCACAACAAGCCGGCGCTGCCGATCCCGCGGCAGGTCCTCCCAGCCGATCGCCTCCTGCCTCGGACCGCTCATGGCGAAGCGCCACCCACCGAGCCAGCGCACGCAAGGCACCAACGCCAAGCCGCGGCGCTACAAGAAACTCACATCCAGCGGTCCCATGTCCAGACTTTCTCCATGACGTTCAGCTCGGGGCACTTCGGCGGCAGCGGCAGCAGGCTGATGTTGGCCGGCACCCGGACCCGATCCGACAGATGCCAGCCCGCCTGATCGAGCAGCAGCACGGCGTGCCTGCCAG
>NZ_JAFEUU010000049.1 GCF_017355885.1 Sabulicella rubraurantiaca
TGGAACCACACCTACGGCTTCCCGTCCTTCGTCTCCAACACGACGAACAACTACGGCCCCTGGCAGTTCCCCGAGAAGCTGATCCCCCTCGTCACGCTCAATGCGCTCGAGGGCAAGAGCCTGCCGGTCTATGGCAAGGGCGACAACGTCCGCGACTGGCTGCACGTGGAGGATCACGCCGAGGCGCTGGCCCTGGCGCTGTTCCGTGGGCGGCCCGGCGCGACCTACT
Source organism: Sabulicella rubraurantiaca (assembly GCF_017355885.1). Classification (GTDB taxonomy): domain Bacteria; phylum Pseudomonadota; class Alphaproteobacteria; order Acetobacterales; family Acetobacteraceae; genus Roseococcus; species Roseococcus rubraurantiacus. The sequence goes on from NZ_JAFEUU010000049.1 coordinate 230, forward strand.
GCATCGGCCCGCGCCAGGAGCGCACCAACCTCGAGGTGGTGAAGGCGATCTGCGCCACGCTCGACCGGCTGCGCCCGGATCCGGCCGGGCCGCGCGAGCGGCTGATCACCTTCGTGAAGGACCGCCCGGGCCATGATTTCCGCTACGCCATGGACCCCTCGGGCGCCGAGGCCGCGCTCGACTGGAAGGCGCGCTACGACTTCGAGAGCGGCCTGGAGCACACGATCCGTTGGTACCTGGACAACGAGGCCTGGTGGCGGCCGATCCGGGAGAAGGCCTATGCGGGCCAGCGTTTGGGAGGCGTGAAGTCGTGAAGGGGATCATCCTGGCCGGGGGTAGCGGCACGCGGCTGCACCCGATGACGCTGGCCGCGTCCAAGCAGCTCCTGCCGGTCTATGACAAGCCGATGGTCTATTACCCACTCGGCACGCTGATGCTGGCGGGGATCCAGGACATCCTGCTGATCTCGACGCCGACCGACCTGCCTTCCTTCCAGCGCCTCCTCGGCGATGGCTCGCAATTCGGCGTCCGCCTTTCCTATGCCGAGCAGCCCTCGCCGGACGGGCTGGCGCAGGCCTTCCACATCGGCGCCGACTTCCTCAAGGGCGGCCCGGCCGCGCTCGCGCTGGGCGACAACATCATCTACGGCGAGGGCCTGTCGGAGCGGCTGATGTCGGCGCGCGAGCATGCGATGCGGGGCAAGTCGACCGTCTTCGGCTATCGCGTGGCCGACCCGGAGCGCTACGGCGTCGCCGAGTTCAACGACCGCGGCGAGGTGATCTCGCTGGAGGAGAAGCCGACGCAGCCCAAATCCGACTGGGCGGTGATCGGCCTCTATTTCTACGACAACCGCGTCACGGATCTGTCGCGCCAGATCAAGCCCTCGGCGCGGGGCGAGCTGGAGATCACCGACCTCAACGCCCTCTACATGCAGGACGGCACGCTGCGGGCCGAGCAGCTCGGGCGCGGCTGCGCCTGGCTCGACGCCGGCACGCCCGCCTCGCTGCTGCAGGCCGCGACCTTTGTGCAGACGGTGCAGGAGCGACAGGGCCTGCAGGTGAGCTGCCCGGAGGAGATCGCCTTCCGCCGCGGCTTCCTGTCTGCGGATGCGCTGCGCGAGCGCGGCGCGGCGCTCGGCAAGACCGCCTATGGCCGCTACCTCATCGAGGTCGCGGACGGGGTGCACGGATGAAGGTCACGCCGCAATCCATCCCTGAGGTTCTGCTGATCGAGCCGCGCAAGTTCGGCGACGCGCGCGGCTTCTTCTCGGAGGTCTGGAAGCGCTCCGCGCTGCGCGAGGCCGGTCTGGACGTGGAGTTCGTGCAGGACAACCACTCTTTCTCGGCGGAGCGGGGCGTGCTGCGCGGGCTGCATTTCCAGCGCCCGCCCACGGCGCAGGGGAAGCTGGTGCGCGTGGTGCGCGGCGCCATCCTCGACATGGCGGTGGATGTCCGCGAAGGCAGCCCCACCTACGGCCAGCACGTGGCGGTGGAGCTTTCGGCGGAGAATTGGCGCCAGCTTTGGGTGCCGCGCGGCTTCGCGCATGGCTTCGTGACGCTGACCGCGGATTGCGAGGTCCTCTACAAGGTGGATGCCGAGTACGACCCCGCGACGGATGCGGGCATCGCCTGGGACGACCCCGATCTGGGCATCCAGTGGCCGCTGCCGCCCGGCGGACCGGTGCTGTCGGAGAAGGACCGCCAGGCCCCGCGCCTGCGCGACATCCCGCCGCCCTTCCCGAAGGGATGCCGGTCGTGAAGCGCATCCTGGTCACCGGCAAAGGCGGGCAGCTGGCCACCGGCCTCGCCGAGAGCCTGCCGGGCTTGGGTTTTGAGGCCCTGCTGGTCGGCCAGCCGGAATTCGAGTTCGACCAGCCCGAGACGGTGGAGGCCGCATTCCGCGACATCGCGCCGGACGCCGTGATCAACGCCGCCGCCTGGACGGCGGTGGATGCGGCGGAGGATGACGAGGCAGGCGCCTTCCGCGCCAATGCGCTGGGTCCCGAACTCGTGGCGCGGCTTTGCGCCGCACGTGGCCTGCCGCTGCTGCAGGTCAGCACGGACTATGTCTATGACGGGCGCAAGGGCGCGCCCTATGCCGAGGATGACGCGCCCAATCCGCTCGGCGCCTATGGCCGCACCAAGCTGGCCGGGGAATGGGCGGCGCTGGCGGTGAACCCGAAGACGGCGGTGTTCCGCACCGCCTGGGTGTTCAGCGCGGTCGGGCGCAACTTCGTGAAGACCATGCTGAGCGTCGGCGCGCAGCGTCCGGAACTGCGCGTGGTGGCGGATCAGCACGGCAACCCCACCGCCGCGCCCGACCTCGCCGACGCTCTGGCCGGCGTGCTGGCCCGCATCCGCGACGACGGATGGCAGGACAAGCATCGCGGCGTGTTCCACATGGCTGGCGGCGGTCACACCAACTGGCACGCATTCGCGGAGGCGATCTTCAGCGCCGCCGCGCCCTTCGGCGGGCCGCGACCGGTTGTCCATCCCATCGCCACGCACGAATACCCGGTGAAGGCCACGCGCCCCGCCGATGGGCGGCTTGAGCAGCGCAAGCTGCAA
>NZ_JAFEUU010000050.1 GCF_017355885.1 Sabulicella rubraurantiaca
CTCGCATCGAGCGGCAGCACGCCCTGGGCGCTGCGCCTGCGGTCCAGCCAGCGCATAGCCGGCGTCACGGTCGCACCATGAAGGAGAATGGACACCATCACGGTGAAACCAACCACTGCCCACATCTCGTCAGGACGTTCGAAGCGCTCCTCGCTCAGCGCATAGGCCAGGTAGTAGAAGCTGGCGATCCCACGAATCCCGAAGAACGCGACAGCTGCACGCTCACCGAACGGATGCGGAGAGCCAACCAGGGAGACCATCCCCGCCGCCGGCCGCACCACAAAGAGAAAGATGAGCACCGCCGCTGCACCTTCCCATGTGAGCGCATTCAGTAATCCGCCCGCCAGCGCGCCGCCAAAGAGCACAAGCAGCACCATCATCATGAGACGCTCCGTCTGGTCGACGAAGTCGTGCAGCCGCTCATGATATTCATGCTCGCGCTCGGCTGAGCGCACCGCGAGCGCAGCAACGAAGACGGCAAGGAAGCCGTACCCGTGCGCAAGCTCGGTCAGGCTGTAGGCGAGAAAGGTGATGCCGAGCGCCACGAAGCCCTCCCCGGTTCGCGAAAGCCCGGCGCGGTTCGGCACGCGGAAGAGCAGCCAGCCGAGCGCCCGGCCGATCGCCAAGCCGACGACCACGCCTGCGCCGACCTTCCAGGCCACTTCGCCCACCGCCCAGTCGAGCAGCCATGGCCCGGAGAGGTTCCCGCGCGCCATCGCGGCCACCGCGAGGTGCACGAAAGGAAAGGAAAGGCCGTCGTTGAACCCCGCCTCGGCGGTGAGGGTGAAGCGCACCTCGTCCTCCTCGCCAGAGCGCGGTGGTCCCACCTGCACGTCGGCGGCGAGCACCGGATCGGTCGATGCCAGCGCGCCCCCGAGCAGCAGCGCGGTCGCCAAGCCAAAGCCAAGGAACCAGTGGCCGACCGCCGCGATGCCGATGATTGTGAGCGGCATGGCAATGACGAGCAGACGCCAGGTCGTCGACCAAGTACGCCACCTAAAGGGGCGGTCCAGCTTCAGGCCAGCGCCCGTCAAGGCGATGATGATGACGATCTCGGTGAGCCGTTCGGTGGCCTCCGGATATGCCAGCGGGTCCGGAGTGTCGCCGCTGGAGAGGCCGAAGGCGACGAAGCCGAAGGCCACGCAGAACATCGGCAGGGACAGCGGCAGCTCCCGCAGTACCATGGGCAGCCAGGCCACCAACAGGATCAGCACGCCGGTGCCCGTCAGCAGCAAAATGTAGGGGTTCATCGAAAGCGAGCGTCCGGCGAAGGTGAATGTTCCGGGGTCAACGCGGCGGCATCAAGCCAATTCGCGTTGCAGAATCCATGGAAGCCCTCGCAGCCATGGGCGTGGCGCTCGGTCCGAGGGAGGGGGGCCTCTCCCCCTCCCGCTCTATAGGCCCGTGATCAACGCGTCGGCGGGTTGGCTGGGGTGGCCGGTGCGGGCGTCACGCTAGTGCCGCCGGAGGCACCCGGACGCGACGCTGCTCCGTCCGTGGTCGTGCCAGTGACGGAGTCACGCCTTGGGCGATCGGAGTTGGCCCGGTTCCGGTTCCGCCCGAACTCGTCCAGGTTGAAGACCGGCATCGCCCGGAGCGTCTCCTCTGTGGCGTTGGGCAGGACCCAACGGTTCCGGTCCGCGTTGTGCTGCAGCTGGCTGAAGGGCACGGCGACGTGCCGCTCACCCATGCCGAGGAAGCCCCCCACCGAAAGCACGACGACAAGCCCTCCCGTCCCGCCTTGGGGGATGATGACATCCTCGACCTCGCCGACCTCCCGGTCGTTCGCGCCATAGATATCCGCATCGATCAACCGGCGGGCGCTCAAGGCGCCGCGCAGGCTTGCGGCATCAACGGTCATCGGGGAGGTCGAAGTCGTCGCGGGTGTGGTCGTGGCGCCTGTCGCCGCGCCCGATGGGTTCGCGCCTGTGGTGTTGGTGCCGAGAGTGCTGTCCACGGCCCGGCCCACGGCCGTGCCGGGCGGGTTGCCAGGCGTGCCATCAGGGCGGGGCACTTCACCCTGTGCGCGATCCACCGCGCGCCCGGTCGCGGTCGAGGGTGGGTTGCCAGGGGCGCCATCGGGGCGCGTCTGTGAATAGGCGAGGGGTGTGCCCGCCAAAAGCGCGGCCGTCGCGAGCAGTGACAGAGAACGGTGGATGGTCATGGGGCATCCTCCTGCTTGGCTTTCTGAGGCGCACGGCATTGCGTGGCGCCGCACGTTGCAAGAACCGGCGACCAGCGAGGCGGGTTTCCGAGGATGCGGCTTCAGGTCTACTCGCCCGAGGCGGCGTTCAGCCCGCAGTCAGCATGATGGCGGTTTCCCAGGGATCGCGCAGCACCCTGGTCTCACCCTCAGCCTCGACGCCCAGACTCGCTGCCCGCG
>NZ_JAFEUU010000051.1 GCF_017355885.1 Sabulicella rubraurantiaca
CCTCAGGTTGGTCGCGTCGGGTTCGGCGCAGGCCAGTACGATCCGGATACGCTGGGCGAGGGCTTGGCCCACGCCGCGCCGGCGCAGCAGGCGACGGAGTTCGGCCCACTCCGCCTCGGTCAACGCCAACATGACAGCCTTGGGTCCGCGAGACATGACACGCCTCCCAATTCAGGCGCCACAGTCTCCTCCCAGCCACAGCAAACCGCAACTGAACTTCCAACTCAGGCCACTAGACAAGTTTACATGGCCAACGGATACCCTTGGGTTGAAGCGGGGATCTTGAACCTAGTCCCACGCCGCATCAATGAGTAGTTTCTGGGCCGCATGGCAGGTCTGGCCGTGCCGAGTCCGAGGGAGGTGAAGTCACTCCATGCCTGACAAGACACAGGACCGGGTGCCCGACGTCAGGGTCGCTGCCCATACGCTCGTGCTCCCGCGCGGCAAGTTCTGCATCTCCGTCTCCGAGGTTTCGCCCGGCGTGCCACCTGCGCAGCTTCCCGGCTTGTCCATCTCCGTCATGCCGGGCGAAGGGTCGGAGGTGGAGATCGCCCAGTTCCGCGGGAGCCCATGGCTGCGGCAGCTCGGGGACGCGCTGCTGGTGGCGGTCGCTAGTGAGGAGGCGCGCCTCCTCCTCACCAGCTATAACCTGCTGGAGCACAAGGGCGCGAAGCCGCCGCGCATGCATGTGCAGAGGCTCGACGTCCCCGGACAGCAGGCCAGCCTCGGTCCGGTGCGGGAGGAGGAGAAGCCCAGGGCTCCGGTGCGCGCCCCGGCCGCCGTGCCGCCAGCTGCCGCGACACGCGGCGCGAATACCATGCTACTGCACATTGCCCGTGTCGGGGACCGGGCCGGCGCGCTAGGCGAGTGGCTCGGGCTGCGCGAGCCGGGCTGCGTGATCGAGGGCATCCAGCTCGCCCCGCCAGAGGGCGTCCCTCCCGAGGAGCTGGAGTATCAGGTCGTCCTTGGCAGGGGCTGGACCTCTCCTTGGTCCCAGGGCGGCGAATTCTGTGGCAGCCGCGGAATGAGACTGCCGGTACAAGGGTTGCGCGTTGCCCTTCGCGGGGCGAGCGCGGAACGCTTCACCGTCCATGTGGAGGCGGTCACGGCCAGCGGGCAAACCCTCGGCCCGACCGGCAATGACGAGCTCTGCGGCCTGGAGGATCCCGAGCCGCTTGCGCAGCTGCGACTCCGCTTCGAAGAGCGTCTCGCTAAGATGGGAACGAAGCGTGGTCGAGCACAGCCCAGCGCCGGAAGGCGGCCCTCACCGGACGGGCACTCATTAGGTCGGAGCCGTCTCATACGAGGCTCTTGATTCAGTCCGCCCAGCGCGACCGGAACAAGAGAACCGGACGGAGAAGGGATCCTCGCCTAGGATCTCAGCCGCCAGCGCTGCCAGGCCGTGTGCGCCCTTGCGGAAGTCGGCCGACTGCGCGGCCAGCAGGATCCGACACCTGAACACCTCGAATAACCCGTTGATTGCATGGCGGTGAGCGGCGACGTGCGTTCTGGCGAAGGTGGAGCGTCGGTTCGCGAGCTCCTGACCAACCTGGCTGCGGTTCCAAGCTCTATGGGGGGCGGCCTTGCCGCTGAGCTAGAGCACGTTCCCCTCGAGCTGATTCGCGAAAGTGCTTCCCCGACGCGGGGGTGATCTGATTCACCCTGTCTGCTGGGCGGAGGCAGCAGGCATGGCAAAGACCTTGTCGGAGGATCTGCGG
>NZ_JAFEUU010000052.1 GCF_017355885.1 Sabulicella rubraurantiaca
CTTGCGCTGTGTCAATCGGTGTTGCCCCAGCACCGCGCAGGCCCTGCGCTCCGACACGCCAAGCTCGCGCATGACATGCTCCACGCAGGCCCGCCGCCGGGTGGGGCTCACCAGTTTCCCGAGGCGGCTTCCTTCAGCACCAGCTCCTCCAGCGTCAGGTCCGCCACCGTCCTCCGAAGCCTGCCGTTCTCCTGCTCCAGCTGCTTCAGCCGCTTCACTAGGTCCAACTTCAGGCCGCCATACTCCGCCCGCCAGCGATAGTAGGTTCTCTAACTGGGGCGGGCGCGTGATGATCCTGAACTCCCATTCGGGTCCGGCGCAAGGTTCTCTTCGAAGTCGCTCTCGCGCGTGTGGCGCGGCGCTTCATGATGGCGTCCAAGGCTTCGGCCTCCCTGCTTGTGGGCTACGCGGTCACGCCGGGGCGTGCCGCACGTAATACCTCGGGCTCGGCCGTCGCCTCCCGTCCGGACCAGGACAGGAGCCCGTGTAGCTCTCAGGTGCCGCTCGTCATGATCCCTCCTCGCTGCCTCTGCCTCGCTCCCCTGCGCTCAGGCCGGACGGAACTGGGTGCCATCCACCCACATCCGGTGCAGGATGACCCCAAGCTTGCGCGCCAAGGCCACGCCCGCCTTCTTGTGACCCACCTTGGCGCGAAGCCTCACTGCCCACTCCCGCAGTGCGCCACCCCCACCGGCACGGGTGATCAGGCTCGACGCGGCCTCGAACAGCAGCGTCCGCAGCATGCTGTCTCCCCGGCGGGTGATCCGCCCGGCGTAATCGACCTCGCCCGATTGGTATCGCCTGGAGGTGAGGCCGACGTAGGCGCCCACCGATCTCGAATGGGCAAACCGGGTCGGATCGTCGATCGTCGCCACGAAAGCATAGGCCGTGATCGCGCCAACCCCAGGGACCCCCATGAGCCTGCGGCACAGCTCCGAGCCCCTGGCTTCCGCAAGCAGCCGACGCGTCAGCTCAGCGAGCGACCGGGCGATGTCCTCCCGAAGCCGCAAGAGTGGTTTCAGCGCGAGGGCCAGGGCCTCGTTTGCTTCCAGAGCCAGCTCCACCCGCTCGCTCCACTTCCGCGGCCCTTTCGGCAGCCGCACGCCCATGCTCGTCAGCAAGCCGCGGATCGTGTTGTCGAGGTCCATGCGCTGACGCAACACCAGGTCACGTGCCTTCAGCAGAGCCCGCATGCCCTGGGCCGCCTCGCTCTTGACGCGCACGGCCCGGGGGAAGCCCGTCCGCGCCAACTCGGCCAGCATCGCCGCGTCGTTCGCGTCCGTCTTGTTGGGCATCTGGCTCAGCACCGCATGCGCCTGACGGGCATCGACGCACACCGCCGGCAGATCCCGGGCCACAAGCCCCCGATGCAGCCAGTTCGCCATCCGCCCGGTCTCGAGCACCACACGGGCAGGGCGGCCAAACCGCTGCAGGGCGGCAATGGCCTCTGGGTCCGTCGGGACCTTGCCGTGGCCGAGGATGCGGCCCTCGGGACCGCGAACACAAAAGGCCGTCTCCTCCATGGAGACATCGAGGCCGACATAGCAGTCCATCTCGCACTCCTTTCTCTGCAGGCTGGTCCGCCATTCTGGCCACCAGCCGGGGAGTGCGCCCGCCCTCAGTTACGCCATGTCTGCTC
>NZ_JAFEUU010000004.1 GCF_017355885.1 Sabulicella rubraurantiaca
GGTGTAGTACGAATAGGGCTGAGGCAGGCGGATCCAGTCGGAGACGGTGCCGACCAATCCACCTTTCCGAGGCTCACCTCCTGAAAGTAGTCCCGCATGCTTCCCGTGGGATGGATGCCTCGCGAGAAGAGCAGATCTTCGAATTGTTCTTTGGGCCTGATGCCGGGTCTGTCGTCGAAATCGACGAGACGCACCTTGACCTGAACCTCGCCGATGACCGGCTGCGAGGTGGCCAGCAATTCGGGTCCACCCGGCGTTGCGACAAACTGGGCCGCGTCGTCCATCCCGATGGTGTCGGCAGCCGGATCGACGAACCCGATCGAGACAAGATACTCCTTGAAGCTGAGCTCGCGCTCTCTTCCGGACCGCCTGTAATCCAGGAAGAGATTGGCCATCACGTCTGGAGCGGGAGGAACCCGGCAGGCCAGATGGCTGCTTCCATTGCAGCGGCATCGCCAGCCAAAATTCCTGATGCGTAGCGACATTCGTCCTCTCCCAGGAGCCTGGTTCTCGGTTACGCCCAGCCTATCTATCCAAGCGGCGAAGTTCATTCCGAGGCAAGAATTTTGATCGAGGCCGTGAGCGCACCCTGAAGCAAGGCAGAGCATTTTCGGCCCCTGCCCTGCAGCCCATTGCCGGTCCCCTCGGCGTGCGCACGAAGGCTCCCGGCTATGACCTGAGATGGATTACCCCTTGATGGCTGAGGAAGTCTGAACCTCCATTTCCGCCCTGCCCTCATGACGCGTGCTGCCGATTTCTGTGGAGTGACCTCTCGCGCCCATGCCATGCTTGTATTCCGACGCAAGCAAAGGCTATGGCTGGCATGCTTCAGAGCACCCTCAATGTTCCGCTTGAGGTTAAGCCAGAAAGTTGCAGCCGCCTTTCCGCCCTGATTGAGGCCTTGCGCCAGCGAGAGGACACCGGCCCCTTCGGTCAGCCGGACAATTTTTCTCGCGTCATGCGCGACATCCCGACGCTTCACTTCATGTCCATGAGCGTCTTCACAGCGGCCGAGTATGACCCAATCTTCATCCTGGAAGCCAATTTTGATGGCCAGCCCGGTGTCTTCTGGGGCCAGCTGGAGGCCGCTTTCGGCCCGGATCTGCGCGAGATGTTGCGCTGCTGCAAACGGCCGCTCGACGAAGATGGGCCGCTTTACGACGCAGTCACTGCATCTGATTCACGTGCACCGCTTGCGCCCTATCTGGAGGCGCGCACGCAGCGGCCGAGTGTCTTCCACCACGGCAACCGCGGCCTGACGCGCGACCGCATCCTGCAGGAAGCCGCCCTCTTCGTCGCGGTTCGCGAAGAGCTGGACGATCCCGGCCGGCCCGGCCCATCACCGTATCGAGGGCGCAGTGCCACAGAGGTCCACGCGCTGTTGCGTAAGGCCATGGTCCCCGCTCATCCGTGGCTTGGGATGTCAGCTCCGCCTCGAATCTCAAGGGGCGAGCGGCTGCTGGATATCCTGCGCCTCGTCACTTTCGCCGTCCTCTTGCTGCTTGCCTTCTCCTTGCCAGCCATCGTCGTGGCCGCCCTTATGCCCTGGAAGGCTTATGTGCTGCTCCTGCTGCTGGTGGCCACCGCGACCGGACTGCTGATCTACGCCAAGCGTGCACCGCTGCCCGGAACCGAGACATCAGCGGGACCGAACCTCACAAGGCTTATTCTGCCGAAGGTGCCGGCCATCCTCGGCATCGTCGCCGCCTATGTTGTCGTCGCAGCGCTCGTTCTGACCCCGCTGGTGAGTGCCACGAGCCATCTGCTCGCCTGGCTCGGAGCCGGCAATCTTCCGGCGACCCCCGGCGACGCCTTCTGGCCGGTGGCGCGCGCCGTGCTGCTCGGGCTGCTTGGACTTCTGCTGGTCATCCTTCCGGGGCTGGTGCTCTGGCTGCGTTACCTCGAGCGCCACGACTCGTCGCACGACGCACCCCATGTCGATGAGCGCCTCCTCCGGGAGATGGTGCGACGGGAGGACTGGGTCGCGCAGAACCACATGGGCTCCATCGTGCTCATCAAGCCCGGCGTTCTGCGCTCAATCATCATCCGGGCCGGGCATCTTGGGCTGGGGCTGGTGCTGCGGGTGGTGGCGACCGATGGCTACCTCGGTACGATGCGCACGGTCCACTTTGCGCACTGGGCCTTCCTCAACAATGGCAGCCGGCTTCTCTTCTTCTCCAACTTCGACCACAGCTGGGACTCCTATCTCGACGACTTCATCGAGAAGGCAGCGGGCGGCCTGACCCTTGCCTGGGGTTGCGGCGTCGGCTTTCCGCCCACTCGCTTCCTGATCTACGACGGCGCGCGCCATGGCAGGAGGTTCAAGAACTGGGCCCTGGCCTCCCGCGCGGTGAGCCGCTTCTGGTACAGCGCCTACCCCACCCTCACCGTGGATCAGATCGAGCGCAACAATCGCATCGCGGACGGCCTCCGCCGGCCCGAGCTCAGTGAGGTGGAGGCCCGCGCGTGGATCAGCGACCTGTGACCCGAACGCCGAAGCCGTCCGCCGGCTGGAAGCTCGCGCCCGAGATCGCACGGGAGGTCCAAGGAATTGTGGTGACCGGCTTCGGCAGCTTGCCCACCGGCCGTGCCCTTTTCCTGGAGATTGGCGAGCCGGAGCGGCTCGACCTTGGCGGTGGCGCATGGCTGCGCACGCTCAACCGGGTCGCGCCCGTCACGCCCGCCATCCCACCCTCAGGCGCACAAGACCGTGCCGCGGCGTTGGCCTTCACATGGACGGGCCTCGCCCGGATGAAGCTGCCAGCCAATGCCCTGGCTTCGTTCTCGCGCCCATTCCGGGAAGGCATGTTCCAGGAGGACCGGCTGCGCCGCCTCGGCGACAGGCGCCGCGACGAATGGCAGGAGACGGTCCTTGATGGCGGCCCACTCTGGAGTGCAAACACGCCGCTGCGTGAGCCGACCAGTACGCGCGTTGGCGCCTATGACGTGGCCTTTGAGGGTGAGGAGAAGCATGTCCCAACACCCATCACTGTGCATGCGGTGTTGCTGCTTTACACGCTGGACGACGCCTCAGCGGACGCGCTCGCCCGTGATGTAGAGGACGCATTTCGCTCGCACGGCGTCACGGTCTCCCATCGCCTTCCCCTGGTGCTGGATGTCGAGGCGGCCGGGGTCAGCCGCGAGCATTTCGGGTTTGCGGACGGACTTTCCCAGCCCGCGCCCTTCGATGCAGCCGGTGCCGTCGAGATCGAAGGCCGGAAGGCTACCCAGGCCGAGCCGGTGCAGGGCGTCCCTCTCGGTGAGTTCCTGATCGGCTACGTCAACGGACATCACGAGAAGGCTCCTGGCCCTGTCGTGCCTGGCGAGGAGCACGGCACGGCTGACCCCCGGCCACAGGACGCCGGCCTGCCACCCCATCCGGAAGCTCAGGGCTTCTATGACCTCGGCCGCAACGGCAGCTACCTGGTCGTGCGCGAGCTGCGCCAGGATGTTGCGGCCTTCTGGACCTCGATGGACCGGAACGCCGCCGCCATTCGCGCACGTGATCCGGAGAACTCCGGGCATGTCACGGCCGAATGGATCGCCGAGCGTGTGGTGGGCCGCGACAGGGAGGGCCACCTCCTCTGCCCCGCCGGACGGCGCGCGCCGCATGCATCAGGGATGCCCGACAACAGCTTCCTATTCCATGCGGATGACCCGCACGGGATCGGCTGCCCACCGGGCAGCCATGTGCGCCGGGCGAACCCCCGGGACGCGCTCGCACCAACGCCTGAACAGCGCGAGAGCCTTCTGGCCGCGGCGAACAACCACCGCATTCTCCGACGTGGCCGCAAGTTCGGGCCACGCATTGAAGACGACCGCACGCCGGATGATGCGGACCGCGGCCTGCTTTTCATGTGCCTGAATACCGACATCGCGCGCCAGTTCGAGTTCGTCCAGCAGACCTGGTTGCTCAACTCCGACTTCGCGACGCTCTTCGATGAGGTGGACCCATTGGTTGGCCCGGATGGTCGCATGACAATCCGCGAAGAGCCGCTCCGCCGCAGCGTGCATGTGGAGACCTATGTCCAGATGGCGGGTGGCGACTATTTTTTCCTGCCCAGCCTACCGGCATTGCGCTACTTGGCCTCACTGTGAGCGCACTGCTTTCCCAGGATCCGATCCGGCCCGCAGCGTCTGGCCTCAAGGGAGCCATCCACCGCGCGTTCTTGGCGGCACTGCCGAGCGTCTTCGCCGTGGCGCGGCGTGTCTGGCCGATCCCGGGGTTAGGCTCCTTCCGGGCTGTCACCCGGCACGACGACGTGCGGGAAGTCTTCGGGACCGATACCGCCTTCCGGGTGCCCTATCAGCCAAACCTGAATGTCATCACGGGCGGCGAACCCTTCTTCCTGGGTATGGACGACACACCCGAATACCGTGCAGGTGTCGCCGCCATGCGCCGCGTGGTGCGGGCCGATGACCTCCCTGCCCTGGCACTCCGGACGGAGGAGGCTGCCAGCAATATCCTCTCGCACGCCGGCGGGCGGATCGACGTGGTGGATCTCGCTCGGCGCGTCGCCTTCGACGTTGTCGCTCCTTATTTCGGTGTACCACCGCCCGCACAGGGTCGGCTTGATGTGTGGGCCACGAGGCTCTTCGAGTTCCAGTTCGCGAGCTCGCCAAAGGACATTGCGCTTCGCCGGGAGGTCGACGAGATCGCCCCCGCCTTCCGAGCCCTCATTGACGCCGAGATCGCACGACGCAAGTCAGGCGGCGCCGGGGCTGGCGACGACGTGCTCGACCGCTGCCTGGCGCAGCAGGCGGCGGGTGACCCTTGGTACACCGACCCGCAGATCCGCACCTCGCTGCTGTGTATGGTGGTCGGAGGGCCTCCTCAGTGGCCCATGGTCGTGCCGCAGGCGCTGGAGCAGCTGCTCCAGCGGCCTGAGGCGCTGGAGGCCGCGCGTAGCGCTGCCCAGGCTAGTGATGATGACCGCTTGCGGCGCATCGTGCTGGAGGCGATGCGCTTTGATCCGCTGGGTCCCGGGCTGCCGCGCATTGCCCGACGGGACTGGAGTATCGCGCAGGGGACACGCCGCCAGACGAAGGTCCGCCAAGGAGCGACGGTCTTCGTTGCCTTCTCCTCCGCCATGATGGACGACCGCCGCGTCCCAGAGCCGCGACGGTTCGACACGGACCGCGGCGCACACGAGTACATCCATTTCGGCTACGGCCTGCATGAGTGCTTCGGGAAGCACATCAATCACGCCTGCCTGCCTCGCCTGCTGAAGCCGCTGCTTCGGCACCCGAACCTGCAACGCGCGGCCGGGAAGGAGGGCACGCTCACGAAGAACGGCATCTTTGCAGAACGGCTGGTCGTGACCTTTTGACGCTAACTGCTGTTCAAGGAGCGCCTGCCACTCCCGCCCGCTGTGTGAAAAGCGAGACTGTCTTCGAACCGGAGGCCGGCTTGATCCAAAGGTTCCCGCCTCCTGTCACTCCAGGGCGACCTCAGGCGCCATTCATGGCAAGATCCTTCACCGCCCAAGGTCTGGGAGGATTTCATGTCGAACAATTATGCCTCTCTGCGCCGCGACCTCGCCAAGGAGGACGGCGCGGCCGAACGCTGTGCGTCGCGCCTCCTCGCCATCCGTGAACGCCTAGCGTCCATCCGTGCCCGCAAGAGCGACGGCTCCCTTCTGCTCGCCACCTGGAATATCCGGGACTTCGACTCAAACAAGTTCGGCTGGGGCCCTCGCCTGCCTGAGACTTTCTACTACCTCGCCGAGATGATCGCCTGCTTCGATCTCGTGGCGATCCAGGAGGTGAATGAGGACCTCGGGCCGTTCCGCAAGTTGATCCGCATTCTGGGACGCGAGTGGGACTACATCGTCACGGACGTCACAGAGGGGTCGGGCGGCAACGGCGAGCGTATGGCCTTCGTCTACAACACCGAGAAGGTCTGGTTCCGGAAGGTGGCTGGCGAGATCGTGCTGCCCGACGGCCAGCTCGTCGTCGCGCGCAAGAAGGTCAAACCCAAGGACCAGCCCGACATCCCAGCGACCACCGTCGAGACCAGGCAGCAATTCGCCCGCAGCCCCTTCCTGGTCGCCTTCCAGTCAGGGTGGTTCCGCTTCTCGCTGTGCACCGTGCACATCTACTACGGCGACGAGTCAGGCGACAAACTTCAGCAGCGCATCGACGAGATCCGCAAGCTCATCGGCTTCTTCGCAAAACGGCAGGACAACGCTACCCCTGAATCTGATCAGCCCAGCGCGCCCGAGAGCTACATCCTGCTTGGGGACTTCAACGTCGTCAGCCCGGAGCATGAGACGATGGCCGCCCTCCAAAGCAAGGGGTTCAAGGTTCCCGATGAGATCGATGGCCACAAGGTGCGCCGGATGGGCGATCACTTCTATGACCAGATTGCCGTGCGCGTGAAAGACAAGCGCTTCAAGGTCATGGGCGGAGGCATGGTCGCGCTCTTCGAAGACGTATTTCGGGACGAGGACATGGCCACCTACTCCACTCACGTGCCGGAAGAAGACCCAGAGAAGAAGGCGAAGTTTCGGGCAACGACACCCGAAGGCCGCTACCTGAAGTGGCGGACTTGGCAGATGTCCGACCATGCGCCGCTTTGGATCGAGATCCGCACCGACTTTGCGGACGACTACCTGAGCGAAATCGCGAGCGCCACAGGCTGACGGGAGATATCAGGGAGGGGAAAGACTGTCCTACCTCAGCGGCAGATGGGGAGATACGCGGCCCCCAGTTTCACCGTCCGGCAGCAGCGAGCAGAGCACACGCATCGCCGAACCATTCCGCGGCTCGGTCGAGGTGGTCGCCATGACAGTGTAGTCCCCACGGGTTGCCGGTCCCTTGCCGGACGCTGCCTGCATTATAGGCCGCGGCGACAAGGATAGGGTTTGTTCCGGTCTTGGCCATGCCTCGCCGGATAAAGGCTGCACCGAGGTCAATCGCGATATCAGGCTTATAGATCGGCAGATCTTGGGGAGGTGGTTCCGGCTTGGCGTCGAAGGATGGAAAATCGCTGTCCTCGTAGCCCAGGCGCTCCTTACGGTTCACGTCGCGCGCCGTACTGGCCAGCATCTGCATGGGGCCGGCGCTATAATCGCTGATATGCGCTTCCCAGCGGAAGGTCCGTGGGCCGGTGAAGCCGACGCTGCGGTAGACGCCCACTTCCGTCGCGATGGTCATGACGATCAGTTCGGGCGGAACCCCATGCTTCGCCGAATACTTCGCAATCTGCGGCCCGAACGCCGCAATCACCGCCCCACAGGTTGTGGGGTTGCCTGCGCTGCGGATCGCTCGCTGCCCGCCCTCAAGATCCCGCAGGTAAATGCCATGCCGGTCCACGCGCCACGGACGCCCCTGGAAGGGGTGTGACCAGTCGCATTCCTCGATCGAAGGTAGCTTCCGCCAGTCGAGGGCACTCTCCTCTTGCGATGACGGATCGGCCGGCTTTGCCAGCGGGGCCAAGGGAGGACGCTCAAGTCGGTGCGGAGGCGGAGGCTTCGTCCCGCCCGGCCAGCGTGCGATAGCCTGTGACAGGTTGTCGGCCCAGCTTTCGTCGCCGCCATCAGGATAGCCACCCGCGAGCAGCGTGCGCGTGCTCAGGCCTGCTAACTGAATGTGCGGCTTCTCAAAGCTGAGCGGCTCCAGCCCCTGGTCGCGCGCCAGATCGTGGAAGGCCTGCCACCACCTCGCTGCCTCCGGCGTGCGATCTTCCCACGGGTTCACGCCGGGCATGTCGATCACCATGTCCACGGCCAGGCCATATTGATGGTAGGACTCGAAGGGCTTGGCGTGGGTCACCACGCGCCCGACGATGCGGCCCTGAGCGTCGCGCCCTTTCGCGTAAAGGTGCTGCTGCCGTTCCGGCGCACGGAACGCCTCAAAGACGCGCATCGGCACCGACTGGGCGTGAAGCGCCTCCTGCAGCTTTGCGAGGCGCTGCCGCATCTCGGGATGCAACTTTGCGAGATCCACGTCGCGCGCGTCCGGATTCACGACCATGCGGTCGGTCGCGCGAGGTGTCGGGGCAACCGTGGCCGCTGGCGCCCCGACTCCTTGTGGCGCGAACAAGGCCGACCAGGTGCGTTCGCCTACGATGCCGTCCTGACGAAGCCCACGGGAGCGCTGAAAATCCGTGGCTGCGGCGGCGGTTCGCCGCCCGAAGACGCCGGCGATGTCGCCCACGCGCACATTGGCCCTGTTGCGGGTGAGGTTGGCGCTGCGTAGATCGGCGCAGGCTAGCCCGAGTTCACCGAGGCGCAGCTGCACGGCAAGCACCGCCTCGCCGATCAAGGGTGGGGTCGATACCCTTAGCTGGACGCCGGGATAGGCCGGGCCGGCGGTGCTCACGCGGCGCATCCTCTTGCCCGCCGAGTGGATTCGATGGAGCTTGCCAGCCGTTGGGCCGGAGCCGCATAGGGAGTGCCGTCCGCACGAGCCTCTGCGAGCAGCCGGGCCGCTTCATCGATCCGCGCACAATTACCAGAGGTACCTGCGCGCACGACGTCGCTCATGAGGGCCTCGGCCGCGTGGTAGAAGCCGGCCGGCCGTGCGCTGGGGCCGCGCTGTGCCGCCGCAGCCCGGCGCTGCAGGGCAGCGTTCTGGGCAGCAGCATCGGCGGCACCCTCAGCGGCGTCACGCCGCTGGACGCTCATGTCCAGCAGAGCGATTTCGACGGCGCGGCGGTCCACAAGGGGGTCGGCACGCTGGCCAACTGCCACGAGCGCCGCCTCATAGTTCTCGATCGCGCAGTCGAGGCGCCCGCGGCGCCCGGGACCTGCTGCGCCGGCGACCCGGCGGCAGCTATCCGCCTTGAGATAGTGGAGCTGCGCGCAGCCCTCCTGCGCGGGCATGCAGGAGACTTGGCGGTCCACGACGGCGGCAAAATTTCCGTCAGTGTGAAGACCTTTGATTTCCTGCAGAGAGGCTACGGTCGGGTTCAGCAGTTGCCCGGCGGTCCTCGCGGCCGGATCACAGCCCCCCAGGAGCAGGGCTGTGACCGCCACGGACAACGCGAAGGCCCGCGGCCGGCCGCCGGTGGCGACGGGGTGCTTGATGCCTCTCATGGGTTTGTCCCTCCGGGATGCGCAAGACGAAGAGACGCCACCGGGTCGACCTCCCCTTCGTTCCGCAGCTCGTGCATCAGCTGCACAACTGTCTGCAGCGTTGCGCGGCCCTCTGGGTCGGACTGGACACGTGAGACGGCGTCCAGAAGCTGCGGGGGGCTGGCCCCGTCAGGAAGTTCGGCACGGGGGATGGACGCCGTATCCTCCTCCACCGCCCGGGCAAGGAGGGTGCGCCGCATAGCCTCGAGTCCGCGGTCGAAGGCGGCGCGGTCGCCGCTGAACCGCGCCTGCTCGCGGGACCACAGCTCCTCTGGATCCTCAACCACGAGCCGACCCATTTCGGTGATCGCGGCCAGGTTCTGCTGCTCACGCTCGGCGGCCCATGCGTCGGCAAATTCGGGCGCCCCTTCCATCGCGGCGAGCACCATGGTGGAGGTGAGCGCGGTTGGCTCCAGAAGACCGGGCGCGATAGGAGCTTGCAGCACGCGCGCGACCCATCGCCGGTAGGCATCCTCGCCAAGCCGTGCCCCGATCGCAGCGATGCCGAGGACCATCCCAAGCGGCGGGATCACCGTACCCAGCACCGGCGCCAGTCGGGGCAGCGCTCCGGTCAGCCATTGGCCGAGTGGATTCTCGACGCG
Organism: Sabulicella rubraurantiaca; assembly: GCF_017355885.1. Taxonomy (GTDB): domain Bacteria; phylum Pseudomonadota; class Alphaproteobacteria; order Acetobacterales; family Acetobacteraceae; genus Roseococcus; species Roseococcus rubraurantiacus. The sequence goes on from NZ_JAFEUU010000004.1 coordinate 9,683, forward strand.
GAGCCGCTCGGCAAGGGTCGCGGCCGCGGAGATCCTGGAGCTGACGGGGGCGTCGGAGTCGAGCGGCGCCAGGACCGTTGATATCTCCGAGGATAGCACGCGCGCACGTTCCCCATGCGGCGGCGGCAGCACGCTTGCCGCAGCATTCAGAAGAGGCTTCCACCGCGCCAGTTCGGCGGCCACGCTCCGGGTGGAGCCGCGCTCTGCTGTGGCTGGCGCACCTGCATTGCCGGCTTCTGTTCCCCCGCGGGGTGCCCCGCCTGTCTGTGGCGCCGCGCCGCCTGCCGACGAGCCCGCCTGGGCCGAGGCGCGTCCCCGCGCCTCGCGCAGGCGTTCCTCCAGGCGGTCGATCTGCTCTTGTGCGACCGCGAGCGCTTCGCGCCACTGCCGGTGCTCCGCCTGGAGTTCCTCCACAACGAGGTCGGTGAAGACCACGACCGCCTGTGCGTTTCCGCCGTGGATCTCCGCCGCCACGCGGTCCTGGCTCGCCGCGAGGATGCCGAGGCGCTCTGCCACCCGCTCATAAAGGTCGGCATTTCCGCGGTCACGGAGTAGGTTCTCCCGATCCACCGCGTAGGCCCCCACTGCAGCACCAATCACGCCAAGGACCAGGAGCCATTCGACGCTGAAATTCGCCAGGACAGCGACCGCGGTCGCGCTGGCAAGGGCGGAGAGCGCAAGGGAGATCCCGGTCCACACACCGGTGACACCGGCCGAGGCCCGGTGCTCGCGGGCGCGCCTGACGTAATAAGCGCGCTGATCCTCAAGCAGCTCCTTGCCCACTGCCTCCAGCGCCTCCAGCGCGGGACCGGGGCCAGCGGCCGCGGCGAGCCGCGCGAGGGTGGCGTACTTCTGCCCGCGCGCGACCTCTGCCTCGGAGCGAAGGGAGCGCCAACGCCCAAGCCGGTCGCCTCCGCGGATGAACTGGCCCAGCACGGTGGCGAGCACGCCGCAGACAGTGATCGCAAGCCCAGCGATCCATGTGGCGCGTGCGATGGCGGGTCGCCATTCGGCGACCCAGCCCGTCGCCCGGTCCCCAGCGATCGTCCCGGCGAGCACCAGCCCGCTCAGCACGCCGACGGAGAGGACCAGGAAGTTGATGAGGCGCAACATCCGGAACAGCGACCGTTGCTGTTCGACTGCCTCCCCGTCCTTGTCTTCGAAGGTCCGCTGCAGCGTCGTAAACGCTTGCGAGGCGCGGATATGTCGCAAGTTCTGAACTGGGAGAACGGAAACCTCGGAGTTGGCTTGTGGCCGCATCACGCACGCCACCTGGGCCTGTCGGCTCCGTCTGGGAAGCGCCAGCCGCTCAAGCGGGAGGCTCTCACCTCGCACGCCATTCCATTCGTCTCCCCGAGGCGGCCTGCGCCACCACCTCACTGGACGATAAGCAGTCCGCGACATGCAGTGCAAACACAAACATCTGGTGAGCATGGGTCGAGACCGCCCTGACCCTGCATGCTATCGACGATCCTAGGGACGAGGCGTCCACCTGCAGCCGAGCATTCAGCCCCGTTGCGGCTCCCCAGCCGGCGAGATGCTCGGCCCGACCGCTCCAACTGCGCGCAACACCATCTCCACCAGCTCGTCGGGCCGGTCGGTGCACCCCTGCCCGCCGCGCCGGAGCGTCCCAGCGACGAGTTCAGGCGCACGCGGCCCGGTGTAGATGAAATAAGGAAGGCCGTGCCCTTCGCTTCGCAACTTGGCGAGCAGGGTGAAGCCAGCTTGCTGGTCGGACGGCCGCCGCATGTCGCTGACGACAGTGTCAAAATGTGCGCCCGGCGCGGAAAGCTCGCGCAGCGCCGCTTCGGTGGAAGGCACCTGGGTTACGCGCATTCCATACTCGCGCAGCGCGCTCACCTCGTGGTGGTTCTTGTCGGGCTGGTCATCCACCCAGAGGACGGACCAGCGTTCCGTGGAGCGGGACCGCTCTCGCAACGCACCCTGCAGTCGGGCGCCTGCGACACGCAGGGAAAGATCCGGGCTGTGGTCCGGCGGCGATGGCTCGTCCCCATCAGCGGTCGTGTGGTGGTCCGGCCCGTCCGGCCACGGCGAGAAGGGATCGCTCCCCGGTCCACCGGTCTGCTCAGGGACGGCGCCCCAGGCTCCGGATTCGGTCGTCGCGGGCGGCGAGGGAGGGACCGGGGGCGGCGCCCCGGCAGTCCCTGCCGCCTGGCTCCGCTCAAGCGCCACAGCAATCGCTTCGCAAATCCGGCGCGCTGCTCGGCGCACCTGCACCTCGGTGAGTGGCAACTCTGCCTGCTCACGCCAGTCGAAGCGTTGTCGTGACGCGATCTCCTTTGCCAATGGGTCGCGGTCGCGCAGCTCCGGCTTCTCGAGCGACGGGACCGTGACGAAGTACAGTGGTAGCACCAGATCGTCGCGGCCGAGCGATGCCTCATGCTTCAAGAACATCACCAGTTCGTCCCGGCAGTAGGGGCTCCGGAAGAAAGAGGGAGTCAGGACCGGGATGAGCAGGTTCGCACTCGCGATCCCCTCTTCCAACCGCTTCTCCCACTTCTGCCCAAGTTCGATCGCGTCGCGGTCCTGGAAGATCTGGAACCCCCCCTCACCGGTCACCACGCGCACCCCAAGCTCAAGGAACCGTCGCAGCTCGGTGATCGCGCCACCGAAGAATTCGTCGTCGATATGGGCGTAGCTCAGAAAGCCCCGGGCCTGGTCCATCGAGTGCCGCTCCTAGAGGGTCCGCGGGTCGATGATAGCGGGTTCATGCCCCGTAAGATCACGCACAAGCGAGACCATGTGCTCGGTTCCGCCCGGCCCGTCGCCACCACCACCATCCCAAAGTGTGATGAAGGACACCCTCGCCAGACCCTGCGACAGCGCGGTGTGCATCATCCAGCGGTTGCAGCGCTCGTATTTCCCCACGCCCTCCGGCGCAGGGCCCAGCTCCTCGGGAAGAACGCGGAAAGTGGCATCTGCATTCGCCCGCACAGCCTCGTAGTCGGCCACCCAGCGTGGCCCGGCCCAGGAAACGGAATCCCGCAGGAAGGCCGCTTCCTCCTGGGGCAGCAGCACCCAGAGCCGCATACCGCGACCAAGGCAGGCGCGCGCGAAGAGAAGATCGCCTCCGCAAGCTGCCTGGCAGATACCGAGATCGCCCGCGTCCGCGCCTATGGCATCCAGCTCCGCGCGGATGCGCGAGCCGGCAGGGTCGGCTTTGCCGTCAGGAAAACGCGCCGGCTGGCGGCCGGGCCGGTCCACCATGTGCCCGCTGAACAGCACCACCCGCGCAGGCTCGGAGGGGCGGCCGGGCCGGGCGCCGAGCAGCAGGTCAAGCTGCTTCTCAGCAGCTGTGATGGCCGCCAACGCGTCGGGCACGATGTCAGGCCGGAAGCCCAGGGCAGAGAGGAATCTCAGCTGCTGACCCGTGGAGCCGAGGCCAAAGCGGTCCTTGGTCTCCACCGCCAGCGCCGCTGCCGCCTCAAAAGCTTCGATGGCCGCGTCGGCCTCGCCCTGCACCAGGGCGTGCTCCGCCTTGCTGGCGAGGGCCCAGTAGTCGCGCTTTGCAGTCAGGGCGCAGTCGATGGCCCAGGTGAGCCCCTGCGCGACCTCATTCAGCGGCAGTCTGCTCCGTCGGCCCGTCACATGCTCCCAAAGGCGCCCGAAGGTGAGGGCGTTGATGCCCGGGAAGAAATCCGCCGGCGCGGCGCGGAAGGCCTCGACATACGCGCTCGCCACGTTGGCCAGCGACGGCTGGGTTTCCTTGGCTGCCTTGAGGAAGTCTGAGCCCTGGCTCTGTTGCGCGTCCCATAGCTGACGCCAGCTGTCCTTGCAGGTCCGCGCCAGCAGGCCGAGAGTTTCACCGCTCGGCTGGCCCGCTTCCTTTTGCTCCTCGGCAAGGCGACGCAGTGCCTCCGCCGCCTGCTCGTGCTTCTCGACACGGCCAAGCGCGATCGCCTCGAGCTGCCGAGCGCGCACGTCTTCCGGATTTAGCGACCTGGCACGCTCCAGCACGGCCATGGCGTAGCGCGCCCGGTTCATCTTCAGCAGTGCATCGCCGGCCGTACGAAGGGCCTCAAAGGCGAGCAGGCGGTTGGGCGTCTCCTCGGCGAGCGTCAGGATGTCCCCCGGCCGCTGCTGCCGCCGCGCGATCTCGATGCGGGACTGCCAGTTCTCAAGGGTCTCCCAGAACTCGTTGACTTCGCCAACCCTGAGGGACTTCCAGTCGGGCTCCCTCAGGTTTGGCAGCATCGCATAGACGGGGCTGGCCTTCCGCCCGCGCCACGCCTCAAGCGTTGCGGCGATTGCGGCCGTCAGCACCCTGCGCTCGGCCTCCAGCCGGTCTGGATCCGGCGCGCCGTCCTTCAGCGAATAGCGGATCATGCGCTGATTGTTCAGGTCGAAGGGAAGCCGGTCGCGGAGAGCGTAGGCCAGCACCGCCCCGCTCGCGCGAAGCGCGTGGCGCACGCCGATCTCGTACCAGACATTGGGGTTGTCGATCGTGAGGTCCGCGACCACGAACTCGGCCAGCAGGAGGTCCTGGAACATGTCGCCCTGGATGTTGCCAGCGCGCAGATCGACGTCTGCCCGGTGAGGCCGTAGGCCGGCCGCCTCGATGGCCGGCTTCAGTAGGTCCTTGTAGACCTCGTCGAAGCAGACCGGTGCGCCGTCCGGAGCGGGCTTGATGCCGAAGGGCATCACGACGAAGCAGCGGCCTTTAGGCTCGGGCATCCATGTAACTCCTGCCGTGACGGCGCGGTGGGCGCCATACGCGAGGAACTACCGCGGGGCTTTTCCAGCTGGTCACAGTATGAAGCTAGCCGTGGCGAGAAGGCATAGTAGTGGACTTACCTGTGATGGTACGCGCGACCGCCCCCAGTTGCGCAAGTCTTCCCACGGGATCACCGACGCAAGCCGGGTTTCGGCGTGGTCGGTGGCACAATGTCGTCTCAGTATCTCGACTGGGCGCCGCCTTCTCCCGATATTTCTGCGGGTTCGATCGCCTGTTTCAATCCGGACCCAAAGCGCTCTGCCGACAAAGACGACCCACTCAACGGCTTCTAAGCAGTGCAGACCGGAGCAGGTAGAGAGGTCAGCAATCGTCCTGCCTCCTGTCACGCCCCCTCCGCGTCATCGCGCGTGTCGCTCTCCCAGCGCCTTACGCCTCGGCCGCACATTCCGGCGCGCGGGCACCCTGCGCACCGATGTCTGGTCCCCTTCAAAGCGACTAACCAAGGAGCAAGCAGGGAACGGCGGCTTCCGCACGGCAATGTAGCGGCAGCCTTCACACCAGTCTGATGCCACGCGGAGTCGGTTTTGGCCCGCCACAGTGGATTAATGTTCTGTTCCGCAGCATAGCGCTCGCCGGCACCCTCAAAAGAAGGTCAAGCTCCCCAGCTCACGTGGATCCACATCCGAGCGGAACGTCCGAACTGCGCCGTCCGCACAAATGCCTTTCCTCGCAATCTGGATTCCGCTTTATAGTTTTCTTCATACATAGATGGGTTGCCAGCCGATGTCGGCGAGGATCTTCATCTCTTATCGCCGCGAAGACAGCGCTGGGTGGGTTGGCCGCCTGGTAGATGACATGGGCGAGCATTTTGGCGCAGAGAATGTTTTTCAGGACATTCACAGTATCGCACCTGGTTCTGACTTCGTCGACGCGATCAATGAGACGCTCGAAGTAGCCGACTGCGTGCTGGCTGTGATCGGACCAAATTGGCTGTCTGGTCCCGATCCTAAGAATCGCCGCATCATGCACGACGGCGACTACGTTCGCCTCGAGCTTGCAACTGCGCTTGATCGGAAGTTACGTGTCATCCCCGTGCTCGTTGGCGGCGCGCAGATGCCCGGACCTGATGATCTGCCGGAGAGTATTCGTTCTTTATCACGACGCAACGCGGCTGAACTAAGCGATCGCCGATGGGACTATGACATCGGACGGCTCGTCGAAGTGATTCGACGCACCACCGGGGCTACGCCTCAATCCTCAACCCAGGTGGCGGAGAGTAGACGGAGCGTCGCGTCTGTTTTCTCGGGACCCCGACGTGCTGCGCTGCTCGGCGTGCTCGCCCTGGGCCTCCCAGTCCTTGGACTAGGAGCGTGGTTGATTTATCCAGCCCCTCCCCCTGACGGTGAAGGTGTCGCGGTGGATGCCGCCCGTCGTGCCGGAGGATGGCAGCGCACCGGGGCGCACTCAGTCGCTGATGTGGGCGCGGGAGTGGATGCGCGGATCTGGCTCGTGCAGGCCGATGGTGGAGTTGCCTGGACCACGGACGGCAGGAGTTTCGCGTCGATTCAGGCGCAAGGGTTTGCGAGGGTAGCTGCAGACAGAGGCGGAAGTGCTTGGGGGGTAGGACACAATAAGACGCTGTGGCGCTTTCCTGCTGATGGGGCACCCCACCAGATGGTTCGTTCGCCGCCAGTCGTTGATGTTGCTGTATCCGCGAAGGGCAGATTGTGGCTGGTGGGCGATGATGCAAGCATTTGGTGGACAGATGATGGGCAGACCTTCACACGCGACGCTAGAACTAGCGATTTTGCGAGGATCGCAGCCGGCCCCAACGAAACTGTCGTCGGAGTGGGACGGAATGCCACTGCTTGGATCCTGAGAGACTCGTGGGTTCAGATTCGCCCAGGAGGTATCGCGGATGCTGCTGTGGCGCCAAACGGCAGCGTTTGGCTTCTCACCGCTGATGGCAGGGCAGAGCGGAGCGAAGATGGTCAGCGGTTCGCGCCGGTGGAGAGCGCTGGCTTCCGCAGCATTTCGGTCAGTCGCGACGGAGCAGTTTGGGCAGTGGGAGCAGATGGGACACTTTGGTTGCGCCCTCCTGGGGAGACCAGTCTGGGCCGCATATCGGGCCCCCCGTCTTCAACTGAAGCGGTTACAGCGCTCGTTGTGTTCGGGTCCGATAACAGCTTGTCAGCAGCAAGACCGGAGGTGGAAAGGGCCCGTGGAGCAGGCTTCCCCAGCGCGACGATTTACCGGCGGGAGGGGCTGTACCGTAGTGTCATCGAGTTTCCGACGCAGCAGGCTGCGAACGAGGCCTTGGCCCGGGCCCGCGCCCTGAGCCGATCCGCAAGTGATGCTTATGTTCGGCAAGTCGCGGCCTGGTGTCCGAACGGCACCCGGAGCGCAGACGGCTTCAAGGACTGCCTTTAGCTGTAGCGGCATCTCGCAAGCTCTCTATGGACCCTTCGGGATGTTGTGGATCGGTCATTGGGCGTTGATGCGTTCGGTGAGGTAGTACGACCCCTGCCCTTCGCTGGCGTCTGGTGACGCAGGTAAGGCCGCCGCTTTCGCCCGAGCCACCGCGCGTATCGCGCTTCCACCTGGTGTTGTGCCGCGGATCCTTGGGCAGCTCCTCACCCCGGCCTGTCATTCGCGTCCGATCGGAGCTCCCGTCGCTACAGGAAAGTCTCGGTCTGGCCGAGAAATTGGTACACACTGATGTGACACAACGCTTCTGCGCCGCGCGGTGAGCCCCAGCTTTCCTGCGGTTCCGGCTGGTCTGTTTGGAACCCCTGGCATCACACCTATGCGGTGTTCGGCCAGTACGGCTCCGCTCATCGCAAGGCAGCACTGCGCCGTGACCATGAGGAGCGGTCCAGAGACTGCGTCATTGAACGAAAGGGCGCTAAGTTTGGCTGAGGTGAGGGCGACCTCGACGGGGTCGCGGGCGGCAAGGCCCCGCCGGCCGTCCCCGCATGAGCGAAGGAAGCCCGGCTCCGGCCTCATCCTGTTCTGCCAGGCCGGGGATGATGCCGCCCCATGTCGCAGCCGTCCGTCCGTTCTAATCCGCCTCGGACCTCAGTTGATCCGAAGGTTGAACTCCTGCACCAGCCGGCCGAAGCGCTCGTACTCGGCTGAGTGGAAGGCCGCGAACTCGGCACGGCCGCGAACCTGAATAGGCATGTCCATCCGGCGCAAACCTTCCACAACAGCCGGTGTCGTCATCATGCGCAAGCAGGCCGCCTCGAGGCGATCCAAAACCTCGGTTGGGGTACCGACCGGCGCGTAGAGCCCGGACCAGATAGTGAAAACAAGGTCGTGACCGAGTTCGCGCATCGTTGGCGTGTCGGGGAACTCCGCTGCCCGGGTCTCGCTGAACACGGCGATCGGGTGCAGTCCATATTGACGCACCAGATTGCCCTGGTCGGTGAAGAGCTGAACCTGCCCCCCTGCCATGGCCTGCATCACCTCGCCCGAGCCGCGATACGGGATGTGGTTCATCTCGATCCCGTCCAGCCGCTCGAGCGAGATCATGCTGATGTGCGGCGTGCCGCCGGGGCCGGTGCTCGCATAGGCGAGGCGGCCGGGGTTGGAGCGTGCCCGCGTGATGACGTCCTGCAGCGTGCGCATTCCGGAATCCCGCTGCGTCATCATCACCACGAGCGCGGCACTCACTTGGCATACTGGCGCAAAATCCGACTGGCGGAAAGGCGCGCCGCGGGTGTGCGGCGACAGGACCAGCGAGCCACCCGGCGCGAGAAGGATGGTGTTGCCATCCGGGCGGGAGCGGGCGAGTTCCAGCGCGCCAACGGTGCCATTCGCGCCCGCCGAGTTCTTCACAACGACTTGGACGCCGAGAGCCGCTGACAGCTCGGGTTGCATGACGCGGGCCATGAGATCGGAGGCGCCGCCGGGCGGGTAGCCCACGATCATGGTGACCGCGTTCTGGGCCCTCGCGAAAGGCGCGGTCGCGACCGCGCACACGAACGCGGCTGCAAAAGCGACAATGAAGCGCACTGCGTTTTCTCCCCTGATTTGTTCTCCCGTCATGCTGTGCCGGTTCTTGGGCTGGGCCAAGCCCCACAGCTGACCTCCTGGTCACGAGGAGTGGAAATCTCACGCCCCGGGGGACGCGTCGCGCACGCGCCGTGCCGGCGCCAGGGCGGCGCAGGCCGATGACGGCGCCGGGCGAGGAGAGCGACGTCGGATAGCTCTGTGCCGCTGACGCACCGGACGCCCAGCGGGTTGAACTTACCTTGGCCCCCCCGCATATCGTGCGCCGCTGGAGGCTGAATGGAGGAGCTGGCAGTGAACGAGACCCTGGAACGGCATGAGTTCGGCGCCGAGGTTGGGCGCCTCCTCGATCTCGTTGTTCACGCGCTCTACACCGAGCGCGAAATCTTCCTGCGCGAACTGGTGGCCAACGCCGCCGACGCTGTGGACCGGCGCCGCTTCGAGGCGCTGACCGACAGCACGCTCGGGCTGCCGGCCGAGGCGAAAGTCCGTATCGTGCCGGAGAAGGCCACGCGGACGCTGACCATTTCCGACCCCGGCATCGGGATGTCCAAGGCCGAGCTCGCGCAGCACCTCGGTACGATCGCCCGCTCTGGAACGCTCGCCTTCGCCAGGTCACTGAATGAGGCGCCTGCGGCCGATAAACCGAGCCTGATTGGCCAGTTCGGCGTGGGCTTCTACTCCGCCTTCATGGTGGCGGACCGGGTCGAGGTCACCTCCCGCCGCGCCGGGGCGGAGGAGGCCTGGACCTGGGCCTCGGAGGGCAAGGGGGACTACACCCTTCAGCCTGCTGCACGGGATGAGCCCGGCACCGACGTTGTCCTGCACATGAAAGCCGACGCTGAGGAGTTCCTCGAGCCATCTCGTGTGCAGGCGATCATCCGTAAGTGGGCGGACCACATCACTCTGCCGATCACCGTCGTCCGCGACGGCAAGGACGAGCCCGCCAACGACGGCACGGCGCTCTGGCGGAAGCCAAAGTCGGAGGTGACGGAGGACCAATACGCCGAGTTCTATCACCACGTCGCCCACGCCTTCGACAAGCCCTGGGCCACTCTGCACTGGCGTGCCGAGGGCACGTTGGACTTCTCGGCGCTGCTCTTCATTCCCGGAAGCAAACCTTTCATGGCGGTCGAGGAGGTGCGGGAAAGCCGCGTGCGCCTGCATGTCCGGCGTATGTTCATCACCGACGCAGCCGGGCTGCTCCCTCCCTGGCTCCGCTTCGTGCATGGCGTGGTGGACACCGAGGATCTGCCGCTCAATGTCAGCCGTGAGATGCTGCAGGCCACGCCGATGCTGGCGCGCATCCGAAAGGCTGTGACAAGCCGAGTGCTCTCCGAGCTGAAGGCGAAGGGCAAGGACGCGGAGGCCTATGCTTCGCTCTGGGAGAACTTTGGCCCCATTCTGAAGGAAGGTGTCTGGGAGGACGCCGAGCACCGGAAGGACGTAGCCGGCCTGCTGCGTTTCCGCTCATCGGCCGTGGACGGTTGGACCTCACTCGCGGATTATGTGGGACGCATGAGGGAGGGACAGGAAGCCATCTATGTCCTGGCGGGTGACGATGCTGCGGTGCTGGCCAAGTCGCCCCAGCTCGAAGGTTTTCGCGCCAAGAACGTGGAGGTGCTGCTCCTGGCGGACGGCATCGACGCCTTCTGGCCGCAGCAGCTGGCGGAGTTTGAAGGCAAGCCGATCCGCAGCGTCACCCAGGGCGCGGTCGACCTCTCGAAGGTCGCGGGGGATGAGCCGCCAGGCGAGGCGGCCGATGTGGCCACGCTGTTGCCGCTGCTCAAGGATGCGTTGAAGGACGAGGTATCAGAGGTCCGTGTCACCGACCGGCTGGTGGACAGCGCGGTCGTGCTCGCCGCACCTGAATACGGCCCCGATCTGCAGATGCAGCGCATGCTGCGCCGGGCCGGCCGCAGCTTTGGTGGCGGTCTTCCGGTGCTCGAGGTGAACCCACGTCATCCCTTGATCCGTAAGCTGGCGGAGGGTGCGGCGGCCGATACGAGGCTTGGCGAGAGCGCCGGGCTGCTGCTCGACATCGCGCGGGTGCAGGACGGTGACAGCCCCAGGGATCCGGCTTCCTTCGCCCGACGGGTTGCGGCGGCTCTCGCCTCTGGCTCGGTCTGATGTGACCTCGCCACCCGCGCTCCTTCGGACCGGGCGGCCTAGCTCCGCATGTCGGAGGCCAAAGGGAGGCTCGCGGCGTGGTTGCAGATCGAAGTCAGCCCCGACTTGCGCTGCCGGCATTGGCGGCTGCGCTCCTCATGTGCCTGGCCTCGGCACAGGCGAGTTCCGACACCGCTTGGGAAGAAACGCTGGGGTCTGATCAGGCCGGATACGGGGAGACTAGGCCGCTACCCGAGGAGGATACCGCCTCGCGGCTGCGCCGCTGGAGCAGCGGGTTCGCGGTTCCCTTCGAGGGTGGGGAGGTCGTCTTCGCCCTCGATCCGTCCACCCCAGGCTTCGTCTCCTCCGTGGCGCCCGAATTCGTGGCGGCTTTCTCCGACCCGCCGGGCTTCCTGATCCGCCGTCTCCATGAGCACACCGACTTCGTGTGGGTTGGTCACCGCTCCGGCACGCCGGTCGCGCTGGCCAGCCAGCCGCGCTTCTCGCCTGGGCTTCGCTGGATGCTCTCGGTGTCGCCGTCCGAGGCCGCCCACGTCTTCAGCGGCATCGAGCTGTTCGACGTTGGCGGGTCTCGGCTCCACCTCGCCTCCACGCTTGACTGGAGCCGGCACTAAGGGGCCTTAGCTGGCCACCTTAAGGCTTGTGGCTTGCACGTCATTGCGACCGATGGGCCCGTTTTATTCAAAGGCGCCGCAGTCAACTTCCCGCCCCATCACGCGGCTTCACGTAGCTCCGGGTCAGCAAGACACCGACCACCAGAGCTGGCACGCCGCAGAGCGCAAAGCCTAGGCCGTGGCTGCCTGTGGCATAGAGAAGCGCCGAGTATGCCAGCGGCAAGACCAGCCCTCCAATCTGCCCGTAGGAGAGCACGCCGCCGGTGGCCATTCCGCGCATCCCAGCCGGGGCCAGGCGTGCCGCCTCGGCGAGAAGAACCCCGTGCCAAGACATGGCCGTGGCGCTGAGACAGGACGCCACGATGCCGAGGAACAGGACTGGCCAAGCTGAGGTGTAGAAACCAATGGCCAGGGTGCTGGCCGCCATCCCTAGCGCTAGCCCTCCCAGCATGCTGCGCGGCGAAAGCGAAGTGCTGCCCAACCAGCCCCAAAGGATGCGGCAAGGCACGGCCACGAACATCGCGACGGAAAACACGAAGCCTGCAAGGCTGAGCGAGTAGCCGAGTTCCACCAAGTAGATGATGAAATAGGAGGTGAAAACGGTCTGTAGGCCGTTGAAGGCGAAGCATGCGATCGACAGATTTCGCAGATCCGCCGTGGCAAGAACCGATGTGAAGGTCGTGCGGAAATCCGAGACTTTGAAGCGACGGCTGGGCACGCGGTCCGCGTCGAACTCGGCGCGCGTGCCCTGCAGGAGAATCGCGAAGATCAAGCATCCCGCCGCGGCCACGTTGAGGGTCACGCTCCAGCTGGTCCATCGGGTCAGCGCCGGACCGAGCAGCCCGGCGAGCAGCAGCCCGGCCGGCACGGCCGTCTGCTTCACGGAGAAGACCAGAGGAGCGTATTTCGGCGGTGAGTAGCGTCCAAGCAGATGGGAACTGGCGGGGGTTGAAATCGCAGAACCGCCCCCACCGATGATCGCGGAAAACGCCAGCAGGGCGACCGAACCGGAGGATGCGGCAGTCAATCCAACGGCCAACAGCAGGAGCGCGACTTGGCTCATGCGCAGGGCACCGTAACGGATGATGAAACTGCCGCAGCCCAGCTGAAAAAGGAGAGCGGAAAGCGCGATCAGGCTCACGTAGACGCCGACCCATGTAGCATCCAGTCGGAGGTCGGTGATGATGGCTGGGGCGATCACGCTGGGCAGGCTGCGGCCCAGAGAAGCAAAGGTTTGCTGAAGAAACATAGCGCCGAGGGCCAGAAGTAGAAGGTTGGTCTCGCGGCCTCTGCTAATCATTGTTCGTTTCCCGGATCAGGCGTGTATCGCCCGCTGAACGGCGATGAGGTCCAGCGGCCTCTCGGCGCAGTCTGCCACGTAGTGCGGCAAACTCTGAAACGCAGTGCGCCCACTCAACTCGGCGGACCATAGCCTTCGTCGCCTGGAGGCGCAGCAGGCCAGCGTAAGAACCCGCTTCAGGACGGGGGCAATTGGATCCGAATGAGCTGAGCGGCGGGAGCCCCAGCGTTCGAGGGATGTCCGTCTGTCCTTCGATGCTGCCGATGTGGAAGAGGCGGATGAGCGCCTCGCGCGGGGCGACCTCGCGGCGCCTGTTCAAGCTCTTCACTTTTGCCCCGCTGGCGCTGATGCACATCAGCGCCATGCGATCGCGCTGAGTGACGTCCCTGGGCCGCAACCGGAGCACCTCCTCGATGCCTGCACCACCGTAGAGGGCGAGAAGCGGCGTCCAGTACATGCCGTCCCGGACCAGATGCACCTTCCATCCGCGCCCGCGCGCTCTCGTCCGCTGACCATCCTGTAGAAAATCCGCCGCGAAAAAGGGGCTCGAAGGGAGGTGCAAAGTGGTACACACTAATGTGACAAAATGCCCCTGCGCCGCGCTGTGAAGCAGAGGCTGCCGCGTCCCATGGCCTCCATCCCCCGGTCGTCAGGCACTTACTTCTCCGCCCAAAGGGGTGCGGCGGTTCATTCCCAATACCGCCGCGAAGTTACGTCGCGCTGAGCTATGGTCCACCGGAGGCCAAAACGACAGCCCCTCTCCTCACGCCCACGCTCATCGGAGCGCCATCATGGCGTCTGCGCGGCCGCCTTCGAAGCTGCGGCCGCCTTGGAAGTTGGAGTGCCTTCGCCAATCAAGTGCAGGACAATGTCCCGCCGGTGCGGCGCCACGCGGTGCTCATACAGGTAGATGCCCTGCCATGTTCCGAGAACCATCTCGCCATCTTCAATAGGGACCGAGAGATGGGTCTGGGTCAGCGCGGCGCGGATATGAGCGGGCATATCGTCCGGACCTTCCTCCGCATGCCGGTAGCGGCCCACCCTGCCGTCAGGCACCAGCCGTGCGAGGAAGGCTTCCAAGTCAGCCTGAACATCCGGCGAGGCGTTTTCCTGGACCAGCAGCGAGGCCGAGGTGTGACGGCACCAAAGGGTCAGCAGACCGGTGCCGATGCCTTGGTCCCCGGTCCATTCGCGGACGCGGCCGGTGAGGTCGAAAAGGCCGCGGCCTGATGTCTCGACGCGGAGATGGTGGAAGCGCTGCAGCATCACGTCCTTCCCATTCACGCCCCGCCCCATACCCCTACATTGGCGGCGCTAAGCGGGAACGGTTGATGAAGCCCTCCTGAAAGGTGCATCCGCTGCTGGCTCTGACGCAACAAGTGGCGCCTACTCCAATCTAATTCCAGCGCTGCGGACCACGCCGATCCATTGCACCCTCTCCCGTCCGATGAAGGCCTCGAAGTCCTGGGGCGTTCCACCACCCGGGGTGACGCTCATCTGCGCCAAGCGCTCCAGCACGGCTGGGTCGCGCAGCGCCTCGTTCGCTGCGGCATTAATCGCCGTCACCACCTCTGGCGGCGTGCCACGCGGGCCGAGCAGGCCGAACCAGGAACTCACCTCGAAATCTGGATAGCCAAGCTCGGTCATCGTTGGCACCTGTGGCAGTTGCGGCAGCCGGGCCCGCGCGGTGATGGCCAGCGGCTTCAGCTGCCCGCCCTGCACCAGCGGCAGGGTGGAGGGCGCAACGGCAAACATGAAGTCCACCCGCCCGGCCGCGAGGTCGCGCTGCGCGTCCGTGACCGTACGGTAGGGAACATGGACCACGTCGATTCCGGTAGCGCGACGGAACACTTCCGCCATCAGGTGCGTCAGGTTGCCGTTGCCGGCGGAACCGAAGGTCAGCTGGCCCGGCCGCGCCTTGGCCGCGGTCACGAGGTCCGCTGGGGTGTTCCATGTGTTGGAACCGGGCGCAACCAGGATGCCGGGCGTGCTCGCGATAAAGACGATGGGCTGGAAATCCGTCTCCGGGTCGTAGGGCAGGCGCGGATAGAGCGCGGCGTTGGCGGTCAGTGCGGTGATCGAGCCCTGGATGAGCGTGTAGCCGTCGGGCGTCGCGCGGGCGACCGCTTCGTGTCCGACGATGGATCCGGCGCCTGGCCGGTTCTCCACGACGATGGGCTGGCCCAGCGTCTGCGCCATGCGCTGCGTGACCACGCGCCTAACGAGGTCCGAATCCCCACCAGCGCCAAGGGCCACGATCACCCGGATAGGCCGGTTGGGGTAGCGCGCCTCCTGCGCCTGGGCGGCCGCTATAGGCGCCAGCGTCAGCAACAAGCGGCGCCCAATCACTTGGCGACTTCCTTCCGGGCCCGCTCGGCCTCCAGCTGCGCCACGTAGACCTCTTGCGGCGGCGCCGAGGGCGGGTTCTCGGCCCGCATGCGATAGAGCGGCAAATAGAGGCTGTACTCGTCATGGATACGCCGCAACTCCTCTACGGCGTGGTCGTGGAAGTCTACGCGCAGATCGAGTTCCGGGTGGTCGTCGCGGTGGTGCACCAGCAATGCGGCCGAACGTTCGGGCAAGTGGCCCGTGCCGCCGGTCTGGCCGCCGGCATCGCGGCCGGCTTCGATGGCACGCACCAAGCGCTCCGCAAGGTTGGCGCCCTTGCTGGCGAGGAAGGTGTCCTCCATCGCCGCCAGCACGGCCTCGCCGGTCAGCACATTTCCGAAGACCGCGTAGCCCTGCCCGGTGCGGTGGCCATGCCAAGGCCTGGTCTTGCTGCCGGTATGGGCGGCCGCCACTCCGTTGCGGTCCAGCAGCCCAAGCTGGCGGTAATCAGCGAAGGGGTCGCTGCGCAGG
The DNA here is from genome assembly GCF_017355885.1 of Sabulicella rubraurantiaca. Classification (GTDB taxonomy): domain Bacteria; phylum Pseudomonadota; class Alphaproteobacteria; order Acetobacterales; family Acetobacteraceae; genus Roseococcus; species Roseococcus rubraurantiacus. The sequence continues at coordinate 25,296 of NZ_JAFEUU010000004.1, forward strand.
GCCTCGGCAAGCGCCGCCTCGACTCCATAGCCTGCCGACATTAGGTTGAGCCCAAGCCGCGCCAGCCGGGGGTTGGAAAAGGCTTGGCTGCTCACCGCTCCGAGGGAGGAGCGCACCTGCGGGCACTTTCCACCGACGCCGAGCGAGTATGTGGCGATGCCGACGCCGAGGCGCCCTGTCGCCTCGCAGAAGCCGAGGATGGTGTAGGTCATGTGCCTCTCCCCCGTATGCAGCCAGTGCGGCTGCGGAGAGCATGGCGCTCGCTTGCGAGGCTGCCAAGCCGCACAGCCCGGCCTACAGATGCAGGCGGCGCATCACCGTGCTGGCCACCGGCCAGGTCAAGCAGCCGAGCGAAGCATTTGCCGCTTTGCCCGAGCTTGGCTCCCTCGCAAATCTCTTGAGATCGCGCATGCCGCGCAAATAGGCTGCTTGGCTCGCAGGCACCGCGCAGGTCGCGAAGCAGCGGGCCAATGCGACGGCACCACGGGAAGGGAAACGACAAGGATGAATGATCTTGCGACTGCTCAGACAAGCGCCGCGCGCCTGAGGACGGGACGCCGAGGAGCCATGCTCGCCGGTGGCGGGCTCGCCGCCGCGGCTATCTGGCCATCCGAGCGTGCTCTCGCCCAGGTTTCCGACAATGTGGTCAAGATCGGGGTGCTCGACGACATGTCCGGCACCTTCGCAGACCAGCAGGGCATGGGCGACGTCGTCTCCGCACGCATGGCCATCGAGGATTTCGGGGGCCGGGTGCTGGGGAACCCGATCGAACTGATCTACGGCGACCTGCAGAATCGGCCCGATGTCGGAACGGCGCTCGCCCGCCGCTGGTATGACCAGGAACGAGTGGATGCGATCTTCGGCATCGGCAACTCTGCCGTTGCCCTCGCCGTGCAGCAACTCACGCGGGAAAAGAACCGCATCAACGTGGCGGTCGCGGCAGGGACGACTGATCTCACGGGCCGAGCCTGCACCCCGAACGGGCTGCACTGGACCTACGACAACTATGCGCTCGCGCGCGGCACCGTCTCCGCCATGATCAACCAAGGCAAGCGGCGCTGGTTCTTCATCACCTCCGACTACGCATTCGGGCACTCCCTTGAGGCCAATGGCACGGAGGTCGTACGCGCTCTAGGCGGCCAGGTGGTGGGCTCGGCCAAGGCACCGTTGAACGAGACCGACTTCTCCAACCATCTGCTGCGCGCGGCGCAGTCGGGCGCCGATGTGGTGGGCCTGGCCGTCGCTGGTGTGGATCTGATCAACGCCGTGAAGCAGATGGGAGAATTCGGCCTCATCCGGCGCGGCATCCAGCCCGCCGCCCTGCTCTGCCTACTCACCAATGTCAGGGCAATCGGCCTCGAAACCGCTCAGGGCCTCGTCTTCACCGAGGCCTATTACTGGGACCAGAATGACGAGACGCGCGCCTTCGCGGCACGTTTTGCCCGTATCCATGGCCGCCCGCCCACGATGTTCCAGGCGAGCATGTGGGGGGCGGTAACCCACTACCTGAAGGCGGTGCAGGCCGCCGGCACCGACGCAGCGCCGGCGGTCATGGCAAAGATGCGCGAGATGCCGATCAACGATTTCATGACGCGCAACGGCCGTATTCGCGAGGACGGCCGGATCATCCGTGACATGTACCTCATGCGTGCGAAGCGCCCGTCGGAAGCGCGGGGCGAGTGGGATCTGCTGGAGGTGGTCGGCACCATTCCGGGTGATCAGGCCTTCCGTCCGGCCAATGAGAGCGAATGTCCGGCGCTCCGCCGGATTTGAGAGGTCAGGCAGGGCAGATCCTTCGGGTCTGCTCTGCTTCCTCGGGATTCGCGTTTAAATCGGCCCGCTTCTCGCCGCCGATATCCGCGGCTGCTGCGGCCTCGCCCTTGTCGCCTCCTAGCTGGCAGCGACAGCCGCAAGCCGGTTCGCCAGGGCGCCACCTTGCGTAAGGGTGCCCTGCTCGATCCCGGTGATCAGCTCCACCAACTTGTCGGCAAGTGGGGTCGGAACGCCATGCCGCCTGGCTGCCGCACGCACCGGGGCAAGTTGCGCGGCGACGTCGGTCTGCCGCTTCCGCACAGCCAGGTCGCGCCAGATGCCGCTATGCGTCTTCGCTGATCCGCGGTTGTAGGCGACCATCTTCGCGATCGTGGCATCGACCGCAGCCATGTCATTGCCGAGGAAAGGCAGCGGATCGAAGCCATCGAAGCCGAGCGGCACGACCTTCTCCGCTGATGCGACTGCAAGGATCTCCCGCACGAAGGCAAGGATCAGCGCCTTGCGCGCGGGGTCGCCGATGAAGTCCGCGATGGAGTCATTGGTCAGCGCCGATGTCTTGAGGATCGCGCCATACGCTGCCTTGCCCCAAAGATAGCCGAAGATGTTGTCGCTCAGTACCGCATCGGGCTCGAAGACCTGCAGCTGGCGATGCAGGGAAGTGATGCGCGGCGTCCTCGCCCCATCGAGCTCGCCCACCACCACGGCGCCGCGGACGCCATAGAGGATGCGTCCGGGCTCAAGGTAATCCGCACCAAAATTGACGAAGGCACCGATCGTGCGTTCGCGCCCCACGATGTCCGCGATGACGAGTTCGTTCAGCCCGTTCTGACAGGAGACGACGGCACCATCCTCCGCCAGGTGTGGGGCAAGGGTGCGCGTGGCCGCCTCGGTGTGATGGGCCTTGACCGCCAGGATGATGAGCTTGTGCTTGCCCGTCACGTGCTCGGGCATGACGGCCCGGCCACCGGTCGTGAACTGCGAGATCGGCCCCTCGATCGTCAGCCGGCCCGCCTCAATCGCAGCGACATGCTCCGGGACGACGTCAACGAACGTCACCTCGTGACCCGCGCGGGAAAGATACGCGCCGATCGTGCCGCCGATCGCGCCCGCCCCCCATATCACGATCGGTTCCGGCATCTCGGCTCTCCTGTTCATTCCTTGTCAGTCATTCAGATTGACTAAGATCAGACAGGGCGGCAACGTCGCCAATGCCTTCCGAGCCCGCTGGCGCGCCCGCGGTGTGGCCGCAGGAACAGGAGAGGATCACCCGTGGATCTCGACTTCAACGGCCGCATCGTGGCGATCACCGGTGCGGCGACCGGCTTCGGTCAGGCCACGGCGCGCGCCTTCGCCCGTCGCGGGGCTCGTGTCTTCGCGGTGGACCTGGATGCGACGGGCCTCGCCGAAACAGCTTCAGGCTTGCCCCCCATTCGCAGCACGGCGCTGGACCTGACCGACCATGAGGCGGTCGCCGGCTGGGTCCGCGGCATCGAGGCCGAGGCTGGGCCCATCGGGGTTCTTGTGAACAATGCGGGCGGCGTGCTCGGCCGGAGTTTCGCGCCGATCGAGGAAGCCAGTTATGCGGACTGGCGGGCGATCCTCGACGTGAATCTCGATGCCGCCTTCGCAATGGTGAAGGCGGCGACCCCGGGGATGAAGCGCGCCGGAACCGGCCGCATCGTCAACATCAGCTCAGGCGCAGGTCTTCGCGCCTCGCGCACTGGGATCCAGGCCTATACGAGCGCGAAGCATGGGATGATCGGCTTGACGCGGCAACTCGCCCAGGAACTCGGGCCCTTCGGCATCACCGTGAATGCGGTGGCGCCCGGCCTGCTCGCGGTTTCCCCTGGCACACGCAAGCAGTGGGACAGCTACGGCGCGGAAGGCCAGAAGCGCGTCATCGAGGGCCTCGCCCTGCGTCGCACGGGCGAGGCCGAGGACATCGCCAAAGCAGTCATGTTCTTTGCGTCGAACCTGGCGGACTACGTCACTGGCCAGGTGCTTCCCGTCAATGGCGGGTCGTTCTGACGATTTGCTTGCGGCAGAGGCCACGGAACGCTTCTCTTTCTCTCGTTCTCTAGTCTGAAGGACCTTGGCGATGGCGCATGCACCCTCTGCGGCACCGACACGGCGTCGCATCCTGGCCGGCGGCGCGGCAAGCGCGCTTGGGCTCCCCGCGGTCGCGCAAGGCACTTGGCCGAACCGCCCGATCAAGGTGATCGTGCCCTTCGCCACCGGTGGCGGCACGGACGTGACCATGCGCCTCCTCGCCCCCAAGCTGGGCGAAGTCCTCGGCCAGAACGTCGTCGTCGAGAACCGCCCTGGCGCAGGAAGCACGCTTGGCACCGATTTCGTCGCCAAGTCGGCACCGGATGGCTACACCTTCGCGCTCGCCACGCTTTCCTCGACCGGGATCGCGGCCACGCTCTACCCGAACCTTCCTTATGACCCGGTGCGCGACCTGACGGCCATCGCGCCGACAGTCTTCATCCCGACCAGCCTCGCCGTCGCCACCCGCGGATGGAATGTCCGGACGCTGGATGCCTTCGTGGCCGCGCTGAAGGCGCGCCCGGGCGCATACTCCTATGGCAGCTCCGGCATCGGGACGACTGGCCATATCGCCAGCGCGAACTTCCTGAGCCACGTCGGCGCGCGGGCCGAGCACGTTCCCTATCGCGGTGCCGGTGCCAGCTTCACCGCGCTCATTGCTGGCGAGACACAGTTCACCCACGATATCCCGTCACTCCTGAAGCCGTTCCACGAGGCTGGGCAGGCAAAGGTGTTGTTCGTGAACCAGGCCGAGCGCTCGGTGCTGCTGCCGGATGTGCCGACCGCAGCCGAGGCAGGGCTGCCGGACTACAAGGCCTATTCGTGGTACGGGATCTTCGGTCCGGCCCAGCTGCCCGCGCCGATCGTCTCGCGCATGGCGGGGGCAATCGAACAAGCAATGTCCGATCCCGCGCTGTCCGCCCGCTTCCACGAGATGGGCACCCCACCGATGCTGGGATGGACCCCGGAGCGCTTCGCGCGATACGTCGCGGATGAGGTCGTGGCCTGGGCTCCACTGGTCCGCGCCTCCGGCGCGCGGGTCGAGTAGCGAGCTGGAAACGCGGAGGGAGCTTACCCACTCCAGCTCGGTCGGCCATGGACCGGCGCCGCCAGGCACCTACGCTTAAGCCTTCTAGCTGAGTGAAGCGTCAATCTGACTTCCTGTGATCAGGGCAAGGCAGGCCCGTGACGCGGGCTAATCGCATTAGCGCGCAATGTCTGACAAACTTACGAGATGCTTGTCACCTGTCTGACGACCGATTAGGTTTGCTGATAGGGCTCGACCTTGTCCGGGCCTGGGGACGTCTGAGTGGAGAGTGAGACAATGCCCATGCCAGCATGCGGCCTGCCGCAGATCGCCTCGTTTCGTCTGGTGCTCGGATGACTGCTTCTGCCTCTCGCAAGCCGCGTTCCGATGACAATTCGATGCGCTTCGGCACGTTTTGGCCGAAGGCGAAGACCATGCTGCCATCGGCCAAGATCGCATCGCTCAATCCCGATGCCATGGACCTTGCGAACCACATCGCCCTCGCCCATGCGTGCGAGGAGGTCGGGCTGGATCTGACCTTGATCGGTGATGGCTATGCGCCAAGCTCCGAGGAGGCGAGCGGGTTCGGCTTCCAGGACCCATCACTGCATGCCATCGTGCTCACGGCGCCGCTGATGCAGGCAACGAAGCATCTGGGCATCATCACCACGCTGCACACGCAGTTCTTCCATCCCGTGCAGATCGCACGCTTCGGCTCGCACTTCGACTGGCTGAGCGGCGGTCGCTGGGGCTGGAACATCGTCAATGGCTATCGTGACTACGAGGCGAGCCTGTTCGGCATCGACAAGCTGCCCGACAGCGCCAGCCAGTATGATGCGGCCGAGGACGCGGTGCAGATCATCGAGGGTGTGTGGAACGGCAAGGGCCGTGTTGACTACGACGGCGAGCATTTCCGCGCGCATGGCAAGATGCGCGGTCCCTTCCCTCCCGAGCGCCCCGTCTTCGTCTGCGCAGCGGCGTCCGAGCGTGGCCGGCGCTTCACCGCAAAGCACTGCGACTTCCTGTTCGCTTCGCCCTCCTCCATGGCAGACATGCCGGGGGTCAATGCATCCCTCGCAGAGCACACGAAGGAGGCGGGACGGGAGACACCCCCGCGCGTGCTGGCGCTGGCGGACATCCTGGTGCGCGATGAGCCCGGTGAGGCGGCGCGGCTGATGGAAGACCTGCTCGGCAGCATGGAGGGCGAGGCCGGCCGGAAATGGGCGGCGCAAATGGCGCTGCTGCGCAAGAACCCCGACACGCCCAGCAAGTTCCCCTACTTCGCCGGCACCGCGGCCGAAGTGGCAGAACAGATTATCGCCGCAAACCGCGATCACGGGGTGAACGGGCTGCTGTTCCGCATGCCGCTCTGGTCAGCGGAGGAGATGCTCCGGCTGAAGCCCGTCTTCGCACTACTCGAGAGGGCCGGAGTTTGGACCCCGCCGGCCGCCCGCGGCTATTGCTGGTAAGGGCAACGAGAATGGATATCCGGTTCGACGGACGTGCCGTGCTCGTCAGCGGCGGCGCCCAGGGCATCGGGCGGGCGATCTGCGTCGCGTTTCGCGACAGCGGCGCCCGCGTGCATGTGGTCGATCGCGATCCCCGTGTGGAGGAAGCCGCGCGGGAGATGGGAATCACCGCGCATGTCGCCGACCTGACGGACCAGGCGGCGGCTGCGGCGGTGGTTCAGGACGTCGTCGCGCAGGAGGGCTGCCTCGACGTGCTGGCCCTCGCCGCTGGCGGGCCGCTCGGATTCAGCGGACTCAGCCTGGCCGAGATCACGGACGAGAACTGGGACCGCATCATGGATGCGAATGTGAAGTGCGGGCTGTGGCTGTCGCAGGCCGCTGCACCCGTGATGGCAAGGGCCGGCTGGGGGCGGATCGTGCTCATCTCCTCGGGTGCGGCGATGCGCGCGAGCCGCACCGGGCTACACGCCTACACCGCTGCCAAGCACGCCGTGATCGGCTTGACCCGTCAGCTTTCGGTTGGGCTTGGGCGACAGGGCATCACGGTGAACTCCGTGGCTCCCGGGTTGATCCTGTCTGGTCCCGATGCGCGCAACCAGTGGGACGGCTATAGTGAGGAGAAGAAGGCACAGCTCCTCTCGGGTCTCAGCACCGGGCGGCTCAGCCGGGCTGAGGATATTGCCCATGCGACGCTGTTCCTGGCCAGCGAACAGGCGGCCTCGATCACCGGCCAAGTCCTGGCGGTCGACGGAGGGCGCATATGAGCCTCGGTCCCGTCCTCGCCCATATCGACGCCAACCGGGATGGCTTCGTGCGGCGCCTGATCGAGTATGTGCGGCATCCCTCGATCAGCGCGCAGAATATCGGCATTCAGGAGGTGTCGAAGCTCCTTGTCGGAATGCTGAAGGGTCTCGACCTGGCCGCGGAGGTCATCCCGACCCATGGGCATCCCATGGTGTTCGCTCGATGGGACGGCGCACCGGGCAAGCCCACCGTGCTCCTCTACGGTCACTACGACGTGCAGCCACCCGAACCGCTGGAGAAATGGACCTCCCCGCCCTTCGAGCCGACGATCCGCGACGGCCGGATCTATGCTCGCGGTGTTGGGGACAACAAGGGGCAGCATTTCGCGCAGTTGATGGCGATCGAATCCCACCTCGCCGTGCATGGGCGGCTGCCCTGCAACGTCGTGATGTTGCTGGAAGGCGAGGAGGAGATCGGCAGTCCTCACTGCGCCGAGTTCGTGCGCGCCAATCGCGACCTGCTGAAGGCGGATCTGGTGATCACGGCGGATGGGCCGATGCATCCCTCAGGCGTGCCGATCATTTCCTTCGGCGTGCGCGGCGTGGCGAAGTTCGAGTTGCGGGCGCGCACCGCGAAGCGCGACGCGCATTCGGGCAATTTTGGCAACATCCTGCCCAACGCGATCTGGAAGCTCGTGCATCTTCTCGGCACCATGAAGGATGCCACCGGCACGATCACGATCGACGGTCTTCACGACAACATCGTGCCACCGACCGACCTCGATCGGGCGGCAGTTGCACGCCTGCCGCTCGATCTGCCGGCGCTACAGGAAGAGCTAGGGTTCACGGAACTCGATGCGCCGCAGGACCGAGGCTTCTACGAACGCCTGATGTTCCATCCGACGCTAACCATCAACGGCTTCCACGGCGGCTATGGAGGGCCCGGACCCAAGACGGTTCTGCCGGCCGAGGCGACGGTGAAGTGCGACATACGCCTGGTGGAAGGGCAGACGCCGGACGATGTCCTCGCCAAGGTCGCCGCGCATGTGCGCAAGCACGCGCCGGATGTGACCTTTATCCCGGGCGGCGGGATGCTGCCCTCACGCGTTCCACTCGACATGCCTTTCGCGGCGAAGCTGCGCGAGGCTGTTGCGGTCGGACAGGGCGCGGAGCCGCTGATCTATCCAAGCCTTGGCGGCAGCCTGCCCGACTATGTGTTTACGAAAATCCTCGGCACACCAGCGGTGCAGATCCCTTATGCCAACGCCGACGAAGCGAACCATGCTCCGAACGAGAACCTGACGCTCGACTGCTTCCACAAGGGGATCCGCACTGGCGCGGCGCTGCTGGCGCATCTGGGGGATGGCGCGACCTGAAGAAGACGGGGGAGGTACCAGGCCCCTCCCCCTCCAGACTTTCCGCAGCCAGGAGGGGGACTGACCCCGCTCCTGGCACCGTCACTCGGCCAAGGCGCTCAACGCCTCCCGCAATGAATGCGCCACGCGGTTCCGGGCCTGCCGGGCCGACACCGCATACAGCCTTGCCTCATCTGTTCCCGGTGTCGCAGCCGCCAGGCGCCTGAGCGGTTCGAGCACAGGCCAAGCAGGCAGCGGCATTGCGGGGTCATGAGTGAAGCGGTCACCATTCGTGTAGTCGAGCGGCACGAGCGCGCGCGACAGCCGGATCAGCGCTGCGTTCAGGCGATCCTCAGGCCAAGTCGCATGGGCCCGAGACAGCGCCTCCACCAGCTTCGCGACGGCCGCCTGTAGCCCATCGATGGGCACGTCACGAATCGCCGCCGCGCCAAGCTTGCCGAGCTCCACCTGAAGTGCAGCGAGCTGCGCGGCATGGTCGATCGGCAGCACCGCATCGGTCAGCAGGTGATAAAGGATCTCGAGGTAGATGCGTGCATCGCGCGCGAGGTTTTCGGGATCGATCTTGTCGAGCAGATCATCCGGCGTGTGCCACCACCAGCCCAGCGCATGGCGCAGCTTTACCTTGCCTGGCATCTGCTCGCTGAAGGCCATGAACATCGCCGGGATGCCGATGCCCCAGAAGCTTTCGTCGCCGCCACGACCGATGCGCTTGGCGCGCAAGGACTGACCCGACTGCCTCGCAATGACGTCAGCGGCAAGCGCGTGCAACTCGATTGCCGTCGGGGCCTCGGAGAGGACGCTGGCGCCGGCCGCACCCACGCTGTCGATGTTCACATGCGCAGCGCAGCGACGCTCGAGTTCATCCCAATGCGTATCCGCATACCAGGCAGAGCTGGAGTAGCGGCCGTGGGAATGGCCGGACCAGAAACACAGCCGCAATCCGCGGCGCCAAGCCGTCCGCGACTGCGCACAAAGCCGCGCCACCTCCATCATGGTGATGTTGGCGGTGCCGTTGTCCATCACTCCGTGGTACCAGGTGTCGTGATGGCCAGAGAACAGGATGAAGGGCTCATCCTTGGCCGTTGGATCGGCGGGCAGTTCCGCAACCAGGATCGGCGTCTTGCGCCAGCCGGTGTCGACCTCCGCGAAGAGGATCACGGCAGGAGCTTCGCCTCGCTCCAGCGCCTCGCGCAACGTACTGCCATCGGCCTCCGAGACGGTACAGGCGATGGTAGTCGGCAAATTTGCAACGGTCTGGTCGGACGGATTGCCCCAGACCGGGGAAAGGCACATCTCGTGCAGATGCTCGTGCGGGCTGATATTCAGCTGACCGATAGCGCCAGCGCGCGAGGCACGTAGCGCCAGCGGCGGCGTCGCGATGCCCTCGGCGAGCACGATGCATCCCCGCACATCCTTGCCACGGAAATCCGCCTCGCTTCCCTCGCCGACATAGACCAGGGGGCCGGTCACGCCACCTGCCGGCGAGGGACGCGACATGGAATGCGTGATGGCCTTCAGCTCACGGCCATCGGCAAGGACACGCGCTGGGCCAGGCAGGCTGATATAGGCGTCGTGTTCGACCAGCGTGGTGGCAAATCCGTAGCCATCCATCACCCGACGGATATAGGCGAGGCTCTCGGCCTCTTCGGCTGTGCCGCTCAGCTTCACATAGCGCGCGATATGCGTCAGGTGACGCATCATCCCCGCTGCGTCCACACGATCGGTCGCCACGGCGCGCGTGGCCGCGGCCACAGTGCTGGCCATGCTGTGTCTCCTCAAGATAAGTCCTGCGGCCTCAGCCGCGTTACGTCAGACGAGAGGAAGGGCCGATGCGTCCGTGCTGCCGGGCAGCCGATAGCCGGCCTCCACGATGCCGCGCGCGCGCGTGCCGACCGCAGCGAGATGCTCGGTCCAGAGCCGTTCGGTGAGCGCCTCGTCCCCTGCGATGATGGCTTTCATCATGTTGCGCAGCGCTGCGAAGGTCATCCGATTGCGGCTGCGCTCATGCAGCGAGATGAAACGGATCAGCGCGATGCGGTTGTGCAGCGCCTGGAGGTTCTCCGCGAGATACGGATTGCCACTGCCCGACGCCACGGCGCGGTAATAAGCGCTGCCGGCTTCGAGAAGCTCGAGCGGAGTGCCGCTTTCGCGCAGATCCTCCAGCCGCTTCATCGTCGCCTTCAGGGCAGCGACGTCCTCCGGGCGGCGCAGCCGGGCGAACTGGCGCGCGGCGAAGCTCTCGAGCACGCCGCGCAGCGCATAAAGATGGTCCACTTCCTCGGGCGTCAGCACGGCAACGACGGGCCCACGATGCGGCATGGTGGAGATCAGGCCTTCCGCCTCCAGCACGCGCAGAGCCTCGCGAAGCGATGGGCGGCTGACGCCGGTCAGTTCGCACAGCTCTCGCTCGCGGAGCTGCTGCCCAGGACGGAACCGGCCGGTGATGATGGCGAGGCGCAGGCGATCGGCGACAAGCGAGCGCAGGCTGACGGCCTGCCCAGCGACAAGCAGCGCGCCGTCCTTCATGCCTTCGAGCTGATCTGCCGGTCCGTGCATGAACGCCCCTTAGCCGACTGCTCCGGAGACTGATACCCCGCGCGCCCTGTAAGATTGTCCTACAAACTTCAAATATGCTTGTCAATCTGTTGCGGCGACCCTAGCGTGCATCAATGCTGGATCACAAGCGAAGCGACCTGCCATGACTCGGTCCTACGGGCGCCTGCGCATCGGGTCCTTCGTGCAGCGATGGATTTTGGCGACATGCGCGAAAGAGCGCCTTCAGGGAGCGCCGGCCGACTGCGAGGCCAAGTGAGGAGACCCGAATGACCAAAGCGAGAATGCAGCCGGGCCGGCGCCAGGCTCTGAAGGGCGCCGCGGCGATGATTGGTGGTGTGGTATCTCAGCCTGCCATCGCACAGACCGACGAATTCCCGAGCCGTCCGATCCGTCTCGTGGTTGCCTATCCGCCCGGCAACGTGTCGGACCTTGTTGCCCGCTTCGTCGCCGAGCGGATGATGCCGGTCCTTGGACAGCCGGTGGTGGTGGATAATCGCGGTGGCGCCGGCGGAACCATCGGAACCGAGCACATCGCGCGCAGTGCGTCCGACGGCTATACAGTCGGCATCGCCAATGCCGGGCCGCTGACCATCGCGCCCAGCCTCTACCCCAACCTCCCATACGATCCGGTGCGCGACTTCTCGCAGGTCGGGCCGCTCGCCATCGGCGCGCATCTGTTCGTCGTGCATCCCTCCCTTCCCGTGAACGACATCCAGGGGCTGGTCGCCTATGCGCGGGCCAATCCTGGGCGGATCTTCTATGGGTCCTCGGGCAATGGCTCGACGCAGCATCTGGCCATGGCGCTGTTCCAGACGCTGACGGGAGTGGAGCTGACGCATGCGCCCTATCGCGGCTCGGCCGCTGCGATGAACGACCTGCTGGCCGGCCAGCTTCAGCTCGCCTCGGATACGCTTTCGGCGACCACGGGGCTTGTGCGGTCGGGCCGCCTCCGCGCCCTGGGCGTGACATCGAAGCAGCGCTCAGACTTCGTGCCGGACATCAAGCCAATCGCCGAGCAAGGTGTGCCGGACTATGACTTCTATGGCTGGATCGCGCTCATGGGTCCGGCTGGCCTACCAGCCAGGGTACGCCAGAAGCTGGCCGACGCCGTGGCGGCGGTGACCCGGCAGCCCGATTTTGCCGAGCGCATGGCGCAGTTCGGCCTTTCGCCGATGACGCAGTCGCCTGAGGAACTGGAACAGTTCATCCGCTTCGACGCAGATCGCTGGCGCCGGGTCATCACCACGTCGGGAATTCGGATCGACGGCTGAGGATTGAGGAACACCTTCCGCGCCAGATTCCGTGAGTTTGCAGCTCGTTGCTTCGCAGGACGCCGTGAAGCGCCGACGACGCAGCTGAGCGGACGGAGAACCTGACCATCCCGTCCTGGCCGTATTGGCAAAAGGGCGATCGTCAGAACACGGCTCCGTTCAGGGCTTAGGGCTGGAATTCCAGCCCCGAGCGATCCGGCATCAGTCCAGCGTATTGATCACTCAGATGCGAAATCAGACACGCCACATCTTGCCGCGAGGAAGTCCCGAAAGGCCCGTACCGGGGGGCTGAGATCGCGCTCTGGTGTGGTCACCGCCGCAATGGCCCGCGTTGATCGCGGGCGCAGAGGCACGGTTCGGCACCCGGCAAGGTCCAGCCCACTGAGCGCGGTACGTGGCAGAATGGTGGCGCCAATCCCTGCCGCGACCATCGCGACGACGGATGGGTTCGCCACCATCTCCTGTACAACACGGGGCATCAGGCCTGCTTCACGAAACAGGCCCTCGAGTGCCTCGCGCATCTCAATCCCCCGTGGATTAAGCACCAAAGGACGCTTAGCAACGTCGACGAGAGCCATGTGCCTGCTCCGCGCAGCGCCGTCGCCAGCTGGAAGCACGACCAGAAGCTCTTCATCGAAGAGCGGTGTGACGAGCAGCCCCTCCAGCCCATGACCGTGGGGCAGCAGCGCAATGTCCGTCCCGCCTCGCCGCAGCATCGCCAGGGCCGTGACGGAATCGGCGTCGCGCAGCCGAAGCTCGATCCCGGAATACTTGGCAGAGAACTCCAGCGCGAGGCGCGGCAGCAAGCTCGCCGCCAAGGAGGGCAGGACCACCACCGAGACCAGGCCGCGCTGCAGCGATGCCTCCTCACGCAGACCGGCCATGAGCCGCAGGAGGTCGCCACAGACGCGGCGCAGCGGCTCTCGCATCGCCTCACCTTGCGGCGTCAAGGTGACGCTCCGTGTGGTGCGGTAAAGCAACGCAACCCCTAACGCCTGCTCCAGCTGCCGGACGCGTGTGCTGAGTGCCGACTGTGAAATGCTCATCCGCTCAGCCGCGCCGCGGAAGCTGCCAACCTCGATGACCGCCAGAAATGTGGCAAGGTGGCTGAGGTTGATATCGCGGAACAGCCGCGGGAGATCTGCATCGGACATCGATCACAATTCCAGATCAATCTGCTCGAATGTAGCGTTTGACGCGACCCTCGTGCCATCCCTAGCCTGCCGAAAACCGCCCTCCGAAAGGGCGGATGGATGAGGGCAACGTCAGACACAGCCATGCACGCTCGGTTCCCACGAAGGGGCCTTCCGGGCCTCGCGCTCCTCGCCGCGACGGCGCCGGCTCGGGCTCAGAGCCCTTCCCAGGCGGGGCGGCCCATTACGATCATCGTGCCCTTCGGCGCGGGGTCCAGCACCGATATCCTGGCCCGGATCATCGCACGCCGCATGTCGGCCGAACTGGGCCAGACGGTGCTGGTCGAGAATCGCGCCGGTGCGGGAGGGACGCTAGGCAGTCTTGCCGTCGCCCGCGCTGCGCCGGATGGGCACACGCTGGTCATGGGCACCATCGCCTCGCACTCCATCAACGCATCGCTGATGCGAGACATCCCATACCGCGTACTGGAGGATTTCACACCCATCTCGCTGGTGGCGCAGTTCCCGAACCTGCTGGCGGCTGGACGGGACCTGCCGGCGGGCAGCATCCCGGAACTCGTGGAGTTGTCGCGCCAGGGACGTGGCTTGAACTTCGCCACCGGCGGCGTGGGCTCCTCGGGGCAGATGGCGGGCGAGTTGCTGCGGCTGCGCACAGGCGCGCACCTCAACCACGTTCCCTACCGCGAGGTCGGGCAGGCGATCAGCGACACCATTGCCGGCCACGTTCCGCTGCTGATCTATCAGGTGCCGGCGCTAGTCTCGGCCGTGAATGCCGGGCGCATCAAGGCATTGTCCGTGCTGGCTCCTCAGCGGACCCCGCTCCTGCCCGAAACGCCCACGCCGCGCGAGCAGGGTCTGGAGGATTTCGACGCGACGGCCTGGATGGGACTGTTCGGCCCGCCGCATCTGCCCGACCGCATCACCACCCTGCTGCAAGGCTTGGTCGCCGGGGCGGCGCGCGACGAGGCGCTGCAGGCGCAGCTGACACAGCAGGGCTTCACCTTCGTCGGCAGCGATCCGGCTGAGTTCCGGCGCTTCCTCCAGGCCGACATCACCAAATGGGCCGAGGTCGTTCGAGCAACGGGAGCAAGCAGTGATTGAGGATTCCATGCGAACGGTTCCGCTGCGCGACATCGCCCATGCGCGCTCCGGTGAGAAGGGCGACAGTGCGATGGTTTCCGTCATCGCTTTCGAGGAGGCGGATTATCCTCTCCTCGCCGCGCAGGTGACGGTGGAGGCGGTGCGGGAGTTGTTCGGGCCCATCGCCCATGGCGCCATCATTCGCCACGAGGTCCCGACACTCGGCGCCCTGAACTTCGTGCTCGACGGCGTCTTGGAAGGGGGACGTTCCCGCACATTGGCCTTCGAGGAGTCGGGGAAAGCGCTGTCCTCTTTGATGCTCACCCTGCCGGTGCGGGTTCCGGCCGGGCTTCCGCCCCGATGCGCCGTGCCACCCATGCCCGTCCGCGCCCCGCCACTGACAGGTCGATCGGTCCGCCTCGGGGCAGCCACCGCATGGTCGCGCGACCGCTTCGAGCACGCTACTGCGCTCGTGGAGCGGGGGCGGCTGGACTATTTGTGCTTCGAAAGCATGTCCGAGGTGACAATGAGCGCCGCCCAGGCTGCGTTCATGGAGGACGCGACCGCGCCGCCCTATGACCCCTATCTTGTGTCGCGGCTGAAGCCAATTCTGAGTCGATGCAAGGATCGCGGTATCCGCATCATCAGCAACCAGGGCTGGCTTGATCCTCGCGCCGCCGCCCGGCGCGTCGCCGCGCTCGCACAGGAACTGGGGATTGAGGATCTTCGTGTCGCGGCGGTGACCGGCGGCCTCCTCACCGATCAGATCGCCGATCTGGACCTCGCCTTCCAGGAAACCGGACGACCAGTCGCGGAGAGCCGGGAGGCGATCGTCTCGGCAGAGGCCTATATGGGAGCCGAGGGGATTGCGGCAGCCCTGGCCGGCGGCGCCGATGTGGTGCTTACCTCGCGCGTCGCCGATGCCTGCCTTTATCTCGGTCCTCTGATGCATGAGTTCGGTTGGACGGCGGACGACCCTGACCTCATGGCGCGAGGCATGATCATCGGCCACCTGATGGAATGCGGGACGCAGATCTGCGGCGGCTATTTTGCCGATCCCGGCCGGAAGGAGGTTCCGGACCTCGCTGATATCGGAAGTCCGATTGCCGAGGTGACAGAAGACCGCGTCGTGCTGTCGAAGCTGCCGGGCAGTGGCGGGCTGCTGACGCCAGCTACCTGCAAGGAGCAGCTTCTCTACGAGGTGGGCGACCCCGCCAATTATCTCTGCCCGGATTGCGTGGCCGATCTGACGCAGGCCCGCTTCGTGCAGCGTGCCCCTGACGAGGTCGAGGTCCTGATCGGCCCGACCCCCGGCAAGCCACGGCCGGCGACATTGAAGGTCCTGGTCGGGCTGCGCGAAGGCTTCATGACCGAGGAAATGGTGATCTTCGCGGGCCCCGCCGCCCTGGCGCGCGCTGAGGCCACACGCGCCCTACTCGAGGAGCGTTTCCGCCGCGTCGATCTCCAGGCCGAGGCGCTGCGCTTCGACCTGTTGGGCCTCAACGCCGTGCACCGGGAGGCGACGCCGCCCGCAACACACGAGCCCTACGAGGTCATTCTCCGCGTCGCTCTAAGGACGACGAGCCGCCAGGAAGCGGAGAAGCTGCGCCGTGAAGTGGACCCGCTCGCGGTGAACGGTCTGGCCGGCACCGGAAAATGGGCCACGAGTGCCTCGGGGTCCCGTATCCGGCCAGTCGTTGGGCTGCAATCCTGCCTGGTCCAGCGAGACGTGCCTCGGTGGGAAGTGACGACGATCTCTGTCGCGAAGGAGGCCGCATAACCATGCTTCGGCGAACGCTGCTGGCTGCGCTCACGCTCGGTGCGGGGCCTGCCTTAGCCCAGCCAGCCACCAATGCTTGGCCTGCGCGCCAGCCTATAACCATGATCCTGCCTGCTGGCCCTGGCGGCTCTTCGGACCCTTTGGCGCGGCTCCTGGCGGAGGAAATCGGCAAGCGCATCGGCCAGAGTATCATCGTGCAGAACCGGCCGGGCGCCGGCGGCAATATCGGCATGGCGCAGGCGGCCCGTTCGCGGCCCGACGGCTATACACTGGTGATCTCATGGACCGGGCCGCTGGCAACCAACCTCGCCCTCTACCGCGACGTGGGTTACGACCCGCGGCGCGACTTGGCGCCGGTGGGGATGGTGGGCTGCACACCTAACGTGCTGGCAGTGAGCGCCACATCACCTGCACGAGACCTTTCTCTTTTCATGGAGGGCACGCGTGACCGTGGTTCGCAGGTCTCCTACGGCACCACCGGCGTTGGCAGCTCCTGGCACATTGCCGGGGAGATGGTGAATCTGCGGATCGGCAACCGCCTCACTCACGTGCCCTATACAACCCCTTCCGCTGCGCTCAGTGATCTGTTGGGGGGGCGCCTGGATGCGATTTTCCCGGTCGTCCCGATGACGGTGCCACATGTGCAGGCGGGGACGATCCGGGTGCTGGCGGTCTTCTCGGAACGCCGCTCCAGCGTGCTGCCGGAAGTACCGACCACCGCCGAGTTGGGGCATCCCGAGCTGGTCAGCGAAACCTGCTTTGCCCTCCTGGCACCCAACGGGACCCCAGCGACGTTGATTGAGCGCCTGAACCTGGAGCTGAATGCCATCCTTGCCGAGCCCGACATGCGCGCCCGTATCGAAGCGATGGGCGTTTCGGTCTCCGGCGGCCCGCCGGCGGACCTGTCTCGGTACTTGGAACGTGAGATCCCGCGGCAGGCGGAGATTGTAGCGGCATCGGGTGCCAAGGCAGACTGAGGGCGGGCAACGCGGCATTCATGCTCCGCGGGGGTCATCGCCTTGGGGACGTCGTTCGGAGCAAGCGTGACCTAACCCACGCAGGATGAGCACCACTTGCGAGCCCTGCGGTGCAGCTGTGGCATTCGGTTGCGGTGCTTGAGCGCAGGCACTTATGCTCGTCCAGCGCCTGCAGCGCCGCATGTATACTCAGTCAGACCTTCTTTGTGATCCGCATGTGACCGAAGGAGCACCCGCATGATCGCACGCCGCCTCGCCCTTGCCCTTCCGCTCGCCCTTCCATCGGGCCGGGCTTCCGCGCAGGGAGGGGGCTTCGGACAGCGGCCTATTCGCCTCATCGTGCCGCGCGCGCCGGGCGGGGGCTCGGATATCCTGGCGCGGACACTCGCTCCGTCCCTTTCGGCCGAGTTGCGGCAGACCATCGTCGTGGAGAACCGGCCCGATGCGACGGCGATCATCGGTGCGGAGCACGTCGCGCGATCGGCCCCGGATGGCCACACGATCTACCTCGCGGACAACTCCTTCTACTTCAATCCATCCATCAATCCCCGCCTTCCCTACGACACGATCAACGACTTCAGCGGCATCACCATGATGGCCCACGCACCCGTGGTGCTCATCATCGGGCGGCAGGTGCAGGCGACCAACCTCCGGGAACTGATTGCGCTGGCAAAGGCCAATCCGGGGCGCCTCAGCTACGCCTCAGGCGGAGTCGGAGCCTCCACGCATTTCGCCGGGGTGCTGCTGGCGCTGCGCGCGGGGATCGAGCTAATCCATGTCCCCTATCGCTCCTCCGGTCCCGCGCTCACGGCGCTCATGTCGGGCGAGGTGACCATGAACTTCGGCGGCTTTGCCGCGGCGGGTGAACTGATCCGGGCAGGCACCGTGCGCGCCATCGCGAAAACCACCGAGGGCGTCGACCCGTCCATTCCCACCTTCGAAGCCGCGGGGCTGCCGGGCGTCGATGTCGCCAGCCTCTGGGGTCTGCATGCCCCCGCCGGCACCCCCCTCCCCCTGCGTCAGACGATCCGCGACGCGGTGAACAAGGTAATGGAAGATCCGGAACTACGCGCGCGCCTGAACCAGATGGGCTACCAGCCGATCAACAACACGCCCGAGGAACACGATGCGCAGACGCGCGCCATTGTCCAGCAATGGGTCGAGATCGGACGCCGGGTGAACCTGCACCAGTAACCGGGTCAGACCGTCTTCGACATGAAGCCGCCATCCACAAGCAGCTCCGTGCCGGTGATGTAGCGGGCCTCGTCGGACGCCAGGAACAATGCGGCGTACGCCACATCCCAGGCATCACCGCGGCGTCCCATCGGCACACGCCGGCGTGCCTCCTCCTGGATGGCATTGGCGTCGCCGCGGTTTCCCTGCCGCGCGATGCGGTGCGCGATGAGCGGCGTGTCCATCATGCCGGGGATGATCGTGTTGGCCCTGATCCCATCCGGCGCATGCCGGACCGCGATCTGCCGGGTCAGCTGAACCAAGGCGGCCTTCCCCGCCGAATAGCCGGCATGGTCATGCCCAAGATGGCGTAGCCCGCCGATCGAGCCGACGGTGTTGATCACGCCGCGCCCCTGGCGGACCATGACCGGCAGCACTGCCTTGCTGCCGATGAAGACGCTGGTGCAGTTGATGTCGAGCTGTGCCCGGAAGGTCTCGACCGACATCTCGATCGGCCCGCCCGGTGCGCCGCGGCCGACGTTGCAGTGCAGTATGTCCAAGCGGCCATGCCGGGCCACCGTCTCTGCCACAATGCGGTTGGTCTCCTCCTCATCCAGCACGTCAAGCGCTGCGACATCGCAGGCGCCGCCCTCCTCGCGGATGAGTGTCGCGGTGGCCTCCGCGGCGGGAAGGTCCCGGTCGGTCACCACGACATGGGCGCCGGCGCGGGAGAAGAGGACAGCCGTCGCGCGCCCGTTGCCCCATCCTGGCGCACAGCTGCCGGCACCGGTCACCAGGGCGACGCGGCCTGCGAGACGCCCAGTCACCGGCATGTCAGGAGGGTTCATGGTGCAGTCTTCCTTGGGGAGCGGATTCAGGATGCTGCCTTCGCCCGCGTGCGGAACTCCTGTTGCACCTCGTCGAGGGTCAAGAACTCGGCACCCTGCCGCGTGAGCTCATCGATCAGCTTCTCAAGGATCAGCATGCGGTGGCCACGCCCGATGACGTAGGGATGGAAGGTGTAGACGAGCATCCCCCATTCGGTCGTCCGGCGCATGTACTCGAAATCCGCGATCCAGTTCTCGAGCACTGCGTTCGCATTGGCGAGGCCTGGAAGAATCTGCTCCTTGGTCCGGATGAACTCGAAATGCGGGTGGTCATCGAGGCTCCAGGAGATCGGCATCTCGACCAAATCAATGGTCTCGCCAAACACCATGGGCTGGTCAGGCTCCACCTTGTCGCCACGCCGGGCGAAGTAGGGCTCGCAATCGTGCCCCATCATGGAGCTGTCATAGCTGCAGCCATGCTTGAGGCAGAGGTCGAGGGTGCGGTCGCTGATATCCCAGGCGGGCGACCTGTAGCCCTGTGGCCCCTGCCCCGTCAGCTCCTTGATAGCGGCGACCGCGCGCTCGAACTCCTCGGCCTCGCGCTTCGCCTCGAGCTGGGCCGGCGGGACATGGCTCCAGCCGTGATGGCCGATCTCATGCCCTTCGCGCACCAGGCGCTCGCACGCCGCGGGGTAGGTCTTGATGACGACGCCGGGGACGTACCAGGAGGATTTGAGACCCCGGCTGCGGAGCAGGTCCAGGATCCGTCCCGCGCCGATCACGCCGAACTCGCCGCGCGAGATTGGCGTGGGTGTCGTCATGCCGCGCGCCGCGAAACCGGACCAGGTGTCGAAGTCGAATGAAAGGCAGGCGATGTGACGCGGCATTCGCGGAGCCTCCTGGGGTGCGGGGACTCGCCGCCGCTTGCAGTCATGTTACCGTTCCCGAGGATGACTCCGCGCCACCACCCCTGCAAGGCCCCGCATATCGTCCAAGGAGCAAGCCACACGTGACCAAGCCCCGCCTCCTGCTGGTGAACGCCTTTCAGCTTTCCCCTGGTTCCGGCTACACGCTGCGCCCTCCCAGCGGCGACCGCGAGACGCTGGTGATGGACTATGAAAATGTCGCCCATCACCTCGCCGATGTGGATTGGGATGCGCATCCCGGCGCACCTGCGAGTCACGGCGACCACCCGGTCGAAACGCGGGAGGAGTTCCTGATCGTTGGCGCCAACCGCATCCGTGTCGTGCGCGAGGCCTGCGAGAAGGGCGGATGGGACGCCATTGTCCTCCTGGGTGGTGGCGATCCGGGCTTCACGGAGAGCGTGGAGATCGGGCGCCGCTTCGGCATCCCGGTGACAAGCTGCGCCCATGCCCAGATGCATCTTGCAACGATGCTGGGCCACCGCTTCGGCATCGTGGATATCTCCGAGACGCACAACGTCCAGATGGCGCGTCTGGTGGTCGAATACCGCTTCACCGAGCATTGCTCTGGCATCCGCAACATTGACTTCCCGCTTCCACGCCCGGCCAACAAGGGCCGCCCGAGCATTTCAGAAGAGCGCGCCAAGGCCCTGCGCGGCGAAGCCTCCGCAATGCTGGACGCGGCGGTCGCCGCCGCCGAGGCCGCTATCGAGGAGGACGGGGCAGAAAGCATCATCCTTGGCTGCTCGGCCGCATATTGGATGCGGCCTTTCCTGCAGAACCGGTTGACGGAAGCAGGCTGGGACGTGCCGGTCCTCGAAGGCTATTCCAGCGCCATCGAGATGGCCAAGCTTATGATACGCATGAAGCTGACGGCAAGCGGCCTCGCCTATCCGATGGACCCGCCGAAGCGGTCCCGCCGGCGGAAGCTCGTCTAAGGCTGCGCCCGCGGGCGGCATCGCCCAGCCCTGATGGCACGCAGACAATCATGGAGGCTCGTTCAAGCGGCCTCCGTGCTGAGGCGAAGCGCCCTGGCCGATGGCGCCGTTCGTCGGGCCGAGCACATCCGAGCCCATCGAGAGCCCCCCGCAGACGAAGAGCGTCTGGCCCGTGATGTAGCCGCTGCGCGGGTCGAGCAAGAAGGCGACAGCGTGCGCCACCTCCTCGGGCCGGCCCAGACGCTGGGCGGGCACGCCGCGCGTCAGGCGCAACACGTCCGGCGAGTTTGGCGGGTTGTTGCGGCGGAACAGCTCCGTGTCGATCATGCCCGGCCCCACGGCGTTCACCGTGATGCCATCGGCCGCCAGCTCCCGCGCCCAGCTTCGGGTCATGGAAGCCAACGCCGCCTTGGTCGCGGCATAGGCGCTCCGCGTCTCGCGCCCGAAGACGGCCCGGCTGACGAGGTTCACCACCCGGCCGGAGCGGCGCGCACGCATGCCAGGCAGCACGGCCTCCAGTGCCGCCACGGCGCTGCCGATGTTCAGCCGGTTCAGCCAGGCCTGGCTGCTGCCGTCGCTCTCCGCCACCATCTCCCGCTTCGATGAGCCGACATTGTTGACCAGCCCGCTCACTTCGGCCTGGGCCGCGACCAGCTCGGTGATGACCGCCCTCGCCTCCTCCACGTTGGAGAGGTCCGCCTGGCGGAACACGGAAATCCCAGGGGGCGGGTCGTCCAGCATGTCGAGGCCGATGACGCGGTGCCCATCGGCCACAAGGCGCTCGCAGATGGCACGACCGATGCCGCGCGCGACGCCCGTCACGATCGTGGTGGGCTGGCTCATGGAGGCATGCTCCCGGCTGACCGGCCGCCGCAGACGGCCAGAACCTGACCCGTGATTGGTAGCGCAAGCGGGTCGCAGAAGAAGGCAACGGCGTGCGCCACGGCGGCCACATCCGGATGGGCGACCAGCGCATCAGGACGCGGCATCCGCGGATCCTCCGGCAGCGGCCCGGTGAGAATGACATTGGCGGTGGCGCCGAGCGGGGCAAGCTCGAGTGACCACGAGCGTGCAAGGCCAATCATCCCCGCCCCGACCGCGCCGGCGGCGCCAGCCTCGGCGAGACCGCGGGCGGCCCAGTCCGTCAGCACCACGATGCGCGTATCGGCAACGGCATGGCGCGCCACAAGGTCCCGTACAACCAGTCCTGCCGTGATGAGACTCTCATCCAACGCCGCAACCATCGCCGCCGCATCGAGGGCGTCCTGCCCCCGTCCGGGGCGCGAGGGAGGCGCGAGAACGAGCGCGGATGGCGGCAACTGCGATCTGAAGGCCTCGCTGTATACGAAGCGACCGGTCGCGGCGAGGAAACCGTCCTGCTCCATGCGCTTCGCGATCGTGGCGAGCCAGGGCTCGGCCTCTCCAAGCAGGAGCGCTCGCCGGCTCGTCACGGCAGCGGTCCGATGGACGGGGGGTAGAGCGGCTCGGCGAGTGGAAAGTCAAACCGCCCAAGTGGAACCGATCGTGATCTCAAGCGCATGGCATCGTCACCTTCGCCTCTGCATTGAATGGGATGCCTGCTGCGCCAGCAAAGCCACTGCCACGGAAGTGTCGCCTCGCGATTGAACGACTAGACATTGCCACCTCAGCCCCGAGCACAGCGATAGGGTCAATTTGTCAGAGCGCAGTGCGGCATCAACACTAGGCTTAGGCAGATCTCCGCCTGCACGCGCAATGCGACACCCACGCTAAACCCTGGCTGCGAACTCTATGCACCATGCCAGCGAGCCGCCGCGTGCGCCCACGGCCCTCACGCCGCCTTCACCCCGGCGAAGCGCAACTCCGTGTCGTGATCCAGATGACGCGGGCGACCTCCTCGCCAGGATTGTCGAACATGTGCGGGACGGAAGAAGGAAAGCGGAAGGTGTCGCCTGGGTCCAGCAGCTCCACCACGCCGTCCAGCGTCAGCCGCAACCGGCCCGCCAGCACGTATCCGGCCTTCTCGCCCTCGTGCTGCATGAAGTCGGTGCCGGAGGCGCCACCAGGATTCAGCGCCAACTCGTACATCTCGAGCAGGCCCTTGCCGGGGGGCAGCAGCGCCTCCTTCAGTACTCCGCTGCGGGTCAGCCTCAGCAGCCGCCGGTTCCCGCGCCGCACCACGTAGCGAGCAACCGCATCCTCCTCTCGCGCCTCGAAAAAGTAGGAGACGGGGACGTCGAGCGCGAGGCCGAGCAGGCGCAGGGTTCGCAGCGATGGCGTGGCGCGGCCGCGCTCCAGCAGGCTCACCATGGCGGTGGAGAGCTGCGCCCGTTCCGCGAGGGCGCCGATGGTCAGCCCAGCCCGGCGGCGCAGCAGGCGGATCGCCTCGCCCAGCCGGCGATCGTCCTCCCCCTCGTCGGGGCGGGCCAGAGCCTCTCCATCCACCGTATGCTCCATCCCGCGTCCCTCCGACCCTCTCACGCCTATGCCCCGCCCAGAAAACGTAATCCAGTTAAACTTGCTTGCAATGATGCGGAGCTTGCTTAACACTCAGCCTCAAATAAGACTTCGCATTGGGGGCGAGCATGGTTGATTTCCGCATCGATCGTCGTGCCGTGCTGGGGCTCGGGGCAGCCGCTGCGCTCGCTCCTTGCACCGGGCAAGCCCAGCCCCGGCCGCCGGAGCGCCCGCGCGGGCAGGTGATCGTCGGCCTTTCACAGGAGCCCACGGTCTTCAACCCGCTGATGCCTGGCATCGAAGTGGACCAGGGCGTCTGGTGGAACCTGTTCTCGCCGCTCTGGTACACTGACCCCGAGGGCAATCTCGTTCCCGACTTGGCGAGGGAGGTGCCGACGCTGGACAATGGCGGCATCTCCACCGACGGTCTGACCTGGACTGTGAAACTGCGCCAGGGCGCCACTTGGCACGACGGCACGCCCTTCACGGCCGAGGACGTGAAGTTCACCCTCGAACTCATCAACAACCCATCCTTCCGTGCGCGCTCGCGCATCGGCCATCAACTGGTGCGCGATATCCGCGTGACGGCTCCTGATGAGATCACCTGGCGGATGGAAGCGGCCTATGCGCCCTACCTCTCCATCCTGTCGTTGACCTTCATGGTGCCCCGGCACTTGCTCTCGGGCGTTGATCCGAACACGGCGACCTTCAACAGCGCGCCCGTGGGCACCGGCCCGTTCCGCTGGGGCGCGCGCCAGCCGGGCGACAACATCACCCTGACGGCTAGCCCGGCCTATCACGGGAACGGGCCGTTCCTGGAGCGGGTGGTGTTCAAGTACATCCCCGACCTCACGGTGCTCTACACGCAGTTCCGCACCGGGCAGGTGGATCACACCTCCATCCAGGGCATCTCGCCACCCTTCGTGCGGGAGGCGCGGACGCTGCGCGGGCGGGTGATCCACGTGAACCCCTCTGCCTCCATCGAGCACATCGCGCCCAACCTGGAATTTGGCCCGCTAGCCGACAAGGCCGTGCGACAGGCGCTCTACATGGCGGTGAACAAGCGCGCGCTGATCGACGCCATCTATTACGGCCTGCCTGCGCCCACGGAATCCTTCCTGCCGCGCCAATCCTGGGCCTTCAACGCGGACTTGCCAGCACACAAGCACGACCCCGCGGCGGCGAACGCCCTGCTGGACCAGGCGGGCTGGCGCCGCGGTGCAGGTGGCGTGCGTGAGAAGAACGGGGTGAAGCTGGAGTTCACCAACAGCACCACCACCGGCAACCCCGTGCGCGAGCAGGCGCAGCAATTGCTGATGCAGGACTGGCGCGGCATCGGCGCCACCATGCGCGTGCAGAACATGCCGGCGGCCGTGATCTGGGGCGAGTTCTGGCAGCAGTCGCGCTTCCAGTCAGTCATGGTCGGCGTGAACTTCACCCTGGGCGCCGACCCGGACGTGACGCCGCGCTTCCACTCCTCCGCCATCGGCGCCAAGGGCGGGCGTGGACAGAACAACTACCAGTTCGTCAATGCGGAGGTGGACGGCCTGCTGGTGCAGGGCGCGACGCAGTTCAATCAAGCACAGCGCAGGGCGACCTATCAGCGCATCCAGGCCTTGGTGCGAGAGGAGCTGGCCATCCTTCCACTATTTCAATCAGCCGCCGTGGAAGGGGTGAAGGAAGGGCTGAACGGCTATCGGCCCAACCAGAACACCTCCTCCAATTGCTGGAACATCCGCGAGTGGTTCTGGACCGCGTGAGGTGAGCGGCTTCCTTGCCCGCCGCCTCGGGCAGTCGCTCGTGCTGCTGGTGCTGGTCTCGATGGTGGGCTTCGCCATCCTGCACCTCGCACCGGGCGGGCCGATGTCGCAATTCGCCAGCGGCTCCGACATGACCCAGGAGGATCTGGACCGCATCGCCGAGCAGCTTGGGCTGAACCGGCCGCTGCCGGTGCAGTATGCCGAGTGGTTCTGGCGGATGCTGCAAGGCGACTGGGGCCGCTCCTACCGCGATGGCGAGGCGGTGCTGAACGTCATCGGCTCCCATCTGGGTGCCACGCTGCAATTGATGCTGACGGCAACTTTGCTGGCCATCATCATCGGCGTCGTGATCGGCACGCTGGGGGCTATCCGCCGCCATTCGATTTTCGACACGCTGGCGACGGTCGGCGCGATGATCGCGCTGTCCATCCCCACCTTCTGGTTCGGGCTGGTGGCGATCTACGTGTTCTCGGTCTGGCTGGACTGGCTGCCCTCGGGCAACCGCTTCACTCCCGGCGATGGTTCGCCATTGGACCTGCTGCGCCACCTGATCCTGCCGGCCATGGTGCTGGCGCTGGTGGAGACAGCGATCTGGAGCCGCTTCATGCGTTCCTCCATGCTGGACGTGGTGAACCAGGACTACATCCGCACCGCGCGCGCCAAGGGCGTGCCGGAAGCGCGCATCCTGCTGCGCCACGCCTTCCGCAACGCCGCCCTGCCGATGATCACCGTGCTGGGGCTGCAACTGCCCACCTTGCTCGGCGGCGCTCTGGTGACGGAGACGGTGTTCACCTGGCCGGGCATGGGGCGGCTCTTCCTCGATTCCATCTCCTACCGCGACTACCCGGTGGTGATGGGCATCCTGATGTTCAGCGCCACGCTGGTGCTGCTGGGCTCGCTGCTGGCAGACCTGCTGCACGCGGTGGCCGACCCGCGGATCCGCCTCGGATGAGCCTCGCCCTTTCCGCCCCGGCCTTCCGCCGCTTCCGTCGGCACCGGCTGGCCGCCTTCGGCGCGGCCACTATCGTCCTTTTGACGCTGGGCTGCTTCCTCGGCCCCTTCCTGCTGCCCTTCGACGACACCACCATCGACGTGATGAACCGCTTCGCCCCGCCGCTCTCGGGCGCGCACGTCCTGGGCACGGACGAGTTGGGGCGGGACATGCTGGCACGACTGATGATGGGTGGGCGCGTGTCCCTCATCGTCGGCTTCACCGCCATGGCCATCGGCATGGCGCTGGGCATCCTGGTGGGCGCCGTCGCCGGTTTCCATGGCGGCTGGCTGGGCGCGGCGCTGATGCGCTTCGTGGATGCGGTGCTGTGCTTTCCCACGATCTTCCTGCTGCTGGCGCTGGCCGCGCTGGTCTCGCCCGGGCTGCTCTCCATCATCATCCTGATCGCCGCCACCTCCTGGATGGACGTGGCGCGCATCGTGGAGGGTCAGGTGAAGTCCCTGCGCGAGCGGGACTTCGCCGTGGCGGCGCAGGTGCTCGGCGCCTCGGATGCGCGCATCATCGTGCACGAGCTGGTGCCCAACGCCGTGGCACCGATCGTGGTGGCAGCGACGCTGAACGTGGCACGCGCCATCCTGCTGGAAAGCTACGTTTCCTTCCTCGGCTACGGCATCCAGCCGCCGGTGCCCTCCTGGGGGAACATGCTGAACAACGCGCAGATCTACCTCACCTCCGCCCCCTGGCTCGCCATCCTGCCGGGGCTGGCCATCACCCTCGCCGTCACCTCCTTCAACTTCCTGGGCGATGGGCTGCGCGACGCGCTGGACCCGCGGATGCGCGCACGATGAGCGGCGCACCCATTCTCGACGTTCGCAACCTATCCGTCCGCTTCCGGACGGAGGGCGGCGATGTGCCAGCGGTCAGCGACCTGTCCTTCACCCTTGATCGTGGTGAGACGCTGGCGGTGGTGGGGGAAAGCGGGTCGGGCAAGTCCGTCACCTCGCTTGCGCTGATGCGTCTGCTGCCGAAGGACTCCGCCGTGACGGTGACCGGCCAGGCGCTTCTGGAGGGGCGTGACCTCCTAGCGATCCCGGAGCCCGAGATGCGCAAGCTGCGCGGCGGTGCCATCTCCATGGTGTTCCAGGAGCCGATGACCTCGCTGAACCCCACCACGCCCGTCGGCGCCCAGGTGGCGGAGGCCGTGCAGTTGCATCGTGACCTGGACCGCCGCGCGGCGCGCGAAGAAGCAGCGCGGCTGCTGGATCTGGTGGGCATCCCGGCGGCACGGCAGCGCATGGACGACTACCCGCACCACCTTTCGGGCGGGATGCGCCAGCGGGTCATGATTGCCATGGCGCTTTCCTGCGACCCCGGCGTGCTGATCGCCGACGAGCCGACCACCGCGCTGGACGTGACCATCCAGGCACAGATCCTCGACCTGCTGAAACGGTTGCAGGAGCGCACCGGCATGGCGGTGGTCTTCATCACCCACAATCTGGGCGTGGTGGCGGAGATCGCTGACCGTGTGCTGGTGATGTATGGCGGCCGCGCCGTGGAGCAGGCACCGCTGCGCCCGCTCTTCAGCCGGCCACTGATGCCCTACACCGCCGGGCTTCTGCGCTCCGTGCCGCGCATGGAGTTGGCCGGGCGGCGCGCTGGTCCGCTGCCAGCGATTCCCGGTAACGTGCCGGACCCGCGCCACATGCCCCCGGGATGCGTCTTTCACCCGCGCTGCGCACACCACCAGCCCGGCCGCTGCGACGCCGCCGCCCCCGTGCTTGAAGCGGCGGACGAGGCGCGCGAGGTGCGCTGCCTGCGCTGGCGGGAACTCGCCGCATGACCGCCCTGGTGGAGCTGCGCGAACTGCGAAAGTGGTTCCCGGTCGGCGGCGGGCTGTTCCGGCGCAAGCAGCAGGTGAAGGCCATCGACGGCGTCACGCTGGATATCCGGCGGGGCGAGATCCTGTCCCTCGTGGGTGAGAGCGGCTCGGGAAAGACCACCGTGGGCCGCGCCATCCTGCGCCTGCTGGAGCCCACCAACGGCACCATTCGCTTCGACGGGCAGGACATCACTCACCTGGGCCGCGCCGCCATGCGCCCACTGCGACGTAGGATGCAGCTGGTCTTCCAGGACCCGTTTGCCTCGCTGAACCCGCGCCACACGGTGGAGCGCATCGTCGCCTCGCCCCTGGCCATCCAGGGCGAGAGCGGCGGGCGCGAGCGGGTGATGGAGGCGCTGGAGATGGTGGGCCTGCAGCGCCACCATGCCGCGCGCTACCCGCATGAACTGTCCGGTGGGCAGCGCCAGCGCGTTGGCATTGCCCGCGCGCTGATCCTGCGGCCCGAGCTGCTGGTGGCCGACGAGCCGGTGAGCGCGCTGGACGTCTCCATCCAGGCTCAGGTGGTGAACCTGCTGCTGGAGCTGAAGGAGCGGCTGGGGCTGACCATCCTGTTCATCTCCCACGACCTGTCCGTGGTGGGGCATATCAGCGACCGCATCGCAGTGATGTATCTGGGCCGGCTGGTGGAGGTGGCCGAGACGCGCGACCTGTTCCGCACCCCGCGCCACCCCTACACGGAAGCGCTGCTCTCCGCCGCGCCAGACCCGGATCCGGATGCGCGGCGCCGGCGCATCATACTGCAGGGCGACATTCCGAGCCCGCTGGACCCACCGCCGGGCTGCGCCTTCGCCGGGCGCTGCCGCTTCGCCCTGGACGCGTGCCGTGCCGCGCCGCCTCCCCTGCGGCAGGTCGCGCCGGGGCACCTTTCCGCCTGCATCCGTGACGACATCCACCTGCAATCGCCCCTCGACGAAGGAGCCACCCATGTCCCCGCCGGTTGACCGCATCCCCAGCGACGAACGCCTACCGGAGGCCGCAGACGTCGTCATCATCGGGGGCGGCATCATCGGCGTCTCCGCCGCGCTGCACCTCGCGCGGCAGGGACGCTCGGTCGCGCTGATCGAGAAGGGGCAGGTCGGCGCCGAGCAATCCTCGCGCAACTGGGGCTGGTGCCGCGTCCAAGGGCGCGACCCCGATGAGATCCCGCTCGCCCAGGCCAGCCTGCGCCTATGGGGCGACATGAACGAGGTGATCGGCGGTGAGTCGGGCTTTCGCCGCACCGGCATCATCCGCGCCACGCGCGACCCGGCGCAGATGGCGGAATGGGAAGGCTGGGCTGCCGAGGCGCAGGGAATGCAGCAGCACACGCGCGTCCTTTCCGCCACCGAGGTGAAGGAATTGCTGCCCGGCAACACGGAAGACTTCATCGGCGGGCTGCACACGCCGACCGACGGCCGCGCCGAGCCCTCCATGGCCGCGCCCGCCATCGCCGCCGGCGCGCGCAAGCTGGGAAATGTTTCCATCCACCAGAACTGCGCCGCGCGCGGGCTGGAGACGACGGGCGGGCGCGTCAGCGCGGTGGTGACGGAGAAGGGGCGCATCCGAACCGATGCGGTGATCCTGTCCGGCGGCGCCTGGTCGTCGCTCTTCCTCAAGCGCCATGGGGTCACGCTGCCGGCGGCGGTGGTGAACGCTACGGCCTTCCGCACCCAGCCGGGCCTCGATCTCACCGAGGGCAACCTGTCGACCTCCGCCTATTGCCTGCGCCGGCGCTTGGATGGCGGCTACACGGTGGCGCTGAGCGGCGTTGGCACGCTGGAACTGACCCCCGAAAATCTGCTGAACGCGCGCGCCTTTTGGCCGATGTTCCAGAAGCGCCGCAAGAATTTGCGCTTCCGCCTGGGCCGACGCTTCCTGGACGGGCTGCGTCAGCGCGCCGACTGGGCCATGGACGCGCCCAGCCCCTTCGAGGCCGAGCGCGTGCGCGACCCTGCGCCCGACCCCGCGCTGGTGAATCGTGCGCTCTCCTCGCTGCGCGCCGCTTATCCCGGCCAGCGCATCGAGGTCGCGGAGGCCTGGGGCG
This sequence comes from Sabulicella rubraurantiaca, assembly GCF_017355885.1. Classification (GTDB taxonomy): domain Bacteria; phylum Pseudomonadota; class Alphaproteobacteria; order Acetobacterales; family Acetobacteraceae; genus Roseococcus; species Roseococcus rubraurantiacus. Next base: position 55,483 of record NZ_JAFEUU010000004.1, read on the forward strand.
GCGCCATTGACAGCACGCCGGATGCGGTCCCGGTGATCTCCCCCTGCGAGGGTTTGCCCGGACTGACGCTGGCCACGGGGTTCAGCGGCCATGGCTTCGGCATCGGGCCCGCCGCCGGCACGCTCGCGGCGAACCTCGCCACCGGGGAGGCGCCGATCGTGGATCCACGCGCCTTCCGCCATTCGCGCTTCCTGTCCGGCGAGCCGATCCGGGCGTCGCGCTCGCTCTGATGGCCTTCGTCTATAAGGCTGACCCGGCGCGCGGCGAGGTGTGGAAGCGCCACTTCGCCGAGCGACGCCCGGACCTGCCCTTCCACCTCTGGCCCGAGACGGGCGACCCGGCGCAGGTGCGCTACCTATGCGCCTGGATGCCGCCCGAGGATATTCCCGGCACCTTCCCGAATCTTGAGATCCTTTTCTCCGTCGGTGCCGGGGTGGACCAGCTTCCGCTGGACAGCCTGCCGCCGGAGTTGCCCGTCGTGCGCATGATCGAGGAGGGGCTGACCGCCGGCATGGCGGAGTACTGCGCCGCCGCTGTGCTGGCCCTGCACCGCGACCTGCCTCTGTACCGCGAGCGCCAGGCGCGGGGCGAATGGACGACGGAGCCGGTGCGCCTCGCCATGCAGCGCAGCGTCGGGGTGATGGGGCTGGGGGTTCTGGGGCAGGCCGTGCTGGGGGCGCTACGCCCCTTCGGCTTCCGCCTGCATGGGTGGAACCGTTCACCACGCGCCATCGCAGGCGTCACGGTGCATGAGCGCCTGGAGGACATGCTGCCGCAGGTGGAGATCCTCATCTGCCTGCTTCCGTTGACCGAAGAGACGCGCGGCATTCTGAACGCACGGCTGTTCGGAATGCTGCCGCGCGGCGCGAGGATCGTGAACGTGGCCCGTGGCGGGCACTTGGTTGAGGCGGACCTTCTGGCAGAGCTGGATTCCGGCCAGCTCGCCGCCGCAGTGCTGGATGTGGCGGAGCCGGAGCCACCGCCGCCCGGCCACCCCTTCTGGACGCATCCGCGCATCTGGCTGACGCCGCACATCGCCAGCATGACTCAGCCCGAGACGGCGGTGGAGGCGGTTTTCGCCAATCTGGAGCGCCACGCGCGCGGCGAGCCACTGGTGGGGCTGGTCGAGCGTGGCAAGGGGTACTGAGACGTATCCGTTGCCGTGATGCGCCATCCCCAGCGTGTCCTCTTCCTGTCTGGTCGCAACGTGCCTTCCTGTGAATGTGCTTTGACTTTCGCCAGTCAGCACCTCCATTGCGCGTGTTCTGATGCCATCGCGTTGATCCGCGCAAAGGAAAGCGGCTGACCTGGTTTCGCATCTGCACAGCGGTTTGTTGCAGGGCGAACGGCAAACTCGGCAGGGTTTGGCGAGATCAGAGGATGCTCGCGATGACATTGCCACGCCGCGTAACCCTGCTGGCCGCCCTCGCCGCCCCGTCGCTGGCGCTGGCGCAGTCCCGCTTCCCCAGCCGGGCCTTGCGCGTCTTTGTTCCCTGGACACCGGGTGGCGCGACCGACTTGCAGATGCGCGCGGTCTGCGAGGTCGCCTCGCGCCATCTGGGCCAATCCATTGTTGTCGAAAACAAGCCTGGCGCTTCGGGCACGCTGGGCGCGCAGATCCTGGCCCGTGAGGCGCGGCCGGACGGGTACACGCTCAGCCAGATGCCCAACGGCGTCTTCCGCATGCCCGCGATGATGCGCGCCCAGAACATGACGCCACCCTTCGACCCGATGACCGACTTCACCTGGATCCTACGCATGGTGGGCTACATGGGCGGCGTGGTGGTGCGGCCTGATGCGCCCTGGCGCAGCATGCCTGAGCTTATCTCACATGCCCGCGCAAATCCGGGCACGCTCTTCTACGGCACGCCCGGCGCCAACACGACCGACGTGACGATGACGCGCCTCGCCCAGCTTCTCGACATCCAGTGGACCGCCGTTCCCTTTCGAGGCGCCGCGCCCAATCTGCAGGCCCTGCTTGGCGGGCAGATCGATTTCTCGGCCGAAACTTCCGCCTGGGCCGACATGGCGCTGGAAGGGCGGGTGCGGCCCCTGGCGCTGTGGATGGCGTCGCGTGCGGCGCGCTTCCCGGATGTGCCGACCTTCCGCGAACTTGGACACGACATCGTCTCGGAGAGCGCCTACGGGCTTGCCGCGCCGCGCGGCACGCCCCCGGCCATCGTCAAGATCCTGCACGACGCCTTCAAGCTGGCAGTGCATGACCCGCAGCACTTGGCCGTGCTGGCCCGCTTTGACATGCCCGTGCGTTACCTGGACAGCGAGGCCTATGCGGATGATGTGCGCCAGGTCAACGCGCAGGAGATCGCAACGGTGGAAGCCCTCGGCCTGCGCCCCGGCGGCTGAGTAGCCCCGGACCTTGGAGTAGAGCGCCTTCACCGCTTGACTGTCGGATTGGGCGTCAGCTGAGCGGTCGAAGAGGGGGCGCTTCAGGCACCTTCGGCGGGGTCGTACAGCACGCCCGCCGCGGCGAAGCCGCCATCCACGTTGAGCATGTGTCCGGCGACGAAGGCGCAATCATCCCCGCTGAGGAAGGCGACCGCGCCGGCGATATCCGCCGGCGTGCCGTAGCGCTTCACCGCCATGCGGTCGAGGAAGGCCGCACGCTGCCGCGGACCGTGCGCCGTGCGGGCGATCTGCGTCGGGCCCGGCGCGACGCCGTTCACCACGATGCCGTAGGGGGCGAGTTCGACCGCGAGCACCTTGGTGAGGGTCTCGATGCCTCCCTTGCTCGCCCCATAGGCAGCTCGCCCGGTGCCGCCGAACTGGCCAGACACCGAGGAGACCATGACGATCCGGCCGCCGGGCCCGCCCTCGACGTCTCGCGCCATCGCGCGCGCCGCGGCCTGTGCCGTCACGAAGCAGCCGAGCAAATTCGTCCGGATCACCTTCTCGAAGGCCGCCACTGGCATTTCCAGTACCGGGACACGGTCGGTGATGCCCGCATTGCAGACGGCTATGCGCAAACGCCCGAATTGTGCTTCGGCCTCCGCGACCGCCGCAGCCGCGTCCGTCTCCGAGGCCACATCCATGCGGAACGGCTGTGCCTTTCCTCCGGCGCGCCGAATTCCGTCCGCGACCGATGTCGCGCCTTCGAAGTTGATGTCCGCGACCAGCACGGACGCGCCCTCGCTGGCGAGCCGCTCCGCGATGCCAGCGCCGATGCCCGAGCCGCCCCCTGTCACGAGGGCTGTGCGTCCTGCGAGCCTCACGGCGTGTCGTCCGTCTCGACGGCGATAACGCGGGCTGGAGCACCATCGGAGTCAGGGAGGCGGATCGGCAGGCCGATCATCTGATTGCGCGCCTGGCGGAGCGCGCCCGTGTTGCAGAGATACTCGAACATGATCACCCCGCGCGCGAGCAGGTGGAAATGCGTGACGTGTTCCGGCAGGGGCGGGCGAGCCTCGCCGGTCAGGAAGAAGCGGATGCAGTGGTCCTGCGGGAAGTCGAAGCCGACCGCCTTGATCCCGCGCTCGCGCAACCAGATCGAGCCCTCCGCCGTCATCCATGGGGCTTGCAGCCAGAAATCCGGCGTGTCGATGCTCGCCCGCTCGTCCCAGCGGGTGCGGATCAGGGCGAAGTCGCCGGGCTGGAGATGCGCGCCAGCGGCGGCCAGGCGCTCCAGTTCGATCGGGGTGTTCGCCGGAACGTCCGAGACATCCAGCACCGCACCGGGACCGACCGTCATGTCCAGCGCGATGGCGTCCGTGGTGAAGCCCTCGGGATCGACGTGGCGAGGGCTGTCCATGTGGGTGAAGGCATGGACGTTCCAGCCTGCCCAGGTCGCCTGACCGGCGCCGGCGTCGTGGCTCTTGGCCAGACGGCGCTCGACCGGCCAGCGAAAATGACCGGTCCGGACGGGGGTGGAGAGATCGATCAGGCGCGACATGGAGATGGTCCCTACCCGTCCCGCCAGGGGCGCTGCTGCCAGACGGCGCGCAGAGCTTCCGCCTCGCGGAAGACGAGGGCGCGCGTCTCCTCCGCGCTGCGGTAGCGCAGTGGGATGAAGAGTCGCTCGGCCTCGGCGGTCCAGGCCGGGTCGCGCATGGTCGCCGCGATCATGCTGGAGAGGCGCTCCCTTATGGAGGGTGGCGTCGCGGCGGGGACGACGAGGCTGCGCACGACGCCGGTGTCGAGCGGGTAGCCAGCCTCCCGGAAGGTGGGCACCTCCCTCGTCATGGCGAAACGCTCCGTTCCAGCCGTGGCCAGGGGGCGCACCCTTCCCTCCCGGATCAGGGAGACGCTTTCACCCATGTTCATGGAGGCGACCTGGATGTGCCCCGCTATCAACGCGGTCACCGTCGGCGCCTGACCCGCATAAGGTATGTGATTGAGGCGGATGTCGGCCGCGCGCTCAAGACCGATCATGAGCAGGTGGTCATCCGAGCCGATCCCGGCGGTGCCGACCGCGACCACCCCGGGATTGGACCGTGCGAAGGACACAAGGTCGGCCACGGTGCGGAACCGGCTGTCGGGAGCGACGTGGAAACCGCTCGGATCCTCCACGATCGAGCCGAGAAAGGCGAAGTCCTCCAGTCGGTAGCGCGGCTGGCGCTCGATCATGATGGTTTGGAGGCTGGGGGTGATGACGGTGCCCATGGTGTAGCCGTCTGGCGCGGCCTGGGCCGTTGCTGTGTAGCCAACCTCGGCCCCGGCGCCGGGGCGGTTGATGACGATGAAGCGCGCCCCGGGCAGGCGCCGTTCGAAATGGCTCGTCATGGCGCGGATGTTGATGTCGGTCCCGCCGCCGGGTGGGAAGGGAACGATGATCTGAATCGGCCGCTCGGCCGGCCAGGCACTGGCGCCCCCTGGAGCGGCCTGCTGCGCTCGCGTAATCTGCGGCGCAAAGAGCATGCCGTTGGCAAGACCGGCACCAAGACTGGTGGTGGCGGTCAGCAACCCACGACGCGACATCCTCATGCGGCGATCCCCCTCTCGGCCCGTCCTCATCGGGGTGGGCTCGTCTTGCCGGGGAGACTAGCACCGCAACTCGGCACGGCAAGGCGTTCTGGGTTTATCGCTCCGACACGTCACGACAACACCCATTGCCCGCGTCGCCCATTGCCTGCACAGTTTCTTCGTTCGGGAGATTGGACGCATGTCGGGACCCGTTCGGATTGCGATGGTCACGGGTGCGCAGCAGGGCATCGGCCGCGCTGCCGCACTCGCGCTCGCTGCCGATGGCTGCGACATCGCAATCAACTGGCTTGATGACGAGGAAGCCGCACGCGCACTTGCTGGGGAGATTGCAGCTCTCGGACGGCGCAGCGTGCTGCTGCGTGGTGATGTTTCGTCGGTGGATGAATGCCGCTGCTTGGTGGCTGATACCGTCAGCGGGCTCGGCAGGATCGACCTGCTCGTCAACAATGCCGGCATCTTTCCCCGCGTGCCCTTCCTGGAGATGACGGAAGCCGAGTGGGATCGCGTGACCACCGTCAATCTAAAGGGCAGCGTCTTCTGCGCACAGGCCGCTGCGCAGGCCATGGTCGAGGCCCGGACCTGTGGGGCGATCATCAACCTCAGCTCCGCCGCACTGCGCGGCATGCCGCTGGGCGTGCACTATGCCGCGACAAAGGCCGGGCTGGTCGGTGCGACGCGCTCCATGGCGCTCGCCCTCGCACCGCATGGCATCCGCGTGAACGCCATCGCGCCGGGCCTGACCGACACGGCCCAACCGCGCTACGGGAACACCGAGGAAGAGCTGGCCGAAATGGCGAAAGCCATTCCCCTCGGACGCATGGGGCGCCCTGCCGACATTGCGGAGTTGGTGGTCTTCCTCGCATCGGACCGCGCCGAGTGGATCACCGGACAGACCTATCACGTCAACGGCGGCGCCTACATGCGGTAGCGCAGCCCGAGCAGCTTGGAGACCAGGACGATGAAGCACGACACGAATCTCGGGCGCCGCACCCTCCTGGTCGCGGGAAGCACGGCTCTGGCACTGCCCGCACTCGCGCAAGGGCGGGCCGGCCGCACCGACAAGGTCGTTTTCGGCATCGGGCTTTCTGCGCCCTTCGCGCCCTATGTCGCGCTGGTCGATCGTGGCATCGCGGCGCGGCACGGGCTGAATGCCGAGTATCGCATCTTCGAGTCCTCAATCGGCGGCATGGAAGCCGTGGTCACCGGCAACGCACACGTGGCCTTCGGGAGCGAACTCTCGGCCCTGCGGCCGCGCGCGTCCGGGGCGCGCATCCTTGGCGTCGGCCGGCCCTTGGTGTCGGATAAGGATATTGGCATCGGGGTCAGCGCAGCCATCCAGGGACCGCAGGATTTCCGAGGCAAGCGCGTCGGCATGATCCGTGGCACGGCGGCGGACTACCTCTTCCATCTGTTCTGCCGACGCCATGGTCTTACTGAAGGCAATGGGCCGAACGACGTCCGTATCCTGGCCGTCCAGGCGCCGGAATGGGTGCCGGCACTTCAGCGCGGCGACATCGATGCCTTCTTCGGGTGGGAGCCGTGGCTGACACGCCTGCCGACCATCGTGCGTGGCGCGCGCGTCTACGCCTATTCGTCCGACGACGGCCTGTATCAGCTCTGGTACACCATGGTGTTCCGGGAAGACTGGGCGCGCGAGGACCCGGACAGCGCCGGGGCCGCATATCGCGCGGTGGCGGACGCCATGACTTGGGTGAATGCGAACCGGGACGAGGCAGTCCAGCTTGCCGCACGCACCTTCCGGACACCGGTCAACGACATGCGCGTGCAGATGGCGGGAAACACCTACCTTCTCGACACGAAGCGCGAGCATCCCGTGCGGATCAAGCAGGTCGCGGCCTGGGCGAAGGATCGAGGGCTGCTCAACGCCGACAATACGGACCGGCTGGTCGATGACTACTACTACCCCGAGATTGCGCGGCGATACGCACCACAGCTGACGGATTTCTGAGCGGCATGAGCTTGATCCGCTTTGCCGGCGTCGACTTCCATTACGGTCCGGCGGGACCTTCAGCTTCCGCCATCCTGAAGGGTTTCGACCTCGAGATCGCGCGGGGCGAGTTCTACGTCCTTCTTGGTCCGTCGGGATGCGGCAAGACGACGGCGCTGAACCTCCTCGCGGGATTCGAGAGGCCGAATGCGGGCACTCTCATCATGGACGGCCGGCCCATTGGCGCGCCCGGGATGGACCGCGTCGTGATCTTTCAGGGCGATGACAGCCTCTATCCCTGGTTGACGGCGCAGGAGAATGTTGAGTTTCCGCTGCGCATGACCGGCATCAGCGCGGGCGAGAGGCGGAGGCGGGCCAAGCTCTGGCTCTCCCGGGTCGGGCTGGCGAACCATGGGCAGAAGTTTCCGCACCAGCTGTCGGGCGGCATGAAGCAGCGCATCCAGATCGCGCGTGCCCTGGTCTGCGATGCGCCCGTCCTGCTGATGGATGAGCCCTTCGGGGCGCTTGATGCCCAGACGCGGACGATCCTTCAGGACGAGCTTGTCGCGATCTGCAGCGGCTCCGGCGCGACCGTCTTGTTCATCACGCATGACATCGCGGAGGCCATCATCCTGGCCGACCGCATCGGTGTCATGCGCGCGGGCCCAGGCAGCGCCATCAAGGACGAGTTCGCGCTTGATCTCCCTCGCCCGCGCAACCGCGGCAGCGTTGAGTTCGCCGCAGCCTATGACCGCATCCAGCGTGTGCTGGGTGAGGAGGTGAGGAAGGTCGTCTCCCGGGAGGCGGCAGCGTGAGCAGTGCAGGCCATTATCTTTCCTGGCTTGCCCTGCGCGTTCTCCCCTTCATCGGCCTGATCTTCCTTTGGGACGCTGCGGCGAGAGCATTCGACGTGCCCGTGCTGTTTCCCACGCCCCTCGCGACCTGGGATAAGGCAGTGCAGCTTGTTGGCGAGGGACAGCTGCAAAGCGACATCGCCATCAGCCTCTGGCGCATCGGGGTCGGATTTGCCGTCGGCTGTGTCCTCGGAACGGTCCTGGGCCTGATGATGGGATTGTCGCGCCCTGTCGCCGATATCCTCGGCCCCTTCGTCCACACGCTGCGCTTCATCGGACCGATCGCCTGGATCTCGGCGGTGATGATCTGGTTCGGACTGGGCGAGACCTCGAAGATCGTCCTGATCGTCTACACCACGACCTTCGTCGTGCTTGTCAGCGCCATGATCGGCGTGATGACCATCCATCCCAACAAGCTGCGCGCGGCCCGTGTCTTCGGTGCGCGTGGCTGGCGGCTGTTCCTCTATGTCACCTTTCCCGCGACGCTTCCGCACATCCTCTCCGGCGCACGGCTCGCGATGATGAACTCTTTCATGACCATCATCGCGGCCGAGATGGTCGCGGCCCGCGAGGGTCTCGGGTTTCTGATCTTCAACTCGCGCCAGTGGATGGAGGTGGACGCGATCTTCGTCGGCATGATCGCGCTCGGCCTTCTGGGGCTCATGGCGGACATGCTGATGGTCCTGCTCACCGGCCTCCTGTTCCGCCGCTTCAGGCCGCTCTCGCCTTGAACGCCGCGGTCCGGCAATCGCTGCTCCGCAGCGCACTGGCCGTGATCGGCTTCCTGGCGATCTGGGAGGTCGCGGGACGGACCGTCTTCATTCCCGCCGTTCTGCCGGCACCCAGCGTGATCCTCGGCGAAGCATGGTCGCGCGCGGCGTCGGGGCTGCTGGGCGTAGACGTCGCGATGAGTGCCTCCCGGATCATCGTCGGCTTCCTGGCCGGAAGCCTGCTCGGGGCCGGGCTGGGCCTGCTGTTCGGGGCCGTCGAACCGGTTCGCCGAGCCTTCGAGCCCATCGTGCAGTTCTTCCGCTTCATCCCCCCCATTGCATGGCTCACGCCGGTCCTCATCTGGTTCGGCATCGGGGAGATGGGGAAGTGGGTGCTCATCACCTACACCACGACCTTCATGGTGTTGTTGAACACGCTGGCCGGCTTTGCGGAGCCGCAACGCGACCGCATGCGCGCCGCTCGGGTGTTCGGAGCCGGCCCCTGGCGCGCCTTCTGGCATGTGCGGCTGCCTGCGACCGTGCCCTGGATCCTCGCCGGCATGCGCATCGGCATGGGGAATTCCTTTCAGACCCTGATCGTCGCGGAGATGCTCGCGTCGAACGAAGGGCTGGGTCACCTCATCCTGAACAGCCGGATCCAGCTCTCGACCGAGCGGATGTTCGTGGGCATTCTTGGGATCGCTGTTCTGGGTATCGCTGCGGATCTTGGCTTCCGCGCTCTCACCCGCCGCCTGTTCAGCCGCCATCGCCTCGGTTGGTAGCAGTCAGGGACGAGCGCGGGGGATGATGTCCAGTTCACGGCGCCACCCATTCGGGCACCCAGCTAGCCGGAGCAGCCTTCAGGTCTCCAACGGCGGGACCGTGCCCGGCTTCGGGTCCACCGGCACCAATCGGTGGAGACCAGCCGCCTCCTCAAACAAGGCTGCGGCCTGCAGCGCCACATCCTCGCGACGTGGGGGAGCCGCGATCTGCAGCCCAATGGGACGTCCGTAGCGATCGAACCCACAGGGCACGGCGACCGCAGGGCAACCAGCCAGGGTAATCGCCGCGTTGAGCATGGACCCAGCCACGTAATGTTCCAGCTTCACGCCCGCGATGCTGACCGGGTTGCGCAGCATCACATCGAACGCGGGCGTTGGGGCGCCAGCGGTGACAAACACATCGTATTTCGCGAAGAGCGCAGCCATGCGCCGGTAGAAGGCGGCACGCTCGCGGTCGGCCCAGGCGAGGCGACTCGGCGTTGCCGAAAGGCCGCGCTCCGTATTCCAGATGATGTCCGGCTTGAGCATGTCACGCTTGGTGAGAATCTGCTCTTCGCGATCCACGACGAAAGCTTGGCTGCGCAGGACAAGAAAGGCCTCGGCCAGATCCCCTAGATCGGGCGCGAATTCTTCCACCGTGCAGCCAAGTGCCTCGAAGCGCCGGACCTCGCGTGCGCAAATCTCGCGCGTCTCGCGATCCACCGGGAGTTGGCCGTTGAAGTCGGCTGTGAAGGCGACGCGGCGCGGGCGATGTCGCCCGGCCTCGGCGACGACCTGGGCGTAGGGGACCGCAGGCGCATCATAGGTGAGCGGATCGAGCGGACACCAGCCTGCCATGGTGTCGAGAAACAACGCGACATCGGCGACGGTCCGCGCCATCGGCCCCTGTACGGAAAGCGGCGAGAAGAGGTTATTTGGGGTCCCACGCGTCACGCGCCCCGGCGAGGGCCGCAGCCCGACGACGGAGCAATAGGTTCCGGGCCGACGCAGGCTGCCGGCATGGTCCGTCCCCTGAGCGAGCCAGGCCTCTCCCGTAGCGACCGAGACGGCGCCGCCGCCCGTGCTGCCGGCGCAGGTGAGCGAAGTGTTCCAGGGGTTGCGCGTGCGGCCGAAGACCTCATTGAAGGTCGAGCCGCCAGCGCCGAATTCCGGCGTGTTCGACTTGGCGATCACGATACCGCCGCGCGCTTCGATCCGCTTCACGACCGGGTGCGAGTCTGTCGGCACGTGATCCTTGAAGATGGGCGACCCGTATGTGGTGCGCACCCCCGCGACGTCCGTCAGATCCTTGATAGTCACGGGCAGGCCGCCGAGCCAACCCGGCGCGTCTTCGGGCTCCTTCCTCTCCCCGGCCATCAGGCGCTTCGCATGGTCGCGTGCGCGGTCGAGGCAGAGCGTGGGGAGTGCGTTCACCGCCGGCTCCACTTCCGCGATACGGGCAGCTGCCGCCTCGATCAGGTCGAGAGGTGAGATTTCCCCGCGTCGCAGCAGCGCGACGGCCTCTGTCGCTGTAAGGCGGATCAAATCGGAGTGCATTCCTTGTGAGCCTCCCATGAAGACCGGAGGCCCATTCGCCCCTCAGTGATCTTTGCCCGTAGCCTGGGCCATGGAAGCATGGTTTCCCCCGGGCGGCGAGATTGGGTGAGCCTTTCGCTGCCTGCGGCGTGCATCGCTCGGCAGCCGGCTCCCTTTCGGCGAGGCGCTGCACCCTCAAGCTTGCTTGAACGACCCTAACCCATGCACCGGCACTCCGGCATTGGATCCGCAGTTGGCAGGCGAGCGGCCGCTGACCCCGGCAAGACCATGAATTTCCATCGGGCAAAGTCCGCGCTACGGAGGAATCCGGATTTCATCCAGGGGGCCGATAGGCATCTTGCGGCCCACTGCAATTTTCTGGTGATCCATGTCCGAGCAAGAGCTTATCTCTTCCGCCTTCTACATCGCCGCCTTCGTGCTCGGCGTCTGGCTCTACCGGATCATTTCCGAGGAGCTGAGGGCACGTGCCGGGAGAGGTCCACATGACTAAGACCTTCCAAGCCTTTAGCTGAGCTTGCTGCGCCAAACACACTGAATGGAGAGGCGGGGCGAATCCATTCCCAAGGAACATTGGTTCGCCGCCAGCTCCCCCTTCGTCCTCCTCCGCACGGGTGCCTTGCGTTGGGCCGCTCCATGCTGGCTCAATCCGCCGCACACTTCGAAACGGACAGCGTGTTGTCGAAACCGGCCCCCGGTGCAAGCATCGGCCAGCACAAGGGCAGGGAGACATCAGGTCAGATGCAGCCATCCCGGGAGGGCGCGATCGCGCGCGCCGAAGACTGCTTCGATAGCGGCCGCTACCTCGAAGCCCTGCGCCGGCTGGTGGCCGTTCCCACCGAGAGCCAGATGCCAGACTCCCAGCCCGCGCTGCGCCGCTATTGCAGCGAAACCATTCCCGAGCTGGTGCAGGGAATGGGCTTCGAGGGCGTAGTCGTCGAGAACCCCATCCCCCGCTTCGGCCCGGTCTATGTCGGCACGCGCACCGAGGACCCCGCGTTTCCCACCGTGATGATCTATGGCCATGGCGACGTGGTGCGCGGCCTGGCCGGGAAGTGGGCCGGTGGGCTCGATCCCTTCGCCGTCACCGTCCAGGGCGACAAGTGGTATGGCCGGGGCACGGTGGACAACAAGGGTCAGCACCTCATCGCCATTGAGGCGCTCCGCGCCGTCCTGGCCGAGCGTGGGCGGCTCGGGTTCAACGCCAAGCTTCTGATCGAGACCGGCGAGGAACAGGGCTCGCCCGGGCTGCGCGACCTCCTCATCCAGCAGCGCGACGCGCTTGCCGGGGACGTGTTCATCGGCCTCGACGGGCCGCGCCAGACCACCTTCATGCCCGAGATCAAGCTCGGCTCGCGCGGCGGCATCGCCTTTGACCTCGTGGTGCATCTGCGCGATCAGGCACACCATTCAGGCCACTGGGGCGGCGTGCTGCGTGACCCCGGCTTCGTCCTGGCCCATGCGCTGTCCAGCATCGTGACGCAGGATGGCAAGATTCTGGTGGAGGGCTGGACACCCAGGGCGGTCCCCTCGAGCGTGCGCCAAGCTATCGCAGGGCTGGTCTTCGAGGATATTCCCGGCTTGCCCGAGGAGGACCCGAGCTGGGGCGAGCCCGGCCTAACCAAGGCCGAGAAGATCTTCGGCTGGACCAGCGTCATCGTGCTGGCGCAGATCACGGGCCACCCCGACGCGCCCACCAACGCCGTGCAGGGCGAGGCGCGCGCGCGGCTGCAGATCCGCCACACTGCCGATGTGCCCGCGAAGGATTTCGTGCCGGCGCTGCGCGCCCATCTGGATTCGCGCGGCTTCGAGGCGGTGCAGATCATTCCCGTCACGGAGCGCGACGTCTTCGGCGCCGCCCGCACCGACCCGCACAATCCTTGGGTCGGCATCGTGGCCGACAGCATGACGCGCACCGCGGGTCGTGCGCCTAACATCGTGCCCAACTCCTCGGGCTCCAACCCTTCGGACATGTTCATCGAGGAACTCGGCATGCCCGTGCTCTGGATTCCCAACTCCTATGCCGGCTGCAACCAGCACGGGCCAGACGAGCACGCGCTTGCACCGCTTCTGCGCGAGGGGCTGCGGCTGATGGCAGGGATCTGGTGGGACATTGGTGAAGGCGGGCGCGGATAGGCGCGCCAGCCGGACATCTCGTGCAGGGGAAAAGATTTCCGCAGGAAGTGTTTGCGGCTGAAGGTCGCCTTCGGCAAACTCGACGCAATGGCGAACCGGGTGGCCATGGTGCCGCACCAGCTGGGACAGGGCGGAATGGGCCGAATGAAGAATGATGCTGTGGGCCGCCCTTCCGTCGTCACGACAATCAAGGAGGCGCCAAGCATGAGAAGACTGCTCCTGGCGGCTGTGGCCATGGCTGCGGCGCTGACCACCGGCATGCCCCCAGTGATGGCGCAACCCGCGCAGAACACCATCCGCTGGTTCTCCGACACTGAGCCCGCGAACCTCTCCCCCTACTTCAACTCGACGCGCGAGGGGGTGATCTTCGGTTTCCACGTCTGGGACGCGCCGCTCTACCGCAACCTGCAGACCGGCGAGTACGAGATGCACCTCGCGGAATCAGTTCGCGTCGTCGACGACACCACGATCGAGCTTCGCATCCGCGAGGGCATCGTCGCCCATAATGGCGACACGGTGGATGCGCGCGACGTGGTGGCGACGGTCGAGTTCGCGCTGAACCCTGCCAGCCAGCTCACCAATCTCGGCCGTACCCGCTGGCTGTCGGGCGCGGAACTGGTGGATGACCGCACCGTGCGCCTGCGTACCCCGGCCCCCTTTGGACCGTGGCAGGAATATCTGACCACGCTGCTGATCATTCCGCGCGCATCGCTGGCAGGCGGCCGTGACGGAATGGGTCGTAACCCGATTGGCACCGGGCCGTACCGGGTCACGGAAGTCAGCCCTGGCCAGCGCATCGTCTTCGAACGCTTCGACCGCTATTTCGGCGGCGCCAAGGGCCGGCCTGAGGTAGAGAAGCTGATCTTCCGTCGCGTGCCCGAGGCCAATACCCGCGTGGCCGAGCTGCTGACTGGCGGCGTGGACTGGATCTGGCGCGTCACCCCCGACCAGGCGCGCAACATCCAGCGTCGGCGGGGCGTAACCGTTGCTTCCGGCGGGACGGTGCGCTTCCACTACCTGCAGATGGACGCGGCCGGCCGCACCGGCACCGAGGACAATCCCTTCCGCGACCTGCGCGTGCGCCGCGCGGTGAACCACGCCATCGACCGCGCCGGCATCATCCGCAACCTGGTGGGTGAAGGCGCCGACCTGCTGCAAACCCCCTGCCACCCCGATCAGTTCGGCTGCGTGCAGGAAGGCATCACCCGGTACGACTACAACCCCGCCCGCGCCCGTGAATTGCTGGCCGAGGCTGGCTATCCCAATGGCTTCACGGTGAACATGGGCGGCTACCGCGAACGCCCCTGGGCCGAGGCGATCATCGGCAATCTGCGCGCTGTCGGCATCACGGCGAACCTGCAATGGGCGCAGTACGACGCCTACCAGCGCGCCACGCGCGAGGGGCAGATGCGGCTTGCCTACGGCTCGTGGGGCTCGACCTCGCTCTTCGACATCGCGAACTCCACCTCCTACTTCTTCCGTGGCTCGCCCGACGACCTGACACGGGATCCGGAGGTGATGGCGCTGCTCGAACGCGGCGACAACACTACCGACCCTGCGGCGCGCCGCGAGGCATATGCGGCGGCCATTCGCCGGATCACGGAGCAGGCCTACTGGGCGCCGCTCTGGACCTTCCCGCTGACCTACGCCCACAATGCGCAGCTGCACTTCACCCCGACGGCGGACGAGGTGCCCCGCTTCTATCGGTCGCGCTGGAACCGCTGATCCATGCTGCGCTTCACGCTTCGGCGGCTGGTCCTGGCGGCATTGGTCGGCATCGCCGTCTCCTTCATCGCCTTCATGCTGCTGCGGGTCTCGGGCGACCTCGCCATCGCGCTTGCCGGCGAGGATGCGAGCCCGGCGGATGTCGAGCGCATCCGCCAGGAATACGGCCTCAACCGCCCCATCATCGTGCAATACGGGGAGTGGCTGTGGCGGGCCCTACGGGGTGACCTGGGACGCTCGCTCTTCTATCCGGAGAGCGTGGCGAACCTGATCCTCACGCGGCTTCCCGTCACATTGTCGCTGGCGGGGATGGGGCTCGTGGTCGCGATCGTCATTGCGCTTCCACTCGGCATTGTCGCGGCGCTGCGGCGCAACACCTGGGTGGACCGGACGGCGCTGGGCATCGCCGTCATCGGGCAGGCCATGCCGAATTTCTGGTTCGGCCTGCTCATGATCTTTGTGTTCGGCCTCGCACTCGGCTGGCTGCCCATCTCGGGCTCGGACAGCTTCGCCCATTTCATCATGCCGGCCATCACGCTGGGCTGGTTCTCGGCACCGGTCCTGATGCGCCTGACGCGCGGTGGCATGGTGGAGGTGATGACCTCGGACTACATCCGCACGGCGCATGCCAAGGGCCTGCCCGCTCGGGTCGTGGTGCTGAAGCACGCGCTGCGCAACGCCATCGTGCCAGTGGTGGCACTGTGCTCCGTGCAGTTCGGCAACATGCTTTCGGGCTCAGTCGTCATCGAGACAGTCTTCGCGTTGCAGGGGATCGGCTATCTGGCCTGGGAGGCGATCTCCCGCCGCGACTTCCCTGTGGTCCAGGGCATCCTCCTCCTGGTGGCGCTGTTCTACGTGGTCCTGACGCTGTTGGCGGACATCGCCAATGCCTGGCTCGACCCTCGGATCCGGCGAGGCTGACATGAGTGACGCCACCCTCCCGAAGCCGACTGCGCCCGCGCTGCAAAAGAAGCGCGGACGCATCCTGGGCAATCCCGGCCTCGTCGTCGCCGCCCTGGTGCTCGGGCTGATCACGCTGATGGCGGTCTTCGCGCCCCTGATCGCGCCGCACGACCCCTATGTGCAGGTCCTGGACGACCGCCTCATCCCGCCCGCCTTCGTGGACGCGGAGATGTCCGACCCGCGCTACCTGCTGGGTACGGATAACCTGGGGCGCGACTACCTTTCCCGCCTGATCTATGGCGCACGGATCTCCCTGCTGATCGGTTTGCTCACGGTGCTCGTCTCCGGCGTCATCGGGACGACGCTGGGGGTGGCGGCCGGGTATTTCGGCGGCCGCGTGGACACGGTGGTGTCCTTTCTCATCACCACCCGCCTTTCCCTGCCGGTGGTGATGGTGGCGCTGGCCGTCGTGGCCGTCGCCGGGGGCTCGCTGCGGGTGGTGGTGCTCGTGCTCGGGCTGCTGCTGTGGGACCGCTTCGCCGTGGTCATGCGCAGCGCCACCATGCAGCTGCGCAACCTGGAATACGTGGCGGCGGCGCGCTCCGTCGGCTGTTCCACGCCGCGCATCCTGCTGGGCGAGATCCTTCCCAACCTCGTCTCCGCGCTGGTCGTGGTGGCCAGCTACGAGATGGCGCAGGCCATCCTGCTGGAGGCCGCCCTCTCCTTCCTGGGCCTCGGCGTGCAGCCGCCGCTGCCCTCCTGGGGGCTGATGGTGGCAGAGGCCAAGGAGGTGATGCTGTTCGACCCCTGGGTCATCCTGCTGCCGGGCCTCGCCATCTGCATCCTCGTGCTGGCGATCAACATGCTGGGCGATGGCATCCGCGACGCCACGGCGCCGGAGGGCCGCTCATGAGCACGCCGGTCCTCGATGTCCGGCATCTGGCCGTGCAGATCCCCGTGGCGGACGGCGTGCTGCACGCGGTGCGCGACGTGTCGCTCACCGTGGCGCCGGGTGAGACGCTCTGCGTGGTGGGCGAGAGCGGCTGCGGCAAGTCGCTCACCTCGCTGGCGGTGATGGGGCTGCTGCCTTCCACCGCCCGCCGCACCGCCGAGCGCATGAGTTTTGCCGGCGAGGATCTGCTGACGATCACGCCGTCGCGCTTGCGCGCGCTGCGCGGCAACCGCATGGCGATGATCTTCCAGGAGCCGATGACCAGCCTCAACCCGGCCTGGACCATCGGCGACCAGCTCACCGAGCCCTTCCTGCGCCACGGCAAGGGCAGCCGCCGCCAGGCGGTGGACCGCGCGGTGCAGCTTCTCGAGCGCGTGGGCATCGCGGCCGCCGGCCGGCGCCTCGTGCAATACCCTCACGAGCTTTCAGGCGGGCTGCGCCAGCGCGTCATGATCGCGATGGCGCTGATGTGCGGCCCCGACCTGATCCTGGCCGACGAGCCCACCACGGCGCTCGACGTCACCATCCAGGCCGAGATCCTTCACCTGCTCGCGGAACTCCAGCGCGAGATGGGTATGGGCCTCCTGCTGGTGACGCACGATCTTGGCATCGTGGCGCGCGTCGCCCACCGCGTGGCGGTGATGTATGCCGGCGAGGTGGTGGAGAGCGGCCCCACCGTCACCGTCTTCAACGACCCGCGCCACCCCTATACGCGCGGGCTCATCGACTGCATTCCCATTCCCGCGCGCAGCAGGCCCGGAGTGCCGCTCGGCACCATCCCCGGTCTGGTGCCCAACCTCGTGGGTGGCATCGAGGGCTGCGCGTTCCGCGAGCGCTGCGCCTTTGCCACGGCCCCCTGCACCCGCACCGTCCCCGTCAGCCACGGCGGCGACGGGCACGCCTGGCGCTGCGTGCTGCCCGAGGGGGTGCCCTCCCTCCTGGAGAACCCCGCATGAGCGGTGAGGCGCGCCCCATCCTCGAACTGCGCAACGTGGTGAAGCGCTATTCGGTGGGCCGCGGCCTCTTCGCGCGGAAGCGCGCGCTGATGGCGGTGGGCGGCGTCTCGCTCGCGGTGCAACGCCGGCAGGTGCTGGGGCTCGTGGGAGAATCCGGCTGCGGCAAGAGCACGCTCGCCAAGATGGTTCTGGGCCTCGAGGTGCCCACCGAGGGCGAGGTGCTGATCGACGGCCGCCCGATCGCGAGCCTTGGCCGGCTGGAGCGGGCACGTCTGGTGCAGCCGGTCTTCCAGGACCCGTATTCCTCGCTGAATCCGCGCAAGACCGTCGCCTCCATCGTGGGGCTGCCGCTCTCCGTGCATGGCGAGGGGAGCGCGGCCGAGCGTCAGGGCCGGGTGGAGGAGATGCTGCGCCTCGTGGGCCTCGCCCCGCGCCATGCCGCTGCATATCCTTCGCAGCTTTCCGGCGGGCAGCGGCAGCGCGTCGCCATCGCGCGTGCGCTGATCCTAAAGCCGCAGCTTCTCATCTGCGACGAGCCGACTTCCGCCCTCGACGTTTCCGTGCAGGCGCAGATTCTGAACCTGCTGATGGACCTGCAGTCGAGGCTCGGCCTGACCTGCCTGTTCATCAGCCACAACTTGGCCGTGGTGCAGATGCTGGCGACGCGCGTGGCCGTGATGTATCTCGGCCGCGTCGTGGAAGAGGGGCCGACGGCCGAAGTGATGGTCCACGCCCAGCACCCGTATAGCCGTGGCCTGCTAGCGTCGGTGCTCACGCCCGACCCCTCCCTTGGTCTGCCCGAGACGGGGCTGGGCAGCGTCTTCCCCGACCCCCTGGACCCACCCCCCGGCTGCGCCTTCCACCCGCGCTGCCCGCTCGCCTTCGACCGCTGCGGGGTGGAAGCGCCGCTTCTCCTCGCGCATCGGGGCAATGCGCGCGCCGCCTGCCATGCGGCCGAGCGCCAAGCGATGGCGGCGGCGTGATGCGGATCCGCAGCGTCTCGGCAGAGGTGCGCAGCCTGGCCAAGCTCGGCAGTGCCGCGCGCGGCTACGCGGCGCTGGACGCGCCCACCTTCGTGCTCTGCCGCGTCGAGGGCGAGGATGGGCTGGTCGGCCAGGGCGTCACCGGCCGCTTCCTGGCGACGCAGGTCGCGGACCTCATCGCGGGCGGCATGGCCGAGGCGCTGGTGGGGCAGGATGCAAGCCGCATCGAGGCCATCGGCCCTGCCCTCGCCGCGCGCTTCAACCCGCGCGGCGCCGGGACCGTCTTCACCGCTGCACTTTCCGCCCTCGACATGGCGCTGTGGGATTTGCGGGCACGGGCGCTCGGTGAGCCGCTCTGGCGGCTTCTGGGCGGAGCGCGGGAGACCGTGCCCTGCTACGCCACGGTCGGCCTGCCCGGCTACGACGAAGCGGAACTCGTCGCCGTCTGCAAGCAGTCCGTGGACGCGGGCTATCTCGGCGTGAAGATGCTGGTCGCGGCGGGTGGCCGCTCTGTTGCCGAGGATGCGGCGCGGGTGCGGGCCGTGCGCGCGGCCATCGGCCCCGCTGCGCGACTCATCATCGATGCCAATTGCGGAATGAACCTGGGCGACGCGAAGCGCCTCGCGCTCATGGTCGAGGAGTGCGACATCGCCTGGTTCGAGGAGCCGCTGCGCGACAACGACATCGAGGCGCTGGTGGCGTTGCGCCGGGCTGTGCGCGTCCCGATCGGCGCGGGTCAGATGATGCACGGGCTCGTCTGGTTTCGCGAGGCGCTGACGCGCGGCGCGCTCGACTGGGTTCAGCCCAACGCCGCCTTCTGCGGCGGCATCACGGGGCTGATGCGGGTGCTGGCGCTGGCCGAGGCGCATGGCCTTCCGGTGGCTCATGCAGGCGGGTGGGACATCGCCAACGCTGCCGCGCTTGCCGGGCATGGTGTGGGCGGGTGGCTCGAGATGCATGGCGCCCAGGCCTCGCTGCGCGCGATGCTCGCCGAGGATATGGTGGCCGAGGGTGGCGTAATGCGCTTGCCCGAGCGGCCGGGGATCGGCTTCGCCTTCCGCTGAAGGCGCCTTGTTCCAGCATCGCACCGAAAGTGGGTCGCGTGACGGCCACGACTGGTGATGACTCCGATCGTGAGGGCTCAAGGCCGAGCGCTTCAGGGACGCGAATCGGTCGTCGCATCTGAGGGCTGCTCCCTCCCTGAGGTCGGCAGGGTTCCGTCGCCCTCCGGACCACTGGGACCGGCCGCGCTTCGCGATGATGGCTCCGCTGTGCGCCACCTTTGCCGCGCTGTCCCGTCCCCCTTTCAGACGCCTGGCTCGAGGTCCCACCGAACACCTCCGAGGGTTCGGGAGATGCCGCCCCCGGCGCGAGAGCATCATGACACCCAGGCAATCTCCTATTGCAAATGAGAATCATTCCTAATAAGCGGGCAGCCACCGCTTCGTTGCATCAACCCGGAGGCAAGCTGGCTTGACGATTCACCTTTCCCCCCACCGCGCCGGGCGGAATGCAGGGATCGGCTCGCGCAGCGTGGCGGCGATCCTGGGCGGATACGGGCTGGCCTCCCTGGCCGCCATGTCGCTCGCGCTGCTCCCAGGGCCGCCGGCCGAGGCCGTGCTCTGGGGCATGATGGCCAGCTATGCCGTGATGGCCGCGGCGGTGATGTGGTGCTTCGCCGCGGGAAGCGCGCTTCGCGCCTGGACCGGCCTCCTCATCCCCGCGCTGCCGCTGGTGGCCTGGCTCTGGATCAACGTCGGAGGCGGCGCGTGAAGGGCGGCTTCCGGCAATCCATGGCGTGGCTCCATACCTGGAGCGGCCTGCTGGTGGGGTGGGTCCTGTTTGCCGTCTTCCTCACCGGCACCGTCAGCTATTTCCGGGCCGAGATCTCGTTCTGGATGCGGCCCGAGCTGCATGCGGCGCGCGTTGCGCCGGATGCGGCGGAGAACGTGCTGCGCCGCATGCACGCCCTGGCGCCCTCATCCTCCAGCTGGATCATCAACCTTCCGAGCGAGCGCGACCCCCTAGCGCGCGTCTTCTGGCGCGACCCCTCGGCCGGCGGCAACCGGTTCCGCCGCGCCATCCTCGACCCCGCGACGGGCGAGGACCTGCCGGCGCGCGAGACGCTAGGCGGGGATTTCTTCTACACCTTCCACTACCAGTTCCATCACATGCCGGTCCTCTGGGGCCGATGGATCATCTCCGTCTGCGCCATGTTCATGCTGGTCGCGATCCTCAGCGGCATCGTGACGCATCGCCGGATCTTCGCGGATTTCTTCACCTTCCGGCCGCGCAAGGGCCAGCGCTCCTGGCTGGATGGCCACGCGGTCACGGCGGTGCTCGCCCTGCCGTACCACCTGATGATCACCTACACGGGCATCGTCACCCTGATGCTCATGACCATGCCCTGGGGCGTGCAGGTCGCCTTCAAAGGGGACAACCAAGCCTTCAGCGCCACCGTGTTCGGGCTGGAACGCCCGTCCCCGCGCAGCGGGCAGGCGGCGCCGCTGGCCCCGGTCATGCCGATGCTGGACGCAGCCTCGCGCCACTGGGGCGGCGCGCAGCCGGGCCGCATCACGGTGAACAATCCGGGCGACGTCACCTCCACGGTGCAGGTGTTCCGCGTTGATGACGACCGCCTCTCCGTGAACCGTCAGGTGGTTTCCTTCAACGGCGTCACGGGCGCCATGGTCTCGGCTTCGGGCGGCAACCGGCCGGCGGCGGAGACGCGCGGTGTCATGGTGGGGCTGCATCGCGGCGTGTTCGGCGGCGGCGCGATGCGCGCCCTGTTCTTCCTTTCCGGCCTGATGGGCACGGTGATGGTGGCCACCGGCATCATTCTGTGGGCGGTGAAGCAGCGACAGAAGCTGGGCGCGCGTGCCGGCGCAGGCACGCGGCTGGTGGAGGTGCTCAACGTCGCCGCCATTGGCGGGCTGCCCATCGCAATGACGTCCTATCTCTGGGCCAACCGGCTCCTGCCGGTGGAGATGGCGCAGCGCTCCGCTTGGGAGGTGCATGTCTTCTTCATCGCCTGGGGCATTGCGGCGATGCACCCGCTTCTGCGCACGCATCGCCGTGCCTGGGTGGAGCAGCTCGGCCTGGGCGCGGCCCTGCTTCTGCTGCTGCCAGCGCTGAATGCGGTGACCACGCATTCCCATCTCGGAATCACGCTGCCCGCCGGGCAGTGGGCCCTGGCCGGGCTCGACCTGCTGGCACTCGGATTCGGCGCGGCGCTCGCCTTCGCGGCGTGGCACGTCGGACAGCCAGTGGCCGAGAAGCGGCACGCGCGCCATCCAGCGCGCCAAGTCAATCCCGTTCCGGCGGAGTAGCGCGATGCTGCCCCTCGGCTTCGTCTCCGCCTTCGCGGGGTTTGCCGCCCTCTGCCTCGCCATGGAGCGCCACCACGGCGACGCCCTCGGCACGCGCCGGATCCCGGCACGGCGCGCCCTCGTGCTGCGCGTCGCGGGCTGGCTCCTCCTCGCCCTTTCGCTTCCCCTCTGCGCATCCGGCTGGGGATGGGGAATGGGAGTGGTGGCGTGGTGCGGCACCTTGAGCGCGGCCGCGCTGCCGCTGGTGCTGCTGCTGAGCTACGCGCCTCGCCTCATCACCTGGCTGGCCCTCGCATTGCCGCCCCTCGCCGGCTTGTCGCTGGCGCTCCGCACACCCTGAACCACCAACAAGGAGAGAACACCGTGTCCCGTCACCTTCCCACCCTCGCCCTTGCCTCCCTGGTTGCGATCCTGCCGGGAATGGCCTCCGCGCATCAGATCTGGCTGGAACGTGAGGGCAGCACCGCCCGTGCCTATTTCGGTGAGCCCGTGGAGAACCTGCGCGAGCCTCGCGGCGGATTGCTGGACCGCATCGCCTCGCCGCGCGTCTTCCTGGGCGAAGGCGGCCAGCCCTTGACGCTGCGGCGCACGGAGAACGCCATCGAGGCCACGCTTCCCGCAGGCACTGGCGATGTGCGTCTCGTGGAGGAGGGCCTCGGGACCCATGGCCAAGCGGAGACCGGCCGGACGAAGCCGGTCCTCCTCGCGCGCGAGGGCCGCAGCGAGACGCGCCCGGCGATGGAGCTGGAGCTTGTCCCGGAAGCTGCGGGCGGGAACCGCTTCACGCTCATGTTCCGCGGCCAGCCGCTGCCACGTGCGGAGGTGACGCTGGTGGCCCCGCCGCGCTGGGAGCGGCGGATGCGGACTGATGCCGAGGGTCGAGTTTCCTTCGAGACCCCCTGGGCCGGCCGCTACGTGGCCGAGGCGGTGCATATCGAGAACGCGCCGGGCGGCGACGGAGACGGCGCCTATGCCCGCCGGCGCCTCGTCTCCACCGTCTCCTTCACCGTGGCCCAGGGCATCGCCTGGACGGGGCGCTAGCCCCACCCGCCCGCGAAGGGCCGCGACGCTTCCATCCTCGCTGTGAGGGCGCAGTGCCCCGGAACCGGCCCTCGGGCCGGGACGGTGGCGCATGCGCGGAGCGTCGCGGCGGAACCCAGCAAACCCCCAATGAGTCCAAGGAACGATTGAGATGATCCGCTCTCGCGCAGAATGTGGCGATCCGACACCCGGGCAGCAGGCGATGGCGGCGACCCGTGGTGGTCGCCGGCGCCGGGCCAGTGCCTGCAAACCGGGCCGGATCGGCGTGCCGCTCGTCGCCGCGCTGATCGCGGCAACGGCGCTGGAGGCGAATCCCGCGCTGGCGCAGGACGGGGCGCCGGAAGGCGGCGGCCTCGAACTGCCCGAGGTGCGGATCGACAGCGGCCTCCTCCGGGGATGGGCGCCGGTGCGCGGCTATGTCGCCGATGTCTCCGCGACAGGCACCAAGACCGACACGCCCATCATCGAGACGCCGCAATCCCTCTCCGTCGTCACGCGCGACCAGATCGAGGCACAGGCGGCACAGAACCTCAACGCCATCCTCCGCTACACGCCCGGCGTGACGGTGGAGACGCGCGGCGTCGTCGGCCGGTTGGACCAGTACACGGTCCGCGGCTTCAGCGCGCCGCAATTCCTGGACGGGATGCGGACCTTCGGCGGGCGCGATGCCAATCCGAGCGTCGATCCCTACCGGTTGGAGCGGGTGGACATCCTGCGCGGGCCGGCCTCGGTGATGTTCGGCCAGTCGGGACCCGGCGGCCTCGTGAACCTCGTCAGCAAGCGCCCGACCGAGACCCCCTATCGTGAACTGCTGCTGCAGGGCGGCACCTGGGGGACCTTCCGCACCAGCGTGGATCTGAGCGGCGCCCTGAACGAAAGCCGCACCTTGCTCGGCCGCGTCATCACCTCCTACTCGCGCTCGGACACGCAGATCAACGGAGCGCGGGAGGAGCGCTATTTCATTGCGCCCTCCATCACCTGGCGGCCAACCCCGAACACCGACATCACCTTCCTTGGCCTTTATCAGCGCGATCCCTGGGGCGGCACCTACGGGGCGGTGCCGGCCTATGGATCGGTCCTGCCCAACCCGCGCGGCCGCATCTCCTCCAGCCTGTGGGACGGCGACCCGAGTTTCGACCGCCTGAACCGCACGCAGTACCAGATCGGCTACCTCGCGGAGCATCGCTTCAGCGACTCCCTGCGCGTGCGCCAGAACTTCCGTTATGCGCATTCCGAAGGCGAGTACCGTCAGCTTTACGGAATCTACTCGGCCAACCTGCTCACGGATTTCCGCACCGTTCAGCGTGCCATCACGGGCACGAACGTCACCTTCGACTCCATCACCCTGGACAACCAGGTGGAAGGTCGCTTCCGGACCGGGCCCCTCAATCACACGCTGCTCGCGGGCCTGGACTATTATAACGTGGCGAGCGACACCTACAGCGGCAGCCTGACGGCCGGCGTGCCGCCGCTGGATGTCTTCGCGCCGATCTATGGGCTTCGCATTCCCAACCTCAACTTCCAGACCCGCGCGCGGCAGGACCAGAACGGCACCGGCCTCTATGCTCAGGACCAGATCCGGGTCGGGCCCTTCGTGGTCCAGCTCGGCGGCCGCTATGACTGGTACAACTCCGACATGCGCAACCAGACGCTGGCGACCGGTGCGACGACGCGGGCCACGATGGACACCAGCGCCTTCACCGGCCGCGCGGGCATCGTCTACCTGACGAGCTTCGGCCTTGCGCCCTACTACTCCTACTCGGAGAGCTTCGAGCCGCAGAGCGGCACCTTCGCGCCCGCGCGCGGCGGCGGCGCCTTCGACCCGACGACCGGGCAGCAGCACGAGATCGGCATCCGCTACCAGCCACCGGGGGTCAATGCACTGTTCTCAGCCGCGATCTTCGACCTGCGGCGGCAGAACGTGCTGACGACGGATCCGAATGACAGCCGCTATTCGATCCAGACCGGGGCGATCCGCACGCGTGGCCTGGAGCTGGAGGCGAAGGCGAGCCTCACCTCCGGCTTCGACGTCACCGCCTCCTACGCCTATCTGGACAGCGAGGTAACGAGCAGCAACGCCACCGTCACCGCCAATCGTGGCATCGTGGGGGCGCCCGTCACCTCACGGACCGAGCGGGGGACGATGCCCATCGCCGTGCCGCAGCACACGGCCTCGCTCTGGGGCAGCTACACGTTCCAGGAGGGGTCGCCGGCTGCGGGGCTCAGGGTCGGCGCCGGCATCCGCTATGTCGGCGCGACGTGGGGCGACACGGCCAACACGCTGCGGGTGCCCGACTTCACCCTGGTGGACCTGTCGGCGCGCTATGAGCTTGGACGGTGGAGCCCTTCCCTGGAGGGGGCCTCGCTGCAGGTGAATGTGAATAACCTGCTCGACAAGAACTACGTCTCGTCCTGCAACACCTATGCCTGGTGCTGGTATGGCTTCCGCAGGTCGGTCATCGCCACCTTGCGGCACCGGTTCTAGGCACTGACCCGCCCGAAGCCACGAAGGCTGCCACCCATGAGGTGGCAGCCTTCAGGCCCCGATGACGGGGGGAGCATGAGCCATCAAGATGGTTCATGCCATGGAAGCGTTCCGCCGCACCGCAAATCCGCTCGGCCCAGCTGCCGATCGCAGCGGACCGGGACCGACTGCAAGGCGCGCCGTGGCGCGTCCCGAAGTTACCCGCGCGCGCGCGGAACCGCGACAGGAGCCGGGGCAGGAGCCGGTGCCGGAGCCACGTAGGTCGTGGTCGGCGGCGGCGGCGGCGGATCCTGGGCGCACGCCGCGAGCATCGCGGTGGCGAGCCCAATGGCAGCCACGGGAGCAATCCGGGACATGCCGCGGCGAACCAGCCCTTCGGAATCAGTAAGCATCTGCTTCTCCTTGCATCGACTCGTAGACACAACGCGAATTGGAGAGCAACGATCCGTAGTCAGTCAAACTTTTCCTTTCGTGCGTGGATCAACAAAGGTCGTTAAATGGTTTTCGTTCATGCGTCGGGATGCAATTCCGAGTTCGGTCACCAGGAATCTGCGACCCTGACTCGTTCCAAGATTTCTAGACGTAGCGCCATTTCGGGCGGCCCGTTCGCTCTCGCCGCCGCATGCGCCCTCGCCGCATGCGGTTCCGACCCGGCGCCTGAACCGGTCCTGGCGGCGCCGCGGTCCACCGAAACGGGAATCGACCGGCTGAGAGAGGGCTCACCCCGACTGGTCGTCGCCGGCGAGCGGCTGAATTCCCCTCTGCTGCGGCGCTTCTATGCGCGCCACGGCTTCGAACCGGTCTGGACGACCCGGCAGGCCCAGGCGGATTTGCTGAGGGCGGCGGTTCTGCGCGCCGGCGGGCACGGGCTGGACCCCGAGATGTTTCACGCCAGCGCGCTGCGTCGCCTATCGGATTTGTCGCAGCCCGATCGCGATTTGGTTCTTTCGAATGCGTTTCTCTCATATGCTGATGCATTGGCCCACGGCGCCGTCCCGGCTGACCGCCGAAGGCCCGGAGAGGATTTGAGGCCGGAGCCGGTCGATATAGCAGCCACGCTCGATGGGGCGATCACCAGATCCGACGACCCCGTTGCGGCGATCGAGGCGCTGGCTCCGGGAAATTCGGCTTACCTGGCATTGCGCGAGGCCCTGCAACGCCATGGCACGAATGCATCGGCCGGCGACCCGGTCAGCAGGAATCGGCTGCGCGTCATCGAAGTGAATCTTGAGCGGCAGCGCTGGCTGCCGCGCCGGCTTCCAGCGGATCGTGTCTGGGTCAACGTGGCGGACCAAAAGCTGGAGCTTTATCGCGCCGATCAGCCCGTTTTCGCCACGCGGGTCGTGGTTGGCAACGAGGCGGATCACCGCCAGAGTCCAGAGTTCCGCGCCACGATCGAGGGGAGCTTCTTCAACCCTCCCTGGGTCGTCCCGAGGGATATCGTGGCATCGGAGCTCCTGCCGAGGATCCAGCGTGATCCGAATTATCTGGCGAAGAATAACATGGTCATGCTGGAGAATGGCGAGGTGGAGCAGCGCCCAGGCCCCAATACGGGGGTCGGCGCCATCATGCTCGATATGCCGAACCGCTTTGACGTCTATCTGCACGACACTCCGGCCCAGTACCTCTTTGGCCGCGACAATCGCCGCCTGAGTTTTGGCTGCATCCGCGTCGAGAATCCGCGCGCATTCACGGCGCTGCTGATGGAGCAGACCCTTGAGGCGATCGATCAGGTGATCGGGACTGGCGTGACCACCCGGCGTGCCCTGCCGAAGCCGACGCCGGTTTTCGTGATCTACCAGACTGCCTTCGTGGATGCAGAAGGAATGGCGCAGTTCCGACCGGATTTCTACAACCGCGACGCCCGTATTTGGCAGCAGCTCCAAAGACGCCCCTCAGCCGAGCGAATGAACACGGTTTCCTGACGGGAGAGCTTCCGGGATCCGTGGATTGGGCGGTGCTTGGCGGCCAATTCCGGGCATCTTGCCCTTGGCGGACGGCGGCACGCTGAGGAATAGCGCGTGCCGCCGCCCCTCCTTCGGTCATGCCCCCCCTTCCACGGCGCGGCGGAAGGCCTGGTCGAGGTCGCGGATCAGGTCCTCCGGATGCTCGAGCCCGACCGAGATGCGGATGAGCCCTTCATGTACGCCGGTCGCGGCACGGATCTCGGCAGGCACTCCGGAATGCGTGGTGGAGGCCGGATGACAGACGAGCGACTCCGTCCCTCCCAATGAGACGGCCAGCTTGAAGATCTTCAGGTTGTTGAGGATGCGGAAGGCCAGTGTCCGGTCATCGTCCACGACAAAGGAAAAGGTCGAGCCGGGACCAGAGCATTGACGCTCATAGATGGCTCGGTCGCGCTCGGCGGTGAACAGGGCGGGGTGCAGCACCTGGCAAGGAATACGCCCATTGGTGGCCAGCCAAGTCGCGACCTTCATGCCGCTCTCGGCGGCACGCTCCATCCGCAACGACAGGGTCTCCATGGACCGCGACAGCATCCAGCAGGAATGCGCGTCCAGCTGGAATCCATAGGCCGACCGCGCCTGGCGCACCGGCTTCAGCATCTCCCTTCAGCCAGTGACACCCCCGGCCACGAGGTCAGAATGGCCGCCGACATACTTGGTCAGCGAGTACACGCAGAGATCCACCCCGAAATCGAGCGGCTGTTGGAACACCGGGCCGAGTATCGTGTTGTCGCACACGATGATCGGGCGCCCATCCGCCTCGCGCGACCATTCATCCACGGTGCGGCGCACGAGCGCGAGGTCGATCATCGCATTGGTCGGATTTGCGGGAGTCTCCAGGTAGACGAGCTTGACCGGTCCCTCCTGCCTGGCCCGATCCAGCGCGGCGAGCAGGCTCTCGGCGCTGGCGCCGTCGGTGAACGGGAAAGGCTTGATGCCCCACTGCGTGAAGACCTTGCCGAAGAGCGTCTCCGTTCCGCCGTAGAGCGGCGTGTAATGCACGATCGCGTCGCCGGGCCGGAGGTAGCTCAGCGCGACCGAGCTGATCGCCGCCATGCCCGAGGAGGTGATCAGGGCCGCTTCGGCATGGTCGTAGAGGGCGAGCCGATCCTCGACGATCTCAAGGTTGGGGTGGTTGAAGCGGGAATAGACCAGCCCGCCCAAGCCCATCCCGGAGGGCGCCAGCTTGCGCCCGGCGACGACATCAAAGAACTCGGCCCCCTGCTCGGCCGTCTCGAAGACAAAGGTCGAGGTGAGGAAGACCGGCGGCTTCACCGCGCCCTCGGACAGTGCCGGATCGTAGCCGAATGCCATCATCTGGGTCTGCGGGTGGAGCGGACGCCCATCCAGGTGGGTCCGGCGAAAATCCTTGGTTACGACTGCCTCCGCGCCTGATGCCTGACGCACCGGTCGAGCATACGCCTGGGTAGTGGCGGAGTCTGGCTTCAGGCCACACTATCGCTTCTGAGGCCGTTAGCGGCTTCCCTGGACATCCGCGTCACCCCGTGCAGCATGGCGCGGAAGCGGGCCAGCCGGCACGTGGCACGATCCATCTCACTCCCGTCGAGGAAGGTGAATCCATGGCTCTGTCCCCTCCCCGTCCTTCGCCGTCCGGCCCCACCCACCTCGGCGCACCGCACCACCTCCGGCGGCGAAATCTGCTCGCCTTGGTCCTGGCCAGCAGCGGAGGCGCCGCGCTCGCCAGCGTTCCGGAGGTCGCGCGCATGCTCGCGCCCACGGGCCGCCTTCGGCTCGGTGTCTATCCGGGCAGCCCCACCTCCTTGATGAGGGGCGCGCAGCCCGGCGAGGAGCGAGGGCTGACCATGGACATTGGCAGGGAACTCGCGCGCCGCCTTGGCGTACCCTTCGAGCGCGTCGAGTTTCCGAGGGTCGCCGAGGTCCTGCGAGCGGTGGCGGCGGGCGAGGCGGATTTCACCATCAGCAATGCGACACCCGCCCGCGCCCGCGAGGTGGACTTTGCCAGGCCCCTGATTTCGATCGAGCTGGGCTTCCTGGTGCCGGCCGGCTCGCCGGTCTCCGCCATCGCCGATCTCGATCGCCCCGGCATCCGCATCGGCGTCGTGCAGGGCAGCACCTCCGAGCGGGTCCTCCCGCGAGAGATGAGGGCAGCCAGCGTCGTCGCTGCGCCGAACCTGAGGGAAGCGGCGCAGATGCTCTCGAGCGGAGCCCTCGAGGCGTTCGCGACGAACAAGGCCGTTCTGTTCGAGATGTCGGACAACCTGCCGGGGGCACGCATCCTCGACGGAAGATGGGGCGTCGAGCACCTTGCCATGGCGATCCCGAAGGGTCGCGACGAGGCCAGGCCCTATATCGAGAGCTTCGCCGAGGACGTCAAAGCCTCGGGTCTCCTGGCACGCGCCGTCGAGCGCGCGGGGCTCAGAGGATGGATCCCGGCTGGCTGATTATGTTCCCGCCCGCCAGGCAAGTTGCGGGAATGAGCACCGGTCCTTCCCCGTTGAGGGACATCAAGATGCAGGAGGCATGAAGGACCGCCATGGTGTCGGGACGAATCTGGGCGCTCGCGAGAGGCACGGTCGAGGGCTTTATCGAGGACGAGGCGATGACCCGAGGCGCCGCCATTGCCTGCTACACGCTCTTCTCCATCGCCCCGCTCCTCGTTGTCGCGGTCGCAATTGCCAGCACCATCTTCGCCGAGACTGCGGTCTGGGATGCCGTAACGGCGCAGCTTCACGCCCTCGTCGGCGAGGAGGGCGCCGCGGCCGTGCAAGGAATGGTCAGGGGCGTGGACATGGGCGGTGGCAGCAACCTGCCGGCACTCCTCAGTATCGGGCTGCTCCTGCTGACCGCCAGCGGGGTCTTCGCCGAGATCCAGGCAGCCCTGAACGTCATCTGGAAGGCCGCACCGAGCGCGATCTCGCTGTCCTATCTCGTCAGGGCCAGGCTGCTCAGCATCGGGCTGGTCGCCGCCACGGGCTTCCTGCTGCTGGTCTCGCTGCTGGCAAGCGCCGCCGTGGCCGCGCTCGAAGCCTGGGCCCGGGGCCGCCTGCCGAATCTCTCGGCCCTGCTGCAGGTGCTGGGCTTCGTGATCTCCTTCGTGCTCACCGCGGCGCTCTTCGCCGCCATCTACAAGATCCTTCCGGACCGCCGCCTGCAATGGAGGGACGTAATGGTGGGCGCGTTGGGCACGGCCTTTCTCTTCACTCTCGGGAAGACGCTGATCGGCTGGTATATCGGCGGCAGCGGACTGGCGCGGAGCTATGGCGCGGCCGGCGCGCTCGTGGTCGTGCTGCTCTGGGTCTACTACTCGGCCCAGGTCTTCCTGCTCGGGGCGGAGTTCACCCGGGCCTGGGCGGGGCTGGAGGGAAGCCAGCAGCATGCTCCAATCAAGCCGACGGATCCGCCCCCCAGTCGCGCGTAGCCCCCTTCTTCGGCGGTGCCTCAGCCGTTCCGGCCATGAGCGGGCCGACTGGCCGATCGCTCACGCCTTGGAGGTGCCGCCCGAGGACCCCGTGCCTGATGCAGCCCCCGCCGCTGCCGTCGCGCCACCAGCGACATTCATGGCCATCAGGCCCGCGGCGAGGCGGACCAGACAACGCGCGGCGCGTAGCCGGACGGCGGGTTGGCCGCTCACCCCTTCGGGAAGGGTGCAGCCCGCCAGGGTGATCGCCGTGCCGAGGATGCGCGCTTCGAGCGCGCCGACCACCTCCTCCGCGGATGCGGTGGGGCCGTGGGCGCCATCGAGCGCCTCCCCCGCGCGGTCAATTTCGGCCTCGACCTCCCCATCCTGGGCGGCGATGTCCATGATCTCCGCGGGCGGGTCCGGTTCCTCTCCCGCCAGGATGGCCATCAGGCCCAGCGAGGCGATCAGCGTCTGGATCGTCCCGCCATCGCCGCCGCGGGAGGCGAAGGCGCCAAAGGCCACCGCGAGCGCCGCCTCGCCCAGCACCTCCCGCGACGTGTCATCCATGGCCGCGATGGCTGGAGAAGGGTCGGGGGTCGCGTCGCCCGGCGCGGCATCCGCACCGGGAAGCGTCGGGATGCCGCCATCGGCGAAGGCACGCGTGATGGTGGCCAGAGCGTCGAAGAGGCGTTGTTCGGAGATGTTGGCCATGATCCGGTGGTGCTCCTCGGAGCTCTAAAGTCGCGGAGCGCCGGCCCGTTGCTACGGCCTGCCAACCCGCGTGGCTGCGTCCGATCACCACCGACGGCCCGGTGCAGCAGGCCCCGCCTCAGGACGCGAGGAATTTCTGAATGTAGAGCTGCCTCGCCCGATCCATGTGCGTGACCGACAATTGTTCCAGCGTGTCCCGGTCCCCGTCGCGCAGGGCCTGCACCATGGCCGCGTGCTCCTCGCAGGCCTGGGCCAGTGCGCCGGGATCGGCCGCACCATAGGCGCGGGCGGGGAAGCTCAGCCAGTCATGCAGGCGGATGGATTCCGCCAGGTAGGGGTTGTCGCAAAGGCCGAACAGCGCGCGGTGGAAGGCCATGTTCTCCTGATGGATGCGGATCAGGTCGCCGCTGCGCGCCGCCGCCGCATGGGCCTTCTCCGCCGCGATGACCTGCGCCATCCGGGCGCGCGGCACTGGCAATGGCGTCGCCTGCACGGCGGCGCGGTGCAGCACGGCGCGCATGGCATAGAGGTGGTCGAGCTGCTCCCGCTCGAAACGGGGAAGCTCCGCGCCGCGATGGCGCGGCTTCACCACGACCCCGAGGCGCTGCAACTCGGCCAGCGCCGCGCGCACAACGTGCCGCTTGGCGCCGTAATCCTCCATCAGGTGATCCTCGATCAGGCGCGTGCGCGGCAGGATGCGGCTGCGGATGATGTCGGTCTCGATGGCGGCGATCACGGCTGCCACCTGCTCCGGCAGTTCCACATCCAGGTCGAGGCGCGGCGCGGCGGGGGTTGGGGCGGATTTCACGGTGGCTCCTCCACGGGGGCCTCGCAGGATTATCGATAATTTTATCGGTTAGATTACCGACATCGACCTCCTTTGCAAGGTTGGCCGAAGCGCGCAAACCCCGGGCGCGAGATTTGAGGAACACGCCGCATGGATGCCTTGCCACCGGTCATGGACGGGGACGAACTGGTCAGCACGGACCCCGCGACCGGGGCGGTCGTCGGACGCGTCAGGACCACCACGCAACAGAACCTCGATGCGATGGTCGAGCGGGCTTGGCACGCCTTCCACCACTCGGGCTGGAAGTCGCTTCTGCCGCATCGTCGCGCCCTGGTGCTGCAGGCCATCGCCGACCGCCTCGTGACCGAGAAGGAGGCGCTGGCGACGCTCCAGATGCGCGACAATGGCAAGCCCCTCGCCGAATGCCGCGCCATGGTCGAGAGCGCCATCGGCACCTTCCGCTACTATGCCGGCGTCTGCGAGACGCTGGAGACCGACGTGACGCCGAGCCGCGGCGACTATGTCTCCTTCACCGTGCTGGAGCCCTTCGGCGTGGTGGCCTGCATCACGCCCTGGAACTCGCCGATCATGAACGACGCGACCAAGGTCGCGCCGGCGCTGGCGGCGGGCAACGCGGTGCTGCTGAAGCCGTCCGAGGATTCGCCGCTGCTGGCGCCCGAACTGGCGCGCATCGCGCGGGAGGCGGGGCTGCCTGAGGGGATGCTGCAGGTGGTTCAGGGCCGCGGCGCGGATATCGGAGCGGCGCTGGTGGCCCATTCCGGCGTGCGGATGATCAGCTTCACCGGCGGCACGACAACCGGGCGCGCCATTGGCCGCGTGGCGGGCGACCGACTGGTGCCCGTGGCGCTCGAACTCGGCGGTAAGTCCCCCCATGTGGTCTTCGCCGACGCCAATATCGAGCACGCCGTGGCTGCCGTGGTCGCAGGCATCTTCGGCTCGGCGGGCCAGTCCTGCGTCGCTGGCTCCCGCCTCTTCATCGAAGCCGGCATCTATGACGAGGTGCTGGCAAAGGTGGTGGAGCGCGCGCGCACTCTGCGCGTCGCGGCCCCGGATGCGCCGGGCGTGGAGGTGGGGCCCCTTGCCTCCTTCCATCATCGCGAGCGCGTGATCCGCTTCGTGGACCGCGCGCGGGAAGAGGGTGGCCGGATCCTGTGCGGCGGTGGCATGCCGGAGGGCGAGGAATACGCGAAGGGCGCCTACTACCTGCCCACCGTCATCGACGGCCTGCCCCCCGAGGCCCTGACCTGCCAGGAGGAGGCCTTCGGCCCCGTGCTGGTGGTCTTGCCCTTCCGGGACGAAGCCGATCTGATCGCCCAGGCCAACGGAACGGCCTTCGGCCTCGCCTGCGGCATCTGGACGGAAAGCTTCAAGCGCGCTTGGCGCATCGGCCGCGCGCTGGAGGCGGGTTCCGTCTGGATCAACACCTACAAGCAATCCGTCACCACCACGCCTTTCGGTGGCTTCAAGAACAGCGGGATCGGCCGGGAGAAGGGCATCGACGGCCTCCGCCTCTATGCACAGGTGAAGAGCATGTATTTCGGACTGCACGAGACCCCGATGTCGGTGGCCCGCTGACCATGGCGCACAAGGACAGCGCCGCCGTCCCGGTGAAGGACGCCCGCATCATGGTCATCGGCGGCGCGAGCCTCGTCGGCTCCGCCACCGTGGACGAGTTGCTGGCGCGCGGCGCCCGCGAGGTCGTGATCTTCGACAACCTCTCCTTCGGCGGACAGCCCAACATCGCGCATCTCGAGGGCAACCCGAAGGTGAAGGTGGTGCAGGGCGACATCCTCAAGCTGCACCAGCTTCTCGCCGCCACTGAAGGCGTGGACGGCATCGTTCACCTCGCCGCCTACATGACGCTGAACTTCGACCGCGACCCCTGGGGCGGCATCGACGTGAACGTCCGCGGCGTGCAGAACGTGCTGGAGGCCTGCCGTGCCAACAAGGTGCGGAAGCTGATCTTCTCCTCCTCCAACGCCGTCTACGGGTACGGCCCCGGCGTGAAGGGTGAGCTGGTGGAGGATACGCCGTTCCACGCCGCCGGTGCGCCGCCCGCCGCCATCCTCTACGGCGCCAGCAAGATCATGGGCGAGCAGCTTTGCCGCGACGCCTTCCGCAAGCACGGCCAGGACTACGTGGTGCTGCGCTACTCCACCGTCTATGGCGAGCGGCAGCACTACCGCGCCGCCAATGCCCTCTACATCGTCGAGACGCATGACGCCATCAAGCGCGGCGAGCGCCCGAAGGTGATCGGTGACGGCAGCGAGACGAAGCACTTCGTCTATGTCGGCGACCTCGCGCGCGCCAACTGCATGGCCCTGGAAGCGCCCGCGACCGATGTTGCCGTCAACACCTCCGGCCCCGAGCCGGTGACGACGCTCCAGCTCGTCACGCTGGTGGCCGAGCTCTCGGGCCGCCCCGACCTGAAGCCAGAGCATGTTCAGCCCGACCCGACGAAGGTCCGCCTCACTTCCGGCGGCGCCTTCGAGATCGTGCACAAGGCGGCCAAGGACGCCATCGGCTGGGAGCCGCAGGTGACGATGCGCGAGGGGCTGCGCCGCCTCCTCGCCTGGCGCGACGCCGCCACGGCCAAGGCTGCCGAGTAACCTTTCGATGCCGGGCGCCCAGCGCCCGGCACCACACGGCCGCCACGCTGAATGACGCGCCGAAGAAACTGGAGATGTCCACGATGACGCTGAACCGACGCGCGCTCGGCCTGCTGGCCGGCGCTTCCCTGCTTCCCGCGCCTGCCCTGGCGCAGCCCGCCTTCCCCTTGCGCCCCGTGCGCATCGTCGTGCCCTATCCGGCGGGCGGCGCCACCGACGTGATCGCGCGCATGATCGGCGAGAAGCTGCCCTCGCTCTGGGGCCAGCCCGTGGTGGTGGATAACCGCGCCGGCGCCGGCACCACCCTGGCCGCCGAGCAGGTTTCGCGCGCCGAGCCGGATGGGCACACGCTGTTCGAGACGACCAGCGCGCATACCATCAGCAAGAGCCTCTACCGCAACCTGACCTACGACCCGATCCGCGACTTCACGGCGATCACCCTGACCTCCGTGGTTCCGCTCGTGCTCGTGGTGTCGAAGCGCGTGCCGGCGACCGACCTCGCGAGCTTCATCGCCTGGGGCAAGGCGCAGCGCCAGGGCGTGACCTTCGGCACCACCGGGAATGGCACGGCGCAGCACCTCACCGCCGCCCTGTTCAAGCTGCGCGCGGAGGTGCCCTCCGAATACGTGCCCTATCGCGGCGACGCGCCGCTGAACACGGACCTTCTCGCGGGGCTGGTGGACGGGTCCTTCAGCACCCTCTCCGCCGTCCTGCCCTATATCCGCAGCGGCGAGATGAAGGCGATCGCCCTCGCGCATCCGCGCCGCATGGACGCGATCCCGGACGTGCCGACCTTCGCCGAGGGCGGGATGGCAGGCTTCGAGGCCGCGACCTGGTTCGGCACCTTCGCCCCGGCCCGCCTGCCCGAGGCGCTGCGGGAGCGGATCGCGCGCGACATCCAGGGCATCGTCTCCGACGCCGCCTTCACCCGGCGACTGGTGGAGATGGGCGGCGACGTGACCAATTACGGCCCTGCCCGCTTCGACGAATTCATTGCCGCCGAGACGGCGCGCTGGGCCGAGGCGGTCCGCGTCTCCGGCGCCACAATCAATTGAGGGTGCCATGACCGACGAAGAGATCCTGACCCGGGCCGGCGCCATTCCGGTCAGCACCTGGGCCGACGCCCTGGACCAGTTCGACGTCTGGGGCGTGGTGCAGGGAATGACCTTGCGTTCCGGCGAGGGCCGCATCTGCGGCTTCGCCACCACCGCGCGTCAGGTGCCCGGCCGCCTGCATGAGTTCGAGAAGGCCGAGTTCGCGGTGGGGCGCATCGTCTCCGCTGCCGCGCCGGGACGGGTCCTGATGGTGGATGTGGGCGGCGAGCCCATCTCCACCATGGGCGGCCTCGCGGCCTATGGAACGAAGCAGCTTGGCGCCGCGGGCGTGGTGATCGACGGCGCCTGCCGCGACGTGGACGAGATCCGCGCCACCGGCCTCTGGCTCGCCAGCCGCCATGTCGCGCCGACCACCGGCAAGGGCCGCCTGCGCCTGATGCCGCTGGGTGAGCCGGTCGAGATCGGCGGGATCACCGTGCGCCAGGACGACCTCGTCGTGGGCGACGAGACCGGCATCGTCGTGGTGCCCCGCGCCCTGGTGGCGGAAGCGCTGCCGAAGGCGGAGGCGCTGATGGCCGCCGACCAGGCGGTGGAGGAGCGCATGCGCGCCGGCCAGACCTTCGCCGATGCAGGCCGCGCCACCGGCTATCTCTCCCCGAAGGGCTGAATTCGGATGCTGCTGCAGATCGCTCCCATCGGCCCCCTGGCCGACCGTCTGCTGAGCGAGGAGTTCGGAGCCATACGCCTCTGGGAGGAGCCGAAATCCTGGCTCACCCAGCATGGCGCCGAGGTGGAACTGGTGGCCACCAGCGTGCGCGCAGGGTGCGGGCCGGAAATTCTGGCCGCGCTGCCCCGGCTGCGCGCCATCTCCAGCTGGGGTGTCGGGCACGAGACGCTGGACGTGGCGGGTGCACACGCACGCGGAATTTCGGTCGCCACCACACCCGACGTACTGGATGACTGCGTGGCCGACCTCGCCTGGGGGCTGCTGATGGCCGCCGCCCGTCGCATCCCCACCGCCGACCGTTACGTGCGCGCGGGACAGTGGAAGGAGGTGGGCCACTTCCCCCTCACCACCAAGGTCTCGGGCAAGAAGCTGGGTATCCTCGGCCTCGGGCGCATCGGCGCGGCCATCGCCCGGCGCGGCCTGGGCTTCGCCATGGAGGTGCGCTACCATGGGCGCGGACCGAAGCCCGGCGTTTCCTATGGCTTTGAGCCGTCCCTCAAAGATCTCGCCGCTTGGTGCGACTTCCTTGTCGTTGCCTGCGAGGGCGGGCCGGCCACGCGTCATCTCGTCTCGGCCGAGGTGCTGGATGCGCTCGGCCCGCGCGGCATCCTGGTCAACATCGCCCGCGGCTCCGTCGTGGATCAGGAAGCGCTGATCGCCGCGCTACAAGCCGGACGCTTGGGCAGCGCCGGGCTCGACGTGCTGCAGGGCGAGCCGGGTGCGCCCCTGGCGCTGCGCCAGCAGGACAACGTCGTCCTCACCCCGCATGTCGGCAGCGCCACGCACGAGACGCGCGAGGCGATGGAGAGGCTGGTGGTGGACAACCTCCGCGCCTTTCGCCGTGACGGAACGCTTCTCACGCCAGTGCGGGCCTGAGCGCGCTGGAACTCCCGAAGGAAAAAGAAGACATGACTCAGTTGCTGCGTCGCCGCGTGGTGCTCTCCCTCACCACCTTCATGCTCGCCGCCCCTGCCCTGGCCCAGACGCGCCGTTACCCGGACCGGCCCGTGGAGCTGATCGTCGGCTTCGCCGCTGGCGGCGGCACGGATGTGACCGCCCGCACCTTCGCCCGCTTCTTGGAGCGCGAGCTCGGCGGCGCGGTGGTGGTGAACAACCGCCCCGGTGCCTCGGGCGAGATCGGACTGGCCTATGTCGCGCGCTCGCGCCCGGATGGGCATGTCATGGGCATCACCAATATGCCCGGGCTGGTCAGCCTGCCGATCGAGCGCCGCGCGCCGCAATTCACGCTGAATGACTTCGAGTACGTCGCGAACCTCGTCGCCGATCCCTCGGCCTTCAGCGTCCATGCCGCGAGCCCGATCCGCGACTTCGCGGACCTCGTGGCCCGTGCGCGCCAGGCGCCGGAAACCATCAGCTTCGGCTCCACCGGGGTCGGCACGGATGAGCACTTGGCGCTGGTGCTGTTCCAGGCTGCGACCGGGGTGAAGCTGGTCCATGTGCCCTTCCCGGGCGCGGGTCCGATGCGCACCGCGATGCTGGGCCGGCAGGTGGATGTGGGTGGATTGAATGTGGGCGAGGTTGCGGCCACCCCTTCCGGACTCCGCATGCTGGTGCAGGGTGGCACGACGCGCTCGGCCTTCGCACCCGACGTGCCGACCTTCCGTGAAGCCGGCTTGGATGTCGCCATGAGCTCCGAGCGCGGCATCGTGCTCGCCAAGGGCACGCCGGAGGATGTGGTGGCGCGTCTGCGCGAGGCGACCGCCAAGGTGGCCCATGACCCTACCTTCCAGGAGCAGTGCCGGGCACAGTTCACGGAGCTGGACTACCTGGATGGCCCGGCATGGCGGGCGCGTCTGGCCGAGGCGGATACCCGCTTCCGGCAGATGTGGCAGCGCCAACCCTGGGCGGAGGCCTGACGCCTCGCATCGCGGCGTGACGGGCGGCTCCGTCGCTCGTCACGCGCTTCCTGGCGTCGGTGATGCGACGACGGAAGTGCGAAGTGGCAGGATTGAAGGAGTGGCGTCCCGTACGGGATTCGAACCCGTGTCGCCAACGTGAAAGGCTGGTGTCCTAGGCCTCTAGACGAACGGGACAGACCGTGACGCCGCGAATAGAGGCGATGCGTTCGGCGGTCAATCCTTCGGGGCGCATTGCCGTTCCAGTTCGTGATGCCGCCCCGACGAACTCTCCTTTCCCTGCTCGCCCTCACCGGGTGCTCGCCGACGGGTGTCGCGAACCTCCTCACCCCAGCAGGCGGCGTCTCCGTCCAGGCGGACATCCGTTACGGTCCGCTGCCCAGGCAAAGCCTGGATCTCTATTCCCCTGAGGGGCTGGCTGACACGGCCCCCCTCCTCGTCTTCCTGTATGGGGGCGGGTGGGTCAGTGGCAGCCGCGAGGATTACGCCTTCGTCGCACGTCCCCTGGCCAGGCTTGGGGTAATGGTCGCGGTGCCGGATTACCGCCTCTACCCCCAGGTGCGCTTTCCGGATTTCGTGGAGGATGCAGCGCTTGCCCTTCGCGTCTTGGCGGCTCGGGAATCGCAGCGCCCCCTTGTGGTCATGGGTCATTCGGCCGGCGGCTTCATCGCTGCGAGCTTGGCAGTCGACCCGCGCTGGGGTGTGCGGGACATGGTCCGCGGCTTCATTGGCTTGGCCGGCCCCTATGATTTCGGTGCCGAGGAAGCGTCGCCGCCCGACATCTTCGCCGGCACGCCCCGCATCGCCGCCGCCCCTGCTTCCGTTGATCTGCGCGGCGCTGCTTCCATGCTGCTACTCCACGGGGCGGCGGACCGGACGGTGGGGCCGTACCATTCCCGAATCCTCGCCGCGCGCGCAGTCGCAGCCGGGGTTCCGGTCCGGCACCGCGAGTTTCCCGGCATGGGCCATGTCGGCATCATCGCCGCC
This sequence comes from Sabulicella rubraurantiaca, assembly GCF_017355885.1. Taxonomy (GTDB): domain Bacteria; phylum Pseudomonadota; class Alphaproteobacteria; order Acetobacterales; family Acetobacteraceae; genus Roseococcus; species Roseococcus rubraurantiacus. Next base: position 94,878 of record NZ_JAFEUU010000004.1, read on the forward strand.
TTCGCCGGCCCCGTCCGCGGGCTCGGCCTGGCGCAAGGCAACGTGCTGGACGAAGTCGCGTCATTCCTGCGAGGCCTACCGCCGCTCGCATAGAAAAAGGGCCCCAGCGGCTTCCCGCCAGGGCCCTTCGTTGCTTGGCCGGTGGCCCTTACTGGACCGATTCCGGCTCCTTCTCCGCCTCGCCATCGCCCTCGGGCTTCGGCAGGGCGGCCATAGGCGCCTCCGCGATGTCGAAGGTCAGCGCACCGTCCTCGAGGTTAACCTTCACGCCGCCACCCTTGACCAGCTTGCCGAAGAGAAGCTCCTCGGCCAGCGGCTTCTTGATGTGCTCCTGGATCACGCGGGCCAGAGGCCGCGCGCCATAGAGCGGGTCGTAGCCCTTCTCGGCCAGCCACTCCTTCGCGGCCGAGGACATCTCGATCGTGACGTTGCGATCGGCCAGTTGGGCCTCCAGTTGCATCACGAACTTCTCGACGACCTGGGCCACGATCTCCGGCGTCAGCCCGCTGAAGGGGATGACGGCGTCGAGGCGGTTGCGGAACTCCGGCGTGAAGAGGCGCTTCACTGCCTCCTGGTCCTCGTCCGTCCGCACCTCCCGGCCGAAGCCGATGGCGGGCTTGGCGAGGTCCGCCGCGCCGGCATTCGTGGTCATGATCAGGATCACGTTGCGGAAATCCACGGTCTTGCCGTTGTGGTCCGTGAGCTTCCCGTGGTCCATCACCTGCAGGAGGATGTTGTAGAGGTCCTGGTGGGCCTTCTCGATCTCATCCAACAGCAACACGCAGTGAGGGTGCTGGTCCACGCCGTCGGTCAGCAGCCCGCCCTGGTCGAAGCCCACATAGCCCGGGGGCGCGCCGATCAGGCGGGAGACGCTGTGCCGCTCCATGTACTCGGACATGTCGAAGCGCAGCATCTCAATGCCGAGCGTCTTGGCCAGCTGCTTCGCGACCTCGGTCTTGCCGACGCCGGTGGGGCCGCTGAACAGGTAGTTGCCGATCGGCTTCTCCGGATCGCGCAGCCCGGCGCGGGACAGCTTGATCGCAGAGGACAGCGCCTCGATCGCCTTGTCCTGGCCGAAGACCATGGCCTTCAGGTCGCGCTCCAGGTTGCGGAGCGTCTCCTTGTCATCGGCACTGACGGACTTGGGTGGGATGCGGGCGATCTTCGCAACCGTCTCCTCCACGTCCTTCAGCGTCACGGTCTTCTTGCGCTTGTTCTCGGGCTGCAGCATGCGCGAGGCGCCGACCTCGTCGATCACGTCGATCGCCTTGTCCGGCAGCTTGCGGTCATGGATGTAGCGGGCCGAGAGCTCCACCGCCGCCCGGATGGCCTCGGGCGTGTACTTCACCTTGTGGTGCTTCTCGTAGTTGACCTTCAGCCCGGACAGGATCTTCACCGTGTCCTCGACCGTCGGCTCATTCACGTCGATCTTCTGGAAGCGCCGGACGAGTGCCCGGTCCTTCTCGAAGTGGTTGCGGTATTCCTTATAGGTGGTCGAGCCGATGCAGCGCAGCGTGCCCTGGGCCAGCGCCGGCTTCAGCAGGTTCGACGCATCCATCGCACCGCCGCTGGTCGCGCCAGCGCCGATCACCGTGTGAATCTCATCGATGAACAGCACCGCGCCAGGCTGCGCCTCCAGCTCGGAGACGACGGCCTTCAGCCGCTCCTCGAAATCGCCGCGGTAGCGCGTGCCGGCGAGAAGCGAACCCATGTCCAGCGAGTAAATGGTGGACTTGGCCAGCACCTCGGGCACGTCACCCTCGACGATCCTCTTGGCGAGACCCTCGGCGATGGCGGTCTTGCCCACGCCCGGGTCGCCCACATAGAGCGGGTTGTTCTTGGTGCGGCGGCACAGGATCTGGATCGTCCGCTCGATCTCCGAGTCACGGCCGATCAGCGGGTCGATCTTGCCCTGCCCTGCCTTCTTGTTGAGGTTCACGCAGTAAGTGGACAGGGCGTCCTGGTTGCGCCCGCCGCGCGGCTTCTCCTCGCGGTCGGGACCGCTGGAGTTGCTCTCCTCCTGCCCAGGGCCCGAGCCCTGGACGGGACGCGGCTGCGACCGGCCCGGCGCCTTGGCGATGCCGTGGGAGATGAAGTTCACCGCGTCCAGCCGCGTCATGTCCTGCAGCTGCAGGAAATACACGGCATGGCTCTCCCGCTCGCTGAACAGGGCGACGAGGACATTGGCCCCCGTCACCTCGTCGCGGCCGGAGGACTGGACGTGGATGGCGGCGCGCTGGACAACGCGCTGGAAGCCGGCGGTCGGCTTCGGATCGCCGCCGCGGTCGCTCACCAGCCCGGCGAGGTCCTTGTCGAGGAACTCGGTCAGGTCGCGCTTCAGCTTCTCGACGTCCACGCCGCAAGCGCGCAGCACGGTGGCCGCGTCGCTGTCGTCGCCAAGGGCGAGGAGAAGATGTTCAAGCGTGGCGTACTCATGCCGGCGGTCATTGGCGAGGCCGAGGGCACGGTGGAGCGTCTGCTCAAGGTTGCGGGATAGCATAGATCAACGCTCCCCTAGGAGTGGTCCGGTGCCTGGATCGGGCACGCGGAATGGTTAACGGACATGTGGGGCGCCCCCCTTGGGCCTCACAGCCTCCGACACATGTGAAAAACGCAACTCACGTCGGAAGGTCACTCCTTCTCGATAGTGCATTGCAAAGGATGCTGGTTCTGCCGGGCGAGGTCCATGACCTGGGTGACCTTCGTCTCGGCGACCTCGTAGGTATAGATGCCACAGACCCCCACCCCGCGCCGGTGGACATGCATCATGATGCGCGTGGCCTCGTCCCGGCTCTTCTGGAAAAATCGCTCCAGCACATGAACGACGAACTCCATCGGCGTGTAGTCGTCGTTCAGCATCAACACCTTGTACATGGCGGGCTTCTTGGTCTTCGGCCGTGGCTTGACCACCACGCCCGTCGCCGGCCCGCCCTCGCCTTCGCGTTTGTCGCCTTCCGCCATGGATTCCCGCTCAATCAATCAGAATGGGCTGTGCCCGCTGTCCCAGGATATCGGTCCCCGCGCGCCGGGTAAAAGGTCTCTGTCATCATCGGAGCACGGAATGAACAAAAGCAAAGCCCGGCGCGCTTTCGCGGCCGGGCCTCCCGGCGCCCTGTCGGGCGCCCCGGATGGAGGGGACCGGCGAACCGGTCCCCTTTTACCGCGCTTCAGGCGGCGAGGGGCTTGCCGACCTTCTCCATCGCCAGCGTCATGCGGGCGGAGAGCGGGGCGAAGCTCTGCTCGGCCAGCTTGAACGCGGCCTCCTGCAGCTTCACCGTGTCGTTCATCGCACGCTCGAAGGTCGTCTTGGCGAAGGAGGCCTGGAACTCGGCGGCTTCCTTCAGCGACTTCGCGGTCGAGAGGGTCTTCACACCCTCCAGCGTGTGGTCGGACAGGGCCTGGAGCATCGCCAAGGTCTGGCGGGAAAGGTCCTGCATGCCGGTCATGTACAGCTGGCTGGCCTTGGTGACGGCCTCCAGGTTGCCACGGCCGAACTCGGTGGCCTCCTCGGCGACCTTCAGCAGGTCGGTGGCGGTCTTGTTGGCCTGCTCGAGGCCCTTCTCGACGGCGGCGCGCGCCTGCACGCCCGTCTCGGCAACGGCCGTCTGGCCAACCTGCGCGGCGTCGGTCATCACCTTCTTCACATCTGCCTGGGACTTCATGGTCTCTACCCTTCCAATGCCTGTTCGGACCGTCCCGATCCCGAATGGGCATGGACGGCGCTTATGCTGCGATGCAGCAAAACCTATCTAGGCGAGGCGCAAGCTGGGTGCAAGAGATTTTTTGTGCAGCGCACAAAATCCGTTAACCTACGGATAGAGCCTGATTTTGCCCGAAACCGCTGGACAGGCCCAAGGGCTTGGTGTTCCCTGGACGCGGATGGTTCCGCGCCTGGGGGGGTGCGCATCCGTCAAATGGGGGGATTTCCTGAGATGCGACTGCCTGTCCTCGCACGGCAACTAGCCATGTGCGCTGCCTTTGCCGTGACCGCGGCCCTCCCTGCCAGGGCGCAGCTTCTCGAAAGTCCCCGCTACGCCTCCATCGTGACCGAGGCCCGGACGGGCAACGTGCTTTCCGCCGCCAATGCCGATGAGCTCCGGCACCCCGCCTCGCTCACGAAGATGATGACCCTCTACATGCTGTTCGAGGCCCTGCAGGCCGGCCGCATGGACCTTTCGACCCCCATCCAGTTCTCCTGGCACGCGGCCTCCCGCCCCCCCTCCAAGCTTGGCGTCCCGGCCGGCGGCACGATCAGCACCGAGACGGCGATCTTGGCCCTCGTCACCCGGTCGGCCAACGACGTCGCCTCGGCCGTGGGTGAACACCTGGCGGGCAGCGAAGAGGCCTTCGGCCGCATGATGACCATGCGCGCCCGCTCCCTCGGCATGACGCGCACCACCTTCCGCAACGCCTCCGGCCTGCCCGACCCCGAGCAGGTGACGACGGCCCGCGACATGGCGCTGCTCGGCCGCCGCCTCTTCATGGATTTCCCGGACCGCTACTCTTATTTCGCGGTGACGCAGTTCGCCCATGGGCGGCAGATGATCCGTAACCATAACGGCATGCTGCACGACTATCCGGGCGCCGACGGCATCAAGACCGGCTTCATCAACGCCTCCGGCTTCAACATCGTGACCTCCGCCCAGCGCGACGGGGTGCGGCTGGTCGGCGCCGTGTTTGGCGGCAATTCCTGGTACCAGCGCAACCGCCACATGGCTGAACTCCTCGACGACGGCTTCGAGCGAATGGGCGTGCGCCGCGGCGCCGTCATGGCCTCCGCCCCCGTTTCCCGTCCCGCCCCGATCCGCGTCGTGGCCCCCATCGCCATGCCGAACACGGCGGCTTCCCGTCGCGCTGCCGCTTCCGCCAGCCGCGCCGAGGGGAGCCGAGCCCAGGGAAGCCGCGCCGCGATGGCGCGCCCGGTCGCCCGGCCGTCGGCGCAGCTGCCAGTCCGCGTGATCCATCGCCCGACTGCCCCCACGCGCCCTACCGCTTCCCGCCCCGCTTCCGCTAGCTCCGCCGCGACTCCCGCGCCGCGCTCGCGCCCCGCGACCTCTCCCGCGCGCCCGGCCTCCCGGTCCACCCGAGGCTGACGCGCGCCCCGCTTGGCGAAGGGAGCCGGGCGTGGCATCCCGGCCCGACAGCTCTTGCGGAGTGAACGCCTCGTGACCAAGCCTCTCAGGAAGGCCGTGATGCCGGTGGCCGGCCTCGGCACCCGGTTCCTTCCCGCTACCAAGACCGTCGCCAAGGAACTCCTGCCGGTCGTGGACCGGCCTCTGATCCAGTACGCGGTGGACGAGGCGCGCGAGGCGGGGATCGAGCAGTTCTGCTTCGTCACCGGCCGCGGCAAGACCGCCATCGTCGAACAGTTCGACGTCGCCTACGAGCTCGAGCGCACGCTGGAGGAGCGCGGCAAGGCCAAGGAGCTGGCCGAGCTTCGTGCTGCCGCCCTGCCCCCCGGCTCCGTCGTGACCACCCGGCAGCAGGTGCCGATGGGACTCGGCCACGCCATCTGGAGCGCCCGGCACTTCATCAACGACGAGCCCTTCGCGATCCTCCTGCCCGACGACCTGATGATGTGCGACGTGTCCTGCACGAAGCAGCTGGCCGACGCCTATCGCGAGACGGGCGGCAACGTCGTCGCGGTCGAGGAAGTCCCCCGAGAGCGGGTGAACAAGTACGGCGTCCTTGCCCCCGGCAAGGATGATGGTCGCCTCGTCGAGGTGAAGGGCCTCGTCGAGAAGCCGAAGGTGGAGGAGGCGCCCTCCAACCTCACGGTCATCGGCCGCTACGTGCTGATGCCCGAGGTGATCGGTCACCTGTCCAAGATGGAGAAGGGCGCGGGTGGCGAGGTCCAGCTGACCGACGGCATGGCGAAGCTGATCGGTTCCCAGCCCTTCCACGGGCTGCGCTATCAGGGCCGGCGCTTCGACTGCGGCGACAAGCTGGGCTTCCTGGAGGCGCAGATCGCCTTCGCCCTGCGCCGTCCCGACCTCGCGGACGGAGTCCGCGCCTTCCTTCCCTCCTATCGCTGAGGCGCCCCATGGCTGGCTTTTCCCACAGCTTCGACCCGACGACTCTGCGCGAGTACGACATCCGCGGAATCGTCGGGAAGACCCTCTCGGGCGATGACGCCTTCGCCATCGGGCGGGTCTTCGGCACCATCGTGTCCCGCGCCGGAGGTTCCCGCGTGGCGGTGGGCCGGGACGGACGGCTTTCCTCGCCGGATCTGGAGCCACGCCTCGTCGCCGGGCTGATGGCGAGCGGCATGGAGGTGCTGCGCGTCGGCACCGGGCCAACCCCCCTGCTCTACTACGCTGCGTACGCGCTGGAGGCGGACGGGGCCATCATGGTTACGGGCAGCCACAACCCGCCCGACTACAACGGCTTCAAGTCGATGCTCGGCCGCAAGCCCTTCTTCGGCAAGGACATCCAGGAGCTGGGCCGCATGGCCGCCGCCGGCGACGTGGTGCCGGAAGCCAAGGGCAGCGAGCGCAGCGTGGACCTCGCGGCCGACTACGTCGCCCGGATGATGAAGGATTACGATGGCGGCGACCGGGCCCTCACGGTGGTCTGGGATCCCGGCAATGGCTCGGGCGCGGAGATCGTGAACCGGCTGGTGCAGGAGATCCCGGGCCGGCACACCGTCATCAACGGCACGATCGACGGCACCTTCCCGGCCCACCACCCCGACCCCACCGTGGCCAAGAATTTGGAGCAGATCATCGCCGAGGTGGCGCGGGTGGGCGCCGATCTGGGCATCGCCCTGGATGGCGACGCCGACCGCATCGGCGTGGTGGACAATGAGGGCAACATCCTGTTCGGCGATCAGCTTCTGGTCGTGCTGGCGCGCGACGTCCTGCGGCAGCGCCCGGGCGAGACCATCATCGCGGACGTGAAGGCCAGCCAGGTCCTGTTCGACGAGGTGGCGAAGGCCGGCGGCAAGCCGCTGATGTGGAAGACCGGCCACTCCCTGATCAAGGCCAAGATGGCCGAGACGGGCGCGCCGCTGGCCGGAGAGATGTCCGGCCACATCTTCTTCGCCGACAAGTGGTACGGCTTCGACGACGCTCTGTATTCCGCCGTGCGCCTGCTGGGCATCGTGGCACGGATGGACGGGACGCTGTCCCAGGTGCGCGCCGCCATGCCGCAGGTGATCAACACCCCCGAACTGCGCTTCGACTGTGACGAGGCCCGCAAGTTCTCCGTGGTGGAGGAAGTGCGCCAGCGCCTCGCCGCCGAGGGGGCGGATGTCTCGGCCGTGGACGGCGTCCGGGTGAACTCCTCCGATGGCTGGTGGCTTCTGCGCGCCTCCAACACCCAGGCCGTGCTGGTCGCCCGCTGCGAGGCGTCGAGCGAGGAAGGGCTGGAGCGTCTCAAGGCGCAGCTCGTCCGGCAGCTGGAAGCCTCCGGCCTCGCGGCACCAGATTTCTCGGGCAACAACGCGGGGCATTGACCCCGCGGCGCGGGCGTCACCAAATCTCCGAGCGCGGCCCCGAAACAAGAGGGCCGCGCGAAGGAGGAAGTCCATGACGACTCGCCGCGCGCTCCTGGCCGCCCCGCTTTTCCTGCCCGCGCTCGCCCGCGCGCAGAACTGGACCCCCAGTGGTCCCATCCGCATCATCGTGCCCTTCCCGGCCGGCGGCACGACCGACATCCTTGCCCGCCTTTACGCGCAGCGCCTGACGGAAACGCTCGGCAGTTCCGTGGTCGTGGAAAATCGCGGCGGGGCGGGTGGGTCCATCGGCGCGGACGTGGTGGCGAAGGCGGCGCCCGACGGGCAGACCCTGCTCTTCCACAACCTGACCTTCAGCACCACCACCGCGGCGCTGGAGCACATGGGCCGCGCACCGCACTCCATCGAGCGCGACTTCGCCCCCATCACCCTGGGCGCCAATGTCCCGATGATGCTGCTCGTCGCCAAGGATGTGCCCGTCAACAATCTGCGCGACATGGTGGAGTGGGCGAAGCGCCAGCCCACCACGCCTTTCTATGGCTCCACCGGCCCCGGCTCGACCATGAACCTGGTCGGCGAGGTGCTGAAGCGTGACGGCAGCTTCCCCATGGAGCACGTACCCTTCCGCGGCGCCGCGCCCCTGGTGCAGGAGATGCTGGCGGGCCGCATCCACTTCGGCGGCGACCAGCTTTCCTCCTCGCTCCAGCACATTCGCGGCGGGGCGCTGAAGCCCGTCGCCACGCTCTCGGCCACGCGCGCCCGCGCCGTGCCGGACGTGCCCACGGTGCGGGAACAGGGCTTCCCCAATGCCGAGCTTCTCGGCTGGAACGGGTTCTTCGCCCCGGCCCGCACGCCGGAGCCGATCCTGACACGCCTGCACACGGAGATCGCGGCAGCGGCGCGCCACGCGCCCGTCGCCGCCCGCATCGAGGAACTGGGCGCCGAGCCGGGCGGCAACTCGCCCGCCGAGTTCGGCGCCATGGTCCATGCCCAGGTTGCGCATGTGCGCCCGCTGGTGCGGGAGCTGCAGCTACAGATGGGCTGAACCCTAACGGGCGAGGCGCGACGCCGCCTCGCCCGACAGCCACGCCCCGGCCACCGTGCCGGCGAAGCGCGAATGTGCCGCTTCCCCGGCGAAGACCAGCCGCCCATCGCCCAGGGGCTGCGCCAGAACGGCGCGGCTGCCGTGATGCCCAGGCCGGGCATGGGTGTAGGCGCCCAGGAACAGCGGATCCGCGCCCCAGCGTGTCAGTGTCGCGGGGCCAAATGGCAGGTCCCCGAAGATGTCGCGCAAATCGCGCCGCGCCGCTGCCTCCAGCGCCGCTGGCCCTTCGCGCGACAATTCCCAGGCGTGCTCGCCGCCCACGAAGCCGAAAAGGTGGTCGCGACCGAAGGGACGGCAGATCCAACCGAAGGGAAGCGGCGCGGCGGCGCTGGGCACTTGGCGGACCGAATGAAAGGGCGGAACGGGGAAACGCTCCGGCTCCGGCAGGCGGAAGCCCAGCTTGGTGAGCAGCCCCATCGGCAGCCCATGGACCGCTTCCATCACCTCGGGCGGAAGGTCGGGGGTGAAGCGGATGCCGCCCGAAGCCAGCACCCCGGTCGAGACGGTGACGATGGCCGAGCGCGCCCGCACCGCGCCGAAGCCGCCTTCTGCCACGACGCCCGCCCCGTCCCAGCGCAGCCTCTCCACCCGTGCGCCGAGGCGGATGGGAAGTCCCTCCGCCAGACGCGCGACGATCGCACCCACACCCTGCTCGGGCAGGAGGTTCGGGCCGCCCAGATCCGTCTTGAGGAAATCCTCGAGCGAGATCGTCTCCAGCGGCGCCGCATTGATCTGGTTGCCGAGCCAGTGGGCGATGCTGGCACTCCAGCGTCCGCCGCGCGGCGCCACCTCCGCGACCGACACATCCGGTCCATCGCGCGAGGCCTCCACCGCCGCGTCGAAGTCATCGGCTGCGCTTGCGTGGTCGTCCAGCTCCTCCTTCGTCGCGAAGCGCGTGCCGAGCCAGAGGTGCCGCTCCCGCAACGCGTCATGGTCGCAGGCGGGGCCGGCATGGGGGGTGAGCGGATTCTCGTTGGCCTGGTGCAGCCATGTCGCACCATGGTCGAAGGGCGCGCCCAGCGAGGTGGATTCGGTGAAGGCGCGCCCGCCGACGCGCCCGCCGCCTTCCAGGACCACGCAGCTTCGCCCAGCGTCGCGCAAGGCCCGGGCCGCCGCGATGCCGGCGCATCCCGCGCCGATCACCACCACCTCTGGATCGCTGGGGATCATGCCCGCATCATGCGCCCGAAACCGAGGACCGACCATGATGCAGCCGCCGCCCGCCGAACCCGGAATGCGCGAGGAGGAGGTGGATACCCCTGCCCTCCTGCTCGACCTCGACGCCTTCGAGCACAATCTTGACACCATGGCGGCGCTGCTGGCCGAGCATCCGGTGAAGCTGCGCGCCCATGCCAAGACGCATAAATCGCCTGTAATCGCGCGGCTGCAGATGGAGCGCGGCGCCATCGGCCAATGCGTGCAGAAGGTGGCGGAGGCGGAGGTGCTCGCCTGGGGCGGCATCCCCGACGTGATGGTGACCAACCAGATCTGGGGCGTGCGCAAGCTGGCGCGGCTGATGGGCCTGGCGCGGATCAGCCGCGTCTCGGTCTGCGCCGACGACGCGGCGCAGGTTGCCGCGATCGAGGCAGCGGCCGAGGTGGCGGGCGTGCGGATCCCGGTGCTGGTCGAAATCGACGTTGGCGCCGCCCGCTGCGGCGTCGAGCCCGGCCCGCCCGCCGTGGAATTGGCGGAGCGCATCGCCGCCTCGCGCCACCTCCAGTTTGGCGGGTTGCAGGCCTATCATGGCTCCGCACAGCACATCCGCTCGCCGGAGCAGCGCGCCGAGACGATCCGCGGCGCGGCCGACGCAGCGCGGCGCACGGTGGAGCAACTGCGGCAGCGTGGCCTCGACTGCCCGGTGGTCGGCGGCGCCGGCACCGGCACCTTCCGCCACGAGGCGGCGAGCGGCGTCTATACGGAGATCCAGGCCGGCTCCTACGCCTTCATGGACGCCGATTACGCCCGCAACGAGGAGGCGCCGCCCTTCCGCCACGCCCTCTTCGTGCTGGCGACGGTGATGAGCGCGGCCCAGCCGCACATCGCCGTGGTGGATGCGGGCCATAAGGCCATCCCGACCGATAGCGGCCTGCCGCTGGTGTGGGAGCGGCCCGGCGTCACCTATGCCGGGGCGAGCGATGAGCATGGCAAGCTGACCGTGGAAGATCCGTCGCTGCGCCCGCGCCTGGGGGAGAAGCTGCGCCTCGTCCCCGGCCATTGCGACCCGACGGTAGACCGCTTCGACTGGTATGTGGGTGTCCGCAAGGGCCGCGTGGAAGCGCTCTGGCCGGTCGCCGCGCGCGGCGCCATGGCCTGAGGCTGAGGCGTGATCCGAGAGGGCGGAGCACGCCTCAGCAACTTTTGCGGGTCTGATTTACCGCCTCGGTGATTCACCTCGGCGGATCAGGCTCTAGAGATCCAGCGCGCCGTCGCGGATCGTCGGGGCGCCCTTCACCTCGGAGCGCTTGCCAAGCTGCGTGTCGAGGAGGGCGCGCAGCTTGCGCGTCGCCCCCTGCGCGGCCTCGTGCGGCGTCGCGGCGTGGTGCGTCACCGCCACGGGCTTCTGACCCGTTGGCCGTGCCTCCATGGCGCAGCGCATATCGGTGTCGCCGCCCTTCTTGGGAGAGTTGGCGTCGCCCAGATGCACCTCGATGCGCGTGATCTGGTCCGCGAAACGGCCTAGCGAACGCTGGATCTCCTCGGCCAGGCGTTGGGAGAACTCCTCGCTGCCGCGAACGCCGTCATCCGTGTTGATCTGGATCTGCATGCGGGGAAAACGGGGTCGGGCGGGGGTGGTTTCGCCCCTCACCCGCCCAGCAGCACGTCCCGCGCTTCGTTCACCTGGGCGGCAAGCCAGTCGCTGCCGCCGCGATCGGGGTGGGCGGATTGCATCAGGCGACGATGCGCGGCGCGGATCTCCGCCTCCGTCGCCCCTTCGGAGAGCCCCAGGACCGAAAGCGCCTGCTCCCGCCCCATCCGGCCGCCGGGGGAACGCGGTGGCTCCTCATGGAGGGATTCCTCTCGCCAGCCGGGGTGGGCGCGGTCGAGCCATGCTTCCAGCAGGCCAACGCTCTCATGATCCGCAGCCGCGCAATGCTCCAGCAGCATCAGCAGTTCCGGCAGGGAAAGGCCGGCGAGTTCCCGCCCACCGAAGGGGCCCTGGCGGACCCGGCCGGACAGGGCACCGGTTTCCATGTCGAGCCGCATCTCCAGCGTCTCGGTCTCGACGCCGCTGGCCTCGCCGCCCGGGGAAGGCCGTCGGAAGCGGCGTCGTGTCCACCAGCCTCGCAGCGCTTGGCCGATGGCGGGGCCGAAGAGAAACAGCGCCCAGAAAGCACCGGCCCCGCGCCCGCTCAGCAGCAGCAGCATCACCAGAAAAGCCCCAGCAATGCCGAGGAACCAGATCAGCACCACCTTCACCTGCCCAGGCTTCGCGTTGGCGAAGCCGTGCAGCAGCACCAGGGCCAGCACCAGCGCCAGCCCGCCCAGGGCGAGGTAGCCCACCGCCTAGCTCCGGCGCGGCGCGGGAAGCTGTCCCGCGATGCCCGAGGCCGCGCGTCCCGGCAGCTTCGCCAGCGCAGAACGCCCGCCTGCGGCGAAGACGGCCACGGCGCGAAGGAGGTCGCGCAGAGCATCCGGGCTTGCGGAGTCGAAAGGCGCCCAGGCCCCGCCCGACAGCTTGGCGATCTGACGGAAGCCCCATTCCACCTGCGGATTGCCGCCTTCCTGGAAGCAGAAGACCGGTGTGCCGCGCAGCCCAAGCTGCGCCGCGAGGTGGCCGATCGGGTCCAGCGCCTCCTCCAGCGCGTCGCCCACCAGCACCAGGGCGTGGACTCGCTCCGCCGTCGTCTCGCGCAGCGCATGCTCCAGGCAGCGATGGATTTGCGTCTGCCCCGCCAGCACCGAGACGCCGGACATACGCCGCGCCAGTTCGGCGGCATCAGTCAGGAAAGGCGTGGCGGCGAATTCGTGATGGCCGCGCCAGTAGCATAGCTGCACGGCCAGCCCGCCCAGCCCCTCGGCGGCCGCGAACATCTCGGCCTGGACGTGGCAGGCCCGGTCCCAGCTCGGCTGGCGGCTCGCCGTCGCGTCCACGGCAAAGAGCAACCGCCCACGCCCGGTGGGGCGGACGGCGGGAAGCGTATCGAGGCGCCGCAGGAACTCGGCCACGGCGCCGCCGGATTTGGGGGCGGGAAGCTGCGCCATAAGGGAAATGTGGGGCTGCCCCGGCACGAAACCAGGGCGCGCCGCCTCAGCCCCGGTTGACCTGCGCCCCCGCCACGGCGGCGAGGTTGGCGATGCCGCGCGCCGTCACGCTGGGCACCATGATGTGCACCGGCTTGTTCATGCCGAGCAGCATGGGCCCGAGCTGCAATCCCTCGCTCACCGCCTTGGCGAGGTTGAAGGCGATGTTGGCAGAGTCGATGCCCGGGAAGACGAGCAGATTGGCCGGCCCGTCCAGCGTCGGGTCGGGCACGGCGCGGGCGCGAATCGCCGGCACCAGCGCGGCATCGCCATGCATCTCGCCATCCACCTCGAGATCCGGCGCATGCTCGTGGATCAGGCGCAGCGCCGCGCGCATCTTGCGGGCTGATTCCGCGCCGGAAGCGCCGAAGGAGGAATGCGACAGCAGCGCCACCTTGGGCGGGATGCCGAAGCCACGCACCTCCTCCGCCGCCAGTTGCACCATCTCGCAAAGCTGCTCGGCCGTGGGATCGACCAGCAGGTGCGTGTCCACGAAAAATAGCGTGCCCGCCGGCAGGATTAGGGCGGACATCGCATAGGCGCGGCCCACGTCGGGACGCTTGCCGATGCAGGCCAGCACATGTTCCCAGTGGCGCATCCAGTCGCCCGTGCCGCCGACGATGGCGGCCTCGGCCTGCCCGGCTTCCAGCAGCAGGGAAGCAGCGATGGTGTTGCGGCTCTCGACCCGCCGGGCCGCCGCGTCGGGGGTGATGCCGCGCCGCCCCACCTTGCTCTGGTAGAGCTGCACCAGCGGCGCGAAGAGCTCCGGGTCTTCCAGCGGATGGACGACCTGGACGGAACCGCCAACCTCCATCCGCAGGCCGAGCGCCCGGATGCGCGCCTCCACCACCTCGCGCCGCCCGACCAGGATGGGCTCGGCCGTGCCCTCGTCCAGCACGGTCTGCACGGCGCGGAGCGTGCGCTCATCCTCGCCCTCGCCGAAGACGATGCGCGCGGGGCGGGAGCGCGCCAGTTCCTGCACCGGCCGCATCAAATTGCCCGAACGGAAGACGAAGCGCCCCAACTCGCGCCGGTAGATGTCGAGATCGGCAATGGGGCGCGTGGCGACGCCGCTTTCCATCGCGGCCTTCGCCACCGCCGGCGCCACCTCCAGGATCAGCCGCGGGTCGAAGGGCTTTGGGATGATGTATTCCGGTCCGAAGAGCGGCGGGGTGCCGCCATAGGCCGCGGCCACCACCTCGCTCGCCTCCACCCGCGCCAGGGCAGCGATGGCCTCGACGGCTGCGACCTTCATCGCCTCGTTGATGGTGGTCGCGCCGGCATCCAGGGCGCCGCGGAAGATGAAGGGGAAGCAGAGGACGTTGTTGACCTGGTTCGGGTAGTCCGTGCGGCCCGTGGCGACGATGGCGTCGGGCCGCGCCGCGCGCACCGCCTCGGGCAGGATCTCGGGCTCGGGGTTCGCCAAGGCCAGGACGAGGGGGCGCGGTGCGAGGCGGCCCAGCCACTCGGCCTTCAGCACGCGGGGCGCCGAAAGCCCAAGGAAGATGTCGGCGCCGTCCAGCACCTCCTCCAGCCGCCGCGCCTCCGTGTTTTGTGCGTAGCGCGCCTTGTAGGGGTCGGTGTTCGGACGGCCCTCCCAGACCACGCCCTCGATGTCGCAGACCGTCACGTTCTCCCGCCGCAGCCCCATGGCCACCAGCAGGTCCAGGCAGGCGAGGGCCGCCGCGCCGCCGCCCGTGTTCACCAGCTTCACCTCCTCCAGCCCCTTGCCCTGGACGAGGAGGCCATTGCGGATCGCCGCCGCGACGATGATGGCAGTGCCGTGCTGGTCGTCGTGGAAGACGGGGATGTTCATCCGCTCGCGCAGGCGGCGCTCGATCTCGAAGCACTCGGGCGCGCGGATGTCCTCCAGGTTGATGGCGCCGAAGGAAGGTTCCAGCGCCGCCACCACCTCCACGAAGCGGTCGGGGTCGAGCGCGTCCACCTCGATGTCCACGGAATCGATGCCCGCGAACTTCTTGAACAGCACCGCCTTGCCTTCCATGACCGGCTTGGAGGCAAGCGGGCCGATATTGCCCAGCCCCAGCACCGCGGTGCCGTTGGTGATGACGGCGACCATGTTGCCGCGCGTCGTGTAGTCCCAGGCGGTCTGCGGGTCGCGCGCGATCTCCTCGCAGGCGGCAGCGACCCCGGGCGAATAGGCCAGCGAAAGGTCGCGCTGGGAGGCCATTCGCTTGGTCGGCTCGACGGTGAGCTTCCCAGGCCGCGGCAGGCGGTGATAGTCGAGCGCGGCGCGGCGGAGGTCTTCGTCCATCGGTGTCCCCTGGTCGGGACCGACCATACTATCCTTGGCGCGCCGGCAAAACCGCGCTGTCATCCCTCCCGGACAGGAAAGCGCAGCCTCGCCACGGCCCCATGCGTGCCGGAAAGCTGGAACTCCCCGCCCAGCTGGTCGGCGAGCTGCCGGACGATCTGCAGGCCGAGGCTGTTGGAACCACGCAGGTTGAAGCCGTCCGGCAGCCCGGCCCCGTCATCCTCCACGGACAGGGCGGCGACCCCCTGCCCCTCATCCGCCAGGGCGACCACGAGGCTGCCCTCCCGCCCATCGGGGAACCCGTGCTCCACCGCGTTCGCGATGAACTCGGCCGCGACGAGTCCCACCGGGATGGCCCGTGCCGGGGACAGGGCGATGGGTGCGGCACGCAGGACGTGCCGCACCCGGTCGCTCACGCCGGCGGCCGCCAGATTGTCCTCGCACAATTCCCGCAGGAACTCGTCCATGCGGATCTCCGTCGCCTCCGGATCGTGAAGCTGGCGATGCAGGCGGGATATCAGGTCGAGGCGCCGCCGCGCGTCCTGCAGCACGTGCTGCGCCCGATCATCCGTCACCGCCCGACTCTCGACGGCGAGCAGGGAGGAGACCATCTGCAGATTGTTGGAGATGCGGTGCTGTAGTTCGCGATACAGGGTCTCGCGCGACTCAGCGAGGCGCCGGTTGCGCTCCCGCTCCTCCCGCACACTCCGGAGCGAATGGGTCATGGCACGGATCAGGGCGATATCCACCGACGCGATCAGCGCGAAGAAGCCGAGGGCCAAGGCTCCGCTCAAGTTCAGCTCGAACGAGCCGATGGGCGCGAGGAAGAAGTAGTGGGATGCGATCAGCGAGGCGACGGCCACCGCGGTCCCGGCCCGCGCACCGCACAGGAAGGCAACGATGATCACCGCGGGAAAGAAGGTAAGGAACGGGAAGCCAGAGGGCAGCAGAGAATCCAGGGCGACGCGCGCCCCGAACGCCACGAGGAACGCCAGAAGGGCGACGCCCCAACGGAAAAGCGGGCCACGCGGCGCAAGCGCGAGCCCTGCGAGGAAACGCGTCATGCGCAAGGGGATTCCCGGTGGGCAGAAGCGCCGCGCCTCTGCGTTCATCTATTCCGGGCGGGCCGGATGGTGCGGTCGAGAAGATTCGAACTTCCACGGGGTTGCCCCCACTAGCACCTCAAGCTAGCGCGTCTACCATTCCGCCACGACCGCGACGCGGGGTGGCTTTAGCGCAGGAAAGCCATGGGTTCAACCGGCCCCGAATGGGTGATTTCCCCAGGTCTCACCCTCTACCCCGATGCCCTGTCGCAAATGAGGGACCATGTCGCGGCGATTCGCGACTACGGCGCGCCCGAGCGGGTCTGGATGGTGGAGCATCCGCCCAGCTACACGGCCGGCACCTCCGCCAAGCCCGAGGAACTGCTGGAGCGGCGCTTCCCGCACTACGAGGCTGGGCGCGGCGGGCAATGGACCTATCACGGCCCGGGCCAGCGCACCGCCTATGTGATGCTGGACCTTGCGCATCCGCATGGCGGTGTGCCGCCACGCGACGTGCGCTGCTACGTCCATGCCCTGGAGGAATGGATGATCCGCGCCCTGTGGCGCTTCAACGTGAAGGGGGAGCGGCGCGCGGGCCGCGTTGGCATCTGGGTGGCCGACACGCCGGTCGGCGAGGCGAAGATCGGCGCCATCGGCGTGCGCGTGTCGCGCTGGGTGTCGTGGCACGGCATCGCGCTGAACGTCGAGCCGGAACTTTCGCATTTCGCGGGCATCGTGCCCTGCGGCATCCCCGAATTCGGGGTGACCAGCCTCGCCCATCTCGGCATCACCGCGACGATGGAGGAGCTGGATTCCGCCCTGATGGCGGAGTGGCCGGGGGGGGTGGGGGAGAAAAACCCCCCCCCCCCGGGGCCGCCGCCCCCCCGCCAGAAAAACCGGGGCCCTGATGGCGGAGTGGCCGGGGGTGTTAGGCTATAAAACCCCCGGCCCTTCGGCTCAGCGGCCGCGCGCCATGAAGACGCGGCCCGAATCGTCGCCGGGGCGGCGGCGCGGAGCCTCACCGCCACGCGGCGCGTCGGGACGGCGCTGCTGACCCTGCGGCTTCGCCTGCTGCCCCTTCGCCGGCGGCTGGTGACGCCCCTGCGACTGCTGCGGCTTGCGCGAGGGTTGCTGGTCCCCGCCCCGACCCGGACGCGGGCCGCGCTGCGGGCGCACCGGGGTGGCGCGGTCATCCAGGCGGCCGGACTTGTCGGCGCGCTGGTCCTCCATCGGCACGGATTGGCGCGTCAGACGCTCCACCGCACGCAGCAGGCCCAGCTCGTCCGGCGCCACCAGGGCCACCGCCTCGCCCTCGGCCCCGGCGCGCGCGGTGCGGCCGATGCGGTGGACGTAGGTTTCCGGCACCTCCGGCAGATCATGCTGGATGACGTGCGTCACCTCGCGCACGTCGATGCCGCGCGCGGCGATGTCGGTCGCCACCAGGATGGGCGCCCGGCCCGACTTGAACTCGGCCAGCGCCCGCTCGCGCTGGCTCTGGCCCTTGTTGCCGTGGATGGCATTGGCGGACAGTCCGTCCTGCTCCAGCGCCTTCACGATCTTGTCCGCGCCGTGCTTGGTGCGGGAGAAGATCAGGGTGCGGCCCACGCCCTCGCCGCGCAGCAGCTTGGCGAGCATCGCGCGCTTCGCGTTCGGCTCCAGCAGGATGGCGCGCTGATTCACGCGCTCCGCCGTGGTGGCGACGGGCGTCACCTCCACGCGCACCGGGTCGCGCAGCATGTCGCGCGCCAGGTTGGCGATGTCCGTCGGCATGGTGGCGCTGAAGAACATGGTCTGCTGGCGCTGCGGCACCGCGGCCACGATCTTGCGGATCGGCGGCAGGAAGCCCTTGTCGAGCATCTGGTCCGCCTCATCCAGCACCAGCACCTCGACATGGTCGAGGCGGGCGTGGCGCGTCCCCATGTGGTCGAGCAGGCGGCCCGGCGTCGCCACCAGCACGTCCACGCCGCGGGCCAGCGCCTTCTGCTGCGGCACATGGCCGACGCCGCCGAACACCACTTCGGTCGAGAAGCCGAGGTGCTTGCCGTACTTCTTGAAGCTGTCCGCGATCTGCGAGGCTAGCTCGCGCGTCGGGCTCAGCACCAGCACGCGGCAGCCGCCGCGCGGTGGGCGGCCGCCGCCCTGCTTCAGCCGATGGAGGATGGGCAGGGCGAAGGCAGCAGTCTTGCCGGTGCCGGTCTGGGCGATGCCCAGCACGTCGCGGCCCTGAAGGGCGGCCGGGATGGCCTGGGCCTGAATGGGAGTGGGAGTCTCGTGCCCGGCTTCCGCCAGCGCCTGCAGCAGCAGGGGGTCGAGGCCGAGTTCAGCAAAATTGGTCATGAATCATCCTGCGGCGCGAGCGCACCGCGTGTCGTCGTATAGGGGGAAAGCCCCGCGTTCTGGGCCGTTCCGGGCTTGAGAGCCTCATGGAACCGGCAGGACGGGCCCGGGCTTTCGCCAGGCCGGCTAACGCGGCCGGTTCCGGGCGGGCCAGGAGGCCCGCGCGACATTTCCAACATGCTGCATTGCAGCGGTGATTGCAAGGTCAGGCGGTCGGCAGGCGGCGGAATCCGGGTTCTTCCGGATCATCCGCAATGCTCTCCTCCAGCGAATCGACCCGCGCCGCGGGCGGGCCGCGACGGCAGGCCAGCAGGACGGCCTGCACCGAGGGGCGGTCGCCGGCCAGCAGCGCCTCCACCGAGCCGTCGCGCCGGTTCCGCACCCATCCGGCGAGGCCATGCGACCGCGCCTCCACGACCAGCCAATCCCGGTAGCCGACGCCCTGCACGCGCCCGGCGATGCGGACCAGCGTCGCCATCAGCGCGCCAGCGCGGCGAGGCGCGCGGCCAGGGCGATGTCCGCCCCCACGCGCGTGCGCCGCTCCTCCGCCTCCCAATCCAGGCCCCAGCGCTCCTCCTGGAACAGCTCGTCCAGGACGGCGAGGCGATGCGCCTCCTCGGGCGTGAGGCCGCCGCGCGTGACGGCGAGCCCCAGCACGAGGGAGCCGAGCGCGGGCACCAGCACCCCGAGTGCCGCGAGCGGCACGGGAGGATGCGCCGCAACCGCCGCCTCCAGCGCGCGCAGCGCCGCCGAGGGTTGGCGCATGGGCATGATGCCCTCCGTCACTGCCAGTTCCGCGCCGAGCGTGTCCCGCGACCAGTCGAGCCAGGGCTGCCACGCCTTTGCCTGCCGCGCCGCCAGGGCAGGGTCGTCGGCGCGATAGCAGAGCAGGTCCGTCTCCCCGTAGCGGGCGATGGCGGCGACGGTGGGCGCCGGGTCGGGCGCGATGCGCTCCGCCGCCGTGCCGACGAGGCGGGTGAGCGGCACGTCGTCCCACCGCATCTCCCCGCCCTTGCCGCCGCCCGCCGCCTGCCATTCCGCGGCCAACGCCTCGGCGAGAGGCGCCTGCTCGACGGAGAGCGTGCCGCCGCCCGGAAGGCGCACCGGGCGCCCGTCCAGCCGGATGGCGAAGCGGCCATTTTCCGCCACCACCCCCGCCTCGTCCCAGAAACGCTTCATCGCAGCAGTCCCCGCAGCAGGTTCTCGATCACCGGGGCCGGGTTGGAGGCCGGGTTGCGCCCCGGGTCGGCGGGGCGCGCGGCAGGAGCAGGCACCGGCCCGTCGCGACCGCCCCGCGCGATGCGCAGCGCCGCGCCGCATTCCGGCAGGGATGGCCCGGCCTGGTTGGGCAGCACGCCGCCCAGGCCGGGCACCAGCCGCTCCAGCTGGTTGCCCAGATCACCGGCCAGCGCCCCTTCCACCAGTCCACGCGATTCCAGCCGCGGATCCAGCAACGTGCCCGTCACGGGGATCGGCGCGCGCACCCGCACTCCCGCCACGCGGAGATCCACTGATATGCGTCCATTCAGCGTCTCGTCGCGCAGGTTGATCGTTCCCTCGCCGGCCGCGCGGCCCGGCGCGCCTTCGAGGTAGAGCACCTCCGTCCGCGCCACGCCGCGGTCGAGCCGCCAGCGGAAGGCGCCGCAAGACAGCGGCACGGCGCCACCCGCCCCCGGCACCACCTGTCCGACCGCGCTGGCCCAGCCGCCAGTCAGCCGCCCCTCCGTCACGGCGAGGCCGAGATGGCCCGTGGCGGTCGCCGCCAGGGCACGGCTGGTCGGGCCCTGCCCCCGCAGATCCATGTCGAGATCCGCGCGACCCTGCACCGGCCCGCCCCGCGTCAGCGCACCGAGGTCAAGCCCCTGCCCGCCCCCAGCCAACTGCAGAGCCGGCGGATCGGCCGTCGCATCCGCCGCGACACGGAGGTTGAGACGCCCGCCCGGCACTGTGGCCTGGAACGGGTCGAGCCGCGCGCGCCCGCCCTCGTTGACGAGACGGCCGGACACGTCGCGGTAATCCGTCCCATTCCAGCGCAGCGTGCCGAAGCGGAAGCGCAGGTCGGAATCGAAGAGCCGCAGCGCCGAGACATTCACGGGCACATCCGGGATCAGCCGGGCCGGGCCTGCTGGCGCGGGGGCAGGTGCCGGCGCCGCCTGGGCCGCCGGGGCGCCTTGTGCCGGAGCACGTGCGGTGAGCGCATCCACGTCCATCCGGTTGGACTGCACCTCCCCGCGCAAGGATGGCCGGCCGCCCCAGGCCAGTTCCAGCCCGCCGCGCAGATCGCCGGCCGAGGAGTTGAAGTTCAGATCCTCCAGCACCGCGCCCGTCGTCCCGCGCGCCGTGACGCGCGCCGCCAGCGCCACGTCGCGCAGCGGCGGCAGGGCTATGCCGGCCAGGGCAGCGACGGGGGCGAGTTCAGGCGCCCTACCCTCCAAGCGCAACGCGCCGGGCCATTGCCCGGACACAGCGAAAGTGCCGCCCGCCGCCTCGGCGCGAAGTGCGACGGGGGCCGGGCGCCCTTCGGTGAAGGCAATAGGCGTCGCCTCGCCAGTCACCACCAGGGGTTGGCCGCGGAACTGGCCGCGCGCCTCAAGCCGCGCCGGGCCGTCGAGCGCCGCCATGGAAAGCCGCGCCCCTTCCAAGGTGAACTCAGGCAGCGCACCGCCCTGCGCCGTCGCCTCCAGCGAGGCGAGGCGCGGCGTGCCGCCCACGATTCCGCCCTCTGCGCGCAAGGACACGCCGGTCAGCGGCGGCAAGGGGCGACCCGCGAGGCCAGACAGGTCGGCGAGGCGCGGCGCCTGTGCTTCCAGCCGCCCCTGCCAGCCCTCGCCCTCTCGCCGGGCCTCGGCGGAGATGCGCGCACCGGGCAGCGTGGCGGAGAGCCGTCCTCCCCCCGGCCCGCCCCGCCCTTCGACCAGCGCCTCCGCCCCGCGCGCCACCAGTGTCGCGGTCAGGTCGAAGGGCTGGCCCGGCCCGGCGCCGGCGATGCGGGCACGCGGCACGGTGATGCGCTCACCCCCAGCCGTCACCACCCAGTCGCGCAGCGTCACCTCGCGGATGTCGAGCACGGTCCCATCTTGCGATTGGGGCGCTGCCGGTTCGGGAGCGGGTGCGGCCTCGGGCCGGCGCGGCGCGAAGTTCCAGTTGCCACGCTCCAGCAGCAGGTCGCCGCCTTCAAGCGTCAGGGCGCGCACCTCGGCCCGCCCGCCGATCAGCGGCAGCAGGGCGAGGCGAAGCTCGGCGCGGCGCAGCGTCAGCATCTCGGGCCGTGAGCCACCCTCGACATTGCCCAAACGCGCGCCCTCCAGCATCACCACGGGCACGAGGCCCGGCGTCAGCGCCAAGCGGTCCGCGGCAAACTCGCGCCCGGTGGCGCGCGACACCGCCTCGACGAGGCGCGGCCGGAAGGAGTCCGCGTCGAAGAACAGCAGGAAGCCGCCGACGACCAGCAGCGGCAGGAGGATGACGACGCTCAGCGCCACGAGCATCCAGCGCCTCATGCCCGGCGCCTCGACGGACGGGGGGCGGGGTTGTCGAAGCCCAGGAAGCGCATCGTTTCCTCCATGTGCGGCGGAACCGCCGCCTCGACCTCCAGCGTGCCTCCTTCGGGATGCGGCAGGCGCAGCGCGCGGGCATGGAGGTGAAGCTGCCCCGACAGCCCTTCCACATGCGCCGCCGCGCCACCGTATTTCCCGTCGCCCAGGATAGGGGTGCGCAGCGCCTCAGCGCAGTGGACGCGAAGCTGATGGGTGCGTCCGGTCAGCGGTTCCAGCCGCAGCAACGCCGCTCGGCGGCGCGCCTTGTCCAGCACGGCGAACTCGGTCGTGGCGCGGCTGCCCTTGGGGTCGGGGATCATGCGCTCGCCGCGCGGGCCGCCCTCCTTGGAAAGCGCCATCTCGATGCGGCCGCCCACGTGCTCCGGCTCGCCCACCACCACGGCCCAGTAGGTCTTGTGCACGTCGCGGCCCCGGAAGGCCGCGGCCAGCGCCCCCGCCGCGGCTTGGCTGCGCGCCAGAACCAGCAATCCGGAGGTGTCACGGTCCAGGCGATGGACGAGGCGCGGCCGCTCCTCCGCATCGAAGCGCAGCGCGTCCAGCGCACCGTCCAGGTGACGCGTGATGCCGGGACCGCCCTGCACCGGCAGGCCATGCGGCTTGTCCAGCACGATCACGCTTTCGTCACGGAACAGCACCCGTGCCTGGAGATCGCGCGCCAGGGCCTCGGGCACCGGCTTGGCCTCGGCGCGAGGCGCGGGTTCGGTAGGCATGGGCGGGACGCGCAGCTCCGCCCCAGCAGGCAGGCGGGTATTGGCCTCGGCCTTGCGCCCATCCACGCGGATCTGGCCGGTGCGGAGCATCTTCTGCAGCGCTCCCTGGGTGAGCGCGGGAAAGCGGCGCTTCAGCCAGCGATCGAGGCGCGTATCAGCCTCGGCGGGCGGGACGGTGAGGATCTGGGGCATGGCCGCATCATAACGCAGCCGGGCCGCCCTGGTCAGGCGGCCCTTTCGGGCGGCCGGTCCACGGCCCGCACACCGCGCAGGAAGGCCAGTGTTCCCGCGAGCCGCGCCGACCACTTGTCACGCGAGGGATGAAAGGGCCGGAAGGCCAGCCGCGCCGCCAGTTCCACCGCGAGGCCCAGCCCATGCGCCGTGGCCCGCGCCCCACCACGATGCTTGCGCTCGACGTGCAGCGCCGACCACGCCATGTGCCAATGCTTCCACCATTCGAGGCGCGGCGAAGGCGCGGAGGAACGCCCGGCCGCATGGTCCAGCGCCGCGCCCTGCACGTGCACCAGCGAATACCCCGCTTGGCGCAGGCGGAAGCAGAGGTCGTCATCCTCGAAATAAAGGAACAGATCGTCGTCGAAGCCGCCCACGGCGCGGAACGCGTCCATGCGGAAGAACATGGCCGAGCCGCCGACATAGGACGCGCAGCAATCGCCCGAGGGCATGGCGGGCGCCGCTCCGCCGCGTAGCTCGAACAATCCAGGCCGGCCGAATTGCAGCGCCCCGTCCGGCGTCCAGGAGCAGGGCGCGAGCATCCCTGCATCGGGGTAGCGCTGCGCCGCCTCCAGCAACGCCTCGAACATGCCGAGGCGGCAGCGCACATCGGCGTTCAGCAGGATGCCGAAAGGCGTCGTCACCTCGGCGAAGCCCAGATTGGCCGCGCGCCCGAAGCCCAGATTGCGCTCCGGCCGCAGCACGCGGGCGCGGGGCGCGAGGCGGGCGGCGAAGTCGGCGCTGCCGTCGCCACTCGCATTGTCCACCACGACCAGCGGCACCGCCTCCGGGATGGAGGCGAGGCAGCCGGGAAGCACCTCCGCGCTGTTGAACGACACCACGACGGCGGAAACCGCGCCGATCCCCTCCGTCATGCGTGCCGTGCCCACATCAGTCCTGCGCCCACTCCCAGGCATAGCCCTTCGTGGAGCGCTTCAGCCGCCCGGCAGTCGGGCTCGGGAAGTGGATGGGCAGCAGCACCGTGTCCGTGCCCGCCACCTCGGAGAAGACCTTGCGCCGAGTCGCACGCGCGGCCTCCGGGTCCCAGCAGAAGATGGTCGAAAGCTCGGGATCGGAGCATTGGAGCTGGTGGTGGAACATGTCGCCGGTGATCAGCGCACGCTTGCCGCCCCTCTCGATGCGCAGGCAGCAATGGCAGGCGGAATGGCCGGCGGTGAGCATCAGCGAGATGCCCGGCTCGATCTCGAACCCCTCCTCCACCAGCAGTGCCTGCCCAGCCTCGACGATCGGCTTGCAGTTCATGCGCCACACGCCGCCGGCGCCGCCCGGACGATCGACGCCCTCCTGGTCCAGCTTTTCCCACGCCTCGTACTCGCCTTTGTGGAAGACGTACTTCGCGCGCGGGAAGAAGGGCACCCAGCGCCCGTTCTCCAGCTTCGTGTTCCAGCCGGAGTGGTCGATGTGCAGGTGGGTGCAGAAGACGTAGTCCACATCCTCCGGGTTCAGCCCGGCGGCGGCCAGCTCGTCCAGCCAGCGCTGCTTCGGGAAATCCATGGGCGGACCGTAGCCCTTGTCCTCGCCGGTGCAGGTGTCCACCAGGATCACGTGGCGCGCCGTGCGGACGATGAAGGTCTGGTAGGTGATGACCATCTTGCCCGACTCGCGATCGAACACCTCGGGCTGGAGCTTGGCGATGTTCTCGGCCTGCTTCGCGGAATCGTAGCCGAGGAAGAAATCCTCCGGCCGCCGCCACGGACCGTCGCGCTCGATCACGCTGGTGATGGACACGTCGCCGACGCGCAGTTCCTTCATGTCGTTTCCCCTGATTGCGCGTGCAAAGCTGCCCCCTTCCAGCGCGGGAGGGAACCCCGCCCCGTCAGGCCCCGCGCGCCAGGAGGCCGCGCGCCAGAGCCTCGAAGGCGGGAACAGGAAGCTCCTCCGCCCGCTTCTCCCCGGCGATGCCGGCGCCCGCCAGCAGCGCCTCGGCCCCGCCCAGCGACTTCAGCGCGCCGCGCAGCATCTTGCGGCGCTGGCCGAATGCGGCGGCCGTCACGCGCTCCATGGCCCGGAACAGCGCCTGCTCCGGCTGCTCCGCCCGCGGCTCCAGCACCACCACGGCGGAGTGGACGCGCGGCGGCGGGCGGAAGGCGCCGGGGGGCAGGCGCATCCCGATCCGGCACGTCGCCACCCATTGCGCGATCACGGCGAGGCGCCCGTAATGCTCCGTGCCCGGCGCGGCCACGATGCGTTGTGCGACCTCCTCCTGGAACATCAGCACCAGCCTCTCCCAGGCGGCGGCCTGTGCCAGCCAGCCGAGCAGCAGCGGCGTGCCCACGTTGTAGGGCAGGTTCGCCACCACCTGGCGCGGCGCCGGCAGCGTCGTCCCGTCGAAGCGCAGCGCATCCTGCCGCAGCACAGTGAGCCGCCCGGGATGGGCCGCCTCCAGCTCCGCCAGCGCGGCCAGGGCCCGCTCATCGAGTTCGACGGCGGTGAGGTGCGCGAGCGGCGTCCCGAGCAGCGCGCGGGTGAGGCCGCCGGGGCCGGGGCCGACCTCCAGCACGTGGCGCCCCGAAAGGTCGCCGGCCAGCAGGGCGACGCGGCGGCACACCGCCTCGTCCAGCAGGAAGTGCTGCCCCAGCGCCTTGCGGGCATCCAACCCGAAGCGCCGCGGCACCTCGGACAGGGGGGTCAGCGTTTCCCCGCTCAGGCGCGGGTCTCGATGATGGCGCGGCGGCGTAGGTCGCGCAGCAGCTGGCGGCTGATCACCTCCACCCGCTCGCGCAGAATCTGCGCCCGCGCCTGTTCGGGGGTGAAGCGCGGCGCCTCGCGCTGCTCCCGCTCGCACACCATCAGCAGCAGGATGCCGTCATTCGAAATGACGGGCTGCGAGGCGCGCCCGATGGGCAGGGAGGCCAGAAGCTGCCGCAGCGGTGGCGGGTTCAGCCCCTCCAGCCGCAGCGGACCCGGATCCGCCGGGCGGTCGCTGGTGCGGGGCTGCTGCTCCATCGCCTCGCAGCCGCGCAGCGTGGAGGAGAGGCGCTGCGCCCGCTCCAGCACCTGGCGGTGCTGGTCCGTCGGGTTCTGCGGGTCGAGGCGCGTGGCGAAGGGCAGGAAGAGCTGCCGCACCGAGATCATGGTGGAGCGCTGCTCGGTCCCGGCCTCGCGCTTCGCGCGCAGCGTCACGATCTGGTAGCCGCCTGCGACGCGGATCGGGTTGCTGACCGCACCCGGCGGCATGCGCTCGACGATGGCGGCGACCTCGGGGTCCAGCGAGCGCGGGACGACCCAGCCGATATCGCCGCCCTGGAGCGCCGATTGCGACTGGCTGAACTGCGTCGCCACCACCGGGAAGGGAGAGCCGCGGCGAAGCTGGCCGATCACGTCCTCGGTGAAGCCGCGCACCTCGGCTTCGGTGCGGGGGTCGTCCACAGGAATGAAGATCTCGCCGAGCAGGTACTCGGTCTGGCCCCGGCGGGCCTCATGCGCGGCGATGGCATCGCGCACCTCGGCCTCGGTCACCTCTGCCTGCGGGCCGAGGGTGACGCGCAGCAGGCGGCCCCAGCCGATCTGCACGCGGATCTGATCGTAAAGGACGCGCGGCTGCACCCCGGCGGTGCGAAGCTGGGCGCGCAGCGCGCCGGAGGGCAGGCCGTTGCGCGACTCGATCTCGCGCACCGCGTCGGCGATGTCGTTGTCGGTCACGGCGATGCGCTGGCGCTGCACTTCCTGCAGGCGCAGCTTCTCGTCGATGAGGAGACGCAGCACCTGCGGCTGCAGCCGCGCCAGCGTCTCCGGCTGGACGGGAACGCCGGCATTCAGCGCGAAGAGCCGAGCGCGCGACGCCACCTCGGCCTGCGTCACCACGTCGCCATTCACCACGGCGAGGATGCGGTTGGTGGAGGCAGGCGCTTCCGCCGCGCGCGGGGCCGCGCCGCGAGTCTGGGCAGGGACGGACCCGGCCATCAGGGCCAGGAGGGCGAGGGAAGAGGCGGCGACGCGGAGCATGGTTGCGCGTCTTAGCCCAGTTCCGCGTCAGACCGGAACTGCCCGCCCTGGCAGGGTTGCCACGGCACTGTCAGATCGCCCGCAGGAAGTAGTCGCCCACGGTCTTGAAGCCGACCCGCACGAGGAAGACGGTGTTGCCCAGATACTCGCGGTTGGTGACGGGATCGCTGGCGAAGCGGCGCAGGAGTCTGCCTTCGACGATGAAGCATTCATCCTCGTAGCCGCCGGAGGCGATGACCGCGACCGGTTCCTGGCGCCGCACGTCGTAGCGGACGCTGGCATTCAGGCGCCACACCCCGCCGGCCTGGCTTCGCACCTGGCCGCCCACGCCGAAGGACACCTCGTTCCGTCCCTGGTCGCCGGTCAGGAAAGGCAGGGGCGGGGCATACAGGTATCCGGCGGTGAAGGAGAGGCTTTCCACCGGCCCGACCCGCCCCAGGGAAAGCCGCGCCACGGCCTCGCTCTGCCGGTGCTGGCCGGTCTCGCTGTCCAGGCGGGTGCGGCCGGTCAGGTCCAACCACGACACGGGCGAGATGCCGACACGTCCCACGTAATCGGACCAGCGGCGCTCAAGCCCAGTGTTGCGCGGGAAGATCGCCTCGTCCGACATGCGGTAGGAGCGGCCCACGATGCCCTCGACCCGCCCGCCATTGGGGAAGGACCAAGCGCCGCGCAGCGCCGCGTCCACGCGCGTGCCGCCCTCGAACCGGTCTCGCCCGGTGAAGCGGTCCAGCTGGAACAGATTGGCGTCATTGAACTCGAAATCGACCGCGTCCTCATTCGGGAACATGGTCTGGCGGCCGGTGGAGGGTCCCGTCACCACCTGCACGCGTGGCTCGATCAACTGGCTGCCCCAGGCGCCGGCATCGCGCACAAGCGGCATTCGCCAATCGAGGGCGAGGCGGAAATTGCCTGCCACGTGCTCGCCATTGGCCGCAGGCTGGGGAACGGTCAGCTTTTCCTGCCCCCGTGCCACGACGCCGCGCAGGTCGCCCTGCGCGCGCACGGTCCAGATGCCACCCACCGCATCATGGAAGGGGCGATCCCACCGGGCCCGTGCCGTGACGCGCTGGCTCCAGGCACCCACGGGGCGCGTCAGGCCGAGCAGGCCGGAATCCACCGTCAGATAGCCGCCCAGGATCTTTCGTCCCGGCGCCCACTCATAGAAGGCGTTGGGCGTGACATATGGCGTCTGGCTGAGATTGTCGGTGGAGCGCAGGCCTTGATAGGCGCGCACATCCACACGCGCATACGACTCGGTGCCCCAGAAACCCTCCGCATAGATGTCGCTGACCAGGAAGCGCCGGATGTCGAAGCGGTAGGTGCGGAGATACTGCTCGGAGGAGGCGCGGTTCAGGTTGAAGCCCGCGCGCCAGTTCTCGTTAAGGGCGACGCGGCCGCGCGCGAAGATATGGCCCGAAAGCTCCGGGCTGGTGCGGAGCCCGGCCGAAAGCCGCTCGGCATCGTTGCCGTCGAAATAGCCGATCGAGCCCTGGATCTGCAGCTCACCGTTGTTGAACCGGCGGCGATATTCCAGGCCGAGATTGGGCAGAACATGCTGCGCGATGATCGGCGTCACCAGCAGGTCCTGTGTGTCGTCGATGGCCCAGAAATATGGGACCTCGGCGAAGGCGCCCAGGAAGCGCGTGTAGCCCAGCGTCGGGAACAGGAAGCCCGAGGCGCGCGGTGATTGCGGATCGGGGTGCGAGAAGAAGGGCGTGTAGAGCACCGGCACGCCGCCAATCTGGATCGTGGCGTCGCGGTAGGAGATGCGCTGCGCCTCGCGGTCCTGCGTGGCGAGGCGGGCACGCATCTGCCATAGCGGCGGGCGCTGCGGGTCTTCGGCGCAAAGATTGCAGGACGAGTACACGACGCGCGCGAGGTCGGTGACCGTGCCCCCCGTGCGCCGCGCCCCGTTGGCCGCCATGCGGGCATTCTGCGCGAGTCGCGCCCGGACCTCGCGCAGCACGCCGTCGCGGAAGCCCCCGGTCAGCTCGACTTCCTCGGCATAGAGGATCGTGCCGTCCGCCTCGATCAGCTGCACCTGGCCGCGCAGGATCGCGACGCCCGTTTCGCGCGCGTAGATGAATTCCTGGGCACGAAGGAAGCGCTCGCCCTGCCAGGCCTCGACATTGCCGCGCGCGGTGACGATGCCCCGCTCGCGGTCATACTCCACCTCCTCGGCAGTGAAGGTGACGGGCTGCTCGCCGCCCGAGGGCTGGGCCTCGGAGCGTGGCGTGGAAGGCGCGGCGGGCGGCAGCGCTGGCAGGTCCCGCAGCGTCGGCCCCGGCACGCTCGCCAAGCCCTCGGCGGAGGGGGCGAGGTTCACCACGGAGCCCTGCGCGAGGGCGCTGCCCGAGGCGACAGCGAGCGCGAGGCCCGCGGCACCGCCCAGGAGGAGGGAATGGCGGCTCCAGCCGCGATGAAAGGGGGGCGGGGCGGCCATTATCCGTCCTCCTGATGGACAAGCAGTGCGGCGGAAGTCAGCAATCCGGTCAAGGCTGGCACCCAGGCGGCGATCGCCACCGGCAGGGCGCCGCTCTCACCGAATTCGCCAGTGACGCGGTCGAGCACGAAAAGCGCGAAGCCTGCGGCCACGCCAGCGCCGATCATGCGCGCGACGCCGCCGCGGCGCGAGTGCCGCATGGAGAAGGCAGCGGCCAGCAGCGCCATGGCGACGGCCAGCACGGGCGCGCTCAGCATGGACTGGAATTGCAGCCGGTGCCGCAGGGCCGAGAACCCGGCCGCCTCCAGCACCGCGATGAAGCCAGGCAAAGCCCAGAAGGACAGCGTGTCGGGCGAGGCGAAGCTGTCCTCGATGCGGTCGGGTGTCAGGTCGGTGGGCAGGGTCATGGTGCCGGCGGCGCGGGGCTGGCGGTCGGCGCCGAACACCACCGCCTCGTCGAGCAGCCATGAATTAGGCATCAGCCGCGCATGCGGCGCCTCGACGCGCTCCAGCGCACGGTCGGCGGCGGAAAGCCGCCAGATCGTCACCTCGGTCAGGACGAACTCCGCCCGGGCCGAGGCGAGAAGCCGCGCCGGCCGGCCGGACACGATGGCGACCCCATTCGGCTCGATGCCCCGATCGGACTGGCGCAGCCAGAGCCGCCCACCCGCCAGCGCAGTCACTCCGCCGCCGGCGCGCAGGAAGGTGGCGTCGAGCCGCTCGGCCCGCGCCAGCATGGCCGAGGAAAGCGGCGAGATGGCGGTGATGGACACGACGCCGAAGGTCAGCGCCACCGCCACCGGCCCGGCCAGGAAGCCCCAGGCCGAAACGCCGGCCGCCCGCGCCACGATCAGCTCGGAAGCGCGGGCCAGGCGCCAGAAGGCGACAATGCCGCCGAGCAGGACGGCGAAGGGCAGGATCTGCATGGCGACGAACGGTACGCGCAGCCCGGCGATGCCGGCGACGAGGCCGAATGTCGCCTCCGGCCGGGTCGAGGCGCGGCGCAGCAGCTCGATGAAGTCGAACATCGAGACCAGCAGCGTCAGCGCCGCCAGCATCAGCACCGTCGCCCCCAGGAAGCGCCGCGCGACATAAAGGGTGAGGGTCGGCGCCAGGATCATCGCGCCCAGCTCCGCAACCGCTTGGCGAGGCCAGGCATGCCGCCCACCACCCAGGCGGAGATGATCCCCGGCAGCAGCGCATGCAACCAGATCAGGAAGATGAGCTTCGGCTGCCGCGCAGCCATGGAGCCGATGCCGAGGCCCAGCGCCAGCAGCCCGACCATGACCAGCGCCCCGATGGCGAGTGGCCCGGTGCCGCCATGGCGCCGGAATCCGGCGGTGAGCGCCACCGACAGCGCCATCATGGCGAAGCTGAGCGCCGTGAGCGGGCCCGCGAGGCGCTGATGCGCCTCCGCCAGGAAGCGGCGCCGGTCGCGCACCGAGACCTCTGGCTCAGGATGGAACAGCTCCTCCAGCGTGCGCTCCTGGGCGTTGCGGAAGCGGATCGACTCGCCTCCCCTCCCCGCCCGGGCGAGGTCCAGGCTGTTCTCCTGGAAGGACAGCACGGAGAGCCGCGGCACCGCGTTCCCATCCGGCTGCGCGGCGCGCTGCAACTGCTGACGCTGGCCGTTGAACAGCGTCACGCGCGGCCCCTCGGGCGTCTGGGTCAGCCGGCCGCTTTCCGCGAGGATCGTCACCGGCGCGCCGCGTTCCCGCGAATCATGGACCAGGATGCCGCGCAGCGTCCCGTCCGCGTCGCGGGAGCGCGTATAGACGGTCAGCTCCTCGCCCACCGAGGAGAAGACGCCCTCCTGTAGGAGCAACCCGGCCATCTGGTTGCGGATCTCGAACTGCCACTCGCGGAATGCCCGAGCGGAAACCGGCGTAAGCCAGAGATTCAGCACGTAGCAGAGCATCGTCGCCACCGTGCCGATCACCAGGGCCGGCCGCGCGAGCTGCCAGTTCGACAGCCCGGCGGCGCGCATCACCACCAGCTCCCGGTCGCTGGCGAGGCGGACATAGGTGAAAAGCGTCACCACGAAGGTGGTGATGGGCAGGATGATCCCGAAGAAGGAAGGAAGCAGCAGCCCTGTCAGCTCCAGGAACACCAAAAGCGACAGGCCGCGGTCGAGCACCAGTTCGATGAAGCGCAGCGACTGCGTGAGCCAGACCAGCGCCGCCAGCCCAATCGTTACGGCGAGGAGGGCAGCGCCAAGCTGGCGCATCATGTAGGTGTCGAGGCGACTCATCACCCGGTCATGCGTCCCCGGGCAGCACCTTGCCCGGATTCATGATGCCCTTCGGGTCCAGCGCCGCCTTGATGGCGCGCATCGCCGCCAGCTCCGCCCCGCCGCGCCACTCCGCCATCATGTCGGTCTTGAGCCGCCCGACGCCGTGCTCCGCGCTGAAGGAGCCGCCGAGGCGGCGCACCACCTCGTTCACCGTCTCCATGATGTCGTGCGATCGGGCGAGGAACGCCTCGGCCGTCATGGCTTCCGGCTGCTGCAGATTCATGTGGATGTTGCCGTCCCCCATGTGGCCGAACGGCACGGGGCGCGAGCCGGGAATCAGCGCGCGGCAGGCTTCCGACGCCTCGCGGATCAGCGTGGGCACGGCGGAAACCGGCACGGAGACGTCATTCTTCACGGAAGCGCCCGCGCGCTTCTGCGCCTCGGGATGCTCCTCGCGCAGGCGCCAGATCGCCGCGCGCTGCGCCTCGGACTCGGCGAGGGCAGCATCCGTCACCTCGCCCGCCTCCATGGCCGCTTCCAGCACGGTTTCCATCAGCGCGCGCAAACCCGCGCCTTCCCGGCTGGCCGAAAGGTCCACCAGCGCGTAGTGCGGCGACGCCTCGGAAAGCGGCAGGGTCGCGCCTTCGACGTAGCGGGTAACGAGCTCCATCCCGATGCCGGACATGTACTCGAAGGCGCGCACGGCGCCCTCGTCCGCGGCGCGGAAGCGGCGGAACAGCGCCAGCGCCGTATCCTCGTCCGGCACGGCGCAGAGCGCAGTGGCTGTCTCGCGCGCTGCCGGGAAGATGCGCAGCACCGCACGGGTGATGATGCCGAGCGTCCCCTCTGCACCAACGAAAAGGTGCCGGAGCGCATAGCCCGTGTTGTCCTTGCGCAGCCGCCGCAGTCCGTTCATCACCGAGCCATCGGGAAGCACCACCTCGAGGCCCAGCATCAGCTCGCGCGCATTGCCGTAGCGGACCGTGGTGTTGCCGCCCGCATTGGTGGAGAGCAGCCCGCCGATCATCGCCGTCCCCTCGGCACCAAGCGAGAGCGGGAAGAGCGCCCCGTGCTCCTCGGCCGCGCGCTGGGCATTGGCCAGGACGAGGCCGGCCTCGACCGTCATGGTCATGTCGGCCGTGTCCACCTCCAGCACGCGGTTCATGCGCGCGAGGCTGAGCACGACCTGGCGCGGCTTCGCCTCCGGCGTGGCGCCGCCAACCATGGAGGTGTTGCCACCCTGCGGAATGATGACGATGCCTTCCCGTGCGCAGAGGCGCACGCAGGCGGCGACCTCATCCGTACTCGCGGGGCGCAGCACGGCCATGGCCTCGCCGCGCCACAGCCCGCGCCAGTCGCACAGATAGGCTTCCATGTCGGCCGGATCGGCGATGATGCCGCTTTGGCCAAGGATGGCGGCGAAATCCGGGGGAAGGCTATCCAGGGACATGGATGGGTTATACCCGCCCCGGCGCGAGAGTCACCGAGGAGCAGCAGCGCGGGCCAGACGATCGCGGATCGCCTCGGCCAGTCCCTCGCCCGGAACCGGCATGACGGCGATCCGTGCGAGGCCACGACGCGACCCTTCCGCATCCAGGAAGCGCAGCCCGGCAAAAAGGCGCGCCGCCGCTTCCCGCAAATCGCCCGCTTCCGAAAGCTGGAAGCTCAGCCCTGCGCCGGACGGGGCCGGGCCGAAGGCGAGCAGCGCCTCGTCCGGCCCGGCTTCGCTCGCATCGAGCCGCACCGGCAGGCCCGGCGCGTAGTGGGACAGCAGCAGCCCCGGCGAGCGCAAGGTCGGGCTTGGCCCGGCATCCAGCTTCAGGGGCCGCCCGACCGGGCCGATCACGGCTTCGATCGCCTCGGTTGGGACGCCGCCCGGGCGCAGCAGCACGGCACCGCCTCCCGAAAGGTCCAGCACGGTGGATTCCAGCCCCACCGCGCATTTGCCCCCTTCGAGCACCGCTGCGATGCGGCCGCCCAGCTCCTCCAGCACATGCGCGGAGGTGGTGGGCGAAACGCGCCCGGAACGGTTCGCGGAAGGTGCGGCGACCGGCGTTCCAACCGCTTTCAGGAGGTCCAGTGCGATGGAATGCGCAGGCACCCGCACCGCCAGAGTGTCCAACCCGGCCCCGGCCAGTAGCGCCACGCGGGAATCCGTCCGGCGCGGCAGAACCAGGGTCAGCGGCCCCGGCCAGAAGGCCTCGGCGAGGGCACGGGCGCGCTCGTCGCGGCGCACCTCGGAAAAGGCCGCGTCGGCATCGGGGAAGTGGCAGATTAGCGGATTGAAATGAGGCCGCCCCTTCGCCTCGAAGATCGCGGCGACGGCCCGGTCGTTCCGCGCATCGCCGCCCAAGCCGTAGACCGTCTCTGTGGCAAAGGCGACGAGTTCGCCCGCCCGCAGCAGGGTCGCCGCCTCCCTCGGATCGTGCAGCAACCGCGTCACGGCCGCGTGCCGAAAGCCAGGAACCCGTCCTGCCGGTAGCCCGGCTTGCCGTATCGCAGAGGGCGGCCCTGGAGATCCAGCACGGCGCCTCCCGCCCCTTCCAGCACGGCCTGCCCGGCCGCCACGTCCCATTCCATCATCGCGGCGCGCGGGCGGGGCGACAGATCGGCCTCGCCCGCCGCGAGGCGGGCGAATTTCAGCGCCGAGCCAAGCTTCAGCACGCCGGCCAGCTTCATCCCGGCGCAATGCTCGGCCACCGCCGCCTCGTCGGAGCGGGAACGGCTCTGCACGACGATCACGCCCTCGGGCGGCGGGCGGCGGGTGCGGAGCGGCGTGCGTCGCCCCTCCGCGTCCTCGGTCCAGGCGCCGATCCCCTCCCCGCCAGCATGGACGAGGCCGCGCGCCGGTTCCGCTAGCACGCCCAGCACCGGGCGGCCCGCTTCCACCAGGGCGATGCAGGCGCAGAACTCGTCGCGGCCCGCAGCGAACTCGCGCGTGCCGTCGAGCGGGTCCACCAGCCAGAAGACCGGCGCGGGCGGCGGGGGGTCGGAGGATTCGCAGGCCTCCTCCGCCACCACGGGCCAATCGGGCGCCAGGGCCATCAGCCCTTCGGTGATGATGGTTTCGGCCAGACGGTCGGCGGCGGTGACCGGACTCTGGTCGGATTTGCGCTCCACCGCGAAGCCGGCCCGCCGCACCGCCATGATGGCCTCTCCGGCCTGCCGGGCGAGGCGGGCCATGGCGTCGAGGAGGCGGTGATGTTCCATGCTCCGGGCTTATCGCCCCGACCCACATGACGCAACGCGGGGGGCAGCCTATCCTTGTGGCACCTCTTCGCGGAACCGGAGCCTCCATGCCCGACATCGCCTTCACCAAGCCGACCCTGCCCCGCTCCGGCGCGCTGGTCCTGCCCTGCTTCGAGGAGGAGGATCTGCCCTCCCTGGCGCAGGCGCTGGACAAGCAGGCAGGCGGCATCGTCAACCGCGCGGCGCAGGCTTCGGCGTTCAAGGGGCGCAAGGGCCAGTCGGTCCTGCTCTGGGCGCCCGTGCCTTCGCTGACGCGCGTCATCCTGGTCGGCCTCGGCAAGCGCGAGGCCTTCCGGCCCGAGGAAGCGGGCGGCAGCCTGATCCCGCATGTGCGCATGGAGCGTGAGGCGACGGTCGCCACGGAAGCGATCTCCGGCGCCGAGGTGGCGGAAATGGCGTTGGGCGCCATGCTGCGGAACTGGCGTTTCGACCGCTACCGCACGACGGAAAAGCCGGAGGACAAGCCCAAGCTCGCGAAGCTCTTCTTCGCGACGGCCGAGGCCAGCGCCGCCAAATCCGCCTTCCCCGCCCTGCGCGCCGTGGCCGATGGCGTCTTCCTGGCCCGCGAACTCGTCGCGGAGCCGGCGAACATCCTCACCCCCGCCGTGCTGGCCGATCGCTGCCGCGAGCTGGAGCGCCTGGGCGTGCAGGTGGAGGTGCTGGGGCCGAAGGAGATGCGCAAGCTGAATTTCGGCGCGCTACTCGGCGTGGCGCAGGGCTCGGCCAACGAGGCGCGCATGGTGGTGATGCGCTGGAACGGCTCGGGCCGCCGCAAGCCGGAGAAGCCGCTCTGCTTCATCGGCAAGGGCGTCACCTTCGACACGGGCGGCATCTCCATCAAGCCGGCAGCGGGGATGGAGGACATGAAGTGGGACATGGCCGGCGCCGGTGCCGTGATCGGGCTGATGGCGGCGCTGGCCGGGCGAAAGGCCAAGGCCGACGTGGTGGGTTTGGTGGGCCTCGTGGAGAACATGCCCTCCGCCACCGCGCAGCGCCCCGGCGACGTGGTGACGACGGCGAGCGGCCAGACTGTCGAGGTCATCAACACCGACGCGGAAGGGCGTCTCGTCCTCGCTGACGTGATCCACTACGCCATCGAGCGCTTCGACCCGCAATTCGTCGTGGACCTCGCGACGCTGACCGGCGCGATCATCATCGCGCTGGGCCATGAGCATGCGGGGCTCTTCGCCAATGATGACGGCCTCGCAGCGCGCATCGAGGCGGCGGGCCGCGCGACGGGCGAGCTGTGCTGGCGCATGCCGATGGGCGAAGCCTATGACAAGCAGCTGAAATCCGAGATCGCCGACATGAAGAATGTCGGCGGGCGGCCCGGCTCCTCCATCAGCGCGGCGCATTTCATCGCACGCTTCGTGCAGGGCAAGCCCTGGGCGCATCTCGACATCGCCGGCACGGCCTGGAGCAGCAAGGACACGGCGACCGTGCCCAAGGGCGCGACCGCCTTCGGCGTGCGGCTGCTCGACCGTCTCGTCGCCGAGCATCACGAGGGGTGATCCGGCTCCGCCGCGCCCCCAGCGAGGGGGCACACCGCCTCCTCCCCGACCTCGAGCTGCCGCGCGGCGAGACAAGGGGTGAGGCAGGGCTGACCCGCATCGGCGCCGCCGGGACCGAATCCCCGCGCGACTTCGAGGCGCTGGGCGCCCGCGCCGTCGCGGCCGCGCCAGTGGAGGCGCGGCACCTTGCCCTGGATACACGCGGCTTTCCGGCCGGGGCGGCGCGCTCCCTGGCCATGGGCGCCGCAATCCGGGTTCATCGTTTTTCCCTGAAATCCGCGCCCGGCCACCGCAAGCTAGAGGTGGTGACCGACGCGCCGCGCAGCCTCGGCTGGGAGCGGGCAGAGGCGACCCTTGCAGGGATGGCATTCGCCCGCGACTGCATTGCCGAGCCGGCGAACCGCCTCTCGCCCGAGGGCTTCACCCAACGCCTCCAGGCGCTGGAGAAGGAAGGGCTTTCCGTTCGCGTCCTCGATGCGGCGCGGCTGAAATCTCTGGGCGCCGGCGGGCTGCTGGCCGTGGGGGGCGGGGCGGTCGAGCCGCCGCGCCTGGTCGAGATCCGCTGGAAGGGCAGCCTCGACGCGCCGCCCGTCGCCTTCGCCGGCAAGGGCCTGTGCTTCGACACGGGCGGCATCTCCATCAAGCCCGCGGCGGGAATGGAGGCGATGCGCGCCGACATGGCGGGCGCCGCCGCCTGCGCGGGCGCAATGCTCTCCCTGGCCCGCCGCCGCTCGCCCTGCCCTGCCGTCGCGCTTCTCGCCATCGCGGAGAATACGACGGGCGCCCGTTCGTACCGGCCTGGTGACGTCCTGCGCATGGCCTCCGGCCTGACGGTGGAAGTGCTGGATACGGATGCGGAAGGGCGTCTTGTCCTCGCCGACGCGCTGCACCTCGCCGCGCGGCGCCACCGGCCGCGCGCCCTGATCGACCTTGCCACCCTGACCGGCAGCGTCATCGTCGCCCTGGGCCATGTGCGCGCGGGGCTGTTCGGCAACGACGCCGCCCTCGCCACGGCCATCGCCGCAGCCGGCGAATCGGTGGGCGAGAGGGTCTGGCCCCTGCCCATTGGCGAAAGGCACCGCGAGGATCTGCGATCCGACATCGCCGACCTCCGGCAATGCGCCCCCGCTGGCTCGGGCGCCTGGGGCGGGCGTCTCCTTCCCGATGCCTGCCATGCCGCCGCCTTCCTGCGCGAGTTCGCCGGCAGCCTGCCTTGGGCACATCTCGACATCGCCGGCGTCGACACGGCGGAGGATGACGAAGGGCTTGCAGCGCGCGGCCAGCCGACCGGCTTCGGCGTCCGCCTGCTGGACGCGCTGGTGGAGCGGCATTTCGAGGATCCGCACAGGGTCTGACGAAATCCCGGCCGGGGTGGTAACCACTCCGGGTGACGGAGATCGGCTTCTACCACCTGACGCGCTCGCCGCTGGAACAGGCCTTGCCGCGGCTTCTGGGCCGCGTGCTGGAGATCCCGGCCCGCGCCCTCCTGCTCTGCCGGGACCCTGAGCGGCTGCGCGCGCTGGACGATGCGCTCTGGACATGTCCCGAGCCCGATTGGCTGCCGCACGGGACGGAGGAGGCGGCGGACCAGCCCATCTTCCTGACCGCCGAGGACCAGCCGCCGCCCAACGGGGCGCGTCACCTCTTCCTGGTGGACGGCGCCGAGTCTGCGCATCTCGCCCTCTACGAGCGCGGCTTCGACCTGTTCGACGGCAATGATCCGGCGGCCGTGGAGGCGGCGCGACGCCGCTGGCGCGCGGCGAAGGAGGCCGGGCACGGCCTCACCTACTGGCAGCAAGGCCCGCGTGGCTGGGAACGCAAGGCATGAATGACGACCCCACCCCGCCGGCGCTGGAAACGGCGAATTTCGTGCTCGAACGCCTCGACACGCTGCCGCGCTTCCGCGCCGGGATGGGCGCACTGGCGGGCTCCGAGATCGCAGGATGGGCGCTGGACACGGCGGACCCTTCCCGCCCCGTCACGGTGGAGATCTGGGTTGCGGGCGAATTGCTGGGCGCGGAGGAAACCGGGCTCGAGCGCGCGGACATTGCCCGCTTCGTCCCGGGAAGCTGGTCGGGCTTCCTGCTCGACCTGCGGCGCTGCGTGCCGGAGCGGCTCATGGCCGTGCTGCGCGCCCTCCTGCCCCTGCCCGACGATGCGCGCCCCCTGACCCTTCGCATCGAGGGGCTGGCGCAGCTCCCGCCTCACCCCTCCTCCAGCATCACGGCCGAGGCGCTGCGCCGGGCGATCATGACCCTGCCGCCCGGCCT
Organism: Sabulicella rubraurantiaca; assembly: GCF_017355885.1. GTDB lineage: Bacteria > Pseudomonadota > Alphaproteobacteria > Acetobacterales > Acetobacteraceae > Roseococcus > Roseococcus rubraurantiacus. The sequence continues at coordinate 133,509 of NZ_JAFEUU010000004.1, forward strand.
GCTCCTCGCCGCGCAGGAGGAAGCGCCCTCGCCCGGCTATGGCGCGCTGCTCGCCACCCTCGCCGGGGAAGCGGCGCTGTTCGACGAGGATGCGCACCTCGCAGCCTATCCCGAGGCGCGGCGCACCGACCGCTCGGAACTGGCCGCGGCCTTCGACGACGCCCTTGCCCGCGCCCTGCCCCCCGCCGACCCCGAAGGCACCTATCCTTACGGCGATGCCGTGCTGCTGATGCGCGGCGAGGTGGCACTGGCTGAGGGCCGCGCGGGCGAGGCACGGCAGGCGCTGATGCTCGCCACCGCGCGCCTGCTCGGCGAGGCACTGGCGACGCATGCAGCGACGGCGCTGGACGCCGCCTGCTCTGCGCTGGAGGCTGGGCAGCTTGCCGCCGACCCCTGGCGGGAACGATTGCTCGCCCGCGGCGCCTTCTTTCTCGCCCTGGCGCTGGAGGACGGTCCGCACGTCGCCGAGGCTTGGCTCGGCCGGCTGGCGCTTCTGCTCGACCGGCTGCACACGGCCGATTCCGGCGGGCCGTCGCGCCTGTCCGATTTGCGCTGGTGGGTCCGCCTCGCCCCCTTCCTGCTCCGCAACCGCGCGCCTGGGGCCGGGGCGCTGCGCGCGCTATGCCTGGAGGCGTGGCAGCAGGCGCCGCCAGGCCAGCGCCATGGCAGGCCGATGCCGCCCACGCCGCGGATGCGGCGCATCCTCCTTCTCGCCTGGTCGGCCGAGGCCGCCGCCGCTGGTGAATGGAACGAGGCCCTGGCCGCCGCGCTCCAGGCCTCGCGCGAATTGCTCGCCCTGCGCGAGAACCCGTGGCGCCGCGCCATCCGGCCCGCCCTCCTGGCGCTGTTTGAAGCCACCGCTCCGGAAGCGCGCGATCATGCCGCCGTGCTGGCCGCGATCTTCGAGGCGAATGCCGCGCCGCGCCGCGCCCCGGCGGGACTTGCCTTTCTCCGGCTCTGCGGGCTGGCCGCGATGCCCGCGCGCCGCATCGCCCCGCGGCGGGAAGCGGCGCGGCCGGCGGTGGATGTCGCCTTCCTGGTCGGTGCCCCGGAAGGGGAATCGCTGCGCTACCGCGTGCTCAACCTGGTGGAAGCGCTGGAGGAGCGCGGCCTGCGCGCCGAGACCTTCCTGCCGCATGAGGGCGACCGCCTCGCCGCGCATTGCGGCTCGCTTGCGACGATGGTCGCCTTCCGCGCGCCGTTGGGCGAGCGGCTCGAATCCGGACTGTGCGCGGCGCGCCGCCTCGGCGCCCGCGTCGTGTTCGACGTGGACGACCTCACCTTTGACCCCGCCCTGGCGCACGAGATGCGCTCCCTCGCGGAGATGGACCGGCAGGAGCGCGAGGGCGCGATGGTCGGGCTGCGCCTGTATCGCGAGGCGCTGCTGTCCAGCGATGCCGTCACGGGCTCGACCGCCGCCATCGCCGAGGCGGCGGAGGCGCTGGGCCGCCCGGCGCGCGTCGTCCCCAACACCCATGGCGCCTTCGAGCGCCACATCGCCCGCCGCACGTCGCGCCAGGACGCGCGGGACATCGTGCGCCTCGGCTATTTCAGCGGCACCTGGACCCATCGCGGCGACTTCGCGCAGATGGAGCGCGCGGTGCTGGAGGCGATGCGCCGCCATCCGCAGACGCGCCTGCTCGTCGCGGGCGCGCTCCGGCTCGGGCCGGAATGGGATCAGTTCGCGGGACGCATCACCCGGGCGCCGCTGCTGCCGCATCCGCTGATGCTGGAACTCTACGCGCAGGTGGACGTGAACTTCGCCCCGCTGGAGCACGGCGCTCGGTTCTGCGAGGCGAAGAGCGAACTCAAGGTGTTCGAGGCGGGGCTGTTCGGCGTCCCCTCCATTGCCAGCCCCACCGCCCCCTACGCTGCGGCCATCACCGACGGGGTGGACGGTTTCCTGGCCCCGAGCGAGGCCGACTGGACACGGGTCCTGGACCGGCTGATCGCCGAACCGGAGCTGCGCCGCCGGATCGGCGATGCGGCCCGCGAACGCGCCCTGCAGCAATTCGCCGATGCGCGCGCCGGGGAGGCCTGGGAGGCTGCACGGCACGACCTCCTCGCCGCCATGCCGCGCCGGCTCTCCCTCTGCCTCCTCCCCCCATCTGGGAAGGCCGAGGCGGCCGAGGTACTGCGCCTGGGCGAGGCGCTTTCCCTGCTCGGCCACCGCGTCGCGCTGGACGCCGCGCCGGGCGGTGCTGCGGAGACCTCCTTGCCCATCGCTGCGAGCCCGGCCGGGCTCACGCCTGATCTCCTGCTGGCGACGGACGGCGCCAGCCTACCACGGCTGCGCGCGTTGGAGGCGCAGACGGATTCCCGCGTCGCACGGCTGATCCAGGTGGACGAGGCAGCGCGGGAGCCGCTCGGCGCGCGGCGCTTGGCTGCCGAAGCGGCACTCACCCTTCAGATGCCGCGCATCGCCCGCGGGGCCGCGTTGGCGGAACGCCTGGGCGCCGCGCGCTTCGACCCAGCGCCCGACCGCACCCTGTTCCACCCGCGCCCGGAAACAAGCCGTGCGGCGCGCCTCGTCGCCTTCCGCACCGACCCTGGCGACCCGCTTCGCTGCCACGAACTCGGTATCGCGGCGCTGGAGCAGCTGCGCGCCCTGGTGCCGGGGGTGGAGATCGTGGTTGCCGGCATCCCGGCGCCGAAGCCGCGCAAGCCGGAAGACCCGCCGCCGCGCCGCCCAGTGCGCGCCCTGCCCATTGGCCTCTTGGAGGAGAAGGCGTGGCCAGACCGCATCGCCCGCGCCACGCTCTACAGCGCCGCCACGGTGGGGCTGTGCTTCTCCCCCGACGGGATGGACGAGGTGGGGTTCGAGATGGTGGCTTGTGGCCTGCCGGTGGTGGACGCGCTCTCGCCCCTCGCCCCGCGCGAGGACGCGCTGTGCCGCCGCGTGGAGCCGGCCCCGGAGCACATCGCGCGCGCTCTGGCCGAGTTGCTGGACGACGCGGCCGCGCGGGAGACTCAGTCGTCGCGCGCGACAGCCGCGCTCGACGCGCTGCCCGGACCAATCGGGCAGGCGCGTCAGGTGGAAGCGTGGCTGCGGGGGCTGCTCAGCTCTCCATCATGATGCCGGTGAGCTGAGCCATCTCGCGCCAACGCTCGACTTCCTCGCGCTGGAAGGCCGTGAAAGGCACGGGGGGCATTGGCGCGGGGTTCAGTCCAGCCTGGGCGAGGCGCGGCGCCATCTCGGCCGCGCCTAGCGCGCCCAGGAAGGCTTCGGCCAGCCGCGTCACGCGCGCCGGATCCGTGCCCGCCGGCGCGAAGAGGCCGAACCACGCATCCACCGCCATGTAGGGCATTCCCGCCTCGGCGGCGGTGGGCAGTTCGGGGAAGCCCTCGATCCGCGAGGGCGCGCCGATGGACAGGGCACGTAGCCGGTTGTCGCGCACGAGGCTCACCACGCCCGGCCAAGTCGAGACGTAAAAGTTGACCACGCCTGCCACCGTGTCCTGCGTGGCCGGGCCGCCGCCGCGATACGGCACGTGCGTCGCATCCATGTTGTTCCGCCGCACGAAGGTCTCGGCGATGACGTGGGAGGCGGAGCCGGCCTGGGAGGAAGCGTAGGTGACGCGCCGCCCGTCACGCCCCATCGCCACCAGCCCCGCCATGTCGCGCGCCGGGGAGTTCGCCGGCACCACAGTGGCGTGATGCACCGTCGCCAGCCGTGCCACCGGGGTGAAGCTCTCCACGACGTGGTAGGGCAGGTTGCGCGCCATCCACTGGTTGCTGGCATGGGTCTGGTTGTGGCCCAGCACCACCGTGTTGCCATCCGCCGGGGCGCGCGACGCCGCCTCCGAGCCGATGATGCCGCCAGCTCCGCCGCGATTATCCACCACGATCGCCTGGCCCAGCGCGGCGCCCGCGCGCTCCGTCAGCAGCCGGGCCAGGATGTCGGTCGAGCCGCCGGGCGGCGCCGGGACGATCAGGCGCAGCGGCGAGCCGCCCTGGGCCAGCGCGAGGGCGGGCGCGGCGAGCGGCAACGCGAGGATATGGCGGCGGCGGATCATCTCTTTCCTCCCGGATTTCGGCGCCGAGCATAGCGGCGCCGGGCCAGCCCGGCGAGGCGGCTTGCTGCCCCCTGCCCCCGCCGATACAACCCTCGGCTCAGGCTGGGGGACGCGCGATGGCGGAAAAACAGGACGACATCCGGACCAGCATCGCGGCCGACTGGGCCGAATCCGACTACTATGACGAGGCGGAGCAGTTCACCGAGGTCTTCTGGACCCCAGGCTTCGTCTTTCGCCCGCGCTTCGAGAAGCTGGATCTCTCCAACGTCATCGAACTCGCCTGTGGCCGCGGCCGCCACGCCGCGCGCTGCATCGATCGCTGCGGCATGCTCTCGCTCGTGGACGTGAACCACAGCAACATCGAGGCGTGCCGCCGGCGCTTCGCCGGACACCGCAATGTCCGCTTCCTCGTCACGCCGGGCAATTCCCTGCCCGAATGCCCGGACGGACGCTTCAGCGCGCTCTATTGCTACGATGCGATGGTCCATTTCGAGCTGCTCGACATCGTGGACTACCTGCGGGAAACGCGCCGCGTCCTGCAGCCGGGCGGGCGCGCGCTGCTGCATGTCTCCAACAACATGCGAAACCCGGGCGGTCACTATCACGAGAACACGCACTGGCGGAATTTCGGCCACGTGGACATCGTGCGCCACCTCGCGGACCGGCTGGGGCTTTCCGTGCTGGAGCACGAGGCGTTCGACTGGTCCGGTGCACCCAGCCTCGACGCGGTCGTGCTGCTGGAGCGCCCGGGGGCCTGACCGTCAGGCGGTCTCCAGCGCCTCGCTCAGTTCCAGCCACTCCATCTCCAGCGCCTCGACCTCCTTGGCGATGGCGGCGCGCCGCGCCGTGGCACGGGCGATCAGGTCCGGCTTGGAACGCTCGTAGAGACGCGGGTCGGACAGGGCGCTGTCGATGGTGCGCGCCTCTTCCGCCAGCTTCGCCATCTGGGCTTCCACCGTCTTCAGGCGCTGGCGCAGCGGCGCGGCGGCGGCGCGGCTTTCGGCACGGGCGCGGCGATCCTCCACGCGCGGCGCGGGCGCCGCCTCGGGCTCGGAGGCCGCACGTGCCGCGCGGGCGCGTTCGGCCAGATGGACGCGATAGTCGTCCAGGTCACCCTCAAAGGGCTGCACCGCCCCATCGGCTACCAGCCAGAGCCGGTCCGCCACCAGCCCGACCAGATGCGGGTCGTGCGAGATCAGGATCACCGCGCCCTCGTAATCGGCCAGCGCCTTCACCAGCGCGTCGCGCGCGTCGATGTCGAGGTGGTTCGTCGGCTCGTCGAGGATGAGCATCTGCGGCGCCTCGCGCGTGCAGAGCGAAAGCAGCAGCCGCGCCTTCTCCCCGCCCGAGAGCGAGCGCACCCGCGTCTCCGCCCGGTCGGCATCCAACCCGAACCGCGCCAGCTGAGAGCGGCATTGCGTCTCGGTCGCCTTCGGCAAGGCCGCCTGCATGTGGGAGAGCGGCGTGCCGTCGAGGTCGAGGTCGTCCTCCTGGTGCTGGGCGAAGAAGCCCACGCGCAGCCGCCGGTCGCGGTGGATGTCGCCGGAAAGCGGCTCCAGCCGCCCGGCCAGCAGCTTCGCCAGGGTGGACTTGCCGTTGCCATTCGCACCCAGCAGCGCGATCCGGTCCTCCTGATCGATCCGCAGGTCGAGACCGCGCAGAACCGGAACGCCGCCATAGCCCACCGCGCCACGCCGGATGGTCAGAACGGGGGGCGGCAGGGTCTCGGGTTCCGGGAAGGAGAAGCGGGTGGGCACGTCCTCCACCAGTGATTCCACGGCGGGCAGCTTCTCCAGCGCCTTCAGGCGGGACTGCGCCTGCCGCGCCTTGGTGGCCTTGGCGCGGAACCGGTCCACGAAGGCCTGCATGTGGGCGCGCTGCGCGACGATGCGAGCGTTCTGCGCCGCCTGCTGCGCCTGCCGCTCCGCCTTCACCCGCACGAAGCTCTCGAAATTGCCGGGGTAGAGGGTGATGCGCTGCCGATCCAGATGCGCGATGGAATCCACGCAGCGGTCGAGCAGCCCCCGGTCGTGGCTGACGATGATCGCCGCACCGGGAAAGCGCTGCAGCCAGGATTCGAGCCACATCGCCGCCTCGAGGTCGAGGTGGTTGGTCGGCTCGTCGAGCAGCAGCAGGTCGGGCTGGGTGAAGAGCGCGCGGGCCAGCGAGACGCGCATGCGCCAGCCGCCGGAGAATTCGCGTGACGGGCGGGACTGGGCGGCGGCGTCGAAGCCCAGGCCGGAGAGGATGGTGGCGGCACGCGACGGGGCGGAATCCGCCTCGATGGCGATCAGCCGCTCATGGATCTCGGCGGCGCGTGATGCCTCCGGCTCCGCCTCCAGTTCCGCCAGCAGGGCGGCGCGCTCCGTATCGGCCGCGAGGACGATGTCCAGCAGCGGGGTCTCCCCGGCCGGGGCTTCCTGCGCCACGTGACCGAGCCGCGCCCGGGCCGCGAAGCGGATCTCTCCGGCATCGATGGGCTGCTCGCCGAGGATGGCGCGTAGCAGGGTGGACTTACCCGCTCCGTTGCGCCCGACGAGCCCGACCTTCCGGCCGACGTCCACTTGCAGGGACGCCCCTTCGAGCAGGGGGCGCCCCATCATGCGGAGGGTGACGTCACGGATGGCGAGCACGGTCATGGCGGCCCCTTCTATCCGCGGCGCCGCATTCCCGGCTAGGCGGGCTTGTCCTTGGCGGGCGGTTCGGGCGCCCATTCATCGGTGATGAGCTTCTGCTGCTCGCTCACCTCCCGCAATTCCTCCTCCGAGGGAGGGCGGGGGATATAGCCCTGCTTCTGCTTAGGGGCCTTCTTCGTCTCGTCCATGCACGGGCTCCTCTTGTCACGAAGGCTCAACGCATGAAGCGGCACCAGGACTTGCGCGGCGCGGCGCGCCCGGCCATAGCCCCGGCCATCCGAAGCCAGGAGACGATAGGCATGGCCACCGAGCGCACCTTCAGCATCATCAAGCCCGACGCCACGCGGCGCAACCTCACCGGCGCCATCAACGCCGTGTTCGAGAAAAACGGCCTGCGCGTCGTGGCGCAGAAGCGCCTGCGGATGACGCAGGAAATGGCGGAAACCTTCTACGGCGTGCACCGCGAGCGGCCCTTCTTCAAGGACCTCGTGTCCTTCATGACCTCCGGCCCCGTGGTCGTGCAGGTGCTGGAAGGCGAGAACGCCGTGGCCAAGAACCGTGACCTGATGGGCGCGACCAACCCGGCCAATGCCGCCGAGGGCACGATCCGCAAGCTGTTTGCCGAGAGCATCGAGGCGAACAGCGTCCACGGCAGCGACAGCGCCGAGAACGCGGCGATCGAGATCGCCTATTTCTTCGCTGGCTACGAGATCGCGCCGTAACAAGCGCGTGGGCGGGCGCCGCGCCATCGCGCGGCCCCGCCGAAAGCCGGGCTCAGCCCCAGAACAGGTAGAGGCCGACCAGCACCACCACCGTGATGCCGACAGCGAGCGGGATGCTCTTGGTGAAGGCATCATACAGGGCGCGCCGGTCGCCGATGATGTCCTCCGCCTTCACGGGGATGAAATCAATCTCGGTGTTGTGTTCGGCCACCTTCGCGCTTCCCTCAAAACTCAACTGGTGGCGTCGTGTGTAGGAAGCCCGGGGATTTCGGGCAAGGGGTTCGCCAGCGAACGCCCGCGCGCGCCCTCCGCCGCCACGATCGCGCGCCCCGCCTCCAGCCAGGCATGGCCGGCGACCAGCCAGCCCAGCGCCGCCGGATAGAGGCGGTGCTCCTGCTCCAGCACGCGTGATGCCAGCGTCGCCTCGTCATCACCTTCCAGCACGGGGACGGCGGCCTGGGCGAGGATCGGCCCCTCATCCACGCCGGGGGTGACGAGGTGAACGGTGCAGCCATGCAGCCTCACCCCCGCCGCCAGGGCGCGGCGATGCGTGTCCAGCCCCGGAAAGCTCGGCAACAGAGACGGATGGATATTCACCATCCTGCCTTCCCAGCGCCGGACGAATCCCTCGGTGAGGACGCGCATGAAGCCGGCCAGGGCCACGTAATCCACCTGCGCCTCCTCCAGCGCGGATTGGAGCTCGGCCTCGAAGGCTTCGCGCGTCCGGCCGCGGCTCGGCACCACCCTTCCGGGGACCCCAGCCTTCCCAGCCAGTTCCAGCCCAGGCGCGTCGCCCCGGTTGGACACGACCAGCGCGATCTCGGCCGGGTAGGAGGGGACGGAGGCCGCGGCGAGCAGCGCGGCCATGTTGGAGCCGCGCCCGGAAATCAGCACGGCGACGCGTGACCTCACAGCGGCAACTTCCCCTGAATCTCCACCCCCGGATCGCCGTCCTTCAGCACGCCGATGCGATGCGCGCCGACCCCGGCCGACTGCAGGGCGATAGTGGCGGCGGGCACATCCGTCTCGGCGACGACGAGAACCATGCCGAGGCCGCAATTGAAGACGCGCAGTATCTCCGCCTCCTCGACATTCCCGAGCTTCGCCAGCCAGGGGAAGACCGGCGGAAGCGGCCAGGATCCGCCCTCCACCACGGCACGCATTCCATCAGGCAGGACGCGCGGCAGGTTGCCCGGCAGACCGCCCCCGGTGATATGCGCAGCGGCCTTCAGGAGCCCTGCGCGATGGAGCGAGAGCACCGGCTTCACGTAGATCCGCGTCGGTTCCAGCAGCGCGTCGGCCACGGTGCCGCCCTCCGCGAAGGGCGCTGGGTCGCCCAGCCCGACTCCGGCGGCATCCAGGATCCGCCGCACCAGCGAGAAGCCGTTGGAATGCACGCCCGAAGAGGGCAGGCCCAGCAGCACATCCCCCGCCGCGACCTCGCGCGGCAGCAGCGCGTCCCGCTCCGCCGCGCCGACCGAGAAGCCGGCGAGGTCGTAATCCTCGCCGTGATACATGCCGGGCATCTCGGCGGTCTCGCCGCCCACCAGGGCGCAGCCCGCCTCGCGGCAGCCCTCGGCGATGCCGGCGACCACCGAGGCGGCGCGCTCCACCTCCAGCTTTCCGGTGGCAAAATAGTCCAGGAAGAAGAGCGGCTCCGCCCCCTGCACGACGAGGTCGTTCACGCACATGGCGACGAGATCGATGCCGACCTTGTCGTGCCGCCCAGCATCGATGGCAAGGCGCAACTTGGTCCCGACCCCGTCGGTGGAGGAGACCAGCACCGGGTCGCGGAACCCGGCGGCTTTCAGGTCGAACAGCGCGCCGAAGCCGCCGAGCCCACCCATCGTGCCCGGCCGGTCCGTGGCGCGGGCATGCGGCTTGATCCGCTCCACCAGCGCGTCGCCGGCCTCGATGCTGACTCCGGAAGCCGCGTAGGTCAGTCCGTTGCTCGGGGCGTTGGTCGGGGAACTGGTCAGGGAAGCCTCCGATGCGGTAAGGCGTTGAAAGGAGGGAGAATGGATGGGGGACCCCACGTGACCGACCGAATTCGCCGACGCGTAGCCCTCCTGGCCCCTCTCTCCGTGGTGGCGTTTTGCCTTCCCGGGGCGGCGCAAGACAACCCCCTGGTCCAGCGCGGGGTGCCGGCGGAGGCCACGGCGGAGAATGCAGTGCAGGCGCGCGACCGCGCCTTCGCGTCGGCGCGCCGCATCGCCTGGCAGCGCCTCCAGGCCGCGACCGGCGCTTCCGGCAACCCGTCCGATTCCCAGCTTGAATCCATGGTGAGCGCCATCGTGGTTGAGGAGGAGCGCACGACCCCGACCCGCTATGTCGGGCGGCTAACCGTGCAATTCGCCTCCGGCACGGCAGGGCTGAGCCGCTCCTCGGGCGGTGGCGGTGGGGGCGGCGTCTCCGTCGCCATGGCGCCCGTGGCCACCATCGAGGCGGCGGCCAGCTTCGGCAGCCTGGCCGAGTGGCTGGAGCTTCGCCGCCGCCTCCTCGCTGCCGAGCCGGTGGCCGGGGTGGAGATCTCGTCCATCGCCCTCAACCAAGCGCGACTGCGACTTTCCCTGCGCGCCCAACCCGGCGACGCGCAGGGCGGCCTCTACGCCGCCGGGATCGTGGTGGACGGCAATGGTCCCTCCTGGCGGATCGGCCTTGCCCCAGGGCGCTGAGCCCCCTTCGGCAGAGGGGCCGCCGCGTCACGCCCTGTTGACGCTGCCCAACCTCATCACCCTGGCCCGGCTTGTCATGGTGCCGCTGACCATCTGGCTGGTCGTGCAGCACCGGCTGGACCTCGCCTTCCTGGTCTTCCTCGCCGCCGGTATCTCCGACGCGCTGGATGGATGGCTGGCGCGGGCGCTGAAGGCGCGCAGCGTGGTGGGGGCGATGCTCGACCCGCTGGCGGACAAGGCGCTGCTGGTCTCGGTCTATGTCACCCTGGCGGTGATCGGCGTGCTGCCGGACTGGCTGGCCATACTCGTGGTCTTTCGCGACGTGATGATCCTGGGCGGGCTGATGCTGCTCTGGGTGCTGGGGCTGCGGCCGACCATCCGGCCGCTCGCCATCTCCAAGATCAACACCTTCGCGCAGCTGGCGCTGGCCGGGCTGGTCCTGTTCACCGAGGGCTTCGGCGTGCCGCTCGGCCCTTCCGTCAGGGTGCTGATCTTCGCCACCGCGATCACCACCGTGGGTTCCCTCCTTGCCTATGTCGGCGCGGCGTCGGGCCAGTTGCGGGGCCACGGATGAGCGAGGCCGCCCCCTCCCCCGGACGCGGCCGCCCGCGGCCCCGCACCGCCACGCCGCGCCAGCGCCTGATGCTGACGACGGGCGCGCTGGGCGTCGCGCTGCTCGTGCTCTGGATCTTCTCGCCGATCCTGACGCCCTTCGTGCTGGCGCTGGTGTTGGCCTATTTCCTTGACCCGGTGGCGGCGCGCCTCGCCCGCATCGGCATTCCGCGCGGCCTCGCCGCCGGGCTCCTGGTGCTCATGATCCTCGCCGCGGGGCTGCTCGCTGCGCTGCTGCTGTATCCCTTGGTCATCGCGCAGATCGGCGTCCTGCTCACCCGCCTGCCTGGCTACATCGCAACGATCGGCCAGGCACTGCGGGACTTCATGATCTCGCTGGAGGAGCAGGCGGGACCGGATGTCGTGGATGCGCGGCTGCGCGAACTCGTCATCGGCCAGGCGGGGGCCATGCTGGGCTGGCTCGGCACGGCGGCGACGCGGCTGATCGGCGGCGGCTTCGCGCTGTTCAACGTCTTCACCCTCGCCATCGTGACGCCGGTCGTCGCGTTCTATTTCCTGCGCGACTGGCCGCGCATGATCGCGCGCATCGATTCCTGGCTGCCTCGCCGCTCCGCCGCCACACTGCGTCAGCTGGCGCGCGACATGGACCGGGTGCTCTCCGCCTGGCTGCGCGGGCAGCTCCTGTGCTGCCTGCTGCTCGGCGCCTTCTACGCCATGACCCTGTCCGCCATCGGGCTGGAACTGGGGCTGATGGTGGGACTCCTCGCCGGACTCCTGTCCTTCATCCCCTATGTCGGCTCCTTCACCGGCTTCGCCATCGCCGTGCTGCTGGCGATCGGGCAATGGGGCACCATCGGCGCGGCACTGCTGGTGACCGCGATCTTCGGCGTGGGGCATACGGTCGAGGGCTATGTCATCTATCCGCGCCTCCTGGGTGACCGGGTGGAACTGCATGCGGTCTGGGTCATCTTCGCCCTCTTCGCCGGCGGTGTGGCCTTCGGCTTCCTGGGCGTCCTGCTCGCCGTGCCGCTGGCCGCGGCGATGGGCGTGCTCGCGCGGTTCTGGCTGCGGCGCTACCTCGAAAGCCCGCTCTACCTCGACCCGCCGCGGCCCTGATGTCCCAGCTCGTCCTGCCCATCTTCCCCCCGGCCGAGTTCCGGGAGGAGGAATTCATCGCCGATGCGAGCAACGAGGCGGCGCTGCGCTGGCTTGAGGCCCCCGAGCGCTGGCCGAACCGGCGCCTCGTCCTTGCAGGGCCGCTGGGCACCGGTAAGACGCACCTTCTGCACATCATGGCCGCACGCAATGGCTGGGAGCTTCGCGACGGTCCGGCGCTGCGCGGCCTGCCACCCGCGCCCCGTCGTGGCGTCGCGCTGGACGATTCCGACATGCCGGGCGAGGAGGCGGCTCTGTTCCACCTCGTCAATGCCTGCGCCGAGGCGGGGCATCCGCTGCTGATGGCCGCGCCACGCCCGCCCGCCGCCTGGCCCGTCCGCCTGCCCGATCTCCGCTCCCGCCTCGCCGCCAGCGGCCTCGCCACGGTGGAGGAACCTTCCGACACGTTGCTGGAGGCGCTGTTCCGCAAGCAGCTGGCCGAGCGCCAGCTCCAGCTGGATCCTGCGGTGCTTGCCGCGGTGCGGCTGCGCCTGCCGCGCTCCGCGGCCGCAGTGGCGGAGGCCGCGGCACGGCTGGACCGCGCCTCCCTCGCCGCCGGGCGGCTGACACGCCCCATCGCCCTTGCCGCCATCGAGCCGCTCGCCGCAGATGACGATCCTGAGACGGCAGGCAGTGACCCGGTGCGGCAAGGCCCGGCGCTGTTGTAGGCTCTCCCTCATGTCGCAGGCCGAAACCCTCCTCCGCGCACCCGAGATGGGCCCGGAGCGCTTCTTCAACCGGGAGATTTCCTGGCTCGACTTCAACAACCGCGTGCTGGAGGAGGCGGCAAACCCCCAGCACCCCCTGCTGGAACGCCTGCGCTTCGTCGCCATTTCCGGCTCCAACCTCGACGAGTTCTACTCGGTGCGCGTCGCGGGGCTGGTGGGGCAGGAGCGCGAGGGCATCACCATGGCCTCGCCGGACGGCCTTTCGCCGACGCAGCAGCTTGCGGCCATCGAGACCCGGGCCCACGAACTCGTGGAAGCGCAGCAGGAGGCTTGGCGCACCGTGCGCGGCCTGCTGCGCGAAGCACGGCTCTGCGCGCTGGAGGCGGACGAGCTTGGCGAGCCGGACATCGCCTGGCTGGAGACCTACTTCATGGAGCGGATCTTCCCGGTCCTCACGCCGCTGGCGGTGGACCCGGCGCATCCCTTCCCCTTCGTGTCCAACCTCGCCATCTGCATGGTCCTCAAGCTGGTGCGGGAGGAGGATGGCGGCACGATGCGCGCCCTCATCACCCTGCCGCCGCAGGTGGAGCGCTTCATTCGCCTGCCCGACGGAGACGGCGCCGGAATCCGCTTCGCCGCGCTGGAAGATGTGGTGACGCTGAACCTGCACCACCTCTTCCCCGGATTCATCGTGGCGGAGCGCGGTCTGTTCCGCCTGATCCGCGACACCGACGTCGAATTCGAGGAGGAGGCGGAGGACCTCGTCCGCTCCTACGAAAGCGCGCTGAAGCGCCGCCGCAAGGGCCGTGCCATCCTGCTGGCCGTCGAGGCCCGCATGCCCGCCGACATGGTGGATTTCGTGGCGGAGGAGCTGGATGCCGACCGCAAGTCGGTGGTGACGGTGGACGGGCTGCTCGGCGTCTCCGACCTGCGGCAGCTCATCGTGGATGACCGCCCGGACCTGCTCTTCACCCCCTACACGCCCCGCTTCCCGGAGCGCATCCTCGATTTTGGCGGCGACTGCTTTGCCGCGATCCGAACCAAGGACATCATTGTCCACCACCCCTATGAAAGCTTCGACGTGGTGGTGCAGTTCCTGCGCCAAGCGGCGCGCGATCCCAACGTGGTGGCTATCAAGCAGACCCTCTATCGCACGACTCGCGACAGCCCCATCACCAAGGCGCTGATCGAGGCGGCGGAGGCCGGCAAGAGCGTCACCGCCATGGTTGAGCTGAAGGCGCGCTTCGATGAGGAGCGCAACATCGCCCTGGCGCGCGAGCTGGAGGCCGCGGGGGTGCAGGTCGTCTACGGCTTCGTGGAGCTGAAGACCCACGCCAAGGTCTCGCTGGTCGTGCGGCGCGAGGGGGCGCTGATGCGCGCCTATGCCCATTTCGGAACCGGCAACTACCACCCGATCACCGCGCGCATCTACACTGACCTGTCCTTCTTCACTGCCGATCCGGCCCTGACGCGCGACGCCGCCAAGCTGTTCAACTACATGACGGGCTATGCCCGGCCGGAGGCGATGGAGAAGCTGGCCTTCGCGCCGCTCACCATCCGCCCCACGCTGCGCGGCCTGATCGAGCAGGAGATCGGCTTTGCGCGGGGCGAAAAGCCCGCCGGCATCTGGCTCAAGATGAACTCCCTCGTTGATGAGGAGCTGATCGACCTGCTCTACCGTGCCAGCCAAGAGGGGGTGCGCATCGAGTGCATCGTGCGCGGCATCTGCTGCCTGCGCCCGGGCGTTCCCGGTCTTTCGGAGAACATCCGCGTGAAGAGCATCGTCGGGCGTTTCCTGGAGCATTCGCGCATCTGCGTCTTCGGCAACGGTCACCGCCTGCCGTCGCGCCGCGCGCGGGTCTATGTTTCCTCGGCCGATTGGATGGCCAGGAACATGGATTGGCGCGTGGAATCCCTGGTGCCGATCGAGAACCCCACCGTCCATGCCCAGGTCCTCGACCAGATCATGGTGGTGAATTTGCGCGACGCCGCCCAGAGCTGGGAGTTGGAGCCGGATGGCGCCTGGCGCCGCCTGCCCCCCGACCCCAACCAGTTCTCGGCGCACGGATACTTCATGACGAACCCATCCCTCTCCGGCCGCGGCTCTGCCCTCAACCGCCCACCCCGGCGGACCCCGCGCCGCAAGGCCAACCGGCTCTACCAGGACTGAGCGCGTGGAGCCTGAACGCTTCGGGGTCGTGGACCTCGGCTCCAACTCCGTGCGCCTCGTCGTCTACGAGGGGCGGGAACGCAATCCGCACGCGATCTTCAACGAGAAGGCCGTCCTGGGCCTCGGTCGTGGCCTGCACACGACGGGAAGGCTGAACGACAACGCAGCCACCCAGGCGCTGACCGTGCTCGGCCGATACCACGCCCTTGCCCGCGGCATGGGCGCCGAGCCGATCGAGTTGCTGGCGACCGCAGCGGTGCGCGATGCCTCCAATGGCCAGGAATTCCTTGCCGGAGTGCAGGACGCCATGCCCGGCGTGGCGCTGCGCATCCTCTCGGGCCATGAGGAGGGACGGCTTTCCGCCGAGGGGCTGCTGCTCGGCGTTCCGCATGCCGACGGGGTGCTGGGCGATCTGGGCGGCGGCTCCCTGGAATTGGTGCGCCTCGTTTCCGGCCGGATCGAGGACACGGTCTCCCTGCCGATCGGCACCATCCGGCTCTGCGACCGCGCCGAAGGCGACGTGACCCGTGCCCGCGCCATCGTGGAGGCGGAACTCAAGACTGTCCCATGGCTGGGGGCCGCCCCCATGAAGGATCTCTTCCTCGTGGGCGGCACCTTCCGCGCCCTGGCGCGCATGCACATCGCCCAGACCGGCTACCCGCTGCATATCGTCCACCACTACGCCATCCGGCGGGAGGAGGCGCGCGACCTCGCGGGGGTCGTGATGAACGCGCCGCGCCGCGCGCTGGAGCGGATGCCCGAGGCGCCGGCCAAGCGCGCGGGCGACCTGCCCTTCGCGGCGGCGGTGCTGCGGCGCCTCCTCCGCGCCTCGGGCGCGGGGCGCGTGGTGTTCAGTGGCAATGGCCTACGGGAAGGCTGGTACGCCCGCCACCTGCCGGAGTCCGTACGCGCGGAGGATCCGCTCCTCGCCGCCGCGCGGGAATTGGGGCTGCGGCTGGGGCGCGACCGGGCCCTGCCGGATGCGCTGGTGGAATGGACCGCCCCCCTCGCCGAGGACGGGCCAGGCGAGGCGGAGCTGCGCATCGCGGCCTGCTGGGTGGCGGATACGGGCAGCCGCGACCACCCGGATTACCGCGCCGAGCAGGCGCTCTTGCGCCTCCTGCGCCTGCATGGCGTCGGGCTGGACCACCATTCGCGCGCCTTCCTCGCCCTCACCACCGCCATGCGCTACGACGCGGAGCCGGCGACGCCAGGGCTTGCCGTGGCGCGCGGCCTGCTCTCTGCCGCGACAATCCGCCGCTGTGAGGTGCTGGGCGCTGCCTTCCGGCTCGCCTTCACGCTTTGCGGCGGCGTGCCGGCGCTGCTGCAGGCCACCTCACTGGAGCGGAAGAACGGCACGCTGCGCCTCCTCCTGCATCCCGGAGCGGGCGTCTTCGTGGCTGAGCCGGTCCGGCGGCGGCTGGAGGCACTGGCCCTGCTGTTGGGGCTGGAGCCGGTGCTGGAGGCGGCCTGAGCCTCACATCGGACGGAACAGCGCCAGCACCAGGGAAAGGGTGGCGATGCTGAGCGTCGTGCTCACCAGCACGGCCGCCCCGCTCTCGTCAGCGCCGCTGCTGTAACGCCGCGCCAGCAGGAAGGCATTGGCGCCGGTGGGCAGGGAGGCGGTGAGCACCGCCACCGCCGTCTCCAGCGGCGAAAGCTCCAGCAGGCGGCAGAAGCCCCAGACCAGCAGCGGAAGCGCGCCCAGCTTGAGCACCACGGTCATCGCCGTGCGCCCCGCCGCGCCGCGCGCGTCGAAGCCGTGCAGGCTGCCGCCCAGGCAGAACAGGCTGACCGGCGGCGCGGCGGCGCCCAGCAATTCGAGCGTCGCCCGGGCCGGGGCGGGAACCGGCAGGTGGAGGGAGGACCAGACCAGCGCCGCCAGCACCGCCATCACCACGGGGTTCCGCACCACCCCACCCAGCGTGGCGCGAAGGAGCGGCCAGGACCGGGCGCCGGGGTTGCGCGCCACCTCGGCCACCACCGTCGCCGTGCCGAGCAGGACCAGCGAATGCAGTGCCAGGATCGCCAGCAGCACCGCCAGCCCGCGCTGCCCATAGGCGGCCGCGACCAGCGGGATCCCCATCATCACCGTGTTGCCGAAGGTGACGTTGAGGGCGAGCATTCCCGCCCCCGCGAGCCCCAGCGGCCGCCGCGCCAGCAGGATCGTCCCCACGTAGAGCACGGCCGCACCGCCGAAGAAGGCGAGCGCGGCGCCCCCGCCCCCGGCATGCCCGGCCGTGCCGCCCGCGAAGATGAGCGCCGGCGCCGCGAAGGAGAAGGCGAAGCCGGTGAGCCCCTTGAACCCGGCTTGGTCCACCCAGCCGCGCATCGCCGCCAGATAGCCGGCGAGGATCAGCGCGAAGACCGGCGCCGCGACGGAAAGCACCGTGGCGGCAGCATCCCTCATGCCAGCAGGCTTTCCACGAAGCCCGGCAGCCAGGGCTGGCGGGACCGGTGGGTGCGCGCGGCATGGAGGATGGCGCGCGCCTCGGCCACCGTCGCCTCGAAGTCGCGATTCACCAGGACGTGGTCGAACTCGTCCCAGTGACGCATCTCCTCGCGCGACGCGGCCATGCGGCGGAGAATCTCCTCCTCCGGATCCGTCGCGCGGCCCCGCAGGCGGCGCTCCAGCTCCTGCATGGAGGGAGGCAGCAGGAAGATGCCGACCACGTCGCTGGCCATGCGGTGCTTCAGCTGGCGGTGACCCTGCCATTCGATGTCGAACAACACGTCGCGCCCCGCCGAGAGCGCTGCTTCCACCGCGGCGCGCGGCGTGCCGTAGGAGCGGCCGAGGAAACGCGCATGCTCCAATAATTCCTCGCGCGCCACCATGGCGTCGAACTCCGCCTCGCTGCGGAAGAAGTAGTGCAAACCTTCCGTCTCGCCGGGGCGGGGGGCGCGGGTGGTGACGCTGACCGAAAGGGCGAGGCCCGGCTCGCTGGCCAGCAGCGCGCGGGACACGCTGGTCTTGCCGCCGCCCGGCGCGGCGGCGAGGACGAGGCAGACGCCGCGGCGCGAGGGCACGCTACTCAACATTGGCCGCCTGCTCCTTCAGCCGCTCGATCGCCGCCTTCAGCTCCAGCCCCAGCCGCGTCAGCTCCGTGCTCGCCGACTTGGAGCAGAGCGTGTTCGCCTCGCGCACGAATTCCTGTCCGAGGAAATCCAGGCGCCGCCCGATCGCCTCGCCTTCCTGCAGCAGGGCGCGTGCGGCGGCGATGTGGGAATCGAGCCGGTCCAGCTCCTCCCGCACGTCGGAGCGGGCGGCCAGCAGCGCCACTTCCTGCGCCAGACGCTCCTCGGGGAAGCGACGGCGCCCCTCCTCGCCCAGCAGCCGGTCCAGCGCCTCCTCCAGCCGGGCGCGCTGCGCACCGGGCTGAGTCTCCGCCTCCTGGCGCGCAGCGGCGGACAGCGCCGCGACCTCGTCCAGCAGCCCTTCGAGCACGGCACGCAGCCTCTCGCCCTCGCCGATGCGGGAGGAGGCCAGCGCGTCCAGGGCACGGCCGAAGGCGGCGAGCAACGCAGCGCGGCGCGCCTCCTCCTCGCCCTCGGCCGGTTCCGGGATCTCGGCGCGCAGGATGCCCGGGAGGGCCAGCAGCGCCTCGGCGCGGGGGGCCGGGGCGCCGGGGATGCGCGCGGAGAGTTCCAGCGCCATGCCCAGGGCACGTTCGAGCGCCGCGGGATCGGGGGAGAGCACCGGGCGCTGATCCCGCTGCACGGAGAGCGCGACCTGCACGCTGCCGCGCTTCAGCGTCTTACCGGTCGCCTCGCGCGCGGCAGCCTCCAGCGCCTCCATGCCCGGCGGAAGACGGAAGCGTAGTTCCAGCCCGCGCCCATTCACCGAGCGCAGCTCCCAGGCGAAGGGCGCCCCATCGGGCAGGGCGCCGGCCTCGCGCGCGAAGCCGGTCATGCTGGAAAGCGGGGAGGAGGCAGGCATGGCCGGTGTTTCCCGCGCCATGCCGCTTGAGGCAAGGTCTAGAACGGCGCCAGCTTGAACTCACTGTACACCGGGTCCCCGCTGCTGGCCGGGGTGAAGCGCGCGTCACCGAGGAGCTGGCCGCCGTTCATCGCCGCTTCCAGCTTCACCCGATGGGAGACGCGGTCCAGAAGCACCTCACCGACGGCGACGAAGCCGCCGCCTTCGACGGCACGCCCTCGCAGTTCACCCGTGCCCACGAGGCCGCCATGGGATTCGAGGCGGACCCTCACCTCTCCCGCCCCGGGTCCTGGCTCGACGAAAAGCCGCAGCCAGCCGCCGCGCGACGCGGTCGCGTTGAAGTGGGAACCGCGATAGCCGCCCGCCGGAACGGCCAGGACCGGCGCCGGGACTGGCTGCGCGGCGGGCGTCGCGGCCGCTTGGGCTTCGCGCGCCGGTGGCGCGGCCTCAGCCACCGTGGCAGGAGCGCTGGCGGATGCAGCCGGAGCCGGCACGGAGGGCGCTTCCGCAACAGGGGCAGGCCGGTCGCCTCTATACAGCCAAGCCCCGGCCAGGAGTGCGGCCACTGCCACAACCCCGAACCAGACCAGCCAGTTACGACGGGGTGATGCGGGCTCCCTCGGCGTAGGCTCGGGGACGAGGGCGGGCGGACCGGAACGGACGGGCATGGGTTCGGGTGCCAGACCCACCCGGGGTTTTGGCTCGGTCTCCGGCGTGGCCCGTGGCCGCATCGCATCCGCGGCCTCCACATGTTGCGCCCCCACATGCGGAGCGCCCTCCATCTCGGCGAGGAAAGTCGCTGCGCGGCCCAGCGAGTTCACGAGGCGTGGCAGGCCGCGCGACAGGATCGCCAGCACTTCCACCGCTTCGGCGCTGAACCGGTCCGGGTCGCTGCCAACGGCGGCAAGGGCGGCCGCGACGAAACGCCGCACCTCTTCGGGCGTCAGCGGCGCGAGGGGGACCAGCGCGGCCGGACAGGACACGCTCTCCAGCCGCCCGACGAAGCTTGGCAAGGCGGCAATGGCTACGGGGACAGAGGCGCTGCACAACCGGCGAAGCGCCGCGTCGTCCAGCGATCCCGCCTCGTCCACCAGAAGGGTCGAGCCAACCTCGTCAGGGTCGGCGAGCAGCGCATGTTCGAGGAAGCGAACCGGACGACCTTCGTCTCGAAGGCTTCGTTCCAGTTCGCGCAACAGAAGGGTCTTCCCTGAACCCGCCTCGCCCAGAATCAGGACGACGCGGCCTTGCCGCAACGCCTCCATCGCAGCGGCACGGGCGCGCTGCCAGGAAGCGTGCGGGATCGCGTCCGCCACCTTCATCTGCAACTGAAAAGGCAGACTGGCCGCTGGCGGCCGCGCCAACTCGTTCACCCGTGCCCCCGGTCAGTTCCTGGCGGGTTCTTACACCCACTTTGGCAGAAACGCACCAAGAGAGGGAAAGTTTGTCCGGGTGGGATGGTACCCCACCCGGGCTGTGTCAGCTACGCTGGATCAGTTCGATCTTGTAGCCGTCCGGGTCCTCGATGAAGGCAATCAGCGTGGTGCCGAACTTCACCGGCCCCGGCTCGCGCGTAATCCTCACCCCCTCCGCGCGCATCTTCTCGCAGCTTGCGTAGATGTCGGGCACGCCGATGGCCAGGTGGCCGAAGGCGCCGCCCATCTCGTACTTCTCCACCCCGTAATTGTAGGTGAGCTCGAGCACGGTCTCCTTGCTTTCGTCGCCATAGCCTAGGAAGACGAGGGTATACTTGCCGTCCGGCACGTCGTTGCGGCGAAGCTCCCGCATGCCGAGGTGCTTCGTGTAGAAATCGATGCTGCGCTGCAGGTCGCCGACGCGCAGCATGGTGTGCAAGTAGCGGAAGCTCATTCCATTCACTCCTCGATTCCGGTGATGAAGATTTGCGCCTGCTCCGCGGCGCGCAAGGCTTCGGCACGATCGGCGATGATGGTTCCCCCCGCGCCCACGGCGATGCCGCGCAGCCCAGCCACCCTGGCCCCCTCGACCGTGCGCGGGCCGATGGCCGGCGCGTCCACGCGCATCTCCTGCCCGCGCTTGGGCAGCTTCACCAGCACGCCGCCCGGCCCTTCCCGGCGCAGCGTCGCGGCACGAGCCAGCAGGGCATCCGTGCCCTCGATCGCCTCGATCCCGAGGACGAGGCCCTGCTGAACCACCACGGCTTGCCCGACATCCTGGGCCGCCAGGGCATGCAGCACCGCCACGCCACGCGCGATGTCTTCGCGCGCCGTAGCGTCCGGCTCCGGCCCCACGAGCAGGCCGGAGGGCGCCATCGCCCCCTGGATCAGGGATTGCGGTGCCACGACGTCGAACCCCTCCTCCTCCAGGATTCGCACCAGCCCGCGCAGCAGTGCATCGTCCCCGCGAAGAAAGGCGGTGCCCAGCCGCGCCACGGCCCGTGCGGTCCAGGCATCGGGCCACAGGCCAGACAGGGAAGGACGGCGTGCCGCACCGCACAAGGCGATCCGTGTGACTCCCTCGCGCCGGAAGCGGTCGAGGATGGAACCCCCTGCTCCGGCCCGCTCCACCATGTGAGGCAGGTGCGCGAAGGCGGCGGGGTCGCAGAACTCGCGGATGCAGGCCACGAAGACGGGGCCCTGGGCGGCGGCGGCCTCGGCGACGCGGAGGGGAAAGGGACCGCCCCCCGCGATCACCCCGATTGTCACGCCCCGCTCTCCTCCTCGTCGCCGAACTCGGCGGCCATCCGGCCGGGGCGGATTAACTCGCGTCGCCGGTCGCCAGCACGGAGGAAGGCGATGACCTCGCTCACCAGCGCATCGCCGGCGAATTGCGCTTCGGCCTGGTTGAGCCGCTCCTGGAAGGTTCCAGGCTCGCGGAAGATGAGGCGGTAGGCGGCGCGCAACGCATGCAGGTTCTCACGCGCGAAGCCGCGGCGCCGCAGCCCTATCACATTCAGCCCGACGAGGCGCGCGGGCAGGCCGAACACGTTGCCGAAGGGCGGCACGTCGTTGGTAACGCCCGCAAGGCCGCCCACCATCGCCTGCCGCCCGATCCGCACCATCTGGTGCACGGCCGCGCCACCGCCCAGGAAGCAGTTGTCGCCCAGCCGCACATGGCCGCCCAACATGACGTTGTTGGCCAGGATCACGCCGTTGCCGACCACGCAGTCATGCCCGACATGCGAGCAGGCCATCAGCAGGCAGTCCGTGCCGATGCGGGTGAAGCCGTCGCCGCCCACGCTGCCGCGATGCACTGTCACATGCTCGCGTAATGCGCTTCGTGCGCCGAGCAGAACGCCGGTCGGCTCGCCCTTGTACTTCAGGTCCTGCGGCGCGAGTCCGACCGAGGCATAGGGGGCAAGCTGCGCCCCCTCCCCGATCACGGTCCGCCCCTCCACCACGTTGTGCGAGGTGAGCATGGCGCCGGGGCCGATCTCGACCTCCGGCCCGATGATGCAGAACGGGCCGATCCGTGCTCCGGCGCCGATCACGGCTCCGGGCGCGATGACGGAGGAAGCGTGGACCTCCGCCGTGGGGGCGATGGAATCCAAGTTCCTCACCGGTCCCGGATCATCGCGGCATAGGTGGCCTCGGCGACCACGACGCCATCCACCTTGGCCTCGCCCCTGAACTTCCAGACGTTCATGCGCCGCTGGACCTTCTGCACATGCACATGGACTTGGTCGCCCGGCACGACGGGGCGGCGGAACTTCGCGGCCTCCACGGTCATGAAGTAGACGAGCTTGCCTTTCGACGCCTCGCCCAGGGTGGCCACCACCAGCACGGCGGAGGTCTGGGCCATGCTCTCGATCAGCAGGACGCCTGGCATCACCGGCTCCTGCGGGAAATGGCCCTGGAAGAAATTCTCGTTGATCGAGACGTTCTTGATGCCGGTCGCGCGCTCGTCCAGCACGATGTCCACGACGCGGTCGATCAGCAGGAAGGGGTAGCGATGTGGGATCGCCTCCATCACCTGCCGGATGCCATAGGTGCCGAGCGTCATGCCCGCATCATTTCCGTCCATGGCGCCTAGTCGCCCTCTCTCTTGCCGCCGCGCGTCCGCGCAGCCAACCGCTTCAACACCGCCGCCTGGCGGAAGACTTCCTTAACGGGCATCGCGGGCGTGCCGAAGAGCTCGGCGCCTGCGGGCACGTCGCTGATGACGCCAGCCTGCGCGCCGATGCGCGCGCCACGGCCGATGGTCAGGTGACCGGTCATTCCCACCTGCCCCCCCACCTGCACGAAATCGCCGAGCGTGGTGGAGCCGGAAATGCCGACCTGCGAGACCAACACGCAGCCCCGGCCGGTCCGTACGTTGTGGGCCAGCTGAACCAGATTGTCCACACGCGTCCCGGATCCGACCACCGTGTCACCCTGGGAGCCACGGTCCACGCAGGCATTGGCACCGATCTCGACCCCATCCTCCAGGATGACACGCCCGAGCTGTGGCATGGTGACGAATCGTCCGTCCGGCGTGGGAGCGAAGCCGAACCCCTCCTGCCCGACCCGGGCACCCGGATGCAGCACCACGCCACGGCCCAGGAGGGCGTGGCTGACGCTGGCATGGGCATGGAGGCGGCATCCCTCGCCCAGCACGACGCCTGGGCCGATCACCGCATGAGGGCCGATCAGGCAGCGCGACCCGATCTCGGCGCCGGCACCGATGACGGCCAGCGGCCCGATCTCCGTCCCCTCGCCGATGCGTGCGGTCGGGTCGACCACCGCGCTCGGGTGGACGCCCGGCACGGGAGCCGGGGCGGGATGGAACAGCGCGGCGATGCGGGCGAATGCGAGGTAGGGCGCCGCCGAGACGATCGGGACACAACCGCCGGGCACCTGAGCGACGAACTCCTCCGTCAGGACAACGGCACCGGCCCGCGTCGCCTGCAGTTCCTTCAGGTAGCGGCGATTGTCGAGGAAGCTGACCTGCTCCTCCGTCGCATCCTGCAACCGCGCGACGCCGCTGAAGTGCCGCGCCGGATCGCCCGCGCTGGTCGCTTCGGCAGCGTCGAGGATGGCGGCCAGGCTTTGCGGCCCGGCCTGGAGGAAGAAGCGCGGGTCGGCGGCCATGCGGCCCCCCGCCCCCTCAGTTGCGGCCTTGGGCCGGGCGCTGGCCGCCCTGCGCGGCCGGAGCCGGGGCCGGGGCGGGAGCCTGACGTTGGTTGCCCTGCGCGGCCGGGGCCGGCGCCTGGCCACGCGGGGTGACCTGCTGCGGCGGAACGGGCGGGGTGGAGCCGTCGCTGTCGGCCGGAATATTCACCCGCGCTAGGACGCGGTTGAACTGCTGGCTCACCTCCTCCGTCATGTCGAAGGCGGGCTCGTTCATGATGACCAGCGGGCGCGGCAGCACGATGTTCACGTTGCGCCCGGCCGCCACCTGCCGCACGACGTTCGCCAGCGACTCCTCGATCTGCGACAGGGACTGCTGTGCCGCCTGCTCGATCGCCTGGGAGCGGTTGCGGAAGATGCGCTGCGAGTCGGTGATGCGGTCCTGCAGCTCGCGCTCGCGCTGGCGGATCTGCTCCGGGTTCAGCGTGGCGCGCTGCGTCGCAAGCTGCTGCTGCGCCTCGCGCCAGGTGTTCTGCTCACGCTGGAGATCGTCGTTCAGCCGGGTCCGGCGCCGCTCGATCTCCTCCCGCACCTGGTTGAAGGCAGTGGAGACGCGCTGCACCTCGGGGATGTCCACGATGCCGATCAGCGCCGCCGGCGGCTGCTGCCCCGGACGCGGAGCCTGGGCCTGCTGCGCTGGGCGCTGCGCGGGAGGCTGGGCGGGGCGCTGCTGCGCCTGGGCCGGGCGCTGCCCGCCCTGGCCCTGTCCGGGCACGAACCACTCCTGCCCACCCTGCTGCGCGAGGGCGAAAGCCGGAAGAAGGCCCATGGACAGGCCGAGGACGAGTCGGGAAAAACGCATGAGGATCAGACTTTCCGGTTCAGAAGCGTGTGCCGAAGCCGAAGCGCACGACCTGGGTCTCGTCATAGCGCTGCTTCGCCACCGCCTGCGCGACGTCGATGTTGATCAGCCCGAAGGGCGACCGCCAGGAAATGCCCACGCCTGCGCCCACGCGCGGCGTCGCGGTGTCGCCGATGCCCGGGCCGGAGACTGTGCGCGAGAGCGAGCCGACATCTATGAATGCACGGCCGATCAGGCCGATCTCCGACGGGACGGGCAGCGGGAAGCGGAACTCGCTGCTCTGGGTCCACATGAAGCGGCCACCCAGCGCGTCGCCCGTCGTGAGGTCGCGCGGGCCGGCGCCGGCCAGGGCGAAGCCGCGCAAATTCTCGCCGCCCAGGAAGAAGCGGTCCACGATGCGGTCGGGGCGGCTGCCGAAGGATTCGAGGATGCCAACGCTCGCCGTGAATGAGAGCACATAATCCTCGTGGCCCAGGATGCGCTCGAAGGGCAGGTGCAGGCTGCCATCGAGGCGGCCGCGGAAATACGCCACGTCGCCGCCAAGCCCCGCGAGGTCGGTGCCCAGGCGGATGAGGTAACCGCGGCGCGGTTCAAGGAAGTTGTCGCGTGTGTCGTAGGACAGCGTCTGGCTCACCTGCGACAGCAGGGTGGTGCCGCGCTGCTCGGTCACGTAGCGGCTCGCACCGGCCTGGATGTCGTACACCTCGCGCTGGACGAGGCTGTAGGACACGTTCTGCCGCAGCCGCTCGTTGAACTCCCAGCCCGCACGGAGGGCGAAGCCAGCGCGGCGCTCGCTGTAGTTCGCGATGTTGAGCAGGTTGCGCTGGATGTAGAACACGTCCGCGCCCAGGGCGAGGTTGCGGTCCATGAAGGCCGGGTCGGTGATGGACAGATCCAGCTGAGACCGGCGCTGCGCGATGGTCGCGGCGATGCGCGCGTCGAGCCCGGTGCCCGACAGATTGCGCTCGCGGATGCCGAAGTCGGCGAGGAAGCCGGCATCGGTGGAGTAGCCACCGCCCACGCTCACCTCACCCGTCGCGCGCTCCTGCAGGCGGGTGGTGATGATGGTCCGGTCCGGCGCGGAACCAGGAGCGCTGGTGATCTGGACGTCGCCAAAATAATTCAGGTTGCGGATGCGCTCGCGCGAGCGGCGAACCTGCGCGGCGTTGAAGGCATCGCCCTCCGCAAGGCGGAACTCGCGTCGGATCACGCGGTCCTGGGTGCGGGTGTTGCCCTCGATGTCGATGCGCTCGACGAAGATGCGCGGCGCCTCATTGATGGCGAAGGTGATGTTGATGCGCCGCGCTTCCGCGTCGCGGGTGATCTGCGGCTGCACGTCCACGAAGGGAAAGCCGCGCAGATTCGCCGCGTCGGCGATGGCCTGGGAGGTGCGCTCCACCGCGTCGCCATCGTACCAGTCGCCCGAACGGATCTCGATGAAGCGCCGCAGCTCCTGCGTGTTCAGGTTCGGGAAGGACGAGGTGATGTTGATCTCGCCGAAAGAGAAGCGCTGCCCTTCGTTCATCGGATAGGTGATGAAGAAGCCCGAACGGTCAGGAGACAGCTCCGCCGAGGGATTGCCCACCTGGATGTCGGGGTAACCGTTGCGCAGGTAGTAGCGGCGCAGCAGCTCGCGGTCGAAGGCAAGCCGATCCGGGTCGAACGTGTCGGAGCTGGAGAAGATCCGGTAGAAGGCCTGCTCCTTGGTCGCTACCACTTCGCGCAGCCGCGAGTCGGAGAAGGCCGAGTTGCCGACGAAGTTGATGCGCGCAACCTGCGCGACCTCGCCCTCCGTGATCTCGAAGACCACATCCACGCGGTTCTGGTCCAGCTCGATGATCTTGGGCTCGACCCGCGCCGCGTAGCGGCCACGGCGCGCATAGAGGTCGAGGATGCGCTGGCGGTCGCCCTGGGCCAGCTGCGGCGTGAAGACGCTGCGGGCGCGAAGCTGGATCTCGGGGCGGAGGTTGTCGTCGGAGACGCGCCTGTTGCCCTCGAAGGCGACGCGATTGACGATCGGGTTCTCCTGCACCTGCACCACGAGGCTCGAGCCATCGCGCGTGATGCGGACGTCGCGGAACAGCCCGGTCTGGAACAGGGAGCGCAGCGAGCGGTCGGAGCGATCTGGATCATACGGGTCGCCCGGCTGCAGCAGCATGTAGGAGCGGATCGTCTCCGCCTCGATGCGCTGGTTGCCGCGAATGTCGATGGACGTGATCACGCCCTGGGGCGGCTGGGGCGCAGCAGCGGGCGCCGCGCGACGCGGCGACTGGGCCGCAGCGTCGGGCATGGCAAGCAGGCCGATTCCGGCGGTGGCGAGCAGCAGGGCGCGGAAGGTGGCGTGCAAGGGGCGACCCATTGGTTTCGGGTTGGCGACGAACGCGGGGACCATAGCGGCGGCGGGGCGGCCCCGCCACCCCGGCCCGCCTGCGGCGGAGCTCGACCGGCGGCTCATCCGAGCATCCCAGCAACCCAGCGCCCGATCCCGCCATGGGCGATGTCGTTCCAGGTGGCGAAGACGAAGAGCGAGATGAGCAGCGCGAAGCCGGCGCGGAAGCCGTATTCGAGCGCGCGCGGCGGCAGTGGCCGCCCACGCACCGCCTCGGCGGCGTAGAAGAGCAGGTGCCCGCCATCGAGCAGCGGAATCGGAAACAGGTTCAGCAGGGCGAGGCTGATGGAAAGCAGCGCCATCAGGTTCACCAGCGGCACGATGCCGAGGCTCGCCGCCTCGCCCGATACTTCGGCAATGCGGATCGGCCCACCGAGTTCGCTCGCAGAGCGGCTGCCGGACAGCATCTCGCCGATGCCGCTCAGCGTCATCCAGGACATCTCGAAGGTCTGGACCGTGCCGGCCCAGAGCGCGCTGAACGGGTCCAGACGCTCGAACCGCGCCTGTCCGCCCTGGATTCCGAGGATGCCGACCGGCTGCGTTTCGGAGCCGGGACGCGGCGCAGGTGTGGCGGTCAGCGTCACCTCGCGCCCCTCGCGCGTCACCCGCACCTCGACCGGCACGTTGGCGCGCGGCTGGATGTGGCGCTGCACCTGGTCGAATCGGCCTACCCGCATCCCGTCAAGGGCCACGATCTCGTCGCCCGGCTGGATGCCCGCCTGCTCGGCCGGCGAGCCGGCGGCGACAACGCTCACCGCGGTCATCCCGCGTGGCTGGCCATAGGTGGCGTAGAGGCCGGCGAAGAGCAAAATCGCCAGCAGGAAATTCGCGATCGGCCCGGCGGCGACGATGATGGCGCGGTCGCCGACGGGCTTGTCGTGGAAGGTCTCGCCCTCGCGCGGCGGCGGGGTGTTCGGCTCGGGCGAGCCGTCCAGCGGCGACTGCCCATGCAGCTTCACGTATCCGCCGAGCGGGATCCAGGAGACGCGCCATTCCGTGCCGCGCCGGTCGGTCCAGCGCGCGATGACCCGCCCGAAGCCGATGGAGAAGGCATCCACATGGACGTTGCGCCAGCGCGCCGCCAGGTAGTGCCCCAGCTCATGAAAGAAGACGAGCACGCCCAGCACCACCACGAAGGCGAGCAGGGTGCGGACGGCATCAGGCAGGAAGTCGAGCATCGCGTTTCCTCAGGCG
Source organism: Sabulicella rubraurantiaca (assembly GCF_017355885.1). Classification (GTDB taxonomy): domain Bacteria; phylum Pseudomonadota; class Alphaproteobacteria; order Acetobacterales; family Acetobacteraceae; genus Roseococcus; species Roseococcus rubraurantiacus. The sequence continues at coordinate 161,530 of NZ_JAFEUU010000004.1, forward strand.
GCGGCGCGCCGGACAGCATTGCGGCGCGCGTGATCACGCGCCCGCCCGTCCAGCGCCAGCACGGCGGGAAGATCCGGCACGGCCTCCCCGCCCAGCGCGGCAAGGGTATCCTCCACCACGGCGGCAATGTCCAGAAAACCGAGTTCGCGGCGCAGGAACATCTCCACGCCGATCTCGTTCGCGGCATTCAGGACGCAGGGTGCCCCCCTCCCCGCCTCCAGCGCCTCGCGCGACAGGCGCAAGGCCGGGAAGCGCGCCGGGTCGGGCGCGGCGAAGTCCAGCCGACCCAGTGCGGCGAGGTCCAGCGGTTTCACCTCCGCCCTCATGCGTCGCGGCCAAGCGAGGCAATGGGCGATGGGCGTCCGCATGTCCGGAGAGCCAAGCTGCGCCAGCACCGAGCCATCCTGGTACTGCACCAGCCCGTGAACGGTGGATTGCGGGTGGATCAGCACCTCGATCGGCGGGCCGGGGAAAAGCCGCGCCGCCTCGATCACCTCCAGCCCCTTGTTGAACATGGTGGCGCTGTCCACGCTGATCTTGGCCCCCATGGACCAGACCGGGTGGCGAACCGCCTGCTCCGGCGTCGCGGCGCGCATCTCGGCGAGGCTCGCCTCGCGGAACGGGCCGCCGGAGGCGGTGAGGATGATCTTCGCCACCTGCTCCGGCGCCCGCTCGCCCAAGGCCTGGAACACGGCGTTGTGCTCCGAATCCACGGGCAGCAGGGTGGCGCCCGAGGCACGCGCGGCCTCCAGAACGATCTCGCCGGCGCAGACCAGGCTCTCCTTGTTGGCCAGGGCCAGCGTCCCGCCGCGCCGCAGCGCCTCCAGGGTGGAAGCGAGCCCCGCCGCGCCCACGATGGCGGCCATGGTCCAGTCCGCCGGCCGGGCGGCCGCTTCCACCACGGCTTCCGGCCCGGCGGCCGTCTCGATTCCGGTCCCAGCCAGGGCCTCGCGCAGGGCAGGAAGACCATCCGGGTCGGCCACGACGGCAAGGCGGGCGCGGTGCTCCCGCGCCTGGGCCGCCAGCGCCGCCACGTCGCGCCCGGCGACCAGCGCCTCGACCTCAAACTCCCCCGGTGCGGCGGCGGAAAGCAGGGACAGGGTGGAACGGCCGATGGACCCCGTGCTGCCCAGGATGGATACGCTGCGGCCCAAGGCCTTTACCTCCAAAGTTGCGTGCCCGGACCGATCGCCCAGGACAGCAGGGCGGCGACCGGCGCGGCAGCCAGGACCCCGTCCAACCGGTCGAGCAGGCCCCCATGGCCCGGAATCAGGCCGGAGGAGTCCTTTACTCCGAAACGGCGCTTGATCCAGCTTTCCAGCAGGTCACCTCCCTGGGTGGCGATGCCCAGCAGCCCCGCCACTAGGGCTGCCCGGATCCCGGCCGAGCCGGGCTCCAGCGCCGCGGCCGCCAGCACCCCGACCAGCATGGCGCCCGCCAAGCCGCCCAGGGCACCCGCCCAGGTCTTGTTGGGCGAGACAGCCGGCCAGAGCTTCGGCCCGCCAAAGCTGCGCCCGGCCAGGTAGGCGGAGATGTCCGAGGCCCAGACCACCAGAAACAGGAAGATGACGTTCTCCCGCCCTGCCACATCGGCGTGGCGAAGCTCGATCAGCGCCACCCCGGCGAGGCCGATATAAAGCGCCCCGAAGGCAAGCCAGAGCGGTGGGACCAATCCCCTTCGCCGCGCCGAGTGGCGCGCCGCATAGGCGCCCACCAAAAGCAGCACCACGGCCGTGGGGAAAGACCCTGCGGTCGAGGCGGCACCGGCCAACAGCACCGCCGCCGGCACGAACAGCCCGGGGCGCGAGCGGGTGGAACCGCCGCAGAGCCGCACCCATTCCCAGGCCAGCCCCGCGGCGCAGACCGCCATCAGCACCGTCCACCAATACGCGCCCAACCAGATGCAGAGCAGCGCCGCCGGCCCCAGCAGGCCGGCAGTCAGGGCACGCTTGCGGAGGTCGCTCCAGTTCCGCCCGCCGGCGGCGCTCACCCCGCCCGCGCCCCGAAGCGGCGCTCGCGCGCCGAAAAATCGGCGAGGCAGGCGGCGAAATGCTCGGCACCGAAATCGGGCCACAACACCGGCGGGAAGGCCAGCTCGGCATAGGCGGCTTGCCAGAGCAGGAAGTTGGATAGGCGCTGCTCGCCGGAGGTGCGGATGATGAGGTCCGGATCCGGCTGGCCGGCCGTGTAGAGGTGTCGGGCGAAGCTCGCCTCGTCCAGCGCCTCAGGCGCGACGCCGGCGCGCATCGCTGCCCGCGCCGCCGCCACGATCTCCGACCGCGCGCCATAGGACAGGGCGACGGTCAAATTCAGCCGGACATTGCCGCGCGTACGCGCCTCCGCTGCCTCGATATCGGCCAGCGTGTCTGGACCGAAGCGGTGCCGCTCGCCGATCACGCGCAGCCGCACCCCCTCCCGATCCAGCTGGGCGACCTCGGCGCGCAGGTAGTGGCGCAGCAGGCCGGTGAGCTCCTGCACCTCCTCCTTCGGGCGCGACCAGTTCTCGGAGGAGAAGGCGAAGAGGGTCAGCCAGGGCACGCCATGGGTGATCGCGGCTTCGATGGTGCGGCGCACGGCTTCGGCGCCCGCGCGATGCCCCATGGCGGTGGGCAGGCCGCGTTGCTCCGCCCAGCGGCGGTTGCCATCCATGATGACGGCGACGTGGCGCGGCGGGACGCCGCCCGCGCCCGCCGGTTGGGCGGGGCGGTGGAGCATCAGACGGTCTTGATGTCCTTTTCCTTCGCCGCGAGCGCCGTGTCGATCTGCTTCACGTAATCGTCGGTCAGCTTCTGCACCTCGTCGGACCAGCGCTTCGCGTCGTCCTCGCTGATCTCGCTCTTCTTCTTCCAGCCCTGAATCTGCTCCATGCCGTCGCGGCGCACGCCGCGGATGGCGACCTTGGCGCCCTCGGCGTACTTCGCCGCCATCTTCGCCAGCTCGTTGCGGCGCTGTTCGGTCAGGGGCGGCAGGTTGATGCGGATGGTCTGGCCCTCCGACTGCGGATTCAGGTTCAGCCCGGAATCGCGGATCGCCACCTCGACCTGCTTGGTAACGGAGCGGTCGAAGACCTGGACCACCAGCATGGACGGTCCACCTACCGAGACGTTCGCCACCTGGTTCAGGGCTTGGTTCGCGCCATAGGCTTCGACTCGGATGTTCTCCAGGAGGGCGGGCGCGGCACGGCCGGTCCGCAGGCCGGAGAATTCCTTCTTCAGCGTCTCCATCGCGCCATCCATGCGGCGCGAAAGGTCGGCGCGGAGGGCGTTCCGGTCGGGCGGTGCGGCGGGCATGGTTCTTTCCCCTCTTGCTTCGGCGTCAGGCGGCGTCGGTCACGATGGTGAAGCGGCCCTGGCCCTTCATCACCTCGGTGAAGGCGCCTGCCTCGTGGATATTGAAGACGATGATGGGCAGGTGGTTCTCCCGCGCCACGGAGATCGCGGCTGCATCCATCACCGCAAGGTCGCGCGAGAGCATCTCGAGGTAAGGGAGCGTGGTGTAGCGCTTGGCGTCCGGGTTCTTGCGCGGGTCGCTGTCATAGACGCCATCCACCTGCGTGCCCTTCAGCAGCGCGTCGCAGCCCATCTCGGCAGCGCGCAACGCGGCAGCGGTATCGGTGGTAAAGAAGGGGTTGCCCGTGCCGGCCGCGAAAATCACCACGCGGCCCTTCTCCATGTGGCGAATGGCGCGGCGGCGGATATAGGGCTCGCAGATGGCGGACATCTCGATCGCGCTCTGCACCCGGGTCGGCACTCCCAGCCGCTCCAGCGCCGACTGCATGCCCAGCGCGTTCATCACTGTCGCCAGCATGCCCATGTAGTCGGCCTGGGCGCGGTCCATCCCGGCTGCCGCCCCGGCGACGCCGCGGAAGATATTCCCGCCGCCAATCACCAGCGCGACCTGCACGCCCAGCTCGGCGGCGTCCTTGATGTCCTCGGCGATCCCCTTCACCGTCGCGGTGTCCAGGCCATAGGCGCGGTCGCCCATGAGCGCCTCCCCCGAGACCTTCAAGAGCACGCGCTTGTAGGTAGGGGTCATGGCGTTTCCGGTTCCGTTCCTTGGGAAGCTAGCAGGGGGCGGGGGGCGCGGCCAGCCGCGCCCTCCCCTTTCCTGGCCTCAGGCCTTCAGCCCGGCCTGGGCGGCGACCTCGGCCGCGAAGTCGGAGGACTCCTTCTGGATGCCCTCGCCGAGCTGGAAGCGGGCGAAGCCGGCCAGGTTCAGCCCGGCCTTCTCCACCACGGCGCGCACCCGGCTCTCGCCGTCGTGCACCCAGACCTGCTCCAGCAGCACCACTTCCTCGTAATACTTACGGATGCGGCCCTCGATCATCTTCTGGATGACCGCGTCGGGCTTGCCGGAGGCGCGGGCCTGCTCGGTGAGCACGGCGCGCTCGCGCTCCAGGGCCGAGGGGTCCACAGCGTTGACGTCCAGAGCCTCGGGACGCGTCGCGGCGACGTGCATGCCGATCTGGCGGCCCAACAGCTCCATCACCTCGCCCTCGCCCGCGCCTTCCAGCGCGACGAGCACGCCGATCTTGCCGAGGCCCGGCTTCACGGCGTTGTGCATGTAGGTGGCGACGGTGCCGCGATCGACCCGGAACACCTTGGCACGCCGGATCGTCATGTTCTCGCCGATCGTGGCGACGAGGCGCGTCAGCTCCTCCTGCGTCGAGTGCGTCGTGCCGGGATAGGTCGCGGCCTTCAGCTTCTCGATGTCGTCGCCGACCGAGAGGGCGAGACCCGCCACCTCGGACACGAAGGCCTGGAAGGTCTCGTTGCGCGCCACGAAGTCGGTCTCGGCATTGACCTCGACCATGGCGGCGACGCCGGGGCCGGAGGCGGTGCCGACCAGCCCCTCGGCGGCCACGCGGCCGGACTTCTTGGCCGCGGCAGAAAGACCCTTCTTCCGCAGCCAGTCGATCGCGGCCTCCATGTCGCCGCCCGTCTCGGTGAGGGCCTTCTTGCAGTCCATCATGCCCGCGCCGGTCTGGTCGCGCAGGTCGCGGACCATTGCCGCCGTGATCTCAGCCATCGCTCGTGCTCCTGCTTACGGGGTTCAGGCCTGGGCTTCGGTGGCGGGCGCCTCGGCGCCTTCCTCCGGAACCAGTTCCTCCATCGCGCCGATGTCACGGCCCGAGGCGGTCATCTCGGCCGAGATGCCGTCGAACACGGCGCCGGCGACGAGGTCGCAATACAGGTTGATGGCGCGGATCGCGTCGTCATTGCCCGGGATCGGGAACTGGATGCCCGAGGGGTCGGCGTTGCTGTCCACCACGGCCACGACTGGAATGCCGAGCGTGTTGGCCTCCTCGATCGCCAGCTTCTCCTTCACCACGTCGATGACGAAGATCAGGTCGGGCAGGCCGCCCATCTCGCGGATGCCGCCCAGGGCGCGGTCCAGCTTCTCCTTCTCGCGCGTCAGCATCAGGATCTCCTTCTTGGTGAGACCCTGCACGTCGCCGGACAGGCGCGCATCCATCTCCTTCAGGCGCTTGATGCTGCCCGTGATGGTCTTCCAGTTGGTGAGCATGCCGCCCAGCCAGCGGTGGTTCACGTAGTACTGACCGCAGCGGGTCGCGGCCTCGGCCACGTACTCGGCCGCCGCCTTCTTGGTGCCCACGAACAGGACGCGGCCGCCGCCGGCCACGGTGTCGCGCACCTGGCGCAGCGCGCGCTCCAGCATCGGTACAGTCTGCTGCAGGTCCAGGATGTGGACCTGGTTGCGCACGCCGAAGATGTAGGGCGCCATGCGCGGGTTCCAGCGCCGCGTGTGGTGGCCGAAATGCACGCCCGCCTCGAGAAGCTGGCGCAGGGAAACCTCAGGCATCGCCATCGCGATCATCCTTCCATCGATAGTCCGGTTGAGCCTCCGCGGCGCAATGAACCCGGGATTGACCGGGACCGGACCCTCGCCATGGGGGAAGGGCGCGCCGCGTGCGGATTTCCGGCGGACAAGCCCCGCCGGCGGCCGGGTCATGGCGGAAAATGGCCCGCGGCGCAACCCTCCAGCACGCCACGCAGGGCTGCGACGGCCGCATCCACGGGGCCGTCATTGATGATCCGGACCCGCCGCAGCCCCGCTGGCAGGGCTCCCTCCCGGTCCAGCCGGGCTGCGATCTCGGCCTCCCCTTCCCGTCCCCGGGCCCGCAACCTTTCGGCGAGGACAGAGCGAGGGGCCGTCACTTCCACCACCAGCAAGGGGTGGCGGGACGCCGCCTCCTCGAGCACGGCGCGGGAGAGGTTCAGCAGGGTGACGGGTGCCCGCACCACCTCCGCGCGCCGGATGCCGTAGCGCAGCCCATGCGCCTCCCAGTGCAAGACGAGGTCCGCCGTGGCGAAGCTGTGATGCGACAGGTACTCGTGCGCCTCTCCGCCCGCATCCTCGGGGCGGGAAATGACCCGGCGGGCAAAGTGGAAGCGCCCATCGCATGCGAGTTCCTTGCGCAGCGCGGCCAGGATCGTGTCCTTCCCTGCCCCCGAAGGCCCCACGACCGCGACCCAGACCATCCTGCCCCCCGATTGACGAAACCGGCCCGAGCCCTCCCTATCCCGGCAACAGGAGCGTCACCAGCCATGTTCACCACCCGCCCCGAGATCGCCGGAACCTTCGGCGTCGTCGCCTCCACCCATTGGGTCGCCAGCCAGGTCGGCATGGCGGTGCTGGAGCGGGGCGGCAACGCCTTCGACGCCGCCGCCGCCGCCGGCTTCACCCTGCAGATGGTGGAGCCGCACCTGAACGGCCCGCTGGGCGACTGCCCGATCATCCTGCACTCCGCCGCTTTGGGGACGCAGCAGGTGATCTGCGGCCAGGGCCCCGCCCCGGCCGGGCTGACCGTGGCGCATGTGAAGGATCATCTCGGCCTCGACATGATGCCTGGCACCGGCTTCCTCGCCGCCCCGGTGCCCGGTGCCTTCGACGCCTGGGCGCGGATGCTGCAGGAGCATGGGACGTGGCGCCTGCGCGACGTGCTCGCCTACGCCATCGGCTATGCCCGCCACGGCGCGCCCATGGTCGGGCGCGTGAAGGCGACGGTCGAATCAGTGCGCCGCCTGTTCGAGCAGGAATGGACCACCTCCGCCGCCATCTGGCTGCGTGACGGCGGACCGCAGGGGGGCGGACTCTACAGCAACCCCACCCTTGCCGACACCTATGAGCGCGTGCTGCGTGAGGCCGAGGCACCCGGCCGCACCCGCGAGGCCGAGATCGAGGCGGCGCGCGAGGCCTGGTATGGCGGCTTCGTCGCCGAGGCCATCGACCGCTTTGTCCGCTCCCCGGCCATGGACACTTCCGGCGAGCGCCATGCCGGCGTGCTGACCGGCCAGGACATGGCGAAATGGCGCGCGGGGGTGGAGAAGCCCCTCACCCACGAGTTCAGGGGCCACACCGTCCTGAAGTGCGGCCCCTGGAGTCAGGGTCCGACCATGCTCCAGACGCTGTCCCTGCTCGACGGGATGGACCTCGCCGCCATGGACCCGGTGGGGGCGGAGTTCGTCCACGCCGTCACCGAGGCGATGAAGCTGGCCTATGCCGACCGCGAAGCGCATTACGGCGACCCGGACTTCACCGACGTGCCGATGGAGGCGTTGCTCTCTGCCGAATACGTGGCGCAGCGACGCGCCATGATCGGCCGCGAGGCCTCGATGGAGTTCCGCCCCGGCACGCCCGGCGGGCGCCCGGTGCGCGGCGTGGACTATGCGGCGGCGGTGGCCCGCGCGGAGGAGATGCGCGCGGCGGAGGGCAGCGGCGAGCCGACCGTCTCGCGCCTCGGCGCCTCGGGTGGCGATACCTGCCACGTGGACATCATCGACTGCTGGGGAAATTTCGTTTCGGCGACGCCTTCGGCCGGGTGGCTGCAATCCTCGCCCGCCATCCCGGAGCTGGGCTGCTGCCTCGGCACGCGCTGCCAGATGTTCTGGCTGGACGAGACGCTGCCCAACGGCCTGCAGCCGGGCAAGCGGCCGCGGACCACGCTTTCGCCCTCGATGGTGCTGAAGGATGGCGCGCCCTACATGGCCTACGGCACGCCGGGCGGCGAACAGCAGGACCAGTGGCAGCCCATCATGCTGGCGCGGATGCTGGCGCATGGCTTCAACATCCAGGAAGCGATCGACCTTCCCAGCTTCCATTCGGAGCACTGGGTGTCCTCCTTCTGGCCGCGCGGCGCCAAGCCCGGCAAGCTGGTGCTGGAAGGCCGCTTCAAGGCCGAGGTGGCCGACGAGCTGCGCGCTCGTGGCCACAAGGTGGAGATGGGCGGCGACTGGTCGGAAGGGCGCCTCACCGGCGCACGGCGTCTTCCGGACGGCCAGCTCCGCGCGGGCGCGAACCCGCGCGGCATGCAGGGCTACGCGGTGGGGCGCTGAGCCAGCGCCCCCAGGATCCGCACCCAGGAGCGGGTGCCCTTCCGGAAGCTTTCGAGGTCGTATTTCTCGTTCGGGCTGTGGACGCGGTCGTCCTTCTGCCCGAACCCGGCCATGACCACGTCCATCCCGAGTTCTCGCCGGAAATCCCCGGCGACGGGAATGGAGCCGCCGCCACCGATGAACACAGCCTCCCTGCCCCACTCGGCGGTCAGCGCATCGCGCGCCTGGATGAAGGCCGGGTCGGCGGTATCGAAGCCGATGGCGGAGGCGGAGCCATGCTCGATGAATTCGGCACGGCAATCGGCGGGCAGGCGGGCGCGCACGAAGTCACGGAAGGCGGCGCGGATGGCGTGCGGGTCCTGGTCGAAGACCAGGCGGAACGACACTTTCGCCGAGGCCTGGGCGGGGATGACCGTCTTGAACCCCTCGCCCTGGTAGCCGCCGCCCATGCCGTTGATCTCGGCGGTGGGACGGGACCACAGCATCTCCAGCGCGGTGCGGTCCTTCTCGCCAGCGGGAACGGACAGGCCGACCGCGCCAAGGAAGCCGGCGGCGTCGAAGCCGAGCCCTTCCCACTGCCGCCGCAGCGCATCGGGTAGTTCCGGCACGCCATCATAGAAGCCCGGGATGGTGACGCGCCCGTCCGCGTCATGAATGTCGGCCAGGATGCGCGCAAGGACGCGGTTCGGGTTGGCCGCGGCGGAGCCGAACATGCCTGAGTGCAGGTCCTGGTTGGCGGCGTGGATCACCACCTCCTCGCCACACAGGCCGCGCAGCATGGTAACGATGGCGGGGGTCTCGTTGTCCCACATGCCGGTGTCGCAGATCAGGCCGAGATCGGCCTTCAGTTCCGCCGCGTGCTCACGCAGGAAGGGCGGGAGGTTCACGCCGCCCGATTCCTCCTCGCCTTCCAGCAGGATGGTGAGCGGGATGGGCAGGCTGCCCGTCTCCTCGCGCCAGGCGCGGCAGGCTTCGAGGAAGGTCATCACCTGCCCCTTATCATCCGCTGCGCCGCGCGCGCGGATCACGGTGCGTCCATCCGGCAGCGTGTCCAGCGCCGGCTCGAAAGGGCCGCGCTGCCAGAGCGAGAGCGGGTCCACCGGCTGCACGTCGTAATGCCCGTAGAATAGCGCCGAGCGCCCGGGGGCCGAGCGGTCATGCCCCACCACGACGGGATGGCCGGGCGTCGGGTGCGACTTCGCTTCGAAGCCGAGATCGGCCAGTTCGCGCGCCAGATGCTCGGCGCAGCGTGCGCAGTCCGCGGCAAAGGCAGGGTCGGTGGAGATGGAGGGAATGCGCAGAAGCGCGAAGAGCCGCTCCAGCGCTGCCTCCGCATTCGCGTCCGCCCGCGCCAGCACCCGTTCCGTCACATCCATTCCATCATTCCCTGTTGCGCGCGTGATGATCCGTGACAGATGGGATGGGGCCAAGCCAATCGTCGCGCCGGATAGTCCAGAGTTCGTATGCCGGCGGCCAGAGGCTGGTCTCGTCGAAGGAGCCGTGGTGCAGCTCCATCTCCCCCGGCTCACTCTTCGCAAGGCGCCCGAAGACCTGGGAGCCGCAGCGCGGGCAGAAGGAGCGCACATAGCCGGGCTGGCTCTCGAAGCTGCTCGCCTCTCCGGTGATCGTGACCTTGCCCTCGGGAAAGACGACGAAGGCCATGAAGGGCGCCGCGTGCAGCTTGCGGCAGTCGAAACAGTGGCAGAGGCCCGAACGAATCGGCTCGCCCTCCGTGCGGAAGCGCAGCTGCCCGCAGCAGCACCCGCCCTCGCGGGTCATGCCGCTTCCTTCCGCGCCGCACGAGCCAGCTTGGCGAGGTTGGTCACGAGGCCGCGCGCCGCCTTCACGCGCTGGGCGAAGGGCATCTCCTTCAGCAGCATCACCTTGCCGTCGGGCCGCAGCGTGATGAGGCCCTTCTGGTTCTGGGACCACTCCACCAGCCCGACCGGGTTGTCGAAGCGCCCCCGGTGGAAGGTCACGACGATGCCCTTCGGCCCCGCATCCACCTTCTCCACATTCGCCTCCTTGCAGCGCAGCTTGATGGCGACGACGGCGAGGAGGTTCTCGACCTCCTCCGGCAAGGGGCCGAACCGGTCCACGAGCTCCGCGCCCATCGCATCCACCTCCGCCTCGCTGCCCAGTGCACCGATGCGGCGATAGAGGCCGAGGCGAACGGGCAGTTCCTGCACGTAATTCTCGGGGATCAGCACGGCGAGGCCAAGGTTGATCTGCGGCATCCAGGCGGTGTCCGACTCCTCGCGCTTGCGGGAGCCGGCGCGGAGGTCCGCCACCGCCTCTTCCAGCATCTCCTGGTAGAGCTCGATGCCCACTTCACGGATCTGACCCGACTGCTCCTCGCCCAGCAGGTTGCCCGCGCCGCGAATATCGAGGTCGTGCGAGGCCAGGGTGAAGCCGGCGCCGAGATTGTCCAGCGTCTGCATCACCTCCAGCCGCTTCTGCGAGGTGGGCGAGAGGCGGTGATGCGCCGGCCAGGTCAGATAGGCGTAGCCGCGCTGCTTGCCGCGACCGACGCGGCCGCGCAGCTGGTAGAGCTGACCCAGCCCGAACATGTCGGCGCGGTGGATGATGAGCGTGTTCACCGCCGGCATGTCGAGGCCGGATTCGACGATGTTGGTGGCCAGCAGGATGTCGTATTTTCCGTCGCCGAACTCCGTCATCACCTGCTCGAGCTCGGTGGCGGCGAGGCGGCCATGCGCCTGCACCATGCGCGCCTCGGGCGCGATTTCGGCCAGGCGCTCGGCCATCTTCGCCATGTCCTCGATGCGCGGGACGACGCAGAAGATCTGCCCGCCGCGGAAGCGCTCGCGCTGGATTGCCTCGCGCAGCACCAGCGGGTCCCATGGCATGATGAAGGTGCGGACTGCCAGGCGGTCCACGGGCGGCGTCGCGATCACGCTCATCTCCCGCACGCCGGACAGTGCGAGCTGCAACGTGCGCGGGATGGGCGTGGCGGTCAGCGTCAGCACATGGACGCCGGCCTGCAGCTCCTTCAGCCGCTCCTTATGCTTCACGCCGAAATGCTGCTCCTCGTCCACGATGACGAGGCCGAGATCGGCGAACTCGATCCCCTTGCCGAGCAGGGCATGGGTGCCGACCACGATGTCCACGTCGCCCCGCGCCAGGGCCTCGCGAGTCTCCTTCGCCTCCTTCGGCGTCACCATCCGGGATAGCTGGGCGATGCGGATCGGCAACCCGGCGAAGCGGGCGGTGAAGATGCGGTGGTGCTGGCGCGCCAGCAGCGTGGTCGGCACCACCACCGCCACCTGGGAGCCCGCCATGGCCACGGTGAAGGCGGCGCGCAGCGCTACCTCCGTCTTGCCGAAGCCCACGTCGCCGCAGATCAGCCGGTCCATCGGGCGGCCCGCCGCCAGATCCTCCAGCACGTCGGCGATGGCGCGGGACTGGTCCTCCGTCTCCACATAGGGGAAGCGGGCGCAGAACTCCTCCCAGGCGCCCTCGGGCGGGGCGATGACCGGGGCGTCGCGGGTCTTGCGCTGCGCCGCGATCTTGATGAGCTGCGCCGCCATGTCCGCGATGCGCTGCTTCGCCTTGGCCTTGCGCGCCTGCCAGGAGGCGCCGCCCAGCTTGTCCAGCGTGACGCCCGCCGTCTCCGAGCCGAAGCGCGACAGGATCTCGATATTCTCGACCGGGACGTAGAGCTTGGCGTCGCCGTCATAGGTCAGCTTCAGGCAGTCATGCGGCGCGCCGCCGGCCTGGACCGTTTCCAGCCCCTCGTAGCGGCCCACGCCGTGCTCGGCATGGACCAAGAGGTCTCCGACCTCGATCTGCGTGGCATCGGCCAGGAACTGGTCGGCGCGCTTGCGCTTGCGCGGCGGGCGGGCGATGCGCTCGCCCAGCAGATCCTGCTCCGCGGTGACGGAGATGCCGTCGCCGATGAAGCCGCGCTCCAGCCCCAGATGCGCGACGGCCACGACACCCGCGGGGAGCGAGCGCGCGGCATAGCCATCCTCGACCGGCTCCGCCGTGACTCGGTTCTCGCGCAGCAGCGTGACCAGACGCTCACGTGAGCCGCGAGTCCAGGCGGCGAGGACGGGACGGCGGCCACGGCCAATCTCGCTCTCCGCGTGGGCGGCATAGGCGTGGAACAGATTCTCGCCGGCCTGCCGTGCCTCGCTGAAGATGCGGCCCTGGCGGCCACCCGCGTCGATGCCGGGCGACCCTTCCGGCTTGTGGAAGGGTGAGAAGCGCAGGAGAGGCCCGCCGGCCAGCATCGCGTCCCAGGCCTTGCGGTCGAGGTAGAGGCGGTTTGGCGGAACGGGGCGGTAGGGAACCTCGCCTTCATTGATGCGGGCGGGGATGCGGCGCGCCTCGTAATGGTCGGCGATCATCTCCAGCCGCGCGGCCAGTGCATCCTCCGCTTGGTTGTCGAGGCTGACGGAGGCGCCGGGCAGGTAGTCCAGCAGCGTCTCCATCGTCTCGTGGAACAGCCCGGCCCAGTGCTCCATCCCCGGGTGGCGCCGCCCGGCGGAGACGCTGACATAGAGCGGGTCTTCCGAGGCGGCGGCGGTGAAGAGGTCCCGGTAGCCGGTGCGGAAGCGCTCGATGCTGGCGGGGTCGAGGAAGACCTCGCCCACCGGGCGCAGCACCAGGCGGTCCACGTGCTCGCGCGAGCGCTGGGTCTCGATGTCCAGGCGGCGGATACTCTCCACCTCGTCGCCGAAAAAGTCGAGGCGCAGCGGGTCGCTCATCCCTGCGGGGTAGAGGTCCAGGATGCCGCCGCGCACGGCATACTCGCCGGGCTCCATCACGGTCCCAGTGCGGCCATAGCCGTTGGATTCCAGGAACCCGACCACCTGCTCGATGCTGGCACGGCCGCCCTTGCGGAGCGAAAGCGCGGCCCCGGCGAAGGCGGCGCGAGGCGGCACCTTCTGAACGAGCGCATTCACCGTGGTCAGCACGATGCGCGGGCGGGTCGGCGCCTCCGTCAACTCCGCCAGGGTGGCGACGCGTTCGGCGATGATCTCGGGGTTGGGGGAGACGCGGTCATAGGGCAGCACGTCCCAGGCCGGCAGGCGGAGCACCTCCGCCTCGGGCATGAAGAAGGCCAGCGCCTCGGCCATTCGGGCCATGCGGGCATCGTCGCGGCAGACATGGAGGACGGGCGCCTGCGTCTCGGCCCGCCGGGCGCGCAGCAGGAGCGCGTCGAAGCCCTCGGGCGCGCCATAGACGTCGAGTGGCGCGCTCACCGGGCGTATCCGGGGCGTCCGGCGCCCGGGAGGGACATCTCGGCGGTGATGCGCTCCAGCAACGGGCCGCGCGCCTCCGCCGGGATAGGCCGGCGGCCGCTCAGCCAATCCGTGAGGTCCACATCGGGCATCTCGAGGATTGCCTCCAGCTCATCTAGCTCGGACTGGGAAAGCGTGGCGAGATGGCGCTGCACGAACCCCCCCAGCATCAGATCGCATTCCTTGGTCCCGCGGTGCAGGGCGCGGAACAGGAGGCGGCGGTGGCGAGGGGTCAGGTCGTCGTCTGCGGTCACGGGTGCCATATAGGATGCGTGAGCGGAACCGTCAGCCTCGAAGCCCTGCTGGAGCCCTTCTCCGGCCTGCCCGGAATCGGCCCGCGCCGTGCCGCCCTGCTAGCCAAGGCGACGGGCGGCACGCGCGTTGTGGACCTCCTGTTCCACCTGCCCGACCGCATTGCGGCGCGGGTGCGGGTGGACCATCCCGCCCGCGCACCCGCGGAGGTGGATGCCGTCCTGCCCGTCACGACCGTCTCGCTGCGCCCCAAGCGCGCCGCCAGCACCAACCGCCCCTATGTCGAGATCCGCACGGAAGAGGGCGTCACCATCCGCATCCTCAATGGCTGGCTGCAAACCGCCGAGCGGCAGTTCCCGCGCGGCGAGGTACGCTGGGTGTCGGGCAAGGTGAAGCCGGAGGGCGATGGCTGGTCCATGGCCAATCCGGATGTGGCGCGCGACCCGGATTCCTTGCCCGTGCTGGAACCCATCTGGCGCCTCACCGAGGGGCTGCACCGCGCCACCATGTCCGCTTCCATGCGGGAGGCCTTGGCGCGCCTGTCCAGCGGCTTGCCGGAATGGGCCGACCCACCCCTGCTGGCGCGCGAGGGTTGGCCGAGCTTTCCCGACGCGCTGCGCGCGCTTCATGTGCCCACCGTGCCCCCGGGTGCCGCGCCACGCGAACGCCTCGCCTATGACGAGGCCCTGGCCGGGCAGGTTGCCATGGGCCTATTGCGCCGGCGGCATCGCGCCTCCTCCGGCCGGGCGCTGCGCGGCGACGGGACGCTGCGCCGTGCCGCGCTGGCCGAGTTCGGCCTTGCCCTGACGCCCGACCAGGCCCATGCCCTGGCGGAGATCGAGGCCGACTTGGCCGCCCCGCACCGGATGCTGCGCCTGCTGCAGGGCGATGTCGGATCGGGCAAGACGCTGGTGGCGGTGCTGTCCATGCTGCAGGCGGTCGAGGCAGGTGCCCAGGCGGCGCTGATGGCACCGACCGAGATCCTGGCGCGGCAGCACCTCCGCACCCTCGCCCGGCTTTGCGGCGCGGCGGGGGTCGAGGTCGCCCTGCTGGCGGGCAGCGTGAAGGGGGCGGAACGGCGGCGCGTCCTCCAGGGCTTCGCCGACGGTTCCATTCCAATCGCCGTCGGCACCCATGCGCTCTTCCAGGAGGGGGTGGAGTTCCGCGACCTCGCCCTGGCCGTGGTGGATGAGCAGCACCGCTTCGGCGTGGCGCAGCGCCTGGAACTCGGCCGCAAGGGCGAGGATGCGGACATGCTGGTGATGACCGCCACCCCCATCCCCCGCACGCTGCAGCTGACGCAATGGGGCGAGATGCAGGTGAGCCGCATCGAGGGAAAGCCCGCCGGGCGCCAGCCCATCGCCACCCGCGTCGTGACCACCGCCCGGCATGCCGAGATCGTGGAACGCCTGGGTCAGGCCCTGGAGCGCGGCGAACGGGCCTATTGGGTGGTGCGTGCCATCACCGGCGGCGACCACGACGACAGCGTCGCCGCCGAGGACCGATTCGCGCAGCTGTCGCGCCGCTTCCCTGGCCAGGTGGGCTTGGCCCATGGCGAGCTCGACATGGAGGTGCGCGAGGGCGCGCTGCGCGACTTCGCGGAGGGACGCACGCGGCTTTTGGTCGCCACGACGGTGATCGAGGTCGGGGTGGATGTGCCGGAGGCGACGATCATCGTGATCGAGCAGGCGGAGCGATTCGGGCTTTCCGCCCTGCACCAGCTTCGCGGCCGCGTCGGGCGCGGCAGCCGGCCCTCCTCCTGCCTGCTCATTCATTCCGAGCATCTTTCGGAAAAGGAGAAGGAGCGCCTGCTGATCCTGCGCGACACGGAGGATGGCTTCCTCATCGCCGAGGAGGATCTGCGCCTGCGCGGCGGCGGAGAGGCGCTGGGAACGCGCCAGGCAGGGCAGGCACAGCTTCGCCTCGCCCTGCCGGAGGAGGACATTGCCCGGCAGAGCGACCTGATCGACATCGCCCATCGCGACGCGGAGGCGCTGCTGGAGCGAGACCCCGGCCTCGCCTCGCCGCGCGGGCGCGCGGTGCGCTTCCTGTTGCGGCTCTTCGGCAAGGAGGATGCGGCGGCCTATTTGAAGGCCGGCTGAGCCTTGCTATCCCGGTCGGCAGACCGGGAGTACAGCCGAACGTGAACGCGCTGATCGAGATCGAA
Source organism: Sabulicella rubraurantiaca (assembly GCF_017355885.1). Taxonomy (GTDB): domain Bacteria; phylum Pseudomonadota; class Alphaproteobacteria; order Acetobacterales; family Acetobacteraceae; genus Roseococcus; species Roseococcus rubraurantiacus. The sequence continues at coordinate 177,573 of NZ_JAFEUU010000004.1, forward strand.
GGCCTCTCCAGGCGCTTCGGCGCCTTCACCGCCGTGGACGGGGTGAGCTTCTCCGTTGAGCGGGGCGAGGTGGTCGGGTTCCTGGGGCCCAACGGGGCCGGGAAATCCACCACCATGCGGATGCTGGCGGGTTTCCTGCCGCCCAGCGCCGGGACGGCCCGAATCGCGGGGCATGACGTGCAGACGGACGGCGTGGCCGCCCGCCGCAAGCTGGGTTTCCTGCCCGAAGGCGCCCCCACCTATCCCGAGATGACCGTCGAAGCCTTCCTGCGCTTCTGCGCCCGGGTTCGCGGCTGCAATCTGGCCACCGTGCCCGCCGCCATGGCGATCACCCAATTGGAGGAGGTGCGGCTGCAACCCATCGAGACCCTCTCCAAGGGGTTCCGCCGCCGCGTCGGCCTTGCCTCCGCGCTGCTGCACGACCCGGACGTGCTGGTGCTGGACGAACCGACGGACGGGCTCGACCCCAACCAGAAGCACGAGGTCCGCAACCTGATCACCGCCATGGCGCCGCGCAAGGCGATCATCATCAGCACCCACATCCTGGAGGAGGTCTCGGCCGTCTGCACCCGCGCCATCATCATCGCGCGCGGGCGGGTGCTGGCCGATTCCACGCCAGAGGCGCTGACGGCGGATGGGCGCGACCTCGACACCGTGTTCCGCGCTCTGACCCTGGGCGAAGGAGAGGTCGCATGAGGGCGGTCTGGGCCATCGCGCGGCGGGAATTCGCGGGCTACTTCGCCACCCCCGTCGCCGCCGTATTCATCGTCATCTTCCTAGTGCTCGCAGGCGCACTCACCTTCACCCTGGGCGGGTTCTTCGGCCGCAACCAAGCGGATCTGCTGCCCTTCTTCGGCTTCGTGCCCTGGCTGCTGCTGTTCCTGGTGCCGGCGCTGACCATGCGCCTTTGGGCGGAGGAGCGTCGCCTGGGCACGATCGAGATGCTGCTGACCCTGCCCATCGCGCCCTGGCAGGCCGTTCTGGGCAAGTGGCTGGCCGCCTGGGTCTTCTGCGCGGTGGCGCTGGCGCTGACCTTCCCGCTGGTCATCACGGTGAACTGGCTGGGCGAGCCGGATAACGGCGCCATCCTCGCCGGGTATCTCGGCTGCGTGCTGGTGGCGGGGGCCTACCTGGCGCTGGGCGCCGCCGTCTCGGCGATGACGCGCAATCAGGTCATCGCCTTCGTGCTGGGCGTCGCGGGGTGCTTCGTCTTCGCCGCCGCCGGATCGCCCATCGTCTCGGACTTCCTGTCCAACCGGCTGCCAGTGCTGGGCGAGGTGGCGCGCGGCTTCTCCGTCGCAGAGCATTTCGGCAGCTTCGTCCGTGGGGTGATCGCCGTGCCGGACCTCGTCTTCTTCGCCGCCTTCACCGGTTTCTGGCTCTTCGCCAATGCCGTGATCCTCGAATGGCGGAGGGGTGCGTGATGCGTCGCGCCGCCTCGCTCCTCGCCCTCCTCTTCGCTGCCGCGTTGGCAATCGGGGCCGTCCTGCTGGCGCAGCGCGCCGTGCCGCAGGCGCGGCTCGACCTGACGGAAGACCAGCTCTACACGCTCGCCCCCGGCACGCGGCAGGTGCTGTCGGGCCTGCGCGAACCGGTGACGCTGCGTTTGTTCTACTCACGCCGCCTGGGGACGGAGGCGCCGCAATTCGGCGCCTATGCCGAGCGCGTGCGCGCCCTCCTGCGCGAATACGCCGCCGCCTCGGGCGGCAAGCTGCGGTTGGAGGTGCTGGACCCCGAGCCCTTCTCCGACACGGAGGACCGCGCCCTGGCGCTGGGGCTGCAAGGCGTGCCGCTGAACGAGGGCGGCGAGCAGGTCTTCTTCGGCCTAGCCGGCAGCAATGCCCGCGACGAGGAGCGGAACATCGCCTTCTTCCAGCCGGATCGCGAGCGCTTCCTTGAGGCCGATCTCACCCGCCTCGTCTTCGAGTTGTCCGCGCCGGAGAAGCCGGTGATCGGGCTGCTGACGCCGCTGCCGCTGAACGGCGATCCGCGCGCCATGATGCTGCGCCAGCCGGCCCTGGCGCGGCCGCAAGTGGTGATGCAGCAATTGCGCGATGCCTATGAGGTGCGCGAGGTCGCGCCCGATGCGGCCGTGATCCCCGCGGGCATCCGCATCCTGCTTCTCGCCCACCCGCAAGGGCTTTCCGACGCGACGCAATACGCGGTGGACCAGTTCGTGATGCGCGGCGGCCGCCTCCTCCTGCTCCTCGACCCGCAGAGCGAGATGCAGGCGACGCGGCCCGGCCCGGATGGGCGCCCGCCCGCCGATACGGCCTCCAGCCTCGACCGGATCCTCAATGCCTGGGGCATCGAGGCGCCGGCCAACGAGGTCGTGCTCGACCTGCGCGGCGCGTGGCGGGTGCGGGCGCGGCCCGGCGACCGGGTCCAGGCGGTGGATTTCCTGTCCTGGTATTCGCTGCAGGGGGACAGCCTGAACCGGAGCGAGGTGGCGACTGCCCAGCTCGATCAGGTCACCGTCGCCTCGGCCGGATATCTGCGTCGCCGGGAGAATGCGCCGGGCGAGTGGACGACGCTTCTGCAAAGCAGCGGGCAATCCATGATCGTCCCGGCCGCGCGCGTCGGGCGCGAGGCGGATCCGGTGCGGCTGCTGGCGGATTTCCGCGCCGATGGCGAGCGGCGGGTGATCGCCGCGCGGCTGCGCGGCGCCCTGCCCAGCGCCTTCCCCGACGGCCCGCCCGTCCAGGCCGAGGGGCTGCTGCCGCATCTCGCGCGCTCCGAGGGGCAGAGCAACCTCGTCGTCATCCATGACACGGACATCCTGGATGACCGGTTCTGGGTGCGGGTGCAGGAATTCTTCGGCCAGCCCGTCGCCACGCCCTTCGCGGGGAATGGCAGCCTGATCGTCAACCTGGCCGACACGCTCTCGGGCACGGATGCGATGATCTCGCTGCGCTCGCGCGGGGAGTCGCTGCGCCCCTTCACCCGCGTGGAGGAGATCCGCCGCGCCGCCGACGCGCAGTTCCGCGCCAGCGAGCGGCAATTGACCGAACGCCTTCAGGGCTCGGAGGCGCGGCTGCGCGAGTTGCGACAGGGCACGGGCGGCGAACGCAACGCGGCCCAGGCCGTCATCACGCCGGAGCAGCGCGCCGAGATCGACCGCGCGCGCGAGCAGATCGCCGCGACGCGGCGGGAGCTGCGCGCCGTGCAGCTCGATCTTCGCCGCGACATCGAATCGCTGGAGACCGCGTTGCGGGCCTTCAACATCCTGCTCGTTCCTGGGCTGCTGGTGCTGGCGGCGGCAGGGCTGGCCTTGGTGCGTGCGCGGCGTCGCGCGGCGGCGCGGCCGTGATCGGGCGGCGTGGACTCGCCGGGCTGGGCGCGGCGGCAGCGGCGACGCTGGGCGCGGGAATCTTCCTCGCCCCGCGCGAGGAAGCGGCACCGACAAGCGGCGCACTCGCCTTCCCCGGCCTGGCCGAACGCCTGGGCCGAGCCGCACGCGTGGAAATCCGGCGCCACGATGGCGGCGTGACCTTGTCGCGCGATGGCGAGACGTGGCGCATCGCCGAGCGTGCCGGCTGGCCCGCCCGCCCCGCCAAGGTGCACGAGACGCTGACCGCCCTCACCGAGCTTCGCCTCCTGGAACCGCGCGATGCCAGCGCCAGCTTCGGCACGGACGACCCGATGCGACCCGGCGCGACGGGGGCGCTGCTGCGCGTCCTGGACGCCTCCGGTGCGCCGCTCATCTCGGTGATTCTCGGCACGCGGCGTTCCCGCGCCCAGCCCGGTGTAACGGACTCCATCCATATCCGCCGCCCGGAGGAAGCGCAGGGCTGGCTCGCCGAAGGCAGGCTGACCGCCGAGGCCGATCCGGCGCTCTGGTTGCTGCGCGACCTTGTGGACCTGCCGGCCCAGCGCCTGCGCCGCGTGGAGGTGCGCCGCGCCGGTGACGAGCCTCTCGTGCTGGAACGGCCCGGCGAGGTGGACGCGCCGCTGGTGATCGTCGAGCCGCGCGACCCGCCCCGCCCCGATGCCGTGGCCCTGGACGAGGCCGGCCGCGTCTTCGAAGGCCTGACGCTGATCGAGGTGCGGCGCGACGACGACGCCCCTGGCGAAGCGCTCGGCGAGGCGCGCTTTACCTTCACCGACAACCTCGCGATCCAAGCCTGGGGCCGACGTCAGGAAAGCGAGTTCTGGGTCACCCTCCGCGCCGAAGGCGATGCCGAGGCGGCGCGGCTGAACGCACTCTGGAATGGCTACGCGTTTCAGCTTGGGCAGTGGAAGGAACGCGCCATGCTCCCGCGCCTCGAAGATTTGCTGGAGCAGGGATGAGCAACAGCCGCGAGTATCCCGACCGTCCCTGGATCGGCATCGGAGTCATTGCCTTCCGTGGTGATACCGTCCTGCTGGTCCGTCGCGGCCGGCCGCCGCGCATGGGTGCCTGGTCCCTTCCCGGTGGGGCGCAGCACGTGGGCGAGGGGGCGCAGGAAGCGGCACGCCGGGAGTTGCGCGAGGAAGCAGGCATCGAGGTCGGCCCGCTGCTCCTCGCCGACGTGATCGACTCCGTGACGCGAGACGAGAATGGACGCGTCCGGTTCCACTACACCATCGTGGATTTCTGCGGCGAATACCTCTCCGGCGAGACGGTGGCGGGCGACGACGCGGCCGAGGTTCGCTGGGCGCCTCTCGATGCGCTGGAACCCTTCGACCTGACGCCCGAAGCGCGCGCCGTGATCGCATTGTCCCGCCGCCGCCTGGACGAGGCGCGCGGCTGAGACCTCAGTAGATCGTCGCCCCGAGCGGGACACCCGAATGCGGCGAGAGCAGGATCACGCGCCCCCGCTCGTCCCGCGCGCCGAGGATCAGCACCTCCGACCGGAACCCGGCGATGTTGCGGGGCGCGAAGTTGCAGACGCACACGACTGCCGTCCCGACTAGCTCAGCAGCGTCGTAATTCGTGATCTGCGCGCTCGACCACCGCGTGCCGAGCGGCCCTAGATCCACCTGAACCTTGTATGAGGGGTTGCGGGCGCGCGGAAACGGCTCGACGGCGATGATCCGCCCGACGCGGATGTCGAGCTTGGCGAAGTCGTCATACGCGGCTTCCGGCTTCGCCGCCTGAAGGTCGCTCGTGGTCAATGCTCGACGCTCCCGAAGTGCCCGGGCGGACTAGCCGCCGGGCCCTGGGCTGTCGAGCCATCAGGCCCAGAGGCGCTCGCGCTCCATCCCCGTGTAGAGGCCGCCGACCCATTCGCCATAGCCGTTGAAGATCCGCGTCGGCACGCGCTCGCCGCTGCCCAGCAGCCGCTCGGTCGCCTGGCTCCAGCGCGGATGCGAGACCTCCGGATTCACGTTCGCCCAGAACCCATACTCGCTCGCCTGGATGGCGGGCCAGAAGGTGCGCGGGCGCTCCGCGGTCAGGGTGATCTTCACCACCGACTTGCCGGACTTGAAGCCGTATTTCCATGGGAAGACCACGCGCAGCGGGCCGCCATTGCTTTGCGGCAGCGGCTTGCTGAACAGCCCGACCGGCATGAAGGTCAGCTCGTTCGCCGCTTCCTGGATCGTGCAGGCCTCGACATGCGGCCAGGGATACCAGCTTTGCCGCAGCCCGGGCATGACGCCGGGAATGGCGGCGGTCTCGAAGGCGACGTAGCGGGCATTCGATTTCGGCTCCACCAGCTTCAGCAGCTCGGAAAGCTGGAAGCCGCTCCAGGGCACGGTCATCGCCCAGGCCTCGACGCAGCGCAGGCGATAGACGCGCTCCTCGATCGGCATCAGGCGCAGCAGGTCGTCGATCTCGAACTCGCGCGGCTTGTCCACCAGCCCGCCGACGGAAAGGCGCCAGGGCCGCACCGGCATGCGCGACGCGGCGGAGGAGATGCTCTTGCTCGTCCCGAATTCGTAGAAATTGTTGTAGGTGGAAACGTCGCGCTCGGGGCTGAGGGCGCGCTCGGGACGGTAGCGCATGTTGCGCGCGTGCTCGGGCAAGGGCGGGGCCTGGGTGATGCCCTGCGCCGCGGCGATGCCGGGCAGGAGCGCAGCACCCGCCCCCATCAGGGCACGGCGGTTCAGCACCAGCGCCTCGGGCGTGACCGCGCTTTCCGGGGCGTTCCAGGGTCGATGGCGGAGGATGCGCATCTGTTTTCACCTTCGGCTGTCCCCCGAATGTAGGACGCCACGGCGCTACGGGAAGCCTCAAGGCGTGGGCGGTACCACCCACAGCCCGTCCACTCGCCGCAGCGAGGCCGCCATGCCCTCCCGCGCCGCCTCCAGCGCGGCCTCGTCGCGCAGCACGTAGATCACCCCCGGCTCGGGATCGCCCCTCCGCAGCCGGTCGAGCACTGTCTCGGCCAGGCGGGCGGCGACGCCGGCATCGGCACGGGCGAGGTAGGCGGCATCGGTGGCCAGGCCGTGCCGCGCCGCCAGCACCGCCACCTCCTCCCAGAAGGGCCCCAGATTCGCGGCGGGGACGGCGCGGATGGCATGGGCGTTGCGCGTTGCCTCCGCCCAGAAGGGATTGGACAGGCGCAGGGGCAGCCTAGCCTCCGTGGGCGGGAAGAAGCCGCCCAGCCGCGCGATTCCGGGGCGCAGATCCACGGCCTGCACGACCAGCAGCGCGGCAAGCGCGAGGCCCGACTGGCGCAGCCCGAGCCAGCGCGCCAGACCGGCCATGCCGAGCAGCAGCAGCGCATAGGCGAGCGGCCAGAAGAACCGCTCCGAGGCGCGCAGCGCACCCGCGAGTTCAACCAGGGAGGGAGGAAGAGAAAGCAGCGTGACCTGCACCCCCGCGACGGAAGGCCGGTGCGTCACCGCGAAACCCAGCATCAGCAGCAGCACGATCGCGAGCGGCCCGGAGAAGCGCCGCCAGGGCGCGCGCAACAGGAAGGGCAGCAGCAGCAGGCCGCCCAGGCCGAGATAGGAGCCGCCCACCTCCGGATGCTCAGGCCCGGGCAGCGTGGGCAGGAGCGCGCTCCAGACCCCGCCATCGAAAGGAGCGAGGAGGTCTAGCTGCATCGCGCCATAGCCGGCGCCGCCATGCCCGGCCCGCAGAAGGAAGAATCCGGCCGCCCAGAGCGCAACCAGCGCGGCGCCGACCACCAGCGGCGTCTCAAGCCAGGCGCGGCGGCGCCATGCATCTGCGAGCCAGAGCGCCAGCACCATAGGCAGGATGTAGGAGTGGATCAGCGCGGCCGCCGCAGCCAGCAGTACCCATCCCCAGGGACGGCGCGTCGTCGGCGGGGCGAGGTGCAGCCAAAGCCCGGCCAGCAGCAGCCATTGCCCCGCCAGGGCGAAATGCCCGCCCATGCGGTTGAGCAGCATCGGTTGCAGGACCAGCAACCCCGCCCCCATCACTTGGCCCAGCGCGCCAAGGCCCAGGCGCCGCAGCGCCAACGCGCCGAACAGCCCCTGCAACGCGCCGCAGAGCAGCAGCCAGATCCCCCAATACTGGTCCACCGCCAGCACCGGTCGGAGCGCCTTGAACAGGAAGGCCAGCAGCGGGATGGAGTCGGTGAAGAAGATGGAGGAGCCAAGCTCCATCCCGAAGCGCGGCGAGAGGCCGGGCGGCAGGCGCCACGCATCGTCGCGAAAGAAGGCCCAGCCCAGCCAGTACTGCACCGGGTCCGGACCGAGCGTGCCCGAGAGCATCCAGTCAGTATGCCCGGGCGGCACGATGCCCCACCCGAACACCACCATCACCAGGGCCGCCCCCAGCAGCGCCGCGACGGGGGCCGCGCCCCGGTCCGGCCAGATCGGCGATTGCCCCGGCATCATCGCCGGAAAGAAACCGGCGATGATGGCAAGGTTGCGGCGGCTCAGCCTTCCTGCGGCACGTCCACCCAGCGCAGATAGGGGCGGTCGGCCTTCCAGCCCTGCGGGAAGCGGATCTTCGCGTCCTCGTCGGACAGGCTGGGGACGATGATGGCCTTGTCGCCCTTCTGCCAGTTCACCGGCGTCGCGACCTTGTGCTTGTCGGTGAGCTGCAGGCTGTCGATCACCCGCAGCACCTCTTGGAAGTTGCGGCCGGTGGAGGGCGGGTAGGTCAGCGTCAGCCGAACCTTCCGCGCCGGGTCGATCACATAGACGGTGCGAACGGTGATGGAGGGGTCGGCCTCCGGATGGATCATCCCGTAAAGCTTGGACACCGAACGGTCAGGGTCGGCGATCATGGGGAAGTTCAGCGTCGCACCCTGCGTCTCGCGGATGTCCTCAACCCAGGCGTCATGCCGGTCGAGCGGGTCCACGGACAGGCCGATCACCTTCACGCCGCGCTTGTCGAATTCTGGCTTCAGCTTCGCCGCCTCGCCCAGCTCGGTGGTGCAGACCGGGGTGAAGTCCTTCGGATGGGAGAAGAACACCACCCAGGAATCCTTGCCCCACTCGCTGAAACGGATGCGGCCTTGCGTGGTGTCGGCCTCAAAATCGGGCGCCACCTGCCCAAGGGAAAGCTGCTGCGACAAATTAGTCTCCTTCCAGTCTTCGATGATCAGATGAGCCGCGCCAGGAGCGCGACCAGGGCGAGGACGCCGAAGCCGATTCCGGCAACCTCTGGCGCCGGAGCCCAGGTCTCGTCAGCCAGTCCGCCGAACTCAGGCATGGGCGGCCTCCGCCGGCAAGGGGAGGTCCAGCGTACCGGCCAGCGCAGCCGCCTCGCCGATCACGACCAACGCGGGGGCGGGCACTCCGGCGCGGCGCGCATCGAGGGTGCAGGCGCCCAAATTCGTCCGCAGCACGCGCTGCGTCGGCAGGCTGGCCTCGGAGATGATGGCGACGGGCGTGGCAGGGGAGCGCCCGCCTGCAAGCATCCGCGTCGCGACCTCATCCAGCCGGGTCAGCGCCATGAAGGCGACCACCGTGCCGGGCAGCGCGCCCCATTCCAGCGCCGGCAGGCTGCCCGCCTCGTCATGCGCGGTGAGGAAGGTGACGGCCGAGGCGATGCCGCGCTGCGTCAGCGCGATCCCTGCCGCTGCCGGCGCCGCGAGTCCGGACGAGACGCCCGGCACCACGCGCCAAGTCACCCCGGCCGCGTCGCAGGCCGCCGCCTCCTCGCCACCGCGCCCGAAAATGAAGGGGTCACCGCCCTTCAGCCGCACCACGCGCAGCCCCGCGAGCGCACCCTGCACCAACCGCTGGTTGATGCGCGCCTGCGGCACCGGTGCGGCGCCCTTGCGCTTGCCGACGGCGATGATCTCGGCGCCGCGGCGGACGTGCCTCAGCACGGCGCGGCCCGGCAGCGCGTCGTGCAGCACGAGGTCGGCGGCCTCCAGCGCCTGGACCGCGCGCAGGGTCAGCAAGGACGGGTCGCCAGGGCCGGCGCCGACCAGCCACACCTCGCCACGGGCAAAGACGGGCCCGGCGAGGCGGCTCGCGGATTCCACTTTCATATCGCGGCCAACCCCCTCAGTAATGCTTGCGACGATCGTAGAATCATGTTTTCACTCTTGGCAAGCGCACTGAAAGGACGAAGCGATGAAGGCGAGCGAAGTCGAGGCCATCAAGTCCGAGAGCCAAGGGCTGCGCGGGTCCATCGCACAGGAAATCGGCAGCCGCGACACCGTCGGCGGGCTGAGCGAGGCCGCCTATACCTTGTTGAAATTCCACGGAACCTACGAGCAATCCGACCGCGACACCGCCACCGCACGCAAGCAGGCGGGGCAGGACAAGGACTGGTCCTTCATGGTGCGCGTGCGCGCCCCGGCGGGCCGCCTTACCGGCCCGCAATGGCTCGCCCTGGATGCGTTGGCGGAGAGCCACGCTGATTCCACGCTGCGAATTACCACGCGCCAAGGCGTGCAATTTCACGGTGTTCTGCGCGAAAACCTGCGCGGGACCATCGCCGGAATCCACGAAGCGCTGCTGACCACCCTGGCCGCTTGCGGCGATGTGGTCCGCAACGTCATCACCTCCCCCGCGCCGCGTCGCGACGCCATCCATGCGCGGCTGGAACAGGAGGCCTTCCGCCTCTCCTCCGCCTTGCTGCCGCGCAGCCGCGCCCATCACGAGATCTTCCTGGGCGAGGAGCAGGTGGCGGGCGAGGCGGAGGATTCGCTCTACGGCGCCGCCTACCTGCCGCGGAAATTCAAGATCGCTCTGGTCCACCCGGAGGACAACTCGGCGGACGTGCTGGCCAACGACCTCGGCTTCATCATGGTGCCGGAGGGGTGGATCGTGACGCTCGGCGGCGGCATGGGAATGACGCACAACAAGCCTTCCACCTTCCCGCGCCTCGCCGACCCTGTGGCGCTGATCGGTCCGGATGAGGTGTTGGAGGTGGCGGAGGCGGCCGTGCGCCTCCACCGCGATTTCGGGCGGCGTGACGACCGCAAGCAGGCGCGGCTGAAATACGTGCTGCACGAGAAGGGCGCGGATTGGGCACGGGCGCAGCTTTCCGCCGATCTGGGCCGCCCCCTCGCCCCGCCCCCTCCCCTGCCGAAGCTGCACGTGCCGGAGCATCTGGGCTGGCACGAGCAGGGCGATGGCAAGCTCTGGCTCGGCCTGTCCGTGCCTTCGGGCCGGGTCGCCGGACCCTGGCGGGAAGCTCTGCGCGAGGTGATCGCCCTCACCGGCGCAAACCCGATCGGGACGCCGCAGCAGGATCTGCTGCTGTCCGACATCGCGCCGGGGCAACGCGCGGCAGTGGAGGCGGTGCTGGCGCGGCACGGCATCCCCCTGCCCGAGTCCCTGTCGCCCCTCCGCCGGGCCACCCTGGCCTGCGTTGCCCTGCCCACTTGCGGCCAAGCCCTCGCGGAGGGCGAGCGCGTGCGGGAGGAGATCGTCACCGCCATCGAGGCCGAACTCGAAGCGCTGAAGCTGCGAGGCGAGCGGATCAGCCTGCGCATCACCGGCTGCCCCAATGGCTGCGCCCGGCCCTATCAAGCGGAGATCGGCGTAGTGGGCCGTGCACCTGGCCTCTACACCCTGTTCGTCGGCGGCGCCTTCGAGGGGACGCGGCTCAACGAGGCCATCGCGGACAAGGTCCCGCTCGACCGCATCGCCGAGACGCTGCGGCCCGTGCTGGAAGCCTGGGCGGCGTGGCGTCAGCCCGGTGAGGGCTTCGGTGATTTCTGCGCGAGGCTCGGCCGCCTGCCGGTCCAGCGCCTGCTGGAGCCGGCGGCGGCCTGACGCGGATCAGAACCGGTAGCGGACCGACGCCCCGATGACGAAGGGATTCACGTCGGCCCGCGCCCCGATCAGCCCGCTATTCACGCTGACATCCGGCTGCATCAGGATCCACTTGGCGTCGAAATTGAGCAGCCAGTTCGGCGCCACCTCGTAATCCAGGCCGATATTGGGCGCGACGCCAACGGTGTTGCGGACCCGCACGCGGTTCACCGGCGGCGTCATCGCACCGCCATGGCCGTAGAAAAAGGTCGCGTTGAGCCCGATGCCCACATAGGGGCTGAGGCGCGACTGCGGCAACGGGTGGTACTGCACGGTCAGCGTCGGCGGCAGCGCCCAGACACGGCCCAGCTTCAAATCGCCCAGCGCGGAGCCGGACACGCGCAGATCATGCCGGGTGGCGGCGGCTATCAGATTCGCCGAAAGGTTCGGCGTGAAGAAATAGGTGAAATCCAGCTGCGGACTGGCCGCGTTGCTCGCCTGCGGCGTGCCGCCGATGAGCCCCACGCGCCCGCCATTCGTGGGCAGCACGCCGATCGCCCCCAGCCCCACGGTGAAATCTCCGGCGCGCTTGCCGCGCGGCGCGTCCTGCGCTGCCGCCTGCGCCACGCTCAATGCCAGCAGCCCCGCTGCCAGCAAACCCAATTTTTTCATTACATCCTCGCGCGATCTGATTCGTGTTGCGCGAGGACAGGGCTATTCCCATTGATGCGACGCGTCGTTGCGCCGCATCAACGCTCTCAGCATGGAGTTGGGCCGCTACTCGGCGCGGATATTCGCGGCGCGCACCACCTCGCGCCACCGGCCGATCTCGGCCTCCTGGAAGCGGCGGTAATCCGCGGCGCTGCTCGCCACCACGTCGAAGCCGATGCCGTTCAGGCGCTGCACGCTTTCCGGGTGGCGCAGGCTTTCGCGGCACATCGTCTCCAGCCGCGCCAGCACCGGCGCAGGCACGGCGGCAGGCGCCATCACCGCCTGCCAGGAGGTGACGACGAAATCGTCGAGGCCGCACTCGCGCGCCGTCGGCACGTCGGGGATGGTCGGATGGCGCTCCGCGCTCGTCACCATCAGCGCGCGCATGCGCCCGGCCTGGATATGCGCCGCCACGGTGCCGAGGTTCTGGAAGGTCATCTGCACGTCGCCTGCCAGAAGCGCCGTCGCTGCCGCCGCGCCCCCCTGGTAGGGCACGTGCTGGATGTCGCTGCGCGTGCGGAGCTTGAACAGCTCCATCGTCATGTGCTCGGAGGAGCCAACGCCGGAGGTGGAGTAGGAGGCGCGGCCGGAATTGGCGCGCAGCCATTCCATCATGCCGTTGAAGTCGCGTGCCGGCATGGCGGTCGGGTTCGCGATCAGCACGTTGGGCGTGGTGACGGCCAGCGTGACCGGCGCGAAGTCACGCACGGGGTCATAGGGCAGGTTGGGCCGCAGCGCGGCGTTGATGGCAAAAACGCCGATGGAGCCCGTCAGCAGCGTGTGGCCGTCCGGCGCGGCGCGGGCCAGCGCCTGGGCGGCCACGGCGCCGTTCGCGCCCGGCCGGTTCTCCGCCACCACGGGCTGGCTCACCATGCCCGCCATGCGGGTCGCAATCAGCCGGGCGACGATGTCGGACGGGCCGCCCGCCACGAAGGGAACCAGCATGGTCACCGGCCGCGTCGGCCACGCCGCCTCCTGGGCGCGCGAGAGCGCCGGCGCGGCGATGAAAGGGGCGGCGAGAATCGCGCCGCGACGGGTGACCTGCATGGGTTTCCTCCGGACTCTTGTTTTCGGTGCGCGCATCCTGCCGCCGGGTCGCGCCGCTTGTCCAATCCCGCCGCCGCCGTATACCGGGATGGCTACGGGGGAAGCCGCGTCCATGTCCATTGACCTCGAAATCGCCCGCGCCGCGAAGCTGCGGCCCATCGCCGCCATCGCCGCGCGCGCCGGCATCCCGGATGAGGCGGTGGAACCCTACGGCAAGCACAAGGCCAAGATCTCCCTCAGCTTCGTGGAGGAGACGCGGCGGGAGCGCCCCAAGGGCAAGCTCGTCCTCGTCACCGGCATCAGCCCCACCCCGGCCGGCGAGGGCAAGACGACCACTACGGTCGGCCTGGGAGATGCGCTGAACCGCATCGGCCGCCGCGCGGTGATCTGCCTGCGCGAGCCCTCGCTCGGCCCCTGCTTCGGCGTGAAGGGTGGCGCGGCCGGGGGCGGACACGCCCAGGTCGTGCCAATGGAGGACATCAACCTCCACTTCACCGGCGACTTCCACGCCATCACGGCCGCCAACAACCTGCTGGCGGCGATGCTGGACAACCACATCCACTGGGGCAACGCGCTGGGCATCGACCCGCGCCGGGTCTCCTGGCGTCGCGCCCTCGACATGAACGACCGCGCGCTGCGGCAGGTGGTCCAGAGCATGGGCGGCGTGGGCAACGGCTTCCCGCGCGAGGACGGGTTCGACATCGTGGTGGCGAGCGAGGTGATGGCCGCCTTCTGTCTCGCCGACAGCCTGGACGACCTCCAAGCGCGGCTCGGCCGCATCATCGTGGCAGAGACGCGCGACCGCCGCCCAATCACGGCGCGCGACCTGAAGGCGGATGGCGCCATGGCCGTGCTGCTGCGCGACGCGCTGGCGCCCAACCTAGTGCAGACGCTGGAGGGCACGCCGGCACTCGTGCATGGCGGGCCCTTCGCCAACATCGCCCACGGCTGCAACAGCGTGATGGCCACGCGACTTGGCCTGCACCTGTCTGACGTGGTGGTGACGGAAGCCGGGTTCGGCGCCGACCTGGGCGCGGAGAAGTTCCTCGACATCAAATGCCGCCTCGCCGGCCTCGCCCCCGATGCCTGCGTGATCGTGGGCACGGTGCGGGCGCTGAAGATGCATGGCGGCGTCGCCAAGGCCGACCTCGGCCGGGAGGACCTGCAGGCGCTGCACCGGGGCGTTGCTAATCTCGCCCGCCATGTCGAGAACATCCGAAAATTCGGCCTCCCGCCCGTGGTCGCGATCAACCGCTTCACCTCCGACACCGAGGCGGAGCTTGCGGCGGTGCGCGAGGCGATGAAGGAGATCGGCGTCGAGGCAGTGCTGTGCACCCACTGGTCCGACGGCAGCGCGGGAACCGAGGCGCTGGCCCATGCCGTCACCCGCCGCCTCGATTCCGGGGAGGCGCATTTCGCCCCCCTCTACCCGGACCATCTTCCGCTCGCGGACAAGATCCGCGCCGTGGCACGGGAGATCTACCGCGCAACGGACATCGCCCTGCCCGATGCGGTGGCCGCCCGGCTGCGCCGCTTCGAGGAGCTGGGCTTCGGCCATGTCCCGGTCTGCATCGCCAAGACGCAATATTCCTTCAGCGCCGACCCGACCCTGCTGGGCGCCCCCACCGGTCATACCCTGCCGGTGCGGGAGGTTCGGCTTTCCGCCGGGGCTGGCTTCGTGGTAGCGATTTGCGGCGAGGTGATGACCATGCCCGGACTGCCACGTGTCCCGGCTGCGGAGGCAATCCGGCTTGACGCGAATGGACGGATCGAAGGCCTATTCTGACGGGAATCCCCGGCAACCGCCTTGCGTCGTTGGCTTTCCGTCCCTGATGTTTGCTATCGAATGGAAGGCCGCGCGCTCCCGACTCGGCGGCGGCCCGGAGGATTGCCGGCCCGCGCCATGACTGCCCATCGCCCCGCCCCCCTGTCCCGCCGCCGTGCCCTGCTCGCCGGGCTGATGCTGCCGCCCTCCCTCGCGGGATGCGGCGGCCCCGCCATCGCCCAGCGCGGCGGGGCTGCCGCCCTGCCCGATTTCGCCGACTTGGCGGAAAGGGTGCTGCCCGCCGTGGTCAACATCTCCGTCGCCTCGGAGACGCAGAGCGCCATCCCCCCGGAATTCCGTGGCACCCCGTTGGAGCGGTATTTCCGCGGCCGCCGCGAGCGGACGATGGGTGCCGGCAGCGGTTTCATCATCGATCCGGGCGGCTACATCGTCACCAACAACCACGTGGTCGGCAATGCCAGCCGCGTAACCGTCTCGATCCATGGCGGGCAGGAGCTGCAGGCCCGTGTCGTCGGCTCCGACGAGCTGATGGATCTTGCCCTGCTGCGCGTGGAGCCGCGTACCCCACTGGTTGCCGTCCCCTGGGGATCGAGCGGGGCGCTGCGCGTCGGCCAGTGGGTGCTGGCGGCGGGCAATCCCTTCGGACTCGGTGGCTCCGTCACCTCGGGCATCGTATCGGCCCGCGGCCGCGACATCGGTGCAGGGCCCTTCGACGACTTCATCCAGACCGACGCCGCGATCAACCCGGGCAATTCCGGCGGCCCGCTCTTCAACGTCGCGGGCGAGGTGGTCGGCATCAACACCGCCATCTACTCGCCCTCGGGCGCCAATGCCGGCATCGGCTTCGCCACTCCTTCCGATCTCGCGCGGCCCGTGATCGAGGGCCTGCGCCGTGATGGGCGGGTGGAGCGCGGCTGGCTCGGCGTGCAGGTGCAGGACTTGGTGGCGGAGGATCCGCGCGCCGGCCGCCGCGCCGTGCTGATCGCGGGAGTCGAGCGCAACGGGCCGGCCGCGCGGGCCGGGCTGCGCTCCGGCGACGTCGTCCTGTCCATCAACGGCCAGCCTGCCGAGACCTCGCGCATGCTGGTCCGCTCCATTGCTGCCGTGGCGCCTGGGCAGACCGTCCGGTTGACGGTGCTGCGCGACGGGCGCACGCAGGATCTCTCCGTGCAGGTCGGGCGGCGCCCCGGCGGCACTGGATGAGGTGCTGGAGCGGCATGGCGCTGGGGCATCCCGCCCCGATGGAAGGCAGGAGCGTATGATGCGAATCCTCCTCGTCGAGGACGATGTGGAAGTTGCCCGCTTCGTGAAGAAGGGCCTGCAGGAGGCTGGCCACACGGTCGAGCACGCTCCGAACGGGCGAGAGGGCCTGTTCCTGGCCGCCAGCGAGTCCTTCGACATGTTGGTGCTGGACCGGATGCTTCCTGGTGGCGTGGACGGGGTGCGCCTCGTCGAGACGCTGCGAGGCCAGGGGAACCGGACGCCCGTCCTGTTCCTTTCCGCTCTATCCGCCGTGGATGAGCGCGTGAAGGGACTGAAGGCGGGCGGTGACGACTATCTCGTGAAGCCCTTCGCCTTCGCCGAACTCCTGGCCCGCGTCGAGGCTCTGGGCCGCCGCCCCTCCTCCGAGGCCCCTGTCACCAAGCTCCGCGTCGCCGACCTGGAGCTGGACCTCTTGAGCCGCACCGTGACCCGGTCCGGCAAGCGCATCGACGTACAGCCGCGCGAGTTCCGCCTGCTGGAGCATTTGATGCGCCATGCCGGCCAAGTGGTCACGCGCACCATGCTGCTGGAAAAGGTGTGGGACTACCATTTCGACCCGCAGACCAACGTGATCGACGTCCATGTCTCGCGGCTGCGGCAGAAGCTGGACAAGGGCTTCGACAAACCGCTGATCCATACGGTCCGCAACGCGGGCTACATGATCCGCGCCGAGGGCTGAGCACGGCGAGGACGCGATGAGCGAACGCCTCGCTCGCCCCCCGCCGCCGCGCCTGCTGCAATCGGCGGCTTTCCGCTTCGCGTTGCTGTTCATGGTGATCTTCTCGGTCGCCGCCGGATTGCTCGTGGCGGTGCTCTGGTGGGGCACGGCGGGTGCCATCGACCGGCAGACCGTCGCCGCCATTCGTGCCGACACGCTGGCCCTGATGGACCGGCACCGCGATGCAGGCCCGCTGGGCCTCGTCGAGTCTATCGAAGACCGCATGGCCCAGGATGCCGAGGCGGTGACGATCTACCTCCTCGTGGACAGCGATGGCCGCAAGCTGGCTGGCAACCTGGAGCATTGGCCGGCGGGCATCGCTGGCGACGGCACCTGGTTCCGCACCGAGCTTCACCATGACGGCGCCACCTCCGAGGCGCGGATCCATCGCCGCGACCTGCCAGGCGGGCTGCGGCTCCTGGTCGGGCGGGACGAGAGCGAGCGCACGCAGCTGGACATCGTGATGGCGGAAGGCATGGCGTGGTCGCTGGGTGCTATCCTGATGGTCGGCGCCATCGGCGCCTCGCTGGTGCGGAACGCGCTGCAGCGGCGCATGGCCCCGGCCATGCTGACAGCTCAGGGCATCGCCGCGGGGGACCTGGCCCGGCGCGTGCCAGTCTCTCTACGCCACGACGAGTTCGATCAGCTGGGCGCGACCATGAATGCCATGCTCGATCGGATCGAGGCGCTGATGTCCGGCGTGCGCTCGGTGTCCGATGCCATCGCCCACGACCTCCGCACCCCCATCGCCCGCGCGCGCGGCAAGCTGGAGGAGGCGCTGGCAGCGGCGCGGAGCGAGGAAAGGCTGCGCGCGGCGGTGGAGGAGGGCATCGCCGACCTCGACAATATCAGCCGCATCTTCCAGGCCCTGCTGCGCATCGCCGAGGCCGAGGCCGGGGCGCGCCGCGCCGCCTTCGCGCCGCTCGACCTTTCCGCCGTGCTGTCTGACGCCGCCGAGTTCTATGAAGCGATGGCCGAGGCGCGGAACCAGCATTTCGAGACCAGCCTGCCGGAGCAGCTCGACCTCGTGGGGGACCGGGACCTCCTGCTCCAGGCGGTCGCCAATCTGCTCGACAATGCGATCAAGTTCACGCCGCCCGGTGGGGTGGTGCGGCTTTCCGCACGCTGTGACGCCGGGGTGGCCGAGATCGCCGTGGAGGATTCCGGCCCGGGCCTGTCGCCCAGCGACAGGGAGCGGGCGCTGGACCGCTTCTTCCGCGCCGACGTGTCGCGGAACACGCCCGGCTCCGGGCTCGGGCTCTCGCTGGTTCGTGCGGTGGCGCAGCTTCACGGCGGCGAGGTGCGGCTGGAGGATGCGCAGCCCGGCTTCACGCCTCCCGGGCTTCGTGTCTCGCTTCGGATGCCACTGCCCTGACCAAAGCTTCACCCCTGGCCAATTCACTCTTAGGGCATGAGGGTGCAGACACCGCCCATGCCCGCTGCGCCCGCTCCTTTCGCATTCGCTCTCGCCGTGCTGCTCGTCCTTCCGAATCCTGCGCGGGCGGAGCATCAGCCTCAGGATCTGCGCCTGACCACCGACACGCTCGAATACTGCCATGCCCTCGCGCGGCGTCTCGAATCCATGCCGGGCCACATGGAGCCGACGCCGCGCCTGCTTGGCCAGCAGGGTCGCCGGCTTTGCGCGCGCGGGCACGTCAAAACCGGAATCGCCCGCCTGCGCCGCGCCATCCGGATCACGGCAGGCAAGCAAAGCGACGGGGGCTGACCCCGGGACGCCAATGTCGCCCTTCCTGAGCTCCGCGCTTTCCGGGGCCGCGGCGACGGCAGCGGGAATTGGCCTTGCGCGCTTCGCCTTCGTGCCGCTGTTTCCCGCGCTGGTCGAGGCAGGCTGGGTGTCGGGCGCGGAGGCAGGTCTGCTCGGCGCCGCGGCGCTCGCGGGGTACCTGATCGGCGTCATGGGCGCGCAGTCGCTGGGACGGAGCTTCGGCACGCGCGGCGCACTACGCCTGGGCATGGCGGCCGTGTTCATGTCGCTGGCGCTCTGCGCCATTCCGGGTGGGGTGGCCTGGTTGCTGCCCTGGCGGTTGCTCGCCGGGGTGGCAGGGGGCGTGCTGATGTCGCTCGCCGGGCCTTCGGTGCAGCGCGCGGTGGAGGCGGGGCGGCGTGGCACAGCCTCGGGCATCGTCATCGCAGGGGTGGGCGGCGGCATCACGCTGGGGGCGCTCATCCTGCCCGCGCTGCTGCGAGGCGGGCCTTCGCCCGGTTGGCTGGGCGTCGCGGCGCTGGCGCTGGGGCTCGCCGTCTTCGCCCATCACCGCTTTCCCGAGGATGCAGGCGGCATCCCGCCCGGTGCGCCACCGGCGGCGCCGCGCCTCCTCCTTGCCTATGCGTTGTCCGGCGCGGGGATGGTGCCGCCCATGGTCTATCTGTCCGACCTCGCGGCGCGTGGTGTCGGGGTTGGGGTGCTGGCGGGGAGTGGCGTCTGGGCGTTGTTCGGGCTGGGCGCGCTGGCAGGCACGCTTCTGGGTGGGCGCGCCGCGGACCGGTTGGGCGGGGCGGAATCGGTCCGGCTCTGGCTCGGCGCGCAGGCGGCGGCGCTGGCGCTCGCCCTCGTGCCGCATGGCGCGGCGCTGGCAGGGTCGGCGGTGCTGGGCGGGTTTTCGGGTGTCGGGATTTCCGCTGTCACCCTGGCCTGGGCGCGGGAGATAGCGGGGCAGCAGGCCGGGGCGCTGTGGGTGCGGGCGACGCTCGTCTATGCGGCAGCGCAGGCGGGGGCGGCCTTCGCCCTGGCGGCGCTGTTCGGCGCCACCGGCGAAAGCCATGCCGCGGTCTTCGCGGCGGGCCTTGCCTTCTCGCTGGGCGCGCTCATTCCGGCCATGTCCCATCGGCCTTGAGTACTTCGCCGGCCAGATAGAGGCTGCCGCAGACCAGGATGCGGCCCGGCTTTTCCTCCGCCCTCAGCCTCGCCAGCGCTGTCACCACGTCCGGACCGGGACGCGCCACGGAGCCGCTCGCGGCGATGATCTCCTCCACTTCCATGGCGAGGTGCTGCCCGGGCTCGCGCACGGCATGGACCGTGTCCGCCAGGGGCAGGAGGGGCCGCAGGAAGCCCTCGGCCGTCTTGCCCTGCTTCATCCCGACCACGAGGTGCAGCGGAAGGTCGCGCCAGTCGCGCAGCGCCTCGGCCAGCGCCTCCCCTGCCCCTGCATTGTGGCCACCATCCAGCCACAGCTCCCACGGCGCGGCCGGTGCGAGGCGCCCGTGCAGGCGCTGGAGCCGTGCCGGCCAAGTGGCGTTGGCAACGCCCCCGGCAATGGCGGCATCGGATAGCCAAGATGGATTCCAGGCTCGCAGCGCGGCGATGGCGATGCCCGCATTGTCGTGCTGGTGCGGGCCGCGCAGGCCGAAGCGCGGCAGGGGGATACGCCCCGCCGCATCGGCGTAGGCGCCCTCCGCCACGTCCCAGTCACGGAAACGGGCCTGGAGCGGCGCGCCCCGTTCACGCGCCACGCGCTCCAGCACCGCCATGGCGTCCGGGTGCTGCGCGCCGGTCGCGCAGGGAACGCCGGGCTTGATGATGCCCGCCTTCTCGAAGGCGATCTCGGCGAGGTTGCTGCCTAGGAATTCCATGTGGTCCATGGAGATGGAGGCGATGGCGCAGGCGGCCGGGCGTTCGACGACGTTGGTCGCGTCGAAGCGCCCGCCCAGCCCCACTTCCAGCACCAGAAGCTCGGCTGGGACACGCGCAAAGAGCATCAAGGCGACGGCGGTGGTGATCTCGAAGACGGTGATGGGCTCGCCCGCATTCACCGCCTCCACCTCCTCCAGCGCGTCGGCCAGCGCCTCCTCGCCGACCAGCGTCCCGGCGAGGCGGATCCGCTCGTGGAAGCGCACGAGGTGCGGCGAGGTGTAGGCATGGACTCGCTGCCCCGCCGCCTCGGCAATGGCGCGCAGATGCGCGCAGGTGCTGCCCTTGCCGTTGGTGCCCGCAACATGGACCACGGGCGGCAAGGACCGCTCCGGATGGCCGAGCCGCGCGAGCAGCCCTTGCAGCCGCTCCAGCGACAGGTCGATCAGCCGCGGGTGCAGCCCATGTAGCCGGTCAACCAGCGCCTCGGCGCGGCCGGGTGTGGAGGCAGCCATCAAGCGGCGTCGGCGGCGGGTTCCGAACGCAGGAGGCGAATCAGGCGCCCCAGCGTGGCGCGCATCTCGCCGCGCTTCACCACCATGTCGAGAATCCCGTGCTCCAGCAGGTATTCTGCGCGCTGGAAGCCTTCGGGCAGCTTCTCGCGCACCGTCTGCTCGATGACGCGCGCACCAGCGAAGCCGATCATCGCCCCAGGCTCCGCTATCTGCACATCCCCAAGCATGGCGAAGGAGGCGGTGACGCCACCCGTAGTCGGGTCGCACAGCACGATGATGAAGGGCAGCCCCGCGTCCTTCACCATCTGCGAGGCGATGACGGTGCGCGGCATCTGCATCAGGCTGACCGCGCCTTCCTGCATCCGCGCCCCGCCGGAGGCGGCAAAGATGATCAGGGGCGAGTCCTGCAGCACGGCAAGCCGCGCGGCGGCCACTACCGCCTCGCCCACGCCGGCACCCATGGAGCCGCCCATGAAGGCGAACTCGAAGGCCGCGACGACGGCGCGCTGCCCTTCGATGGCGCCATGGCCGACCATCACCGCGTCATCCATGCCGGATTTCGTCTGCGCGTCCTTCAGCCGCTCGGCATAGCGGCGCTGATCCTTGAAGCGCAGCGGATCGGCCGGGGCGCGCGGTAGCTCGATGCGCTGCCAGCCCTCATCGAACGTGGCATCCAGCCGCGCCTTGGCCGAAAGCCTCATGTGGTGGCCGCAATGGGGGCAGACGCGCAGATTCTTCTCCAGATCGGTCTGGAAGATCATCTGCTCGCAGCTTGGGCATTTGTGCCAGAGGTTCTCCGGCACGTCGCGCGTCGCGCCGAAGAGCGTCTTGATCTTGGGCAGGGCCCATTCGCTGATCCAGTTCATCGCACATGCCCTCGCTTCGCGCCGGGCGGACCGGCCGGCGCGCGCAGAGCCATGGCGGCGCGCCCGCCGCCGGTCAAGCCGCCCCGCGCGTGGGTCAGCCCGGCGCCTCGGCCAGCAGGGCCGCGAGGTCGAGGTGGCGCGTGTGCATGGTCATCCGTCCTGCCTCGTCGCGCGGCCACTCCGCCTCCGGCCGGTCGCGGTAGAGTTCGACACCGTTGCCGTCCGGGTCGCGCAGGTAGATGGCCTCGCTCACCCCATGGTCGGAGGCGCCTTCCAGGGGCCAGCCTGCCTCGGTCACGCGGCGCACGGCAGCGGCCAGGGCGGTCCGGTCCGGATAGAGCAGGGCGACGTGGAATAGTCCGGTATGCCCGGCGGGAGGCGGCGTGCCGCCCGCGCTTTCCCAGGTGTTGAGGGCAATGTGGTGATGGTAGCCCCCCGCGGAGAGGAAGACGGCGCCTGGGCGCCGCAGCATCACCTCCAGCCCCAGCAGGTCACGCCAGAAGCCGAGGGCGCGGTCCAGATCCGCGACCTTGAGGTGGACATGCCCGATGCGGGCGGCGGGATGGATCGGCGTCATGGGGGTGTAGATGGCGCGCAGGAGGCCCGGGCGCCAATCACGTCTCCGGATGGGCTTCATCGCCACCCTTGATGGCAGCCCCACCGCCGCGCCATAGCTGAATTCGCATGACTGAGACCGAACTGGTCCCCCTCCGCCGCGACCCCCTGCTGCCGGCCAGCCCCTGCCCCGTCCTGTGGCGCCGCTCCGCGCGGGCGCGGCGCGTATCCCTGCGCGTGGATCCGGTTGCCGGGGCCGCCGTGGTGACCCTGCCCCGCCGCGCCAGCCGCGCCCAGGGGCTGCGTCTGCTTGAGGAGCATGCCGCCTGGGTGCTGCGGCAACTGGACGGGCTGACCCCAGCGCTGGAACTGCGCGACGGCGCCACCGTGCCGATCGGCGGGGTGCCGCACCTGATCCGCCACGCCCCGGACCGGACCGGCGGTGCCTTCCTGGAAGACGGGGTCCTGTTCGTCACGGGCGCCGCGGAGTTCCTCCCGCGCCGGACTGAGCGCTTCCTGCGGGCGGAGGCGCTGCGCCGCATCGGCGCGGCCGCCATGCGCTATGCCGGGCAGCTGGGGATGCGCCCGAAGGCCATCCGGCTGAAAGACACGCGCACGCGCTGGGGGAGCTGCGCGCCCGACCGCACCCTGTCCTTCACCTGGCGGCTAGTGATGGCACCGGACTGGGTGCTGGACTACGTGGTCGCGCACGAAGTGGCACATCTCAAGGAGATGAATCACTCCGACCGGTTCTGGGCGGTGTGCGAGGCGCTGACCCCCCATCGCGCCGAGGCGACGTCATGGCTGAAGCGCCACGGCCCCGCCCTGATGCGCGTGGGGTGAGACGGCGCCTCAGCCGACGTTGAGGCGACGCTCCGCGATCTGCTGCTTCATGGACTTCTGCAGCTTCTCGAAGGCGCGGACCTCGATCTGCCGCACCCGCTCGCGCGAGATGTTGTACTGCTGCGACAACTCCTCGAGCGTCGTCGGCTCGTCCTTCAGGCGCCGCTCGATCAGGATATGGCGTTCCCGTTCGTTCAGCGTCTTCAGGGCGCCGGCCAGCATGTCCTTGCGATTGGACATGTCCTGCGCTTCAGCAATGGTGGCTTCTTGCGTCTCGCTCTCATCCACCAGCCAATCCTGCCACTCGCCCTCGCTGTCGGCGCGGACGGGAGCATTCAGGCTGTTGTCGGGCGAGGCGAGGCGGCGATTCATGCTCACCACGTCCTGCTCGGGCACCTGCAGGGTCTTCGCGATCTTCGCCACGACCTCGGGCTGCAAGTCGCCATCCTCCAGCGCCGCCATCTGGCCCTTGAGCCGGCGGAGATTGAAGAACAGCTTCTTCTGCGCAGCCGTGGTGCCCATCTTCACCAGCGACCAAGAGTGCAGGATGTATTCCTGGATCGCAGCGCGGATCCACCACATGGCATAGGTGGCAAGGCGGAAGCCGCGGTCCGGATCGAACCGCTTCACCGCCTGCATCATGCCCACATTGCCCTCGGAGATCAGCTCGCCGACGGGCAGGCCATAGCCGCGATAACCCATCGCGATCTTGGCCACGAGGCGAAGATGCGAGGTGACCAGCTTGTGGGCCGCATTCTCGTCTCCCTCGTCGCGCCAGCGCTTGGCCAGCGAAAGCTCCTCCTCGGGGGAGAGCATGGGAAACTTGCGGATCTCCTGCAGATAGCGGGACAGGTTGCCTTCAGGCGCAATCGGGATGCTCAAGGACGCCATCGTGTTCACGAGCCTTCCATCTCTGCCCCCTTCATCCCAAGTAGGGCGATGAAGGGCGACGTTTTCCGACCGAACGCCCCCGGACCCGCGAGGCTGCATCCGCCCCCTTTCGGGCGGCAGGATTAAGCCTGCCCTTTGGCTATGGCATCCGGGTTTTCGGTCGGATTGAGAACATCCGTACCAGAAGTCTCACCTCCTGTCGAGCAAAACCGACCATTCTAGTCGGCTTAACCGGTGGTCGGACCGCGCAACAGCGACAGCAAGGTTTGGAAATCCTCGGGCGGGTCGGCGCGAAAGGCCAAGATCTCCCCCGAAACCGGGTGGCGGAAGGAGAGCGAGGCGGCGTGCAGCGCCTGGCGCGGGAAGGCCAGCGCGGCGTCGCGCACACTGTCCGGCAGCTCCCGTGCCGCGGCCGGAATTCGGCGCAGATAGACCGGGTCGCCGATCAGCGGATGCCCGATATGCGAAAGGTGGACGCGGATCTGATGCGTGCGGCCCGTGGCGAGGCGGCAGCGCAAGAGAGAGGCCGCGCCCCCGAAGCCTTCCAGGACGGCATAGCGCGTCAGGGCGTGCTTGCCGGCCCGTGCCCCGCCCCGGCCCACCACCGCCATGCGCTTGCGGTCCGTCGCGTGGCGGCCGATCGCCGCTTCCACCTCCCCTTCCCGCTTCTCCGGCACGCCCCAGGCCAGGGCGAAGTATTCGCGGTCGAGGTCGCGCTGGAGGAAGGCCTCGGACAGGGCGTTGTGGGCGCGTTGGCTCTTAGCAACCACCATGACGCCGGAAGTGTCCTTGTCGAGCCGGTGGACGATTCCCGGCCGCGCCTCGCCACCAATCCCTTCCAGCTCCTCCCCCGCATGGCCGAGCAGGGCATTGACCAGCGTTCCCTCTGCATGGCCGGGGGCCGGATGGACGACGAGGCCGGCGGGCTTGTCCAGGACGATCAGGTGCCGGTCCTCGAACAGGATCGTCAACGGAATGTCCTGCGCCACCGGCGCGGCAGGACGGGGCGGCGGCATCTCCAGCCGGTAGGTGGCGCCTGGGCGAACCGGCTGGGCTGGGTCCTCGATCACGGTTCCGTCGCGGGTCCCCTTCCCTTCCTCGAGCAGCGCCTTGACGCGGGAGCGAGACAGGCTGCCTATCCGTGCGGCGAGGAAGCGGTCCACGCGCTCGCCCCGGTCCGTTTCGGCGGCGGTGAAGGAATGGGTTTCGGAGGCCACGATGCGCGCGCTCAAGTTCCTGGTGGTGGCGATGGGGGTGCTGATCGTCGCTGGCACCGTGACGCTTGTCGTCCTGCTCGTCCAGCGCGCGGGCGGGCGCAGCGGCGATGCCGCGCGCCTCGCCCTCGACTTGCCCGCAGGGACGGAGATCGTGTCCGTCTCGGGTGCGGGGGACCGATTTGCCCTGTTGCTGCGCGACACGAATGGGCGAAGCCGCGTTCTGTTTGTGGATGGTCGGACCGGCCGCCCGGCTGGCGAGATCATCCCGGGCGCCAGCATCCCGACGCGATGAAGGGACAACGCGGCACCCCGCACCCGGAGAAGCTCTGCGCCCGCCCACTTGCTTGGCGACGCAAAGGGCACGGGACTGAGATGCAGTGCGCTACTGCTCCTCTGCCTGCCGCGAGGGGCGATATTCCCGCTCCCGCGGGCTTGCGCCCGGACGTGACGGGCGTTAGACACCCGCCCACAGGCCACGTCCCCTTCGTCTAGAGGCCTAGGACACCGCCCTCTCACGGCGGCAACACGGGTTCGAATCCCGTAGGGGACGCCAATCTTTTCAAGATATTAGGTCAGGCATGACGTGGGATCTCCAATCCCATGTCTAATACCATTCTCTACACCCCAACTCAGGCCGGCAGCTTTACCCCTTTGAGCAGCCAAGATCGAATGAACTTGTAGCAAACGGGTGTTTGGCCTGCGGGAAGCAGAGCCAGAGTGATGAAATGACCCTCCCACCCTCCTGCCTTGATAGGTGCAGCGCCGGATCTCATCTCCGGTCCATGATGTACCTTGACGAGATGGCGGAAGCGCTTGGCTTGGCTTGGCTCCGGCTTTCGGCGAGACGCGCGAGCGGCTGGAGCAGCTCTTTGCGGTGGCTGTCGCGGTGTGGAGCTCCGAGGGCGAGGCCCGGGCGTTTTTCTTTCGGCCCCACCCAATGCTGAACGACGATACGCCCTTCCATGTCGCCTTTCGCTCAGAGGAGGGCGCGCGTCTCGTGGAACGCATCTTCGGGCGCCTCCAGCACGGCACGACGTCCTGATCGACCAGAAAGCCGGGCGCCCTATTCCTCTTGCATCACGGGCATCGGTCCACCCCGCTCCACGATATCCGGCGACCGCGGGTGACCCGCGCTCCTGGGCGCCGACATGGGCCTTTTCGGCGCGTCCCGCCTGCTGCAACAATTTCGCGTCGGTGGCCTCGAACTCGTTCATCCCACGGTCGGCACGGAACTGCCTCGCGTAGATAAGCCGCTCATGGGCAAGCCCCTTCAAACTCACGCCACCCGGCCAGAACCGGATTCAAGCGCCGGGCGAGATCGCGCTGCGCCGGCGACATGCGCTGCCACGCCAGGGCAAGCGTCGGGCATTCATCTGGGAGCAGCAGCGGCATATCCAGCGCGACCCCGAGGGTGCATCGGTCGCTCACGCTCAAAAGCACGCCCCGCATAGCCTCGGTGGCTGCGGTGCCTTGCTGGATCGCCCAGAAAACGCGCTCGATCTTGTCCATGCTCCACGCCTCCGCGAACAAAAAAGGAACATCAAAGGCGCATTGGATGCAAGTCCCACCCGCGACGGGATCGCTGATGAGCAAAGCGGCACGGCCCGGGCGCTTGGGCAGATGGCGGAGCGCCGTTGGGAAGTGGCCCCGGACGTACCGACCTTTCGCGAGCAAGGCTAGACATTGTGGAGGGCTCGATGCGCGGCGTTGCGGGCCCTGCCGGGCTTGCCCCAGGACGTGCTGGACCGGCTTGTCGCGGCCGTTCGGGGGCGGTCGAGAACCCCGAGTTCAAACAACTGGCGGCGCAGCAGGCCCTGCCGCTACGCTTCCTCGCCCCGGACGCCTATCGGACGGAGCTGTTCGCCATCCGCACCCGTCTCCAGGCGCTCGGCACCGCTAAGCCCTGGCGCGAATGATCCGGCAACGAAGAGGAGAAGATGGAATGATGCGGACCCCCCTCAACCCGGGCCGTCGGGCCGTCCTGGCTGGCGCCGCCTCCACCTTGACCCTCGCTGCCCTTGCTCCGGCGGCCCGTGCCGCGCAAGGCGTCGAGACGACGGTCAAGTTCTCCACCGGCACCGCTCCGCCACGCACGGCGGCGCCGGATGGGGCGACGGACTGTCATCACCATGTCTACGACGCCCGCTTCCCGCCCGACCCGCGCGCCGCGCTGCGTCCGCCCGATGCCTCGCCAGAGGACTACCGCGCGCTCCAGCGGCGCCTTGGCCTGTCGCGCAGCGTGCTGGTGCAGCCCTCGACCTTCGGAACCGACAACCGCCTGCACCTCCAGGCCATGGCCGAACTCGGCCCCTCGCAGACCCGCATGGTTGCGGTGGTGGACACCTCCGTAACGGACGAGGAACTGCGCCGCATGCACGGCCTCGGCGTGCGTGGCATCCGCTTCAATCTCGTCCAGGCGGGTGCGACCACGATCGACATGCTGGAACCGCTGTCGCGCCGCGTCCACGAACTCGGCTGGCACTGCCAGATTCATATGCTCGGCAACCAGATTGTTGAGAACGCTGCCCTGTTCGAGCGCCTGCCCTCGCGACTGGTCTTCGACCATCTAGGCCGCATCCCCGCGGAGGCGGGCACGAACCATCCGGGCTATGTTGCGATCCGTCGCCTGATGGACCGGGGCAACACCTGGGTGAAGCTGTCGGGGGCCTACATGGACACGAAGGTCGGCGCGGCCGGGAACTACGCGGACACGGTGCCGATCGCGCGCGGCTACGCGACAGGCGCGCCGGAGCGCTGCGTCTGGGCGAGCGATTGGCCGCACGTCACCGAGCGCGGGGAGAAGCCGGACGACGCCCAGCTCTTCGACTTGCTGGCCGAGTGGGTGCCGGACGAGCGTGCCCGCGCCCGCATCCTCGTAGACAACCCGACGGCACTCTACGACTTCCCGCAGGGGTGACCCTCCTGTCTGGCGAGCGCCGTCCCCGCCGTCGACGCCGGGGCGGGGCTGGCGGCCGGTGGCATGGCCACAGGCTATATGGGGGTGGAGGACGAGTTGTTCTTCCGCCTTAACATCACGATGCTGTTCAGGAACGCCAAGAAGGTCACCCAGCAAATCGTCCAGGCCCTGCAGGCGGGCCAGGGCCAGCAAACAAAGCGACGGCTGCACTGCGGCCTATAAACAACGAAGACGAAAGGAGACACCGTGGACCCCTTCCGTGATCCCGACCCCGTCGAAACCCAGGAGTGGCTCGAATCCCTGGAAGGGGTGATCGAGGTCGAGGGCCAGGACCGCGCCGCGTACCTGCTCGACAAGCTGAACCGCACGGCCCGGCGCTGGGGCACCCCTGTCCCCTACTCCGTCAACACGCCCTACCTGAACACCATCCCGCCCGACCGCCAGGAGCGGCACCCCGGCAATCGCGAGATCGAGCACCGCATCCGCTCTTACATCCGCTGGAACGCGCTCGCGATCGTCCTGCGAGCCAACAAGGTCAGCAGCGAGTTGGGCGGCCACATCGCCTCCTTCCAGTCGGCGGCCACGCTGTATGACACGGGCTTCCAGCACTTCTGGCACGCACCGCACGAGGGGCATGGCGGCGACCTGATCTACGTCCAGGGCCACTCTTCGCCCGGCGTCTACGCCCGCTCCTTCCTGGAAGGCCGGCTGACCGAGGAGCAGTTGCTGAACTTCCGGCAGGAGGTGGACGGCAAGGGCCTCTCCTCCTACCCGCACCCCTGGCTGATGCCGGATTACTGGCAGTTCCCGACCGTCTCCATGGGCCTCGGCCCGCTGATGGCGATCTACCAGGCGCGGTTCCTGAAATACCTCCAGGGCCGCGGACTGGCGCAGACAGAGGAACGCAAGGTCTGGGCATTCCTCGGTGATGGTGAGACGGACGAGCCGGAGTCGCTCGGTGCCATCTCGCTGGCGGGCCGGGAGCGGCTGGACAACCTCGTATTCGTCATCAACTGCAACCTCCAGCGCCTCGACGGTCCGGTGCGCGGCAACGGCAAGATCATCCAGGAGCTGGAGGGCATCTTCCGCGGCGCCGGCTGGAACGTCATCAAGGTGCTCTGGGGCACCGGCTGGGACCGGCTACTGGCGAAGGACACCTCCGGCATCCTGCTCAAGCGGATGGAGGAGGTGGTCGACGGCGAGTACCAGGATTTCAAGTCGAAGAACGGCGCCTATGTCCGCGAGCACTTCTTCGGCACGTATCCCGAGCTGAAAGCGATGGTCGCCGACATGTCGGACGACCAGATCTGGGCGCTGACTCGCGGCGGCCACGACCCGCTAAAGGTCTTCGCCGCCTACTCGGCGGCGGTGCGGCACAAGGGCCAGCCCACCGTCATCCTCGCCAAGACCGTCAAGGGCTACGGCATGGGCGAGGCCGGTGAAGGTCAGAACATCACCCACCAGCAGAAGAAGATGGGGGAGTCGCACCTCAAGGAATTCCGCGACCGGTTCGGCCTGCCTCTGACTGACGAGCAGATCAAGGAGGTACCCTTCCTGCGCTTCGAGGAAGGGTCGCCGGAGCACAAGTACCTGCACGAGCGGCGTCGCGCCCTCGGCGGCTACCTGCCGCAGCGGCGGACGAAGTCCACCCCCCTGCAGATCCCAACTCTTTCAGCTTTCGACGCGCTGCTCAAGGGCTCGGGCGAGGGACGTGAGATCTCCACCACCATGGCCTTCGTGCGCGTGCTCAATACGCTGCTCCGCGACAAGAACATCGGCAAGCGCGTGGTCCCGATCGTGCCGGACGAGAGCCGCACCTTCGGCATGGAGGGCATGTTCCGCCAATTCGGCATCTTCAGCCAGGTGGGCCAGCTCTACCGCCCGCAGGATGCCGACCAGCTGATGTTCTACAAGGAGGACAAGTCCGGCCAGTTGCTGCAGGAGGGGATCAACGAGCCGGGGGCGATGTCCTCCTGGATCGCGGCGGCGACCTCCTACTCCCACTCCGACACGCCGATGATCCCGTTCTACATCTACTACTCGATGTTCGGGTTCCAGCGCGTCGGCGATCTCGCCTGGGCGGCGGGCGACCTTCGCGCTCGCGGCTTCCTCATCGGCGGCACCGCCGGTCGCACGACGCTGAATGGCGAGGGCCTGCAACACGAGGACGGGCACAGCCACATCCAATCCGCCCTCATCCCGACCTGCGTCTCCTACGACCCCACCTTCGCCTATGAGGTCGCGGTGATCGTCCAGGATGGGCTGCGCCGCATGTATGCGGAGCAGGAGGACGTCTTCTACTACCTCACCGTCATGAACGAGAATTACGAGCACCCCCCGATGCCCGAGGGCGCGGCGGAGGGCATCGTCAAGGGGATGTACCTCTTCCGCTCCACGGAGGGTGCCGGGCCGCGGGTCCAGTTGATGGGCAGCGGCACTATCCTGCGGGAGGTGATCGCCGGCGCCGAGTTGCTGGAGCGCGACTTCGGCATCAAGTCCGACATCTGGAGCGTGACGAGCTTCACCGAACTGGCGCGCGACGCGCAGGCGGTGGAGCGCTGGAACCTGCTGCACCCGCAGGAGGAGCCGCGCGTCAGCTACGTGGAGCACATGCTGCGCGGTCGGGAGGGGCCGGTGATCGCCTCCACCGACTACATCCGCATGTTCGCCGAGCAGATCCGGCCCCACGTCCCAGGCCGCTACCGCGTGCTCGGCACGGACGGGTTCGGGCGCTCCGATTTCCGCCGCAAGCTGCGCCACCACTTCGAGGTGGACCGGCATTGGGTGGCGCTGGCCGCGCTGGATGGCCTTGCGCGCGACCAGAAGTTACCGCGCGCGAAGGTTGCCGAGGCGATCAAGCGCTACGGTCTTGACCCCGAGAAGGCAAACCCCGCCACCGTCTGAGGAAACAATTGCCCTTCCCCGCCGCTGCGCGGGAAGGGCCATGGGAGAAGCCGAACATGGCCGCAGCGAACGCGATCACCGTCCCCGACATCGGGGACTTCAAGGACATCCCGATCATCGAGGTGCTTGTCGGCCCGGGCAGCGAGGTGAAGGCCGACGATCCGCTGATCACCCTCGAGTCCGACAAGGCGACGATGGAGGTCCCGGCCCCGCGCGACGGCGTGGTGGACCAGGTGCTGGTCAAGGTCGGGGACCGCGTAAGCCAGGGTTCCCCGGTCGTGACCTTCCGCGGCGGCGAGGGTGCCGAGCCCGCGCCGCCCTCCGCGCCCTCCGTCCTCGCGATGCAGGAGCCGCCGGAGCCGAAGCACCAAGTGCCAGCCCCGCCGCCCGCGCTCACCCCGGCTTCCCAGCCCGCCTCGGGCGGCGCGGCGGATGGCTTCGCGGGCGTCCACGCCAGCCCCGCCGTGCGGCGCCTCGCGCGCGAACTCGACGTGGACCTGACGAAGGTCAGGGGCAGTGGCGAGAAGGGTCGCGTCACAAAGGAGGACGTGCGCGCCTCCTTCAGCGGGCCGGGGGCCGCCCCCGCCGCGGCGCCCGCCGCCCCGGCCGGCGCGGGCATCCCGGAGATCCCGGCGCAGGACTTCTCGAAATTCGGTCCGATCGAGACCCGACCGCTGTCGCGCATCAAGCGCCTCTCCGGGCCGCACCTGCACCGCGCCTGGCTGAACGTGCCGCACGTCACGCATAACGACGAGGCGGACGTGACGGAGACCGAGGCCTACCGGAAGGAGCTGGACGGGGCGGCCAAGGGCGAGGGCTACCGGGTCACCATGCTCGCCTTCCTGCTGAAGGCGAGCGTCTCGGCGCTGCGGAAGTTCCCGGAGTTCAACGCCTCCCTCTCCCCGGACAAGGACGCGCTGATCCTGAAGAAGTTCTACCACGTCGGCATCGCGGTGGACACGCCGGATGGGCTGGTCGTCCCCGTCATCCGCGACGTGGACCGTAAGGGGATCACCGAACTGAGCCAGGAGATGGGCTCCATCTCCAAGAAGGCGCGGGACGGGAAGCTCTCGGCCGCCGACATGTCGGGCGGGACCTTCACCATCTCCTCGCTCGGCGGCATCGGCGGCACCGCCTTCACCCCGATCGTCAACGCGCCAGAGGTGGCGATCCTGGGCGTCGTGCGGTCGAAGATGGCACCGGTTTGGAACGGCGCGGAGTTCAAGCCACGGATGATGCTGCCGCTCTGCCTCTCTTACGACCACCGTGTCATTGACGGGGCGCTCGCCGCCCGCTTCGCCAGGCATCTCTGCACCGTCCTCGAGGACGTGCGGAAGCTGGTGCTCTGAGGAGGACGGGACGATGAGCACGATCGAGATCCGCGTCCCCGACATTGGGGACTTCAAGGACGTGCCGGTGATCGACGTCCACGCCACCCCCGGCGCGACGGTTGCGCCCGAGGAGCCGCTGATCACGCTGGAGAGCGACAAGGCGACGATGGAGGTGCCGGCGCCCCAGGGCGGCAAAGTCGTCGAGGTGAAGGTGAAGGTCGGCGACCGGGTCGCGGAGGGCAGCCTCATCCTGACCCTGGAGGTCGCGGGCGCTGCCGCCGGGGCGGGTGCGCCCGCAGGCGGCGCCGTGGGTCACGCGCCGGGCGAGGGGCAGGCGGGCTACGGCTCCTCCTCGCGGGACGCGGGCCCCGGGCCGGCCTCCGGCGACACTGCGGCCCCATCCGACCCGGTGCCGGGCGCGAAGCCCGCGGCCGGCTCCAGCGACCTGCACGCGGAGGTGCTGGTGCTCGGCGCCGGCCCCGGCGGCTACACCGCCGCTTTCCGCGCCGCGGATCTCGGCAAGAAAGTGATCATGGTGGAGCGATGGCCCACCCTCGGCGGCGTCTGCCTGAACGTCGGCTGCATCCCCTCCAAGGCGCTGCTGCACGCGGCGAAGGTGATCTCCGAGACGGAGGAGATGGGTGCCCACGGAATCCGCTTCACCGCGCCCGAGGTGGACCTGGACAAGCTGCGCGGCTGGAAGGACGGGGTGGTCAAGAAGCTGACCGGCGGCCTCTCCGGCCTCGCACGCCAGCGCAAAGTGCAGGTCGTCACCGGCACCGGCCGCTTCACCGCACCGAACCAGGTGATGGTGGAGGGCGCGGACGGCAAGCGCACCACGATCGGCTTCGACCACGCGATCATCGCGGCGGGGTCGGAGCCGGTGACTCTGCCCTTCATCCCGCATGACGACCCGCGAGTGATCGACTCCACCGGCGCGCTGGCGCTGGACGGCGTGCCCGGGCGACTGCTGGTGATCGGCGGCGGCATCATCGGGCTGGAGATGGCGACCGTCTATCACGCGCTCGGCACCAAGGTGACGATCGTGGAGCTGATGGACCAGATCATCCCCGGCGCCGACAAGGACATCGTCACCCCGTTGGCGAAGCGGATCGGCAAGCAGTATGAGGCCATCCACCTGAAGGCGAAGGTGACGAAGGTGGAGGCTGGGCCGGATGGCCTGACCGCGCATTTCGAGGGCGGCAGCGCCCCCGCCAGTGCGACCTTCGACAAGGTCCTCGTCTCGGTCGGCCGCAGGCCGAACGGCAGGCTGATCGGCGCGGAGAACGCGGGCGTTCGGGTGGACGAGCGCGGCTTCATCCCTGTGGACAGGCAGATGCGGACGAACATGCCCAACATCTTCGCCATCGGCGACGTGGTGGGCCAGCCGATGCTCGCCCACAAGGCGGTGCACGAGGGCAAGGTCGCGGCCGAAGTGGCGGCGGGCCGCAACAGCGCCTTCGACGCCCGCGTCATCCCCTCCGTCGCCTACACCGACCCTGAGGTGGCCTGGGTCGGGCTGACGGAGAACGAGGCGAAAGCGAAGGGCGTCAAATACGGCAAAGGCGTCTTTCCCTGGGCCGCCAGTGGCCGCTCGCTTTCGCTCGGCCGCGACGAAGGTATCACCAAGGTGCTGTTCGAGGAGGGCACGGAGCGGATCATCGGCTGCGGCATTGTCGGCCCCTCCGCCGGCGACCTGATCGCAGAGGCGGCGCTGGCCATCGAGATGGGCGCGGAGGCCGCCGACATCGGCGCAACCATCCACCCCCACCCCACCCTCTCTGAGACCGTCGGCATGGCAGCCGAGGCCTTCGAGGGCACGATCACCGACCTCTACATGCCGAAGAAGCCGCATTAGCCTCCGGCGCAATCAGGTTCATCCGATGAGGATGGCGCATGGTCTAGCCGGCCCGGCTAGAATGGGGCACCGGCACCGAATTTTCTGTTCCTAGCGACCAGCCGAGGCGCAGGATCAGCACCCCCGGCGCCAAAAGCAACGGCGCCTTAAGTCGTTAAGCCCCCCGGCGGCTGTAGCACACGGGAGTTGGCCATGCGCGTCCTTGTCCTCGGCGCCGGCGCGGTCGGCGGATACTTCGGCAGGCGTCCGCTCGAGGCCGGCGTGGCCGAGGAGGTCGCCTTCCTTGTGCGGCCCGGCCCCACGGCGCAGCTCGAGCGCGATGGTCCTTTGACCGAGGACCCCGCAGGCGACTTCCGCCGCCCCGAGTCGGTGCTGGTCCCCGGCGAGGGAGTCAGGGTCGGGCGGATCCTGCTTGGGGGCCGCGCGCCCCGCCCACGTCCTCACGCCCACCAGCAACGTCCGGCGCATCGTCAACATGACGGCGCTGTACAGCGTCGATGCCGACGGGCCGGGGGCCGCCGCCGAGACGACGGCGATCGATATGGTCCTCGGCACCCAGGCGGCGAATTGACCAGGTCGCGGCGCGGTCGAAGGAACCGCAACAGCCGCATCAGAGGAGACCCAGCATGGCTGCTCCAGCAAGCACCGGCCCGGCGGGACTAGCGGCCGTTCCACGCCACAAGTGGTACCAGCACCTCTATGCCCAGGTGCTGGCAGCCATCGCCGTCGGCATCCTGCTTGGACACTTTTGGCCCGAGATCGGAGCTTCGATGAAGCCGTTCGGGGACGCCTTCATCAAGCTGATCAAGATGCTGATCGCGCCGATCATCTTCTGCACCGTGGTGCACGGCATCGCCAGTATGGAGGACATGAAGAAGGTCGGGCGTGTCGGCATCAAGGCGCTGATCTACTTCGAGGTGATGACCACCATCGCCCTCATTATCGGCCTCTTGGTCGTCAACATCTGGCAACCCGGCGCGGGCATGAACGTGGATCCAGCCTCGCTCGACACGCGGGGCATCGCCGCCTACACGGCGCGCGCCGGGCAGCAATCCACCGTGGACTTCCTCATGCATATCATCCCGGCCACGGTGGTGGGCGCCTTCGCCGAGGGCGAGATCCTCCAGGTCCTGCTGATTGCCGTGCTGTTCGCCTTCGCCCTGCAGGCGCTCGGCGAATACGGCAAGCCGCTCCTGCACATGATCGACCTCACCGCGCATGCCTTCTTCAAGATCGTCGGCTTCGTGATGAAGTTCGCCTGGCTGGGCGCCTTCGGCGCCATGGCCTTCACGATCGGGCGCTACGGACTGGGCACGCTGGTGTCCCTCGCCTCGCTGATGGCGGCTTTCTACACGACCTGCCTGCTCTTCGTCGCTGGCGTGCTCGGCATCACCGCCTGGCTGACAGGGTTCAGCATCTTCAAGTTCATCCGGTACATCAAGGAAGAGCTGCTCATCGTGCTCGGCACCAGCTCCTCCGAGACAGTGCTGCCTCGCATGCTCGCCAAAATGGAGAATCTGGGGTGCGAGAAGTCTGTGGTCGGGCTGGTGATTCCGACGGGCTACTCCTTCAACCTGGACGGCACTTGCATCTACCTGACCATGGCCGCCGTCTTCCTGGCCCAGGCGACCAACACGCCGCTGTCTCTCGGGCAGGAACTCGCGCTGATCGGAATCCTGCTGCTGACCTCGAAGGGAGCCGCGGGCGTGACCGGCTCTGGCTTCATCGTGCTGGCCGCTACGCTGTCCTCGCTCGGGACGGTGCCGGTCGCAGGCATCGCCGTGATCCTCGGCGTGGACCGCTTCATGTCGGAGGCACGGGCGCTGACCAACCTAATCGGCAACGGCGTCGCGACAGTGGTCGTGGCGAGGTGGGAAGGCGCCCTCGACCGAAACCGGCTGCGGCAGCAGCTCGACGGCGAGACGGACCTCGAGGCCGACAATCCCGAGGACGTGCTCGTGGGCGGCGACATCGCCGAGGAGATAGGCGCGACAACGCAGCCCGGGCGCCCCGGCGTTCTGAGGCCGCGCCCGGCAGAGTAGCGCGCCGGGGTCCGCTTCGGGCACCCGGCAAGGAACGCCGCCGAGCCCGGCGACGGCGAAGGGAGGCGAAGGATGGTGCAGCAGGCCACCGAGGAACCGCAGCCGAAGGACGAGGCCGCCGCCGGGCTCGCGGCGGAGCATCCGGCGTCGAAGCCCGCCCGCAGGAACCTGACCGCAACACCGCTGCACAAGGTCGTCGTCGTGGGCGGCGGCGCCGCCGGGCTGGAACTGGCGACCAAGCTCGGCGACAGCCTCGGCCGACGGGGCCAGGCTTCGATCGCCCTGGTCGAGCGTGCGCGCAGCCATCTCTGGAAGCCGCTGTTGCACGAAGTGGCGGCCGGAAGCATGGACCCAGACGAGCACGAACTCGACTACCTCGCCCAGGCGCACTGGCACCATTTCCGCTTCCGCTTCGGGGAGATGACCGGCCTGGACCGCGTGCGAAAGGAGGTGCTGCTCGCCCCGACTTTCGACGAGGAAGGGCGCGAGATCACTCCGCGTCGCTCCTTTCCCTACGACACGCTGGTGATCGCCGTCGGCAGCGTCACCAATGACTTCGGCACGCCGGGCGTGAGGGAGCACGCCATCGCGCTGGAGACCTCGGAGCAGGCGATGCGCTTTCACCGGCGCCTCGTGAATGCCTGCCTGCGCGCGCACACCCAGCCTGGGCCGGTGCGGCCGGGCCAGTTGCACGTCGCGATCATCGGTGCCGGCGCTACCGGCACCGAGCTTGCCGCCGAGCTTCACCGCACTGCCCGCGCGGTGATCGCGTATGGGCTCGACCGAATTGACCCGGAGAAGGATATCCGGATCACCCTGATCGAGGCCGCCGACCGGGTCCTGCCGGGCCTGCCGCCCCGCATCTCGGAGGCGGCGACGCGCCTGCTTCAGAAGCTCGGCGTTGAGATCTGCACCGGCGGCCGCGTGAACGAGGTGGGGCCGGATGGCGTGCAGCTCGCCGACGGGCGCTTCGTGCCCGCGGAGCTGGTGGTCTGGGCCGCCGGAGTGAAAGGACCGGAGGTGCTCAAGGACCTTGATGGTCTGGAGGTGAGCCGGAGCAACCAGCTGGTGGTGCTGCCGACGCTCCAGACCACCCGTGATCCGGATGTCTTCGCCCTCGGCGACTGTGCCTGGTGCCCGCGCGACCCGGAGAGGCCAGAGGCCGGGCCCGTGCCGCCGCGCGCCCAGGCCGCGCACCAGCAGGCGAGCCACATGGTCCGGCAGGTCCGCCGGCGGCTGCTTGGCGAACCGTTGCGCCCCTTCGCCTACCAGGATTTCGGCTCGCTGGTCTCCTTCGGGGAGTACTCGACGGTCGGAAACCTGATGGGCTTCCTCTCCGGCAAGAGCATGATGATCGAGGGCTGGTTCGCCCGGCTGATGTATCGCTCGCTCTACAAAATGCATGAGCGCGCGCTGCACGGCACGGCTAAGACCGCGCTCAGCACCCTCGCCCGCACGCTCACGCGCCGCACCGAGCCGCGCGTCAAGCTCCACTAAATGAGGAGAGTGCTGGCCATGCCCCAGTCCTTCCTCCCCACCGCTGTGATCCTGACCAAGGCATCCGGCGCACGGGTGCTGAACATGCTGCCCTTCGCGATGCAGCGGCGCGAAGCGCGGACTGGCGACGCTGTGCATTGGCGGCGGCATGGGTGTGGCGATGTGCGTCAAGCGCATGTGACAAGTGACTGACGACTGCAGCGAACAAGCCTTCGGAGGAGAGGCGCTATGGCGAGCGGAAGCAGGGACAGCGGCGGTCACCCGGATGAATCTTCGCAGCCGGGCGGCGCGGACCGTGGCGGGAGCGACGCCTCCGCCCCGCCGGGTGCGTCCAACTCCGGAATCGCCATCGGGCCCGACCTCATGCTCGGCATCTGGGCGTCCTTGATGGAGGGCGGTTTGAAGGGGGCACGTGAGCCCTGGTGGCAGATGACGCCAGCCGAACTGGCGGGAGAGATGCTCGCCGGCGGGATGCGACAGCTGAACGAGTTGATGCGGCAGGATCCTGTGCTGCGCACGCTGGACCAGATGTGGAACGCCAATCCGTTCCGCGATATCGTGCCGGTCGACTGGGCGGAAGTCGCGCGAGCGCTGCGCAGCGTCTGGCTGCGGCGCCTCGCCCGGCCTGCATCTCTGGCGGCGGCCACAGCGGAGCTGAACGCCTCGCTCCTGCGCTCCGCCTTCGAGATCTGGAACGAGGCCGGCCGGCGCTGGTGGGAAGGCACTTCGGCCACGCGGCCCGGCGCGAGCTCCGACAAGCGCTTTGTCGCACCAGAATGGGACAACAACCCCGTCTACCGTGTGCTCAAGGAGACCTACCTGCTCGCCTCGGACTGGCTGCTCAGGCAGAACCGGGCCGAGGACCTCGATGAGAAGGAGCGGCTTCGGCTCGACTTCCATCTGCGGCAGTTCGTCGACGCGATGAGCCCGACGCTGCTGCTGGCCTCCAACCCCGCGGCGCTGCGCCGGGCCATGGAGACCGGTGGCGCCAGCCTGTCCGCCGGGCTGCGCAATCTGCAGGAGGACCTGAAGGCCGGCCGCCTTTCCATGACAGACCTCAGCGCGTTCGCGCCGGGGCGCAACCTTGCGCTCAGCCCGGGGAAGATCGTGCTCCGCAACAATCTCATCGAACTGATCCAGTACGCACCGGTCACGCCGGAGGTGCACGCGACGCCGATCCTCATCGTGCCGCCCTGGATCAACAAGTTCTACATCCTCGACATGCAGCCGAAGAGCAGCATGGTGAGATACCTCGTCGGCCAGGGCTTCACCGTCTTCCTCATCTCCTGGAAGAATCCCGACGCCGCGATGGAGGACATCGGGATCGAGGATTACATGGACCTCGGCCCGCTCGCCGCGAGCGACGCGATCCGCGAAATCGCAGGCAGCCCGACGCTGAACGTGATGGGCTACTGCATCGGCGGCACCCTGTTGGCGATGACGTTGGCCTGGCTCGCCGCCAGGGGCGACGCGCGCTTCAATGCAGCGACGTTCATGGTGTCGCTGCAGGACTTCTCGCGTGTCGGGGACACCGCGGTTTTCATGGACGAGCCTGCGGTCGATCTGGTCGAGCAGCAGATGATGGAACGCGGCTATCTCGACAGCCGCGAGATGTCCAACATGTTCAACCTGCTGCGATCAAACGACCTCATCTGGTCGAACGTGGTCAATAACTACCTGATGGGAGAGAAGCCACCCGCCTTCGATCTGCTCTACTGGAACAGCGACGGCACCCGCATGTGCCGCGCCGCGCATGCCTGGTATCTGCGCAATACCTATGTCGAGAACAACCTGATCGAGCCGGGCAAGGTCGCGCTCGAGGGCGAGAGGCTCGACCTTGGCCGGATCGCGCTCGATACCTACGCCGTCGGGGCGGAGAAGGACCATATCGTGCCCTGGGACGCTGCTTGGCGGATCACCCGTCTGGTCGGTGGCAAGGTGCGCTACGTGCTCGCCTCGTCCGGCCACATCGCCGGCATCATCAACCCCCCCGGCGGCAAGGGAAGCTATTGGACCAACGACGCCGCGCCGCCGCCCCTCACGCCTGTGGCCTGGCTAAAGGGCGCGACGAAGCACGATGGAAGCTGGTGGACGGATTGGGCGACTTGGCTGTCGGCACGGTCCGGCGCGCGGGTCCGCCCTCCCCCGCTCGGCAGCGCTGCCCACCCGCCGCTGCAGGACGCCCCAGGCAGCTACGTGCTGGAGCGGTGAGCTGTGCCCAAGCGGAAGGAGGCAGACACGATGGCGACCGATATAGATGCGGCGGCCGGCATGCTAGCGGAGCCCAGGGGTGAGCTGGCGGTGCGGACCCTGGCCATGCCCGCGGATACCAACCCCGCTGGGGACATTTTTGGCGGATGGCTGATGTCCCTGATGGACGTTGCCGGCGGCATCGCGGCCGGTGCTCGCGCGCAGGGCCGCGTGGCCACCGTCGCCGTGACCGACATGACGTTCCTGCGCCCGGTGAAGGTGGGCGATGTCGTCTGCTGCTACACCGACCTCACGCGCACGGGCAGCACCTCGATGACCTTCCGCGTCGAGGCCTGGGTGCTACGCCAGCGCTTCGGCGACCGCATCCAGGTGACCTCGGCCGACTTCACGTATGTTGCTCTGGATGGAGAAGGCAGGTCGCGCCCCATCCCGCGCCAGGACGCCAGCGCCAGATCCTGTGAAGCTCCCGTTCCAAGCGCCTCGACAGGCACAGAAGAAGGAGACGCGAGATGAAACCACGGCGGTTCTGGATTGCGGCGCCGATCGTTGCCGCGGGGCTGGCCTGCGGTGCATCGCCCGCCCGCTCCGCGGAGCCGCATTGGCCCCGCGCGCTCCTCATCGCCACGGCCTCACCCGGCGGCACATACCACGCCTACGGGATCGGCCTTGCCCGCATCCTGACGCGCGAACTCGGCGTCGCGGTCTCGATACGGGAGACGGATGGCCCGAGCGAGAACATCAGGCTGATCGAGAACGGCATCGCGCAGATTGGGTTCGTGACGAAGGGCGCCGCCCTCGAAGGTTGGACCGGCTCGGGCGAATGGACCGGCGGCAGGCAGTTGCGGGCGATCAGGGCGATGTTCGCGATGTACGACACGCCCTTCCACTTCGTGGTGCGCCAGGACTCCGGCGTGGCGCAGATCTCCGCGCTGGAGGGCAAGCGGGTCGGCGTCGGCCCGGAGGGCGGCACCGCCGCCACATACGTTCCGCGCTTGCTGCCCAGGCTCGGCGTGCAGGCCCGCTTCGTTCACGGCACATGGGCCGACCTCGCCACCGCCCTGCGCTCGCGGGAAGTCGACGGGCTGGCCGTGGCGGCTGGGGCGCCGTTTCCCGCGATCGCCGAACTCGAGGCGCAGCGCGCCATCCGGTACCTCCCGCTCACACGGGACATGGTAGCGACACTGCGCATAGCGGTGCCGGAACTGGCCGCATCCGTGATCCCGCCAGGTACCTATCCATCTCTCAACTCGAGTTACGAGACTGTTGGAATCTACAACCTCGCAGTGGCGCAGCGGGACCTGCCGGCGGATCTTGTTTATCAGATCGTCAGGCTGGTCTTCGACTTTCATGCCGAGATGGTGGAGGCGCATCCGGCGGCCGTGGCGACCGTGCCGGCCAACTTCGTGCACAACACCCTGCTGCCGTGGCACCCGGGGGCAGCGCGGTACTACGAGAACAGAGCTGTGCGCGGCATCCTCCGCGGGGACTGAAAGCCCGCTTTGCTCTGTAGAAATCTCAGTAGTCTCGGCAAGAAGCATGAGGTTGTGAGTGAGGACGCGCAGGACGAGTTCACGAGCCTGCGATGCGTCGCCACGTTGGGTGAGTGCTCAGCCGAGGCGTCGCTTGTGCTGGCTAAAGCCGCTCTCAGCATGCCATCGCTGATTGTAAGTGGCTTTCGGAAAACGACGGCGCATGGCGCGACGGTAGGGCGTTTTCGACCATCGGCGGCCAGCGTTTCGGCGGTTGAGGCGGATGACCGCTTCCCGCACGCCAAGATCCTCGCGGCAGAGTCGGCGGTAGTGTTCGGCCTCGTCGGCCGCATCGCCCAAGGCGGTGTCGACCCGGACAAGTGCTGCGGCCTGCCGCAGGGTCGGCGCGAAGTCCGGCAAGTCCTGGCTCGGGCCGGCCCCCGGCGCGGCCCGCGGGCAAGCCGTCAGCTGGACCAGCGAGCCTCCTTCACCCGGCCCGAGGTATGCGCGGCGGCGTGCATCAGGATCTGTGCACGGGTCAGGCCCCAGGCACTGGCCAGCTAGCGGATCATGGGCAAGCCTAGGCCTATCAGGTGCGTCATGCGCTGCGCCTGAGGATCTTCGTGTAGCCACCCCTCACTTCCTGCACCACGCGATCAGTCGCCGTCGGCGCCTGCCTGCTCAATCAGAGCAAGATGGGTTGGTAGGCAGCTGCAAGCCACATGCAAAAGCGGCTCTGGCTCGTGGGAGCCAGGGGCGCCCTTGTTTCACATCGCTAGAGAATGCGGATCGTGCTCAGGCCACGACCTTGCGGCGAATAGCCGCGAGGCCGAGCAGGCCAATGCCCAGGAAGACGAGGCCCTCAGGCGCCGGCACGGCTACCTCGGACGCGCTCGCATTGCCGCTCACGCTCGCGGTGAAGCTGCAGATCGTCGAGCCGCAGATGCCAAGTGCCTCAGAGAGGGCCGTGAAGGTGAAGCCGACGGAGGACGGGTCACCCAACTGAGAAGCCGGGATCTGGTCGGAGGTGAAGCTCACGGAGCCCGGCGGCTGGCTCGCGACCAGGCTGGTCTGGAAGCCCCCCGCTGGTCCTGCCAGACGCGAGCCGGCCAGTGCGATGTCGGCGAAGCTGCCCGACAGGTAGTTGATGCCGGTGCCCCCCGGGCCCGAGGTGATAGTGAAGGTGCCAGCGAAGGGCTGGAAGATATCGGTTCCCATGACAAGCGACGCGGCGCCCGTGCTGGTCGCAGTCAGGTTCAGGAAGGCGTCGAAGGGCACTGGCGTGCTGTCCGCGTAGCCCGACACCGTCACCGCGACATTCATCCCGGTCACGGTGGTGGACATGCCGCCGTTGGCGGTGACGAAGATGGTGTTGTTCGTCGCATCCTGCGCGAAGGTGATGATCGTCGTCGGCGCCGCCTGGGCGATGGCACTCAGGCCAAGAAAGGAGGCGGTCATCGCCAGAAGTGCCAGCTTCCTCATATTGGGTCCTCCTCAGACCGGCAGTCTGTTGGCGCTTCCAACCTTTCCAGGAGAGAGACCTTATCCCTGAAAGTGTCGCAACGAGCGCTAGGCAGTCTCAGACCACCAAGCAATTCCCATGCCACGCAGCTAAGTGTATGTTAGGGCATCTTCTTTTTCAGGCTGCTTCCGCGTGACGCCGCCAATCTGTAAAGGAACCCGACAAAAATTTTAGTTCCAGCAGACAAGTCTCCGGCCCTAAATCGGCGGATTTTCTTCTGTAGCTTTGAAATCGAAGCCTGCGTCGGCAACCCCTGTCCCCGTTACGGGCAGTCATTCCGGAATACATAGCCACAGGCGTAGTTTTAAGGCAGGAAGAAAAATTGGCCTGTGGTACCAAAGAGCCAGCGTCTCACTCAGCACCTGAAGCCGAACTGCTTGCGCTTCTACTGTAGGACCAATGCATTTGCTCCAATTCAGACGCCTCGCGAAGCCGATTGTCGTTTTGCGCGGCAAACCCTGCCATACAGCGCGGAACGCACTCACACTGTTCGATCAGGTCATGCACGTGAAAGGTTGGTGCACCTCGTTCACGAAGGCACTGCACGGTTGGGTGTTACGGCCGCCATCAGGTCCGGGATGCCCTCCGTCACTTCAGGCGACACTGCCCCCCACCATGAGCACTGGCAGCCTTGGCTCAGGAGCGCCGTGACGTCAGCAACGATACTGCGTAACCCGGATGGTTCCCTGGCCTCATTCTCGTCGAACCGAACGTGTCATCCGTGGGTCGCGACGAAGAACAGCCGGGGAAAGGGCAGCAGAACAGTGCCGTCTGCAAGTGCAGGATAGGCCTGCGCCACTTCCGCTACATAGCGATCTAGAAACTCCACACGCTCCTCGTCGTCCAGTCGGTCGAGGAAGGGCCGCAATCCGCTGCCCTTGAACCACTCCACAATGGCTGACGCGCCTCCGGCCAAGGGA
Organism: Sabulicella rubraurantiaca; assembly: GCF_017355885.1. Classification (GTDB taxonomy): domain Bacteria; phylum Pseudomonadota; class Alphaproteobacteria; order Acetobacterales; family Acetobacteraceae; genus Roseococcus; species Roseococcus rubraurantiacus. The sequence continues at coordinate 221,306 of NZ_JAFEUU010000004.1, forward strand.
TGATGATAGATAGTCACCCAGACGTCGGCCCGCGCTCCCAACTGGCGCAGCATGTTGAAGTACCAGCTTGGCTGACGACGTGGTTCACGGGAGGCTCCGACTGCGGCCAGTTTTGCGGCCCACTTCCCCTCGGCCGCGACCTTCCGAATCAGGTGATGCGCAGGTTCGTCGTAGTTGTCGGGCATCTGCACCGCGAGCACGCCATTCGGCGCCAAGCGCTGCATCAGGGCCGGCATGAGCGTGGCGTGATCCGGTACCCAATGCAGCGAGGCATTGGCCAGGATCACGTCGTACAGCTCCGGGCCGCGCCACACCGCGATATCGCCGAGGACGAACTCGACTTCCGGCAGGCGCTTCCGCGCGGCGGCCAGCATGTCGGCCGAGCTGTCGAGGCCGGATACTGCAGCGCCGGGGTAGCGCGCCAGCAGCAGCTCGGTGGAGTTCCCGGGGCCGCAGCCAAGATCCATCACCGCTGCCACTCGCCGCTCGGGAAGCTGCGCCAGAAGGTCCCGCACCGGTCGGGTGCGCTCATCCTCGAACTGGGTGTACTGAGCCGCTGACCAACTCATGTCACTTCTCCGTCCTTCGCGCGGCGCACCTCACGGTCTCCGGTGGAATGTGCGGCCGATGCGGCATAGGTACTAGACCGGCGCAAGGTGCTCCACCCGGTGCCGAGAGGAGCGTCAGTCTGCGGTGATGCGTGCCTCCCTGATCAGGGTGGCTGGCTTCCGCTGCCCTTCGCCCATCCAGGGTGCGAACACGCTGGGCGGGCTGCCGGCGTGGAGGCAACCAGGGTCTCAAGCCTGCATCGCAAAGCAAATTCTTAGGCCACCTCCATTGGTCCGCTTCGATCTCATGCACATGCTAACCGGACCCTCATGTTCGAGCCGTACTTTTCCGCCGAGGCCTCGTTCCCGACAGCGATCTGATCACAACCCCTGCCGCTCGGCTGCTGCCGGTCATCTGGAGCAGCGAGCCGGCCATGCTCAAGCTTTCCGTCATGGAGGATGAATGATCCGGCAGCGCGCTGATGGAATGGTGGGAAGGCGATGGAGCGGCGCGTGTGTTGGCCCAGGACGGCGGAGCCCTCCTGTTGGAACGCGCCACGGGGCCGTGCTCCCTGGCCGAGATGTCGCGCTCGGGACAGGATGACGAGGCCTTCCGCGTCCTGCGCGGCGTGGCCGCTCGGCTGCACGCGCCTCGGACGAGACCGCGGCCGGATCTGGTCCCCCTCCCGCTCTGGTTCCACGAGCTGGAGCCGGCGGCACGGACCCACGGCGGCATCCTCGTTCGCTTGCGCCGAGGCTGCGCGCGCCCTCCTGGCCGAGCCGCACGAGGTCGGCGTGCTACACGGCGATCTGCGCCACGGCAACGTGCTGGACTTCGGCCACGCAGCCGGCTGGCGATCGACCCCAAGTGCCTTGTGGGCGAGCGTGGCTTCGACTTCACCAACATCCTCACCAACCCGGGCTTGGCCGACCCGACCCGGCCCGACCGGTGGCCATCAGCCCGACCGCTTAGTGCGGCGCGTGGGGATCATGGCCGAGGCTGAGGGGCTGGAGCGGTGGCGCCTCCTGCTCTGGGTGCTGGCCTGGACCGGGCTGTCGGCGGCGTGGTTCCTCACTGACGGCGATTCAGCCCGAACTGACCTGCTGGTGGCGGAACTGGCAGCAGCGGAGTTGGACCGGTGACGATCGAGCCCGGGGATACGTCCCTCCTGAAGGAGGTACGGGCATGCGGCTTGTTGTTCATCGTGACCCGCGAAGCCGTGCCACCGTTCAACGGACCGGGCCTTGAACGGTGCCTTGTGCGCTCCGTGTGAGTTCAAAGGCAGGCACACAAAGCAGACAGTGACGGACAGCGCTGAAACTTGCCGCGGTAAATACCGGCACGGCGAGCAGTTTCCTCCGCCACCTCGCGGAAGCTGAGCGCCGCGACGCGGCGCCACGCTCTCCGGAGCCGCGGATCAAGCCTGAATGCTCTCACAGCGCGCGAGGTAGTCCATGTTCGGCTCGATCCCCAAGCCGGGGCGGGTGGGCAGCGCCATCTGGCCGCGCTCGATACGGCGCTCATACGGATCGTCCACCAGGTCCAGCCGGTCATCCTCTGGCCAGACCGGGAAGACTTCCTGGATCAAGAAGTTGGGGATGGAAAAGGAGAGATGAATGCAGGCCGCGGTGGAGACCGGCCCGCCGCAATTGTGCGGCTGGATGTAAATGCTATGCGCATGCGCCAGCGCGGCGATGGCGCGGACGCCGGTGAAGCCGCCGGCGATGCCCATGTCGGGCTGCGCGACGTTGATGGCGCGCAACTCGAAGAAGCGGCGGAATTCCACCGGCGTGCAGAGCCGCTCGCCGGCTGCGATCGGCAGGCCGGTGCCTTCCGCGACCTGACGCGCGGCCTCGGCATCCTCGGCATCCGCGACCTCCTCCAGGAAGAAGGGATCGAAGCGCGCGACCTGCTTGCCGAAATGGATGGAATCCATCGGCCACATGTTGCCGTGCATCTCCACCAGGATGTCCACGTCCGGCCCAACTGCCTCCCGCACCGCCTCGACACGGGAGATCGCCAGGCGCTCGTGGCTGCGCTCGATACGGCGGTTCGGATAGGCGCCCTTCCCGCCACGGTCGAGCTTCATGGGGTCGAACTTCATGGCGTCGAAACCGCGCGCCACGACGCCACGCGCGGCTTCCGCATAGGCCTCTGGCTCACCCAGGCTGCGGTACCAGCCATTGCAGTACATCCGCAGCGCGTCCCGGCAGGCACCACCGAGCAGCACGTGTACAGGCTGGTTCAGCGCCTTGCCCTTGATGTCCCAGAGCGCTTGGTCGATGGCGCTGATCGCCGCACCAAAGATCGGCCCAGGGACGTGGCCCCAGAAGGTCTTACGGCGCATCGCATCGTGGATCGCCTCGGTGCGGAAAGGATCCTTGCCGATGACGTAGCCGCGAGCCAGTTCCAGAACGATCTCCGCTGCGCCGCGGCCACCAGCGCCATAAGCCAGGCCGATCTCCCCCACCCCGGCGATGCCCACATCCGTCTCCACCCGCACCATCAAGATGGCATGCGCCGCCGCTTCCTTCATCGCGGCGAGTTGCGCGCGATACACTGTGACCGACCTGACCTTCATCGCAATTCTCCCCCTCAGCGCCGCATCCGCGCATAGGCGGCGCGGAAGCCCTCGAACATCTCTGACACAGCGGTCTCCAATTCCGGGCCGTGAATGCCATCGGCCAGGAAGGCATCGGCCGCGGCATGGGCCTGGAACTCCGGCGAGAGCACCGCATCGCGGAACAGCGTGACCAGGCCGGCACGGATCGGTTCCGGCATGCCGGCGGGGCCGACGGCGTAGGTCATCTGTAGCATGCGGCCATTAGGGAAGACGTTGATGCCCTTCTCCGCCGCGGTCGGTACGTCCGGCAGTTGCGCCAGCCGCGCCTCGCCCAGCACCGCCAGAGTGCGCAGTTCGCCGTTCCGCACCTGGCCGAAAACATCGGCCGGCTTCACCAGGCCGAGCCCGAGGTGATTGCCCAGAAGCTCCGTCGCCACGCGGGACGCGCCGGGATAGGCGACATAGATATACTCGGCACCGACCGCCTCCGCGAAGGCATTGAGAGAGAGATGGCCGAGCGTGCCCTCCGGTCCCGCGGCGCCAGCCGAGAAGGTCCCGCGACCCGCCCGCATCGCCTCCACCAGATCTTCCAGCGTACGGATCGGGCTGTTGTGGCCCACCACGAGGATCGCCGGGTCCTGCGAAATACGCACGAGGTTGACGAACTGAGAAAAGCGCAGCGGGACCTCGTTGCTGGCGATCAGGGAGATCAGACCGCCGGAGGCGAAGCCCAGCGTGCGCCCGTCCGGCCGCGCCTGCGCCACGCGGGCCAACGCGATGGCGGAGCCGCCGCCGGGGATGTTCTCCACGATCAGCCGGTGACCGCGCCGGTCGAATAGCGGTTGCAGGCGGCGGGCCAGCATGTCGGTGGCGCCACCTGCGGCAAAGCCGACGAGGAGGCGGATCTCGGCCGGCAGGTCCTGGGCGGACGCGATACGGACCAGCGGGCAAGCGAGGCCGGCGGCCAGCATGTGACGACGCTTCATTGGCAGTTCCTCCTCCACACTGCGCCGCCGGCTTGGCTGCCGGCTGACGGGTCTTCAGGCTGCTTGCTGCTGGCGGGCGAGCAGGGCAAGCATGTCGTCGCGTGCAGCCCGCACATGAGCGGCCTGGACTGTCCTGGCCGTTTCGCCGTCACCGCGCGCGAGCGCCTCGATCAGCGCCAAGTGCTCCCCTCGAATGGCGTCCGGACGGCCCGGCGCATAGCCGAGGCCGATGCGCAGTGCGCCGATCAGGGCGGCGTGCTGATCCAGAAGGCGGACGGCTTCCTCATTGCCGGCGGCGCAATGCACGACGCGGTGCAGCGCCTTGTTCAGCCGGACCATGGCTGGCACCTCGCCCTCCCTGGTAGCGGCGTCGTAGTCCTCGTGAATTTTGCGCAGGGTGGCGATTGTGGCGGGCGTGATGGAAGCCGCCGCTTCCGCGGCAAGATGGCCTTCCAGCGCTTCCCGGATGCCGAAGAGATTGCGGATCAGCGTGGCATCCACAGCGCGGACGCTGGCGCCACGGTTCGGCGAGAGGGTGACTAGCCCCTCCCCCTGCAGGGCCTGCAGCGCCTCGCGTACCGGCATGTGGCTGAGACCGTAGCGCGCCGCGAGATCGGCAATCTTGATCCTTGAGCCCGGCGGCATGCGCCCGGCGAGGATCTCCTCCCGCAGCTTCTCCTGCACGCGCTGAGTGATGGTGCTCGCCAGGGGCAGGTCCCGCTGCAGGTCTGGCACGAATTGCGCCTCCTGCTCATCCATTGGGAGCGCTACCGTGCCGCAGCGCGAACTGTCGATCATGGATTTGATCATATCGATAGGGGCGGGGCGGTTGCAAGTCTTGCGCGCGAAAACCTGAAGCCTGAGGGGCAATGGATTAGGCGGATTTGGGACGAACCTGCGAAGGCCGATCAGGCTGAGTCCGGGTCGGAACTGTCGGTGCCTTGGAAAGTGCGGGGAAACTGACCGACGTGAGGGCGCTCAACTTCCACTGCGCAGCGCCGTTTGCGCCCAGATGGTCAGCGCCGGCTTCGTTAGCTGATGCCACTCCGACGGACGCTTCCCGGCTCGTTAGCATTCAGAAGGATATGGGCTGCCGGCCGCGATGATTGGCGCAGACCGCCGATGGAGATGATCTGCGCCTGCAAGACGCCAGCTTGGCGTGACCCGTGAGGACGCCGTTGCTGCCATGATCCCGCGCCATCGTCGCCAAGCACGCGACGCACGCACCGGCACCTCGACCGACTCCCCTTTTTAGCCAGTCGCACAGCTCTGGCCCGGTGGTCTGCGTCGTTCCCAGTGCCGTCTCGTCAGCGGTCCGCGGGAGAACCGACGACACCCGCGCGCTCCAGCACGGCAGCCACGCGGAACAGGGCCTGCTCGTTCCAGGGCGCGCCAATGAGCTGCACGCCAATCGGCAAGCCACCGGGCGCGCCAGCCGCGCTTGGATCGGCCAGAGGTACGGCCAGCGCAGGCAGTCCGATGCAGGAGATCGGCTGCGTAAAGATGCCAAGGTTTGGGCGCACCGGGATCTCTTCCCCATCCACCTCGACCATCTGCTGCCCAATGAGCGGGGCGACATAGGGGGCGGCTGGAGTGATCACCACATCCACCTCGTCGAACACCTTCAGTGCAGCGGCGCGGTAGGCGGCGCGCACCCGTTGCGCCTGCATCAGCCAGTGGGCCGGTAGCAGCGCGCCGGCGAGGAAGCGGTCTCGCGTCATCGGGTCGAAGTCGTCGGGCCGCATACGCAAGTCGGGCATGTGCAGGTTGCCGCCCTCGGCCATGGTGATCAGAAATGCCGCAGCGCGACCTGTTGCGGCGTGCGGGATCTCGATCTTGGCTGTCACGTTGAGCGCGCGGGCCACCACTTCCACCGCGCCAAAGGCCTCCTTGTGGCCATTACAAGCGAAGTGCCCACCCGCCACGGCGATGCGTAGCCCCGCAACCCCTGCCTCCAGTATCGGAGACGCAGGCTCGATGGGTCGCCACTGCTGTGCATGGTCCTCCGCGTCCACGCCCTGCAACACGTCGTAGACCAGGGCGAGGTCACGAACATCGCGCGCAAAAGGGCCGAGATGGTCGAAGCTGCCGGCGAACAGATAGGACCCAGCGCGCGAGAGCCGGCCATACGTCGGCTTCAGCCCGAAGATTCCACAGAGCGAAGCGGGCACGCGGATCGACCCATTCGTGTCGGACCCAAGCGAGAGCGGCACCAGTCCAGCCGCGACCGCCGCCGCCGAGCCGCCCGAGGAGCCGCCTGTCATCCGCGCCGTATCATGTGGATTTCGCGACGGCCCGTAGTGGCTGTTCTCCGTCGTGAAGCCGTAAGCGTACTCATCCATGTTAAGCGCGCCGAGGCATACCGCACCCGCCGCCTGGAGCTGCCGCACAAGGAAGGCGTCGCGCGCCGCCGGCGCGCGATCCTTCTCAATCACCGAGCCAGCGAGGGTGGTGATTCCCTCAAGGTCGAAGAGGTTCTTCACCGCATAGGGCACGCCTGCGAGAGGCCCTGGGTCACGACCTGCGGCGATGGCGGCATCGACACTGGCAGCCTCGGCGCGTGCACGGGACGCTGTCACCTCTGTGAAGGCGTTATAGCTTCCGTCCCGCGCGGCGATATCGGCCAGCGCGCGCTCAACAAGCTCGGTGGCCGTGACCTCGCCAGCGCGGACCGACTGGGCGCTCGTTGCGGCGGAGATCACTTCGGCACCTCGCGCGCGACGACGTAGACCGGCGCCGCCTCGTCCGCGGGGGTGATCGGCATGGCTTCGACGATCTCCGCCATCCGGGCCGCGAGTCTCAGATTGAGGGCAACACCCGGAAGGTGTCGCGGGTCCAGCGGCAGTCCAGCAGCGGCCGCCGCAGCCTTCGCGTAGGCCTCGGCATCAAACTCATGTTCCATGCGCGGCGGGTCCCTCATTGCTCAGCGGAAATGGCGCAGACGAGACGTCGGTCCTGCCCCGTAGACGATCGACGCGGTTCAGCCCTACCTCATCTACGCCTGCATTGGTCGAGAGGCGGCAGACCGAAAAGTTGCTGCAACCCCCGCCGAAGCGGCGGGGAACGCATGCAAGGCTTCGCGCATCCACAGCGACACGCTGCAAGGCAGGTACCCAGGAGCCCGGAGCGTGAGCACGGAAGCGGGAGCCACGCGGCACGGACTGAGCCGGCTCGTCAGCGCTGGCCTTTGAACACCATCCAGCTCCCGCTCTCCGAAGCCGCGAAGAGTTCGGCAAGCGCAGCATTCACGGCCGCTGGCTCCTCCGTGGTGATGGTATGACCGGCGCGCGCGATCACGGTCAGACCCGCCGTCGGCACGGCTCGCTTGAGGAAGAATGACCCTTCGAGGCACGGCGCGTCCTCGTCCCCGACAATCACAAGCAGGGGCGGGACGAAGCTGCGCAGTTCGTCCTGCAGGTCCCACAGGGTCGGCCGGGTCATTTGCAGGTTCAGCATCGTCATCGCCGAGCCGTGGCCGGAGTGCTCGGCCAGCATACTGACGAACTCCGCGAAGCCGCGTGGATCCTTTGCCTTGAAGGTGAGGCGCATCGGGAAATGCGCGTAGGCCTCTGCCGCCTCCTGGATGGGCTTCTCGTGGAACAGAGCGGCGATGTCGCGGCAGGCCTCGGCTGCGGCGTCGCGCTCGGCGGGGTTCGAGCCCCAGCCGCAGCCCAAGGCAGCGACGGAAAGGCACCGCTCCGAATGGCGCAGCCCGACATGCAGCGCGGTATAGGCGCCCATGGAGTGGCCGACGACATGGGCGCGCTCGATCCCGAGCGCATCCATGACCGCGACCACATCGAGCCGCGCAATGTCCTGCCCATAGCGGTCTGCCGCCTCCGGCACATCGGAAGGCGGATAGCCGCGCGAAGAGAAGGCGACGCAGCGGTGCGAGCGCGAAAAGTGCCGCATCTGCGGCTCCCAGGAGCGGAGGTCGCCGGCAAATTCGTGCACGAAGACGATCGGCGTCCCCGATCCAGCTTCCTCATAGGCCAAGCGGGTGCCGTCATGGCTGGTGACGAAGGGCATGTGCTCAATCCAATTGGAAGAGGGTGCGCGCATTTCCCTCGCGGATGAGGGTAGCCTCCGCTTCAGGCAACGCCGCAGCTGCGAGCGTCGCCAGCGGATTACGGTCCATGGGCGGAAATGCGTCGTCGGTGCCGAGCAGCACGCGGTCAGCGCCAACCATGCCCACCAAACTCCGCACGAGGTCGCCGCCGTGCAAAATGGTGTCGTAATGGCAGCGCTGGAGGTAGTACGAGGGAGGGTGCTTAGCACCGCTTCCACCCGCCGCGGCCGGCAGGCGCTCATACATCACATCGAAGCGGCCACTCAGCCAGAGCAGCGCGCCGCCGCCGTGCGGCAGGAACAGCTTCATCTCGGGAAACCGATCGAGCACCCCGGCGTGGATCAGGCTACCGACCGCCAGGGTCGTGTCGAAGGTGTAGCCGGCCACCTGCGTCAGCCCCCAACGCCGGACCCTCGGCCCAGGCGCGAGGTCCACAGGGTGGATCAGCAACGGCACGCCGAGTTCCTGCACCGCCGCCCAGTAGGGATCGAGCTCCATCTCGCCCAGGTTGACGCCACCGAAATTGGCAGGCGCCGCGGCGCCCTTTGCTCCGCCTTCCCGGACGGCGCGACGCAGCTCAGCTGCTGCCTCCGCCGGATCCTGCAAGGCGCCGGAGGCGAGCCAAGCGAAATGTCCAGGCCGCCGGCAGCACAAATCGGACAGCGCGTCATTCATCACGCGGTGCCAGCGTGTCGCCTTCTCGGCGGGAAGGCCAAAGCCGAACATGTCGGTCCAGACGGAGAGTACCTGCATGGACAGGCCCATCCCTTCCATGGCGGCGATGCGCGCTTCCTCCGTCTCGATCAGGCGCGGAAAGAACGGGCGGAGCCGCGTGCCGTCCATGTAGGTCAGGGCAGGCGGGCCCTCTCCGGGGGAGATGGACACGCCCAGAGCCTCGCCCTCGTGCCGCACGGCCTCCAGGACGGCGGCCGGGATGTAGTGGGCATGCGCGTCAATGGCGGTCATGGGGCGGGTTTCTCTGGAATGAGTCGCAGCAGCCGGTCCGGCCCCAGCGGCAGGTGGTTGATCTCGACGCCGAGCGGACGGAGAGCATCGGCAATGGCATTGGCGATGGCGGCGGCGCAGGCGACCACGCCCCCCTCCCCTGCCCCTTTGGCGCCGAGCGGGTTCAGCGTGGAGGGCGAATTCTCGAGCGTGATGGACTCGATGTTCGGAAAACAGGAGGAAGTGGCGACGAGGTAGTCCGCCAGGCTGCCGGTCAGCAGCTGGCCATTCTCGTCGTAGACGAGCTCGTCCAGGAAGACGGCGCCGATGCCCTGTACCGCCGCGCCGATCGCCTGGCCATGAACCATGAGGGGGTTGATGGCACGCCCCACATCCTCGCTCGCGATGTAGCGCAGCACCTCGACCTGACCTGTCTCGGTGTCCACGGCGACATGCGCAGCGTGGGCGCCACAGGTATATGTGCGCCCGTCCGGCTTGAAGGTCTCGGTGGCGTCGGGAGTCTCACCGGCTTCGCGCATCCAGCCACGGACTTCCGCGAGGGCGGCCAGCTTCTGCACGCTCCCCTCGCGTCGAAGGTGGCCTTCGGCAAGCACGAGGTCCTCTGCGCGGAGCTGAAGCCGGGCGGCGGCCACGCGCAGCAGCTTTGCTCGCAGGCTCCGCGCGGCGAGGTGGATCGCGCTGCCGCCGACCACCACGGCCCGGCTGTGATAGGTTCCGAAGCCGCCCTCGATCAGCGAGGCCGTGCCGTTCAAAAGCTCGATCTCGGAGGGCGGCACGCCGCCATCGAAGGCATCGGCAGCGATCTGCGAGAGCACGGTCTGATGCCCCTGCCCCTGGGTGGAGACGCCCGAGATGACCCGCAGCCCACCATCTTCGCGCAGTTCCACCCGCGCCGTCTCGGACGGGCCGGCACCGCTGCTCTCCACGAAGCAAGCGAGGCCGATGCCGTGCAGCCTTCCATCGGGCTGGGGTTTGCGGACCTCCCATCGCAGTTCTTCGTAGCCGATCGCGTCCGTCACGGCGTCGAAGGCGGCGGGAACGTCGCTGCTGTCAACGGCGCTCGGCGGCTCGTAGGGCACGAGGTGGCCGATGGACCAGGGCATGTCCTCCGGACGCAGCAGGTTGCGCCGGCGGATCTCCGCGGGGTCGAGGCCGAGTTCTTCGGCGGCAAGGTCGATGAGCCGCTCGCGGAAGAAATGCGCCTCGTAGCGGCCGGGGCCCCGCAGCGTGCCGACCGGCGTCTTGTTGGTCAGAAGCGCCTCGACATCGAGCGCCACATCCTTCATGCGGTAAGGGCCAGGGAGGAACTGTGCCGCCTTGGCCGGAACCACGCCGCCATTGGTGCGCACATAGGCGCCCATGTCGGCGGAAACCTTGGCACGCATGCCCAGCATGGTGCCGTCGCGCGCGAAGGCAATGGCGACGGTTGCCTCCATCTCGCGCGAATGATTGGTGGTCAGGAGATGCTCCCGCCGGTCCTCGATCCATTTCACCGGCGCGCCGAAACGCAGCGCGGCAAAGGGAATCAGGAAGTCCTCGGGATAGAATTCGCCCTTGGCGCCGAACCCGCCGCCGACATCCACTTCGATGAGGTCCATGGAGTGTTCAGGCCGTCCCAGCATGACGGCGAGCGCCCTGCGGTTCCACTGCGTGACCTTGGTGGCCCCCCAGCAGCGCAGAATTCCATCCGCCTCCTCATGGGCAATCAGACCGCGCGTCTCGAGCGGGAGGGCGGTATGGCGGTGCGCCGTCATGTGGCGCTCGATGACGAGGTCGGCGCGCGCAAACGCAGCATCGGCGTCGCCCATGGACGCGCTGTAGCGGGTTGCCACGTTGGTGCCAGCCTCGGGAAAAAGGAGCTCCGCGCCTTCTCGTGCCGCGTCGTAGGTGACGACCGCCGGCAGGGGCTCGTACTCCACCTCCAGCTGCTCCAGCGCGTCCTCGGCCGCGTGGCGGCTGGTGGCGACGATCAACGCCACCGCCTCACCCACGAAGCGGACACGATCCGACGCGAGCGGCCGCTGGAGAAAACGCTGGAATCCCTCGAGCGGCGCCAAGCGGATCGGGATCTCCGCGGGGAGATGTGCGATGTCGTCCGCGGCGATCACGCCGACGATGCCCGGCAACCCCTCGATCGATGCCTTGTTGACCCCAAGCAAGCGCGCGTGGCCGTAAGGGCTTCGCGCGATGACGGCGTGCAGCGCGCCCTCGGGCCGGATGTCGTCAACGTAGCGCGCGCGACCAGTGAGGAAGCGAACATCCTCCGCACGGGGGACCGGCTGGCCGACAAAGGGCGCGTTCATGCCTCGGCTCCCGCCGCCGCGTCCATGACCGCCTCGACGATCTGAACATACCCAGTGCAACGGCAGATATTGCCCGAAAGGGCATCGCGGACCTGCTCGGCAGAGGGGCTGGGGTTGCCAGCGAGCAGCGCGGTGGCCGTCATCAGCATCCCAGGCGTGCAGAAGCCGCACTGCACGGCGTGGTGGCGCTGAAACGCGGCCTGCAAGGGCGTCAGCCCGCCACCCGCAGGGGTCAGCCCCTCGACGGTGGTCACGCTGTGCCCACGGGCCTGCACCGCGAGCATGAGGCAGGCGCGGACCGGCTCGCCATCCAGGAGGACAGTGCAGGCGCCGCACACTCCGTGCTCACAGCCGAGATGCGTGCCGGTGAGTCGCAGCTCCTCGCGAAGGAAGTCCGCAAGCGAGAGGCGCGCGGGAACCTCGCGGGCAACCGTCGCGCCATTGACACTGAGGGTGATGGACAGGCTTTCGGTGGGCGTCATGAGGCGAGACGGGCTTCCGGCAGGGAAAGGGCATCCGCGAGGGCCCGGCGGACCATTACGGGCGCGACGCGGCGGCGGTACTCGGCGGAGGCGTGCAGGTCCGAGGGGGGATCGATCCCCTGCGCCGCCAGGGATGCGGCCTCGCGCAGCAGCGCTGCGCCCGGCACCTGACCTCGGAGCCGCGCCTCCGCCTCCCGCCGGCGGACGGGGCGGCTAGACGCGCCGAAAAGGACGATCCGCGCATCGGTGCAAGTACCGTCGGCGCCGAGATCCACCGTCACGGCGGCCCCGACCATGGCGAAGTCGCCGTCGCGCCGCGCCACTTCCGCGAAGCCGGCACGGCGCGAAGCTGGCCAAGCAGGAAACCGGATAGCGACCAACAGCTCCCCGGGTTCGATCGCCGTGGTGAAGATGCCGAGGGAAAACTCCTCGGCCGGCACGTCGCGCCCACCACCAGGTCCGCGAACCTCCATGACAGCATCCGAAGCGAGGCAGACGGCGGGCCACTCGGCAGAGGGATCAGCATGAGCCAGGCTGCCGCCGATGGTGCCGCGCGTGCGGACCGGGCCATGTGCGATGTGCGGGTAGGCAAGGCCGAGCAAGGGCACCGCACCGGCGATCGCAGAATTCGTGCCGATGCGACTATGCCGCACCAGCGCCCCCAGCCTGAGGCCTGCGGGCGTGATCGACACCTCGGACAGCTCGGGAATGGCGTTGATGTCCACCAGCACGCTGGGTGCTGCAAGACGCAGATTCAGTGCCGGCATCAGGCTTTGTCCGCCCGCCAGCACCTTTGCATCCTCATGCGCCGCGAGCAGCGCTAGCGCGCCTTCGATGCTGGCTGGCGCGGCATAGGCGAAGGGGGGCGCCTTCATGTCATCCTCACGCCGGTGATCCGCACGATCTCGGCCCAGCGCGCCACCTCGGCGCGGAAGAACTCGCCGAAGCGATCCGGCCCCCAACCCAACGCTTCCAGCCCTTGCGCGGGCAGGGCCGCGCGCAGCGCTTCGGAACTGACCGCCGCCTGCATCGCCGCGTTCAAACGCTCGAGGATCGGGCGCGGCGTCCGTGCCGGGCAGAAAGTGCCGAACCAAGCGGAGAAGTCGAAGTCTTGGTCGCCCAGTTGCTCGCCCACGGTCGGCAAGTTGGGAAGCAGCGCCACGCGCTCCTGCGTGGAGGCCGCGAGCGGACGCAGCGCACCGTTCGCCACATGCGGCAGCGTCGCCGGGATCTGATAGGAAAGCATGTCGATCGTGCCGTTGAGCACATCCGCCAGGGCTGGTCCGAATGCACGGTAGGGCACGTGCTGCAGCGGAACATTGTGCCGAATGCGAAGCATCTCGCCCACCAGGTGGGACGTCGTACCATTCCCGCCGGAGACGAAGGTCGAGCGGCCGCGCTGCCGGGCCCAGGCGAGATATTCGGGCAGCGTCGTCGCGGGAATACGGCTGTTGACCAGGATGATGTTCGGCGCATTCACCAAGTTGGTGAGCGGCTCGAAATCATTCAGCAGGTTGTAGGGTAGCGGGTCCGTCGCCATGGCGGCCGAGACGGCATGGGAAGCGACGGTGCCCAGGCAGATCGTGTGCCCATCGGGCGGCGCCTTGGCGACGAGGTCGGCCCCGATGATGCCGCCCGCCCCTGGCCGGTTGTCGATCACCAGGGGCTGGCCGAGGCGCTCGCCGGCCTGCGCCGCGACGATGCGGGCCAGGGCATCGGCGGTGGAGCCCGGGCCGAATGGCACCACGAAGCGGATCGGCCGGCTCGGGAAGCCATCCTGCGCGAAGGCCGGAGCAACGAGGCAAGAGGTCGCCGCCCCCATGAGGGTGCGGCGCGTGGTCCCGAAGCGTCTCATCGGCTTCTATCTCCCGGTCATCATGGGCGATCGCGCAGGCGGTCCATCAGGGCCTTCTCTTGCCCCCCATCGATCTCGATCATCGTGCCGTTGACCATGTGCATCAGCGGCGAGGCGAGCATGGCAACAAGCTTGCCGCACTCCTCGCTTTCCGCGATGCGGCCCAGCGGGATCGAGGCCGGCGCGAGCTTGTCGGCCTCCTCGTAAGGAAGGCCCATGTCACGCGACATGGCCGCGACCAGCCCGGCCCAGCGCTCCGTGCGAACGGGGCCCGGGTTCACCGCGACGAAGCTGATATTGTGCTTGCCGTACTGGCCTGCGAGCGCCTTGGTCAGGTTCTGACCGGCAGCATTGGCCGCGCCGGGAACGACCTCCCAGTAGGAGGGCTTCACGCCGTCATTGCCGATGAGGTTCACGACGCGCCCGCCGCCCTGCTTCACCATGATCGGCAGCGCGTGACGGAGGCAGCGGACGTAGCCCATGAACTTGAGCTGAAGCCCCTTCTCCCAATCCTCCTCGCTCAAGGTCTCGATCACGCCGCCAGGGGCCGAGCCCGCATTGTTCACCAGGATGTCGATGCGCCCCAGGGTCTCATGACCCTTGCGGATGAAGTTCGCCGCGTCCGCATCCTTGGTCAGATCCGCCGCAACGGGAACGATCTTACGGCCAGTCTCCGCCGCCAGCTCCTTGGCGGCCGCTTCCAGCACATCCGGACGGCGTGCGCAGATCACGACATCGCAGCCCTCTCGCGCCAGGGCGCGGGTGATCGCCTTGCCGATGCCCTCGCTGCCGCCGGTGACGAGCGCCTTCTTGCCGCTGAGCTCCAGATCCATGAATCGTTTTTCCCTTTCGACGTTGCGCTCAGTGCGGCGCGATTTGAGTGACGTTAAACACGGTGCAGAACTTCTGCAACCGGCGCTGCGTCAGCAAGGAGCGAAGCGCCGGCCGCAAAATGGGCCCTCAAGCCCGCGCGTCCGCCTCACGCCCGTTGCGGATCTGCACGACAGGCGAGACCAGTGTCGGATCGCCGGTCTGGTCGAAGCGCAGCCGCCCACGCGTGCTGTCCATGTCGGTCTGGCGCAGCGCGTCGCGGATCGCGCGGCGGTCGGCGCGCCCTGCCCGCTCGATCGCGGCGTAGGCGGCATTCGCAGCGTCATAGGCCAGGGCGTGGGTGCCGTCGGGCACCTTGTTGTGGGCGGAGTGAAGCTCCGCCGTCAGGCGCTGCGCCACCGGGTTGCTCGCCGCGGTCGCGATGCTGAAGGGGGTGACGTAGGTGACGCCCTCTGCCGCCTGCCCGGCGAGTTCGACATAGGCCGGCACAGCATAGCCGTCGGAGCCGAAGACTGGCAGGTTGGACTGCATCTGCCGGAGCTGCCGCACAATCAGCGCACCTTCCGTATAGCGTGACCAGTCGAGGATCGCATCGGGGTTCGCGCCGCGAAGCCGCGTGAGCTGCGCCGTGAAGTCGATGTCGCCGCGCGCATAGCGCTCCTCCGCCACGGTGCTCAGCCCCTTGGCGCGGGCAAGCTCGTTGAATGCCTCGACGCCGCCGCGGCCGAAGTCATCGTTCACGCAGATCGCCGCGAAGCGTTTGACCTGCGGGTGCCGCTCGGCGATGAAGTCCACGAGGTCAGCGACCTGCTTCCGGTCGGGCACGGTCGAGCGGAAGATCCACTCATTGCCAACGCGCGTCAGCCGCTGCGACGTCGCCGTGATGGCGATCTGCGGAACCTCCTCCTCCCGGAAGACCTGCGAGGCGGAGAGGCTCGCGGGGCTGCTCACGCTGCCGAAGGCCAGCAGCACCCGGTCGCGCGTCGCGAAGCGGCGGGCGATCGTCGCCGCCTCCTCCGGCCGGCCGCCATCGTCGGCGAAGGTCACCTCGATGCGCTGCCCGCGAATCCCGCCCGCCCGGTTGCGCGCCTCGGTGACGAGTTCGATCCCCTCGCGCATGCTCTGCCCGAAAGCGGCAGCGCTGCCGGAGTAGGGCCCGAAGGCGCCGACCCGCAGGGGTTCCCCACGGCTTTGCGCGACGGCAAGGGCCGGTGCTGTGATGAAGGGGATGGAGGCCAGAAGGCTTCGGCGTCGGATGGTCATGGAGGATTCCCTTCCAGTGTTGAGGCGCCAACATGCTGGGGTTCGGAGCGGGCCCCGGCGCCGAGGTAGCTCGCCCTTACATCCGGATCGCGGAGCAGGCTGGCGGCCGCCCCCTGCGCGACGATTCGCCCAGTCTCCATGACATAGCCGCGGTCTGCGAGGCCGAGCGCGAGGTTGGCGTTCTGCTCCACGAGCAGGATCGTGATGCCCTCGGCGCGGAAGGCGCGCACGGCCCGCGCCACCTCGACCACCATCAGCGGCGCAAGGCCGAGTGTCGGCTCATCCAGCATCAGCAGGCGCGGGCGCGCCATCATGGCGCGGCCGAAGGCCAGCATCTGCTGCTCCCCGCCCGACAGCGTGCCAGCGCGCTGCCGATGGCGGTCCTTCAGCCGAGGGAAGCGGTGATAGGCCGCCTCGAGCCCATCGCGCATCTCCGTCGCGCGGCGCCGCGCGTGCCCGCCGACGCGCAAATTCTCCTCCACCGTCAGCTCCGGGAATATCCGCCGCCCTTCGGGGACATGCACCAAGCCCTGTGCGGCGATGCGGTCCGGCGTCATCCCGGCGAGACTCTGGCCGTCGAACCAGATGCCGCCCTCCCTGGCCCGAAGCAGACCGGAGATGGCGCGCAATGTTGTGCTCTTTCCCGCGCCATTGGCGCCGATGAGGGTGACGACCTCTCCGGCCCCGACCTCAAGCGACACGCCCCGCAGGCAGGTCACATCCCCGTAGCCAGCGACAAGGCCCTTGACGCTCAGCATGCCAGCGCCTCCGCGAGCGCATCCTGGCCGAGATACGCCTCGACCACGCTTGCGTCAGCCTGAATCTCCGCCGGAGTGCCGGTGGCGAGGTGCCGGCCATGGTTCAGCACCGTGATCCGGTCGCAGACGCGCATCACCACATCCATGTGATGCTCGACCAGGATGACCGTCGTCCCTGCGTCGCGGATGCGCGCGATCAGGCCCGTCAGGGAGGCGGCTTCCGTCGGATTCAGCCCGGCCGCCGGCTCGTCCAGCAGCAGCAGCTTCGGGCGTGGCGCGATGGCGCGGGCAATTTCCAGGAGGCGCCTGTGTCCATAGGCCAGCGTCCCGGCCACGTGCTGCGCGTGGGCCGCGAGGCCGACGAATTCCAGGGCCTCGGCAGCACGGGCCATGATCGCCCGCTCCTCGCGCCGCTGGCCCGGCGGGCGAAACAGGGCGGCCAGCACACCCGCCCTCGAATCCGTGTGCAGCCCGATGGCGGCATTCTCCAGCGCCGTCATCTCCGCGAAGAGCTTGAGGTTCTGAAAGGTCCGCCGGATGCCGAGGCGCGCGCGCTCCGCCCCGGCCAAGGATGTGATGTCCCGCCCCTCAAGCAGAAGCCGGCCGCCGCTGGGCGGAAAGGCACCGGCGATCACGTTGAGGAAGGTGGTCTTTCCTGCGCCATTCGGGCCGATCAGCCCGTGCACCGTGCCTGAAGCCACCTGCATATGTACGGCCTCGAGCGCCACCAAACCGCCGAAGCGGCGCGTCACGGCTTGGACCTCGAGCAGCGGCGTCACGGCGCGGCCCCGCGTGGACGGCGAATCGCCCCCCAGAGCCCTGCGAGTCCGCCGGAGCCGAACAGCATCAGGACCACCACCGTGGCACCGAAGACGAGCAGGCGGTAGTCGCCGATCAAGCGCAGCCATTCCGGCAGCAACACCACAACGGCTGCACCCAGCACCGCGCCGGCCGCGCTGCCCACGCCGCCGATCACCACCATGATCAGCACCTCGACCGACTTCCAGAAGGAGAAGTCGGCAGGACCGAGATAGCGGATGTGGTGGGCGAAAAGCGCCCCCGCGAGACCGGAGATAACGGCAGAGACGACGAAGCACTGGGTCTTGATCAGCGTGACCCGAAGCCCGCTGGCGCGCGCCGCGTCCTCGTCCTGGCGTATGGCGTGGGCGGCGCGGCCGAAGCGCGAATCCGCAAGCCGGCACAGTCCCAGCCAGACCAGCGCCGCGAGGCCGGCACAGAGCCAGTAGACATGAGCGGGATCACGCAGCCGCAGGCCGAAGAGTGTGGGGCGCGATATGCCCATCAGCCCGAGTGAGCCCCCGGTCAGCCACTCCTCGTTCTTGATGACGAGATAGGCGGCGATGCTGAAGCCAAGTGTCGCCACCGCCAAATAGGGTCCACGCAGCCGCGTTACGGGGATCAGAATGAGGCTGGAAGCACCGGCAGCCATCGCTGCCAGCGGCACGGCCACCAAAAAGGGCACGCCCGCCCCGGTCATCAGCGCCGAGCCATAGGCGCCCACCCCATAGAAGGCTGCCTGGCCGAGCGAGAGCTGCCCCGAGATGCCGAGAAGAAACTGCAGCCCGAGGGCGAGGATGGCCGCGATCGCGACCGAGGTCATGAGATGAAGCAGGAAAGGGTCGGGTAGAACGAAGGGCAGCAACGCCAGGGCAAGGAATGCCAAGGCCGGTGCAACGCGGATCATCGCAGGCGCCGCCACAGCCCTGCCAGCCCCTGCGGCAGCACCAGAAGGATGGCTATCAGCAACATCATGCCGATCGCATCCTTATAGGCGGATGAAATGAAGACCGCGCCGAAGGTCTCGATCAGCCCGAACAGGATGCCCCCGAGCATCGCACCCCCGATGCTTCCCAAGCCTCCGAGAGTGGCCGCGACGAAGGCTTTAAGGCCGGTGATGAAGCCCATCTCGAAGAAGGAGAAGAAGAGCGATCCGAGCATCACCCCTGCCGCCCCCGCCATGGCGCCCGCCACCGCAAAGGTGGCGGCCATGCTTCTCGACAG
The DNA here is from genome assembly GCF_017355885.1 of Sabulicella rubraurantiaca. Classification (GTDB taxonomy): domain Bacteria; phylum Pseudomonadota; class Alphaproteobacteria; order Acetobacterales; family Acetobacteraceae; genus Roseococcus; species Roseococcus rubraurantiacus. The sequence goes on from NZ_JAFEUU010000004.1 coordinate 239,953, forward strand.
GTTCACGCCCATGAGCTGCGCAGCGTCCGGGTCCTGGGCCACAGCCTGCATGGCCAGGCCCGGTCGCGTCTTCGAAAGGAAGATCTGCAGCGCCACCATGATCACGAAGCCCGAGGCGGCGACCCACAGCAATTGCGGGGAGATGCGAATGCCGCTGACCTCCACTGCGCCACGGAACATGTCGGGATAGCGCAGCGGCTCCGACCCCCAGCCGAGGCGCGCCGCGTTCATCAGGAAGATGGAGAAGCCGACCGTGGCGGTGATGATGCTCACCAACGGCACGCCGCGCCGCCGCAGGGTGCGGTAGACCAGAAGCTCCATCGCGCCCGCCAGGGCACCGCCCGCCAGCATGCCGACGAGAAGCACGAGGGCCGGGTGCAGGGACGGCGCGACCCAGAGCGCGGAAAGGCCGCACATGCTGCCCAGCATCATCACCTCGCCCTGGGCGAAGTGGATGATGCCGCTCGCACGGATGATCATGGAGTACCCAAGCGCCAGCAGGGAGTACACGCATCCAACGGCGACGCCGCCGACCGTGACTTCCAGCAAGGCGGTCATGTTCATGTCTGGTGGTCCCAGCCCGCCCGCCGGCGCGCGGCGCATCGATGCATCATCGCGGTCACGTCCTCGTCGGGCCCTCGTGGCGGAGAGTATGGGCGCGACACCTTGCGGCCGGCAACTGATTTTGAGTGTGGTTGAAATTCCTGTCGGCAGCGGCAATGATGACCGAACCGCGAGGAGGAAGCACATGGACCAGGACGCGATCAGCCGGCAGAGGATCGTGGAGCTGCTCAACAACTGGGTCGTGTGGCGCGACGCCGGGGACTGGACGCGGTTCCGCAGCTGCTGGCACGCGGATGGGCAGATGTTCGCCACTTGGTGCCAAGCCCCCGCCGAGGAATTCGCGCGCCAGACTGAAGCCGCGTGGGACCGCGGGATCACGATCCTCCATTTCCTCGGCGGGATTTCGGTGGATGTGGCGGGCCGCAGGGCGGTGAGCCAGACCAAGATGACGATCAACCAGCGCGCCCCCGTGGGCGGCGTTCCGGTGGATGTCGTGTGCACCGGCCGCTTCTACGACTTGCTGGAGGAGCGCGACGGCAAGTGGGGCATCGTACTGCGCCAGCCCATCTACGAGAAGGACCGCCTCGACCCAGTGGTCCCTGGAACACCCGTGCCTCTCGAGCAGGACCTGCTTGAGCGCTTCCCTGCGGAATACCGGCACCTCGCCTATGTACAGACCAAGGCAGGCTTCACGGTGAAGACCGATATGCCCCTGCTCCGGGGCGAAAAGGTGCAGCGCCTCTATGCATGCGGCGCCGCTTGGCTGAAGGGCGGGGACCACGGCTGGACGGGTTGAGGCCCGTCCCCCTCATTCCGACAGCCGCTGCACCCTCCCCGCGCGGAGCAGGGAGGCCCAGCGTTCGACGTCCTCATTGAAATAGGCGCTGAAGCTCGCAGCGCTGGTCGGAATGGGGATCGCCCCACCTTGGCGCAGCCGTTCCTGCACCGGCGGCGTGGCGAGCGCGCGGAGGCAGGCCTCCTCCAGTCGGGCGCGGGCCGCCTGCGGCGTCGCCGCATGGACGAAGAAGCCGAACCACGTGGCAAAAGAGAATCCGGGCAGGCCCTGTTCTGCAATGGTCGGGAGGTCAGCAAACTCTGCCACGCGCTCGGCAGAGGTGACGCCAAGGCCGCGGGCCTGACCTTGACGCGCGCGGGCCGCGCCAGCGCCCAGAATGTCGAGCATGGCATCGAGGCGTCCGGCGATCAGGTCAGTGTAGATCGCCGCCGAACCACCTCGATAGGGAACATGGGTCATCTGCACACCCGCCGCCGCCGCCAGCAACTCCATGCCGAGATGCGTGCCGGTCCCAGGGCCGGAGGAACCATAAGTGAGCGGTCGCGCCCGTGCCGCAGCCAGGAACTCGGCGAGGTTTCGGATCGGGGAGTTCGGCGGAACGATCAGGATGGAGGGGATGGCACCCACCCCGGCCACGGCCGCCAGGTCGCGCACCGGGTCGAAGCTCAGCGACGCCAGCGAGACGGAGGAGGCGAGGCCCGAGGCGGTGAAGAGAAGAGTGTGGCCATCAGGCCGGGCCTGCTGCGCGACGTAGGCGGCACCAATATTGCCGCCGGCGCCGGGCCGGTTCTCCACCACCACGGGCTGGCCCAGCACCGCCGCCATCTCCGGCGCCATTGCACGGCCGAGCACGTCGTTGTTCCCGCCAGCGCCATATGGGACGATCATGGTCACGGCCCGGTCGGGGAAGGCCAGGGCCGGGCTCGCCAACGCTGCGGCCGCCACGAGCGGCGTGGCGAAAAGAGGCCGGCGCGCGATCATCCGAAGCGCCGAGTGAAGATGGCCTTCGCGACGTCACCCACTGCTTCGACCTTCTCTTCCGTATCCTGGATGACAAGGATGCGGCATGGGCAGGCCTCGAGCCCTTCGTAGCGCCAGGGGAAGGCGCCAATGAGGCCGCGCTGGTTCAGCACCAGCTCGATGTCGCCACCCACATTCTCGGCGTGGATCAGCCCCTCCTGGAACCCGTAGGCGTGGAAGGGGAAGATATCCTCTTGCACCTTGCGGCCGGATTTCTTGTGTTCGTACTCGTAGGTTCCGAAATACTCCGCGCAGCTCATGCCGACCTTGTCCTCGAAGCGCTTCGCCAGATCGGGTCGCATGTGGCGGATGGACGTGTTCATGGCGTGGTCGCCAGACCCGCAATCGACCCCGAACCACTTGATCTTCTTTTTCAGCATCCACTCGAGCAGCTCGATCCCGCCCCCTGGGTGCATGCAGAAATAGCGGACGAGGTCCTGCTGGGGCTTGCCCTCCCAGTAGCGTTGCCAGCCCGTGTGGATGATGAGGATGTCGCCCTCGCGTATCTCGACCGGTGCCGCCTCGAGCATGGCCGGCGTGATCATCGCCCAGTCGTCCATGTGCTGTGAGACGTCCACGACGCAGCCAGGACCAATCAGGAAGTCGAGCGGGTAGGAAGCCATGTCGCCCATGCCGTCCGTACCGTGCATGGCGCCGTCGATATGCGTGCCGACATGCAGCGCCGTGTCGATGCGCTGCGCGACGATCATCTTCGTCTGCAGATTCTGCGCGTAATACATCTGGTTGCCGGCATAGCCGACCCAACCGGGCGTGTGCACATTCATCAGATGAGAGAGGTCGGTGATCTTCATTCGCTCGTTTCGTCCTTTTCCGGTCTCAATTCATGCGCGCGCCCGACGCGCGAACCACCTCGCCCCATTTCGTGTGTTCGGTGCGAAGAAATTCATTCAGTTCCTGCGGCGTGCTGGCCTGCACGACGCCACCGAGGTTCGCCAGCGCCCGCCGCGTCTCATCCTGAGCCAGACCCTCGACGATCGCGCGATTGAGCGTGGCGATGCGGGCGGCGGGCACACCAGCTGGTGCGTAAATCGCATACCAGCCCTCGGCGATGACGCCGGGCACGCCGGCCTCGATGATGGTCGGCACATCCGGCAGCACGCCGATCCGCTGTTCGGCGGCCAGACCCAGCGCGCGGAAGGCGCCGCTCTGCACATGTGCCATCACCACGGGAATATCCACGAGCAACATGTCGATCTCGCCCGCCAGCAGCGCGGTCACGGCTGGAGCGCCTCCGCGATAGGGCACGTGCAGGATGTCCACGCCGGCGCGCATCTTGAAGAGCTCGCCGGCCAGATGGAGTGTGCTTCCGCTGCCGGTGGAACCGAAGGTGAGCCGCCCAGGCCGCTCACGGGCGAGCCGTACGAGGTCCTGGACGGATTGCGCCGGCACTTGCCTCCCGGCCACCAGGAGCTGAGGCGTGGACACCGTCCGTGTGACTGGGAGGAGGTCTCGGAACGGGTCATAGGGCATGCTCGCCTGCATGTGCGGGATGACGGCAAGCGCGCCTGCCGAGGCGAGGACGAGGGTGTGTCCATCTGCCGGGGCGCGCGCCGCCATTTCCACGGCCAGCACCCCCGCTGCGCCGCCGCGGTTCTCGATTACAAGTGGCTGACCGAGTCTGGCGGAAATCGGCGGCGCGATGATGCGCGCGATGGTGTCGGCCGTTCCGCCAGGCGGAAAGCCGACGAGCAGCCGCACGGGCCGGTCAGGAAAAGCCGGCGTCTGAGCGGAGGCGGCGCGTGCAGCGCCGAATCCTGCCAGAGCCACGCTGAGACTGCGCCTCGTCAGCATCCTTTTGGAGCCTCCTGTGCCCGCGTAGTCCGATCTGAGGGAGCATAGAGAGATTTTTGAGTGACATTCAACTACCATCGCCGCATGCTCCGCTGAGATCTTGGATGGTGGTGCGCATGACGGACGATCCGGTGCTCTATCAGCGGCATGGCCGCGTCGGCTGCGTGGTGCTGAATCGCCCTTCCAAGTTGAATGCCATCAGCGACAGCATGAAGGGCCTCCTCGTCGAGGCCTTCCTCTGTGCGGATCGCGACAAGGAAGCCAGCGTCATCCTGCTCCGCGGCGAAGGTCGCAGCTTTTGCGCCGGACACGACCTCGACAACGAGGAGGACGAGGCGGGCGGCACGAATGCCTGGCTCTGGTGGTCGCAGCTCAACGAAAGCCTGCGCTCCGAGCTCATGCCCTTCGAGGTGTCGAAGCCCGTGGTCGCCGCGGTTCAGGGGCATGTGCTGGGTGGCGGCTGCCAGATGGCGATGGTCTCCGACCTCGTCATCGCCGCCGAGGATGCAAGATTCGCCGAGCCCGAGGTGCGCTTCTCCAACACCGGCCCGCTTTTCGTCATGCCGTGGCTCGCCGGCTTTCGCCGCGCGCGCGAATTCCTCTACTTCGGCGACGCAATCGACGCGCGCACGGCGCTCGAATGGGGCATGGTGAACCGCGTCGTCCCAACGGCTGAGCTGCAGGACACCGCCATGGCCTATGCCGAGCGGCTGGCGAACATCTCACCCGAGGCGCTGACGCGGACGAAGCTCGCCCTGAAGCGCGGGCTGGAAGCCGCCGGGTTCCGCAATGCGCTCCATGCGGGTCTCGACGTCATCTCCACCCTTTATGCGACCGAGACAGACATCGGCGCGGAGTTCAACCGCATCGCCGAGAGCGAAGGGCTGAAGGCAGCGCTCGCCTGGCGTGCCTCCCACTTCAAGGTCGCTTCCGGCACCAAGGCAAAGGAAGGGTGAGCCATGCCGCGGCTTCAGCCGCTTCTCGCTCCGCGCTCCATCGCGGTCGTTGGCGCCTCCGAGCGCCCCTCACCCGGGCGCGCGATCATGGCGTCACTGGCCCGCATGGGATTCGAGGGGAAGATCTGGCCGGTGCATCCGCGGCTGCCCGCCGTGCTGGGCGTGCCCTGCTTCGCCTCCATCGCCGATCTGCCCGAGCCGCCCGATGTCGTCGCCATCTGCCTCGGTGTGGACAATGCGGTGGAGGCATTCCGCCAGGCAGCGGCGCGGGGAGCACGGGCAGCCGTCATCTACTCCGCGGGCTTTGCCGAGGCGGGCAGCGAGGAGGGGCGCCGCCGCGCCTCGATGGTCACGGCTGCTGCGCGCGAGCACGGCACCCTTCTTTGCGGCCCGAACGGCATGGGCATCCTCAGCCCGCACACGCGCAGCAGCACCTATCTGCACGAGGTGTTCGATCTTAAGCGGGTGCGCGGCAACGTGGCCCTCATCTCGCAAAGCGGGTCCATCTGCATCAGCATGGCCGCCGATTGCCGACGCTTCGGCTTCAGCTACATCATCTCGACAGGCAACGAGATGGTGCTGACCGCCGAGGCCTTCCTTGAAAGCGTCATCGAGGACCCGAACACGCGGGTGGCGGCGATGTTCCTCGAAACGGCAAGGCAGCCGGAAAGGCTGGTCGCGGCCCTCGACCGCGCCGCGACTCTTGGTAAGCCGGTCATCGTGCTGAAGGCGGGCAAGTCAGCGCGCGCAGCCCATGCCGTCGCCAGCCACACGGGCGGGCTAGCGGGCGAGGCGCCGGCCTTCTCTGCCCTCCTGCGCGCCCATCGCGCCATCGAGGTCGCGGACCTTTCGGAGCTTACGGAGGTGCTGGCCGCCGCACAGGGCCGCCATATGCCCGCTGGGCCGCGCCTCGCCATCGTCACCGGCTCGGGGGGTCAGGCGGAGTTGCTGCTCGACCTTGCCGAGGCGACCGGCATTCGCCTCGACCCCATGGCCGAGGCCGACCGCGCCTCGGTGAATTCCGTCATCGGCGACGTGCCAGGTGACGGCAACCCGCTCGATGCCTGGGGCAACGGGCAGGCAGAGGTGAACTACCCCCATGCGCTGCGGGTCCTTGGAGCCTCAGCCCATTACGATGCAGTCGCCTTCACCATGGACGGGATGGACGGGCATCCGCTCGACGCCCCCGAGGAGGACCTGCCCTATGCCGAGATGCTGGCCGAGGCGGCGCTTGCCTCGCCCAAGCCCTTCTATGGGCTGAGCACGCGCGCCGGCACCTTCCGCACCGATCAGGAGCGCGTGCTGCGCGCGGCTGGCGTGGGGCTGGTCAGCGGTGCGTCCCAGGGCCTCCGCGCCATCGCGAAGCTCGCGCAGTGGGCGCAAACGCCGCTGCAACCCCGCCCTCCGCGCGCCTTGGCGGCTGAGACGCCGGGCCGAGAGCGGCCGACGATCCACGAGCACGATGCCAAGCAGATGCTCGCCGCGGCGGGCCTCCCCGTGCCGCCGGAGCGCCTGGTGCACACCCTGCCTGAGGCATTGGCCGCCGCCGAGGCGCTGGGCTTCCCGGTGGTTCTCAAGGCCGTCTCCGACGTCATTCCTCACAAGACCGAGCATGGCCTCGTTGCGCTCGACTTGAGCGATGCCGAGGCCCTCCGGACTGCCTGGGCGACCCTGCAGGAACGGCTCGCGGGCCATGGTCAGGTGGCAGGCATCCTTGTCCAGCCCATGCTGCGCGGGGGCGTGGAGGTGATCGCCGGAGTCAAGCAGCACGAGGGCATCGGCCCGGTCATGGCCTTCGGCGTCGGCGGGACCTTGGTGGAGGTGATCGGCGAGGTCGCGCTGCGCGCTCTCCCGCTGCGGCAAGGCGAGGCCGAGGCGCTGATCGCTGAGGCCCGCCTCGCTTCAGCCCTGCTCGCCGGGGTACGTGGCGCTCCGCCCTCCGATCTCCCTTCCCTCGCGGCAGCGCTCTACGCGCTTAGCGACTTCGCGGTAGCGAATGCCGGCTGGATCGCGGAGGTGGACGTGAATCCCATCAAGGTCTTCGCGCGCGGCCAGGGATGCCTCGCGCTCGATGCCATCATCATCCCCCGGAGCTGAGTCCGCCGAATGAGCCAGATGCACCTTGGCCTCTTTGTCCTCGGCAGCGGACACCATGTCGCAGGCTGGCGAATGCCGGGGGCGGAGGCTGGGGCCGAGAACTTCCCACTCATTCAGCGCATTACCCGCACCGCCGAGCGAGCCCGATTTGACTTCGTGTTCTTCGCCGATGCTCTGAACGCTGCCCCGGGGATGCACCCCTCCGTGCTGGTGCGGCTCGAGCCCCTCACTCTGCTCGCCGCGCTGGCTGCCAGCACGACGCATATCGGCCTCGCCGCGACTTGCAACACCACCTACACCGAGCCCTACAATCTGGCTCGCCTGTTCGGCTCGCTCGACCACATCAGCGGTGGGCGTGCAGCTTGGAACGTCGTCACCGGCGCCTTCGCGGAGGCCTCGCAGAATTTCGGAACCCGCCCGCACCCGCCGCACGAGGAGCGCTACGCCATCGCGGCAGAATTCGTCCGCGTCGTCCGCGGCCTTTGGGATAGCTGGGAGGACGGCGCCATCACGATGGACCGCGCCACGGGGCAGTTTGCCGATGCTTCCCGTCTGCATGTGCTGAATCACCGCGGGGCGCATTTCGAGGTAAAGGGGCCGCTCAACCTGTCACGCCCTCCGCAGGGCCACCCGGTCCTGATCCAGGCGGGCGCCTCCGACACGGGCCGCGACCTCGCAGCCTCAATCGCCGAGGTGGTGTTCGCGGTGCAGCAGGATGTGGAAAGTGCGCGCGCCTTTGCCGAGGATATCAAGGCGCGTGCCGCGCGGATGGGCCGCGATCCCGCCCATGTGAAGGTCATGCCCGGCGTCAGCCCGATCCTGGGCGGCAGCGTAGCCGAGGCGCGCGCGAAGCTGGACCAACTCGGCGAGTTCCTCGATCCGGTGGCGGCGCTGACTGTGCTTTCGGAGCGGCTCGGGCAGGATCTTTCGGGCTACGACCTCGACGGGCCGGTGCCGGAGCTGCCGGAATCCACGATCATGCGGGGCCACGCCGCGGTGCTGACGGCGCTGGCGCGGCGTGAAGGGCTGACGCTCCGTCAGCTTCGCAACGTGGCTGCGGGAGCGATGGGGCACCGGTTGCTGCTTGGCACCCCGGAGCAGGTGGCCGACGATCTGGAAGCCTGGTTCCGGGCTGGCGCCGCAGATGGCTTCAACATCATGCCGCCGTGGTTTCCCGGCGCCTTCGACGACTTCGCCAATGAGGTCGTGCCCATCCTCCAGAAGCGCGGCCTGTTCCGTGAGGATTACTCCGGCACCATGTTGCGCGACCATCTCGGCCTGCCACGGCCGACGCATCCGACCGCGCTCTAGGAGTGCCCGTTCCGTACGCGCCGCGGATAGGAAGTTCTAAGCGCTATCCCCCATCCAGCGCCGCAGCTGCGCCGGCGAGATGGGGAGCTTGCTGACGAAGACTCTGCCGCCGAGCGCCGCATCCACCGCCGCAGCGATAGCCGCGCCCACGGCGGTCGTGCCTCCCTCCCCTGCGCCCTTCACGCCCAGCAGGCCGATGCCGCTCGGCGCATCCTCGGTCAGAAGCACGTCTATCTCTGGCGTCTCATTGGCAGTGGGCATCAGGTAGTCGGCCAAGGTGATGGAGAGAGGCTGGCCTTCGGCGTCGTAGCGGAACTCCTCCAGCAGCGCGCCGCCCAGCCCCTGCGCGAGGCCACCCGCAATCTGCCCTTCGACGAGCATGGGGTTCACCGCGCGGCCCATGTCGTAGCCAGCCATTAGCCGCTCAAGCACGACGCCACCGGTTTCCACGTCCACCCGCGCCACGGCCATGTGCACGCCGTAGGGATAGGTCATGTGGTGGGATTCAAAGCTCGCCTCCTCGCACAGCGCATCGCCCCCTGTCTCGGCAAGGCATGCCGCCACCGCGTCGCCGATTGCGACAGAGGCGCCAGAGCCGTCGGTGGCGCGGATGACGCCGCCGACCAATTCGAGCCTGTCGGCGGGGCGCTGCAGCAAAAGGGCGACCTGTGCTATGAGCTTCTGCCGCAGCTTCTCCCCGGCCATGGCAATGGCCGTCCCGGTCATTACCGTCACGCGGGTCGCGAAGGCGCCCATGCCGCGCGAAACCGCATCGGTCTGACCGTGGATGACGCGAATGTTGGCGGCGGGAATCCCAAGCGCCTCCGCACCCACCTGTGCCAGCGCCGTCGCGACCCCCTGCCCCACCGAGGCCGCGCCGGTAGCGATGGTCGCGCGGCCTGCCCGGTCGAGTTCGATCCGCACATCGTCAAAGGGACCAAGGCCACTCTTCTCCACGAAGAGGGCAAGACCGGCGCCGACCCTTTCGCCCCTCGCGCGGCGTTCAGCCAGGCGGGCCTGCAGCGCCTCCCAGCCGACGTGGCGGAGCGTTTTGTCGAGCAGCTTCTCGTAGTCGCCGCTGTCATAGACGAGCGGCGTCCCCAGCGTGTCTATGCCGCGGTCGAAGGGCATCGCTTCGCGCGGGATAAGATTGATCCGCCGGATCTCGACAGGATCCCGGCCGAGGCGTTCAGCGACGGCGTCCATCAGCCGCTCGCGCACGAAGGAACTCTCGTAGCGTCCCGGCGCGCGGTAGGTGCCGCCCGGCGTCTTGTTGGTCAGGCGCACATGCCCAACGGCGCGATAGGCGGGAAATACATAGGGCCCGGGAAGCATCGCCGCCGCGAGGTCAGGCACGGTCACGGCGTGGGTACGGACATAGCCGCCCTGGTCGTGGAAGAACTCCACATCGGCGCCGAGCACGAAGCCCACCGCATCCACGGCTGCGCGGATGCGGTGGGTCTGCTGCCTGGAATGGTTCGCGGCCATCAGGTGCTCGCGCCGGTCCTCGATCCACTTGACAGGGCGGCCAAGGCGGAGCGTCGCGAGGCAGGCCAACGCGTCCTCCGGGTAGAGTTCTCCGCGGATCCCGAAGCCTCCACCGACATGGCCCTCGTGCAGGTGGATTTGCGCCGGGTCGAGGCCGAGCATCCGCGCGAGGGCAAGGCGGTTCGCATGCGGCACCTTGGCGGCGCCCAGCATGCGCAGCACACCCTCCTCGTCGAGATAGGCGAGTGCCCCCCGGGTTTCGAGCGGCACTCCGGAGTGACGCCCGACCGAGAGCTCCAGCTCTACCACATGGGCCGCCGCGGCGAAGGCGGCGTCGAGGTCACCATAGCTCTTGCGGAGGACCGCGGCCTCCGTGCCGTGGGTCGCGCTGAAGTCGCGCGGCGCCTCGGTAGCCGAGAGCAGGACCGGCAGCGGCTCGATCTCGGCGAGGACGAGTTCCTCGGCATCCTCGGCCAGGTAGGGGTCCTCGGCGAAGACGACGGCCACCGGCTCACCGACATAGCGGACGCGATCCTGCGCCAGGATCGGCTGACGATAAGGTTCGAGGTGGGTAAGCCCCATCATGCGGAAGCCGATACGCGGGATGTCGGCGACGTCGCGCTCTGTCCACACCGCGGCGACGCCCGGCAGGGCGAGTGCGGCGGACGCGTCCACCCCACGCAGCAGGCCATGGGCGATGCTGGAGCGCACGACACGCATATGGAGTTGGCCCGGGCGGTCGAGGTCGGCGGCGAAACGCCCCTCCCCGCGCAGCAGCGCGGGGTCCTCGAAGCGCTTCAGGCGGGCGCCGATTCCGTCCATCGGTCCAGTTCCCGCGCAGCGGCGCGCACGGCAGCCAGGATGTTCTGATAGCCCGTGCAGCGGCAAAGGTTGGAGGAGAGGACGTGTCGCAGCTCTTCCTCATCGAGTGGCGTCGGGCGCTCCAGCAGCCACGTCGCGAGCATGAGGAAGCCCGGCGTGCAATAGCCGCACTGCAGCCCGTGATTCTCCCAGAAGGCGCGCTGAAGCGGATTCAGCGTGCCATCGGGTGCCGCGAGGCCTTCGACCGTGCGGATGGAGGCGCCTTCTGCCTGAACCCCGAACATCAGGCAGGAGCGTGTCGGCTGCCCATCCACCAGCACGGTGCAGGCACCGCAGACGCCGTGCTCGCAGCCGAGATGCGTCCCGGTCAGGCCGCACTCCTCGCGAAGCGTGTCGGCCAGGGTTCGACGTGGCTCGACGAGGACGCGGCGCGTCTCGCCGTTGACGGTGAAGACGACCTCTCGCTTGTTCATGCGGCCTCCCACACGGCCCGACGGCCGCGGATCAGCGCGAGGATGCGCGGCGGCGTGGCCGGGAACTCGGCGATGTCCACCCCGAAGGGGGCGAGCGCGTCGCTGATGGCGTTGCAAAGCGCCGCCGGCGCCCCGATCGTCCCGCCCTCCCCAAGGCCCTTGGCGCCCGTCAGCGTGGCGCTGCTGATGGTTTCGAGGTGGTGGATCTCGATCTCGGGAATTTCGGCGCAGGTGGGTGGGATATAGTCCGCCAGCGTGGCGGACAGGCAGTTGCCATCGGGCGCGTAGTGGATCTCTTCGAGAAGCGCGTTGGCAATGCCTTGGGCCACGCCACCCCGCACCTGCCCGTCCGCAATCATGGGATTGATGATGCGTCCTGCATCCTCGACCACGAGATAGCGGAGAATACGCACTGCCCCCGTTTCCCTTTCCACCTCGACGATGCAGCCGTGGCAGGCATTGGAGAAGGTGCCGGGCGGGTCGTAGCTGCCGCTTTCGGCGAGGTTGAAACCCACTTCGTCGGCAAGCAACTCGCTGCGCTGGTGGACGATGCGGGCGACTTCGCGCAGCGGGATCGAGGCACCGGCCCCGGTGACGGCGAGGCCGTCCCGTAACACCACCTCCTCCTCCCCACACTGGAGCAGCCGCGCGGCCCCGCGCCGCAGCTTCGCGGCGAGCCGGTCCGCCGCGATCTGGCAGGCACCGCCGCCCACCACGAGGGAGCGGGACGCGAAGGTGCCCCAGCCATAAGGCGTGCGGTCGGTGTCGCCATGGATGATACGGACCGCCAAGGGGTCGATCCCCAGCCGGTCGGCGATGATCTGGGCCAGGGTGGTTCGGAGGCCCTGCCCGTGCGGCGAGGCGCCGATGCGGGCCTCGACTTCGCCCGTCGGTGTCATGGCGATGTCCACGACCTCGTACCCCGGCACGATTTCCATGGAGCGTGCGGCGAAGGCGGGGGTGCCGTAGCCCGTGCGCTCGTTGAACACGGCAAGGCCGAGGCCCAGAAGGCGTCCGCCCCGGCGCGCCTCCGCCTGCGCTTCCCGAAAAGCGGGGATGTCGAGGTGCCGCGCGGCCTCGTCCAACGCCTCGATGTAGGAGCCTTCGTCTAGCGTGAAGCCGGTCGGGCTTTTTGCCGGGAACACGTCGTGCAGGTTGCGGCGCCGGATCTCGACCGGGTCAAGGCCGATGGCGGCTGCGGCGCGGTCCATCAGCCGCTCGATACCGAAGGTGATGACCGGGCGTGACACGCCGCGATAGGGCGCGGCCGGGCAGGAATGCGTCAGCACGCCGCGCGCCCGCACCGAATAGCTCGGGATCTTGTAGGGGCCGGGATACTCGGCCAGCGCCATGAGTGGCTCGACGGCGCAGGTGGTCGGGTAACAGGAGAAGGCGCCGATATCGGCCAGGATGTCTGCCTCCAGCGCGACCATCTGCCCCTGGGCGTTGAAGCCGGCGCGCAGGATGTGCTTCTGGTCGCGGGAATGGGCGGAGGCGATGAGGTTCTCGTACCGGTCCTCGATCCAGGCGAAGCGGCCGCGGTAACGGCGCGCGAGCCACACGAGCGCCGGGTATTCCGGGAAGAGCGACATTTTCTGCCCGAAGCCGCCGCCCACATCGGGCGCCACCACCTGCAGGTCGGCCTCTGGCAGGCCAAGCACCTCGCAAATTCCCGAACGCAGCATATGCGGCATCTGGCAGGAGGCCGCGAGGCGAAGCCGGCCGGTGGCGCGATCATACTCCGCCACGCCGCCTCGCCCCTCCAGCGGCGTCGCGTTCTGCCGGCGCGAGCGGAAGGCGAACTCGACGACATGGACGGCGCCGGCCATGGCGTCGGCGAAACCATCGGGCCGGATCGCGCCTTCGACTATGACGTTGTTGGGCGCCAGGGCGTGCACCGCGGGCGCCCCGGGGGCGAGGGCCGCCTCAAGCCCCACCACCGGGTCCTCCGCTTCGATCTCCAGCTCGACCTGCTCGAGCAGATCCTCGGCCAGCTCGGCGCTCTCGGCGGCGATCAGGGCGATGGGCTGACCCATGAAGTGCACGCGCTCGCGGGGAAGGATGGGCTGCTCCACCGCACGATACTCGAAGCGGCGCAGCGCCGGCCGGATGCCGCGCGCCTCGGGCATGTCGGCGGCTGTCACGAAGAGCGCGCCCGGCGGCAGTCCCGCCGGCGCGCGCAGCGAGACGATGCGGCCAGACGCCACCGGACTGCGGAGGAACCGTACGGCTCGAGCACCCAGCGCGATATCCGGGACGTAGCGGCCTTCGCCCCGAAGCAGAGGTGGATCCTCGGTGCGCGGCAGCCGCCGCCCGACCCAATTCACGCGACGCCCGCCTGGGCGAGGGCGCGCCGCGCCATGGCGCGCACGAGGTCGCGCCGGTACTCCGCAGGGGCGTGCACGTCGCTATGCGGATCGCAATGCGCGGCGGCGGCCTCCGCTGCGGCGCTTGCGGCCTCGGCAGAGGGCACCTGCCCGAGCAGCGTCGCTGCTGCCTCCAGCGCAAGGACCGGCCGTCCACCCAGCCCACCGAGAGCGATGGACGCTTCGCGGATCAGCCCACGGTCCAGGCGAAGCGCGCAGACCGCCATCGCGAGTGCGAAATCCCCGGCGCGCCGGCTGAACTCCGCGAAGCCGCAGCTCCACTCGGGGCCGAGCACTGGCAGGCGGACCTCCACCAGCATCTCCCCCGGCCTGATCGCTGTGGTGAAGACACCCTGGAACCAGTCGCGGGCCGCGACCTCCCGCGTGTCGGCACCGGCCGAGCGCAGGACCAGGGTGCCGCCCAGCGCGAGGGTCGTGGCGCACCACTCGGAGGCAGGGTCGGCGTGGGCGAGGCTGCCGCAAAATGTGCCGCGCATCCGGATTGGTGGGTGTGCGATGTGGCGCACTACGCGGGCGAGCAGCGCGCCGAGCGGGCCCGGCGTCACCGCCGACTCGAAATGCGCGTGGCGTGCCAGCGCACCGATGCGGAGCTGGCCTTCCTGCGCCGAGAGGTGTCCCAACCCTTCGATGCGGTTGATGTCCACGAGGACCGCCGGGCGCGCCATGCGGAAAGCCATGGTGGGAACAAGGCTCTGGCCGCCGGCGAGGACGCGCCCGTCCTCGCCATGCTTAGCCAGGAGTGCGACGGCCTCATCGAGGTTGCGTGGCGCGAAATAATCGAAGGCGGCTGGCTTCATGCGGGTGGAGAATCCCCGAGGGCGACCTTGAGTGTGATTAAAACCGCAGGCTTCCCCTTGTGCAAGCCGCCATGTCAGCTTTGCAGCAAGTTGACCCAGAGCGCGCGGGCCGGAAGCCTCTTTCGGTTGACGATGCGGTGTGGATCGGTCGAGCCGTAGGAGACGAGGTCGCCTTCCTTGAGGGTGAATACCTTGCCGCGCACCGTTACCTCCAGCGCACCGGCGACCACCACGCCGAACTCGTAGCCGCCATGGGCAGTGGGGCGGGGGGCGCTCGCCGTGCCGGGGCCGAACTCCACCATCGAGATCTCGATGCCATTGCCGGGGTCACTGCAAAGGATGCGTCGCTGCACCCCATCCGGCGTCGCATGGACAGTCTGGTCTGCGCGCCGCGAAACCGAGGGCGTGGACCCGGAGCTCGGAGGGCCCGCCAGGACCTCAGCCGTCCGCACACCGAGCGCCGAACCGATGGCAACCAGCGTGCCGATGGAAGGTGCGGCCTTCCCGCGTTCCAGCAGGCTGAGCATGGAGGATGACAGCCCGGTGCGCCCGGCGAGGTCGTGCAGCGTCATCTCCTTGGCCTGGCGCAGGGCCCGAAGCTTCGCGCCGATCGCCAGGATAAGGGCCCCGGTCTCGTGCGCGATGCCGGCCGCCTCAGGCCCCCGCGCGGCACTCCCTTTCGCTGCCGGCGCCGCCTCTTTCGCAGCGCTCAACTTCCCGCCTTCGGGGCGCGGCTTTCCTGCCGGCCGCGACCTTTCTGCACCCTGACGGCGCGTACCAGCCTTGCCCAATGCCGTCCGCATATCCTCTCCTTGATGGGTGCCGAACCATATCTTGATGGGTGCCGAACCTTATTGAGTCGCCAATGCCGCAGATCGCCTCGCCGCGCCAGCATCCGCTGATTCCAACCGGGCATCGGACCCGTACGGGGCGCGCAAAGTGACCCCGCCCTACTTGGCGCCAAGCCGGATTGGCTCGCTATCGCTGCGCAACCGCCTGGTCCGCGCTCCGACCTCAGAGACAATGGCGACCGAGGACGGGGCTGCGACGGCGGGTCTCATCCGCCTTTATGGCGATCTGGCCCGAGGCGGCGCAGGGCTGCTGCTCACCGGCCACATCTTCGTGCGGCCCGAAGGGCAGTGCTCGCCGCGGCAGATGGCGTTGCACCACGACCGCTTTATCGAGGGGCTGTCGCAATTGACCGCGGAAGTACATGCGGCCGGCGCCCGGATCTTCGCCGAACTCTCCCATGCCGGCAGCCAGACTATGATGCCAGGGCTGACTCCTCTGGCCCCTTCCGGCGTCGCGAGCGCGATCTATCCCGGCGCGCCGCGTGAGATCACCGAAGCAGAGATCGAAGAGGTGGTGGCCGCCTTCGGCGAGGCCGCGCGCCGGGCCGTAGCAGCCGGCTTCGACGGCATCCATATCCACGGGGGCAATGGCTACCTGGCGGCGCAATTCGCCTCGCCCTTGAGCAATCGGCGCAAGGATGGCTGGGGAGGCGATAGCGAGCGGCGCGGCCGCTTCCTTCTTGCGGTGTACGACGCCATTCGCAAAGCGGTCGGACCCGGGGTGCCGATCACCGCGCGCTATGGCGTGGCGGACAGCGCTGAGAGCGGGCTGACGCTGGAGGAAGGGCTTGCGCGGCTCGAAACTCTTGTGGCGCGGGGGCTGGACGGCGTGGAGCCCAGCTTGAACCTGATGCGGAGCTACAAGGAGAATATCCGCCCCTATGTCGGCGTCAGTGCCGGGCGAGCCCTGCGCGATTGGGTCGTGCCGCGCCTCTGGGAACCGGAAGGCGAGCAAGCCTACTATCTGCCCCTTGCCCATGCCATCAAGGCACGGGTCGGCATCCCGGTGATCCTGGTGGGCGGCGTGCGCAGCACGGACCGGATGGCAGAAATCCTTGATTCCGGTGCCGCCGATTTCCTTTCCCTGGCCCGTCCGCTGGTTCGCGAGCCCGACCTGCCCAACCAGATCGCGGCAGGGCGCCGCGGAATGGTGGATTGCGTCTCCTGCAACATCTGCCTCATGCATGATGGCTACGACGCGTTGAAGTGCTGGAGGCGAGATCCGCGCGACCTCATGCGACACGCGCTTTGGCGGCTGCGACAGGCTACAGGCTCCTGATCATGGTGCTCACATCCACGCGCTCCCGCACCACGCCCTGCTCGACCGCGACGTTGATGAAGCGCTGGAAGTCCTGGATATCCGTGGGCGTGAGGTCCTGTGCCATGCGGAAGTCCAGCATGGGGATGGCATCCGCGAGATCGGCCGGGGTGTTCATGTGGCTCGCGAAGAGGGGCCGGACCGAGGCAGGGTCGCGCCGGATGAGGTCCAGCGCGTCGCGCCATGCGGCGACGTAGCGCTGCGCGGCCTCCGGCCGGCGCTGAAGGAAAACCTCGGTCACGGCCGGGCCGGAAGCCCAGGTCAGCGCGTCGGATCGGCCAAGGAGGTGGGTGGAGATGACGCCCGCCTCGAGCAGGCGCGCCGCGCCCTGCCTGAGCGCGATGCTCGCCACCGGTTCGATCGTGTAGGCGGCGTCAAAGGTTCCGGCCTGGAGCGCGCCGACATGCACGCCCATCGGTTGCTCGGTCAGGGTGAAGTCGCGCCCTTCCGTCAGCCCGACGGAACGCAGCACGAAGCGTGCGGCGTTGACATTGGCCGGCCCGGGTGGGGTGAGGATACGCGCGCCCCGCAGGTCGCGCAGCGTTTGCGCGGAAGAGTTGGGCCGCACCAGGAACTGCTCCATCCGGTGCGCGGCGTTCTGGCCGTTCAGCGAGAAGAACAGCGCGGTGCCCGCGCGGCGGGCGTTGATGTTGGCGCCTTCAATGGTGACGAGGTTCGAGGTGGCATCGGCCTCCCCGGCGATCATGGCCTGGACGATGAGGGGCGGCGCCTGGAGCATGATAGGCTGCGCTTCGATGCCATGCCGGGCAAAGAGGCCACGCTCCTGCGCTATGTGGAATGGCAGGGTGGTCGTTACATTGAAGATGGCGACGCGCACGCGCTCGGCCGCCTGGGCCCTGGAGAGGCGCGGAATGGCCAAAGGGAGCGTGGCGGTGGCGACCATGAGGCAGCGGCGGCGCATCGTACGGTGTTCCCCTCTCTTCAATCCCACTCAACAAGAGTTCAGCACGCTGCGCCGGCCGAGAGCAAGCGAATGTGCCCGCCTCGACTCTGTGCTGCGCTTGTCACTGCGGGCGAGGCAGCTTTAATCTGGCTCAAGTTGCGCAATCGGAGCCGGTGATGGACGACGGGGTCAGGAGCGAGGCGGCAACCGGCGAGAGCGCGATCACCGTTCGCGGTCTGCGCAAGTCCTTCGGCGGCCTGCCCGTCTATTCCGGCTTCGACCTGGACGTGCGGCGCGGCGATATCCTGGCGATCTTTGGTCCCAATGGCTGCGGCAAATCCACCTTCATCAACATGGCCGCGGGCCTCATGCCGATCGATGGCGGCAGCATCCTCTACGGCGGGCGCACCGTGCGGCAGACCCGCATCGGCTACGTCTTCCAGAACTACCGCGAAGCTCTGTTCCCGTGGTTGCGTGCCGAGGAGAACATCCGCTACCCGCTGCGGCGCCTGGGCCTGCCGAGACGGGAGATCGATCGGCGTCTTCAGCAACTGGCCACTGATTTCCAGGTTCGCTTCGACCTCCGACGCTACCCTTATGAGCTTTCAGGGGGACAGCAGCAGCTCGTCTCGGTCATGCGCGCGCTGGCGGTGGAGCCGGAGGTGCTGTTTCTGGACGAGCCCTTCTCGGCGCTCGACTACGAGACGACGCTCGACCTCCGCGCCCTGCTCCAGGATGTGCTGAAGCGGCTTCGGGTGACGACGATCCTCGTCTCGCACGATCTCGAGGAAAGCATTGCCCTTTCTGACCGGCTGCTGATGCTGACACGCCGGCCCACCGCGGTCGCCGATGACGTAGCGGTGGATTTGCCCTGGCCGCGTACCTCTCACACCTTGTCGGAGCCGTCTTTCGTCGCGCTGAAGCGGCGCTGCCTCGATGTGTTCGAGGCAGCGGTGGCGGGCCGGGTATGAGGGCGTTTCTCCATCCCGTGCTCGGGGCGGCTGGGTTTGTCGCAGTCTGGTGGCTTGCCACTTGGCTGCGCGTTGCCGACCCCGTGCTGCTTCCTTCCCCGGTTGATACTTGGCGCGACACCGTGGCCGAGTTCGCGCGTGGGCCGCTGTGGAACGACTTGTTGCGCACTGTCTGGCGGACCGTGCAGGCCTTCGCCATCGCGACCGCCATTGGCGTGCCGCTTGGCTTGGCCTTGGGCGCGCGGGAGCGGGTCTACCGCGCGGTGGAGTTCGTGGTGGATTTCTTCCGCTCGACCCCCGCCTCCGCTCTGTTTCCCCTCTTCCTCATCCTGTTTGGTGTTGGCGAGGGCACAAAGGTGGCCGTCGCCGCTTTCGGGGCGACGCTCGTCATCCTGTTCAACGCGGCCTACGGGGTGATCAATGCGCGCCGCACGCGGGTGCTCGCGGCGCGCGTCATGGGCGCGGGAGAGGCACGCATCGTCTGGGACGTGCTGCTCTGGGAGGCGATGCCGCAGATCCTGGTCGGGATGCGGCAAGGCGTGTCACTTGCGCTCGTCATCGTCGTGGTGGCGGAGATGTTCATCGGCAGCACCGACGGGCTGGGCCAACGCGTGATCGTTGCGCAGGCGCTGTTCGAGAGCGGCCTGATGTACGGGGTGATCTTCCTCACCGGGGCACTCGGTTACGCTTTCAACCTGCTGTTCCTCGTAGCCGAGAAGCGGCTTGTCCGTTGGGGCGGCAAGTAGATTTCGCTGCTTGATGAGGAATGTCCGTGGCTTTGCCGTAGCCCTGGCCGGAGACGGCCGGCAGCGTAGGCACCACCTGGGCGGACCGTCTGGGCCCAATGCGCTGACGACAGGAACCGAGCCCGAGGAGTTTGCTTGCCAAACTCCTGCTTGTTGGCCGTACCCTCCTCGGATCTCAAGCGAGAGGAGCGAACCATGCGCCCTACGTCAGGCTTTGCCGCCGCGCTTGTGGCGTCCGTAATCGGCCTATCGGGTGTCGCATCGGCGCAGCAGCAGCCCCCCGCACGGCCGGACATGCTGTTGCGCGAGGTCGTGCAGGGCATGCCGCGCGGCGAAGGGCAGGAGGTACGCGTATTCGTCGCGACCATCCAGCCTGGGCAGGCGACACCGTTCCACACGCACCGGTTCCCGGTCACGGTCTACATCCTGGAGGGCGCCTTCACCCTCGAGATGGAGGGGCGAGAGACAGTCATTGCCAGGGCGGGCGAAGCGATGGTCGAACCGCCGAATGTGCGGATGACGGGTTATAACCGGGGATCAGAACCGACCCGGGTGGTGATCTTCTATGTCAGCGATCCCGGCACGCCGTTTCTCGACCCGGCTCACTAGCAAACGCGATCATGCGCTGCTCATGGCAAAGCCGAATTGGATTGGTCCTGGCGGCAGCGCCTGGGGGCAAAGCGAAGGAGAAGGCGCGATGCAATTGCATGGCATCCATCACCTGACCGCCGTCTCGGCGGATGCGGGCGGCAATCACGACTTCTATACGCGCGTGCTCGGGATGCGGCTCGTCAAGAAGACCGTCAACCAGGACGACACCAGCGCCTACCACCTATTCTACGCGGATGGCATCGGCAGTCCCGGCACCGATCTTACCTTCTTCGATTGGCCCGTAGAGCGCGAGCAACGCGGCACCAACTCCATCGTGCGCACCGCACTCCGGGTGGCTGGTGAAGACGCGCTGGAATACTGGGCCGAACGCCTCGAAGAGGCAGGCGTGCGGCGAGGTCCCGTGCGCGAGGTGGATGGGCGGCGGCAGCTCGACTTCGAGGATCCGGAAGGGCAGCGCCTGTCCCTGCTGGATGATGGCGGCGCCGGCCCTGCCCACCCCTGGAGCCGCAGTCCGGTGCCGGAAGCCCACCAGATCCGCGGTCTCGGGCCCATCACCATCAGCGTCCCGGAGCTTGGCCCATCCGACCGCTTCCTCAGGGAAGTGATGGCCATGCGCCCGGTCCGCAGCCACGCGGCGCCGGATACACTGGCCGTGACCGTCCAGGTCTATGAGATGGGCGAGGGAGGCCCAGGGGCAGAGCTTCACGTTCGGGTCGAACCGGACCTGCCGCCCGCGCAGCAAGGTGCGGGCGGCGTTCACCACGTCGCCTTCCGCGTGCGGGATGAGGAGTACGCAGCCTGGGTCGAAAGGCTGCAGCGCCTGGGCATCCGCTCGAGCGGGCCGGTGGACCGTTTCTGGTTCCGCAGCCTCTACACGCGCGAACCGAACGGAATCCTCTATGAGATCGCGACCGAAGGCCCCGGCTTCACCGCCGACGAGTCGCTTGAGACCTTGGGCGACCGCCTGGTCCTCCCGCCTTTCCTGGAGCCGCAGCGCGCCGCCATCGAGCGCCGATTGAAGCCGATTGGGTGAGCGAAGGAGCCGAGCGCCCCTTGGTCAGGACAGGGAGTTTTGCCCCGCTGTCCGAAGGGAGTCGAAGTTTTCCTCCAGACCTAAGTTTCGAGCGACTTTGCGATCCCGCAATCGCGCGGCCGCGTTGAGCATGGGCATCCACGACGGCCAGGGCGGCTCCGAACTGGCCCTTTCCGCACGCCCCGACCAAAGGCAGGGAAACAGCCCCATGCAAGAGACAGCCACTGATCACCATGCCGTAGGGGCGCCAGCCAATCCGCGCTCCCGCGTGATCTTCGCCAGTCTCGTCGGCACAACGGTCGAATTCTACGACTTCTATGTCTATGCGACGGCGGCAGTGCTGGTGTTCCCCCACCTTTTCTTCCCAACCGGAAATGAGACGACTGCGCTCCTGTCCTCCTTCGCTGTCTTCGGCGCCGCCATGATTGCGCGGCCACTGGGTGCGGTCTTCTTTGGTCATCTGGGCGACAGGCGCGGTCGCAAGGCGACCCTCGTGGGTGCATTGCTGACCATGGGCATCGCGACCTTCCTCATCGGCCTGCTGCCGACCTATGAGACGGTGGGGTGGGTGGCCCCGGCAATGCTTGTGATGCTTCGCCTGGCTCAGGGTTTTGCGCTTGGCGGCGAGTGGAGCGGCGCCGCACTCGTCGCGACGGAGAACGCCCCAGCCGGAAAGCGTGCCGTTTTCGGCACCTTCCCGCAGCTTGGCGCGCCGCTTGGCTTCATTATTGCCAATGGCCTGTTCCTCGTGATCGCGGCGTTGCTTCCTTCCGCGGACCCGTCCCGGCCGTCCGCGGCGTTCCTTGAATGGGGCTGGCGCATCCCGTTCCTGTTCTCAGCCATCATGGTTGTGGTGGGGCTCTGGGTGCGGCTCAATCTTGTGGAAAGCTCGGCCTTCGCGAAGACAGTGAAGCGCGGGTGCGTCACGAAGCTGCCCCTTGCCGAGGTTTTCCGGACCCATGGCAAGGAGATGGTGCTCGGCACCTTCTATATGCTCGCCACCTACGTGCTCTTTTACTTGATGACCACCTTCTCGCTCAGCTACGGCCGCGCGCCGGCGGAGGGCGCGGTCCCCGGCCTCGGCTACGACTACACCACCTTCGTGCTGATGATGATCGTCGGCGTCGTCTTCTTCGGTGTCTTCACGCTCGTCTCGGGCCATGGGCCGACCGATGGGGCCGTCGCAGAACCCTGATCTGGACCACCTTGGCCATCGCGCTCTTCGGGCTGCTCTGGGTGCCGATACTGTCGGCTGGGTTCGCTGGCGTGATGGCTTGGTTGGTCCTCGGCTTCACCCTGATGGGCTTGACCTTCGGCCCGATGGGCGCGCTGCTTCCAGAGTTGTTCCCGGCTAATGTGCGCTACACGGGCTCCGGGATCTCCTACAACGTGTCGTCGATCCTCGGAGCGGCGGTGGCGCCGTTTATCGCCGTGGCACTGTGGCGTGCCGGCGATGGCAGCCCGTTCTGGGTAGGAGTCTATCTTTCGGTGATGGCAGCGCTGACGCTCATCGCGCTCCTGCTCGGAACGGAAACCAAGGATGTCGACATCGAAGCGTGAGCCTGTGGCGCTTTGGGATGTATTTGCTCTCCCACAGGCAAGTCCCAGATACCGCCATCGCTATGCAGGCATTGGACCAAGCTGGTTCCTTTAATCGCCGAGGAGGCTGCCGCGCACAGCCCAGGGGGGCACCTTGGCCTCGCGGCTCCCCTGCCCTCTCCGGTCCAGTATCCTCCAGGCTCCTGCCCCAAACTGGCAGCCTGCCTTGGACACCAGAGGAGGAAGCGACTCGACTCCGAGCCCTCTCAAACAACCGATGGATAGGTCAGGACGCCCTCATGGATGACCGCGGCCGGCGTCATCTTCGCTGGTTCGATCCGGCCATTGTCCATCAGGTGCAGAACCGTCCGGCCATTGGCCAAAAGGTAGTCTGCGATGATGCGGCGATGGCAGCGCCACCAGACTGCCTCCGAGCACATGATCGCACAAGGAGCTTCGACACTGAGGTCCATCAGAAGATTCAAGCCTCGGAGGAATGCCTCGGACATGGCGTAATCGGCATAGTTGTGAAAGCTCTGGTTCTCCCAGAAGCCGTTCACGTCCGGCGGCACCTCCCGCAGCCGGCTGCGGCGGCCCCCAAGTTCTGGAATGATGGTGTGGCGGATCTGCCGCTCAGCAAGCGTGGCCGGCAGAGTGTCGAGGTTGTACTGCGGATTGGTGCGCGATCGGGGGATGCTTCGCACGTCCACCAGATGCTGCACGTTGCCGGCACTCAACAGCTCGACGAACTCATCGATCGAACGAGTGGAATGGCCGATGGTGTAGACCGGATATGCATCCTCAATCCGGCCCATGTTGCCAACTCACCTCATAGCTCACCCTTCAGCACAAGCAAAACTTCCGCAGCGAGCCGGCGGTTGAGCTGCAGCAGACTTGCGCATGAGGCTCGACGAACTGGGGATCGGGAGCCTGTGCGCCGACCGGGCGGCAAGTCGGTGGTCGCCTCCCGATCCTCGCTGGGCGTCCCAACGTCATGGCGGCATCCTTTCGTTCAGGCTTGCTGACCAAGCGCGGTGCCTAACCCGGTTGTTCACGGGGCCAGAATAAGCCTCAATTGACCGGAGTGGCTTCCCATCATCCATGGAGCAATGCCGTGACGCCGATTGTGAGATACCTCTTTGCGGCTGGTTTGCTGATGCCGCTTCTGTCCCCTGCACAATCCCAGGTGCTCAGATTCGAGCCGGCCGGGCCCGCAGAGATCATCCTGGACGGCCGTGAGTTCGGCGCGGCCGGCCGGTACGAACGTATCACGGCTCGCGCCACCATAGCGCTCGATCCGGCCAACCCGCGCAATGGCGTCATCGCCGACCTCGCGCTCGCACCCCGCAATGCGCAAGGACAGGTTGAGGCCGTTGCCGACGTCACGATCCTCCGCCCTGCGGATCCAGCGCGTGGCAACGGCACGATGCTCCTTGAAGTTCCAAATCGCGGCCGCAAGCTTGCGCTTCCGCTCTTCAACGGAAGCCCGACCGCGGCCAGCGAACGCGAAGCCGGCAATGGCTTCCTGTTCCGCCAGGGCTACACCTTGGTCTGGGTCGGCTGGCAAGGTGATTTCAGGCCTGCGCCGGGCCAGCTGGGGATTACGCTGCCTGTTCTGCAGGGCGTCTCAGGGTCTATGCGGGAGGAGCTGCAGGTTGATGCCAACCGCCCCAGCACGGTAGCCGCCCTGCATTACCCGGCTGCGAACCCGTCCGACGCACGGCTTACCGTGCGCCATCGGTGGGATGGCCCGCGCGAGACTCCCCCGGATCTTTCCTTCCGCTTCACCGCGCAGGACCGTGTCGAAGTGATGCGCCCCGCAGGCTTCGACGCGGGCGCCATCTACGAACTCACCTATACCGCGCGTGATCCGCAGGTCCTTGGCCTCGGATTCGCAGCAATACGTGATGTGGCCAGCTTCCTCCGGCACGAAACGGGTGGGACGAACCCGCTGGCAGGCCAGGTCTGGCGCAGCATTGGCTTCGGTGTTTCCCAGTCCGGGCGCTTCCTGCGGGATTTTCTTTATCTTGGCTTCAACGAGGACACGCAGGGACGCGCAGTCTTTGACGGGCTGATGCCCCACGTCGCGGGTGGCCGCCGCCTGTTCATGAACACGCGTTTTGCGCGTCCCGACAAGGCACCACGGCACCTCCAGGACCCGGCTTGGCCCGCCGATGCGTTTCCCTTCACGTACAGCGAAGTCCTGAATCCCTTCACCGGCGAGCGGGACAGCTTGATGAGGCGCTGCCGCCTTTCCTCGACCTGCCCTCGCGTGATGCACACCGATACGGAGTACGAGTGGTGGGGCGCCCGGGCCTCCCTTGTTGTCACGGACCTTGGAGGAAGGCATCTGGACCTTCCAGGCGACGTGCGGACCTACATGGTCACCGGCGCGCCGCACTTTGCCGAGCCTGGAGCCGCAACCCGTACGCTTGCGAGTTGTGCGTTGCCCGTCAGCCCCGTCCATGCTGGCGCGCCGATGCGGGCGTTGCTCGGGCACCTAGAGGCATGGGTGCGCGGCGAGAGCGAACCGCCTGCGAACCGCGCCCCGAGCCTGGCGGCCGGCACGCTGGTGGATCCTGCGCAGGCGCTGCCAGTTGCTTTGCGGAGCATCCCCTACTCGGGGATACACGTGCCTGCGGCGCAGTCCGATCATTCCGTGGTACCGCCGCGCGAACTGGGACGATTCCCTGTCTACGTGCCGCGCCTTGACCTCGATGGGATGGCAATCGCTGGCATCCGCCTGCCGGCGGTCGAAGCACCACGGGCTTCGCTTCTGGCCTGGAACCCGCGCGCGAGCGGCTATGGAGAGGGGATGCTTTGCCCGCTTCAGGGGAGCGTCGTTCCCTTTGCAGCAAGCGCGTCCGCCCGCGAAGCGGCGGGTGACCTGCGGCCTTCCCTCGAGGAACGCTATGAGACGCCGGCCGCCTATGTCGCTGCGGTGCGGCAGGCCGCGGAACGCCTCGTCGGCGAGCGCCTCCTTTTGCCCGAGGATGCCGCCGCCATGGTCACTGCGGCAGAGAATGGAGCGCTCTCGCCCTGAGCGTGCACCTGCGCGGCAAGCTCGCCTCTCGGTGCCAGCGGGTCGTCGGATCCGACCTGCTGGCGGCCACCATCATGGCGGTTTGACCATCCGGCGGCGAACCGAATGCGCCGAGCTTTTGAGGGGGTGGGTAGTTTTTTGATGCGAAGGAAAGTAAGCAGCACTACGATCCATGACGCCTGATCGATTCGGATCTGAAAGCCGGTCGGGGTACTCTAGGGGACTGGAAGGCGGCCGTGCGGGAGGGGGAATCCCGCACGGCCTCACCTCAGCCGCCGGGGTTGGGGGAAAGAAGCGGCAAAGGCTTGAATCCCTTAAACATTACTTGTCGCGATACTCGAACAAATACTTCGTTACGACATGTAACAGCACATGCACAAAGTGGTATGCTTTCATCGCGACTGCTCAGTCCCGAATAGCGGTTTGCCGCACCAAATTATGAGGCGGGCGGACGGACCCCGCTGCAAGATCGAGGACGAGGAGTGCCCGTCCATCATCAAGCAGGAGCGGTCCTTCCTGCCGGCCGGTTCATCTCCACTCGACGCAGGGAATGGCGCACAAGCGGTAGGCTTGTCCGCATTAATCCGGGCGGATGTTATTCTCCCGCACCACGCGCCCCCAGGTGGCGATCTGGTTGGCCAGCAAGCGTGCAAAGACCGGCTCGCCTTGTGGGTCCAGGTCGATCCCAAGCGCCTGCACACGCTGGCCCACCTCAGGCTTGGCAAGTGCCGCCCGCAATTCGGCCTCCATCCGTTGCTTGATGGGAACCGGCAGGTTGGCCGGGCCGAGAAATCCCCAGAAGGCGCGAGCATCGATGCCGTTCACGCCTGCCTCGGCGAGCGTCGGCACATCCCGCATGGTGGGCGAACGACTTGCGCTTGTCTGTGCAAGTGGCACGAGTGCGCCCGAGTCCACATGGGCCCCGATGGCGGGTCGCGTCGCGATCGGCAGGTCCACCTCACCCGCGACCGCAGCCACGGCAAGCGGACCACCCCCGCGATAAGGCACGTGCACGAGCTGGATGCCAGCCGCCTTGGACACGAGCGCCATGGTCAGATGCGCGAGCGAGCCATTGCCGATGGTGCCGAAGGTGATGGTATCAGGGCGCGCCTTGGCGGCGGCCACGACCTCCGCGAAGTTGCCCCAGGGCCGGGCGCGGTGCTTCGTCAATGCCATCGGCGCGGTGCCGAACATCAGCAGGGGCGTCAGGTCGCGCTCGGTATCGAAGCCCATATTGGGGATGAGCGCTGGGTTCACCGCATGCGTATCGAAGACTAACACCCAGGTGTTTCCGTCCGGTGCGCTGCGCGCCACGCTAGCTGTGCCGATGGCTCCCGAGGCCCCGGTGCGGTTCTCCACCACGATGGGCACGCCGAGCGCCTGTTGCAGATGGGGCTGGAAGATGCGCGCCAACGCGTCCGTGGACCCGCCGGGGGGAAAAGGTGCGACGAGGCGGATGGGCCCGTTCGGCCAGGACGGCTGGGCAAGTGCGGGCGCGGCGAGTGATGCGGCAGTGGCAGCAAGCAGGCTGCGGCGCAGGCTGGTCATGTCTCCCCCTTATTCCTTTGCATTCCGGGCATCATGACTGGCCAACACCCGACAGGTCCAGGGATGTCAAAAGTCCCTCCTCCACACGGGCGTGGTGAGGAGGTTTGAAAAGCGCAGAGTCGAGAGATCACTCCGCGGATCGCCGGTCCAATGCTGAGACGATAAGCATCGCCATGGCGGCGGATTGCAACGCGCGTCACATCCGGTTCGGCTCGGCGTGACAGTCCATCTGGCCACTGCAGGCTGCCGATCGGCATCGGGGCGCGGCTCAAAGCCTCGACGCCCGAGGCCCTCGAGCCCCGGCTGCGCGCCGAAGTTCCGCGATGGGCCGAGATGGTCCGGATTTCGGGAGCGCGGGCCGGCTCACCTCGCCCTTATGAAGGAGGTTTGCACTACGCAGCGGAACCCAAGGCAGAGGGGGAAGCGTTGTCCCGGCAGATCGGATCCCAGGGAGCGCCCCCTTCGTGACGGACAGCATCGCCACCATTGGCTATGAGGATGCGACACCAGACCAACTAGTCGCTGCGCTGCGGGACGGCGGCGTGCGGATGGTCGTGGATGTTCGTGCTCTCGCCAATAGCCGTCGTCCGGGCTTCGC
This sequence comes from Sabulicella rubraurantiaca, assembly GCF_017355885.1. Classification (GTDB taxonomy): domain Bacteria; phylum Pseudomonadota; class Alphaproteobacteria; order Acetobacterales; family Acetobacteraceae; genus Roseococcus; species Roseococcus rubraurantiacus. The sequence continues at coordinate 267,639 of NZ_JAFEUU010000004.1, forward strand.
CAAGACAGCCCTTTCGGCGGCGCTGGCCGAGGCGGGGATCGGATACCGTCACCTCCGTGCCCTGGGCACACCGCCCGCCGGCCGGCAGGCGTCCCGGGAGGGACGACCCGAGGAGATGCGCCGCATCTTCCGCGCCCATCTAGAGGGAGTGGAAGCTCAGGCGGCCTTGGCTGACCTTGCAGAGCAGGCACGGCGCGAGCCCGTCTGCCTTCTCTGCCTGGAGGCAGATCCCGCTCGTTGCCACCGCACCCTCGTAGCCGAGGCGGTCGGCTTGCCGGTGAAGCACCTTCGGTCATCGTGATGAGGGCAGCCGGCTGCCCAATGCCAATGCCGCAAGCCGCTAGATGCCCTCGTAACATCGAATTCACGCTGCACGCGCCACGCCCGCGCATAGGGTTCCTGCGTCGGCCACGCCTGACGACGCGGCCAGGGAGGAAGTGCCGGTATGGCCGAAACGAAGGCCCGCGCTCACGCTGCAGAGTCGGAAGTGGAGATGGCCGATGTCGTCATCGTCGGCGCCGGCATGTCCGGCATCGGCGCGGCGTGGCACTTGGCTCAACGTCTTCCGGGACTGCGCTTCATCGTACTGGAGGCGCTGGAGAGCTTCGGTGGCACTTGGCGGGTCCATCGCTATCCGGGCATCCGTTCAGACAGCGACCTCTATACCTACGGCTACAGCTTCAAGCCCTGGACGGGGGCCCCGCTGGCGACCGCGGAGGAAATCCTGGGCTACATGGGAGAGGTGATCGAGGAGAACGACCTCGGCCGCTTCATCCGCTACCGGCACCGCATCACCGCCGCACGCTGGGACAGCGCGGCGGCCAGCTGGATGCTCGAAGGGTGCCGGACCGGCACTGGCCAGCCATTCCGGATCGCGGCGGGCTTCCTTTGGATGTGCCAGGGCTATTATCGCCACGCTGAAGGCCACCTGCCCGAATGGCCCGGCATGGAGCGTTTTGGTGGACGCATCGTTCATGCCCAGAACTGGCCCGAGGATCTGGACCTCGCCAACCAGCGTGTCGTCGTCATCGGTGCCGGCGCGACGGCGGCGACGCTGGTCCCGGCAATCGCAGGGCAATGCGCGCATGTCACGCTGCTGCAGCGCTCGCCGATCTACTACCGCAGCGGCCGCATCGCCCTGCCCATCGCCGAAGAGCTGCGCGAGCTGCGCGTTCCGCAGGAATGGATCCACGAGATCGTCCGCCGCAAGATCCAGCACGAGCAGGCCAAATTCGCGCGGCGCTGCGTCACGGAGCCGGAAGCGGTGAAGGCCGAGCTGCTGTCACAGGCGCGCGAGCATCTCGGCCCCGACCATCCCCTCGAACCCCACTTCATGCCGCGCCATCGGCCATGGCAGCAGCGCATCGCCTACATCCCTGATGGGGATCTGTTCCGCTGCATCCGCGAGGGCACGGCCTCGGTCGTCACCGACACGGTGGAGAGCTTCACCGAGCGCGGCATCCGCCTCGCTTCGGGGCAGGAGTTGGAAGCCGACATCGTCGTGGCGGCGACGGGCTTCCACCTCAGCGTCCTCGGCGACATTCCCTTCGAGGTGGACGGGCGGAAGCTGGACCTGGCGCAGACCGTGACCTACCGGGGCATGATGTTGACCGGTGTGCCGAACCTCGCTTGGGTCTTCGGCTACTTTCGGGCGGCCTGGACCCTGCGGGTGGATCTCGTGGCGGATTTCGTCTGCCGGCTTCTGGAGCACATGCGGCAAACCGGCGCGCGGCAGGTGGAGGTCTCGCTGCGGCCCGAGGATGCAGAGATGCCGCTGCAGCCCTGGACGGATCCTGAGGACTTTAACCCTGGCTATCTGACCCGCGGCCTGCACCTGCTGCCGAAGCGCGGCGCCAAGCCGGAATGGGGGCACAGCCAGGACCACTGGGAGGACGGAAAGTCCTTCCCCGCCATCGCGATGACCGACCCGATCTTCGTCTATCGCTAGGCTGGGCCTCAAGAACCCCGACACGTGGATGAGCGGAGCTGCTCTGCCAGCGGAAACGGCGGCGAAGCGGAGGAACGAGACCGGCTCGGCCGCTCACTCGCCAAAAACCCGAGAAGGCAGCGAGAGGATGACCTGACAGCGCGCCTCCAGATGGGTGCGCATGGCTGCATCTGCGGCGGTGGGATCTTGCGCCAGGATCGCATCCACGATGCGGCGGTGATCCTCGGCCGACTCACGATGGAAGCCAGTGTCGAGCGACCCGCGCAGTTCCACCATGTGCGCCGGCAACCAGAGCTGGCGGATGAGGGCGGCGAGTTGCGGGTTGCCCGACAGATCAGCGATGGTCTCGTGCAGGCGGTAATTGTCCCGCCGGTACTCCTCAACGGACGGCGCCCCAGATGAAGCCGGGGGTGCCGCGGACAGCAGGCGGTCCCGGTGGTCCGCCTCGTGCAGACGTTCTGCCGCGAGCGCTGCGGCCAGACCCTCGAGCCGGGCGCGGATCTGGTACCGGTCTGCGACCTCCTTGCGGCTGAGGCGCCGGACCACGGCACCACGGTTCGGCACGATCTCCACGAGTCCAGCCGTCGAGAGCCGGTTCAGTGCCTCGCGAAGGGAGCCGCGGCTGACGCCGAGTTCGCGGGCCAAGTCCGCCTCGATCAACCTTTGGCCGAGGGCAAGGCGGCCCGACCGGATCGCCTCCTGCACATCATTGACGATGTAGTTCACGGTCCCACCGCTCCGCCGCTCCGTCGCGGTGGGCGACGCAACAGCAGGACGCGGAGCGTGATGTTTCGCTGGTGCGGCTTTGGCGTGCGGCATGCCTGGGCAGGATTGTTTGACAATTTCGTCTAACATTCCTTGACTGACCGCAGCAAGCGCCAGATGCTCGCTGCAAGGCGATCAGGGCCATCCGCATTTGCTGCCGTGATGCGGTGCATGGTCGAATTGGGAAGGAAACAAGATGAACCAAGCCAGCCATCTGCGCACCAAGCTGCGCGAGGAAGGGATGATCGTGGCGCCCGGTGCGTATGACTGCATCACCGCCCGCCTCATCAACCAAGCCGGATTCCCCGCCGTCTACATGACCGGCGCCGGTACGGCCGCAGCCGCTGGCTTCCCCGATCTCGGCCTGGTGACCATGACCGAGATGGCGGAGAATGCCGGGCGGATCGCGGCGACGGTGGACATCCCCGTGATCGCTGACGCTGACACCGGCTTCGGGACCGAGATGCACGCGTACCGCACCGTCCGCGAGTACGAGCGGCGCGGCATCGCAGCCCTCCACATCGAGGACCAGGTGTTTCCCAAGCGCTGCGGCCACCTGGACGGCAAGGAGATCGTGCCGCGTGAGGAGTTCCTGTCTAAGATCCGCGCGGCTACCGCAGCGCGGCGCTCGCCCGACTTCCTGATCATCGCCCGTACCGACGCGCGCGCCGTTGCGGGTATGGACGAGGCGATTCACCGCGCCAACGCAGCGCTGGAAGCGGGCGCCGACATCGCCTTCGTGGAGGCACCCCAGTCGCAGGAAGAGGCCGGCGCCATCCCAAGGCTGGTGCGCGGGCCTTGCCTGCTGAACTTCCACCGCGGAGGGAAGACCCCCAACCTGGATCTGAAATGGGCCGAGGCCGTCGGCTACAAGGTCGCGATCGTCCCGGGCGTGCTGCTTCGTTCCGTGGTTGCGATCTGTGACCAGATGCTGGCGGAGCTGAAGGAGACCCACCGGCATCCGCTGACGGTGCGGGAGTTCACCACGCCGGAACTGTTCGATCGCCTCGGCCGCAAGGAGTGGGAAGCGCTGCGCCAGCGATTCAGCGCCCCCCCCCCCTCGGCAGCCGCTGAGTAGCGAGGCGGAGGTCATGGCCGCGCCGCCGGTGATGCTCCACCTGCGAACCGGCCTGGACGACATCGAGCTGACGCTCCGCCAGAACGCCGCCATCGGGACAGTAGCGGAGGACTTCGCGCGAGGTGGAATTCACTGTTCCGCCACGCTGCATTCAACCAACGGACAATACCGGGAAACGCGCCATGACAATAATCAGCCGTCGCACGATCCTCGTGTCGGCCCTCGCGGCCGGCGCCGCTGGCCAGGGCCGGGCGCAGGGTGCATGGCCATCGCGGCCGGTGCGCCTGGTGGTGCCCTACAGCGCAGGCGGCGTGGCGGACACTGTTGCGCGCCTTCTGCAATCGAGCATCACGGAGCACCTCGGCCAACCGCTTATCATCGAGAACCGCACCGGCGCCTCTGGCGCGATCGCGGCGCAGACGGTCGCGCAATCGCCCGCTGACGGCCACACGTTGCTCTTTGACGGTCCGACCTTCGCGACGCTGCCGGAAGTGCGACGCGACTTGCCAATCGACTATGCGACGGCCTTCGTGCCCGTCGTGCAGGTGTCGGCGATGCCCTACATCCTCGGCCTTCGCCCGGGCTTCCCGGCGCAGGATATGGCCGGCTTCCTTGCGGAGGCGAAGCGGCGCCCGGGGGAGGTCACCTATGGCACGCCTGGGATCGCGCAGACGGGCCACCTCATGGGCGAGCAGTTGCAGTTGCTGGCTGGAATCAAGCTGGAGCACGTCCCCTTCCGCGGCGGCGCCGACGTGGCGAGGGAGTTGGCGGCCGGGCGGATTGATGCGGGCCTCATCTCCTATTCCAGCCTTCGCCCAGCCGTTGAGCGCGGCGGGCGGCTGGTGGGCAGCACGGGAGGGCGGCGTCAGGCATCGCTGTCTGACATCCCCGCGATCGCGGAAACCGTTCCGGGCTACGACATGACATCCTGGATCGGCGTCTTCGCTCCCGCCGGTACGCCAGCATCGGCCATTGACCGGCTAGGCCAATCGGTGCGGACTGCGCTGACGGATCCGGAGGTGCGGCGTCGCCTCGAGGCGAGCGGCTCCGAACCTGTGGAGTCGGACGCGGCGTCCTTCGCTGAGCTGGTCCGGCGCGAAAGAGAGACGGCGCGAAGAATCGTCACCGCGACGGGCTTGAGAAGCGGCTGATCGTTTGACGGCCCTTTCGCAAAGGCCAGGTCTCCCCGCAGCTCGGCATTCGGAAGGGCCCTGAGGCAGCTGCTGATGGGATCAAGCGCGCCCGTGCCGTCCCTAAGAGGCTGGTCTGGCCCCCTCTCAGCGGTGATGGCTCCATCAGGCTCGCCAAAATTCGGCGCACGTTCAAGAAAATAGAACTGCGCGTTGTCAGCGCACGTCTGGATCGGGGCATTAACCGCGGCGCTCTTGGAACGACCGGATGTCGTGGGTCCGCCCCGCGGGGCAGGACGCCTGGGGTCAGCAAGCGCGAACTCGGTCAAGCCTTCTGTAGAAATTTTGCGAATTGGTCGCGATAGGCTCCGAACCGCGATGACCATGTCGGCCCATGCCACCGCATGATTACCAAATCATCGATAACGGCTAGGTCAGGCATCGGGTCTCGCGCCATCTGCTGCAGGCTTCTCCGCGCTGTTGGTAATCGCTGTCGGCCGGAGGTTCGTGCGGATGTTCACGCCGGGGGCGCCCCGGCAAGCAGAATTGCAGCACCGACCGCGGACAGGCTTCTCACTCTGTCAACTACCCCCTTGGCTGTGACAGAATAGGCCGCTAACGTGATAATTAAGAAGAACATCATAATTTGGAGGCGCACGGGGGCGGGAGAGGCAAGTGGCAGATCAGACGACAATTCGCCGCTGGAATGAGACGTTGCGCATGCCGTGCCTTGATGGCTGGCGTGGCATCTCCATCCTGGTCGTCCTCTTCGGACACTTCACGCCGCTGCCCTGGATCAATATGGGGCGCGTTGGCGTAGAGCTGTTTTTTGTTCTGAGCGGCCGGCTCATGGCTGAGATGCTGTTCATTCAGAAGCAGGCGCTCGGTCCCTTCTTCCGTCGGCGCATCGCGCGGGTTTGGCCTGCCTTGGCTGCGTTTGTGGCGGTCATCAGCGCAAATCCTTTGGGGATCGCGGCTTGGCGCGTTGAAGCTTCGGACATCGCTGCCACGCTCAGCTTCACCGTCAACTACGTCAATCTGATGACCAATATCGCGACTGTCTTCGACCATGTCTGGTCTCTCTCGGTCGAGGAGCACAGCTACGTCCTGTTGGCATTGCTGGCCTTGGCTGCGCGACGCTGGGTGCTGAATGTCCCCCTCCTGCTGGGCGCGCTCGCCCTCGCAGCCATCCTGAACGGAACGGTACAGACGCTCCTGGGGGGGTTGAGCTACTTTCAGGTCTACTGGCGCACGGATGTACGCATCGCCTCCATCCTGATGGCCGGCGCCGTCTATCTCCATGTTCGCGAGAAGAACTATGTACTGTCCGGCTGGCAGGGCTATGCACCGCTCTTTCTTGCAGTGCTGGGCGTGGCGCTCAACGCCAACGTGGTTCCCGACTGGGTCAAGTACAGCTTCGGTACGGCGTGCATGGCGCTTGCCATTGGCACAGTTGATCGCGCCAATCCGCGGCTGATCAAGCTGCTGGAGCACCCCATCCTTGTCCACTTCGGGCTGTGGTCATTCTCGCTGTATGTGTGGCAACAAGCCTTTTACGTGCTGAAGGAAGACCTTCCGAGTACTGTCGTGGCACGGCTGCTTCTCCTGAGCTGCGCTATCGCCTGCGGGTTGCTGAGCTTCTACATCGTCGAGCAGCCATGCCGACGTTTCCTGAATCGTCACTGGGGACGTCCCCTACGTCAGGTGTCTTCGACGGGAGCCTCGGCGCACTGATCGACTTCTGACTCGCCATTGAGCGTGGTGCGGGTCGCACGCTCCCTTTCCTCAGGCGCCACCCCCATTCAGCGCCTGCCACGATCTGTCAGGCCATTCCGATAGCGATAGCTTCAATCGCTAGGCAACCTCGCGCAAAGGCGCTCGAGCCTCCCCGAGGAACGCCCCTCAGAACGCAGGCGCCTCACGCGGATCGAGGAAGCGCGAGATATAGGCTGCCTGTTGCGTCCGGTAGCGCTCCCAAAGGCTCCGCAGCGCAGCCACCGGCGCGTCGTCCCAGTCCACGCGCAGATCCACCACCGGCCAGTCATGTACCTCGCTGACCAGCAGGCCGGCTCCATGCTCATCGTCGAACTCGCCGCCGGCCTCCAGCCCCGCCTCCAGGGCGCGGACGAGACGCTCGGCCAGGGGTTCGTCGGGCGAGGCGGTGAAGGCCGCCACCATGGCCGCCGGCACCCCCTCCTCGGCGAGGAGGTTGCCCATGGCGACGCAGTCCGTCCCGCTCGCCTGGCCTGTCTCGGGCATCCCGCTCTCGCCCATATGGAAGGCGCAGCGCCCATGCCGGTCCACCACCGCCACCTGCCGGTGTTCCGGCGCCGTGGTGCTTTCGAGCAGGAGGCGCAGCACCGCCTGCGCGCCAAGTCCCTGGCGCAGCAGGGTAAGCCCCAGCGGCGCCAGGGCGGGGTCGGAGAAATTCTGCGTCGCCACCGCCCCCATCGGCCCGGTGCGGATGCAACGCGCCGCCGTGGCGACGGAGGAAGAGGTGACGACCGCCCCAAAGGCGCCCGTACGGGCGCAGCGGCCGATCAGCGAATAGGTCATGCAGGTTCCTCGGCGGGAAAGGCGGCGCAGCAGGATGGCCCCGCCAGTTCGAGCACCCGCCCCGCGGCAAGGCCCGAGGCGAGCATGGGCGCAAGGCGTGCCATGGCACGCCCCCCGGCAGCTTCGGCGCAGTCCAGGTGCACGTCCACGTGCCCGCCCTGGAACACGACGGAGCGCACCTCGCCGGACAGCAGCGCGGGGCCGCCGGGGGAAAGGGTCTCGGGTCGCAGGAAGGCGTCTACCGGCGCGCCCTGCGACAGGCCGCGCAGCGGCGTGGCATCGGCCTCCAGTACCGCCTGCCCCACCTCGATCCCCGCCGTCGTGCCCATCAGCCCGCGCAGACGGCCGCGCAGGACCGTGGCATCGCCCACGAAACCGGCCACGAAGCGGTCGGCCGGATGGGCGTAGACCTCCTCCGGCGTGCCGGCCTGATGGATGCGGCCACCGCACATCACGGCGATGCGGTCGCTCATCGCCAGCGCCTCGTGCTGGTCATGGGTGACGAAGAGCGTCGCGACGCCCGCCGCCCGCTGGATCTCGCGCACCTCCACCTGCAGGCCGCCGCGCAGCGCGCGGTCGAGGGCCGAGAAGGGCTCGTCCAGTAGGAGGATGCGCGGGCGGATCACCAGGGCGCGTGCCAGCGCCGCGCGCTGCTGCTGCCCGCCCGAAAGCTGGCGCGGGCGCCGGTCCTCCAGCCCGGAAAGGCGGACCATGCGCAGCGCCTCGGCCACGCGGTCCATCGCTTCGGCCTTGCCGATGCCACGGGCGCGCAGACCATAGGCCACGTTCTCCGCCACGCTCATGTGCGGGAACAGCGCATAGGACTGGAACACCATGCCGATGTCGCGCTTCCACACCGGCACACGCGTCACGCTCTCGCCGCCCAGGAAGATCTCGCCCTCATCCGGAGTCTGAAAGCCAGCAACGAGGTTCAGCAGCGTCGTCTTGCCGCAGCCCGAGGGGCCGAGCAGCGTGACGAACTCTCCGGGCGCCACCACCAGCGACGCGCCGTGCAGCGCCGTCACCGCGCCGAAGCGGCGCGTCACGCCATCCAGGCGCAGCGCCTCAACGGCCACCCGGCACCTCCGTCCCCAGGACGCGCGATAGGCCGAGCCATCGGTCGGCGGCGAGGATGAGCAGCATGGTCGTCACGATCCAGATGGCGGAAAGCGCCGCGATGGAAGGGTCGGCATATTCACGCACGTAGTTGTACATGGCCACAGGCAATGTCTGCGTGCGCTGCGTCGAGACGAAGAGGCTGGCCGAGAACTCGGTGAAGGACAGGATGGCAGCGAAGAGCCAGCCCCCCGCCAGCCCCGGCAGCAGCAGGGGCAACGTCACCTGTCGCAGCACCCGCCCCGGCGGTGCGCCGAGCGACAGGGCCGCGTCCTCCAGCCGCCCATCCAGCGACTTCAGCGAGATCCAGACCGAGCGCACCACGAAGGGCAGCACCAGCACCACGTGGCACAGCACCAGCAGCGGCAGGCCGCGCGGCAGGCCGGATTGCGCGAAAAGGGTCAGGAAGCCGAGCCCGACCACGAAATGCGGCACCACCAGCGGCGCCATCACCAGCGCCTCCAGCGTGCGCTTGCCGCGGAACTCCAGCTTCTCCAGCGTCAGCGCCGCCCCTGCTCCGAGCAGCGTGGCGATGACGGAAGCGGAGAGCATGACGAGGAGGCTGTTCCAGGCCCCGTCGCGGAAATCCGGATAGCTCAGCGCCCGCTCGAACCAGCGGGTGGACCATGCCTGTGGCGGGAAGTTCAGGATGGAGCGCGCGTCGAAGGCGACAATGCAGGCGACGATCGCCGGCATGGCGATGAAGCCCAGCAGCAGCAGCACCAGGATACGGAGCCACCACCTCACAGGCGCTGCTCCACCCGCCGCGTCAGCAGCGACAATGCCGCCAGGGTGACGGCGGTGAGCGCGAGGCCAGATACCGCCAGCGCCGCCGCGAAGGGAAAGTTGAAGGAAGCGAAGCCGAGTTGATAGACGAGGTTCGAGATCATGTTCACCTTCCCCCCGCCCACGAGCTGCGGCGTGGCGAAGGCCGAGAAGGTCCAGGCGAAGGCCGTCGTTCCCGCCGCGAGGATGCCCGGCAGGCTGAGCGGCAAGGTGACGGTGAAGAAGCCGCGCGCCGGCGTGGCGCCGAGCGACTGCGCCGCGCGCTCCAGCTCCGGCTCGATATGGGCGAGGCCGGCCGCCAGCATGATAACGACGATCGGCAGTGTCACATGCACCAGCGCCGCCAGCACGCCGCCCGTGGTGAAGAGCATCTCTGCCCTTCCGAGGCCGAACCAGGCCAGCGCCGCGTTCAGGAAGCCGCTATTTCCGAGCACCACGATCCAGCCATAGGTCCGCACGATTTCGCCGAGGAAGAGCGGCGTGATGACGATGGCGAGGATGAAGGATCGCGCGAGGCGCGAACGCGTCCGCAGGATCGCCCAGGCCAGCGGATAACCGGCCAATAGCGAAAGGATCGCCGTTCCGGCGCAGAGCAGCAGCGTGTCCCAGAACACGCCGATATAAAGCGGGTGCGCCTGGGCCACGAAGTTCTGGAAGGTGAAGCCACCCGGCTCCAGCTCGCCCGGGACATGGGCGCGCAGCGCGTACTGGAAGATCGCCAGCAGCGCTGCCGCGAAGGCCAAGCCGCATAGCCAGGCGGGCAGCGCCAAGCCCCGAAGGAGGCCCGGTGCGCCATGGCCCAGCGCGGTGGAGTTCTCGCCAGCCATGCGTCAGCGGGCGATGATGTTCTCCTGGAACCAGCGCCGCCATTCATTCGTCTTCTCGGCGCGCAGGCGGTGATCGATGATCAGGGCCTGGGTGCTCCATTGCTCCGGCGTGGTGAAGACGCCGGGCAGGCTGGCGACGTTCTGCGGAAGCTGCACGCCGGAGACGGTCGGGCTGCCCTTCTTGTCGGCGGCGATGGCGGCCTGCACCGCGGGGTCGAGCGCCATGTCGATGAAGCGCCACGCCGCCTCCTGGTTCCGGCTGCCCTTCATCACGGCCACCGTGTCCACGCCCAGTACTGCGCCCTCGCGCGGAATGGCGAGGCGCAGATTGACCCCCTGCCCTGCGATGTGGTGCGCATTCATCGACAGGATGACCTGCACCGGGGTGTCGCCGCTGGCGATCAGCTGCTGGCTGTTGGCGTCATTGGTGTAGAAGGCGCGGAAATTAGGGCGCAGCGCGCGGAGCCGGTCCTGCCCACGCTCCCAATTCGCCGCATCGGCGCCTTCCAGCTTGGCGGCGACAGCGATGAGATGCGAGGGATCGAAGTCGGGCGCGGCGATGCGGTTGCGCAGCTCGGGCTTCCAAAGGTCCGCCCAGCTTTCGAAATTCATGTTGGGCAGCAGGTCGGGACGCCAGCCGATGGTGTAGACATAGGCCCAGGTGCCGATGTGGAAGGGCGAAATGCGCGCCTGCTCCACCAGCCGCGACGCGTTCGGCACCTTGGAGGCGTCGAAGCGCTCGTAGAGATCGTCATTCGCGTAGAGCCAGCCGATATGGCTCGTCGTGAAGGTGATGTCGCTCTCGGGGGCGGAGCGGGTGAGGCGGGCGCGGTTCAGGCGGTCAATGGTGCCGCCCGTCTGGTATTCCACGGGTATGCCGGTGGCCTGGGTGTAGCGACGACCGATCTGCTCGCTCACCAGGTCGCGCCAGGAACCACCCCAGACGCTGATCCGCAGTGGCTGGCGGGACTGCGCCAGGGCGGGCGCGGCAAGCGCGGTGGCCCCGAGGGCCATCATTCCGCGGCGAGTGGTCTTCACATGGCTCATCTCACGCCTCCGTTGGCAACCCTGCGGGGGATTATGCTTGGCCCCGCCGCCCTTCCCCCTTTTGTGGGCGGCGGAGCAAACTGGATCCTAGCCGGCGGTCACGCCCGCCACGCGCACGACCTCGCGCCAGCGCGCGACCTCGCCGGCGACGAAGGTGGCGTATTCGGCGGCGCTGGGCCCACCCTCGGCCTGGAGGCCGAGGCCAAGCAGGCGCTCCCGCATCGCAGCCTCGACGAGAATGGTGCGCAGCGCGGAATTCAGGCGCTCCACCACCGGCGCAGGCAGCCCGGCGGGGCCACAGACGCCGAACCAGGCCGCGGCGACGAGGTCGGGGTGACCCTGCTCGGAATAGGTCGGCACGTCGGGGAAATTCGGCAGCCGCGCGCGCGAGGCGACGGCCAGGGCGCGCAGGCTGCCCGTGCGCACGAGTTCCGCATGAGCAGACAGATTATCCGACACGGCAGCGATGGTCCCGGCGAGAAGGTCGGCCTGTGCCGGGGCGGAGCCGCGATAGGGCACGTGCTGCATCGGCAGGTCGAGCGACCGTGCTGCGAGCTCTCCCGTCAGGTGGCCCAGGCTGCCATTGCCGCCGGAGCCGAAGGGCACCGGGCGCACCGAGGCGCGCCCGGCCGCGACGAAATCGGCCAAAGTCCGGAAGGGAGAGTTGGCCGCCACCAGCAGCGCCACCGGCCCGCTGGCGACCAAGCCGACATGCGCGAAATCGCGCACCGCGTCATAAGGCTGGCTGGGGTTGAGGGCTGGGCCGACGCCATGCGCGGCGGAGGAGGTGAAGAGCAACGTGTGCCCGTCCGGCTGCGCGCGGGCCACGTACTCGGTGCCGATCTGCCCGCCCGCACCGGCGCGATTCTCCACGACGACAGGCTGGCCAAGCGCAGGCTCGAGCCGCGCCGCGACGATGCGCGCGACGAGGTCGGCCGGCCCGCCCGCGGCGAAGGCGACGACGAGGCGCACCGGGCGTGCGGGCCAGGCAGGCTGCGCGCGTGCCGGCATGGCAAGCGCTGCCGCGCCCGCCACTAGGAGGCCACGCCTCGACCCTGCCAACTTCCTCATACCCATCTCCCGTCCTCGCCCTCGTTGGGGCAGCACCGCCGCGCGCCCCCTGCGCGGCGAAGCAATCCTCATGCCGCGGGCGAGATTTCCGCCACGATGTCGATCTCCATCAGGTATTCGGGCTTCGCGAGGCCCTGGACGATCAGGCCGGTGGAGACGGGAAACACGCCCTTCAGCCACCGTCCGACCACACGATACACCGGTTCGCGAAAGGCGCGATCGGTGATGTAGATGCGGATGCTCACCACGTCCTGCAGCGTGGCGCCTGCCTCCTCCAGCAGCACCTTGGCGCAGCGCATGGCATTCTCGGCCTGCGCCGCCGGGTCACCGATGCCGACGATGGTGCCGTCGAAATCCATCGCCGTCTGGCCGCGCAGATAGACCGTGTTCCCTGCACGCACCGCCATGCACACGTCATTGTCGAGCGTCTGCTCGGGATAGGCGTCCTTGGTATTGAACTTGCGAAAACGCTGGACGTGCATCAGGCGGCGGCCTTCCCGACAGGTTTCACGGACGTGCCATCCACCTTGTCGGAAAGGCTGGCGGCGCGCTTCACGAAGTCCAGTGGACCCGAAAAATCGAAGCTCTTGTAGACCGCCGCGAGGTGATTGAAGTGCGGCGCCTGCGCGAATTGCACAAAGGCGAGGCGGTGCCCTGCATATCCGCTGTTCAGGAGGTCACGCGCATAGGCCAGCAGCTTGCGCCGGTCATCCGCATCCCAGGAATCGTTCAGAGTGTAGAACTTCCGCAGCCACTGTCCGGCCTCGCCATCGAACTGCGCGGCGTCGGGGGTGACGCAGATCTGCCCGCCGATGAGCTCGCGCGCCGCATGCATCATCACGGGAAGCTGCGAGCAGGCGAGGACGCGGCCGGCATAGAGGATGGACTGATTCGGCATCAACAGCCCCGCCGGCGAAGGCTCGGCCAGCGCGATGGATGCGGCGAGATGCGCGCGGATGCCCTCGCGATAGCAGACGAGGTCGGCGAGCTTCTCCTGCACGGCCTGGAGCTTCTCCAGCCCGGTCTGCCGCGCATTCCACATCGCCACGCCGATCATGGCGTCGGCGACGTAGAGCAGGCGCAGGACGTAGGGGAAGGCGCTGTAGCGGTGCAGCGTGGCCCGCACCTGCTGCGCGGCACGGGTGTGGCGGTAGAAGAACACGTCCTCCCAAGGGATCAGCACGTCGTCGAACACGACCAGCGCCTCCACCTCGTCGAAGCGGGACGCGATGGGGTTGTCGCGCGGATCGCCCACATGGGCGAAGCCGGCGCGGCAGATGTGCTTCACCCCCGGCGCGCCCATGCGGACGATGCAGCCGACGGCGTGGATGCTTTCCTTCTCATCCGTCCAGGCGCCGACGGTCGGCTTCAGATAGGCCTGGTCGGCATAGGGCGCCGCGGTCTCGAACTTGGCGCCGCGGATGATGACGCCCTTGTCCGTTTCCTTGGTGACACGGATCATCATGTCCGGGTCGCGCTGGTCGATGGGACGCGAGCGGTCGCCCTTCGGGTCGGTGTTGGCCGAGACGTGGAAGGGATCCTTCACGATCACGTCGCGGATGTGCCGGTCGATATTGTCTGCGAAGCGCGGATCGATTCCAGCCAGGATGTCGCGCCCGTCCTGGAGCGACCACATCTCGCCGATCGTCTCGTCGCCCATGCGGGTGGCGATGCCGCCGAGATCCTGCAGCAGCACGTCCACCGCCGCCCACTTGCGGTGCCAGTCCTCCTGCGTGCGGGGGGGCTGCTGGAAGACGCTGTGGGTGCCGTCCGCGTCGCTGAAGGTCAGCTTGGGCGCGGTCGCCGCTTCATGGTGCAGGTCGTACATGCGGGCCTTGGCGGCCACGATGGGCGCGAGGGCGGGGTGGGACGCGACGTCCTTTACCCGTTCGCCATCGATATAGACCTCGCGGCCATCCTTGAGCCCTTCCAGGTATTGCGCGCCGGTACGAATCATCGCGGCCTCCAGTCCATTGGTCGGGGCGGAGCATGGCAGCCCGCCTGCATCGGCGAAACCAGTTTATTCCGGGGCAAGGCATCGGTTATTCCGATACTCCATGCGCCTCTCCCTCCGTGCCCTGCGCTATGCCGTCGCCGTCGCCGACCATGGCTCCGTCTCCGCCGCGGCGCGGCGCCTCCATGTCTCCCAGCCCTCGGTGAGCGAGGCGGTGGCGGCGCTCGAAGCCGATTTCGGCTTTCCCCTCTTCGTCCGTCACCATGCGCGCGGTGTGACGCCCACTGTGGCCGGGGCGCGCGTGCTGGCGGAAGGTCGTGCCCTGCTCACCCACGCCGAAGCCTTCGACGCCCAGGCCCGCGCCATGGGGCAGGAACCGGCGGGCGAGGTCACGCTGGGTTGCTTCCTCACCGTCGCGCCGCGCTTCATCCCGACCCTGCTGGCCGGGTTCGGGCAGAGCTTCCCGCAGGTCACGGTGCGTCTGGAGGAAGCGGACCATGCCGGAATGCTGGACGCGCTGGCCGAGGGGCGGACCGAACTCGCCCTCGGGTATGATTACGGACTGCCGCCCGGCGTCCGCGCCGAGCCCCTGGCGCGACTCCCGGCGCAGGCGCTGCTTCCGGTCGGGCACCGGCTGTCCCGCAGGGCGCGCCTCTCTCTGCCCGATCTGGTGGAGGAGCCCTTCCTGCTGCTCGACCTGCCCATTTCGCGCGAATACTTCCTCGGCCTGTTCCGCGCCGCCGGGCTGTCGCCAAGAATCGGCTTCCGATCGCGCGGGATCGAGATGGTGCGCGGCATGGTGGCGGCGGGACATGGCTGGTCCATCCTGAACGTCGTCCCCTCCTCGCCGCATTCGGCCGATGGCAAGCGCCTGGTCGCGCTGCCGCTGACGGATGCCGTGCCCGTGCGCCTCGTGCTGCTGCGGCCCGCGGACCGCCCCGAGCGCCCGGCGGTGGCGGCGCTGGCCGGCTATATCCGCGACGCCTTCGCGGCGGGCGGCCTCTTCGACCCGGCGGTCTAGTAGCCCCTTCCCGGGTCCACCTGATGCAGAGGCGCCTCGCCGCGCAGGACGCGGCGGATGCTTTCGGCCACGTCCACCGCCGCCTCCTCCGGTATGGTGATGCTGGCGAGGTGCGGGGTGATGACCACGTTCTCCATCGCCCAGAAGGGATGGCCCGGAGGCAGCGGCTCCACGGCGAAGGCGTCCAGCGTCGCTTCCGCGATGTGGCCGCTACGTAGCGCCTCGATCAGCGCCGCCTCATCCACCAGCGCGCCGCGGCTGGCATTCACGAGGCAGGCGCCCCGCGGCAGGGCAGAAAGCGCCGCCGCATCCATCATCCCCCGCGTCTGCGGCGTCAGCGGCAGAAGCAGGACACAAATATCAGTCCCGGCCAGGAACTCGTGCAGCTCACCGGACTGGCAGCGGACGCCCGGGATGTCCTTCGGCGTTCGTGACCAGCCGCGCACGTCGTAGCCCATGCTGGCCAGGAGACGCGCGGCGGGCGCGCCCAGCTCGCCCAGCCCCAGCACGCCGACTCGGAAGGAGGAGAGCGGGCGCGGATGGATGTACCGCCACTCGCCCCTTCGCTGCGCGGCAGCGAATTTCAGCGTGTCGCGTGCATGGGAGGTCACCGCCCAGGACACCCAGGAGGACATGAGCTGCACCATGCCCTGGTCGTTCAGGCGCGAGACGGGCACGGGCGGCAGGTCGTCCCGCGCCAGCAGCTTGTCCACCCCGGCGCCGAGATTCACCACCAGCCGCAGCCGCGACATGCCAGCGAACAAGCCGGGCGGCGGCTGCCACGCCAGCACCACCTCTACCTCCTCGGCCGGGCCGTCCAGCCGGAAGTCGAGCTCAGGCAGAAGCGGGCGCAAGGCACGCTCCCACGCCACTGGGTCGTCATGGGCGGAGAAGAAGCGCAGCACCGTCATTCGGAAAGCAGCCGCGCCATGGCGATGACCGCAAGCTCGTAGCCCAGCGCCCCTAGTCCAAAGATGCCGCCCTTCGCGCCTTTGCTGGTGAAGGTGCGGTCACGAAAGGGCTCGCGCCGATGGATGTTGCTCATATGCACTTCCAGGACCGGCCCTTCGAAGAGCAGCAGCGCGTCCAGCACGGCGACGGACGTGTAGGACAGGCCGGCGGCGTTGATCAGCAGCCCCTGAGCCTCGCTTCGCGCCTGCTGGATCCAGGTGACGAGCTCGCCCTCGTCATTGGTCTGCCGCATGTCGAGCTCGAGCCCGTGCGCCGCCGCCACATCCAGGCAGCGCTCGCGAAGCTGCGGCCAGGATTCGCGGCCATAGGTGCCCTTGGCGTCGAGGCCATAGAGGTTGGCGTTGGGGCCGTTGAGGAACCAAGCGGTGGGCATGGATTCACTCCTGCGGCGGGAGCGGAGACAGGATGCGGACTGCCTCGCGCGCATCCGCCGCGCCGTCACGCAGCGCCGCCATCGAAGCAGCGTCCCGCTCCAGCAATGCCCATAGGATCGCGCCCGCCACCTGGGTGGCCGCTTCCAGCTGGCCCTCCGGCACGGCGTCGCGCCGGTCTCCGGCGGTCAGCAGCCGCGCGACGGGGCTTTCCGGTTCGTTGAACCCGGCAATGAGGCGTAGCGACGGGATGCCGAGCGCCGCGAAATTCGCGTGGTCGGAGTTCACCATCAGCTTCTCGTGGATGCCCACGGAGGACCCGATGGCCTGCCGCACCGCCTCCGACAGCGCGGGAAATCCCGAGGTCAGCGCGGTGAGGCGCGGGCTGCCCACCATCGTGTCGAGGTTGAGATTCGCCTTCATCGCCGCGGCCTTCTCTGCCGGCAGCGCGGCGAGCCAGGCGCGCGAACCGGAGAGCGACCACTCCTCGGCCCCGAAGACGCAGAGGGTCAGCCCATGCTCAAGCTCGGGCAGGAAGGGTTTCGCCGCACGGCCGAGCGCAAGCAGGGCGGCGACGCCCGATGCGTTGTCCATGGCGCTTTCCCCCGGCGCATGGCCGTCGAGATGCGCCGAGAGCACGACGCGCCCCGGCCCGCGCCCTGGCAGGTCCAGGATCAGGTGCCGCGCCGTCGCGACACCGTGCGTGCCGGACTGGAGGAAGCGCGCCCGCCCGGCGGCGAGCATGGCCTGCGCGCCCTCGATCCCCACGCCGAAGCCCGGCAGCGGGCAATCATTCGCGCCGCCCGTCACCGGGCCGATGCCGGGAAGCGGCTGCACCATGATGGCCGCCGCCGCCCCCGCCTCCTCGGCCGCGCGCAGCTTCACGCGGCGATGCACCGAGTCCGCGCTGAAGGGGAATTCATGCCGCAGGAGAACGGCGCGGCCGCGAGGCGCATCGCCCGCCCGGGCAAAATCCTCAGCCAGGCCGCGACCCAGATCGAGGATCTCCCATTCCCGCCACTCGCCACCCGTCCCGGCTGCTCCGTTGAGGGGCAGGCACGGGATCGCCTTGCCATCCGCCTCGATCCGGGCCTCGCCGGGGGTCCAGCCCACGTAGCGCGTCCGCGCCACCTCGGCCGGACCAATCTGGCCGAGGCGCTCCGCCACCAGGTCGAAGCTGCGCTCGCAGGACTCGCTGCCCTGGAGCCGCCCACCTGTGCCGCAGATCACGTCCCAGTCGGCCCGCAGCTCGGGATCGGCCCCGAGCCGGGCGAGGAAGAGGTCGTGGCTCATGGTGCGCGCACCCCGGCGGTACGGGCCACTTGCACCCAGTTGCGAAACTCCGCTTCCAGCAGTGCCGCGAGCGGAGCCGGACCGGTCGGGCGCCGCTCGACGCCGAGCGCGTCCAGCCGCTCCCGCACCGTCGCATCGGCGAGGCTCGTCTCCAGGGCGGCGGACATGCGGGCGAGGATGGGCGGTGCCATGCGCGACGGTGCGAGTACGCCCCACCAGTTGCTGCAGACCAGGTCCACTCTGTTCTCCCGGAAGCTCGGCACCTGCGGCAGGGTGGCGATGCGCTCCGGCGCCGCGACGGCGAGCGCCCGCACCGCACCGTCGCGCAACTGGCCAGAGGCGGAAAGCGTGGAGGAGAAGATCGCGTCGATCTGCCCCGCCGCGACATCCAGCAGGGCGGGGCCGGAGCCGCGATAGGGCACGACGGTGAAGCGCGCCCCTGTCAACTGCGCGAGCCATTCGGGCAGGAGGTGAGTGAGGCTGCCCACGCCCGAGGAACCGAAGGTGACGGAGTCCGGCCGTGCCAGCGCACCCGTGAGGAAGGAGGCAAAATCCGTGGCGGGATGCGCGGCGCGCACCATCAGCACCATGGTCACCGCGCCCAGCAGCCCGACCGGCACGAAATCCGCAGCCGCGTCGTAGGGAACGCGGGGCTGGACGGCCGGGATGATGGTGTGCGGGCTGTCGGCAACCAGGAAGCTGTGGCCGTCATCGGAGCGCGCGACGGATTCCGTGCCGATCACTGCGCCGCCGCCGGGCCGGTTCTCCACCACGACGGGCTGGCCCAGCGCGGCGGAAAGCGGGTTCTGCACCGTACGCGCGACGATGTCGGAAGGCCCGCCCGGCGCGTAGGGCACGACGAGGCGCACCGGCCGGGTCGGCCAGCTGGGCTGTGCCAGGGCGGGAGGCGACAGCGCCGCCGCGGAGGCTCCCGCCAGCAGGGCGCGGCGGGGGAAGGCGGGAACCTGTCGCATCGTCTTGATCTCCTTGCTGGCGCGTCAGTCGCGTCCCAGCACCTCGCGATTATGCTGGCCAAGGCGCGGAGCGGCACGGCGCGGCTTCGGGCGGCGGCGGTCGAAGGACATGGGCAGGCCAACCACCTTCGGCCCTTCCCCGGGCAGGGGCAGGATCAGGTCCATCGCCGCCATCTGCGCGGATTCCGACACCTCGCCGATATCGTTGACGGGGCTGCACGGCACGCCCTGCGCCTCCAGCGCCGCGATCCATTCGTCGCGCGGGCGCTTCGCGAACTCGGCCGCGATGAGCGGGATGAGTTCCGCCTTGTTGCGCACGCGGTCGGCGCCACGCAGGAAGCGCGGATCCTCCGCCCATTCCGGATGGCCCAGCACTGCGGCGGCACGTGCCCAGAGGCGGTTATTGCCTGCGGCCAGCACCAGCGGATGGTCCGACGTCTGGAACACCTGATACGGCACGATCACCGCCGCGCCCGTGCCGTGGCGCTTCTGCACCTGCCCGGTGGCGACATACTGGTTAATCTGCCCCTCGACCCAGAAGGCCGCGCTCTCGAAGAGTGAGGTGTCGAGGATGCAGCCCTGCCCCGTCACCTCGCGCTTCCGCAGCGCCGCCAGCGCGCCGATCACGGTGAAGAGGCCGGTCGCCTTGTCGTTGATCGAGGCGCCGGCGAAGTTCGGCGGGCCATCGGGCTGGCCCGTCACGCTCATCATTCCGCCGTAGGCCTGGAGCAACGGGTCGAAACCCGGGCGCATCTTCATCGGACCGCGATCGCCGAAGGCCCAGATGGAGCAGTAGATCAGGCGCGGGTGACAGGCGCGCATCGCATCCGGGCCGATCCCCATCTCCTCCACCACGCCGGGGCGCAGGTTCTGGATCAGGATGTCCGCCTCCTCGCAAAGCCGGTGCAGCGCCTCCAGATCCTCCGGCTTCTTCAGGTCGAGCGTGATGCCGCGCTTGGAGCGGTTCTGCCCATGGAAATACAGGCTCGTCTCGCCATCGGGGCCGAAGGGAGGCCCCCAGCTGCGCGCATCGTCGCCGCCATCGGGCCGCTCCACCTTGATTACATCAGCGCCCAGATCGGCCATGATGGCACCCGCCAGCGGCGCGGCCAAAGCCTGGCCCACCTCAATCACGCGCACGCCTTCGAGCGGCAATTCCATCCGCGCATCTCCCGGTCTCTCCCGGCAGGATAGGCCCGGCGGGTGCGCATGCGAAGGCTTGCACCGGAAAGTTGGGGCTCCTACGATTTCGCGAGGGCCAAAATTGCCCCTGTGAGGAAGGCAGTCCGTGTCTGAGTTTCACGCGGGAGCAGGCCATGAGCCGCCGCTTGACCGGCCCGAGGGAGTCCGGCTTGGCGCACTGGATGAACAAGTCGGCTTCACCCTGCGCCTCGCGCAGGAAGCCTCCTTCGCCGCCTTCGCGCGCCGCACGGGCGAGGCGTCGTTGCGCCCGGGCCGCTTCGCCATCCTGGTGTTGATCGACGCCAATCCTGGCATCTCGCAGACAGAGCTCAGCGCGGCTGCGGGACGCGACAAATCCACCCTCACCCCTGCCCTTGCGGATCTGGAGGGGCGCGGCCTCGTCGAGAGGCGTCGCGTGCCGAAGGATCGGCGCTCCTACGCCCTCACCCTGACCGATGCGGGGCGCAAGGTGCTGCGGACCTTGTCGGAACACGCGGCGGCGCATGACCGACAGCTCGACGCGCTGGTCGGCGAGGAGAACAAGGCGGCCTTCCTCGCCACGCTGCGTCGCATCATTGCCGGATTGTCCTGAGCATGGCCAAGCCTTCTCCACAAACCCGGACCATGGTGCGCGACGCGGTGTTGGATCTGCTGCGCGATTGCGGGATGACGACGGTGTTCGGCAATCCCGGCTCCACAGAACTCGGCTTCCTGGATCGCTGGCCATCGGATTTCCGCTACGTGCTGGGCCTACAGGAAGCTTGCGTGGTCGGGATGGCGGATGGGCATGCGCGCGCCACAGGCAATGCCGCCTTCGTGAACCTGCATTCCGCGGCGGGGGTCGGCCACGCGCTCGGCAACATCTTCACTGCTTTCCGCAACCAGGCGCCGCTCGTCATCACGGCCGGGCAGCAGGCGCGCTCGCTCCTGCCCAATTTCCCTTTCCTGGGCGCCAGCGAGGCCGCCAGCTTCCCGCGCCCCTACGTTAAGTTCAGCGTCGAGCCCGCTCGGGCGGAGGATGTGCCCGCCGCCATCGCCCAAGCCTATCACGTCGCGATGCAGAAGCCCTGGGGGCCGTGCTTCGTCTCCATCCCCGCCGATGACTGGACGGCACCGTGCCATCCGGTGCGCGCGCGCCGCGTCGCGGGCGATGTCGCGCCCGACCCTGCATTGCTGGAGGAGGCAGCGCGCGCCATTGCGGCTGCGCGTCGTCCGGTGATCGTGGTGGGGCCCGAGGTGGATGCGGAAGGAGCGGGTGCGGCCATGGTCGCCCTGGCCGAGCGCATCGGTGCGCCGGTTCTCACCAGCCCCTTCTCCTCTCGCCTGTCCTTCCCGGAGGACCATCCACTCTTCGCCGGCTTCCTTGCCGCCGCGCCGCAGGCCGTGTCGGAAGCGCTGATGAAGCATGACCTCGTGCTGGTCATCGGCGCGCCGGTCTTCACCTTCCACGTGAAGGGCGAGGCGGAGATCTTCCGCTCGGACATCCCGATCTTCCACCTGACGACGGATGGCGCCTCCGCCGCTTCGGCACCCTGGGGCACCAGCATCCTCGGCAGCCTGCGCCTCGCCCTGCCGGAATTGGTGGCGCTGCTGCCGGAGGGACGGCGCGATCTGCCCGCGCCGAGGCCTCGCCCTGCCCTACCCTCCGCCTCGCATCCCATCCCGGCCGCCTTCTTGCTGCACCGCCTGCGCGAAGCGATGTCTGACGACGCCATCCTGGTGGAGGAAGCGCCGTCACACCGCCCGGCCATCCAGGCGCAGATGCCCATCCGGCGCTGGGGCAGCTTCTTCACCATGGCGAGCGGCGGGCTCGGCTACTCGCTGCCCGGCGCGGTGGGCGTTGCCCTGGCGCGGCCGGGGCAGCGCGTGGTCTGCCTGATCGGCGACGGCTCCATGATGTATTCGCCCCAGGCGCTCTGGACCGCCGTGCAGCACCGCCTGCCGCTGGCCGTCGTGGTCATCAACAACGAGGGCTATGGCGCCATGCGCTCCTTCGGACAGGTGCTGCAGGTGCGCGACGTGCCGGGCATCGACCTGCCGGGCCTCGACTTCGCCAGCCTGGCGCGCGCCATGGGCTGCCCCGGCCGCCGCGTCACGCGTGCTGAGGAACTGGACGACGCGCTGGCCGAGGCGCTGGCGGCGGATGGGCCGATGCTGGTCGAGGTGGTCGTGGATGCCGCCGTGCCTACTCTCTACCACAAGGCCTAGCGCCGACCCCGCGGCGCAGCGCGCCTATCGGGGCGCGGCGACAGGGTGAGAAGGGACAGGAGGAACGACCATGACGAAGCAGCACAGGGTTTCCCGCCGCCGCCTCATGGGCGCCGTGCCTTGTGTGGCGCTGGCCGCGCCCGCTCTCGCGCAGCAGGCCTGGCCCGCGCGCCCGGTGCGCGTCGTCGTCCCCTTCCCGCCTGGCGGGCTGGTGGATGTGCTGGCGCGCTCGGTTTCCCAGCGGCTTTCGGCCCAGCTGGGGCAGCCCGTGGTGGTGGAGAACCGCGCCGGGGCGGGCGGCAATGTCGGGGCCGACGCCGTGGCCAAGGCGGAGCCCGATGGGCACACGCTGCTGGCCAGCTCACTTGGGCCGTTGGCGGTGAACCAGTTCATCTACCGCACCATGCCCTTCGACGCGCAGGCCGCCTTCATGCCCATCACCCTGTTGGCCACGACGCCCAAGGTGATGTGTGTCGCCAATGCAAGGCCATGGCGGAGCGTGGGCGAGGTGGTGGCAGCGGCGAGGGCCGCGCCGGGGCGGCTGACGGGCGGCTCCGCCGGGCCGGGCACCAGCCTCCATCTTGCGCTCGAATTGTTCAACCAGCGCGCGGGCACCAACATCAGCCATGTGCCCTATCGCGGCGCCGCGCCCGCGGTGACGGATCTCGTGGCCGGGCAGATCGACCTTGTCATCGACAACGTGCCCAACATCCTGGGGCAGATCCGCGGCAACGGGGTGCGCGCCTTGGCGGTGGCGACGGAGCAGCGCCTTCCGCAGCTTCCAGACGTGCCCACCATGAAGGAGGCCGGACTGAATTTCGTCTTCGGCACCTCCTTCGGCATGGTGGCCCCGGCCGGCACGCCGCCCGCTATCGTCAACCGCCTGGCCGAATTGATCGGCGCGGCGCTGCGCGACCCGGAGATCGGCGGGCGCCTAGCCGAGCAGGGCTCGATCCTCGGCGGGAGCGGTCCGGCCGAGTTCGCCGCGCTGATCGAGCGCGAGCGCCGGACGCTGGAGCCGGTGATCCGCGCAGCGGGCATCCGCGCCGAGTAGCCTTTCCCTCCCCCTTGTGTCAGGACCGCGCTGCGGGTGATGTGCCCTCCAGAGAGCGATACGGCGGGCACGATGGGGTGGGTAACAGGCAGGGCGGAGGGGTCCGGCACGGCGCCGGGCGGCCGCAGCCTTCGCAGCATCCTCGTCGCCCTCGTTCTGGCCCTGGTCCTACCCTCCATCGTGGCAGGCGCCGTCACCTCCTGGCGTCTCGCCGCCGATGCGCGGCGGGTCACGGAGGCGCGGCTGCAGGACACCGCCCGCGCCCTGGCCCTGTTCATCGAGAGCGAGGTGGATACGAACGTCGCCGTCGCACGCACGATTGCCTCCTCGCCCTTCCTCGCCCCCGAGGCCGGGCTTCCGGCGCTCGAGGCCTGGGTACGGGCCCTCGCCCCCACCATTGCGAGCTGGGTCGTGGTGCATGACGCCACGCCCGGCTTCCCGCAGATCCTCAACACGGCGCTTCCGCCAAATGCGCCCCTGCCGCCCCCGGTCGCACCCGGCCAGGGCGCCTTCGCCGTGCTCCAGCGCGCGATGGAAACGCGCGACGTCGCGGTGTCCGGCTTCCTTATCGGCCGCGGATCGGGCCGGCCCGCCGTGGTGATCGCCGCGCCGGTGCTTGGCCCGGACGGCACCGTGCTGCGCCTCGTGGTCATCGCCCTGGACCCGGCACAGGTCGCGGAGAAGCTGCGCGCCCGCTCGCCCGAGGGCGCCTTCGTGTCGGTCAGCGACGCGGAAGGGCGGATCATCGCCCGCTCGCAGAATCAGGACCGGCTGGCGGGGGTGGTGCCGCCCAGCCGCTCCGTTTCCGACGCGGAGCGGGCGCGGCGGGTGTTTCGCGCCGTCGCCGTGGAAGGATACCCGGCCCTGTTCTCGGCGCAGCCGATCCGCAACGCGGCCGGCTGGGCGCTCGTGGTCGGGATGCCGGAGCAGGGCATCGTCCAGCGACTCCTGTCGCCGCTCCTGGCGCAGATGGCCTTCGGCCTCGGCATCCTCCTCGTCGGGACAGCCGCGGCCCTGCTTCTGGCGCGTCGCATACTCAGGCCTATCGCGTCGCTGGTTGCGCAGGCACGGGCCGTGACCGAGGGGAGCCCTCCCGCCGCCACCGCTCCTGGACCCACCGGCATCTTCGAATTCGACGCGCTGCGCCACGGCTTCCAGGAGGCGCAATCGGCCATGGAGGCGCGCGGCGCCGCGCTGGCGGAAAGCGAGAACCGCCTCCGCCTCTTCGTCGAGCGCGCGCCGGCTGCCATCGCGATGTTTGACAGAGACATGCGATACCTCGCCGTGAGCCGCCGCTTCCTCGCGGATCTCAGGCTGGATGATCCAGGTACGGAAAGCCTGATCGGCCGCAGTCACTACGAGGTCTTTCCCAACACCCCGGAACAGTGGCGGGACGCGCATCGCCGCGCCCTCCTCGGGGAGACGCTCGCGGCCGACGAGGACCCGCTCACCCTCGCCGACGGCCGCACCGACTGGTTCCGCTGGGAGCTGGTGCCCTGGCGCCGCGAGGACGGCACGATCGGCGGCGTCATGCTCTCCTCCGAGGTGGTGACGGAGCGCATGGAGGCGCGCCTGCGCCTCGCGGCCAGCGAGGCGCGGTTCCGCGCCATGGCGGACAGCGCCCCCGCGCTGATCTGGACCACGGACGAGAACGGCCGCTGCACCTATATCAGCCGCCAGTGGCGCCTCTTCACGGGACAGGCGGAGAATGACGCGCTGGGCCTCGGCTGGCTCGACGCCGTGCATCCAGAGGATCGCGAGCGCACCCGCGCCGTGTTCCTCGAGGCCAGCGCCAGAGCCACGTCCTATCGCGTCGAGATGCGCCTCTGGAACGCAGCGCGCCAGGAATGGGCCTGGGTGATCGACGCGGCGAGCCCCTGGCTCGGGCCGGATGGACGCTTCCTCGGCTATGTCGGCGCCGCCATCGACATTTCCGAGCGCCGCCAGGCAGAGGCGCGTCTGGCAGCCAGTGAGGCGCGGTTCCGCGTCGCGGTACGCGCGGTCAGCGGCATCCTGTGGACCAACAACGCGCGCGGCGAGATGGAGGGCGAGCAGGAAGGCTGGGCCGCTCTCACCGGCCAGAGCTTCGAGGAATACCAGGGCACCGGCTGGGCGAAGGCGGTGCATCCCGACGACGTCGCCCCGAGCATCGCCGCCTGGAGCGCGGCGGTGACCAAGGGCGACGTGTTCCAGTTCGAGCATCGCGTCCGCCGGCATGACGGGGAGTGGCGCCGCTTCGCCATTCGCGCCCTGCCCGTCCGCTCGCCCGAGGGCGAGGTGATCGAGTGGGTCGGCGTCCACACCGACGTGACCGACCAGCGCGAGGCGGAGGCGGTGCTGGCGCGCGGCAAGGCCGAGCTGGAGCGCCTCGTGGAGGAACGCACGCGCGACCTGCGCGAGACCGAGGCGCGGCTCGCCCAGGCGCTGCGGGTCGAGGCGCTGGGCCGCCTCGCCGGTGGCATCGCGCACGACATCAACAACGTGCTGCAGGCGGTGCAGGGCGCGGCGGGGCTGATGGAGCGCCGGCCGGGCGACGAGGCCGCCACGCGCCGCCTCGCCCGCATGACCGCCGAGGCGGCGGAGCGCGGCGCCTCCATCACGCGGCGCCTCCTCGCCTTCTCGCGGCTGGGCGACCTGCGCGCCGACGCGGTGCCGCCCGCCGACCTGCTGGCCGATATGGGCCATCTTCTCGGCCACACGCTGGGCGATGCCATCGCCGTGCGGATCGAGGCGCCGGAAGCGCTGCCACCCCTGCTGGCCGACCGGCGCCAGCTGGAAACAGTGCTGATCAACTTCGCCACCAATGCCCGCGACGCGATGCCGGAGGGCGGCACGCTCACTCTCTCGGCGCGCGCGGTGGAGGCGCCCGGGCCGGACGCGCCGCCCGGCCTCGCCGCAGGGCGCTACGTGCAGCTTTCCACCAGCGATGACGGGCCGGGCATGACGCCGGACATCCTGGCGCGCGTCACCGAGCCCTTCTTCACCACCAAGCCACAGGGCCAGGGCACCGGGCTCGGCCTCGCCATGGCCAAGGGCTTCGCGGAGCAATCTGGCGGCGCCCTCACGATCGAGAGCACGCCGGGGCGCGGGACGGTGGCGAGCCTGTTCCTGCCCGTCGCCTCGGCCTCGCCGCTTGCCGCAGGCCCCGAGGAGACGCCGCGCGCCGCCTCGCGCGGGCGCATCCTGCTGGTGGATGACGATCCCATCGTGCGCGAGGTGACCGCGGAGCAGCTTTGCGAGGACGGCTACGAGGTGGTGTCCGCGAGCTCCGGCGCGACAGCGCTGGAGATGCTGGAGGAAGCTTCGCCCGACCTCCTGCTGACCGACCTTTCCATGCCCGAGATGGACGGCGCGACGCTGATCCGCGAGGCGCAGGCGCGGCGCCCGGGCCTGCCCGCCCTCCTGCTCACCGGCTTCGCCGACCGCGCCGCGGACCTCGCGGAGGGCGGGGAGCGGGGCTTCGCGCTGCTTCGCAAGCCGGCGACGGCACAGGAACTCGCCACCTCCATCGCGCTGCTGCTGGAGCGGCGCGCGGCCTGAGGGCGCTCAGTCCCGAAAGCCCAGCTCCTGCAGCGCGGCGATGCTTTCCCTTGCCGAGCGGTGGTGAATGAAGGTGCCGCCCTTGCGCTCCCACCCCTCGCGGGCCGAGGCGCGGTCATCCACCAGCACGTGGCCGCGCCCGGACCAGCGCGGCTTGTCGCGGCTCATGCAGGTGATGATCGGGACATGCGCGCCCAGCATCCGCGCCACCCAGCGGCGCTTCTGTTCCGGTGCCCAGCTTCCGAGCGGCAGCCCGGTGAGGATGGTGGGCTTGTGCGGTGCGCAGAAGCGCCACAGCACCTCGGCATCCTCCATGAACTCAAGCGTGTCAAAGAAGGCAGGGGCGCGGGACAGCGCCGCCCACATGGTCTTCAGCGGCAATTCCTCCGGGCGCCGCCCCGTCACGGCGAGCACGCCACGATCGAAATCCGCCAGCACGCCATCCAGGTCGAGGAATAGTGCCACCATGGCTCAGACCGTCCCGCCGGGCCAGCATGGCAGCGAGCGCTCCGGCAGCGGGCGCGGATGCGGCACCTGCATCCATTGCTCCAGCGTCGGGTCGGGCCAGGGCGCGATGTAGTGCGACCAGTCCGTGGTGTCGCGGAACACGGATTGCCGGGCCGCCTCCAGCACAGTGCAGCGTTCGCTCGCCTCCCAGGGTTCGTGTGCGACCAGCAGGCTTGCCTCCATCACCGAGCCGGCGAAGGCGATCGCCGCCACGCCGCGCAGGAAGAGCCGCCAGCCCCCAGGTGGCGCCAGCAACAGGGCCGCGCCCCCCGCCACGGCGAGGATGGCGAGTGCCGCCTGCGACCCGCGCGACGCAGCCTCGTTCCCCGGCCCGAAAACATAGAGCGGCACGATGCAGAGCAACGCCGTCGCCCCCAGGAGGATGCGCCCGCGCAGCAGCGCCCAGGCGGGAATGGCCCAGGGCAGCACCTCGATCGCCAGGAAGATGGGCCAGCGATACCAGCCATCCTCGCGCATCGCGAAGAGGAAGCCTTGCGGCACCCGCCCGGCCCCGGCGACGAGGTAGAGGCCAAGCGGCACGAAGAACGCCACGGCCAGCCAGTTCGCGGGCGAGAGCAGCGCCTTCCGCCACCATCCGGCCAGGAGCACGGTGGGAATGGCCAGCGCCGCGGCGCCCGCCGTCGCCACGGGGCTCCAGAAGGCGGCAGCGGCGAGCAAAGGGCCGATCGCAACGGCGAAGCCCTTTGTCCGGCCATGGCGCAGCAGCATCAAGGCGCAAAGCCAG
Source organism: Sabulicella rubraurantiaca (assembly GCF_017355885.1). Lineage (GTDB taxonomy): Bacteria > Pseudomonadota > Alphaproteobacteria > Acetobacterales > Acetobacteraceae > Roseococcus > Roseococcus rubraurantiacus. The sequence continues at coordinate 295,784 of NZ_JAFEUU010000004.1, forward strand.
GCCGGCAGGGTGTGGTTGGGCGCCCAGAGCATGGAGGTCACGTGGCCCGGATACTGGAAGGCTCGGTTCCACCACTCGCCGCCGCGTCCCCAGGCCGCGAAGGGCCCCGTGCCGAAGCGCCAGTCGAGGACGACGTTCGGCAGGAAATCCAGACCGCCGAAGAAGACGAAGACCAGCCCCAGCATCACTGCCGACACGCTCAGGCGCCAGGCGAGGCAGGTGAGCATCATCAGCAGCAGCCCGAGCGCCGCCCCAGTCCAGAGCCAGAGCGCCACCTGCGCCCCCTCGAACCCCACGAGGCGACCGATCGCGGCAGCGGGAAGGAAGTAGCCGAGCGGCGCGCGCAGCAGCCAGATCACCTCCTCGTCATAGGCCACCGGCCAAGGATAGACGGCGAGGTCGCGCAGCACCGCGTCGCGCACCTGCCAGTCGGCCGTCGCGTAGAGCCAATGCGCAGGTCCTGCCATTCCGGCCCAGGCCAGGCCGGCGACGAGGCACAGCAGGGTGGTGCGCCGCCCCAACGGCCAGGCCGCTTTCCATCCGGGAACGAAGGCCAGGGCCGCTACCCCTGCCCCGCCCGCCAGCAGCGTGACCCAGAGCTGCGCCCAGCCACCCAGGAATTGCAGCCCCGGCAGGAGCAGAAAGGCCAGGGTGATCAGGAAGAGCCGGTCCGGCGCCTCCAGTCCCAGGGATTGACCGAGGCGTGCCGGCGCGGGGGCTGTCATGGCTCGTTTCGCGGCAAGCGCACCATGCCTGGGAGCGTCTTCATGTTCAGCCCCGGCCCACGCGCTCTGCACCCGCCATGAAGCGCCGGAGCACTTCCGGCACCTGGATCGAGCCATCGGCCTGCTGGTGCGTCTCCATCACTGCGATCAGGGCGCGCCCCACTGCCACGCCCGAGCCATTGAGGGTGTGGAGGAAGAGGTTCTCCTTGCCGCGCCGGAACCGCGCCTTCATGCGTCGCGCCTGGAAATCCCGCGTGTTGGAGCAGGAGGAAATCTCGCGCCACGCCTTCTGGCCGGGCAGCCAGACCTCGAGGTCATAGGTGCGGGCGGCGCCGAAGCCGGTGTCGCCGGCGCAGAGGAAGACGCGCCGCCAGGCGAGGTCGAGTTCGGTCAGCACCCGCTCGGCACAGCGCGTCATGCGCTCATGCTCGGCGTCCGACTGCTCGGGCGTGCAGATGCTCACCATCTCCACCTTGGAGAACTGGTGCTGACGCAGCATGCCGCGCGTGTCGCGCCCCGCCGCCCCGGCCTCGGAGCGGAAGCAGGAGGTGAGCGCGGTGTAGCGCAGGGGCTGTTCCGGCTCGGGGATGATCTGCTCGCGGACCAGGTTGGTCAGCGGCACTTCCGCGGTGGGGATCAGGTAGTGCTCGCCCGTCGTGCGGAACAGATCCTCCTCGAACTTGGGAAGCTGGTTGGTGCCGAACAGGGCGGGCGCCTTCACCAACACGGGCGGTGACACCTCCTCGTAGCCATGCTCCGTGACGTGGAGGTCGAGCATCCACTGGCCCAGCGCCCGCTCCAGCCGCGCCAGCGCCCCCTTCAGCACCACGAAGCGGGAGCCGGACAGGCGGGCGGCGGCCTCGAAATCCATCAGCCCCAGCGCCTCGCCCAGTTCCCAATGCTCCTTGGCGTTGGGGATGTCCTTGGGCTCGCCGTGCTGATGCAGGACGACATTGGCGGATTCGTCGCGCCCTTCCGGCACCTCGGGGTCAAGGAGATTCGGCAGGGCAGCGAGGGCTTCGTCCAGCGCTGCCTCCTCCGCCGCCGCGCCGGCGGCGGAGAGGGAGGCGACCTCGGCCTTCAGCCGCTCCGCCTCTTCCTTGGCGCCGCGCTTCATGGCGGCGCCGATCTCTCGCGACAGGGCATTGCGCCGCGCCTGCGCGCCCTCGGCAGCAGTGATGGCGGCGCGCCGCGCCTCGTCCAGAGCAAGGAGGCTCGCGGCCTGGGACGGCAGGCCGCGCCGCGCCATGGCTGCGTCGAAGGCCTCGGGGTTGGAGCGGATGGCGCGGATATCATGCATGGCTGCCCCTTACGGCAGCTTGGCGCGCCCGTCCACGAACCGCCTTACGTGGCGAGGTCGGGGTCGGGCTTCGGCGCCATCCAGCTCGCCGCCAGGATGCTGATCTCGTAGAGAAGGATCAGCGGCAGGGCGAGGCCAACCTGGGAAATGACGTCGGGCGGGGTGATGACCGCCGCCAGCACGAACATGCCCACGATGGCGTAGCGACGGCCTTTCCGCAGGCTGTTCACGTTCAGGATGCCCACCTTGCACAGGAGCGTCAGCAGAACCGGCATCTGGAAGGCGATGCCGAAGGCCAGGATCATGTGCATGACCAGCGACAGGTACTCGCTGACCTTCGCCTCCAGCTGGATGGGGATGGAGGTCTCCCCGGCCGGCGTCTCGAAGGAGATGAAGAAGTGCCAGGCCAGCGGGAAGATGAAGTAGTAGGCCAGCGCCGCGCCGAGCACGAACAGGAAGGGCGAGGCGATGAGGAAGGGCAGGATGGCCCGCTTCTCGCTGCGGTAGAGCCCAGGCGCGACGAAGAGCCAGAGCTGCGTCGCCCAGATGGGGAAGGAGAAGAAGACTGCGCCGAAGAAGGCCACCTTCAGGTACGTGAAGAAGGCCTCGTAAAGCGCGGTGAAGATCATGCGCCGGTCGCCGCCGCCCTGCTCCTGCAGGATGTTTGCGAGCGGTGCCGCCAGGAAACCGTAGATCTGCGTCGAGAAATAGTAGCAGATCGCGAAGGCCACGATGAACGCGCCGATGGACCAGAGGAGGCGCTGGCGCAGCTCCATCAGGTGGTCGATCAACGGCATCGGCTTGTCGTCGATCGGATCCTCGTCCTGGGCGGTATTGCTCGACATGGGTGGCCTTTTCCCTCAGCCCTGGCGCGGCGTGGTGCCGGACAGGGCGGGGGGCATCTCGGGTTCGGGAGCCACGGGCGTCACGCCGGGCGGCGGTGCCGGGGTGGCAGGCGGAACGAAGGAGGGAGCGGCCACCGTGGCAGGCTTCGGCTCCTCCACCGGCTTGGGCGGCGCCATGGTCTGAGGCGGGATCATTGCCGGGGCATCGGCCACCTCGCGCGCCGTGGGGGGCGGGGTCCAGACCGGGGCGGTGCTGGTGTCGAGCGGGTTCTCGCTGAAGGTCTTGGTCAGCGTGCCGTCGCCGTCCACATGCTTGGTGATCTGGCCCTTCAGGTCGAAGGAGCGGATCTCGTTGATCGTGCCCTTCACCTCGGCGATCTGATTGCGGACATCCTCCAGATTCGCCTCGCGCACCAGCTCATCGGCCTGCTGCTGGAAGGAGGCAATCTGGCGCTTGGCCTTCTTGATGAGGTCGGCGACGCCGCGCACCGCGCCCGGCAGGTCCTTCGGGCCGATGACGACCACGGCCACCACGGCGATCAGCGCAATCTCTGACCAGGCTAGGTCGAGCATTCCATCCCCAATGCGGAAGAAACAGTGTTCTAACAGCCGGGCGCCTGCCCGCCAATGCAACCTCTATTTAAGGGCTTGGTCGCGCCTTTGCATCGGGGGGAAGGCGAAGGCCCGCGCCGGGTCGAAGGTGACCGCGACCGCCTCGCCCCGCGCCAGGAGGGCGCCCGAAGGCATGCGGGCATGGAGGTGCAGCGCGCCCCCCTCCCCGTCCGGAACCGCCATGTGCACCAGCGTGGTCGAGCCGAGGAGGCGACAGGCCTGCACCTCGGCCGGGGTCGCGCCCTCCGTTCCGGAGGGAAGGACGCGCAACCCCTCGGGACGCAGCAGCACCTCGCAGGGGCTTCCTTCATCCAGGCCGCGCCCTGGTGCCGGGCCAATCACGGTCCAGGCCAGCCCGTCGCGGATCCGTGCGGGCAGGCGGTTCACCTCGCCCAGGAAGGTTGCGACGAAGGGATCGGCAGGGGCGAGGTACAGCTCCTCCGGCGTGCCGAGCTGAACGACGCGGCCCATCCGCATCAGCGCGATGCGGTCGGCCATGAACATGGCCTCCTCCGCGTCATGCGTAACGATCAGGGCGGGGATGCCGGCCTGCTGGAGAACATGCAGCGTGTCGTCGCGCACCTGCTCGCGCAGGCGGGAATCCAGGCTGGCGAAGGCCTCGTCCAGCAGCAGGACGGAAGGCCGCGGCGCAAGGGCACGGGCCAGGGCGACACGCTGTTGCTGCCCACCGGACAATTGGTGCGGCCAGGATTCGGCATAGGCCTCGAGCCCGACACGGGCCAGCGCCTCCGCCACGCGCCAGCCGCGGTCGCCGCGCGGCACGCGCTTCAGCCCGAAGGCCACGTTCTCCCCCACCGTCAGGTGCGGGAAGAGTGCGTAGTCCTGGAAGACGAGGCCCACATTGCGGCCCTCGGGCGGGACGGCGCGGCCCGGCTCGGCCAGGCGGCGCCCGTCCAGCTCGATCCTTCCGTGCTGAAGGCTTTCCAGCCCGGCGACAAGGCGCAGCAGCGTGGTCTTTCCGTCGCCGGAAGGGCCGAGCAGGCAAAGGATCTCGCCCTTCGCCACCTCCAGGGTGACGCCGCGCAACACCTCCCGCTCGCCGAAGGCGTGGCGGATGTCGTGAAGGCGAAGGCTCATGCCGCCTCGGGCGAAGTCTCAGCCGCCGGCAGTGCCGAAAGCTCCAGCACCGCGAGGTCCTGGCTCACCAGCTCTTCCTTGCGCGGCAGCTCGCCCAGCGATTTCAGCCCGAACTGGTCGAGAAAGCGCGGCGTGGTGCCCCAGAGCGTCGGCCGACCCGGCGTTTCCTTGCGGCCACGCGGCGCGACCAGCCCGGCTTCCAGCAATGCATCGAGCGTGGTCTGGGCCAGCGCCGCGCCGCGGATCTCCTCGATCTCGGCGCGCGTCACCGGCTGGTGATAGGCGATGATGGCCAGCGCCTCCATCGCCGCGCGCGGCAGGCGGCGCGGCACCTCGACCACGCGCGTGATGGCGGGGGCGAGGTCGAGCGCCGTGCGGAAGGCGAAGCCGCCCGCCACCTCGACCAGCTCCACCGCCGCGCCAGCGGTGCGGGCGGCGAGCGCGGTCAGCACCGCCTGCGCGTCCACCCCGGGCGGCAGGGCCAGTTGGACACGCGCGGCGGGAACTGGCTTGTCGGAGGCGAAGATCAGCGCCTCCGCGATCCGCATGGCGTGAAGGAAATCAGGGTCCTGCATGGGCGGACGCTCCGGCACGGAGGCGAATGGGGGCGAAGGGCGCGTCCTGCTCGATCTCGAGCCCGCCGCCGCGCGCCGCCTCCAGCGCCGCGACGAGGGTGGAGGCCAGCGCCGCCTTGCGATCGAGCGGCGTCGCCAAGCCTTCGGGCAGGAAGGCGGACAGGGTGGACCAGCCGGGCCCGGCCTCGCCGATCAGGGAGCGGAGGCGGGACAGCGCCTCGCCGACGCTCCACAGCTTGCGGGGCTTGGGGGTGAAGGGACGCGTGGCGGCGCCGCGCCGCCGCGCCGCGACATAGGCGCGCAGCAAGCCGTTCAGATCGAGGGCGAGACCGGAACGGTCCTCGACGCGCAGGGATTCCGGGGCGCCGCGCGCGAAGGTCTCGCGCCCCAGCTGGGCGCGCCCCGCGAGCCAGCGCGCCGCCTCACGCATCCGCGCCAACTCTTCCAGCCGGTCCGTGAGGCGCTGCGCGGCCAGGAGCGGGTCTTCCTCCTCCGGCCCTCGCTCCTCTTCAGGAAGCAGGAGGCGCGACTTGAGCCAGGCGAGCCAAGCGGCCATGACCAGCCATTCCGCCTGCAGCTCCAGCCGCACGCGGCGTGCGCCTTCCACCACCGCCAGGAACTGGTCCACCAGCGACAGGATGGAGATGCGGCGGAGATCGAGCTTCTGCGCCCTTGCGAGGTCCAGGAGCGCGTCGAGCGGCCCCTCGTAGCTTTCCAGCCGGACGAGGAGGCTTTCGCTCACGACACCCCTGCGGCGCGCAGCACGAAGTCGAAGGCCGGGCGCACCAGCTCGCGCACGAACCAATCCATGGGTTGGAACCAGGGCAGCGCCATCGGCAGGAGGAACAGCACGCCGATCACGATGAACAGCCCGTGCCGCTCCAGCCGCGCCACAGCGAGGGCGGGGCGCATGGGTAGCAGACCGACCAGGATGCGCCCGCCATCGAGGGGCGGGATGGGAAACAGGTTGAACAGCCCCAGCACGAGGTTCGCCAGGATGGACAGGCCGAGGAAGCGGAACAGCCACTCGCTGTCCGCGAAGCCCGCGACATGCACCAGCAGGGCTGAGATGAAGGCGAGCAGGAAATTGGTCGCCGGCCCGGCCGCCGCCACCCACATCATTCCGGTCTTGGGGTCGCGCAGCTTGCGGATGTCCACCGGCACGGGCTTGGCCCAGCCGAACATCATCTCCACCCGTCCCACCGTCAGGAGCTGCGAGATGAGCAGGAAGCCCGGCAGCAGCACCGTCCCAATCGGGTCCACGTGGCGCAGCGGGTTGAGCGAGACGCGCCCTAACCGCGCCGCTGTGTCGTCGCCCAGGCCGAGCGCTGCATAGCCATGCGCTGCCTCGTGCAGGGTGATGGCGATCACAGTGGCCAGCACGGCGGCCAGCAGCTCGGGAAACACGGCAGGATCCATCAGGCGGCCAGCTTCGCGTCCCGGGCGGCGCGGCGCGAAGCCTCCAGCCGCCTTTCAGCCGCTGCGCTCAGGGGAAGGCTGCCATCCAGCACCGCAGCGCTTTCCTCCAGCACGCCCGAGCAATGCAGCGCCACGTCGCACCCCGCCGCCAGCGATGCCGCCGCCAGCTCCTCCAGGTCGCCGCGCAGCGCCTTCATGGCGAGATCGTCGGAGATAAGGAGACCGCCAAAGCCGATCGCGCCGCGGATGTGCCGGGCGATGACATCGGGTGACAGCGTGGCGGGCCGCGCCGGGTCCAGCGCGGGGTAGAGGATATGGGCCGTCATCGCCCACAGATCATCGGCTGCGAGGGCCCGGAACGGCTCCGCGTCGGTGGAAACGTCGCCCTCCACCACCGGCAGCGCCTCGTGGCTGTCCAGCGTGGCGCGGCCATGGCCGGGAATGTGCTTGATGACCGGCTGGGCGCCAGCCTCGCGCAGCCCCGCGATGGTGGCGGCGCCGAGCCGCGCGACCTCCTTCGGATCGGCTGAGAAGGCGCGGTCGCCGATGACGGCATGCGCCCCCGGCAGGCGGAGATCCAGCAGCGGCGCGCAGACCACGTCCATCCCCTCCGCCACGCAGACCGCGCCGAGCGCGGCGGCGTTGCGCCGCGCCGCCTCGGCCGGGCCGTTCTCAAAGGTGGCGGGCGGCGGAAACTCGGGCCAGTGGGGTTGGCGCAGCCGCGCCACCCTTCCACCCTCTTGGTCCACCAGGATCGGCGCCTCGGCGCCCAGCTCCTCGCGAATGGCGGAGGTCAGGGCGCGAAGCTGGGCCGGTTCCCTGACATTGCGGGCGAAAAGGATCCCGCCCAGCGGCCGCCGCTCACGCAGCAGCACCGCCTCCTCACGCGTTAGGATCGGCCCGGACAGGCCGATGATGGCGGACAGCGTCACCCGGCGGCCGCCACGTTGCAGGCGATGTTGCGGGCACGCAGCGAGTCGCAGAAGGAACGGGCGGCCGAGGCGTCCGGGAAGCCCCCTGTCCGCACCCGATAGATCGGCGGCTGTCCGCTGCCGGTATCGACGCGCAGAATGACGGGGCTGCGGCCCTGCAATTCCGGCGCGCGACGCACGAGGCGGTCCCACTCGGCCTTGGCCCCTTCCTCCGACCGCGTAGCGGCGACCTGCACCATCACGCGCCCGGTCGCGGCGGGCGCCGCGGCCCGGTCCGGCGCCGGGACAGATGCGACGACGGGCGTGACGGCGCTGGGCTGCGCGGAGGCTACCGCCGGAGCGGGCGCCGCTGCGGGGCGCGGGTCCTGCTGGGCGCGCAGCACCTCGAAGCGCGGCGCCTCCGGCCCCGGGGCCAGGCGCGCCGAAGCCGCGTTCTCGCCCTGGCGCGCGGAATGACGCTCGAAGATGCGTTCGCCCTGGTTCGGGACGACGATGCCGCCGGGGCTGTCGGGGCGCACCTTGAAGGGGCGGCCATCCGGCTCGATCACCGGGACGCCGCGCGGCCCCCATTGCCCGACCAGCCAGATGATCAGCGCGGCCAGCGCAACCGAGGCACACAGCCCCCCGCCGATCATCCACAGCCGGGACGGAATACCCAGGCCGGATCTGGTCCTCTCCGGCGGGCGCACCCGCCAGGAAGGAAGCATCGCATCACTCATGTCCGCAGGCCCCCTAACGCATTTCCTCCACCGGCGTGACCCCCATCACGCCGAGGCCGGAACGGATGACGACCGCCATGGCAGAAACCAGCGCCAGCCGCGCCTTCGTGGCCTCGGGCGCGGCTTCCTGGATGAAACGCAGGGCGGTGTCGTCCTTCCCCTTGTTCCATAATAGGTGAAAATCCCCCGCGAGGTCATTCAAAAAGAACGCGATTCGGTGCGGTTCCCGCGCCGCCGCCGCGCCCTCGACCACCCGGGGCCAGGAGGCCATGCGCCGGATCAGCGCCAGCTCCGCCGGATCGGAGAGATGCGACAGGTCTGCCCCCTCCAGTTCGGAGGCCGCCGGGTCGCCCGCCGCGCGCAGCACCGAGCGGGCGCGGGCATGGGCGTACTGTACATAGAAGACCGGATTGTCGCGCGATTGCTGCACGACGAGGTCCAGGTCGAACTCCATCTGCGCGTCGCTCTTGCGCGTCAGCATGGTGAAGCGGACCGCGTCCTTGCCCACCTCATCGATCAGGTCCGCCAGCGTGACGTAGGAGCCGGCGCGCTTGCTCATCCGCACCGGCTGCCCGTCCTTCACCACGTGAACGATCTGCGCCAGCACCACCTCCAGCGGAACCTTGCGCTCCGACAGGGCGGCGACGGCGGCCTGCATCCGGCGGACATAGCCGCCATGGTCGGCGCCCCAGACATGGAGAAGCTGGGTGAAGCCGCGCTCCAGCTTGTGCAGGTGGTTGGCGATGTCGTTGGCGAAGTAGGTGCCGCTGCCGTCGGATTTCCGCAGCGGACGGTCCACCTCGTCGCCGAAATCCGTGGCGCGGAACAGCGTCTGCTCGCGCGGCTCCCAGTCCTCGGGCGTCTTGCCCTTTGGCGGCTCCAGCACGCCGCGATAGATCAGGTTCTGCGCGGAAAGCCGGGCCTCCGCCTCCTCCAGCTTGCCCGCCTCGATCAGCGAAGCCTCGCTGACGAAGACGTCGTGCCGCACACCGAGCGCCGCGAGGTCGGAGCGGATCTCCTCCATCATCCGCTCCACCGCGAAGCGGCGGATCAGCAGGAGGTTCGTCTCGTTCGGCTCCAGCAACGCGGTGCCGTGGGAAGCGGCCAGGGCCTGCCCGACCGGGAGGAGGTAATGCCCGCCATACTGAAGCTGGATGCCGAAGCGCGCCTCGACCGCTGCCTTGCGCGCGGCCTCGTCGGCGCCTTCCTCCCACAACCCGTGGACGTCGCGCGGCAGCGCCTCCAGGTAGCGCCAGAAGGCCGCCCATGCGAGGGCCTGTACCTGCGCGCCCGCGTCGTTGATGTAGTATTCCTTGGTGACGTCGTAGCCGGCCTTGCTCAGCAGACCGGCAAGCGCGTCACCGACCACCGCGCCCCGGCAATGGCCGACATGCATCGGTCCGGTCGGGTTTGCGGAGACATATTCCAGGTTCACCCGCCCCGGCTTGGCAGCGCCTTCGCCGAAGGCCTCGCCCCGGCGCAGCACCAGCGGGATCACGGCGCGGAGGAAGTTCTCCTCCAGCCGGATGTTCACGAAGCCGGGGCCAGCGGGGATGGCTTCCGCGACCTCGGGCAGCGCGGCCAGGGCTTCGGCCAGTTGTGCCGCCAGCTTGGGCGGCGGCATCTTCGCCGCCTTGCCCACCACCAGCGCCGCATTGGTCGCCATGTCGCCGTGGGAGGCCTCGCGCGGGGGCTCGACCACCACCTTGCTGAAGGCGTCGGCGGGCAGGTCGGGCAGGATTCGGCCCAGCGCGGCAACGATGAGGCCGCGGAGATGGGCGAAGATGTCGTCGGTCATGGCTGGCGCGTCTTGGGCCGGGCGCGCCCCTTCGGCAAGAGGGCCTGCCCTACCCCACCGTGTGCGGGTCGGTGAGACGCCGGTACTCTTCCAGCGCGAAGCGGTCGGTCATGCCGGCGATGTAGTCGCACACCACCTGGGCGCATTCGGGCGTCCCGGCTCGCCCGGCCCAGCCGCGCCAGGGGTCGGGCAGCATCTGCGGTCCGCCATGGAGAAGCTGGAACAGCACCTGCAAGGCACGCTTCGACTTCTGCGTCGCGCGGTTGACGCGGAAATGCCGGTACATGCGCTCGAACAGGAACTCGCGGATCTCCCCATTCCGCCTCGCCATCGCCTCGCTGAAGGCGACGACCGGCGTCTCGGCGGCGCGGATGTCGTCCGCGTCGCGCGGGTTCAGCGCGGCGATGCGGCGCGTCGCCTCGGAGGCCACATCGGCGATCATGGCAGCGATCACCCGCCTGACCATCTCCGGCGCGGCGCGGTCGCTCGGCAGGGTAGGATGGGCGAGGCGCGCGGCGCGCAGCGCCTCCCCGGCTAGGGGAAGCTCCTCCACATCCTCCAAGGTGAGGATGCCGGCGCGCAGCCCATCCTCTAGGTCATGGTTGTTGTAGGCGATGTCGTCGGACAGCGCGGCGACCTGCGCCTCCGCGCTCGCATGGGTGCCGAGGTTGAGCGGGTGCAGCGCATCGTAGTCCCGGATGAAGCCGGTCGGACGCCGCACTGGACCGTTGTGCTTGGCTAAGCCTTCCAGCGTCTCCCAGCACAAATTGAGCCCGTCGAACCCGGCATAGCGCCGCTCCAGCCGCGTCACGTGCTTCAGGGACTGGGCATTGTGGTCGAAGCCACCATGCGGGCGCATGCAGGCATTCAGGGCTTCCTCCCCCGCATGGCCGAAGGGCGGGTGGCCGAGGTCGTGCGCCAGGGCCAGCGCCTCGGCCAGATCCTCGTCGAGGGAAAGCATCCGCGCCAGTGACCGGGCGATCTGCGCCACCTCAATGGAATGGGTCAGGCGGGTGCGGAAATGATCGCCTTCGTGAAAGACGAAGACCTGCGTCTTGTATTGCAGCCGCCGGAAGGCGCGGGAATGGATAATGCGGTCGCGGTCGCGCTGCCAGGGGGTACGCGCAGGATCCTCGGCCTCGGGATGGAGGCGACCGCGAGTCGCCCGCACCGCATGGGCGGCCTTCGGGCGCGGCGTGTGGAAATCATCAGGCATCGCCCCTAGATTGGCAGACATGGACAGCGCAAGCACCCCTGGGTTTCGCGTGACGGAACGCGCGGCGGCGGAGATCGCCGCCATTGCGGCGCGGGAAGGCCGGCCCGGCGCCGGTCTGCGCGTCAGCGTCTCGGCGGGCGGGTGTTCCGGCCTGCAGTACGGCTTCGCGCTGGATGACAAGCCCGAGGATGACGATCTGGTGGTCGAGGTCGCGGGAACGCGGGTCTATGTGGACTCCGTCTCGCTCGACTTCCTTGGCGGCGCGGTGCTGGATTGGCACGACAGCTTGATGGGCAGCCACTTCAAGGTCTCGAACCCGCAGGCCGTCAGCGGCTGCGGCTGCGGCACCTCCTTCGCCGTCGCGTGATCCTCGCCAGCTTCAACGTGAACTCGGTGCGGAGGCGCGCGCCGCATCTGCTGCGCTTCCTCGAGCGCACGCAGCCCGATGCCGTGGTCCTGCAGGAACTCAAGTGCCGCACCGAGGAATTCCCGCGCCTGGAATTCGAGGCTGCGGGCTGGAAGCTCCATGTCGTCGGCCAGCGTGGGGGGCGCAACGGAGTCGCCCTGGTCACGCGCCACGATTTCGAGGTGATCGGCGAGGAACTCCCCGGCGAGGCCGAGGACGACCATGCCCGCTTCCTTGCGGCCCGGCTGAACGGAATTGTCCTGGCCGGCATCTACCTGCCCAACGGCAATAGTGGCGGCGAGGCGGGGCTGGAGTACAAGTGGCGCTGGATGGAACGGCTGCGCGAATGGGCCGCCGCACGGCTCGACCATTTCGAGCCCCTCGCCATCCTGGGCGACTTCAATGTCTGCCCCACCGACGACGACCTCGCCCCCGGCGCCCTGCCGCCCACCGATGCGCTGGTGCATCCGGGCAGCCGGGCGCGGTTCCGCGCGCTGCTGCATCTCGGACTGACGGATTCGCTGCGCGCCCTGCATCCGGACGACGCGCCCTTCACCTACTGGGATTACGGCTCGGCCTTCGAAACCAATCGCGGCCTGCGGATCGACCACGCCTTGCTATCCGCCGAGCTGGCAGAGCGGCTTCAATCCTGCGAGGTGGACACGATGGCGCGGTCGGAGGAGAGCCCTTCGGACCACGCGCCAGTGCTGGTCAGGCTCGCCGCCTGAGGGGAACGCCACCCGCCCCTCCAGGGCATGTAGCGACCGCCTTCGGCGAGGGGCGGATACACGACCACCGGCGGATCGGACACCACCGGCGCCGGTGAGGCGCCGAACCAGCCGCACCCCGCGAGAAGCAGGGGCGCGGCCAGCGCCATCACCCGGCCAGGAACCCCGCCGCCACGAGGCCGAGGGAGAGCCCCGTCATCGCGGCCAGCGGCAGGGACTGCCAGCGGAGCAGCCGCGGCGACGCATGAAGCGTGATGCGCAGCGGCTTGGGGGGAATGCGAAGCTCGTCGTCGGTCCAGGTGTTCGCGCTCATGAGGGGAGCGAACCATGAACAAAATCCGAACGCAAGTGGGTTCGTTCACTTCTCGTTCGCAGCCTCGCCCGGCAGCGCGATCCCGGTCAAGGCCTGCCACACGCGGATCACGAAGGCATCGTCGCGGCCACCCTGCCCCAGCCCGCGCTGGGCCACGAAGAGCTGAAGCGCCTGGGCAGCGAGCGGCACCGGCATCGCTGCCTCGCGCGCCATCGCCTCCACCAAGCCCAGATCCTTCACGAAAATGTCGCCGGCCGAGAGCGGCGTGTCGTCGCCCTCCAGCACATGCGCCATGCGGTTGCCGAACATCCAGGAATTGCCGGCGGCGCTCGTCACCACGTCATAGACCGTGCGCGGCTCCAGCCCGGCCCTGATCGCCAGAGCCATGGCCTCCGCTGCGGCGGCGATGTGCACCCCGGCCAGAAGCTGATGCACGACCTTCATCGCCGCGCCCTGCCCCGGCTCCGCGCCCAGGCGCCACACCTTGCCGGATACGGCATCAAGCAGCGGCTTGGCTGCGGCGAAGGCTTCGTCGCTGCCGCTCGCCATCACTGTCATGCGGCCCTCGCGGGCCGCCACCGCGCCGCCAGAAACCGGCGCGTCCAGGTAGAGCAGGCCGCGCGATTCCGCCTCCACCGCCAGGGCGCGGGCTTCCGCCGGCGACATGGTGGCGCTGACCACCAGCACCCCGCCAGGCATCACGCGCGCCGCTGCGCCGCCTTCCCCGAACAGCGCCTGCCGCGCCTGCGCCGCATTCACCGTCAGCACCAGCACCGCTTCCTGGCCCGGCTCGAGATCGGCCCCGCGCGCCACGGCGCGGTTGCCGAAGGCGGCGCGGGCGCGCTCCGACGGGTCCACCCCCGTGACGTCCAGCCCTGCACGCAGCGCGCTCTGCGCCGCGCCGCCGCCCATGCTGCCCAGGCCGATCACGGCTGCCTTCATGCCCCGGTGCTCCAGCTTTCGCGCGCATTCAGCGCGGCCGGGTCGAATCCGGCCAGCTTCTTGTAGTCGGCCGCCACGCGTTCCAGCTCCGCCTGGGCGATCACGGATTCGAGGTCGCGGAACCCATCCGGGGCGCGGCGATGCACCTCCTCCAGGATCAGATCCGGCCCGAGTTCGCGATTCGCCAATGTCAGCTTCGCGGTTGGCGGGCGGCGCGCTTCCTCATAGGCCAGCAGCCCCTCCTCCACCCGCGCATGGCGCGCGATGTTCAGCGCCAGTTGCCGCGCATCCAGCACCGCCTGCGAGGCGCCGTTCGAGCCGATCGGGTACATGGGATGCGCGGCATCGCCCAGCAGGGTCACGCGCCCTTCCGTCCAGCGTGGCAGCGGGTCGCGATCCACCATCGGGTATTCCAGTACGCGCTCGGCGCGGCGGATCAGCCCGGGCACGTCCAGCCAGCCCCAATCCCAGGATTCGTAATGCGGCAGGAAGGCGGAGCGGTCGGCCTCGCGGTTCCAGTCCTCGCGCCGGAAGCCCTGCGCGGGGTCCACCTTCATCTCCGCGATCCAGTTGGTCAGGACGGTCCCGTCGGGATTGTGGGCGATTGGGTAGACGACGAATTTCTGACTGTGGTGCCCGGCCTGCACCATGGTCGCGCCACCCAGAAAGGGCGGCGCCACGGTGGTGCCGCGCCAAAGAATGGCGCCCTGCCAGCAGGGCGGTCCCTCATCGGGCGTGAAGTGGCGCCGGATCGCAGAATGGATGCCGTCGGCACCGACCAACGCTTCGCCCCGCGCCTCGCCGTTCGTGTCGAAGGCGAGGGTTACACCTTGCGCATCCTGCGCGAAGCCCGTGACGCGCCGCCCCGTTTCGACTGGGATGCCGCGCTCCCGCGCCACCTCCAGCAGCATCATGTGCAGGCGGCCGCGATGCACGGAGTATTGCGGCCAGCGATACCCTGCGGCGAGGCCGCGATCCTCCCGCCAGATGAGCTGGCCATGCGCGGAGACGTAGCGAAGCTCCCGCGTCGCCACGCCGATGCCGGCTAGGCGGTCCCCCAGGCCAAGCTCGGTCAGTTCCCGCACCGCATGGGGGAGGAGGTTGATGCCGACCCCCAGTGGGCGGATCTCCTCCACCGCCTCGAAGACGCGGCAGGGGCGGCCGGCGGCGTGAAGCGACAGGGCCGCGACCAGCCCGCCAATCCCGCCCCCGGCGATGAGGATCACAGCGCCGCCTCCACCCAGGCGGCCCAGCGCAGCGCCGCCGCATCATCCGCCGCAACCACCTGCACGCCCAGCGGCAGCCCCTTCGGACCCTTCCCGGCCGGAACGGTCACGCAGGGCAGGTGCAGCGCGGTCCAGAGCGAGTTGCAGCCCGGATCGCCCGTCCAGCCGATGCCTTCCGGCGCCTCGCCGGGCGCGGAGGCAGTGAGCAGCACGTCGAAGCCCTGCATCGCCGCCACGATGGCGCGCCGCGCCGCGACGAAGGCCACGCGACCAGCGACCAGCTTCGCCGGGTCCTCCGCCATCGCGCCCTCCATCTTCTCCCGGAGCACCGGCGAAAGGAGTGCTCGGGCGTGGTCCATCTCCCATGCCAGGGCGTCGGCGGATTCCATGTTCATCACGAAGGGGTGAAGCGCATTGGCCTCGGCGCACTCGGATGGCATGGCGAAGGGCTCCACCACCGCACCGGCGCGCCGCGCTGCCTCCTCCACGCGGTGAATCAGCGCCCGCGTTTCCTCGCCGCAGAGCGCCTCGCCCGGCCCCATTGTCACGCCGATGCGCGGGGCGCGGTCCGGCCGCTCGGAGGGGCGGCCATGGTCGCGGCCGGTCAGGGCGCGCATGCCCAGCGCGATGTCGTCCAGCGAGCGCGCCATCAGCCCGATCGTGTCCAGGCTCTCGCTCATCACCTTCATGCCGCCGCGATGAATGGCGCCGAAGGACGGCTTGAAGCCATGGACGCCGCAGAACGCCGCCGGTCGGATGACGCTTCCCCCGGTCTGCGTGGCGATGGCGAGGGGAAAGAACCCGGCTGCCACCCCCGCCGCCGATCCGGACGAGGAACCGCCCGGCGTGTGGCGCGGGTCATGCGGATTCGTGGTCGGCCCCGGGAAGCGCGTGGCGAATTCGGTCGTTACGGTCTTGCCCGCGATCACCATCCCGGCCCGCCTGGCCAGCGCCACGGCCGCGCTGTCTGTGCGCGACCGGTGTCCGGCCCAGATCGGCGATCCGTACTGGGAAGGCTGGTCCGCCGTATCCAGCACGTCCTTCACGCCGATATGGATGCCGGCGAGCGGCCCCGTCGCCCGCGCGGCCTGCGCGCGCACCGCATCTGCGTCGTGCCAGACGAAGGCGCGCAGCACGTTTTCGCGCGCGGCCACCGCCTCCAGCAGCGCCTCGGCCACCTGGCGTGGGTCGGTGCGCCCGGATTGGACGCGGGAAAGGGTCTCGGTCGCGGTCAAGCGGGAAAGGTCCGTCATGGGCGCAGCGTAACCATGCGCCGCTGTGCCTGGGAACCATCGGCCGGGGCCACCACTTGGAGCGGTGATGGTCACCACCGAGCCCCTGCCCGGCGGCGCGCTGCGCCATGAGGTCGCGGTGTCCGCCGAAGCCTTGCCCACGGTTTCCCCCCAGGCGCTGGAAGCGGCATGGGAGGTGGCGCGCGCCGCCGCCGATGCGGGACTCTGGGGTCCGGCACGGCTGCTGGTCTTTGCCGATGCCGACCCCATCGCCCTCACCGACCCCGACGCAGCCTGTTGGGCCGAGGCGATGGCTCAGCATGTCGGGCTGGACACTCTGGGCGGCCTAGCCCTCTGCCTCCGACTCCTGGCGCTGGTGGAGGTGATGGGCCGCGCCCCATGGCTGCGCGGCTTCTTCGCCATCGGCCCGGAGGGCGCGGAGTTCCATCCGGCGCTCCTGGCTGCCGCGGCAAAGGCACCACTGGATGCCACCGGGCGGTTCGCGGATGCGGCGTTGCGTGGCATGTTGTCGCGGAGCCTTCCGGCCTGAGGATTCCCATGCGCGCCGCCATCACTCTGCTTCTGCTCGCCGCTGCCTGTGCCCCACGCACCGAAAGCTTCTTTCAGCCCCGTCCCGGCGCGCCCGACACCAACCCCCGCGTGGTTGCCGCCTGCCGCGAGGAGGTGACGCGCATCCTCGCCCGGCAGGACCGCTCCCAGCTGATCCGCGAGGATGAGCGCGACGCCCGCCTCGGCGCTGAGGCGACGCCCTTCACCCACCGTGCCACGCAGGACCGCCTTGGCCGCGGCTTCCAGTACGACCGGCTGGTGAATGACTGCATCCGCGAGAACACGCGCCAGACCCAGCGCACCGCGCCGGCCGCGCCCGTCACGCCAGGGCGCTGAGCCTGGCCTCCTTCGGCGCGCTTGGCCGCGCCCTTTCGCACCGCGAGGCCCGCATCTTCTTCGGCGCCTCGCTCACCGCCTGGACCGGGCTCTGGATGCATCGCATCGCGGTGACGTGGCTCGCTTGGGAACTGACGCGCTCGCCCTTCTGGGTGGGGATGGTTGCCTTTTGCGACCTCGCCCCTGCCGTGGTGTTCAGTCCGATTGCCGGTGCCGTGGCCGACCGGATGGACCGGGTTCGGCTGACCATGATCGCCCAGGCGGTCATCGCCGTGCAGGCGCTGGGTGTTGCCCTGTTGACGATGACCGGGCTGATTTCCATCGGGCCGCTGCTGTTCTTCGAGGTAATCGGCGGCATCGCCGCCTCCTTCGCGCAGCCCGCGCGGCAGGCGCTGATGCCGGGCCTCGTGCCGCGCGCCGACCTGCCGGCGGCGGTGGCCTGCAACTCACTCTGCTTCAACGTGGCGCGCTTCCTGGGGCCGGCTATCGCCGGGCCCATGATCGCGGCCTTTGGCGTGGTTCCCGCCATATTGTGCAACGTGGCCGCCTATCTCGCCGCCTGCCTCACCATGCCGCTGCTGCGGCCGGAAGCAGAGCATGTCCGTGGCCACGCACCCGAGGCGTCGCTGCTGGCCGAGATGCTGGAAGGCATCCGCTATGCCGCCACGCATCCCGGCATCGGGCCGATCTTCCTCTTCGCCGGCACCACCGCGATCCTGCTTCGCGGCGTGCAGGAGATCCTGCCGCCCTATGTGGAGCGCCTCTTCGGCCAGGGTGCGCCCGGCCTCGCGCTGCTGACGGCGGCGATCGGCGTCGGCGCGCTCGTGGCCGGGCTCTGGGTTGCCTCGCGCGGGAAACTGGCGGGGGCGACACGCCTGGCCGTGGCGGGAATCGCGGCACAGGCCGTCTTCACCGCCGGCTTCGTGGCGACGGGCTGGTTCCCCTTCGCCGTGGCCTGCGCAGCGGCCTTCGGGGCCTGCGCCTCCATCCACGGCATCTCTGTGCAGACGCTGGCGCAGTCGGCGGCACTGACCAAGATGCGCGGCCGCACCCTTTCGCTCTGGGGCCTCATCACCCGCGCCTGCCCGGCCCTGGGCGCGCTGGTGCTCGGCACGGTGGGCGAGGCCTTCGGGATGCGGCTGCCCACCTTGTGTGCCGTTGGCCTCACGCTCATGGTCGCGCTCTGGGGCGCCACGCGAATCCGCGCGTGGGCCAAACATCTGGAAACGATCTGAATGCTGGATTGCGCCATCGTCGGCATGGGCAACTGGGGCCGCAAGCTGGTGGACAGCGTGCAGGGCCGCAACGGGGCGGGGCTGCGCTTCGTCGCCGGCAGCACCGGCACGATCGAGAAGGCCCGCCCCTACGCGGCCGAGAAGGGCATCACCCTGCACGAGGGGTATGAGGCGGTGCTGGGCGACCCGCGCGTCCAGGCCGTGGTCCTCGCGACGCCCCATGCCCAGCACGCCGACCAAGTGGTGGCCGCCGCCCGCGCCGGAAAGCATGTCTTCGTCGAGAAGCCCTTCACCCTCTCCCGCGAAAGCGCCGAGGCCGCGGTGTCGGCGTGCCAAGCCGCCGGGGTGGTGCTGGCGCTCGGCCACAATCGGCGCTTCCTTCCCGCCGTGGCGGAGATGAAGTCCATGCTGGCCGATGGCCGCCTGGGCACGCTTCTGCATGTCGAGGGCCAATTCAGCGGGCCGGGCGGCTTCGCCTACAAGCCGGGGGGTTGGCGCGCCGACCGCGCCGAGAGCCCACTGGGCGGCATGGGCGGCATGGGCATCCACATGGTGGACATGATCATCAACCTCGCCGGGCGGTTCCGCGACGTGCGGGTGGTGAGCCATGCTCGCGTCCTGCCCACGATCGACGACACGACGGCGATGCTCGCGACTCTGGAATCCGGCGCGACCGTCACCTTCGCCACCCTGGCGGCCGCACCGCGCCTGTGGCGCGTCGCCCTGTACGGAACGGATGGCTGGGCGGAGCTGCACGGCCATGAGCGCCTTACCTTCCGCCCGCGCGATGGCGAGGATCAGGTGACCGACTTCCCGCCCACCGATATCGAGCGCGCCGAGCTGGAGGCCTTCGCCGCCGCCGTTGCCGGCGGACCTGCCTACCCCCTCCCTCCGGAGGAGGCGATCCACGGCGTCAGTGTCTTCGAGACGATGATCTGGGCCGCCAGTTCCGGCAGCGTTTGCCGCGTGGCCTGAGCAACGCTATCCAACCCGACGCAACCCTGGAGCACCCGGACGATGAGCAAGATCAGCCGCTACGGCAGCAACCCGATCCTTTCGGGCGCGGTCGAGTACCACAACTTCGTGTTCTGCGCCGGCATGACCGCCGATGACCTGTCGCAGGACGTGACGGGCCAGACCCGTCAGGTCGTGGCCAAGATCGACGCCGCGCTGGAGAATTTCGGTACGGACAAGACCCGCCTCCTCCAGGCGCAGATCTGGCTGAAGGACATCCGCGACCGGGACGCCATGAACAAGGTGTGGGTGGAGTGGCTGGGCGATGCTGGCCGCCCGGCCCGCGCCTGCGTGGAGGCGAACATGGCCGACCCCCGCCACCTCGTGGAGATCATGGTCACGGCCTGCCGCTGACCTGAAGGCTCTCCCAAGAAGGGGCACCCCGGCGCCGCCGGGGTGCCTTTTTTTATCGGAATCGGCAACCACCTTCCCACAATGGCGTTATTGCAGGCCAATTTTCCGATGTGGCATTTCAGCCGCAACACTGTTGCAAATCATGCGCGTGGGAAGCTTGGCAGGACGATGTTCCTGATCTAAGCGCCAAAGCGGTTGGCCATCCGACAAATCACGGCGCATTACGCATTGTGACGCAACGGCGGGTTGTCGATGTGATCCTGGTCCCGGCTTAGTCCCCCCGCGCCAGACGGGGGGTCCTTCTGGCATCGCGCTCCAGGAGGGATTGCATGCGCCTGAAAGCCGCGCTTCTGACTATGTGCCTCGGCATTGCCGGGATCACCGCCGCCCCTGAGGCGGAGGCCGCCCGCTCCGAGGCACGGTCACAGACCGGACAGGCGCGGCAGGCTCCACAGTCCCGTCCCAGCCGGGCCGCGCCGCATAACCGCGCCAGCCTCCAGACGACGCGCGGCGCCACCCGCGCCGTCTACTCCGCCGGCATCTCCTGCGTGCCCTACGCGCGCAGCGTCACTGGTATGGATATCTTCGGGAACGGTCGCGAGTGGTGGGGGAACGCCGCCGGCCGCTACGCCCGCGGCCAGCGCCCGGAGCCCGGCTCGATCCTCTCCTTCCCCGGCACGGGTGGCATGCCGATGGGCCACGTCGCCGTGGTGTCGCGGGTCCTCCATGGCCGCATGATCGAGATCGACCACGCCAATTGGGGCGGCCCTGGCATCCGCCGCGGGCAGGTCATGCGGGACATCCGCGTCATGGACGTGTCGGACGACAATTCCTGGACGCGTGTGCGCGTACAGGTCGGTTGGGACAGCGGTACCTTCGGCCGCGAGTACCCGACCCACGGCTTCATCCACAATCGCCCGGCGACGACCTATGCGGCGAACGAGGACATGATCCGCCACGTCTCCTACACGCGGAGCGAGACGGTGCGCCCTGCCTCCCCGACGCAGCGCCGCCCGGCGGCGCGCACCCAGCAGCGGCGACGCTAAGCCGCCCGCGAGCGGTCCCAAAGGTTGGGGACGAACGCGTTGCTGTAGCCCGAGATGAACCGGCGCTTCTCGCCGGTTTCCGGGTCGAAGCTGTGGCGCTCCACCGCGCCGATATTCCCGCCATAGACGTGGATGGAGATGCTGGGCCGGTCAGGCAAGGCATTCTCCACCCAATGCGCATCCTCCTCGCCGGAGCCGACGCGCACCACCTCGCCGGGGCGCAGCCGGTCCACCTGCCCCGAGCGCATCTTCCCCTCCGGCGTGGGGTGCATCGTCACCGACACCTCCTCACCGCGCAGCATGCCGACCAAGCCCCAGACCTTGTGGTTGTGCACCGGCGTGCGCGCGCCAATGCCCCAGACGAAGCTGACGACGCTGAAGCGCTCCAGCGGGTCGCAATGCAGCAGGTATTGCCGGTAGCCCGGCCCTGGCTCCGCCATGGCGTCGGGAAGCCAGTCATCCTCGCGCACCAGTTCCGACAGTAGCGCCCCGCCCTCCTCCAGCCAGCGTGCCTCTCCGGGCGATTGCTCGGCGAGGCGCGTCATGGCCTGGATGAAGCCGCGCAGCTTGTCGGTTCCGGTCATGACTCCCCCAGGGCCCGCCGCGCCGTCTCGGCCAGGAAGCCGCTGGCGACCGGCAGGATCTCGTCGTTGAAGTCGTAATTCGGGTGGTGCAGCTCGCGCCCGTCCTCGGCGGGACCGTTACCGATCCAGACGAAGGCGCCCGGCACCTCGTGGAGGAACCAGGAGAAATCCTCGCCGGTCATGGCCGGCGGCACGTCGCGGCGCATCTCGGTGAGGGAGGCGGCGGCGGCAGCCGCCATGTCGCGCTCCCGCGGATGATTCGCGGTGACGGGCACGCCGCGGTTGAAGTTCACCTGCTCGTGCAGGCCGAAGGCCAGGGCGATGCCGCGCGCCACCTCGCGCATCCGCTCCTCGATCAGGCTGCCCACCGAATCGTCCAGCCAGCGCGCTGTCCCGCGCAGAACGGCACGGGAGGGGACTTGGTTCTGGGCCTCGCCGGCCACGGCCATGGTGACGCTGACCACGCCCGCCTTCATCGGGTCCACCCCGCGCGCCACGATGGATTGCAGCGCCACGATGGCATGGCCCGCGCCCAGCATGGGGTCTCGCGTCAGGTGCGGCAGGGCGGCGTGGCCGGCATGACCGTCGAAGGTGATGTCGAAGCGCGCCCCTGCGGCCATCACCGCCGAATCATGCACCGCCACCGTCCCGGCCGGTAGGCCGGGCCAGTTGTGCCAGCCGAAGATGCGGTCCATCGGGAATCGCTGAAACAGCCCGTCCGCGATCATCTTGCGGGCTCCGCCGCCGCCTTCCTCCGCGGGCTGGAAGACCAGCTGGACCGTCCCGGTCCAGTTCGGGTCGGCCTGGAGCAGCGCGGCGGCGCCCAGCAATGCCGTCGTGTGTCCATCATGCCCGCAGGCATGCATCACGCCGGGTTTGGTGGAACGGTGGGGCAGCAACTCGTCCGCCTCCTGGATCGGCAACGCGTCCATGTCGGCGCGCAGCCCCACGGCGCGGTTGCCGCCGCCCCGGCGCAGCGTGGCGACGACGCCATGCCCGCCGATTCCGGACTCGATCTCGGTGATGCCGAGTTCCCGCAGCTTCTCGACGACGAAGGCGGCGGTGTCGCCCTCATCCAGCGTCAGGCCGGGATTTGCGTGCAGATGACGGCGCCATGCGGTGAGGCGGCGATGAAGTTCCTGGTCCATTTCCGGACACTAGCCGTTGTGGACTTGGTGAGCCACTGCCGCCACTGGCGCGGTTTTTTCGTCGTGTTGTCGTTTCACGCCCTTGTTCTTATGAGCGATGGTTGTATCCCCTTTCTGAAACCGCGCTCAGGTTGCAGGCACAGGAGGTCTAATGAAATTCGCGGATATCGGCCAGCAACTACGCGCCTACCGCATGGAATCCGGCATGCGGGCGGAGGAGATCGCCGCCCGACTCGGTGTGTCGCGCGCCGCCCTCTATCGCTACGAGAAGGGCGAGGTGATCAAGCTGGAGACGATCCGGCGCCTTGCGGAGCTGCTGAAGGTCTCCCCCCTGGCCCTGCTGGGCATCGGCATCGAGTATTTCGCGCGCCCCGCCGCCTTCCAGGAGCGTCTGCGCGGCCTGGAGGAACAAGCCGACCAGGTTCTGCAGATCGGCTTCCCCTATTGCGACCTGCTCACCTCGGAAGGCTTTGACGGCGCGCTCGCGGAGGCATGGCGCCAAGCCGCCCCGCCGGGCAATGAGGGCGCCGCAGCGCTGGCGCAGGCGGACCAGGCGCTCGGGGCGCTGATCGCGCGCAAGCGGCTGTACGCCGCGCGCCGCCCCACCGTGATCGCGGTGCTGGGCGAGGCGGCGATCGTGTCCTTCCTGTCTCAGGGTCTGTGCTACGGCCTCGACCTGCCGCCGGCGACGCGGGAACGCTGCCGGGAGGCGGCGCGGCAGGAAGTGCTGGCCCTCGCGGCGCTGATGGACGCCATGCCGCTCGGCCTGCAGATCGGCCTCACGCGCGGCCCGCAGCCCGCTGCGCCCTTCGTGGTGCTGCGCGGGCGGGAGCGTGCGCATGTCGTCACCTCCCCGCTCTCGGCCGAGTTGCCGGCCGGGGCGCAGGTCGGCGTTGCGGGGATCACGGCGGCGGATGAGTCCGTGGCGGCGCACCAGCGCATCGCCGAGACGATCTGGCGCGAGGCTCTGAAGGGCCCCGAGGCGGCGGAACGGCTCCGCGATCTGACGCGCAGGACGGTCCTGCTGACCGACTGAGCCGCGCCGGGCCTTCAGCCCGACAGGTGGCGGCGCGGCCAGTGCCGCGCGATGAGCCCGTCTACCGGCCCCGCCACCACGGAGACCGCCCAGATGCCAGCGGCGGAAAGCAGGATGGACGGGCCGCTCGGCACGTCCAGATGGAAGGACGCTCCCAATCCAAGGAGGCTGGCCGCCAGGGCGATTCCGCACGCCATGGCGACCATCCCGCCCACGTTGCGTGCCCAATGCCGGGCTGCGATGGCGGGTAGCATCATCAGCCCCACCGCCATCAGGCTCCCCACCGCCTGCACCGCCGCCACGAGGTTCAGCACCACGAGCGCGAGCAGGGAAAGGTGCCAGGCCGACCCGCGAACCCCCACCGCCCGCGCGAAGGCTGGGTCGAAGCATTCCAAAATAAGCGGCCGCCACGCGAAGGCGAGAAAACCCAGGGTGAGGCTGGCGCAGCCGCCCATCAGCAGCAGCGCCGGGTCATCCACGCCCAGCACGCTGCCGAACAGGATCTGGGTGAGTTCCACGGCCGAGCCCCGCCAGGAGATGATCGCCACCCCGGCGGCCAGCGCGGTCAGGTAGAGCGCGGCGAGCGACGCATCCTCCCGCCCGCCCGTGCCGCGCGCCAGAGCGCCGGCACCAAGGGCGATCAGCAGCCCCGCCAACATCCCGCCCAGGGCGAGGCCGGGCAGCCAGAGCCCGAACACCACGAAGCCCAGCGCCACGCCCGGCAGCATCCCGTGCGACAGCGCGTCCCCCGCCAGGCTCATGCGTCGCAGCACCAGGAACACGCCGAGCGGCGGCGCTGAAAGCGACAGCGCCACGCAGCCCATCAGGGCACGGCGCAGGAAGCCGAACTCAAGAAAGGGATCGAAGGGGGTCACGCCGCCCGCGCGCAAGGCTCCGCGTGGGGGTCCCAACCTTCCGCCATGCGGCGTGCTCGCAGCCGGTTGGCAGAGGAGAGAGCCTCCTGGGTCGGCCCCACCGCCACCGCCTCGCGCGCCAGCAGCAGCGTCTCCGGGAATTCTTCACGCACCAGATCGAGGTCGTGCAGCACCGCGAGGATGGTCCGTCCCTCGCCATGCCAGCGACGCACCAGGGCCAGGAGGTCGGCCGCGGTCCGGGCATCGAGCGCGTTGAACGGTTCATCCAGCAGGATCACCGGCGCATCCTGAAGGAGGAGGCGGGCAAAGAGCAGGCGCTGGAACTGGCCGGTGGACAGGCTGCCGACCGGGCGCCCCGCGAAGCCGTGCAGCCCCACCGCCTCAAGAGCGCGAAGCACGCGCCCCTCCTCGGAGATGCGGCCGAAGCTGCCACATTCGGCCCACAGCCCCAGCATCACCGCCTCGCGGCAGGAGAAGGGGAAGGTGCGGTCGAGCCCCGCCTGCTGCGGCAGCAGTGCCACGCGGCCTTCCGCCACGACCTCGCCCTCCGCAGGCGGGTGAAGCCCAGCGATGGCGCGCAGCAGCGTGGACTTGCCGGCACCGTTCGGGCCAACCACCGCCATCAGCCCACCCTTCCGCAGGGTGAAGGACAGGTGATGCACGGCGGGACGCCGGTCGTGACTCACCGTGAGGTTCCGCACCGCAAGACTCATGCGGCGAGAGCCCAGAACACACCGCTCCAGAGAACGGCCAGCAGCGCGGCCGCCAGCGCGAGGCGCGCGCTGGCCGGGGCAGCGAGGTCGAGCGGGTTGGCGAAGCGAAGCATGAGGTTATCATATAACATGCCGGCGGGCCGGTCGCCAATGCGAATTACCATGCCTATTCTCGGGGGCATGAACGCCCAGGACGAGGCGCTGCGCGCCGCCCTGGCCCGGCACCGGGCCTTCGCGACCTTTCTTCTCCTCCTGATGGGCGCGCTGATGGCGCTGGGCTATGCGCTGCCACCCTCCTTCGGTGCCGATCTGCTGGCAGCCTCCGCCAAGGCCGGGGTGGTGGGCGGCCTGGCCGACTGGTTCGCAGTCACGGCCCTGTTCCGGCACCCCCTGGGCCTGCCCATCCCGCACACCGCCATTATCCCCCGCCAGAAGGAGCGGCTGGGCCAGGGGCTGGGCCGCTTCGTCGCCAACCACGTCTTCACGGAATCCGAGGTGGCGCGGGTGATCGCGCGGCTGGATGTGGCAGGCATCATCGGCAGCTTCCTGGCGGATCGGCAGGCCAGCCGCCCCGCGGCCGAGGCCCTGGCCGCCGCCCTGCCTCGCCTCCTCCAGACGCTGGAGGATGGGCGGGCGCGGCGGATGCTTACGCGCCTTCTGCCCCGCGTCGCGGGCGGGCCGGGCGCGGCGCAGGTGGTGGCGCGGGCGCTGCGGGCGCTGATTGCGGGCGGGCGGCACCAGGCGGTGCTCGACCTCGCCCTCGACCGGCTCAAACTGATCCTGGCCGAGCGGCAGGACTCGCTGCGCGACGCCATCAAGGCGCGGGTGCGGGAGTCCGGCGGGGCGCTGGTGGGCTGGGCGGCCGGCGCCTATGTCGCCAACCGCGTGCTGGACACAGTGAACAGCGAGCTGGCCAAGATGGAGCCGGGCGATTCCTCCCTGCGCCAAGCCTTCGAGGCTTGGCTGGAAAGCGAGATCGAGCGGCTGGAAAACGAGCCGCAGCGCGCCGCGGCGCTGGGCGGTGCCATCCGGCAGGCCCTGTCCCACCCCGCCGTCGCCGAGTGGCTGAACGACATCTGGAACCGCCTGCGCGACGCCCTGGCCGCCGACGCCGCCAATTCCAATGGCCGCAGCGTCGCGGTGATCGAAGGCGCGCTGGCCAATGCGGGCCGCTTCCTGGCCGAGGACGAGAATGCCCGCGCCAAGCTGAACGGCGCGGTGGAGCGCACGCTGAACACCCTGCTCCCCTCCGCCCAGGCGCGGCTGGCCGAGTTCATTGCCGGGGTGGTGAAAGGCTGGGACACGGCGGAGGTCACGGAGAAGATCGAGCTTCGCGTGGGCCGGGACCTGCAATACGTGCGGATGAACGGGACCATCGTCGGCTTCCTGGCCGGTGGGGTGCTGTATCTCCTGATCTATGCCCTGACCGGGAGGGTCGCGCATTGATGACTCCGCTTTCCTCCTGGCGCGAATTGTTGCCCGGGCAGCGCTTCGACTTCGGGACGCTGTCGCTCAGCGAGGCGGAGATCATCGAATACGCGCGCAAGTACGACCCCCAGCCCTTCCACACCGACCCGGAGGCGGCGCGGCAGGCGCCGTTGTTCAAGGGGCTGGTGGCCAGCGGCCTGCACACGATGGGTGCGTGCTTCGGGCGCATCATGGGATCCAGGCTGTTCGTCGAGGTCAGCCTGGGTGGGTCGCGCATCGACACGCGCTGGCCCGCCGCGCTGCGCCCGGATGAAGAGATCCGTGTAGAAGGCGAGGTGCTCGCCGCCGAGGCCCACCGCAAGCGCGCCGGGATGGGCGTTGCGACGATGCGCTACACCGGCACGCGCATCGCCGACGGGGTGGTGGTGATCACCATGGAAGGCACGCATTTCCTGAAGGAATAGGCGGCCCCGCTCAGCCCTCGAAACGCAGCGCGACCTCGCCGATGCCGGCGAGGCGGCCCAGCACGCGGGTGCCCGGCGCCGCGAAGAGCATGCCGGTGAGCGAACCGGTGGTCAGGATCTCACCCTGGCGAAGCGCTTCCCCACGGGCGGCGAGGCGTTGCGACAGGCCGTCCAGCAGCCATTCCAGGCTCCCCGCTGTGTTGGCGCCGCGGGTGGAGGCCACGACCTCGCCATCCATGCGGAGTTCCGCCTCCAGCGCCCCGAAATCCAGCTCGCTAATGGGGATAGGTTCACCCAGGATCAGGGCGCCGTGGGTTTGCAGATCCGCCAGCTTCAACAGGGCAGGTGCCTGTTCCCAGCCCGCCAGCCGCGTCTCCACCACCTCGATCGCCGGCAGCATCGCGTCGAAATCCGAGCGCCGGAGGGCTTCGCAGGCCGGAACGTCGCGGCCGAGGCGCAGCGCCAGTTCCAGCTCCACCCCCCGCATCGCGCCAGCAAACGCTGTGCCGGAAGGAAGCAGGCAGGTGGCCGGCAGGGGTGCGGAAAGCGGCGTGGCGCTCGGGTTGGCCGCCCCCACCTTCCAGCCGCCGCGCGGGCCGAGCGCGGCCAGCAGTTCCGATTGCACCGTGTAGGCGGCCTGGGGGTCGGCTGGCGGGATGGTACCGGCCGGCACCGGCGCAGCGCCCTTCCAGGCATCGAGAAGCAGGGTCGCGAGACGGGAATCGGCCATAGGGCCAGGATGGCGGCCATGGCGCACAAGCGAAAGGGGCGGTGCCGTCTCCGACACCGCCCCTCCCTGGCTCCCGAAGGATGCGGGCCTTAGCCAGCCGCCTTCATGATCTCGTCCGCCACGTTGCGCGGCACCGGATCGTAGTGGTGGAACTGCATGGAGAAGGAGGCGCGCCCCTTCGTCATGCCACGCAGGTTGGAGATGTAGCCGAACATCTCCTTCAGCGGCACGTGCGCCCGGACGATGACCGAGGTCCCGGCCATGTCCTGCGACTGGATCACGCCGCGGCGGCGGTTCAGGTCGCCCACCACGTCACCGACATGGTCCTGCGGGGTGGTCACCTCCACGTCCATGATCGGCTCCAGGATCACCGGGCCGGCCTTCTTCATGCCTTCGCGGAAGCAGGCCTTGCCGGCGATCTCGAACGCCAGTGCGGACGAGTCGACGTCGTGGTACTTGCCGTCCACCAGGGTGAACTTGAAGTCCACCGTCGGGAAGCCGGCCAGCACGCCCGTGTCGGCCTGGACCTTGATGCCCTTGTCGACCGCCGGGATGTATTCCTTCGGCACGGCGCCACCGACGACGGCGTTCACGAACTCGATGCCCTGATTGCGTTCCAGAGGCTCGAAGGTGATCTTCACCTCGGCGTACTGGCCCGAGCCACCCGACTGCTTCTTGTGAGTGTAGGTCTCGGTGTGCGGCTTGGTGATCGTCTCGCGATAGGCCACCTGCGGGGCGCCGATATTGCAGTCCACGCCATATTCGCGGCGCAGGCGGTCCACGATGATCTCGAGGTGCAGCTCGCCCATGCCGGACAGGATGGTCTGGCCGGTCTCCTGGTCGGTCTTCAGCCGCAGGCTCGGATCCTCGCCGGCCAGCTTCTGCAGGCCGATCGTCATCTTCTCGACGGCTTCCTTGGTCTTCGGCTCGACCGAGATGTCGATGACAGGCACCGGGAAGGCCATGCGCTCCAGCACCACCGGATCCGACGAGTCGGCGAGGGTGTCACCCGTGCCGGTGTCCTTGAGCCCCACGAAGGCCGCGATGTCGCCGGCGAAGACCTCCTTGATCTCCTCACGCTTGTCAGCGTGCATCTGGAACATGCGGCCGATGCGCTCGCGATGGCCCTTGGTGGTGTTCTGCACCATGTCGCCCTGACGCAGCACGCCACGGTAGACGCGCACGAAGGTCAGATTGCCGTACTTGTCGTTGATGATCTTGAAGGCCAGGCCGGCGAAGGGCGCGTCTTCCCGCGCGGGGATGACGCGGCGCTCAGCCGTCTCGTCCTCGCCTTCCTCGGGGGCAACCTTGATGCCCTCGATGTCCACCGGGCTCGGCAGGTAGTCGATCACGGCGTCGAGCAGCGGCTGCACGCCCTTGTTCTTGAAGGA
Organism: Sabulicella rubraurantiaca; assembly: GCF_017355885.1. GTDB lineage: Bacteria > Pseudomonadota > Alphaproteobacteria > Acetobacterales > Acetobacteraceae > Roseococcus > Roseococcus rubraurantiacus. The sequence goes on from NZ_JAFEUU010000004.1 coordinate 324,794, forward strand.
GGAGCCGCAGAGCACCGGGCGGAACTCGCCGGAGATCGTGCCCTTCTTGATGCAGCGCTTCAGCGTCTCGACCGAGACGTCGCCCTTGTCGAAATACTCCTCCATCGCCGTCTCATCCACGCCCACGGCGGTGTCGAGCAGCTTCTGGCGGTACTCGGCGGCCTTGTCGGCCAGGTCGGCAGGGATCGGGGCCTCGTGGTACTTGGCGCCCAGCTCGTCGCCTTCCCAGATCAGCGCCTTCATCTCGACGAGGTCAACGATGCCCTTCAGCCCGTCCTCGATGCCGATCGGCAGCTGCAGCGCGACCCAGTTGATGCCGAGCTTCTCAGTCAGGGTGGCGGCGGCGCGATAGAAATCGGCGCCCGTGCGGTCGAGCTTGTTGACGTAGATCAGGCGGGGAACGTTGTAGCGGTCGGCGAGGCGCCAGTTCGTCTCGGACTGCGGCTGCACCCCGGCCACGCCCTCGATGATGAACACCGCGCCGTCGAGCACGCGCAGCGAACGGTTCACCTCGATGTTGAAGTCGATGTGGCCCGGGGTGTCGATGACGTTGATGCGGTGACCGTTCCACTCGGCCGTCACGGCGGCGGAGGTGATGGTGATGCCCCGCTCCCGCTCCTGCTCCATGTAGTCGGTCGTGGTGTTGCCGTCATGCACCTCGCCGATCTTGTGGGACTTGCCAGTGTAGTAGAGGATTCGCTCCGTCGTGGTCGTCTTCCCGGCGTCGATATGCGCCGTGATGCCGATATTGCGGATCTTCTCGAGAGGGATGCGCGCCACGGTGGGCCTCCATGCGGCAAGGCAGGCCGGCCCCCGTTAAGGAACCGCCTGCCCGTCGTGATTCAGGAACAGGTCGTCAACTGTGCGGGGCATGTGCCCCTTCCCACCGGAATTTGCAAGCGATACCGGCAACCCAAGGCCCGCCTGCTGGGCATGTCCGCCCTGCCTCGTTCGACGGGCGGGCGTCAGACGGTCAGCAGGCGCCGCGCCGCTTTGGGATCCAGCGTTGCCGTCGGACCGGACAGGGCAACCTGCCCTCGCACCATGATTGAAAGCTGGTCCGCAAGGTCCCGCGCCCAGTCGAAATACTGCTCCACCAGCACCACGGCGAACCCCCGGTCCCGCGCCAGGTGCCGGATCACCCGCCCGATTTCCTTGATGACGTTGGGCTGGATGCCCTCCGTCGGCTCGTCCAGAATCAGGAGGCGCGGCCGGGCGGTCAGGGCCCTGGCGATGGCCAGTTGCTGCTGCTGCCCGCCCGAAAGGTCGCCGCCCCGGCGACGCAGGAATTGCCGCAGAATGGGGAAGAGGTCGAACACCTCGCCCGGCACGGAGGAGCCGCGCGGAGCGGCGGCCAGCGCCGTTTCCAAATTCTCCTGCACCGACAGGAAGGGAAAGATCTCGCGCCCCTGCGGCACATAGCCGATCCCCACCCGCGCCCGGTCCGCCGGGCCAAGGCGGGCGATGTCGCGGCCTTCCCACGCGATGGAACCGCCGCCAATCCGCTCCAGACCCATGATTGCGCGTAGCAGGGAGGACTTGCCCACCCCGTTGCGCCCGAGCACCGCATGGACCTCGCCTGGGCGGACTGCGAGCGACACGCCACGCAGGCAGAGCGAGGCGCCATAGGAGAGGGTCAGGTCCTTCACCTCCAGCATCGTCCTACCGTCCCAGATATACTTCGACCACGCGCGGGTCGGCCTGGACATGGTCGATGCTGCCTTCCGAAAGCATGGTTCCCTCATGCAGCACGGTGACGCGACAGCCCAGGGCCCGCACGAAATCCAGGTCGTGCTCCACCACTACCACGGAGCGGTCCCCCGCGATCCCGGCCAGGAGGCGTGCCGTCTCCGCCGTCTCGTGGTCGGTCATGCCGGCGACCGGCTCGTCCACCAGCAGCAGCTTCGGGTCCTGCATCAGCAGCATGCCGATCTCCAGCCACTGCCGCTGCCCGTGCGACAGCAACCCGGCCGGGTCATCGGCACGCTCACGGAGGCCGACCTGCTCCATCGTTGCCTCGATGGCAGAGCGCGCCGCACCGGACAGCCGCCAGCGCAGGCAGGCGACCGGGCCGCGCGGCGCCTTCAGGGCGAGTTCCAGGTTCTCGAACACGGTCAGGGCGTCGAACACCGTCGGCTTCTGGAACTTCCGCCCGATGCCGAGATTGGCGATGGCGCTTTCCTCCATCCGGGTCAGGTCGTGCCCCTCGAAGCGGGCGATGCCGGAAGCCGGCCGGGTCTTGCCGGTGATGACATCCATCATCGTCGTCTTGCCGGCGCCGTTGGGGCCGATCACCGCCCGCAACTCCCCGGGAGCGACGAGGAGGGAGAGGGTGTTCAGCGCCCGGAACCCGTCGAAGACGACCGTGACGCCGTCGAGATAGAGCCCCTCCCCGCTCATCGCCGCAGCATCCCGATCAGGCCGCGCGGCATCAGCAGCGGCACCGCGATGAACAGGATGCCCAGCACGATCAGCCAGAGGTCAGGCGCGAAGGAGGTCAGCCAGGTCTTCAGCGCGTTGACCGAGAAGGCGCCCAGCACCGCCCCTACCAGCGTGCCCCGCCCGCCGAAGGCGACCCAGACCACCGCCTCGATGCTGTTGGCCGGCGAGAACTCGCCCGGGTTGATGATGCCGACGATGGGCACGTAGAGCGCCCCCGCCAGCCCCGCCATCATCGCCGAGAGCACGAAGATGAAGAGCTTGTGCCGCAGCGTGTCGTAGCCGAGGAAGCGCACCCGGCTCTCCCCATCGCGGATCGCGGCCAGGACGCGGCCGAACTTGGTGCGCGTCATCGCGGCCGAGACGAGGAAGCAACCCACCAGCGCGACCAGCGCCGCAAAGTAGAGGACGAAGCGCGCGAAGGGGGTGTTGAGCGGCATGCCCAGCAGCTCCTTGAAGTCGGTGAAGCCGTTATTGCCACCGAACCCCATGTCGTTGCGGAAGAAGGCGAGCATGAGCGCGTAGGTCATCGCCTGGGTGATGATGGAAAGGTAGACCCCGGTGATGCGCGAGCGGAAGGCGAGGTAGCCGACCACGAAGGCCAGCAGCCCGGGCACCAGCAGCGCCATCAGCAGGGCGAAGGGAAAGTTTCCGAACCCCCACCAGAACCACGGCAGCTCCTGATAACCCAGGAACACCATGAAATCCGGCAGGACTGGGTGACCATACACGCCGCGGGGTCCGATCAGCCGCATCAGGTGCATGCCGATCGCATAGCCGCCCAGGGCGAAGAACGCGCCGTGCCCCAGCGACAGGATGCCCGCATAGCCCCAGGCGAGGTCCAGCGCGAGGGCGAGGATGGCGTAGCACAGCCACTTCCCCGCCACGCTCACCACGAAGTCGGAGACGCGGAACGGGCTGCCCTCGGGAAGGAGATTTAGCAGGGGAAGCAGCGCCAGCAGCGCCACGATTCCCGGCAGGACAAGGCGCCTCACGACTCAGCCGCCCTCCCCTTGAGGGCGAAGAGGCCCTTGGGGCGGCGCTGGATGAACAGCATGATGCCCACCAGCACCGCGACCTTGGCGAGCACCGCCCCGGCCCAGGGTTCCAGCAGCTTGTTCACGACGCCGAGCGTGAAGGCGCCGATCAGCGTGCCGAGCAGCGAGCCGACGCCGCCGAACACCACCACCATGAAGCTATCGATGATGTAGCTCGTGCCCAGATTGGGCGAGACATTGTCGATCTGCGACAGCGCCACCCCCGCCAACCCCGCGATGCCGGAGCCGAAGGCAAAGGTCAGCGCGTCCACGCGGCCCGTGCGGATACCCATCGTCGCAGCGATGCGGCGGTTCTGCACCACGGCGCGCATCTCCAGCCCGAAGCGGGTCAGGCGGATCGCGGCGAAGGTGGCGGCCAGCACCGCAAGCGCGAAGAGGATGATCCAGGCGCGGTTCTGCGTCACCGTGATGTCAAAGGGCAGGGTCAACGTGCCCTGCATCCAGGGCGGCGAGATCACCTCGCGGTTCTGCGCGCCAAAGACCAGGCGCACCACCTGCTGCAGCACCATGCCGACGCCGAAGGTCAGCAGCAGCGTTTCGAGCGGGCGGCCATAGAGGTGGCGGATCAGACCCCGCTCCATCGCGGCGCCGATCGCGGCCGTCACCAGGAAGGCGGCGGGGATGGCAAGCGGCAGGGACCACGGGGCGAGGGTGGGGCTCGCCCGCAGCGCCTCCTGAACCACCACGGTGGTGTAGGCGCCGATCATCACGAATTCGCCATGCGCCATGTTGATGACGCCCATCACCCCGAAGGTGACGGCCAGCCCCAGCGCGGCGAGCAGCAGGACGGAGCCGAGCGACAGGCCCTGGAACGCGGTCTCGGCCGCGCGACGCAGGGAGAGGCGCCGGTCGATCGCCGCCACGGCCGCATTCACATCGGCGGAAAGCGCCTCGTCGGTGCCGCGCGCCGCCAGCAGCACGGCCCGCGCTTCCGGAGAGGCGGTGCCGCCCAGCGCGGCGATGCCCGCACGCCGCACCGCCGGGTCAGGCGAGCCGAGCCGCGCGGCGCCCAGCGCCAGTTCCATGTGGGCGCGAATGCGCGGAACGGCTTCCCGCGCCAGCGCCGCCTCCAGCAGCGGAATGTCCTCGGCCGAACGGGCACGCAGCAGCCCGTCTGCCGCCGCGAGCCGCTCCGCCGGGTCGGGCGAGACAAGCTGCAACCGCCCCAGCGCGCCGCGCAAAGCGACGCGCACGCGGTTGTTGATGCGGATCACCTCCGGCCCCGAAGGCGCCGGACCATCGGGCGCGACGCGCACGCCGCCCTCGGCGCGCAGGAGGCGGGATTCGGACAGGGCACGCAGCAGCGGCAGGGCGCGCGGGTCGCCCAGCGCACCCAGGCGCTCCACCGCCTCGGCCTGCTGCGTGAAGCCCCCGGCCAAGCCAGGCACGAGCGAGTCGAAATCCTGCCCCCGCGCCGGCAAGGCCGCGAGCAGCAGAAGGAGAAGGAACCAGCGAATCAAAGAGGATGTCCCATGCGGGTCTCCGGACGCCAGGGATGCCGGCATCCGGAAGGCTTGCTCAGCCGCGGCGGCGGTTGGCGTTCTCGGGGATGAAGGGCGACCAGTTCTCCGCGGCGATGGCGGTGGGCGTCTTGGAGACGATGCTGAACTGCCCATCCGCCTGGATCTCGCCGATCATCACCGGCTTGGTCAGGTGATGGTTCGCCTTCATCTCGCTCTCATAGCCCGAGGGCGCGGCGACCTTCTGGCCGATCATCGCGGTGCGGACGGCATCCACGGAGGTGGTGCCGGCCGTCGCCACGGCCTGGGCCCACATCTTGAAGCCGATCAGCGTGGCTTCCATCGGGTCGTTGGTCACGCGGCGCGGGTTCTTGATGTAGTTGCGCCAGAGCTGGACGAAGTCGCGATTGGCCGGCGAATCCACGGACATGAAGTAGTTCCAGGCCGCGAGGTGTCCGACCAGCGGCCGCGTGTCGATCCCCGCCAGCTCCTCCTCGCCGACCGAAAAGGCCACGCAGGGAATGTCCTCGGCCTTGATGCCCTGGTTGCCCAGCTCCCGGTAGAAGGGAACGTTGGCGTCGCCGTTGATCGTGCTGACGATGGCGGTCTTCTTGCCCTCGCCGGCGAAGCGCTTCACCCGCGCGACGATGCCCTGCCAGTCGCTGTGGCCGAAGGGGGTGTACTCCTCCATGATGTCGGCATTGGTGATGCCCTTGCTGTTCAGGAAGCCGCGCAGGATGCGGTTCGTGGTGCGCGGATAGACGTAGTCCGTGCCGAGCAGCACGATGCGCTTCGCCTCGCCACCATCCGGCCCCATCAGGTACTCGACGGCGGGGATGGCCTGCTGGTTCGGTGCGGCGCCGGTGTAGAAGATGTTGCGGCTCTCCTCCTCGCCCTCATACTGGACGGGGTAGAAGAGCAGGCCGTTCAGCTCCTCATAGACCGGCAGCACCGACTTGCGGGACACGCTGGTCCAGCAGCCGAAGCTGACATCCACGCGATGCACCTGCAGCAGCTCGCGCGCCTTCTCGGCGAAGAGCGGCCAGTTCGAGGCGGGGTCCACCACCACCGCCTCCAGCCGGCGGCCGCCGATGCCGCCCTGGCTGTTCTGCGATTCCACCATCATCAGCACCGTGTCGCGCAGCGCCGTCTCGCTGATCGCCATGGTGCCCGACAGGGAATGCAGCACGCCGACCTTGATGGGCGCGCCCTGGGCGTAGGCGGGGGCGGACAGGGGAAGGGCGCCAAGGCCCAGCAGCGCCGCGCGACGTGAGATCCTGAGGTTCATGCTTGCTCTCCTCCGGCGCTCACTCCAGGCGCCTCGCCATATCTTGCGGGGGCTGGGCCCGGGCTCGGAGGCAGGAATCGGGACCAGATTTGCCCACCCGCGCCCGCTTTGCCCAGATTCGTAGCGACATGTCAGAGAGAAGCCCGTGAAACGGGCGCGTTGCGCTGCGGCGCCGTTCTGCGAAGCTACCCAGCGTGACCACCCTGCCCTTCCGCCACCAGCGCGCCGATGGCGGCATCACGGCGCGCTTCACCGCGGGGCCGGGGGGCGCTCGCCCGGTGGTGCTGGCGCAATCCGCGCCCTTGCGCCTTCTTCTTCCCGACCCCGAACCGGATGAGTGCAGCATCGCCGCACTGCTCAACACCGGGGGTGGCCTGGCGGGGGGCGATGCGGTCCACGTCGCCCTCGCCCTCGGACCCGGTGGGCGCCTGACCCTGGCCACGGCTGCGGCGGAGAAGGTCTACCGCTCCCTCGGCCCGGCGACGCGGATCGAGAACCGACTGGAGGTGGAAGACGGCGCTGCACTGGAGTGGATCCCGCAGGAAACCATCCTGTTCGATGGCGCCTCGCTGGAGCGGCGCACGGAGATCGTGCTCTCCTCCACCTCGCGCCTCCTGGCGCTGGAGATGCTGGTCTTCGGCCGCGCCGCCGGCGGCGAGGTGATCCGCCGCCTGCATTTGCGCGACACCTGGCGCCTGCGGCGCGACGGCCGCCTGCTCTGGGCGGAGGCGCTGCGCCTCGATGGACCCGAGCGCCTCGCCGACCCGCTCGGCTTCGGCGGCGCGGGCGCGATGGCGACGCTGCTCCTCGCCGGACCCGAGGCCGAATCCCTGCTGCCAGCGCTCCGCGATGCGTTGCCGGAGAGGGGTCACGCCGGTGCGACGAGGCCGGCTCCGGGCTTTGTGCTGGCGCGCATCCTTGGCGAGGCGGGCGCGGTGCGTGCTGTCATCGCGGGCATCCTGCCGATGATCCGGGCAGGAATGCTCGGCCAGCCGCGCGCCCTGCCGCGCCTGTGGACGAACTGACCGCTCCCGGTCAGGATGCGCCCATGTATTTGACCCCTCGCGAGAAGGACAAGCTGCTGGTCGCCATGGCAGCGCAGGTGGCGCGCCGGCGGCTGGAACGCGGCGTGAAGCTGAACCATCCCGAGGCCATCGCCCTCATTACCGACTTCGTCGTGGAGGGGGCGCGCGACGGGCGCAGCGTCGCCGACCTCATGCGCGCGGGCGGTGAGGTGCTGCGGCGGGAGCAGGTGATGGAGGGCGTGGCGGAGATGATCCACGAGATCCAGGTCGAGGCGACCTTTCCCGACGGCACCAAGCTCGTCACCGTGCACCAGCCCATCCGATGATCCCCGGCGAGATCATCCCTGCCCCTGGCGAGATCGAGCTGAATGCCGGGCGCGACGCGGTGGAGCTGGAGGTCGCCAATACCGGCGACCGCCCCATCCAGGTCGGCAGCCACTACCATTTCGCGGAAACCAATCCCGCGCTGCGCTTCGACCGCGAAGCGGCGCGCGGACGGCGCCTCGACATTCCCGCCGGGACAGCCACGCGCTTCGAGCCGGGGCAGACGCGCCGCGTGCGCCTGATTCCCTATGGCGGCGCCGGCATCGTCCACGGCTTCCGCGGCGAGACGGAAGGGAAGATCTGACCGTGCCGACCCGCATCTCCCGCCACGCCTATGCCGGCATGTATGGCCCGACCACGGGCGACCGCGTGCGCCTCGCCGACACGGATTTGTTCATCGAAGTCGAGCGCGACCTCACCACCCATGGCGAGGAGGTGAAGTTCGGCGGCGGCAAGGTGATCCGCGACGGGATGGGCCAGTCGCAGCGAACCCGCGCCGAAGGTGCGATGGACACGGTGATCACCAACGCGCTGATCGTGGACCATGCCGGCATCTGGAAGGCCGATATCGGGCTGCGCGACGGGCGCATCGCCGCCATCGGCAAGGCCGGTAACCCGGACACCCAGCCCGGCGTGGACATCGTGATCGGTCCGACCACGGAGATCATCGCCTGTGAAGGCAAGATCCTGACGGCCGGCGGCATCGACCCGCACATCCACTTCATCTGCCCGCAGCAGATCGAGGAAGCGCTGGCCAGCGGCATCACCACCATGTTCGGTGGCGGCACCGGCCCGGCCCACGGCACCCTCGCCACCACCTGCACGCCGGGCGAGTTCCACTTGGCCCGCATGCTGCAGGCCGCCGAAAGCTTCCCGATGAACCTGGGCTTCCTCGGCAAGGGCAACGCCGCCCTGCCCGGTGCGCTGGAGGAGCAGGCGCTGGCCGGGGCCTGCGGCTTCAAGCTGCACGAGGATTGGGGCACCACGCCAAAGGCGATCGACACGTGCCTTTCCGTCGCCGATGCCTTCGACGTGCAGGTGGCGATCCACACCGACACGCTGAACGAGAGCGGCTTCGTGGAGGAAACGATCCGCGCCATCGCCGGCCGCACCATCCAGGCCTTCCACACGGAGGGCGCGGGCGGCGGCCACGCGCCGGACATCCTGCGCGTCGTCGGCCTGCCCAACCTGCTGCCGAGCAGCACCAACCCGACCATGCCCTACACGGTGAACACGGCGGACGAGCACCTGGACATGCTCATGGTCTGCCATCACCTGGACCCGAAGATTCCCGAGGACATCGCCTTCGCCGAAAGCCGCATCCGGCGCGAGACCATCGCGGCGGAGGACATCCTGCACGACATGGGCGCCATCTCCATGATGTCGTCCGACAGCCAGGCGATGGGCCGCGTCGGCGAGGTGATCATCCGCACCTGGCAAACGGCGCACAAGATGAAGGCGCAGCGCGGCCGCCTGCCGGAGGAAACGGGCGACAACGACAATTTCCGCGTCCGCCGCTACGTCGCCAAGTACACGATCAACCCCGCCATCGCGCAGGGCATCAGCGAGCACGTGGGCAGCGTCGCGGTCGGGAAGCTGGCGGACCTCGTGCTGTGGTCACCCGCCTTCTTCGGCGTGAAGCCGGAGATGATCCTGAAATGCGGCACCATCGCCATGGCGCCGATGGGCGACCCCAACGCTTCCATCCCCACGCCGCAGCCGGTGCATTACCGCCCCATGTTCGGCGGGTTCGGCAAGGCGATGGTGGCGAGCGCCGTCACCTTCACCTCCGCCGCCGCGCTGGACCGCGGCATTGGCGGAAGGCTGGGGCTGGAGCGCCCCCTGCTGCCGGTGCGGAACACCCGCGGCGGCATTGGCAAGAAGGACATGGTGCTGAACGACGCACTGCCCGCGGTGGAGGTGGATCCCGAGACCTATGAGGTGCGCGCCGATGGCGCCCTGCTGACCTGCGAGCCCGCTTCCGTCCTGCCCATGGCCCAGAGGTATTTCCTGTTCTGATGACCGACACGCTTCCCCGCGCCACGCGCATCATTTTCGGCGGCGCCGGCACCCCCGCCGATACGGTGACGCTCGACTTCGACGACCGCTTCCGCCGCCGGAAGCGCTACGTCGCCGATGGCGGCCTCGCCTTCCTGCTGGACCTGCCGGAAGCGACCGTGCTGCGCCAGGGCGATGGGCTGCTGCTGGATGATGGGCGCGTGGTCGCCGTCCAGGCCGCGCCGGAGACCCTGCTGGAGGTGACGGCCGGAGAGGCGATCGGCCTCGCCCGCTTGGCCTGGCATTTGGGGAACCGTCACCTGCCCGCCGAGATCGACGGCTCCCGCATCCTGATCCGTCGCGACCACGTGATCGAGGAGATGCTGCGCGGCCTGGGCGCCGGGCTGCGCGAGGTGACGGCGCCGTTCAACCCCGAAGGCGGCGCCTATGGCGAGCATAACCGCCAACCCAGCCACCCGCATGGCCACCACGCGCACGACCATGATCACGCGCATGACCACGACCATGGGCACGGCCATCACCACCACCATCACTGACGCCGCACTGTCGCGTCTCCTCGCCTGGTGTTCCCCCGCCTATCCGGTGGGCGGCTTCTCCTACAGCCACGGCATCGAGGCGGCGGTGGAGCATGGGCTGTGCGAGAAGCGCGAAGGGCTGGTACGCTACATCGAGACCGCCTTGCATGACGGCGCGGGGGCGGTGGATGGGCCGATCCTCGCCGCCTGCCATCGCGGGGCCGAAGCAGGCGACGACGCGGCCCTGGACGAAGCAGCGGAACTGGCCGCCGCCTTTCGCGGCACGGCGGAGCTGGCGCTGGAATCGCTGCAACAGGGCGGCTCCTTCGCATCGGTGACGGAAGCCGCTTGGCCCGACCCGCGCTTCGTCGCCTTCGCGGCACGGCATAAGGGACGCCTCGCCCATGCGGCGGCCTTCGGCGCGGCCGCGGGCTTCCACGGAATCCCGCTGCATGCCGCTCTCTTCGCCTTCCTGTCGGGCTTTGCCGCCAATCTGGTTTCCGCGGGGGTCCGCCTCGTGCCGCTGGGGCAGACGGATGGGCAACTGGCCACCGCCGCGCTTCTTCCCGCCATCCAGTCGGCGGTGGCGCATGCGCTCGAAACCCCGGCCGAGGAAGCCGCCACCGCTTCCCCCATGCTCGACTGGCTCAGCATGGCCCACGAAACCCAGTACACGAGGCTCTTCCGCTCATGAGCACATCCGACCCAGCGATTCAGGCTCCCGGGCCTGCGCCCTCCGGCCAGCGTGGGGGGAACGGACCTTTCCGCGTCGGCGTCGGCGGCCCTGTCGGCTCTGGCAAGACCGCTCTGGTGGAGCGGCTCTGCCGCCACCTGCGCGCGTCGCACGACATCGCCGCCATCACCAACGACATCTACACGCGCGAGGACGCGGAGTTCCTGACCCGTGCCGGCGCCTTGCCGCCCGAGCGCATCATGGGAGTGGAGACGGGCGGCTGCCCGCACACAGCCATCCGCGAGGACGCCTCCATCAACCTCGCCGCCGTGGCGGAGATGAATGCGCGCTTCCCCGGGCTGGAGGTGCTGTTCATCGAGAGCGGCGGCGACAACCTCGCCGCCACCTTCAGCCCAGAGCTGGCCGACCTGACCATCTACGTCATCGACGTCTCGGCGGGCGACAAGATCCCGCGCAAGGGCGGGCCGGGCATCACACGCTCCGACCTGCTGGTGATCAACAAGACCGACCTCGCGCCGCTGGTCGGCGCCGATCTGGGCGTGATGGACCGCGACGCGCGCAAGATGCGCGGCAGCCGCCCCTTCATCTTCACCAACCTCAAGGCCGAGCAAGGGGTGAAGGAGATCGCGGATTTCGTCCTGCAACAGGGTGGGATCGCGGCCTGACGGGATGATCGAGGCCGCGCTGGTCATGGCCGGCGGCGCACTAGGGGCCTGCGCGCGGTTCTGGCTGATCACTGCCGTAACGCGCCGCGCGGGCGAAGGCTTTCCCTGGGGCACGCTCGCAGTGAACGTGTCGGGCGCCTTCGCGATCGGGCTGTTCTCCACTCTGCTGCTCTCGCCGGCACATCTGCCGGAGGGAGCGCTGCTGCCCTGGCTGTTGCTCGTGGTCGGCGGGCTCGGCTCCTACACGACGGTCTCGTCCTTCAGCCTGAACACGCTCGCCCTGATCCATATGGGCGCTTACGCCCGCGCCCTCGCCAACGTCACCGCCTCGGTCGGGCTATGCCTCATGGCGGTGCTGGCGGGACAGCATGTCGCCGGCCTGTTGCGTTGAGCACCTATCTTGCTGTCGCGGCGGGCGGCGCGCTGGGATCGCTGGCGCGCTATGGCGCCTCGCTCGCTGGGGCCGCCTTGCTGGGGCCGTCCTTCCCCTGGGGCACGCTGGCGGTGAACGTCGTCGGCTCGTGGCTGATCGCCTTCTTCGCCCTGCTGAGCGAACCGGGCGGGCGGTTCGCCGCCACGGCCAATGCGCGTCACTTCGTCATGGCTGGCTTCTGCGGCGGCTTTACCACCTTCTCGGTGTTCAGCCTGGAAACGGTTCGGATGCTTCAGGCCGGCTCGACCGGGCTGGCGGCGGCGCATATCGGCCTTTCGGCCGCTCTGTGGATCGGCGCTGCCTGCGTCGGGCATGCCATGGCGGAGCGCCTCAACCGGCGCCGCTGACGGGGCGGCGCATGGCCGCCCCGCCGAAGCTCACTTCAGCCCGGCGCAGAAGCGCTGGATGCGCGTGCAGGCCTCGCGCAAGCTGTCGTCGTCCGTGGCGTAGCTGATGCGGAAATGCCCCGGGAACATGAAGGCGGAGCCGTGCACCGCTGCCACGCCCTGCTCCTCCAGCAGCGCGGAGACGAAATCCTCGTCCGTCTCGATCCGCGCGCCACCTTCGGTGGTCTTGCCCAGGCACCCATGGATGTCGGGATAGACGTAGAAGGCGCCCTCGGGCTTGTGGCAGCGCACACCGGGGGCCTGATTCAGCATCTCCACCACCAGGTCGCGGCGGCGCTTGAAGACGCTGTTCATCGCGTTGACGGATTCCTGCGGGCCGTTCAGCGCCTCGACCGCCGCCGCCTGGGAGATGGAGGAGGTGTTGCTGGTGCTCTGCCCCTGCAGCTTGTCCATCGCCTTGATCAGCGCGACAGGCGCGCCGGCGAAGCCGATGCGCCAGCCCGTCATGGCATAGCCCTTGGAGCAGCCATTCATGGTGATGGTGCGATCCTTCAGGCGCGGCTCCACCTGCACGATCGTCGCCGGCTTGAACCCGTCATAGGCCAGCTTCTCGTAGATGTCGTCCGTGAAGATCCACACATCCGGGTGGCGCAGCAGCACCTCGGTGATCGGCTTCAGCTCCTCGGCGGAATAGGCGGCGCCGGTCGGATTGCAGGGGTTGTTCAGGATGAACCACTTGGTGCGCGGCGTGATCGCGGCCTCGAGCTGCTCCGCCGTGATCTTGAAGCCCTGGTTCTGGCCACAGGGCACGATCACCGGCTTGCCTTCGGCGAGCTGCACGATGTCCGGATAGGACACCCAGCACGGCGCGGGGATGATCGCCTCGTCACCCTTGTCGATCGTCGCCATCAGCGCGTTGAAGATCACCTGCTTCCCGCCGGTGGTGACGATGATCTCCTCCGGCGTGTAGTCCAGGCCGCTGTCGCGCTTGAACTTGGCGCAGACCGCCTTGCGCAGCTCCATCGTGCCGGCGACGTCGGTGTATTTCGTCTCGCCGCGCTGGATGGCGGCGATAGCGGCGTCCTTGATGTTCTGCGGCGTGTCGAAATCCGGCTCGCCCACCGAGAGGCTGATGACGTTCTTCCCGGCCGCCTTCAGCGCCCGCGCCTTGGCGGTGATCTGGATGGTCTGGGAAGGAGAGATGCGGTCAAGCCGCTCGGCGGTGAGTTGCATGAAGGGCCGTGTCCTTGGGCAGGCTTCGGAAAACCGCTGCGGACCCTACGCCCGCCTGTGGAACCATGCAAACCCGGCCAGCAGCAGGCCAGCGATGCCAAGGGTGACGACCGCCAGCGCATTCGCTTCCGGCGTCATGCCGAGGCGCAGCTGGCTGAACAGGTAGACCGGCAGCGTCGTCCCACCCGGCCCCGAAACGAAGGAGGCCAGCACCACGTCGTCCAGCGACAGGACGAAGGCCAGCATCCAGGCGGCGCCGAGACCCGGCGCCAGCATCGGCAGTGTGACGGTCCGCAGCACCGTGAGGCGCGAGGCACCCAGCCCGATCGCCGCCTCCTCCAGCCTCGGGTCCAGAGCCGCGACGCGCGACTGGATCAGGACGCCCGCATAGGCCGCGCCAAGGCTGGCATGGGCCAGGAGCACCGTCCCCGCCCCGCGCTGCGCGGGCCAGCCCAGCAGCGCCTGCATCCCCACGAAAACCAGCAGCAGGGCGAGGCCGGTCACCACCTCCGGCAGCACCAGCGGCGCCCCGGCCAGGGCGCCGAACAGGGCGCGGCCCCGGAACTTCCCGTGCCGCGCCAGCACCCAGCCCAGCGCCCCGCCCGCCAGCGTCGCCAGCGTGGCCGAGGCGGCGGCGATGCGGATCGACAGCCAGGCCGCTTCCAGCACGCGCTCATTGCCTGCAAGCGCCGCGAACCAGCGCAGCGAGAAGCCGCCCCACTCGAAGGGCTCGCGCGAGGCGGAGAAGGCGTAGAGCGCCAGCAGCACGACCGGGCCCCACAGGAACACCACGCCCAGGGCCAGCAGCGCGCGCGTCACCGCCGCACCGAAAGCCGTTGCTGCACCGCCAGCGGCAGGGCGAGCAGCGCCAGCAGGGCGGTGGCCAGCACGGCGGCGAGCGGCCAGTCGCGGGTCTGAAAGAACTCCGCCCAGATGGCGCGGCCCATCAGCACCGCGTCCGGCGCGCCGAGCAGTTCAGGGATCACCACCTCCCCCATCGCCGGGATGAAGACGAGCAGAAAGGCGGCGAGAGCGGCCGGGGCGGCGAGCCGTAGGGTCACGGTGCGGAACACCGTGAAGGACGACGCGCCGAGGTCGGAGGCGGCTTCCTCCAGCGCCAGGTCGCGCCGGGCCAGCGCCGCCCAGAGCGGCAGCACGGCGAAGGGAAGGTATGAATGCACCATGCCGGCCAGCAGCGCCGCATCCGTGTAGAGAAGCTGCAAGGGCTCGATGCCGAGATGACCGAGCATCCGGTTCACCCAGCCCGAATCACGCAGCATGCCGACCCAGGCCGCCATCCGCAGCACGAAGCCGCACAGGAAGGGCGCGAGGACGAGGCCGAGCCAGAGCGTCTGCCGCCGGGCGGGCATCCGCGCGATGCCGAGCGCCATGGCGAAGCCCAGCACGAGGCAGCACAGCGCCGTGATGCCCGCGAGGCGCAGCGAGCGCAGCGCGGCCCCCAGGTAGTAGTCATCCTCCAGCAGCAGCGCCCAGGATTCCGGGCTGCCCTGCCAGCCCTCCGCGCCCCAGGGCAGGCGCACGGGCGGAATGCCGGGCTGCGCCGTGCCGAAGCCCATCATCGCCACCACGGCCAGCGGCAGCGCCACCAGCAGCGCCAGCCAGATCCAGGCCAGGGCGCGGGTCAGGCGGCGAGCGGAACGAGGTCGTCCGCCTCCCAATGCAGTTCCACTGCCTCGCCCGGCGCCGGAGCGCGGGCGGCGGCGGGGAGGAGGAGGCGAAGCGCCATGCCCCCCTCCAGCCGCGCCAGCACCAGCACATCGGCGCCGCGGAAGGCCACTTCCTCCACGCGGGCCGGGCGACCGCCCGGGGCGATGCGGATGCGTTCGGGCCGCAGCGCGAAGCCGCCGCCCGGCCCGTCCAGCAGGTTGGCGGCGCCGAGGAAGCGCGCGACCTCGCGCGTCGCCGGTCGCTCGTAGAGTTCGCGCGGCGGGGCGACCTGGGCGATGCGGCCCGCATCGAGCACGGCGACGCGGTCGGCGAGCGAGAGCGCCTCGGCCTGGTCATGCGTCACCATGACGAAGGCGCTGCCGGTGCGGCGCTGGATGGCGCGCAGCTCGAAGCCGGTGCGCTCGCGGAGATTGGCGTCCAGCGCGGCCAGCGGCTCGTCCAGCAGCACGAGGGTCGGGCGGCGGGCCAGGGCGCGGGCCAAGGCGACGCGCTGCTGCTGCCCGCCCGAAAGCTGATGGGGCCGCCGCCCTTCGAGCCCCGCGAGGCCGAGCATCTCCACCAACTCCGCGACGCGAGGCCCCGGCGCCTCGCCCATGCGGCGCAGCCCATAGGCGATGTTCTCGAACACGCTCATGTGCGGGAAAAGCGCATAGCTCTGGAACATCATCGCCACGTCGCGGCGCTGCGGCGGCAGGGCGGTGATGTCGGCGCCGCGCAGGAGGACGCGGCCGGAATCCGGGCGCTCGAACCCCGCCACGACGCGCAGCAGCGTGGATTTGCCGCTGCCCGACCCGCCGAGCAGCGCCAGGAACTCCCCCTCGCCCACGTCGAGGCTCAGCGCGTCCAGCGCCGTGGAGGCGCCGAAGCGCTTGGACACGCCTTGGAGCGAGAGCAGGCTCAACGCCCGGCCCTGAACCGTGCCCAGAGCCGCGCCCGCGCCCGCTCCCCCGCTTGGGCCGGTGTGCCGGCGATGAAGGAGCGCTCGATGACCTCGGGCGGCGGGAAGACGCTCGGGTCGTTGCGCACCGCCTCGGGCAGCAGGGGGCGGGATTCCGGCACGGCATTGGCGAAGCGCACCTGGCGGGTGATGCCGGCCATCACGTCGGGGCGCAGGATGAAGTCGATGAATGCGTGCGCCGCATCCGGATTCGGCGCGTCCGCGGGGATTGCCAGCATGTCGAACCAAAGCTGCGCGCCCTCGCGCGGGACGGCGTATTGCACGGTGAAAGGCCGCTGCGCCTCGCGCGCCCGTGCTGCCGCCTGGATCACGTCGCCCGAGTAGGTGAAGGCGGCGCAGATCTCGCCATTGGCCAGCGCCTCGATCAGCGCCGGCGGCGAGGGGATGGAGCGCAGATGCGGGCGGATCGCCAGCAGGGCGCGCTGCGCGGCCTCCAGATCCGCCGAATCCGTGCTGTCCGGGTTGCGGCCCAAATGACGCAGCACGGAAGGAAGCACGTCCACCGCGCTGTCCATCATCGCCACGCCGCAGCGCGCGATGCGTCGGATGTTCTCGGGATTCATGAGCAGGTCGAGGCTATCCAGCGGCGCCTCGGGCCAAAGGGCGCGAATGCGCTCGGGGTTCAGGCCCAGCCCCACCGTGCCCCACAGATAGATCACGCCGTGCCGGTTGCCCGGGTCAACCTCGGCGACGCGGCGCATCAGCGCAGGGTCCAGCCCGCGCGCATTCGGGATCCGCGCCACGTCGAGCGGCCGCAGCGCCCCGGCGCGCAGGAGGCGCTTGAAGGAAGGCTCGCTGGTCGGCACCACGATGTCGTAGCCGGAACGCCCGGCGGAGAGCTTGCCCTCCAGCGTCTCCAGCGTGTCGTACACGTCGTAGCGCACGCGGATGCCGGTTTCCCGCGTGAAGCGCTCCACCGCGGCGGGGTCGATGTAGTCGGCCCAGTTGTAGATGTTCAGCACGGTCTGCGCCCGCAGCGGCAGTGCGGCGAGGATCAGGGTCAGGGCGAGGAAAAGGCGGCGCATCGCGGTGTCCCTCCGGCGGGCACGACTTCATGGATGATCGCGCGCCGCCTCGCAACCTTGCCAATTTCTCCTTAAAGTTTCTGTTTTGTTCGCGCATAAGGGGCGGGCCAAGGGGCAAGCTGCGTCCAACGCACCGCCCAGGCACCTCCGCACCCCTCCATACGCTTCCAGCCAACCGCCCGCGCATGCGCCGGCGGCAGGAGACGCTCGTCCATGCCCTTCGCCGCCTCCGCCCTCATTCCGCTGCTGCAGAACAGCGACTCACCCTCTGGCTCTACCGCTCGCCCGATTTGAAGGCGGAGGTGGCGGCGGCGGGCTACTTCAATCCCGCCTCCAACCGCCTGCGCGTCGGCGACCTGATGCTGCTGCAATCGGGCGACGCCATGGCGATGCTGTCCGTGCGCTCCAACGCCGCGACCGGGCCAGGCGTGACGCTGGACGGCGCGGTGACGCCCATCGCCATCACCCGCGCCATCGCGCAATCCTTTGGCATCACCCAGGTCGCCTCGGCCGTCGTGCGGGCCATCGTGCTGGCGCCGGTCATGGCCGGCATCGTGGTCGGCACTTCCATCCCGGTCGAGGCGAAGGTGCATGGCCCGGTCAGTCAGGTCGTGGTGACGCTGCGCGACAGCGCGGGCCGCGTCGTCCCTCCGGTGCAGACCGTGAATGTCGAGCAGGGCTACGCCCTCGCCACGCTGCCGACGCCGCCGGTCGGCACCGGCTACCGCATCCGCGTGGAAGACACGCTGGACGGCGCCGTCTCCGCCACCAGCCCGGCCTTCACCATCCTGCCCGACCTGCGCCTTGTGCTGACGGAAGGCGCGGAGCGCCTCGCGATCGAGGAGGGGGGAACGCTGCTGCAGGAGTGACGACGCGCGACTGGCCTTTCCTTTCCCCTCGACCGGACGGAGATCCATGCCCGACCTCAAGATCAGCGAACTCCCCGCCGCCAACAGCCTTTCCGACACCGACATCGCGCCGCTGGTGCAGACCCAGGGAAGCCTCGCGACACGCCGCGCGACGCTCTCCCAGCTTCGGGGCGCCGTGCTGCGCGAGCGGGGCGTGCATATCCGCGACTTCGGGGCGGTGGGCGACGGCGTGGCCGATGATGGCCCGGCGCTGCAAGCCGCGATCAACGCGCTTTCGCCCAATGGCGGCGTCGTGCATCTCGGCGCCCGCACCTACCGCATCGGCACGGCGGTGACGGTGAGCGGCCACGCCGTCCGCATCGAGGGGCAGGGCTTCACCGAGGGCGGCAATCCGGGCAACGGCACTTGGCTCACCTGCGCCAACCCGGCGATCTTCCCCCTCACCTTCTCCGGCGCCACCGCGCGCGGCTCCGTCGTGCGCAACCTCGCGGTGCGGGAGGCGCATGGCGCGTCGCAGGACACGAGCTGGCAGCCCACCGCCTATCAGTGGTTCTTCCGCGTGCTGGACTGCCTCGGCGGCGTGGATTTCGAGGATCTGCTGCTGTCTGGCGTGAACCGCGGCTTCCTGGTCCGGAATTCGGGCCGCGCCGCCTTTCGCCGTATCCGCGGGCAGATCTTCTCCACCGGCATCGAGATGGACAAGGTCTACGACGTCGCGCGGATCACCGGGGTGCATTTCTGGCCCTTCTGGTCGGCGAACGACAACGTGGTTCGCTGGCAGCAATTCAACGGCGACGCGATGGTGTTCCGGCGCGTGGACGGCGTCTTCGTGGACCAGTCCTTCGTGCTCGGCTACCGCTCCATGTTCCGCTTCTCCTCCTCGGCCGCCGGGTTCACGCAGAAATTCTCCATCTGTCAGGCCTATGCCGATTTCGTGCGCCACGGCTTGTGGGTCGAGGCATCGGGCACGGATGGCCAGGTGGACTCCCTCTCCGTGCAGTGCGAGCGGTTCAACGCCAACGGCGCCACCTTGCCTGGCTCGGTCGGCATCCTGCTCGGCGCCCATTCCTCCCGCGTGCAGATCGGCCAGTTGCGTGTGGATGATTGCGAGGACAATGCGATCCGGGTGGACGGCCATTCCAACCGGCTCGACATCGGCTCGCTGCGCGTCGTCCACTTCAACCAGCGCAACAGCGGCGCAGCGGCGTGCCACCTCGCCCATGCCGCGACGGGCGTGCCGAACCGGGTCATCCTCGCCACCGCGCCCCTGCTGGAGGGCACCACCAATGCCGGGCCGCTGGTGAATGGCGGTACCAACGGCACGGTCGGCGGGCAGATGGCGGCCGGCGCCGCCGCTGCGCCGGGGATTGCGGCCGGCACGCCCGATACGGGGCTGTTCCAGCCGGGCACGGGTGGCCTCGCTGCCTCGGCGGCGGGGCAGAGGTGATGCGCCTTGCCCCCGGGACGGCTACACTGGGCGGCCCCATCGGGGTGCATGGCTTCGAGGTGACGACGCCCGCCGATGCGGTGAACCGCCCGCGCGCGGTGGGCAGCGCGGCGGGCCAGGGCGTCGCCATCCAGGCCAGCGGCAGCGATGCCAATCTCAGCCTTGCGCTGGAAGCGAAGGGCGCCGGGTCGCTCGTGCTGCGGACTGGTGGCGGGGTGCAGGCGCAGATCGCCCATGCGGCCGGGGCGGTGAACCAGGTGGGAATCAGCGGGGGCGCGGCGCGGGTCTCGGCGGCAGGGGCGGACGCCAATGTCGCCCTGGCACTCTCACCCAAGGGAACTGGCGCGCTGCTGGCCCAGACGCCGGATGGCGGCGCGGAGGGCGGTGCTACCCGCGGCGCCAATGCCGTGGACTGGCAGCAATCGCGCAACGCCGCCTCCCAGGTGGCGAGCGGTGCCGCCGCCGTCATAGCCGGCGGGACGGGCAACACCGCGAGCGGCAACCAGAGCTGGGTGCCAGGCGGCAGCCGAGCCACCACCAGGGGCCATCTCGGACGCGGTGCGTGGAGTTCCGGCTTCTTCGCCATCCAGGGCGACAGCCAGGCCGGGGAATTCGTGCTTCGCGCCCTGACCACTGATGTGACGCCGGTCCGCCTGACCGCCGATGGCGCTGCACCCGGCGCGGCGAACACGGTCAACCTCCCGAATAATGGGGGTTACCGGCTCAAGATCCTGGTCGGCAGCTTCCAGACGGGCGGGACCGGCGGCGCCTGGGACAGCGCAAGCTGGGAGATAGACCTGCACATCAAGCGGGGCACCATCAACACCGCCTATGTTGGCGGCTATTCGACCGGCCCTTCCGGCAATGCGGCGATCGCCTCGGGTGCGGCCATCGCCCCCGGCATCGCGGATGCCGCCGCCGCAGGGCTCCGTGTGTCCGTCGCCGCCGACAGCACGAATGGCGGCCTTGCCCTCACCGCGACGGGCGAAGCGGGAAAGACGATCCGCTGGGTCGCCCGCGTCCTCGCCGTCGAAGTGACGTCCTGAACCGCTTGTTTCGAGGAGAACCGACATGGCCTTCCATCAGCCCATCGAACTCGACAACACGGGGGTGGCCGCCAGCTACTGGTGCATCACCCATGTCCAGCTGGACCGCACCGCCGGCGTCGTGGAGGCGGTGATGCACGGCTTCCGGGATGCCGAGGCGCGCGAAGGCGGCAAGGCGCGGCTGCAACGCCTTGCCGCCTTCGCCCTGGAGGCGATGGACGACCCCACGACCCTCGCCCTGGAGGATCTCTACCGCGCCATTCGCGCCATCCCTGCTGCGGATGGCAGCGCGCCGATCTTCGCTGACGCCACCGACATCTGAGGAGCAGAGCCGCATGAGCAACCTGACCGACCATGCCAAGAACATCCTGACCCGCGCCCTGTGCGGCCGCTCCCCGGCCCTGCCGGGCGCGGTGTTCCTCGCCCTCGGCACGGGCGGCAGCGCCGCGACCGGGCTGACGGGCGAGGCGGTGGGCAATGGCTATGCCCGCCAGCGCGTCACCTTCACGGGCACCGGATCGCAGCTGAATGCGGAGGCGGTGCGCTTCACCTTCACCGCGGCCGCCGGCACCTACACCCATGTGGGGCTGTTCGACGCCTCGGCGGGCGGCAATCCGCTCACCCTCTCCGCGCTCGCCCAGGCGGCGCCTGTCGCGGGGCCGGGCACGGTGACGATCAACCCAGGCGCCTTCACCGTCGCCGGCGCATGACGGAAGCGCCCCGGCGGAATGCCACCGGGGCGATTTTTCCACTAGAAAGGCTAAGGAAGGCTGCGCGGGTTGAAACAGGGCCCTGGCAGAACCTAGCTTCACCTTTGAAGAACAGGAGCAACAGCCCGGTGGCGACACGGGACGTAATCCGGCCGGCCCTGCGCGATGCCATGATGACCGACCCTTGCATCGGCTGCGGCGGCCGCCTCGCCGGGCTGTGCCAGCCGCTGGACGCGAGTGCCCTCGACGAGATCTCCGCGGAAAGCGAGCGCGTCACGCAATCCGCCCGCACCATGCTGTTCCGCGAGGGCGACCCGGCGGTGCGCGCCTTCTCCATCGGCGCGGGCGTGGTGAAGCTGTCGCGCCTGCTTTCCGACGGCAAGCAGCAGGTGGTGGGGTTCCGCTTCGCCGGCGACATCGTCGGCTACGGCACCGGCAAGACCTATCCGTATGACGCTGAACTGCTCACCGGCGCGTCCTTCTGCCGCATCGAGCGCGGCCGGCTCGACACGCTGCTGCGCCGGCATCCTGTGATGGAGCGCCGCCTGCTGGACATGTGCCTGCAGGAACTGGCAGCGACGCAGGATCAGCTCGTCACCGTGGGGCGCCGTTCCGCCGAGGCGCGCGTCGCCTCCTTCCTGCTGGGGCTGGAGGAGGCCTACCGGCGCCGCGGCGCGGTGCCCGACCCGCTACCCATGCCGATGACGCGCTCCGATATCGGCGATTTCCTCGGGCTGACGCTGGAAACGGTCAGCCGCAGCCTGAGCCACTTCAAGAAGCAGAAATGGATCGAGGAGCCGGCGCACCAGAAGCTGCGCCTCTCCGACCGCGCCATGCTCACCGAGCTGGCGGAGGGGATGGTCCAGGATCTGTGACCATCCCCCGCCCGGTCAGGCCGCCTTCGCGGCCTCCGGGTTCACCATGGTTTCCGCGAGGCGGGTCAGCAGCTCGTCGGTCTGCTTCTCCTCCTCGAGGTTCTGCTTCAGCAGGTCAGTGATCTCCTGCTTGCCGGCGGCATTGG
Organism: Sabulicella rubraurantiaca; assembly: GCF_017355885.1. Lineage (GTDB taxonomy): Bacteria > Pseudomonadota > Alphaproteobacteria > Acetobacterales > Acetobacteraceae > Roseococcus > Roseococcus rubraurantiacus. The sequence goes on from NZ_JAFEUU010000004.1 coordinate 347,059, forward strand.
CCCAGGCGATCAGCGTGCCGTAGCGCGCGATCTCGTAGTGCTCCACGCACTGCGCCGCGGCCAGGAGGCCCGCGTCGCGCACCGGGCTCGCCTCCGGCTCCTCCTCCAGCAGCTCCGACGCCTCCTCCAGGATGCCGTTCATCGCTTCGCAGGTGATGCCCTGGGCGCGCTTGCCCAGGATCTCGAAGACCTGCTGCAGCCGCTCGATCTGCGTCTGCGTCTGCTCGCGGTGAAGGGTGAAGGCCTCCTTCAGTTCGGGATGCTGCGCTGCGCGGGCCTGCTTGTTCAGCGCCTTCAGGATCTGACGCTCGGCGTAGTAGATGTCCTTGAGCGTATCGAGAAACAGCTTGTCGAGATTCATCGCCATGGAAATCCTCCTGATCGGCGGCTTGGGAACGCTCAGGCGGCCCGGACGTCGCGCCGCCCTTCGCGCAAGGCGTTCACGGCCTTGATGGCGGCGGCCTGGCCGGGGCGGAGGTGCCTTCCCTGCACGGCATCGCGGCGGATCGGGCCGCAGGGAACGTGGCGTTCATTGTCCCAGCCCGCGTAGTCCATGATCGGATAGACGCAGACCCCCTCCACCGGCACGCCGGCGGTGAGGGCCCTGCCCACCTCCTCCGCCACATAGGCCATCCAGGCATCGCCGCGCGGCTCCTCGGCGCCTGTCTCGGCCAGCATCAGCGGCTTGCCGAAGCGCGCATGGGCGTCGGCGAGCAGGCCGGCGAGGCGGCGGAACCGCCCATCATCCAGCCAGATCTGAGGACCGCCCCAGACCCACTGGTTGTGCGGGTAATGGTTGAAGCCCACCACGTCCACGCTGTCGCGATCCTCGGCGAGGAGCCAGTCCACCACCTCGAAGGAGCCTTCGTTGTGGCCATGAGCGAGGCGCGCGGATTCCGGGTCGCCCACCTCGGGCACCACGTTGATCAGGGGTTCGGCGACCACCACCGGCTCGCGCGCCCCGGCATGGCGAAGCTCCTCGATCACCGCCAGGTGGGCGCGGAAAAGCTGGCGCTTGAGGTCGTAGCCCCGCTCTTCCAGCCAGGGCTCGAAATGCCCCATGGCACCGCCGGCCCAGGCCCAGAACGACATCTCGTTCACCGGCACCCAGCCGCCCACCGGCGCGCCCTCGGCGCGCAGCATCCGCACCGCCGCGCGTGCGAGGCGGGCGACGCGGCCGGGGAACTCGGGCGACATGACATCCAGCCCCTCGGGCACGCCCCAGTGGCAGATGTCCCAGATCACCTCCACCCCGGCATCACGGGCGGCATGGACGATGGGCAGGGCGGAGGACCAGTCGAACCTGCCCTCCTCCCGCTCGATCAGGTGCCAGCGCAAGGCCTCGCGCGTCGTCGCGATCCCCATCTCCCGCGTCAGGGCATAGTCCCGCCGGGCATAGAGGTCGTGCGCCGAGGAGGCGATCGTGTCCACCCGCCGGCGGTCCCGCCGCCGGTGGGTGGAGCCTTCAAATCCGCCCATCGCAAAGGAGCGGAAGCGGCAGGCCGTCACTCAGTTCAGGCCTTCTGCGGCGCGGCCACCTGGATGACGGTGCGGGGTGCGCCCGCATCGCGCGTGGCGGGGATGAGGCGCCGCGCCGTGGCGAGGGCCTGGCCCACCACCTGGTCCATGTTCATGTACCGGTAGGTGCCCAGGCGGCCGAGGAAGGTCACGCCCTTCTCCGCATCCGCCAGCGCCTCGTAACGCTTGTAGAGCGCCGCGTTCTCCGGGTTCGGGATCGGGTAGTAGGGATCGCCCTCGCCCATCGGGAACTCGCGGCACAGGCTGCTCATGCGATGCTGCTGGCCCGTGAGGTGCTTGAACTCCGTCGTGCGGGTGAAGGGCACGTCGGCAGAAGGCTGGTTCACCGTGCCGACCGGCAGCGCCCATTCCCGGTCCACCGTCTCGTGCTCGAAGCGGAGCGAGCGGTAGGGCAGACGGCCGAAGCGGTGGTCGAAATACGCGTCCACCGGGCCGGTGTAGACGACATGGCCGAAATTGGCGCGCGGCACCTCGCGGAAATCCACGCCGGTCATCACGGTGATGTTGCGGTGGTCGAGCATGTTCTCGAACATCCGCGTGTAGCCGTGCAGCGGCATGCACTGGTGTTTGTCGGTGAAGTAGCGGTCATCCGTGTTGGTGCGCGTCGGCACGCGCGCCGTCACCGAGCGGTCGAGCTGCGACGGGTCGAGGCCCCACTGCTTGCGTGTGTAGCCTTCGAAGAACAGCTCGTAGAGGCGCCGGCCCACGGCGGAGATGACGAAGTCCTTCGCCGTCTTCACTTCGCCCACCGGCTCGGCCAGGGACTTCAGGAAGGCCTCGGCAGCCGTGTCGTCCGGCAGGTCCTTGTCGAACAGGCGCGACAGCGTCGTGCGGTTGATCGGCATGGGGAGGAGTTGCCCCTCCACCTCCGCCAGCACGCGGTGCTCATAGGGGCGCCATTGGGTGAAGCGCGACAGGTAGGCCAGAACCTCATCGCTGTTGGTGTGGAAGATATGCGGACCGTATTTGTGGATCAGGATGCCGGCGCCGTCCTGATGGTCATAGGCATTGCCGGCGATGTGGTCGCGCCGGTCCACCACCAGCACGCGATGCCCCGCGGAGGCGATGCGCTCGGCCATCACCGCCCCGGCGAAGCCGGCGCCGACGACGAGGTAGTCCGCCGACTTGGCAGAGACGACGCGCAGCGCCGGAGCGGCAGCACCGTGGCGCTGCGTGGCGCGGTGCAAAAGCGCGGCCATGGCGGCGTGGATGCCGTCCCAGCTCATCGTGTCCAGAAGCTGGTCCACCTTCGCCTGGTCGGGCAGCGACTTCCAGGACAGGGCGCGCTCGCAGGCGGCGACGAAGGCGTCGTGGCCTTCCACCACCTCCACGGCCTCGATCCCCTCGTAGCGGGTCACCACGTCGGCGACGGGGGTGGAGACGACCGGCTTGCCGCCCGCGAGGTACTCGGGCGCCTTGGTCGGGCTGATGAAGCGCGTCGCCTCGTTCAAGGCGAAGGGCATCAACGCCAAATCCCAGTTGGACAGGTAGGAGGGAAGCGTCTTGTAGTCGCGCCCGCCAAGCCAATGGATGTTCTCGGCGCGCGGCAGCTCCTCCTCGCGCACCTTCACCACCGGGCCGATCATGACGATCTGCCAGTCGGGCCGGGCCTCGGCCAGGGCACGGACCAGGTCGAGGTCCAGACGCTCATCGATCACACCGAAATAGCCGAGGCGCGGGCGCATGATCTCCGCCTGGTCGGCAGGGTCCGGCAGGCCCGCGAGGGCCTGCGCGAAATGCGCGCGGTCCACGCCCGAGGGGAAGCAATGGATGTTGGCGTGCAGCTGCTTCTTCGCCTCGTAGAGCGAGCGGCCGCCGGTGAAGACGACGTCAGCCTCGGCGATCAGGCGGCGCTCCAGCTCCGGAAGGTCCGTGCGGGCGAAGCGGAAGGCCGACAGCTCGTCCATGATGTCATAGGCGAGCGCCTTCCAACGGATATGCGCGCTCCACGACCGCATTGCGGGCGTGTAGTACCACGCCACCGCATCGCCCTTCCCGGAAAGCAGGCCATCGATCAGGCGACGCATCGTCGCGTCGCCCTCGCCTTGCGCCAGGACGGGGACGCAGATGCGCACGCCGGTGCGCGCGCAGGTCTCGATGCGGATCGTAGATTCGGAGCCGGAGACTGGTTCCTCGATGAAATAAACGTCTCGGGCCCGCGCAAATCGGGACATGAGATGTTGCGGCCGTTGGAACACCGAGTTCCACCGAAGATGCGAGAAGCAGAAGATCGGCGATAATTCGTTGTTCTGATTGGAGCCGGTCATCAAGTTGTCCCTCATGGAATGCGCAAGCGGGAACCCGCGGCACGTTCTCGCGTTCACACTGCCAGGGCAGGACTTGAGGGCGGCACGCCGGATTATTCCCGACGTGGTCTGAAACGACTCGTTCCTCTCCGGGTTGCATGCGATGCAACATGACATTTCAACAAAGTCATGGATCGCATGACTTTATTCCGTGCCGAAGCAGCGATCTCCTGCATCACCCAGGCCGGGCACGATGTAGCCGCGTTCGTTCAGCTTCTCATCCACCGCGGCGGCGATCACGGGAACATCGGGGTGCGCGTCGCGCAGCGCCCGCAGTCCTTCCGGCGCCGCGACCACGCAGGCGAAGCGGATGAAAGTGGCACCGGCCTGCTTCACCCGCGCCAAGGCCTGCACGGCGCTGCCGCCTGTCGCCAGCATCGGATCCAGCACCAGCGCGCCACGCGTGGCGAGGTCACGCGGAAGGCGCACGACATATTCGCTCGCCACCAGCGTATGCTCGTCGCGCACGAGGCCAAGATGGCCGACCGGCGCCTCCGGCAGGATGCCGCGCGCCCCTTCCAGCAGCCCCAGCCCCGCGCGCAGCACGGCGACAAGGCAGGGCTCGGGCGCGGCCAGCATCTGGGCGCGCGTCGCGGTGACGGGCGTCTCCACCGCCTCCTCGCGCTCCGGCAGGTCGGCCATGGCCTCCATGGTCAGCATCGCGCCAATCTCGGCGAGGAGGCGGCGGAAGCCGGCGCTGTCGGTGCGGCGGTCGCGCAGCCGGGCCAGCTTGTGGCGCAGCAAGGCATTGTCGGGGATGCGGAGTCCGGTCATGGGCGCGTCACCGATCGGTCAGCCGCACCTCGATGCGGCGGTTGCGGGCATAGGCTTCCGGCGTATCAGCGGCGTCGAGGGGCTGGTTCTCCCCAAAGGCCGCAGCGGCGATGCGGTTGGCGGGCAGCCCCGCCTCGATCATCAGATTCGCCACGGCAATGGCCCGGGCCGCCGACAATTCCCAGTTGGACGCGAAGCGGCCGCCGCGAACCGGGTTGCGGTCGGCATGGCCATCCACGCGCAGGATCCAGGCCACATCCGGCGGGATGCGCTGCGACAGCTCGAGCAGCACGCGCGACAATTGCCGGATCTGCGCCACGCCCGCCGCCGAAAGATCGGCCGAGCCGGGCGGGAAAAGCACTTCGCTCTGGAACACGAAGCGGTCACCCACCACGCGCACCTCGGGCCGGTCGCCCAGCACCTGGCGTAGCCGGCCGAAGAACTCGGAACGGTAGCGCTGCAACTCCTCGACGCGCTGGGCCAGGGCGGCGTTCAGCTGGGCGCGGAGATTCACCACCTGCGCCTCGCTCTCGCGGTCGCGCGACTGGGCGGCGTCCAGCGCATTGGCGAGGCGGTTCAGCTGACCCCGCAACTCGTCCAGCTGGCGGTTGAGCAGGGCAATCTCGGCCCGCGCGGATTCGGAGAGGCGCTGCGCCTCAGCCTCGCCGGCACGGCGCTGCCGCTCCTCCTCGCCTGCGCGGGCCAGGGCGGCCCGGGCCTGGCGCTCCGCCTCGTCGCGCAGGGCGTTGAGGCGGCTCAGCTCTCCCTGCAGGCGGGCCACGTCTGCGAGGCGCGCCTCGATGGTGGCGCGGTCGGCGCGGACGGTGCGGTTCAGCGCCGCCTCCGCCTCGCGCAGCGCCGCGATATCGCGGCGCGCCTGCTCCAGCTGGGCCAGGGCCTCAGCCTGGAGACGGCGCAACGTCGCGAGGTCGGCGCGCGCGGTTTCCAGCGCGCCTTCCGACTCGCGGGCGCGGCGCTCTGTCTCGGCGAGGCGGGTCTCGGCCGAGGAGCGCGCAGCGCGCTCCGCCGTGATGGCGCGGGTCTGCTCGGCGATGCGCGCCTCGGCCTGGGAGCGGGCGGTGCGTTCCGCGGCGAGGGCGTCGCGCTCGGCGGCGAGCTCCCTTCCCTGCTCGTTCAAGCGCTGGACGGTGCGCGCCGCCTCGCCCGTTGCGGACTCGGCGCGGCGCAGCGCTTCGGCCAGCTGGGCCTCGGCGCCGGTCAGGCGCTGCGCGGTGCCTGCACGGGCGGCGTCCAGATCGGCGAGGCGGGCAGCGAGGCGATCACGCTCGGTCCGCAGCGAAGCGGCCTCCGCCGCGCCCTGGTCGCGGGATGCCGTCACCGCGCGGAGCTGGGCGGAAAGCGAGTCGCGCGCCCCGGTGGCGGCGCGGAGGTCGTCGGCGGCGCGGGACAGCAGTCCGCGCAGTTCCTCCGCCTGGGTGCGTTCCAGCGAGAGCATCTCCGCCAGTTCCGCCGCCTGCCGGTTCAACCGCTCCAACGCCTGGTCGCGCGTGGACAGGGCGGAGGACAGGAAGCCCTGGGCCAGCACGAAGACCAGCAGGACGAAGATCGTGACCATGAGCAGCGTGGACAGCGCATCCACGTAGCCCGGCCAGGGCTCGAGGCCTCCGCGCCTAGCCCGGGCCATGGGTGGGCGGTTCCGCCAGCGCCGTGATGGTCCGCGTCAGAAGCTTGATCTCCGAGCGCAGCTCCGCCGTGGACTGGGCGCGGCCCTGGGTCACCTCCTCCAGGATGCGCGCAAGGTAGAGTTCGGCGTTGCGGAGATGGGCGCGGCTCGCCTCGTCCATGCCGCCCTGCTGCTGGCTTTGGGCCAGCCGCGCCAGGGCGGGGGCGAGGCTTTCCTGCGCCTCGGCCACGCGCTGCATCAGCGACTGCCCGGCGCGCATCTGGTCGGTGAGCACCGCGAGCCGCTCGGCCAGGGCGGCGAGGGCCTGGGAATTGGCGCCGCGCGCCTCCTCGCCGCGCGCCATCACGCTTTGCAGCGCCTCCAGATTCTCGGCGGTCTGCTCCAGCAGGGCCTGGAGATAGGCGGGGGCGGATCCGCCCTCCCCCTCCCCGCCCAGCACGCCGGAGGCAAGGCGGGTCTGCCCGGCCAGCCAGTCCTCCAGCTCCGTGTAGAAGCGGTTCTGCGCCTGCCCGGCGGTGAGGTCGAGGAAACCGAGCACCAGGGAGCCCGCGAGGCCGAGCATGGACGAGGAGAACGCCACACCCATGCCGCGCAGCGGCTGTGCGAGGCCCGCCTTGAGCTGGTTGAACAGCGCGTTCACGTCGCCCGATCCGAGGCTCATCGCCCCGATCACATCCGCCACCGCGCTGATGGTCAGGAGCAGCCCCCAGAAAGTGCCAAGCAGGCCAAGGAAGATCAGCAGCCCCGTGGCGTAGCGCGAGATCTCCCGCTGCTCATCGAGGCGGGAAGAGATGCCGTCCAGCACCGAGCGCATGGAGGCGGCGGAGAGGGAAAGCCGGTCGGAGCGCCGCGCTGCCAGCATGGAGGCCATGGGGGCGAGGAGACGCGGCGTGGGCTGGGCGCGTCCGCCCTCGCGCGGGGCGCGGAAGGCCTCGAGCCACGCCACCTCCTGCCGAAGAAGCAGCACCTGCCGGATGGTCCAGGCGATGCCACAGAGCAGCACGAACACGATCACCCCGTTCAGGACGGGGTTGGTCGCGAAGGCGTCCAGGAGTTCCGCATGCAGCAGGATGGCCACCACCGTCACCAGCGCGAGGAAGCCCAGCATGCGCCAGAGGTAAAGGAGCGGCTGCGTCATCGCGTCCACCTTAGCGGTCCGGGGAAGCGGGCGTCACGCCCGGGGGTAGGATGAGCACCTGATCCTCACCCGCGCCGAGGGCGCGGATGTCGATGCGCCTCCCTTCCAGCCCGCCGGCTTCCAGGGCCGCGCGCACGGTGCGCCCGCGCGCCAGGGAGAGGCGGCGGGTATCGGAAAGGTCGCCCGAATCGGCGGCCTCGGCCGGGAGGGTGACGCGACCCGTGGTCCGCTCGGCGAGGCGGGCGCCGATGCGCCCCAATGCCCCCGCCTGTTCCGGGTCGAGCGTCGCGGCTCCAGGGGCAAACCCGACGCGCCAGCCTGCGGGCGGTATTTCCGTGACGCCGGGCGCGAGCTGGAAGGGCGGGTCGTTCAGCGGCCGGGGCGGCGGCGGAGGCGGCGGGGGTTCCGGCTCCGGCTCGGGCTCAATGGGCGGCGGCGGGGGCTGCGCGATGGGTGCCGCCTGGGGAGGACGGCGGCGAGCGGGGCGCGACCGTTCCTGCGCCCCGGCGGGAAGCGGGGCCAGCAGGAGCAGCGCCAGCGCCCGCCGGCGCACCGTCAGGCGCCTTCGGGGCGGCGGGCGGCGACGGCGGCAATGCCCTCGCTCACCGCCTCGCGCAGCCGGGGATGGAGGTGCGGGTTCGCCGCGACCACGTTCCCCTCCGCATAGGCGTCGCCGCCATCCGGAGAGGAGGCATAGCCACCCGCTTCCCGCACTATGACGAGGCCGGCGGCAATGTCCCACTTGTTCAGGCCGAGTTCCCAGAACCCGTCGTAACGGCCGGCCGCGAGCCAGGCGAGGTCGAGCGCCGCGGAGCCGAAGCGGCGGATGCCCGAGACCTGCGGCATCAGCCGCGCCAGGGTCTGCACGAACTCACCCTTGCGCGGGACGGCGGCGAAGGGAATGCCGGTGGCGAAGAGCGCTTGGGTCATGTCCCGCCGTCCCGACACGCGCAGGCGGCGGTCGTTCAGGAAGGCGCCCATGCCCTTCTCGGCCCAGAACAGCTCGTCGGCGGCGGGATTATAGATGACGCCCGCGACCACTTCGGATTTGCCCTCGCCGGTGCGCTTCTCGATGCCGACGGAGATGGCCCAGTGCGGGATGCCGTGCAGGAAGTTGGTGGTGCCGTCCAGCGGGTCCACCACCCAGCGCCACTCCCAGTCCTTGTCGCCGGAGGCGCCGCTTTCCTCCATCAGAAAGGCGAAGCCGGGGCGGGCGCGGGACAGATCCTCGCGCAGCGTGCGCTCGGCCCGCATATCCGCCTCGGAGACGAAGTCGCCGGGCGCCTTGGACTGGACCTGAAGCTGCTCCACCTCGCCGAAGTCGCGCAGGAGGCGGCGGCCCGCCTTGCGGACGGCCGAGACGACGACGTTGAGCGCGGGGGAAAGGCGGGGCGAGGCGCCGGACATGACAGCGTTCCTGATAGGTTTGGGCAGGTTCGGCGCGGGCGGCCCGCCGCCGCCCGGCCGGGTTTGGGGCGTCAGCCCTTGGCGCGCTCGATGTAGGAAGCGTCCTCGGTGCGGACCACGATCTTCTCGCCGGCCGTGATGAAGGGCGGCACCATGGTCTTCACGCCGTTCACAAGAATCGCCGGCTTGTAGGAAGAGGAGGCGGTCTGCCCCTTCACCACCGGGTCGGCCTCGGCGATCTCGAGCGTCACCGTCTCGGGCAGGTCCATGGAGACGGGGTCGCCCTCGATCAGGCGGACATTCACCGTCATGTTCTCCTGCAGGAAGGGCAGGCGGTCGCCGAGGATGGCGGAGGGGACCTGCGTCTGCTCGTAGGTCTCGGGGTCCATGAGGACGAGGTTCTCGCCATCGGCATAGGAGTAGGTGAACTCCTTGTCCTCGGTCGTCAGCCGCTCGACCGTGTCGGCGGTACGCCAGCGCTGGTCCTTCTTGGCGCCGGTCTTGATGTTGCGCATCTCCACCTGGATCACGGCGGCGCCCTTGCCGGGGATCATGATGTTCTGCTTGAGGATGGTGTAGCGCTGGCCTTCGAACTCGATGACCATGCCGGCACGCATCTGGTTGGCCTGCATCTTCGCCATGGGCGGCCGCCTTCGTCGCTGGTGGGGTTGATTGGGTGGCGCGGGATTACACGGGGGGGCGCGTTTGGGCAACCCGGACCCCCTTGCGGCGGCTCGCCGGGGCGTCTAGGGAAGCGCCGGAGCGCTGTTGTAGCTCAGTGGTAGAGCACTCCCTTGGTAAGGGAGAGGTCGAGAGTTCAATCCTCTCCAACAGCACCATCCCCTTCCCGATCCGGCATTTGGGCTCGCCTCGGCGCGGCTGCTCCTACCTGCCTTCGGCCAGCCCTCACATGATCAGCGGGAAGCGGATGGTGATGCTGGTTCCGCGCTCGGGACTCTCGAACTCGATCTCGCCTCCGAGCTGCCGGGCAAGCTGGCCGAGGAGTTCGAGCCCCTGCCCGCCCCCCTCGGAATGCCTCGCCTTGCTGGGCAAGGCGCCAATGCCGCGCCCGTCATCGGCGACCGTCAGCGCGGCCTCGGCACGCGCCTCGTCGGCTACGAGGGTGACGCGCACGGCGCCGCCTTCCTGCCCTTCCGGATAGGCATATTTGGCGGCGTTGGTGACAAGCTCGTTCGTGGCCAGCCCCACTGCGACCGCCTTGTCGAAGGGCAGCACGCATTCCTCCAGCGCGGTCTCGATGATGACCTTGCCTTCGAGACTCAATTCCAGACTGCCCAGGAGGGCGCGCAGATAGCCGGCAAGGTCGGTTCCCGTCCCGTCGCCGCGGCCTCCTGCCTCCGCCACGGTGAGGCGGTCCTGCGCCAGCGCGATCGCCGTGACGCGTTGCATCAGGCGCTCCAGCCGGCCTGCGCCGCGCGTGTCCTGCTCGGCCGTGGCCGCACGACGCTCGCGGGCCAGCATGGCCACCACCAGGGCGAGGTTGTTCTTGCTGCGGTGCTGCAGCTCCCGCAGCAGCACCACGCCGCGCTCGGCCTGCACCGCGGCCTCCGAGGCCGCGGCCTCGCTCCGCTCGATGGCATCCCTGCGCTGCAGGGCCCCCGCGATCAGGGCGGCCATCGCTTCCAGGAACTCGATGTCCGAATCGTCGAAATGCCCGGGCTCATTGCTGTCGGCCTCCAGCACGCCCCAGTTCACGCCGTCGAAGGTGACCGGGACGTTCAGCAGGGACACGATGCCGTGCTCCGTGATCACGGGGTGCTGGCGGAACTCGGAGTGGCCACGGATGTCGTCGATCACGACGGCCTGCCCGGTCTGGAGCGCCCGGCCGGAGGGCGAGGCCGGATCGGAGCCGAAGCGCGCCTTGCCCACGATACCGGGCCTCCACCCGACGCCGGCTTCCATGAGCAGGTCGCCCTGGTCTACGCGATAGCGCATCACCTTGGTGTGGCGGACGCCAGTAGCGCGGGCGACCTGCGCCACGGCACGCTGCAGCAGCGGCCGCACCTCCAGGTCTTCCAGGGCGATCCGGCCGAAATCCCGGAGGATGCGCTGGTGCATGCGCAGGCGCGCGGCGCTCTGGCTGAATTGCTCGGACTTGCCGGTCGGCGGGGCTTCCTTGGCCATGCCCGCTCAAACACACGAGGCCCGGGCCGGTTCGCCCGGGCGGACCCGCCTATCAGTAGCGCTGGGTGACGCGCGGCGTGGCGCGCGCATCGAAGCGCGTCCAGCCCGGCACCTCGGCAGCCAGGTTCACCTCGCGCCATTTCGGGTGACGCGGCGGGCGCAGAAACTCGTCGAAGCGCGACTGCAGCGCCTCCACGAAGCGCGCGACCTTGCGGTGCCGCTCCGTGCCCGGCGGCCAGGCATAGACGGCCATCACCGCCCCCACGGCAATCGTTTCTACCTCCGACCCGTCCGCCACCAGCGCCGGATAGGCGGCATGTGTCAAAGCGGAAGGCAGGTAGGTTTCCATCAGGGCGGGCGTAGCGGGGATGGGCAGGAAGCGCAGCCCGGAATCGGCCGGAACACCCGAGAAGATGCGCGCCGGGCTGCCGGCTACGAACATCATTGCCGCGATCTCCCCGGCGCGGAGCTTGGTCAGCGCCACGTCCTGGGTGTCGTGGGCGACGCGCGGCTGGACCCCCAGCGCCTCGAAGACGAGCGAGGCGGTCATCGCCGTGCCCGATCCCCTCCCATCCACGTTCACCACCTGGCCGGAAAGCTGCTCCGTCGAGGTGATGTCCGACCGCGCGAGGATGTGGATCTCCTCGTCGTAGAGCTTCGTGATGTACTGGATCAGGTGGTCCACGCCCGGCAGCAGCCGGTTCCGGCGCGCGAAGGCCAGCGCATCGGACTGCACGATGCCGATGTCGATGCCGCGCAGCAGCATAATGTCGTGGATGTTCTGGATCGAGCCCTTGCCGATGACCGGCACGATCCGCAGCTCATCGCTGTCGAGCACCGCGGCGAGGTCGGCAGCGAAGCGGACATAGGTCCCGTCCACCCCGCCCGAGATGACGCCCACCGTCCCGGCATTGGCCCGCGCGGTCATCGCGTTGAGGTTCAAGGGGGTGGTGCCGCCGGACCAGGGAGCGCCAGGTCCCCGCCCGGTGCCCTGTGCCAAGGCGGGCGCTGCCAGGGCGGCGAAGGCGCCACCCAGCAGGAAGCGGCGCGTGGCGGGGGTGGCGGGCTTCATCTCGTCTGGCTCTCCAATTCGCGGATCCGTGGCGCGGCGTCCGTCGCGCCAAGCTCGGCCGCGCGGCGGTACCAGCGCAGCGCCTGCGCGGCGTCCGGCTGCAATCCGCGCGCACCGCGCGCCTCAAGGAAGCGCGGGTCATGTGTCTCGGCCAGCAACAGCGCGGCCGGCGCGTTCCCGGCCTGGGCAGCACGCTGCAGGAAGCGGCGCGCGCCCGAGATGTCACCCTGCTCCAGCAATCCCTGGCCGCGGCGCAGCATCAGGGCGACGACCTCCGGCGCAAGCGCGGCAGGCTGGGCGGGGCTCGCAGCCTCTCCCCTTGGTGCGGGCGTCGCGGCCGGGGCCGGCGTCACAGCCGGCACAGGAGACGGAGCCGGCGCGGGGGTGGGAGCCTGCATGGAAGCCACTGCGGCAGGCGCAGCGGGCACAGGCGCTGGCGCGGGTGTCACGGCGGATGCGACAGGCGCAGGAGCCGGAACTGGCGCAGGCGCTGGAGCCACGGCAACAGGTGCAGCGGGCGTACGAGCCGGTGCCTGAGCCGGGGCGGGAGGCACGGCGGCAGGTCCCGCTGGAGCCACGGCGCGCTGGGCCGGCGGCTCCGGAGCCTGGGCCAGGGCCGGTTCCTCCGGGATGGGCTCGGATCGCGGAGGGGCGGGCGCGGCTGGACGCTCCGCCAGAGCAGGTTCCTCAGGCAGCCGCTCGGCCGGGGGCGCGGGTCGCGCGATCTCACGCGGCGCTTCCGTGGCCGTGGGGGGCGCCGGGACCTCGGCCAACGCCGGTTCCTCGGGCATGGGCTCCATCCGCTGCGCGGCGGGCGGTGAGGGTGGCGCCGCCTGCGGGGCAGGCTGAGGCGCAGCCGCGACGGCCGGCGCCTCCGGCATGGGTCGCGTCGGAGGAGTGGCCGATGCGGCCGGAGGCCGCGGCGCCTCAGCCAGTGGCGGCTCCTCCGGAATGGGCTCGGCCGGAGCCGCCAGGGTCGGTGCCGGCTCGGTCCTGGCTGGTGGCTGGGGCGCCTGCGTCCGGGCTGGTTCCTCCGGCGTGGGCTCCGCTGGTGCGGGCCGCTTCGCCTTCGCTGTGGGCCGCGGCCCACCTTCCCGGGAACTGCGCTTCTCGTCCGGTGGGGCGTTCTTCCCCGCCTGCACGGGCAGGGGCGCCTCGGGCGCGGGCGACGCGGCCTCGGTGACCGAGACGGACGCAATGTGAGCAACTGGATGGGGTGCTGCGTCGGGACCCGGACCGGGCGCGGCGTCGCTGGTGGTCGTCTCCGAAACGGCGGCGAAGACGGGATGTGGCGGGCGCGGCGCGGGGGCGTCGGGGGAAGCGGATGCATCCTCCCGGTTCGTGAAGGACGTGGCGCGCCTCAGCACCGCATCGCTCAGGGTCGTCCAGCCCGCAGCCAGGAGGGCGGTTCCATGCTGGCTATCTTGCAGCAAGAAATTGCCTCGCGTGGCCGCGTAAAGCCCGCCGCCGCCCGCGACGACGAGTGCCGCGACAAGCGGCAGGGCCATCCGATGGGAGCGCGTCGGGCCAGGCGCCACGGGCGGATGCGCTTCGGTTTCTGCCTCAGCCTCCACCACGGCCGGGTTAGGCGCTTCCGCGGGAGCCGCGACGATGATGGGCTGCGTATCCTTGGCCCGCGCGACCTCCACGCGCGGGGCCGCGCCGGGACGGGGCACCGGCGCAAGCCCGGCCGGATGGAGCAGCCGCGCGACCTCCTCCTCCCACGGCAGGTCGTCCTGGATGGTGAGGGGTGGCTCCAGCGACATCGCCTGCTCGACCAGTGGTTCGAGCTGATAGGCATCCATCTCGCCGAAGAGGCGATGCGCGATGGGCAGAAACCCGGGATACGCGTCCGTGAAGCCGCTTTCGTCGAGGAAGTGGCGGAGGCGCTGCACCGCCTCATCCGTCCAGCGAGGCGCCATCTCCAGCAGGACGACGCCCTTGCCCGGCACCACGGCGACCAGATCCACGCCCGCGGGTCCGCGCCGCGTTCCACGCACGAGGAGAAGCCCACCCGAGGTCCATTGTCCCGGGGGAATTGTTTGACCCGCCCTCACAGGTCTGGGGCTTGGCGGTCCTTCATCGTGCAAGTCTTGAATTCCCGGTCCTCAACCGCGGCGATCATAGCAAGGGATGCGATTTCATCGCCAGTCATATGATGACCATTTAGCCATCCGGTCCCCGGCTGTGACCTCCATGCCTCAATACATCTGCTTGTCCGGCCGCGCCGCCCACTCCTCGAAGCCCTGCCACCCCTCCGCCGCCAGGATTCGGCGCATCGGCAGGCGGCGCTCCTCCAGCGGGCGCGACACCTCCTCGTAGATCGCGGCGTCGTCGAAGCCGATCCGCGCCGCCTCGGCGCGGCTGTTGCTGAAGACGATCTCCTTCATGCGCGCCCACCACGCGGCGGCAAGGCACATCGGACAGGGCTCGCAGCTCGTGTAGAGGGTCGCGCCGTTGAGGTCGTGCGTGCCCATCCGCTGGCACGCATCGCGAATCGCGACGATCTCAGCGTGCAGGGTCGGGTCGCGCCCCGGCACGACGTTGTTCGCTCCCTCGCCCAGCACTTCGCCACCGCGCGCCACCACGGCGCCGAAGGGCCCGCCCGCGCTCTTCGTCGCGAGCGCGATGGCGCGTCGCATCATGTCCTCGTCCATGCGGTGCAGGCTGGCCTAGAGCAGAATCCGCTCATTCGGGCTCGTACCCTGTCGCGGTGAAGTAGTTGGCGCACTCAGCTGGCGTGAAGGCCGGCAGTGCGTCGCGGATGGCATCCCAGAGGTCTTCGATGGTGCGGGCGG
>NZ_JAFEUU010000053.1 GCF_017355885.1 Sabulicella rubraurantiaca
GGCAGGTCAGGCCGGGCGCGGCGATGGTTCAACCGCCCGCGGGATACCAGTCGGCGCGGGTCGGCGGCAGGCCGGACGGGCCCCGCGCGCGGCGGGTCGCCAGCGTCTGGAAGATGCCCACGGTGCCGCGCTCGAAGGCCAGCGCGCAGCCGGCCAGGTAGAGCAGCCAGATCTCGGTCTTGGCATGGCCGACTTCCGCCACCGCCTCGGCGCGGCGGGCGTGCAGCCGTTCGGTCCAGGCGCGGCACGTGCGGCCGTAATGCTCGCGCAGGCCCTCGCAGTCGTGGATCTCGAAGCCGTTGCGCTCCATCGCATCGTGCGTGCCGCCGAGGTGGTCCAGCTCGCCCCCGGGGAAGATGAAGTTCACCAGTGCCTGGAACTCCGGGCGCTTGCGGCGGAACACGCGTTCGTTGCGCTTCATCGGACGCGCAATGGCGTGGTGCAGGTAAGCGCCGCGCGGGCGCAGCCGGTCCTTGACGCCTTTGAAGTAGCCCTCGCGGTTGTCGAGGCCGACGGCCTCGTACATGCCGATCGACGACACCTTGTCGAAGGGCGGTGCATCGAGGTCGCGGAAATCCTTCAGCAGGATCGTCACCCGGTCCTGCAGGCCGAGCCGCCGCACCTTCTCCGTCGCATAGGCGAATTGCTCCTCGGCGAGCGTCACGCCGGTGGCATGGACACCGTAATGCGTCGCCGCGTGGATCACCATGCCGCCCCAGCCACAGCCGATATCAAGCAGGCGCTCGCCGGGCTGCAAGCGCAGCTTGCGGCAGACGAGATCGAGCTTGGCGAACTGCGCCTGCTCCAGCGTGGTCTCGGGCGTCGGCCAGTAGGCGCAGGTGTAGACCATCTCGGGGTCGAGAAAGAGTGCGTAGAAGGCGTTGGACAGGTCGTAGTGGAACTGCATCAGCGCCTTGTCGTCGCGCCCCTGGCCATATCTGGCGGCGTCGGCGCGGCCAGCGAAGGCATGGCTGGTTGAGGCGCTGCCGCTGCCGAACAGGAAGGGCAGCAATGCGCGCGCGGCGAGCCGCTTGTCGATCTTCTTCAGCAGCCCACGTCGGCCGCCTTCCGCGCGCGCGGCAAGGTCGAGCAACGTGCCGCCCTCGATCGCGAGGTCGCCGGCGGCGAAACCCTCAATGAGGGTGGTGAGTCTGGGCCGACGCACCAGCCGCGTCAGCATCGCCGGCGAGCGGATGGCAAAGGCGAGGTCGTTGCGTGCGGCAGGGCCCATCTTCGTCTCGCTGCCGTCCCACAGGCGCAGCACGAAGTCGGCGCCAAGCAGCGGCGCAACGTGTTCAGCCAGGCGGCGGACGGCGGCGGTGCGCGGGTCGTTGATGGGGCATCCCTCCCTGGCCTTGTCCCGCGAGCGGGAGCCGACCATACCCAGATGGCCGGGCGATCCGTCCACTGCGGGGAATGTAGCGGCTCCCCCACGGCTCTTGCAAAGAGAGCAGCGCCTGATGATGCGCGGATGATGCCGCAAACACGACACTCCCGGCGGCAGCGGCGGTGGTCGTATCCCT
>NZ_JAFEUU010000054.1 GCF_017355885.1 Sabulicella rubraurantiaca
AGATGTGGGCAGTGGTTGGTTTCACCGTGATGGTGTCCATTCTCCTTCATGGTGCGACCGTGACGCCGGCTATGCGCTGGCTGGACCGCAGGCGCAGCGCCCAGGGCGTGCTGCCGCTCGATGCGAGTTAAACGCATCGAGCGGGGGCACCAAGGCCCGGGAAATAACGCGGCTGGTAAGGCGACTCAAAAACCCCGCCATCTCTGCAAGGGTCGCGAGGGAGGGTGTGGCGAGGCAGTTGCTGATGCTTTTGGAAAGACGCATCGGACGTCGCGATTTTCCGACCGGGAGGTTGCCGTCGTCGCAGACGGTCCATGTGTCAGGCACTAACGAACGTCGCTCACCGGACAAGAAAAAACCCCGCCGCATGAAGCGGCGGGGCAAAGAGAATAATGCAACATCCGGGAGAGTGCTTTTGGAACACATAGGACGCCGTATGGTTTCGAGCGCATAAGTCCGCGACCCTCACGAACCATCCACGTAGTTGCTGCAACGGGTGGCACTAATCTCAATACGAAGAAAATCCGCTGCTCGAAGAGCGGCAGCCCCCGCTTCGCGGACGGTATCCATCCCCCATCCTCATCGCGAAGAAAAAGCCTCAGGCCGACCCTTGCTCTGACCCTTCGCCAACACGCTCGCCGCCCTGCAGGTCATGGGCAGACGGAAGCCGCACGGTTCGCGCCGGCGGCACGATATGCGCGCCATCGCCCCGGGGGCGACGAGCGCAGTCCATACCTTCTAACACGCTGACAGGTCAGGATTTTTTACAGTCTAGAAAATGGCACGACACCCTGAACCTTAAGCGCTTGAAAGGCCGAAGGAATATTCCTGGGCATGGGTTTTGCATGTAGACAAGTGGAGGGTCAACTCCTCCGACCAAGTAAAAAAGTAGGAGGGCAATAAAATGAACAAGTATTCAATCGTTGGTGCCGCCGCCCTCGCCTGCGGCTTGGGCCTCGCCACTCCGGCCAGCGCCACCCTGACGCTGCAGTCCGGATTGGTCGGCGGCTCGGGTGACGTGGACAACGTCATCTTCAACGCCTGCGGGACAGCCCAAAGCGGCAACCCGCTGCAGGGCTGCCTCAACACCTCGCACTCCACCCTGGTGAACTTCTCCAGCAACGAGACGCTGGTCGTCGGTGGCGGCGGCCAAGACTCCGTCCGCGCACAGGACGGCACGTTCAACACCGTCACCATCGCTCTCGATGACACGACGCAGGGCTTCGGCAAGCTCCAGTTCAACCTCATCGCGGAGGCCGATGGCACGGCCAACTTCACGGCCACCGACCAGTTCGGCAACGTGTTCGCCTTCAACAACGTCGCCCTGGACGGCAACGGTCAGAACTTCTTCACGCTCGGCTC
>NZ_JAFEUU010000055.1 GCF_017355885.1 Sabulicella rubraurantiaca
CCGCAGATCCTCCGACAAGGTCTTTGCCATGCCTGCTGCCTCCGCCCAGCAGACAGGGTGAATCAGATCACCCCCGCGTCGGGGAAGCACTTTCGCGAATCAGCTCGAGGGGAACGTGCTCTAGCTCCCGAAGGTACTGCTCGGTGTCACTCAGCGGCTTCTTGCACCGACCCATGCGTGCCCTCCTGATTACCAGGAATGCTTAAGCCGTTAGAGAGATGCAACGACAACCGAGCTTGAGCCGCAACCAACTGCATTCCTACGGCCTCAAGAAGCCCCGCCCGCCATCGGCGGGGCTTCGTCGTTTCCGAGGCAAGCAGCCCGCTAATGGTCGAGAGAGTTGGTGCCGCCACTTACCTAAATACAAAGAAAAGCTGCTGGCCGAAGAGCGGCAGCCCCCGCTTCGCGGACGGTATCCATCCCCATCCTCATCGCGAAGAAAAAGCCTCAGGCCGATCCTTGCTCTGACCCTTCGCCAACACGCTCGCCGCGCTGCAGGTCATGGGCAGACGAAAGGTGCACGGTTCGCGCCGGCGGCGCGATATGCGCGCCACCGCCCCGGGGGCGACGAGCGCATTCCATACCTTCTAACACGCTGACGGGTCAGCATTTTTTACAGTCCAAAAAATTACACGATCGCCCGAACCGCAAGCGCTTGAAAGGGTGAAAGAATATTCCTGGGCATGGGTTTTGCATGTAGACAAGTGGAGGGGTCAACTCCTCCGACCAAGTAAAAAAGTAGGAGGGCAATAGAATGAACAAGTATTCAATCGTTGGTGCCGCCGCCCTCGCCTGCGGCTTGGGCCTCGCCACTCCGGCCAGCGCCACCCTGACGCTGCAGTCCGGATTGGTCGGCGGCTCGGGTGACGTGGACAACGTCATCTTCAACGCCTGCGGGACAGCCCAAAGCGGCAACCCGCTGCAGGGCTGCCTCAACACCTCGCACACCACCCTGGTGAACTTCTCCAGCAACGAGACGCTGGTCGTCGGTGGCGGCGGCCAAGACTCCGTCCGCGCGCAGGACGGCACGTTCAACACCGTCACCATCGCTCTAGATGACACGACGCAGGGCTTCGGCAAGCTCCAGTTCAACCTAATTGCGGCCGCCGATGGCACGGCCAACTTCACGGCCACCGACCAGTTCGGCAACGTGTTCGCCTTCAACAACGTCGCCCTGGACGGCAACGGTCAGAACTTCTTCACGCTCGGCTC
>NZ_JAFEUU010000056.1 GCF_017355885.1 Sabulicella rubraurantiaca
GACGATGGCCAAGGCGAAGTTTGAGCGCACCAAGCCGCACTGCAACATTGGGACGATCGGCCATGTGGATCATGGCAAGACGTCCCTGACGGCGGCGATCACGAAGGTTCTGGCGAAGACGGGTGGTGCGTCGTTCACGGCGTACGACCAGATCGACAAGGCGCCGGAGGAGCGTGCGCGCGGCATCACGATCTCGACGGCGCACGTCGAGTACGAGACGGCGAACCGCCACTACGCGCACGTGGACTGCCCGGGCCACGCCGACTACGTGAAGAACATGATCACGGGCGCGGCGCAGATGGACGGCGCGATCCTGGTGGTGTCGGCGGCCGACGGCCCGATGCCGCAGACGCGCGAGCACATCCTGCTGGCCCGCCAGGTGGGCGTGCCGGCGCTGGTGGTGTTCCTCAACAAGATGGACATGGCCGACCCCGACTTGGTCGAGCTGGTGGAGATGGAGGTGCGCGAGCTGCTCTCTTCCTACCAGTTCCCGGGCGACGACATCCCCATCGTGAAGGGCTCGGCGCTGATGGCGCTCGAGGACAAGAGCCCCGAGATCGGCGAGCAGGCGATCCTGCAGCTGATGGCGGAAGTGGATCGCTACATCCCGCAGCCGGAGCGTCCGAAGGACCGTCCGTTCCTGATGCCGATCGAGGACGTGTTCTCGATCTCGGGCCGCGGCACGGTGGTGACGGGCCGCGTGGAGCGTGGCGTCGTGAAGGTGGGCGAAGAGGTCGAGATCATCGGCCTGAAGGACACCGTGAAGACGACGGTGACGGGCGTCGAGATGTTCCGCAAGCTGCTGGACAGCGGAGAGGCGGGCGACAACATCGGCGCGCTGCTGCGCGGCACGAAGCGCGAGGACGTGGAGCGCGGCCAGGTTCTGGCGGCCCCGGGCTCGATCAAGCCGCACTCGAAGTTCAAGGCTGAAGCCTACATCCTCACCAAGGAGGAGGGCGGCCGCCACACGCCGTTCTTCACCAACTACCGTCCGCAGTTCTACTTCCGCACGACCGACGTGACGGGCGTGGTGCAGCTGCCGGAAGGCGTGGAGATGGTGATGCCGGGCGACAACGTGTCGATGGATGTCGAGCTGATCGCCCCCATCGCCATGGACGAGGGGCTGCGCTTCGCCATCCGCGAGGGCGGCCGCACCGTCGGCGCCGGCGTCGTCGCCTCCATCGCGAACT
>NZ_JAFEUU010000057.1 GCF_017355885.1 Sabulicella rubraurantiaca
CTAGTGGCCTGAGTTGGAAGTTCAGTTGCGGTTTGCTGTGGCTGGGAGGAGACTGTGGCGCCTGAATTGGGAGGCGTGTCATGTCTCGCGGACCCAAGGCTGTCATGTTGGCGTTGACCGAGGCGGAGCGGGCCGAACTCCGTCGCCTGCTGCGCCGGCGCGGCGTGGGCCAAGCCCTCGCCCAGCGTATCCGGATCGTACTGGCCTGCGCCGAACCCGACGCGACCAACCTGAGGGTGGCGGAAGCCTTGGGTGTAAGCCGTCAGACGGTGGCGACGTGGCGCGGGCGCTTCGCCGAGCACCGCCTGGAGGGGCTGATGGACGCGCCGCGCTCCGGGGCGCCGCGCAGCATCGGCGACGAGGCGGTCGAGCGCCTGGTCGCCCTGACGCTCGAAGAGGCACCGCGGAATGCCACGCACTGGAGCACGCGCTCCATGGCACAGCGTGCGGGCATGAGCCAGACGGCCGTGTCGCGCATCTGGCGCGCCTTTGGCCTGCGGCCGCACCGGTTGGAGACCTTCAAGCTCTCGTCCGACCCGGCTTTCGTCGAAAAGGTGCGTGACATTGTGGGCCTCTACCTGGCCCCGCCGGAGCGCGCGCTGGTGCTGTGTGTGGACGAAAAGCCGCAGATCCAGGCTGCTCAGGGCACGGCGCCTGCCTTCGCTCTGCGGCCCGGCCAAGCCGAGCGGCACACGCACGACTATCGCCGCCACGGCACGCTCGACCTGTTCGCGGCCCTGGACGTCAGCGCCGGCACGGTGATCGGCGCCTGCAAGGCGCGCCACCGCGCGGTGGAGTTTCGCGCCTTTCTGGATCAGGTCGAAGCGGCCGTCCCGGCCGGTCTCGACGTCCACCTCGTGCTCGACAATCTGAAGACGCACAAGACGCCACTGGTTCACGATTGGCTGCTCAAGCGGCCACGCTGGCACCTGCACTTCACGCCGACCAGCGCCTCCTGGCTCAACCTGGTCGAATGCTGGTTTGCGCTGCTGACGCGCCGGCGCCTGGAGCGCGGCGCTTTCACCAGCATTGGCGACCTGGAGGCCGCGATCCAAGGCTACATCGCCGAGACCAACGCCGCGCCGCGGCCGTTCGTCTGGACCAAGACCGCCGACCATATCCTCGCCAGCGTCGCCCGCTTCTGCCAACGAACTTCTAACTCAGGCCACTAG
>NZ_JAFEUU010000058.1 GCF_017355885.1 Sabulicella rubraurantiaca
GGTTCTACCTTAAGTGTCTAGGCTAACCGCAAGGAGGCCGGTCACCACGGTAGGGTCAGCGACTGGGGTGAAGTCGTAACAAGGTAGCCGTAGGGGAACCTGCGGCTGGATCACCTCCTTTCAAGGAATGCCGATGACGTGGGCCGGGCTCGCCTGGCCGTGGTTGTTGGTGTCCGACATTTGCTTGTTCATGCCTGCCTTTGGCTGGTCTCCCCGCTCCGGATGGGGCGAGGTTGGCTGGCTGTCCTGAATGACCGGAAGCGCTGCGAGCCATGGACTGGTTCCGGGTTTGGCCTGGGACTGGTGCGCGGGTTGATGCCGGGGTCTGGTGCGAGCCAGATCGGGCGCCGACCGCGCATCCCGATGGTTTTGGTTGAAGAGTGGAGATGGTTGGCTGGCTGGGTAGGTCCTGACCTCGGGGCACGGTCCTTCGGTTGGGGGATCCGTTGGCTTGCTGGGTGAGGGCCAGTAGCTCAGTTGGTTAGAGCACACGCTTGATAAGCGTGGGGTCGGAGGTTCAAGTCCTCCCTGGCCCACCAGGCTGCTCCGCTGGAGCCCTTTCTGGGGTTTACGGGGGCGTAGCTCAGTGGGAGAGCACCTGCTTTGCAAGCAGGGGGTCGTCGGTTCGAATCCGACCGTCTCCATGGAGTGAAGGGTGCCGGATCGAGGGCTTGGGCCTTCTCGGGCATCCGCATGCGGCGGTTGCTGCACAACGGGTTTGCCGCTGGTGCGGCCTGGGCCAGAAGCCTGGGTGAGCGCTGGGGGCGTGTTGTTTGACAGGTGAATCGGATTGGTTGGTTGTGTGAGTGAGAGTGACTAATGCTGGGCATTTTTTGATGCCATTGGCATGCGTCACGTGTGGGCCTTGGTCCTGCGTGCGGGTGCTGGTGGTGGATGAGCGCGATAAGGGCGTTCGGTGGATGCCTTGGCGCCAAGAGGCGATGAAGGACGTGGCACGCTGCGAAAAGCCGCGGGGAGATGCGAGCGATCGTTGATCCGCGGATGTCCGAATGGGGAAACCC
>NZ_JAFEUU010000059.1 GCF_017355885.1 Sabulicella rubraurantiaca
AGAGTCTGTCCGCGAACATTTTCAAGGTTGGCAGAGCCTTCGCATCATAAGCCGAATGGATGCGAGGCGTAGGAAGGCGAGCGCGGTACGGCTGAGGTTCTCCCAGTCCTTGGCAAGGCGACGGCATCGGTTGAGCCAGGCGATGGTTCGTTCGACGATCCATCGCCGGGGCAGCACCTCGAAGCCCTGCGCGGTGTCGGAGCGTCTGACGATCTGGATTTGCACCTGCCGCAGCACGCGCTTCAGCGCAGCCTGGAACTTTGGCCCCCCGTAGCCGGCATCGGCATAGAGTTTTCGCAGGAACGGGAACATCCCGAACAGCGTGGCCATCACCAGCACACCGCCGTCACGATCTTGCAGACCGGCGCTGTGCACCACCGCGTGCAGCATCAGACCGAGTGTATCAACAAGCACGTGGCGCTTCCTACCCTTGATCTTCTTGCCGCCATCATAGCCGTGCGGGTCGACCGAAGGCCCCCCTTTTCCGCGCCCTTCACGCTTTGGCTGTCGATGACCGCCGCCGTTGGGCTGGCCTCACGCCCTGCCTGCACGCGGCACTGCACGTAAAGCGCGTGGTGGATCCGATCCAGCGTGCCGTCCCACTCCCAGCGCATGAAGTAGCCATGCAGCGTGCTGCGCGGCGGCAAGTCCTTCGGAGTGGCCCGCCACTGGCAGCCCGTGCCGAGCACGTAGAGCAGGCCGTTGACGACCTCGCGCACATCCACCGTGCGCGCGTTGCCACCGGGCTTCGCTGGCGGGATCAGCTCCGCGAGCAGCGCCCACTCGGCATCCGTCGTGTCACTTGGATAGCGCAGCCCCCTCCGGTCATACCGAGACCGGTTTTCCGCCGTCCACATCCGCCATGCTCTCCGCGAATCTCTCCTGCACGAGCGAATCACAAGTGACTCAATCGATTCAACATGTTCGCGGACGGACACT
>NZ_JAFEUU010000060.1 GCF_017355885.1 Sabulicella rubraurantiaca
GCGCTGGCACGGCGCTGAGGCGTCCGCCGCCTTCCCGAAAGAAGACGGCGGGTTTGAAGAGGGCGGGACTTCCTCCCCGCCCGGTCAGCCCTGCTCGCGGCGGCGGCGTACCGCGGCGATGCCGGCCAGGCCGAAGCCGAGCAGCGCCAGCGAAGCAGGCGCCGGCACCGGAACCGGATCGATCGGCTTGCCGCCCACCGTCACGCCAGCAATGGCCATGCCGGAGTCAAAGGCGCGGTCGTCCCAGTTGGTGACACCGAACTGAAGCTTGTAATTCCCTGCAGCCGCGATGGTGTAGCTCGACAGGATCCAGCCGGTGTTGCCGCAGCCGGCAGAGGGGCTGATGAAGCAGCTGCCGCTGTTCCCTCCGAGCGGCGACCACGTGGTTGCACCCGGGTTGATGGGAGTGGAGGACGGGGTCAGCGTCGCCGCGGGAGCGGGCATGCCGAAGCCAGGCACGGTGTTGCCGCCCTGGGTCGTGCGCGCGGTGAAGAGCAGCGCAACCTCCACATTCGCGTCCGTCACCAGTCGGGCCCAGGCGTAATCGGCGAAGCCCGAGCCATCCGAGGTGACGTAGTTGAAGGCGAAGTTCAGCGCGTCGCCCGCCTGGGCCGTGAAGACCGGCGTGGTGAGCGTAGAACCATCCGTGGGGCTCCCGGTGCCACCGACGCCCGGCAGGGCACCGACGCCGTTCACCCCACCGTCCGTGGTGACATACTGATAGGTGCTGCCGCCGATCGGCGGAGCCGTTACGACGCCATCGGCGCCAAGGGTGCCGCAAGCACCAGCGCACACGTAGCCAGCGGGGATAGGCGCCGCTTCCGCAACCTGCGGCAGAGCGAGGAAACCAAGCCCCGCCAGTGCGGACAGGGCCACGCCAGAGCGAAGCCAGCGGCGCCAAGTCGAAT
>NZ_JAFEUU010000061.1 GCF_017355885.1 Sabulicella rubraurantiaca
GGTGAATAGGGGGGCAGGAAGCGCAGCATCGCGCCCGCGCCCTCGATGGCCTCGCGCACGCCGCGCGGTTTGTGCGCCGGCAGGTTGTCCAGGATCACGATGTCCCCGGGCCGCAGCGTCGGCACCAGCACCTGCTCGACATAAGCCAGGAAAGCACGACCGTTCATCGGCCCGTCCAGCACCATGGGCGCGGTCAGGCCCGACAGCCGCAGCGCGCCGGTGAAGGTGGTGGTCTTCCAGTGCCCATGGGGCACCGCCGCCCGGCAGCGCTGGCCGCGCGGGGAGCGACCGCGCAGGCGCGCCATCTTGGTGCTGGCGCCGGTCTCGTCGATGAAGACCAGGCGCTCGGGGTCGAGGTCAGGCTGGGCATCGAACCAAGCCTGACGCCGCGCGGCGACGTCGGGCCTGTCCTGCTCGGCCGCGTGGGCGCTTTTTTTTGAAGCTGAGGCCGTGCCGCTTTCCGAAGCGCCAGATCGTGCTGGGCGCGAAGTGGACGCCATGCTCGCGCTCGAGCAGCTCGGACAGCTCGACCAGGGTGATGTCGGTCTGCGCCTCGATGGCGCCCAGGATGACCGCGCCGAAGGCTTCGATCCGGTGCGAGTGGCGATCGCCCCCACGTGGCTTGGCCGCCCTGGCTCCCGCGTCGCGCCAGGCCCGCAGCCAGCGCACCGCACTGGCCACCGACACTCCGAACCGCCTGGCGGCCGCATGGCGCGACATCCCGCCATCCACTGCCCCGATCACCCGAACCCGCAGATCCTCCGACAAGGTCTTTGCCATGCCTGCTGCCTCCGCCCAGCAGACAGGGTGAATCAGATCACCCCCGCGTCGGGGAAGCACTTTCGCGAATCAGCTCGAGGGGAACGTGCTCTAGCTC
>NZ_JAFEUU010000062.1 GCF_017355885.1 Sabulicella rubraurantiaca
TTCGGAACGGTTTCGTATGGATCGCGGATGGGGTGAGCGGCGGCAGCCTCGTGCGTTCGAGGGATGTCTGTATGTCCTCCGAGGTCGCCCATGTGGACCCCGCCACCCGGCCGCAGCTTGCGCGCCCAAGCCAGCCCTATGCAACACGCCCGACCAATGCCGAGTGGCCGTTGGTGGCGCCGTTCCTGCCGCCGCCCGCCCCTTTCAGACGACCACGGCGCTGGCCGATGCGGGCGGTGTTGGACGGCATCCTCTCCGTTCTGCGCACCGGCTGCGCGTGGCGGCACCTGCCGCGCGACTTCCCGCCTTGGCCGACGACGCTGCGCTGGCTCCTCCGTCTGGCGCGCACGGGCACCTTTGAGCGCAGCGCTCATGCGCTCGCCATGGCCGACCGGGAGCGGACGGGCCGGTAGGCCTCGCCCACAGCCGCCGTGGTGGATACGCAAGCCATCCGCTCGGGCGGCGTCGGCGTCGCAGGTGTGCGCGGCTACGATGCGGCCAAACATGTCGTCGGCCGCAAGCGGCACGCACTGGTGGACACCGACGGCCGTCTGTTGCTCGCCGCCGTCTCGCCCGCCTCGCTGCACGACAGCCACGGCGGGATTGCGCTGCTGGGCGCGTCCCGGCGCCCGTGGCCCTTCCTTGCGCTGTGCTACGCGGATCGCGCCTACGTGGGGAGCGCGTCGCCACCGCGACGCCCGTCACGGTCCAGCTGGTCGGCCGTGCTCCGGATGCACAAGGCTTCGCGGTTCAGCCCCGTCGCTGGGTGATCGAGCGCACCTTCGGCTGGACCAGCCGCTGCCGG
>NZ_JAFEUU010000005.1 GCF_017355885.1 Sabulicella rubraurantiaca
GGCCCGCGATTTCGAGCGGCACTGCCGCATCGCCGCCGCCTTCGTCCGCATGGCCATGATCCGCATCATGCTTCGGCGGTTAGCCGCAAGGCCCTCAGCGTGAAAACAAACTTCTCGGATGGGCTGTCAGGATTTCGATGCTTATGCATCATATGCACCGCACGAGCGTTGTGGAATCGAAGCAGACGATCCTGAGCAGGGAGTATCACGATGAATATTGGCGAAGCGTCCAACCAGAGCGGTGTTTCAGCGAAGATGATTCGCCATTACGAGTCGCTGGGACTGGTCCGTCCTGAGCGCCGCGCGAACAACTATCGCGCCTATACGGAAAAGACGGTTTCGATCCTGCGCTTCATCCGCCACGCGCGGGACCTGGCTTTCCCGCTCGCCGACGTGAAGAGCATCCTGGCGCTGTGGAGCGACAACCAGAAGGCGCCAGAGGAGCTGCGGGCCGTCGCGATGGGGCATGTCGAGGCCCTGGAGGAGAAGGCTCACTCCATGCAGGCCATGGCACAGGCGCTGCGCCATCTGGCCGACACGATTGATTCCCAGGAGAAGCCCGAGGCGCCTCGCTTCGAGGCGGCGGAACTCGATACGTCGAGCTGAGCGCGCGGCAGCCCCAAGCGGGACCACGTCACCCAGGGGCGCGGTCGAAGCGGCCCTGCCCCTCCGTGGCGAGGTTCTCGATCGTGGCCGAGGTCGCCTTCCGGTCCGCACCTACCGCGAAGGCCACCGCGCTCGGTCCATAGGCGTTTTCGCCGACTGGCTGGTAGGTGAACACGTCCCGGTCGAAGTGACGGAGCGCGAAGGCGGCTCGCCGGGGGCCGAGACGCAGCTCCAGCCCATTGGTTCCGGTGGCGATTTCAGCGTCCCCGAACAGCTCGCTGCGATAGAGGCCCGCGTATGCGGTATCCGGCAAAGGAGGGAAGGGTGGGGATGGCGGCCGCGCGTAATCCACCGCCGTCCCGTAGTTCGGTGCGGACATCTTGGTGAAGGCCTCGCCGAACAGTGCCAGCCAGTCGCGCGTGACCCGCCCGGCCGTGGCGAGGTCCAGGAAGCAGCGGCATACCGCCTCCGGCACGCCGACCGGCTGCGCATTGGTGAGCACGACGATGCCAAGCCCCTCGGCAGGGAGGATGTGGACCGAGGTCGCGGCGCCGAGGTTGAAGGCGCCTGAGTGGTTCCAGAGAATGCGTCCTGCCTCGTCCTGGCCGATATTCCAGCCGAGGCCATAGAAGCCGGTCCGGTCCCGTGCCGGATCGCCCGCCGGCGCGCTCGCCATCTGGGGCCGGTGGGTCTCGTCGAGCGCCTCGGCCTTGACGACCGTGGCGCCGTCCACGGTCCCGCGGCCCATTTGGAGGCGCAGCCACGCGGCCATGTCGCGCGCTGTTGAACTGACCCCACCCGCGGGCGATTGCGCGTCGGGCTCGCGCATCAGCCCGGGCACCCAGCTGGCGCCGTCCCGCCGCATATGCCCGACCGCCCGGTTCGGCGCGGCCTGGAACTCTAAAAAGCGCGAACTGGTGCGCGTCATGCCGAGCGGGCGGTAGAGCCGCTCGAGGGACAGGTCTTCCCAGGACCGCCCTGCAGCCTGGGCTGCCGCGACGGCTGCCGCGGTGAAGCCGAAATTTGTGTAGGCGTAGCTCGAACGGAAGCCGCCCAGCCGAAAGTGACGCAGGCGCCGCAGAACCTCGGCGCGGTCATAGCCCAGGTCCTCCAGGGCATCGCCGGCGTGGTCGGGCAGGCCGCTGCGGTGAGCGAGCATGTCGCGCAGCGTCACGGTGCGCGTCGTCCATGCGTCTTCCAGCGCGAAGCCGGGGTCGTGGCGGATGATCGGATCGTCCCAGGCCACCCGCCCATCGCCCACCAGGGCCGCGATCACGGTGGTGGCGACCGGCTTGGACAGGGAGGCGAGTTGGAAGACGGTATCGGCGTCCACAGGCTCCGGCCGGCCCACCTCACGCAGGCCGAAGCCGCGGAGATGGACGACGCGGTCGTGTTGGACCACGGCGAGCGACAGCCCAGGCACGCCGGTCCGCCTCAGCATCTCCTCGATGAGCGTATCCAGCTCGTGGAGACGCTGGGTTACATCATCCCGACTTGCCGCCGTGGTTGCGGTGCCCGTCGAAGTCGCTGCGTGGACCCCGAAGAGTGCCAGGGCGATGCCCTGGAGTGCTGCGCGCCGAAACAGTGTCATTCCGCGCCTCCACTTGCCGGGGGCCGATGTTGCGGCCCCGGCGCTGAGACCGGCAAGGATCTTGGCTGGAGATCCCTGGCGCGGATTGGAAGCGCAGGGATTGGGTGGCTGGTGGGCTCCACGCGTGGTTCCCGGGAGGCGGAATAGAAGTTATCGCCCCTGCGGGCGGCATAGCACGCGCCGCCCAAGGAAAACGTTATGTTTTGCAGTGTCGTCTGGGCTCGGCCGCCTTCCGAGGACGCCGTCGTCACCTCCCGACACTGTTTCCAAGGAGGTCCAGACCAATGACATCAGCCCGCCCCAGCCTGCTGCGTACCCTGGCGCTTGGCCTCGCCCTGTGCGGAGGCCTTGCCGCGCCCGCTGCCGCGCAGAGCTTCCCGGACCGCCCCCTGCGCCTGATCGTGCCCTTCGGCCCGGGCGGCGGCACCGATCTGCTCGCACGCGTCGTAGCGGAGCGGGCAGGGCAGGTGCTTGGCCAAAACGTGGTGGTAGAGAACCGTGCGGGTGGCGGCGCGACGGTCGGCATTGTCGCGCTGGCTCAGGCCCGCCCGGACGGCTACACCCTGGCCATCTGCCCGCCGATCTGTGCCACGGCACCAGCGCTGTACCGGCCTTCTCCCTTCGACCCGAATACCGCGCTGGCGCCGGTGATCTCCGTCGCCGACCTGCCGCTGGTGCTGGTGGTGCCGCGCAGCCTGGGCGTGACCGACGTGCAGGGCCTCCTCCGCAAGGCGCGCGAAACCAGCCGGGGCCTCTCCTATGCCTCGCCGGGCGCCGGCTCGTCGAACCACCTCGCGGCCGAGATTTTCCGCCGCTTCAGCGGGCAGGAGATGGTGAACGTCCCCTATCGCTCCGGTGCGGCCGCGCTGACCGACGTGATCTCCGGGCGCGTGGATTTCTACTTCGATACGGTCGCAAGCGCGCTCGCGCAGGTCCGGTCGGGAGAGGTGGTCGCGCTGGGCGTCACCGGACGGGAGCGAGCGCCGCAGCTTCCCGAGGTGCCGACCATGGGCGAAGCCGGCGTGCCTGGCTTGGATTCCTCAGCCCGGGCCCGGCTGGTCGTACCGGCCGGCACGCCGCCTGCGGTGATCGCGACGCTGAACGGCGCGTTCCGCAGGGTGTTGGAGGAGCCGGCCGTTCGGCAGCGCATCATCGATATCGGCGCTGTTGCGGTGAGCGGCAGCGCGGCCGAGGCGACGCAGGAACTTCGCGACGAGACGGCAAGACTTGGTACTCTGATCCGCGAAGCCGGGATCACGGCGGACTAGCCCGTCCCGCGGCGGGAACCCGTGGACTGGCAGGGAAGCCGGCGAGCGCACAGCGTCGAGGAGCAGCAACGATGGTGTCGTCCCCATTGAGCACCGTGTCCTCCCTTGCTTCCGACGCTCGCGCATGGCTGGACAAGATGTGGTCAGGGATCGCCGATCGCGGCGAGGCCTACGCAGCCGTCCCTGCCGCCTCCATTCCCGCACCGGAGCGGGCACGCCAGCTTGCCCAGGCGCTGCTCTCGGAGCGGGGGGAGGCCTCTGGCGCCGCGGTCGCGCGCGAGCTGCACGACACGCTGTGCGAACTCTCTCCCGAAGACCGCATCGGTTTCCTGGTTTTCCTGGCCGAGAGCTTCGCGCCCGACCCGCAGGTGTTGCGCGCAGCGGCCGAGGCATATCTCGTTGAACCAACGCCTGCGCGCGCCGCCGCCCTCTGCCAAGCCGCCGAGGCACCCCGGCAAGAGCTGCTTCGGCGCATGAACATGGCGCCCGGCAGCACCCACGCCCTGATCCTGCTGCGCGAGGAGCTGCTGGCTCATGCGGATGCCCACCCCGTGCTCAAGCTGCTGGATGCCGATTTCCACCACCTGCTGGCATCCTGGTTCAACCGAGGCTTCCTGGAACTGCGCCGGATCGACTGGCAGACCCCGGCCGCGGTGCTGGAGAAGCTGATCGCCTACGAAGCCGTCCACGAGATCCAGGGCTGGGAGGATCTGCGCCGCCGACTGGCCCCTGATCGGCGCTGCTTCGCCTTCTTCCACCCCGCGCTTCCCGGTGAGCCCCTGATCTTCGTCGAGGTCGCGCTCACGCACGGATTGGCCAGCGCCGTGCAGCCCCTGCTGGCCCTTGATCGTAGCGACAGCCACGAGGCCCGCCGGCGTCGTGCCGGAACCGCGGACACGGCCACCTTCTACTCCATCTCCAACTGCCAGGAGGGGCTGCGAGGCATTTCCTTCGGCAACTTCCTGATCAAGCAGGTCGTCGAAGAGCTGAAGGCCGAGCTGCCGGCCCTAACGCGCTTTGCGACCCTCTCGCCGATTCCGGGATTCCGCCGCTGGCTGGACCGGTATTTGGCGGGACCTGACGGGGCGGAAGCACTAAGCCCCGGAGAGACCGAGGTGCTTGCCGCGGAGACCGGGCTCCCTGAGGACAGCAATCCGGCCGAGCTGATCGCCAAGGCAATAGCCGGCGAAGGCTGGCGCGACGGGACCCGGTCTGCGGCGCTGAATGGGCCCTTGCTGCGGCTATGCGCCCTCTACCTGACTCAGCCCACGCGGCTCGGGGCGCGGATGGACCCTGTGGCGCGGTTTCACCTGGGGAACGGCGCGCGTCTGGAACGCCTCAACCCGTTGGCGAATACCTCCGCACGCGGCATGCGTGAGTCCTATGGCCTTATGGTGAACTACCTTTATGACCGCGACACGATTGAGGCGAACCACGAAGCCTTCGTCCGCAGCGGCCGGATCATCCGCTCGGCCGAGGTTGAGGCCCTGCTGTCGTCGCCGCCCAAGCCCTAGGTCTTGAGGCCCGTCAGCTCGTCGCGCGGCGTGGGCGCCCCTGTTTTCCTGGCAGAAGCTCCGTGCTGATGCCGCGGCTGCGGACCAGTTCGACGAAGCGGCGCGCGAGCAGGCTGGAATCGTCAAGGCGATAGGCAAGCCAGCTCGCGGTCACGGCCGCCTTCGCCGCAATCGGACGCACGCGAACGCGGTCGGGGCGCATGGCGCATTGTGCCGCGGGAAGGATGGAGACACCGAGCCCTGCGGCGACAAGGCCAAGGATCATGGTGTTGGCGTTCGCCTCCTGCACGATGTTCGGGGTGAAGCCCGCGGCCGTGCAAAGCGCGTGGATCTGGTCGTACATGGACGCGCTGAAGCTTCGGTCGAAGAACACCATCGGCTCCCCAGCGAGAAGCTCGACAGGAACCGGTCCTGCATGCCGGGCCAGGGCGTGCCGTGCCGGCACCACGACGCAAAGCGGTTCGCGCACGGCCTCGATCGCCTCTAAGCCCGGGGGCAGCAGGGGCTTGGCTGGGCTGCGCAGGAAACCCAGGTCCAGCCCTCCCTCTGCCAGCGCCCGCACCTGCCTATGGGAGGGGGCCTCCGTCAGCATGAGCCGCGCGCCGGGATAGGCAGCGCGGAAGTCGCTGATCGCGCCCGCGACGCCACGGGTGAGGGGGGCAGATGCAAAGAGGCCGATGCGCAGCTCCCCGACTTCTCCCCGCTCGGCCTGCAGCGCGACGTCCCGGGCCCGCTCCGCCGCGCGCAGCGCCATCCGCGCCTCCACGACGAACAGCGTGCCCGCGCTGGTCAGCCGCACCCCGCGACGGTCTCTGTCGAAGAGACGGACCCCAAGTTGCCTTTCGAGCATGGCGAGTTGCTGGCTCAAGGGCGGCTGCGAGATACCAAGTCGCGCCGCCGCCCGACCGAAATGCAGTTCATCGGCCAAGGCGACGACGTAGCGGAGGTGCCGCAGCTCCATGCGGTGATACTCCCAGACTATCACGCAAGCGGAGTTCGATATTGGACGGCACCTCGGCTCATGCCTAGGCTCGGCGGTCGAAGTGACGGGAGACGAGATTCGGTGAACGAGGTCGTGAAGCCGCGAACCGGTTCCGAAGGCGTGCCCACTGCCTACCGATTGCGCCTCCCGGGTCCGACAGCGGTGCCCGAGCGCGTGCGCGCTGCCATGGCCCGTCCCGTGCTCAACCACCGTGGCCCGGAGTTCCGCGACCAGCTTGCCGCCGCGGAGCAACTGCTGCGCCCGATCCTTGGCACGGAGAATCCCGTGCTTTTCTTTGGTTGTTCCGGCACGGGCATGATGGAGGCGGCGCTGCTCAACCTCCTCGCCCCTGGTGAGAGGCTGCTCTGCATCATCCATGGCCAGTTCGGCGAACGCTTCGCCGCGATCGGCGAGGCGCTTGGGGCGCAGGTGGACCGCATGGAGATGGAGTGGGGGGAGGGCATCGATATCGGCGCCGTGGCCGCGCGCCTCGACGCCGCGCGCTATCGTGCCGTCACCGTCATTCACAATGAAAGCTCGACGGGCGCGGTCGCCGACCTGGCCGAGCTCGGCGCGCTGCTGCGCGACCGGCCCGAGATCCTGGTCGTGGATTCGGTAAGCGGCCTCGGCGCAGTCCCCATGCGGCAGGACGAATGGGGCGTGGATGTCGTCGTCTCCGCTTCGCAGAAGGCGCTGATGTGCCCGCCGGGGCTCGGCCTGGTCAGCCTCAGTGCCAAGGCGCGCGCGGTCGTGGCACGGCAGACAACGATGCCGCGCTTCTACTTCGACTTCCGGCGCGCCCTCGACTCCGCGAACAAGGGGGAAACGCCCTTCACCCCGCCGACCGCGCTCGTCGCCGCCTTGGTCGAGGCGCTCGGGATGATCCATGCCGAGGGGCTGGATTCCGTGCTGACCCGGCACCGGGCGCTGTCATCGGCGCTTCGCGCGGGTGCCACGGCCATCGGCCTCCCGGATTTCACGCGGGCGCCGACACGCTCTTCCTCCGTTGTCGTGCTTTCCGTCCCGCCGGGGCTGGAGGGCGGCGCGATCGTGCGTGCAATGCGCGATCGATACGGCTCCGTGATTGCGGGGGCACGGAACCGCCTCGCGGGTCGCGTGATCCGCATCGGCACCATGGGGTTCCTCGCACCCAGCGACATCCTGACGGATCTGCAGGAGCTCGAGCAGGTTCTCGTCGGGCTTGGCCATCCCCTTGAAATCGGGGCAGGGGTCGCCGCGGCTGCCCGGAGCCTGCACGCGACCACGCCCGAAATGGGCAGCGCGCCATCCCAGGACGGCAAGCCGGCCGCCAGTTACGGCTGACAGGTGCGAAAGGAGCATGCATCCATGACGAGGCGCGCATTCTTGCTGGGCGGGCTGACGCCGCTGCTCGCATCCCCCGGCATTTCCGCCCTTGCACAGGACCTGCCAACCCGCCCGGTGCGGCTGGTCGTGCCCTATGCGCCCGGCGGCACCACCGACATCCTTGCCCGAATCCTCGCCGAGCATTTCCAGGCCGAGTTCGGTCAGCCTCTCGTGGTCGATCTCCGGCCGGGTGCCGGTGGCACGGTCGGGACGGCGCAGGTGGCGCAGGCGGCGCCTGACGGCACGACGCTGGTCATGGGCACGCCCGGGACGCATGCGACCGCGAAGGCGCTGTATCCCAACCTGACTTACGATCCGATCCGCGACTTCGCGCCGGTCACGCTGGTCGCCAACGTCCCGAACATCGTGGTGGTGAATCCCAGTTTGCCGGTGCGGAGCATCGCTGAGTTGATCGCGGCGGCGCGCGCGCGGCCCGGTAGTATCAACTATGGCTCCGCCGGCAATGGCGCGACGACGCATTTGTCGGGCGAGCTGTTCCGCCTCATGACCGACGCACAGATCGTGCATATTCCGTATCGCGGCAGCGGTGCGGCGCTGATCGACCTCCAGGCCGGCCAGATCCAGCTCATGTTCGAGAACCTGCCGGGCGCTATCCAGCATGTGCGCGATGGAAGGCTGCGCGCCCTGGCCGTCACCTCGCCCTGGCGTGCGAAAGCCACGCCCGACCTCCCCACGGTCTCCGAGGCCGGGGTGCCGGGCTATGGCGTCGTCTCCTGGTTCGCCCTCTTCGCGCCGGCCGCCACGCCGGCACCTCTGGTGGCCAGGCTGAATCAAGGCTTCCGAAGGATCATGGCGATCCCGTCCGTGCGGCAGCGCATGGAGGATCTCGGCGCCGAGCCAGCGGACGGCCCGCCGGAGGAGCTGGGCCGCCTGGTTGCCGAGGAGACCACCCGTTGGACGCGCGTCATCCAGGACGCGCAGATCCGCATCCAGTGAGTGACGTCATGGCGGCGAATGCTGCGCTCTCCCTCGGCATCGACATCGGGGGCACCTTTACCGACCTCGTGCTGCATGGGCCTACGAGGGAGCGCTCCGGCACCCTGAAGGTGCTGACAACCCATGCTGATCCCGTCCAGGGCATCCTGGCAGGGACGCGACGTTTGCTTGAGCAGGCAGGCGTGTCGCCCGGGGAGGTCGGGCGCGTGGTCCATGCGACGACGCTCTTCACCAACGCGCTGATCGAACGCAAGGGCGCCGTGACGGCGCTGATCACGACCGCGGGCTTCCGCGACCTGCTCCATATCGGGCGCGAACGGCGCTACGAGCTATATGACCTCCAGCTCCGTCCGCCGGAGCCTCTCGTGCCGGACGAACTTCGCTTTGAGGTGCCTGAGCGGGTCAAGGCGGATGGCACGGTTCTCGTGCCTCTCGACCTCGCAGCACTTGAGCAGCGCGCCGCCGAAGCGGTGGCGATGGGGGCGGAGGCCCTCGCCGTGCTGTTCCTGCACAGCGATCTCCATCCGCAGCACGAGATGGAGGCAGTCACGCATCTCGCGAAGCGCTTCCCAGCACTTTCGGTCACGGCCTCGCACGGCATCGTGCGAGAGGTGCGCGAGTATGACCGTGGCTCGACGGCGACGGCGAACGCCTATGTCGCGCCGCTCGCGGAGCGCTACCTGGCCCGGCTGGGGACCGAACTCGCGACGCTCGGCATCGAAGCCCCTCTGCTGCTCATGCTCTCGAATGGCGGGCTCACCCACGTGGCCGAGGCCCGGCGCGCGCCGGTGCAACTGCTTGAGTCGGGCCCGGCGGCGGGGGCGCTCGCAGCCGCCTTCCTGGCCGGCGAGGGGGAAAGTCGCCTGCTGGCCTTCGACCTCGGCGGCACGACGGCAAAGCTTTGCGTCGTCGAGAAGGGCGAGCCCGAGGTGGTGTTCGGCTTCGAGGCCGCGCGCCAGGCACGCTTCATCGAGGGAAGCGGTCTGCCGATCCGGATCTCCACCGTCGATCTCATCGAGATTGGTGCCGGCGGTGGCTCCATCGCTCGCCGCGACCCGATTGGGCTGCTGAAGGTCGGGCCGGACAGCGCGGGATCGGAGCCCGGCCCTGCTTCCTATGGGCGAGGTGGCACGCAGCCGACGGTGACCGACGCCAACCTCCTGCTCGGCTACCTTGATCCGGCGAGCTTCGCGGGCGGCCGGCTACCCCTCGACAGGGACGCGGCAGCCTCGGCGGTGGGGGCGCTGGCGGAGGCGCTCGGCATCGCGCCCGAGGCCGCGGCCTGGGGGATTCATGACGTTGCGACGGAGGCGATGGCTGGTGCGGCGCGCACGCACCTCGCCGAACGTGGCCGGGACGCCTCGGAGTTCACGCTGGTCTGCACGGGCGGCGGCGGGCCGGTGCACGGGCACCATTTAGCACGCAAGCTCGGTATCCGGCGCATGATCATTCCGCCCGAGGCGGGCGTCGCCTCCGCGCTGGGCATGCTCGCCGCCCCGCCGCGGGTGGACCGGGTCATGAGCCTCGGCCAGCGTCTCGATGCCTGCACGGCCTCCTCCCTCGCCGCCGCCTTCGGCGGGCTGGAGGAGGAGGCGCGCCAAGTGCTCTCCGACGGCGGGTGGACCGGCGGGGAACTGGCGGCAGGCCGCTTGGTGGACGCGCGCTGCGTCGGCCAGGGCGCGTACATGCCGGTCAACCTGCCGCCTGCGCCCTGGCCCGAGGAGGACGAGGCGGTGCGGTCCCTTATCCGCGACGCGTTCCGTGTCGCCTATGTCGCGCGCTACAGCCGGCCGCCACCCGCGGTGCCGATCGAGCTTGTCCATGCTCGCGTCGTGCTGCGTGGCGCCCGGGGCGGGGCGCCCACCGGCGTCGCACCCGAAGCGGAAGCGGGCAGGGCCGCTTCCCGCCAACGACGCATCGTCATCGGCGGAGAGGAGCACGAGGCCGCCGTATACCGCCGCGCCGCGCTCCCCGCAGGCTTCAAGGCCGCTGGTCCGGCCCTCGTCGAGGAAGCGGGCTCGACCCTCGTGGTCGGACCAGATGCGCGCTTCGCCGTGCTGCGCTCGGGCAATATCCTGGTGGAGCTGGGCTGATGATGCATCTCGACCCCGTCACGCTGGAACTGGTCTGGACGCGGCTCATCGCGGCCGTGGACGAGGCGGCGAAGGCGATCGTCCGTACCTCCTTCTCGACCCTTTCCAACGAGGCGAACGACTTTGCCTGCGTGCTCACGGATACAGAAGGCCGTTCGCTCGCGCAGAACACGGGCTCCATCCCGAGCTTCATCGGCACGTTGCCTGGGACGGTGCGTGCTGTCCGCGCGGCATTCCCGCCGGATCAGATGCAGCCGGGTGACGTGTTCATCACGAACAATCCCTGGATCGGCACTGGCCACCTCAACGACATCTCGATCGTGCGACCGATCTTCCTCGGCAGCCGCGTCGTGGGCTTTGCAGCCACAACG
The DNA here is from genome assembly GCF_017355885.1 of Sabulicella rubraurantiaca. Taxonomy (GTDB): domain Bacteria; phylum Pseudomonadota; class Alphaproteobacteria; order Acetobacterales; family Acetobacteraceae; genus Roseococcus; species Roseococcus rubraurantiacus. Next base: position 10,748 of record NZ_JAFEUU010000005.1, read on the forward strand.
AGCCACGTGCCGGATATCGGCGGCCGCATCCGAAGCACCGAGGCGCGCGAGCTGTTCGAGGAAGGCTTCCACATCCCGCCGATGCGCCTGATGCGCGGTGAGGTAGTGGACGCTACACTCCTGACCCTCCTGCGAGCCAATGTCCGGACGCCGGACCAGACCGAGGGCGATGTCTGGGCTCAGGTCGGCGCGGTGACCCTCATCGAGGACCGGGTCTGCCGAGCGCTGGAGGATCACCGGATGGCAGACCTCTCGTCCGTTGCCTCAGAGATCTTCGACCGCTCCGAGGCCGAGATGCGACGGCGCATCGCGCTGCTGCCCGAAGGCACTTGGCGCGCCACCATGGAGACGGACGGCCTGGAGGAGCCTTTCACCTTCAATGTCGAGGTCACTCTGCGCGGCGGCGAGGTCACGGTGGATTTTGCTGGGACGAGCCCGCAGCAGCGCCGCGCCGTGAACTGTGTCATGGCCTACACCACGGCGATGACCAATTTCGCGCTGAAGGCGCTGCTCCTGCCCGAACTGCCTAACAACGAAGGCGTGTTCCGGCCGATCCGCGTCCTGGCGCCCGAGGGGTGTATCCTGAACCCACGCCATCCCGCCGCCGTCGGGGGACGCGCCGCGACCGGCCATTATGTGCCGGTCATGATCTTCACCGCCCTGGCCGAGGCGCTGCCGGGCAAGGTGCGCGCCGCACCGGGAAGCCCGCTCTGGATCATGAACCTGGCCGGCACCGATGCGCGGGGACAGACCTTTGCCAACGTCATGTTCTTCAATGGCGGGACAGGCGCGGGCGCGACCCAAGGTGGGGCGGACTGCATCTCGTGGCCGTCCAACATCTCTGCGACGCCCATCGAGGTGGCCGAGCGGACTGCGCCGGTGGTCATCCACTGCAAGGCCCTTCGGCCAGACTCCGGTGGCGCCGGGAGCCACCGGGGTGGCCGGGGACAGGAGGTCTTGGTGGAGTGCGAGGCGGAGGACGTCGCCGCCGTCTTCGTGACGGAGCGCCTGCGGTTCGCGGCACATGGCCTATTCGGCGGCACGTCCGGCGCCAAGGGCGAGGTGCTGATCGACGACGTGGCCGTGGACACGCGGCAGCTCCAGATGCTGCGGAAGGGCAGCCGCGTCACCATCCGCACGCCTGGCGGCGGCGGCTACGGCCCTGTCGGAGGTGGGGGCACCGGATCCCAGGGGCTTGGCTGACCCGGCAATGCACGACAGAGCCTGATCATAAATCATTCCGCTGCCGTGCTGCGGTGCTAAGCTCCGCGGCGACGGAGCAGGCTGAGCGGCTGTGACTTCGGAGGCCTGCCTCGAGAATGGAGGGAGGACGCCATGCTGGGCCTGATGCAGGACTGGCCGCTCTTGATGCACTGCGTCATCGATCATGCGGCCCAGCAGCATCCTCAGCGCGAGGTGATCTCGCGCTCCGTCGAGGGGCCGATCCACCACACCAATTACGCTGCCATCCGCCGGAGAGCGCTTCGCTTGGCGCAGTGCTTGACCCGGTCGGGCATTCGCCAGGGCGACCGCGTGGCGACGATGGCTTGGAACACGTCGCGCCACCTGGAGGCTTGGTACGGCATCACCGGCATCGGGGCGATCTACCATACGGTAAATCCCCGCCTGTTCGAGAAGGAACTGGTGTGGATCCTGAACCACGCCGAGAGCCGGCTGATCCTGGCCGACCTCAGCTTCGTGCCTCTGCTCGAGAAGATCGCACACGTCCTTCCTCACATCGAGCGCTACGTCATCCTGACCGACGCCGCGCATATGCCGAGCACGAGTTTGCGCGGTGCGGTGGCCTATGAGGACTGGTTGGGACAGGTGGATGGTGATTTCGTGTGGGCCAGCCTCGATGAGAACACGGCCGCTGGCCTCTGCTACACCTCCGGCACCACCGGGGAGCCAAAGGGTGTCCTCTACAGCCACCGGTCGAATCTCCTGGCGGCCTTGAGCTGGAATGGCGGCAACGGCTTCGGCTTCAACGCGGCGGAACGCGTGATGGCGGTCGTTCCGATGTTCCATGCCAATGGCTGGTTGCTGCCCCTGTGTGCTCCGATTGCCGGTGCCGCGATGATCCTGCCCGGAGCGAAGCTGGACGCCGCGTCGCTGCACGAGATGGCCGAGATCGGGCGCGCGACCTACGCCGCGGCTGTCCCGACCCTTTGGACGATGCTGCTCCAGTACCTCGACGCAACGGGGGCAAAACTCTCGACGCTGCGGCGCGTCGGGATCGGGGGTGCGGCCGTGCCCCGATCCCTCATCCAGGCCTATGACGAACGCTACGGTGTGCGCGTCGACCACGGATGGGGAATGACGGAGACCTCACCAGCGGGAACATGCAACACGCCCAAGCCAGAGGTCGCGGGCCTGGAAGGGGAGGCGGAGCTCGACCGCCGCGAGAAGCAAGGCTTCCCGCACTTTACGGTGGAGCTGAAGATCACCGATGACGAGGGCACGGAGCTGCCGTGGGACGGGAAGACCGCGGGGCGCCTGAAGGTGCGTGGCCCCGCTGTCGCCCGGGCCTATTATGGGCGGGATGGCTCGGTGCTGGATGGGGAGGGCTTTCTCGACACGGGTGACATCGCGACGATTGATCCCCACGGGTATATGCAGATCACGGACCGCGCGAAGGACCTGATCAAGTCCGGCGGGGAGTGGATTTCCTCGGTCGCCTTGGAGAACGCGGCGGCTGGTCATCCCGACATCGCCGAAGCCGCCGCGATCGCGGTGCCGCATCCGCGCTGGGGGGAACGACCCCTGCTCCTGGTCGTGCCCAAGCCGAACACCGCCCCGACGCGGCAAGAGATTATCGCCTTTCTCCAAGGCAAGCTTGCCAAGTGGTGGCTTCCTGACAACGTCGCCTTCATGGGCGAATTGCCTCACACGGCCACCGGCAAGGTGGACAAGAAGGCGCTTCGCCTTCTCATGCGCGACCGCCAATCGGCTGAGGAGGCAGAGCTTCCTGCCCCTTAGGGTCCGGCCTCAAAGGCCGAAATGGCTGATTGAGCCGGGGCCGGGCCCTGCGAACAGCTTGCGCTGGCACTCCCCCCTCCCTCTCTGGGTATAAAAGGCCCAGGCATGATTTGAGGGGGCGGAATTGAGGGGCCAGGAAAGCGCAGTGGTGCTCGACATCGAGACGGTCCCCGATCTGGATGCGGCACGGCTTCTGCTGGGCTTCGGGCCGGGCGCGCCACGCGAGGAGGTGCGCGCCGCCCTGACGGAGCATTGCCGCCGGCCCGGGCAGGCGGACGACGCGATCTTCATCAAGCCGATCCTCCAGAAGGTCGCTGCCATCTCGGTCATCCTGTGCCACCGGATGCACGGGCAGGGCCCGTGGGAGGTGGAACTCCTCCAGACCCGCCATACGGGCGACCTGTCCGAACGGGACGTGCTGGAGCGGCTGGACCGGCTGATGGGGGAGCGCCCGCAGACCGCGAAGCAACCCTGCATCGTCGGCTGGAACACATCCGGCTTCGACCTGCCGGTCCTTCGCTTCCGTGTCGTCGCCACTCGCCTGCGTGCGCCCAACCTCACCTTCCGCCAGCCATCGGACATGCCGGACTGGAAGTGGGAGAAGGAGAGGGGGTCACGCCCCCCGCACGACTACTGGAAGCGCTACGCCGATTGTCATCTTGATCTGATGGAGGTGCTGGCGAACTGGTCGTCTGGCCCCCGGTGCAAGCTGGTGGAGATCGCGGCCGCGCTCGGCCTACCCGGCAAGGCCGGAGGCGTGGAGGGTTCCATGGTGGAAACCATGGTGGAGGAGGGGCGGATCGAGGAGGTCGGGCGCTATTGCGAGGGCGATGTGGGCCTGCTGTTCGGCGTCTGGCTCCGCTACCAGCTCAGCTGCGGTCAGCTCGACAATCAGGCGCATGCGCTGAGCTGGCGGTCCTTCGCCCGGTGCGTGCGCAGCCGTGCCGTGCCGTTCGACCATCTGCAGCCGCTACTGGACGTGGCCGATGAGGAAGCCCGCCTCGCTGGGTTTATCCCGGCCGAACCCGCCTTGGCGTGACCGCAAGCGCGGCTTGCCGCGTCTTCATTTCTGGCATCCGTGCAGACAGGTATTCCGTGCGCGGCTACCTGGGCTTCAAAAACCGGCACTTGCCGGGCTGATCTTCTTGGATAGGGATTGTGGCGAAGGGGCCGACCCCTGGGCGACGAGATCAATGGGGCTGGCGAAACAGGGCTCCACGGTCCGACCGCCAAGACGAAAAATGATCCGGGACGCAGACGCAGTGAGCAGTTGCAGGGCAGGCGAGTGAATACACGGCTTCTTGATTGGCTGCGTGGCTTCCTGCCCGCCCCCATGACCGTCAGCAAAGCCGAAAGGCTTCGGGGGTGCTTCGGCGCGCTGACCGGCCTTCTGCTGATCAGCATCATCTCGGTCCACGGTACCGGCGCCTGGTCCACTTTGCCTTTGCTGACCGCACCATTGGGCGCCTCAGCCGTTCTCCTGTTCGCGGTGCCGTCCAGCCCACTTGCACAGCCCTGGTCCGTGGTCGGAGGGAACATTGTCTCCGCGCTGGCCGGGGTGACTTGTGCCCGCTTGATCGGTGACCCCCTCTTCGCTGCTCCCGTGGCCGCGGCACTCGCGATCGGCGCGATGTTCTCGCTGCGGTGCCTCCATCCTCCAGGAGGAGCCATCGCCCTCACGGCCGTCCTTGGCGGGCCAGCGGTGACCTCGGCAGGGTACGAATTCATCCTGTCTCCGGTCGCGGTCAGCTCGCTTCTGCTCACCACGGCGGCGCTCGCCTTCAACAACGCGACCCGCCGGGCTTATCCGCATCCTCAACACGTCTCCGGCACCCATCCGCATCTCACTTCGGATGGGAAGCCGACCGAGCGCGTCGGCGTGAGCAAGGGTGACCTCGACGCGGCTCTTCAGCAGCGTGATGAGCTCCTCGATATCAGCCGGAACGATTTGGAGGAGTTGGTTCAGGCGGTGGAGATGCGCGCCTATCGCCGCCGCTTCGGACAGATCACCTGTGCCGACATCATGTCTCGCGACGTGGTCACTGCGCGGCATGACACCTCGCTGAGGGAGGCCTGGTTGCTGTTGCGCCAGCATGACATCCGGGCTCTGCCTGTGATTGACCCGAAGCGGCAGGTAATCGGCATGATTTCTGACGTCGATTTGCTTGCCGTTGCGGAAAATGGCCAGTTCGATGCGCCAAACTCGTGGTTTCTCCGCCTCATCCGCTGCTCTGGCAGAACGCTTGTTGGTCGGCCGAGGGTCGTGGGGCAGGTCATGGCACGTGGCATTCGGACCGTGACGCAGGAGAAGCATGCCGTGGAGCTGGTTCCCCTGCTGGCCGGTGCCGGCTTGCGGCACGTCGTTGTTGTCGATGAGCAGCAGAGGCTGGCAGGGATCATCTCCCAGGCAGACCTGATAGCGGCGCTGTACCGAGGCAATCTTGAGGACGAGGCGCCTCGGGCCGACCGGCAGGCAGCATGACCATCAACTGTGGACCAGGCTGCGGGTCCTGAGCATGCATTCACCTCGGCTTAGGGTCTAAGCCTATGGCGCGGCGGCCGCCATCATTTGCTCCCGAGCCGCACTCCGAAACAGCCGGGCGGAATCGTCCCGCCTGAGCGGATGACGGCCGTAAGCTTCACGGCAGTCCCGCGCAGCCTTGCCGCGGATGCGAGCCCGGCGCTGGCCGGTGCGGAGTTCGCGGCTGGCTGGCAGACGGCGCCATTCATCGCCTGCGCGATCCTGAAGATCGCCTACGACCTCGCACTCCTCTGGGCGTTCCGCCACATTAAGCCGCCCGAAGAACGCTGACGGGCCCCATTGTCTTCGGTGCTTGATGAGTCGCTGCGGCTCAGGCCGTCTCTCCGAAGCCAAGCTGCCGCGCCTGCGCAGCTCCGTCGCGGGCGCCCCAACGCCGGGTGATCCGGCCCTCTGCGTTGAACTCGAACCACTCCATCGCGACGAGTTCGTAGGAGCGTCCCGTCGGCTCGCCCATATCGAGGAAAGGACCCGTCCAGCGGCCGCGCTCGGTGTACCGGGCCGCCACTCGGTTCCCCTCGGCGGCTAGGTCTTCGATGGTGAGCTCCATGTTCAGGCCGTCGCGCAGCTGGTGCCAGACCGATCCCGGGCCAAGGGCCTTCTCGATCGGTGCGCTCCCGGTCACGCCCTGGATCGTTGCGTCAGGCGTGAAGAGCTCGCGCAGCCTCTCCCAGTTGCCGCTGTTGAGCGCGGCGACATAGGACCGCACCATGGTCTTGTTGGCTTCTGTGCCTGACATCGTAGCTGCCCTCTTCAAGTCAGCGGACCGCTAGCATTTCCGGAACTTCTTGAGCAGCGCTCCGTGAAGACCTGACCGCACGGGCCACTATCGGCGAGGCCGCATCACGTTCGCTTTCAGCGAATCAGGTCCTATCCGAACTCACATGCGGATTCTGACGGGGCCTTTTGATCGCGGAAGGTGCCACTTAACGGCCCATGCGAGTGAGCGCGACACCGACTGGATTGTTCGCGACTTGGATGAGGCCGTCGAAGGGTGCCTCCATCTCAAGGACCAGGAACACCGACGTGCCGATGGCATAGGCGCAGACAGCGAGTGTCCCGACCACGACGCTGTTTCGCGGCGCGTTCAGGCCGAAGCCAACCAGGATGAAAGTCACCCACGAAGTCAGCACGAACAGGAACGCCGGCCGGATTGGCAGGTCCCGTCGCTCGAGCAGCTCCCATCGCGCCTTAAGAAGCGCCCCGCTGCCGGTCAGCGCCTGATCGCGGAGCCAGGTCTGGTTGGCATTCACTGGCTCGAGGGAAAGGATGGCCAAGCGGACCCGCTCAAGCGCGACGCCGGGCGGGAGGTTCTGTTCCAGCAGATCATGCTCGGACTGTATCCAGCCGTTCCTCAGCATGGCTTCGGCGTAGTGTCGCAGCAGGTCCCGGATGGGATTCGCCTCGGCTCCGTAAGCGCCAAGGATCTGGTCAACCTCGATCAGGTTGACAGAGGCACTGCGAACGATCCGGTCTGCTGTGTCGAGCGAGTCCTTCGCGGTTGCGATCAGGAAACCAAGCACCAGCGCTGCGAGGATGGAGAGCATGCTGGTGCCAAGCCGCACCGCGTCGGTCGTCTCCTTGGTGAGATGCTGTTCAGCGAGGAAACGGCTGAGCAGGAGCCCCGCTGCGCCGCCAGCAAAAGCACAGAGAGACACTGCGAGTGCGATAACGCTTGCCGTCATGGAGGAGGGCCCCGTCGTCGAAGCACGGTGTGGCGGCTCGTGTCGCGTGTCCATGTTTTTCTTGCTGCTGACGTTTCCGCTCAAATCTGCTGAAGCCAGCTGCTGCTGAGGCGGACGATGACCAGAGATCTTTTGTAGAGGCTGCGAACAAGCGAGGGATTCGAGCCGGTTCCGCAGCTGGACCATGGAGCGTGGCCGGCACGGATCTCTTGCGCACGCTCGTCATTGCGGGACTGCTGCCGACAGAAGCCAAGCCGGATAAACAAATCAGGTGCTCCGGGGCAGAGGCTTCGCGGCAGCATCGAAGCTCTCCCAAGGGTCACGCCGTTTGAGGAGCGATGGGGCAGAGGCAATGGTGAAGCGCTTCGGGTCCAGCCCCGGCCCGACTTCTTCCCAGCTCAGCGGCATGGCGATGGTGGCGCCGGGGCGCGCACGGGGCGACCACGGGGCCACGGCGGTCGCACCGCGATCGTTGCGCAGGTAGTCGAGGAAGATGCGTCCGGCCCGGGCCTGCTTGCTCATGTTGGTGGTGAACCGGTCCGGGGCGTCGGACGCCATCCGCTCGCAGAGATCCTTGGTGAATTGGCGCGCCTCGTCCCAGCCCGCATCGGGCCGCAGCGGCACCACGACATGCATCCCCTTGCCACCGGTGGATTTGGGGAAGGAATTCAGCCCTTGGCTTTCCAGCATGGTGCGAAGGTGCAGCGCCGCCTCGGTGACCTCTGCGAAAGGCACGTCCTCGGCCGGGTCGAGATCGAACACTAGCCGGTCCGGTCGATCCTCGTCCTCCAGAAGGCTTCCCCAGGGATGGATCTCGAGTACTCCCATCTGCGCCAGGGCGACCAGCCCCTCCGGGCTCTCGACCGCGAGAAGGGGCTTCGCCATCCCCTTCAGATGTACCAGCCGCAGCAGATGCGACGTCCCCCTCATGGCGTTCCGCTGGAAAAAGCGTGGTCCGTCAATGCCGTCGGGCGCGCGCACGAGCGAAAGCGGGCGCCCGCCGGCATGCCGCAGCAACCGGTCGGCGACGGCGGCGTAGTACTCGGCTAGGTCGCGCTTGGTGACATTGTCCCCGGGCCAGAAAGGCTTGCCGGGGTGCGAGAGGCTGACACCACGGACGGATACCCCCTCCTTGCTCGCACCCTGTGATGATGGCTTGGAAGGAGCTGGGGCTGGCTCCGTCACGGGCACTATGACTTCGGAAGCCGGCTTGTCCTCCCGGATCCCCCGGAAGGAGGGCTGCCGCAGGAGGCCGTCCGCCGTCCAGCCCGTGTAGTCGATCTCGGCCACCAGCCGGGGCTCCAGCCAGTGCGTGGTCCGTTGCTCGCGCTGCGGCACGTTTCCGGCAGGCGAGCCCTTGCGCTCAAGGCCCTTCACCTTCTCCTTCAGCTCGCTCTCCTGCCGCGCGCTGATCCCGGATCCGACGCGGCCCAGATAGACCAGCTTGCCGTTCCGCCGCGCCCCCAGCAGCAGGGTCATGCGGCCTTTCGTGCCCTTGCCGTGCCCGATCACCACGAACTCGTCATTGCCGCGGCACTTGGACTTGACCCAGTCTCCGCCACGGTCGCCGGGCCGGTAGGGGCTGTCGGCGCGCTTCGACACCACACCTTCGAGCCGCATGCTGCAGGCGGATTTCAGGATTGCCTCGCCCGCGCCAGGGAAGGGCTGCACCAGCGCGACGCCCGCCGGAGGGCGCCTCAGCAAGGCCTGAAGCCGCGCCTTTCGTTCGGTGAGCGGCAGTCCCCGCAGATCCTCCTCGCCTGCGGCGATGAGGTCGAAGGCGTGATAGACGAGTTCGCCGGTCCTGTTCTGCTCCATGGCTGAGGCGAGAAGCGCGAAATCGGGGTTCCCCTCCTCGTCCGGCGCCACCAGCTCTCCGTCGAGGATGCAATCGGGCAGCGTCGCGAGGGCGGTCGCTGTCTCGGGAAAGCGGGACGTCCAGTCCTTGTTGTTGCGCGTGAACAGCGTGGCGCGCCCGCCCCGCACGACCGCCTCGATCCGGTATCCGTCGAGCTTGATTTCGTGAAGCCAGCCTGGGCCATCCGGCGCACGATCGACGAGGGTGCAGAGCATGGGCGACACGAAGCCGGCGACCGAGGATTGGACCGCCTTCGGGGCCGCCTTTCGGCGGGAAGACGGCTTCGGCGCAGGCTTCCTCGGCGCTGCGCCGCCGGAGATCTCCTCCATCTCCCGACCGGTCCGGATGGAGGTGGTTTCCTCCGCAACGAGCGCCTCGCCCTCTCCAGGGCGTGCCTCCTCGTCGCGGCGCTTGATCAGGAGCCACTGCGGCGTGCGTTCCCGCGCGCGCGGCTTCATCCGGACCAAATCCCACCCGCCCCGCAAGCGCTTTCCGTGCAGCACGAACTTCAGGTTACCATCCGCAATCGCCCCTTCCGCGTCATCCACTCCGGGGGCCGGCTCCCACTCGCCTTCATCCCATAGCATCACGGTGCCCGCGCCATATCCGGAGCCGATCACGCCCTCGAAGTCGCGGTATTCCAGCGGATGATCCTCCACCTCCACGGCGAGGCGCTTGTCAGCAGGATCAAGCGATGGGCCGCGGGCCACGGCCCAGGATTTCAGCACACCCGCCAGTTCCAGCCGGAAGTCGAAATGCAGGCGCGACGCGTCGTGCTTCTGCACGACGAAGCGCAGCTTGTTTCGGCTTGTCCTGGGCGCCGAAGCTCCCTGCGGCTCCGGCGACTGGGAGAAGTCCCGCTTGGCGCGGTAGGTGCTCAGGGGATCGGGACGAGCGCTCGCGGGCGCCTTGCTGCGCGTCGGCATGTTTCGCCAACGTTTTGATCGGGCTTCGGTTATGCGCGGCTTGCCCGGAGCCATGCGACGCGTGGCCGCCGGAAAGGAGGCGCGACTACCGGCATGACTCCGTCACGCCGCGCTCCAGATTGGTGAAGTGGTTGACGATGCAGATGGAGCGGTCGGCGATGTCGCGTGGCGGGCCTCTCTCGCGCTGACGTGCCGCTTCGGCCATCGCGCGCAGCTCCGGGCGCAGATCCACCCCCGCGCGCCACAAGCCGAAGGAAGCTGCCTGCACCCCTGTCGCGAGGGTATGCGCGGTCTCGTAGAGGCGGTCCCGGCTATCTTCCGCTTCTGCGTCGATCGCCTCCGCGAGACGGACCACTTCGGCTGCGCGGGCACGCACGGCCTCTCCCGCTTCGGCTGGAGGCGGGTGGAGCTCGCCGACCAGATACATGGCCCGCCGCGCCGTCTCATGGTGGGGGGAGGCGATATGAGCGAGCAGCACCGGCACGAAGTCGGGCCGCTCGCGAACCACTGCGATCGCCTCCGCCTTGAGCGGAGCCGGCGAGGCGTAGGAGGTGCGGAGGAACCATTCTTCGGTCGGGGCATCTGGGTCGGGACGGATCTGCTCGGCGGGCGGCGGAGGAGGAGGCTCAGGTTCCGAGCGCGGCGGCGGGACATGGCGGACGATGCGGAGACGCGCCTGCAGCGCCGGCTCGCCCTCCTCCACGCCGCTGAAGGGGCTGCGCCACGGTCCCCAATCGGCCTCGAGAGCGCGGGGACGCGAGGGCACGTCGGTTGCGAAGTACTGTGTCCTCCCGCCGCGCAGCATGACACCGAGAGTGCGTGGCGCGGAGGTGACGTGAAGCAGGACTCGGCCCGGCACGATCCATTGACTCTCCTCCTCTCGCGCTTCCTTCAGGAGGAGTGGCCCGATTGCGCCACGCTGCTGCCTACCGGAAGAGAGGGTGACGTAGGAGTCCCGGCTCGCCTCCGCGGGCAGGGTGGCGCCGGGGGGCAGCCTCACCTCGATGGCGAGATCCATGAGATCCCCGGCCACGAGCGGCGCGACATCCCTCTGCGCCCAGGCAATGCCGCCGATGGCGGTGATCGGCAGGGCAACGGCGAGGAGCGCTGCGGCGAAGCCGCGCACCATGCCGCGGCGCCCGACGAGACCGCATACGATCCAACCCGTGATCGTTCCCAGGATGAAGGCGATCAGGATCCAGAGGATGACGAAGTAGCCCGAGGCTCCCTCGCGGCTCGGGACGTTGAGCCAGTCCACCGCGAGGGATGCCATCACGCCGGCATAGGTCGCCGCGGCAAGGCCGATGACGGGGCCGAGCAGGAAGGTGAGAAGCCAGCGCATCCGGCTCCCTCGAAGGCAGAAGGCGCGAGCAGCCTACCATGGCAAGGTCGGCAGGGCCAAGGATTGCTGGCCGGCGGGCCGTCCGGGTGGAGGTAGGGCACGATCCGCTGACGTGTCCCTGGCTGACCGATGGCGATGCAGTCATGGGCCAGCCCAGTGTCGGCGCATGACTCAGCCCAGATCCTCGCTCGCCCTCATCTCCTCCATCAGCCAGTCGCGGAACGCCAGCGCGTCGGGACGCTGCACGCCACGCGGCATCAGCAGCCAGTAATGGTCTCCCGTCTCGGCGGCGGGTCCCGAGACGGGCACGAGGCGCCGTCTCCGCACATCCTCCGCGACGAGCTCGGGCGAGACGATGACGACCCCAAGCCCCTCGAGCGCCGCCTGGACGGCCAGGGAAGTGCTCTCGAACAGCAGCGGCGTCCCGTGCAGCACCACGCCGGACGCCGCGGCCCAGGTCGCCCAGTCCCCTGGCCGCACCCGGCTTCCCAGCAGCGAGTGCGGCGCGAGCCCGTCGCGCCGCGCCTCCCGCGCGAGGGCGGGCACCGCGAAGGGCTGGACGGCGAGGGCCTGCAGGCGGATCGCGCCGGGCAAACGGCTGCCGGTGCGGATGGCGGCATCCACGGCATCGCGCGCGAAATCCACCGGCGCGATGGAGGCGCTGACCTCGATCTCCACACCCGGGTGCCGGGCCCGGAAGCGCGGAAGACGGGGGATCAGCCAGCGCATCGCCCAGGTGGTGTAGGCGCGCACGCGCAGCGGGCCGCTCGCCCGCCGCAACTCGGCCGTCGCTTCCTCCATGCTGGAAAATGCGGCGCGCAGCGCTCCGGCATAGCGTGCGCCTTCCTCCGTCAGCGTCGCGCTGTTGGCGCCGCGCAGCAGGAGCCTGTGGCCCAGCGCCGCCTCCAGCGCACGGATCCGCTTTCCCACCGCGGGCTGCGTCACGTTGAGCCGCGCCGCCGCGGCGGACAGGCTGCCCGTCTCCGCTACCAGGACGAAGGCGTGCAGGGCGGGGAGGGGCGGCAGGCTTGCGGCCATGTGGTTAGTCTAACCCCAGGTTTGGGCACACCGCCAATCCTGACCTTGGGAAAAGCGCCGATTGGGTCCAGCCTCCCGCACCGAAGCCGGCGCTGCAGCGTCGGCGCGAGAGGAACGCCCAAACGGATGAACGGCCAGGACACCCTTGCCGCGCCGACGGTCAGCACCCCCTGGAGCCTCCGGGACAAGGTCGCCTTCGCCGGCATCGGCACGACGCGCTACGGAAACTTCCCCGAAACTGACAGCTACGGGCTGGGCTGCGAGGCGCTGAACGCCGCGCTGGACGATGCGGGACTGCGCCCCTCGGACATTGACGGGCTCATCGTCAACCGCATCCCCAGCTATGAGCGCTTCGCGGAAATGATGGGAATCAATCCGCAATACTGCCTGCTGACCGAGGCGCCTGGCCGCTTCTCGGGCGTGTCGCTCGCGCTCGCGATGCAGGCCATCGCCACGGGCGCCGCGAAGACCGTGGCCCTCGTCTACGGCAATAATGGCCGCTCCGTGCGGATGATGTATGGCGGCGGCGACAGCCAATGGAGCCCCTGGGGAATGACCAGCCCCGGCGCCATCCACGCGATGATGTGGCGCCGGCACATGCATGATTTCGGTACCACCCACGCCGATCTTGGGCCCGTTTCCGTCGCCTTTCGCAAGCATGCTTGCCTGAACCCCGACGCGGTGATGCACGGCAAGCCCATCACGCTGGAGGACCACGCGAAGGCCCGCCCAATCTGCGAGCCGTTGAAGCTGCTCGACTACTGCCTCATCAACGATGGCGCGGTGGCGTGGATCCTCACCAGCGCGGAGCGCGCGCGCGACCTGCGCCGCCCGCCCGTGCTCGTCTCGGGCTATTCGCGGCAGGACCGCTTCTCCTATGGCAGCGCGCCGGCCGACGACTACTGGTACCCGACCCTCTCGGCCTGCCGCAGCGTCTATGACCGCGCCGGGTTCGGACGCGACGACGTGCAGGGCCTCGGCATCTACGACAATTTCTCGCCGACTGTGATGTTCAGCCTGGAAGGGCTGGGCTTCTGCGGCCAGGGCGAGAGCGGCGACTTCGTGCGCGACGGCACGCTGGAACTGGGGACGGGGCGCTGGCCGACCAATACCTCCGGCGGACACCTGTCTGACAGCTACATGCAGGGCTGGGGCATCATCGCCGAATGCGTGCGGCAGCTGCGCGGCGATTGCGAAGGACGTCAGATCCCTGATGCCCGTGCGATGCAATACATCTGCGCGACGCATATCGCGCAAAGCATCCTGTTCCGGAGGGATGACGCATGAGCCTCCAGACACGTCCCAAGCCGGTGGTGGACAACTGGAACCGGCCCTTCTGGGAGGCGTGCGCGGAAGGGCGGCTGGTGCTGCAACGCTGCACGGAAACCGGGAAGTGCTTCTTCCCGCCCGCCCCCGTCTCCCCCTACACCGGCCGGCCGGACTGGGAATGGATCATCGCCTCCGGCAAGGGCGAGCTTTGGTCCTTCGTGGTGTTCCACCAGAACTACTTTCCCGGGATGAAGGACGAGATCCCCTATCCCGTGGCGATGGTGAAGCTGGATGAGGGGCCATACCTCCTCACCAATCTCGAAGGCATGAAGGCTGACGACGCAAAGATTGGCATGCGGCTCTCCGTCCGCTTCCCCGGTGGGCCGGAAGGTTTCGCCCTGCCGCAATTCGGGCCGGAGGAATGACGATGCCGGAAGAGCTGATCATCGAGCGCGGCGAGGGCTGGGCGCAGATCCAGGTCAACCGCGAGGCACAGCGCAACGCGATGAATCGCGCCACGCGCCAGGGCCTCCTGCGCGCCTTCGAGGAGCTGAAGGGCGAGGCGAAGGCCATCATCCTCACCGGCACCGGCGTCGCTTTCTGCGCGGGCATGGACCTGAAGGAGCGCGAGGCTGATCGCAAGGCGGGCATCGAAGGCGCGGGTGAGGAATGGATCGCCGTGAACATGGCGATCAAGCAGCACCCCTCCATCTTCATCGCGGCGGTGAACGGGCTGGCGCTGGGGGGAGGCGCCACGCTGATCAATTGCTGCGACCTCGCCATCGCCAGTACACAAGCCAGCATCGGCTGCCCGGAGATGGGCTTCTCCACCTATCCTGGCATGGCCGGCCCGGCGATCCAGCTTTCGGGCGTCACCCGCAAGCAGGCGGCGTGGCTGGTGCTGACCACCAACCGCATCGACGGCGCCACGGCCGAGCGCTGGGGCATGGTCAACCAGTGCGTCCAGCCGGAGGCGCTGATCCCCACGGCGCAGGCCCTGGCGCGCAAGGTGGCGCAGTTTGACGCGGTGGCACTGGCCGAAAGCAAGAAGGCGCTGGACCGCATCCCAGCCTTCATCACCGACTGGCAGGAGGCGATGGATCACGGGCAGATGGTGAACCTCACCATCCGCTCGAAGACCAGCGCCCAGGCGGAGGGCAATGCTCGCTTCGCCGCCGGCATCAAGAACCCCGGCCAGGGCGCGTGAACCAGGAAGGCTGACAGACGCGGCGCGAAGCCCCGCCGGAGATAAGGCGGGGCGCGCAGGAGGAAACGCCATGAACGGACCCGCGATTGCCCGACGCGCCCTGCTGGCCGCCGCAGCGCTGCCTGCGGCCGAAGCCCGCGCCCAGCCCTTTCCGGAGCGGCCACTGCGGATGCTGGTCGGTTACGCGCCGGGCGGCACCACGGACCTCGTCGCGCGCGTCACGGCAGAGTACATGGGCCAAGATCTCGGCCAATCCGTCGCGGTGGAAAATCGCGGCGGGGCCGGTGGAGTGCCCGCGGCGCTCGCGATGCTGCAGGTCCCGGCCGACGGGCACGTGCTGATGCTGCAATCGGGCGGGCTGAATCAGGCCGAGGCGCTGGGCACGCCGCTGCCCTTCGACGCGGTGGCGGCCTTCGCGCCGGTCGGCCTTGTCGGCACCAGCGCCATCTCCCTGGTGGTGCATCCTTCCGTTCCCGCCACCAATCTGCGCGAGTTGCGGGAACACGTGCTCCGCTCGGGGCGGCCGCTGCGCGTGGGCTCGCCGGGGATCAGCCTAACCAGCCACCTCTACGGCCAGGAATTGGGCATCGAGGTGGAGGAGATCCGCTACCGCGGCACCGGCCTCGTGGTGAACGACCTGCTGGCCGGGCGCGTCGAGGCCTATACCATCGCGTTGCCCGGCATCCTGACGCATATCCGCTCGGGCGGGCTGCGCGCCATCGCCATCGCCTCCACGACGCGCAGCCCGGTGATGCCGGAACTCGCGACGACGGTGGAGCAGGGCTTCCGCGGCATTATCAGCGCCTCCTGGTTCGGGGTCGTGGTACGTGCCGGCACGCCGCCAGAGCGGCTGTTGCGGCTGTCGCAATCCGTCTCGAAGCTGTTGGCCGACCCCGCCGTGCGCGCGCGGTTGAGCGAGGCCGGTGTTGATGTCGCACCCGAGACTAGTCCTGAGAGCTTCGATGCGCTGATCCGCGAGGACCGGGCACGCTGGGACCTCGTGGTGCGGCGGGGGAATCTTCGCCTGTGACCACTCCTGCTCCACTCGCTGGCCGACGCATCCTCGACCTTGGCGCCTTCTGCGCGCAGCGGCCGCACGCGCTGGCTGCCTCCATGGCGGCGCGGATCTGTGCCGGATACGGGGCGGAGGTGGTGCGGCCCCTCCCGCCGGGTGGCGAGCCCTTCTCCGCCGATGCGCCGCTCCTTCCGGACGGCGCATCGGCGCTCGACCGCTTCATCAATGCGGGCAAGACGTCAGGCGCGCCCTCGGGAAGCTTCGACGCGGCGATCGGCGACCGCGTGGCGCTGGCGGCGCATGCGGCCCGCGTGAAGGTGAAGGCCTGCCTTTCCCTCTTTGGCCCCGGAGAGGAGGAGCCGCCGGTCACGGAACTCGGCGTGGCGGCGTTGTCGGGGCTGCTCGGCATCGTGGGTGAAGCAATGCCCGCGCCCCCATCGCGCCTCGCGGGGCATCAGGTGTCCTACGCAGCGGGGCTCGCTGCCGTCACCGCGCTGCTCGCGGCGCTGCATGGCAGCGGCGAAGAGGAGGTGGATGTCTCGCTCCTCGATGTCTGCGCCTGGCTGAACTGGAAGGTCGCGGCCGGAGTGCTGGTGATGGGCACGGCGCCCGAGCGCCGCGCCGACCGCGTCACCTGGTTCACCGTGCCCTGCGCCGATGGCCATGTCGCGCTGGTCTATCAGGAGAAGGACTGGCCGCCGCTGCGCGACCTGATCGGCGATGCGGGCCTCGACGATCCGCGCTTTGCCAGCAATGCGTCGCGTGGCGCTAATCGGGCTGCGCTGTTGGAGATCATCGGCCCGTGGTTCGCCGCGCGCAGCCGCGCCGAGATCACCGCCGCCGCACAGGCGCGGCGCGTGCCGATAGGCCCCGTGTCGTGGCCAGAGGAATTGCTGGATGACGCGCAGTACCGCGCGCGCGGCTTCCTCGGGCCGGACGGAATGCCCAGCCTGCCCGTTTCCTGGGACGGGCAGCGTCTGCCGCTCCGCGCCACGCCCGGCGCGCCACCCACCCGCGCACCGCGCGGTGGCAAGCCGCTTTCCGGCGTGCGCGTCGTGGATCTTGGCTGGATCACCGCCGGGGCCGCCTCCTCCACCATGCTGCTCGACCTCGGCGCCGATGTGGTGAAGGTGGAAGGTCCGGGCGCGCCGGACCCGTTCCGTATCTGGGATGGCGCGAAGGCCGGCGGCGATTGGTGGAATCACTGCCCCTTCTTCAACTTCACCAACCGCGGCAAACGCTCCGTCTGCGTGGACCTCAAGAACCCGCACGGGCGCGAGGTGGTACTGCGCCTGCTGGAAGGCGCCGACGTGCTGGTGGAGAATTTCCGCCGCGGCGTCCTCGCCTCCTTCGGCCTCGACGCGGCTGAGCTGCGCCGCCGCTTCCCGCGCCTCGTCATCGCCAGCATCTCCTCGCAGGGGGAGACAGGGCCAGATAGGCTGATGGTGTCCTATGGCTCGACGCTGGAGGCCACGGCGGGGCTTGCGGCCCTTTCCGGCGCGGGGGAGGCGCCAGTCATCACCGGGCGGGACGTGAACTACCCGGACCAGGTGGTCTGCCTCTTTGCCTCGGGTGCGATCATCGCAGCGCTCGAGGAACGGGAAAGGACAGGGCAGGGGGCGCATCTCGACCTGTCGCAGCGCGAGCTGACAAGCTTCCTGCTCGGCGAGGAGTTTCTGGCCGCGGCTGCCGGCGCGCCCTCGCCACGGCGCGGGAACCAAGACCCCGCCGAGCCCGGCGAAAGCCTGGAGCCGGACGGGAAGGGCGGCTGGCGCGTGGTGGCGCATGGCACGTCCCTGCCAGTGCGGAGTGGCACCGACCTCGCCGCCGCGGCGGATTTCGCGCGCGGCACAGCGGTGCTGCGCAGCCCGGACGGCACGCCCGCCAAGGGGATCCCTTTCCGCTTCCGGCGTCGCCCCCTGGTGGTGGAGGATTCCTGCCACGCGCTGGGGGCGGACAATGCGGCGGTGCTGCGTGAGGCCGGGTTCACTTCGGAGCAGATCACGCTGCTGGAGCAGGAAGAGGTGCTGGGGACGCGTCCGCGCAAGGCGGCGGGGTGAGGTGATGGGCGGCCCGCCGGGAAAGGCGGCGCCGCGGGACGGAGGAAACAAGGAATGGTGAGGACCAAGACGGGGCCCGGCCCCACACGCCGCGCCGCGCTGGCATTGGCCGGGATCACCGCGACGGCGGGCGGCGCGCGTGCACAGGGCTTTCCCAATCGGCCGGTCCGCCTCGTCGTGCCCTATCCGCCGGGTGGCGGCACGGACAATCTGGGCCGCATGGTGGCCCGCGCCCTGGGCGACCGGCTGGGCCAGACCGTGGTAGTGGAGAACCGGGGCGGGGCGGGGGGCAATATCGGCGCCGCGCTGGTCGCAACCTCGCCGCCCGACGGGCACACGCTGCTCTTCACCGGGAACGGCATCGCCATCAGCGACGTGCTGTTCCGCAATCCCGGCTTCGACTGGAAACGCGACTTCACCCATATCTGCCGCTTCGCCAGCACGCCGATGCTGCTGGTGGTGAATCCTTCCGTGCCAGCGCGGAGCCTGGCCGAGTTCGTGGAGTATGCCCGAGCGCGGCCCGGCCGGCTCAACCACGGCACGCCGGGGGCCGGTACGTCGCAGCACCTGGCCGCCGCGCTGTTCGACGACATGGCGGGGACGCGCATCATCCACGTCCCCTATCGCGGCACCGGGCCTTCCGTCGCGGGCCTGCTGAGCGGCGAGGTGGAGGTGATGTTCGCCTCGGTGAGCGCGGTGGAAGCGCTGATCCGCGAGGGACGCATCCGCGCCCTGGCCAACACCGCTGCGCGCCGCGCCCGCGCCTGGCCCGAGCTCCCCGCCATAGCCGAGGTCTTGCCGGGCTATGCGGCGGAGCTCTGGTACACCTTGGCCGCGCCGTCCCGCACGCCGGAGCCGGCCGTGGCCGCGATCGAGGCAGCTTCGCGCGAGGTGATGTCCGATCCCGCCTTCACCAGCGCCATCATGGAGCGCGGCTTCGATCCGGAGTTCCTGAGCCGCGCCGAACTGGAGCCCGCCTTGGAGGCAGATCACGCGCGCTGGGCACCGGCCCTGCGCCGCGTCGGCATCAGCGCCGATTGATGGCACCGATCACCTATCTCAACCGGTTGCATCTCGGCGAGGGCGTCCTGCGCGAACTTCCCGCCGAGCTGGCACTGGCCGGGATAGAGAGGCCGCTTCTCGTCACTGACCCTGGCGTGGTGGCGGCTGGGCTGCTCGAGCCGGTGCTGGCGGCGCTGCCAGTGGGCATGGCAGTGGCGGTGCACGACGGCGTCCCGTCCAACCCGGATGAGGCATCGGTGCGCGCTGCGCTCCACGACTACCAAAAGCATCGGGCGGACGGGGTGATCGGGCTGGGCGGCGGATCGCCGCTCGACCTGGCCAAGGCGGTCGCGCTGGCGGCCACCCATCCGGAAGGGCCTCTTGCGCGCTATGCATTGGTGGAGGGCGGATTGTCGCGCATCACCGCGGCTGCTGCGCCGGTGCTCGCCATCCCCACCACGGCGGGGACGGGCAGCGAGGTGAGCCGTGGCGCGCTGATCGTGATGGAGGATGGGCGCAAACTGTCCATCGGCTCGCCGCACCTGATTCCACGCGCTGCCTTCTGCGACCCGGAACTCACGGTCGGCCTGCCGCCGAGCCTCACCGCCGCGACGGGCATGGATGCGCTGGCCCATTGCATCGAGACACTGTGCTCGCCGCGCGACAACCCGGTGGCGGATGCCATCGCGCGCGACGGGCTGCGGCGCGGCTGGATGGCGCTGCCGCGCGCCGTCGCCGATGGCGGCGACCGGGCGGCGCGGCGGGACATGATGCTGGCCTCGGTGCAGGGCGCACTCGCCTTCCAGAAGGGGCTGGGGGCGGTGCACGCGCTGTCGCACGCGCTGGGCGGACACGCTGCGAAGCCGCATCATGGCATGCTGAACGCGATCCTGCTGCCGCATGTGCTGCGCTTCAACGCCCCAGCCCTGGGCGCCGCCCTGCCCATCCTGGCCGAGGCAATGAGCCTGCCGGAGGATGCGGGTTCCATCTCGGGCGCCATCGCCGCGCTCTGCCTGCACATCGGCCTCCCCGCTGGCTTGGCGGCGCTGGGCATCGGGGAGGAAGACCTGCCCGCCGCCGCGCGCGGCGCGACGCGCGACCACCATCACCAGACCAATCCGCGCCCGGCGGGCGAGGCTGACTACCTCGCTCTGCTGCGCGAAGCCTTCGCGGCCTGAAAGGCAACCGCCATGACCGACGCGCCTCGCACGCTGTTCGACAAGATCTGGGACCGCCACCGCGTGGTGGAGCGGGAGGACGGGCAGACGCTGCTCTATGTGGACCGGCACCTCGTCCATGACGGCTCCGCCCCCGCCTTCGAGATCCTTCAAAAGCGGGGCCTGAAGCTGCGCGCGCCGGAGCGCGTCTTCGCCACGCCTGACCATTATGTACCCACCGACACGCGCGATGTCGCCGCCATCGGCAATGACGAACATCGCGGCATGGTGGAGACGCTTGAGCGCAACGCCGCGGATCAGGGCTTCCGCCTGTTCGGCCTGCGCGACGGCAATCAGGGCATCGTGCACGTGGTGGGGCCGGAGACGGGGCTGACCCAGCCCGGCATGGTCGTGGTTTGCGGCGACAGCCACACCTCCACCCACGGCGCACTCGGCGCGCTGGCCTTCGGCATTGGCATGACGGAGGTGGCGCATGTGCTCGCGACCCAGACGCTGTGGCAGCGCCGCCCGCACACCATGCGGATCACCGTGGAGGGCGCACTGGCCGAGGGGGTCACGGCCAAGGATGTGATCCTGCACATCATCGCCACCATCGGTGCGGCGGGGGCGACGGGCCATGTCATCGAATACGCCGGCAGTGCGATCCGCGGCCTCTCCATGGAGGGCCGCCTGACGCTGTGCAACATGAGCATCGAGGCCGGTGCCCGCGCCGGGATGGTGGCGCCAGACGAGGCGACCTTCGCCTATCTCAAGGGCCGGCCCTACGCGCCCACGGGAAGGGAATGGGATGACGCGCTAGCGCGCTGGCGCGACCTCCGTACCGATGAGGGGGCGCGCTTCGACGCCGAAGTGTGGATCGAAGCCTCCGCCATCGCTCCCATGGTCACCTGGGGAAACAGCCCGCAGGACGCGCTGCCGGTCCACGCCGCCCTGCCGGACCCTGAATCCGAGCCGGATCCGGCGCGGCGCGAGGCCCTGGCCGAGACCTTCGCCTATATGGGCCTGACCCCCGGCGCGCCGCTGGCCTCCCTCGCGGTGGACCGGGTGTTCATCGGCTCCTGCACCAATGGGCGGATTGAGGATCTGCGCGCGGCCGCCGCCGTGGCGCGCGGGCGCCGCGTCGCCCCTGGGGTGCGCGCCTGGGTCGTGCCCGGCTCGGCGCCAGTGAAGCGCGAAGCGGAGGCGGAGGGGCTGGACCGCGTCTTCACCGAGGCGGGGTTCGAGTGGCGCGAGGCCGGATGCTCCATGTGTCTTGGCACCAATGGCGAGATCGGCGCGCCGGGCGAGCGCATCGCCGCCACCTCCAACCGCAACTTCCGAGGCCGGCAGGGGCGGGGGGTGCGGACGCATCTGATGAGCCCGGCCATGGCAGCGGCGGCGGCGGTGATGGGCCGCATCGCCGATCTGCGCGAACTGACAGGAGGCTGAGGCGATGGAGCCGTTCCGCACCGTCCGCTCCCGCGCCGTGCCCTTCGCGCGCGCCAATATCGACACGGACCAGATTTTGCCCGCGCGTTTCCTGTCCCGGCCGCGCGACGACAACCACGGCAACTACCTGTTCCGTGACTTGCGCTACGCCCCTGACGGCACGGAGGTGCCCGAGTTTCCGCTGAACCGCCCGGAATGGCGGGATGCGCGCATCGCGCT
Organism: Sabulicella rubraurantiaca; assembly: GCF_017355885.1. GTDB lineage: Bacteria > Pseudomonadota > Alphaproteobacteria > Acetobacterales > Acetobacteraceae > Roseococcus > Roseococcus rubraurantiacus. Next base: position 32,493 of record NZ_JAFEUU010000005.1, read on the forward strand.
CGGCGGGCGCAACTTCGCCTGCGGCTCCTCGCGCGAGAACGCGGTCTGGGCGCTCTATGACCATGGGGTGCGCTGCGTCATCGCGCCGTCCTTCGGCGACATCTTCGCCATCAACGGCACCAAGAACGGGCTTCTGCCCGTGGTCCTGCCCGAGCCGGACGTGCAGACGCTGATCGCCGCGGTCGAGGCCGACCCGGAAGCGGAAATCACCGTGGACCTGCCTTCGCAGACCGTGACCGGGCCGGATGGCACCCGGTACCCCTTCGAGATCGATCCCTTCACCAAGCGCTGCCTCCTCGAAGCGCTGGACGAGATCGCCTTCACCCTGACCCATGGCGACGACATCGCCGCCTTCGAGGCGCGTCACGAACGCCACAACCGATAAGCAACGGGAGCAGACACCATGCACATCGCAGTCCTCGCAGGCGACGGGATCGGGCCGGAGGTCACGGCGCAGGCGGTGAAGGCGCTGCGCGCCCTCGCCGCCAACGGTCCGCAATTCGAGTTCACCGAGGCGCCGATCGGCGACGCGGGCTTCGTGGCCGCGGGCGACCCCCTGCCGGCGGAAACCGCCGCCCTGGCCGTCAAGGCCGATGCGGTGCTGTTCGGCGCCGCCGGCACCTATGAGAGCGACCTGCGCCCGCCCGAGCAGCGCGGCGGACATGCCCTGCTGCGCCTGCGCAAGCAGATGGACCTCTTCGCCAATTATCGCCCCGTCTTCGCCTTCCCCGAACTGCTCGGTGCCTCGACGCTGCGGCGTGAGGCGCTGGAAGGGGTGGACCTCGTGGTGCTGCGCGAGCTGACGGGCGACATCTATTTCGGCACCCCCCGCGGCATCCATGTCGAGAATGGCGAGCGCGTGGGCATCAACACCATGCGCTACACAGAAAGCGAGATCCGTCGCGTTGCCCATGCTGGGTTCCGGGCGGCGCGCGGCCGGCGCCAGCGCCTGTGCTCGGTGGACAAGGCCAATGTCCTCGAAGCCTCCGCCCTGTGGCGCGAGGTGGTGAACGAGGTGGCGCGCGACTACCCGGATGTGGAGCTGACCCACCAGTATGTGGACGCCGCGGCCATGCTGCTGGTGCGCCGCCCGCGCGACTTCGACGTGATCGTCACCGGCAACATCTTCGGCGACATCCTCTCCGATGCGGCGGCGATGCTCACCGGCTCCATCGGCATGCTGCCCTCCGCCTCGATCAACGCGGCGGGGCAGGGGCTGTTCGAGCCGGTGCACGGCTCGGCGCCCGACATCGCAGGCGAGGACAAGGCCAATCCGCTCGCCTCCATCCTTTCGGCCGCGATGATGCTGCGCCTTTCGCTCGGCCAGCCCGTGCTGGCGGAGCGGGTGGAGAACGCGGTGCGCCGCGTCCTGGCCGAGGGGCTGCGGACCGCGGACATCATGGAGGAGGGCGCGCAGCTCGTCGGGACGGAAGCGATGGGTGATGCCGTGGCGCGGGAGATTCTTCGCCTCGCCGCCTGAGGGTGGGGCTACAAAAGATAAAACACAGGGAGGAACGAAGAATGACCCAAAGCACCACCCGCCGCGCCGTCCTGACCGGGGCAGTTGCCGCGCCGGCGATTGGCCACGGCGCCTTCGCGCAATCCGACTGGCCCAACCGGCCGATCCGCTGGATCGTCGCCTTTGCCGCGGGTGGGGCGGCCGATACCGCCGCCCGCGCCCTCGCCGCAGAGATGCAGGAAGCGCTGGGCCAGAACATCGTCATCGAGAACCGCACGGGCGGCAATGCGGTGGTCGCCGCCACCGCCACGCTGCAATCGCCACGCGACGGCTACACTTTCCTGGTGGATGCGGCGAACCAGCTGACCAATCCGGTCCTGGTGCGCGACCTTCCCTTCGACTACCTCACCGCATTCACGCCGGTGACGCAGATCTCCTCCTTCCCACAGGTGATCGCGGTGAAGCATGACTTCCCGGCGCGCAGCCTGGCGGAGTTCATCGCCCTGGCGCGCCAGCGTCCCGGCAGCATCTCGGTCGGTACGCCGCCCGCGGCCGGCATGGCGCATCTCGCCCTCGCCGCCTTCGAGCACCGGGCTGGCATCCGGCTGGTGCACGCGCCGTATCGCGGCGGCGCGGACGCGGCCCGCGACATCATGGCGGGCAGCGTGGATGCCGTGCTGATCACCACCTCCTCCATTCGTCCACCTGTCTCGGCCGGGCGGGCGCGCATCCTGGCGGTGACCAGCCTGGAGCGCGTGCCGTCCCTGCCGGACGTGCCGACCATCGCGGAATCCGGCTTCCCGGGCTTCGACCTCAACGACTGGAACGGGCTGTTCGCCGCCTCGGGCACGCCGCACGCTATTGTGGAGCGCATGGCCGCCGCCGCCGGCGTGGCCGTGCGCGCGCCGGCTGTTCGGGCCCGGATGGACCCGGCGGGGGCGATCATGATTGGCAACTCGCCCGAGGCCTTTGCCAATTGGATCGCCTCGCAACGGCGGGCGGCGGCCGAGGTGATCCGCACGGCTGGGATCACGCTGGGCTGAGAGAAAGGGATGGCGTCGGGTGGCGGCGCGGCTAGGGCGTTCCAGCGCAAGCGGCTGCACGCCCCGCCGGGCGCCAGTCACGCCGTGATCCCTGCCGCGCGCACCACCTCAGTCCAGTTCGCGATCTCGCGCTGCATCCGGGCCGTGATGGCTTCCACGGGAAGCGGCGTCACGAGGGCTCCTGCCTCGAAGGCGCGCTGCCGCAATCCGGGGTCCGCGAGCACCTCGTTCAGCTTCGCTGAAACGAGCCGCGTGATGTCCTCGGGCGTTCCGCGCGGCGCGTAGAGAGCGAACCAGACATTCATGTTCAGGTCGGGCAGCCCCTCCTCCGCGGCGGAAGGGATATCGGAAAGCCCGGGGTGCCGCTCGTTAGAACTGACGGCGAGCGGCCGCAGCCGGCCATCGCGCACCAGCGGCACCAGCGGCGGCGGCGAATTCAGGTAGAACTGGACCCTTCCCGCGACGAGGTCACGAATGGTCTCCCCCGTGCCCCGGTAGGGGACATGCAGCAGGTCGATGCCGGTTCGGATCTTCAGCAACTCCACGCTGAGGTGGTGCATGGAGCCATTCCCCGCCGATGCGTAGGTCAGCTGCCCAGGGCGCTGCCTAGCGTAGGCGACGAACTCGCGCATGGTCGAGACGGGGACCGTCGGGTGCGTCACGAAAAGCTGCGGCGTGTCGCTCACCTGGCCGATGGGGACGAAGTCCCGCAATGTGTCGATCTGGCCCAGGGAGCCGAGCGCGGCGCGCCCCGTCATGGTGCCGCAATATCCCATCAGCAGCGTGTGGCCGTCTGGGCGCGCCTGAAGCACCGCGTTCAGCCCGACCACATCATTGCCGCCGGGTCGGTTCTCCACCACGACCGACGTGCCGAGCGCACGGCCGAGCGGCTCGGAGATAAGCCGGGCACTGAAATCCGTTCCACCGCCTGCGGGGGAGGGAACGATGATCGTGATTGGCCGCGAGGGGTAGCCGCCCTGGGCCAGAGCCAGCGAAGGAGCCGCCAGCGCCCCGGTCGCTGCAGTGGCCGCGGCCAAGAGGGCACGGCGGCCCCGATACTTCTCGAACATTCTTTCCTCCCTGCGAAAGCGGCGGCGTGTCGGCGCCCGCTCCCAGCTGCGAATTGCCGGCATCTTTGCGCAGCGCTCGCGCTACTTCCAACGGAAAGAGTGCGTCTCGATGGTGCCTTGTCCATCGCTCCGCGCCGCTTCCGTCGCATCACATGAAAGGCGAGCGATGGGGCTGCTTCGGATCAGGCGCGTCGTCGCATAGATGAGGCGCTTGAAGTGCCAACAATCCCCGCATAGCGTGATCGCGACGGCGCGGGACTTCCATCGCGCTTTGGAAGGAAACGGATGTGATGCACGCCGCGGCGAGGCGTGTGACGCATTGCGGCTTCCGCACCCATGCAGGAGGCTTCCATGCAGATCACGAAACGCGGGTTTGCGGCTTTGCTCCTGCTGCCGGCGCTTCCGGCAAGCGCCCAGTCCTGGCCATCCCGCCCGGTTCGGATCGTGGTTCCGACCGGGGCAGGCGGCATCACTGACATTCTCGCGCGGCTGGTGGGCCAGCGCCTTTCGGACCGGCTCGGCCAGCCCGTCGTGATCGAGAACCGGCCGGGTGCGGGCGGGATCGTCGGCACTGAGGCCGTTGCCCGCGCGACGCCCGATGGTCACACGCTGCTGATGGTGTTTCCGAGCCACGCAGTGAATCCGGCACTGCGGCGGCAACTGCCCTATGACACCGAACGCGACTTTGCCCCGGTCGGCACGGTCAGCACCGTCTCGCTTGTCCTGCTCGTCCCCGCCGCATCACCGGCCCGCGACGTGCGCGGACTGATCGAACTGGCGCGACGCGAGAGGCTCACCTTCGCGTCGGTTGGCGCGGGAAGCCTCGGCCACCTGGGCGCGGAGCTGTTCCGCTCCATGGCGAGGATCGATCTGACCCACGTCCCCTTCCGCGGCGCGCCGGAGGCGCAGACGGCCCTGCTGCGTGGCGACGTGTCGATGTTCTTTGACACCCCGATCACCGCCCTACCGATGATTCGCGAGGGAAGGATGCGTGCGCTCGGCATCAGCACCACGGAGCGCAGCCCGATTCTGCCGGACGTGCCCACCATCGCGGAGGCAGGTGTGCCTGGCTACCACGTGACGGGCTGGAACGGGATCCTCGCACCCGCCGGCACGCCGCCCGCCGTGGTGGACCGCCTTTCGCGCGAGCTGCGCGAGGTGCTGGCTGAGCCGGAGATCCGCTCGAAGTTGGCGGAGCAGGGCGCAGACCCCGCACCGACCACGCCCGAAGCCTTCGCCCAGCGCATCAGCGCCGATCTTCGCCGCTGGACGGGGGTGATCCGCGAGGCCGGCATCCAGCCCGACTGAGGAACAACGAATGCCCGAGATGAAGTTGGGACCGGATCAGTCCCTGTTCTTCCGCGACGAATGCTTCGCCGATGCCTGGACCGAACCGGAGACCATCCTCCTCCTGCACGGCAATGCGGAGAGCGGGGAGGCATGGAACGCCTGGATGCCGGCGCTGGGGCGGCGCTTCCGCGTGCTCCGCCCGGATATGCGCGGCTTCGGGCGCTCGACTCCGATGAAGCTGGATCACCCCTGGTCGCCCGACGCGCTGGTGGCGGATTTCATTGCCCTGCTGGACCACCTTGGCATCGCGCGCGTCCATGTCGCGGCAGCGAAGATCGCAGGCCCGCTTGGGATGCGGCTCGCGGCGACCCATCCCGGGCGGGTGCTTTCGCTCACTCTGCTCGGGACGCTGGTGTCGGGCCAGGAAACGCTGGGCGGCCGCGCCGCTTCCTGGCTGGAGCACATCGAGACGAAGGGCGTCGAAAGCTGGGCGCGCTGGACCATGCCGGAGCGCCTAGGCAGCGCCTCCAGCGAGGCGATGCGCGAGGGCTGGGCGCGGCTGATGGGGCGGACCGCGCAATCCACCCAGCTCGGCTTCATCCGCTCGGTTCCCGGCATTGACGTGCGCGCGGAGCTTGGGCGCATTGCCTGTCCCACGCTGGTGGTGACGACCAATGGCAGCGGCCTCGGCTCGCCTGATGCGGTGCGCGAATGGCAGAGGCAAATCCCCGGGTCGGAACTGATGATCCTGCCCGGGGATTCCTATCACGTCGCCGCCTCGGATCCGGAGATCTGCGCCGAGGCGACGCTGTCCTTCATTGCGCGTCGGGTGGGGTGACCGCCTCCAGATCTGGCAGGCGGTAGCGGTCCTCCGGATCGTTCCAGCCCTTGAATTGGGGCGCGCGCTTTTCCGCGAAGGCGGCGCGGCTTTCCAGGAGGTCGTCCTTCGCCCCGTGCTCGTGCAGCCGCGCGGCGAGGTCGCGCTGCGCAGGGTTCGGGGCAGGGCGCATCCGGCGCATCATGTGGACCGTGTTGACGCGCGCCGCGGGCGGCAGGGTCAGGATGTGCGATGCCATTTCCATCGCCGACTCGACCTCCTCGCCCGGCTCGACGAGGCGGTTGAGGAATCCGAGCTGGAAGAAGCGCTCGGCGGTGAAGCGGAAGCCCAGCGCCATTTCCATCGCCACGGGATAGGCGAGGTTGGCGAGGTGGCCGTGATTCCAGCCGCCCAGCAGCCAGCGCTTTGCCTCGGACACCTCGAAGATCGCCGTGCGAGCGGCGACGCGGAGGTCCGTCCGCTCCACCAGCATGAAGCCGCCGCCCATGGCGAAGCCGTTCACGGCCGTGATCACAGGCTTCTCCAGCGTGCCGGCATTGAACGGGTCCTCCGTCACGGAGCGGCGGCCACCTGGATTCCGCTCGGCGAGTGATTCCTTCATGTCCTCGCCGGCGCAGAAGCCGCGGCCGGTTCCGGTGAGGATCGCCACCTCCAGCGCCGCGTCGCGGCGGAAGCTGCTCCAGATGCGGGCAAGTTCCTCGCGCATCTCGTGGTTCAGCGCGTTCAGCCGCTCGGGCCGATTCAGCCGCACCACGAGCACTTGCCCGCGCGTCTCGGTTTCCACCACCGCCATGCCAGTCTCCTCCTTTTTAGCGTTCCGAAGCCGTGATCGCGGAAAGCAGCCGCGCGCGCCCCGCCCGCCCGTGCCGCTCGCCCAGGGCGCGGGCCTGCTCCACCTCCCCGGCCAGGATGGCGTCGAGGATCTGCCGGTGTTCGGCATTCGCGTCGCCCATATGCGCCCCCGTCTCGAAGGAGCGGCGACGCAGCAGGAGCAGCTTGCGCGTATGCGCAAGATAGACGGCCTCGGCTGGGGCGTTGCCGGCGAAGGCCATCTGCCGCATGTGGAAGCGCACGTTCAGGTCGAAGAAGACATCGCGCTGCTCATCGCGCGCGGCTTCCTCCATCTCCTGCACCATGGCCTGAAGCTCCAGCGCTTGTGCGGCGGTGATGCTCGCAGCCAGGCGCCCCGCGGCATAGCCGAGCAGGAGCGCGTTCAACTCGTAGATCGCCATCGCCTCCTCCAGCGGCAACTCCCGCACGAAGGCGCCGCGGTTGAGGATGACGGTGACAAGACCCTGCCGCTCCAGCGCACGCGCCGCCTCGCGCACCGGGCCCCGGCTCACGCCCAGGCGGCGGGCGAGGGCCAGCTCGTTGATGTGCTGGCCCGGCCCCAGCTCGCCGCGAAGGATCATGCCCTCCAGCTCGGCCTCGACCGTCGCTGCGAGGGGAGAGGGGCCAGGCTCCTCCGCTGGTGATGGCGCGGCTATTGCCGACAATCTCTTGGACATTTCTGGCTCGCGAAATGCTCTCGCCTGCATAGAGGCAGATTTGCTTCGCCGCCACAGGGAAAATGTGTTGGCAATTCGTTGACGGGGTGCCACGCTTCCCGAAACGGAGGAAGCGAGAATGAGTGAAGCCATGGCGGCGGATGCGCGCCCAGTGCCGATCCTGGACGGGCTGCGCGACCGCTCGATCCTCGACATCCCGATCGTGGATGCGCACCACCACCTGTGGGACCTCAAGGCCGGGCACTATCCCACCAAGCAGGACCAGTACGACACGAAGTTCTTCCTGGGCGACTACCGCAAGATCTGCCGCGACTACCTCGCCACGGATTATGCGGCCGACCTCGCCGGATTCGACATTCGCGGCACGGTCCACATCCAGGCGGCACGGGCGCAGAACGAGCAGGTGCAGGAAACGGAATGGCTGCACGAGGTGCATGCGCGCTTCGGCCTGCCTTCCGCGGTGGTGGGCCACGTCATCTTCATCCAGCCTGATTGCGCGGAAGTGCTGGAAGGCCATGCGCGCTTCCCCCTGATGCGCGGCATCCGCTCGCGCCCCGTCACCTCGCCGGGGCCAGGACAATCCGTCGCCGGGCAGCCGGGCACGATGCAGGATAATCGCTGGCTGCGGAACTTCGCCCTGCTGGAGAAGCACGGCATGTCCTGGGACATGCGCATCCCCTATTGGCACCTCGCCGAAGGCGCCGAAGTGGCACGCGCCTTCCCCGGCATCCCGATGGTGGTGAACCACACCGGACTGCCGCTCGACCGGTCGGAGGAAGGGCTGGCGATCTGGCGTCGAGGGCTGGAGGCGCTGGCGGATTGCCCCAACGTCGTCATCAAGATCTCCGAACTCGGCCTGCCGCACGGCAAGTGGGACATCCCATCCAACGTGCGCGTGGTGCGCGAGGCGGCTTCGATCTTTGGCCCTGACCGCATCATCTTCGCCAGCAACCTGCCGGTCGCCAGCCTGAGCACGGATTTCAAGGGGATCGTGTCGGTGATGCTGGAAGGTCTGAAGGACGCACCGCGCGAGACGCTGGAGAAGTTCTTTCACCGCAATGCGGCCCGTTTCTATCGGATCAACCTCGATGTCTGAGCGGCAAGGCCCACTCGCCCGCTTTCGAGTCATTGACCTGACGCGCGTGCGGTCCGGCCCCACCTGCGTGCGGCAACTGGCCGATTGGGGCGCCGACGTGATCCAGATCGAGGCGCCCGAAGGGGTGGACGGCGCCGATGGCGGCTTCGGCGGCGCGCGGCATGGTCCGGATTTCCAGAACCTGCACCGCAACAAGCGCAGCCTCACGCTGGACCTGAAGTCGCCCGACGGCATTGCCATCCTTAAGCGCCTGGTCGAGCAGGCCGATGTGGTGGTGGAGAATTTCCGCCCCGACGTGAAGAAGCGTCTCGGCATCGATTATGAGTCGCTTTCCGCCATCAACCCGCGTCTCGTCTATGGCTCCATCTCCGGCTTCGGGCAGGATGGTCCCTATGCGAAGCGGCCGGGCTTCGACCAGATCGCACAAGGCATGGGCGGGCTGATGTCCATAACCGGCCTGCCGGGGCAGGGGCCGGTGCGCGTCGGCATCCCGGTGGCGGATCTCACGGCCGGGATCTTCTGCGCCATGGGCATCCTGATCGCGCTGCTGGAGCGGGAGGAGAGCGGCAAGGGCCAGTGGGTCCAGTCCTCGCTGCTCGAGGCGCAGATCGCCATGCTCGACTTCCAGGCGGCGCGCTGGCTCGTCGCGAAGGAGGTTCCGGGGCAGGCGGGCAATGACCACCCCACCGGCATCCCGACCGGCGTGTTCCGCACGAAGGATGGGCTGATGAACCTCGCCGCCACTGGCAAGGCCATCTTCACTCGCTTCTGCCAGGCGACAGGTGCGCAGCACATCCTGGACAATCCCGATTACGCCACGGCCCCGCTGCGCTCGAAGAACCGCGCCGCGCTGAACCGGGAGATCGGCGAGGTGCTGGCGACACGCACCACCGGCGAGTGGATCAAGCTGCTGAACGAGGCGGGCGTGCCCTCCGGCCCGATCAACAGGATCGACGAGGTCTTCGCCGACGAGCAGGTGCAGCACCTCGGCATCGCCACGCCGGTCGAGCATCCGGCGCTGGGGCCGATCGAACTGGTCGGGCAGGCCGTGCGCCTGTCCCGCACGCCGAGCCGGCTCCGCACCGCCGCGCGCGACAAGGGCGAGGACAGCGCCGCCATCCTGGGCGAGCTGGGCTACGACACGGCCGCCATCGCGGCGCTGCGCGAGCGTCGGGTGATCTGATGATTGGGCGTCGCTCCCTTCTTGCCATCGGGGCCACCACGCTGGCGGCTCCGGCCCTTGCCGCCTGGCCGGAGCGCAGCATCCGCCTGGTCGTGCCCTTCGGCGCGGGCGGGCCGCTTGACGCGCTGGCGCGGCTGCTGGCGCCGCCCATGAGCGAGGATCTCGGCCAGCCTGTCGTGGTGGAGAACCGGACCGGCGCGGGCGGCGCCATCGGCAGCGCGGAGGTGGCGCGCTCCGCCCCTGATGGGTACACGGCGCTGATGGCGGGGGTGAACCTGCCGGTGGTTCCGCTGCTCAGCCGTAACCCGCCCTTCCGGATGGAGGATCTCGCGCCGCTCTCCCGGCTGGCCGTGATCCCGCATGTCATGGTCGTGCCGGCTTCACTGCCCGTGGCGACGGTGGCGGAGTTCGTCGCCTATGCGAAGGCGCGGCCGGGCCGTCTGTCCTTCGCCTCCTTCGGCGTCACCACCTCCAACCACTTCGCGGGCGAGTTGATGAACATTCGTGCCGGGATCGACCTCACCCACGTGCCATATCGCGGCGGGGCGGCGGCAATCACGGACCTTCTGGCGGGGCGCGTGGCCTATATGTTTAGCACCTTGCCCGATGCCTTGCCCTTCCTGCGGGATGGCCAGTTGAAGCCGCTGGCCGCCATCCACTCCGAAAGGCTGCGTTGGCTGCCCGACGTGCCAACCCTGGCCGAGCAGGGCTTCCCTGATGTCGTGTCGGAAAGCGCCTTCGGCCTCCTCCTTCGCGCGGGCACACCAGAGGCGATCCAGCTGCGCCTGGGCGATGCCGCACGCCGTGCCCTGGCCAGCGCGCCGCTGCGCGACAGGCTGGACGGGATGGGCATGGTGCCGGTGGGGAGCAGCGGGGCGGAGTTCGCGGCGCTGATCGAGCGCGACATCCGCGCCTTCTCCGACATCATCCGGCACACCGGCATGACGAGCCTGGACTGAGGGGGAACCGCCATGAGCATCCAACTGGGCCGCCGCGCCCTCCTGGCCTCGGCCGCCCTGGCCGCGCCGGCGCCGCTGCGCGCCCAGTCCGCCCCGACGATCCGCCTGATCGTGCCCTTCGCGGCGGGTGGCCCCATGGACATGGTGGCGCGCCTCGTCGCGCCGAGCGCGGGCGCCCATCTCGGCCAGACCGTGGTGGTGGAGAACCGCACCGGCGGCACCGGCGCGGTCGGCATGGCGGAGGTGGCGCGGGCTCGGCCGGACGGGACCACGCTGATGATGACCGGCTCAAGCTGGCCGGTGGTCATGCTGTTGAATCCCAGCCTGTCCTTCCGCATGACGGATTTCGCGCCGCTCACTCGCCTCACCTTGGCGCCGCACGTCTTCGCCGTGCCCGGCAGCCTGCCGGTACGCAGCGTGGCGGAGTTCATCGCCGAGGCGAAGCGCCGCCCCGGCGAGTGGTCCTATGGCACGAGCGGCATCGGCACCACGCTGCATCTGGGCACCGAGATGCTGAAGCGCCGCGCGGGCATCGACATCGTCCACGTGCCGTATCGTGGCAATGCGCCCGCCATGGCCGACCTGCTGGCGGGGCGGCTGCAGACCATGTTCCCCACCATCGCCGAGGCGACGCCCTTCCTGGCTGATGGCCGGTTACGCGCCCTGGCTGTCGGCTACAGCGAGCGGATCGACACGCTGCCGGGCGTGCCGACCATGGCCGAGGTCGGGCTGGGCGATGTGCCCGCCGCCTCGGATTTCGGCGTGGCCACTGGGGCGGAAGTGCCCGCCGCACAGCGCGAGCGACTTTCGGAAGCGTTCCGTGCCTCGGTGCGCGACCCCGCTACGACGGCGCGGCTGCGCGAGGCAGGCATCTTCGTCGTGGCCAGCACCGCGCAGCGCTTTGCCGAGATGGTGGCGGAGGAGGGGGCCCGCTATGCGGAAATCATCCAAGCCGCCAACATCACGCTGAACTGAACGAACGCACCAACGGGAGAGGGAATCAGCGGGACATGCCACACGTCCAGGCCGAAGGCGCACGTCTGTATTACGAGGAGACGGGGAAGGGCCACCCGATCGTCTTCGTGCACGAATACGGCTCCGACCACCGCGAGTGGGAAACGCAGGTCCGCTTCTTCTCGCGGGAGTATCGCTGCATCACCTTCGCCGCGCGCGGCTACCACCCCTCCGACGTGCCGGACGATCCGGCGCTGTATGGCCAGGATTTCGCGGTGGCCGACATCGCGGCAGTGATGCGTGGCCTTGGCATTCCGCGCGCCCATGTAGTCGGGCTTTCCATGGGGGCCTTCGCCACGCTGCTCTTCGGCATCCGCCATCCGGAGATGGCGACGGCGCTGGTGGTGGCCGGCGTGGGCACCGGCTCCGACCTCAAGGAGCTGGAGACGTGGCGCAAGGCCCAGGCCGGACGGGCGGAGCTCATCCGCACCCAGGGCTGGGGCGAGCTGGCGCTGGAATCCGGTCACAGCCCCACGCGGGTCCAGCTGAAGAAGAAGGACCCGCGCGGCTGGGATGAATTCGTCGCGCATCTGCGCGAGCATTCGCCGGTGGGTTCGGCGCACACCCAGGCGCGCTACCAGGGGATGCGTGACCCGGTCTATGCCTGGGAGGAGGATCTGCGGCGCATGCAGGTGCCCACGCTGCTGGCCGTGGGTGACGAGGACTGGCCCTGCATCGAGCCGAACGTCTTCCTCAAGCGCGTCATCCCGAATTGCGGATTGTGGATTCATCCGCGCACGGGCCACGCGATCAACCTGGAGGAGCCGGCGGCCTTCAACCGCGCGGTCCAGGATTTCTTCTCGACGGTGGAGCGCGGCCGCTGGAGCCTCGACGCATGACCACGCTGCGCGCGATGCTGCGGGAAGGGCCGCCCGTCTTCGCGCCCCTGGTGCTGAACGGGCTGATGGCGCGCATGGCAGAGGAAGCGGGATTCAGCGCCATCTACCTGGGCGGCGGCGCCTCGGGCTATGCCAACACCTTCACCGAGGCCAATCTGAGCCTGACGGAGATGTGCCAGGCCGGGCTCGAGATCGGCGCGGCTTCGCGCCTGCCGCTGATCCTCGACGGCGCCTGCGGCTGGGGCGACCCGATGCACATCCATCGCAGTATCGCCCTGGCCGAGCGCGCCGGCTTTCAGGCCATCGAGATCGAAGACCAGATCCTGCCCAAGCGGGCGCATCATCACATCGGCATCGAGCACGTCATCGCGCCGGAGGAGATGGCAGCGAAGGTGCGCGAAGCGGTCTCGGTGCGGCAAAGCCCAGACTTCCTCATCATCGCGCGCACCAATGCGGCGCGTATGCACGGCCTCGACGACGCGCTGCGCCGGGCGGAGTTGATGGCGGAAGCGGGTGCGGATCTCCTCTTCGTGCTCTCTCGCGAGCCGGAGGAGTTGCGGGCGGTAGCAGAGCGCTTCGACCTGCCGCTGATGTACATGCCGCCGGCAGGCGGCCTCGCCGAAGCCGGGTTGGAGAAGGCCGATCTGGAGGTGCTCCGCATCCGGCTGGTGGTGGATGCGCAGACACCGCTCCTCGCCATGCATCGCGCCTTGCGGGATTGCTACGCGGCGCTGCGCGAGGGCGCGCCCGACCCGCTGGTGGGTAGTTCCATCGCGGCCGAGAACAAGGCCCTCAAGCACAGCGTGGGGCTGGAGAGGCTGCTGGAAGTGGAGCGCCGAACCGTCGAGCGGTGAGACGTTACGGGATGCGGTAGAAGTCGCGCGCGTTGTCGTGGAATAGCGCGCGGATCGCCTCGCGCGGCATGTCGCGCACCGCCTGCTTGAAGCCGGCGTAGATGGTGTCGAAGGAGGCGACCAGCGAATCCACCGGGAAGTTGCTGGCGAACATGCAGCGCTGCCAGCCGATGATGGCGATGGCCTCGCGCACGATCCGCGCATTCTCCTCCGTGGGCCAGACACCCGGCGGCAGGCCCAGCCCCGACAGCTTCAGCCGCACCTGCGGAAAAGGCTCCAGCAGCGCGAGGGCGCGGCGCCATCCGGCGAGACCTTCAGGCGAGCGGTCTGCGGGCAGGCCCGTATGGTTGAGGACGAAGGGCACGTGCGGATGGTCGCGTGCCGCGTCGGCCATGGCGGGCAGGTCCCACCAGGGCACCTGCACCTCGCAGATCATTCCGCGCTTCCCCAGCGCCGCGAAGCCGCGCCGCCAGGCCGGATCATCCATGGAGCCGGGCAGGCCGCGGGGCTGGCCCGGCCGCGCCTCGTCCGCCGTGGGCTTGGTGCGGATGCCACGCAGGAAAGGGAAGGCGGCCAAGCCGTCGAGCACCGCTTCCGCATCCGGCGCATGAAGCACGGCTCCGCCGAGCGCAACGCTGGGCAGTCCCTCCGCCTTGCGCAGCGTGGCGAGCCAGCGCGCCTCGCCCAACGGGTCGCCCACCCAGCCGGCCTGCACGTGCACGGTGGCGACGACATTGTGCTGCGCCATGTCGCGCCGGTAGTCGGCCGGAAGGTAGTCGCGGCCGAAGAGCGGCGCTGTGCTGCCGTAACGGAACGGCGCGGGCTTCACCGCCCAGTGCGGGTAGCGCGGTCCGTTCGCCTTCAGGTCCCAGAAATGCTGATGCGGGTCCACGATGGGGAGATCCCGCAGGAATACGTCGAGATTTGCGTCGTCCAAGGGGTCAGTCCTGCCGGATATTCGCCTGGCGGATGAACCCGCCCCAGAGCTGCGTATCCTTCTCCATCAGCGCACGGAATGCCGCGCGTCCCTCTGCCTTGGGGTCGAAGCCGGCGGCGCGCAGCCGGGCCTGCATCTCTGCGTCCCGAAGCACCGCCACCATGTCGCGCTCAAGCTGCGCCAACACTGGCTCAGGTGTCCGGGCGGGGGCCAGGATGCCGACCCAGCCGATGGCCTCGTAATCCGGGAAGCCCTGCTCGGCGATGGTCGGCACCTCGGGCAGGTCGCGCCAGCGCGTGCGGCCGGTGACGCCCAGGCCACGCACCTGGCCGGCGCGGATGGCGGTGACGGATTGCAGCGGGTTGTTGAAGCTCATCGAAACCTGGCCGCCGATCACCGCGGCCTGGGATGGCGCGGCGCCGCCGAAGGGAACATGGGTCAGCTCCACCCCCGCGATGTGCCCGAACAACGCGGGCGCGAGGTGGCTGGTGTTGCCGACGCCCGCCGTGCTGTAGGTCACCACGCCAGGATTGCGGCGCGCGTGCTCGACCAGCTCGCGCATGTCGGGCGCCGGCAGGCTCGGATGGGCCTGCACGACCATCGGGTATTCCAGTGCCTCGGTCACTGTCGCGAAGTCGCGCAGCGGATCGAAGGCGAGGTTCGGCACCAGGAAGGGCGCCACCACGATGGAGGAGGCCGGCACCAGCAGCGTGTGCCCATCCGGCGCGGCGCGGGCGACGAGGTCCGCACCGATATTGCCGCCGGCGCCAGGGCGGTTTTCCACCACCACCGATTGTCCCCAGACGGAGGTCAGGCGGTCCGCCAGGATCCGCGCGCAAAGATCGGAAGGGCCGCCCGGCGCGAAGGGCACCACGAGGCGGACGGGGCGCGAGGGCCAGCGTTCCTGCGCCGCGGCAGGGCCAGCGGCCAGCGCGGCGGCGGAAAGGAGGCGGCGGCGGGTCGGGGCAAGGGACATGGCCATATCCTCAGTCGAGCCGCGCATTGGACAGTCGCGCCACCTCGGCCCATTTCAGCACCTCCGCCTCCACGAAGCGGCGAAAGGCCTCGGGCGTCTCGGCCACCGGCTCGACCCCCAGCGCGGCAAGCCGCGCCTTGACGGCCGCGCCCTGGCCGGCGGCGTTGGCGCGGCGGTTCAACTCGGTCAGCAGCGGCGCCGGGAGGCCTGCGGGCCCGAACATGCCGTACCAGGTGATCGCCTCGAAGCCGGGGAGGGTTTCCGCGAAGGTGGGGACATCGGGCAGGGCCGGGGAGCGGCGCAGCCCCGTCACGGCAAGGGCGCGCAGGCGTCCTGCCTCGATATGCGGAACGGCGGAGATCATGTTGTTCAGGATCAGCGGCACCGTGCCGGCGACCACATCCGTCGTTGCCGGGGCTGCCCCCGCATAGGGCACGTGGACGAGGTCGATCCCGGCGCGCGCCTTGAACAGCTCGGAAGCGAGGTGGTTCCCGGTGCCGTTGCCGGGGGAGGCGTAGTTGATCTGCCCCGGCCGAGACTTCGCCAGCGCGATGAGCTCAGGCAGCGAACGCGCAGGGAAGGATGGATGCGCCACCAGCACATAGGGCCCAGTCGCGAGCAGGGCCACCGCCGTGAAGTCCTGCACCACGTGGAACGGCAGGTTCGGCATCACGCTCGGGATGATGGCGTGCATGCTGGCATTCACCAGGAGCGTGTGGCCATCCGGCGTGGCACGCGCGACAGCCTGGGAGCCGACGACGCCGGTGCCGCCGACGCGATTGTCAACGACTGCCGGGTGCGCCCAGCCTTCCGCCAGGGCAGGCGTGATCAAACGGGCGATCGCATCGGTCGGACCGCCAGCCGGGGAGGGGACGATGACGCGCACCGGGCGCTGAGGAAAATCCTGACCTTGCGCGCTTGCGGGACCGGCGAGAACTGCGCTGGCAGCGGTAAGCAGGGCGCGGCGGCCCAGCTGGTCCAAATCCATTCGACGTCCTCCGCAGCCCGGATCTTGGTGCCGGTCTCGCTTCGGCGGCGAGGGTCGTCCTCCGGTCCATGATTGTCAACAATTCCCTGGCGCCTTGATGTTCTTGTAATGTTCCCGAACAGGCGGCAGCCTCGCAGCCATGCGCGCGAGCGATTCGCCTCTTCATAGCCAGATCCCGCCACCAGACGCCGCGTCGCGAGCGGCGCGATGAGGCGCCTTCTCGCCCTTCAACTGCCGCGCCTTCCGACGGACCGCCTTCGCACGCTCGGCCCTGCAGCGACCTGGAACACCATCGGCCCGCGGCGCCTGCTGGTCAGCGTGGATGAGATGGCGGAGGCCGCTGGCCTGCGGCCCGGCCAGAGCGTCGCCACAGCGCTGGCGATCTCTCCCAAGCTCGCCCTTGCCCGCAGCGATGAACCCGCCGAAGCCGCGGCGTTGCGTCGCCTCGCCCTGTGGGTGCGACGCTACTCCCCTCTCACCGCGACCGATGCGCCGGATGTCATCCTCGTGGACATCACGGGCGTCGGGCTGTTCGGCAGCGAGGAGACGTTGCGCCAGGACGCCGTGGCGCGCTTGCGGCGCGGGGGCTTCGCCGTGCGAGCGGTCGTGGCGGGCCATGCCGCCGTGCCGCTGGTCAGGGCCGGGGTGGAAGGAGTCATTCCGCCGGAACGTGAGGACGCGCTCATCCGCGCGCTTCCGCTCGGCGTCCTGCCGGGCATCCCGGCGGCGGAACTGGCGGCGCTGGGCCTGCGCCGGGTCGGTGACCTGCAAACCCTGCCACCCGCCACGCTTGCGCTGCGCTTCGGCCAAGGCCTGCTGAACGCGCTGGACCGATGGACCGGCCAGCGCCCGCTCCCCGTGCAACCCCTGGCGCCGCCGCTGGAAATCACGGCCAAGCGAGACTTCGTGGAGCCGCTGGTGACGCGGGCTGCGCTGGACCGTGCCTTGGCCTTCCTCCTCCAGGATTTGTCCGCGCGCTGCGTCGCGGCGGGGCTCGGGCTGCGCCGGCTGCGCCTCCTGTGCTGGCGGGTGGATGGGCTGGTGCAGGAGCTGACGGTCGGCACCGGCGCTCCCTCGCGCGATCCCGCCCATCTCGCCAAGCTTTTCGCAGGCCGGATGGAGCATCTGGAACCAGGGCTGGGCTTCGAGCGCATGGCGCTGGAGGCACTGGAAACCGAGCGGCAGGATGCGGCCCAGGTCTCGCTCCTGGGACGGAGCGAGGCGGAACTCGCGGGGCCGCTGGACCATCTGGGCCAGCGCTTGCGGCTGCGCCGCCTGGCACCCAACCCCAGCCATTGGCCGGAGCACATGGCGGAACCCGTCTCCTCCCATGCGTCCTTGCCCGCGATGCTCGGGGGGTGGGCCAGTGCCCATTGGCCCGTGCTCTGGCTGCGGAAGCCGGAGACGGTCGGGGTGACGCCGCCCGACGGCACCCCGGCCCGGATGCTGTGGCGCGGCCAGTCCTGGCGGCTCCGCGTGCTGGACGGCCCGGCACGGCTGGAAGCGCCCTGGTGGCACGGACAGGGCACCACGCGCGATCTGCACTGGGTGGAGATCTCCTCCGGCGCCCGGCTGCTCCTGTCGCGCGAGGCAGGGTGGCGCTGGTTGCTGCGGGGCCACCTGCCATGAGCTATGCCGAAATCGCCGCCCGCTCGAACTTCAGCTTCCTCGACGGCGCCTCGCATCCCGAGGAGCTGGTGGAGCGGGCGCATGCGCTCGGCCTCGCCGGGCTGGGGATTTGCGACACCAACGGCCTGGCCGGGGTGGTGCGCGGCCATGCCGCGGCCAAGGCGGCGAGGCTGCCCTTCATCGTGGGGTGCCGGCTGGAGCTGTTGGATGGCTCGGCCTGGCTCGCCTGGCCGACGAGCCGCGATGGATATGGCCGCCTGACGGCGCTGCTGTCGCGCGGGCGGATGCGGGCCGGGAAGGGTGAGCCCGATCTGGCGCGCGCGGAGATGATGGAAGCCGCAGGCGACTGGGTGCTGGCGCGCGTCCCGCCCGCCCGGCTCGACAGCGCCTTCGCCGCCGATCATGTCGCCGCCGGGACGGCGCTGCGCGGGCGTCTTGCCCTGCCGCTGCTGCTCGTGGCGGGCCGGCGTCTGGCGGCGAGCGAGGCGGCGCGGCTCGACCGCCTCGCGCGGCTGGGCCCGCTGCTCGCCACGGGGGAGGTGCGCTACCACGATCGCGCCCGCCGCCCCCTGGCCGACGTGCTGACCGCCATCCGTCTCGGCAAGACGGTGGAAGCGCTGGGCTTCGCGGCCGAGCCCAATGCCGAGCGCCACCTGAAGCCGCCCGGGGAGATGGTGCATCTCTTCGCCCGCCATCCGGAAGCCCTGGCCAACACGCTGCGCGTGCTGGAGGCGGGGCGCGGCTTCTCGCTGGACGTGCTGCGCTACGAATATCCGGAGGAGGTGATGGAGCCGGGCCGGACGGCGCAGGAATCGCTGGAGGCGCGGGTCGAGGCAGCCCTGGCCGAGCGTTGGCCCCATGGCGCCCCCGACGGCATCCGGCGCCGCATTGTCGAGGAACTCCGGCTGATCGCGCGGCTGGGCTACGCGCCGTATTTCCTGACGGTGCACGAGATCGTGCGCTTCGCGAAGGAGAAGGCCATCCTGTGCCAGGGGCGCGGATCGGCCGCCAACTCCGCCGTCTGCTACGTGCTCGGCATCACGGCGGTGGACCCGGACAAGCACGATTTGCTCTTCGAGCGTTTCGTCTCCGCCTCGCGCGATGAGCCGCCGGACATCGACATCGATTTCGAGCATGAGCGGCGCGAGGAGGTGATCCAGCACCTCTACGAGCGCTACGGCCGCGACCGCGCCGCGATCTGCGCCACGCTGATCCGCTACCGCCCCCGCTCCGCGATCCGCGAGGTGGGCAAGGCCATGGGCCTCACGGAGGACGTGACGGCGCGCCTCGCCAAGGCCAGCTGGGGCCCGGGGCGCGAATCCTCCTTCGCCGAGCTGGCGGCGCGCGAGGGGATGGACCCGGCGGAGCCGCGCCTCGGCCTGACGCTGGCGCTGGCGGAGGAGTTGATCGGCTTCCCGCGCCACACCGCGACGCATGTGGGCGGCTTCGTCATCACGCGCGGCAAGCTGACCGAACTGGCCGTGGTGGGAAACGCGGCGATGGACGGGCGCACCGTGCTGGAATGGGACAAGGACGACATCGACGCGCTGGGCATGCTGAAGGTGGATGTGCTCGGCCTCGGGATGCTGACCTGCCTGCGCAAGGGCTTCGACCTGCTGCGCCGGCATCGTGGACTGGACCTCAGGCTGCACGACATGCCGCGCGACTGCGCCGACACCTTCGCCATGCTGCGCCGCGCGGATTCACTGGGCGTGTTCCAGGTGGAAAGCCGAGCGCAGATGAACATGCTGCCGCGGCTGAAGCCGAAATGCTTCTACGACCTCGTCATCCAGGTGGCGATCGTGCGGCCCGGCCCGATCCAGGGCGACATGGTGCATCCCTTCCTGCGCCGGCGGCAGAAGATCGAGGAGCCGGATTACCCACCGCGCCGCGACGGCCAGCCGAACGAGCTGGCGCAGGTGCTGGGCAAGACGCTCGGCGTGCCGCTCTTCCAGGAGCAGGCGATGAAGGTGGCCATCGTCGCCGCCGGCTTCACGCCGGACGAGGCGGACCAGCTTCGCCGCGCCATGGCGACCTTCAAGCTGACGGGTGGCGTGTCGAAGTATCGCGACAAGCTGGTGGAGGGCATGGTGCGGCGCGGCTACGACGCCGCCTTCGCCGAGCGTGTCTTCTCGCAGATCGAGGGCTTCGGCTCCTATGGCTTCCCCGAGAGCCATGCGGCGAGCTTCGCCTACCTCGTCTACGCCTCCAGCTGGATCAAGTGCCACCACCCGGAGATCTTCGCCTGCGCCCTGCTGAACGCGCAGCCCATGGGGTTCTACGCCCCCGCGCAGATCGTGCGCGACGCGCGCGAGCATGGGGTGGAGGTGCGGCCTGTGGACGTGAACCGCTCCGGCTGGGATTGCGCGATCGAGGACGCGGCCGCGCTGCGGCTGGGGCTGCGGCTGGTGACCGGGCTGGCGAAGGAGGCGGGCGAGGCCGTGGCGCGCGCCCGGCATTCGGGCAACGGCGCCCCCTTCGCGAGCGTGGAGGAGGTGGCGCGAAGGGCGCGGCTGGACCGCAAGGCCATGTCGGCGCTGGCAGCGGCCAATGCCTTCCGCAGCCTCGGCGCGGGGCGCCGCGAGGCGGCATGGGACGCGAAGGCCGTCATGCCGGAACTGCCCCTGCTGGCGGATATCCCCTTGCCCGAGCCCGCCATCGTCCTGCCGCCGCCCACCGAGGGCGAGGCCGTGGCCGAGGATTACCGCGCTACCGGGCTGACGCTCGGCCGGCATCCGCTGGCGCTGCTGCGACCGCTGCTCGATGCCGAAGGGTGGGGCGACACGAAGCGGCTGAACGATCTGCCTGCGGGACGCTGGCTGCGCCTGCCTGGGCTGGTGCTGATGCGCCAGCGCCCTGGCTCGGCGAAGGGCGTGGTCTTCCTGACGGTGGAGGATGAGCACGGCGTGGGAAATCTGGTGGTCTACGAGGCGGTGGCGGCGCGGGACCGCGCAGCCCTGGTCGGGGCGCGGCTCCTCCTAGCCGAAGGGCGGGTGGAGCGGGAGACGAAGCACGCCGAGGTGCCGATCACCCATCTGATCGTGCGGCGTCTGACCGACATCTCCCCCCTGCTGGACCGGCTGTCGGAGGACGGCACCCGCTGGGCCGAGCGCACTCTGGGCCACGCGGATGAGGTGCGAAGGCCCGAGCCGGGCACACGCGCGCCGAAGCGCCTGGGGCGCAGCCGGGACTTCCGCTGAGGCTAATCGCGCGGCCAGGGCATGGAGTGGGACGGGCCGCGCCGATAGTCCGTCCAAAGCCGGCAATCGGCGAGCACCCAGTCGCGCCCCGGCGAGCCGAGCATCGCGCCGCCATCCGGGCAGCGCCCGCTTCCCGCCAGTACCCGCGCCGCTTCCGTCAGGTTGGACAGGGAGGTTCGCTCGCGATGCTCCCATCGCTCCCAGCGCACCTTGCCGAGCCAGCGCGCATGGACGAAGCGCTCCATGTGGCCGGACCGCTCGACGGACTCGCCACCGAAATGCTCGGAGACGATCGCCTCCGCGGCATGGGTGCCGGAGCGGCCGGCATCGTCGCGCCATGGCAGCGCCACCTCCACCATCCGCCAGCGCGTGAAGGCGAGGTTCCATTGGGTCGGGCAGGCATCGCGAGCGGGCGCGCCGTTGAGCCGCACCGTGCGGGCGCGCCAATCGCGCGTGGGCGTGCCGTCCCAGAGCAGCCAGCCGGCAGTGGTCGGGCAGGGATGGCCGGCCCAGTGCAGGAAGCCGGACGTGCCGTCCTCCGTGGCGTAGATGCCGACGCCGCCGCGATCGAGGCGCACCGCGTCGGCGCCATCGCCTTTCCCCTGGTCGAAGCGGCCGAAGCGCCGTTCGCCATCGCCGAAATCGAAGCTCTGCACCACGACGGGCCTGCCGGCGCGGGTGGCCAGCACCGCATCGCTGGCCTGCACGCCCGACCAGTCGATGCGGCGATAGGCGAGGCGGCCCTCGGTGGCCGGGCGGGGCTCGGCGCAGCCGGGTTCGACCGGAAGCCGGGCCGGATCGGCGCACTCGTGCTGGGCCAGGAAGGACACCGCCTCCGCCCAGGACAGCGCGTCCGGGACCTGCGCCGCGCGTTCGCGCGCCAGGAAGGCCAGAAGGGCGACCGCCACCGCGCCGCCCAGCAGCATCCGTCTCATCTCATCCTACTTCCACCACTCGTGCCGCGAACGCATCCCGGAGGGGTGACGGCGCCCGCGTCGCGCGCCACTCTGGCCGGAAATCTCGGGAGGGACCCATGGAACTGAAGGGAGCCGTCGCTCTGGTGACGGGCGGCAATGGCGGGCTGGGCCAGCGCATCGTCCACGCCCTGGCGCGCGAGGGTGCGCACATCGCCGTGGTCTATGCGCGCAGCCGCGACCAAGCGGAAGGCGTCGCCCAGGACCTCCGGTCCCAGCATGGGGTGGAGGCGGAAGCCTTCGCCTGCGACCTCGCGGACCCTGCCGCGATCGAGGCGCTGGTGGACGCGGTGCGGCAGCGCTTCGGCCGCATCGACATCCTGGTGAACGACGCTGCCTACAACCTCGCCATTCCCTTTCCTGACCTGGATTCCCTGACGCTGGAGGTGTGGGACCGCATCATGACAGTGAATCTCACCGGGCCGATGCTGCTGACCAAGGCGGTGGCCCCGGTGATGAAGGCGCAAGGGCAGGGGAGGGTGGTGAACATCGCCTCGGTTGCTGGGCTTGGCCCGACGGGTTCCTCCATCGCCTATGCCGTGTCCAAGGCGGGGCTGATCCACCTGACGCGCTGCATGGCGGTCGCGATGGCGCCGGAGGTACTGGTGAACTGTGTCGCGCCGGGGCTGCTGGAGGGAACGCGCGCCACCGCCAATCTCCGCCAGGAGCAGATCGAGCGCTCCTCGGCCGGGGCGCTGCTGAAGCGCGCGGCGGACAAGGACGATTGCGCCGAGATGGTGGTGACCATGTGCCGCACCGGAACCATGACCGGCCAGACCGTGGTGATCGATGCGGGGCGCGTCTTCCACTGAGGCGCTCCTGTTGAGGCGCCTCGGGGCAACACCCGGCGTCTGGGGGCGTTGAACCCGCTCGAAGCAGAGAGGGAGCGCAACCATGGCGCAGGACCAGAAGCGGACGGACGCGCCGCAGCCCAGCGGCCGCGAGACGGCGGCCGATAGCGGGGAGGAGGCGAAGCGCCAGGAGGGCGATCGCCAGGACGACGCGCGCCACCGCGCCACGCCGGAGGAGATGGGCGAGGCCATCTTCCGCGAGGCGGGCAACATGCAGGGGCACAATGCGCGCGACTGAGGCGCTGCCCCACCCCGCCTGAGGCCTGTCCCGTGGCACGGCCCTTCCGGAACCGGGAGGAGGCCGGACGCCTCCTCGCCAGCCGGCTGGAGCATCTGCGCGGCTCGGCGCCGCTGGTCCTCGCCCTGCCGCGCGGCGGGGTGCCGGTGGCCGCACCTATCGCCAAGGCGCTCGGGACGAAGCTGGATTTGCTCCTCGCGCGGAAGGTGGGCGCGCCGGGACAGCCCGAACTCGCCCTGGGCGCGGTGGTCGAAGGCGACCCGCCGGATTTCGTCGCCAACGACGCCATCATCCGCACCTTCGGCGTGCCCGCTTCCTTCGTGGAGGAACGGCGGGCGGATGAGATGGCGGAGATCGCGCGGAGAAGACGGCTCTGGCTCGGCGACATGCCGCCGCCCGCGGTAAGGGGCCGCGTGGTGATCCTGGTGGATGACGGCATCGCCACCGGGGCGACGATCCGCGTCGCGTTGGCCGCGCTGGCGCGCATGGGCGCCGCGTGGCGCATCGTGGCCGCCCCCGTGGCGCCATCCGAGGTGGCGGCCACACTGCGCGCCGAGTGCGACGAGGTGATCCTCCTCGAGGAACCCACCGCCTTCGAGGCCGTCGGATACTTCTATGAGGATTTCCGCCAGGTGGACGAGACCGAGATGCTGGCGCTGCTCCGGAGCTAGGGCCCGTCAGCGCCCGAGATAGCTGCCAGAATTCATCATCGCTCTTTGGCTTGGATCTAGGGCATTGCCTTCGGGCGCTCCCGCTGCATGTCGCAGCCTATCGGCTCGATAGGCAGGACCGCATTGCACCGACAGAGCGCACGGCGCATGACTTCTCCGTCCAGAGAGAAACGATCATGCGCATGTCCCCCGTCGCCGCTTTTGCCGCTGGCGTCCTTGTAGGCGCGATTGGCCTTGGCGCCGTTGCGGCTCACGCCCGAATCGTCGTGCTGAACTCCGCGATCGGCGGGGTCCTGCCCGGCACCGAAGGAAGCCTCTTCTGTGTCACTGCGGCCAACGTCCTTCGGCCGATCAACGGGGTTACCCGAAACAGCAGTGTCACCGCCCCTGGTGGTATCGCCAACGGCGTCACCTTTCGCTGTCCGGCCTAAAGTCGCCCATCGTCGGCTTGCCTCCGCAAGAGCAGGTCTAACGCCTCCCTGCACTTCGGCTTCAGGCGCTAACGGGCCTTAGTCCGCCGTCGCGCCCGCGGCCCGGACCACCTCCGACCAGCGCTCGATCTCCGAGGCGATGAAGGCGGTGAACTCGGCAGGGGTATTGCCCACCGGGTCGGCGCCCTGCTCCACCAGCGCCCGCTCGATCTCCGGGCGGCGCAGCACGCCGATCGCGTCCGTGGCGATCTTGGTGACGATCTCGGGCGGGGTGCGGGCAGGCGCCGCCATGCCGAACCAGGACGAGGCGTCGAAGCCTGGAAAGCCGGATTCCTCCATGGTCGGCAGCTCCGGCATGGAGCGCGAGCGGCGGCGGCCCGAGACGGCCAGTGCACGCAATTGCCCCGACCGCACCTGCTCATTCACCGAAGGGGCGGTGGCGAACATGAAATCGAGGCGCCGGCTGAGCAGGTCGTTCACCGCCACGGCGCCGCGATACGGCACGTGCGTCAGCTCGACCTCCAGCATCCGCGAGAGCAGCGCGCCCGCAAGGTGCGAGGCCGTCCCGACACCAGTGGAACCGTAGGAAAGCGGTTCGTTCCGCCGCGACCGCGCCAGGGCCACCAGACCGGCCACGTCCCGGATCGGCGAGGCCTGCGGCACGACGAGGAGGTTCTGCACCTCGGCCAGCAGCGTGACGGCGGAAAGGTCGCGCCGCGCATCATAGGGCAGGCTGCGGTACAGCGAGTGGTTCACCGCCATGGGCCCGTTGGAGCCGACCAGCAGCGTGTACCCATCAGGCGCCGAGCGGACGACGGCCTCGGTGCCGATATTGCCGCCCGCGCCCGGCCGGTTCTCCACCACCACCGGCTGGCCCCAAAGCTGCGACAACTGGTTGCCAACGAGGCGCGCGATGATGTCCGTCGTTCCGCCGGCCGTGAAGGCGACGATGACCCGCACCGGCCGGTCCGGCCACGCCTGGGCGCGCGCGCCGGGCGCGGCGAGCAGGGCTGGCGCGGCCAGCATCAGGGTTCGGCGGGTGGGGCGCATCATTCCTCCGGGCGTTTCGATTCTTGCCGGCACCGTAGGCGCCGCCCGTCAGCGCGTCAGCCCCTCGCGCGCCGCCACCGCGGTTCCGACCAGCCCGGCATCGGCCGGGCGCCCCGCCAGCCGGATCGAGGCACGCGGCAGCAGGAAGGGCCAGCAGAAATCGGGCAGCGCCGCCTCGACACGGCCGCGCAGCGCCTCACCCGAGGCCGCGACGCCGCCCGACAGGATGCAGGCCTGGAGGTTCAGCGCGTTCACCAATATGCCGCAAGCCTGGGCAAGGCGGCGGCAGGCTGCGGAGATCGCCGCCTCTGCACGGTCCTCGCCCGCAGCGGCGCGATGGAAGATCTCCTCGACCGGCGTCTCGGGCGCGCCCCCCTTCCGCTCATAGGCCCGGCGGAAACCGCCGGCGGAGCAGAAATCCTCCAGCGTGCGGAAGGGCGGCGCGGCGTCGTCCAGCACCATCGCGCCCAGTTCCGGCGGCACCCGACCCTCGCCCAGGACCGGCTTCCCTTCGACGACGATCCCGCCGCCCACCCCGGTGCCGAGCGCCAGCACCGCGAAGCGCGCCAGCCCGCGCCCGGCGCCGTGCCGCGCCTCGCCCAGCGCCGCCGCAGTGCCGTCATTCAGCATGACCGCGGGCAGGTGCAGGCGTTCCTCCAGCAGGCGTGCCAGGGGCACATCCGCCAGGAGCGGGACGTTGTGCGTGCCGCTGATCAGCACCCCGTCCGAAGGGCGCGCATAGCCGGGCGTCGCGACGCCGAGCGCCACGGCGCGGGCGCCGCCCTCTGTCTCGACGCGCCGCGCCATCTCCGCCAGCCCCTCCAGCATCGTCGCGAGGCCGGACTGGCCGGCATAGGGCAAGGCATCGCGGGCCAGGACCTCCCCTTCCGCGGAAACCAGGGCGAGCTTGAGGTTGGTGCCCCCCACGTCGAGGGCGAGAACGGGGGATGACGGGCTAGGTCGTGTCACGCGGATCCTCCGGCAGGGCGGGCTTCCCCTGCGCGGGAAGCCGGTCGGCAACGCAACGCGGGGGCTGCCTGGGGGCTTCCTGCCTCCGAAACCACTGGACCAGCCCGGGAGTCTCCATGTCCGCGACCCGAACGGAGAGCTTCGAGACCGACGTACCTGCGCGCCTCGACCGCCTTCCCTGGGGGCGCTTCCACTGGCTCATCTGCATCGCGCTGGGCGTGACCTGGATCCTGGACGGTCTGGAGGTGACGCTGGTCGGCTCCCTGGCGCCGGCGATCCGCGACAGCCCGACGTTGGGGCTGACCGAGGCTCAGGTGGGGCTCACCGCCTCCGCCTATCTCGCCGGGGCGGTCAGCGGGGCGCTGATCTTCGGCTGGCTGGCCGACCGGCTGGGGCGCAAGCGCCTCTTCACCGTGACGCTGCTGATCTACCTCGCCTCCACCATCGGCACCGGCCTGTCCTGGGATTTCTGGTCCTTCGCCTTCTTCCGGGCGATGACCGGCGCCGCGATCGGCGGCGAGTATGCTGCCATCAACTCCGCGATCCAGGAGTTGATCCCGGCGCGGCGTCGCGGCACCACCGACCTGGCGATCAACGGCACCTTCTGGGGCGGCGCGGCGATGGGCTCCATCGCGTCGCTCTTCCTGCTGAACCCGCAGGTGGTGGACCCGGATCTGGGCTGGCGCCTCGCCTTCATCATCGGCGGCGGGATATCGCTCATCGTGCTGTGGCTGCGCCGCCACATCCCCGAAAGCCCGCGCTGGCTGATGACGCATGGGCGCGAGGACGAGGCGGAGCGCATCGTGTCGCGGCTGGAGGCGGAAGCGGAAAAGGAGCATGGGCAGCTGCCCCCGCCGACCCATGGGTCGGTGCGGCTGCGGCGTGGCATCCGGATCAGCTTCGGCGACGTGTGGCGGACGATGATCCACGACTACCGGTCGCGCACCGTGCTGGCGCTGACGCTCATGGCCAGCCAAGCCTTCTGCTACAATGGGCTGTTCTTCACCTATGCCCTCGTCCTCACCCGCTACAACGGCGTCGCGACGGAAAATGTGGGCTGGTACATGCTGCCCTTCGCGGTGGGGAACCTGCTTGGCCCGCTGCTTCTCGGACCGCTTTTCGACTCCGTCGGGCGGCGCCGCATGATCACCTCCACCTATGGGACGGCCGGGCTGCTGATGGCCTTTACCGCCGTGGCCTTCGCGCTGGGCTGGCTGGGCGCCGCGTCGCAGACCGCCGCCTGGACGGTGATCTTCTTCTTCGCCTCCGCTGCGGCCTCCGCCGCCTACCTGACGGTGGGGGAAAGCTTTCCCCTGGAGATGCGGGCCATGGGGATCAGCCTGTTCTACGCCCTGGGCACCGCCATTGGCGGCATTGCCGGGCCGGCGGTGTTCGGCGTGCTGATTCAATCGGGCGAGCGGGTGAACATCATGATCGGTTACCTGTTCGGCGCCGCGCTGATGCTCGCCGCCGCCGCGACGGCCTGGCGCCTTTGCTTCGCCGCGGAACGGCAACCCCTGGAACTCGTGGCAAGGCCGCTGTCGAGCGAGGGCTGAGGCACGCGTGACGACACTCTTTTCCCGCGATAGGTAGTTCACATGGCATCCATTTTACCGGAGATCGCGCCTGACTGGGCGCTGTTCCTCGACTTGGACGGGACGTTGCTGGATATCGCGCCGCGCCCGGACGCGGTGATCGTGCCGCCGGGCCTCGTGGACAGCCTGCGCGGCGTTGCGGCGCGGCTGAACGGGGCGGTGGCCATCATTTCCGGCCGGCCAGTGGGCGACGTGGACCGTTTCCTGGCGCCCCTCGCCATGCCGGGCGGCTTCGGCCATGGCTCCGAGATCCGCCTGCCTGGCGGCGCCCCGACACCTTCCGAGGCGGCGCGACATCTGCCCGGGGAATGGCTCGTCCGGCTGCGCGAGGCGGCGTCGGGCTGGCCGGGTGTCCTTGTGGAACCCAAGGCGCATGGCGTCGCCATGCATTTCCGCCTCGCGCCGGAGCGGGAGGCGGAGGTTCGCGTCCTGATGGAAAGCTGCGCCGCCGATTGCGAAGACTTCGCGCTGCTGCCGGCGCACATGGCCTTCGAGCTTCGCCCCGCCGGCGCCAACAAGGCGCTCCCGGTGGAGGTGTTGATGCGCCACGCGCCCTTCGAGGGGCGGCGCCCGGTTTTCGTGGGAGATGACGTGACGGACGAGGATGGAATGGAGGCGGCGCGGCGCCATGGCGGCTTCGGGCTGCATGTCGGGCGGGACTTCCGTGGGGGCTCAGCCGAGGTGAGGGCATGGCTGGCGCGAGGGGCCTCGGCATGACGAGGCCGCTCGACCTCGCGGTGATCGGCAACTGCGCTGTGTCCTCGCTCGTCTCCCCTACCGGGAGGCATCTCTGGTTCTGCTATCCCCGCTTCGACGCGGAGCCCGTGCTGAACGCGCTGCTGGGCGGCGAGGATCCGGAGCGCGGCTTCTTCGACGTGACGCTGCGCGGACAGGCAGCCAGCCGCCAAGCCTATCTTCCGAACTCGGCCGTGCTGGAAACGGTGCTGACCGACGATGCGGGGGCAAGCCTGCGCATCCTCGACCTTGCACCACGCTTCCGGCGCTACGGACGCATCTACCGCCCGCCCTCGCTGCTGCGGCGCATCGAGCCGATCGCCGGGCGACCGCGCATCCGCATCCGGTTGCGGCCGACCTTCGAGTATGGCCAGCGCATCCCGGTCGTCAGCAACGGCAGCAACCACATCCGCTACGTCGGGATCGATCAGGTGCTGCGCCTGACCACGGATGCGCCGCTCTCCCATATCCTCTACGAGACGGAGTTCGGGTTGGACCGTCCAGTGAACCTCGTCATCGGCCCCGACGAGACGCTGCCGGAAAGCGCGGAGCAGCACGCGCGCACCTGCCTTTCGGAAACCATCGCTTATTGGGCCGACTGGGTGCGGGGGCTGAACGTGCCCTTCGACTGGCAGGAAGCGGTAATCCGCGCCGCCATCACCCTCAAGCTCTGCTCCTTCGAGGATACGGGGGCGATCGTCGCGGCGCTCACCACCTCCGTGCCGGAGGCGCCGGGTTCCGCCCGCAACTGGGACTACCGCTTCTGCTGGCTGCGCGACGCCTTCTTCACCGTCTCCGCGCTGAACCGGCTCAACGCGACGCTGACCATGGAGGGCTTCGTCCGCTTCGTGCTCGACAGCGTGTTGCAGGACCTGGAAGGCCCGGTGCCGCCGCTCTTCGCCATCGCGCCGGGGTTGGGCACGGAGGAACGGATCGCGGAGGCGCTGCCTGGCTTCCTGGGCAACGGGCCCGTGCGGGTGGGCAACGCCGCCGTGTCGCAGCGGCAGAATGACGGCTATGGCTCGATCATCCTCACGGCGTCACAGATGTTCTTCGACACACGTCTGCCACGCCGGGGCGGTGCCGATCTCTATCGCCAGCTTGCCGTGATCGGGCGCGACGCCGCCCGTTCCGCCTTCGAGCCGGATGCCGGGCTGTGGGAGTACCGGGAGCGGGAATCGGTCCATACCTATTCCACCGCCATGTGCTGGGCCGCGGTGGACCGGCTTGCCGGCATCGCCCGCCGCGTTGGGCTCTCGGAGGATGCGAAGGGCTGGGAGGTCCAGGCCGCCGGCATCCGCGAACGGCTGCTGCGCGAGGCGGTGGTGCCCGAGGAAGGCTGGGTCGCGAGCGCGCTGGGCGGGCGCAGCGTGGACGCCTCCTCCCTGCTGCTGCCGGAGATCGGCCTGCTACGCGCCAACGATCCGCTCTTCCTGCGCACGTTGGACATCACGGAGCGGCGCCTCGTGCGCGACGGCTTCGTGAAGCGCTACGACGAGGCCGATGATTTCGGGCTTCCTGAAACAGCCTTCATTGTTTGTTCATTCTGGTATATTGATGCCCTCGCACGTGTTGGCCGACGCGAGGAAGCGCGGGCCGTGTTCGAAACGGCGCTGTCGTGGCGCAACCATGTCGGGTTGCTGGCGGAGGATGTGGACCCCCGGACCGGCCTGCTTTGGGGCAATTTCCCGCAGACCTATTCGCAGGTTGGGCTGATACTGTCGGCCATGCGGCTGTCCCGTTCCTGGGAGGAGGGTCTGTGGCGCGGCTAGTCATCGTTTCCAATCGTGTGCCGGTGCTGGGCCGGCGCGCGCAGGCAGGCGGGTTGGCCGTGGCGCTGCAATCCGTCGCGTCGCCGGGAACGCTGTGGTTCGGCTGGAGTGGGCAGACCGCGCACGAAACCTCCAGCACGCCGAAGATCGGCGAGGCACGTGGCGTCAGCTACGCCACGCTCGACCTCTCGGCCTCCGACTACCAGCATTTCTATGTCGGCTTTTCCAACGCGACGCTCTGGCCGCTCTTCCATTTCCGCACCGGGCTGATGCGCTACAGCCGCGACGACTACGCAGGTTACCGCTCGGTGAACCGTTCCTTCGCCGAGGCGCTGCTGCCGCTGCTTCGCCCGGACGACCTGGTCTGGGTGCATGACTACCACCTGATCCCGCTCGCCGAGGAGCTGCGGCGCCTGGGCTACACGGGGCGGCTGGGCTTCTTCCTGCACATCCCCTTCGTGCCGCCCGCCGTTCTGCAGGTCCTGCCGCCTGCCGCCGAGCTGGTGCGGATGCTGTGTGCCTATGATTTGGCCGGCTTCCACACCCGCCGCTTCGCGCAGGACTTCCTGGCGAGCGCCAAGGACTTGGCCGGCGCGCAGGTGACGGAGGATACGGTGCGCCTCGACGGGCGGGTGACCTCGGTGGGCGCCTTTCCCATCGGCATCGACCCGGCCGCCTTCGCCCGCAGTGCCGTGCGCGCCATGGAAACGGGCTACATCGCGCGCGTCCGCGAAAGCCTGCAGAGCCGCGCCCTGATCGTCAGCGCCGACCGGCTCGACTACTCGAAGGGTTTGCCGAACCGGCTGGAAGGGTTCGGGCGCCTGCTCGCGCGCTTTCCGCAGCATCACCGCAAGGCGAGCTTCCTCCAGATCGCCGCGCGCTCGCGCGAGGACGTGGCGGAATACCAGTCGCTCCGGCGCGAGCTGGATCGCATGACCGGCGACCTCAATGGCCGCTTCTCGCATTTCGACTGGGTGCCGCTGCGCTACATGACGCAGATGGTGCAGCGCCCGCGGCTTGCGGGGCTGTTCCGCATGGCGCGGATCGGGCTGGTGACGCCCTTGCAGGACGGCATGAACCTCGTCGCCAAGGAGTTCGTCGCGGCGCAGGACTCCGAAGATCCGGGCGTCCTGGTTCTGTCACGCTTCG
This sequence comes from Sabulicella rubraurantiaca, assembly GCF_017355885.1. Classification (GTDB taxonomy): domain Bacteria; phylum Pseudomonadota; class Alphaproteobacteria; order Acetobacterales; family Acetobacteraceae; genus Roseococcus; species Roseococcus rubraurantiacus. Next base: position 63,811 of record NZ_JAFEUU010000005.1, read on the forward strand.
CCGGCGCGGCGGAGCAGCTGCGCGACGCGCTGATCGTGAACCCCTACGACTCGGACGAGATCGCCGACGCCATGCACGCGGCGCTGGAGATGCCGCTGGAGGAGCGCCAGCGCCGCCATGACTCGCTGCGCGAGGCGGTGTTCCAGGGCACCGCCGCCCAGTTCTGCGCCTCCTACCTCGAAGCGTTCCAGGCCGTTCCGATCTAAGAGTGACTACTCGCGTTCCGCCAGGAATGCGCGCAGATCCTCCGCCCAGAATCGCGCCTGACCCGTGGTGCCGTGGCCCAGGCTTTCGGCGCTCGCGGGGATGAGGAGGAGGCGCCCGCGCGGCACGCGCCGCATGGCTGCCTCCATCAGACCGGTTTCCGGCGGGTTGCGCTCGTCATCCGCGGCGTTGATCGCCAGTACGCGCGCCCGGATGCGATCGAGCAGCGGCTCGGGATCGTAGTCGCGCGAGGAATCCCACTGGTAGACGAAGTCGTTGGCGTCGGCCGTCACCCGCGCCGCGAGGCGGGCCTCCACCAGACGGTCCGCTGCCTCGCGCGTCGCGGCCTGCCGCTGGAGGTTCAGCGTGCCGCCATTGGTGCCCGTCGCGTACAACACGTTGGCGAGGCGCAGCGAGGGAGGCTGCGTGGTGTAGTTGCCGTCCTGATAGGCCGGGTCCTGCCGGATGGATTCCACCAGCAGGCGCCGCATCATCCAGTTCCGCCCCGACATGGCGGTGGGCTGCGACGCCATCGGCACGATTGCCTCCATCATGTCGGGATAGGTGACGCCCCACATCCAGGCATGCATCCCGCCCATCGAATTGCCGAGCACCAGACGCAGCCGCTCGATCCCCAACCCTTCCGTCACCAGGCGGTGCTGGGCCGAGACCATGTCGGCGTAGTTGTAGCGCGGGAAGCGGGCGCGCAGCCCGTCCGAGGGCTTGGAGGAGCGGCCCGCGCCCAGCGCATCCGGTAGGATGATGAAGTGGCGCGCGGCATCCAGCGGCTGGCCCTGCCCGAAAAGCTGCCCGGCGAAGGCCGGGGTGAGTAAGGATCGCGCCGATCCCGCCGTGCCGTGCAGCACGAGCACCGGCGCCCCGCGCGGGTCGCCGATCGTCGTGTAGTGCAGACGAAGCTCCGGCATCACCTCGCCGGTGTGGAAGCGGAAGTCGCGAGCGATCCAGCTTCCCTCCTGCGGGGTTGGGTAGGATTGCGCCTTGGCCGCCCAGGGGAGGGCGGCAAGGCCGAGGCCAAGCGCCAGGGCGGCGCGGCGTCCGGAGAGGGAAGGTGGCATGGCGTTGCGCTCCCGTTTCGTTGTCGCGAGGCTAGCGGAGCGGGGGAAGCGGGGGCCAGGGGTTTCCGAGCGCGCTCACGGACCTATCATCGGCGCTGCGAATCAAGGGGGAAGACGGATGGCGGAAGCAGCCACGGCTTGGCACGAGGTCATCACGGAGGTGTTGCGGCGGAACGAGGTCAGCCTCGTCACCTATGTGCCCGACAACGTGCTGCGCCCCCTGATCGGCGCCATCGAGGCGGACCCCTACTTCACCGCCTTCCCCGTCGCGCGGGAGGAGGAGGGGGTGGGCATCGTCTGCGGCGCCTGGATGGGCGGGATGCGCGGCATCCTGCTGATGCAGACCAGCGGCTTCGCTACCCTGGCCAATGTCATCGCCTCGCTGCCCTGCGCGGCGCAGATCCCGGCCGTCTTGATGGTGTCGGAGCGCGGGACGCTGGGCGAGTTCAACCTGGGCCAAGCGCTGGTGTGCCGGACCATGCGGCCCGTGCTCGATGCGCTGGCGATGGAGCACCATACCGTCACGCGCCTGGACGAGGCGGAGTTCATGGTGGAGCGCACCTTGCGCCAGGCCTTCGCGACCCAGGCCCCGGCCTGCCTGATCCTTTCGCCGCTGCTGACTGGCGGCAAGACCGTGAAGGCGTGATGACCATGGAAGCCCTGCACAACGCCAAGGTGATGAACCGCTTCGACCTGACGAAGCGCCTCGTCGCGAAGCTGAAGGACGAGGCCGTGATCGGCGGCATCGGCAACAGCAATTTCGACCTCTGGGCCTCGGGCCACCGGCCACAGAACTTCTACATGCTGGGCTCCATGGGCCTCGCCGCGCCCATCGCGCTGGGCTTTGCCTTGGCGCAGCCGCAGCGGCGCGTCTTTGCGCTGGAAGGCGACGGGTCGCTGCTGATGCAGCTTGGCTGCCTGTCCACCATCGCCACGCGGGCGCCGCGCAACCTTTGCGTCATTCTGTGGGACAATGGCGTCTACCAGATCACCGGGTCGCAGCCGACGCCGGCCGCAACCGCGCGCACCGACTTCGTCGCCATCGCGCGGGCCAGCGGCCTGTCGCAGAGCCACTGGGCCGCGGATGAAGCGGAGTTCGAATCGCTGGTGGACGCTTCGCTGGCAGGCGAAGGGCCGTTCTTCATCGGCGTGCGCGTGGACAGCCAGCCCGCCGTCGCCCAGCCCGAGCGCGACCCGTCGCGCATCCGCGACTCCTTCATGCGCGGGGTCGGCAGCAAGGGCTAGGGCGATCCGTCCCGCTGCGGCATGATCGCCTTGGGAACGTCACCGGGAAATCCATCATGCGCCGACCCCTTCTTGCCTTCGCTGCCGCTCTGCTGCTGTCCGGCACCGCGCTGGCGCAGCAGACCCAGCCGCCCATGCGCCTCATCGTCGGCTTCCCGCCGGGCGGCGGCATCGACCTCCTGACTCGCGTCATGGGGGAGGAGCTGGGCAGCCGCTTGGGCCGCGTCGTGGTGGTGGAGAACCGGACCGGCGCGGGCGGCAACATCGCCACCGACGCCGTGGCCAAAGCTGCGCCAGATGGCAACACGCTGGGCGCGGTGCCGGCAGGCCCGCTGGTGATCAACCGGCACCTCTACCGCACCATGCCCTTCGACCCGCTGAACGACCTTGCGCCTGTCAGCCGCTTCGCCGCCATTCCGGTGATCTTCATGAGCGCACCCAATTCCGGCATCACCGACATGGCCGGGCTGCGGGCGGCGCTGGCGCGCGGACCCGTACCCTGCGGCACGCCGGGGGCAGGGACCACGCAGCACCTTGCGACCGCGCTGCTGATGCGCGCGCTGGAGCGGGACTGCACCATCGTCCATTACCGCGGCACCGGTCCGGCCCTGCCGGACCTGCTGAACGGCACCATCACCACCTACACCGACACGGTGGTGACCGGGCTTCCGCCGACGCGTGACGGCCGCGCACGCGCCCTGGCCATCGCCTCGCCGCAGCGCCTGTCCTTCGCGCCCGACGTGCCCACCGTGGCCGAGACGATCCCTGGCTTCGCGGCCGAAACCTGGCTGGCGCTGATGGCGCCGCGCGGGACTCCCGAGCCCATCCTGGCGCGGCTTGAGCAGGTGATGCGCGAGATGGCGCGTGAACCGCGCGTCGTGGCGCGGCTGCGGGAGCTTGGGGCGGAGGCGGTGGGCTCCACCCGCGCCGAACTGGCCGAGACGATCCGCAGCCAGGACGCCATGTGGGCGCCGGTCGTCCGCGCCGCGGGCGTCTCGGCAGACTGAAGCGGCAGGTCTCACCGCCGGCTGCCGGCGCTTCCGGCTTGCTCGCCGTCAGGGCCCGGTGACGGGAAAGCGGACGGTCCATCCGGTGCCGGGCGTGCCATCATCGCCGCTGCGGCCCGGGCCCTGCACCACCCGTCCGCCGAGCTGGGCGGCCAAGGTCCTCACCACCCGTGAGCCAAGCCCGGTGCCCTGGGGCGAAGCGGCCGGGTCGCAACCTATCCCATCGTCCTCCACCGTCAGCACCATGTCGTCGCCCTCCTGGCGAAGGCACACCCAGACGCCTCCCTCCCGATCGCCCGGGAAGGCGTATTTGAGGGCGTTGACGACCAACTCGTTGACGATCAGCCCGACCGGGACGGCTCGCTCGATATGCAGGGAAAGGGGCTCGGCATTGACATGCAGGGCAACGGGACGCACTGCCGCGATGCCGCTGCGCAAGTCGGCCACGAGCCCATGCAGGAACTCGTTCATCTCCACCACGGCATCGGATCGCCAGTAGATCTCGAGATGCTGATTGACCCGGGCCAAGGCCGCCACCTGCTCAGCGACCTGCCCGAGCGCCTCCGCGGCGCTGGAGGAAGTGGCCGGAGCCGCCGCCCGAAGCTGGATCGTCGCCAGGAGGCGCTGGCTGTCATTGCGTGAGCGGTGGACCATCTCCTGCAGCAGCGTCTCGCGGTCCGAGGCAGCCTTGGCGAGGGCCCAGGCATCCTGTTCGGCTTGCTCGCGGTGCTCTGCGACCTCCTTGAGGGCTGCATGCAGCGCTTCCAGCAGGGAGATGACCAGAAGCGCCGACAGGATGAAGTAGGTCAGCGCCGCCGCCTCACTGAGACGAAAAGCAAAGGATCCGGCTGGCTCCACAAAAGCCCAGACCGCCACCAGGGCGCTGAGAGCGATCGCATAGAAGCCGCTGCCCCGGTCGAACACGACCGCCGTGATGACGATGGCCGGATAGAAGGTGAAGTAGGGCCGACCTGGCTCTGGACCGAAGAGCGCGAGCCGGATCAGTGCGGCCAGGGCGACGAGAGCCGTGGCGGCGGTGTAGCGGATCCAGTTGGGAAGCGCCCTGGTGGTGGCTGTCAGCATGAAGAGCTGGACCATCGGGCTCGATGCGACAGCCATCCGAGACTCTCCTCCTCTTTGCGCAAAGATCTGGAATTCGGACCGAAACCAAAAACATCCATTAGCGCTTGCGGTTGGAACGAGAGCCGACATCGATTATGGGCGGGGCGCTGCAGGTCGAGGATGAGGCCCTGATTGCCTTGAGGAGTTGTGCGGCTTTCTAGATGATTTGGTTTTGAGTTCGCGGATTCGTGTGCGCGGACGGCACTCTCTGCGCCGGATGGAGTCAGATACGCCGCTGCCGGCTTGCCTCGGTTCCTGTGCAGCGGCAGTGTCGGTTCAGTCCGGCGGCGGCCCGTAGGGATTTTGGCTGCTCAACACTCGGTTGGGGAACCAAATGGCGGATAGGAGCGGCAGCCCGGATGGGGTTCCTTGCGAACCCGATAAGGACCGCCTGATCGAGGAGCTGCGCGAGGCGGTGCGGGCGCGCGACGAGTTCGTCGCCGTCGCCGCTCACGAGCTGCGCAACCCGATGACCCCGATCCTGATGCAGGTCAGCGGCTTGCTCATGGCGGCGCGGGACCCGGTTCGGTGCCGCCCGGAATTGCTCGCACCCCGCCTCGAACTTCTGGAGCACGCCGTACGGGAGTTCGTGCGGCGCTCGACCGTGCTCCTGGACGTCTCGCGGATCGCAGCGGGGAATGTGCGGCTCGAACTGGCCGATGTCGCCCTCACCGAGGTGGTCCGCGACGTCGTGGACAGCGCAAGCACGGCGGCACAGATGGCGCGCTGTCACATCGAGGCGGAATTGCAGGAGCACGTTGTGGGCCGGTGGGACCGGCTCGCGCTGGAGCAGGTGGCCGAGAACCTGCTGTCGAACGCCATCAAGTTCGGCGCAGGCAAGCCTGTGGCCGTCACCTTGACGTCCGACGGCAGCACCGCTCGGCTGACGGTCCGTGACCAGGGCATCGGCATCTCGGAACAGGACCGTGTTCGCATTTTCCAGCGCTTTGAGCGCGCCGTGACTCGCGGCGAGCAGGGCGGATTCGGCATCGGCTTGTGGCTGGCGAACCAGCTCGTGGTAGCAATGGGCGGTGGCATTTCCGTCGAAGGTGCGCCCGGTGCCGGAACGACATTCACCGTCACGCTGCCGCTCGGCGGCCCACGGCAAGCAGGGGCGAGCAAGTCATGAATGATCTGCAGCGGATCGAACGGATCCCGAGCGGCGTCCCGGGTCTGGATACAGTGTTGGACGGAGGTTTCCCTCGGGGTGGGATCCATATCCTCCAAGGCACGCCTGGGGCGGGCAAGACCACGCTCGGCAACCAGATCTGCTACCACCACGTCGCCACTGGTGGCCGGGCCCTCTATGTCACGCTGCTCTCCGAGAGCCACGCGCGCATGCTGCTGCATCTCAGCACCCTGCGCTTCTTTGACGCGGCGCGACTGCCGGACCAGATCACCTATATCAGCGGCTTCGGCACGCTTCAGGACGAAGGATTATCAGGTCTGGTGACGCTGCTGCGACGCGAGGTCGCCGCAAGCAAGGCGAGCGTGCTGATGCTGGACGGGCTCGTGGCGGCCGAGGCCCAGGCGAAATCGGACAACGAGTTCAAGGCCTTCATCCAGGAGCTGCAGACCCAGGCCGGAATGCACGGCTGCACGGTGTTCCTGCTCACCACCGCGAAGGGTCAGACAGTTCCACCGGAGCATACGATGGTGGATGGCATCATCGAGCTGACGGAGCTTCGCTACGGTTCGCGCACGGAACGCGGGCTGTTCGTCAACAAGCTTCGCGGCAGCGATTATCTGCATGGTCGCCACCCCTTCCGCATCACCGAGCAGGGCATGGTGGTCTATCCAAGGGTCGAGGCTGCCTTTCGCTTCCCCACGCGCCCGGATGAAGCGAAATCCGGACGGGTGAGGACCGGCGCAAGCGATTTGGATGCGATGCTGGATGGTGGTCTGATAGAGGCGACGGTCACCGGTCTCCTCGGCCCGTCGGGCATCGGCAAGACGACGCTCGGCCTGCACTACCTGTGTGGGGCAGGTCCCTCGGAGCCGGGGCTTTTGTTCGGCTTCTACGAGACGCCGCCACGCTTGCTGCAACAGGCCGCGACCCTCGGCCTCGATCTCGCAGGGGCCGTCGGTCGGGGTGAGGTCGAGATCCTCTGGCAACCCCAAGGCGAGTACATCCAGGACGCGCTGGCGCACCGACTGCTCGATGCGGTGGAGCGGCGCGGCGTCAAGCGGCTGTTCCTCGACGGGCTCGGTGGCTTCATGGAAAGCTCCGTCGAGCGCGAGCGCCTCAGTCGGTTCTTTTCCGCACTCGCGCACGAGTTGCGGGTTCGCGGGGTCACCACCATGTACACGCTGGAAACCCGCGACGTGGTTGGCCCCGGCATCGAGCTGCCCTTGCCGGGAATCTCCTCCCTAGCGGAGGGTCTGATTGCGCTGCGCTTCGTGGAACGTCACGCGCGATCGCGGCGGCTCCTTTCCGTGGTGAAGCTCCGTGGCAGCGGCTTCGACCCGGCACTTCGGGAGTTCGTGATCGAAAGCGGCCGCGGCATTTCGCTCCTTGGTGCGTTTGAAGGTGCGGAGGAGCTTCTGAGCGGCTTCGCACGGGATCGCCCTGCATATGGCCGGTCATCCTCCGGGCCGGAGGAGAAATGACCACCATCCTCGTCGTTGACGATGAGCCGCTGATCGCTATGGCCCTCGAAGCCGAACTGGCTGATGCCGGCTACCAGGTGGTCACGGCGGCCAATGGGCGACAGGGGCTCGACCGCTTGGCCGAGACTCCCAAGCCGGACCTGGTCCTGAGCGACATGATGATGCCGATCATGGGCGGCGCGGAGCTGGTCGCAGCCATGGAAGCCGACCCAAAGCTTCGAGGGACGCCCGTCATCATCGTGAGTTCCCTGCCCGAGGCCGCCGTGCAGATGCGAGTGAACAGCGTCGCTGCGATTCTTCGGAAGCCATACACCGCCGCTCAGATCCTGAACGCCGTGGCTCGAGTGCTGGGGAACAGCAAGTAGAGCAGGCCAGACTCTTCCTGTTCCTCCTGCTCGCGGGTCGATCAGTGAAGAACCCATCCGTGGTCATACGAATGGCGCGGTGGCCATGGACGCGCGAAAAGAAGGCACCGCCCCGGGTTGCGAGACCCCAGCGGGCGATGCGGCGGCGCCGCACTAGCGCCGGATGCAATGGCCTCGTTCGGTCATGGCGTTTCCTCCCAATGTGCAAACTTCCCGGCCGCTCGCGAGAGCGCGCCGGGACCTTTCGCGTTGGCGAAGCCGATACCGCACATCTTCCGAACCGCGCTTGAGTGCGCCCGATGGCCCAGCGATTCCGGTCCCGGTGGTTACGAACCACGTCGCATTATATGCGAGACGTGACGTGATCCCGTCGCTCAGCAGTAATCTCCACCCGGACCGACAGCCAAAAAGAAGGCCGCTAACCCATTGGGGTAGCGGCCAAGTCATACAGGGAGGCTTCACGTCTGGGAGACGTGGGACCCGAAGGCCCCGACGACGCTCGCGCGTCGTTGGAAGGATGAATACCTCACCCACCGATATGCGGAATCAGCAAAACATCGCTTCAGTCATGCACACGGCGCGGGGCGATTTCCAGGATGTGGAAAGTGGCTGGACGGGCTCAGCCGCCGCCCGGATTCGTCAACTCGGAAACGAGGAAATCCCGGAAGACCGAGACCCGCTTCGAGGCGCGCATCTCCTCCGGATACACGAAATAGGCGTTGATCTTCGGCGCCTTGAGTTCCGGCAGCACGGTCAATAGCCCTTCGAGCTCCGGCCCCATGTAGTCGGGCATGGCGGCGAGGCCGAGGCCCGACTGCACGGCGCGCAGCATTCCGATCAGGCTGTTGCACTCCACCGTGCCGCGACGGCCCTGGCCGGGCTTGCGGCCAATCTCGGCCAGCCAGTTGATCTCCTCGATCGGCGGGCGGTAGTCGCCCCAGACGATCAGGCGGTGCGCGTCCAGCTCCTCCGGCCGCTGCGGGATACCGTGGCGCTTCAGGTATTCGGGCGCGCCGACGATACGCCAGCCGAAGGTGGCGACATGGCGCTGGATCAGGTCTGGCTGGCGGGGCGGGTGCAGGCGGATGGCGACATCCGCTTCGCGCATCGCCAGATCAAGGTCGGCATCATCCAGGATCACGGACACGTTGATGTCCGGATAGGCCTCCAGGAAGCGGTGAAGGCGCGGCGCCAGCCAAGTGGATCCGAAGCCCGTCGTGGTCGTCACCTTCAGCCGCCCGGCCGGGCGCTCCCGCCCTTCGGTCAGCAGCGCCTCGGTCATCGCGAGCTTGGCGAAGACCTCGCGCACCGTGCGGTTCAGCGTCTCGCCCGCCTCGGTCAAGATCAGGCCGCGTGCATGGCGATGGAAGAGAGGCACGGACAGCGCCTCCTCCAGGGCCTGGATCTGCCGCGACACCGCGCTCTGCGACAGGGCCAGCGTCTCGCCTGCATGGGTGAAGGAACCGGCTTCCGCAACGGCATGGAAGACGCGCAGCTTGTCCCAGTCGAGCGGCATCACGCGACCCTCTCCTTGCTGGTTTCCGTTCCATAGGAGGCCGGCGACGGCGCCGAGGCAGCGCGGTGCGCCAGCCACTTCTCGGCATCCAGCGCCGCCATGCAGCCCGTTCCGGCAGCGGTCACCGCCTGGCGGTAGATGCGGTCGGCCACGTCGCCTGCCGCGAAGACGCCCGGGATGCTCGTGCGGGTCGAGCCCGGTTCCACCAGCAGGTAGCCGCCCTCATCCATCGCAAGCTGGCCACGGAACAGCGCGGTCGCCGGCTCATGGCCGATCGCGACGAATACACCGTCCACCGGCAGTTCCCGCTTCTCGCCGCTTCGCGCATCGCGCAGCAGGAGGGCGCGGGCGATGGGGCGGGACGCATCGGTGCCGAGCATTGCCTCCGTCGCCTGGTTCCACAGGATGGTGACGTTCTCCTTGGCGAAGAGGCGCTGCTGCAGGATCTTCTCAGCCCGCAGCGAGTCGCGTCGGTGCACCAGCGTGACGTGCCGCGCGAGGTTGGAGAGGTAGAGCGCCTCCTCCACCGCGCTGTTGCCGCCGCCGATCACTGCCACGTCCTTGCCGCGGAAGAAGAAGCCGTCGCAGGTGGCGCAGGCGGAGACACCGAAGCCCGAAAGTTCCTTCTCTCCGGGGATGCCGAGCCAGCGCGCCTGGGCGCCGGTGGCGATGACGACCGCCTCGGCTTCGTAGCGGTCCCCCGAATCGCATTCGGCCACGAAGGGATGGCTGGAGAGGTTCACGTGGGTCACGAGGTCGTAGACCAGCTTCGTGCCGACATGCTCCGCCTGGGCGCGCATCTGCTCCATCAGCCACGGGCCTTGCACCGCTTCGGCGAAGCCGGGGTAGTTCTCGACATCCGTCGTGATGGTCAGCTGACCACCTGGCTGCATTCCCGCGACCAGCACGGGCGCGAGCCCGGCGCGAGCAGCGTAGATGGCGGCCGTGTAGCCGGCGGGGCCTGCACCGATGATCAGCAGGCGGGTCGTATGTGTGGGCACGGTTGAATCCGGGGCGTCGTGTGCGTTGCGTGCATATCTGCCCATCGAGCCATGTGGGACAAGCCCGGAGCTTGCCTTTCTCTGCATCCGCAATGATATTGCGCGCCATGCCCGGTACCAGCAAGGAAACGACAGCCCGAATCCGGGCTGATTTGGACGCCATCGACCTGCGGATTCTGGCCGAACTGCAGGCGGATGGGCGGATCACCAATGTCGACCTCGCGCAGCGCGTAGGTCTGTCCGCGCCGCCCTGCCTCCGCCGCGTCCGCCGCCTGGAGGAGACGGGCGTGCTGCGCGGCTACCATGCCGATATCGAACCGGCGGCGCTGGGCTTCGATGTCACCTTCTTCGCCATCGTGGGGCTGGAGTCGCAGAAGCAGGCGGTACTGGATGCCTTCGAGGCGGAGGCGACTTCCTGGCCAGAGGTGCGCGAGTGTCACATGATCCGCGGTGGCGGCGACTTCCTGCTGCGCCTCGTCGCGCGGGACACGCCGCACGAGAACGAACTGACCTCCCGCCTGACCGGATCACCCCACGTGCTGCGGGTGCAGACGCTGCAGACCATCCGCATCGGCAAGAGCGAGGCCGGGGTTCCCGTCGCGCAGTCCTAGGCCCGTTTCACCGCATCCCGACGCGGTAGGCGGGTCTGTTTTGTCGTCTTCACGCGTCTTCCAAGCCGCCCAGCGATTTCACTCGGCTTGAAGATGCTGTGGTGCCCGCTGGGCCATCCACGCCTCCGAACTCCATTCGATTGCGACGCTGGACCAGCACGCCGCTCGACGTCGGGTGAAGTGCGGGAAATTCCGACATGGCCCGGCGCAGCGCATTCCATGCCGCCACGCGCGGTCGATGGGGCCGGCATCCTGATCGCTCGGCTAAGAGTGCGAACGCAACGATATTGAATGCATGTGCCGCCGCCTCGCTGCAGCCAAGCCGAGCAGGCCGACGATCAGCAGGGCCGCCGAGCCGGGTTCGGGCAGGTTCACAGCCCCCGGATCCCGGACCGTGATGAACCCGAAGCCGGCTGTCGTGGTGGCCGTCACGTTTTCTTGGAAGGCCGTGAAGAACTGGAGACGCACTGTTCCCTCGTCCATGTTCTCGACTGGCAGCAGGCGCGTCGTGAAAGGAAATTCAAGCGTGCAGGCGCCGCCCGGCTGGAGCTTGACCCCCGCCCCACCCGGGAAGTTGGCGAAGCAAGTCCCCCCACCGATCCGGAGGTTCTGTGGAACGTCGTTTGGATCGCCGCCAATGAAGGTCTCCTGGAACCTGAGAACGCCGGCGAAAGTGGCAGCTGTATCTGTACTGGGGTTTCGGATGTTGAAGATAAGTTTGTGCGGGCCGGTGCCTTCAAGGACGACGATCGCCTGGTTGGTGTTGGTGATGTCCGGCGGGAGCAGCGCTGCATCCGCCTCCAACCGCCCGCAGAAGGCAGCCAGATACGAGAGTGTCATTGTTGCGGCGAGACGCCAGAACGCCGTCATGGTCACCTCCTCTCTCCACACAAGAGGAGTATCTAAGGAGGCAATACTATTGCTTGACCGTTGCTTGGCTGAACGGATGCGTGGAAAAAGTTTAACCTATTGCAGTAACCCGTCAGGTTTCGCGACGCGAGAAGCGGACCGCCAAGGGCGTGGCTGAGGGTGCTATTCGCTGCGATACGGGCTGGGTCAACCGTCAGCCCGCTAGCGTCTCGACGTGAACGCAGGCGGCGTCCCCGCTCCTGAAGACAGTCACGGTCTCCTCGGCCTTGACGCGTCTTCGCCGGAGAAGTGGCTTACTCCAGCGAATTCAGGGCGACCGGCGCACCACGTAATCGCCAGCTTCCAGCGCCGCGACGATGGCATCGGCCTGGATACGGTCGCGCACCTCGATCATCAGCTCCAACTCGGCCGTTTGGACGGAGGGGGCGGCAAAGAGGCGCTGGTGGCTGACCTCGATCACGTTGCCGCCCGCCTCGGCCACGCGAGTGGCGATGTCGGCCAGCACGCCCGGGCGGTCCGGAATGTCCAGGTGCAAGCGCAGGAGACGCCCGTCGCGGAGCAGGTTGCGCAGCAGCACGTTGGACAGGATGCGCGGATCGATATTGCCGCCGCAGATCGGCGTGCCGACCCGCTTGCCGGCGAAGCGCTCGGGGAAGGATAGGATGGCGGCGAGGCCGGCGGCGCCTGCGCCTTCCGCGACCACCTTGGCGCCCTCGGCCAGCAGGGCGATGGCCTGCTCCACGGCGCGCTCCGGCACCACCAACACCTCGGCACCGTGCTTGCGGAGCAATTCCAACGGCAGTTCGCCCACGTCGCGTACGGCAATGCCCTCGGCGATGGTCGGGCCGCCCACCTGCACCGGCCGTCCCGCAAGGCGCTGCGCCATGGCCGGGTAGCCCTCCACCTCCACGCCGAAGACTGGCAGGCCGGGACGCAGCGCCGCGGCCGCGACGGCACAACCGGCGACGAGGCCGCCGCCGCCCGTAGGCAGGACCAGCGCATCAAGCTCCGGCGCTTCCTCCAGCATCTCGAGGGCGAGCGTGCCTTGGCCGGCCAGGACGCCGGGGTCGTCATAGGGATGGATGAAGACGAAGCCGTGCTCGCGCGCCAGCGCATAGGCGTGGGAGGCAGCCTCGGCCAGCGTCTCGCCATGCAGCACCACCCGCGCGCCGAACTCCTCGGTGCGGAGCACCTTGGTGGCCGGGGTGAAGCGCGGCATGACGATGGTGGCGGCAATGCCCATCAGCGTCGCGTGGCGCGCCACGGCCTGGGCGTGATTGCCGGCCGACATGGCGATCACGCCCGCCTCCCGCTCTCGCGGGGACAGCAGGGCAAGGCGGTTGGCCGCGCCGCGCTCCTTGAAGGCGCCCGTGGCCTGGAGGTTGTCGAGCTTCAGCAGCACCGTCGCACCCGCGGCGCGGGACACGGAAGGCGCCTCGATCAGCGGCGTGCGGAGGACGCGCCCGGCGATCCGGCCAGCGGCCGCCTGGATGTCAGCGAGGGTGACGGGCATGGGTCAGGCTTTCCGGCCGCCTGTCGCCAGGCGGCCGAGGGGCGGTCAGAAATTGACCTGGGTGATCTCGACGGCGCGGGAGCCGCCAGGGGCGGGGACCTCGACGCTGTCGCCGACCTTCTTGCCCATCAGCGCCTTCGCCAGCGGCGAGGACAGGGAGATGGAGTTGGTCTTCATGTCGGCCTCGTACTGGCCGACGATGCGGTAGGTCTGCTCCTTCTCCGTCTCCTCGTCCAGGATCGTGACCCTGGCGCCGAAGCGCACCTGGTCGCCGGTCATGCGGGAGGTGTCGATCACCTCGACGGAGGGGATGATGGATTCGAGCTCGCTGATGCGGCCCTCGATGAAGGATTGCCGCTCGCGAGCCGCGTGGTACTCGGCATTTTCGCTCAGGTCGCCATGCGCGCGGGCCTCGGCGATGGCGCGGATGATGGCCGGGCGCTCCTCGCTCTTGAGGAGGCGCAGTTCCTCTTCCAGCTTGGCCAGACCTTCGGCGGTCATGGGGAACTTCTGCAAGGCTCCAGTCCTTCGCAATTCTTCCCCGCCGGGGCCAATGACCCGTTCCTTCGCTCCGGCGGTGAGGGGTGGGGAGGGGGCCTGATCGCCCCCTCCCGTGGTCAGAACGACGCGGTAGAGTAGGATTGCAGCGGCGCTACATCAAGGGTTTGCGCGCGCAGGGCCGCGATCGCCCCCACCGCGGCCCGGGCCCCGGCCATGGTGGTGTAGTGCGGCACCCCCTGGGTGAGCGCCGAGCGGCGGATATCGAAGCTGTCCGAGACGCTCTGCCCGCCACCCGAGGTGTTGATGACCAGCTGGATCTCGCCGGACTTGATGGCGTCCACGCAATGCGGGCGGCCTTCCAGCACCTTGTTGACCAGGCCGGGCTCCAGCCCCGCCTCACGCAGCTTTGCAGCAGTGCCGTGCGTCGCCAGAATGCGGAAGCCCAGCTCCGACAGGCGCCGGGCGATGCCCACGGCCGCCGCCTTGTCGGAATTGCGGACCGAGATGAAGGCGGTGCCGCCCACGGGCAGCTTCACCCCCGCGCCCATCTGCGACTTCAGGAAGGCGCGCTCGAAGGAGGTGTCGAGGCCCATGACCTCGCCGGTGCTCTTCATCTCGGGGCCGAGCAGCACATCCACGCCGGGGAAGCGGTTGAAGGGGAAGACCGCCTCCTTCACCGCAACATGCCGGGACACGGCGTCGTCGTCCAGGCGGAACTCCGTCAGCAGCGCGCCGGCCATGACGCGGGCGCCGATCTTCGCCACCGGCACGCCCGTCGCCTTGGCGACGAACGGCACGGTGCGGGAGGCGCGGGGATTCACCTCGAGGACGAAGATCTCGCCGTTCTTCACCGCGAACTGCACGTTCATCAGCCCCTGCACCTTGAGCGCCCGGGCCATGGCGTCGGTCTGGAGCTTCAGCTCCACCACCAGCGTCGGCGCGAGGGAGTAGGGGGGGAGGGAGCAGGCGCTGTCGCCAGAATGGATGCCCGCCTCCTCGATGTGCTCCATCACGCCGGCGACGTAGACATTGCCCGCCCGGTCGGCGATGCAGTCCACGTCCACCTCGATCGCGTCCTGGAGATACTGGTCGATCAGGATCGGGTTCTCGCCGGAGACGCGCACCGCCTCGGCCCCGAAGCGGCGAAGCTGCTCTGGATTATGGGCGATCTCCATCGCGCGCCCGCCCAGCACGTAGGAGGGGCGGACGACGACCGGGTAGCCGATGCGCTCCGCCTCGGAGAGCGCCTCCTCCAGGTTGCGCGCGATGCCGTTCTGCGGCTGCTTCAGCCCGAGCCCCTTGAGGAGTAGCTGGAAGCGCTCGCGATCCTCGGCGATGTCGATCGCCTCGGCGCTGGTGCCGAGGATGGGGATACCCGCCTTGTCCAGCGCCTGGGAGAGCTTGAGCGGCGTCTGCCCGCCATACTGGACGATGCAGCCCAGCACCTCGCCCTTCTCCTGCTCCTTGCGGATCAGGGCGATCACGTCCTCCGGCGTCAGCGGCTCGAAATACAGGCGGTCGGCGGTGTCGTAGTCGGTCGAGACCGTCTCAGGGTTGCAGTTGACCATGATGGTCTCGATGCCCGCGACGCCGCCATGCTTCTCCGAGAGGGCGTAGCAGGCATGGACGCAGCAATAGTCGAACTCGATGCCCTGGCCGATGCGGTTCGGGCCGCCGCCGAGGATCACGACCTTCTTGCGGTCGGTCGGCCGGCTCTCGCATTGTGGGGTGCCGAAGCCGCCCTCGAAGGTCGAGTACATGTAGGGCGTGTCCGAGGCGAACTCGGCGGCGCAGGTGTCGATGCGCTTGAACACCGGGTGGACGCCCAGCTTGTCGCGTGCAGCGAAGATTTCCGCCTCGCTCCGGCCGGTGATGCGCGAGAGCTGCCGGTCGGAGAAGCCGAGCGCCTTCAGGCGGCGGAAGGCCGGCGCCGTGGTGGGCAGGCCCTTCTCCTTCACCTCGGTCTCGGCGCGGATGATGCGGTCGACCTCGCGGATGAACCAGGGGTCGAACTTGCAGGCTGCGTAAATCTCCTCGACGGAGAGCCCGGCGCGCAGCGCCTGGCCGACGGTCAGCACGCGATCCGGCCGCGGCGTGGCGAGGGAGGCGAAGAAGGCCTGCTTCGACCCGTCGCCCGGCGGTGCCTGCTCATCCAGGCCGGAGAGGCCGGTTTCCAGCGAACGCAGACCCTTCTGCAGGGCCTCCGCGAAGGAGCGGCCGATCGCCATCGCCTCGCCCACCGACTTCATGGAGGTGGTGAGGGTGGCGGGGGTGCCGGGGAACTTCTCGAAGGTGAAGCGGGGGATCTTCACCACCACGTAGTCGATGGTCGGCTCGAAGGAGGCCGGGGTGACGCGGGTGATGTCGTTCTGCAACTCGTCTAGCGTGTAGCCGACGGCCAGCTTCGCCGCGACCTTGGCGATGGGGAAGCCGGTGGCCTTGGAGGCGAGGGCGGAGGAGCGCGAAACGCGCGGGTTCATCTCGATGATGACCATGCGGCCATCCACCGGGTTGATGCCGAACTGCACGTTGGACCCGCCCGTGTCCACGCCGATCTCGCGCAGGCAGGCGATGGAGGCGTCGCGCATGCGCTGGTATTCGCGGTCGGTCAGGGTCAGCGCCGGGGCGACGGTCACGCTGTCGCCGGTGTGAACGCCCATCGCGTCCAGATTCTCGATGGAGCAGACGATGATGCAGTTATCCGCCTTGTCGCGGACCACCTCCATCTCGAACTCCTTCCAGCCGAGAACGCTCTCCTCGATCAGCACCTCGGAGGTCATGGAGGCATCGAGGCCGGCGGCCACGATCTGCTCGAACTCCTCCTTGTTATAGGCGATGCCGCCTCCCGTGCCGCCCAGGGTGAAGGAGGGGCGGATGACGCAGGGAAGACCGACGCGGGCCAGGCCCTCGCGCGCCTCCTCCATCGTGTGGGCGATGGTGCTGCGCGGGCTCTCGATGCCGATCTTGGTCATCGCGTCGCGGAACTTCTGCCGGTCCTCCGCCTTGTCGATCACCTCGGCCTTGGCGCCAATCAGCTCGCAGCCATGCTTCTCCAGCACGCCGGCCTCGGCCAGCTTCAGCGCCGTGTTCAGCGCGGTCTGGCCGCCCATGGTGGGGAGCAGCGCGTCCGGCTTCTCCTTGGCGATGATCTTCTCCACCACCTCGGGCGTGATCGGCTCGATATAGGTCGCGTCCGCGAGGCCGGGATCGGTCATGATCGTCGCGGGGTTGGAGTTGACCAGGATGACCCGGTACCCTTCCGCCCGCAGCGCCTTGCAGGCCTGGGCGCCCGAATAGTCGAACTCGCAAGCCTGGCCGATCACGATGGGGCCGGCGCCGATGATGAGGATGGACTGGATGTCGGTGCGCTTGGGCATGGGAGTCAGCCTTTCTGGGCGCGCTTGGCGCGGAAGAGCAGGAGAGGCAGCAGCAGCATGTGCGGCACGCCCCAGAAGAGAAGGGCGACGAGGCGGTACTCCCCGTCGAGGCTCAAGAGCGTGACCGCGTGGACGGCCACGGAAATCGCGAAGGCCGTGACCGCGGCGCGCATCGGCGCGTAGAGCTTGCGCAGCGCATGCGCGAGCCAGAACAGCACCACGGCCGAATAGGCGAAGGCCAGGAGCGGCACGGCGAAGTTCATGACCTGTCCTGCCGCCCCTCGTCCGCTCAGCCCATCGCCGCGAAGCCGCCATCCACGGGGATGGCGGTGCCGGTGACGAAGGCAGCGGCGTCGGAGGCGAGGAAGGCGGCGATGCCGCCCAAATCGTCCGGCCTACCCCAACGGCCCATCGGCGTGCGGGCGGCCTGCCGCTCATAGAGGCCGGGGACGGTGGCGCGGGCGCCGTCGGTCAGCTCGGTCTCGATCCAGCCGGGCAGCACCGCGTTCACCGTGATGCCATCCGCGGCCCAGGCCGTGGCGAGGGACTTGGTGAACTGCACCACCGCCCCCTTGGACGCGCCATAGGCCGGCGAGAAGGGCAGGCCAAAGATGCTGAGGATGGAGCCGATATTGATGACGCGCCCGACGCCGTGCTGCTTCAGCATGGGATAGGCGCCGCGCGTCACCCGCATCAGCGAGCCGAGATTGGTGTCCAGCACCGTGTCCCACTCGTCATCCGTCACTTCTTCGGGCCGCTTGCGGATATTGGTGCCGGCGTTGTTCACCAGGATGTCCAGGCGTCCGTGACGGCTGCGCACCTCGTCCAGCACGCGCTCATGCGCGCCCTTCGCGGTCAGATCCGCCTCAAGGACCAGCGTGCGCTCCGGCAGTTCCTTCGCCGCCGCGGCGTTCTTGGTGGCGTTGCGGCCGGTGATGACGAGGGCGGCGCCATTGGCCGCCAACGCCTTCGCCATGCCGAGGCCGATGCCCCCATTTCCGCCGGTGACGAGCGCGACGCGCCCGGACAGGTCCCACATCATCCTTTTGTTTCCTCCATCAGCTTCACGAAGCGATGGAAAAGGTAGTGGCTGTCCGAAGGCCCTGGCGAGGCTTCCGGGTGGTACTGCACGGAGAAGGCCGGGCGATCCTTCGCCGCAATGCCCTCGTTCGATCCGTCGAAGAGCGAGCGGTGCGTCACCGTCACGCCTTCGGGCAGGCTGGACTCATCCACCGCGAAGCCGTGGTTCTGCGAGGTGATCTCCACCTTGCCGGTCTGCAGGTCCTGCACCGGCTGGTTGGCGCCGCGATGGCCGCGATCCAGCTTGTAGGTCTTCGCCCCCAGCGCGAGGGCGAGGAGTTGGTGGCCCAGGCAGATGCCGAAGACCGGCACCTTCTTGTCCAGAACCGCGCGGATCGCTGGGACGGCGTATTCGGCGGTCGCCGCCGGGTCGCCGGGGCCATTGGACAGGAACACCCCGTCCGGGTCGTGGCGGAGGATCTCCTCCGCCGTGGCGGTGGCGGGCAGGACCGTCACCTCGCACCCGGCATCGGCCAGGCAGCGCAGGATGTTGCGCTTGGCGCCGTAATCCAGCGCGACGACGCGCTTGCTCGGGCTCTCCTGCTTGCCGAAGCCGGCGCCCCAGGCCCAGCGCGTCTCGTTCCACCGATAGGCCTGCCGGGCCGTGACTTCCTTGGCGAGGTCCATTCCCTCCAGCCCCGGCCAGGCCTTGGCCTGGGCCAGCAGCGCAGGAATGTCGAAGCGGCCATCGGCGGGGAAGGAGATGACGCCGTTCGGCGCGCCGCCATCGCGGATGCGGGCGGTCAGGGCACGGGTATCGAGGCCCCCGATGCCCGGGATGTCATGCCGCTTCAGCCATTCCTGGAGGTCCATGGTGGCGCGGTAATTGGAGGGCTCCGTCACGTCCTGCTTGACGATCAGGCCCCGCGCGACCGGCGTCGCCGCCTCCATATCCTCAGGATTCGCGCCGACATTGCCGATATGCGGGAAGGTGAAACAGATCACCTGGCCGGCATAGGACGGGTCGGTCAGCGTCTCCTGATAGCCGGTGAGGCCGGTGTTGAAGCAGATCTCCGCGACCTGCGTGCCATGGGCGCCGAAGCCCACACCCCAATGCACCGTGCCGTCATCCAGGACCAGGACGGCGGTGGCGCCAGGAGGGACTTCATCGGCCATAGGGACGGCTTCCTTGTTCTCTTGCGGGACGCCAGCGAGGTCTGCCAGGGAAAGCCCGGTGGCAGCCAGGATGGCGGGCCAATGCTTCGGGGGGATGGAACGGGACTGACGCCACTTCCGGATGGCTTCGGTGCCGACCTGGCAATGGGCGGCGGCGGCCTCGGCCCCGCCCAGCAGGGCAAGGATATCTTCCACGGAGCGCATGGTGGCGGCATAAGGGAAAAGACTTCCCACTGGCAAGCGGAAACAGCGGGTGGGAAATTCTTTCCAATTTGATTCGAAAGGGAAACGAAACATGGATCTGCGGGAACGCTTCACCAACGAATTGAAGACGGCGATGCTGGCCAAGGACGCCCCGCGCGTGGCGACCCTCCGCATGATCACCGCCAAGCTGAAGGACGCCGATATTGCCGCGCGCCCTGGCCCGCCGCTCGATGAGGCCGGAATTGTGGGGATGCTGCGCGGCATGGCCAAGAGCCGCCGGGAAAGCGTGGAGCTTTATCGCCAGGGCAACCGGCCGGAACTGGCGGAGAAGGAAGAGGCGGAGATCTCGGTGATCGAGGCCTTCCTGCCCCAGCAGATGGATGCTGCGGCGATGGAGGCGGCGGTGCGCGAGGCCGTGGCCGAGACCGGCGCCGCCGGCCCCAAGGACATGGGCAAGGTCATGGCCGCGCTGAAGGCGAAGCACGCGGCCAGCCTGGACATGAGCAAGGCCGGGCCGCTGGTGAAGGCCGCGCTGGGCGGCTGAGGGCGGGACGGACCCGCCCCCGCGGCGTCAGAGATCCTCGGAAAGGACGGTGATCGTGACGTGGTAGGCGACCTCGCCTTCCTCCTCGTCGCGATCCACCGTCCCGATCGTCTCGCCGTCCACCAGCAGCTCCACCGGACCGCCGCGATTGGCGGCGGCACGGATATGGAGGCGCTGGGAGCCCAGCAGCTTGCGGAGATGGGCCTGCACGGCCTGGATTTCGTTCGGCTTCATGGGTCGCTCCTACCGCCTCCGCGGGCTTTGCTCTACCCTTGGAAGCATCCCCATGGCGTTGCCTCCCACCTTTCTTGACGAGCTGCGGCTCCGCACTCCGCTGCCCGGGCTGATCGGGCGGCGCACGCGTCTCACCAAGGCCGGGCGGCAATGGAAGGGATGCTGCCCCTTCCACAATGAGAAGAGCCCGTCCTTCTACGTCTATGACGAGCACTTCCACTGCTTCGGCTGCGGCGCGCATGGCGATGCCTTCGCCTTCCTCATGCGCTCGGAGGGCGCGAGCTTTATGGAGGCGGTGGAGCGCCTCGCGGCCGAGGCAGGGATGGAGGTCCCAATGCCCACCCCGCAGGCGAGGGAGCGGGAACGGCGCGCCCGCGACCTCCAGGATGTGATGCAGGCCGCGGAAGCCAGCTTCAGCCGCCGCCTGCGCGCATCCGAGGGGGCCGAGGCCCTGTCCTACCTGCGCGGCCGTGGGCTGTCCGACGAGACCATCGCCCGCTTCGGCCTGGGCTGGTCCGGTGCCGGGCGCGGCGCCCTGCTGGCGGAATTGAAGGAAGACGGGATCGAGGCCCCGCAATTGGTCGAGGCCGGGCTGATGCAGGCGCGGGAGGAGGGACGCCTCACCGACCTGTTCTTCAACCGCGTCATGTTCCCGATCCGCGACCGGCGTGGCCGCACCATCTCCTTCGGCGGGCGCATCCTCGGCGACGGCCAGCCCAAATACGTCAACGGACCGGAGACGGCGCTCTTCTCCAAGCGGCGTTCCCTCTATGCGCTGGACTTGGCGCGGGAGGCGGTGTTCCGCGGCGCCGCCCTCGTGGTGGTCGAGGGCTACATGGACGTGATTGCTCTGCACCAGGCGGGGTTCGGCGGCGCGGTTGCGCCCCTCGGCACGGCACTGACCGCGGAACAGCTGACGGAACTCTGGCGCGTTTCCGCCGAGCCGGTGCTGTGCTTCGACGGCGACGCCGCCGGGGCACGGGCGGCAGGGCGCGCGGCGGAGGTGGCGCTGCCCCTGCTGACGCCCGAGCGCTCGCTGCGCTTCGCCACCCTGCCCAGCGGGGAGGACCCGGACAGCCTGATCCGGCGCGACGGACCGCGCGGCATGCAGGCCATCCTCGACGCGGCCCAGCCGATGGGCGAGGCGCTGTTCGGCCTCATCGCCGGGAATGCCCTGCCGGACCGGCCCGAGGCGCGGGCGCTGATCCGCAACCGGCTGATGGCCGCTGCCGGTGCCATTCCGGACAAGGCCCTGGCCGCCGAATACCGGCGCGTCCTGCTCGACCGCTTCTTCGCCCAGTCGCGCCGGCCCGGGCTGAAGGCGCCGCCGCGCCATGCCCGGCCCGTGCCGGACGAGGGAAAGGTCAGGGAAGGGCGGGCCGCCATCCTGCTCGCCATCTGCCTGCGCCACCCCCACCTGCTCCCCGAGGTGGAGGAGCCCCTGGCCATGCTGGAGTTTCCGGAGGGCAGGCTGCGGCAGGCGAGGGATGCCGTTCTCGCGTGGCTTCCATCGGCGGAACGCCTTGACTCGGCGGAACTTCTTGCCCACCTCGCGAACTTGGACGTGGCGGTGGATGTCCTGCGCCGGCCGGACCTTCCGCCGGGCGCACATCCCGATGCAACCCCGGCGGAGGCGCTGGAGGCGTTCTGGCAGTTCTTCGGCTTCCTGCGCGGAGAGAGCGAGCTGGTGGAGGATCTCCGGCTCGCCGCGGTGCAGTTGACCGAGACGGCCGATGCCGGGGCGCAGACCCGCGTCATCCGTCTGGCCGCCGCGCTCGATGCGCTGCGCCGGGGCGAGGCGGAAGAGCCGGCGGAAGGGGCCTAGGTCGGACCCCATAATATAGGGGGGCTTTTTTCGGCCCCCGGACTCGAACGGAGCGTGACGCGGATGGCGAGCAAGACGGCGAATGGCGGCGAGACGGCCGAGGCCCGCGAGGAAGCGGTGGAGGGTGTCCTGCTGGACGTGACCTCGGCGGCGGTCAAGAAGCTGATCGCCCGCGGCAAGGAGCGCGGCTACGTCACGGTGGACGAGGTAAACCAGGCCCTGCCGCAAGAGCAGGTGTCGAGCGAGTTCATCGAGGACACCCTGGCTGCCCTTTCCGAGGCCGGCATCAACGTCGTCGAGAACGAGGAAGCCGAGGACGGCGAGACCCAGAAGGCCGCCCGCTCGGAGGATGGCGAGGAGAAGGACGAGGAGGAGTCCGGCGGCAACGTGGACGAGGAGACCCTCGGCCGCACCGACGACCCCGTCCGGATGTATCTGCGCGAGATGGGCTCGGTCGAGCTGCTCTCGCGCGAGGGCGAGATCGCGATCGCCAAGCGCATCGAGGCCGGGCGCGACATGATGATCGGCGGGCTGTGCGAGAGCCCGCTGACCTTCAAGGCCATCATCGCCTGGCATGACGCGCTGAAGGCCGAGCCGCCGCGCATGCTGCTGCGCGACGTGATCGACCTCGAGGCCACCAACAACGCCGACAACCCCGAGGGCGCCCCGGCCGAGCCGGAGGAGTTCGAGGAGGGCGAGGAAGGCGAGGGCGTCGGCCTGTCCCTTTCCGCGCTGGAGGAGAAGCTGAAGCCGGAGGCGCTGGCCGCCTTCGACGCGATCCGTGACGCCTATGGCAAGCTGCAGAAGCTCTCCTCGAAGCGCATGGACGCCTACACCTCGGGTGGGGAACTGGCCGGGCGGTCGGAGAAGACCTACGAGAAAGCCCGGCAGGAGCTGGTGGCGCTTGTGGGCAAGGTCCACCTGCACAACAACCGCATCGAGGAGCTGGTCGAGCAGCTCAAGGGCCTCAACAAGAAGCTGACCACGCTGGACGGGCAGGTGCTGCGCCTTGCCCTCGCCAACAAGGTGAAGCGTGAGGAGTTCCTGGAGCACTGGATCGGCTCCGAGCTGGATCCGGGCTTCCTGGAGCGCGTCAGCAAAATCAAGAACAAGTACTGGCAGGCCTTTGCGGCCAAGTCGCGCGAGCAGCTGGAGGATATCCGCGCCGAGATCGCGCAGGTGGCCACCGCCTCGGGCCTGCCGGTCGGCGAGTTCCGGCGCGTCTACAAGACGGTCGCCGAGGGCGAGCGCGACATGAACCGCGCGAAGAAGGAGATGATCGAGGCCAATCTCCGCCTCGTGATCTCCATCGCCAAGAAATACACCAATCGCGGCCTGCAGTTCCTGGACCTGATCCAGGAAGGCAATATCGGCCTGATGAAGGCCGTGGATAAATTCGAGTACCGCCGCGGCTACAAGTTCTCCACCTACGCCACCTGGTGGATCCGGCAGGCGATCACCCGCTCCATCGCAGACCAGGCGCGGACCATCCGCATCCCGGTCCACATGATCGAGACGATCAACAAGCTGGTCCGCACCTCCCGCCAGATGCTGCACGAGATCGGCCGGGAGCCGCAGCCGGAGGAGCTGGCCGAGAAGCTCGGCATGCCGCTCGAGAAGGTGCGGAAGGTGCTGAAGATCGCGAAGGAGCCGATCTCCCTCGAGACGCCGATCGGCGACGAGGAGGACAGCCACCTCGGCGACTTCATCGAGGACAAGAACGCCGTCATCCCGCTGGATGCCGCCATCCAGGCGAATCTGCGCGAGGCGACGACGCGGGTGCTGGGCTCCCTCACCCCGCGTGAGGAGCGCGTGCTGCGGATGCGCTTCGGCATCGGCATGAACACGGACCACACGCTGGAGGAAGTCGGCCAGCAGTTCAACGTGACGCGCGAGCGCATCCGGCAGATCGAGGCCAAGGCTTTGCGCAAGCTGAAGCATCCGAGCCGCAGCCGGAAGCTTCGCTCCTTCCTGGAGCATTGATGTTCCTGGCCGAGCCCGTCACCCGCATCGCGGTGGACGTGACATTCCTGCGTATGGACCGTAGCCCCCAGGGGCCGGTCCCCGGCCTGCCCGCCGGGGTTACGGTGGAGCGGCTGCGTCCTCGCGCCTCGGTGGAGGAATATCGACGCCTCTATGACGAGGTGGGGCGCGACTATGTCTGGTGGCTGCGCCGCACCCTGTCAGACGCGGAACTAGACGTGATCCTGGCTGACCGTCGCATCAGCATCCATGTCGCGCGCGACGCGGCGGGGGAGGATCTGGGCTTCTATGAGCTGGACCGCCGCCCCTGGCCCACGATCAACCTCGCCTATTTCGGCCTCCTGCCGCAGGCGATCGGCCAGGGGTTGGGCATGGCGCTGCTGCACCACGCGATCCGCGCGGCCTGGGACGAGGGCTGCGCGACCCTGACGGTCAATACCTGCACCGCCGACCACCCGCGCGCCCTGCCGAACTACGAGAAGGCCGGGTTCCGCCGCCTCCGCACCGTGCGCGAGGAATGGCCGGTGCCGGACCGGCTGGGCCTCCCGATCCCGGACCACCTCAAGATCTGAGGGCGGAGAGCGCCTCCAGCATCGTGCCCTCAGTGAGGAGCTGGGGCAGGATGGTGGGAGCGCCACCTGCCGCCGGATACAGCAGGTAGAGCGGCACGCCATCGCGGCCATGCGCGCGCAGCAGCGCCGTGATAGCCGGGTCGCCTCGGGTCCAGTCGCCCACCAGCACCGCCACGTTTCGCGCTACGAGGGCGGCGCGCGTCGCCTCTGTGTCGAGGGCGATGCGCTCATTCACCTTGCAGGTGATGCACCACGCGGCGGTCAGGTTCACGAAGACCGGCCGCCCCTCGGCCCGCAGCGCGGCCAAGCGGTCGGGCGACCAAGCCTCGCCGGACAGGGCGGGGCGCGGAGCGGCTGCGGGCGAGCCCTCCAGCCCGGGCAGCAGGGCGATGGCCAGGGCGGCGGCAGCCACGCCCAGCAGGCGGCCGGGCCGGGCACCGGTGCCGAAGGCCCAGGCGGCCAGGGCGACCAGCACGCCTCCGGACAGCGCCACCAGCACCCCATCCGGGCCGGCTTGCTGCGCCAGAACCCAGACTAGCCACGCCGCCGCGCCGTACATGGGGAAGGCCAGGACCTGACGCAGACGCTCCATCCACGGGCCAGGGCGGGGGAACAGGCGTGCGAGCGCCGGGAAGGCGGCCAGCGCGCCATAGGGCAGGGCGAGGCCCAGCCCCATCGCGGCGAAAACCAGCAGTGCTCCCCAACCCGGCAGCAGCAGCGCCGCACCGATGGCAGTCGCCATGAAGGGCGCCGTGCAGGGCGTCGCCACCACGACCGCCAGTAGGCCGGTGCCGAAGGCGCCGCGCGCGCCGCCCAGTGCCGGGCCACGGATGGCGAAGACACCGGAGAGGTTCAGGCCCACCAGCAGCATCACCCAGGCCATGGCGGCCACGAAGGCCGGATGGGTGAACTGGAAGCCCCAGCCCGCCGCCGCGCCGCCGGCGCGAAGTGCCAGCAGCGCCGCTCCCAGCGCGGTGAATCCCGCCAGCACGCCAAGCACGTAGCCCAGCGCATCGCCGCGCACCGCCTTGGCTTCCGCTCCACCCAGACGGGCCAGCGCCATCGCCTTCATGGCCAGGACCGGGAAGACGCAGGGCATCAGGTTCAGGATCAGCCCGCCCAGCAGCGCCAGCGCCAGGGCCTGCCACAGCCCTGTGGCCCCGGCCGGGATGGTGGGACCGGGTTCAGCGCGCAGGGTAAAGGAGGCGCGCTGGCCACCCGCATCCGTCAGCACCAGCACGCCCTCGGCGGCACTGGGCTCCGCACCCGGTGCGGAGGAAAGGGCCAGGGTCAATCCGCCCTCGCGGAGGGCGAGGCGCTGCGGCGGCGGGTTGAGGAAGCGCGCCTGCTCGAAGGGAAAGAAGGTGGCGTTGCGCACCGCGCCGGGGGTGATTGCCTCGCCCTCGACGGTCAGCACGCCTTCGGGGGAGAGCCGCGCCGCAAAGGGGGAGGGGCGGGGCATCGCTGCCTCGGCCGCCATGAAGCGGGGCAGATTGGCGGGGCTGGCCGCAGCTTCCACCGGAAGGGACAGGGTGAAGCGCCCTTCCTCCGGAATGCAGACATCGGCGCAGGCGAGCCATGTGGCCTCGGCCTCGATCGCCACCGTCTCGCCAGGGCGGAGCGTCGCAGGAGCAGTGACCGGCAAGGGAAAGCCGACCTCGCCCTTGTAGCCGAAATTCATCAGGGGCCCGAAGGGGATGCGCTCGGGGGCGGGAAATTGCAGGTCACCGGCGGACCAGCCTTCGGGGAGGCGCAGCGCCACCTCGGGCGGGGCGCCGGCATCGCCAGGGTTGGACCAGTAGCTGTGCCAGCCGGGCGCGAGGCGCAGGAACAGCATCAGCCGGAATTCCTCGCCCGGCGCGATGGCGGCGCGGTCGGCGAGCAAGGTGGCCGTCGCGCGCGGCGAGGTGACGGGAGCCGACTCCACGGCCAGCGCGCGCAGGGGCAGCAGGGCCAGGATCAGCAGGAACAGGAAACGCGCCATGACAAGGCGATACAAGGCGCGGCTGTGGCTTTTATGCAACCCCGTGAAAGGTTGCGACGCGATGCAGCAACTCCATTCGCAAGTTTGGGTTCGGCCCGGCATGATCGCTCAACTCCGAGGGGAGACTGCCATGTCCCGCATCAAGTCCACGCTTCTGGCCGGGGCCGCCGTGCTCGCCCTGCCGGGCGTCGCCGCTGCCCAGGGCTTCATGGACGGCTTCCGCGTGCCGCAGCAGCAGGCAGTGACCGGCTTGTACATCGGCGCCGGCGCCGGTGTGAACTTCCACAACAACGTGCGCGTCAGCCCCGACCGCACCCTGGCCAGCGGCCTCGCCGCGACGGGTGTGACGGGTCGCGGCACGGCGGTGTTCGAGCCGGGCTTCGTCGGCGTCGGCGCCATCGGCTGGGGTCTGGGCAACGGCCTGCGCTTCGAGATCGAGGGCAACTACCGCGAGAACGATATCGAGAAGATCCGCGGCTTCCCCGGCGCCAACCTCGCCGGCCGCTCCTCCGGCCTCCAGCGCACCTATGGCGTGATGGGCAACGTCTATTACGACTTCGTGATCCCGGGCGTGCCGGCCTTCGTCCCCTATATCGGCGGTGGCGTCGGCTATGCCTGGCGCGAGTGGGATCAGGTGAACGCCCGCAACGTTGCCGGCACCGCGGCACTCCGCTCCCGCGCGACCGAGGGTGGCTTGGCCTGGCAGGGCATTATCGGCGCGGCCTTCCCGATCGCGGCGGTGCCTGGCCTGGCGATCACCACGGAGTATCGCTACTTCGGCATGGAGCCGCAGCGCTTCAACACGCGCGCTGTGACCACGCCGGGCAATGTCGGCTTCGCGGGTGGCACGCTGAAGTCGGAGAGCCACAACCACTCCGTCCTGCTCGGCGTGCGCTACGCCTTCAACCAGCCGCGTCCGGCGCCGGTCGCCGCCGTCGCGCCCGCCCCGGCCCCGGTTCCGGCCCCGGCGCGCACCTACCTGGTGTTCTTCGACTGGGATCGCGCCGACCTGACCGACCGCGCCCGCCAGATCATCAGCGACGCGGCGCAGAACTCGCGCCGGGTGCAGTCCACCCGGATCGAGGTCTCGGGCCATGCCGACCGCTCCGGCACGCCGCAGTACAACCAGCGCCTGTCCGAGCGCCGCGCCGAGGCGGTGGCGGCGGAGCTGGTCCGCAACGGCGTGTCGCGGGGCGAGATCACGGTGCAGGCCTTTGGCGAGAGCCGCCCGCTGGTCCCGACGGCAGACGGCGTGCGCGAGCCGCAGAACCGCCGCGTGGAGATCGTCCTGCGCTAAGCAGGGCGGCCTTCCGAGGCACAGGGAAAGGGGCGCCTCCGGGCGCCCCTTTTTCTTTGCGCGCCCGTCAGGAGGCGAGGGACTGGACCAGGCGGCCGTGCCGCTCCAGCACCTGGCGACGCTTCACCTTCATGGTGGGCGTCATCAGCCCGTTCTCCACGGTGAAGGGCTCGGGCAGGACGGCGTGGCGCCTCACCCGCTCGACCGGAGAGAGCTTCGCGTTTACGCGGCGGATCGCCTGCTCCACTTCCGCCGTGCGCCCATCGGCGGCGACCACCAGGGCCACGACCCCGGCCAGGCCCTCGCCCGCCGCCACGGCTTGGGCGATCTCGGGTTCGCCTGCCAGCAGGGCCTCGATTTTGGCGGGGGCGACCATGTCGCCGCCCTTCAGCTTGATGAAATCCCGTTTGCGGTCGGTGATGTAGAGGCGCCCGTCGCGCATCTCCGCCACGTCGCCCGTATGCAGCCAGCCTTCGCGCAGCGCGGCCTCCGTCGCCGCCGGATTGTTCCAGTAGCCGTCCATCACCAGCGCGCCGCGGACCAGCAACTCGCCATCCTCGCCCAGCCGCGTCTCTACGCCCTGCAACGGGCGGCCTACGCTGCGCCGGTCATTGTCCCAGGGCAGGTTGACGCTGATCACCGGCCCGGCCTCGGTCTGGCCGTAGCCCTGGATGACCGGAATGCCGAGCGCCAGGAAGAAGCCCGACAAGGCCGGGTCGAGCCGTGCACCGCCCGAGACCAGCGCCTCCAGCCGCCCGCCGAAGCGATCGCGCACCTTGTTGCGGACGAGGCGGTCCAGCGCCGCGTCCTCCAGCTTCTCGAGCAATCCCAGCGGCGGGCCGTCCATGCGCCGCATCCCCAGCGCCAGCGCGCGTCCGAACAGCTTCGCGCTCAGCCCGCCCGCTTTCTCCACTTGCGTTGTGATCCGCTCGCGCAGCACCTCGAACAGGCGCGGCACGGCGGTGATGACATGCGGGCGGTGCTGCCCGAATTCCTGCGCCAGCCGCTCCGCTCCGCGCGAGAACACGACCTCGACTCCGGCCGAGGGCATGATGAAGCCGCCCACCGTGTGCTCGTAGGAATGGGACATGGGCAGGAAGGACAGGTAGGTCGCTTCGCGCGGCACGCGCAGGAGCTTGCTCAGCAGAGCGTTGACCGCCCGGCAATTCGCCAGGAGCGCCCGGTGCGGCAGCATCACGCCGCGCGGCGTTCCCCCCGTGCCCGAGGTGTAGACGAGGCAGGCGAGGCGGCCTTCGGGGATCTGCTCCACCTCCGCGATCAAGGCCGCGGCGTCGGCGCGCGTGCCGGTCAGTTCCAACCAGGGCAGGGCGCCGGCGGGTGGGTCGTCCATGCAGACCAGCAGGTCGAGTTCCCCTGCCTGACGCAGACGGGCGGCGAGGGCAGGGGTGGAGACGATCGCCGCGCGTGCACCCGAATCGCGCAGGATATGCGCGTGATCGGCGACGGTGTTGGTGACGTAGGTGGGCACCGTGACGGCGCCGATCGCCATGACGGCATTGTCCGCGATCATGAATTCGGGCCGGCTCTCGGCCACCAGCACGACGCGATCACCGGGCATCACCCCCTGGGCGCGCAGCCCCGCGGCGGCATCCGCGACGGCCTGGGCGAAATCCCCGCGTGGCATCCGCCGCCAGGCGCCATCGCGCCAATAGCCGAGCATGGACCGTGCCGGGTCCTCCAGCGCCAGCCCCAGCAGCAGCCCCGGCAGGCTCGTCGCGTTCGCCAGACCTCGCCCCATGCATCGTCCTCCCCTTGCGGCGCTTGGCCCGGCCGCTGCTCCGCTTATATGGAAGCCATGCAGCCTCGCCAAAGCCTCCTCCCCGCCCTCCTCCGCGCTCCTCTCGATGCAGCGGGGGGCGATCCAGGGCTTCCGTCCTGGGATCTGGCGGATCTCTACTCCGGCACCGAAGACCCCCGCATCGTCGCGGATCTCGACCGGGCGGAGGCCGAGGCCCGGGCCTTCGAGGATCGGCTCTCCGGCAAGCTCGAATCCCTGTCCGGCGAGGCGCTGGCCCAGGCGCTGACGGATTACGAACGCATCGAGGAGGTGCTGGGCCGGGTCATGAGCTTCGCCCAGCTTCTCTTCGCCTCCGATGCACAGGATCCGGAGCATGGTCGCTTCCAGCAGACGATGAGCGAGCGGGTGACGGGGATCTCCTCCCATCTCGTCTTCTTCACGCTGGAGCTGAACCGCATCCCGGAGACGGCGCTCGAGGCGAAGCTGGCGGAAAGCGAGGCGCTGGAGGCGTGGCGCCCCTGGCTGCGCGACCTGCGCGTGTGGCTGCCCCACCAGCTTTCCGACGAGATGGAGAAGCTGCTGCACGAGAAGGAGGTGACGGGCCGCGCCGCCTGGAACCGCCTCTTCGACGAGACCATGGCGAACATGACCGTCCCTGTGGACGGCAAGGAGCTTTCCGTCTCGGCAGCGCTGAACAAGCTCTCCGATGCCGACCGTTCCGTGCGCGAGGCGGCCGCCAAGGGCATTTCCGAGGCGTTCGGGTCGCGGATCCGGCTGTTCAGCCTGATCACCAACACGCTCGCCAAGGACAAGGAGGTGATGGACAAGTGGCGCCGCCACCCCCGCCCCGGCAGCTCCCGCAACCGCGCCAACATGGTGGAGGACGAGGTGGTGGACGCCCTCGTCACCGCTGTGGCCGAGAGCTTCCCGCGCCTGTCACATCGCTACTACGCCATGAAGGCGAAGTGGCTCGGCCTGCCGAAGATGATGCACTGGGATCGCAACGCGCCCCTGCCGCGTGACGACGACAGCACCATCCCCTGGCCGGCGGCGGTGGAGCGGGTGCGCGCCGCCTATGGCGCCTTCTCGCCGGAGCTGGAGCGCGTGGCCGCGCCCTTCTTCGAGCAGCCCTGGATCGACGCGGCGCTGCGCCCGGGCAAGGCCTCGGGCGCCTTCGCCCATCCGACCGTGCCCTCCGCGCACCCCTATCTGCTGCTGAACTACCACGGCAAGGCGCGCGACGTGATGACGCTGGCGCATGAGCTGGGCCACGGCGTCCACCAGCGCCTCGCCGCCGAGCAGGGCTATCTGCGTTCCTCCACGCCGCTGACCCTGGCCGAGACGGCAAGCGTCTTCGGCGAGATGCTGACCTTCCGCGCCATGCTGGATGCCGAGAAGGACCCGGCGAAGCGGCGACTGCTCCTCGCCGGCAAGGTGGAGGACATGCTCAACACGGTGGTGCGGCAGATCGCCTTCTACCGCTTCGAGACGCGGCTGCACGAGGAGCGGCGCCAGGGCGAGCTTTCCGCCGAGCGCATCGGCGAGATCTGGATGGATGTGCAGACGGAGAGCCTCGGCCCCGCCTTCGAATTCACGCCGGACTATGCCTGCTACTGGGCCTATATCCCGCACTTCGTGCACACGCCCTTCTACGTCTATGCCTATGCCTTCGGGGATTGCCTGGTGAACGCGCTCTATGGCGTGTATCGCGAGGGATCGGTGCCGGATTTCGAGCGGAAATACCTGGAGATGCTGCGTGCCGGCGGCACGCTGCGTCACAAGGAGCTGCTGGAGCCCTTCGGCCTCGATGCCTCGCAGCCGGATTTCTGGAAGCGCGGCCTGGACGTGATTGCCGGCTTCATCGACGAGCTTGAGGCCACTCAGTGAGCGACCGGCGCGAGAACTCGCTGTTCGGCGAGGTGCGGCGCATGGTCCGCACCTCCGGCGCCGTCACCGGCATCGCCGCCCGCGTGGCCGGCGAGCGCTTCCTGGGCATCAAGACCGACAAGGGCGCGCATGCAGAGGACCTGAAGCAGATCCTCGGCGGGCTGAAGGGCCCGATGATGAAGGTGGCGCAGTTCCTTTCCACCGTGCCGGACGCGCTGCCCGAGGAATATGCGCGCGAGCTGGCGACGCTCCAGGCCAATGCGCCGGCCATGGGCTGGGCCTTCGTGAAGCGCCGCATGTCGGCCGAGCTCGGCCCCAACTGGCAATCCCGCTTTGCCGAGTTCGGGCAGGAGGCGGCGGCGGCCGCCTCGCTCGGGCAGGTGCACAAGGCGCGGCTGCCGGACGGCACGCAAGTCGCATGCAAGTTGCAATACCCCGACATGCCGAGCGTGGTGGAAGCCGATCTCCGCCAGCTTCGCCTCGCCATGCAACTGTATCGCCGCATGGATTCCGCCCTGGACAACGAGGAGGCCTATGCCGAGCTCTGCGTCCGCCTGCGCGAGGAGCTGGATTACGAGCGCGAGGCGGCGCAGCAGCGCCTCTACGGCATCATGCTGGCCGACGAGCCGAGCGTGCGGGTTCCGACCGCTATCCCGGAACTGACCACGCGCCGCCTCCTCACCATGACTTGGCTGGACGGGCGGTCCATCCTGCGCCGCATCGAAGAGAACCCGGATCTGGAGGAGCGTAATTCCTACGCGCGCGCCCTCTTCGCAGCTTGGTACAAGCCGCTCTACCGCTACGGCGTCATCCATGGCGACCCACATCTGGGCAACTACCAAGTCCGGCCAGAGGATGGCGGCATCAACCTATTGGATTTCGGGACGATCCGCGTCTTCCCACCCTCCTTCGTCACCGGTGTCATCACCCTTTACGAGGCGGTCCGCGACGGGGACGAGGAGAAGGCAGCCCATGCCTTCGAAACCTGGGGTTTCCGCAACCTGTCGCGCGAAACCATGCTGGTGCTCAAGAAGTGGGCCGACTTCCTCTACGAGCCGCTGATGCAGGACCGGGTGCGGCTGATCCAGGAAACCGACGACCCGAATTTCGGCCGCCGCGTCGCCGAGGAGGTGCATCGCGGGCTGAAGCGCACGGGCGGCGTCCGGATCCCGCGCGAATTCCCGCTGATGGACCGTGCCGCCATCGGCTTGGGCAGCGTGTTCCTGCGGCTGCGCGCCGAGTTGAACTGGCATCGCATGTTCATGGAGCTCATCCAGGACTATGACGAGGCGAAGCTGGCCGCGCGGCAGGAGGAGGCGCTTTCGGCTGCCGGGGTTCCCCGCCCGGCCTGAGCCTCCCAGCGCGTCAGGGTTGTCCTGTATATTGCGCGGCGCGGCAAGCCATGCCTAAGCAAAAGGGTTCCCATTCACGACGGAGCCCTTTTCATGCGTCTTGCGGTCCTGAAGGAAAGGCGCGCGGGCGAAACCCGCGTCGCGGCCACGCCGGAGACGGTGAAGAAGCTCAAATCCATAGGCCTCGACGTGACGGTGGAGCAGGGGGCGGGCCTCGCCTCCGGTTTCCCCGATGCTGAGTATGCCGCGGCGGGGGCCGAGCTTGCGCCCGATGCCGCCGCCGCCCTGGCCGGTGCGAACATCGTCTTCGCGGTGCGCGCGCCCGAGGCGCCGTTGCCGCGCGGCGCGATGCTGATCGCCACGCTGGGCGCCGATGCCGACGCCACGCGGCGCTACGCCGAAGCTGGCGTCGAGGCCGCTTCCATGGAACTCCTGCCCCGCATCACCCGGGCGCAGAGCATGGACGTGCTCTCCTCCCAGGCGAATCTCGCCGGGTATCGTGCCGTGATCGAGGGCGCTGCGGCCTTCGATCGCGGCTTCCCCATGCTGATGACCGCGGCCGGCACCGTGCCCGCCGCCAATGTCTTCGTCATGGGCGCGGGCGTTGCGGGCCTCCAGGCCATCGCCACCGCCCGCCGCCTGGGCGGCCGCGTTTCCGCCACCGACGTCCGCCCCGCCGCCAAGGAGGAGATCAAGTCCCTCGGCGCCTCCTTCGTCGGCTACGAGGACGAGGAAAGCCGCCAAGCCCAGACCGCCGGCGGCTATGCCAAGCAGCTTTCCGCCGAGTTCTACGCCAAGCAGGCCGAGGTGGTGGCTGCCCACATCGCCAAGCAGGACGTGGTGATCTGCACCGCGCTGGTTCAGGGCCGCAAGGCGCCGATTCTGGTGACCAAGGCTATGGTCGCCAGCATGAAGCCCGGCTCGGTGATCGTGGACATCGCATCGGATGCCGGCGGCAATTGCGAGGAAACGCGCCCCGGTGAGATGCACGTGACGGAGAATGGCGTGAAGGTGCTGGGCTGGACGAACTGGCCCGCGCGCATCCCTGCCGCCGCCAGCGCCCTCTATGCGCGCAACCTGCTGACCTTCCTGTCCACCTTCTGGGACAAGGAGGCGAAGGCCCCCAAGCTCCCGCCCGAGGACGAGATCGTGCAGGGCGTGACCCTCACCCGCGGCGGCGCCGTGGTCCACAAGAACTTCGCGTGAACGGAGGCCCCCGATGAATCCCAACGTGATCGCGGTGGAGGCCCAGGCGCTGGCCGACCGCGCCCAGGCCCTGGCCCTGCAGGCGCGCGCCATGGCCGACACCGTCGCCCCCGTCGCAGCGGCGGCTGAGCCCTTCCTCCTGCTTTTGACGATCTTCCTGCTGGCCTGCTTCGTCGGCTACCACGTGGTCTGGAGCGTCACCCCGGCGCTGCACTCGCCGCTGATGGGCGTCACCAACGCCATCTCCTCCGTCATCGTCGTGGGCGCGATCCTCGCCGCCGGCCTGGCCGAGAGCGGCGTGGCGCGGTTCTTCGGCTTCCTGGGCGTGATGCTGGCCTCGGTGAACATCTTCGGCGGCTTCCTCGTCACGCGGCGAATGCTGTCCATGTTCCAGTCCAAGAAGAAGGGTTGACCGGGATGACCACCCTCACGACCCTCGCCTATCTCGTCGCTTCCGTCCTGTTCATCCTGGCGCTGCGCGGCCTCTCCCACCCCGAGACATCCCGGCGGGGCAACCTCTTCGGCATGATTGGCATGGCGATCGCCATCGTAGCCACGCTGCTGCGGCCGGGCATGGATCTGGGCGGCGTCGCCCTGATCATCGCCGGCCTCGTCATCGGTGGCGGCATCGGCGCCTATGTGGCCGGGCGCATCCAGATGACCGCGCTGCCGCAGCTTGTCGCCGCCTTCCACTCCCTGGTCGGCATGGCCGCGGTCTTCGTCGCGGCGGCGGCCTTCTACAGCCCCGAGAGCTTCGGCATCGGCGTGCGCGGCGACATCAAGCCGGCCTCCCTCGTCGAGATGTCGCTTGGCCTCGCCATCGGTGCCATCACCTTCTCCGGCTCCGTGATCGCCTTCCTGAAGCTGGATGGGCGCATGTCGGGCGCGCCCATCCTGTTCAAGGGCCAGCATATGCTGAACGCCGCGCTCGGCGTGCTGCTGCTGGTGCTGGTCATCGCCTTTGTCGCCACCGGCTCGGACCTGCTGTTCTGGATGATCGCCCTGCTGTCCTTCGCGCTGGGATTCCTGCTGATCATCCCCATCGGTGGCGCGGACATGCCCGTCGTGGTGTCTATGCTGAACAGCTACTCGGGCTGGGCGGCAGCGGGCATCGGCTTCACCATCGGCAACCTGCTGCTGATCGTGACCGGCGCGTTGGTCGGCGCCTCGGGTGCCATCCTCTCCTATATCATGTGCAAGGGGATGAACCGCTCGATCATCAACGTCCTCCTCGGCGGCTTCGGCTCCGACGCCGGCGGCGTGGCCGCACCGGGCGGCGGGGCGGCGGACCGGGCGCCGGTCAAGGCCGGCTCCCCTGAGGATGCCGCCTACATCATGAAGAACGCGCAGAAGATCATCGTCGTGCCGGGCTATGGCATGGCGGTGGCCCAGGCCCAGCAGGTGGTGCGCGAGATGGCCGACCTGCTGAAGAAGGAAGGTGCCGAGGTCTCCTACGCCATCCACCCCGTCGCGGGCCGCATGCCCGGCCATATGAACGTGCTGCTGGCCGAAGCGAACGTCCCCTATGACGAGGTGCATGAGCTGGAGGAGATCAACCCCGAATTCGCCGATGCCGACGTGGCCTACGTGATCGGGGCGAATGACGTGACCAATCCGGCGGCCAAGACGGACAAGTCCTCGGCCATCTACGGCATGCCGATCCTGGATGTAGAGCGCGCCAAGACCGTGTTCTTCGTCAAGCGCGGCATGGCCTCGGGCTATGCAGGTGTGGAGAACGAGCTGTTCTTCCGGCCCAACACCATGATGCTCTTCGGCGACGCCAAGAAGGTGACGCAGGAGATCGTGCAGGCGCTCCAGCGCTGAAGCCTGATGCGGGGCCGCGCCGTGCGGCCCCGCACTAGCCCTTGCAGCCTCACGCAAGCGAGAAAACCCGCCGCGGCAATGCCGGGCGGGATTTTTCTGTCCGGACGGGCAGGGGGCGGGAGGACCGCCCCGAGGGCTCAGAAGCCCTCGCGCTCGATCCGCTTGCGCTCGACCTTGCGGGCGCGGCGCACGGCCTCGGCGGCCTCGCGGGCGCGGCGCTCCGACGGCTTCTCGTAGTGGCGGCGCAGCTTCATCTCGCGGAACACGCCCTCGCGCTGAAGCTTCTTCTTGAGCGCCTTCAGCGCTTGGTCAACATTGTTGTCCCGAACGACGACTTGCACGCGGCGCGATCTCCTTGACGGCCAGAATCGATGAACTCAAACGAGCATAGGCCACGGTGCGACAGCCGCCCGTGACCCCTGTCATTGGGATAGCACTGCCCGCCCCCTTCGCAAAGGGGTTTTTCGCGCGCATGTGAGGGTTCATGGCGCTTCTCAAGATTGCCCGAATGGGGAACCCCATCCTGCTCGGCCGCGCGGCCGAGGTCGCGGACCCGACCGCACCCGCCATGCGCCGCCTCGTCGCCGACATGGCGGAGACGCTGGTCGATGCGGGCGGCATCGGGCTGGCGGCGCCCCAGGTCCATCAGCCGCTGCGCTTGTTCCTATGGCGCGATGGGGAGGCTCTGCGCGTCCTGTTCAACCCCCGCATCGAACCCATCGGCGAGGAGGTGGCGAGCGCCTGGGAGGGCTGCCTGTCCATTCCCGGGCTGCGCGGCCTTGTCGAGCGGCCGGCCCGGGTGCGCTGGAGCGGGCTGGACGAGGAGGGCCGCCCCGTTTCCGGCGAGGCGGAGGGTATGTCGGCCCGTGTCCTCCAGCACGAGAACGACCATCTGGACGGCATCTTCTACCTAAGCCGGATGCGTGACCTGTCGCAGCTTGGCTTCGTCGAGGATCTGGCCCGCGCCATGGAGAAGAACGCATGACCGAACCGCATTTGATCCGCGCCGCCGTCGCCATCGCCAATTTCGACGGCTGGAGCGAGGCGACGCTGCGCGCCGCTTGCCGTGAGGCAGGCGAGGACCCGGTGCTGCTCGACAGCCATTTCCCGCGGGGCGTCACCGGCGCCATCGATGATTGGGCGGCCCTGGCCGATGCCGAGATGGACCAATCCGCCGCCGCAGCGGGCGTGGAGGCGCTGCGCGTTCCCAAGCGCATCCGCCGGGTGGTGGAACTGCGCCTGCGCGCGACGGAGCCGGACAAGGAGGCCCTGCGAGGGGCGCTGCGCGTGCTGGCGCTGCCCTGGAACCTGGGCTTGGCGGCCCGGATCACGGCGCGCACCGCTTCCGCCATGTGGCACGCCGCGGGGGACAGCTCGTCCGACTTCTCTTGGTATACCCGCCGGGCCACACTGGCCGCCATTTACACTGCGACGATTGCGTACTGGCTCTCCCCCCGGGACCCGGATATCGAGCAAGCCCTTGCTTTCCTTGACAGGCGCCTCGCCGACATCGCCCCGCGTCGCCGGGCGGCGGCGTAATTCAGGCTTCGCGTTTTCACACGGCAGGTGTAGAAGCGCCCCGACCCCATTGGCTCCGCTTCATTTTGCCCGGATTGTCCAGGCAGGAGCCGGGAGAGGAGATCGGGCGCAATGACGCCTCTGCGTAGCCTTCTTGCGGGCGCCGCCGCGCTCGTCCTGACGCCGACCCTGGCTTCCGCGGCAGCCTGCCTGCAGCCGGCCGAGCAGACGCACTTCCAGGTGCGCGCCCTGCAGAGCCAGCTCATGGTGGTCGCCATCTCCTGCGAACTGCAGGACGATTACAACCGCTTCGTGACGAAGTTCCAGCCGCAGCTGGCTACCGCTTTCCGCGGTATCCAGAGCCATTTCCGCCGCTCGGCAGGCTCGGCGGGCCAGCGCCAGACCGACCAGTACATCACCAACCTGGCGAATGGTCAGTCGCAGGCCGGCATCGCGCAGGGCACCCTGTTCTGCCGCAACCAAGCGCCGCTGTTCCAGGAGGCGATCGCCGCCCCCAACGTCCAGGCCCTGGCGCAGCTGAGCGTGGCTCGCGAGATTCCGCGCTTCTACGACGTGCCGGCCTGCGGTACCTCCAGCCCGCAGCGGGCGCAGGGCCAGCAGCGCGCGGAGCGTCCCCGCAGCCAGCAGCCGCAGCGTGCGCAGGGTCAGCGTTCGCAGGGCCAGCAGCGTGCCCAGGGTCAGAGCCAGACCGCGACGCGCTGATCTCCGGCGATTTTGCTGGACCAGTAGGAAAGGCGGCCTCCGGGCCGCCTTTTTCATGTCCGCGATCCGCACCCTTCGGTGGTGGGATCCCAAAGAAAAAGGGGCGTCCGAAGACGCCCCTTTCCCTGTGCCCCGGAAGGCCGCCCTGCTTAGCGCAGGACAATCTCCACGCGGCGGTTCTGCGGCTCGCGCACGCCGTCGGCCGTCGGGACCAGCGGGCGGCTCTCGCCGAAGGCCTGCACGCCGATCTGGCTGCGGGCGACGCCACGACGGACCAGTTCTGCCGCCACCGCCTCGGCGCGGCGCTCGGACAGGCGCTGGTTGTACTGCGGCGTGCCAGAGCGGTCAGCGTGGCCCGAGACCTCGATCCGGGTCGCGCCGACGCGCTGGGAGTTCTGCGCCGCCTCAGCGATGATCTGGCGGGCGCGGTCGGTCAGGTCGGCACGATCCCAGTCGAAGAACACCAGGTAGGTGCGGGCCGGAGCCGGGGCCGGAGCCGGAGCCGGAGCCACGGCAACCGCCGGGGCAGGACGCGGCGCGTTGAACGCGTAGCGCACGCCGAGCAGGATGCTGTGGTTGTAGTTCTCAGGGGTCGACTTGTAGGTCGCGACCTGCGTGCGAGACGCGATGGGCTGCGTCGGCAGGAAGGCAGCGCTCGCGGTGGCCAAGTGCGGCTCCAGCGTACCCATGAAGCGGTACTCGGCCGTGATCGCGAGGCCGGGGACCACAGCGCCAAGGTTGTACGCCACACCGGCGATCGCCTGATAGGCGAAGCGACCGTCACGGTCATTGATGAACACGGAGGCCGCGCGGTTGCCCGGCAGGGCCGCCCCGCCGCCGACGCTGCGCCAGTCGTTCCACACGTAACCAGCGCCGATACCGAGGTACGGGGTGATGCCGGGGATCGGGCTCATCGCCGCGAAGGCGTTGAAGTCATAGTAGGCATTCGCCATCACACCGTACTGGTGAATGCGGCCACGCGAGCTGCCCGTGCCGCCGAGGATGCGGACGTTGTCCACCTCGTTCTGGCGGTAGTTGCCCTCGATCTCGGCGCGGATGCCGTTACCGAAGCCCCAGCCGATCGCGCCCACTGCGGCATAGCCCCAGTTGGTGCGGACGCGGACGTTGCCGCCGATGCCGGCCCCAGCCAGCTCAGCGGCGCCAATCGGCGTCGTGGCGTAGCTGAACTCGCTCTGCTGACGAAAGTTCGTGCCCGCGCCGGCGCCAATGTAGAGGCCGGTGACCGGCTGGGCCTGGGCGGCCACGGGCAGCGACAGAACGGTCGCGGCCAGAAGGGCCTTCTTGAGGCTCATCCTCGTTCTCCTAATTCCAAACTCGTTCGTTCGGTCGCTGCGTGGTGCACCCCGATGGGAGCGATTCCTCGCTGCGTGGGGGAACCCTAACACCATCGTCTGACCCCTTGCACCACCTTGCCCGGCATTTCCCAGAGGATGTTGCGGAAACGCCACAGGGCGGTTTGGCACATTTGCAACAGGGGGTAACGAAGCAGCCAAGCTATTGGAAAGTCAGGAAATTCACATGGCCCAGCTTGCGTCCCGGCCGGGCTTCGCCCTTGCCGTACCAGTGTGCGACAGCGTCTGAACGGCCCAGCAGGGGGGGCCAAGCGGCCAGCCCTTCTGGTCCGATCAAGTTCTCCATCACCACGTCGCAACGTCGCTCGACAGGCCCGAGCGGCAGCCCCGCCACGGCGCGGATGTGCTGCTCGAACTGGGAGCAGGTGCAGGCGTCCATGGTCCAATGGCCGGAATTATGCGGCCTTGGGGCGATTTCGTTGCCCAGGAGCCGCCCATCCGGCAGCAGGAACATCTCGAGCGCCACGACTCCGACCAGGTCGAGTCCCTCGGCGACGCGCGTGACGAGGCGCCGTGCCTCCTCGGCGACCTCCGGCGCCACGCGGGCCGGCACCACCGAGCGGTGCAGGATGTGGTGGCGGTGCTCGTTCTCCGATGCCTCGAACACCGCGACCGTCCCGTCGGCGCCGCGCGCGCCGACCGCCGAGATTTCATGGGTGAAGGGGATGAAGCCCTCCAGCACCAGCGGGTGCGGCGCTAGCCGGGCAAAGGCGCTGCGGGCCTCCTCCAGGGTGCGGATCACGGCCTGCCCGCGCCCGTCATAGCCCAGGCGCGTCGTCTTCAGCACGGCGGGTAAGCCCACCGAATCCAGCGCGGCTTCCAGGCTGGCGCGGTCTGTCACTTCCCGCCAGGGCGCGACGGGGACTCCGGCGGCTTCGAGGAAGCGCTTCTCCGCGACGCGGTCCTGGCAGATGGACAGGGCACGCAGGCCGGGGCGGCACTCCACGCGGCCTTCCAGCGCCGCCAGCGTCGCGGCGGGCACGTTCTCGAACTCGAAGGTGACGACGTCCACCGCGTTGGCGAAGCGGCGAAGCGCCTCAGCATCGCCGTAATCGGCGACGGTGCGGATCGCGGCGACCTGCATGCCCGGTCCGTCCGCCTCGGGGCCGAAGACATGGGCTCGATAGCCCAGCCGCGCCGCCGCCATGGCCGACATGCGCCCGAGCTGGCCGGAGCCGAGGATGCCGATTCGTGCGCCCAGGGGGAGGGGCTCAGGCCGGGTCATGCGGCACGCCCTCGGTCTGCGCCGAACGCCAGGCATCCAGGCGCGACGCGAGCGCCGGGTCCGATAGAGCCAGAATGGAAGAAGCGAGGAGCGCTGCATTGATCGCGCCGGCCTTGCCGATGGCCAGCGTGCCAACCGGCACGCCGCCCGGCATCTGCACGATGGACAGCAGGGAATCCATGCCCTTCAGCGCATGACTTTCCACCGGCACGCCGAGGACGGGCAGGGGGGTCATGCTGGCTGCCATGCCAGGCAGGTGGGCCGCGCCGCCGGCCCCCGCGATGATGACCCGGATGCCGCGGCCGCGCGCCGCTTCCGCGTAATCGTAGAGGCGGCGGGGCGTGCGATGCGCCGAGACGACGCGCGTCTCGTGTGGCACTTCCAGGCGCTCCAGCGTTCCCGCCGCATGGCGCATCGTCTCCCAGTCGGAGCGGCTGCCCATGATGATGCCGACCAGCGGCGCTTGTCCGCTCATGCGATGATGTCGGGCACGAGGCGCCCTTCCAGCCAGGAGATTTCGTCCTTCAGCTTCAGCTTGCGCTTCTTCAGGCGCTGGATCTGAAGCTGATCGGAGGGACTTCCCTCCAAACGCGCGATGACCGTGTCCAGGTCGCGGTGTTCGCTGCGGAGTTCATGCAGGCGGCGCAAGAGGGATTCGCGGTCTTCCAGCATCGTCTCGTGCAGCCATCCAGGAACAGGAACGATCACCCGGCGAATCGGCGTTCGCCTGCAAGAAATCGTTCACTTTTGATGGGCATGAGCGTTAGCATGGCGGCTGCGGATGCAACAGCCGGGACATTCCCGCACGGCGAGGTCCGGCCCGCATTCCGCCATCCCGAGAAAGGAAACAGCTGCATGATGCATGCGCCCAGAATCCGCAGTCTCGAATCCCGTCACCAGAGCATCGAAAGCCAAATCGCCGCAGAAGGG
This sequence comes from Sabulicella rubraurantiaca, assembly GCF_017355885.1. GTDB lineage: Bacteria > Pseudomonadota > Alphaproteobacteria > Acetobacterales > Acetobacteraceae > Roseococcus > Roseococcus rubraurantiacus. Next base: position 105,465 of record NZ_JAFEUU010000005.1, read on the forward strand.
TCGCGGCCACGGCCGGACGACGCGGTGCTGACGCGACTGAAGCGCGAGAAGCTGGCGCTCAAGGAAGAGCTGGAGCGACTCCGGACGAGCCGGGGTCACTGAGAGATTGAGGGGGCGCCCCGAAAGGGCGCCTCACTCCGCCGTCGGCTCGGGCAGGGGCTTGCCCTGGGCGGTGATCCGCTCCCGAGCCGCGGCGACCAGCGCATTCAGTGCGCTTTGCGTGCAGAGACCAAGGATCACAGGGTCGCGCGGCTTGATGTTCGCGCTGTTCAGGTGGGTGCGATCGCGCACCTTCTCGATCGTCTCCTTGGTTGTGCCGAGGAGTTTTCCGATCTCCGCCACCGTCAGCTCGGGATGGTTCCGCAGGAGCCACGCCACGCCATCCGGCTTGTCCTGCCGCTTGGAGATGGGGGTGTAGCGGGCGCCCTTGCCGCGCGACTTGGCGGCGGGGATGGCGTTCGCAGCCAAGTGCAGCCGGGCGTTCGGGTCTGCCTCGCAGCGGGCGATATCCTCGCGCGAAACTTGGCCGTTCTGCACCGGGTCGTAGCCGATGATACCCTGCGCGACCTCGCCATCCGCGATCGCCTGCACCTCCAGCGGGTGCATCTGCACGAAATCCGCGATCTGGTCGAAGGAGAGCGAGGTCTTTTCGATCAGCCACACGGCGGTTGCCTTGGGCATCAGGGGCTGGGCCATGGTGATCTCTCAAAAGGTCGAACGGCAACGGTGCCGAATGGGCACGCGCGCCCGGCTGGGTTGCCCTATAATCGCAGCCCGCCAGGGGGCCAACCCCCAAGGAGGAGCCGATGTTCGAGGAAGAGCCGCGCCCGAAGCGACGCCAGGGGCTGGAGCCTGCCAAGCTGGAGGGCTGGGATGTCGGCGAATTGCGGGACTATATCGAGGCGCTAAGGGCCGAGATCAACCGCGCCGAGGCGGCTCTGGCCAAGCAGGACGGGCATCGGAGTGCGGCAGAGGCGTTCTTCCGGCGCCCATAACGAAAAAGGCCGGGGGAAATTCCCCCGGCCCTCGTGGAAGCCTGATTAGGCAGCTTCCTGGGTCAGCACCGGCTGGCGGGGCTGCGCGGCCTCGATCGCGATGCGGCGGGGCTTCAGAGCCTCCGGCACCTCACGACGCAGGGAGACGTGCAGCAGGCCATTCTCCATCCGCGCACCCTCGACCACGAGGTGGTCGGCGAGGACGAAGCGGCGCTCGAAGGCGCGGCCAGCGATGCCGCGATGCAGGTAGCGGCGCTGCTCACCGTCCTGCGCCTGAGGCGCCTTGCCGGTCACGGTGAGGGTGTCATCCTTCACCACCAACTCAATGTCGTCCGAGCCGAAGCCGGCGACGGCCATGGTGAGGGTGTAGCGGTCCTCGCCCGTCACTTCGATGTTGTAGGGCGGGTAGGCCTGGCCTTCGGACTGCAGGCGCGCGCCGTCGAGCAGACGGGCGAAGCGGTCAAAGCCGATGGCAGTGCGCAGAAGCGGGGAAAAATCGATCGCGTTCACGAAGAACCTCCTTCAGGAGCAAGGTCCAGGAACAGCAAGCAACCCGTCGCGGCCCCCCCGATCGGGCAGGGCCCCGGATGCTCGCGCCGGAGCCCACAAGGGCGCTCCGACAGCGCAGAAATGGAAAAGGCCGCCCCCTCGTTCAAGGGGGCGGCCCTTCAGCCTTCGCCAAAAAAATTTGGCGCTTACTTCCGCTTGGCGCCGAGGCCCGCGAACTTCTTGTTGAACTTCGCCACCTGGCCGCCCGTGTCGATGATGCGCTGCACGCCGGTCCAGGCGGGATGCGACTTCGGATCGATGTCGAGGCGCAGCGTGTCGCCCGGCTTGCCGCCGGCGGTGCGCGTCGTGAAGGTGGTGCCGTCGGTCATGATGACGTTCAGCTCATGGTAGGCGGGATGGGTGTCGGGCTTCATGGCAGGGCTCTCGGGAATGCGGCAGGCCACGATGGCGGCCCGGCCGTGAAGCGGGCCACATAGGGCAAGAGCGGCGGAACGGCAAGGCAGGGCAATTGGCAGCGGCCGCGGCATGCCCTATCGCCGCAGCCTGGCTTCTGGGAAACCTGCCCGCATGACCGACGCGACCCTGCCCGACCGGCTCTCCACCGACCCCTCCAGCCCCTTCCACGACGCCGATTTGCTGGCGCGCGGCATCGGCATCCGCTTCCGCGGGGTGGAGCGGACGAATGTGGAGGAATACTGCGTTTCCGAGGGATGGGTGCGCGTCAGCCTGGGCAACAAGGTGGACCGCAAGGGCAAGCCGCTGACCATGAAGCTGACCGGCCCCGTGGAGCCGTATCTGCGCGAACAGGGCTGAAGACCCTCCGCCTCATTGGGCCTGGATGTTGGCGCGGCGGATCGTGTCACCCCAGGCCTGGCGGTCGCGCTGCATGCGCACGGCAAAGCGCTCCGGGCCCTCGAAGCTGGGCGTCAGCCCGTTCTCCAACAGGCGCTGGCGCACCGTAGGGTCGCGCAGAGCGGCCTCCACGGCGCCGGACCAGCGACGGATCGCCTCGGGCGCCATGCCGCGCGGGCCGCAAAGCCCAAACCAGCCCGCCACCTCCAGCCCCGGCACTGCCTCGGAAAGCCGGGGCGCGGAGGCGAATTCGGGTACGCCCTCTGCGTCCGCAAGGGCCAGAAGGCGCAACTCCCCGCCCTGGATCTGCCGCACGACGTCGCCAAGATTGGTGATGAGCAGGTCGGTCCGCCCGGCGATCACGTCCACCGCGGCGGGGGCCGCCCCGCGATACGGCACATGGACGAGGTCCAGTCCCGCCATGGCGGCCAGCCGTGCGCCGGTGAGGTGCTGCGCCGAGCCGACGCCCGCGCTCGCATAGCTGACCGTGCCCGGCCGCGCTCGTGCGGCCGCGAGCACATCCTGCATCGAACGGTAGGGGCTGCGCGCCCCGACGACGGCGCCGTAGGAGGAAAGGGCGATGTTGGCGACCGGCACCAGATCGGTCCGCGGGTCCACCGGCAGCACGGCGCCCGGCAGTTCCGGCGAGATGGTCATGGTGCCCATCGGGCATTGCAGCAGGCTGGAGCCATCGGCCGGGCCGCGCGCCACCGCCTCCGCCGCGATGAAGCCATTGGCGCCGGTGCGGTTCTCCACCACCACCCGCGCGCCGAGATGCGGTCCCGCCGCCTCCGCGATGAGGCGGGACACGAGATCGGCCGTCCCGCCCGGCGCGAAGCCGGAGACGATCCGCATCGTCCGCTCCTGCGCGGAAGCGGTAATCGGCAGAAGGGCGGCAAGGGCGGCGAGAAGCAGGCGTCGCATGGGGGTCACTCCGCGCGGATGTTGCCGCTCCGGATCACCGCGCCCCAGGCGGCGCGGTCGGCGGCGATGGTCTGGCTGAAGCGGGCAGGGTCCTCGAAGCGGGGCACGAGGCCGTTCTGGAGCAGGCGCTGGCGCGTGGCCGGATCCTCGGTGGCGGCACGGATGGCATCAGCCCAGCGCGCCACCACTGGCTCGGGCGTGCCGCGCGGGGCGCAGTAGCCGAACCAGCCCGACACGGCGTAGCCCGGCACGGTGTCGCCGACCTGGCCGACCCCCGAGAACCCGTCCATGCCGATGCCGTCCGCGAAGGCGAGGAGGCGCATCTCCCCGCCGCGCACCTGCTGGGCCACGTCACCCAGATTGGTGATGATCGTGTCCACGCGGCCCGCCAGCACGTCGAGCACGCCCGGCGCCGCGCCGCGGAAGGGAACGTGGACAAGACGCACGCGCGCCATCTGCTCCAGCCGCGCCCCGGACAGGTGGGAGACGGAGCCGATGCCCGCGCTGGCATAGGTCAGCGTGCCGGGCCGTGCGCGGGCGGCGTCCAGGAACCCCGCCACTGTCTGGTGGGGCGAGTTCGCTGTGACCGCCATGACCTGCGTCGAATGCGCAAAATTGGCGATGGGCAGGAGGTCGCGCGCCGGGTCGATCGGCGTCTGTACCCCCGGCAGTTCGGGCGAGATGGTGAGCATTCCAGTGGAGCACTGCACGATGGTGTGCCCGTCAGGGGCGGAGCGCGCGGCCTCGGCGGCGGCGATGAAGCCATTGGCCCCCGTCCGCACCTCCACCACCGGGCGCTGGCCCAGGGTCTGGGTCGCGCTCTCGGCCAGGATGCGGTTGACGATGTCGCTGGTGCCCCCGGCCGCGAAGCCGCCCAGGATGCGCGGTGGCCGCTCCGGGAAGCCCTGCGCGGCGGCGAGGGCGGGCAGGAGGCAGGCGGCAAGCAGGGGAAGCCAGCGTTTCCTCATGGACGCATCCTCAATCTGGATGGAGTGGGGGAGAGCAAGGGAAGCGCCAGATCGGCGAATTCGCAGAGGAGGCGCCGCGTGTCGCGCGGGTCGATGATCTCCTCGACCCAGAAGGTCTCGGCGGTGCGGAAGGGGGAGCGCAGCCTGTTCAGCCGATCCTCGATCTCCGCCAGCTTGGCCTCCTTGTCCTCGGCGGCGGCGATGTCGGCGGCGTAGGCGGCCTCGATCCCGCCTTCCAGCGGCAGAGATCCCCAGCGAGCCGACAGCCAGGCGTAGCGCAGGGAAAGCCGCCCGGCCGGGGCATGGGCCGCGCCGGCCACCCCGAAGGCGTTGCGGATAATGATCGTGCACCAGGGCACGGTGGTCTGCCCCATCGCCGCCATGGCCCGCACGCCGAGGCGGATGGTCGCCGCCTTCTCCGCCTCCAGCCCCACCATGAAGCCCGGGCAGTCGCAAAGATACACGACGGGCAGGTGGAAGGTCTCGGCGAGGTCGAGGAAGCGGATGATCTTGGCGCAGGCATCGGCGGTCCAGGAGCCGCCATAGAAGAAGGGGTCGCTCGCCATCAGCGCCACCGGCACGCCCTTCAGCCGGGCGAGGCCGGTGATGATGGGGCGGCCGAACATCCGCCCCATCTCGAAGAAGGAGCCGCGATCCACCACCGACTCCACGATGGGACGCATCTGGTAGACGCGGCGCCGGTCGCGCGGGATGGCGGAGAAGAGCTTCTCGTCACGTCGTGCCGGGTCGTCCTCGCTGGGCGTAACGGGTGGCAGGGCATGGACCGAGGAGGGGAGGTAGGACAGGAAGCGGCGCGCGGCGGCGAAGGCCTCCTCCTCCGTGTCCACGGCATTGTCCACGGCGCCGGACTTGGTCTGGATCTCCCAGCCGCCCAGCTCCTTCTTGGACAGGTCCTGGCCGAGGCGCGCCACCACGGGCGGCCCGGCCACGAACATCGCGCTTTCCTTGGTCATGACGGAGAAATGCGCGGCGGCAAGGCGGGCCGCGCCAAGCCCGGCGACGGAGCCGAGGCCCAGCCCCACCACCGGCACATGAGACAGGTTTTCTGTCGTCAGGTGGAAGAGCTGCGACATCCCGACCCCGCCGGGCAGGTTGGCGCGCCCTGTCGTCTCGATCGTCTTGACGGAACCGCCGCCACCCGAGCCCTCAATGACACGCAGGATGGGCAGGCGGAATTCCTGTGCCAGACGCTCCGCCATCACCGGCTTCTCACGTATGGTGGCGTCGGCGCTGCCGCCGCGTACGGTGAAGTCGTCGCCCACGATCACCACGGGGCGTCCATCCACGCGCGCGCGGCCCATGACGCAGTTCGAGGGGGTCAGGCGCTTCAGGTCGCCGGCTTCGTCATACTCCGCGCGTCCGGCGATGGCGCCCGTCTCGTGGAAGGAGCTCGGATCGGCCAGCTTCTCGATGCGCTCGCGCACCGTGAGGCGGCCGCCCGCGTGCTGGCGCGCCACCTTGTCCGGCCCGCCCATCTCGTGCGCATGGGCTTCGCGTAGTCGCAACTCGTCCAGTTCGGGTTGCCAGTTCATGGTGTGGCGGGTTCCTTTGTCAGCGAGTCGAGCAGGCGCTTCCGCGCCGCCTCCAGGAAGCACGTGTCCATCCGCCCCTCCCGCATCTCGGGCGAGCGCAGGGCGGCAGCGAGAAAGGCGGCATTCAGCTTCACCCCCTCTGCCACGCAGCCATTCAGCGCCACCGCCAGCTTCTCCAACGCCGCCTCGCGCGTCGGCGCGTGGGCGATGACCTTGGCGAGCATTGAATCGTAGAAGGGCGAAAGCGTGTCCCCCTGGCGAATGCCCGCATCCAGTCGCAGCCCCTCGGCTTCTTCCGGCAGGCGCAGGCGCGCGAGGCGGCCGGGCGAGGGGAGGAAGCTGCGCGCCGGATCCTCGGCGCAGAGCCGTGCCTCCACCGCATGGCCGCGCCAGGCGATGTCCTCCTGCCGAAAGGGCAGCGCCTCTCCGGCGGCGATGCGCAACTGCCATTCGACGATGTCGAGTCCGGTCACCATCTCCGTCACCGGATGCTCCACCTGGAGGCGCGTGTTCATCTCCATGAACCAGACGCGGTCCGGGTGCAGCGGCGCCTCGGCGATGAACTCCACCGTGCCGGCGCCGACATAACCGACGGCGCGAGCCAGGGCACAGGCGCGGCGTCCCAACTCCTCGCGCAGCGCCTCGCTCATCCCGGGAGCGGGACATTCCTCCACCGGCTTCTGGTGGCGGCGCTGCAAGGTGCAGTCCCGCTCGCCCAGATGCAGCACGTGGCCCTGCGCGTCACCGAGGATCTGCACCTCGATGTGGCGCGCGGATGGCACGGCGCGTTCCAGCATCACCCGGTCATCGCCGAAGATCGCGGCCTCGCGCCGCGCGGCGGCCAGGGCGGCGGAAAAGCCCTCCGGGGATGGAACAAGACGCATACCGCGCCCGCCCCCGCCGCCGATGGCCTTGATCATGACGGGAAAGCCGATGCGCGCGGCGGCTGCCTCCAGCGCTTCAGCCGATTGGTCCGCGCCGGGATCGCCGGGAAGGCAGGGCAGGCCCGCTGCTTCGGCCAGGGCTCGCGCCTCGGCCTTGCCGCCCATGGCGCGAATGGCCTCGGGAGAGGGGCCGACGAAGATCAGCCCCTGGCGCGCACAAGCCTCGGCGAACTCGGCGCGCTCCGACAGGAAGCCATAGCCGGGATGGACCATGCGCGCGCCCGAGCGCCGCGCGGCGTCCATCAGCGCCGGGATGGACAGGTAGCTTTCGCGCGGATGCGCCGGTCCGATCGGCTCCGCCCGATCGGCGGTGGTGACGTGGAGCGCGCCCGCATCCGCCTCCGAGAAGACCGCGATGCACTCGACGCCCAGGCGGCGGCAGGTGCGAGCGATGCGCGCCGCCACCTCGCCCCGGTTGGCAATCAGGACAGGACCCAGCATCAGCGCCGCAGCGTGGCGAGGGGCTGACCTTCCTCCACCTGCTGGCCTTCCTCCACCAGCAACTCCAGAACCCTCCCGGCATGAGGGGCGAGAACGGGGATTTCCATCTTCATGGACTCGAGGATCAACACCGGCTCCTCCTCCGCGACTTCTGTGCCGGCGGGAGCGGTGATCTTCCACACGGCGGCACCGATCTCGGCACGGATGGTGGTGACGCCCTCGGCCATGAATGTTTCCTCGTCCATTGTGGCCCGTCGCCGTGTCGCGCGGGCGGTTGGCCAGGAGCGTCGGGCGGCTGCCCGAAGCTGTCAACGCGGGCGCGGGGGAGGCTAGAGCGGCCGGCAGTGCCTCCGCAAGCTCCGACCGACCGGTCGGTCGGGCCTGGACGCGGGTCGGTGCGCTGTCTAGCGTGACGGCAACAAACCAGATGAGGGTGGAGCCATGTCCGCAACGGCAATGATGTCGCGCCGCGTCGCGCTGGGCGCGGCCCTGGCCATGCCTCTGGTCGCGACGGGGCGCGCGCAATCTTTCCCAAGCCGTCCGCTGCGCCTCGTCGTGCCCTTCGTGCCGGGCGGCGGGGCTGACACCACGGCGCGCTTCGTGGCGGAACCGCTGGGGACAGAGCTTGGGCAGAGCGTGGTGGTGGAGAACCGCGGCGGGGCCGGCGGCACCATCGGCACTGTGGCGGTGGCACAAGCACCGGCGGATGGGCACACGCTGCTCTACGGCACGCCAGGGCCGCTGATCACTAACCCTTTCCTGATGCAGAACCTGCCCTATGACGCGGAGCGCGACTTCGCGCCGGTGAGCCTGCTGACGCGCGGCGCCTATCTCCTGGCCGTGCATCGTGACGTCCCGGTGCGCACGGTACGGGAACTGATCGACCTCGCGCGGCGCCGGCCGGGCGAGCTGTCCTATGCCAGCGCGGGCGTGGGCGCAGGCAGCCACCTCGCCGGGGAGCTGCTGTGCCTGGAGACGGGCGTGCGCATGTCGCACGTGCCGTATCGCGGCACGGCGCAGGCGGTGCAGGATGTGGCGGCCGGGCGCGTGACCATGTCCATCGACACCTATGGCGTAATGATCCCGATGATCCAGGCCGGCAATCTCCGCCCCATCGCGGTGACGAGCCGCGAGCGCTATCCGGATCTGCCGGACGTGCCCACCATCGGCGAAACGCTGCCCGGCTTCGAGGTGGGTGTGGTGAACTATGTCTGCGTCCGCAACGGCACGCCACGCCCGGCGATCGAGCGGCTGAACCAGGCGCTGGTGAAGGTGCTGGCCGATCCCGGCCTCCATGCCCGGATGCGCGAGGCCGGCAGCTCGCCGCCACTGTCCAGCACGCCGGAGGAACTCGGCGACATCCTGCGTTCCGAGCGCGAGAAATGGGGCACGGTGATTCGCCGCGCCAATATCCGCGCCGGCTAGCGAGTTCCGAAGCAGGGGGCTTCCGTGCTTCCTTGCTGCATGGCCGACGACACGCCCGGTTCCCCGCAGAGGCATCGCCTGCGCATCCGAATCATGCTCGGCAAGGGCGCGCCCTTCGGGCCGGGCAAGGCCGACCTTCTTGAGGCCGTGCGCGAGACCGGGTCCATCGCCGCGGCCGGGCGGCACCTCGGCATGTCCTACCAGCGTGCGCATGACCTGGTGTCCGCGATGAACGCGCATTTCCGCGAGCCGGTCGTGGCGCCAGCCAAGGGCGGGGCGCGCGGCGGAGGCAGCCAGCTCACCCCCTTCGGCGAGGAGGTGCTGGCTGCCTATCGCCGCATCGAGGCGCTAGCCGAGACGGCCGCGGCCGAGCCGCTGCGCTGGCTGGAGGCGCGCCTCGCCCCCGCGCCCTAGTCGGCGCGGATACCGACGCGGCGGATCAGATCGCCAAGCCGTGCGAACTCGGCGGCGTTGCGGGCCTGATAAGCCTCGGGCGTGCCGGGTATCGGTCGCGCTCCCAGCTCCGCGAGGCGCGACACCATCTCGGGCTTCTCCAGCCCGGAGCGCAGCGCCGCGTTGATGCGGGCGATCACCTCCGGCGGGGTACCGCGCGGCGCCACCAGCCCGAACCATGCCACCACCTCGTAGCCCGGCAGCGTCTCGGCGATGGCTGGGATCTCCGGCGCGGCGGGCCAGCGCGAGGTCGAGGTGACGCCAATCGCGACCAGCGCGCCAGAGCGGATATGCGGCAGGATGGAGGGCAGATTATCCGTGCCGAAGTCGATGCGCCCGGGCAGGAGGTCGGTCATCATCGGCGCACTGCCGCGATAGGGCACGTGCGTCGCCTGGATGTCCGCCATCACGCGGAACAGTTCCGCGGCGAGGTGGGTGGAGCCTCCGATGCTCGTCTCTCCATAGGAAAGCCGGCGCTGCTTCGCCAGCGCGATCAGCCCCGCGGCGTCGCGCACGCCGAGGCTGGGATGCGCGGCGATGAGGTTCGGCACCTCAGCGATCTGGCTGATCGGGAGGAAGTCGGTGAGCGGGTCGTAGCCGGCATTGCTGTAGAGATGCGGATTGATCGCGTTGGTTCCCGGCGAGCCGAGCAGCAGCGTGTAGCCATCCGCGGGTGAGCGCAGCACGGCCTGCGCCGCGATGTTGGAGCCGGCACCGGGCCGGTTCTCCACGATGAAGGATTGGCCCAGCGCCTCCTGCAGGACCTGAGCGGCGAGACGGCCGAGGATGTCGGTGGTACCGCCCGCGGGGAATCCCACGACGATGCGAACAGGGCGCTGCGGCCAAGTGCCCTGCGCCAGGGCAGGTGCGGCAAGCATCGCGCTCGCCCCCGCCAGGATGCCGCGCCGCGTCGCGTTCCGGTGACCCATGATTTCCTCCCAGTTCCCTGTTGGTCGTGAGTATCGGGACGCGGCGCGGGGGACGTCAAACAGGGAGCATCCGTTGCCGCTGCCGATGCCCTCCGGCAAGGTCGCTCGGAAAGGACGAAGGGCGGGAAGAATGGCGTCGGCGTTCACGATTGCGGCGGTCGAGGTGCGGGCGGTGGACGCGCCGCTCGACCCGCCCTTGCGCAACAGCCTCAACACGATCACTCGCGCCCCGCTGGTGATCGTGAATCTCCGCACGCGCGAGGGCGCCAGCGGCACCGCCTATGTCTGGCCCTATGCGGTGGAGGCGCTTGGGCCCACTGCCGCTCTGACGCGCGATATCGGCGTGAGCCTCGTCGGCCGCGACCTGGCCCCCACGAGCCTCTGGATGGAACTGCACAACCGCTACCGCCTGCTCGGCGCGGAAGGGCTGGTCGGCATCGCGCTTGCCGCACTGGACATGGCGATGTGGGACGCGCTGGCGCGCGCGGCGGAGTTGCCGCTCTGCCGCCTGCTGGGTGCGGAGCCACGCCCGCTTCCCGCCTATGCCTCGCTGCGCGGCTGGGGGCCGCGGATGCTGGAGCGCGAGGCCGGGGAGGCCGTGGCGCGGATGGGGGTGGGGGCGGTGAAGTTCAAGCTGGGCCAACCAAAGCTGGAGGACGACCTGGACACAGTGCGCGCCGTGCGTGCAGCGGTCGGCGATGGGGTCGAGATCCTCGTGGACTACAACCAGGGGCTTTTGCGCCCTGAGGCAGAGCGGCGCGGCCGTGCGCTGCAAGCGCTGGATGTCCGTTGGCTGGAGGAACCGCTGCACGTCCATGACGATGAGGGGCTCGCCGCGCTGGCGCGCAGCCTGTCCCTGCCGGTGCAGGGCGGCGAGAACTGGTGGGGTCCCGCCGGCATGGCGCGTTCGGTCGCCGCCCGCGCCACGGATCTGTGCATGCCCGACGTGATGAAGATCGGCGGCGTGACGGGCTGGATGAAAGCCGCTGCCATCGCCGAGGCGGCGCGGATCCCCATGTCGTCGCACATCTTCGTGGAAGCGAGCGCGCAGCTCCTGCCCGCGACGCCCACCGCGCATTACCTGGAGCATTTGGACATCGCCGGCCCGCTGCTGCGCGAAGCCCTGCGCGTCGAGGGCGGCATGGCGATCGTGCCGGAACGGCCCGGCCTGGGCCTCGAATGGGACGAGGGGACGTTGCGCCGCTACGCTGCGTCGGTGTGAACCATCACCCCAGGCGCGGATCGAGCCAGGGCTGCGCCATCACCACCCAGGGCGCGGCGCGCGCCTCGTCCTCAAGCAGCCTGACGCCGAGGCCGGGCGAGGCGGACAGGGCCGCGATGCCGCCGGGGAAGTGCAGATCCTCGCCCTCGACGAGGCTGAAGAAGCGCTCTGTCTCGCCGAATTGCACTTCCAGCCAGAGGAAGTTCGGCAGCGTAGCGCAGAGATGCACCGAATGGGCGTGGCAGACCGGGCCGGTGGGGTTGTGCGGCGCCACCTCCACCCCCGCGCTCTGCGCCAGTGCGGCGATACGGCGGATCTCCTCATGCCCGCCCGCATGCTTCACATCGGGCATCAGCACGTCGTAGCAGCCGGTTTCCACCAATGGCCGATAGGCAGCCAGGCCTGCGAGTGTCTCCGCCCCCGCAAGGCGCATGCCGCGCTCATTGGCCATGGAGCGCAGGCGGCGGATCTCGGCGTGGTTCGCCTCGGCCACCGGGCACTCCAGCCAGAACAGCTTCAGCGGTGTGAGGTCGCGGATCAGCGCCGCGGCGCCACCCGGCGAGAAGCGCCAATGCGCATCCACCATCACCTCCACGCCCGGCCCGACCGCATCGCGCACCGCCGCGATGCGCGCGATCCCCTCCGCATAGGCGGCGCGTTGCGCAGGGTCGGACGCGTCCTCCCACACCAGCGGCTCGAAGGGCGCGAGCTTGACGGCCCGGAACCCCTCCGCGACGGCGCGGCGCGTTGCCGCGGCGAAGCCTTCCGGCGTGCGCGGGTTCGCACCACGATTGATGTTCGCATAGAGCGTGACGGAATGGCGCAGCGCCCCGCCCAGCATCCGGTATAGCGGCTGCCCGGCCTCCTGCCCCGCGAGGTCCCATAGCGCCTGCTCCAGCGCGGACAGGACGGTGTGCGCGACGAGGCCACCCGGCGCATGCGGCAACAGCCGGGCGAGGCGGTTGCGGTCCCGTGCATCAGCGCCGAGCAGGGAAGGGGAAATGCGCGCCGCCTCGGCCTCCAGCAAGGCTTCCTGGCCGGAAAGCGTGCATTCGCCGGTGCCAGTGCGCCCATCCTCCGTCCGCACCAGGAGGAAGCACCAATTGGTCTTGGGCGTGACGTTGACGCCCAGGAACTCGACCGAGGCGATCCGCATGAAATCCTCTCGCAGGCCGTGGGTCAGAACCGGTTGCGCAGCCGCAGCATGACCTGCGTCTCGTCGAATTGCGGCGCCTTGTCGAAACGGATGGCACCCAGCAGCGACAGGTTGGGCGTCAGGTTTATGTCCAGCTCGCCGCGCACCCCCGCCACCACGCCGGATCGCGTGCGGTCCGGCAGGCGCGCCTGCACGGTCGGGTCCAGCCGCGCCCGCGCCTCCACCGCCGATTGCAACGAGGCGCTGGTGGGGAAAAGGGGTGAGGAATCCTCGCGATAGGTGGCGTAGCCGAGGCTGCCGCCGACGCGCCACGCAACGTTGCCCGAGCGCCCGCGGTAATCCACGGGGATGTTCATCGCGAAGTATTGCTGCGGCGAGAAATAGCCGCCCTGGCCGAAGGTGAACTCGCGCAGGTTGCGGTCGAAGCCGAAATACACGAGGTCCACGCCGGCGGTCAGCTCCGCGCCGTCCCTCCGGATGATGGGCATGGAGAAGCCGGCCCCCGCCTCGATCCGCGAATTGTTCTGCACGTTGGTGCCCGCGTATTGCGCGTATCCGCCGCCGACATAGACGGCGCCGGCCCCCAGCGGCATCTCGATCTGCGCCCGGCCGCCAGAGCGCACCACGTTGCCCCAGAAGGCGCCGGTGCGCCCGTCGCGCAGCCCGGCATAGGAGAGCAGGCTGTCGGTGACCGAGCGACGCTCACCCAGCACGCGCAGGCGCAGCGTGTCGGTGATGCGCGGTGCGACCTCCAGCGCGCCGAGCACCGTGGTCTGCCGGAAGCCGAGCGGGCTGGTTCCCACCTCCGCCCGGATCCAGTCACCCCGCTGATAGCCGAGCGAAAGCGTGACGCCCGAGGCCGAGGAGGCAGGCCGCGCCACCGGGCCGCCCACCGCGTTGATGCCGAAGCGGTTCAGCGTCGCAGCGTCGCCGCCAAGATTGCCCGATTGCAGCGTCACGCTCTGCGCCCTTGCGGTCAGGCGGCCACCGATCCCCGGCGCGGCCACGCTGCCCTCCACCCCCGCACCGAACTCCTGCAGGCGGTCCAGCCCCGCCGAGCCGGAGCGGATGCGACCATTGGCCAGCAGCGCGGCGGTCGGCGCCGTCTCGCCGCGCACCAGCGCCAGTTCCTGCGCGATCTCCCGCGCGACCGCGTCGCTGGGCGCGGCTTGCGGCGCTGCGCTTGCAAGCGTGCCTTGCGTGCCGCGGGCGAAGGGATTCTCCAACGTGCCGGAGAGCACGGGCAAGGCGTTGGTCGCCTGCGGCAGGGCAGGCCTCCCAAGCTCTGCCTGCCGCTGAAGTTGGGCCTGTTCCAGCAATTGCTGGGCGCGGAGGTCATCGCCGAAGCCCCGCGCGACCCGCGCCTCTAGCAGCAGGGTGCGGCTGTCGCGCGGCGCCAGGGCCTGCGCCTCGCGCAGCAGCGCCTCGGCCCGCTGCCGGTCACCGAGCGAGATCGCCGCCTGGATGGCGCCTGATCGCGCCTCGGCATTGCGCGGGTCGCGGCGCAGCACCGCCTCGGCGACGCGCAGCGCCTCCGAAGGCTGGCGCGCGCCCTGGTAGAGCCGCGCCAGGGCAAGGTTGGCGGCGGCGTTCTGTGGGTCGCCGGACAGCACGGGACGCAGCCGCTCGAACCCGCCCGCCTGGTCCCCGCTGGCATTCAGCCGGTCGGAGGCGCGGATGGCGAGGCCGGAGCGAAGCCCGGCGAGGGACGCGCGCTGCTCCGGCGTCAACGCCGCATTGTCCGTCGCATCCACGAGCGCCGTCGCCTCGGCATCCAGCCCGGCTGACAGGAGCGCGCCCGCCAAGGCGATGCGATGCGCCGGCCCGGCGGTTCGGTTCGCTGCCTGGGCGACGCGCGCCGCCTCCGCCGCACCGAAATTGTCGTTGTTCGCCGCGAAGGCGCGAATCACGGCCGCGCCGGTCGAGCCGCTGGGGTCGGGCCGTGCCGCGAGAGTCAGTAGCGCGGTGCGTGCATCCGGCCCGCCCGCACGCAGCCCGGCAGCGGCCGTCGCCACCTCCCGCTGGGCCCGCAGCCGTGCGGCGAGGCGCTGCATGTCGACGCTGCGCGAACCGGCCGGGATGCGGGCCAGGAAGGCCTCCGAATCACCCGGGCGGCCATCCTCCTCAGCGAAGAGCGCGGCGGCATAAAGGCCGTCCGCCGTGCCGGCGCGCACGCCTTCCTCGGCCACGGCGCGCGCTTCGCCCAGGCGGCCGGCGCGGCGCAGTGCGCGCGCGAGGTCGAGGCGCAGCCACGGGTCGTTCGGTGTGTTCTCCAGCGCCCCGCGAAGCAGCGCGACGGCGACGCCGGGATCCTGGGTCCGTGCGGCTTCGGCGCGCAGCCCGGTGAGGGCAGGTGCGGCCGAATTCCCGGCAGGCGCGGCGGCGGTGCGCGGGATCTCCGCAATCCGGCCCTGCGCGCGCAGGGCGGCGTTCAGCCCCTGCTGCGCGGGCGCGAAGCCGGGACGGCGGGAGAGCGCCGCGCGGAAGCGCTGCTCCGCCCCGGCGACGTCGTTGCGGCGCAGGGCGATATCGCCCAGCAGCACGTCGGCATCAGTAGTGTCCTCCGCGTCGCGTCCGCGGGCGCGGCGTGCTGCGTCCTCGGCGGCATCCAGCGCGCCGCGCCGCAGTGCCGCGCGGCCTTCCGCCAGCTCTTCCGAGTAGAGCGCGCCGTCCAGGGCGCGCTGCCATTGCGCCCGTCCGGCCGGGTTCGCGGCGATGGCGCGCTCCAGCAACTGGCGCGCCTCGGCGGTGCGGCCTTCGCGCAGTCGGACAAGGCCAAGCCCACCCAGCGCATCGGCATCCTGGGGGTTCTGCGCCAGGGCCTGGTCGAAGCGCTGCGCCGCCTGGCGTGCCGCGCCCGCCTCAAGCTGCTGGAATCCCTCCTGGCGCAGCGCGGCCGTGCCCTCGCGCGCCGCCGCCTGCTGTGCGGCCGCCGCGCGCTGGCGCATCTCCGCATCATCAGGGAAGCGCCGCAGATAGGCGTCGAGCGAGGGCTGGAAGGCAGGGTCCCCGCCCGCCCAGATCAGCGCCTGCCGCCAGGCCTCCCGCGCTTCCATCCCCACATCGGGGCGGTCCACGAGACCCGCAAGGCGGCGCACGCCCTCCGCGCGGCCGCCCGGCTGGAAGGTGAGGGTCTGCGCCGCCGCCAGCTGTGCCCGCCCGTCTGCGTTCGGTACGGCGGCAAGGCGTTCGAGGCCGCGCTGCCCCTCCTGCGCGGTGGAGCGGTTCCCGGCGAGGGTCTGGTAGTATTCCAGCGCGAAGGCAGGAGGCGGCTCCATGCCGAACAGGCTCCGATAGCGCGCGGCGGCATCGGCGCCCCTGCCCTCACGCGCAAGGCGCCTCGCATCCTCCAGAGCAGCACGGTCGATCGTGCCGGCGCGCAGCGCGCCTTCCGCCTCCGCCACCTGCTCCGCGGTGCCACCCACTTCCCGCAGCCGCGCGAGATAGCGGTTCGCGACGTCGCGCCGGTTGCGCGCCGCTTCGGCCCGGGCCCCCAGAGCCAGCGCCTCGCGCGAGCGGGGTTCGGCGACCAGCGCGCGCTCCACCGACAGGGCGGCAAGGTCGGGCCGGTCCTGGCGCAGCCAGTTCTCCGCCTGCCGCAGCAGGACGCCCAGTGCCGCCGAGGGCGCCTCTTGCGCCAGGGCAGGAGGGGCGGCGGCGACCAGAGCGAGAAGCGCGAGGCGACGCATCAGCGCGGTTCCTTCGGGGTGCGGGCGCGCAGGCGGGACGCCGCCTTGCGCCGCATGATCCAGTACCAGGGCAGCCCCAGCAGGAAGGCCGCCGCCACGAGCGCGATGGCAAGGCGTTCGAAGCGTCCCTGCATCCAGGCCTGCGGCACCAGCCACCAGGGCAGGTCGCCGACGCCATAGGTCGCGCCGGTGCGGAAGGCGGCGATGCCGGTGCCGGAGAGAACCGTGAGATCGCCCTGGATCTGCGCGACCCGCGCGGGGTCGAGCAGGGCGGACACCACCTCGCCCATCGCGGCGGGGGTCGCGCCGGTCACCGCCACGACGGAGCGGGAGGCGCTGAGCGGGCTGCGCGCGCCGATCAGCGCGCCCATGCCCTCGCCAACGGAGGCGAGATGGGCCGTGGCGCGGTCGCGCTCGGCCCGGCTCGGTGCATCGAAAAGCAGGGCCCGCACGTCCTGCAGCATCGGCGGCAGGGCGACGGAAAGGCGGTCGCCCTGCATCTGCATCGGCGTGTCGACCAGCAGCGTCGCCAGGGCCGGCTGGCGGCCCAGCGTGCCGAAGACCAGCAGGTCGCGCCCGGCGGCAGCCTGCACCCCGCCCGGCCCGGCGACCTGGAGCCCTGTGGCCGCCATCCCGACATGCGCGGCCAGCCCGCCGACGAGGTCGAGGAAGGCGCCGATCTCCACGGCGTTGGGTCGGTCGGGCAGGATGGCCGTTGTCTCGCTGAGATCCGCCATGCGGGTGAAGGGGAAGCCCGCGGAAGCGAAGAAGCCGAGATTGGGCAGGCGCGCATAGCGATAGGCGGCAGAGAGATCCACGCGACTGGTCGGATCCAGTGCGGCGCGGATGTCGCCCGGCACCGCCACGCAGTCGCCGCGGTTCATCGGGCGCATGTCGAAGCGCAGTTCGAGATCCTCGCGGCCCAGCAGCGAATAGGTCGGGATGTCGACGCGTCCGCGCCGCACATCGGCATTGGCGCCGACTTGCCGCATCAACCAGGCCCACCAGGCCGACCGTTCCGGTTCTCCGAGCGGGAAAGAGCGGAGGTAGTTGCTCGAGACCAGCACGTCGAAGCGCGAAGAGCCGGTGTCGATCACAGGCCCCGGCGGGGCACGCCAAGCGAGGTCCACGGGGATGCCACGATTCCGCCAAGTGTAGAGGTCAGGGGCGGTGCGCAGCGGCACCCGGATGGGGCCAGGCTGGTAGCCGGCCGCCTGCAGGTGCTCGGCGGGCAGCAGCTCGCCCACCGAAACGGCGCGGTCGGGCGGTAGCCAGAGTGGCGCGTCATAGGGGCGGCGGGGTGCCGGCCGCACGTCACCCAGCGTCGCCAGAGGGCCGGACAGTCCGGGGCGCGCGACGGCGAGGCCTATCGCGGCTTGCGCCGCCTCCGCCTCCGATCGCCCCGCCACCACGAGCAGCGAGCCGAACGGGTCGTTCGGGTTCACCACCACAGCGAGGGTCGGGCCTTCGAGCCGCGGCAGGCTCAGCTCGGGCCAAGCCTCCGCTCCAACGGCGAAGAGGATCGCGTTGCCGCGCATGGGGATTGCGCGTTCCACCGGGAAGCGGGCGCCGCGATATCCGGCCTGCACCGCGAACCAGGAGGTCGCGATGGCCGCGGCACGCAGCGCCTGCGGCCCGGCACTCTCGGCCAGCACCACCGGCAGGCGCAGCGCGGAGCGGAGGTCGCGCGGGTCGAAGAGCGGCTCGGGCAAGCGGGCGAGGTCGCGCTGCGGCGGCAGGCGCTCCACGCGCAGTGTCACCGTCGAGCGCTCGGACACCGTGGCCCAGAGCAGGCCGGAAAGCGGGTCGTTGCACTCCACGGCGTAGCGGCCGGAGAAGCGAAAGTTTAGCCGGTTCAGCTCGGTGAAAGCGACGGGGTCGAGTGGGAATTCGAGCGGCCCAAAGGCGGGGCGGGTCGGGTCAGGGGTGATCTGTCCGACCGGCTGCTCATTCAACGTGATCGCCAGCTGCGACAGCGAAGGCAGGAGCGAAGGCGACGCGGCACCGGACAGGCTGAGCCGGCCCTCCGTCACCACCTCATCCGCGCGGATGCCAAACAGGACGCCTTGCAGGTCGGCCGTGCCGCGCAGCTGCATCGGGCCTTGCTGCCCCAACTCGCGCAGCGTCAGCCGGATCTCCCGCCCGGAGGCCGCGGGCAGCGCCAGCGGTGCGGGCGAGGGCGCAGGTAGGGGCGCAAGCGCGGGCGGAAGCTCGGCCGGCATGGGCGCCGGGGGGAGGCGGACTTGCGAAAGGGCCGGGGCGATTCCTGCCAACACCAGCGCAAGCGTGGCAATGGTAGTAGCCCCGGCGCGGCGCGGCCGCACGACGTCTGACACGCGCGCGGTCTTGGCTGGGGTGGGCCCGCTCTGCGCGTTCTTCGGCGCCTTGCTGATGGCGAAGCGGTAGCGGCGGAATACCGCATCCGCTGTAGCACGGACCACCGTGCCCAGGGCGTGCAGCGGACGGTCCGCTGGCCACTTGTCCCAATTCAACCACGCATCCGGGCGACCGAAGAAAACGCGGACGATCGCCGCTTCGTCCGCGAGGCTGGAAGGGGTGAAATGCAGTGTGGCGACGCCTTCCTGCCAAGCGACGATGCGAGCGGGCACGGTCACCCATTCGCCACCAGCGTGGAAGGAAACCCTGGTGATGTCACATTCCTCGCCACCTGGGGGGCGATCGATCTTCAGGCGCGCACCGGACAACGAAATGTCGGAACTCTGTCCCACAGCCTCGGTGCCGTCCGGCATCCGGAGCACAGAAGGAATCTGAACCGGCGCCCGCGCGCGCTGGCGAGACTGCTCGCGCTCCCGCCCCACAGCGATCGAGGCAGAAAGCGGGACAAGGCACATGCCAGCCCAGATGGTATTGAGCAAATAGGCATGAAACTCCAGCGTGCCGACGGTTGAAGTCATGGACCCCGCCACCCCCACGCAGAAACCCGTAAAGACCAAGAAAAACAACGTCAGCGACGGCCAAATGACCCGGAAATCCAAGTACTCCTCGTCCAGCACGCCGCCCTTGTTGGTCACGTTGAATTTGCCGCGATTGGGATCAAGCAAAGTGATAATGGTCACAGGAAGAAGCTGGATCGCGATGGATGTTTCATAGATTTCTGACCAGAAGGAGTGACGATTGCCCCCGCTGAGCCGTGCCGAGGTCGCAACGGCGTGGAACAGATGCCCCCCCGCATAGGCTAGGATCGCCAGCGGCGAAGCGGCGATGACCGACTGCCCAAAGAACAGGAAGGCGAGCGGCGAGGTGAGGAAGACGAGCCGCGGCAGTGCGAACAAATAAGAGAAGGAGGCGGTGAAGTAGCAGAGCCGCTGTGTCAGGGTCAGTGTGCGAGCGAAAAGTGTGTTCTCCCGCCGCAAGACCTGGATCATGCCGCGCGCCCAGCGCATGCGCTGGCCAATGTGGATCGCCAGTCTCTCCGTCGCGAGGCCGGAGGCGAGCGGCACCCGCAGATAGGCGGTGTGCCACCCCTTGGACTGCATTCGGAAGGAGCAGTGGCAATCCTCCGTCACCGTCTCTTGCGGGACGCCACCTACCTCCTCTAGCGCCTCGCGCCGGATCACGGCGCAGGAGCCGCAGAAGAAGGCGGCATTCCAGGTGTCGTTTCCGTCCTGGATCAATCCGTAGAAGAGAAGTCCCTCGTTTGGCACAGGGCGCCCGCGTGCGAGGTTGCGCTCGAACGGATCGGGCGAGTGGAAGTAGTGCGGCGTCTGCACCATGGCGATGCGGGAATCGCGCTCGAGCCAGCCCAGCGTCATCTGCAGGAAGGCGCGGGTGGGGGCGTGGTCGCAGTCGAAGATGACGATGTACTTGCCGTCCGTGTGGCGCATCGCGTGGTTAAGGTTGCCCGCCTTCGCGCCCTTGTTGTCCGGCCTGATGATGTAGCCGCAGCCTGCCTCCTCCGCGAAGACCCGGAACTCGGGGCGGCGCCCGTCATCCAAGATCCAGACATTCAGCTTGTCCTGTGGGTAGTCCATCTGCATGCAGGCCAGCACAGTCGGCCGCACGATCTCCAGATCCTCGTTGTAGGTGGGGACATAGACATCCACCGTCGGCCACTCATCAGGGTTGGGCGACAGCGGCACGGGCTTGCGGCCGAGCGGCCATGCGCCCTGGAAATACGAAAGGAACAGGAGGATCGCGGCATAAAGCTCGGCGCAGACCAGCCCGGTGCCGAGCAGGGTCTGCCAGAACCCTTCGAATTCCAGCGTGTCGGTCGCGCGCCAGAACAGATAGCGAAGCGTTATCATGCCCGAGAGAGCGACCAGCACCAGCGAAGCGGCCCGGGACTTGAAGCGATTCACCACCAGGAACACGGCGATGCCGAGCAGGGTCAGCAGCCCCTGCTGCGCCGCGTCCAGCGGCAAGGTGATGACGGAAAAGGCGAGCAGCAGCCCTGCTGCGACCGAGGCCCCCCGCAGGATCCGGCCGTGCGCCGCACGGATCCTCATTCCGCGAGGCCCCAGTCAGACAGGGCGGCGTAGTCCCGGCGCGCGCCGCCCGGCGCGGCTGGCGTGAGGCCGAGGCGCTGGACGATGGCGTCCGTCAACATCTGCAGATCTTCCGCTGCCCCACCTTCCGACCCATCCAGCAGCAGCCGCTTCTGGGCCAGCGCCTCGCCCAAGTTCACGTCCTGCGCCACGGCCCCAATCAGGCGGTCGCCAACGGTACGGGCGGCTGCGCTCAGCACCGCCTTGGACAAGGGTTGGTCGAGCGCCACTTGGTTAAGCACCATGGCCAGCTTCGCCGACAGGCGATTGGACAGCGTGCCGTGCCCCAGCACCCGGCCAGAGGCGACCTGCGGCAGCATCGCGGCACTGCCCGCATCCGCTAGCAACACCACCAACAGCAGGTCGGCCAGCGGCACCAGGGCCGAGAGCCCGCCAGAAGAACCCGGGGGGCAATCCACGATCACCACCGTCCCAGGCAGTTCGAGCATCTCCCGCACGGGGCCGGCGATGCGTTCCGGCGCATCTAGGAGATCCGCTTGCAGGCGCATCGAACGGCGCGGGTCGAGCGCGCCGTGCGGCAGCACGCGCAGTCGCGGCGCGGCGCCACGCACCGTCTCCCTCCAGGGCCGGGGCGGGTCCGAGAATAAGCCGCCCTCTTCACGGAACGGGATGCCCAGGTGCAGGCGCAGCGAGTTCTGCGGGTCTAGGTCCAGTGCGATGGTCTCGTACCCGCGCGCCGCAAGGATCGCGGCCAGATGAGCGGCCAGCGTAGTCTTTCCTACGCCCCCCTTGGGGGAGGAGAAGCAGATCAGAGGCATCCGGAATCCTGCTTCGGGCGAAGCTTGTGCAGGGCGGCGAAGGCGCTGGGCCCCCGGACTGCGCGACGGATGGGCGGGGGCGCCACTTCGGGCGGCGCTCCTGTCAATTCGGCTAGAAGAGGGAACCCGCTTGCGAAGAGGGGGCGCGGTGGCGCCGGCACCGCCGTATCAGGGGCGGGGGCGGCGATACGTGGCGCCGCCACCACGGGCGCTGGGGGAGGTACGGTGATTTCGGGCGAGGGCGGAGTCGCCGGCGGCGCCACAGCCGCTTCCTGCCTCGGGCTGGGCGGGGAAGGGCCCGCGAAATGTGGCCGCTCGAATCCAAGGTAGCGAAAGCTGCCGAGGCCGATGGCTGCGGCAACCCGCTTCACCTCCTCTTGGAGGGAATGAGGGGAGAGGGCCTCTTTTGCCTCCTTCGGCACCACAAGGTCTGGCTTCGCCGCGACGGACGATCGCTGGGTCTCCCGGCCCTCTCTGGATTCCGCCAAGCGCGGAGAGTCTGGCATCGCCGCTGGAACGTCGCCGCTCAACATCAAGGCTGAGCTGAGGAAGTGCATCGCGGATGCGCGGTGGAGACCGCTCATTGCCGTCGTGCCCGCACCCCCGTCCATCGCAAGCATCCCCCGTACCCGTCATCTGGCCATCGCACTGGATGGCACACGAGGTGCTTTAGCGTAAGTACGCGATTACACGCAGTCGGCCACCTCCACGTTACGGCGCGCAGACAGGCGTTCGGGCAATGCAGAACCAAGCAAAGGAACGGGGCGAGGTCCGGCGTGAGAGGCTGCCGGACCACGCAGGGTGCAGTCGCGTCAACTGTGTCGCCCCGCCGTCCTTTTGGGACAATGCTCAAAATATGACGTCGCACCCGATGCTCAAGAAAAAAATCGAGAAGACGGGCAGTAAATTTTGCTGAGGATGAGGGGCGCAACACAGGAAGCGCCCTCAGGAAGGTCCTGAGGGCGCTCCGAACGCATCCAACAAACGCAACTGCACCGCGGCTCCGTTTACGCATCACCGCACGGGCCATCAACGAGGGGTTCCACGTAGCCGCCCGAAGGATGTGGTCGGGCCGCCGCGTTGCGGGGCCGGCCACATACTTCCCAGCCCACATCCGCGACGGAAAGAAGGCAAAGAAGGTCATGCAATTGCCCCGATGGTGCCGATACTGCGCTGTGACAGGCCAAAGGGGCCTTTCAGTGCGAGGCAGCGATGAAGAAGGCTTTGCTGGGGGCTTTGTTTCTTGTGGCGGGAGCCCTGACGACCGCGCCGGCAGCTCAGGCGCAGTATTACGGTCACGGTGGTCACGGCCACTACGACAATGGGCACCATTCCCGCGCCTGGGCTCGGGAAGCGGAGTGGCAGGACCGCATGGAGCGGCGTGCCCGCCGGGAATACTGGCGTCATCAGCGCCATGTGATGGAGCGGCGGGCCTACGAGGCTGGCCGGCGCGACGCCTACCACCAGTCGGCCCAGCCGTGGCACGGGGGCTGGCGCTAAGGCCGCAGGCGATGGGCCGCTGTGTCCGCGCGGCCCATTTCCATCACTTCACCAATGCGCCGAACCGCCGGGCAGGGTAGTGCGGTCAGCCCGGCAGCGAGTCCTGCCGCGCGAGGCTGCGCCCCGTCGCGGCGTCGAAGAGGTGGATGCGGGCAGGGTCCAGGCGCAGGGCCGCGCGGCTGTTCAGGGCGCAGCGCACGCTGCTCTTCACCTCTGCGGTGAAGCGGAGCTTCGGCGCGATCTCGACTTCGATCAGTCGTTCGGAGCCGATGAGCTCCGTCATCCAGACCGTGCCCGGAACGGCGCCCGCGGCATCGGGGTTCGTCACACTGACATCTTGTGGCCGAATGCCGAGGACGAGGCGGGGCGGCACGCCGGCGAGGTCGAAATGATCCGGCGCGGGCAGCGCCGTGCCCGCAAGGCGCAGCACCGGACGCCCACCCGTGGTCTCTAGTTCGACCTCCGCGAAGTTCATGGGCGGCGAGCCGATGAAGCCCGCGACGAACAGGTTGGCCGGGCGGTCGTACACCTCCTCCGGCGTGCCGAATTGCTGCACGACACCCGCATCCATGACGGCGACTAGATCAGACATGGTCATCGCCTCCAGCTGGTCATGCGTGACGTAGATGGAGGTGGTCTGAAGATCGAGATGGAAGCGCCGCAGCTCCCCGCGCATCGTCGCGCGGAGCTTGGCGTCGAGGTTGGACAGGGGTTCGTCCATCAGGAAGATGTCGGGTTTGCGGACCATGGCGCGCCCCAGCGCCACACGCTGCCGCTGCCCGCCTGAGAGCGCCTTGGGCTTGCGGGCGAGGAGATGTCCGATCTCCAGCACCTTGGCGACGATGCCGACCTTCTCGGCCCGGTCAGGCTTCGCCATGCCGCGCACCTTGAGGCCGTAGCCAATGTTCGCGGCGACATCCATGGTGGGGTAAAGGGCGTAGGACTGGAACACCATGGCGATGTTGCGCTCGCCCGGGGAGAGATGGTCCACGCGGCGGCCGCCAAACCAGATCGCGCCCTCCGTCGCCTTCTCCAGCCCCGCGATCATGCGCAGCAGCGTGGTCTTGCCGCAGCCTGAAGGGCCAAGCAGCGTGACGAAGCGCCGCTCCGGGAAGGTCATGTCGAGCGACTTCAGCACCTGGTTGGAGCCGAAGGATTTCGAGAGGCCCTCGAGGCGAACATCCATCGCGGTCAACCCTTCACCGCACCAGCGCCGAAGCCGGCGACGAGGTGCTTCTGGAGCAGCATGAAGAGCACCGCCATCGGCACGGTCATCAGGACAGAGGAGGCCATCATCAGCCCCCAATCCACATGCGTGCCATCGAAGAAGTGCATCACGCCGACAGTCAGTGGCAGGTTCTCCATGGAGTTCATGAAGACACGGCCGAACAGGTAGTCGTTCCAGGAGACGATCAGGGTGAAGATCGCGGCCGCGATGATGCCCGGCCAGGCCGTCGGCAGCACGATCTCCCAGAAGACGCGCAGGCGGGAAGCGCCATCCACCAGCGCCGCCTCCTCGATCTCGATCGGCACCCCGCGGAAGAAGGCCCACATCAGCCACATGCAGAAGGGCAGGGTGATGCAGACATAGCCGAGGATGAGGGAGAAGAGCGTGTCGGTTAGGCGCAGATCCGCCATCACCAGGAACATGGGGAAGACGAAGATGATGGACGGCACCATGTACCCCACCAGCGCGAGGTAGGGCACGGCGCGCTGGCCCGGGAAGCGGAAGCGCGTCAGGGAATAGGCCGCGAGGGTGGAAACGATGGTGCTGATCGCCGTGGTGCCGAGCGTGACGATGAGGCTGTTGAGGAACCAGTCGAGGAAGAAGGCGGAAGGTGGTGGACCGCTGGCGGCTGCGGCGCCGGCCTGGAAATAGGCCTGCTTGCCTTCCAGCAGGGCCCTGTAGTTCTCGAGCGTCCAGCTTTCCGGCCACAGCGTTGGCGGCCAGCGGAAGATCTCCTCCTTGGGCTTCACGCTGGTGAAGAAGGCCCAGACCAGGGGGAAGCAGACCAGGAAGGTGATGGCTGAGAGCAGCGCATAGAGCGCCACGCGGCCGATCAGGGTCTTGGCGCTCAACTTCCCTTCTCCTCCTGCCCAAAGCCCGAGACGCGGACATAGACCACGGTGCCGGCCAGCAGCAGCACGATCATCACCACCCCCGTCGCGGCCGCGACGCCCAGGCGGAGATTGGCCATTCCTTCCTCGAAGGCATAGACGGCGAGGTTGAAGGTGGAGGTGCCGGGCCCACCGCGCGTCAGCAGGTAGATCTCCTCGAACTTGTTGAAGGTCCAGATCGTGCGGAACACGATCACCACCACCAGCACCTCCTTCAGCATCGGGAGGGTGATGTCGATGAAGCGGCGCCAAGCGCGCGCGCCATCCACCTTTGCAGCGTCGTAAAGTTCGGTCGGAATGGTCTGCAGCCGTGCCAGCACGCAGATGATGACGAAGGGCGTGTACTTCCACACGTTCAACAGCACGGCCGAGGTCATCGCCATGTTGGGGGTAGAGAGCCACGCAATGTTCTGCTCAACGATGCCGAGCGAGACGAGCGCGTGGTTCACGATCCCGATCTCGGAATTGAAGATCCACCGCCAGTTCAGCGCGATCACCACCGTCGGCACGATGTAGGGGAAGAGCAGTAGGCCGCGGAACACCGCAATTCCCGGCAGCGCCACGTGCAGCAGCATGGCAAGGCCGACGCCGAGCAGCGTCTGCAGGACGATGGACCAGCCGGTCCAGACCAGGGCCTGGCTGAAGCTTTCCCAGAAGAGCGGGTCGTCGAAGATCCGCTCGAAATTCTCGAAGCCCACCCAGGTCAAATCGTCGGGCCGGAGAGGGTTGTAGCTGTAGAAGGCCAGTCGCACTGCCTCGGCCACGGGCCAGACCATGAAGGCACCGGCCGTGACCAGGAAGGGCAGCATGAACAGGATTCCGACCTGGCGGTCGGACAGGCGGAATCCCCGCATCGTCAGCCGGCCAGCATGCGGGCGTTGTCGCGCCGGATGTTCTCGAACTGCCGCTGGCCCCATTGCACGGCCTGGCGCGGCTGTTCGTTGTTCAGCAGCATGCGCTGCACCGCCTGCGCCCAGACGCTGCGTCCATGCGCGAAGCCGGCGAGTGGGTTCACCCCGTGCCGGAGCTCAAGCCCCGTGTTGCAGGTGTGCGGGACCGACTGGCTGAAGATCACATCCAGCGAGCGACGCTTCGACTGGTAGAAGGGGTGGGCCAGCATGGCCGGCGCCGTCGCCACGTCCTTGAAGACCGGGCCCACATTGGGCATCAGGCTCTGGCTGTACCGCACCAGCCAATCGACGTTGTTGGAAACATAGGCGATGGCTTCCTTTGTCTCGCGGATGAAGGCGTTGTCGCGGCGTGGGATGATCCAGCCATTGATGTCGGTCCAGGACCAGCGCATCCCGGTGCCCGGATGCGCCGGGTTCAGGTAGTATTCCATATTGTTGAAGAGCTGCGGCGTCTCCTCCGCCGCGCGGCCCATGGTGCGGCCCCAATAGGCGGACATGCCGGTGCGCCCGGCCACGTGCTGGTCCACGACCTGAAGGAAGGAGAACTCCACCGCAGCGCGTGGCATGGAAGCGTGCAGGCGGCGGATGAAGTCGAAGGCCTCCACCGTGGCGGGGCTGTCGAAGACGGTCTTGAACCCGTCACGCGGGTCCCACGTCATCCCGCCCGCCTGCCAGATGAACTGGGTGATGTGGTAATCGGCGCAGAGGTTGCGCCCCAGCGCCATGGTGTAGCCCGCCATGCCCGGCTTGCGCTCGGTGATGGTGCGGGCGGCATTGGCGAAATGGTCCCAGTTCCAGCCGGCCGGGTCGCCCAGCCCCAGCTCATTCACGATGTCCTGCTGCACCACGAGGAGGCAGGGCTGGTGATGCAGGGGCACCGCGTACTGCACGCCCTTCCAGGCCCCGAACTGCTCCAGCGAGAACCCGTCCACCAGCCGCTCCCGCGCGCGGATGGCGTTGTTCACATCCTCCACCGGCTCCAGCAGTCCCTCGGCCGCTAGCTGGTAGGCGATGGGGCTTTCCACGCTGATCAGCGCCGGAGGGCGACGGGCGGCGAGGTCGGTGGTGAGCTTCACCGTCACGCCGTCCCAGGGGATCTGCTCGACCTCGAAGCGGATGCCGGCATTGTTGCGCTCGGCCCATTCGTTCATGCCCTGCACGAAGACGCCGCCATAAGGCCCCGGCTCGCCCCAGACGCGCGCGACGCGCGGCTGGTTCTGCGCGAGGGCCGGGGCGGCAAGGGCCGAGCCGCCCAGCAAGGCGGCGCGGCGCGTGGCGAGAAGGCTGGTCTTGCTCATGGCGTGAATTCCTCCCTCCGTGGGTCGGGTGTTTCCCCGATCAGTCGTTCTCCTGGACGTTCTTGGGCGCGTAGCGTGCGAAGCGCACGTCGGCCGTCTTCTCGTGGGCCAGCATCCCTTCCTCGTGGCAGATGCGGCCCATGATCGGGGCGATGCGGCGCGATGCGTCGTCGCTCAGACGCTGCCACGTGACGGTCTTGATGAACTTCCCGACCCAGAGACCGCCCGTGTACCGGGCGGCGCGGCCGGTCGGCAGGGTGTGGTTCGTGCCCACGCCCTTGTCGCCATAGGCGACGGTGGATTGCTCGCCAAGGAAGAGGCTGCCGTAGTTGCGCAGCCGGGCGAGGTACCAGTCGTCGCGCGACGTCTGTACCTCCAGGTGCTCGGGCGCGTATTCGTCGCTCACCGCCACGGCCTCCTCGTCGCTGTCCACGACGATGATTTCGCCCAGGTTTTCCCACGCCTTGCCGGCGATGGCAGCAGTCGGCAGCGTTTCGAGCTGGAGCGCGATCTCCTTCAGCACCATCTCGCCCAGCCGTGCGGAGGTGGTCACCAGCCAAGCGGGACTGTCCGGCCCGTGCTCCGCCTGGCCAAGCAGGTCGGTGGCGACCAGGGCGGGGTCGGCGCTGTCATCGGCGATCACCAGGATCTCCGTCGGTCCCGCGAGCAGGTCGATGCCCACCGTGCCGAAAAGTTGGCGTTTCGCTTCAGCCACGAAGGCGTTGCCGGGCCCAGTGATCATATCGCGCGGCGTCATGCCGACGCAGCCGAAAGCCATGGAGGCCAGGGCCTGCACGCCACCGATGCAATAGAGCTCGTCCGCGCCCGAGGCGTGCAGCGCATAGAGCGTCTGCGGGTAGATGCCCTCCGCATCCCGTGGCGGAGCTGCGCCGACGACGTGGCCGACGCCGGCGACCTTGGCCGTCGCGACCGACATGATTGCGGCGGAGATCAGCGGATACTTGCCGCCCGGGATGTAGCAGCCGGCCTTGCCGACCGGGATCTGCTTTTGGCCGAGGACTATGCCCGGCTCGATCTCCGTCGCTAACTCGCCGAGCGAGTCCCGCTGCGCCTTGGCGAAGTCGGTCACCTTGGCGTGGGCATAGGCGAAGTCGTCCTTGAAGGTCTCGGGCAGGTCGCGGGCGACGCGGCGGATCTGGTCCTCGCTTACCCGAAACTCGGGCGATTCCCAGCGGTCGAACTCGCGCGCGTAACGACGCACGGCGTCGTCGCGATTGGCGGCGATGTCATCGAGGATCTGCCGGACCCGATCCTCCAGGGCGCGGCGGTCGCCGGGCGCGGGAGGACGAGCCTGCTTCAGGTAACGGCGCGCCACGCTTCCTCCATGGTTCAAGCGTCATTCCTTGGGCGGCCTGCGGCCTCCGAAGCGCAGCCTAGACCCATCCCGCTTCCGGACGAAAGGCCCATGCCGCTCTCGTCCTCCGCGTGCGTCCGCGCCGCTGCATCTTGGGCGATGGCGCTCCACAAGTTAGGTTGCGCGCGAAACGTCGGAGGTCCCCGCATGAGCCATTCCATCCCGCAGCGCCGCGCAGGATACCTCCAGCGTCCCGATTGCCGCATCGCCTATGAGGTCACGGGCAGCGGCCCCGCGCTCGTCTTCGCGCATGGGCTGGGCGGGAGTCTGATGTCCTGGTGGCAGCAGGTCCCGCATTTCGCGCCGCGCCGGACCTGCGTCGCTTTCTCCCATCGTGGCTTCTTTCCCTCGACCGCGCCGGAAGGCGGGCCCGACCCGGCTGCCTATGCGGAGGATCTGGCTGCGCTGGTGGACCATCTTGGCCTCGGCGACATCAGCATCGTCTGCCAGTCCATGGGCGGCTGGACGGGGGTCGAATACGCGCTGCTGCGGCCGGATCGCGTGAAGGCGCTGGTGCTGGCGGCGACGGTCGGTTCGATCGATCCGAAACTCGTGCCGGGCGCCGTGCGGGCAAAGGAGGAAGGCGCGGCAGCCACGCTCATCGCGCGCGGCATGCATCCCGCCAGCGGTGCGCGCATGGCGGAAGAACAGCCCGCGCTTCACCACCTCTACCACCACATCTTCGGCCTCACCCAGGGCTTCGACCGGGAGGCAGTGCGCGCTCGCCTCTATGCGATGCGCACCCGCAAGCCCGCGGAACTCACCGCCACGGGCTGCCCGGTGCTGTTCGTCCCATCCGAGGAGGATGTGGTCCTGCCCTATTCAGGTGAGGCAATGGCCGCCGCCATTCCTGGCGCGCGCGCCGCGACGATCCGGCGCGCCGGCCATTCGGGCCATTTCGAGCGTGCGTCCGAGTTCAATGCGCTGGTCGAACGCTTCCTCGATGAGGTCGGCGGCTGAGGGAAGTCTTCGTCCTCAGGGTTCCGCGCGGATGTTGCCGCGCCGGATGACCTCCTGCCACTTCGCCTTCTCGCGCGCCAAACGCACGTCTCCTTCCTGGGGCGTCGATCCGACGTAATCGAAGCCGAGATCCGCCAAGCGCTGCGCCACGTCGGTCGCCTGCGCAGCATGCCGGGCAGCGGCGTTCAGCCGCATCACCGGGCCGTCGGGCGTCGCCTTGGGCACGGTCAGCATCGCCCAGGTATAGACCTCGTATTCCGCCAGGCGCGGGTCGCTCTCTGCCATGGTCGGCACGTCGGGGAATTGCTGGATGCGGTTCGCGACCAGTGTGGCGAGGGGCCGCACCGCGCCGGACCGGATATGTGCCGTCGCGCCCGGGACATCGGCGAAAACCATGGAGACCTCGCCGGCCAGCAGCGCGGTGATGGCGGGGCCAGTGCCGCGATAGACCACATGCGTCAGGTCCACGCCCATCATCAACTTGTAGAGTTCCGCGCCCAGGTGGAGCGGTGTCCCGATCCCTGCCGAACCGTAATTGAGCCGCGCGCCCTGTTCCCGCGCCATCGCGTGAAATCCAGCGATGTCGCGCACCGGGCTGTCAGCGCGGACGATGAGGATATAGGGCGAGATGGACACCAGGCAGGCGCAGCGCAGCGTCTCGACAGGGTCGAAGGGCATGGGCTGCAGCGTCAGCGGCGCGGTGAGGAAGGAGATCGACCCCATCAGCGCCGTGTAGCCATCGGGCCGCGCCTGGACGACCGCGCGCGTCCCGATGGTGGAGCCGGCGCCGGCGCGGTTCTCGACCGTCACGGGCTGGCCCAGGAACTCGCTCATCTTCGGCGCCAGCAGCCGCGCGCCGATATCGGGCGTCCCGCCCGGCGCGAAGGGCACGATCATATTGACCGGACGCTCGGGCCAATTCGCCTGCGCCTGCGCTGCGGGTGAGAGCAGGGAGAGGGCAGGGAGCGACAGCGCCGTGCGGCGCGCGATACCGTTGGTCATTGTGTGTTCCTCCCTTTTGCTCACCCTCAGCTGGGGCGAGCATTCAGGACCCTAGCAGCGGCCCTTGGCTGGTGGCGAGGAAAGCAGCGCGGCGGCGCCAGGGTCACCGCGCCGGGCAGCCTATTCCGGCTGCACCCCCGCGGCGCGCAGGATCGTTGTGAAGCGCTCGACCCCGTCGCGAATGAGGTTCATCACCTGCTCGGGCGTTTCGTAGCCGGCGCGTGGCGACACGCCTGCCATTTCGTTGAGCTTCGCGGCATTCTGCTGGATCGCCGCGCGGAAGGTCGCGCCCAGCGCGGCCAGCACAGGAGCGGGTGTGCCGGCGGGGGCCAGGATGGGGAAATACTCCTCAAGGATCACGTCGGGCATGCCGGCCTCCGGCGCGCTCGGCACGTCGGGCAGGGCAGGGACGCGCCGCTCGGCGAGCACGGCAAGCGGACGCAGCCCTCCGGTCCGGGTCTGTCCGATCGAGGATGCCATGGTCGGCGTGCCGATCTGCGCCTCACCCGCGAGCAGTGCGGCGACGCTCGGTCCGCCGCCGCGGTAATGCACCAGCTCGACCTGAACCTGGGATTTCGCCCGGAACAACTCGGCAGCGACATGCACGCCGCTGCCGGTGCCAGCCGTGGCGAGGTTGTAGCGTCCCGGATTGGACTTCAGCAGGGTCAGCAACTCCTGCGCGTTGCGCGCCGGAAACTGCGGGTTGACGACCAGGACATAAGGCGAGAAGCCGGCGACAGCCACGCCGGTGAAGTCGTTGATCGTGTTGTAGGGGACACGCGCGACGATCGCGGGCACGGTCGGATGGGAGCTGTTGATGAGCAGCGTGTAGCCATCCGGCGCGGCACGGGCGACGATCTCCGCGCCGATCACGCTGCCGGCGCCGGCACGGTTCTCGATCACCACTGGCTGGCCGAGGGCCTGCCCCGCCGTCTCTGCGATGATGCGCCCGACAATGTCGTTCGACCCGCCCGGGGCGAAGGGAACAATGAGGCGGATGGGGCGCGTGGGCCGCCAGCCCGCCTCGGTCTGTGCGCGAAGGATGGATGGCGCGAGGCCGGCTGCAACAGCAACGGACAAGGCACTGCGGCGAGTTGGCACGATGGACGGCTCCCTGTTGTCGGCCATGCCTTTTCCGGATGGCGCGGCTAGTCTTTGACCGAATCATATCGTGATCGTGGCACAATGCGAGGCCGAAATCGGCGCCTTGCGATGTGTGGAGTGAGACGAGGCCGCATAACACCCCGCAGAGCATGAGCTTCCGTCTTCGTGTGGTCTCGATCGCCTTCGCATGCCGGGCAAGGAACCCGGCGTCTAGCAAGTGGGCGCCTGCCATGCGTCAATGCCAGTAATAGGTTGGAGGGACGGATGAGACGGCGCGGGTTCTCGATGCTGGGTTTGTCGCTGGCCTCGGCCGGCCCGGCAATGGCGCAATGGGCTCCCAGCCGCCCGGTGCGCATCGTCGTCGGCTTCGCGCCCGGCGGGCCTGCCGACGTGATCGCGCGCGTCATCGCGGATCGCCTTGCGGAACGGCTCAGGCAAAACGTGGTGGTCGAGAACCGGGTGGGCGCGGGCGGCAACATCGCCTCGGATCACGTTGCACGCGCCGCCCCGGATGGGCACACGCTGATGCTCGCGGCCTCCGCACTCGTGCAGAACGCCGCCATGTTCGCGCGTCTGCCCTACGATCCCGTGCGCGACTTCTCGGCCATCAGCCAGCTCACCTCCTATCCGCTCATCGTCGTGGTCGCCCCCAGCGTGCCGGCGCGCAACCTGGCCGAACTCGCGGATCTGGCGCGACGGCAGCCAGGCGGCGTTACCTATGGCTCGGCCGGGGTGGGGACGCCCCTGCACCTGACGGGCGCGCTGTTCGGTCTGCTGGCCAACACCGAGATGACGCACGTGCCCTTCGCGGGCGCGGCGCCGGCCCATACCGCGCTGCTGGCGGGGCAGGTCCAGGCCATCTTCCACAACCCGGTCCAGGCCTCGCCCTCGCTGCGCGCCGGGCTGATCCGCCCCCTCGCGGTGACCGGCGAGGCGCGCATGGCGGCTTTCCCGGAGGTTCCGACCGTGGCCGAGACAGGCTTCCCCGGTCTCGTGGCCAGTGTCTGGCATGGGCTGGTCGGCCCGGCCAACATGCCCGCGCCGGTGGTAGCGCGACTGGGCGAGGTGGCGGCGGAGGTGATGGCGCTGGAGGACGTGAAGGCCAATCTCGGCCGCCAGGGCTACGAGGTCCATGGCACGGCACCGGCGGATTTCGCGCGCTACATGCGCGCCGAGAACGAAAGATGGTCCGACGTGATCCGTCGGGCGCAGATTCGCGCGGAGTAGAAGAATGCTGCACGACCCGCCCTTGCTGACCATCCATCGCGGCCACCGTCGCCCCGACAAGGCCCTGGTCGAGGCCTTCAGGGGCGCCCAGACCTCGCATCTCTGCGATGCTATGGATGGGCGCGGGGCGCTCGATTACCGCATCAAGCCGCTGGACCCGGGCAACGCCGCCTTCGCGGGACCGGCGATCACCGGATGGACCTCGCCCGCCGACGTGGTTGGCATGTTCGGCACCCTGGCCGAGGCGGAGCCGGGCGATGTCCTGGTGGTGGCCTGCGATGCCTTTACGGGGACGGCGGTGCTGGGCGACCTTGCTGCCGGCATGATGCGCAACAAGGGCTGCGCCGCCTTCGTGACGGATGGGCTGGCGCGGGATCGCGCAGGCATCCTCGAGACGGGGCTGCCAGTCTTCGCCGCTGGAATCAGCCCAAACTCGCCGGCGCGGAAGGGGCTCGGCGTGGTGGGGCTGCCCGTGAACCTTGGTGGGGTTCAGGTCCGGCCTGGCGACATCCTAGTCGGCGATGCGGATGGCGTGGTCGTGGTGCCGCTCGACCGCGCAGAAGCCGTGCTCGAAGCGCTGGGACAAGTCCACACGGCGGAGGAGAAGGCGGTGCGGCGCGTGGCCGAGGGCGCCGTCATGTCGCCCGCCATGGAGCCGATCCTCGCGGCCGCACGGGTGATCGGCTGACGGCGCCCAGGTAGCCAGCCGCTTCAGGCCTGGGTCAGCTTCATGCTGACCCGGCCAAGGGCGCCATACTCCGCCACCACCTCATCGCCCGGCGCAACCTCCAGCGGCACGATGCAGGTACCAGTGGTCACCACCTGCCCGGCGGCAAGGGTCACGCCGTGGCGCGACAACTCGTTCGCGAGCCAAGCCAGGGCGAGGCGCGGATCGCCGAGCACGTTCGAGCCGCGCCCCTCCCGCTCGGGCTGCCCTGCGACGCGCGCAGTGACGCGATGCGCTGCGAGGTCGATGCCGCGCCATTCCGCGGTAGCCTCGGGCCCCAGCACGAATTGATGCGCGCAGGCATTGTCGGCGATGAGTTGTGCCGCGCCCGCCGTCGCGAAATCCGTGAAGCGTGAGTCCGGCACCTCGATGGCCGCGTGTAAGCCGGCAACAGCGTCGAGCACCTCCTTCACCGAATAGGCTTCCTCTCGGGGCGGCAAGGCGCGGCCCATGCGGAAGGCGAACTCCGCCTCGGCCACGCGCATGCGGTTCGCGCCGAAGGGCAGGGTCGCGCCATCCGCGTACACCATCTCCGCAAGGAGCCGTCCGGCTAGCGGACCATCCACGCCGATATGCTGCTGCCCTGCCGTGCTGGTCGCGGCGATCTTCCAGCCCCAGAGCGGCTTCGCGCTCAGCCGCTCGAGCTGCGCCTGGATGGCGTAGCCTTCCGCACGGGTGGTGGGGCGCAGCGGCTCGGGCAGGGCTGCCAGGACCGTGCCCTCCCTCCAGTGGCGGACCAGCATCTCCGACGCTTCCCCTGCCTGCGTGACATCCATCCTGTGCCTTCTCCCTCAAATCTTCTTGCGTGATCGCACCGCCAGCGTCTCCATTCTCCTTCACCGCAGCGGACGGAAGAAGGCCCGGATTTCCTCTGCCAGCGCTTCGGGTTGCTCAAGCGCGGCGAAATGGCCGCCGCGTTCCATCACGCTCCAGCGGCGGATGTCGGTATAGGTGCGGGCGGCGAGCGAACGGGGCGGGCGAAGGATTTCCCGCGGGAACTGGCAGTAGCCCATCGGCACATCCACCGTGCCGGGGATGGGCCATAGGCCGTGCATCCGCGCGTAATAGGGATGGAACGAGGCGCCGATGCAGCTGGTGAACCAGTAGAGGGCGATATTGGCCAGCATGCGTTCGCGGTCCACCGCGCTGTCGGGCGTGCCGTCATTGTCGGTCCAGGCCCGGAACTTCTCGACGAGCCAGGCGGCCAACCCGGCGGGGCTGTCGGCGAGGCCGTAGGCCAGCGTCTGTGGCCGCGTGCCCTGGATCCACTGGTAGCCCGTCTCCTCCTTGAGGAATTCCGTCAATTCGCCGAGGTAGCGGCGCTCCTCCTCCGAGGGCTCCGTCAGCATGGCGGGATCGCGACGGATGGCAAGCAGGTTGATGTGGATGCCGAACAGCTTCTCGGCATGGGTGATGCCGAGGCGCGAGGAGACGAAGGCACCCCAGTCGCCGCCTTGCGCCGCGAAGCGCCGATAGCCGAGCACGCCGGTCATCAGTTCCGCCAGACAGTCCGCGATCGCCTCAATGCCGAAGCGTGGCTGCCCTGGGCGGAAGGAAAGCCCATAGCCCGGCAGGGACGGCGCGACGACGGTGAAGGCATCGGCCGGATCGCCGCCGAAGCGCGAGGGCTGCGTCAGGCGTGGGATCAACTCAAGGAACTCGAAGACCGAGCCCGGCCAGCCATGCGAGAGCAGCAGCGGCATCGGCGCCGGCCCCTCGCCACGGACGTGCAGGAAGTGGAGGTCGATGCCGTGCAACGGGACGCGGAATTGCGGGAAGGCATTCAGCGCCGCTTCCTGTGCGCGCCAGTCGAAGCCGTCCCGCCAATGGGCGAGGAGGTCGCGCAGGTAGTCCACGTCGGTGCCGTAGGTCCAGGGCGGCTCGGGCGCCTGGTCGGGAAGCCGCGTGCGGGCGAGCCTTTCGCGCAGATCGGCCAGCGCCGCCTCTGGGACATGGAGGGTGAAGGGGGCAGGGGCCTGTGCCATGCACGTCTCCAGCCATGGCCCCATCCAGCGGCGAGAGGCGCGTCTTCTGTCAGCGTCTCCGGGCGTGGATGGACCAGGAGATCGGTCCTTCCGCGCCAACCGGACGCTGCTCGAGCTCTATCTCCAGCCGCCGGTCATGTGCCGCCAGCGCGCCTTCCCACAGCGCGGTCCAGCAGTCGAAGCCCGCAGGATGGAGATGTGAGACGCCGCGCATGAGCGCCCAGCCGGACTGCCCCAGCCGGACCTGGCCGTCGCGCTCCTCGGTCCACAGCCCGGACTCGCCCGTCGCCCCGGCGACGGCGCGCATCCAGCGTGCGAAGCCCAGGGCGCCGGGATCGGCCCCGCCCGCTGCCTCGGCCACCATGTGGAAATGCTGCATGCCGACCTGACGGCCGGCGATGCCCAGCAGGTGCCGCGCCTCGTCCGGCCCGAATACCTCCAGCGCCGATTGGATGGCAGTGCGGACATACTCCATCGCGTAGCCACGATGGGCCTTACGCAGCCGCTCCTCCGGCCATTCCGCAGCCGGGACCCAGGGTGCCTGGGCGGGATCGAAGTCGGGTGCCTCCTCGCCACGGCTGAAGCGCAGCCTCTCCTCAGGGGCGAGGTCGTGATCGTGCTCCAGGTAGTAGCCTTCCAGCCCGTTCTGTCCGTCCGCCGCCTGCTTGGTGCAGACGAAGCCCAGCCGCGGATTGCCGAGCGACACGCCGTTCTGGGCATGCCAGCCGCGCAGCATGGCGCGCGACACCTCGCCCGGGATGGCGCAGAGCGCGGTGCCCCACCAGAGCCAGCGCGGCGGCGCGTAGCGGATCCACGCCTTGCGGTCGCTCTCGCGCATGTATTCGACCGAGACGCCTCCGATCCGATTCGAGAGGTAGTGGTACTGCGCGCAGGCCACGGCATGCGGCAGGCCGGTCAGGCCGAGCTTGGCGAGGCCAGGCAAGAAGCGCTCCCGCTGCTGCCGACGGAACACGGCGAAGACAAGCTCCGCCGCGGAGGCCGGACCCCGGCGAGCCACGACGCCCAGCACGATGCCAGTGAAGAAGGCCCGGTGCAGATCGGAGACGGCCTGCGTCAGTGGTGGGGAGGGCGCGCCCATTCCGTCCTTTCAGGCTGGTCCAGCCTGGAGAGGCTTGATCGGACCAGATGCGCAGGTGCGCGGCAAGACGTCACCACCAGCCGAAACAGGAGCCACCTACAGACTTGGTTCTTCCTTCAATCGCCAGCAAACGCAGCTTCGTAGGATTGCGCATCGTAGGACTACCAATGCGGGGTTGTCCGCCTGGGGAGGCCGAGAATGTTCCTCTACATGAATACTGAGCGGAGGCCCCGAACGATGCCGCCGCGGTGATGTCTAGAACCCCCAGCCCCCGGTCCTCGCCCTATGAGCCAAAACTCTCGTCGCAGCACCTTCGGTCTGCTGGCCAGCTTCGCCGTGGCCGCCGCCGCGCTGCCCGTTCTCGCGGGACTGTTCGGACTGCTCAACGCTTCCTCCGGACAGGTCGAGCGTCGGAATATCGAGGTGCTCGACGCCGCCGCGCAGCAGGTGACGGGGCGGCTGTCGCGCGGGCTCTCCGAGCAGTGGCGCGAGCTTCGGGCAATGGGCGACTACGCGCTCGGGGAGTTGGAGAGCGGTGTCCTGCGCCTCCGCCTCGACACGGCCAAGACGCTGAACGACCGGCTTTCGTGGATGGGCGTGGTTCGGCCCGACGGACGCGTCATCGCCGCTACGGGGCGCATGCTCGAAGGGCAAGACGTGTCCGCGCGCCCCTGGTTCGTCGCTGGCCTGAGCGGGCTTTTCGCCGGCGACGTGCATGAGGCGCAGCTCCTGGCGCGGCTGCTCCCACGTCCGCCAGGTGCGGAGCCGCTGCGCCTGATCGATTTCGCCGCGCCGCTGCGTCGTGCGGATGGTTCGGTGGCCGCCGTGATCGGCAGCCACGTGGATTGGGCCTGGGTGCGTGACGTGATCGGCTCCGCGCCACTGCCCCCCGGCACCGAGGCGCTGCTTCTGGCCCGCGACGGCACCGTCCTCGTCGGCCCGGCCGGGCTAGAGGGCACGAGGCTGATGCAGCGCAGCGCCATGGTCGGCCCGCAGGCCGTAGGCGTCACCACAGAGGAGGAATGGCCCGACGGCCAGCGCTACCTCGCCCGCATCATCGCGGCGGCGAATGGCGCTGGCATCCCCAGCTTCGGTTGGAGCGTGGTCGTCCGGCAGCCCACGGTCGCTGCGACGGCGCTGGAGCGCGTCGTGGCACGGCAGGTGCTTGTCCCGCTTGCCGCTGCCTCCTTGTCGATTCTCGTCGTGGGGTTGCTCATAGCGCGCACCGTGGGCAGGCCCTTCGCGACCTTGGCCAGCGCGGCCGCTGCCCTGGCCGAGGGCCGGCGCCTCGACGCGCCGCTGCCACGGCTGCGGCAAACGCGGGAGAGCGAAGCCATTTCCGCTGCCCTCTCGCGCTTCGACGGCCAGCAGGCTGAGCCCGTCGCGGCCCCCCACGCCCTCAAGGACGCCGCGTGATGCGCCGCTGGATGAAGGTCACGCTCGGCGTCGCCCTGGCTGCCATGGCTGGCTACGTCATCGTGGGCGAACAGATGGCCGGCGTCTCCTCCAATGCCGTGGTGAACGCTCAGGTCATCACCCTGCGCGCCCCCGTGGATGGGGAGCTCACCCTCACCACACGGAGCCTCGGCGCCCGGCTCGGCTCTGGCGAGGTGGTGGCGAGCATCACCGATCCCCGGCCCGACGAGTCACGACTCGTGGATCTTCGCCGCGCCCTGGATGCGGCGGAAAGCGAGCTGCGTCGCCTGGAAGACATGACCTCGGCCCTTGTTGCCGGTCGTGCCGCCCTCATTGATCAGGCGCGCGACTATGGTGCGGGGCGGCTGCGGCAGCTTTCCGCCCGCCTGGACGAGACGCGCGCGACGCTCGAGGCGGCGCAGGCCCGTCTTCGGGAGGCGGACGCCACGCTGCGCCGCGCGAATGACCTGAGCCGCACCGGCATCCAGACCGTGGCAGAGTTCAACCGTGCCAAGTCCACCTTCGAGGTCGCGACGCAGGAGGTCGAGGCGACGCGCAACCGCCTTCGCTACCTCACGGTGGAGCACGAGGCGGCCAGCCGTGGCGTGTTCCTCGGCGACAGCTACAACGACGCGCCGTCTTCCCAGCAGCGCGTGCGCGAGCTGGACCTCCGCATCGGCGAGCTTTCCGCCGAGGTGCGGGAGCGCAACCGCCGCATTTCCCTGCTCGAGCAGCAGGTGGAGGAGGAGCGTGTCCGCCTTGCCCGCCACCGCGACGCCCGGTTGGCGGCCCCCGCGACCGCCGTGCTGTGGGAGGTGATGACGGGCAGCGGCGAGTATGTGCGCCGGGCCCAGGACATCATGCGCCTCGTCGATTGCGGCACGGCGGTGGTCACGGCCAGCGTGCGGGAGAGCGTCTATAACGGCCTGAAGGTCGGCGACGCGGCGCGGGTTCGGCTGCTCGGCGAGGACGGCCGGGTCTTCGAGGGCACCGTGGCGCGCCTCGCCGGTTCGGGCGCGGAGACGATCTACCGCCACCTCGCCGTCGGGCCGAGCGAAGAGCACCTGAAGCGCTACGACGTGGCCATCGCAGTGCCGGGCCTTGCCGCCGACCCCGCCCTGGCCTGCACGGTCGGCCGCACCGGCCGTGTTGTCTTCGCCAGCCGCCCTCTCGACCCCTGGCGCCGCCTGATGGCCTCCCTCGGCTTCGGCTGAGGGCGCGCCGCCGCATCACCGAGGCGTCCGATGCTCGCCCTGGACGATTACATCGCTTCCCTCGCGCCTTCGCTGCTCGTGCTCGGGCTCGCGCTGGCCGTTCTGCCCTTCCTGCGGCGCGAGGATCCGCTGACGCGCGCGGTGGTCCTCGCTCTGCCCGTGCTGCTGGCGTGGCGCTATATGGCCTGGCGCTTCGCGGAGACAGTTCCGCCGCTGGACTGGACGCTGGACGCGGCGGCGGGCTGGAGCTTCGCCTTGCTGGAGGCGGGGACGCTCGTTTCCTCCACCATCGCCTTCGCCATCATGACCCGTACGCGCGACCGTCGGGAGGAGGCGGATCGCCACCAGGAATGGTGGCGGCCCGGGGCGCCGCCTGTCGTGGACGTGCTGATCGCGACCTATAACGAGGAAGAGCCGATCCTCGAGCGCACGATCGCCGGGGCGCTCGCCCTCAATCATCCGCGGACCCGGGTCTGGATCCTGGACGACGGCAAGCGCGACTGGCTGCGGGAGCTGTGTGCCCGGACCGGCGCGCGCTACCTAACGCGCAACGACAACGCGCACGCCAAGGCGGGCAACATCAACTCCGCCTTCGCGGTGCTGCGCGGCCTGGACGAGCCACCGGATTTCGTCGCGGTGCTGGACGCGGATTTCGTGCCGCACCGCAACTTCCTGGATCGCACCCTGACGTTGTTCCATGACGAGCGTGTCGGGCTCGTTCAGACGCCGCAGCACTTCTTCAACCCCGATCCGATCCAGCACAATCTCGGCCTTGAGCGCGCCTATCCGGACGAGCAGCGCTTCTTCTTCGACCATGTGCAGCCGGCCCGCGACGCCTGGGACATCGCCTTCTGCTGCGGCACTTCCTCCGTCATGCGATGGAAGGCGCTGGAGGCGATTGGCGGCTTTCCCGTCGGCAGCGTGACGGAGGACTACCTCATTACCCTGCGCCTTCGGGAGGAAGGCTATTCCACCGCCTATCTGAACGAGGCGCTGACGGAGGGCCTCGCGCCTGAGGGGTTGGGAGAATACATCACGCAGCGCGGCCGCTGGTGCCTGGGCCTGATGCAGATCATTCGCGGGCCGATGGGACCCTTCGCGAAGAATCGCCTGCGGCTTCGTGATCGGATCGGGCTGTTCGACAGCTTCCTCTACTGGGCCACCACCTATCCCTTCCGCCTGGCCTGCCTCGTGACGCCGCTGCTCTACTGGTATTTCGGCATCACCGTCGTGGATGCCCCGGTGGCGGAGGTCCTGTCCTACTTCGTGCCCTATCTCCTCGCCGCGCTCATCGCGCTCAACTGGACGTCGCGCGGAATGGTCGTGCCGCTGCTGAACGACGTCAGCCAGGTACTCGGCGCGCGCGAGATCAGCGGGGCGGTGATGGCCGGGCTCCTGAAGCCGAAGGGTCACAAGTTCAAGGTCACGGCCAAGGGAGGTGACCGCAACCGCGTGGTGGTGCAATGGCCAGTGCTGCGGCCGCTCCTCGTGCTTTTCATGCTGACCTTCTTTGGCCTGATGTTCATGCCCGTGACGGACATCGTCTTCGATCGCGATGCGGGCGACGGGAAATGGGTCATCCTGGTCTGGACCTTATACAACCTCCTCGTCCTGGCGGCTTCCATGGCGGTTTGCGTAGAACTGCCGCGCGGCGGGAAGGGCACGCGCATCGTGCCCGAGCGCGTGCGGCTTTTCGCGGATTCCGGCGCGAGTGGCGGATGGCTGATGCGCCTGACCCTGGAGGAGGCCTGGATCACAGGCGCGCCGGCCCTTCCGCCTGGCGAGCGTTGCGCGTTGGATCTGCCGGGGGCGGGCCATATCGCCGGCGTCGTGGCGCGCCATGACCCCGGCGGCGTTTCCCTGCGGCTGGAGCCGACAGCGGAGCAGCGCGCCGCAATCCTGACGCGGCTGCACACCCGCGAGGGTGCCAGCGGCGTCACCCGCACGGATGTCGGTGGAATGGTGCGAGGCTTGGCTGGGCGGGTGGTGCGGAACTGAGGCAGGCCTGCTCGGGTAACTGGACCCGCAAGTGGAAGACTGACCGGCTGGAGACCCCCGCCGTCGCCGCGCTCCGCGATCAAAATAGGGTAGATTGAGCTTCGGCACACCGCCAGCCAAGCTGTTACGCGCGAACTGAACAAGCAGTCAGGTGACCACTGCGCGATCGACGTCATCCTGCTCCACGGCAGCCGCAGATGGTGTCTCCCGGTGCGCGCTGGCGACGGCATCGATGCATCGTGCAACCAGTTCCGGCGCACCATGATGCACCATGTGTCCTTGCCCCGGCACCATGTGCAGGGAGCTTCCAGGCACCGCCTGATGCAGCCGCGCCGAGTGCCGCCCCACATCCACGATTCCATCGTCTTCGCCGACGACGATGGCGATGGGAAGCTGCGTGATCTCGTGGTACCGCCCCTCGGCATATGCAGCCCAAGGGCTCATGGATGCGGCATCTTCGGCACTGCCCTTGATCTGCCATGGCCGCAGCATGATCGGTATGGGGACGGCCGCCGTGAAATCGGGCGGCACGGGTGCGGGCGCAAACATCTTCTCGATCATCTTGGGGGCAATCAGGCTGCCCAAGAGGGGACCGACCGTATAGCGGATCACATCCCCGACCACGGGAATGGCCGGTGGCGAGAAGAGGGCGATGTCGGCGCGCGCCGTCGGAAAATAATATCCGGACAGCAGGACCAATCCGGAGATGGCGTCAGGGTGGTTCAGCGCCAAAGCCATCGCCACGAGCGTCCCCCAGGAATGCCCGACCACGACCGGGCGCTCCACCCCAAGGCGCATGAAGGCCTCGGCGAGGACGGCCGCCTGGGCTTCCGCGGTCCAGAACCGGTCCCGCGGGCGCTCGCTGTAGCCGTAGCCGGGCCGATCGAAGGCGAGGACCCGGTGGCGCGCGGAGACAAGCCCGAAGACGCCGCTTGCGATCCAATCCTCGGCGGTGACGCCGTTGCCGTGCAGCAGGACGACAGGCGGCCCTCCATCCTGTCCGCTCTCCAGGTAGTGAAGCTTGATGCCCCCGGCCCGCACGAAACGCCCTGCTGGCGGATGAGCCCGCTCAGCCTGCCGGGCGAGAGAGTGGTTCAGGAGGGCGGTGGCCCCGAGGGCGACTGCGCTGGCGGTGACGATGGTCTTTGCGCGAGAGGAGGCCATGCCTGCTCCTGTGTGTCAGCGACCGCCTCCCAGTCTTGGAGGGAGAGCGATGGCGAGGAAGCGTTTTGATGCGGTGCATCATCCCAACGGGGCGGTGCCCCACCAGTTTCCCGCTGCGCGACCGCGAGGGACGCACAGCGCCTCTGCGAGGCACTTGGCACATTCAGGGCTGGAATTCCGCCCCGCCGCTTGCTCAGTCAGCGGTGGGCAGAGCCATCACCCGCCGGAAATGCCCTTGATGACCTTCCCCGAACCGCCGCAATTCTCGCAGACCCGATCCTGAAGCTGGCCTTTGCCGCCGCATTCCGGGCAGACATCCTCGCCCGTGCCGGGCGTGCCTGCAGGCGCGTCGTCGCCCGGGTAGGTGCCACCCGCGCCCGGAACGCGTGGGTCCCTGGTCCCCTGAGGCTTGCGCTCATTCATCACCGCCTCCTCTGACATCTGAGTGGCGTGCCAACGCGCGCGGTTCGTCACCTGTTGCGACGCTCTGGCATCCAGGAACCCAAAGCGCCGGACACCCATCGGCCGAGCCCGCTGGCATGGGGCCGGAGGCTCGCAAAATTGTGCGCCCTCCGCGTCGCGATTGAGACATGATGCGGCCATCCCAGGCGAGCCAGGCAGGGAAGGTTCTTCGATGCCGAACAGCCCCGACGGAGCACGGCAAGAGGCCGGAGGAGGGGTGGCCCGATCAACGGGCGTCACCCGAGGCGAACTCGGCTGATGGACGGGTCGGGCCGGAGTTCGGGGCTTCT
Organism: Sabulicella rubraurantiaca; assembly: GCF_017355885.1. Lineage (GTDB taxonomy): Bacteria > Pseudomonadota > Alphaproteobacteria > Acetobacterales > Acetobacteraceae > Roseococcus > Roseococcus rubraurantiacus. The sequence continues at coordinate 148,660 of NZ_JAFEUU010000005.1, forward strand.
CCGGCGCATGGCGCCGGAATGGAGCCAGGAGGCCGGCGCCGGGGTGAGCACCGGGCTGGTCGTGGCGGCGCAGAGCCTGACCCATGGCATGGTCGCCTTCGCCCCGCTTGGGGTTGCCGCGGCCGCGACGGGCATGGGGGTTGCGCTGGCGGTTTCGGCGGCGGCCGGGCTTTGCACCGCGGCGCTGGCCGCGAGCCGCCCCCTGGTCGGGACGACCACCGCAGCCACGGCCCTGGTGACCGCCTCGGTGCTTGTGACGGCAGAACCGGTTACGCCAGCGGAGGGCATCCTCTTCGCGATGCTGCTCGCGCTGTTGGCGGGGCTTTTCATGTTGGCGATGGCGCGGAGCGGCATCGCCCGCGTTGCCTCGCACATTCCCACGCCGGTCACGATCGGCATGGCGAATGGGGTGGTCGCGCTGATCTTCGTCGGGCAGGCCCCGGTCGCCCTCGGCCTCACGCCGGGACAGGCATTCCTTGCGGAGGCGCTCCGTCCGGCCTCACTCGCTGTGGCCGGCGCGGCCTTCGCCCTGATGGCGCGGCCGGTGCCGCTGTTTCCCGCCCCGATCACCGCACTGGCCGTGGCGACCTTGCTGCATCAGGCCCTTGCAGGCGCTGGCTTCGCGCTCGGGCCGGTGGTCGGGGCCGCGCCTTCGCCCGCGCACGTTGCCGATGCGGTGCTGGGGGCGATCAGAGCCGCTCCCGCTCTGGCGGATTGGCAGAGGCTTCCGTCGCTTCTCGCGACCGCGGCGGCGTCGCTCGCCCTTCTCGCGACGACGGAGATCCTGATGGCAGCGGCGGCCCTGCGCGAACGCAGCGGAAGACGCGTGAAGCCGGATCGGGATGTCATGGGCGGCGGGGCTGCCATGCTGGCCGGCGGCATGCTCGGCGGCCTGCCCGCCAGCGCCCTGACCAGCGCCTCGGTGGCGTGCCATGACTTGGGCGGACGTGGACGACCGGCGATGCTGACGCGGGCTATGGTCGCCCTCCTGGCGCTGGCCTTTGCGGGGCCACTCATTGCCATGCTGCCCTTTGCTGCCCTGGCGGGCGTGCTGATGGGGGCGGTGTTGCGGCTCCTCAAGTTGCGGCCGCTCTTTCCCAAGGCGGGGCCGGGCCGTGTGCGCCGGTCAGCCGACGCCGCGGTCATTGCCGCCGTCGTCGCGGTGGCGCTGCTATTCGGCCTGATCGCGGCCATCGCTGCCGGCGTCGTCATCTCCATCGGCATCTTCACCCTGGCCATGTCCCGGTCCGCCATCCGACGGAGCACGCGCAATCCGGTAGGCCGATCGCGCGTGCGGCGGCCAGCCGAGGACGAGGAATTGCTTCGCGAGGCCGGCGACCGCATCGTCGTGCTCGAACTGCAGGGCGCGACTTTCTTCGGCAGCGGCGAGGGGATCCTGCTGCAGATCGAGCAGCTTCTCGCAGCCGGCGCGAAGCTCGTCATCCTCGATCTGAGCCGCGTGACCTGGGTCGACCTCTCCGGCGCGCAACGCCTGCTGGAAGCATGCCGCGCCTGGCCGAGCCGCGTTCTGCTCGCACCGCTTCATCCGGGAAGCGGGGCGGAGGCGGAATTCGAGGCATACGGGCTGCGGGCCGCCATTCCGCGTGGCGCTGGCTTCGAAAGCCTCGCAGCGGCCGTCGAGGCGGCGGAGGAACAACTGCTGCGAAGCTTGCGGCCGGAACGCCCCTCGGCCCGCAGCGCAAGCGAGGCCTTGCACGCCCTGGGCCTGCCGCCGTCTGCCGAGGAGTTCTTGCTGGCGAGAATGCAGGAAATCGATTTTGCGGCCGGCACCATGATCCTGCGCGCGGGCGACCCGGCAGATGCGGTCTACATACTCCTCGAAGGCCAGGTCGTCGTCAGCTTGCCCGCCGCCGCCAACCGACCCGCGACGCGGCTTGCCGTGCTGGCGCCCGGCATCGTCTTTGGCGAGTCGGCATTGCTGGGAGCCGCGCGCCGCTCCGCAGACGCCACGGCACGGCAGGACGTGCGCTGCCTGCGCATCACGGTGGCTGACGTGCAGTCTCTCAGGGAGGCCAGCCTGGAGGTGGCTTGGTTGTTCATGACGGCGGTCCTGCGCCAGCTGGCGAGCAATGTCGCAGCCGCGAACGCCACGATCGACCGGCTTGAGGAGTGATCCGGCCCGCGAAGGGCCTCGATGGCTCGCTCGGCAGCCGGCCCTTCATGCCGGGACATGAGAAATCATGGACCGATGTCACAGCGGGGCTTACGGTTCCCGCACCGGGGCGGCACCGCCGCTGAGATGCGAGAGAGGAGCGGCCGGTATGGAGCGCCTCGCAGGACAGGATCTCCGGTTCCCCCCGGGAGCACCGGTGCCGATCGCGCAGGCACCTGGTACTGGGGACGGAGGCGAGGAGTTGCTCGCGCTGCTGTGGCTCGACGTGGCGGGATCGTCACGCATCGCCGGCAGCCTGATCGAGCAGGGCCCCGCGGGTGTCGAGCATTTGGCCGAACTTCTCGGGCAGCACTTCAACACCCTCCTGGAAGCCATCGCGGCCCATGGCGGCGAGCCCCTGGTCTTCGTGGGAGACGGGCTCCTTTCCGCATGGCGATGCACGGAGGGCAGCGCCCAGGATGCCGTGCTGCGCGCCGCGCGCTGCGCCGTTTCGATCCTGTCCGCGCCGACCGCCATGGTCATGCCGGACCAGCCGCTCGAACTCCACGCGGTGCTGTCGCTCGGGCCGTGCCGCCTCGTGGAGATGGAGGCAGGGACGCATCGGCATCGCGTGACCGTGGGCGCCGGGATTGCTGATCTGCAGGCCACGTCGCGCCACCGCGCCCTTGGCCGCCTGCTGTTGTCCCCGCAAGCCGAGCAGGCCCTGGATGGCCGGGCCGAGACTCAGCCCGTGGGGGGAGGCGGCACGATCCTCATCGGCCTTCGCGATCCAGCGCCTCCGCTTCCTGCGACGGCGTCGGTGCCCGGCCAGCGAAGCCGGCCGACGGATTGGTCGGCAGAGCTGCGCCAAGTAGCAGCTGTCTTCGGGACCTTTCCGGGCCTGGATTGCAGGGCCGAGGACATCATGGCGAGGCTGGCCGCGATTGGCGATGTCATCTCGGGCTCCGTCCGCCGCCATGACGGCATCCTCCAGAAATTCTGGCTCGACGAGAGCGGCGTCCGGCTGTTGGTCCTCTTCGGCGTCGCATCGGCCTCCCATCCGGATGACGCGGCAAGGGCGGTCCGCTTCGCGCTTGAGGCGAGGGATGAGCTACGGCGCCTTGGCTATCGGAGCAGCTTCGGTGTCACCATGGGACGCAGCTTCTGCGGCACGATCGGCAACGAGGCGTTCCATGCCTGGACCGCCTATGGCGGCTCCCTGAATCTCGCGGCACGGCTTGCCGGTGTGCAGCAGGGAACCATCCAGTGCGACGAGGCGACGGCACGTCTCGCGAAGGGCAGCCTGGAATTCGTGAAGCTCGGGCAATTCCAACTAAAGGGATTTGCCGCGGCGGTGCCCGCCTATACGCCGCGCCGCCTGGACCGGGCGGAACCGGCCATGCCCTTGTGCGGACGGGAAGCCGAACTGGCAGTCCTGCTGGATGCCTTGCGGGCGGTCGGCGAAGGGCTTGGCCGTGCCGTGCTGATCGAGGCCGAGTCCGGCATGGGCAAGTCTCGCCTGCTGGCGGAGCTCCAATCCCACCCCGCCAGCCAAGGCTTCCGCACGCTCGTCGCGCAGGCCGACCGGATCGAGCAGGGCGTGCCATTCCGTGGCTGGAGCGGCATCGCGGCGCAACTCCTGGGATTGTCGGCAAGGACGAACCCCTCATTCCAGCGGGATTCCGTGCTCGAAGCCCTCGGACCGGAGGATGCGCCGCAGGCCGCCCTGCTCAACGACGTCCTGCATCTCGGCTTTGCCGAAACGGCGGCGACGACATCCATGTCGCCGCCCCAACGGGTCCAGCGCCGGCACCAGATGCTGCTGGGGCTGCTGCGACGCGTGGCCGCCGAGCACCCGCTGCTGGTGATCCTGGAGGATGCACACTGGCTCGACGCGGAAAGCTGGAGGCTTGTCGAGGATGCCGCGCGCGGCGTGCCCGGGCTCTGCCTCGTCCTCGCGATGCAGCCGCTCGAGGATCCCACACGCCTGCAATCCATGGCGGAGAACGGCGCCGTCCGGCTGGGCCTGAGCGACCTCTCCCCGGACCAGCAGGCGCAGATCGCGCTTGCCCGACTGGGGGCCAAGACAATTGCCCCAGGCGCCGTGGCCCTCCTGTGCAACCATGCACGCGGCCACCCCTTCCTGTGCCTCGAACTCGCGCAGGCGCTCCGCGATGAGGGGCTGATCGACGTGAGCGGCGGCGAGATCCGCGTGGCGGCGGGTGTCGACCTGACGCATGTCCCGCTCCCACAAACTCTGCACGGCATGCTCACCCGCCGCATGGACCGCCTCGAGCCCGAGAGCCTGCTGACGCTGAAGGTCGCGAGTGCCGCCGGACTCCGCTTTCCCGTCTGCCTCGTCGCGGCCGTCCATCCCACCGAGCGCGCGCGGCACGCGACCGTCGAGGGCCACCTCCTGCGCCATCACAGGGCCGGACTGCTGCTGCCCGACCGCAACGAGGACCAGGATGGATACGCCTTCCGCCATGGCATGATGCGTGAAGCCGCGTATGCGCTGATGCTCTATAGCCAGCGCCGCCCACTGCACAGGGCGATCGCGGCCTGGCATGAGACCACCCATGGCGCGGATCTGGCGCGCTTCTATGCCCTGCTGGCCCATCACTGGGAGGCAGCCTGCGAGCCGGGAAGGGCGGCGCATTACCTCCGCCTGGAAGCGGAGCGCGTCTTCGGCATGGGCCTCGTGCGCCGCTCCGTGGAGATCGGGCGGGAAGCGGCGAAGCTCCTCGGGCAGGAACTGCCCGCCGACAGCCCGGCCATCCAGCAGCAGATCGGCGCAGAGATGGAGAGGATCGCCCGGCTGCTGGGCGACCGCAGGCCGGAGGACGTGCTGGACCTGCCGCCGATCGAGGATCAGCAGGCCGCGCAGCTCATCCACCTGCTGCTCGTGCTGGCGCCCTTCGCCCATCAGAGCGAGCAGCTGGAACTCTTTGGCCTCCTCGGCTGCATCTGTCTGCGACTGACGCTAGAGCACGGGCAGGGACCGCTCACGCCGGATGTCTGTTCCATGTTCTCGGTCGTGTCGGGCGCCCTGACTGGCGACAGGGAGAATGCAGCCGCCTGGAGCCGAGTCGGCCTCACCCTGCTGGGGGATCACCGCGGAGCAAGCTTCGCGCGCTGCGCCTTCATCCATGCCTGGTTCCATAACCACTGGATCGAGCCCCTGCGTGGCGGGATCGACCTTGCCGGCGCCGGGGCCGAGGCAGGACTTGGCGACAACGAAACCATTTTCGGCTGCTTCAACCTGTCCGCTGCCCTGGTGCTGCGCGCGGCGGCAGGCGAGGCCCTGCCGGAGATCCTCGCCGAATCGCGGCGGAGCGCGGAGTGCAACGGCCGCCGCGTGCTGAACGCGCATTACCACCTCGCGCTGGAGCAGCAATTCGCCAAGGCCATGGCCGGCCTCACCGAGGGGCTGCTGCTGCTGGGCGACGCGGAATGCGACGCCGCGGCGGAGCTGGACAGCATCCTGGAAACCAACCTCAGCAACCAGATCGGCTATTACCTCGTCACCCAGGCCAAGTTGCACGTCCACGCGGGCGAGTGGGCCAGGGCGCTTGCATGGGCAGAGCGGGCGAGACCCATGCTGCCCTTCTTCCTGGGCCAGTCAGCCGAGTTCGAGCTGGCGCAGTACCGTGGCCTCGCGGCGCTGGCGGAAGCCGCCTTCGGCACGCCGCAGGACCGAACCGCGCTGGTCGATGATGGCTGGGACTGCACCGAGCAGCTTCGCTTCTGGGAGGCCCGCAACCCCGGAATCTTCGGCCACAAGGCCGATCTGCTCGACGGGCTGCTTCACGTGACATCGGGGCGCGGCGCCGAGGCCGTGCGCCTGCTCGAAGCAGCGTTCGAGCGCGCTTCGGCCGGACAGTTCCACCAGGATGCTGGATTGGCGGCGGAGTATCTCGCCAGGCTGCATCGGGCCAATGGAGATGTGGCCAGCACGACCCGAGCCGCCCGGCTGGCCTGCGATGCCTACCGACGCTGGGGCGCCACAGCAAAGATCGCCTTCATGGAACGGGATTTCGGGCTTCCGGCGGCAGCCGGGGAGCCGGCTGCCTAGCCGCCTTCACTTGCCCGGCCGCGCACGTCGCAGCAGCAGCGCGTGCGCATGCATGTCGGGTGCCAGCGACAGCGCGACGGTCCAGGGCGTGCTGCTCACTGCGTCCAGCAGGGAGAGATTCACCGGGATGTTCGCGACGGTCATGTTGCCGTAGCGGAGGAGCGTGTCGAACAGCAGGGCAGGCGCGACCGCCTGCCGCCACATGTCGAGAAGCTTTTGCGACACTTGATGGCAGATCAGAGTGACATCGGAGGAGGCGATGCCCTGTCGCTGCATCACGCGCTGCGCGGCCTGCAACGCGATGCCGCCGCCGAAGATGGGGAAGTTGGTCAGCCCCTCTGCGGAGATATGGAAATAGGGGCCTGTCCAGTCCTGTGCCTTCGGGTCGAAGCGGTCTTGCGCGGGCGGGGAGGGCGGGGAGCCCGGGATGGCCCGCCAGTCGCCGGTCAGCACCATCTCCCCGAAATTTCCTTCACGGGTTACCACCGCGCTATCCGCCAGTTCCCAGCGCGGTTCCTTGCCCGAGGGCGCGAAGCCCAGCACGGCGGCGGCGGCACCATCGCCAACGCTCGCCGCCTGGGGCGTGTGGTAGTCCACGGCCCTGGTCCAGCCGCCGCCGACCGCGACCAGCACCTTTCGCGCCCGGCCCGATCGCAGCAGCGCGTCAGCGAGCGCGACGCCGACATTGAAGTTCGAGAAGTCATTCGCGAGCGGAATGGTGAGGCAGTCATCCGTCAGCCCGAGGCGCGCGGCCAACGCGAAGAGGTCGGAGGGAACCTCATATGTGCTAGGCGAGACGCAGCCGATGAGATGGTCGATCTCGCCGGGCTCGGCTCCAGCGTCGTCCAGCGCCATGCGCGCCGCCGGAAGAAGGATATCGAGGACGCTTTCGTTCGGCGCCAGAACGTGCCGCTCGCCATAGCCGACGAACAGGCCCGATCCGGAGGGGCTGTTCTTCTTGAGCCAGTCGAAGATCGGGTCGTCATTGCCGCGGATGAGGTCGGGCAGCTTGTGGGCCAGCCCAATGATGCCAATGCGCCCCGTCATCACGGCAGCTCCAGCGCGGGCAGGCCCAGCCGTTTCTGCAGCACGATCTCGGCCGTCTGCAGCGCCCCCTCGACCCAGGTCTGGTTGGTCGAGTAGGCCTCGCCACACAGATAGCAGGGAAACCCGTCGAGGGGCTGCGTCATGCGCGGCATCATCTCGTCCGAGAAGAAATTGGGATTCCACAGGTGGACGCCGCCACCATAGGGGTCGCGCCCCCAATCCATGTAGGCGGCGTCGATCGGCTCGGGGGCGGTGTCCACCCCGTGCATCAGCATCAGCTGGCGGTGCATCTCGCGCACCATCGGCGCCGTCGCCGTGTGGCCTGTCCAGTTGCGCTGGAGCAGGGCCGCATACTCATCCCCGGGGGCCGTTGCCTCCGGCGCGGGCGAGCGTGGGAAGAGTGGCCAGTGGTGGTGGTGATGCGTCGCGCCAGGGTGACGGCTGGCCTTCTGGACCTCCCGCCTTGTGTCGAGGCCGCTCCAGAAGCTGACATTGAGCAAGTCGTCATAGGCCATCAGCAGGCCTGGTTCCGAAGGCTTCGGCACGCCGGTGCCATCGGGGCCGGAGGGCCAGTAGTAGCATTGGCGCAAGGGCATGTCGGTCAAGGAGCGCCCTTTGGTGACGCCGGCCTGCTGCCACCAGCATTGCGGATACAGCAGGAAGAGCTTGAATAATGGGATGGCGGTAACGGAAGCGAGTGCCTGCCGGAATGCCATGTTGGACGGCCCCAGGACCTCTCCCTCCGGCCGCAGCAATTCGATCGAACGGCGAGGCATGGCGAGGATCACGGCCCGAGCAGTGACATCGCTGCCGTCACGGAAGCGGAGCCTTACGCCCTGCGGCCCATCCGCCAGCCCATGAGCCCCGAAGCCTTCCAGCCAGGTCCCAAAGCGGACCTCGCCGCCCGCCTGCTGGAAGCGCTGCTGCAACTGCCAGGGGACGGCCTCGTAGCCGTCATTCACCATGCGGTAGCTGACGCCAGGAACGAAGTCGAAGAAGGCGGCAGTCAGGTCCAGAGCGTTGCTGTTGCCGCCCAGGCAGTCATAGCCGATCGTTGTGCGCGCCGCGACGTAGCCATCCGGGCTCATCCCCTCCGCCAGCAAGTTCCAGAAGCCGTGCCGCCAGAGAGGCAGGCCGCCGACCTGCACCGAGGCCAGGTATTCGCGCAGCGTCCCTGCCTGGAGCCTGGCGAGGACATCTGGCATCAGCCGCGTCAGCACGCGCTGGATCAGCGCCGACGGGGTCTGATCCGGCCCAGTTCGCGCCGCGAGCCACGCTGCTTCCTCGGGCGAGAACCAGAAGGGAAGCGGAGCGGGGCTGGCGAGGTCACGGCTCCGCAGCAGCCGTCCGCGCAGGAAGGCGATGTTAGCGTCCACCGCAACGACCTGTTCGTGGAAGGGGAGGCGCAGAACACGCTCCACCAGGGCAGTGACCAGCTTCTGCGCCGGCGCCACGTAGCGCATCCCGCCCAGCTCCGCCGTGGTGTCGGCCATGTGCGGAGATCGGCCGGATAGCAGGCGCCCCCCGATGCGGTCGCTGCCCTCGAAGAGCGCGACCTTGATCGGTCCGTCGCGCTTCTGGGCCCATTCGGCCGGCTGCGAGCTTCCGAGCGGAGAGGCGAGAAGCCGCCAGCCGGCATAGATGCCGCTGATGCCGCCGCCGATGATCGCCACGTCAACATCAGGCTCGTTAGCCATCGCAATCCTCGCCTTGCCGGAGAACAGGGATCACTCGACCTTTGGCTGCCAGTAGGGTGCCGCGTAGTAGGGCGGTGCCGCGGCGGTATCGATGTGCGCGACGACGACCTGAGGCTTGCCAGCGGCGGCTCCCTGGACGAGCTGCGGCCAGGCCAGATGGAGATCCTCAGGATTGCGCACATCCCAGGCCTCGGCGCCAAGGCCGCGCGCGGTGGCGGCCAGATCCGAACCACCCAGGGGATAGGGCCTTCCGGCGGCGGGGTCCGTGCTGAACAGCGCCGCCATGCCCTGCGAGACCATGCTGAGGTTGTTGTCCGCCAGCACGACCCAGACAGCGCCGATGCCGCGGGCTGCGGCAGTCGAAATCTCGCCGAGATGCATCAGAAAGGCGCCGTCCCCGGTGAGCGCGACGCACAGGCGGTCCGGGCAGCCATGGCGCGCGCCGATGACGGCGCAGGTGCCGAAGCCCATCGGCCCCATGGACAGTGCGCTGTGGAATTCCTGCCGACGGTCGATCACCAGGTAGTGAAGCGCCCATCCCACGCAGTTCCCGCTATCCACAAAGACCAGCGCGTCCTCCGGCAGCAACTTATTGAGGGACCGGCAGAGCGCAGCAGGATGCAGCGGCGTGCCCTGGGCTTCGTAATCGGTGGGCGCGATGAACGGCGAATGCTGTTCCTTCAGCGCTGCTAGTGATTGGCGGCGCTGCTCGATGGTGCCCACATCCCTGGGCCACGCGGCTGCCTGGTCCCAAAGCGCGCGGAGAAAGGCGCCGGCCTCGGCCACGATGCCTTCGGTGACGGGAAAGCCGCGGCCAATCCGCGCGGCATCGGCATCCACCTGTATCAGCGGGCCTTGTGGCATCAGCATGGGGTTCCAGCGATAGGTCGCCAGTTCGCCAAGCGACGAGCCTAGGACAAGGAGAGCGTCATGCGCCGCACCGCCACTGGATGTGGTCATCCAGTATTGCGGCCACATGCAGCCCGCGAAGCCGTAGCTTCTCAGGGAGAGTGGGTGGCTCTCCGGGAAAACGCCCTTTCCGTCCGAGGTGGTCATCGCCGGGATCTGCCACCACTCGACGAAGCGTCGGAGTGCCCGTGCCGTTTCGGCGTCGCGCAGCGCCGCGCGGCAGCCGCTTCCGAGCAGCAGCAAGGGCCGCTTTGCCGCTGCCAGCGCTCCCAGCACGCGCCGCACTGCGGGGGTGGGGGCGTCGTCCGGGGGTGCGGATCGATAGGCGCGCGGACTGGCGGGAGGGCGTGGCGAAAGGGAAGGCGCTTGCTGCGCGGCCGCGACATTGTCGGGAATGCCGAGACGGACGGCGCGGCGCGGCAGGGCGAGCGCGGTCCGCAACGCCTCCTCGATCAACGTTGGCGCACTGGTCGGGTCGGGGATATCGGCGCTGAAGGCCGTGGCAGCGGCATAGAGGTCGCGAAGATTGAGACCGCAATCCGTGCCATCCTGGAGATAGCCGCGCCCTAGGAAGACCTCCGCCACTTCGCCCGTCAGCACCACGACGGCCGAGCCGCTGGCTTGCGCATTCATCGCGCCGGTCAGGGCATTGGTGCCGCCCGGCCCGCTGGTGACGAGGACCACGCACAGACGGCCCGTGGCCCGGAAATACCCGTCCGCCATATAGGCGGCGCCGGTCTCGTGCCGGCTGACGACATAGTCGAAGTCGCCGCGCTGATTCACCCGTTCGAGGAGATGGGCAATCCCGCCGCCCGGTATCCCGAAAAGTGTCCTTGCGCCCTCAAGGGCCAAGTAATCCAAAAGTTGGTCGGCGACGGTCGGAGAAGCATTCGCCGCAGGCGGCGTCGACATGGCTGGCTGATCTTTCCTGCCGCTGGATGCCTGCCGCCATATGAGCATCCCGCAGAACCATGCGCCATGAAATAATGACAAGGACTGTGGGCGGTGATGCCCCATGCCGAGTGGCGGCCGCATGTTCCACCGGAGGCCCGCTAGGTCGCGTGGACAAACTGGCGGCTGGGGGATTCCCAGCTGACCGCGGACGTGATTCCAAGCTGATCTTTGGCATGGAGATCGGCGTTGATCCGTGGGCTGCTGACGGATGAGGAATGGTCCTTCTTCGAACCTTTCGTGGTGTCAGCCAGTCCGTTGGGCGGCCGGCCAGCGCGCAGCCACCGGCGAGTGCTCGACGCCATCTTTTGGATCGCGCGCACCGGCGCGCCGTGGCGTGACCTGCCATCCGAGCTGGGCCACTGGAACTCGGTGTTCCGCCAGTTTCGGCGCTGGACTGCCTCGGGCCTCTGGGACGTGATGCTCGAGGCCTTGGCCGATGGCGGCGGGCAGGCCGACCTCCTGCAGATGATCGACAGCACCAGCATCCGGGCGCATCACTGCGCCGCCGGCGGAAGGGGGGGACTCATCGAGCGGGTCTGGGGCGCTCGCGAGGTGGCTTCACGAGCAAGCTCCACATCCGCAGCAACGCGTATGGCCTGCCCATCGCCTTGCATATGACCGCCGGGCAGGAAGCCGACTGCTCGAACTACGACGCGTTGATGGCGGCGCGTGACAGTGATCCTGCCATCATGCTCGGCGACAAAGGCTATGACAGCGACCTGATCCGGCAAGATCTGCGCGACCGTGGCGCTGTGCCAGAGATCCCAACCAAGCGGAACCGCCATGTCCAGCACAGTGTCAGCCGTCCGCTCTACGCGCTGCGCAGCCGTATCGAGTGCTTCATCAACCGTCTTAAAAACAGCCGCCGCGTCGCCACCCGCTACGATCAGACCAGCGACAGCTTCGTCGGCTTCGCCGCCCTGTCCTCAATCCGCCTCTGGATGAGGTTTGTCCACGCACCCTAGGCCGCACCGAAACGGGGACGTCCCCCGAGACCGCGTGAAGCAGATGCTTCAAGAGCAGTCGGTCGGGTGAAGGCTGCGTTCAGGGCCTGAGCGCGCGACGTGAATGACGAGCGCAATGAAACGCTCGCCTCCTGATTGATCAAGAAAGCTCGAACGCCGCCGCCCGCCTGAAGCGGGCCGCGGCGCGATGCTGGGTTAGATCCGGTACGCTTGCCGCGCCAGCAGGCGCCAGTCATTCCCCGATTTCTGCCAGACCTGCATGACGCCGATCCGCACCGGCGTGACCTGCCCTGCCGGGTTCACCGTCTCGCCAGTGAGGACGTGGCGGGCAATGGCGGTGTTTCCCAGGACAGACACGGTCTTGTCGCTGAGGTTGATCGAGCGGAAGGCCGAAGCCCGCGAGGCGAGATAGTCGATGAATTGCTGCCTATTCTCGACGCGGCCCGCCGAGTGCCCGTAGCTCAAGCCCTCTGCGGTCAGGGCCTCAAGCCGCGACCGATCCACCGCGATCATCGCCTCGGACAGGGCGTCGATCGCCTGCGCGACTGCCCGTTCGTCGGCGGATTGCGCCTGCGCGCCGCGCTGGCCCATCGCAGTCAGGATGACGGCCGCCCCACCCAGGGCAGCGATGCTTCGACGTTTCAAATCCACTGGAACCTCCTCCGCTCTTGTTCTGGTTACGGAACAGGCTAACCCCCTCGGATCTCCTTCGTCCATCAAATGTGAATGCTGAACGATGGATCCCCACGGATACAGCGCCAGAACGTGCCTTCAGATGAAGGTCAGGAGACGACGCGGATTGGTGACCATGATCGCTTCGATCTCCGCCTCGCTCCATCCGCGCTTGCGCATGTGCGGCAGGACCTTCTTCTGGATGTGGGCGTAGCCATGCCCGCCCCACTCGCTGAACTGGATCGTGTGGCAGATGTCGTGGCTGATGACGATCTGATCGAGATGCCCCCGGTCGATCGCGCGACGGATGGCGCGCAGGCGCATCCCGTCATTCGGCATGTCGATGTCGGAATGCGCGTAGTAGGTGTTTTCCTGGCCGAACAGGTCCCATTCCAGGATCACGCCCGCATCGGCCAGGCGGAACAACCGGTCTTCGTCGAAGATGGTGCGGTCGATGTGATCAATGATGGTGCGCGACATGTCGGCGCCGTGTTCTCGCAGGAACTCCACCAGCATCCACGGATGGTCCTCGTGCCGCGCGGGGTGTATGGTCAGCGATGCGCCGGTTTCCTGCTGGGCGATGACGGCGCCGGCGAGGACGCGCTTCTCCAGATCCGTCCAGGGCCACTGGCAGCCGATCTCGCCCACGATCCCGGCGCGCACGTCGGTCCCCCAAGCGCCCTGCTGCACCTGCTCGATCATCTCCTTCGCGAAGCTGTCCACGCTGCGGTCGTGGTTCGCAGGATCCTGGTAATCATGGACGTAGTGCCCGCAGCCCATGACGATGTGGGCGCCGGTCTCGCGTGCGACCTGGGCAAGGCCCTCCGGGTCAGGCTCCAGCCCGCCGATGGTCAGTTCCACCACCGTCTTGCCGCCGGCCGCGACCATCTCCGCCGTGGCGCGGGCGGCGACGGCGCGATCCTTCTGGGTCGTGTTGCGGATATCGGCGACGTCGCCGTTGAGGAGGTCCCAATACTGGCCCGGTTTGGGACCGCCACTGATCCCGGGGTCTCGCTTGGCCGGGTGGGTGATGTTCCAGATCAGGTGCTCATGCATCAGGGTGTGGCCAAGCTCGGCCGGGTCCACCAGGCCCAGCACGGTCTGGGCCTTTCCCCGCATCTCGTCACGCGTCAGGCGCATCGTGGTCCTTTCTCCTTCGCAGGGCCTCAGGCCCAGCGCACATTCCAGGGATAGCTCGCTGCGGTCTTGAGGAAGCCGGTCAGCCCGGCGCGATAGGCGGTGCGGATGAAGTACCGGCCAAGCGGCACGACAGGGACCTCGCGGAAGGATTCCTGCTGGATCTCCTCGGCCAGCTGCGCCTGCGACGCCTCATCCGGGGCGAGCAGCCACTGCGATGCGAGTTCCTCGACGCGGGGATTGCTGTACCAGCCGAACCAGCCGCGATCGCCCTGACCGCGAAGGATCGGGCTGGTGGCGGGGTTGAGGATGGACGGGCTCGGCCACCAGGTGTGGAAGATGCTCCAGCCGCCGCGCTCGACCGGTTCCTTGCTGGTGCGCCGCTGCACGACGGAGCCCCAATCCGTCTCGACCAACTCGACATTCATGTCGAGGCGGCGGAGCAGATCGGCGGTGACGAGGCCGAAGGGCGCCATGCTCGGTAGGTCGCTCGCGTTGATGATGACGACCTTCTCGCCGCGATACCCGCCGTCATGCAGCATCTGCTTGGCGCGGGCGAGGTCGGGCGGGCTGCCGCGCAGCTCGGCGGGCTTCGTCTCGCGCCCATAGGCCGTTCCGCAGGGCCACATGGAATGGCACTCGGTGAAGATCTCCGGGTCGTTCCCGGTGATCGCGCGCATGTAGTCATCCTGGTTCGCGGCATACAGGATGGCACGGCGCACGCCTGCCTTGTCGAAGGGCGCGTGGAGATGGTTGAAGCGCAGCGTGCCGATGTATCCCGTCGGGTCGTTCACGCCGACGCGCACATTGCGGTTGCGGCGAAGCAAGGGAGTCAGGTCGGGGTTGACCTGGTCCCACCAATCCACCTCCCCGGCCTGCAGTGCCGCGGCGGCCGTGGCACTGTCCGGCATCACCTGCCATTCGATTCGCTCGAAATGCGCCACCTTGCCGCCAGCCGTGTTCTCGGGCGGCTCCTGACGCGGCACGTAGCGATCGAACTTCGCATAGCCAACCCGGCTGCCCGCCACGAACTCGTCCGGGAGGAAGCGATAGGGGCCGGAGCCGACCATCTCGGGCACTTGGCGAAACGGGTCCGTGCGTGCCAGCCGCTCCGGCATCATCAGAGGCATGTTGGAGGCGGTCTTGCCGATGGCCGACAGCAGCAGCGGGAAGGGGCTGCGCAAGCGGATGCGGAGCGTGCAGTCATCCGCGACGCCCCACTCGGCGGCGACGGCGGCGAGGGACTGGCCGAACACGTCGCGCTTGCTCCAGCGCTCCAGGCTCGCGATGCAGTCCCGGGCGAGGACCTTCTCGCCATCGTGCCAAAACAGCCCATCGCGCAGCCGGATGGTCCAGGTGAGGCCGTCGTCGGAGACGTTATGCCCCTCGGCCATCTGGGGCCGGATGCGCCCGGCATCATCGGTGCCGTAGAGCGTGTCGAACACGGTATAGCCGTGCACCGACGTCACGGCCGCCGTGGTCCAGACCGGGTCCAGCGCTGTGAGGTTAGCCTGCGGGACGAAGCGCAGCACGCGCCGGTCGCGGCGCTGTGCCCGTGCAGGAGCGCTTCCCGCCGCCACGAGGCCGGCGGAGGTGGCGATGAAGCGGCGACGATGCATCGGGTAGGCTTCTCCGCTGATCGGGACGGTCAGGCGCGAGGCAGAAGGCCGGCGCGCGCCTCGGCAAAGTCGGCGACGGCCGTAGCGAGGCGATCCAGTTCAGCGTCGCCCACCGGCAGGCTGAGCGCGATCATGCCGCGCCGCGCGAGGTAGAGGCCGCCGGCCAGCATGTCGAGGAAGAACAGCTCCCTCAGCGCCTCCTCCTCGGGCGTGGGCGGGGCAGGCCGTTCGATCGGCCCAGCACGGAACTGCACCGTCGCCATGGAGCCCACGCCGGTGAAGTGCATCACCGTTCCTGCGGCGGCGAGGATGGCATTGAGCCTCGTGCGCATCGCCTCGCCGCGGGCGAAGAGCGCATCTGCTGCTTCGGCGGTAAAGATCTCGCCCAGGGCGACGTTGCCAGCCGCCATGGACAGCACGTTGTTGTTGAAGGTGCCCGCATGGGCGATGCGGCCATCGAACAGCGACATGATGTCGGGGCGTCCGCCGAAGGCGCCGAAGGACATCCCGCCGGCTATGTACTTGCCGAGCGTGGTCATGTCCGGCGTGACACCCAGGCGTTGCTGCAACCCGCCCGCGCTCATGCGTGAGGTCATCACCTCATCGAAGATCAGCACGGTTCCGGCCTCGGCGGTCGCCTTCCGAAGCGCGGCGAGGAAATCGGCCCGCGCCGGAATGCAGCCACCGCTACCCAGCATGGGCTCCACGATCACTGCGGCAAGGCGCTCCGCGTTCTCGCGGATCAGGGCGACGGCGCCCTCGGCATCGTTGTAGTCGGCCATCAGGAAGGGGAAGGGCACGGTGGCCGGGTTGGTGCCGGAGAGCGGGAAGAGCAGCACGCCACCATGATAGCCGCCGCGGAACGCCATCACCGTGTCGCGGCCGGTGAAGGCGCGGGCGGCGGTCAGCGCCATCAGATTCGCCTCGGTGCCGCTATTCGTGAAGCGGACGAGTTCGACCGATGGGAACCGGCCGCAGACGAGGCCGGCGAGGGACGTTTCCGCCTTGCCGACGGCGGCGAGGTTGATGCCGCGCCCCAGAGCCGCGCGCACGGCGTCATGGATGCGCTGTTCTGAGTGGCCGAACAGCCCGGCCGTGTACTCGCCGCAAAGGTCCAGATACTCGCGCCCGTCAATGTCGCGCAGGGAGCAGCCCTCGCCCGATTCCATCGCTGTTGGGAAGGGCGTGTACATCAGCACGGTGCGCGTGTTGCCGCCCGGCATCACCTGGCGGGCGCGCTCGTGCAGGGCGCGACTGGTAGGGCGCGCGGCGACATAGGCCTCGCGCGCCTCGGCCAGCGCAGAGTCGAGATCGCTGTTGCGAAGCTGGACGGCGGCGCTCATCGGCTGGCGATCCTGGCGGCGAAGGAGAGGGGCATGGATGAACCTCCGACATTCGTTCACAACCGCCCTTGCCGCTTGGCCACGGCAGGCCGACGTCCATAGGATGCCGTCTAAGGCTGGACTGCAATCCCATCTGCGTGAGAAATGTGATCACACAATGCCCGAAGCTGCCAACAGCTTTTCTTCGCAGGAGGGGGAGGAGGGCCTTCCGCTGGAGGAAATGGCCTATCGCCGCCTGAGGGAAGCCCTCGTCACCGGCGCCATACTGCCGGGGGACCGGCTCTCTATCCGCGCCGTGGCCGCTGCATTTTCGGTCAGTGCCATGCCGGTCCGCACGGCCCTGCGGCGGCTCGCTGCGGAGCAGGCGCTGGACCTGCTGCCATCAGGCACCGCCGTGGTGCCTCGCCTCACACGGGCGGGCTTCACCGAGTTGAGTGCGATCCGGGCGAGGCTGGAGCCCCTGGCGGTGAGTCTCGCCGCGCCGCATCTCGGCGAGGGTCACTGGAACACGCTCGCGCCTCTCGTCGCCGCGCATGACGCGGCGCGCGCGGCGGGCGATGCCGCTGCGGCGCAGGCGGCAGATCGCGATTTCCTGTTCGGGATCTATCGCGCCGCGCAGGCGCCGCTGCTGCTCGGCCTGATTGAGACCCTCTGGCTGCGGCGCGGTCCGTTGTTCCGCTCGGTGCGGATCACGGTGACGGCGGCGGGAGGCCTCCGGCACAGCCATGGTGCGATGCTGGAGGCGCTGCGCGGCGGAAAAGGCGATGAAGCCGCGGAGCTGCTGCGCGCCGAGATCGAGGACGCAACACGCGCCATTCTCGCGACGGTGCGCTTCGAGGGCGACGACACGGCGGCCGAAAGGCTGGCCTGGATCGGAAAGTCCGGCCGCCAACGCTAGGGTGGATTAGCCACTCGCTGCGAGCATCACGGCGCCGCCCAGGACCCGGGCGCCGAGCACGAAATCCGCCTCCGCCATGCTCTCGCGCGGATTGTGACTGCCATTCGCGTTGCGGACCAGCATCACCGAGGCCGGGATGCCGGCCTGATGAAACATCGCCGCGTCGTGACCCACCGTCGCGAGGCGCAAGGCGTCGTGACCGATTGCCTTCGCGGATTCTTCCACCATCGCGATAAGCGCGGGATCGAGGCGCGAGGGCAAAGACCCGAAGCGCGGTCCCATTTCGAACCGCACGCCGCGGCGCTGGGTGATGCTGTCCAGGAGCCGCGACAGCAGGGCGTCCGCCTGTGCGATCACCTCCTCGCGGATCGATCCGACATTGAAGCTGAAGCGGACCTCGCCTGGGACCTTGGTCATGGCATGGGTGGACGGGTCGGTTCCGAACTTGCCCATCGTGAAGACGCAGGATGGGTCGTGCCTCTCCGCCTCCTCCCAGAAGCGTTCGAACTCCAGTGCCAACTCCGCCACGGCCAGCACCGCGTCGTGGCGATAGGCGCGCGGCAGCGCGGCGGAATGACCGTACTCGCCGAGGCAGCGCGCCTCGGGATAGCGAGTGTTGCCACGGATATCCGTCGCCACACCGACCGGCAGGTTTTTGGCGGTGAGCAGCGGCCCCTGCTCGATGTGCAGCTCGAAGAACCCGGCCACCGTCTCGCGTGAGATCGGCATGACCGGGGCCGATGCATAGCTCAACTCGTCCAGATGCTCCTGGAGTGGCCTGCCGGTATCGAAGCGCGGCAGGCCGCCCAGATCGGCGAGGGTGGAATGTCCCAGCATCATGCGGCTGCCGACATAGGCGGTGCCGAACCAGGGACTCTCCTCGCCACGCATGGCCACGGCCCGGATGCTGCGCCGATTTCCGCCGTCGCGCAGCGCCGCCGCGGCCGTGGCGAGGCTGGCCATGACGCCCGCCAGACCGTCGTAATTGCCGCCACCCGGGACCGAATCCAGGTGCGAGCCGGTCATGATCGCCTTGGCCGATGGATCGGCGCCGGGCACGACACCGTGCAGATTTCCGAACCGATCAGGCTCCAGTTCGAGGCCGAGGCTCCTGGCGAAGTCGGTCACCTTCTCGGCGGCGATCTGCTCGCCCTCGCCGTAGCAGGGGCGGGTGATCCCCTCCTCCTTCGTGCCTGTCAGGCGGCCGATTTCCTCCATCACGGCCCATGCCTGGGCCGCGATGTCCTCCAGTGTCCGATCGAAGCTCATTCAGCTGGCCTCCCGGTGCGGCAACGCTGCGTCAGCTTCGCTGCGCTCCGCCAGACAGGCAAGGCGGGGTGCTGAATCGCATAGTGATAAGCACGAGGCTCACCCGCGCCCTCGGTGCGGGGAAGGAGATGGCGCGGTGCGCTCCGCCTTGTCGCGCTGGGTCTGGGCACGGATGCGCTCGCCCGCCTCGGCCCATTGTGCGTCGCTCCAGTCCAGATAGCGCGTGAAGTACGCACCGCTGGCCAGCGCGTGTCCGCCATCAATGGCAATGGTCTGCCCAGTTAGCCATTCGCACCCATCGGCCATCAGGAAGGCGATCAGGTTGGTCAGTTCGGGCATCTCGCCGAGGCGCCGCATGGGGTTGTCGGCGCGCTCGCCCTCATGCGCATTGCTGGAGGGGCGCAGCCGCGCCGTGGCGCCCTCCGTCGGAAAGATCCCCGGCGCCACAGCATTCAGCCGGATGCCGTGGCACCCCCACTCCACGGCGAGGGACTTGGTCATCACGTCCACCCCCGCCTTCGACATGGCTGAGGGCACCACGAAGGGAGAACCGGTCGTGACCCAGGTGGTGACGATGGACACGACGCTGCCCTTGTGGCCGCCTTCGATCCATCGCTTGCCCACTGCGTGCGTCACGTAGAATGTTCCGTGGAGGACAATGTTCGCGATCGCGTCGAAGCCGCGGGGCGAGAGATCCTTCGTGCGGCTGATGAAGTTGCCGGCGGCGTTGTTGATGAGGCCGGTGAGCGGACCGCGCGTGGCCCAGATCTCGCCGACCATTGCATCCACTGCACCTGCGTCACGCAAATCCACCACGTGGGAGGTCACCGTCCCACCATGGCGCTCCATGAGTTCGGCCGCCGCCTCCTCCAGCACCCCGCCGCGGCGTCCGCAGATGACGATCTCTGCGCCAAGCTCCAGCAGGCGCGCGGCCATGGCCTTGCCCAGCCCCGTTCCTCCGCCCGTCACCAGGATGCGGTGACCCCCGAACAGCCCTGCCTCGAACATGTGCTTCCTCCTGTGCGCGGCTTGCCTGCAGCGCCGCCAAGGGAGGATGCTAACCCTCACGAGCGAAGCAAGGGAGGAGGCCAGGCATGACCGGCCCGTTGTCAGGCATCCGCGTGGTCGAACTGTCCACGATGATCACCGCGCCCCTCGCCGGCGTGATGCTGGCCGACATGGGCGCCGACGTCATCAAGGTCGAGAACCCCGAGGGTGGCGATCCGTATCGCAACTTCCGTGGAGGTCAGTACAGCCCACATTTCTGTGCGTACAACCGCAACAAGCGCAGCGTCGTGCTCGACCTGCGTTCCCCCGAAGGCAAGGCCGCGCTGGAAGTCCTTCTCGGCGGGGCGGATGTCCTGCTCGAGAATTTCCGTCCCGGCGTCCTCGCGCGCCTGGGGTTCGAAGAGGCGAGGATCAAGGCGATAAACCCACGCATCGTCCATTGTTCCGTCACGGGCTTCGGCTCGGGCGGCCCCTACGTGGGGCGCCCCGCCTATGACGCCGTCGCCCAGGCGCTCAGCGGCCTCACGAGCCTACAGGTGGACCCCGAGGCACCGCGGATCGCGGGACCGACCATCGCCGACAACGCGACTGGGCAATACGCCGCCTTCGGAATCCTCGCGGCGCTGATGGAGCGCGAGCGGACCGGCCGTGCCCGGCGTGTCGAGGTGAACATGCTCGAATGCGCCCTGTCCTTCGCCCCCGATGCCTATGGCTACCTGACGCAGATGGGCATCGTCTCCGACCCCTATCTGCGCGCGCGCACCTCGCAATCCTACGTCTTCGCCTGTTCCGACGGGGCCATGATCGCGGTTCATCTGTCGTTGCACCAGAAGTTCTGGATGGCCTTCCTGGAGGTGGCGGGCCGGACCGACCTCGCCGAGGATGCGCGCTTCCGCACGCGTGCCGACCGCATCGAGAACTACGAGGCATTGCGCACCCTCGTGGCGCCGGTCTTCGCGCGACATCCACGCGCATATTGGGTGGAGCGCTTCGCACGGCACGATGTTCCCTTCGCGCCCGTCTACACCGTTGCAGAGGCGCCAGAGGACCCACAGGTGCGGCATCTCGGTTCGTTCTTCGAGATGGAGCATCCGGAGCAGGGGCGCCTGACCGCGATCCACCTTCCCATCTGGTTGGACGGCGAGCGGGAGAGCCATCCGCGCCGGCCTCCCCCAACGCTGGGTGAGCAGACGGAGGAGGTGTTGCGCGAGCACGGCCTGCCCCCGGCACGAACTGGCGCCGGTTGACGCCGTCGCGAGGCAGAACCTAGGGTTTCCGCAGCTGGCCACATCAAGGCCGCAGGAGGAAACAACGATGAGGAACTCCGCCGCCTGGGCGCTGGCCGCAGCCCTGTCCGCCCTCGTTTTCGCGACTCCCTCCGTGGCCCAGCAGCAGTGCAGTTCCTTGACCGTCGTTGCTCCCTTTCCCGCGGGCTCCAATACCGATGCGATCGCCCGCCTCGTGGGTGAGCGCGCGGCGCAGACGCTCGGGCGGCCCGTCGTCATCGACAACAAGCCGGGTGCGGAAGGCCAGCTGGCTGCCGTGGATGTCCGGCGCGCCCCGCCCGATGGCTGCCGCATCCTGTTCGCGACCTCGGGCAACCTCTCGATCCTGCCCTTCATCCGGCGCGATCCGCCCTATGACCCGCTGCGGGACTTCACGCCGCTGGCAGAGATCGGCCGGTACAATTTCTTCCTCTTCGTCAGCCGCGGCATGCCGGACAACGTCCAGGGCTTCGTCGAGGCGGCGCGTGCGCGACCAGGCGCCCTCAACTTCGCCACCGGCAACAACACGAACCTCCTCGCCATGGCGGAGATCCAGCGTCAGTTCGGCCTTCGGCTGGAGCGCGTCAATTATCGCGGCGAGCCGCCTGCGATGACGGATTTGATGCAAGATCGCGTGCAGGCGATGGTGGCGACCAGCATCGGCGTGCCGCATGCGCGGGAGGGCGCGATCCGTGCGCTGGCGGTCATGCTGCCCCAACGCATCCCGATCCTGCCCGATGTGCCGACCTTCACCGAGGTCGGTATCCGTGATCTGGGCATCGTCCCCTGGGCGGGCTTCGTCGGCCCGGCTGGGTTGCCGGAAGCGACGGTGAAGGCGCTGAGCGACGCGCTGGTTTCGGCCATGGATCACCCGCCGCTCCGGGCCCGCGCGGCGGAGCTGGGCTTCACCATGAGCCCGTCCCCTTCGGGTGACTTCGCCCGGCTGATGCGTGAGCAGCACGAGGTCTATGGGCGCGTGATCCGCGAGGTCGGACTGCCTGTGGAGTGATGCATCCGGACGAGAGCCTGCACCTCGGCAGGGGCTAATTGTCGCGGCGCAGCAGGAAGGACACCACCATTTCGCCAGCCAGCGTCTCATAGGCCGCAAGCCGTTCCGGCTGGAACAGGTCACCCGCGAAGGCGGCTGAAAGGGTCCACCGATTGGCGCAGGGGAAGTAGCCCAGTCCTGACAGCGCGACGTAGAGGGCGCGCACATCCACCTCTTCGCGGAACAGGCCTTGCTGCCTCCCTTCCTCCAGCAGCCGCTCCATTGCCGCGAAGAGGGGCGAATACAGCATGGGCACCCCGGTCGCCTCGCGCAGGTGGCGGCCGCGATGGAGGTTCTCCTCGTTCATCAGGGCGGTGATTTCGGGGTGCTCGCGGAACAGGCGGAAGGTTTCCGTGGTCAGTCGTCGCATCCCCTCGACCGGCCCAAGAGCCATGAGCGCCACCTCATCCTGTCCGGAGCGCAGCAGCCGGTACACGTGCTCCAGTGCTGCTGCCCAGAGCCCTTCCTTTGAGCGGAAATGATGAAAGACGAGGCCCTTCGCCACGCCTGCGGCCTCGGCGATCGCGGCCATGCGGGCGCCGGCGAGGCCCTTCGCGGTAAATTCAGCAAGCGCGGCGCGCAGAATGGCAGCACGTGCCGTGGTGCCCGGGGAAGATTCCGGTTGACGTTCGCTCATGGCTTCCGACACGCTGCCCACAAATTGACTGACCGGTCAATCAAGACCGCTCCCTGAAGACGAGGTAAGCGATGCGGGCGAGGATTGGCGTCGACGTGGGGGGCACCTTCACCGATGTCGTGCTGTCCCTGCCGGGCGGTCGGATCCTGGTGAACAAGACCACCACGACGCCCCACGACCCGGGCGAGGGCGTCGTGGCGGGCATCGCCACGCTGCTGCAAGAGGCGGGGCTGGACGGCGCGGCGGTGGAGGAGGTCGTGCACGGCACCACTGTCGCCTCCAATACCATCCTGCAGAAGGTCGGCGCACGCACCGGGCTCCTCACCACCCGCGGCTTCCGGGACGTGCTGGAGATCGGGCGCATCCGCACCCCCGGCATGTTCGACCTGTCATGGAGCAAGCCCGAGCCCCTGGTGCCGCGACGCTGGCGCCTGGAAGTGTCGGAACGCATCGGCGCCGACGGCGCGGTGGTGCAGCCCCTGGATGAGGACGACGTGCGTGAGGCGGCGGCCTTCTTCCTGGAGGAAGGCGTGGAAGCGGTCGCGATCTGCTTCATCAATTCCTACAGCAATGCCGCGCATGAGCGCCGCGCGGCCGCCCTGCTGCGCGAGGCGGCGCCCAGCCTGCTCGTCACCGCCTCCTGCGAAGTCCTGCCCGAGATCAAGGAATACGAACGTACTTCCACGGCCGTGGTGAACGCCTACATCCTACCCGCCATGCGCGGCTACCTGTCGCGGCTGGAGGCACGGCTGCGCGAGCTGGGGCTTTCCGCCCCGGTGCAGGTGATGGCGTCCAATGGCGGAATGGTAGGGCTCGAGGCGGCGCGAGACCGTCCGGTCTTCGCCGTCGGATCCGGTCCGGCTGGCGGGGTCGCGGGTGCTGCGCGGCTCGGACCGCCACTAGGCGCCGCCGATCTGATCGTCTTCGACATGGGTGGCACCACGGCCAAGGCCGCCATCGTGGAGGGCGGGCTGCCGTCCCTCGTCACCGAGTATGAATTCCGTGACGGTATCTCCACGCCGTCGCGCTTCACCAAGGGCGCCGGCTACATGCTGAAGGTCCCCGCGGTGGATATTGCCGAGGTCGGCTCGGGTGGCGGATCCATCGCGCGGGTGGATGCGGGCGGGCTGCTGGTCGTGGGACCGGAGAGCGCGGGCGGTGATCCCGGCCCTGCCTGCTACGGACGGGGCAATAAGCGGCCCACCGTGACCGATGCCAATATGGTGTTGGGCTTCCTCAATCCGCGCGCGCTTGCCGGCGGTTCGCTGCCGGTGGATGCGGAGTTGTCGCGACGCGCCGTGATGCAGCACGTCGCCGCGCCGCTCGGACTTTCGGCGGAGGAGGCGGCGCAAGGCATCCGCCAGGTCGCGAACGTGAACATGGCCCGCGCCATCCGCGCCGTGACGGTGGAGCGCGGCAAGGACCCGCGCGACCTCGCGCTTCTCGCCATCGGCGGCGGTGGGCCGCTGCATGCGGTGGAGGTGGCGCGGCTGCTCGGCATCCGGCGCGTGCTGGTCGCGCCCGCGGCCGGCGTGTTCTCCGCCGCAGGGATGCTGGCCGCAGAGGCGGCGCATGAGTTCGTCGAGCCGCTTCTCCGCCCATTGGATGGTGCCTGGCCCGCGCTTGAGGAGGCAAGCAGCCGCCTGGCGACGGCGGGCCGCGTCGCGCTCCACGCCGAGGGCTATGCGGGGGAGGGGGTGGAGCTGCGCTTCGCGGCCGATCTTCGCTACCTGGGCCAGTCCGGCGGGCTGACCGTGCCACTGGAGGAGGGCGAGGCCGCGCTTCGTGCCGCCTTCGAGCGGCTCTACCGCGAAACCTTCGGCTATGCGGCCGAGGAGGAGGCGGTGGAGCTGGTGAATCTCCGGCTTTCCGCCATTGGGCGTGGCACGACGCGACTGGATTTCGGCGCCCTCTCCCTGGATGCCCAGGCCCTGGCCGGCGAGCACGGCACGCGCCCTGTCCACTTCACGCGCGGCGCCCCGCCCGTGCCGACGCGACTGCTGCCGCGCGCGGCGCTGGACGAGGGGGCGGTGGAAGGGCCCGCCATCCTCGAAAGCTACGACACCACCGTCGTAATCCCCCCTGGCTGCACCGCCCGCCCCGGCGGCGCCGGTTGCGTGCTGATCGAACTGGATCCCATTGATGCCTGAGGCGCCCACCCCCGACCCCATCACCTTCGCGGTGGTGAAGAACGCGATGGACAGCATCGTGGACGAGATCGCCTACACCGTCATCCGCACCGCGCGGTCGGAGATCGTGAAGGACGTGATGGACTACAGCGCCGCCATCTGCGACGCGAAGGGCGAGATGGTGGCGCAGGCCAAGACCATCGCGCAGCATCTCGGCGCGATTCCGGAGGCAATGGCGGCGGTGCAGGCGCGCTGGGGCGGGAGGCTGCAGCCCGGCGATGCTGTGATCATGAACGACCCCTATTCGGGCGGCATGCACCTGCCGGACATCTTCATGTTCTTTCCGGTCTTCGCGGAGGAGGAGGTCCTGGCCTGGGTGGTGGTGATCTGCCATCACACCGACGTGGGCGGGCGCGTGCCCGGCTCCAACGCCGCCGACAGCACAGAGATCTTCCAGGAGGGGCTCCGCATCCCGCCGCTGCGCCTCTACCGCGCCGGGGAAATGGACGAGACGCTGGAAGCGCTGATCGGTCTGAACGTGCGCGTGCCCGACCGCGTGCTGGGCGATCTGCGCGCGCAATACGCGGCCTGCGGCGTCGGCGCGCGGGAGATCGCGTCGCTGGTCCGCCGCTACGGTGCAGGCGGGCTTCGCGGCCATTTCGCGGCCCTGCTGGACTACGCCGAACGCATGACGCGCGCCGAGATCAAGACCTGGCCGCGTGGAACCTATCGCTTCACCGACCACATCGACAGCGACGGTCTCTCCGACGATGCGGTGCGGCTTTCCGTCGCGGTCACGGTGCGCGAGGACGGAACGCTGCGCGTGGACTGGGATGGATCCTCGCCGCAGGTGCGCGCGGCGATCAACTCCACCCTTTCCTTCACCAAGAGCAACAGCTTCCTCTCCGTGCGCTGCGCTCTGCGCGGCGACATCCCGAACAATGCCGGCGTCTTCCGCTGCGTCGAGGTGACGGCGCCAGAGGGGAGCGTGCTGAACCCCATCTCGCCGGCGCCCGTCGCTGCCCGTGCCCTCACCGGCTACCGCGTGATGGACACGATGTTCGGTGCGCTGGCGCAGATCGTGCCCGAGGTGATCCCGGCGGCCGGGGAGGGGGGCAACACGGTGGTCGTGTTGGGTGGGAGGCACCCGGATAACCGTCCCTTCATCATCGTGGACATGATCAGCGGCTGCTGGGGCGGGCGTCCGGACAAGGACGGGGTGGAGGCGATCACCAACCCCTCTCAGAACCTATCCAACACGCCGGTGGAAGTGCTGGAGCGCCAGCACCCCGTGCGTGTGGAGGAATACGCGCTGGTGACTGACAGCGGCGGGCCTGGCCGCTTCCGCGGCGGCATGGGCCTTGCCCGCTCCTACCGCCTGCTGGCCGAGGAAGCTGTGATGCAGCTTCGCGCCGACCGGGTCCGTTTCGGGCCCTACGGGCTCGATGGCGGCCGGGAAGGTGGGCGTGCGGGCAACTGGCTGGACGGCGCGCCCGTGCCCGGCAAGGTCACCGGGACGATGCGCCGCGGCCAGCTTCTGCGCCACCATCAGGCGGGGGGCGGCGGCCATGGCGACCCGCGTGCGCGCGACCCCGAAGCGGTGGCGCGCGACGTGTGGAACGGCAAGGTGAGCGCGGAAGCCGCACGGCGGGATTACGCCGTGGCGGTGGACAGGCGGACAGGCATCCTGAACCGTGCGGAGACCGCGCGGCTGCGTGAAGGGGAGAGGGCATGAGCATGACCACGATCAACCGCCGCGCCGCGCTGGCCGCCACAGGTGCCTTGGCCCTGCCGGGCCTCGCCCGGGCGCAGGGCGAGCGCCTGTCGCTGCGCCTCGACTTTTCGCCCTGGGGCGTGCAGGCTGCCATCCACCTGGCCGATGCGCGGGGTTGGTTCCGCGAGGCCGGGCTGACGGTGGACATCCAGGATGGCCGCGGCTCCGGCAACACGCTGCAGCTGGTAAATGCCGGGCAGGTGGATGTCGGGCAGATCCAGCTTGGGCTGCTGGGGCAGGCGCGCGAGCAGGGGGCGACGGTGCGTGGCTTCGCCGGCTTCTCCCGCCGCACCGATCTGTGCGTGCTGGTGGATCGCGACAGTCCAATCCAGCGCGCGGCGGATCTGCGCGGCCGCTCGCTGGTGGTCTTCGCCGCCAGCCCCTGGGCGCCCTTCATCGACGCCTATCTGCGCTCCGACGGACTGGACCGCTCCTCGGTGAACGTCATGTTCGTCGATCCCGCCGCGCTCTGGGGCACTTACACGGCGAAGCGAGCCGACGGGCTGATGTCCACGGTGTCCTCCGCCATTCCCGTGGCGGAGCGCCCGCGTCCCTCCCGCGCCTTGCTGGCCGAGGATGCCGGGATCTCCTTCCCCTCCTATGGGCTGATGGCGACGGAGGCGACGATCCGCGCGCGTGGCCCGGCGCTGCGCAAGCTGGTCGAGACGCAGCAGCGCGCCTGGACGCATCTGCGCACCAACCCCGATGACGGGGTGGAGGCGATGCTCCGGAACCGCCCCGATGCGCGGCTCGACCGCACGGTGACGCGGGAGCAGATCCGCCTGACGCTGGAGTTCTTCGACACCCCCGCGGCCCGCGGCCGGCCGATCGGCTGGCAGGCGGAGGAAGACTGGGTCGCGGCGCTGCGGTCCCTGGAGGCCGCCGGCGCCATCAAGCCTGGCTGGAACGCGACGAACTACTTCACCAACGAGGTCGTGGGCTGAGCACCGCCGCGCTCATCGCCGTCGAGAAGGGCGGCAAGACCTATGCCGGCGCCGTCACCGCACTGGCCGATGTGTCGCTCGAGGTGCGCGATGGGGAGTTCCTGTCGCTCCTCGGCCCGTCGGGTTGCGGCAAGAGCACGCTGCTGCGTGCCATGGCGGGGCTCGACCCGCTGACCGAGGGTCAGGTGCTCTTGCACGGCGCGCCGGTGCTTGCGCCGCCTCCGGGCTTTGGCATGGTGTTCCAGCGCGACGTGCTGCTGGACTGGCGCAGCGTGTTGGACAATGTGCTGCTCGCCGCCGAATTCGAGGGACGGCCGCGCCGCGCGATGCAGCCGCGCGCCATGGGCTTGCTGGAGCGCTTTGGCCTCGCCGCCTTTGCCCATCGCTACCCTTGGGAATTGTCCGGCGGCATGCGGCAGCGGGCGGGGATCTGCCGGGCCCTGCTGTGTGAGCCGGAGGTGATCCTGATGGACGAGCCCTTCGGTGCGCTGGACGCGATGACCCGCGACGACCTGAATGGCGAGCTGTCGCGCATCCAGCAGGAGGGCAAGCGCACGGTGGTCTTCGTCACACATTCCATCCCTGAGGCGGTGTTCCTGAGCGACCGCGTGGCGGTGATGTCGGCGGGTCCGGGGCGCGTGGTGGAGGTCGTGGACATCGCGCTCCCCCGGCCGCGGCCGCTGTCGCTGCGCGAGGCGCCGGAGTTTGGACGGGAGGTGGCGCGGCTGCGCGCCATCTTCGCCGGGCTCGGGGTACAGAAGGCATGAGCGCAGGCGCGCCGCGGACGGCGGGCGGGGCTTTGGGTACGGCCGGCGTCCTCCTCCTCCTGCTGCTGAGCTGGGAGGCGGCGGTCCGCGTCTTCGCCCCGTCGCCGTTGCTCCTGCCCGCGCCATCCGCGATCGTGGCCGAGTTCTTCGAGGCGCCGGGCTATTATGGCCGCCACGCGCTCTACACGCTCTGGACCACAGTGGCGGGGTTTGGGCTTTCCGTGGTGCTCGGGGTGGTGCTCGCGGTGCTGGTGGTGTCGTCGCGCCTCGCGGACCGGCTGATCACCACCTTGCTCGTGGTGATGAACTCGCTGCCCAAGGTGGCGCTGGCGCCACTCTTCGTGATCTGGATGGGGACAGGCGCCGAACCGAAGATCGCCATCGCGGTGATGCTCGCCATCTTCTCCATCGTCGCGGACATGGTGCTGGGGCTGCGATCGGTAGACCCGGATGCGATCGCCCTGGCGCGGGTGCACCGCGCCTCCCCTTGGCGCATCATGTGGAAGATCCGCTTCCCCAACGCCCTGCCGGCGCTTTTCGTAGGGATGAAGGTCGCTATCTCCTTCGCGCTGGTGGGGGCCATCGTAGGCGAGTTCGTCGGCGGCTCGGCCGGGCTTGGTCATGCGATCCTGGTGGCGCAGGGCCAGTTCGACACGGTTCGCGTCTTCGCCGCACTCGCCGTACTGGGTGTGATGGGCACGCTACTCTTCTACGCGGTGGAGGCGCTGGAGCGGATGCTGCTGCCCTGGCACGTCTCGCAGCGTTCCGGACCGCATTGAGGCGGTGCCTGACTGGTTGAAGGCTGCGGCTGGGCGCTTCGGCCCAGCAGCGTACTTGGGCCGCTGATCATGGACGTGCACCTTCTGCCCCGCCAGTCAACTTCAGCGCGCAGCCGGGCGCGCACTTCGCCGGACCATGGCCTCGCAGCGGTTGTCCTCACCAATGCCGAACTGGATGGTCGGGAGAAGCCCCGCCACCGGGGCGAGCAGTGCTCCCAACGCCGCAGCGGCACCACCACGCGCCGCCAGCTCGCCAAGCTCAGGCCCAACCGACGGATTGCGGAAAGTGCCCGTGATGAGGAGCGATGTGGGCAGGGCACCGATGGTGAAGCTTTTCGAGTCGCTGCGCAGCCGCACCTCGAGGCGCTCCCGGGCCAGGTTCACGCTTCCGGTCGCGGAGATCAGGACATCCTCCGTATCCAGCAGGACGGTCCGCAGGTTGAAGACGCCCCGCTGCAATGCGAGGTCGCCGACAAAGCACTGCACCGGCGTGCGCTCGGGCATGCCAAGGGCGGAGACGAGCGCGTTTGCCAGCCTCAGCCCCGACAGATCGACGAGCAACGCGGACAGATTGCCTCCCGACATGCCTAGGGTCAGTGAGCCGTTGCCGGAGCCCAGTATGCTGGCGAAGGAATTTCCCACGCCTTCGATCCGCGCCCGCCCGCTCATGGTTCCGGCACCCTCGAAGGTGCGCGTCGCCTGCATCAGGCGGGACAGGTCGAGACGTTCGAACCGCAAGTCGGCCTGCGCCCGCATACGGTCCCCCTCGACCGGCGTCAGGATGACGTTCCCGGAGATCTGGCCGCGGCCGACGCCGAGAGCGATCGGCCGCAGATGCACAACCCCTTCTTTCACTTCCAACTCGGCCCGCATGGAGTCGAAGGGGATGTTGCGGCCGATGATGCTGTCAGCGCGGTAGCTGATCTGGACGTCGTTCGATTGCAGCTTCGGCAGGTTGAAGGGCTCGTCCGGGAGGACACGGGGTTGGGCCTGGTTGCGTTCCTGTGCGCGACGCTGCTCAGGGGATTGGCCGGGCGTCGAGCGGCGACCGGGCTCCTCGCCGATGAGGCCGCCGAGGTCGGCGAGGTCCACGCGCCGTGAATGCAGCGCGCCCTCGACATCCGTGCGCTCGCCAGCCTGGCCGACCGTAATATGGCCGCTGATGTCGGATTGTCCGACGCGGCCGACAATCTCGGTGAAGCGAAACCGCCCTTCCGCGTAGTCGAGCCGGCCAGTCACCTCATAATTGGTGGTCGGCGGGGTCGGGACGCCGGTCAGCTTTTCCAGCAGCGCCATGTCGGGCCCCTGGAGGTTCAGCCGTAGATCGGCCCCTGCCAACGCCAGCGGGTCCCGCAACGTGCCTTCCAGCGAAAGCTGGGTAGGTCCGTTCGCGAGCTGCAAGGTGATCGGCCAGGGCCGGTCCTCCTGAAGCGCCATGATGGCGCCGCCGAGCGCTTGGCCGGTGATCGGCAAGTTCGCGTAGGTACCAGAGATCTCGGCCGCGATCCGAGGCGCTGGACTCGCCTCGTCGCGGGTATTCACCGCAAGCTGCAGATCGGCCTGGAGATGGGGCAGGACAACGTGCGCGGCGCCATCCACAATGCGCAAGATGCCCAGGCGCAGTGGGGATGACCCGCCGGCGTCGGATGCGGAGCGGGTGAAGGTATAGTTGTTGGTGCGGTCATCCCGGGCGATGGCCTCGACCACCGGCTTCTGGAGCGCGAGCTCGGGAAGGACAAGGGTGCCCTGGCGCCACGAGGCCGCGAGGTCGACATGCGCCACCAGGCGATCGGCCTTCGCGAAAGGCACTTCCGTGGGGAAGCCGGGTGGGTTCGCGATGCGCACGTCTTCCGCTGTCACCACGATCGTCCGACCGAGCCGTACATGCAGGTGGGCGATGGTGACAGGGCGGCCGAGGGCTGCCGAAGCTTGGCGCTCTGCCAGCGGCACGAACCAGTCCCAGGACCAGAAGGCGACGAGCAGCAGCACGAGGATGACGGGTGGAGCCGTCCAGCGCAGCCAACGCGGCAGATGCAGGCGAGTCACCTCATCCTCCTGACATGCTCTTCTTGAGCGGCGCAGAAAATCCTTTCCGTGCGCCGCGAGCCTTACACTGACGGGAATGAGCAGCGCCCACCCAGGGTTGCCTTCCTTCCAACGGTCGGGGCATTTTATCGCGATAACGCAACGATGTGATTCGGCCCGCGCAGCGCGTCCAATCGCGACTGGATTACCTGCTGCAGCCGTAGAGATTCAGGCAGGCGAAGTATCGGGTCAGGCATTGTTGCGTGCAGCCGGCCCGGTCGTTGGGCGTGAAGGCTGGCGCCCCGGGATTCGTGCTCCAGGTTGGCGGGCACACCATTCGGCATGAGGCCTGCTGGGCCTCGCAGCCCTGGCGAAGCGGCGGCGCGCAGGTTTGGCGCGCCTGTGGCTGCGCGGGGCTCGGCGCGGCCGGTCCCGGCTGCATTTGCTCGGTGCCCGCGCGGGGCATCTTGCGGGGCGCGGGTTCCGTCGAGCCTTTAGTGCCAAGCGGCCGATCGTTCAGCGCCTGTCCTGCTGCATCCAAGGCTGAACCCAAGGTAAGCAAGACCCCGATCGCTACGAGGATGCGAAACAACGACGGCCGCATGCTGGATCCTCTGTTTGACTGCGTGGAATAGCGCCGGGAATCGTTTCATCTGATTCCGCGCTTTCAGCCCCCGCGGCGACAATCCCTTGTTTTACGGTGTGCGTTGCCGCTCGGCAGACAGGAATTCCGCCGAGGCTTCGGCGAAGGAGGCGAGCGGAACCGAGACGGTGACCGTCTCGCGCCGCCCCGCCAGGATGAAACCCACGCGCAGAACCGAACTGCGCCGCAAGGTTGCAAGCAGGTCGTCAGCCACCGGCACGCCGGCATAGACGCCTTGTGCATCGGATGTCTGGAAGGTGAGGCGCTGGGTCTCGCCCGTGTCGATCTGCCACGTGATACCAGCCGGCAATGCCACGCCGTGCGGCGCCTGAAAGGCGAGCGCAAGCGAGCGTGTTTCAGGCTGCCGGAAGAGAATGACGGTCAGGATGGGCTGGTTTTGCGGCTGCGCGAATGCCGCCGCCGTGAGGCGACACTCGCGCTGCTGATCTGGCCTTGGGTCGGTGCAGGCGACGACCCAAGGACGGGCTGCGCCGCCCGCCTCAGTTGAAGGGGCAGGGGCTTCGGACGCCGAGGCTGCGCCATTGGTCCCAGGAGCGGCAGGCGGGGGCTGTGGGGCCGTTGCCGCCGCAGGCGGTGCGGCCGGGCGCGAGGATGGCGACTGCGCCGCAACGAGAGCTGGCACGCAGATAACCGCAACGGCGGCGAGAATGGCGCGGAGCACCAACGCAGATCCTTCCTGTTCCGAGCCGAACGACGGCCGCCTCCGAAGCGGAACGAATCCCAGCATCGGCACGGAAGCCTGCGGCATCCTGGCGACAGCGCGCCAGGGACGGAAGCGCACGTCAAGCTCTTGTTGTTCCGATGCATCCACAACTACGCGCGGGCAGAGGGCGCAGGCTGCGACAACGGCGCGCCCGCCTCGAGAATGGCCTCGCGGTCATCCAGCGGCGGATAGATGCGGTGCGTGTTGATCTTCCGCTTGATAGCCTTGGCCCGGCTCCCGGAGGCGACGAGTTCGGCGCGTTCCCAACCGGAAGTGTAGACGGCACCCCAAGGCCCGAGGTCGAGCACGGTGACGTAGCCAGGCGCAGAGAAGCGCACGCGTTCCGCCTCGCGGCCCAGAAGCTCGCACACGGCGTTGAAGCCGGCAACGCGCCCCATGGGTCGTGCATGCTGGCAGGACATCACGGTCTTGTGTCCCGCATCGTCCGCGACGGCGCTGGCGATGTCGCCAGCCGCAAAGATACCCTCAGCGTCAGCCACGCGCAGATACGTATCCACAGGCACGCGCCCGAGCGGGTCGAGCGGGACGCCGAGCGTCGTGGCAAGCGGGCTCGCGCGCATGCCGGTGGCGGAGACGACGGTCCGCGCCGCGATACGCTCGCCACTTCCAAGCACAACTCCGCCTGCATCGGCCGCCGAGACGGTCGTTCCGCCAAGCGCTTCAACGCCGGCTGCCTCGAGAGCCGCGCGCAATGGGATGGCGGCGGCTTGCCCCATCGCCCCACCAACCTCCGTTGCGCGGTCGAGCAACAAGACACGCACCGGCTCTCCGACTCCGCCAGCACGGTCCCGCACTTCCCGCAGTCGCGCTGGAAGCTCGCAGGCGATTTCTAGGCCCACGAGGCCAGCGCCGATCACGACGGCTGTCCACCGGCCAGCGGCATCAATGCCGGGCTCGGCGAGGGCGGCGACGTGCCATGCCAAGCGGGCCGCGCCGTCGCAGCTGTCCACGTCGAAGCTGTGTTCGGCGAGACCCGAGATGGCGGGAAGCTGCAGGGAACTGCCGGCGCAGAGGATCAGCCGTTCATAACCCACAGCGTCCATGCCGTCTGCGCAGCCGGAGGGGCGAAGCGACACCATGCGCCGCCTTGCGTCGATGGCTGTCGCCGTTGCCGCAAGATGCTTCACGCCGATCGGAGCGAGGACGCGATCGAGGGGCACACGGATCGCATCGAGCTCCGCCTCGTAGCAGCGTACGCGGATAACGTGGAAAGGGTCGGGGTTGATCAGCGTCACTTCCGCCGCATCGGAGGCGCCGAAGCGGTTCAGCGCATGGGCAGCACCCATGGCGGCCCACACTCCCGCGAAGCCGCCACCCACCACCACAATCCGTCCGCGCTCCACCGCTTTCCTCCACGGTCCTAGGCGAAGGATAGCTTGAGCGATCAAAGGCAGGCCCGGCGATATGGAATTTCCAGACTGCTCCAGATCGCGGGCTCAGCGCCGCTTAGTCCCCGTCGCTGCCAGCGGTTGAGCAAACGGGGGCGCTTCGCTTGCCTCGAGGGTATCGAACCATGCCCGGTCGCAAGCGGCATTGAGCGCGGCATGGTCCGCCATCGGCGCTTGATCCGTGCCTGCACGCCCACCCTCGGACGCCGTCAGGAAGCGCCAGAGCCGGGCCTCAAGCTCCGCGGCCGGTGAAAGGACAAGCCCCAGCCCGCGCAGCTCACGCCCCAGGGAAGCTGGCTCGGCGCTCAAATAGCCGCCGGCGGACTCGACGGTCTCAATGGAGACCGGCACGCGGATCATGACGATCCGTGTTGCATAGGGCGGCTGCGCAGCGGGGTCGAGCATGGTGAAGCCAGTCATGATCCCTGCAAGCAGGCTGCCGGGCGGCGCAGGCAGCGCGAGCGAAAGGCAGAGCGGTGCGGTTCCCGCGCTGCCACCCTCGTGCAGTGTGAGCGTGAGCGCCCGCCCTGCACCGCGCAGGATCGGCCCCGAGACGTAGGCTTGGCCAGAAGGAAGCGCTTGCGAGTACCGCGCTGCCAATCCGGTGCCCGACGGATTGCCCGGCTTCGAACGCGGCGCAACGGACTCCACCAGCAATGCTCCGCAAATGATGCGATCTCGGTAGTAAGGCGATTGCGCATGGGAGAAGCAGGCATAGACACCCTGGAGGTAATGCTCTTCCTGGCCGGGCACTGCCTTCCGTGTTCCCGACGCAGATCGCTCATCCACCCCGGCGCGGCGGAGCAGCACCTCGGGGTCGAGGCCGTGGCGCGCGCCCAGGGCGGTGGCGAACTCGTCGAGGGTGCTGGCGGCGATCCAGGCTCCTGGCCTGTCCAGTTCGCAGACTGCCGACCAGTCTTCATACACCTGCTGGGACCGGGGCAGGGACCGGCCCTGCATCCATTTGTAGGAGCGGTCGAGATCAAAGCCGGTCCTCGGATTGACGCGACGGAATGCGGCGCACAACTCCTTTTGCCCGGAGACGCCGAGCGCAGCCGCGGTGACGCGCAGCTTTGCCGCCACGTCCCGCACCCCCTCGCCCGACCGTTCCATGCCGTTCCTCCGTCCTGGGTCCTGGCCAATCGGCGGCCCACGCCACGCGCCGACCCAGGGTCGGATGGCGCGTCCCACAATCCTGAAGCCTGGAAAGCCGGATTGCCAGACGGGCTGGAATTTCCATGGCGTTCCATTCCTTGTGGATTGCTGTCTTGGGAGGCTGCTTGACTCGCCTGCTGTCCAGGCGAAGCGCCGCCGCAGCCTTCGTCGCGATCACCTGAACCGAGTTCGGAGCGCGGGTTACGCCCAGCGCCAGATCGGATCGCTTGCCTTCGCCAAGACTGAAACCAGCTCCGGCGCCTGCAGTGCTTCGGCAGCCTCAGAATGGCCCGCAGGGACACAAGTGAGCCGCGGCTTCCGAGCGACTGCGCCTATCCCGGATGTCGTCGGCACATTGCGTCCAACGCAAACCCGAGGCGGGTGACGGTTCGCGTTCCACAACGGAGACCTGCGTCTCCTGCCGCTTCTGAGGCCCTGTCCCCTTGCGTGGCAGGGGAGCTGCTTCCAGCGCCGCAGCCCTTTTGTCTGAACCATGTCCAACGACACACGCTCACGAGTGGCCGGTGGTTCCTCGCCGCATCTTTGGCGCAGACCAACAGACGTTCAGCGCAGGCAGAACATCTGGGGAATTGAATGGAATTTCGCGGAGATTCCAAAGATGCATAGCCGATGGCTGGCCGGCAGCGGCAAGCTTCTTTCCGCCGCATCTGCCGGTGCTGGGATGCGGTGCCCACCCGGAGACCGCGAGGCGCCCAGATGGCGATTGCGCGCTTAGGAGGGAGTCCGATGATGCCCGTGGAAAGCGCTGCTACCGACGGTGCAGCGCTTCGCATCAGCTCGCCACCATGAGTTCGACCTTCCGTCGGAACAGGGCGCGCCAAGCCCGCCATTACGCCAGAGCCACACTCATGCTCGGCGTCTGCGAGCTGGGATATCTCCTCTGGCCCGCCGCGGCGCAGGCCCAGTGCAATTCGAGCAGCAACCCGTCGCCGCCCCCTCCCATTCAGGCCGATTACTCCAACCAGAGCTTCGGCACGACGCTGCCATTGACCCCGTATGACGTGAGGTCGCTCGGCATCGGCGGCTGCGACGGACAGGCCGGATCGGACGGGCAGGATGGCAATCCAGGCAGCCCCGGCCAGGCCGGAGCCCAGATCAATAGCACGAATAGCGGGCTGACGATCATCGGCGGCGGCTTCCCTGACGGGGGCATGCAGACGATAGGCGCCAATTACGGCAGCATCGGCGGGCTTGGCGGCACCGGCGGGCAGGGCGGTTATGCCAGCAACCTCGGGGGGCAGGGCGCTTCGGGCGGTGCTGGAGGCAACATCACGGTCCAGTTCAACGGAACTTTCGTTCCAGACGCTGGCGGCTCGCTTGCCACCTATGGCTTGGTCGCCGTCTCGCGGGGCGGCAGTGGCGGAAGCGGAGGTGGCTCCGCAAGCGGTGGGATCTGGGCGAAACAAGCCGGAAGCGGCGGCGCGGGTGGGGCTGCAGGCTCCATCGCGATGACCGCCAGCGGATCTCTGCAGGCCAACAATATTGGCGTCCTGGTCCAAAGCATCGGCGGGGATGGTGGGGCGGGCGGTAACGCTTCGACCACCGACAAGCTGGATACCACGCAGGGTGCGAATGGCGGGGCTGGCGGCTCCGGCGGTGGGGCCTCGCTGCAATGGCAGAGCGGCACGGTCGCAACCGTGGATTTCGGCCTAGCCGTCAGTTCGCAGGGAGGCAATGGAGGCGACGGCGGCAAGGCCTATTGGAACCTGGTGACGGCATCGGGGGGCAATGGCGGCGTCGGTGGCAATGGCGGACAAGCGAGCATCCTGCTTGGCGGCGGTTCGGTCACGGTGAACCTCGCTCCCGTCATTTTTAGCGTCAGCGGGATTTCCGTCTCTGCCAATGGTGGCTCCGGAGGCAATGGCGGAGTGACCTACTACGCGACCGATGACCAGGGAGGCAGCGGCGGCAACGGCGGCGCTGGAGGTGCCGCAAGCGCCACGATCCTCGGGACAGTGACCTTCAATGGATCGAGTTCCCCGGGCGTGACCAGCGGGCAGGGAGTGCTGGTTCAGTCCAATGGCGGCGCCGGCGGACGGGGCGCGAATGCCAAGGCCATCGAAGGAAGTGCAGGCGGCGGTGGGTTCGCCGGCGCAGGTGGCAGCGCCGCCCTGACACTCGGCAATACGGGCAGCGTCGGGACAATCCGGACCTCAGGCAGCTTCGCCCATGGCGCGCTGGTGCAGAGCGTCGGCGGGGCCGGTGGCAATGGTGGCCAGGCAAGCTTCAACACCTCCGGCGGTGCGGGTGCGCCAGGCGGCAATGGCGGCCCGGTTTCCGTCACCTCGCCCAACGGCATGGTTGTCGCGACGGGCAGGAGCGCGATCGCGGTGCTGGCGCAAAGCGTCGGCGGCGGCGGTGGGGCCGGGGGCGACACGGTCGGCGTCGCCATCGGCGTGCAGATCGCGATCGGTGGCAATGGCGGCCTCGGTGGCGATGGCGGCGCGGTTCAGCTGGACCTGACGCGGGGTGTGTTTGCCTCCACCAGCACGCTCGGCGGCGCGGGCGTCTTTGCACAGAGCATCGGCGGCTCGGGCGGAGCGGGCGGCAGCGCCAGTTCCGAGGGCGTCAGCTTCCTTTCGATGTCCATCGGCGGCGATGCAAAGGGCGGGGGAAGCGGCGGCACGGTAACGCTGAACAACCAGGCGTTGGTCACAAGCTACGGTGACCACGCGGCGGGGGTCCAGGTTCAGAGCATCGGTGGCGGCGGCGGCAAGGGCGGTTCGGCCTTCGCCTTCGCCGCCGGGGTCCTGCCGACCGGCGCAGTGGGGGTCGGTGGGCGCGGCGGCGGCGGCGGGCCGGGCGGGAATGTGTCCGTCACAAATTCCGGCCAGATCACGACCTATGGCCCCGACGCTGCGGGTGTCTTCATCCAGAGCATCGGCGGGGGCGGCGGGAGTGGCGGCGCGGCGGCAGCGCATGCGGTGGATTTCTCGCCCAACAAGGACGTGCCGGCGATCTCCGTATCGGTCGCGATCGGAGGTCAAGGCGGCGCCGGCAACACCGGCGGCGGGGTTCAGCTCAGCAATGCCGGGCTGATCACTACGGCCGGCGATGGCGCGATGGGCGTCATCGCGCAATCGGTCGGCGGTGGCGGCGGCACCGGCGGAGACAGCACGGCAGCCTCCTATTCGAGCGGTAGCCAAGGCTCTGTTTCAATTTCCGTTTCGGCGGCGGTCGGCGGGTCCGGCGGGACCGGCGGCACGGGCGGCGCGGTGACGCTGACGAATTCAGGGCTGGTGGCGACGATGGGGCAGGATGCCTATGGCGTCTTCGCCCAGAGCGTGGGCGGGGGCGGCGGTACGGGCGGCGCAGGCGACGCGACAGCCTCGTCCGGCAGCGCCAAGTTTAGCTTCAGCACATCGGTCGCGGTGGGCGGGACCGGCGGCACGGGTGGCCATGCCGGCACGGTGGATCTGCTGAACAGCGGCGCGGTCACGACGCGCGGCGACGGCGCTGACGGCGTGTTCGCGCAAAGCGTGGGTGGCGGCGGTGGCTCAGCCGGTGGCGGAACGGCCACAGCCGGCGGCGGCAACTTGTCGGTCTCCGTAGGCGTCGGCGGCAATGGCGGTGCGGGCGGCGACGGCAACACCGCGACGGTCCGCAACACGGGCAGCATCGTCACGCGCGGCACCGACAGCATCGGGCTTTCCGTGCAGAGCATCGGTGGCGGCGGCGGCAAGGCCGGCAAGGGCGGCGCCACGGCCGGCGGCGTCACCCCGCTGTCGAACGCACAGGCGTTGTTCAACAACCTGTCCCAGGGGCTTGGCCTCAACCAGCAGGTCCAGAACCTGGGCGACGGCATTCTGCAGATCGGGCAGATCGGCCAGAAGATCGACGCGACCTTCAATCAGCTGACCGGCATCTTCACGCAGCCACAGGCGGGCGCGGCCGAGAACGGGACCAGCGTGAAGATCAACGTCTCCGTCTCCGTCGGGGGCAGTGGCGGCGCCGCTGGCAATGGTGGTGCGGTCAATGCGACCAACACCGGCTCGATCGCCACCTACGGCGCCCAATCCGATGGCATCTACGCACAGAGCGTGGGCGGCGGCGGCGGGAGCGCGGGCGGTGCGACCTCGAGCAGCACGGCGAATGACGACACGCCGGTCCAGACCGCGGTGGGGATCGGGGGCAGCGGTGGCGCGGGCGGGCATGGCGGGATCGTCACGGTCATCAATGGACCGGGCGGCACGATCATGACCCAGGGTGTAGCGGCCTTCGGCATCTTCGCGCAGAGCATCGGCGGCGGCGGCGGCGAGGGCTCGCTGGCCGGGACGGTCAGCGGCTCACTGAAAAGCCTGTCGGTCGGTATCGGTGGCAATGGCGGCCAGGGCGGCGATGGCGGCGCAGTGAGCGTGACCACCGGCGACGGCACCAGCGGAAGCACAATCACGACGACCGGCAAGCACGGCATCGCCATTGTCGCGCAGAGCATTGGCGGCGGCGGTGGCCTCGCGCGGACGATGACGACCGACCAGACCTTCGACCCCTCCAAGATCATCATCAACCCGCAGGGACGGATCGGGGACGTCCACGGTCTGGACCTGACCATTGGCGGCCAGAACGGCGTGGCTGGAAATGGCGGTCCGGTTCAGGTCACCACGAGCGGACCCATCACGACGTCGGGGCTCGATGCCCATGCCATCCTGGCGCAATCGATCGGCGGTGGCGGCGGCCTCGCGGTGGGCGGACGGGTCAACCTTCCGCCGGGCGGGAACGGCGGGAACGGTGGCGCAAGCGGCAATGGCGGAACCGTCGCCGTAACCCTGCAGGCCGGGACCGTCATCTCCACGAGCGGGCACGGTGCTTTCGGCGTGCTGGCCCAGAGCATCGGCGGCGGTGGCGGCTTGGCCGGCGATGTCTCCGCGGTGAATCAGTATGTGGTCGGCACCGCGCTCGCGGTCAAAGCCAATGCGGGCGATGGCGGGACGGTGAGCGTCACCGCGAGCGACGCCCGCATCACGACCACCGGCAATTTCGCCCCCGCCATCTTCGCCCAGAGCATCGGCGGCGGTGGCGGGCTGGTGAACTACAACATCACCAATGGTTCGGCGACCAACGTCCAGGCGCGCGGCACGGCCGGCGGCAGCGGGAGCGGCGGTCCCGTGACGATCTCCCTTACAGCCACCGAGGTGGTGGCAGCCGGGTTGGGATCGACCGGGATCCTGGCCCAGAGCGATGGCACCTCGTCCAGCCCGATCCAGATCTCGATCGACCAAGCATCGATCGTTCGGGGCGGGCTGCCCGACTCACCAACCCGACAGGCACCTGGCCAGCAGGATGCAGCGGCCATCCGTCTGCTGGGCGGCACGGCGAATCGGATCACCAATGCAGGCGTGATCGGCCGGAGCGACTCCAGCGGCATCGCGATCCTCACCGATAGCCCGGGAGGAAATACCTCGGTCACCAATACGGGGCAGATCCTGGGAGAAATTGTTTATAACGACGGCGCTGGGGGCAGCCTCGACAACCAGGCGGGCGGCGTGGTTTCGGCGCCCACGCGGGTCAATCTCAGCGGTGGCACCTTCCGCAATGCGGGGACGTTCTTCGTCGGCGGCATGGGCCTGGTCGGCCAGACGACGCTGAACGGCAATCTCGTGCAGGGTCCAACCGGGCGTCTCGTGCTGGAAACGAACCATGGCACGGGAGCCTCGGATCACTTGTTGGTGCAGGGACGCGCGGAGCTGGCCGGGACCGTCGAGGTGCGTCCCTATCTGATGGCCAATCGTGCGGTGACGGTGGTGAGCGCGACGGACGGGCTTGAGCTGCGCCCAGGTCTCTCCGCCGCACGCATCCATTTGTTCCGCTTCGATACGCAGCAAACCGGCAACAGCCTGCAAGTTCAGCCGGTGGCGGAGTTCCAGATGGCTGCGGCCTCGCTAGGCACCAATCAGCGGCGGGTCGCGGCGCATCTGCAGGACATCTGGAACAGCGGGGCGAACTTCGATGCCGGCTTCACGGCCCTCGCCGGCGTTCGGGATCGGGGCGCCTACGGACAAGCACTCTCAAGCCTCTCGGGAGAGACGGTGGGTGCGATTGCGGCCTTCCGCTACCGCACGAGCCATCGCTTTGTCGCCAACATGCTGGACGACTGCCTGACCTACGAGGGGGCGGGCCGGTCGCTCGATCAAAGCAGCTGTGGCTGGGCGCGCATCTTCGGCAGCTATGCGAGCCAGGGGAGGAGCGACGACTCATCAGGCTACACCACGAGGGCCTGGACGCTACAGGCTGGTGGCCAACGCCGGGTTGCGCCGGGCTGGGTCGTCGGTGGCTCGATCGCCTATGAGAGCAGCGAGTTTTGGGGCAATCCGGGCCCCTCCCGAATCACGGGCGACAGCGTGCTGGTGGGGGCCTCGGTCCGTTTCCAGACCGGGCGGCTTCAGATCTCGGGCGCCCTCGACTTCGGCTACGGGAGCTACAACAGCAGGCGCAGCATTATGGTCGGCAGCTTCGGCGCCTTGGCGAAGGCGTCCCCATCCGCGTGGCACGTGGGGGCTCACGCGCGCTTCGCCTATCAGATCCCCTTCGACGGCTGGTACATCCAGCCGCGCCTCGATCTGCGCCTGAGCTACGTGCGTGGCGACAGCTACACAGAGACGGGGGCTGGTCCTTTCAACCTGTCAGTTGCCACAAAGGGAGCGGCCACCTTCTCCGCGGTTCCGGCCATCGAGATTGGCGGGCGCATTCGCCTCAGCGACACGGCCGTGCTTCGGCCATTCGTGAGCGCGGGTGTCGAGTTCATCGGCGCTCGGGATTGGGCGGCGACGGCCCGGTTCTCGGGCCAGGCTGCGGGTCCAGGGTTCCGGGCAGCCATTCCGATCCCGGGCGTGCTGGGGCGCTTCACTGCGGGTGTGGAACTTCTGAGCGGCTCGAACTGGGATTTTCGCCTCCAGTACAGCAGCGAGGTCGGCAGTGGCTATGTGTCGCATATGGGCTTCGGCAGGCTTGCCTACCGGTTCTGAGCGACGGTGATTTCGAGACTCCTGACGCGAGAACGCGGGGTCGCGCTTGATGGGTTTCCACGACGCTCGCCCCGGAAGTGGCGGTCATCCTCTTCCCGCGCCATGACTTAAGCGTCCGGGCGAACCCGGTCGTGGGACAGCCCTGCGACGGCGCGCGACCCGCCGGCACGCGTTACGGCGGCGGGGCTGGTTCTAACCCGCCACGATTACTCCACCTTGATCTTCGCCGACCGGATCACCTTGCTCCATCGCTCCGTCTCGGAGGCGAGATGGGCTCGCAGCGCCGCGGCGTCCCCAGGCCGCATCACGACGCCGCCTTCCTCCGCGCGGCGCGCGATCTCAGGGTCGCGCGTCGCGGTGTCCAGCGCGGCGCCGAGGCGGCCCAGCACGGGCTCGGGCGTTCCGGGCGGTGCGAAGAGGCCTTGCCAGAAGGTGCCGTGGACTCCTGGCAGGGATTCCATCGCGGCGGGGATGTCGGGCAGGGTCCGCATGCGCTCGTGCGAGGAAATCGCCAGCACGCGCGCCGTCCCGTCCTGGACCAGCGGCATGGCGTCGGGGGGTGTGGCCCAGGTGGCGGAGATGCGGCCGCCGCGCAGGTCGATCAGTGCAGCGGCGGCGCCGCGATAGGGGATGTGCTCGAGCCGTATCCCGGCCTCGCGTGCCAGCATCGTGATCAGCAGGTGGTTGGTCGCGCCGATGCCGGAACTGCCCATCTGGATCTGCCCGGGATGGGCACGGGCATGGGCGACGAAGCCCGCAAGGTCCCGGATGGGCAGGGCTGCGCGCACGATCAGCAGGAAGGGGCTTTCATAGGCCATGCCCACCGGCGCCAGTTCCTGCCGCGGATCACGTGGCGGCAGATTAGGCTGCAGCGCCGGGTTGATGGCGAGGCTCGTGGTGCCCATCAGCAGCGTGTACCCATCCGGCCGCGCCTGGGCGACATAGGCGGAGGCGGTGGAGGTCGCGGCGCCCGGCCGGTTTTCCACCACCAAATTCTGGCCAAGTTCGCGCCCCATGCGCCCAGCGATGATGCGCGTCATCGTGTCGGTCAGGCCGGCGGATGTGAAGCCGATGACGACCGTGATGGGGCGGTTGGGGTAGTTGTCCTGGGCCGCGGCAGGGCCGGTCGCGGCGAGCGCCGCCCCGGCGCCGAACAGGGTGCGCCGCCCGATGCGGCTTCCTTCGACCACACGTTTCTCCTTCCTCGAAGCGCAGGGCGCTCGCCCAGTCTGGTTCTCATGTGCAGCGGAACTCGCTTCGCATGCTCGAGGATGCGCCAGTGGAAGCGCGTAACAATGCAGAGACGCTACGCGCTCACCCGATGCATGAAGTGCTCGACGGATAATCTCAGTCACCGTTGTACGTCTGGCTTGCCACCACGGCCCTTCAAAATACGGTGATTCTTAGGCGCCGGTTCAGCTCTGGATTGCTGGCGTCTGTCATGCTGAACCGCCTCGCGAAGAAGACACGGGAGCGCGCCTCAATCGACCGTGACAGGAACGCGGACAGGAACGACGATTGCTCCTGCCGTCTCCTCCACCACGGTCTTCGCCAAGCGATGATTGAGCCACGCCGCCACGGATGAGGGGACGAGCGCGCCAAGCACGAAACCCAGCCCACCCAGGATCGTGGTGGACCAGAGACCTGGCGCCGTTCCGCCCAGTGCGACGATGGCGTTCTGAAACAGGTACCTGTCGGCAAGCGCCATGGCCGCGGCCAGCACCAGACCATCCAGCCAGCGGCCCCTGAAGAAGCGGAAACGGTTATCGAGGAGGCGCCGGTCGATCAGGAGGCAAAGGCCGATTGTACTGACGATGGCGAAGAGGCTGGCGGCAAGCATCACCTGCAGCGACGGGATGCCGAAGCGCGACATGTGCGGCATCACGCCGCTCGTCACCATGAGCCATCCGAAGGCGGCCTGCGTCAGGAACGCACCCAGCGCCACAACGGCATAGGAGCCGAGCGGCAGCGTGCGGCGCCTCGGCCAGGCCCAGCGGGTCAGCGCCTTGGGCAGCACGGCCCAGAGCACGATGGTGAGCTGGAGCACGGAAAAGGCGAGAACGAGCGCCAGCGATGGCGGTGGCCTTCCGGAGTCCGGAATCAGGCCGCTCCACTCCAGCATGGGCCGCAGGTAGAGCAAGGCGACGGTCGCAGGCATGACGCCCGCCACCACCACGACGGAGCCGAAAGGCAGGTCGAGCGGAGGCGGCGTGGGGAAGCCGAGACTGTCGAGGAAGGCGTCGCGGTCCTGCAGACGATGGAACATGGAGAGCGCAGCATCGGCGGCGAGGCGGTGATAACGCGCCGCAACAGCCTTCGTTTCCTCCAGCACGAATTCCGAGAGCGCCTCGAGGCCCGGGTGATCCTCCTCCGCATAGTCGGGCACCGGCGCATCCGCGAGCTCCTCCGCGAGGAGCGTGGCGCGCGCGACCCGACGTAGCAGGCGGAGATGCTCAAGCCTCGCCTCCTCGATCTCACCGCCCCTGGCGCGAACGAAGGCAGACAGGCCGGGGTCCTTCACGGCTTCGCTGAAGCGCAGGCGCAGCGCGTGCGTCTCGTCCAACCGTGCCACCACCGCCGGCGGGTAGATCCGGTCCAGAGCTTCGGCTGAAAGGCCGAAAAGCACCATCTCCTGGCGCAGCGCGGCGCGGGTTTCGTCGTCCGCCCTGCACCCGCCCGCGGCGAGCAGCCGGGTCAGGTGTTCGGTGGAGGCAGGGTAGAGCGCCAGCCTTTGCAGCATTCCCCGTGTCTCGTCCGCCA
Source organism: Sabulicella rubraurantiaca (assembly GCF_017355885.1). GTDB lineage: Bacteria > Pseudomonadota > Alphaproteobacteria > Acetobacterales > Acetobacteraceae > Roseococcus > Roseococcus rubraurantiacus. The sequence continues at coordinate 193,408 of NZ_JAFEUU010000005.1, forward strand.
GGAGGCGCGTGCCAGGCAGGCGCGGCAGCAGCACGGTGACGAGAAGTGCCGCTGTGAGCGGCAATCCGGTGCGCGCCTCGATTGAGCGGATGTCGGGGAGGAAGTTCTCCTGGACGAGGCGCGCGCAGATCAGCGCGAAGCCGAAGACGGCCAGCGCCGAAGCAATGTGCAGCGTGACGCCTAGGATGTATCGCCGAAGCGTGACGCTGTAGCGCAGCGCATCCGGCGGGTGGGGGCGGTGGAAGTTCCAGAACGCCCAGTACCCCACCGTGACGAGGCTGAACCAGAAGGCTGCGGCCCCCGTCATGCGGGCGGCTCCACCAATGCGAAATCGCCGCCGCTGGTGAAGAGGGCGGGCGTGACCCATTCAGGGAAATCGTCGCTCAGGGCCTGCCTCGTCTGAGTGAGAGCGCGCTGCACGCTCATCCCCTCGGAGATGGCCTCGTAGAAGTTCCTGCTGAAGGAGAGCGCTGCCGGCTCGCTCACCGGGAACTGCATTGCGATCACGGCCGGGATGCCCCGTAGCACAAGCGTGGCTGCCACCGAGGAAAAGGGTTTTCCCTGCGCCGTCGTGCCGCCGGAGCAGCAATTGAGCACGACGAGCTGCGGCGTCCCGCCGGGCGTTAGCAGGATGTCGGCCAGGCGGTCTGCTGTAACGGGGACGGTCCCTCCGGCGCCGCGAAGCAGGAGGTAACCCTCGCCTGCCTCCTCGTCGAACCCGCCATGGCCGATGAAGTGGAACACGCTCCAGCCATCGCCCGGGGCACGTGCCCGCATCATGCGCCGCAGTTCGGTGAGGGTCCCGCCGAGGCACCATCCCTGCTGGACGGCCGGCGAAACGTCGCGCAGCGCCGTCTGAATCAGGTCGCGCTCGCGGTCCACCTCCAGCGCGTCATCTGGCGCACCGGGGGTGGTGATGTCGCCGGCGGCGACAAGGCCAAGGATGCGCAGCTCGCGCTTGGGCTGGAGGAGTGTCAGAACGGCATCCACCTCCCGGCACAGGCTCGCCTCGTTGCCCAGGCAGAGATGGCCACGCCGGCGTGGGTCGAAAGCCAGTTCCCAAGGGATGTGCGCGAGGCTCGGGGCGCGTTCCACGTCCAGCATCACCTGGAGGCTCGTATTGGCGTTCAGCGCCTTCTCCAGATTGTCCAGAAAGAACCGGTTGACCTCGGGCGGCATCAGGAACTCGAACACATCGTCGCCGAGCTCCTTCAGCATTGCCTTGTCGAAACGGCGATTGCCCGCCTGGAAGACCGTGCCGCGATTGGTGGTCGAGGAGACGGCCAGCACCTCTTTCAGCCGGGCGAGGCTCGTGATGAACTCTGGCGCGAAGCGGCGGGATTCGCCCTCCCGGATTTCCCTTGCCTCGTTGATTGCCTGGATCTCGAAGCGGTTCCCTACCTCCAGGACACGCAGGTGGAGCACCTTCTCGGGCGGGCTTGCGAGATGCGGCGGCACCTTGACGCCCATGGCTTCCAGCGCCGCCCGAAGCTCCGGAGAGCCGCGCCGCGCCCGCAGCGCGGCGAGGAGCAAATCGCGAAGCCGTGACAATCCGCTTGGGTCCAGGTCCATCGCGCTACGCACGGCCGCAGCAGCCAGTTCCCGCGTGCCGGTATGGATATTGTGCTCTTCCGCGAGGTCCGGCCCGCCATGGTCGCGGATCCCGTCATGCAGATCCTGGGCGGTGCCGAAGGTGCGCCACAGCGCCTCCGTTGCCTGGGCCTGCAGAGTTGTGTGGCCCAGATCCGGCATGGCTCACTCACGTCGGCCGTAGAGGTCGAGATCGGCAAAGTGGGCCGCCGCGTGCGGGACTTGCCGCGAAGAGCGCAGGCCTCGTGGCGGCGGCCCTTCGGTCAGCGTCCCGCCTTGGCCAATAAAGAGGTCGTCTGCGCGCGATGCGCCAGCGCCCTCGGCCAGCGCCTCATTGGCGGCTGCGTCGGCCAGCATCTGCGCAAGCGAAGGTGGCAGAGAGTGGAGCGGAGTGTCCATGACGCCCTCCCCGCAAGGGTGCGCCCACCGGTGGATTCGCCTTGCGATTGAAGGATGCTAGAGCATAGTTTCCGCTGACTGGAAGAAAAAACTCCCGCCGGGAAACAAGAAGCAAAGCCTGTTTCATAGGTCGAGGAGATTGGGATGGAAGCAGTCCTGGAAGCCCTGCGCCGGCGCATCGAAGCCGTGCCTGCCGAGACCGGACAGCGCCGGGATGGGATGCCGCCCTTCGAGCTTCGCTTCGCCCTGGAGGGGCGGAACACGCCTCCCACGCCGGAGGCTGTCGCGGAGGTGCTGGGCTCCCGGCACTTCGTGCTCCAGCCACTTTTCCCTGCTGGGGGAGACGGCCTGGACCGGTTCGCGCTTCTCGCCTTTCCAGGCGTGGACCGTCGTACCATGCCGCGCCAGGCCTTGTTCGAGATCGGCTACGCGCTGTGCGACGCGCTCGACCTCATCTCCGCCGAGCCAGACCTCGACTCCGACCATGCGGCCGAGCCCGAGGCGCCGCCGGCGGGACCGCAGACGGAGGGTATGGAGCTCGCCTTCTGGTGCTGGGTCAACAAGCCGGCGCCGGCTGACCGTGAATGGGCGCTGCGCCGCATGGGGGTGCACGAGGCGTGGCAGATCGCGCCGGGGCGCGGGCAGGGCGTGCTGATAGCGCAGCCCGACACGGGCGTCGCAGCTCATGCCGAACTCGACGCCGCGCCTATCCGACTCGACCTGTCCGTGGACGTGGTGGATGGCGAGGGCGAGGCCATTGATCCGCTTCTTGCCTCGCAGGGGAATCCGGGCCACGGCACCGGCACGGCCAGCGTGATGATCAGCGGCCCGGGCGGCGAGGTGCATGGCTCGGCGCCCGGCGCGGAGCTCGTGCCGATCCGCTGCATCGAGAGCGTGATCATCGTGGATGGGACTCCGGTCGCGCGCGCCCTCGGCCATGCGCTACGCATCGGCGCGCAGGTGGTTTCCATGAGCCTGGGCGGCCTGCCCAGCCGCGCCGTCTCGGCCGCAATCCGCGCGCTGGTGGAGGATGGGTGCATCGTGCTCGCCGCCGCCGGCAATTGCGTCGGCGAGGTGGTGTATCCGGCGCGATACCCACATTGCATCGCCGTGGCGGGAACCGATTCCGAGGACCGGCCCTGGCGTGGTTCCTCGCGCGGCTCCGCGGTGGACATCGCCGCGCCCGGGGAGTTGGTGTGGCGCGCCCTGCGCCGTGCCCCCGATGACCCGTCCACCCATGAGGTGACGGGCGGACAGGGCACGTCCTTCGCGACAGCGCTCTCGGCCGGGGTGGTGGCGCTGTGGCTTTCGCATCACGGGCGCGATGTGCTGCTGGCCGAGGCGCGGAGGCGTGGCGTCTCTCTCCAGGCGCTGTGCCGCGCCGCCATGCAGGCCACCGCCCACGCGCCGCCCGGTTGGGACACAGGCTCCTACGGCCCTGGCATCCTGCGTGCGGACCGGCTGCTGCAATTGGCCCCGCGCGACATCCCGGCAGCCGTCGAGGCGCCCGAGGAGACCGAGGAGGAGGGCGAGGAGCGCGTGCTGCGCGCGATGACCGAGGCGGCGCCGGGCCTCGACATGCGGCGTTATGGGCTGGAGGCGGCGAAGCTGCGCCTGGACGCGGCGCGGCTGGCGGCGCGGCCGGGCCCTATGCTCGAGGCGGCGGCCGCACCATCGCCGACCTTGGCGCGCGCCCTGGCCGCGGCGGAAGGCCGGGTCGAGACGGAATCCCTCGTGGCGCCGGCGTTGGCTGCCCCGCCGCCTCCGGCTCCGCCCGAACGTGGCAAGTCGGCGGCAGCCTATCTGCGCGTCCTGGGCGGGTCGCTGGCCGGGCGCTCGCTGGAAAGCCCCGCCGCAGCCGTGGACACAGTGCGGCCGGAGGCGGCGCGGCTGGTGCGGTCGCTGGAGAAGCGCTTCGAGGCCACGGACCGGAACCGCGACGAAGCCCCCGACGGGGAAACCCAGCGCCTGCGCGCGACGGTGCTGGGCGATGCGGAGCGTGTGCTCTCCGTGGCGCTGCGCGACCCAGACCGGACGCCGATGGACCGTCGTGCCCTGGTCGCGCTGGAAGCGCTGGTGCGGCTGAAGGGACGGCCCTCGCTCATTGTGCAGAACGACGCCTTCGACCCGGAGGACCCCGAACTCGACGACAACTGGGTGGAGTTCCTCGCACTGGCCGGGGAACGCATCACGAATTTGATCCGCGCCACCGGGCGAGTGGAGTTGGATGGGTACAACATGGGCACCGGCTTTGTCGTCGCACCTGGCCTGCTCATGACCAATCGCCACGTGCTGGAGGTGATCGCCGCCGATCCGACGGGTCGCGACGGATGGGGCTTCCGCGGGGCGGCGGAGGTGGATTTCTCCGCCGAATGGGGCGCGCAGGCCCGACGCGCGTTCCGGATCACCGGCGTGCGCTTCGTTGGCCCAGACCCGATCGGCGGGCAGGTGAACCTCCGCAAGCTGGACCTTGCGCTGCTGGAGGTGGAGGAGCGCAACGCGGCGGGGCAGGCTCTTCCCACGCCGGTCGCGCTGGTCGGCAACGCGTCGGCAGGGGGCGGGCGGCATGACCTCGCGCTGGTGGGACATCCCGGCCGGCCCAGCGCCCTGCCGCGCCAGGAGGATGGCCGGGTGGACCCGGAGGTGGTGGCCTCGCTCGAGCGCATCTTCCGCTTTCGCTACAACGTGAAGCGGCTGGCGCTGGGGCAGGTGGACCGCCGGCACGGCACGCTGGCCGGCGACGCGCAGCCGCCCTGGGCCTTCGGCCACGACGCCACGACGCTGGGCGGCAATAGCGGTTCGGCCCTGGCACTGCAGGGCGATGACGGGGTAGGCGGCATGCCGGTGCTGGGGCTGCACATGGGCGGGCAGTGGATGGAGCAGAACTACGCCCACCTCCTGGCCGCCGTGCCGGCGCTGCGCGACCCTGGGCTTCCCCTGTCCTGGGTGAATGCCTGATGCCGTTGCGCCTGGACGATGCGCAGCGTCCGATGGTGCTGGACGCGCTGAAGACCGTGGGCGACGCGCGGGCTTTGGCCGATGCGGTATGGCTGCGCACCGGGCTCCGCCTCGACGACGAGATGGAACTGGCGGGCGGACGCAATCGCGTCTTCACCGAGGCGATCCAGATCGCTGAGTCGCAGGGTTGGCTGGAGGGGATGCTGCGCGCGGCGATGGCGCGCGCCCCGCAATCTGTCCCGCTGCGCAATGCAGCAGAGGCGCTGGGCCTGGTGCCCCTGCGCACCGATGCCGCAATCCCTGATCGTCCGGTGGCGGCCGACGACGCGGCCTTGCAGGCGCTGATCGCGCGGCGGCGCCCACCCATGCTGATGGCCCGCTTCGCCGAGCGCCTCCAGGCCGTCTCGCGCGCGGTGTGCTGGATCGGGATGCGCGATGGCGGCGGCGACCCCAATCCGCAATGGGGCTCCGGCTTCCTTGTCGCGCCCGACCTGATCCTGACCAACCAGCATGTCGTGGCGCCGCTGCTGAATGCACAAGCCGAGCCGGGCGCGGTGCTGTGCCGCTTCGACCGGCTTTCGGTGGGGGCGCCGGAGGGGGAGGCGGTGGGGCTGGCCGAGAGCTGGAAGTTGGCCGTGTCGCCGCCCGCGCCCTCCGACGCGACGCATGGTGCCCGCGAAGCCGAGGCCGACGAGCTGGATTTCGCCCTGGTGCGGCTCGAGCGGCCTCTGACCCGTCCGGCGCTGCAAGTCGCGGCGGAGCCCGCGCCGCTGGTCGCGGAGGATTTCGTCTTCGTGGTGCAGCATCCGGCCGAGACCCTCGACGTGGAGGAGGGTGCGCAGCGCATCGCCGTGGGCCGTGTCCTGGGCTTCGAGGCCGAGGCGCTGCGGGTGCGGCACGACGCCTCGGCCACGCCGGGCTCCTCCGGATCGCCGGCCCTGACCGCTGATCTGCAACCCGCCGCCATCCACCAGGGCACGCAGCCGCTGCGCGCCGCGGATGGCAGCCTCGTGGCGCGGGTGCGCGGCTACAACCGCGCCATCCCGCTGCGTCCCGTCCTGAAGCGGCTGCGCGAGAGCGGCGCGCCGGCCTTCTGGGGTGCGGGCGGTTCCGGCTAGACCGGCTCGGGTAGATCCTCGCAGCCAGGCGCGTCGCGCAGGCGGTAGACGCGTGTGGCAGTGCCGGAGAACAGGGCAGTGCGCTCCCAGGTGCTGACCCGCTCAGTGAGGCGCTTGAAGGCGTTCCACAGCACGCCATAGCTGCACATCCCCTTGTCCACGGGGAAATTGCTTTCGAACATGCAGCGGGATGCGCCGAACGCGTCGATCAGAGTGTGGATGACGGGACGCCACGCCTCCGCCAGTGCCGCCGAGCGCGGTGGCTGGTCATGGAGATGGAAGTCGTGGCCGCCCACCTCCATCGCGAGGCCGCCCAGCTTCATCACCGTGTTTGGCAACTCGGCCAGCGCCAGGACCTCGCATCGCCATTCCTCGAAGCCTTCAGCGGGGCGCCCCGCGAAGGGACCGACGCCCAGCGGGCCACCGCAGTGATTCACCACCACGGTCAGTTCCGGCACAGTGCGCGCGACGGCGAGGACATACGGCAACTGCGTCTGGTAGGCCCAGACATCGAGAACGAGGCCCTGGGCCGCGAGGCGTCGCGCGCCCTCGATGAAGCGCGGATCCTCAAGCGGTCCCGGTGGCGGCGAAAGGAGGTTGGAACGCACCTCCGGCGAGGGGTGCCAGGCGGTGCGGTTGCGCACGCCGCGGAACCGCACCCCGCCTGCGGCCCGATGTGCCTCCAGCAGCGGCGTGACTCGATCGCCCAGGGTCAGGTCCACAAAGCCGACAATGCCGGCGCAGGCCCGCACGGGACCATAGGTGCCGCTGGCGCTCGCCGCCGCGACGCCGTTCACGAACTCCGTCTCGCCGAGGGAGCGTTCCTCCTCCGCACCCGAGACGCGATACATGGCGCCGCACTGCACGAAGACGGTCGCGCGCACGTCATGGCCCGACGCCGCGTCGCGCAGGAGGTCGTCGAGCAGGTAGCGCTCGCCCTCGCGGTCCCAGAGATGATGATGCGGGTCCACGATGGGCAGGGAGGGATCGATTGCGTCTTCCTGAACCTGCGCAAGCCATTCCTCGCGCACCGCGATCTGGCGCGAGGGGGTGAAGGGGGACTTGGGGGCGGGCGTCATGGGCGGAGGATCCCGCCGGCGCGGGCGGCACGCAAGCAGCATCTGCCTGTGGCATTCGCGAGGACCAGCTTGTCCCAGCGCCGGCGGGACGTTGCCGGGGGAGGAATGCCCGCCTACGCTCCCGCCGGATGGCGAAAGACCTCCGCATCTGCGTCACCGGGCTGTCCCGCGCGGGAAAGACGGCCTTCATCACAGCGCTGGTGGATGCGCTGTTCCAGGCCGTCCATCGGCCGCAGTCCTTCGCGGCCTGGCGTGCGGCAGCGGAGGGGCGGCTGCACAGCGCGCGGCTCCTCCCGCCTTCCGGCGCGCTCGGCGCGATGGAGCAGTTCCCCTATCATGAGAACGCGGAGCGGCTGCGCGACGACCCGCCGCGCTGGCCGGACGCGACGGAGAAGCCCCGCGCCATCACGGTGCAACTGACCGTGGTGGCCGCGCGATCTTGGGCGGCGCGGCAGGCGGCGCGGGTGATGGGGCAGGGGGCGCGGACGTCGCTTTCCTCCGTCAACGTCACCATTCTCGACTATCCGGGCGAATGGGTGCTGGACGTGCCGCTGCTGCGCATGTCCTTCGAGCAGTGGTCGGCCGCGACCCTCGCCGCGATGGACACGGAACCGCGGCGCTCCGTGGCGCAAGGCTTCCTCGAGGCGCTGGACCGCGTGGACCCCGCCGCGCCCTATGACGATCCGCGTGCCAAGGCGGCGCACGAGGCTTATGTCGCCTTTCTGGAAGCCTGCCGCTCACAGCTTCACCTGTCGCTGTTGCAGCCAGGGCTTTTCCTGCGGCCGGAGCAGGTGGGCGGTCGCGCCGGCCTGCTGCGGCAGGAGGCATTCCGTTTCTTTCCGCTGCGTCCCGCCGGGCACGCGGCCGCGAAGGGATCCTTCGCGCAGGTGCTGACGCAGCGCTTCGATACCTTCAAGCGCAACTCAGTCCAGGCCTTCTTCTCCAGCCTGCGCGGCCCGACAGGGACGCGGCAGGTGGTTCTATTCGACCTGCTCTCCTCGCTGTCGGATGGCGAGCATGCCTACAACGACGCCCGCGCCGCGCTGGCGCAGATCGCGGAGGTGCTGACGCCGGGGCGGGGCTGGTGGGAATGGCTGCTCGGCCGGCCGGCGCAGAAGGTGCTCTATGCCGTCACCAAGGCGGATCATGTCCACTCCTCCTTCTGGCCCAACCTCGAGACCCATCTCGGCGACGTGCTGCGGGAGTTGCAGGCGGCGCAGGCCAGCGGCGTGGCGAGCTTCGAGGCGCGAATGCTGCCGCTGGCTTCCATCGCCTGCACGCGGGACGCCGAGGACCCGAACGGGCGCGAGGCGGTGCGCGGCAATATCCGCGACCAGGAGACTGGGCAGGTGCGACGCGACCAGGTGCTGGCCTATCCCGCGCCGCCGCCGCGCCGGCCGACGCGCCAGCAATGGGAGGCGCTGCGGCGCGCGGGGGTGACGGGATTCCGCTTCCCTGAATTCGTGCTCGATCCCCGCATGCTGGAGGACCGGCACGACCTGCCCCACATTCACCTGGACGAGGCGATCGAGTTCCTGCTGGGTGACCATGTCTGACCACCGCGACCCGCCGCTCTTCCGGCCGAGCCTGACGACCGGCGCCCCGCTACCGGATGCGCCAGCGGGCGACAGGGATCCGGACCTCTTCGCGCCGGAGATCAGCCAAGGCGCCCCCGAGATGCCGCCGCGCTTGGAAGAGGCGTCGGAGCCGCTGCCCAGCGTCCCGCAAGCCCCGCGAAGCCGCGCTGCGTGGGTGCTGGCGGTGGGCACCGCCGGCCTCGTGCTCGTGTGGCTGGTGGATTGGTTATGGGCGCTTTCGGCGCAGATGCCGGTGCTGGGCGTTGTGGGATGGGCGGCCTTCGCAGTTTTCGTGCTGGGCGCGGGCGGCCTCGCCTGGCGCGAGTGGCGGGCGCTAAAACTGCTCGAGCAGGCAGAGGCGCTGCGCCGCCGCATCGCCGCGGCCACGACGGCGGAAACGGCGACGCATCTGCTGGCACCGCTGGGACGCGACCTCCTGTCGCGCGGCGTGGCGGCGCCGCGCCTGCTGGACGGCTGGAACCGCGCAATCCCCGCCGCCCGCACCGCGTCCGAGGTGGTGCGCGCCTTCGAGGCCGGCCCGCTTTCCGCCGCCGATGCGCGGGCCGAGGCGGCGGTCGCGCGCGCCGCCGTCACGGCAGGCGGCTTCGTCGCGCTCAGCGGCAATCCGGTAGCGGACATGATCGGCTTCGCGGTCCGGACCATCATGCTGATGCGCGAGGTGATGGTGATCTACGGGCTGCGCCCGGGCCGTGTCGCAGAGTTTCGCCTGCTCCGTCGCCTGCTGGTGGAGGGCGCGGTGGTGGGCGCCGCCGACCTCGCTGGGGATGCGGTGGCCAGCGCGGCGGGGCAGGTGACGGGGCTGGTCGCGGGATCGGCGGCGCAGGGTGCGCTCGCCGCCTATCGCGTCGCGCGGATTGGCGCGCTGGTGATGGCGGGGTGCCGCCCCGTCCCGTTCGGCCCGGGCAAGGCACCCTCGGTCGCCCGCATCCTGGCCCGGAGCGGCGCGGCGCCGAAATAGGGCTCAGCCGGGACGGAGTTCCTGGCGCAGCGTGAGCTCGCGCGGGCGCATTGGCGCCATCTCGCAGCGCGACCACATCGGGTTCTGATCGGCGTAGTGCGGGCTGCCAGGATGGCCGCTGGCGCCGAGGAAGACGGACCAGCGGCTATTCTCCCATGCGCCCACGTCGAAGGCGTAGCGCGACAGCGCGCCATAGGCCGCGCGCGGGCCGAGCGGGGCGACGAGCCCGTTGGCCTGCACCGTGTCGCCATCGCCGCCAATGGCCTCGGCCTGCGGGTCGAGCACCGCGGCAGCCTCGGGGAATAGGGCGGAGAGGGGGTGAGTGAGGCGGGGGCGATGCATCTCGCCCCAGGAGGTGTCGGGCGGGGTGGCGGCCACCTCCTCCAGCGCGGCGCGCAGCAGGGTGTTCCATTCCGTGCCGCGCAGCAGCCCCGCGTCATCGGTGCGCAGCAGGGCGGGCATGGCCCACCAGAGCTGCACCAGCGGCGTCGTGCCGGGCGGCGGCGCCAGGAAAGCATGGCCGGCGAGGCTGCCGAGGCCGCTCGCCTCGGCGAAGCGCCGCACCAGGGAGAGGCGCAGCGCGATGTAGCGCGGCGCCGCACGCGATCCGGCATCCATCTGCGCGTCCCAGGACAGCAACTGGTCGCGAAGCGCAGCGGCGGTGGGCGTAAGCCCGTCGAGAGTGCGGAGCCGCGCCTGGATCTCGCGGGCAGGGAGGGAGAAGGTGTCCGCGTGGATGCGAGCGGCGCCCTCGACGCCGCGCAGGGCCGGGTCCTCCAGCAACTCGGTGACGCGCTTCGCGCGATAGGGCGGGTGGCAGTCGGTGCAAAGATAATCCGGGTGGTCGTCGGGCACCGGCCGATTGTTGGCGGTGGCGAGGAAGCCGGGCGCGGGGTCCAGCAGGCGTGGCATCTCCTCGAAGGGAATCCAGCCCTGCCATTCATGCGCGTCAGTCCAGCCGGGCACCGGAAGCCAGCCATTTTCGCGCCCGCGCCGCGGCACGCGCGCGCGCAGCAGCCAGCCGGTGCGGCCCTTCGTGTCGGCGGCTAGGAGGTTGTGGTCGATCAGCCCCCAGCCGCGCGTTGCCTCGTAAAGGGATTCCACGCTCGTGGCCCGCAGCATGCGCGGCAGGCAGTCGAAGGACAGGTCCGTCTCGTAGAACTGCACGCTCTTCAGCGCCAGGGCGGTTCCGGCAGCGGGATCACCGCAGATCACCGGGCCATGGCGCGTTTCCACCACCTCCACCTCGCGCGGTGCCTCGCCGCGCATCTCGATGCTCTCGTTGCGGCGGCGGACGGGCTCCCACCGTCCCTCGAACAGGGAGTGGCGCGCGCCGTCGTCGAAGCGCTCCACGTAGAGGTCGTGGATGTCGGCGAAGGTATGGGTCACGCAGTAGGCGACGTGGCCGTTCTCGGCGAAATGGGGGAAGCCGGGGACGCCGGGAACGGTGAGGCCCACCATATCCCAGTCCGGACAGGCCAGCCCGCCCTGGGCATACATGCCCGGAACCTCGAAGACGCGATGCGGGTCGCCGGCCAGGACCGGGCGGCCGGTGTTGGACAGCGCGCCGGACACCACCCAGTTGTTGCTGCCTCCGCCCGTCGCGTCCGCCTCTGCCTCCTCCAGCAAGGCGGCAACGGCCGGGGCGAGGTCGGACAGGGCGGCGCGCCAGCGCATCGTCTCCTCGCCGGGCGGCCCGATCACGAGGTCGCCGCCACCATCGTCGTAGCGCAGCTTCGTTACCTCCTCGCCTGCCAGGGGCAGGGCGGCGGCACGCCACAGCTTGAACCAGACCGAACCCATCAGCAGGCCGAGGCGGCGCATCACCGCGATGCAGTGCCATCCTTCCCAGGGCTCCGGCATCGCGCCGAGCAGGCGGTATTCCAGCGGCAGCGCCGCGCCGGATGCGAGGAACGCATTCACCCCGGTGACATAGGCGTCCAGCATCGCCTGCGCTTCCTCGCCCAACGCGGCCGCGTCGCGGCGACAGGCTTCCGCCATGCCCAGGCGGCGCGACAGCGCGTCGGAGGCGAAGGCGGAGGCGCCGAGCCATTCCGCGGAGCGTCCCAAGGCGCGGCGACGGTTCAGCTCCATCTGGAACAGCCGGTCCTGGGCATGAACGAAGCCCTGCGCGAGAAAGGCGTCACGCACCGAGGCGGCGCGGATATGCGGCACACCATGCGCGTCGCGCACGACCGTGGCGGGACCGGAAAGACCAGCGACGACCAGGATGCCATCGAGCTTCGGCACCGCGCGGGCCGCTTCTTCGCGCCAATCCTTCATTCCCTATCCCTCGCCACCTGTTTCGCGCAGCATGAACCCGCGCTGGACAGCGCGCCAAGCCGCCCCCTACGCTTTTCGCAACAACAGGGAGGCGAGGTTCATGGAACGACCCGCGATCACCCGCCGCGCCGCTCTGGGCGCCGGGCTGGCTTTGCCGTTCTTTCCCGCGGCGCGGGCGCAATCTGCCCCCGTGAACCTCGTCCTGGAAAGCGAGGTCGTGATCCTCGACCCGCACGCCACCACGGCGGCGATCACGCGGACCTTCGCCTATCACGTCTTCGACACGCTCTTCTCCATGGACGGGAAGGGCATGATCCGGCCGCAGATGGTGGAGGCCTGGGAAAGCTCCGCCGATGGGCTGCGCTGGGATTTCCGCCTGCGCCCCAATCTGCGCTTCCACGACAACACCCCCGTCACGGCGCGCGACGTGATGGCGAGCCTGGATCGCTGGGCACCGCGCGACAGCCTGGGCCGCATGCTCTGGGCAGTGAAGGCCGAGCTCCAGGCGGTGGATGACCGCGCCTTCCGCCTGACCTTGACGCGACCCTTCCCCATGGTGCTGGACGTTCTGGGCAAGCCCAACGCCCCCCTGCCGGTGATCCTGCCCGAGCGCCTGGCGCGCATCCCGGTGGAGCAGCGCATCCGCGAGCCGGTCGGCTCCGGCCCGTTCCGCTTCCGCCAGGCGGATTGGCGCCCGGGCAACGTGATGATCCTGGAGCGCTTCGAGGGCTATGTCCCACGAGACGAACCGGCGGATTTCCTGGCGGGTGGGCGGCGCGTCCATCTGCCCGCCATCGCGCTGCGCGTCATGCCCGACCCGGCCACCGGCGCGACAGCGCTGATCGCGGGCGAGGTAGACTACATGCAGTACCTGCCCTTCGATCTGCTGCCGCGGCTGGAGCGGGCGCGGGGCGTGCGGCTGGCGGCCTTTGGCGGCATCCACCAGTTCCAGGGCAATTTCCGCATCAACCACGCCGCCGCGCCGATGGACGACCCCGCGATCCGTCGCGTGCTGTGGCGCTGCGCCGACCAGGCCGCGACCATGACTGCCATCGGCATCCCGGAACGCTTCCGCGCGCCCTCCTGCCCATCCTTCTTCCTGTGCGACGCGCCGCTCGACAGCCGTGCGGGCGCCGAGATGATGGGCTTCGACCCGGAAGAGGCGAAGCGGATGCTGCAGGCAACGAATTATCGCGGGCAGAAGCTGGCCTTCCTCACCACGGCCGGCGGCATCAGCCAGACCGCCGCGCAGGTGATGATCCAAAATATGCAGCGCGGCGGCTTCGACGCTGAGGAGCAGGTAATGGATTGGGGCACGCTGCTGGCGCGGCGTGCGCGGCGCGAGGGCTGGCACATCTTCGCCGTCTACGCGAATGGGACGGACATGTTCTCGCCGCTCACGAATTTCTATGTCTCCAACACGTGCGCCGATTATCCGGGCTGGGATTGCGACCGCGACATCGAGCGATTGCTGCGCGAGTTCGCCAATGCCGGTGACGCGAATGAGCGCAAGCGGCTGGCGGAGGAGATCCAGCGCCTCGCGGCGCGGCACGTGCCGAGCGTGATGTGGGGCCAGTTCACCATTCCCGCCGGGATCCGCGACAGGCTGCGCGACGTGCCGCAGGCCGCCTATCCAATGTTCTGGGACGCGCGGATTTGAGCGCGGATGCCGCGCTGCGCGCCCGCGCGGCGCGGGTGGTGCCAGGCGGCATGTGGGGCCACCTGCACGCCGATCGGATGCCAGAGGGCTACCCGCAATTCTTCATGCGGGGCGAAGGCGGGCATGTCTGGGATGCGGATGGGAACCGCTACGTGGACCTGATGTGCGCCTGGGGGCCGGTGATCCTCGGCCACCGTGATTCGGCGGTGGAGCATGCGGCGTCGCGCCAGGCGGCACTGGGCGACTGCCTGAACGGCCCGGCGCCGGTGATGGTGGACCTCGCAGAGCGCTTGGTGGACCGGATCGCGCACGCCGACTGGGCGATCTTCTGCAAGAACGGCACGGATGCGACCACCGCCTGCGTGACCATCGCCCGGGCCGCGACAGGGCGCCGGGCCATCTTGGTGGCGGAGGGCTCGTATCACGGCGCCATGCCCTGGTGCACGCCGGTGCCGGCCGGCACGACGGCGGAGGACCGGGCGCACCAGCACCGCTTCCGCTACAACGACGTCGCCAGCCTGGAGGCGGCGGCCGACGCGGCCGGGCCGGACTTGGCTGGGATCATCGTCACCGCCTTCCGCCACGACAATGTCGTGGACCAGGAACTGCCCGAGCCCGGCTTCGCCCGCGCCGTACGCGCGGTCTGCGACCGGCGCAGCGCGGCGCTGATCGTGGATGACGTGCGCGCGGGGTTCCGCCTGCATCCGGGCGGAAGCTGGGAAACGGTCGGGGTGCGGCCGGACCTGTCGGCCTATTCCAAGGCGCTGGGCAACGGCCATGCCATCGCCGCCGTGGCCGGGGGGGATGCGTTGCGCGATGCCGCCGCCCGGGTCTTCGTCACCGGCTCCTTCTGGTGCGCCGCCGTGCCCATGGCCGCGGCGCTGGCGGTGCTGGAGGAGTTGGAGCGGCGCGACGTGGTGCCCTGGCTGGAGCATCTGGGCACGCGGCTGCGGCAAGGCCTCGCGGAGCGAGCCGCTGCCTTCGGCGTCGGGCTGCGGCAATCCGGGCCGGTTTCCATGCCGCTCTTCCTGTTCGACGGCGATGTGGATTTCGCGCAGGGCCGCGCTTTCTGCGCCGCTGCGCTGCGGGCTGGGGCCTATCTGCACCCACGCCACAACATGTTCCTTTGCGCCGCGCACACGGAGGCGGACATGGACGCCGTGCTGCGTGCGGCGGAAGCCGGCTTCGCGGCGCTGCGTCCTTCCTAGGACTCGGTGCGGCCCAGAAAGCGGCGCGCGGCGAGCGCGTCAATCAGCGGATAGGTGGTGAACTCCGCCGGGATCATGTCCGCCCATTCCGTCAGGCGGCGATGCAGCGTCTCATGGTCTGGCACGTCGAACAGCACCACGGCGCCGCGCCCGACGCGGGCATGGACGGAGCGGGCCTCACCCGATTCCAGCAGGGGCTCGATCCAGCGCCAGAATTCCTGTCGCTGGCCGGTCACTTGGCTCGGGCGCTCGGGACGCGGCTCGCTGATGACGAGAAACAGCATGATGATCCCTTCGGTCAGGCGGATGGATCGCGCTGGGTCACCCGACGCAGGATGCGGGAGAGCTCTGCGGCGGCATAGGGCTTCTGCAGCAACTCGAAGCCATGGCTGCCTTCCTCGGCCAGCACTTCGCTGTAGCCGGAGGTGAGCACGACGGGCAGGCCCGGATGACGGCGGCGGATCTCCTCGCCCAGCTCGATCCCGCTCATCCCCGGCATCACGACATCGGAGAACACCGCGTCGAACCGGCCATGGCCGGACAGAAGGTTGAGAGCCTCCCTGGCATCCGTCGCCCAGACGGTTTCGTAGCCGAGGTCCCGCAGGACCTGGGTGGAGATCTCCCCAACCTGGAGGTTGTCCTCGACGACGAGGACGCGGCGGCCGTCCCCGCCTTCGCGCGGCTCTGCCTCGGTGGCCGGCGGCACCTCCGGCTGCGCCGGCTCCTGCTGCACCCTGGGCAGGAGGAGGGTGAAGGTGGCGCCCTGTCCTGGCTGGCTTTCGACGGAGACGTCGCCGCCGGATTGCTTGGCGAAGCCATAGACCTGGGAGAGGCCGAGGCCGGTGCCCTTGCCCACTTCCTTGGTGGTGAAGAAGGGCTCGAAGATCTGCGACAGCTTGTCGGGCGGGATGCCATGCCCCGTATCGGCGATGGAGATGGCGACGTATTCAATCGGCCCCTGCCGCCGCTCGACCTGCACGGTCAGCGTGCCTTCGCCGTCCATCGCGTCGCGGGCATTCGCGGCCATGTTGACCAGGGCCGTTTCGAACTGGCTGACATCCGCTTCGACGTGGCAGTCCGTGCAGGCGATCCGGGCGACGACGCGTATCCGGGCGCCAGCGACCGTGCCGAGCATGTCGGCGATGTCGCGCATCCGCTCCGCCACATCGAACACCTCCGGCCGCAACGCCTGACGCCGCGCGAAGGCGAGGAGCTGGCCGGTCAGCCTCGCGGCACGGTCCACCGTCTCTGCCACCGCCTCGACGTAGCGGCGGCGGCGCTCCTCGGGCAGATCGGAACGGCGCAGCAAATCCGCGGAGGACCGGATGATAGTCAGCAAATTGTTGAAGTCATGCGCCACGCCGCCGGTCAGCTGGCCGACCGCCTCCAGCTTCTGTGCCTGGCGCAGCGCGTCCTGCGCGTGCTTCAGCTCCGTGATGTCGCGCCCCTCGGCGAGCAGCCAGGTCGCCTCGCCGCTCGTGCTGAAGACGGGCTTCATAGAGAAGTCCACGACGGCGCGCGTCTCACCGTGGCCACGCATCTCGTGCTCCTCGCGCACCGTCTCGCCTGCGGCCGCGCGGCGCACCGCATTCCGGATCGCGCCCTGCAGTGCGGGGTTCTCCCGCATTGGCGCAGCGAGCCAGAAGGGACGCCCCACGATCTCGTCCGGGGTGATGCGGCTCCATTCGAGGGCGGTGCGGTTGACCTCAGTGACCGTGCCGTCACGCGTCAGCAGCGCCATGAATTGCAGCGCGGAGTCGAAGAGGCCGCGGAAGCGGCGGTCGGTCTCGGCCAGTTCAGCCGTGCGCTCGGCGACGCGGCGTTCCAGCATCTCGTTTAGCTCGCGCAGCCTCTCCTCGGCGCGGGCCCGCTCGACGGCGGCCCAGGTGCGGTCCGCTACTTCGCTGACGAGCTCCGCGTCGTGCTCCGTCCATGGCCGCGCGGTGCGGGCATGAACGTAGAGGGCCGCCCTGAGCCGGCCGCCCTTCAGGAGCGATGCGGTGATGACGGCGCGCGTGTCGATGGCGTCGAAGGCGGCGAGGCTTTCCGGCGCGTTAGTGCGCGGATCGCGCTCCGCGTCCGAGATCAGGAGGGGGATGCCGGCGCGCAGCGCGGCAAGGACCTCCGGCCCGAAACCCGCGAGGTCGTGCGTCCCCTCGCGCGAGGGGACGGTTCCGTCGGTCCAGTTGCGCTCGGTGGTGAAGTAGCGTTCCGTCTCCTCCACCTCGCCATAGCCGACGCGATTGGCATTCAGTTGCTCGCCGAGCCCGGCCTGCGCCGTCTCGATCACCGCGCGGGGATCGGACAGGCCGCGCAACCGGTCGCTGAGTTCGAGCAGGAAGCGACCACGCCGCTCCGCCAGGACGCGGGCGGTCGTCTCGTTGCCCTGGTTGAGGATGCCAGCGACCGTCCCATCCTCGCCGCGGATGGGGGTGAAGCTGTAGTTCCAGTAGGTGTCGCGACGGACGCCGCCCCTGACCAGTGGCAGCATCTGGTCATAGGTGGAGAAGCCTTCGCCCGACCGGAGAACGCACGCGAATTGCGGGGCCAGCACTTCCCATATGTCGGACCAGACCTCGGCCGCCGGACGGCCGAGCGCCCAGGGGTGGCGGTCCTCGGGAATGGGCATCCAGGCGTCGTTGTAGAGGAGGCGCAGCTCCGGCCCCCAGTAGATCGCCATCGGGAAGGACGAGTTCAGGCAGATCGAAAGGGCGGAGCGGAGGGATTGCGGCCAGGCTTCCGTGGGGCCCAGCGGCGTGGAGGCCCAGTCATGGGCACGGATCAGCGCGCCCATCTCGCCCCCGCCTGACAGGTATCCCGAAGCGGTCATGCTCCGTGCCCGGAGATGAGGGTGCCTGGGCCGGGGGATGCCTTGCCGTTTCCGCTCAACAACTCATCCACCCCGAAAACCCAATCAAGATGCGGAACACCGCCGGAGGGGCCGCGTCGCAGGAGGCATTTTCGTGCGAACGTTCCTGCCAGCGAAGCGCACGGCCACGTGCCGCGGGGATGGCCGCATCCTGGAGCAGACCCCGATCCATTCCAAGAATGGCACAACCGCCTATTCCTCCGACGGTTGCGGTCACGGGATACTTGTCTGGGAATTCTCTTTTCTTTGACATTGCCGCAACCCCATGGGAGGAGTGCGCCGATGGCCGCAGACATGACCTTGGACGCCCCCAGCCCGCGGCAGGTCAGCGAGGAGCTCCGACTGCTGACCGATGCGCTGCCGGTGCTCGTTTCCTATCTCGAAGCGCATGACGGCGAAGTTCACTACGCCTTCGTCAACAAGATCTATGAAAGCTGGTTCCCCCACCGGCGTGAAGAAATTCTGAGCCGGCGGGTCCGCGACGTGGTGGGGGAAGCGGCCTTCGCGAAGGTGGAGCACTGGGTCCGGCGCGCCCTGGCGGGCGAGCGTCTCTTTTTCGAGCAGTTCATGCCCTATGCCGAAGGCCGGCACCGGCACGTCCAGGTCGAGTACGTGCCGCGCCGTGCCGAGGATGGCCGCGTCGTGGGGATCTATGCGCTGATGCAGGATGTCTCGGAAGCGCGGCGTGCCGAGGCGGTCCTGCGCGACCTGAACGAGACGCTGGAACGCCGTGTCGCGGAGCATGCGGCGGAGCGGGACCGGGCATGGCGCAATTCGCGCGACCTCCTCGTCGTGGTGGATGTGGAGGGCGTGTTCCGGGCGGCGAACCCGGCTTGGGAGACGATCCTGGGCCACCGGCCGGAGGAGGTGGTCGGCCGCAACTTCATGGACTTCATCTGGCCCGAGGACGCGGCGCTGACCCGCGCCGGGCTGGACCAGGCCGTGGCGGCGAGCAACCTCACCAATTTCGAGAACCGCTACACGCACAAGGATGGGACGCCGCGCTGGATCTCCTGGCACACTTCGGTGGAGGGCAGGCTGGTCTACGCCTATGGCCGCGACATCACCGCAGAGAAGATGCAGCAGGAGGCGCTGAGGCAGGCGGAGGAGAAGCTGCGCCAGGCGCAGAAGCTGGAAGCCGTCGGGCAACTGACAGGTGGCGTGGCGCACGATTTCAACAACCTGCTCACCATCATCGGCGCCTCGGTGGAGTTCCTGCGCCGGCCCAACCTGCCCGAGGAGCGGCGCGAGCGCTACCTGAACGCGATTGCGGAGACGACGGACCGGGCCGCGAGGCTGACTGGCCAGCTCCTCGCCTTCGCACGGCGCCAGGCGTTGCGGCCGGAGGTGTTCGACGTGGCGGAGCGGATGCGCGATATCGCCGACATGATGCGCACCATCGTGGGATCGCGCATCGCCATCGAGACCGACTTCGCCGACACGCCCTGTTTCATCGAGGCCGATACCAGCCAGTTCGAGACGGCGGTGGTCAACATGGTGATGAATGCGCGCGATGCCATGGACGGCGAAGGCACGCTGACCGTACGGGTTCGCCCCGCACCGGACCGCCCGCGCTGTGCCGGTGAGTACGTCGAGGTGGCGCTGAGCGACACCGGCGCCGGCATTCCGCCCGACAAGTTGTCACAGATCTTCGAACCCTTCTTCACCACCAAGGAAGTCGGTAAGGGCACCGGCCTCGGCCTCTCCCAGGTCTATGGCTTCGCCAAGCAATCTGGGGGCGACGTCTCCGTCGAAAGCCAGCCAGGACAGGGCACCACCTTCACCCTCCTCCTGCCCAGGGTCGCGAGCCCGGAACCCGTGGACTCGTCCGGACGCGGTGGCGAGACGGTGATGGAGGACGGGCGCGGCCGGCGCATCCTCGTCGTCGAGGACAATGCGGATGTCGGGACCTTCTCGACGCAGCTGTTGCAGGACCTGGGCTACGAGACGGTCTGGGCCGCCAATGGGAGCGATGCGCTGCGCCACCTCTCGGAGGGCCGGTTCGATGCGGTGTTTTCCGATGTCGTGATGCCCGGCATGAGCGGAATCGAGCTGGGTCTGGAGATCCGCCGCCGCCATCCCGGCCTGCCTGTCGTGCTCACTTCCGGCTACAGCCATGTTCTCGCTTCCGAGGGAAGGCATGGCTTCGAGCTGCTGCAGAAGCCCTATGCCGCTGCGCAGCTCTCCCGCGTCCTGCGTGAGGCGACGACTCGCAAGGGCGGCTGAGCGGCGCGTTGTGCTCCGGCGCGCCCGCATGCAAGCATTGGGCCGAGAAAGCCGATGAAGGCGCCTGGAGGGAACCCATGCACGTCACCCGCCGCGATATCCTGACGTCGCCCGCGACGCGGGGCGCTGCTCCGCTGCTGGCCTTGGCGGCCATCGCGCCGGGCGCGGCTCGCGCGCAATACGCGCCGCGTGAGGTGGCTTCCATCCTGGCGCCGAGCGGGACGCTGCGGGTCGCCATCAACTACGGCAACCCGGTGCTGGCGCAGCGGGACCCCGCGACTGGCACGCCGCACGGAATCTCGGCGGATCTGGCGCATGAGATTGGCCGCCGGCTCGGCCTGCCCATCCAGTTCATCACCTACGATGCGGCTGGGCGTGTGACCGATGCGGGGCGGCAGGGGGCGTGGGATCTGTGCTTCCTCGCCATCGATCCGGTGCGCGCGCAGGGCATCCGCTTCACCGCGCCCTATGTCGTGATCGAAGGCACCTACCTCGTCGCCGAGGGGTCGCCGGTGCGCAGCATCGAGGATGTGGACCGCCCCGGAACGCGCATCTCGGTGGGGCGCGGCAGCGCCTATGACCTCTACCTGACGCGCGAATTGCGGCAGGCGCAGCTGGTCCGCGTCGGCACCTCGAACGAGGCGGTGGAGGTGTTCCGGCGCGACGGGCTGGAGGTCGCGGCCGGGGTGAAGCAGCCCCTGATCGACTATGCCGCCGCAAACCCGGGATTTCGTGTCATCCCCGGGCGCTTCATGGTGATCGAGCAGGCGGTCGGCATTCCGCAGGAGCGCGAGGCGGCGCTGCCATGGCTACGCGCCTTCGTGGAAGAGATGAAGGCCTCCGGCTTCATCGCCCGCGGCTTGGAAGCAAGCGGCCAGAGAAGCGCATCGGTGGCCCCGCCCGCCTCCTGAAGGGAGCCGGCCCGCGGGGGCCTGCCCGGCTGACTGCCACGCGCCGCGAATCGGCGGAAATCCGCCGATTTGCCTTGCATCGCGCCTCCGCGCTCGCCATGTACGGAACAGGAACGAACGCTCGCCGGGACGCGGAGGCCTATCCTTGCCAGACCAGGGTGACACGACGTGTATGTCGCGCGCGCCCCGGCTGGCCGGACGTGGCTTCATCGGGCGCGTCCATGTCGAGGCGGTGCTTCATGCCTCCGCCGATGAGCGCTTCCACCTCCTTCGTGTTTCGGGCGAGGCGCTGCGGGGTCTTGGCGTAGGAGCCCTCCCGCTGCGCTGCCGCCATGGCGCCGGTTCCGGTGTCGCGCCGGGCATGGCGCTGGATGTCGAGGGGAGCTTTGTCGAGGGTCGGGACCGCATGCTGCTGCACGCCGAGGTGGTGCGGCGCGTGCCAGTGGAAGAGACGTTCGGGCTGGAGGCCTGGCTACGCTCCGCAGGCATAGAAGGGGTGGGGCGGCGCCGGGCTGCCAGCATCGCCGCCGCGCTCGGCCCGGGATGGCAGGAAGGGATGCGCGATCCGCGCCGGCTTGCCGCGGTCAAGGGCATCTCCTGCGCGGTGGCGGAGCGGATCAGCACCCATTGGCAGGAGGATCTGCGCCGGAACGAGGCGCAGGCGCGGCTGCTCGGCATCGGGCTCTCCCCCTCGCAGGCCCGTGCCTTCGCCGCCCGCCATGGCGGGGCCGAGGCGCTTCGCGTCCTTGAGGAAGACCCCTGGCGCGCCTGCCGCGACGTGGCGGGCATCGGATTCGAGACCGCGGACCGCATGGCCCGCGCGTTGGGCTTCGCCGTGGACGACCCGCGCCGCCTCGGCGCCGGATGCGTCGCAGCCGCGGAGGCGGCGTTGGGGGCCTCGGGCGGCACCCGCATCAGCGAGATGGATCTGGTCGCCGAGGCATCGCGTCTGCTCGCCGTCGCGCCGGAGGTGGTGGCAGAGGCCCTGCAGGACGTGCTGGACCTGCCCGGCCCGCCGCTCGGCGTGTGTCCGGAAACGGGGCATATCGGGTTGCGGCGGCTGGAGGAGCGGGAGTTGCAGGTGGCGCGCCACCTCCGGCGCCTGGCACGCGGGACAGGGCTGATGGCGCGGGAGGCGGCAGAGGCGGAGATCGCCCGCGCCGAGGCCGAGACGGGCATTCGCCTGGACCGCGATGCCGGGCAGTTTGACGCCGCCGCCTCCGCCCTGTCACACGGCGTCTCAGTCATCACCGGTGGTCCGGGCACGGGCAAGACAACGGTGTTGCGCGTCATCGTCCGCGCCGTGGTCAACGCGCTGCGCCTTCCCCCCGACCATTATGGCATCACCCTCGCGGCGCCGACCGGGCGCGCCGCACGGCAGCTGCGCGACGCCACGGGGCGGCGTGCGGCGACGCTGCACCAGGCGCTGCGCCTCGGCATGGGGCGGGGCGGGCGCGTCTATCACGCCGACAATCCACTGCCTTCCGACTTCGTCATCGTGGACGAGACATCCATGCTGGATCTGGAGATGGCGGATCGCCTCCTCCGGGCCGTGGCGAGCGGCGCGTCGCTGCTGCTGGTGGGGGATGCGGACCAGCTCCCCCCGGTCGGCCCCGGGCAAGTCCTGCGCGACGTGATCGAGAGCGGCGCGGTGCCAGTGACCCGCCTTACCCGCGTGCGCCGCACGGCCGAGGGGGTGGAGATCCCTCTTGCCACCGCCCGCATCCGCGAGGGGCTGCATCCGGTGCCCGAGGGCCGGACCTTGCTGGGGGTGCACCTGATCGAGACCGCGGATGGACGCGTCGTCGAGCGGGTGCGGCAGCTGATGGAGGGGCGCATCGCCACGCTGGGCCTCGACCCGGCGACGGAGGTGCAGATCCTGGCCGCGCGGCGCCACGGTTCCTGTGGTGTGGTCGCCCTGAACGAGGCGGTGAAGCGCATCCTGGTCCCGGATCGTGCCGGGGAACTGACGGTGGGCGGCACGGGTTTCGCGCCGGGCGACCGCGTCATGGCGATCCGCAACGATCCGCGCGTCGATGTGAGCAATGGCGACATCGGCACGGTGGAGGCGGTGTCGGAGGGGGGTGTCTCCGTCCTTTTCCCAGGCCGGCCCGACGCCGTGTTCTTCCTGCGCGAGGAAGCGGAACACCTGATCCACGCCCGCGCGGCGACCATCCACAAGAGCCAGGGCTCGGAGTTCGAGGGCGTCGTCGTGGTAGCGGCGGAGGAGCATGGGCGGATGCTCGACCGCAACCTGCTCTACACGGCCGTCTCGCGGGCGCGGAAGGCAGTGGTGATCGTGGGGCCGCGTTCCGCCGTGCTACGCGCGGTGGGGACCGAAGGCGCGACCCGGAACACCGGGCTGCGGCGATTGCTTCAACTCGAGGCGCGGGAACTGGAACAGCACCATCGATTTCTGCTGCCCGCCTCCCCATCTCTGGCATGGCGCCGCGCCGGAAAGGACGCGCCGAGTATTCCTTCCTCCAATGTAAGGCTTGAGGGGATCTGAGGACTTTCGGAGATCCGGTTCCTGGCTGCCAGCAACTTGGTGGCGAAGGTGGAATGCTTGGGAATGTCTTGAAGAAATTCGCTGTTTTCCCGGGCGGAACGGCACATTTCCCCTTGAAAAAACGGAACAGAAATAGAACATAGATCATGCCAGCCGTGGCGCGGCCGGTGCGCTCCCGCTTCGGGGAAGCGCCGCCAAGCGCCCTCGTGGCGCTGGCGGAAGCACGCAAGAGAGGAAGGCCCCCGTGCCCATCGATCCCAAGGCCGACACGATGCTCCTCTGGTCTCGCGAGGAGCCGACCGACCCGAAATACACCAAGCCCTTCACCCGTTCCGGCGGCTTCCGCGGCACGGCCATCAACGCGACCTATGTCCGCAAGCGTCTGACCCATGCCTTCGGCCCGGTCGGCCTGGGCTGGGGCGTGGAGGTGCTGGCGGATGACGTGGTGCCCGGCGCGCCGGTCATCGACGGTTCCGGCCGCGTCCTGGGCCAGGAGAGCGTGCAGCGCATGCGCATCCGCTTCTGGTACCACCCCGCCGGCTGCCGGCAGGGCGAAGATGGCGCGCTGGTGCCTGTCGGCCCGCGCGCCCAGTCCGAGCAGGTCGGGCAGACCACCTACGTCTCCTGGCGCCGCGGCAAGAACGGCGAGGCCGGTCGCTTCGAGACCGACGAGGAGGCGTGGAAGAAGTCGCTGACCGACGCGCTGACCAAGGCGGCGTCCGAGGTCGGGATCGGCGCCGACGTCCATCTCGGCCGCTTCGACGACGTGAAGTATGTCGAGGCCCGCAACCAGGATGCGGAGGCCGAGCAGGTCGCTGCCGAGGGCGCGGCGCGCATGGGTGACCTGCAGGAGGCCCGCGACAACGCGACCGGCCTGCTGGAGCGGCTGGAAGCCGTGACGGATGGCGAGGGCTACAACAGCGCGATGGCGGCGGCGCTCAAGCTGCGCCCGTCCCTGCTGCGCCTGGGCCTGCGCGAGGAAATCGACGCCCTGCGGGCGGCGATGGAGAAGGCAAAGCGCCGCGTCGCCAAGGCCGCGGCCTGAGGAAGCAGACCATGGACCAGATGTCCCGCACCCAGGACCTCACCTTCGCGCCGGATCGCCCGGTGCTGGTGAAGCCCCTGCGCGCCAGCCGCGAAGCCGTCGAGGCGGCGGCGGACGCGCTGGGCGCGCGGCTGGGCTTCGCGCCGGGGGAAAAGCTGGAGGAGGCGGTCGCGCGCCTTGGCGGCCGCATCCACCGTGGCGGGCCAAATCTCTGGTTCCGCAACCAGCGCCTGTCCTTCCTCGCCGATGCGCCGGACCGCTTCGAACTGCACCTGCTGGGCATCGCGACGCCGGCCCGCGCGCGGCTCGACCTTGCGCATGAGCTGGGGCACTTCGTGCTGCACGATCTGGCGCTGCGACGCGAGCATGGTGAGGGCATCCGCACGGCCGCCCCATCCATGGTCAGCCCGCACGACGCGGAGGGGCAGCGCGCCGATCTGGAGGCCTTCTGGTTCGCGCATCAGATCCTCATGCCCGCGGCTGCGTTCCGCGAGGCCTGGGCCGATGGTGCGCGTGACATCTCGGCAGAGGACCGGCTGCACCGCATGGCCACGCGCTTCGGCGTGCCGATGCGGAGCGCGGAGGTGCGCGCCGAGTTCCTGGGCCTGGAGACGAGCCAGCAGGCCGCCTAGAGTCAGGTTCCGCCATACGGGAGTTCACCCATGCCCGGTCCGCGAAGCAAGCCCGAAGCCGAGGACGGCCACGCCGCGCGCCTGGCCGCGCTGGCCGACCGGCTGCGCCGCGCCCAGGCGGCGGAGATCCGCCTGGACGAGAAGCTGCGCCAGCTGCAGGCCGAGCAGGAGGAAAATCGCCGCCGCGCCCGCGAGGAGTTCGGCACGGACGATCCCGACGAGTTACGCCACATCGCCGAGGCGCGGCGGGCCGAGGCAGACTCCATGCTGCGCGAGCTTGAGGCCGCGCTTGACGCCGCGGAGGAAGCGATCGCCCAGGCCACACCCGACGGGGCGGCGCCGCGCTGATGCGCGCCGGCCAGGCCGAGCCCCTGCTGCGCCGCCTCGACGAGGTCCGGCGCGGCTTCGCTGTCCTCGAAGGGCGGCGCGATGCCGTCGCGCGCCGTGCCGCGACGCTGCGCGAGAAGGTCGCCGCCGCCAAGGGGCGGCTCGAAGCCAAGCCCGAGGTGGATGCGCTGCTGGAGGAGATGCAGGAGGCGGGGCATCGCCGCACCCTCGGCTCCTACGAGGCGATGCTCTCGGCCATCGCGCAGGATGTGCTGGGGCCGGGCATCGCCATCCGCCTTTCCCTGAGCACGGAACGCGGCCTGCCGAGCCTGGATATCGAGGCGGAGCAGGATGGGGCGCGCTGCTCCGTGCTGGATGGCTGTGGCGGTTCGCTGAACAACGTGGTCAGCGCCGGGCTGCGCGCTATTGCCACCATGAAGTCAGGGCTGCGGCCCTTCCTGGCGCTGGACGAGGCCGATTGCTGGATCCGCCCCGGCCGCGTCCATCTCTTCTGCCACGTGCTGCGCCGCCTGTCCGAACGCATCGGCATGCAGACGCTCGCCGTGAGCCACCATGACGTGTCGAGCCTGGGCGGCGCCATCGCCATCGTCGGGCTGGAGGCGCGGCGGGATGGCGTCGCGGCGGTCGTCCAGGCCGAGGGTCCGGCCTGGCCGGACGAAGCGACGCGCGGCATCCGTTCCATCCGCCTGGTGAATTTCGGCTCCATCCGCGACGCCACGATCCCGCTTGGCCCAGGCGTCACCGCCATCACGGGCGAGAACAACATCGGCAAGAGCCGCTTCATCCGCGCGCTGCGCTGCGTCTTCTATGGTGGGCCGGAAGGCGGGGACGGCGACATCCGCCACGGTCAGAAGCAAGCGGAGGTGGAGATCGCGCTGGAGCATGGGCGGCGCCTGCTCTGGTCGCGCCGGCCGGGCCGCAATCCGGTGACGCTGTGGACGCTGTTCGAGCGCGACGGCAGCGTGGCGGAGTGGAAGGGGGGCGCCTGCCGCACGGGCGGACGCCTGCCGCCAGATTGGCTACGCGAGGCGCTGGGCTTCGGCCGCGTGGATGAGATGGACTTGCAGGTGTCACGTCAGGCAGCCCCGGTCTTCCTGCTGGGGGAGACGCCGTCGCGGCGCGCCTCCATCCTCTCTCTGGGGCGGGAGAGCGGCTATTTGCGTGGCATGATCGAGCGTCACCGGCAGAATTGCGGTGAGGATTCCGCGCTGGTCCGCCAGGGCGAGGCGGAGCTTGCGGCGCTGGAGCGCGAGGCGGCGCTGTTGGATGCCGTTCTGTCGAGCCGACCGGATCTGGGTTCACTGCGGCAAATCGCGGAAGGCGCCGACGCCCTGGCGCGCGAAGCCGATGCCATCGCCGCGAAGGCGGAAGCGACGGAGGCGCGCGAGGGGGAGATTTCCGCCGCCAGCGCCGCGCTGGGCAGCATGGTGGAACACCTGCGCACGGCGGAAGCCAAGCCTGCGGGCGCCGGCGCGGCGCTGGCCGCCGCCAAAACGGCGCAGGGCCTCTCCGCACGGATCGCCCTCGCCACGAAGGGCGAAGCGTCGCTTTCCGCAGCCGTGGCGGCCTGCGCGCTGTTGCCGGCCGACGCGCCCGCGCTTCCCGACGCAGCTTCGGCCCTTGCAGCCGAGGCGGCGCTGCGGCGCGCGGAGGCGCGGATGCTGGGCATCGAGCAGGCGCGGGTCGCGCTGCGACCGCTTCCGCCTACCTTGCCCGTTCCGCCCAATGCAAAGGGCGCCGAGGCGATGGCGGCGCTGCTGACGCAGGGAATGGAGGAAGCACACGCCACGGGAGTGGCGCTGCGCGAGGCCGCTTCTGCCGTCGCCACGCTGGAACGGGAACGCGAAGAGGCGCTGGCGGAGATGGATGTGTGCCCTGTCTGCGGCGGCGGATTGCTGGCCATGGCGGGGGCGGCATGAGCGGCTTTCCTGTCGTCCCCGCGCGCGGCGTGCTGTTCATCGGCGACGTGCATCTCTGGTCGCGGCGGCCCGGGCGGCGGCTGGATGAGGATTTCGCGGCCTGCGTTCTGGAGAAGCTGCGCTTCGCGCTGGACGCCGCGTCGTCGCGCGACCTCCTGCCCGTTTTCCTCGGCGACATGTTCCACGCGGCGCGCGAGGCGGATGACGGGCTGAAGGCGCGGCTGCTGCGCCTGCTGCTGGCGCAGCCGCGCCGGGCCTGGAGCAATGTCGGCAACCACGACGTCTCGGGGCTTGCGCTGGCGGAGAGCGACAGCCTGTCGCTGCTGCTCGCGGCGGGGGCGCTGCATGCAGTGCCGCAGGGTGGCGCCGGCGTCATCGTGGAAGGCGAGGGGAGGCGCGTTGGTATCGGCTTCACGCCGCATGGGGTGGAAATCCCGGATTGTGTCGCTGGGGCCTTTGGCGATGCGGCGCCGGATGCGACGGTCTGGGTCACGCATCACGATCTGGCCTTCAACGGGCGCTATCCGGGCAGCACGGCGCTGAAGCCGATTGCGGGCTGTCGCCTCGCGCTCAACGGGCACATGCATGTCGGATGCGCTCCGGTGGAAATGGGCGAGACCACCTGGATGAACCCGGGCGCGCTGACGCGCATCAGCGTCACCGAGGCCGTGCATGCGCCTTGCGTCTGGGAGTTGCGCTTCAGCGATTGGGGACTGCGGCGCATCGAGGTACCGCATCGGCGCGATGTCTTCGACCTGACGGGACGGCTGGTGCAGCCGGAGGCGCCGCGCCGCGACGCGGAAGAGGGCGATGCCTTCGACAGCGCCTTCGCCGCGCTGCTGGAAAGCAGCATGATGGATCCGGTGGCGGCGGATGACGGCGCCTTCCTGCGCGAGATGATTGAGGCGCGGCTTGCGGCGGGCGACGTGTCCCCCACGGCGCGGCGCATCGTGCTCGGGCTGCTGGAGGATGCGGCGGGGCGCGGCGCCTCGGGCTAGGCGTCGTTGTCGGCGTGCTGCGGGCGGGTGCCGCGTGCGATGCCGACCTCGCCCGGGCGCAGCGCCTCGAAAGGCATGGCGAGCAGGGCCAGGTCGCGCGGAAGGAAGCCCAGCATCTCGCCGGTTCGGGCGTCCAGCGCCGTTAGCCGCGACAGCGGGCCCAGCGCGTCCATATCCAGCGCCGCCATGATCCCCTGGTTGCGGCAGGCTTCGAGTTCCTCACCCTCCTCCGTGTCCTCGATGTCGGAGTCATCGGGCTCAGGGGTGAAGAGCAGGGGGAGCGGGTCTTCCGCGAG
The DNA here is from genome assembly GCF_017355885.1 of Sabulicella rubraurantiaca. Taxonomy (GTDB): domain Bacteria; phylum Pseudomonadota; class Alphaproteobacteria; order Acetobacterales; family Acetobacteraceae; genus Roseococcus; species Roseococcus rubraurantiacus. The sequence continues at coordinate 222,012 of NZ_JAFEUU010000005.1, forward strand.
GTGGACCAGCGCCTGGCCGGGCGGAAGGCCGCCATGCGGCGCGGCATCGCTGGCCGTGCCGGAAAGGAGGCGCCACAGGCTGACCTGATCGGGGCGCAGCGCGACCTCGTGCGTCGCGCTTGCGAAGACGAGGAAGCGGCCCTCCTCGGCTGGGACGCGCAGCGTGTCACGCACGCGGTCCAGTTCCGGCGGCGCCAGGATGATGCGCATGGCGGCACCGCCGCGCAGGGAAAGGCTGAGCGTCCAGACGCGCCCGGTAGCATCGGCAGCCTGGGGCTGTCGTGGCACGCCGATTTCGGGAGGAGAGGGAAAAACCTCGTCCAGCGCGCGGCCGAGCGAGGCGGCGATGCGCATGGCGAGGCCGATGCGCGGTGCCTGTGCGCCGCACTCGATACGCTGGATCTGCTGCTGGCTGGTGCGTGCACGGCTTGCGAGGTCGCGCTGGCTCCATCCCAGTCGCTTACGCCATGCCTGCACCCGGTTCGCCATGAATCCTCCCGACACGAATCCGTGTCAGTCGGCGGTTACCATGGTCGAATCCCGTTTCGCAAGAAAAGCGCCCGAAGGCGCTTTTCCCGTGCGTGTCGTGCTGCGCGTGCCGCGTCAGAAAGGCACGTCATCCGCCGCGTCCCACGCGCCGCGTGGTGCGCGGCGCGATGCCGCGGCGCGTGCGCGCGGCTTGGCGGCTGGTGCCGACTCGACCGGAGAAGGCGCCTCCTCTTCCACCTCGCGCGATTCGTCCGCGTTGCCGCGCCCCCCGACGAGGGTGAGTTCGCCGCGGAAGTTCCGCAGCACGATCTCGGTGGTGTAGCGCTCCTGGCCGGACTGGTCCTGCCACTTGCGCGTCTCGAGCTGGCCCTCGAGGTAGACCTCGCTGCCCTTGCGCAGATACCGCTCGGCAATCTCGCCCAGCTTCTCGTTGAAGATCGCCACCGAGTGCCATTCGGTGCGCTCCTGCTGCTGGCCCTCGCGGTCCTTGTAGCGCTCCGACGTCGCCACTCGCAGGTTCACCACCTTGCCGCCATTCTGGAAGTTCCGAACCTCGGGGTCCTTCCCGAGACGACCCAGAATCAGCGCTTTGTTCATACCCGCCATGGGGCTCGCTCCTTCGCCTGGCCGCGGCCCTCATGGGAGGATTCCCTGTCCGCTGCCGACTTCGTTCTTAGCACGCGGCGGCATGTATTGGAACAAAAAAAGAACAAATCTCCACCGACTGCTAGGCAGCTTGGCCCCGGCCCGCCGCGTTTCCACTCCATGAGCGACACGGACAAGGACCGGCCCAAGAAGGCCGAAGAGGAAACCCTAGAGGAACGCGCGGCGGAACTGGAAAAACGCCGCGTCGGCCCTGAGAGCGAGGAGCGCAAGTCGCCGGGCGGTCCGCGCTCCCGCCTCTCGGACGAGATCGAGCCGTCCGGGACCTGAACCGCTTCAGGCTTGCGAAGGCCGGAGGAAGCGCAGGCGCCGCGCTGTCCACTGGCCGAAATCGTCCACCACCACATAGACAGCCGGCACCACGACGAGGCTCAGCAGTGTCGAGGTGACGAGGCCGCCAATCACCACCAGCGCCATGGGCGCGCGGAACTCCGCATCGGCACCAATGCCGGCGGCGATATGCGCCATGCCCGCCGTCATCGCGATGGTGGTCATGATAATCGGCCGGGCGCGCTTGCGCGCCGCCTCGATCAACGCTGCCTCGCGCAGCAGCCCCGCCCGTCGCGCCTCGATCGCGTATTCGACGAGGAGGATGGAGTTCTTGGCGACGATGCCCATGAGCATCAGCACACCGATCACCGCCGAGACGCCCAGCGCCTTCTGCGCCAGCAGCAGCGCCATCAGGGCCCCGCCCAGCGAGAGGGGCAGGGCCGACATGATGGTGAGCGGCTGGAGAAACCCGCCGAAGAGCAGCACGAGGACGAGGTAGATCAGCAGCACGCCGGTCGCGAGCGCCATGACGAAGCCGCTGAACAGCTCGGTCATGATCTCCTTGTCGCCCGTCTCGCGCTCGCGCACGCCGGGGGGGAGGTTCCGCATGATCGGCAGCTGAGCGATGCGCGCCGTTGCCTCGCCCAGCGGCATGCCGTTCAGCTCCGCCTCCACCGTCGCCTGGCGGACACGGTCCAGCCGATCGATCTGGGCCGGGCCAGCGCCGTGGCGGATTTCCGCAACCGCATCGAGCGGGATGGGCATGTCGGCACGACCGGCGACGCGCAGGGCGCGCAAGGAGTCGAGGTCGTTGCGCGCCTCCTCGTCCAGCATCACGCGGATCGGGATCTGCCGGTCGGGCAGGTTGAAGCGGGCGAGGTTCTGGTCCGTGTCGCCAATCGTCGCGATGCGCGCCGTCAGGCCGATGGCGGTGGGCGAGACACCCAGCTCCGCCGCACGCGCCTCGCGCGGGACGATCTGGAGCTCCGGCCGCTCCAGGCTGGCGACGGAGCGCGCACCGGCGAGGCCGGGCACGGTCCGCATCTGTTGCTCCAGCTCGCGCGCCGCGGCGGCGAGCGTCGCCGCATCGTTGCCGATGAGGGTGATGCTGGCCTTGGCGCCGCTCATCCCATCCGCGCCGAAGCGCACCCGCGCGCCGGGGATGGCCTCCAGCTGCGGGCGCAGCTCCGCCTCGAATTGCTGCTGGCTCAGCCGTCGCTCCGCGCGCGGGCGCAGGGTGATGATGAGGTTGGCGTTGCGCGGATCGCCTTGCATGGTGGTGGAGCCCATGCCGGGGCCGCCCACCATGCTCGCCGTGCCGAGCGAGGCGAAGACGGATTCTACCTCCGGCCGTTCGCGTAGGATGCGCGTGGCCTCGGCCACGGCGCGGTCCGTATCGGCCAGCGTGGCACCCGGGGCGAGCTCCATGGCCAGCGCCGAGCGGCCGCGATCGGCCGCGGGCACGAAATCCTGTGGGATCATCGGCACAAGCGCGACCGAAAGGACGAAGAAGGCTGTGGCGCCGCCGAGGGTCAGCCAGCGATGGCGCAGGGACCAGCGCAGCAACGCTATGTAGCGCCGCCCGGCCCAGCCATCGCCCACTTCCTCCGAACGGTGGTCGTTGCGGACGCGAAGCAGGTAGGCGCCCATCAGCGGCGTCAGCAGCCGCGCGACGATGAGGGAGAAGGTGACGGCCGCCGCGACCGTCAGGCCGAACTGGCGGAAGAACTGGCCCGGAATGCCGGGCATGAAGGCGACAGGCACGAAGACCGCGAGGATGGTTGCCGTCGTCGCCACCACGGCGAGGCCGATCTCGGCCGAGGCGTCCAGCGCCGCGCGGAACGGGCCGCGCTCCGGCCGCTCCTTCAGGTGGCGGACAATGTTCTCGATCTCGACGATCGCGTCGTCCACCAGCACGCCCACCACCAGCGTCAGCGCCAGCAGGGTGATGTTGGACAGGGCGTAGCCGAGCCAGGACATGATGAAGAAAGTCGGGATGAGGGAGAGCGGCATCGCGACGCAGGCGATGACCGTCGCGCGCCAGTCGCGCAGGAAGATCCAGACCACGACCACGGCCAGCGCCATGCCGGCCAGCAGCGCCTCCACAGCGGCGTGGTAGCCTGCCTCCACGAAGGCGACGGTGGAGGTGACGCGCTGGATGCGCACGCCCGGGTGCTGCTGTTCCAGGAGGGCGGCGCGGGCCGCCACCTCCCGCGCTACGCGCACCTCCGAGCTGTCGCGGGTCCGCAGCACCTCGAAGGCAACGACGGGCTGGCCGTCCAACCGAGCGGCGGTGCGGATCTCGGCCGTCGCATCCGACACCTCGGCAAGGTCGCCGAGGCGCGCGGTGCGGCCACCAGGGAGGATGATGGGCCGTGCGCGCAGCGCCTCCACCGAGACAGCGGAGCCGAGGGTGCGGATGCTCTGCTCGCTCTCGCCGAGCGTGCCGCGCCCGCCGGGCAGGTTGATGTTGCCGGCGCGAAGCTGGTCGTTCACCTGCGCGGCGGTGATGCCGAGCGCCAACAGCCGGTCGGGCCGCAGGGCGGTGCGGACCTCCCGCTCCACCCCGCCGACGCGGTTCACCTGGCCGACGCCGCGCACGGAAAGCAGCGATTTCGCCACCGTGTCCTGCACGAACCAGGACAGCTCGGCCGGAGACATGTGCGGGGCGGAGACGGTGTAGGTGACGATGGCGCCTCCCGTGATCTCGACGCGCGACACGATGGGGTCGCGGATGGCGGCCGGCAGGTCGGCGCGGATCTGCGCCACCTTGTCGCGCACGTCATTCGCCGCGCGGTCAGGGCTCTTGCCCAGCGCGAACTCGATGATCGTGATGGACATGCTGTCCTGCACGACGGAGTTGATGCGCTTCACGTCGCCCAGTCCGGAGACGGCATCCTCGACGCGGCGCGTCACCTGGGTTTCCAGTTCCGATGGGGCGGCGCCGGGCTGCATGATGGTGACGACCACGGCGGGCAGGTCGAGATCCGGCGTGTTGTTCACCCGGAGGCCCGGAAAGGCGAAGATGCCTGCCACCGTCATCAGCAGGAACAGCACGATGGTGGAGATCGGATTGCGGATCGCCCATCCTGAGATGTTGGAGTGGTCGAGTTGGCGTTCGCTCATCGGGAACCCCCTCAGCGCCCCGCCGACGCGGCCTGCCGCGCGTGCGGCTCAGGCGCGACCCGGACCCGGTCGCCATCAGCCAGGAAGCCGGCGCCCTGCGTGACCACCCGCTCACCCTCGTTCAGCCCTTGCCGGACCTCGACCAGCCCCTCGCGGCGCTGGCCCGTCTCGACCACGCGCTGCGACGCGTTCGCGCTGTTCTCGGCCAGGACGAAGGCCACGGCCCGGCCGCCGCGGAACACCACCGCCTCCTGCGGGACCACGAGGGCGGGGGCGCTGCCGGCGCCGATCTCCGCGCGGGCGAACTGCCCGGCGCGCAGCCCGGCATCAGGCGGCAGCACGACATGGACGGTGCCGAGGCGCGTCGTTCCCTCCACGGTCGGGAAGATGGCGCGGACGCGGCCGGCGACCTCGCGCTCGCCATGGAGGACGCGGACCTCCTGGCCCGGCTGGACGCGGCCGAGCTCAAGCTCCGGCACGCGGGCTTCGAGTTCAAGGCGGTCGTCGCGGATCAGGCGGAACATCTCCTGGCCCGGCTGCACCACGGCGCCCAGCAGGACGGAGCGGCGCGAGACGGTGCCGTTGGTCGGGGCGGCGATGCGGGTCTGGGCGAGGCGGGAGGCGGCCTCGTCGCGCCGGGCGCGGGCGGCGGCGAGGCGCGCCTCGGCTTGGCGGGTCACGGACTGCCGCTGTTCCAGCGTGGCGCGTGCGACGGATTCGGAGCGGGCGAGGTCGGCGGCGCGGCGCTGCTCGGCTTCGGCGATGCGGAGCGCGGCTTCAGCCTCGGACACTGCCGCCTCGGCCTGGGCCAGCAGGGCCTCGGGCACGGAGGGGTCGAGCCGGACCAGGACCTGCCCGGCCCGGACGCGGTCGCCGGGCTCGAAGCCTGCCTCGATCACGCGCAGCCCGCCGGTCTCTACGCCGACCACGAGCTCCTGCCACGCGGCCACGGATCCGTCGCCGATCACCGGGCGCAGCAGGGAGCGGCGCTCGACCGGACGCACGGCAACGGTGAGGGCAGCGGGGGCCTCGGCCAGGGGGGAGGGGGCGGGAGCCTCGGCGAGGCGGTGCGACCAGCCCCACCATCCGCCAGCACCCAGCACCGCCAGGGCGGGGAGCCAGAGCCATGCGCGCCGTCGCCGTGGCAGGGCCGGGACCTGGACCTCGGCGGGGCTGGGGCGTTCAGGGAGGTTGTGGTCGGGCATGGCTCTCTTCGCGCGGAAGGGGGCTTGGCTCCGGCCTCCGCATTCCCCATCTTGGCGTTATTGACCCAATCGTCAATAGAGGAGATGCCCCCCGACGATGTCGCAAGCCAAGGTCTCTTCCCGCCGGCGGCTTCCGCCCGAGGCGCGGCAGCCGCAGTTGCTGGACGCCGCCTTCGAGGAGTTCGCCACGCATGGCTATGCCGGAGCGAAGATGACTGGGGTGGCACAGCGCGCAGGCGTCGCGAAGGGCCTCGTCTATCACTACTACCCCTCCAAGGAGGCGCTGTTCCGCGCGGTGATGCAGGCCTGTCTGGAGCCGGTCTTCGCCGAGGCGGAGCGCGAGGCGACGGGCGAGGACGTGCCGGCTACCGTCATGCTGGAGCGCCTGCTCGACCTCGCCTACTCGGAGCGGGAGGGGCATGAGCGGCAGTGCATCCTGTTCCGCCTCATCATCGCCGAGGGTCCGCGCTTCCCCGAGATCATGGCCTGGTACGAGGAAGCGGTGTTCCGCCGCGCCGTGGCCATCGCCCGTGCCGTCCTGCGGCACGGTGCCCGCCGTGGCGAGTTCGATCCCGTTCTCGCCGGGCAGGAGGGCATGGCCGAGGTGCTGCTGGCCCCTGCGATCATGAGCGAGGTGTGGCGCATGATGCTGGGCGACGAACGCGCGCCGTCGCGCGCGGGGATGCATGCGGCGCAGGCGGCGCTGCTGGCCCGTGCCCTCGCGCCGGGCGGGATGGACGCGAAGCGCAACGGGCGGGATGCTGGCGGCGAAGAGGGGAACGCCGCATGCCACGCTACTCGCCGCGCGACTTCCGCGCGCTGACCTTCCACGATGCCGTTGCAGGATTCCGCGACGGCAAGGACACGCCCCGCGACTACCTGGAACGCTGCCTGGAGGCGATCGCGTCGCGCGAGCCCGAGGTGCGGGCCTGGGTTCGCTTGAACGAGGCGGGCGCGCGTGAAGCGGCGGATGCGAGCACGCAGCGCTGGAAGGCGGGCCGGCCCCTCTCGCCGGTGGATGGAATGCCCATCGGCATCAAGGATTTGCTCGAAACCCGCGACATGCCGACCGAGATGGGCTGCGAGGCGCTGAAGGGGAACTTCCCGAAGCGCGACAACGCCGCCGTCTGGGCGCTGCGCGAGGCTGGCGCGGTGGTGCTGGGCAAGACCGTGACCGCTGAGCTCGGCGGATCGCATCCCGGTCCGACGCGCCACCCCTTCGATTTGGCGCGGACGCCGGGCGGTTCATCCTCCGGCTCGGCGGCTGCCGTCGCGGCGCGGATGGTGCCGGCGGCGATCGGCACGCAGGTCGCGGGCTCGATCATCCGGCCGGCCGCCTATTGCGGCAACTGGGCGCTGAAGCCGAGCCAGGGCGCGATCAGCCGCGGCGAGCGGCAGGCCACCAGCATGAGCACGCACGGCGTCCATGCCGGCTCCGCCGAGGATATGTGGCAGGTGGCGATCGAGATCGCCCAGCGCGCGGGCGGCGATCCGGGGCGCGTGGCGCTGCGTGGCCCCGACACGCCGCCGGTGCCGCGCCGCCCGGCGACCCTTGCGCTGATGGAGGGCGAGGCCTGGCCCCGCTTGGATGCGGCGAGCCGCGCTGTCTTCGAAACGCTGGTGGAGCGGCTGCGCGAGGCGCAGGTGACGGTGCTGCGCGCGAGCGACCACCCGGCGCTAGCCGCCTTCGAGCGTCTGCTGCATGGCGTGCAGGAGATGTGCAACAGCATCACCGGCTGGGAGAATCACTGGGCGCTGCGTGCCCTCATCATGAACCATCCCGATGGGGTGAGTGCGCGGACGAAGGCGACGGTGAAGGCGGCGGAGCAGCTGGGGCCGCAAGGCTACGAGGCGCTGCTTGAGAAGCGCGAGGCGCTGCGCGAGGCGTGGCGCGCTCTGGGACCGATGGCGGAGGCGATCATCGCCCCGGCCTCACCCGGCCCGGCGCCGCTCTGGTCCGGCGACGTGCCGGGAGAGCCCTTGGAGCCGCGCCCGACCGGCGACACGGTGTTCAACACGGTCAGTTCTGCGCTGGGCGCCCCGGTGGTGACGGCGCCGCTGATGGCGGTGGGCGGGATGCCTTTCGGCGTGCAGGTGGTCGGCCCCATGGGGGGCGACGCAGCGGTGACCGCCATCGCCCGCTGGATGGGCGAGGCGGTCGAACCCGTGGAAGGGTAAGGCCTTACTGCGGCTCGATCCCGGCGGCGCGCACCACCGTCGCCCAGCGATCCACCTCCGCGCGCACCATCTCGCGCAGCGCCTCCGGCCCCTGTCGGTCCCGTGCGGCGGGGATGGAGCCCAGATCCTCGATGCGGCGGCGGATGGTGGGGTCGGCGAGGGCGGCGCGCAGCGCCTGGTCCAGCCGCTCCACCACCGGCGCGGGGGTGCCGCGCGGGGCGAAGACCGCGTTCCATCCCTGGAAGATGTAGTCGGGCACGCCCGCCTCGCGGGCGGAGGGGACGTTCGGCGCGTTTGGATTGCGCTCGGCGGCGGCGGTGAGCAGGCCGCGCATCGTACCCGACTGGATCTGCGGCACGGCGGCGGGGGCCAGCAGGCAGGCGCTGTCCACCTGCTGCGCCACCACGTCGTTCAGCGCGGGGCCCTCGCCGCGATAGGGGATGTTGTTCATCCGCACCCCCGTTAGATGCGCGAAGAGCGCGCAGGCGAGGTGGTTGGTCGAGCCGATGCCGGCATGACCGTTGGAGACGCGGCCCGGATTCTCTCGCACATGGGCGAGGAACTCCTGCATCGTGTTCACCGGCAGCCCGTTCCGCACCACGAAGAAAAGCGGCGTGCCGGCGATCAGCCCGATGGGCTGCAACTCGCGAGGGTCATACTGGATGGAGCGGTAGATGGACGGTGCTGCCGAGTGGCTGCCGAGGCTGCCGACCGTCAGGGTATAGCCGTCCGGCGCGGCCTGGGCGCCCCGCGCCCCGCCAATCGTTCCGCCTGCGCCTGAGACGTTCTCCACCATCACGCGCTGGTTTAGCGTGCGCGCCATGTGGTCGGCCACGATGCGCGCCAGCACGTCGGTGGCGCCGCCAGGGGCGAAGACCACCAGCATGGTGATGGCGCGGTTGGGGAAATCCTGCGCGCGTGCGCCGGGAGCGCACGCCAGCAGGGCCACCAGCACGGCGGCGAAAAGACGCTTCATCCCAGTCCTCCCGATTCTCGTAGTCCTTGGCGCAGGGCCAAAAGCTCGCGCGTTTCGAAGAGCGAACCGCCTTTCGCATGGCGAGGTCAAGTGTATATCATGGCGAAATGCGATTCATGCCGAAGCTGAGCACGCCATGACCGACGGGAAGGATCCCTACCTCCTCGCCTCGCTTCATCGGGGACTGGAAGTCATCGACTGCTTCGCGCGCCGGCAATCCTGGTCTCTGGCGGAGCTTTCGTCGGCGCTGGGCCAGAACAAGGCGACGGTCTTCCGCGTGCTGCATACGCTGGAGCAGTTCGGCTATCTGACGAAGGATCCCGCCACGGGGCATTACTCGCTGGGGCTGCGTTTCCACGCGTTGGGCGCGGCGGCGGTGCGGCACGAGCAGCTGCGCTGGCAGGCCCTGCCGCCGCTGCAGGATCTCGCGGAAGCGACGGGCGAGACGGTGCATGTCGGCATCCTGCACGACGGCGTCGCGGTGACGGTGCAGATCGTCGAGGGCACGCACGCGGTGCGGATGCATTCGGTGGTGGGCAAGCGCAGCCCCGCCCATGCCAGCGCGCTGGGCAAGGTGCTGCTGGCCTTCCTGCCGGATGCGGAGGTGGAGGCCGCGATCGCCGCGCACGGCCTGAAGCGCTTCACCGCCGCGACCCTCACCACGCCCGGCGCGCTGCGCGAGGCGCTGCATCGCATCCGCCAGGACGGCTTCGCCCAGGACGAGGAGGAACAGGAGGTGGGGCTGCGCTGCATCGCCGTGCCCATCACCGATCACACCGGCCGGCCCACTGCCGCGCTCGCTATCTCGGCCCCTGCCTCGCGCATGGACGGGGCGCGCGTCGCCGCGCTTGTGCCGCAGGTGAAGGCCAGCGCCTCGCGCATCTCGCGCATGCTCGGCAGCCCTACGATGGCCGCCGCCTGAACAAGCTTATTCGGGAGGAAACGACAATGGACGGAAGCAACCGCCAGGCGCTGATGAACGGCGCCGACATCATTGTGGACCATCTGGTGAAGCAGAAGGTCCCCTACCTGTTCGGTCTGTGCGGCCACGGCATCACCGGCTTCATGGATGCGGCCTTCAAGTCACAGAACCGCATCAGGACGGTCTCAACCCATCACGAGCAGACGGCGGGCCACATGGCCGACGCCTATTACAAGGTGCGCGGGGAGCCGGTGGCGACCTTCACCTCCTGCGGGCCGGGCTCGGCCAATATCGTCATGGCGCTGGCCGCGGCGATGATGGATTCCTCCGCCTTCCTGGCAATCACCGGCAATGTGCCGACGGGGCAGTTCAACCGTGGACCGTTCCAGGAGACGGGGCGGCATTTCCAGGGCGACTTCCCCTCCGTGGTGCGGCCCTACGTCAAGCGCTCCTTCCAGCCGACGCGGGCGGACATGGTGCCGCTGGCGGTCACCCAGGCCTGGGATCTGCTGACATCGGGCCGGCCGGGGCCGGTGAATCTCGACGTGCCGCTCAACGTCTTCGTCGAGGAGACGAGCGTGCGGGCCGAGGGCACGGCGACGCCGGTCATCAACGGGACGCCGGGCAATCCGAAGGCGCTCTCAGCGGCGTTGGATGTGCTGCTGGCGGCGAGGCAGCCGGTCATCATCGCGGGGCAGGGCGTGCTGCTGGGCAAGGCGAGCGAGGCACTGGTGGCCTTCGCGGAGCGCACGCGCATCCCGGTCGTCACCAGCCCAAACGGCAAGGGCGCGATCCCCGACCGGCACGCGCTGGCCTTCGGCGCCATCGGCCGCAATGGCGCCTATGCGGCGAATGACGCCACCAAGAATGCCGACGTGATCCTCGCCATCGGCTTCTCCTTCGATGATCGCGCGACCAGCGCCTGGCTCGATGGCTACACGCTGTCCGTGCCGCCTTCGCGCCTCATCCAGATCGACATCGACCCCTCGGAGATCGGCCGCAACTATCCGGCGGAGTTCGGCATCCTCGGCGACGCGAAGGCCAGCCTGGAGATGCTGGTCGAGATGGCAGAAGGGCGCATCGTAGGCGGGCGCGACAGCATGGCGCCTTGGCTGGGGCGGCTGGAGAAGGGGCGGGCGGTATGGCGCGAATACCAGTCCGGCCTCGCGGAAAGCGACCAGATGCCGCTGCGGCCCGAGCGGCTGATGCGCGCTCTTTCGCGCGCCGTGCCGGAGGATGCGGTGGTCGCTTCCGACGTCGGGGTGCACCACAACTGGATCATCCAGCTGATGGACACGCTGCGCCCGCGCCACCTGATCCATTCCTGGGGCTTCGCGGCGATGGGCTTCGCGACCTCCGGCATCCTGGGCGCGAAACTGGCGGCGCCGGACCGGCCCTGCGTGGCGGTGGTCGGAGACGGCTCCTTCCTGATGACGCCGCACGCTATGGCGACGGCGGTGGAATACGACATTCCCGTGGTTTGGGTGGTGTGGAACAACCACGGCTATGGCTCGATCCGCGACATCCAGCACGGCATGTTCGGCGGTCGGGAACTGGCGACGGCCTTCGAGATCCAGCGCACCGGAGAGTCCTACAGCCCGGATTTCGCGATGATGGCGAAGTCCTTCGGTGTGCCGTCGCACCGCGTGACCCACGCGGGAGAGGTGGAGGACGCGATTCAGACGGCCATCAAGGCCAACCGACCCTACCTGGTGGAAGTGCCGGTGGACCGCGACATCCGGCCGATCGGCACGGGGTCGTGGGACCTGCCGCCGCTGCCGCCGCCGGAGCCGAACTTCCTGAAGGCGCTGGCGGCGCGCGGGCTGAGCATCTAGCCGAAGCCGTAGAGCCGCGCGGGATTGTCGCGCAGGATGGCGTCGCGCTGCGCGCCATCCGGCACCCATTCCGCCAGCAGGTCCAGCAGCGCGCCGTCATTCGGCATGGCGCGGTACTGCGCGACGTGGGGCCAGTCGCTGCCCCACAGGATGCGCTCCGGCGCGGCCTTCACCACGCGATGCGCCATCTCCGTGACGTCCGCATAGGGCAGGGTGGATTCGGCGGAGATGCGGTAAGGGCCGGTCAGCTTCACCCAGAACAGCCCGTCCTGCAGCATCGCCAGGAACTCGCGGAAGCCGGGATGCCCGGCGCCGCCGCGCGCGACCTTGGTGTACCCCGCATGGCCGATCGTGACGGGCACCCGCACCGACTGCGCCAGCTCGCGCAGCGTGGCCGGGTCCTCCTCCACATGCACCAGCAGCTCGACGTGCCAGCCCAGGGGACGGATGCGGTCCGCCACGCCGCCTAGCGCTGCGAGCGAGCGAAAGGGCATGCCGCCCTTGTCCACGAGGTTCACGCGGATGCCGCGTGCGCCCTTTGCGTGCATGGCTTCAAGCTCGTGCTGCGTCACATCCTCGCCGACTGCGACGATGGCTCGCAGCCGGTCGGGATGGGCAGCGGCGGCGTCCAGAACGGCACGGTTGTCCGTGCCGTGGACGCTGGCCTGCACCACCACGCCGCGCGAGAGTCCCAGCGCGTCGTGCAGGGCGAGGAGCCGGTCCACGCCATTATCCGGCGGGGTGTAGCCTCGCGTGGCTTGGTAGGGGTATCGCGCGGCGTCGAAGACATGGGCATGCGTGTCGCAGGCGCCTTCAGGCACGCGCAGCCTGGGACGGTGCGGCGAAGGGTCGGGGCCCAGGCAGGCGGGAATCTCGTCATCCGGCGTCATTTCGTCCCTCCCTTCGCTTGCTGCGCGCGAGGGTGCTTCGGGCGCGGCGGGACGGCAAGCACCGCGCGGCTTTCCGGGCGCCGCGCGATCCGTGAGAATGGGCCCATGCGACGGATCATGAATTTGCGCGCCGTCCTGGCGATCTGCCTGCTCTCGGGGCTGCTGGCGGGCTGCGCGGGTGCGCGCGACACGCCGGGGCGCGCTCTCTCCGATCGGCTTTGCGCGCCGCGCACCGCCGCACCCTGGACTCCAGAGGAGCAGGCGCCCTTCCTCCCGCGCGCGGAGTTCGACCGCGTGGCCACGCGCATGGAGCGGCTCGGGCTTTCCCGTCGCGGCGTGGAGGTGGCGGAGGTGATCGGCGCACTGCCCGCGCTGGAACGGCTGGAGGCGGCACGCGGCGAGGATTCGCGCTTCCGGGCGCGGCAGGCGGTGGTGAATCGCGTCCTCCTCGCCTCGCTCGACGTGGCGGGGCTGATGGCGGAGCTGGATTGCGAGGAGGAGCGCAGCGACCAGTTGCGGGAGAGGCTGCAGCGCGTCGAGGCGCGGCGGGCGAGGCGGCTCAACCTCGCTTCCATCATGATCGGCGCGGCGACGGCGGTGGCGACGGGTGGGCTTTCCCTGGCGGGGGCGGGAACGGCGGGCGACATCGTCGGCATCGTGGGCGGCTCGGCGGGGGCAGCGACGGCAGGCTCCGTGCTGTTCGGCGCGCCTTCCGGCGAGTTCCGCACCGAGCGCAACCTGCTGCGCGAGGTCTGGGAGCCGCCGCCGCGTCCCGCCTTCATCCCACCTGCCGCATGGCGCCACCTGACCCGCCCAGGCGATGACGGGCGATCCATCGCCGAGCGCCTTGTCGCGGAATGGCGGGCGGATGAACGCCTTTCCGGCCCGCAGCGTGAGGCGCGGATGCGCCTGCTGCTCGGTGGTGGCGGAGCCTACACGGTGGAGGAGTTGGAGCTGCGCGAAGGCAGCCTGGACCTGCTGGAGGCGAGCGTGGCGCTGATGAACCAGGATCTACGCCTGCTGCTCGGCGAGTTGCTGGCACGGAACTGAGGCGGGGTACGCGGCCGGTCGGTGATGTGTTATACGATATATCACACACTGAACGAACCGAGGAAACGCGATGCCCGTTCCGCCCCTGCTGACCGAACCCGTGCCTGCGCCAGACGCCATCGCTTCCGTGCTGCAGGAGGCGGGCATCGACATGGTGTTCGGCATCTCGGGCGGGCATACGGGCACCGTCTTCGCCGCGCTGTCGCGCTGCCAGAACGCCATCCGCACCGTGCTGGTGCGTGAGGAGTCACTCGCGGGCGTGATGGCCGAGGTCTATGGGCGTCTGACCGGGCGACCGGGGGTAGTGCTGGGGCAGGGGCCCTGGGTGCTGGGCAACGGGCTGATCGGCACGATCGAAGCATTCCTGTCCAGCACGCCCATGCTGCTGCTGACCGATTTCAGCGACACGCCGCCTTATTCGCTGCACGGCCCCTATCAGTCCGGCACGGGCGACTATGGTTCCTGGGATGCGCGGCGGGCCTTTGGCGGCGTCACCAAGCAGGTCTTCTCGGCGCTGGAGCCGGGCCAGGCGGTGCAGGCGACGCAGCTGGCGATCAAGCACGCGACGGCGGGGCAGCCCGGGCCGGTCGCGGTGCTGCTTTCCATCGCCGCCCTTTCGGGGCAGGTGGGGCCAGAAACGCGGCCGCGCCTCTACCCCACCTCGCATTACCTGCCGCCCCGGGCGGGCGGCGCGCCGGAGGCGGCGCTACACGAGGCTGCGCGAGCTATCGCGGCGGCGCAGCGGCCAGTGATCGTCGCCGGGAACGGCGTGCGGATCGCCCGCGGCTTCGCCCCGCTGCAGGACCTAGCAGAGCGGCTGGGCTGCCCGGTGGTGACGACGCCCTCGGGCAAGGGCGTGCTGGCGGAGACGCATCCGCTCGCGCTCGGCGTCTTCGGCACCTACGGCACGGCGGCGGCCAATGCCTGCGCGGCGGAAGCCGATCTCGTGCTGGTGGTGGGATCGAAGCTGACGGCATCCGACACGGCACGGGAGAACACGGCGCTGCTCGACCCCGGGCGGCAGGTCTTCGTGCAGGTGGATGTGGAACCGCGCAACGCCGCCTGGACCTTTCCGGCGGAGCACCAGCTTCTGGGTGATGCCGGGGTGGTGATGCAGCAGCTCTGCGGCGCCCTGCCCGAGCGGGACCGCGCGGCGGGCGAGGCGCGGGTGGCGGCGCACCGCGCGGCGCACGGGTATTTCGATGGGCCTGGCTACGCGGCAGCGGACGCGCCGGTTCATCCGCAGCGCATCATCGGCGCGCTGCACAAGGTTCTGCCCGAGGATGCACTGATCACCTGCGACGCGGGCGAGAATCGCATCTTCATGATGCATCTGTTCCAGACCCGCGCCCCCGGCACCTTCATCCAGGCGGCGGGGGCGGGGCCGATGGGCTTCGCCATCCCGGCCGCGCTGGCGGCGAAGCTGGTGCATCCGGATCGCGTCGTGGTGGCGGTGTGCGGCGATGGCGGCTTCGCCATGACCATGAACGGGCTGATGACCGCCATCGAGCACGACCTGCCCATCGTCGTGATCGTGTTCAACAACAGCGCCCTGGGCTGGTCGCTCCATTCGCGCGGACCCTTCGCGGCGGAGTTCAAGGATTTCGATCATGCCGCCATCGCTTCGGCGATGGGCTGCGCCGGGTTCCGCGTCGAGCGGCCGGAGGAGCTGGAGCCGGCCCTGGAGGCGGCGCTGGCGGCGGGGCGCCCAGCGGTGGTGGATGTGCGGACCTCGCTCGCCACCTCCTACATCGACATGACCTCGCCGCTTGCGAAGGGCTGAAGGGGACGGCACATGGCGCCATGGCTCGCATCATCCCGACGACGCGAAGAAGCCGCGTGAGCGCCGCGAAACCGGCGCCGCGGGCGCTCGACCCCATCGGCCGGCGCAACCTTGGCACGCTCGCCTATGAGAAGCTGCGCAAGGCGCTGACCACGGGCGAGTTGCGCCCCGGAGAGAGGCTGAACGGGCGCGACCTCGCCATGCGACTCGGAACGAGCCTGACGCCGGTGCGCGAGGCACTGCTGCAGCTCACCGCCGAGGGCGCGCTGGAGATGCAGGCCGGGCGCTACTTCACCGTGCCCATGCTGACGCGCGCCGCCTATCTGGAGCTGCGCGAGCTTCGCATGGCGATGGAAGGGATGGGGGCGGAGCGCGCTGCGGAGCGGATCACGCAGTCTGGCCTCAACCGGCTGGCGCAGGTGCATGAGAAGTTGATGCAGGCCAAGGCGAAGGAAGACTTCACTGCCGCGCTGCGCTGGAACGAGGAGTTCCACCTGCTTCTCGCCGGAGCGGCGGGAATGCCGCGCCTGCTGAAGCTGGTGGAGGGGCTGTGGTCGCAGAGCGGACCCTTCCTCAACTACCTCTTCGACAGCGCCGGAGCGACGGTGCCCGACCCGCACCCGCATGTCCTGGTCCTCAAGGCGCTGCGCGAGCGGGACGGGGTGGCGGCGGCGACGGCCATCCGGCGGGACATCCTGGAAGGCGGCGCGAAGCTCTTGCCGCACCTCGCGGAACAGCCGGACGAGGCTCAGGGCGCAGTGGGCCGGTCCCGCCCCTAGCCCCGCGTGGGAGGCAGAGGAGCCGCCTCGTCGGGGTCATGGTCCGCGCGGAGATTCTGCTCGGGCTCGGCGGAACCGGATGTGGCTTCCGGTCCAGGCGAAGCTTCGACCGATGGCAGCGGGCCAGGGTCCCGCCCGCCGGCAAAGCGCACCAGCGAGGCCACGCGGTCCTCGATGGGCGGGTGGGTGGCGAACCAGCCCGCGCCGCGCGACAGCGCCGCGTCGTGCAGGAACAAGGCGCGCACCTGGTCCGGGATCTTCGGCATTTCGGGACGCTGTGCGACCTTTCGCAGGGCGGAGATCATCGCATCCGCGTCCTGCGTCATCTCCACCGCGCCGGCATCCGCCAGGTATTCGCGGTTCCGGGACAGCGCCATCCGCAGCACGACGGCGAGCAGATGCGCGAGCGCCGCGATCACGACGGCAATCGCGATCAGCGCCAGCGCAGCACCCCCGCCCTTTCCGCCGCGGGAGGATGAGGAGCGCTGCTTCCGGTCCCCGTCGCGCCCCCAATCCAGCAGGCGCAGGGCGCGCCACACCGGGTCCGTCACCAGGGTGATGACGCCAACGAAGACCGCGGCGATCACGCCGAGCCGGGCATCGCCATTGCGGATATGGCTGAGCTCATGCGCAAGGACGGCCGAAAGCTCGCGGTCATCCAGGGCCTGCATCAATCCGCGTGTCACGGTCACCGAGGCCTGCTGGCGGGTCAGCCCCGCCGCATAGGCGTTGCGCGCCTCAGTCTCGATGATGGCAAGGCGCGGCATGGGCATGCCACGGCTGATGCAGAGCGCCTCGGTCAGTCGCCACAGACGGGGTTCCTGCCTTGCATCCGTGATACGCCGCGCCCCGGTGATGAGGTCCAGGATACGCGTATGCGCGAACCAGGCGATGGCGAACCAGAGAAGCGCCAGCACCAGGGCAGCCGGGATGACGGCGGGCAGGAGCGTGGCCGCGCGGCGCAACCCTTCGGTCACGGTCGGCGCTTCGCTGGCCGCGAGCAGCAGCGCGAGGGCATAGCCCATCGCCGTCAGCAGGACCGGAAAGCCCGCCAGCAGGAGGATGGAGCGGAGCGCCGTGTTCCAGGCATGGGTGCGGAGCCCGAATGTCTGCATGGCCGTTCTGGCCCTAGGCTAGAACTTCACCTGCGGCGGCGCCTGAACGGCGGCGCGCTCCGTCGCGCTCAGTTCGAAGAAGTTGCTTGGCGTGAAGCCAAAGCTCCGGGCGAAGAACACCGCCGGAATGGAGCCGATGGCGCCGTTCATCTCCGCGACGGCGTTGTTGAAGAAGCGCCTTGCCGCCGCGATCTTGGATTCCAGTGCGGAAAGCTCCTCCTGAAGGGAAAGGAAGTTCTGGTTTGCCTTCAGCTCGGGGTAGGCCTCGGAGAGCGCGAAGAGCCGGCCCAGCGCGGAACCAAGCTGGCCCTCCGCCGCAGCCGTCTGTTCGGGCCCATGGGCGCTGACCGCGGCATTGCGGGCCCGGATGACGTCGTCGAGCGTGCCGCGCTCATGCCCGGCATAGCCTTTCACGGTCTCCACGAGGTTGGGAACCAGGTCATGCCGCTGCTTGAGCTGGACCTCGATGTCGGCCCAGGCCTGGGCCACACTTTGCTGCAGCGCGACCAGACGGTTGTAGATCATGACAAGCCAAAGCAGCAGCAATACGGCAAGGCCCAGCAGCACCCATTCCATCGCGTGTTCTTCTCCCGTGGTGGGTGCAGGATAGACGGAGCTCGGCGCGGCTGTCTCCCGCTGTCGGGGGAGGCTAAGGGGCGCCCGGCCTAGCTTCCCCCGTCCTGCACCACTGCCGGGCGGCGGCGCATCACCATGCCGCTGAGCAGGATCAGCGCCGCGGCGGCGAGGAAGCCGAGCGCGATGGGGTGGTTCACCACCTCCGTCACATCGCCATCGGCGATCAGCAGCGCCTGGCGCAGCGAGCGCTCCAGCGTGGGGCCGAGGACATAGGCCAGCACCAGTGGCCCAAGGTCGAACCCGCCACGGCGCAGCGCGAAGCCGACGAAGCCGAACACGACGGCCATCAGCACGTCGAAATGGTTCAGCCCCACGCTCCAGGTGCCGATGGCGCAGATCAGCAGGATGGCAGTGGCCATGTAGCGGCGCGGCACCTCCAGCGCGCGGACGAAGAGCCCGACGAAGGGCAGGTTCAGCACCAGCAGGATGAAGTTGCCGAAATACATGGAGGCGATGACGCCCCAGTAGAGTTCCGGCTGGCGCTCCAGGATCATCGGCCCCGGCTGCACGCCATGCACCAGGAGCGCGCCGAGCAGCAGCGCCGTCACCGCATTGGCCGGGATGCCCAGGGTCAGAAGCGGGATGAAGGCGCCCGCCGTGCCGCTGTTGTTGGCGCTTTCCGGCCCGGCAACGCCCTCGATGGCGCCCTTGCCGAACTCATCGGGGTGGCGGGTGAGGCGCTTCTCGACCGCATAGGACAGGAAGGAGGCGAGCACGGCGCCACCGCCCGGCAGCAGACCGACGAAGAAGCCCAGCACGGAGCCGCGCGCGATGGGGGCGGCGCTGCGCTTCCATTCCTCGCGGTTCGGCATGAAGCCGAGCATCGTCGAGGGCGGGCGCAGGATCTCCGGCTTTGCGTCCTTGGAGAGTGCAAGGAAAAGCAGCTCCGACAAGCCGAATAGGCCAAGGGCGAGGGGTGCAATGTTGACCCCGTCCACCAGAGCCGGCACGCCGAAGGTGAAGCGCGGCGTACCGCTGATTGGGTCCAACCCCACGAGGCCCAGGAACAGTCCAAGGAAGGCCATCAGCGCCGCCTTGGCGATGCCGGAGGCAGCGAAAAAGGCGATGAGCGAGAGCCCAGCCAGCATCAGCGCCGCGTATTCCCAGGGCCCGAAGGCGATGACGATCTCGGCCAGGGGCGGGGAAAGCAGCATGACGCCCAGGATGCCGAAGGTGCCGGCGATGAAGCTGCCGATGGCGGCGATGCCCAGCGCGGCGCCCGCGCGGCCGCGCTTCGCCATGGCGTGGCCGTCGATGCAGGTGACGACGGAGGAGGCCTCGCCGGGAATGCGCATCAGGACCGAGGTGATGGTCCCGCCATAGGCGACGCCGTAATAGATGCCCGCCAGCAGGATGATCGCCCCCGTGGGGTCGAGCTTCAGCGAGATGGGCAGCAGCAGCGCGATGGTGGTGGCAGGGCCGAGGCCTGGCAGCACCCCGACCAGCGTGCCGAGCACGGCGCCCAGAATGCAGAGCGTGACGTTCTGCACCGTCATCAGCACGGCGAAGCCGTGCAGGAGACCTTCCATCATGGCGGTGTCAGCCCAGCCGGACGAGGCCGAGCGGCGCCAGCAGGCGCTCCACCGGGCCGGGCGGGAAGGGCACGCCGAGCGCCGTACCGAAGACCAGCGTGACGGCAATGACGAGGGTGAAGGACCAGAACAGGGCAAGGCCCCAACCCGCCCCCTCGGCCACGCGCAGGACCAGGAGTGTGGCGAGGAAGCCGGTCACGCCGAAGCCCAGATAGGGGAGCGCGAGCCCCACCCCGACCATCGCACCCGCATAGCCGAGGAAGCCGCGCGACCGCAGCGGCGAGGCGTTGCCGCCCTCCGGCTCTCCTGTTCCGGGGGCGACGAGGACGCCGATCGCCGCGACGGCAATCAGCGCGGCGAGGATCTGCGGCAGGAGGCCCGGCCCCGGACCGTCGAATTGCGACCATGCTGGCAGGCGCGCCGCCTCCCACCCCGCGAGGGCGGCGAAGGCGAGGGAAGCGATCGCGACGAGCCGGGCGTTCCAGGCCATCAGCGCCTCGCGAGTCCCGCCTCGCGAAGCTGCTCGCCGAAGCGGGCATGGCCCTCGCGGATCGCGCGCTCGAAGCCCGGCCCGTCCATCACCGCCGGCACCATGCCGAAACGGCCGAGCGCCGCCTCCAGCGCCGGGGATTCAGCGGCGCGGCGGAAGGCGTCGGACAGGGTGGCGAGGCGGTCTGCCGGCGTGGCGCGCGGGGCGATGAAGCCCAGAAGGCTTTCGATCGTCACGTCGAAGCCGGCTTCCCGCAGCGTGGCAATGTCCGGGAATTCCTTCCATCGTGCCGGAGAGGACGCGGCCAGGAGGCGCATCCGGCCGGACTGGATGGCCGGAAGCATCTCCGGCGGCGTCTGCGATGTGGCTTCCACATGGCCGCCCAGCACCGCCGTCACAGCCTCGGCCCCCGACTGGAAGGGGATGAAGTGGAAGCGCGTGCCGTATTTCCGGTTCAGCTCGAACATGCCGAGGTTGTTGGGCGGGCCGGTGGCGCTGAAGGTGATGCGCCGTGCCTTGGCGGCGTTGATGAGGTCCTGGATGGAGGAATAGGGACCATCTGCCTTTACGCCGATGCCGTAGAGGAAGCGCGCCGCGCCGGAGAGATAGGCGAAGCTGTCGAGGTTGTAGGCAACTTCCATCATGTGCGGCGCGATGGCGAGGCCGGACATTGCGGCGCTGCCGAGCGTGTGCCCGTCCGGCCGCGACTGCGCGAGCTGGATCAGCGACGCTGTTCCCTGGCCGCCGACGCGGTTCACGATCTGGATGGGAACGCCGAGCGTCTTTTCGGCCTCCGCCGCTACGGCGCGCACCGAAACGTCCGTGGAGCCGCCGGCGCCGAAGGGAACGAGGATGGTGATCTCGCGATCCGGCCAGCGCGCGCCCTGCGCGTGGAGGGAGGGCGCGGCCAGCAGCGTGCCGCCGCCGGTCGCTAGGATGAGGTGGCGGCGCTTCACCATCGTCTCCTGTCCGCTCATCGCCGCGCCAGCCCGTTCTCGCGCAGATGCGGGCCGAACTCCGCGAAGGCACGGCGCTGCATCGCCTCGAAATCCGCGGAGGGGACAGGGGCGGGGACCATGCCGAAGCGGCTCACCGTCTCGCCCACGCCGGTGGAGCGTGCGGCCTGCAGCAGCGCGGAGTTCAGCCGCTCCAGCCGGTCCTGCGGAATGCCCTTCGGCCCGACGAGGCCGAGCACGCTGTCCACCGCGAGGTCCACGCCCTGCTCGCGCAAGGTCTGCACGTCCGGATACTCCTTCCAGCGGACGTCGCTGGCCGAGGCGATGAGGCGCAACCTTCCGGATTTCAGCGCGGGCAGCATCTCCGGTGGGTTCTGCGCCACGAAATCCACGTGGCGGCCGATGGCGGCCGTCACCGCCTCGGCGCCACCGGGGAAGGGGACAAAGCCGAAGCGGGTGTTGAGCTTCTTGTTCAGTTCGAACATGCCCACGTTTTGCGGCGCGCCAGCGGCCGCGAAGGTGACGCGGCGCTGCCGCCCCTGCGCGATGAGGTCCTGTGCGGTGCGGATCGGGCTCTCGGCCGGGACTGCGATTCCATAGAGGTACCGGGCATAGCCGGGCAGGAAGGTGAAGCTGTCCAGCGTGTAGGGGAGGTCCAGCACGTGCGGCAGGATCGCCAGCGCGGCCATGCCTGCCGTCGCCAGCGTGTGCCCATCCGGCCGCATCGTGGCGACCTGGGCCGGGGCGCTGGTGCCCTGTCCGCCCGTGCGGTTCACGATCTGCACCGGCACGCCCAGGATCTTCTCGGCCTCGCCAGCGAGGGCACGGGTGCAGACATCGGTGGAGCCGCCGGCGCCATAGGCGACGAGGATGGTGATTTCGCGATCCGGCCAGGCGGCGCCCTGTGCACGCACGGCCGGCGCGGCGAGGATCGTGGCCCCTGATGCGAGGATGGCTTGCCGTCGGTTCATTGTCGTTCCCTCCCTTTGTCGTGCGCCCGGCTCAGGGCATGTAGCTGCCGCCGCCCACGTCGATCGTCGCGCCATTCAGGTAGGAAGCGGCATCGGAGGCGAGGAAGCCCGCGACCTCCGCCACCTCCTCCGGTGTTCCCATGCGGCCGAGCGGGATGTTGGCCAGGAAGGCCTCGTTCATGCCAGCGGCGGCGCCCTGGGCCATCGGTGTCTCGATGCGGCCGGGGGCGATGCAGTTCACTGTGACGCCGCGCGGGCCAAGCTGCGTCGCGAGGGAGCGCGCGAGACCGGTGAGGCCGGTCTTGGAGGCGGCGTAATGCGCGCCGGCCACCATGCTCTTGGCGCGCGCCGCCTGGCTCGTGATCATCACCACGCGGCCCCAGCCCCGCGACACCAGCGCCGGGATGGCGGCCTGGGTGACGAGGAAGGCGCCGGTCAGGTTCACCTCCAGCACGCGGCGCCATTCGGCGACGGGCATCTCCACCACCGGAAGCGGCTTGCCGCCATGCTTGGGCGAGATGCCGGCATTGTTCACCACGATGGCGAGGCGCGACCAGTCCGCGCCCAGCGCCTGGGGCAGGGCGCCCACAGCAGCCTCGTCCGACACGTCGAGAGGCAGGGCGCGGGCGTCGTGGCCTTCCGCGCGTAGGGCGGCAGCGGTCGTCTCCTCGTCGCCGGTCACGTCGGTGAGTAGGACGGGGTGGCCGCGCTGCGCCAGGTGGCGGGCGATGGCGGCGCCGATGCCGCGCCCCGCGCCGGTGACGAGGGCTAGGCGTTCGCGTTCGCTCATGGTTGCAGCATCACCTTGGACGCGGCGCGCTGGCGCGCCAGTTCGAACCCTTCGACGCCGCGCTCCAGCGGCAGGCGGTGGGTGATCATCGGGCGGAAGGCTTCCGGGTCGCGCGACAGCAGGGCCAGCACGCGGTCCCAGGTGCGGCGCGCGGCGCCGTGCGAGGCGCGAAGCTGGTGGCGCATCCGCACGAAATCCGTGAGCGGCAGGGTAAGCGAGGAGGCATGGATGCCCACCGCGACCAGCACGCCGTCTTTGCGCAGCACGGAAAGGCCTTCGTTCACGGTGGAGGGGATGCCCGTCGCCTCCAGCACCACGTCCACTGGTTGCCCGCCGTTCAGCGCCAGCACCTGATCGCGCAGCGGGGCTTCCGCCACGTCCACGAGGTGCGTGAAGCCGAGGGCGCGCAGCACCTCGAAGCGCGGCGCGTCGGCACGGCCGGAGACGATGACGCGCGCCGCCCCCGCGAAGCGCGCCATGAGGGCGAGGGCTTGGCCGATCGTGCCCGGCCCCATCACCAGCACCGTGTCGCCCAGCCCGACCCCCGCCGTCAGCACGCCCTCGCAGCCCACGGCGAGTGGTTCGGCAAGCGCGCCCACCTCGGTGTCCACGTTGTCGGGGAGGGTGATGCAGTTGACCGCCGGGACGCGGACATGGGAGGCGAAGCCTCCATCCACGGTCAGCCCCACGGTCCTGCGGTTGGTGCAGCCGCGCGGGTCGTTGCGGCGGCAGGCGGGGCAGGTGCCGCAGGGGATGCCGGGCATCACGGCGACTCGCTGCCCCGACTGTATCTCCACACCGGGGCCGACGGCAGCAACATGGCCGGCGAATTCGTGACCCATGGTGACCGGCAAATGCGGCTCCATGAAGCCGTAGCCATCCGTCCACTCATAGGCGTGCACGTCGCTGCCGCAGATGCCGACATTCTCGACGCGCACTAGAACCTCTCCGGCCGCCGGGGCGGGGAGGGTGGAAACGGGCTCCAGCCCCAGCCCGAAGCCGGGGCGCGACTTCCGCAGTGTCTGCATACTCAGTAGGGCTCGTCGAAATGGCCGGCGTAGTAGTTGATCGGCGGCCGCGCATCGGGGTCGGAAACGACGTCGATCAGCATCGGGCGGCGGGCGGAGAAGGCCTCGTCCAGCGCGGCCCCGATCTCAGACGCCTCGGTGACGCGGAGCGAGGCGACGCCGCAGCCCTTGGCGATCAACGAGTGGTCCACCTCGGTGAAGTCCACCGCATCCGTGTGTTCGCCGAACTTCACCTGTTCGGCGTGCTTCTGGTAGCCGAGGATGCCATTGTTCAGCACGATCAGCGTCACCGGCAGCTCGTGCCGGCGCAGCATCTCCAGCTCCGCCCAGGAATGGCCGAAGCCGCCATCGCCGGCGAGGCAGATGACGCGGCGGTCGGGGGCGGCCACTTGCGCGCCGATGGCGAGAGGCAGGCCCCAGCCCAGCCCGGCGATGCCGCGCGGCGTCAGGAAGCGCTGCCCGGCGCGGCGAGCGGTGAGGAACTGCCCGACCCACATGGAGGAGTAGCTGGCATCGCCGACGACGATCTCCTCGCCGGTCATGCGGCGATCCAGCTCGGCCATGATGCGCTCGGGGCGGACGCGGCGGCCTTCGCGGGTTGAGACGTCCTGGATGCGGCGGCGCCAGTCGGAAACCGCCTCGGCGATCTCGCCCGCGATGGAATCGCGCGCCGACTTGCGGGCGGAAAGGTCGCGCTTCGCCAGGGCGGCGCGCAGGGCTTCGAGCGTCAGCCGCGCATCGCCGACGAGGCGGAGCGCCTCGTAGTTGCGGCCGATCTCCTGGGGGTCGGGGTCGATGTGGATGAAGCGCGTCCCCTCGGGGAACATCGTCCAGTTGTCGGTGCCGTTGGCGTTAGTGCGGGTGCCGACCAGCAGCACCACGTCCGAGCGCTCCACCATGGCGCGCATCCTGTGGCTGCGCGCGCCGGGCGACATGACATAGCCGATGATGCCCAGGGTCAGTGGATGATTCTCGTCCGCCGCACCCTTGCCCATGACGGTGGTGCCCACCGGCAGATGCGCCTCCTGCTGGAGCGCGGCGAGGGCGGCAGAGGCGTCGGAAAGGTGGACGCCGCCGCCAGCCAGCACCAGCGGCGCCTTCGCCTTGGCGAGGAGGTCCGCCGCCTGCTCGATCAGCGCCGGATCGGGCAGGGAGCGATCGAGCGGATAGATCCCGAGGCTGGCGCGGCGCGGACTGGGCGGCGCGGCGTTGTCGGTCAGCAGATCGGCCGGAACGAGCAGCACGGCCGGGCCGGGGCGGCCCGAGGCGGCGGCGGTGAAGGCCATGTCCACGTAATCTTCCAGCCGGTCGGCGCGGTCGATGCGCCGGACCCATTTCGCCACCGCGTCGAACATGCGGATGTGGTCGAGTTCCTGGAAAGCGTTCTTGTCCGCTTGGTTCCGGTTCACCTCCTGAACCAGCGCCACCACGGGGACGGAGGCCTTCAGCGCCTCGGCCAGGGGGGCGACGAGCAGGGCGGCGGCTGGGCCGTTCTGGGCGGTGACGACGCCGACGCGGCCGCTGATGCGCGCATAGCCGTCGGCCATGATGCCGCCCATGTTCTCCTGCCGGTACATGGCCTGGCGGATGCCTGCCTGGGGCGCGGCAAGGTGGAAGGCGGAGGGCAGGCTCTGGCCGAAGGTCACCGTCACGCCGTGACGTGCGAAGGCCTCGGCGAGGCGCATCGCGACGGTCGCGTTGTGGACGACGGCGCGCGGCGTTGCGCTATCCGGCATCGGACGTTCTCCCTGCCCAAAGGGGCGTTATGTGATGTTGGATATATCAAGGCCGGGGGAACGCGCGGTGTCAACCCGCGGCCGGCCCGCCGTGCTTGCTACGCGGCGTGGCGCAGCAACTCGGTGAGGGCTTCCTCCACCTCCTCCGTGCCCGCGAAGGCGGCACGTTCCAGCACCTTGGAGATGGAGGGCGAAGCCTCGCCACCTGTTACGCGCTGGATGGGCTGATCGAGCCAGTCGAAGAGGCGGCGCTGCATCTCGTCGGCCAGCCACGCGCCGTAGGAGGTGCCGCGCGCACCCTGCTCGACGAGGAGGACGTTGTTGGTGCGACGGACGCTCTCGCTGATCGTGTCCCAGTCGAGGCTGGCGCGGTCCAGCCAGCGAAGGTCGATCACGTCCACGTCGGCATCGAGCTTCTCGGCGGCTTCCAGCACGCGATGCACCATGGAGAGATAGGTGATGACCGTGGCGCGGCGCCCCTTGCGGCGCAGAGCGGCGCGGCCGGGCGGGAGGAGGTAGTCCATCTCCGCCGGGGCGGGCATGGTGCGGTTGTAGAGATCCACGTGCTCAAGCACGAGCACTGGGTCGTCGCAGGCCAGGGCCGCGTTCATCAGACCGACATAGTCCACCGGGTCAGAAGGGGCGACGATGCGCCATCCTGGCGCGGTGGCGAAGATGCCGGCCGGGTCCATGGAATGCTGCGAGCCGTAGCCGGTGCCCATGGCCACCTTGGTGCGCAGGACCAGAGGAACCGCCATGTCCCCGCCGAACATGTGGCGCGCCTTGCCGACCTGGTTGAACACCTGGTCCGCGGCGACCCACATGAAGTCCGGGTACATGAACTCCACCACCGGGCGGAAGCGCCCATCCATCGCCACGCCGCCCGCGAGGCCGAAGAAGGCGTTCTCGCTGATCGGCGTGCCGAGGACGCGGCCGGGGAAACGCTCGGCGAGGCCGCGCGTGGCGCCGTTGGTGCCGCCCTTCAGCCGGTGCACATCCTCGCCCAGCACGACGATGCGGCTGTCCTGCTCCATGCGGCGAGTCATCACGTCGGCCACCACGTCCACGAAGCGGCGCTCGGTCAGCGGGCCGGGGGGTGCATCGCCCAGCACGGGCTTGCCGCGCAGCTCCGATAGGTCGCCGCGGACGCCCACGTCGCGGAATGCGCGGTCGGGCCAGAGGGTGGAGCGAATGCGGCGCGCATTGCCATCCGGCTCCGTCAGCTCAGCGACGATGCCGGCATGCGTCTCCATCGCGCGGCGGCGGAGCGCCGAAACCTCGTCATCGGTGATAAGGCCGCGCCGGGTCATCTCGCGCGCCACGCGGTCCAGCGGGTCGCGGGCGCGCCACTGCGCCTCTTCTTCCTTGGAGCGATAGCCGAAGGCGCTGCCGGGGAGCGGGCCGTTCTGGTGGAAGAAGCGATAGACCTCGGCCTCGATCAGCGCGGGACCATGGCCGGCGCGGGCATGGGCGAGGGCGCGGTCCATCGCCAGCATCACCGCCACCGGGTCCATGCCGTCCACGCGCCAGGAGGGGATGGCGAAGCCGGGGCCGCGTGCGGAAAGCCGTGGCTCGGCGGTGGATTCCTCGACGGTGGTGGAAACGGCGTAGCGATTGTTCTCCACGAAGAAGACCAGCGGCAGCTTCCACGCGGCGGCGAGGTTCATCGTCTCCAGCACGGAGCCGATGTTCATCGCGCCGTCACCGAAGAAGGTGACAGCGACGTCCTGGGTGCCGGCGTGGCGATGCGCCCAGGCAGCGCCAGCCGCAAGCGGCACGCCGCCGCCGACGATGGCGTTGGTGCCCAGCACCCCTGCCTCAGCCCAGCGAAGATGCATGGAGCCGCCGCGGCCGCGGCAGAAACCGGGGGCGAGGCCCATGATCTCCGCCATCGCGCCGTGCAGCGTGTGGCGGATCATCCCGTCGAAGGGTGCGTCGGGGTCGAGGGGTTGCGAGGCGGAGACGTGGTTCAGCGCCTTGGCAAGGAAATGGTGGTGGCCGCGATGCGACCCGTTCACGTGGTCGGTGGAGCGGAGGGGCAGGATCGCGCCGACCGCTCCGCCTTCCTGGCCGATGGAGGAATGGGCGGGGCCATACACCAGCCCCTCGCCGGCCAACTCCAGCACCGCCTCCTCGAAGGCGCGAATGAGGTGGAGGGAGGTGAGCATCCGGCGCAGCGCCTCTGGCGGGACCGCATCCCAGTCGTCCTGGGTGGCACGCAGCGCGACCCAGGGCGCGGTGTGGGCGAGGGGGGTCTCTTCAGCCATGGCGTCGTTCCTGGGCCTTCCTCCGACGCATCGGCTTTGACAGTGATTGTATCCAATGACAAGCGTTTTGGTCGCTTTCGGCGCTGCAGACGGCTCCATCGTATCCAATCGCCTTGCCTTTCGGGCTTGGCCCATGCCATGAACCTCCGGAGGACGGAGGGCGCGATGCGTGTGGAATCGCTGGTCGGGCGGCGCGTGGCGGCTTCGCTGCGCGAGGCGATCCTGAGCGGGGCCATGGAGCCGGGCGCCCGCATCCGCCAGGAGGAACTGGCCGAGCGCTTCGGCAGCAGCCGCATCCCAGTCCGCGAGGCGCTTCGCGTGCTGGAGGCAGAGGGCCTCGTGCGCCTCGTGGCCAATAGCGGCGCCTGGGTCGCCAAGCTGGACCTCGCCGAGTGCATCGAGACCTATAAGATGCGCGAGCGGCTGGAGCCGCTGGCCCTCGGCGAAGGCATCCTGGCCCTGACGGAGGAGGAGGTCGCGCGGCTGGAAGCCCTGGCTGCCGAGATGGAGGCCGCCGAGGATGTAGAGACCTTCCTGCGCCTCGACCGCGTCTTCCACCTCCTGTCCAGCAGCCGATCCGGAATGCCGATGCTGGAGGCCACCATCCGTGGCTTCTGGGACCGGACGCAGCATTACCGCCGCGCCTATGCCTCGCTGGTCGGGCGGGAGGGGCAATGGGTGATCCATCACGAACACCGCCTGCTGGTGGAGGCTCTGCGCCGCCGCAACCGGGTGGATGCCGAAGCGCTGCTGGCGTTGCACATCCGCCGCACGCGCCTCGCCCTCGCCGCGCATCCGGAGATCTTCTGAGATGGGGCGCACCATGCATGACTTCACGGGGCGCTGCTTGCTGCTGACCGGCGCGGCCGGGGGCATCGGGCGGGAGGTGGCGTGGATCTTCCACGAGGCGGGCGCCACACTTTTGCTGGCGGATCGCGACCTGGCGGCGCTGGAGGCGCTGGCATCCACACTGGGCGACGCAGGGCGTGTCGAGGTGATGCGCCTCGATGCCACATCCGGTGCGGATGCGGAGGAGGCGGTGGCGCGATGCGTGCGGCGCTTCGGCGGCGTGGATTTCCTGATCCCTGCTGCGGGCATCTACCCGGGTGACGCCGTCGCGACGATGCGTGACGAGGCATGGCGGCTGGTGATGGAGGTGAACCTGGACGGCGTGTTCCGTCTGTGCCGGGCCGCCATTCCGGCGCTGCGCGACAACAGCGCCATCGTCCTGCTTTCCTCCGTCGCCGGGCACCGCGGCAGCCGCGACCACGCGCATTACGCCGCGGCCAAGGCCGGGCTGATCGGCTTCGCGCGCAGCCTCGCTTGGGAGATCGGGCCGCGCACCCGGGTGAACGCCGTCTCACCCGGCATCATCGAGACGGCCATGACGGAAGGGCTACGCGAGGCCCGGGGCGAGGCGCTGCGTGCGCAGACGCCCCTGGGCCGGCATGGCAGGCCGGAGGAGGTGGCGAGCGTCGTCGCCTTCCTGTGCAGCGACGCGGCGGGCTTCGTGAACGGGGAGGCGATCCAGGTGAATGGCGGCCTCCACATGGCATGAGGGAGACAGCATGAATCAGGCGCGCAAGGGACTGCCGGGGCTGCGCGGCGGCGACCATGTGGGGCTGACCGTGCCGGACCTGGAGGAGGCGACACACTTCTTCGTCGAGGTGCTTGGGGCAGAGCGCTTCTATGACATTGGCCCCATCGAGGCAGCGCGTGACGACATGGCGCGTTGCCTGGGCGTGGACCCGGCGGCGCGCGTGCGGATGCTGCGTTTCCTGCGGCTGGGACTAGGGCTGAACCTTGAACTCTTCGAGTACGAGGCGCCGGATCAGCGTCGTGACGGGCCACGCAACAGCGATGTGGGTGGGCACCACATCGCCATTTACGTGGACGACATGGAGGCTGCGCTGGCGCATCTGCGCGCCCATAGCGTCGAGATCATGGGCGAGCCGGTGGTGCGCCACTCCGGACCGAGCGCGGGCCAAAGCTGGGTCTATTTCCGTGCGCCCTGGGGCCTGCAATTCGAACTGGTGAGCTACCCGGAAGGCAAGGCCTATGCACGCGGCGCCGAGCGCCTGCTGTGGGACCCGCGCGATCCCGCACGGTGAACCGCGCGGGGCCTTCGCCGTCGCGCCGATGCTGAGGCATGAAGGAATGCCCTGAGCGGCGCAGGCTTCTGCCGTATGCTGGGCAGGGTGCCTTCCGGATGGGCAGGGCAGGGCGGGCCTCTTCCGGTTCGGCACGGGATGGGAGTTTACTGCCGGCCGGAACGCCGGAGGATCCTCCCATGCCGCAACGACGCCAGATCGCCCTTGCCACGCTGGTCCAGCCCAATGGAACACATCTCGCCTCCTGGCTCGCGCCCGAGGCGCAACCGGATGCGGGGCCCGACATCAACTGGTACCGGCGCATCGCCCAGCTTGCCGAGAAGGGCAAGTTCGACCTGTTTTTCATCGCCGACACGCCGGCCGTCCGCACCGAGCACCTAAAGATCTGGAGCCATGGGCCGGTCTTCATGAACGTGCTGGAGCCTGTGACGCTGCTCTCGGCCGTGGCCGGTGCGACCACGCATATTGGGCTGGGGGCGACCGTCTCCACCTCCTTCAGCGAGCCCTACAACGTCGCGCGCATGTTCGCCTCGCTCGACCACATCACGGGCGGGCGCGCGGCGTGGAATGTCGTCACTTCGGCCAATGATTTCGCGGCGCGCAATTTCGGCCACGCCAAGCTGCCGCCGCATGGCGAGCGCTACGCGCGCGCGCAGGAATTCGTCGAGGTGGTGCAGCAGCTCTGGGATACCTGGGAGGACGATGCCTGGATCTACGACCGGGAGGAAAAGCTCTCCTTCGTGCCGGAGAAGATGCATCCCGTCGCGCATGAGGGGAAGCATTTCCGCGTCCATGGCGGGCTGAACATCGCCCGCTCGCCGCAGGGCCATCCCGTCATCATCCAGGCCGGCGCCTCGGACACAGGAAAGGAACTGGCAGCCGCGACCGCGGAGGTGGTGTTCGGCACCGCCGCCACGGTGAAGGGCGCGGTGGAGTTCTACAAGGACCTGAAGGGCCGCATGGCGAAGTATGGGCGCCACCCGGATACGCTGAAGGTTCTGGGCGGCATCACCTGCATCGTCGGCGACACGGCCGAGGCGGCGGAGGCCAAGAACCGCGAGCTGCAGGAGATGCTGCACCCCGCCGTCGGCGTCGCGCGTGTCAGCCAGGATCTGGAGGTGGATCTGTCGGACCTGCCGCTGGACGAGCCGGTGCCGCCGCATCGCATTCCCGCCGCCAGCAACCACCACCAGGCTTATTTCGCCGAGATCGCCGGGATGGTGCGCGAGGGGCTGACGCTGCGGCAGATCGCGCAGCGCTACAACCGCAGCAAGACGACGCTCTGTGGCACGCCGAAGCAGATCGCGGACGTGATGGAGGAATGGATGGAGGCCGGGGCCTGCGACGGCTTCATGGTCACCTTCCCCGTCCTGCCCACCTGCCTCACGGATTTCGTTGAGAAGGTGGTGCCCGAACTCCAGCGGCGCGGCCTGTACCGCCAGGACTACACCGGCACCTCGCTGCGCGAGCATCTGGGCCTGCCCCGCCCCGTCAACCGCCACGTCGCGGGCGGCGCCTCCGCCGCCGCTGAATAGGAGAGCGCATGACCACCCTGTCCCGCCGCCTCGCCCTTTCGCTGCCGGCCCTAGCCCTGCCGGGCCTCGCCGCCGCGCAAGGCGCTTGGCCCAACAGGCCCGTCCGCATCGTGATCGCCTTCGCGGCCGGCGGGTCGCTGGACGCGATCGGCCGTTCCATGGGGCGGCACATGGAGCGCGAGTTCGGCCAGCCCTTCGTGGTGGACAACCGCAGCGGGGCGGGCGGGCGCATCGGCACCACGGCCGTCGCGCGCTCGCCGGGCGATGGCTACACGCTGATCGTCACCAGCAGCGCCGCGCATGGCGTGGCGCCAGGGCTGTATTCCGACCTGCAGTACCACCCGATGCGCGACTTCACCCATATCGGGCTGGTCTGCACAGGGCCGATGGTGCTGCTCGCCAGCGCGGCCGCGCCGTATCGCGACCTTGCGAGACTGGTGGAGACAGTGAAGCGGCGCGGCACGCCAGCCACATTCGGCTCCGGCGGGATCGGCAGCCTGGGGCATCTGAGCGGGGAACTGGCAGGGCGCACCCTCGGCATCCCGGTGCAGCACATCTCCTATCGCGGCTCGGCGCCGGCGCAGACCGACCTGCTGGCGGGGCAGCTGGAGCTGATCTCGGACAACATGTCCTCGCATGGCGGGCAGGTGACGGGTGGGCGGATGCGCGGCCTGGCCGTCGCCTCGCGCGAGCGCATGGTCGATTATCCGGACATCCCGACCTGGGCGGAGCAGGGCTATCCGGACATGGTGGCGAATGCCTGGTACGGGCTTTCGGGCAGTGCCGGCATCCCGGCGGAGATCGTGTCGCGGCTCAATGCCAGCCTCGCGGGCTGGCTGGCGACGCAGGAGGGGCGCGAACTCCTGCGCGGCATGGCGATGCAACCCGAGGGCAAGATGAGCCCCGCCGAGTACACCGCCTTTGTCCAGAACGAGGTGACGCGCTGGGCCGAGGTGGTCCGCGTCGCCAACGTGCGCGTCGAGTCCTGACGCCGCGCTGAGGCCCGCGGCGCCCCTTGCGCCGCGGCCAGCCCTGCGTCCCAATCCCCGGCGGAGTCGAAGG
The DNA here is from genome assembly GCF_017355885.1 of Sabulicella rubraurantiaca. Taxonomy (GTDB): domain Bacteria; phylum Pseudomonadota; class Alphaproteobacteria; order Acetobacterales; family Acetobacteraceae; genus Roseococcus; species Roseococcus rubraurantiacus. The sequence goes on from NZ_JAFEUU010000005.1 coordinate 254,407, forward strand.
GGGTTTGGGATGCTGCACTGGACGAGGCGCGAGGGCACGGAGGGTGCGCCCATTGCGCCGGATGAGCGGCTGCCCTGGCCGCAGACGATGGCCATGGGCGTGCAGCATGTGGTGGCGATGTTCGGCGCCACCGTGCTCGCGCCGCGACTGATGGGGTTCGACGCCAACATCGCGATCCTGATGAGCGGCCTTGGCACGCTGCTGTTCTTCGTGGTCACGCGCGGCAAGGTGCCGAGCTACCTGGGCTCCTCCTTCGCCTTCATCGCCGTGGTGCTGGCGGCGACGGGATATGCGGGAAGCGGGCCGAATCCGAGCCTGGCTGTGGCATTGGGCGGCATCGTCGCCTGCGGCGTGCTCTATTCCGCCATCGGCCTGGTCGTCATGTCGGCGGGGACCCGCTGGATCGAGCGGCTGATGCCGCCGGTCGTGACGGGGACGGTCGTTGCGGTGATCGGCCTCAACCTTGCGGCGATCCCGGTGAAGAATATGGCGCCGACCGCCTTCGATGCCTGGATGCAGGGACTGACCTTCCTGGTGCTCGCCCTCGTCGCAGTGTGGACGCGGGGGATGGTGCAGCGCCTGCTGATCCTGTTCGGGCTGTTCCTGGCCACGATCGCCTATGCGGTGCTGACCAACGGGCTGGGCCTCGGCACGCCGGTGAGCCTGGAAGCGGTGGCGGCCGCCCCATGGTTCGGGATGCCGGACTTCACCGCGCCGGTCTTCTCCGGCCCCGCGATCCTGCTGATCGCCCCCGTTGCGCTGGTTCTGGTGGCAGAAAATCTCGGCCATCTGAAGGCGGTGGCGGCGATGACCGGGCGCGACATGGACCCCCATATGGGCCGCGCCTTCCTGGGGGACGGGCTGGCGACGATCATGGCCGGGTCCACCGGCGGCACAGGCGTCACGACCTATGCCGAGAATATCGGCGTGATGGCGGCGACGCGGGTCTATTCGACCGCGATCTTCGTGGTGGCGGCGCTGGTGGCGGTGGTGCTGGGCTTCTCACCCAAGTTCGGGGCGCTGATCCAGGCCATCCCGCTGGCGGTGATGGGTGGCGTGTCCATCGTGGTGTTCGGATTGATCACCGTCGCCGGTGCGAAGATCTGGGTGGACAACCGTGTGGATTTCTCGCGCCCGGAGAATTTGATGACCGCTGCGATCCCGCTGGTGCTGGGAACGGGCGAGTTCACGCTGCGGTTCGGCGATTTCGCCCTGGGCGGGATCGGGACCGCGACCTTCGGGGCGATCCTGCTGCATGCGCTGCTGCGGGGAAGGGCGGACCGCGCGACCCATCACGGCGGACGCGCAATGCCTTGAGCAGGATCGCACAGACGGATCCAGGCAGATCATTGCCCTCCCGCCCGAGCTTCAGCGCTTCGTGGATGCCGAGGCTCGGGAGGGACGGGGCGGAGTTCGCGCGGGAGGCCAGGCTGCTTCATTCGCGGTGCTGGTGATTTTCGTCGATGGTTGGCCGAACACGGCGGTGTTCAAGCCTTCGGGGAGCCGGAGCTCCACCTCCTCGGTGGGGCCCTCCACATCCCTCGTCCGCGACCCCCTAATCGCGAAGACGCCAGCACTGCGCAAGAAGCGGGCGGGGCAGGAAAAGACACTATATAATAGTGGAATAATAGTGGAATTCGCGGCCACTTGTGAAATCCGCAATACGCGACCATACATCGTGCATCCTGAACGGACCGTCCGAGGAGCGCCGCGATGAGCCAGATCCACGTCATTCACGAGAACCCGGCTTGGCTGCCGCCACTCGCCGAGGCGCTGGATGCGCAGGGCCTGCCCTGGACCGAGTGGTTCATGCACGACAAGATCTTCGACCTGTCGGCTCCGCCTCCGGAGGGGGTGTTCTACAACCGCATGAGCGCGTCCTCGCACACGCGGGACCACCGATATTCCGCCGAGTTGACGGTCGGCGTACTGGCTTGGCTGACGCGCTGGGGGCGGAAGGTTGTGAACGGTCCGGCGGCGCTCGACCTCGAGATCAGCAAGGTGCGGCAATACGCGGCGCTCGAAGCGGCCGGGCTGAGGACGCCGCGCACTGTCATGGTGGCGGGTCGCGACGGCATCGTCGCCGCGGCGCGCGAGCATTTCGCCGGTAAGCCGGTCATCCTGAAGCCCAATCGCGGCGGCAAGGGCCTGGGCGTGCAGCTTTTCCACACACTCGAGGGTCTGGAGGACTATGTCCGCAGTGACCGCTACGAGGCGCCGGTGGACGGGATCCAGCTTCTTCAGGCCTATGTGCGGGCGCCGCGCCCCGTGATCACCCGCGCGGAGTTCACCGGTCGTCGCTTCACCTATGCGGTCGAGGTGGACACGAGCGAGGGGTTCGAGCTTTGCCCGGCGGATGTCTGCGCCATCGGCGATCAGGTCTGCCCGGTGGGCGAGGAGTCCGGTCGCCCGGCGCATAAGTTCACCGTGGTGGAAGTTCCGGATCGCGCCTTCATCGCCAAGCTCGAGGCGTTCCTGGATGGGGCCGGCGTGGATGTGGCCGGGATCGAGTTCATCGTTGGACCGGATGGCCAGAAGCTGGTCTACGACGTGAACACCAACACGAACTACAATCCCGAGGCGGAGGCCCGCGCCGGCATCGCCGGAACGCAGCGCTCAGGCATGGGTGCGCTGGCCGCTTATCTCGGCGGTCTGCTCGGTGAGACGCAGGTGCGCGCGGCCTAGGGCCGGACTGGCCAGGCGGGAGGCGAAGCGAAAGGGCGCGGGTCGACGGCCCGCTCTTGGCGCTGACAGCCTCCGTTTGGCTGAATAGGCTCTTCCTGCATCAGCGGCAGCCGTACGCATGCGGCGGGGCTGTCCGGCACGGCCTGACATTCCGCATGCTGGCGGTAGCGCCACCTTTGCGCAGTCCTAAAGGAGCTTGTACGCCTGCATTTTAGATATATCTAAGTCATGTCTAAACACACTCGGGGATAGACATGCATCACAGACATCATGGTCACCCGCATTCCTGCCACGGTGGCGGACGCCGCTTCGCACGTGGCGAAGGCGGCCCCGGTTTCGGTCGTCACGGGCGGCATGGCGCAGGCGGGCTGCGGCGCTTCTTCGCCCATGGCGATCTGCGCCTCGTCATCCTTCATCTGGTCGCTGAGAAGCCGCGCCATGGCTACGAGATCATCAAGGCGATCGAAGAGCGCGTCGCTGGCGCCTACAGCCCCAGCCCGGGCGTGATCTACCCGACCCTGACCCTGCTGGAGGAAACGGGCCTCGTCTCCGTCTCAACCGACGGGGCCAGCACGCGCAAGCAGCACGCGATCACAGAGGAGGGGCGCGCCTTCCTGGAGGCGAACCGCCCCGCGCTGGATGCGCTGCTGGCCCGGATGGAGGAGGCCGGTCGTGCCGGAGGCGGACATGCGGCGCCGCCTGTCCTGCGGGCCATGGAGAATTTGAAGCTCGCGCTGCGGCTGCGCCTGTCGCGTGGCCCGCTAAGTCCGGCCGAAATCCAGGCCATCGCGGCGGCCCTTGACGAGGCCGCGACCCGCGTGGAGCGCGCGTGATGAATACCGCCCAGGCCCTGGTCCCGACCGCGACGCCGGGACGCTACCTGCAGCAGCTTTGCAAGCACTTCGCCCATAAGCGCCCTGTCACCTTTGATGAGCAGAGGGGCCAAATCGGTTTTACCATCGGCGATTGCCGCTTGGAGGCGGGGGCGGGCGTGCTGAAGCTGTCGGTCACCGCACCGGATGCGGCGCAGCTTGCGCAGCTTCAGGACGTAGTTGCCCGCCACCTGGTCCGCTTCGCCTTACGCGAGCCCGTCGTGGTCGAGTGGCGGGAGGGCTGACGCGGCGTCCTAGTCGACCGTCGCGCCCGAGGCCTCGACCACCGGGCGCCACTTCTCCACCTCCCGGCGCATGAAGGCGTCGTACTCGGCGGGGGGAAGGGGCATCGGCTCGGCGCCGAACTCGCGCACGCGCTGGATGATGCCGGGGTCACGCAGCCCCGTGACGATTTCCTGGCCCAGCCGCTCGATGATCGGGCGCGGGGTCGAGGCGGGCGCCGCGACGCCGTACCAGCTCGCCACATCGAAATCCGGCACCCCCTGTTCCTGCAGCGTGGCCAGTTCCGGCATGAAGCTGACGCGCTGCGCCGTGGAAACGCCGAGCGCGCGGAGCATCCCGGCAAGGACCTGCTGGCGGCTGGCGGGGGCGTTGTCGATGGCGAAGAGGACCTCGCCATTCATGACGGCGGCCATGCTGGGGGCGGTGCCGCGATAGGGAACGTGCTGGACCTCGATGCCCATGCGGAGCCCGAACAGCACGCCCGAAAGATGCGAGGAGGTGCCGGCCCCGGCAGAGGCGAAGTTGGACTGACGCGGATTCGCCTTGATGAAGCGCACCAGGTCCTGGACCGTGTTGATGCCGCGGTCGGGCTTGACGATCAGCACGTTGGGGAGCTGCGCGATGCGTGCGACGCCCGGTAGGTCGCGCAACGGATCGAAGCTGAGCCTCGTGCGATACAGGGTCGGCCCGATGCCGTGGCTGGCAATGTGGTTGACGAAGAAGGTGTGGTTGTCCGGCGTGGCGCGGGCCGTGATCTCCGCGGCGACCATGCCGCCCGCGCCGGGGCGATTGTCGAGCCAGAGCGGCTGGCCCAGGCGTTCACGCAGGTGGTTCTCCAGGATGCGCATGAAGATGTCGCTTGCCCCGCCCGCCGCGCCGCCGACGAGGTAGCGCATTGGCTTCTCCGGCCAGGAGGCGGCCGTGGACTGGGCGTGGGACCGGGGCGCGCCGAAAGCGGGCAGCGCGAGCGCAGCCGCAAGGGTGCGACGCTTGAGCATCTGGAATCCTCCCTGGCCGCGCCCTTTTCCCGGCGCGTGCGTCATCGTCTTCGCGCGGTGTGCTCCGGGACGGCCGGTGCTGCGCGCGGCGATCCGACCACAAGGGTCGGAGGCGCCGCAAGGAATGATTCGGGTGCGGCTCAGCTGGCCTTGCGCGCCTGGTTGTAGGGCGCGTAGGGCGGGTGCTCGCCGATGGTCGCCATGTCGATCTCGAGCAGGACAGGACCCTTCGTCGCAAAGGCCTTTTCCAGCGTCGGGCCGAATTCCTCCACGGCGGAGACGCGCATTCCGGGCAACCCAGCCAGCGCCGCCAGCTGCATCAGATCCGGCCCTTGGAGGTCATGGAAGAAGCGGCGGCCCGCGGCATGGTCCTGGATGTGGCGGATGACGCCATAGCCCTTGTCGTTCATCACCATGATGACGAGCTCGGCCTGTTCCTGCACCGCAGTCCACAGCTCGGGCAGGTTCAGGGCGAAGCCGCCATCCCCCACCATCGCGATGGTCTTGCGTCCCTTGCCCGCCATCGCCGCGCCGATGCCGAGCGGCAGGCCCGGCCCGATGGCCGCACCCACCGGGTGTACGGCGTCGCGGGGCCCCAGGACCGGCATGATGCGGTTGCCCCAGGCGGAGTTGCTGATGGTGATGTCACGCACCCAAAGCGCCTCGCGCGGCATGGTGGCGCGCAGCGTGGCGGGAAAGCTCTCATAGGGGCCGAGGCCACGGGCGTATTCCGCCACGGCGCGCGGCTTCAGCGCGGCGAGGTCGCGCTGGAGGCCGTCGGGGCGGGTTCCCAGCGCATCGGCGACTGCATGCATCGTCAGAGCCGCGTCGCCCTGCACGAAGATGTCAGGCTGGTAGGTGCGGCCATTGGCGGCCGGGTCGATATCCACGTGAATCAGCGGGCGCGGCAGCTTCAGCGCGAACTCCATCGTCTCGTGCCCGCGCAGGCGGCTGCCGACGACCAGCATGGCGTCGCATGTCCCAAAGAACTCCGCGACGGGCGGCGAGCCCGCGCCATGGAGCCCGCCCAGGGTGCGCGGGTCGTCTTCCGCCACAATGCCGCGCCCGTTCCACGAGGACACGGCGCCGAAGCCGAGGTCGAGCAAGCGCAGCGCCGCGTCCCGCGCGCCCTTGGCGCCATTGCCGAGCCACAGCATGGGCCGCTTCGCCTGCCGCAGCGCAGCGATGGCGGCCGAGAGGGCGAGGGGCTCGGGCGGCAGGGCAGGGGGGATGGAGAGCGCGATGGAGGACCAGTCGGGGCGCTGCACCTCCATGCGCTGGATGTCGATCGGGACCTCGACGCTCACCGGGCCCATGGGCGGCGTCAGCGCGGCGGTGGCGGCGGCCATCAGCGTCGCCAGGGCCTCCTGCGGTGCGCGGATGCGGAAGGCCCGCTTGCAGACGCTGGCGAGCATCTCCGTCTGCCCGGGAACGTCATGCACCGTGCCCATGTCGCGGTCGAGGAAGCGCGTGGCGGTCTGGCCGGTGATGTGCAGCACGGGGCTGCCGGCGAAGCGGGCCTCGACGAGGCCGGGCACGGCATTGGCGGCGCCAGGGCCGGTAGAGGTGAAGATGACGCCGAGATGCCCCGACACCCGGGCATAGGCATCGGCCATGTGCGCGCCGCCCATTTCGCCGCGCGCCATCACGTAGCGAACGGCGTTGCGCTGGCTCAGCGCGTCCAGCATCGGGATATTGTGGACGGAAACGATGCCGAAGGCGGTGTCCACCCCCACCGCCGGCAGAAACTCGGCGACGAGTTCGCCCACCGTATAAGCCATGACGTTTCCTTCCCGCTGTCGTAGTCGCGAGCATGCGCTGGGATGCGCCCCATGGAAACCCGGCCGCCTCCCGGAAGAAAACGATGCGGGCTTGCGCGGCATTGAAGGAATGGTGCTGCGGTTTCACTCGGCGAGGCCTGCGGCTATTGGCTGCCGCACGCGACGCGGCTGCGCCGACGGGGCGCCGGGCCGCAGATGGTTCTCAGGAGATCGAGACGACGATGAGCAAGCGGGGATTCTGGGTCGTGTGGGGTGGCGTATTCAAGGACACGGATTTCGAGGAACTGGAACCCGGAACCGAGGAGCTGCATGGCCCCTTCCACAGCGAGGCCGTGGCCAATCGCGTCTGGCAGGACGAGATGCGCCGAAAGGTGGATATCGCGACGCATCGGCTCTTCGTGATGCGGGCACAGCCCGTCAGCGGCTGAACGATTCGGTAGGCACGCGCGGGGCATCCTGCCTTCGCGTGTGCCCACATGGCCAACGTGAGCTGGCTTCATCGGGGCGAGTGCCGCTCTGAGGTCATGCTCCACACTGCTGGTGGCGCGGCGGACGACCTGCCCCGCTGCGCTTAGGCGGAGAAGCCGTTCCATCCATCCCGCGCCCGCGACGTTTCGCAGGCGGTCCTATGCTTCCCAAACCGGTCAAAGCTGCGCCGCCGATGTTGGGGCGCAAAACGCAAGATTTGGTTGCCTAAAGCAGCCATGAACACCATATGTGGTTTCGCTGGAGGCTTCTTTCTACCGGCCTGGGTGGTGCCCCACCGTAATCTGGAGGGCGCCGTCTGCTTGGTGTTCATGATTGCGGAGTGTCCTGATGGATGGTTTCCATCCCCTTTTCCAAGACCCGGTTGAGCGGCAGGCGGCGAGTTCTGTCGTCGGCGCCAGCTTCGGCGTGGCGCCGCTTACCGCGCGGCCGCTGGATGGGGGAATGGGAGTTGCGGTCGGCCGCCGCACCATCTTCCGGCCCGAGGATGCGGAGGATTTTGGCCGCGTGGCGGATCGGGTCGCGGCCGGCAATATGAGCCTCGTGCCGCGGGCCGATGCGGGGGAGCAGGCACGGCTGCGCAACGCCATCGCAACGGGGGCGCTGCTGACCTCCGGGCGACACCTGCAGCACGGCGATTCCGGGCAGGCCGCGCGCAACATGGAGGTCTTCACCAACTGCGCGACGGCCATCGCCTGCTTTGCTGAATTCTATCTCCTGCTGAATGGCTCGGGCGTCGGGCGGGCCTATGATGACGAGCTTTGTCTGGTGGACTGGGGGCAGGCGCCAACCCTCCTGCTGCATCTGGGGACCTCCCATCCCGACTATCCGGCTGGGCGGGACGGACTCCGGCGTTTCGGGATCGAGATGGGCATCCTGCCTTGGGGCATGGACGAGGCCGGCTTCGACGCAGAGGCCGAGGCGCAGGTGCGGCGTTTCCTGGCGACGGAGCTGCTGCCCGACCTTGCCGCGGCGCCGGAAGGCGCGGTGATCCACCGCGTGGCGGATAGCCGCGAGGGCTGGGCCAAGGCGGTCGAGCTTCTGGAATCGATGGCCTTCGCGGGCGCGCGGGACCGCGTGCTGGTGCTCGACCTGTCCGAGATCCGCCCCGCGGGCAGCCCGATCCGGGGCATGCAGGAGCGGCCTTCCTCCGGGCCGGTGTCGCTGCTGCGGGGACTTCTGAACATCCGGCGCGAGGTGCTGGTGCCCGCGCTGGACCGCGACCCGAAGGGCGAGGCGTTGCAGCCCTGGGAGCAGGCGCTGCTGGTGGACCATCACCTCTCGGTCGAGGTGCAGGTGGGCGGGGCACGGCGCGCGGCCCGCATGGCCACCAAGTCTTGGCGCGACGCAGGTGTGCTGCGCTTCGTGCGCGCGAAATCCGAAGGCGGGCTCTGGACCGCGAACAACTCGGTGATGGTGGATGCGGAGTTCTGGAGCCGGGTGCGTGCGCCGGAAGCCGACCGGGACGCGCTGACCCTGCACGCCAAGGCGGTCTTCGCCGAGGTGACGCGCTGCGCCTACATCAACGGCGAGCCCGGATTCATCAATGGCGACCGGCTGGAGGACCACCGCAGCGGCGGCGCCTGGGCCAAGCCAGTCTACGAGGATGGGCGCGACTTCCGCAGCGCCCGCTACCAGGTGGACCATGCCGCCGCATTGCTGGCCAAGGCGTCGCGCCGTGCCGCCGGCGCGCGCTTCCCGGTCACAACCAACCCGTGCGGCGAGATCACGCTGCATGTCACCGGCGGCTACTGCGTGATCGCGGATTTCGCGCCGTTGCTCGCCTGCCCGGTCGGATTCGACTCACTCGTTCCGGGTGCGGTGCCTGCGGAAATTGCCGCGCTCTGGGACCGCCGCGTGGAAGACAGCGTACGGCTCGGCGTGCGCTTCCTGATCCGCGCGAACCGGATGGACGCGCTGTATGGCGAGGAGGTGGCGCGCACCAACCGCATCGGCATCGGCCCCACCGGCCTGCACGAATGGGCCTGGATGCGCTTCGGCCTGGGCTTCCACGACCTGCTGGACGAGGAGCGTTCGCGCCCCTTCTGGCAGGCGCTGGAGCGGCTCTCCGACGCCGCGAAGGAGGAGGCGGATGCCTACGCCGCGAGCCTGGGCATGGCGCGGCCGGCGACGGTGACGACGGTGAAGCCCGCCGGCACCACGAGCAAGCTTTTCGGCCTGACCGAGGGCGCGCATCTTCCGGCGCGGCGGCAATACCTGCGCTGGGTGCAGTTCAAGGGTGTGAAGGACGAGGCGACCGGTGCATGGCAGCCGGGGTCCGACCCGCTGCTGGCCGAATATGAGGCGCGCGGCTACCCAGTTAGGGCGCTGCGCAGCTTCCCGGGGATGAGCATCGTCGGCTTTCCCACCGTGCCGCTGGCACTGCGCCTCGGCCTGGGGGCGAGGCTGGTGACCGCGCCCGAAGCTTCGCCGGAGGAGCAATATGCGTGGCTGCGCCTGCTGGAGCGGCACTGGATCGGCGAGCTTCAGGGCAACCAGGTGAGCTACACCCTCAAGGTCTTCACCGACCGCGTGGGGCTGGACGCGTTCCGCGACATCGTGCGGGAGGAGCAGCCGCGTGTGCGCTGCTGCTCCGTCCTGCCGAGCCGCCCCGATGCCGAACTGGGCTACGAATACCTGCCGGAGGAGGAGGTCTCGGCCGGGCGCTTTGCCGCGATCGTGGAAGGCATCCGCGATGGCGCAATGCAGGAGGCCGTGGACTGGGCACACCTGCAATGCGCGAGCGGGGTCTGCCCGATCTAAGCGGCACGCCGGTCAGCGCATCTCAAGAGAGATGCCGTTGGCCTGGATGACGCGCCGCCACTTCTCGCGCTCCTCGGCGATGCGGGCCTCGATGGCGCTTTCCTCCATCGGGCCGGGCAGCGTCATTCCGGCCTCGGTGAAGCGGCGGATGAAGGCCTCGTCGCGCTGCACATGCGCGAGCGCCTCCCGCAGCCGCGCCACGGCGGCATCCGGCGCCGCGCGATGGGTGGCGAGGCCGAACCACGTATCGGCCGAGTAGTCCGGGAAGCCGCTTTCGGCCAGGGTCGGCACGTCGGGCAGCATGGGGTGGCGGGTCTTCGAGGCGACGGCAAGCGGGCGCATCACCCCGTCGCGGATCTGCGGCATGGCGTTGCCAAGCACGTCGAACATCATATGCGCCTCGCCGCGCTGGAGCGCGAGATGCGAGGGCGCGCTGCCATTGTAGACGACGCCCTGCATCTCGATGCCCGCCGCCATGCGGAACATCTCCGCCGCCAGCTCCAGCGGGTTGCCGCGCCCGACCGAAGCGTAGTTCAGGCCGCCGCGCCTTTGCCGCGCCCCTTCGACGAAATCCTGCACGGTTCGCGCGGGGAAGTCGCGATGGACGATCATCACGAAGGGCGTCTCGGCCACGATGCCGAAGACGCGAAGGTCGCGCTGCGCGTCGAAGGGCATGTTGCGATAGAGCAGCGGGTTGGTGACGTAGCCCGCACCGCTGGTGAAGACCATCGTGTGCCCATCCGGCGGTGCTTGCGCCGTCTGCTGATGGCCGATGATGGTTGCGGCGCCGGGGCGGCTTTCGGGCACGACGGGCTGGCCCAGCACGTCGCCCATGCCCTGGGCCATGATGCGGCTCATGATGTCGGCGAGGCCGCCGGGCGCATAGGGAATCACCAGCCGCACCGGACGCTGTGGGAAGCCCTGGGCGCGCAGGGGAGCAGGTGGAGCGAGCAGGGCGCCGAGCGCCAGGGTGCGGCGGGCGATCATGGGGTCCTCCGATATCGTTGAGACGATGGTGCGATTGCCGCGCGTCCCGAGTCCAGACAGCATGGCGCAGAGATCGAGGGAGTGGACCGCATGTTCGAGGGGCGCCTCGCCCTGCCGCTGATCGCGGCGCCGATGTTCCGCGTGTCGGGACCGGACCTCGTCATTGCGGCCTGCCGCGCTGGCGTGATCGGCGCCTTCCCGGGGGCGAATTGCCGCTCGCCGGAAGAGCTGGACGGATGGCTCACGCGTATCGGCGGCGCGGTGACGCCGCGCGACGCGCCCTGGTGCCTCAACCTCATCATGCGGCGCGTCACGCTGCGCGAGGAATTGGCTGTGCTGCTGCGCCATCGGCCGGAGATCGTCATCACCTCCGTCGGCGCCCCCGACCCGGTGATCGCGCCGCTGCATGATGCGGGCTGCCTGGTGCTGGCCGATGTCGCCTCGTTGCGCCATGCCGAGAAGGCGCTGCGCGCGGGGGCGGACGGGCTCATCCTGCTGACGGCGGGTGCGGGCGGGCAGACGGGCTGGGCCAATGGCTTCGCCTTCGCCCGCGCGGTTCGCGCCATGACCGACAAGCCTTTGGTGATGGCGGGCGGCATCAGCGACGGCGCGGCGCTGCTGGCGGCGCGCGCGCTCGGCTGCGAGCTCGGCTACATGGGCACGAAGTTCATCGCCACCGAAGAAAGCATCGCCGACCCGGCCTATAAGCGCATGCTGGTGGAGAGCACCCTGGACGACATCCTGCTCTCCAAGGCCTTCACCGGGCTAGAGACGAACACGCTGATCCCCTCCATTCGCGCCGCCGGGCTCGACCCCGCGCAACTGCCGGCCGACATGACGGAGGAGCGCGCGGGCGCGCTCTATGGCAGCGGCGGCAGCAGGGGCATCCGCCGCTGGAAGGATGTGTGGAGCGCGGGTCACTCCGTCTCCGGCGTCCGCGCAATCCCGAGCGTGGCAGAGATGGTGGCGGAGACGCAGCGCGAGTACGAGGCGGCACGGGGAGCGCTGGCGGCATGAACACGGGCCCGACCTTTCCCTCGCTGGCTCTGCGCGCGCTGCGGCGGCGGCCGGACCGTGCCTGCTTCGTCGAGGGTGGCGCAGAAGTGAGCGGAGGCGCGGCGTCCGATTTCATCGGGCGCGTCCAGACGGTGCTGGCAGCGCAGGGGCTGGGCGCGGGGGACCGTATCGCGCTGCTTTCGCCCAATCGCTGGGAGGCCTGGTGCGTCGGCGTTGCCGCGCAGGCGCTGGGAGCCGCGACGACCTGGCTGCATCCGCTCGGTGCGGCGGAGGCGCATCGCTTCCAGATCGAGGATAGCGGAGCGAAGCACCTCGTCGTGGACGCGGCTTCCTATGGCGCGCGCGGGGCGGAGCTCGCGGCCTCCCTGCCTGGGCTGAATCTGCTCACCGTCGGTGCGCATGAGGCGGGGTTGGACCTGATCCGCGCCGCGGAGGAGGCGGGTTCGCGAACGGCGCGGGACGTGTCGAAGCCCGAGGACCTTGCGGCGTTGAACTACACCGGCGGAACGACCGGGCGGCCCAAGGGGGTGATGCGCGCCTCGGGTGGGTTGGCGCAGATGGCGGTGACGGTGATGGCGGAGTTCGAGTGGGCGGCACGGCCGCGCTTCCTCGCCGTCGCGCCCATCTCCCACGTCGCGGGGACCAATGTCGTGCCTGTGTTGCTGCGCGGTGGCAGCGTCCACCTGCTGGGCCGCTTCGAGCCGGAGGAGTTGCTGCGCGCCATCGAAGCCGCACGCATCACCACGACGCTGATGGTGCCGAGCATGATCTACCGGCTGCTCGACCATCCGCGCCTGGGCGAGTTCGACCTTTCGTCACTCGACCTGCTGCTCTATGGCGCATCGCCCATGGCACCCACGCGCCTCGCCGAGGGGCTGGAGCGCATCGGTCCGGTCTTCTCCCAGCTTTACGGGCAGAGCGAGTGCTATCCGATCGCGAGCCTGCCGCGCGAGGACCATGACCCGGCGCGGCCCGAGCTGCTGGCCGCCTGCGGCTTCCCGGCCGCGGCGAGCGAGGTGGCGCTGCTGGATGGCGACGGCAACGAAGTGCCGGTCGGTGCGGCGGGCGAGATCTGCGTCCGCTCGCCCTGCGTGATGCAGGGCTATTGGCGACAGCCCGAGCAGACGGCGGATGCCTTCGCCGGCGGCTGGCTGCATACAGGTGACATCGCCACGCGAGACGAGGTGGGGCGCCTCACCATCGTGGACCGCAAGAAGGACATGGTGGTGAGTGGCGGCTTCAACGTCTATCCGCGCGAGGTGGAGGACGTGCTGGCCACCCATCCAGCCGTCGCCATGGCGGCGGTGATCGGCGTGCCCGACCCGCAATGGGGCGAGGCGGTGAAAGCCGTGGTGGTGCTGCGCGACGGCCAGCGCGCGACGGCGACCGAACTCGTGGAGCTGGTGCGCGCCCGCAAGGGCAGGCTGCACGCGCCCAAACAGGTGGAGTTCGCGGAATCCCTGCCGCTGACGCCGCTGGGCAAGCTGGACAAGAAGGCGCTGCGCGCGCGGCATTGGGAGGGCGAGGGCAGGGGGGTGGCCTAGGCGAGGCCACGCGGCGTCTCCCCTGCTTAGGCGCGTGGAGGCTACTCAGCGTCGGCGGGCGCCTTCTGCCCCTCTGAGCCTTGCGGTGGGCGCGGGGTCCCAGGCTTCCCAGGGGCGCTGCCGAACCCCATGGTCACGACACAGGAGAAGCCATCGGCCGCCCAATGCCGCTCCACCGACCCATCGCGCTGCGCTTCCACCAGCCGGTTGATGACGCGGGTGCCGAAGCCCTGCCGCTTGGGTGCCTCAGCCGGCGGCCCGTTCCGCTCGGTCCAGCGCAGGCACAGCAGCCCCGCCGCGTCATCCCGCTCCCAGCTGACCTCGACCGTGCCGCCTGGAACCGAGAGGGCGCCATACTTCGTCGCGTTGGTCGCCAGCTCATGCAGCAGGAGCGAGATGGTCTGGGCTGCCTCCGCCGCCACGACGAGCGGAGGCCCTGATAGGCGCGCGCGAGGCTGCGGCCCGCCCGACGGAGCCAGGAAGGGTGCAAGCTCCCCCTCCACGAGGGCCTGGAGGTCGGCGCCGGTCCAGCGCGCGTCGGCCAGAAGGGCATGCGTGCGGGCAAGCGCAGCCACGCGTCCCTCGATGGCCCGGGCATAGGCTTCCACCTCTGTCTTGGGGGTTAGGCGGACCGCGGCCAGCACGACGGCCAGCGCATTCTTGGCGCGGTGATCAACCTCCCCCGCGAGCAGGGCGCGGGCCTCTTCGGCCTGCCGACGCTCAGTGATGTCCTGCAGGATGGTCAGGATGCGCAGCGGCCGCCCGGTTCCGCGTTCGAGGATCACGGAGGCGCTGGCCCGGACCCAGGTCAGCTTGCGATCTGGCCGCATCACGCGGCCTTCGACCTGGATCGCGCGGCGCTTCCGGCGGGCGAGCGTCGCCGGTGTCCGTCCCCGATCCTCGGGATGCACGAGATCGTCGGGGACGAGATGGCCGACCAGCTCCGCCTCCTCGCGCCCGACGATCTCGCAGAAGCGGCGATTGACCCTCACGTATCGCAGCGTCGCGGCATCAACCTCGGCAACGCCCGCGGCCGCCGTGTCGAAGATGGCCTGATATTCCAGCGCGCGTGCCTCCAGCGCCATCTCCGCGCGCTCGGTGGCGTGTTGGAGACGTTCGAATTCCAGCACGCCGGTGATGATGGCGGGCGGAGAGGGTCGCTCTTCGCGGTCTGGCCGGTCCGCCACGGCGTCGGCGTGTCGCATCATCGCCTGGACCGGGCGCGTGATGCGGTTCGCGACCCAGGCTGCCGCCGCCACGCCGAGCAGGACCGCCGCCAGACCACCCGCAATCAGCGTGAGAAGGGGAGTGAGCCAGCTGGCGCGGTAGCCGGCATGCGGCTCGGCGACGACGATGGTCCAGCCGGGCAAATTCGCGATGTGCTGGCCCGAGAAGATTGCGCGTCCACCGTCGCTGGCCGCCGCCTCGAAGACACGCTGGCTGCGTGCCGTCTCCGGCACCGCGCGGCTGGGCGGGAGGACCCCCAGAAGCTGTTCGTAATTGCGCGACCGCGCGACGATCCTTCCGCCGCTATCGGCGACGGAGGCGAAGGTTTCCCCGCCCGGTGCGCGGGCGTGCAGCCTTTCCGAGAGCCGCACCAAGTCGACCGCCACGCTGACGATGCGTGTGACCTCTCCGTTGCGGATGACGGGTGCGGCGACCACGACGATCGGCCGGCCCGTCACGCCGCCGATAATGAAGTCGGAGACGGCCACCCGCCGCGTCTCGAGCGCCTGGCCCAAGGCGCGGAAGGTCAGCGGCCCCGGGCCGGTCGCCAGCACCGCATCATCGGCGGTGGCGGTGTTCAGCAGGCGCCGGATCGTGGGCTGCATCTCGTGCACGACGACCCAGCTGCCGAGCGGTGCCGTGAGGCTGCGGGCCCATTCCCGGAAGGCGGAAAGATCCTCGCCCTCGACCATGGGCGAAAGGGCGAGGGAGTTTGCGATGGTGCGGTAGGTTTCGATCTCGCTTTCCACGAAGAGCGCGAGGGCGCTGGCGGTGTCCTGCAGGCGCTCCTCGAAGGCTTCGCGGTAGGAGGAGGCGAGGCGCCAAGCGGCGGTGCCGCCGGCGATCAGCGACGGCACGAGCACCGCTGCGACGAGACCCATCAGGTGGAGCCGCAGGCTGAAGGAGCGTCGCACGTGTTGGGGTCCCCGTTCAGCGAACCCATACGACGGTGAGATGCCTCGTGACCAGAGGCATGTCTTGGCGAGGGGACCATGCTTGCGGCGGCGCTGCCGGCCGCGCATGGTCCGGACCATGACGACACTCTACGTGGATGGAGACGCCTGCCCGGTGCGAGAGGAGGTGTTTCGCGTGGCCACGCGCCGCGACCTGCCCGTGGTGGTGGTGAGCAACGGAGCCCGTGCCGCCCGCCCCTCCGGCCTGCCGAATGTGCGCGATGTGCTGGTCGCGGAGGGCGCGGATGCCGCGGATGACTGGATCGTCGAGCACATCGCCCGAGGCGATGTCTGCATCACGGCCGATATCCCGCTGGCCGCGCGATGCCTGGAGCGAAGCGCGCGGGCGCTCTCCCCGCGCGGCCGGCCCTGGACCACGGACAATATCGGCGGGGCGCTTGCCGGGCGGGAGATCGCGCAGAGCCGGCGCGATGCCGGCCTGATGGCGGGCGGTCCTTCGCCGCTGACCCGCGAGGACCGGTCCCGGTTCCTGGCGGCGCTGGACGCGGCGGTGGAGGCGGCACGGAGGGACCTCCTGGCCCCGCCGTCCCGGCCCTGGGTGTCATTCGAGTAGCGAAGCATTCCGGGCCGCGCCGGCCCGCCGCTCGGCCATCGCGCCCCGCATATAGGCCTGCGGGCTGCAGCCCATCTCGGTGCGGAACGCGTAGACGAAGGCCGAGGCCGAGCCATAACCGAGTGCCATTGCCGTCTGCGTCACGCCCAGGCCGCCGCCCAGTAGCTCGATCGCCTTGAAAAGCCGCAGGCGCCGCCGCCAGGAGCGCAGGCTCATGCCCAGCTCCGCCTCGAAGCGCCGCGCCAGCGTCCGCTCCGACATGCCGAGTTCACGCCCCCATGCCTCCGGCCCGCGCTCGTCCGCCGGGTTGGCGTAGAGCGCTTGGCACAGCGTGACCAGGGAAGCGTCGCGCGGCCAGGGGAGGGCACCGGGCAGGGGCTGCGCACGCCGCAACTGGTCAAGGATGAGTGCCGTGACACGCCCCATATAGCCGTCATCCTCGCCCTGGCCTTCGATCTCTGCGGCCTCGATGATCAGCGCCTGCAGCAGGGGGGAGACGCCGAACACCGTCGGACTCGCAGGCAGGCCCTCGCCAGCCTCCTCCGCGATCCACAGGCTGCGGAACTCCGCACCTAGCAGGGACCCGACCCGGTGACGCAGGCCGGTCGGCAGCCAGACCGCCTGCTCTGTCGAGATCGCGAAGGACTGCCCCTCGACCGCCACCGTCAGCACGCCGGAGATCGCGTAGACGACCTGGTGCCAAGCATGAGCATGCTCAGGGAAATAATGCCGCGCCGGGATGGACTGCGCCCGGACCGTCATGGGACGGGGCGGCTTGGCCCCGGGCGGCGCGGCAAGGGTTTCCCAGCGCACTGTGTGGTTCCGCTTTGGCGTCTATTCTACATGAATTGGCGGTCCGTCGAAAGACGGCCACGGGGCCGTGGCTTATAGAGAAGCCAGTCCCAGGAATGAGGGAAATGCCATGGCTCGCCTCGACCGCCGCGGCTTGCCGCTCTCGACGACATCGGACCGCGCCGCCGAGCGCTATCGGGAGGGCGTGGATCTTCTCCTGTCCGCCTGGCCAGGCGCGGCCGAGGCGCTGGAGGAGGCGTTCGCCACCGATCCCGACTTCGCCCTCGCCCATGCCGCGCGCGCCCGCCTCCACGCCATCCGCGCCGAACCGGCCGAAGCGCGTGCGAGCATTGCGAAGGCGACGGAACTCGTCCGGCGGAACGGGACGGAGCGGGAGCGCAGCCATGTGGAGGTGCTGTCGCTTGCCATCAACGGCCAGTCGAGGCTGGCGCTGGAGCGCTCGCTCGCGCACGCCGATGCGTGGCCGCTCGACGCGCTGATCCTGTCACTGCCGCTCGGCGCCTTCGGGCTTTTCGCCTTTTCCGGCATGGTGGACCACGACCAGGCGCGCGTGGATTTCTGCGAGCGTCACGCATCGCATTACGCGGCGGATGACTGGTGGTTCCTCACCTATCGTGGCTGGTCCCATGCCGAGAACGGCGCGGCCGAGCGCGGCCGTGCCCTGGTCGAGCGCGGCTTCAACCTGCGGCGGGAGAACGCCAACGCCGCCCATGCGCTCTCCCACGCGATGCACGAGGCCGGGGCGGGCGAGGAAGCCGAGAGGCTGATCGAAGCCTGGCTGCCCGGCTATGACCGCAGTGGCACGCTGCACGGCCACATCGCCTGGCACGCGACGCTAGGCGCGCTGGAGCGCGGCGACACGGAGCGGGCGCTCGGCATCTACGGACAGTATGTGCGGCCCGCGGTCTCGGCCGGGCTGCCGATCAACGTGGTGACGGACACGGCGTCGTTCCTGTGGCGGCTTCAGGCCTATGGCCATGTGGTTCCCGAGGGTCTGTGGCAGGAGGCGGCTTCCTATGCGAAGCCGGCCTTCGGTCAGCCCGGCCTCGCCTTCGCCGATACCCACATGGCCATCCTCGAGGCTGCCATGGGGGATCGCGAGGCGGTTGGGCGCCGCACCGACGCGGTGACGCGCCTTGTCGAGGCGGGGAGCTACGCCGCGGGGCCGGTGGTGCCGGCGATTTGCCGCGCGGCGCTGGCCTTCGCCGAAGGGGATTACGCGGGTTGCGCGCGCATCCTGGAGCCGGTCGCGGCCGAGGTCGCGCGCATCGGCGGCAGCGGCGCCCAGCGCGAGATGCTGGAGGACATGCTCCTTCTCGCCGAGCTGCGCGGCGGCGAGGCCGCGAAGGCCCGCGCG
Source organism: Sabulicella rubraurantiaca (assembly GCF_017355885.1). Taxonomy (GTDB): domain Bacteria; phylum Pseudomonadota; class Alphaproteobacteria; order Acetobacterales; family Acetobacteraceae; genus Roseococcus; species Roseococcus rubraurantiacus. Next base: position 272,707 of record NZ_JAFEUU010000005.1, read on the forward strand.
TTGCTCGATCGCCGACTGCACCGCCGCCCGTCGCCGCGGGACACGCGTTGGCTCGGCCTGCTGACCGCCTGAAGGAAAACACGAAGATGTCTACTGCCGAGGCTGCGTCCCCGCATGAGGTGGGCAATGTCGCGCGCCTCGCCATTGCGCAGGCACTGGCCGGTGCGAATGCGACGATCGTCTATGCGACGGGTGCGATCGTTGGGAACACCCTTGCGCCCGACAAGGCGCTGGCGACCCTGCCCATCTCCATCTTCGTGGTTGGCATGGCGGCTTGCACGCTGCCGGCCGGCGCGATCGCGCGGCGGCATGGGCGCCGGGCGGCCTTCCTGGCCGGGACCGGTTGCGGCGTGCTGGTCGGGCTGCTTGCGGCGCTCGCGGTCGTGCTGGGGTCCTTCTTGCTGTTCTGCCTGGCGACCTTCTTTGGCGGCGCCTATGCGGCGGTGGTGCTGTCCTTCCGCTTCGCGGCGGCCGATGGCGTGGCGCCGGAGCGCCGTCCGCGCGCGCTGTCGCTGGTCATGGCGGGAGGGATCTTCGCCGGGGTGATCGGCCCGCAGATCGTCACCTACACGATGGATCTGTGGCCGCCCTACCTCTTTGCCGCGACCTTCCTGGCGCAGGCGGGGGTGGCGGCGCTCTGCGCCCTCATCCTGGCGGGGATCCGCCTTCCCAGGCCAACGGCCGCCGAGGTGGCGGGCGGGCGGCCGCTCTCTGTCATTGCGCGCCAGCCGCGCTTCGTCGTCGCCGTGACCTGCGGCGTCGTCTCCTACCTCCTGATGAACTTCCTGATGACCGCCGCGCCGCTGGCGATGAGGCTCTGCGGCTTGTCGCAGGAGGCCGCCAATCTCGGCCTGCAATGGCATGTCATCGCCATGTATGCGCCGAGCTTCTTCACTGGGCGGCTGATCACGCGCTTCGGCGCGCCGCGGGTCATGGCGGCCGGGCTGGTGCTGACGGGCGCGGCCGCGGTGGCCGGACTTCTCGGCCAGGAGGTCGCGCATTTCTGGTGGAGCCTGACCATGCTCGGCCTAGGCTGGAATTTCGGCTTCGTCGGCGCCTCCGCGATGGTCCTGGAATGCCACCGGCCGGAGGAGCGCACGCGCGTGCAGTCGCTCAACGACTTCATCGTCTTCGGGGTGATGGCGGTGGGTTCCTTCGCGTCTGGCGGGGTGCTGACCGCCTATGGCTGGGACACGGTGCTCTGGGTGTCGTTCGGGCCGCTCGTGCTGGCTGTGGCGGCGTTGGCGGCCGGCGCAGCGTCGCGCCGCAGGGTGAGGGAGATTTCCGTTCCATCGTCCTGATAAGCGAGAAGGAGGGAGGAATTGCCCATGATCACGGAAATCGTCACGTTTGGAGTGCCTGACGGGATGACGCGGGAGGAGGTCGTGGCGAATTTCCGCCGCAGCGCGCCGAGCTGGCGCGCCAATCCTGAGCTGATCCGCAAGAACTACCTTTTCGACCCGGGGACCCGCCGCGCCGGCGGCGTCTATCTGTGGCGCAGCATGGAAGCGGCGCGGCAGGCACGCGACGCCGCTTGGCTCGATAGGGTGCGCCGCACCTATGGCAGCGAGCCCACGGTGCAGTATTTCCAGACGCCGCTCATCGCTGATAACGCGCTGGGCCAGACGATCGACGAGGCAGACGGCAGCGTCGCGACATAGGCCTCACGCAGGGCGAGTGTGGAGCCGGTGACTGGGTAAAGAGCTTGATTGCGTGAGCGAACAAGTTTCGCCTTGCCGCGTTTTGACGCGGTGACGGCCCGACTCCCCTTGTTCCCCATCGGCAAGAAGCCGCCAGTGCTCCGCTCGGGTGCAGGAAGGCACCGAGCCTTACAGGGTGCCGATCTGGGGCGATCACCTGCGTCACCACCCAAGCAGCGCGAACCATAACCCGGAAGGCACGCTTCATGCGCTACGAGTCCCTGAGTTTCCTGAAGCGAATCATCGCCGCCGCTTCGCCGAGTGGAAGCGAGGAGCAGGTGGCCCAGCTATACAGGGACTATGTCGGACCCTTTGCGGATGAGGTGCGGACCGATCTCCATGGAAACGTCACCGCGGCCCTGAACCCCACTGCCTCCGCGAAGATCATGCTTGCCGGCCACATGGACGAGATCGGCTTCATCATCCACCACATCGCGGATGATGGACTGCTCTATTTCAACGCCATCGGAGGCCATGACAGTGCGGTGCCCGTCGGCCAATTGGTCTGGGTGTATGGGCGTGAGCGGATCACCGGCGTCATTGGACGCAAGGCACCGCACCTCCTTGGCCCGGAGGAGGCCGGAAGCAAGCCGAAGCTCGGGGAGTTGTGGATCGACATCGGCGCCGCGTCACGAGACGAGGCGGAGGAGGTGGTCGAGGTCGGCGACCTGGCCACCTATCAATACGAGTTTCGGCCGCTGCTGGGAGACCGGGCGGCGGCAAGAGGCTTCGACAACAAGGCAGGCCTGTTCATCGTGGCCGAGGCGCTGCGCCACCTCAAGGAGGAGGGCGGGCTTCATGAGGATGTCGGTGTCTTCGCGGTCGGCACGGTGCAGGAGGAGATCGGCTCGCGTGGCGCCTGGACCGCTGCGGCGGCGCTTGGCGCAAGGACGGGCATCGCGGTCGACATGGAGCATGCCATCGACCTGCCCGGCCTGAGCCAGACCCAGTTCGGCAAGCTCGATATGGGCAAGGGGCCCAGCATCTCGCGCGGCGCCAACACCAACCCGGTCGTGTTCAGGCTGCTCCGAAAGGCCGCGATCGAGGCTGGCCTCCCGTTCCAGGTGCGCGTCGCGCCTGGGACCACGCCGACGGATGCGAAGGCGATGCAGATCAGCGGCCACGGGATGGCAACAGGCTTGGTCGGAATTCCGCTGCGCTACATGCACACGCCCAGCGAGGTCCTGAGCCTTTCGGACGTGGGGAATTGCAGCCGGCTTGTGGCGGCGTATTGCCGTCAGATCCAGCCGGATACCGACTTCACGCCACGCTGACGTCGTGATTCCTTAGCGGCAGTTCAGTCTGCGGTGATGCCGCCGGCCTGGATCACGCGACGCCAGCGGGCGATCTCGCCTTCCTGGAAGGACGCGAACTCCTCGGGCGAGCTTGCCACCACCTCGAAACCCTGCTCGGCGAAGCGCGCGGCCGTTTCGCTCTGGCGCAGCGCGGCGGCGGCTGCGGCGTGGATGCGCTGAAGCAGCGGACCCTCGATCCCTGCGGGACCGCCCAGGCCCTGCCAGGAATAGACGACGAAGTCGCGCAGGCCTGCCTCGGCGGCGGTCGGCACGTTGGGAAGCAGCGAGCTGCGCTGCTCGGAGGTGACGAGGATTGGCTTGACGCGGCCCGCTGCGATCTGCGGCGTGATCGAGCCGAGATTCTGGAAGGAGAGCTGCACGTCGCCGGAGAGCAGCGCCGTCGTCGCTGGCGATCCCCCGTTGAACGGCACGTGCGTGATCTCCGCCCCCGTCGCCTGCTTGAACATCTCGGCCGTCAGGTGGTCGGAGGAGCCGTTGCCGCTGCTGGAATAGGCGGCATCCCTCGTCCGCTTCGCCCACTCCACCACGCCGGCGAGGTCATTGGCCTGGATGCGCTGCGGGTTCACCACCAGCACGTTGGGCGTGCGCACCGTCTGCATGATCCGGGTGAGCTGCGTCACCGGGTCGTAGCCGAGGCGCGGGCGGAGCGGCACGTTGATCGCCCAGGTGCTGATCGGCGCGTGCATCAGCGTGTGGCCGTCGGGCGCCGAGCGGATGACGGTGCGCGCGCCGATCTCTCCGCCCGCACCGGGGCGGTTCTCCACCACCACCGGCCGTCCGAGAGCCTGCTGCATGTTCTGCGCCATGGCACGGGCGATGATGTCGGACGACCCGCCGGGGGTGAACGGCACGACGATGGTGACCGGGCGCGATGGCCAGGCCTCCTGGGCCCGCGCAGATCCGATGATGGATGGTGCCAGAAACGGAGTCCCGGCCAGCAGAGTGCGACGCTTCATGGACATCTCATCCTCCTTCAGCGGCGCTTATCCGAACGCCATTCCCGGAACACCGGCTGGCTCGCCTCGCATGTGCGGGGATGCGCGGTCAAGCCGAACCGATCCTACGCCCGGAACACTGCGGCGGGCTCATCGGCGAAGGCGGTTGGCCGGTGCAGCCGGGCCAGCGCCTCCCGCACATGCGGCACCACCGAGCAGAGGTGCCGGAAGGCGCGCTCCCCGGGGCTGATCCCGGCGCGCTTGAGCAGATCGCGCAATTCGCCCTGCTCGGCGGAGGACAGGGTGGAGGCTTCCGGCTCCGGCACGGGCGGCAAGGGTGGCACGGAAGCGAGCGGGTCGAAGGATGGGCGGATTTCGCGCCCGCCTGTCGCCTTCTCGTAGGCATGGGCGACGCGCAGCACCGTCGCCTCCTCGAAGGGCCGGCCCGCGACCTGGAAAGAGAGTGGCAGCCCGTCCGCGAAGCCGATGCACTGCACCAGCGCCGGCGCGCCCGTAACGTTGAAGACCGGTACGTGCGAGCCATGGCCGCGCCAGAAATTCGCCGGACGCCATGCGGAAAGCAGCGGCGCCGGCCCGGGCGCCGCGGTGACGAGCACGTCCACCTCGCGGTGCAGCGCCTCGATCTCGCGGGTCATGATGGTGCGCAGGCGGTTGGCCTGCACGTAGTCCGCGCCGCGGATCGTCACGGCCGGCAGGATGCGCGTGAGGAAATCCTCGCCGAACGCGTCTGGCTGCTGCCGCAACGCATGCTCGTGCACGGCGAAGATCTCGCTCTCCGCCGCGATGATCTTGCATTCGGAATAGTCGCGCGAGGGGCGGATGCGTACGTCCCGCAACTCGGCGCCCAGGGAGCGCAGCACTGCGAAGGCCTGCTCCAGCGCCGCCGACACGGCGGGAGAGGCGGGAAGGTCCTCCTCGAAGAAATGGCGCAGCACGCCGATGCGGAGGCCGCGCAGATCGCCGGTCAACGCCACCCGGTAGTCCGGAACTTCGACCCGGGCGCTGGCGGGGTCCCCCGGGTCGTGCCCGGCCAGGACCTGCAACGCCAGGGCGCAATCCTCCACCGTCCAGGTCATAGGGCCGACATGGTCCCAGCCAAAGGCATTGGGCATGACGCCCCGGCGGCTGATCAGGCCATAGGTGGGCTTGAGACCGACGAGGCCGCACAGCGCCGCCGGGTTGCGGATGGAGCCGCCCGTGTCGGAGCCGAGGGCGAGCGGCATCAGCCCCGCCGCGACCGCCGCGCCGGAGCCAGAGGAGGAACCCCCGGTGAAGCGCGCAGTGTCCCAGGGATTGCGCGCAGGCGGCGCGAAGAGGTCGAAGGAGGGGCCGCCATGCGCGCATTCATGCGTCGTGAGCTTGCCGAGCAAGACCGCCCCTGCCTCGCGCAGGCGACGCGTCACCTCGCTGTCCTCCCGCGCCACCTGGCTGGCATAGACGCGCGACTGGCCAGTGGTCGGCAACCCCGCCACGTCGAAGATGTCCTTGAGACCGAAGGGCACGCCATGCAGCGGGCCGCGCGGCCCGTTCGAGGCGATGTCGCTCTCCGCTGCCTGTGCTTCTTCGAGCGCGCTGTCGAAGTTGGGCCGCAGGTAGCTGCAGATCTGCCCGTCCAGCGCCTCCGCGCGCGCGATCAGGGCGCGGGTGAGTTCGACCGGGGAAAGCCGCTTCGTCGCGATGAGCCGCGCTGCCTGGGCGATGCCGAGAAAGCAGGGATCGGTAGGGATGGTGTCTGGCATGGGTGTTGCCTCAGTCGAGGGTGATGCCGGCGGCACGGATCACCGTGCCCCACTTGTCGCGCTCCGCCAGCACGAAGCGGCCGAATTCCTGGCCCACCTTGTCGCCGGCGCGGGCCCCCTGCGCCGACAACTGGGCGATGACGGATGGGTCGGCCAGCAGCCGGGCCAACTCGCGGTTCAGCCGGTCAAGGATGGGGGCAGGGGTTGCCGCCGGCGCGAAGAGGGCGAACCAGCCCTCGGCCTCGTAGCCCGGCAAGGCGGCTTCGGCGACTGTGGGTATCTCCGGAAGCACAGGGCTGCGCTCCGCGGAAGTGACGGCGAGGGCCCGCAGCCGCCCGGCGCGGATATGGGGAAGGCTGGTGGGAAGCCCGTCGAACATCAGGTCCACGCGTCCCGACAGCAGGTCTGGCAGCGCGGCGGCGCCGCCGTTGTAAGGCACGTGGACCATGTCCAGCCCGGCCAGGCTCCTGAACAGCTCGCCCGAAAGGTGGATGCTTCCTCCCGCCCCGCCCGAAGCGAAGGAAAGCGGGCGGGTGCGCGCAAGGGCGATCAGCTCCGCGACGCTGGTGACGGGAAGGCTGGGCGGCACCACCAGCACGTTGGTGACCGACCCGACCAGCGCGACGGGTGCGAAGTCGCGGATCGGGTCGAAGCGCAGCGAGCGGTAGAGGCTTGGGTTGATGGCGTTGGTGCTGGCGGCGCCCATCAGCAGCGTATAGCCGTCCGCGGGTGCCCGTGCCGCGGCCTCCGTACCGATATTGCCGCCGGCCCCGGGGCGGTTCTCCACCACCACTGTCTGACCGAGCGCGTCTCCCAGGCGCTGTGCCACCAGTCGGCCCAACAGATCCGTGGTGCTGCCGGCGCCGAAGGGCACGATGATCCGCAGCGGCCGGCTAGGCCAGGAGGTGGCGTCCTGCGCCGAGGCGCCGGAGCCGGCGAGCAGAGGCAGGGCGGAAAGCAGCGCGCGGCGGTGCATGGCCGGGGTCCTTGGAGTGGCCTCCGCACCGTGAAGGAAACCGGTGCGGCGTCCAACCCAGGGGTGCGTCACTGCAGAACCGGCGCTTGACTCGCCGCCGCGAAGTTCGACTAATTGTATAACAATCATCGGATCGCGAGGAAATGTCCGTTTCAGTGGCGCGCAAGCCCTTTGCGCGGCCGGACAGCCTGCCCGAGCGGCTGGCTTTGTGGCTGCGCGAGGAGATCCTCGAGGAGCGGATCGCGCCCGGTTCCCGGCTGGTGGAAAGCGAACTTGCTTCACGCTGCGGCGTCAGCCGCGTGCCGTTGCGCGAGGCCTTCCGCATCCTGGCGCAGGAGGGGCTGATCGAGCTGTCCCTGCACAAGGGGGCGGCGGTGCGTCCCCTTTCTGCGACGGAGCTGCGCGAACTCTTCGGCGTCCGCTCGGCGATCGAGGCCTTCGCGGCTGGTGCCGCGGCGCGCAACCCCGCATCGGCGGAACCGCTTGCGGCACTCGTGGACCAGATGCGGGAGGCGGTCGGCAATCGCGACGTCTCTGGCTACCGGCGCCTCGCCGCCGCGTTCCACGAGGCGCTGGTGGCGGCGGGCGGCAACGAACTCCTGGCCGGGATGTATTCCCAGATCCGGACCCGGCTCCGCCGCTACCAGGCGGCGATGGCGCGCCTTCCCGACCTGCCGGGGACATCCATCGCCGAGCATGACGCCATCGTGGCCGCCATTGCAGCGGGCGATGTGGCCCGCGCCTCCTCCCTCGCGACCGCGCATCTCGACAGCCTTGTCGATCAGCTTCCGCTTCCCGGCGAGCAGCAGGTCAAGCCGCTTGAGCCGACCAACGCCAGAAAGAAAAGAACCGCATGACCTCTCGCTCCCTCGCCTATGTGGCTCTTGCTACCAGGGACGTCGCAGGCGCCGCGCGTGTGCTGGGTGATCTGCTCGGCCTCCCGCGGCAGGATCTGCGCTTCGGATCGAGCAGCGCCCCGGTCTTCGCCATTGGCGAGACGGCGCTTGCGCTCTTCGCCCCGGAGGATGCGTTCCTGGGCGAAGGCGCGAAGCCCGGCGTCCACCACATCGCCTTTGCCGCCGAGGACCCGGGCACGGCGGGTGCACGGCTCTCCGAAGCCGGGTTCCGTATCTCCGACGCACCCGGTGGCGCCGTCGCGCTGGAGCCGATGCAGTCCGCCGGCGTGCGGATCCGCCTTTCCCCGGCGCTCGGCTTCGGTGTCGGGTGTTCGGACCATGTGGAGCGGATCGACCACATCGGCATCGCCAGCGCGGACAACCAGGCGGCCATCGCCACCTTCAGCGGAAAGCTCGGCTGCCGGGTCGAGAGCCAGCAGACCGACATGGAGGTGCAGATCGCGGTGGAAAGCTTCACCTCCGACCGATACGGCGTCGTCTATCACACCCGCCCGCCGGTCCCAGTCGGTGGGCTTCGCGTGGCCTTCCTCACCGCAGGCGATTGCGAGCTGGAGTTCCTGCAGAATTTTGACCCGAACCAAGCCGGTCAGGTGGCCCATGGCAGCGCCGGCAACACGCGCCAGGACCAGGGGGCCATCGCGCGCTTCGTCGCGTCGCGCGGGGCGGGGCTGCACCACATCGCCTTCAAGGCGAGGGACATCGACCGCACCCTGGCCCATCTTCGCGCGGCCGGCGTGCCGCTGATCGACCACAAGGGACGGCCGGGATCGCGCCGCGCCCGCATCGGCTTCTGCCATCCTGACGCCATGGGCGGCGTCCTGATCCACGCGGTGGAACGTGACTGAGGGGCCAGTCCGAGAGGAACGCGAAGGCGGCACGCTGATCCTCGCGATTGACCGGCCCGAGGCTGGCAACGCCCTCGACGCGGCGACCATCGCCGCGCTGCGCACACGGCTGGACGCAGCGGCGGAGGATACGACGCTGCGCTCGGTCATCCTGACCGGCACGGGCCGCTTCTTCTGCGCCGGCGGAGACCTGAAGGCTTATCGTGCGCTGGAGGACCGTGAGGCGCTGGAGACGGTGTTCGGCTCCGCGCGTGCTTTGCTGGACGCGATCGAGGCGCACCCATTGCCCGTCATCGCCGCGATTGACGGCTTCGCCATCGGCGGCGGCGCCGAGCTGGCAATGGCCTGCGATGTGCGCGTGGCCGGGGAGGGGGCGCGGATCGGCTTTCCGCAGCTGCGGCTGGGCATCATCCCCGGATGGGATGGGCTGGAGCGGCTGACGCGCCTGATCGGTCCCGGTAGGGCAATGGCCCTCCTCCTCTCCGGCAAGAGGCTGGAGGCCGAGGAGGCGCGCGGGGCGGGGATCGTGGAGATGGCGGCGCCTGTCGCCCTCCCGGCGGCGCGGGAGCTCGCGGCGGCGCTGGAGCGCGCGGCGCCGCTCGCCATCCGGGGCGTGAAGGAAGCGATGCGTGCGCTGAGAGAGACGCGTCCGGAAGCGCGCCAAGTGGCAGCCGAGGTTTTCGCCCGCCTGTGGTTCACTGCTGACCACCGCGAGGCGGAGCAGGCTTTCGCGGAGAAGCGGGAGGCAAAATTCCATGGCCGGTGAGACGCTGCGCATCCTGGGCCGCGCGAATTCCTTCAACGTCCGCAAGGTCCTCTGGCTCTGCGACGAGATCGCGCTGCCCTTCGCGCGGGAGGATTGGGGACGCGGCTTCACCTCGACCTCGACGCCGGAATTTCTTCGGCTCAACCCCGTCGCGCAGATCCCGGTGGTGATCGACGGCGACCTCGTCCTGCGCGAGTCCAACGCGATCCTCCGCTATCTCTGCCTGAAGCATGGGGCGGAGACGCTGTATCCCTCGCCGCCGGGGAGGCGTGTGCGGGTGGAGCAGTGGATGGATTGGGTCGCCTATGACCTCACCCACGCCATGCGCGGCGCCTTCCTGGGAGGGCAGCTTGGGGAGGCGCCCTGGAACAATCCCTGGTTCGTCGCGCAGGGGCGCCAGGATTTCACCCACAGCATGCGCCTGCTCGACGCGGAGCTTTCCGACGGGCGTGCCTATGCCTGCGGGCAGGATTTCACCCTGGCGGACATCCCGCTCGGCCTCGTGGTGAATCGCTGGTTCGCGGTTCAGGGATTCGAGAAGCCCGAGCTTCCGCATGTGGCTGATTATTTCGAGCGGCTGTCGGAACGTCCCGCCTTCTGGCGGCACGGAAGGAACGGCCTGCCCTGACGGGACGGAAAAAGACTCAAGGGAGGAAAAGGACGATGACCGCGACAAGACGGATTTTTCTCGCCGCATGCGGTGCCCTGCCGCTCGCCGCCCCGGCGCTGGCTCAGTCCTTCCCGGACCGGCCGATCCGCCTCGTGATTCCCTATGCGCCGGGCGGAGGCACGGATGCGACGCTGCGCGTGCTGGTCGGCCCGATGGGAGAGATCCTTGGCCAGCCCTTCGTGATCGAGAACCGTACCGGCGGCGCCGGCAGCATCGGCGCGGCCGTCGTCGCGCAGGCCAGGCCCGATGGCTACACGCTGCTGGCCGACCCCTCGGCCCACGCGCTGAACCACTTCCTGCTCCGCAACCTGCCCTTCAGCTACGAGCGGGACTTCACCCCCGTCGCCCGGCTCTCCGTTATGCCGCTCATCATGATCGTGCCGGCCAGCGAGCGCGCCCCCGACCTCCGAAGCTACATCGAGTGGGCGAAGGAGCAGGGCGGCCGAATCTCCTGGGCCAGCGCGGGGGTCGGCACGGCCTCGCACCTGTCGGGTTTCCTCTTCGTGCAGCGCGCGGGAATCGCGGGCGTCCATGCCCCGTATCGGGGCGGCAGCCAGGGGGCGCAGGCGGTTCTCGCCGGGGACACGCATTTCAACTTCGCGACCGCGCCCTCGGCCGTGGGGCTGGTCCAGGCAGGGCGGCTCAGGGCCCTTGCCGTGTCGAGCGCCACCCGCATGGCGGCGCTGCCCGACGTGCCGACCGTCGCCGAGACTGCGCTGCCCGGCTTCGAGCTTGTGGAGTGGATCGGCCTCTGGGCGCCCGCGGGAACGCCGCCCGCCATCGTGGAGCGCGTGCAGGACGCCGCCCGGCGCACCCTCGCCATGCCCGATGTCCAGGCGCGCCTCGCGACGCTCGGAATGGAGGGGGCGTTCCAGCCCCATGACGCCTTCGGGCGCTTCCTGGCCGATCAGCGCAGCCTGCTGACGCAGATCGCGAACGATGCCGGGCTGCGCCCCGAATGAGCGACGCGCCCGCGCTGGACGGGATCCTCGTCCTCGACCTCACGACGTTCCTTTCGGGACCCTACTGCACAATGATGCTGGGCGACCTCGGCGCCGAGGTCATCAAGGTCGAACGCCCCGAAGGCGACGAGGCGCGACGGATGCCGCCCTTTGTCGAGGGGCGTTCGCAGCCCTTCGCGCTGTGGAATCGCAACAAGCGCTCCATCGCGCTCGACCTCAAGAACGTGGCGGAGCGGGACGTGCTCTGGCAATTGGTCGCGCGGGCGGACGTGCTGGTGGAAAATTTCCGTCCCGGCGCGCTGGCGCGTGCCGGCTTCGGGGCCGAGGCGCTGCTGGCCGCCAATCCGCGCCTCGTGGTCGCATCCATCTCGGGCTTCGGACAGACCGGTCCCTGGGCGCAGCATGGTGGCTTCGACATGATGGCCCAGGGCATGTCGGGCCTCATGGCCGGGAACGGGCCGCCGGATGGCGAACCCTACCGCCTGCCGGTCGCCATCACGGATCTGGCGGCTGGCATGTTCACCACCTCCTCCATCCTCGCTGCGCTGATGGCGCGCGAGCGGACGGGGAAAGGGCAACATATCGACCAGTCGCTCTTCGAGGCGGGGCTGGCGCTTGGCGTTTATGAGGCTGCCCATGTCTTCACCCATGGCACAAGGCCCGAGCGCATGGGTCAGCTGCACCGCGGGAACTCGCCTTACCGAGTCTTCCGCACGAGGGATGGCTGGATCACCATCGGCGCCAACAAGGATGCGTTCTGGCGGGCGCTCTGCGCGATGATCGGCCAGGTGGAACTGGCCGACGACCCGCGCTTCGCCACCAATGCAGACCGCGTCCGCAACAACGACGCGCTGGTCCCGATCCTGCAGGCGGCGCTGGAGAAAAAGGACAGCGCGCATTGGCTGGAGGCGCTCGGGCAGGCCGGCATCCCGGGAGAGCCGGTGCTGGCCTATGACGAAGCACTCACGCACCCGCAGGCCGTCTCGCGCAGCGTGACGCAGGAGATCCCATCCCCGGACCGTGGCCCGATCCGGACCCTCGCTTCGCCGCTACGTCTGATGGGGACGCCGCCATCCTTGCGGAGGCGCGCGCCCGACCTGGACGAGCATGGGGCCGAGATCAGGGCTTGGCTGGGACAGGGGGAGAAGGCCGCGGCTTCGTCGGGGTGACCGACGACGCCCGGGACCGGGGAGTGCCGATCGCGCGCATTACGAGGCCGCGGAGCCAGGCGTGCTGGGCGCTACCTTCGTGCCGCCGGTGCCAGTAGAGCGCCCATTCGAAGGCGGTTTCCGGTAGCGGCAGGTCGCGCCGTGCGAACCCGTCCGCTTCCCGGGCCAGAACGTCCGCCAGCCTCTCCGGCATCACCGCGACGAGGTCCGTGGCCCGCAGCACCTCGGGTACGACCAGCCAGTGCGGCACGTTCGCGGCCACGCGCCGGCTGCGGCCCATCCGCGTGAGCGCGTCATCGACGAAGCGGCTATCCACCGGGCTGATGGACACCCGCAGGTGCTGCAGCGCCAGGAGGCGCTCCAGATCGAGTCGGCCACGCGCGGATGGATGAGCCTGACGCATCACGCAGACCATGCGGTCGGGCAGCAACGCCTGCCGGGCAATCGAGCCGCCATGGGCAAGCCCCATGCTGAGGGCGAGGTCGCAACCATCGGCCTCCAGCGCCTGGACCGTCTGTGCCGGCGAGAGGTGGACGACTTCCAAGGCGGCGAGCGGCGCCTCGTGCAGGAGGGCGCGCGCGATGGCGGGCAGGAACAACAGGCTCAGCAGGTCCGACATGCGCAGCACGAAGCGGTGCTCGCATCGCGACGGGTTGAAGCCGGAGTCGGGGGTCAGCACCCGCTCAACCTGGCGCAGCACCTGCCGCACCTGATCCGCCAGTTCCAGGCCGCGTGTGGTGGGTTCCATGCCACGCGGCGTGCGCACCAGCAGGTCGTCGCCAAAGGTCGCGCGCAGCCGGGCCAGGGCGTTGCTCATCGCGGGCTGGCTCAGCCCGACGCGCAGGGCGGCGCGGCTCACATGCCGCTCCTCAAGCAGGGCGTTGAGCGCCACCAGAAGGTTCAGATCGACGGAGCGCAGTCGCATGGTGGGGATATCGATACGGTGAATATCGCTAGAACAACAATCCATTTCCCCGATGATGGCTGGAATGCCAGCGTCACCCGGCGATGACGAGGGAGGACGCGGCCATGGCCGATGCCGAGGCGCTGAAGCGCAAGATCAAGATCTGCATGTTCGACCAGTACGGCACGGTCGTGGACATGCAGACGGGGCTTTGGGAAGTCGCGGTGGACTTCCTCAAGGCCAAGGGCTGGAAGGGCAATGCCTATGAGTTCGTCACCTGGTGGCGGCGGACGCATTTCGAGAATTCGATGATCGACGCGCTGCTGCAGCGCGAGCACATGCCCTATCGGGAGATCGGCCACCTCTCGGTGCGCCACGTCCTGACCCGCGCGCGCATCGAGCACACCGAGGAGGAGGTGCGCTGGCTCGTCTCCTGCATCGAGCGGCTGAAGTGCTTCCCTGAGGTGCCGGAGGCGCTCGCGCGGCTGCAGACCAAGTACAAGATCGTCGTGCTCTCGAACGGCGACCCCGATATGCTGGAGGAAGCGAAGAAGCACCACGGCGTGCCCTTCGATGCGGTGATCAGCGTCGCCGAGGCCAATGCCTTCAAGCCGCACCGCGCTACCTATGAGATGGCGGCGAGGAAGATGGGCGTGGCGATGGACGAGGTGCTTTTCGTCGCCAACCACGAATTCGATTGCGTCGGCGCCAAGGCGGCCGGCATGCACACGGCCTTCATCGACCGCCGCAAGCGCCCCTTCGCTAAGTGGCCCCATCAGCCCGACCTGCTGCTGCCCAGCATGACGGCGCTCGCCGATGCCATGGTCTGACGCCTCCGCCGCGCCCCGCCCCCTGGCCGGGGTGCGCGTGCTCGATCTGACGCGCGTCGTCTCGGGGCCGTTCTGCACCATGCTCCTCGGCGATCTGGGGGCGGACGTGGTGAAGGTGGAGGAGCCCGGCCGGGGCGATGAGAGCCGGACCTACGGCCCGCCCTTCCAGGGCGGGGAGAGCGCCTATTTCCTCTCGGTCAACCGCAACAAGCGGGGCATCGCCCTCGACCTGAAGTCGGAGGAGGGGCGGGCGACGGCCCTGGCGCTGGCGGCTCAGGCCGATGTGGTCGTTGAGAACTTCCGCCCCGGTGCGCTGGACCGGCTAGGCCTCGGCTGGGAAGCGCTGCGCGCATCCAATCCGCGCGTGGTGCTGTGCTCCATCAGCGGCTTCGGAGCTGAGGGACCGGATGCGGACCGCCCTGGCTACGACCTGATCGTGCAGGGAGAGGCAGGCATCATGGGCATCACCGGCCAGCCGGACGGCCCGCCCACCAAGGTCGGCACCTCGATCGCCGATCTCGTCACCGGGCTTTACGCCAGCCAGGCCGTGCTGGCCGCCCTGCGCCTCCGCGACACGACCGGCGAAGGGCAGCGTGTGGAGGTGGCGATGCTCGACGCGCTCGCGTCGCTGCTGACCTTCAATGCCGGGATCTTCTTCGCCACCGGGCGCGATCCGGTGCGTCGGGGCAATTCGCACGCCACCATCGTCCCCTACGAGACCTTCAAGGCCTCCGATGGCTGGGTGAATATCGGCGTCGCCAATGACAAGTTCTGGGCGCTGTTCTGCGCGGTCGCTGCCTGTCCGGAATTGCGCGACGACCCCCGGTTCGCCCGGGCCAGCCTCCGGGTGGAGAACCGGGCGGCGCTCATGGCCGAGCTGGTCCCAGTCATCCGTGCCCGCAGGCGCGACGAGTGGGTGGAAGCCTTGTCCGCGGCCGGCGTGCCTTGCGGGGCGATCCGCAGCGTCGGCGAGGTATGCGAGGCGCCGCAGCTCACGGCGCGCGGCATGGTGCTGGAATCGGCGCATCCCGCCGCAGGCACGACACGCAGCATCGCCTCCCCCGCACGCTTTGGCGGGGCGCCACCGCCATCGCCGCGTCCGGCGCCCATGCTGGGGCAGCACCAAGCGGAGGTGATGGGAGATTGGCTCGGAGGGAGGATGTGATGCGCAAAGTCGATCTCAACCAGGCCCGAACCGCCTTCGACCGGGCTGCCGTGGGAAAAGGGGAGGCCTTCGGCGACTTCTTTCTCTCGCGATTCCTTGGCCTCCAAATCACCTATCCCAGCGACGCCTGTGAGGTCGCCTTCGAGGCGCAGGACCACCTGTTCAACCCGCAGGGCACGCTGCATGGCGGCGTGCTGGCGACCGCTCTCGACATCGCCATGGGCCATCTCATCCATCGACATGCGGGAGCAGGCACGACACTCGAGATGAAGGTGCAGTTCCTCGCCCCTGTCCGGGGCGGGCGCGTGACCTGTCGCGGCGAGGCATTGCGCCGTGGCGGCACGTGGTTCCTCCGTGCCGAGGCACGCGACGATGCGGGACAGTTGGTCGCCTACGCCACCTCGACCTGGAAGCTGCTCAAGACGGCCGATCGGGCCGCGACACCCAAGGAGGCATCCGCATGATCCGCCGCTTCGTCCTCGCCGCAGCGCTCGGCATGGCCGCGCCCGCCCTCGCCCAGGCACCGGCCTGGCCGGAGAGGCCCATCCGCATCGTTGTGCCCTACGGGCCGGGCGGCGGGGTGGACAGCTTCACCCGGCCCATCGCGGCGCAGCTTCAGGGGCAGCTCGGCCAGAGCGTGGTGGTGGACAATCGTGCCGGGGCAGGGGGCACCATCGGCGTCCTGAACGTCGCCCGCTCACCGGCCGATGGCTACACCCTCCTCTCAGGGGGCGTGCACCAGCCTATGGCGGAGGCGCTGTACCCGCAGCGCGGCTACCGTATCGATGCCGATTTCGTGCCGGTCGCGATCACCGCCGTCGTGCCCAATGTGCTGGTGGTGAACCCATCCTCGGGACTGACGGATCTGCGGACGCTGATGGACCGCGCCCGTGCGGCCCCGGGTGGCCTGACCTACTGCTCCTCCGGGAGCGGGACCTCGCAGCACATCATCGCCGAGATGTTCCTGCGTGAGACGGGATTGCGCATGGTCCATGTGCCCTATCGCGGGACGGCGCCGGCCATGAATGACCTCCTCGCCGGGGTTTGCCCGATGATGTTCGACGGGATGGGTACGTCTGCCCCGCAGATCCAGGGACAGCGGCTGCGCCCGATTGCCCTGACCGTCGCGCGCCGCTCCACCCTCTTCCCCGAGATCCCCACCATGGCGGAGGCGGGCGGCCCGGGAATGGACGCCGGGACATGGTATGCGCTCTGGGCGCCGGCCGGCACGCCCGCACCCATCCTGGCGAGGCTGCGTGCGGAGCTGCGCACGGCGCTGGCCTCGCCTGCGGTGCAGCGCACCTGGCAGCAGCAGGGTGCGGAGCCCTCCACCATTCCCGAGGAGCGGCTTGCGGAGCATGTTCGCGAGGAGGCGCGCCGGTGGAGCTCGCTGGTGACGGAACTCGGACTGCGGGCGGAGTAGGGGACGGGCAGGCTCTACGTCTTCGATCCAGCCGCGGCGGTTGGCCGGTTTCGAACACGGGACTGGCGCGAGCGTAAGTCACGTCACGTGGCCGAGAGATAAGTCTACCGGAGCTTCCGAATGATGGACGGAAATACTGATCTGCACCGAAATTGGAAATGCCTACCAAACTCTTTTGATTGATATGAATAGAGGAGTATCGGTGCATATCAGCTACAGTCCAGGCTGAAAGCCTCTACCGTCGTCCTAGTATTTCTTTGCGCTGATCTGCGCCCGAGCGCGCTTCGGTCCTGGGCCGGGCCCACAAGTTGGCGATTCTAGCTTCAGTGGTCCAGCGAGGTTGGCCTCATGCTGCGCCAGTAAGTCGATTCACGATGAGATCACGATCGGGCTGCAAGTTGATCCGACGGATCGGAGCACGAAGATGTCCTCACGACATGGATCGGGCGTAGCTGCCGCCGCAGCCTGTCAGGGCTTCCGCAAGCCCCGCCCATCGCCAGGACCACGCCAGATTCTGCGCGGGTACCGGCATATCTTCCGTGATCCGGAGCCCGAGCAGAGATTCGGGAATGGTCGTGCTCCCGAGGAGGTGATCCGGCTGCTCGGCGTGCTCAACAAGCGGCTGGAGAACTTCGACGAGGTTCCCGAGGATGTCTCGGAGTTCGAGAATCCGAACATCCCGAGCGGCTACACCTATGTGCTGCAACTCATCGCGCATGACTGCGTCCGAACCTCGACACCGTTCTGGGCGGTGCCCGATGCGCTTCCCATCTCGCGCAACACGCGCCTCGCGCGGCTGCAACTCGACACCTTGTACGGGGAAGGGCCGTCGGCGTGCCCCCATGCCTATGCACCGGACGACGCTGAAGACACCTCGCGGACGCGGCTGGGCATTGGCCGGATGCGGGCAGCGCCTGACAGACCTGCTGATGGGGGCTTCTTCCGGGACATTCCGCGCGCTGGGGTGATCCGGGCGGGGAATGGACCAGCGAAGCCTAACCCGGCCGATCCGCTGATCGCCGACCCCCGAAATGAGGACAACGCCTTGGTCGCGCAGGTGACGACGTTGTTCTGCATGCTGCACAACGTGATCGTCGACATGCTTTCGGGTCTGAACGGCAGGGATGCGCGCGCCATCGAGAAGCGCTTCGTTTGCGCGCGGGCGGCAACGACGATGATCTACCGTCATATCCTGTGCCACGACGTGCTGCGCCGCATCCTCGATTGTGACGTCCGCGAGGCCTACGAAGCCAAGGTTCTGGCCGCCGACGACCCCTCCATGCTGCTGCATCGTGAAGATGGCCAGGAGGACGGCTTCGTCTCGGTGCCGCTGGAATTCTCGCATGGCGCGTTCCGCTTTGCCCACTCCATGGTGCGGCCCCTCTACCGCACTAATGGTTCCACGCGGGTGCCCGTCACGTCAGCGCTGATGGCGACGAGCGCCAGGCGCCCTGCCGCCATGCCTCTCGGCGAAGCGTGGATCCTCCGTTGGAGCAACTTCTTCGAGTTGCCGGAGGTCGAAGGATCTAAGCCCAATTTCAGCCTCCGGGTCGGTCCGCGCTACACGAAGGGCATGTTCAACACCACGCTATTCCCATCGCCTTTCACCGAGGATGACACCGGAGCGGGCGAGCGCCGGCACGGCGTGGCGTTCCTGGATCTGTTGAGCGCGGAGCGCGCCGGACTCTGGTCGGTGAATGCGCTGTATGAGGAAGCGCGCATCCGCATGACGAAGCGTGGATGGCCTGATGTATTCGCCAAGTCCGGGATGGCGACGCCGGAGGCGAGGCGGGACGCGGTAAAGAAGTTCCTTCTTCGCGAGCGGCCGCTTTCCGACGTGCCGTGCGAGGAGGATATCAAAGCCCTTTCCGAGGATCCGCCACTGCCGTTCTACGTTCAGCTCGAAGCTGAACTGGACGGCAAGGGAGAGCGGCTTGGACCGCTCGGTTCGATCCTGGTTGGCGAGGTGATTTACGACGCGCTGATGGAGCATCGCTTGCCGGGCGAGGACCACGGCCAGCCGCTGGGAGAGAAGCTGGGCGCATTGCTGCGGCAATTCAGGCAACCGCCGGAGGTGCTATCTGACGCTGCCAGGGTTTGCGACATGGCGGCGCTGGTCTCCTTCGTCCATCGCAACCGCGTGCCTGAGGAAGGCGAACCCAAGTTCCTTTGATTCCAACATGGCAGAAGGAAGGAGAAGACCATGCCGAAGCCGATGACAGTCCAGAACCACGGCAATCTTGGGCGCCTGATACAGAAATGGGTCCTCGATCCCACCTCACGGCCGAAGGAAGGCGACTTGGTCGAGCTGAAGCGGCAACTGAACGATGCCGATGTCAGCGCCATGATCGACCCGGCCGTCACCACCTTCCGCTTCGCTACGCATAAGTCCGATGAACTCGTGCTCCGTCTGCCGCCGAAGGACATGTGGGAGGAGCATCGCAAACGGCTGGAAACGGAAGACTACAACCTGCCGCCCTTCTATCGCGAGGTCTCGGCTCCAGGCGCCCAGCCGCACGCATCGGTGGACGACAAGCTGGCTTTCGATGAGGAGCGGCTTGGCGACTACACCATCGCCAACTGCGCCTGATGCTGCGGCGTCACCAGTCACCGAAGGAAAGGCCGGCAGCCTCTATGCCGGCGCCAGCGACACCGTGGCGGAGGCGTTCCCAGGTCTCCGCGCGGCTGATTGGATAGAGGTGCAGCAGCCAGCGCGCCATGCTGGCTTCGGTGGCGTCCTCCTGGCCGCGCCAAGCAGGCCGCACCAGTTCAAAGAACTGCGCGGCCGAGCGCCTGGCGCCTTCGATGTCACCGAGATTGAATAGCGCCGCGGCCCGCCAGGCCGGCAGCGCCCGGATGCAATCCTCCGCGCGGTCGCAAGCCTCGACCGTCGCTTGGTCGTCGCCACGGAGATAGGCGATGGTGACCTGGTAGCCCCAATGCGTGCGTCCGGCGGAGAGCGTCATTTCGAGCGATTCCGCTGCCAGCCGTGCGGCTTCGGCGTGGTTGCCGCAGAACGCGTGGAACAGCGCGGCGGAGATCAGCGTCCAGGTGTCATAGGGGTTCAGCTCGCAAGCCAGGGCCATCGGCGTGGTGGCGCGGTCGTGTTGCCGTGCCATCGCCAGCGACCATCCAAGGCAAAGCTGCGCGCGGCTGTCCATCGGATCGAGCTGGACGGCGCGTCGCGCCATCACAAGGGATCGCTCCTCGCGCGCGCGGTCCCTCCAGATGCCGGGGTTGACGATGTGCTCGACATTGTCGAGCTGCGCGAGGCTGCTATAGGCCGGCGAGAAATTCGCGTCTTCTGCGATGGCCTCCCGGAACAGGGTCCGCGCACGCTCCCAGTGTTCCGGGCTGAAGCCGCGGATGATGCTCTGTCCGAGCAGCCATCGGTCATGTGCAGCGAGGGAGACCTCCGTGCCGCCGCTGATGCAGGACATCCGCGCCGACGAGATCTGGCCGTTCAACGACATCGCGATGCCGCGTACGAGACGAGTCTGCGCCTCGAACCAGGTTTCCAGGTCGAGGCCCATCTTCTCGCTCCACACCACGACGCCGCTTTCGGTGTCGCTCAGTGTCAGGACGAGGCTGACCCGTGTGCCGGCCTGGAAGGCTGTGCCGTCGATAGCGTAGCGGCTGGAAACCCGGCCCGCGATTGCCGCTTCGGTTGGCGTGGTGGAGCCATCCAGCACGAACCATTCGCGGAACCGGGCGAGGCAGCCCATCAAATCGTGGCGGAAGCCCTGCACCAGGTGCTCCCGCCCTTCCGGCACGCCATGCGCAGCGAAGGGGCAGACGCGCAGCAGCATCCGGGTGCGCCCGGTGGCAGGCTGGGCAGGCCTCGCGGCGGGAGGGGGCGGAGCCGGCCGAGGCGACGCAAGCTCGAGGCTGCCGGACTTGATCGCCGCCACCAGCTCCTGCGTAGCCGGCGAGGGCTCCATGTCGAAATCCTCGCCCAGGAGGTTCCACAGGGATTCGTAGAGACGGAGGGCCCCGGCGATGTCGCCGTCGGCGACGGCGGCCTGCATGGCCCGCCGGCAGGCCTCCTCATGGGTGGGATCAAGGTTCAGCAGCGCGCGAGCGGCTTGGCGGCGGACTGCCGTGTCCGTCGCGTCCAGCAGTGCCTCCAGCCGCCGCGCGAAGGCATCGTGGAGGGATTGCCGCTTCGCGAGCAGCCAGACATTGAAGGCTGGGTCGAGATCCTCATGCCCCTGGAGCAGCTCTTCGGTCAGGCTCGCTCGCTCCAGCAGCAGCAATGGAACTTCCCCGGCGGCCAGCGCGGCATTCACGCCTTCCACATCCGAGGTGAGGCCACGCAGGTCGAGCACGAGGCTCAATCGTTCCGCCGCGAGCAGCCCAGGCGGCAGGGCCTCGCGCAGCTCGTGCACCACCTGACGCAGAGAGGCCCGTCCCTTCTCCTCGCTGGATTCGCTCCACAGCAGGCCGACGAGGCGTTCCCGCGTTTCCTCCCCTGTCGCCGACAGCGCCAGATAGGAGAGCACCGCGCGGGTCTTGCGATTGCGAAGCCGGATCTCGTGACCATCCAGGACCAACCTGAAGCCGCCAAGCAGCGACAGAGACAGGGACGCTGTCTGTGGTAGTCGCGCAGGCGCGGACAGGGTTGCCGACATGGTGTCCCACCCAGAGGAGGGTTTCAGAACTTTCGTGGGCAGCTTCGAGCCTGAATATTCGCCTGCATAGATTCAGGCGTGCAACATTATTCCGCGCCGTTGGCCCGGTCCCCCACCGGTTTTGGCGATGGCGGCCAGCAGGCGTGGCGGCACGCTCGTGGAAGGCGTGCAGGCCAAGCTGTCACAAATAGCGCGCCAAACCGGAACCGGATCCGCCGCGTGCTCGACGAACCACAGGTCGAATCCCGCGGTGGCGAGCCGCCTGGCGATCTCTGTGAGCAGCTGCGCCGCCGAGCCGTGGAGGGCCTCGTCGGGGCCTGCTGCGCCCTTTGGATGCAAAAGCCATTCGGCGTTTGGCCTTACCCTACGCTTCCGTTCCAGAGTGGCGCGATCGCGCTTGTCCAGGCCCTCATCGCCGCGTTCCGCTGCCCTCGCCGCCACGATGCGCTGTCCCAGTTCGTTCTGGCAAAGTTCACGCAGCGCGGCCTCGGCGGCCGCTTGCAGCGTTGCGCGCGCCGCTGTCCCGCAGCAGAAGCCCGTCCCGTCGGCGGCGAAGGAGATTGCCGCAGCCGCCGGCACTCCCAGATCTGTCGTGATGTCGATGGCCCAGGTGACGCGACCTGTCTTACGCGCGCGCCAAGCGGCGAGGGTCGCAGCGGCGGTGGCTTCCAGGGCGGGAGGGAGCGGTCGTCCAGCCCGCCCGCCGATCCACCACAAGGCGACAGCGTCGCGCTCAATGAGTTCGAGCACGGCTCGCAGCCGCGCCTCGGCCGCAGTGGGCGCCGCGGCGCAGCCGATCGAGAGCGGCCTGGGTGCCGGCTGGGTAACCCGGGCTGGCGCCCTCCGGTAGCAATGGTCGAAGGGCAGGGGGTGAAGCCCATCGCCTGACCAATGTCGGGCAAGCACCGTGTCGCCACGGCGCATGGCCCTCGCCGCCGGGGTCTCGACCTGCGCGGCGAACTCCACCGCCTCGCCGATGCAGGCCGCGAAGGCGGCTCCGGCCGCTTCCGCGAGGCCGGACGTGCCCAGGACCTGCAGCCCCGGCTCGCCCGCAATCTCCGCCAGATCGATCTCGGCGCCGAAGCAGTACAGCCGCGGCGCGTCCCGCACGCGCAGCCGGAACACGCGCCGGCACGATGCCGCCACCTTCAGCAGCGCCGCGCGGTTGGCGCGCAAATCAGGCGGCGCATCCAGATCCCACTGGAGGAAGCCGAGCAGTTCGCGGGCCGCCTCATTCGGTGCGTCGCCGGTCTGTGCCGCCGCCGCGGCGAGCAGCGTCGCCGGCTCTAGGGCCATGGCACTCCCCTGTCCTGATGCCGCAATTCACGTATGCCTCACGGCAGGGTGGCGGAGGCGGGGGCCGGGATGGAAGCGCGCTGAGGACCTAAGGCTTCGTCACCGCCTCCCTCAGCGTGGCGCAGCATCTCCCCGCCGGCAGCAGCGCAGTCCGGCGTCGCCAGGTCCGTTCTCCCGCGCTCGCGCCCTGCGGGGAAGCTGCTGCTGATCGGCTGGGCAGGGTCGAGGCATGCGAAAAGCCTGGTCTTTGCTGGGCTTTCCGGGGGCCCGCCTTGTCGATGCCATGGATGCGGTTCGCCTTTCCTGTGCCACCGTACCCTGCGGCCGGTCGGCCAGTTGCGGCCGAGGAACGGCGACGCTGGGTCACGGGTGGACTAGCCGCTTTTGCGCCTCGCCCTGCGCCTGGAGGGGGCGCGCACTTGGATCGTCGCGAAAGAGAATTGGTCTTGCTTCGGCGCGGTGATGTGAGGATCACGCTGGTCTGACGAAGGCTTGATGCCCCCCCGTGCAGTCTCCTTTCGCGCCTCGATGGCGCACCAGGAAAGGAGACCGGACATGCTGCCGAAATTCTTCATCAGAGCAGGCTGCGCGATCGCAATGCCGGTCGCGCAAGCCGGATGCACCAGCCACCCCATGGCCGACACCTGGCCTGTCGCGATGTCGGAGCGTCACCAGCGGTTCGCCGCTCTGCCGGCTGCCGCGGTGCTTGACCAAGACACAATCGAGAGGAGCATTCCCATGACCAAGATCCGCAACACCCTCGCCCTTTTCGCTGTCGCCGCCGCCATTCTCGGCTCGGGCGCGGCAGGCGCGCAGTCCTGCCCGTGCATGACCCGTGGTGCCGAGGATTCGAGCATCGACTACGGTTCGGCAGCGCCTAACAACGTCGTCGGCGGCGGCAACCTAGTCGCCCGCTTCGAGGAGGAAAACCGCACCTTCACCTACCTTGAGCCGCGGTTCGAGCAGCAGGCTCAGACCGGTCTGGTGCCCCATGTCTTCACCTCGGGTGACGGACGGGCCGAGGTGGTGTGGGTGCCTTCGGGCACGCTGCCCAGCGCCCTGGCCACGATGGGTGGTGACGGTAGCCTGCTCCGGCAGCGTGGCCTCCAGCGGCGCCTCGCCAGCCGGTGAGACATGACAAGCCCGGGCCGCCCCGCAGCGACCCGGGCCCTCTCCAGGACGAGGTGCGTCCTCAGGAGAGTCGCCGCGTAAACTCCGCGGCTGATCTGTATCCGGCCCGGACTCCGATGATGGCGCTGTCCTCGTCCTGCGGAAGCTGACGGCGGCGGGATCATCGGGGCCCGGGCCTTCAATTTGCATCATTGCTCACCCTCAAGGGGGTCGCCATTGCCGCCAGAAGGATCAGAGCGCCTCGTTCACCTGGACGATTGGCTGGACATCGGTGAACCGAGGGATGTCGGAGAAGATCTCAGCGCCGTGTGCTGCAACAGCCTGCTGAAGAGCGTCAGCAGTGGAGAAGTTGAGCAGCGCGATGACCTGATAAGGGGCCGGCCTGCCGTCCGGCGTGCCGATCCCGCGCAGGAACCGGGCGTCCTTCAGGCCTATGGGTTCCCAGCGTTGCCGCACCAGGGCGGCGTGCCGCTCCATGTAGTAGCCATGGTCAAAGCGGGACCCCTCTTGGTTGGGGTAGAGCACGGTCACAAGAACCACGATCATGTCCTCCCTTTTGCGATGCTAGGCTAAGCCCCTTCGCAGAGCACATGCCATCACGAATGTGTCGTCGCGCCATCATCCATGGGAGTACTGGGCGCAGCGGTTACGGCCGAGGCGGCCCAAGGATGGCGCCGTCATAGCCAAGGGTGCGCAGCAAACTGCGCTTGTTTCGCGCCGGCACTGAGCCCTAGGCTTTTCCCCGCACTGGAAAACAAGAGCACATCAGGGAGGAGTGCCATGTCTCATATGGAAACCGCGAAGGCTTTCTTTGAAGCCTGCGAGGCCGGTCGGGGCTGGGAGGCGTGCCGTCCGCACTGTGCGCCCGATGCATCCTTCTCGGCGCAAGCTGGGGCTCTCGCTGATGTGCGGACGTTGGAGCAATACGTCGAGTGGATGAAGGGCATCCTCACGGTTTTGACCGATGGAAGCTACGAACTGCATGCCTTTGCCGAGGACCGCGAGCGCGGACAGGTTTGCGCCTTCGCCACCTTCATCGGCACGCACAAGGCGGGAGGCCCGGTCCCACCCACCGGGAAGACCACGCGCACGGACTACGTCTACGTGATGCGATTCCGCGACGGGAAGATCGCGCACATGACCAAGATCTGGAATGACGGCTACGCGCTCAAGGAGCTTGGCTGGGCCTGATCCTTCACCAATCCTTCCGCAATTCCTTCGCCGGGGCTGGCCGGGCTGCTCATTGCGCGTGGTGTCGGGATCCCACGCGGCAAGGTCAGCACCGGAGTGCATGGTTTGGTAGCTTGCTCCCGGCTTCGGCACGCAAGGATGGAGCGAACTGGGCCATGAAACGACGCACCGCCGTTCTGACTGCCCTCGGCCTTGGCGCCATGCGCGGCGCTTCTGCGCAGGAGCCCTGGCCCAACCGCCCCATCCGGATGATCGTGCCTTATCCGCCAGGCGGTGGAACGGATGTGATCTCGCGTGAGTTGGCGTTGCGCCTGGCCACGCTCACCGGCTGGACCATCGTCGCGGAGAACCGGCCCAGCGCTGGCGGCAATGTCGGGATCGACGCTGTCGCCAAGGCGACGGATGGCCACACCATCGGCATGGGGCAGACTTCCAACCTCGCGATCAATCCGACGCTCTACGGCGCCAACATCCCCTATCAGCCGCTTCGGGATCTGGCGCTCGTCTCGCTGGTCGCGTCGCAGCCGAATGTCTTCGTGGTGGCGCGGACCGCGCCCTACCGGAGCTTGCAGGACGTGGTTGCAGCCGCCGGCGCGGGGCCGGGCCGGCTGACGGCCGGCCATCCCGGCAACGGCACGGTCGGCCACCTGAGCACCGAGATGATCGCCCTTGCCGCGCGGGTAGAGCTGACGGTCGTGCCGTATCGCGGTGCTGCGCAACTCGTCACCGACCTGTTGGCAGGCCGGCTGGACCTTTATTCCGCCAACCCGCTGGCGGTGAAGGGGATGATGGATTCCGGCGAGCTGCGCCCGATCGCCGTCACATCCGCCCGGCGAATGCGCATCCTGCCGGAGGTGCCGACGGTCGCGGAGTCCGGGTTCCCTGGCTTTGACGCGGTGAATTGGACCGGCATTGTCGCCCCCGCCCGCACGCCACCTTCCATCCTGATGCAATTGAAGGGCGCGGTGGTGCGCGCCCTGCGGCAGGAGGAGGTGGTGGCACGGCTGGAGGGGGAGGGCAGCGAGTCCACGCCCTCCACGCCCGAGCAGTTCCGGACCTTTCTTTCCGCCGAGATCGAGAAATGGGGCCGCGTGGTCCGGGAGGCGCGGGTTCAGGCGGATTGATCAGGCGGTGGGGATGACGGCACCGTCGAAGGTCTGTTCCGCGAACTCGCGCACCTCGGGATAGGCATAGCCGGCAGCAAGGCGCCGCGCCCAGGGCCCGTTCTCGTCAGGGCGCCGCGATTGTGAGGCCTGCGAGGACGAGGGCGCCGTAGGTGACGGTGAGGGCCAAGGCGGCACGACCGGCGAGGTCAAGCATGGCCGGCGGCCCGGGTGGGCGATTGGCGGAACATGTAGGCGCGGACGACGCGCTCCGCGGTGGCGGCGTCGCTGAAGTTCGCGCGGTCGAGTTCCTCAATGCGTGTGTCCAGCGCGATCACGAACCAGCCGAGATCGCCCTGGGCGACGACGCCGACGAGGGAGCCTCCGTCAACGAGGGGGATGGATTGGCGCATAGGTTGTCCTTTCGCGTCCGCGTGCGCGCGAGGCGGCGTCGTTTCGGTGGGGGCGGCGGTGGTTGGGTCCGGGGCGACAGGGACAGGGGGCGGCGGCGGCATCAGGGGCGGCGCCACCCGGAAAAAGAGACTGGGGCACGGGGCCCCAGTCCAAGTTCAGGGAGGAAATGCCAGTCACGGTGCCGCCTTTCGACCATCCCGGGAGATGGCCCCGCTGGCGGCGGACGGATCGGAGGGCGTAGGTCACGCCGGTCCAAAGGGAATGGCTATGGGGGGCGATGGCTGCCGCAGAGCCAGATCCACGATGCCTGATCGGAGATTGACGGCGAGGGTGCATGGTCAGAGCACTCCGCCTGCCTACAACACCGCCTGCTCGATCTCAGCCGGCAGGGGTGGCGAAAGGACCTGCAAGGTTGCGCCGAGCAAAGCCGCGAGAAAGGCCGCGGTCAGCGGGAAGCCCAGGGTCGGCGCGACAATTGCAGCAGCCCACCGTCAATGGCCTCTCGATGTAGGGAGCGGCGCCTGTCGTCCAGCACAGTGAAAGGACTTCATGACCATGGCGCCATTAAGCACCCTGAAAGATCGTTGGTCAATCGAAAAACACTTGCGTGAATCGTTTAAACTCCGACCATGCGAGGCATGGAACACCGATTTCACGTCGTGGAAACGATGACCGGATGGCGAGGGCGATGTCGGGGCGATGCCGTGCCCCCGTCCAACCGCCCTTTCAGGAGAGTTTCCATGATCCGACGTCGAGCCTTCCTCACCTCGCTGCCAGCCCTAGCGGCGCCCCTCCCACTTCACGCCCAACTCCAGAGGCCGCTTCGCCTCGTGGTATCCTCCGCCCCTGGCGCCAGCCTCGACGCGCTCGCACGCATCTTGTCCCCGTCGCTCTCCGCTCGGCTCGGTGTGCCGGTGGTGGTGGAGAACCAAGGCGGCGCCAATGGCCTGCTGGCCGCGCAGGCCGTGCTGCGCGCCGAGCCGGATGGCAGCACCCTGCTCCTGACCGGGGACGCGATCCTGCTCGCGGGGCTCGCACAGCCCCAGGCCGGCGTGTCGCTGGAGCGCTTCGCCCCTGCCATCCAGGCCGTATCGGCGGCGCAGATCATTGCCACCCACCCGGGCGCCTCCTTCACCGACATCGAAGGCTATGTCGCGGCGGTGCGGGCGCGGCCTGGTGCATTGAACGTCGCGATCCCAGCGCAGGGCGGGATCGCGCAGGTGGTGCACGCGCTGCTGGCACGCCAGCTCGGCGGCCTCTCCGTGGAGTTCCTTTCCTTCCGCGGTGGTGGCCCGGCCATGCACAGCCTGCTGGCGCGCGACGTGGACGCGCTGGTGATCACCCTGCCGGCGATCACGGAGCAGGTGCGCAACGGCGCGATCCGGCCTCTCGCCGTCACCACGGCGCAGCGGGACGAGGCGCTGCCGGAGGTGCCGACCCTGGCCGAAACCGTCGCGCCCGGCTTCGACGTGGATTCCTGGCAGGGCGTGCTGGCGCCGCCGGGAACCCCGGAGCTCCTTATCCGGTCCCTGCACGACGCCCTCGCCGGAACACTGGCGGAGCCGGCCGTGGCCGCGCGGCTGCGCGGCCTGGGCTTCCGCGTCACCGCCCTGGCACCCGAAGCCTTCCGGGAGCGCGCTGCGGGAGCGGCAGGGACCTTCGGTCCTGTGATCCGTGACCTCTTCACCTTGGCACAGGGCTGAACCCGCCATGCCAATCCACCACCCCGGCGCGGCACCAATCGGGACATTCGCCCGCGCAACGGTTGAGCCGGATGACGGCGCCCGCCGCGCGTTGACCAAGCATCTCCGACGAATAGATTGCCGCGCCTCCGAGGATGTTTTGCGCATGCATCTTTTCCGCCCCGCCACGATCATCGCCGTGATCCTGCTGATCGGTGGTGCCGCGCTGCTTGGGGTTCGGCACAGCGCGATGCAGGCGTCGCTGTTCCTTCTCGGTGGCGCGCTGGGCGTTGCGCTGCTTCACGCGAGCTTCGGCTTCGCCGGCGCGTTCCGGCGCTTGCTGGCGGAGGGGCGAGGCGCGGGGCTGCGGGCGCAGATGGTCATGCTGGCCGTCGCGGTGGTGCTGTTCCTCCCGGTGCTCGCGGAAGGGAGTTTCTGGGGACAGCCCGTGCGCGGCTTCGTGTTTCCGGTCGGGCTTTCCTTGCTGCTTGGCGCCTTCCTGTTCGGTGTCGGCATGCAGATCGGCGGCGGCTGCGCCTCCGGAACGCTCTATACCGCGGCGGGCGGGCAGGGGGCTCGGATGTGGCTTACCCTCGCGAGCTTCGTCGCCGGAGCGACGCTTGCAGCTTACGGGGCGGAGCACTGGGAGGACTGGCCGAGCCTGCCGCCGCTCTCCCTGCCGGGGATGATCGGAACCCTGCCGGCCATCGGTGTCTCGCTCGTGGTCTTCGCCCTTGTCTGGTTCGGGTCCATTTGGCTGGAGCGCAGGCGTCAGGGTTCGGTGGAGGTTTTGTCGTGGCGCGGAGGAGACTTCCTCCGCGGGCCGTGGCCGCTGCTATGGGGCGCGGTGGCGCTGGCGCTGCTGAACTTCGCCACACTTCTGCTGGCGGGGCGCCCCTGGGCGATCACCGCCGCCTTTCCGCTCTGGGGGTCGCGGCTGGTCGAATTGCTTGGGTGGGATGTGCCGGCCTTCTGGCTCTACTGGGAAGACCCGACCCGGACCGAGGCATTGCTGCGCCCCCTGCTGGCCGACCGGACGACGGTGATGGATCTCGGCCTGATGGCAGGAGCCTTCGGCGCTGCCGCGCTCGCCGGGCACCGCGCCGACTGGCGATGGCCCCGCCCTCAGGAAGCTCTGGCGTCGCTGTTCGGTGGGATCCTGCTCGGCATTGGGGCCGTGATGGCCTTCGGCTGCAACATAAGCGCGTATTTCAGCGGCATTGCGTCAGGCAGCCTGCACGGGTGGGCATGGATCGGGCCGGCGCTTCTCGGCAACTGGGTCGGGCTGAAAATACGGCCGCTATTCAGCCTCGACCGTGGAAACAATGAAATGAAATTGACAGAAATGCGGGGTGCAATGTAATTATCCCATAATGGGTCAGTGGAATGCATTGGGCCCGATGGGGATCATATGAGCCTTCGCCTCCTTGCCCTTCCTGCCATCCTGCTCCTCGCAGGTGCCGCCACCGCACAGGAAGCGCAGTCGCCCGCGCCGCTCGCCGCCCAGGGGTGCTTGGGATGCCATGGCCAGAGCGGGCACGGGGCGGGCGGCATCCCAGGCATCGCCGGACGTGAGGCGCGCGAATTGCAGGCGCAGATGATGGCGTTCCGCGCCAATGAGCGCCCGGCGACGATCATGGGCCGCATCGCCCGTGGCTACACGGAGGCGGAGATCGCCGCGCTCGCGCAGCATTTCGCCCAAATTCCCGCCCGCTGAGGAGCCGCACCATGAACGCCACCCGCCGCGCCCTCCTGGCCGCTTCCGCCCTGCTTGCTGCCCCCGTCAGCCTGCGCGCCCAGTCGCAGGGCCGCATCCTTGTCATCGGCGGCGGCTTTGGCGGCGCTTCCGCCGCCTCCTTCCTTCGTCGCGAACACCCGGAGATCGAGGTGACACTGGTCGAGCCGCGCCAGCGCTTCGTCACCTGCCCCTACGGCAACCTCGTCCTCGCCGGGCTGCGGCAGATCGGCGACATCACCCATTCCTATGACAGGCTGCGGGCGCGCGGAGTCCGCGTCATCCACGACCGCGCCGCTGGCATCGACGCCGCTGCGCGTCGTGTCCGCCTCGCGGGCGGCGAGACGCTGAGCTTCGACCGGATGATCCTCTCGCCTGGCATCGCCCTGCGCTGGAACGCCATCGAGGGCTATGATGAGGCGGCGAGCGAGGCGATGCCCCATGCCTGGGTGCCCGGCGACGGTACGCAGACCTTGCTACTGCGCCGCCAGCTGGAGGCGATGCCCGATGGCGGCGTGGTCGGGATCGCGATTCCGGCCAACCCGTTCCGCTGCCCGCCCGGACCTTATGAGCGCATCTCGATGATCGCTTCCTATCTGAAGCGTCACAAGCCGCGTTCCAAGATCCTGGCGCTGGATGCCAAGGACGCCTTCTCGAAGCAGGGCCTGTTCCAGGACGGGTGGAACGCCCTCTACCCCGGCTTGGTCGAATGGGTGCCCGCCAACCGCGACGGCCGGGTCGTGCGTGTGGATGTGCGGGAGAAGGTTCTGGAGACGGAGTTCGGCACGCGCCACAAGGTGGACGTCGCCAACATCATCCCGCCGCAATCCGCCGCCGCCATCGCGCGGGAGGCCGGGCTTGCCAACGACGCGGGCTGGGTGCCCGTGAACCCGGTCACTTTCGAGGCCCAAGCTGCTCCCGGCGTTCACGTCGTCGGCGATGCGAACATCCCGGGTCCCATGCCGAAATCGGGCTTCATCGCCAACTCCACGGCGAAGCAGGCCGCGGCCAGCGCTGTCGCCGCGATGCGCGGGCGGGAGGCGCCGCGCCCCGTTTATTTTAACACCTGCTACTCCCATGTGGGGGACGAGTACGGCATTTCCGTCGTCAACGTGTACCGGCCCAATGCCGAGGGCACGGCCCTGGTGGAAGTGCCGAACAGCGGCGGCGTGTCGCCGCGCGGCGACTTGCCGGAGCAGCGCCGCCTTGAGGCGATCTACGCCGACGCTTGGTACGAGAGCATTACGCGGGACATGTTTGCATGAGGCGACGCGCCGCACTGGCCCTTTCACTGACCCTGCTGCCTCTGGGCACCGCGCGCGCCCAGGATGCGACGCTGGAAGAGGCGATCCGCGCCCAGATCGGCGACCGCACGACGCAGGAGGGCGGCATCGCCCTTCGTGCTCCGGTGGTGGCTGAGAATGGCGGACAGGTGCCCGTCACCGTTTCCGTCGACAGTCCACAGACCGCGGAAAGCCACGTCACCGCAATTCATCTTTTTGCCACGCGGAACCCGACCCCTGGCATCGCCTCGTTCCGCCTCACGCCGCTTCTGGCGCGGGCTGAGGTGCAGACGCGCATTCGGCTGGCCGAGGGGCAGGTCGTTGTCGCGGTCGCGCAGCTCAGTGACGGCACCGCGCGCCGCGTGTCGGCCGAGATCCGCGTCACCACCGGAGGGTGCCTGTCATGAGCGGAAGCTTCGGTACGCCACGCATCCGCGCTCCCCGCACGGCCCGGCCCGGTGAGGCCGTGGAGATCCGCACGCTGATCGAGCACCCGATGGAAACCGGGCTGCGCCAGGAGGGCGGGCGCACTGTCCCGCGCGACTTCCTGAATCGCCTCGTCGTGCGGGTCAATGGTGAGGTGGCGCTGGAGGCGGAGCTGCGCAACGGCACCTCCACCAACCCCTACCACGTCTTCTTCCTCAAGCTGGACCGCACCAGCGAAATCGAGTTCGTCTGGACGGATGAAGGCGGACGCTTTGCGCGCGCCACGGCCCGCATCGCCGTTGCGTGAGAAGCGGAAGCGCTATCGTCCTTCGTGAGCTGAACTCCGTGCGCCATCCGGCCGGACCGGGGACTGATCGCCGGCCGCGCCTGCGGCAAGTCCCGGTCTCGGGTGGAGCCGGAGCGGCGCGGCGTCGCCGCACGCGCTCCCTGCACCGATAGAAGGCGGGGAGCCTTGCTCCCCGCAGATTTTCAGCCCTTTGCTTGTGTCACGGCCTCTCGCGTGAAGGCGCGGCGTTCCGTGAGGTCGCGTGATAGCCGGGCCGTGGCTTCGGCTCCGCGCAGCAGGACGGCACGGTTGCCATTGCCGTCAGTGATGGCGCGGAAGGCCTCGCTGCGAGTGGCCTCGACCAGCGCCGCGTCCAACCCTGCCAGCACCGGCGCCGGCACGCCTGCCGGGGCGAAGAGCCCATTCCAGATGGTGAAGTCCGGCTCTGTCAGGCCAATCTCGGCGAAGCTGGGCACATCCGGCAGCTCGGGCAGGCGGCGCGGGCCGATCACCAGCAGCGGGCGCAGGCGTCCCTCCCGGAGATGCCCCGATGCGGTCGGGTAGTCCACGCCGCCGATCTGCACATGGCCGGCCACCAAATCGGTCAGCTGCGGCGCGGTTCCGCGATAGGGTACCTTCACCAGATCCAGCCCGAAATGCCGCGCCAGCAGTTCCACCGACTGCTCGGAAACCGAGCCGCCGCCGGTGGTGCCGAAATACAGGCGTAGCTGTCGGGCGTCGCGCGCCCGCGTCAGCAGGCCGGGCAGGTCGGAAACGCCAAGCGAGGGATGCGCGAAGATGATGCTGGAGGCCTCGGTGAAGAGGCCCAGCGGCGCGAAGTCGCGCAGCGGGTCGAACTGCACGGCCTCGCCCAGCGCCACCACGCTGCCGATCAGCGCGGTGACATTGGCCACCAGCAGCACATGGCCATCGGCCGGGGCGCGGGCGACGTGCTGCACGCCGATGGTGCCGGTGGCCCCGGTGCGGTTCTCGACCACCACGGGCTGCGGGAAGAGCGGCGCAAACTCCCGCGCCAGGGCTCGGGCGTAGGTGTCGGTCGGCCCGCCGGCCGGCCACGGGACGACAAGGCGCAGCGGACGGCTTGGCCATTCGGGCTGCGCCACGGCGGCGTTAGCGAGGAGCAGCGCCGGGGCGGCGCCGAACAAGGTGCGGCGAGTGGTCATGATGCGGTGATCCCTCAGGAGGCGAGGCGGCGCTGGGCCGCGGCGAAGAGGCTTTCGGGGCGCGGCAGGCCCAGGTGGTCTCGCAGCGTGGTGCCCGCGTATTCCTCGCGGAACAGGCCGCGGCGCCGCAGGATGGGCACCACTTCGTCCGCGAAGATTTTGAAGCCGCCGGGCAGCCAGGGCGGCATGACGTTGAAGCCATCCGCCGCGCCCTGGGTGGACCAAGCCTTGATCTGGTCGGCTTGGTACCAGGACAGGTCGGTGATGCGCTCAGGCTCGGAGGCGGGGTGACGCCAGGCGGCCTCGTGGTGGCCGTCTGGATAGATGAAGAGGTTGAGGTTCAGCGTCCGGATGCTCATGGCGGGTCTTTCGCGAAGGTGGGGAGAGGGATCAGCCGGGCCGCGGCCGACATCGCCCGCGCGGCGCCATGAAGGGACAAGCCTGGGGCCGGATAGCTCGCATGTTGCGATGAAATCACTATTATAGAACGTGAGTCTACCCTATTACCGGAGCAAATATGTGAAAAACGGTAGAATCAGTTTTACAACGAGGAAGGGTCGTGGATTCGGGGAGGCCGCTACCGTTCCGGAAGGGCGGTCAAGTAAGCCCAGGAACCGCGCAGGATCAGGCGCGTTACGACGCGCGACGCCCCTTGGCTTTCGCTCCTCGGCCTCTCGCCGGCTGAAGGCAGAAGCGAGGCTCACGGGCCAATGGCGCCGCTAGTCGACGGAGGCGCCCGAAAAACACTCTTGCAGGAAGCGCAAAGGAGTGAAACGCTTTGATATAGCGTGAATAAGGGAATATGCCTGTGACCAACCGCGCAATGACCGGGTCCTGGCCGCCGGCCGCTCCCATCAATGCTCGTGCCGGCGTGGCGGCGAGGGATTGCGACGGCGGCCAGGAGGATCCCCTCCTCGGTGAGGAGGACCAGCGCCCGGCCTGGGCCGTTGCGGCGGCTACTGCCCTGGCCCTCACGGCTGTCGCCGTGGCCGCTTTGCTGATTTAAGGCGCGGCCGCTTCGCCTCCTGTTTCGCACTTGCGTAATGCCGGCCCCATCCACCACCCTTCCGCCCGGAGGCACGACGTATGAATGCTTCGATCCTCTCCCGTCGTGTGCTGGTCGCGGCGGCTCCCGCTCTTGTCGCGACCCAGGCCGCCGGCCAGGGTGCGGCACAGACGCTGCTCAACGTCTCCTATGATCCGACGCGCGAGTTCTATCGCGAGTTCAATGCATCCTTCGCTGCTGCATGGGCCACGCGCGGGCAGGCGCGCCCGAACATCAGCACTTCGCATGGCGGCTCGGGCCGGCAGGCACGTGCCGTGATCGACGGGCTGCAGGCAGACGTAGTGACGCTCGCCCTTGCCTATGACATCGATGAGATCGCCGAGCGCGGGATCATCGCGCGCGACTGGCAACGGCGCCTGCCGAACAACAGCGCGCCCTACACCTCCACCGTTGTCCTGCTGGTGCGGCGGGGCAACCCGAAGCAGATCCGTGACTGGGGCGACCTGCTGCGGACCGGCGTTTCGGTCGTCACGCCCAACCCCAAGACTTCCGGCGGGGCGCGCTGGAACTACCTCGCGCTCTGGGCCTGGGCGCTTCGCCAGCAGGGGGGCTCCCCGCAAGCTGCCGAACAGGCGGTGACGCAGCTCTACCGGCAGGTGCCCGTGCTCGACACCGGAGCGCGCGGCTCGACCACGACCTTCGTCCAGCGCGGCGTCGGCGACGTGTTCCTGTCCTGGGAGAACGAGGCACATCTTGCTCTCCAGGAGTTCCCGCAATCGGGACTGGAGATCATCTATC
Organism: Sabulicella rubraurantiaca; assembly: GCF_017355885.1. Classification (GTDB taxonomy): domain Bacteria; phylum Pseudomonadota; class Alphaproteobacteria; order Acetobacterales; family Acetobacteraceae; genus Roseococcus; species Roseococcus rubraurantiacus. The sequence continues at coordinate 307,211 of NZ_JAFEUU010000005.1, forward strand.
CCAGCCTGTCGATCCTGGCCGAGCCACCGGTGGCCGTGGTGGACGCGAATGTGGACCGACGCGGCACGCGCGCGCTGGCCGAGGCCTATCTGCAGCATCTCTACACGGAGGATGGGCAACGCCTGGCCGCGAAGCATCATTACCGCCCACGTGACGCTGCGATCCTGTCCGCCAACGCATCGCGATTCCCCGGCATGGAGCTGGCGACCGTGGACGATGTCTTCGGCGGATGGGCAAACGCCCAGCGCACGCATTTCGCCGATGGCGGCGTGTTCGACCGCATCTACAGGCCAAGGCGTTGAGTGCGACGGCAAGCCTGTCGCGACCTAGCCGAAGGGCGCTGCCGGGATTCGGCTTGTCGCTCGGGCTGGCGCTGATCTGGCTCGGCCTCATCGTGATCATCCCGCTCGGCGCGCTGGCGCTGAAACCCTGGGAACTTGGGCCGGGCGGCGTGGTGGAGGTGCTGCTGGAGGGTCGCACCCTCGCGGCGCTGCGGCTTTCCTTCGGGGCGGCGTTATTGGCAGCGGGGCTGGCCGTGCCGCTGGGCCTTCTCTTCGCTTGGGTGGTGGTGCGTTATCGCTTTCCCGGGCGAAGGCTCCTGGACGCAGCGGTGGACCTCCCCTTTGCCCTGCCAACGGCGGTGGCGGGCCTCGCCCTCACCGCCCTGTTTGCGCCGAATGGTTGGCTGGGCGCACCGCTGGAGGCCTGGTTCGGCTGGAAGGTCGCATTCACCCCCGCGGGCATCGTCGTCGCCCTGGTGTTCGTCGCGCTGCCCTTCGCCGCACGTACCGTGGAGCCCGTGCTGCGCGACCTGCCCCCCGACATGGAGGAGGCGGCCGCGACCTTGGGAGCGACTCGCGCACAGGCGCTCTGGAGGGTTGTCCTTCCGTCGCTTCTTCCGGCGATGGTGACCGGCTTCGCCCTCGGCTTCGCGCGTGCCGTCGGCGAGTATGGCAGCGTGATCTTCATCGCCGGCAACATGCCGATGGTGAGCGAGATCGCCCCGCTCCTGATCCTCGTGAAGCTGGAGCAGTTCGACTATGCGGCGGCGGCGGCCGTCGGCCTCGCGATGCTGCTGCTGTCTTTCGTCATCCTGCTGGCCCTCAACCTCCTGCAACGCCGGCTGCGGCGTGCCGCCGCATGAGGCACGCGGCTACAGATTCGCCTTTGATGCGGTGGGGCCTGCCGGTGCTGGCGCTGGCACTTGCCGCGGTGCTCTTGCTGCTCCCCCTCGCGGCCGTGTTCACGGAGGCGCTGCGCAGGGGCTGGGAGGTCGCGGTGGCTGCCATTGCAGAACCGGATGCGCTCGCCGCAATCCGACTCACCTTGCTTGTCGCGGCGATCTCGGTCCCGGTGAACACGATTGGCGGCATCGCGGCCGCCTGGGCCGTAACCAAGCATGACTTCCCCGGCAAGCGCGTGCTGGTGACCTGGATCGAGATCCCCTTTTCCGTCTCGCCGGTCATTTCGGGCCTGGTCTTCGTCCTGCTCTTCGGGGCGCAAGGCTATTTTGGCCCTTGGCTCCGTGAGAGGGACATCCAGATCATCTTCGCCCTCCCAGGGCTTGTCCTCGCAACGGTCTTCGTCACCTTTCCCTTCGTCGCGCGCACCCTCATCCCGCTGATGCAGGAGCAGGGCCGGGACGAGGAGGAAGCGGCGGCCACGCTAGGCGCGTCCGGGTGGCAGACCTTCCTGCGGGTCACACTGCCCAATGTGAAATGGGCGCTGCTGGCGGGCGTCCTGCTCTGCAACGCACGTGCCATGGGGGAGTTCGGGGCTGTGTCCGTCGTGTCAGGGCATATCCGCGGGCAGACCAACACCATGCCACTTCATGTCGAGATCCTCTATAACGAGTATATGTTCGCGGGCGCCTTCGCGGTGTCGGCGCTGCTCGCCCTGCTGGGCCTCGTCACCCTGGCCGCGAAGGCGGTTCTCGAACGGCTGTCTGATCGGCGGCTGGGGAGCAAGGCATGACGGTCGAGCTGCGGGGAGTCACGCGGCGCTTCGGCGACATTGCCGCGCTTCAGGACGTCACTCTCGCCGCGGCCCCGGGCGAGTTCCTCGCGCTTCTCGGGCCATCGGGCTCCGGCAAGACGACACTCCTGCGGATCCTGGCGGGTCTGGATTTCCCGGATGAGGGCGAGGTGCTGATCGCGGGGCGCGACGTCGCGCGGGTGCCGGCGCGGGAGCGGGGCGTCGGCGTCGTGCTGCAGCATTACGCGCTGTTCCGTCACATGACCGTGTTCGAGAATGTCGCCTTCGGGTTGCGCGTGCGGCCACGGCGGACGCGCCCTTCTGAAGACGAGATCATGCGGCGCGTCGGGAGGCTGCTGGATCTGGTTCAGATTCCCGAGCTTTCAGAGCGGTGGCCAGACCAGCTTTCCGGAGGGCAGCGTCAGCGCGTGGCATTGGCGCGTGCCCTCGCCATCGAACCACCGCTTCTGCTCCTGGATGAGCCCTTTGCCGCGCTCGACGCGCTGGTGCGCAAGGAGGTGCGGCGATGGGTGAGGGGCCTCCATGACCGCGTCGGCCTCACCTCGGTCCTCGTCACGCACGACCAGGAGGAGGCGATGGAGATGGCCGACCGCGTCGCAGTGATGGACCAGGGGCGGATCGTGCAGTGCGCCGAGCCGGACGAGTTGCTGGCGCAGCCGGCCTCGCCTTTCGTCGCCGGCTTCCTGGGGGAGACGAACCGCCTGCGGGGAGAGGTGCGGGCAGGGTGGCTGCACCTTCCTGGGATCGGGAGGGCAGGGCCGCTCGACCTTGCGGATGGCGAGGCTGAGGCCTTTGTCCGGCCGGGTGACTTGCAGGTCCGGGCCGCGACAGAGGGGGCCGCGCGGGTGCGCGCCTGCCGGCCATCGCCTGCGGGCGGGAACCGTGTCCTCCTGGAGACCGACAGCGCCCTGCTGGAGGGGGTGTCACCGGAACGACTGGATCGCGGCAGCCCCTGCGAGGCGGTGATCGCGGCGGCCATCGTCTTCGGCGCCAATGGCGACCGCGTGCTGTTCAGCGCGGTCCAGAACACGGTGCCGGCGGGTTGAGGGCGGTGACACTGCAAGGTTCGCGTGGGGACGCCTTGGCAGCCTGATTTCTGAACGCAAGATCGCTTCCGGGTCGTTCAGGCAGTTCCAGCGCGCCAACAGTGGGGTCAGTCCTCTGCGCGAGGCGCTGCAAGGGCCGGAAGCCGAAATCTCGACAGCGGGCCTCGCTTTCGCGCTAGCAAGGCCAGGCTGATGGATCTCGCGCCCAGGTCACTTGGCCCTCTGGCACCGGCGCGATGGCCGTCCTCATTCGGGCCCAGAACTGGGCGGCGACACCGCCCGGCCTAATCGAGCGCTGGCAGGTGAGACTGCGGATGGCTGTGGGACTGATGCTGGCCACCCCACAGCCCGCCTGCATTGCCTGGGGACCTGCACTGACCACCCTCTACAATGATGCCTGCATTGCCCTGCTCGGAACGAAGCATCCGGAGGTGCTGGACCGGCCCTGCGCCTCTGCCTGGCCGGAGGCGTTCGCCATGCCTCGCCGGGCGATCGATGCGATGATGGCAGGGGAAGTGCAGGTCGTCGCGGACCAGGAGGTCACGCTCGCCGGGACTGCTGATAACCCGGCGCGCTGGTTCACCTTCGCATTGGACCCCCCTCCGCGACGATGACGGTCGCGTTGTCGAGTTTCACGGCGCCGTTGCCGAGACGACCGGGCAAGTGATGGCGTAGCGCCGGCTCGCCGACGCCGAGGCGGCGCTGCGCGAGAGCGAAACGCAGCTCCAGCTGGTTCGGCCATCATGCGACATGTCCCTTTCGGGCCATCATCCTAGCCAACGCGCCGTCCGAGCGCCGGTGTCTGGGGTTGGCGTGCGGGCAAACTCGCGCACCGCGCCATCCTTGCCCGAATGGCCGGCCGGTCGTGCGCCCATGAAACCAAGGACGCCTTCCACGTGCTGTTCGGCCAATAGTGCCGTCGTGCCATCATGCTAGGCTAGGGCAGGCAAGACACCAGGGCAGGGGTATGGCACGGGACAGCGCGCCGGAACCGGGCAGCACCAGACCGCCATCGGCCGAGCTCGAGGCCGAGCTGGAGCAGGCCCTTGTCACGCTGGAGGATGCCCGCGAGGAGGCGGCTGCCCTAGCCCGGCAACGAGACGATTTGTGGCGTGAGAACCTTGCCCTCAGGAGCGAGCTCTCGGCGGAGCGAGGGCGCAGGACGCTGCGCGAGGCCGCGGCCGAGGAGGTGCGCCGGAGGTACGACGAAACCGCCGCAACGCTGGCGGGGCAGGTCGAAGAGGCCGCCACACGCGAGGAACTCGCGGTCTCCCTTGAAGAGTTGCGGATCACGACGGAGGCGCTGGAGGAGGCGAACACGTCCCTCACCAGCCTCAACGAGGGGCTGCAGGAAGCCGTCGCCGCGCGCACCTCGGAACTCGAGGCGGCCAACGCGGCGCTTCGCGAGCGCGAGGAGTGGCTGCGGCTGATCTTCGAGGGCGCGACCGACTACGCCATCTTCGCCATGGACGCCGAAGGGCGGGTGGCGGAGTGGAATAGCGGCGCCGAGCGGCTGCTCGGCTTCCGGGCCGATGAGGTGTTGGGCCGAAAGCCGGTGGGAATGTGGACGCCCGAGGACAGGGCCACGCGCCAGCCTGAACTGGAGATGTGCAGTGCCGTGGAAGTGGGGCGAGCGGAGGATAACCGCTGGCACCTGCGGCAGGATGGCTCGCGCTTCTGGGCGGTGGGGGTGATGACGCCGCTCTTCGATCATGACGGGCAGTTGCGGGGCTTCCTGAAGATCCTGCGCGACTGCACCGCGGAACGGGCCGCGGAAGAGAAGCGGAAGGTGCTGCAGGCCGAGCTGAACCATCGCGTCAAGAACACCCTCGCCGTCGTGCAGGCCGTCGTGGCGCAGACGCTGCGGAATGCCACGATGCCCGAGGAGCTTCAGGAAGCGTTGACATCACGCCTGACGGCGCTGGCGCGCTCGCACGATCTGCTGACCCGAAACGACTGGGGTGGCGCCCCGCTCGCCGAGATCCTCGGCCAGACCCTGGCGCCGCACGCCGCGACGGCTGGCGAGGGCCGCATCGTGCTGTCCGGTCCGCCCGTGCTGCTGCCAGCTGGGGCCGTGGTGACGTTGAACCTGGCTTTCCACGAACTGGCGACGAATGCCGCCAAGTATGGCGCGCTCTCGGTCCCGGAGGGACGCGTCGAGGTGTCCTGGGGCCTTATGCGACCTGAGCCGGGGGCGCCACCTCTCGTGGATCTGACGTGGCGCGAGCGCGGCGGGCCCGCTGTTCGTCCCCCGAGCCGCAGGGGCTTCGGCTCCCGTCTGATCGAGACCGTGCTTGCGCGCGAGTTCAAGGCCGAGGTGCGGCTCGATTTCCCGCCGGACGGCGTCGAATGCGGCATCCGGCTGCCGCTCACGACGGCTGGTGAGGCTGCCGCCTGAGGAGGCGGCGTGCCTCGCGCGGCTTGGAGCACTGCGGTGGCTGACAAGCCCGAGGAGTAAAGGCGTGATGCCGGGCGCGCACGGCACATGATGTCTAGCATGGCTTGGCTTGAGTGGGCGGGACCTTCCGGCGTGCCTCACGTGCCAAGCAATCGGGGAGAATGGCGTGTCCAGCGCTTGAAGATTGTCGCAGGCGAGGGCGGTCAGCGCCTCTCGTGTCGGTCTGAACGCGCTCCGTGTTCGGGCATGTGTGCCGTAGCCATCCACCGGAAGCGCTGGCGGTATTGAAGGGGAGAGATGCCCGTGGCGCGCTTGAAGATGCGGCGGAAGGCGGCGGGTTCGGTATAGCCGACCCCCTCGGCGATCACGTCGATCGGCGTGTCGGTCGTCTCCAGCATCTGCTTGGCTTCCTCGATGCGCAGCGACTGCACGTAGTCGAGGGGCGCATACCCCGTCACGGTCTGGAAGCGACGCACGAAGCTGCGCGATGCGAGGCCGGAGACCTGCGTCATCGCGGCCACCGGATTGGCGCGGGCGTAGTTGTCGGCGATCCAGGCCTGCGCCGCGGCCACCGCCGCGTCGTCGTGCTGCCGTGGACGGACCCGCGCGGCAAAGGGAAGCTGACCATCGCTGCGGTCGCCGAACAGGAACAGCTTGGCGGTGCGGCGCGCTTCCTCCTCGCCGCAGAAACGCGCCACGAGGTAAAGCGCCAGATCCGTCCATGAGGCGTTGGCACCGGACGTCACGAGCCGATGCTCGGCCCCCGCCGTCACCAGAACCCGCTCGGGACGGAGGCGGACGTCCGGGTAGCGGCTGCGGATCTGGTCAGTCGCGGCCCAGTGGCAGGTGGCCTCCTCGCCATCCAGCAATCCCGCCTCTGCCAGCATCAAAGAGCCGGTGCAGACCGAGCAGACCAGTGCACCTTGCGCATGCTGGCGCCGCAGCCACTCGACGGTCTCGGGCCAGCGACCGCGCGTCTCCTCATCGCGCCCCACGGCCAGGTCGCACACGATCACGATGTCCGCGCGCTTTGCCTCGGCAAAGCTGAGATCTGGCGTGACGGGAAGGCCGACCAGATTCCGGAACGGCTGCCGGCTCGCAGCGACGATGCGCGGGAGGAAACGCCGCGGTCCAGGGGGCCATCCGGTCAGCATCTCCCAGCCCGAACCGACGAAGGAAAGCACCTCGTAGAACCCATTCAGCACCCCGGTCGCGATCTCGGGCACTGCCACCAGGCAGACCGAGATGCGGGCCGGAGCAAAGGGCGTAGTCATCCGGTGAGCGTGGCACATTCGGACCGGTTTCGTCGATTGTGTGCCTGACGCCCTGCGCGTCCCCCGTGCGATTGGCGGTGCGTCGCCACCAAGTCCACGGGAGACATCCATGTTCGAGATCACCAGACGCAAGCTGCAGGGGGCCAGCCTACTCGGTGCCGGCATGCTCCTCGGCGGCCTCGGTTTCGCCCGGGCGGAGACCCTCACCACGAGGGGCCGGCTTATGCTCGGTTCCAGCGCCGCGCGCCCCAAAGGCCTTGTCCAGGCTGCGAATTTTCCGCTGATCGAAGCGATCCATGGCCGCCGTTCGCGGCGCTTCGCCAAGGGGGCGTCGATCCCTGACGGGCCGCTCGCCTTTACCTCGCGCCATTCGCCCGAGGCGCTGGATCCGCTGGAGCAGATGCTGCTGATCGCCACCATCGCCGGGAATACCGGATGGGCCGAACTTTTCGCGCACCATCCGGGATACGCGGCCCGCTTGCCCAACTACACGGCGGCAGCGGGCGGACGCAGCTTCCCTTCCTCGGCTGGCTTCAACACGTCGGAGTTCTTTTTCACCGACGACACCGGCGTCTATTTCCTGCCGACGCGCGACATGACCCCCCTGCCAGCGGATGGCGGTACGGATCTGAGCGGATGGTTGGCCGCGCACCGCGCCCGCATCGTCAAGCTGGCCGATGGACGGCTGAACATCCCGGCGGAGATGCCGCACATGGAAGGGCACAACACCTGGTGCGCGAACGTGGCCGGCTCCACCCTCGTCTTCCCGGTGGCCGATGTTGCGCAGCACGTGATCCTGCTGCTGCTCTACCTCGTGCAGAACGGCACCGGGATCTATGACGACGTCAATGGTCGGCAGATCCCGGGGCTGGAGCGCTACGCGCATCGGCTGAACATGGAGGTCGCCTATCCCCTGACCTTCCTCGAGCAGATCGCGCTCACTGACGTGTCGGTCGAGATGGGCACGGCCTGCTATGCTGGGGCCCTGATGCTTCAGGCGCTGGGCCTCGGCGGCTGGATGTACACAGGGCTCAATCCATTCACCGTCATGGGGGCGAGCGGCGATCCTTCAGTGCCAGGCCTTGGCTTCCGCTTCGACATTTTGCCGGGGAACCCCCTCCCGTACTTCACCGGATTGCCGGGCATCTTTGAGGCGCATGTGCCGCCGCACCACGCGACCATGCGCGCTGCCGTCGAGGCGGCGGTCGCGCGTAAATTCGGCGCAGGCGGACCCTTCGACCCGAAGCAGGGCGGGCCCTATCGCGAGAACGCAGCCGTCCGGTCGAGCGCGGCGCAGATCGACGCTGAGGCGATCGAGATCACCACACTGATGGCGGAATACGTGTTCTCGACCTTCGGTCGCTTCCCTGCGACGGTGCCGGCGGTGTTCCTCAAGACCTACCTGCAGGCACACCGGCTCGACACCGATTTCTACGACCGGCACTTCGCGCCAGGGGCGTATCTCCAGACCCATGCCGAGCATGATCGCAACTGGGGCTGAGCGAAGGCGGCTGGAGTGAGGCACGGGGCGGGATGCAGCCTCGTCCGGTGCCAACGAGAGGTCGCGGCGACGGGAGCTTGGTCCCGGTCGACACCGCCGCAGAGGCGGTTCGATCGTCAGGCCGCGCCAGGAGCTTTGATGGCCGGCCCCATGCGTCGCGGGCCAGACGCGCCTCAAGTGTGATGAAGGAGCATTGTAGCTGGCGATTTGAAGGCAGTCACCGCGGCGGCACGACCTGTTGCTATCAGGGTGGCGAAGTATGCCCGCGGGGTCGATCCGGTAGAGTGGTCTGGGAGGCGCCAAAATATGACGAGGGCATGTTCGACAAATTATTGCGCACTGTTCATTTCATTCGATTTCTCGCGCGCAGTTTGAGACTTGCCGCGAGATATCCTTGAGGCGAATGCAAATTATAGTTGCAATTTTTGCTTCTGCACACGCGTTGCGCGGAATAGCTGCAGAGGGCGCGTCTTCCACAGCAGTCTGAGGAGGGCGCTCGGCTAGCGCGCAGGGTGACCCTGTTCTGTGCACGCCTCGAACTGAAGAAGTGTAGGTGCTTATCGCAACGATTGTGGTCAGCAATCAGGTAATTGCGCGAACGACAAACGGGGAGAGTCGGTAGTGCTGACGGCCAAGGCAGCGATTCCGAGGGCTAGGTTACCCGGCGCAACTGTTACTGACGCCGCGAAGGCCACTGCTGATTAATGCATCTAATGGTTGAGTCAGAATCCTTTACGCATCCGCTGACGCGTGCTCAATCATCTCCCTAAGTCATTAAGAAATAGACATTTTATCGACTGGCATGAGCCTTGCTTCCAGTTGGATGCGCCCGTGGCGGGCGTGTGCTGGGCCGCCGCAGCAGCCCAAACTAGGAGAAAAAACACCATGCAGATTCTGAAGCAAGCGGTACTGGGCCTCGCTCTTCTGGCGGCGCCTGTGGCAGTGCATGCCGCACCCCTGACGGGCTCGATCGACTTCGGCGGCCTGTTCCAGGGCGTCGACGACAGCGGCACCAATGTCCGCCTCGCCGACGCCGTGGCCGTCGACTTCTGTGCCAACGTGGTCGGCAACTGCGTCACCGGCGCGGGCGGCGCCTTCACCGTGGATGCGGTCAGCACCGGCAGCAACATGCCCGTCTCGGTGGGCGATGTCGGCACGATCCAGGACTTCAACTTCGCCGCCTTCGCAGGCCCGATCGCCAACTTCTTCACGGTGGGCGGCCTGTCCTTCGACCTGAGCGCGATCACCGCGACGCAGTTCACCGTCCCGCCGCTGCCCCCGGGCACCAGCCCCACCGACTACCTCTTGATCAGCGGCATCGGCACGCTGCGCGCGTCGGGCTTTGATCCCACCCCTGGCACCTTCACCTTCTCCGGCCAGACCGATGGCGTGAACCTCACGGGCACCTTCACCTTCTCCGGTGGCGCGGCTGCGCTTCCGGTGCCCGCGCCGGCCGGGCTTGCCCTGCTGGGTGCTGGCCTGCTCGGCCTCGGCCTCGTCCGCCGCAAGGCCGCCTGACACTTCCTCGTCAGGGCTTAAAAGGCAGCGCTCCGGTCCCACAAGGGCCGGAGCGTTTTCTTTCGGGCTTAGGAAAGTGTCTGCCGTCGCGATGTGGCGTCTCGTGAGGCAACACCTGTGGCGAACTGCTGTTAGCCAGTGGAGCGTCACTCAACACTCGACTTCAGCAATGCGTATGGCGGGGAGGGGGCGGCTACCTGCGATACCTTTCGGAAGATGGAAGCGAGGAGAATTCCGCTCCAGAAACCGGCTCATCTGGTTCACGTTGAGCCAGCATCCGAATGCAGGAGCCCAGGCCATGCAATGTTCTCGTGCGTTGATCGCCCTGCTTGCCATGGCGCCCGTTTATGTCGGGACAGCCCATGGCCAGACGCCGCCAGCGCTGGTCTACACCCATCACCTCTCCACCACGGCGACAGCATCGGTTCAGGAGAAGCTCCGCCAGGCTGGGATCTACAATGGCCGGGCCGATGGCGTGTGGGGTCCCGAAAGCCAAGCTGCGCTGGAGCGCTTCCAGCAAACGCGGAACCTCCAGGTCACGGGCCAACTGAACCAGGCGACGGTCGCGACGCTCGGCATTCCGCCGGCTGATCTCCTGGCCAGCGGGCCATTGCAGGTCATCGCGCCGGGCGCGGCGCCGCCCGGTCCGAATGCGGCGGAGCCGCTGAGTCCGGCCGTGATCCGCAACGTCCAGCAGCGCCTCAGGATCCTAGGCTTCTATCGTGGTGCGGTGGACGGTATGTGGGGAGCGGGCACCCAGGCTGCGATCGAGCGCTTCCAGCAGGGGCGCGGGCTGCAGGCCACGGGGCAGGTGAACCCAGCCACCATCCAGGCCTTGGGGCTCGATCCCAATAATCCGGCAATCCGGCCCCGTTAGTCCATTCTCTTGCGGATCTCAGGACGCACCAGTCGTCGTTTGCTGGTGCATTTTCCGTATAGAGACCAGGAAGCATCGGGACAGGCGCAAGCAAAACACGTCATTTCGCGGTTCCGCCCCGTTGATGAGCTGGGCGCGCCGCGGTTGGGCGCTAGCCCAGTTCGCGGCAGAACTCCTGGATGCGGCCGCACGCCTCGCGCAGGCTGACCGTGTCGGTCGCGTAGGAAACGCGGACGTAAGGGCTCATGCCATAGGCGGCGCCTTGTACCACGGCGACCTGCTTCTCAGCGAGCAGGGCCGTGACGAAGTCCGTGTCCGTCTCGATCTTGCGTCCACCCCTTGAGGTCTTGCCCAGGCAACCCGCGACATTAGGGAAGACGTAGAAGGCGCCCTCCGGCTTGTGGCAGCTGATGCCCGGCGCGTCGTTGAGCATGTCCACCACCAGGTCGCGGCGCTCGCGGTAGACGGCCGCGCGCTCGGCGAGCAGATCCTGCGGTCCATCCAACGCTGCGATGGTGGCTGCCTGGCCAACGGTCGAGACACCGCTGGTGGACTGCCCCTGCACATTGGCCATGGCCTTGATCAGCCGCTTGGGCCCGCCGCAGTAGCCGATGCGCCATCCGGTCATCGCATAGGCCTTGGAGGCGCCGTTCACGGTCAAGACGCGATCGCGCAGGCGCGGCTCGACCTCGGCGATGGTAGCGAACTCGAACCCGTCATAGAGCAGGTGCTCATACATGTCGTCCGTCAGGATCCAGACATGCGGGTGCTTCAGCATCACCTCGGCGATCGCCTGCATCTCCTTGCGGGAGCAGGCGGCACCGGTCGGGTTGTTCGGGAAGTTGAGGACCAGCCACTTGGTGCGCGGCGTGATCGCGGCATCGAGTTCTTCGGCGGGGACTTTGAAGCCATTGTTCTGCGGGCAGGAGATGCTGACCGGAACGCCGCCGGCGAACTTCGCCATGTCGGCGTAGCTGATCCAGGACGGACGCGGAATCACGACCTCGTCGCCTGGATTCACCGTGGCCATCAGCGCGTCGAAGATGATCTGCTTGCCGCCATTGGCGACGAGGATCTCATCCGGCGCGTAGTCGAGCCCGTTGTCGCGCTTGAACTTGCGAGCGATGGCGGCCTTCAGCGCCGGCGTGCCTTCGGTCGGCGGGTACTTGGTGTCACCGGCGCGCGCGGCAGCGTGGGCGGCTTCCACCACGTGGTCGGGCGTCTGGAAGTCAGGCTCGCCCTGGGAAAGGCTGATCACCGAAATGCCGCGCGCGCGCATGTCACGCGCCAGCGCGGTCATCGCGGCGCTGGCCGAGACTTCGACATTGGCGAGGCGGTCGGCGATTTCGGGCATCCAGGGTGCTCCAGGCGACGGTACTGAATGTGCCGTCTGTCGGTATAGAGTTTCATTCAGCGAAATCTGGTCGTCAAGTCTCTTCTCGGGACGCTGCCCGCGTGATACCCGCTGGAGCATGATGTCCGTTCGTCGCAACGCACCGGGATTCTTCGCTGAATGAGCGGCGGGGTCATTGCCGTGGACCGCGCCATCGACATCCTCAATGCGTTTCGATGGGGCGATGAGGGCCTCTCGCTCACCGAGTTGGCCAACCGCACCGGCCTGCATAAGACCACGATCCTGCGCCTCGCTGTTTCGCTGCAGAGTTCGGGGATGCTGACGCGCAATGCGACCGGTGAGTTTCGGCTGGGGACCAACATCCTCAAGCTCTCCGCGATCCTGCGCGCCTCCCAGCGGCTCGACCGCGAGGTTCAGCCCTTTCTCGAGAAGCTGGCGGAGGAGTGCCGCGAAAGCGCCTCGCTGTTCATCCGCGACGAGGATGCGCGCATCTGCCTCGTGCGCGTGGAAGCCGAACAGAGCGTCCGGGACAGCACGCGCCGGCTGATTCCCATGCCGCTCGACGACACCTCGGCCGGGCTTGTCCTGCGCGGCCTTGAGGGGAAGCGGGTAGGACCCGCCGGTGGTCCCTTCAGCCCCGTCTTCACCTCAGGCGTTACCGACCCGCAAACCGCCTCGCTCAGTGCTCCGGTCTACGACGCCGAGGGGGAGATTGTCGGCGCGATGACCGTCTCAGGGCCTGCCTTCCGCCTCACCAGCGAAGTGGCAGAACAGCACGCACCGAAGCTTGCGGCGCAGGCGGAGGCCTTCTCAGCCACCCTTGGATATCGAACCGACACCCCACCGACGCGCGGCGCAGCACGGGCCAAGGATGGCAGCGCGCCGCGGCGAACGAGGGCCGCGACGCGCTGACGCTGGAGCGTCAGTTGTTGGTGCCCTGGCGGACGATTTCTTCGATCACCGGGCGCATCGCATTCTCCTCGCGCGTCCAGTAGCTCGCGAATTCTGCTGGACCCATAAAGCTGATGTCGAGGCCAATGCGGCGGAGCTGCTCCCGGTGCGCCGGGCTTGTGATCGCACGCTCCAGTGCCTCGGCCAAGCGTCGCACGATCGGCTCGGGAGTTCCTGCCGGAGCCACGAAGCCCCGCGCGGACCCAGCCGAAAGCGGCGTGCCGAGCGAGGCAAGCGTCGGCACCCCCGGAAGGGAGTCGTTCGGCCGGTCGGACAGCACGGCAAGGACGCGCACGACGCCAGCCCTGCTCTGGATCACTGCCGTGCCGCTCGAGGCCATGGTGACGTCGATCTGGCGCCCGGCCAGGGCAGTGATCACTGGCGCGGTGCCCGGGAAATGCACTTGGTTGAACTCGATGCCGAGCGCCTTCTGCAACTGCAGTGAGGAGATGTGCTCCCAGCCGAGCATCCCTGGATCGGCCATGGAAATCTCGCCGGGCCGTGCACGTGCCGCGGCGACGAGATCGGCAAAGCTCTGGATCGGGCTGGCCGCCGGGACGAGGATGGCGCCCGGGTCGATCACATGCATCGCCAGCGGCACGAAGCTGTCGCGGTTGAAGGGCGTCCGCCGCGACGGATCGAGATACAGCGTAAAGGTGGAGGGCCAGAGTCCATAGGCGATGGTGTAGCCATCGGGTCGCGCGCGGGTGAGTTCCGTCATGCCGATCTGCGATCCGGCGCCCGCGCGGTTCACGATGACGATGGGAACGCCAAGCGCGCGCTCAAGCTCCGGGGCCAGGGCGCGGGCCGTGATGTCGCTGCCGCCGCCTGGGGGATAGGGCACGATGACCGTGATGGGCCGGCCGGGCTCAGGAAAGGGCGCCTGCGCGGCAGCGGGCAGCACCCCACACATCGCCAGGAGCGCCGCAGCGCAGAAGATTCGCCTCATAAACATCTCCTCATCATGCATGGGCGGCGCTGGGGCCGCCCTAGTCCCGACCCGTGTGACGCGGCGTTCTTGGCCGTCATTCCCGCACCACCTGCGTAGGGCGCGGCACCAGCTCAGCTTATCGAACCTCACCCAAGGTCTGGGGGAACGGTGCGACGGTTCCGCCTGCAGCCTCGATCGCGCTGCGGATGGTGCGCGCAAGATCGACCGCACCTGCCGTATCGCTGTGGATTAGGATGGAATCCACCTTCATGCGCAGCACCTCGCCGGTGATTGCGACGACGGTCCCATCGGTCAGCAGCCGGGCGACCCGCTCACGCACGGCATTCGCATCCTTGACCATCGAGCCGGGGAGCTTGCGAGAAACCAGCAGGCCCTTCGCGTCGTAGGCGCGGTCGGCGAGGAACTTGGTGACGACGCGCAGCCCTTCCGCCTCGGCGGCGCGCGCGATGGCGGTGCCGGGAGAGGATGAGACGAACAGCGTCGGGTCGAAGGCACGCACGGCGCGGGCCATGGCGTCGGCCATGGGCTGATCAACCGAGATCAGGTTGCCGAGCGCGCCATGGAAGCTCGCATGCGACATCCGTGCACCCGCGGCGCGGGCGATGCCCTCCAGTGCGCCGAGTTGGTAGATGGCGTACTTCTCCATCTCCTTCGGCTCGATATGCATGAGCCTCCGGCCGAACCCCATCAGGTCGGGGAAGCCGACATGCGCTCCGATGGCGACTCCGCGTTCCTTCGCCAGTCGCACCGTGCGGTCCATAATCACGGCATCGCCGGCATGGAATCCGCAGGCGAGATTCACCGAGGAGACGATGCCGAGCAGCGTCTCGTCCTCCGCCATGCGCCACGCGCCGAAGCCCTCGGCCATGTCGGAGTTGAGGTCGATCTTCATGGCGCTTTCCCCTCAGGGCTGAATTCGAACAGCTTCGTGCCGAAGCCGACCAGTTTGCCCGGAGTGGCGAGGCAGCGTCCGACGATGCCGTCGCTTGGTGCCGTGACGGGCTGCAGCAATGGGCCGATGCGCAGGAAGGCGGCGACCTCGCCTGCCTCCATGCGCTGGCCCGGCTGGACGAGAGGAGTCTCGCACCATGGATGGATCGGCAGGAAGAGTCCCGTCGCGCGCGCATCGAGGCTCGACGGCACGGCGGCGGCCGGCTGCACTGCGAGCTCCTTAACAGGTGCCACGGCACCGAGCTTCAGCCGCAGCCTCGTCTGCGGCGAGGTCAGCTCAAGGGTGTCGAGGCCCGCGGCCCGGAGCCAGGTGGCGATCTGTGCGATCTCCTCCGCGGTCATGGCGTGCGCCCCGAGTTGCAAAGGGACCGGTACTGCTCCGCCAGACGACGGAGCGCGGCGACCCAGGCATCACCTTGGCGCAGCGCGTCGAGCGCATCGCGGTAGGTGACCGGGATGAAGCGCAGCCGGCTGCCGAGAGGTGCCTGCGCCAGCCGCCAGAGATCCGCCTCGATTACCGTTCCGATCTTCGGGTAGCCCCCCGCGGTATGCGCGTCGCTGAGCTGGATGATGGGTTCGCCAGAGGGCGGAACCTGGACCACGCCCGGTACGATGCCATGCGAGCGCATCTCGATGCGCTGCGCGAATTCGAGAGGCTGGCCGGCAAGGCGAAAACCGGCACGGTTGCTCTGGCCGGTGATCTTCCAGGCCGTGTCCCAGAAGCGCTGTTGCGATTCCTCCATGAAAAGACCGTACTCGCCGGCAGGCAGGACGCGCACGGCGGTCGTGCTTGGCTGGAGGTCGGGGGGTGCCCAGTCGGCCGGGAAGGCCGTCTGTGGTGGCTCGGCGCCGAAGCCCGGTGCCTGTACTGCTGCGTCGGCAGCCGCGCCGACCGGCAGCACATCGCCTGCTTTCAGCCAGCGCCCCTCATGCCCGCCGAAGGACCCGCGGAACTGGGTGCTGCGCGAGCCGAGCACGGAAGGCACGTCGATCCCACCCGCGACAGCGAGATAGGCGCGGCTCCCGCGGCGCGGCGCGCCGATCGTCAACTCGGCGCCCTCTCTTGCGGGCTTGGCCCACCAGGGCGGGAGCGGCACGCCATCGAGCGTGGCAGCGCAATCCGCGCCGGTCAGCGCAAAGTCCCGTGCGGCGCGGAAGCGGATGCGGCAGGGGAAGGCCTGGATCTCGATGCAGGCCAGACCCTCCGCGTTGCCGAGCATCGCATTGCCCGCCCTCAGCGCGAGCCGGTCCATCACGCCGGAATAGCTCACGCCGTAGCGCAGGTAGGGCGCACGCCCGAGATCCTGCACGGAGGAGAGCGGCGCGGTGTCGAGGATCTCGATCACAGGATCACCCGCTCGGCATGGAACCGCACGATGTCGCCGGGGGCGAGCAGCGCCGGTGGGTAGCATTGGGGATCGAAGACCGGGATGCTGGCACGGCCGATGCAGTTCCAGCCGCTCGGCCCCGGCGTGCCGCCCAGCCCGGCTTGCAGGCCTCCGATCGAGGTGGATCCGGCCTCCAGCCGCAGCCGCGGCACCTTCCGCCGCGGCATGGCGATGCGCGGGTCGAGCCCGCCGAGATAGGCGTTGCCCGGATGGCTACCGATGGCAAAGACGATCAGGCGGCTTTCCGTATGCAGCCGCACGACCTCCTCCGGTGCCAGCTTGGCGTGGGCAGCAAGGTCGAGCAGGTCAGGCCCGTATTCGCCGCCATAGATGACCGGCACATCGACCACGCGGCCCTCGGTCTGGTCCGGCTCCGCCGCTTCCCAGGCGGCGAGCAGCGCGTCCTCGAGGCGTTCGGGCTCTTCGGGCGGCGTGTCGAAGGTGAGCATCAAATTCGTCATGCAGGGGGCGGCTTCCTGCACGCCCGGCCAGGCGGAAACCATGCGGGCCAGCGTCCAGATGCGCCGCTGGTTGGCGAGGCTGAAATCGCCCGGGGCCTCGAACAGCATCGCGCTCGTCCCGAGCATGCTGACATTCGGCCGCGTGAGGTGGTTATCAACCAGCATCCGCGCCTCCCGCAGCACGTCTTGCGAGCCAGCGTTCGAGGTGATGGATATCCGCGCCACCGGCACGGAAGCGCGCATCCTGCATGATGGCGGCGCAGAGCGGGGCGTTGGTCGCGATCCCCTCCACCCGCAACTCGGTCAGCGCCGAGGCCATCCGCGCGATCGCCTGCTCCCGCGTTGCGCCATGGGCGATCACCTTGGCGATCAGGGAGTCATATTGCGACGGGACGGTGTAGCCTGTGGTGATATGCGTATCCACGCGCAACCCCGGCCCGCCCGGCAGGGAGAGCGCCATGATGCGTCCTGGAGAAGGAGTGAAGCTGAAGGGGTCCTCTGCGTTGATGCGGCATTCGATCGCATGGCCGCGCGGGGCGATATTGGCCTGAGTGAAGCCCAGCGTTTCGCCCTGCGCGATGCGGATCTGCTCACGGACGATGTCGATGCCCGTGACCATCTCGGTGACCGGATGTTCCACCTGCACGCGCGTGTTCATCTCAATGAAGTAGAAGGCGCCATCTTCGTAGAGGAATTCAAAGGTGCCGGCGCCACGGTAGCCGATGTGCCGGCAGGCCGCGACGCAACGTTCGGCGACATCGCGTAGGACTCGTGGCGAGATGCCGGGGGCAGGGGCCTCCTCGACGACTTTCTGGTGGCGCCGCTGCATGGAGCAGTCGCGCTCGCCAAGCGAGACCGCGTTGCCATGCGTGTCGCACAGCACCTGGATCTCGACGTGCCGAGGGGCTTCGAGGAAACGCTCCATGTAGAGGTCGGCGCGACCGAAGGCGCGGCCTGCCTCAGTTCGCGTAACCGCGATGGCCTCGGCCAGTGCTTCCGGGCTCCTTACGATGCGCATGCCGCGCCCGCCACCGCCACCCACTGCCTTCACGATCACCGGGTAGCCGATCTGCGTGGCGATGCGCTCGATCTCGGCTGCATCCTCGGGCAGCGGCTGGTCCGGGCCGGGCACGCAGGGAACGCCAGCCTCGATCATGGCACGCTTGGCGGCGATCTTGTCGCCCATGGTGCGGATCGATTCCGCAGTGGGGCCGATGAAGACGAGGCCAGCATCCTCGACCGCCTGTGCGAAGCTGGCGTTCTCGCTGAGGAAGCCGTAGCCCGGATGGACCGCGCCGGCTTTGCAGGCTTCGGCGGCCAGCAGAAGCGCGGGGATGTTGAGGTAGCTGTCGCGGGATGGCGCTGCGCCAATGCAGATCGCTTCATCGGCCAGCGCAAGCCAGGGTGCGCCGCGATCGGCAGCAGAATGGGCGGCAACGCTGCGCAGGCCCAGTTCGCGGCAAGCACGGATGATGCGCAGCGCGACCTCGCCACGATTGGCGACGAGGACCGTGTCGAAGCGCGTCATGCCCGCAGCCGGAACAGAGGCTGGCCGGCTTCGACCTCCTCCCCGGCCTCGGCAAGGATGGTTTCGACCACCCCGGCGCAGGGGGCGGTGACGGATGTGAAGACCTTCATGGCCTCGACCAGGCAGAGCGTCTGGCCAGCTTCGACCGTCGCGCCGGCCGTGACGAAGGGCGGTGAGCCCGGGTCGGGAGTGCGGTGGAAGATTCCGAATGAGGGGGCGCGCACGTCGGTGTCGCGCGTGGTGGAAGGGGCGGGTTCGGCTGCGGGCGCCGTCACCGATATTGGCGGGGGCTGGAGCGAGGGCTGCTCAGCTTCCGTCTGCCTCGGGGCCGAGGCGTTAGTCGCGCGGCCAATCTTGAGCGTGGTGTCGCCTTCAGTCAGTTCGAGTTCGGTGACGTCGGAACGCGAAACCAGATCGATGAGCGCTTTGATCTTCGCCAGATCCATTCAGTGTGTCCTCAAGCGGCGCGCACACAAATGCCGCGGCAGCAGCGGGGCCGCGGCGTGTGGTTGGCATACCGTTACTCGAAACGGCATCCCGTGCAATGAAATTTTCGCGGCTTGGTCGCTGGACTGAAACCACCCCGGGCGCGGCTTGACGAAGTTTCGTTTGTCGGAATGTAATTGCGGCCCTTGAAATTGCTTTGCGGCCCAGTGGGGCCGTACGCCACTGCCTGTACGGGAGGTCGAAGCAAATGGAAGATCGCGCCCGCAACGGCGGCGTCACGAGCGGAGACCGGCTGCTTCGACGCGAGGGCTGCCCTGGGCACCGACGCGCCCGAGCGGTGTCTCAGGTGCCAGGAGAATGAGATCCTGCACGCACGCGGCAGGCGCCGAGGAAAACTGTCGCTTCCGACAATCAACCATGGAATGGACCGTGCCATGACTCCACCCGATCGCTTTCGCGCGCTTCTCGCCAAGCCCGACTTCGTCGTCATGCCGGCCGTATGGGACGGGCTGACTGCGAAGCTCACCCATGAAGCTGGCTTCCAGACGGCATTCCTTTCCGGCTCCTGTGTCGCGGCGAGCCGCCTAGGCGGGCCCGACCTCGACTTGATCTCCTTCGCCGAGATGCTCAACAGCCTGGAGATGGTTCGTGGTGCCGCGCCTGACCTGCTGGTCCTCGCCGATGGCGACCACGGCTACGGCAATGCGATGAACGTCCAGCGCACCGTGCGCGCCTATGGCCGTGCCGGCGCTGCTGCCGTGCTGATCGAGGACAAGATCACGCCACGAGCCCTGACCTCCGCAGGCAAGCCCTGCCTGCCGCGCGAGGAGATGCGGATGAAGGTTCGCGCGGCCGTCGAGGCCGCCAAGGACAGCGGCATCCTGGTGATGGCGCGGACCGATTGCCGCCCCACCGCCGGCATCGACGAAGCCGTGGCGCGCATCGAGATGTATGTCGAGGAGGGCGCCGACATCCTATTCCTCGACAGCCCGAAGGATGAGGAGGAGGTGCGCCGCGCCGTCGCCGCGTCGAAGGGCAAGCCGCATTTCGCCGTGTTGTCGCCGGGCGCACCGCGTGAGACGCCGACCCAGGCGCGCGCGGCGGAGCTGGGCCTGAAGATCGGCACCTTCCCGACCGGCACGCTCTCCCCGGCCATGGCGGGCATGAAGGCCGGCCTAGCGGCGCTGGCGGCAGGCCGGTCCGAGGCGGATGGCGCTCTCTCCCCTGCGGAGTTCCGCGCCACGCTGGGCTATACGGCCTACGAGGCCGCCGCGAAGCCTTTCGTCCTGCCGGGGTAAGACACTTGCCTGCGGCCGCGCCGGGCAATCCGGCAGGGTTGCCGCCACTGAACTGAATGCAAGGAGGAAGGGCATGGCGCTCGCGAGCGTCGTAGCCCTGCCTCCCGCAGGTGCCGGTTACCGGCGGCGCGATTTTTCTTCCGCCCGGTTTCGGCCTGGGCGCATGCTGCCCTGGCCACGCTGCGGCTGGCCTGCGGCGTTCCCTCCGATCCGGAGCCGCACGCCATGCTCGCCCCATTTGGCCGCCGCCGCTTCCTCCAGAGCTCTGCCCTCACTCTCGGCACTTCGGCACTCACCTGCACCGCCATGGTGCGTGACGCCGCTGGCGCAGATGTCCCGCGCATCGAGGCACCCGTGGTGGATCGCCTCGTCGTGCAGGTGGTGCTGGACGGTGCCCACGATCTATTTATCTCCGGCGCCCAGGTCCCGGGGATCCGGGTCGAGCGCACCCGCCTCTTCGCCGGGCGGGCCAACCGCACCTTGCAGAGCGAGTGGGGTCTGTCCCTTCACCTGGAAGCCCAGGCTGGCGCCGAGACCCGGCGCTACCTGCTCGATTTTGGCTACACACCGGCGGCGCTGAACGAGAACATCGACCTACTCAACGTGGACGTTGCCGCGCTCGACGGTCTGATCCTGAGCCACGGCCACTACGACCACATGGGCGGGCTGGCGGGATTCCTCCAGCGGCACCGCGCGCGGATGAAGGAGGATGTGCCTCTCTATCTGGGTGGCGAGGACGCCTTCTGCTTCCGGCACATTCCGGCCGGCAACGGCGCTTTTGCTCCCTTCGGAATGCCACCGGACCGCCGAGCGCTGACCGAGGCGCGCGTGCGCCCCGTGCTGTCTGAGGCGCCACTGGTGATTGATCGCCACGCCTTCACCACCGGGACGGTGCCGCGCACCAGCCTTGAGCGCGTGCTGCCCAACAGCTTCGTCGAGTTCGGCACGCGTGATGGCGCAGGCTGCGACCCGGCCCGCTACCAGGACCACCATTTCACGCCCTCCGAGCTGTCCGGCCAGCCGCAGCCCGACCAGCACCTGCATGAGCACGCCACCTGCTTCCACGTGCGCGGGCGCGGGTTGGTGTTAATCACCTCCTGCGGGCATGCCGGCATCATCAACACGGTGCGCCGGGCGCAGCAGGTGAGCGGCGTCGAGAAGGTTTATGCCCTGGTGGGCGGCTTCCACCTTGCCCCGGCGCCCGCCGACTACCTAAGACGGGTTATGACCGAGCTGAAGGCGCTCGACATCGACCACGTCTTCCCGATGCATTGCAGCGGGGCGAACTTCCTGGAAGCGGCGAAGCAGGAGATGCCGCAGACCCTGGTGCTCTGCACGACCGGTAGCCGGTTCACCTTCGGGGCGTAGGCCCTTGGATTTGCATGGGGTGCCGGGCCCCCGCGCCGTGCTCACGGCAGAAGCGCGGATCGGGGCGGCAGGAAGCCAGCCTCGGCAGGCGCCTTGCTGAGGAGTGGCGAGACCGGCAACCTCACGGAAAACTTCCAGAAGGACGTTCGCGCCCGCTACCAGCTCCGCCGCCTCCATGTGCTCTCGCGGGTTATGGCTGACGCCGCCGGCGCTGGGCACAAAGATCATCGCGGCCGGGCAGATGCGGGCCATCATATGCGCGTCATGCCCTGCACCCGACGTCATTCGCCAGGAGCGCAGCCCATGTGACTTCGCCGCCGCCTCGATCGCTTCGACAAGCTGTGGACCGAAAATCACCGGCGTGAAGCGGGCGAGACGGTCGGTCGAGGTCGTCACCCCCTCGGCGGCCGAGAACTCGTCCAGCTAGCGTGCCAGCGCCGCTTCGTCCGCCCGCAGCCGCCCTTCGTTCGGACTGCGCAGGTCCACGGTGAAGACCGCGCGCGAAGGGATGACGTTGATGGCGTTCGGTTCGAAGCGCATGCAGCCCACCGTCGCCACGGTGGGCGCTTTGGCGCGGGAAACCCTGTCGCGCAGGAGGTCACCACGCGGGCGGCTGGTCCGCAGAATAAAAGCGTATGAACGCTTCACGCGAGGGGTGTTCCATGACGACCCGAACGTCCGTCGTTCCGCAACATCGTCACTCTGCGCGAAGTCGCTGGCTTCCGTCATCGCTGACGCCCGCCCGGCGGTCGCGCGGCCTTATGCGACGCCCTTCCGACGTTTCTTCTGACTCTTCCAGTCCGCGCCAGGAAGATCCAATCACAAATCCTTGCGGGGCTCTGCGCCGAGGCTCCAGCATCGCGTCCTGAAAAGTGGAGGCGCGCATTGGTCCCGTTTCGGCGTGCGGCCCGATCCCTAGTGATCGCCGAAGACGGCGTGATCGGCCCTGCGCTGAAGGTTGGGCCAGGGCGCAGGCATCTCCCAATCAAGATCGTCACTGCGAGCGGGGGCGAGACTGGCGCCGCGCACCCCGGACCCCAGCTCCGAGCGGGTCGAGGTCAGGCTCCCATCGCTGCGAGCGCCTGGCCGCATCGGCGTCACCAACACAACCCCCTTCAAGAAAGGATGAAGGCATGAGGATCCTGCGATTTGCTTTCGCGCTCGTCGTCACGCTGCTTGTGGCGTCGGGACCCGGCCGGGCGGCGACCTGGGAGGGCGACCTGCTGAACGTGCAACTGCTGACGCCCAATTCCCAGACCGTTGCCTTCAACGGCAACTTCACCGTGCCAGCCTCCGACATCAACATCTTCGGGGCGGGATTTCTCCTGCTGAGCATCGGCCCGTCCAGCGTTACGCTGACCAATACCGGCAATGCCGAAGTGTTCTTTCAGAATCCCGAGGTGATCATCAAAATCACGGACACGACCGCTGCGCGCATCCTCAATGCGCAGGTGGCTCCGGGCTCGACCATCAGCCTCGGGAGTGGGGCGCTGATCACCGGCAACAACTTCGTGCAGTTCGACCTGGCTGGCGCCACCGTGCCCGGGTTCGGCGTTCTCAATGTGGAGGTCGCCTTTCTTCCCGGCGTCGCCGTCCCTGTTCCGGGGTCGCTCGCGCTGTTGGGCTTGGGGCTGTTCGGCCTCGCCGCCGCACGTCCTACACCTTTGCGGGGACGCGCCGCATAAAGGGCGCTCACGCTTCGCCGCCCTGAGCGCTTGAAGGAGGGTGTGTCGTCCTGCCGCGCCAAGTTTCATTTGGCGCGGCAGAATTCAGTCTTAGCCGGGCTGCCGCTGACGTCCGCCCCGCCTAGGAGCGGACGTCAGCGGCTTCTTTTTTTACTGGAAGGTTCATGGCGCCCCATGAGCGGAAGCTCGTCGAGCATCTCGCTCAGTCGCCGGATATGAGCCCGAATGAGCAGATTCTGCTCTAGCTCCGACGCAGGACCGCAGACGCGACTGTTCGATCGCTGCGAAGGCCACCTATCGGTGGGACAAGATCCACCTGACCAGCGCCTCCGCCTCCTCCTGGGAGAGATTGGCCTGCGGGGGCATCGGCATCTGGCCCCAGTTTCCGGTGGTGCCTTGTAGGATCCTCTCGCTCAGCACCCTGACGGCGGCGCTGTCATCGGCATAACGGGCTGCGATTGCCGTGTAGGGAGGTCCGATCATCCTGCGTTCGGCGGAGTGGCAGGCCACGCAGTTCTTGCTCCTCGCCAGTTCAGCGCTTGCGAAGGCATCCGGAGAGAGGACAAGCGCGTAGAGCAGGACGGTGGCAAGGCGAAGGTGGTGCATCGGAAAGGCCTTCATGCTGCATCAGCGGGGCGGGACGGCATGGCCAGGGTTGAGAGGGTGAACGGGCGTTGCCGCTGGGCTCCATGCCATCCACCTTGAAGATCCAGCCTGTTCCTTGCCGTCAGACGAGAGGACGCACAGCCGGCCGCGCCACCCGCGTGGGCGACGCGACCGCTGCACGTCGCGCTCAGTTGGGCCTGAGCTGGTAGATCTCGCCCTGTTCCACAGCGACATACAGGTTCCCATCGGGACCCTGCACAACCGAGCGGAAGCGTCCAGCCGCTATGGGCAGCGGCACCGTGGCCCGTGTTGCAGACCGGCCATCCGCGGAGATGTCGAGGACATCGAGGCGGTTCCCGACGGGCGTCCCGTGGATGCCGATGCCCAGGAAGGAAATGACCATGCGGCCATTCCAGTCCCGCCATTGCTGGCCGTTCAGGAAGGTGCAGGACGACATGCCCTGGGACATGTTCTCATTGTTCCAGGCCGGCCTCATCGCCTCGGGATAGAGGCGCGTGTCGGTCATCGGCATGAACGCCGCCCGCTCGCGTGGCGGGACCGCGCCCATCTGGTTGGGCATGTAGCCGCAATATCCATCGGGGCAGTCGCCGCGCCCGCCGATATTCGGGCGTGGATCCCATCCGCCATTCCCGCCGGCTGCGAGCATCGTCACCTCGTCGCTGTGCCAGGGGCCGTGCTCCGCCGTGAAGACTTGGTTGTTGCCCGGACGGAAGCAGATGCCCTGCGGGTTGCGGTGCCCATAGGTGAAGATCCGCGGGTCGAAGCCTTGCGCCGTGTTGTTGCCAGGGGCGGGCTGCCCGTTCCGGTCGATGCGCAGCACCTTGCCACCCAACATGTTCGGGCTCTGCGGCACGATGCCGTTATGGGTGTCGCCGGTCGTCACGTAGAGAAAGCCATCAGCCGGGCCGAAGCGGAGGCGCCCGCCATTATGCGCGCCGGCATCGCCGAAGGGATGGTTGCTGGGGGCCGCTTTGTAGGGGATGTCGGTCACGATGTCGGTGCGGTCGCCGACGCGCGTCAGACCCCCGTTGACCGTCAGCCGGAGCACGCGATTGGTCCCGGGCGCGGTCAGGTTCGATGCCGAATACACATAGATGAAGCGGTTCGACGCAAACTCGGGATCGACCGCGACGCCACTCATCCCTGCCTGGCCGTTGCAGAACAGGTCGGCAGCGGCCTCGGGGTAGCCCTGGCTACCTTGCATGCCGAGCAGCGGATTGACGGTGCCGGATGGCTGCCGCACCGAGAGGCCGCGGCACTTCTCGGTGAAGAACATCGTGCCGTCGGGCAGGAACGCCATGTCCCATGTCAGTTCCCGGCCGGACACCACAGTGGTGCTGCTCAAGTCGGGACCGGCGGCTTGGCTTTGGGCCTGCGCCGGAACGGACAGGGCCAAAGCGGCTAGGACCACGCCGGGCAGCGCGAGGCGCACACGTCGTTCCATGATTGCTCCCTCCGACTTTTTTCGACGTCAATCTTCCGGAGCAGCACGCTGGTCGCCCGCGGATCTGCGGCCGCACCGCGCCATCTCTGGACCGGATAACCATATGCATTCATGTTTTCTGGCGGAAGCGGAAACTGCGTGGCGGGTTCTTCGCAGGTGCAGCAGTCGAAGCGCAGGGCGCAGGTGCCCTATCGGCGCCCAACGCCTATCGTCGCATGGTCCTGATGGAAGCGCAGCCAGTTGGCATGCCGACTGCGAACGCGCGATGAAACGGACCCCGCGACAGTGCAGCACATCCAGCTTCGCCCTGACGAGGCTTGTGCCGAATGCGGCGGCGAGGCGAAGGCTTGCCTGGGTGCCCTGAGCTTCTCCGCCACACAAAAAAGATGCCAGCCCTGCCGCGTCGCAGCGAAGAGGGCTCTACTCCGCTGCCGACGCGACACCCTCCTGCCGGATCCAGGCGGCACAGGCCTCGGCGGCGCGGGCGATCTCCGCCTCATCAGTATAGGCATGGACGGAGAGGCGCAGCCCGCCCTTGCGATACGAGCAGCGCACGCCCTGCGCGGCGAGGTGGGCATGCAGCGCTGCTGCGCCGCCGCCCGGCACATCAGCCGCCACGATATGCGTGCGAAGGTGATCGGGGACGCGGATGACGCGCAGCCCCGCCGCGTCCAGCGCGTCGGCGAGTTGTGCCGAGAGAAACAGCGCCCGGGCCTCGATCGCCTCCGGGCCCGTGGCGAGGAGGAGGCGCAGGCACTCGCGCATGGCGACGCCGCCCGTGAAGCCGGGATATCCCACGTCAAAGCGCCGCGCCCCTGCGGCGGGCCGCTCCTCGACGCCGGGCGAGAAATCCTCGTGCCCGCCTTCCTGCCGAACGCCGAAGCGCGCGAGGAAGGGTGGATCGAGCGCCTCCGCTACCGCACGGCGAACATATAGGAAGCCGAAGCCGAACAGGCCGCACAGCGCCTTCTGGCCGCCGACGGAGAGCGCATCGACCCCTTCCACCCGAAGGTCGTGCCGCAGCACGCCGACCGATTGCGCGCCGTCCACGTGCAGCAGCGCGCCGGCGGGCCGGCACGCCTCGGACACGGCGCGCAGATCGGCGCGGCAGCCCGGCGTGAAGGAAGCCGCCGAGACCGTCACGACCCGCGTCCGCGCGGGGCGTATCGCGGCGGCGATGCCCTCCACCGGCAGGGCGTGGTCGGCCCGAATCGGGACCTCCACAACCGAGACGCCGCGACGGCGGAGGTTCAACCAGGGAAGCAGGTTGTTCGGGTGCTCGAAGCCCGGGCACAGAACCACCTCGTCGCCCGGGCGCCAATCCACCGCATTGGCGAAGGTATTCACGCCTTCCGAGACGTTCTTGGTGATGGCGATCTCATCCGCCTCCACGCCGACGAGGCGGGCGAAGAGGTCGCGGGTTTCCTCCGCGATCTCGATCAGGTGGGATTTCTCCGCGACGCCGCGGACCGTCTCCTCCAGGTGGGAGAGCAGGGCGGCGTGCGCAGCCCCCGGAAGAAGGCCCTTATGGGCCGTGTCGAGATAGGCGCCGCGACCCTCAGAAAGGCCAGGAAAGGCGGCGCGGAAGGCGGGGAGGGGGACGGCGCCGCTCACGACACGCGCACCCCGGCGGCGCGCACCACTTCGCCCCAGCGCTGGATTTCCTCGGCCAACATGGCGCGGAATGCGGCGGGGTCCAGCGGGGAGGGGGAGACGCCCGCTGCTTGCAGCCGCGTCGCGACGGGAGCGGAGCCAAGCGCGGCGACCGCCGCCCGGTGCAGCGCCGCCACGGCCGGGGCGGGCGTGCGCGCCGGAGCGAGCAGGCCGAACCAGTGCGCACCGCGCAGATCGGGCAGGCCAAGCTCGGCCGTGGTGGGGACATCCGGAAACTCGGCCACTCGCTGCTCCGACAGCACGCAAAGGGCGCGCAGTGCGCCGGTGCGCAGATGCGCCGCCGTGCCGGCCGTGTTGGTGAAGAGCGCGTCGGCATGGCCGGCGATGAGGTCGGTTACCGCTGGCCCGGTGCCGCGATAGGGGACGATGTTGAGCTGCACCCGCCCTGCGATCTGCAGCAGCTCCGCCGCGAGATGGGTGCCGGTGCCGTTGCCCGCGGTGGCGAAGACCACCCCTCCGGGCCGGGACCGCGCCGCCGCGAGCAGACCGGCCATGTCGCGGTGTGGCCCGTCGCCGCGCACGAACAGCATGACCGGCGCGCGGCCCAGGAGCGCGACGGCATCGAAATCCTCGAGCGCGCGATAGGGAAGGCTAGGGAAGGCGGTGGCGCTGATGGCGTGCGGCCAGTCCACCAGCAGGATGGTGTGCCCGTCGGGCGGCGACTTCGCGACGAGGTCGGCGCCGATGGTGCCGCCCGCCCCGGCACGGTTCTCGACGACCACGGTCCCGCCCAGCGCCGGCGCCATCGCCTCCGCGACGGAACGGCCGACCACGTCCGAGCCTCCGCCTGGCGCGTAGGGCACGATCATCCGCACCGGTCGCGCCGGGAAGGCGGCCTGCGCCTGGGCGGCGGCAGGGAGCGCGGCGCCGAGTGCGAGAAGGGTACGGCGGTGCATTGCGGGAGACTCCTCAGATCCGGACAGTTCAACGCAGGCAGGACGGGCCGGCAAGGACCCTCACGCCGGCGAGGACCGATATGCGGTGCGCGGGGAAGCACCACGCATCAGCGCGCCTGCCTGCGCAGGTGCTGCTCGCGCAGGAAGATGAAGAGTCCGGCGCCGATGATCACGGCGGCCCCGGCCATGGTCAGTGGCCCGATCACCTCGTCGAAGAAGATGTAGCCGAAGAGCATCCCCCAGAGGATGAGCGTGTACTGATAGGGCACGACCACGGAGGCCGGCGCCAACCGCAACGACTGGTTCACGCAGAGATTGCCGCAGAGCGAGCCGATGCCGAGGAAGAGCATCAGCACGAGATCCAGGGCCCCGGGAGGCGTCCATCCCTGGGCCAGCACCAGCGCGCCGCCGAAGCAGAGGGCCGCCACGAGCTGTGCCGTCATCAGCACCGTGCCCGACGTGCCTGCCAGCTTGCGGGTGGCGATCATGAAAAGCGCATAGGTGAAGCTGCCCATCAGGGCGCAGACGGCGCCGAAGGAGAGAGTTTCGGGCGAGGGATGCAGCGCCAGCACCACGCCCCCGAAGCCCACCGCCACGGCTGTCCAGCGGCGCCAGCCGACCCGCTCGCGCAGCAGGAAGGGAGAGAGGGCGGTCACGTAGATCGGACCGGCCATGTAGTAGGTCATGACCTCCGCCAGCGGCAGCGCGGTGAGGGCCCAGAAGAAGAGCGATGCCTCGAGCGTGGAGAAGACCACGCGCAGCACCTGCAATCCCGGGCGTGGCGCCTGCAGGAAGGCGTAGGGGCCGGCCTTGTAGATGAAGGGCGCCATGGCGCAGAGCCCGGATATGCTCCGCACCAGCATCAGCTGCCCGACGGTATAGGCGCCCACAAGCCATTTGCCGAGCGTGTCGTTCACGGCGAAGAGCAGTACGCCGAGCAGCATCATCGCGATGCCGCCAGTGGCGCCCGTGGGAATGACGCCCCGGCGCAGGAATGCGAGCACGGCGATACCGCCTCCTTATGGGCCCCTCTTGTCGAAGGTTAGGCGCCGGCGCTGCTGCGCAGCTCCCGAGAGTGGACCTTGTATCCTTCCGCTATGCCGGCCGAGTTGGCGGAGAGGAGCTGAAGATGGCTGGCACCTGAGCGTCTCGCATCAGCATTTGCGGTGCTGCCTCATAACGCATGGTTGCGCATCGGAGGAAGGCCCAGACCGTCGAGTTCCGACACGATGGCTTCGATGAGGTACGGGGGCTGAGGGTTGTGAGGATCAGGCTGGTCCTCAGTTCTTCGTCCCGTTGGCGCGTCCATCCGGCGCCTCCTCGCTC
The DNA here is from genome assembly GCF_017355885.1 of Sabulicella rubraurantiaca. Classification (GTDB taxonomy): domain Bacteria; phylum Pseudomonadota; class Alphaproteobacteria; order Acetobacterales; family Acetobacteraceae; genus Roseococcus; species Roseococcus rubraurantiacus. Next base: position 336,170 of record NZ_JAFEUU010000005.1, read on the forward strand.
GGCAGGTTCACGGCAGATTCCATGATGTGGGAGCGGATCTCGGCCGCCAGCACTGTCGGGTCCCGCCGCGTCAAAGCCGCCAGGATCCGTCGATGGCCGGCAGCACTTTGCTGCAGCGCTGCGAAGGAGGGCCACAGCCCCTTCGGCCAGAGTCGCGCCCGGTCGCGAGCCTCTATGATCATCTCTGCCTGGATGCGGTTTGGCGTCCAGCTGTAGAGCGTGTCGTGGAAGTCGAGGTTGGTCTGGCTCCAATCTGCGTAGGAGCCGTGCACAGTCGCGTGCTCGAATGCCGCCGCAAGCGCTTCGAGCTTCGCCAAGGCGGCTTCGTCGAGATGCGGCATCGCGGCCAGGGCGGCGTCCACCTCCAGCAGCGCCCGGATGGAAAGCAGGTCCTTCAGCCGCTTCATGTCGGTGACCGCGACCCGGAAGCCGCGGAAGGGCACGTGCTCGACAATGCCGCGCAGCGCCAGCTCGGACAGCGCCGTGCGCACTTCGAAGCGGTTCGCGTTCAGCCGGTGCTCCAAATCGATCTGCCGCAGCCACTCGCCAGCGCGAAAGTCGCCGGTTCGCAGAAGGATGGCGAGTTCCAGGCCGAGTTGGCGCTTCGGAGGACGTCGGGCGGGCATGAGGGTCCTGAGGAGGGGCTTGCGGCGGATTCCCGGTGCCTTATAACTTGCTCCAAGATTGGCGCCAATTTCTTTGGCGCCGCAGCTGGCCGGGCGCTCCGTGTTCCCGGTGCCGACGGAGGGACAGAATCTTGGACGATGCGGCGCCGAAGAGGGGCCATGCCCCCCAGGACGAGGTTTCCGGAAAGCCGCTGCCCCTCGCCGGTATTCGGGTGCTGGAATTCTGCCACGTCATCATGGGCCCGTCCTGCGGCCTCGTGCTGGCCGACCTCGGCGCGGAGGTCATCAAGATCGAGCCCGTGGAGGGCGACCGCACGCGCCGCCTCTCGGGCTTCGCGGCAGGTTTCTTTGCGACCTTCAATCGCAATAAGCGCTGCCTCGCCATCGACCTGAAGGCGCCTGAGGGGCGTGCGGTTATCGAGCGCCTGCTCGAGAACACCGACATCCTCATCGAGAACTTCGCTCCCGGTACGATGGAGCGTCTCGGACTGGGGTATGAGCAACTCGCGGCCAAGCATCCCCGCCTGATCTACGGTGCCCTGAAGGGCTTCCTGAGTGGCCCCTACGAGCATCGTCCCGCCCTGGACGAAGTGGTGCAGTTCATGTCGGGCCTCGCCTACATGACCGGCCCCCCTGGCCGGCCACTGCGCGCGGGGGCCTCGGTCTGCGACATTCTTGGCGGCGTGCTGGGCGTCGTCGGCATCCTTGCCGCGCTGCAGGAGCGCGGCCGCACCGGCAAGGGACAGCTGGTGAAGTCGGCGCTCTTCGAAAGCGCGGGATTCCTCATGGCATCGCACATGGCCGGCGAGGTGGCGACGGGCCGGCCCATGCCGCCCATGCCCGATCGCCACGGCGCCTGGGCCATCTACGAGACCTTTGCCACCTCCGACGACCGGCAATTCTTCCTCGGCATCACCAGCGACCAGCACTGGCGCCGCTTCTGCGAAAGTTTCGGCCTCACGGATCTTCTGGCCGATCCGCTGCTGAAGACCAATGAGCTTCGTGTTGTCGCGCGGCCCCGCATCAAGGCGATCATCGCCGACCTGATCCTGCAGCGCACGCATGACGAGATGATGGAGATCTGCGAGCGGAACTCTATCCCCTTTGCCCCCGTCGCACGCCCTGGCGACCTGCCGGACGACCCCCAGCTCAACGCCCATGGCCGCATGCTGGAGGTGGAGATGGGGGATGGGCGCATGGCCAAGCTGCCGCGCCTGCCGATCGAGATGGGCGACCACGACACCGGCCTGCGATCGCAGCCTGGCCGGATCGGTGAGCACACTTTGGCCATCCTGGCCGAGCTTGGCATCCCTGAAGAGGACAGCCAGGCAATGGTCGCGCGCGGCGTGGTAGGCGCCGGCTGACACGTACCGGAATTGAGCACAGGGAAACGTCCATGACCGACATGCCGCGATCCATCAACATCCACGAGGAAGGCCCGCGCGAGGGTTTCCAGATCGAGCCCGGCCCGATCCCGACGGCGGACAAGATCCGCCTCATCGAAGCCCTCGCCGAGACAGGGCTGCACCACATCCAGGTCTGTTCCTTCGTCAATCCGCGGGTGGTGCCGGGCTGGGCCGATGCGGCCGACGTCGTTTCCGGCTTCAAGGCACGCCCGGATGTCCGCTACACGGCGCTCTGGTTCAATGCACAGGGGCTCGAGCGTGCGCTCGCCTTCCGAGACAGGCTGCACATCACCGGGAGCATCTCGCTCACGGCCTCCGAAGCCTTTACGCGCAAGAACCTCAACCGCAGCCACGCCGAGAATCTGGAGGCGATGCGCAAGCAGACAGCTCTGCATCTCTCCCACGACGTGCCGGTCGAGCGCATCGGCGTGATGGCGGCGTTTGGCTGCAACTACCAGGGAGACATCACGCCTGCGCAAGTGATCTCGACCCTGGAGGATGGGTTCACCATCGCGAAGGAGTGCGGCGCCACGATCAAGCACATCTCGCTGGCGGATACGATGGGTTGGGGCGCGCCGCCACGGGTCGAGCGCGTGGTGGGCGAGGTGCGCAGCCGCTGGCCGGATCAGACGATCGGCCTGCACCTGCATGATACGCGCGGGCTTGCCATCGCCAACGCACATGCTGGGCTGAAGATGGGCGTGGCGCAGTTCGACAGCACGGTGGGCGGGCTCGGCGGATGTCCCTTCGCGGGGCAGAAGGGTGCGGCAGGAAACGTCTGCACGGAAGAACTGGTGATGCTCTGCCAGGAGATGGGCATCGAGACGGGTGTGGATCTCGACAGGCTGATTGAGGTCGGACGCATGGCGGAGGAGATCGTGGGGCACGTGCTGCCGAGCGAGCTGATCCATGCGGGCAGCCTCGGATCCTTTCGTAAGCGGGCGGCCTGAGCAGGATCGGGACCCCCAGCCCTGGGGTCCGAAAGACACGTCAGCCGTCCACGCCTTTGACGGCTGACTGGATAGACCAAGAGGGATGCGCGGTTTGGCGACCGGCAAGCCCCGCTCATCTTCAAGGGAAGGAAGCTGAACATGTCCATCAACCGTCGTCCTCTTCTGGCCGGAATGCTGGCGGCTCCCCTCGTCGCGCGAGCGCAGGGCTTCCCCGCGCGACCCATCCAGATGATCGTCAGCGGTCCTCCCGGCGGCACCACCGACTACACGGCGCGCTTGATCGGCCCGCCACTCTCCGAGAGGCTTGGGGTTCCTGTCGTCATCGAGAACAGGGCCGGCGGCAACGGCACCATCGCGGTCATGCCGGTCGTGCGCGCACGTCCCGACGGGCACACGCTGCTCCTGGCCTATTGCGCCAACCTGACCGGTCGTCCCGCGCTTGAGACCAATCTCGGCTATGATGCGCGCAAGGACCTCGCTCCCATCGCGCTGCTGATCGAGGCGCCGCAGGTGATGATGATACATCCCTCCATCCCCGCGAACACGTTGGCCGAGTTCATCGAATACGCGAAGCAGCGCCCGGGCCGGCTGAACTACGCAAGTTCGGGAAATGGCTCGATGCAGCATCTCGGCACGGAGCTGCTGAAGAACCGCACGGGGATCGACATGGTCCACGTCCCGTATCGCGGCACGGGCGAGACGATGAACGACGTGCTGGCCGGCCGCATCCAGTTCTACATGACGACGCCTCCGCCCGCGCTGGCCTCGGTGCGCGATGGCCGGCTGAAGGCGCTGGCCATGGCCTCCAGCGAGCGCCATCCAGCCATGCCGGAGGTGCCGACGGTGGCGGAGGCGGGGCTGCAGGACTTCTCGGCGGAGGCCTGGTTCTCCGTGATGACCACGGCGGGCACGCCGGCGCCTGTCGTGGATCGGTTGACGCGGGAGTGCCAGGAGATCCTGCAGCTGGAGACGGTGAGGCAGCGCGCGCTGCAGGCCGGCGCCTTCGCGCGTTACGAGGATCCGGAGACGCTTGCGAGGCGCATCGACCGCGAGATTACCGGCTGGACGAACCTCGTGCGGGCGCAGGGTCTGTCGGTGGACTGAGTGGACAGACGACGGAGCTTATTTCAGCGGAGGCCTCGCGTCCCAGCGAAGTAGCGCTCCGCGCCATGACGGGGCGGGCGGCGCAGGACCGCCCGCGCCAAGACGCCTATACCTACATGAATCGTCGGCTCGTCCATGGCTGTTTCACAGCCTCCTCCAGCTCTGGACAAATCAGTTGACGGCCGTCTGGCGCGATGGAACCGTTTCCGGAAGGAAACAGCCCGCGAGCAGAAACCATGAACCAAGTCAGGACAAACGTGGTTCGGCGGCCTTATGGTCGCAGCTTCGTCCATGCCTGTGTGGTGGCGGCCGTGCTCATCGGCGTGCCTTTGGCTGTCCAGGCCCAGCCGTCTCCTGGCACGGCGCCCGTCCAGGCGCCCTCGGCTGAAGCCCCGCGGGCGAACCCGCTCTACGCACGAATGAACTCGATCCGCCTTTCGGTCGACTTCCTCAGTCTGCCCGAAGACGCTGCCCAGACCTGTGGCCTCAATACGTCCAATCTCCAGGCTGCGGTGGGCACTGGCTTCAGGGACACGGGCGTTCGGCTTCTCGGCGCGGTGCCGCCCCCCAACTTCCCCGAGGCGGAGTGGGTGGCCATGCCGGAGCTCATCGCGACGGCGAGCGTGCTTCGCTCCGAGGACACCTGCTACGTCTCCTTCCAGCTGCTGCTTCTGGCCCCTTCCGCGGGAGCAAGATTGAGCGCCACCGGAGTGCAGGTGACGCAGGGCTTCATGCTGCTCTGGATGCACAGCGGCGCGACACGGAAACCGTTCAACGAGGCGAGCGCCGAAGTTGAGACCATGGTGCGCGAAGCCGCGGAAGACCTTGGGCAGGACATCGCCCGGGCAAATGTCGCGAGCCCAGGTGGAGCGGCCAGGGCGCCTGCACCTGCTCCGGCACCGGCAGCGGCGGTCAGCCCACCGCCGGCAGCAGCCATTCCTCCTGCTGCCACGTTGCAAGCTTGCCCGGAGCGTTGGCGCGATCTTGGCAGTTCCGCACCGGCGCGCCTCGAGTGTCTCTGCTCTGCTGACGCGATCGCGCGGACCAGCACGGTGTGGGGCACGGATGTCTACACGGATGACTCGGCTCTCTGCCGCGCCGCTCTGCATGCTGGCGCCGTTCCGGTCAGCGGCGGCCGTGTGACCGTCTTGCGTGAAGCCGGAAGGACCACTTACGCGGGCTCCACGCGCAATGGGGTCGCGACGAGCAACTACGGAGAGTGGAACGGCAGCTTCCGCTTCGAGGAAAGGGTCACTCGCCCTCCCGAGATGGCCGCCGCGCCTGCGCCTGCACCGCCCCGATCGCCCGGCAAGGCGAAGTTCCCGCCAGCGGGTCCAGCGCGCCCAGGTGGCCCTGCAGGTCCGAAATGATAGGTGAGGTGGGACGGATATCGCGGAGGTGATCCCAGTCCAGGACGCGGCATGGTGGTTCGGATTCTGTGCCACCATCGATGCGAACAAACGGCCGAGCCACCCTTCTCTCATCCGCTGACGGGATTGGGGCGGATCGTTCCGGGACAATTTCAGGTGGGAAGGACAGATGCTGTCCACGGCAGGATGACACGCCACAGCTTGGCGCTCGGGACGGCTGGCTGGAGTATTCCAAAGCAGCACGCGCCCGCATTCCCCGCTGCCGGCACGCATCTGGAGCGCTATGCAGCCCGGTTTTCGGCCGTCGAGATCAACACGTCCTTCTACCGCCCCCATCGCGTCGCCACCTATGAGCGCTGGGCGGTGAGCGTCGCGCCGGGGTTCCGCTTCTCGGCCAAGATCCCAAGGACGATCACGCATGAGCATCGGCTGATCGGCGCGGAAGAGCCACTCGTGCGCTTTCTTGGCGAGGTACAGGCACTTGGCGACCGACTTGGGCCGCTGCTGCTTCAGCTGCCACCCTCGCTCCGGTACGACGAGGCAGTGGCGGTGCGATTCCTTTCGGATCTTCGGGCTCGGTTCGCGGGCGATGTGGCCTGCGAACCGCGCCACCCAAGCTGGTTCACAGACGCCGTGGAGGCGAGGCTCCAGGATCTTCGGATCGCGCGCGTCGCCGCCGATCCTGCGGTGGTTCCGGAGGCGGCCGAGCCCGGCGGATGGCGCAGCCTCACCTATCGGCGCTTGCATGGATCGCCCGAGATCTATCGCTCCCGCTATTCAGTCGCCGCGCTCGACGAAGTCACCCTGCGCATCCGCGGAGAGCAGGATGCTGGCCGGACCTGCTGGTGCATCTTCGACAACACGGCGCTCGGCGAGGCCACCGCGAACGCGCTGGAGCTGCTGGACCGTGTGTAATTCAGCCGGATTCCTTCGTGTCCTCCTCCTTGTCGGCGGGAGCTGCCTCCCGCTCCGGTGACGTGCCGATCCCCAGCAGGCCCGCGCCGCGGTCCATGGCGGAGGCGACGTTCTCAGCCATGATGGACGCGGCCTCTGCCGTGACCTCGACGGCCGCCACGACGGGGGCGGTCACGAAAGCCACCACGGCCGAGGCGGTTTCGGCCATCGGGGTCACGCTCGGCGCGGCCTCCATGGGCGCTGGCTGTGCCTCTGTCGGGTTCGGTCGACGCGCACGGCTCTTGGGGGACCTGACCGGCTTCATGCGTGCGGGCGTGGCTGCCGGTGACTTTCTGGTCCTGGCTCCGGTACTGGATGCCTTGGCCTTGGCACTGCTGCCAGTGGTGGTGCGAGCGGATTGAGCGCTGCCGCGCCTCGATGCTCCGGTCCCTGCCTTGGTCGCCGTTGTGGAGGTTCCGCCTCGCGTTGAGGTGGCCCCCGTCTGGGCCTTGGGCGCGGCTACACGGCTGGGTCGAGACGTGTCCGGCTTGGCACGGCTCGTCGTTGCGGCCTTCGGGGTAGCGCGTCGTGCCGGCGCCGCGGCTGCGCGCGCCTTGGGCGTTGCAGGCTTGGCGGTCGCTCGCCGGCTGGTGGCAGCTTCACCCGTCCTGCTCTTTGCCGGTGCGCTGCGGGTCTTGCCGGCGCCTGTCGCCTTGGTTGCGGAGGCTGTCTTGCTGGTGGATTTCTGGCCCGTCCGCCCTGCCGCGCCGGCTGAGGCGGTGGTGCGCTTTCCGGCAGCCGCCTGGGTGCTCCGCCTGGATGTCACTTTTGTCTCGCTTCGGGCGCTTGATGTTCCTGCGCGCGCCGGCTTCCTCGCCGTCGAGGCTGCCGCTCGACGCGGCCGGGTCGCTGCGCTGCCGGCCTTCTTCGGCTTGTCCTCATCACGTGGGGTCTTCGCCATGGGATGCCTCTGCTGCACGAGTGGGGCGCCCGGCGCTCCGAGTGCCAAGCGCATGGTATCTAACGCTTGAAAGCCTCGGTGGATGAACAAATCCGAAATCGGGGGCGTTGCCCCGAGCCATGATGGCGCCCCAGACGTTCGGACGCCGTGTCTCCTTCCCAGAATGGGTCGATTCACATCGTGATTCCAGGTGTTTAGACTCATGCGATGGCCCGATCCCTCCGCACGCACCAGCGCCGCATCCTCGGGGTCGTGCGGGCGATCGCGTCGGGCGAGGCTGCGGGGCTGCGGGACATCCTCGCCGCGGTGACGCCGGGCGGAGGCAAGAGCCTTCTGCCTGTCCTGGCGGCGAGCGAGTTGGTCCGGGCCGGGATCGTGGACCGGGTGTGCTGGGTCGTGCCGAGGGACAGCCTGCGTCTGCAGGCCGAGGAAGCCTTCGCGGATGGCGGCTGGCGCAGCGAGCTGGGACACGGCCTTTCCGTTCGCGCGGCCGAGAACGCGCCCGACCCGTGCCGGGGCCTCGCGGGCTATGTGACCACCTACCAAGCAATCGCCGCCGCGCCTGAGCTGCACATGCGCGAGCTCGCCGCCCACCGCTATCTGCTGGTGGTGGACGAGATCCATCACCTGCCGGCGCTCAGCGATGCCGAGCCCTCGGGAGAGGTGGGGGAGGGGGCCTGGGCCTTGGAGCGCGAGGCGTCCTGGTCGCGCGCCCTGCTGCCGCTGCTGGAGCTGGCGCGGGTCCGCCTGCTGCTCTCGGGGACGCTGATGCGCGCGGATGGGCGACCCATCCTGTGGCTCCCTTACGGCAAGGGCGCTTCGGACCGGACGCGCGAGGTAGATCTTCGCGCCTCGGGCTGGGCCGTCGTCGGCTATTCCCGCGCCGAGGCCCTGCGGGAGAAGGCCGTCCTGCCGGTCACCTTCGGTGCCGTGCAGGGGGAGGCCTCTTGGATGGAGCCGGACGGGCCGGCGGTGGGCCCGCACAGCCTCGATGCCGACTTCGAGACGACGCGCCCTGCCTTGTTTACGGCTTTGCGGACCGAGTTCGCGCTGCAACTGCTGGATCGCGCCTTCGATGAGACGCGCATGCTGCGGGCGGAACGTCGGCGGCGGCTCGGCCTCACGGCCAGGGATGGCGGGAAGGGGTTGGGCAAGCTCCTCGTGGTTGCGCCCGATCAAGCGCAGGCGCGGCGCTATCTCGATCACATTCGGGGGCGGCTGCCCGTGGCGCGGCGTCTCGTGGATGCGCGACTTGCCACCTCGGACGAGCGGGATGCGCAGGAGACGCTGGCCAGCTTTCGCCTCCTGCCCGAGCCCGCCTGCCTCGTGACCGTGGCGATGGCCTATGAGGGGCTGGATGCTCCGTCTGTCTCGGTGGTGGCGGCGCTGACCCATATCCGCTCGCGCCCCTGGCTGGAGCAGATGATCGCCCGCGCCACGCGGATCGACCCCCATGCCGGACCGATGGAGGAACAGCGGGCGTTGGTCTTCCATCCCGACGACCTGCTGTTTCGTGCCTTCCGTCGGCGCATCGAGACTGAACAGGGCACGGTGGCGCGGCGGCCCGACGAGGGCAGGGGCCAGCGCCTCCCGGATTGGCTGCGGCAGGAGCTGGAGGAGGAAGGGCGCCACGGCATCGTGCCGCTCTCCTCCAACGCCACCGGTCTGCGATGGGAGAAGCTGGCGGCGGGGCCCAGCTTTCACCCCAGCAGGACCCAGCACGCCACCACCCCTGCACCGCTTCTGGGCTCCCTTGAGTCCGAGGCGATGGGCACGACCCCATCCAGCCTGGAGCGACGGCTGCGGCATCAGGTCGGCGAGATGGTGGCGGCCCAGGCCGTGGAGGACGAAGCCGCACTGCGGGCCCCGCGCGGCGACGGCACTTATCACCGCTACAACGCTGTCCTGAAGCGGGTGATGGGCAGGGGCAGGGGGCTGATGACCCTGGCCGAGCTGGAGGCCACCCTGGGCTGGCTGGAGCGCAATCGCCTCGCCGACCATTTGCACCTGGTGGAAGGTGACCCCCGTTACGCGCACCGGGCGCGGCGCGTGAACGAGGCCGAGCGGCGGCGCCTGGCTTCAGAGGGGCAGGGGGCGCTGGATGCAAGCAAGGCCCAAGCCGAGTTCTGGCGGCCGCCTGCGGGGAAGCCCGACACCAGGGCGCGACGGCGGGGATAGGCTGGGCCGCATATCGAGGCGCTTGGTGAGCCCTCGGCTGCTTCCGACGGGCTGCGCGTTATCCTCGACGGCTCGCGCAATCCATTGGCCTGCCGCGCGATAGGCTGACACAAGCCAGGGGCGGCCTGTCACCTACGACGGCCGAAACCGCGGGCCGGGTCCATACTGCAAGCCATGAGCACCTGTGAGCCGAAGCGGATCAGCTTGCAGCGGCAAGGGTGCGTTGCGCGACGCCGCGTGGATTACGCGGCGTCTAGGCCGGTTCGCAGAATTCGTAGCCTGCGATGTCGTCGCGCTGCCAGCGTCGGGCTGCCTTGCGCACCACTCCGCCGGGCAGATGGAGCACGGCCGTCGACGGTGCCGCTTCCGGGTGGAGGAGGTGGATGCGGGCGCCCGTCGCGGAGAGGTCCAGGACGACGCAAGCTTGACTGCGTTCCTCGGCGACCATCCTGCCGCCGCAGATCATGCGCGTCCGGGCAACGCGTCGCAGTTCTGGCGTTCGTCCCATCGGGGTCTCGTGCAAGGAACGGACCCTGGTCGAGGTCTTCTGCACTTCTGGTTGTCTCCTGCCCTGGGGGGGTGGGCACAAGCCACAGCCAGGAAAAGCATGCGATCCGCTGCGACCGCTCCATTCCTGAGCCGGGGTGGCTATAGAGGGAAGGTTAGGGAGGCCTCCGGGAGAAAACAACGACTGATTTGCGGTCTGGCTTTTTTCCTCTACCGGCCTGTCGTCGGGTTATACCTCGCGCAGGAAATCCTCCTGCCAGGCAGGGGCTCGGCGGGAGGGCCCTGTCGCGGACGGGGGATGAGCCATTTGCATTCGAAGAAATGTTTAGGTGGTGGGCAATGCGCCATGCAGTTTCCCGGCTGGGGGCTGAGCCGGCCCAGGCGGCCGTCCCATGGGTGCATTCTTGGGCGCCGCTACGGCGTTCATCAAACATGCGCCCGCCCTGTGGCCTCGTTCTGACCCTCGCCGCCGTGACGCTTTTGGCGTGCCGGGAGGACCCGCCCCAGGAAAGGGGAGCAGCCACCGATCCACGCCTGCAGGCCGCTCACGAGGTCGCGGAAGCCCGCCTGCGGGAACGACTGCGCGCAACGGGCGGGCAGCAATCGCGCGGCGTACAGGCCTTCGCCCAGGCCATCCCGAACACCTTCGCCGTCTGCGGACGCGTCTCCGGCAGTGCAAGCGAGCCACTGCTGCCGTGGGTTGCCGTCGTGAACGCGGAAGCCGGGGCACCGCAGGTCACCAGCTTCGTGCTGGGGGCTAGCGGACCCGAGGCGACCCGTGTGTTCACGGAGATGGTCGATCGTTGCTTCGAGGGCGGTGGTCCGCCCGTCGGGCGCACGGCGGCACGGCCACTGCCGCCCCTGCCGACGCAAGCTGTGCCAGAAGCCCCACCGGCCACGGCCAGCAACGCGCCCGCTTCCGCCTCACCGGCGTCCACAGCCGCGCCCACAACAGCGGCTGCGGCTGCACCTTCCGTCCGAAGCGTGGTGACGTCGGCCCGCAATGGCGCAAACCTCCGCTCCTCGCCGCAAGGCGGCCAGGTCCTGCGAGTCGTTCCACGCTCAAGCACGTTGCAGGTCTTCGGCGAGGCACCCGGCGGATGGTATCAGGTCGGCCAGAACGGCACCGCGTGGGGTTGGATTCATTCCTCCGTGCTGGAGCGGACGGACCGCTGACCGGCCCACTGGCGCTTCAACTCGAAGGCGCTGTTCGCCAGGAGTGTCGCGTTCCCTAGGAATGGCACAGATTTCACGTTGACTTAGCCAGCCTGCGTTTCCCTCAACACCTCACCGCGCCCAAGCCAAAACCGGATTAGCAGAAGCGGTATCGGGTGGGGGGAATTACCGGGAGTTGTGGAAAACTCAGCATTCTCGCCGGAATTCGGAAAGCGTGAAGCGGAGATCGCTCCAAACAGAAAAGTTTCCTTTCTTGCGCGATGATCTCTGTTGTTCTTTCGGATAACCGAGCGCCATCTCCTGAGTTATGCGCTGGTCGGGCGTAGCGCCCTTCATACTTTCGAGGAGACCGGCGTGCCTCAGCCCGTTTCTCGCTTTGCTAGTGCGGCGCCCATTCCGACTGCGCTGCGTCGGGCGGTCCCGCGGCTGTACAGGAAGCTTCAGTCCCTCACGGTCGCTGCCACCGTTCTTCTGCTGCCCGTGGCCGTTTCTGAGGCCGAGGCAGCGTCTTCCTCGCAGGCTCGTTCGGGCGCAGCACATAGCGAACGCACGGTGACGCGAGACCGGGCCGGTGTGCGGCAGAGACGGGCGGTCGTGTCTGCCCGCGTCGAGGCGCGCAGGACGCAGACCCGAAGGGCGCCCGTGAATCCGCGAGCGGCTTCGCCAGAAGTCGCGCGCAACCGCGTGCTTCATGCTTTCATCGTGGCCCAGGACGCGACGGGCCTGAGTGCAGCGTTCCTCCAGCGTATCGCGGACCGCGAAAGCAACCTCAACCCTAGGGCAAGGAATCCCAGTTCGTCCGCGACGGGCCTGATGCAGTTCACGACCGACACCTGGCTCGAGGCAGTGCGTGACTTCGGCCCGCGTCACGGCCTCCAGGCCCATGCTGCTGCCTTGAAGACCGATCAGGAAGGAGGCATCACCGCCCGAGATCCGCGAGCGCTGCGCCACATCCTCAGGCTCCGGGAGGACCCACGCCTCTCGGCTCTGCTGGCGGCGGAAAGGCTTCGAGCCGCGCGCCCGCGCCTGGAGGAGGCGTTGGGACGTTCCGTCGAGCCGGCTGACCTGTATCTCGTGCACCTGCTGGGCGTAACCGGCGCGCGGCGTTTTCTTGCCGCCATCCGGACGAATCCCGAAGTGACGGGTGTTGCGGTCGCAGGAAATGCGGTGCGCACCAACATCAATGTCTTCGTCCGGGCCGGGCAGCCATTGTCTGTTGCGCGTGTCTATGAGGATATCCGACAGGTCTTCGCGTCCTTGAGGGTCACGCGGGTGTAGCGCGCAAGCGATTGCGCCGTCTGCGCTGCGTCGAAGAGTTAAAGGCGCATGGTGCACGGTGCCGGCCACCTCGCTATCCTCGGTACTGTGTCTCGCGTCCTCAGCAGTGATACTCTGAGGGCAAAGGCCGGTCACGCCCGCTGTGGACCTCAGTCTATTTCTGAGATGCCAAGCGGGATGGGTCCCACTGCCTTTGCCGCGCGCACTGCGTTCAGAACCGTCGCTAACATGACACGTGCCGCGACGGCGCCCAGGAGCATCATGTCGCCTGCCTTCCCGCTGCGCCCCATCGCAAAGGCGAAGATCGTGTCGCCATTCCAGAGCGTGTGGATTGGATCGATCGTTCGCGCCAACCCATCATGCCTGGCACCCGCAGGGCGCCGGCACTGCGTCTTAGTCAGAACCGCATCCGTGCCAAGCACGCCGATCGCGGTTGCTGTCCCGGTCGCCATGAAGGGTGGGCGCTCGCCGCTCAGCATGGCTGCGGTGGCGCTCCGGGGCTTGCTGGCGACCGGATCGCGCATCCCGGCGATGACCCGCCCGGTGGCCGGACCCACCACATCGCCCACCGCATCGACCGGGACAATGGCGCCGAGCGTGATTCCATCTACCGTTGCAGAGGCGGCGCCGATGCCGCCCTTCATGGCGCGCTCGATGCCGAAGTGTTTGCCCACGGTCGCACCGGTCCCGGCGCCAACGGTGCCCGTGATGATGGGCAGATCCGCTGTCTGCGGCCAGTGGCCAGTCCGTTGCCAGTCGGCGCACCGCTTGGGGCAGTGGATGTTCAAGCTTGAACTCGCGTGAGTTCAGTCAGCCAAAGGCTCCCGCCGCTTCCTTCACACTTCGGAGGGGCGCACTTCGTTGCACCTTCTGTCAGCGGCGGAGAGCCAAGTCAGAAGGCACAGCGTGACCGGTCGACGACGAGAGCTACCGGACCCCTGCGGCGGTCCGGGGAACCTGTCGCAGCGACGTGCAGCCGCGCTTGGGTAGTCACGCCATCTCGGTCGCGCTCTCTGCCGTCGTCGGATCAATCACCCGCTCAATCTTGCTGATGCGGTTTGCAGGAAAGCCACCGCGTTCTGCATGTTCGCGGATCATCGCCTCATTCGGGGCCATGTAGACGCAGTAGATCTTGTCGCCGGTCACGTAGCTCTCGATCCATTGGATCTCCGGTCCCAGCGCGCGCAGCACATCGCACGAGGTCTTTGCTGCGCCCCGCATGTCCTCATCCGATGCTGCTCCGATACCAACCATTTCCCGCTCGATGATGAACTTTGGCATTGCTCGCCTCCGGTTCTCGACTTGGGACGACATCAAGCGCCGCCATCGCGCGTCGCGGCCGGCGCCCCACAAGCCTATTCCCCTCATCTCCCGTGACACAAAGGCTTTTGTTGTGACGCAATGCCTCTTGACCGCGGCCAATTTTTTCTTGCAGCGCAGCAATCTGCCTCAGGCGCCGCGGCACAAAAATGATTGCTTGGCCTTATGCGAACGCCATAGCATCAGGCGCAGTGGTCGGCCTCGCGCCGGAACCTGTGATCTCCACGCGCGACCCGGCGTCTGACCGCCCGCTCCATCTGGCAGCGACGGAAGCGTCGCGCGAGCAAAGGAGGTCCATGGCCATGACGCGCATCAACTGGCGCCTCCAGGGCGACTGGATCAAGAATTGCAGCTGCGCCTTCGGCTGTCCCTGCGACTTCAACGCTCGCCCAACGCAGGGCTGGTGCAAGGGCATGCTGGGCATGCGGATCGAGAACGGGTATTTCGGTGACGTTCGCCTTGATGGCATCAGCTTCTTCGTTGTCGTCGATTTCCCAGGTCCGCTCCACGAAGGCAACGGCGCGGCGCAGGCGATCATCGACGAGCGCGCCACAGCTGAGCAGCGAGACGCGCTCTTCCAGATCATATCTGGAAGGAACTCGGCCGAAGGGACGCTCTTCCACATCTTCACGTTGATCTGCTCGACGATGCACGATCCGATCTTCGCGCCCATCGAGGTCGCGTTCGACATGGATGGGCGCACGGCGCGCGTTTCGATCCCGGGCGTGCTGGAGACGGAAACCCAGCCCATCCGCAATCCGGTCACTGGCGCGCCGCACCGCATCCAGGTGGTGATGCCGGAGGGGTTCGAGCACATCAAGGCTGAGATCGCCAGTGCTCGCATCGAGAGCACAGGCGCCATCAACTTCACCGTGGCGGAAGGCCACAGTTCGCTCGCGCGGGTCGAGCAAACTCCCGAAGGCGTCGCCGCCTGAGCACGTGGTGGCCGACGCACAGGGCGGTGCGCCCCGGAGCGGGATTGTGAGCCGGACTGGATCGCTGGACCGGATGCTGCGCCGCGACAGGGGGATTGCGGCCGCCGCGCTTGCCACCGTCATCCTCCTCGCCTGGGGCTATCTGATCCTCATGGCCGGAATGCCGATGGAGATGGCGCCAATAGCGGGCGCCACTTCGATGCCGGCTCCTTGGTCAGTTGGCCAAGCCGCGATGATGCTGCTCATGTGGGCGTTGATGATGCTCGCAATGATGCTGCCGAGCGCGGCGCCCATGATCCTGCTTTATGGCGCCATCTCGCGCCGCCAGCATCCCGAGGACGGATCGGTGGGAGGGCGGATCTTCGTTTTTGCGTTGGGCTATCTTGTGGTTTGGCTTGGCTTTGCCCTTGTCGCCACCGCGACGCAGTGGGGCCTGGAGCGTGCCATGCTGCTCTCCCCTGCGATGGCGACGGGTAGCACGGTGCTCGCGAGCGTCATCTTCGTTGCAGCCGGCGCTTACCAGTTCACGACGCTGAAGCAGGCATGTCTTCGTCACTGCCGCTCACCCCTGGAGTTCCTCGCAAGCCATTGGCGCACTGGGATGGCCGGAGCCTGGGGCATGGGACTGCATCATGGCGCCTACTGCGTTGGATGCTGCTGGCTGATCATGGGGCTGCTTTTCGTGGGGGGCGTGATGAACCTCGCTTGGATCGCTGTCCTCGCGCTGTTCGTGCTGCTGGAGAAGACCTTGGCTGCTGGACACCTTGTGGGGCGCGTCATGGGTATTGGTCTGGTCGCCTGGGGGACCGTGCAGTTGGTGGCGGCTTTCGTTTGAGGGGTCTTGCTTCTTCTCACTTCTCGATCCGGGCAAGCCGCAGCGACGTGGCGGGGGCGGCGTAGGACAATCGATATGACATCTGTACGGTCGGGCAAGCACAGGGTCCTAGGGGGCAAGGAGCGGCGACCATGTCCGGTGCCGCTCCTGGCCGGAATGCGAGATGGGGGACCTGCGCGGACAGGCGGGGCCGATCTCGCCGTGAATGACTTCAGATAGTGCCGGTCGTGAAGGCATGCACGGCGGGGAGGGGGCTCACCCGATGGAGGAGCCGATGCGCTGGCCCACCACGCCGCCGGCGGTGGCGCCCAGCACGCCGCCCACAGCTGCGCTCGCGGCCGTCGCGGCGCCTGCAGTGCCGACCTCGGCGATGATGCCGGCCAACACGGGCCCCGCTGCCAAACCGCCCGTCACAGCAGTGACCGCTCCGCCGACGATGATCCCGACACCCAGGCCGATGGCACCGAACAAGCTCATGCCGCCGGAGATCGCGTCCAGCTGTGCCTCGTCCATGGCGATTGCGGGCGTAGGGGCAATGATCTGGGACATGGGAATGATCCTTTGCGTCTGTTCCCCGATTGCCAGGGTGAGGTCAGGATATCGAAAGCCTTCCATCGCTGGAGACGATTGGACGTATCGTGGCGATTGGCGACGTCTATCGTGGGTGGGGAAGCGCCGTGCAGCGCATCCTGCGCCAGAAGCTCGGCATGGTGACCTAAGGGCCGGCTCTCTCCCGGCGGGTCTGCCTTAGACAGTCAGGTGGTGGTCCAGAAACCGTGCCACTTCGTCGTGATACTCTCGCGTCTCGGGAGCTTCGGGATCGGCCATGTACTGGACGTGTGACTGGCCCTCCCAAAGCTGCAGCTCGGCCTGGACCCCTGCATCGCGCAGCCTTCGGTGCATCCGTACCGTGTTGGACAGGTAGAGGTCGCGTGTCCCGCTGGTCAGGATCGCTGGTGGGAATCCCTCCACCGCGCCGTAGGCCGGCGACAGGAGCGGATCACGCGGGTCACGCCCGGCGGCGTAGAGTTGCACTGTCGCGGCGACGAAGCCCTCATGAGTTCCCAGCACATTGTCGATGCCTGCGTGCGTGGCGAGGCTGTCGCCAGCGCCGCTGAGATCGACGGTGGGCGAGCCGGTGGCGATGGCGCCCGGCATCGGCAGACCCTCCGCACGCGCGCGCAGGAGAGTCACGTATACCAAGCTGCCTCCCGCCGAGCTGCCGAACAGGCCGATCCGACGTGCATCCGCCGTTTCGAGCAGGGCGCGGTAGGCGGCGAGCGCATCGTCAGGCGCGGCGGGAAAGGGGAAGTCCGGCGGCATGCGGTAGTCGACCGAGATGACGCGGAAGCCGGCTAGGCCGGCCATCAGTATGGCCTCGCGCGTTCCCGCCTCGCCGCCATTGAAGACCCGCACTCCGCCGTGCAGGTGGAGCAGCACCACGTCCTTGCGATGCTGTTGGACCGCCTTCGGCGTGACAAGGAAAGCACTGACGCCGCCAAGGGCCGTGGGCTCCACGGTCACGCCCAGCCTTTCGCGGAGCGCGGGGAGAGAGGCGAGGACGTTGCGGTTCGCTGCTTCGATCCGGGCCTTCCACGCTTCCGTTGAGCTTGGCACGGTGTTGAAGGCCGGGTCGAGCGGGCGGGCGATGAGTGCCTGCATGCGCACGCTGACCGTGGCCGGGACGGGGAGCCGACGCACGGGCACGTAGCGGCCGTTCGCGCCGCCGGCGATCTGGCCCAGTGGATGAATCTGCTCCATGCGCGTTCTTCCTGCAGCTCCGCCGCGGTCGAGGTGACTGCGGTGGGGCAAGGCTAACAGCCCATCCGAGAAGTTTGTTTTCACGCTGAGGGCCTTGCGGCTAACCGCCGAAGCATGATGCGGATCATGGCCATGCGGACGAAGGCGGCGGCGATGCGGCAGTGCCGCTCGAAATCGCGGGCCAGACGCCGGTTGCGGCTGATCCAGCCGATGCTGCGCTCCACGATCCAGCGCTTCGGCAGCACCACGAAGCGGTGGCGGTCGCATCGGCGGGCGATCTCCATCTTCCACACGCCAGTACGGGCAACGACAGCAGCCATCTTCGGCCCTCCATAGCCCGCGTCGCCGATGATGCGCTCGACAAAGGGGAACAGCTTGCGCGCTTGCCGCAGCAGTGGCTCGGCACCATCACGGTCCTGCACGTTGGCTGGGTGAACGACAACACCGAGCAGCAAGCCCAGCGTATCGGTCAGCAGGTGACGCTTGCGGCCGGCGACCTTCTTGCCCGCGTCATAGCCGGACGGATCAAGCGTAGAGCCCCTTTTTGCGCCGCCTTCGCCGTCTGG
>NZ_JAFEUU010000063.1 GCF_017355885.1 Sabulicella rubraurantiaca
GCTCACCCTGTCCTCTGCGGGGCCGAACACGGTGACTGTGCTCAACACCGAGGTGATCACGGGCGGCAGCGCCGCCGACACGGTCACCCTGGGCGCGGCCACGACCAATGCCGTGATCGATCTCGGCGCCGGAGCGGATCGCCTCGTGCTGGCAAACGGCACCAACACGGTCACCGTCTCCAACGTCGAGACGGTGGTCGGCGGCACGGGCTCGGACACGGTCATCCTGGCGCCCAACCTGTCGCACACGATCCAGCTTCAGGGGATCGAGCGCGTCGTGGGCGGCAACGGGGTGGATGTCGTGACGCTGGCCCAAGCCGTGAACGGCATGGTGGTGGAGCTGGGCAGCGGCACGGACACGCTCAAGCTCGCCGCCGGCACCAACAGCGTTACCGTGTCCAACACGGAACTCGTGCTGGGCAACTCGGGCTCGGACTGGATCATCGCCAAGGGCAACACCGCCACGCGGCTGGAAGGCGGGGCCGGGGACGACGCCCTGATCGGCGGCGGCGGGGCGGACGTGCTTTATGGCGGCATGGGCCAGGACCGGCTGACCGGCGGGAGCGGGCCTGATCGGTTCCTGTTCAAGTCCACGCTGGACTCGATGCTGGCGGCGCCTGACCGCATCACCGACTTCA
>NZ_JAFEUU010000064.1 GCF_017355885.1 Sabulicella rubraurantiaca
GGCACCGTGGGCATCTTCCAGACGCTGGCGACCCGCCGCGCGCGGGGCCCGTCCGGCCTGCCGCCGACCCGCGCCGACTGGTATCCCGCGGGCGGTTGAACCATCGCCGCGCCCGGCCTGACCTGCCTCCCTAGAAGCGAGCTGTCGGTCATGTGAGATCGGCGGAGCTGCGGAGGGTTTTGGGATGGCGAGGAAACTCCACAAGCCGGAGGAGGTCGTGGCCAAGTTGCGGCATGTTGCGGTCTTGTTGGCGTAGGGGCGTCAGCGGTCGAGGCGGTGCGGACGATCGGGGCGGTCGCGTCTGATCTCGGTTTCGCCAGCTGTCCGCTTGCCAGGCTTTGCCGCTCTCGCTCTTCGTCTTGCCAGCAGTTCGACCCGCCAGCGGTGCTGGCTAATACCAAGTCCTGTTGATCAGAACCCATGGGTCCAGTCTCGAAGGCCGATGGACATGATGCGCCAGGGCTCGGCGATGAGCCGGTTCCAGGCGTGGCAGCAGTGATCGACGATGTCGTCGTGGGCGGCGAAGATACGGTTGGACAGCCAGTTGTCGCGCATGAACTGCCAGACGTTCTCGACTGCGTTTC
>NZ_JAFEUU010000006.1 GCF_017355885.1 Sabulicella rubraurantiaca
GAACCATCCCCATGACGCAGATCACCTCCCCCGCCGCTGGCCTGGCCCTGACCGACGACCAGCTGGACGCCGCTTCGGGCGGCATCGGCCTGGGCACCTGGATTGGCGCGGGCGTCGGCCTCGTGGCTGGTGTGGCGCTGACCATCGCCACCGCCGGTGCCACCGCGCCGCTGCTGGCCGAGGCGGGCGTTACCATGGCCAGCATCATCGCCACCGGTGCCACCACCACCGCAGGCCTCACCGCCTCCGGCGCACTCGTCGGAACCGCCGTCGGAGGAAGCTGAAGCAGAGGGAGAGGCTCCAGGGTGTGCCGGACGGCGCATCCCGGAGCCGGCCCCGCTTGCCAGGGCGGCCGCCACGCGGCACCCGGAGCGGATGGAATCGCATCTCCTCACCCAGGCCGCCTCGCCCTTCCACGACCTTCTCGGCATCGAGATGGACGAGTGGCGCGAGGGCTTCGCACGGCTGGTCTGCCGGCCGGGGCCGCAGCACGCCAATCGCGGCGGCATCGTCCATGGCGGGGTGATGCTCGCCCTGCTGGACCAGGTGAACGCCTTCGCCGGGCTGTTCTGCCCGGTGCCGGGGCGGCGCCGCTCCGCCGTCACCCTCGACCTCGATGCGCGCTTCACCGCGCCGGGCCGCATTGGCGGGGTGCTGCGGGCGGAAGGGCGTCTCGTCACGTCTGGACGGGCGGTGTTCTTCGCGCAGGGCCAGGTGCTGGACGATGCGGGGCAGGTGGTCGCCTTCGGCGGCTCCACCCACCGCTACCGCTCCGGCAGCCACGCACTGGAAGGCGTGCCGGTCGAGGCCTGACCCCGCGCCCTGATGCAGTCGCGATCAGCAATTTTCTTGACATCTATCATTTCGAGGCCGTCACCATGCCTCCCTGTTGCGGGAGGCATGAGGATACGTCGTCTGGCTGCATTGACCTTGGTGCTGATCGGGCTTCTGGGCGGTTCTGCCACCGCGGCACCCATCACCGGCCTGCTCTACGTCCCGCTGGGTGGCACGAACATCATCCGCATCGATTTCGACGGGACGCAGTTCATTGGCGGCGGCGTGATCGGCGAGGCGATTTCCCCAAGCTGGGACGCCATGTCCTACGACCAGGCGAGCGGCGACCTGTATTACGTCCAAGAGAACGGCACCACGCTGAACCGCATCCAGTTCGACGGGACGCAGTTCATCGGCGGTGGCGTGCAGCTGGAGGAGATCCGGCCCGACTGGAACGCGATGAGCCTGATCTTCGCACCGACCTCGACGCCGGTTCCCGAGCCGACTTCCGCCCTGCTGCTCGGCTTCGGCCTGCTGGGCCTCAGCGCGATGCGCCGCCGCCCCGCCAGGCCTGACCGGCGCTCAGTTCCCCGGCAGGGCGACGCGAAAACTCGCGCCCTGCCCCGGCTCGCTTTCGATCGAAAGCTGTCCCCGGTGGCGCTGGACGATGTGCTTCACGATGGCGAGGCCAAGGCCGGTATTGCCCTGGGCGCGGGCGCGGCCCTTGTCCACGCGAAAGAAGCGCTCGGTCAGGCGGGGCAGGTGCTCGCGCGCGATGCCAGGCCCGTCGTCGCGCACGGCGAAGCCGACGCGCGCCCGCTCGCGAAAGGCTTCCAGGCGCACCTCCTCCGCTGCGTGCCGCAGGGCGTTGTCCAGCAGGTTGCGCGCCACCTGCGCCAGCTGGTCGGCATCGGCCGGAGCGGCGGTGAGCGACTGCTCCGGCAGGTCCAGCACGAGGCGCACGCCGCGCCGGGCGAAGAGCGGCTCCATCGCCGCCGCCTCGCTGCGCAGGATGTCGGAAAGCGGCGCCTCGCCCGAAGGGGGCAGGTGCTCCGTCGCCTCGACGCGCGACAGGCCGAGCAGGTCGTCGATCAGGCGGCGCATCCGCTCGCCCTGCTCCGCCATGATGGCGAGGAAGCGCTGCTGCGCCGCCGGGTCGTCCGCGGCCGGGCCGCGCAGCGTCTCGACGAAGCCCATCATGCTGGCCAGTGGCGTGCGAAGCTCGTGGCTGGCATTGGTGACGAAATCGGCCCGCATCCGGTCCAGGGCGCGGGCCGCGGAACGGTCGCCCAGCAGCAGCAGGATGCGCCCACCATCATCCAGCGGCGGGTCCATCGCCAGGGCCTGGGCGGCGTATTCGCGATGCGACACGCCGGGCAGCGCCACCTCCACCACCTGCGGTCCTGACCCGGCCAGGGCGCGGTCCAGCGCCGCCGCCAGGGCGGGGTGGCGCAGCAGCGCGCCCAGCCGCCCACGTGCGCCGTCGCCGAAGGCCAGCCGCGCGGCGCGATTGAGGCGGATGGGGGCCAGCCGCGCATCCAGCACCAACAGCGGGTCGGGCAGGGATTCCACCACCGCCTCTCCTCCCGCGCGCAGCCGCCCCACCAGGGCGGCGCGCGCCTCCGTGGCGCGGGCGAGGCGGGACAACTCCTCCTCCACGGCGCCGAGGCCGGGCAGGGCGGGCAGGGGCACCGGGGCCGCGCGCGGGCCTTCCGCCGCGGCGCGCAGCGCCGCAACCAAGCGGGCCGAAGCGACAGCCCAGAGCACCCCCAGCGCCCCCGCCCCCACCAGCACGGCCAGCAGCGCGGCCAGCCCGGGGCCGGAGGAAAGCGCTCCCGCCCCCATCAGGGCCACCAGCACCGCCGCCGGTGAGGCGGCGAGCAGCAGCGTGGCGAGGAGGGCGGTGCGACGCCTCAGCTTCCCGCCCCGCCGGGGGACGGAGCAGGCTGCACCACCACTGGATCGCCCCCTGGCCGCAGGGCAAAGACGGCAAGGCCGCGCGACACCACGCCGCCGGGCAGGATCTGCATGGGCCCGTCCGCGCCCAGGAAGGTCATGCCCACCGGCGGGGTGCCGTCACGCACCGCTCGCGCTGCCAGCGCCGCCCCGTCATAGGCCGTGCCGGCGAGGCGCGGCGGCGCGCCGCCGAAGGCCGCGGCATATTGCCCATCGAAGCGCCCGCGCCCCTGCGGATCGGGACCGGGGAACCACGCCCCGGCCAAGCTCGGCTCGTTGCCCAGCGCCGCCTCGCCCGCCCAGAGGACGGTGCCGAGCAGGCGCGGCCGGTTCGGCCCGAAGGCGTTGGCGATGGCCGGCCCCGCCTGACGGGCGAAGGCGGCGCCCCCGCCCAGGAGGATCGCGTCGGGCTGCGCAGCGGCGAGGCTCTCCGCCGGCCCGGCCATGTCGCCGCCACGCGGCCCCGTGAACTGCACGGCGGGCGGCGGCAGGCCGAGATCGGACAGGGCGCCGCGCATGGCGGAAGCCAGGCGCTGGCCGAAGGCGTCCTCCGGCGCCAGCAGGGCGAAGCGGCGCGCCCCGGCTTGGGCCGCGGCGGACACCATGCGCCGCGCCTGCTGCGTCGGCGTGATACCCAGCACCCAGACCTGCGGCCCGGCCTGGGCCTCGTCGGCGGTGAAGGCGAAGACCGGCACGGGGCTGCCGCGGACCACGCCCGACACCGCGGCCGTCTCGCCCAGGGTGAGCGGCCCGGCGATGGCCTGTGCACCCTCCGCCATGGCGCGCCGCGCCGCCTCGGACGCGCCGGAGGCGCTGGAGCGCGTGTCGCGCGGCACGAGTTCGAGGCCAGGGTCGCCGCTCTCGAACAGGGCGAGGGTGGCGGCGTTCTGCATCGCCTGGCCGAGCGGGGCGTTCCCGCCGGAAAGCGGCAGCAGCAGCGCGACGCGGGTGCGCGGCACCTCCGCCGGGACAGGGCCGGCCATGGGGGGCCCCCAGCCAGGCGCGGGAGCGTAACCGGGATAGCCCTGCGGGGCTTGCGGGGCGCAGCCGATCAGGAGCAGGAACAGGGCCCCCGGCAGCAGAGCCCATGGACGACGACGCGGCATCACCTCTCCCCCCTTCCGGCGGCCTCACCCTGGTGGCCACGCCGATCGGCAACCTGGACGACATCCCGGCCCGCGCGCTCCAGGCGTTGCGCGGGGCCGACACCGTGCTCTGCGAGGATACACGGGTGACGGCGAAACTGCTGGCGCGGCACGGCGTTGCCGCGCGCCTCGCCGCCCTGCACGACCACAACGAGGAAGCGGAGGCCGCGCCGCTCGTCAAGCGAATGCTGGCCGGCGAAAAATTGGCATTGGTGAGCGATGCCGGCACACCCTTGATGAGCGACCCCGGCTACCGCCTGGTGCGCGCTGCCATCGCGGCTGGCGTGGCGGTGACGGGCATCCCCGGGCCCAACGCGGCGGTGCTGGCGCTGACCTTGTCCGGCCTTCCGCCGCATCCCTTCCTGTTTCTCGGCTTCCTGCCTGCGCGTGGCGGCCCGCGCGAGGCCGAACTCGGCCGTCTGCGCGCCGCCGAGACGGCGGGTCTTTCCGCGACGCTGCTCTTCTACGAGGCGCCGCACCGCGCGGCGGAGACGCTGGCGGCGCTGCGCGACGCGCTGGGGGCCGACCGGCCGGCCGCGCTGGCGCGCGAGCTCACCAAGCGCTTCGAGGAGGTGCGGCGGGGGACGCTTGCCGAACTCGCGGCGCATTACGAGGCGCACCCGGCGCGGGGCGAGGTGGTGCTGGTGGTGGGCCCCGCCCCGCCGCCCGATGCCCCGGCGGAGGAGACGCTGGACGCGCTGCTGCGCCGCGCGATGGAGACGCTGTCCCTGCGCGACGCCGCCGCGCATGTCGCCGCCGCCACGGGAATGCCGCGCAAGCAGGTCTATGCCCGCGCGCTGGAGATCGGGAAGGGCGCGGGGTGAGGCGGCGCGTCCTGTGGATGAACCTGCTCTTCGCGGCCGGGCTGGCGCTGATCCTGCCCTGGTTCGCCGCCGGCGTGCTGGCGCATCGCTGGAAGGCGGCGCGCGGCACGGCCTGGGCGACGCAGCACGCCTATGCGGCGCGCACCTTCTGGATCGGCGTGGTGGGGCTGGTGGCGGGGGCGGTGTCCGGGCTTTGGCCCATCCTGGTGCTGGCCTGGCTGTGGTGCGCGGCGCGCGTCACGCGGCAATTCATGTTCTGGGAAAGCGAGGATTGGGTGGCCGATCCGGGGCGTTTCCTGTGAGCGGCGGCTTCCCGCCCGGCTCGCCGCTGGCGCGGCTGCTGGAAGGTCCGATCGCGCCGGGAAGGCTGCTGTGGATCGGGCTTCGCCCCGAGCGCCGCGCGCCGGTCGTACCCGTGTCCGAGGCGCTGCTGGTGGCCGGGCGCGGCGTGGAGGGTGACCGGTATCGCGGCACGGGCAAGGCGAACCGGCAGGTGACGATCCTGGCGCGCGAGCACCTGGACGCCATCGCCTCCTTCCTGCACCGCGACGCGATCGCGCCCGAGGCGCTGCGCCGCAACCTGCTGGTGGAAGGCGTGAATTTGCTGGCGCTGAAGGGACGGCGCTTCCGCATCGGCGCGGCGCTGCTGGAGCACTCCGGCGAGTGCCACCCGTGCTCGCGCATGGAGGAGGTGCTGGGGCCGGGCGGCTACAACGCCACGCGCGGCCAGGGCGGAATCACCGCGCGGGTGATCGAGGGCAGCGTGGTACGGGTGGGTGATGAGGTAGAGGTGGCCGAGGCATAGGGCACGGTGCGTTTTGGAGGAAATCTCGCATGATTCCACGCCCGCTCGACGCCGTGATCTTCGACATGGATGGGCTGCTCCTCGATACGGAGACGCTGTATCGGCAGGCAATCGTCTCCTCCTGCGCCAGCCAGGGCCACGAGATGCCGGGTCATCTCCATCTCAGCCTGATCGGCACGCCCCAGGAGGCTGGCGACGCATTGCTCCGTGGCCATTTCGGCCTCACCTTCGACCTCGACGCCTACCATGCGGCCTGTGCCCAACATTTCGACAGATTATGCGAGGCTTCGGTGCCGCTGCGGCCCGGAGCGCTGGAGCTGCTCGGCTATCTGAAGGCCAACGACATTCCGATGGCGGTCGCGACCTCGACCACGCGAAGCCGTGCGGAGCCTCGCCTCGCACGCGCAGGCATCCTCGACTTCTTCCATGGCTTGGTCACGCGCAGCGACGTGCGGCGCGGCAAGCCGCATCCGGATAGCTTTCTGGCCGCCGCCGCCGCGTTGCAGGCCCGGCCCGGCCACTGCCTTGCGCTCGAGGACTCGCATAATGGCGTCCGCGCCGCGGCAGCTGCGGGAATGGCAACGGTCATGATCCCCGACCTGCTCGCCCCGACCCCGGAGATCGAGAGGCTTTGCGTCACGGTGTGGCCCAGCTTGCTGGAGGTCCTGCATCGCCTCGAGCTGGTCGGCGCCACGCGCGGCTGAGGCTTTGTGGGCGGCTGCGCGTGTGCCGGCTATGCCTTCGGCAGCCGCACGGTGAATTTCGCGCCCAGCACCTTGCCATCGGCGCTGCGGCGGTTCTCGGCGGTGATGCGGCCGCGCAGGCCTTCGATGATCTGCTTGGAAATGGACAGGCCCAGGCCGGAATGCTGGCCGAAGCGCTCGCCGCGCGGGCGTTCGGAGTAGAAGCGGTCGAAGATGCCGTCCAGCTTGGCCTCGGGGATGCCGGGGCCTTCATCCTCCACCACCACTTCCACCTCCGCCCCCGCCGCGCGCGCGCGGATGGTGACGGTGCCCTCCTCCGGCGAGAAGGAGACGGCGTTGCCCATCAGGTTGCGGAACACCTGTACCAAGCGGTCCTCCACCCCCAGCACGGTGAGGCGCGCCGGTACTTCCAGCGCCATCACCGGGTCCTTCTCGCGCCGCGTGGCGTTGTGAAGCTCCACCAGCACGGAGAGCATGGGTGAAAGCTCCACCGGCTCCGCCACCGCGCGCGACAATTCCGCATCCACCTTGGAGGAGTCGCTGATATCGCCGATCAGCCGGTCCATCCGCACCGCATCCTCGGCGATGATGGCCAGCAGCCGGGAGCGCTGGTTCGGGTCCTCCACGCGGCGCAGCGTCTCGATGGCGCTGCGCACGCTGGTCAGCGGGTTCTTCAGCTCGTGCGCCACGTCGGCGGCGAAGCGCTCATTGGCGTCGATGCGGGCCCAGAGTGCGCGCGCGGCGGCCTGGAGGTCACGGGCCAGGATGCCGATCTCGTCGTCGCGCGCGCGCAGGTGGCGCGGCACGGAGCCACCGCGGCCGCGCCCTTGGCGCATCTCCGCCGCCGCGCCGGCCAGTTGCAGGATGGGTCGCGCGAGGGTGCGGGTGAGGAAGAGCGACACGCCCACCGTCAGCACCAGCGCCAGAAAGAAGAGGCCGAGCACGGAGACGCGGATCTCCAGCAGCCGCGCATCCACCTCGCGCGCCTCGCGCGTCAGCAGCACGATGCCGAGATTCTGCCCGCCGCGTCGCGCCGGCTCCGCCACGCTGACCAGGAGGCGCCCTTCCGGCGTGCGGCGGATATAGGGGGCGACACCGCCCTCCAGCGCCAGGCGCAGCTCCGCCTGCCGCTCCGGCCCGAGGTCGGGCTGCCACTCGAAGCTCTGCGCGGCGGGCGAACGGTCCAGCGTGACGTCGGAGCGGCGCGGGCGCGGAACCAGGGCGGAGACCTGCTCGGCCAGGGTGGAGAGGCGCTGGCCCCAACCGCCGGGCACGGCGGGGGCGGGCAGCGGCTCGGCGATCACCGTGCCGCCCGCCCCCTCGCGCACGCGCGAATCGGCGATGACGAGGCCGGCCGCGTCGAAGATGCGCGCCTGGGTGGCCGGCGACGGCTCGACGAGGCGGCGCAGCAGCGGCCGCGCCTGCTCGGGCACCAGCGTCGCGCGGTCATCCTGCACGCGCACCGCGGCCTCGGCGATGGCGCCGGCATAGATGCGCGCCTGGGTGCGCATCGCCTCCACCTCGGCGGCGAGCAGCCCGTCCTGGTACTGGTCGAGATAAAGCAGCGCCGCCGCCAGCAGCGCCGGCGGCAGGGCATTCACCAGCAGGATGCGGCGCAGCAGCGGCGAGACGAGACGCCGCCGTGCGGGCGGCGCCGCGTCCGGCTTCAGGAGAGGCGCGATCTCGGACATGCCGGATGGGTTACCCCCGGCGCACGCGCCACGCCACCCACAGCCGCGGCCCCGCCAGCCCCAGCACCGCGAGGAGAAGGATCGCCAGCGAGACGGGGCGCGTCACGAAGACGCTCCAATCGCCCTGGGAGATGGTGAGGGCCTGGCGCAGCGCCTGTTCCGCCATCGGGCCGAGGATCATGCCGATCACCACCGGCGCCACCGGGAAGTCGTAGCGCCGCATGAACATGCCGACGATGCCGATCAGGTAGAGCAGCACGAGGTCCACGACGGAATTCGAGATGCCGTAGGTGCCGACCGTCGCGAAGACCAGAATGCCGGCATAGAGCTGCGGCTGCGGGATCTTCAGGATGCGAACCCACAGCCCGACCAGCGGCAGGTTCAGCACCACCAGCATGATATTGGCAATGAAGAGGGAGGCGATCAGCGTCCAGACCAGCTCGCCCTGGATCTGGAACAGCAGCGGCCCGGGCTGGATGCCGTAGGACTGGAAGGCGGAGAGCATGATCGCCGCCGTCGCGCTGGTCGGCAGGCCCAGCGTGAGCATGGGCACCAGCACACCGGCGGCGGCGGCGTTGTTGGCCGCCTCCGGCCCCGCCACCCCCTCGATCGCGCCGGTGGTGCCGAATTCCTTCTTCGCCTCGGGCGAGGCGAGGCGCCGTTCGGCGTAGTAGCTCAGCATGGTCGGCATCTCGGTGCCGCCGGCGGGCAGCACGCCGAAGGGAAAGCCGAGGCCCGCGCCGCGCAGCCAGGGGCCGAAGGAGCGGCGGAGATCAGAGCGCGACAGCATGACGCGGCCCACCGGCAGCACGGTGGGCTCGCCGCCGTGATAGCGCCACGCCATGTGCAGTGCCTCGCCCACCGCGAAGAGGGCGACAGCCACCAGCACCACGTTCACCCCGTCCAGCAATTCGGGGATGCCGAAGGTCATGCGCGGCTGGCCGGTTTGCAGGTCGATCCCCACCAGCCCCAGCGCCAGCCCGAAGAAGAGCGAGGTCAGCCCACGCAGCGCCGAGCCGCCGAGCACGGCGGAGACGGTGACGAAGCACAGCACCATCAGCGCGAAATACTCCGCCGGGCCGAGGCGCAGCGCGAGATCCACGATGACGGGGCCCAGGAAGGCGATGCCCGCCGTGCCGACCACGCCCGCGACGAAGGAGCCGATGGCCGAGGTGGCGAGGGCCGGTCCGGCGCGGCCGGAGCGCGCCATTTTCGCCCCTTCCAGCGCGGTGATGATGGAGCCGGACTCGCCCGGCGCGTTCAAGAGGATGGAGGTGGTCGAGCCGCCATACATCGCGCCGTAGAACACGCCGCAGAACAGGATGAAGGCGCCCGTCGCGCTCACCTGGAAGGTGATGGGCAGCAATAGCGCGATGGTGAGCGCCGGGCCGAGCCCGGGCAGCACGCCGACGGCGGTGCCGAGGAAGCAGCCCAGCAGCGCCCAGCCGAGATTGGACAGCGTCAGGGCCTGGGAGAAGCCGAGGGAAAGACCAGCAATCGCATCCATCAGGGGCAACTTTCGCTGGGGCGCCGGGTTCCGGCGCCATGGGACTCTTCAATTTCATCCAGGGTGTCGGGCGCCGGCTCGGCCTCGGCACGACCGCCACCGCCGCCGAGGCAGAGAAGGAACCCGCCCCCACGCCGCCCTCGGCCGACATGCTCCAGCAGGAGGTGAACCGGCTGGGCCTCAACGCCGCGGGCGTCACCATGAAGGTGGAGGAAGGGACGGTCGTGCTGGAAGGCGCGCGGGGAATGGACCCCGCGGAGCACGAGAAGCTCGTCCTCGCCCTCGGCAACGTGGCGGGCATCAGTGCGGTGGATGACCGGACGCAAGGCGCCCCCCAGCCGGAAGCCACCTTCTACACCGTCAAAAAGGGCGACACGCTCTCGGCCATCGCCAAGGCGCATCTCGGCAACGCCAATGCCTACATGAAGATCTTCGAGGCGAACACGCCGATGCTGGAGCACCCGGACCGCATCTATCCCGGCCAGGTGCTGCGCATCCCGAAGGACTGAAGAGGGGCAAGTCTGCGGGGCTGATTCACCGCTTCGGTGATTCCGCCTCCGCAGGTCAGGCCCGGGCATCCTCACGGAACTTCCTGGCCGAGGAGGTGCAGCACCGCCTCCTCCAGCACGCCCGCGCCAATGTTCACCCCCAGCGCCTGCACGAACAGGAACCAGGTGCCGAGGCAGAGCGGCAGCGCGATCAGGATGTCGCGCAACAGGCGGCGCGACCCGAAGGCCGCCGCCACCAGCACGAATTGCGCCGAGGCCGCGATCGAGAAGCCCAGCGGCCCGATCAGGGCCAGGTTGGCGAGCAGCCCCGCCCCCATCAGCCCCAGGGCGCGCAGATTGGGCGGCCCGGCCTCCTGCACCTCCTCGATGTGGTGGGACCAGCCGCCGCGCCAGGCGGAGAGCGTGAGCAGCACCCCGAGCAGGAGCAGCCCCCCTGCGACCAGGAAGGGAATCACCTTCGGCCCGACCTGGGCATAGAGCGGCGAGACGGGGATCACTGCCGCCTGCCAGAGCGCGAGCGCCCCCAGACCGGCGACAAACAACCCGGCGCCCAGATCGGCCCGGGAGGGTTCCTGACGCATGACGCCTCGCGCATCCTCGAAGCGGCATCTCAAGCCGCAAACGCCCCGCCGCGCAACCAGAGAGGAGCGGACCCCATGGATTCAGAGCCCTTCGCCCCGGATGGACGCCTGCTCCGCTTCCTCCAGTCGGTCGCGGAGGGGGGCGCAGGGGATGCGGTGGACGGGGTGGGGGCGGCGGAGGCCGGTCTGGTGCGGCCGGGGCCGGATGGGGCGCCGGTGCTGACCGAGGCCGGGCGGGCCTCCCTGGCCGCTGCTGCCATTCCCGCCATCTACCGGCGCCACGCCGCCGTCTTCGACCGGCTGCGCGTCCGCACGCTGTTCGAGCGCGCCTGGCTAGAGCAGTTCCTCGCCCTCGTGCCGCCGGGCGGTGCCGTGCTCGACCTGGGCTGCGGCATGGGGGAGCCGATGGCGCGCTTCCTCGCCGAGGCGGGGCGACGCGTGACCGGGGTGGATGCCTCGCCCGCGCTTCTGGCCCTGGCGCGGGAGAGGATGCCCGCCGGGGAGTGGATCGCGGCGGATATGCGCGACCTCGATCTGAGGCTGCGCTTCGAGGGCATACTGGCCTGGGACAGCTTCTTCCACCTGTCGCGCGCCGACCAGCGCGCGATGTTTCCCGTCTTCGCGCGTCACGCCGCGCCCGGCGCCGCGCTGATGTTCACCAGCGGCCCGGCGGCGGGTGAGGCGATCGGGAGCTTCGAGGGCGAGGCGCTGTTCCACGCCAGCCTCGACCCCACGGATTACCGGGAGAGGATGGGAAAAGAAGGCTTCGAGGTGGTGGCGCACCGCGCGGAGGACGCGGAATGCGGCGGGCGGACCGTGTGGCTCGCCCGCCGCTCCGATCAGGCGGCCAGCGCCGGGTAGTCGGTATAGCCGCGCGCGTCGCCGCCGTAGAAGGTGGACTTGTCCGGCTGGTTCAGCGCCGCCCCCTCGCGCAGCCGCACCGGCAGGTCGGGGTTGGCGATGAAGGGCGCGCCGAAGGAGATCATCTCCGCCTTCCCGGCGGCGAGATCCGCATCCGCCCGTGCCCGGTCATAGTCACCATTGAGGATCAGCGTGCCGGGGAAGAGGTGCCGCGCCTGCCCCGCCACGTCCCAGCCCGGACGGGCATCGATCACGTGCAGATAAGCGATGGGCCGCTTCGCCAGCTCGGCGATGACATGGGCGTGGGTGGCCTCGGCCTCCGGATCCTGGATGTCGTTGAAGGTCACGCCCGGCGAGAGCCGCACGCCAACTCGGTCGCCACCCACCGCCGCGATGGCGGCATCCGTGGCAGCCAGGAGGAAGCGGGCGCGCTTCTCGATCGTGCCGCCCCACTCATCCTCACGCCGGTTCACGTTCGGCGCCAGGAACTGCGCCGGCAGGTAGCCATTGGCGCCATGCACCTCCACGCCGTCCAGCCCGGCTTCCACGGCGAGCGTCGCCGCGCGGCCATAGGACTGCACAAGCGCCTCGATCTCCCGTGCCTCCAGCGCGCGGGGCATGCCATGCGGCTTCGGTCCCTCATGGGTGAAGATCTCGCCCGGCGCCTGCACGGCGGAGGGCGCGACGGGCGCCTCGCCGTTCAAGAAGTCGGGGTGGGAGATGCGGCCGGCATGCATGAGCTGCACGAAGATGTGCCCGCCCCGTGCCTTCACCGCCTTCGCCACGTCGCGCCAGCCCTCCTGGGTGCGCGCGTCGTAGAGGCCAGGAATGTCGATGTAGCCGTGGCCCGACGGGTCGGGGGTCGTGCCCTCGGTGATGATCAGCCCGGCCGAGGCGCGCTGCGCGTAATACTCGGCGTTCAGCGCATTGGGCGCGCCACCCGGCGAGCGGTTGCGCGTCATCGGCGCCATGGCAATGCGGTTGGGCAGGTCGAGCGCGCCGAGGCGGATCGGGGTGAACAGGTCGGTCATGAGGGTCTCCCTCGTGTCTTCCTGCTCAAGCTGGGGTGTCCGGCCTCGCCCGTGAAATGGCCGTTGGTGATGACGGGCATTCACCACGCGAAGGTTGCGGAACCGTCCCGCGCCCCCAAGGTGCGCGGCCCCTCGACATCCCGGCCCATCCTGTCACCCTGCGCGCGGGACGGAGACGGATATATCATGTTTCGGGACGACCTCTTTGCGGGGCACCGCGTGCTGGTGACGGGCGGTGGCACCGGGCTGGGCCGCGCCATGGCGGAACGCCTGCTTTCCCTCGGTGCAGAGGTCGAGATCTGGGGACGCCGCGAATCCGTGTTGAAGGAGGCGGCGGATGCCATGGGCGGCGCGCCGCGCGTGACCTTCCGCGCCGTGGACATCCGCGATGGCGAGGCGGTGGAGCGCGCCGTGGCAGCTTCCTGGGAGGAAGGGCGTCCCTTCACCCGGCTGATCAACAACGCGGCGGGCAACTTCATCTCCCGCACGGAGGATCTGTCGCGGCGCGGCTTCCGCGCCATTGCCGAGATCGTGTTCCACGGCACCTTCCACGTGACGCAGGAAGTGGGGAAACGCTGGATTGCGGACGGGACGGGCGGGGCGGTGCTGTCCATCGTCGTCACCTGGGTCTGGACCGGATCGCCCTTCGTCGTGCCCTCGGCGATGAGCAAGGCGGGGGTGGAGGCGATGACCAAGTCGCTGGCCGTCGAATGGGGACGGCACGGTATCCGGCTGAACGGCATCGCGCCGGGCGTCATCCCGACCGAGGGCGCATCATCGCGGCTGCGGCCGGGCGATACGCGGCACAGCGAGCCGGCGCAGCGTAACCCGCTGGGCCGTGTCGGCACGCTGGAAGAGATCGGCGACCTCGCCGCCTTCCTGCTGGCGCCGCAGACAAGTTGGATCAATGGCCAGACCGTGGCGCTGGATGGCGGTGACTGGCTCGCGAATGGCGCCTATTTCACGAACTACCTGAGCTGGGGCGACGCGGAATGGCAGGCGGCGCGGGAGCGCATTCGCGCGCGCGACGCCGCCGACAAGACGCCGCAAGGCTGAACGCCGCCTGCGCGCAAGGATGCTTCACCGGAGGACACCCATCATGACGACCCGCCGCGCCGCGCTTGGCCTTCTCGCCACGCCGCTCCTCTTGCCCGAGGCGCGGGCGCAATCCTGGCCGACGCGGCCGCTGCGCCTCGTCGTGCCCTATGCGCCGGGCGGCACGACGGACCAGCTGGGCCGCTCTCTCGCCGAGCTGCTGTCGCGCGAGCTGGGGCAGCCCGTGGTGGTGGAGAACCGGCCGGGCGGCAATACGGTGATCGGCACCCAGGCCGTGGCGCAGGCGGCGCCGGATGGGCACACGCTGCTGATGGCCTCGGGCGCCAGCATGATCCTGAACCCGCTGGTGATGCGCCGCATCCCCTACAACGCGGAGCGCGACCTCGCCCTTCTTTCGGTCGCGGTGGAAACGCCGCTGGTGATGGTGGTGGGGCCGCAGGTGCAGGCCCGTAACGTCGCCGAGTTCACCGAGCTGGCAAAGCGCCAGCCGCTCAACGTGGCGACGGTGGGGATCGGCAATCCCATCCACCTCGCGGCGGAGCTCTACGCGCTTTCGGCGGGGGTGGAGTTGCAGAATGTCGTCTATCCAGGCAGCGCCCCGGCATTGACCTCGCTGCTGTCGGGCGACGTGCAGGTGATGTTCGACGTGGTGCTCACGTCCTTGCCCTTCATCCGCGACAACCGGTTGCGCGCGCTGGCGGTGACGACGCGCGAGCGGCTGGCGGTGCTGCCCGATGTGCCGACCCTCGCGGAAAGCGGCTACCCCGGCTACGAGGCCTCGACCTGGTTCGGCGTGGCAGCGCCAGCCGGGCTGCCCGCGCCGGTGGAAGCGCGACTGCGCGAGGCGCTGGCCGCGGCGCAGCGCGATGCCGGGTTCCGCCAGCGCTTCGACTCGCTGGGCCTCGTGGTGCAGCCGCCGCGCGACGCCGCCGCGATCGCGACACTGCTGCGCGAGGAGCGCACGCGCTGGGGCAGCGTGGTGCAGCGGCGAGGGATCAGCCTGGAGTAGACCGGCGAAAGCCGCACAAGCACCAAGCACCCTCCAGTCTCCACCCGGCCGCAACGCGGCCGGCGCGCGGCTCGGAACAGTCAGGTCGGCGCAACATGTCTGAGGCGCGCAAGCCAAGCCGCCGGAGGCGGCGCCCGGCGCTTGAGGGCATGGAATGCGCTTGAGGCGAAGCCTCAAGCGCATCCAAAAACTACGCCAAGCCCAGTTCTTTCAGCACCGTCTCCGTCGCGGCGATGTCGGCCTGGAGGTAGCGCTCGAACTCCGCGCCCGGGAGGAAGGCGTCGTCCCAGCCGCGCGCCTGCAGCAGGTCGCGCCAAGCGGGCAGGGCGTGGAGATCGGTGATGAAGCGCGTCAGATTCTCGCGCGCCTCGGGGCGGATGCCCGGTGGAGCGAAGACGCCGCGCCAATTCGCCGTCACCACGTCCAGGCCGCTTTCCTTCAGCGTCGGGACCGCGGGGTCGGAGCGCGTCTCGCCCGTGGTGGCCAGGGCGCGCATCCGGCCCGCCTTGATCTGCTCGCTGAACTCGGAATAGCCGGAAATGCCCGCGCGCACCTGCGCGCCGAGGATCGCCGCCTGGGCCGGGCCGCCGCCCGCGAAGGCGACATAGCTCGCCTCGCGCGCATTGCGGCCCAGGGCCTTGAGGATAAGGCCGAGGGTGATGTGGTCGGTGCCGCCCGCGCTGCCGCCCGCCACCGCGACGCCGCCCGGATTGGCGCGGAACGCCGCCAGCAAACCCTGGATGTCCTGGATGTCGGAGGAGGCCGGCACCACCACCACGCCCACTTCCTGCGTCAGGCGCGCGATGGGCACCACGTCCTTCAGCCCGACCGGGGCGCGGTTGGTCAGCACCGCCCCCACCATGACGGAACCCGCGACCATCAGCGCGTCGCCGCGCCCGCGCCGCTGCGAGACGAAGCGCGGCAGCCCCACCGTGCCGCCGGCGCCGCCGACATTTTCGAACTGCATGGTGCCGACCATGTTGGCGCCGCGCGCCACCTGCTCGATGGCGCGGCCCAGCCCGTCCCAGCCGCCGCCGGGGCCGGCGGGGATGAACATGTGCAGCATGTTGAGTCGCGTCTGCGCCGCGGCGGGAAGCGCGGAGAGCGCAAGGGAGGCGCCCAGGAGGGCGCGGCGCGTCGGGGTCATCGTTCAGGTCACCTTGCTTGCCAGTTCGGGGATTCCGCCCATGGAGACGATGTGGGCGTAGATGGCCTCGAGCCATCCCTTGTCGCGCAGCGTGGCGAGGTCCTTGGCCGGAAGCTTCGCCAGCGCGTCGCGCTGCACGGCATGGAACCCGTCCATGCGCCGCTGCTGCCCGTCCACGGTGAACTCGATGGAGGAGGGGCCGAGCAGCCCCTTCTTCGCGAGGCCTTCCGCCATCTCCCGCGTGCGGACGAAGGCATTCTCCACGGCGCGGCTGAACTCGAAGGCGCGGCGGGCCGTCTCCGTCGCCTCGCCCTTCTCGTCGAACAGGGGCTCGCCCTCGGTCTCGGAGAGCTGCGGCGCGGAGGGGTCGAGGCACAGGGCGAGATCGCCCGTCGTCTCGTTCACGCGCACCAGGAAGAAGGGGAAGCGTCGAAGATAGGAGGGGACGTAGCCGCCCTCCCGCCACTTGCTGCCCTGCACGAACAGGTTGGAGTTGGCGCGCAGCCCCGTCACGGCGACGGGCATGTGCGGCAGGTCGGAGGCGAAGACGATCGCCATGTGGCGGGCGACGTGGCTGAACTCCTCCAGCGCCACGGGCACCGCAGCCAGCCCGGCCGCGAATCCGTGACCGGCGTCGCGCAGCCGCAGCTTGCCGTGCGTGGCCGGGTTCAGCGGCTCCATCCGCGAGTAGAGGGGGGGGAGGCGGATCACGGGCGGCGCGGCGGCGTCTGACATCCGGGATTCCTGCCTGAAATTCGGCGCGGCGACCATAGCCCTCCCTTGCGGGAGCACAACGAACCGGCGCATCCTACCAAACGAGGCAAGCTCGAAGAAAACGAAATGTCCAACGAATCCGATCCTTCCGATTCTGGCTCCCCGCGGCTGCGGCGGCGCCTCCTGGTGACGCGCGCGGCTCTCGGCCTGGGGGCGAGCGCAGCGGTGGCCGGGGGCGCGGCGGCGCAAAGCGGCCGATCCGACAATGACCCGCGCGACGCCGCCGGCTATGGCCGTTCGGGCCGCACGGATAACGACCCGACGGACGGGGCAGGGCGCGGTCGCGCCAGGTCGCGCGGCGTCACCGACAACGACCCGTCGGACGGCATGGGACGTGGGCGCGGCGCCGGCACCGGCCGATCCGACAACGACCCGCGCGACGCCGCCGGCTATGGCCGCTCCGGCCGCACCGACAATGACCCGACGGATGGGGTCGGTCGGGGAAGGCGCTGAGCCATGGCGGAGGATGATGCCGGCAAGGGGAGGCTGGGACGACGCCTCCTGGCGCTGAAGCTGTCCGCAGGGGCGGCGGCGCTGGCGGGCTGCGTGCCCAACCAGCCCCAGCCCGTTTATGCCGTGCCCGTTCCCGCTCGCCCCATGGGCACGGGCCGCACGGATAGCGACCCGCGCGACGGGGTGGGACAGGGGCGCGGCTATGGCTACGGCTCCGGCCGGACGGACAGCGATCCGCGCGACGGGGTCGGCGCCGGGCGCGGCAATCTGGGCTACGCCACCGGCCGCACCGACAGCGACCCGCGCGATGGGGTCGGCCAGGGCCGTGGTGGCTATTATGGCGGTGGCTATACCGGACGTTCCGACAGCGACCCGCACGATGCAGCGGGACGCGGGCGTGGGGTCACGGTCCCCTACCGCACCGGCCGCACGGACAGCGACCCGCGCGACGCCCCCGGCCGGGGCCGGACCGGCTGGTGAGCCTCGCCGAGGAAGCCTTCGCCACTGCCTTTCCCGGGCTGGCGGTCGAGGATGTGCTGGCACTGCGCGAAGGCCGGGACTGGCGCCTGTTCCGCGGCAACGACCCGGCTCGCTTCGCTGGGTTGCTGTCCGTCGCCGACCTGGACGCGCATCTGCGGACCGACGGCGCCCGCTCGCCGCGCGTCTCCATGGCGGACGAGGCGCGCGAGGGCAGCGCCGGCGTGCCGGAGCATGAATTCACCCTGCCGGATGGGCGGGTGGACCTGCCGCGCCTCTTCCAGCGCTTCGATGCCGGGGCGTCGCTGGTCGTGTCGCAATTCCACGAGACGCACCCGCCCCTGCAGCGCTTCTGCCGCGGCCTGGAGAAGCTGTTCCTGCATGGGGTGCAGGCGAATATCTACCTGACGCCGCCGGGCGCCCAGGGCTTCCGCACCCATTACGACACGCATGATGTGCTGGTGCTTCAGGTCGAGGGCCGCAAGCGCTGGCGCGTCTGGGATGGGGAGCGCGTCCCGCGCCCGACACGCCGCACCCCCTGGCCCGGCGACCTCCCGCCCGAGGGGGAGCCGCACGTGCTGTCGCTGGCGCCGGGCGACGCGCTCTACCTCCCGCGCGGGGTGATGCACGACGCGGCGACGGAGCCGGGCGAGCGTTCCCTGCACATCACGGTCGGGCTGCTGGAGCCCTCCTGGGCCCAGGCCATCCGCGCCCTGGTGGATGCGGCGGAGCTGGACGACCCAGCGCTGCGCGAGGCGGTGCCAACCTGGCGCATCGGCGAGACGGAGTTCGAGGCGACGCTGGCTGAGAAGCTGGCGCGGCTCGCAGGGGCGGAGCAGGCGGAGCGTCTGGCAAATCTGCTGCTGGAGCAGCTGTCGCGCGACCGTCAGCCCCTACCCGCGCGCGGCCTCTTCGCCCCCATGCCGGAGGGAGCGCTGCGGCTTTCCGACGGGATGCACCACCATCTCGCCCAGGCACCGGACGGCATGGCGGCGCTGCATTGGAGCAGCGGCCGCCTCACCCTGACGCCCGAGGAGGCGGAGGCGGTGATCGCGCTGGCCGAGGGCGCCGTCCCCACCGACCGCGTCCTGGCGGAGAAGCTTTGGCGGATGGGCCTGCTGGAGCCCGTCAGCGACCTGCCCCCGGCGTGACGCCGAAGGCGGCGCGGAAGGCCGCGCCGAAGGCGGGGGCGCTGCCGTAGCCCACGGCGGCCGCCGCCCGCGTCGGGGTTGCGCCCTGGGCCAGCAGCGCCGCCGCCTCGGCGAGGCGCAGCGCCTGGCGCCAGCGCGCGAAGCCCATGCCCGTTTCCTGCCGGAACAGCCGCGCCAGGGTGCGGGCGCTGGCGCCGCAGCGCGCCGCATGCTCCTCCAGCGTCAACGGGCTGGCCGGGTTGGCGCGCAGCGCCTCCGCGAGGCGCCGCAGCCGGGGGTCGCGCAGCGCCGGCACGGCGAGGGGCAGGCGCGGGGCACGCGCCACCTCCTCCGCGATCAGCGCGGCGAGGTGGCCGCCGCGCCCGGCCTCGTCCCATTCCAGCGGCTCAGCACAGGCGGCCAGGATCAGCTCGCGCAGCAGGGGCGAGACGCCAAGCACGGCAGCGCGGCTCTCGCCCACCCGCGCCGCATCCTCACGGAAGAACAGGGCGCGCATCGCCACTTCGCCCTCCGTTCGGACTTCGTGCCCCATCCGGGCAGGCACCCACAGGGCGCGGCCGGGCGGGACGGTGAAGCCCGCCGCCTCCGTCCGGACGCGCATCACCCCGCGCGTGGCGTAGAGAAGCTGCGCCCGGGCGTGGTCGTGCCAGCCCGTCGCCTCGCCGTCGCGGTAGTCGCGCGCGAAGGCGGCCAGGGGCCGGTCCACCTGTTCCTGCGCCAGGGTGCGCTGGTTCTGTCCGTTTGCCGACATGATCCGTCCGGACGTCGCGAGGTGGACAGCATAGACTGGCGCCCATGAGCGCCACCACCCGCCAGATCGCCTTCATCAACGCCGCCCACAGCCTGACCCATTATGGGCTGCTGATCCTCGCCACCGCCGTGCTTGCGATGACGCAGCAGGAATCAGCGCGGTTCGGCGGGGAATACGGACCGATCCTCGCCCTCGGCACCGCCATGTTCGTGGTCTACGGGCTGGGGGCGCTGCCCATGGGGCATCTGGCGGCGAAGTTTGGCCGCAAGGCGCTGATGGTGGCCTTCTTCCTCGGGGCGGGCGGATCCCTCGTCCTGGCCGGCTTCGCCACGGGACCGATCTCCCTGGCCCTGGGGCTGGCCGGCTTCGGCGCCTTTGCGGCGATCTACCACCCGATCGGCACCGCCATCGTCGCCGAGGCGGGGGGCGACCGCGTCGGCCGCGCCATGGGCATCAACGGGGTCTTCGGCAATCTCGGCGTGGCGCTCGCGCCGGTCGTCACTGCCTTCCTGGCCGCCACGCTGGGCTGGCGCTGGGCCTTCGTCCTGCCCGGGCTATTCTCCGTCGCCATCGGCCTGCTCTACATGCGCGAGCCCGCCTATGACGCGCACAAGGCCGGCATCTCCGCCCGTCCCTTCCCGGTGATCCCGCGCGAAGTGGTGCGGCGCGCCGTGCTGACGCTGCTTCTGATCGCGGCCGTGTCCGGCCTCGTCTTCAACGCCTTCACCCTGCTGCTGCCCAAGCTGATGGAGGAAAGGCTGGCGGACAGCCCCGACCTGTTGCCGGTGGTCGGCATGCTCGCCTTCCTGGCGACGATCTGCGGCGGCGTCACGCAGTACACGGTGGGGCGGATGATCGACCGGCGCACGCTGAAATCGGTCTTCATGCCGCTGGCGATGGTGCTGGTGCCGGGGCTGCTCGCACTGTCCTTCCTCCAGGGCTGGGCGGTGCTGCCCGTCTCCGCCATTGTCGCCGCCGCGATCTTCGGCCAGGTGACGGTGAACGAGACGATGACCGCGCGCTACGTCGCGCCGGAGCTGCGCGCCAAGCTGTATTCGGTGCGCTTCACCATCGGCTTCATGGGCGCCGCCCTCGCCTCGCCGCTGGTCGGCTTCCTGCACGAGGCGACGGGCAACCTCGCCCTCACCATGCTGGTGCTGGCCGGGGTGGCGGGAGTGACGCTGCTCTGCTCCCTGTTCTTCCCCAACCGGCCAGAGGAGCTGCGGCCGGAGCTGTGGACGGAGCCCTCGGGACCGCGCGTGCAGCCGGCGGAGTGACATCGCCGGAGGCTTCGCCCCGGTTCCGCCTTTTTTGACTGGGCATGCAATTTCTGCTGCATTCGGCGGGGCTGCGCGCATCCTGGGCGTGGCACGGCGCAACAGGCAGGACCATGCAGAATACCGGCCCCAGCGCCCCCACCCCGGCCGATCTGTCCATTTGCGACCGCGAGCCGATCCACCTCCTGGGCGGCATCCAGCCCTTCGGCTTCCTCCTCGCCATCTCGCCGGATTGGGAGATCCGCCGCGCCTCCGCCAATGCTGCCGAATGGACCGGCATCGAAGCGGAAGCGCTGATCGGCACCCAGGCCCGCGCCCTCCTGGACGGGGAGGCGGTGCACGACATCCGCTCGCGCCTGCAGATGCTGATGGGCACGGCGCATGTGGAGTCGCTGCTCGGTCTCCATGCTTTCCCCGGCAAGCCGCCCGTGGACGTGGCGGTGCACATGGCAGCCGACGGCTTCGTGCTGGAGTTCGAGCGCCACGTGCCGGAGGATGCGGGCGCCGCCGCCGCGGTGCGCGATGCGATTGGGCGCCTGCAGAACATCGCCGATTTCCCCGCCTTGTGCCGCTCGGTGACGCGCCACCTGCGCGCCCTCTCCGGCTTCGACCGGGTGATGATGTACCGCTTCGACGAGGATGGCTCGGGCGAGGTGGTGGCGGAGGCGGTGCGCGCCGGGCTAGGCTCCTTTCTCGGGCAGCGCTTTCCCGCCTCCGACATCCCGCGCCAAGCGCGGGCGCTGTATGAGCGCAACACGATCCGCGTCATCGCCGACGTGTCGGCCGCGCCCATCCCGATCGTGCCGGCGCTGGACGCGGCAGGCCTCCCGCTCGACCTGTCCATGAGCGTGGGGCGCGCCGTCTCGCCCGTGCATCTCGAATACCTGCGCAACATGGATGTCGCGGCCTCGCTTTCCGTGTCCATCCTGAGGCAGGGGCGGCTCTGGGGCCTGCTAGCCTGCCACAACATGACGCCCCGCACCCTGTCCCTCGCCAAGCGCTCGGCGATCGACTTCCTCGGCCAGATGCTGTCCTGGCTGCTGGAAAGCCGTGAGCGCGAGGCGGGGCGCGTGGCGGAGCGCGTGGCCTACGAGACCCATGCCCGCCTCGCCGACGCGCTTCTGTCGCGCGGTTCCGGCCTTGCCGGGCTGGTTGACCACCTCGCGCCGCTGCGCGTGCAGATGGGGGCCGACGGGCTGGCGTTGTGCCTCGGCGGGCGGGTGACGGCGGATGGCGACGTGCCGTCGCAGGAAGCGCTGCACTCGCTGGTCA
This sequence comes from Sabulicella rubraurantiaca, assembly GCF_017355885.1. Classification (GTDB taxonomy): domain Bacteria; phylum Pseudomonadota; class Alphaproteobacteria; order Acetobacterales; family Acetobacteraceae; genus Roseococcus; species Roseococcus rubraurantiacus. Next base: position 21,756 of record NZ_JAFEUU010000006.1, read on the forward strand.
CCCTGCTGGAGATGCGCTCGGAGGGGCGGGTGCTGGCGACGGATTCGCTGGGCACGGTCCATCCGCCGGCCGCGTCCTTCGCCGCCATCGGCAGCGGGCTTCTCGCCGTGCCGCTGCCGCGCTCCCCCCGCGACTGGATCCTGTTCTTCCGCAAGGAGGCGGCGCGCAAGGTCACCTGGGCCGGGCGGCCTGCCAAGGCGCTGGAGCCCAGCGCGGACGGGCTGCGCCTGTCGCCGCGCAAGAGCTTCGAGGCCTGGGAGGAAACGGTGCGCGGCCGCTCCCTCCCCTGGGGACTGACGGAAACCACCCTCGCGGAATCGCTGCGGGTCACCCTGCTGGAAGTGGCGCTGCGCCTGGCCGACCGGGCGGAGCGCGCCTTCCACGCCGCGCAGGACCGGCAGGAATTGCTGATCGCGGAATTGAACCACCGCGTCCGCAACATCCTGAACCTCACGCGCGGCATCGTGTCGCAGAGCCGCGGCGGGGCGGACTCGGTCACCGAGTTCTCGCGCATCGTGAGCCAGCGCATCCAGGCGCTGTCGCGCGCGCATGACCAGATCAACGACGGCAGCGGCGAGGCCGTCTCCCTGCGCAGCATGATCCTGCGCGAGGCGGAGGCCTATCTGGGCGTATCGCGCGAGCGGCTGATCATCGAGGGCGGCGACGTGACGGTGGAGCCGGGCGCGGTGGCCACCCTCGCCCTCGTGCTGCACGAGATGATCACCAACGCGGCGAAATACGGCGCGCTGCTCGGCTCGCACGGGCTGATCCGCGTCACCATCGGCCGCGACGCGCTGGGCGCGCTGGTGCTGGACTGGGTGGAAAGCGGTGGGCCGCCCGTGCGGGCGCCGTCGCGGCGCGGCTTCGGCTCCACCATCATCGAGCGCACCATCCCGCACGAGCTGAACGGCACGGCGGAGCTGGATTACCGCCCCGACGGGCTGGTGGCGCGCTTCACCCTGCCGGCGCAGCACCTGCGCGACGGCGTGGGCGAGGGCGCAATGCGGCCCCTTCCCGCCGCCGCGCCCGTTGCCTCCGGAACGGGGCTGCCGGACACGGTGCTGCTGGTGGAGGACAACCTCATCATCGCGCTGGAGACCGAGGACCTGCTAATCAATCTCGGCGCCCGCTCGGTGGAAACGGCGGCCTCGGCCGAGGGGGCGTTCCGGCTGCTGCAGGAATTGCGGCCCGACCTCGCCATCCTCGACTTCAACCTGGGGCACGGCAATTCCGTGCCGGTGGCGGAGCGGCTGCAGGCCATGGGCGTGCCCTTCGTCTTCGCCACGGGCTATGGCGAGGCCTCCTTCATCTCCGACGCGATGGAGAATGTGCCGGTGCTGCAGAAGCCCTTCGAGGCGGACAGCCTGCTGGCCGCCTTTGCCCGTCTCGGGACGCCCACCACGGCCCGCCCGTGAGCGTGGCCGAAGCCGGCGCACGCCTCTTCCTGCGCGAGGCGACGCGTGAGGCGCATGACGCGGTGGACCGGGCCTTTGGCGCCTATGCGCTGACGGGACGCGACGGCTATGCCCGTTTCCTGCGCGCCCAGGCCCGCATCCTGCCGGCGATGGAACGGAGCCTCGACCCCGGCCCCCTGCTGCCACCCTGGCGCGGGCGTGGCCCCCTGCTCAGCGCCGACCTCGCGGCGCTGGGCGAGGCGATGCCGCCCGCCGCTCCCCTCGCGCTGCCGCCGGGCGAGGCGGCGCGGCTGGGCGCGATCTACGTGCTGGAAGGCTCGCGCCTTGGCGGGGCGATGCTGGCGCGGCAAGTGCCCGCAGAGTGGCCGGGCGCCTTCCTCCGCACCCCCGCGCCTGCCGGCTTGTGGCGCGCGGTCATCGCGCTGCTGGAGGCCGAGGATTCCGGCCCTGCCTGGCGCGAGGAAGCGGCCGACGGCGCCCGCGCCGCCTTTGGCGCCTTCCTCGACGCGGCGCGCACTGCCTAGCACCCTCTGGGCGGCGGCGCGGCTTGGCCCCGCCAAGGTGGCGCAACTGCCAGAACATCAGCAACAGAACGGGGCCCCCGCGGAAACGCCGAGCGTTTTCGTGGGGAGAACTACACCTCGCGCGCTTCCGCCAAGATCAGGCGGCGCAGCCAGGCATGGCCGGCATCCGCTTCCAGCCGCCGATGGAAGACCAGTGACAACCGCGTGTGGCGCACATCCACCGGGGTCGGGCGCGTGACGAGGCCGTGCGACGCGGCCATCGCCTCGGCGAGGCGGGCGGAGAGGGTGATGATGAGGTCGGTCTGCAGCAGGATCTGCGGCACGGCCGAGAGATGCGCGACCACCGCGCCCAGCCGCCGCTGCCGCCCTGTCCCCTCCAGCGCCACGTCCAGCGCCCCGTCGCGCGAGCCATTGGCGGAATGGAGAAGCTGCGGCGTGGACAGGAAGCGATCCAGCGTCCATTCGCCCTCGGTGAGCGGGTGGTCGGGGCGCATCAGCGTCATGAAGGCCTCGGGCAGGAGGCGGATGCGGGTGTAGAGCGCGCCCGGTTCCGGTAGCACCGCGACGGCGAGCACGGCGTCGCCGCGTTCCAGCAGCGCCTCGGCATTGGTGCGGTCGCCATGGCGGATGGCCAGCAGGCAGCCCGGCGCCTCCCGTCCCAGCCGGGCGAGGAGGCGCGGCGCCAGCACGGCCTCCGCGTATTCGCTGAAGGCCACGGGGAAGACGCGGCGGCTCGTCGCGGGGTCGAAGGGCGCCTGGGCGGCCAGCGTCTCGGCCAGCCGGTCCAGCGCCTCCGCCACCGGGGCGGCGAGGGCGAGGGCAAAGGCCGTCGGCTCCACCCCGCCGGGGCGACGCAGGAACAGCTCGTCCCCCAGCGCGCCACGCAGCCGCGACAGGGCGTTGGAGACGGCGGGCTGCGACAGGCCCAGCCGCTCAGCCGCGCGCGTGACATGGCGCTCGCGCGCCACGGCATCGAAGACGCGCAGGAGGTTGAGGTCGAGCTGGGACAGGTTGGTCATTCGCGACGGTGATGATGGAGCTTCGCCTTTCCCATTGGAAGGGTTCGCGGCGGGGCGGCAGCTTCTGGGCAACGGAACAGGAGACCCCTTCCCATGAACACCCAGCCCCATGCCATCGCGCTTCTGCGCATCTCCCTCGGCCTCGTGCTGCTTGCCCATGGCTTCGTCCTGAAGATCCTGGGCTTCGGCCTGGGCGGGACCATGGCTTTCTTCGGCTCGCTCGGCTTTCCCCCGATCCTCGGCGCCTTCGTGGCGCTGGGCGAGACGGCGGCGGGACTGGCGCTGATCGCCGGCGTGCTGGTGCGCCCGGCCAGCCTGCTGGTCCTGCCCATCCTGCTTGGCGCCACTTGGCAGCATGCCGGCCAGGGCTGGCTGTTCACCTCGCCCGGCGGCGGCTGGGAATTCCCGGCCCTGCTCTCCGTCCTGGCACTGGCCCAGGCCGGTCTGGGCGCGGGCTCCTTCGCCCTGCGGCTCCCCATCGGGCGCCCGGCGGCGCTGCCCCAGACGGCCTGAGCGCCCGCTCCCCCGAACCCCCGCGTGGTCCCCGCCGCGCGGGGGTTTTTCGTGTTCAGCCGCCCAGCAACTGGCTCACCCGTTCAAAGGGCGGCCAGGCCCGGGCGATCTCCTCGTGGCGCAGCAGCACCGCCGCCGCCAGCGCCCCGAGCACGGCGAGGCTGGCGATCCAGGCCAGGATGAGCCCGGCCCCCCCGCGCCGCCGGGGCGGTTCCTCCACGAAGTCACGAATGGGGCGCGGCCCGGCCACCGGCATCAGCGGCGGCGGAAGCGAGCCGAGTTCTGTCCGGCCACGCGGCAGCGGCGGGAGTTCGGGCCGCAGCGCGGGCGGCTCCTCCAGCCGCGGCGGAGGCGACGCGGCTGGGGCAGGGCCGGGTGGCGGCGCTTCGGGCGGCGGGGCAGGCTCGGCCCCCGAAGGCACCCAATCCTGCCGGCAAGCGGAGCAACGCAGCTTCTTGCCCGGCGCGAGAAGCGACTCGGGCACGCGGTAGGCGGCGCCGCAATGCGGGCAGGTGATGTCCATCGTGGGACGGAATGTGCCAAGCCGGCCCCGTGGCCTACAAGGGGCCCGCGAAACGGGACCGAAGGAGGGGCAGGGGATTGGTTCGCTTCACGGGGGTCGGCGTGCGTTACGGGGGGCCGCGCGGACGCGCGGCATGGGGGCTGATGGGCGTGTCCTTCGCGCTGGAGCCGGCTTCCTTCACTTGGCTGCTGGGTCCCTCGGGCGCGGGCAAGTCCTCGCTGCTGCGGTTGATGCACCTGTCGCTGCGCGCCACGGAAGGCCGGGTGGAGGTGCTGGGCGAGGATGTCGCGCGCCTGTCGCGTCGGGCGCTGACCGGGCTCAGGCGTCGGATCGGTGTGGTGTTCCAGGATGACCGCCTGCTGCCGCATCTCTCGGCCTATGAGAACGTGGCCCTGCCGCTCCGCATCCAGGGCGTAACGGAGATGCGCCTCACCGCCGATGTGGGAGAGATGCTGCGCTGGGTCGGTCTGGAGCACCGGGCGGAGGAGCCGCCGGAGATCCTGTCGGGCGGCGAGCGCCAGCGCCTCGCCATCGCGCGCGCCATCGTGGCGCGGCCATCCCTGCTGGTAGCGGACGAGCCGACAGCGAATCTCGACGAGGCGCAGGCGCGGCGCGTCATTGCCCTGCTGCGCGAGCTGCATCGCATGGGCACCACCGTCGTTGTCGCCACCCACAGCGAGACCCTGCCCGTGGAATACCCCGCCCCCGCCTTGCGGCTGGAGGAGGGAAGGCTGGTGTCGCATGGCTAGGGGGGCGCTGCGCGGCCTGCGCGGCCGCGACCCGCTGGGGCTGCGGCGCGCCTTCGCCGACCGGCTCCTGCCGGCGCTGGTGGCGGCGATGGCGCTGCTCGCCGCCCTGGCGCTGGCCGGGGCACATTGCGCCGGGCAATTGGCGCAGCGCTGGCAGGCGGGCGCCGCCGGCCCCGCCCTGGTGACGCTGCCCGCCGGCGCGGATCTCCGGGCCGCCATCGCGGCGCTTTCCCCCCACGCCGAGGTGACCCCCGTGCCCGAGCCGCGGATGCGCGAGCTCCTCGCGCCCTGGGTGGGTGAGGTACCGGGCCTGCCGCTGCCGCGCATCCTGGAGGTGACGCCCACGAACCGGGCGGGGCTGGAGGCGGCGGTGTCCGCCCTGCCCGGCGCCCGGCTGGAGGGGCGCGGGGAAAGCGTGGCCCAGGCGGTGACGCTGGCGGCCGGGCTGCGGGCGCTGTCGCTGCTGCTGCTGCTGGTGATCGCGGCGGTGGCGGCGGCGCTGGTGGCGGTGGCGACGCGCGCCGGCATCGCAGCGCGGCGCGAGACCATCGTGATCCTGCACGAGCTGGGGGCGCGGGATTCCGACATCGCCGGGCGCTTCGCCGCGCGCCTCGCCGTGCTGTGCCTGGGCGGGGCGGCGGCGGGCACGGTGGTGGCAGCGGTGGCGCTGTGGTTCCTGGCCGGGGCGGCGGTGCCGGTCGCCTTGTCGCGCCCCGCCGCCTGGGATGACCTGCCCTGGGCGGGGCTGATCGCCCTGCCGCTCGCCGCCGCCGCGATCGGCTGGCTGACGGCGCGGCTGACACTGCGCGCCTGGCTGCGCCGCTTGCCCTGAGCCGGTGCGGGTGCGAAGCGGGGCGCGATGCGTCTCCTCCTTCTCGATGCCGCGCTGGATCGCTGCCTCGCCGCCCTGAGCGACAGCGAGACGGTGCTGGCCGAGCGCAGCCAGCCCGGCCGCCACGGCCAGCCCGCCGCCCTGCCCCCCTTGGCCGAGGCGGTGCTGGCCGAGGCTGGGATGCCGGATGCGGTGGCGGTCTGCGTCGGCCCCGGCTCCTTCACCGGCATCCGCGCCGCGCTGGCGCTGGCGGAAGGCCTGGCCCTGGCGCGGAACCTGCCGCTCTGTGGGGTTTCCGCCGGTGAGGCGATGGCGGCGGAATGCGGAGAGGGCTGGCCGGTCTGGAGCGCCACGGACAACCGGCGCGGCGGGATCTTCCTGGAAGGGCCGGGCGAGGCCGTCGCCCTGGCCGAGACGGCGCTGCCGATGCCGGAGGGGCCGGTGCGCCTCGCCGGGGATGCGGCGCCGCGCGCGGCTTCCCGCCTCCTAGCGCGAGGGGCGCGCATCCTGCTGACCCCGGTGCGGCGCCCTGGCGCGCTGGGACTGGCGCGCGTGGCGCTGCGCCGCCTGCGCGGCGAGGTCGCGCCGCGCGCGGCGGAGCCGCTCTATGTCGAGCCGCCGGCCACCACGTGACGCCGCGCCTGGCCGGACCGGAGGAGGCGGCGCTGCTGGCCGCCCTGCATCACGAAGCCTTTCCCCCCGGCGAGGCCTGGGACGAAGCCGCCTTCGCCGCGCTGCTCGGAAGCCCCGGCTGCTTCGCCCTGAGCGGGGAGGGCGGCTTCGTGCTGGCCCGCGCGGCGGGGGGCGAGGCGGAGATCATCACAATCGCCGTGCGGCCCGTGATGCGGCGGCGTGGGCTGGGACGCATCCTGGTCGAGGACGCGGCCGCCTTCGCCGCCGCGCTGGGGGCGGAGGAGATGTTCCTGGAGGTGGAGGAGGACAATGCCCCGGCCCTGGCGCTCTATGCCGCGCTGGGCTTCCGCCGCGTCGGGCTGCGGCCGGGCTATTACGGCGCGGGGCGCGACGCGGCGGTGCTGCGCCTGCCCCTGAAGCCCGTCACGGCTTCCTGACCCACAGCACGCCCTCGCCCTCCTCCAGCAGCTCGTAGCCCTGCTCGCGCAGGGTGCGGGGCAGGTTGCGGCGCGGCTCCTCCCCGGCGAAACGCAGCTCCAGCACTTGGCCCGAGGCCATGCGGTCCAGCTGCAGCCGGGCCCGCACGAAGGTCATCGGGCATGTCTCGCGCGTGATGTCGAGGCAATGATCGGACCGTTCCATTTGGACTCCATGGAAATGACTTGAAATTCTCAAGATGAGGCTTGCGGATCGGCGGAGAAAGTGAATATCCCTTCGGAGCAAGACGAAGGGAGATTGATCATGTCCGAAACAACGGCCGGCGCGGACCTGCTCGGATTGACGGCCGAAATCGTCTCGGCGCATGTTTCCAACAATTCCGTCTCGGTGACCGATCTCCCCAACCTGATCACCGAAGTCCATCGCACGCTTTTGCATCTCGGCTCTGGTCCTGCACCTCGGCCGGAGCCGGAAAAGCTTACTCCCGCCGTGCCGGTCAAGAAATCGGTGACGCCCGACTACCTGATCTGTCTGGAAGATGGAAAGAAAATGAAGATGCTGAAGCGGCATCTCCAGACCGCCTACAACATGACGCCAGAACAATACCGGGAGAAGTGGGCCCTCCCGCCTGACTATCCCATGGTCGCGCCGAACTACGCCAAGCATCGCTCCTCGCTGGCCAAGAAGATCGGGCTGGGGACCCAGGGCCGCAAGGGCGCCAAGGGCTGAGCTTGCGCGCCGCCACCGCCCGCCCCGCTGCCGACCACCCCGATCCCTCGCGGATCGAGCGCATGTGCATCGAGCGCGGGCTGAAGATGACGGGGCAGCGCCGCCTGATCGCCCGCGTGCTGAGCGAGGCGGAGGACCATCCGGACGTCGAGGAGTTGTATCGCCGTGCCTCCGCCCTGGATGCCCGCGTCTCCGTCGCCACGGTCTACCGCACCGTGCGCCTGCTGGAGGAAAAGGGCATCCTGGAGCGCCGCGACTTCGGCGGCGGCCGCGCCCGCTTCGACCCGGCCGATCGCGGCCACCACCATCATTTGATCGACGTGGATACAGGCACGGTGATCGAATTCGCCGACGCGGAGCATGACGCGCTGGCCCGCGCCATCGCCCGGCGCCTGGGCTTCGACCTCGTGCAGCTCCGTCTGGAGATCTTCGGGCGCAAGGCACCGGCGAAACGCGGATGAGCGAGGTGATGTTCGAGGAGCTGCGCTCCGGCAATCTCGGCGTGCGGCTGGCCCGCGACAGGCGCGAGGTGGAGGCGGCACAGGCACTGCGCTTCCGCGTCTTCTTCGGCGAGATGGGTGCCCGCCCCGATGCCGCCACGGCGGCGAGCGGCCGCGACGCCGATGCCTATGACGCGGTGGCCGACCACCTGCTGGTGCTGGACCATGACCGCGGCGAGGGGCCGGAAGCCGTCGTGGGCACCTATCGGCTGATCCGCCGCCCCGCCGCGGCGAAGCTGGGCCGCTTCTATTCCGAGGACGAGTACGACATCCGCCCTGTGCTCGACTTCCCGGGTGAGGTGCTGGAACTCGGCCGTTCCTGCACCGATGCCGCCTATCGCACACGCGGGACGCTGCAATTGCTGTGGCAGGGCATCGCAGCCTATGTCTTCGCGCACCGCATCGGCCTGATGTTCGGTTGCGCCTCCCTGCCCGGCACCGACCTGGATCGCAACGCGGCGCAGCTTTCCTACCTGCACCATCATCACCTGGCGCCTGAGGCGCTGCGGCCGCGCGCCGTGCCGGAGCGCTACATTCCGATGGACCGGCTGCCGGAAGGCGGGTTCGACGCGAAGCGCGCCATGTTGGAACTGCCGCCGCTCATCAAGGGGTATTTGCGCCTCGGCGGCTTCGTCGGCGATGGCGCGGTGCTGGACCACCCGTTCAACACCACCGATGTCTGCGTCGTCGTGAAGACCGACCTGGTGACCGACAAGTATTTCCGCCACTACGAGCGCAAGCACGGGGGCTAAAAAACTCGCGCGGCGCCGTCACGCCGCGCGAAGCTGCCTCGTCCTGGGGATGGAAACCCCCAAAGGACGCGTTCCATGACCCCTCGCCTCGACTTCCTCGCCACCGCCCCTGCCCTGCTCCAGCCGCTGATGAGACTGGAAGCCGCCATCGCCGGCAGCGGGCTGGACCATGGGCTGATCCATCTGGTGAAGCTGCGCGCCTCCCAGGTGAATGGCTGCGCCTTCTGCATCGACATGCATGTGCGCGACGCCCGCCGCGCCGGGGAGAGCGAGGAGCGCCTCTTGCTGCTCGATGCGTGGCGGGAGGCACCGCACTACACAGATCGCGAGCGCGCCGCCCTCGCCTGGACCGAGGCGCTGACCCTGGTCGCCACCACCCGCGCGCCGGATGCTGAGTACGAGGCGCTGCGGCCGCATTTCACTGACGCCGAGATCGTGGCGCTGTCCCTGCAGATCGCCTCGATCAACGCCTGGAACCGGCTGGCCATCGGCTTCCGCAAGAGCCCGGCCCTGCCCGCCGCGCGGGCGGCCTGACCATGGCAGGGCCCGACGACGTCGCCGCGCCCTTTGCCGCGCTGCGCGACGACCTCGTGGGCCTCGCCTACCGCATGACCGGCTCGCTCGCGACGGCGGAGGACATCGCGCAGGAGGCATTCCTGCGCTGGAACGCCGCCGAGCGCGACCGCATCGAGGTGCCGCGCGCCTGGCTGCTGAAGGTGGCGGCACGGCTCAGCCTCGACCACCTGAAATCGGCGCGGCACCGGCGCGAGATCTATGTCGGCCCCTGGCTGCCCGAGCCGGTGCTGGAGTCCGAGGAGCCGCCGCAGGAAGCGGAGCGGATGCGGGCGCAGGACCTGTCCGTTGCCTTCCTGCTCACCTTGCAGCGTCTCAATCCCGCCGAGCGCGCGGTGTTCATCCTGCACGACCTCTTCGGCACCCCCTTCGCGGAGATCGCGGTGCTGCTGCGGCGGACGGAGGCCGGGTGCCGGAAGCTGGCCGAGCGGGCGCGGGCGCGGCTCGACGCGGATGCACCACGCCGCGAGGTGCCGGAGGCCGAGGCGCGGCGCATCGCCGCAGCCTTCCTCGCCGCGTCGCGCGAGGGCGACGAGGCGGCGCTGCGCGCGCTGCTGGCCCGCGACGTGGTGCTGCACACGGATGGCGGCGGTGTCCGCCCCGCCGCACGCAACCTGATCGCGGGCGCGGAGAAGGTGGGCCGGTTCTTTGCCGGGCTGGCGCGCAAGCGAAGCGCAGCGCCGGAATTGCTGCATCTGGGCCGCATCAACGCCCTGCCCGGCTTCGTGACGCTGGAGGCGGACGGGCTGCCGCAGACCACCGCGCTGGAGATCCGCGATGGGCAGGTCGTCGCGATCTACGTGATGCGGAACCCGGACAAGCTCGGCGCGGTGCGGGCGCGGCTGCTGCCCTGAAGCGTCCTGGAGCGGGACGGCTGTCGCCGAATCGCGGCGGGCTGATAGGTTTCGTTTCCCCGCCGACACGACAAGGATACGCGATGCTTCGCCCCCTGCTTGCGCTTGCTGTTCCCTGCCTGCTGCTGACCGCATGCGGCGACGAGCCGGACGAAGCGGCGATGCGCACCGCGGTGGAGAAGCGGGTCGAGGCCGAGCAACATCAGATGCGGCAGATGCGCCAGACGATGAGCGGCATGGCCAGCGGCCTCGCCGGCGGGCGGCCCGCCGCGACCCAGGCCCCGGAGCCGAGCCTGCGCCTGGTGGAGTTCAGGAAGGGCAGCTGCCGCGAGGCTCAGGGCCAGCCCGGCCACATGTGCGACTTCACCATGACGGTCGAGCTCGACGGCGCCCGCAACACGAGCAACGCGTCGGGCCGGTTCTTCAAGGCCGGTTCGGGGCCGCTCGAGGTGGAGATCGCGCGCCGCTAGCGCGGCCGCCGGCCTAGTCCAGCCGCGCCTGCTCCCCTTCGATCGCCGCCTCCAACCGCTCCATCAGCCGCTCCCGGCCGGAAAGCGGCGGCAGGATGTGGATGCGCAGCGTGCCTGGGCGCTTCAGGAAGGAGCGGCGCGGCCAGAACAGGCCGGAATTGGTCGCCACGGGCAGGACGGGCAGGCCGGTCGTCTGCGCCAGGGCCTGCACGCCGGGCTGGTAGGGCAGGCGCTCGCCCGGCGCGGTGCGGGTGCCCTCGGGGAAGATCACGATCTGGCGCCCTTCCGCCGCGGCCGCCTTGCCGTCACGCATCAGCTTGCGCATCGCCGTCATGCCGCCTGTGCGGTCCACGCCGATATGCCCGGCCCGCTTCGCGTACCAGCCATAGATCGGCAAGAGGAACAATTCGCGCTTCATCACGAAGGCGACATCCGGCACCAGCGCGAACCAGACAAAGGTGTCGAAGGCGGATTGATGTTTGGAGGCGATGAGGGCCGCCCCTGACTCCGGCAGGTGCTCGCGCCCCTGCACCGCGATGCGCGTGCCGCAGACCAGGCGCAGCATCTTCACCATCAGCCCGGCCCAGAGATGCATCATCCGGCGCAGGAAGGGGCGCGGCCCCAGCAGCAAGGGCATGGCGAGCAGCCCCGCCGTTGCGGTCAGGCCGAAGAAAAGCGCGTTGAACAGGAGGGAACGCAGGGCAAGCATGCGGCGCGGGGTGCAACGGAACCGCGCGGAAGTCCACCCTGCGGCCGCTAGCCGGCGCCGGGCCGCCGCGCCAGGGCGAGACCGAGGCCCAGCGCCATCATGGCGCCGCCCGAGGCCTCGCGCAACCGGCGGACCAGCTGCGGCCGCGCAGCGGCACCCGTCCGGATGCCGGCGGCCGCCAGCGCGACGGCGATGTCGACCAGCGTGTTGAGAAGGACGGAGACGAGGCCCAGCAGGGCGAATTGCAGCGCCACGTGGCCCGCCGCCGGGTCCACGAATTGCGGCACGAAGGCGAGGAAGAAGGCCGCCGTCTTCGGGTTCAGCGCCTCCACCGCGATCCCTTCGCGAAAGGCGCGGCCCACCCCGATGGACGGCACCGCGACGCCGTTCCCCAGCGCAGCCGCCGCGTCCTGGCGGGCAGCGCGTATGGCGCGCAGCCCGATCCAGACCAGATAGGCGGCGCCGAGCAGCTTCAGCGCCGTGAACAGCTCCGCGCTCGCGAGCACGAGGGCGGAGACGCCGAGGCTGCCGGCCAGGACATGCACCATGCCGCCCAGCCCGGTGCCGAGGCTGGAGGCCACGCCCTCCGCCCGGCCGCCCGACAGCGCACGGGCGGCGACGTAGAAGATGCCCGGGCCGGGCGTCACAGCAAGCAGAAGGGCGGCCGCGAAGAACAGGGCGAATTGGGTGGCGCTGATCATGTTTGCTCCGTCAGATCGCGATGCGCACGCCGAGTTCCACCACGCGGTCCGGCGGGATGCGGAAGAACTCGGTGGCGGGCAGGGAGTTCCGGCTCATCACCGTGAAGAGCCATTGCTGCCAGCCGCGCATGCGCGGCACCGCCGCCGAGACGATGGTTTCGCGGCCGAGGAAGTAGGAGGCCTGCATCTGCTCGTAGGTGATCAGCCCCGCATCGTGCAGCCGCTCCAGCTCGCGCGGGATGTCGGGGCTTTCCTGGAAGCCGTAGCGGATGAGGACGCGGTGGATGCGGTCGGCCAGCTCCGTCACCTCCGAGCGGCGCTCGGGAGCGACCTGGGGGATGTCCTGGTTCTGCACGGTCACGAAGAGCACGCGCTCGTGCAGCACCTTGTTGTGCTTGAGGTTGTGTAGCAGCGCGCCGGGCAGGTAGTCGGCCTCGCCGGTCATGAACACGGCGATGCCCGGCACGCGCGTGGTGCGCGACTGTGGCAGGCGCGCGAGGAAGGAGGCGAGCGGCAGCCCGTCCTGCCGGATGCGGGCGAAGAGCAGCTGCCGGCCGCGATACCACACATACATCAGCGTGAAGGCAGCGGCGCCGATCATGATGGGCACGTAGCCGCCATCGGGGATCTTCAGCGCCGTGGCGATGAAATAGGCGATGTCCAGGACGAGGATCGGTCCGAAGACCAGCGTCAGCAGCAAGCGGTTCCAGCCGAATTGCCGGTGGAACACGATCAGCGCGAGGGTGGTGGTGCACAGGAAGGTGCCCGTCACCGCGAGGCCGTAGGCCGCGGCCAGCGCCTCGGAGTCACGGAACTCCAGCACCAGGATGATGACGCCGATCAGCAGCGCGCTGTTCACCTGGGGCATGTAGATCTGCCCCTCCTCCGTCGCCGAGGTGTGGCGCACCTCGAGCCGCGGCGAGAAGCCCATCTGCACGCATTGCCGCGCGATGGAATAGGCACCGGAGATCATGGACTGGGAGGCGATGATGGTCGCCAGCGTCGCCAGGATGACCAGGAAGAAGCGGAACCATTCCGGCGCCAGCAGGAAGAACGGGTTCTCGATGGCCGAGGGATCGCGCAGCAGCAGCGCCCCCTGCCCCAGGTAGTTCAGCGTCAGCGCCGGCAGCACGAAGGCGACCCAGGCGAGCTGGATGGGCTTGCGGCCGAAATGGCCCATGTCGGCGTAGAGCGCCTCCGCCCCCGTCACCGCCAGCACTACGCTGCCCATCGCGATAAAGGCGGCCGAGTGGTAGTGCACGCAGAACTGCAAGGCGTAGTGCGGCGACAGCGCTGCAAAGACCTCCGGGGCGAGCAGCGCCTCCATCAGCCCCAGCCCCCCCAACACGGCGAACCACACGGCGCAGATCGGCCCGAACAGCGCGCCGATGCTGCCCGTGCCGCGCCACTGCACCAGGAACAGCGCCAGCAGCACGCCGAGCGAGATGGGGATCACCAGCTCGTGCAGCCCAGGCCCGATCACCTCGAGCCCTTCCACCGCTGCGAGGACGGAGATGGCCGGGGTGATCATGCCGTCGCCCAGGAACAGCGCGGCGCCGGCGATGCCGATGAAGGCGATGAGGAGGCGCCCGCGCGGGCGCGTGGCGGTGCGCTGGGCCAGCGCCATCAGCGCCATGATCCCGCCCTCGCCCCGGTTGTCGGCGCGCATGACGATCAGCACGTACTTGATGGTCACGGTCAGCATCAGCGACCAGAAGATGAGGGAAAGGACACCCAGCACCTCCCAATCCTCGATGCCGCCCTCGGTGAAGTGCGACAGCGCGGCCTTCAGCGCGTAGAGCGGCGAGGTGCCGATGTCGCCATAGACGACGCCCAGCACGCCGATCAGCCCGGCTGGGGTGAGCTTGCGGTTGGGGTCGGCGGACATGGGGGTGCCTCGAAGGGGGGTTCTGGCCGGCGCGGAGGGTTATTCCCGCCGGACGCCCACAGCCAGCAGCGTCCGGCGCGGGACAGGGTTGCGGAAAACCGGGGCGCGCGCCAGCGCTCAGCCGCGCCGCAGCGCCTCGGCCACCGCCATCTGCAGCTCGGAGAGGCGGAAGGGCTTGCGGAGGATGAGGGCCTCGGAACCGGCCGCCGCCTCGATCGCCGCCGTGTCGGCGAAGCCCGTGGCGAAGAGGATGGGCAGGCCCGGGCGGCTGGCCCGGATGCGGCGCGCCACCTCCGCCCCGTTGATGCCGGGCATGGCGAAATCCAGCATGACGAGGTCCGGCACGCTCTCCTCCAGCGCGGCGAGGCCGGTGAGGCCGTCCTCCGCCTCGCGCACCGCGTAGCCCAGCTCGGCCAGCTGCTCGGCCAGCATGCGGCGCATTTCCGGGTCGTCATCCACCACCAGGATCTCGGCGCCGCTCGGCCGGGGCCGGACCACGCCGGCAGCCGCCTCGCTGCCTTCCGCCACTCCCTCGCTGCGCGGGAGGAGGAGGCGCACGATGGTGCCCTCGCCCAGCGCGCTCTCGATCCGCGCCGTGCCGCCCGCCTGGCGCGCGATGCCATAGACCTGCGACAGGCCGAGGCCGGTGCCTTCGCCGACGCCCTTGGTGGTGAAGAACGGGTCGAAGGCGCGGGCCGCGACAGCGGCGGTCATGCCCTCCCCCGTGTCGCGCACCGAGATCTCCACGTACTCGCCGGACCGCAGCTCCGTGTCCTGCGCGATGCGGATGCGGCGCGTCCCGATCACCAGCTCCCCGCCCCCCGGCATGGCGTCGCGTGCGTTGATGGCGAGGTTGAGCAGCGCCATCTCCATCTGCGTGGGGTCGGAGCTCACGCAGGCTTCCCGTTCCTCCAGCGCCAGCCGGATCGCGATCGATGGGCCGAGGGTGCGGGCGAGGAGGTCGCGCAACCCCTCCACCAGCGCGGCGGGGCGCAGCGGGCGGCTCTCGATGCGCTGGGCACGGGAAAAGGCGAGGAGCTGCGCGGTGAGTCGCGCGCCGCGCTCCGCCGCTGCCAGCCCGTGCTCGGCCCAACGCCGCACCTGGGAGGGGTCGTCGGGACGGCGATGGATCAGGTCTAGCCCGCCCACCACCGCGCCGAGCAGATTGTTGAAGTCATGCGCGATGCCGCCGGTGAGCTGGCCGATCGCCTCCATCTTCTGCGCCTGGCGCAGCGCCTCCTCCCGCTTGCGCTCCCAGGTCACGTCGCGGCCCACGGCGTAGAAATTCCCGTCCCCCATCACGACGGTCCAGGCGACCGTGGCGTAGCTGCCATCGGTGCGCAGCAGCCGGTTCTCGAACCCCTCGACCGAATGGCCGGCGCGCAGCGCCTCCAGCAGCGCGGCGATGCGCGGCATGTCGTCCGGATGGACGGAGGCGGCGAGGGGGCGGGACAGGATCTCCGCCCGGCTGAAGCCAAGCAGCTTGGTCCAGGCGGGGTTCACCTCCTTCAGGAAGCCATCGTCGCCCAGCACGCCGAACAGGTCGTTGGACAGCTCGAAGATGCGGTTGCGCTCGCGCGTGCGGGCGTCCACCTCCGCCTCCAGCCGCTCGTTCAGGGCGCGCAGCGCCTCCTCCGCCCGGCGGCGGGCCGTGACGTCGCGGCACACGCCATGGGCGCGCACCGCCACCCCCGCCATGTCACGCAGGATGCGCCCCTGGTTGTGCAGCCACAGCAGCCGCCCATCCGGGTGGCGGTAGCGGAACTCCACCTCGAAGGGCGTGCCATCCTCGATGGCGGCGCGCATCGCCTCCGCCACGGCGCGCGCATCCTCGGGCGGCATGCGGTCGTAATAGTCGCCGGATTGGTCGCCTGGGCCGAACACCGCCTCCGCATTGGCGGAGCGGCGGATGAACTGGGTGGCGAGGTCCAGCTCCCAGGTCACCATGCGCCCGGCCTCGAGGCCGAGGCGCAGTCGCGCCTCGCTGTCCCGCAACGCCTCCTCCGCCCGGCGCTGCGCCGTCAGGTCGGCCGTGACGCACAGGATTCCTGTCACCTGCCCGTCGAAGTCGTGCAGGGTAGTGACGTTGTTGTGCACCCAGACGGTCGAGCCGTCGGGACGGAGGTAGCGCTTCACGATCTCGAAGGAGGCGCCCGCGCTCGCCGCCTGGCCGAACTGGGGCAGGTTGCTGCCGAGGTCGCCCGGATCGGTGATGTCCTGCATCCGCAGCGCCAGCAGCGCCTCGCGCGGGCGGCCGACGATCGCGCAGTAGCGGTCGTTGACGCGCACGAAGCGCCCGGCGGTGTCCACCTCGGCGATACCCACCGTGGCCTGGGCGAAGATGGCGGCGAGATGCGCCTCGCTGGCCTGGGCTTGGGCTTCCGCGGCGGCGCGGGCAGCGGCGGCCCAGCCGCGCTGCGCCACCACCTCGGCAAGGCGCGCCTCGCCCTCCGTCCAGATGCGCGACCGCTTCGGGTCCACGCAGAGCAAAGCGACGAGCCGCCCGTCGCGCAGCAGAGGGACGGCGAGGCGGGAGGCGGAGCCCTCCGTCGGGACGGCGCGCCCGTCTCGCAGCGCGCCGGGATCGGGGAGAAGGCTGGCGAGCGGCAGCGAGGGCGGGAGTTCGGGCAGCGAACCGTCGCTCCAGGCGCCAGCGGCCCGCGCCTCCTCGCCCTCAGGCTCGGCGAAGAATGCGCGGCCGGCGTCCAGCTCGCGCGCCAGCGCCTCGGCCGCCGCGCGCCGCACCGCCTCCGGCTCCGGCAGGCCGCGCAAACGTTCCTCCAGTGCGTGAAGCACGGCGTCGCGCCGCACGGACAGAACGCGCCTCGTGGTCTCCGTGACGGCGCAGAACATGCCGAGCACCGCGCCCGCCTCGTCGCGCACCGGCGAGTAGGAGAAGGTGAACCAGGCGCGCTCCATGCCGCCGCCGCTCCGCTCCACCAGCAGTGGCAGGTCCTCGCGGAAGCTGGCCTCGCCAGCCAGGGCAGAGTCGATCAGCGGCGCGATGTCGGACCAGATCTCCGCCCAGATGTCTTGAAACCGCGCGCCCAGCGCCGCCGGATGCTTGTCGCCGAGGATGCGGGCGTAGCCATCGTTGTAGAGAAACCCCAGCTCCTTCCCCCAGGCAAGGAACATGGGGAATTTGGAGCCGAGCATGAGCGCGGTGGCGGTGCGGATCGCGGCCGGCCAGCCTTCCGGTGGGCCGAGAGGCGAGGCCGACCAGTCCAGCGCAGCCATGCGGCGCGCCATCTCGCTGTCTCCGGCGAGATAGCCGGAGGTGCTGGTGACGCGCTGCGTTTCCCGGTGGTCGTCCACGCGCGCTCCCTGTCCGGGCCGGTGTCCCGACCCAACTCCTGCATTCCGCGGCATCCTTGCCCGTCCCGCGCCGGGCCGGCAAGGGATGGGGCTCAGGCGAAGAGCCGCCCTGGCGTGCGTGGCCCCGGCAGGAGGTCATAGGCGGGGGCGTAGCCGGGCATGGCGGCGAAGCGGGCGCGCCAGGCGGCGATGCGCGGAAAGGCTGCATGGTCGAGCGGCCATTCCGCTTTCGGATAATGGAGGTAGCCCTGCATGGAAATGTCGGCGATGCAGGGCGCGCTGCCCAGCAGGAAGTCTCGCCCTTCCAGCTGCTGCTCGACCACGCGGAAGGCCGTCTCCACCCGCGCTCGGAAGAAGGCGATCACCGCCGGGTCGGGGTTCTCCGCCCAGCCCAACAGGAAGCGCCAAGTGGCGAGGTAGGACGTGAATTTGTGGTTGTCGAAGAGCAGCCAGCGCAGCGCCTCGTCGCCATCAGCCGCGGCGAAGCGGCCGGAATGGCGCGAAAGATGCGTGAGGATGACGCCAGACTGCGTGAGGCGCTTGCCTTCGTGCTCCAGCACCGGCACCTCCCCCATCACGGAGATGCGGGACTTCCATTCGGCGGTGCGCGTCTCGCCGTGGAAGTAATCCACCCAGACGCCCTCCCACTCCGCGCCGCAAAGCGCGAGCATGAGGGCGACCTTGTAGCAGCCGCCGGACTCGGGAAAGCAGTGCAGACGCATTGGGGCCATCGGGAGATCCTCGCGCGAATCCTCCACCAGGATGACGCGGTGCTCGTGCTGGACAAGCCCGCGGGCCTGCCCGTGCATCGCGGGCCGCGCGGAGGCGCCTCGCTGGAGGATTGGGCGGAGGCGCTGCGCCAGGGCAAGCGCCATGCGCCGCAACCCGCGCATCGTCTGGACACGGACACGGCAGGCTGCCTTGCCTTCGGGCGCACCAAGCCCGCCATGGCGGCGCTGGGGCGGCTCTTCGCGGAAGGACGGGCCGAAAAGACCTACTGGGCCGTCGTGCGCGGCGAATTGCCCGAGGAGGGGGTGTGCGAGGCGAAGCTGCTCAAGCGCTCCACGAAGGAGCGGGGCTGGTGGATGGCGGTGGACCCGAAGGGGCAGGCGGCGCGGACGGAATGGCGCGTGCTGGGGCGCGGCGGCGGCCTCGCGGCCGTGGCGCTGCGCCCACGCACCGGCCGGACGCACCAGATCCGCGCTCATCTCGCCCATCTCGGCGCACCGATCCTGGGGGATGAGCGCTATGGCGGCGGCGCCGGGCGGCTGCACCTGCTGGCGCGGGAATTGCGGCTTCCGCTGGAAGCGCCGGTCCGCGCCACCGCGACGCTGCCGCCGCACATGGAGGAGGCGTGGCGGCGATGCGGCCCGCCCTGATCCTGCCGCTGCTGGCGCTGCCACTGATGGGGCAGGGGCTGCCACGCCCGCGCTGCGACTTCGCCAGCGCCATGACGGCGCTGCGCGAAGCGGAGGTGATGGCCGGGCAGCCTGTCTCCGGACTGGTGCAGGGCCGTGAGCTGGGCGCATCGCTGCGCGCGGCGGCTGAGGCGCTGGCGCCGCGCCTCCTCGCCTGCGGCTGCCGGGACCTTGCGGCGCTGGCGCGCGAGGCGGCAGAGGCGGCCGCGCCGGCGGAAAGCGAGGGCAGCGCCGCGCGCATCGCCGGGGCGCTGGAGAATGCGCGCTTCCGCCTGCGTCTGGTGCGCGAGGGGTTCGGCGCTCAGGGCTGCCGCTGAAGCGCCGGAAGAGCGGCAAAGACCAGATAGCCGACCAGCGAGGCCAGTCCCGGCCCGCTGCCGAGATGCGCGAGCCAGGCGGCGAAATCCCATCCGCGCAGCACCCGGCCCAGCGCCAGTTCCATCCCGAGCAACAGGAGCAGCGCCAGACCGCCCATCAGCCAGCGCGCCGCGCCGCGCGGCACCGCCATGCGCGCCACGATCCACCCGGCGAGGAACCAGGACCACAGCAGCACCAGCGGCAGCTCCAGCAGCGTGGCGAGCAGGGCACCAGTCCAGGGCGTCAGCAGGAACTCGCGCAGCGGACCGAGCAGCGCGCCCAGCGCAAAGACAGCCAGGACGTAGAGCAGCGCGGCCGGGGCGGCGCGCCTCACCGCACCCGCAGCTCCACCCCCACCGCCGCGCCGCCGGCATCCAGCACGGAAAGCCGGTAGCGGCCCGGGCCGGGCGGGGTCCATGCGGCCTCACGCCGCGCGGGATCGGAAGGGATGGGCGCGCCATCCACCAGGAAGGAGAGGGGGCGCTGGCCGCCCCCGGCGCGGATCACCACGCGCCCCGCTTCGGCCAGGGCCGCGCCGGGCGGCGGAAAGACGAGGCGCAGCGCATCGGTGCCCGCCAGGGCGGGCGCGGCGGCCGGGCGCGCGGGCAGGGGCGCGCGCGGCGCGGCAGGCAGGCGCTCGAAGACCTGCGTCAGCACGGGCAGGGCAAGGCGCGCCCCGGTGGCGCCGGGCATGGCGGTGCCGTCGGGCCGCCCGACCCAGATTCCGACCGCGTGGCGCCGGTCCAGCCCCACCGCCCAAGCATCGCGCCCGCCCCAGGAGGTGCCGGTCTTCCAGGCAATGCCAGCTGGGCCGCCAAAGGGCTGCACCAGCGCGGCGAGGGCAGCTTCGGCGGCGCGGCGCTCCACCGTCTCGGGCAGGCGCGCATAAAGGGTGACGAGCTCGCGCAGCGTGATGCCGACGCCGCCCAGGGCCAGGGGCAGGGTGGGGACGGCGCCCGGCGGCAGGCGCGGCGTAGCCCCGGCGCGCTTCATGGCGGTGGCCATCCGCACCGGGCCGACCGCCTCCAGCATCGCCACGGCGGGTCCGTTCAGGCTCTGCCGCAGCGCATCCGCGACGGAAAGCCGTCCGGCGAAGGCGCGGTCGAAATTCTCCGGTGCATAGGTGCCGAAGCGGCGCGGCAGATCGTCCAGCAGCGTGTCAGGCCGTGCCAGCCCGGCTTCGAAGCCCAGCGCGTAGACCAGGGGCTTCAGCGCCGAACCCGGCGAGCGCACGGCGCGGGTGAGATCCAGGTGGCCGGCGCGGACGGGGTTGTTCCAGTCGCCGCCGAACAGGGCGCGGAATTCTCCCGTTTCGATCTCCATCACCGCGATGGCGATCGAGACCTGCGGCGGCAGGCGGTCCAGCGCCTCGCGCGCCAGCGCCGTCACGCCGCGCTGCAGGTCGAGGTCGAGCGTGGGCATCGCGGTCAGCGGCGCGTGGCGGGGCAGGGGGTGGCGGCGCGTGGGCAGGGCGGCGTGGGCGATCTCCGCGGGCGTGGCGAGGCCGGGGGCACGCTGGTGCAGCACCGCGTCGCGGGCGATGCGCGCGGCTTCCGGATGGCGGTCGGGGCGGGCGCGGGCCGGCTGCCGCGCCAGGGCGAGGAGCAGGGCGGTCTCGGCCGGGTCCAGCGCATGGAGCGGCCGCCCGAACCAAGCCAGCGCCCCGGCCCGCAGCCCTTCGAGATTGCCGCCTTGCGGCGCCAGGGTCAGCCAGACCGAAAGCACGCCCGGCTTGCCCAGGCGCCATTCCAGTTGCAGCGCCCGCAGCGCCTCGATGGCCTTGCTCCGCAGGGTGCGAGGGCGTGGTTCCAGCAGGCGCGCCGTCTGCATGGAGAGGGTGGAGCCACCGGACACCACCCGCCCGGTGCGCGCCCATTGGCTGGCGGCGCGAGCCAGGGCCAGCGGGTCCACGCCCGGATGGTGGGGGAAGCGTGCATCCTCCGCCCGCAGGAGCTGCGCGAGGAGGTGGGGCGGAGCGTCCTCCGGCGCGGTGCGAAGGCGCCATGTCCCGCGCGCGACGG
The DNA here is from genome assembly GCF_017355885.1 of Sabulicella rubraurantiaca. Lineage (GTDB taxonomy): Bacteria > Pseudomonadota > Alphaproteobacteria > Acetobacterales > Acetobacteraceae > Roseococcus > Roseococcus rubraurantiacus. Next base: position 42,689 of record NZ_JAFEUU010000006.1, read on the forward strand.
GGATGGCGTGCAGCAGGCGGCCGTCGCGGGACGGGATCTCGGCCGAGACAGCCTCGAAGCGCGACAGATCGGGCGGCAGGGCGCGGTCCAGCGCCCAGAGCCCGACGGGAAGCGCCAGGAGCAGGGGCAGGAGAAGGAGCGCGCGGCGCATCACCGCCCCAGCCTACACGGACACGCTTCCCATGCGAGCCGCCATCACATGGGCGGCAGGTCGGTCTGGAGGCCGCCGGAAAGGATGAGCTCCATCATGTAGGCGTGACCCTCCCGCACGAAGTGGCGATAGGAGCGCACGCCGAATTCGTGCGGAAAGAAGACGTGGAAGATCTCGGTGATGTCGTCGAGCGTGGCGAAGTCACGCTCCGGATACTGGGCGAGGACCTGCACCCGCGCATGCGGCGCCATAGTCGCGATCTGCACCACATAGGCGAGGTATTCGCCGCAGGCCCGACCCGGCTCGGCGACGCGGAAATTGTCGAACAGGATCGCGTGGGCCAACTCGTGCGCGACGAGGCTCACGTGCAGTTCTTCGTCCATCGGCAGGCGGAACATCAGGCGCCCGGGTTCGCGGAGCCAGGAAGCGGCGATGGAGGTGATCTGCACGATGCGGGTGGCGCGCTCGAAATGGCCCAGCACGCGAAGCCGGTCGGTCTCGGGGCCAAGCTCCACCCGCTCGGAGAAGACGAGTTCCACCGGTGCGTCCAGGCGGAGGCGATGCTCGCCCAGCAGGAAGGCGGAGACGCGGCTCCACGCCTCGCAGGCATGGTCGAGATCGGGCGGGTGTGTGTAGCGCACCAGCAGGAGGGGCGTGCCGCAATCCGCCAATCGCTGCTTGACGGGCTGCGCCATTGCGGCGCCAGCGAGGAAGGGCAGGAGGAAGGCCAGGGCCGTGAGGCACGGGCGAGAGACGGTGCGGGAGGCAGCAGGGACGAGCATGGAAGAAACTCCAACCTCGTGTGGCCGCACGGCGCGGGAGGGGCCACGTTGGGCTTCGCCACCCCGCGAAGCAATCGATGATTCATTCCTTTTGATTAATTACGGGGACGTGACGTCTGACGCTTCGCCGCCCTGCCCGGTCTGGAGACGTTGCTCCCGGGACATTCTTGCCAGGACGACGGAGGCGGCTCGATGGGATACCTGCTCGACGGGAAGTGGCACGAGGGCGACGCCACGGAGGCTGCGAAGGATGGGCGCTTCCAGCGCACAGAATCCGCCTTCCGGAACTGGCTCGGCGAAGGCGATTTCCCGGAGGAGGAAGGGCGGTATCACCTCTATGTCTCGCTGGCCTGCCCTTGGGCGCATCGCACGCTGATCCAGCGGGCGCGGCGGCGGCTCGAGGGAGTCATCGGCCTTTCGGTCGTGCATTGGCGGATGCGCGAGGGCGGGTGGAGCTTCCGCGAGGGTCCCGGCGTCATTCCCGACCCGGTGATGAATGCACGCTTCCTCCATGAACTCTATGCCAGGGCGGACCCGCATTATTCGGGCAAGGTGACGGTGCCGGTCCTGTGGGACCGAAGGACGAACCGCATCGTCAGCAACGAGAGCAGCGAGATCCTCCGCATGCTGGACCGCGCCTTCGGCGGCACGGGGGAACTGTACCCGGATGCGCTGCGCCCGGAGATCGACGCGGTGAATGAGCGCGTCTATCGCGACGTGAACAACGGCGTGTACCGCGCCGGCTTCGCCGCGAACCAAGAAGCGTATGAGGAAGCGGTGGGGCCGCTCTTCGAGACGCTGGACTGGCTGGAGGAGCGACTATCCGGCCAGCGCAGCCTCGTGGGCGGTCGGCTGACCGAGGCCGACCTCCGGCTCTGGACCACGCTGGCGCGGTTCGATGCGGTGTATGTCACGCATTTCCGCTGCAATTTGCGGCGGCTGGTGGATTATCCGAACCTCTGGGCCTATGCGCGTCGCCTCTACGCCCAGCCGGGCTTCGGCGAGACGACGAATTTCGGACACATCAAGCGGCACTACTTCCAGAGCCACCTGCGCCTGAATCCGAGCGGGATCGTGCCTGTCGGCCCGGAGGTGAACTGGAGCGAGTGAATTCAGGCGTGGAGGCCTGGCGCCTCCTGACCCGTCCGCGCCACGTATTCCGTGTAGCCGCCGCCATATTGCTGGACGCCCTCGGGCGTCAGCTCCAGCACGCGGGTGGAGAGCGCCGCCAGGAAATGCCGGTCGTGCGAGACGAAGAGCATCGTGCCCTCGTACTGCGCCAGCGCCGCCACCAGCATCTCCTTCGTCGCCATGTCCAGGTGGTTCGTCGGCTCGTCGAGCACGAGGAAGTTCGGCGGATCGTAGAGCATGCGCGCCATGGCGAGGCGAGCCTTCTCGCCACCGGACAGGACGCGGCACTTCTTCTCCACATCGTCGCCCGAGAAGCCGAAGCAGCCGGCGAGAGTCCGCAGCGATCCCTGCGGCGCCTGCGGGAAGGCGTACTCCAATGCTTCGAACACGGTGTGGTCGCCATCCAGCGATTCCATGGCGTGCTGCGCGAAATAGCCCATGCGGACGCTGCTGCCGACGGAGATCGTCCCGTCATCCGGCGGCGTCACGCCGGCCACCAGCTTCAGCAGGGTGGACTTCCCGGCGCCATTGACGCCCAGCACGCACCAGCGCTCGCGCCGCCGCACCATGAAGTCCAGACCGTCATAGATCGTGCGCTCGCCGTAGCGCTTGTGCACCGCGCGTAGATTCACCACGTCTTCACCTGAGCGTGGCGCCGGGCGGAAATCGAAGGAAACGCTCTGCCGCCGCTTGGGCGGCTCGACGCGCTCGATCTTCTCCAGCTTCTTCACGCGGCTCTGCACCTGCGCGGCGTGCGAGGCCCGCGCCTTGAACCGCTCGATGAAGCTGATCTCCTTCGCCAGCATGGCCTGCTGCCGCTCGAACTGGGCCTGCTGCTGCTTCTCGTTCAGCGCGCGCTGCCCTTCGTAGAACTCGTAGTCGCCCGAGTAGGTGGTGAGCGTGCCGCCATCGATCTCGATGACCTTGCTAACCACGCGGTTCATGAACTCGCGGTCGTGCGAGGTCAGAAGAAGCGCGCCCTCGAAACCCGCCAGGAACTGCTCCAGCCAGATCAGGCTTTCCAGGTCCAGGTGGTTGCTTGGCTCGTCGAGCAGCATGACGTCGGGGCGCATGAGCAGGATGCGGGCCAGCGCCACGCGCATCTTCCAGCCGCCCGAAAGGGCGCCCACGTCGCCATCCATCATCGCCTGGCTGAAGCCCAGCCCCGCCAGCACCTCGCGCGCTCGTCCTTCCAGCGCATAGCCGCCGAGTTCCTCGAAGCGCGCCTGCACCTCGCCGAAGCGCTCGATGATGCTGTCCAGCTCATCGGCCTGGTCGGGGTCCGCCATGGCGGCCTCCAGTTCCGCCAGCTCCGCGGCGACTTCGCTGACCGGGCCGGCGCCGTCCATCACCTCGGCCACGGCCGGGCGCCCGGCCATCTCGCCCACATCCTGGCTGAAGAAGCCGATGGTGACGCCACGATCCACCAGGACCTGCCCCTCGTCGGGGGCTTCCTGCCCGGTGACCAACCGGAAAAGCGTCGTCTTGCCGGCGCCGTTGGGGCCGACCAGGCCGATCTTCTCCCCCTTCTGGAGCGCCGCCGAGGCCTCCACGAAAAGGAGCTGGCGGCCGTTTTGCTTGGAAACGTTGTCAAGACGGATCATGGGAGGGCGAAGGCTTCGGGACCGTGGTGGCCGGCCTTATGCCACGAGGAGCCACGAGGACCAGGGGCGCCTCACGCGGGCTCCTTCTCCCGCTCCGCCATCATCTCCCGGAAGGCTGGCCGGGCCTGGCAAGCCGCCAGCCACGCCTTCACCCGCGGCGCGGCCTCGAACAGCTCCGGCGCGGGCTGGGCGTAACGGATCACCTCCGCCAGGTTCAGGTCGGCGACGGTGAAGCGGCCACCCACCAGCCATCCATCCTTCGCCAACGCCTCTTCCAGCACGGCGAAGGGTTGGCGCAAGGCGGCAATCGCGGCCTCGGCCACGGCGGGGTCGCGCTGATCCGGCGGGTAGCCGAGGCGGTGGTACAGCACGTTGATCGTGTGCGGCTCCGCCTCGGTCATGGCCCAGAGGCTCCACTGCGTCATCAGCGCATCCTCGGCCAGGTCCTTCGGCGCCAGCGGGCCGCCATGCTTCTTCGCGAGGTAGAGGTTGATGGCGAGGCTCTCGCACAGCACCAGTCCGTCATCCTCCATGGCCGGTATGCGCCCGTTCGGGTTCACGGCGCGGAACTCGGGCGAGGTGGTGTTGAGCGGCGCACCGGGCGCCGAGGCGTCGGGCAGGCGGTAGCCCTGGATGACCGGGACATGCCGGAAAGGCACGCCCAGCTCCTTCAGCAGCCAGACATTGCGCGATGCGCGGGAGCGGAGGACGCCGTGGATCGTGACCATGCTTCAGGATTCCTGACCGTAACGGAAGACGCGAGGTGGGGGCACGTCGGCGAAGATGTCATCGTCCTCGCCATCCGCGTCCACCCAGGCTTCGAGGATGTCCAAGGAAAGTGGGAAGCTTTCGCCGCTCTCCTCGAATTCGCTGTCCACCTCGTCCCAGCTGGCCCGGGCAAGCCCCTCAGGCGGCAGGTGCAGGGTAACGGGATCGTCGCCCGACGGGGGTGAGTCGGCCCAAAGCCTCTCGTCCAGATGGGCGAAGGGCGGACAGCGCACCGCCGGACCGAAGTTCAACGTCAGGAGGGCCACCTCGCGCACGTGCCCGTCCACCTCCATGGCGAAGCGGCCATCGGGAAGGCGGAGCACCGGCTGCTCCTTGGCATGGAGCCGATGCTTTCCATCGCGATCCGTGATCACCAGATCGACGGCCACGGTCTCATCCTGCATGGTCAAGCGGTCATCCTTCCCCTTGGGGGAGGATCATACCACACCCCCTACCCGTTTTCGCGGTCCAGACGCATATCTTGCGTCCATGGCCGCCCCCGCTCCGCGTCACGACGACGCGCCCGAACCTTCCTTCGTTGACCTCCTGGCCCAGCGTCCGGCGCTGTCCATGGACGCCCTTGCCGGCCTCATGATGGAGGAGGTGCCTCTGGCGCGCATCGCCCAGGCGGTGGGCACCCCCACCTGGGTTTATTCCGCCGGCACGCTGCGCCGCCGCGCCCGCACCCTCTGCGATGCGCTGCGTGATGCCGGGCTGGACGCCACAGTGCATTTCGCGACCAAGAGCAACCCGAACCTCGCCGTGGTCGCGCTGCTGGCCGGCGAAGGCCTGGGCGCCGACGTGGTGAGCGAGGGCGAGCTGCGCGCCGCCCGCGCCGCCGGCGTCCCTGCCTCGGGCATCGTGTTCAGCGGCGTCGGCAAGTCGGAACGGGAGATGCGCCTCGCCATCGCCGAGGACATCCTGCAGATCAACCTGGAAAGCGCGGAGGAGGCGGAGATGCTGTCCGCCCTCGCGCAATCCCTCGGCCGCCGCGCCCGGGTGGCGCTGCGCGTGAACCCGGATGTGGATGCGCGCACCCACGCCAAGATCACCACGGGGCTGACGGAGAACAAGTTCGGCGTGCCCATCGCCCTGGCGCCGGCGCTCTATACGCGGCTTTGCGAGATGCCGGGGCTGGAGGTGGTGGGGCTGGCCACGCATATCGGCTCGCAGATCACGCAGGGCGTTGGTTCCTACGCCGCCGCCTATGCCCGCCTCGGCACGCTGGTGCGGGAGTTGCGGGCGCAGGGCCTGCCGGTCGAGCGGGTGGATTGCGGCGGCGGCCTCGGCATCCCCTATCGCGACGAGATCCCGGCCAGCCCCGCCGCGCTGGCGGGCGCCATCAAGGCCGGGCTGGGCGATGCCGGGGTGAGGATCATGCTGGAGCCGGGTCGCTGGATTGCTGGCCCGGCCGGGGTGCTCCTGTCGCGCGTGGTGATCGAGAAGCAATCCGTGGGCCGGCGCTTCGTGATCCTGGACGCAGCGATGAACGACCTGCTGCGCCCCGCCATGTACGAGGCGTGGCACGGCATCCTGCCCGTCTCGCCCGCCGCCTTCCACGCGCCGCAATCCCCGGCCGACGTGGTGGGCCCGGTCTGCGAGAGCAGCGACACCTTCGCCAAGGGGCGCAACCTTCCGGCCCTGCCGCCCGCTTCTCTCGTGGCGTTCCTCGATGCAGGCGCCTACGGTGCGAGCATGAGCAGCACCTACAACGCCCGGCCTCTGGCCGCGGAGGTGATGGTGAACGGGTCCGACTGGTCCGTGGTGCGCGAACGCCAGGGATACGAGGAATTGCTGGCCGGGCAGCGCGTGCCTGACTGGATCGCTGATCCTGGCGGGGCGGTTTGACGGCCGGCCAGCAGGTTTATTTTTGCCCTGAGGCGCCGGGCGGCGCCTCCGGCGCCTTGGCTTCGCCGCGCCACGGTTGTGCTGGCTGGGTTGTTGGTTTAGCGGCGCCGGCCGCGTTGCGGCCGGATCTTGATGGGTGGTCGCCTGCGCCCCGCACATGGAGCCCTCCCCATGCGTGACCTCGCCCTGAAGCGCCGCCTCGCCCGCCTCGCCTTGTGGTGGGAGGGGGCGTGGCTGGCGGCCTGGCCGGTGCTGGCGGTGCTGGGGCTGTTCCTGGTGTTCGCGTGGAGCGGCCTGCCCGCGCTGCTGCCGGGCTGGGCACATCTGCTGGTCCTGCTCTGTTTCGCGACGGCGCTGATCCTGGCGCTGCGCCAAGGCTGGCGCGGGCTGCGACGGCCCGATGCCGCCCAGGCGGACCGGCGGCTGGAATCGGCTTCCGGGCTGCGCCACCGCCCGCTGGCCGCGCTGGAGGACCAGGTGGCCGGCGGCGATGCCGGGCTCTGGGCCGCGCATCAGGAGCGGATGCGGGCCAGGATCGGGCGGCTGCGCGTGGGCTGGCCGCGCCCCGGCCTCGCGGCGCGGGACCGGCGGGCCCTGCGCGCCGGGCTCGGGCTCTCCGTGCTGGCAGCCCTGGTCGTGGCCGGCACCGACGCGCCGGCGCTGCTGCTGCGCGGAATGCAGCCGCGCCTTGCCGGGTCGGTCGCCGCCGCGCCGGCGCTGCGGGTCGAGGCCTGGGTGACGCCGCCCGCCTATACCGGCGCGCCTCCGGTCTTCCTGCCCGCAGGGGGCGGCTCGGCCACCGTGCCCGCCGGGTCGCGGCTGCAGCTTGCCGTGTCCAACGCCGCCTCGCCCTCCGCCGAGGGCATCGTGCTGCAGCCGCTCGGCGGCACCTCCCATGGCGGGGAGGCGGTGATGGAGCAGGGCACGCGCATCACGCTGCGCGATGGCGGGCGCGAGGTCGCGACTTGGTCGCTGGCGGTGCAGCAGGACGCGCCGCCCGTGGTGCGCTTCCCGGAGGCGCCGTCGCGCGCCCCGCGCGGTCTCGGCATCCGCCTGCCCTGGCAGGTGGAGGATGATTGGGGTGTGCTGGCGCTGCGGGCGGAAATCCGCCTCGTCGCGCGCCCGACGGCGGCGCCCGTCGTGCTGGATGTCGCCCTGCCCACCGCCGCGCCGCGCCAGGCCCGTGGCCAGATGCCGACCGAGCTGTCGGCGCATCCCTGGGCCGGGCTGCCGGTCACGCTGCGCCTCGTCGCGCGGGACGGGGCGGGGCAGGAGGGCCAGTCGGAGGAGGCGTCGCTCGTCCTGCCGGAGCGGTCCTTCAACCACCCGGTTGCGCGCGCGATCATCGCCGTGCGCAAGGCGCTTTCCGTCGCGCCAGAGGAGCGGGTGGCGGCGATGCGCGCCCTGGACCGCATCGTGGCCGAGCCGGAGGCCTTCGAGCACGACGCCGCGACGCAGCTTTCGCTCCGCACCGCCCGAACGCAGCTGCAGCGCGACCGGCGCGAGGCGGCGGTGGGCGAGGTGCAGGAACTCCTCTGGGAAACCGCGCTGGCGCTGGAGGAAGGGCGCGACGGCCGCACCGCCCGTGCCATGGCCGAGGCGCAGGAGGCGCTGCGCGAGGCGCTGGAGCAGAGCGAGCGCCAGCCGGGCGACCAGCAGGCACGCGAGGAGTTGCGCCAGCGCATCGAGGAGCTGCGCGAGGCGATCCGCCGCCACCTGGAGGCGCTGGCCGAGAGGCTCCAGCGCGAGAATGCCGAGGCGCTGCCCTATGACCCGCAGCAGCGCATGATGGATGGGCGGGACATGGAGCGCCGCACCCGCCGCATGGAGCAGGCGGCGCGCGAGGGCCGCACGGAGGATGCGCGGCGCGAGCTGGCGGAGCTGGAGGAGATGCTGCGCGCCTTGCAGGAGGGGCGCGTCGCGCGGGGCGAAAGCCCGCAGCGCCAGGGCCAGCGCCAGCGCGGCCAGCAGCAGATGGGCGCCGTACAGGACCTGCTGCGCCGCCAGACCGAGATGCTGGACCAGGGCCAGCGCCGCGCTGACGAGGAGGATCGCCGCCGGCCGCAGACGCGCCGCAACCAGTCCTCGCCGCCCCCGGATGCGGAGACGGAGCGGCAGCGGCGCGAGGAGGCGCGGCAGCAGCGCGCCCTGCGCCGCGCCCTGGGCGAGCTGATGCAGCAGCATGGCGACCTGACCGGCGAGGTGCCGGAAGGGCTCGGCCGCGCCGGCCAGGCCATGCGCGACGCGCAGGAGGCGCTGAGCCAGGGCCGCGACGCCCGCCCCTCGCAGCAGGAGGCGATCCGGCGGCTGCAGGAAAGCGGGCGGCAGATGGCGCAGCAGATGCAGCGCCAGTTCGGTGGCCAGGGCCAGGGTGAAGGCGAGAGCGGCGAGGACATGGCCGGCGACGCCGAGGGCGGCAACGAGGATGGCGAGCAGGAGCTAGGCGAGGGGCGCGACCCGCTGGGCCGCCGCGGCCGCGAGGCGACGGGGCAGGCGGATAACGGCTCCGACACCCGCGTGCCGGATGAGGCGGAGCTGCTGCGCACCCGCCGCCTGCAGGACGAGCTCCGCCGCCGCGGCGCCGAACGCGCCCGCCCGGTGGAGGAGCTGGACTACATCGACCGGCTGCTGCGCCGCTTCTAGCGGCGCATCAGTCCGGTCCGTGCCCTCGGGCGGGAATTACGCCAGCAGGCTCCATGCATCGGTCTGCGTGGGCAGGTTGCCCGACCAGAGCCGCGTCGTGCCGTCCATCTCCCACAGGCGATAATCGCCTTCGCCGGAGCGCCAAAGGATGTCGGCGCGGTCGTCGCCGCTGTAATCGGCCAGGGCGGCGAAGCTCCAGCCATCGCCCGGCCCGCCCAGCGTCGCCTCGGCCTGCCGCCCGGTCTCGTCCAGGAGCCAGAGGCGCAACCCTTGCTGGGCCGGGTCCCACCACAGCAGGTCGGCGCGGCCATTCCCGTCCAGGTCGCCCGAACCGGCGAGGTCCCAGTCGGCGCCGCGCGTCCCGAGGAAGAGCGTGTCAGTGATGGCGAGCCCCTCGCAGGCCCAGAGGAAGACCTCGCCCGCCGGTGCGCAGAAGATCTGGTCGGCCCGGCCATCGCCGGTGGCGTCTGCGGCGGCCAGCCATTCCCACCCCGTGCCCAGCCCCGCGGGAACCCCGCCCTCCAGCGTCAGGAAGCCGATTTCCGTCGCCGTCCAGCCGGCCAGGAACCCCGTCTCGTGCTGCCACACCAGGTCGGCCCGGCCATCGCCGTCCAGATCGGCCAGAGCGCGCACCGCCCAGCCTTCCACGACCCCCAGATCCACCGTGGTCCAGGAATCCGCGAGGCTGACGGTGAAGCGCAGGGCCCCGTCCACGCCGCGCCACAGGATGTCGGCACGGCCATCGCCCGACCAGTCACCGGTCGTCACCAGCGTGTCGGTGGCCGCGATCGACGCGCCGTTCGGCGAGAACCCGGCCGCCCCCTGCAAACCGTCGCCATGGAGGCGCCAGATCTGCATCGCGCCGTCGCCGTTCCGGAACAGCAGGTCGCCATAGCCGTCGCCGGTGAAGTCCGTGGGGCGGGCCATGCCCATGGCGCGCAGCCCATCCAGGAAGACCAGCCCCTCGACCGAGGAAAGATGGTCCATCCCCTCGGCAGAGGAGACGCGGACCGTACCGTCGGCCAAGCGGTCGATCACCGCGTCGCCCCGGTTCACGCCGAAGATGGCGAAGTCGCGCCCGACGCCGCCCGTCAGCTGGTCATTGCCCTCATTGCCGATCAGCGTGTCGCGCCCTGCCCCGCCGCGCAGCGCGTCGGCCCCGCCGAAGCCCATCAGCAGGTCGTCGCCCCAGCCGCCATCGAGCGTGTTCGCCGCGGCCGAGCCGCGCAGGTCATCGCCCGCAGCGCCACCGAAGGCGTGGCGCAGCGCGTGCTCGGGGGCGAGGGTGACGGCAATCCCATTCAGTGAACCGGTGCCGGCCGAAAGGTCGAGAACGACGCGGCCCGTCATCGGCGCGGCGTTGATCGCGTCCTGCCCCGGGGTGCCCAGCACGACACGCCCCGGCTCCGCCGCGACGGCCAGGGCGAAGTCGTCGGTATAGACCGCCTGGCTGCGGAGGTCGGGCGACGGTTGGGTGCCCGCCGCATCCTGCCAGAGGGAGTCACCGGTCAGCAGCAGCCCCGCCGATTTGAGGCTGCCGCCCACGCCGCCATCCTTGGTCGAGATGACCAGCGTCCAGGTGCCCACCGCGGACTCGCCCCAGAAGCCCGGCGTGCCGAGCAGGGAGGGCCCGGGCCAGGGATAAGGGTTCACGTAGTCCGGATCGCCATAGTCATTCGGCATGAAGGTGTTGCCGGTGGTGGTGAGGAGGCGGATGCCGGTGCCGTCCGGCGAGATCAGTTCCACCGTGAGGTCGGAGGGGCGCGCGGCGTCGAGGTCGAGCGTCAGCTCGACCGCGTTCAGCCGGAAGCCCGGAAGCGCTTTCTCGGGCTGCAGGATGTTGAAGGTGACGAGGAGCGGCGCGCCGGAGGCGAAGCCCGACCCCAGTCCGGCACTGGGCGAGGCCAGGCTGGTGACGAGGTTGTGCTCGGTGCGCTGGGCCGTCCAGGTTTCGGCGAGGCGAATGGCGGCTCCGGCATCGGCCAAGCCGAAGCCGTAATCATGGGAGAAAGTCAGCCCACCGCCATTCTTGTTGCCCGCCGAATTCTCCAGCCATTCGCTGCGGAACCAGCTGTCATGGCCCGGCGTCCCGGCCAGCGTGTCGGTCAGCCGCGCCGTGTAGGCCAGGATCTCCATCACGTCGCGGTAGCCGAGCTCGGGATTGGCCTCGAGCATGAGGGCGACGACGCCCGAGACGGTGGGCGCGGCGGCGGAGGTGCCGTTGAACCCGGTGTAGTCGCCACCGAAGCGGGCGGCGTCACCGTTGTAGCCGTTGGTGGTGCCGGCGCGGTCGGGCGCGGCGACGCTGTCGCCGGTGAGCAGCAGATCGTCGCCCGGCCCGCCGAAACCGGAGATGAAGAGGTTGCCGCCGGGGCTGCTGTAGGAGGAGATGACGCCGCGATTGTCCACCGCCGCCACGGCGATGGTGAAGCGGCTGGCGTTCATCGTCTCCGCCCCGCCATCATGCGGGGAGGGGGCGCCGGGCTCCAACCGCTCGTTGCCGTTGCTCTTCACCACGATGGCGCCGAGGCCGCCGCGCCCTTCGCGTGCCACCTGCTCCAGCGCGGCCAGGGTTTCCGCCTCGGGCTTGAGCCCGAAGGAGCCGCCGTAGGAGGCGTTGAAGATCGCCGCTCCGTCGAGGAGGCCCTGTGCGAAGGCATTGTCCGGATCCGCCGCATCCGCGCCAAGCACGCGGTAGGAGACGATCTTCGCGTCGGGGGCGATGCCGATCGCGCCGACCCCGTTGTTGCCGCTGGCAGCGATGATGCCGGCCACCGGGGTGGCGTGGTTGTCGTAGCCCGAGCCGATGCCGGTCGCGACCGGCAAGCCGGTGGCGAGGTTCGGGTCCGCCGGCACCGAGGCGCCCGCTGGGCGGGTCCACATCTGGGCGAGGAGGTCGGGATGGGTCGCCTCCACCCCCTCATCCATCACCGCGACGAGGACGTTGCGGCCACTCCAATGTCCCCAGGCATCGAGCAGGCGAAGATCCACGCCGGGCGTGCCACCGGCCTGGCCGGTGTTCCGCAAGTGCCAGGCAAGCGGAAAGATCGGGTCGTTGGGCGTCGCGGTGAAAGGCACGGATTTTTCCTCCGACCGCCTTGTCGCAGCGCCTGTCCCAAGGTTCCAGATAAGGGAATTACCGGAGGGAGCTTGTCGCCGTGTCCTTTGCGGCCTCGCCGATCCGTCGGGCCAGGGTTTCCGGGTCGAGATGCCCGCGCACCCGCAGCACCGGGCAGCCCGCCGCACGCCCCGCCGCCTCGCCCGCGTCGCTGTCCTCGACGACGAGGCAGTGCTCCGGCGCCTCCCCGCACAGCGCGGCGGCGCGGAGGTATAGGTCGGGTGCGGGCTTGGGATGGCCGACATCCTGGAAGGACAGGACGCGGCCCTCGAAGAAGCGGAGGAAGCCCAGCGTCTCCAGCTTCAGCCGCAGTTCGATGCGCGAGGAGTTGGAGCACACGGCCATCGTCATGCCGCGTGCTGCCAGCAGCGCCAGGCTGTCCGCCGCGCCGGGGATGGGGCCGAGGGAGCGCGCGATCTCCGCCTGGATCTCGCGCGACAGGGATTGCGTCCAGCCCTGGGGAAGGGGACCGGTGCAGCGCTCGATGCGCGGGATCATGTCCGGCAGGGCGATGCCGAGGAATTCGTGCTCCGCCTCCTCCGCCGTCATCGCCCAGCCGCGCGAGGTCAGTTCGCGCGCGACGATCTCGTTGATCAGGCGCTCGCTATCGGCCAGCACCCCATCGCAGTCGAACAGGACGGCGCGGATCAAGCCGCGCTTCTCTCGCTCGCGCGGGCGCGCGCATGCGGGCAGTCGCGATGCTCGCGCGGGCATTGCCGCGCGCCGGCGAAGGAGCAGAGCGTGCGGCCGGAATTGCGCGCACGCTCCACCAGCGCCGCGAGGGCAGCGATGAAACCGGCGTCGCTGTTCTGCGCCGGCACGCGGAAATAGCCGGGAATGCCGAGCTTCTCCGCCACTTCGCGATATTCCACGTCCAGCTCCACCAGCGTTTCCGAATGCTCGGAGACGAAGGCGATGGGGCAGATCAGCACGGCGACCTTCTCATGCGCCGCACGCTCGATCTCGTCCTCGGTGGAAGGGCCGATCCATTTCTGCGGCGTGACGCGCGACTGGTAGCAGGTGACGTGGTCGAGGCCGGGTTCGTCCAGCGCCCGCAGCACGGCAGCGACGGTCTGCTCCACCTGCCACTGATACGGGTCGCCCGCCTTCACGATGCTCTCGGGCAATCCATGGGCGGAGAAGAGCACGCGCAGCTTCGTGCCCGCCGGAAGCTTCGCCCGCGCCTCCTCCAGCGCGGTGTGCAGCAGGCGCGCGGCGGCGGCGGCATAACCCTCATCCGAATGGAAGCAGCACAGCGTGGTGGTGGGCACGTCGAGCCCGACCTTCCGGCACGCCTCCTCCCAGGCCGCGACGCTGCTGCCCGTCGTGGTGGTGGAATATTGCGGGTAGAGCGGCACCAGCACCGCCTCGTCCGGCGCCCAGTCCTTGGCGGCGCGCGCCGCCTCCTCGCTCATCGGGTGCCAGTAGCGCATGGCGATGAAGGAACGGTACTCGACCTCGCCGCCACCCGCATTCAGCGCGGCGTCGAGGTTTCGCGCCTGCTCCACCGTGAGTTCCAGAAGCGGCGACTTGCCGCCGAGCACCATGTAGTTCTCCAGCGCAGGCGCGGTGCGGCGCCAGGCGATCAGCCGGCCGAGCCAGGGCCGCACGAAGCCCGGCACGCGCAGGATGGCCGGGTCGGTGAAGAGGTTCACGAGGAAGGGCCGCACGCTCTCGGCCCGGTCCGGGCCGCCGAGGTTGAACAGGATCAGGGCAACGCGGCGTGGCTTGGAGGGAGGCATGGCGGGGAGATACCCCCGCCCGGCCGCAAATCAAGCCGCGCGGATGATCTCGAGCAGGCGTTCGACATGCGAAATAGGGGTGGGCTGCTCCACCCCATGGCCCAGGTTGAAGATGTGTGGCCGCCCGCGCAGCGCCTGGAGGATGAGCCGCGCCTCCACCTCCAGCGCCGTGCCGCCGGCGACCAGGGCCTCGGGGTCGAGATTGCCTTGCAGGGCGATGCCCTCCGGCACGTTCGCCGCGGCCCAGCCCGGGTCCATGCTGGTGTCCATCGCCACGGCCTGCATCCCGGCCTCGCGTGCATATTCCGCGAGGAGCGGCCCGGCGAGGCGGGGGAAGCCGATCATCGGCAATCCAGGATGGGCGGCGGCCACGGCATCGCGGATCCGCCGCGCCGGCTCGATCACCCAGCGCCGGAAGGCGGAGGGCGGCAATTGCCCGGCCCAGGAATCGAACAGCATCAGCGCCTCCGCCCCTGCCTCGGCCTGGGCCAGCAGATAGGCGATCGTCGCCTCCTCCAGCTTGCCGAGAATGGCTGCGAAAAGCTCCGGCTCGGCGTGCATCATGCGGCGCGCGGCGTGGAACTCGCGCCCGCCGCGCCCCTCGATCATGTAGCAGCCCACCGTCCAGGGGGCGCCGGCGAAGCCGATCAGCGTGACGCCCGGGTGGTCGCGGCCAAGGATGGCGCGGGTGCGGCGCACCGTCTCCATGACCGGCGCCGCCTTCGCCGCGGCCCCCGCCACATCCAGCGCATCGAGGCCGGCCCGGTCGGTGATGGGCGGCAGGCGTGGCCCCTCGCCCTCCACGAAGCGAAGCTCCTGCCCCATGGCCCAGGGCACGACCAGGATGTCGGAGAACAGGATGGCGGCATCCATGCCGTAGCGCCGCACCGGCTGCACCGTGACCTCGGAAGCCGCCTCGGGATCCATACACAGCGCCATGAAGGAGCCGGCGCGCGCACGCACCTCCCGATACTCGGGAAGGTGCCGCCCTGCCTGGCGCATCAGCCAGACCGGAGGGGGCGACACGGCCTCGCCGGCCAGGACACGGAGCAGCGACTTATCCGACATGCCCAGGCTTATCCTTTCAAAAAGGAAAAATAAGAAGGGTGAAGGTGGTTGTTGGAGGGTGTGGATAACGGGGATGCAACCTGTCCCCGGCTTGTCCACAGCGCCATCCCCAGAAGCCGGAGGGGAAGAAGCCGAGGACTGTGGCCGGTTTCGCCGCGATGGAAGCGCGATCCACAACCCTGGCCCGGAATCTCTCCCCCGGTGGAAGATTTGTGCCGGTTGTCCCCGACTCTCCCTGCGCCCTGGCGGAAGGGCGAAAGAATCCCCACAATCCCCACTCCTTTCCCCAGCCCGTCCACAGGCCCCCCATGCCCGGCCGAAACACCAACCTCCACCTCGTCAGCGACAGCACGGGCGAGACGCTAAACTCCATGGCCCGCGCCGTGCTGGCACGGTTCGACTCGCCGGGGGTGATCCAGCATCGCTGGTTCCTCGTGCGCTCGCGCCTCAACCTCGACCGCGTGATCGAGGGGATCGAGCATGAGCCGGGTCCGGTGGTCTTCACCCTGGTGGATTCCTCCTTGCGCCACTCGCTGGAGGAGGCGTGCCACCGCCTGGGCGTGCCCGCCCTCTCGCCCCTCGACGAGATGACGGAGATCCTGCAGGCCGAGATCGGTGCGCGGGCCAAGGAGCGGCGCGCGGCACAGCACGTGATGGACGCCGATTATTTCCGCCGCATCGACGCCATGCACTACGTGCTGAGCCACGATGACGGCCAGGGCACGGCCGGGATCCGCCACGCCGACCTCGTGCTGGTGGGGGTGTCGCGCTCCTCCAAGACGCCCACCTGCTTCTATCTGGCGAACCGGGGCATCAAGGCGGCCAACATCCCGCTCGTGCCCGGCGCGCCCCTGCCGCCGGAGCTGGAAAACCCGCCCTGCCCGGTGATCGGCCTGACCATCGATGCGGGATCGCTGATCGACATCCGCCGCAACCGGCTGAAGATCATCGGCGCCGGGGGCGTGCGCCAGGGCGAGAACGAATACGTAGACCCGGACGCGGTGAAGGCGGAGATCCTGGCGGCGCGCCGCCTCTGCTCCTCGCGCGGCTGGCCGGTGATCGACGTCACCCGCCGCTCCATCGAGGAAACGGCGGCGCTGATCATGCAGCAGGTGGAGCTCTGGCACACGCGGCGCCAAGGCGGCCCTGCGGCAAATCCCGAGGATCCTGCCGCCGCCATCATCGGGGTGGGGAACAAGCCGTTGGAGCCGCGCGTCGTCACCCATTCCACCTTGGGCCGCCGCGGCGGATGAGGCTGATCCTCGCGTCGCAGAGCGCCGCGCGGCGGCACATGCTGGAATCGGCGGGGCTTCGCTTCGAGGCGATGCCCGCCGCGGTGGACGAGGAGGCGATCAAGGAAGGCGCGCGCGCCGAGAAGATTCCCCCTGCCGATGCCGCGGCGATGCTGGCCGACGCCAAGGCGGCTCGCATCGCCCGCAAGCATCCCGAGGCAGTGGTGATCGGCGCCGACCAGCTCCTCGTCTGCGGCAGCGAATGGTTCTCCAAGCCCGAGGATCTCCAGGCGGCACGGCGGCAATTGCTGCGGCTGCGCGGACACCGGCACGAATTGGTGACCGCCGTGGTGGTGTGGCGCGACGGCGAGCGCGCCTGGCACCACGTCGCCACGCCGCGCCTCGTCATGCGCGACTTCTCCGAGGCCTTTCTCGATGCCTATCTGGCGCGCGAGGCGGAGCACGTCACGCACTCCGTCGGCGCCTACCGCATCGAAGGCCCGGGGATCGGACTGATGCGCGACGTGCAGGGCGACCACTGGGCCATTCTGGGCATGCCGCTGCTGCCCCTCCTGCGCTACCTGCGCGACAGCGGGGTGATCGAGGGCTAGGCAGGCGGTCTCGCGGCGCGCAGCTCGTCGCGGATCTCTGTCAACAGCTTCTCCGTCGGCGTCGAGGCGGGCGGCGCCTTGCCCAGCTCCTTCAGCCGGAGATGGGCGAGGATCCGCACCACCCAGAAGATCGCAAAGGCCACGATCACGAACTTGATGATCGTGTTGATGAAGCGGCCGATCGCCAGCACTGCCGCCCCGCCCTCGCGCGTCGCCTCGAGCGAGGCGCGGCGCTCGCCGCTCAACACCACGAAGATGTTGGAGAAATCCACCCCGCCGATCAGCGGGCCGATGATAGGGTTGATGAGATCTTCCACCAGCGAGGTGACGATGGTCGTGAAGGCCGCGCCGATGACGATGTCGACCGCAAGGTCGACCACGCTGCCGCGCATGAGGAAGGCCTTGAATTCCTGCAGCCAGACGGGTTCGCGGATGGGAAGATCGAGTGCCATCTCGCGGGGAAGCCTCCATTCGACCGGTCGACCCTAGCATCAGGCGGCCGCGGGCCATGGAAATCCTGGAGGCCACCGTCCAGGAGCAGCAATGGGGGCGAAGCGTCGCCCCGGGTGCGGGGGTGGTTCAGCTCGAAGGCTGCTCCACCGCGACCCGTGCGCTGTCCGCCGCTTCCGGCGCGTCGCGGTCGAGCCAGCGATGCAGGATGCCGCCCATCACCGCGCCCATGATGGGCGCCACCCAGAACAGCCAGAGCTGACCCAGCGCCCAGCCGCCCACGAACACCGCCTGGGAGGTGGAGCGCGCGGGGTTCACCGAGGTGTTGGTGACGGGGATGCTGATTAGGTGGATCAGCGTGAGGCACAGCCCGATCGCGACTGGCGCCAGCGAGGCCGGCGCGCGGCGCGAGGTGGCGCCGAGGATGACGACCAGGAACAGGGCGGTCAGCACCGCCTCGGCCAGGAAGGCGGAGGACATGGCGTAGCCGCCCGGCGAGTTCGCGCCATAGCCATTGGCTGCGAAATTGCCCAGCTCGAAGCCCGGCTTGCCGCTGGCGATGCCATAGAGCACCGCCGCCCCGAAGATCGCACCCAGAACCTGCGCCACGATGTAGGGCAGCGCTTCGGAAGCGGGAAAGCGGCCGGCGCTCACCAGGCCGAGCGTCACGGCGGGGTTGAGGTGGCAGCCGGAGACGTGGCCGATGGCGAAGGCCATGGTGAGCACGGTGAGGCCGAAGGCGAAGGACACGCCCAGCAATCCGATCCCGACCTCGGGAAAGGCGGCCGCCAGCACGGCGGAGCCGCATCCACCCAGCACCAGCCATGCGGTACCGATGAACTCCGCCGTCAGCTTCTGTGGGGACATCGCGATGATCTCCTGTCGCGCCCTTCTCGGCGCGAAACGGAGGCAATCATGCGAGAGCAGGCACGCGAAATATAATTCTGTGTATATTTCGTGCGCGTTTTCTTCCCCGGCGCCGCGCTATTCCCCGATGTTCAGCAGCGCCCCCTTCACCCGCGCCGCCTGGAATTGCGCGCGGAACAGCAGCGCCATCAACGCCAGCCAGACCACGTTCAGCCCATAGGCGGCGGCGAGGTGGCCCCACTCGGCGCGGTCCTCCAGCAACGCAGCGCGCATTCCCTCGAAGACATGGGCGGCGGGCAGGGCATAGGCCACCGGCTCCAGCCAGTCGGGCAGGATGGCGACCGGATAGAACACGGCGGCGAACGGGGTGAGGCCGAAGAGGATGCTCCAGGCCAGCGCCTCCGCCCCCGCGCCGAAGCGCAGGATCAGCGCGGTGACGCCCATGGCCACCGCCCAGCCCATCACCACCAGCGCGGTGAAGAACAGCACCAGCATTGGCCCCAGCCGCAGGATGTTGAAGCCGTACAGGAACCAGGCCAACGCCATGGCGGGGATCACCGCGATCAGCGTCCGCAGCACCGACATGGTCATCAGCCCTGCCACCAGCTCCCAAGGGCGCAGCGGCGAGACGAAGATGTGGCCGAGGTTGCGCGACCAGATCTCTTCCAGGAAGGAGATGCTGAATCCCATCTGCGAGCGCAGCGCCGCTTCCCACAGCAGCACGCCGCCGAGCAGCACTCCGGCCGCGGCCGAGGTGACGTTGTTCTGCACGCCGGCGAGGTAAGCGGTGATGAAGCCCCACACCACCATCTGCAGCACCGGCCAGTACATCAGCTCGATCAGCCGCGGCGGCGAGCGGCGGTAGAGGGCGAGGTGACGATAAACCAGGCCCCAGACGCGGCGAGTGGAGGAAGCGCCGTTCATGCCACCGTCTCCTCCACGCGCGTGCCGCGGGCGATGTCGAGGAAGACCTGTTCCAGATCGTCGCGACCGTAGCGCGCCAGCAATTCCGCCGGCGTGCCGCGATCCACCGCCTTGCCCTGCTTGAGCATCAGCACCTCGTCGCAGAGCCGCTCCACCTCACCCATGTTGTGCGAGGCGAGCAGGATGGCGCAGCCGGTTTCCGCCCGATACGCCTCCAGCCGCGAGCGCACCCAATCCCCCGTGTCCGGGTCGAGGCTCGCCGTCGGCTCGTCCAGCAGGAGGAGGTCCGGGCGGTTGATCAGCGCCTTGGCCAGCGCCACGCGCGTCTTCTGCCCGGCGGAAAGCTGCCCTGCCGGCCGGTCGAGCAACTCGGCGAGGTCGAGGTCGCGCGCCAGTTCCGCGATCCGCGCGGCGAGGCGCGGCACGCCATAGAGATGGCCATAGACGCGCAAATTCTCCTCCACGCTCAGCCGGTGCGGCAGGGCGATGTAGGGAGAGGAGAAATTCATCCGTGCCAGCGCCGCGAAGCGGTCGGCGGCCATGTCGTGGCCCAGCGCCACGATGCGCCCGGCGCTGGGCACCAAGAGGCCGAGCAGCATGGCGATGGTGGTGGTCTTGCCGGCGCCATTGCCCCCAAGCAGCCCCAGGGTGCGCCCGCGCCCGATGCTGAAGGACAGGGAATCGACAGCAGGGGGGCGTCCCGGCGCGTAGCTCTTGCTCAGCGCCTCGACGGTCAGGGCGGGGGTCATGGGGTGGGAAATGCGCCCGGACCCCGGAAGTGTCACCCCCGGAAGAGGGCGCCGCTGAAACGCGTGATGCCGCGCCGCCAGCCCCAGGCGATCGCGGCCGGACGATCCGCGTCCAGCAGCACGATGCCCTCACGCTCCGAAGGCAGCGAGGCGTCCAGCGCCGCACGCTCCGCCGCCCCGAGGGAGAGCAGCGAGGGTTCGAAGCGGAGGCGCAGCAAGGGGAAGTCTTGTTTCGCGAGGGGCAGGGCCAGGCATTGCCCCGGCGTGACGGCATCCAAACCCAGCGTCCAGCCCCGCACCCCCGCGAAGCGGCGCAGCCGGGCGAGGGGCCCCGGTTCCTCCAGCGCATCCTCCACCGGCACGGCAACGGCGAGATCGCGGCGCCCGAGCGGACCGAGCAGGGCTTCGAGGCGCAGGAACTCCGCCTCCTCCAGCGCCGCGAGGGAAAGGGACAGGGTGATCGGGCCGAACTGCCGTGCCTCCTCCGGCCGCGCCAGCCCGGCCAGGGCCCGGCGTTCCGCCTGGCAGCGGAAACGGCGGCGCTGCACGGGCGTGGGCGCGGTGCCGGGGAGCAGGAGGCGCCACAGCCCTTCCGTGTCCAGCTCCAGCGCCTCCTCCGCCAAGCGGGGCTCCTCCTCGCCGGGGCCGAGGCGCCATTGCGGGCGGCGGCGCAGATGCGCGGTGAGATCGGCGTGGCGGAGGCCGCGCAGCGCCGCCTCCAGCTCCGGCTGGGCAGGGGACGGAAGGGTGCGCGGTTCCTCAGGCGGGGCCGGCTTGGCGTCGAGGCCCAGCGCCGCTTCCACCGCCGTCAGAAGCGTGGCGGCCTCGGCGGGAAGCCGCAGCAGGGCCGCGTGGGTGTCGAGCAGCGCCTCGGGCAGGAGGCGGGCCAGTGCCTCGCGCGCCTCGGCCAAGTGCTCGCCAGGGGGCGGCGACAGGGCAACGAGGTCGCCGCCCGGCAGGGTGAAGAGCCGGGCGCGGGTGGGGCGCAGCACGGGGGCCATCGCCTCGCGCAGGAGGTGGCGGTGCCGGTCCTCCCGCCAGTCGCGCGGCAGGGCGGAAAGGCGCAGATGCAGCGCCCGGCGCTCCACCCCCGAGGCGGCGCAGTCGCGCATCAGCGTCGCGAGGGCGAGGGCGTCGCGCCATGCCTCCGCGGTGCCCGTCCTCGCGGTCATGGCGCCGCTTCGTGCAGGGCGTCGCGCGGCGCCCAGGCGGGACGCGGGCCGAGCAGGACGAGGCGCGGCGGAAGCGTGGGCGGCGGGGTGGGGCCAGGCGGGGCCAGGGCCCAGGCCTCGCCCCCATCCATCCAGCCCAGTGCTTCCGCATCAGCACCGATCAGCCCGTGGTCCCAGCCGGAGCGCGCGAGGGCGGCGCGGCGTGCCCGCAGCGCCGCCGGGCGGGACAGCGCCGGCAGCGGCAGCACCGCCACCGGCGCGCGCGGTCCGGTTCCGCCCCGGCCAGTGGGCGCCTCGGCCAGATCCTCCTCCGGGCATTCGAGGAACAGGCGCAGCCCGGGCCGCAGCGGTGGCGGGTCATGGGTCAGTCCGCGCAGCAGGGCACGACAGGCCTCCTCCCTCTCGCCGGGGCCAGGGGAAAGAAGCTGGCCGCGCGGGACGCCCTCCGCATCCAGGAGGAGGCGCGGGGAGGCGGGCCGGTCAGGCGCGGGTGGCGACGGGGTGAGCACGGCGTCGCCTTGCTGCGGCAGCACGAGTAGGCGGGGCGGCGGTCCCCCGAGCGCGGCGATGGCGTCGGCGGCGCGTCGGGCGGGCGCATCGGTGGCCCCCACCAGTGCCCAGCCCCCGCCGGGCAGGGGCAGGAGGACGCCGCCCCCGGACCAGGATGCCTCCTCCAGCAGGGCGCGCGCGAGGGCGCCTTCGGCCGCCACGGCCAGCGTGCCGGGCGGTGCTGTTGCGAAGGCTCCGGTGGAGCGGATCGGGTGCTGGCATCGTGGCAGGAGGGGTCATGGGCGGGCGCGGTCCCGGCGGAACGGCCCTTCTGGCCGCGCCATTGGCCTATCGCGGCGCCGGTTAACGCGCCCTTGCCACCGGCCCAGGTTGCGGAACCGGCCCTCGCTGGGCTACGCCGCTCCCATGCCGCATGACACCAGCGCCCCGCCCCAGCGCGAGGCGAGCACGCCCAGCGAACTGGCGGAGGCGGTCAAGGCGCTGGGCCGGGCCACCGTGCTGGTCGTCGGCGACGCCATGATGGACCGCTACGTCTACGGCCATGTCGGCCGCATCAGCCCCGAGGCGCCGGTGCCCGTGCTGTCGGTGGAGCGCGAGGTGGCGCTGCCGGGCGGCGCGGGCAACGTGGTCCGCAACCTCACCGCCCTGGGCTCCGCCGTCGCCTTCGTGTCCGTGGTGGGGGACGATGCCGCGGGCTCCGACCTCACCGGGCTGATCGGCGGGCAGCCGCGCGTCGAGCCCTGGCTGCTGGTGCAGGGCGGGCGGCTGACCACGGTGAAGACGCGCTTCCTCGCCGCCGGGCAGCACATGCTGCGCACGGATCACGAGCAGCCCTCGCCCATCCATCCGCGCCTTGCCGACCGCATGGTGAAGATTGCCTCGGACGCGGTGGCGGTGACGACGGTCCTGGTGCTGAGCGACTACCGCAAGGGTGTGCTGGCCGGCGACATCCCGGGGCGGCTGATCCAGGCGGCACGGGCGGCTGGGCGCCGCGTCGTCGTGGATCCCAAGGGCGGCGACCATGGCCGCTTCGCCGGGGCCGACCTCATCATCCCCGAGCCGGAGGAGCTGAGCCACGCCACCGGCCTGCCGGTGCGCGATGAGGCGAGCACCGCCGAGGCGGGGCGCGTGCTGATGGCGGCGCACGGCTTCGGCGCCGTGCTGGTGCCTCGTGGCGCCGAGGGTCTGACGCTGGTGCGCCCCGAGGGCGTGCTGCATTTCCGCGCCGAGGCCAATGAGGTGCACGATCCGGCCGGGGGCGGCGACGCGGTGGTGGCGGTGGTCTCGGCCGCGC
Organism: Sabulicella rubraurantiaca; assembly: GCF_017355885.1. GTDB lineage: Bacteria > Pseudomonadota > Alphaproteobacteria > Acetobacterales > Acetobacteraceae > Roseococcus > Roseococcus rubraurantiacus. The sequence continues at coordinate 65,353 of NZ_JAFEUU010000006.1, forward strand.
TGGCCTCCGGCCTGTCGCTGGAGGCGGCGGCGCGCCTCGCCTCGCTGGCCCTGGGCATCGTGTCGCGCAAGTCGGGCATCGCCCTGGCGCGGGCGGATGAGCTGCTGGAAGGACTGACGCCCGGGCGCAGCGCGCTGCGCAAGCTCGTCTCCCTGCCGCTGGCGGTGGAGGTGGCGGAGCGCTGGCGCCATCGCGGCTGGCGCGTCGGCTTCCTCCACGCCGCGGAACCCTGCCCGACAGCGGTGACGGAGCAGGCTCGGCGCTGGTGCGACCGGCTGATGGTGGGCGTGGAGCGTGAGGATGAGGGCGCGGTCCTGCTGGCCGAGCGGCCGGAGGTGGACCTGATCACCGTGTGCGGCGCGCCGGGCGAGGAGATGCTGCGCCTCCTGCGCCCCGACATCATGGTGTCCTGCGCCTCGGATGAGGCGCTGGAGCGCATCCTCGGCGAATGGGGCGGGGAGCTTCGCCCCTCGCCCTGAAGGGGAAGGGGGTGGCCCCCTTCCCGTCCTTCTTCAGCTCTGCGCGTCGGGCGACAGCACGTTGCAGGCGCCGTTGCGCCGCAGCCGCTCGCAGGCCTGCTGGGCGTTGCTCTGGCTCAGCCCGGTCACGCGGGCGCGGAACAGGGTGGAGCGGCCGACCTGCACCGAGGTGACGGCGACCTGTCCGCCCGCCGTGCCCTGCGCGGCCTGCGCGGCGGCGCGCGCCTGGGTCGGGTTGTTGAAGGCGCCGACCTGTACCGCCCAGACCCCGCTGCTCGTGGCCACGGCTGGGCGGAAGCCGGCGGGCAGCGTGCCCGCCTGGGCGACGGAGATGAAGCCCAGCGTGCGCGGCGGCAAGGGCTGCGCGGTCGCAGGCGTCGGGGCGGGAGCCGGGGCGCGGCCGGTCACCCGCGCGGCAGGCGGCGGCAGCGGTGCCGCCGTCGGGGCGGTGAAGGAACCGCCCAGGGCGGCGGTCTGGTAGGGCGCCTCGGCGCGGGCATTGCTCTCCGCGAGGCGCGCAGCGCCCTCGGGCGTCGAGCCATCGGGGATCGGGTCCATGCGCGCCACGACGATGCGGCCGTCGGGCAGCACGTCGCCAGAGGGCGCCGAATAGGCGCTGGAGGATGCGGCATAGGTGCCGCCGCCGGCCTCGGCCGCCGCGCGGCCTTCCGCCTCCGCCAGGCGGATCGCGCCCTGGGGCGTCGAACCGTCGGGGATGGGCTCCATCGCCACCACACCGCCACGCGCCACGGGGGCCGGCGCGGCCGCCATCATGCGCGGGCCGGCGCTCGGCTCGGGATCGGGCAGGCGGGCGTATTGCGCGTTGCCCTCGCGGATCGCCTGCTGCTCAGCGATGGCGAAGCGGGTCGAGGCATCCATGCGGCGCGGCCCGGGCGGCACGCGCAGCGGGATTTCCGCTGCCGCATAGACCTCGGCCGGGGCACGGCGCACGGGCGAGGAGCGGATGACGCCGGGTCCGACGCGGGCGACGTAGTTGCGCGTCTCGGTCGGCAGGCCACGCGAGTTGTAAAGGTAATCCTCCAGCCGGCGCGGCCCGGCATTGTAGGCCGCCAGGAAGGCCGGCGAGCCGTAGAGGTCGTACATCTGCCGGATATAGGCGGTGCCGGCCATGATGCTGTCATAGGGATGGTAGGGGTCGTCGCCGAGGCCGTGCCGGGCCTGAAGCTCGCGGTAGGTGCCGGGCATGACCTGCATCAGCCCCATGGCGCCGACCGGCGAGGTGGCGGTGGCGCGGCCGCCGGATTCCTGGCGCATCACTTCGCGGATCCAGCGCTCCGGCACGTCGAAGCGGCGCGACGCCTCCCGGATATAGGGACCCCAGGGATCGGAAGATGGACCGGGTGGGTCGTAGGAGCGGCTCTGCGTGTAGCTCCCGGAGGAGCGTGTCGTCGGGGCCTGTCCCCCTCCGCTCCCACAAGCGGCCAGCAGGCCCAGCACGGCAAAGGTCGCCACCGGTCGGGCCACCGCCTTCGCGTTCCATCGGCGCATCGTCGAAATCCCCCTTCGTCGCGGCCGCCGCGTCCATCCGGTGTGCCAATTCCCCCTGGCATTCCGGCGCGTCGGCCCCCGGTCGCCCTTCCCGGGGACGACCACAAGCCCTGGACCCTAGACGCGCCCGGGGGGGCGAGTCCAGCGTCGGAGGCGCCCGGTCCAACAATCGCGTCTTTTCTGGGCTCTACGCCGCGCGGCGCCGGATGCAATAACCGGGAAGCCTCACCGATCTTCCGCGAGCGTATGGGCGACCAGCGCATTGGCGTGACCGTGGCCCAGGCCATCGGCCTGCTTTAGCCAGTTCACCAGCTCCATGTGGTTCCTGTCGGGATGGGCGCGGATCAGCGCCTTCCATTCGCTGATGGGCCGGCCGTACTTCTTCTCGATCGAGGGAAAATACGAGGCCGGGCCTTTGACGGGCGCATCTTCGCCGGGAGCAGGCATGGCATGTCCTTTCATCGGTGATCGGTTCACCGTCCCGCCGGTGGTTCAGCGGGCCAGCAGCGAGTTTGGGACGCCCACGTGCCGCGACGGCGTCACAGATCCTCCTGCACGATGGTGTCGCTGGGATGGATGCAGAGCAAGCGGAGGCGGCCTTCGCCGATATTGACGAAGCGGTGCGGGACATTGGCCGGGGCGACGACGATGTCGCCGGCCGAAGCCCGGCTCCGCTCGTTCCCGACCGAGAACTCAGCCTCGCCTTCACGCACCACCCAGGTTTCCGGGTAGGGGTGGCGGTGCAGGCGCGATCCCATGCCTGGTGCGCTGTCGGTCAGGAACATCGACACCGGCGCGCCGAACTCGCGGCCCTGGAAGCGAACGGTGCGGCTCTGCTCCGGCGCAACTTCGCGGTGCCGCCTCACGCGGATCATGCCCATCGGGATCTCCTGTTTGTCTCGGCGGGAAGATAATCGCCGGGATGATATCTTGACGTCAAGATAAATATCTTTGCGTCGAGATATGGCCGGCTGTCCCTGGAAAGCGGTATCTCCGGCATGTCCGAGAAGGCATTGGTGGAACGGTGAAGGACCACGTCGACAGGCTGCGCGAGCAATGGGCGAGGGAAATCCCCGACCTCGACACCGAGCCGATGGCGATCCTGGGCCGGGCCCTGCGCCTGACGCAGCTGCTGCGAAGCGGCATCGAGCAGGGCTTCGCGGAGTTCGGGCTGGATCGCGGCGAGTTCGACGTCATCGCGACCCTTCGCCGGGCCGGGCCACCCTACCGCCTCACGCCGACGGATCTGTATTCGACGCTGATGATCTCATCCGGAGGCCTGACCCACCGCCTCGGCCGCCTGGGGAAGGCGGGGCTCATTCGACGCGAGCAATCGCCCCACGATGGGCGGAGCGTTCATGTCACGCTGACCGATGCGGGCATCGCCCTGGCGGAAGAGGCCTTCCGCAAGGACATGGCGAGCGAGGCGAAGCATCTGGCGCATCTGACGTCCAAGGAGCGCAAGGCGCTCGCGGAACTCCTGCGGAAGCTCCTGTCAGGGGTGGAGAAGGAAACAGGCCCGGCGCGGTGACCTCCGATCAGCCGCGAATGGCGGCCAATCACAGGGCAGAGAGGCTGCGAGGGGTCCTGGCACCGGCCAGCGACAGGACGTAGAATCCGCGGCATGCCCGGGCCCTGACACCGGGCGCCATCCAAGGAAATCTCCATGCCGCGTCCGTCCTGCCTCTTGCTCCTGCCTGTCGCCCTCCTGGCGCTCTCCGCCGCGGCCTGCGCGCCGCAGGCGATGAACAGCACCATTCCCACCTATGCGGTCGGCCAGGTCGGGCGGCTGGAATACGGCACCATCGTCGGCGCGCGCCCGGTGAACCTCCAGGCGCCCAATACCGGCGTTGGCGCGGTGACCGGCGGCGTCGCGGGCGGCGTCATCGGCTCCACCATCGGCGGCGACTGGCGCGCCCGCGCGGTGGGCGGCGTATTGGGCGCGGCGCTGGGCGCCGCGGGCGGCACGCTGATCGAGGGTGCGGCCGGCGCTGGCTATGGCGTCGAGTTCGTGGTGCGCCTCGACCGCTCGGGCAGCGACGTCACCGTGGTGCAGACCAACGAGGAAGGCTTCCAGGTCGGCGAGCGCGTCGCCATCTCCCTGGGTGACCGCGCCCGGCTGATCCGCGCCGCCGGCCCTGCCCCCATGGCGCCGGCGCCCGTCTGGCGCTGAGCGGGCATTCCCGCCGGGGCGGCGAGGCCCTATCGTCCGCCGCCCCTGCTGGAGCCCGAACGCCGTGAACGCCGCCGACCCCGCCTTGCTCATCGACTCCACCGCCCGCGCCGCGCGCGCGGCGGCCACGAGCCTGGCGCGCGCCCCGGGCCCGGCGAAGGACGCGGCGCTGTGCGGGGCCGCCGCCGCCATCCGCGCCCAGACGGCGGAGATTCTTGCGGCCAACGCCGCCGACCTCGCCGCCGCAACCGGCCTGTCGGCAGCCTTCGCCGACCGGCTGACCCTGAACCCCGCGCGGGTGGAAGCGATGGCGAAAGGGCTGGAGGAGATCGCCGCCCTGCCCGATCCGGTCGGCCGCGTGCTGGCGGAATGGACGCGGCCCAATGGCCTCGTGATCCGCCGCGTCGCGCAGCCCCTGGGTGTGATCGGCATGATCTTCGAAAGCCGCCCCAACGTCACCGCCGATGCGGGCGGGCTGTGCCTCAAGGCCGGTTCCGCCGTGATCCTGCGTGGCGGCAGCGAGTCCGCGAATTCCGCCCGCGCCATCGCCGCCTGCCTGCGCGAGGGGCTGCGCGAAGCCGGACTTCCGGAGGATTCCATCCAGCTCGCCCCCACGCAGGACCGCGCGTTTGTCGGCGCCATGCTGGGCGCGGCGGGGCTCGTGGACCTCATCATCCCGCGCGGCGGCAAGGGGCTGGTGACGCGTGTGATGCGCGAGGCGCGCGTGCCCGTCCTCGCCCATGCCGAAGGGCTCTGCCACACCTTCGTCCACTCCGCCGCCGATCCGGAAATGGCGCGGCGTATCGTCGCCAATGCCAAGATGCGCCGCACGGGCATTTGCGGTGCGACGGAGACGCTTCTGGTGGACGTGCCTGTGGCGCAATCCCTGCTGCCCCTCCTGGTCTCCGACCTCGCGGCACTGAGTTGCCACTTCAAGGCCGATGCGCGCGCCCGCGCCGTCTGCCCTGAGCTTCCCGCGGCGACGGAGGAGGATTTCGCCACCGAATGGCTCGACGCCATGCTGAGCATCGCGGTGGTGGACGGGGTGGAGGGCGCGCTCGCGCATATCCGCCGCTTCGGCTCCGAACACACGGAGGCGATCATCACGGAGGATGCGGCAGCGGCTGAGCAATTCCTGGATGGGCTGGATTCCGCCGTGGGGCTGTGGAACGCCTCCACCCAGTTCTGCGATGGCGGCGAGTTCGGCTTCGGCGCGGAGATCGGCATCGCCACCGGCCGCATGCATGCGCGCGGCCCGGTGGGGCTGGAGCAGCTCTGCACCTATCGCTACCGCGTGACCGGAACGGGGCAGGTCCGGCCCTGACGCGCCCTTCCCTCCCATTCCCGCGCGCGGCAAGCTGCGCGCGGGAAACCGGAGGAACGTCCATGCGTCGTTTGCTTCTTGCCGCCGCCGCGCTCGCCTTCGCGCTGCCTGCCGCCGCTGCCTGCCCGGATGAGGCGGCGGTGCAGGACCTCGCGCGTTCGCTGCTGGCGAACCAGCCAGCGCAGCCGCTCGAAGGCATGACGGGCCTGCCCGACGGGCAGTGCGCGCAGGATCGGCTCGTCGCCATCCTGTCCCGCGAATGGGGGCGGCCGGTCGGCTACAAGGTCGGGCTGACCAACGCGGCGGCGCAGCAGCGCTTCGGCTTGGCGCATCCCATCACTGGGACCATCTACGAGGCGACGGTGCGGAACCGCTCGGGCGCCGAGTTGCCGGCGCGCTTCGGCTCCGTGCCGACGGTGGAGGCGGACCTCATCGTCCGCGTCTCCTCCGAGGCGATCAACGACGCGCGTGACCACATGGCGGTGCTGCGCGCCATCGACCAGGTGATCCCCTTCATCGAGATGCCGGACCTCGTGCTGGCGCAGGGCATGAACGGGCCGAACCTGCTGGCGATCAATGTCGGCGCGCGACTTGGCGTGGTGGGCGAGCCGATCCCGGTGGAAGCCAGCGAGGATTTCGCCCGCCGCCTCGGCGCCATGACCGTGGTGCTGGAGAATGGCGAGCGCGAGCTGGCGCGCGCCCCAGGCACCGCGCTGCTCGGCCACCCGCTGAACGTGCTGCCCTGGCTGGCGCAGGACCTGGCGAGCCGGGGGCGGAGGCTGCGCGTCGGCGACCTCGTCTCGCTCGGTGGCTTCTCGCCGGCGCTGCCGACAGAGGCGGGACGCACCTACACCGTTCGCTACGAGGGGCTGATGCCCCAGCCGGTGAGCGTGGTCGTGCGGACACGTTGAGGCGCATCGGGCTGCTGGGCGGGTCGTTCAACCCCGCCCATTCGGGGCATCGCCACGTCGCGGAGGTGGCGTTGCGCGCGGTGCGGCTCGATCAGGTGTGGCTGCTCGTCTCGCCGGGCAATCCGCTGAAGCCGCGCGCCGGCATGGCGCCCTTCGCCGAGCGCCTCGCCTCCGCGCGGCGCATCTCCAACGGCGCGCGCATCCTGGCGAGCGACGTGGAGCAGCGCCTGGGCACGCGCCACACGGTGAAGACACTGGCGCGGCTGCGGCAACGCTTCCCGCGCGAGGTCTTCGTGCTGGTGATCGGCGCCGACAACATGATCCAGCTGCCGCGTTGGCGCCGCTGGCGTGAGGTACTGCGCCTGGCCCCGCTGGCGGTGCTGCCCCGGCCGGGCTACACGCGCCGGGCGCTGCGCGGGCAGGTCGCCTCCGTCCTGCGGCACAGGCGACGCAAGCCGGCGCTTCTGCGCCAGGGCGGTGAATGGGCATTGGTGCCCGCCGCCGAGCGCAGCATTTCCGCCACCGCGATCCGCTCGGGCGCGTTAGGTTAGACACGAGGTCAGGGAGGCCGCATGGCGCGCAGCACCGACGATTCGAAGCCCCGCAGGCCGAGCGCATCGCGCGCGGCGAAGCCCGCGGCCGCGCCCGCCAAACAGGCCGGCGCCAGCCGGACGCCAGGCGGGTGGCCCAAGGCCGTCCAGGTGGCTTCCAGCCGGACGGCCACCGCCAAGGCCCCGGCCAAGCGCGCCGGCATGACCAAGACGGCCGCGAAGCCGGAGCGGGCGCGCATTGCCCCCACCACGGCCGATGTGCGTGCCGCCCCGCGCAGCCGCGCCGCGAAGCCAGAGGCGGCGAAATCTGCGGCGGCGAAGGGCAGCGCGGCCGCCTCCGTCACGGACACCAAGGCGGCCTCCGCCGCGGGGCCGCGCCCGCGCGCCGCGCGCCGCAAGGGTCCGCCCGCCGATCCGGGCCGGCTGGACCGCCTCGTCGCCGCCGCGGTGAAGAGCCTGGAGGATGACAAGGCCGAGGACGTGACGGTGCTGGACGTGACCGGCCGCGCTTCCTTCACCGACCGCATGGTCATCGCCACCGGCCTCGCCGACCGGCAGATCCAGGCCATGGCCGCGCATCTGGACGAGGCGCTGGGCAAGGAAGGGCTGAAGCTGCGCAAGGACGCAGTGCAGGCAAGCGAGGACTGGGTGCTGATCGACGCGGGCGACCTCGTCATCCACCTGTTCAAGCCGGAAGCGCGGCTGGTCTACGACCTCGAGAAGATGTGGGGCCCCGACTCCCCGCTCGGCGAGGCGGGTCCGGGCGAGGTGTCGCCGATCTGAAGGCACGTCTTCTCGCGGTCGGGCGGTTCAAGGGCGGGGCGGAGGCGGCGCTCTTCGCGCAATACAATGGGCGGCTGCGTCCGCCCCTCGCCTTGCAGGAATTCCCGGAAGGGCGCGGCGCGCCGGCCGAGATCCGCGCGCGGGAAGCGCAAGCCATCCTCGCCGCCCTGCCGCCGCGCGCCCTGCTGGTGGCGCTGGATCTGGGCGGGCAGGCGCCGTCCTCTGAGGCGCTGGCGCGGCTCTGTGCCCGCTGGGAGGAAAGCGCGCGGCCGATCTGCTTCGCCATTGGTGGCGCGGAGGGGCTGGACCCTTCGGTGACCGGTCAGGCGGAGGCGGTGCTGTCGCTCGGCCCGCTGACGTGGCCACATCTGCTGGTGCGGGCGCTGTTGGCGGAGCAGCTGTTCCGCGCGCAATGCATCCGGACCAACCACCCTTATCACCGGGAATGGCGGCCGGGCGGATGAAGCCTTCTCTAAAAAGAAGCGCTCCGGCCTAAGGGGGGAAGGCCGGAGCGCCGAAACCTGAAACCTAAGGGGGAAGGGTTCAGGCGTTCTTGCGGCGCAGCATGCCGAGGCCGAGCAGGCCGGCGCCGAGCAGGGCGAGACCTGCGGGGGCGGGCACCGGGACGTTCGGGGTCCCAAGGGAGATCCCGAAGAAGGTCTCGTTGCCGGCTTGGGCGCCGGTGAGCGTGGCGGCCAGGCCGATGCGGTTGGTGCCCGTGGCGAAGAAGGGCTGGGCGGCGGCCGCCTGCTGCTGGTCGAGCTTGAAGGCGAAGCCCGAGTTGCCGGTGCCCTGGGCGGTGGTGGGGAAGTCCACCTGCGAGAAGGCGCCCGAGTTCCACAGGGCGGTGCCGTTGGCGCTGTAGATGGTGAGCACCAGGTTCGTCAGCGTGATGCCGTTATTGCCACTGTTGACGCCGGGCTCAGCCGCGTTCAGCACGATGCGCAGGTCGGCCGCGGTGATGGGGGTGAGGCTGCTGAGGGCCACCGTCTGCGTCTGCGAGTTGCCGGTCTTGGCGTCGCCCGTGATGACGTCCTGGGTGCCGTTCCAGCTGACGGAACCCTGCTCGGTCCCATTCTTCTGCACGGTGAGGATGGTCTCGACGGCGCCGATGCCGGTGCCCTGCAGATCAATCACGCTGTCGAACACAAGCGCGGCCTGCGAGGGCAGTGCGACAGAGCAGGCCAAGACAGCTGCACAGGCGGTAGTCTTCAGAACATTCATTGCGTGTCTCCCGAGTGTGCTGGCAGACCCTCAGGTACCGGGCTGCGCAGTGTGGATTGATCCACGCCTTTTGCAAGCAAGAGCTGTGCCAACATCAAGAATGCTGGATTTTCAGGAGTTTGCGATCGTTGCGCTGTCGATCCGGGAAAGGGTGTAAAGCAAATCGACTCATTCCCTTGAATAATGTTTATCCAGCATTGTTATGCTATTTTTTGGTGATAATCCTAATAAAGAGACTTAACGGGTGATCGCTTCCATGGGAGCCGGTCCGGCCTGACACCTGTATCCCGGCAAGCGGAGCGTCGCGTCCGCAAGTCTCGTCCTTTGAGGAGCGGCCCAACAAAGCGAATGCATGCGACATCCCCAAGGTCCGGCCGGACCTTGGAGACCGATCTTCAGAAGAGATAGATGGCGTCCCGCCACGCCGAAGCGCGGCGGTGGCAGACCTTCAGCCCATCCACTCCTCGATCAGATCGCGGATTTCCTCGGGCGACAATAGATCGGCCCGGTTCTCATCCTCGGCAGCGTCGCAATGGGGCAGGGTTTCGGGAGAAAGGGCGCTTTTCACGTCTTGCTTATCCGGCATGTTCTATCGAACCGCCCCAACGGGAGAGGCTCGGACCCAGTTGCACGCGCCCTTCCGGGCAGGCGCGGATTTCGGTAATGCGGCGCCAGACGTCCCGCCTGGAGGAAACCCAGTTCATGAACCGCCGTCTCGTCCTGGGCGCCGCTGCCGCGGCCGCCCCCGCCGCCCTCCTGGCGGCCCCCGCCGTCGCCCAGACCCATCCCGAGGTGCGCTGGCGCTTCCAGTCCTCCTTCCCCCGCAACCTCGACGTGCTCTACGGCACGGCGGAGCGGATCGGTAACCGCGTCGCGGCGCTGACCGAGAACCGCTTCCGCATCACGCCCTTCCCGGCCGGAGAGATCGTGCCTGGACTGCAGGTGCTGGACGCGGTGCAGAACGGCACCATCGAGTGCGGCCACACCGCCTCCTACTGGTATATCGGCAAGGAGCCGGGCTTCGCCTTCTTCACCGCCATTCCCTTCGGCCTCAACACCCGCCAGCTCACCGCTTGGCTACGCCATGGCGGCGGTAATCAGTTCGCCGACCAGCTCTTCGCAGAATACAACATCGTCGGCTTCCCGGCGGGCGACACGGGCGCGCAGATGGGCGGCTGGTTCCGCAACGAGATCCGCTCGCTGCAGGACGTGCAGGGGCTGAAGTTCCGCATCTCCGGCCTGGCCGGGCGCGTCTTTCAGGCGATGGGCGCCGCGCCGCAGCTCACCGCGCCCGCCGACATCTACCCGGCGCTGGAGCGCGGCGTGATCGATGGGACGGAGTTCACCGGCCCGCACGATGACGAGCGCCTGGGCTTCTTCCGCGTGGCGCGCTTCTACTACGCGCCCGGCTGGTTCGAGCCCTCGGCGCGGCTGCACATGATGACCAATCGCCGTGCCTACGAGGCGCTGCCGCAGCTCTACAAGGATGCTCTGCAGATCGCCTGCGCCGAGGCGGATAGCGAGATGGTGAGCCGCTACGACCACCTGCACCCGCAGGCGCTGCGCCGCCTCGTCGCCGCGGGCGCGCAGCTGCGCTTCTATCCGCGCGAGGTGATGCAGGCCGCCTGGCGCGCCAACGAGGCGCTGATGGCGGAGCTCGCCGGGCAGAACCAGCGCTTCCGCACCATTTGGGAAAGCTACCGCCCCTACCGGTCGGAGCTATTCCAGTGGTTCCGCGTGGCTGAGAATTCCTTCGACAACTTCGCCTTCGCCGCCACCGCCCAGGGTGGCTGAACGGAGAGGCTAACAGGGACGGATCTCCCTTTCGGGTCGCAACGGGAAAGCCGCGCCAGCCCTGGCGCGGCTTTCTGCGTTAGGCCCCCAGCGTCGGCTTTCTCTGCCGGGTTACGCGGAATGGAGATGTGTATGTTCCAAAAGCTTTGCATGGCGGCTGGCCTCGCCGCGCTTCTCGGCACCACGGCCTGCACCAATCCCTATAGCGAAGGCCAGCGTGCGGCCGGCGGTGGTCTGATCGGCGCGGGTGCGGGTGCTGCGATCGGTGGTCTGGCTGGTGGCGGTTCGGGTGCTGCGATTGGTGCGGTGACAGGCGGCGCGGTGGGCGCAGCTACGGGCGTGCTGACCACGCCGCAGCGCCGCTACTGATGAGATGCGGGGCCGCTCCGGCGGTCCCGCCGCACGCCGGCCCTGAGGCGGAGCGGCATCATCGAAAAGGGTGGTGACGCGGGCCGCCAGGCATATCGGGGTGCAGTGCGCCAGATCGCTGGAGAGTGAGAGGGCAGCGACGGCAGGCCCGCGTCCGACACAATAATGTCACAACGCGGGTTCCGGTTGCATCAACCTTGTTCCATCCTCCCGCGATGCAGCACGCCCCTCCCGCCACGATCCGCGAAGCCTCACCCCTGGGCCGCGTGCTGGCGATTGAGCGCGCCACGCTGAACGCCATCCCGGCGCCGCGCCAGCGCTTCCTGGGGCCGTTGATCCTGCGCGCCTTCCACGGCGGGACAGGTCGCGCCAACGCTGCCATGGCCCTTGCGCCCGAGGATGTTTCCGATCCGCTGGTGATGCTGGAGGAGGTGCGACGCTTCTACGATGCGCTCGGTATCCGGCCGCGCCTGCGCTCCACGCCGCTCGACCCGCCCGGCCTGAGCGAAGCGGCGCGGGCTGCGGGGTGGCGGGACTATGACGAATCGCTGGTGCTGCACGGCTCACTTTCCCCGATCGCGCAACAGGAGGCGGCGTTGGAGGTGCTGACGACGCCTGAAGAACGCTGGATGGCGGTGCTGGCGACCGCGGAGCATCAGGTCGAGGCGCGGCGGCGCGAGAAGCGCGAGGGTGCGGCTCTGATGGCCGTCCCCTGCGCCTGGCTGCTGCTGGAGGACGCCGCCAGCCTCTTCGTGGTGGCGGACGGGCCGCTCTGCGGAATCTTCGACTTGGCGGTGCGTCCCGAGGCAAGGCGACGGGGCTTGGCACGGCGCATCGTGGCGGCTGGGGCAGACTGGGCGCTGCGGCAGGGCTGCACCCATGGCTACCTGCAGGTGAGCGCGACGAATCACGCGTCACTCGCGCTCAACACCGGAATGGGTTTCGGGGAAAGCCACCGCTACCGGTATCTTTCCCCCAGATAGCCGCTTCGGCCGAAGCCGGAAATTTTACGGCAGAAGGATGGTCGAGCCGGTGGTCTTTCGCGCCTCCAGGTCGCGATGGGACTGGGCGGCCTCGCGCAGCGGGTAGCGCTGGTTGATGGCGATCTTCACCGCGCCGGATCCCACGACGTCGAACACATCCTGCGCCGAGGCGACGAGATCCTCGCGCTTCGCCGTGTAGGTGGCCAGCGTCGGGCGGGTGAGGAAGAGCGATCCCTTGGCAGCCAGGATGCCGATATCCACCGGCGGCACGGGACCGGAGGCATTGCCGAAGGACACCATGACGCCGAAGGGCGCGAGGCAGTCGAGCGACGGGACGAAGGTGTCACGCCCGACGCTGTCATAGACCACGGGCAGCATGGCGCCGCCGGTGATGCGCTTCACCGCTGCCGGCAGGTCCTCGCCCGCCATCACCACGTGGTCGGCGCCATTGGCGCGTGCCAGTTCGGCCTTCGCTTCGGTGGAAACGGTGCCGATCACAGTGCAGCCCAGATGCTTCGCCCACTGGCACATGATGAGGCCGACGCCACCCGCCGCCGCATGGACCAGGATCGTCTCGCCCGCCTTCACCCGATAGGTGGAGCGCAGCAGGTACTGCGCCGTCATGCCCTGGAGCATGAGGGCCGCGGCCTGCTCGAAGCTGATATTGTCGGGCAGCTTCACGAGGCGGTCCGCCTTCAGCGTCCGCGCCTCCGCATAGGCGCCGATCGGGCCGGTGGCATAGGCGACGCGGTCGCCGACCGCGACCTCTGTGACGCCCTCACCCACGGCCTCGACCACGCCCGCGGCTTCCATGCCGATTGTCGCCGGCAGGGCGGGCGCCTTGTAGAGGCCGGTGCGGAAATACACGTCAATGTAGTTCAGCCCAACGGCGTGGTGGCGCACCAGCGCCTCGCCCGGCTTGGGATGAGGGAGCGGCACCTCGTCCCACTGCATCTGCTCGGGGCCGCCATATTCGTGAATGCGGATCGCGTGGATCATGCCGGGGTTCCCCGTGTGAAGGACAAGGATTGGGCCTCCAGGGCCAAGAGAAATCGTTTGGTATCCAACCCACCTTCCCCGGAATAGCCCCCCGCGCTGCCATCTGCGGCGATGACGCGGTGGCAGGGGATGAGGATGGGAATGGGGTTGCGCCCATTGGCTTGGCCGACCGCGCGTGGGACCGAGCCGACCTCGCGTGCGATCTCCAGATAGGAGCGGGTGGTGCCGGGCGGGATGCGGCACAGGGCCGCCCAGACGCGGCGCTGGAAGGCGGTGCCATGTGGCGCTAGGGGCAGCTGGAAGCTCGTGCGCTCGCCGTCGAAATATTCGTGCAACTGCTCGCGCGCCGCTTCCAGCAAGGGCGTGGCCTCCTGGTCGCGGCCACGGCCCCAGTCGAGCGCAACGATGGCGCCCTCCTCCTCCGTGACCGTGATCTCGCCAAGCGGGGTATGGAGCGAGAGCTGTGGCATGGGGAAGGATGCAGCACCCACGCTCATCGGGCGTCAAGCCGGAGGAACACGGAGGCGGGGCTGGGCGGAACGCGCCACGCCGCTTAGATCGGGGCATGGACCACGCCGACCCGCCCCCCTACTTCCGCGCCCATGTCTTCGTCTGCTGCAACCGCCGGCCCGATGGCCATAAGCGGGGAAGCTGCGCCGCGAAGGGCAGCGAAGCTTTGCGCGACTACATGAAGGCGCGAGCCAAGGAGCTGGGGCTGAAGGATGTGCGGGTGAACCAAGCGGGCTGCCTGGATCGCTGCGAGTTCGGTCCCACCATGGTCATCTACCCAGAAGGTGTCTGGTATCAGGTCCGCACCCGCGAGGAGGTGGACGAGGTGCTGGAGGCGCATCTGGTGAAGGGTGGACGCGTGCCGCGTCTGATGCTGACGGAGAAGCATGTCGCCTGACACCGTCTTCGCCCTAGCCTCCGGCGCGGGGAGGGCAGCGGTGGCGGTGCTGCGGATCTCCGGCACGCGCAGCGCGGCGATGCTCGAGGCGCTGGCTGGACGCCTGCCATCGCCCCGCGTGGCGACGCTGCGACGGCTGCGTCATGGTGGAGAAGTGCTGGACCGGGCGCTGGTGCTCTGGTTCCCCGGGCCGGGTTCCTTCACCGGAGAGGATTCCGCCGAGTTGCACCTGCATGGCGGGCCGGCGGTCGTGGCGGCGGTGTCCGACGCCCTCGCCGATCTCGGCGCCCGGCCGGCAGAGCCTGGGGAGTTCACGCGACGCGCCTTCCTGCATGGAAAGCTCGACCTGACGGCGGCCGAGGGCATCGCGGATCTGGTCCATGCCGAGACGGAGGCACAGCGTCGCCAGGCACTGCGTCAGGCGGAGGGCGCATTGGCAGCGCGGGAAACCGCCTGGACCGCGCGGCTGCTGCGCCTGCTGGCGCGCCAGGAAGCCTTCATCGAGTTCGAGGACGAAGATCTGCCTCACGACCTGGACGCCCAGGTGTGGGCAGAGGCAGAGGCGCTGCGGAACGAGCTGGAGGCCTCCCTGGCTGCTTCTGCGCGGGACGAAAGGCTGCGCGAGGGTCTGTCCATCGCCATCCTCGGCGCGCCCAATGCCGGCAAGTCGTCGCTCCTGAATGCGCTGGCGGGGCACGAGGCCGCGATCGTTTCCGCGCGTGCTGGGACTACGCGCGACGTGGTGGAAGTGCGGCTGGTGCTGGGCGGGGTTCCCGTTACCTTGGCCGATACGGCCGGCTTGCGCGAAGCGGCGGACGAGATCGAGGCGGAGGGAGTGCGCCGTGCCCTCGCACGGGCGGAGCGGGCCGCGCTTCGCCTGCTGGTCTTCGCGGCCGACGCCGCCCCGGACGCCGCCACGCTGGCTCTGCGCGATGAGGGAACGTTGCTGGTGGGCAGCAAGAGCGACCTCGGCCCGCCTGCCGTTCCTGGCACCTTACCCGTCTCCACGGCCACGGGCGAAGGGCTGGGCCTGCTGCGTGCTGCGCTGGAGCGGGAGGCAGTGCGCTTGGCAGGGATGAGCGAAATGGCGGGGCTGACGCGCCCGCGCCACCGCGCTGCGATCGGCGAGGCGGTGTCCTGGCTTGGCCAACTGGAGACTGCGCCTCTGCCTGAGTTGCGCGCGGAAGCCCTGCGCGCTGCGCTGCGTGCCCTGTCGCGGCTCACGGGCCGCATGGACGTGGAAGCGGTGCTGGATCAAGTCTTCGGCGAGTTCTGTATCGGCAAGTGAATGTGCTAGACGCCGCGCCATGTTCGATGCGGCGTATGACGTGGTGGTGATTGGCGGGGGGCATGCGGGCTGCGAGGCCGCCGCTGCCGCCGCGCGCTGCGGCGCCCGGACCCTGCTGCTGACGCATGATCTCGCTCGGCTGGGCGAGATGTCCTGCAATCCGGCGATTGGGGGCATCGGCAAGGGACATCTGGTGCGCGAGGTGGATGCGCTGGATGGGCTGATGGGCCGCGCAGCCGATGCGGCCGGCATCCATTTCAAGCTGCTCAACCGTTCCAAGGGGCCAGCGGTGCGCGGGCCGCGCGCTCAGGCGGACCGCGCGCTGTACCGCGATGCCATCCAGGCGTTGCTGGCGACGCAGGACGGGCTGGTCTGCGAGGCCGACGCGGCGGAGGACCTGATCCTGCGCGATGGCCACATCGAGGGGGTGGCGACGGCCTCGGGACGGCGCATCCGCTGTGGCGCCGTCGTCATCACGACTGGCACCTTCCTGCGCGGCGTGATCCATGTCGGGACGAAGCGCATTCCCGCGGGGCGCGTGGATGAAGCGCCCTCGATCGGGCTCGCGCTGACGCTGGAGCGGCTTGGGCTGCCGCTAGGTCGCCTCAAGACCGGGACCCCGCCGCGGCTGGATGGGCGCACAATCGACTGGGCCGCGCTGGAGCGGCAGGAGGGCGACGCGGTGCCGGAGCCCCTGTCCGTCCTCACGGAGCGCATCAGCAACCCGCAGGTCGTGTGTGGTATCACCCATACCAACCCGCGCACCCACGCCATCATCCGCGAGCACCTGCATCTTTCCGCCGTCTATGGCGGGCGCATTGAGGGAGTTGGCCCGCGCTACTGCCCATCGGTCGAGGACAAGGTGGTGCGCTTCGCTGAGAAGGAACGGCACCAGATCTTCCTGGAGCCCGAGGGTCTCGAAGACCCGACCGTCTATCCCAACGGCATCTCCACCAGCCTGCCCGAAGTAGTGCAGGCCGCGATGATCGCGAGCATGGCGGGACTGGAGCGCGCGGTGATCCTGCGCCCCGGCTACGCCATTGAGTACGACCATGTGGACCCTCGCGCTCTGTATCCGTCGCTGGAGTGCCGCAGCCTCGCCGGCCTGTTCTTGGCCGGGCAAATCAACGGCACGACGGGGTATGAGGAGGCGGCGGTGCAGGGTCTGCTCGCGGGTGTGAATGCCGCGCACCGCGCCGGTGGGGCTGCGGAACTCCCGGCCGTCCTTTCGCGCGGAGAGGCCTATGCGGGCGTGATGGTAGATGACCTGACGCTGCACGGCGTGAGCGAGCCTTACCGCATGCTGACGGCACGCGCGGAACACCGTCTGGCGCTGCGCGCCGACAACGCGGCGATGCGCCTGTCGCACCTTGGCGAGGCCTGGGGCTGCATTGGCCCTGAACGGCGCGCAGCACACCATCAGTTTGCAGCAGCGTGTGCGGCGGCCCTGGCTCGGGCGCGGCATGAGGGGGCAACCCCGGCGCAATTCGCTTCCGCTGGCGCTATGGTGAACCAGGACGGGCGCCGCCGCAGCGCGCTGGAGGTGCTGGCACTGCCCGGGGTGGAACCCAATGCGGCGGAGCGCGTCTTCCCCTGGCTTCGAGATCTGGACGGCCGCGTTCGCGCTTGGCTGGAGGCAGAGGCGCTCTACGCCCCTTACCTGGAGCGCCAGGAGCAGGAGCGGCAGTGGCTGGCGAGGGAGGAGCGGACGTCGATTCCCACGGGCCTCGACTTTGCTTCGGTGCCCGGACTGTCACGCGAAATGCAGGACCGGCTGAGCCGTGCCCGGCCAGACACGCTGGGCAGGGCTGGCCGCCTCCCGGGCATCACTCCGGCCGCCTTGGCCGCCCTGGCGGTACACCTTCGTCGACAGGGGGCTGTTTCACGTGAAACGGCTTGAAGGCGTTTCACGTGAAACAGAGGAGGCGCTGGAAGCCTATGAGGCCCTAATCCGGGAATGGAACCCGCGCATCAACCTCGTCAGTCCACGTGACCTTCCCGCCCTGCGCGCGCGCCATATCGAGGATTGCCTCCAGCTTCCGCCTCTGCTGCCGGCTGAAGGGCCGGCAGCCGACCTGGGCTCAGGCGGCGGCCTGCCTGGCATCGTCATCGCATTGCTGCGAGCAGCGCCATTACATCTGGTGGAGTCGGATCGGCGCAAGGCAGCCTTCCTGCTGGAAGCGACGCGGCGCCTCAACCTTCCGCATGTCACGGTTCACCCCGCGCGGATTGAAGCTGTCCAGCTGCCTCCGCTCGCCGCCGTGGCCGCCCGTGCCCTGGCGCCGCTCCCTGAGCTGCTGAACTACGCCCATCGTCTCCTCGCGCCCGGTGGCGTTGCGGTCTTCCCCAAGGGCCGCAATGTCGATGCGGAGTTGACGGAGGCCGCGCGGCACTGGTTCATGCGCGTGGAGCGGTTCCCGAGCCGCGCCGCGCCCGACTCCGTCCTCCTCCGCCTCAGCGAGATCCGCCCTGCCGGTGCCTGACCCGAAACCCTGCCGAATCCTCGCCCTCGCCAACCAGAAGGGGGGCGTGGGCAAGACCACCACGGCGGTGAACCTCGCCGCTGCCCTTGCGCTGCGCCACAAGGTGCTGCTGCTCGACCTCGACCCGCAGGGCAATGCCTCCACGGGGCTTGGCCTGCCGCGCTCGGATCGCGCGCCGGGCAGCCACGCGCTGCTGACGGAAGGCCGCCCGCTGGCCGAGGTGACGCGCCGCACCGCCATCGCAAACCTCTTGATCGTCCCCGCCGATCCTGACCTCGCGGGAGCTGAGCTGGAACTGGCCGACATGGAGGGGCGCGAGGCGCGGCTGCGCCGCGCGATCACCTCCGGAACAGAGGCGCTGCGCGGCGTCGAGTGGGTGCTGCTTGATTGCCCGCCCTCGCTCGGTCTTCTCACCCTCAACGCGCTGGTCGCCGCTGATTCCGTGCTTGTTCCGCTCCAGACCGAGTTCTACGCGCTGGAAGGCGTGTCGCAGATCGTGCAGACGCTGGAGCGCGTGCGGCGCGGCTTCAACGCTGCGCTGCGGCTGGAAGGGATCGTGCTGACCATGTTCGATCGCCGCAACAACCTCTCCGAGGCCGTGGCGGGCGACGTGCGCGGCGTGTTCGGTGAGCAGGTCTTCGACACGGTGATCCCGCGCAATGTCCGCGTCTCCGAGGCGCCATCGCATGGCATGCCGGTGACGCTCTACGACCCACGCTCTCCGGGCGCGGAAGCCTATGCCAAGCTGGCGACGGAACTGGTGCGCCGCCACCGGTCGCGCCTCAAGCAGGGGGCGCCCGCATGAGCCAGAAGCCGCGCGGTCTCGGCAAGGGCCTCCAGGCCCTCTTGGGAGAAGCCGCCTCCGCCGTCGCCGCCACGCCCGGCACCGGGCTGCGCAACCTGCCCGTTTCGGCGATGGAGCCAGGGCCGTTCCAGCCGCGCGAGGCGATGGATGAAGCGGCGCTGGAAGAACTCGCCGCCTCCATGCGCGAGCATGGCGTCCTCCAGCCCATCCTCGTCCGCCCCTCCAAGGGAGACCCGTCGCGCTTCCAGATCATCGGTGGCGAGCGGCGCTGGCGGGCGGCACAGCGTGCCGGGCTGCACGAGGTTCCGGCCCTGGTGCGCGACTTCTCCGACCGCGAGGCGATGGCGGCGGGCTTGGTCGAGAACCTGCAACGCCAGGATCTGAACGCGCTGGAGGAGGCGGAAGGCTACGGCCGCCTGACGCAGCAATTCGGCCTGACGCAGGAAGCCCTGGCGAAGATCGTCGGCAAGAGCCGCCCGCATGTCGCCAACACGCTGCGCCTGCTCAACCTGCCGGAGCGCGTGCGCGACCTCCTGCGCGACGGTGCGATCACCGCCGGCCATGCCCGCGCCCTGCTCACGGCGCGCGATCCGGAGGCGCTGGCCCTGGCGGTGGTGGATCGTGGCCTGAACGTGCGCCAGGCCGAGGCGCTGGCCGCGGCGCGGGAGCTTCCGCCGCGCGCGCCGCGTGCCGAGCCGGATGCCGAGACGCGCCGGCTGGAACGCGACATCTCCGCGCGGCTTGGCTTGAAGGTCAGCATCCGCCACGGCGGCAAGGGTGGGCAGGTCGTGCTTTCCTACCGCGACCTCGACCAGCTCGACGGGATCGTGCGTCTCCTCACTCCCTGATGGAGGCGTGCACCATGTTGCTCAGCCGCTCCATGCGGGCAGTGTGGAATTCCTCGTCCGCACGGGTGTTGGAGAGGAAGGCGAAGGACACGCCAGAATCCGGATCGCCCCAGCAATAGGACGAGCCGACGCCGCCATGGCCGAAGCTGTCTGGGTGCGCCAGCGTGCCGATGCCGCGGATATGGGCCGTGGTGCCGCGCAGATGCGGCCCAAGCCCGCGATGCATCGGGATGCCGTTGTATTCGTCCACCCGGTCGCCCGTGCGGTTCTTGAGCGCATACTGGACCACGCGGCGCGACAGGATGGGTGCACCGCCCGCCAGCAGGCACTGGTAGAAGGCGGCCATGGCCCGCGCCGTGCCATAGCCGCCGCCGCCGGGGACCCCCGCCTTGCGATGCGCCGCGCCACATTCGGGTTGGCGCGGCGACCCGTCCGGATCGTGCATGTCCGCGGCGCGGCCCTGTTCGCGATCCGGCAGGCCAACGAATAACTCCCGCTCCAGCCCCAGCGGCGCGATGAGGCGGCGTCGCAGGAAGTCGCGATGGTCCTCCCCCGTGACGGCACGGATCACCGCCGCTGCGACCCAATGCGCCGAAGCGGGATGGTAGCGCACGCGTGACCCCGGCTCCCACTCCAGAGGAAAGGCGCAGACGGTGCGGCGCAGCGCCTCGGGATCTTCCCAGCATTCCTCGGGGATAACGGCGGAGGGGAAGCCCGCTTGGTGCGTCAGCAACTGGAGAAAGGTGATGCCGCCCTTGCCCTCGGCCTCGAAGCCCGGCAGGTACCGCGCGACAGGGTCGGTGAGGGAGATCATCCCCTCCTCTGCCAGCGCCCAGAGTCCTGCGGCCGTCACCACCTTGGTGTTGGAATAGAGCAGCCACAGGGTCTCGGGCGTCGCAGCGCGGCCCTTCGCGGCCTCGCCGAAGTTGCGGAACAGCGCGATCTTGCCGTGGCGTGCCACCGCCAGCTGCGCGCCGGGATGCCGCCCCTCCGCGATGTCGGCCTCCACGCGCTGGCACATCCGCTCCAGCCGTAATGCATCCAGCCCCACAGCCTCTGGCGTGGTTTCGGGGAGGGGAAAATCCATGGGCGCTTCCTTCCTGCTTGCCTGCATCAGGCCAGGAGGCGCTAGGCTGGACAAGAGCAGGCAAGACCGGCTCCAATCAACGACGCGAAATCGCTGTTTCCTTCCGGAGGATTCCACAAGACAATGCGTGCAAATCGCCGAACGCTCCTTGCCCTGCCTGCCCTGGGCCTGACCGCAACCGCCGCGCGGGCGCAATCCACCTTTCCGGATCGCGCGGTGCGCTACATCGTGCCCTTCACTCCGGCTGGCCTCACCGACATCATGGCGCGCCTCGTCGCGCAGCGCCTGGGCGAGGCCTGGGGCAAGCCAGTGGTGGTGGAGAACCGGGCCGGGGGCAACGCCCTGATCGGGGCCGATGCCGCCGCCAAGTCGCCGCCGGACGGGCACACGCTGCTCGCCATCACCCTCACCCACGCGGTGAACGTGTCGCTCTTCCCCAACGCGCCCTACCGGCTGGAGCAGGATTTCGTCCCGGTGTCGCTGCTGGGCTCGCTGCCGCTGGTCGTCGTGGTGAACAGCAACTCCCCGCTGCGGACCCTGCCCGACTTCCTCCAGCATGTCCGCACGCGGCAGACCAATGCCGGCTCCTCCGGCAATGGCTCGCCGCCGCATCTGGGGCTGGAGCTCGTGCGCCGCGTTGCCGAAGCGGGCAGCAACATCACCCACGTGCCCTATCGCGGTGGTGCGCCGGGCGTCACCGACCTCGTCGCCGGCAATCTCGACTTCATGGTGTCCAACCTCCCGGAATGCCTGGCGCAGATCCAGTCGGGGCGGCTGCGCGGCCTCGCCATCACCGGGGCGGAGCGCCACCGCCTCGTTCCCGACATCCCGCATGTCGCGGAAGCCGGCGCGCCCGGCCTCGCTATGAGCAACTGGACGGCCATGCTGACCAACAGCGCCGTGCCGCGCCCGGTCCTGCGGGAGATCGAGCGCGCCACCCTGGCCGCGATCCGTGACCCGGACACCAAGCGCCGCGCCGAGGAGGGTGGGTTCGACGTGCTCGGCTGGGACAGCGACCGTTCCAAGACCTTCCTGTCGGAAGAGGTTCAGCGCTGGTCGCGGCTCGTGCGCGAGGCCGGGATTCGCGTGGACGCGTGACGCTGGACGCGGGCCGGCATCCGCGCTTGAAGCTTCGGGATGGTTCGCCTGCCCCTTGCCGAAGCCGAACGCCTCGCCGCCCGTGCCCTGGAGGCTGCGGGGGCCAGCCCCGCCATGGCCTGCTCCACCGCCGCCGCCCTGGTGGCGGCGGAGGCCGAGGGGCAGGGTGGGCACGGGTTGTCGCGCATCGCCCAATATGCCGGCTTCCTGCGTGAAGGCCGCGCCGATGGGGCGGCAGTGCCGCGTGTCGCCCGCGAAAAGGGCGGCGCGGCGCTGGTGGATGCCGGGAACGGCCTCGCCTTTCCCGCCCTGGACCTGGCGGAGCGGCAGGCCGAGACGCGCGCCCGCGCCCATGGCGTGTCCTTTGTCGCCGTGACCAACAGCCACCATGCCGGCGCCATGGCCCTGCCGGTGCGCCGCCTGGCGGAGGCGGGGCTGGTGGCCCTGGCCTTCACCAACTCGCCCTATGCCATGCCGGTCCCGGGCGGGAAGCGGCCGCTGCTCGGCACCAACCCGGTCGCTGCCGCCTTCCCACGCCGCGAGGCCGCGCCGCTCGTGGTGGACCTCGCCTTGTCGGAGGTGGCGCGCGGCAAGATCATGGTCGCCGCCAAGGAAGGCCGCCTGATCCCCGAGGGCTGGGCGCTGGACAGCGCGGGCCGTCCCACCACCGATCCCAAGGCGGCGCTGGATGGCGCCATGCTGGCGATGGGCGGCACCAAGGGCGCGGCCCTGGCCCTGGTGGTGGAGATCCTCTGCGTCGCCCTGGGCGGCGCCGCCTTCGGCTTCGAGGCGGACAGCTTCTTCGCCCCCTCGCCCAACCCGCCGCGCCTAGGTCACGCGCTGCTGGCCGTGGACCCCGGCGCCCTGGCTGGGACCGACGCCTTCCTGGACCGGATGGAGGCGCTGGTTGCCGCCATGCTGGGCGACGAAGGGGTGCGCCTGCCCGGGTCCCGCCGCGACGCGCTGCGCGAGGCCGCCGCGCGCGACGGCATTCCCGTCCCCGACGCGTTGCTCTCCCATGCATGAGGAACGCCACCCTGCCGAGCGCCGCGCGGCGCAGCGCGACTTCCAGCGCATCTGCGGCGTCAACGCGGTGCGCGCCCTTTTCCTGCGCCGGCCGGAGCAGGTGCTGGCGCTGAACTACGTGGAGGCGCGGCGCCCCGTTGCCGGGCCGCTCTGCCGCTACCTCGCGCGCCACCGCCGCCCCTATGACGAGGTTTCGCCCGACCGCCTCGCCCGCCTTGCCGGGACGGAGCACCACGGCGGCATCATGGCCCTGGCCACGCTGCGCCGGGCGGAGCCCCTGCCCACGCCGCCGCCCCCCGTGCTCTTCGCGGGCCGCGTCCTGCCCGTGCTCGACGGCATCGGCAATCCGCATAATTTCGGCGCCATCGCTCGCACCGCCGCCTTCTTCGGCGCCCGCGCCATGCTGCTCTCCGGCGACGCCCGCCAGGCCGACCTGTCCGACGCCGCCTTCCGCACCAGCGAGGGCGCACTGGAGCACTTGGCCGTGTTCCGCGTCGAGGACCTCGCCACCACGCTGCGCCGCCTGTCGGGCCAGTTCCTCGCCGTCGCCGCCGTGGCGCGCGGCGGCGTCCCGCCCGAGGCGATCCCCCGCAGCAAGCCCATCGCCCTCGTGCTTGGCAACGAGGAGAGCGGCCCGCTGCCCGGGACGGTGGAGGCCTGTGGGGCGCACGTCACCCTCCAGGGTTCCGATCTGGTGGAAAGCCTGAACGTCGCGGCCGCAACCGCGGTGCTGCTGCACACCTTGCGCTCCTAATGCTTGAGACGGACACGGAGAACGGCGTCCCGGTCCTGCGCTTCTCCGGCCGGCTCGACGCTGCTGCCGCTGCCGCCACCTGGCAGGCGGCGCATCGCGCGGCGCATGGACGCTTCGTCGTGGATGCGCGCCGCGTCGAGGCGATGGACTCCGCCGGGGCCGCCCTGCTCGCCGGGCTGGGTGAGGGCGCGGAATGGCGGGAGCCGGAGGCGGAGGCGCCACGCCTCGTCCTGCGCCGCTTCCGGACGGGGCTGGAGCGTGTCACGCCGCCCGCGCCGCGCAAGCCCCTGCCCTGGCTCGCGCAGATCGGCGCGCCTTTCGTCGCCCGCGCCGGCGGGCTCCGCGAAAGGATGCGCTTCCTCGGCGAGACGGTGCTGGCCGGCAGCACCACGGCGCTGCGCCCCTGGCGCCTGCGCTGGCGCGAGGTGGTGCGCCACCTGGACGAAGCGGGCACGCGCGCCTTTCCGCTCTGCATCCTGCTGGGCGTGCTGATCGGCGTGATCCTCGCCTTCCAGTCCTCCATCCCGATGCGCCAGTTCGGCGCGGAGATCTTCATCCCGCAGCTGGTCGGCATCTCCCTGGCGCGCGAGTTGGGGCCGCTGCTCGCCTCCATCGTCCTGGCGGGGCGCACTGCTTCGGCCTATGCGGCGGAGCTGGGCACCATGAAGGTGAACGAGGAGGTGGATGCGATCCGCACCATGGGCCTCGACCCGGTCGTCTGGCTGGTGCTGCCGCGCGTCGTTGCGGCGGCGATGGTGATGCCGGTGCTGGCGCTGGTGATGACCGTCACCGGAATCGTCGGCATGGGGATCGTGATGGCGACGCTGGGCTATCCGCCCGTCGCGGTCGCGATTCAGTTGAAGCAATGGCTGAGCCTGGGCGACGTGGTGGGCGGGCTGAGCAAGGCGGCGGTGTTCGGCCTCGCCATCGGCTACATTGGCTGCCGCTCGGGCCTCTCGGCCGGGCGCGGGCCGCGCGCGGTGGGCGATGCGGCGACCATGGCGGTGGTGGGGGGCATCGTGTCGCTGGTGGTGCTGGATGGCGTCTTCGCCGTGCTCTTCTTCCGGCTGGGCTGGTGATGGCGGATTCGGTGATCCGGGCCGAGAAGGTCGCCATGCGCTTCGGGGGCAACACGGTCTTCCAGGACGTGTCCTTCGAGGTGCGGCGCGGCGAGGTCTTCGTCATTCTCGGCGGCTCGGGCTGCGGCAAGTCCACGCTGCTGAAGCTGCTGATCGGGCTGATGCCGCCCAGCGAGGGCCGCATCGCTGTGCTGGACGAGGAAATCGCACGCCTCGCCGGTCAGGCGCGGCGCGACCTGCTGCGCCGCATCGGCGTGATGTGGCAATCGGGCGCGCTGCTGGGCTCGCTCAGCCTGCTGGAGAACGTGATGCTGCCCATCGAGGCGCACACCGCCCTGCCCGAGGAGGCGCGCGCCCTGGTCGCCGGCTCCAAGCTCGGCCTCGTCGGGCTGGGCGACGCCACCGCGCGCCTGCCGGCGGAGATCTCGGGCGGCATGGTGAAGCGCGCCGGCATCGCCCGCGCCATGGCGCTCGACCCCGAGATCCTGTTCCTGGACGAGCCGAGCGCGGGGCTCGACCCCATCACCTCGGCGGGGCTGGACGAACTCATCCTCTCGCTGGCGCGGGAGACGGGGACCACCTTCGTGGTGGTGACGCACGAGCTGCAATCCATCCTGGCCATCGGGGATCGCTGCATCATGCTGGACAAGGAGGCGCGCGGCATGATCGCGGAAGGCGACCCGAAGCGGCTGAAGGAGGAATCCACGCATCCCACGGTGCGCGCCTTCTTCCATCGGGAGGCCCGCTAGATGCCATCCACGCGGCGAATCCAGGCCTCGGTCGGCGCGCTCGTGCTCGTGGGCGCGGCGCTGCTGACGGGCATCGTCCTGTTCCTCACCGGCGACCGGCTGCGCAGCGGCGACAGCGTCTTCGAGACCTATTCGCGCGAAAGCGTGCAGGGCCTCGAGACGGGCTCGCCCGTGCGGTATCGCGGCGTGCAGGTGGGGCGCGTGACGGAGATCGGCCTCGCCTCTGCCGAGTATCGGCGCACGCGCGGCGACGCCTTCGCCAGCGCCTTCCAGCTGGTCTTCGTCCGCTTTGCTGTGGATTTGTCGCGCGTCGGCGACATCCCGAGCCTGCCCAACGCGGTGAATGAGGGGCTGCGCGCGCGCCTTGCCACCCAGGGCATCACCGGCGTCGTCTATATCGAGCTGGACTACGTGGATCCCGAGCGCTTCCCGCCCGGCTCCGTGCCGTGGGATCCGCGCTTTCCGGTGATTCCGGCCCAGCCCTCCACCACCGCCCAGGTGCAGACCGCGGCGGAGACGTTGCTGCGCCGCTTCGAGAACGTGGATATCACCGGCCTCCTGGACAACATCAACGGCCTCATCAGCGACCTGCGCAGCCGCGTGCACGAGGGCGACATCGCCGCAGTGCTGCGCGACGCCTCGGCCCTGCTCGCGGAGCTGCGCGGCCAGGCGGAGCGCGCCAACCTGCCGGGCGCGGTGGACGAGATCCGTGGCGCTGCCGCCGGGGTGCGCGGCCTGACCGAGAGCCGCGACGTGCGCGAGGCGCTGGCGACGCTCAACCGTGCCATGACCGATCTGCGCCGCACCACGCAGATCCTGCCGCAGACGGTAGGGCGCGCCAACGCGACGATCGGCGATCTGCAGGCCGACCTCTCCCCCATCATGCGCGACCTGCGCGCCGCCACCTCCAACCTGCGCGAAACCACCGAAGCGCTGCGGCGCTCACCTTCCCAACTACTCCTGGGCGCGCCGCCGCCACCGGATCGGAGACGATGAAGCGACGCCACCTTTCCCTCCTCCTGCTCCTCCCGGGCTGCTCGGTTCTGCCGGACCGCCCCTATATCGAGACGCGGCGCTACGCCCTCGATCCGCAGCGCGAGGGGCGCCCGCGCCCGTCCCGGGGACAGGCGCTGCTGCTGCGCTCGGTCGCCGCAGGGCCGGGGCTGGATTCGCGCGGCCTGCGTCGGCTGCGCCCCGACCACTCGCTCGATGTCGCGCCCTATGACGAATGGATCGGCCCGCCGGCAGAGCTGGCGGAGGCGGCACTGCGCGAATGGCTGCGCGAAAGCGGCTTGTTTCCCGCCGTGGCCACGCCGGGCACGCGCCTCGCTGCGCCGCTGGTGCTGGAGGTGGAGCTGACGCGGCTGGAACGATTCGGCCCGGTGGCAAGGGCCGGGATGGGCGCGCTGCTGCTGCGCGATGGGAGTAACCCGGTCTCCGGGCGCCAAGTGCTGGCCCAGACTGTGGTGGAGGCGGAGGCTCCCGTCTCCGGCACGGCGGAGCCCCCGGCCGAGGCCGCCGCGATGCGCGACGCGCTGGGCCGGGCCTTCCAGCGCCTGGAGCAGTGGCTGGCCAACAACATCCCGCGCGGCACCGCTGCCGCCGCCACCGCGGCACCACGGCGCCGCTGAGCGAGGCTACCCGGCGGCCGCCTGGACCGCCCGTGCCGCCGCCGCCATGCGATTGAACACCGCATGGGCGCCATTGCGGCGCGACAGGCTCAACCCCAGCCGCCCGAGGAAGCCGGGATTGGCCTCCAGGATCTCCTCCGGGAGGCGGTTGTCGAAGATGCGCAGCAGCATGGCGAGCACGCCTTGCACGAAGGCGGCGTCGCTGGCGGCACGGAAGCGCAGCCGCCCGTTCTCGACGAAGCTGACCAGCCACACGCGCGACTGGCAGCCCGTCACGCGGTTGGCGTCCACCATCTCTTCCCGCGCGAGGGGTTCCAGCTCCCGCCCCAGCTCCATGAGCCAACGGTAGCGGTCATCCTCCTCGTCGAAGAAGGACAGGTCCTCCTCAAGCTCGGTGACGGTGTCTTCGATCGTGGGGCGTGCCATCACACCGACTTGGCGAAGGCCACCAGACGCTCACTGGCCTCGGCCTTGTCGATCTTCTCGATCGCCGCGTATTCCGCTGCCAGGCGCTCCAGCGCCTGCTCGTAGATTTGCCGCTCGCTGAAGGACTGGTCGGGCTGGCCGGCATTGCGCTGGAGGTCGCGCACCACCTCGGCGATCTGGATCGGGTCGCCCGAGTTGATCTTCGCCTCGTATTCCTGCGCGCGGCGCGACCACATGGTGCGCTTGATGCGTGCCTTGCCCTTCAGCGTGTCGATCGCTGCCTCGAACTCCTTGGGCGTGAACAGCTTGCGCAGCCCGGCGGTCGGGATCTTGTTGACCGGGACGCGCAGCGTCATCCGGTTCTCCTCGAAGGTCACGACGACCATCTGCAGCGCATGGCCCGCGGCCTCGATCGTCTCGATGCCCTGCACCTGGCCGACGCCATGCGTCGGATAGACGACATGGTCACCCGCCTTCAGCTCCACCTTGGCGGCGGGCGGGCGCGGCGGGGCGGACTGGCCCTCGGCGAAGCCGGGGCGGCCGGGGCTGCGCACGGCAAAGGAGGGCGGAGCGCCTGGACGGCCCATGCCGGGCCGCGCAGGGCCAGTCGGCGCCGCGACGATGATGGTGGGGCGCGGCGCGGGCGGCGGCTCGGCCGGCGCAGCCTCGGCGGGTGGGGCCTCCGGCGCGTCGGGCTTCTTGGGGGCCTCGGCCTTGCGGACGGGCTTGGGGGAAGGGGCCTCGGTCTTCCTGGGAGGGGTCACGGGTGTGGAAACTGCCTTGGACTGGACAGAAGCCGCTTTCGGCGGGGCCGGGGCGGGCTTCGGGGTGACGGGTTCGGGAGGAGCGGGCTTCGGCGCAGCGGCCTTGGCCGGGGCGGTCTTGGTGGCGGGAGCGGCGGTCTTCGCTGCAGGGCGGGGCGGGGCGGGGCGGGGCGTCGCGGGTTTCGGGGCCGGGGGCTTGGGGGCCTTGGCCTGCTGAGGGGCCTTGGCGGGTGCGGGCTGCTGGGCCTGCAGCTTCTCCTTGGCGGGCTTCTCCGGCTTTGCGGCAGGCTTGGCCGAAGCAGCCCGCGCCGCCGGCTTGGGACGCCGGGCGGGTGGCGGGGGCGGGGCCTTGGCGGGCTTGCTCGGGGCCTTGCGGGCGGTGGCCATGGGGCGTTCTGCTCCTTGGTGCCGAACGAATTGGGGGGCCAGTTCGGTTGCGTCGAACCATGCCCCGCCATGTGGCCAAGGTAGCACAAAAACCGCCCCGGGTCACGCCCGGCGCGACACCTGCCTCAGGGCTTGCCTGGTTCGGGGCTGAACAGCGCCTGCTTGCCGGGCTTGTCCTTCCATTCATCAGCATCGGGCGGCGGCTCGCCCTTGCGGGTGATGTTGGGCCAGCTCTGCGCGTAGTTGCGGTTCAGCTCCGCCCAGGGGGTGGCGCGGTCGTCGCTGTCAGGAAGGATCGCCTCGGCCGGGCACTCAGGCTCGCACACGCCGCAATCGATGCACTCATCGGGATGGATGACCAGCATGTTCTCGCCCACGTAGAAGCAGTCCACAGGGCACACTTCCACGCAGTCCATGTACTTGCACTTGATGCAGTTCTCGGTGACGACATAGGTCACGGGCGCACTCCGGGCAGGCGGCGATGGCGGTGATTTGGACCCTCGCGCGGGGCCTGTCCAGCGGCATGGATGCAAGCCAGCCCGTATAGAAAGCGCATCTCATCCTGTCCCCAGCCCAAAGAAACCAAGGACTCAACCGGGGCTCCTGGCGCCCAGGTCACCGCCTTGGGGCAAGACTCGTGCAGGCGGAGCGCTTGAAGGCAAATCCTTCTCGATAAGGGATTGATTTGTGCAATTTCATGCTGCGAGAGTTCGCGCGCCGGAAGCTTCACAAAGAGGTATGCCATATCATGCATTGGCGCCTTCGCATTCTTCGGGGCACGATCTACTCCCATGTCCCGTTTGGCGCAGCGCTTCGCCGCGCCAAACGCCTGCTCCGCCCCCCGACCGATGAAAGCCCCAGCACCCGCTTCGCTATCGCCGATGGCCTGCGTCAGCTCTCTCTCCTTTCCCGTCCTGGAGTAAGATTCCCCACCTCGTCGTTGCTCGAAATGGGCACGGGGTGGCTGCCGGTGATTCCCCTCCTTTTCCACATGGCGGGGTATCGCCGGATCGTCCTGACAGACACCGAAAAGCTGATGGACGACGCGACGGTGGAAATCGCGAAGCGATCCATCCGGCGCCGCCTGCCCGAGATCGCCAAGGAACTCGGCATGACGGAGGAGGCCGCAATGGCCGCGCTGGAGAGGCCTTTCCAGCCCGAGTATCGCGCACCCTGGGACCCCCAGGCAGACAACCTGAGCCCGGTGGATATGCTGATCTCGCGCTGTGTCTTCGAGCATGTGCCGCCCGCGGAGCTGGAGGAATGCCTCGCCGCATTCCGCAAGGTTGTCCGTCCGGGCGGCGTCATGTGCCACGTCGTGGACAACAGCGACCATTGGCAGCACCTGCACCACGCGCGCAGCCCTGTGCAGTTCCTGACTTGGCCGAAGGGCGGTCTCATTGAGCGCTTCGCGACGCTCAACAGATACGGCTACACGAATCGCCTGAGGCACTCCGATTACATTGAGATGTTCCGGCGCACCGGATGGGAGATTGTCACCGCAGAAGGTGAGCCAGATCCACGCAGCCTGAAGGATCTGCAGCAGCTTCGCCCTGCCCCGCCCTTCGATACGCGCGACGCCAGCGACTTGGCGATCCTTTATTCTTGCTTCGTGGTGCGCAACCCGGTCGACGCCGTGAAACAGCCAAGCGTGACGGCGCAAGCTGGCGGACGCGCACATGAGAACGCGAACAATCTGGGCCCCTCTTAACCCTGCCCCTCCGCGATCTCCTCATACAGCGTGCGCGCCTCGGAAGCGGGGCCGCGCCTCTCGCCGAGATCCAGCACGCGCCACACCCGCACCCTCTCGCCCAGCGCGAAGGTCAGCACGTCGCCCACCCGCACACGCGCATGCGCCTTGGTGACGGGCTGGCGGTTCAGCCGGAACCCGCCCGCCTCGATCAGCCGGGCGCAGGCCCCCTTGGTCTTGGCGACGCGCGCATGCCAGAGCCAGGCGTCGAGGCGCAGGAAATCCTCCGGGACTTCCGTCACGCGGCGCCGCTCCCCAGGGGGGATGCGCCCCCTTCTTGCCCAGGGACCATGCGCCCCTATTGTCCCGCTGATGCGCGGCTCCGTCCAGCTTCGCGCGCAGGACCGGGAAGACGCCGCATGACTCCGCCGCCAGCCGAAGCCGACGGGCCACGCCTGGTGCTGCCCCTCCTGCTCCTCCTCGCCCTCGCCCTCCGGCTCTTTCAGCTGGGCACCGGGTATTTCTGGATGGACGAGATCGCGACGGTCTTCTTCATCCGCCTGTCCTGGGAGGAACTCTTCGGCCCGATCGCCCGGCTGGAGCCCAACCCGCCCGGCTATTACGCCCTGCTCAAGGTGCTGCGCCCGCTGCTGGGCGAGGGCGAGTGGGGGCTGCGCCTGCCCTCCGCATTGGCCGGCGCGGCTGCGGTGCTGCCGGTCTTCCTGTTCACGCGCCGCGCCTTCGGGCCACGCGCGGCGCTGGTGGCCGGGCTGCTCCTCGCCGTGGCGGGGCAGCACGTCATGCAGTCGCAGGAGGCGCGCAACTACGCCACGCTGTTCCTCCTGGCCGCAATCGCCCTCGCCTCCCTGGAGGCAGGGCTGGAGACGCCGGGGCGGCGGGGCCTCGCGCTGCTGCTGGCGCAGGGGCCGCTCTGGGCGGTGATGCTGTACCTCCATGCCACCTCCGCCTTCGCGGTCCTTGGGCTGGGCTCCTATGCGCTGGCGCGAATCCTGCCGCGCCGGGCCTGGGCGAAGCTGGGGACGCTGGCAATCGCGGGGCTGGTGGCGCTGCTGCTCTGCCTGCCGTGGCTGGGCATCATGCTGGAATTGTCGCGCCAACCCACCGTGGCGCTGACCTGGATCCCGCCGCTGACGGCGTTCTGGGCCTGGGCCTCGCTCACCCATGCCCTCGCCGCCCCGGTGCTGGAAGCGGGCTGGGTGGCCACCGCCACCTGCGCCGCGCTGTTGCCGCTGGGAGTGGCCGCCTGCCTGGCTTGGCGACGGCGCGACGGAAGGGCAGGCGCGCTGCTGCTGGCGCTCGCCGCCGGCGTAGGGCTCATGGTGGCGGCGAGCCTGTTCCGCCCCGTGCTGCTGGACCGCACGGCGCTGGTGCTGCTGGTCTTCGCCCTGCCGCTCTACGGCTATGCCGCCACCGCGCCGCGCCTCGGCGCGCTGCTTCTCCTGCCGCTTGCCCTGCTGACCCTGGGCGGGCTTCTCACCCATTACCGCGAGGATGCGGCGCATGGCCGGCGCTGGCAGCCCTGGGGCCGCGCCATCGTCGCGATCGAGCCGCGCATCGCCCCGGGCGAGCGCCTGGTGATCGCCGGCACTTTCGAGCTTCTGGCGCCCGTCCTTTATGGCGGCGAAAGGCTGGCCGCGTCCCGCCCGGCCTGGGCGGTGGTCCCGCCCGGGGACCGGCTGGCGCGGAGGGTCATCGCCCGCATCCCAGGTGCCGCCATCCTGGACACGGAAGGGCCCTGCCCCGGGCCGGAGGCGGCGCGCGGCGCCTGGGTGCTGGGCTTCGCCCCCGCCGGGGAGTCGCGCCCCATCCGCTTCCTCGAAGCTTGCGGCTGGGCGCTGGAGGCGAGCGAGGAGCGCTTTGCCGCGCTCCGCCTCCGCCGCCTGCGCGCCCCGCCCTAGCTCACTTCAGCTTCAGCTTCAGCAGCGCCGCGAAGGGGCTGTCCTCGGCCGTGGTGGTCGGACGGTCCTCGTGGAAGGTACGCGTCTCGGGCCCGCCCTTGCCGAAGCGGTCATCGCGGTCACGGCGCGGCCGGTCGTCCCGCCGGGGGCGATCGTCGCGGCGCCCCTCCTTGCGTGGGCCGTTGCCCTGGGCGCCCTCACCACGCGGCCCTTCGCCCTGCGGACGGTCGCCACGTTCCTCGCGGCGCGGGCCACCCTTGCCGGCGAAGGGGCGGTCGCGGCGCGGCCCGCGATCGGGCCGGGGACCACGCGCTTCGCGCGGCGCATCGCCCGCTTCGGCTGGGGCGGCGCCCTCGGCGGGGGTGGCGCCTTCCGCTGCCGGGGCGCGGCGTTCGTCGCGGCGCGGCGGGCGGCGATTCTCCTCGCGGCGGGGCGGGCGCTGCCCGTGGCGCGGCGCGCGCTCGGGACGGGCCCAGGCCACCATCACCGGCGGCAGCGGCCCCTCCACACCTTCCGGCAGTGGGGCCGGCGTGATCAGCCGGAAGCCGAGCCCCGCCAGCACGTCGCCCAGCAGATCGCCGCGGATGCCGAACTTGCCCAGCGTCTCGGGCGGCAGGGGCGCGGGCGCCTTGCGGGTCAGGTAGCCCAGCTCGCCCGCCACGCGCTCCGCCACATCGAGGCGCACGTAGATCGGCCCGGCCTTCACCCAGCCGATGATCTCGGCAAAGCCCTCGGGCCAGGACAGGGCCAGCACCCCGTCGGCGGGAATGGAGACGAGACCCGGCGCCGGCAAAGGCGGCGTCGGGATGTCGTGGCTCAGCGCCCAGAGCTGCGCGCGCATCCCCATCGGGCGCGGCTTCAGCACCTCGGGCACGTAGAGGGCGAAGCGGCCGGCGCGGATGCCGATGCCCTTCAGCTTGGCCTTCAGCTCGTTGTTGATCTGGTGGCGCGTGTCGCCGGGCTTCAGCCCCAGCGTCTCGCGCAGCTGGTAGGCGGGGCCGCGCAGCGTGTTGTCCTCGGCCGCCTTGGCCTCCACCTGCGCCACGGCGGCGAGGTCCTTGCCCAGCGCCCCCTCGATGAAGGCGACGAGCTTCTGGCGGATGCGCTCCTTCTGTGCGCTGTCGAGGAACTCGCTGTCGCGCACCTCGATCACCGGCTTGCCCGGCTCGGGGCCCATCTTGAGCCGCGCCACCTCGGCGCCGTCCCACAGGATGCGGTGCTCGGGGCTCAGCGCGAAGGCCTCGGGCTTCGCCACCTCCAGCGCGGCGACGCGGCGCGGCATCTCCATCGCGAGCGCCCGGCGCGCGGCGCGCAGCACCAGCTTGCGCTCCTCCTCGCCGCCCTCGCCCGCATCGGGGGAGAACTGGAAGCCTTCCACCTTGCCGACATTGTGGCCTTCCACCACCACCTCGCCGGAGCGGGTGACGGCGGAAAGCAGCTCGTCCTGCGTGTCGTCCAGGCGGCGGATCAGGTGCGCGGCGCGACGGTCCACGAAGCGCGCCGTCAGCCGCTCATGCAGCGCGTCGCTCACCGCGTCCTCGGCGGCGCGGGCGGCGTCCTGCAGCGCGGGCGCGTCCTTCACCCAATCCGCGCGCGCGGCGATGTAGGCCCAGGAACGGATATGGGCGAGACGCGCCATCAGCGTGTCCAGGTCGCCCTCGACGTTGTGGCAGCCGGCGATCTGGCCGCGGATCCAGTCCTCCGGCAGGGTGCGGTTGTCGCACAGCTCCTCGAAGATGCGGGCGCAGAGCCGCGTGTGGCTGTCATCCGCCAGCTTGCGGAAGTCGGGCACCTGGCACGCCTCCCACAGCAGCGCGACGCGGGCGCGGGAGTTCGCGCGCTCGCGGATCGCGGGCTCGCGCGCCAGGGCGGCGAGGACGATGTGGTCCGTCGCGTCATTGCCCTTGGTCAGCCCGGGCTGCGGCGGCGGCGCGGCGAGGCTGTCCAGCAGCGCATCCACCGACGAGAAGTCGAGGTCGCTGTTGCGCCAGACCAGCGCCTGGAGCGGCTCGAAATGGTGGTTCTCGACCTTGTTCACCATCTCGTCCGGCAAGGGTGGGCACTCGGCCGTGGTGCCGAAGGTGCCGTCGCGCATGCCGCGCCCGGCGCGGCCGGCGATCTGTGCCGCTTCCTGCGCCGTCAGCGGGCGCGGGCGGTTGCCGTCGAACTTGGTGAGCGAGGCGAAGGCCACATGGTCCACGTCCATGTTGAGCCCCATGCCGATCGCGTCGGTGGCGACCAGGAAATCCACCTCGCGGTCCTGGTACATCTTCACCTGGGCATTGCGCGTGCGCGGGGAGAGCCGCCCCATCACCACGGCGCAGCCGCCGCGCCGGCGGCGGATCGCCTCCGCAATTGCGTAGACCTCGCCCGCGCTGAAGGCGACGACGGCGGAGCGCGCCGGCAGGCGCGTCAGCTTGGCCGGACCGGCATAGGTCAGCTGGGACAGGCGCGGCCGTGTCTCGACCTCCACCTGCGGCACGAGGCGCTGCAGCAGCGGGCGGATCGTCTCGGCACCCATGAACATCGTCTCGACCAGGCCGCGCGCGTGCAGCAGCCGATCGGTGAAGATATGGCCGCGATCCGGGTCGGCGCAGAGCTGGATCTCGTCCACCGCCAGGAACTCGACGCGGCGGTCGAGCGGCATGGCCTCCACCGTGCAGGCGAACCACTTGGCCTCGGGCGGGACGATCTTCTCCTCGCCGGTGATGAGGGCGACGTTCTTCTCGCCCTTCTGCGCCACCATGCGGTCGTAGTTTTCCCGCGCCAGCAGGCGCAGCGGGAAGCCGATGATGCCGGAGGAATGCGCCAGCATCCGCTCCAGCGCCAGGTGAGTCTTGCCGGTGTTGGTGGGGCCGAGGATGGCTTTCACGCGCGCGTCGAACATGCTTGATCCGGAAGAGAAGCCGGGTGGTTATGCACCCATCCCCGCGCAATGCAATCTTCCCACCCGTGTGAAACGTGAGCCAGGCCCGCCCCTTCGCCCTCGCCTTCGCCGCGCAGTTCCTTGGGTTCGGCGCCGCCCTGCCCTTCCTTCCGGCCATCCTGGCGGCGGGCGGGCTTTCCGCTGGCGAGGTGGGGACGGTGCTGGCCGCGGGCTCCATCATCCGGCTGCTTTCCGCGCCGCTGCTCGGCCAATGGGCCGACCGGAACGGGGATGCGCGGCGCGTCCTCCTCGTCGCCGCGCTGGTGGCGGGGCTGGCCGCTTTGGGCTTCGGGCTGCTGGCAGGCTTCGCGCTGCTGCTGGCGGTGCAGCTTCTCCATGCCGCCGCCGCCGCGCCGGTGATGCCGCTGACCGACGCGCTGGCCCTGCGCGCCGGCGGCTTCGACTATGCGCGGGTGCGGGCGGCGGGTTCCGTCTCCTTCATTGCCGGCGCGGTGCTGGCCGGGTTCCTGGCCGATGCCACCGGGCCGCGCGCCGCCGCCTTTCTGCTCGCCGGCGGAATGTTCGCCACTGCGCTGGTGGCGCCACGCCTGCCACGCCCGCCATCGCGCCCGCCCGGCGAGGCGCCGTCCGGCCCGCTCTGGGCGCCTTGGCGTGAGGCGGGGTTCCGCCGCCTCCTGCCGCTTTCCGCCGCTGTGCAGGGGTCGCACGCCGTGCTCTACGGCTTCTCGGCCATCCATTGGCAGGCTTCCGGCCTGTCGCCGGGGCAGGTCGGGCTGCTCTGGGCCACGGGGGTGGTGGCGGAGATCGTCCTGTTCCTGAAGGGCGGTGCGCTGACGGCCGCTTTGGGCAAGCGCGGCCTCGCCCTGCTGGCGGCAGGGGCGGGGGTGGTCCGCTGGGGCGCGACGGCGGTGGTCGTGGATTTCTGGACCTTGCTGCCGCTCCAGGCGCTGCACGGCCTCACCTTCGGGGCCATGCACCTCGCCACCATGCGGGCGTTGCTGGAGCTTCCTGCCCCCCTCGCCGCGCGGGCCCAGACCCTGCACGTGGCCGCGGTGGGCGCGGCCATGGGGAGCCTCACCTTCGCGGGGGGCTGGCTCTATGCGGGGTTCGGCGGCCTCGCCTTCTGGGCCATGGCCGGGCTCTGCGTCCTGGCCCTGCCCCTCGCCGCGCGGCTACGCTGAGGGGCGTGGCGCAGGGGACACGACGGGGTTCATCCCCGTGTTCCACAGGGCACGGTCGGTGACTTCGGCACCCCCGCCGCGCTAGGGTGGCAGGCTCATGAACACCATTCACCCGCCTTCCATGGACGAGGATCGCGGCCTTCTCGGCCTCGGCACCCGCCTTCCCCCGGCCAATCTCCAGGCCGAGCAGGCGCTGCTCGGCGCGCTGCTCGCCAACAACAAGGCCTATGAGCGGGTGAGCGAGTTCCTGGAGGCGGAGCATTTCGCTGACGCCATCCATGGCCGCATCTACACGGCCATCCGCCGCCGGGTGGAGAACGGCCAGCTGGCCGACGCGGTGACGCTGCGCCACGAATTCGAGCACACGGGCGACTTGGCCGAAGTCGGTGGCCCTGCCTACCTGTCGCAGCTCCTCACCGCCATGGTCGGCATCGTCAATGCCGGTGAATACGGCAAGCTGATCCACGACCACTGGCTGCGCCGCCAGCTCATCGACCTGGGCGAAACGGTGGTGAACCGCGCCTTCGGCGCCGAGCCGGAACTCGAAGGCAAGGACCAGATCGAGGCGGCGGAACAGGCGCTGTTCAACCTCGCCACGGAAAAGGCGAGCGAAGGCGGCGCGATTTCCTTCGAGAAGGCGCTGACCCGCGCGGTGGAGGTGGCGGCGGCGGCGCTGGAGCGCGGCGGCGGCGTGTCCGGCCTGCCCTCCGGGCTGCGCGACCTCGACGCCAAGATGGGCGGGCTGCACGACAGCGACCTGCTGATCCTCGCGGGGCGTCCCGGCATGGGCAAGACGGCGCTCGCCACCAAGGTCGCCTTCGGCGCGGCGCAGTTCCTCCTCCGCGACACGGAGGAGCAGAAAGGCCCGAACGCCGTCCCGCCGGCCGTCGCCATCTTCTCGCTGGAAATGAGCGCGGACCAGCTGGCCAACCGCCTCCTGTCCGAAAGCAGCCGCATCCAGGGCGACCGCATCCGCCGCGGCGAGATCAGCCAACGCGAGTTCGACAATTTCGTCGCCGTGTCTCGCGAGCTGTCGCGCCTGCCTATCCTGATCGACGACACGCCGGCTATCACCCTGTCGGCGCTGCGCACGCGCTGCCGCCGCATCCAGCGCACGCGCGGCCTGAAGTTCATCGTGGTGGACTACCTCCAGCTCATGCGCCCTGCCGTCGGCACGCGGCCGGAATCCCGCGTGCTGGAGATCAGCATGATCACGCAGGGGCTGAAGGCCATCGCAAAGGAGCTGCACATTCCCGTCATGGCGCTGTCCCAGCTGTCGCGCGCGGTGGAGCAGCGCGAGGACAAGCGGCCGCAGCTTTCCGACCTTCGTGAATCCGGATCGATCGAGCAGGACGCGGACTGCGTGATGTTCGTGTATCGCGACGAATACTACCTGAAGGCGCGAGAGCCGAAGATCACCAACTTCACCGATGACGGCAAGTTCCACGAGGCGATGGAACGCTGGCAGCAGGACATGGAACGCGCGCATAACAAGGCCGACCTGATCATCGCCAAGCAGCGTCACGGCCCCACCGGCACCATCCCCCTCTTCTTCGAGGCGGAGTTCACCCGGTTCGGCGACCTGGACACGCATCACGCTCCCGAATACGCGGAGTGACATGTCCACCGGCAAGCTGACCATCGACCTCGGCGCGGTCGCGCGCAACTGGCGCATCCTGTGCGGGGTCCATGGCGGCGGGGCGGTGGCGGCGGTGGTGAAGGCCGATGCCTACGGGCTGGGCGCGGCCCGCGTCGCCCCCGCCCTGCAAGCGGCGGGCTGCCGCCATTTCTTCGTTGCCACGCCCGGGGAGGGCGACGCGCTGCGCGAAGCCCTGGGCGATGGGCCGATGATCGCCGTGCTGGACGGTTTCGCCGGCACGCGGCGCGAGCGCCATCCGGGCGTCATCCCTGTGCTGAACAGCCTGGACGACATCGCCGCGCACGAGGGCGAGGCGGTCCTGCACCTGGACACGGGCATGAGCCGCCTCGGCCTGTCCCCCACCGAAATGGAAATGCTGGCAGCCGAGCCGCATCGCCTCGACCGCGTGCGGCTGCGCTACCTCATGACCCACCTCACCGTGGCGGAGGAGCCGGACCATCCGCTGAATGCGCGGCAGGCGGAACGTTTCGAGGCGGCCTGCGCCCGGCTGCCGCCCATCCCGCGCTCCTTCGCCAATTCTTCGGGCATCTTCCTGGGCCCGCGCTTCGGCAGCGACCTCGCGCGCCCTGGCGCCGCGCTTTACGGAATCAACCCCAGGCCGGGGTGGCCCAACCCGATGGAGCCGGTGATCCGCCTCGCCCTACCTATCTTGCAGATCCGCGAGGTCGGGCCCGGCGAGACGGTGGGCTATGGCGCCGCCTGGCGCGCCACGGCGCCTTCGCGCATCGCCACCGTGGCGGGCGGCTATGCGGATGGCATCCCGCGCGCCTGGGACGGGCGCGGCAGGGGCTTCCTGCATGGGAAGGAGGCGCCGCTCGTCGGCCGCGTCTCCATGGACCTGATGACCTTCGACGTCTCCGCCATCCCCAAGGCTCGCCCGGGCGACTGGCTGGAGGTGATCGGGCCGGAACAGGACGCGGATGCGGTCGCCGCCGCCGCCGGCACGATCGGCTACGAAATCCTGACCCGGCTGGGCCGCCGCTTCCAGCGGGGCTATGTGGGCGCATGACCGCCGCGCTGAATCTCGTTGCCCTGCTCGGGCGCACCGTGCTGGGCCTCTTGCGTGCCCTTGGCCAAGTGTCGCTCTTCGCTGCCGAGGCGCTGTCGCACCTGCTGCGGCCGCCCTTCTTCCTGCGCCAGTTCGTGCGCCATTTCGCGGAGATCGCGTATTTCTCCCTGCCCGTGGTCGCGCTCACCGCGCTCTTCACCGGCATGGTGCTGGCGCTGCAATCCTATGTCGGCTTCGCCCGGTTCAATGCGGAAAGCGCCATCGCCTCCGTCGTGGTGCTGAGCGTGACGCGCGAGCTGGGACCCGTGCTGGCCGGGCTGATGGTGGCCGGGCGCATCGGCGCCGCCATGGCCGCCGAGATCGGCACGATGCGCGTCACCGACCAGATCGACGCGCTGACCACGCTCTCCACCGACCCGATGAAATACCTGGTCGCGCCGCGACTGCTGGCTGGGACGCTCGCCCTGCCGCTGCTGGTGCTGGTGGCGGACATCCTCGGTGTGATGGGCGGGTTCCTGGTCGGCGTGCTCAAGCTCGGCTTCGTGCCGCAGACCTTCCTCGATAATGCCTGGGACATCCTGCAGCCGATGGATGTCATCTCCGGCTTGGTGAAGGCGGCGGTGTTCGGCTTCGTCATCGCGCTGATGGGGTGCTGGTGCGGCTATGCCTCGCGCGGGGGGGCGCAGGGCGTGGGGCAGGCGACAACGCGCGCCGTGGTCTCGGCTTCCATCCTCATCCTCGCCTTGGACTACCTGCTGACGGCGGCGTTCTTCTCGTGAGCGGATCGCCCCGGATCAGGCTGCGCGGTCTGCGCAAGGCCTTTGGCGCGAAGCAGGTGCTCGACGGGGTAGACCTGGACGTCGCGACCGGCCGCTCCATGGTGGTGCTCGGCGGCTCAGGCTCCGGCAAGTCGGTGACGGTGAAATGCATCCTCGGCATCATCACCCCCGATGAGGGCGTGATCGAGATCGACGGGCAGGACGTGGCGAAGCTGTCGCGCGCCGACCGCGCTGCCATCCTCGACCGCACAGGGATGCTGTTCCAGAACGGCGCGCTCTTCGACAGCCTGCCGGTCTGGGAGAATGTCTGCTTCAAGCTGCTGGCGCAGAAGCGCGTCTCCCGCGCCCAGGCACGCGACGTGGCGGCCGAGGCGCTGGCGCAGGTGGGCCTCGCTGCCACCGTCGGCGAGCTTTCCCCGGCGGAGCTTTCGGGCGGGATGCAGAAGCGCGTGGCCCTGGCCCGCGCCATCGCCGCGCGCCCCGACATCATCTTCTTCGACGAGCCGACCACCGGACTCGATCCCATCATGGGCGCGGTGATCGACGGGCTGATCGTGGATTGCGTGAAGCGCCTCGGCGCCACCGCTCTGTCCATCACGCATGACATGGCGAGCGCGCGCCGCATCGGCGACGAGGCGGCGATGATCCACAAGGGCCGCATCGTCTGGACCGGCCCTGCCGAGACATTAGGCCGCACCGGCAATGCCATGGTGGACCAGTTCGCCAATGGCGAGCGCGAGGGACCAATCCGGATGGAGCTGCGGCGCTAAGCGCTTCCCCACGAAAACGCTTCGCATTTTCGCGAGGGCCCCGGATTGGCGGTGATCCTGTGAGCTTCGCTCCGTTGCGCGGGCAAAGCCCGCGCGCCGACCGGGGGGCGGTGGGTTGGCAGCGCCTCCTGTTCGCCAGCGGGTGCGACCTCTTCACAGGAGGGGCAACCGGACGGAGTATCCGGCCGCGACTGCGGCCGGCGCGCCCAGAGCACCATCGAAACAGGCGCAACCCAGGCGGCGCGAAAGCCAAGCCGCCGGAGGCGGCGCCCGGCGCCTGAGGAAAGAAAACATGGGCCACGTCATCCTGGGCTGGGACGGCACCGATGCGGAGGCGCCCGCGCGCCGCGCCGCTGTGCGCGACCGCCATCTTTCCGTCATCACGCGCTGGGTGGAGGAGGGGCGCCTCAACCTCGCCGTGCCGCTCTTTGAGCCGGACGGCCGCGCCCTCGGCTCCGTGATGATCCTCGGCGACGCGGATGAGGTGGAGGCGCGCCAATACCTTCTTGAAGAACCCTTCGCGCGCGAGGGCGTGTGGCTCTCCTACCAGATGCGTCCCTTCCGCATCGCCCCCTTGCCGTATCAGCCTTTGCCGAACGGGCCGATGCCCTCCTCCTTCACCCATGTCGTCAGCATCGTGGAGGACCAGCCCGGGGGCACGGAACGCCGCGCCCACGCGCGCGGCCCGCATCTGGAGCGCGTGCGGCAATTCGCCGCCGACGGCACGCTGGCGCTGGGCGGCGCGCTGCTCGACGCCAAGGGCCAGATGGTCGGCTCCATCACCGTCACCCGCCACCCGACGGTGGAGGAGGCGGACGCCTTCTGGGCCGAGGATCCCTACGTGACCGAGGGCGTCTGGGGCGAGGCGCGCCGCTTCCCGACCCGCTTCGCGCCCCTGCCCTACAAGGCGCTGCCCACGGCATGAGCGCCACGCTGCTGGGCGTGGGCGCGCTGGCGCTCTGGGCCTTCCTGGGGCTGCTGACGCGCCTCGCTGCCGGCCTGCCGCCGCTCCAGGTAACGGCGCTGTCCTTTGCGGTGGCCGCCGCCCTGTCGCTGGCCCTGGTGGCGGCGCGTGGGCGGATCGGTGCGCTGCGCGTCGGGCCGGTGGCATGGCTGCACGGGGTGGGCGGGTTGTTCGGCTATCACGCGCTCTACTTCGCCGCGCTGGCCTTCGCACCACCGGTCGAGGCCAATCTGTTGAACTACCTCTGGCCGCTGCTGATCGTGCTGCTCGCCGCGCCCATCCTGGGCCTGCCGCTCGGCGCGCGGCGGCTGGGCGGCGTGGCGCTGGGCTTCGCGGGCTGCGTCGTGCTGATCGGCGGCGGCGCGCGCTTCGATCCGTCGGCGTGGTTCGGCTTCCTGTGCGCGGTGGGCTGCGCCGTGGTCTGGGCCACCTATTCCGTCACCGCGAAGCGCCTTGCCGCCGTGCCGACCGATGCGGTGGCCGGGTTCTGCGCCGGCGCGGCCCTGCTCGCCCTCGTCGCGCATCTCCTCTTCGAGCAATGGGTGACGCCTGGCGCCATGCAGTCCATCGCCCTGCTGCTGCTCGGCATGGGGCCAGTGGGAGCGGCCTTCTTCCTGTGGGATGCGGGAATGAAGCGCGGCGACCCGCGCCTGCTCGGCACCCTCGCCTATGCGGTGCCCGTGGCCTCCACGGCGCTGCTCGTCCTCGCCACGGGCGGTGATTGGTCCTGGCGCCTCCTGGTCGCATTGGCGCTCGTAGCTGGCGGCGGGGCCCTCGCTGCGCGAGCGTGAGCCGGGCCTAAGGTCGGGCGAGCACCACGATCGCCCGGCTGGATTTGCGAGGGTGGTAGAACAGCCCTTCCTCCGCGAAGCGCGCGAAGACCCGCCCCACCCCGTCCAGCCCGATCACGTCCGGGTGCACCTCCAGGATCGCCTCGCGCACGCATGACAGGTCGACGCCGTCGAACACGGTGAGCTCGCCGCCCTCGATGTCCACGATGAGCAGGGAAGGCCTCACCTCGGCGACGAGATCGCGCAGGGAACGCGCGGGCAGGCGGACCTCCTCCGTGTCCGGCTGCGGCGTCATCGAGCAGCGCCAGAAATCCGCGTGCATGTAGAAGGGAACGGTGCCGTTCTCCTGCGCCACCACCGCGTTGACGAGTTCGACCGGCACATCGTTGATCGCGTGGTTGCGCCGCGCCACTTCGATGAGCTTCGGATTGGCCTCCACCGCCACCACGCGTTCGATCCCAGGCCGCCGGGCCACGAA
The DNA here is from genome assembly GCF_017355885.1 of Sabulicella rubraurantiaca. Classification (GTDB taxonomy): domain Bacteria; phylum Pseudomonadota; class Alphaproteobacteria; order Acetobacterales; family Acetobacteraceae; genus Roseococcus; species Roseococcus rubraurantiacus. The sequence continues at coordinate 107,912 of NZ_JAFEUU010000006.1, forward strand.
GGAGGAGATGAAGCCGATCCCCGCACCCAACTCGAGGACGCGGTCTCCCGGGCGGGTCGTGCCGGCGATCGCGTCCAGCTCCTCGGTCTCGTAGCGGCCCTCGCAGAGATACCGCCAGATTTCCGGGGTCAGGACGGCGCGCGGCACTTCCAGGGGCACGCCGCGAATGTCGAAGCGATAGCGCAGATCGGGCGCGGCGCCCCGCGGGAAGCGGAAGCGCATCCGGCGCCGCCAGTGGCGACGCACGAGGTGCAGCGCCGCGTCCTGGCCAGCCTGCAGGGCCCGCCTTGCGCGGATGGACAAGGAAGGAAGGGAGCGGTGTGACGCAGTCATGCGCGAGGACCATGCCGCAGAATTCTTCACGCAGCCAGACGAGGCCCTGCCACGTGCCCCGCCGAACCACGCCCCCGCCTCGCGCGTTCCTCGCGCTTGGAGGAGCGAGACCGCCATGGCGAGCGAAGCGGAGATCCAGCGCATCCTGGCGCAAGCAGCCGAACCCTTGCCGCGGATCGGCCAGGATCTTGCCGCGGCCTTCGACCGCTTCGGTGATGCGCGCGTCGTCCTGCTGGGCGAGGCGACGCACGGCACGCATGAGTTCTACGCCGCCCGCGCCGCCATCACCCGTCGCCTGGTGGAGCGGCACGGCTTCACCATCGTGGCGGTGGAGGCGGATTGGCCCGACGCCGCCGCGCTGGACCGCTGGCTGCGCCGCCTGGGCCCCGGCGGGCCGGTGCGGCCGCCCTTCTCGCGCTTCCCCGTCTGGATGTGGCGCAACGAGGAGATGCGCGGCTTCGCGCAATGGCTGCGCACCCACAACGACGCGCTGCCGCCCGAGAGGCGCGTCGCCTTCCGGGGCCTCGACATCTACTCCCTTGGCAGTTCCATCGAGGCAGTGCTGCAGCACCTCGAGATTCATGACCCGGAGGAGGCGCGGGCGGCGCGGCGCCGCTATGGCTGCCTGACGCCCTGGCAGGCCGAGCCCGCGGATTATGGCCGCGCCGTCTTGTTCGGCGACCGCCATGGCTGCGAGGACGCCGCCGTCGCCCAATTGCAATCCTTGCTCGAAGCCGGGATGGGCGGCGAGGAATGGCTGTTCGACGCCACGCAGAATGCGCGCGTGGTGCGCGCGGCGGAGCAATACTACCGACTGATGTTCCGCAGCGGCACGGAAAGCTGGAACCTGCGCGACCGGCACATGTTCGACACGCTGCGCGCCGCGCTGGACCATGCGGGGCCGGAGGCGAAGGCGGTGGTCTGGGCGCATAACAGCCACATCGGCAACGCCGCCGCCACCGCCATGGGCTGGCAGGGCGAGTTCAATATCGGCGAGCTGTGCCGCACCGCCTTCGGCATGGATGCGGCGCTGGTCGGCTTCAGCACCGACACGGGGAGCGTGGCCGCCGCGCATGACTGGGACGGGCCGATGGAGGAGATGGCGCTGCGCCCCGCCCTGCCCGGCTCGCATGAGGCGCGGCTGCGCGAGGCGGGCTTGCCCGAGCGCGCCCTGCTGGACCTGCGGACGCCACGGCTGCGCGACGCCCTGTCGCAGCCTGCGCTGGAGCGCGCCGTGGGGGTGGTCTATCGTCCGGCGACGGAGCGGCGCAGCCATTACTTCGAGGCGGTGCTGCCCGACCAGTTCGACGCGTTGGTCTGGTTCGCCCAGAGCCGCGCCGTCACGCCCCTGCCATCTCCAGGGGAGGAGGAGGCGACCCCGCTGGGTGCCTGACCGCGCCAAATGCATCGCGGTTCATAAATATCGTTGGCGATACGGAACGGGCCGCGCCGCCGGGCGTTCGACGCGGACAACATGACACAAACGTCATGGAGGCAAACATGCGCGTCATCTCCACCCGCACGCACGGCGTGCTGGATTACCTCACCGGCCTTCTGCTGATCGTCGTGCCCTACCTCCTCGGCTTCGCCGACGGCACGGCGGCGCAGTACGTGCCGCAGGCCCTGGGCGTGCTGCTGCTCGGCTCCTCGATCATGACCGACTACGAACTCGGGCTGATGCGAATGATCCCGATGCCGGTCCACCTGACGATGGATATCGCCATGGGCGTGCTGCTCGCGGCCTCGCCCTGGCTCTTCGGCTTCGCGGACCGCGTCTTCTGGCCGCATCTGCTGGTCGGCCTGTTCGAGATCGCGGCCGGGCTGATGACCCGCACCACGCCCGACGCGGTTGCAGGCGACGTGGCCCGCAACCGCTGAGCCGCAGCGCCCGGGTCAGTCGAGCCGGATTCCCACCTGCTCGATCACCGGGCGCCAGCGCGCGGTTTCCTCGGCGATCATGCGGCCCATCGTCTCGCGGTCGTTGTAGCCGATGATGATGGCTTGGTTGCGGAAGGTCTCCTGCACGCCCGGATCCTCGAGCGAGGCGCGGATCGCCTCCTGCAGCACCTGCTTGATCGACTCGGGCGTGCCGGCGCGGATCACGAAGCCCTGCCAGCCCGGCACCACCAGATCGGGCATTCCCTGCTCCCGCGCCGTCGGCACGTCGGGCATCATTGGGTGGCGCTGCGGCGTCAGGATGGCGAGCGCGCGCACCCGCCCGCTATCCACCTGCGCCTTGGCGAGGTTGATGCCGTCGATCATCAGCTGCACCCGCCCGCCCAGCATGTCCTGCAGCGCGGGGGCGGAGCCGCGGTAGGGCACATGCACCACGTTCACCCCGGCCTGCCGCGTGAAGAGTTCGAAGGCGAGGTGGGTGATCGAACCTGGCCCGCCCGAGCCGAAATTCAGCTGCCCCGGGCGCTGCTTCGCCAGGGCGATGAATTCCTGGAGGTTGCGCACCGGAAGATCGGCCGGGACCATCACGAACAGCCCGCCCACCGTCGCGGTGGCGAGCGGCGCGAGGTCACGCACCGGGTCGAAGGGCAGGCTGCGATAGAGCAGCGGGTTGACCGCGATCACCGAGTTGTTGACGTGGCCGAAGGTGTAGCCATCCGGCGCCGATTTCGCGACCGCATCCAGGCCGAGATTGCCATTGGCGCCGCCCCGATTCTCCACCGCCACGGGCTGGCCCAGGATCTCGCCCATGCGCTGCGCGATGGGGCGCGACACGAGGTCGGAGCCGCCGCCGGGCGGGAAGCCGACCACGAGTCGAATTGGCCGGTTGGGGAATCCCGCGACCTGCGCGAGGGCAGGCGTGGCGAGAAGCGGCGCGGCCAGCAAGGCGCGGCGGGGCAGGGACATGGGCTTCCTCCGAAGTATCGTCTTTGGCCGAAGCTTCAGCGCAACGCGCCCGTCCATCAAGCCTTGCGCCAGACGCCGCGCAGCACCTCCGCCTCGCCCTGATGCTTCGGGCCTTCATCCAGCCGCACCGTGCCTTCGGTGCATTCCAGCAGCGTCAGCGCGCCGAAAGCCGCGTCCGCCGCCGCGCGCGTCCAGAGCAGCGCCGCCTCGCGCGGGCCGCCGGAGCGGCGCCCCGATTGCGCGGGCGAGAAGCCCTCCAGCACGAGCAGACCGCCCGGCCGCAGCGCCCGCACCACGCCCGCCGCCACGGCGGCGCGATCCTCCGGCGGCAGGTGCAGGAAGATCCAGGCCACGACGTCGAAGCACGATGCCGGCCAGTCCCAGCGCGCGAGATCGGCTACCTCGGCCTGCATGGAGACGCCGCGTGCCCGCGCCAGCGCCGCCGCGCGCGCGACGGCGACGGGCGACCAGTCCACCGAGATCGTGTCGAGGCCGCACCCGGCCAGGAACACGCCGTTGCGCCCCTCGCCATCGCCCAGCGCCAGGGCCCTTCCCCGTGCCGGGAAGCGCCAGGATTGCGCGCGCAGATAGTCATTGGGACGGTCGCCGAACAGGAACTCGCCGGTGCCGTAGCGCTCATCCCAGGCGAGGGAGGTGCTCATCCCGGTGCCCAGCCCGGCGGCGCCATCTCGAACCCGGCGAACTCGAAGGCGGGCGAGACGGTGCACGCAACCAGCACCCAGCCACCGAGCGGCCGCGCCGCCTGCCACGCGCCCTTCGGCACCAGCGCCATCAGGCACTGGCCACGCGACAGGTCGGGGCCGAGAAGGATCTCCTCCTCTTCGCGCCCGTCGGGCGACACGCGCAGCGACAGCGCGCCGCCGCCCTGCCACAGCCAGAGCTCCGCCGCGTCCACCCGGTGCCAGTGCGAATCCTCGCCGGGGCCGAGCAGGTAGTGGATCGCCGTCACCGCACCGCGCGCGCCATCCGCCGGCGCGTCGCGCCATACCTCGCGGAAATGCCCGCCCTCCGGATGCGGCGCGAGGCCGAGCGCCTCGATCACCGCACGGTGGTCCAGCTTGGGATCGGCGAGGTTCACGCTCAGCCCTTGGGCATCGTCTCCGCGAAGGGCTTCAGCTTCACGGTCTTCTCGTACCACGCCGCCAGCTTGGGATGGGCCTTGCGCCAATCCTCGTTGCCGAAGCGAAAATCGAGATAGCCCAGTGCGCAGATCGCGCCGACGGAGCCGATGGTCAGCGGCGCGTCCGGATCTTCCGCCTCCAGCGCCACCAAGCCGCGCTCGACCGCCGCCTTGGCGCGACCGACGAGGCGCTGCCGCCCTTCATCCTCCTGCGCGAAGGCCTGCTGCCCGCGCCGGAACACCGCCGCATCCATCATCCCGTCGGCGATGGCGGCGATGCGCAGGGCGTTCCAGCGCGGCGCGCCGTGATCGGGGATCAGCTTCGCATTGGTGCCGATGCTGTCCAGGTACTCGCAGATCAGCGGGCTGTCCGGCAGGGCGATGCCGTCATCGGTGACGAGGCAGGGCACCTTGCTGAGGGGGTTGTCGCGCAGCAGCTCCTCAGGGCTCTCATGCGGGTTTGTCGCCACCCGCTCCAGTTCGATGCCGTGATGGATGGCGACGGCATTCACCTTGCGGACGAAGGGCGAGGCGGCGCTGTTGTAGAGCTTCATGCGGGACGTTTCCTTGTCGTTGGTCAGCGGAAATTATCCTTGCCCGTCCGCAGCCGGGCCAGCTCGGCCACGTCGCGCGCGCGCAGGAACGGGTTCGCGGCCTTTTCCAGGCCGAGCGTCGTCGGGATGGTCGGCTCGTTCCGGTCGCGCTGCGCCTGCGCCTTCGCGGCATAGTCGCGCAGTGCCGCATTGTCCGGGTCCACGGACAGCGCGTAGCGGATGTTGGAGAGCGTGTATTCGTGGCCGCAGAAGACGCGCGTGTCGTCCGGCAGGGGCGCGAAGCGCTGCAGCGAGTGGAACATCTCCTCCGCCGACCCTTCCAGCAGCCTTCCGCAGCCGATCGCGAAGAGCGTGTCGCCGGGAAAGAGCGCCTTGCCGGAGGCGAAATGAAAGGCGATGTGGCCGCGCGTGTGGCCCGGGCTGTCCAGCACCACCGCCTCGCTCTCGCCCAGGCGGAAGCTGTCGCCGGGCTTCAGCGCGAGGTCCAGCTTGGGCAGGCGCGACGCATCCGCCGCGTTGCCCGCCACCTTGGCGCCCGTCGCCTCCCGCACCTCGGGAATGCCGGCGATATGGTCGCCGTGATGGTGGGTGATGAGCAGCCAGTCCAGCCGCCCGCCGCGTGAATTCACCCGCTCCAGCACGGGCCCGGCGACGGCGGCATCCACCACGGCGGTTGCGCCCGTTGCCTCGTCGCGCAGGAACCAGGCGTAGTTGTCTTCCAGCAGCGGGATGGGTTCCACATGCAGCATGGCGCGCGCCTCCTGTCCCGCCCTATATCCCGCGCATGAACGCCGAGGTCCATGGGCTGCACGAGTTTCACCTGTCGCCGCTGGGAAGGCTGGCCGCGCGGCTGGTCGGCCAGCGCTTGGCGGCCCTGTGGCCCGATGCGGGGCGGCGCGAGGTTGCAGGGCTGGGCTTCGCCGCGCCCTTCCTCCATGCAATGCCGCCTGGCCCTGGGCGACGGATCCTGCTGACCCCGTCCACCCTGGCCGACCGCCTGGGCGCCGTGGTGTCCGAATCTGCCCTGCCCCTGCCCGATCGCTGCCTGGACGGCATCGTGCTGGCCCATGCGCTGGAAGCCTGCCCGGCGCCCCGCCTCCTGCTGCGCGAATGCTGGCGCGTGCTGCGCGACGACGGGCGCCTGCTGGTGGTCGCCCCGAACCGCCTCGGCCCCTGGGCGCTGTTCGAGCACACGCCCTTCGGCCAGGGCCGGCCCTATTCCCCCGGGCAGGTGTCGCGGCTGCTGGAATCGCAGATGTTCCGGGTGGAGCGGCGCGATGGCGCCCTGTTCCACCCGCCCTTTCCCTGGCCCTGGGCGCTGCGCGGCGCCGGGTTGTCGGAGGCGCTGGGACGGCGCTGCCTTTCCCGCTTCGCGGGCGTGCTGGTGCTGGAAGCGGAGAAGGACCTTTTCGCCGCCATGCCTGCCGGCGCGGTGAGCCTGCGCCGGCGGGTGGTGATGCCCGTGCGGGCGGCGGTCAGGTCCGTGGCAGCGGGGAAGCGCGCTCCTGCTCCGCCAGCAGGCGTAGCTGCTCTGCGCGTTCCCCTTCGATGAAGGATACTTCCATGTCGCAGGCGGTGGGCGCGCCGCGGCTGCGCTCCGGGCACGCCGCGCGGGCGGTGGCGATGCGGGCTTCGGTCGCCTGATCGATCTCACGCCGGCGGGTGGCGAACCATGCCTCCCGAGCCTCGGTCGTCCCGAACTGGCCGGGTGGCAGGGTGAGGGCGACGTTAGCTGGATAGGTGCTGATCGCGCCGGAGGCGGCGTCCACCGCGACGCCAATCAGTCCGCCGATGAGGAGGTTGCCCATCGTCATGGGCTGGAACCCAGCCGGCGCAGTGGCGACAGCGGGCTGGAAACCCTGGCGCTCGCAACGCACCGCGAGGTCGCGGGAGGAGCGGCTGATCGTCACCGTGCCCGGCGTCGGGTTCACCACAGCGATGGGCGATCCGTCGCGACTGACCGTACAGGTCGCCCCAGCGGGCTCGGTGGTGACGGCGATGGTGGCAGTGGTGCCCTGCGTCACCGTGGCGCAGGCAGTGGTCAGGAACAGGCCTAGAAGGGCCAGGACACGAAGCATGTTGTTTCCTTCCTCATGGCGGGATCTTTGCCCGCATGGGAAGGTTTGCTCAAACTTGCGACATTGTCACTCTTTGTCGACCATCTTTACGAGATTTTTAGTCGCATGGCCTGTCGAGCCGAACCCGCCTCCCCCTCGCGCCGTCTCGTCCAGGCTGGCCACTTCCTCCCACATCGCCCGCACTACGGGGACGAAGACGGCCTGGGCCACGCGGTCGCCGCGTGACACCGCGAAGGGTTCGGTCCCGGAATTGAACAGGATCACCCCCACCTCACCGCGGTAATCCTCGTCCACCGTGCCAGGCGTGTTCAGCACCGTGACGCCGTGCCGCAGCGCGAGGCCCGAACGGGGCCGCACCTGCATCTCGAAGCCGGGTGGCAGGGCGATGCGGAGCCCCGTGGGCACCAGCGCGCGACCGCCCGGCGGCACCACGCAGGGCGCAGCGGCGAGCAGATCCATCCCGGCGGCACCCGACGTGGCATAGGCCGGCAAGGGCAACCCCTCGGCGGAAGGCAGGCGCGCGACGCGCACGGTGACCGCACTCATGCCAGCGCCTCCGCGACGCGCAGCGCGAGGCGGGCGGCCACCTCCTCCTTCGGCATCCTCGGCCAATCCTCCACGCCCTCGGCGGAGACGAGGTGGACGGCGTTCTCCATGCCGCCCATCACGTCGCCCGACACGTCATTCGCCATGATCCAGTCGCAGCCCTTGCGCGCCAGCTTGGCCTGGGCGTGCTCCACCACCTGTTCCGTCTCCGCAGCGAAGCCGACCATGAGGCGCGGCCGCCGCGCGTGGACGGAGAGCGTGGCGAGGATGTCGGGGTTCAGGGCCATCTCCAGCACGGGCGCACCCGCGCCCGGTTCCTTCTTCAGCTTCTGCCCAGCCTCGCGCGCCACGCGCCAATCGGCGACGGCTGCGGCGCAGATCGCGCCATCGGCGGGCAGCGCCGCCTCGCAAGCCGCCAGCATCTCCCGCGCCGTTTCCACCCGCACCACCTGCACCCCTGCCGGGTCGGGCATCGCGACCGGGCCGCTCACCAGCGTCACGCGGGCGCCCAGCCGTGCCAGGGCGGCGGCGATGGCATGGCCCTGGCGGCCCGAGGAGCGGTTGGCGATGTAGCGCACCGGGTCGATGGGCTCATGCGTCGGCCCGGACGTGACGAGGATGTGCTGGCCACGCAATGGACCGTCCGACAGCGCGGCACGCACGGCGTCGCACATCGCCTCTGGCTCCACCAGCCGCCCGGGCCCGGATTCGGGCTCGGCCATAGCTCCCGAGTCCGGGCCGATGAAGCCCACGCCCCGCGCCCGCAGCGTTGCTACATTAGCCTCCGTCGCCGGGTGCTCCCACATGGCGGGGTTCATGGCCGGCGCCACCAGCACGGGCGCGCGCGTCGCCAGGAGGATGCAGCCCGCGAGGTCGGTCGCCAGACCCCCCGCCATGGCGGCGAGGCGCGAGGCGCTGGCCGGCGCGACCAGCACCAGATCGGCCCATCGCGCGAGGCGGATATGGCCGATCTCCGCCTCCGCGGCCCAGAGGTCGTCGAAGACCGGCTCCGCCGTCAGCGCCGCGAGGGATTCGCGCGTGACGAAGCGCGCCCCGGCGGCGGTCAGCACCGCGCGCACCGTCGCCCCCTCCTCACGCAGGAGGCGTGCCAGCATCAGCGCCTTGAAGGCGGCGACGCTGCCCGACACGATGAGGAGGATGCGGCGACCTTGGAGCATGGGGGAACCCTAGCCTCCGTTCCGGCGCGACGGAACTTCCCTCACCCCTTGTGGACGCGCAGCGGGCCGAAGGACTGGCCCACCGGCATCACCTGCAGCAGGTTCACGTTCACCCGCGCCGGACGCGTCGCCACCCATTCCACCGCCTCGGCGATGTCCTCGGGCGTCAGCGGCTCCGCACCCTCGTAGATCGCGGCGGCGCGGGCGTCGTCGCCATGGAAGCGCACGTTGGAGAATTCCGTGCCGCCGACGAGGCCCGGCTCGATATCGGTGACGCGCACCTTGGTTCCCCAAAGATCGGCGCGCAAATTGAGCGAGAACTGGCGCACGAAGGCCTTGGTGCCGCCATAGGCATTGCCGCCCGGATAGGCGTAGTCGCCCGCGGTGGAGCCGATATTCACGACATGCCCACGATTGCGCGCCACCATGCCGGGAAGCACGGCGCGGGTGACGTACATCAGCCCCTTGATGTTGGTGTCTACCATCGCGTCCCAATCGTCGAGGTCCGCCTCCTGCGCGGGGGCGAGGCCGAGGGCGAGGCCCGCATTGTTCACGCAGATGTCGATCGCCGCCCATTCCACCGGCAGCCCTGCGATGGTGGTACCCACCGCCGCGCGGTCGCGCACGTCCAGCACCAGCGGCAGCAGTCGTTCCGCACCCAGTTCGTTACGCAGCACCTCCAGCCTGTCCTGCCGCCGTCCCGCGGCGATGACGCGGTCGCCACGCGCGGCGAAGCGGCGGGCGATGTGGAGGCCGAAGCCGGCAGTGGCGCCGGTGACGAGGACGATCATGCAACGATCTCCGTTCAGCGTGGGTCAAGCTGCGCCCACTTATTGCGCCGCGCCATGCCGTTGGAAAGCTTCCCTCCCGTGCCACTCGCCTGGGCGCGTCGCGCCGTGCTTCTGCTGCTCGCCCTTGCCAGCCCGGTCCAGGCCCAGCAGGCCGCCTTCGAGGTGGCGCTGCGCCTCGATGACCGGCAGATCCGCTCCGCCGGGATCGAGTTGGGGCGGGTGGAGCGGGAGACCGGCTCCGCCGAGGTGTCGCTGCCGGGCCAAGTGGTGGTGCCGCCGAGCCAGCTGCGCGTCATCGCCGCCCCGGCGGCGGGGCTGATTGAGACGCTGCTCGTCGCGCCCGATGAGCGCGTGCGCGCCGGCCAGGCCGTCGCCCGGCTGCGCTCCACCGAATTGGTGGAGGCGCAACGCCTGTACCTGGAAGCCGCGAACCGCGCCGAACTGGCAGCGGAGAAGCAGCGCCGCGACGAGCAGTTGTTCCGCGAGCGGGTGATCGCCGAGCGCCGCCTCATCATCACCCGCGCCGAGGCGCGCGCCGCGGCCGCCGCGTTGGATGAGCGTACCCAGATGCTCAGCCTGCTCGGCATGGCGGAGACGGAGGTGGCGGAACTGCGTGCCGACCGGCGCATCCGACAGGCGCTGACCGTCACAAGCCCGATGGATGGTGTGGTGATCGGCCGCGCCGCCACGGCTGGTGAACGCGTGGCCCAGGCGGCGCCGCTGCTCAGCGTGGCGCAGCTGGAGCCGCTCTGGATCAACATCCAGGTGCCGATCGCGCGCATCTCCGCCCTTGCGGTGGATGCGCCGGTGGCGGTGCCGGCCTATGGGGCGGAGGGCTTCGTGCTGCGCCTGGGCCGCACCGCCGACGCGGCGACGCAGAGTGTGCAGGCGACGGCGCTGGTGAACCGGGGGGCGGAGGCGCTGCGTCCTGGCCAGGCGGTCACGGTCGCGCTGGAAACGCGGCGCAATGGCGACTCGCAATGGCGCGTCCCGGCCGGCGCGGTGGTGCGTCACCGCGAGCGATCCTGGGTCTTCGTCCGGACGGATTCGGGCTTCGTCGCCCGCCCGGTGCAGGTGGTGGGCGAGACGGCGCAGGTCACCTCGCTGCGCGGTCCGCTCCAGCCCGGCGACCAGGTGGCGACGCGCGGCATGCTCGCCCTGCTCGCGGAACTCGCCGAAGCGGATCAGAGCTGAATCCATGCTCGCCCGTCTCGTCGATACGGCGCTGCGTCAGCGCCTGCTGGTGATCGTCGCCGCCCTGGCCCTCGCGGCCTGGGGCTTCCTGTCCTACCGTGCCCTGCCCATCGACGCCTTTCCCGACGTGTCGCCGACGCAGGTGCTGGTCTCCATGCGCGCCCCCGGCCTGACGCCGGAGGAACTGGAGCGCCGCGTCACCCAGCCGGTGGAGCTGGCGATGCGCGGCATTCCCAACCTCGTCTCCATGCGCTCCACCACGCGCTTCTCCGTCTCGCTGATGACCTTCGAGTTCGCGCCGGGCACGGACATCTTTTGGGCCCGCGCCCAGGTGGGCGAGCGACTGAACGAGATCGACGACCAGCTTCCCGATGGGGTGGGTGGCGGGCTGGCGCCCATCATCACGCCGCTCGGCGAGATGCTGATGTTCACCCTGGAAGGACCCGACCTCAGCCCGCGCGACGCCCGCACCTTGTTGGACTGGGTGGTGCGGCCGCAGCTGCGCGCCGTGCCGGGCGTGGCTGACGTGAATGCGCTGGGCGGCTATGTCCGCACCTATGAGGTGGTGCCCGACCCCGTCGCCATGGCGGCGCGCGGCATCACCACGCGGATGCTCGAGGAAGCGATCGAGCAAAACAACCGCAACGACGGCGCCGGCCGCATCCGCGACGGCGAGGAGGCGCTGCTGGTTCGCGCCGAGGGCCGCATTCGCTCCTTGGAGGAGGTGCGCTCCATCGTCCTCTCCTCCCACGCCGCCGGGGTGGTGCGCATCGGTGACGTGGCGGATGTGCGCTTCGGTGGTTTGCCGCGCAACGGCGTCGTCACCCGCGATGGCGAGTCGGAGGCGGTGTGGGGCCTCGTGCTCGGCCTGCGCGGCGTGAATGCGCGCGAGGTGGTGGAGGGGGTGAAGGCCCGTATCCCCGCCATCGAGCGCCAGCTCCCCGAGGGGGTGCGCTTCGTCCTGTTCTATGACCGCGCGGATTTGATCGGGAAGGCGGTCTGGACCGTGCAGAAGGTGCTGCTGGAGGCGATCGCGCTCGTCGTCGTGCTTCTGCTGCTCTTCCTCGGCAACTGGCGCGCGGCGCTGGTCGTCTCGCTCTCCCTGCCGCTCGCGGTGCTGGCGACCTTCGGCGTGATGAAGTGGCAGGGGCTTTCGGCCAACATCATGTCGCTGGGCGGCATGGCCATCGCCATCGGCCTGCTCGTGGATTGCGCCGTGGTGGTGGTGGAGAACGCGGCGCACCGTTTCCACGCGTCGCCAGCCGGGCTGACCATGGCGCAGCGCGTGCGGCTGGTGGGCGAGGCGACGCGGGAGGTGGCGGTGCCACTCGTCTCGGGCGTCGTCATCATCGTCGGCGTCTTCGTGCCGCTGCTGTCGCTGCAGGGGCTGGAAGGGCGGCTCTTCTCGCCTGTCGCGCTCACCATCGCCTTCGCGCTGATCGTCGCGCTGACCTTGTCGCTGACCGTGGTGCCGGTGATGTGCGCCCTGCTGCTGAAGGGCGGCCATGCGCGGGAACCCTGGCTGGTCCGCCGCCTTCACGCCGTCTACGACCCGTTCCTGGAATGGGCGATGCGGCGGCCCCTCGTCATCGGCGGCGCGGCGCTGGCCGGGCTTGTTGCCGCCTTTCTCGCCTTCGGGCAGATCGGCTCCATCTTCATCCCCGCGATGGACGAGGGCACGCCTGTCATCACCGTCCGCAAGCACCCCACCATCGGCGTGGACGAGACCGCCGACGTGGATCTGCGCATCGCGCGCGAGATCCGCGCCCAGGTGCCGGAGGTTGCGGGCATCATGGCCCGCGCCGGGGCGGATGAGCTGGGCATCGACCCGGTCGGTCTGAACGACACCGACATGTTCCTGCAGATGGCGCCGGTGGAATCCTGGCGCGAGGAAGCGCAGCGCGGCGGCACGCCCTGGGTGATGGACCGCGTGCGCGAGGTGATGGATGCCATCCCGGGCGTCACCTACTCCTTCGCGCAGCCCATCGACATGCGCGTGCAGGAGATGATCATCGGCGCGCGCGGCGACGTGGTGGTGAAGATCTTCGGCCCCGAGATTCCGGAGCTGAACCGCATCGCGCGCGAGATCGAGGCAGCGCTGCGCGGCGTCGCCGGCTCCGCCGATGTCTTCGCCCTGCGCAACGAGGGGATGAAGTACCTCACCGTGCGCGTGGACCGGCTCGCCGCCGGGCGCGTCGGCCTCAACGCGGGCGAGGTGCAGGAAGCGCTGCGTGTCTGGGTGGACGGCGTGCGCGTCGGCGAGGTGCTGGAAGGCGAGCGCCGCATCCCCGTGCTGCTGCGCGGCGAGGCGGGGCTGCGCCGCTCCGCCGGCGACCTCACGCGCGTGCCCATCGCCCTGCCCGGCGGCGGCACGGTGCTGCTCTCCCAGGTCGCGGAGATCCGTGAGGAGGAGGGCGCGGTGCAGGTGGTGCGTGAGCAGGCGCAGCGCATGGCGACCGTGCTGGCCAATGTGCGTGGGCGCGACGTCGGCGGCTTCGTGGCCGAGGCGCAGCGTATCGTGGGCGAGCGCGTCAGCATCCCGCCTGGCTACGACGTCGCCTGGGGCGGGCAGTTCGAGAACCAGAGCCGTGCCCAGGCAAGGCTGATGGTGGTGGTGCCCCTGGCGATGGCCGGGATCTTCCTGCTGCTCTACCTCACCTTCAACAGCCTCAGGCAGGCGACGCTGGTCTTCTGCAACGTGCCCTTCGCGCTGATCGGCGGCGTTGTCGCGCTGTGGCTGTCCGGCGAGTTCCTGTCGGTGCCCGCCTCGGTCGGCTTCCTCTGCCTGATGGGCATCGCGGTGCTGAATGGCGTGGTGCTCATCTCCTACGTGAACCGGCTGATCGCGGAGGACGGGCTCGACCTGCCGCAGGCGGTGCGGGAGGGGGCTAAGCGGCGCATGACGCCGGTGACGCTCACCGCCTCCATCGCCGCCCTGGCATTGGTGCCCTTCCTCTTCGCCACCGGGCCGGGCTCGGAGATCCAGCGCCCGCTGGCGGTGGTCGTCATCGGCGGCCTCGTCACCGCGACGGTGCTGACGCTGGTGCTGCTGCCCATCCTCTACGAGCGCTTCGCCCTGCCCGGGGCGGCGCGCGATTCGGAATCCGCTCAAGGGGAGCCCGCCGAATGATGCGCCTCCTGCTGCTTCTCCTGCTGCTCCTGCCCGGCATCGCCCAGGCGCAGCTTTCCGCCCATGTGGACGCCGCCATGGCGCTCGACGCCGGCGCCCGCGCCATCGCCGCCCAGCGCGAGGTAGCGGCCGCGCGCACCGCCACGGTGCGGTCGCTGACGCCGCTGCCCCCTGCCGTGTCCGGCTCCTTCCGCTCCGACACGCGCGGCCCGCGCGAGGTGCGGGAGCTGGATGCGGAACTCTCCCTGCCGGTCTGGCTACCTGGCCAGCGCCGGGCCCTTGCCGGCTCCGTCGCCACCAGCGTGGCGGAGCAAGAGCGCCGCCTCGCGCTGCGGCGGCTGGAGGTGGCCGGGGCGCTGCGCGACGCGTGGTGGAACGCGGCGGAGGCCGCGCGCGCCGTGCAGCTGGCGCGCGAGCGGCTGACCACCGCCCGCGCCATCGCGGGCGACGTGTCCCGGCGCGCGCGGCTGGGCGACATCCCGCCCGGCGAGGCACTGCTGGCGCGCAACGAGACCCTGGCCGCCGAACTCGCCCTTTCCCAGGCCGAGGCGGAGCAGGAGCAGGCCCGCGCCCTCTACGCCGTCGCGACGGGCGGGCTGCAGCCGGACCTCCCTGTGGAGCGCGTGCTGCCGGCCCGTGGGCCGCACCCGCTGCTGGCCGCGGCCGAGGCGGTGCTGGAGACCGCATCGGCCCAGGCGCGCTACGTCGCCACCACGCCGCGCGACAACCCGGAGGTTGGGTTTTTCGCTCGCCAGGAGGGCGGCACCGGCACCAACGAGGGCACCTCCCTCGGCCTGCGCTTCCGCCTCCCCCTGGCGACGGAGGGCCGCAATGCCCCCCGCCGCGCCCAGGCCCAGGGCGAGGTGACGCGGGCTGCGGCGGAACTCGCGCAGTCGCGCCGGCAGGTCGCCGCCACCATCAGCCGTGCCGAGGTGGCGCTGCGCGCTTCCGAGGCCAATCTCCGCATCGCCCGGCAGCGCCTCCAGGTGGCGCGGGAGCAGGAGGCGATCGCCCTCAACGCCTTCCGGGGCGGCGAGACGGGCACGTTCGACCTGTTCCGCGTGCGCCAGCTCCGGCTGGAGGCGTCGAACGACGAGGGACGCGCGGCCGTGGAGGTGAATCGCGCCCGGTCACGGCTGAACCAGGCGCGGGGGGTCGTGCCCTAGGGCGCGCAAGGAAGCCATGCGGTAAGGCGGGCGGGGGCGCGGGCGGGTTTCTCTTGACCTGAACCCGGCGCGACCCAAGACTCCCTGGGCAAAACATGAACAAGCCCCGCGTGACGGGCCTCCTGCCCGCCCTTTCGATGTCCCAGGCCCTGGACCCTCGCGCCACCGCCGTGCTGCGCGAGCTGGTGGAGGTGTATGTCCAGACCGGCGAGCCCGTCGGCTCCCGCACCCTGTCGCGCCGCCTGCCGCTCAACCTTTCCCCCGCTTCCATCCGCAACGTCATGGCCGATCTGGAGGAGGCGGGGCTGCTCTACGCCCCCCACACCTCCGCCGGGCGCCTGCCGACCGAGCGGGGCCTGCGCCTCTTCGTGGACGGGCTGCTGGAATTCGGCGACCTGTCGGCGGAGGAGCGCGAGACCATCGCCGCGCGCTGCGCCGCCCATGGACGGTCGCTCCAGGAGACCCTGGCCGAGGCGGGGCAGATGCTCTCCGGCCTCGCCGGGGCGGCCGGGCTCGTGGTCGCGCCCAAGGGCGAGGCGGCGGTGCGCCACATCGAGTTCGTGCCCCTCGGCCCCGGCCGCGCCCTGGTGGTGCTGGTGGCCGAGGATGGGCGCGTCGAGAACCGCGTGATCGAGGTGCCGCCCGGCCTGCCGCCCGCGGCGCTGATCCAGGCCGGCAACTACCTCAACGCCCGCCTTACCGGGCGCACCCTGGAGGAAACGCGCGAGGCGGTGTCGGAGGAGATCGCCGCCAACCGCACCGCGCTGGACGCACTGACGCATCAGGTGATCGAGGCGGGGCTGGCCACCTGGGCGGGCGGCTCGGCCGGCTCGCTCATTCTGCGCGGCCAGGCGCGTCTTCTGGAGAACGTGGAGAACCTCGCCCGCGTGCAGGAGATCTCCGCGCTCTTCGAGCGGCTGGAGGCGCAGGAGACGACGCTGCGCCTGCTGGAACTCGCGCAGCGCGGCGAGGGGGTGCAGATCTTCATCGGCGCGGAGAGCGGGCTGTTCAGCAGCGCCGGCCTGTCCGTGGTCGTCGCGCCCTTCCGCAACGCGCAGGAGAAGATCGTCGGCGCCATCGGCGTGATCGGCCCGTCGCGTATCAACTATGGCCGGGTGATCCCGGTGGTGGACTACACGGCGCGGGTGCTGGGCCGCCTCCTCGGCTGAGGAGGCCGGCCTCCGGTTAGGCCCACTTCATGCGCCGAATCGCCACGCCTGCCTTTCTGATCCTGCTGGGGCTTCCCGGCCTTCTGTCCCTCCCCGACCTTCCCGGCGTGCCGCGCTGGGCCGTGCTGCTCAATCCCCTGCTGCTTCTGGTGGCCTTCGCCTTCGCCGGCCAGTTCGCCGCGCCCCGCTGCGGACTCCATCTACGCTCGCCCGAGGCCACGCCCGCTTCGCGCCTCCTCCAGGCGGGAAGCGGTGCTTTGCTCGGATTTGCCCTCGCCCTCGCCGGCCATCTTGCACGTTCCTGGTGGCAGGCGGCGCCGGGCCTGCCGCCCTCGGTGATCGAGGGCTGGAGCCTTGCGAGCCTTCGGCTGGGTGTCCTTTACGGCGGGGTGGTGGAGGAGGTGATCCTGCGCTGGGGCGTGATGAGCCTGCTCCTGCTCCCGCTCCGGCGCATCCTGGCCCGGTGGGACGCGGCGCTTCTCCTCGCCATCCTGCTTTCCGCGCTGCTTTTCGCCGCCCTGCACTTGCCGGCGCTGGCCGCGTCCGGAGCGCCGCTGGAAGCAGGCGTGGTGCTCCGCACCCTCCTGCTCAACACGGTGGCCGGGTTGCTCTTCGGCTGGATCTTCGCGCGGCGCGACCTGATCGCCGCCATGCTGGCCCATGCCGGCGCGCATCTCGGCTTCGCCGTCGCTGCGCTGATGGCATGACAGCCATGCTGGGTTGATCCCCCAAGCCGCGCCGACTACCTCCCCACCCATGAGCGACACGCCAGACCAGCAACCCGCGCCGGAGGCCGTCAACGACGCCGCCGCGCCCGAGGCCCTTCCCGACCCCACGCCAGAGGAACGCATCGCCGCCCTGGAGGCCAAGGTGGCGGAACTCGAATCCGCACTGCTCTATGCCCGCGCCGAGACACAGAACGCCGCGCGCCGCGGCCGCGAGGAGGCGGAGAAGGCCCGTCTCTTCGCCGTGCAGAAATTCGCGGCCGACGTGGTGGAGACGGCGGAGAACCTCCGCCGCGGCCTGGAATCCCTGCCCCCCGCCGCTGAGGACGAGCCGGAACTCCTCGCCAAGCTGCGCGGCGGCTTCGAGGGGGTGGAGCGCTTCATGCTTCAGCGGCTGGAAGCCAATGGCATCCAGCGCAAGCCTGCCCAGGGCGAGAAGTTCGACCCCGAGTTCCACCAGGCGATGAGCGAGGCCCCAGCCCCCGAGGGCGTGGAGCCCGGCACGGTGCTCCAGGCCTGGAGCAGTGCCTGGACGCTGAATGGCCGCCTATTGAAGCCGGCCATGGTGGTGGTCGCGGCCAAGGCCTGATGATCCGGGACATCGGCGAGGCGGATCTTCCTGCCCTCGCCGCGCTGAACGATTCCGAGGCGTTGCAGGTGAACGCTCTGGGGCTCGAAGGGCTCCGCGCCGCCGCCCGCATCGCCTTCGCGGCGCGCATTGCTGCGGAGGGCGGCGCCTTTCTCATCGCCTATGACGAGGCAACGCCCGCCCAGGGGCCGAATCATTCCTGGTTCGTCGCGCGCGGCGGGCGCTTCGCTTATGTGGACCGGGTGGTGGTGGCGGCCTCGGCGCGGCGCACCGGCCTGGCCCGCGCCCTTTACGCGGACCTCGCTTCCCTGGCGGCGGCGCGCGGCAAGGAGCTTCTGTGCTGCGAGGTCAATCTCGACCCGCCGAACCCCATCTCTCTTGCCTTCCACGAGATGCTCGGCTTCGCGCCGGCCGGCGAGGCGACCGATCCGCGCAACGGCAAGCGCGTGCGCTACCTCAGCGCACCGTCATCCGCGATCCTGGCGGCAGCTCGCGGTTCAGGATGAGCGTGCCGTCCGTGGTGATCTGCCCCATCCGGTCCCCGACGCGGCCATAGGGCGTGTCGGGGAAGCCGGAGGCGCCGGGCCGCGTGTCCACCCCGCCGCAAGCGACGAGAAGCAGGGGAAGCAGCAGGGGCAGAACACGCATCGCGGTCACTCCGGACGGATATTGGCCGCGCGGATCAGGTCGCCCCACAGGCGCGTCTCGCTGGCCAGATAGGCGCCGAGGCTTGCCGCATCCCCGGTGACGATGTCCACCCCCTGCTGCGCCATGCGCGCCCGCAGCTCGGGGTCGTCCGTGCTGGCCTTCAGCGCAGCGGCGAGGCGCTGCTTCACCGGCTCCGGCGTCGCGGCCGGGGCGAAGAGCCCCTGCCAGAACACCGCGTCGAAGCCCGGCACTGCATCGGCCACCGGCGGCAGCTCGGGCAACAGCGATGAGCGCTGGGCGGAGGAGACGGCGAGGCCGCGCGTCGCGCCGTCACGCACCGTCGGCAGTGCTTCAAGCATCGCCTGGAACATCGCGTGGATGCGCCCCGCGCGCAGCTCCAGCAGCGCCGGCGCGCCGCCGCGGAACGGCACGTGCAGCACGTCGATGCCGGTGCGGTGCGCCAGCAGCGCCTGCGCCAAATGGTTCACCGCGCCCGTGCCGCTGCTGCCGAAATTCACCTTGCCCGGATTGGCGCGGCAATAGGCGATGAACTCCGCCGTGCTGTTGACGGGCAGCGAGGGATGGACGTGCAGCACGAAGGAGGTGCGGTACATCATCCCGATCGGCGCCAGCTCGCGCATCGGCTCGCGCGGGGTCAGGCTGGGCTGCAGCGCGGGGTTGATGGCGAGTGTCGTGGTCCCGGCCAGGAGCGTGTAGCCGTCGGGCCGCGCCTGGGCGACATGGGTGTTCGCCACGGCGGTCGCAGCGCCGGCGCGGTTGTCCACCACCACCGTCTGGCCCAGCTCGCGCTCCATCCGCGCGGCGACGGCGCGGCTGCTCACGTCGGTGACGCCGCCGGGCGGATAGCCGGAAACGAGCGTGATCGGGCGGCTAGGGAAGCTGTCCTGCGCGCGCGCGGGCAGGGCGGCAAGGATGACGGGCGCGGCCAGCAGGGCGCGGCGTGATGTCATGGCGTGTTCCTCCGTTCGCGGCACATTGGATTCCACGCCGCCGCCGCGCAACCGTCATCGGGACGTAACACGTTGCGACTATGTCGCGCCGCATGAACGCGACGCTGGAAATCCAGTCCCTGTCCCGCCGCTTCGGCAACACCGCCGCGCTGGACGCGGTGAGCCTGTCCATCCCCGCCGGGCAGATGGTTGGCATTATCGGCCGTTCCGGCGCCGGGAAATCCACGCTGCTGCGGATGATCAACCGCATGGCGGAGCCGGATGCCGGCCGCATCGTGTGGGGCGGGCAGCAGGTGACGGCGCTGCGCGGCCAGGCGCTGCGCGACTGGCGCACCGGCTGCGCCATGATCTTCCAGCAATTCAACCTGGTGCAGCGCCTCGACGTGCTCACCAACGTGATGATCGGGCGGCTGAACCGCAGACGCGGCATCGCGGCCCGCATCACTGCGCTGCTGGGCCGCTTCCCGGATGAGGACCGCGCCCTGGCGCTGTCGGCGCTGGAGCGATTCGACCTTCTCCCCACCGCGCTTCAGCGCGCGGAGACGCTCTCGGGCGGGCAGCAGCAGCGCGTCGCCATCTGCCGCGCCCTGCTACAGCAGCCGCACACCATCCTGGCCGACGAGCCCATCGCCAGCCTCGACCCGCGCAACGCCCGCACGGTGATGGAAGCGCTGCGCACGGTGAACCGGCGCGACGACATCACCGTGGTGGTGAACCTTCATCACCTCGACGCGGCGCGCGAGTTCTGCGGCCGCATCATCGGCATGCAGGCTGGACGCGTCGTCTTCGATGGCACGCCGGAACAGCTGACCGAGGCCGCTGCCGAGCGCATCTACGGCGCCCCGACCACGCGCCCCGCACACGGCAGCGAACCGACCGAGGACGCCATTCTCGCCGCCCGCTGGGCGGTCGCCTGACACGATCCGCAAGGAAGCACAGAGCATGATCAACCGACGCTACCTCGGCGCCCTCGTGCTGGGCGCCACCTTGAGCCCGGCCGCGCTGCGCGCGCAATCCGCCCCGGCGCGCCGTTCCCTGGACGAAGGCATCGCCCTGCCCGCACCGGGCCGCCGCCCCTGGGCCGCGCAGGTGCCGCAGCTCCGCATCGGATTGATGGGCGGCGAGAACGAGGCCGACCGGCTGGGCCGCTACGGCGCCTACCGCGAGTTGCTGGAGCAGACCTTCGGCGTCCCGGTGCGCCTCTTCCCAGCCAGCGACTATGCCGGCGTGCTCCAGGCCTTCTCCGCCCGGCAGATCGAATCCGCCTCGCTCGGTCCCTCCGGCTATGCGGGCGCCTGGCTGGACACGCAGGGCGGCGTCGAGCCGCTTCTCGTGGCGGAGGAGCGCGACGGCTCCATCTCCTACGTGTCGGTCATGGTGACGCGCGCCGATAGCGGCATCACCGACCTCGCGGGCATGCGCGGCCGCTCCCTCGCCTGGGCGGACGCCAATTCCACCTCCGGCTACCTCGTGCCTCGCTTCGCGCTGCGTCGCGCCGGCATCCCCGTGGAAAGCGGCCAGTATTTCTCCCGCACCGGCTTCGGCGGCGGACATGAGCAGGCGGTGGTCGCGGTGCTTCAGCGCCAGTACGACGCCGCCGTTACCTGGACCTCGGGCCAGGGCGACCTCAGCGAGGGCCACACGCGCGGCAACCTTCGCGCCATGGTGGAAAAGAACATGCTGAACATGCGCGACCTGCGCATCGTCTGGCAGTCCGATCCGATCATCAACGGCCCACTCACCGTGCGGCGCGACCTGCCGCAGGGCTTCAAGGACGACCTCGCCAGTTTCCACCTCGCCCTCCCCAAGACGCATCCGCAGATCTATGCGCAGATCGAACGTGGCTCGGGCACCGGCTATCGCACCGTCACGCACGAGCAGTTTGCCTTCCTCGTGGAGATGCGCCGCGAGGAGATGGTCGAGCGGCGGCGCCGGGCATGACGCATCCGATGACGGCCCGCCGCGCCCTCCTCCTCGACGCCCTCGCCGCACCTGCCGTGGCGCGGGCCGCGGAATGGCGCCCGCGCCGCTCCGCCGAGGGCGAGCATCGGCTGCCCGAGCCCGGCCGGCGCCCCTGGGCCGCGCAGGTGCCACAGATCCGCGTGGGTCTGACGGGTGGCGAGAACGAGGCCGATCGGCTCGCCCGCTTCGACGGGCTGCGCGCCCTGCTGGAGGAGCGCTTCGAGGTGCCGGTGCGGCTCTACCCCGCCAGCGACTATGCGGGGGTGCTGCAGGCCCTCGCCGCACGCCAGGTGGAGTTCGCCTCGCTTGGCTCCTCCGCCTATGCCGGGGCGTGGCTCGACACGAATGGCGCGGTGATGCCGCTCCTCACCTTCGAGCAGGTGGACGGATCCATCTCCTATGTCTCGGTGGCCGTCGTGCGCGCGGACAGCCCGGCCCGCGACCTGGACGATCTGCGCGGCCGCTCCCTCGCCTGGGCCGATCCCAACTCCACCTCCGGCTACCTCCTTCCGCGCTTCGAGCTGCGCCGCGCCGGCATCGGCGTGGAGCCGGGGCAGTTCTTCGGCCGCACCAGCTTCGGCGGCGGGCACGAACAGGCGGTGGTGGCGATGATGCAGGGCCAGTACGACGCCGCCGTCACCTGGGCCTCCGGCATGGGCGAGGCGGCGGAAGGATTCACCCGCGGCAACCTCCGCGCTATGGTGGACAAGGGCCTGCTGCGCCCCGGCACCTTCCGCGTGGTGTGGCAGAGCCGGCCGATCCAGAACGGCCCGCTCACCATCCGCGCCGACCTGTCCGCTTCCTTCCGCGAGGACATCACCGCCTTCTACCTCGCCCTCCCGCGCGAGCGGCCGGAGATCTTCCGCCAGATCGCGCGTGGCGAGGGGCTGGGCTTCCGCGAGGTGCGGCACGCGGATTACGAGGTCTTCGTGGAGATGCGCCGCGAGGAAGCTTCGGCACGGCGCCGCCGTTCCTGATGTCGGCCGCGCTGCGGGCCGCCGAGGCCGCATTCCATGAAAGGCGCCGCCGTCGCCAGGCTTCCGCCTTGCTGGGCGGGGCCGTGTTGCTCGCCTGCTTCCTCGCCGCCGCGCGCCTGGCGGAGTTCCATCCGGACACGCTGCTGGCCGGGCTGCCGCGCATCGGCGAATACTTCCTGCGCATTGCGCCCGAGCTGCGCTGGGATTCGCTGCTCAGCGCTTCCGAGATGGAAGGCTCTCTCGCCTTCTGGTTCTACCGGCTGGACCGCTGGTCTCTGCTGCTGCTGGAAACCGCGCAGATGGCGGCGCTCGCGACGCTGCTCGGCGCCGCCGCGGCGCTGCCGCTCTCCTTCGCCTCCGCGCGCAACCTCGGCGCGCCGCTGGCGCGCTTCCTCGCGCGGCGCTTCCTGGAAGCCGGGCGCACCGTACCGGAGATCGTCTTCGCGCTGATCCTGATCTGGGCCTTCGGCGTCGGCGCGCTGCCCGGCATCCTCGCCATCGCGCTGCATACGGCGGGAGCGCTGGGCCGCCTCTTCGCCGACGCCATCGAGAACGTGCCGATGCGCCCCTGGGAAGGCGTACGCGCCGCCGGCGGAACCTGGGCGGAGGCGTGCCGCTACGCCGTCCTGCCCGCCGCCGCGCCGGACCTGCTCAGCCACGCCATCCTCCGCTTTGAGGTGAACATCCGCTCCGCCAGCGTCATCGGCTTCGTCGGCGCCGGCGGCATCGGCGAGGAACTCTACCAAGTGATCTCCTTCAACCATTACGAGGAGGTGAGCGCGATCGTGCTGCTCATCATCCTCGCCGTCATCGCCTGCGACCTGCTGAGCGAGCGGTTGCGCCGCCGGGTGATCGGCGCATGAGCGCGGATCTCGTCGCTGCCTGGCGCGAACGCGTCCCCGGCGCCTTCCCGCGTCCGCGCCCGCTGCGCGTCCTTGCCTGGGCAGGCTTCGCGCTCTGGCTTGGCTTCGCCCTCTGGTGGTTCGAGGCGACGCCTCTGCGCCTGTGGAACGGGCTGAGCGGCTTCCTCGTTATCATCCGGCTGATGATCCCGCCCTCGCCCGGCGAGCTGTGGCTGGAGATCCTGAAGGGCATGGGCGAAAGCCTCGCCATGGCCTTTCTCGGCACACTGCTTGCCGCGATCCTCGCCGTGCCGCTCGGCCTGCTGGGCGCGCGCAACGTGGTGACGAATGCGCTGTTCCGCTTCTCGCTGCGCCGCGTGCTGGACGGGTTCCGCGGCGTGGACCAGCTGATCTGGGCACTGGCCTATGTGCGCGCCGTCGGGCTGGGGCCGCTGGCCGGGGTGCTGGCCATCACCACCGCCGACATCGCCGTGCTGGCCAAGCTCTATGCCGAGGCGATCGAGAACGCGGAGCGCCGGCAGACCGAGGGCATCGCCGCCGCCGGCGCTTCCTCCACGCTGGTGGTGCGCTTCGGCCTGCTGCCGCAGGTGCTGCCGGTGATGCTGGGCCACGCCCTCTACTTCCTGGAAAGCAACACGCGCTCCGCCACCATCCTCGGCGTGGTGGGGGCGGGCGGCATCGGCCTGCAGATCGCCGAGCGCATCCGCGTCCGACATTGGGACGAGGTGGCCTTCGTCATCCTTCTCATGGTGGTGACGGTCGCGGCGATGGACTGGCTTTCTGCCCGGCTGCGCCGGAGGCTGATCGGCGCTACATCCGCCGGGTGAACGAACCCCTCGCCCTCTACATCCACTGGCCCTTTTGCGCCGCCAAGTGCCCGTATTGCGACTTCAACTCGCATGTGCGCGAAGGCGGCCCGGACCACCCGCGCTTCCGCGCCGCCCTGCTGCGCGAGTTGGCGCACGAGGCGGCGCGGGTGGGGCGGCGTCCCCTCGCTTCCGTGTTCTTCGGCGGCGGCACACCCTCGCTGATGGAGCCGGAAACCGTGGCGGCGCTTCTGGAGGCGGCGCGCACGCATTTCGACGCCGCGCCCGACATGGAGGTGACACTGGAAGCCAACCCGACCAGCGTGGAAGCCGGCAAGCTGCACGGCTTCCGCGAGGCGGGGGTGAACCGCCTGTCGCTCGGCGTGCAGAGCCTGGACGAGGAAGCGCTGCGCTTCCTCGGCCGCCGCCATGATGCGAAGGAGGCAGTGGCGGCGCTGGAGGTGGCGCGCGCCCTGTTCCCGCGCCTGTCCTTTGACCTGATCTATGCCCGCCCCGGCCAGGACGAGGCGTCGTGGCGCGCCGAGTTGCGCAAGGCGCTGGCGCTCGCCGCCGACCACCTCTCACTCTACCAGCTGACGATCGAGCCCGGGACGCGTTTCCACACCGAGCATGCGCGCGGCGCCTTCCGCCTGCCGGAGGATGACGATGCCGCCCGCATGTACGAAGCGACGGCGGAGGAAGCTGCGCGCTTCGACCTACACGCCTACGAGATCAGCAACTACGCGAAGCCCGGCGCGGAAAGCCGCCACAACCTCGCCTATTGGCGCTATGGCGACTATCTCGGCATCGGCGCCGGGGCGCATCAGCGCCTGCTGCTGGATGGCGCCATGCTTGCCACGCGCCGCCACCGCGCGCCGGAGGAGTGGGCCGCGCGTGTCGAGCGCGACGGGCATGCGGCGGTGGAGGAAACCGCCCTTTCCCCGCAGGAACGCGGGCGCGAGGCGATGCTGATGGGGTTGCGCCTCGCCGAAGGAGTGGACCCCGCGCGGGTCGAGCGCCGCGCCGGAACTTCCTTCGCCGAGGTGGTGGACCCCGCCATGCTCTCGGCTCTCGCGGAGGAAGCCCTGCTGGAATGGGAGGGCGGGCGGCTGCGCGCAACGCCGGAAGGTCGTGCGAGGCTGGACTCCCTGCTGCCGCTGCTGCTACGGTGAGCCCATGTCCACCATGCGGACCACGCTGCGAATTACCCGCCCGGCCGGCTGAACCCGCGCCGCGACACGGCGCGTCCGCGCCGTCCGGGTCTTTCCCTTCGCAGCCCGCATCCCAGGACATTCCCCATGACCGAATCCGCTCCCGATACCGTCTCCGTGCTTTTCACCCTCCAAGCTGAAGCCGCGCCCGGCATGCTGCCGCGCCTGCTTCAGCCCTTCGCGAAGCGCGACCTCGTTCCCGACCAAGTGAAGTCGCGCCGCGCCGGCGAGGTGCTGCTGGTGGAACTCGGCATGGACGCCATGCCGGCGAATGAGCTTCACCTCGTGGAAGGCAACCTCTCCCAGGTGATCGGCGTGCGGCGCCTTGAGACGATGCGGCGCGCCCGGCTGCGTTCAGCAGCCTGATCCGAGCCGGCTGCGCTCGGCAGCCTCACGGGACAAAGCGCGTTTCCCCCTCTTCGGAGGAAGCGCGCCTTGACCGACCCCGCCGCCCAATTGCTGGAAGCGCATCGCCGCCTCTGCGCGGAGTTCGGCTGCCCGCTGTCCTATTTCCACGCGCTGGACCCGTTGGACGAGCTGGTCTCCTCCCTGCTGTCGCACCGCACCCGCAACGCCGACAGCGCCCGCGCCTTTCGCACGCTGCGAGAGCGCTTCCCCGATTGGGAGGCAGTGCGCGACGCCCCGGTGGAGGAGGTGGAGGACGCCATCGCCGCCTGCACCTGGCCCGAGGCCAAGGCCCCCGCCCTGCAGCGCACCTTGCACGCGGTGACGGAGCGGCGCGGCGTGCTGGATCTTTCGCACCTCGCTTCCATGACGGCGGAGGAAGCGCGCGAATGGCTGCAATCCCTGCCCGGCGTCGGGCCCAAGACCAGCGCGGCCGTGCTGTCCTTCTCGACGATGCGGGGACGTGCCCTGCCGGTGGACAGCCACCATCACCGTGTCGCGCAGCGCCTGGGGGTCATCCCGCCGCGCATGGCCGTCGGCCCGTCGCACCGCGTGATGGAGGCGATGCTGCCCGCGGAATGGGGCGCGCAGGAAGTGTATGACCACCATCAGGTGCTGATGCGCCATGGCCAGAAGACGTGCCATTTCCACGCCCCGGCCTGCGGGCGCTGCGTACTGCTGGATATCTGCCCCACTGGCCAGTCGCGCCGCGCCAGCCCGTTCACAGCCGAGGCGGAACCGGATTACCCTCCGCCCCCATGAGCGTCTCCGGCCTGCCCCCCTATGACCCGCAGAACATCTTCGCGCGCATCCTGCGCGGCGAGATCCCGTGCAAGCGCGTCCACGAGGACGAGTTCGCCCTCGCCTTCCACGACATCAACCCGCTGACGCCGACCCATGTGCTGGTGATTCCCAAGGGCGAATACGTTTCCGCCGCGGATTTTCACGCCAACGCCGGCGACGCGGCCATCGCCGGGTTCTGGCGCGCCGTGGGGAAGGTGGCGAAGGATCTGGGGCTGGAAGGGAGCGGCTATCGCATCCTGTCCAACATGGGGCCGGATGGCGGGCAGGAAGTGCCGCATTTCCACGTCCACATCTTTGGCGGCAGGCGGCTGGGCCGCATGATGCCGCGCGAATGAGCGAGGAGGCGCGGGCCGCGCTCTCGGCCGCCGGACAATTGCCGGATGCCGAGCTCGACCTCGCCGAAGTCGCGCTGCAATTCGCGCGCGTGGACGCGCCCGATGCCGACTGGCGCGCGGCGCGCGACCTCCTGTCCCGCATCGCCCGGCGCGCGGTGGAGGAAGCCTCCGCCGACCCGCGCGCCGATGCGGGCGACACCACGCGCCGCGCCGCCATCCTGTCCCGGCTGCTGCATGGCGAGTTCGGCTTCGGCGGCGATGCCGAGACCTATGACGACCTGCGCAACGCCAATCTCCTCGCCGTGCTGGAGCGGCGGCGCGGCCTGCCGGTGGCGCTCGGCATCCTCTGGCTGCACGCGGCGGAGGCGGCGGGCTGGGCAGCGCATGGGGTGGATTTCCCCGGGCATTTCCTGCTGGCGCTGGGACATCCGCGCGGCCAGGTGATCCTGGACGTATTCGGCGGCGGTGCGGTGCTCGCCGCGCCGGAGCTGCGCGCCCTGATCAAGCGCATCGAGGGGCCGAAGGCCGAGCTGCGCCCCGGCCTGCTGGTGCCGATGAGCAAGCGGGGGGTGCTGCTGCGCCTGCAGAACAACATCAAGCTGCGCCGCCTGCGCGCCGGCGACGTGGATGGCGCGCTGCGCTGCACGGAGGACATGCTGCGCCTCGCCCCCGACCATGCGGGGCTGTGGCGCGAGGCGGGGCTGATGCAGCACCGGCTGGAACGCATCGGCGCCGCGCTGCAAAGCCTGGAGCGCGCCCTGGAACTGGAACCACGCGGTGAGGCAGCGCACCGCACCCGCGCCCTGATCGACGAGTTGCGGAACCGGCTGAACTGAGGCCGGTTCCGCTTCGGCTCAGCCCTCCCGCTGCGCCCGGGTGAAGGCGTCGAAGCGCTGCGGCAGATTGGTAATCTCCGCCCTGCCCGATCAGTCCCGCTGCCAGCGCACGAAGGCCAGACAGCCCAGCAACAGCGCCGCGACAAAGGTCAGCAGCGCCGCCCCCGCGCCGCCCATCCAGGCCGCAGCACCGGAGATCCATTGCAGCACCGCCGCGCCGCCGAAGAAGAACATGTTCATGGCCGACAGCGCCCGCCCCGCCTCCTCCTGCCGTACCGAGCCGCGCAGCAAGGAGAAGCACAGAACCTGGAAGGAGATGGCGAGGCCGAATCCCACCAGCAGCGCCGCGTCCAGCCACACCGGGCCGCGCAGGAACAGCCCCAGCACCAGCAGCGCCGCCACTCCATGGCCCAGCACGATCAACCGCCGGACATGCCCGAAATGCGACACCACCCAGCCCGCCAGGGCCGGCCCGGCCACCAGCGCCAGGGTGCAGCCCAGCAGCAGGTGTCCCGCCTCCAGCCGCTCCAGGCCGCGCACTTCCATCAGCCATGGCCCGCCCCACAACCCGCGCACGCCCAGCACCGCGCCGAAGGACACGAAGGCGATCGCCATCAGCCCGCGCAGCCGGGGCGAGGCGGCGATGCGCAGCACCTCCCGCGCATCGCCCAGGATGGAGCGCGCGGCGGTGGTGGCCGGCGCCCATGCGGGGACGGTCGCGGCCACGGTGCCGACCGCCACTAGTGCGAGGCCGAGGCAGGCCCAGTAGCCGGCGCGCCAGCCTTCCACCTCGATCAGCCAGGCCAAGGGACTCGCCGTCAGCACCATGCCGCTATTGCCGATGGTCTGGATGATGCCCGACCACAGACCGAAGCGCGGCGCGTCCAGCGAGCGGGCGGCAAAGGTCATCGGGCACATCAGCATGCCCGAGCACCCCACGCCGAGCACCACCTGCGCCAGCAGCATGGCAGGCGCGGAGGGGGCCAAAGCCGCCAGCCCCGCCCCCAGCGCCGCGATGCCGAGCAGGGTCAGCGCCACGGGCCGCACGCCGTAGCGGTCCAGCGCCACGCCGACCGGGATCATCGCCACGGCGAAGGCGGCGGGAAACGCTCCCGTGATGGCGGCAAGCTCCTGCGCGGAGACGCCGAGGTCGCGCGACAGCACATCCGCCGCCACGGCGGGCAGGGTGCGGATGGCGTTGGAGAAGACGTGGCCGAGAGTCAGCGCCAGCAGCGGCAGGACAAACACGCTCAGTTCCGGAAGATCTTGCCCGGATTGAGGATGCCCTTCGGGTCCAGCGCCTGCTTGACGCTCCGCATCACCGCCAGCGCCTCAAGCCCGTGCTCCGCCTCCAGGAATTCGCGCTTGCCGATGCCGACCCCGTGCTCACCGGAGCAGGTGCCGCCCAGCGCCAGGGCGCGGTGGACGATCTTGCGGTCCAGCTCCCAGGCGCGGTCCAGCGCGGTGGGGTCTTCCTGGTCCACCAGAATCACGGTGTGAAAATTGCCGTCCCCCACATGGCCGACGATGGGTGCCGTGAGGCCGCTCGCCTCGATGTCCTCCTTCGCGCCCAAGAGCGCCTCGGCGAGGCGGGAGATGGGCACGCAGACATCGGTGGCGATGCCGCGATGGTTGGGCTTCAGCGCCACGCAGGCCCAGTAGGCATCGTGCCGCGCCTTCCACAGGCGGTTGCGCGCTTCTGCCTCCCGCGCCCAGGCGAAGTTGCTGCCGGAATGGTCAGCGGCGATGGCCTGTACCGTCTCCGCCTGCTCCGCCACGCCGGCCTCGGAACCGTGGAACTCCAGGAACAGCGTCGGAGCGGGCGCCAGCCCCTCCAGCTTGGAGAAGCGGATGCAGGCATCCATCTGCACCTCGTCCAGCAGCTCGATCCGCGCCACGGGCACGCCCACCTGCAAGGTGGCGATGACGGTGTTGACCGCATCGGCCAGGGTGGGGAACTGGCAGATCGCCGCGCTCATCGCCTCCGGGATGCCGTGCAGCCGCAGCCGGATCCTGGTGATGACGCCGAGCGTCCCTTCCGAGCCGATGACCAGCCGCGTGAGGTCGTAGCCATTCGCCGCCTTGCGCGCGCGGGAGCCGGTCCAGATCACGCGCCCATCCGCCAGCACCACTTCCAACTGGAGGACGTTCTCGCGGATCGTGCCGTAGCGCACGGCATTGGTGCCGCTGGCGCGCGTGGCGCACATGCCGCCGATGGTGCAGTGGCTGCCGGGGTCCACCGGAAAGAACAGCCCCTGGTCGCGCAGATGGTCGTTCAGCTGCTGCCGCGTGACGCCCGGGCCGATCAGGCAGTCCATGTCCTCCGCGCTCACCTCCTCGATCGCGTCCATGCGCGACAGGTCGAGCGAGATGCCGCCACGCACCGGGTTCACGTGGCCTTCCAGCGAGGTTCCGGCGCCGAAGGGCGTCACCGCGACGCCGTGCTGGTGACAGAGCGCGAGGATGCGGCTCACCTCCTCGGTGCTTTCCGCGAAGATGACCGCGTCGGGCATGGTGGGGGCGGTGGTATCCTCGCCGCGCGCGTGCTGCTGGCGGATCGCGTCGTTCACGCTGAGCCGCTCGCCGAGGAGGGGGCGCAGCGCGGCAATGACGGCTTCCGCCGGGGACTGGGAAATCTGGGTCATGGCGTCCTTCCGGGGCCGCATCATGCCCCCGAAAGCGCCGCGTGGCGACGGGCCGGGTTGCCCTTGCCGCCCGGTCGTACGCCAGCTTACGGTATCCCCAACCATAACCAGGGAGGACCCGGCGTGCCCATGGCGCGGCGGGATGCGGGGCCCTGCCCGCTCGGAAACGCCAGGAGACGCCCGGACCATGCTGAAGCGCCGCCAACTCGCCGCCCTCGCCACGCTGCCCCTCGCCGCGCCGGCCTTCGCCCAGGGCGGGTATCCCGACCGGCCGATCCGCGTGATCGTTCCCTTCCCGGCGGGCGGCGCGACCGACATCTGGGCCCGCCTCGTGACCGAGCCCATGGCCGCCGATCTCGGCCAGCCCATCGTGATCGACAATCGCGGCGGCGCCGGCGCCATGATCGGCACGGAGGCGGTGGCCCGCGCCGCGCCGGATGGCTACACGCTGCTATTCACCATCTCCTCCTCCTTCCAGAGCCCGGTGGTGCTGCGCCGCGACCCCTACCGCCTCTCGGACTTCGCGCCGATCGGCAAGATGGGCACCACCTCGCTGGTCTTCTGCGTCGCCGCCAACCAGCCGCCGCGCACAATGGAGGAGTTCATCAACTACACGCGCGGCAAGTCGCTGAACTATGGCACCTACTCGCCTGGCTCCACCGGTCACGCCATGGCGCAGCTTCTCTCCGACACGCACCGTCTCGACATGTCGCCCGTGCACTACCGGGGCGAGGCACCGCTGCTGGCCGACGTGCTGGGCGGGCGCGTCCCCTGCGCCTTCCATTCCATGACCGGCGCGGGCGAGCATATCCGTTCCGGGCGCGTGCGCCCCCTCGCCGTGCTGGGGCGGGAGCGCATCCCGTCGCTGCCGCAGGTGCCCACCCTGCTCGAACTCGGGATGATCGAGGATTTCGCGCAGACCGGCTTCCTCGGCATGCTCGGCCCGGCGCGGCTGCCGCAGCCCATCCATGCCCGCCTCGCCGAAAGCTACCGCAAGGCGATGGCGCGGCCCGAGGTGGTGTCGCGGCTGCGCGAGATGGACACGATCCCGCAATGGCTCGGCCCGGAGGAGTTCCGCGCCGACATGGAGCAATACCTGCGCTGGTGGACCGCGCTGGTGGACCGGATGGGGCTGCGGGCGGACGGGTAGGGCACGGTGACGGAGGAGGCAGGGGCGGGGTTCCGCATCGGCTTCCTGGTGCATGACGTGTCGCGGCTGCGCCAGGCGCTGTTCGACGGCGGGATGCGCCCGCACGGGCTGACCCGCGCGCAATGGTGGATGCTGGTGCAGCTCTCGCGCTCGGCGGACGGGACGATGGCACAATCCGACCTCGCGCGGCTGCTCGGCGTCGGCAAGGTGTCGGTGGGGGCCACGATCGCGCGGCTGGAGGCGGCGGGCTTCGTGCGCCGCGAGGGCGATGCGTCGGACCGCCGCGTCCGGCGCCTTGCGCTGACTGGGGCGGGGCGGCGCCTCCAGGCCAAGATGATCGGGCTGCGCGAGGGGCTGAACGACGCCATGACCGCGGGCCTCACGCCGGAGGAGTTGGCCCAAGCCGGGCGGGTGCTGGCGCGCATGAAGGCCAATCTCAGCGCCGCGCGGCAGGCCAGGCGGGTTCCCCCAATGGAAGAACCGCTCTAGCCTTCCCCCAGCCCATCCGGAGGAGGAAGCGCGTGGCGAACAAGGTCAAGGAAGCCTGGAAGAGCGGCAAGGCGGTGGTGAACGGGTGGCTCGCCATCCCCAACGCCTTCAGCGCCGAGATGTATGCCCAGTGCGGCTGGGACAGCGTGACGGTGGACATGCAGCACGGCGTCCAGGACTACCTGTCCTGCGTGGCCTGCTTCCAGGGCATGCAGCCGCATGGCGTGCTGCCCATGGTGCGCGTGCCGTGGAACGAGCCGGGCATCGTCGGCAAGGTGCTGGATGCTGGCGCCTATGGCGTGATCTGCCCGATGGTGAACACCGAGGCCGAGGCCCGCGCCCTGGTGCAGTACGCGAAGTACCCGCCCAAGGGCACGCGCTCCAACGGCCCGATCCGCGCCGGCTCCTACGGCTCGGGCGGCACCTACCAGAAGACCGCGAATGACGAGGTGCTGGTGATCCCGATGATCGAGACGCAGACCGCGCTCGACAATCTGGAAGCCATCCTCGACGTGGAAGGCATCGACGCGATCTACGTGGGTCCCTCCGACCTCGGCCTGTCCCTCGGCATGGAGCCGAAGCTGGACCGCGAGGAGCCGGAGATCATGAAGATCTACGAGCGCCTGCTGAAGGAGACGGATAAGCGCGGCATCGCGGCGGGCCTGCACAACGGCACCCCCGAATACGCGAACAAGATGATCAAGATGGGCTTCAAGCTCGTCACCATCCTGAACGACGTGGGGCTGATGGTGAACGCCGCGAAGTCTGCGGTGAAGATCGCGCGCGGCTGACGCGCCGAGGGGGGCCTGCCCGGCCCCCCTCCTTGCCTCACAGATCCTTGAGCACCGCGTAGAGGTCGTTCTTCGCCTCGAAGCCGATGCCCGGCACGTCCGGCATGCGGATGCGGCTATTCTCCACCGGGGTGGAATCCGCGAAGCCGCCGAAGGGCGCGAAGACCTCCGGGTAGCTCTCGTTGCCACCCAGCCCCAGCCCCACCGCGATGTTCAGCGCGAATTGATGCCCGCCATGCGGCACGCAGCGGCGCGGGCTCCAGCCATGGGCGCGCAGCATGTCCAGCGTGCGCAGGTATTCGACGAGGCCGTAGGAAAGGGCCGGGTCGAATTGCAGCACGTCGCGATCCGGGCGCAGCCCGCCATGGCGGATCAGGTTGCGCGCATCCTGCATGGAGAACAGGTTCTCGCCCGTGGCGATGGGCGGCAGGTAGTGCTCGGCCAGCGTCGCGTGGGTGGCGTAGTCCAGCGGGTCCAGTGGCTCCTCGTACCAGCGCAGCCCGAAGCCCTCGATGCTGGCGGCATAGGAGAGCGCGGCATGGAGGCCGAAGCGCCCGTTCACGTCCACGCAGAGCCGGTGCCCCTGCCCGTCCAGCAGCTTCAGCACCGCCTCGATGCGGTTCAGATCCAGCAGCAGCGCCTCGCGCAGAGGCATGCCGGGGCTGCCGCCGATCTTCATCTTCACCACGGAATAGCCGAGACCGAGATAGCGCTTCATCTCCTCGACCAGCGCGTCCACGTCCTTGCCGGGGTGGTAGTAGCCGCCGGCGGCGTAGATCCATGCCTTCTCGTCGAACTGGCCCTTGTTGTAGCGCTGCGCCAGGAGCTTCCACAGCGGTACACCGGCCAGCTTCGCCGTCGCATCCCACAGCGCCATGTCCAGCACGCCCACCGCCACGCTGCGCTCGCCATGGCCGCCCGGCTTCTCGTTCTTCATCATGGCGGTCCAGGCCGGGACCGGGTCGAAGCCGCCATCGGCGTGGGCGGGCAGCTCGCCCGCCTCTTCCAGCCGGGGGATGAAGCGCTCCGTCAGGAGGCCGTGCTGCGCGTAGCGTCCGTTGCTGTTGAAGCCGTAGCCGGTGGCGGAGCGCCCGTCGCCGCTTTCCACCGTGATGGCGACGACGCTCGCCGTCATCTTGGAGAAGTCGATATAGGCATTGGCGATGGCGCTGCTGATGGGCACCACGCCCTGCCGGATGCTGGTGATCTTCACGGAACCCTCATGTCTGGCTGGGCGGGTTCTGCGCCTCGCCGGCACAGGCGGCAAGGGCGGCGCCCTTCCGGAAGATCAGCCGGTCCCAGGTTACTTCGGCGCGCAGCAGTCCATCCTTCGCCTCGGCGCGATGCAGGCAGGGATGCAGGCAGGCAAGCCCTGCTGCTTCCGCCAGCGCGACGGTTTCCTCCGCCGTCACCTGGAACATGTGGCGGCCAGGCGGGATGGGTCCGTGACGCAGCGTACGCGCGAGCACCCCGCCATGGCGCAGCAGCGCGGTCACGCGCGGCATGCCGCGTGCGCGTTCCGCGGCGTCGAGATGCATCCAGACCGCCGTGGCCAGGATGGTGTCAAAGGATGCATCCGGAGGCAGGCTGGCGAGATCCGGCAGGGAATCGTCCAGCCAGGCGATGCCCGGGTCGGGATGCAGCGCCATGGCGCGGCGCCTCAGTTCCGCCGTCGGCTCCACCGCCGTGACCTGGTGGCCCAGCGCGGCAAGGCCCGCCGCGTCCCGGCCGGTGCCCGCGCCGATGTCGAGCACCGAGGCCGGCGCCCGCGGCAGATAGGGAAGAAGATGCGCCTTCGCGCGGGCGAAGGGAACGCTCTCGTACAGCCGGGAGAGGGTATCCGCCTCCTCCGCGTAGCCTGCGCTCCCCGGGACGCTCAAATGGCCTTCTCGTTGCGGAGCGCGGCGATCTCCTCGGCGGAAAGGCCGAACTCGCGCAGAACCTCCTCCGTGTGCTGGCCGCGCTCGGGCGTCGGGTTGCGGGCGCATTCGACGCCCTGGATCTGCATGGGCGCGCGCACCAACTGGATCTCGCCGAGTTGCGGGTGCTGCACCGGCATCGCCATGCCCAGGTGCCTCACCTGCTCGTCGGCGAAGACCTGGTCCATGGAATAGACCGGGCCGCAGGGCACGCCGGCCTCGTTGAACGCGCGCACCCATTCGTCGGTGCTGCGCATCTCCATGCGCTTCTGGATGATGGCGTTGGTCTTGGCGCGGTTCTGTGAGCGCAGCTTGTCGGTGGCGAGGTCAGGGTCCTTCGCCTCCTCCTCGATGCCCAGCACGGCGACGATGCGCTTCCACATCTCGCCGCCGCCGCCGGCGATGTTCACCACGCCGTCCTTCGTCTGGAACAGCCCGGTGGGGATGGTGGTCGGGTGGTCGTTGCCCGCCTGCTTCGGCACCTCGCCCTTCATGGTCCAGCGCGTGGCCTGGAAATCCATCATGGCGATCATCGCCTCCAGCAGGGAGACGTGCACCCAGCGTCCCTTGCCGGTGCTCTCCCGCTCCAGCAGCGCCACCATGATGCCGAGGGCGCAGTAGAGCCCGGCCGTGAGGTCGGCCACCGGGATGCCGGCGCGCACCGGCCCCTGGCCGGGCAGGCCGGTCACGCTCATCAGCCCGCCCATGCCCTGGGCGATCTGGTCGAAGCCCGGACGCTTGGCATAGGGCCCGTCCTGCCCGAAGCCGGAGATGGAGCCGAGCACGATGCGCGGATTGATGGCGGCGAGCGTGTCGTAATCCACCCCCAGCCGGTGCTTCACGTCGGGGCGGTAATTCTCCACCACCACGTCGGCCTTCTCGACGAGGCGGTGGAAGAGCCTGCGCCCCGCCTCGCTCTTCAGGTTGATGGTGATGCCGCGCTTGTTGCGGTGGACGTGCTGGAAATCCGGCCCGTGGCGCTCGCCGCCCAGCCCCTTGCCCGTGTCCACCTCGTCCGTCGCCTCGACCTTGATGACGTTGGCGCCCCAATCGGCCAGCTGCCGCACGCAGGTCGGCCCGGAGCGGACGCGGGTGAGGTCGAGCACGGTGAAGCGGCTGAGGGGCATCATGGGTGGGACGTCTCCTGGGTTGGCGCCCGCATCTTCCACCGCGCGCCGAAGGCTGCAACCCTGCCGGGGAAAGGGGAACCGCATGTCCGAGGAACTTCTGGTCGAGCGCCGCGAGGGCATCGTCCATGTCACGCTCAACCGCCCCCAGGCGCGCAATGCCCTCACCTTCGGCATGTATGAGGGCTTGGCGAAGCTGGCCGCCGAGGCGAGCGCCGATGATTCCGTGCGGGCGGTGATCCTGACCGGCGCGGGCGAGAAGGCCTTCGCCGCCGGCACCGACATCTCCGAGTTCCGGAACTTCCGCACGGCCGAGGACGCGATCGGCTACGAGGCGAAGATCGACCGCATCCTGACGGCGCTGGAGGATTGCACGAAGCCCACCATCGCTGCCATTTCCGGGGCCTGCACCGGGGGTGGCGCCGCCATCGCCGCGGTGTGCGACCTGCGCATCGGCGCGGCCAATGCGCGCTTCGGCTTCCCCATCGCGCGGACGCTGGGCAACACGCTGTCCATGGTGAACCACGCGCGCATGGCGGCGCTGATTGGCCCGGCGCGCGTCACCGACCTCATCTTCACCGCGCGCCTCATGGAGGCGGAGGAGATGAAGCAGGCCGGGCTGCTCTCCGAGATCCTGCCTGACCACGCCGCGCTGCAGGCCCGTGCCTGGGAGCTGGCGCAGACCGTGGCGGGCCACGCGCCGCTGACGCTGCGCGCCACCAAGCAGGCGCTGCGCCGCCTGCGCGACGCCAGCCGCGCCATCCATGGCGACGACCTCGTAGCCATGTGCTTCACCTCGCGCGACTTCGCCGAGGGAGTGGAAAGCTTCCTGGCGCGGCGCCCCGCCAAGTGGGAGGGGCGCTGATCCCGGCTTCCGCCGGAGGGCGGGCGGGGTAGCTTCTGGTCATTCCGGCTCCGGAGCCTTGCATGACCGCCCCCGACCCTTCCGACGACTTGGCCCGGCTGCGCGCCCTGCGCCGGGCCCGTCCCGCCCACCGGCCGCATCCGGCCCTGGGCTGGGGCGACCGCGTGGCCGACCGCGTGACCGGGCTCGTGGGGTCCTGGCGCTTCATCATCGTGCAGAGCGTGATGCTGGTGCTTTGGATGGTCGCCAACATCCTGGCCTGGAACCACGCCTGGGACCCCTACCCGTTCATCCTGCTCAACCTCGTCCTGTCCTTCCAGGCCGCCTACACGGCGCCCATCATCATGATGAGCCAGAATCGGCAGGCCGAGATCGACCGCGCGCACGCGCATCACGATTACGAGATCAACGTGAAGGCGGAGCTGGAGATCGAGGCGCTGCACGCCAAGGTGGACGCGCTGCGGGAGGTGGAGATGCTGCGCCTCATCAGGCTGGTGGAAACGCTGCTGGAGGAGCGGCGCGGCCAGGCCTGATCAGCGTCCCAGCGCGGCCCAGCCCAGCAGCACCAGCAGGGCCAGCCCCGCCATGGCCCAGGGCCAGAGCGGCGAGCGCGGCGGCTCCGCGGCCTCGGCCGGGCGGCCCACCACCGGGCGGCCACCGCGATGCGCGATCACCTGGTCCATCACCGGCCCTGGCACCATCTTCGCCGCCAGCCCGAGCAGCAGCGGCACCACCACGAGGTCGTCCAGCCAGCCGGCAAAGGGCACCACGTCGGGCAGGAAATCGATGGGCCAGATGGCGTAGGCGGCGGCCAGCACCGCCACCGCCTTGGCGCGCAGCGGCGTGCGCGGGTCGCGCAGCGCCGTCCAGAGCACCGACAGCAGCCCGGGCAGGCGCCGCAGGCGAAGGAGGAGGCCGATCACCCTTCCAGCTCCTCGCGCAGCATCTCCAGGCGCAGCCATTCCCCCTCGGCCGCTTCCAGCGCCGCCTCGCGTTCTGCGAGGCCCTTGGTGCGCGTCTCGAAACCTTTGGGGTCGCGGGCATAGAGCCCCGGATCGGACAGCCATTCGCGCAAGACGGCGATCTCCTTGCCCAGCCGCTCCATCGTGGCTGGCAAAGTCTCCAACGCGTGACGATCCTTGAAGCTGAGCTTGCCGCGCGAAGGGGCAGGGGCGGGCGGCGCGGCGGGCTTCGGCGCGGCCGGGGCGGCGCGCGGCGCCTTGGCCGCCTCCACCCCCGCGCCGCGCTGCGCCAGCAGGTCGGAATAGCCACCCGCATACTCCACCCAGCGCCCCTCGCCCTCGGCAAAGATCACCGAGGTGCAGACGCGGTCCAGGAAGTCGCGGTCATGGCTCACCACCAGCACCGTACCGCCGTAATCGGCCAGCATCTCCTCCAGCAGGTCCAGCGTTTCCAGGTCCAGGTCGTTGGTCGGCTCGTCCAGCACCAGCAGGTTGGAGGGTGCGGCGAGGGCACGCGCCAGCAGCAGCCGCCCGCGCTCCCCGCCCGAGAGCTTTCCGACCGGGGTGCGCGCCTGCTCCGGTCCGAACAGGAAGTCGCCCATGTAGCCGATGACATGGCGCGGCTGGTTATTCACCCAGACCTGGTCGCCGCGCCCCTCGGTCAGCGTGTCCGCCAGTGTGGCGTTCGGGTCGAGGGCGGCGCGCATCTGGTCCAGCGTCGCCATCTGGAGATTCGTGCCCAGCCGCACCGTGCCGGAATCGGGCGGCAGCGCGCCGGTCAGCATCCGCAGCAGCGTCGTCTTGCCGGCGCCGTTGCGCCCCACCAGCCCGACGCGGTCGCCCTTGAGGATGCGCGTGGAGAAGTCGCGCACCACCGGCGCGCCGCCGAAGGATTTCGCGATGCCTTCCGCCGCGACGACCAGCGCGCCGGAGGGCGTGGCCTCCGCCGCCTCCAGCTTCACGTTCCCCTGCGGCTTCACGCGGTCCCGCCGCGCCTGCCGCAGCGCCTGGAGTTCGCCGACGCGGCGCATGTTGCGCTTGCGGCGGGCGGAGACGCCGTGGCGCAGCCAATGCTCCTCCCGTGCGATCTGCCGGCCGAGCTTGTGGGCGGCCTGCTCCTCCTCCGCCAGCACCGTCTCGCGCCACTCCTCGAAGGCGGCGAAGCCCCGATCCAGGCGCCGCGTCGTGCCGCGGTCCAGCCACAGCGTCGCGCGCGACAGCCGGCCCAGGAAGCGCCGGTCATGCGAAATCAGCACCAGCGCGCCGCGCATCGAAGCCAGCTCCTCCTCCAGCCATTCGATGGCCGGCAGGTCGAGGTGGTTGGTCGGCTCGTCCAGCAGGAGGATGTCCGGCTCCGGCGCCAGGGCGCGGGCGAGCGCAGCCCGGCGTGCTTCGCCACCGGAGAGGCGCGATGGGTCCTCCTCGCCCGAAAGGCCGAGCGATTCCAGCAGGTGACGGGCGCGATACGGGTCGTCGGCCGGGCCGAGGCCGGCCAGGGCATAGTCCAGCACTGTCGCGTGGCCGGACAGGTCCGGCTCCTGCGGGAGGTAGCGCATCGTCGTGCCGGGCTGGACGAAGCGCGTGCCGCTTTCCGCTTCCAGTTCTCCCGCTGCGATGCGCAGCAGGGTGGACTTGCCGCTTCCGTTGCGCCCCACCAGCGCTAGGCGCTCGCCCGGCGCGACGGAAAGCGCGGCGCCGTCCAGCAGCGGCTTGCCGCCCAGGGTGAAGCGGATGGCATCAAGGATGAGGACAGGGGGCGCGGCCATGGGGGCGCGATTGGGGCGCGGGGACACGCGCGTCAAGGCTTGCGCCCGGCGCCGCCCCGGCCTTCCATCGCAGGGAAAGCGGAGGGGCAAGACAGCATGTTCGACTTCAACGGCAAGCGCGTCGTGGTGTGCGGCGGTTCCAAGGGCATCGGCCGCTCGGTCGCGCTGGGCTTCGCCCAGGCGGGCGCCGCCGTCTCCATCTGCGCCCGCGGCGCCGAGGCGCTGGAGCGCACCCGTGCCGAACTTGGCACCAAGGGCCACGCCGCTTCCTGCGACCTGTCGGACGGTGTGGCGGTGCGCCGCTACATCGCCGAGGCGGAGAAGGCGCTGGGCGGCATCGACGTGCTGGTGAACAACGCCTCCGGCTTCGGCGCCTCGGACACGGAGGAAGGCTGGGCGGCCTCGCTCAACGTGGACGTACTGGCGACCTTTCGCGCCACCCGCGCGGCGCTGCCGGCGCTGAAGGCGTCGCGCGGCTCGATCGTCAACCTCTCCTCCATCTCCGGCTATGGCCCCTCCCTGCGGACACCGGCCTATGCGGCGGTGAAGGCGCTGCTGATCAACTACACCCAGTCCCAAGCGGCGATGTTCGCCTCGGACGGCATCCGGGTGAACGGCGTCGCCCCCGGCTCCATCGAGTTCCCCGGCGGCTCCTGGGAGAAGCGCAAGTCGGAGGACCCGACGCTCTACAACCGCATCCTGAACTCCATTCCCTTCGGCCGCCTCGGCACGCCGGAGGAGGTGGCGAATGTGGTGCTGTTCCTGTCCTCGCCGCTGGCTTCCTGGGTCACGGGGCATACGGTGGTGGTGGATGGGGGGCAGCTTCTGGGCTGATCGTGAAGCGGTGCAGCCGCGCCGCCCGGTCGGCGAGCGGTGCGGGCAGCAGCAGCAGGAGACGCAGCAGCAGCCCCAGTGCGGCGGGCACGGCAACGCGCCCGCGCCCGCGCTCCACGGCCCGCCAGATGCGGCGGGCCATCGCCTCGGCGCTGATCTCGCCGGGATGCGGCCCGGCATAGCGCGCACTCATCGCGCTGCCGAAGAAGCCCGGCGCGGCCACCGTCACCCCCACGCCATCGGGTGCCAGCTTCGCCCGCAGCGCCTCGCCCCAGGTCCAGAGCCCCGCCTTGCTGGCGCAATAGGCCGGGCTGTCCGGCAGGCCCAGGAACCCCGCGACGGAGCCCACCAGCACCACCCGCCCCGACCGCCGCGCGATGAGGCGAGGCAGCAGCGGCGCCACCGTGTTCATCGCCCCCAGCAGGTTCACGGCGACCGTCCGCGCGGCCAGCTCCGGCGCCTCCAGCCCACCCTCCGGTGGCGTTCCGGAGGACACGCCCGCCGCCGCGATGACATGGGTGAAGGGCTGCCCCGAATCCCAGGCGAGGAGGCGTCC
This sequence comes from Sabulicella rubraurantiaca, assembly GCF_017355885.1. Classification (GTDB taxonomy): domain Bacteria; phylum Pseudomonadota; class Alphaproteobacteria; order Acetobacterales; family Acetobacteraceae; genus Roseococcus; species Roseococcus rubraurantiacus. The sequence continues at coordinate 148,290 of NZ_JAFEUU010000006.1, forward strand.
CGCCATCGCCGCCGCGTCGCGCACATCCAGCAGCGCGGTGTCCAGCTCGGCGCCGCGCGCCCTGCATTCCGCCGCCACCGCCTCCAGCGCCGCCGCGTCCCGCGCGACGAGGCGCAGCATCACCCCCGGCGCGGCGAGGTGCCGCGCCAGCGCCGCGCCCAAGCCGCGCGAGGCGCCGGTGATCAGGACGCACCTTGCCGCCATCTCCCACTTTCTCCGCGAATTGTTGATCGGGCTCAGCCCGTATAGGTTGAGGAAGAGGGCCGTCGAAGCCCGCCTATCCCGGGAAGGTTGATGATGGTGCTGCGCCGGTTCTTGTTTCTACCCCTCTTGCTGATCGTGTCCGCCTGTTCGTCGCTCCCCAGCTTCTCCGACGTGTCGGCGGCGTTCCAACCCGATCCGGGCCGCACCATGTCCGCCGCGCCGCTGCCCCTGCCCGCGGCCTCCGCCACTGCGGCCGCCAATGACCCGGTCGCCGTCTTCGCCGCCTCCGCTGCGCCCGGCCAATCCGGCGTGGCCGGGGGGCAGCCGGTGCGCCTCGCCCGGGTCTTCCATGCGGCGAGCGGGCGGCAATGCCGCGAGGTGATCCTGGGCGCCGGCTTCAACGAACGGGCGCAGGTCGCCTGTCAGGACCCGGATGGCGCCTTCCGCAGCGCCCGGCCCCTTCTGCAGGGCGCGTCGCGCTGACCCACGCCATGCGCCCGGGCCCCATCCTCCCCGAGCCCAGCCTGTCCCGCGCCCTGCGCGTCCAGTTCAACGTGCTGGGCGCACTGATCATGCGGGAGATGCACGCGCGCTTCGGGCGGGAGAATCTCGGCTATGTCTGGCTCTTCGTGGAGCCGATGATCCTGGCCGGCTGCGTTGCCACGCTGCATCACATCGCGGGACACGGGCTGCCGGGCGGGCTCGCGCCCTTTCCCTTCTACGTGCTGTCCTACACGCCCTACTACCTGCTGCGCTCCATCGTGACGCGCGCCTCCACGGCGCTCGAAGCGAATGCCGCACTCTTCTTCCACGCGCGGGTGCGGCTGCATGACGTGCTGATGGCGCGCACCGTCCTGGAATGCGCCGCCGTGCTGGTGGCGCTGACGATTTTCCTCACGGGCGTCGGCATCCTCACCGACAACTGGCCGCGCGAACCTCTGGGCATCGCGATGGGCCTCGTCCTGATGGCGCTGCTGATGCACGGCGTCGCGCTGCTCGTCGCCTCGCTGGGGGTGCTGGGGGCCCACAACGTGGACCGCATCGTGCACCCCGCCACCTACCTGTCCCTGCCGGCCTCGGGCGCCTTCTTCATGGTCTGGTGGTTCCCGGCCGAGATGCAGGAGATGATCCTCTGGATCCCCACGGTCCACGTCTACGAATTCGTGCGCCATTCCTTCTACGGCGACGTCGTGCCCTTCCATTACGACATCAGCTACCTCGGCGCCTGGATCCTCGTCACCAACACGCTCGGCCTCGTCGCCCTGCGCGCGGCGCGGCCGCATCTCGAGACGTGAGCGATGCTGCGCCTGGAGGGAGTCTGGAAAAGCTACCGCGTGCGGGGGCGCGACAAGGAGGTGCTGCGCGGGGTGGACGCGGCGGTGTGGAAGGGCGATGCCATCGGTATCCTCGGCCGCAACGGCGCAGGCAAGTCCACGCTGATGCGCCTCATCGCGGGCGTCGAGCATCCCAACGCGGGCCGCATCCAGCGGGAGATGAGTATCTCCTGGCCGCTGGGCTATGGCGGGGCGCTGCACGGCAACCTGTCCGGCGCGGACAATGTCCGCTTCGTGGCGCGCATCTACGGCCGCCCGGTGGACTGGACGCTCGGCTTCTGCGAGGAGTTCGCCGAACTCGGCGAGCACATGCGGATGCCGGTCCGCACCTACTCCTCGGGCATGCAGTCGCGCCTGGCGCTGGCGCTGTCGCTCGCGGTGGATTTCGACTGCTACCTGGTGGACGAGATGGTGGCGGCGGGCGATGCCCGCTTCGCCGGGCGCGGGCGGGAGGAGCTGATGGCCCGCCGCGGCCGCGCCGCCCTCATCCTCGTCTCCCATTCGGAGGAACTGGTGAGGAATTTCTGCACCAGCGCCGCCGTGCTCCAAGACGGGAAGCTGCACTTCCATGAAGATCTGGACCAGGCTTTCGCCGCCTATCGTGCGCTCTGAAGGGGTGCGCGGCGCACAGCCGCCCACGCTGCGACGCGAGGCGCCAGCGCCCTCCGCCGCGCCGCCGCTCAATATCGGCCGGCTGCTGCCGCCGCAGACGCGGCCGCGGCGCGGCATCTTCGGCCCGATCCGGCGCTTCCCCTTCACCTTCGCCGTCATCCTGCCGACGCTGCTCGCCGCGCTCTACCTCTTCGCGGTGGCGGCGCCGCAATACATCAGCGAGTCCCGCTTCACCCTGCGCGGGCAGCAGCGCAACGCCGTCTCCCTGCTCGGCGAGGCGCTGAACCAGGCCGGGTTCCGCGCCGCCTCGGAGGATGCGACGGCGCTGCGCGACTTCCTGCTGTCACACGACGCCGTGCGCCTTCTGCGCGAGAGGCTCGACCTCGTTTCCCTGTTCCGCCGCCCCGAGGCCGATCCGCTGGCGCGGCTGTGGTGGGAGGAGCCGGAGGCGGAGCGTCTGCTGTGGTATTTCCGCCGGCAGGTGAAGGCGGAGATCGACCAGAACAGCGGCGTCACCACGCTGCAGGTCCGCTCCTTCCGTCCGGCCGACAGCCTGGAGGTGTCGCGCCTCCTCCTCTCCCTCGGCGAGGATCGAGTGAACGAGATGAACCGCCGCCTGCTCGACGATTCCGTGCGCGCCGCGCGGCTCGAGCTGGAACGGGCGGAGGAGCGCGCGAAGGAGACAGGCGCCGCGCTGACCGCCTTCCGGCAGCGCGAGCAGTCGCTCGACCCCTCGCGCTCCATCGCCATCAACGTGGAGGCACTGGGGCGGCTGGAAGGCGAGGTGACGCGGCTGCGCACGGAGCTGCAGCAGGCCCAGTCCTTCGCCCGCCCCAACGCGCCGCAGATCCAGAGCCTGCGCAGCCGCATCGAGGGGGCGGAGCAGCAGCTGGCGGAGGAGCGGCGTCGCCTCGCCGCCGCCGGCACCGGCCTGACGGAGCAATTGGCCGCCTATGAGCGGCTGCGGCTGGAAGGGGAGTTCGCGGCCCGCGCCCTCGCCTCCGCCACGATGCAGCTGGAGCGCGCGATGGTGGACGCGCAGCGCCAGCAGCTTTTCCTGGTGCGGGTGGTGGAGCCGAACCTCGCGGAGCGTTCGCTCTTCCCGCGTCCCATCCTCGGCACGGTCTACGTGTTCGCGGGGCTTTCGCTGCTTTATGGTCTGGGCTGGTTGCTGGTCGCCGGCGTGAAGGAACACGCCGCGTGACCCGGGGGATTCCGATGAAGTATTTCGTGACGCGCGCCATGCTGGCCGCGCTGGCCGGGTTCGCGCTCGCGGGCGGGGCGGCGGCGCAGAACATGCTGCCGGTACTGACGCCGCAGCAGGCGCAGCAGCTGCAGCAATTCCAGCAGCAGCAATCGCTGATCGGCCAGCCGCCCGGCGCCCCCACCGTCGCCCGCGCCGGCCAGACGACCGAGGCCGAGGCCGGCGTCAGCGCCGCCCCGGCGCTGGGCGAGGCGCCGCGCAACACGGGCGGCCCCACCGCCGTGTTCGGCGCCGGCATCTTCACGCGCGAGGCCACGGCGGCCTCCGACGCGCCGAACCCCAACTACATCATCCAGCCCGGGGATCGCGTTTCCGTCCGCGTCTGGGGCGCGGTGGATGCGGAAGGCATCATGCCTGTGGATTCCGCGGGCAACATCTTCCTGCCCAATATCGGCCCCGTGCGCCTCGTCGGCACCCGCGCCGGCGACGTGCAGCGCGTGGTGGAGGGCGAGGTCCGCCGCATCTACACCCAGCAGGTACAGGTCTATGCCGTGCTGCTATCCACGCAGCGCATCGGCGTCTTCGTCACCGGCTTCGTCCGCACCCCCGGCCGCTTCGGTGGCTCGGCCGCGGATTCCGTCATCGACTTCCTGCAGCGAGCGGGCGGGGTGGACCCCACGCGCGGCTCCTTCCGCGACATCTCGATCATGCGCGGCGGCCGCGCCATCGCCACGGTGGACCTCTACCGCTTCCTGCTCGAGGGGCGCCTGCCGCCGGTGCGGCTGCAGGAGGGCGACACGTTGCTGGTGGGCCGCCAGCGCGCCCTGGTCGGCGCCGATGGGGCGGTGCGCAACAACTTCCTGTTTGAGGTGCCGGGCCGCACCATGTCGGGGCGTGAGCTGGTGGACTATGCGCGTCCGCTGCCCTCCGCCACCAACGCCATCATCACCGGCAACCGCGACGGTCGCCCCTTCTCCCGCTACGCCACGCTGGCGGAGCTTTCCTCCATCCCGCTCTCCGACCAGGACGTGGTGACCTTCATCACCGACCGCCCGGCCCAGACCGTGCGGGTGATGGTGGAAGGCAGCCGCATCGGGCCCTCCGTCCTCGTGGCCGATCGCGATGTGACGCTGTGCCAGGCCCTCGACTACATCGCGGTGGATCCGGGCCTCGCCGACACCAACAGCATCTACCTGCTGCGGCCGCGTGTCGCGCAGCAGCAGCGCCGCGCGATGGAGGAGGCGATCGAGCGTCTGGAGCGCCAGCTCTTCACCGCCGTCTCCGCCACCACGGGCGTCGCCAATATCCGCTCGCAGGAGGCGAATCTCGTCGCCTCCTATCTCCAGCGCGCCCGCCGCACCCAGCCCGAGGGGCGGGTGGTCGTGTTTGACTCCAATGGCCGGTGCTCCTCAGTGCGGCTGGAGAACGAGGATGTGATCGTGATCCCCGAGCGTTCCTCCACCGTCCTCGTCTCCGGCGAGGTGACGGCGCCGCGCGCCGTGGTGTGGAACCGGGACATGAGCATCAACGATTACGTCCAGCAGGCGGGCGGCTACACGCAGCGCGGTTCCTCGCGCAACGTGATGATCCGCCGCGCCTCGGGCGAGCTGGTGCTGGACCCGCGCGAAGGCCCGCGCCCGGGTGACGAGCTGATCGCCATGCCGCGCCTGGACCCCAAGCTGTTCCAGATCGCGACGGATTTCTCGCAGCTGATCTTCCAGGCCGCCTTCGCGGCGCGGACGGTGCAGAACTGGTGAGGGATTTCGGGTGACCGCTTCGGCGGTCACGCAGCCATTTTCAGGGCTTCAGCCCCACGAGCCGCCGCGCCAGCTTGCGCGCGAAGTCGCCGCGCGGCGGATCGAGCAGCCGCGCCAGGGCGACGCGCCCGTGCCGCACCCGGGCGCGCGGGTTCGAGAACTCGCGGAACCCGGCCTCGCCGCCGCGCCTCCCGAAGCCCGAGGCGCCGACGCCGCCAAAGGGCAGGCCTGGCATGGCCGCGTGCTCCATGGCGCGGCCCACGACCAGCGCACCGGATTTCGTGCCGGCAGCCACCGCCTCCTCCTCCGCCCGCGTCGCGCCGAACAGCGCGATGGCAAGCGGGTGCGGCCGGGCGGCGATCCAGCGCAGCGCGGCCGGAAGATCGGCGCATTCCTCCACGGCCAGCACGGGGCCGAAGATTTCCTCCGCCGCCAGCGCACCCTGCGCAGGGGCGAGGCGCAGTGGTGTCGTTCCCTCGCCCAGCGTTTCGGTTTCGGTGCCCCCGGCGATGCGCTCCAGCCTCGCGCCCTGCGCCGGATTAATCACCGACGTTTCCGCTGCGCCGATGCCGGTGGCGCGGCAGGCAGCATGAAAATCCGCGGCCCGGTGGCCCACCAGCAGCACCGTGTCCGGAGCGATGCAGGTCTGGCCCGCATTTACCGCCTTGGCCGCCAGGATGGCCCGCGCCGCCTCGCGCAGATCGGCCCCCGGCAGCACCAGGGACGGGCACTTTCCGCCCAGTTCCAGCGTCAGCGGCGTGAGGTTGGCCGCAGCCGCCGCCATGACGCGCCGCCCCGTCTCCGTGCCGCCGGTGAAGACCAGATGGTCCCAGGGCTGGGTCGCGAAGTCGCGCGCCACCTCCACCCCGCCCTGCACCACCAGCCCCATTCGCGGCCCCCACGCCTCGGCCACGATCTCCCCCAGCAGCGCGGCGACGCGCGGCGTGGCTTCGGAAGGCTTGAGGCAGACGCGATTGCCGGCCGCCACGGCCTCCAGCGCCGGAACCAGGGCAAGCTGCAGCGGGTAGTTCCAAGGGGCCATCACCCCCACCACCCCCTTGGGCACGTATTCCACCCAGGCACGGGCGGGCAGGAAGGGCAGGGGGACGGAGACGCGCTGCGGCTTCGCCCAGCGACGGAGGTGCCGCGCCGCGTATCGCGCCGCCTCCGCCACCACCAGCACGTCGGCCAGCAGCGTGTCTTCCGCCGCGCGGCCGCCGAAATCCGCATCCGCCGCCGCCACCGCATCCTCCGCACGCCGCAGCACGGCGGCCCGCAGCCTCTCGAGCGCGGCGCGGCGGGCGGCAAGGTCCGGTGCGCCGTCCTCTGCCTCCGCAGCGCGCAGCGCCGCCAGCGCCACGGCGGGCGTCACCGCAGCGCCTTCGCGGCGGCGAGGCCGGACAGCGTGGCGGATTCGATGGTCGCGGGCAGGCCGGGCCAGGTCCAATCGCCGGCCAGGACGAGGTTCGCGAGCGGGCGGCGCGGCGGCGTGGGAATCGCCCCTGGCTCGTGGCGCGGCGTGGCGCGGCGCTCCTTCACCGCCCGGCAGGGGGGTGTTTCCTCCGGCCATTCGCCGGGCAGGGCGAAGGCGGCGGCGGCCTCGCGGATCTCCGCCCAGGCACGGGGCGCGAGCGTGTCCACCTCCTCGCGCGCCTCGGCATCGCCGGCGCTGACGGTGACGGAGACGCCCTCAGGCCGCACCAGCACCCATTGGCACAGCGCGCCCACCATGCCGATGAAGCGCACCGGGCCGGGGCCGGTGCGGGCGAAATGCAGGTTCACGATCGGGGCATGGCGCTCCGGTGCCAGGACATGGGTGAGGAGGCGCACTGCCTCCCAGGGCGGCACGGCCAGCACCACCGAATCGCCCTCCTCCAGCGCCACCGTGCCCGAATGCAGGTGCAGCGACGTGACGCGCCCGCCCGCGCGGTCCAGCTTCCGCAGCCGGTCCTCCGTCACCACCGTCCCGCCGAAGCGCCGGATCGCCGCCAGGGCCGGCTCCACGAGATCAGGCCCCAAGCCCCGCCGGGCGACGAGGAGCCGTGTGGCCCCCGGCGCGCCCAGCCGCCGCAGCACCTGTGCCAGCCGCCGCGTCCCTGCCTCGCCGACCGGGGTGTTGAGCGCCGCGACGGTCAGCGGGTCCACGAAGCCGCGCAAGAATTCCGGGTGGCGCGACATCGCCTCGGCCACGCTGCGGTCGCGCCCCGGCAGGGTCATCGCCAGGAGCGAAACCACCGCCCCGGCCGAGACTCCAGCCGGGCGCCGGTCGCGCCGCCACCAGCCGAAGGGCGACAGTGCGACGAGGCGCCGCGACCCGTCGGCACGGTCCAGCACCGGCAGCCCGTCCGGCTCCGGCTCGATCCAGCCATCCCGCGCGCCGATCTCCTCCAGGAAGCGCAGCGCGGCGCGGTTGGCGCCGATCAGCGCATGAGTGCCGTTGTCGGTGCCGTCGGGCAGGGCGCGCGCCCGCCCGCCCGCGCCGGGCGAGCCCTCGTGCAGCGTGACCGGGCGGCCCGCCTTCAGCAGGGAATGGGCAGCGACGAGGCCGGCGACGCCGCCGCCGACGACATGGATCATCGCCCCGTCACCGCGAAGGCGGCCATGCGCAGCTTCTCCATGCCCGACAGACGCGCGCGCACCCGCGCCCCCGCCCAGCCACGCGCCCGCATCCGGTCGAGGAGGCGGCGATACCCCCACATCATCACCCGTGCCGGGCGCAGCGCCGCCACGTCATGCTGTGCGAGTTCCGCCTCGGCCACGGCGAAGCCCTGCACGGCGCGTTCGGAGAGCGTCTCGCAGATTGCGGGGAAGGCAGGGTGGGCGACGATCTCGCGCGCCGGCCCGTCCGGGATGCCAGCTGCCGCCAGCAACGTGAGCGGGATGTAGACCCGCTCCCGCAGCGCGTCCTCGTCCACGTCGCGCAGGATGTTGGTGAGCTGGAAGGTGTGGCCCAGCGCCAGCCCCCAGGCTTCCGCCTCCGGCGCGCCGAAGATGCGCACGCTCATCGCGCCCACCGAACCGGCAACGCGGCGGCAGTAGAGGTCCAGCGCCGCTTCGTCCGGCAGGCGCAGCCGGTCGGCGGCATCCGTCTCCATCCCCGCCACCATCGCCTCGCACTCGGCGCGCGGGATGCGGAAGGCGGTGCAGGCCCAGGCCAGTTCGCGCGACAGGGCGCAATCCGGCCGGTCCAGCTTCGCCCGCCACGCGAGGAGGAGGCGGCGCTTCTCCGCCTCCGGCATGGCGCCGTCGGCGATGTCGTCCACGTCGCGGCAGAAGGCATAGACGGCCCAGAGGGCGCGGCGCCGCTCGCCCTTCAGCACCGCCATGCCGCGCGCGAAGGAGGAGCCGGCGCGCCGCACCCGCGACGCGACCAGCGCGGAATCGGAGGGTGGCGGCGTCAGCAGAGCCTTCGCGAAATCGGTCTTGCCCAGCGCCACCCGCCCGGTCACCGGATCCGCCGCGCGCAGCTTCGCCAGGAGGCGCCGCGCGCAGGCCATGGTCATGGCGGATTGCCAGGCAAGGCGTCGGTTGCGGCACAGGCGGGGCAGGGCAGCGGCGCGGTCCAGCGCCGCCTCCACCCGGTCCAGCGCCGCATCCAGCACGGCACGGCGCGGCGCAGCGTTGGCGGGGTCGAAGAAGGCATCCTCGCCACCGGCCAGGGAAAGCCAGTCCTGCGGGATATAGACGCGGCCGATCTTGGTCCGGTCCTCCGCCGCGTCCTGGATGTGGTTCAGAAGCTGCAGCGCCGTGCACAGCCCATCCGCCGCCGCCTCGCCCTCCGGCGTCGCGTCGCCATGCAGGCGCAGCAGCATCCGCCCGACCGGGTCGGCGGAGCGGGTGCAGTAATCCTCCAGCGCCGCCCAGTCCGGGTAGCGCGCCATCGTGGAATCCTGGCGGAAGGCGGAGAGCATGCGCCGCGCCTCCATCGTGCCGACCTCCAGCCGGTGCAGCGCGGCGGCCTCGGGCAGCTCCGTGGCGGGGTCGTCCAGTGCTGCCTCCATCGCGTCCAGGCGGCGCAGCTTCTCCTCCGGAGCCAGCTCGGCGCTGTCGGCGATATCATCCGCCATGCGGACGAAGCGGTAGAAGGCCATCACCCGCCCCCGAAGCTCGGGGGCGAGGATCAGTGAGGCGGTGGGGAAGTTCTCGGTGTCGTGGGTGCGGTTGGGCGCGCCGGGGGCCTTCATGCCGTCCTTGTGGCGGGATATGCGCGGCCTTTCCAGCCCGCCTTGATCCCGAGCGCCGAGCGGAAGAGCGCCGTCCACTGGATCGCCAGCGCCACCAGCACGGTCAGCGGATGCAGCGGCACGGTCCACCACGGCTCGCCGGTGCGGATCGTCACGGCGGCGCGCAGGGCGAACATCAGTAGGATGGTCAGCAGGGCCTCCGCATCCGGCAGCAGCGCCCAGGGCCAGAGATGCGCGCCGGCCAGCAGGACAGTCCAGATCGGCAGGCCGATCGGCGTCGCCATCCCCTCGCGCGCATTCTTGATGAAGCCGGCCCAAGAGGGGATGAAGCCCTCATACATGCGGCAGGTGGCGAGCGGCGCGCCGTCCAAGATCTCCGTGTCGTGGCCGCGGCTGCGGAATAGCCGGGCCAGGGCGATGCCGTCATGCAGCACCCCCTTGATCGCGCCATGCCCGCCAATCGCCGCATAGGCGCGGCGCTCCACCAGGATGAGCTGCCCGCAGGCGGCGGCGAGGCTGGGCCGGCGGCTCGTCGCCCGCCCGCCGAAGGGCAGGTAGCAGATCAGCAGGAAGTTGATGAAGGGCACGGTCAGCGCCTCGCCCAGCGAGAAGATGAGCTGCCGCGGCACGCCCGAGACCATGGCGATGCGCTTCGCCGCCGCATGGGCGGCCATGGCGCAGGCGGCATGGGGGGCGAGGCGCACATCGGCGTCAATGAACAGCAGATGCGTGCCCTGGGCCGCCTCGGCCAGCCGGGCGCAGGCATGCACCTTGCCGGTCCATCCCGGCGGCAGGGAAGGGGCCTCGACCAGCCGCACCCGCGCGTCGCGCGCGGCATAGCTGGACACGATGGCGGCGGTGTCGTCGGTGGAACCGTCATCCATCACCACCACCTCCACCGCGCAGCCGGTGGAGGCGAGGGCGGCATCGAGGCAGGCGCCGATATTCGCCGCCTCGTTGCGCACCGGGACGAGGATGGACACGAGCGTCCCCTCGGGCGGCGTGCCGCGCGGACGCGCCATGCGGAGCAGATTGATGGTACCGAAGACGACCGGCATCAGGGCTAAGGCGAGGGCGACGTGGGCGTATTCCATCAGCTTCCCTTCGGTGCGCCGGTGTCGTGACGCGGATCGAACGCCTCGCCGCGCAGACGGGCGCGCAGGCGCTGCCACAGACCGTAGATCCCGCCCATGCCTTCCTGCGCCTCGGTCAACGCCTGGAACCGCGTAGGGTCGCGGCTGATCGAATCCTCGGCCAGCCGGTCCATCACCGCTTCCAGCGCCGCGCGCATCCGCTCGGCCCGCGCCGTGCGGTCGAGTGCCAGAAGTTCGGAGGCGGGGATGGGCGGGCCGAAACCGGCCAGCGCCTCTGCCGCGCGCTCGCCCCAGAACGGGTATTCCAGCGCCAAGGGCAGGAACACGGCGCCGGGCGCGATCTCCGGCAAGTAGGACAGGCCGGGGGCGATGGGGACCGGGCGTTCGCGCGCGTCGCTGAAGCGGCCGGGCGCGTTCATCCACAGCATGTGCGACGGATCGGCCAGCACGCTGCGCGCCGTGCGGAGAAAAGCGGCGGCGCCGCGCGCGCTGTTCTGCTCGATCCCGAACACGCCGATGCGCCGCATGAAGCCATAGCGCGCCAGCGCCGCCGCATCCATCGGCACGTAGCCCAGCCGCCCGGGAAACAGACGCTGCGCCAGCAGGAGAAAGGACACGCCATCCCACCAGGAGGGGTGATTGGCGTAGATGACCAGCGGCACACCTTCCGGCGCTTCGGGCATGCCCCAGCGCGCCACGCGCAGGGCGCGCATCCGGCGCGTGAAGAAGCGCAGGAAGGCGCGGTGGAAGAAGCGGACGTAGCGTTCGTCCCGCAGGGCAACCGGATCGCCGCCCCGCTTCGCGCTCACCCCGCCAGCTCCGCCTCGCGCCGCCCGGCATCGCGCGCCTCCTCGCTCATGCCCCGCCCGCCGAGATCGGTGTCGAGGCTGTCGGCAGCGATCCAGCCGGACATCATCACCATGGGCATGCCGGGACCCGGATGCGCCGCCCCGCCCGCGAGGTAGAGCCCCTTCACCTGCTTCGAGCGATTGCCCGGCTTGAAGGCGCCGAGGAAGGAGCCGTGGCTCGCCAGCCCATAGATCGCCCCGTTCAGCACGCGGTAGCGCTCGTGGATGTCCACCGGCGTCAGGCGCCGCTCCACCACGATCCGATCCTCGATGTCGCCGAGGCCGGCGGTGCGCTTCAGCTTGTCCAGGATGACCTGCCGGTAGCCGGGGAAGATCTTGTCCCAGTCATGATGCGGCCGCAGATGGGGCGTGTGCACCAGCACGTAGAGCGCCTCACCGCCCGGTGGCGCCGTCTCCGGCTCGGTCACGGCGGTGGCGGCGAGGTAGGCGGTCGGGTCCGGCGCCGGCTCGCCCTTCTTGTAGATGCTGTCGAACTCCTCCTCCGCGTCGCGGGAGAAGACGAAGCAGTGATGCGCCAGGTGCTCGTAGCGGCGGTTCAGCCCGAGATACAGCACGACGCCGGAGCAGGCGGGCTCGAATCCCTTTTTGCCATAGGCCTCGCCCGCCGCGCCGCCGACGAGTTCCGTGTAGGTGCGGATCGCGTCCATGTTGGAGATCACGGCGTCGCAGGCGATGCGCTCGCCCGAGGCGGTGTGGACCGCGACAGCCTTGCCGTTCTCGACCTCGATGCGCGTGGCGTCGGTGGAGGGGCGGAGATCGGCGCCGAGTTCCCCAGCCAGCTTCGCCAGACCCTCGGCCACGGCGCGCGTGCCGCCGACCGGGTACCACACGCCCTCGCTCGCCTGCATGTCGCCGATGGAGGCGAGGACGGCGGGGGCGAGATAGGGGTTGGAGCCGACATACTGGCAGAAATGGTCGAGCATCTGCGCCAGGCGCTCATCCGGCACGTGGCCGCGGATGACCCGCGCCACGGTCTGCCCCATGCGCAGCGCCAGCACGTCCTTCAGCGTGTCGGCGCGCATGTTGGCGCGCATGTTCAGCGTGTCGCCGATGCCCTCGACCGACTTCCAGAAGAAGAACTTCTCCGACACGCCATGCAGGTGGCGGGAGATGCGCTGGAACTTCCGGTAGCCATCGCCCGCGCCGCTGCCGGGGGCGAAGCGGTCCATCTCGGCCGCCATCGCCTCCACGTTCTCGCGCAGATCGATCCAGGTGCCGTCGTCGAAGAAGCAGCGCCATTGCGGGTCGAGGCGGATCAGCGGCAATTCCCGCGCCTGGTCGCGCCCCGCCTCGGCATAGATGCGGCGCAGGACGCGCGGCACGGTGAGGATGGTCGGCCCCATGTCGAAGCGGAACGACCCCGAGCCATCCGGCGCGTCGAGGGAAAGCTGCGCCGCCTTGCCGCCCAGCCATGGATTCTTGTCCAGCAGCGTGACGCGATGGCCGCGCGCGGCGGCGGTGCAGGCTGCGGCGAGTCCGCCAAGGCCGGCGCCGATCACGACGACGTGGGAAGTGGTCATGCGGTGGTCCTCACTGCGCGGCGAGCGACGGCTCGGCCGTGACGGGAATTTGCAGATCCTGCTGCACGAGCTTCGCGGTGATGCGCGCGCCCTCGTAGATCACCGGCAGGCCGGAGCCCGGATGCGTCCCCCCGCCGACGAGGTAGAGGCGCTCCGTGTCGTTGAACCGGTTGCGCGGGCGGAAGGACAGCATCTGCAGCAGGTCGTGCGACAGGTTGAAGGTGGCGCCGTAGCCCACCGCGTAGTCGTCGCGCCAGGCCTGCGGCGTCACCATGCGCTCGTGCCGGATGCGGCTTTCGATGTCGTGCAGCCCCAGCGCCTTCAGCCGGTCCAGCGCCGCCTGCCGGAAGCACGGCGCCTCGCTTTCCCAGTCGAGGCCGGAGCGCAGATTGGGCACGGGCACCAGCACGTAGAGGGAGGAATGCCCCGGCGGCGCCATGGAGGCATCGGTGGCGACGGGGTTCTGCACATAGGTCGAGGGCTCGTCCGGCAGCACGCCGGCCTCGATCTGCGCGATGTTGCGCTGGTATTCGCGGCTGAGCAGGATCGTGTGGTGCGCAAGCTCCGGAAAGCGCCCCTCCACGCCCAGGTAGAGCATGAAGGTGGAGCAGGAATAGCGCGCGCGCTCGATCTTGCGGTCGTTCCAGTCGCGCCGCAGCGCATCGGGAATCAGGCGCGGCACGGCATGGGCGAAGTCGGCATTCAGCACCACCGCGTCGCCCTCGACATGGCGCCCCGCCGCCTCAACCCCCGTGGCGCAACGCCCGCTGAAGGACACGCGATCCACTGGCGAGTTCAGCCGGATCTCCACGCCGAGGCGCTCCGCCACGCGGGCCATCGCCTCGCTCACCGCACCGCAGCCGCCGCGCGGGTGGAACACGCCGAACTCGTATTCCAGGAAGCTCAGGATGGTGAACATGGAGGGGCAGCGGAAGGGCGACATGCCCAGGTATTTCGTCTGGAAGGAGAAGGCGAGGCGGATGCGCGGGTCGCGGAAGTAGCGGCGCAAATCGCCATCCACCATCTTGTGCGGACGCAGGTGACGCAGGGAGCGCAGCATGTCCGCCCCCATCATCGCCCGCGCCGCCAGGAAGGGACGCTCCAGCGCCGGGCGGAAGGCGGCCAGCTTCTCGCGGTTGTCGCGCATGAAGCGCCGCACCCCGGCCGCATCGCCCGGCGAGATGGCGCGGATCGCCGCCTCCATCCGGTCCATGTCGGGCGTCGCATCCAGCACCGCGTTGCCGCCATCCCCCTCGAAGACGAGGCGGTATTGCGGGTCGAGGCGGATCATTTCTACCTCCTCCTCCAGATCGGCGCCGCAGGAGGTGAAAATTTCCTGGAGAATGCGCGGATAGAGGAAGAAGGTCGGCCCCAGATCGAAGCGGTAGCCGCCGGGCGCCTCCAAGGTGCGGGTGCGGCCGCCGACGACGGCGTCCTTCTCCAGCACGGTGACGCGCGCCCCGCCGGCGGCCAGCTGCATGGCCGCGGCCAAGCCACCCGGCCCCGCTCCGACCACGACGACATGAGGTCGCTGCCGTCGCAGCGCGGGGGCGGGAAGGGGTGCGTTCATGCCTGTGCTTGCGGTCGTGGTCCCTGGTGTAAATGCGGGCAGGCGGGAAGGCTGCAAGGGCACGGAAGGTTTTTCCGTCACCCGAGCAGCGCCAGCACCGCCTCGGGCGAAGCCGCCTCCTCGCACCGCGCCAGCGCCCGGGGCAGGAGCCGCGCCATGGCGAAATCCGCGAGCGGCGCGTAGCGCCCATCCAGCGCCGCCGCGCGGGCGAGCCGCGCCGAGCCCAGCACCCATCCCGCCGCCTCCAGATAGGCGGCGGCGGAGGCGGAAGCCTCCTCCAGCGAGGCCGTGCAGAGCCGGCTCGTCGCCCGCTCCAGCTCCCCGGCGGCGGGGACGAGGCGCGCATCTGCCTCCCGCGCCTCCGCGATCAGCTCGCGCATCCCCGCCCCCTGGTCGCGCCCCAGCTTCCGGGTGACGAGGTCGAGGGCCTGGATGCCGTTGGTGCCCTCGTAGATCGGGGCGATGCGGCTGTCGCGCAGCACCTGCGCCGCCCCCGTCTCCTCGATGAAGCCCATGCCGCCATGCACCTGCACGCCCAGGCTCGCCGCCTCGACGCCGCGATCGGTGCACCAAGCCTTCACGATGGGTGTCAGCAGGGCAAGGCGCGCTTCGTCGCCCCGGTCGGCGCAGACCGCCGCCTCCAGCGCCAGGAAGCGGCCCATCAGCGTGGTGGCGCGCATCTCAGCCAGCATCCGCGCCACGTCGGGATGCCGCGCGATGGGCCGCCCGCCCTGCTCGCGCCCCGCCGCGTAGGCTTCCGCCAGTTCCAGCGCCCGCGCCCCGGCCGCCACGCCCTCGATCCCCACCTGGAGCCGGGCGTTGTTCATCATGGCGAACATGGCGGGGAGGCCGCGATGCGGTTCCCCGATCATCTCCGCCACCGCGCCCTCGAAATACATGGTGCAGGTGGGCGAGGCGTGGATGCCCAGCTTGTGCTCGATGCCGCCGCATCGCACCGGGTTGCGCGATCCGTCGGGCAGGAATTTCGGACAGGCGAAGAGCGAGATGCCGCGCGATCCCGGCGGCGCATCCGGCAGCCGCGCCAGCACGAGGTGGAGCGTGTTTTCCGCGAGGTCGTTCTCGCCATAGGTGATGAAGATCTTCTGGCCGTGCAGGGCGAAGCGCCCATCGCCGAGCGGCTCCGCCCGCGTGCGGATGGCGCCGAGGTCGGAGCCCGCCTGCGGCTCCGTCAGGTTCATCGTGCCATTCCAGGCGCCGCTGACGAGCGGCGGCAGGAGGCGCGCCGCCTGCTCCTCCGTCCCGAAGCGCTCCAGGCACTCCACCGCGCCCGCCGTCAGTGTCGGGCAGAGCGAGAAGGCCATGTCCGCGGTCGCCAGCAATTCCTTCAGCGCGGCCCAGAGGGCGAAGGGCAGGTCCTGCCCGCCATGCGCCGCCCCGGCGCAGAGCGACTGCCAACCCCCCTCGCGCCACGCCGCGTAGGCTTCGCGATAGGCGGGCGGGCATTGCACCGCCCCGTCGCGGAACACCGCGCCCTGCCGGTCCGCCTCCATGCGGTGTGGTGCCACCACCTCGCGGCAGAAGCGCGCGATCTCCTCCACTAGCGCCGACACCTCCTCCGGCGCCAGCTCGCCCGGCATGGGGCAGAGGCGCGTGAGGGCGAAGGCGATATCCTCCGTCTGGGTCGTGTGTCTGCTCATGCGGCGACGCTCTCCCTGCCGGCGGCCCAGCGCGACAGCGCCGTCGCCTCCTCACGCCCGGCCAGGGTAGCGGCGAGGCGCAGCCCCAGCACGGGGCCGAACTTAAATCCGTGGCCCGAGAAGCCGCTCATGACGAAGGCGCGGCGATTCATCTTTTCCAGGATGAACTCCTCGCGCGGCTCCACGTCATAGAAGCAGATCGCCTCGCCCTCCCGCGCCCAATCCTCGATGCCGCGCACCCGCCGCGCGGCGAGGGAAAGGATGCGCTCCACTTCGCGCCCATCCGGCGTGCGGTCGGGGTCATCCGGATCGCCGAGTAGGGAAAAGGAATGGTCGCCGACCTTGAGCGGCGTCCCCGCTACGGGCGGGACGAGGTAGAATCCACCTGCAGGCGACAGGTCGAGCAGCATCGGCATGCGCGACCAACGCTCATCGCCCGGGCGCAGACGCACGATCACCTGCGCCGAGGGCGTGACCCGGCCGCGCAGGGTGGGAAGCAGGCGCGAGGCCCAGGGGCCGGCCGCCACGACCAGCATGTCGGCGGAAAGCCGCGTCCCGTCCTCCAGCACCAGAGCCTCGTCCACCTCCCGCACGCGTGCGCGCCGGAAGGCGACGCCGTTCCCGCGCAGATGCTCCGCGAGGGCGGCGACGATGCGCCCGGCCAGCAACACGCCCCCCGTTTCCATGTGTAGGGCGTCGGTGATGCCGGCGCCGCGCAGCAGCGGGAAGCGAGCTTCCACGGCTGCCGCTGACAGGTCCTGCATCGCGTGCCCAGCCACACGCAGCGCGGCGCGGCTGTCGCGCAGCCAGTCGCCGCCGCCCTCGTCCAGCGCCAGCACGCCCGTCGGGACGTGCAGTACCTCGCCCAGGTCGCGCCACAGCGCGTCCCACGCCTCGTAGGCCTCGTCCACCATCCGCATGTAGCCGCGCTGGGCGCCATAGGCGTGGCGGATCAGGCGGTGGTCGTCCACGGAGGAGCCGCGCGGGTTGGGCACCGTGTCCTGTTCCACCACCGTCACGGCGAAGCCCTCACGCCGGAGGCCCCATGCGGCGCAAAGCCCCATGATGCCGGCGCCAAGGACGAGGGCGGTTCGTGTCATGCGTTCAGTCGAGCTTGATGCGCGCCTCGCGGATCACCCGCGCGTAGCGCTCCGCGTCGCGGCGCAGCAGCGCCGCCGCATCGGCCGAACTGCCCCCGCCAACGATGAAGCCGCTTTCGCGCAGCCTTGCCCGCGCGGTGGGATCGACGAGGGCGCGATTGGTGGTGGCGACCCAGCGCTCAGTGACGGATTCCGGCAGCCCGCCGGGGCCGATGATCATGTACCAGACATTGGCGTTGAAGCCGGGAAAGCCGCTCTCGTCCACGGTGGGCAGGTCGGGCAGCCATTCCACGCGCTGCGGCATGGTGACGGCGATGGCGCGCACCCGCCCGGCGCGGATATGCGGCAGGTAGGTAGGCAACGTGTCCATCGCGATGTCGATGCGCCCCGCCAGCACTTCCGTCACCGCCTGACCGGTGCCGCGGAACGGCACATGGACCATGGAAAGCCCGGCCTGGGAGGAAAGAAGCTCCGCCGCCAGATGCTGCTGCGTGGCGACGCCGGAGGAGGAGTAGTTGAGCTTGCCCGGATTGGCCCTCGCATGCGCCAGGAAGCCCTGGAAGTCGCGCACCGGGCTGCTGTTGGGCACCACCACCACCAGCGGCACCGTGCCGGCCAGGATCACGGGCGTCTGGTCGCGCAGGATGTCGTAGGGCGGCGGGTTCATCAGCGGCGGCACCACGGCGGAGGCGCTGACCGTGGTCATCGCCATGGTGTAGCCATCCGGCCGCGACCGCGTGACCTGTCCGATGCCCAGCGTGCCCGAGGCCCCGGCGCGGTTCTCGATCGCCAGCGCTTGGCCGAACTCCTCCTGCAGGGTGGGCTGGAGGGCGCGGGCGATGATGTCCGTCCCGCCACCCGGGGCGAAGGGGATGATGAAGTTGACCGGACGCGTCGGGTAGGTGCCTTGGGCCCGCGCCACCATGGGCGCTGCCAGGGCGGCAAGGAGGAGGGGGCGGCGGAGCATGGACGGACTTCCCTATGTTTTCAGGGAGCCTAACCGGCGGCGCGCCGCCGCGTCCATGTCACGCCTGCTTTCGCTCGATCAGGGAGCGGCGGATCTTCCGGCCACGCTGGATGCGGTCCACGATGAACTCCTCCTGCCCCCAGCGTATGGCGCGGCCGAAGGCGTGCGCATCCTCGGTGAAGCGGGCCAGCATCTCCAGCACCGCCTCGCGGTTGTTGAGGAAGACGTCGCGCCACATCGCCACGTCGCTGGCGGCGATGCGAGTGAAGTCGCGGAAGCCGGAGGCGGCGAATTTCAGCACGCTCTCCCGCGTTTCCTCGCTGAGGTCGTCGGCGGTGCCGCAGATGGTGAAGGCGATGAGGTGCGGCAGGTGGGAGACGATAGCCACCACCTTGTCGTGCGTCGCCGCATCCATCGTCTCCACGGTGGAGCCGCAGCGGCGCCAGAATTCCCGCACCGTTTCCACCGCCGCCGAGTCGCCATTCGGCAGGGGGGTGACGATGCAGTAGCGCCCCTCGAACAGCGTCGGGAAGCCGGCATCGGGGCCACTATGCTCCGTGCCCGCCATGGGGTGCGCGGGAACGAGGCGGACGCCCGGCGGGCAGAGCGGCAGGAGGTCGCGGATGACACTGCCCTTGGTGGAGCCGACATCGGAGAGGATGGCGCCGGGCGCGAGGTTCGGCGCGATGTGCCGCATCACCCCGGCATAGGCGCCCACCGGCACGCAGAGGATAACGCCGTCGGCGTCCTTCACCGCCTCGGCCGCGTCCTCCTCCACCCGGTCGGCAAAGCCCAGCTCGCGCACGCGCGCCAGCGTGGCGGCGGAACGCGCCGTCACCACCACCTCCCGCGCCAGCTCGCCGCTCTCGCGATTGCGGCGGGCGATGGAGGAGCCGATCAGCCCCGCGCCGACGAGACAGAGGCGCTGGAAGATGGGCGTGGTCACGCTCCGCCCCGCGCAAAGAAGCCAGCCGCCCGTCGGCCTTCATCCGGCCGCAACGCGGACGGCGCGCGGCTCGAAACCGCCCAGCCCGCGCCCCACGTCTGAGGCGCGCAAGCCAAGCATCCGAAGACCGCGCCCGGCGCCTGAGGGCACAAAACAAACTTCATGCGGACTTCGTCCGCATGAAGTTTGTGAGCGCATCGATCACCATCTGGCATTCCTCGGCGGTGCCGACGGTGATGCGCAGGCAGGAGGGCAGGGCGTAGCCGCCGACCATGCGCGCGATGATGCCGCGCGCGCGCAGCGCCGCATCGGCGGCCTTGGCCCCCTCCGCCGTGCCGAAATCGGCGAGCACGAAGTTGCAGGCGCTCGGCCAGGCCTTGATGCCTGCCGCTTCCAGCCCCGCCGAGAGCTTGGCGCGCCATTCCTCGTTATGCGCCACGCTCTTCTCGATCCAGCCCGGCTCGGCCAGGGCGGCGATGCCGGCTTCCATGGCGGCGGCGTTCACGTTGAACGGGCCGCGGATGCGCGCCATCACATCGGCCACATTGGGCGGCATGTAGGCCCAGCCCAGCCGCATCCCGCCCAGGCCGAAGATCTTGGAGAAGGTGCGCGTCATCACCGTGTTGCCCGAGGCGTCCACCAGCTTCTGGCCGGGGTCATAGTCGGGATCGGTGACGTATTCGGCATAGGCGGCGTCGAGGATCAGCAGGATGTCGTCGCGCAGCCCGGCGCGCAGCCGCTCCACCTCGCTCCGCGGCAGCAGCGCGCCGGTCGGGTTGTTGGGATTCACGAGACAGACGAGCTTGGTGCGCGGCCCCACCGCCGCCAGCATCGCGTCCACGTCGGCGACGAGGTTGCGCTCGGGCACCTTGATGACGTGGCAGCCGGCATAGCGGCCGGTCAGCTCGTACATCACGAAGCCGTGGGCGGGCATGATCAGCTCCGTCCCCTCGCCGCCATAGGCGAGGATCAGGTAGGCGATCAGCTCGTCCGAGCCGTTGCCGCAGACGATGCGCGCGGGGTCGAGGCCGAATCGCGCGCCGATCGCCTCGCGCAGCCGGGTCGCGCCGCCATCGGGATAGCGATGCGCCTCGCGCGCCATCGCCGTGATCGCCTCCACCGCCATGGGGGGCGGGCCGAAGGCGCCCTCGTTGGAGGAAAGCTTGATGATCCGGTTCACCCCCGGCAGCTTCGACTCGCCGCCGACATAGGGCTCGATGGACAGGATGGAGGGGCGGGGGAGCAGCGCGGTCATGCGGCACCTCGTTCGGGAAGGGCATAGCGGCCGAGCACGGCGGCGCCGGGCGGCGCCGTCTCGGCCTCCAGCAGGGCGCGGGTCATCCCCGCCTCGCGCCGGGCGATCAGGACGCGGGCACCGGGATGGCGCGCGGCGATGGCGGCGCGGCTTTCCTCCGGTGCTTCCAGCCGGAACAGCACGCGGTCATGGCCTGAGGCATCGGCCGGGTTCAGCGCTACCACCGCGGCCTCCAGCGGCGGCTCGCCGGGATGGAGGAAGGGCAGGCGCGCGATGACCTGAAGCTGCTGCGCGTCGAAGCGGGTCCACCACGCCTCCTCCTCCGCCTCGCCCTCGCGCGGCCAGGGCAGGAGGGCGGCGGCGGTCCCGCCCCCGGCCACGGCGCTGAGCGCGGCGGCCAGGCTGGGCTGCGGACGCAGGGGGGTGCCGGTGCCGAAATGCTCGGCGGCGAGGCGGGCCAGGGCGGGGTCGGGCGGCACCGCCACGGAGAAGCCACCCTGCTGCGCGACGGAGGCGGCGAAGATTTCCCGCCAGATGCGGACCAGGGCGGCGCGCGGCAGATTCCCCTCGTGCCGGCGGAGCAGGCGGCGCAGGATCGCCGCCTCCCGCCCCGGGCGCAGCACGGTGCCGTTGGGCTTGGCGGCGCTGGCGGCAAGCCGCGCCACGGTGGCGGCGCGACGCATCAGGAGGGCGTGCATCTCGTCATCCAGCGCGTCCAGCTCGGCGCGGATTCCAGCCAATGTCTCGGTGTCTGCCATTCTTTCCCCGGCATAGCGGTCCCCCCGCCGCCCGCCAAGTTGCCCCAGGGCGGCCACGGCCCTATCTGCTCTCCCCAAGATGAGCCCGCTCGCCCCCTTTCCGGTCGTGGAGCACCAGCGCGTCGTGCTGGAGGAAGGGCTGACGCTCGACTGCGGGGTGACGATCCGGCCGCTCGCCGTCGCCTTCCGCACCTATGGCACGCTGAACGAGGCGCGCTCCAACGCCATCCTGGTCTGCCACGCCCTGACGGGCGACCAATACCTGGCCGAGACGCAGCCCGTCACCGGCAAGCCCGGCTGGTGGTCCAACCTGGTCGGTCCCGGCCTTCCGGTGGACACGGACCGGTTCTTCGTCATCTGCGCCAATGTGCTGGGCGGCTGCATGGGCTCCACCGGCCCGCGCGAGGAGATGACGGACGCGGACGGGAACGGGCTCGGCCGGCCCTGGGGCACGGATTTCCCCACCGTCACCATCCGCGACATGGTCCGCGCCCAGAAGAAGCTGGTGGACCACCTGGGCATCACCCGGCTGCTGGCGGTGATCGGCGGCTCCATGGGGGGGATGCAGGTGCTGGAATGGGCCGCGACCTACCCGGACGCGGTGCTGGCCGCCGCGCCCATCGCCTGCGCCACCCATCACAGCGCCCAGAACATCGCCTTCCACGAGGTCGGGCGCGCCGCCATCCATTCCGACCCGGACTGGAAGGGCGGCCGTTACTGGGAGGATGGGCGCATCCCGGCCCAGGGCCTGTCCGTCGCGCGCATGGTCGCCCACATCACCTATCTGAGCGAGGCGGCGCTGATGCGGAAATTCGGCCGCCGCCTCCAGGGCGCCAAAGCGGTGACCTTCCTGGAGGACGTGTTCCAGGTCGAAAGCTACCTGCGCTACCAGGGCTCCACCTTCGTGCGGCGCTTCGACGCGAATTCCTACCTCACCATCACCCGCGCCATGGATTATTTCGACCTGTCGCAGGAGCACGGTTCGGTCCCGGCCGCCTTCGCCGGCACGCCGACGCGGTTCTTCGTCGCCAGCTTCAGCAGCGACTGGCTCTTCCCCACGAGCGAGAGCCGCGCCCTGGTGCGCGCCCTGAACGCTGCCGCCGCCCGCACCTCCTTTGTCGAGGTCCCCACCGACAAGGGCCACGACGCCTTCCTGCTGGACGAGCCGGATTTCCACCGTGCCCTCGGCGGGTTCCTGCGCGGCGCGGCGCGGGAGGCGGGGCTGTGAGCGGCGCGGTGCTGCTGCTGGCCCAGGCGCGCAACAATGCCTGGGCCAATCTGCGCCTTCACAAGGCCTGCGAGGCGCTGAGCCAGGAGGAGTTCGAGGCCCCGCGCACCGGCTTCTTCCCCTCCATCCGCGCGACGCTGAACCACATCCTCGTCATCGACCGCTTCTACGTGGATGCGATGGAGGGCGGGACGCTCGGCCCCGCCGCCTGGGCCGATCCCGAGCCGTGCCGGACGGTGGCGGAACTTCGCCCGGCCCAGGCGGAGATGGACCGCCGCCTCGTCGCCTTCTGCGAGGGGCTGGACGACGCGTCGTTGGGCCGCATCATCCGCGTCAACCGCATCACCCGCGTGCAGGAGGAGCGGGCGGACCGGCTGCTGCTGCACGTTTTCCAGCACCAGGTCCACCATCGCGGCCAGGCCCATGCCATGCTCTCCGGCACCTCCGTGAAGCCGCCGCAGCTGGATGAGTTCTTCAGCCGGGGCGAGGCGCGGCTGCGCGCGGCGGAATTCGCCAAGCTCGGCTGGACCGAGGACACGGTGTTCGGGGATTTCCGCTGATGCCCGACGGCCATATCCGCTACGTCGCCAAGAACATGCGCCTCGACCTCCGCCTCATTGCGGAGATGATCCCCGAGGGCGCGCGCGTGCTGGATATCGGCTGCGGCGACGGCTCGCTGATGGCGCATCTCGTCGAGGTGAAGCGCGCGGATGCGCGCGGCATCGAGATCGACATGCAGGCGGCGACGGATGCGGTGGCGCAGGGCCTGTCAGTCATCCATGGCGATGCCGACAACGACCTCGCCTTCTATCCGGACGGTGCCTTCGACTACGTGGTGCTGTCGCGCACGCTCCAGGCCGTCGAGCGCCCGCGCGAGGTCTTGCGGCAGATGCTGCGCATCGGCCGATACGCCATCCTGTCCTTTCCGAATTTCGGCCACTGGCAGGTGCGCTGGAAGCTGCTTTCCACCGGGCGCATGCCGGATACGGAGATGTGGTCGCGCCCCTGGTACGAGACGCCGAACATCCATCCCTGCACCATCCTCGACTTCGTCGCCCTGGCGGAGATGGATGGCTACGTGATCGAGCGCTGGCTGGCGGTGGACGAGAAAGGTCTGCGCGCGCCGTGGCGCCGTTCCGTGCGCCTCGCCAACCTTTTCGGCGAACAGGCGCTTTTCCTGCTGCGGCGGAAATAGCGGGCCGTTTTCCGCGGCGCACGACAAAGGCTTGATTTTGGCAAGCCGCTTGGAGTGCAATCGCCACGGCCTCGGAATGGCTGGGAGGAATCGGAAATGGCACGTTTGGCGCTCGTCACTGGCGGGCAGCGCGGCATCGGCGCTGCGATCAGCGAAGGGCTGAAAGCCGCGGGGCGTACCGTCGTCGCCAGCTATGCCGGCAATGACGAAGCAGCGCGCGCCTTCACCGAGCGCACGGGCATCCCCACGGTCAAGTTCGACGTGTCGGACTACGACGCCTGCGTCGCCGCCGTGCAGAAGGTGGAAGCGGAGCACGGTCCGGTGGAGATCCTGGTGAACAACGCTGGCATCACCCGCGACGCGGTGATGAAGAAACTGTCCCGCCAGATGTGGGACGACGTCATCGATACGAATCTCGGCTCCTGCTACAACATGTGCAAGGCGGTGTGGGACGGCATGACGGCGCGCAAGTTCGGGCGCATCGTCAATATCGGCTCCATCAACGGGCAGGCGGGGCAGTACGGGCAGGTGAACTATGCCGCCGCCAAGTCCGGCATCCATGGCTTCACCAAGGCGCTGGCCCAGGAGGGCGCGCGCAACCAGATCACGGTGAACGCCATCGCCCCCGGCTATGTGGACACGGAGATGGTGCGCGCCGTGCCGCAGGACGTGCTGGAGAAGATCATCGCCCGCATCCCGCGCGGCCGTCTCGGGACGGCGGAGGACATCGCGCGCGGCGTCGTCTTCCTGACGGCGGACGATGCCGACTTCATCACGGGCTCCACGCTGAGCATCAATGGCGGGCAGCACATGTACTGAGCGGTGCGCCGGGGCGTGGTCCACGCGAACGGATCGCGCTCCGGTTGCTTCACCGCTTCGGTGAGGGCGTCGCCGCGGTTCGGGCTCTAGTCCCGCTCCTCAGGCTCGTTCCGTCCGTCCTCGTGACCCGGCTCGTCCCGGGCCGCGTCTTCGGCGGAGCGGCGACGGGTTTCGTCGCGGCTCTGGAAATATTCGCTCAGGCGGATGTTGAGGCAGTTTTCGTCGGGCATGGCGACTTGAACGCCGAGGGCGCGCCGGGGTGGTACCCGCCCCCCGCGGCCCAGCCATGAAGCCCTGCGTCAGCTATCCATCTTGAGGGCGGCGATGAAGGCGCTCTGCGGGATCTCGACCTTCCCGAACTGGCGCATCTTCTTCTTGCCCTCCTTCTGCTTCTCCAGAAGCTTCCGCTTGCGGGTGATGTCGCCGCCATAGCACTTGGCCGTGACATCCTTGGAGAGTGCCGAGATCGTCTCGCGCGCGATGACGCGCCCGCCGATCGCCGCCTGGATGGGAATGCGGAAGAGCTGCCGGGGGATCAGGTCCTTCAGCTTCTCGCAGATTTGCCGACCGCGCTTCTCCGCCGCCGAGCGATGCGCCATGAAGGCCAGCGCGTCCACCGGCTCGTTGTTCACGAGGATGGAGATGCGGACCAGGTCGCTCTCGGCATAGCCGTCCATGCTGTAGTCGAAGGAGGCGTAGCCGCGGCTGACGCTCTTCAGCCGGTCGTAGAAGTCGAACACCACCTCGTTCAGCGGCAGGCGGTAGACGGCCATGGCGCGGTTGCCGACATAGGTCAGCTCCACCTGCTGGCCGCGGCGCTCGTTGCACAGGGTCAGGATGGGGCCCAAGTGCTCGTCGGGCACGAAGATCGTCGCCTTGATCCAGGGCTCCTGGATGGCGCGGAACTTGGTCGGGTCCGGCATGTCGGCGGGGTTGTGCAGCTCCTCGATCGTGCCGTCATTCATCTCGAGCTTGTAGACGACGGAGGGCGCCGTCGCGATCAGGTCGAGGTTGAACTCGCGCGACAGACGCTCCTGGATGATCTCCAGGTGCAGGAGGCCCAGGAAGCCGCAGCGGTAGCCGAGGCCCAGCGCCAGCGACGTCTCCTGCTCGAAGTGGAAGGAGCTGTCGTTGAGCCGCAGCTTGCCCAGCGCGTCGCGCAGCTTGTCGAAATCATCCGCATCCACCGGGTAGAGGCCGCACCACACCACGGGGATCGAGGGCTTGAAGCCCGGCAGTGCCTCGGGCGCGGGGTTGCGGTCATCGGTGATGGTGTCGCCGACGCTGGTATCGGCCACGGTCTTCATCGCGGCGGTGAGGTAGCCCATCTCGCCCGGGCCCAGGCTGTCCACCGGCACCATCTTGGGCGTGAACACGCCTACCTGGTCCACCGTGTAGGTGGCGCCGTTCGACATCATGCGGATCTTCTGGCCCTTGCGCAGGTGGCCGTCCTTCACCCGCACCAGGATCACCACGCCCAGGTAGCTGTCGTACCAGCTATCCACCAGCAGCGCCTTGGTCGGCCCCTTGCCGTCGCCCTTCGGTGCGGGCAGGCGCGTGACGATGGCCTCCAGGACGCCCTCGATGTTCAGCCCGGTCTTGGCGCTGATCTCCACTGCATCGGAGGTGTCGAGGCCGATCACGTCCTCGATCTGCTGCTTCACCCGCTCTGGCTCCGCCGCCGGCAGGTCGATCTTGTTCAGCACCGGCACGATCTCGTGCCCCGCATCGATCGCCTGATAGACATTCGCCAGCGTCTGCGCCTCGACCCCCTGGGACGCGTCCACCACCAGCAGCGACCCTTCGCAGGCGGCGAGCGAGCGCGACACCTCGTAGGCGAAGTCCACGTGGCCCGGCGTGTCCATCAGGTTCAGCGTGTAGGTCTGGCCGTCCTTCGCCTTGTAGCGGATGCGGACGGTCTGCGCCTTGATGGTGATGCCGCGCTCGCGCTCGATCTCCATGTTGTCGAGCAGCTGTTCCTTCATGTCGCGGTCGGCCACCGTCCCCGTGCTCTGGATCAGGCGGTCGGCGAGCGTGGACTTGCCGTGGTCGATATGCGCCACGATGGAAAAGTTGCGGATGAGGTCGAGCGGCGTTTCGGAGGTCATGGAAGCCCGGCAGGGGAAGGGATTGCCGGGGGACATAGGGCATGGGGCCGCGAAGTCAAAGCGCGCGCGGCAGGAGCGGCGCCAACCGCGCCATCGCCCAGGCCCCCAGCAGGGGTCCCACCCCCAGCAGCGCGAAGGAAGCCCCCCAGCCAAGCGCCGGCACCGCCCAGGCCATGAGTTGGATCGCCGGCACGGTGAGCAGGAAGCCCATCGCCGTCTGCACCGTCAGCATGGTTCCCACGAGGTCCGGCCGGGCGCAAAGCGTGGTGCAGGCGCTGAACTGCGCGGAATCCGCCACCACGGACACGCCCCAGATCGCCGCCAGCGGCCAGACCAGCCAGTCCGGCGCGAAGCCGATGGTGATGGCGCAGCCACCGGAGACCAGCATCGCCGCGGCGGCCATGCGCGCGCGGTTGAAGCGGTCGGCCAATAGTCCCAGCCCGACGCAGCCAAGGGCGCCACTGCCCACCACCAGCGCGGTGAGCAGCCCCGCCTCCTCCCCTGCGCCGCGCGAAGCGAGGAACAGCCCGACCCAGGCCCACATGGCGTAGAGTTCCCACATGTGTCCCAGGTAACCGAGATTGGCGAGGCGCAGCCGCCGGTCGCGCCACGCCTCCAGCGCCTGGCGCGGGTCGAAGGGCGGGCGGCGCACCACCAGCGGGCCTTCGCGGAAGGGCAGGATGCACAGCCCCCCGAGCAGCGACGCCGCCCCGGCGGCCAGATACACCACGTGCCAATCCGGCCTCCCCAGCAGCCCGGGCACGGCGTGCGGCGCGGCGGAACCCAGCGTCACCGCCCCCACAACGAGGCCGATCAGGAGGCCGATATCGCCTCGCGCCCAGCCGGAGGCGAGCTTCATCCCGACAGGATAGATCCCGGCCACGCAGGCCCCGGCCAGGAAGCGCAGCGCATAGGCCCCCGGCCCGGCGGGCTCGATGAGGGCCTGCGCCATGGTCGCGAGCCCGGCCAGGGAGGCGGAGCCCAGAAACAGGGCGCGCGCGGGGAAACGGTCCGCCGCCGCCAGCACGGCGGAAACCAGCGTCCCCGCCACGAAGCCGCCTTGCACCGCGGCGACCAGCCAGCCTGCCTCGCCCCGCGTCACCGCGCCGGCTTCCAGCAAGGCAGGCACCGCCGCCGTCCCCGCGAACCAGACGGCGAGGGACAGGGTGATGCCCAGCAGCAGCAGTGCCAGGCTACGTGCCTTGCCCGGCATCGGTCAGGCCAGGCAGCAGATCTGCGTCGCCCCCCGCAGCACCTCATCCGGGATGCGCTGCTCCGAATATCCCACGGGGAAGGAATGCGTCTGCCCGCCCCGCAGCAGGTACCCCTGCGGGCTGGTGGTGGAGGTGGCTCCGGGCGCGCGGAACGCGATGCGGAAGGGGCGCGCCACACTCGGGCTGCGATTCTGCACCTGCACCTCGTAGCTCCAGGTGTGGTCTGTGCCGGGCTTGGCGGTGATGCCGGCGATGCCCAGGCATCCGGCCGCCATGCAGTCGTGTTCCTGCATGGGGCTGCCCAGCGCCATGGCCGGAGCGCCGGGCAGGGAGGCGGCGGCTGCGGCGAGGATGGCGGTGGCCAGGGCGATGCGCGGGATCATGGCGGGTTCCTTTCCTTGGAAAGGAAGCTAGGCCCCGCCGCCGCGCCGCGCCAATCCGCTGGCGCGATCGCGGCCTTCGGTTCCGCCTATGCCCGAAGCTGCGCCCCGGTCGCCTTGCCCACCGCGCCCACCACCTTCTGTCCCGCTGCCTCGATCTCGGCATCGGTCAGGGTGCGCTCGCGCGGCTGCAGCACCACCTGGATGGCGAGGCTCACCTTGCCCTCCGGCAGCTTGTCGCCGGCATAGCGGTCGAACAGCACCACCTCGGCGATCAGGGTCTTGTCCGCGTTCTGCGCCGCACGCAGCAGCTTCTCCGCCGGCACGCCCTCATCCACCAGGAAGGCGAAGTCGCGCCGCACCGGCTGGAAGGTGGAAAGCTCCGGCGCGGCCTTGCGGCGGCGCTTCGGCTCGGGGACTGCATCCAGGAACACCTCGAAGGCCACGGCGCCTTCCGGCAGGTCCAGCGCGGCGCAGAGGCGCGGGTGCAGCTGACCGAACTGCGCCAGCACGGTCTTCGGCCCCTGGCGCACCACGCCGGAGCGGCCGGGGTGGTAGTGGCCCGGCGCGTCGGCGGTCACCTGCAGGGCGGCCATGGGCACGGAAAGCGCCTCCAGCACCGCCATCGCATCGCCCTTCGCGTCCAGCGCGTCCACCGAGCGGGCGGGCGCAGCCCAGCTGGCCGGGGTGCGGCCGGCCCGCAGCCCGCAGGCCATCGCCAGCTGCCCCGCCGGGCTGGTGTCGCGGTACCCGCCGCCCAGCTCGCCCAGCGCCACGTCGGGGAAGCCGCGCGCCGCATTCGCCGCCGCCGCCAGGGCCAGCGTGGCCAGCGGCGTGGGCCGCATCTGGTCGAGGTCGGAGGCGATGGGATTTTCCAGCCGCAGCGAATCCGGCACCTCGCCAAAGCGGGCGGCCACGTCCCGCGCCGTGAAGCCGTAGGTGACGCATTCCAGCAGGCCGCGCGCCGCCAGCACGCGCCGCGCCAGGGACGCACGCGCCTGCTTCGCGTCCAGCGAGGGCGCGGGCACCACGGAGGACACGGGCAGCGACACGGAGGGCACGGCGTCCAGCCCGCCCAGGCGCAGCACCTCCTCCACCAAATCGCACTCGGCCTCCACCGCTGCGCAACCCTCGGCGGCCTTGCGCGCGCGGGCAGGGTCCAGCTTGGGGTCCTGGTCGAGCACGATCGGCGCGGCGATGTCGTTGCGCCAGGAGGGCACCTGCACCGTGACCGAAGCCGCGTCGCGCGACTCCACGGCGAAGCCCAGGCGTTCGAGGCGCGACACGGCCTCGTCGGCCGGCAAGTCGAGCCCGCCCAGCCCAGCGACGCGCTCGAAGCGCAGCGTGGCGGTGCGGCGCCAGTCCGGCTCTGCGCCGGCCTCCGTGACCGTGCTTGCCTCGCCGCCGCAGAGATCCTGGATCATGCGCGTCGCGCCCTCCAGCGCCTCGCGCATCAGGGCAGGGTCGAGGCCGCGCTCGTTGCGGGAGCGGGCATCAGTGAAGATGCCATGCCGCCGGCCTGAGAGCGCGATCCGCACCGGGTCGAACAGGGCGCATTCGATGAAGACCTCGGTGGTGGTCTCGTCGCAGCCCGAATGCTCGCCGCCGATGATGCCGCCAAGCGATTCCGGCCCCGCCGCGTCGGCGATGATGCCGTCCTCCTCCGTCAGCGCGTAGGTCTTGCCGTTCAGCGCCACGAGCTCCTCGCCCGGCCGGGCGAAGCGCATGGTCAGCACATCGCCCTTCACCTTCTGGACGTCGAAGACGTGAAGCGGGCGCCCGAGGGCGATGGTGAACCAGTTGGTCACGTCCACCAGCGCCGAGATTGGGCGCAGCCCGGCCGCGGTCAGCCGGTCCTGCAGCCATTGCGGCGAGGGGCCGTTGCGCACGCCGCGCACGGTGCGGCCCAGCGCCCAGAGGCAGGCCTGCGGATCGGCGATCTCCCAGCGGAGCGGCGTCTCGAAGCGCGGCTCGACCTTCGCGGCGTGCCAGGGCTTCAGCGTACCGAGGCCGGCGGCGGCAAGGTCGCGCGCCACGCCGCGCACGGAGAGCGCGTCGCCGCGATTGGGCGTGACCTTCACCTCGATGATGGGATCGTCGAGACCGGCATAGTCCACGTAGCGCGTGCCGACCGGCGCATCCTCGGGAAGCTCGACGATGCCCGAATGGTCGTCGCCCAGCCCCATCTCGCGCGAGGAGAGCATCATCGCCTCGCTCTTCACGCCGCGGATCTCGCCGGGCTTCAGCGTGATGCCAGTGCCGGGGATGAAGGCGCCGGGCAGGGCGGCGACGCCGACCATGCCAGTGCGCGCATTGGGCGCGCCGCAGACCACGGAAAGCTCGCGCCCGTCGCCAAGATCCACGCGCAGGGCGCGCAGCCGGTCGGCATTGGGGTGCTGCACCGCCTCGACCACGCGGGCGATGCGGAACTCGCCCAGCGCCTCGGCCGGGTTCTCCACGCCCTCCACCTCGATGCCGATGGCGGAGAGGGTGGTGGTGATCTCGTCGAGAGTGGCGCTGGTGTCGAGGAACTCGCGCAGCCAGCTGAGTGGGAACTTCATGGGGTCACATGCCCTCGTGCAGCGTGGCGGGGGCCAGCGGGTTCGAGCCGTAGTGCTTCAGCCAGCGCACGTCGCCCTCGAAGAAGGGGCGCAGGTCGGCCATGCCGTGCTTCAGCATGGTGATGCGCTCGATGCCCATGCCGAAGGCGAAGCCCTGCCACTCGCGCGCGTCCAGGCCGCAATTCGCCAGGACGCGCGGATGCACCATGCCGCTGCCCAGGATCTCCAGCCAGTCGCCGCCGCCGCCGAGTTCGCCGGTCTTGCGGTTCCAGCCGATATCCACCTCCATCGAAGGCTCGGTGAAGGGGAAGTAGGAGGAGCGGAAGCGCACCGGCAGGTCGCCGATGCCGAAGAAGGCGCGCAGGAAATCCGTCAGGCAGCCCTTGAGGTGGCCCAGCGTGATGAAGCGGTCGATCACCAGCCCCTCGACCTGGTGGAACATGGGCGAATGCGTCGCGTCATGGTCGGAGCGATAGGTGCGGCCGGGCGCGATGACGCGGATCGGCGGCTCCTGGCTGATCATGGTGCGGATCTGCAGCGGGCTCGTCTGGGTGCGCAGCACGGTGCGCCGCCCCTCGATCGTGCCGGGCAGGTAGAACGTGTCCTGGTCCTGCCGCGCCGGATGGTGGTCGGGGATGTTGAGCGCGGCGAAATTGTACCAGTCGCCCTCGATGTCCGGCCCCTCGACCACGCGGAACCCCATGGCGCCGAAGATCGCCGTCAGCTCCTCGATCGTGCGGGAGATGGGATGGATGGCGCCGCTGGGCGCGGGGCGCGCTGGCAGCGTCACGTCCACCCGCTCGGCGGCGAGGCGCGCGTCGAGCGCTGCCTCCTCCAGCACCGCGCGGCGGGATTCGATCGCGGCTTCCAGACGCTGCTTCAGCGCGTTCAGCGCCGCGCCACGCTCCTTGCGCTGATCGGCCGGCACGGCGCCCAGGCCCTTCAGCAGCGTGGTCAGCGCGCCGGACTTGCCCAGCGCCGCGACCCGCACCGCGTCCAGCCCGCGCAGGTCGGCGGCGGAGGCGAGGTCGGATTCGGTGCGGGCCAGCAGGGCGTCGAGGTCGTCGGTCATCATTGGCTCACATCACGAAAAAGGGCCGCGAACGCTCGCGCGCCGCGGCCCCTTGGTCTGCGTTCGCCCCTACCGCGTCAAGCGGCGGCGGGCTTCGCGGCCTTGGCCTGCTCGACGATCGCGGCAAACGCGGCCGCATCCTCGTAGGCGATGGCGGCCAGCACCTTGCGGTCCATCTCCACGCCCGCGGCCTTCAGCCCGGCGATGAAGGTGGAGTAGGTCATGCCGTGCTCACGCACCGCAGCGTTGATGCGCTGGATCCACAGGCCGCGGAACTCGCGCTTCTTGTTGCGGCGGTCGCGATAGGCGTACTGGAGCGCCTTCTCGACGCGCTGCAGCGCGGCGCGGTAGGTGGTGGAGGACCGGCCCACATACCCCTTGGCGAGGTTCAGGACCTTCTTGTGGCGGGCATGGGCAGTGACGCCCCGCTTCACACGAGCCATGTCTTGATCTCCTCTCGCTTACCGGGGCAGGCCGTAGGGCAGCCACTGCTTCACCGTCTTGGCGTCCATGTCCGTGAGGACCTGGGAGCCGCGGTTCTGCCGCTTGGCCTTCTGCGAGCGAGCGGACAGGTTGTGCCGCTTCTTGCCGGGGCCGGCGAGGACCTTGCCCGTCGCCGTGATCTTGAAGCGCTTCTTCGCGCTCGAGGTCGTCTTCATCTTGGACATTCGGGCCCTCCTGTCGGTGGGTTGGGGCATCCCGGGCGACGGCACCACGCCGAAGGGGGACGCATCCCGGCCGGGCTGTCCAAAGGCCGGCGGCGCGGGGGAAGGCGGGCGTGTAGCGGCGCGCCCGCCTGGAGTCAAACCGCGTTGCTCACCGCGGCAGGGCGGCAAGATGCGGCACGTTCGCCGGCGGCATCGGAATCGCCGAGATGGCCAGCGGACGCGAGGCGACAGGCTGCGCCGGCGGGGGCGGGGTGGGCGGCGCCCCGTCCAGCGGCGGCAGGCCCGGGATCTCGCTCGTATAGTCAGGGACGACGCGGGCCTGCGCCCCTGCGATGACAAGGACCCGCGCCCCCACGGGCAGGGGGTCGCGGTCGCGCTGGGTCACGCTCACCAGCTCGGGCCGGTCGGTGCGGCGGATGATGTATTCGGTGCCGTCGCTCGCCGTCGCGGCGCGCTCGGACACCGCGCCCAGCATGCCGCCCACCAGGGCGCCGCTCACCGCGCCGAGGGTGCTGGCCATGGGATGCCCGCCGGAGGCCGCGCCCAGCGCCCCGCCCGAGGCGCCACCCACCGCCGCCCCGGCATGGCCATCGGTCGTGATGGCGATGCGGCGGGCGCCGATCACCACGCCCTGCTGCACCGGATTGGCCTGTTGCACGGCGCGGCTGGCGTATTCGTCAGGATTGTAGCGGGTGCCGCACCCGATCAGGGTCAGCGCCAGGAGGAAGATTGGGGCTGCTTTCATGCCGCGGCACTTATCGCCCCGGCTCTCGCCTCTCAACTTCGTGACCATACGGATGGCGTATTTTTGCCACAATCGCGCCTTAATTTGTTCCGGTTCAGCCAGGGGGCGGCGGAGCAGGAACAACGGGCGGCGGCGGCACCAGCAACGGCGACAAGTCGAGAGGCGAAGCGGCCATCGGAGCCAGGCTTGCGGGCGCCTCGGCCGGGGCGGGCGGAGGCGTGGCCGCGACCGGTGCAGCGGCAGCCGCGGAAGATGGAGCGACCGCCACGGCAGGGGCGGGCGTTTCCAGGTAATCCGGCACCACCCGCGCCTGCGCCCCCGTGATCACCAGCACGCGCGTCCCGACCGGAATGGGATCGCGGTCACGCTGGGTGACGCTCACCAGCTCGTCCTTGTCGGCGCGCTGGATCACGTATTCCACCCCATCCGTGTTGGCCGTGGCCCGCTCCGCCGCCGTGCCAACCAGACCGCCGACCAGGGCGCCGCCCACTGCGCCCAGCGCGCTGGTCAGGGTGTTGCCGCCGGAGGCGCCGCCGACCACGCCGCCTGCCGCCGCGCCGGCCGCGGCCCCCGCCGCTCCCTCGGCCGAGATGGCGACGCGGCGCACGCCGACCACCGTGCCGCGCTGCACCGGATTGGCCTGCTGCACGGCGCGCACGGCGTATTCATCGGCGCTGTAGCGGCTGCCGCAGCCGGCCAGCAGCAGGGCAAGGGGGAGAAGAAGGGAGAAGGGGCGCGTCATGGCGGCGGGACATTGGCCGCGCCGGCCGCGCGCCTCAAGTCCGGCATGCCCCCCATGCTCGCGGCGCGCGGGGCGAGGGTCTATATCCCCGCCATGCGCCTTCCCTTCCGCAAGATGCACGGCCTGGGCAACGACTTCGTCGTGGTGGACGCGCGTGAGCGTCCGACGGGGCTCACCGAGTCGGCGATCCGCGCCATCGGGGACCGGCATCGCGGCGTCGGCTTCGACCAGCTGGTGACGCTGGAGCGGGATGCGGCGGGCGCCGACCTGTTCATCCGCTTCCACAACAACGATGGCAGCGAGGCCGGGGCCTGCGGCAACGGAACGCGCTGCGCCGCCGCGCTGGTGCTGGACGAGACGGGGCGCGACCGGCTTTCCATCCGCACCACTGGCGGCACTCTGGCCGCCGAGCGCCTGCCGGGCGGGTTGTTCCGCGTGGACATGGGCGCGCCGCGCCTCGACTGGCGCGACGTGCCGCTGGCGCGGGAATGCGACACGCTGCACGTGCCCATGGCGGCGGATGGGGTGACCGACGGCGCCGCCTGCTCCATGGGCAATCCGCACGTCACCTTCTTCGTGGACGATCTGGACGCGCTGGACATCCCGCGCATCGGCCCGGCGCTGGAGCACGATTCCTGGCTGCCCGACCGCGGCAATATCGGCTTCGCGCAGATGCGCGGGCGCGACCGCATGCGCCTCGTGGTGTGGGAGCGCGGGGCGGGGCTGACGCTGGCCTGCGGCTCCGGCGCCTGCGCGGCGGCGGTGAACGCGCTTCGCCGCGGCCTCGCCGATCGCGCGGTGACGATCGAGATGCCGGGCGGCGAGCTGCGCCTCGAATGGCGCGAGGCGGACGGCCATGTGCTGATGGCCGGCCCGGTCGCCACTGCCTTCACCGGCGAGATCGCGCTTGGCTGAGGCGCTGAGCTTCGGCTGCCGCCTGAACGCGGCGGAAAGCGAGGCGATGCGCCGCCTCGCCGAGCGCAGCGGCTGGGCGGGGGCGCTGGTGGTCAATACCTGCGCCGTCACCGCCGAGGCCGAGGCCCAGGCGCGCCAAGCCATCCGCCGTGCGGCGCGGGAGGCGCCCGGCCGCCCCATCCTGGTCACGGGCTGCGCGGCGCAGATCGCCCCCGATGCCTGGGCTTCCCTGCCCGGCGTGGCGCGGGTGATCGGCAACGGGCGCAAGCTGGACCCGGCAGCCTGGGACGCGCCGCCCGCGCCGATCACCGTGGCGGACAAGGTGGTGCCGGCCGCCTCCGCCGGAACGCGGGCCTTCCTGGCGGTGCAGCAGGGCTGCGACCACCACTGCACCTTCTGCGTCATCCCGCAGGGGCGTGGCCCCTCGCGCGGCCTTCCCATTGCGGAGGCGGCGGGCGAGGCGGCGGCGCTGGCGGAACGGCACCGCGAGATCGTGCTGACGGGGGTGGACCTCGCCAGCCACCCGGACCTGCCGGGGCTGATCCGGGCGGTGCTGCGCGCGGCGCCGGGCCTCGCGCGGCTGCGGCTTTCCTCGCTGGACCCGGCCGCACTGGATGACCGGTTCTGGGCGGTCTGGGCGGAGGAGGAGCGGCTGGCCCCCGCCCTGCACCTGTCGGTCCAGCATGCGGACGATCTGATCCTGAAGCGCATGCGGCGCCGCCACCGCCACCTGGACCTTCTGGCACTGGCCCGGCGCGCCCGCGACCTTCGCCCCGGCGCCGCGTTGGGTGGGGACCTGATCGCAGGCTTCCCCACCGAAACGGAGGCGCAGCACGCATGGCTCGAAGCGTTCATCGCGGAGGCGGGCCTCGCCTTCCTTCACGTCTTTCCCTATTCGCCACGCCTGGGCACGCCGGCCGCGCGCATGCCGCCCTTGCCCGTCCCGCTCCGGCGCGATCGCGCGGCGCGGCTGCGCGCGGCGGGGCTGCGCGAGCGGGCACGGTTCCTGGCAGGGCGTATTGGCGCGGAGGAGGAGGTGCTGATGGAAGGCAAGGGCTTGGGCATGACCGCGCATGGCGCCGCGCTGCGGCTTTCCGGCAACCCCGCGCCGCCCGGCACGCTGCTGCGCGCCCGGGTGACCGGCACGGATGGCGCCACCCTGTCCGGGGAGCACATCTGATGGCCCTGCGCGACCTATGGCGCCGCATGACCGGCCAGGGCGAGGCCCCGCCCGCCGAGGCGCCGGAATCCCGCGCCGATGCGCCCCTGGCCGATGCCCCGCTTGCGGACGCTCAGGTGCCGCAGCCTCCCTCCGACCCGTCGCCGGAGCCGCTGACGCCCGAGCCGCCGAGCGAGCCCGCCCCGCCGCCGGTGATCGAGCCGCCGGCGCCGGAAAATCCGCCCGCCCCGCCGCCCGAGATGCCGCCGCCCTCGGTGCCGGAGCCG
Organism: Sabulicella rubraurantiaca; assembly: GCF_017355885.1. Classification (GTDB taxonomy): domain Bacteria; phylum Pseudomonadota; class Alphaproteobacteria; order Acetobacterales; family Acetobacteraceae; genus Roseococcus; species Roseococcus rubraurantiacus. The sequence continues at coordinate 184,415 of NZ_JAFEUU010000006.1, forward strand.
ATGCGCGACCCCGTCCCGCCCGAGATCAGCCCCCCGGTGATCGAGCCGCCGGGCGGGCCGCTGCGGATGGGCGGGTTCTTCGCCAAGCTCAAGCAGGGGCTGTCGCGCTCCACCGCCAAGCTCACGGATTCCATCACCGGTGTCTTCACCAAGCGCAAGCTGGACGACGCCGCGCTGGAGGAGCTGGAGGAGACGCTGATCGCCGCCGATCTCGGTGTGAAGGCGTCGGGCCGCGTGGTGGAGGGCTTCCGCCGCACCCGTTTCGGCCGCGAGGCGACGGACGAGGAGATCAAGGGCGCGCTGGCGGATGAGATCGCCGCCATCCTCGGCCCCGTGGCGAAGCCGCTGGTGATCGACCGCAGCCTCAGGCCGCATGTCGTGCTGGTGGTGGGCGTGAACGGCACCGGCAAGACCACCACCATCGCCAAGCTGGCCGAGCAGTATCGCGCCGAAGGGATGAAGGTCGTGATGTGCGCCGGCGACACCTTCCGCGCCGCGGCGGTGGAGCAGCTCCAGGTCTGGGGCGGACGCACGGGGGCGGAAGTGGTGGCGCCGGCCAAGGATGGCGCCGATGCCGCCGGCCTCGCCTTTGACGCGCTGACCCGCGCGCGGGAGGTGGGCGCCGACGTGCTGCTCGTGGACACGGCCGGGCGGCTGCACAATAAAACCGCGCTGATGGAGGAGCTTCGCAAGATCGTCCGCGTGATAAAGCGCCAGGACGCGGCGGTGCCCCATTCCGTCCTGCTGGTGCTGGACGCGACCACCGGCCAGAACGCCGTCTCCCAGCTGCGCGTCTTCACCGAGATGGTGGATGTCACCGGCCTCGTCGTCACCAAGCTCGACGGTTCCGCCAAGGGCGGCGTCGTGGTGGCGCTGGCCGAGGAGTTCGGCACGCCCATCCACGCCGTCGGCGTCGGCGAGACGGCGGCCGATCTGCGCCCCTTCGAGGCGCGCCACTTCGCCCGCGCCCTGGTCGGGCTGGAATAATCCTTCCCTGATTCGCTAGGCTGGGCCCGACGCCTTCGGGGGAAGGCGATGGGGAATCCTTATCATGGTGGACCGGCGGGGGTTGCTGGGCCTTTCCACGCTGCTGGCGCTTGCCGGCTGCGGCACGTCGCGCGCGCCGCGCATTCCGGGCGTGCCCGAGCCGGGGCCGGGCCTCGACCTGTCCTGCGTCCCCTATGCCCGCAGCCGCTCCGGCATCCAGCTTCGCGGCGATGCCTGGCAATGGTGGGACGCCGCCGCCGGGCGCTACGCGCGCGGCAGCCGGCCGGAGCCGGGCTCTGTGCTGGTCCTGGCCCGCACCTCGCGCCTGCCGCAGGGCCACCTCGCCGTGGTGCGCCGCGTCACCTCCTCGCGCGAGATCCGGGTGGACCACGCCAACTGGGCCAGCGGTAGCGGCCGAGGCCGCGTCGCCGAGGACCAGCCGGTGCTGGATGTCTCGCCGGGCAATGACTGGACGCTCCTGCGCGTCTGGTATCCGCGCGTGGGGGATTACGGCGCCACCTCCTTCGCGGCGCATGGCTTCATCGCGCCGCGCCTCGCCTTCGCCGCAGCGTGAAGCTATAGGCCGCGAAACCCCGCTTTCCTGGGAAAGACGCCATGACCATCGGCCGCCGCGCCGCCCTCGCCTTGCCTGCCTTGGCCCTGCCGGGTGTGGCCTCTGCGCAGCCCGCCTGGCCCGACCGCCCGGTGCGGGTGGTCGTCGGCTTCCCGGGCGGCTCCACCCCGGACATCGCCGCCCGCGCCGTCGCCACCCACCTGCAGACCGTGCTGGGCCAGCCTGTTGTGGTGGACAACCGCGCCGGGGGTGGCGGCACGATCGGCGCCGATGCCGTGGCCAAGGCGCATGACGGCCACACGCTGGGCGTGACCATCGGCGGCCCCGGTTCCATCGCGCGCATCCTCAACCCGCAGCTTTCCTACGACCCGGTCGCCGATCTGCGCCCCGTCTCGCTGCTGGCGCGCATGCCCTTCGTCCTGTCGGTGAACCCCGGCGTGCCGGTGCGCAACGTGGCGGAACTCATCGCCCATGCCCGCGCCAATCCCGGCAAGCTGAACTACGGCTCGGTCGGCGCCGGCTCCACCGGCCATCTCATCATGGCCGAGTTCGCGGCCCGGCATGGCCTGGAAATGGTCCATGTTCCCTTCCGCTCCGTGCCGCAGAGCGTGATGGAGGTGGTGGCCGGGCGCATCGAGATGACGGCTGCCGCCGCCGGCGCGGTGGTCGGCCAGGCGCGGGGCGGGCAGGTGCGGGCCATCGGCGTTTCCGGCGCGGGGCGCATGGCCCAGCTTCCCGACGTGCCCTCCCTGGCCGAGCAGGGGGAGCCCGCGGGCGACATCTATGCCTGGATCGGCCTCTTCGCCCCGGCCAATACCCCGGAGGAGCGCGTCGCCCGCCTCGCCACGGAGGCGGGACGCGCCATGACCAACGCCGAGACGCGCCGCGTCCTCGAAGCGGCGGGGTTTGAGCCGCTGGGCAGCGACGCCGCGACGCTGGCGGCGCTGATCCGCGACGAGGTCGCCTTTTGGGGCCCGGTGGTGCGCCGCCTGAACATCCGGCCCGAGAGTTGAGGGAAACGGCAAGCGACCCCATCTTGGACCCCATGGCCGAGATGTCCCGCCGCGCCGCGCTGAAAGGCGCGGCCGCCCTGCCCCTGGTTCCGCTGGCCGCCCCGGCCCTGGCCTCCACCCCCGCCACCGCGGGCGCGCGGCCCGAATCCGATCCGACCGACGCCCCGCGCATCCAGGAGCGCCCGCTCTTCGGCGCCGTCCACTGGACGCTGCCGAACGGGCTGCGTGTGGTGCTGGCGGAGAACCGCCGCGCCCCCGTCGCCGCGCATTACCTCTACGTCTCCGCCGGCGCGGGCGAGGACCCGCATGGCCGCTCCGGCCTCGCGCATTTCCTTGAGCACATGATGTTCAAGGGATCGCCCAACATCCCCTCCGGCGCGCTGTCGCGCACTGTCTCGGCCGAGGGCGGGCAGGACAACGCCTTCACCTCGCGCGACGTCACCGGCTACTTCCAGATCGTGGAGGCGAGCCGCCTGCCGCTGATGATGCGGATGGAAGCCGACCGCCTTGGCTCCGTGCTCATCCCCGAAGCGGAAGTGGAGCCGGAGCGCGGCGTGATCTTCGAGGAGCGACGCTCCCGCATCTCCGCCAATCCGCGCGCCCGCTTCATGGAGCGCTTCGACGCCACCATGTGGGGCCCGCAGCATTGGCGCGGCCGCCCGCTGATCGGGTGGGAGGAGGAGATCCGCGCCATCACCCGGCAGGACATGGTGGACTTCCACGCCGCGCGATACGCGCCGTCCAACTGTGTGCTGGTGGTGGCGGGCGACGTGCGCGAGGCCGATCTGCGCCGCTGGGCCGAGGAGTTCTACGGCGCCATCCCGAAGCGCGAGGCGCCGGGGCGCCACCGTGCCGCGCCCCCCGCGCGCTCGCCCGAGGCGCGCCTCGTCGCGCACGACCCGGCAGTGCGTGAGGCCAGCTTCCTGCGCGCCTTCGCTGCCCCCTCCGTCACTTTCGGCGAGACGCAGATGTCCGACCCGCTGGAAGTGGCCGCGCATGCGCTCGGCAGCGGCCCCGGCTCGCGCCTCCATGCCGCGCTGGTGGAAACCGGCCTCGCGGTCGGGGCGGGCGCCTCCTATGACGGCGACGTGGTGGGGGCGGGCACGCTGATGGTGTTTGCCACGCCGCGCCCCGGCGTCTCGCCCGAGCAGATCGAGGTGGTGGTGAACCGCACCCTCGGCACGCTGGTGCAGGAGGGGATCTCCGAGGAGGAAACGCGGCGCGCCATCCGCCAGCAGACCGCGGGCGCCCTGCTGGCCCTGGATGGGCTGGGGGCGGCACCGCGCATGCTGGGCGGCTCCCTTGCCATCGGCCTGCCGATCGAGGCGGTGGAGTTCTGGCCGCAGCGCATCGCCGCCGTGACGCCCGAGGGGGCGACGCAGGCCATCCGGCGCGTCCTGGCCGACAACCCGGTCTCCACCGCCGCCTGGCTTATGCCTTCGGCATGATTTTTGTGTCCTCAGACGCCGGGCGCGCGCTCCGCGCGCTTGGCTTTCGCGCCTCAGCCATGTCGTGCGGAGCGGAAAGGTTCCGAGCCGCGCGCCGGCCGCCTTGCGGCCGGATCGTCCTGCACGGGCGTCAATTTCCGGAGTTCCCCGCGTGAGCGACACCCTCTTCGGCGTCTCCCTGCCGCCGCGCCGCGGCTTTTCCGTGCCCATCCAGGTGCTGGAGGAGGGCGGCGTCACCGCCTGGCTGGTGGAGGAGCGCTCCCTGCCCGTCGTCTCCGTCGCCTGGGCCTGGGCCGGCGGCGCCGCGCGCGACCCTGAGGGGCGCGAGGGGCTGCACGGCATGGCCGCCGCCCTGCTGACCGAGGGCGCGGGCGATCTGAGCAACATCGCCTTCGCCGATGCGGCGCGCGATGCGGGGATCGGGCTGGGCTTCTCCGGCGGGCGGGATTCCTTCGAGGGGTCGTTCCGCACCCTGTCCCCCGCCCTGCCCGAGGCGCTGCGCCTCGCGCGCCTCGCCATGACGGCGCCGCGCCTGGACGAATCCGCCTTGGCCCGGGTGCGCGCCCGCGCCGTGCTCAGTGCGCGGCAGGCGCTGGAGACCCCGGCCGGCCTCGCGCGGCGCGAGTTCTGGCAATCTGCCTATCCTGGCCACCCCGCTGGCCGCCAGCCCACGCCCGAATCGCTTTCCGCGGTGACGCGGGAGGAGGTGCGCGCGGCGCTGGACGCGCAGATGCGGCGCCGCGGCATTCTGCTGACGGCAGCGGGCGATATCGGCCCGGATGGGCTGCGCGACCTCATCCGCGCCCTCTTCGCGCCGCTGCCGCAGGGCGCGCCCGAACCTGTCCCGCCTCTGCCCGCCCCGGAGCGCTTCGGCATCAAGCGGGTGGAGAAGGCGGCGCCGCAATCCACCTTGTTCTTCGGCCAGGACGCGCTGCTGCCCACCGATCCGGACTGGGAAGCCTTCCAGGTCGCGCTGCGCATCCTGGCGGGGGGCGGCTTCACCTCGCGTCTCACCCGCACGATCCGCGAGGAGCGCGGCCTGACCTACGGCATCGGCGCCGGGCTGGACCTGCTCTTTGGCCGCGCCGTCGTGGTCGGACAGGTGCAGACGGACAATGCCACGGTCGGCGAGGTCTGGCGTCTATTGCGCGAGGGCTGGGCGGCGATGGCGGCCGAAGGCCCGACGGAGGAGGAGGTGCGCGACGCCGTCGCCTTCCTGTCCGGCTCGCTGCCGCTTCAGTTCACCGATACGCGACGCACCGCCTCGCTCCTGCTCGGGCTGCGGCAGGCGGGGCGCGACCCGGCCTGGCTCGAGGGCCGTCCCGCCCGCCTCGCCGCGCTGACGCGCGACGACGTGGCGCGCGCCGCGAAGCGCCTCGATCCCGGCGCGCTGTCCCTCGCGGTGGCGGGCGAGCCCCAAGGGTTGTAACACTTTCCCTCTCATCGGAATCGGAACGGGAATGGACGACGTGCTGGAAGACGCCTGGGCTCGTGTGGAGGAATTTGGCCGTCGCCCTGGTGCCTCCGCCATCCGGCCGCTTTTCGCCGCCGATCCGAAGCGCTTCGATCGCTACAGCCACCGTGGGGCCGGCCTCCTGCTCGACATGAGCAAGACCGCCATCTCCGACGAGGTGCGCGAGGCGCTCTTCGCCCTCGCCCGCGCGGCGCGGGTGGAGCAGGGGCGCGACGCCATGGCGAATGGCGAGACGGTGAACAACACCGAGCGCCGCGCAGCCCTCCATATGGCGCTGCGCGGCGACCTGCCGGGCGCGGGCGCGGCGGCGCACGAGGACGCGCTGCGCACCCTGGCCTATATGCGCGCCTTCACCGAGAGCGTGCATCGCGGCGAGGTGCGCGGCGCCACCAACCAGCGCTTCGACACGGTGCTGAGCATCGGCATCGGCGGCTCCGACCTCGGCCCCGTCATGGTGACGCGCGCCCTGTGGCGCGCGGGCGACCCGATGCGTCCGGTGCATCTGGGAAATGTGGACGGGCATGGCTGGGAAACCGTCCTGCCCATGCTGGACCCGCGCCGCACCCTGGTGCTGGTCGGCTCCAAGACCTTCACCACCGCCGAGACCATGGCGAATGCGCGCCTCGTCCGCTCCTGGATGGAGGCGAGCGTGGGGCGCAACGGGGCGTCGGCGCATTTCGCCGCGCTCTCCACCAACCTCGCCGCCTGTGAGGCCTTCGGCATTGCCGCCGACCGCGTCTTCCCCTTCCGCGACTGGGTCGGGGGGCGCTTCTCGCTCTGGTCGGCCATGGGGCTCTCCCTCGCCCTCTGCCTCGGCTGGGAGCGCTATGAGGCGCTGCTGGACGGCGCGCGCGAGATGGACCAACACTTCCTCCAGGCGCCGCTGGAGCAGAACCTGCCCATCCTGCTGGCGCTGGTGGAGGCGTGGCACGTGGGTGGGCTCGGCATCCATCGGCGCGCCGTGCTGCCCTATGACGAGCGGCTGCGCCGCCTGCCCGCGCATCTCCAGCAGCTCGAGATGGAAAGCCTCGGCAAGTCGGTGCGCCGCGACGGATCGCCGACCCCCTGGGCCACCGGCCCCGTCGTGTTTGGCGAGCCGGGCACTTCGGCGCAGCATTCCTTCATGCAGCTGGTGCACCAGGGGCCGAACCCGGTGCCGGTGGATTTCATCCTCGTCGCCCAATCCGACCACCGGCACGACGAGAACCACCGCATCCTGCTCGCCAACGGCCTCGCCCAGGCGGCGGCGCTGATGGTGGGCCGGGATGCCGAGGCGGTGAGGGCCGAGATGCGCGAGGCCGGCACGGATGAGGACACCATCGCGCGCCTCGTCCCGCACCGCGTCTCGCCGGGCGACCGGCCCTCCATTACGCTCGTGCTGCCGCGCCTCGACCCGCAGGCCCTCGGCTCGCTCATCGCCCTCTACGAGCACAAGGTCTTTGTGCTGGGCTGCCTGTGGGACGTGAACCCCTTCGACCAATGGGGGGTGGAGCTGGGCAAGGTCCTCGCCACGCCCATCCTCCGCGAACTGACGGATGGGAGGAGGGTCCCGCATGACAGCTCGACGAGCGGGCTGCTGGCGGAAATCCAGAGATTACAGAGATGACAGGCGCAATATTTTTGCGCCTGGAAAATCGCCTTCTGCCATAAAAAAAGCTTTCAGGCATTTATGAGAAACGTATAGCTTCCCTCAGAGGGAATGCGCTGGCGTTCATCCTGAGGGAAAAGCAGGGTACATGTCTCACTTCCAGTTGTTGCAGAGGGCTGTGAACGTGACGGGCATGGTGAGGGCACGCGCCCCCTTGCGCCTCGGCCTCGCGGGCGGTGGGACGGATGTGTCCCCCTATGCCGACATCCATGGCGGGGCCGTGATGAACGTCACGATCGACCGCTACATCTACGTCAGCCTATCGCCCCTGCAGGGGCAGATGCTGGAGCTGGAAAGCCAGGATCTAGAGATCGCGGTCGAGATGCCGGTCGCCGCGCGCCTGCCCTTCGACGGAAGGCTCGACCTGCACAAGGCCGTCTACAACCGCGTGGTGCAGGATTTCCTGGGTGGCCGGCGGGCGCCGGCCCTGCGGATCAGCACCTTCTCCGAGGCGCCGGCCGGCTCGGGCCTCGGCTCCTCCTCCACCCTCGTGGTGGCGCTGCTGCAGGCCATGACGGAGTTCTTCAACCTGCCGCTGAGCGAATACGACTTGGCGCAGCTCGCCTTCTCCATCGAACGGGAGGATGTGGGCCTTGCCGGTGGGCGGCAGGACCAGTACGCGGCGGCCTTCGGCGGCTTCAACTTCATGGAGTTCCACGCCGACAACGCGGTGGTGGTGAACCCCCTGCGCATCAAGTCGGCCGTCATCGCCGAACTGGAGGCGCAGACCATCCTCTGCTTCACCGGGGTGAGTCGCGAGAGCGCCACCATCATCGCCGAGCAGTCGCGCAACGTGTCCCAGGGCGCGGGCCGGTCCGTGGAAGCTATGCATGAGCTGAAGGCCAGCGCGATCGCGATGAAGAAGGCGCTGCTGAAGGAGGATCTGCCGACCGTCGCGCAGATGCTGAATTCGGGCTGGGCGTCCAAGCGCGAGATGGCGTCCGGCATCAGCAACGACAGCATCGAGAGGGCGATGGAAGTGGCCACTGCCGCGGGGGCGATCGCAGGCAAGGTGTCGGGCGCGGGGGGCGGCGGGTTCATCATGTTCCTGGCCCCGCTGGAGAAGCGGGCCTCCGTGCTGCGCGCCCTCCAGAACAATGGCTTCCAGACGGAAACCGTACGCTTCACGAGCGAGGGCGCTACTTCGTGGTGGGCCTAGACTCGGTTCGGAACGCCATCGGGGACACGCGACGCCTCCTGGAAGCGATGGAGGCGGACGAAGCCCTGTGCGCCGCCACCGCGCGCGCGGCTTCGCTGGTCGTGACCTCGCTGCGCGCCGGGGGCAAGCTGCTGATCTGCGGCAATGGCGGCTCGGCGGCCGATGCCCAGCACTGGGCCGGGGAGCTGGTGTCGCGCTTCCACTACGACCGGCCCGGCCTCGCCGCCATCGCCCTCACCACCGACAGCTCCATCCTCACCGCGATCGGCAACGACTACGGCTATGAGCGCCTCTTCGCCCGTCAGGTGGAGGCGCTCGGCCGTGCGGGGGATGTGCTCTTCGCCATCACCACCTCCGGCCGCTCGCCCAACGTGCTGCGCGCGGTGGAGGCGGCGCGCGCGGCGGGGTTGGTGACGGTGGGCTTCACCGGCAACGGGGCTGGCGCGGCCGAGATCGCCTCACGCTGCGACCTGTGCCTCCAGGTGCCGTCCCCCCTCACGCCGCGCATCCAGGAAGGCCACGAGGTTCTGGGCCACGCGATCTGCGCCCTGGTCGAGGCCGAGATCTTCCCGCGCGAAGCGCAGTCATGATCCCAGCAGAAGCGGTGGTGCTTGCCGGCGGCCTCGGCACGCGGCTGCGCCCGGTGGTGAGCGACGTTCCCAAGCCACTCGCGCCCGTGGCGGGGCGCCCCTTCCTGTTCTGGCTGCTGGAAGCGTTGGCGCGGCAGGGCATCGCCCGCGTCGTGCTGGCCAATGGCTACATGGGCGACCGGATCGAGCAGGATGTGGGCCCACGCTTCGCGGGCATGAATATCCTCCATGTGCGGGAGGAAGTGCCGCTGGGCACGGGCGGGGCGCTCTGGGCCGCGCTGGGCCAGTGCCGGGAGGACAGGGTCTTCGCCCTAAATGGCGACACCTGGCTCGGCGTCTCGCTGGCCGCCATGGCCGAGGAGGCGCCATCGGCCGACCTCGTGCTGGCCGTGCGCCGGGTCGAGGATCGCAGCCGGTTCGGCAGCATGCGCCTCGACGGCAACCGCGTGCTCGGCCTTGCGGAGAAGGGCGCCTCCGGCGAAGGCCTGGTGAACGGGGGCGTCTATCTCCTCCGCCGCGACCTGCCGGAGCGTCGCCCGATGCCGGAGGTCTTCAACCTGGAAACCGGCGTCCTGGCCGAGCCCGGACCACTGGATGTGCGGGCCCACGTCACGCAGGCGCCTTTCCTTGACATCGGCACGCCGGAGGATCATCGGGCGGCCCAGACCCTCATTCCCGCCTGGGCTGCCGGCCCGGTCCCGCGCGAGACCGCATGATCATCATCGTCGAGCCGAGCTGGAAGGGGCATTTCCACGCGCCGGGCAACACCTCGACCATCAAGGTCATCACCCGCGCCTTCCCTAACGAGGAGGTGCGCTTCTTCGCGGAGGAAAACCACCTCGCCGAGGTGCGGCAGGACGCGGCACTGCAGGCGCTGCCCAATCTCCGCTTCGACACAATCACCCTGCCGAAGGATCATTTCGGCAGCCCCGGCACGGTCAGCCTGTCGCGGCTGCGCGACGAATTCCGGATGATGCGGCACGCCCTCGGCGCCGCGCCGCCCGGGGAGAACGTGCTGCTCTTCCTCATCTCCACCACCGCGACCACGCCTTTCGCCGCAGCCGCGGCGTCGCTAATGCGGCGCGGGCGGGTCGGGCTTCAGGTCGGCTATCACGGCAATCTCAGCGACGCGGTGGGCAAGCGTCCGCGCAATCCCGTGATGCGCGCCCTCGACACGCGCGCGGCGCTGCTCACGCGCTTTCCCGTCTCGACGCGGCACCTGCTGCTGGAGGAGCCGATCCGGGAGGAACTCCTGCGGCACTTCCCGGCCCTGGCGAACCGCCTCGACGTGCTGCCCCTGCCGGTGAATGAGCGGGAAGCGTCGGAGCAGACGCCGCTCGACCTCTCCTCCGGCCCGGTGCGGGTCGGCCTCCTCGGCATCGGCAGCCAGGCAAAGGGCGGCGACACCTTCCTGACGCTGGCGGCCAAGCTGAAGGCGCGCTGGGGCGAGGCCGTGGAGTTCGACCACATCGGCAGCAAGGCCAAGAGCCAGCCCGACGCGCCGGAAGGCGTGCTGCTGCAGCCGCCTTCCAGCCACCTGCCCCGTTCCGAGTTCGTCGAGCGCCTCCGCCGGCTCCACTACATCTGCCTGCCGATGCGCCGCGGCTATTACGACCTGTCGGCCTCGGGCACGATGATCGACGCGCTGACCTTCGGGAAGCCGGTGCTCGCCACGCGCATCCCCCTCACCGAGCATTTCTTCCGCGCCTATGGCGACATCGGCGAGCTGCGCGACACGGGCGAGGAGCTGGAACAGGCGCTGGATGGGATCCTCCAGCGCCGCGATGCCGCGCGCTACGCCGCGCAGGTCGAGAATCTTCGGGAGGCGGCGCAGTCCCGGCGGCTGGATCGGCTCGTGCCGATCTATTACCGGCTGGCGCAGGACGGATTTCCGGGCCTCCTCCGCGCCTGACAGCGCGAGGCGTGGCATAAGGGCGCGTCATGCCCATCCGCCTCCTCCCGCCCGCCACCGCCGACCGCATCGCCGCAGGCGAGGTGGTGGAGCGCCCGGCCGCCGTGGTGAAGGAGCTGGTGGAGAATGCGCTGGATGCGGGCGCCCGCCGCATCCGCGTCGCGCTGGAGGAAGGGGGGATCGGTCGCGTCCTGGTGGAGGATGACGGCGCCGGCATGGGGCCGGAGGATCTCGCCCTCTGCGTCGAGCGACACGCCACCTCCAAGCTGCCGGAGGAGGCGATGCTGTTCAGCATCGGCACGCTGGGCTTCCGGGGGGAGGCGCTGCCTTCCATCGGCGCCGTGTCACGCCTGCTCATCACCTCCCGCCCGCCGGAGGGCGAGGCGCACAGCATCGCGGCGGAGGCCGGGCGCAAGGAGGCACCGCGACCCGCCGCCGGCCCTCCCGGCACGCGCGTCGAGGTCACCGACCTATTCTTCGCCACCCCCGCGCGGCGGAAATTCCTCCGCACCCCCGCGCGCGAGGGCGAGGCAGCCGCCGAGGCGCTGCGCCGCCTTGCCCTGGCCTGGCCGGAGGTGGGGTTCGAGCTGTCGCTGGATGGCCGCCCGGTCCTGCGACTGGAGCCGGCGAGCTGGGAGCGGCGGGTCGCGGATCTACTGGGGCCGGATTTCGCCGCCGCCGCGCTGCCTGTTTCGGGGAGCGGTGTCGCCGCCATCACCGGCCTCGCGGGCGGGCCAGGATTCTCCCGCCCCACGGCGGCGGAGCAGCACCTTGTCGTCAACCGCCGCCCGGTGCGCGACCCGATGCTGCGCGCGGCGCTGCGCGTCGCCTACCGGGACGTGATGGCGCCCGGCCGCCACCCGGCCTGCGCCCTGTTCCTGGAGATCCCGGCGCGCGAGGTGGACGTGAACGTCCACCCGATGAAGACGGAGCTGCGTTTCCGCGACGCGGCCGCGGTGCGCGGCGCGCTGATCTCGGCGCTGCGGCGCGCGCTGGGGGTGGGGGCGGCGCAGGCCCCCGCGGCGCCGCTGCGCTTTGCCCCGCCCCCCGTGGCCCAGCTGCGCGGCGTGGCCGAGGCCGCGCTGCCCCTCGGCTTCGCACCCGCCCCGCCGCGCGAGGAAGTGCCGGAGGCGCCGAAGGAGCAGCCAGCCGCTCCGCCGGACCAGCCCCTCGGTCGGCCACTGGCGCAGGTGATGGATTGCTACATCCTGGCCGAGGCGCCGGATGGTGCGCTGGTGCTGGTGGATCAGCACGCCGCCCACGAACGCCTGACCCATGAGCGCCTGCGCGAGCAGATGACGCAGGGTGGCGTCCGCGCCCAGCCCCTGCTGCTGCCCGCCGTGGTGGAGACGCGCCACGCCGCCCGTCTGCTGGACGCCGCCCCCGCCCTGGAGCGGCTGGGGCTGGAGATCGAGGGATTCGGCCGCGACGCGGTGCTGGTCCGCGCCCTGCCGGCCCTGCTCGGCGGGCCGGACCCCGCGCCGCTGCTGCGCGACCTAGCGGAGGAACTGGCGGAATCCGGCGAAGCTACGGCGCTGGAAGCCCGGTTGGACGCCGCCCTGGCAAGGCTGGCCTGCCATGGCTCCATCCGCGCCGGGCGGCGGCTGAACCCGGCGGAGATGGACGCGCTGCTGCGCGCCATGGAGAGGACGCCGCGCGCCGCCACCTGCTCGCACGGGCGGCCGACCTTCCTGCGGCTGGCTCAGGGGGATTTCGCGAGGCTCTTCGGGCGAAGCTGAATAACGCATTCGGAGGGCGCGGTGGCTTCCACCACCAGCGCGCCGCCCTTCACCTGCCAGTGGGGCGCGGCGCCCCGCAGCGTGTCCAGTCGGGCGGGGACGAAGCCCTCCGGCAAGGGCACGAGCGCCGCCTCCCCGGCGGCGAGGCGCAGCAGGGCGCGCGGCGGCAGGCCGGCGAGGCGGGCGGGCCCCGCCTCCCGCCATTGGGGAAGCGGCGCTTCCCCGGCCCAGAGGCGCAGCGCCGGGCGCCGCTCTCCCCATGCGCGGGTCAGCGGCGCCGTGGCCTCGATCTGCAGCGCCACCCCCGCACCCGAAAGGGCGACGAACCGCCACCCGGCCGGGCCTTCCGACTCCAGGGACACGACCTCCGGCCCGTTAGAAAGCAGCGCCACCCGCAGCGCACCGGGCCGCGCCGCGTGAAGCGCCACGCCAGCCACCATCGGCCTGCCGGGCAGCGGAAGGGTGAAGCGCCCCGGTGCGGCGGTGACGCCCAGCGCATCGGCCTGGATCAGCGCGGCCACAGCGCCTCGCGCAGCAGGAGGGATTCCAGGCGGTCCAGCATCGCTTCCTCCCCGTAAGCCGCCTCGCGCGCCCGCGCTGCCTTGCAGGCCGCCTCCTCGGGTGCATCCAGCACCGCGCGGATAGCGGTGGCGATGCTCTCGGGGTCGCGCCGCGCCACCCAGGCCCATTCCTCCGGGGCGTCCCAGGCTTCCAGCGCCTCGGCGCTGGCGATGACGGGGCAACCTGCCGCCATCGCCTCCAGCACCGCCAGAGGTTGGCCTTCATGTTCGGAGGGGAGGAGGAGGGCCGAGGCCCGGGCGAGCAGCGCCGGCACGTCCTCGATCGGACCGAGTTCGATGGCCGGCGCCAGCGTGCCGGCAAGCGGCCCCGCGCCCGCGAGGGCGAGGCGGGCCGGGGCGATGCGCCGCGCCACCTCCGGCGCCAGATGCGCCCCCTTGCGCCCGTCCAACCGCCCGACCTGCACCAGAAGCGGCGGCGCTTCCGGCTGGCGGGGCAGGGGCGCGAAAGCGGGCAGGGGGTTGTGGAGCACCGCCACCTCAACGTCCGGCAGCCCCGCCAGCGCTTCCAGCCGCCGGGCAGCATGGGCCGAGACCGCGGCCCAGCCCAGGCGCAGCCCCCGCATCGCCGCCGCTTCTTCTCCACTCAGGATCCAGTCGCGGCGGACGAGGTGGTGCATGGCCAGCGTCGGCACCCCAGCCTCGGACAGCGCCTCCATGGCGCCCAGCCCCTCGCCGGGCAGAGGGCAGCAGACCAGCGCCGCGTCGGGTCGCCAGCGCCGCAGCAGCGCGGCGAGGAGGGCGCGTTGCCGCGGTCGCACCTCGGCCGCAGGCCGCCCCGGATCATGCGCCAGCGGCAGGGCCAGCCCCGGCGAGGCGCAGCCCAGCGCGGGCGAAGCCGCCACGAGCACGCGCATCCCCCGCCGCCGTAATCCTTCCACCGCCGTCATGCTCTGCCGCTCCGCCCCGCCGCGCTCCGGCGCGGGCAGGACCAGCAGCAGCGTCTCGACCGTCAGCGGGGGGTGAGGATGTGCCATCGCGCCTTGCCGTGCGCGCGTTCGGCCAGGGTCTCGAAGCCTTCTTCCGGCGGGGCGTCGCCCGGGCCGAGTTCCGCGCAGATCAGCGCATCCGGGGCGATCCACCCCGCCGCGCCTAGCGCCTCGAGGGCGCGCGGCACCAGCCCCTCGCCATAGGGCGGGTCGAGGAAGACCAGGCTGCAGGCCGCGGGGGCACGGGGCGGGCGCAGCGCGTCGGCCGGCAGGACACGCCCCTCCGCCCCCTTGCAGGCGCGCAGATTGGCGCGGCAGGCGGCCAGCGCCTCCGGCTGGTTCTCCAGGAAATGCGCCCGCGCCGCGCCGCGCGACAGCGCCTCGATCCCCAGGGCACCGGTGCCGGCGAAGGCGTCCAGCACCTCCGCCCCCTCCACCCGGTCGCGCCCGGCCCAGGGGGCGTGCCAGAGCATGTCGAACAGCGCCTGGCGCGCGCGCTCGTTGGTGGGGCGTGTCTTAGTTCCCTCCGGTGCCAGGAGCTTCCGCCCCTTCCAGCGGCCCGAGATAATTCTCATGTCATCGCCTCGCGGTGCGAGGCGCTTCGCCCGCCCTCAAGCGCCGGGCGCGGTCTCCGGCCGCTTGGCTTGCGCGCGGCCACCTTTGCACCGGCTGCGCAGTGTGTCGGGGCGCGGCTCGGCCTTTGGCCCGCTCGGCGGACCTTGCCTGCCGCTGGACAATGCGGCGTCACCCGCGCCGCCTGACCGGCGCGGCAAGGCCCAGTTGCTCGCGCAGCACCTTGGGGTTCACCTCCTCCACCGCGCCCTCGGGCAGGGTGCCCAGCTGGAAGGGACCGTAGGCGACACGGATCAGCCGCGAGACCTGCAGGCCCAGGAAGCTCATCACCCGGCGCACCTCACGGTTCTTGCCCTCGTGCAGCGCCACGGTCAGCCAGGAATTGTCGCCCTTGCGGCTGTCCAGCCCGGCCTCGATAGGGGCGTAGCGCACGCCCTCCACCGTCACGCCCCTGGCCAGCGCCGCCAGCGCCCGCTCATCGACCGGGCCGAAGACGCGCACGCGGTAGCGCCGCACCCAGCCCTGGCTCGGCAGTTCCAGGCGGCGTGACAGGGCGCCATCATTGGTCAGCAGCAGCAGCCCCTCGGAGTTGAGGTCCAGCCGCCCGACCGAGATCAGCCGCGGCAGGCCCGGCGGCAGCCGCTCGAAGACGGTGGGGCGTCCCTCCGGGTCGCGATGCGTGGTCATGAGGCCGGCGGGCTTGTGGTAGCGGAACAGCCGCGTGCGCTCCGGCTCGTGCACCGCGCGGTCATCCACCTGCACCAGATCCTCCGCCCCCACGAAGGTGGCGGGCTGGGTGACCAGCTTGCCGTTCAGCTTCACCCGCCCCTCGGCGATCAGCCGCTCCGCATCGCGGCGTGAGGCGACGCCGGCGCGGGCCAGCCACTTCGCGATGCGCTCGCCGCGTTCGGTCTCCGGTGCGTCCTCAGCCACGGCAGGCTTCCACGAAGGCGCGCAGGATGAGGGGGTCGGCCGGGTCCACCGCGTATTCCGGGTGCCACTGCACGCCGAGGGCGAAGCGGTGGCGCGGCGCCTCGATCCCCTCGATCAGCCCGTCCGGGGCGCGGGCATTCACCACCACACCCTCCGGCACATCGCGCACCGCCTGGTGATGCGCGGAGTTCACCGCCATGCGCGCCCGGCCGGTGACGCGCGCCAAGAGCGTGCCGGGCGCAACCTCGATGTCATGCCCAGGCTCGGTGCGGGGGTTGGGCTGCTCGTGCGGGATCTCGCTCGGCGATTCGTCGGGGATGTGCTGGATCAGCGTGCCGCCCAGCGCCACGGCCAGCAATTGCTGTCCGCCGCAGATGCCCAGCACCGGCATGTCCCGCTGGAGGGCCGCGCGCGTCGCGGCGATCTCGAAATCGGTACGGCCGGGCTTCAGCGTGGCCTTGGGATGCAGGGGTTCCTTGCCCCACAGCGCGGGGTCCACGTCGAAGGCGCCGCCCGTCACCAGGAGGCCGTCCAGCGTCCCGAGATAGTCCGCGGCCAGTTCCGGCGCGTGGGGCAGGGCAACGGGCAGGCCGCCCGCCTCGATGACGGAGGTGAAATAGTTCTGCCGCAGCGCATACCAGGGCAGCTTCGACCAGCCGCCCGCGGGTTCGCTATCCAGCGTCAGGCCGATGATGGGGCGTTTCATGCGCCGTGGTTACGCGGCGGCTTCCCCCGCGTCCAGCATCACGGCACAAGCCAAGCGCGATGTCCCGTGGACCCAGTTCCGACAAGCGGCCGGAGGGGCCGAGCAGCCTGCCCGGCGACCGAGGGCGCGGAGGCATAGCCTCTGTGCGGCCACGATGATGGACCTTGCGCTGGAGGAGGCACGCGACGCCGCCCGGCGCGGCGAGGTGCCGGTGGGCGCGGTGGTGAGCGACGCACGGGGCCGCGTCCTCGCCCGCGCCGGCAACCGCGTGGAGGAATGGCGTGACCCCGCGGCCCATGCCGAGATGCTGGCGCTGCGCGAGGCGGCGCGCGCCCTGGGCGACAAGCACCTTCTCGGCTGCACCCTCACCGTGACGCTGGAACCCTGCCCGATGTGCGCCGCTGCCAGCTCTCTGTTCCGGGTGCGCCGCGTGGTGTTCGGCGCCTATGACCCGAAATCCGGCGGGGTAGAACACGGGGCGCGCGTCTTCGCCCACCCGCAATGCCATCACGTGCCGGAAGTCGTGGGCGGCGTGCGCGAGGCGGAGAACGCGGCGCTGCTGCGGGAGTTCTTCGCGGGGTTGCGTTAGGCCCTCAGCGCAGCGCGGCCAGCAGGTTTCGCGCCGCCAGCAGCGACACTACCACGCCCACCAGCAGCAGCGTACGCGGCGACAAGTGCTGCACCACCAGCGCCGCGAGCACGCCGCCCAGCACCAGCCCGGCGATGACCGGCCAGAGCGACAGTCCCACGGTGAAGATGAAGGTGGCGGTCACCGCCGTGGTGACGAAGAACTCGGCGAGGTTGGCGGAGCCGACGGCTTTGCGTGGCGCATCGCCCTTGCCCAGCAGCGTCGAGGTGACGGTGGAACCCCAGCCGCCGCCGCCCATCGCATCCACGATCCCGCCGAAGAGGCCCAGCACCTCACCTGCCAATCCGGCATCGCCACGGGAGCGACAGATCCCCATCATGGCGGGTCTCCGCGAGGACATCCCGCTCTGGCAGATTGGCGGCCGATCAGTCGCAGAAGATGGCGACCTCCGGTGCATCACCCTCGCGCCACGCGCCGCGATACATGCCCGCCGTGTTGAAGGGCAGGGCGAAGCTGCCCGCCGCATCCACCGCAATAAGCCCGCCCGAGCCGCCCGCCTCCGGCACTGCCTGCTCGACGACGAAGCGCGTCGCCTGCTCCAGCGTCTCGCCGGCGAGGCGCATCCGGGCCGCCACCTCATGCGCGGCGGCGCAGCGCAGGAAGGCCTCGCCCGTGCCGGTGCAGGACACGGCGACGCGAGGGTCGGCCCAGGTCCCGGCGCCGATCACCGGGCTGTCGCCCACCCGCCCCGGACGCTTATTGGTCATGCCGCCGGTGGAGGTCGCAGCGGCCAGCGCACCGGTCGCGTCGCGTGCCACCGCGCCGACCGTGCCGGTGCGTCCGTCATGGTCCAGCACCAGCTCCCCGCTCTGCTGCGCCTTTTCCAGCTGCGCCAGGCGGTGCGGCGTGACGAAGTAGCCCGGATCGGCCATGACGAGGCCGCATTCGGCGGCGAGATCGTCCGCCGCCTCGCCCTGCAGCAGCACGTGCTTCGTGTGGCGCATCACCGCCTGGGCGGCGCGCACCGGGTTGCGGATGCGGCGCGCCCCGGTGATGGCACCTGCGCGCCCATCGTCCAGCATCAGCGCTGCGTCCAGCTCGGCATGGCCGGCGGCGGTGAGGGTGGCCCCGTGCCCGGCATTGAAAAGGGGAGAATCCTCCATGCTGGCAACGGCGGCGAGGACCGCCTCCTCTGCCGCACCACCCTCGCGCAGCACGGCGGCACCCGCTTCCAGCGAGGCGTGCAGCGCGTCGCGATACGCCTGCTCCTTCTCCGCATTCATCTCCGCGCGAGCAATCGTGCCCGCGCCGCCATGGATGGCGATGGTCCAGCCCATGAATTCTCCTCGGCGATCCTGTGTGCCCGCGACCTATTCCGCGGCCATTCCCGTAGGGCGCGGCGCGGTCCGGCGCCAGCCGCGCCCCGAGCCGTGGCTGCTGCCGCGCCGGCTCTGCTGGAACAGCAGCAGCGCCGCCGCACCGGCCACTCCGGCCGTCGCCACGGCCAGCGGGTTCATCTGCATCTCCAGCAGCAGCGAGGTGCGGCGCGGCGCCGGGCCGGACAGGGAGGAGGTTTCGGCCAGATCCTCCTTCGGCTGGTAGAGGTTGTCGCGCCGCGTCGCGCGGCCGGGATCGTCGGATTCCTGCGTGGGCCGCGCGAGGGCCACCATCGCCATGTCGGTGAGTGCAGGGAAAAGCTTGCCCATCCAGGCGACCGCCGCGCCACCGCCGCCCACGGTCAGGTCGCGCACCGGATGGGTGCAGGCATGCAGGATGGCCCGCGCCACCACGCGCGGATGATAGGACGGAGGCGGGTTGCGCGTGCCTGGCGCGCCGGTGAGGTTGCGCGCGTGCTCCATGTAGGGCGTGTCGATCGGGCCGGGCTTGATCAGCGTGATCGAGGCGCGGGAGCCATCCATGCGCGCCTCCATCCGCAGCGTGTCCGTGATCGCCTTCACTGCGAATTTCGCCGCCGAATAGGGGCCCTGCAGCGCGATCGCCCGCTCGCTGAGCACGGAGCCGATATTGACCAGCGCGCCGCCCCGGTCCTTCAGGTGCCGCAGCGCGACGAGCGAGCCGTGCAGCGTGCCCCAATAGACCACGTCGAAGAGGCGCTTCTGGTCCTCGATCGGCGTCTCGTCCACGCGGCCGTAGATGAAGGCGCCGGCGTCGTTCACCCAGGAATCGATGCGGCCGAAATGCTGCAGCGCCAGCGCCGCCGCGCGCTCATGCGTCGCCGGATCCGCGACGTCGCCGGCCAGGGCCTGCGCCTCGGTGCCCTTGGCGCGCAACTCCTCCGCCAGGGTTTCCAGCGCATCGCGGTTGCGGGCAACGAGGATCAGCTTTGCACCCTGCTCGGCGGCCATGCGGGCGGTGGCGAGGCCAATGCCGGAGGAGGCGCCCGTCAGGACGATCACCTGACGGGAAAGCTGCTTGAGATGGGGCATGGTCGCGGTCCCTCGAGAGGTTCCGCGACTCAACACGCCCCGGCGTCGGGAGTTGTTAGAGCCCCACCCCGACGCGCCGCGTGTTGGACTGGCGCAGGTTTCGCAGCCGCGCCAGGGCCCAGAGCGGGAAGATCCGCCGGTAGCCGTGGTAGCGAAGGTAGAAGACGCGCGGGAAGCCGGTGCCCGTGTAGTCCTCCTCCGGCCAGCCGCCATCGGGGCCCTGCCGCGACATCAGCCATTCGGCGCCGCGCGCCACCGCCGGGTGGTCCGCCTCGCCCGCCGCCATCAGCCCCAGGATCGCCCAGGCGGTCTGGCTGGCGGAGGAGGGGGCGGGAAGCGGCGCATCCGGCCGCGTGCCGCCGCGCGCGGGATAGGACATCCCGTCCTCGCCCCAACCGCCATCCGCGTTCTGCCGGGCAACGAGCCAGGACACGGCGCGGCGGATCGCCGGGTGGGCGTGCGGCAGTCCGGCCGCGTTCAGCGCCGTCAGCGCCGACCAAGTGCCATAGACGTAGTTCACGCCCCAGCGCCCGTACCAGGAGCCGTCGGCCTCCTGCTCGCGCAGCAGGTACTCGATGGCGTTGCGGCTCGCCGCCTCGTCGCCGCGGCCCAGCTGCGCCAGCATGGCGAGGCAGCGCCCGGACACGTCGGCGGTGGGCGGGTCGAGCAGTGCGCCATGGTCGGCGAAGGGGATGTGGTTCAGGTAGTGGAAGGTGTTGTCGGCGTCGAAGGCCCCCCAGCCGCCGCCGCGCGACTGCATCCCCACCGTCCAGTCCACCGCACGGTTCACCGCGCCATTCATGGCGGCCGAGCCCTCGCCCGTCTCGCGGCGATAGCGGTCCATGGCCAGCACCACCACGGCGGTGTCGTCCACGTCCGGATAGTGCGCGTTCTCGTACTGGAAGGCCCAGCCGCCCGGCTTCAGCTCCGGACGCTGCCAGGACCAGTCGCCCACCGTGTCGCGGATCTCCTTGGAGAGCAGCCAGTCGAGGCCCTGGCGGACCTCCTGCTCATGCCCGCCCGCCTCCAGCAGCGCGTGGGAGGACAGGGCGGTGTCCCAGACCGGCGAAAGGCAGGGCTGGACATAGGTCTCGCCATCCTCGCGCTCCTTCACCAGCTTCTCGACCGACCGCCAAGCGGTGACGACGCGCGGGTCGTCCTTCGGCACGCCGAGGCAGTGATACATCATCACCGCATTGGCCATGGCCGGGTAGATCGCGCCCAGCCCGTCCTCGCCGTTCAGGCGTTCGGTGACGAAGCGCTCGCAGGCCGCCTCGGCGCGGGCGCGGTGGGTGCGCGGGAAGATGGAGCGGGCGCGGTGCAGCGCCGCGTCCAGACCCTTGAACAGGGAGGACCATGGCTCCTGCTGATGGGCGCCGCCGGGCCATTCCTTCACCTGTTCGGGCGGCGTGCGGAACAGCTCGGCGATCGTGGCGCCGGTCGGGTTCGCCGCCACCGGGCGATGCGCCATCACCACGGTCAGCGGCACCACCACCGTCCGCGCCCAGTAGGAGATCTTGCTGATGTGGAAGGGGAACCAGCGCGGCAGCAGCATGATCTCGGGCGGCATCATCGGCACCGCGCGCCAGGGCACCGCGCCGAAGATGGCCAGCGTCGCACGGGTGAAGACGTTGGACTTCTCCGCCCCGCCGGCGGCCAGGATCGCCTCGCGCGCGCGGACCATGTGCGGCTCGTCGGCACGGTCGCCGATCAGCTTCAGCGCGAGATAGGCCTTCACCGAGCAGGAGACGTCTAGCGGCCCGCCATGGAAGAGCGGCCATCCGCCATGATCGGCCTGGATGCGGCGCAGGTAGCGGCCGATCGCCGCCTCCCGCTCCGGCTGGATGTTGCCGAAGAAGTGATGGAGCATCAGGTATTCGGCCGGGATGGTGGCATCCGCCTCCAGCTCGAACACCCAATGCCCGTCCGGCCTCTGATGCGCCAGCAGGTGGTCGGCAGCGGAACGGATTGCGCGGTCCAGCGCGTCGCCGGCCGCCACCCCCCCGGTGGCGGAACCGGCCGTCTGGGACATCATCTTCACGTCGTTGACCTCATCCCCACGGATCGGTGGCTTCCCCAAGCCGCCTGGATACAGTTGCAGGCCCGGGCAAGGAAGCGCGTATCTCGCTGATTTGCCATGTGTTCATGTGCGGGACAGGGTTTCGCCCTTCCACAGCCCGCCCCGCCCGGCCCATTCGGCGCGGGCGGAATCCAGGGTGAAGAGGAGATAAGTCCCTGCCACCAACGGCAGGGCGAAGCCACGCAGCGGCGACAGGCCGAAGCGGCGCAGCATCGGCGCGAAGGACAGGGCCATCATCCCCCAGGCCAGCAGCCCGATCCACCGCGCCGCCCCTTCCGCAAAGATCGCCAGCAGCGGCGGCACGAGGAAGACCAGCACCATCGCCGCCACCATGCCGAGCAGAATGGCGGGATTGTAGCCCAGCTGCGCATAGGCGGTGCGCGCCACCATGGCGCGGATGGTGCCGATGTCATCATAGGCGCGCAGCGACCGCACCCGCTCCGTCAGCCCGAGCGAGAGCCGCCCGCCGCCCCGCTTCATCAGCCCGGCCAAGGCGCAATCGTCGATGATGCGGCCCCGGATGGGCGCCAGCCCGCCTCGCGCCTCAAAGGCATCGCGGCGCAGAAGCACGCAGCCCCCGGCCGCGGCGGCGGTGCGGGCGCGCGGGTTGTTGCTCCATCGGAACGGATACAGCATGGCGAAGAAGAAGACGAAGGCCGGGATCAGCCACCGCTCCGCCGCGCTCTCGCAGCGCAGACGCGCCATCAGGGAGACGAGGTCCAGCCGCCCCTGCTCCATGCGCTGCACGAGGCGGCGCAGGCTGTCCGGGTCGTGCACGATGTCGGCATCGGTGAAGAGGATACGCGAATGGTCCTCGCCCGCGACGGCTCCCAACCCCTGGCGCAGCGCGTTCAGCTTGCCGGACCAGCCGGGCGGCCGCTCGCCGCCCGTCACCACGCGCAGGCGCTCATCCCCGGCCGCCTGCGCCAGCGCGCCCGTGCCGTCGGAGGACCGGTCATCCACCACCACGATGCGGAGCCGCCCGGGATAATCCTGCGCGCAAAGACTCGCGACCGTCGCGGCGATGGTCTCCGCCTCGTTGCGCGCCGGAATAATGGCGCAGACAGCGGGCCATTCCGCCGGGTCGGGCAGGGAGGCGGCATCGCGGTCGTCGTCGCGCGCCAGCCAGAAGAAGCCGCGCCCGAAGAGCAGCACGACCCAGGCCAGCAGCGCCGCCAGCGCCAGCACCGTCATCGGGCGAGCATCCCGGCCTCGCGGAACCAGGCGATGGCGTCGCGCACCCCTTCCTGCCAGGGCCGCGCGGTGAAGCCGAACACGCGCTGCGCCTTGGACGGATCGAAGAACATCCGGGTCCGCGCCATGCGCAGCCCGTCCAGGGTGAGCATCGGCTCCGCCCCCGTCACCCGCGCCGCCGCCTCCGCCACCCAGGCCAGCGGGAAGAGCGGGGCGCGCGGCAGCCGGAAGGGCGGGCGACGGCCGCATTCCGCCGCGATGAAGCGCAACATCTCCGCAAGGGTCACGTCCTGCCCGCCCAGGATGTGCCGCTCGCCCACCGCGCCGCGGTCCAGCGCCGCCACCACCCCCGCCGCGCAGTCACGCACATGGACGAGGTTCAGCCCGGTCTCGACATAGGCGGGCATCTTGCCGCGCGCCGCTTCCAAGATCACGCGGCCCGTAGGGGTAGGGCGGCGGTCATAGGGGCCGATGGGCGTGGAAGGGTTCACGATCACCGCCGGCAGCCCCTCCTCGCGCACCAGGGCCTCGACCACGCGCTCCGCCTCGGTCTTGCTGCGCTTATACGGGCCGATCGCCTCGTCGGGCTTCGCCGCATCCGCCTCGGTGGCCGGAAGCCCGTCCGCGCGGGGCTTCAGCGTCGCGACGGAGGAGACATGGACGATGCGCCGCACCCCCGCCTCCAGCGCCGCGCGCATCAGCGCCTCCGTGCCTTCCACGTTCACTGCCCGCATCCGCTCGGGATCGGGCACGAAGATGCGGTAATCGGCGGCGGCGTGGATCACCGCATCCACCCCCGCCACCGCGCTGCGCAGCGAGTCCCGGTCGGTCAGCGACCCCGTCGCCCAGTCGAGTTCCAGCCCTGACAGCGTGTCGCGCGGCGTGCCCTGGCGCACGAAGGCGCGGACGCGATGCCCGGCGGCGAGGAGTTCCCGCGCCAGGGACGCGCCGAGGAAGCCGGTCGCGCCGGTGAGCAGGATGATGGAAGGCGGCATGGCAGGGTTCTGGCAAGGGAGGTTTCCCTCGTCCAGCCACGGGCGGCCCCCTATATACCGCCCCCATGACGACGCGACGCACCCTCCTTTCCGCCGCCGCCCTCATGCCGCTGCCCGCCCTGGCGCAGGGGGCAGACCCCGTCGCAGTGGTCGAGCGCTTCCACGCAGCGCTGCTGGCGGTGATGCGCGACGCGCAGCGCCTGGGCGCGCGCGGCCGCTACGACCGGCTTTCCAGCCCAATGCAGCAGAGCTTCGACCTCGCCGCCATGACGCGCATCGCGGTCGGCCCGTCCTGGAACGGCTTCGGCGCGGCGGAGCAGCAGGCGCTGACCGAGGCCTTCTCCCGCTGGTCCGTCGCGACCTATGCCGCGCGCTTCGACGGGTATGCGGGTGAAAGCTTCACCACCACCGGCATCCAGGCCTTGCCCAATGGCGACGTGCTGGTCCGCACCAGCCTGAACAGGACAGGCGGGCAGGATCCGGTGGTGCTGTCCTACCTGGTGCGGCGCGGCCGCATCGTGGATGTCTACCTGACCGGCACGATCAGCGAGCTGGCCTCGCGCCGCTCGGAATTCTCGGGAATCCTGCGGGATGGCGGGCCGACGCGCCTCACCAACGAGCTGAACGCCCGCTCGGCGCGGCTATTGGGGGCGTGACCCCCGCCGCGCGCTGCCGGCCCCGCCCGGCGCCGCGCGGAACACGCTGAACCCTTCCCCGGGCTGCGCGGCCGCAGGAGGCGCGGCGGAAGGCGCCTCGCCCGGGTCGTCCAGCAGCACCGGCATCAGCGGCCCCGCGCCGGGCAGCGCGGCATCCGGATCGTCCAGCGTCTGCACCGCGCCCGTCCCGGCCGAGGTGCGGCCCAGCTCCGCGTCGCGCCGCTGCCGCACCACGGAGCGCAGGCGCGCGTAGAAATCCAGGCTGTCGGCGCGCAGCGCGTCCAGGTTCTCGATATTCTCGGCGCGAAGGTCGAGCCCGCCCAGCACGCCGCGCCCCACCCCGACCAGGGTGTTCACCGTGCTGCCCATGATGAAGCCGCCGGCAACGCCGACCGGGTTGGCCAGAGAGTCCACGCCCTGGCCCACCGCGTCGCGCAGGTGGCTCGGCCCGAGCACAGGCAGCATGAGATACGGCCCATCCGGCACGCCATAGACGTGAAGGGTCTGGCCGAAATCCGCCGGGCGCTCCGTCGCGCCGCCCAGCGTCGCCACGTCGAAGATCCCCAGCAGCCCCGCGGTGCTGTTGATGTAGAAGCGCATCAGCGTCTGCCCGGCATCGAGGAAGCGGGCCTGCAGCAGGTTGTTGGTGAGGATGACCGGCTGGTTCAGGTTGTTCAGCACGTTGCGGATGCCGGTCCGCACCGGGGCGGGCAGCGCGGCGCGGTAGGCTTCCGCTGCCGGGCGGATCACCGCCTCGTCCAGCCCTTCGTTGAACTGGAGGACCTGCCGGTTGGCCGGCTCGAACGGGTCCGCCGGATCGCCGCCGGGCGCGGGGTTGGTGGCGCAGGCGGCGAGCAGCAACAGGAGGGGGAGGAGGCGCATGTCGGCCCCACCCTACCAAAGCGCGGTGACGCGCGCGATGGTGGGGCGTGACCGTCCTCGCTGTCCTCTTTTCCCTCCTGGCCCTTGTCGGTGCCGGCCAGGCGGTCGCCGCGCGCCGTGCCCTGCGACGTCTGGCCGGGTCGCCCTTGCCCACTTCGCCCGCCCTGCCGGCCTCGGTGCTCAAGCCGCTGCACGGCGCGGAGCCGGGGCTGGAGGAAGGGCTGCGCGCCAGCTTCGGGCAGCGCCATGAAGCGCCCTTCGAGGTGCTGATGGCGGTGGCCGACCCGGCCGACCCGGCGCGCCCGGTGGCGGAGGCTGCGATCGCCGCCGGCCCGGCGCCGGGCCGCCTGCTGGCGGGCGGGGCGGTGCTGGGATCAAACCGGAAGGTGTCGCAGCTTGTCCACCTCGAGGCGGCGGCATCGCACCCCATCCTGGTGGCGGCGGATGCGGATATGCTCTGCCCACCCGAGTGGCTGACCGCCGTTTCCGCGCCCCTGGCCGACCCATCCGTGGGCCTCGTCACCTGCCTCTACCGGGGCGAGGCGCGGCGGGACACGGCCTGGGCGCGCCTCGCCGCGCTGGGCATCGACTGGCATTTCCTGCCCAATGCCGCCCTCGGCGAGGCGCTGGGCAAGGCCCAGGGCTGCTACGGCGCCACGGTGGCGCTGCGGCAGGAGACGCTGGAGCGGCTGGGCGGGTTCCGCGACTTCCTCGACCTGCTGGCCGATGACCACGCCCTGGGCGCGGCGGTGCGCCGCCTGGGGCTGCGCGTCGTCGTCTCCCCCGTGCTGCCCGGCCATGCCATGACGGAAACCTCACTGGCGGAACTGTGGCGGCACGAGCTGCGATGGGCCCGCACCGTGCGGCTGCTGAACCCGGCGGGCTATGCCGGGCTGCTCTTCACCCACCCCTTGCCCTGGGCGCTTCTCGCCCTTGCGCTGGCACCGGGCGCCCTGATGGCGGGCGTGCTGGGGGCGGCGCTGGGGGCGCGGCTCTTCCTTGCCACGGGGGTTGACCGGGCGCTGGGGCGGCGGCTCTGCATCCGGCGTCTTACGACCTTACCGATTCGCGACTTGCTTTCGGCCGCCATCTGGGCCACGGCATGGGGAACGGGGCGGGTGGACTGGCAAGGCCGGCGCTACGCCCTCTCGGCCAAGGGTCGCATGACCGAGGCCGGGTCCCCACGCCACCGAGGTTCCTGATCGCATGATGCGCACCCTGTTCCTGCAGGCCCCCTCCTTCGACGGCTTCGACGGCGGCGCCGGCGCGCGCTACCAGGCGCGGCGCGAGATCAAGAGCTTCTGGTTCCCCACCTGGCTCGCCCAGCCCGCCGCCCTCGTTCCCGGCTCCAAGCTGGTGGACGCCCCGCCCCACGAGCAGAGCCTCGCCGATGTTGCCGCCATGGCGCGCGACTACGACCAGGTGGTGATGCACACCTCCACCCCCTCCTTTGCCTCCGACGTGCGGGTGGCGGAGGCGCTGAAGGGCGCGAACCCGTCGCTCAAGGTCGGCATGATCGGCGCCAAGGTGGCGGTGCAGGCGGAGGAATCCCTGCGCGACGCGCCGGTGGTGGACTGGGTCGCCCGCAACGAGTTCGACTTCACCGTGAAGGACGTGGCCGAGGGGATCGATTTCTCCGCCATCAAGGGCCTGTCCTTCCGCAACCGCGACGGCGTCATCGTCCACAACGAGGACCGGCCGGTGCTGGAGGACATGGACGCGCTGCCCTTCGTGTCCGAGGTGTACAAGCGCGACCTCGACTACACAAAGTACTTCATCGGCTACCTGAAGCACCCTTACGTCAGCTTCTACACCGGGCGCGGTTGCAAGAGCCGCTGCACCTTCTGCCTCTGGCCGCAGACCGTGGGCGGGCATCGCTACCGCACCCGCTCCGTCGGCCACGTGCTGGAGGAGATCCGCTACATCCAGGCGAACTTCCCGGGCGTGAAGGAGATCTTCTTCGACGACGACACCTTCACCGACAACCTGCCCCGCGCGGAGGAGATCGCGCGCGGCCTGGGCAAGCTGGGCGTCACCTGGTCCTGCAACGCCAAGGCCAACGTGCCGCGCGAGTCGCTGAAGGTAATGCGTGACAACGGGCTGCGCCTGCTGCTCGTCGGCTATGAGAGCGGCAATCAGCAGATCCTGCACAACATCAAGAAGGGCATGCGGGTCGAGGTCGCGCGCAAATTCACCAAGGACTGCCACGAGCTCGGCATCGCCATCCACGGCACCTTCATCCTCGGCCTGCCGGGCGAGACCAAGGAGACGATCGAGGAGACGATCCGCTTCGCGATCGA
The DNA here is from genome assembly GCF_017355885.1 of Sabulicella rubraurantiaca. Taxonomy (GTDB): domain Bacteria; phylum Pseudomonadota; class Alphaproteobacteria; order Acetobacterales; family Acetobacteraceae; genus Roseococcus; species Roseococcus rubraurantiacus. The sequence goes on from NZ_JAFEUU010000006.1 coordinate 211,821, forward strand.
AACCAACCCGCACACCATCCAGGTGAGCCTTGCCGCGCCCTATCCCGGCACCTTCCTGTACGACCAGGCGGCGCGCGAGGGCTGGCTGGACATCGCGAACACCGACTACGTGGACGCGCACGGCGTGCAGATCGCGCCGCTGCACTACCCGCACCTGACGCACACCGAGATCTTCGACAGCGTGGAGAGCTTCTACAAGCGCTTCTATTTCCGCGTGCCGAAGATCGCGAGCATCTGCGGCGAGATGGTGCGCGACCGGCAGATGCTGGTGCGCCGCCTGCGCGAGGGCGTGGAGTTCTTCCGCTTCCTGAAGGAGCGCAACGCCGGCAAGGCGGCGGCCTGATGGGCGAGAGCTTCGACCAGGTGCTCGGGCGCGTGCCCGAGCCCTACCAGACCGCCCTGGTCGAGGTGTGCGACACGGCCGATCTCTGCCGCCGCTGGTTCCAGGACAAGGGAATGCAGGCGAGTGCCGCCGACATCGTCGCCCTGACGGCGCTCGTCATGGTCGAAGCCGCGCGCGTGCGGGCCGAGAAGCGCGACTCCGCCAGCTAGAGGCCCGGTCCCGCCGGACGTGACTCCCCGCCTGATCTTCACCGCTGACGACCTTGGCCTCGCCGCCGAGGTGAACGAGGGCATCGAGCGCGCCCATCGCGAGGGCGTGCTGACGGCCGCCTCGCTCATGGTGGGCGAGGCGGGGTTCGAGGAAGGCGTGCGCGTCGCCCGTGCCAATCCCGGCCTCGCGATCGGGCTGCACCTGACGCTGACGGATGGGCACCCGGTGCTGCCCGCCGCGCGCATCCCCTCGCTGACGCAGAAGAACGGCCGCTTCCGCGACGACATGGCGGCACTCGGCCTCCTCCTCGCCCTGTCGCGCGAGGCGCGGGCGGAACTGGCGGCCGAGGTGGCTGCGCAGCTGGCCCGCTTCAGCGAGACGGGGCTGCGCTGCGACCATGTCAACGCCCACAAGCACTACCACCTGCACCCGCATATCGCGGCGGCGCTGATGCAGGCGGCCGCCGGGGCCGGGGTGCGCGCCATCCGCCTGCCCAACGAGGATCCTTCCCTGCCGCGCGCCGCTGACCCGTCGAGCCCCAGGCTGCCCTCGGCGCTGCTGAACAGCTGGGTCGCCGTGCTGCGCAAGCGCGCGCGCAACTGGAACCTCGCCGCGCCGGACCGCGTGCTGGGCTTCGCCTGGTCCGGCGCCTTCACCGCCGAAAGGCTGCGCGCCGTCCTGCCCCTGCTGCCGGGGGGCGTGACGGAGCTCTATTTCCATCCCGCCACGCGCGGCGGCTTCGCCGGCTCCGCCCCCGGCTACCGCTACACGGAGGAACTGGCGGCGCTGACCGATGCGCGGGTGCGCGAAGCGGTGTCGGGCCTGCAGCGCGGCGGCTACGCGGCGATGCTGGGGTGAATCGCCTCGGGCTGATCCTGGCGCTGGGCGGCTTCGCCCTCGCCGTGGCGGTGATCGCCGCGCAGGACCTTTCGGCGGTGGGTGCGTTGCTCGCCGCCGCGGGGCCTGGGCTCGTGCTGGTCGCCTTGGCCCATCTGCCTTCCATGGTGCTGAACGCCTGGGCCTGGGCGGTGCTGATGCCGGGCCGCACCCGTCCCTCCCTGCTGGCGATGACCTTCAATGTCTGGGTGCGGGAAAGCGTGAACGGCCTCCTGCCCGTCGGCCGCATTGGCGGGGAACTGGCCTCGTTCCGCCTGCTGCGGGGCCAGGGCGTGCCGCCTGCCCCGGCGGCGGGCGGCCTGCTGATGGACGTGGCGCTGTCCATCCTGTCGCAGCTGGCCTTCGCCCTGCTGGGCCTCGCCCTGCTGGCCGCCGGGGGCGGGGCGGTGGGCTGGGGCGGGCTGCTGCTGGGCTTCGCGGGTGGGGCGGCGCTGGGCGGGTTGTTCATCGCCGCGCAGCGCCTCGCGCTGTTCGGCCGGATGGCGGCCGGGCTGAACCGCATCGCCGCCGGGCGGCTGGAAGCCTTCGCGGCCCACTCCGCGCGCATGGACCGCTATGTGCGCCGCGCCTGGCGCCGGCCGCGCGCCATCGCCCTGTGCTTCCTGTGGCAGTTCGTCGCCTGGGTGGCCGGGGCACTGGAGATCTGGACCGCCTTCCAGGTGCTCGGCGCCGATCTCGGCTTTGCGGAGGCGCTGGTGATCGAGGCGCTGATCCAGGCCCTCTCCTCCGCCGCCTTCCTGGTTCCCGGCGCGCTGGGACTGCAGGAGGCGGGGTTCATCGGCCTCGGCGCGCTGGTCGGGCTGGACCCTGCCACCTCGGCGGCGCTGGCGGTTTCCCGCCGCTTGCGCGACCTCCTGCTCTATCTGCCGGGTCTCGCGGCCTGGGCCTTGTGGGAACGTCGGGGCGGCAACCCCGCCTGAACCCAGCCGTTCCTCCGGGACCATGGCCGCCCCGTGCGGCCAGACACCGTTGAGAGGAGCGCCGCATGAGCAATCCGAACATCAAGCCCATGGTCGCGGCGCTTTGCGCCGTGCTGCTGGCCGGCCCGGCGCTGGCCCAGGGCAACCCGCAGACCAGCCAGCCCAACCAGAATCCGGCCGCCAGCCCGGTGCAGGGCGCGCAGACGGGCATGTCCCGCTCGCCCGACACCACCTCGCCCAGCACGCGCGACCCCGTGCGCTCCAGCGGGCAGGTGACGGATGGCCGCTCGCCCGGGCCCGTGCCCGGCCCAACCGGCCCAGCCGGCGACCGGCGCGAGGGCGCCGGGTCCACCATCGGCTCGCCGATGGGCGTGCCGCCCGACTCCAACACCGGCACCGGCATCGGCCGGCCGTCGGCCACGTCCGGCACACAGTCCAGCGCGATCACCAACCAGCCGCCGGGCGGCCCGGGCACGAACATCACCAATGAGTCCCCGGGCGGCCCCGGGACCAACGTGACCAACGCCCCCGTCGGCAGCCGCATGGATTCGAGCCAGGGCGGGCGCGCCGCCGCGGCGAACGACGCCGACCGGCGCGACGGCTCGGCCAATGTCGCTCCCACGGCGGGCCAGCGCGCCGGCGATGTGCCGGGCGCCAATTCCTTCACCGAGAGCCAGGCCCGGTCCCGCATGGAGGGCGCCGGCTTCAGCCAGGTGAGCGACCTGCGCCGGGATGACAACGGCGTCTGGCGCGGCACCGCGACGCGCGACGGGCGTCGGGTCCAGGTGTCGGTGGACTACCAGGGCAACGTGACGCACCGCTGAGAAAAAAAGGAGTTCAACCATGCAGACCATCGTCAAGCTCTTCGACGACTACTCCCAGGCTGAAGCCGCGGTGCGCGACCTGGAGGCGGCCGGCTTCGCCGCCGGCGACATCAGCATCCTGCACCGCCGCGCCGATGGCGAGATCAGCAACGCGAGCAGTGCCACGGACACGAACGAAGCCAGCGGCGCCGGCGTGGGCGCCACCATCGGCACGGTGGTGGGCGGCGGCGCCGGGTTGCTGGCCGGTCTGGGCCTGCTCGCCATTCCGGGCCTCGGCCCGGTGGTGGCCGCCGGTTGGCTGATCGCCGCCGCCACCACGGCGGGCGTGGGCGCCGCCGCGGGCGGGCTGCTTGGCGCGCTGACCTCCGCCGGCGTGGAGGAGTCCGACGCGCATGTCTATGCCGAGGGCGTGAAGCGCGGCGGCACGCTGGTGACGGTGCGCGCCGCCGACGCCACCCAGGCCGCCAATGCCGAGACCATCATGGCTCGGCACCAGCCCGTCTCCCTGCGCGAGCGCGGCGAAACCTACCGCTCCGCCGGCTGGACCCAGTACGAGCTGGAGAACGAGGCGTCCGACCTGCCGCGCGGCGGTGGCTATATGGACGACAACATGCGGACGGGCATCACCCGCCCACATGGCGAGACCCGCGCCGACGAGACGGCGGCCACCCGCCCGACCTTGGACGGACGGGTCTGAGTCCCCGGGCCGCGCCCCCGCCGGGGCGCGGTCCTTCACCCCTTGCGGCGGCGGAACACCTCGATCCCGGCGCCGCGCGCCTCGGGGAAGATCTGCGTCTTGGTGATCCGCACCCGCGCCGCAGCCACGCGCGCGTCGCGGAAGCACTCGGCCAGCAGTTCCTCCGCCAGCGTCTCCAGCACCTCCACATGCGGGCGGCCCCGCCAGGAACGCACGAGGTCGCGCACCCCGTCGTAATCCACGATGGCGCCGCCTGCCGCCCCTTCGGGCACGAACATCTCCGCATCCACGCTGAGGCGGTTCGGGCGTTCCGGGTGGCGCTCCCACGGGTGCAGCCCGATCGCCACCTCCGTTTCCATGCCCAGCACGCGGGAGCAGACATACCCCGCGGGGAACAGGCTCATCGGGTCCATCGGGCTTCTCCCCTCGCTGGGCGCGGGCTATAGGCCGGGCCACCCCCCGGACCAAGAGGCCCCCGCTTGCTGAAGGTGCTCGTCACTGGCGGCGCCCGGCGCATCGGCGCCGTGCTGTGCCGCACCCTCGCTGCCGCCGGCTTTGGCGTGGTGATCCACCACCGCACCGGCGGCACAGAAGCGGAAGCGCTGGCACGGGAGATCGCGGCCGGGGGCGGCCACGCCTGGACGATCGAGGCCGACCTCGCTGAGGCGGACCAAGCAGAAGCCCTGCCAGCCCGTGCCGCCGCGCTGTGCGGCGGGCTGGACGCGCTGGTGAACAATGCCAGCCTGTTCCTCTACGACACCCCTTCCGAATTCAGCGTGGAGACCTTCCACCGCCACGCGGCGGTGAACCTGCTCGCCCCCGCCCTGCTGCTGAAGGGCTTTGCCGCACAGCTTCCCGAGGGGCGGGACGGCGCGGTGGTGAACCTGCTGGACAACCGGCTCTTCGCCCCCAATCCCGACTACTTCACCTATGCGCTCGGCAAGTACGGGCTCCTTGGGATGACGGAGATGGCGGCGCTGCATTTCGCCCCCCGCATCCGGGTGAACGGCGTCGCCCCCGCCCTCACCCTGATCTCCGGCAAGCAGTCGGAGGAGAATTTCCAGCGCGCCCACCGCAACAACCCACTGGGGCAGGGGGTGGAGCCGGAGGACGTGGCCGAGGCGGTGCTCTACCTGTTGCGCGCCCCCCGCGTGACCGGGGAGGTGGTGGTGGTGGATGGGGGCCAGCGCCTGCGCCGCCGGGGCCGCGACGTCGCCTTCGCCACGTCGGAGACGCAGCGGTGAGCACCCATCCTCTCCGCCTGCGCCAGGTCTTCGTGCGCGGCCTCGAACTCCAGGCGCGCCTGGGCGTCCATGCGCACGAGAAGGCGGCGCCGCAGCGCATCCTGGTTCATATCGAACTGGCGGTGGAGGATGAGAGCGCGGCGGTCGGCATCGGCCCGGACGACCTCGCCCGCGTGGTGGATTACGACCGCGTCGTGCAGGCGACGCGCGAGGCGGTGGCGCAGGGCCATGTCATGCTGGTCGAGACCCTGGCCGAGACGGTGGCCGCCGCTGCCCTGGTGGATCCCCGCGTGCGCCTCGCGCGCGTGTCTATTGAAAAGCCCGATGCCTTTCCCGACATCGCGAGCGTGGGCGTGACCATCGAACGCACGAGGCTCTGACGCCTCTCCGGCGCAACCCCGCGGGAGACCGCCAAGTCAAGGCAATTCGCGAGCCTGCCAGGGTTTCATCCACCGCCACTTGGCATCCCATGGCAAGAGGGTTGCATATAAGTTTTGTCACGTATCTTGCCGCATTCCTGGGCCGGGTTTTCCTCGAAAAATCAGCAAAAACAACGACATGCTATATTGCACAAAAGTGAAGCAAACGTGGCGAAACCAAGGGACTCCCTGGCCTCTCCCCGTACGGGCGCTTGTTCGCTCACAGGTTTATCCACAGCTTTCGTGGACAAGTCGCGTTGCTGCATCGCATGAATGATCACGAGCTGACCGAAACCCCGCCGCCACCGCTCCTTCAGGGCGTGCGGGCGATCGAGGCGGCGCTGCCGACACTGCCCCTGGCGCCCGGCGTGTACCGGATGCTCGATGGCAAGGGGGACGTGCTTTATGTCGGCAAGGCGCGCGCCCTGCGGAAGCGCGTCTATTCCTACACGCAGACTGCCCGCCTGCCCGAGCGGCTGAAGCGTATGGTGCATGAGACGCGCCGCCTTGAGGTCGTGACCACGGCCAGCGAGGCGGAGGCGCTGCTGCTCGAGGCCAACCTCATCAAGCGCCTGCGCCCGCGCTACAACATCGTCCTCCGCGACGACAAATCATTCCCCTGGCTGGTCATCAGCGATGACCATCCTTGGCCGCAGATCGCCAAGCATCGCGGGGAGCGGCGCAAGGGCGCCTCCTATTACGGTCCCTTCGCCTCGGTCTGGGCGGTGAACCAGACGCTGACCGCCCTGCAGCGCGTCTTCCTCTTGCGCTCCTGCAACGACACGGTGTTCGAAAGCCGGGACCGTCCCTGCCTGCTGCACCAGATCAAGCGCTGCTCCGCCCCCTGCGTGGAGCGCATCAGCCGCGACGACTACCGTTCCCTGGTGGCGGAGGCGAAGCAGTTCCTGGCCGGCCACGTCCCCTCCATCCAGAAGCGCCTCGCCGCCGAGATGGAGCAGGCGGCGGAGGCGCTGGAGTTCGAGCGCGCGGCTGCCCTGCGCGACCGCATCCGCGGCCTGACGCACGTCCAGGGCAGCAGCCGCATCAACGTGGAAGGGCTGGGCGATGCCGACGTGGTGGCGCTGCACATGGCCGCCGGCCAGACCTGCGTGCAGGTCTTCTTCTTCCGCGGCGGCCGCAACAACGGCAACCGTCCCTATTTCCTCACTCATTCCCGCGCCGACATCACGCCGGAGGAGGTGATGGGCTCCTTCCTGGCGCAGCTCTACGCCGATCTTCCGCCGCCCCCCCTCATCCTCACGGCGGTGGAAGCGCCGGAAGCCGAGCTGCTGGCCGAAGCGCTGTCGGAAAGGGCTGGCCGCAAGGTGGAGTTCCACACGCCGAAGCGTGGCGACAAGCTGCGCCTCGTCGAGCATGCCGCCACCAATGCGCGCGAGGCGCTGGAGCGGCGCCTCGCCGAATCCACCGCACAGGCGCAGCTCCTGGACGGGGTACAGCGTCTCTTCGACCTGCCGGAACGGCCGGAGCGGATCGAGGTCTACGACAATAGCCACATCCAGGGCACGGCGGCCTATGGCGCCATGATCGTCGCCGGGCCGGCGGGGTTCATGAAGAACGCCTACCGCAAATTCTCCATCAAGGAGGCCAAGCCGGGCGACGACTTCGCCATGATGCGGGAGGTGCTGGACCGCCGCTTCTCCCGCGCCCTGAAGGAGGACCCGACCCGGGGCGAGCCGGGCTGGCCTGACCTCGTGCTCATCGACGGCGGGCAGGGCCAGCTGAACGTGGCGCTGGAGGTGATGCGCGACCTGGGGCTGGAGGACATCCCGTTGGTCGCCATCGCGAAGGGGGTGGACCGCGATGCCGGGCGCGAGTGGTTCCACATGGCTGGGCGGGAGGCCTTCCAGCTGCCACCACGCGACCCCGTCCTCTACTACCTCCAGCGCCTGCGGGACGAGGCGCACCGCTTCGTCATCGGCGCCCATCGCGCCGGCCGCGCCAAGGCGATGACCCGCAGCGAGCTGGACGACATCCCCGGCGTGGGCGCGGCGGTGAAGCGCCGCCTGCTCAACCATTTCGGCTCGGCCCGGGGGGTGCGGAATGCGGGCGAGGACGATCTGGCCAATTGCCCCGGCATCGGACGCAGCTTGGCCCGGCGCATCCACGGACATTTCCACCCGGGTGCCACCGTGCCGCAGGGGGAAGGGAGCTGACCCACCCTGCGGCGATGGCCGATGCCTCCGTTCTGCTCTAAACAATCGCCTGTGCCGACCGACCTGCCCAATCTGCTGACGCTTTCACGCATCGTGGCCATTCCCCTGCTGGTGGCCATGGCAGCGCTGCGCCAGCCCTGGGCCGACATGGCGGCCTGCGCGGTGTTCTCGGCCGCTGCCATCACGGATTACTTCGACGGCAAGATCGCCCGCGACCGCCAGATCACCTCGGATTTCGGGCGGATGCTGGACCCGATCGCCGACAAGCTTCTGGTGGGGGCGGCGCTGATGTGCCTCGCCGGGTTCGAGCGTCTGCCCAACTGGTCGCTCCTGCCCGCCATCGTGATCCTGCTGCGGGAGATCCTGGTCTCCGGCCTGCGCGAATACCTCGCCGGGCTGCGGATCGGCCTTCCGGTCACCAAGCTCGCCAAGTGGAAGACCGGCTTCCAGATGGGGGCGCTGGGCGTGCTGCTGGCGGGCGATTCCGGCGCGGCGGTCATCGGTCTCGGCTTCCTGCCGATCGGGCTGCTCGGCGAGGTGATGCTTTGGACCGCGGCGATCCTGACGATGCTCACGGGCTGGGATTACCTGCTGGCCGGGCTGCGCCACGCCTCGCCCGTGCCGATGCCCAATGCGGCAAGAGAACGCGGTCGGCCTTGAGCTTCATCTTGTTGCGGCGCATTGTCCGACCCACCTTCCTGCCGATGCCCTGGAGTTCTTGATGGGTCTCCGACCGCTCCCCTTGCTGTTCCTCGTGCTGCTCCTGCCGGGCTGCGCCGGGTTCGAGCGGGGCTTCTCTCGTCTCACCGACGGGCTGACCGATTTCAGCGGGCGCTATGGACCGCAATGGGGCGGGATGCGCGCCGCCTCGCCGGGTGACAGCCTGACGGTGCAGCGCGTCCGCAGTGGCGGCGTGGCGCCCGAACCAATGGCGGCGCTGCGTCCCGAGCCGGGCGACATGTGGCCGGCCGAGGACGCGCCGCGCGCCACCCTGGCCAATCCGGATCAGGCGCTGCGCGGCGTCGGCAACCAGCGCATGGGGATGGACGACCCGGAGAACGAGATCCGTCGCGGTGCCCGGCGCGGTTCCTCCTCGCCGCCGCCCGACCCGCTCAACTTCCCGCCGCAGCGCGCGCCGGAGAACGTGGTGCAGCCCAACGTCCCCATCCCCGAGCCGCCGCCGCGCCCCTTCCGCGCCGACGGTCAGGTGCTGCCCACCATGCGCGGCCCGACCACCACGACCACCGGCACCGGCAACGTCTCCACCACGCTGTCGCCGCAAGGGCCGGGCGTCGCTATCCGCGACGGTGCCGTGACCACCATCATCGAACCGGGCCGGGTGGAGCAGGTTCCCACCCCGCGGTGACGGCATGAAGATCCTCTACTTCGCCTGGGTGCGCGAAAGGACCGGTGTGGCGGAGGAGGAGATCGCCCTACCGGACGGCGTGCGCGACATCGCGGCGCTGGTGGATCACCTGGCCGCGCGCTCGCCCGGCCATGCGGCGGCCTTCGAGAACCGCCGCACCATCCGCGCCGCGGTGAACCAGGACTTCGCCACCCCGGACACCACGGTCGCGCCGGGGGATGAGGTCGCCTTCTTCCCCCCGGTCACGGGCGGCTGAGATGGCGCCGCGCATCCTCGTCCAGGAAGCGCCCTTCGACGCGGCGGCGGAAGCCGCGCGCCTCACCGAGGGGCGCACGGATGTTGGGGCGCTGGCCTCCTTCACCGGGCTCTGCCGTGCCGATGACGGCCTCCGTGCCATGGTGCTGGAACACTATCCCGGCATGACCGAGCGCGCCCTGCTCCGCATCGCGGAGGAGGCGATGGCGCGCTGGCCACTGACGGCCTGCACCGTGATCCACCGCCACGGCCGCATCACCCCGGGCGAGCCCATCGTCCTCGTCCTCACCGCCAGCGCCCACCGTGCCGCCGCGCTGGAATCCTGCGCCTTCCTGATGGACTGGCTGAAGACCAAGGCCCCGTTCTGGAAGCGCGAGGAACTGGCCGAAGGCGGTTCGCGCTGGGTGGAGGCGCGGGCGACGGACGAGGCCGCCGCTTCGCGCTGGTGACGCAGGCCGCCGCCATACTGGGCGGGGCGGTGCTTCTTGTCTGGCCCGCTTTCCTCAACGGCTACCCGCTGCTCTTCTCCGACAGCGCCGCCTTCCTGGCGCAGACGGTCGAACCGCTGATGATCTGGGACAAGCCCTGGATCTACGGCCCCTTTGCCTTGCTGGGGCATTGGCACGTGTCGCTCTGGGGCACCGTGTTGCTGCAAGGCCTGATCGTCTCGCACTTGGTCTGGCTGCTGGCCCGCGCCGCCGGGCAGGCCGCGCCGCTGCGTCACCTCGCGCTTTGCACCGCCCTGGCCTTCTTCACCACCGCGCCCTGGTCGGCGGCGATGATCATGCCGGACATCCTGGTGCCGGTGGCGCTGCTTTGCGCCGTTCTGCTCGGCTGGCACTGGGAGGGGCTGAGGCAGGGCGAGCGCGCGTGGCTTACGCTGCTAGGCAGCGTCGCGGCGGCGGCGCATCTGTCCAACATCCCGATGCTGCTCGTCATCCTGGCGCTGGCGGTGCTGCTGCGTGAATGGCGCGCCCTGCTGCGCGCCGCGATGCCGCTGGCCGGCGCCGTGCTGCTGCTGCTCGCGACCAATCTCGTCGGGCATGGGCGGCTCTCGCTCTCGCCGCACGGTTCCACCTTCCTGCTCGCACGCCTCGTCGCCGATGGCCCCGCCGCGCGCACCGTGGAGGCGCTGTGTCCCGCGCGCGGCTGGTATCTCTGCGCCTTCGCCGGCACGTTGCCGACCAACTCGGATCTGTTCCTGTGGAGCGGCGACAGCCCGGTGAATCGCGGCCCCGACGGGGAGCCGCGCTTCCTCGGCGGCGCCTTGCTGTCCGATGAGGCACGGGAGATCGTGCACGAGACGATCCGGCGCGAGCCGCTGACCCTGGCATGGCAGGCGCTGGGCAACGGGCTGCGCCAGCTCGGCCTGATGCGGATCGGCGACACGCTGGCACGCTCGGACGTGGGGGAGGGGGTGATGCCTCGCCTCGTCCAGGGTTTCCCGCCCGCCGAGCTTCGCGCCTACGAGGCGGCAGCGCAGCAGCGCGACCTGCTGCTGGACAAAGCCCTCATCATCGCTTGGCTGCACCCCAGCCTGGTCGCGCTGGCCGCGCCCTTCGTTACACTCTGGGCACTGCGCGCCTGGCGCACCGAGCGGCGGCGCGAGGCGGGGCTCATCCTCGCCGTGCTGGCGGGGGTGGTCGGCAATGCCTTCGCCACCGGTGCGCTGTCCATGCCGCATCACCGCTACGGCGCACGCGTGGCTTGGCTCGTGCCGCTCCTGGCCGTGCTGTGGGCGCCGCGCCTCAGAGGCGCGGCGCGATCCCGCTGACGCCCGTCGCCGCCTCGAGCTGCGCAAGGGCAGTCAGATAGGCTTGGCGTGCGTTGTTGGCTGCGACGCGCGTGGCGTTCAGCGTCCGCAGCGCGTCCAGAACGTCCACCAGCGTCCGCCCCCCCGCCAAATAAGCTTGCTCGGATGAGCGATAGGCCTGCTCGGCCCGGTTCAGCGCGCCGCCCTCGGTGAAGATGCGCAGGAGGTTGCGGGATTGCTCGTAGCTGGCCCAGGCCGTGGCGAAATCCGCCCGCGCCTGGAGCAGAGCGGCGCGCGCCACCGCCTCCGCCTGGCCCTGCTGGCCGCGCGCCACGCCAATATTCCCCTGCGTGATCCGGTTGGTGAAAATTGGGATCGAGAGATTGAAGGAGAATTCGTTGTTGGCGTAGATCTGCCGCGAGGATTCGGGCTGGTCCTGCGACAGCCGCGTGCGGTTCCAGCCGGCGCTGGCCGTCACGTCGCGGTAGCGGCTCGCCTGGGCGAGGTCGGTATTCGCCACCGCCGCCCGAAATTGCTGTGAAGCCACCACCACGTCGGGCCGGCTCTGCACCGCATCCCGCAATTCGCCCTGTGATACGCCGGGCTCGGGACGCGCCTCGAAATTGCCGCGCAGGTCGAAGGCGACGGGCGGCATCACCAGGCGCGGCCGCGAGGGGGTCTCGCGCCGCTGCGGCCGCGCAGATTGCGGGGTCGGGCTGAAGGACGCGGCATCGGCGGCGAGGGTCACGGCCACCTGCGCCACGGCGGCGGCATAGGCCTGTGCGGCGGTGGTGAGATCGGCCTCGAAGGGCAGGCGGCTGGCCTGGAAGCGCAGCAGGTCGCCCTCGGGAATCGCGCCGTCCCGCACCTGCCGGCTGAGCAGCGCTTCCGTTCGGTCCAGGCTCTCCCGGTTGTTGAACGCGACTTCCAGATTGGCGCGCGCCGCCAGGGCCGCGATGAAGGACTGGCGCAGGGTGAAGAGCTGAAGGCGCAGCGCGTCCAGCACCTGCGCCTCCGCCACCACGATGTTCTCGTCGGCGAGGCGCGTGCGCAGTTCGCGCTTGCCGCCGCGCTCGATCAGCATCGTCAGCCCGGCATTGATGTTGGTCGAGGGCGACAGGAAGCGCGCGTCCCGGATGCTGCGGCGGCTCGACTCCGTGTACTGGGCGAAGGTGTTGCCCACGCTCACCTCCGGCGGTGGCCGCGAGGAGGAAACGAGGCGCTGTGCCCGCGCCGCATCCACGCCGCGCTGCGCGGCGATGACGGCGAGGTTGCGCTCGACGAGAAGCCGCTCTGCCTCGGCGAGGCGCAGCACCGGCGTTCCGGCCGGCAAGGGCAGGGATTGCGAGCCGCTGGGGGGTTGGCGCCCCTCCTGCGCGAAGGCGGGTCCGGCGAGGGCGAGCAGCGCCACGCCGGCAAGGAGCAAACGCTTCATGCGTGAAGTCCTGCGCGGGCGCGCCGCTCGGCCAGCACCGCCTCACTGCGCGCGAGGTCGCGCGGGCGGCCGAACCGGTCGATCAGTGCCGGGAAGGTGACGAGGATGAAGATGGGGACGAGGCCGATGCCGCCCACCACCACCAGCGCCAGCGGCTTGGTGACGTCGGCGCCGATGCCGGTGGCGAGCGCCATGGGCAGCAGGCCGAAGAAGGAGGCGAAGCAGGTCATGAAGACCGGGCGCAGCCGGTCCTGGCCCGACTGGTCCAGCGCCTGCCGCCAGGGCATGCCCTCGTGCCGCAAATGGTTGAAATGGGACAGGAGGATGATGCCCTCCATCACCGTGATGCCGAATAGCGCCAGGAAGCCGATCGCCGCCGGGACGGAGAAGTTCAGCCCCGCCGCCGCCAGCGCCAGGATGCCGCCGACCAGCGACAGGGGCACCATGGCCATGACCAGCAGCATCTCGCGGATGTTGCTGAACTGCACGTAGAGCAGGACCATGATGATCGCGAGCGCCACGGGCACGATCAGCAGGAGCCGCCCCACCGCATCCTGCAGGTTGCGGAACTCGCCCACCCAGTCGAGGCGGTAGCCCGGTGCCATCTGCAGTTCGCGCGCCACCAGCGCCTGCGCCTCGCGCACCGCGCTGGCCGGGTCGCGTCCGCGCACGGAGAAACGGATGGGCACGTAGCGCGTCCCGTCCTCGCGATACACATAGGCGGTGCCGGAGACGAGGCGCACATCGGCCACGTCCCCCAGCACGGCGCCGCGCGGCCCGCCGACGGGGATGCGGCTGATGCTCTCCAGATCGTTGCGGTAGGGCGCGGCGAGGCGCACGACGATCGGGAAGTTGCGGTCGCCGCCCGGCTCGTAGAGCCGGCCGGACTCACGCCCGCCGATCGCCGCCTGCACCACGTCGTTGATCGCCTCGACGGCGAGGCCGAAGCGCGCGGCGCGGGCGCGGTCGATGGTCACGGCGACGGTGGGCTGGCCCAGTGTCGGGAACACCGCCACGTCATCTAGCCCGCGCACGCGGTTCAGCAGGCGCTGGATGCGGTCCGCGTAGTTGGTGAGCACGTCGAGCTCCGGCCCGAAGACCTTGATCGCGTTCTCGCCCTTCACCCCCGACGCCGCCTCCTGCACGTTGTCCGAGATCATCTGCGCGTAGGAGAACTGCACGCCGAGGAAGCGCTGCTCCAGCCGATGGTTGATCGCAGCAACGAGGCCGAGGCGGTTGTGCGCCGTGGTCCACTGGCCGGGCGGCTTCAGCGGGATGAAGAACTCCGCGTTGAAGAAGCCGGCCGGGTCGGTGCCGTCATCCGGCCGCCCCTGCTGCGAGGTGACGGTCAGCGCCTCGGGGAATTCCAGCAGCGTGGCGCGGATGCCCTGCACCGTCTGGTGCCCTTCCTCCAGGCTGATGGAGCCGGGCATGGTCGCGCGGACATAGAGGTTGCCTTCCTCCAGCGTCGGCAGGAACTCGGCGCCCATGTGGGAGAGAAGGAAGATGGAGGCGGCGACCAGCACGCCGGCGAGCAGCAGCGAAATCTCGCGTGCCCGCATCGCGGCGGCGTAGAGCCGGGCATAGGCACGGCGCATGTGCCGTACCAGCCAGGTGTCGCGCTCCTGGCTGTCCTCGCGCAGCAGCACGGCCGACAGCGCGGGCACCACGGTGAAGGCCGCGACCAGCGACCCGCCGATGGCATAGGCGTAGGTCTTGGCCATGGGGCCGAAGATGCGCCCCTCGATGCCGCCCATGGTGAAGAGCGGGATGAAGGCGACGATGACGATCAGAAGCGCGAAGGCGATGGGCTTGCCCACCTCGCCCCCCGCGCGAAGGATAATCTGCGAGATGCCCGTGATGCCCGGCACCGTCGCCCCCATATGGTGCGGCTGCCGTCGGGCCAGGGACAGGTGGCGGTAGATGTTCTCCACCATGATGATGGTCGCATCCACCAGCAGGCCGAAATCCAGCGAGCCGAGGGACAGCAGGTTCGCGCTCTCGCCTCTCGCCAGCATGAGCAGGACGGCGAAGAAGAAGGCGAAGGGGATGGTGGCCGCGACGACAAAGGCGCCGCGCAGATCGCCCAGGAACAGCCACTGGATGATCAGGATCAGCACGACGCCGAGGATGATGTTCTTCACCACCATCTTGGTGGTGACCTTCACCAGCTCCTCACGGTCGTAGATCACCTCGAGCCGCACGCCGGGCGGCAGCACGCCGCCCGCGTTGATGCGCGCCACCTCGCGCTGCACGCCATGGATGGTGGGCAGGGTCTGCTCGCCGCGCCGCATCAGCACGGTGCCCAGCAGCACGTCCTCGTCCGACTCGTGTCCCGCGATGCCGAGGCGCGGCAGGTTGCCCACCTCCACCCTCGCCACGTCCGACAGCAGGACGGGGGTGCCGTCGTCGCTGGCGCCGAGGACGATGTTACGCATGTCCTCCATGGAGCGGATGAGGCCGACACCCTGCACCACGGCCGATTGCGGGCCGATCTGGATCATGCCCGCGCCCACCGTGACGTTGCCGGCGCGCACCGCCTGGATCACCGCGGGCAGGGACAGGTTGAAGGCGTTGAGCCGCGGCAGGTCCACCACGACGTTGTAGGATTTGGAGCGCCCGCCGAAGGAGGACACGTCCACCACCCCGGGCACGCGCCGGAAGCGCCGCTCCAGCACCCATTCTTGCAGGGTCTTGAGGTCGTCCACCGAGAAACCCGGCGGGCCGACCACGCGGTAGCGCATGATCTCGCCAATGGGCGACAGGGGCGAGATGGTGGGCTGCGCCCCATCCGGCAGGTCGCGCAGCACGGCGAGGCGGTTCAGCACCTGCTGCAGCGCCTGCTCGTAGGTGTAGGCGAAGGTGAACTGCACCCGCACGTCGGACAGGCCGAAGAGCGAGGTGGAGCGCACGGAGTTCAGGTGGGGCAGCCCGGCCATGGCGAGCTCGACCGGAATGGTGACGTAGCGCTCGATCTCCTCCGCGCTCTGGCCCGCATTCTGCGTGATGATCACGACCTGGGGCGGAACGGGGTCCGGATAGGCCTCGATGTTCAGCTTGGCGAAGCCATAGGCGCCGGCGGCGATGAACACCGCGAAGACAAGGAGCACGAGCGCCCGCTGCTGCAGGGCGAAGGCGACGATCTGCCGCATGATGGTAAAGGACCTTTGGTCAGTCGATGCGCGCGGCGCGGTCGATGAAGAGGGCGCCGCCAGTCACGATCCGCTCGCCCGCGGCAAGCCCATCCGTCACCTGGAGGAGGTCGCCCTGCCGGATGCCGAGCTGGACGTGGCGCTGGCTGAAGCGGCCGCCCTCCTGCGCCGTCCAGACGAAGGCGTCGGAGCCGCGGAAGATCACCGCGCCGACCGGTACGGCGGGGGCTTCCACCGCCTCGCCCACCGCGATGCGGAAGGTGGCGAACATCTCGGCTTTCAGGACGCGCTCGGGGTCCTGCACCTCGGCCATCACGGTGAGGCGGCGCGTGGCGGCGTCCAAGCCGGGATTCATGCGGACGATGCGCGCCTCGAAGCGGCGGCCGGGCAGGGCGCTCACCGCCACTTCCACTGGCTGCCCCTCGCGGATCATGGGCACGTCCATCTCGCGCACCGCGGCGACGAGCCACATGCTGGACAGGTCGCTGAGGGTGAAGACCGGGTCGCCCTGGCCGGCGGATAGCCACTGCCCCGCCGCGGCACGGCGCTGGGTGACGGTGCCGCCCAGCGGCGCCCGCACCGTGACAACGCCGCTCACCTGCCGCGTGCGTTCGATCTCCGAGATCTCGGCACGGGAACGGCCCAGCACGCGCAGCTTGTCGCGCGCCGCCTCCAGCTGCGCCTCGGCGGAGCGGAGGTCGGCCCCGGCGCCCGCGAGGGCGAGGTTGGATTGCTCCACCTCGCGCTGGGAGGTGGCGCGGGCGGAGAGCAGGGATTGCTGGCGCGCCTGCTCCCGCCGCGCCTGCTCGAGCGCCACGCGGGACTTCTGGGCGTTCTCCAGCGCCGACAGCAGGTCATTGGCCGCGGCGGTCACGTCGGGGGTCTCGATCTCGTAGAGGGGGGCGCCTTCCTCCACCACCTCGCCCGGCCGCGCGAAGACACGCGTCACCCGCCCGGTATAGGGGGAGAGCATGGGGGTGGAGCGGTCCTCGTTGACCGTGATGCGGCCCTCGGCGACGCGCTCCGGCCGAAAGGCGTGGGCGGCGACCGTCTCGATGCGCAGAGAGCGGGATTCGGCATCGCTCAGCCGGAACTCGCCCGCCGGCAGGCGCGGCGCAGCTTCCGCCGGAACGGCGACTGCGGCCTCCCGCCGGCCTTCGATCGCGAACCAGCCGCCCCCGGCTGCCACCAGGGCCGCAAGGCCCCACAGCCAAAGCCCGCGCCGGCGCGGCGCCTGCGCCGCCTCGGCCGGGAGTTCCGCAGGCACCGGCGTAGCAGCGCGCGTCTCGGCCTTGGGGGCTTCGGAGTGGATCACGTTCATTTGAGTCCCGGACTTCCCGCGCAAACCATGATTCGGACGGCCTTTCGGTCGTCGCCAGGGAGTTCGGACACCGATCAGCCTCACGACAATGCCCAGTCTAGCGTTGCCGGGACGCCGCATGAAAGGTGAAAAATGCGAAACTTAGTGATTTTCCGATTTTGGTTCAGCGACGGTTCAGGAAGATTGTGACCGCGGGAGGCTTGCTACCGCAGCGGGAGCGCGTACATCAGCCCGCCATTGGTCCATAGATTGTTGGGGCCGCGCGGCAGTCCAATGGGCGTGTTCTCGCCGAAATGGCGATTATAAAGTTCTCCATAATTGCCGATGGCCCGAATCACGTTGACCGCCCAGAGAGGGTCAATCTTCAGGGACTGTCCGAGTTCTGGCGTCACGCCCAGGAGGCGGCGCGTGTTGGGGTTGGTGCTGGTGCGGCGCATCTCCGCCACGTTGTCACGGTTCACCCCCTGCTCCTCCGCCTCGATGACGGCGTAGGTGTACCAGCGCACCAGCTCGAACCAGTCCTCGTCGCCGCGGCGGACATAGGCGCCGTAGGGCTCCTTGGAAAAGCGCTCGGGCATGACCTGCCACTGCGCAGGGTCGGGCATGGTGGAGCGCACGGCCGCCAGCTGCGAGGCATCGGAGCCGAAGGCGTCGCAGCGCCCGGATTGCAGCGCGGCCGCCGCCTGGTCCGTCCGCTCGAACACCACCGGCTGGAAGGGCACGTTGACCGAGCGGAAGTAATCCGCCGTCACCTGCTCGTTGGTGGTGCCCTGGAGGACGCAGATCGTCGCGCCGCCCATGTCGCGCACGCGCCGCACGTTCATGTCACCCCGGACCAGGAAGCCGTGCCCGTCATAGAAATAGGTGGCGACGTGGCGCAGCCCCAGGGTGGTGTCGCGCAGCATGGTCTGGGTGGAGGTGCGGAACAGCACGTCCACCTCTCCCGAGCCCAGCGCGGTGAAGCGCGTGGAGGATGAGAGCGGGACGAAGCGCACCTTGTTGGCGTCGTTGAAGATCGCCACGGCCAGACCCCGGCACAGATCCACGTCCATGCCCTGCCAGGCACCGCGACTATCCGGCAGGGCGAAGCCCGCCACCCCGGTATGGATGCCGCAGACCAGCTGCCCACGCGCCCGCACCGCGTCCAGCGTCGGTCCGGCCTGCGCCGCTGAAGCAACGCCCATGACGCAAGCCGCCGCCAGAACGGCGCGCTTCATCGATCCCCACATGCCTTGCCTGCCCCGACCTTGTCCATTGTCGGGGCGATGCTGTTGCGCCGCCCCGCCCTGCGTCAACAAAAAGCGTGACACAGGGGACCGGATCGCCGCCTTCAGCGGAAGGGCGGCGCGTAGAGCAGCCCGCCGCGCGTCCACAGGTCGTTCTGGGCACGCGGCATGGCGATGGGCGTGTTCTCGCCGAAATGGCGATTGTAGAGCTCGCCGTAATTGCCGATGGCGCGCACCGCGTTGAACGCCCAGGCGGGGTCGAGGCGCAGCGCCTGGCCCAGCTCCGGCGTCACGCCGAGGAGGCGGCGGACATTGGCATCCTGGGTGGTGCGACGGGTTTCCTCGGCATTGGCGGTGGTGATGCCGCGCTCCTCCGCCTCGATCAGCGCGGACACGAACCAGCGAACGATGTCGAACCAGTTGTCGTCGCCGCGCCGCACCACGGGGGCGTAGGGCTCCTTGGAGAAGCGCTCGTCCAGGATCACCCAGTCCGCCGGGCGGGGCAGGGCGGCGCGCGCCGAGGCGAGGCCGGAGGCATCCATGGCGTAGCTGTCGCAGCGCCCGGAGCCGAGCCCCTGCACCACCTGCTCCTGCTCCGCGAAGAGCAGGATGTTCACCCGCTCGTTCAGGGAGCGGAAATACTCGCTGGTGATCTGCTCGTTGGTCGTGCCCTGCAGCGTGCAGATCGTGGCGCCGGCCAGGTCGCGCACCCGCCGCGCATTGCTGTCGCGCCGCACCAGGAAGCCATGGCCGTCATAGAAGTAGTAGGTGGTGAAGCGCAGCCCCAGCTGGGTGTCGCGCAGCAGCGTGTGGGTGGAGGTGAGCATCAGCACGTCCACCTCGCCCGCACCCAGTGCGGTGAAGCGCGTGGCGAAGGTCAGCGGCACGAAGCGCACCCGGTCCGGATTGCCCAGCACCGCGGCGGCGAGGCCCCGGCAAAGGTCAGCCACCATGCCCTGGTAGCGCCCCTGCGCGTCCAGCGTCGTGAAACCGGGCGCGGAGGTGTTGACCCCGCAGGCCAGCGACCCGCGCGCGCGAATCGCGTCCAGCGTGGCCTGGGCCTGCGCCGCCGGCGCGACGAACAGGCCGGCGGCCAGCGCGGCCGCGGCCAGGATGCTGCGAATCATAAGACTTTCCCCTCTCTCTCCCTCGTTGGGGAAGTGAAGGGCCGCGGCGGGAGGGGGGTCAAGCCTTCTCCGCCTTCACGATTCGTCCATGTCCGGGCGGGGCAGGGCCCTTCAGAACAGCAACCCCTTGCGCAGCATCCCGTGCACGCCCTTCTCCCCGTTCACCGTCTGGGTGACGTGGAAGTCCACCGCCAGGGAGCAGAGCAGGTAGGCATCGGCGGGCGACATGTTGGCGCGGGCGGCGATGAAGGCGATCATCTCCCGCAGCGCCCGCTTCATCGCCTCGTCCAGGTCCTCGTGCATGCCCATGGAGATGAAGTGGGTCGGGGTCTCGGCGCGCGGATAGGCGAGCTTCGCCCCCTTTTCCAGGGTCAGGCGGAAATGCCCGGTCAGGCACATCTCCAGCGCGTTGATGCACACCTCGCCGTCGCCCTGCACGCCATGCCCGTCCCCGGCGCTGAACATCGCCCCCGGCACGTGGACGGGCAGGTAGAGCGTCGCGCCCTCGCCGATCTCCTTGTTGTCGAGGTTGCCGCCATGGGCGCGCGGCTCCTTGGTGGAGATGGCGCCCCATTCGGCAGGCGGCGCCACGCCCATCACGCCGAAGAAGGGCGCGAGCGGCAGGGTGATGCCGCCGCCCACCGGCACGGTGCCGGTGCGCGCCTCGCGGTCCACCGGGATGTGGAGGAGGTGGCGGTAGGGGAAGTCCTCGGGGATGGTCCCGCCCAGCGGCCGGAAGCCGCAGAAACCCCAATCGGCGCCCAACTCGATCTTCTCGATGTCCACGCGCAGCGCGTCGCCCGGCTCCGCACCCTTCACCGCCACCGGGCCGGTGAGGATGTGCGGGCCGGGGCGCGGCGGGTTGCTGGCATGGATGGCGGCGAGGGCGGGCGGCACGCGCATTGGCGAATCAGCAGGAGGCATCACCTCCGGCCCGCCGGACACGCATTCCAGGATGACGAGGTCGCCGCTCTCCACCTCCAGCAGCGGCTTGTGCGCGGCGTCGAAGGTGCCCCAGCGGATGGTCTCGGGCGAGGCGGGAATACGATAGGTCTGGGGCAAGGGACGCTCTCCTGCTGTTCCGGACGAGCAATGGCGCGATGCGAAGCCGCGTCAAGCGCCCTCGCCCGCCTACACCCGCACCGGGACGCCTTCTATCCCCGGAAAGTCCCGGTCGGCGCCGCGGCTTCGCCGCGGCAACGGAGCAGGCCAGCCAGAACGAAGCGTCTGAACGGGGCCCCCCAAAATCTGCGAAGCAGGTTTTGTGGGGACTAGAGCCATCCTTTCCGCTTGAAGTACCAGACCGGCAGCACGGCCGTCGCCACCATGAGCAGCAGCGCCCAGGGATAGCCCAGCACCCATTCCAGCTCCGGCATGTGCTGGAAGTTCATCCCGTAGATGCTGGCGATCAGCGTGGGCGGCATCAGGGCCACGCTCACCACGGTGAAGGTCTTGATGATCGCCGTCTGCTCGACATTGGTCATGCCGAGCAGCGCGTCGAGCAGGAAGGTGGCGCGGTTGCTCAGGAAGTTCGCATGCTCCGTCAGCGAGCGGAGGTCGCGGACCAGGGTCTTGATCGTGCCCTGATTCTCCTTGCGGATGGCGACCGACTTCTCCGCCGTCAGGAAGGTGAGGATGCGCGACAGGCCGAGCAGCGTTTCCGAGGCGCGCGACGTCACCTCCCCCACCTGGCCCAGCGTGATCAGCGCGTCCTTCAGGTCGCGGTCGCGCTTGCCGGCGGCAGGGATGCCGCGCGCGTTGCGGAAGGTCGCCTGGCTGGCCCGGTCCATGTCGGCGCCGATGCGCTCCAGGATGTCGGCCAGCCGGTCCACGATCTGCTCGATCAGGTGCAGCATCGCCGCGTCCGGGCTGGACAGCAGGATGGGCCCCTTCTGGCACCGCGCGGCGAAGACCGGGAAGGCGCGCGGCGTGGCGTAGCGCACGGTGACGAGGTTCTGTCCCGTCAGCACGAAGGAGATGGGGGTGGAGCCGAAATCATTCGTGTCGGCGCCGAACAGGAAGGAGGCCGTGGTCACCAGCGCGTCGCCTTCGCGGTAGAGGCGCGAGGAGCTTTCGATCTCCTGCATCTCCTCCCGCGTCGGGATCTCCAGGTTCAGCGCATCCTGCACCGCGCGCTCCTCCTCCAGCGTGGGCTGGAGCAGGTCGATCCACACCGCCCGGCGCAGCGCCTGCACGTCCTGCACGCCGTCGCGCAGCGAGAGCACGCCGTTCTCGACGGTGTAGGTCGTCAGCATGGGGGGCCTCTCCGGTCGCGGCCTTTCGGGCTGCGCCGCGTCAGCGCGGCACGGCCCAGCCTCTGGTTTGCAGGAGCATCGTCTCGCGCCCGGATGAGGCCATCCGGACGCGTTCCGCTTTAACCCTTTGCGGCCGCGAAAGGAACCTCGTCGAAATCGCGCGCGACCGGGTGGCGGCTGGAACGCTCCGTCCCGTCCTCCGCCCGTACGATCTGGCAGGTGAGCAGCCCGGCACCGCGCGCCGCGTCCAGCTCCTCCGCCACGTCGGACAGGAACAGGATGCGCCCCGGCTCCGTGCCCCATGCCTCTGCGATGCGGGCATAGGAGGCGTTCTCGCGCTTCGCGCCCATGCGCGTGTCGAAGAAGCGCTCGAACAGCCCCTCCAGGTTGCCCGCCTCGGAATGACGGAACAGGAGGCGCTGTGCTTCCTCGCTGCCGGAGGAATACACGGCAAGCCGCGCGCCGCCCGCGTGCCAGGCGCGCAGCGCCGGCGCCACGTCGGGCCAGAGATGGCCGCGCAGCGCGCCATCCGCGTAGCCCTGGCGCCAGATCAGCCCCTGCAGCGCCTTCAGCGGCGTTTCCTTGGCGTCGCGCGCCATCCAGCCGCGCAGCGTTTCGAGCTTGTCATCGAGCCGCTCCCCGCCAGGCACGTCGCGAAGGATCGCCGCGACTTCCGGCTCAGCGCCATGGTCGCGCAGGAACGCTGCCATCGCCTCCGCCGCATAGGGGAAGAGGGTGCGGTGGACGAAGGCGATGGCGGTGGTCGTGCCCTCGATGTCCGTCAGCACATGCGCGGCCGGCATCAGCCGACCTGGACCGGGAACCGCTCCGCCATGTCGCTGCCCGTATAGTGCGGGGTCCAGCCACTCGTCTCGGTGAAGACGCGCAGCACGGTGAAGGCCGGCTTGTCGCCGCTGTCGAACCAGTGGGTCACGTTGGCGGGGACGGAGATCAGGTCGCCCTTCGTGCAATGCGCGTCATAGACCTTGCCGCCCACATGCAGCACGAAATTGCCCGCGCCCTCGTGGAAGAAGCGGACCTCGTCCTCAGTGTGGGTGTGCTCCTTCAGGAACTTGTCGCGCAGCGCGTCCTTCATCGGGTGGTCCGGCGTCAGCTGGATCACGTCCGCAGTGCCGGCCTTGGTTTCGGCCAGGAAGGCGTCGAGGCGCGGCTTGTAGGCTTCCAGCACCTGATCCGCGGAAGCGCCGGCGGGCAGGTCGGCCACCGGCCAGCGCTCGAAACGCACGCCGATCCCGGACAGGGTGCGCGCGATCTCGTTCGCATCCTCGGTGCGGAGGGTCTCCTCCTGGGTCGAGGCGTCCCACACGGTCAGTCGGCTCATGGGCGTAGTCTCCGAAGTTCCAGCTCGCAGGCGAGCATGAATTCCAGCGCCTCCAGCCGCAGCAACGCGCCCGGCATGTCGGCACCCCATACATAAACTCCGTGGCCCCGGATCAAATAGCCCGGAATCGTGGCTGCCCCCGCGTCCCAGGCATGCTCGACCCGGGCCTGGAGGCACGCGATGTCCTGGTCGTTGTCCAGCACCGGCAGGCGAATGGCGGCTTCATGGGTGGGAAGGCCGGGGAAGGCCTTCAGTAGCTCATACCCGGCCAGGGTGATGCCGTCGCCGACGAGGCGCGACAGGGTGGTGGCCGCGACGGAATGTCCGTGCAGCACCGCCCGCGCCTCGGGGAAGCGGCGGAACACGCTGCAATGCAGCCCCGTCTCGGCCGAGGGGCGCAGCGCGGCATCCTCCGGACGGCCGTCCAGGTCCACCGCCATCACCCCGTCCTCCGGGATGAAGCCCTTGTGGAAACCGGAGCGCGTGATGGCCACGCGCCCATCGGACAGGCGGAAGGAGATGTTGCCGGCGGTGGCCGGAACCCAGCCGCGCGCGTCCATGCGGCGGCCGGCGGCGCGGATGGCCTCGACCGCCGCGCCGGGAAGCGGCGTCACGCCCGGATCAGGCCGCGGGGCGGCCGGTGTTGCCCGTCGTGGTGGCGGTGGTCGTGGCGCCCGGGGCCGGGTTGGCCGTGGTGGCGGCCGGGCCGGTGATGGTGCCCGTCGCGGGCGGGGCGTTCTCCGCAGTCATCGAGGCGTCGGCCGCGTCGTCTTCCTTGATGTTCTGCTTGAACGACTTGATGCCCTTGGCGAGGTCCCCCATCAGCCCGCTGATCTTGCCGCTGCCGAACAGCAGCAGGACGACCAGCAGGACGACCAACCAATGCCAGATGCTAAAGGAACCCATGTGTGAGCCTCGATCCCGAAAAAGCGTTCTGGCCGGACCCTAATCCGGCGGCGCGCGGCGCGCAAACGGTGGCCAAGCGCCAGGGCTGATGTGGGAGGCAGGACCCCGTCCCGCAACCGTATTCCCCCGGAGGCCGCCAATTTGCATTTCTGCTTGATTGCCGAATGTCCATTCGGCTAGGACGCTCCCCGATCCGGGCCCCTCTGGCGCCGGGCGGCTCCTGATGGCCGCCCCCGCGATGTCGGATCTCTCAGCCACTGCGCGGCCGAGAGATTCCGAAGCCGCGCGCGTACAGGGGATACAGAATGGAATTCCTGCTTTTGGAATGGGTGGGCAAGCCGGTCTGGATGTGGGCCGGGTTCCTTTCCGTGGTCGCGGCGCTGCTGGCCTTCGACCTCGGCGTGCTGAACCGCGACAACCGAGAGATGGGCATCGGCGAGAGTCTCTGGCTCTCCGCCTTCTATATCGGCTTCGCCATGATCTTCGGCGGCGCCATCTGGTGGGCCTATGAGAGCGGAATCCTCGCCACCGAAGACGGGACCCATGCCGGGATCACCTTCTTCACCGGCTTCTTCATCGAGAAGGCGCTCTCTGTCGACAACGTCTTCGTCATCAGCCTGATCTTCGGCTACTTCGCCATTCCCCGCCGCTTCCAGTACCGCGCCCTGGTCTGGGGCATCGTCGCGGTGATCGTGCTGCGCGGCATCATGATCGGCGCCGGCGCCGCCCTGGTGCAGGAACATGGCTGGGTGCTGTTCTTCTTCGGCGCCTTCCTGATCATCACTGGCATCAAGATGCTGGTGGTGCCCGAGTCCGATCCGGACGTGTCCAAGAACCCGGTGGTGCGCTTCATGAAGCGGCACATGCGGGTTTCCGGCGAACTGCACGACCAGAAGTTCTTTGTCCGCATCCCGGACGGGAAGACGGGCAAGCTGGTGCTGGCCGCCACGCCGCTCTTCCTGGCGCTGGTGGTGATCAACATCGCCGACCTGGTCTTTGCGGTGGATTCGGTGCCGGCGATCTTCGCCATCACCACCGACACCTTCATCGTCTACACGGCCAACATCATGGCGATCCTGGGCCTGCGCGCCCTCTACTTCGCGCTCGCCGCCATGGTGCACCGCTTCGAATACCTGAAATACGCCCTTGCCCTGGTGCTGGTCTTCATCGGCGGCAAGATCTTCTGGAACGGGATCGTCGGGAAGCTGGACCCGGCCATCTCGCTCGGCGTCACCCTGGCGCTGATCGCGGGCGGCGTCGTCTTCTCGCTCTGGAAGACGCGCGGCCAGACGCAGGAGGCCCCGGCCTCCGGCACCTGAGCCGGATGGGGGAGGGGGCGGTCCCGCGCGGGACCGCCCCTTTTTCATGTCACAACCCGGTCAGCCTCTGCGCCACCACCTCGCGCCGCGACCGGATGATCTGCCACAGCACGTTGCCGTCGCCCTTCTCCCAGGCGATGGCCTGGCCTTCCGCCTCGATCGGCACGGTGTGCACGGGCTGCAGCACGGACCCCATTGTGGGCAGGCGCAGCGCATACGCCTCCTTGTGGTCATGGCCGGTGCACCACAGGAAGCCACCCGGCCCCCAGGAGGCTCCGGAGACACTCATCGGCTCCGCGCGCCGCAGGATGTCGGGCGGGAAGGTCCAGCCGCCGGTCTGGCGCAGCGTGGCGTCGTGCCGCGTCAGATGCGTCCACCAGGTGTTGCCGTAGGGACGCTGGCTCTGGCCGAAGACGCGCGAGTAATTGGCCCAGACCGCCCACCACGCGCCGTCATGCCATTCCCATGTGGTGATGCTGCCCGGCATGATGCCGAAGGAATGGCTGCCCACATGCCGCAGCGATCCCGCGTCAAAGATCTCGACGGAGGACAGCATGGGCTCGCTTGGGTAGTTGGAATGGGCGGCGTAGATGCGCCCCTCATGCAGCGACAGGCTGTTCATGTGGATGATCGGCCCCTCGCGCGGCGATTCGAACCGCGCGAATTCCGCGCCCGAAGCGCGGTCGAAGCCGATGATCAGCCGGTCATCCACCACCCAGGTGCGGGTGGCGTCGGCGCAGACCCCCTGCCGCGCGGCGGGGGTGTTGAAGCGGTGGATGCTTTCGAAGCGCGGTCCCGCGTTCTGGGCGCGGGCGGCCCCGGCCAGGACGAGGGCCGGGGTGGCGAGCAGGGCTCGGCGTGTGGGCATGGCGTTTCCTTCCTCCGTCGGAAGGATGCCCGCCCTGCGCGAAGCTTAGAAGAGGTTCCAGTTGAACAGGCCGCGGCGGCGCTGCGGCTGGATCACCGGCGTTTCGCCCTCCACCGCCTCGCGGCCCAGCGCCGCGTTCTCGCGCAGGCGCTGCGCCTCGCGCGCCGGGTCCACCGGGATGCCCGGCGGGTCCTGCTCGCGCCAGAACATCAGCCGGTCCACCAGGTTCCGGTCCGTCCGCTCCAGCCGCAGGCTTTCCTCGTCCACGCGGGTGCGGATGTCGCCGGTCACGGCCGGCCCGCCCGCGGAACCCAGCAGCGCCATCTCGCCGCTTCCGGGGGTGGCGCGGCTGGCGGCACCGCTCACCCCGGCGCCAGGCACCAGGGCCGACTGCGCCTGCACGGCCGAGGAGACTTCCTGCGGCCGGGAGGCGCCGGGGCGCGGCCGCGGCAGGTCGCCCAGCGAGGGCGGCATGGAGAGCGGCGCGCGGGTGGTCACCTGGAACTCGTCCGGCGCGTCACGCGTCAGGCCGAGGGTGCGGGCGGTGTCCCCGCCGCAAGCCGAGAGCAGCAGGAGCGGAAGGACCAGGGAGAGGCCGTGCTTCATGGCGCTTCTTTGCGCTTCCCCTCGGGCCGAATCAAGGCGTCGGCCACCAGCACGGCCACGCCGCACACGATGCCGGCATCGGCAATGTTGAAGACATACCAGTGCCATTCCCAGGCATAGGCATCCACGAAATCCACCACGGCACCGAAGCGGAATCGGTCAATGACATTGCCGACCGCGCCGCCGATCACCGCACCCAGCGCCAGGGCGGCCCACAGATTCTCCGCCCGCCATAACCAGCGCAGCAGCAGCGCCGCCACCGCCATGGCCAGCAGGGCGAGGATGAGGTGATTCCACGCCCCGTCGCCGGAGAACATCCCGAAGGTGACGCCCCGGTTCCAGACCATGGTAAGGTCCAGCCCAAAAGGTCCCGCCTCCAGCAAGGGCAGGCTGCGCCGCTCGGGCAGGCGCAGCACCTCCAGCACCCACCATTTCGAAAGCTGGTCCAGGACGAGGAGGACCAGGGCGAAGAGCAGCCCGGCGGCGCGCAGGCTCATGGCTGCACCACCGCCTCGCAGCGGCGGCAGAGGCCGTGCGCCGCGGACACCTCGGGCAGGACGCGCCAGCAGCGCTCGCACTTGCTGCCGGGGGCGGCGGCGAAGCGCGCGGCAGGCGCCTCGCCCGCTTCCAGCGTGAAGCCGGAGGTGATGCTGACCTCGGCCCAGCCCTCCTCGTCCAGCAGGGCGCGATCCGCCTCGGGCAGCGCCAGCGTCGGCGCGGCCTGGAGCGAGGAGCCGACCTGGCCGGAGGCGCGCGCCGCCTCGATCACCCCCGTCACTTCGCGCCGCAATTCGCGGATGCGGGCCCATTTCGCCGCCAGAGCCTCGTCCCGCCACTCCGCCGGGATCTCGGGGAAGAGCTGAAGGTGGATGCTCTCCGCCTCCTCGCCGAAGCGGGCGCGCCAGGCTTCCTCCGCGGTGAAGACCAGCACCGGCGCCAGCCAGGCACAGAGGCAGCGATGCAGATGGTCCAGCACGGTCCGCACCGCGCGGCGGCGCAGGCTGTCGGCCCCGTCGCAGTAGAGCGCGTCCTTGCGGATGTCGAACCAGAAGGCCGACAGGTCGGTGGCGCAGTAGCCATGGATCTCCGGCACCACACCGGACCAGTCATGGCTCGCCACCGCGCCGCGCACCCGCGCATCCAGCTCGGAGAGGCGGTGCAGCACCCAGCGCTCCAGCTCCGGCATCTCGCCGACTGGCACGCGCTCCGCCTCAGTGAAGCCGGCGAGGCCGCCCAGGATCCAGCGCAGCGAGTTGCGCAGGCGGCGATACAGCTCCGCCTGCTGCTCCAGGATGGTCTTGCCGATGCGCAGATCCTCGGCCGTGTCCGAGTTCATCACCCAGAGCCGCAGGATGTCCGCGCCATACTTGGAGATCACCTCCTGCGGCGCGGTGACGTTGCCCAGAGACTTGGACATCTTGCGCCCGCCCTCGTCCAGCACGAAGCCGTGGGTCAGGACGGACTTGAACGGCGCGACGCCGCGCGTCCCCACCGCCTCCAGCAGGGAGGACTGGAACCAGCCGCGATGCTGGTCCGAGCCTTCGAGGTAGAGATCGGCCGG
This sequence comes from Sabulicella rubraurantiaca, assembly GCF_017355885.1. Lineage (GTDB taxonomy): Bacteria > Pseudomonadota > Alphaproteobacteria > Acetobacterales > Acetobacteraceae > Roseococcus > Roseococcus rubraurantiacus. The sequence continues at coordinate 240,041 of NZ_JAFEUU010000006.1, forward strand.
CCAGGGCATGCCGCGCCCTTCCAGGACGAAGGCGTGGGTCGAGCCGGACTCGAACCACACATCCACGATGTCCATCACCTGCTCGTAGTCATCCGGGTTGCGCTCGTTGCCCAGGAAGCGGGCGGCGGCATCCGGCTGGTACCAGGCATCGGCGCCCTCGCTGCGGAAGGCGTCCACGATGCGGCGCATCACCGTCTCGTCGCGCAGCACCTCGCCGGTGCGCTTCTCCACGAAGACGGCGATGGGTACGCCCCAGGCGCGCTGGCGGCTGATGCACCAGTCGGGGCGGTTCGACACCATGGCGCCGATGCGGTTGCGCCCCACCTCGGGGATGAAGCGCGTCGCCGCGATCGCGTCCATCGCCTTGGTGCGGATCGCGTTCGCGTCGTCCATGGCGATGAACCATTGCGGCGTGGCGCGGAAGATCACCGGCTTCTTGGAGCGCCAGCTATGCGGGTAGGAGTGGGAGAGCTTCCCCTTCGCCACCAGCGTCCCGGCGGCCTCGCACAGCTCCCACACCCGGTCATGCGCCTTGAAGACGTGAAGGCCGGCGACGCCGGTCATCTTCTCGGCATAGGTGCCGTCGTCGTTCAGGCTCTCGATCGCCGGGATGCCGTGCGCGCGGCACAGATTGAAGTCGTCCTCGCCATGGTCGGGCGCCATGTGGACGATGCCCGTGCCAGCCTCGTCCGTGACGAAATCCCCCGCCAGCACCGGGCGGGGCGTCTCGTAGAGGTCGCTCTCGGGGAACTGGCCGGCGAAGGGGTGGCGGCATTGCAGCCCGACCAGCTCCTCGCCCTTCAGCAACCGAACCACGTCATGCGCGCCGAGGCCGGTGGCAGCCGTGAAGTCGGGCAGCAGCTTCATGGAGACGACGAGGCGTTCGCCCGCCTGGAACAGCCCCTCATCGCCATTCACGTGGACGAGCGCATAATCCAGCTCAGGGTTCACCGCCAAAGCGCGGTTGGCCGGGATGGTCCAGGGCGTCGTCGTCCAGGCGACGAGGTTCGCACCCGCCAGCGCGCCCTCGGCCACGCGGAACCGCGCCCACAGCATGGGCGAGACATGGTCCGCATACTCGATCTCCGCCTCGGCCAAGGCGGTCTTCTCCACCGGGCTCCACATCACGGGCCTGAGGCCGCGATACAGCGAGCCGTTGAGCAGGAAGCGCCCGATCTCCCCCGCGATCACCGCCTCGGAGGGGAAGTCCATGGTGGCGTAGCGCTGCGCGAAATCCCCCGCAACGCCCAGGCGCTTGAACTCCTCCGTCTGGAAGTCCAGCCATTTCTGGGCATAGGCGCGGCACTCGGCGCGGAACTCCAGCACCGGCACCTCGTCCTTGTTCTTCTTCTTCGCGCGGTACTCCTCCTCGACCTTCCACTCGATCGGCAGGCCGTGGCAGTCCCAGCCGGGGATGTAGTCGGCGTCGAAGCCGGCCATCTGCGCCGCGCGGTTGATCACGTCCTTCAAGATCTTGTTCAGCGCGTGGCCGATATGCAGCGGCCCGTTCGCATAAGGAGGGCCGTCATGCAGTACGAAGGGCGGGCGACCTTTCGCGGCCGCCCGCAGCTTCGCCCATTGCGCATCCGCCTCCCAGCGGGCGAGCCATTGCGGCTCGCGCTTCGGCAGGTCGCCGCGCATGGGGAAGGAGGTCTGCGGCAGGAAGACCGTGCCGCGGTAGTCGCGGGCGGGCTGGGTGTCGGGAGCGTCATTCATGGGTGGATCCGGTCCGCGCGGCACGGCGCGGCGTAAACGGTGGGCGGCGTCAGCGTGTCCCGGCCCTCAGGCGAGGACCGGGCCGGGAATTCGCTGATCCGGGCGCGCGTGCATGGCCTGGATATGCTGGCAGCCCACCCCCCCGGTCAAGCGCGGCCGACGGCAGTGATCGGTTAAGCCGATTGGCGCATCTCTCCCAGTTCTGCATCCTATGATTGCAATCCGGGAGCCATTCTATGAAGCCTGTATTCTTTCTTCTCCCCCTTCTGGCCCTGACCGGGCCAGCCGCAGCACAATCGGGCGAGGGGGCGCTGGTCTGCGTCTACAACGAGGGCGCTTACGTCGCGCGCGCCACCTTCGACGGGCAGACCAGCGGCGGAACCTGGGAGCGGGTTGGGAGCAGCGGCAGCATCACGCTCGACAGCCAGAACTGCCGGCGCTTTTCCACAAGGTATGTACGGACCCGCACGACGGTCGAGGGCCATACCGGTTTCAACTGGCGGCAGACCTGCCGCCACGAGTTTGCCGGCACGCAGAGCGTCCGCATCACCGCCAAAGGAACCACGCTCAACCAGTCCTGCACCGTCTTCTGACGGCAAACCCGCCAGCGCGGTTCAGGTGCCCAGCCAGGCCCGCGCCTCGGCCGCATCCGCCGCGATTTGGGCGCGCAGCGCGTCGAAATCCGGGAAGCGCCGCTCCTCGCGCAGGAAGTGCAGCAGTTCCACGCTCGCCTCCTGCCCATAGAGGTCGCCCTCAAAGTCGAAGAGATGCGCCTCCAGCCGCGACACGGGATCGCCTCCGGCGGTGGGGCGACGACCGATATTCGCCACCCCCGGCACCACGCACCCATCGGCAAGGCGCGCTCGCACCGCATAGACGCCGCGCGCCGGCTCCAGGTGCCGGCCCAGGAAGATATTGGCGGTGGGGAAGCCGATGGTGCGCCCGCGCTTGTCGCCATGCGCCACCTCCCCCACCACGGCGAAGGGCCGGCCGAGCAGATCCGCCGCCCGTTCCGGATACCCGTCCTGCAGGAGGCGCCGGATGCGCGTGGAGGAGATGGGCCCCTCCGCGTCCGAGACATGCGGCACCACGGAAAGCCCGATGCCGCGCCGTTCCGCCGCCTCGGCCAGGAAGGCGACATCGCCGCCGCGCCGGTGGCCGAAGGCGAAATCGGCGCCGCAGGCCAGGTGACGCGCGCCCAGGGCGCGATGCAGCACCTGCTCCACGAAATCCTCCGCGCCCATGGCGGCCAGCGCCTCGCCGAAGGGTAGGGCGTGGACGTGACGCGCGCCGCATGCCGCCAGCGCCGTCGCCTTGGCCGGCAGCAGCGTCAGGCGGAAGGGCGGGTCATCGGGGCGGAAATGTTCGCGCGGATGCGGCTCGAAGGTGAGTGCGGCCAGGGAGAGGTCGGGCCGCGCCTGGTGCGCGGCGGCCAGCACGGCGGCATGGCCGCGATGCACCCCGTCCAGATTTCCGAGCGCCACGGTGCCGCCCCGCGCGGCCTCGGGCAGGGCGTGCCAGTCCTGGTGGATCATGCCTCGGTGCGGACCATCCAGCGCGTCAATTCGGGCGGGCGCCATTCGGCCAGCGCCTCCAGCGCCTTCTCCGGGGAACGGGCGCGCATGGCGAGCCCGACATACTCGGCGCGCAGGAAGCCGCCCTGCGCCATGCCGTCGATCAGCGCGAAATACGGATCCCAGTAGCCATCCTCGTCCAGGAAGACGAGGCCCTTGCCGTGGATGCCCAGCTGCGCCCAGGACTGGATCTCCACCGCCTCCTCCAGCGTGCCGATGCCGCCCGGGAGCACGACGAACCCATCGGACAGGTCGCTCATCTCCTGCTTGCGGACATGCATGGAGGGGACGACGCGCAGCTCAGTGCAGCCGCCATGACCCAGCTCGCGCTCCATCAGCGCGTCGGGAATGACGCCGATCACCTCGGCACCACCTTCCAGCGCCGCATCGGCCACGACGCCCATCAGCCCGACCTTGCCACCGCCATAGACGAGGCCCAGCCCGCGCGCCGCGATCGCGCTTCCCAGGGCTCGGGCCAATTCCGCATGGCGGGGGTCACGTCCCGGCGCCGCGCCGCAGAAGACGCAGACGCGCCTCATCCCTTCGATTGAACCATCACTGTGGCCTCACCCTCCAACACGGTCTTGCCCGCAACGGTGCAAACGGTCGCGAGAGTGGCCCGTTTCCGCGCGGGGTCCAGCGCCGTCACCTCGGCGGTCGCGGTCACCGTGTCGCCGATCCGCACGGGCGCGCGGAACTTCAGCGTCTGCCCGAGATAGATCGTGCCCGGCCCAGGCAGCCGCGTCCCGAGCACGGTGGAGATGAGCGAGGCGGAGAGCATCCCGTGCGCGATGCGCTCGCCGAAGGCCGTGGCTTTGGCGGCTTCCGCGTCGATATGCACCGGGTTGGTGTCGCCGGACACTGCAGCAAAGAGCAGGATGTCCGCCTCGGTGATGGTCTTGCTGAACCGCGCCTTCTGCCCGACGGACAAATCCTCGAACCGCATCCCGTCCATGCTGCGCTCCTCGCTCTCCGGAAGGGGATGGTTATCCCATGCGGCGGCGCAAGGGGAAACAGGCGCGGAACCGGGGCGCTTGCACGGCGCGACGCGGCGCGGAAGATGCCCGCCATGCGACGCCTGCTCCTCCTGCTGCTCCTCGCCGCCTCGCCCGCCGCCGGGCAGGATCTCGCCGGGCATGGCGGGCCGGTACGAGCGCTGGCGATGCACGGGGCGCTGCTTGCCTCCGGCGGCTTCGACCAGGCCGTCATCCTCTGGGATCCCGCCGCCGGCCGTGCCCGCCGCGTCCTGCGCTGGCACCGGGGCGCGGTGAACGCCGTCCTTACCTTGCCCGATGGGCGCCTCGCCACCGCTGGCGAGGATGCGCGCATCGCCCTTTGGGGAGCGGGAGGCAACGAGCCGGAACGCGTGCTGGAGGGCCATTCCGAGCCGGTCGCCGCACTGGCCGCCGAAGGAACCCGCCTCGCCTCCGCCGCCTGGGACGGCACGGTGCGGCTGTGGGATCTCGGCACCGGGGAGGCGCGGGTGTTGGAGGGCCATGCGGGCAACGTGAACGCCGTGGCCTTTGCCGGCGGCGCCCTGCACAGCACCGGACAGGACGGCACGCTGCGCCGCTGGGAAGCGAACGGCTCCGCCCGCACCCTGGCCGAGTTCGGCCTGCCTCGCACGGCCCTGCTTGCCCTGCCGGATGGAAGCTTGGCCGTCGCGGGGGTGGACGGCACGGTGACGTTGGTCTCCGCCGAGGGGACGCAGCGCGATCTGCGCACCGGGCCACGCCCGGTCATCGCCCTGGCCGCCGCGCCGGATGGGCGCACCCTCGCAGTGGGCACGATCGGCGGCGCGGTGGAACTGTTGGACCTCCCTTTGGGCCGGGTGCGCGGGACGCTGGAAGGACCGGGCCTGCCGGTCTGGTCCCTGGCCTTCGCGCCGGATGGTGCGACGCTGTGGAGCGGCGGACAGGACCGTCGCGTGCGGCGCTGGGACGCCGCGACCTCCCGCCCCCTCGGCCCGCTGACGCAGGAGGCGGAGGAGGCCGCCCCTGCCGGACTGGACAGGCTGGGCGCCGAGGTGTGGCGCGCCTGCCAGGCCTGCCACATGCTGCGCCCCGATGCCGCACCCATGGCCGGGCCGCACCTGCATGGCCTCTTTGGACGCCGCATGGGCAGCGTGCTTGGCTACGCCTATTCCGAGCGCTTGGCGCGCGGCGACATCGTCTGGACTGCGGAGACGGTGGCGGATCTCTTCACCCGCGGCCCGGACGTGGTGACGCCCGGCACGCGCATGCCGGTGCAGCGCGTGTCCGACCCGGAGGAGATGCAGGCGCTGATCCGCTTCCTCCAGGCGGCGACGCGCTAGCGTCCCGCGCGTTGCCTGGGAACAGGGCGCGTGGCGCCCGTCAGGCAAGGAGCATCATATGGCCACCATTTCGGGCATCGTCGAAACCGTCAGCAAGCCGATCTTCCTCGCGGCGGAAGTCGCCAGCCATGTCGCCCGGCGGGCGCTGCGGCGTGGCGGTGGGACGGAAGGCGAGGCGGCGGCACCGCAGACGCCCCGCCGGTCGCGCGGGTGGCGCAAGCACATGCGCAAGATGAAGGCACAACAACGCCGGACCTGAACTCAACAGTCAGCGTAGGCGACACCACGGCCCTGCCGCGGTGTCGTGCCGCTGCCGCACGGAAATGGCAGCGGAAGCGGGAATCCCCGGAACCTGTGAAGCAGGTTCCGTGGGACGTCAGGCCGCGTCCTCGCGCCGGTCCTTTACGCGCACATAGGCGAGCGCCGCGTGCTCGGGGCAGTAGGGCTTCGGGCTCATTGCCTCGGCGGTGCAGAAGCGAAAGCCTTCGGTGCCCGGCTCGCCGATGGGCCAGCAGCAGGTCTTCACCCCGCCGCGCGGAAAGGGACGCAGCACCGGAGCCGACAGGGACGGGGCGGGGGCGGCTGGCGCCTCACGCCGCGGGGCGGGCGCCGCTTCGGCCACAGGCAAAGAAGGAGCGGTTTGCATGGCGACGCGCAGCGGCGGCAGGGTCGGCTTGCGACCGGCGGAAGGCGGGCGTGGCGCCTGGAGATCGCGGCGGATCGGGCTGGGGCGGGCCGCCAGCTGGAGGCGGTGTGCCTTGCCCACCACGGCATTCTTGGACACGCCCATGCGGCGGCCGATCTCGGCGGTGGAATGTCCCTCGGCCCAAAGGGCACGCAGGCGGTCAATGGCCTCGCGAGTCCAATCCATGGGAGTTTCCCCTCCTCCTGACACCAGATGGTGTAGGGGAAACGCCGAATCAGCCACAAGGGCTGGATTCGCGGTGCAAATCATTTTCCTGTGGAAAAGGCTGCGGAAATTGGTGCCGAAACAGGCATCCAGCCTTCCGAACCGGCGCGCGTGCGCACACGCTCGCGCATGCCAATTTGGCATGCTGTTCCGGTGCATGTTCCGAACCAGGAAGCGACGCTTCCCGGTGTCGAAATCATCACCAGTTCAGTCGCCGCAACGCGCCCAGCGGATGCGCGCCTTCCTCCTCCGCCACCCGCGCCAGCAGGGCAGGATCGGGGCTCGGGCCATAGGCATCTTCCGTCAGCCCCGTCAGCGCCCAGAGCGCGTCCAGACCGGCCGCCTGCGCGCCGCGCAGATCGGTGTGCGGTGTGTCCCCCACGCAGAGGATGCGACTGCGATCGGCGATGCCCAGCATCTCCAGCACCGGTCCATAGACGGCCGGGTCCGGCTTGCCGACCTCGCAGATGGATCCGCCCCATTCGGCATACACGTCGGCAAGCGCCCCGGCGCAGAGGATGCGCTCGCCGGCCACCATCACCGCGCGGTCCGGGTTGACGCAGACCATGGGCAGGCCGGCCTGGAAGCAGGCGAGCAGGTCGTCGCGATAAGGCTCCACGGAGCGGGGACCACGCTCCGGGTCCGGGCCGGTGTTGAGCAGCAGGTCGGCATCCTCGGGCGAGGACACGATCTCGGCCGCGTCGTCCTCCACCACCGACAGGTCGCGCTCGGGACCGATATGGAAGGCGCGGCGGCCGCGCAGCCCCGCGAAGAAGGGATGCGTGCCGTCCTTCAGCCAGCGCCACGTCACCTCGCCGGAGGAGATGATGCCGTCATACAGGTCGCGCTCCAGTCCCATCGCGTCCAGCATGTTCGCGATGAACCAGGAACGGCGCGGCGCATTGGTGAGGAAGACGACGCGCTTGCCGCGCCGCCGCAGCTCCCGCAGGCATTCGGGCACGCCGGCATAGGGCTTGCGGCCGTCATGCACGACGCCCCACAAATCGAGCACGAAGCCGTCATACCGGTCCGCGACCGGTTCCAGGCTTTCCCAGATCTTCATCGGATTACGCCTCCACGCCGACCACATCCCGCAGCCGCGTCACCCCGTCTCGCCGCAGCAGCGCGAGCAGGTCCCGCTTCAGACGCCCTGGCAGGGCCGGCCCCGCATAGGCGAAGCTGGAATAGAGCTGCACCAGCGTCGCGCCGGCCTTGATCTTCGCATAGGCCTGCTCGGCCGAGGCCACGCCGCCCGCGCCCACCAGCACGAGCCGCCCGCCGGCCAGGCGATAGGCTTGGCGCAGCATCGCCGTGCTTCGCTCGAAGAGCGGCTGTCCGCTCAACCCGCCCCTCTCGCCACGATGGCGCGAGCGCAGCGTCTCCGGCCGCGCAATGGTGGTGTTGCTGATGATCAGCCCCGCCACGCCCTCCTCCACCATCGCCTCGACCAGCGCCGGCAGCGCCTCATCCGCCAAGTCGGGGGCCAGCTTCACCAGTACGGGCTTGCTGAGCGTGCGGGGGTTCACGGCGCGTAGGATGGCGCGCAGCCGCTCCTCGCCCTGGAGGTCGCGCAGGCCAGGCGTATTGGGGGAGGAGATGTTGATCGTCACGTAGTCGGCGAGCGGCGCGGCGGCGCGGCACAGGGCAGGGTAGTCGCGCTCCGGATCGGCGCCTTCCTTGTTCACGCCCACATTGGCGCCGACGATGCCGGGCAGCGGGCGCGGGAGGTCGCGCAGCCGCGCCAGAAAGGAATCGAGCCCCGCATTGTTGAAGCCCATGCGGTTGATGACCGCCGAGTCCTCCTCCAGCCGGAACAGGCGCGGACGCGGATTGCCCGACTGCGGGCGCGGCGTCACCGTCCCGGCCTCCACGAAGCCGAAGCCGAGGCGCAGCAGCGGCAGCACCGCCGCCGCATCCTTGTCGAAGCCGGCGGCGAGGCCGATCGGGCTCGCGAAGCGCAGCCCGATCGCCTCCACTGCCAGTTCCGGTGTGTCGGGGGTCGCGTCCTTCCCGGCCAGCCCCGCGCGCAGCGCCGCGATGGCCCAGCCATGCGCCGTCTCCGCATCGAAGCGGCGCATCAGCGGCAGGAGGGCGGAGGCCAGGGTGGGCGTCATGCCGCGTCTCCTATCCCGGTTCCCCCGAGTGGGAAACCGGGGCGGGCGCGATTGACAAGCGGCGCCGCGCCGCCCGAAATCCACCGCCATGAAGGGGCCGGTGCTGCTGATGCTCGGCATCGGCCTGTTTGGCGTGCTGGACGCGAACAGTAAATTCCTGTCGCAGGATTTCAGCGCCGCCCAGGCGCTGTTCCTCCGCCACGCGACGCTGCTCCTGCTGCTCTTCCTCATCCGCGCCGCTTGGCCAGGCGCCGGGGGCGATTTCCGGACCAGGCATCCAGGCCTCCATGCGCTGCGCGCCGTGGCGATGCTGTGCTCCGGCCTGCTGTTCTTTCTCGCCTTCCGTCACCTGCCGCTGGCCGATGGGTACCTCGTCTTCTTCACCGCGCCCTTCATGACGCTGGTGCTGGCGCGGCTGGCGCTGCACGAGACGGTGCCGCGCGCCGCCTGGATCTGGTCGGGCGTGGGCTTTGCGGGCGTGCTGCTGGCACTGGCGCCGTCGCTTTCCGGCGGTGGCAGCGTCTTAGGCTTTCTCTGCGCCGCGCTCGGCACGGTGACCTATGCGGTGAACATCACGGTGAATCGCAGCCTTAAGGCGGAAAGCGGCATCGCACGGCTGATCCTGTTCCCTTCCACTCTTGGGCTGCTGGCCACCGCGCCCTTCGCCGGGATCCATTGGGAAACGCCGGATGCGCCGCAGGCCCTGGCGCTGATGGCGAATGGCATCCTGGCCGGCACAGCCACGGTGCTGCTGGCCCTGGCCTTCCGCCACGCCACCCCGGCGCGCCTCGCCCCCTTCGAGTTCATCGCCCTGCCATGGAGCGTCACGCTGGATTGGCTGGTCTTCGGCAATGCACCCGCCGGGCCGACCATCGCGGGCGGGGTGGTGGTGGCGCTCGCCTGCCTGATGAGCGAGCGCGCGGTGCTTCAGGGAATGTCGTCCGGGAAGCGGTGAACCCCATCCGGGCCGAGCGGCGCGGCGGCGGCGCGCGTCACCGCCGAAACCGGCAGCGCCGCATAGAGATGCGGAAACAGCCCGGGGCGGGAGGAGCCGCTCGCCGCCTCCCAGCGCAGCGCCCCGCCGAGCGCTTCCGTGTCCGCTTCCAGCATCCAAAGGTCGGAGACGCCACGCCGGTGCTTCGCCGCCGTCGCGCGAAGCTGCGCCGCGGTGGAGAAATGCAGGAACCCGTCCCGCGCATCGTCGGCGCTGCCCCGATATTCGCCCAGGGCCTGCGCCACCTCCCAATCCGCCGCGCGGACCAGCGTGTAGATGAAGCGTTCCATCGGCCGTCGCTATCACGGCAGGCGATAGAAGATCAGGCCCCCCAGCTCGGTGCAGGGGATGCGCCCCACCGCCCAGGGTGGCAGGCGCAGCGCCTCGTGCCACAGCAGCGCCCCGCGCGACGCATCGGGCCGCGCGCCGGAGAGAGCCCGCCGCGCGACGCGCCGGCACATCGTCAGCGCCGCATCCCCCGCAGGCGGCGCGGCGAAGAGGGCGTGGCGCTTGTGATGCGGATGCCGCGTGGGGAACTGGAAGGGCGCGCGCAGCACGGCGATGAGGGCACGTGGGAGGCTCGCGGGGGCCTCGCCATTGGCGAAGCGCGTCCGCGCCTCCGCATCCTCCAGCACCAGCCGGGCGCGGTTCATGGCCAGGCCGGCCAGAGCCTCGATGCCGCGCACCGGCCAGGACCCGGCCTCGGCATAGAGCACCCGGGCGAGGAGTTCCGCGGCGGCCCCCGCGGCGGGAAGGGACGGGGCGGCGCTCATCGGCGTCCCTCCGGCTCGCGCCGCATCTCCTCCAGCTTCTCCTCGATGCGGAGAAGCTGCTCGGTCATGCGGCGATCCACGTCGCGGATCAGCGAGAGCGGCACGTAGGTGCGCGCCACCTCCAGCTTGAAGGCCGCCAGCTCCTCCCGCGTGCGGGCAAGGCCGTCGGTCTGGCGCGTGTCCTTGGTTTCCAGCCGCGCATCCAGGTCCTTCCGCAGACCATGGATCATGTAGAACAGCGCGGCGACGATCGGCGCCTCCACGGCGTTGATCCACCACATCATGGTGGGCGTCATGGCTTCCATGCGGCCTCCTTGCAGCCTTGGGTGGTTGTCGCCACAAGAGCGGCGACGCGGGGGTGAGAAGCGATGTGGAACGAGCCCTATCTCGAGACGTGCTGCCGCTCGGCCCTGCACCGGCTGACGCTGGTGGGACGGCACGGGCGGCCGCCTGGCCTCGCGGACCAGCCCTGCCTGCGCCGCCTGGAGGCCATGGGCCTCGCGGAGGAGCGGGGGGATGGGCGTTTCGCGATCACGGATGCGGGGCGCGAGCGCCACGCGGCGCTCGTGCTGAAGGCGGAATAGTTCAGGCAACTCCGCGCCAGCGCGGCGCGATGCGGGGCGGCAGGCCGGGCAGGCGCGCCGGCTCGTGCAGCAGGGCGCCAGCGGCGGCGTCCAGCGCATCGTCGCGCGCCCCCTTCGCCTCCGGCCGCCATTCCGCCATCTCCCTCGCGAAGGGAGAGCGGAGGACATTGTCGTTGGCATAGAGGCGACGTGCCGCCAGCAGCGGGTCGAAGGCGGAGAGGATGCGTTGCGCCTTGGCGGCGCGGCTCGGCTCCTCCCGCACCTGGCAGGCCACCCCAGCCCGCGCCAGTTCCCGCCGCAGCATCGCGGGCAGGAAGCGACCGATGCCGTTGGTCTCGACGCGGATAACGGGCAGGTGCAGCGCCCGCGCCGCCTCCGCCACCGCCCGGCATTGCTGCGTCGCCGGATCCTCTGGCGCATCCTCGCGCTGGGTGAGCCACAGGACGCGGTGCAGGTAGTGGTTGCCCTCGCCATCCGCATAGGTGGCGGCGAGACGGAGCCGTCGCCCTTGCCTTCGACGCGGCCGAAGGCAGGGTCCCAGAACCCGCCCCCCGCCACCATGCACCGCCCAAGCAGCCAGAGCTGCGCGCTTCCATTCGCCTCGCGGTATTCCGGCTCCTCGCCGTAGCTGATCAGCAGCGCGGGATCGAGCCGCGCCGCCGCTGCCGCGACGGGGCGCAGCAGCATCTGCCGCGTGAAGTGCAGCGGCCCGACCCGTGCCCGCAGCGCCTCGATGCCGGCCTCCGTGAAGCGCTCCGGCCAGGCGGATTCGCCGTTCCGCCCGAGCACCGGTACCTCCAGCCGGCCATAGCCGCGCAGGAAAGGCTCGCCGGGGCGGTAGAGGCTCTCCTCCGTGTGCGGCGTGCCGATAGCATGGAGCCGGACATGCGTTCAGCCCCGAGCCGCGATGAGCGGGAAGCCGGACAGCGCCTGCACGGTGGCCTGCTGGCTGTCGGCGCGGCGCGCGGCCCGCAGCTCCGCCTCTGCCTGGCTGAAGAGCATCTGCGCGCGAGGTGTTCTCCGTCAGCGGGATGCAGAACTCGGCGGCGAGGCGCGCGACCAGCGCGGCGGCGAAATGCGGCGGGAACACCGCCTCATCGGGCCAGAAGACGTAGGTGAGCGTCACGGCAGGGGAGCCACAGTGCAGCCGGTTCTCCAGCAGCCGGTAGGCCAGGCCGCGGCCACGCGCACCGCCGCCCGCCGACAGGGCGCGCAGGAAGCCGGGCGGCAGCGCGAAGGCATGGGCAAAGTCGGCCACCGGCAGGGCGGCGAGACGCGGCAGCGTCTCCTGCCCCGTGGCGAAGCTCCAGGGATGCGAGGCGAGCAGCGCGTCGCGCGTGCCGGGATAGAGGGTGGAGGCGATCTCCGCCTCGGCGGTACCCTCGTCGAGCGAGGCGACGGCCTGGGCGCCGAGGCGCAACAGCGCGCGCGAGCAGAGTTCGAGGGCGGAGAGCGCCATCGGTGGAGGCTCCATGTTGGAAGGGTGCGGGAAGGGAAACGCCCCCCGGCGTACGGCCGGGGGGCGTGAGGGTCACTCCTTGCAGCGCATGCGGACGACGCCCGCATTGTCCACGAGCACCGCGCCCTGGCTCATCATCGAGTTGACGAAATGCGCCGCGCGATCGCCGTGCCAGGTGATGTCGGTGATCACCTCGCTCGCCGCCGCATGGCCCACGGCGGTGCGGTGGAAGAAGTAGCAGGAGCGGATCGTGCCCGCCGTGGTCAGGCCGGAATGCGCGATCCAGGTGGCGCCGAGCCAGCGCTTGGCTTGGCTGCCTTTCCAGGGCAGCTCGCTCTCGCCAACATACTGGGCGGAGGCGAACTCGGGCAGGGTCAGCAGCTCGCTCCACTGCTTCCAGCCGACCACGGCGAAGCGATTGCCGTCGTCGGGCACGTCCGCCTGGCCCAGCATCTCGAAGGCCAGCAGCACCTTGGCGCGGGTGAGGCCGTCATTGTCGGTCTGGCCGGATTGCGTGCCCACCGCCTCGATGGTTGCGGTGTCGAGGGCGGCGATGATCAGCTCATCCGTCTTGCGGCCCAGCGCATAGGCGCCGGCGCTGGCCAGCACGTCCAGCTCGTTGGCGTTGGTCTTGAGGTCGTCGAAGCGGTCGATCCAGTCGCCCGCGTAGTGGTCCTGGAGGAAGCACTCGACGGCCGAGTACTCGATGTTCATCACCGGCACGACCCCGTTGCGCGCCTTGGCGCCGGCGATGCCGCGGCCCACGCGCTTGAAGATCGTGCTGGCACCCTTCACGCCGGTCTTGGAGCGCACGGCAGGGCGCAGCTTGCTGCCTTGGCGCTGGTAGGCCTCATGCACCTCGGCCTGGTACTGCTTCACGAAAGCCTGATCGATCGTGCCGGACAAAGCTGTTCTCCTGCTGGGGTTCGGAAGGCGCGCGCAGCGGTTGGTCGCGATGCCGCGGGCCGCGCGTGCGCCGGGACCCGCCGCGCCCGCGAAGGGGTTGCGCGGCGGGGAAAGGGCCGGGGGTGGCTCAGCCGCCGACGAGGCGGCGGAAGCCCTCGGAAACGCGGCGGACGAATTCCGGCTCGCGCGAGCGCCAGTAGCGCGGGTCGCGCATCATGCGGCGCAGCTCCGCCTCGTCCGGCTGGGATTCGGCGGCGCTGTCGCGTCCGAGCGCCGGCTCCGAACCGCGCATCATGCGTTCCATCGCCATGACGCCTTCGGCCGTGGTGGACAGCGCCTCCATGACGCCGGGCGGCAGCTTCGCGGCGCCCCAGGCGCGGATCTGCCCCGCCACGCGGCAGAACCGCTCCTCGCCGCCGAAATGGTTCCGCAGCACTTCCAGCTGGCGGTCCGCCTCGAATTGCTGCGCCGCCTCGGCGATCAGGGGCAGCAGCCGCTCCGCCGCCAGGTCGTAGACCAGCTGCACCTGCGAGGAGGTGAAGCCTGCCTCGTGCAGCATCCGGTTCACCTCGCGATCCGGCGAGACCAGCTCGTGCTTCGGCGTGATCTCGTAGGCGTCGGGACTCTCCGGGATGCCAAGCATGGCGCGCCAGCGCAGCCTTTCCTCCTCCGGCGCCTCGGGACCAGGCGGTGCGAGGCGGGAGGGGAGGCGCCGCTCCAGCTCGCGATAGGATTTGAGCAGCGCCTCCACGCGCAGCTGGCCCGCCTCGCTGTCCCAGAACTTCTCCGGGACGTCGTCTGGGCGGGTCTTGCCGGCGGGGGCGGTGGCGGCGTCGAGCAGGCTGTCGGACATGGCGTCACTCCTGGAGAAGGGTGGGGACGAGGATCTCGGCGGGCGCGCCGAGGGTGCGGGCGAGCCAGCGCGCGGCCGCGGGCGCATCCACCTGCGAGGCGGCCGTGACGCCCATGCGCGACACCGCGTCGACGAAGAGCAGCGTGTTCGCTGCGTCGGCGCGGCCCTGCACACGGGCGAGCGGGCTTTCGTAGCGGAGCTGCACGCGCCCCTCGCGCAGCAACTCCGGCGGCACCTCGCCGCGCCGGGCGAGGATGGCGAGGGACCGCGCGATCAGCGGCGTGAGCAGTTCGGATTGCAGCCCTCCATAGGTGGCGCCGAGCAGCCGCGCCGCCTGGGCAGAGCGTTCCAACACCTCCGTCGCCGTCATCTGCGCCTGCTGCGGCAGGCCGAGCCGGTCCGCCAGCAGCGCCTGCCGGATGCGGGCGCGGAGATCGCCCAGCACGAGCTGCGACACGTCGAAGGAGCCAGGCGCGGCGAGCGGCGTCAGCCCCGAGGAGCCCGGCGCCTTGGGGATGATGGCCCCGGGGACGAGCTGCACCGTGGCCGGGTTCAGCACCCCGTCATCCTCCGCCTGCCAGATGCCGGTGACGGCGATGGAGGCGTTCTTCAGCACGAGCTCCACCACGCGGTTCGCGGTGCGGATGTCGGGCAGCGCCTTGGTGACCGGGCCGCGGCCATAGGTCTCGCCGGGCGCCTTCAGCCAGCGGAAGGCGATGAAGGGCGCCTCGGGGAAGCCGCCCTGCGCCAGGAAGCACGGAGCATTGGCGCAGGCGCTGTCGAGGATGGCGGCGTAGCGATACCCGAAGCGGTCGGGCCACACCGCCTCCACCACGCGGTGTCGCGCCGGCTCGTCTTCATCCTCCTCGCGTAGCAAGGGAGCGGGAAGCTCGGCGAAAGGGAAACGACGCGCGATCTCGGCGCAGGTCAGCCGCGTCTCGCGGAACACGGCGTCGAGCCGGCCGGACGGGCCTTCCTCCAGCACCGCGCTCAGCACCGGCACGGCGGTGAAGCGCAGCGCCGAGGCGTCGCCGGGCGGCGCCTCCTCCACCAGCAGGATGCCGGTGCCGGTGATGACGAGGTCCAGGAAGGCCTGGTGCATCTCCTGCGCGAGGTTGGAGCGGTCGAGATGCGCCTGCAGCGTTTCGGCCACGCGCTCCAGCGCGGCGGGCTCCGCCTCGTTCTCGCCGGCGGCCGGGGCGAGGCCGAACCAGCGCGACCAGGGCGGGGTCAGCTCGGCGAGGAGCGAGGCCGCGAGCTGTTCCGCCGCGTCGGCGGCGGTGGCGTCGAAGAGCGCGGCGGCATCCTCGGCACGCGGCAGGACATGGGCGTAGGCGTCGCGCCAACCGGCTTCGAGCGGGCGGCGACGGGCGGCGGCGCGGGATTGGCGGGCCAGCAGGGCTTCGGGCGTCATGCTCATTCGCCCAGCAGCGACTTGCGCGTGACGGAGAGGGGCAGCAGCACCCCGCGCGAGGAGGTGGCGACCGTGCCGGCCATTCCGCCTGCGGCGCGGCTCCGCGCCGCCTTGCGCGCCTCTTCCGCCACCGCGTCAGGCGCTGGGGCGGCGGCGACGGAGACAGCGGAAAGCGGCAGGGATGCCTCGACCACGACGGGCTTCGGGGCGCGAAACAGGCCTCCCATTCGGGCGTGTCTCCTCTCGATTGGGGATGGGGTCCTCGCTCTCTTCCGAACAAAAAGAGAACGCCCGGGACGTGCGAAACGGCCCGGGCGCTCAAAGTTGAAGATTGGGAGAGCAGGAATGGGCCAGCGGACGCAATTTGCCCGTTGACGAGGGAAGTCTTAACGCGGCGTTGCCGCCAGAGTCAAGTTTTCTTTCCTAGACACTCCGAGATTCTGCAACCCGCGATATAGGCCAAGGGGGGTCCATGCACGCGGTGCCGCCGGGCCCAGAATCGCGCGGCAGACCGAGACGCAGGAGAAGGGTGCGAGGAGAAGGCGGCTGCCGCGTCCCGGGGCCGTGGGCGCGAAGGGGCCGAGGACACGCATTCCGGCACGGCGGAAGAAGCGCGGCAGATCGAAATCCGGCGTGACCTCAGGCCGCGCGCAGGCCAGGCGGCCGGTGAGGGGGTCGAGCACCGTCCAGCCCGAGGAATCATGCAGCGCGGCGAAGCAGTGGCGGAAGCCGGGGCGCAGCAGCCTCAGCCAGCGATGATCGGCGCGCCCGGAGAAGACGATCCAGACGCACTGGGAGTCCGGCGCCGCGCCGCGCGCCGTGAGGCCGCTCATCGCGCCTTCGGGAAGGGGATGATCTCGGCGCTGGCTACCGGCGACTCGGCTGTGGCGGCAGGGGCGATCATCACGATGCCCTTGACGCGCAGCGGCCATTCCAGGCGGTTCATGGCCTCGCGCCAAAGCCGGGCATCGCCGCGCTCCGAGGCGTGGCGCGGGTTGGGAGCGGTGCCGCGCTCGCCCCAGATCCGCATGATGCGAGCATGGGCGACCTCGATGCGGCGCTGGCGGTACAGGCGGTCGAGGCACTTCACCACGTCGTCCGGCTCGCAGGGGCGCGGCACCAACCCCTTGCCGGCGGAGACGCGCGCGCCGTCGCGCCGCGCGACCAGCGCGGACATGGTCCAAAACCACGCCTCCTCCGCCGAGGCGAAGGGGACGGTGCGGGCCAGGGTCGCGAGGACCGGGGAATGGCCGCTGCGGGGGGCGAGGGGCATGGGAGAAAGGACCTTTCCAGCTTGGTTCCGGCCGAATCCGACCTTGAGAACATATTAAGAACATAACCTGCGGTTGTGGGGAGGAGCAAGCGGAAAGAAGCAACATTTTCCTATTGCCTGCTGACGATGGGCCTATAAAGGTGCCGCCCGTGAAACATGACGACATCTGGCGCGCGATCGACTCGCTGGCGGCCGAGAATGGTCTCAGCGCGTCGGGGTTGGCGCGGCGCGCCGGGCTGGACCCGACCGCTTTCAACCCGTCGAAGCGTATCGGGCCGGACGGGCGCGCGCGCTGGCCCTCGACCGAAAGCATCTCAAAGATCCTGTCCGCCACCCAGGTCGGGATCGAGGGCTTCGCCGCGCTCGTCTCGGGCCAGCCGGCCCTGCCCTCAACTCAGCGCGGCCCGCGCCCTGGGGTGGGGCGGCGCGTGCCGCTGATCGGCTTCGCCCAGGCGGGCGGCGAGGGATTTTTCGACGATGGCGGCTTCCCGGTCGGCGGCGCCTGGGACGAGATCTCCTTGCCCGAGATCCCCGACCCGCACGCCTATGCGCTGGAGATCTCCGGCGACTCGATGGAGCCGGTGTTCCGCGATGGCGACATGGTGATCGTCTCGCCCTCCTCGCCCATCCGGCGCGGCGACCGCGTCGTGGCCCGCACCCGCCTCGGTGAGGTGATGGCGAAGGAGCTGAAGCGGCAGAGTGCCAAGCGGATCGAGTTGCGCTCCCTCAACCCGGCGCATCCCGACTACTCCTTTGAGATCGAGGACGTGCAGTGGATCCATCGGATCCTCTGGGCCAGCCAGTAGCGGCGGCGCGGGCGCCCGCCTTCCATGATCCTGCGCGGCATCCTGCTCCAGCTGGGGGCGCTGCTGATTTTTGTGGCGATGGACACGTCGCTGAAGTGGCTGACGGCCGGGTTCAACCCGGCGCAGATCATCTGGGGGCGGTTCCTCTTCGCCTTCCTGTCCGTGTCGCTGTTCTTCGCCGCCACGCGCGGCCGCCTGCCCTGGCGTTCCCGCGCGCCGAGGCTGCAGGCGCTTCGCTCGCTGATCCTTCTCGGCTGCTCGCTGCTCTTCACCACGGCGTTGGCGCGCATCCCGCTGGCCGATGCGACGGCGGTGGGCTTTGCCTCTCCGCTGCTCACCGTCGCGCTGGCGGCGCTGGTGCTGCGCGAACGCGTCGGGGCGCGGCGCTGGCTCGGGGTGGCAATCGGATTCGCCGGGGTGCTGGTGGCGCTGCGCCCGCCCTTCCTGACGGGGACCGTGCCGGATTGGGGCTATCTCCTGCCGCTCGGCACCGCCTTCGGCTTTGCGTGGTACCAGATCCTCACGCGGCGACTCGCGGGGCTGGACAATGCCCGGGTGACGATCCTCCACACCAGCCTCGCCGCCACGCTGGGCGCCTCGCTGCTGCAGCCCTTCGTGTTCGTTCCGCCCTCGGCCGCGGAATGGGCGCTGCTGGTGGCGATCGGGGCGATGGGCGCGCTGGGGCACGGGCTTCTGGTGCTGGCCCATGCGCGGGCGCCCGCCTCTATCCTCGCGCCGCTCTCCTACTCGCAGCTGATCTGGGCCACTTTGGCCGGCGTGCTGGTCTTTGGCGACCGGCCCGATGGCTGGACCTTGCTGGGGGCGGTGGTCATCGCCGCGGGCGGGCTGCTCGCCGCCGCACCGTCGCGCCCCGGGGGCGCCGGAGACAAAGCAGCGGGCGGGTGAAGCTTGCACCCCCGGTCGGCAGTTGGTAACGGGTGCCGCCCCGTTCGGAAGGGACCATCAACATTTCCACCTTTGGCCTCTCTGAGAACGAACGCGCCCACCCACGTGCTGCGCTGGACGCGGATTCGGTGCGCGATGCCTATCGCCGCTGGGCGGGGGTCTATGATCTGGTCTTCGGCGGCGTGTCCGGCTTCGGCCGCCGCGCCGCGGTGGATGCGGTGAACCGGCTGGGCCAGACGGCCGGCCGCCGCGTGCTGGAGGTGGGGGTCGGCACCGGCCTCGCCCTGCCGCATTACCGTCGCGACCTGGAAGTGGTGGGCATCGACCTGTCGCGCGAGATGCTCCTGAAGGCGCGCGAGCGCGTGGAGGCGGAGCGCCTCTCGGCGGTGAATGGCCTGCTGGAGATGGACGCGGAGAACATGGCCTTCGGCACCGCCTCCTTCGACATCGCGGTCGCCATGTTCACCGCCTCGGTGGTGCCGGATGCGCGCAAGCTCTTCGCCGAGATGTCGCGCGTGGTGCGGCCGGGCGGGCACCTGCTCTTCGTCAACCATTTCGCCGCCGATGACGGGCTGCGCTGGTGGGTCGAGCGGACGACCGCGCCGCTTGCGCGCGTGCTGGGCTGGCACCCGGATTTCCGGCTGGAGGATCTACTGGACAAGGGCACGACGCGGATCGAGCGGATGCAAAACTGCCCGCCCCTGTCGCTTTTCACCCTCGTCGAGGTGCGAAACGCAGGCTGAGGAAGACGGCCAGCCCCGCAAGGCTGCCGATCACCCCCGCCGCGTTCACCGAGTAAGCTAAGCCGAGCGCCGCCGGTAGCGGCCCGGCCAGCAGGACGCCGAGCGCCCCCAGCACGGCACCCAGCGCGGCCGCCCCCCAGACCTGCACCCGGTAGGTGTCGGTGAGGAAGCGCATCGCCACGGCCGGACAGGCGAGCAGCGCCACCACCAGCACCGTGCCCACCGCCTCGAAGGCAGCCACGGCGGCCGCGGCGATCAGCAGATTCAGCCCCGTCTCCCACCAGGAGACGCGCAGGCCGAGGGCCCTGGCGTAGTCCGCGTCGAAGCAGACGAGGCGCAGCGGATGCCAAAAGGCCGCGACGGCCAGCACCGACACCGCCGCCACGCCGGCAAGCAGCCCCAGCTGCCGCGGCAGCCCCGCCAGCGCCGCGGGGTCGAGCAGGGAGGTCCAGCCCGTCGCCTCCAGCCAGACCAGCGTCTCGATCTGGCCGAATAGCACGCAGTCGAGGTCGACATCGGCCATGCGGGCGCCCGTCACCTCCAGCCCGACGAGGCCGAAGGCGAAGAAGCCGGTGAAGACCAGCCCGGTCGCCGCCCCCGCCTCCAGCCGTGCGAGGCGGCGCACCAGCCCGATCGCGAAGGTGGCGAGCAGCGCCGCCGCGAGCGCGCCGAGCAGCATGGGCAGGGAGGCGCGCAGCCCGGTGAGGGCGAAGCCCGCGACGATGCCGGGCAGGACCGCGTGGGACAGCGCATCGCCCAGAAGGCTTTCCCGCCGCAGCACTAGAAAGGATCCGAGCAGCCCGCATGTCCCGCCCGCCAGCGTGGCGGCGAGAAGGGCAGGGGCGTCGAGCTGGAGGAAGCTGCTCATGACGGGCGACGCAGGAAAAGGGCGAAGGTGAAGAAGACCAGCCCGGCCAGCACCACCGCCGCCCCGGTGGGCAGTTCCGGCAGGCGCTGCGAGGCCAGGGCCCCCGCCACCCCGGCCAGCGCACCCAGCCCGCCCGCCAGCGCCACCATCCCCGGCAGGCGGCGCGTCAGGAGGCGCGCGGCGGCGGCAGGAACGATCAGCAGCGCCACCACCAGGATCAGCCCGACCGCCGGCAGCCCCGCGATGGTCACCAACAGGATCAGCGCCAGCAGCAGCGCGTCGAGCCGCCGCACCGGCAGGCCGAGCGCGGCGGCATGCGCCTCGTCGAAACACAGGGCGCGCAGCGGCTGGAACAGTGCCAGCACCGCGCCCACCGCGCCGAGTGCCAGCGTTCCCGCGACCAGCGCATCCCCTGTGGTCAGCGTTGCCGCCTGGCCGAGGATGAAATGCGGCAGCCCGGCCTGGGCCGCGCCGGGAATCGCCTGGGCCACGGACAGCCCCACCGTGCCGAGCGCATAGAAGGCGGACAGCACCACGGCGATGCCGGCATCGGCGCGGATACGGCCGGAGGCGGTGAGCATCCGCAGCGCCCAGAGCCCCAGCAGCCCCGAAAGGGCGCCGCCCAGGAGCAGCGGCCCGAGCGCCCGGGCCTCGCCGCCCAGCGCGGCCGCCAGCAAGGCGGCGGCGACCACGCCGGGTAGGGCGGCATGGCCGATGGCGTCGGCCAGCAGGGCGCGGCCGCGCAGCAAGGCAAAGGAACCGACCACCCCGGCGGCAAGGCCCAGCGCGGCGCAGCCCAGCAGGACGACGAAGGTGTTGTGCCCGATCACGCCACCATCATCCGTGGCAGGCCGCCAAAGGCGCGGGCCACGCTGTCCTCGGTGAAGGCCTCGCGCACCGGGCCGGCGGCGATGACGCGCCCGGCCAGCAGGAGCACGTCGGTGAAGTGCTCCGACACCAGGGAAAGGTCGTGATGGACCATCAGCACGGTCTTGCCGTCATCCACCAGGCGATGGAGCACTGCGATGATGGCGCGCTCCGTCACCGCATCCACCGCGGCCAGGGGCTCGTCCATCAGAAAGAGGTCGGCCTGCTGCGCCAGGGCGCGGGCCAGGAAGACGCGCTGCTGCTGCCCGCCGGACAGCCTGCCGATCTGCCGCGCGGCGAAATCCGCCATTCCCACCGCGTCCAGTGCCGCCAGGGCAGCGTCGCGGTCGGCGCGCGGCAGCCTGCCCCACCAACGGCGCAGCCGCGGCAGGCGGGCCATCCCCACCACGTCCAGCGCCGTCGCCGGGAAGTCCCAATCCACCGAGGCGCGCTGCGGCAGGAAGGCGACGCGATTCCGGACCTCCGCCAGAGTGCGGCCGAAGAACCGCACCTCGCCCGTTGCGGGGACCAAGCCGAGCGCGGCCCGCAGCAGCGTGGACTTGCCGGCGCCGTTGGGGCCGAGGATGGCGGTGAGGCCGGGCACCGCGTCCCAGGTCACGTCCGAAAGCGCCGGGCGGTCCCCATAGCGGACCGAGACGCCGTGCAGGGAAAGCGGCGGCGTCACAGCTGGCCCCGCAGCCCACGCTCGGGGGCGTCGCCGCCCAGGGCGCGGGCGATGGTGGTGATGTTGTGGTCCAGCATCCCTTCATAAGTGCCGCGATAGGTTCCAGGCCGGCCGAGCGAGTCGGAAAAAAGCGCCCCGCCCAGGGCGACGCGGTGGCCGCGCGCGCCGGCGCCCTCGATCAGGGCGCGCACTGCGCGGTCGGGCACGGAGGTCTCGGGGAAGACGGCGGGCACGCGACGCTCCACCAGCAGCGCCACCAGGGATTCGATGCGGGCGAGCGAGGCCTCCGCCTCGGTGGACAGGCCCTGGATGGAGGCCAGCTCCATGCCGAAGCGCTGGCCGAAATAGCCGAAGGCGTCATGCGCGGTGACCAGGAGTCGGCGTTCGGCCGGCAGCGGTTCGAAGGCACGGCGCGCATAGGCGGCGAACTCCTCGAGCCGCCCGCGCAGCGCAGCGAGGCCGGGCGCGGTGTCGAAGCCCGGCCGCAGCCGCGCAAGTGCGGCGGCGACCGGCGCGGCGCATTCGGCCCAGAGCAGCGGGTCCATCCAGAGATGCGGGTCGGGCGCGTCGGGGTACTCGGGATGGGCGCGGCGGCGCGCGGGGGGAATGATTTCGGCCACCGCGATGACGGGGCGGGTGGCCGCCGCGCGCTCCAGCACATCGCCCATCCGGCCTTCCAGGCGCAGCCCGTTGCACAGGATAAGGTCAGCCCGCAGCAGCCGGGCGAGGTCGGCGCGGGTGGGACGATAGAGATGAGGGTCAACGCCTTCGCCCATCAGCGTCTCGACCGCGAACTCCTCGCCGCCGATGCCGCGCGCCAGCTCGGCCACCATGGCGGTGGTGGCCACGACGAGGGGGCGCGGCGGCCAGCCCTGGGCGCGTGCGAGGGCAGGCAGGCCGAGGATAAGCGCCGGGATGGCGCGCCGGGCGACGCCTGAACAGGTGTTCACGTCTTCATTCGTCCAATGTTTTCAGATACTTGTGGGGAAAAAGGTTGCCTTGCTGCGCCATTGCGTCAAGGGGAATGCGCTGCGAAGCTGTGCGCATGACGCTGCGAATCAACGATGACGAGGTGGTCGAACTGGCGGAGATGTTCCGCCTGATGAGCGACCCGACGCGGCTCAAGATCATCCTGGCCTGCCTGGACTCACCTGCCTCCGTGGGAGCCATGGCGGACCGGCTTTCCATCTCTGCCAGCCTCGTCTCGCACCATCTGCGCCTGCTGCGCGCGGCGCGGCTGCTGCAGGCCGACCGGCGCGGGCGCATGGTGTTCTACGTGGTGGGCGACCCGCATATCCGCTCGATGCTGACTGACATGGCGGACCACGTTGCAGAGGACGTTGCCGAAGCGGAGATCGAGCCCGGCTCCTGACGCGGCTTCACCCTGGCCGGCTTGTTCGCGGGTGCATCACGGACTATGGTCGCGCCGCTGCGCCGGGCCCGTAAAATCGGTCACGCGCGCGCGGGCGACGGCCACTGGGGCCGCCGCGCGGTCTTCCAGGGGTGGATGGCGTGATCGGTCGGATCGGACGTGTTCTGGGGCTGGCGGCACTGGCCGCGATGCTTGCAATGGGTGGGGCCATGGCCTCGGAAACCAGCCTGGGCGCGCCCGTGCCCTGGGCCATGGGGCTGCAGCCCTCGGGCGGGCCGGTCAAGGACGCGATCCACTCCTTCAACACGCTCGTCCTCTGGATCATCATCGCCATCACCATCTTCGTGGCGCTGCTGCTGGTCTATTGCATCTGGCGCTTCAACGCGGCCCGCAACCCGGTGCCGTCGCGCGTGAGCCACAACACGCCGCTGGAGATCGCCTGGACGGTCATCCCGGTTCTGCTGCTGCTGGTGATCGCCATCCCCTCCTTCCGCCTGATCTATTATCAGGACCGGGCGCGCGACGCGGACATCACCATCAACGTGACGGGGCGTCAGTGGTACTGGAACTACGCCTTCCCGGACCACGGCAACTTCAACTTCGACAGCCGACCCATCCCCGAGGAGGAGCTGCAGCCTGGACAGCTTCGCAACCTGCAGGTTGACGAGCCCCTGGTGATCCCGGCCGGCGCCACGGTGCGCGTCATCACCCAGGGCGCGGACGTGATCCATTCCTTCTTTGTGCCTTCGCTCGGCGTGCAGAAGTACACCATCCCCGGCCGCATCATGGAGACCTGGATGCGGGCGGACCAGCCGGGCGTGTATTACGGCCAGTGCAACCAGATCTGCGGCGTGAATCACTGGTTCATGCCCATCATGGTGCGCGCCGTCACGCCGGCCGAGTTCGAGCAGTGGGTCGGCCAGGCGCGCCAGCGCTTCGCCCACACCATGCCGCAGCAGCCGGCGGGGGTTGCATCCGCCTCCGGCGACACCATTCACATCGCCGCGGCGCGCCAGTAACGCGACGGGCCCGAGTTCGAGAGAGGCAGACCCCATGGCGCATGCGGCAGACGCCCACGGCCACGACCATCACGACCACAAGCCCGGCTTCGTGGCGCGCTGGCTGTTCAGCACTAACCACAAGGATATCGGCACCCTCTACATCATCTTCTCGCTCATCGCGGCGATCGTGGGCATCGGCCTGTCGCTGCTGATGCGCATCGAGCTGATGACGCCGGGGATGCAGATCTTCGCCGACGGCCAGATGTGGAACGCCTATGTCTCGGCCCACGGGCTGATCATGGTGTTCTTCGTGATCATGCCCGCGCTGATCGGTGGCTTCGGCAACTGGTTCGTGCCGATCATGATCGGCGCGCCGGACATGGCCTTCCCGCGCCTGAACAACATCTCCTTCTGGCTGCTGGTGCCGGCCTTCGCCCTGCTCGGCGGCTCGCTCTTCGTGGGCGGCGGCCCCGGCGCGGGCTGGACGATCTACCCGCCGCTGTCGGATGCCGAGTACCAGTCCGGCCCGGCGATGGACATGGCGCTCTTCGCCCTGCACCTCGCGGGCGCGTCCTCCATCCTCGGCGCGGCCAACTTCATCACGACCATCTTCAACATGCGCGCCCCAGGCATGACGCTGCACAAGATGCCGCTCTTCGTGTGGTCCATGCTGGTGACGGCCTTCCTGCTGCTGCTGGCCGTGCCCGTGCTGGGCGGCGCCATCACGATGCTGATCACTGACCGCAACTTCGGCACGGCCTTCTTCGACCCGGCCGGCGGCGGCGACCCGGTGCTGTTCCAGCACCTGTTCTGGTTCTTCGGCCACCCCGAAGTCTACATCATGATCCTGCCGGCTTTCGGCATCGTCAGCCATGTGGTCTCCACCTTCAGCCGCAAGCCGGTCTTCGGCTACCTCGGCATGGCCTACGCCATGGTCGCGATCGGCGTGGTGGGCTTCGTGGTCTGGGCGCACCACATGTTCACCTCCGGCATCAGCGTGGACACGCGCGCCTACTTCATGGCCGCGACCATGGTGATCGCCGTGCCGACGGGGGTGAAGATCTTCTCCTGGATCGCCACGATGTGGGGCGGCTCCATGCGCTTCGACACGCCGATGCTCTTCGCCATCGGCTTCATCTTCCTGTTCACGGTGGGCGGCGTGACGGGCGTGGTGCTGGCCAATGCCGGCATCACCCAGATCCTCCACAACACCTACTACGTCGTGGCGCACTTCCACTACGTGCTGAGCCTGGGCGCCGTCTTCGGCATCTATGCCGGCATCTACTACTGGATCGGCAAGATGAGCGGCCGCCAGTATCCCGAGAAGCTCGGCCAGATCCATTTCTGGATGACCTTCGTGGGCGTGAACCTGACCTTCTTCCCCATGCACTTCCTGGGGAACCAGGGCATGCCGCGCCGCTATCCGGACTATCCGGACGCGCTGGCGGGCTGGAACCTCGTGGCCTCGATCGGGTCCTACATCTCGGTCGCGTCCTTCGTGTTCTTCTTCTTCGTCCTGTGGGCGACCTTCCGCCGCGGCACGGTGGCGGTGTCCAACCCCTGGGGCGATGGCGCGACCACCCTCGAGTGGCAGGTTTCTTCCCCGCCGCCCTTCCACACCTTTGATGAGCTGCCACGCATCCGCTGAGGGCAGCACCGGGACACGCGATGAGCGACATCACGGTTCATGGTTCGGGGGGGGCGCAAGCCCCCTTCGACGCTTCCACACTCCACGGCGCCTCCGAGGTGGGTGACTGGATCGCGCTGCTGAAGCCGCGCGTCCTCTCGCTAGTGGTGTACTCCGGGCTGATCGGCCTGCTGATCGCGCCCGGAAGCCTGCACCCGGTCCTGGCTGTCTCGGCCATCCTGTGCATCACCCTCGCGGCCGGCGCCGCCGGGGCGATCAACATGTGGTATGACCGCGACATCGACGCGGTGATGAAGCGCACCCGCGCCCGCCCCATCCCTGCCGGTCGCATCGAGGCGGGCGCCGCGCTGGGTTATGGCGTGGTGCTGGCCGTGGGCTCCGTGGGGCTGATGGGACTGGCGACCAACTGGCTCGCCGCCGCCGTGCTGGCCGGGTCCATCCTGTTCTACGTCGTCATCTACACCATGTGGCTGAAGCGCCGGACGCCGCAGAACATCGTCATCGGCGGCGCGGCCGGCGCCTTCCCGCCGCTGATCGGCTGGGTCGCGGTGACGGGCTCGGTGGATGTGCTGCCGCTGGTGCTCTTCGCGATCGTCTTCATGTGGACGCCGCCGCATTTCTGGGCGCTCTCGCTCTGGGCGCATGAGGACTACAAGCGCGCGGGCGTTCCCATGCTGCCCGTCGTGTCCGGCGCGCGGGAAACCCGACGCCAAGTCGTGCTCTATACGGTGCTGCTGGTGCCGCTGACCCTGGTGCCCTGGATCATCGGCTTCTCCGGCCCCGCCTATGGCGTCGTCGCCGTGTTGCTCGGCGCGAATTTCCTGCGCCACGCCTGGGCGGTCTGGACCGACGAGCAGGACGCGGCGGGCGTCTCCCTCACCGGCGACCGTCCGGCCAAGGCCTGCTTCCGCTTCAGCATCACCTACCTCTTCGCGCTGCTCGGCGCGCTGGCACTGGACCGGCTACTCCTCGCATGACGCCGGAGGAGCAGCGGGAGTTCGACCGCCGTCGCCGGGCGCGGAACTGGGCCATCCTCGCCGCGTTGGCAGGGCTGGTGGTGCTATTTTACCTGATCGCCGTCGCGCGGCTGCTGCGCGACTGAGGAGATGCGGCATGCCGCAGCGTCTTGATCGCCAGGCCCTCGCCAAGCGGAACCGCCGCATGCTCGGCGGCGCCTTCGGCGTCGTCTTCGGTATGGTCGGGCTCGCCTATGCCTCGGTGCCGCTCTACGACCTGTTCTGCAAGGTCACGGGCTATGGCGGCACCCCGATGCTTGGCCAGGCAGCGCCCGGCGCCGCCAGCGAGGCCGAGGTGACCGTGCGCTTCAACGCCGCCACCCAGCCCGGCCTGCCCTGGCGCTTCGCCGCGCAGCAGCCCGCCATCCGGGTCCGACTGGGAGAGGAGGCACTCGCTTTCTACACCGCGCGCAACACCGCCGAAGCCCCGGCCACGGGCATCAGCACCTACAACGTGACGCCCGAGGTGGTGGGCCGCTACTTCCACAAGGTCGCCTGCTTCTGCTTCGAGGAGCAGACCCTGACCCCCGGCCAGTCGGTGGACATGCCCATCGCCTTCTGGGTGGACCCCCGCATCGCGGAGGATCCGGTGACGCGCGACATCCGCACCATCACCGTGTCCTACACCTTCTTCCGCTCGCTGAACGACGCGGAGCGGAGCGGCGCCCTGGCCAACGCGGGCGCGCATGTGGGGCGCGCGACGCGGTAGCTTGCCCTACTCCGCCAAGTAGCGGGCAGAGAGATGCGCGGTGAAGTCCGACGTGTCCAGCGGCTTGCCCGTCGCGGCGCGCAGGAGGTCCTGGAAGCCGAGCAGCGAGGCGCGTCCATGGACCTCGCGCCGCAGCCAGCTCAGCAGCGGCGAAAGGTCGCCCCGCTCCATCGCGGCGTCGAGTTCCGGCTCGGCCTGCCGCGCCGCCTTCATGAGCTGCGCCGCCGCCATCGCACCCAGCGTGTAGGAGGGGAAATAGCCGAAGGCGCCGTCATGCCAGTGGATGTCCTGCAGGCAGCCGCGTGCGTCGTCCGGCGGTGTGATGCCCAGGAGACCGCGCAGCCCTTCGGACCATGCGCCGGGAAGGTCGGCCGCCTCCAGCCGCCCCTCGATCATCGCGCGCTCGAGGCGGAAGCGCAGGATGACGTGGGCGGGGTAGGTCATCTCGTCCGCATCCACGCGGATGAAGCCGCGCTCGACCCGCCGCCAGTTCCGCGCAAGGTTGCCCGCCTCCAGCGAGGGGTCGTCGCCGAAGGCTGCGCGCATCTCGCCGGACAGGAAGCGCAGGAAGGGATCGGAGCGGCAGGCTTGCATTTCCACGATCAGCGACTGCGACTCATGCGCCGCCATGCCCGCCGCCTCGCCTACGGGCTGGCGCGCGAAGCTGGCGGGCAGGCCGCGCTCATACAGGGCATGGCCCGTCTCATGCAGGACGCCGAGGATCGCCTTGGCCGGATCCACCTCGCTGTAGAAGGTGGTGATGCGGACATCGGTGGGGGTGCCGCCGCAGAACGGGTGCAGGCTTTCGTCGAGGCGGGAATGGGCTTCCTCCAGCCCCAGACGGAGGGACAAGCTGCGGCAAAGCTCGCGCTGCGCCGCTGTCGGGAAGGGGCCCCGCAGCGGCAGGGGATCGCCATGCCGCGCCTGGATGGCTTCCGCGCGCGGAAGAGCCTCGACCAGCCAAGCCGCATAGGCCTCGAAGACCGGCTCGACCTCCGCTGCGGTCACGCCGCGCTGGAAGGAATCCATCAGCGCGTCATAGGGCGACAAGCCGGTGCGGACCGCCAGTGCCTGCGCCGTCTCGCGCTGGAGGCGCAGCACCTCTTCCAGGAAGGGGCGGACGGCGGAGAAGTCGCTGCGCGCCTTGGCCTCGCGCCACACCTTCTCGCAGGCGGAATTGGCGCGGGCCGTCGCCTCCACCAGCTCGACCGGCAGGGCGGTGGCGCGAAGATGGGTCCGGCGCATCAGCGCAAGGTTGGCCTCGTGCCACTCGCCCTCTGCCGTGGCCTCGGCAAGGTCGTCCTCCACGCGCCGGTCGGTCAGCATCTCGTGCGACAGCCCGGCCAGGGTGGCGAGCTGCTCGCCCCGCGCCGCGCCGCCGCCGAGCGGCATCACCGCACTGGCATCCCAATGGAGCATGGAAGCGGCCTCGCCCAGCGCGGCGATGCGGGAGAAACGGGAGAGAAGGCGGTCATAGGCAGTCATGCGGGTTCCCGGAGGCGGCGATGGGCCCAGAGGCCGAAGATGACGACCCAGCCGATGGCGAGGCCGAACCAGGTGATGGCGTAGCCCAGATGCGGATTGCTCGGGCTGGGGAAGCCGGTGGCGGGGTCGGGCAGGGTGGCCCGGGCCGGGGCCGGCGCCGCGCCGAAGCCTGATGGCGCTGTCGCCGGGCCCGGCTCCACCACCACGAGCGCATAAGCCGGCGCATCGGGGGCGCCGAGCGCCCCGGCGATGGCAACGGGGCCGAAATGGAGAAAGCGTCGCTCACCCGGGTCGTCGCGCGGCGTGAACAAGCCGCGCCGCTCGCCGAAGCGGGCATAGCCGCTGACCGTCACGACACCCTCGGGCCGCTCAACCCGCCCGCCCTCGAAGGGCGCCCAGCCACGATTGACCAGCAGCGGCGGTGCGCCCTGGCGGTCGAGAATGGCGAGGAGTGAGCCGCCCAACAGGGAGCCACGCACCTCCAGCCCCAGGAAGGCCTCGGCGCCGGGGCGGAAGCGCCCGGTGGCCCTGATGTGGGCGAAGGGCTCGGGCCGGGCGGGCGCCTCGATGGGCGGGCGAGACTGGCGCTCCGCCAGCTCCTCCAACAGTGCCGTTTTCCAGCCCAGGCGCTGCATCTGCCACGTGCCGAGACCCAGCAGCAGGGCCAGCACCGGAATGGCGAAGAAGGAAGGGAGGATCAGCGCCCGCCACGGGCGGCCCCCGCGCGCGGGACCGTGTTGGCTCATCGGCCTGACCTTATCGAAAACGGGCCGCTTGGCGGCCGGCGCGCGGCCTGGAAGCTTTCCAAGCCGCGCGACATGTCTGAGGCGCGAAAGCCAAGGCGGCGGAGCCGCCGCCCGGCGCCTGCGGGCAAGATCAGTGGTGAGCGATCTCGCCCACGCCCCACCAGTAGATGGCGACGAAGAGGAAGAGCCACACCACGTCCACGAAGTGCCAGTACCAAGCCGCCGCCTCGAAGCCGAAATGGCGCTCCGCCGAGAAGCCGCCGCGGATGGCGCGAATCAGGCAGACCGTCAGGAAGATGGTGCCGACGATCACGTGGAAGCCGTGGAAGCCGGTGGCAAGGAAGAAGGTCGAGGGATAGACGCCGCCGCCGCTGAAGGCGAAGGGCGCAGACGCGTATTCCCAGGCCTGGAGCAGGGTGAAGGTGACGCCCAGCACGACGGTGAGCGCCAGACCCGTAACCAGCCCCTTGCGGTCATTGTGCAGCAGCGCGTGGTGCGCCCAGGTGACCGTGCAGCCCGAGAGCAGCAGGATCATCGTGTTGAGGAAGGGCAGGTGGAACGGGTCGAAGGTGTGGATGCCCTGGGGCGGCCAGATCGCCGTCGCCGCACCCGAGACGTGCTCCGGATACAGGGCGAAGTGGAAATAGGCCCAGAAGAACGCCACGAAGAACATCACCTCGGAGGCGATGAATAGGATCATGCCGTAGCGCAGGCCGATGCGGACCACCGGGGTGTGCAGCCCGGGGGTGCGGCTTTCCCGCAGCACGTCGCGCCACCAGGCGGCCATGCAGCTCAGCACCGCCAGCGCGCCGAGGATGACGAGCCACAGCCCGCCGCCATGCGCCCAGACGATCAGGCCGGAAACCAGCGCGCCGCCCGCGAAGGCGGAGAGCAGCGGCCAGGGCGAGGGGTCCACCAGATGGTAGGGGTGCTTGTAGGGAGTGGGTCCCTCAGAGGCGGTGTTGGCCATCACGCGTCCTGGTCGTTGTGAATCAGGCGCGACGAAAGGCGCCCGGAGATGGGCGCACAATCGCCGCGAACGGGCGGAAGATCAAGGTGCTCAGACCGGCAGGCGGATGCGGGCCCGCAGGCCGCGCATCGGGCTTTCCTCCAGCAGGATCTCGCCGCCATGCGCCCGGACGATGTCGCGCGCGATGGCGAGGCCAAGCCCGGTTCCGGTGGCGGAGCCCGAGGCGAAGGGGCGGAAGGCCTCGTTGCGCTGGGCGGCAGGGATGCCGGGGCCGTCATCGTCCACCGTGATCTCGGCCCAGGCGCGCCCGGCCTCCCGCGCCTCGGACACGGCGACGGCGATCCGTTCGGCGTGACGGCGCGCATTGTCGAGGAGATTGCCCAGGGCACGCTTCAGCGCGTCGCCCCGCAGGCGCAGCGACAGGTGCTCCGGCGCCTGGACCTCCACCTGGGCGCCGGCGCGACGGGCCTTCTCCGCCACCTCGGCCACCAATGTGGACAGGTTGGTGTCGCGCGCCTGCTCCGTTCCCTCGCCGCGGGCGAAGGCGAGGTAGGTTTCCACCAGCCTCTCCATCTCCTCCACGTCCTCGGATAGAGCCGCGAGGTCCTCCTCAGTCTGCGGATCGGGGGGCAGCATGGCCAGGGTCAGCCGCATGCGGGTCAGGGGCGTGCGGAGGTCGTGCGAGATGCCGGCCAGCATCTCCGTTCGCTGGGACACGAAGCGCAGGATGCGTTCCTGCATGTGGTTGAAGGCCAGCGCCGCTTGCCGCACCTCGCGCGCGCCCTCCGGCTTGATCGGTCCGCTTTCCCGCCCCAGGCCGAAATCCTCGGCGGCGGTGGCGAGACGGCGGATGGCGCGCACCTGGTTCTTCAGGAACAGCACCGCCACCGCCCCGGCGAGCAGGGCGGAGCCGACGAGCCAGATCACGAAGACGTAGAGGGTGGTGGAAAGGAGGCGCTTGCGCGGCGCTTCCACCGACAGCAGCCCCGTGGGCAGGCCGACGCGGATGACGATGCTCTGCGGGTCGCTGTGCCAATCGGCGTCGAAGGGATGGGGCATCTGCTCGCGCAGCGCCTGGTCCAGGTCGCGCTCCAGGGGCAGGAAGGACATCCAGGGGGCGCGCTGGGCCGGGCCAGCGAATTCGCGCCCCGGCTCCCAGGACAGGGCAAGGCCGAGGCGGAAATTCCCCTCGCGCAGGATCAGCGGGTGCGACTCATCCGGCATCTGGGTCAGCAGCTCCGCCACATAGGACACGTCGCCCGCCAGGGCGCCGGCGAGGCGGCGGGAGATGACGTCGAGATGCCCGCCGTAGAAGAGCTGCAACGCCACGCCTTGCAGGATCACCATGGGCAGCAGCAGGATCAGCAGGGTGCGCGCAAAGAGGCCGCGCGGCAGCAGGGCGCCGAGCGGGCGCAGCACGCGCTTGTCCGGGCGGAGCGGCGTCACGGTCCCGGGCGCAGCACGTAGCCGCGGTGGCGGATGGTGTGGAGGAAGCGCGGCTCGCGCGGGTCGGCCTCGATCTTGCGGCGCAGCCGCGTCACCTGCACGTCCACCGAGCGTTCGCCCGCATCCGGCGTGCCGATAGCGGCGGCAATCTCCTCGCGCGACAGCACCTCCCCGGCACGGGCGGCGAGGGCGGCGAGCAGGGCAGCCTCGCCGCCGGTCAGGCGCGACGTCCCCTCCGGCCCGCGCAGCTCGGAGCGGTCTGGGTCGAACCAGCGCTCGCCGAGCTGGATCGGGCCGGACGGGGCGGGGGGCGGCGGGGCGTGGGGGGCCGAGCGGCGCAGGATGGTGCGGATGCGCAGCGCCAGCTCGCGCGGATCAAAGGGTTTCGCGAGGTAGTCGTCGGCGCCGTGCTCGAACCCCGCGACGCGGTCATCCGGGTCGCCGCGGGCGGTGAGCATGAGGATGGGTGTCTCCATCCCCTGGCGGCGCAGCGCCTCCGCCAATTCCAGGCCGGACTCGCCGGGCATCATCACGTCGAGGACCAGGAGGTCGAAGGCCATGGCAGCCAGCGCCGCGCGCGCTTCCGCCGCGTCGGCCGCGACGGCGACGTTGTGCCCCTGCTCGGCCAGGAAGCGCTGGAGCAAGGAGCGCAGCCGTGCGTCGTCATCGACTACGAGGAGGTCGGCACCGGAATCGGGCATGGCTCAGGCGCTCCGGAGGAAGGCGGGGCGGGCGCGGCCCGATTGCCGCTCCAGCCCCTCGAACTGGGCCCGGGCCTCGGGGCCCATCAGGCCGCGCATCACCTGACGGAAGCCTTCCACCGCCTGCGGCCCGGCCTCGCGATAGGCGCGCAGCACCCATTCGCGCTGTGCCTCGAATAATTGCCGTTCCAGCGCCTCGCCGGTGGCAGTGAGGTGGAGCAGGCGCTGGCGCTTATCCGTCAGCCCAGGGGACTGCCGCACATAGCCCTGCTCGATCAGGGGCTGGAGCACGCGGCCCAGCGACTGCTTGGTGATGGCGAGGATGGCGAGCAAATCGCCCACCTTGATGCCAGGGGCGCGGCCGACGAAGTGGATCACGCGGTGATGCGCCCGGCCCATGCCCAGCCCGTCCAGGATCCGGTCCGCCCCGGCGGTGAAGTCGCGATAGCCGAAATACAGCAGGTCCTGGGCGAGGCGCAGCTCCTCCTCGCGTAGGAAAAGGAGGTTCCGGCCGGCGGGCGGCGGGCTGGCGGGGCGTTCCGGCATGGCTGGCATGCGTCCTTTTTCGGTCAGCAAGATTGACACATTTTTTGCGGACCTTCTAGAAGCGAAGCATAGAACGAACGATTGATGCGCGAAAGGCCCGGTTGGCGTTCTATTCGGGTCGGCACAGGGCCGGTCCGGGCAAGGAGGATGGATGGTGGCCCTGGTTCCCTATGACGACCGTGATGGGTTCATTTGGTGGAATGGCGAGATGCGCCCGTGGCGCGACGCCAATCTGCATGTCCTGAGCCATGGTCTGCACTATGCCTCGGCCGTGTTCGAGGGCGAGCGCTGCTACGATGGCCGCATCTTCAAGCTGCGCGAGCACACGGACCGGCTGCTCAACTCGGCCCGCATCCTGGGCTTCGAACTGCCCTATTCGGCCGACGAGATCGACGCCGCCTGCGACGCGACGCTCAAGGCCAACAACCTGACCAATGCCTATGTGCGCCCCATCGCCTGGCGCGGCTCGGGCGAGATGGGGGTGGCGGCGCAGCAGGCGGGGGTGAACGTCGCCATCGCCGTGTGGGAATGGGGCGCGTATTTCGGCGTCGAGCAGCGCATGAAGGGGATCAACCTGGCCTGGGCGAAGTGGCGCCGGCCGGACCCCGCCACCGCCCCCACCGCCAGCAAGGCGGCCGGCCTCTACATGATCGGCACGCTGAGCAAGCACGCCGCGATGGATGAAGGCGCGGACGACGCGATGATGCTGGACTACAAGGGCGACGTGGCCGAGGCGACGGGCGCCAACGCCTTCTTCGTCTTCGACGGCGAGCTGCACACTCCGACCCCCACCTGCTTCCTGGACGGCATCACCCGCCGCACGGTGATGGGGCTGGCGAAGAAGCGCCAGATGAAGGTGGTGGAGCGGGTGATCAAGCCCGAGGAACTGCCCCGTGCCACCGAGGCCTTCGTGGCCGGCACGGCGGCGGAGGTGACGCCGATCCGCCGCATCGGCGAGCAGGACTTCACCCCCGGCCAGATCACCGAAACGCTGATGCGCGACTACGAGGCCGCCACCCGCGCCAAGTAAGCGCAAAGGAGGCGCGCCCCGCCGAATCAGGGATGCGCTCCCAACCCGAAAGCCCCGATCGGCCTCGCGGCTTTGCCGCGGCAACGGGGAAGAACTTGAAGAACTGGTGCCCCTTCAACGGGGCCCCGCCGAGGTTTTCCGCTGCAGCAAAGCGAAGGCGGAAAACTTCGGCGGGGATCACACCATGAGCATTCCGCCATTGACGTGCAGCGTGGTGCCGGTGACCCAGGCCGCCTCGTCGCTCGCCAGATAGGCGACGGCCGCGGCGACATCCTTCGGCTCGCCCATCTTGCCGAGGGGGATGCGGCCCAGCAGCCCCGCCTTCTGCTGCTCGTTCAGCTTGTCGGTCATCGGCGTGGCGATGAAGCCCGGCGCGACCACGTTCACCGTCACGCCACGCGGGGCGACTTCCTGCGCCAGCGCCTTGCTCATGCCGATCAGTCCGGCCTTGGCGGCAGCATAGTTCGCCTGCCCTGCATTGCCGGTGACACCGACGATGGAGGCGATGGAGACGATGCGCCCGGAGCGGCGCTTCATCATGCCGCGCAGCGCGGCGCGGGCGAGGCGGAAGGGGGCGTTCAGATCCACCTCCAGCACGGCGTTCCAGTCCTCGTCGCCCATCCGGAGCGCCAGCATGTCGCGGGTGAAGCCCGCATTGTTTACCAGGATGTCCAGCTTGCCGTGCGCGGTCTCCACCGCCTCCACCAGCGCAGCGGGGGCGGCGGGGTCGTTGAGGTCGGCCACCTGGATGGAGGCGCGCTCGCCCAGGCCGTCCGCGACAGCCTTGAGTTCAGCCTCGCGCCGGCCCGTCAGCACCACCGTGGCGCCGCGCCCGTGCAGCGCCTCGGCGATGCTGACGCCAATGCCAGAGGAGGCGCCGGTGACGAGGGCGATCTTGCCGGAAAGGTCGAACATCATGCGTCTCCTGAGTGCTGCTTGGCCTCGCTGGATCGAGCATCAGCGGCGAAGCGTTTGGCGTACCAGTGGATGGCATGGCCGGGCGGGTGGTCCCGCAGCGAGCCCATGCGCGCGAAGCCCAGCCGCTCATAGAAGCCCGGCGCCTGGAAGGAAAACGTGTCGAGATGGATGCCGAGCAGGCCGCGACGCCGCGCTTCCGCCTCCGCGGCCTCGATGATGCGCGTACCGATGCCCTGGCGACGCATCGCCTCGGGGATGTGCAGGAGTTCGATATAGAGCCAGCCGTGGCGCGAATAGCCGATCGCGCCGCCCAGCGTGCGCCCTGCCTCGTCCTTCACCAGCGCGGCGAAGGGCATCGTCTCGGCCTTCACGCCGGTCGCCGCATCGTTGAAGGCGACGATGCCGTCGAGCACCGCCTGGCGCTCCTCCGGCGTCGGGCTGTCGGAAAGCTGGATCACAGCGACTTCAGGAAAGCCTCGACCTCGGCCGGCGTGCCCACCGTCATGGCGGCCGCCTCCGGGGCGTTGCGCTTCATCAGCCCGGTCAGCACCTTGCCGGCACCGATCTCGACGAAGCGGGTGCAGCCGGCGGCGGCCATGGCGGCGACGCATTCGCGCCAGCGCACCGTGCCCGTCACCTGCTTCACGAGCAGGTCGCGGATGGTGGCCACATCGCTGACCGGCGCGGCGGTGACATTGGCGACCACCGGCACGGCGGGCACCTGCATCGTGGCCTTGGCCAGCGCCTCCTCCATCGCGCGCGCCGCGGGTTCCATCAGGGAACAGTGGAAGGGCGCGGAAACGGGCAGCAGCATGGCGCGCTTGATGCCGGCTTCCTTGGCCTTCTCGATGGCGCGCTCGACTGCCGCGCGGCCACCGGAGACGACGACCTGCCCGCCGCCATTGTCATTGGCGACCTCGACAACCTCGCGGCCTTCGGGTCCTTCGGCGGCGTCGGCGCAGACGGCGCGGGCCTGTTCGGCTTCCGCGCCCAGCAGGGCTGCCATCGCACCCTCGCCGGCCGGGACGGCCTTCTGCATGGAATCACCGCGCAGCCGCAGCAGGCGCGCGGCGGTGGCGAGGTCGAAGGTGCCGGCGGCGGTCAGCGCGCTGTACTCGCCAAGGGAGTGACCGGCGACGAGCGAAACCTGCCGCGACAGGTCGAAGCCGCCTTCCTTCGCCAGCACCCGCGCCACAGCAACGGAAACCGCCATCAGCGCCGGCTGCGCATTGGCGGTGAGCGTCAGCTCCTCGGCCGGGCCTTCGAACATCAGCCGCGACAGCTTCTGCTTCAGCGCGTCGTCCACCTCCTCGAAGGTTTCGCGCGCGACCGGGAAGGCCTCGGCGAGGTCGCGGCCCATGCCGGGCGCCTGGGAGCCTTGGCCGGGGAAGACGAAAGCGAGCGACATGGCGGTTCCGTGAATGTCTTGTGGCGTCCGCGGCGGCTTTCGCCCCTCGGACCCCCCGTGTCAACTTCGTGGGGAGCCTGTAACCCGGATGGCATGAGGATCACCGCCGAAGACCTGCTCCGCCGCGGTGCGGAGCGCCACCGCGCCGGCGACATCGCGGGGGCGGAAGGGTTCTACCGCCGCGCCATGCGCCTCGCCCCCGGACATCCGGATGCGGAGAACCTGCTGGGCGTGGCGGCGCGGCAGCGCGGGGACCTGCGGGTGGCGCTGGACCACGCGGCGCGGGCTGTGGCGGCGATGCCGGACTCCCCCCTGTTCCTCAGCAACCAGGGCGCGGCGTTGGCCGAAGCGGGGCAGCTTGGCCCTGCCATCGCGGTGATGCAGCGCGTGCTGGAGATGCGCCCGGATGACGCGGTGACGCTGCGGAACCTCGGCCAGGCGCTGACGGCGGCGGGGGAGGCCCAGGCAGCGTTGGCTCCGCTTCGCGAGGCGGTGCGGCTGGCTCCCTTGCCGGAAGTTTGGCTGGCTCTCGCCCATGCGCTGAAGGAGGCGGGCGAGCGGGACGAGGCGCGGGAGGCGGCACGGCGCGTCTCCGGCCCGCTTTCCGCCCAGGCCGGGTTCCTGCTGGCCGCGTTGGGCGAGGGCGAAGCACCGCCCCGCGCCCCCGCCGCCTATGTGCGGGAGCTGTTCGACGCCTTCGCTCCGCGCTTCGACGCGGAGCTGGAAGGGGCGCTGGGCTACCGGACGCCCGCCCTGCTGGCGGCGATGCTGGAGGGGCGCAAACCCGGCCGTGTGCTGGATCTGGGATGCGGCACGGGCCTGTCTGGCCTGGCGCTGAAGCCTTTCGCCACGCGGCTGGAAGGGCTGGACCTGTCGCCCCGCATGCTGGCCGAGGCGCGGGGGCGTGGGATCTACGACGCGCTGCACGAGGCCGACCTGCTCGAGTTCCTGCCGAAGCGACCGGCCGCGTGGGATGTGGTGGCGGCGGCGGACGTGCTGAATTACCTGGGCGACCTCGCCCCCGCCTTCTGCGCCATCCGCAAGGCGTTGCGGCCGGGTGGCACGGCGGTGTTCAGCTTGGAGCGCGGCGAGGCCCCGGTGGCGCTGCACGAGGGGATGCGCTTCCGCCACAACCCGGATCACGCGGCGCGGCTCGCGGAGAAGGCAGGTCTGCGCGTGGAGGAGCGGCGCGATGCCGCGCTGCGCCAGGAGAAGGGCGTGGAGGTAGCAGGGGTGCTGTTCAGGATGAGGCGATAGGCGACCTGCCGGCCCTGGCCTGCGAATTTCCCTTGTCAACGAATTTGACAAAATGAAAGCCGCGTGCGGTGAAGTCAGAATACGACTTTGATCTAAATAAGAAAATGTAGCGGCATAAAAAATGCTAGTTCCTTGGGGCCGGGGGCAACCTTTTGAGATTCCTGAAGAGGATCCCTATGGACTCCAGATCTTTGTTTCGCGGTTGCCGACGTCCCCACGCGGCGTTCGGCGTCCTATCCACATTGCTGTGCAGCGCAGCGCTCTTGGCGCCGCAGTCCGTTCGCGCAGCCCCTACCGTCAGTTCACCCTTCGAGCAGCTCTATAACCTCGGCACGAATACGATCGGCTTCAATCCGGGGCAGTACATCCGGCTTGGCGCGACCGTCACTTCGGTCACGGGTCCGAACGGTACCAGCAATAATCTGGATGTGATCCGCACCGAACTCCTGCCGGCCAACGGCGGCTTCGCCCAAGCGAGCACCACGAATCTCGTGACGGGCAATCCAGTTCTGCGAACCATGAACTATGCCGGTTCGCCGGCGATTGGCGCGCTCTACACGGCCTTTGCCGCGGACAACCCGGCCCTACGAGGCCCATGGACGCTGAGCTTTAGTGACGGATCAGGCACTACCAGCCGGACGACCCAAGCCATCCCGCAGGGTGCGACCCAGACGCCCTTCGTGCAAAGCGTCGCCGTAACTGGGGCCGGAAACAACCCGACCTTTTCCTGGGCTCCGCCCCCCGGGACCACCGTAAACGGATATCGCATCAACATTTACGACCAGGGCCAGATTAGCCCAACCAGCCCAAACGGGTTGGTCCTCTCGCAGAACTTTGCACCCAACGTGACGTCCTTGAGTCTATCGAGCTTCGCAAACCAACTGCCAGCTGGTTACAACATCGACGGCTCCAGCAAGAAGACGATCGAGATCAACCTGCTGCAGACGCGTGACGGCGGCAGTTCGAACCTGAGCAACCCCAATGTCCTTGCCCTGTCGCGCGTCTTTGCCGACTTCACGACGACGAACACAGGCAACGTGCAGGTCTACCTGCCCACGGCTTACGTGAATGGCGCAAAGGTCTTTGATTTTGCGGTCCAGCCGGGCGTGACCTACCATATCGACCCGATCCCGGCGACGGGCTACGTCTACGAGATCGGCGCGGGCGATCCCAACTTCGCCTCAGTCAC
The DNA here is from genome assembly GCF_017355885.1 of Sabulicella rubraurantiaca. Classification (GTDB taxonomy): domain Bacteria; phylum Pseudomonadota; class Alphaproteobacteria; order Acetobacterales; family Acetobacteraceae; genus Roseococcus; species Roseococcus rubraurantiacus. The sequence goes on from NZ_JAFEUU010000006.1 coordinate 279,242, forward strand.
CCTGCCCGACGAGCAGAGCGATCCTTACCAGCTGTCCTTCATGTGGGGCGGGCTGAGCTTCCTGGAGACGGTGCTGGGCGGAGTGGAGTATTTCTTCCCCGCCGGCGGCGTGTCGCAGTTCACCGTGACGGGCATCGACTCCAGTCTCTTCACCGCCTTCATTACGGGGCTCAGCTTCACCGGTGCTGGGCAGTTTACGGGCACGCAAACACCCATTCTCCCGGACGGGCCAACGCCCGTACCCGAGCCAGGAATGCTGTGGCTGCTCGTCCTGGCCTCCCTGGGACTTTGGGGCGTTTCGCGTCGCACCGCCGGCGCGTGAGAGGAGAGGGGCGGCGCAGGAGGTGGCGTCGCCCCGCGAGTTCTTCAGATCCGCCGCAACGGCACGCGCCAAGCCAGCACCGTGGCGATGCCGCCCATCACCGCCGCTCCGGCGAAGAGCGAGCGGAACCCCTCCGCCAGCGCTGCTGCGAGGACGGCGCGCTCCGCCTCCGGCATCGCGCCGAGGGCGGCGCGCCCGCCCTGGATGGCGGCGCGCACCCGCTCGGCGAGACCAGCCTCGCCCAGCGCCAGCGTGCCGAAGAGCAGTGCGCCCAGCAGCGCGGTGCCGGCGGCGGCGCCTAGATTGCGCATGAACTGCACGCTGGCCGTGGCGGTGCCGAGCCGCCCCGGGCCCGCCGCCACCTGCACCGTGGTCTGCACGGCAGGGAAGGAGGTGCCGAAGCCGACGGAAACGAGGCCGAGCAGCCAGGGCAGCACCGAAAGCGGCACGCGCCCGGCGCCAAAGGACAGGAAGCAGAGGATCAGCGTGGAGACGGTCAGCCCCACCGAAGGCAGCAGCATGTTGCGCCCGGTGCGCGCCATGAACAGGCCGGAGCCCAGCGCCCCGAGCCCGCCCCCCATGCTCATCGGCAGCAGCATCAGCCCGACCGTGGCGATGGGCACGTTCCGCACCACGGAAAGATAGAGCGGCAGGAAGGAAATCATCGCCACGAGGGTCGCGGCGATGAAGGAGGAGAGAGTGTTGGTGCGCCACACCGTCGCCTCGCCCAGCACGGAAAGCGGCAGGAGCGGGTCCCGCGCCCGGCGCTCGGCGCGCAGCAGCAGCAGCAGGGCGAGGATGGCGAAGGCCACGCCGAGCGCGGCCAGCACCCAGTCCAGCCGCTGCACCCGGTCCAGCATCGCGACCAGCGCCACCACGAACAGCGTGAACAGCGCCACGCCCGGCGCGTCGAAGGAGAAGCCGCCCCCGCCGGGCCGACGCGGCAGGCGCGTGGTGGCGAGCAGGCCGAGCAGCGCCAGCGGCAGGCCGAGCAGGAACACCGCCTGCCAGCCGTAATGTTCCGTCAGCCAGCCGCCCACCGTGGGGCCGAGGGCGGAGGCGGACATGAAGCAGGCCACGAGATAGGCCTGGTACTGCCCGCGCTCGCGCGGGGGCAGGCTTTCCCCCACCACCGCCATGGCGAGGGTGAGCAGCGCCCCGCCGCCGATGCCGTGAACGAGGCGCGCCAGCAGCAGAAGCTCGAAATTGGGGGCGAAGGCGGCGGCCAGCGCGCCGGAACCTTGCAGCAGGAAGCCCAGCACCGTCATGCGCCTGCGGCCGAAGGCATCGCCCAGCCGGCCGAAGACCGGCGCGGCGACCGTGGCGGCGATCAGGTAGGCGACCACGACCCAGGAGATGCGCTCCACCTCGCCGAAGCGGGCGGCCATGGCGGGCAGGGCGGTGGCGGTGATGGTCTGGTCGATGGCGGCGGTGAAAATCGCCAGCGCCACCGCCGGGAAGGCGCGCAGGAAGGCGCGGTGGCTTTCCGCCTTCACCGCCATGGCGCGGTTCCTTCCGCGCCCGTCTTCACGCGACGGCGCTTCGGCCCATGTCCAGGAATTTCTCGCGCCGCCTTGCCTTCAGCGTCGGCCCGTCCAGCGCCAGAAGGGGCTCCAGCGCGTTCGCCACCGCGTCGCCCACCGCGGCGATCGTCGCGGCGCCATCGCGATGTGCGCCGCCCACCGGCTCCTCAATGATCTCGTCGATCAGGGCGAGGCGCTTGAGGTCCTCGGCGGTCAGGCGCAGCGCCTCGGCCGCCTGAGGGGCGAGGGCGGCATCGCGCCACAGGATGGAGGCGCAGCCCTCGGGCGAGATCACGGAATAGATGGCGTGCTGCAGCATCAGCACCCGGTCGGCGGCGGCCAGCGCGATGGCGCCGCCCGAACCGCCCTCGCCGATCACCGTCGCGACGAAGGGCACGGGGGCATCGAGTCCCGCCTCGATGGAGCGGGCGATGGCCTCGGCCTGTCCGCGCGCCTCGGCCTCGATGCCCGGGAATGCGCCGGAGGTGTCCACGAAGCTCAGGATGGGCAGGCCGAAGCGGCCCGCCAGCTCCATGATGCGGCGGGCCTTGCGGTAGCCCTCGGGCTTGGCCATGCCGAAATTGTGCTTCACGCGGGTGTCGGTGTCGCGGCCCTTCTCCGTGCCCAGCACGGCCACGGCGCGGCCGCGGAACCGGCCCAGCCCGCCGATCACGGCGGCGTCGTCGGCGAAGGCGCGGTCGCCGGCCAGCGGCGTCCATTCCTCGATCAGCCCGGCCACGTAGTCGAGGCATTTCGGCCGCTCGGGATGGCGGGCCACCTGGGCCTTCTGCCAGGGCGTCAGCTTGGCGTAAGTGGCGGCGAGCAGCTTCTCCGCCTTGTCGCGCAGCTTCGCCACCTCCTCCGCCACGTCGATGCCGCCGGCATCGGTGGTGCGGCGAAGCTCCTCCACCTTGCCTTCCAGCTCGGCGATCGGTTTCTCGAAATCCAGGAAGTGGCGCATGGCGCGGCGTGATAGCGCAGCCCCGCCCATCTGGCGACAGGGGCGGGCGCGGCCTATCCTCTCCGGCCTTTCCATGACGCAGGATTCATCCATGCCCGCCCTCGCCTCTCGCCTCGCCGATGTCCAGGTTTCCGCCTCCGTCCTGATGGGGATGAAGGCGCGCGAACTGGCGGCGAAGGGGATTAAGGTGATCTCGCTCACCTCCGGCGAGCCGGATTTCGCCACCCCCGCCCATGCCATCGAGGCGGCGCACCAGGCGGCGCTGAATGGCGATACGAAGTACCCGCCCCAGGGCGGCACGCCGGCGCTGAAGGCCGCGATCCGCCGCAAGTTCAAGCGCGACAACGGCCTGGACTACGCGGATGACGAGATCCTGGTCACCAACGGCGGCAAGCAGAGCATCTACAACGCCTTCATGGCGACGCTCGATCCGGGCGACGAGGTGGTGATCCCCGCGCCCTACTGGGTGTCCTATGCCGACATGGCGAAGGTGGCGGGAGGCGTGCCGGTCACCGTGTCCTGCCCACAGAACAACGGCTTCAAGCTGCGCCCGGAGGATCTGGAGGCTGCGATCACCCCCAAGACCAAGTGGGTGATGCTGAACTTTCCCAACAATCCGACCGGCGCCGCGTGCTCCCGCGCCGAGATGAAGGCGCTGGCCGAGGTGCTGCTGCGCCACCGCCATGTCTGGGTGATGACGGACGACATGTACGAGCACCTCGTCTATGACGGCTTCGAGTTCTGCACGATCGCCGAGGTGGAGCCGCGGCTGAAGGACCGCACGCTGACGATCAACGGCGCCTCCAAGACCTATGCGATGACCGGCTGGCGCATCGGCTTCTGCGGAGGGCCGAAGGAGTTGATCAAGGGCATGTTCAACATGCAGGGCCAGGCCACCTCCGGCGTGTCCACGGTCGGGCAGGCGGCGGCGGCGGCGGCGCTGGACGGGCCGCAGGATCTGGTGGCCGAGCGCGCGGCCGAGTACCGCGAGCGCCGCGACTTCGTGGTGGATGCGCTGAACCAGGCCCCCGGCATTGCCTGCCACAAGCCCGAGGGCGCCTTCTACGTCTTCCCGAACATCGCCGCCTGCCTCGGCAAGACCACCAAGGGCGGCAAGCGCATCGAGAACGACACCGACTTCGCCCTCGCCCTGCTGGAGGAGGCGCATGTCGGCGTGGTGCAGGGCGCGGCCTATGGCATGTCGCCCTATGTCCGCATCTCCTACGCCACGGGCATGGAGGAGCTGCGCGAGGCCATGGTGCGCATCCAGGAATTCTGCCGGGGTCTTTCGTGAGCGAGGCGGCGCTGCTGCCCGCGCTGCGCGACGGCACGGACGCGGACGCGCCGCACTACATCCGCCTCGTGGGCGAGGCCTGGGCCGAGTACCCGTCCATCGTCTTCGACGTGGACGGGGAACTGCCCGAGCTGCGCGCCCTGGCCAGCCACTTCGCCGCGCGCGGCGGCAAGGTCTGGCTGAGCGAGGACCGGCATGGGATGATCGCCGCGCGCCCGCTGCGCGACGATGGCGCCTGGGAGATCTGCCGCCTCTATGTGGACAAGGCGGCGCGCGGCACCGGCCTTGCGCATCGCCTGCTGGCCGCCGCCGAGGCGCATGCGCGCGCCGAAGGGGCGGAGCGCATGGTGCTGTGGACCGATACGCGCTTCGCCGCCGCGCATTCCTTCTACGAGAAGCGCGGCTATGTGCGGCAGGGCGCGATCCGCATCCTCGACGACCTCTCGAAATCGCTCGAGTTCCGCTACGGCAAGCCGGCGAAGGGCCTCGTGGTCGAGGCACTGGACGCGGCGGCGGCAGCGAGCGCGGAGCGGCGGCTAGCGGAGATCCTGGTGGATTGCGTGGCCCAGGGGGCGAGCGTCTCCTTTCTCGCGCCGCTTTCCCTCGAGAAGTCGCGCCAGTTCTGGAAGCGCGTCTCCACCGAGGTGGCGCAGGGGCAGCGCGTGCTGCTCGTGGCCTGGCTGGACGGGGCGCTGGCGGGGACGGTGCAGATCGACCTCGCCATGCCGGAGAACCAGCCGCACCGCGCCGATGTGGGGAAGCTGCTGGTGGACCCGGCGCATCGGCGGCGCGGCATCGGCACGGCGTTGATGCGGCGCGCCGAACAGGCGGCGGAGCGGCTGGGCCGGCGCCTGCTCGTTCTCGACACGCGCGAGGGCGATTTGGCGGAGCCGCTGTATCGCGAGCTGGGCTGGCAGGAGGCGGGGCGTATTCCGGGCTTTTCCCTGGACGAGCAGGGACGCGACTATGCCACCATCTTCTTCTGGAAGCGCATCGGATGATCACGCCGCGATACGTCCAGACCATGGCCGCCTACAACAGCGAGATGAACCGCCGCACCTTCGCCGCGGCCGACACGCTGGATGAGGCGCAGCGCCGCGCGGAGGACGGGGCCTTCTTCGGATCCATCCACGGCACGCTGTCCCACCTGCTCTGGGCCGACGCGATCTGGATGCATCGCTTCGCGGGGTGGGAGGCCCCGGAGGGCGGCATTCCGGGCAGCGCGAGCCTGCACCCCAACTGGGACGCGATGCGCGCGGCGCGCTTCGCCCTCGATGCGCGCATCGAGGGATGGGCGGCGGACATCGCACAGCCCTGGCTGGACGCCGATTTCACTTGGACCAACAGCAGGGGCAAGGTGCGGACCTCCTACGCGGCCCTGCTGGTCATGCACGTCTTCAACCACCAGACGCATCATCGCGGGCAGGTCCATGCGTTGCTGACGCGGCACGGCGCCCAGACCGCCGACACCGACCTTCCCTGGGTGGTGTCCGGTTGAAGCAAGGGCAACTGTTCGGAGGCTGAAGTATTCCCCGGCATTCAAATGCGGCCGGAGGAAGGCACGATGTTCTATCAGGATGGCAAGCTTCAGTACCGGGTTCGCGTCGAGCGCCCGAACCCGATCTTCGCCCGCGCGCTGCAGCAGGCGATCGGCGGGGTCGAGGGCGAGATCCGCGTGATGATGCAGTACCTGTTCCAGGGCTGGGGTGCGCGCGGCCCCAAGAAGTACCGGGACATGCTGATCAACACCGGCACGGAGGAGATCGGGCATATCGAGATGCTCGCCACGGCCGTGGCGCTGAATCTGGAGGGCGCGCCGCTCTCCATGCAGGAGGACGTGGCGAATGACGGCGTCGCCGGCGCCGTGCTGGGCGGGATGAACCTGCGCCACATCCTGTCCACTGGCCTCGCCGCCACGCCCGAGAACTGCAACGGCGTGCCGTTCAACGCCAGCCACGTCTATGCCAGCGGCAACCTCATGGCGGACATGTATGCCAATGTCACCGCCGAAGCGACGGGGCGCGTCCTGGCCACACGGCTCTATGGTATGACGGATGATCCGGGAATGAAGGACATGCTGTCCTTCCTGATCGCGCGCGACACCATGCACCAGCAGCAATGGCTCGCGGTGATCGACGAGCTGGGTGGGTCGGCTGGCCTGCCCATCCCCAATTCCTTCCCGCAATCGAGCGAGACGACCCAGTTCTCCTACGCCTATCTCGGGCACCACAAGGACGGGGTCATCCCCGAGGGGCGCTGGAGCCAGGGTCCATCCATCGACGGCAAGGGCCAGTTCGAGCCTATGATCTCCGAGCCGCTGGGCGGCGAGCCGGAGTTGGCGCGGCCGCGCCCGGACTCCGGGGCGCAGTCCGAGCAGATGTGACGGGGCGCCGCGCCCGCGTCGCCTCAGCCGGCGATGCGGGCGTAGCGCGCCAGCAGCAGCGGCCAGCCGAGTTGGCTGGACATTTCCTCGCGATAGGCGGGGCCGGCCTCGCCATGGTTGCGGAACCCGGCATGGGTGAGCTCCACCCGCGTCCGCGCCCCTTCCGGCCGGAAGGCCACCGAGACGAAGGAGGCGCGGGCCGGGTCGGGCTGCGGGGTGCGGTCGGGGCCGATCTGCCAGGTGAAGGCCAGGAAGCGCGGCGGCTCCCACACGGTCACGCGGCCCCAGTCGCAGCGGAACTCGTGGGGGCCGATCTCGAAGCAGGCGCCGCCTTCGGCCGGCTCCATGCCGATCCGCACCAGCCCGTCCCCGGACCAGGAATACTCTGGTGGCCACCACCGGCCGAACCCATCGGTGAAAAGGCGGAAGGCCGCGGCGGGCGGCAGGCCGACGGTCACTTCGTGGCGCGTCTCGTCCTCCAGGCCCTGCGGTGCGGATCCACCCCTGGTCATGCCAGCCTCATTGCCGTTTAAAGCGCCCCATCCATTACGAAGGTCATCATAGCATGCGCCCTTCCGGCCGCACCCCCGAGGTCCTCCGCCCCGTTTCCATCGAAACCGGCATCGCGAAGCACGCCGAGGGCTCCTGCCTGATCCGCGTCGGCAATACCGAAGTTCTCTGCGCCGCCAGCGTCGAAGGGCGGGTGCCGCCCTTCATGCGGAACCAGGGCCTGGGCTGGGTGACGGCGGAATACGGCATGCTGCCCCGCGCCACCCACACGCGCGGCGACCGCGAGGCGGCGCGCGGCAAGCAGAGCGGCCGCACCCAGGAGATCCAGCGCCTGATCGGCCGTTCGCTGCGCGCCGTGACCGACCGCAAGGCGATGGGCGAGATGACCATCACCCTGGATTGCGACGTCATCAACGCCGATGCCGGCACGCGCTGCGCCGCGATCACCGGTGCCTGGGTGGCGCTGCACCTGGCCTTCCAGCATTGTGTGCGCACCAACATCATGTCGGCCATCCCGTTGCGCGACCACGTCGCCGCCGTGTCCTGTGGCGTCGCGAACGGCGAGGCGATCCTCGACCTCGACTATGCCGAGGACAGCACGGCCGAGGCCGACGCCAACTTCGTGCTCACCGGGTCTGGCAACCTGGTGGAGGTGCAGGCCACGGCCGAGGGTGCGCCCTTCAGCGAGGCGCAGTTCCTGGCCATGCTGGACCTGGCGCGGGACGGTGTCGCCGCGCTGGTGGCGAAGCAGCGCGAGGCCGTAGGGGGATGAGGTGCCTCGCCCCCGGCAGGCTGGTGCTGGCGACGCATAATGTGGGCAAGCGGCGGGAATTTGCCGCCCTGCTCGCCCCGCACGGGCTGGAGGTCGTTTCCGCGGGGGAACTCGGCCTGCCTGAGCCAGCGGAAACCGGCAACAGCTTCCGGGAGAATGCGGCGATCAAGGCGCTGGCGGCCGCGCGCGCCACCGGCTTGCCTGCCCTGGCGGATGATAGCGGGCTTGCGGTCGAAGGCCTGGGCGGCGCGCCCGGCGTCTGGACCGCCGACTGGGCGCAGCGCCCGGATGGCACGCGCGACTACGCCTCCGCCATGGCCCGCATCGCCGCGGAGGATCGCTCGCAGGAACGGCGCTGCGCCTTTGTCGCCGTGTTGGTCCTGGCTTGGCCGGACGGGCACACGGAAAGCTTCGAGGGGCGCTGCGAAGGACGCTGGATCGACCCGCCGCGCGGCGGGAACGGCTTCGGCTATGACCCGCTCTTCGTGCCGGAGGGCGAGACGCGCTCCTTCGGCGAGATGACGCAGGAGGAGAAGTCACGCTTCTCCCACCGCGCCCGCGCCTTCGCCGCGCTGGAAGCGGCCTGCCTCGCAGGCTGAATGGATCCGCTGCTGCGCCTGACGGTCGAGATGGCGCGGTGGCTGCGGTGCCCGCCTTCGCGGCCGCACCTCATCGCCATGGCGGCTGCCGCGATCCTCATCGTGGTGGTGGTGGCGGCCGAGCGGATCTGGGGCTGGCCCGAGGCGCTGACGGTGGACCGCGTGGGGCGCATCCAGCGGGCGCCGTGATCCCCGGCCCGCGCGGTGGGGAAGTCTTGCGCGGGCCGGGGCGGGGAACGCGGCATGAGGCAAGCCGCGCGCCAGGGGACGGTCAGCGCAGGTGGAAACGGATCGGCACGGTGAGGGTGAGCGGGTCGCCCGGAAGCTCGGGCGGCGGCGCGGGGAGCGGCGAGGCACGCAGCGGCACCGCCGTCGCCTCGCTGTCGAGCTCGGGTGAGCCGGAGGAGCGGGCGAGGCGGGTCCCCTGCACCCGGCCCGAGCGGTCCATGGTGAAGGTCACCAGGGCGACGCCCTGTTCCCGCCGGTAGCGCGACGTCTCCGGATAGCGCAGCGCGCGCTGCAGCCGGCCCATCAGCTCGCCCTGCCAGCTGGGCACTGCGTTCGGGCGGCCGGCGGGCGCTGCCACCGGGCCGGGCGGCGCGGCGGGCGCTGGCACCGGTGCCGGAGCGGGCGCGGCGACAGGCGCCGGGACCGGCGCAGGGGCTGGGCGCGGACGCGGTGCGGGGCGCGGCGGCGGGTTGGGACGAGGCGGCGGCGGAGGGCGCACCGGCTCGGCCGGGACCGGCGCGGGGGGCGGCGGCTCGGGCAGAAGCGGCTCCGGCTCCGGGATGGGCTCGGGCGGGGGCGGTTCCGGCGGAGACGGCTCAGGCTCCGGCGGCGGGGGTTCTGGCTCCGGCGGTGGTGGCTCTGGCGGAGGCGGCTCCGGCGTCGGCAGGGCCGGGGTGGGCTCCGGTGCAGCGGCAGCCTGGTTGAGGGCTTCCTCCTCGGCGGGCAGCGGCTCCAGGTCCAGCAGGATGGGTTCGGCCGCCGGCTGTTCCGGCGCGGTGGGGGAGAGGGTCGCGAGGCCGGCCAGCGCCGCGCCATGCAGCGCCAGCACCAGGACGAAGCTGCCCGCCCAGCGCCCGTTCACCGCTGCTCCAGACCCACGAGGGCCACGCGGGTCCATCCGGCGCCGCGCAGCAGATTCAGCACCTCCATCACCTCGGAATAGGGGACGGTGCCGTCGGCGCGGACGAAGACGCGGCCCTCGCGGTCGCCCTCGAAGGCGGATTCCAGGGCGGTGGCCAGCGCCTCGCGCTCCACCGGCGCCTCACCGAGATGCAGGGCGCGGTCGGCGCGCAGCGTCAGGAAGACCGGCTTGTCCGGGCGCGGCTGCGGCACGGCGGCGGCGGAAGGCAGGTTCACCGGCACGTCCACCGTGGCCAGCGGCGCCGCCACCATGAAGATGATGAGCAGCACGAGCATCACGTCGATGAAGGGCGTGACGTTGATCTCGTGCGCCTCGGCGAGGTCGTCATCCTCGCCGCCCAGCTGCATGGCCATGAGGCTACTCCGCCACCACGCGCAGCGGGCGGGCCGGACGCCCACCCTGATCCAGCGTGCGCGACAGCAGGCGCATCACCTCCGTCTCGGCATCGGCCATCAGCGCCTTGCGGCCGGCGATGGCGCGGGCGAAGGCGTTGTAGAGCACCACGGCCGGGATGGCGGCGACGAGGCCGATGGCCGTGGCGAGCAGCGCCTCGGCGATGCCCGGCGCGACGACGGCGAGGTTGGTGGTCTGCGACTGCGCGATGCCGATGAAGCTGTTCATGATGCCCCACACCGTGCCGAACAGCCCCACGAAGGGGGCGGTGGAGCCGATGGTGGCGAGCATGCCGGTGCCGCGCGACAGGCTGCGGGCATTGTTGGCGATGATGCGCTGGAGGCGCCACGCCGTGCGTTCCTTGACGCCCTCGGGGCCGCCGGGGGCCGTCATCACCTCGTCGCGCGCGGCGGCAAGCAGAGGGGCGCAGGGCCCGGAAAGCGTGGCATCCAGCCCCTTGGAGGCGCGCAATGCCACAAGGTCCATCCGCGCGCGGCGCGTGAAGCCCGACAGCTCCAGCCACTTGGCGAGCGCCACGGTCCAGCACAGCACGGAGGCGAGGACGAGGCCGCCCATCACCGCCTTCACCACGAGGTCGGCCTGGACGACCATGTCCCAGGGGGAAAGGTGCATTTCCATCAGCAATCCGCCCAGCGTCGCAGGAGGTTGTGGTAGGTGGCGGTCAGCTGCACCGGACCCGGATGGCCGGGCGGCAGGTCGCCGCGGATGCGCTGGATCGCCATGTCGAGGTCGAAGAGCAGCGTGCGCTGCCCGTCGTCGCGGATCATGCTCTGGATCCAGAAGAAGGAGGCGACGCGCGCGCCGCGCGTTACCGGCTCCACCTTGTGCAGGCTGGTGGAGGGATAGATCACCGCGTGTCCGGCGGGCAGCTTCACCCGGTGCTCGCCGTAGGTGTCCTCCACCACGAGTTCCCCGCCGTCATATTCCTCCGGCGCGGCAAGGAAGAGGGTGCAGGACACGTCGGTGCGGATGCGCGACGCCGTGCCGGTGATGCCGCGGATCGCGTTGTCCACATGGGCCCCGAATTCCATTCCCACGCCGTAGCGGTTGAAGAGCGGCGGGAAGACCCGCGCCGGCAACACGGCCGAGATGAAGAGCGGGTTGCGCTCCAGCGCCTGCAGGATCATGTCGCCCAGCGCCCGCGCCTCGGCGGAGTTCTCGGGCAATTGCTCGTTGTTCTTGACCTGTGCGGATTGGTGGCCGGCCGTGGCGCGGCCATCCACCCAATTGGCGCGGTCCATGACGGACCGCGCCTGTGCCACCTGCTCGGGGCTGAGCAGATCGGGGATCTGCAGAAGCATCAGAACCGCGCGCCGAGGGTGAAGACGAAGGTCCTCCCCGTGCCGGGGATGGTGTGGGCGGTGTAGACCGTGTCGTAGGTGGTCGCGTTGGCGAGGTTCAACGCGTTCACCTGCATGCGGATCCCACGCAGCGGCCCTTCCGTCGGTGCCCAGGCGAGGGCGGCGTCGTAGCGGATATAGGAAGGCACGCGCACCGTGTTGGTGTTGTTGCCGTAGCGGTAATCCACGAAGGAAAGGCCGCCGCCGATCTGGAACCCGTACGGCAGGTCATAGGTGGTCCAGAGGCTCGCCGTGTTGGGCGCGGCATTGGTGAACTCCTTGCCGACCTCCGCCGGGACGCGGGAACGGGTGATCTCCGAGCGCAGATGGGTGAAGCCGGCCAGCACGTTCCAGTTGGGCGTGATACGGCCCGCGGCCTGGATCTCGAACCCGTCCACCCGCGCCGTGCCGTCCAGCGTCGTCAGGTTGCCGGCGGGGTCGGAGGTGCGGGCGTTGGTCTTCTCGATGCGGAAGATCGAGCCGGACAGGCGCAGCCCGCTCGTCACCTCCCACGAGCCGCCTAGCTCGTAGGTGACGTTCTCCTCCGGCGGCAGGGCGGCGTTGTTGGCGGCCAGCGTCAGGCTCTCTGCCGACGGGTTGAAGGACGTGCCGTAGGAGAAGTAGGTGCGGACTGAAGGGATGGGCTTGAAGATCGCCGCCGCCCGCCAGGAGAAGGCCTCGTCCAGGCGGGAGAACTGGCGCTGCGCCGGATTGGTGGCGGAGCGGTTGTTGTAGGTCGCGTCGAACCGGTCCCAGCGCCCGCCCAGCATCAGCTCGAACATCTCGCCGAACTTCATCTGGTTCACCGCATAGGCGGCGAAGGTGTTGGCGACCGTCTTCACGTCGGAGCCGATGCCGTAGGTGATCGGCGCGGTCGCGTAGAAATTGGGATCGAGCAGCGACGCGTTGGGGCGGCCATTGGTGGCGGCGGCAAAGGCGTAGCGCGTCGCCTCGGAGGATTCGCGCGCGATCTCCACCCCGGCGAGGAGGTTGTGCTGCACGAAGCCGGTGCGGAAGCGGGCCACCACCTCGGTCTGGTTCAGCAGCAGGGAGTCGTAACCGCGCCGCACCTGCGGCTCACGCCGCACCAGGACCTGGTCCAGCGGCGTGGTGAAGGCGTTGAAGGCCGCGCCGGTCGTGGTGGTGGCGTTGATGCGCGGCGCGGTGGCGTTCAGGTAGCGCGACCAGGCGCCGTAGCGCGTGAGGTTGCGCACCGTCACCGCGTCATTGATCTGGTGCGACAGGCGCAGCGTGACGACATCCGTCTGCGTCCTCTCGCGATCCTGGTTGTTCAGCCCGTAGAAGGTGGAGCGGCGCACGGGTGCCGGGCGCCCATTGATGAAGGGGATGCCCAGGTCGGGGACATTCTCCTCTTCCTGGTGCAGCCAGGAGATCGTGGCCTGGGTCGGCCCGCCGAGACCCCAGGTGACGGAGGGCGCGACGCCCCAGCGCGACTGGTAGACGTGGTCACGGCCGGCGGCGTTGATGTGCGACCCCATCATCTGCACGCGCGCGGCGACGTTGCCCGCGTGCAGGTTCACGTCCGACGTCGCGCGGAACCCGCCCGGCGTATAGGCGGAGAGGTTCAGCTCCCCGAAATTGCCGGCGCGCGGCAGGCGAGAGGTCTGGTTGATGATGCCGCCCGTCGAGCCGCGCCCGAAGGCGACGGAGGAGGGGCCCTTCAGCACCTCGATCGAGTCCATGAAGAACGGGTCGCGCGAATACTGGCCGAGGTCGCGCACGCCATCGATGAAGAAGTCGCCGCGCGCGGAGAAGCCGCGCAGCGTAAGCGCGTCGCCGGAGAACCCGCCCTCGCCGGCGGAGAGCGAGATGCCAGTGACGTTGCGCAGCGCCTCGCGGACGGAGGAGGCGGCGCGTTCATCCATGATCTCGCGCGGGACGACGGTGATGCTCTGCGGCGTCTCGGCGACAGTGGTGGGCAGGCGGACGACGGGCTGCGCGTCGCGGCGATAGGGCGAGGGGGCCTGGGTGGAGACGTCCAGTTCCGGCAGGGCCAGCGAGGTCGAATCCCCCTGCGCCAGCGCAGCCGGCCCGGCCGCCAGCCCCAGCATGGCGAGGCCCAGCGTCGGCTGCAGGGCAGGAAGTTCGGGGCGAAGGCTCATCGAGCAGGTCCTCGTCAGGCGCGAAAGGTTGCGCAGTTGATAACGCGAGTGAGAATCATTCGCAAGAAGGGGGCGTCCTGCTCCGGCGTCTGCTCGCTCCCGGCGTCCAGCCGCGCCTCGACCTGTACGGCCAGGGCGCGCAACTCAGCCTCCGGTGCCTCGCGCAGCCCGGCGGCGAGGGAGCGGAGGAAGCCCGGCGTGCCGGAGGCGGCGGCGCGGGTGAACCAATGCGCTGCCTCTGCCCGCCGGCCTTCGTCGCGCAGCGCCTGGGCGTGGTTGCACATGCCGCGGAAGTCGCCGCCCTCGGCGGCGCGGCGGTAATGCGCGCGCGCCGCGACGGGATCGCGCGGCGTCGCCCACCCTTCCTCCAGGAAGCGGCCGACGAGGTTGATCGCCTTGGCATGCCCCTGGGCGGCGGCCGCGCGGTACCAGCGCAGCGCCTCCGCCATGTCGCGCTCGCACCCCGCGCCGCGGGTGAGGAGGTTGGCGAGGTTGTACTGGCCCCAATCCAGCCCGGCCTCGGCGGCGCGGCGGTAAAGGGGGAAGGCGACAGCCGGGTCGGCATCCGTGCCCCAGCCATTCTCGTGGCACCGGCCCAGCATGTTCAAGGCCGCCGGGTCCCCGGTGGTCGCGGCGACCAGGAACCAGCGGAAGGCGGCCTGCGGATCGCGCGCGACGCCATGCCCGTCCAGCAGGGCTTGGCCGAAAAGAAGCTGCGCCTCGACATGGCCTCGTCGTGCGAGGGTGGCGAGGTGTTGGGCTTGTTCCGATTCGGAAGCGGACATGCCGCGCTTAGAGTGCAAATGCGAATAATTCGCAAGATGGCCCCGGGGTGCCGATCCGCGCGCTTCCTGCTATCGCCCCCGCCATGCGCGCCCTCCAGCTTTTCGCCGATCGCGACCTCCGCCTCCGCGACGATGCCCCGCCCCCGCCTGCCCCCGGGCCCGGCGAGGTGCGGCTGGCCATGCGGGCGGTGGCGCTGAACCACATCGACGTGTGGGGCTGGCGCGGCATGGCCTTCGCGAAACGCACCCTGCCCATCTCCGTCGGCGCCGAGGGTGTTGGGGTGGTGGAATCGGTGGGCGAGGGCGTCGCGGCACTGCGCCCGGGCCAGCGCGTCGTCCCCTATGGCGGCATGGTCTGCGGCACCTGCCACGCCTGCCGCGAGGGGCGGGAAAACCTCTGCGAGAACGTGTCCGGCGTGCGCGGCTTCCATGTGGACGGCTTCGCCCAGGGCCTGGTTACCCTGCCGGCGCGGCTTTGCGTGCCCGTGCCCGACGGCGTGACCGACGAGGACGCTGCCTGCGCCGGCATCACCCTCGGCACGGTGCAGCACATGCTGTTCGACAATGCGCGGCTGGAACCCGGCGAGGTGGTGCTGGTCCATGCGGCTGGCAGCGGCATCGGCACCGCCGCCGTGCGCATGGCCAAGGCCATTGGCTGCACGGTGATCGGCACGGTGGGAGACGAGTGGAAGGCGCGGAAGGCGCGCGAACTCGGCTGCGACCACGTGGTGAACTACAATGTAGACCGCTTCGAGAGCGTGGCGCGGCGCGTCACCGGCAAGCGCGGCGTGGACGTGGTGTTCGAGCACGTGGGCGCCTCCACCTGGCAGGGCTCGCTGCTGTCGCTCCGCATGGGTGGGCGGCTGGTCACCTGCGGCTCCACCTCCGGCGTCTCGGCCGAGACCAACCTGATGATGCTGTTCCAGCGCCAGCTTCGTCTCATTGGTTCCTTTGGCTGCAACCTCCGCAACGTGGGCGAGGGGCTGGCGAAGATGGCGGAGGGCATCCGCCCGGTGCTGGACACGGTGCTGCCGCTGGAGCGCTTCGGGGAAGGACTGGCGCGGCTCGAGTCGCGCAACGTCTTCGGCAAGATCATCGTCACGCTGTGAGGGATTTCGCGGAACGCCTGCTGGCCTGGCTAATCCGGCTGGCCTTCGCCGCGCTGCGCGCGCTGGGGCCGGATCATGCCTCGGCGCTGGGCGGCTTCGTGACGCCGCGCATCGGCCCCCTCACCCGCAACCACCGCCACGCGATGGAGAATCTCCGCCTCGCCTTCCCGGAGCGCAGCGAGGCGGAGCGGGCGGCGATCGCACGCGAGGCCTGGGAAAACCTGGGCCGCACCACCTGCGAATACGTTCACCTCGCCGCGCTGTTCGACGTGGAGGGCGGACGCGTGGAGGCGGATGAGGCGACCTTCGCCCGCTTCGCCGCGCTGAAGGCGAGCGGCAGGCCGGCCTTGGTCTTCGCAGCGCATCTCGCGAACTGGGAATTGCCGGCGGTCGCGGCGCACCGCATGGGCCAGCCCGCCGCCATCCTCTACCGCACGCCCAACAACCGTCATGTCGCCGCCGACATCATTGCCCTGCGAGCGCCCATCATGGGGCAGCTGATCCCCGCCGGCCTCGCTGCGCCGATCCGCATGGCCGAGGCGCTGGACCAGGGGCTGACGCTGGGCATGCTGGTGGACCAGCGCTTCGGACGCGGGCCGCGCGTGCCCTTCTTCGGTGTCCCCGCCGCTTCCAACCCCTTCCTGGCGCGGCTGGCACGGCGCTTCGAGGCGCCGGTGCATGGGCTTCGCGCCATCCGCCTGCCCGGCAACCGCTTTCGCCTGGAACTGACCGAGGCGCTGGACCTGCCGCGCGACGCGGGAGGCAAGGTGGATGTGGAGGCGACGACGGCGCTGGTGAACCGCATCATCGAGGGCTGGATTCGCGAGCATCCAGGGCAGTGGCTCTGGATGCACCGGCGCTGGCGATGAAAACGGCGCTTGCACCATGCCCCAAGCCCCCCAATCTGGGTGCGGACCGGGGCCGGATGGTTCCGCAGACAAGGAACACGACGACGCCATGACCGAGTCCAGCTCCGAACGCCCGAGCCGCGAGGAAGCGGAACGCGCGGTGCGGACCCTGCTGCTCTGGGCCGGGGACGACCCGGACCGCGAGGGGCTGCGCGAAACCCCTGCCCGCGTCGTCCGCTCCTACGAGGAATTCTTCGCCGGCTATGACGTGGATCCGGTGGAACTGCTCGCCCGCTCCTTCGAGGAGACGGAGGGCTACGACGAGATGGTCGTGCTGCGCGACATCCGGCTGGAAAGCTATTGCGAGCACCACATGGTGCCCATCATCGGCCGCGCCCACGTTGCCTACCTGCCGCGCGGCCGCGTGGTCGGCATCTCCAAGCTGGCGCGGGTGATCGAGATCTATGCGAAGCGCCTGCAGATCCAGGAGAAGCTGACGGCGCAGATCGCCAATACGATCGAGGATGTGCTGAAGCCGCTGGGCGTCGCCGTGGTGCTGGAGGCGTCGCACCAGTGCATGACGACGCGCGGGGTGCACATGCCGGGCGTGTCCATGGTCACCAGCCGGATGCTGGGCGCCTTCCGCGACAATGACAGCACGCGGCGCGAGTTCCTCGCGATGATCCAGGCGCCCCGCGCCCCGTTCGAGGGCTGACGCGACGAAAGGTCAGGCGGCGGGCAGGAGGGCGCGGCGCGCGGCCGGGCCGCAAGTCTCGCGGATAATTTCAGCGACCTCCTCCGGCTGGTCCCAGTGGATGTAGTGGCCGGCTTGCGCCACCCAGCGCAGCCGCGCGCCGGGAAAGGCGGCCTGGGCGCGCTCTGCCTGGCGCGGCAGCATCACTCGGTCCTCCCGGCCCCAGAGGATGGTGAGCGGCGCAGGCAGGGCCTGGCCGGGGGCGAGACCTTTCTGCATCGGCCCCACCAGCGTCTCGCGCAGCAGCGGGTCGGTGCCCGGCGAGGTCGCCTCGCTCCGGGCCTCGTCCAGCGCGACATCGGCGGGCACGGCCCAGGGCCGGGCACAGAATTGCGCGAAGAGCAGGGCACGCGTCGCCGGCAGGGCAGCGATGGCCGGCAGGAGCGGGCGCACCAGCCGCAGATTGGCCAGCCCGGCGGACAGGTTGCCGGCGATCCAGCCGCGCTCCCACCCCATCCAGAACCCGCCGGGCGCCAGCGCCACGACCGGTCCCGTGGCGCCCCGGCGCAGCATGTCCAGCGCGATCTGCCCGCCCATGGAGATTCCGGCCACGGGCGCACCGCGCAGCCCTTCCTGCTCCATGAAGCGCAGCACGGCATCCACCAGCGCGGGGAGCGACATCCCGGCTTCCGGCGGCGGGGTCCGGCCGAAGCCCGGCAGATCGGGGATCACGAGTTCGAAATCCTTGGCCAGCCGGGCCTGCACTGGCGCCCATGTCCGGTGGTTGCTTCCCAGCCCGTGCAGCAGGAGAAGCCGCGGGCCCTGGCCTGCGCGGATGTGGTGCATGGCGTTCCTCGGCAATGGCCGCGGAACGCCCCCCTTCCAGGCCGGGTTGCCCAGTGCCGCCCTGCGCCCCCAAATGGCGGGATCACCCCCGGAGCAGATCATGGACCGACGCGCCTTCCTTCTCGATGGGCTCCGCCTCTCGCCGCCCCGCATCATCGAGATCGGCGCCTCCATCTCTCCCATCGCGCCCAAGCGGGAAGGCTGGCCGACAATCGTGGTGGATCACGCCCCGGCCCCGGAACTGCGCGAGAAGTATGCGCGCGAGAACGCGGCGGCGATCGAGGAGGTGGACGTGGTGTGGCAGGGCGGCCCGCTGCACGAGCGTTTCCCGCAAGACAGCCACGGCACCTTCGATGCCATCATCGCCTCGCACGTCATCGAGCATCTGCTGGACCCGGTGGGGCTGCTGCTCTCGGCGGACCGGCTGCTGAAGCCGGATGGGCGGCTGATCCTGGCCGTGCCGGACAAGCGCCTGTGCTTCGACGCCATGCGTCCCGTCTCCACCACCGGGCAGATGCTGGCCGCGCATCTCGCGCCCCGACGCAAGCACGGCATCGGCGCGGTGTTCGACAGCACCGCCTATTCGTCGCGCCGCACGGATGGCGAGGCGAAGCCCTGGCTGAAGGGCGAGGCCGTGCCCTTCGAGCTGATCTCCGCCCCCTTCGAGGTCCATGCGCTCTGCGCCGGCTACAGCGAGGCGGAGGGCGCGTATCACGACGTCCACGCCTGGACCTTCACCCCTGCGAGCTTCGCCCTGGCGGTGCTGGAATTGCGCGCGATGGGGCTGAGCCCCTGGCGCATCAAGGACACGCACGAGCCCGGCGGGGTGGAATTTCTCGCTGTGCTGGAGCGCGCCATCACCCCCATCCCGCCGCGCGAGGAGATCCAGCGGAAGCGGAAGGCGCTGATGCTGCGGATGCTGGCGGAGATCCGCGACCAGGCGAACTGGCTGCTCGGCCCCGCCTAGGCTGCACAGCAAGGCCGGCAGCCGAGAACAGGCAGCTTCTTTCGCGTCGCCCTGGCGGGGCGTGGCTGAAGGGCCACGCGTCCTTCCCGTTTCGTGGCCGCGCCGACACGTTCGGCGCAATCGGGCGTTCCCTCGATTGGCAGGAGCACTCCCGCCACCCCCTCACAGCGCCCCTAGCGAAGGAGGTTGCGATGCGCTTCTTGCGGCGGTTCTGGTCCTGGCTGACGAATGATGGCTACCGGCCCGAGCGCCGGTACATGCGAAGCGGGCGGGCCCGACCGGCCGAATGAGGCGCTTCCTTCCCCACGTCACGCTGCTTGCCCTGCTGATGCCGATGGCGCCCGCCCTGGCACAGGAGGACGGGCTGCGCCCCACCGCGGACACGCCCTTCTCCGTCCGCTCGGCCTATCCGCAGGAGCGGGGCCGCATGGCGCTGCAGGGCTTCTACGGCTATGCCCGCGTGCCCAGCACGCGCGCGCATGAGGTGCTGCCCAGCCTGCGCCTGGGCGTCGCCGAGGGGTTCGAGTTCCGGCTCGACGCCAGCCACAGCTTCCGCGACGACCGCGACCAGACGACGATCACGCCCGGCTTCCGCTGGCGGGCGCTGGAGCAGCAAGGCTGGCGCCCGGCGGTGGCGATCCTGGGCCAGGTTTCGGCCCCGCTCACCAGCCGCCCCGGCACGGAGACCGAGCTTTCGGTCATCACCAGCCATGTCACAGGGCGCGGGCCGGGGAATTGGGGTCTGCACCTCAATGCCGGCTGGGTGGCGCGGCCCGATCCGGCGGGCAATGAGCGGCGGCACGGGCACAGGCTGGGCGCGGCGGTGAGCCACGTGCTGAACCGCGACACGCTGCTGGTCGCGACCATGCTGCACGAGACGGGGGAGCGCGGGCAACGCGACCTCCATCTGGTGGAGGCCGGGTTCTCCCGCCGACTCAGCGAAGGGCTCGACCTCGCTTTCCTGGCCGGAACCGGGCTGAACCGGGACTCGCCGCGGCTGCGGCTGCGGATCGGGCTGAAATACAGCTTCTCCCTCGGCTGGTAGCGCGGCGCGGAGGCGGCCCGGCGGCCGCTCAGCTTCCGATCAGCTGCTGGGCGGCGAGGAAGCCCAGGAAGCGCCAATCCGTGCCGGAAGGCCGGAACAGCCCCATGGCGCCCTCAGGGAATTCCGCCTGCGACAGGGAGCGGCCAAGGATCATCCCCATCGGAACGATATGCCCCACCAGCACGCGGTTGCCGCCCGGGACCGTCTGGCTGAGCAGGCGCGAAACCTCTGCTGCGTCGGCGCGCGCATCGCCCGGCGTGTAGTCGTCGGCGATCAGGGCCGGGATGACACGCGCCGCGCCGAAGGCGAGCTCCGCCGTGTCGCGGGCGCGGAACACCTCGCTAGACAGCACCTCCGTCACCGGGATGCGGTGGCGGCGGAAGGCCGCGCCCAGCGCGGCGGCCTGGGCGCGGCCTTCCGCACTCAGGTTGCGCTGCCCGGAGCGGTCCCCGCGCCGCCCGGTGTCGGATTGGCTGCGGTCGGTGATGGCGTGACGCAGGTAGAGATTCAGCCCGCCCCCACGCAGCAGCGCGACTCCTTCCTCCGTCGGGAGGAAGCCGGACTGGGCGCGGGCGGGTTGTGAAAGGAAGGCAGGCAGGGCGAGGAGGGCGCGGCGTCGCATCCTTCTTCCCTGCCGTCACGTGCCGGCGGTGGCAAGGCGGCTTCCGGGCTTGCCGCGACGCCGCACCAGCGCGATAGGAGCCGCAACCATGCTTCAACGAGGAAATGCCGTGATCCCGCTTCGCCGCCGCGCCGCGCTGTCCTTGCCTTTCGCCGCACTGGCCGCGCCCGCCTATGCGCAGACCTTTCCCTCCCGCCCCATCCGCATGCTGGTGCCCTGGGCGCCGGGCGGCACCACCGACGTGCAGATGCGCGCCCTGTGCGAGCAGGCCTCGCGCCGTCTCGGCCAGCCCATCGTGGTGGAGAACCGCTCGGGCGCCGGCGGCGTGCTGGGCGCGCAGGCGCTGCTGACCGCGCAGCCCGACGGCTACACCCTGTCGCAGATGCCGATCAGCGTGTTCCGCCAGCCGCTGATGAACTCGCGCGCGCTCTTCGACCCGCTGAACGACTTCACCTATGTCGTCCACGTCACGGGCTACCTGTTCGGCACGGTCGTGCATCCCGAATCGCCCTGGCAGACCATGACGCAGCTGGTGGAGCACGCGCGGGCCAACCCAGGCCAGCTGAACTACGGCACGCCGGGCGTCGGCACCTCGCTGCACCTGACCATGGAGCAGATCGCGCGCAACCAGCGCATCGAGTGGACGCACGTGCCCTTCCGCGGCTTCGCCGAGAACATCCAGAGCCTGCTGGGCAAGCAGACGCAGGTGCTGGCCGACAGCTCGGGCTGGAGCCCGATGGCCGAGGAAGGCCGGGTGCGCGTGCTGGCGACCTGGGGCAACACCCGCGCCAAGCGCTTCCCCAACATCCCCACGCTGAAGGAGCAGGGGATCAACATCGCCTCCATCAGCCCCTATGGCCTCGCGGGCCCGAAGGGCATGGACCCGAACGTGGTGCGCCGGTTGCACGACGCCTTCCGCGAGGCGATCTTCGACCCCACCCATGTCGCCGTGCTGGATCGTTACGACATGATCCCGGACCACAAGGATCCGGCCGACTACGTCGCCTTCGTCCGCCAGACCATGGCGGAGGAGAAGGAGCTGATCGACGCGCTGGGCATCCGGCTGAGCTGAAGCCCCGGCAACCGGCAGGGCGTTGAAGAGGGGCCATGCGACGCCCCCTCCTCGCCCTGCTCCTCCTCGCCGGCTGCGCGGGACCGTCCTTCCAGGACACCCTCGCCGGGATGATCGGCCTGCCGGAGGCGGAGATGGTGGCACGGCTGGGCGTGCCGCAGCGCACGGCGGAGGTGCAGGGACGCCGCTTCGCCACCTACGAGACGACGCGCGACGAACTCGTCCCTGCCGGCCCCTATCTGTGGCGCTTCCCCGTGGATGCGGTGCGCCGCACGCACTGCGAGGTCACCTTCGAGGTTACGGGCGGCACGGTGCGCGCCGCCAGCCATCGCGGCGACGGGTGTTGGGGCGGGTTCGGACCGATGGGCCGCGTGGGTGCTACACTTCCATGAAGCGCAGCGCCTGGCCGGCATCGCCGCGCCAGGCGCCATCGAACAGCGCCAGCATCCGCTCCGCCTGCGTCTGCCCGCTCGCCACGATCTCGTGCAGCGGGGCGAGATAGGCTTCCTCGCCCAGGCCGCGCGACTTCAGCCCCGACTCGCTGATCGCCAGCGCGTCGCGCGCCACGTCCTGGAGCGACCGCCCGGCGATCTCGGCGTGCAGCGCCTTCGCCGGGACGGCCGCGCGAAGCTCGCGGATCTGCTCCACGCTCCAGGGGCGCACCAGCGAGGCCGCCGCCTTCTGCGCCGCGTCGTCGTAGAGCAGCCCGACCCAGAAGGCGGGCTTGGCCAGCAGCATGGGGGCGGAGCCGGAATCGCTGCCGCGCATCTCCAGGAACTTCTTCAGCCGCACATCGGTGAAGACGGTGGTGACGTGGTCGCAGGCATCGCCCATGGTCGCGCGCAGCCCGGGGATCTTGCCCGCCATCAGGTCGCGGAAGGAGGCGCCGGCCACGTCCCACAGCTTGCCCTCGCGCGCCACGAAATACATCGGCACGTCGAGGACGTATTCGGCGAAGCGCTCGAAGCCGAACCCCTCCTCGAAGACGCAATCGGGAATACCGGTGCGGTCCGGGTCGGTGTCGGTCCAGACGCGCCCACGCAGCGACAGGAAGCCCGAAGGCTTGCCCTCCAGGAAGGGCGAGGCGGCGAAGAGCGCGGTGGCAAGCGGCTGCAGCGCCAGCGAGACCCGCAGCTTCTCCGCCATGTCGGCCTCGGAGCCGAAATCCAGGTTCACCTGCACCGTCGCGGTGCGCAGCATCATGTCGAGGCCGAAGGAGCCCTTGGTCGGCATGTAGCGCCGCATGATCGCGTAGCGGCTCTTGGGCATCCAGGGCATCGCCTCGCGCATGGCGACGGGGTGGAAGCCCATCCCGGCGAAGCCGAGGCCGAGGGGCTGCGCCACGGCATGCACGTCGCGCAGATGCGCCGCGAGTTCCAGGCGGGTCTCATGCAGCGTCTCGAGCGGCGCGCCGGAGAGCTCGAACTGCCCTCCCGGCTCCAGGCTCACCGATTCGGTGCCGCGCGACAGGCCGATGACGTTGTTGTTGTCGGTGATGGGCTCCCAGCCGAGCTTGCCGATCCCCTCCAGCATCGCGCCGATGCCGCGCGTCGCGTAGTCGGGGGGCGAGAGGTCGTCGCGGCGGAAGCCGATCTTCTCGTGCTCCGTGCCGATGCGCCAGGCCTCGCGCGGCTTGGCGCCGGAGGCGAACCACTCGGCCAACTGCCGCGCGGAGGTGAACGGCGTCGGGTCGGCCTGGCCGGGATTGCTCATTCGCTCGCTTTCGTCTCAGGAAGGCGGCCGCCGGCATCCCGCGCAAAGGCGAGGGCGCCCAGGCCGGCCACCGCCGCCGTCTCCGCGCGCAGGATGCGGGGGCCGAGCGAGGCCAGCGTAACAAAGGGTCGCCGGGCGAGGTCGTCAAGTTCGCCCCGTTCGAACCCCCCTTCCGGCCCCACCAGCAGCGCCTCGGCGGGCAGCAGCGTCCCGAGGGGCGGGGCCTCGCGCCGCTCGGCGGCGACGAGCAGCCGCCCGCCCTCCCAGGAATCGAGCACGGCGTGCAGCGGTCGGGCCTCGTCCACGGCGGGAACGGAAAGGCGCTCGCACTGCTCCGCCGCGGCGCGGGCGATGGCGGAGAGGCGCTCGGTGTTGCTGTGGGTGGCGACGCAGCGGCGTGTCAGAACCGGGGTGATGCGCGTCGCGCCCAGCTCCGTCGCCTTTTCCACTGCCCAGTCCATCGCCTCGCGCTTCAGCGCGGCCAGCACGAGGCGCAGCTTCGCCTCCGCCGCCTCCGGCGCGCGAAGCTGGGCTCCGAGGGCGATGGCGCCGCGATCCTTGCGCAGCGCCGTGAGCGTCGCCGCGAACTCGCCATCGCCGGGGTTGAAGACCCGAAGCTCCGCCCCGGCGGCGCGGCGCAGCACCGTGCCGAGGTGATGCGCCTGGGCCGGGGTGAGGGCGATCTCCGCCCCCTCGCGAAGGGCCGATTCCACGTGGAGGCGCGGGATGGACATGCGCCCATCTGCCGTGCTGCATGGCCCGGTGCAAGGCTACACCGACATCCGTCGCGAGGGCTGGGTGGCGCGGCTGCCGGAATCCTGGCGCCCCTATGCCCTGTTGATGCGGGCCGACCGGCCGATCGGCGCCTGGCTGCTCTTCCTGCCCGGGCTCTGGGCCATCGCGCTGCATGCGCGGGACGGGTGGCAGGGGCTGTGGCTCACTTCGCTGTTCTTCGTGGGCGCCTTCGTGATGCGCGGCGCGGGCTGCGTGGTGAATGACCTCTGGGACCGCGACATCGACAGGCAGGTCGAGCGCACGCGCGGCCGGCCCCTGGCGGCGGGGCTGGTCTCGCCGATGCAGGCGCTCTGGTTCCTGGCGGGGCTCTGCGTCGTTGGCCTTTTCATCCTGCTCACGCTGCCGCGCTTCGCCTGGATTGTCGGCGTCGTGTCGCTGGTGCCGGTGGTGCTCTACCCGCTGGCGAAGCGGGTGACGGATTATCCGCAATTCGTGCTGGGCCTCACCTTCGGCTGGGGCGCGCTTCTCGGGACCGCGGCCTCGGTGGAGACCATCACCCCGGCAGGGTGGCTGCTCTACGCCGCGAGCATCGCCTGGATCCTCGGCTACGACACGATCTACGCCCATCAGGACCGCGAGGATGATGCGCTGGTCGGCATCCGCTCCACGGCGCTGCGCTTCGGAGAGCGGACGCGGCCCTTCCTCCTGGCCTGCTACGGCGCGACGCTCGCGCTGCTGCTGCTGGCCGGATGGGTGGCGGGGCTGTCCCCGATCTTCGTCCTGGCGCTGCTGCCCGCCGCTGCCTTGCTGTGGCGGCAGACGCGGGCGCTGGACATCCACGACCCGGCGCTCTGCCTCGTCCTGTTCAAGCAGAACCGCGAGGTCGGGCTGCTGGTCGCCCTGGCCCTGCTGATCGGCCGGTGGTGAACGCGGGGGGCTTCATCGCGGCGCATACCACCATCGCCCGCGCGCCCCTGGTGCCCGAGATCGCCCTGCACCTCGCCACGGAAATCACGCCGATCTGGCGCGCGACGGAGGATTTCCTGCGCGAGAACGGCATCGAGCCGCCTTTCTGGGCCTTCGCTTGGCCGGGCGGGCAGGCCCTGGCGCGCTCCGTGCTCGATGGGCCGGACCTCCAGGGGATGCGCGTGCTGGACTTCGCCGCCGGCTGCGGCATCGCCGGAATCGCGGCGGCCCTGCGCGGCGCCGAGGTGGAATGCGCGGAGATCGACGCGCTGGCGCTGGAAGCCTGCCGGCTGAACGCGACGCTGAACGGCGTGGCACTCGGCACGCCGGAGGGTGACGTGGTGGGCAGCCCGCGGCGCTGGGACATCATCCTGGCCGGCGATGTCTGCTACGAGGCGCCGATGTCTGCGCATATCCTGCCCTGGCTGCGCGCCATGGCCGGGGCAGGTGCGGAGGTGCGTCTCGCCGACCCCGGCCGCGCCTACCTGCCGCGCGAGAGGCTCGAAGCGCTCTCTACCCACCGCGTCCCGACCTCCCTGGAACTGGAGGACCGGACGGAGCGTGTGGTGACGATTGCCCGATTGCTGCCCTGAAACCGCCACCCTGGGAGGGTCGCATCCTTCCCATGTGGCCCGCCTTTCTCGCAGCCCTGCTGCTTTCCATCCCCGAAGCCCCGGCGCAGACCCGGCGTGAATACGACGCGCAGGGGCGCTTTGGGGGCCGCGCCGAGGATCGCGGGCAGAA
The DNA here is from genome assembly GCF_017355885.1 of Sabulicella rubraurantiaca. Classification (GTDB taxonomy): domain Bacteria; phylum Pseudomonadota; class Alphaproteobacteria; order Acetobacterales; family Acetobacteraceae; genus Roseococcus; species Roseococcus rubraurantiacus. Next base: position 304,779 of record NZ_JAFEUU010000006.1, read on the forward strand.
CAGCCGCGCTTATGACGCGCAGGGCCGTTTCACCGGCCGCTCCGAGTTCCGTGACGGCGAGCGGCGGGACTATGACCGGGAAGGCCGGTTCCAGGGCAGGGCCGAGACGCGTGGCGACGCGACGCGGCTTTACGACGCGCAAGGTCGCTTCGAGGGGCGCAGCGAAACGCGCGGCGGTGAGACCCGTCACTACGATGCGCAGGGGAGGTTCCAGGGCCGCTCGGAAACCCGCAATGGCGAGACGCAGCACTACGATGCCCAGGGGCGATTCACCGGCCGCACCGAGCGGCGCTGACGCCTGCCTTGCAACCCGGGGCGGGGCTGCGCACCTTTTCCGCCCATGTGGGATCGTCTCAACAGGCTGTGGCGTGAGGTCGAGGACGTGCTTCTCGCCCGCCGGGTCGAGGACCGGGCGCGACAGGCAGCCGAGGCGGCGGCGCCCGTCATCTGGATGCTGGGCAAGACACAGGCCGGCAAGACCGCCATCGTCGCCGCCCTGACCGGCGACAGCCGCGCCGAGATCGGCCAGGGCTTCGCTCCCTGCACCCGGGAATCCCGCCTCTACGACGTGCCGCCCGAGGCGCCGGTGGTGCGCTTCCTCGACACGCGCGGCCTGGGCGAGGCGCGCTACGACCCCGCCGAGGACATCGCCTTCTGCGAGTCGCAGGCCCATCTGCTGCTCGCGGTGATGCAGGCCTCCGACCCCGACCAGGGCGCGGTGCTGCGCGTGGTGCGCGAGGCGCGGCGCCGCCATCCCGAATGGCCGCTGGTGGTGGCGCAGACCGGCCTCCATCGCCTCTACCCGCCCGGCGCCACCCATGCCGAAACATGGGACGAGGCGGAAGCGCCCGAGGCGCTACGCCGGGCGCTGGAGACCCAGCGGCGCCTGTTCGACGGTCTGGGCGCGCGCTGCGTCCCGCTCGACTTCACCGAGGAGGAAATGGGCCTTTCCCCGCGCCTGTATCGCGTGGAGGCGCTGCGCGAGGCCTTAGAAACCGCCTCCGCCGAGGTGGCGGTGGCGCTGCGTCGGATCGACACGGATGAGGGCCAGGACCGGCTGGTCCGGCAGGCCCGGCGCACCGTCTATGCCTATGCGGCGCTGGCGGGCGGGGCAGGGGCGGTGCCGGTGCCGCTCGCCGGGCTGGGCGGCCTCGCCACGCTGCAGGCTCTGATGCTGCGCGCCCTGGCCGAGCGCTTCGGCGTAGCCTGGACCCGACGCGACTGGGCGGAGTTCATCGGCTCGCTCGGCACCGGGTCGTTGCTGGGGGTGGGGCTGCGCTACGGTCTGGCCGAGATCTTCAAGCTGATCCCGGGCGTCGGTACGGTGCTGGCCGGGGCCGCCAATGCCGCCGCCGCCGCCGCCCTCACCACCGCACTGGGCGAGGCCGCCATCGCCTATCTGTCCCGCCGCCGCCTGGGCCAGGCCGCCTCGGCCCGCGAGTTGCGGGAGGTCTTCGCGGCGACGCTGCGCGACGCCTGGGCACGATGAGGGTCGGGCTGCGCCGCTACCTGCGCCGCTATTGGCGCGAGGCCCTGCTCGGCTTCTGCCTCGCCGCGCCCTGGCTGTCGCTGATGGTGCTGGGCGGGCTCTGGCTGTGGGAGGCGGGGCGTGTGGTCTGGTGGGCGATCGGCGCCGCACTTTTCGCCCTGGCGGCTTGGCCGCTGCGCGTCGCCGTGCGCCGCCGCGCCATCGCCCGCGTCACGGAGGCCGCGGCCACGCGGCGGGGCTTCGACCCCACGGAGGACACGGTGGAGGACATCGCGGCGCGGGAGCTGGTGAACCGCCGCGCCGCCGCAGCCGGACCCCTCGACCTGACCGACCGGGAGGCGGTGGAGCGGACGCTGCGGGAGACGGTGGAGGCGGTGGCTGCCCATTACCACCCCACCGCCAAGCGCCCCACCTTGCAGACCACCCCGCCCGAGCTGCTGCTTCTCATGGAGCGGCTGAGCAATCGGCTGCGTGGGCTGATCCGCGACTTTCCCCTGCTGCACCGCACCAAGCTGGAGCGGCTGGTCTCCGGCGCCGAGTTCTGGGACCGGCATGGTGGCACGCTGACCCGGCTCTACGAGGCCGCGGACGCGCTGTGGCGCGTGTCCCGCTTCGCCCGCAACCCTGCCTCTGCCGTGTTCCGGGAGGCGGCGCGCGTCGCCGACGTATCCACCTTCGGTCTCCTCACCGACACGGCGGGGCGGGAGGCGCATCGCTTCCTAATCCGCGAGGCGGGGGATGCCGCCATCGCCCTGTACTCCGGCCGGCTCCGCATGACGGAGGCGGAGATCAATGCCTTGACCGAGCCGGTGCCGGAGGCGGCGCCGCTGCGCCTTTCCATCACCGGGCGGCCCGGGGCGGGCGTCACCACCATGGCCGAGGCGCTGGAGGCGCTGGCCCGGGAGGCAGGCTTCGCCTTGCTGGAACGTGGTGCCTGGCGCGGGGCGGATGCCGTGCTGCTCGTCTCCCCTGCCATGCGGCCGGACCGGGCGGAGGATCTGGCCCTGCTGGAGGCGCTGCGGAAGGAAGCCGGGCTGGCACCGCCGCCCATCCTCGTCGCCATGACCGGGGCCGATCTCCTCCCGCCGCCCACCCAATGGCCGCCCGAGGACCATCCCGCCAAGCGCGCCACCGTGGACAAGGCGCGGGCGGCGGTGGCGGAGGCGCTGGACGTGGCCGATGTCCATCCCGTCGCCTTCCCACCCGGCGGGACACCCTGGGGGCTGGAGGCGCTGGCGGCGGCGCTCAAGGCCGCGAAGCCTGCCGCCCGCCGGGCGCGGGAGGCGCGGCTGCGGGCGGAGGATGCCCGCTTCTCGCCCCTTGCCGAGGCGGGGCGGGCCTTTCGGACGGGCCGTAACGTGCTGAGCGCCCTCACCAAGAAGAAATAGACGGTTCACGCTTGGTTGCCGTCCTGCAAGCCCTGTGTTAGAGCGCCCGCGCCTTTCGGGGGTCGTCCCTGAAGGCCTTCCAGGAACAGGACCGGGACCGCCAGGTGGCCGAGACCATTTCCCAAGACACGCCCGCCGTCGGCAGCGTCGCGGAGCGTTACGCGCTGGCCCTCCTGGCCCACGCGGATGAACTGCGCGCCCAGGATCCGGGCGCGCTCGACCGCATTGCGGCCGACATCCAAGGCTTCGCCCGCATCGCCAGCGGGGATGCGGGCTTCCGCGCCTTCCTCGCCGATCCGCGCCTGTCCGCTAAGCAGCAGCAGGGTGCCGCCTTCGCCCTGGCCGACAAGGCCGGGGTGGGCAAGGAGGTCCGCAACCTGCTCGGCGTGCTGATCAACAATCGCCGCCTCGCGGAGCTTCCGGCCGTGGCCGCCGCCTTCGGTGCCAAGCTGGCCGAGCGGCGCGGGCAGCAGGTCGCGCATGTCACCAGCGCCTTCCCGCTCAACGACACGCAGCGTGCCCAGATCGTGGCGCGCCTGACCGAGAGCGGCTTTTCCGGCGTCCAGCTCTCCGAGACGGTGGACCGCTCCATCATGGGCGGGCTGATCGTGCGGATCGGCTCGCGCCTCTACGACAACTCGATCAAGTCCAAGCTGCAGCGCCTGCAGTATGCCATGAAGGGGGCCGCCTGAGATGGAAATCCGTCCGGCTGAGATTTCGGAGATCCTGAAGCAGCAGATCGCGAGCTTCGACGCGGAGGCCAATGTGGCCGAGGTCGGCACTGTGCTGACCGTGGGCGACGGCATCGCGCGCGTGTACGGGCTGCAGAACGTGATGGCCGGCGAGCTGGTGGAGTTCCCCTCCGCCGGCATCAAGGGCATGGCGCTGAACCTCGAGACCGACAATGTCGGCATCGTGATCTTCGGCGACGACAAGAACGTCCGCGAGGGCGACACCGTGTCGCGCACCGGCGCCATCGTGGACGTGCCGGTGGGCAAGGGCCTGCTGGGCCGCGTGGTGGACGGTCTGGGCAACCCGATCGACGGCAAGGGCCCGCTGGTGGACGTGACGCGCCGCCGCGCCGAGCTGAAGGCGCCGGGCATCATCCCCCGCAAGTCCGTGCATGAGCCGATGCAGACGGGCATCAAGGCGATCGACGCCCTGATCCCCATCGGCCGCGGCCAGCGCGAGCTGATCATCGGCGACCGCCAGACCGGCAAGACGGCGGTGATCGTGGATACGATCATCAACCAGAAGGGCGTCAACGCCTCCGGCGACGAGTCGAAGAAGCTCTACTGCATCTATGTCGCGGTCGGGCAGAAGCGCTCCACCGTCGCGCAGCTGGTGAAGCAGCTGGAGGAGAGCGGCGCGCTCGAGTACTCGATCATCGTCGCCGCCACGGCCTCCGACCCGGCGCCGATGCAGTTCCTGGCCCCCTACACGGGCTGCGCCATGGGTGAGTACTTCCGCGACAACGGCATGCACGCGGTCATCTTCTATGACGATCTGTCCAAGCAGGCCGTCTCCTACCGCCAGATGTCGCTGCTGCTGCGCCGTCCGCCGGGCCGCGAGGCCTATCCGGGCGACGTGTTCTATCTGCACTCCCGCCTGCTCGAGCGCGCGGCGAAGATGAACGACGATTTCGGCGCGGGCTCGCTGACGGCGCTGCCGGTGATCGAGACGCAGGCGGGCGACGTGTCGGCCTACATCCCGACCAACGTCATCTCCATCACGGACGGCCAGATCTTCCTGGAGACGGAGCTGTTCTTCAAGGGCATCCGCCCCGCCGTGAACGTCGGCCTCTCCGTGTCTCGCGTGGGCTCGGCGGCGCAGATCAAGGCGATGAAGCAGGTGGCCGGCCGCATCAAGCTGGAACTCGCGCAGTATCGCGAGATGGCGGCCTTCGCGCAGTTCTCCTCGGACCTCGACGCCTCGACCCAGGCGCTGCTGGCCCGCGGCGCCCGCCTGACGGAGCTGCTGAAGCAGCCCCAGTTCAAGCCGGTTCCGGTGGAGGAGCAGGTGGTGGCGATCTTCGCCGGCACGCGCGGCTACCTCGACAAGCTGCCCGTCAACAAGGTGGGCGAGTTCGAGAGCCGTCTGCTCGGCGAGCTGAAGTCGGCGGCGCCGGACATTCTGAACAGCATCCGCACGGACCGCGAGATCAAGAAGGAGACTGAGACCAAGCTCGTCGCCTTCCTGGACAGCTTCGCCAAGTCCTTCGCCTGACGCTCTGAACGGGGTCGCCCGATGCCCAGCCTGAAGAGCCTGCGTTCGCGGATCAACAGCGTGAAGTCCACGCGGAAGATCACGCAGGCCATGAAGATGGTGGCCGCCGCCAAGCTCCGCCGCGCGCAGAGCCAAGCGGAGGCCGCCCGCCCCTACGCGGAGCGGATGGAGCGCATGCTGGCGTCGCTCGGCGCCTCGGTGGCGAGCAGCCCCGACGCGCCGCGCATGCTGGTGGGCACCGGGGCGGACAATGTCCACCTCCTGGTCGTGGTCACCGCGGATCGCGGCCTGGCCGGGCCGTTCAACACCAATGTGGGCCGCTTCGCGCGTGCCCGCATCCGGGCGCTGGAGGGCGAGGGCAAGACGGTCAAGATCCTGACCGTCGGCCGAAAGGGTGCCGCCTACCTGAAGCGCGAATTCGCTTCCCGCTTCATCGGCGAGATCACCCTCGCCGGCAAGAAGCGGCTGGAATTCGCCGATGCGCAGGATGTCGCGCACCGCATCACCGCGATGCTGGAAGCCGGCGAGTTCGACGTCTGCTCCCTGCTCTACAACCGCTTCCGCAACGTCATCACCCAGGTGCCGACGGAGCAGCGGCTGATCCCCGCCCCGCTTCCCGAGGGCGAGGCGACGGCCGATGCGGGCGGCGCTCTCTACGAGTACGAGCCGACCGAGGAGGAGATCCTCGCGCAGCTCCTGCCGCAGAACCTGGCGATCCAGATTTACCGCGCGCTGCTCGAAAGCGCGGCGGGTGAGCAGGGCAGCCGCATGACGGCGATGGACAACGCCACGCGCAATGCGGGCGAGATGATCAACAAGCTCACGCTGAACTACAACAGGACCCGACAGGCCAACATCACCAAGGAGCTGATCGAGATCATCTCCGGTGCCGAGGCGGTCTGAGAAAGGAACCATGGCCATGAAGAACAATGTCGGTCAGGTGACGCAGGTGCTCGGCGCCGTGGTGGACGTGCAGTTCCCCGCCGAGCTCCCCGCCATCCTCAACGCCCTCACCGTGGACGTGAACGGGCAGAAGCTGGTGCTCGAGGTGGCGCAGCACCTCGGCGAGCGCACCGTGCGCACCATCGCCATGGACACGACGGATGGCCTGGTCCGTGGCGCCGAGGTGACGGACACGGGCGCGGGCATCTCCGTCCCCGTCGGGCCGCAGACGCTGGGCCGCATTCTGAACGTGATCGGCGAGCCGATCGACGAGCGCGGCCCGGTGGGCGCCACGCAGTTCTTCCCGATCCACCGTGACGCCCCGGCCTTCGAGGAGCAGGCCACCTCGGCCGAGATCCTGGTGACGGGCATCAAGGTCATCGACCTGCTGGCCCCCTACCTGAAGGGCGGCAAGATCGGCCTGTTCGGCGGCGCCGGCGTCGGCAAGACCGTGACCATTCAGGAGCTGATCAACAACATCGCCAAGGCGCATGGCGGCGTGTCCGTCTTCGCCGGCGTGGGCGAGCGCACCCGCGAGGGCAATGACCTCTACCACGAGATGGTGGATGCCGGCGTCATCAAGCTGGGCGAGGGCACGACCGAGGGCTCCAAGGTGGCCCTGGTGTATGGCCAGATGAACGAGCCGCCGGGCGCCCGCGCCCGCGTCGCGCTGTCCGGCCTGTCCATCGCGGAATACTTCCGCGACGAGCAGGGCCAGGACGTGCTGTTCTTCATCGACAACATCTTCCGCTTCACCCAGGCGGGCGCCGAGGTGTCGGCGCTGCTCGGCCGCATCCCCTCCGCGGTGGGCTACCAGCCGACCCTGTCCACGGACATGGGCGCGTTGCAGGAGCGCATCACCTCCACCAAGAAGGGTTCGATCACCTCGGTGCAGGCCATCTACGTGCCCGCCGACGACCTGACGGACCCAGCCCCGGCCACCTCCTTCGCGCACCTTGACGCGACGACGGTGCTCAACCGCTCCATCGCGGAGCTGGGCATCTTCCCGGCGGTGGACCCGCTCGACTCCACCTCCCGCGCCCTCGACCCGCGCGTGGTGGGCAACGAGCACTACCAGACGGCCCGCGAGGTGCAGCGCATCCTGCAGACCTACAAGTCGCTGCAGGACATCATCGCCATTCTGGGCATGGATGAGCTGTCGGAAGAGGACAAGCTGGTCGTGGCGCGCGCGCGCAAGATCCAGCGCTTCCTGTCACAGCCCTTCCACGTGGCCGAGGTCTTCACCGGCACGCCCGGCGTGTTCGTGAAGCTGGAGGACACGATCCGCTCCTTCGCCGCCATCTGCAACGGCGAGTACGACCATCTTCCCGAGGCGGCCTTCTACATGGTCGGCACGATCGAAGAGGCCGTGAAGAAGGGCGAGACCCTGAAGCAGGCGGCCTAAGCCGCCAGCATCTTCTGCCCTCAGACGCCGGGCGGCGGCTCCGCCGCCTTGGCTTCCGCGCCGTGAATGGCGCGCCGGCTGAAAGGCCGGTTGGGGCGTGGCGCCGGCCTTGCCGGCGCATTCTCGTTGGGCGGTGCCCGCCTTTTCGGGCAGCCGCTTCTTTTGGGTAGCAGGGGGCGCACGTGGCCAACTTCCAGCTCGAACTCGTCTCGCCGGAAAAGCTCCTCCTCTCGCGCGAGGTGGAGATGGCGATCATCCCCGCCGCCGAGGGCGAGATGGGCGTCCTTGCCGGCCATGCGCCGATGATCGTGGCGCTGCGTGGCGGCATCATCCGCGTGCGCGAGAACGGCCAGGAGACGGAGCGCCTCTTCGTCGCCGGCGGCTTTGCCGAGATCACGCCCACCCGCGTGACCGTGCTGGCCGACGAGGCGACGCCGGTTGCCGAACTCTCCCGCACCGAGGCGGAGCGCCGCATCGGCGAGGCCGAGGCCGCCTATGCCGCGGCCGCCTCCGACACACCGGAGCACCGCGACGCCGCCATGGCTCGCCTCCTTTCCATGCGTGCCATGCGCGACGCGGCTCAAGCGGCTTGAAGCGCGCCCGCCGCCCGCGCATCTCCGTGCCATGAAGCACTGGACGATCGAGCAGGTGGCGTGGGATCGCTTCGATCCCGCAAAGGTTGACCCCGCGGTCATCCCGCTGGTGAAGGCCGCCGCCATGGTGGAGCGCAACGGCGACGACTACGCGCTCTACCTCAAATCCATCTTCAAGGACGACCCGGACTTCCAACTTGCTGCCGACAACTGGGCGGTGGAGGAGATCCAGCATGGCGACGCGCTGGGCAAGTGGTCCACCCTGGCCGACCCGTCCTTCGACTACATGGCCGCCTTCGCGAAGTACCGCGCTGGCTTCACCATCGACACCAAGGCCGACGCCTCCATCCGTGGCTCCCTGACCGGGGAGCTGATCGCGCGCTGCATGGTGGAGACGGGCACCTCCTCCTACTACACCGCCCTCGGCGAAGCCTCGGACGAGCCGGTGCTGAAGGAAATCTGCCGGCTCATCGCCGCCGACGAGTACCGGCACTTCAAGCTCTTCTACGACCACATGAAGCGCTACCTGCGGCGCGAGAACCTGTCCTTCCCCCGCCGATTGCGCGTCGCCCTGGGCCGCGTCGGCGAAACGGAGGACGACGAGCTCGCCTTCGCCTTCCACTGTGCCAATGACGGGCCGGACGTCCCCTACGACCACGCCCGCTGCTCCGCCGGCTACATGGGCCGCGCCATGACCTATTACCGGTTCCGCCACATCGAGCGCGGCATGGGCATGATCTTCAAGGCGGTGGGGCTGGAGCCGCGCGGCAAGCTTTCTGCCTTCGCGGCCCGCGCTTCCTGGAAGCTGCTGGAATGGAAGCGCGACCGCTTCCTGCGGGCCCTGGCGGCGCAGCAGCTGCTCCCCCGCGCCGCCTGACAGGGGTGGCGCCGCGCCGCGTGGCGTGGCATGGCCCGCCCCGTCGTGCCCAGCTTCCTGCCCCACCTGATCCTGGCCCTTCCGCTCGCCCTGGTTTCGGCCATCACGGTGCGGGCGATGATCGCGCGGCCCATCCTAGACCACCCGGACCACCGCAAGGCGCATCGCAACCCCACACCCAAGGGGGGCGGGCTGGGGCCGGTGCTGGCCTTCATCCTCGGCATGCTGGCGGTGCATCATGTCACGCCACTCATGCCGCTGGCGGATACGCGCTACACCGGCGTGATCCTGGCCGCGATCGCCATGGCGGCGGTGGCGCTGGCGGACGACATCCGCGACTTCCGCTTCCTGGTGAAGCTGGGCGCCCAGGCAGGCGCCGCGCTGGTCGCCATGGGCTCGGGCCTCGTGCTCCAGCGCCTGTCACTGCCCTTTTTCGGCGAAGTGGAGCTGGGGGCGCTCGGCCTTGCCATCACCCTGTTCTGGATCGTCGGCTGCACCAATGCCGTGAACTTCATGGACGGGATGGACGGGCTGGTGGCCGGGGTGGTGCTGGTCTCCTCCTTGGCCCTGGCGCTGATCGGCGCGCTGGAAGGCGGCTGGTTCGTCTTCGCCGCCGGTTTGTTCCTGGCGGCCGGATTCGCAGGATTCCTCCCCTTCAACCTCCACCCGGCGCGGATCTTCATGGGCGATGTCGGCTCGCAATTCGCCGGCTTCATCCTCGCCGTGCTGGCCGTCGCGGCGGCGGGGTTCGAGAGCAGCCAGGTTTCCTTCCTGGTGGTGCCGCTGCTGCTCTTCGGACTGCTCTGGGATGCCGGATTCACCCTGCTGCGCCGCGCCCTGTTGGGCGAGCGGGTGAGCGACCCACACCGCACGCACCTGTATCAGATGGCGCAGCGGACCGGGATGCGTGTACCCCTCATCGCCGGCCTGCATTGGGGCTTCGCCGCTTTGGGGGCCGCGCTCTCCCTGATTTTCCTCCAACTGCCGGCTGCCGAGAAACCCTTGGTGGTGCTGCCCGCCCTGCTGGCGCAGCTGGCCTGGACCGGCTTTGTCGCCCTTCGCGTCCGCCGCGCCGGGCTGTCCTGGCGCGTCTGACAAGGCTTTCTTCACCTTCGCGCGCCATCCTCGTGCCATGCGCGTGGAGGAGGCCCGTCTGGCGGAACTGGCGCGCCTCGTGGAGGCGCTGGAGCGGCTCGCGCCCCGGGAAGGGGATCAACGCACGCGGGCACTGATTGCCGTCTCGCGTCAGCTTCTCGCCGAACCCACGCGGCGCCGCGCCGACCTTGGCCCCAAGCTTCTGGCCCTGGGTGCCCTGCTGGCCGATGCGGTGGCGCTTGCACTGGCCATGGTCTCGCTACTCGCGCCGGATGCGCGGCTGCTGGTTCCGTCCGTCTTGTGGCTGCTGTGGCGGCTGCGCCGCCTCGCCTGGCTCGGGGAGGAAGCGGCGCTGTTCCTGTGGGACATGGCCGCCCAGGGCTGGGACTGGCTGGCCGAGGCCTTCAGCCACCGCGCCGCCCAGCGGCTGGAGGCGCGCCTCGCCGCCACGGTCCTTCTTCGGCGCTGGCGCCGCCATGAAGCAGCAAGTCTCGACAAGCCGCAGGTGGAGGATTTCCTGGCCGGGTTCGGCGCGCGCACCCTAGGCGGCTGGCAAGCCCACGCCGCGGCACAGGAAGGCGGGGCGGCGCGCCGCCTGCGCCATCGCCGTGCCTCCGCGCTGCGCCGCGCCTTCCGCGAGATGGCGCTCGACGGCGCCTTCCGGCCCGAGGCCGTGCCCCCGCCTCCACCCCCCGTTCCGTCGCCGGCCGCGCCCGGGCCCGATCCGGCCGAGCAGGCACGGCGCGAGGCGAAGCGGGCCGGAATCGCCGCCCTGCTGCGCCGCAAGCGCGCCGAGGTGGACCAGGCGCATGGCTGGAAGCTCAAGACCCCCGCCGAGCACGAGCAGCGCGACCGTCACCTCGCCACGCTGCGTGGTGAGATCGCGGCGCTGGAGGCGGAGGCGAAGGCCCTCAGTTGAGGCGCTTCGCCCGTTCCGCCTCGCGCAGATAGTCCTCGGTGGTGCGGCTCGGAGGTCGCTCCGCCGCCGCGTAGGGGTCCAGGGCGTTCTCCGTCGCCTCCACCACGCGGCAATCCTCGCAAAGCTCCAGTGCGCGCAGCCGTGCCGGGTCCTGGAACATCCAGTGCCCGCTCGCGACCAGCTTGCTCTTCACCCGCTCGATGGAGGACTTCATGCCAAACGGCTTGGCGCAGCGCAGGCAGTGGAAGGGCTCCTCCTCCTTCACCACCGCGATGCGTGACGCCTCGGGCCGCAGATCCAGGCGCGGCTCCAGCGTGATAACCTTCTCCGGGCAGGTCGCGGCGCAAAGGCCGCATTGCACGCAGGCATCCTCCAGGAAGCGAAGCTGCGGGTGCTCCGGATTGGCGGTCAGCGCGCCGGTTGGGCAGACCATGGTGCAGGCCAGGCAGAGCGTACAGCCTGAGACCTCCACCCGCGCCAAGCCGAAAGGCGCCTTCTCCTCCATGGGGATGACCGGATGGCGCGCGCCGGTCGCCGCATCCAGGGCGCGGAAGGCCTGGCGCATCACCTCGCGCGGGGCGCCCAGCGGCAGGAAGGGGTCGGCCTCCCAGGTCGCGCGCAGGAGGCGCGTGTCGCGCAGCACCTCGCCGAGGGTGAAGGGGTCGTCGGTCTCGATCGCCGTGGCGCGGGCACCGCCCAGGCCCAGCCCCTCCAGCGCAGTCTGGAGGTAGCCGAGGTTGCGGAACACGCCCTCCGTCCCGTGCGGACGGCGCGACGGCAGCAGCAGCCGCACCCCCGCCGCGCCCCAGGCAAAGGCCCCGGCCAGCAGGGACAGGTCCAGCTGCGACACCTCGTTCACCTTGAGAGGGAGGACGCGCGCTGGCAGCCCGTCGCCATGGCGGGACAGGGCGTCCAGCAGCGCCTCGCCATGGCCCTCGTCGTGGAACAGCACCACCGCGTCGCGCCCGCCCGCCTCGCGGAAGCCGAGCAGCATCGCGCGCATGCGCCGCGCCAGCGCATCGGCGGAGGGCAGGGCATAGGTGATGGCGCCGGTCGGGCAAACCGCCGCGCAGGCGCCGCAGCCGGCGCAGATCTCGGCCGAGACCTCGACGTGGTCCTTGCCGCTGGGGGTGATGGCGCCGGTGGGGCAGAGATCGAGGCAGCGCGTGCAGCCGGTGCGGCGGTTGCGCGAATGGGCGCAGAGCCCCGCGTCGAAGGACACGAAGCGGGGCTTATCAAAGGTGCCAACCAGCTCGCCCGCCGCGGCGATGGCGCGGGTCAGCGCGGTGGCGTCGCCCGGCGCGGCGCGCAGATAGCCCTGGCGTAGCTCATGCGTCGGGAACAGGGGGGTGCCACCGGAAAGGTCCAGGATGAGGTCGCAGCGCGATGTGGCGCCGTTCTTTTCCGGTCCCCAGGCATAGGCGCTGCGGGAGGAGGGAGAGGGGGCGGCGTAGCCATCCACCGTGACGGAGAAGGCGCCGAGCCAGCCCGTCGCCGCCCGGGCGCGGCCCTTGGCCACCGGGAACTCGGCGCGTCGGAGCGGCTGCACCTCCGCCTCGCCCGTCAGCAGTACGGTGACGTCCAGCCGGTCCATCAGGGCGCGCGCCGCCTCCAGCGCCGCGGCGTCGCGACCCAGGATCAAGGCCACGCCCTTGCTTTCCAGCGCGACCAGGGGGGTGTCGCCCATGGGCACCGCCGCCCCGGCCAGCAGCCCGGCCATCTTCGGCCCCGCGTCGCGGCCTTCGGCGGACCAGCCCGCATGCTCGCGCACGTTCACGAAGTCGAGGGGATGGCGGAACCCTGTCTCCTCCGCCTCCTGCGCGAAGAGCGGCGCTTCCTGGGTGCAGGCGACGGTGACGGGGCGGCTCTCGCCCATCGCGGCCAGGAAGCGGTCCAGCTGCGCCCGGCAGAGCTGCTCGGCCGTCCGCACCTCGCCACCGCAGCCGCGCGCAATGGCGCGGCCATCGAGGTCCATCGTGTCCTCGCATGAACAGACGAAGTTGAGGCGCGTGGGAGCGGTCATCGAGGCGGTCTTTCTTCCCGGCGGGCTTGCGGGCGCTTATATCCCCCCGCGTCACTCGGGATAGATGGGGATTTCCGTTGCAGGTCGAAGGGCTTCCGCCGCTGCCCAGCGTGTTTTCGCCTTTCCGGCTACGCGAGGGCGCCGATGCGGTCGCGCGCGCCGTCGAGCTTGCTCCGGCCCATGGCGCGGGGACGCTGTGCTGGGTCGGCTCGCCCCAGCGGGCGGAGGCGGCGGTGGTGCTGGAGCCGGACCGCCCGCTCGGCCCCGCGCGCATCGCCTTCCTGGCCGGGTGCAACGCCCTGGCCGATGCGGTCTGCGCCATCGCCCCGCCCGAGCTGCCGGTGCGCTGGCGCTGGCCGGGCACGCTGACCGTGAATGATGGCGTGGTGGGCGGGATGCGCATGGCGCTGCCGCCCGATGCGGCGGAGGGCGAGATCCCTGCTTGGCTCGTGCTCGGCTTCGAGCTGCGGCTGCGCTGGTCCGCCAGCGTCATCCCCGGCGAGCGCCCGGACGAGACCTCCTTCTTCGAGGAGGGCTTCGACGAGCTGGACCCGGCGGTCGTCACTGAGCATTTCGCCCGTCACCTGATGGCCAATCTGGATGAGTGGGAGGCGCGCGGCCTTCGTCGCGTCTCCGACAAGTATCTGGCGCGGCTGGAGGACGGGCAGGGGGCGAAGCGCGGCATCGACCCGGCGACGGGCGCGCTGGTGATCGAGCGCGACGGCGAGCGCGAGACGAGGGCGCTGCCATGAGCGGCAAGCTGCTCCGCACGCTGCGTCTCGACGAGTCGGATGCGCTGGTGTTCCCCGTGGCCGCCGCGCCGGGGGAATGGGCCGTGCCCGGCGGCTTTGCCTTCTGGGACGATGCGCCGGCCTCGCTCTCCGGCAAGCGGCAGCAGGCGTTCCGCTCCGGCTTCCTCGGCCTTTCTTCCTTCGGCTGGTCCACGCTGGTGGAGGTGGCGGAATGCGGGGCGGCGGAGCGCGCAGCGGCCTTGCGCGCCCTGGCCGCCCATATCCGCGAGGCCTATGGCGCGCCGGACGACGCGGCGGCGACCGGCGCGGCGGAGGAGGAGCTGGGCTTCGCGGAATCGCTGTGCCGCGACCAGCCGGCGGGAACCGTGCTGGCCCTGCACCGCTCGCACGACAAAGGCGGGGAGCAGCGCGAGGCCTTCCGCACCCTGCACCGACGCGAGGTGCCGCACCGCGACTTCGGTGCCCTGCCCGTCTTCGCCATCGCCGAGGTGGAGGAGGAGGCGGAGGAACGCCCCGACCTCGCCGCCCTGCTGAAGGACCGGAAATGAGCCTGCTCGCGCCCGGCGATTTCTGGGTCGCCTCCGGCCATCATCTCTGCGACGTCTCGGAGGAGGGGCGGCTGCTCGCCACTCCCGATCTTTGGCGCGCCTTTCTGGCCCGGCCCGAACTCCTTCCCCCACCCGAGGCCTGCGATGCCGAGCGCGCCCTGCATGCGCGGCTGATGGAGGAGCCGGGCGCCGAAGTGGACCCCATGGGCCTCGCCGATTTGGACGCGGTGGAGAACTGGCAGGTCTTCCTGTCCTTCCGCGACCGCGTCGCCGCCGCGCCGACGCTGGAGGCGGCGTGGCTGCGCCTGTTCCGCGAGGGCGTGTCGGGGGTGCCGCCGCTTTTCCTGGGCATGCTGACCCACCTCGTTGCCCGCGCGGCGATGGAAGGGGAGGGGGATGCCTTCACTCTGCGCGCCGGGGAGTGCCTGTTCCGCACCCAGCGCGCCGCTATCACCCAGGGCGCGACCCTCCTGGCTGATGAGGAGGTGGTGGACACGCGCCATGCCCAGGGCGACCTCGGCGCGCTGGGCCGCCTGCTCACCGAGGCCGGCGTTCCGCCGCGCGAGGTGGAACTGGAGGTGCTGAGCGAGGCGCTCGCCCCCGGCTACCGTGCCCGGTCCGACGCGCATGACCTAGCGCTGGACATTGCCGAAGGACGGCCCGGGCAGCACGGCATGGCCCGGGCGCTGGAGCGCTTCATCCACCACATGCTCGGCGAGCGCGTCAAGATCCGCCCCGTGCCCGTCATCGAGGACCGCAACTGGACCTGGCATGTCGGGCTGGATGCGGAGGCGACGCGCATCAGCAACGCGCTGTGGGAGGGCAAGAAGGTGCCCCAGGCCGAGCTTGCGCGCATCCTTTGGCTCGGCGTGCTGGAATTCGAGGACGGGACGCGGGTGCTGCCGCGCGCGCAGGGGAAGCCGGTCTATCTCGCCCTGGCGATGGACGCGGCGCAGCGTGTGCGGATGAAGGCGCAGAACCTCGCCACCAACCTGCCGCTGGTCGCGGCGGCGGATGCGGCATGAGCCTGCCGCCCACCCTTTCCGTGCCCGTCGCCGTGCTGGCGGAAAGCCGGCCGGGCGTGACGATGTGGCAGGCGCGCGTCTGGCGCCCCCTGGCGGTGTTGGAGGAGGCCCCGCCCGTCCCCGCCTGGACCCGCCTGCGCGAGGAGGCGGGGCGTGAGGTGTTCTTCGCCGGCACCGCCGAGGTGACGCTGCACCGCACCGATACGCCGAACTACAAGGACAATCTGGAGGCGGCGCAGCCTTTGGTCTGGGTGCTGCTGCGCCCCGAGCCGGATGGCGAAGGCGTGATGCTGCAGGCTGTCACCGTGGACCCGGGCGAGGCGGAGATCTTCACGGAGGGGCCGCGCGACATCCTGGAATCGCTGCCCATGCCGCCGGGACTCCAATCCTTGCTGGCGGAATTCGTGCGTGAGCACCATGTCGAGCGCGTGTTCCAGAAGCGCAAGCGCGACCGGCAGGACCCGGACTCCATGGGCCGGAGGCGACCGAGATGAGCGGCTTCATCGGGCGCTGGTCGCAGCGTAAGCGCGCCGCGCTGCGCGGCGAGGAGACGCTGCCCGAGGCCGAGGCGCCACCTGCGCCGCCGGTGCAGGCGGAGCCGCCCGCCTTCATTCCACCCGCGGCGGAGACCGCCCCCGAGGCGCCGGCCACCACGCCCGAACCGGAGGTGGAGAACGAGGAGGAGTTTGACCTCGCCAGCCTGCCGCCGCTGGACACGCTGCATGCGGGCTCGGACTTCACGGGGTTTCTCCGCAAGGGCGTGCCGCTGGCACTGCGCCACGCGGCGCTGCGCAAGGCCTGGGTGGCGGACCCGCTGATCCGCGACTACCGCTCGCCGCTGGATTACGGCTGGGACTTCAACACCCCGGGCGGCCTGCCCGCCGGCTTCTCCGACACGCTGGGCGAGACGGCGGAGAAGGTGAAGGAGTTGCTGCGCCGCGCCATCGGCGAGCCGGAGCCCGAGGCGGAGAAGCCCGAGGGCATCGCTGCGGAGGAGCAAGCCACAGCCGAAGCCGAGCTGCCAGCCCCGGTCGAGGAGGCCGCACCCGAACCGGAACCGGCCCCGCTGATCGCCGAGGCGCCGCCTGTAATCCTGCCGGAGGCGGGGGAAGAAGACGCGACGCCCCGTCGGCGGCATGGGGGAGCGCTTCCGGCCTAGCCCGAATGGTGATTTTGAGAATTACTCGCAATCTCAAGTAAACGGAAAAAGGACGAAACAAGTCCTCTATAAACGCCTGTTGCGGCGCAATAATTCGGCTGTTGAAGGCGCCCCTTGCGTCATGGTTTGCTTGACCTTGTGCAGAATTTCTGCACAACTGATCGGATGGGTCGGGAATTGCCTGTGGACGGTCTAGAGGCCGCCATCACGGCCGCCGGAGGGATGGAATCCTTCCAGGCGAAGCTTGGAATCGCGCGTCGCACCGTCTTCCTGTGGAAGCAATCCGGCATCCCGGCCGAGCGCGTGCCCGAGGTGGAGGCCGCGACCGGCATCCCCCGCCAGCGCCTGCGTCCCGACCTTTGGCCCGAAGCCGCTTCCCCCGTCGCCGCGCCCGACCCGCTGCGCGAAGGCCGGGCAAATCTCTACGCGCTGCTGGGCCACCTCCTCGCCGTCGCGCCGGATTCCGCCATGCTGCGGCGGCTTTCCGCCCTGCCGGGGGACGACACGCCGGTGGGTGCTGCCCTCGGCGCCCTGGCGGAAGCGGCGCGCGCCGCCGACCCGATCTCGGCCGGGCGCGAATACCACGACCTGTTCGTCGGGCTGGGGCGTGGCGAGCTGCTGCCCTTCGCTTCCTACTACCTGACCGGCTTCCTGCATGAACGGCCTCTGGCCGAGCTGCGCGGCGACCTCGCCCGGCTCGGCATCCGGCGCGCCGTCGCGGTGCCGGAGCCGGAGGACCACATCGCCTTCGAGTGCGAGGCGATGGCCGGATTGCTGCGCGGCGCGCCCGAGGAGGCGGATGCCTTCTTCGCCCGCCACCTTCGCCCCTGGGCGATGCGCTTCTTCGCCGACCTGGAGCTGGCCGAGGCCGCGGTGTTCTACCGCGCCGTCGGCCGCCTGGGCCGTGCCCTGATGGATGTGGAACTGGCCGCGGCGGAGCTGGCGGCCTGAATGAGTGGAAAGGGTGAGGCCATGCCGAACGACCAACAAGACGCGAGCCGGCGTCGCGGCTTCCTGAAGACGCTGGGCCTCGGCACGGCTGCCGCCGCGGCGTCGACCACCCCGGCCCTGGCCGCGAACCCGCGCGCCGACGCCGTTCCCGCGCGTGACGCCCGCAAGGAAAGCCAGGAGAACCGCCGCGCCGCGCGCTTCCAGGCCAATTCGCCGCATGTGCAGGCCTTCATCCGCACCAACCGCTACGAGTACTGAGGAAACGCCCCCATGCTCATCAAGCGCACCGATGGCCGCGCCTCCCGCCAGCGCCTCGCCTCGGCCTATCAGGGCCTGTCCTCGGGCGGGCTGGACCGCCGCGCCTTCCTGAAGAATGCCGGGCTTGCCGGCGCGGGTGTGGCGGCGCTGGCCGGCATCGCGCCGCGCATGGCCGATGCCCAGGCGATCCGCGTCGGCGCCGCCGCCGGGGTGATCGACCACGGCGCGCCGGTGCAGCGCATCAAGAACGTCTGCACCCATTGCTCCGTCGGCTGCACCGTGACGGCCGAGGTGCAGAATGGCGTCTGGGTCGGGCAGGAGCCGACCTGGGAGTCGCCGATCAACCGCGGCACGCATTGCGCCAAGGGCGCCTCGGTGCGTGAGCTGGTGCATGGCGACCGCCGCCTGAAATACCCGATGAAGCTGGTGAACGGCCAGTGGCAGCGCCTTTCCTGGGACGTCGCGATGCGCGAGGTCGCGGAGAAGATGATCGAGATCCGGCGCCGCTCCGGCCCGGACTCCGTGTTCCTGCTCGGCTCCGCCAAGTTCTCCAACGAGGGGGCCTACCTGTATCGCAAGTTCGCGGCCTTCTGGGGCACGAACTCCGTGGACCACCAGGCGCGCATTTGCCACTCGACTACCGTGGCGGGCGTCGCGAACACCTGGGGCTACGGCGCGCAGACCAACTCCTACAACGACATCCGCAATTCCAAGACCATGATCGTCATGGGCGGGAATCCCGCGGAGGCGCATCCGATTGCCATGCAGCACGTGCTGGCCGGCAAGGAGATCAACCGCGCCAACTTCATCGTCATCGACCCGCGCTACAGCCGCACAGCCGCTCACTCGACCGAGTACATCCGCATTCGCCCAGGCACGGACATCCCCGTCGTCTGGGGCATGCTGTGGCATATCCTGGAGAATGGCTGGGAGGACAAGGAGTTCATCCGCCAGCGCGTTTACGGCATGGAGGAGGTGCGCGCCGAGGTCGCGAAGTGGCACCCGGCCGAGGTGGAGCGCGTCACCGGCGTCCCCGGTGAGCAGCTGAAGCGCGTGGCGCAGATGTTCGCCACCCAGAAGCCCGCGACGCTGATCTGGTGCATGGGTGCGACGCAGAAGACGGTCGGCACGGCCAATGTGCGCGCCTACTGCATCCTGCTGCTGGCCACTGGCAATGTCGGCGCGCCCGGCACGGGCGCCAACATCTTCCGTGGCCACTGCAACGTGCAGGGCGCCTCCGATTTCGGCCTCGATGTCGCGACGCTGCCGGCCTATTACGGCATCGACGAGGCGGCGTGGCGCCACTGGTCCCGCGTGTGGGACGTGTCCTTCGAGAGCATGCGTGCGCGCTTCGACACGCCCGCGATGATGAACACGCCGGGCATCCCGACCACGCGCTACTTCGACGGCATCCTGCTGCCGCGCGACCAGGTGCAGCAGCGCGACAACATCAAGGGCATGGTCGTGTTCGGCCATGGCGGCAACACCGTCACCCGCATGCCCGAGGCGGTGAAGGGCCTCGACGCGCTGGACCTGCTGGTCATCGCCGACCCGCATCCGACGACCCTCGCGGTGATGGGCAACCGGCGGGAGAACACCTACCTCCTGCCCATCTGCACGCAGTTCGAGACCAATGGCTCGCGCACCTGCTCCAACCGCTCGGTGCAGTGGGGCAGCAAGATCGTGGATCCGATCTTCGAGAGCCGCTCGGACTACCGGGTGATGTTCGACCTCTCCAAGGAGCTGGACGGCGCGGCGGAGCGCGCGGGCATGACCATCCGCTTCGCCCAGGACATCTTCAAGCCGTACGAGATCGTGAATGGCGAGCCGACGGCCGAGAGCATCCTGAAGGAGATCAACCGCGGCGCCTGGGGCACGGGCTACACGGGCATCAGCCCGGAGCGGCTGAAGGCCCACATGGCCAACCAGGACAAGTTCGACCTGGTGACGCTGCGCGCGAAGGACGATGCGCCGGAGAGCATCCGCGGCGACTATTACGGCCTGCCCTGGCCCTGCTGGGGCACGCCGGAGATGCGCCACCCCGGCTCGCACATCCTCTACAACACCAACTTGCACGTGAAGGAGGGAGGCGGCGCCTTCCGCGCCCGCTTCGGCGTGGAGCGCAACGGACAGACCCTGCTGGCCGAGGGCTCCTACTCCCGCGGCTCGGAGATCCAGGACGGGTATCCGGAGTTCACGGTCGCCGTGCTCAAGCGCCTCGGCTGGTATGACGAGCTGACGGCGGAGGAGAAGGCGGTGATCGCCCGCGTGGGCGAGGGCAACGAGGACCGCGTGTCCTGGATGACCGACCTGTCGGGTGGCATCATCCGCGTGGCGATGGAGCACGGCTGCTCGCCCTGCGGCAACGGCAAGGCGCGCGCCAATGCCTGGAACCTGCCCGACCCGGTGCCGGTGCACCGCGAGCCGATCTACACGCCGCGCACCGACCTGCTGGCGCAGTACCCGACCCTGCCGGACCGCCGGGCCTTCCGCCTGCCGCATCTGGGCCAGTCGGTGCAGGCGCGCTCCAACACGGTGGCGCGCGACTTCCCGATCGTGCTCACCTCCGGCCGCCTCGTCGAGTACGAGGGCGGCGGCGAGGAGACGCGCTCCAACAAGTGGCTGGCCGAGATCCAGCAGGACATGTTCGTCGAGATCCATCCGGAGGACGCCGCCGCGCGCTCCATCCGCGACGGGCAGTTCGTCTGGGTAATGGGCCCTGAGAACAATGCGCGCGCCCGGGTGAAGGCCCTGGTGACGGAGCGCGTGGGCAAGGGCGTGGCCTTCATGCCCTTCCACTTCGGTGGCTGGTTCCAGGGTGAGGATCTGCGCTCCAAGTACCCGCAGGGTGCCGACCCAATCGTGCTCGGCGAGAGCGCGAACACCGTCACGACCTATGGCTATGACCCGGTGACCTACATGCAGGAAACCAAGGTCACGCTCTGTCAGATCCGCGCGGCTTAAGGAGAGACCATCATGGCCCGCATGAAGTTCCTGTGCGACGCGGACCGCTGCATCGAGTGCAACGCCTGCGTCACCGCCTGCAAGAACGAGCACGAGGTGCCCTGGGGCATCAACCGCCGGCGCGTCGTCACCATCAATGACGGCAAGCCGGGCGAGCGCTCCATCTCCATGGCGTGCATGCACTGCACCGACGCGCCCTGCGCGGCGGTGTGCCCGACCAACTGCTTCTATTTCACGGCCGACCACCTCGTCCTTCACGACAAGGACACCTGCATCGGCTGCGGCTACTGCTTCTACGCCTGCCCCTTCGGCGCGCCACAATATCCGCGCGTCGGGAACTTTGGCGGCCGCGGCAAGATGGACAAGTGCACCTACTGCGCCGGCGGCCCGCAGCAGGACAACAGCCCGGTGGAGTACATCCAGTACGGCTCCAACCGCATCGCCGAGGGCAAGCTGCCGCTTTGCGCGGAGATGTGCTCCACCAAGGCCCTGCTGGCCGGCGATGGCGAGATCATCGCCCAGATCTATCGCGAGCGCGTGCAGCGCCGCGGCTATGGCTCGGGCGCCTGGGGATGGCGCACCGCCTATCGCGAGACGGTGAACGTTTGATGCGCGGAATTTCCTCCCTCCTCCTTGCGGCGCTGCTTCTCGCGGCGCCGGTGGCGGCGCAGACCGTCGCGCCATCGCCGGCCATGCCGACCGAGCGCCCGCATCCCGGCGCCTCGGACGTGCAGAGCGCCGCGCCGGGTGTCGGCGAGAGCCGCGGCGACGGTCAGCCCGCGCGCCAGAATCCGGAGACCGCCGACCCGCAGCGCCCGACGGGCACTGCGCCGGGCCCCGTGCCGCAGCAAGCGGCACCGACCCCGACGGCGCCCATCCCCGCGCCCCCGCCCATGACCGCGCGTGGTCCCTCGGCCGATGAGCTGGAACTGCAGCGCACCCTGCAGGGCGGCCGCATCGAGGGCCGCGTCACCATCCCGAACCAGGCGGCCGGCGTGCTGGTGCAGCCCGAAGGGCGGTCCTGGCGCCAGTTCCACAACGTCACCCTCAACTGGGTGGGCGGCATCGCGGTCGGCGGGATGCTGCTGATCCTCGTTGCCTTCTTTCTTGTGCGCGGGCGCATGGTGATGACCGAGGGACGTTCGGGCCGCACCATCCAGCGCTTCAACGCGCTGGAGCGGGCGAACCACTGGATGGTCGCCTCCTCCTTCATCGTGCTCGGCCTGTCGGGGCTGAACATCACCTTCGGCCGCTACCTGCTGCTGCCGCTCATCGGGCCGGAGGCGTTCTACATCCTCGCCCAGTACGGCAAGATCGCGCACAATTTCCTGGCCTTCCCCTTCACCCTGGGCCTCATCGTGATGCTGCTGCTCTGGGTGCGGGACAACATCCCCGACCGGACCGACATCGAGTGGGTTAAGTCCTTCGGTGGGTTGTTCGGCGGCGCCCATCCCCGGGCGGGGCGGTTCAACGCCGGCCAGAAGGTGGTGTTCTGGATCACGGTGCTGGGCGGCGGCCTCGTCGCGGCCTCGGGCTACTTCCTGATCTTCCCCTTCTGGGGTCCGCTCGACGTCAACGACATGCAGCTGGCGCACATCGTCCACAGCGTGCTGTCGGTGCTGATGGTCGCGGCGATGCTCGCGCATATCTACATCGGCTCCATCGGCATGGAGGGCGCCTATGACGCCATGGGCTCCGGCCAAGTGGACCTGAACTGGGCGCGCGAGCATCACAGCCTCTGGGTCGAGGATGAGATGGCCAAGGCCCGGCAGGTCGTGGCCCCCGCCGGGGCCCGCCCCGCGGGAGACTGAATGCGGCTGATCGGGCTTGCCGGCTGGAGCGGAGCCGGCAAGACCACCCTCCTGAAGCGTGTGATCCCCTGCCTGACCGGGCAGGGGATTTCCGTTTCAACGCTCAAGCACGCCCATCACGACTTCGACCTGGACCAGCCGGGCAAGGATTCGCACACCCATCGCGAGGCGGGGGCGCATCAGGTCCTCGTCGCCTCGGCCCGGCGCTGGGCGCTGATGACCGAGCTGCGCGGCGCGCCCGAGCCGCCCTTGGCGGAGTTGCTGCGACGACTGGACAAGGTGGACCTCGTGATCGTCGAGGGGTTCAAGCGCGACACCCACCCGAAGATCGAGGTGCACCGTGCGGCCAACGGCAAGCCCTGGCTGCACCCGGACGACCCGCGCATCCTGGCCGTGGCCAGCGACGTGGTGCCGCCGCCCGGCGCGCCGCCGCATCTGCACCTCGACGAGGTCGAGGCCATCGCGGACGCCATGCTTCGCCATGCGGAGCGTTTCTGAGCCATGGCCCAGCTTTCGGATGACTGCTTCGCCTTTGGCGGCCCCCTTCTCGGCATCGAGGAGGCACAGACGCTCATCCTCCAGCGCGTCGCCCCGCTGGGCGGGGAGGAGGCGGTGCCGCTGGCGGAAGCCGCTGGACGCGTGCTGGCCCGGCCGCTCCTGGCGCGCACGCCGCTGCCGCCCTTCTTCAACTCCGCCGTGGATGGCTATGCCTTCCGCCATGCCGACCTGAACCCCGACGGCGAGACCCGCCTGCGCCTTGCCGGGCGCGTGGCGGCAGGGGAGGCGGCGTCTCCCCTCGCCCCCGGCACGGCCGCGCGCATCTTCACCGGCGCGCCCATGCCGGAGGGCGCGGACACGGTGATGATGCAGGAGGATGCGCGCACGGAGGGCGAAGCGCTGCTGCTGCCACCCGGGCTCAAGCCCGGCAGCAACGCACGCCCGGCCGGGGAGGACATCGCGCAGGGCGCCGAGGCGCTGCCCGAGGGGAGCCGGCTGCGGGCGATGGAGATCGGCCTCGCCGCCGCGCTTGGTCACGCCACGTTGCCGGTGCGGCCGAAGCTGCGCGTCGGCATCTTCTCCACGGGCGACGAGCTGGCGGAGCCGGGCGCCGCGCTCGGTCCAGCACAGACCTTCGACAGCAACCGCTTCACCCTGATGGCCCTCGCCGCGCGCCTGCCCTGCGCCGTGTCCGATCTCGGCATCCTGCCCGATGACCGCGACGCCACGGCGCGGGCGCTGCGCGACGCGGCGTCGCGGCATGACCTGCTCCTGTCCTCCGGCGGCGTTTCCACCGGAGAGGAGGACCATGTGCGCGCGGCGGTGGAAGCGGCTGGGCGGCTGGTCTTCTGGCGCCTGGCGCTGAAGCCGGGGCGCCCTGCGGCGATGGGCGTGGTGGATGGTACGCCCATGGTGGGGCTGCCGGGCAACCCGGTCGCGGCGGTGGTGACTTTCCTGCATCTCGCGCGGCCGCTAATCCTCCGGCTCGCCGGCGCACGGCCGGAAATCCTCCCCCGCTTCGCGGCCTCCTCGCGCTTCAGCTACCGCAAGAAGTCCGGTCGGCGGGAATATGTGCGGGTGGCGCTCCGTTCCGGCGAAGCCGGCCTTCAGGCGGAAAAATTCCCGCGCGAGGGGGCGGGGCTGCTGTCCTCGCTCACCCTCTCCGACGCCTTTGCCGAGTTGCAGGAGGGTGTGACGGAAGTCTCTCCCGGCGACGCATTGGCTGTGCTTCCCTTTTCCTCCCTGTTCTAGAAAAGAGAGGAAGCGCCGTGACCGTCTCCGTCACGCGGGAGGGGGCGGTCCTGACGCTGCGCCTCGACCGCCCCGAGAAGAAGAACGCTCTCACCCAGGCCATGTACCGCGCCCTGTCGGAAGGGCTGCGCACGGCGGAGGCCGATCCGGAGGTGCGGGTCGTCCTGCTGGCCGGCGGCATGGATTTCACCGCCGGCAACGACATCGCCGACTTCGCCGCCCGCAAGGAGGAAGGGCCGAGCGAGGCCTTTCACTTCCTGGAGACGCTGGTCGGCTTCGCGAAGCCAGTCGTAGCGGCGGTGCGTGGCCATGCGGTCGGCATCGGCACGACGCTTCTGCTGCATTGCGACGTGGTGGTGGCCTCCGAGGCCGCGCGGCTGATGATGCCCTTCACCAAGCTCGGGCTGGTACCGGAGGCCGGGTCCTCCATGCTGCTGGCACGGCGCGTCGGTGCGGCGCGGGCGCGCTGGTGGCTGCTTTCCGGCACCCCGATCAGCGGTCATGAGGCGGCGGAGGCCGGCCTCGTCACCCGCGCCGTGCCGGACGATGCGGTGGAGGAGGAGGCGCGTGCCGTCGCACAGCTCCTGGCCGCCCTGCCGCCTGGCTCTATGGCGGAAACCAAGCGCCTCGTCCTCGCGGCGGAGAAGGAAGCGCTGGAGACGGCGATGCGGGCCGAGCGGGAAAGCTTCGGCCGCATGCTACGCGGCGAGGAGGCGCAGGCGATCTTCCGGGAGTTCCTCAACCGTTCGGGGTGATCACCACCCGCCCGGCGGAGCGGCGCGAGGCGACCTCCTCCATCGCCTCGCGGAACTGCTCCAGCGGGTAGCGCGCATGGATCTCGGGGCGCAGCTTGCCCTCCGCCCACCAGCCGCAGAGCCGGTCCCACAGGGCGCGGGCGCGCGGGGCGTGAAGCTGGCGGTTGTCGCCCGGCGACCAGCCGACATAGGTGCCCCAGTTCAGCCCGGCGACGCCGATATTCTTCAGCAGCAGGATATTGGCCGTGACGGTCGGGATGCCGCCAGCGGCGTAGCCCACCGTCACCAGCGTGCCGCCATCGCCCAGGCAGCGCAGCGAGTCCTCGAACGTGTCGCCGCCCAGCACGTCGAGCACGCAATGCACGCCCTCCGTCGCCTCGCGAACCGCGTCGCGGAAGGGCAGGGCGCTGTCCAGCACCAAATCGGCCCCACGCTCATGCAGCATGGCGTGCTTGGCCGCGGCCGCGCGCGCGACGACGCGGCAGCCCAGGGCCTTCGCCACCTCCACCCCCGCAAGGCCGACGCCGCCCGCCGCGCCATGCACCAGCACCCAGTCGCCGGGCTGCACCTTGCCGCGCCAGATCAGCGCCGAGGCGGCGGTGGGGTAGGAGATAGGCATGGCCACCCCGGCCATCGGGTCGGGCACGCCCTTGGGGATGGGGATGCAGTGGATAGCGTCCACCACCGCCTCCTGCGCCATTGCGCCCCAATCCAGCACGGCAAAGACGCGCGTCCCCGCGGGGAGGGGGCCTTCCAGCACCGTGCCCACCGCCTCCGTGCCCGGGGTGAAGGGCAAGGGCGGCTTGCGCTGGTACTTGCCCGCGACGACCAGCTGCGAGGCGAAGGACACGCCCGCCGCCTCTACCTTCAGCCGCACCGCGCCCTCGCGCAGCGGAGGCGGCGGGATGTCGCGCAGCTCCAGCTCGTTCCAGGAGCGCCAGGAGGGACAGACCAGGGCCTTCATTCGGCGCGGATCCCCGCGTCGCGCACCAACTGGCCCCAGCGATCGGACTCGCTGCGGACGAAGCGGGCATACTCCGCCGGCTCGGACAGGATTGGGATGGCGCCCATGGCGGCGAGGCGGCCTGAAGCCTCGGGCTGCGTCATGCCCTGGGCCAGCACGTCGCGCATCCGCTTCGCCACCGCCTCGGGCAGGCGTGGCGGACCCCAGAGCCCGTACCAGGTGGCGATCTCATAGCCGGGCACGCCGGCTTCGGCGACGGTGGGCAGGTCCGGCGTTTCCGGCAGGCGCGAGGCGGTGGTGACCGCGATGGCGCGCAGCCGCCCCTCTCGCACATGCCCGGCGCTGCTGGCGAGGCTGTCGAACATCACATCCACCGTGCCGCCCAGCAGGTCGCTGAGGGCAGGGCCGGAGCCGCGATACGGCACGTGGGTGAGGTCCACCCGCGCCAGCAGCTTGAACAGTTCGCCGGCCAGATGCGGCGCACCGCCGATGGAGGAGGAGGCATAGGTGATCTGCCCCGGCCGTGCGCGTGCCGCCTCGATCAGCCCCGCGATGTCGCGAATGGGCGAAGCAGCGGGCACCACCGCCACGAGCGGCACCTTCACCAGCTCCGTCACCGGGGAGAAATCGGCCAAGGCGTCATAGGGGAGGTTCGGCTGGAGGTGCGGCACGATGACGTGAGCGGAGGCGTTCACCATGAACACCGTTCCGTCCGGCGCAGCGCGCGCCACCTCCCCCGCGCCGATGGAGCCGCTGCCGCCGGCGCGGTTGTCCACCACGGTCGGGACCGGCATGGCAGCGGCAGCGACGCGGCCGACCAGGTCGGTCGGGCCACCGGGCGGATAGGGCACGACGAAGCGAATGGGTCGCGACGGCCATTCCGCCGGCTGCGCCAAAACTGGCGTCGCCAGCGGCAGCAGCAGCGCCGCCCGTCTCGTGCTTCGCATGGTCGTCCCTTCCCATCCGGTGGTTTTGCGGCACGATACCGGCGCAGGAGGACACGCGCCAATGCCAGGACCCTATGAGGGGATTTTCGTCCTTGATGCCGCGCAGGGCATCGCCGGGCCGCATTGCGGCCAGCTTCTCGCCCAGGCGGGCGCGCGGGTGATCAAGCTGGAGCCGCCCAAGGGCGACTGGTCGCGCGGACTGACCACGCGGGCCAATACGCACAGCGTCATGCATTCCTGCTTCAACCGGGGGAAGGAGGCGGTCGTGCTCGACCTCACGGACCCGCGCGACCAGGAAAGGGCGCGCAAGCTGGCGGCCAAGGCGGATGTGCTGATCGAGGCCTTCCGCCCCGGCGTGGCACAGCGGATCGGGCTAGGGCCAGAAGCGGCGAAGCCCGACGCTGTCTGCATCTCCGTCTCCGGCTTCGGCCAGGACGGGCCGCATCGCGAGCGCCCCTGCACGGATGGCGTCGCCCAGGCCTATAGCGGCCTCGTCGCCTGCAACGTGGGCGCGGACGGCATCCCACACCGGCTGAACACCCTGCCCGTGGACGTGTTCACCGGCCTTTCCGCCTTCGCCGCCTGCCAGACGGCCCTGGCAGAGCAGGCGCGCGACCGGCGCGAGGGCAATCCGCCCCGCCGCCGCCACCTGGACGTGTCGCTGATGCAGTCGGCGGCGGCCTTGCTGGTGCTGCCCATCGCGGAATCCGGAATGCTGGGCCGCATGCCGGCCGAGCTGAACGTGCCCGCCGGCACCTACCAGGGCAGCGATGGCGCCTGGTTCATGATCGCCATGGTGCGCGAGGAGGAATGGGTGACCTTCTGCCGCGAGGCTGGTCTACCCGAACTGCCGGACGACCCGCGCTTCGTGTCCTTCGCCGAGCGTGCCCGCAACAAGCCCGCGCTGATGGAGATCCTGCGTCCGATCCTGCAGGGGCGGACGTCGGCGGAATGGGTGGCGCGTTTCCAGGCGGCGCGCCTTCTGTGCGACCGCGTCAACACGCCGCTGGACTTCCTGGCGGACCCGCATGCGCAGGCCATGCGGGTGGCTCCGGTGATGGAGCAGCCTGGATTGGGCACCATGCCCATGGCTTCCATCCCTGGCATTGGGCCGTGGACGACGCCGGCCCCCGCCTTAGGCGAGCACACGGAGGCGATCTTGCGCGAGATCGAGGCGTAAGGCGCACACTTACGATTCTCTCGTGATGGCAGGTCGTGGCCTGGGCCGTGGAAGCCTGCCCGGGAACTCGCACGACTGTTATGAGAAGCGCGGTCGCCAGCTCAACCCAAGAAAATGCCCAGCTATCATTGCGTCGGGGAAACTTACAAAATTGCATAGTTTATAAAAAGAGACTGCAGAACGAATTGATATTGCCAACAAAACCACTTTGGCATGGTTGTTGCCTTTCTCCGTCCGCAGCTCATCCGGGAGAGCGGTTGCCATTTCCCGCCTGCGACAAGGGCTGCGCGATCAGGAGGAAGAATAAATGCGTGAATATTCGACTTGGCGCCGCTGGCTTCGCTCTGGCGTGGCCCTGTCCGCACTGGCGGGGCTTGGTTTCCTCGCTCTGCCGCAGGTTGCGGAAGCGGCGCCTATCCCCGCTGGCTACGTGTGCGCTGGTGC
>NZ_JAFEUU010000007.1 GCF_017355885.1 Sabulicella rubraurantiaca
TTCATCGCCTCTATTGTCTGGGCCGATCATGCTGGATCGGTAGCATGGCCTCACTCCCGCAGCACGGGACCCACCGAGAGCCAAAGGACCCAGACCATGACCACCATCTCCTCCCCCGCCCCCGCCTCCCTCGCCCTGTCTGACGCGCAGCTGGATGACGTGGCCGGCGGCATCAGCCTGGGCGGCGCCATCGGCCTGGGCGCGGGCATCATCGCGGGCGGCGTCCTGGTGGCGGCCACCGGCGGCCTGGCCGGCGGCATGATCGCGGGCATCATGGCCGGCATGACCGAGGCCACCTTCGCCACCATGGCCGCGGCCCCCACCGTGGGCGCCGTGGTGGGCGGGATCGTCGGCGCGGGTGCGGGCGGCGTGGTGGGCGAGCAGATCGGCTCCTCCCTCGGCTGAAACACGCCTTCGCCCCGCCTCCTCACGAGGCTTCTTCTTCCATTCCTCCCATCACACCCCTTTCGCAGGAACCATCCCCATGACGCAGATCACCTCCCCCGCCGCTGGCCTGGCCCTGACCGACGACCAGCTGGACGCCGCTTCGGGCGGCATCGGCCTGGGCACCTGGATTGGCGCGGGCGTCGGCCTCGTGGCCGGTGTGGCGCTGACCATCGCCACCGCGGGCGCCACCGCGCCGCTGCTGGCCGAGGCGGGCGTCACCATGGCCAGCATCATCGCCACCGGTGCCACCACCACCGCAGGCCTCACCGCCTCCGGCGCTCTCGTCGGAACCGCCGCTGGAGGGATCTGAAACCAGCACCAAAGGCCAATCCGAAGTGCCGCGCGGGCGATGGGTCCGCGCGGTTTCTCCTGTGTCCATACGGGAATTCCCGGCCTTGTGGCTCGCCTCATGATGGTTTGAAGACTGCCGGAGAATGGTTTCCCTTCCCGAATTGCATTGCGGCTCCGGCCATCCCTCGCGACTTTTCTCAGGGTGGTGGCGGTGAGCGCGTCCACTCTGTTCCGCGAGAAGGCGCTCGCGCGCCTCGCCGCGCCGGAGGAGCTGGAGCAGCGCATCCGCATCGTCCCGCCACTGGGCTGGGCGGCACTGCTGACCTGCGCGGTGCTGCTGGCGGCCGCCCTGGCCTGGGGCATCCTCGGTACCTACCGCATGACGGCAGCAGGGCAGGGCGTGCTGGTCCAGGCCAATGGCATGTTCGTTGGGATCAACGCCCCCAAGTCGGGCTGGCTGGAGCATCTGGCCGCCACGGGGGAGCGCGTCGAGCAGGGTGCGCTGATCGCGCGGCTGCGCGCGCCGGAGGAGGATGCGCGCGTCGCCGGGCTGGAGGAGCGGCTGCGAGAGCTGCACACCCAGGGCGAGGCGGTGCGCGCGCGCTACGCCGAACGCCTGTCGCAGGAAGAGCAGGCGGCGGCCACGCGCCGGCGCGGCCTGCAGGAAACGGCGGGCCTGACCGCAAGCCGCATCACCGAGCTGGAGAACCTGCTCCGCACGCGCGAGGGGCTGGCGGGCAGCGGCCTCGTCACCACGGAGCGCGTGGTGGACGTGCGCGAGCGGCTCTTCGCCGCGCGCGAGGCGCTGTCGCGCACCCGCACCGACCTGGATTCGCTGGAGGCGGGTCTGCTTTCGCTCCGCGCCCAGCGTGACGCGGAGGTGGAGGGCCTCGCGCGGCAGGAAGTGGAAGTGCAGGGGCAGCTGGACCAGGCGCGGCTGTCGCGCAGCCTCGCCACCGAGATCCGCGCCAGCGTCGCCGGGGAGGTGGTGATGACACCGGCCACGCGCTTCTCGCTGGTTTCCGCCGGGCAGCGACTGCTGGTGGTCGAGACCGGTGAGGAGACGCTGGAGGCGCTGCTCTTCGTTCCGGCCGACGCGGGCAAGCAGGTCCGCCCCGGCATGGAGGTGCGGCTTTCGCCCAGCACGGCGCGGCGTGAGGAATACGGCGCCCTGGTCGGCACGGTGCACAGCGTGTCGCCCGTGCCGGTGTCGCAGCAGGAGGTGGCGGACCTCCTCGCCAATCAGGACCTCGCGCGGCAACTGGCGGGGGACCGTGCGCCGCTGCTGGTGCGTGTCGCGCTGCGGCCAAGCCCGGCGCCGGGCTCTGCCAATCCCTATGCCTGGACCTCGAGCAAGGGCCGCGAGGTGACGGTGGAAAACGGCATGCTGGTGGCGGGCGACGTCACCGTGCGCGCCGCACCGCCGATCGAGCTCGTCATCCCCGCGCTGCGCCGGTGGACGGGGCTGTGACGCCCACCATTCTGCAGATGGAGGCGACCGAGTGCGGCGCCGCCTCCCTGGCCATGGTGCTGGCCCATCACGGGCGCTGGGTCCCGCTGGAAGAGATGCGCGTTGCCTGTGGCGTGTCGCGCGACGGCAGCCGCGCCAGCCACCTGCTGCGCGCCGCGCGGCGCTACGGGTTGGAGGCGAAAGGCTGGCGCGTCGAGCCCGAAGGTATCGCTGCGCACAGGCTGCCCGCCATCGCCTTCTGGGAGTTCAACCATTTCGTCGTGGTGGAGCGGCTGGAGCGGAACGGGGTGCGGATCATCGACCCCGCCTCCGGCCCGCGCCTCGTGCCGCATAACGAATTCGACTCCGCCTTCACTGGTGTGTTGCTGGTCTTCGAGCCAGGGCCGGATTTCGCACCGGGCGGGGCGAAGCCGCGTCCGCTCGCGGCCGCCCTGTCCCGCCTCGCCTCGGCGCGCGAAGGGCTTGCCTATCTCGCCATCGCTGCCGCGCTGGCTCTGCTGCCCGCGGTGGCGGTGCCCGCCGCGTCCAAGATCTTCGTGGATGACGTGCTGGTGCGCGGCTTCGAAGGATGGGTGAGGCCGCTGCTGCTCGGCCTCGCCTTCGCGGCGCTGCTGCGCGGTGGGCTCACCTGGCTGCAGGAACACGCGATGGCGCGGCAGGAACTGGCACTGGGCGCCGGGTTCGGGCTGCGCTTCTTCCGGCACATGCTGCGCCTGCCTACTGGGTTCTTTGCGCAGCGCTATGCAGGCGACCTCGCTTCCCGTGCCTCTGCTGCCTCGGAAACCGGGCATCGCGTGGGGGCGGAGGCGACGGCGCTGCTCGCCGCCGCCCTGGCCGTGCTGTTCCATCTCGGCCTCATGCTGCTCTACGACCCGGTGCTGACGATAGTCGGGGTCATGGTGGCGCTGCTGAACGCGCTGGTGGTGCAGGGCGTGGCGACGACGCAGCGCGAAGCGACGCGGCAGGTGGCACGCGAGGGGGCGCGCATGGCCGCTGTGTCCGTCGGCGGCATCCAGGCAATCGAGACGCTGAAGGCGGGTGGGCTGGAAGCGGATTTCTTCGGCCGCTGGGCTGGCCTGCAGGCGCGGCTGCTCAATGCGCGGCTGCGCCTGCAGCTTCCCGCCCTGGCGCTGGATCTTCTACCGACACTTCTCGCGGGTCTGGGGATGGCGGCCGTGCTGGGGCTCGGCGCGCTGCGCGCCATGGACGGCGCGATCACCATCGGGACGCTGGTCGCCTTCCAGGCGCTGCTTTCCGGCTTCTTCGGCCCGGTTCAGGCACTCACCGGCGCGACAGCGCGGCTGCGCGCCTTGCAGGGCGAGGTGGAGCGTGTGGAGGACGTGGCGGCGGCACAGCCCGATCCGCGTCTCCTGCCCGGAACCACTCCTTCCGGCCCGGCGGCGCGGCTGTCTGGACAGGTGGAGATGCGCGGACTCGCCTTCGGCTATTCGCCGCTGGAGGCGCCGCTGATCCAGGATTTCAGCCTGCACCTGGAGCCTGGGGCGCGCATCGCGCTGGTGGGCGCATCGGGAAGCGGGAAATCCACCATCGCGCGGCTCCTTGCCGGGCTTTATGACCACTGGGCGGGTGAGATCCTGCTGGATGGCCGCCCGGCCGCCTCGACCTCGCGCGATGCGGTGGCGGCATCGCTGGGATTCGTGGATCAGCAGGTCGCGCTGTTCCGCGGCACGGTGCGGGAGAATTTGACGCTGTGGGACGACACCATCCCCGAGGCGGATATCCTGGCCGCCGCGCGCGATGCCTGCCTGCACGAAGTCATCCTGGCGCGGCCCGGCGGCTATGACGGGACCGTGGCAGAAGGCGGCACGGATCTGTCGGGCGGGCAGGCGCAGCGCCTCGAGATCGCCCGCGCCCTGGTGCACCGGCCGAGCCTCCTGATCCTCGACGAGGCGACCTCCGCCCTCGATCCGGTGGTGGAGGCGCGGCTACTGGCAAATCTTCGTCGGCGGGGCTGCACCACGCTGGTGGTCGCGCATCGGCTTTCCACCATCCGAGATTGCGACGAGATCCTGGTGATGGAGCGCGGGCAGGTCGTGCAGCGCGGCGACCACGCGACGCTGATCGCACAGCCCGGCCCTTATGCCGAACTGGTGCGCGGGGCATGAGCGGGATCGCGCCCGAGGCGCCGCTTCACCCGGCAGGCACCGGCCCCTTCACCCCGACCGGGCCGCTGGTCATGGATGGCGGCGGGCTGTGGTTCGTCGTGGAAGCCGGCGCGCTGGAGCTGCGGCTGAGCCCGTCCGGCCAAGCCGGGCTTTCCGTGCCGCTGCTGCGCGTCGCGGCAGGCGGTGTCGCGCCGTGCCTGGGCAACGCGGAACATCCGGTGCGCGCCTGGCCGGAGCCGGGAACGCGGCTGCGCCCCGTGGCCCCGGAAGATGCGGAGGCAGCGCTGCTGCCCGCACTGGAGGCGTGGCTCTTCGCCCTGTTGCGCGTGGCCTCTCCAGCCCCTCCGCCCGAGCCCGCGCTTCCGGCGGAAGGCGAGGCATTGGCCGAGGCCACGCTGCTGCGCCCGCGCGAGGGCGTGGCTTGGGCGCTTGTTGAAGCCGGTCGGCTGGAAGAGCCGGACGCCGCCGGCCCCGCCATTGGTCCTGGCGAGGTCGCGCCCTTGCCGGCGGCTGGGCCGGGCATGCTCGGCCTTCCTGGAACGCGGCTGCGGTACCTGGACCGGTCTTCGCTCCTGGCCGGGGGACAGCTTCCGGCGGCGCTGGAGCGGTTCCACGCTGCCTGCCTCACGCGGCTCGCCGCTGCTTCCCAGCGAGAGGAAGAAAGCCTCAGCAGCCGCATCGCCGAGCGGGCACGCAGTGGCGATGCCCACGCCGCCGCGGCGGTGGCGATGCTGGCCGGGCAGGGGGGCAAGACGCAGGAGGTCGGCGAAGGCGAGGGGTTGCGTGACGCGCTGCAGCGCATCGCCCGCGCCCTGGGCGTCCCGGCGGAAGGCGCCGCACGTGCCCCCGAGCGGACGAAAGACCGGCACCGCGCCGTCCTGGCCGCTGCGGAGGGGTTCCGGCTTCGCGCGCGCCGCGTGCGGCTGGAGCCGGGATGGCGCCGCCGGGCGGAGGAGCCCTTCCTGGGTTTCCTGGCCGCCGATGGCAGTCCGTTGGCGCTGCTGCCCGGGGAGCGAAAGCCGGCCGAGGCAGAACTCGAACCCTTCGGCTACAGCCTGTCGCCAATGCTGCCGGACGTGAAGCTGGGCGCGCGGGCACTGCTGCGCCTGGGGTTGCTCGGTGGGCGGCGGGAGCTGACGACGATCCTTCTCGTTTCGCTGCTCGCGGGTCTTCTTGGGCTGGCCACGCCCTATGCGACCGGATTGCTCTTCGAGAGCATCATCCCGGCCAGCGCGCGCGGTGAGCTGGCGCAGATCCTGGCCGGGCTGGCGGCTGCGGCGGTGGGTGCCGGCGTGTTCGGCCTCGTGCGCGGATTTGCCCTGCTGCGCCTCGCCACCACGGTGAATGCGCGGCTGGAGGCCGCGATCTGGGACCGACTCCTGCGCCTGCCGGTTTCCTTCTTCCGGGGCCGGCAGGCGGCCGACCTCGCCATGCGCGCCGATGCGGTGAACCAGATGCGCGAGGCGGCGAGCGGCACGGTGGTCGGCACCGCCCTGGCGGCGCTGTTCGGTGCGCTGAATTTCGCGCTGCTGCTGCACTATAGCTGGCGCCTCGCCTTGGTCGCGCTCGGCCTCGCGCTGGTGCAGGCGCTGGTGATGGTGGCGGCCGCGCTGGTGCAGCTGCGGCTGCGGCGGCGCCTGCTGGATGCCTCGGGCCGTGTCCGCTCCCTGGCGCTGGAGCTGGTCGAGGGCATCTCCAAGCTACGCGTCGCGGCGGCTGAGGATCGGGGCTTCGCCCGCTTCGCGCTGGCCTTCGCGGAGGAGGCGCGGCTCGCGTTGCGCACCCGGCTGGTGTCGGGCGGCGTCTCGACCTTCGGCGCGCTCTGGGGAACTCTCTCCACCGGCGTGCTGATCGCGGCGGTCGGGCTGGGCTGGGCGCAGGTGGGGATTGGCGACTTCGTCGCCTTCAGCGCCGCCTTCGGCCAGTTCACCTCCGCCCTGCTGTCGCTTGCCGGGGTGCTGCCCTCTGTCCTGGCCCTCGTGCCGCTCTATGAGCGCGCCCGCCCCATCCTCGAGGCGGTGCCGGAGGATGCGGGGATGCGGGGCGACCCCGGGACGCTGCGCGGCGTGGTGGAGCTTCAGGGCGTCACCTTCCGCTACGCGCCGTGGCTTCCCCCGGCCCTGGACCAGGTGACCCTGCGCGCCGCTCCGGGCGAGACGGTGGCGCTGGTCGGGCCCTCCGGCTCCGGCAAGTCGACCGCGCTGCGCCTCCTGCTGGGTTTCGAGGCGCCAGAGGCCGGGGCCGTGTTCCTGGACGGACGCGACCTTGCCGGGCTCGATCCGCGCGCGGTGCGGCGGCAAATGGGCGTGGTGCTCCAGCGCGGGCGGGTGCTGGCCGGATCGCTGCTGGAGAATATCGCCGGCGGCGTGCCGATGAGCGCAGAGGAGGCGATGGCAGCGGCCCGCGCCGCCGGGCTGGAGCCGGACATCGCCGCCATGCCGATGGGGCTGCACACCATGCTGCCCGAGGGCGGCGGCACCTTGTCGGGTGGGCAGCGGCAGCGGCTGATGATCGCCCGCGCCCTGGCCCATCGCCCGCGTATCCTCCTGCTGGACGAGGCGACCAGCGCCCTCGATAACCCGACGCAGGAGGTGGTGACACGCAATCTGGAGGCGATGGGCGTAACCACCATCGTCGTCGCGCACCGCCTGTCCACCGTGCAGCGCGCCGCGCGCATCTACGTGATGGACGGGGGAAAGGTGGTGGAGGAAGGGCGGTTCGAGGAGCTGATGGAGGCCGGGGGCCTGTTCACCCGCCTCGCGGCGCGGCAGCTGGCCTGAGAGAATGAGGCGCCCGCCCTCCACGCAGTGCGCTTGGCATTCCGTTCGACACCAGGGGCGGACCCGCTATGCTCGAATGGAACCGCGGATGAGCAGGCGCCCATGGGCCGGATCCGATGCTCGCGCAGCTGGGGTGTCCGTCAGTCGCTCATCGTCGCGACGCTGAGCGGGTCCGCCCTGCTTGGCCGTGCGCGACTGCGCTTCTCGGGATCGGGGGTCAGCCTCGAGGTACTCAATCGCCGCGCCGAAGAGGTAGATGTCGCGATCGAGATCGCCGGGGATGCCGCGATCGGCCCGCGCAGCCTCCTGCTCGACGTGGATGGAAGTCTCCACGAGATCCCGGGCCTCTTCACCGTCGCTGCGCCGGTATGGAGTTCCTCCTCCGGTGCCGGGTCGCACGGCATCGGCAGTCACCTGCTGTGAGACGCGCCGTCTGGTCATTCTGGTCCAGGCCCTACCGTGCCTACTACCACCGCGCCTGGCATTCGGACGCGACGCACCTTTTGTCCTGGGCGCTCTCGGTGACCGAGGCGTCGCGCCGCTACCCGCTGACCTGCCTGCATGCCGACAGCGCCGGCGCCGAACTGCTTGTCGACCGGCTGGGGCTGCCCTTCCGGCAGGTCGAGCTGACGCTCGATGCTCTCGATGCGGAGGAGGATGTCGGGTGGTGGGTGCTCGGCAAGCTCAGCACCTACGCCGCGCAGACCGAGCCCTTCATCCATCTCGACGGCGACGTCATCCTGTGGAGGCCCCTCCCGCCACATGTCACGGCGGCCGCCGTCTTCGCGCAGAACCCGGAGCGCTTCAGCTTCGGCGACCAGTCCCTGTACCGGATCGACGCCTTCATGCAGGGCATCGCCAAGGGTGGCGGCTGGCTGCCTCCGCAGTGGGCGGAGTATGCGGGGCGACAGGCCAATCGGGCGATCTGCTGCGGGATCCTGGGCGGCAACGACGCGGCCCTGGTCGCCCGCTATGCGGAGCTGGCGATGGAGGTCATCCGCCACCCCTGCAACCGGCCGATCTTTCCGTCGCTCGGCGTGCGCGACAACATCCTGGTCGAGCAGTATTTCCTGGCTGCCTTCCTCGACTGGCAGAATCGCCAGGCGCCGGAAGCGGCGCCGCGGGTCGGCTTCCTGTTTCCCTCCTCGAACGATGCGTTCGACCCGCGCGAGGCCCAGAGCGTCGGCTACACCCACCTGATCGGCGACACCAAGGCCAATCCTGACGTCGCGGCGCGCCTCGCCGCCCGCGTCCGGCGCCAGAATCCGCGGTTGTACGAAGCCTGCATGATCGCCGCGGAGAGATGGTGAGGCCGGCTCAGCCTGCGCGGCCGGCGAACAGCTTCTTCTGGATCTCGACCCGCACCGCGTCCGCCATCTCCGTCGCCTCCTCCTTCAGTCGGGGGCAGATCACGAGGTCGAAGGACCTGCCTTCCTGCCGTGCCTCGAGGAAACGCCGGAATTCGGAAATGGCGCTGTCCAGCGTCTCGTTGCACCGGTCGAGCCGGCTGGTGAGTTCCTCCGACATGAAGATGCGCCGGGATTGCAGGAAGGCGCGGAATTCCTCCGCAAGCTGGCGCGCCTTCCGGTAGCCCGCCCAGTCGAGCATGTTGTGCAGGGCGGCATCGCGCTCCCGATGCTGATCACCTGTGAAGTTTCTGATGATACCCTTCTCCCAGATGAGAAGGGGGGCGGTTTCCAGGTACTCCTTCAGCTCACCCTCATTCATGCCGATCGCACTGGGGTGGACGCGCTGCGGGTCTGTGGCGGCGATGGTCGTGCTCAGCGCCGCCGACATCTTGCTCCATACTTCCGGGAGCACGACGAATTCCTGGTCGTGCAGCTTGGAGATCCGGTTCCGGATGATGTCGAGGTCCAGCTTGAGGCTGGTGATCTGCTGCTCGTGACGGAACTCGAGTTCCTTGAGCTGCCGACTGAAAAGGTGATCCACCCACGACTTGCCGAGGAACTTGACCGCCGCCCAGGCTACGCCCAGCGCGACCACGGCGTTGATGCCGAGCTGTGCAAGGAATGTCGTCAACATTCTCGCCCCGCCATAAGGAAAAGCGCCGCAGGGTAGCATCACCTGCCGCGACCAACCCCGAATTGTCGTTCGGCGAGGAGCGTGGGACTTATCGGTCCTTCGAGGTGGTCTGTTGCGCTGGACAACTCTTGGCGTGTCCCTACCCGCTTGCAGGGACCAGAAGCGGCCCGTTGGCCTCTGAAGCGACAGAGCCCTCGCCCTGTCCTGGGCGCGGGCATACTGTCTTAGGCAGCGGCCTGCCCGCGCCTCACGAAGCCCAGGCCGAGCAAACCCAGCGCCAGGAAGGCGAATCCCTCTGGAGCCGGTACGGCAATGGTGGTCTGGCCAGGAGAGGGGGGCACAGCTTCAAGACCGACCCCATAAGAACCGCCTGCATAAGGTGGGAAGCCGGCATCGCCGAACGGGGAGCTTCCCGGTAGGCCATCTTGCCCGCCCTGGTGCAAAGATTGGTCGGATTGCGACAAGCCTTCGCTGTCACTGGGGAATAGGAGGCTGAAGCCGAGGAGACGAACCGCCTCATCGATCCGCCAGGACCTGACTTGGATGTTTCCCTCCGCGTCGAAGTAGGACCCGCCGTAATTGATCCGGAGATCGAAGCTGCCCTTGGGCGCTTCCGTCATCGCCGCGAGCGGCCCTAAGGACTGGCTCATGTCGCGCCCTGGATTGGATATGTTGGGGTTTCCACTAACAGGGCTGCCGTGAGGGAATCCAACTGGCAGGCTCCCCCACGGTGCTGCCTGCGCAACGCCCGCCGCGATGCTGGGTGCTGTCAAAACTGATACCAGTGCAGCGATGCGGGCTGATCTCCAGGACATGAAACATCCCATTCATTTCTTAACGAGATTGCAACCCTAGCATTCCTAATGAGGGATTGTGCAAGGTATTAGACAAAAAGAGCCCTTGTGCCCGGGTCGGTCAGGTCTTCTAGTGGAGAGTGTTGAATTCACTTTCGAAATCGAAGCCAAGGCTTGCGCAAATTATGATGGAGCATGCTTTTTCCGACTCGCCACGCAGTTCTGGCGTGGGCTTGCGGTGGTGACGAATTGGCTCAGCGCGAACGCAGCAATTCTACTTCCACCAGATCGCCTGATGATTGATGCCGGCAGCTTTAGCTTGGTGGGGCGGGGCGGCTACAGCGCTTCGATCCAGCAGG
Source organism: Sabulicella rubraurantiaca (assembly GCF_017355885.1). GTDB lineage: Bacteria > Pseudomonadota > Alphaproteobacteria > Acetobacterales > Acetobacteraceae > Roseococcus > Roseococcus rubraurantiacus. Next base: position 10,312 of record NZ_JAFEUU010000007.1, read on the forward strand.
CAGCAGCCCGTCTTGACGGTCCGAGCCCCAGCTCAAGGGTTTAGACCGCTCCGCTTCTTCGATCCGGTACTTATTCGTTTGTCATGCGGCCTGAGTATCCGCGCATCGCGTTCATGGGTGCACAACGCAAAACTGCGATGGCCACCAATACTCGCGGCCAAAGCCTGCGCTGGCCGAACCGCCTTGCAGAAGTTTCCCCGGCGTGGCTGACGACGCCTTCAGCCCACGCGCTGCAGCTTAATGCTCGCGGTGCATCACGCGGTTCTTGCCGGCGGCCTTGGCGCGGTAGCCCAACTCGTCCACCGCCTCCAGCGCGGCCGTAACGCTGAACGGCGCGGTGACGAAGGACACGGCCCCGATTGAGGCCGTCACGGCCCAGCCGCGCTCCTCCATGCGGGCCGCGATCTGGGTGCGCAGCCGCTCGCCGACCGCTTCCACCTCCCGCGCGGAGGGAAGCAGCGCCGCGAACTCATCGCCGCCGATCCGCGCAGGGGAACCGATTCCGCCCACCACTTCCTGCATCACCTCCGCCACCGCGCGAAGCACCTCATCCCCCGCGAGGTGACCATGCACGTCATTCACCCGCTTGAATCCGTCGAGGTCGAGGCCGATTAACGCGAAGCCCGCGCTTCCCGCCTGATGCTGCGCAATGGCGTGCTCCAGCTCCATCAGGAAGGCGGAGCGGTTAGCGAGGCCGGTCAGGCTGTCGGTCAGCGCGTAGGAGCGGATGCGCCGCATGGCACGGTGCAGTTCGAGCGTGGTGCCTACCGTCTCCGCCAGGCGAACCAACGCCTCCTTCTGGTCCGCGCTCAGGCTACGTGCCTCCCGGTCGATGACGCAGAGCGCGCCGAGGGCATGCCCCTCGGGGTTCACCAGCGGCACGCCCGCGTAGAAGCGGATGCCCATCTCCCCAGTGACGAGCGGGTTGTCGGCGAAGCGCTCGTCGCGGGTCGCATCCTCGACGATTAGGGGCTGCCCCGGCTCCAGGATGGCATGGGCGCAGAAGGACTGCTCCCGCGGGGTCTCGCTGACTGGGAGACCCACCTGCGCCTTGAACCACTGCCGCTCCTCCGCGACCAGCGACACGGCGGAGATGGGCGTGCCCGTGAGCCTGGCTGCGAACTTGACGAGGTTGTCCAGCGCCGTGTCGGCGCCGGTGTCGAGGATGTCATAGGAGCGCAGCGCAGCGAGGCGCTCCTGTTCACGGGCGGGGAGGGGGGCAGGCGGCATCTCGTTCCATCCAGCGCGCCCCGCGCAACGGCGCAAGGCGGGGGCGCAAGAAGCGGCAAGGATGCCCGGATGTCAGCCCAGGAAATCCACTTACCGGCGGGGCCTACATCACCTCGCGATGGGCGCGCTTCAAATCCTCGACGAAGCGTCCGTATTCGCGCTCGCGGCTGTCCGGGTCCGGCAGGCGCAGCAGGTAGGAGGGGTGCACGGTCGGGAACACCGGCAGCCCTTCCGGCGTCCGCATGATTTCGCCCCGTGCTTTGGTGACGGGGATGGCGCGCCCCATCATGGCGCGCAGCGCCGTGGCGCCCAGCGTGACGACGAGGCGCGGCGCGACGATCTCGATCTCGCGGCGCAGGAAGGGGCGGTAATGCGCGATGTCGCCCGCATCGGGGCTCTGGTGGATGCGGCGCCGCCCGGAGGGATTGAACTTGAAGTGCTTCACCGCATTGGTGAGGTAGCACTCGCCGCGCGTGATGCCGGCCTTCTCCAGCGCGCCGTCGAAGAGGCGTCCGGCCGGTCCCACGAAGGGGCGGCCCTTTAGATCCTCCTCGTCGCCTGGCTGCTCGCCGACAAAGAGAAGGGGCGGGTCGAGCGGACCCTCGCCGAACACGGCCTGGGTGGCCTGGGCGGCAAGCGGCGTTTCCCGGTCGGCCAGCACCTCGGCCTTCAGCGCGGCCAGCGCGGCCTCGCGGTCGCCCGCGGCGGCATCGAAGAGTTCCATCGCCTCCGAAACGCCGGAGGGCGCCCAGTGGATGAGGCGCTGCCGCCGCATGGAGGGCTCGGAGGCGCCGCGCGCGACCATGGCGGCGACGCGGGCAGGGGCTTCCTCCATCAGGCGCGGGATCTCGCGCGTTTCCGGCAGGTTGCGCCAGTAGCGCAGCGGCATCTCGGCGCGCATGGCGGCAGGCTTCAGCCGGGCCGGATTGAAGGTGCTGCCGTAATAGGCGCGCCAGAGTACCTCGCCCTCGCCCTCGGGCGGCACGTCCTCCCGCCTTCCGGGTGGTCCGAATTCGAGCGTCTCCCCGTCCCAATGGGCGGAGCCGTCGGGGGTCAGGATGGACCAGCGCATCCCCGCGAAGCGGCGCACGAAGAAGCCTGCCTCCGCCTCCAAGATGCGGTGCTCCGGCTCGAACCAGGCGAGGTGCCAGTCCTCCTCCGGATGCGGGCGGAAGCGAAGGAAGGCGTGCATTTTGTGCGCGTCGCGCCGTACCGCCTTGGCCATGAGGGAAAGCCGCAAGACCAGCGGGTCGGTCGCATGCTCCAGCAACTCGCGCTCCCCGTTCGCGATGCGCCACAAGGCGCGGTAGAGCAGGTCGTGTCGCTCCGCATCGCGATGACGCAGCACGGTTTCGGCCAGTTCGAGGAAATCGGGCGGGACGCGCGGCGGCGTGGCCCCCGTAGGTGGCAACTCGTCCGTGTCGGCGAAGAGCGAGCCATCCCAGCTCACCGCATCGGGCGGCACGCCCGCCGACAGCAGGGGCCGTGCGGCGTCGCGCCACGCATCCAGCCGCGTGGGGTGGGCCGGGCTGGCGGCGATCACAGCAGGGCCATCTGCCGTGGGGCGGCTTGCGTCTTCGACACGAGCAGTCCCCGCAGACCGGCCTGATCGAGCAGCGAACCCGGCGTGGAATCGGCCGTGACCAGGAAGGGACGCAGCTTCCGCAAGGGCAGCCGCAGCCGTGCGAGGGCGTCCCAGCGGATCGCGCCATGGCGGCGGGAGGCGATGATCCGGTCGACGCTGCGCACCCCGAGGCCGGGCACGCGCAGCAGCGCCTCGCGCGAGGCCTTGTTCACGTCCACCGGGAAGAAATGCCGGTTGCGCAGTGCCCAGGCCAGCTTGGGGTCGGCGTCCAGCGCCAGCATCGCGTCTGGGCCGGCCGGCACGATCTCGTCCAGGGAGAAGCCGTAGAAGCGCAGCAGCCAGTCGGACTGGTAGAGGCGGTGCTCGCGCAACAGGGGGGGCGGCGCGGGCGGCAGGGCGCGGGAGGCGTCGGGGATAGGCGAATAGGCGCTGTAATAGACGCGCCGTAGCCCATAGCTGCCGTAAAGCGTGCTGGCCGTGCCGAGAATGGCGCGGTCATCCGCCCCGTCCGCCCCCACCACCATCTGGGTGGACTGCCCGGCCGGGGCGAAGCGTGGGGCGCGCGCCTCCTCCTTCGCCTCCTCGATCCGGACACGCATCCGCGCCATGGAGCGGCGAATGCCGGCGAAGTCCTTCTCCGGCGCCAGTGCTTTGAGCGAATTTTCCTGCGGCAGTTCGATGTTGATGGACAGGCGATCGGCGTGGCGACCCGCCTCGGCCAGCAATTCCGGCGCGGCATCGGGAATGGTCTTGAGGTGGATGTAGCCGCGGAACCCGTGCTCCTCGCGCAGGCTGCGGGCCACGCGAACGAGCTGCTCCATCGTGTAGTCGGGCGAGCGGATGATGCCTGAGGACAGGAACAGCCCCTCGATCATGTTGCGCCGGTAGAAGCCGAGGGTGAGGTCCACGACCTCCTTCACCGTGAAGCGGGCGCGCGGCACGTTGGAGGAGGCACGGTTGATGCAATAGGCGCAGTCGAAGATGCAGGCATTGGTGAGCAGGATCTTCAGCAGCGACACGCAGCGCCCATCGGGCGTGTAGGCGTGGCAAATCCCCATCCCTTCGGAGGAGCCGATGCCCCCCTTCAGGCTGTCGCGCTTGGGCGCGGAGGAGGAGGCGCAGGAGGCATCGTATTTCGCCGCATCGGCCAGGATCTCGAGCTTCCGGCGGAGGTCCAGGGCGGCGTCGGGCATAGGGTTGATATGGGGCGGGGGCTTGGGCTGACAAGAACGGAAAGGCAACGCGCCAGGTCGCCCTGACCTAAGCTATTGCCCCGGCCCGGCTGCGCCGTTCCGGGTGAGTTTCGACTCGCACGGTGACGCATTCCCTGCCAGCCTCCGGCCCCAAGGGGTGAACCATGCAGGAGGCATCGGGAACCATGTCCGCACGCTCACTCATCCTGGGCTTCGCCGCCCTGCTCCTCGCCGGGCCGGCAGCCGCGGAGCCACCGACGCCCGAGGCGGTCGTGGACGCGTTCGAAGCCGCCCTCGGGCCCATCACGACCTACCGGCCCAGTCATCCCAAGGGGATCTGCGCCAGCGGCCACTTCGTCGCCACGCCGGACGGCGCACGCTACTCCAGCGCACCCGTGTTCGATGGCCAGCGCGTGGAGACGATCATCCGCTTCGGTGTGGCGGGCGGGAACCCGCGCGCATCGGACGTGGCGCGCTCGACCCGCAGCCTTGCCATCCGGTTCGAGACTTCGCGGGGCGACCAGTGGGACATGGCGAATATCTCGGCCCCCATCTTCGGCGCCCGCACACCGGAGATGCTGGTGGCCGGGCTGCTGGCGCGCCGGCCCGGGCCGAACGGGCAGCCCGACGCGGACGCGGTGCGCCGCTACATTGAGGCCAACCCGGAAGCCATGCGCCAGGGGCGATGGCTCGCCTCGGTCGCACCGCCGGCTTCCTGGGCCACCACGCCGTACTGGGGCGTCAACGCCTTCCGCTTCAAGAGCGCAGACGGGCAGGAGCGGCTGGTACGCTGGGTGTTCGAGCCGGTGGCCGGCACGCAGCGCCTCTCGGAGGAGGAGATGCGCACGCGCGGCACCGACTTCCTGGGCGAGGAGATCCGCCGCCGTGTCGCGCAGGGGCCGGTCGAATTCGACATGGTGCTGCAATTCGCCCAGCCCGGCGACGACGCCTCGGACCCGACCGTGGCTTGGCCCGATGACCGCCCGCGCGCCACGGTCGGCCGCCTGACGGTGACCTCCGTCGAGGCCGGGCCCGGCGGGCCTTGCGACGGGATCAGCTTCATGAACCTGGACATGGAGCCTGGTGTCGCCTTCAGCGACGACCCGACCCTTCATGCCCGTCCCGCGCCCTACGCGGTGTCGCTGACCCGGCGCACGCGCTGACGCCTCGGTCCACCATACGGATGGACGGACCGCCCTTCACGTCGTGACGGCGGCCCGGCTGGCCTCACGCGGCAGCGTCCGCCTTCAGTGCTGCGTCGCGCCTCCACGGCGGCCGCGGGCAGCCTTCTGCTTCGGCTCGTAGCCGCCTCCGCCCGGGCCCAAGGGCTTCGGCTTCCAGTCTTTCTTGGCGCTGGCGCGCGGCGTCTCGGCCTGAAGCGACCGCCCAGCGAGGTTGGGCGCCAGGGCGCCGTCGAGCCCAAGCTCCATCGCCTCCAGCCGCTTGATCTCGTCGCGGTAGCGGGCAGCCGCCTCGAACTCCAGGTCGGCGGCGGCGGCACGCATCTTCTTCTCCATCTCCGCGATGGCAGCGCGGAGGTCCTTGCCGACGAACTGCGCCGTGGCGTCGCCCTCCACCGCCTCGACGGTGACGTAGTCGCCCTGGGACACGTCCTTCAGCACGTCCGCGATCTCGCGCCGGATGGTCTGCGGCGTGATGCCGTGTTCCGTGTTCCAAGCGATCTGCTTGGCGCGGCGGCGCTCCGTTTCCTCCAGCGCACCGCGCAGGCTGTCCGTCATCCGGTCGGCATAGAGCACCACCCGACCCTCGGCGTTGCGCGCCGCGCGGCCGATGGTCTGGATCAGCGAGGTGCGAGAGCGGAGGAAGCCTTCCTTGTCCGCGTCCAGGATGGCGACCAGCGAGCATTCGGGGATGTCCAGCCCCTCGCGCAGCAGGTTGATGCCCACCAGCGCGTCGAAGACGCCGCGCCGGAGGTCGCGGATGATCTCGATGCGCTCAAGCGTGTCCACGTCCGAGTGGAGGTAACGGACCTTCACCCCCATCTCGGTGAGGTATTCGGTCAGCTGCTCGGCCATCTTCTTGGTGAGCGTCGTGATGAGGACGCGCCCGCCCTTGGCCGCCTGCGCCTTGCACTCGGCCAGCAGGTCGTCCACCTGCCCCTCGACCGGACGGATCTCGCAGACCGGGTCCACGAGGCCGGTGGGGCGGATCACCTGCTCGGCGAAGACGCCGCCCGTCCGCTCCATCTCCCAAGACCCCGGCGTGGCGGAAACGAAGACCGTCTGTGGCCGGAACGCGTCCCACTCCTCGAACTTGAGGGGGCGGTTATCAGTGCAGGAGGGAAGGCGGAACCCGTATTCCGACAGGATGGATTTGCGCGCGAAGTCGCCCCGGTACATGCCGCCGATCTGCGGCACGGTGACGTGACTCTCATCCACCACCAGCAGCGAACCCTCGGGCAGGTATTCGAACAGGGTCGGCGGCGGCTCGCCCGGATTACGGCCGGACAGGTAGCGCGAATAGTTCTCGATCCCTTTGCAGGAACCGGTCGTCTCCATCATCTCGATGTCGAAGGTGGTGCGCTGCTCCAAGCGCTGGGCTTCCAGCAGCTTGCCCTCCCGCTCCAGCTCCTGGAGGCGCTCCTTCAGCTCCAGCTTGATGCGGCCGATGGCCTGGGTCAGCGTCGGGCGCGGCGTGACGTAGTGGCTGTTGGCGTAGACCGAGAGACGGTCGAAATCGCCCGTGATCTCACCGGTCAGCGGATCGAACTCGCGCAGATCCTCGATCTCGTCGCCGAACAGGGTGATGCGCCAGGCGCGGTCCTCCAGATGGGCTGGCCAGATATCCACGCTCTCGCCGCGGATGCGGAAGCAGCCACGCTGGAAGGCGGCGTCGTTGCGGCGGTATTGCTGCTCGACCAGGCCCTTCACCAGCGCGTCGCGCGCGATGGAGCCGCCGCGCTCCAGCTTCACCACCATGTTGGAGTAGGTCTCGACCGAGCCGATGCCGTAGATGCAGGAGACGGAAGCGACGATCACCACGTCCCGCCGCTCCAGCAGCGCCTGGGTGGCGCTGTGGCGCATCCGGTCGATCTGCTCGTTGATCATCGAGTCCTTCTCGATGTAGGTGTCCGTGCGCGGGACATAGGCCTCCGGCTGGTAGTAGTCGTAGTAGGAGACGAAGTACTCGACCGCATTGTTGGGGAAGAAGGACTTCATCTCCCCATAGAGCTGCGCCGCCAGCGTCTTGTTGGGCGCCAGCACCAGGGTCGGGCGCTGCACCGCCTCGATCACCTTTGCCATGGTGTAGGTCTTGCCCGAGCCGGTGACACCGAGCAGCACCTGGTCCCGCTCCCCCTGCCCGATGCCGGAGATGAGGTCGCCGATGGCACGGGGCTGGTCGCCATTGGGCTCGAAGGGGCTCACCACCTCCAGCCGGGGTCCGTTGGCGGGGGGTGGGCGGCGGACCGGCTGGAACAGGACGGGGGCGAGCATGTTCATGGAACATAGATAGTCCGCCCGGTGGAGTTTTCACGCCCGGGCCACTTCGGGAATCAGCGGGCGAAGGTGTCGCAGGCCGCCGCGTTCTCGGCCTGGAGGCCGCGCCGGAACCAGGAGACGCGCTGCTGGCTTGTCCCGTGCGTGAAGCTTTCCGGCACCACCGCGCCGCGCCCCTGCTGTAGCCGGTCATCGCCCACGGCGGCGGCGGCGTTCATCCCTTCCTCGATGTCGCCAGCTTCCAGGATGCCGCGCATCTGGTCAGCCCGCCTTGCCCAGAACCCGGCGAGGCAATCGGCCATCAGTTCCACCCGCACGGAGATGGCATTAGCCTCGGCCCGGTCCTCGGCGCGGCGCTGCGCCTCCTGGGAGCGGGGAAGCAGGCCGAGGACGTTCTGGACGTGGTGTCCCACCTCATGCGCGATGACATAGGCCTGGGCGAAATCGCCCCCGGCACCCATGCGCCGCTCCATGTCGCGGAAGAAGGACAGGTCGATATACACGCGCTTGTCGAGAGGGCAGTAGAACGGCCCCATCGCCGCCTGGGCGCCGCCGCAGCCCGACTGCACCGCGCCGGAGAACAGGACGAGTCGCGGCGCCTCGTATTCGCGGCCGGAGCGGCGGAACTCGGCGGTCCAGACATCCTCCGTGCTGGCCAGGACGCGGGACACGAAGCGGGCATGGGCGTCCTCGGCAGGCGGGCGCTCGGCCGGGGCTTGGCGCGAAGGCGGGGCGCCGCCATCCAGCTGGCTCAGGATCACCCCCGGGTCCACGCCCATGAACATCGCCAGCACCGCGACCACCAGCACCCCGATGCCACCGCCCGCGATGCCGCCGCGCCCCATGGAGAAGCCGCCGCCGCGACGGTCCTCGATGTGCTGGCTTTCACGTTCGTCATCCATCCGCATCGGAAGCGCCTCCTTGACCGTGCGGGAACGCAGGCGAGGCCCGTTGCGTTTGCGGGAGGGAGGGCATGGCCTGTAAGGAAGGGGGCGGCGCGGCGATGGAGGATCAAGTGCCCGAGGACGTGGACCCCGAGGACCGCTTCGTCACCGACGACGCCTATGCGGCCGGCCGTGCCGCCTTCGCCGAAGGTGCCTCCGTGCTGGACAATCCGATGGCGCATACCGGGGATTGGGGCAAGGCGTGGTTCGCCGGTTGGCTGGACGCGCTGGCCGACACGGTAACCGGCCATGACCGGGGACGGCACGCCTTCGAGCGCCTGCTCCGGCATGACAAGGCGGAGCCGTTCTGAACCAAATCTGGGTGTGAATTTGGAACAGAGAGCCAACAAGTTGTTGACGCGTTCCGGGGAACCTATCTAGAACAGAAGGCGATTCGATGGGGAACCCCCGCCCATGCTCACACGCAAGCAGCACGAACTTCTGATCTTTATCCACAAGCATTTTACGGCGACCGGCTTCTGCCCATCCTTCGAGGAGATGCGCGCCGCGCTGGACCTCAAGAGCAAGTCCGGCATCCACCGCCTGATCACGGCGTTGGAGGAGCGGGGCTTCCTGCGGCGGCGTGCCCATCGCGCCCGCGCCCTGGAAGTGGTGCGCCTGCCGGAGGAGCTGGCCCGTCCGCCCAAGGCCGAGGTCACGCAGCTGGACGCGGTTCGCGCCCAGCGCGCTGCTGTCGCCATGCGGCCCCAGCTCGGCCAGCTTCCCCTGATGGGACGCATCGCCGCCGGTACGCCGATCGAGGCGCTGCGCAACCCGGCGGAGACGGTGGAGGTTCCGGCGGACCTGATCGCGGGCGGCGAGCACTACGCGCTGGAAGTCTCCGGCGACTCCATGATCGAGGCCGGCATCCTGGATGGCGACATCGTGGTGATCCGCCAGGGCGAGACGGCGGAGAGCGGCGCCATCGTCGTCGCCCTGATCGACGAGCACGAGGTGACGCTGAAGCGCCTGCGCCAGCGCGGCAATTCCGTCGCGCTGGAGCCGGCGAACCAAGCCTATGAGACGCGCATTTTCGGCCCCGGCCGGGTGCGGGTGCAGGGCCGCCTCGTCGGGCTGATCCGCAAGTACCACTGACTGGGCGGGGCTCAGCCCCCGTCCAGCTCCGCGAGGATTCCCGGGAACTCGCCCGGGAGTTCCCGCGCGAGGTAGCCGACCGGCCCGACGCGCTGGGCCAGTTTTTCCCCCGCCACCGCATGGATGAACACGCCCCAGAGCGTGGCCAGCAACGGCGGTGCGCCACGCGCCATCAGCCCCGTGATCGCCCCGGCCAGCGTGTCGCCGGAACCCGAGGTGGCCAGCCCGACATTCCCCCGCGCACAGGAAAAAGCGAGGCCCTGTGGCGTCGCCACGTAGGAACAGCCGCCCTTCATCACCACCACCGCACGGAAGCGCCGCGCCGCCTCGCGTGCCGCATCCAGCGGCTCGGCCTCCAGCTCCTCGCGCGGGCGGCCCAGCATCTGCGCCATCTCCCCGGCATGCGGCGTCAGGACGAGGCGCCCGGCATGGCGCCCGGCGGAATCCGGCTCCAGCGCGCACACCGCGGCAGCGTCGAGCAGGATGCGCGGCTCGCCGGGCAGCTGGTCCAGCAGCGCGCGGGCCAGCGTGCCGGCCTCATCCGCATCCAGCATGCCGGGCCCGAAGGCGATGGCGTCGGCGCGCGCCGCGGCCTCCGACAGCCGTGGCGCGGCGGCGGGGGCAATCCCGCCTTCCGCGGTTTCCTCCAGCGCGATCACCCGTGCCTCCGGCATGGCAAGGGCAAGACCGGGCGCGACGGAAGCAACCGTCGCGACCTGCATCTTTCCAGCCCCTGCACGCAGCGCGCCCGTCGCGGCCAGCAGGATGGCCCCCGGCACTTCGACACCGCCGCCTGCGACCAGCACCCGGCCGCGCTCATCCTTGCTGGCCGCGTCAGGCAAAGGCGGCAGCTTGTTGGCCCGCAGCCATTCAGGCGTGATCTCCGTGACGCTCATCGTGCGCCCGTGACCTGGTCGGGCTCCGCCGTCACCGGCGCACCTTCCTCCTCCAGCGGCGCCACCCAGTTAGCGTGGACGAGGCGCAGCGATCCGTCGCGGCCACGCGTGGGGTCGAGGCGATACTCCGTCACCCCGCAATTCGGCACGTCGCCTTCCGCATCCACGGCAAGGATGGCGGCCTCGTCCATGTTCTCCAGCAGGTAGCGCATGCACAGCACCACGACCTGGTGCGCCACGACCAGCACGCGCTGCCCGGCATGGTGCAGCACGATGGTGTCGAGGGCAGAGCGCAGCCGCAGGATCACGTCGCACCAGCTCTCGCCGCCCGGCGGGCGGTGGTAGAATTTGCCCAGGATACGCCGGAACTCCGCCTGGTCCGGATGCAGCGCGGTGATGCCGTGCCGCGTCAGCCGGTCGAGGATGCCGAACTCCTTCTCGCGCAGCCTCTCATCCAGGCAGGGGCGCAGGGGCAGGCGGCCCGCCTCGGCGACGAGCTGCGCCGTCCGCAAGGCGCGGCGATAGGGCGAGCACAGGATCGCCTCCGGCCTTTCCTCCAGGGGCAACTGCCCGAACCAGCGGCCCAGGGCGCGCGCCTGCCTCTCGCCGAGGGGCGAAAGCGGGACGTCCACGTCGCGCCCGCCCGTCTCGATATGGGTGTGCCCGGCCTCATGGGCGGCGTCGCGGGCCACGTTGCCCAGGCTTTCGCCATGACGCACCACCCACAGAACTTCCGGCCAGCGCTGCGCCATCCTGGTTTCCCCACTTGTCAGCCCGGCAACGCCCGCGGCATCGGGGACGTTGCGCCCGCGACAGCGGAGCCTCCCCCATGCCCGACGATCTTTCCCCGCGCGGTCCGGAGACGGTCGCACTTTCCCTCACCGTGAACGGGACCTCCCACTCTCTGCACATCCCGGTCTGGACGACGCTGCTCGACCTGCTGCGCGAGGGGCTGGGCCTCACCGGCAGCAAGAAGGGCTGCGACCACGGCCAATGTGGCGCATGCACCGTCATCCTGGACGGCAAGCGGGTGAATTCCTGTCTTGTCCTCGCCGCTAGCCGCGACGGCAGCGAGGTGCGGACGGTGGAAGGGTTGGCCAGCCCGGACGGTGCGCTGCACCCGCTGCAGGAGGCCTTCATCAAGCATGACGCCTTCCAGTGCGGCTACTGCACCCCCGGTCAGCTCTGCTCGGGCGTGGCGCTGCTGGAGGAGGGACATACGCGGACGGAGGAGGAAATCCGCGAGTGGATGAGCGGCAATCTCTGCCGCTGCGGCGCCTATCCCAACATCCTCGCCGCCATCCTTGAGGTCGCGCGCAAGGAGGGCCGGGCATGAGACCCTTCCATTACGAGCGCCCGCGCGGGCTGGAGGAGGCGATCGCCGGCAAGACGGAAGCGGCGCGCTTCCTGGGCGGCGGCACCAACCTCATCGACCTGATGAAATACGACGTGGAGCGGCCCGCGAGCCTGCTCGACCTGACGCGCCTCGAGGGGCTGCGCGAGGTGGAGCGGAACGGGGAGGGGGCGCTGCGCATCGGCGCGCTGGTGACAAATGCCGATGCAGCGGCGCATCCCCTGGTGCGGGAGCATCACCCGCTGCTGGCCGATGCCATCCTGGCCGGGGCGACGGCGCAGCTTCGCAACATGGCGACCATGGGCGGCAACTTGCTCCAGCGTACGCGTTGCTACTATTTCTATGACCGGCAGACGCCCTGCAACAAGCGCGAGCCGGGCACGGGCTGCCCGGCCAAAGACGGCGTCAACCGCATCCACGCCATCCTCGGCACGTCCGAGCACTGCATCGCCACCCACCCCTCTGACATGTGCGTGGCGCTGGCAGCGCTGGAGGCGGTGGTCGTCGTGCGCGGCCCGTCCGGCGAGCGCCGCATCCGCATGGAGGATTTCCACCGCCTTCCCGGCGACACGCCCGAGCGCGACACGACCCTCGATGCACGCGAGGTGGTGACGGCGATCGAAATCCCTGCCGGGGATTATGGCCGCCACCACACCTACCTGAAGCTGCGCGACCGCCTCTCCTACGCCTTTGCGCTCGTTTCCGTCGCGGTGGCGATGGAACTCCGCGAGGGGCGCATTTCCCGCTTGCGGGTTGCCCTTGGCGGCGTCGCCCACAAGCCCTGGCGCGTGAAGGAGGCGGAGGCCTTGCTGGAAGGGCAGGCGCCGGAGGAGGAGTGCTTTGGGGCGGTGGCCGACCGGTTGCTGCAAGGCGCACGGGGCTATGGGCACAACGACTTCAAGATCGGTCTTGCCCGCCTTGCCATCGCGCGGGCGCTGCACCAGGCCGCCGCCGCCGCCCCCCAGTCCCATGTCGCGAAGCGGATCGCTTGAGATGATGCACCATCCCCTGATCGGCACCCCGCAGGACCGCGTGGATGGCCGCGCCAAGGTGACGGGCGCGGCGCGTTACGTCGCGGATTTCGAGACGGGCGCGGAGGTGCTGCACGCCCATGTGCTGAACAGTGCCATCGCCACAGGCCGCATCCGCCGCATCGACACCTCGCGCGCCCTGGCCGTGCCGGGCGTGGTGGAGGTCTTCACGCACGAGAACCGGCCGCGCACCGCCTGGTTCTCCTCCGCCTACAAGGACGATGTCGGCCCGCCTGGCAAGCCGCTGCGCCCGCTCTACGACGCCAGCATCGCCTATAGCGGGGAGCCGGTGGCGCTGGTGGTGGCCGAGAGCTACGAGACGGCGCGCTATGCGGCGAACCTGATCGAGGTGGAGTACGAGGCGAAGCCGCACGAGACGGATCTGCTGAAGCAGCTTCCCAATTCCTACGTGCCGAAGAAGCGCCGCAGCGGCATCAATCCGCCGCCGCGCCCCAAGGGCAGCGCGGCCTCGGCGCTGGAGAACGCGCCGGTGAAGCACGTGGCACGCTACCTCATCGCCGCCGAGCACCACAACCCGATGGAAACGCACGCGACCACCGTCATCCGCGAAGCGGACGGCAAGTTGCTCATCCACGACAAGATCCAGGGCGCCTACGCCACCAAGCATTACGTGTGCAGCGTCTTCGGGCTTTCCGAGGATGCGGTGCGGGTGGTGTCTCCCTTCATTGGCGGCGCCTTTGGCTCCGGCCTGCGGCCGCATTACCAACTCTTCCTGGCGGTGATGGCGGCAATGGCCCTGGAGCGCTCGGTAAAGCTGGTGCTCACGCGCGACCAGCAATTCACCATCGCCCACCGGCCGGAGACGTGGAACGAGATCGCCCTTGGCGCGAAGCCGGACGGCACCCTCTCCGCCATCCGGCACAAGGCCGTCGGCTCCACCTCGCGCTACGAGGACTATCAGGAGGCGGTGGTGAACTGGACCAACCTCCTCTACTCCGCGCCGGACGTGGAGTTGGAGTACGAGCTGGTCCAGCTCGACATCGAGACGCCGAGCGACATGCGTGCCCCCGGTGCGCCGCTCGGCGCCTTCGCGGCCGAGAGCGCGATGGATGAGCTGGCGGAGAAGCTGGGCGTGGATCCGCTGGCGCTGCGCCTGCACAACGACACCCAGATCGACGAGGTGATGAACAAGTACCACACCTCGAAGGAGCTGCGGGCCGCCTGCCAGCTGGGCGCCGAGCGCTTCGGCTGGCGCCACCGGCCACTCGCCCCGCGCTCCATGCGCCAGGGGCGGGAGCTGATCGGCTGGGGACTCGCCTTTGGTGCCTGGGAAGCGCAGATGCAGAAGCACGCGGCGCGCGTAATGCTGGATGCGGAGGGGCATTGCACCGTGGGCGTGGCCACCGCCGATCTCGGCACCGGGACCTACACCATCCTGGCGCAGATCGCCGCGGAGGCGCTGGGGCTTTCCATGAACAAGGTGACGGTGCTGCTGGGCGATTCCGCCCTGCCGCAGGCGCCCGTTTCCGGCGGCTCCTGGACTGCTGCCTCCGCCGGCTCCGCCGTGCACGATGCCTGCGCCCGGCTGAAGGCGGAGCTGCTGCTGGCGGCGCAGACCCGGAACGACTCCCCCCTCGTGGGCGCGAAGCTGGAAGAGGTGATGTTCGACCGCGAGCGGATCGTGCTGATGCGTGACCCGATGCGCGCCGTCTCGCTCCAGGCCGCCTTCGCCGCCGGAGGGCGGCCGCGCATCGTCGCCGACGGGCAGGCGGGTCCGGACCAGCTGACGCAGCTTCGCTACTCCTCCCACACCCACTCGGCCGTCTTCGTCGAGGCGCGGGTGGACGAGGAGCTAGGCCAGGTGCGGGTGACGCGGGTGGTGAGCGCCGTGGCCGCCGGTCGTATCCTGAACCCCAAGACGGCGCGATCCCAGGTGGTGGGCGGCGTGGTCTGGGGCATCGGCATGGCGTTGCACGAGGAGGCGATGCCCGACCACAATCTTGGCCGCTGGATGAACCACAACATCGCCGAGTATCACATCCCCGTCCATGCCGACATTCACGAGATCGACGTGATCTTCGCGGAGGAGAAGGACCTCCTCACCAGTCCGCTTGGCGTGAAGGGGCTGGGCGAGATCGGCATCGTCGGCACGGCGGCGGCGGTGGCGAACGCGGTGTGGCACGCGACCGGGCGCCGGGTGCGCGAATTGCCCATGACGATCGACAAGGTGCTGGGCCTCACCCCGGCACGCACGGAGGCCCGATGATGAAACGACATCTCGCAGCCCTTCTTGCCCTCGCGCCGCTGGCAGCGGCGGCGCAGGCACCGCAGGCGCGGTGCTGGATCGACTATGCCGGTTTCGAGGAGCGTGTGCCGCATCTCGACATCGAGCGCTGCCCGGGCAACGACCCGACGCCGGAGCAGGGCTTCTGCCGCATCGCCCTCCATGAGAACAGCGTGCTGGTCTACGTGTTCCGGCACAACGAGCAGGCGGGCGGGCCGTGCCTCATCCGCATCGACCGGCAGTACTTCAACGACTTCGTCGGTAGCCACAGCACGACCTACCAGCCCTGACTTGCCGCGGCCCGTCCTACGGGCGAAACTCTCCGCCCGGAGGAACGCCATGCTCGACATCCCGACCACGTCCGATCTTGCCGCCCATGTTGGCCAGAAGCTGGGTACCAGCGAATGGTTCACCGTGGACCAGAAGACCATCGACCTCTTCGCCGAGGCGACGGGCGACCACCAGTGGATCCATGTGGACGTGGAGCGCGCGAAGAAGGAGATGCCTGGCGGCAAGACCATTGCCCATGGCTTCCTGACGCTGTCGCTGCTGCCTCGCCTTGCCCCCTCCGTCTATCGCGTGGTGAAGCGGTCGCGCGCCATCAACTACGGCACCAACAAGGTGCGCTTCACTGCCATGGTGCCTGCCGGCTCCCGCGTGCGACTGCACATCACGCTGAAGGGGGTCGAGCCCATCCAGGGTGGCGTGCGCGTCACGCTGCACAACGAGATGGAGCTTGAGGGGAGTGAGCGCCCCTGCCTCGTCGCCGAGACGCTGGCGCAGATCTACGACTGAGGCTCAGCCCGCGCGACGCAGCGCTGCAGGGTGCGGCGGCGCCAGCAAGGGGCCGCCGCCGAACAGCTTCTCCCGATAGGTGCCGGGGGCGTAGCGGGTCTTGTAGGCGCCGCGCGCCTGGAGTTCCGGAACCAGCAGCTCCACCACCTCCTCCAGGCATTCGGGGATGACCGTGCGCGACAGGTTGAAGCCGTCGCAGCCCGTTTCCTCCGCATAGGCGATCAGGCGCTCTGCCAGGGCGGAGGGCGTGCCGACCCAGGGCACCTGACGGCTGCCCAGGATGAAGCGGTCCAGCAGCGCGCGCTTGGTCAGCACGCCGCCCCCGGCGCGGGTCATGGCGGCGACGTTGCTCTGGATGGCGTTGCCCGGGCCTGAGGCGATGGGCTCATCCAACCCGTACCGGTCGAAATCGATGCCGAGCGAGGCCGCGGCATGGGCCAGGGCGCCCTCCGCGCTGGCGTGGTGGCGATACTCCTCCAGCTTGTCCCGCGCCTGGGCATCCGTCTCGCCCAGCACCAGCGTCGCACCAACGAAGATGCGGATCGGCCGTTCCGTCAGTGCGCGCAGCGCGGCGACCTGCTTCGCCACCTCGGCCGGCGGACCACCATTCAGGAAGATGCATTCCGCATGGGTAGCGGCGAAGCGTTGCCCGCGCGCGCTGGCACCGGCCTGGTAAAGCACCGGCGTGCGCTGCGGCGATGGTGCGCAAAGGTGATGCGCGTCCAGCCGGTATTGCCGCCCCTTATGCCTGATCCGGCGCACCTTTGCCGGGTCGGCGTAGACGCCCGAGGCGCGATCCTCGCGCACTGCGTCGCCATCCCAGGATGCCTCCCAGAGGCGATACACTACCTCCATATATTCGTCGGCCATATCGTAGCGGTCGTCATGGGCCATCTGGCGGTCCAGCCCCATGGCGCGGGCGGCGCTGTCCAGATAGCCCGTGACGATGTTCCAGCCGATTCGCCCATCCGTCAGGTGGTCGAGCGTGCTCATCCGACGGGCGAAGAGATAGGGCGCCTCATAGGAGAGGTTAGCGGTGATGCCGAAGCCCAGGTGGCGCGTCGCCGTGGCCATGGCCGGCACGATCATCGCGGGGTCGAGCAGCGGCACCTGCACGCCATGGCGGATCGCCGCGTCGGCGCTGCCGCCCAGCACGTCATAGATGCCGAGCACGTCGGCCAGGAAAAGACCGTCGAACAGCCCGCGCTCCAGCAGGCGCGCCAGCGACGTCCAGTGCTCCAGCCGATGATAGTCGGTGGAGCGGTCGCGCGGATGGGTCCAGAGCCCCTGCTGGATATGGCCGACCGTGGCCATGTCGAAGGCATTCAGGCGAATCTCGCGCGGCATGGCGCGATCCTGCGCGGCGGGGGTCAGGCCCGCAACCGTTCGGCCTCCGCTGCCACGCCATAGACGCCGCGCTCGCCCGGCAACGGAGTGAGGCGCGCCCCCATGCCCAGCGCGGTTTCCGCCGCGCCGAGATACAGCGCGCCATCCGGCTGCAGTCGGTCCGCCAGCGCATCCAGCACGCGCGCCTTGGTGGGCACGTCGAAATAGATCAGCACGTTGCGGCAGAAGATCACGTCGAAGCGGCCCAGGGCGCGCAGGTCGCCCAGCAGGTTCATCCGCTCGAACCGGCATCGCGCGGCGATCTCCGGCCGGATGCGCCAGCGCGTCTCCTCCTGGGCGAAGCGCTTCACCAGCGTGCGGACCGGCAGGCCGCGCTGCACCTCGAACTGGGTGAAGAGCCCCTTCCGTGCGCGTTCCAGAACCGCGCCGCAGATATCGGTGCCCAGGATCTCGACCCGGCGGGTGGCGAAGCCGGGGTCGGCCTCGCCCAGCTCGCTCGCGAGGATGGAGATGGAATAGGCCTCCTGACCCGTGGAGCAGGCGGCGGACCAGATGCGCAACGCCGTGCCGGGCGGGCGGGCGCGGTGCAGCACGGGCAGCAGGGCACGCAGATGCTCAAAGGGGCGGCCGTCACGGAAGAAGCTGCTTTCGTTCGTAGTGAGGAGTTCCGTCATCTCCTGCGCCAGCGTCTCGCTGCGCGGCGCCGCGAGGCGCAGGGCGAGGGCATCCAGGCTCGGCAGCCCCTCGCGCTTGAGGAGCGGCGCGAGGCGAGTTTCCAGCATGTAGCCCTGATCCGGGTTGATCACGCCGCCGGATCGCTGCTTCACGATGCTGGTGAGGGTGGTGAAGGTCGCGGGCGTCAACGGGCGGCCCCCAGCCGTGCGGCCAGAGCCTCCCCCAGCGCCTCGGGCGTACCTAGTTCGGCAGCCAAGCCAGCGCGGCACACCGCACCGGGCATGCCCCAGACGACGCTCGACGCCTCGTCCTGCGCCCAAACCGTGCCGCCCGACGCCGCCACTGCGCGGCATCCTGCCAGCCCGTCCTGGCCCATGCCGGTCAGGATGACGGCATGCACCCGCCCGCCGCAGCAAGCAGCCAGCGAGCGAAGGGTCGGATCCACGGCTGGACGGCAGAAATTCTCGGGCGGGGCGTCGGAGAGTTCCGTCACGAGATCCGTGCCATGCGCGCGGATCAGCAGGTGGCGGTCGCCGGGCGCGAGCAGCGCCATTCCGGGACGCAGCACCTCGCCGCCCCGCGCCTCCGCGACGTGGGGGCCGCCCAGCGTGTCGAGGTGCTGCGCCAGCATGGCGGTAAAGCGGGGCGGCATGTGCTGCACCAGCACGAGCGGGATGGGCAGGGCGCGCGGCAAGCGGCGCAGCAGCGCCGCCAGCGCCTGCGGCCCGCCGGTGGAGGAGCCGATGCACAGCACGCGCGTGGCCGCTCCAGCGGCGCGGGGGAGAGGGCGCATCGTTGGAGCGGGGCGTATGGCGCCATGCCCCACCTGGGCCCAGCCCTTTACCTTGGCCAGCAGCTCCTCGCGGAATGCCGGGTCGGCCATGCCGCCGCGCGCGGCCATGGGCTTGGGCACGTAGTCCGATGCGCCGGCGCGCAACGCCGCCATGGTCGCCGCCGCGCCGGTCTGGGTGAGGGCAGAGGCAACAATCACGATGGGACGCGGCTCCCGCCGCAGGATCTTCGGCAGCGCCGTCATGCCGTCCATCACCGGCATCTCGAGGTCGAGCAGCACGATTTGCGCGCGCTCGGCGGTCGGGGTCGCTTCCAGCGCGCGCAACGCCTCCTGGCCGTTGGCGACGCGGGCGACGACGCGGATGGCCGGGTCCGACTCCAGCACGCGGGACAAGGCGCCGCGCACGGCTGCGCTATCGTCGCACAGCATCACGCGCAAGGGCGTCATGCGGGGGCGAATCCGACCCGGGCCAGCTTCTCCAGCAGGATCACCTCGTCGAAGGGCTTCATGACGTATTCGTCGGCGCCGGCTTCCAGCCCTTCCAGGATGCGCTGCTGCGCCGCCTCGGTGGTGCACATCACCACGGCCGGCCGGTCCGGCCCGTGCGCGGCACGCAGGGCGCGCAGGAAGCCAAGCCCGTCCAGCACCGGCATGTTGCGGTCCAGCAGGACGAGGTCGGGCAGAGCCTCCTGGCACGCCTGTAGCGCGGCCCCGCCATGCTCTGCCTCGCGCACCGCGAAGCCGTGGCGCTCCAGCATGTGCCGGGCCAGCTTGCAGACCACGGCGCTGTCATCCACCACCAGCACGGTGCCGGTCATGCCATGATCGCCAGCAGGCGCTCCACGTCCAGCAGCACCAGCAAATCCTCGCCCAGGCGGTGCACGCCGAGCGAGACCTGACGCCACGCCTCCTCCAGCGTCGGAGGATTAGGCGCGCGCTCCGCCGCGTCGAGGGACAGCACCTCGCCCACCCCGTCGGCGAGGAGGGAGTAGAGCTCGCCTCCCACCTCGACCACCACGCTCATCGCCGGGGTGTCGGCGCTGCGTGGCGGCAGGCCGAGGCGCGGGCGCAGATCGATGGCGGTGACGATGCGGCCGCGCAGGTTCAGGCTCCCCGCCACCTCGGAGGGTGCAAGGGGGATGCGGGTGATGGATTGCAGGCCCAGCACATCCCGCACGGACAGGACGGGCACGCCGCAGAGCTGGCCGCACACCGTCAAGGTGAGCACCATCTGGGCCGCTTCGTCGGCCGGGGCTGTGATTTCGGCTTCGCGCATCGCTCTCCCCCTCAGCCTGAGACGCCGATCTGGAGGCACTGCCGCAGGCTGCGGATCAGTGCGTCCTTGTCGAACTTCGCCACGTAATCGCTGAATCCGGCCTCGCGCCCGCGCTCCACATCTTCCGGCGCGGACTGGCCGGACAGGGCGATCATCGGCAGTCCGGCCCAGGCGCCGCCCTCGCGCACCGCGCGGGCCAGCCCGTGCCCGTCCAGCCCCGGCATGTTGATGTCGGAGACGATGATGTCGAAGCGCTCCCCGGCGTCGCGCAGCCGCAGCGCCTCGCGCCCATCTGCGACGGCCAGCACCTCGAAGCCGGAAGCGGTGACGGCAGGGATGGCCAGCGAGCGGAAGAAGGCGCTGTCCTCCACCAGCAGGACACGCGGCGGACGCTCCCGGGTGGGGCGGCCAAACCAGTCGGGCTGGGCCTGACGCAGCCAGAAGCCGGTATCGAGGATGTCCGTCACCTTGCCCGCCAGCACCGCGCTGCCCAGGAAGCCCGGACGTTCGCCGGCCGGGTCTATGGAGAGGGTCTCCTCTATCACGTCCAGGATCTCGTCCACCATCAGCCCCATGGCGCGCTCATCATCGCCGAAGACCAAGACGGGTCGGCGCTGACCCGCCCCTCGCGGCTCGACGCCCGGCACGGAGAGCAGCGGCATGAGGCGCCCGCGATACTGGGTGACGCTTCCGTCACCCGCCCGCTCGATGCGCTCGACTGACAGGTCCTCCAGCCGCGCGACGAGGCCGAGCGGCACGGCGCGCGGCGCGCCCGGCCCGGCGCGGAACAGCAGCATCGCGGTGCGCGACCCGGTGCGCGCCGCCGCGCCGGGTGCTGCCCCGGAGGAGGCCGCCTCGATCGCCCCCTCGGCACCCAAGCCGCTGGCGCGGGCGATGCCGCCGGGGTCGAGAATCATGATGACGGAGCCGTCGCCCAGGATGGTGTTGCCGGAGAACATGGTGATGTGCCGCAGGATGGGCGCCACGGGCTTCACCACGATCTCCTCCGTGTCGAAGACGCGGTCCACCACGATGCCGAAAAGCTGCGCACCGACCTGCGTCACCACGACGAAGCCCGTGGCGCCGTCATCCGGCGCGCCCTCCTCCAGCCGCAGCAGGCGCTTCAGCGACACCAGCGGCAGCAGCCGGTCGCGCAGCCGCAGGATTGCGGCATCCTTGATGCGCTCCACGCGTGGGCCGGCGCTATCGCCGACGCGCACCAGTTCCAGCACGCCGGCCTGCGGGATGGCGAAGCGCTCGCCGCCCGCTTCCACGATGAGTGCGGCGGCGATGGCGAGGGTGAGCGGGATCTTGATGGTGAAGATGGTGCCCTTCCCCTCGCGCGAGCGGAGATCCACCAGACCACCGATGCGCTCGATATTGGTCTTCACCACATCCATGCCGACGCCACGCCCGGAGACGGAGGTGACCTCGGCAGCCGTGGAGAAGCCGGCGCGGAAGATGAAGCGGTGGATGTCCCGCTCGCCCATCGCCGCCAGCTCCGCCTCGGTGGCGAGGCCCTGGGCGATCACCTTATGGCGGATGCGTTCGGTGTTGAGGCCGCGCCCGTCATCGCCGATCTCCAGCACGATGTGCCCGCCTTCGTGATAGGCATTCAGCAGGATGCTTCCCGTCTCGCCCTTGCCGGCGGCGCGGCGCTGCTCGGGCGATTCCAGCCCGTGATCGGCGCTATTGCGGACCATGTGGGTCAGCGGGTCCTTGATGAGTTCCAGCACCTGCCGGTCCAGCTCCGTCTCGGCGCCGCGCATCTCCAGCTCGATCCGCTTGCCCAGTTCGTTGGACAGGTCTCGCACGAGGCGGGGCAGCTTGCTCCAGGCATTGCCGATGGGCTGCATGCGCGTCTTCATCACCCCGTCCTGCAGGTCGGAGGTGATCTGCGATAGGCGCTGCAAGGGCACGGTGAAGGACGAATTCTCCTCGACGCGGGCCAGCTGGAGTAGCTGGTTGCGCGTCAGCACCAGCTCGCTCACCAGCACCATCAGGTCTTCCAGCACATCCACCGCGACGCGGATGGATTGCGGCGCGCCGGGCGCGCCCGTCCCTTCGGCCGGAGCAGCCTCGGCAGCGGGCAGTTCCGGCGCGGGCGCAGCGGCGGCGGCCTGGGGGGCGTCCCCGGCGGCCGTCGCCTCCAGCATGGCCTGCAGGGCCGAGTCGTCGCCCTCCGGCTCGCCGCCCGTTGCTTCCAGACCCTCCACGATGGTGCGGATGCGGTCCACGGCGGAAAGGATGGCGGTGATCCCGGCGCTCGACACCGCCAGCGTGCCGTCGCGCCACAGCCCCAGCACGTTCTCCGCCGCATGGGCCACCTTCTCCAGCCGCGACAGGCCGAGGAAGCCGCAGGTTCCCTTGACGGTGTGAACGATGCGGAACACCTCGCTGAGGGTCTGGCGGTCCCCCGGGCTCCGCTCCAGCTGGAGCAGCGCGCCATCCAGGCTTTGCAGCCCCTCGCGGGTTTCGGTGAGGAAATCCACCAGCAGGTCGTCCATGGGGGCCTTTCTTTCGCGCGGGCGGCGTGCGCCTCCGCCCCACCATGCCGGCGGCCGCTTGAAGAAATGGTGAAGCTCAGCCTCCCGGCGCGGAGACGACCAGCGCCGGGATCCCGGCGCTGCCGGGCAGCGAGAAGCTCAGCCGGCGCCCGGCGGCGCGGGCCAGGAGGAACACCCAGGGCGACAGGATGCGCCGCGGCCCTTCCTCCAGCGCCACACCGACATCGCCGCCTGCGGCGAGGCGCAGCGCGGCCTCCGGCCAAGCCGCGCCGCGTCCGGCGGGCAGCAGCGCGAAGCTGTCCGCATCCGTTGCCGTCACCGAAACTTCGCCGCCGCGGGGCAGGGCCTCGGCGCCGAGCAGCGCCGCGCCGGCCAGCAGCCGCGCGCTGCGCGCGTTCAGCCCCGCCGGGGCGCCGCCGAAGCCGAAGCGGACGCGATGCGCAGCGGGGGAGCCGCGCAGCAGCGCCGGCAAATCGTCCCAGCTGGCTTCCTCCATCGCGCCGAACAGGAGGCAGAACAGGTGCAGCCGCCGGCGCATCGCCTCCGCCGCTTCGCAGAGCAGCGCCTGCGCCGCCACGTCGGCGGATTGCGGCATCAGCGCGGTGAGGGTGGAAAGCGGCGAGACGAGGTCGTGGCAGAGCCGCGCCGCGACGGTCTCGCTCAGGCGCTTGTCGAGGGAATCCATGCAGTCTCTCCCCTGGCCGGGACCGGGTTCCAGGGGAACCGTCGCCGGGCCATATTCGGTCATGCCCGCCGAGCCGGGCCGCTCCCCCCTGCCTTAACCGGCAAACCTTGCCGCATCCTTTGCCTGAAGGATTTCCGGAGACGTCATGGATTTCGAGCCTGGGCAGCGCGTCCGCCACAAGGAGCGGCCGGAGTGGGGAATCGGCCAAGTGCAGTCGGCGGTCGGGCCGCGCGTGACGGTAAATTTCGAGAATGCCGGCAAGATCCTCATCAACACCGACCACGCCCCGCTGGAGCTGGTGGAGGAATGAGCGCGGCGCTCGCGGAGCTTCTGGACTGGCGCATGGCGGCGGCCGTGCTGGCCACGGCCATTGCCGGGCTGATGCGCGGCTATTCGGGCTTCGGCACGGCGATTCTGCTTGCGCCGGTCTATTCCTCGCTCTGGGGCACCCGGGCGGGCGTGCCGGTGATGCTGCTGATGGAACTCTTCGTCTCGCTCCAGCTCCTGCCACGCGCTTGGCACGAGGCCGACCGGCGCGTGATCCTGCCCCTCGGCGGCGCCGCCTTCGTCGCCACGCCGCTGGGCGCCGTGATCCTGATCACGGCGGATCCGGAGGGGCTGCGCCGCTTCATCGGCGGCTTCGTGCTCGTCTTCGGCCTGCTGCTGATGACGGGCTGGCGCTACCACGGCTCCCGGCCCCTGCCGCTCAACATCGCGGTGGGAACGGTGGCGGGGCTGCTGAAGGGCGCGACGGGAATGAGCGGGCCGCCCGTGATCCTCTACCTGTTGGCGGGGACGGAGGCGGCGATCCGGCACCGCGCCAACCTGATCGTCTTCTTCGCCATGATCGCCATCATCTCGGTGGTGGGGCCGCTCTGGGGCGGGCTGATGGACATGGCGGTGCTTCTGAAGCTGGCGGTGGTGTTGCCGGTGCTGATGATCTGCGTGCCGCTGGGGGCGCGGCTCTTCCACGTCATCCCGGTGCGCTTCTACAAGCCCTTCGCCATGGGGGCGCTGATGGTCGCGGGTTCCATTGCCCTGTTCTCCTGACGCGTCACGCTTCGAGGAGCGCAGAGTGACCAGGGCGACGGCGAAGCCGCCCTGGCGACGCGGGTAGCCTCGGTTACTCGGCGGCCGTCTGCGGGGCGGTGGCGCCGTGCTTGGCGCCGCGCAACGGCTTCTCATGCGCCATCTCGTTCATCGCCTTCTGCACATGGGCGGAGAAGACGTACTCCGCCGGGCGCTGCTTGGTCAGGTCGATCTCCGGCGCCATCTCGCCCCTCGTGCGCGGGCCGCGAAGCTGTGCGGCGACCGCCTTCCAGGGGCGGGAGATCGCGTCCAGCGCCGCCGTCGCCTCGAAACCGGAATGGACCATGCAGTCGGCGCATTTCTCGTAATTGCCGACGCCGTACTTGTCCCAGTCCGTGGATTCCATCAGCTCCGCGTAGGTCTTGGCGTAGCCCTCGCCCAGCAGGTAGCAGGGGCGCTGCCAGCCGAAAATGTTGCGCGTCGGATTGCCCCAGGGCGTGCAGTTGTAGGACTGGTTGCCGGCCAGGAAGTCCAGGAACAGGGGCGAGTTGCCCATGCGCCACTTCGGCTTGTTCTTGCCGTCGTCGTGGCGGAACACGTCGCGGAACAGTTCCTTGGTCGCCTTGCGGTTCAGGAAGTGCTGCTGGTCCGGCGCGCGTTCATAGGCATAGCCGGGGCTGACCATGATGTTGTCCACGCCCATGGCGGTGACGTCGTCGAAGAAGCGCGCCGTGCGCTCCGCGTCGGCATTGTTGAACAAGGTGCAGTTGATGGCGGTGCGGAAGCCTTTCTCCTTGGCCAGCTTCAGCGCCGCAACGGCGCGGTCATACACGCCTTCCTGGCTCACCGCCCAGTCATGCTGCTTGCGGTCGCCATCCAGGTGGATGTCCCAGATGAAGCGCGGATGCGGCTTGTACTGCTCGATCCGCTTCTCCAGCAGAAGGGCATTGGTGCAGAGGATGACGATCCGCCCCTGCTTCAGCAGCCCCTCGACGATCTGCAGCATTTCCTTGTGCAGCAGCGGCTCGCCGCCCGCGATCGCCACCACGGGGGCGCCGCATTCCTCGGCCGCGCCCAGGCATTCCTCGACGGAGAGGCGCTTGTTCAGGATGGGATCGGGATAGTCGATCTTGCCGCAGCCCGCGCAGGCGAGGTTGCACCGGAACAAGGGTTCCAGCATCAGCACCAGCGGGAAGCGCTTGCGGCCAGCCATGCGCTGGCGGACGACATAGGCCGCCACCTTGGCTTGCTGCGCGAGAGGAATGCCCATTCCGTTGCGTGTCCGTCCTGTTGGCCGCGCCCGTGTCGCGGTTCGGGGGGCATGCCCTAGCACGGCGCGGGTTCCGGCGCACCATCGGGGTTCCACCGGGGCCGCATGGCCGGGGTCCCCTGCGGGCATGGGAGGGACCGGCCGGACGCGGCGGCGAGGCCCCGAGGGGAGATTCACGCGCCAGGCGATTCCGCCCCCTGGCGATCTGCCCTAGTTTCCACGCCATGACCCTCCGCCGCTTCGTCGTCCTCCTGCCGGCCGCCGCGCTGCTGCCGCGCCCGGCCCGCGCCCATGCCCTCGTCATCGGCTCCGAGCCCGCATCCGGCGCGCGGCTGCCGGAAGGGCCCCGCGAGGCGGTGGTGCGCTTCAATTCCCGCATCGACCGTGAGCGGTCGCAGCTTCTCCTGGCGCCCCGGCGGGAAGCGGCGGGCGGCACGGCCGATGAGCAGCGGCTGGACCTCGTTTCTGGCGGGCCGGACACGGAGCTTCGCGCGACGCTGCCCCCCCTGGCGCCCGGCGCGTGGCGGCTGCGCTGGCAGGTGTTGGCGCTGGATGGCCACATCACCCGCGGCGACATTCCTTTCACGGTCGGTGGCTGAGGCCGATGGAACTCTTCCTCGACCTCTACGGCTTCCTATCCGTCGTGCTGAAGGCTGGGGCGCTGGCCTCGCGTTCCGCCCTGGTCGGGGGCGTGCTCACCCTGCTGCTGGTCACCGCGCCGGTGGCGCGGCTCTTGCCGGCCCATCAGGCGGAGGTGGCATCGCGTATCACATTCAGGGCCGTTCGGGTCTCGGGGTGGGCGACGCTGGGCTTCACCGGCCTGTCGCTGGCGCTGGGACTGCTGGCCCTGTCGGGGGCGATGGACCTGCCGATCTCCTCCGCCCTTGGCGCGCAGTTCGTGGTTTCGGGCTTCGCCGTGTTGGGAGCCGCCCTGCTGCTGATGCTGCTGGTGCCGCGTGGCGATTTCGGCGGCGGGCGGGGCTGGGCGCTGCTGGCGCTGTCCTTGCTGCTTTTGGCGGCGGCGGTGGGCGGCTCGCATGCCATGGCGCGGCCGGAAGGGCGGGGCTACCTGGTTCTTTCCACCTACCTGCATCAGCTGGGCGCGGCGCTCTGGCTCGGCGGGCTGCCCGTGCTGCTGCTGGCGCTGCGCGCCGACTGGCCGGCGGCGGTGGCGCAGACCATCGGGCGGCGCTACTCGCGCCAAGCCGCGGTGGGGGTGGGGCTGATCCTTCTGGGGCTGCTCGGCTACTGGCGTGGCTACATCGTCGCGCCGGACGCGCTGTATGGGACGGCCTATGGCGCCATGGCGGCGACCAAGGGCTTCCTCACCTTGTTCCTGCTGGGCCTCGGCCTCGCCAACTGGGTGCTACTGCATCGGCTGAGCCGGGCCGGGGCGCCGGAAGCCTGGCTGCCGCGCCTGCGCCGCTTCGTGGAATGCGAGGTGATTGCCGGCCTCGCCGTCTTCGGCATCGCCGCCTCGCTCACCTCCGTTCCCCCCTCGGTGGATCTGCCCGATGACCGCGCCACCTGGGCGGAGGTCACTGAGCGCTTCACCCCCACCTGGCCGCGGCTGCAAAGCCCCGACCGCCAAGACCTCGGCATCCCCGATTTGCAGGCGCGGCTGGACGCGGAGTGGCGCGAGCGGCAGGAATCCGCCCGCCCGCAGGCCTTCATCCCGGGCGAGGGCTTCCTGCCACCGCGCAATGCCTTCGACATGGCCTGGAGCGAATACAACCACCACATGGCCGGGTTCGTGGTGCTGCTGGTGGGCATCGCGGCGCTGCTGGACCGCAGCGGACGCTTTCCCTGGGCGCGACATTGGCCGTTGCTCTACCTCCTTCTCGCACTGTTCCTGCTGATCCGCTCCGACCCCGAATCCTGGCCGATGGGCGACATCCCGCTGCTGGAATCGCTGCGCGACCCGGAGGTGCTGCAGCACAAGCTGCTGTCGCTGCTGGTGGTCGCCTTCGCTGTCTCCGAATGGATGGTGCGGCTGCGCGGGCGAAGCGGGGCCGCGTCCTACGTCTTCCCCCTGGCCATGGTGGTCGGCGGCTTCCTCCTGCTCACCCACAGCCACGCCATCGGCAACATCAAGGAGGCGCTGCTGGTCGAGCTGTCACACCTGCCCTTGGGCGCGCTTGCGGTGATCGCCGGATGCGCGCGCTGGGTGGAGTTGCGCGGCGGTGCGGTGGCGGCGCGGGCGGATGGGAGCGTGGTCCCGGCGCGCGAGGCGCTATGGGCGGGCTGGGTCTGGCCCGCCTGCATGATCGGGATTTCGATGCTGCTGATTTTCTATCGGGAGGCCTGATGCCTTGGTGGTTCCAGCGGCGAAATATACCGCCTCTGGTCGTTGTCCATTAAGACTTCCCCTTTAGGTTGCATTCCCGATTGGGGGAGCAACCTATGAACTCAAGCGTGAAGCTGTTCCTCGCCGCATGCGGCATCGCCCTTCCGCCCTTGGCTTTGCCGGCGCCGCATGGCGGCGTGCAGGAAGCCAGCGCCGCCGGCAGGATGTGCGAGATGCGGGTGAGCCTGCGAGTGTATTCCGCCCCAGTGACCGAGGGCTATGGTCCCAACGTCGGCAAGGTGGTCCGCCACGAATACTGGGCGACGCTGACCGGGAAGGGGACCGAGGCGCATGGCGGCATGGCCACCATCTCGGTGTCCAACTTCCCGGCCGAGTACAACGGCGCGCAGAACATCACCACGGATTGGCCGGGCCATGGGAGCACGTCACGCATGATCGGCTCCGGCCCGCAGCCACTCAATAACGTGCAGATCACCTACGACTACAACCGCAGCGGCGGCGCGGCGCCAACGGCCCACCTGCACAATTGCTGACATCCGCCAGCCTCCCATTAGGGAGGCTTGCCCGCGCTGCGCACAGCGCGCATCACTCCGCCGCCGCCTCTCGAGGATCGGAACCGGAGACGGCGCGGCCTGAGACGGAAAGGGCAGCCCGGCCTCGTAGGCTGGACCGCCGGCCGGGGCCGTTTCGTGCCGGCGCTGCCGGCGTCCGGCAACCGAGGCATCGCGCAACACGTGTCCAGACGACAGAATGAACTCGAGCCATTTGGCGGCAGGGCCGATCCCGCCGTGTCGCTGGGTGGCGTGGTGGTGGCGCTGGTCGGGCGGTCGGTGCGCTTTCCCTGGACCACGGTGCTGCTGTCGCTGCTCGTCACCGCGGCGGCGCTTTGGCTGCTGGTCACGCGCTTTGCGCTCGATTCCAATGTTACGCGACTCTTCCCGCAGGACCTGCCCTGGCGCCTCGCCGAGCGGCAGATGGAACAGGCCTTTCCGCAGCGGCAGGACCTGATCCTGGTGGTGCTGGACCGAACCACCCCGTCGGAGGCCGACCGCGATGCGGAAGCCCTGGCCGAGGCGTTGCGCGCGCGGCCACAGCTTTTCCGCACCGTGCGCCGGCCCGATGCCGGCGCGTTCTGGCGCCAGCATGGCCTCCTCTTCCTCGAGACGGGAGAGGTGCGCGCCGTCACCGAAAGGCTGGTGGAGGCGCAGCCTTGGTTGGGCACCGTCGCCGCCGATCCCAGCCTGCGCGGCTTCGCCGGGCTCCTGCGCCTGATGGGCGAGGGGATGCAGCGCGGCGAGACACCGCCCGAGCGTGTGCGCCCGATTCTGGAGGCGACGGAGGCAGCCGCGCGCGCCGCGCTGGAGGGCCGCGTCGCGCCGCCCGATTGGCAGGGGCTGATGACCGGCCGCGCCCCAGCGCCGCTGGAACTCCGGCGCCTGATCCTGGTGCAGCCGGCGCTGGATTACGGCCAGCTTTCCTCGGGCGCTGATGCGACGGCGGTGATCCGTGGGGAGGCGGCGCGGCTCGGCATCGGCCCGATCCGCCTCACCGGACCCGTGCCCATGGCGGATGAGGAATTCGCCACCGTGGCCGATGGCGCGGTGGAAAGCACGGTCGTCTCCTTCGTGCTGGTCGGCCTCCTGCTCTGGAAGGCGCTGCGCAGCTTCCGGCTGATCTGGCCGCTGCTGACGCTGGTGGTGCTGGGCCTCATCTGGACCGGCGGCTTCGGCATCCTGGCGGTGGGGCGGTTCAACCCGCTTTCCATCGCCTTCGCGGTGTTGTTCATCGGTATTGGCGTGGATTTTGGCATCCAGTACGCGGTGCAGTACCGGGCGGAGCGTGCGAGGGCGGGCGGCACGTCGGACGCGCTGCGCGCGGCGGCGCGCACGGCCGGGCCCGGCATGACCCTCGCCGCCCTCGCCGTCGCCAGCTCGTTCTTTGCCTTCATGCCCACCGACTACAAGGGCGTGGCGGAACTCGGGCTGATCGCCGGGGTGGGGATGCTGATCGGCTGGTGGCTAGCCATGACGCTGCTGCCCGCCCTCATCCTGCTCGCCCGGCCGCGCGACGAGGCGCGCGAGGTGGGCTATCCCATGCTGGGCCCGGTGGACGAGTTTCTGTCGCGCTATGCCCGCGCCGTGGCTGTGCTGGGCGGGATCGTGGCGCTGGGCTGTATCATCGCCCTGTCCCAGCTCCGGTTCGACACGAATCCGATCAACCTGCGCGATCCCGGCGCGGAATCGGTGGCGACGTGGCGTGACCTGGCGCGCGACAAGGACACCAATCCCAACACGCTGGACGTGCTGACGCCGGGGCCGGAAGCGGCGGCCGCGCTTGCCGCGCGGCTTGGCGCCCTGCGGGAGGTGGCACGCACCACCACCCTGACGGATTTCGTGCCGGCGGATCAGGAAGCGAAGCTCGCACTGATCGAGGATGCTGCGATGCTGCTCGGCCCGACCCTCGTGCCGGGCACCGAGGCGCCGCCGACGGATGCGCAATCCGCCGCGGCGCTGCGCCGTGCCGGTGTGGCGCTGGGCGGCAGCGTGGGAGAGGCGCTGCGGGCCCTCGCCGCCGGGACCGAGGCGCAACGGGCCACCTTCGCCCAGGCCATCCTGCCCGGCCTCGCCGACATACTGGGGAAGGTGCGCGACATGCTGGCCGCCAAGCCGGTAACGCTCGAATCCCTGCCCGAGGATCTGCGCGCTGACTGGCTGACCGCCGATGGCCGCGCCCGCGTCGAGGTCGCGCCGGCCTCGCTGCCGGGCGACGAGACGGAGCAGCTGCGCCGC
Source organism: Sabulicella rubraurantiaca (assembly GCF_017355885.1). GTDB lineage: Bacteria > Pseudomonadota > Alphaproteobacteria > Acetobacterales > Acetobacteraceae > Roseococcus > Roseococcus rubraurantiacus. The sequence goes on from NZ_JAFEUU010000007.1 coordinate 40,817, forward strand.
TTCGCCCGCGCCGTGCAGACCGTGGCGCCCGGCGCGGTCGGCCTCGCCACTTCCTCCCTGGAATCCTCCGCGACGATCGAATGGGCCTTCGTGCAGAGCGGCATCCTGGCGGTCGTGCTGGTGATGGTGCTGCTCTGGCTCGCCCTGCGTTCCGTGCGGCTGTCGCTGCTGGCGGTGGCGCCGCTGGCGCTGGCCGGGTTGCTGACGCTGGCGCATTGCGCGCTGCTCGGGCCGGACCTCAACCTCGCCAACATCATCGCCCTGCCGCTGCTCTTCGGGCAGGGCGTCGCCTACGACATCTACTTCGTCGCGGCCTGGAAACAGGGGCGGCGCGACCTTCTCGCCTCGCCGCTCAACCGGGCGGTGATCTACTCGGCCATCACCAATGCCGCCGCCTTCGGTGCCCTGGCGCTGTCGCCGCATCCGGGCACCGCCTCCATGGGCGTCGTGCTGTCCATGAGCCTCGTCTATTCGCTGCTTTGCGTCATGCTGGTGCTGCCGCCCCTGCTGAAACTCTTCGCCTCCCGCAGCTGAGCGTGCCAACCTGCCTCCCAATCACTTGGGAGGATAAAACGCCAATGTTCCGACGCAGCATCCTGGCCACGGCGCCCGCCCTTCTGGCGGCGCCTGCCCTCGCGCAATCCTGGAACCCCGATCGCCCCATCACCATGATCGTGGCCTTCGCCCCCGGCGGCGGCACCGACGTGGCGGCACGCACCGTGGCGCGCTTCATGGAGAGGGATCTGGGCCAGTCCATCCTGGTGCTGAACCGCGCCGGGGCAGGGGGCGAGGTGGGATGGTCGGAGCTGGCGCGGGCGCGGCCGGACGGGCACACGATCGGCTTCATCAACACCCCCAACCTCGTCACCATTCCCATTGAGCGGCAGGCGCGCTACCGGCTGGAGGATTTCGCGCCGGTCGCCAATGTGGTGGACGATCCGGGCGGGTTCTGGGTGTTGCCGGACAGTCCGTGGCGGAATCTGGCCGACCTCGCCGCCGCCGCGCGCGCCGCATCCGGGACGATCAGCTATGGCACCACGGGCGTCGGCTCGGACGACCACCTGGCGACCCTGGCCTTCGAGCGTCTGACCGGGGTGAAGCTGCTGCATGTCCCCTTCAACGGGGCATCCCAGGTGCGCAACGCCATCCTCGGCCGCACCATCCAGCTTGCGGCGATGAACATGGGCGAGGGGGTGGGCGACTTCCGCAACGGCCTGCTGCGCCCGCTCGGCCAGATGGCCGAAGCACGCTGGGCCAACACCTCGGACGTGCCGACCTTCCGCGAGCAGGGCTTCGACGTGGTGGACGGCTCGCTGCGCGGCCTCGCTGCCCCGGCCGGTACGCCGCCGGCCGTGCTGGAGCGCCTGGCCAATGCGGTGCGCAAGGCGATGGACGACCCGGATTTCAAGCAGGCGGCGACGCAGCAGCAATTGCCGCTGCGCTTCCTGGACCCCGACCAGCACCGCACCGTGCTGATGGCGATGCGCGAAAGCTACACGCGCATGTGGCAGCAGCACCCCTGGCGGGACTGATGCCGCTGCCGCATCGCCCGCGCGCCCGTCCGCTGTCGCGCGCGGGCGCGCCTTGCTTTAAAGCCTCCGAAAAGGAGGATTCGCCATGAAGCGCCGCACCCTGTTCGCCGCCGCCCCCGCCTTGCTCGCCGCCCCGGCGGTCGCGCAGGAGGCTTGGCCCAGCCGCCCGGTCACGCTGATGGTGCCCTGGGCGCCTGGCGGCTCCAACGACATCGTCGCACGGTTGCTTGCTCCGCAATTCGAGCAGCGCGCGGGTCAGCCCTTCGTGGTGGAGAACCGGCCCGGCGGAGGCGGCTCCATCGGCATGGGCATCGCCATGCGGGCGCGGCCGGATGGGCATGCGCTCTTCGTCTCCTCCGCCTCCAACCACGTCTTCCACCCGCTCATCTCGGGCGAGCTGGGCTACGACGTGCGCGAATCCTTCGAGGCGATGGCGATGTGGGTGGACGTGCCCAACGTGATCGCCGTCCATCCCTCGCTCCCCGTGCGCAACGTGCCGGAATTGCTGGAGCACATCCGCCGCACCCGGGGCGGGGTGTCCTTCGGCTCCTCCGGCGTCGGGTCGTCCAACCACCTCGCGGGGGAGCTGCTGCGGCTGCGGACGGGGCTCGACATGACGCATGTGCCGTATCGCGGCGGCGGGCCGGTGCTGTCCGACCTGATCGCGGGCACCATCCCCATGGCCTTCATGAACCTGCCGACCGTCATCCCGCCGGCCGAGAACGGGCGCGTGCGCATCATCGCCGTCTGCACAGCGGAGCGGGTGGGACTGCGCCCGGACCTGCCGACGGTGATGGAGGGCGGCGTGCAGGATTATGCGGTGCGGTCCTGGACCGGGCTCTTCGCGCCCAAGGGCACACCCGCCGCCATCGTGCGCCGCGCAGCCGAGATGTCACGCGAGGCGCTGGAAGCGCCGCAGGTCCAGTCCCGCCTTCGCGACATCGGCAGTGAGTCGATCTGGATGGACCCCGCCGCGACCGACCGCTTCGTGCGCGAGGAATACGAGCGCTGGACGCCCATCGTCCGCGCCGCCGGCATCAAGATCGAGTAGCGCCGGCACCTGTCGTTCGCGCGTTTTCCGGTGCAGGAAGGTGGCATGTCCTCCCGGCGTGCCGCCTTCCTGATCCTGGGTCTCCTCGCGACACTGGTTCTGCTGCTGCTGGCGGCGCGCGTGGTTCCGGCGGGGGCTGCCGGGACGGCGCTGCTGCTCTGCCTCGCCGGAATCGCGCCCTGGGTAGCGCTCAGCCTCGGCCAGTCCCTGCTGGGGCTCGCCATCCTGCTCGGCACGTCGGACCCGCCGGCGCATGTTCTGCCTGCTGCCCGCCACGCGTCCAACGCGCCGCGCCGCTCCCGCACCGCCATCGCCCTGTGCCTGCGCAACGAGGCGACGGAGGAGGTGCTGCCCGCGCTGGGCCGCCTGCTGGACGCGCTTCCGCTTGAAGGCTTCGACGCCTGGCTGCTCTCCGACACGCGCGACCCCGTGCTGCGCGCGGCGGAGGACCGCGCCATCGCCGCCTTCCGCGCCACGCGTCCCGATGCCGCGCGCATCTCCCTGCGCCGGAGGACGGAGGCCACGGGGTTCAAGGCCGGCAACGTCATGTCCTTCCTGGACGCCGAGGGCGAAAGCTACGACTTCGCCCTGGTGCTGGACGCCGATTCGGAAATGAGCGGCGAAGCGGTGCTGCGCCTCGCCGCGATGCTGGAGAGCGACCCGCGTATCGGCCTCGTGCAGCAGCTCATCGTCGGGCGGCCAGTGGCGCAGCCCTTTCCGCGGATCTTCCAGTTCGGCATGCGCGCGGGGATGCGCGCCTGGGCCACGGGGCAGGGGTGGTGGCAGGGGCCGAAGGGGCCCTACTGGGGCCACAACGCGATGTTCCGCGTCAGCGCCTTCCGCGAGCACGCGCGGCTGGAAACCCTGCCCGATGGCTCCGTCCTGCTCAGCCACGACCAGGTGGAAGCGATCCGCCTGCATGAGGCGGGATGGGAGGTCTGGTGCTGGCCGGAGGAGCGCGGCTCCATGGAAGGCAATCCGCCCGCCCTTCCGGAATTCCTGGCGCGGGATGAGCGCTGGGCGGCGGGCAACATGCAGTACCTCGCGTTGCTGCGCAGGCCGGGGCTGGGCTTCATGGCGCGCTGGCAGCTGGCGCAGGCCATCCTGCTGTTCCTTTGCGCCCCGCTCTGGGCGCTGGCCTTCCTGCTGGCGCTGGGCATCGCCGCGACGGGTGGCTTCGACGCGGTGGCGGGGCGCGACCTCATCCTTGTGATGCTGGCCTGGTGGGTCGCGGCCTATTCTCCCAAGCTCGCCGGCTACGCGCAGGTGCTGCTGCGGCGGCGGGAGGCAGAACGCTATGGCGGGCGGGGGCGGTGCCTCCTCGGCGCGCTGGCCGAGATCCTCTTCACCTTCGTCCTCGCCCCCGTCTCGGTGGTGAGCAAGACGCGGTTCCTGCTGGCACTGGCTTTTGGGCGCCGCTCCTCCTGGCTGCCGCAGAACCGGACCGCGCGCGGCGTGGCGTGGAGAGATGCGGCGCGGCTGCTCTGGCCGCAGGAAGTGGCAGGGCTGGTGCTGTTTGCCATCCTGGCCGCGACTGCGCCGCGCCTGCTGCCCTTCGCGGTGGTCTGGGCAGGGGGGCTGCTGCTGGCCATCCCGTTCTGCGTGCTGTCCTCCTCACCCGGTTTCGGGCGGTGGCTCGCGCGGCGCGGAATCGCCGCGACGCCGGAGGAGGTGGCGGGGCGAGCGGCGATCAGCCCGTGAGCGGCGCCACCACGGCGCCCAAGGCGCGGGCGCAATCCTCCGGGGCCGCGGCGATCTGCAGGCCGCGCCGCCCGCCATTGAGCAGGATCTCCGTGTGGTGCGTGGCGCTTCCGTCCAGGAAGGCACGCAGCTTTCGGCGTTGGCCAAAGGGGCTGATGCCGCCCACCACGTAGCCCGTCGCACGCTCGGCCTTCGCCGGGTCGGCCATCTCGGCGCGCTTTGCCCCGGCGGCGGTGGCCAGAGCCTTGAGGTTCAGCCGCGCATCGGAAGGAATGGCGGCGCAGACCATCTCGCCCGTGTCCAGCACGGCGACCAGCGTCTTGAAGACCTGGGCGGGCGGCAAGCCTAGCGCGGAAGCGGCCTGGAGGCCGACCGATTCAGTCGACGGGTCATATTCGTACTCAAGCAGGCGGAAGCGCAGCCCCGCCGCCTCGGCCGCGCGCACCGCGGGCGTCACCTTTCCGGCCATGCACCCTCCTCCGCCCGCAGCCGCGCCGGCTCCAGGCTGGCATAGATGTCGCCGCTATTGGCCGTGGCCGGCAACGCATCCAGCCAGCGACGCAGCGCCGCCACGTCCACGGCTTCGCCGAACTCCCAGCGCAGGCTCTCCCCCAGCGAGGCGTTGAAGCGGCGAAAGCCCAGCGCGGTGAGGCGGGTGAGCGAGGCATGGGCGACGTCGCGCTGGATGGTGGTGAACTCGAAGGACAGAGCGTGCGGGGCCTGCGACAGCCCGGCCAGCGCCTCGGCCTCGTAGCCCTCCACGTCCAGCTTCATGAAATGCGGCATTCCGTGGCGCGCGATCAGGGCGTCCAGCGTCACGCGCGGGACGGCGAGGGCGGCATCCCATTCCTGGCCCTCCCAGCCCGGTGCGCCGGCGGCGGCGGCGATGAAGGCATCGCTGGCCGTGGCGACGGTGGGGTTGGCGCGGTTCAGCCGCAGCACGCCTTCGCCCTCCTCCGCTGCCAGCAGCGCGGCAACGCGCGTGATGCCGTCATCGCCACGGAAGAGGAGGCGCAGCGCGCGTTGCAGCGCGGGCTGCGGCTCCACCGCCACCACGCGCGCGCCCAGACGGCGGAAGCACGAGGCGCGGTCGCCCACATGCGCGCCCAGGTCGAAGGCAAGGTCCCCAGGGCCGAGGAAGCGCGCATAGAAGGCATCGAGAAGGGGCCGCCGCGCCTTGTCGTGATACAGGCGCAGCGAGCGCCCGATCGCGGCGGCCCCAGGCATCACGGGCGGAAGATCAGCGCCGTGCCGCCGGCTGCCTCAGGCGGCACCATCAGCGCGCCGTCGGGCAGCTCGCGCAGCCCCATCCCGCCCAGGAGGCGCCGCACCGAGGCGTTGCCATCCCCCGTCCGCACCGCGAAGCCCGCCAGGAAGGGCAGGTCCGGCGGCACCACGCCCGGCAGCACCGCCACGCCTTCCTCGGGCGAGAGGATGGAGACGCGGCCCTGCCGGAGGCGCATCTGCACCCCGCCGCCCTGGCGCGGCTCCAGCGGCAGGCCGGCGAGGCGCGACAGCCGTGCCGCGCTCTCCATCGGCGCGGCGGAGACGAGGAAGCATTCCTCCAGCGCCACGGCGCCATTGGCGTGGTTCATCCAGCGCTCCTGCCACAGCAATTCGGGCGTCAGGTGGCGGATCAGCTGGACGCGGCCCTCCGGCGCGTCGGGGAAGGGCAGGCGCTCGAACTTCGCCAACCGCCCCTCTGGGTCGTCGCAGGGGCGCTGGAGATGCGCGATGCCGGGGATGTCCAGCCCGGCCGCGCGCAGGCGCTGGAGGTTGCCCTCGGAATCCTCGATGCCCAGCGCCAGGATGTGCATCCCCTCGTAGCGGTCGAGCATGCGGCCCAGCCCGTTATCGGGCAGGCCCGGCTCGAAGATCGCCAGGAACTCCAGGTAGCCCTCGCGAAGGAAGGCGCAGCGATTGCCGGTGGCGAGGGGCACGGGCGGGTTGCCGCCCGATTGCCGTGCCACGGGTGTCAGGGTGAAGCCCAGCCGCTCATAGGCGGCGTGGAGTGGACCAGGGTCGCGCGCGCAGACGCCGACATGGTCGAGGGAAATGGCGCTCATGCGGGATCCTCGAATTTCGGCAGGCGCCATTCCATCGGCTCCGCCATGGCATCACGGTACCATTGGTCCACCAGGGGATGCGCCCGCACCGCGGCGACATAGGCGCGGCTCGTCGCCGAAAGCTCCGGCTCCCAGGTGATGAAGCGGGCGCAGACCGGGGCATAGAAGGCATCGGCCAGGGTGAGATCAGTCCCGAACAGGAAGGGCCCGCCATGCGCGGCGAGGCATTCCGCCCAGAGCGCCTCGATCCGCGCGATGTCGGCGAGGCTCCCCTCGGTGCGGCCGCGCCCGGGGAAATGCCCGCCCAAATTCATCGGCATGGCCATTCGCAGCTCACGGAAGCCCGAATGCATCTCCGCTGCCACGGCGCGTGCCCAGGCGCGGCGCCCGGCATCGGCAGGCCACAGTCCCGGCGCGATCTCGGCGCAATATTCGCCGATGGCGAGCGAATCCCAGATGCGCAGGCCGCGATGCTCCAGGTAAGGCACCATCCCGTTGGGCGAGGCGCCCTTGACCGCGGGGGTGGAGCCGCCGGCGAGGGGGATCACCACCTCCTCCACCTCCAGCCCTGCCATCCGCACGGCGAGCCAGCCGCGCAACGACCAGGAGGAATAGCGGCGCGTCCCCAGGAAAAGGCGGTTTGCGGCCATGGCGTCTCCCTTCCGTCCGAACTCCGCACCTTATGGCAGGGCTCGGCAAGTCTGGCAGCCTGGCTCCATCCGTGATTCGGTGTGCCGCGTGACGCCGTGGGTTCTTCTTCTCGTGCCGCTCTTCCTCGCCGCGCCGGCCCGCGCGCAGGGCGATGCGGAAGCTGCGCGCCGCGCCGCCGAGGCCGCGCGGGAGGCGGCGGCGCGCGAGGCCGACTTGGCCCGCGCGGCCGAGATCCTGGCCGAGCGGCTCGCCGCCGAGCGCACGGCCTCTGCCGCCCGGCTGCAAGCGCTAGAGGCCGAGGTGATAGCGGCGACCGAGCGTGTCGGCGTGTCCGAGGCGGCGGAGGCCGAGGCACGTCAGGATGGTGCCAAGCTGGCGCGGGAGATGGAGCCGCTCCTGCCGCCGCTGCTGCGCCTCGCGGCCGAGCCCGCGCCGCTGCTTCTCGCGGCGCCGCTGCCACCGGGCGATGTCGCTCTCTCCCTCGTAGCGCTGCGCGGCATGCTGGCGGAGGCAGCCTCGCTTTCCGCCCGGCTGCGCGAGGCGGAATCCCGCGCGGCGCGCGAGGCGGCCTCCGGTGCGCGGGAGCGGAGGCGGCTGGAGGAGGCGCGGGGGGCAGCGCGCGACGCCTCCGCCGCGCTGGACCGGCAGATCGAGGCGGCGCGGGCGCAGATCCGGGCGAGCACCGCGGCGGAGCGCGTGGCCCTGGCCCGCGCCGAGAGGGAGATCGCCCGCGCCCGCTCCATCGAAGAGGCGCTGGCCCGCATCGAGCGGCAGCGTGAGGCCGAGGAGCAGCGGCGCGAGCAGGCAGAGGCCCGCGCCCGGCGGGCCGCCCCGCCCCAAGCTGCCCCGCCTCAGGCCACCCCTGCGCCCCCGGCGGCACGCGAGCCGGAACCTGCCCCGGCCAGCGGCGGCGCCCCGGTGGCCGGGACGCTGGTGCGCGGCTTCGCGGCGCCGGGCGATGGCGGGCCCGCGCGCGGCCTGACCTATGCCACGCCCCCCGGCGCCCGGGTGACCTCGCCCTGCGGCGGCCCGGTCGCCTTCGCCGGGCCGTTCCGCTCCTTCGGGCGGCTGGTGATCGTGGATTGCGGGGGCGGGGTGCATCTCGTCCTGGCCGGGATGGACCGGCTGGACGTGGCCATGGGCCGCCGCATCCGCTCCGGCGAGCCGGTGGGGGTGATGGCGCGGGAAGGCCGCCCGACCCTCTATGTTGAGCTGCGCCGGCGGGGCGAGGCGGTGGACCCGCGCCCCTTCCTGCGTGGCGGCTGAAGGGAAATCTCCGAGCTTCACGCTTTGGAAAGAGTGGCCGGCGCGAGGATTCCCCCTACATACGGGATTTCCGCCGTTCCCCCGCCGGTGCGGAGAGGGCTATGATGCGGCATATTTGCCCGGCTTGGCCGGGCTCCGGGGTGAAGGCAGTGCGCATGAAGTCCAAGCTGGGAGTCACCTTCGCGGTCGCCGGGGCATTCGCCGCCGGCATCGTCGTCGGACCCATGGTCGGCGCGGTGGCGCAGGAAGGGAGCCGCGCGGAGACGTATCGCCTCCTCTCCTTGTTCGGCGATGTGTTCGGCCGCGTCCGCGCCGAATATGTCGAGACGGTGCGGGACCGCGAGCTGGTCGAGAACGCGCTGAACGGGATGCTGTCGGGCCTCGACCCGCACTCCTCCTACCTGTCGCCCCGCAACTTCGAGGACATGCGCGTGCAGACGCGCGGCGAGTTCGGCGGGCTCGGCATCGAGGTGACGCAGGAAGGCGGCTATATCCGCGTGATCTCGCCGATCGACGAGACGCCGGCCGCGCGCGCGGGCATCCGCCCCGGCGACATGATCACCCACCTGAACGGCAACACCACACAGGGCCTGACCCTGCAGGAGGCGGTGGAGCAGATGCGCGGCGAGCGCGGCACCTCCATCCGCCTCACCGTGCGCCGCGAGGGCGAGGCGCGGCCGCTGGAACTCGCCATCACCCGCGACGTCATTCGGCCGCAGATCGTGCGCTTCCGCATGGAGGGCAACGACGTCGGCTATATCCGCGTCACCTCCTTCAACGAGCAGACCGAGACGAACCTCCGCCGCGCCGTGCAGGCGCTGCGGAACCAGGCCGGCACCAACCTCCGCTCCATCATCCTCGACCTGCGCAACAATCCGGGCGGGCTGCTGGACCAGGCGGTGCAGGTGACGGACGACCTGCTCGACCAGGGCGAGATCGTTTCCACCCGCGCCCGCCGCAACGAGGATGCGCAACGCTGGAATGCCCGCTCGGGCGACATCACCGGCGGCATCCCGCTGGTGGTGCTGATCAATGGCGGCTCCGCCTCCGCCTCCGAGATCGTCGCGGGCGCGCTGCAGGACCACCGCCGCGCGATCGTGATGGGCACGCGGTCCTTCGGCAAGGGCTCGGTTCAGACTGTGATCCCTCTGGGTGCGGGCAACGGGGCCATCCGCCTGACCACGGCGCGCTACTACACGCCCTCCGGCCGCTCCATCCAGGCGACGGGGATCGAGCCGGACATCGAGGTGAAGTCCTCGCGCCAGGACAACGCGCAGGCCAATGCGCAGCGCGACCGCGACCGCGAGCAGGATCTGCGCCGCGCCCTGCGCAACGAGGGCAACAACGCCGCCCAGGCCGCGCCGCCCCCGCCGCCGCTGAACCTGCCGCAGGCGCTGCTGGATCGCATCCAGCGCCAGCCGCCCGAAGGCTTCCCCGCCCTCGACCCGACCAAGCCGGAGACGGATTTCCAGCTTCAGCAGGCGCTGATCCTGGCCCGCTCCCTGGGGCCTGCCCCGCAGCGTCGCGCCCAGCGCTAATCGCGCCGCATGGGGGGAGGGGGTTCGCCCGGCTGGCGTGCGCTGGCCGGGTTCTGGGGGGTTGTGCTGCTGGCGCTCGCGCTCACGGCCGCGACGCTTGCCTGGCTTGGTCCGCCCCCACCATCGCCAACCCCCGTGGCGGAGGCTGCTTCCGAGGCTGAGGCGGCGCCCCCGCCGGCCCAGCCCGCCCCGCAGCCGGTCCCAACGGCAAGCATCCCGTTAGGTTCGCTGCCGCCGCATGTGGACCCGGCGCTGGTGGAGCCCTCGCCCCATGGTCCGCTGCCGCGCATCGCCCCCGATGGGCGTGCCCCCATGCAGGCCTATGCGCGATCCTTCGACGGAGGGGATCGCCGGCCCCGCGTCGCGCTGATCATCGGCGGGCTGGGCATGAATGCCAGCCTGACCGAGCAGGCCATCGTCGCACTGCCGCAGGACGTGGCCCTGGCCTTCAGCCCTTATTCCCGCTTCGTGGAGCCGCTGATCGACCGCGCCCGCGAGCGCGGCTTCGAGACCTTGCTGGCCCTCCCCATGGAATCCGCCGGCTTCCCGATGCTGAGCGACCCGGGCGACCGCGGCCTGCTGACCGGCCTACCGCTCGGCGAGAACCTGTCGCGCCTCGAATGGCTGCTGGCCCGCTATCCGGGCCACGCCGGGGTGGTGGGGGCGCTCGGGCCGATGCGCGGCGAGCGCTTCGCTGCCATGGCCGAACCCTTCGGCGCGGTGCAGGCGGCGCTGGCCGGCCGTGGCCTCCTGTTCTTCGACGCCCGCCCCGGCGCCGCCGCGCCCACACGCGTCCCGGGGCGCAGCGTCGACATCGTGGTGGACGAACCGGCGACGCGGCCGCAGATCGAGGCGAATCTCGCGGCGCTGGAGCGCCTGGCGCGCGAGCGCGGCGCCGCGCTGGGCTATGTAGGCGATGCCTCGCCTGTCGCGGTTCAGGTGATTGCCAGCTGGGCGGGCGGGCTCGAAAGCCGTGGCCTCGTCCTCGCCCCGCCTTCGGTCCTGATCCGCATCCCTTCGCCTGGAGCCTCGCGATGAGTGCGCTGCCCTACCGCCCCAATGTGGGCGCCCTGCTGTTCAACCGCGCCGGGCAGGTTCTGGTCGCCCGCCGGGCCGACATGCCCAATGCCGAGGGCGCAGCCGGCGGCTGGCAGTTGCCCCAGGGCGGCATGGATGAGGGTGAGGACCCCGCCGTGGCCGTGATGCGCGAGATGGAGGAGGAGATCGGCACCCGCAACGCCGAGATCCTGGCCGAGCACCCGGAATGGCTGCTCTACGACCTGCCGGCGGAGCTGATCGGCGTGGCGCTGGGCGGGCGGTATCGCGGCCAGAAGCAGAAATGGTTCGCGCTGCGCTTCCTCGGCACGGATGACGAGATCCGCCTGGACCTCGACCCGCATCCTGAATTCGACGCCTGGCGCTGGGCCGCCCTGTCGGATCTGCCCGCCCTGGCCGTGCCCTTCAAGCGCGCGATCTACGAGCGGCTGGCCCAGGATTTCGCGCGCTTCGCGGAATAAGTCAGGCGGTGCGGATCAGCCGCACCCGACGCCCCGCCACGCCCAGGGCCAGCTTGCCGGATTTCAGCGCCAGCGCATCCTCACCGAACACCTCGCGGCGCCAGCCGGACAAGCAGCGCAGATCGGGTTCGGATTCCGAGGCCAGGCGCTCCAGATCCTCGGAATCGGCCAGGAGGCGCGGGGCGACGTTGTGCGCCTCGCTTGCCGCTGCCAGCAGCACCTTCAGCAGGGAGACGAGCGCGGGCGAGGCCCCGGCGCCGCGACGGCCTTCCAGCGGGGCAGGCAGCTCCCCCTCGGGCAGGCGCTTGGCGGCGGCGATGGCGGCCAGCAGCCCGGCCCCGGACTTGCCGCGCGCGAAGCCCTCGCTGACGCCGCGGATGCGGGCCAGCTGGTCTGGTGTCTCCGGGGCGCTGGCCGCCACTTCCGCCAGGGATTCGTCCTTCACCAGCCGCCCGCGCGGGATGTCGATTCGCTGCGCCTCCGCCTCGCGCCAGGAGGCGGCGGCGCGCAGCACAGCCAGGAAGCGGCGGTTGTTGGATTTCGGGCGCAGGCGCTCCCAGGCCTCCTCCGGCTCGGTTACGTAACCCTTAGGGTCGAGCAGCGCATCCATCTCCTGCGCGACCCAGTCGAGCCGCCCTTCGGCCAGCAGCTTCTCCCGCAGCTTGCGGTAGACGACGCGCAGATGGATCACGTCGGCCGCGGCATAGGCAATCTGCGCCTCGGAAAGCGGCCGCGCCGACCAGTCGGAGAAGCGGTGCGCCTTGTCGATGGACTGCCCGGCCAGGGAGCGGACGAGGCTGTCATAGCTCGCCTGGTCGCCGAACCCGGCCACCATGGCGGCGATCTGCGTGTCGAAGATGGGGGCGGGGACGGCGCCGAAGCGCAGGAGGAAGATCTCCACATCCTGCCGCGCGGCGTGGAAGACCTTGATCACCGCCGGGTCGGCCAGGAGGTCACCCAGGGGGGCAAGGTCCATGCCCTCGGCCAGGGCGTCCACGACGGCGACTTCCTTCTCCCCGGCCACCTGCACGACGCAGAGCTCGGGGTAGTAGGTCCGTTCGCGCATGAACTCCGTGTCCACAGTCACGAAGGGTTCGGCGCGCAGGCGTTCGCACAGGGCGGCCAGTTCGGCCGCGTCGGTGATGAGGCGGGTCATGTCGGCCTCTTTTGGCAGCAATCCCCGGCCATGCAAGGCCGCACCTTGACAGGCGCGGCCCTGGCCTCCCTATGCGGGCCGGTTTCCGAGGACGCCCGATGCACGCCTATCGCACCCACCATTGCGCCCAGCTCCGTGCCGCCGATGCCGGCACGACCGCCCGCCTGTCCGGCTGGGTGCATCGCAAGCGCGACCATGGCGGGCTGCTCTTCATCGACCTGCGCGACCACCATGGCGTCACGCAATGCGTCGTCCCGGCCGGCTCGCCGGTCTTCGCCGCCGCCGACCGGCTACGGCCGGAAAGCGTCGTCACGGTCACGGGCGAGGTGGTGGCGCGCGAGGGCTCGACGGTGAATGACCGCCTGCCCACCGGCGCGATCGAGCTGCGGGTGAAGGAACTCTCGGTCCAGTCCGAGGCGCAGGTCCTGCCCATCCAGGTGGCGGGCGAGGCCGAGTTCCCCGAGGATCTCCGCCTTCGCTACCGCTTCCTCGACCTGCGGCGGGAGAAGCCGCACCGCAACCTGATGCTGCGCTCCTCCGTCATCGCCTCCATCCGGCGACGCATGATCGAGCAGGGCTTCATCGAGTTCCAGACGCCTATCCTGACGGCCAGCAGCCCCGAGGGCGCGCGGGACTTCCTGGTGCCGGCGCGGCTGCATCCGGGCAAGTTCTACGCGCTCCCGCAGGCGCCCCAGCAATTCAAGCAGCTCTGCATGGTCGCGGGCTTCGACCGCTACTTCCAGATCGCCCCCTGCTTCCGCGACGAGGCGAGCCGCGCCGACCGCTCGCCGGGCGAGTTCTACCAGCTCGACTTCGAGATGAGCTTCGTGACGCAGGAGGACGTGTTCGCCGCCATCGAGCCGGTGCTGCACGGCGTCTTCGAGGAATTCGCCGACTGGACCGGCACGAAGCGCGCCGTCACCCCCGCGCCCTTCCCGCGCATCCCCTTCGACCAGGCGATGCTGGAATTCGGCTCGGACAAGCCGGATTTGCGAAACCCGCTGCGCATCGCCGACGTGACTTCGCATTTCGCCGGGTCGTCCTTCGGACTCTTCGCGAAGATCGCGGCCTCGGGCGGCGTCATCCGCGCCATCCCGGCGCCGGGGGCCGGGTCGCAGCCACGCCGCTTCTTCGACCAGCTCAATGAATGGGCCCGGAGCGAGGGTGCGGGTGGCCTCGGCTACATCACCTTCGAGAATGGCGCCGCGGCCGGCCCCATCGCCAAGAACCTGGAGGCCGAGCGCGCCCTGGCGCTGCGGGACCAGATGGGGCTGAAGGACGGCGACGCGGTGTTCTTCGCCGCGGGCAAGGAGGCGGATGCCGCCAAGCTGGCCGGCAAGGCCCGCACCCGCATCGGCAACGAGCTGGGGCTGGTGGAGAAGGATGCCTACCGCTTCTGCTGGGTGACCGACTTCCCGATGTACGAGCTGAACGAGGAGACGGGGCAGATCGACTTCAGCCACAACCCCTTCTCCATGCCGCAGGGGGAGCTGGAGGCGCTGAACACGCAGGACCCGCTCTCCATCAAGGCCTATCAGTACGACATCGTCTGCAACGGCATCGAGCTGTCCTCCGGCGCCATCCGCAACCACCGGCCGGACATCATGCTCCGCGCCTTCGAGATCGCCGGCTATGGCGCCGAGGTGGTGGAGGCGCGATTCGGCGGCATGCTCAACGCCTTCCGCTACGGCGCCCCGCCGCACGGTGGCTCCGCGCCGGGCATCGACCGCATCGTCATGCTGCTGGCCGACGAGCCGAATATCCGCGAGGTCATCCTCTTCCCGATGAACCAGCAGGCCGAGGATCTGATGATGGGCGCCCCGGCCGAGGTGGAGGAGGCGCGGCTGAAGGAACTTTCCCTGAAGGTCGTCCTGCCGCCTGCGAAAAAGTAAGGAAAGGCATGGGTGCGGCCGGGCGGGGAAGTCCCTAGATTGCCCCCATGATGCGCCGCACCCTCCTCGCCGCCGCCGCGGCCCTTTCCTTTGCCCTTCCGGCCGCCCCCCAGGCTTGGGCCGCGCCCGAGCCGGGCCATGAGGCCATGCTGGCCCACCGGGCCGCCTATCGCCTGTCCCTGGACACGGCGCGTGACACCTCCTCCGTCACCCAGGCCCGGGGTGTGATGCTGTTCGAGGTGGTGGACGCCTGTGATGCCTGGGCGGCGCGGCAGCGCTTCTCCCTGGTGCTGACCGACCGCGACGGCAATACGGTCGAGACCTCCTCCGACTACTCGACGCTGGAAGCCAAGGATGGTTCGACGCTTCGCTTCTCGCTCACGCAGATGACGGAAGGGGCCGTGACCTCCCGCGTGTCGGGCGAGGCGCGGGCGACGCCGGAGGGCGGCCGCATCCGCTATTCCGACCCGACGCCGCGCGAGGATGCGCTGCCCCAGGGCACGCTGTTTCCCATGATCCACACTATCCGTGCCCTGGCCGCGGCGCGGGCCGGACAGCGCATCCTGGCCGTGCCGCTCTTCGACGGGACCAGCGCGGACGGTGCGCAGGACACCACCACGGTGATGACCGGCCCCTGGCAGGACGGGCAGGCGAACGCCGCCTTCCCGGCTCTGTCGAACCAGGGCAGCGTCCGGATGCGGATCGCCTTCTTCGACCGCGCCCCTGGTTCCCAGACGGGCGCCGGCACGCCGGATTACGAGGTCAGCCTGCGCTACTTCGCCAATGGCGTCGCCGATGACCTGAAGATGGATTTCGGCGACTTCGTCGTGAACGGCACGCTGGGCGAGCTGGAAGCCGTCCCCTCGCCCTGCTGAGGGGCAGCCCCCTCAGACCAGATATTCCACCAGGAACTCGGCGGTGCGGCCATTGGCGATGGTGGCCGCCCGCGCATCCCAGGCATGGCCGCCCATCCGGGCGAAGGCGTGGTCCACGCCCGGATAGACATGCGCCGTGACCTTGGAGTTGCCGGACAGGCCGGACAGGATCTTGGCCTGCGCCTCAGGCGGGACGAACTTGTCCTTCTCGGCGATGTGCATCAGCAGGGGGCCGCGGATCTGCTTTGCCTCGTCCAGCAAATTCTCGAGCCCGACGCCGTAATAGCTGACGTTGCAATCCGCGTCGGTGTGGCAGGCGGCCTTGAAGGCCATGCGCCCGCCCAGGCAGAATCCCATGGTGCCGACTTTGCCATTGGCGCCCTGCATTCCGCGCACGGCGTTGATGGCGGTCTGGATGTCGGCCAAGCCCTTTTCCTGGTCGAAGCCGTTCATCAGCGCAAAGGCGCGCTCCCACTGCGCCTGGCCCTTGTCGGGGTCCAGCTGCACGCCCGGCTCCTGCCGCCAGAACAGGTCGGGCGCCACGGCGATGAAGCCCATATCGGCCACCCAGTCGCACAGGGCGCGCATGTTGGCGTTCACCCCGAAGATCTCCTGGATCAGTACCACCGCGCCGGCGGGCGTCGCCTTTGGCATGACGACATGGCTGGCAAAGCGCCCGGAGCCATCGGCGGCGTCCAGCGTGATCTCGGGCATGCGGTTTCTCCCTGGCGGTTGGTTCGCTCCCTTCCATCTAAAGGCGGATGGGGCGGCGCGCCAATGCTTGCCGCCCTCGCCCAGCGCGCGAAATGGCGCGGGGGCCGATGGACCTCGAGGCGCGGAGGCGCGACAGTCTGCGGAGCGCCCCGCCCTCGCAAGGAGCCCAGTGATGCCCGTCCCCCGTCAGGAATTCCGCAATGCCATGGCCCGGCTGGGGGCGGCGGTGAATGTCGTCACCACGGATGGCGAGGGCGGGCGGGCCGGATTTACGGCCTCCGCCGTGTGCTCCGTCACCGACCAGCCGCCGACGCTGCTGGTCTGCCTGAACCGCGCTGCCTCCTCCAACGCCGTGTTCCTGCGCAACATGGTGCTGTGCGTGAACACGCTCTCCGCCACGCAGCGCGACCTGTCGGAGATCTTTGCCGGGCTGACCGGCGCGGAAGGCACGGCACGATTCGAGGCAGGCCAGTGGGGCCACCTCGTCACCGGCGCGCCGGTCCTGGAAGGGGCGATGGTGAATTTCGACTGCCGCATCCGCGAGGTGCTGGTGAAGGGCACGCACAGCGTCCTCTTCGCAGAGATCGAGGCAATCCGGCAGGGCGATCCGGGTCCCGCCCTGGTGTATTTCGACCGCGCCTACCACGCCATCGGCGCGCAGGGCTGAGCCCCCGCTACCACTCGCCGTAGAACACCCCGGCCGCCTTGTGGCGGTCGGTGCGGAACTCCGCCTCCGCCCAGGTCAGTGTGGTGCGGCACTTCAGCCGGCTGGCCCAGTCCCACAGCGCCTCGCGCATCCGCGCCCGCACCGCCTCGTGCTCGGGCGCGCGGCCAAGGTCGTGGAACTCCTCAGTGTCGGCGCGCAGGTCGAACAATTGCGCCGGCATGCCGGACGTCCAGTGGACGTATTTCCAGTCGCGGTCACGGATCATGAAGGCGCGGTGCTGGCCGGTGGGCAGACCCAGCCGCCGCCGCGCGCCCCGAAAGGTCCAGTCCAGCTCGCTGATCGCGTAGCCGCGCCATTCCGGAGGCGCCTCGCCACGCAGCAGCGGCAGCAGGGAGCGGCCTTCCAGCACGTGCTCCGCGGGCGGCAGGCCTAGCGCGTTCAGGATGGTGGGAGCGATGTCGACCGCCTCCACGAAGCGCTCCTCCACGCGCCCTGACACGCCGCCGGGCAGGGCGAGGATCATCGGGATGCGCTGGATGCAGTCGTGGAACAGTTCCTTCTCGCCGAGCCAATGGTCGCCCAGGTAGTCGCCATGGTCGGAGGTGAAGACGACCAGCGTGTCCTCCCAGCGTCCCATCCGCTCCAGCAAGGCCCAGACGCGGCCGAGATGCGCATCCAGCTGCGCGATCAGCCCCTGATAGGTGGGGCGCACGGCGGCGATGCAGTCGTCGCGCTGGAAGCTCTTCGCCACCTCTTCCGCCTGGAATTCGCGCAGCACGGGGTGGGCGTCCGGGCCGCGCTCCGCCTTGTGGCGCTGGACGGGCAGGGTTTCCTCCGGCCCGTACATCGCGTGATAGGGGGCGGGGGCGATGTAGGGCCAGTGCGGCTTCACGTAGGAAAGATGGAGCACCCAGGGCTCCTCGCCCTGCTCCTCAATGAAGCGCAGCGCCATGTCGGTGGTGTAGGCGGTCTCGCTGTGCTCCTCCGCCACGCGGGCGGGCAGGCGGGCGTTGCGCATCTTCCACCCGTTCCGGACGCTGCCATCCGGCGCCGTCACGGCGATGACGTGGTCAGTCCAAGGGTCGGCGCTGTCGTAGCCCTGGCGTCGCAGCCAATGGGCATAGGCGCTGTCCGTCTCAGCGTGGTGGCCGTCATGGCGGTCCACCAGCGTGAACCAGCCTTCGCGCAGCAGCACCGCCAGCTCGTCCTGCCCATCGAGCAGCAGGCGCTTCATGCCATGCGCGTCGGGCAGCATGTGCGTCTTTCCGGCCAGCGCCAGGGCGCGCCCCGATTCTCGCAGGTGCCAGCCCAGCGTGACCTCGCCCACCGAGAGCGGCACGCGGTTATGCGTCGCCCCGTGCGAGGCGACGTAGCGGCCGGTGTAGAAGCTCATCCGGCTCGGGCCACAAATGCCCGACTGCACATAGGCCTGGTTGAAGCGCACGCCGCGCGCCGCCAGCGCATCGATGTTGGGCGTCCGAAGGAAGGGGTGCCCTGCGCAGCCCAGATGGTCCCAGCGCAGCTGGTCGCACATGATGAAGAGCACGTTCCGCACGGCCATTGGCGCTTCCCTCGGATGGGGCAATCCTAGCGCCAATCATCCAGGAGGACGACGCCATGCCCCGCTTCACCGAACTCACCCCCGAGACCATGACCGACCACCAGAAGCAGGTGGCGGATCGCATCGCCGGCGGCGCCCGCGCCGGGGTGAAGGGGCCGTTCCCGGCCTGGCTGCACGCGCCGGAGCTGGCGGACCGGATGCAGGCGGTGGGGCGCTACATACGCTGGGAAACCAGCTTCCCTGCGCGGCTCTCCGAACTCGCCATCCTGGTCACCGCCGCGCGGTGGAAGGCGCGCTACGAGTGGTATGCGCATCACAAATTCGCGATGGAGGGCGGGCTGCGCCCCGAGATCGCCGAGGCGATCCGCGTGGGCCAGACGCCCAGCGGCCTGGCGGAGGACGAAGCGGCGGTCTACGCCTTCGCCCGGGAATTGAACGACACGGGCAACGTGTCCGACGCGACCTTCAACCGCGCCAAATCCCTGTTCGGCGAGCGTGGCTGCGCCGAACTCCTGGCCACCTGCGGCTACTACACCGCCGTCGGCTTCACGCTGAACGTCGCGGCCGTGCCGCTGCCCGCGGGCGAGCCCGACCCCTTCGGCTGATCAGGGTCGTCCGCGCAGCATCTCGATGATGCCGGAAAAGTCGCGCCCCGCCCCGCCTTCGCTGGCGAAGCGCTCAAAGAGGGCGAGGGCGGCGGCGCCGAGCGGCGTCTCCGCCCCCGATTCGCGCGCCGCCTCCTGCGACAGGCCGAGGTCCTTCAACATCAGCGCGGTGGCGAAGCCGGGAGTGTAGCCGCGATTGGCCGGGCTGCCCGGCACCGGCCCGGGCACGGGGCAGTAGGTGGTCAGCGACCAACACTGGCCGGAGGACTTGCTCGACACCTCGAACAGCGCCTCGTGCGACAGGCCGAGCTTCTCGGCCAGGGCGAAGGCCTCACAGGTGCCGATCATGCTGATGGCGAGCAGCATGTTGTTGCACAGCTTCGCCGCCTGCCCGGCGCCCGGCCCGCCGCAATGCACGATCGTCTTGCCCATGGCCTCGAGAATAGGGCGGGCGGCGGCGAAATCCGCCTCGGCGCCGCCAACCATGAAAGTGAGTGTCGCATTCTCCGCGCCCATCGTGCCGCCGCTCACCGGCGCATCCAGCATCCGCGCGCCCGAGGCGACCTCGCGTGCCGTGGCGACGTCGATGGTGGAGCAGTCGATCCGGATGGCGTTCCCCGACGCCTCGGCCAAGCCGCCGTCGCCCAGCCAAGCATCACGCACGTGACGTCCAGCGGGCAGCATGGTGATGACGAAATCCGCGCCCCGCGCTGCTTCCGCCCCCGAGGCGGCGCGACGGACGCCGCCGGATTCGACCGCTGCCATGGCCGCCTCGCTCAGGTCGAAGCCATGCACCTCGTGCCCGGCCTTCGCAAGGTTGCGCGCCATCGGCGCGCCCATGTTGCCCAGCCCAATGAATCCGATGCGTGCCATCTCTTCCTCCCTGTCCCGCGAGGCTATCGGCGCCGTCAGCCCCGCACCACCCCGGGGCGACCGGGCAGGGTGACGAAGCGTCCTGCCTCCAGCAGCGGCGCGCCGGGGCGGGACACGAAAGGCACCGCCATGAACCGTGCCTCAAGCGCGTCGCCCCGCGCCTCGTGCCGCGTGTAGCCGCGATGGTTCGAATGGAAGCGCAGCCACGGAGTGCGCGACAGGATCTCGGCCGCGCCGCGCTGCATGTCGCTGCCGTCGCCCTCGCTGCTGATGGAGGTGGCGACGAACTCCGCCGCGACCGGGGCCTCGCCTGGTTCCAGCGTGACGTCACCAGCCCACGCGCGATGCACGTCGCCTGTCAGCACTGCGCAATCCCGCCCGCGCAGCATGGAAAGCAGGCGTTCGCGCGCGGCCGGGTAGCCATCCCAGGAATCCATGGAGCGGCGGTCGCCGGGAAAGATGCGGTGCGACAGGAAGACCTGCTGCGCCAGCACCTGCCAGCGCGCATCGGAACGGGCCAGACCGTCGTTCAGCCAAGCCTCCTGCTCCGCTCCGAGGATCTGCGCCTGCGGGTTGAAGGCGGCAGGGCAGGGGGTTTGCAGCCCATCGCCGCAGGGCTGGTCGTCGCGGAAGCGGCGCGTGTCCAGCACGTGCAGCGCCAGGGCGCGACCGAAGCGGAAGCGGCGGTAGGCGCGTGCCTGCGCAGCGCGGGTGACAGGCATGTGCTCCCACCAGGCCTGCAGCCCGGCCTCGCGCCTGGGCGCGAACTCCTCTTGCGTCACCAGCCTGGGGAAGCGGGACCCATCCTGCTGCGAGTGGTCGCCGGCCCAGTTATTCTCCACCTCGTGATCGTCATAGCTGGCGATGACCGGATGGGCGGCGTGCAGCGCCTGGAGGTCCGGATCGGTGCGGTACTGGGCGTGGCGCGTGCGGTAATCAGCCAGGGTCAGGCATTCGCCACCATGATGGCTCCGCACCACCGGCACTCCGCGCGCGCCGGGCGGGCGGCCCGCACGTTCGTAGATGGAATCGCCGTAGTGGAAGACGAAGGCGATATCCTCCTCCCGCGCCGCATGGCCCCAGGCGGCGAAGAGACCGTGCTCCCAGTTCTGGCAGCCGCCGGCGAGGAACCGCACCGGCGCGTCATGATCGGGTGCGGGGGCGGTGCGGGTGCGTCCCACCGGGCTCACCTCGCCATTCGCATGGAAGCGGAAGAAGAAGGAGCGGCCGGGCGGGAGTGCGTCCAACTCCAGATGAACGGAATGGGCATCCTGAACCGTCGCGGTGACGCGACCGCTGCGGTGGATGCGGCGGAACCCTTCATCTTCTGCCAACTCCCAACCCAGTTCGACCGGGGCCGCGCCCATGCCGCCATCGGGCTCCAGCGGCAAGGGCGCGAGGCGCGTCCACAGGACCAGGGAATCCGGTCGCGGTTCCCCTGAGGCGACGCCCAGCGTGAAGAGGGGTCCCGAAGCCCGGGCGGAACGGGGCGCGCCCAGCATCAATGCGGGAAGGGCAAGAAGGAATCGGCGCGGCAACATGGCCGCAGCCTAGCCGTGCTTCACGCCGGGACGCAGCGTGTCACGCCGGGATTGGCGATTGCCGTGTCGGCGCGCGTGCCTTCGGGGCAGGGGCGCTGGGCGCGGGTGGCGGGGGCGATGCCACGGTCCCAGCCGCGCACCTCGGGATCCACGTCGGAGGACAGACCGCCGCGGCCGCCAGCGCTGGGCGCGCAGCGGCCGCGCCCTTGCGGCGTGCCGCCATTGGGGCAGAGGAAGCGGCGCGCCGCCTCCAGCGCCTCGGCCGAACGCCCGCGGCGCTGCGCGGCGGCAGGGCCGGGCAGGGCGAGAAAGGCCAGCAGGAGGACGCGGCGGCGCATGCCGCCACAGTCCCTCGCATGCCCGCGGGTTGCGTGGGAAGGGCTACTTCTCGCCCTTGCCCGTCTTCTCGCGCAGCTCGTCGATCTTGATGCTGGCCTGGGCCTTGGTCAGATCCTTCTCGAAGGCCTCGCCGGATTCCTCCGACAAGGTCTTGAGGTAGGAGGCCTGGGCGCCGGTCATCGGCTCGTCGCCCGTGGTCCAGTCCTCGGGATCCTTGATCGCGTTGCTGCCGGGCTGCGGCTGGGTCTTGGGGTTGGGATCTTCCTTGCTCATGTGCGAACAATGCGTGAACATGGGTCCCGGTTGCCCGATCAGTCGCGCCAGGGATGCTCGTTCCACAGCGCCTGGTAGCTGGCGCGCAGGGCCTGAAGCTCGGCGGCATATTCCGTGGGGCCCAGGTAGCGCAGCGGCAGGTTCTGCTGCGTGGCGCTGGCCTGGAATTCCGGGTCCTCCACCGTGCGGCGGACGGACAGGGCTAGGCGTTCCAGCACCTCGGGCGGCAAGCCGGCGGGCGCGGCCATGCCGCGCATCGAGCCCTCGACCACGTCGAAGCCCAGCTCGCGCAGCGTCGGCACCTCGGCAAGGGGCGCCCAGCGCGACGCGCCCATCTGCGCCAGGGGTCGCAGCACGCCTTGCCGCATCTCCGGCACGCCCTCGGCCACGTTCATCACCGCGACCGGGATCGAGCGGGAGATGAGGTTCTGCTTGACCTGAGCAGAGCCGGCGAAGGGCACGTGGAGGAAGGAAGCACCCGAACGCCGCTCCAGCGCCAGCATGGCGAGGTGGTCGTCCGAGCCGACCCCGGTAGTGCCGTAGCCGATCGTCCCCGGCCGCGCCCGCGCCGCGTCGAGCAGCCCGGCGAAGTCGCGGATGTCGCTATCCGCGCGCACCCACAGCCCGCCCGGATCGTCCACGATGTTGCCGAGGAGGGAGAAATCCTCGAGCCGGAAGCGGGTGCGCCGCTCGATGGAGAGGGTGACGATGTGCGGCGTGTTGATGAAGCCGATGGTCAGCCCGTCGGGCCGGGCGCGCGCCAGCTCGGTGAAGCCGATCTCGCCGCCTGCGCCAGGGCGGTTCAGCACCACGACGGGCTGGCCCAGATCCTTCTCCATGAAGCGCGCGATGGTGCGCGCCGCGAGGTCGGTTCCGCCACCGGCCGCGAAGGCGACCACCATGGTGAGGGAACGGTCAGGCCGCCAGCCACCCTGGGCGAGGGCGGGCGTGGCCAGCGGGAGGGACAGGAGGGCGCGGCGTGTGGGCATCGGACGTTTCGGCCTCGTTCAGGCGGCTTCCATACCGCGTCCCGTGCCCATGAAAAAGGCCGGCGCCGCTTTCGCGGGCCGGCCCTTTGCCGCGTGGTGCGGGGCGCCTCAGTCGGCGGCCAGCGCCATGCGGGAGCGGTTGAGGACGGAGAGCACGTGGTCCTCCGTCATGTCCGCCAACACGTTCACCTGGTCGGGGGTGAAGACGTGTCCCGCCTCCGGGATGGTGCGGTAGTCGATGGTAACACCCTTCTGGGTGTTCAGCTTGTCCACCAGCTTGCCGACGCTGGACACCGGCACCAGTTCGTCCGTCTCGCCATGCACGATCATGCCGGAGCACGGGCAGGGCGCGAGGAAGCCGAAATCGTAGTGCGAGGCCGGGGCCGAGATGGAGACGAAGCCGCCCATCTCCGGCCGCCGCATCAGCAGCTGCATGCCGACATAGGCGCCGAAGGAGTAGCCCGCGACCCAGAGCATGGAGGCGTTGGGGTTAACCATTTGCAGGAAGTCGAGCGCCGCCGCAGCGTCCCCGATCTCGCCGATGCCGCCATCGTAGCGGCCCTGGGACTTGCCGACACCGCGGAAATTGAAGCGCAGGACGGAGAAGCCCATCGCCTCGAACCGGCCGTACAGGCTGTGGACGACGCGATTGTTCATCGTCCCGCCATGCAGCGGATGCGGGTGCAGCAGGAGCGCTACAGGGGCGTTGGGGCGCTTCGCGTGATGATAGCGACCCTCGAGGCGGCCATCCGGCCCGGCGAACATGACTTCAGGCATGGTGTCCTTCGCGTCCGTCTCTCGTTCTGGGGCCTGGCGGAGCGGGCCTGGACTGGGGGCAAACCCTGTCCAGACCGGCTCCGCCAGGCCGTTGGCGCCGCGCCTTCGCGCGGCCATGAAACCGATGGAACCCTTCAGCGTTCCTGCCCAGCCGTCATCTCCCGCCCGACCGAGCGGTTGACGCGGCAAACAGCGAACGCCTAGCCTCTTTTACCAAGGAAGCACCTTGGAGATTGGCACGGCGCGGTCACCGGGATACCCCGGAGCAGAATGCCGCGGGGCTTTCGCAACATAACCGCCCCGTAACTGGTTTTCTAATGGAATCGCCTCAAGGGCTGCATGGCTGATAGCGGCGCAGCGCATGGCGGTAGGTGAGAGGATCAGGCGGATGCGGTTGTCCACCAGGGGACGCTACGCGGTCATGGCGATGGTGGATCTCGCGGCACGCGAAGCCGCCGCAACGCCGCCAGCCCCGGGACGCCCCCGCCCACCCGTCTCCCTGGCCGAGATCGCCGCGGCGCAGATGCTCTCCCTGGCCTATCTGGAACAGTTGTTTGGCCCGTTGCGCCGCGCTGGGCTCGTCAACTCCGCCCGCGGCCCCGGGGGCGGCTACCGCTTGGCTCGCCCGGCGCGGGAAATCCCCATCGCCGCGATCGTGGAGGCGGTGGACGAGCCGATCCGCGCCACGCGCTGCGAGGAAGGCTCGCCCGGCTGCATGCAGGGTCAGCGCTGCCTCACCCATGACCTCTGGACCGAGCTGGGCGAGCAGATCCGCATCTTCCTGGAGGGGGTCTCGCTGGAGGATGTGGTGCAGGGCCGCGTCCAGGGCCGTGCCTCCCTTCCGGCGCAGGGCACGGCAAGTGTTCAGTTGACCCGCGCCTGAACGCGCGCCACCTGCCGGGGCGATGATGCCCCTCGACCTCGACGCCAATGCGACCGAACCCCTGCGCCCCGAGGCGCGGGAGGCGGTGCTGCGCGCCCTGGAAACCGGCGGCAACCCGTCCTCCGTCCATGGCGGGGGCCGGGCCGCCCGCCGCATCCTGGAGGAGGCACGCCGCGCCGTCGCCGCGCGCTTCGGTGGCGAGGTGGTCTTCGCCTCGGGCGGGACCGAGGCGAATGCGTTGGCCCTCCATGCCCTTTCGCCCAGCCGCCGCGTCCTGCTGGGTGCGACGGAGCATGCCGCCGTGCGCGCCGCCGCGCCTCCTGGCGCCGCCGTGCTGCCGGTGCTTCGCGACGGCACGCTGGACCTCGCGGCGCTAGAGGCGGCGTTGCGCGACGGCCCGCCCGCCCTGGTCTGCGCCATGGCCGCCAACAACGAGACGGGGGTGCTGCATCCGCTATCGGAAATCGCCGCGCTGTGCCGCGCGCACGGGGCCCTGCTGCACGTGGACGCGGTCCAGGCCGCCCGGCTTTCCGTCGAACTGCCCGGCGACACCCTGGCGCTGTCCGGTCACAAGCTAGGCGGCCCGTCCGGCGCCGGGGCGCTCGTGCTGCGGAGCGGCATCGCCCTGTCGCCGCTGATCGCCGGTGGTGGCCAGGAGCAGGGGCGGCGCGGCGGAACGGAGGCGCTGCCCGCCATTGCCGGCCTCGCCGCCGCGGTGACCGCGCCCTACGACGCCGCCCGCCTCGCCGCGCTGCGCGACGCGGTGGAGGCGGCGCTGGGCGAGGGGGCGGTGATCGCGGGGCAGGATGCGCCGCGCCTGCCCAACACGGCACTGGCCGTGCTGCCGGGCGTTGCGGCGGAGACGGTGGTGATCGCGCTCGACCTCGCCGGGGTGCGGGTCTCGGCCGGGGCGGCGTGTTCCTCCGGCAAGGTGGCCCGGTCGCATGTGCTGGAGGCGATGGGATTCGGCGAGGATGCCGGCAGCGGCATCCGCCTCTCCCTGCCTTGGAACGCGCCCGACGACACGCCCGAGCGCTTCCGCCGCGCATGGGAGGGAGTGCGCGCGCGCCTCTCGTCACGGCGCCCTGCCCTTGCCACATAGAAGTGGCGATGCGCCCCAACCGACCCATCTACCTCGACCACCACGCCACCACGCCGCTCGACCCGCGCGTGCTGGCGGCGATGCGCCCCTGGTGGGAGGAGAACTTCGCCAACCCCCATAGCGCCGAGCATGCCATGGGCCGTGCGGCGGAAGAGGCAGTGGAGGAGGCGCGCGGCCACGTCGCGGAGCTCATCGGCGCCGACCGGCGCGAGATCGTCTTCACCTCCGGCGCCACCGAGTCCAACAACCTCGCCATCAAGGGCGCGGCGCGCTTTGCCCGGGACGGGGAGCGGCGCCGCATCGTCACCGTCGCCACCGAGCACAAATGCGTGCTGGAGAGCGTGCGCGACCTGGAGGCGGAGGGCTTCGAGCCGGTGATCCTGCCGGTGCGCCCGGATGGGCTGCTCGACATCGAGACGCTGCGCGAGGCGCTGGCCGTGCCGACCCTGCTCGTCTCCGTTATGGGGGTGAACAACGAGACGGGGGTGGTGCAGGACCTCGCCGCCATCGGCGCCGTGGCGAAGGAGGCGGGGGCGCTGTTCCACACAGACGCCGCCCAGGCAGCCGGCCGCATCCCGCTGGATGTGGAGGAGACCCGCGCCGACCTGCTCTCCCTCTCCGCCCACAAGATCTACGGGCCGCGCGGCATCGGCGCGCTCTATGTCCGCCGCCGGCCGCGCGTGCGCCTCGCGCCGCTGTTCAGCGGCGGCGGGCAGGAAAGGGGGCTGCGCTCCGGCACGCTGCCCGCGCCGCTCGTCGTCGGCTTCGGCGAGGCGGCGCGCATCGCCGCGGCCGAGGGTCTGCTGGATGCGGGCCGAATCGCCGGGCAGCGCGACCTTTTCCTTTCCGTGCTGCGCGAGGGCGTGCCGGGGCTGCGGATCAATGGCAGCACGGCGTCCCGCGTCGCCGGCAACCTCAACCTGACCTTTCCTGGCGTCTCCGCCCAAGCGCTGATGGCGGCGGTGCCCGAGCTCTGCCTCTCCACCGGTTCGGCCTGTTCCTCGGCGGAGGTGACGCCTTCCTATGTGCTTTCCGCCATGGGGCTCCCGCCGGAGGAAGCCGGCGCCACCTTGCGGATTGGGCTGGGGCGCTTTACCTCGCCCGCCGAGGTGGACCGGGCGGCGCGGATGCTCCGCGAGGCCTGGGCCGCCCTCGCCTCCACCCAGCAGGCCGCGGAGTAACGGGCATCATGCCGAAGATGACCTTCATCGAGCGCGACGGCACGCGCCGCGAAGTCGAGGCCCCGCTGGGCCTCTCCGTGCTGGAGATCGCGCACCGCCACGGCGTGGACATCGAGGGCGCCTGCGAGGGATCGCTGGCCTGCTCGACCTGCCACGTCGTCGTGGATGCGGGCTGGTTCACCAAGCTGGCCGAGCCGACCGAGGACGAGGAGGACATGCTGGACCTCGCCTTCGACCTGCAGGAAACCTCGCGCCTGGGCTGCCAGATCATCATGACCGAGGCGTTGGACGGGCTGGTGGTGAAGCTGCCGGCGGGCAGCCGGAATGCAGGCGGCTGACCCCCTCGCCTTCGGGGCGGAGGGTGGGCTGTTTCGCCGCCTGCGCGACACAGCCGGCGCGGACTGGACGGGCTACACCTGGCATCCCTTCGTCCAGCGCCTGTCGGACGGCACGCTGCCGCTCAAGGCGTTCCAGCACTACCTGATCCAGGACTACCTGTTCCTGATCCACTTCGCCCGCGCCAAGGCGCTCGCGGTGGTGAAGGGGGAAAGCCTGGAGGCGATGCGCGCCAAGGCCGCCGGCGTCCTCGCCATCCTGGACGAGACCAAGCTGCATCTCCGCTTCTGCGCCGAATGGGGCCTCTCCGAGGCCGAGGTGACGCGCGTGCCCGAGACGGCGGAGACCGTGTCCTACACACGCTGGGTGATGGATCGCGGCCTCGCGGGCGACATCCTGGATCTGGAGATCGCCCTCGCCCCCTGCACGGTGGGGTATGGCGAGGTGGCGCGGCGCATCATGGCCGACCCGGCCTGCGACCTCGCCA
The DNA here is from genome assembly GCF_017355885.1 of Sabulicella rubraurantiaca. Taxonomy (GTDB): domain Bacteria; phylum Pseudomonadota; class Alphaproteobacteria; order Acetobacterales; family Acetobacteraceae; genus Roseococcus; species Roseococcus rubraurantiacus. The sequence continues at coordinate 68,390 of NZ_JAFEUU010000007.1, forward strand.
ACAACCCTTACCGGTCCTGGATCGAGGCCTACGCGGCCGAGGACTATCAGGCCCTGGCCCAGTCGGCGGCGGCGCGCATCGATTTCCTGGGCGTGACCCATGGCGGCGACGCGCGCTTCAACCGCCTCGCGGCGGATTTCGCTGAGGCGGCGCGGCTGGAGCAGCGCTTCTGGCAGCAGGGGCTCGTGGCCGCATGAGGGTGCTGGTCGCCATGTCGGGCGGAGTGGATTCCTCCGTCGTCGCTGCCTTGCTCGTGGAGCAAGGGTACGAGGTGATCGGCGCCACGCTGCAGCTTTACGACCACGGCGCGGCCATCCAGAAGAAGGGCGCATGCTGCGCCGGGCAGGACATCCGCGACGCGCGCGACGTGGCCGACCGCCTCGGCATCCCGCACTACGTGCTGGACCGCGAGACGCGGTTCCGCCAAGCGGTGATCGAGGATTTCGCCGACAGCTACGCCCGTGGCGAGACGCCCATCCCCTGCATCCGCTGCAACCAGACCGTGAAGTTCCAGGACCTGACTGCCCTGGCCGAGGATTTGGGCTGCGAGGCGCTGGCGACTGGCCATTACGCCCGGCGGCTGGACGGGCCGGACGGCTTGCCCGAACTGCACCGCGCCGCCGATCCGGTTCGCGACCAGAGCTACTTCCTGGCCCACACCACCCGGGCGCAGCTGGCGCGCGTGCTCTTCCCGCTGGGCGGCCTGGCAAGCAAGGCGGAGGTCCGTGCTCATGCCGCGCGGCTCGGCGTGCCGGTCGCCGAGAAGCCCGACAGCCAGGATATTTGCTTCGTCCCCGAAGGCCGCTACGACGCACTGGTCGGCAAGCTCCGCCCCGAGGCGCTGGAGCCAGGCGAGATCGTGGACGAGAGCGGCGCCGTGCTCGGTACGCATCGCGGCATCGCGCGCTACACGGTGGGGCAGGGACGTGGCCTCGGCGTCTCGGCGCCCGAGCGGCTCTTCGTCACCGCGCTGGACCCGGCGCGGCGCCGCGTGGTGGTTGGCCACCGCGCCGAGCTGCCGGTGGAGGAAGTGGCGCTCGGCGAGGTGAACTGGCTGATCACCCCGCCTGAGGACGAGTTCCGCTGCGAGGCCAAGCTGCGCGGGCGCGAGCAGCCCCAGCCCGCGACCGCCGCCTGGGACGGCACGACGCTCCGGCTGCGGCCCGACACCCCCGCCGTGGCGGCACCGGGGCAGGCGGCGGTGCTGTATGACGGCAGCCGCGTCCTCGCGGGCGGTTTCATCCTGCGCCGCGCAGTTGACCGGGCGGGCCGCGCCGCGTAAATCGCGCCCCAAGGGGCGGCGTAGCTCAGCTGGTTAGAGCACGGCACTCATAATGCCGGGGTCAGCGGTTCAAGTCCGCTCGCCGCTACCAAGTTTTCCTAGGACATCCTTGGTTTCCGCCCTCCCCCACTGAGCAGTTCGGGCGTTTGCGCCCGAACAGGGACAGGACATTCCGTCTCGGCCGGGCACCATCTGGGCAGTCGAGCGATACGAAGTTGCGCCGGCGCTGTCGGTTTGCCCTGCGTGCCGAGGCGATCCACCAGCACGGGCGAGCCTATGAGCCATCCGCGGAAGCAAGCGAGGGGGATGGTGGCACGCGCGGAGCGGAAACCCCGCGCGCGCCCTCTCCCGGCAATGCCGGGTCGTCCGCAGCCTGTTCCCCGGCCGCGATGATGCCCGAGACAATGGTTCCCGGGCCGAGCCCAGCATGGTGACAGTGAACTCCTGAAAATCGATTGCTGAATGATCGTTGTCAGATCGGCGACGTTGATCTGAACATCAGGCAGGATGTCGCCTTGCGCGAGCTCCTCATCGTCGCGATGCGGTCGATGCGCAGCGAGCTCACCCCCGCTCCAGCCAGCGGCGCAGCTCCGTCTTCAGCACCTTGCCGTAGTTGTTCTTCGGTAGGGACGGGACGACACGGTATTCCTTGGGCCGCTTGAAGCGGGCGATGCGTTCGAGGCACAGCGCGTCAAGCGCCTCGGGCTTGGGGGAGGTGCCGGGGGCGGCGACCACGAAAGCCACCACCTCCTCGCCCCAATCGGCCTGGGGACGTCCCACGACGGAGACCTCCGCGACCTCCGGATGGAGCAGCAGCACCTCCTCCACCTCGCGCGGATAGATGTTGCTGCCGCCGCTGATGATGAGGTCCTTGGAGCGGTCCTTCAGCGTCAGGAACCCGTCCTCGTCCAGGCTGCCCATGTCGCCGGTCCAGAGCCAGCCATCGCGCAGCGAGGCCGCCGTGGCTTCGGGGTTGCGCCAATAGCCCTCCATCACCGTGGGGGCTCGAACGATCACCTCGCCCGTCTCGCCAGGGGGCAGGGAGCTGCCATCCTGCGCGGCGACGCGCAACTCGATCCCGGCCTGGGCGAAGCCAACGGAGGCGAGGCGTTCCAGGTAGCGCGGATGCTCAATATCCACATGGCACTGGCGCGGCAGCACGGTGATGGTCATCGGGCTCTCGCCCTGGCCGTAGATCTGCACCAGGCGCGGGCCGAGCACCCGCAGCGCGGCCTGGCAATCCGCGAGATACATGGGGCCGCCGCCGTAGACGACCGTCTTGAGGCCCGACAGGTCGGCACCCTCCGTCCCCGGCCAGCGCACCAGCCGCCCGACCATGGTGGGGGCGGCGAAGATCGTCACGCCGCGGTGATGCGCCAGCAGGCGCAGGATCTCCTCCGGGTCGAAGCCGCCGCTCTCGGGCAGGATCTGCCCCGCCATCGCCGCGACATGCGGCAGGGCATAGAGGCCCGATCCGTGCGACATGGGCGCCGCATGCAGCACCGCGTCACCGGGCGCGATGGAGTCCACCTCGGTGAAGTAGCCCTGGGTCATGGCGAGGAGGTTGCGGTGGCTGAGGATGGCGCCCTTGGGCCGCCCCGTCGTGCCGCTGGTGTAGAACAGCCAGGCTGGTTCTGACGCCTCCAGCGGGTGTGGCGGGACCGGCGCGGCGAGCAGGGCGCGCCATGCGGCTCCGCCCGCCTCGATCACCTCGGGCTGCGGCAAAAGCCCTGACACTGCCTCCTGTGCCGTTCCGGCCAAATCGGGCGTGGTGAAGAGCAGGCGCGCGCCGGAATGCTCCAGGATGAAGGCCACCTCGCGCGCATGCAGCTTGGCGTTGACCGGCACGGCGACCAGACCCGCCTGCCAGCAGGCGAAGAGGGCGGGCAGCGTCTCCGGCCCATTGGTCATCAGCAGCGCCACACGCTCGCCGGGGGGGAGGCCAAGATGCGCGCGAATCCCGCCCGCCAGCGCCGCCGCCTGCGATGCCAGCTCCGCATGGGTCGCGACCGGCTCTGTTCCCCGCCACATCGCCACGCGCCCACTGGCTACGCGCCCCGCGCGATCGAGCAGCCTCGCCAGGTTCATTGTTCCTCCCATTCGGCCGGTCGCTTGCCCGGCCGCGCCATCATCCGTAGTTTCAGGATCTTGTAAAACTCATCCACGCTCGTGAACGAAGGGGGCGGAAGTGCCAGGACTGCATTTCGAGGATTTCGAGGTCGGCCGGGTGTTCGAGCATGAACTCTCCCGCACCGTCACCGAGGCGGACAACATGATGTTCAGCCTCATGACCATGAACCCGCAGCCGCTGCACATCGACGCGCATTTCGCGGCCGGGACGGAATGGGGCAAGCCGCTCTTCAACAGCCTCGCCACGCTGGCGATCATGATCGGGATGAGCGTGCAGGACACCACGCTCGGCACCACCATCGGCAATCTCGGCATGTCCGACGTGCGCTTTCCCAAGCCTGTCTTCCATGGCGACACGCTGCGCGCCCGCACGCGCATTGTCAGCAAGCGCGAAAGCCGCTCCCGCCCCGACGCTGGCCTTGTCGAGTTCGAGCACGAGGCGCTGAACCAGCGCGGCGAGATCGTGGCGACCTGCCGCCGTACCGGGCTGATGCGCCGCCGTCCGGCTGCCGTCTGATGCGCTCCTTCCTGTTCGTCCCGGGCGACAGCCCGCGCAAGTTCGAGAAGGCCGCCGCCGGGGACGCGGACGCGCTGATCCTCGACCTGGAGGATGCTGTCGCCGCCGACCGCAAGGAGGAGGCGCGCCGCCTGACGGCGGAGATGCTGGCGGCGCCGCGCGGCGCCCAGCGGCGCTGGGTGCGCGTGAACGCGCAGGATACCGGCCTGACCCTGGGCGACCTCGCCGCCACCATGCCGGGGCGGCCGGACGGCGTCGCCCTACCAAAATGCGCCGATGCGGAGCAACTGCGGCAGTTATCCCACTGGCTCGATGCCTTTGAGGCGGCGCACGGCATTGAAGCGGGCGCCACCCGCATCATCGCCATCGCGACGGAAACGGCCGGCTCGCTCTTTGGCCTTGGCTCATACGCCGGGGCGGGGCCGCGCCTCTGGGGGCTGATGTGGGGCGCGGAGGACCTCTCCGCCTCGCTCGGCGCCCTCGCATCGCGGGCGGAGGGGCGCTGGACCGATCCGTTCCGCATGGCGCGCAACCTCTGCCTCGCCGGCGCCGCCGCGGCGGGGGTGGTGGCGATCGACACGATCCACGCCGGCATCGAGGACCTCGCGGGGCTGGAGGCGGATGCGCGCGAAGCGCGGCGCGACGGGTTCGGCGCCAAGGCAGTGATTCACCCGAAGCACGTCCCGGTGGTGAATGCCGCCTTCACCCCCGATGCGGAGGAACTCGACTGGGCGCGGCGCGTGGTCGCGGCCTTCGCGGCGCCGGGGGCAGGGGCGCTGCGCATGGATGGCAAGATGCTGGACCGGCCGCATCTGCGGCTGGCGGAAAGGCTGCTCGCCGCCGCAGGCGGCTGATTTCAGGCGGCGAGGGCGTGGTCCAGCCCGCGCCGCATCCGCGCCGCCAGCGCCGGAATGCGCTCCTGCATCCGGTTCAGCGGCCCGGCCACCACCAGCGCGAGCTGCCGCCCGCCCAGCGGCAACGGCAGGGACACGCCGCACAAATCCTGGCTGAACTCAGCGAGGTTCTGGAACCAGCCGCGCTCGACGGAGCGGCGGATCTCCGCTTCCACCTCCGACACGCTCATCGGCGTGGCGGGGCCGAACCGCTCGAAGGGAACCTTGCGGAGCACGCTGGCCCGCTCTGTCGCTCCCATCTGCGACAGGATGGCGCGGCCGCAGGAGGTGTTGTGGATGGGCATGCGCAGCCCCACCCGCGCGAAATAGCGGATGGGGCGGGGAGACTCGCACACCTCGATGAACACCGCCTCCGTGCCCGACGCCGCGGCGATGCCGGCCGTTTCCCCGGTTTCCTCCACGAGGTCTCGCAGCAGGGTCGTCACCGCCTCCGGCAGCGGCTCCGCCTCCGAGATCTCCCGGGCGAGGTGAAGGAGGCGAGGCGTCGGGTAGTAGCCTTCCCGCGCGCGCGGTTCGTAGAGGTAGCCGCGCTCCGCCAGCGTGCCCAGTAGGTTGAACGTGCTGGAGCGCGGCCAGCCCAGATCCTGTGCCACCTCCGACAGCGTCGCGGGGCGGCGTCGGCTGGCGAAGTACTCCAGCAACTCCAGGACATGCGCCGCCTGCCGGACGATCATGCGCGGCTTCCGCCCTAGTAGCTCTTGGGCAGGCCGAGCACCCGCTCGGCGATGTAGGAGCAGATCATGTTCGGGCTGACCGGGGCGATCCAGGGGATCATGGCTTCGCGCAGGTAGCGCTCCACGTGGTATTCGCGGGCATAGCCGAAGCCACCATGCGTCATGATGGCGTTCTGGCACGCCTTGATGCCCGCCTCGCCCGACAGGTACTTGGCGGCATTGGCCTGGGCGCCGCATTCCAGCCCCTGGTCGTAGCGCCAGCCGGCATTGAGCGTCATCATCCACGCCGCTTCCAGCGCCATCCAATCCTGCGCCAGCGGGTGCTGCACGGATTGGTTCTTGCCGATGGGACGCCCGAACACCACGCGCTCCTTGGCATAGGTCGCCGCCTTGTTCAGCGCGGCCCGGCCCAGCCCGACCGCCTCGGCGGCCAGCAGCACGCGCTCCGGGTTCAGCCCATGCAGGATGTAGCGGAAGCCCTTGCCTTCCTCGCCGATCAGATCCTCGGCCGGGACCTCGTACTTCTCGAAGAAGATCTCGTTCGAATCCACGGCCTTGCGGCCCATCTTCTCGATCTCGCGCACGCTGGCGCGGCTGCGGTCCAGCGTGGTGTAGAAGAGCGAGAGTCCATCGGCGGGGGATCGCGTCTCCTCGATCGGCGTGGTGCGCGCGAGGAGCAGGATGCGGTCTGCCACCTGCGCCGTGCTGATCCAGACCTTCTGCCCGTCCACCACATAGCGGTCGCCCTTGCGGACGGCGCGGGTCTTGAGCCGCGTGGTGTCGAGGCCGGTGGTCGGCTCCGTCACGCCGAAGCAGGCCTTCTCCTTCCCGGCGGCCAGCGGTGGCAGGAAGCGCTTCTTCTGCTCTTCGCTGCCGAAGACCACCACGGGGTTCAGCCCGAAGATGTTGATATGCACCGCCGTCGCGGCGGACATGCCGCCGCCCGAGGCCGCGATGGCCTCCATCATGATCGCCGCCTCGGTGATGCCGAGGCCGGAGCCGCCATGGGCTTCGGGAATGCAGATGCCGAGGAAGCCGGCCTCCGCGATGGCGGCGTGGAAATCGTGCGGGAAGCCGCCGTGGCGGTCCTTTTCCAGCCAGTAGGAATCGTCGAAGCGGTCGCAGATCGCCGTGACGGCGTCGCGGATCGCGCGCTGGTCGGCGGAAAGCTCGAAATCCATTCCTTATTCCCCTGTCTTCGGCAGGCGCGTCACGCCCAGTTCCGCGAGGCGCCTGATCTCCGCCTCCTCATACCCCGCCTCGCGCAGCACTTCCGCCCCATCGGCACCCAGAACCGGCGCGGGGCCCCGCTCACCAGCGGGACTCGCGGACCAGCGCGGGCCGATGCCCGTGCGGCGCAGCCTGCCCTCCGTCGGGTGTTCCTCCATCTCGAAGAAGCCGGTCTCGCGCAGATGCGGGTCATCGAGCAGGTCTGCGAGGTCGTTCACTGGCATGGCGGGAATGTCGGCCTTCTCGAAGAACTCCATCCACTCCGCCGTGTCGCGCTGCGCCATGATCTCCGACACCATGGCGAGGATCTCGTCGATATGGGCGATGCGCGCGCCGTGATCGGCAAAGCGCGGGTCGGTAGAGACGAGGTCCGCCATGCCGAGCCCCGCGCAGAAGCTGCGCCAGTGCTTGTCCGTGTACACCACGGCGCAGATCCATCCGTCGCGCGTGCGGTAGGGGCGGCGCCCCGGCGAGAGCATGCGCGCATAGCCGCCGGCATCGAGCGGCGGGTCGAAGGCCAACCCACCCATATGGTCGCCCAGCACGAAGGGCAGCATCGTCTCGAACATCGGCACGTCCACGCGCTGCCCCACTCCCGTGCGCTCCCGGTACAGCAGCGCGGCGCTGATGGCGCCCGAGGCCGCGAGCCCCACGATCCGGTCCACGAGGCCGAGCGGCACGTAGCGCGGCGTCCCGTCGCCGATGCGCGCATTCAGCGCCGCCACGCCCGTCGCGCCTTGCAGCAGGTCGTCATAGGCGGGGCGGGCGGCATAGGGGCCCTCCTGCGCGTATCCATAGACGCCCGCATAGACCAGGCGCGGATTCACCCGCGCAACGGTCTCGTATCCGAGGCCGAGGCGCTCCATCGAATGCGGCCGCAGGCTGTAGACCAGCACGTCCGAGCGAGCAGCGAGGCGGAGAGCCGCTTCGCGCCCCTCGGGCCTCTTCAGGTCGAGGACGAGGCTGCGCTTGCCGCGATTGGTGTTGAGAAAGATCGGCCCCATGCCGGCATTCCGTGCTGGCCCGATGCGGCGGACGATGTCGCCTTCCGGCGGCTCCACCTTCACCACCTCGGCGCCCATTTCGGCGAGGGTCTGGGTCGCGTAGGGTCCCATCAGCGTGGTCGTGAGGTCGAGGACGCGGACCCCCGCGAGCGGACCAGCCATTAGCAGAGTTTCCCCCTGGGGCGGCACTTGGCATCCGCCTTGTTCATGGGTGTGGACAAAGAAATCATAGACAGGAAAAATCACCGCCGCAAACGTGGCCGGGCAAGGCCAGGGGAGGAAACGAGCATGACCTTTCGGATGGACCGGCGAGGCCTGCTCGCCATGGCGGCAACCGGGCTGGCGGCACCGGCTCTGGCGCAGCCCGCATGGCCGCGTCAGGCGGTGAGGATCATCGTCCCAGCCGCCGGCGGTGGCTCCTCGGACCCGATCGCGAGGTTCTGCGGTCAGGAATTCTCCCGCCGCTTCGGCCAGCCCTTCGTGATCGAGAACCGGCCTGGCGCTTCAGGCAATGTGGGCATGGCGGCAGCGGCCCGCGCCCCGGCGGATGGGCACACGCTGCTCTTCTCCTGGGCCGGGCCGCTCGCCACCAACCTCGCCTTGTATCGCGACCTGTCCTTCCACTCGCAGCGCGACTTCGATCCCATCGCGCGCTTCGGCTCCATTCCGAATGCGCTGGTGGTGGGGCGCAACTCGCCGGTGCGGAACCTTGCGGAATTCGTGGCGATGGCCCGCGCCAGGCCGGGCGAGGCCAGCTATGGCTCCACCGGCAGCGGCAGCTCTATGCACCTCGCGGGGGCCATGCTGGCCGCGGCGACGGGCACGCAGCTCACCCATGTTCCCTATAGCTCGCCGTCTGCGGCGGTGGCGGATGTGATCGGCGGGCGGCTCAGCGCCATGTTCCTCGGCGCGCCAGGGTCCGTCCCGCTCAGCCGCTCTGGCGAGATCCGGGTGCTGGCCGTGCTGTCCGAGACGCGCAGCGCCGTCCTGCCCGATGTGCCGACAGCGGCCGAGCAGGGCTATCCCGCCGTGGTGATGGGGACGTGGTTCGGCTGGCTCGCACCCAAGGGCACGCCGCGCCCGGTGATCCAGGCGGTCAACACGGCGGTGAACGAGATCCTGGACAGCCCGGGCCGCGAATGGCTGCTGCAGCAGGGGCTGGAGATCGCCGATGGCGCCGCGGGCGGCTCGCCCGAAAATCTGGAGCGCTTCCTGGCGAGCGAGATCGAACGCCATGCGGCCCTGGTCCGCTCCGCCAATATCAGCGTGGACTGAGGATCCCTAGCGCCACGCCGCCACCACCTCTTCTGAAAGCGCCGTCTCGATCTGCTGGCCATAGCGCTCGCGGTAGAGGGTGAGGAGCGCGTCATGGGTGAGGTCGGAGGATGAGCAGAGCGCGTCGGTCGGCACGATGATGCGGTAGCCGCGATCCACCGCGCCGAGCACGGCGGCCAGGACGCAGACATCCGTCTCCGCCCCCGTGATGATCAGCGTGTCCACGCCGCGCTGTTTCAGGCGCGTGTGGAGGTCCGTGTCGTACCAGGGGGAGTAGAAGCGCTTGTCCACTACCTCGGCCGGCGGGGTGAAGCGGGCGAGGGAAGGGAGGAGATCGGTCGCACTTTCGGGAAGCTGCTCCAGCGTCATGGAGGCCCAGCGCTCCCAGTAGCGTGCCCATGTGCCTTCGCCCTCCTCGGGACGCGAGGCGGGGATGAAGCGCGTGAAGACCGTCCGCTCCGGGAAGGCGGCGGTGACGCGTTCCACCACGGGCAGAACGCGCTTCATCCAGGGCGTGTCCCAATCTGTGCCGCCGGTGAAAAGATTCTGCATATCCACGCAGAGATGCACGCAGCTCGCGCCCAGCGCGCCGTGCCGCAGCCCGTCCTTGCTCACCCTTCCTCCCTATCGAGGTCGCGGCCCCGGCGAACCGGGGCCGGCGCTTTGCTCAGTCTGTATCCTTGGACTTGCGTGGCGTGTTCTCGCGGTATTCGCGTGTCGTGGTCGGGCTGGCATTGTCCGTCGCGTGCGACTTCGAGCTGCGCATCTCATCCACGTGGGAGTGCTTCTCGTCCCGCTCGCCGCCCCCTCCGGAGCGCTGGCTTACGCGCGGATTGGTGCTCGCGGCCCCCTCCGGATGGGCCGATCCCGGCTCGGGCATGGGCTTGGACGCGTCCTCATGGCTCGCGCCCGGGCCGCCCCAACGCTTGGTGTTCGGATGCTTCTCGGGCATGGGGAATCCTTCCGTATGCTGGCATCGCCGCCCGCGCCGGAACGCGGCGGCGCTTCTGTCAGAACACGCCCACCAGCCAAAGGATGAGGATGATCGGCAAGGGAATGCCGAGAAGCCAAAGCAGGCCACCTTTCAGCATGTTCGTGTTCCTTCCATTGATGAAGGAGCAATTCCCTGGCGAGGGGCAGGTTTCCTCCAATGAGCCAGCAGCTTTGATGCTCCCCTCGCAAAGGAGGCCGGAGTGATGGCGCGGCGTCTAGAGCTGCGATTCCACCGGGAGCAGGCGCACCAGCCCAGCGAGGAAGCGGCGCCGCAGCGAGGCGCTTGGCTCGGCGCGCAGATGCACGGGCGCGCCCTCCTGCTCGGAGGACCAGAGCAGGTTTTCGCTCTCATCGAGCGTCACCTTCCAGCTCCAAGCAGGGCCGGCGAGGCGTGCATGCTCGGCACGAAGTTCCCGCGCCACGTCGGGGTGGCGGATCATCACGCCCATCTCGGTGTTGAGGGCGATGGAGCGCGGATCGAGGTTGAAGGAGCCGACAAAGGCGCGCTCCCCATCCACCAGCAATGCCTTGGTGTGCAGGCTCGCCCCGCGCGACCCGAAGACGCTTGCCCCCTCCGTGCCGGAGGCCTTCAGCTCGTGCAGCGCGATGCCGGCGCGCAGCAACCGGGCGCGGTAGCGCGAATAGCCGCCATGCACCGCCACGACATCCGTCGCGGCGAGGGAGTTGGTGATGACGGAAATGCGGACCCCCTGCTGCGCCAGCCCCTCCAGCACCAGCGCTCCCTCCTCGCCAGGGACGAAATAGGGTGAGATCAGCAGCACCTCCTCCCGCGCGCCGCGCAGGAGTGCGAGGATGCCGTGGGAAACGCAATCCTCCTCGCCGGCCTGACCCAGCGCCTTGTCCGGTGGGTCGGCCACCACCCGGATCGCGTCGCCAGCGACCAGCGGGCCGGCGCGTTCCTCCGCGTCGGAAAGGACACGCGCCACCTCCGGGTCGGCGGCCAACTCATCGTAATAGGGTTTGGCGGCGGGAAGGGCGCAGGCAGCATCCAGCCGGGCGGCGAGGCCGCGCAGCCCACCGCGCAGGCGGAAGGGCGCTTGCGTCACCTCCGTCACCCTGCGGGCGAGCTCGTGATTCCAGTACTGGTCGAACACGGTCTGGGCTTGCGCGGCGGCCGCCCCCGCGAGGGCGAGGTCGAGATCGCTGAAGGTAAAATCCCCGCCCGCGTCGAAATACTCGTCGCCGATGTTGCGCCCGCCACAGATGGCGACGCGCCCATCCACCAGCCATGCCTTGTTGTGCATGCGCCGGTTCAGGTGCCAGCCGCCCAGCAGCATCTCCAGCAGGAGGCCGGGAACGCCAAGGCGGCGCCAGCGCGTCGCGTTGAACAGCCGCACCTCGATCCGCGGGTGTGCGTCCAGCGCGGCAAGGTGACGCTCCCGCCCGATGGCGTACATATCGTCCAGCAGCAGACGGACGCGTACGCCGCGCTCGGCCACGCGCAGCACCTCGCGCGCCAGCAGGCGCCCGGTCAGGTCATTGCGCCAGATATAGTAAAGGAGGTCCAGCTGCGTTTCGGCCCCACGCGCCGCCTTCACCCGGGCGGCGAAGGCCATCAGCCCGGTCCGCAGCACCGAGACATGGGTGTGGCCCGGCGCCGGCTCCGCCGCGCAGGTCTCGGGGAGGGGAGCCGGGTGCGACACGGTCAGGCCGCCCGCGGGACGAGCCCGGTGCCGCCATGCACGGCCGCCACTTCGAGATCCAGCTGCGCCTTCAGGGGCAGGTGGTCCGACGCGACGCGGGCAAGGGCGGATTCATGCGCTTCCAGGTCGCGCACCAGCCCGCGCGGCCACCCGAGGATCCGGTCCAGCGGCAGCAGCGGCAGGCGGCTCGGAAAGGTCGCCGGACTGAACTGGCTGCATCGGAGGCTCTGGTGCAGCGGCAGCAGCGAAGAGCGCCGCCCCACCCGCCATTCATTCAGGTCGCCCAGGATGAGGGTCGGCAAATCCTCCTGCGCCAGCAGCTCCAGGATGGCGCCGCATTGCTGGAGGCGGTGCTGCTTCAGCAGGCCGAAATGCGTCGCCACCACGCGCAGCCGGACCCCGCGCAGACGCAACTCCACTGATGCGGCGCCGCGCGGCTCGCCGCCCGGGAGGGAGAGGCGGCGAATACTCGTTACCTCGCCCTCGCGGAACAGCAGGGCGTTGCCGTGCCAGCCCTGGCCCTGCGGGATCATGGAGAGCGGGACGTGGCGCAATCCGGTCCGCCGCTCAAGCTCCACCATGTCCAGCAGACCGATGCGGCGGCCGAAGCGCCGGTCCACCTCCTGCAGCGCCAACAGGTCAGCACCCAGCTCCGCGATCACCTCGGTGACGCGCGCCGGGCTGAAGCGGCGATCCGTGCCCACGCATTTGTGGACGTTGTAGGAGGCGATGGTCAGCAGACTCATCGGCGGCGGGGGCAGGTCGGTGTCATGCGGCTCGGGGTCCTCGACATTCGAAAGGAGCAACGCGGAACTGGAAGATGGGGCTGGGGCACGTGCCTGCATCCCTGCCATTCCCCAAGCCGCCAAGGCGCGGCAAGGTTTCGCCGTCCGATGGTCAGGCCGCCTCCAGCAAATCTCCGAGGCCGGCGGCATCCGGGTCCTCCGCCCCCAGCGGGTCGCGGGGCAAGATGCGATGGCGCAGCACCATCCGCGCCAGGGCGGCGCGATGGACGTTCCCGATGCGCTCCGCTTCCCAGGCCATCACGGCGGCGGAGGTGAGGTGATAAAGCGCCGAGGCCGCCTGGCGAGCAAGCGCCGGATCCTCCCCGGCCCGTCCGGCCAGGGCGATGGCGCGGTTCAGCGCCGGCAGCGCCTCGGGCAGCGCGGCGCCGTTGCCCAGCAGCCCGCGCAGATGCGCCTCCAGCGCCGGCAGCGAGTTTTCCCGCGAGGCGGCGCGCAGCACGTCCAGCGCGACGATGTTGCTGGTCCCCTCCCAGATCGAGCCGAGATGGGCGTCGCGCAGCAGGCGGGCTTCCGGCCATTCCTCGATGTAGCCGCAGCCGCCCCGCACCTCCATCGCGTCACCCGTGACCTGCCTTGCGTCACGGCAGGCGCGGAACTTCACCAGCGGAGTGAGGATGCGCAGCAGGGCATAGGCGCCCTCCTCCCCGGAATCGGAGCGGCGCAGCACCTCGGCGGTCTGGAACACCATGGCGCGGGCCTGTTCCGCACGCATCAGCATCTTGGTGAGCTGACGCCGCATCAGCGGCATCTCGACGAGGCGGCGGCCGAAGGCGACGCGGTGCCGCGCCACGAACAGCGCTTCCGTCACTGCGCGGCGCATCATCCCGGCGGCGCGCACGCCATTGGACAGGCGCGAGGAGTTCACCATGTCCGCCATCTGGCGGAACCCGGCCTCGGGCTCGCCGACCAGCCAAGCGGTGGCGCCGTTCAGCGTCACCTCGCCCGAGGCCATGGAGCGCGTGCCGAGCTTGTCCTTCAGCCGGACGATGCGGTGCCGGTTGGGCGTGCCGTCCGGCAGGGTCCGGGGCAGGAGGAAGAGCGAGACGCCGCGCATCCCTGGCCCGCCATCCACGCGCCGGGCCAGCACCATCGCCAGCTCCGCATCGGGGTTGGAGCAGAACCACTTGTCGCCGTGCAGCGCCCAGCTTCCATCCGGCTGCGGCTCGGCCAGGACGGCGGTGGCGCTGATGTCCGAGCCGGCGCCCTGTTCGGTCATGAACATCGCGCCCTGGTGCAGCGCGTCCATGTCCTGCGAGGCCAGGACGGGCAGGTAGCGCTCGACCAGGGCAGGATCGCCGAATTTCCGCAGGGTGCGGGTCAGGCTGTCCGTCATGTTGACGGGGCAGAGCAGGCCGAACTCCGCCTGCGCGAAGAGGAAGGTGAAGGCGTATTTCGCGGCCGGGGGTAGAGGGGCGGGCCAGCCGAAGACCCCGGCGCGGTGGCTCATGGCCGCGAGGCCGAGTTCGCCGAAGGCCAGGGCCTCCATCTCGCGGTAGGCGGGGTGGTACTCGACGGACTGGCTGTCCTCGCCGCGCCTCGTCCGGTGGCGCAATTCCGGCGGGTTGCGGTCGGCCATGCCGGCCAGAGCATCCAGCCGGCCGCCGGCCAGGGCGCCCAGCCGCTCCAGATGCGGACGCAGCACCACGAGCAGATCGGCTGGTAGGTAGAGCGGCAGGAGGCGGGCGAAGGCCGGGTCGGCGCTCCACAGATTGGTGCCTGCGGCATCGGGCACGGCCGAGGGGCCGGAGGGAATGGCCCGGATCTCCCCGGGCCGCGCGGCGACGTTCATCGGGACATGCTCCCTGGCGAGGGTCGCATCCTGCGCCAGAGGGCGTCGCCCCTCAACCGCTGCGCCTTCCCTGGCATTGTCCAGCCATGCGCCCGACCCTTGCCCTTGCCGTCCTCCTGCCCCTGCTTGGCGGGTGCGCCGATCCGGGCAGCATGTCCTTCCGCGGCACGCCCTTGTCGGTGACGGATGCGGCGAGCCGGCTCAATGATGCGGCATATTCCGCGGGCGCGCGTACCGGCGAGCGGCTGGGCATCTCCCCGCCGGCCGACACCCCCGCCGCCGGGGTGTGGCGCGAGCGCCCCTCCTGGTCCGAGCCCCGCGCGCCTCGTCATTATTGAGAAAGCGGGCGCCCAGTCTCATTTCCAGGAATTAACCGCCCCGAGCGGTCCAGACGGCCCCATATCCGTAGAAACAGCATTTGACTTGGGGCACGAGGGCACCAAAGGTGTCCGCCAATCCCGGATCCGCTCGCTGGAGAGCCGTCGCTCCACTATGTCCCTGATCGTTATCCTCGACGACCGAGGCACCAACCGCCGGATCCTCGCCCGACTGGCTGCCTCGGTCGAGGCGGGCGCCGAGGTCATGCCTTTCTCCAACCCGGTCGAGATGCTCGATTGGATGGACGAGAACCGGCCCGATCTCGTCATCACCGACTACCGCATGCCGCAGATGGACGGGGCTGAGGTGGCGGCCCGCATCCGGGCCAAGCCCAATGGCGCCGACGTGCCCGTCGTGGTCGTCACTGCCTATGACGACCCCGAGCCGCGGTTGCGCGCCCTCGATTCCGGGGCGACCGACTTCCTGATCACCCCGGTGGACCATTTCGAATTCCGCAGCCGGATCCGGAATCTGCTTGCCCTGCGCCGCCACCAGGTCCGCCTGCGCGACGAGGCGCAGGACCTGGCGCGCGAACTGGAATCCTCCGAGCGGTCGCGCCTCGCCTTGATCCGCGAGAGCCGGAAATCCCTGGGGCAGGTGATCGACACCGTACCGGCGCTGATCAGCGCCACCGACAAGGCCGGGCGCCTCGTCCTCGTCAATGCGCGGCAGGCCGCGCAGGCCAACGCCACCGCCCCTGAGCTTGTGGGCCATCCCCTGTCGCGGATGGTGGGCGAGGCGCGGGCGGCGCAGAGCCTCGCCGCCGACGCGCGCGTCTTCGGCACCGCCCGCCCCATCCCATCCTTCGAGGAGGACGTGCTGGACGCAGCCGGGTCGCGCCGCACCCTGCTCACCACCAAGTCGCCGCTGCTGGATGCGGATGATGAGGTGACGGCTGTCCTGACCACCTCGGTGGACATCACGGAGCGCAAGCGAGCGGAGGAGCGGCTGCTCTTCCTCTCGCGGCACGACCCGCTGACCGGCCTCGCCAATCGCAGCGTCCTGGCGGAGCGGCTGGAGGAAAGCTGCCTCCGGCCCGAGCATCGCTTCGCTCTGCTCTTCCTCGACCTCGACCGGTTCAAGGGCGTCAACGACGTGCTGGGCCATCAGGCCGGCGACCGCCTCCTCACCGAGGTCGCGCTACGCCTGTCCGAGGCAGTGGGCGACGAGGCGATGATCTGCCGGCTCGGAGGGGACGAATTTGCCGTTCTCCGCCCCGGCATGAGCAGTTCCCGGGAGGCGGAGGGGCTCGCGCGGCGGCTCCTGGCGGCGCTGGAGCAGCCCTTCGCGCTGCCGGGCCGCACCGTTTCCACCTCGGCTTCGATCGGCATCACCCTGTTCCCGGACGACGGCGACCGGGCGGACGGACTGCTCCGCAACGCCGACCTCGCCATGTATCGCGCCAAGGCCGAAGGGCGGAGCGGGTTCCGCTTCTTCGAGTCCTATATGGACCGCGCGGCGCGCGAGGCGCTCCAGGTCGAGGGCGATCTGCGCCTCGCCCTGGCCCGCGGGGAGTTCGAGTTGCACTGGCAGCCTCAGTGCAGCCTCCGGACCGGGCGGATGACCGGGGCGGAGGCGCTGCTGCGCTGGCAGCATCCGGAGCGGGGCCTGCTGAACCCGGGCCACTTCCTCGCCACCGCCGAGGAAACCGGGCTGATGGCACCGATCACCCGCTGGGTGCTTGATGCCGCCTGCCGGCAGGGCGCCGAGTGGTCGCGCCGCGCGGGCGGACCCATCCGCGTGGGGGTGAATCTGTCGCCCTCGCTGTTCCGTGGCGGTGGCGTGCTCGAACTGGTGGAACAATCCCTGGCCGAGGCCGGGCTCGCGCCCGAGCTGCTGGAGATCGAGCTGACGGAACGGGACCGGTTCGAGGACGAGGCGGCGGTGCTGAAGACGCTGAGCGAGCTGCGCTCCCTGGGCGTGCGCCTCGCCATCGACGATTTCGGCATCGGCTATTCCTCGCTGCTCTATGCCCGCCGGCTGCCGGTCCACCGGCTGAAGATCGACCAGTCCTTCATCGCGCTGTTCCCCGGCGACCGGTCCGACGCCGCGATCGTCGGTTCCGTGATCTCCCTGGCGCATGAGCTGGGCATGGAAGTCGTCGCTGAGGGGGTCGAGAATCGCGCGCAGCTCGAAGCGCTGCGGACGCTGGGCTGCGACGAGGTGCAGGGCTTCTTCATTGGTCGCCCCGTTCCGGCGGACCGTCTGGACCCCGGCGCGGCGGAGGCGCGGGCATGCCGGTTGCCTGCCTGAGGGATCCGGCCCGGTGACCGCCGAGGCGCCGCGCGGACTCCGCGCCAGGCTGCGCGCCCTGCGTGGCCGTCCGGACACCGAGCACGAGATGAGCTTCAACCGGCTCGGCTTCGCGCTTCTGATCACCCTCTATCTGCTGTGGGAGGACGCGCCGCACCACGCGCTGGAGGTGGTGACCGCCTACTGGGTGGTCGCGCTGGCGCTGTTCGTGCACATCCTTGCGCGGCCCGCCACCAACAATCCGCGCCGGGCGACGGCGCTGCTCCTCGACATCGGCTTCCTCTCCTACGAGCTCAATGCCGGGGCCGAGGTCACCTCCGTTCTCGCGCCGATCTACCTCTGGGTGATCCTGGGCAACGGCTTCCGCTTCGGGGTGGGATGGCTGCTGTGCGCGCAGGTGGTTGCGCTGATCGGCTTTTCCGCCACCGTGGCGGCAACGCCTTTCTGGAGCGACCAGATCCATCTTTCCGCAGGCTTCATGCTCGGCCTGGTCGCCATTCCGGCCTATTCGGCGACGCTGATCCGCAAACTGTCCGATGCCAAGGCCCAGGCGGAAGGGGCGAACCAGGCGAAGACCATGTTCCTCGCCAGCGTGAGCCACGAGCTTCGGACGCCGCTGAACGCCATCATCGGCACGGGCGGCCTGCTCGAACGCTCTCCCGCCCTTCCCGGCGAGGAGCGGGAGATGGCGCGGACGGTGAGCGATGCAGG
Organism: Sabulicella rubraurantiaca; assembly: GCF_017355885.1. Lineage (GTDB taxonomy): Bacteria > Pseudomonadota > Alphaproteobacteria > Acetobacterales > Acetobacteraceae > Roseococcus > Roseococcus rubraurantiacus. The sequence goes on from NZ_JAFEUU010000007.1 coordinate 86,010, forward strand.
GCGGCATCTGCTTGGCCTCATCGACGGCATCCTCGACTTCTCCCGCATCGAGGCGGGGCAGATGACCGTGCGCCGCGAGGCGTTCGAGGTCGCGGCCCTGCTGGACGAGGTGCGGCGGATGCTGGCCGGGGCGGCGCAGGACAAGGGGCTGGGCCTCGCGCTCCACGTCACGGCCCGCACCCCCCGTGTCGTGGAGGCCGACCGCAACCTGACGCGGGACATTCTGCTGAACCTCGGCAGCAACGCGCTGAAGTTCACCGATCGCGGCTCCGTCACCCTGGCGGTGGACGCGCCGCCCGGCGAGCGCTCCTCGCTGCGCTTCGAGGTGACGGACACCGGCATCGGCATTGCCCCAGAGGCGCAGGGTCGCATCTTCGAGGCCTTCACCCAGGCAGATAGCAGCATCATCAACCGCTTCGGCGGCACGGGTCTTGGCCTCGCCATCTGCCGCCGCATGGTGGAGATGCTGGGCGGGCGCATCGGCGTGCGCAGCGCGGAAGGGCAGGGGAGCACCTTCTGGTGCGAGTTCCCCGCCGGCCACCCCGCGCCGGAAGCGGAGACCGTCCTGGCCGGCGAGGCCGTGCTGCTCGCCGCCGATCCCGCGCTCTGGACGGCGGGCGAGCCTCGCCTTGCGGCTGTCACACTCCACCCGGCTTCAGGGCTTCCCGCGGCGGTGACGCTGCTGGAGACCCTTCCGGCCGGGCGGCCACGCATCCTGCTCGTGGATGCGGCCAGCCTGAGCATGACCGCGGAGGCGTTGGCGGCGGCGCTTGCCGTCCTCAACCCGCTCGGTGCCTGGCGCGTCGTGCTGCTGGGCGATGCGGCAGGGGAGGATGGGTTCCCCGCCGAGTCGCTGCGGCGCGGCTTCTTTTCGATTGTCCCGCCGCCTGCCTCCTCCGCCGCCCTTTTCGGAGCCTTGGAGGTCTGCGGCCTCCCCGAAATGGGTAATGCACCCGCGCCCATCAGCCTTCCCGAAGCCCCGGCCCCGCAGGCCGCCGTTCCGCACGCCCCTGCGCCTGTCGGCACTGCCTTGGCCCCCCGGCGCGGGCTGCGCATCCTGGTGGCCGACGACAACCGCACGAACCTCCGTGTCGCCGGCAAGATCCTGGAAAGCGGCGGCCACCGCGCGACGCTGGTGGAGGGCGGCGAGATGGCCCTCGACGCGCTGGAGGAGGACGAGTTCGACCTCGTCCTCATGGACCTCAACATGCCGGACATGGACGGGATCGAGGCGGCACGGCTGTACCGGTTCCAGGCCATGGGGCGCCGCCAGGTGCCCTGGGCGGCGCTCACCGCCGACGCCACGGATGAAGCGCTGCGCCGCTGCCAGGAGGCGGGCTTCGTGGAGCGTCTGGTGAAGCCGCTCACGCCCGATGCGCTGCTGGCCGTGGTGGAGCGCCTCGCCCTGCCGAGCGCTGGGCCGCAGCCCGGGGTGGAGCCCATCGTCAGCCATCCGCGCTTCCGTCCCACCAACCAGATGCTGGTGGACCAGCGCGCCCTGGACAACCTGGAGGCACTGGGCGGAGCGGAATTCGTGCAGAGCGTGGTCGAGGATTTCCTGCACGACGCCGAGGAGATCCTGGAGGAGTTACGGCTGGCCGCGCTCGAGGCCGATGCGTCGCAATATCGTGCGCGCGCCCACGCCATGCACAGCGCCGCGGCTAATGTGGGCGCCACGGCGCTATGCGAGTTGTGCCGGGCGGCCAAAGACGTCAGCCCGCAGGAACTTCGCGAGCAAGGAGAAAGGATGGTGGAGCGCATCGCGAACGAGTTGTTGCGCGTTCGACCGTTGTTGTTGCGACCATCTGAACGGGGAGAAGCAGGCGGCGGAATGTATTAGGGTTCGATTGAGCAAAAAGATTCTCTTTCCGTTCATCGCAACCTTTCTAGAAATCGCGCAACTCTCAGAAAATAAAACAAAACGGAGGCAAGTCCTCCGTGCGAGGAAACTTGCGCAAAGTTGCCCATGCGGTTGACGCTTTTCGTGTTCTATTAACGGCAAGGCTAAGCGGGCTGCCCCTGGCCCGATGCCTTCTCGACACGGAGCACGTCATGACCTTTGTTTCCTCCACGCCCGCCCTCCTCGAAGTCGCTCAGGGTTCCACCCCGGCCCCCGTTTCCCTTTCCTCGCTGCGTTTCGAGACTCTCGAGACCCGGCTCGAAGCCGACACGGCAAGCTTCTGGGCCTCGATGAACCCCGGCCCGAAGCCTTCCTTCACCCGCGAATTGCTCCGTGACATCCTCGCCCAGCAGGCCGTGCTGCGTGACACGCTGCGGGCGGAGCGCGAGGCCGGCCTCTCTCCCTCCCTGCGCTACTACGTCATGGGCAGCAGCCTGCCGGGCATCTTCAACCTGGGTGGCGACCTCGGCCATTTCGCCGACCGCATCCGCAGCCGTGACCTCGCCTCGCTGCGCCGCTACGGCCATCTCTGCGTCGAGGCGATCCACGGCAATGCCGAGGCGTTCCGCTCCCCCGTCGTCACCATCGCCATGGTGCAGGGCGACGCGCTGGGCGGCGGCTTCGAGTGCGCCCTGGCCTTTGACGTGATCGTGGCCGAGCGCAGCGCCAAGTTCGGCCTGCCCGAGATCCTGTTCAACCTCTTCCCCGGCATGGGCGCCTATTCCTTCCTGTCCCGCCGCATCGGCGCGGTCGAGGCGGAGAAGATGATCATGTCCGGCAAGCTCTACACGGCCGAGGAACTGCACGCGATGGGCGTGGTGGACGTGCTGGCCGAGGACGGCGAGGGCGAGGCCGCGGTGCGCCGCTACATCGACCAGCACAGCCGCAAGCATAATGCGCAGCAGGCCCTGATGCGGGTGCGCCGCCGCGTGAACCCGGTGACGCTGGAAGAGCTGAAGGACGTGGTGGACATCTGGGCCGAGACGGCTATGGGCGTCACCGAGATGGACCTGCGCAAGATGGTTCGCCTGACCCAGGCGCAGGAGAAGCGCATCAACGCCAGCAGCCAGCCTGCCCTTGCCCGTGCCATCGCCTGATGCCACTCGCGCTGATGCGTGCGAGGGTCCATGCTCCCCGCACGACAAGAGGAGACGACCCGTGACCCATCCCGCGATCGAGGGAGCCAGGCGCTGGCAGGCCGAGCTGACGGCCATCCGCCGCGACATCCACGCCCATCCCGAGTTGGGCATGGAGGAGCAGCGGACCGCGGCCCTGGTGGCGCGCGAACTCCGCGCCCTCGGCATCGAGGTGACGGAAGGCGTCGGCAAGCTGGGGGTGGTCGGCACGGTCCGGGGCACAAGGCCCGGTCAGCGCGTGATCGGGTTGCGGGCGGACATGGACGCGCTGCAGATCACGGAGCAGACGGGGCTGCCCTATGCCTCGCAGAACACCGGGGTCATGCATGCCTGCGGCCATGACGGGCACACCACCATGCTGCTCGGCGCCGCACGGTGGCTGACGGAGAATCGCGACTTCGCGGGGACGGTGCACCTGATCTTCCAGCCCGCCGAGGAAGGGCGCGGCGGCGCCCGCGCCATGCTGGCGGACGGGTTGTTCGAACGCTTCCCCTGCGACGCGGTCTATGGGCTGCACAACAAGCCCACCATGCCGGCCGGCCGCTTCGCCATCCGCTCCGGACCGGCCCTGGCGGCGGCGGACCGGTTCGAAGTCACCTTCCGCGGCACGGGCGGGCATGGCGGCTCGACGCCGCATCTCGCGACCGATGTCACGGTGGTGCAGGCGCATTTCGTGCTGGCGCTACAGACCATCATCGGCCGCAACGTCCCGGCGGTGGAGGCGGCGGTGCTGAGCGTGGGCTCGATCCAGGGCGGCTCCTCCATCTCGCCCAACGTCATGCCCGCGGAGCTCGTCATCACTGGTACGGCGCGGTCCTACACGCCGGAAGTGCGCGACCTGCTCGAGCGGCGGATCGGCGAACTCGCCAACGGCCTCGCCTCCGCGCATGGCTGCACGGCCGAGGCGCGCTACATGCGGGGCGTCCCCGCTACGGTGAACCACGCGGAGCAGACCGACGTCGCGCGCGCGGCCGCCATGGCGCTGGTGGGTGCGGAAGGGGTGGGCAGCCACGCGCCGGTGACGGGCGCGGAAGATTTCGCCCTGATGCTGGAAGCGCGCCCTGGCGCCTTCATGTTCATCGGTGGCGGCAGCGGGCCGGACGGCACCTCGCCCAACCTGCACACGCCGCATTTCGACTTCAACGACGAGATCATTCCGCTCGGCGTCGCATGGTGGGCGAGCGTGGTGCAGCAGGAGCTTGGCGGGGGTCGGGAGGCCTAAAAAATTCGTGCGGTCTAACACCCGCTTCATGTAGCCTTCGTGACAAACGAGGCTTCTGGAGATTCGGGATGACGGAAGACGACCTCCGGCAGATGATCGGCCGCGTGAAGCGCGGCCATCTGTCGCGGCGTGGCTTCGTGCGGCGCCTTGCCGCCTTTGGCTTCACCGCGCCCATGGCGACGCAGCTTCTGGCGATCGCGGGCGCGGCCCCGGCGGCGGCGCAGGGCACTTCCAGCTACCGTCCCACGCGGCGTGGCGGCGGCGGGCAGCTGAAGATCCTCTACTGGCAGGCTGCCACCCTGCTGAACCCGCAATTCGCGGTCGGCACCACCAACCAGGATGCCAGCCGCACCTTCTACGAGCCGCTGGCCGGCTGGGCGGCGGATGGCACGCTGCATCCCATCCTCGCGGCCGAGATCCCGTCGGTCGAGAATGGCAGCCTCGCCGAGGACGGGCGCTCCGTCACCTGGAAGCTGAAGCGCGGCGTGAAGTGGCACGACGGCCAGGATTTCAGCGCCGACGACGTGGTGTTCACCTGGGAATACAACCGCAATCCGGCCGTCGCCGCCGTCAGCTCCGGCTCCTACCGCGACATCAACGTGGTGAAGGTGGACGACCACACGGTGCGGGTGGAGTTCGAGAAGCCCACGCCCTTCTGGGCCGATGCCTTCGTCGCCTCGCGCGGGACCATTATCCCCCGCCACCTGTTCCGCGACTATGCCGGCGCCAATTCGCGTGATGCGCCGACCAATCTGCGGCCCGTGGGCACCGGACCCTACCGCTTCGTCAGCTTCGCCCCTGGTGACCTGCTGCGCGGCGAGCTGAACCCGAATTACCACATGGACAACCGCCCGTATTTCGACAGCTTCGAGATCAAGGGCGGCGGCGACGCCGTCTCGGCGGCTCGCGCCGTGCTGCAGACCGGCGATTTCGACTATGCCTGGAACCTCCAGGTGGAGGATGAGATCCTGAAGCGGCTGGAAGCCGCCAATCGCGGCCGGGTGAACATCGTCGAAGGCGGCAACATCGAGTTCATCCAGCTCAACGTCACCAACCCGCATGAGGAAGTGGACGGGGAGCGTTCCTCCATCAAGACGACGCACCCCGCTTTCTCCGACCCGGCGGTGCGGCAGGCCATGGCGCTGCTGGTCGACAAGAACTCCATCCAGCAATTCATCTACGGCCGCGGTGGGCCGGCCACCGCCAACTTCCTGAACAACCCGCCCCGCTTCCGCTCGCCCAACATGCGGTCCGAGTTCAGCATCCAGAAGGCCAATGAATTGCTCGACGGCGCCGGCTGGATGAGGGGGCGCGACGGCATCCGCGCCAAGAACAATGTGCGGCTGCGCTTCGTCTTCCAGACCTCGGTGAACGCGCCGCGCCAGCGCACCCAGGCCATCATCAAGCAGGCGGCGCAGCGCGCGGGGATCGACCTGGAGCTGAAGTCGGTGACGTCGTCGGTGTTCTTCTCGTCGGACGTGGCCAATCCGGACACCTACACGAAGTTCTACGCCGACATGCAGATGTACACGACGACGATGACCCAGGCGGATCCGCAGCTCTTCATGAACCAGTACGTGTCGTGGGAGGTCGCGAACCGGCAGAACTCTTGGCAGGGCCGCAACATCGTCCGCTGGCGCAACGACGAGTACGACGCCGCCTATCGCGAGGCGGAGGCGGAGCTGGACCCGGTGAAGCGTGCGGCGCTGTTCATCCGGATGAACGACCTGATCTGCGGCAGCAACCATGTCATCCCGCTGATCAGCCGCCCTCTGGTCAGCGCCAGCCTCAACAACCTTCGCCCCGTCCTGAGCGCCTGGGACAACACGACGTGGCTGCTGGGCGACTGGTTCCGCGAGACCTGATGCCAACCGCGTGACCCAATACCTCATCAGACGCCTGTTGATCGCGATCCCGAGCCTGCTCGGGATCAGCGTGGTCCTGTTCACCGTGCTCGCCCTCGCGCCGGGCGACCCGTTCGAGGAGCTGGCGACCAACCCCGCCATTCCGCCCGAGGTGCGCGCGAATCTTCGCGCCAGCCTCGGGCTCGATGACCCGATCTGGCAGCGCTACTTCAACTGGCTCTTCGCCATGCTGCGTGGCGAATGGGGCTACTCCTTCGTGTCGCGCATCGACGTGGACCAGCTGATCCTCCAGCGCCTGCCGGTCACGCTGGTGGTGATTGGCGCTTCGCAGATCGTAGCGCTCGCCATCGCGCTGCCGGTGGGCGTCTATGCCGCCACGCGGCCCTATTCGATCTTCGACCAGATCGCCAACACGCTGGCCTTCATCGGCTTCTCGCTGCCCACCTTCTTCACCGGGCTGCTCTTCATCCTGTTCTTCTCGGTCTATCTGGAATGGCTGCCCTTCGTGTACCGCACCGACCTTTCGGAGACTGGCTGGCGATGGTGGTGGGAGCAGCTTCGCCAATCCATCATGCCGGTCATGGTGCTGGGGCTGTTCCAGGGTGCCGCCTGGACGCGTTTCGTCCGCTCCGCCGTGCTGGACGTGATACGGCTGGACCACGTCACCACCGCGCGGGCCAAGGGCCTGCCCGAAAGCCGCATCACCCTGCGGCATGTGGTCCGCAACGCGCTGATCCCGGTGGTGACGCTGGTGGCGCTGCAGATGCCCATCGTCTTCGGCGGCGCCATCGTCACCGAGCAGATCTTCCGTGTGCCCGGCATCGGCTCGCTGCTGATCAGCGCGATCCTGTCCAACGACACGCCGGTGATCATGGCTGTGACCTTCGTCTTCGCGTGCCTAGTGATCTTCTTCAACCTTCTCGCGGACATCCTGTATGGCTGGCTCGATCCCCGTATCAGCTACCGCTAGCCCCGCCGCGCCCCGGAAGCGGGTGACGCCGTGGCAGGAAGCGTGGCGCCGCTTCCGCAAGCACCGCCTGGCCGTGGTCAGCGCGCTGATCCTCGTCATGCTCGTCCTCGCCGTGCTGGTCGGGCCCTTCGTCTGGACCGTGCCGATCGACGAGATCGACTTCACGGCACGGCTCCAGGGACCGTCCTGGGAGCATCCGCTGGGCACGGATGATCTGGGCCAGGACATCCTGGCGCGGGTGCTCTATGGCGGGCGCATCTCGCTTGCGGTCGGCTTCGCGGCGATGGCGGTGGCGGTGATCGTCGGCACCTTTGTCGGCGCGGTGGCGGGCATGGCGGGCGGACGGCTCGATGCCGCGCTGATGTGGCTGACCGACCTGTTCCTCTCCCTGCCGGAACTGCCGCTGCTGCTGCTCATCATCTACCTGTTCCGCGACGCGTTGACCGGCCTCGTGGGGCCGGAGCTGGGGGTGTTCATCCTGATCGTCATCGTCATCGGCGGGTTCCGCTGGATGCCGGTGGCGCGCCTTGTCCGCGCGCAGTTCTTCTCGCTGCGGGAGAAGGAGTTCGTGGAGGCAGCGCGGGCGCTGGGCGCGTCGCGCTCGCGCCTCGTGCTCCGGCACATCCTGCCCAATGCGCTGGGGCCGGTGATCGTCGCCGCGACCATCGACGTCGCGGCCGCGATCATCGCGGAATCCACCCTGTCCTTCCTGGGCCTCGGCTTCCCGCCCGACATTCCGACCTGGGGGCGCATCCTGTTCGATGCGAAGGACAATCTCGACTTCGCGCCGCATTGGGCCATCTTTCCCGGCCTCGCCATCTTCCTCACCGTGCTGTCCATCAACTTCGTCGGCGACGGGCTGCGCGACGCACTGGACCCGAGGCGCGTGAAGTGACGTCACCCCGCCTGCTGGAGATCGAGGGACTCAAGGTCCATTTCCGCACCGATGACGGCATGGTCCGCGCGGTGGACGGGGTGAGCATCGGCGTGGACCGGGGCGAGACCGTCTCGGTCGTGGGAGAGTCCGGCTGCGGCAAGACCGTCACGGCGATGACGGTGCTGAAGCTGATCGCGATGCCGCCCGGCCGCATCGTGGAGGGGAGCATCCTGTGGCAGGGGGGGGACATCGTCCCCATGGGGCCGGATCAGATGCGCTCCATCCGCTCCAAGGAGATCGGCTTCATATTCCAGGAGCCGATGACCTCCCTGAACCCGGTCTACACCGTGGGCGAGCAGATCGCCGAGACGGTGCGCCAGCACGAGGGCCTCTCCCGCAAGGCGGCGCTGGACCGCGCGGCGGAGATGCTGCGCCTCGTGCAGATTCCCAACCCGTCGCGCCGCGTCCATGACTATCCGCACCAGTTCTCCGGCGGGATGCGCCAGCGCGTGATGATCGCCATGGCGCTGTCCTGCAACCCGAAGCTGCTGATCGCCGACGAGCCGACCACGGCGCTCGACGTCACCATCCAGGCGCAGATCCTCGACCTCCTGAACGAGACGAAGGAAAGGCTGGGGATGGCGGTGCTGCTCATCACCCACGCCATGGGGGTGGTGGCGGAGACCGCGCAGCGCGTCGTCGTGATGTATGCCGGAAAGGTGGTGGAGGAGGCGCCGGTGGAGGCGCTGTTCGAACGGCCGCTGCACCCCTACACCCAGGGCCTCATTCGCTCCATCCCGCGCCTCGACCTCGCGGCGACGGAGCATCATCGTCTGGAAGCCATTCCCGGCACGGTGCCTAGCCTGCTCCACCCGCCGCATGGCTGCCGCTTCGCGGCGCGCTGCCGCCACGCCATCCCCGAATGCACCGCCGGGGAACCGGCGCTGCGCGAGATCCGGCCCGGCCACAAGGCCCGCTGCATCCGGGCGGAGGAGTTCCTGTGACCCAGCCCCTCTTGCGCGTGGACAAACTGGTGAAGCGTTTCGCGGTGAAGGGCGGCATCCTGCGCCGCACGGTGGGCGAGGTGCATGCAGTCAGCGGGGTCTCCTTCGATCTCGCCCCCGGCGAGACGCTTGGCCTCGTCGGCGAGTCCGGCTGCGGCAAGTCCACCACCGGGCGGCTGATCCTCCGACTGATCGAGCCTACCTCCGGTCAGGTCTGGTTCGAGGGCAGGGAGGTCACGGCGCTCGACCACGCGCAGATGACCGCGCTGCGGCGCGACATGCAGATCATCTTCCAGGACCCCTTCGCCTCGCTCAATCCGCGCATGACGGTGCGCGACATCATCGGCGAGGCTCTGATCATCCATGGGCTGGCGAAGAACGCACGCGAGCGCGAGGACCGCGTGGCGGAGCTGCTGGAGACCGTCGGGCTGAACGCGGACCAGATGCGCCGCTTCCCGCATGAATTCAGCGGCGGGCAGCGCCAGCGCATCGGCATTGCCCGCGCCCTCGCCGTCTCGCCCAAGCTGGTGATCTGCGACGAGCCGGTTTCCGCGCTGGACGTGTCCATCCAGGCTCAGGTGGTGAACCTGCTGGAGGATCTGCAGGACAAGTTCGGCCTCACCTACCTGTTCATCGCGCATGACCTCTCGGTGGTCGAGCACATCAGCGACCGGGTGGCCGTGATGTATCTCGGCCGCATCGTGGAGATCGCCTCTTCGCGCGAACTCTACTCCAACCCGCTGCATCCCTACACGGAGGCGCTGCTTTCGGCCGTGCCCATCCCGGACCCGAAGGTGCGGCGCGAGCGCATCCGCCTGAAGGGCGACGTGCCGAGCCCGCTCAGCCCGCCCTCGGGCTGCGTCTTCCACACGCGCTGCCCCATCGCCAACACCACCACCTGCCGGACGGTGGTGCCTCCGCTCGAGGAGAAGCGGCCCGGGCATTGGGCCGCGTGCCACCTGCGCGACTAGAGGTGGACGGAGATACGCTGGAACTTCTCGCGCCATTCCTCCGGGATGGGCGCGGGGCGGCCGGTGGCGCGGTCCACGTAGACATGGGTGAAATGCCCCTCCGCCGCCGCTTCCTCCGCCGCGTCGAAGGCGGCGACGTCGTATCGGACGGAAGAACTGCCAAGCCGCGCGACGCGCAGCCCGATCCGCACCGTCATCGGATAGGCGAGGGGGCGGCGGTAGCGGCATCCCGTCTCCACCACCAGCCCGACCAGCGGGCTGCGCGCGATGTCGAGGATGCCGTTCTCGACCAGCCACATGTTCACCGCCGTGTCGAAGAAGCTGTAATAGGCGACGTTGTTGATGTGGCTGAAGGCGTCGTTGTCGGCCCAGCGCGTGGTAATCGGCACCAGCACCGGGAATTCGCCATCGCGCAGCGGGTTGGATCGCACCTCCCTCATCACGCGGCGACCTGGAGGCGCGACAGGTCGAAGCCCTCGCGCCGCGCGACGGCCTCGGCGGCGGCGAAGTCGGCGGGCGCCATCCGGGCCTGGCGCGACAGGAACCAGAGCGAGTTGCGGTCCGGCGTGCCGACCACCGCCCAGCGGTAATCCGGGTCCAGCCCGATCACCCAGTAATCGCCATAGAAGGGGCCGAAGAAGGAAACCCGCAACCGCGCATTGTTCGATCCCTCCACCGCATAGGCGGTGCCGCGAACCTCGCGCCGCGGGCGGCCTTCGACAAGGGCGTTCGCGCAGGAATTCAGCACGTCCAGCTTGCCGTCGAGACGGGGCGTGTAAGTGGCGGTGGTTTCCTCGCAGCGCAGACGGGCGCTGTCCTGGAAGCTTTGCGGGAAGCGCGCCGCCTCGTGCCAGGTGCCGGCATAGCGCTGGAGGTCCACGCCTGCGACCGTGCGCGGCGTGGAAGCGTCGGGCTGCGGCACCGCGCAGGCGGCGAGCGCCAGCAGCGAGAGGAGAGAGAGCGGCTTCACGGGATGGCGTCCTCCGGCCAATGGGTGGTCACGTGGTCATGGATGCCGCCCGCCGTGGTGATCCACACCTCGTCCCGGCGCGCCGCGATCTCGGCCAGAACGCGGCGCAGCGCGCGAAGTCGGTAGGGCTGGCCGACAATGTAGGGGTGCAGGGCGATGCCCATGACCTGCGGGATGCCGTCCGCCACCTGCCGCAGCCTTTCGCGGAAATCCTGCGACACCAGTTCCGCGAAGTGCCGGGCCCCGTCCTTGCGCGCGACGATGGCGGGGATGTCGTTCGCCTCCTGCGGGTAGGGGATGGACAGGATGCGGCCCGCGCGGGTGCGCTTCCACACTGGCTGATCGTCGTGGCACCAGTTCAGCGAGTAGAGATACCCGGCCTCCTGCAGCAGGTCCGGCGTGACGCGGCTCTCGGCGATCCAGGGGGAAAGCCAGCCGCGCGGCGCCGCCCCCTCCTGCCGGGCCAACTCCTCGGTACAGGCGCGGATCAGCGCGGCCTCCTCGGCCTCGGGCAGGGTGGACTGGCGCTCGCTGTTGGTGCGGCCATGGCCGGCGATCTCGTCGCCCCGGGCGCGGTGGGCGGCCACCACTTCGGGCGCGTGATGATACATGGACGTGTTCAGCAGCACGGTGCAGGGCAGGGACAGCTCGTCCAGCAGGTCGAGCAGGCGCCACGCGCCCACGCGGTTGCCGTAGTCGCGCCAAGCATAATTCAGCACGTCCGGCTGCGGCCCGCCCGGTGCCAGCTCCGCCCCCAGCCCCTCGCCGAAGGAAAAGTGTTCCAGATTGACGCCGAGATACACGGCCAGCTTCGCCCCGCCCGGCCAGGAACCCTGCGGGCGGCCCCGCCAGGGTCGGTAGGGGAAGCGGCCATGGGTCGGAAGCATCGGGGGCGAATCCAGGCGGGGAAGAGGAACAGGAGGCCGCAGCGCGCCGCGGGTCGCAAGAGCGCGGGCCCCGGGCTACAAGGCGCGCGATGGAGTCGCCCGCAGACAGCAGAGCGGCCCGGGCCTGGCTGATGCGGCAGGTGCGCGGGCGGATCGCCGCCCTTGCCCTTCCCGTCGGACTTGGCCTTTCCGCCACGCTCTGCGCCGTGGCCGCCACCTTCCTCGCCGCGCGGATGCTGGCTGCCGTGCTGGGCCTTGCCCTTGGCGGGGGCTGGGGCGACCTGGCCCTTGCCGCGCTGCTGGCGCTGCTCTCCGCGGGCCTCGCCCTGGCGGGGGAGGAGACTCAGCTTCGTGCCGGCGAGGCGATCCGCGCCCGGCTGCGCGGCGAGGGCTTCGCCCGCCTCCTGGCCCTTGGCCCTGCCGACCGGCGCGGCGTGGGCGAGAAGGCGGTGCTGCTGGTGGACCGGATCGAGGCGCTGGACGGATTCTTCGCCCGCTGGCTGCCCGCCGCCACGCTGGCGGTGCTGGCGCCCGCGCTGGTCCTGCTGGCCGTCGCGTCCTTCGACGGGCGCAGCGCCCTGATCCTGCTAGTGGCCGGGCTGCTGGTGCCTGTCTCCATGGCGCTGGCCGGGGTTGGTGCGGCGCGGGAAAGCCGCCGGCAGATGGAGGCGCTGGGCCGCCTCGGCGGCCGCTTCCTGGACCGGCTGCGCGGCCTCGCCACGCTGGTGCAGTTCAACCAGGCAGAGGCGGAGGCGCAGGCGCTGGGCCGCGCCGCCGAGGAGTTCCGCACCCGCACGCTGCGGGTGCTGTGCGTCGCCTTTCTCTCCACGGCGGGGATGGAGCTGCTGGCCGCCCTCTCCATCGCAACCCTCGCGTGGCGCCACGGTGCGCTGCTCGGTGCTGGGCATCCCGACCCGGTGGCGGGGCTCTTCTGCATCCTCGCCGTCCCGGCCTTCTTTCAGCCGCTGCGCGCCTTCTCCCAGGCCTATCACGAGGCAATGGCGGCGCGCGGCGCGGCGGGTGACCTCCAGGCCCTGCTGGAGGCGCCGCACCGGCCCGGCCTGGTGCTCGACACCGTGCCGCGGCGCGTCGCCCTGGCCTTCACCGAGGTGACGTGGCGCCCGGACCCCGAGCGGCCGCCCGCCCTCGACCGCCTGACCTTCGCCGTCGCGCCAGGGGAGACGCTGCTGCTGGTCGGCCCCTCCGGCGCCGGCAAGAGTTCGGTGCTGCGGCTGCTGATGGGGTTCGGCCGGCCGGACGCCGGGCGCATCGCCATCAACGGCCAGGACGCGCTTCGCCTCGACCCGGCGGAGCTGCGGCGCATGACGGCCTATATGGGCCAGCGCGCCCATCTCTTCGCCGGCACGATCCGCGAGAACATCGCCCTGGCGCGGCCCGATGCCACCCCCGCCCAGGTGGAGCGCGCGGCCGAGGCGGCGCGGGTCCTCACCTTCACGCGCGATCTGCCGGAGGGGATGGACACGCGCGTGGGGGAGGGCGGCTTCGGGCTTTCGGGCGGACAGGCACAGCGCGTCGCCCTGGCCCGCGCCTTCCTGCGTGACGCGCCGCTGGTGCTGCTGGACGAGCCGACGGCCCATCTCGACCCGGCAAACGAGGCGGCGCTTCTGGAAGGGCTCTCACGCCTCGTGGCTGGGCGCACCGCCATCGTCGCCACCCATTCACCCATCCTGCGCGGCTTGTCGCCGCGCGTGCTGGATCTCGGGGCGCTCGCGCGTGTGGGCTGACCTCGCCCGCGTCCTGCGCCTCTGGGCGCCGCGCCGCGCCGCTCTGGCGGGCGCGCTGCTGGTCGCCATGGCCTCGGCGATGTCGGGCCTCGCCATCCTGGCACTGGCAGGGCAGGGGGTGGCGGCGGGGCTGGCGGGGGCGGGAGCCGTGGCGCTGCTGGCCCTGCGCCCCCTCGTGCTGCTGCGCCCGGCGCTGCGCTGGCTGGAGCGCTATGCCAGCCATGCCGCGGCCTTCCGTGCCCTGGCGGATACGCGGGTTTGGTTCTTCCGTCGCCTGGCCGAGCGCATGCCGGGCGGCATCGGCCATCGCGGGGGCGGCGACCTGCTGGGCCGCCTGATCGGCGACGTGGATGCGCTGGACCGACTCTACTTGGCTGGGCTGGTGCCCGGCGCGGCGGCGCTGGCCGCCGTCCTGGCCATCGCGGCGCTGCTGGGCGCGGCGCCGGGGCTGCTGGCCCTGGTGGCCCTGCCGCTGGTCGTGGCGCTGCTGCTGCCGCCACTCCTCGCCCCCGGCGCGGCCCGTGCCGCCGCCGAGACCGCCGAGGCGCGGGGCGCGTTGCGCGCGGCTGCCACGGACCCGCTGGCCGGGATGGAGGACCTCCTCGCCGCCGGGGCGGAGGAACGCGCCCGGGCAAAGCTGGAAGAGGCCGACCGCCGGATGATGGCCGCGCAGCGCCGCCTCGCGCGGCGCGGGGCGTTGGCGGGGGCGCTGGGAATGCTCCTGGGCCAGGCAGCGCTGCTGGGCGCGCTGAGCTGGGGGCTGGCGGGCGGCGCACCGCCTCTCGCGTTGCTGGCGGTGCTGCTCGCCGCTGCCTGCGCCGAGCCCCTGTCCCTGCTGCCGCGCGCCGGTGCCGCGCTGGCGTTCGCCGGGGCCGGGGCGCGGCGCCTCTTCGAGGCGGCGGACACCCCGCCTCCTGTCACAACGCCTGCTGGCCCGGCGCCGGAGCCGGAGGACGCCACGCTGGCGCTGGAGGCTGTGGAATTCGCCTGGGCGCCAGGACGCCCGGTCCTGCGCGGTGCCTCCTTCGTGCTGCGGCCCGGCGAGCGGGTGGCGATCCTGGGGCCATCGGGATCGGGCAAGTCCTCCCTCGCCGCGCTGCTGCAAAGGCTGCGCGACCCCGATGCCGGGCGCATCACCCTGGGCGGCGTGGAGCTCGCCCTGCTGCCGCCGGAGGAGGTGCGCCGGCGCATCACCGTCCTGTCGCAGCACGCGCGCATCTTCGACGACACGGTGGCCGCCAATCTCCGCATCGCCGCGCCGGAAGCACCGGATGCCGCGCTGTGGCGGGCGCTGGCCAAGGCGGGGCTGGCGCGCAAGGTGGAGGGTCTGCCCGAAGGGCTGGAGACGCGCTGCGGCGAGGGCGGCACCCTGCTCTCCGGGGGCGAGGCACGGCGCCTCGCCCTGGCGCGCGCCCTCCTGCCCGCCGCGCCCATCCTGGTGCTGGATGAGCCGACCGCGGGGCTGGATGCGGAAACCGAGCGTGCCTTCCTGCAGACCTTGGCCATCGCGACGGAAGGGCGCAGCCTGCTTTTGCTCACCCACCGCCTGACGGGGGTTGAGCAACTGCATCGCGCCTACAGATGGGTGGAGGGAGTGCTGCTGGAGGCCCCGGCATGAAGTTCCAAGACCCGCAAGTGACCGCAAAGGGCGAGCGCCGCGCCGCCGTGCCGCTCTTCGGCCTGCGGACGCTCTGGGCGAATACCGGCACGCTCTGCAACATCACCTGCGCGCATTGCTACATCGAAAGCAGCCCGCGCAACGATCGCCTGGCTTATCTGACGCTGGATGACCTTCGCGCGGCGCTGGACGCCACGGCGGGCGAACCGCTGGAGGAGGTGGGCTTCACCGGCGGCGAGCCTTTCCTGAACCGCGAGCTCGTCCCCATGCTGCGCCTCGTGCTGGGGCGCGGGTTGCGCGCCATCGTGCTCACCAATGCGATGAAGCCGATGCACAACCATGCCGAGGCGCTGCTTTCCCTTCGCGGCGAGGCGGGGCTGACCCTGCGCGTGAGCCTCGACCACCCGGACCCCGAGGTGCATGACGCGGAGCGCGGCGCGGGCTCCTTCGCCGCGACGCTGGAAGGGCTGCGCTGGCTCGCCGCCCATGGCTTCCACCTGCACGTCGCCGGGCGCGCCGGCTTCACCCCGGAGCCCGAAGCGGCGCTGCGCCAGCGCTTTGCGACACTCTTCGAGGAGAACGGCATCCCGGTGAACGCCGCCGACCCCGTCTCGCTGATGCTCTTCCCCGAGATGGACGAGGCGGCGGAGGTGCCGGAGATCACGGAGGCTTGCTGGGGCATCCTCGGCAAGTCGCCGGAAAGCGTGATGTGCGCCTCCTCCCGCATGTTGGTGCGGCGGCGCGGCGCGGAATCCGCAAGCTGGGTCGCCTGCACCCTGCTGCCCTATGACCCGCGCTTCGACCTCGGTACGGATTTCAAGGCGGCATCGCGCGCCGTCGCCCTCAACCATCCCCACTGTGCCAAGTTTTGCGTGCTGGGGGGCGCGGCCTGCTCGCGTTGAACGCCCTCCCGAACTGCACCGGAGAGAGATTGATGCGTCGCGCCTTTCTGCTTGCCCTTCCTGCCCTCGCCGCCGCCTGCGCGTCCGTCGAGGATGAGCCGACGCGCGTGGTGTTCTTTACCACGGACAGCGCCGCGCTGGACGGCCCCGCAAGGGAGGTAGTGGCCGGTGCCGCGCGCCGCGCTGCGCGCTTCCCGAACAGCCGCGTGCGCATCCTGGGCTACGCGGGCCAGGCCGGCGAGCCGGAGGCGAACCGGGTGCTGGCGCGCGAGCGCGCCGAGGCGGTGGCGGCCGCGCTGCGCGAGGCCGGAGTTGCGCCAGGCCGCATCAGCGTCGCCTCCCGCGGCCCGGTCAGCTACGAGCTGGCTCCGGTGGAGAGCCGCCGCGTCGAGATCCACTTCGAGGGCTAAAGCGACCCTCCTTCCCACCCTCGCACGACTGGCCGGCGAGGGCGCGGCGCGGTAGACCCCCGGCGGTCATGCCGCGCGACACCGCGATCCGGTCCCCCGAGGAGGTCCTGCACGAGGTCTTCGGCCATGGCGGCTTTCGCGGCCGCCAGGCCGAGGTGGTGAATCACGTCGTCGCGGGCGGGTCGGGCCTCGTGCTCATGCCCACCGGCGGCGGCAAGTCGCTCTGCTTCCAGGTGCCGGCGCTGTGCCGCCCCGGCCTTGCCATCGTCGTCTCGCCCCTGATCGCGCTGATGGAGGATCAGGTGGCGGCGCTGCGCCAGCAGGGCGTGGCCGCCGCGGCGCTTCATTCCGAACTGGAGGAGGAGGAGCGCCGCGCCGTGTGGCGGGACATCCTCTCCGGCCAGCTCAAGCTGCTCTACGTCAGCCCGGAGCGGCTTTCCATGGAGGGGATGCTGGAGCGGCTGGCCTCGCGCTCCCTCGCGCTCTTCGCGATCGACGAGGCGCATTGCATCAGCCAATGGGGTCATCACTTCCGCCCGGAATACCGCGCGCTGACCCTGCTGCATGGGCGCTTTCCCGAGGTGCCGCGCATCGCGCTGACCGCCACGGCGGATGGGCGCACGGTGGAGGATATTCGCCGCCTGCTGGACCTGCAGGACGCGCCCGTTTTCCGCTCCTCCTTCGACCGTCCGAACATCCACCTCGCCGCCGCGCCGCGCGAGTCCGAGCGGCAGCAGCTGCGCGCCTTCCTGCGCCGCGTGGACGGGACGGGCATTGTGTATTGCGGCACGCGCAACAAAGCGGAGCAGACGGCCGAGTGGCTCCGCAACGACGGGCACGACGCGCTCGCCTTCCACGCCGGCATGGACACGGCGGCGAAGCGGGAGGCGCATCGCCGCTTCGCGCGGGGAGAGGAGGTGATCATGTGCGCCACCATCGCCTTCGGTATGGGCATCGACCGTCCGGACGTGCGCTTCGTCGCCCACCTCGCCCTGCCGCAGGGGCCTGAGGGCTGGTACCAGGAGATCGGCCGCGCCGGGCGCGACGGGCTGCCGGCCAGGGCGCTGCTGCTCTACGGCGCGGGCGACATCGCCCTGTCGCGCCACCGCATCGCCGAAAGCCCGGCCGGCGCCGAGCAGAAGCGCATCGAGCGCGCCCGGCTGGACGCGATGGTCGCCATCGCGGAATCCGCCACCTGCCGCCGCCGCACCCTGCTGCGCTGCTTCGGCGAGGAGCTGGAGAAGGATTGCGGCGCCTGCGACGTGTGCATGAACCCGCCGCGCCTCGTGGATGCGACGGTGGCGGCGCAGAAGCTGATCTCGGCCGCCGTGCGCACCGGCTCGCGCTTCGGGCTGGGGCATCTGGTGGACGTGCTGCGCGGGCGCATGACCGACAAGATCGCGCAGTTCGGCCATGACCGCCTCCCAACCTTCGGCAAGGGCAAGGACGTGGCGGAGGGCGCCTGGAAGGACATTGCCCGGCAGCTGGTGGCCGAAGGCGCGCTGGACGTGGCGGTGGAGAATTTCGGCGAGCTCGTCCCGACCGAGGCGGCGCGCCCCCTGCTGCGCGGGGAACGCGCCTTCCTGCTGCGCGAAAGCAGCTTCCAGCCCCGCGCCGCCCGCGAGGATCGCGTCGCGCCCCCCTCGGACGATCCGGTCTTTGGCGCTCTGCGCGAATGGCGGAAGGAGGAGGCACGCAAGCAGCAGGTGCCCGCCTATGTCATCTTCCACGACCAGACCCTGGCGGAGATCGCGTCCCGCCACCCGCGATCCCTCGACGAGCTGCGCGAGGTGCCGGGGGTGGGCGAGAGCAAGCTGAACCGCTACGGCGCGGCGGTGCTGTCCGTGCTGGAATCCGTGCCTGCGTAGAGCCGACCGTCCCGCACCTCCCAGCGCCGCGTGTGGAACTCGGCCACGCCGGGGCGGTGCGCGATGGAGACGAGGGTGAGGCCGGGCAGGCGCTCGAGCAGCAATTCGTAGAGGCGTCGTTCCATGGTCGGGTCCAGGCTGGCCGTCGCCTCATCCAGGAACAGCCAGTCGGGACGGTTCAGCAGCGCCCGCGCAAGGGCGAGGCGCTGCTGCTCCCCGCCCGAGAGCCGCGCGCCCCAGGCATCCTCCTCGTCGAGACGCGGCAGGAGATGGGCAAGGCCGGCCAGCTCCATGGCCTCGCGGATGACCATCTCGCTGCAGGAATCCGGGGCGGAGGGGTAGCACACGGCGCGGCGCAGCGTGCCGAGGGGCAGGTAGGGGCGCTGCGGCAGGAACATCGCCCGCGCCGCTTCGGGCACCTCCACCCGCCCCGAACCGAAAGGCCAGATCCCGGCGATGGCACGGAAAAGGGTGGATTTGCCGGAGCCGGAGGGGCCGGTGACCAGCACCCGCTCCCCAGGGCGGATCTCCGCGTGGTCCGCCCGCAACAGCGCGCGCCCATCGGGCAGGGCGATGGATACGCCGTCCAGGCGCAACGTGTCGCCCGGCGTGGCGGTAGCCTTCACCCCCTCGCCGGCGCGGGCCCGCGCCTCCTCGAGCGCTTGGCGGAAGCCTGTGAGCCGCGTCACCGTGGCGCGCCACTCGGTCAGGGCGGCGTAGTTGTCCACGATCCAGGACAGCGCGCCCTGCACCTCGTTGAAGGCGCTGGCGGTCTGGGTCAGCCCGCCCAGCGGGATGCGGCCGGCGAAGAAGGCCGGGGCGGCGACCACGAAGGGAAAGACGATGGCGACCTGGGTGTAGCCGGCGGTGAAGAACGTCAGGCGCTTGGTGGCGACCATCAGATCCCACCAATTCTGCATCACCGCGGCGAAGCGGCCCATCAGCCCGGCTCGCTCCTCCGCCTCGCCGCGATGCAGGGCAATGCCCTCGCTGCCATCGCGGAACCGCACCAAGGCGTAGCGGAAATCCGCCTCCACGCGCTGCTGCCGGAAGTTCAGCCGCGCCAGCGGCCTGCCGATGAGGTGTGCGAGCCAAGTGCCGAGCCCCGCATAGAGGATCGCCACCCAGACGAGGTAGCCGGGGATCGTCACCCCCAACACGGTCACGCTGTCCGACAGCGACCACAGCACGAAGAGGAAGGAGAGCAGTGTCACGACCGAGCGCATGAGGCCGAGCCCCAGCGTCAGCGTCATGTCCACGAAGAGCTTGGCATCCTCCGACACGCGCTGATCCGGGTTGTCGGCCTCGCCTGCTTCCAGCGAGAGGCGGTAATGCGCCCGCTCCGCCAGCCAGTGATCCAGCATCCCCTCGGTCAGCCAGCGCCGCCAGCGGATCTGCAGGGCTTGGCGGAGATAGAGCGCATAGACGGCGACGAAGATGTAGATCGCGGCGATCCAGGCGAAGCCCGGCATGGTGCCGCTATCCGTCTCTGCCCAGGTGAAGAGCAGGGCGGTGAAGCGCTCGGCATCGCGCGCCTCCAGCGAGTTGAAGAACTCGCGGTTCCAGAAGGACAGGAGCACGGACATCGCCACCAGGGCGAGGTTCAGCCCCACCACGACCAGCAGCAGGGTCCAGGCCTTGCCCTTCTCCGGCGAGCGCCAGAAGGGCAGGACCAGCGTGGCCGCGTCGCGCAGCGTGGCCCGCCAGGTCACGCGGCGTCCCGGAGGTAGGCTTCGAGCAGCGCGGCCGCCTCGTCCTTCCCGGCCTCGCGCAGGGCCGCCAGGACGGGGGCGGCGCGCATGCGATCGCGGGGGCCAACCAGCCCGGCCAGGGCCATCACCCCAGCCTCGCCCGCGCCAGGCATGGCGAGGCGCTCCAGCCGCAGCACCACGTCGCTGGGTGCGAGGCGGCAGGCCTGCTCCATCAGCGGGGCGGCAGCCGGATGTCCTTCGGCGGCGAGGCGGCGTGCCAGGGCAGCGAAGGGCGCAGCGCCATTCGCGGCCACGAGGTCGCCGGGCGGGGCCGGGTAGCGCGGCGCCACCATGATCTCCATCGCGACGGAGAGAGCCTCGCGCAGCGCGGGCAGTTCCGCCTGCCGCCAGGCGCGGGCGATGCGTGCATGGCTGCGCCAGGCTTGGTGCCGGGTCATGCCGCGCAGCATGCCTCCCGCCGCAGCGCGGTAGTGATAGAGCGCCTCGGGGAGGCAGAGGATCTCCTCGCCGCGCAGCGCGGCGCGAAGCAGGAACTCCCAATCCTCGAAGGCTGCGCGCTCGGTGGTGAATCCGCCCAGAGAGTCGAACAGATCGCGGCGGACGAGGAAGCCCGCATCGCCGAAGCAGTTCTGCAGGAAGCCGAGTTCGGCCGGCCCGCCGAGGGGGATCCAGTCATTCGGCTCGGCGGGGTGGTGGGCGGGGCCGCGCCCTTCGCCGGAGAAGACGTGGATCTGGCAGGTGAGGATGCCTGCCCCCGAGGCCTGGGCGGCGCGCACGTAGTGCTCCACCATCCACGGATAGGCGATGTTGTCGTCATCCATGAACAGCACGTAGCGGCCCGTCGCATGGGCGACTCCGGTGTTGCGCGCGGCCCCGAGGTAGCGGTTCGCCTCGTGCCGGACGAGGCGCCAGCCGCGCGCGGCGAGGCGCGGCTCGATCGCGCGGAGGAAGCGCTGGGCGGCCGGGTCCGGGCTGCAATCGTCCACGACCACGACCTCGAGATTCGGCCAGGTCTGGGCTTCCAGGCTCGCCAGCGCCTCGGCCAGCAGCACCGGGCGATTGTAGGTGCAGAGCACGACGGAAACGAGCGGCGCGTCGGCAGGCGGCGCGGGCAGGGGAGCGAGGGCGGCGGCCTCGTGCTGCATGGCGCGCCACGCCTCGCGCGTCTCGGCGAAAGACAGGGCGGGGCGCACCGGAGCGGCGCCGCTTTCGAGCAAGGCGGCGAGGCGCGTGGCTAGGCCTTCCTCGTCGCGGCGATACAGGGCGAGGGGACGGTCCTCCTCCAGTACCAGTTCCGGGATGCCGCCAACCTCGGGCGCCAGGAAGGGCGTGCCGGCGGCGAGGCATTCCAGCACCGTGTAGGGCGAGTTCTCCGTTACGGAGGCGATGACGGCGATGCGCCCCGGCTCGGTCAGGAAGGCGCGCGCCCCCGCCACGTCCAGCTCGTTCCGCACCTCCCAGGGGAAGGGCCAGCTTCGCGCGGCACGCGCGATAAAGGAAAGCGCATCCTCGCCGCCCGCTTCACCCACCTTGCCAAGGAAGGCGACGCGCTCCGGCGCCCGCCCTTCGCGCACGAGGCGCGTGATGGCGGCGCAGAACAGGTCGAGCCCCTTTCGCTCCTCCAGCCGGCCGAAGAAGACCGGCTCGCGCACGGTGCGGTGCCTCGGGCGGCCGGTCGCAAATTGGGCCGGAAGCAGGTTGGGGTGGACGCGGGTCCGCGCCGGCAACCGCCAGCCCTCCTTCGCCACCCATTCCACCAGGTAGCGGCTGGGCGAGAAGACAAGGTCGGCGAGTTCGGCCGAGCGGCGCTCCATGAAGGAGATCGCGGCCGCCTCGGGCGTCGCGGCGAAGTCGTGGCTGTTGCGGCGATGCCAGGCGGTGGGCGAGTGCAGCTGGCAGACCAGCGCGGTCCGGTGCAGCCCCAGCCCGGCGCGGCGCGCCGCTGCCGCGAAGAAGCCGATGCCGCGCCATTCGTGGTAGTGCACCACGTCGAAGTCGCGCGCCATCAGCCAGTGTGCGGCGGCCAGGGATTGCCGGGCTTCATCCCCCTCGTGGTGCAGTGATTCGAGACGGATGCCGCGCGCGGCGTAATCCTCGATCCAGGCGGAGAGGGGCTGCGTCTCCGTGAATCCGGAAGGGTAGAGGATCGTGACTTCGTGCCCCGCCTCGGCAAGTTCCTCGGCGAGGGCGGTGAAGGCGGTGCCGATGCCGCCATTGCGGATCGGCCCGGCGAGGTCGTGGGTGAGGAGGCAGATCTTCACGCGATGCGCTCCGCGACGATGACGAGGGAGCGCCCATCCCAGATCGGGCGCGCGGACCGCATGGCGAAGCCACCGGCGCGGAGGAGGCGGTGGAGCCCGGCCTTGTCGGTGAAGCTCCACCAGGCCTGCCCGCCCAGCCCAGCCTCGCGAGCCTCGGCGAGGCTGAAGCCGTGCGGGAAGCGGCGATACTGGTCCAGCGTGACGCCGGCCTCGGCCCAGAACTCCGCCATCGCAGCGGATTGCGCGGGGGTCATGCCCGTGGCGTGCCAGAGCGCGCCCGAGACGTAGCCGGCACGGCGCAGCGCCCCTTCCGCGCGGATGACGGGGGTTTCCAGCACGATATGCCGGGCGCCGGTCGCGGCCAGGGAGCGCAGCCGCGCCGCCGGGTCCGGCCAGTGGATCAGCTGGCTTCCATCCACCACGAGGTCCGGCCAGCCCGCTATCTCGCGCAGGTCGGGATGGTCATGGGGAGCACGCAGCCACCAGGGGCGGGGCGCATCGCAATCCAGGCTGCCGCCTAGGGCGGGTATGTGCGCGGCGCGGCCCTCGGCGAGGATGCGGTCCGCCTGCTCCACCAGTTCCAGGCGGCGCGCTTCCTTCATCAGCACCTCGTCCGCCTCGGATGGGACCCAGGGCTGCGCGACATGGGCGCTCCGCGCGCCGGCCTGCCGGCACAGCAGCACGCCGCGCGCGACGCGGCGGAGATCGTTCCAGGCGAAGACCACGCTGCGCCGCCAGCACAGGCCAAGCGCGGCGGCGAGCAGTGCATCATCCTGCACCGGGTCGGGCAGGGCGCGTGGTGGGGAGGGGAGTGCGGGGAAGGGAACGGGTGGGGCCGCCTCCTGCCAGGGAGGGGATGCCAGGTCCTCTTCGCTTCTGTCCCGCCGGAACAGTCCCTTCAGCCTCATTCGGCGGCGACCCCCATCAATCACAGGCGGCGGAACCTAGCTGCAACATCCCCTGTCGGTAAGGGGAGCGCGCCCGCTACCGAACCGCGACCTCCAGCGCCTCGAGCCAGCGTGCGGCGCGGGCCCGATTCACGCCGAAATCGGACCAGCCGAGCAGGCTGCGCGAGAGGAGGAGGAGCCCCGACCCCTCGGGGAGAGGCACGGCCTCGGCCCAGATGAGGTCGGGAAAGTTCATCCATCGGGACCGCTCGACCCATTGCGCCTGGCGCCGCTCCGGCCAGGCGCCCATGCGGTGGCAGCGCGGGAACCCTTCCACCAGGGCCAGAAGCGTCTCGAAAAGCCGCTCCGCCGGCACCGGATAAGGCGGCGAGGTGAGATGCGCGCGTGCGGCCAGCGCGTGGCCCGCCGGGGCCGCGAGGGCCACGTTGGGCGAGCGGGGCAGGGCGAGGCTGCCGAAGTCGAGCGGGGCTGGCGGTGGCAGGCCTTCCGCGCCGCGTCCCAGCAGGGCGGAAACCAGGCTCACCGCGCGATCCGCAGGCGGATCACGCCGTGCATCGCTTCGGGCGCGATGGGCTTGCCCTTGCGCAGGATTTCCATCTGCCCCTCCGTCGCGAGCGCCGCCGCCTCGCGCCGGACACGGTGCATCAGGGGGCGCCAGGAATCCGGCGCCAAGGCTCGCGCCACCTCCGAAGGGCAGATGGAGCGATCCGCGCCGCGCTCGCCCGCGAGGCGCAGGATCTCGGCCCGGATGGCCTCGGGAGTGGGGTTGCCGACCATCGCGCCTTTGTGCGGGCGGGGGCGCCCCCTTGTCCAGCGGGGCAAGCCCGCCTATCCGGCCCGCGTCAGACCAGGAGCCGACGCCATGCCTGCCATTGCCGACATCATCGCCCGCGAGGTCCTCGACAGCCGCGGCAACCCGACCGTGGAAGCGGAGGTGGTGCTGGATGACGGCTCCCGCGGCCGGGCCATGGTCCCCTCGGGCGCCAGCACCGGCGCGCACGAGGCGGTGGAGCTTCGCGACGGCGACAAGTCGCGCTTCGGCGGCAAGGGCGTGCAGAAGGCCGTCGCCAACATCGAAGGCGAGATCTTCGACGCGATCGGCGGCATGGACGCCGCCGAGCAGGTGAAGATCGACGGAATCATGCTGGAGCTGGACGGTACGCCCAACAAGGCGCGGCTCGGCGCCAACGCCACGCTGGCCGTCTCGCTCGCCGTCGCCAAGGCGGCGGCCGAGGCGCATGGACTGCCGCTCTACCGCTATGTCGGCGGCGCCTTCGCCCGCACCCTGCCAGTGCCGATGATGAACATCATCAATGGCGGCAAGCACGCCGACAACCCGATCGACATCCAGGAATTCATGGTGATGCCGGTCGCCGCCGGGACCATCGCCGACGCCACCCGCATCGGCGCCGAGATCTTCGCGGCGCTGAAGAAGGCGCTGCACGACGCCCACCACAACACCAACGTCGGCGATGAGGGCGGCTTCGCCCCCAACCTGAAGAGCGCGGACGAGGCGCTGGCCTTCATCGCCAAGGCCTGTGAGAGCGCCGGGCACCGGCTAGGCGAGGACGTGATGCTCGCCCTCGACTGCGCCTCCACCGAGTTCTTCCACGGCGGCAAGTACGCGATGGAGGGCGAGGGCAAGACCCTCGA
Source organism: Sabulicella rubraurantiaca (assembly GCF_017355885.1). Lineage (GTDB taxonomy): Bacteria > Pseudomonadota > Alphaproteobacteria > Acetobacterales > Acetobacteraceae > Roseococcus > Roseococcus rubraurantiacus. The sequence continues at coordinate 110,889 of NZ_JAFEUU010000007.1, forward strand.
TTCGGCCGGGATGGTGGACTATCTCGCCGCGCTTTGCGCCAAGTGGCCGATCATCTCCATCGAGGATGGCTGCGCCGAGGATGACTGGAATGGGTGGAAGCTGCTGACCGACCGTCTGGGCGCCAAGGTCCAGCTAGTGGGCGACGATCTCTTTGTCACCAACCCCGAGCGCCTGCGCCAGGGCATCGAGAAGGCGACGGCCAACTCCATCCTCGTGAAGGTGAACCAGATCGGCACGCTCACCGAGACGCTGGAAGCGGTCGAGACGGCGCACAAGGCGAGCTACACCGCCGTGATGTCCCATCGTTCGGGCGAGACGGAGGACGCGACCATCGCCGACCTCGCCGTCGCGACGAATTGCGGACAGATCAAGACCGGCTCTCTGTCCCGCTCGGACCGGCTGGCCAAGTACAACCAGCTGATCCGCATCGAGCAGGATCTCGGCCCCGCCGCGCGCTATGCCGGGCGGACCATCCTGAAGCGCTGAGCCGCGCGGCACGGGGTGCCGCCAGTGCGGGCGGCACTCCGGCATGACTACGTGAAATCCGGCGATCGGCGCTGCCGATCGCGCTGGACAGCGCCCGCCTTGCATGAGAATCTGCACTCGCCGCGCCGGGGGGCTGCGGCATGGGGGTTGGGGGAGATTTTCATGCAGCGGGTGAAGCGGGCGCTGGGCCGTGCCGTGCGGCTTCTGGCTGCGCCGGTTGTGCTGTCGGCGCTGACTGCATTCTTCCTCTGGCACGCCTCGCACGGGGAACGCGGATTGATCGCGCGTGAGGCACGGGTCATCGAGATCGCCGAGGCGCGCCTTGAACTGGCCCGCGCGACCGAAGAGCGCGAGGCGGCGGAGCGGCGCGTGAATGCCCTGCGGGGCGACATGATCGACCAGGACCAGCTGGAGGAGCGGGCGCGGGCGCTGCTGAACCTCACCCAGCGCGACGAGATCGTGATCCCTTACCTGCCGGGACAGCGGGTTTTCTGAGCGGCGCAAGGCTCTCAAACAGGCTTAACCATAATCGAGTTAAATCTCTTTTTGCGTTGCAAAACCTGGGTTTCGCGCGATGGCGCGCTTGCGGCTCGCTCCTGTCGGCCTTAAGTCGGAAGGACAAGCCCAGGAGGAAGCGCATGTCCACCGAGCCCGCCACGAAGCGACGCGGCAAGGCCGCGAAGGAGCCGGCGATGGGCCGGGACAAGCTCCTCGCGGCCTATCGAGACATGCTGCTGATCCGCCGCTTCGAGGAGAAGGCTGGTCAGCTCTACGGCATGGGGCTCATTGGCGGGTTCTGCCACCTCTATATCGGCCAGGAGGCCGTGGTGGTGGGCATGCAGCTGGCCCTCAAGGAGGGCGACCAGGTTATCACCTCCTATCGCGACCACGGACACATGCTCGCCACGGGCATGGAGGCGCGCGGCGTGATGGCCGAGCTGACCGGTCGGATCGGTGGCTACTCCAAGGGCAAGGGCGGGAGCATGCACATGTTCTCGCGCGAGAAGGGGTTCTTCGGCGGCCACGGCATCGTGGGCGCGCAGGTCGCACTCGGCGCCGGACTGTCCTTTGCCAACATGTACCGGGGCAACGACAACGTTGCCCTGACCTATTTCGGCGAGGGCGCGTCGAATCAGGGCCAGGTTTATGAGAGCTTCAACCTAGCCGCGCTGCTGAAGCTGCCCTGCATCTTCATCATCGAGAACAACAAGTACGGCATGGGCACGAGCGTGGAGCGCGCCTCCGCCTCCAAGGACCTGTCCAGGAACGGCTCGCCCTGGGGCATCCCGGGCGAGCAAGTGGACGGCATGAACGTCCAGACCGTGCACGAGGCGGCGCAGCGCGCCGTGGCGCATTGCCGCGCCGGCAACGGCCCGTACCTGCTGGAGATGAAGACCTACCGCTATCGCGGCCACTCCATGTCCGACCCGGCGAAGTACCGCACCCGCGACGAGGTGCAGCGCATGCGCGAGCAGCACGACTGCCTGGAGATGGCGCGCAACGACCTCCTCGCCATGGGCGTCACGGAAGGCGACCTCAAGGCGATCGACGACGAGGTGAAGGCGATCGTGCAGGACAGCGCCGATTTCGCGCAGCAAAGCCCAGAGCCGCCGGAGAGCGAGCTGTGGACCGACGTGGTGATCGAGGAGGCGCGCTGAGATGGGTGCTGAGATCCTGATGCCCGCCCTTTCGCCCACCATGACCGAGGGCAAGCTGGCACGCTGGTTGAAGAAGGAAGGCGAGACGGTGAAGAGCGGCGACGTGATCGCCGAGATCGAGACCGACAAGGCCACCATGGAGGTCGAGGCGGTGGATGAGGGGACCATCACCCGCATCCTCGTCCCCGAGGGGACTGAGAACGTCTCGGTCAATTCCGTGATCGCGGAGCTGGACGGCGGTAAGGGCGGCGGCGCGGCCGCGCCTTCCCCCGCCGCCTCCGGCGACAAGGTGCCCGAGCAGCGCGAGAAGGCGGCGCCCCTGCCGCAGGCGGAGGACCACGAGGCCCGCGCCAAGAAGGACGAGCATCCCTTCGCCGCCACGGCCGCCACCCCCTCCGCCAAGCCGGAGCGCGATTGGGGGGCGACGCAGAAGATCACGGTGCGCGAGGCGCTTCGCGATGCTATGGCAGCCGAGATGCGCCGTGACGCGGACGTGTTTCTGATCGGCGAGGAGGTCGCGCAGTACCAGGGCGCCTACAAGGTGTCGCAGGGCCTGCTGGACGAGTTCGGTCCGAAGCGCGTGCTCGACATGCCCATCACCGAGCACGGTTTCACCGGCATGGCGGTGGGCGCGGCCTTCACCGGGTTGAAGCCGATTGTCGAGTTCATGACCTTCAACTTCTCGATGCAGGCCATCGACCACATCATCAACTCGGCGGCCAAGACGCTCTACATGTCCGGCGGCCAGCTGGGCTGCCCCATTACCTTTCGCGGGCCGAACGGCGCTGCCTCCCGCGTCGCAGCGCAGCACTCGCAGTGCTACGCCTCCTGGTACGCGCACTGCCCCGGCCTCAAGGTCGTCGCGCCCTGGAGCGCGGCCGACGCCAAGGGCCTGCTGCGCGCCGCCATCCGCGATCCGAACCCCGTGATCGTGCTGGAGAACGAGATCCTCTACGGCCAGAGCTTCGAGTGCCCGACCGACGAGGATTTCATCCTCGAAATCGGCAAGGCGAAGATCGAGAGGCCGGGGACCGACGTCACCATCGTCGCCTTCTCCATCATGGTCGGCATGGCGATGCAGGCGGCGGAGAAGCTGGCCGAGCAGGGCATCAGCGCCGAGGTCATCAACCTCCGCTCGCTCCGCCCGCTCGACACCGAGACCATCGTGAACAGCGTGCGGAAGACCAACCGCCTCGTCACGGTGGAGGAGGGCTGGCCCTTTGCCGGCATCGGGGCCGAGGTCGCGATGCAGATCATGGAGCACGCCTTCGACCATCTCGACGCGCCGCCGGTGCGCGTCGCCGGGCTCGACATCCCGATGCCCTACGCCGCCAACCTCGAGAAGCTGGCCCTGCCGCGGCTCGAGCAGGTGGTGGAAGCTGCCCGCAACGTGACCTACCGCTGAGGGACGACGCCCATGGCCACGGACATCCTGATGCCCGCGCTGAGCCCCACCATGACGGAGGGGACGCTGGCGCGCTGGCTGAAGAAGGAAGGCGACACGGTCAAGTCCGGCGACGTGATCGCCGAGATCGAGACCGACAAGGCGACGATGGAGGTCGAGGCGGTGGACGAAGGCGTCCTCGGCAAGATCCTCGTCCAGGGCGGCACCGAGGGGGTGAAGGTCAACCAGGTGATCGCCGTGCTGGTGGAGCCGGGCGAGGCCGTGCCGGAAGGCGGCGCAAAGGGCGGGGATGCGGGCAGCAAGCCCTCGCCCAGCGCCTCCCAGGCCCCGGCGCTGGAAGCGGTGAAGGATGCAGGCGGCAAGGTGGAAGGCGCGGCCGAGCAGCCCGTGGCCCCGCCTATGCCCACCTCCTCCGGTGCTTCCGCGCCGGCGCCCCAGCCGGCTGGGGGTGACCGCGTCTTCGCCTCGCCGCTCGCGCGGCGCATGGCGCAGCAGGCGGGGCTGGACCTCGGCGGCATCAAGGGCTCCGGCCCGCAGGGGCGCATCGTGAAGGCGGATATCGAGGCAGCGATGAGCCGCCCCGCCGCGAAGGCCGAGGCCCCCGCCGCGGGGCAGCGCGAGGCTGCCGCGCCAGCGCCGGCCGCGCCGAAGCCCGCACCCGTCGCCATCACCGCTCCGCACAAGGCGGTGCCCAACTCCTCCATGCGGAAGGTCATCGCCCGCCGCCTGTCGGAGTCGAAATCCACCATCCCGCATTTCTACGTGGCGATGGACATCGAGCTGGACGCGCTGCTGAAGCTGCGCGGCGAGCTCAACGCCTCCTCGCCCAAGGAGGGGCCGGGTGCCTTCAAGCTTTCGGTCAACGACCTCGTCATCAAGGCCTGCGCTGTGGCGCTGCGCCGCCATCCTTCGGTGAACGCCGCCTGGACGGATGACGCGATCCTGCAATTCGACGACGTGGACATCTCCGTCGCGGTGGCGATCCCGGACGGGCTCATCACCCCGATCGTGAAGCAGGCGGACCGCAAGGGGCTTTCCGCCATCTCGAACGAGATGAAGGACCTCGCCGCCCGCGCCAAGTCCGGCAAGCTGAAGCCGGAGGAGTTCCAGGGCGGCGGGTTCAGCATCTCCAACATGGGGATGTATGGGGTCAGCCACTTCGCCGCGATCATCAACCCGCCCCAGGCCGGCATCCTGGCCGTGGGCGCGGGCGAGCAGCGCCCGGTGGTGAAGAACGGCGCGCTGGCCATCGCCACGGTGATGACCTGCCAGCTTTCCGTGGATCATCGCGTGATCGACGGCGCCCTGGCCGCGGAGTTCATGCAGACCCTCAAGGGGCTGATCGAGACCCCGCTGAGCCTGATGCTGTGACATGGCGCCCGATCGTCCGAGCGTCAGCGAGGGCGTGAATCGGCCGCTCGACGGCGCGATGTATCGCTGGCGCGCGACAACGGAGGCGGATGTTCCGGAGATCCTCCGCCTCGTCCGCGCGCTGGCGGAGTATGAGCGCATCGCGCACGAGTTCACCGCGACGGCGGAGGATTACCGCCGTGCCTTCTTCGGCCCCGCGCCGGAGGCCGAGGCGATGCTGTGCGAGGCGGATGGGCGGGCCGTCGCGGTCTGCGTCGTGACCCGCACCTTCTCGAGCTTCGCGGGCCGGCCCGGTCTGTGGATCGAGGATGTCTTCGTGGAGCCGGAGCACCGCCGCCGCGGCATCGCCCGCGCCGCCTTCGCCGAGGTGGCGCGGCGCGCGGTGGCGGAAGGCTGCGCGCATCTGGAGTGGAACGTGCTGGACTGGAACGCGCCGGCCATCGCCGCCTACGAGGCGATGGGCGCCGCGCCCCGCAACGAGTGGACCGACATGCGCGTCAGCGGCCCCGCCCTGGCCCGCCTGGCGCAAGGAGGCTGAGACATGGCCGAGAGCTTCGACCTGGTGGTGGTGGGCGGCGGCCCGGGCGGCTACGTCGCCGCGATCCGAGGCGCTCAACTCAAGATGAAGGTCGCGCTGGTGGAGCGCGAGCACCTGGGCGGCATCTGCCTCAACTGGGGCTGCATCCCGACCAAGGCGCTGCTTCGCGCCTCGGAGATCAACCACCTCCTGCACACACTCGACGCCTATGGCTTCGCGGCGGATAACGTGCGCTACGACTTCGCCAAGGTCATCAAGCGATCCCGCGCCGTGGCGGGGCAGCTCTCCGGCGGGGTGAAGCACCTGCTGAAGAAGAACAAGGTCACGGTGTTCGACGGCTCCGGCAAGCTGGCCGGGCCGGGCAAGCTGACCGTCACGGCCAAGGACAGCAAGACGACCGAGCTGCAGGCCAAGGACATCATCCTGGCCACCGGCGCCCGCGCCCGCGCTCTGCCGGGCATGGAGCCGGACGGCAAGCTGATCTGGTCCTATCGCGAGGCGATGGTGCCCGAGGTCATGCCCAAGAAGCTGATCGTCGTCGGTTCAGGGGCCATCGGCTCCGAATTCGCGTCCTTCTACCTGAACATGGGCGCCGAGGTGACGCTGATCGAGGTGATGGACCGCATCCTGCCGGTCGAGGATGCGGAGATCAGCGCCTTTGTCCGCAAGAGCTTCGAGAAGCAGGGAATGAAGGTGCTGACGGAGGCCCGCGTCCAGGGCGTCCGCAAGAGCGGCGGCGGCATCACCGCCGTAGTCGAGGCGGGCGGCAAGGTGAGCGAGATCGCCGCCGACCGGCTGATCTCCGCCGTCGGCATCGTCGCCAACACGGAGAATCTCGGCCTGGAAGGCACCAAGGTGAAGCTGGAGCGGGGCAACATCGTCATCGACGAGATGTGCCGCACCGGCGAGACGGGCATCTGGGCGATCGGCGACGTGGCCGGCGCTCCCTGGCTGGCCCACAAGGCAAGCCATGAGGGCATCATCGCCGTGGAGGCCATTGCCGGGCTGCACCCGCACCCGATGGACGTGCTGAACATTCCGGGCTGCACCTATTGCCGCCCCCAGGTCGCCAGCGTCGGCCTGACCGAGGCCCGGGCGAAGGAGAAGGGCCACGAGGTCAAGATCGGCCGCTTCCCCTTCATCGGCAACGGCAAGGCCATCGCGATGGGCGAGCCGGAGGGCTTCGTGAAGACCGTGTTCGACGCCAAGACCGGCGAGTTACTTGGCGCCCACATGGTCGGGCCCGAGGTGACGGAGATGATCCAGGGCTATGGCATCGCCCGCACCCTGGAATCCACGGAGGCCGAGTTGATGCACACGGTCTTCCCGCACCCGACCATCTCCGAGGCCATGCACGAATCCGTGCTGGATGCTTACGGAAGGGTCATCCACATCTGAAAGCCAGGGGTTCGTAAACCGGCCGGGCGCGCTATATCTGCCCGGCCATGGCCCGCATCGAGATCAACCACGGCGCCGATCGGGGCGTCGTTCGCCACCCGGAAAAGGCGCACCGCCCGGATAATCCCATCCAGCGCAAGCCCGCCTGGATCCGGGTGAAGGCGCCGACCCACCCCGTCTATCACGAGACGCGGGCGCTCATGCGCGACAGCAAGCTGGTCACGGTCTGTGAGGAGGCGGCCTGCCCCAATATCGGGGAATGCTGGTCGCAGCGCCACGCCACCATGATGATCATGGGCGAGATCTGCACCCGCGCCTGCTCCTTCTGCAACGTCGCCACCGGCCTGCCCAAGGCCCTGGACGAGGACGAGCCCCGCCGCGTGGGCGAGGCGGTGGCAAAGATGGGGCTGCGTCACGTGGTGGTGACCAGCGTGGACCGGGATGATCTGCGCGACGGCGGCGCCCGCCACTTCGCCCGCACGATCGCCGCCATCCGCGAGTCCGCGCCCGGCACGACGGTCGAGGTGCTGACTCCCGACTTCCTCCGCAAGGACGGCGCGCTGGAGGTTGTGGTGGAAGCGCGGCCGGACGTCTTCAACCACAATCTGGAAACCGTGCCGCGCCTCTACCCGACCATCCGGCCCGGCGCGCGCTACTACCACTCGCTGCGCCTGCTGGACCGGGTGAAGCGGCTGGACCCCACGATCTTCACCAAGTCCGGCCTCATGGTCGGGCTGGGCGAGGAGCGGATCGAGGTGCAGCAGGTGATGGACGACATGCGTTCCGCCGAGGTGGATTTCCTGACGATCGGCCAGTACCTCCAGCCCACCGTGAAACACGCCGCCGTGGCGCGCTTCGTCGAGCCTGCTGAGTTCGAGGACTATGCTGCCCTGGCACGGGCCAAGGGCTTCCTGCTGGTCAGCGCCACGCCGCTCACCCGCTCCTCCTATCACGCCGACCGCGACTTCGCGGCGCTTCAGACGGCGCGACGCCGCCAGCTGGCCCCGGCCGCCTGATGCCCACCCACGCCGAGAAGCGCATCCTGCGCCACAGGCAGGAGGACATGTTCGAGCTAGTGGCCGATGTGCGCCGCTATCCGGAATTCCTGCCCTGGTGCGTCGGGGCGCGCATCATCTCGCGCACGGAGGACAAGCTGGTTGCCGACCTGACCATCGGCTTCAAGCTGTTCCGGGAGACCTTCCGCTCGGAGGTGACGCTGGACCGGCCGCATCAGGTCCGGGTTCAGTATCTCAACGGCCCCTTCCGCTACCTCAACAACACCTGGAAGTTCCGCGAGGTCCCGGGCGGGACGGAGGTGGATTTCTTTGTGGATTTCGAGTTCCGCTCCCGCCTGTTGCAGGCGGTGATCGGCACGGTGTTCAACGAGGCGGTGCGGCTGATGGTCCGTGCCTTCGAGCGGCGGGCCATGCAGCTTTACGGCCGCAACGGGCCGGGCGTTGCCGCCCAGCCGCAAACTCAGGGGTCGTAGCGGCCGCTCGCCAAGCCGGGGTGCCAGCCTTCCCAGGTCACCTGGGCGGGGCCCGTCTTGCGCGCCACCACGCCGGTCATGCCGGGGGCAGGGGCCTCGGGCATGCGGTCCAGCCCGGCCATGTAGGGCAGGCGCGGGACGGTGGCGAAATCCAGCATCTCGAAGCGGTCCAGGATCTCGAACCCCGTGCGGTCGTTCAGCAGCGCCGTCCACTTGTGCACGGTAAAGCGCTGGAAATCCCAGGGCTCGGCGTGCAGCGGCCAGGAACACGGCACCACGGCGACGAAGAGCCCGCCCGGCCGCAGCAGCTGATTGGTCTCGAGCACCACACGCTCGGGCGAGAGCAGGTGCTCCATGACGCTGTTCGACCAGCACACCCCCACCGAGCCGGCCGGCAGGATCTCCGAAAGCCGGTGCGCGTCGGCCACGAGGTCCACATTCGGCCCGTCATGGATGTCAGAGGCGATGTAGCGCCAGCGCGGGTCCAGTTCCTTGCGCCGCTCGATGCTGGCCGGTCCGCGGGCACCGAGTTCGAGGAAGACCTGCCCCTCGCCGCCTTCTTCCAGCGCGCGCGCCAGATGCGCATCGCAGAGCCGGCTCCAGTCATCCACGAACTTGGCGCTGGGCTTGGCTCGGATCACCGCCGAGTGACCGTCGCTGAAGCGGGCATGGAGGCGCAGCGTGAGCATGAACCCCTCCGGGCCCAGCTTGGCGCGCTCCATCTCGAAGGGCTGGTCGAGCAGGAAGCGGATGCGGTGACCGCGCCAGGATTCGTCCGGCCCGAGCTGCTCCATCAGCCCTGGTGACTGCAACGGCCAGGGCGGCCGGGTAGGCGGCGGGATGGGAAACAGCCCCTCGGGCCATTGCGGCGCCTCGTCCCTCGGCGGATCCGAGGTGATCCAGGAGGCGTAGGAGAGGGGCAGGGGCGATTCCAGCGCCAACCCGGTCAACGCGGTGCCGGGACGGAAGATCTCGAAATCCAGCTGGCCGTAATCGCCGAAGAGGCTCCAGGCGTGACAGGCGTGCAACACCCCATCCTCCTCGACCAAGCCTGCCTCGGCGCGGCTGGCCCAGGGCTGGTCGAGCAGGAATGTCTCGAAGCGTGCCTCGCGCCAGGCCAGCGGCTCGGCGCCGGCATTTTCGGGATGGATGCCGATCCAGGCCATGCGGCTGCGGATCGGCAGCAGCCTTGCCACCAACCGCCACCCGCCATCGGGCAGGGGGGTCGTCTTGCAGCTCAGCAATTCCTCGCCGAGGTGCTCGACCCGGCCTTCGGCATCGAGATGCACATAGGCCTTGCGCATCCGCGTCACGTCGCCGCTGAAATCGATGCGCAGCCGTGAGCCCGGGGGCGGGCGCAACTCCACCGAAAGGGATTGCCCGCGCCCGGCCAGGAACGGGACCATGAGGGCGATGCCGTGGAAGGGCGCGGCAGGATCAGGCTGGAAGCGCGACCAGCCATCCGCGTCGGGCTCGCTCAGTCGGCCACCCATCGGTTCGACCCCCTTGGCGGCGCCGCCCGGAAAATGGACGGAGCGGCCAGGGCCAGGGTCGGGCGCGCGCCATTCGGGGGCGCGCGCCGGGTGGAAGAGCAGCATGAATGCCCCCGGATGGTTTCTCCCTTCATGGCGGAAGCCGGTTCCGCCGGGAAGGGCCGCCCGGGCGCGTCAGCTATTCGGGCCGCGCCCGATCGCCACGGGCTGCCAGCGGCGCAGCTTCGTGGATTGCAGTACGGCGGGATTCACGCAGGACATCGGCCACTTGCCCTGTGCCACCAGCGCCAGCTCCGCGCCGACGCGGCGCTTGCGTGCCTCGTCGAACCGTGCGGAGGCGGAGGCGGTGTGGGCGGAGAGGATGACGTTGTCCATCTTGAGGATGGGGTTGTTGTGCGAGGGCGGCTCCACCTCCAGCACGTCGAGCCCGGCATAGGCGATCCAGCCCTGCTCCAGCGCCTCGATCAACCCCGATTCATCCACGGTCGGACCGCGGCCGGTGTTGAGGAAGATCGCGGTGCGCTTCATCGCCTTGAAGTGCTCGGCCCGCAGCATGTGGGTGCATTCGGGCCGGGCCGGGGCGTGCATGGAGACGAAGTCGGACTTGGCCAGCAGATCCTCCAGAGTCACCGGGGTGACGCCCATCTCGTACATCACGCTTTCCTCGACGAAGGGGTCGTAGGCGATGATGTTCAGCCCGAAGCCCTTGGCGCGCCGCGTCACGGCGCGGGCCACGCGCCCGAAGGAGATGAGGCCAAGTGTCTGGCCCCAAAGCCGGGGGATCTTCAGCAGCGCCGGGCGCCCTTCGCTCCAGCGCCCCTCCCGCACCATCTTGTCCTGCTCGATCACGCGCCGGAAGGTGGAGAGGAGAAGGGTGAGGGCATGGTCCGCCACCTCCTCGATGAAGGTGTCGGGGATGTTGGTGACCGGGATGCCCGCCGCCGTCGCCGCCTTCACGTCCACGCTGTCCACGCCGACGGAGCCGAGCGCGATGACCTTGCAGTTGCCGAGGTTCTTGATGATCTCCGCCGTGATGGGGATGCCCTTGGCGTAGATGGCATCCGCGTCCTTCGCCATCGCGATGAACCCAGCCGAGTCGGTCGGCCCCTCGACGATCTCGGCCTGCACGTCGGTCAGCGCCTTCAGCGCCTCCATCTCGTAGTCGTAGCCGCCGCCCGCGGTGGTGAAGCTCGCGCCCTTCGGGGTCACGATGGTGAACTTGGCCATTCCGTCTCCTCCCGCCTTCTCTGCCGGTTGCCGGAAGCCAAGCATGGGATAGGCTCGCCGCAAAGAGAGGCGAGGAGAGGTTCATGGCTCAACTGGACGGCAAGGTGGCCTGGGTGACGGGCTCGGGAAGCGGCATCGGCGAGGCAGCGGCGATCGCCCTGGCCGCCGAGGGCTGCACGGTGTTGCTCACTGGCCGCACCCGCGCGAAGCTGGATTCGGTGGCGGCGCGGATCGGGAAAGCGGCGCATGTGCAGCCCGCCGACCTGTCCGACGCGAAATCGGTGCAGGCGGTCGCGTCCTTCATCGAGAAGGAGTTCGGCCGGCTCGACATCCTGGTGAACAATGCCGGGCTGAACATCAACGACCGGTCCTGGGCCAAGCTCTCGCCCGAGGGAATCCGCGAGCTGGTGGACGGCAACGTGATGAGCGCCTTCCATGGCGCCATCGCCGCCCTGCCGCTGATGCGGAAGCAGAAGGACGGGGTGATGATCCACACCGCCTCCATGGCCGGGCGATTCGTCTCGCCCATGGCGGGGCCGGGCTATGCCGCCTCCAAGCACGCCGTGGTGGCGATGAGCCATTCCATCAACATGGAGGAATGCGGGAACGGCATCCGTTCCACCGCGCTCTGCCCCGGCGAGGTCCGCACGCCCATCCTGGACAAGCGCCCGAACAAGCTGAGCGAGCAGGAGCTGAGCGAGATGCTCCAGCCCGAGGATTGCGCGGAGCTCATCCTCTTCCTGGCGACGCGCCCGCCGCATGTCTGCGTGAACGAGGTGCTGGTGACGCCCACGCGCAACCGCGGCTACCTCGCCCAGCAGGCGCGGAAGCTGTAGAAGCGGCCTATGGTTCACGCCCCCTCCGCCGCGTCCTGGACGCCCGTCCGCCCGCCGCGCAACGCGCCGCCGGTCCGCATCAACCTCTACTCCGACACGCAGACGCGCCCGACGCCCACGATGAAGGAGGCGATGATGCGCGCCGAGGTGGGGGACGAGCAGCACGGCGACGACCCGACCGTGTGGGAACTCTGCGACCGCATGGCCGCGCTGATGGGCAAGGAGGCGGCGATGTTCCTGCCCTCCGGCACCATGTGCAACGTCGTCGCCATCCTGACCCATTGCGGAAAGGGCGACGAGGTCATCGCGCACGAGACCTCGCATATCCTGCACAGCGAGGGCGGCACCCATGCGGCCCTGACCGGCGTGCAGATCATGGGGCTGAAGGGCGCGCGCGGCATGTTCACCGCCGATGACTTGCGCGCCGCCATCCGTCCGCGCACGCGCTACGCCCCGCCGCAGCGCCTGCTGGAGATCGAGCAGACCGCCAATATCGGCGGCGGCGCGGTCTGGCCGCTCCAGACGCTGAACGAGTTGACTGGCATCGCGCGCGAGCAGGGCTGGGCCACCCACATGGACGGGGCGCGGCTGCTGAATGCCACCGTCGCCACGGGCGTCGCGCCGGCGGAGATGGTGGCCGGGTTCGACTCGGTCTGGCTGGATTTCACCAAGGGGCTGGGGGCGCCGCTGGGCGCGGTGCTTTGCGGCTCGCGCGAGTTCATCGATGCGGCGTGGCGCTGGAAGCAGCGGCTCGGCGGCTCCATGCGGCAGGGCGGCGTCTGCGCCGCGGCCTGCATCTATGCCCTGGACCACCACGTGGAGCGGCTGGCCGAAGACCACGCCAATGCGCGCGACCTGGCGCGCGGCCTGCGCCAGATCGAGAACGTAGTGGTGGAGGAGCCGGACACCAACTTGGTCTTCTTCGACATCAAGGGGACAGGTGTTTCGGTCGAAACCCTGCAGAAGCGGCTGATGGAAAAGGGCATCATGGTCAGCGGCCTGGGCGGTCGTGTCCGCGCCTGCACCCATCTGGACGTGACTGCCGCCATGATCCCCGAGGCAGTGAGCGCGATCCGCGAGGCCCTTGCGGCCTGACCGCGTGCAACGCGGCCAAGCCGCCCATCGCCTTGGCCTGGATGCCGAGGCGGTGGCCGAGGATGCGCTGCGCCGCGACGACTGGGAGGTGCTGGCCCGCCGCGTCCGCACCCCGGCAGGCGAACTGGACCTCGTCGCCGAGCGCGACGGGCTGCTCGCCTTCGTCGAGGTGAAAGCCCGCCCTTCCTGGCGGGAGGCGGCCTTCGCCCTGACTACTCGGCAGCAGGCGCGGCTCATGGCCGCAGCCGAGGCCTGGATGGCGCATCACCCCGGCCATGGCGCGCAGGGCGTGCGCTTCGACGTGATCCTGGTGGCGGCGGATGGCTCCGCCCGCCGGATCACGGATGCGTTTCGCCTCTGGTGACGGGCGCGTCGGGCCAGGTCGCGCCCTGCGCTGCGGTGTAGAGCGACATCAGCATCGTCCCGCAGGTCATGAAGAGGCGGTTGCGGTGCCGCCCGCCGAAGGCGAGGTTGGCGCAGCGGATGGGCAGGTGGATGCGGCCGATCACCTCCCCCTCCGGATTGAAGACGCAGACGCCGTCCAGCCCTTCGCCCATGCCCCAGCCGCACCACAGATTGCCGTCCAGATCCACGCGGAATCCGTCCGGCGTCTCGCCCGGCGCGCAGCGATAGAAGAGGCGGCCTCCGTCGAGGCTGCGCCCATCCTGCGACACGCCGAAGGCACGGATCGTCCGGGGTTCCGAACCCGACTCTACGATGTAGAGGATGCGCTCGTCGGGCGAGAAGGCGAGGCCGTTGGGCCGCTGGATGCCGCTTGCCACCCGCGTCGCCGCGCCCGTCACGCCGTCGATGCGGTAGACATCGGTCGGCAGTTCGCGTGGCGCGCGCTCGCCCTCATAGAAGCCGAGGATGCCGAAGGGCGGGTCGGTGAACCAGATGCTGTCGTCGGACTTCACGACCAGATCGTTGGGGGAGTTCAGCCGCTTTCCCTCGAAGTGGCTCGCCACGGTGCTGATGCGCCCGTCATGCTCGGTGCGGGTGACGCTGCGGCTCCCGTGCTCGCAGGAAACGAGGCGGCCCTGGCGGTCCCGCGTGTGGCCGTTGGCGTTGTTCGACGGCTTGCGGAACTCCGTGGCCAGACCGGTTTCCTCGCTCCAGCGCAGGATGGCGTTGTTGGGGATGTCGGAGAAGAACAGGCAGCGCTGGTCGCCGAACCACACCGGACCCTCGGCCCAGCGGAAGCCCGTGGCCAGCACCTCCACATGCGCGGCGTTCAGGCGGTAGCGGGCGAAGGAGGGGTGGACGATCTCGATCGCCGGGTCGGGATAGCGGACGACCTCGCTCCAGCGCCCGCCCGGCATCTAGCGGCCCTTCTCCTTCCGCCATGCGGCGAAGATCTCCAGGTTGCGCGGGTCGGTCGCGGGGTAGAGGCCGCGGATGCTGTGCCCGTCCTTCACGCGCTCGGTGACGAAATCCTCGTAGGCCGTCATCTCCGTCGCTTCGGCCGCGATCTCGTCGGCGAGGTGGGCGGGAATGACGATCACCCCATCCCCGTCGCCCACCAGCACGTCGCCGGGAAAGACCGGCGCGTCGCCGCAGGCGATGGGCTCGTTCAGGGCGATGGCGTGGTTCAGCGTTAGGTTAGTGGGAGCGGAGGGGCGGTGGTGATAGGCCGGGATGCCCAGCGCCGCGATCTCCACGCTGTCGCGGAACCCGCCATCGGTGACGACGCCGGCCACGCCGCGAGCCATCAGCCGCGCCACCAATATACCCCCGGCCGAGGCGGCGCGCGCATCCTTGCGGCTGTCCATCACCATCACGTGGCCGGGCGGGCAGGTTTCCACCCCCTTGCGCTGCGGGTGCTCGGGGTCCTTGAACGCCTCCAGCGTGTTGAGGTCCTCGCGCGCCGGGATGTAGCGCAGGGTGAAGGCCTCGCCGACCATGGAGTCCCCGCCTGGCGGGTGCAGGGGGTGGACATCCTGGATCATCTGCTGGCGGAAGCCGCGCTTGAACAGGGCGGTCGCCAGGGTGGCCGTGCTGACGCGCTTCAGCTTCGCGCGGGTCTCGTCGGATAGCGGCATGGCGCGTCCCTCAATAGATGGCGGGTTCGGCGACCGGGGCGCCGAAATCGCTGCGGAGGAAGTCGAAGTCGCAGCCCAGATTGGCCTGCTGGATGTGGCGGCTGAACATGTAGCCATAGCCGCGCTCGTAGCGCCGCTCGGGCGGGGTCCAGGCGGCGCGGCGCGCCTCCAGCTCCTCGGCGCTCACCTCGATGTCGATGCGGCGGGCATCCACGTCGAGGGAGACGATGTCGCCGTTGCGCAGCAGGGCCAGCGGCCCGCCGACGAAGCTTTCCGGCGCGACGTGCAGCACACAGGCGCCATAGGAGGTGCCGGACATGCGCGCGTCGCTGATCCTCAGCATGTCGCGGTGGCCCTGCTTCAGCAGCGCCTTGGGCATGGGCAGCATCCCCCATTCCGGCATGCCCGGCCCGCCGAGCGGGCCCGCGTTGCGCAGCACCATGACGTGGTCGGGCGTCACGTCCCAGGATTCGTCTTCCACCGCCTTCTTCATGGAGGGGTAGTCGTCGAACACCACCGCCGGGCCGCGATGCTTGAGGAATCGCTGGTCCATGGCGGCGGGCTTGATGACGCAGCCATCGGGGGCGAGGTTGCCCTTCAGCACCGCCAGCGAGCCCTCGCCGTAGATCGGGTTCTCCACCGTGCGGATCACGTCGTCGTTGAAGCAGCGCGCGCCGGCGATGTTCTCGCCCAGGGTGCGGCCGTTCACCGTCAGGCAGGACAGGTCCAGGTGGTCCTTGATCCGGTCCATCAGGGCGCGGATCCCGCCGGCATAGAAGAAATCCTCCATCAGGTAGGAGGTGCCGGAGGGGCGGACATTGCCGATCACCGGCACACAGCGGCTTGCCGCCTCGAAATCGTCGAGGCCGATCTCCTGTCCCGCGCGGCGGGCCATGGCGATGAGATGGATGATCGCGTTGGTGGAACAGCCCATCGCCATGGCGACGGCGATGGCGTTCAGGAAGGCGGTGCGGGTCTGGAAGCGCGAAGGGCGCAGATCCTCCCACACCATCTCCACGGCGCGGCGGCCGCTTTCCGAGCACATGCGGATATGCCCGGCATCCGGGGCGGGGATGGAGGAGCCGCCGGGCAGCACCCACCCCACCGCCTCGGCGATGGCGGTCATGGTGCTGGCCGTGCCCATGGTCATGCAGGTGCCGGGCGAGCGGGCAATGCCCGCCTCCACCCCCAGCCAATCCTCCTGCGTGATGGTGCCGGCGCGCAGTTCATCCCAGTATTTCCAGGAATCGCTGCCGGAGCCGAGCGTCTTGCCCTGGAAGTTGCCGCGCAGCATCGGCCCGGCCGGAACATAGATGGCCGGAATGTCCATGGAGGTGGCGCCCAGCAGCAGCCCGGGCGTGGTCTTGTCGCAGCCGCCCATCAGCACCGCCCCGTCCACGGGGTGGGAGCGCAGCAGCTCCTCCGTCTCCATCGCCAGCATGTTGCGGTAGAGCATGGTGGTGGGCTTCACGAAGCTCTCGGAGACGGAGAGCGCCGGGAGCTCCACCGGGAAGCCGCCCGCCATCAGGATGCCGCGCTTCACATCCTCCACCCGCGTCTTGAAGTGGGAATGGCAGGGCTGGAGGTCGGACCAGGTGTTGACGATGGCGATGACCGGGCGGCCCTGCCACTCCTCCGGCGCGTAGCCCATCTGCATGGCGCGGGAGCGGTGGCCGAAGGAGCGGAGATCGGCCGGGCCGAACCAGCGGGCGGAGCGCAGATCGGCGGGGCTCTTGCGGGTCATGGCGTTTCCTCGGAAGCGAAGGTCCGCCCCGGGACACAGGACCGGGGCGCGGAACCCGAGAATTCCGCCACTGGCCCCGAGGGGCAAGCCCTCAGGACGCCAGGGCGACCTCGATCAGCCTTTCCAGCACCTCCGGTTCCTGCGCGCCGGCGATGGCGTGGACGCCATCCACCAGGAAGCAGGGCACGCCGTTGATGCCCAGGCGGTGCGCCCGGAGATTTTCCAGGTGGACCCATTCCGTCTCGCCCTGCCCGGCGAGGAAGCTGCGCGTCTCCTCCGCATCCAGCCCTTCCGCGGCGGCGAGGGCGACCAGCGTCTCGGCTTGGCCGATGTCGCGCCCCTCGGCGAAATAGGCGCGGAAGATCGCGGAGACGAGCGAGGCAGCCGGCACGTGCCGCCCCGCCCAGCGCAGGAGCCGGTGCGCGTCGAGCGAGGAGGGGACACGGCGCTGCAGATCGAATCGGAAGGGGATGCCCTCCGCCGCGCCCAGCTCGGCAATGGCGCCGTGGAGGCGCCGCGCCCGTTCCTCTCCGCCGAACTTGCGGGTCAGCCAGTCCTGACGGGGCGTGCCGCCCGGGGCGATGTCCGGATTGAGGAGGAAGGGCCGCCACAGAAGCTCGGCCTGGAGGTCGGGGCGGGCCGCCAGCACCCGCAGCAGCCGCGCGATGCCCAGGTGGCACCAGGGGCAGACGAAGTCGAAGACGACCTCGATGGACAGGCGGGGGGGTGGTGGGGCCAGGATGTTCACGGCAGGACACTCTATCCGAAGGGGGCGGCTTGCGGCAAAGGGAAGGGATGCGGGACGAGCTGATCGCACGGATCATCGGGCTGGCGGCGGCTGCGGCGCTGACCGCGGCGTGCTTCCTTGTCCTCCGACCCTTCATCTCCGCCCTGCTTTGGGCGGTGATCCTGGCCTTCGTCACCTGGCCAGCGTACCGCTTCCTCACCGACCAGGCCCGGCTGCGGCCCACTGCCGCCGCGCTCGTCATGGTGATCGCGGAGTTCCTGCTCATCGCCGTGCCGATCCTGCTCGCCGCCCCGGTGCGCGGCGAGGAGATCGAGGGCATCCGACGCTGGATCGAGCGGCTGCTGATCGAAGGGCCGCCTGACCTGTCCCCCTTCCTGGTGGCCATCCCCTTCGTGGGCGCCTCGCTTGCCGAATGGGCGCGAGGCTTCGTCGGCGACATGGGGGGGATGCTTTCGACCCTTGAGCCCTATGCGGGCGCCATCGCGCAGAGCGCCCTGTCCGTGCTGCTGGCCGTGCTGTCCGGGGTAGCGGAGGTGGTGATCGCCATCATCCTCACCTTCTTCTTCTATCGGGACGGGCCTGCCATCGCGGCGCGGGCCTTGGCCGTGCTGCGGCGCCTCGCGGGGGAGCGGGCGGACCGGCTCTGGCTGCTCACCGCCAATGTCACGCGGGGGGTGGTCTATGGGCTGCTCGGCACCGCGCTGGCCCAGGGCTTCATGACGGCGATCGGGCTCTGGATCTCGGGGGTGCCGAACCCGGTGCTGCTGGGGGTGATCGCGGCATGCATCTCCATCCTGCCCGTGGGCGCGCCACTGGTCTGGATCCCCGCCGCCATCTGGCTCTTCGCCACGGGCTCGACCGGATGGGGCATCTTCCTGGCGCTGTATGGGGCGCTCGGCATTTCCTCCGTGGACAATGTGATCCGGCCCTGGCTGATCGCCCGCGGCGCCGACCTGCCGCTGCTGCTGACCATTCTCGGAGCGCTGGGCGGGGTCTTCGCCTTCGGATTCCTGGGATTGTTCCTCGGCCCAGTGGCGCTGGCGCTGGGCTATACCCTGCTCAAGGATTGGGCTTCCAACACGGCCGAGCCGGGCCTATAGCGGGGAATCCCTGGGCCCACGGCCCACGGGGAGGCCTTCTGGAGAAAGCGGATGATCCGACGCCTGTTCCTCGTCGCGGCGGCGCTCCTTGCCGTTGCCGGCGCCGCGGAGGCGCGCACGGTGCGCTGGGCCGCGAGCGGCGATCCGAACACGATGGACCCGCACAGCCAGAACGTGGGCACCGTCACCATGGTGCTGCAGCAGATCTATGACGCGCTGATCGCCCGCAACCAGCGGCTTGGGCTCGAGCCGGGCCTCGCCCTGTCCTGGAGCCAGGTGGAGCCGACGCGCTGGCGCTTCATGTTGAGGCAGGGCGTGAAGTTCCACGAGGGCGAGGATTTCACCGCCGACGACGTGGTGTTCAGCATCACCCGTTCCCTGCAGCCCACCAGCAATTTCGGCATCTTCGTGGACACGATCGACCATGCCGAGGCGGTGGACCGCCACACGGTGGACATCGTGACCAAGGCGCCGGACCCGATCCTGCCCAACAAGCTCGCCAGCGTCTACATGATGTCGAGGTCCTGGTCCGAGCGGCACAACGCGACCCGCCCGCAGAACACCCGCCAGCGGGAGGAGATGCACACGGTCCGCAACACCAACGGAACCGGCGCCTATCGCCTCCAGTCGCGGGAGCCGGATGTCCGTACCGTGCTGGTCCGCAACAATGACTGGTGGGGCTGGGCCGACGCGTCGAACAACGGCAACGTGACCGAGGTGGTGTTCCGCCCCATCGCCTCCGACGCCACGCGCGTCGCGGCGCTTCTGTCGGGCGAGATCGACTTCGTGATGGACCCGCCCCTGCAGGATTTGAACCGGCTGCGCCAGGCCGGCAACACCCGCGTGCTGGAAGGCCCCGAGGTCCGCACCCTGTTCATCGCCATGGACGTCGGCCGGGACGAGCTGCTGTACAGCGATGTGCGTGGCCGCAACCCGCTGCGCGACGTGCGGGTGCGCCGCGCCCTCTATCAGGCCATCGACATCCAGGCGATCCACCGCACCACCATGCGCGGCCAGAGCGTCGTCACCGGCACCCTCTTCCCCGAGCAGGTGAACGGCTACGTGCGCGAGGAGGATGTGCGCCTTCCCTACGACCAGGCCCGCGCCCGCGCCCAGCTGGCCGAGGCTGGCTATCCGAACGGGTTCGAGATCACGCTCGACTGCTCCAACAACCGCTACATCAACGACGAGCAGATCTGCCAGGCCATCGCGGCGATGTGGACGCGGGTGGGGGTGCGGACGCGGCTGAACGCGATGCCGCTGGCGCCCTTCTTCGCGAAGATCCAGCGCGACGACAGCAGCATCTACATGCTGGGCTGGGGCGTGCCGACGCTGGATGCGCTGTATTCCTTCCAGTCCCTGCTGGCGACCCGCAACGGTGCGCAGGGCGATGGCATCTGGAACTTTGGCCGCTACAGCAACCCCCAGATGGACGTGCTGGTCCAGCGCATGAAGACCGAGACGGGCGAGGCGCGGCAGGCGGCGATCCGTGACGCGCTGCGCCTGTACCGGGAGGACGTGCCGCATATCCCGGTGCACCACCAGATGATCCCCTGGGCGATGCGCTCCAACATTTCCATGCCGCACATGGCGAACAACCAGCCCTATTTCCGCTGGACCACGGTCAACTAAGGAACTCGATGTTCTCCTTCATCGTCTCGCGCCTGCTCCAGGCGCTGCCCGTCATGCTGGTCGTGTCCTTCATCTCCTTCGCCATGTTCGCCTATGTGGGCGACCCGGTGGCGATCATGCTGGGGCAGGACTTCACCGAGGCGCAGCGCCAGGCGCTGGTGCAGGAGCTGGGGCTGGACAAGCCTTTCTTCGTCCAGTTCCTCACCTTCCTGGGCAACGCGATCCAGGGCGAGTTTGGCCTGTCTTACCGCCTTTCCCGCCCCGTCGCGGAACTGATCGCGGAGCGTGCCCCGGCCACGCTGGAACTCGCGCTCTGCGCCGCGATCATCGCCATGGCGGTGGGCGTGCCGATGGGGGTCTACACTGGCCTCTACCGCAATTCCTGGCTGAGCCGCATCTTCCTGACCTTCTCCCTCATCGGCGTGTCGCTGCCGACCTTCCTGATCGGCATCCTGCTCATCCTCGTCTTCTCGGTCTGGCTCGGCTGGCTGCCCTCCTTCGGGCGCGGCGACGTGGTGCGGCTGGGGTGGTGGAGCACAGGGCTGCTCACTTGGTCCGGGATCAAGGCGTTGATCCTGCCGGCCATTACCCTCGGCCTGTTCCAGCTCACCCTCATCATGCGCCTCGTCCGCTCCGAGATGATGGAAGTGCTCCGGACCGACTACATCAAATTCGCCCGCGCCCGCGGCCTGCCCAACCGGGCGGTGCATTTCGGCCATGCGCTGAAGAACACGCTGGTGCCGGTCATCACCATCGCCGGCCTGCAGCTGGGGGCCATCATCGCCTTCGCCATCGTCACCGAGACGGTGTTCCAGTGGCCGGGCATGGGGCTGCTCTTCATCCAGAGCGTGGGCGCCGCGGATATTCCCGTCATGGCGGCCTATCTGATGATGATCGCGGCCGTCTTCGTTTCCATCAACCTGATCGTTGACCTGCTCTACTACGCCGTGGATCCCAGGCTACGCATCGGACGGGGCCGGGGCCACTGAGATGAAGGCGTTCTTCGATTCGGACCTGTGGTGGTCCTTCACCCGCTCGCCGGTCACGATGATCTCGGCCCTGGTGGCGTTCATCTGCATCGCCGGCGCGGTGCTGGCGCCGGTGCTGGCGCCGCACAATCCCTTCGACCTCGCATCGTTGCAGCTCATGGACGCCTTCAAGCCCCCCGCATGGGGTGAGGAGGGCGATGCGACCTATCCGCTTGGCACGGACGACCAGGGGCGGGACATGCTCTCCGCCATCATGTACGGGGCGCGCGTCTCCCTGCTGGTCGGGTTCTGCGCGGTGATCTTCTCCACCACGCTGGGCGTCGTGCTCGGCCTGCTGGCCGGCTACCTGGGCGGGCGGACGGATGCGGTGCTGATGCGCATTGCCGACATCCAGCTCACCTTCCCCTCCATCCTCGTCGCGCTGCTGGTGGATGGCGTCGTCCGCGCCGCCCTCCCGCGCGAGGTGCACGACCAGATCGCGCTCTTCGTCGTGATCTTCGCCATCGGCATCTCCAACTGGCCGCAATTCGCCCGCACCGTGCGCGGCTCGACCCTGGTGGAGCGCAACAAGGAATACGTGCAGGCCGCGCGGGTGATCGGGCTGCGCCCCCTCGCCATCATGCGCTCCCACGTGCTGCCCAATGTCATGTCGCCCGTGCTGGTGATCGCGACGCTCAACCTCGGCTTTGCCATCCTGGCCGAGGCGACCTTGTCCTTCCTAGGCGTCGGCGTGCCGCCGACCCAGCCCTCGCTGGGGACCCTCATCCGCATCGGCAATGATTTCCTCTTTTCCGGCGAGTGGTGGATCACCATCTTTCCCGGTGTCGCGCTGATCCTGATGGTGCTGTCGGTCAACCTGCTCGGTGACTGGCTGCGCGACGCCCTCAACCCGAAGCTTCGCTGAGATGTCCCTTCTTCAGGTCCAGAACCTGCGCGTGGAGTTCCCCACGCGCCGCGGCACCCTCGTCGCCCTCGACGACGTGTCCTTCGAGATCGCGCCCGGCGAGGTGTTGGGCGTCGTCGGCGAGTCCGGCGCCGGCAAGTCCATGACCGGCGCCGCCATCATCGGCCTGCTGGAGCCGCCGGGCCGAATCGCGGGCGGGCAGGTCCGGCTGGAGGGGCGGCGCATCGACAACCTCCCCTATGAGGAGCTGCGGCGCATCCGCGGCCGACAGATCGGCGCCATCTTCCAGGACCCGCTGACCACGCTGAACCCGCTCTACACGGTGGGCGACCAGCTGGCCGAGACCATGACCACCCACCTGCCCATCGGCCCGGCCGAGGCCAAGAAGCGGGCGGTGGAATGGCTGGAGCTGGTGGGCATCCCCGCCGCCGCGCAGCGCGTGGATTCCTACCCGCACGAGTTCTCCGGCGGCATGCGCCAGCGCGTGGTCATCGCGCTCGCCCTCTGCGCCGAGCCCAAGCTGGTGGTGGCGGATGAGCCGACCACGGCGCTCGACGTCTCCATCCAGGCCCAGGTCATCGCGCTGCTGAAGAACCTGGCGCGGGAGAAGGGGACGGCGATGATGCTCGTCACCCACGACATGGGCGTGATCGCCGAGACGGCGGACCGCGTGGCGGTGATGTATGCGGGCCGCATCATCGAGATCGGCGCGGTGCGGGAGGTGGTGAAGAACGCCGCCCACCCCTACAGCGCCGGCCTCATGGGCTCCATCCCGCCCATTTCCCACCGAGTCGAGCGGCTTCAGGCCATCGAGGGCGCGATGCCGCGGCTTTCCGCCATCCCGCCGGGCTGCCCCTACAACCCGCGCTGCCCCTTCGTCTTCGATCGCTGCCGCGTCGAGCGGCCCGAGCTGATGCCGGCCAAGGCGAACCGCGCCGCCTGCTGGCTCTACGCGCCCGAGGAGGCGCACCGACTTCAGGAGTCCGGCCTTGCCTGAGCCGATCATGCTGGAGCTGCGCGACGCCGCGCGGCATTTCGATGTGTCCCGCCCGCTGCTCCAGCGCGTCATCGCGCGCGAGGACAAGCGCATCCTGCGCGCCGTGGACGGGGTGTCCTTCCAGGTGCCCAAGGGGACGACGCTCTCCCTCGTCGGCGAGTCCGGCTGTGGCAAGTCCACTGTGGCGCGGCTGGTGGTGGGGCTCTACCAGCCGACGCGCGGCGAGGTGTTCTTCGACGGCATGCCCCTGGCGGAGGCGCGGGCTGACGCGTCCAAGCGCCAGCGCATGCAGATGATCTTCCAGGACCCCTATGCCAGCCTGAACCCGCGCTGGCGCGTGTCCGATATCATCGCCGAGCCGATCCGCGCCTTCGGCCTCATCAGGGACCGGCGGAAGCAGCTGGAGCGGGTGGGGGAGCTGCTGACGCAGGTCGGTCTCTCGCCGCTGGATGGCCAGAAATTCCCGCATGAATTCTCGGGCGGGCAGCGCCAGCGCATCTCCATCGCCCGCGCTCTCTCCTCCAACCCCGAGTTCCTGGTCTGCGACGAGCCGACTTCCGCCCTCGACGTGTCGGTGCAGGCGCAGATCCTGAACCTGATGCTGGAGCTGCAGAAGCGGCTGGGCCTCACCTACCTGTTCATCTCGCACAACCTCGCCGTGGTGCGGCAGGTGAGCGACCGGGTGGGGGTGATGTATCTCGGCAAGCTGGTGGAACTCGCACCTTCCGAGACGCTGTTCCACACGCCGCGCCAGCCCTACACGCGCGCGCTGATGGAGGCGATCCCGGACCTGGAGATGACTGGGCGCACCCGCATCCCGGTCGGCGGCGAGGTCCCTTCGCCTATCACCCCGCCGCCCGGCTGCCCCTTCCACCCGCGCTGCCCGCTGGCCAATGAGCGCTGCCGCATCGAGGTTCCGGCGATGATCCCGGCCCGCGGCACGCCGGAGACGTTGGTGGCCTGCCACGCCGTGGAGGAGGGCCGCGACGGCTTCCTCGACGGCAAGCCACGCCTCACGCCGGAGCCGGCGTAACCCTTCCGACGCAGGGGCCGAAGCCGATGGAAACGGTCCCCTCCCGCCGGGCGCGGGCGGCGAGCACGATCTCGTCCCCATCCTGGAGGAAGGTTCGCGTCTCACCGCTGGCCAGGGTGAGCGGTTCGCGCCCGCCCGAGGTCACTTCCAGCAACGAGGCATAGCCGGAGCGATCCGGACCGCTGACCGTGCCGGTGCCGATGAGGTCTCCAGGCTGGAGGTTGCAGCCATTGCTGCTGTGATGCGCCACCATCTGCGCCGGGGTCCAGTAGAGGTGCCGCCCGTGGCTGAGGGTGATGCGGTGCGGGGGCAGGCCCTTCTCGCGCAGGCTGGGTGTCACCAAGAAGGCTTCCAGTTCCAGCGCCAGCGCGCCGCTGCTCTGGTCCGCCTCGTCCCACAGATAGGGCAGGGGCTTCGGGTCGCCCGGCTCGCGCGGGTCCTGTGGGATGCGGAAGGGTTCCAGCGCCTCCGGCGTAATGATCCAGGGGCTGATCGTGGTGCCGAAGCTCTTGCCCAGGAAGGGACCGAGGGGCTGGTACTCCCAGGCCTGGATGTCGCGCGCCGACCAGTCGTTCAGCAGGCAGTAGCCGGCAATGTGCTCGGCGGCGCGGGCAATGGGGATGGGCTCGCCCATTTCGTTGCCGCGGCCGACCCACAAGCCGAGCTCCAGCTCGAAGTCCAGCCTTTCGGCGGGGCCAAAGCTCGGCCCCTCCGGACGGGCGCGCTGTCCGCTGGGACGCCGGATCGCGATGCCGGAGGGCACGACGCTGGAGGCGCGCCCGTGATACCCCACAGGGATGTGCTTGTAGTTGGGCAGGAGCGGGTTGTCGGGCCGGAACAGCCGCCCCGCCGCGACGGCGTGATGGATGCCGACATAAAAATCCGTGTAGTCGCCGATGCGTGCCGGCAGGTGCATCCGGCAATCCGCCTGGCGGTGCAGCCATTCGGGGCGGGGCGCGGCACCCGAAGCCAGCAGGGCGGAGACGCGCGCGCGCAACGCCCGCCGCGCCGCAGCGCCTTGCGCCAGGAAGTCGTTCAGCGGCACCGGCACGTCCAGCCCTGCGGCGCCCAGGTCCAGGATGAAGTCGCCGATCGCCACGCCCGCGCGTGGCCCGCCGCTTGGCGGCGAGAACACGCCCAGCGGCAGGTTCTGGATCGGGAAATCGGCGTGGCTATCCGCTCCCTCCACCCAGGAGCGGAGGGAGGGATCGTGGGTCTGGTCCATCAGGGTTCCCAGCGGGTGGGGTCGAAGTGGCGGCGCAGCGCGCTGCCGTAATGCTCGTAGCTGCGCTCGCGCTGGGGCAGGCCGGCGGCCCAGTCCGTCACGCGCTGCGGGAAGCGTGTCTCGAACATGAAGGCCATGGTGCCTTCCAGCTTGTGCGGCTTGAGCTCGGCGCGGCTTGCCCCCTCGAAGGCATCCACGTCGGGGCCATGCGGCAGCATTTGGTTGTGCAGCGAGATACCGCCCGGCTTGAAGCCTTCGGGCTTGGCGTCGTACTGGCCGTAGATCAGCCCCATGAACTCGCTCATCACGTTCATGTGATACCAGGGTGGGCGGAAGGTGTTCTCCGCCACCATCCAGCGATCGGGGAAGATCACGAAGTCGATATTGGCCGTGCCCGGCGTCTCGGAGGGCGCGGTGAGCACGGTGAAGATGCTCGGATCCGCGTGGTCGAAGAGCAGTGGCCCGACCGGCGAGTAGCGGCGCAAATCGTACTTGTAGGGCGCGTAGTTGCCATGCCACGCCACGACGTCGAGCGGGCTCCAGCCGATCTCCGTCTCCCAGAGCCGGCCGCCCCATTTGACCACCAGGCGGTGTGGCGCCTCCCGGTCCTCGTAATGCGCGACGGGGGACAGGAAGTCGCGCGGATTGGCGAGGCAATTGGCGCCGATCGGCCCGCGCTCGGGCAGGGTGAAGGCACCGCCGTAATTCTCGCAAAGATAGCCGCGGGAGGGACCTTCCACGTCCACCGCGAACTTCACCCCACGCGGGATCACCGCGATCTCGCCGGGCGCGATCTCGATGCGACCGAACTCGGTACGCAGCAGCAGCGCGCCCTGCTGCGGCACCAGCAGCATCTCGGCATCCGCGTTCCAGAAGACCTCGTCCTCCATGCTGCGGTTGCAGAGCCAGAGCGAGGCCGCCATCCCCGCCATCGCGCCCGCATCGCCCGCGGTGGTGACGGTGTGGATGCCCTGGAGGAAGGTGGCCGCGCCCTCAGGCACCGGCACCGGCGCCCAGCGCATCGGGGCGGGCGGCACGTCCGCGCCCTCGCCGGAGGGGGCGGAGCGCCAGAACCCGGCATGGGCCGGGCGCATCGTGCCCCAATGCGCGATGGTCGGCCGGATGCGGTAGAGCCAGGAGCGCTCGTTGGAGGCGCGCGGCGCGGTGAAGGGCGAGCCGGAGAGCTGCTCGGCATAGAGGCCGTAGGCGCAGCGCTGCGGCGAGTTGTGGCCCACCGGCAGGGCGCCCGGCAGGGCTTCGGTCTCGAAGCCATTGCCGAAGCCCGACATGTAGCGAGACGTGTCGAGCGCTGCCGGCCGGTGGAGCACGTTCATGGAATCAGCCCCTTTCGAGGATGCTCACGTAATTGGCCACGGCGGCGCCGCCCATGTTGAACACGCCCGCCACCTCGGCCTTGGGCAGCTGCATGTCGCCCGCCTCGCCGCACAGCTGCATGGCCGAGAGCACGTGCATGGACACGCCGGTGGCGCCGATCGGGTGGCCTTTGGCCTTCAGCCCGCCCGAGCGGTTGACCGGTAGGCGTCCGTCGCGCTGCGTCCAGCCCTCCAGTGCCGCCTTGGCGCCCTGGCCTTCGGGGACGAGGCCCATCGCCTCGTATTCGATGAGTTCGGCGATGGTGAAGCAGTCATGCACCTCGGCGAAGGACAGGTCCTTCAACGACAGATCTGCATCCTCGAGCGCCCGGCCCCAGGCCTCGCGTGCTCCCTCGAAGCGAACGATGTCGCGCCGGGCGATGGGCAGGAAGTCGTTCACCTGCGCGGTGGCGCGGAACTTCACCGCGCGACGGGCGGTGGCGGCCACGTCGCCTTCCGCGATCACCAGCGCCGCCGCCCCGTCGCTGACCAGCGAGCAGTCGGTGCGCTTCAGCGGGCGGGCGACGAAGGGATTCTTCTCGCTCTCCGCGCGGCAGAATTCGTAGCCGAGATCCTTGCGCATCTGCGCGAAGGGGTTGTCCACGCCGTTCTTGTGGTTCTTCGCCGCGATGGCGGCCAGCGCATCGGACTGGTCGCCGTGCCGCTGGAAATACGCCTCGGCGATACGGGCGAAGACGCCGGCGAAGCCCGCTTCGATCCCCGCCTCGCCCTTCAGGTAGGAGGCGCTGAGCAGGATCTCGCCCACGCGCTGACCAGGGGTGGCAGTCATCTTCTCCACTCCGACGACCAGGGTGATCCGGCCGCGCTTCGCGCCCAGGAAGTCGAGCGCGCCATGGATGGCGGCGCTGCCGGTCGCGCAGGCATTCTCGAAGCGGGTGGCGGGCTTGAAGCGCAGCTCCGGCACGGCCTGGAAGACCAGCGAGGAGGGGAAGTCCTGCGGCTGGAACCCGCCGTTGAAGGTGCCGAGGAAGACGGCGTCCACATCCTCGGGCGCGATGCCCGCATCCTCGATGGCCTGGCGTGCGACGAGGCCGATCAGCGCCTCCGCGTCCGGCGCGTCCTCCAGCTTTCCGAAGCGGCTATGCGCCCAGCCGATGATGGCGGCGTCATGTCGGGCCATGAGTTCCTCCTGCGTATTAGGGGGAGGATATCGCGCGGCGAGGGGGAGAACAAAGCCCGGTGAAGATCCGGACCTTTCCATCAAAGGTATTGAACATCGCCCGGCCGCCCCCATCTGGCGGCAGTCGGAGCGTCACATGAACGTTCTGACAGCTTTGCCTTCCTCAACCTTGCCTTGGGCCGCCCTGCTTCCGCTGGGGCGGCCCTTTTTTAGGCGTCAGGCGGGGACGAGCAGGCTGACCGCCGCCTGCGCCGCGATACCCTCGCCGCGGCCGGTGAAGCCCAGCCTCTCACTCGTCGTGGCCTTCACGCCGATGCGGCCTTCCTCCACGCCCAGGAGTTCGGCGAGGCGGGCGATCATCGCCGGGGCATGCGGCGTGATCTTCGGCCGCTCGCAGATCAGGGTCACGTCGGCATTCACGAGCATCCCGCCGCGCGCCGCGATGCGCCCGGCGGCGTGGCGCAGGAAGCGGGCGCTGTCCGCGTCCTTCCATTGCGCTTCGGAAGGCGGGAAGTGCCGGCCGATATCGCCTTCCGCCAGGGCACCATAGATGGCGTCGCAGAGCGCGTGGATGCCAACATCCGCGTCGGAATGCCCATCGAGGCCGAGTTCGTGTGGAACGGTGATGCCGCACAGGATCAGCGGCCGTCCCGCCACCAGGCGGTGCACGTCATAGCCCAGCCCCATGCGGGGCAGCAGGGAAGGGGTCATCTGCGCCTCCACGCGCCGCAAATCCTCGGGAAAGGTGATCTTCACGTTCGCCTCATGGCCGGGCACCAGCGCCACCGTCTCCCCGGCCCACTCCAGCAGCTGCGCGTCGTCCGTCGCCTCGCCTTCCGCCGCGCGATGGGCGGCGAGCAAGGGAGCGAAGCGGAAGCCTTGCGGGGTCTGGGCGCGGAACAATCCGGCACGCGGCACCGTCTCTCCCACGCATCCCTCGACGCCGCGCTTCAGCGTGTCGCTGACCGGCTGGGCGGGGATGGCGCCCGGATGCTGCTCCAGCGCCGCCACGAGCGCGGCGACCGTGCCGGGCGGGACCACCGGCCGCGCCGCGTCATGCACCAGGACGAGGTCGGGCGGCGAGGCCTCCAGCGCCTCCAGCCCGCGCCGCACGCTCTCCTGCCGGGTCGCGCCGCCAGTGACGGGCGGGCGGTGGGGCAGCCCCTCCAGCATGGCGGCGACACGCGCCTCCTCGCCCGCGGCGCAGACCGGCTGCAGCACCTGCACATGGCCCGAGGCGAGCAGCGCTTCCGCCGCGCGGCGCAGCACGGGGCGCCCGCCCAGCAGGGCGTATTGCTTGGGTTCCGGCGCGCCGAAACGGCTGCCCTGGCCGGCCGCCAGGAGGAGGGCTGCGATCTGCATCGCGCCGGGCTTTAGAACGCCTCACCCTCCCTGGCCAGGAGGGTGGCTGCGCCCTTGCGCCGCCGTGGACGTGGCGCGGCGTTCGGCGTAGATGTGCACAAATGATGGGCACCCCCACCCCAGCCAATCCGCTGCGTCCGATTGACCTCGCCCCAGGGGTGCGGATCGAGACTCCCGTGATCCTCGCGCCCATGTCCGGCGTCACCGACCTGCCCTTCCGCCGCCTGGCGCGGGAGGAGGGAACCGGCCTCGTCGTGAGCGAGATGATCGCCAGCACCGCGATGATCCGCGAGAACCGCCAGAGCCTGAAGATGGCGGAGGTTGAGGGCTTCGGCGCTCCTTCTTCCGTCCAGCTTGCAGGCTGCGATCCGGCCGTGATGGCCGAGGCCGCGCGCCTCGTGGTGGATCGCGGCGCGGCCATCGTGGACATCAATTTCGGCTGCCCGGTGAAGAAGGTGGCGGTGGGCCAGAGCGCCGGCTCCGCCCTGATGCGCGACGAGGTGCGCGCCGCCGCTATCCTGGAAGCCACCGTGAAGGCGGTCTCCGTCCCGGTGACGCTGAAGATGCGGATGGGCTGGGACCACCAGTCGCTGAACGCCCCGCGTCTGGCGAAAATTGCCCAGGAATGCGGCATCCGCCTGGTGACGATCCATGGCCGCACGCGGCAGCAGCTCTACACCGGCACGGCGAACTGGGACTTCATCGCCAGCGTGAAGGAAGGCGTCTCCATCCCGGTGATCGCCAATGGCGACATCGTTTCGGTGGAGGATGCGGCGGAGGCGCTGCGCCGCTCCGGCGCGGATGGCGTGATGATCGGGCGCGGCTGCTATGGCCGCCCCTGGTTCCCCCGCCAGGTCGCCCGCTTCCTCCAGGCCGGGGAGAGGCTGCCCGACCCGACCCTGGAAGAGCAACTCGATACCCTGCTGCGCCACTATCGTGCCATGCTGGCCCATCACGGGACGGGGACGGGGGTGCGAATGGCGCGCAAGCACATCGCCTGGTACTCGCGCGGGCTGCCCGGCTCCGCCGAGTTCCGCGCGCGGGTCAACACGGTCGAGACGCCGGAAGCGGCAGAGGCGCTGATGGAAGGCTTCTACCGCCCCCTCATCGAGCGCGGCGTCGAGGCCGTGCGAGATTCCTTCCGCGAGGCGGCCTGATGCCCGTGACTGCCGAGGCCCGGCCGGGGGTGATCGCCAAGGTCGCGGCCCTGGCCCGCCGTGCCCGCGCCAGCGCGCCGCCCGAGGCTGCAGCGGTGCTCTCTGCCCTGCCGCTGCCTGCCGTGGTGCTCGATGCGGAGGACCGGTTCCGCCTCGCCAACCCGGCCGCGGAGCAGTTCTTCCAGCTCTCGCAGACCACCCTGCAAGGCATGGCGCTGGGCGAGTTGCTGCCGCCGGACAATCGGCTCTTCGCGCTGCTCGGGCAGGTGCGGCGCCTGGAAAGTCCCGTCGCGGACCATGACCTTTCGCTGGAAAGCCCGCGGCTGCACCGCCAGGGCGTGAGCGCCCATGGCGCACCGCTGGCCGAGCATCCGGGCCATGTGGTGCTGACGCTGCAGGACGGCTCCACCGCCGCCATGCTGGACCGGCAGCTGCACTTCCTGGGCGCGGCGCGCGGCGCCACCGCCATGGCGGCGATGCTGGCGCATGAGGTGAAGAACCCGCTTTCCGGCATCCGCGGCGCAGCGCAGCTGCTGGAGCAGGGCGCCGCCGAGGGCGACCGCGAGCTGTGCCAGCTGATCCAGGAGGAAACGGACCGTATCCGCAACCTGGTGGACCGGATGGAGATGTTCGGCGACCGGCCGATCGAGCCGCGCGCGGTGAACATCCATTCCGTGCTGGACCACGTGAAGCGCGTGGCGCAGTCGGGCTTCGCGGCGCATCTGCGCATCGTGGAGGAATACGACCCTTCGCTTCCTGCCGTCTGGGGCGACAGGGACCAGCTGGTGCAGATCCTGCTGAACCTTGTGAAGAACGCCGCCGAGGCGGTGAATCCGGCAGAGGGCGAGATCCAGCTCATCACCGCCTATCACCACGGTGTCCGCATCGCCGTGCCGGGTTCGAGCGAGCGCGTCCACCTGCCGCTCACCGTGATGGTGCGCGACAACGGCCCGGGCATCCCGGAGCCGATGCGCGCCACGCTGTTCGAGCCCTTCGTCACCAGCAAGAAATCCGGCCAGGGGCTCGGCCTGGCCCTCGTGGCCAAGCTGGTGAGCAACCATGGCGGGCTGATCGAGTGCGACAGCCGGCCGGGCCGCACCACCTTCCGGCTTTCCCTGCCCGGCGCCCCCGCCGGCGCGACGGTGTCTGAGGACGAGGAAGACGCATGACCGACAGCCGCACCGTCCTGATCGCCGACGACGACCGCGCCATTCGCACCGTGCTGTCCCAGGCGCTGAGCCGCGCCGGGTATCACGTGCGCGCCACCTCCTCCGCTTCCACGCTCTGGCGCTGGGTGGAGGACGGGGAGGGCGACCTCGTCGTCACCGACGTGGTGATGCCCGACGAGAACGGGCTGGACCTCCTGCCCCGGATGAAGCGCGTGCGCCCCGATCTGCGCGTGGTGGTGATGAGCGCGCAGAGCACCTTCACCACGGCCGTGAAGGCCGCCCAGCGCGGCGCCTTTGAATACCTGCCCAAGCCCTTCGACCTGAAGGAGCTGCTGAGCGTGGTGGAGCGTGCCTTGTCCTCGCCCGCCAGCGCCGCCGCGACGGAGGAGGAACCGGACACGGACCGCCTGCCGCTGGTCGGCCGCTCCCCGGCGATGCAGGAGATCTACCGGACCGTTGCGCGCCTCACGACCGCGGACCTGACGGTGATGGTCACGGGGGAGAGCGGCACGGGCAAGGAGCTGGTCGCCCGCGCGCTGCACGACTACGGCAAGCGCCGGCAGGGACCCTTCGTCGCAATCAACATGGCGGCCATCCCGCGCGAACTGATCGAGAGCGAGCTGTTCGGCCATGAGCGCGGCGCCTTCACCGGCGCGCTGACGCGCGGCGTGGGCCGCTTCGAGCAGGCGGCCGGCGGCACGCTCTTCCTGGACGAGATCGGCGACATGCCGCCGGAGGCGCAGACCCGCCTATTGCGCGTGCTTCAGGAGGGCGAGTTCACCACGGTCGGCGGCCGGCAGCCGGTGAAGGCCAATGTCCGCATCGTCGCCGCCACGCATCGCGACCTGCGTGCGTCCATCCGCGCAGGATTGTTCCGCGAGGATCTGTTTTACCGCCTGAACGTCGTGCCCATCCGCCTGCCGCCGCTGCGCGAGCGGGTGGAGGACATCCCGCTCCTCGCCCGCCATTTCCTGGAGCGCGCCCGCGCTGCTGGCCTGCCCGCCAAGAGCCTCACGCCCGAGGCGATGGAGCGGCTGAAGCGCCATGCCTGGCCCGGCAATGCCCGCGAGCTGGAGAACTTGATGCGCCGCCTCGCCGCCCTGTATTCGCAGGAGGTGATCGGCGAGGAAGCGGTCGCGGCCGAGCTGGCCGAGGCCGAGGCCCCCGCCGAGCCCGGCGCCCCCCGCGCGGCCGAGACTCTAGAACAGGCGGTCGAGCGCCACCTCAAGAGCTTCATGGCGGCGCACAAGGACGGGATGCCGATCCGCGACCTGCATGACCGGGTGATCGCGGAGGTGGAGCGGCCGCTGCTGCGCCTTGCGCTCAGCGCTACGCGGGGCAACCAGATCAAGGCTGCGGCGATGCTCGGGCTGAACCGGAACACGCTGCGGAAGAAGCTGAAGGACCTCGAATTGCCGGTGGTTCGGGGCCTCGCATGACAGCGAAGCCCCGCGTGCCGCTGCTGCGGCGCGCGGCGGACATGCTGCTTGGCAGGGGGGTCACGCTCGGACTGGCGATCGGCGCCCTGTTCATGGGCATCGCCACCTTCGTGCTGCTCTCCGACGGTTCGCCCCTCGGCCCGACGCGGCCGGGGCAGATCGTCGGCATTGTCCTCGTCAACCTGGCCATCATCCTGCTGCTGGTGGCCTCGCTCGCCGGGCGGCTGGTGCGGGTCTGGGTGGAAAGGCGGCGCGGCGCGGCCGGGTCTCGACTGCACACGCGGCTCGTGCTGCTGTTCTCGGTCGTCGCAGTGGTGCCGGCGCTGCTTCTCGGCGGCTTCGCGGCGCTGTTCTTCAACCTGGGCATCCAGGCCTGGTTCTCCGACCGGGTGCGGACGGCGCTGGAAGCCTCGCTTTCCGCCTCGCGCGCCTATCTGGAGGAGCACCAGAACAATATCCGCGCCGACGCGCTGGCAATGGCGAACGACCTGAACCGGGCAACGGTGCTGCTGCCCGACCAGTCCCTCGCCTTCGCGCGGGTGGTGGCGACCCAGGCCGGCATACGCGGTCTCACAGAGGCGGTGGTGTTCGAGCCGATCCTGGGCCGCGTCGTCGCCCACGCCGGCATGAGCGCGAACTTCGTCCTCCAGCCGCCGCCCCCTTGGGCGATCGAGACGGCGCAGGGCGGCGGCGTGGCGGTGGTGACGGGCGACGAGGAGGGGCGGGTGCGCGCCGTCATCGCGCTCACCACCTCCTCCGGGCTGATGATGATGATCGGCCGGCCGGTGGATGCCTCCGTGCTAGAGCATATGCAGCGCACGGAGGCGGCGGTGACCGCCTATCAGGCGCTGGACCGCAACCGCGAAGGCCTGCAGATCACCTTCGTGATGATCTTCGCCATCGGCGCGCTTCTGGTGCTGCTGGCGGCGGTGCTGATCGGCCTCCTGCTCGCGAACCAGCTGGCGCGCCCGATCTCCCGCCTCATCACGGCGGCGGAGCGCGTGCGCGGCGGCGACCTGTCCGTGCGCGTGGAGGAGGGAGACACGGATGACGAGGTCGGCTCCCTGTCGCGTGCCTTCAACCGCATGACCAACCAGCTCGCCGCCCAGCGCAGCGAGCTGATGGAGGCCTATCGCCAGATCGAGGAGCGGCAGAACTTCACCGAGGCGGTGCTGGGCGGCGTTTCGGCAGGGATCGTCGGGCTTGACCCCGACAAGCGGGTGAACCTGCCCAACCGCTCCGCCTCGCAGCTTCTCGGCCTCGACCTGGAGCGGGAGATCGGCCGCCCGATGTCCGAGGTCGTGCCCGAATTCGCGCCGCTGCTCGCGGGGAAGGGCGGCACCCAGGAAATCCGCATCGGCCCGCCGAGCGAGCGCCGCACCCTGCTGGCCCGGCTTTCGCCCGAGCTGGACGGGGCTGGATTCGTCCTGACCTTCGACGACATCTCCGCCCTGCTGGCGGCGCAGCGCCAGGCGGCCTGGGCCGATGTCGCCCGCCGCATCGCGCACGAGATCAAGAACCCGCTCACGCCCATCCAGCTTTCGGCAGAGCGGCTGAAGCGCCGCTACCTCAAGCAGATCCAGGACGACCCGGATACGTTCAAGGCCTGTACCGACACCATCGTCCGCCAAGTGGGAGATATCGGACGCATGGTGGACGAGTTTTCGGCCTTCGCGCGCATGCCGCAGCCGGTGATGCGGCAGGAGGAGATGGGGCGGCTGGTACGGGAGGCCCTGGTGCTGCAGCAGAACGCCCGGCCGGAGATCACCTTCGAGACGGTGCTGCCGCCGCAGGAGGTCCATGTGCTGTGCGACCGCCGCCTGATCAACCAAGCGCTCACCAATCTGTTGCAGAATGCGACGGACTCCATCGCCATGCGCGCCCAGGCCGAGGCATCGGAGGATGGCGCGCCGCCTTCGCCCTTGGGGCACATCCGCGTCGCGCTGGAAATGGCGCAGGGGATGCTGTGCCTTTCGGTGGAGGATGACGGGATCGGGCTGCCGGAAGGGGAGGAGCGGGAGCGCTTGACGGAACCCTATGTGACGCACAAGACGAAAGGCACGGGTCTGGGGCTCGCCATCGTGAAGAAGATCATGGAGGACCATGGTGGACGCATCGCCTTGCGCGACGCCCCGCCAGGCCCGGATGGGCGGAGGGGCGCGCGTGCGGAGTTGCTTCTGCCTTCCCGCATCACGGAGCCTGGGATGATGGAGCCGGCGAATGGCGCATGACATCCTGATCGTGGATGACGAGCCGGATATCCGCTCGCTCATCGACGGAATCCTGTCCGACGAGGGCTACGAGACGCGGCAGGCGCATAACAGCGACACGGCGCTGGCGCATTTCCGCTCGCGCCGGCCCTCGCTCGTCATCCTCGACATCTGGCTGGCCAATTCCCGCCTGGACGGGCTTGGCATCCTTGACGCGATGAACCGGGAGGAGCCGCAGGTCCCCTGCGTCATGATCTCGGGCCATGGGACGATCGAGACGGCGGTGCAGGCGATTCAGAACGGCGCCTACGACTTCATCGAGAAACCCTTCAAGTCGGACCGGCTGCTGCTGGTGGTGCAGCGCGCTCTCGAGGCAGCGCGGCTGAAGCGTGAGGTGAGTGACCTCCGCCTCCGCGCCGGCTCGGAGATGGAACTGGTCGGTGGGTCCGCCGCCATGGGCCAGCTGCGCGGCGCCATCGACAAGATCGCGCCGACCAATTCGCGCGTGCTGATCTCCGGTCCCGCCGGCTCGGGCAAGGAGGTGGCGGCGCGGATGCTCCACGCGCGCTCCCGCCGCGCCGACGGGCCTTTCGTCGCGCTGAACTGCGCCACGCTGAACCCTTCCCGCATCGAGGAGGAGCTGTTCGGCGTTGAGCAATCCGGCGATGCGCCGCGCCGCGCCGGCGTGTTGGAGCGCGCCCATGGCGGCACGCTGCTGCTGGACGAGGTGGCGGACATGCCGCTGGAAACCCAGGGCAAGATCGTGCGCGCCCTGCAGGAGCAGGGTTTCGAGCGCATTGGCGGCGCGACGCGGGTGAAGGTGGATGTGCGCGTCCTCGCCACCACCAACCGCGACCTCCAGGCCGAGATCGCGGCCGGGCGCTTCCGCGAGGATCTGTTCTACCGGCTTTCCGTCGTGCCGCTGCGCATGCCCGCCCTGCGCGAGCGGCGCGAGGACGTGCCGGCGCTGGCGCGCCACTTCATGACGCGCTCCGCCGAAAGCTCCGGCCTCGCCCGGCGGGAGCTGGCGGAGGACACGATCGCGGCGCTGCAGACCTATGACTGGCCGGGCAATGTGCGGCAGCTGCGCAATCTGGTGGACTGGCTGCTCATCATGGCACCAGGTGACGCGGGGGCGCCGATCCGTGCCGATGCGCTGCCGCCGGAAATCGTCGGCGCCGCGCCGGCCGTCTTGCGACTCGACCGCTCCAGCGAGATCATGACGCTGCCGCTGCGCGAGGCGCGCGAGATGTTCGAGAAGCAATATCTGGAGGCGCAGCTGATGCGCTTCGGTGGCAATATCAGCCGCACGGCGAATTTCGTGGGCATGGAACGCAGCGCCCTGCACCGGAAACTGAAATTCCTGGGTGTGCAGGCCGAGGACCGAGCGGGGGGCAACGCCTGATGTCACGCATCGCCTATGTGAACGGGGCATATCGCGCCCAGCGCGACGCCTGCGTGAACATTGAGGACCGGGGCTACCAGTTTGGCGACGGCATCTACGAGGTGGTGCATCTCTACCGCTCCCGCTTCGTGGACGAGGATCTCCACCTCGACCGGCTGGAGCGGTCCCTGCGCGAGATCCGGCTGCCCATGCCGATGCCGCGCCTCGCGCTGCGGCAGGTGCTACACGAGGTGGCGCGGCGCAACCGCATCACCGAGGGGCTGCTCTACATGCAGGTGACGCGCGGCGTGGCGCGGCGGGAGCACGCCTTCCCGACGCGGCCGGTGCCGCCCGCCCTCGTGGTGACGGTGCGGCGCATCCCGCCCTATCCACGCGACATCGAGGCCTGGACCACCACGGCCATCACCCATCCCGACCTGCGTTGGGCGCGCTGCGACATCAAGACGGTGAATTTGCTGCCCAACGTGCTGGCCCGGCAGGCGGCACGCGAACAGGGATCGAGCGAGGCCATCCTGTTCGACGAGGCGTCGGGCATGGTGCGGGAGGGGGCCGCGACCTCCTTCTGGATCGTGGACGAGGAGGGGCGGCTGCGGACCCGCCAGCTGGACGACGCGATCCTGCCCGGCTGCACCCGCGCCGCGCTGATCCGCGAGCTGGACGCCGAGGGCATCGCCTACGAGACGGGCGAGTTCAGCCTGGAGGAGCTGCGACGCGCTCGGGAAGCCTTCCTGACCTCCGCCACCTCCTTCGTGAAGCCGATCGTGAAGGTGGACGGCAAGCCGGTGGGGGATGGCGGCGTGGGTCCCATTACGCGGCAGCTTTTCGCGATCTTCGCCCGGCACGTGCAGGGCGGCGCCAACCGTGCGGCCTGACGTCATCCTCTTCGACTGGGACAACACGCTGGTGGATGGCTGGGCCGCCATCCAGGCCGGGTTGAACGCGGCCTTCCGCGCATTCGACATGCCGGAATGGGATCGTGAGACGGTGCTGGCGAATGTCCGCCGCTCCCTGCGCGAATCCTTTCCGGAGATGTTCGGCGCGGAATGGGAGAAGGCGCGCGACATCTTCTACGCCGCCGTGCGCGCCACCCATCTGCAAGTGCTGGAGCCCATGCCCGGCGTGCCCGACATGCTGGCGTCTCTTCCTTCCATCCCGGTGGGGGTGGTGAGCAACAAGCAGGGCCCGTTGCTGCGGGCGGAGGCGGATCATCTCGGCTGGCGCTTCGATGCGCTGGTGGGGGCAGGGGATGCGACGGCGGATAAGCCCGATGCGGCGCCGTTGCTCATGGCACTTGCCCAAATGGGCGCCATGCCCGGTCCCGGCGCGTGGTATGTCGGGGATACGGCCCTGGACATGGAGGCGGCGCGCGCGGCAGGCTGCGTTCCGGTGCTGCTGGGCATGGCGGAGCATGACGGTGGCGTGCAGATCTGCGCCCCTGTCCTGCATTTCCCGAGCGCAGCTGCGCTTGCCACGCATGTACGGGCGCTGGACAAGGTCGCAGGGACGCCCGACATTCGGGGGGCAGGATAGGCGGGCCGGGTCCGCGGCAAGAGAAGAGGAAGGAGGGCGTGGTGCCCGAGAAGTCCCAGAACGTGCAGGACGTGTTCCTGAACCATGTCCGGAAGAGCAAGACGCCGGTGACCGTCTTCCTCGTGAACGGGGTGAAGCTTCAGGGCATCATCACCTGGTTCGACAATTTCTCCGTCCTGCTGCGCCGGGACGGGCACACGCAACTTGTCTACAAGCACGCCATTTCCACTGTCATGCCCGGTGCGCCGATCATGCTGTTCGACCCGCAAGCTGCCGGCCAGGCGGCGGGGCCGCAGGCCGGGACCGGGCAGACCCTCCCCTCTGGTGAGACGCGACCCGTGCGCGAGACGACGCTCACCATGAACAGGGAGCCGTCCCCTGGCCGGGACGACTGAAACCCCGCCAGCGGGCGGACAGCCGACGCGCTGCGCCGTCATCCTGCCCTATGAGCGCACGGCGCGGGGCAATGTGCTCGAATTCGCGCCAGCCAGCGCCATGCCGCGCGCAGCCGAGGCGCGGCTGGCTGAGGCGGTCAGCCTCGCCGCCTCCATCGGCGTCGCCATCGTCCACGAGGCCATCCACCCGCTGCGCGCCCGCCGTCCCTCGACCCTGCTCGGCGAGGGACAGGTCGAGATGGTCAAGGCGGCGCTGCAGGAGCAGAAGGCCGAACTCGTGGTGGTGGATGCGGCGCTAACGCCGGTCCAGCAGCGCAACCTGGAGCGGGAATGGGGCGTGAAGGTCATCGACCGCACCGGCCTCATCCTCGAGATCTTCGGCGAGCGGGCGCGGACGCGCGAGGGCACGCTGCAGGTCGAGCTGGCGCATCTCGACTACCAGCGCACGCGCCTCGTCCGGTCCTGGACCCACCTGGAGCGGCAGCGCGGCGGCTTCGGCTTCCTTGGCGGCCCTGGTGAATCGCAGATCGAGATCGACCGTCGCCTGATCGGCGAGCGCATCGTCAAGCTGAAGCGCGAGTTGGAGCAGGTGCGGCGCACGCGTGGCCTGCATCGCCGCGCGCGGGAGCGTGTGCCGTATCCGGTGATCGCCCTGGTCGGCTACACCAATGCGGGCAAGTCCACGTTGTTCAACGCCCTGACCGGCGCGGGCGTCTATGCGCGGGACCAGCTCTTCGCCACGCTGGACCCGACGATGCGCGAGATCTCGCTGCCCTCGGGTCGCCACGCCATCCTGTCGGACACGGTGGGCTTCATTTCCGAACTGCCGACCCAGCTGATCGAGGCCTTCCGGGCAACGCTCGAGGAAGTCTCCTCGGCCGACATCATCCTGCATGTGCGCGACGTGGCGCATCCGGACAGCGCAGCGCAGCGCCAGGACGTGGTGACGGTGCTGGACGGCCTCGCCGAAGGACCCAACGCCACGCTCGACCCCGGCTGGCGCGGTCGCACCATCGAAGTGCTGAACAAGGCCGACCTGCTGGGCGGCCCGGAAGCGGTGGAGGCGCGGGCCGAGGGTGCGATGGCCATCTCCGCCCTCACCGGCGAGGGGCTGGAGGATCTGCGCGCGCTGCTGGACGAGCGCCTCGCCGCGGGCATGGAGGAGCGGGAGTACCGGCTGGAGACGGAGGACGGGTCGCGCCTGGCCTGGCTGTACAGGCATGGCGAGGTGACGTCGCGCGCCGATACGGATGACGGGGTGACGATCCGCGTCCGCCTTTCCCCCGCTGACCATGCGCGCTTCGCGCAGCTTCCCCGATGAAGTTCACTGCGAAGGGGGTGAGCGAGGTCGCAGCGCTGCTGGCCAGCGTGGCGCGGTCGGAGATCATGCCGCGCTTCCGGCGCCTCGCCGCCGGGCAGGTGCGGACCAAGGCCTCGGCCTTCGACCTCGTGACCGAGGCGGACGAGGCGGCGGAACGCCGGATCGAGGCGGAACTCTCCGCACGCTGGCCCGAGGCGGCCATCCTGGGCGAGGAGGCGGCGGCCGCCGACCCTGCCGTGCTGCACCTGCTGGAGCGCGAGGGGTTGTGCTTCGTGCTGGACCCGGTGGACGGCACTGCCAATTTCGCCGCCGGCGTGCCGCTTTTCGGCGTGATGCTGGCGGCCGTGCTGAACGGCGAGACGGTGGGCGCCTGGATCCACGACCCGCTGGGCCAGGACACCGCCATCGCCCTGCGTGGTGAGGGCGCCTGGGTGGAGGATCCTTCGGGACACCGCACCGATTGCCGCGTCGCACCCGCCGTGCCCGTTCCCCTCATGATCGGCGCCGTGTCCTGGGGGTTCATGGACCCCGCGCGCAAGGACCGCGTGCTGCCGCGTCTGTCCGTCCTCGGCGGTACGGTGAATTATCGCTGCGCGGCGCATGAATACCGGCTGGCGGCGACGGGCGGCGCGCATCTCCTGGTTTACAACCGGCTGATGCCCTGGGACCACGCGCCGGGCGTGCTGCTCCATGCCGAGGCGGGTGGCTTCGCCGCGCAGTTCGACGGCACGCCCTATACACCGCGCCGCCATTCGGGCGGGCTGATCTGCGCGCCGGATCACGCGTCCTGGGAAGCGGCGCGCGAGGCCCTGGCGCTGGCGTGAGCTTCGACCGGTCCAGGGACAAGCGCCGGACCCGGCCGGAAGGCGTGATCTTCTCGTTGGATGAGGTGGCGCCGCCGGGCGCCTCGCTTGGCTTGGCCACGCAGCACATCGCGGTGCAGGCCATCTACCTGGTCCTGCCGGTCGTCGCGGCGACAGCTTTCGGGCTGGATGCGCGCGGCGCGGCGAATTTCATCAGCCTCGCCCTGCTGGGCTGCGTCGTGCTGCAGGTGTCGCAGGCGCTGACGCGCGGGCCAATCGGCGCGGGCTACCAGATGCCCTCCATCCCGACGCCGGTGATGCTGGGGGCGGTGCTGCTGGCCGCCGGAGCTGGGCTCAGCCCTGCCCAGGCGGGGGCGCTTCTCCTGGTCGCCGGCGGCTTCGCGATCGCGGCCACCTTCCTGATCCCGCGCCCGCAGGCCCTGGTCCCGACGGAGATCGCCGGCGTCGTCGTCTTCCTGCTTGGCGCTTCGCTGCTGCCGGTGATGCTGGACGTGCTGCACGTCATCGGCCGTCCCTTCGATACGGAGATCCCCTGGGACATCCTCATCACCTTCCTGTCCTTCGCGGTGATGGGGGCCGTGGCGTTGCGCGGCCAGCGCCTCGCGCCCTATGGGATGCTGATCGGCGCGGCGTGCGGCATCGCGATGTCGGCCCTGGGCGGGCTTCTGGAGCCGGACAGCGCGGCGACGCTGGCCGCTAATCCGTGGTTCGCTTGGCCGGAGCCGGTCGCGCCCCGCTTCGACGGGCTCTCCATTGGCCTGGTCCTCGCCTTCGTCTTCGCGGTGTTTCCTGCGAAGGCGACCATCCTGGGCAATCTGGTCGCCTTCCAGCGCGCCTCCGACGGGTCGTGGGAGCGTCCGGATGGTCCGCCGCTGCGGCGCGGGCTGCTGGCGCATGGCGTGGCGCTTGCCGCCTCCGGAGCGATGGGGGCCATGGCGCCCGGCCCGTCCTCCGCCTGCGTCGGGCTGTCCATTGCCAACCGGACACTGTCGCTGCGCATCGTCTGGGTGGGGGCCGCGCTGCTGCTGCTGCTCGCCCTGTCGCCCAAGCTGGTGGCGCTGTTCATCCTGATCCCGCCGCCGGTGAAGGCGGCCATGCTGCTCTACGTCGCCTGCTTCATGATCGCGACGGGCTGCCAGCTCATCACCGTGCGGATGCTCGATATCCGCCGCTCCCTCGTGGTGGGGCTGGGGCTGGTGATGGGCTTCGCGGTGCTGACCGCCCCGGCGACGTTCCGGGAATACCTGCCGGCCCTCGCCTCGGCGCTGACGTTCGGCGCGCTGGCGGCCTTCGTGCTGCACCTCGCCACCCTGCCGCTGGTGGCGCGGGAAGCGCGCTTCGCCCTGAAGTTGGACGAAGGGATGCATCGTGAGGTGGAAGATCGTGCGACGGCGCTCGGCGGGGCCTGGGGCGCGCGGCGAGACACCATGGTGCGCGTGCAGGATTTCCTGGTCGAGCTGGGCGAGTTGCTGGCATCGCGCGGGCTGGCCGAGGCGCAGGTCACGGCGCGGGGCATGGAGGGCAGCGTCTCCGTCACTGTGTCGCATCCGGGTGTGACACTGCCGAAGCCCACAGCGCGGCCCAACATCGCCGACCTGGAAGGTAGCGAGGAGGCCAAGGCCGCCTTCGCCCTGTGGCTGGCGACGCGGCAGGCCGCCCGGGTCAGACAATCCCCGGGCGAGATCCGCGTCGCCTTCCCGGACTGAAGGCTCAGGCCTCCAGCTTCGCCGCCAGTTCCACGAAATCCTTCGCCACCACGTCCCAATCCTCCTCGGCCGTGAGGTCGATGGCCTGGTCCTCGCCATGCTCGGTCGGGCGGGCGACGAAGGCGGTCTTCAGCCCGGCCTTCCGCGCCGCGCGCAAATCGCCGTTATGCGCGGCGACGAGGCACACCTCGTCGGGCCGCATCGCCAGGAGTTCGGCGGTGCGGAGATAGGCTTCGGGCTGCGGCTTGTAGGCCTGCACCGGCTCGGCGCCCAGCACGGCATCCCAGGGGATGCGGGCGCGCTTCGCCATGTTGGCCAGCAACGCGATGTTGCCGTTGGAAAGCGGCGCCAGGAAGAATCGCCGCTTCAGCCGGTGCAACCCCAGCAGCACATCCGGCCAGGGGTCCAGCCGGTGCCAGGCGAGGTTCACCGCATCCAAATCCTTCGGGTCGGCGCCGGTGATGCCGTGATCGGCCAGCATCGCCTCCAGGTTCTCCCGGTGCAGCACATCCAGCCGCGTCCAGGGGCGGCGGCCGGAGCGGCATTCTTCCATGGCGGGCTGGTAGCGGCGGCGCCACGCATCGGCGAGGGCGAAGGGGTCGAGGTCGGTGCGGCCGATGGCGGAGAGATAGCCCGCCAGTTCGCGCGCGACGCCGGAGCGCCAGTCCACCACCGTCCCGAAGACGTCGAAGACCAGGGCTTTCATGGCTCGCGCGCCCACTTCTTCTCGAACTCCCAGACCTCGGGGAAGCCCATCAGCTCGCAAATGCGGCCGAAGCCGTAGGATTCCGCCGGCGGCTCGCCCGTGTCGCGCAGCGTGGCATAGGCACCCTCCAGCGCCTTGGCGGCGGCCAGGAAGCCGACCGCGGGGTAGATGGCAATGGCGTAGCCGAGGGCCTTCAGCCGCTCCACCGGCAGGACGGGGGTGCGCCCGCCCTCCACCATGTTCGCCAGAAGCGGCTTGTCGATGGAACGGCAGATCTCAGCCATCTCGGCCTCGCTCTCGGGGCTTTCGACGAAGACGATGTCAGCGCCCGCCTCGCCATACATGCGGCCGCGGCGGATCGCCTCCTCCAGCCCCAGCGAGGTGCGGGCATCGGTGCGGGCGACGATGAGGAAGTTGGGGTC
Organism: Sabulicella rubraurantiaca; assembly: GCF_017355885.1. Taxonomy (GTDB): domain Bacteria; phylum Pseudomonadota; class Alphaproteobacteria; order Acetobacterales; family Acetobacteraceae; genus Roseococcus; species Roseococcus rubraurantiacus. The sequence goes on from NZ_JAFEUU010000007.1 coordinate 154,460, forward strand.
GCGCCGTGCCTCGGCGGCGACCTTGATCTTCAGCACCATGTCCTCGGCCGGGATGACGCGGCGGCCGGGTGTGTGGCCGCATTTCTTCGGCACCTCCTGGTCCTCCAGCTGGATGCCGGTGATGCCTGCCGCCTCGTAGCCCAGGACGGTGTGGCGCACGTTGAGCAACCCGCCATAGCCAGTGTCGGCATCGGCGATCACAGGCGTCCTCGCCATGCGTGCGAAGGCGCCGGCGCGGCCCACCATGTCGGAATAGGTGGCGATGCCCGCATCGGCGACGCCGAGATGCGAGGCGACGGTGCCGAAGCCGGTGACGTAGAGGCAGGGGAAGCCCATGCCATCCGCGACTTTGGTGGAGATCATGTCGAAGATGCCCGGCGCGACGATGAATCTCTTCGCGTCAAAGGCGGCCTTGAGGGAAGGATGGGCCATGGTCGGTCCTTACTGGGGCTGGATGTGGCCGGCGGCGCGCGCCGCGGCCCAGATGCGGTCCTCGCGGCGCAGCGCCTCTGCTGCTGCGGCTGGCGGGCGCAGATCGGCCTCGATGCCCAGCGCGACGAGGCGCTGGCGGAAGGCCTGGTCGGAATAGGCGGTCTCGACAGCGGAGAAGAGGCGGGCGGCCACGGCATCGGGCAGCCGCGCGGGGCCGAGCAGCGCGACCCAGCCCGACAGGTCGAAATCCGCGACGCCTTGTTCCTGCACGGAAGGCACGTCGGGGAAGAAGGGGGTGCGGGTTGCGGTGGACACCGCGATCACCTTGGCACGCCCGGTCGTCATGTGCGGCGTGGCGCTGGCCGTGGTGGTCCAGCCCAGCGGAAGGTGGCCGGCGACAATGTCCGTCATCAGCTGCGAGCCGGCGCGATAGGCGACATCCGGCGTCTCGATGCCGAGGCGCCGCGCCAACTCCTGCCCGATGAAAGAGGAGAGCGCTTCCGTGCTGCCGGTGGACAGGCGCGTCGGATTGGCCTGGGCATGGGCGCGCAGCCCGGCGATGTCGTTGAAGGGCAGCGACGCCATCGCGGCCAGCACGAAGGTCGAGCGCGACAGCATCGCCACCGGCGAGAAGTCGCGCAGCGGGTCGAAGGGGATCTGCGCCATGGCGTGCTTGTTCATCACATGCGTCGAGACGACGGCGCAGAGCGTGTGCCCGTCAGGCTCGGCCCGCGCCACGGCCTCGGAGCCGACGACGCCCGCCGCGCCGGCGCGGTTCTCCACCACGATCGGACTTGGCAGGGAAGGACGCATCGCTTCGGCAAGGGCGCGGGCGAGGATGTCGGTGCCGCCGCCCGCCGCGTAGGGCACGATGATACGGATGGGGCGCGAGGATTGCGCCCGCGCCAGGGCGGGAAGCATCAACGGGGCGGCCAGCAGCGCGCGGCGTGAAGTCATGGACATTTCTCCTCGGCGCGCAGCTTCGCCCCGGCGGGCGCTTCGCGGAAGCCCCTGGCGATGCCAAGCTGGTGGGGATGCGCGTTTCCGTCCTGGGCCTCGGCTATGTCGGATTGCCCACCGCCACCCTTCTGGCCGCGACGGGGCACCGAGTGAGTGGCGTGGAGCCGGACGCGGCGCGGCGCAATTCCATTGCCGAAGGACGCTTCTTCGCCGAGGAGGAGGCGCTGCAGCCGCTGCTGCGTGACGCGCTGCGCGACGGCATGCTGACGCTGCACGCTGCGCCCGTTCCAGCCGAGACTTTCGTGATCGCCGTGCCGACGCCGCTCGGGCCCGAAAGGCGCGCCGTGCTGGACCATGTCTGGGCGGCGGCGGATTCCATCGCCCCGGTGCTGGCGGAGGATGCGCTGGTGCTGCTGGAAAGCACCTCCCCGGTCGGAACCACGCGCGCGCTGGAGGATAGGCTTCGCGAAGCGCGGCCCGATCTCCGCACGCTGCACGTCGCCTATGGGCCGGAGCGTGTCCTGCCCGGCAACCTCCTGGCGGAGCTTCGCCGCAATCCGCGCCTCGCAGGCGGAACGACCGAGGAGGCGACACGACATGCTGTCAGCTTCTACCGAAGCTTCGTCGAGGGCGAGGTGACGGGCACCGACGCCGCGACGGCCGAGATGGCGAAGCTGGTGGAGAACAGCTTCCGCGACGTGAACATCGCCTTCGCCAATGAGGTGGCTTTCATCGCGCGGCATCACGGGCTGGACCCCTTTGCGGTGATCGAGCTCGCGAACCGGCACCCGCGCGTGGATGTGCTGCGGCCGGGCCCTGGCGTCGGCGGGCATTGCATCGCGGTGGACCCGTGGTTCCTCGCCGAGGGCGCGCCGGACCGCGCGCTTCTCATCCCCGCGGCGCGGGCCGTGGACGCGGCGGCGCGGGAGGAATGGCTGGAGCGCGCCTCGGCGCTCTGCGCGGCGGGGCAGGAGGTCATCTGCCTGGGCCTGACCTACAAGGCCGATGTCGCGGATTTGCGCGAAAGCCCGGCCCTTGCCATCGCGGAAGCGCTGGCCCGCCGTCACCCATGCCGGGTGCGCGTGGTGGAGCCCCATCTGAAACATTTGCCTGCCGGGCTGCGTGAAGCCACGCTCGAGGAGGCGCTGTCCGGAGAAGCGGCGCTGCTGCTCCTGGTGGACCACGCCGCCTTCCGCGCCGTGCCGCCCGAGCGGCTCAACGGACGCGTCGTGCTCGATACGCGCGGGATCTGGAGGAACGTTTGATGGATGGAACGGTGATGCCGGGCGCCCTGGCCGAGATCGAGAAGGTCGTGCGCCTCTACCTGGATGGGCTCTACGAGGGCGACGGCACGAAGATCGCCTCCGCCTTCCACCCCTGCGCCCATCTTTATTCGGTGGATGACAGTGGCGGCCTCAATGACCTGCCGCGTGCCGAATGGCTGGAGCGCATGGCCACCCGCCCCAAGCCCGCCGAGCAGGGGCTGCATCGCGAGGACCGCATCCTCGCTATGGACATGGCAGGGGAGGAGGCGGCCTGCGTGAAGGTGAATTGCTGCATCCCGCCGCGCTTCTTCACTGACTACCTGCTGCTGCTGAAGACCGGCGAGGGGTGGCGCATCGTCGCCAAGTCCTTCCGCACCGAAACGCGGTGAGCCAGCCACGCATCCTGGTGGTTGGGGCCGGCATCGTTGGCCTCTGCACCGCTTGGCACCTCCAGCGCGCCGGCGCGCAGGTGATTGTGGTGGACCGCGCGGGGCCGGGGGAGGGAACCTCCTCCGGCAATGCGGGCGCCATCTCGCAGGGCTCGGTCGCGCCGCTGGCCATGCCGGGGGTTCTGAAATCCGTGCCGGGGATGCTGCTGGACCGGAAGGGGGCGCTGCACATTCCGGCCCGCGCCTGGCCGGCAGCGCTGCCCTGGCTGTGGCGCTTCGTCCTGGCCGCGCGGCCCGAGCGCGTGCGCGACATCGCCGAGGGCATGTCCCAGCTCCTCGCCGGGGCGGAAACCCGCCACCGCGAGATCCTGCGTGAGGAAGGCGCGGAGGATCTGCTTCGCGACGAGGGTCAGCTCTACCTCTACCGGGACGAAGCGCATCTGGCGAAGGACGAATCCGCCTGGGCGCTGCGCCGCGAGTATGGCCAGCGGACGGAGATGCTGGACCGCGCCGGGATCGAAGCGCTGGAGAACGGCATCAGCCCCGACTACACGATCGGCGTCTTCCTGCCGGAGCAGGGTCACATCGTGAACCCGCTGCGCCATGCCCGCGTGGTCGCGCGCGGCGTGCAGCGTCTGGGCGGCGAGATCCGCCGCGCCGAGGTCACCGACATCATTTCGGAGAAGGGGCGCGTCACCGGAATCCGCGCCGGGGGCGAGACGTTGAACGCGGACCACGTGGTGCTGGCGGCGGGGACGTGGTCGCGCGACCTCCTGCGCCGCCTCGGCATCGACGTGCCGCTCATCGCCCAGCGCGGCTATCACGTGATGATTCCCGATCCGGAGCTGATGCCGCGGCGGCCGCTGGTCCCTGCCGACCGCAAGGCATTCGTGACGCCAATGGAGGAGGGGCTGCGCGTGGCCGGGACCGTCGAATTCGGGGCGAATGACGCCCCGCCCAGCCCCGCGCGCGCCGCCCTCCTGCTGGATGATCTGCGGAAGCTGCTTCCCGGCGCCCGTACCGAAGGCGCCAAGCCCTTCTGGATGGGGCACCGCCCCTGCCTGCCCGACACGTTGCCCGTGATGGGGCCGGTCACCGCGTATCCCGGGTTGTGGTGCTGCTTCGGCCATGGGCATCTGGGGCTGACCGCCTCCGCGCCGGCCGGGGCGATGCTGGCCCGCGCCATGCTCGGCCCGCCCGCCAACACCGACCTGTCGGCCTTTGCGCTGGAACGCTTCGCGTGAGCACGGCGGCGGGACGTCCCCCGGCACGGGAGCTGGCGCGGCGCATCCTGGCGCTCGCCGCGCCGACCACGCTGCTCTCATCCCTGCAGGTGGTGGCGCTGCTGATCGAGACTTGGCTGGCCGCGCGCCAGGGCCGCGCCGCTCTGGCGGGCTGGGCCGTGGTGCTGCCCTTCGCCCTGTTGCTGGGCCAGATGAGCGCGGGGGCCATGGGCGGCGGCGTGGTCAGTGCGATTGCCCGCGCCCTGGGTGGCGGCAAGCCGGAGGAGGCAGCGCGCCTCGCCCTGCATGCCATCCTGATCGCGCTGCTCTTCGCGGCGGGATTCATCCTGCCGCTCGCCGTGTTCGGCCGGCCGGTGCTGTCGCTGATCGGCGGGCCGGAAGCAGCGGCGGCCGGTGTCCCCTATGCCGCCTGGCTGTTCGGCGCCGGGGCGGTGCCGGCCTGGCTTGCGAATACCCTTGCCTCCGTCCTGCGCGGAGGCGGGCGCCATGGGCTGGCGGCGCGGGTGCTGAATTTGTGCTGGCTGGCCTATCCGGCGGTGAGCTGGGTGCTGGCCGAGCCCTTGGGGATGGGGCTCTCCGGCCTCGGCCTGGGCTTCGCCCTGTGCTTCTGGGTGGGTGCGGCGGCGATGCTGGCGGTGGTGCTCAGCGGCGCGGCCGGGTTCAGGCCCGACCTGCGCGCCCGGCTGGAATGGGCGCTGTTCCGTCGCATCCTGGCGGTGGGGGCGGTGGCCTGCGCGCTGGCGGCCGTCTCCAACCTTGCCACCATCCTGGTTACGGCGCGCCTGGCCCAGCACGGCTCGGCGGTGGTGGCGGCCTACGGCGTCTCCGCGCGGCTGGAATTCATGATGATCCCGTTGGCCTTCGGCGTCGGATCGGCGCTGACCGCGCTGGTCGGACGCGCGGTGGGGCAGGGGGACTGGGAAACGGCGCGCCGCACCGCTTGGGTGGGCGGCGCCATGGCCTTCGTCATCTGCTCGGTGGTTGGGCTGGTCGTGGCCTTCTTTCCCATGGGCTTCGCCCGCCTCTTTGCCTCGGATGAGGAGGTGGCGAAGATCGCCGCCTCGGCGCTGGTGCTGATCGGCCCGGCCTTTGGCGGGTTCGGCCTCGGCATGGCGATGTATTTCGCCGCCATGGGGGCGGGGCGCATGGGCTGGCCGGTGGCGGCTGGGCTGTCGCGCCTCGGCATCGCGGTGGGGGGCGGCTGGCTCTTCGCCGATATCCTGGGCTTCGGCATCGAGGGGCAGTTCCTCGCCGTCGCGCTCGGCATCACCGCCTATGGGCTGCTCACCGCCTCGGCGGTGCGCCCCAGCGTGTGGCGCCCGGCCGGGCCGCCCGTGGGGGCGGCGCCGGCCTAAGCCTCAGAACGGGCCACAGAGCAGGAGGCCCGACCGCCGCAGCGCGCAGGCAAGGCCGATCACACCCGGCATCGCCTGATAGGCCGCGAGAGGCGGGGCGAGGCGGTGCAGCATCGCCAGCGCGAGCGAGCGCCGCCCCGCCTGCGCGGCTCCCAGGGCGAGCAGGAAATCCGCCTCGCCGCGCGTGACGCCGGGGCAGACACGGCATGCGGGAACGAGGCCGGGCAGGGCGCGCAGCGCCGCGTTCAGGGGAAGCGCCGCGCCCTCGGCACCGGCGGAGGCCAGTACCAGCGCTGCCTGCGCCACCGGCCCAGCCGAGCCTTCCTCCGCCCAGGCGCGCATGGCGTCCAGCGCCAGGGCCTCGGCCTCCGGCAGGGCGGCGGCTTCGGCATCAAGCCAGGGCCAGGAAGGAAGGCCGCGAGTCGCCATGGCAGTGTCTCCTTGCTGCCGATCCGGGATAGTGCAATTGCGAGTGAGTCGCAACAACAACGATGCGGTTGACGCTGCGACGCCGGCTCGCCTGATGGGGGGGGGCCTGTTCATGGAGGTGGAGATTGCGGCCGAACCGGCGCTCCGTCCTGGCTTTCCTCGCCTTGCCCGGCATCCCGCTCGCCGCGGCGCAGGAGGGGCGGTTGGTTCCGCTGCGCTGGGACTCGCTGGGCGCCGCGCCGCTCCTGGCCCGCATCCGGGCAGGCGGGGTGGCCCTGTTCTTCCGCCACGCCGACACGCGGGGCGAGCCCTGCGACCGTTCCTTCCGCGTGGGGGACCGCGCCGGGCAGCGCAACATCGCCCCGCGCGGCCGCGCCCAGTCCCGCGAGATCGGGCAGCGCCTTGCCGAGCTGGGCGTGAGGGTGGAGGAACCCGTCCTCGCCGGGCCGGTCTTCCGGGCGCGCGACACGGCAGAGGAAATGGTGGGCGCGGCGCGGGTGCGCGTCACCGACTCCCTGCTGGCCGACGACTATGCGGGGGGACGGCTCGATTGGGTGCTGGCGGAGCATCGCCGCCTGTTCTTCGCGCCGGTTCCGCCCGGCATGGTGCGTGTCCTCGTAGGGCACCGGGCCCCGGCCATCATGGTCCTCGGCGACGGGCGGGTCGGCGGTCGCGCATTCCCGGAGGGCGCCGCCTTGGTGCTGGAGGCGCCTGACCAGCTCCATGGGATCATCGAGTTCGCGCCGGTGAGGGGCGGCGGCTGGCACGGCTGCTGAGGATTTCCGGAACCTTGTGCTCCGGCCCTCGGCTCAGCGCCGCGATTTCCGCGCCGGACGCAAAGCCCGGCGCGGGGGTGAATCAAACCGGAAGGTTGTCGATCAGACGCACCTGACCGAGCCACGCGGCGGCGAGGAGGCGGCCCTTTTCGCCGCCATGCTCCATCGGCGCGAAATCGGCTTCCCGGCGCAGCGCCACGTAATCCACCTGGCGGAACCCGGCCTCCAGCAGCTCGCGCTCCGCCTGCGCCGTCGCCTCGGCAGAATTCGCACCCGCCCGAAGCCGCTCCGCGGCACGCGCCAGCGCCGCATGCAGCGCCCGCGCCACGCGCCGTTCCTCCGGGCCGAGATAGGCGTTGCGGGAGGAGAGGGCGAGGCCATCCTCCGCCCGCACGGTCGGCACCGTCTCGATGGCGATGGGCAGGGCGAGGTCGGAGACGGCCTGCCGCACCACCATCACCTGCTGCCAATCCTTCTCGCCGAACACGGCGACATCGGCACCGGTCAGGCCGAAGAGGCGAGTGCAGACCAGGGCGACGCCGCCGAACATCTGCGGGCGAAAGACGCCTTCGAGGTCCTCGGCCGGACCACGCATCGTGATGGCGGTGCTGAAGCCGGGCGGATAGACCACCTCCACCGGCGGGGCGAAGAGCAGGTCGCACCCCGCCGCCTCCAGCTTCGCCATGTCGCCTGCCTCGTCACGCGGATAGCGGCCTAGATCCTCGTGCGGCGCGAACTGCGTCGGGTTCACGAAGATCGTGGCGATGACGCGCGGCGCGAGTTCCCGCGCACGGTGCACGAGGGCGAGATGGCCCTCGTGCAGATAGCCCATGGTGGGCACCAGCGCGACGCGCTGCCCAGCGGCTTTCCAGCCGCCAACCGCCTCGCGCAGCGAGGCGGCGTCCCGCGCGACGATCATCAGACCGCGAGCGACATTCCGATGGCGGGCTTGGCGTCCGCCGGCAGCGGGCTGACATAGGTGCCGCCCGAGCGCTCCTTGTGGTCCGCCTTGGCCGCGGCAATCACGTCGGGGCGCTGGATGAGGTCCACCGCCGTGCCCGCCATGACCTTGGCGACATGGACGAGGCCCTTATGCGCGTGCGGCAGCTTGCCCTGCGCCGTGGCCTGCCAGGAATGCAGCGGCGTGCCGATGGCGTGCGTCGCGCCGCGCGCCTGCACCGTCGGCACCACCCAGGACACGTCGCCCACGTCGGTCGAGCCGACCATCGGCGCGCGCTTGCTGTCCAGCGGCACGATGCGGTCGGTCAGCGGCGCGTCGGTGCGCGGCAGCCCTACTTTGCGGAAGGCGGAGGCAATGTCCTCCTCGCTCAGCGTCGCCTGGAACTCGGCGGCGCGCTTGCGGTCCTCCGCGTCGAAGGGCGGCGGGCCGAGGCGGTCGAGATTGTCCTGCATCAGCCGCTCCAGCGGGTCGTTGCCGAGCAGGTTGGACACGGCGGAGATTACGGTCGTCTCCACGCGCGTCTCGGTCATCAGCGCCGCGCCGTCGCCGATCTTGCGGACGCGCTCCACCAGCTTGTTCAACGAGGCAACATCAGCGGCGCGGATCAGGTAGCGCACCTTGGCCTTGGCCTGGACCACGTTCGGCGCCACGCCGCCCGCATCGAGATAGGCGTAGTGAATGCGGCTTTCCTGCGGGATGTGCTCACGCAGATAGTTCACGCCCACGCTCATCAGCTCCACCGCATCGAGGGCAGAGCGGCCCAGATGCGGCGAGGCGGCGGCGTGGCTGGCGCGGCCATGGAAGGTGAAGTCGATACGCGTGTTGGCGAGGGACAGCGGCTCATTCACCCCGGCGAAGGAGGAGGGGTGCCAGGAGATCGCGATGTCCACGTCGTCGAACAGTCCGGCGCGGGCCATGAAGCCCTTGGCGGCGCCGCCTTCCTCGGCCGGGCAGCCATAGTAGCGCACGCGGCCCTTGAGCCCGTTGGCGGCCAGCCAGTCCTTCACCGCCGTGGCGGCCAGCAGCGAGGCGGCGCCCAGCAGGTTGTGGCCGCAGCCATGGCCGTTGCCGTCGCCCGGAATGGGGCGGTGCTCGGTGACGCCCGCCTCGTTGGACAGGCCGGGCAGGGCGTCGAACTCGCCCAGGATGGCGATGACCGGGCCTTCCTCGCCCGCCTCGCCCATCATGGCTGTCGGGATCTCAGCGAGGTTCTCGGTGACGCGGAAGCCCTCGGCCTTCAGGTAGGCGGTATGCTCGGCGGCGGAGCGCGTCTCGGCATAGGCCAGCTCGGGCATGCCCCACACCCGGTCGGAGAGGGCGATGGCCTCCTCCTGCTTCGCCTCGACATGGCGCCAGATGGCCTCGCTGTTGCTGCTCATTCGCTCAGATCCCGGAAATGGGCGGCAACGTCTCCGAAAAGGCGGGACGCCGCGCCGCGTCATCGAACCACGCCGCCAATCTGCCCCGACCTTCGCGCCAGCGCCAGACGCGATGGCGCCGCTCTCCATAGCCGAGGGTGCAGAGCAGGGCGGTCCCCTCCGCCGAGGCCGGGTCGAACTCCGCCGGGTCCAGCGCGTCGAGGATGCGGGCGGCGCGCGTCTCCTCCAGCGCCAGCACGGCGGGGGAGCGGAGTTCCTCCGGGCGCCGCATCTCGCGGTTCCAGACGGCGATGCCGTCCAGCAGCGACAGCGCCCGGCCCAGGCGGGACCGGCCCGCCACATCCGCCGACAGCCATCCGAGATGGGCGAGGATGAGCAGCGTTTCCGCGATCAGCGCATCGCCATCCAGCAGCGCCGGGACGCGCCCGGCCGGGTGAAGGGGCAGCAGGGGCGAGGTTGGATCGCGCAACGGCACCTCCTGCTCCTCCAGCCTCGGGCCCCGTTCCCGCGCCAGAATGCGGATGATCCGGGCATAGGGGCTGCCGGCTGAGAAGAACAGGATCACTGCCGATGCCTCAGTCGGAGAGCAGAGCGGCGCGGCGCTCCATGGCCCCCACCGGGTCCACCTCGGCGGCGAGGCGCGAGGCGGCGATGCAGGCGAAGCGGTGGGTCAGCGCCTTGCGCCGCGCCGGGGCCATCTTGTGCTGGAAGGATTCCCGGATGGCGGTGGCCTCGTAGCCGTCGCTCACCCACAGCCCGCAATCCTCGGGCAGCAATTCCTGTGGGAAGTCCATGTCCACGGCGAAGTGCATCTCGTCGCAGAACTCGCGGTACTCCGGCCACTTCCCGTCGCTCAGGAAGTCGCGGGCGCAGGATTTCACCTCGATGATGACGAAGCCGCCATCGGGGCGCAGCGCCAGGATGTCGGCGCGGCGGCCATTGGGCAGCGGCACCTCCAGCACCGGCGCCCAGGCCCGCGCGATGCACAGGCGCATTGCCGCGCGGGTCACGGAGGCGGTGCGGGCAGGAATGGAGAGAACTTCGTCCATGTCCGCTATTTGTTCCCAAGCTCCGGCCCGCGCAACCGGACTAGCGTGGGAGGTCGTCGATGGCCTCAGCCAGGCGCAGGTCGCGCTTCGACAGCCCGCCTGCATCGTGGGTGGTCAGCACGATCTCGACCTTGTTCCACACATTGGACCATTCGGGGTGATGGTTCTGCGCCTCCGCGAGCAGCGCGACCCGCGTCATGAAGCCCCAGGCTTCGGAGAAGTCGCGGAAACGGAAGCGGCGGCGAATGGCGTCGCGCCCCTCCACCATTTCCCAATCCGGCAGGGTGCTTGGCAGTGCTTTCCGCGCCGCCTCGTCCAGCTTCTCGACCATCGCGCCTCTCCGTGCCTTAAAGGGGCATGCGCCCCACCACGCCCCCCACCGTCGAGGATATCCTGGAGATGGCTGAGGACGCCCTCGCCGCCATTCCGGAGGAGCTGCGCCGCATGGTGCAGGGTGCCGCGATCATCGTCGAGGACGTGGCCGAGGAGGATGTGGTGGAGGCGATGGGCCTCGACAGCCCCTGGGAGCTGACGGGCCTCTACCGGGGCGTTCCGCTGACCGCGAAATCCAGCCTGGACGCGCCCTCCGAGCCGGACACGATCCACCTCTACCGCGAGCCGATCCTGCTCGAATGGATCGAGACGGGGGAGGATCTATTCCGCCTCGTCCGCAACGTGCTGATCCATGAGATCGGCCATCATTTCGGACTTTCGGACGAGGATATCGCGCGACTCGAAGGCGACTGAGCCGGGCAGCGGGCCGCTCAGGGCACTTCAGCAGCGGCGGACGCGCCGCACAGCATGGCGCAAGCGCCCATGGGTCTTCATGTGACGCGCCGGCATATAATTTCGCGCGCAGGCTTTAGCCGCGAAACTTTCATTCCTTCGCACTGTTTCAGGGTCGGGGGCGCAGGGCGGCCCCGGTGAAGGGGGTGCGATGTTTCCTGCCGCTTCTCGCGCCGAGGGCTTGGAAAGGCCCGGGCCGCTGAGCCTCGACGCGCTTCCCAACCTCCACCTGACCTTCTCGGACCGCCCCGCGCAGGCCCTGCCCTTCGGTCTTCCGGCCCCTGTGCCGCCACCACGTCCCGAACCCGTCGCGCCCATCCTGCTGGACAAGGAAGCCCAGCTGACGGAACTCGACGAGCCTTTCCTTGAGGAAGACCCCGCCGAGGATAAGGAGGGCGCTTCGGGCAAGACGGAAGAGAACCCAAGGAAGAGGGCTGCCGGATCGACCCGCCCGCGCCCGAACTCCATCGAGGGCGCCCTGGCCGGCGTGGGCGGCCCCGAATACATCCGCGTCCTGTCCTCGCACCTGCCCGATGGAGGTGTGAACCAGGCGGCCTTCCTCCGGGCGGGCCAGGGCATGAGTGCCGTCTCGCTTCTCGCCCCTATGATGGCGACGGCTGAGGACATGGCTCTGCTGGCGCCGCAGCAGGACTGGCCGGGTGGCCTGGGCGTCTCCTGGAGTGTTGATGCGATGAACGGCGCCGCGCGTCGCGCCTCGCCCGGCAGTGGTGGGCCGGGGCCGGACGCGATGGAATTCCATGTGAATTTCGCGCTTCCGACGCAGGCGACGATTGAAAGTTTCTCCGTCTATGTGGCGCTGCAGTTCGAGCGCGGCACGCCCGGGCCTCAGGCCCCCGTTCTCCCGCACATCGAGGCGCCGGGCGCCGCGCCGAAAGCCCAGCCACGCCCAGCCCCGGAGCCCGAGGCCACGGGCTGGCGTCCGCACGTCGAGGCTGAAGCCTTCGAGCAACCCCGCGGCTCGGCGGTCGAGCCGGTGGGCGGCTTGCCGGACACTTCGCCGAAACCGGAACCATCGCCCGAGCCTGCGAGCAGCGGGCAGCCCCGCGACGTCGCCCAGCCTGCCATTGCGCTGCCGGCTCCCGCCGCCCCTGCTTCGCCTCCCGGATTGGGCGATGCCGGTCCGACGCGTCCAACGGGCGCCCCGCTGCCGTTGCTGGAGCAGACCGTCCAGGCGATCACGTATCCTGGGAATGCGCTTGGGCTTGGCTACGGGAAAGGCGCCGATCCCAGCCCCTTGCTTCCCGCCATCGCGATCGGCCTGCCCGATGTTGTTGCCGCGCTGCACAGGGGGCCTGGCCATCGGGCCGAAGCGGCAGCCAATCCGGCAGAGGGCCAGCCCGGTCGGGCGCACGAGAATCAGCCGGCAAAGGTGGTCGCGGAACCAAGCCCGGTTACCGCCCTGCTGCCGGTTCTCGAGGTCGGGTTGTTCGTGCCTCCCGGCCACGCAAAGCGCGACGAGCCGGAGGCGTCAAAGGATAGTGCCCCGCCGGGCATCGAAACCAAGCTGCCGCTGGGGCTGGCGGCAGACGGGCCGGGCAACGCGCACGACAAGCAACCCGAGAAGGAGCTTCCTCTCCCAGCTGCAGTCGTCACGCCTTTGCTGGTGGACGATCTGCCAGGCAAAGGGCACGACAAGCAGACGGATAAGACGCTCCCTATCACCGCCACGATCGACGACCTCCTGCCGGAAGCGACAGGGAGCGGCAATCAAGGAAAGGCCAGCGGGCAGCCATCCGAGAAGGCGCCAGCACACATCCCAGCCACGCTGGAGGTCACGCAGCCCGGCAAGTCGCATGGCAAGCCATCGGAGAGTTCCGCTCCGAACGAGGCGGCACCATCCGGCAAGCCGCATGATGAAGGCGCCGACTTCCCAGCCGTGCCACTGCATCCAGTCCATCTCGAGCTTGAGACGGCCGGGTCGGGCAAGGGACAGGCTGCGAAGGAGAGCAACCCTCCCGCCTCGACCTCGATGCCTGCGGCCGAGGGGCCGGACAAGGCGCACGGCAAGCAGGCGGCGGAGGAAGCCGAGCCCGTGCTCACGCTTGTGCTACCAGAAATCCCCGGCGGCGCTCCGACGCACATCGATCTCGGGAGCAAGGGCAAGGCGGAGAAGGCGACGGGTCTCGACGGGCTTCTGGCGGGCGGCGGTTCCAAGTCGCACGCGGCGGAGCATGGACCGAATTCGGTGGAGCCAACTTTCGATCTCCTCGCGAATGAGCCGCACCCGGCGGGCAAGCCCGGCCACGGGCCACCCTTCGCGACCTCCGAAACGGGCTTCGACACCTCGCACCCGTCCCACCACTCGGCGAGCGACTGGCATCTTTGATCTTTGGCCCTGCGGGCCCCGGTGATCCGCGCGGGGTGACGGGTTGGCGCAGCCGGCAAGCACGATGGTCGGTCAGCAACACCGGGCTGCGTTGAAGCAGCCTGCTCGCCACAACGCATTTCGGCTGAAGAAGCGAGCGGATTAGGGCGCATGCCCGAAGGCGTGACACCCCTCGCGACGGCGGGGACGGTTACTCTCCGCGCGACAGAGCGATGGCGCGGGCGGCCAGCGCCTCGCCCTGTGCTTCCATCACCTCGCGCAGCCAGGCGCGGCCGCGCGTCGGATCGCTGCCCGGCTCCCCCCGCCAATGCACCACCGCAACGACCGGCCGGCCATCGCCCGTGTCGCGTAGGGCGCGCAGCGCCTGGCGGGCGCGGCTGCGGATGCCGTCCCCGGCCTGCCGCCCGTCCAGGAAGGCCGCCGCCGCCAGCACGTCGGCGGAGGAATGCGGCTGGCGGGCGCGCCAGCGCACCGGCCCGGCCGTGATGTCGAAGGTGAGGTCCTGGTCCTCCACCGCGCCGAGGGCGGTCCGGCGTTCCCGGGCCACGCTGTCCCATTCCGCCGCGGGCGGGAAGACCAGCGTCCGGGCCGACAGCACGCCGCCCGGGCAGCGCAGCGCCTCGCCCTCCAGCTCGCAGCCGGGAATGGCTTGAAGGGGCAGAGGACGGTTCGTGGGCGCTCCGCCGCCGAGCCCCTCCAGGCGGGCGGCGGCAGCAGTGGCCACCAGCGCAGGCACGACCACCAGCACCGTGCCGAGGGCCAGTGCCAGCGGGCGCGGCTGCGCGACGGGGGGCGTGGCGGGAATGACGGGGCGCGCAGGCGCCTCGCGGAAGGGCAGGCCGGCCAGGAGCACCAGCACGATCACCAGCAGGAAGAAGAACCAGCCATAGATGAGGTGGTCCGCCGCGACCGAGGCCGCGGAGCCCTGCCACTCGGCCACCACGATCAGCCCCACGATGCGAACCGCGTTGGACAGGATCGGCACGATGACCGACAGGGCCAGCACCACCAGCCGTCGCCCCGGGGACCGGAACATGGTCAGCGCATAGACCGCACCGAAGGCCAGGGTCGCCACCATGAAGCGCAGCCCGGCACAGGCCTCGGCCACATAGAAGGACCCGGACGGCGCCTCGATCATCAGCGCGTCCACGTGATGCGGGATGCCGGTGAGGTCGAGGCCGATATCCACCAGCCACGCAGCCATCGCCTGCAGCGTCGGGACGGCCCACTCGCCGAAAGGCACCAGGAAGATGAGAAAGGCCAGCGGCCCGGCGAAGGCGAGGGTGAGGCGCCAGCCGAGCACCACCGGCACCAGGATGAGGCAGAGCCCGAGTACGGCCAGCTGCCGACCTTCCATGATGCCCAGCCGCTCCGCGGCGAGCCATGCCAGGACCAGCGGAATGGCGAGGAGCCCGAAGGCCGGCGCGGGACGGGGCGCATGGATCCGCAGCCGGTCCCGCCGCTCCCAGGCCAGCCAGGCGGCGATGGGCAGCACCACCCAGCCATGGTTGTACGCGGTGGTGTTGGTCCAGATGTGGACGGCGTTTGCCGCTTCCTCGCGGAACACGAAGAGCAGCACGGCCAGGGCCGGCAGCAGGACGAGGAGAGATGCGGTCCAGGTCGCGCGGACAGGGACGGGCGGCATGGGGAGGGTGGCGGTGCTCACGAGGTTCCAACGCCGTTATAGCTTGAAGGTCGCGATGCCATTGGGCAATTCATCCCTTCAGCCAGCCAGCGTGGCAAATGGGCCGCATCTGCAATAGGGTTTCGGCATGGTCAGGCACGCCGTGAGGGACGCATGAATCTGTCCGGCAGTCCAGCATCGGCCGGCCTGGCGGCGCATACGCGCGCCCTTTTCTGGGCTGCGCTCCTCCTGCCGCTGCTCCTTACCGCCGGCGGCGCCTGGATCTCCTGGAACCAGGCTTGGCGCGAGGCGGAGCGCGAAGTGGCCCACGCCGCGGAAGTTTCGGCGGAATACGTGCAGCGGCTATTCGACGGGCTGGTCATGCGGATCCACCGGGCGAACGAGATCCTGGCGGGCCTCTCCGACGAGGAGATCCGCCGCCGCGAGGCCGAGCTGCATGTGCGGCTGCGCAACCCTGTCGCCCTGCAGCCGGGCAGCGCAACGGAGCAGGAAGCCTACATCTTCGTGCATGACCGGCACGCCCTGCCGCTGGTTTCCAGCGCCGTCGTTTCGGTCTCTGGCGGAAGTGCGCTGCCTGGCCGCGACTTCAACACGGCGCTGCGCGGCTCGGATGCGCCGCGCATCCATGTCAGCGAAGTCTATCTCGGGCTCAGCACGCGCCGCCCCTATTTCGCCCTGACGAAGCGGCGCGTCGCGACGGGGAACGGCCTGCCGCCGCAGGATTATGACGGGGTGATCAATGCCTCGGTCTATGTCGAGGAGCTCGAGGCACGGTTGCAGCGCCTCGCCTCCAACCATGCAGAAGACATGGTTTCCCTGATCCGCGACGACGGCTTGATTCTGGCGCGCTCCGCCTCCGTCACGCCTGGTGCGCGTCTCCAGCCCAGTCACCCGGCCCTGACGCGCATGGCGCAGGGGGAGGAACACCTGACCCTGACCGCCACTTCCCCGCTGGCTGGGGTGACGCGGGTCGCCGCCTTTCACCGGGTGGAGGGATATCCGGTTTATGCCACCGCCGCACGCCCGCGCGCCTCCATCATCCGCCGATGGTTCAGCGGCGTGCTGCCCTTGCTGGCCGCAGCGCTGCCCGCGACGCTCGGCCTTGCCTGGATGGCGCTGCTGGTCGGGCGCAAGCAGCGCGCCCTGGCCGACGCGAATGCGGAGCTGGAGACACGGGTGGAGCGGCGCACCGCCGCGCTGCGCGACAGCGAAGAGCGTCTGCAAGAGCTCGTCGCCACGGTGGACCTCGCCTCCTTCCTCACCCGCGACATGGAGGGGCGCATCCTCTCCTGGTCGGAGGGATCCCACCGACTCTATGGCTGGAGCGCGGAGGAAGTGCTTGGCCGCGACACGCATACGCTGCTGGGCACGAGCTTCCCGCAGCCCCGGGCCGAGATCGAGGCGGCGCTGCGGCGCGACGGGGTCTGGCAGGGTGATTTGCGGCAGCACCGCCGCGACGGTAGGTCGCTGGTGGTCAGCGCCCACAAGGCGCTGCGTCGTGGCCCGGACGGAGAGCCGCTCGCCGTGGTCGAGGCGCTGACCGACGTGACCGCGCACCGAGCCATGGAGCTGGAGCTTCGCGCGAGCGAGGAAAGTGCGCGCCTTGCCATCGAGGGTGCGCGGCTGGGCGCCTGGGAACTGGATGCGCCTTCAGGGTTCTGCACCTGGTCCGCGCGCATGTCCGAGATCATGGGCGAGCCAGCACGCCCGCGCACCAGGATGGGGCTGGATGCCTGGCTGTCGCGCATCCACCCCGATGACGCGCCCGAGGCACGCGAGGCCTTTGCCCGCGCCTTGCGATCGGGCGAGGGCGGCGAGATCCGCACCGAGCACCGTATCCGAGCCGCCGACCTGTCCTGGCGCTGGGTCTCGGTTCATGGCGCGGTGCTGGGCCGCGACGCCCAGAGCGGCGCGGCGCTGTCGGTGCGCGGCGTGGCGGAGGACGTGAATGAGCGCAAGCTGGCCGAGGAGCGGCAGCGCCTCCTCGCCCGCGAGGTGGATCATCGCGCGAAGAACGCCCTGGCCGTGGTGCTGGCGGCGGTGCGTCTGACCCCGCGGGTGGATGTCGCCACCTATGCGCGCGCCATTGAGGGACGGGTAAGCAGCATGTCGCGCACCCACACGCTGCTCGCCGATGCGCGCTGGGCCGGCGCCGACCTCCGCACCCTTGCCGAAGGAGAGCTTGAGTCGTTCCTGGGCCAGGAGGCGACCGGCCCCGACGCGCCGCCGCGTGCCGAATTGTCCGGAGGCCCGCTGCTGGTGGCGGCGGAGGCGGCGCAGGGCTTCTCGCTCATCCTGCATGAGCTTGCGACCAACGCCACCAAGTATGGTGCCTTGTCCCGTCCGGGCGGGCTGGTTCAGGTGCAGTGGGAGGCGGACGAGGCCGAGCGGATGCTGCGGCTGCGCTGGACCGAAAGCGGCGGCCCCGCCGTCACCGAGCCGCCTGTGCGCCGGGGCTTCGGCTCACGCATCATCGAGGCGATGGCGGAAGGCCAGCTGGAGGGGCAGGTCGAGCGCCGCTGGAATCCCGGCGGGCTGGAATGCCTGATCTCCGTTCCGCTATCCCGCGTCTTCGCCACCGCCGGCAACGACACGAAGGTGGCGATCCCCGGCTGATCCGCTGCCGCTCAGCGCGGCCCGGATTCCAGGACGGAGGCGTGGACCCAGCCAAAGGCCTCGCCATTCTCGCCGACCTTGAACCAGCCGCCCGGCGCTTCGCCCATCACCTCTAGGGTGGAGGAGCGCGGCACGGTCCGCAGCACCTCGCCACGCGGTGCGTGGCGCAGATTGGCGCCGTGGCGCGCGGAAGTGACGACGGTGAGGCGCTGGCGCGACGCCGGCTCGGCGGCAGCCGTCGAGACCAGGGTGGCACCGGGCGCGGGCCGCTCCGCCGGCATGACGCCGGTCGGAACGGGCGGCATGGAGCGCATCGTCATGCGCGTTGGGCCCGGGGCAGGGCCACCGCCCTCGAAGCAGCGATCCACCATCTCCAGGAAGACGCGCGTGGCCTCGGCGCCGCTCGTTCCGACGGCGAGGCTCGCGAGGCGCGGCTCCGCGCCCTCGAAGGTCACGACGCCCACATAAGGGATCAAGGGATCGGCCGGGGCGTGGGAGGCGCTGGCACGGCCGCACACCGCATAGGTTGCCGGTGCTGCCTGCGCGAAGACCTGCACGCCACGCTGCTGAGGATCGGCGTCCGTGCGCAGCCGCGCGCGCAATGGTGCCTCGACCGCCTGCGTGGCCGCGACGACGCGCGCCTGCGGCGCCTCGGCGCTAATGGGCGAGCGCTCCTCCTCACGGCAGGAGGGGAGCGCGGCCAGGATGAGGAGAAGGGCAGGTGCGATCCGCATGTGGAAAGAACGCCGAGCCCAGCCACGCGGATGCGTGAGGGTTGTCGGCAGTCGTCACGTGCGTTCCACGGCTGCGTCACGCTACCATACATGGAGAGAATCCTGGAAGGAAAGTGCAGATGTCGCTGCTCGACCTGTTTCTGGTCGCCTTGGTGGCGCTGGCCGTGCTTACCGTCGCCATGGGAGTGCGCACCGTGCCCCAGGGACAGGTCTGGACGGTGGAGCGCTTCGGCCGCTTTACCCGGTCGCTCGGGCCGGGGCTGAATTTCCTCATCCCCTATATGGAGCAGATCGGGCGCAAGCTGACCGTGATGGAGACGGTGCTCGACATCCCCGAGCAATCGGTCATCACTGCCGACAACGCGACGGTGGGCGTGGACGGCATCGTCTATTACCGCGTCATGGTGCCGGAGAAGGCGGCCTACGCGGTGCTGAACCTGGAGGGCGCGCTGACCGCGCTGGCCATGACCAACATCCGCTCCGTGATCGGCGAGATGGATCTGGACGGCACGCTGTCGGGGCGCGAGCGCATCAACACCTCGCTCCTCAACATCTTGGATGGCGCAACGGATCCCTGGGGCGTGAAGGTGAGCCGCGTGGAACTCCGCAAGGTGGAGCCGCCGGAGACGCTCGTGCGCGCCATGAACCTGCAGATGACGGCCGAGCGCGAGCGCCGCGCCACTGTCGCCCGCGCGGAAGGCGAGCGGCAGGCGGAGATCCAGCGCGCCGAGGGCGAGAAGCAGGCGGAAATCCTGGCCGCCGAGGGCCGGCTCCAGGCCGCGCGGCTGGACGCGGAAGCGCGCGAGCGTCTGGCGGAGGCGGAAGCTAAGGCCACGTCCATGGTGGCGCAGGCGGCCCAGGGCGCCGGAGCGCAGGCGCTGAACTACTTCGTCGCGCAGAAATACGTGGAGGCTTTCGGCCAGGTGGTCGGCAATCCGACCAGCAAGTTGATCCTCGTGCCGATGGAAAGCGCCTCGCTCGCCGGCGGCATCGCGCAGGCGATGCAGTTGGTCGATGCGGCGCGCAAAGGCTGAACGCAATGGGGATTCCCGCTCTTCTCGGCATCATCGGGCTGATCCTGCTGGGCGCGGAATTGCTGCTGCCTGGCGTGTTCCTGCTGTGGATCGGCCTCGCCACACTGGCCACGGCGGTGGTCGCGCATCTGAACCCGATGGAGTGGATGGAGCTGGTCGGGGCCTTCGTGGCCCTGCTCGGCCTGTCGGTGGGGGCGGGGCTGTGGTTGCAGCGCGAGGCCCCGCCAGCTCCGGTGAACCGGCCGGGCGATGGGCTGGTGGGGCGCATCGGCATCGTCGCCGCGTCCTCGTCAACCGGGATGCGGGTGCGGCTGGGCGACAGCGTGTGGGACGCACTGCCCGAACCCGGCCTCGCCCCGCCCGGGATGGGCGAGGCGGTGCTGGTGACGTCTGTAGAAGGGACGCGCCTCGTGGTGCGTCCCTCGCCGGGCTGATCAGAAGATCAGCGCGTCCTGCACCTGTTGGGTGGTGAGGCCGAAGAAGCCGATGGAGCCCTGGGCCGAGTTGAGCAGCGCGCCTCCGTCGAAGGCGGTGATGCTGACGGCGGCGAGGCTGGTGACGCCCGAGCCGCGCAGATCCACATCGAAGCCCGAGCCGGCGACGAGGCCGAAGACATTGTCTGCCCCCCAGTTTGGCGTGTTGAAGATCAGCTGATCCGCACCACCGCCGGAGACGATGACATCGTTGCCGGTGCCACCGCGCAGCCGATCGGCGAAGCTCGTGCCGATCAGCGTGTCATCGCCCGCCCCGCCATCGAGGGGGGAGGCGAGATCCGTGTTGCCCACCAGTGTCTGGGCACCCGTGCCGCCCGTAAGCTGGTTGGCGAGTCCAACCAGCTGGGCGACCTCAAGGCCGAGAGGCACGGTCCAGCCATTGATGTAGACGAAGGCGAAGTCCTGGCCTTCACCGGCCTGCTCGATCACCGTGATGCCGGCATGCTGGATGTTGTAGGTGTCGTCGCCCGTGCCGCCGATCAGCGTGTCGGCACCGCCGCCGCCCACCAGCGTGTCGTTGCCTTCACCGCCCGAAAGGGTCTCGCCGCTCAGCGTGTTGCCGAACAGCGTGTCGTTGCCAGTACCGCCGGTCAGCGTGGCGGCGAGGTTGCCGAAATTCACCAGCGTGGAGCCGGTGTCGGAGGCAGCCAGGATGTGGGCATTGTTGATCATGAGCCCGAACTCGACATCCGGGTCGAGCGTGAAGGCGAAGTTGCCGTCCAGCACGGCGATGTCGATGCCCTGGCCGGCGAGTTCCGTGATGCGGGCGGTGGGATCGGTGACGACGTAGATGTCATCGCCCGTTCCCCCGATCATCGCGTCGGCGCCGCCATTGCCATAGACGACGTCGTTGCCCGCGCCGCCCGAGAGCGTGTCGGCGAAGGCGGAGCCGTTGAGCGTGTCGTTGCCGTTGCCGCCCATGAGGGTGGAGGCGAGGCTGGCATTGGCGAAGAGCTGCATGCCGCCATTGGAGGCGGTGATCAGGCGGGCGTTGCCGCCCAGCGCGGCGACCTCAACATGCAGCGGCACGACGAAGCCATCGACGAGCGACCAGAGGGAGTCGGTGCCGCCCCCAGCCTCCTCGACCACCAGGGCCGAGAGGCTGGAAACGAAGAAGACTTCGTCGCCCGCCCCGCCCACCAAGGTATTCGCACCCGAGCCGCTGACGAGGATATCGACGCCGCCATTGCCGAAGATGGTGTCGTTGCCGCCATTGCCGATGATGAAGTTCGAGCCCTCATCGCCGATCAGCACGTCGCCGAACTGGGTGCCGGTGATGTTCTCGATGGAGATCAGCGTGTCACGCCCGCCCCAATTGTCGATGGCGGAGCGCGCCGCGACATTCTGGCCGCGCACCGTGACCGAGACGCCGGAAAGGTTCACGATCGCGCCCATCGTGCCGAAGCCGCTGGAGTCGTAGATGACGCTGTAGTCGGCCAGGTCCGTGCCTTCGCCGCCATCCAGCGTGTCGTCACCGCTGCCGCCGCGTAGCGTGTCGTCGCCCGTATTGCCCCAGAGCGTGTCGTTCCCGCCATCGCCGAACAGGAGGTTGGCGTCCGCATTGCCGATGAGGACGTCGCCCAGCGCGGAGCCGAAGGCGCCTTCGATGGAGTTCAGCGCGTCCAGCCCACTCCAGGTGTCGACGGCCGTGAAGCCGGCCAGGGTCTCGCCATTCACGACCTGGGTGGTGCCAGTGAGGTTGACGATGGCGCCACGCGTCGGCGCGCCGGCCCCGTCCTCCTCGCTGCTGAAGACGGCGACGTCGAAGCCCGTGCCGCCATTGAGGGAGTCGTTGCCGCTGCCTCCGCGCAGGGCATCGTCGCCCTCGCCTCCGATCAGCGTGTCGTTGCCGCCGTGCCCATCGAGGAAGTTGTCGCCCGTGCTGCCAACCATGTAGTCCGCACGCACCGTGCCGCGCGCGGCCTCGATCCCGATCAGCACGTCGGTGTTGCCCCAGTTGTCCAGGGCGCGATTGCTGGCAACGGTGTCGCCATTCCAGGTGACGGAGGAGGCGGAGAGGTTGACGATCGCCCCACGGAAGCCGGGCTGCGTCGGATCCTCATCGCTGGTGTAATCCGCGGTGTCGAAGGCTGCGCCGCCATCCAGCGTGTCGCTGCCGCGCCCGCCGCGCAGGATATCGCTGCCCGTATCGCCCAGGATGCGGTCATCGCCCGCGCCGCCATCCAGGCTGTCGTCGCCGTCGCCGCCGGAGATCAGGTCGTTGCCACCGCCGCCGGAAATGGCGTCGAAGCCGTTATTGCCGAAGATCGTGTCATTGCCATCACCAGGCTGACCGCCAGTGACACCGCCCGAGATAAAGCCGGGGCGGATAGTGTCCGGCAGATTCGTGCCCTGGATGATGCTTCCCGACATACACAGGCCTCCGTCTTGGTAACGCTTTGAAGCCAAGACGTTTTGAGAAGGCCAAGGTTGAGGCGGGACGCGAATATCCCCGGTTGTGGCTTCAGGTGGCCGCGAAGCCCTCGCGGATCGCCTGGGCCAGGGCAGCCACGCCTTCGGGCAAGCGCGGGCGCGCGCGGAGCCGGTCGGACAGCGCCAGCTGGATGCCCATTTCGGGCAAGGGCGGCAGGTCCTCTGCCTCGCCCATCCAGCACAGGCCGGGCGGCAGGCGCGTCGGGGTGGAGACGGTCAGCGCCAGCCCGGCCAGGGCCACGGCGAAGCAGCCTGACTGGGTGGTGCTGTTGTAGGTGACGCGGACGCGCCGCCCCGCCTGGCCCAGCGCCGAGACGGCAGCGACGCGCCAGGTGCAGCCGGGCCGCGCGAGCGCGAGCGGCACCGGGTCGCGCCGATGAAGCTGCGCGCCCACCGGGCCGACCCAGCGCAGCGGACCGCGCCAAAGCTCCTCGCCCTCGCGCCCATGGCCTTCGGTCAGCATGGCGAGGTCCAGACGGTCCCCGGTCAGGCGCTGCGCCAGCTCCTCGCTCGACATGCACAGCACGTCTACCTCGATGCCCGGATGCGTACGGGCGAAGGTGGCGAGGATGCCGGGCAGCCATTGCAGCGTGTAGTCATCGGGCGAACCGAGGCAGACCTGCCCGGTGATGGGCGCGGCGCGGAACTCGGTGATGATCTCCTCGTTCAGCGCCAGCAGGGTGCGCGCCCGCTCCAGCAGCCACAGCCCCTTGTCGGTGGGTTGAAGGCCGCGCGCGTCGCGGCGCAGCAGGCTTTCGCCGAGGATCTCCTCCAGCCGCCGCATCTGCATGGAGACGGCGGATTGCGTGCGTCCAACCTTGCGCGCGGTGGCGGTGACGCTGTCGCCCTGGGCGATCAGCACAAAGGAGCGAAGCAGGTCGGGGTCGAGGCCGGAGGGCAGCATGAGGCATCAATTTGGCTGATGATGGACTTCATTATTAGTCGTTGGACTGATGAATGCCAATGAGGGATTTTTCGTGAAGCACGGATACGAAAAGGAGTCCCGTCATGAGCGCCCATCTGCACCCCGTCGCCCTGCTTCGGCCGCTGAGCCGGCCGGCGCGTCCCTGGGGCCAGGCGCTGATGCTGATGCTGCGCGCGTTCCGCACGCGCCAGGCGCTGGACGAACTGGACGACCACATCCTGCGCGACATCGGTGTCACGCGGCTGGAGGCGCGCCTCGAATCCCGGCGCGCGCCCTGGGATCATTGACGCCGCCCTGGCGGGAAACGCCCAAGGGCGTCGTTGTCGCGCTGCGCGTCACCCCCGGCGCGCGGCGCGACGCGGTGGAGGGCATCGCGGAAGGGCCGGATGGCACGCCCCTCCTGCGGTTGCGCGTCGCCGCCCCGCCCGTCGAGGGCGCGGCGAATGCGGCGGTGCTGCGCCTCCTTGCAAAGGCGCTGGGGGTGCGGCCGTCTGCCGTCACCCTCCTCGCTGGCGAGACGGCGCGCATCAAGCGCGTCGCCATCACGGGGGAGGCTGCGGCCTTGGCGGCCCGTCTGGCGGAGCTTTGCCGGAGCGGGTAAGCCCGGCCTGCCATGTCGCACAACAGCTTCGGCCATCTGTTCCGCGTCACCACCTGGGGCGAGAGCCACGGCCCGGCCATTGGCTGCGTGGTGGATGGCTGCCCGCCCGGGCTTCCCCTCGCCGAAGCCGACATCCAGCCCTTCCTGGATGCGCGCCGCCCCGGCACCTCCCGCCACGTGACCCAGCGTCGCGAGCCGGATGCCGTCCGCATCCTCTCCGGCGTGTTCGAGGGGCGGACCACCGGCACGCCCATCGCGCTGGAAATCCAGAACGAGGACCAGCGCTCCAAGGATTATGGGGAAATCGCGCGCAGCTTCCGCCCGGGCCATGCCGACATCGCCTATCACCTGAAATACGGGGTGCGCGACTATCGCGGCGGCGGGCGGTCCAGCGCGAGGGAAACCGCGATGCGCGTCGCGGCCGGTGCCATCGCGCGGCGCGTGCTCGGCCCCGGCGTGGTGATCCGCGGCGCCCTGGTGCAGATCGGCGCGGACCGCGTGGAGCGTGATCGCTGGGATTGGGCGGAGACCCAGTGCAACCCCTTCTGGTGCCCCGATGTCGAGGCCGCCGCGCGCTGGGAGGAGTTGCTGAACGCCACCCGCAAGGCCGGCAGCAGCGTCGGCGCGGTGATCGAATTGGTGGCCGAGGGCGTGCCGCCGGGCCTAGGTGCGCCGATCTACGGCAAATTGGATGCCGAGATCGCGGCGGCGCTGATGGGCATCAACGCGGTGAAGGGCGTCGAGATCGGCGACGGCTTCGCTTCGGCCGTCCTTTCCGGCGAGGAAAATGCCGACGAGATGCGGATGCGCCAGGACGGCACGGTGGAGTTCCTAGCCAACCACGCGGGCGGGGTGCTGGGTGGCATCTCCACCGGCCAGCCCATCGTGGCGCGTTTCGCGGTGAAGCCGACCTCCTCCATCCTCACGCCGCGCCGCGCCGTCACGGTGGAAGGCGAGGAGACGGAGCTCCGGACGGTCGGCCGGCACGACCCCTGCGTCGGCATCCGTGCCGTGCCGGTGGGTGAGGCGATGCTGGCCTGCGTCCTGGCCGACCACCTGCTGCGCCATCGCGCCCAGAATCCGGAGGCCCCCAGCGTGCCGCGCCTGCCGCGTGAAAATGCCTGACTGAAGAACTCGGGATTGAATCGGCCGCGGAAGGGATTGTATGCTTCCGAAAGGAGCCGCTGCGCGGCGCCGGCCGAAACCTTCGAACGAGAGCCCCATGTCACTCGCCGACGCCGCTTCCGAAGGCGTTTCGCTGCGTGCGTTTCTCCTCCTTGCGGGAAGCAAGCGCTGGCGCGCCCGGATCGCGGAATTGGTCGGGCAGACGCGGTCCGGGACGCTGGCGGCGCGGACGGCGCAGCGGCGGCACGCGCTGGAACTGACCCTGGCCCGGCTTTCCTCCCGAAGTCCTGCCGCCCCCGCCGAGCAGCGCCTCGCCGCGCTGGCGGGTGAGGCGGCGGCACTGGACGCCGCGCTGGAGGATGAGCCGCGCCGCCGCCTGCGCGCCCTGGTCGAGCGCGGGCTGGAGGGACAGGGGACGCTGGTGCCCCTGCTGCACCTCCTCCGCACCGCCGCCACCTTCCGCGCGCGCGGCTTCGAGGTCCGGCACGATGGGCTGCTCTTCGGCGCCCCTTATGACCTGCTGGTCCGGCGGGAACACGCGGTCGCGGAGGTGGCGTGCGAGGCGCTCTCCGCGGAAGCGGGGCGCCCCCTGCACAAGGGCGTCTTTGCCGCGCTGGTGGACCGGGTGAACCCTGAACTGCAGACCTGGCTCGCCGCCCATCCCGGTCGCTACGTCCTGAAGATGACCCTGCCCGAGGGACTGGCCGAGCCGGGCGGCATTGCCGCGCTGCATGAGCGCATCGCCGCCATGCTAGCCACCGAGAGGCGCCATCACTCCGAGGCGGACATGCTGCTGAAGCTGGACCCGCTGGTGCTGGCTGGCGCCCAGGCCGCCGGGGCGCTGCCCGAGCGCCTGCGCCAGCAATTCGGCGCCGAGGCGCACCTCGCCGTCACGGGCGACCCGCAGTCGGGCAGCGTGCTGGTCATGGCCGCCCGGACCGGTCAGGGGAATGATGTCGCCGCCGCCGCTGCCCGCCACCTGCGCGAGGCCGCGGGCAGCCGCCTCACCGGCCGCCAGCCCGGCATTCTGTCCCTGTTCCTGGACGACCTCGACGGTGCCGAATGGCGCGACCTGTGCGCCTCGCTGGAGCTGGAAGGCGAGTGCCGCCGCTTCCTCACCACGGAGGAGGCGAAGCGCGTCGTCGCGGTCACCTGCTCGACGCGGCACGAGATGCTTGGCCTTTCCGGCGCCGCGCCGGAAGGCGAGCTGCGCTTCCGCAACCCATCCCATCCCGCGGCGAAGTCCGCGGGGCTGGAGCCTGCCATCCTTTCCTCGGTCTGACGGCGCCTCGGGCTTTCACTGCCTTGCCGCTCGGGGCGCGAGGGTATAGGCAGCCGCGCATCCCCTCCCTCCCGCCCGGAAGGTTCCTCACGCATGTTCTCTCGCCTGTTCGGCTTCCTCTCCGCCGACATGGCCATCGACCTCGGCACGGCCAACACGCTGGTCTACGTGAAGGGGCGGGGCATCGTGCTGAATGAGCCGTCGGTGGTGGCAATCGCCGACAATCGCGGCCGCAAGCAGGTGCTGGCGGTGGGCGAGGAAGCGAAGCAGATGCTGGGCCGCACGCCCGGCAACATCGCCGCCATCCGGCCGCTGCGCGACGGCGTGATCGCCGATTTCGAGGTGGCGGAGGAGATGATCAAGCACTTCATCCGCAAGGTGCACAACCGCCGCTCCTTCGCTTCGCCGATGATCATCGTCTGCGTGCCCTCCGGCAGCACGGCGGTGGAGCGCCGCGCCATCCAGGAAAGCGCCGAGAGCGCGGGCGCCCGCAAGGTGCTCCTGATCGAGGAGCCGATGGCGGCCGCGATCGGCGCCGGGCTGCCGGTGACGGAGCCCTCCGGCTCCATGGTGGTGGATATCGGCGGCGGCACGACCGAGGTGGCGGTGATCTCGCTGGGTGGCATCGTCTATGCCCGCTCCGTCCGCGTCGGCGGCGACAAGATGGACGAGGCGGTGATCTCCTACATCCGCCGCACCCACAACCTACTGATCGGCGAAAGCTCGGCCGAGCGCATCAAGATGGAGATCGGCGCCGCGGCCCAGCCCCCGGAGGGGGATGACGGCCCGCTGACCGAGGTGAAGGGCCGCGATCTGATGAACGGCGTCCCTCGCGAGGTGGTGGTGAGCCAGCGCGAGATCGCCTACGCGCTAAGCGAGCCGGTGAGCCAGATCCTGGACGGGGTGAAGGTGGCGCTGGAGAACACCCCGCCCGAGCTTGCGGCCGACATCGTGGACAAGGGCATCGTGCTGACCGGCGGCGGCGCCCAGCTCTACCGCCTGGACGAGGTGCTGCGCGACGCCACCGGCCTGCCGGTCGTGGTGGCGGAGGCGCCGCTGAACTGCGTCGCCCTGGGAACGGGCCGCGCCCTGGAAGAGATCAAGAAGCTTCGCCAGGTCTTGTCCTCGATGTATTAAGGCGGGGTCGGCCAGGCTGCGGCCCAGGCTGAGTTCGGGGGAGCCTTGATCCGACTGTCCATTCCCTTGCGGCAGGCGCTCGCACGGCTTTCGCTGCCCGTGCTGATCGCCGCCGCCTTCGGGATCATGTTGCTCGGCAAGGCCGACGCGCTGCTGGTGGAGCGTGCGCGCATGGCGCTGGCCGATGCCCTCTCGCCGATCTGGGCGGTGGTGCAGGAACCAGTGCAGGCGGTGCGCGGTGGGCTCCGCGAGGCGGAAGCGCTGTGGAACCTCCGCACGGAGAATGCCCGGCTGCGCGAGGAAAATGAGCGCCTGCACCGCTGGCAGGCCGCCGCCCTGGCGCTGGAGGCCGAAAACGCGCTGCTGCGCCGCCAGCTTTCCTGGGTGCCCGATCCGGCGCCTGCCTTCCGCACTGCGCGCGTCGTGGCCGATGCGGGCGGCACCTATGCCCGCGCCGTGCTGCTGGGGGCCGGGCCGAACCACGCCGTCCGTAAGGGCCAGGTCGCGCTGGACGAGCGCGGCTTCGTTGGCCGCGTGACGGAGGTGGGGAACCGCTCCGCGCGCGTGCTGCTGGCCACCGACATGAACAGCCGCATCCCCGTGGTTCTCGAAGGCTCGCGCGCACGGGCGATCATGGTCGGGACCAATGGCAGCCGCCCGCGCCTGCAGCATTGGCCCGAGGGCACGCCGCCACGCGATGGCGACCGCGTCGTTTCCAGCGCCGAGGCCGGCGCTTTTCCGGCCGGACTGCCCGTCGGCACGGTGAGGATCAGCGAGGGCGGCGGGGTGGAAGTCGAGCTGTTCGCGCAGCTGGACCGCCTCGACGTGCTGCGACTTTTCGATTTCGGCCTGTCCGGCATCCTGCCGCCCGAGGCCGTGGCGCGGCCGGAGCCGAGGGCGCGGCGCTGACCATGGCCCGCAAGGGGCGCCCCCAGCCGCCAATGGGCACGCTGCGCCGGCTCGATGCCGCAGCGCGCGCCGCCTTTCCTGCGCTGGGCATCGCGCTGCTGCTGATCGCGGCGGTGGTGCCGGTGGGGGCGCCGGGCCTCGTCGCCGCGCTGGCCCTGCCACCGGTCTTCTTCTGGAGCGTCTTCCGCCCCGCTGCCATGTCGCCACCCGTGGTCTTTGGCCTGGGACTGCTGCAGGACCTGCTCACTTTTGCGCCGCTGGGCGTCGGGGTGCTGACCCTTTTGCTGGTGCACGGCGTGGCGCTGCGGATGCGGCTCTGGCTGGTGCGGCAGGGCTTCACGGTGGTCTGGCTCTGCTTCTGCGCCGTGGCGGCGGTTGCTTCCGCGTTCGGCTTCGTGCTCACAGGGCTGCTGGACTGGCACATGCCTTCCCGTGTGCCGGCCCTGCTGCAGGCGGGGCTGGCAGCCGGCGCCTATCCGGCCCTGGGCTGGACGCTGGGCCGCATCCATATGGCGATGACGCGGGCGGAGGAGGGGGCATGAAGTGGCCACGCCTCCGTCGCGCCAAGAGCGGCATCGAGAATTTCACCATGCGCGGCGTGAAGCTGGAGGAGGAGCGCCGCCGCTCTGTCTTCACGCGACGGGCATTGCTGCTGGCGGGTGGCCAGGCGGGGCTGTTCGGCTTCTTGGGTCACCGGCTGCACACGCTCCAGGTCGAGCAGGGGGAGCGATACGCCACCTTGGCGGAGGAGAACCGCGTCTCCGCCCGCCTGCTTTCCCCGCCCCGCGGGCGGGTGCTGGACCGCAATGGCACGGTGGTGGCGGCGAACCGGCTGAACTGGCGCGCCCTCCTCGTCTCGGAGCAGACGCAGGATATCGGCGCGACGCTCGATACCTTCCACCGCATTGTCCCGCTCCAGGATCACGAGCGCACGCGCGTCGAGCGCGAGCTGCGCCGCCGCCGCCGCTTCGTCCCCGTGACGCTGCGCGAGTTCCTGTCCTGGGAGGAGATGGCGCGCATCGAGGTCAACGCGCCCGATCTGCCGGGCATCCTGATCGACGTGGGCACCACGCGCATCTATCCGCAGGCGGAGCATCTGGCCCACGTCGTCGGCTACGTCGCGCCCCCGGCCGAGAGCGACATGGATGGCGACCCGCTGCTCCAGCTTCCCGGGGTGCGGGTAGGCCGCGCGGGCATTGAGCGCTTCCACGAGACGACGCTGCGCGGCCGCGCCGGGGCGGTGCAGCTGGAGGTGAACGCGGTGGGCCGCGTGATCCGCGAGCTGGACCGGCGTGAGGGCGTGGCCGGCCAGGACGTCGAGATCAGCCTGGACTCCGAGTTGCAGCGCACCGTGCGCGGCAAGATCGCCGAGGGGACATCAGTCGTCGTGCTGAATGCCCGCAATGGCGAGGTGCTGGCCATGGCCTCCCAGCCCTCCTTCGACCCCAACGTGTTCAATGCCGGCGTCTCGGCGGCGCAGTGGCGGCAATGGACCAGCCAGCGCTCGACGCCGCTGATCAACAAGACCACCAACGGGCTCTACGCGCCCGGCTCCACCTTCAAGATGGTGGTGGCGCTGGCGGCGCTGGAGGCGCGTGTGACGACGCCGGGCGAGCGGGTCCATTGCCCCGGCCATTTCGACCTGGGCGACACGCGGTTCCATTGCTGGAACAAGGGCGGACACGGCTCGGTGGATCTGCGGCAGTCGCTGAAGGTGAGCTGCGACGTCTATTACTACGAGATGGCGCGCCGCCTCGGCATCAACCGCATTGCCGCGATGTCGCGGCGCCTGGGCCTCGGTGTGCCGCTCGACATCGAGTTGCCAGGGACGCGGCCCGGCCACGTCCCCACGCGCGAATGGCGCGAGCGCCAGGGGCGAAGCTGGGCGTTGGGCGACACGGTGGTGCACGGGATCGGCCAGGGCTTCTATCAGCTGACGCCGCTCTCGCTGGCCACCATGTCGGCGCGGCTCGCCACCGGGCGGGCGATTCAGCCGCATCTGACGCGCGCCATCGGCGGGCGGCCGGTGCGGGGCGGGAGGGCGGAGGACTGGCCCAGCCTCGGCCTCAACGACCGCGACTTGCGCCTTGTGCGCGAGGCGATGTGGGCCGTGGTGAACGAGCCGGGCGGGACGGCGCTCTCCTCCCGCCTGCCGGGGGCGCTGGGCGTGCAGATGGCAGGCAAGACCGGCACCACCCAGGTGCGCCGCGTTTCCCGTGAGCAGCGCGAGCGCGGATTCCGCGTCGAATCCCTGCCGCGCGAATGGCGTCCGCACGCGCTCTTCGTCGCCTATGCGCCCTATGACAACCCGCTCTATGCGGTGAGCGTGGTGGTGGAGCACGGCACGAGCGGTTCGGGCGCGGCGGCGCCGCTGGCGCGCGATGTTCTGGTGGAAGTGTTCAACCGCTTCCGCACCCAGCCCGCGCCGGGCCAGCGCATCGCGGAGGGGAGGGGCTGATGTCGGCAGTCTTCGAGCGGCGCCTGCTGACACGGGATCGCGGCGCCGGTCTCCTGCAGAAATTCTGGCAGATCCCCTGGCCCTTCGTGATGCTGCTCTCGGCCATCGCGGCGGTGGGGTATGTCGCGCTGTATTCCGCCGGGGGCGGGCCGGAGGCCTATGCCTCCAAGCATGCGCTGCGCTTCGGCTTCTGCGTGGTGATGATGCTGTGCATGGGCATGGTGGATATCCGCCTCTATGCCCGCCTTGCGCCGCTCGCCTATCTGGGCGGCGTGGGGCTGCTGGTGCTGGTCGCCCTGCATGGCGAGGTGGGCAAGGGCGCGCAGCGCTGGATCGACCTGGGCCCGCTGCAGCTTCAGCCCTCCGAGGCGATGAAGATCATCCTCGTGCTGACCCTCGCCGCCTGGTTCCAGCGGGCGAGCTGGGAGCGCGTGGGCAATCCGCTTTACCTCCTGCCGCCGCTCATCCTGGTGCTGATTCCGGCTGCGCTGATCTTCAAGCAGCCCAATCTCGGCACCTCGCTGATCACGTTGATGCTGGGCGGGGCGATGTTCTGGGCGGCCGGGGTGCGGTGGTGGAAATTCGCGATCGTGCTGGGGGGCGCGGCCCTCGCGGCGCCGCTCGCCTATGGGCACCTCAAGGACTACCAGCGCGCCCGCATCACCACCTTCTTGGATCCCGAGAGCGACCCGTTGGGCGCTGGCTACAACATCATCCAGAGCAAGATCGCCCTGGGCTCAGGCGGGATGTGGGGCAAGGGCTTCATGCAGGGCACGCAGGGCCACCTGAACTTCCTGCCCGAGAAGCAGACCGATTTCATCTTCACCATGATCGCCGAAGAGTTCGGGCTGGTGGGGGCGATGGGCACGCTGGCACTGCTGATGCTGGTGGTCGCCTTCTGCCTTTTCGTGGCGCTGCGCTGCCGGCACCAGTTCGGGCGCCTGCTCGCCATCGGGCTGGGCACCAACTACTTCCTCTACATCTTCGTGAACGTGGCCATGGTCACCGGCTCGATCCCGGTGGGCGGCGTGCCGCTGCCACTGATCTCGCATGGCGGCTCAGCCATGCTGACGGTGATGGCGGGGTTCGGCGTCCTGATCTCGGCCTGGGTGCATCGCGACGCCGAGTTCGGACCAGCACGCGACTGAAGGGTCACGCGAAAGCGGGCCGGAGCGTGACCCGGACGGAAGGCGTCGTCCCGGCCGGCGAATCACGCTCCTGGCCCGGTCCCTCGCCCCTTGCGGGGCGAATGGGCTCAGGCGCTAGGCCTTAGCGCACCATCACGGTGGTGGGCGCCGCCGGCACGGGCGTCACGACGGCCGCGCTCGGCGTCTGCGGGACGACCACGGTGGCCTGCGGATTCGGGGCCGAGGGACGGTCGCGCTCCACATAGGCGCAGGCAGAGAGCGCGAGGGCGGAACCACCCGCCAGGGCGAGCACGGCGGCCTTACGGGTCAGCTGGGCGAAGAGCATCAGTTCCTCCTTCGGATTCAGGATGCGCGCCCTTAACCCTCACACTCCCTGTCTGGTTGCCCTTTCCACGGTGGATCACTCCGCGGGTGGGGTGGCTCCGACCTGCTCGACGATACGGCGGTAATGCTCCGGCCGGCGATGGGCGGCGAAGTTGAACATCTTCTCCTTGCCCTGGCGGCAGGCATCGAGATCGCATTCCGCCAGGAGTACCTCGTCCTCCAGCGTTTGGGCCTGGGCCACGACGATGCCGTCCGGACTGACGATGACCGAGCCGCCGATCAGCCCCGAGCCGTCCTCGTTTCCGGCCTTCGCCACGCTCACCGCCCAGGTGGCGTTCATGTAGGCGTTGGACTGTGCCGCGAGGGTGGAGTGGAAGGTGCGAAGCTCCGCCCCTTCGGTCGTCCCGCCATTCGGGTCATAGGCGGCGGAGTTGTAGCCCATCAGCATGACCTCGACGCCCTGGAGGCCGTAGCAGCGCCACGCCTCCGGCCAGCGGCGGTCGTTGCAGACCAGCATCCCCATCACCGCGCCATGCCATTCCGCTGGGCCACGGAAGGCGGGGAAGCCCAAGTCGCCATACTCGAAGTAGCGCTTCTCTAGCTGCTGGAACCGGTCCCCCGCGCGCGGCTCGACCGAGCCGGGGAGGTGGACCTTGCGGTACTTGCCGAGGATGGCGCCATTCGGCCCGACCGTGATGGCAGTGTTGAAGCGCTTGCCCTCCGCCGTCCGCTCCGCGAAGCCCAGATAGAAGCCGACTCGAAGCTCCCGCGCCCGGTCGAAGAGGGCCTGGCACTCCGGGTTGGGCATGGAGGTCTCGAAATAGGCATCGAGCTCCGTCTCGGAGAGCAGCCAGCGCGGGAAGAAGGTGGTCAGGGCCAGTTCAGGGAAGACGACGCATTGCGCGCCGCCCTTCGCCGCCTGCTCGAGCAGGGCGATCAGCCGGTCGAGGGTCCGGGCGCGGCTGTCGGCGCGCTGGATGGGGCCGGTCTGCGCGCCGGCAAGCGTCAGGATGCGAGGCATGAGGGCAGGATGCGCCAGGGCCGGTTCCGCGCGAAGCCCCCGCCGCAAACCCTGGAAAAATCTATTCCGTTTCCTATATGTTCCACATGATCCGCACCCGCCGGGGGCGCGTCCAACAGCCCCCACTTCCCCCCGAAGCCATGGAGCGCCGCATCGGCGTCCTGGCCGATGCCGTGCGCGACCGCCGCGTCGTCGAGCTGCTGTATGGCGGCGCGTGGCGCGTCGTGCACCCGCACGCCGTGGGCCGGCTTTCCACTGGCAATGTCGGGCTGCTGACCTGGCAGACCGCCGGGCTGGCGCGCGGCCCGGACAGCCCGGGCGAGGGCTGGCGGATGTTCGACGTGTCCCGCATCGAGGATGCGCGCATCCTGCACAGCACCTTCGCGCCACGCCCGCGCCGCAACGCTTTCTGGACCCGCAACCTGCCCCGGCCCGAGGCCGAGGCGCCGTCGCGCGAGGAGGCGCTGGCGGTCGCCTGACCTGGCTTCAGCCCAGGAAGCCGTCCCCGTGCTGGCGCGGAACGAAGCGCCCGGCGCCGGGCTTCGCCAGCACTTCCTTCCCGTCCCAGATGCGCGTGCCGCGCAGATAGGTGGCGGCGACGCGCCCGCGCATCTCCATCCCATCATAGGGCGACCAGCGCGCATCCTCGCGGTCGCGGATCTCGCGCGCGTCGAAGCGGAAGCGCCCACGCTCCATCACGAGCAGGTCGGCATCCGCGCCGACGCGGATCGCGCCCTTCTTCGGGAACAGCCCGTGGAACCGCGCCGGCCGCTCGGCGGAGAGCGAGGCGAGCAGCGTCACCGGCAGGCCGCGCTGCTCCAGCAGGGTGAGCATGAGGGGGGCGAAGCTCTGCATCCCCGTCAGCCCGGCGCCGACGGCGAAGATGTCGCCCTTGTACTGCTTGCGCTCGCGCGGCCACGGCGCGTGGTCGGTCGAGACGTAGCCGACCTTGCCGGCCTTCACCGCCGCCCACATCCGCTCCACCTCGTCGGCCGTGCGGAAGGGCGGGTTGCACTTTCCGAACCCCTCGAGCCGGACGATGTCCTCCTCCGTCATGCAGAGATACTGGATGCAAGCCTCGCCGGAGGTGCGGGCGCCCTGCGCGCGGAACATCTCGGCGAGGTCGAAGCCGCGGGCGAGGGAGGAATGGGCGATGTGGACGTGGCAGCCTGTTTCCAGCGCCATCTCGAAGATCTCGAGGTCGGCCATGGATTCGGTGATGGGCGGCCGCGTCCGGCAATGCATGATCGGGTGCGTCTCGCCCGACGCCTTCGCCTGCTCGGTCAGGCGCTCCACCAGCTCCTGATCCTCGTTGTGGATCGCGACCATAAGGTTGCTCTTCGCGATCTCGCGGAAGGCACGCAGCATGGTGGGGTGGTCGATGCGCGGGAAACGCACCGCGTCGTATTCATAGGTGGAGAGCTTGAAGGAGCAGACCCCGGCCTCGATCAGCCCGGCGATGTCCTCCACGTTCCCGTCCTTCCGGATGGTCCCATAGAGCGCCATGTCCACATGGGCGAGGCGCGACACCTGCTCCAGCTTGTCGCCCAGGATGCCGCGGTCGGTGACGGGCACCGGCACGTCATAGGGCATGTCCACGCAGGTCGTGACGCCGCCGGCGGCGGCCGACATCGTCGCGCCCTCGATTCCGGACCAGCCCGTGCTGCTGCTGGTGTGCATGTGCCCGTCCACGAGGCCCGGCAGCACCAGCATCCCGCGATGGTCGGCCGTGTCGCGCGCGGCGGGCGCCTCGCCGGTGCCGATCGCGGCGACCGCCTCGTCGCGCACCCCGATCCAGCCGCCTTCCAGCACCCGGTCCGGCAGGACGAGGTCGCCGAGGATCACGCGGTCGAAGGGGGATTCGGTCATGTGTCGCTCTCCGCTGTCTTGCGGCGAGGCTACCCTTCCCCGAAGGCTTGCCAAGCCGCCTCGCGCGCCAGCTTCACCGTGTCCGTGTCGCGCTCCTGATTCCAGGCCAGGGAGACGCCGACGGACGGCACGCCGCCCGCCAATTCGCGGAACACCACGCCGGGTGGGCGCAGCCCGGCAATGCCGGAGGACACCAGCGCCACGCCGAAGCCCGAAGCGACGAAGGCGAGCTGCGCCATGGCGGAACCGGCCTCGCGGATCGCGCGCGGCTCGAATCCCGCTTCTCGGCACGCCGTCACCTGCCGGTCAAAATAGGCGGCGGAGATGGAGCGGGGCAGCAGCACTAGCGGTTCGTTCGCCAGTCGGGCGAGTCGGATGGGCAGGTCGCCCTTTGCGAGGAAGTGATCGGCGGGCAGGGCGGCGAGGAGGCGATCACGGCCAAGGAGCTGCACGCTGAAGGGTGCATGCGGCTCGTCCAGACGCACCAGGGCGAAGTCCACGTCGCCGCGCCGCAGCGCCTCGAGCGCGTCGGTCGTGTCCATTTCCTGTACCGCCAGCGCGAGCTCGGGCTGCATCTTGCGCAGCGCCTGGCTGAAGGGGGGCAGGAAGTCGAACAGGGCGGAGGTGACGCAGGCCATGGCCATCGGAGCGTGGCGCCCGTCCCGCAGCTCGCGCGCCAAGGCTTCGGCGCGCTTCGCGTCCTCGGCGATGCGGCGCAGGATCGGAATCAGCGCCTCGCCTTCGCGGGTCGGCCGGGTGCCGCGACGCCCGCGCTCCAGCAGGCGAACGCCAAGCTCCGCCTCCAGCGCCTGGATCTGCGCTGTCAGCGGGGGCTGCGAAAGACCGAGCCGAGCTGCGGCCCGGCCGAAATGCCCTTCCTCCGCAACGGCCAGGAAGTGGCCCATGCGGCGCAGGGAACGAAAATCAACCATGTCCTATCATGCAATACGAAAACCGTATCGAAAACCCGGTGTGAACGGATTGGACGGGGGCCACATCCCGGGCAAAGAAGACGCCACCCGACCAAGAGGAGAGGCGCGATGCAGCTTCATGACGTGAAGGTCCACCCGTCCAAGGCGCTTCTGAAGCGCGAAGACCAGCTCGCCTGGAAGATGGCCGCCGTCGCGGCGGACAAGGTGGCCGTTCCCAAGGACACGGCCGAGATGATCATCAACCGGATCATCGACAACGCCTCCGTCGCCATTGCGGCCATCAACCGCCGCCCCGTCGTCTCCGCGCGCGGCATGGCGCTGGGGCACAAGAAGAAGGAAGGCGGCGCCACGGTGTTCGGCGTGCCCGCCGGCACCACCGTCTCGCCCGAATGGGCCGCCTGGGCCAACGGGACGGCGGTGCGCGAGCTGGACATGCACGACACCTTCCTTGCCGCCGACTATTCCCATCCCGGCGACAACATTCCCCCGATCCTTGCCGTCGCGCAGGCGATGGGCCGCTCGGGCAAGGAGCTGATCCGCGGCCTCGCTACCGGGTATGAGCTGCACATCGACCTCGTGCGCGCCATCTGCCTGCACGAGCACAAGGTGGACCACATCGCCCATCTCTGCCCCGCCAGCGCTGCCGGCATCGGCACGCTGCTCGGCCTCAAGCAGGAGGTGATCTTCCAGTCCATCCAGCAGGCACTGCACACCTCCATCTCCTTCCGGCAGAGCCGCAAGGGCGAGATCTCCTCGTGGAAGGCCTATGCCCCGGCCCATGCCGGCAAGCTGGCGGTCGAGGCGGTGGACCGCTGCATGCGCGGCGAGGGCGCGCCGAGCCCGATCTACGAGGGCGAGGACAGCGTGATCGCCTGGGTCCTGTCCGGTCGCACCCAGGCCGACTCGAAGGGGCGCAACACGGTCTACGACCCCAGCTACTACCAGGTGCCGCTCCCTGCGGCGGGCGAGCCGAAGCGCGCCATCCTGGACAGCTACACCAAGGAGCACTCGGCCGAGTACCAGTCCCAGGCGCTGATCGACCTCGCCTTCCGCATGCGCGAGCAAATCTCCGACTTCGACGCGATCGAGAAGATCACCATCCACACCTCCCATCACACTCACTACGTGATCGGAACGGGGGCGAACGACCCGCAGAAGATGGACCCGAAGGCCAGCCGCGAAACGCTGGACCACTCCATCATGTATATCTTCGCGGTCGCGCTGCAGGACGGGCGCTGGCACCACGTGGACAGCTACGCCCCCAAGCGGGCGGCGCGGCCGGACACGGTGGCGCTGTGGCACAAGATCGAGACGCGCGAGGCCCCCGAGTGGACCGAGCGCTACCACTCCCGCGATCCCGACACCCTCGCCTTCGGCGGCCGCGTCGAGATCCGCTTCAAGGACGGCACGACCCTCGTGGACGAGCTGGGCGTCGCCAATGCCCATCCGCGCGGCGCGCGCCCCTTCGGCCGCGAGCAGTATATCGGCAAGTTCCTGACCCTGACCGAGGGCATCCTCACCGCGCGCGAGCAGAACCGCTTCCTGGAGGTGGTGCAGGACCTGCCGCGCCTGGGCGCGGGTGAGCTTCATCTGCTGAACGTCGCCCTGCCGCGGGGCGAGCTGCTCGAAAGCAAGCCGGGCATCTTCTGACCGCCGCTTCGTCGGTGAAACGGGGAGGGGGGCACGCCCCCTTCCGCCAGTGCGCGGCGCCCTTCCTTGCGCCGCGCCGCGCGCCTCAGCGGCAGAGCAGCCGCGTATGCGCGCGCAGCTCCGCCTCCGGCACCGGGTCGCCCGACACCGCGCCGAGGGGAAGCATCATCTCCACCACGCCCGGCGGCGCGCCCGGTCCTTGCGGCGCAAGCATGACCCAGCTGCCGATGCCCTGCTGCGCCGCGCGCGGATGGGTGAAGGACGGGGCGATGGAGGACACGCGCGTCGAGACGCGCGCCAGCACGGAATAGGATCGGCTGAATTGCCCGGTGCTGCCGCTGATCCCGCCCAGCGTCGAGGAGAAGGACAGCAACGTTGCCAGGCCGGCGGCGACGCAGTCCTGCTGCGCCCAAGCGGCCGGGACGGCGACGCAGATCAGGGCGGCGGCCAGCAGCGCGGTCGTGCGGAACGTCATCGGCATCTCCTCCATCGGTTGTCGCGCAGCCTAGCGACGCCGCAATCGCTCGCCCAATCGCGACCTCCGATGGGACGCATCGTCCGCGCCTCCCGGAGAGTGGACAGGCCGCACCGCCGCTTTACGCTCGCGCCAGGCCAATCGCGTGAGGAAAGCCATGAGCGAGAAGATCGAGGTCCGGAAGGGCCTGGTCGGCGTCTATGCCGACGAGTCGTCCATCTCCAAGGTGATGCCGGAGACCAACTCCCTGACCTATCGCGGCTACGCGGTTCAGGATCTGTGCGAGGAGGCCTCCTTCGACGAGACGGCCTACCTGCTCTGGAACGGGGAGCTGCCGAACCGCTCCCAGCTCTCGGCCTTCCAGGCCGAGGAGAAGGCGAACCGCCAGCTCTCCCCCGCGCTGCTGCGGGTGCTGCGCGACTTCCCGAAGGACGCGCACCCGATGGATGCGATCCGCACGGCGGTGAGCTTCATGGGCATGGAGGACCCGGAAAGCGCCGACGTAGGCGAGGCCGCGCAGCGCCGCAAGGCCATGCGCCTCCTGGCCAAGATCCCGGTGGCGGTGGCCGCGGCGCACCGGCTGAGCAAGGGGGAAGAGCCGATCGCCCCCGACGCGTCGCTGCCCTTCTGTGAGAACTTCTTCCACATGGTCTTCGGCAAGGTGCCGCAGAAGGAGGTCATCCGGGCCTTCGACGTGAGCATGATCCTCTACGCCGAGCACACCTTCAACGCCTCCACCTTCACCGCCCGGACCATCACCTCGACCATGGCGGACATGCACGGGGCCATCACGGGTGGCATCGCCGCGCTGAAGGGGCCGCTGCATGGCGGCGCCAACGAGGCGGTGATGCACATGCTGAAGGAGATTCCCTCCCCCGAGGCGGCGGCGGAGTGGATCGAGGACAAGTTCGAGCACAAGGCCCTGGTCATGGGCTTCGGCCACCGGGTCTACAAGAACGGCGACAGCCGGGTGCCGACCATGAAGAAATACGCCGAGGTGATGGCCGAGGTGGTGGGCGACAAGCGGTGGATGAACACCTCCGCCGTGCTCGCGGACATCATGCTGAAGCGCAAGAACATCCACCCGAACCTCGATTTCCCGGCCGGGCCCGCCTACTACCTGATGGGGTTCGACATCCCGCTCTTCACGCCGATCTTCGTCTGCTCGCGCATCACCGGCTGGGCGGCGCATGTCATCGAGCAGGGCGCCGACAACCGGCTGATCCGCCCACTCTCGCTCTACACGGGCCTGGAGCAGCGCAAGGTTGTGCCGATCGACCAGCGCTGACCGCTAACGGTTGATTCACAAAGGGCCGCGTGACGAGAGTCACGCGGCCCTTCTGCTGCTCGGACGACTCATCGGTCAGGAAAATGCGCGTTGACGTGCAGAATGTGTTTGACACGCAACTCGCTGATTCCGATAGCGTTGCGCGTGTACGCATCGCACGTCGATTCGTTCATGCCTAAGCGGCGCGCGCAACGCGCGGAGTGGAGGCAGCCAAGACGAAGCGAGCGATGCGAACGCGCTGCAGGAAGGACGATCCTTGCCTCTCGGACCGGATCAGACATCGCGACGGACCATGCGAAGCGCCCAACCGCTCCGCCTTCGACGTTCGATGGCCTGCGCCATCTTTCCCCAACCGGGCTGCGGCGCGCCTGCGTCGCGGCCAGCCCCGCAAGGGGCGAACAAGCCGCGCGTTTGAGGCGCGAGAAGGAGACCGCACAGTGACCGACATCAACGAGACCGCCCCGCGGGCCCAGGCCATGGCGATGGCGAGCACGACCCGCCGCACGGCGAAGAAGGCGACCACCGCACGCGGCCGCGTCGCCACCAAGAAGGCGGCGCCCGCCAAGAAGGCGAGCACGGCCAAGAAGGCCGCCCCCGCCAAGAAGGCCGCGGCCACGCGCGGAGCCACCGCCGCCAAGCGCTCGACCGCTGCCAAGAAGGCCGCGACCACGCGCAAGGCTGCTGCCCCGAAGCGTGCGACTGCCGCGAAGAAGGCCGCGACGACCCGCAAGGCCGCCGCGCCGAAGCGTGCCACCGCTGCCAAGAAGGCCGCGACCACTCGCAGCGCCACTGCCGCCAAGCGCTCGACCGCTGCCAAAAAGGCCGCGACCACGCGCAAGGCTGCTGCCCCGAAGCGTGCGACCGCTGCCAAGAAGGCCGCCACCACGCGCAAGGCTGCCGCGCCGAAGAAGAACCCGGCGCTGGTCGAGCGCGCGAAGAAGGCCGCGGCGACTCGCGCCGCCAAGAAGGCCGCTGCTGCTGCGCAGGCTCCTGCCTCGTCGGCTGGCGGCGAGACTTCCGCCTCCTGAGTCCTGGGCGCGCTCAGCGCCCAGCCGGGCGCCGCTTCCCGCAAGGGGGGCGGCGCCCTTTCCTTATCCGAAGGTCCCGAGCAGGTCGTCCACCTGCGCCGGAGCCAGCAGGCGGGGCGATGCGCCGCGCAGCAGCAACGCCAGCTTCGCAGCCTCCTCCAGTTCCTCCGCCGCATAGACCGCGTCGGTGAGCGTCGCACCCGTCGCGACCGGGCCGTGATTGGCCAGCAGCAGCGCCTTCGCGCCCTTCGCTCCCTCGTGGATGGCAGGCTCCATCGCCGGGTCGCCCGGACGGTAATAGGGAATGACCGGCAGGCGCCGCCCGACCCGCATCACGAAATAGGGCGTCAGCGGCGGGATGGGCGCTTCGTCGCCCGGCGCGGCAAGGCAGGAGATGGCGGTCGCCGCCGTGGAGTGCAGGTGAACCACCGCTCCGGCCTCCGGACGCGCTTCCAGCACCGCGCGGTGCAGGAACACCTCCTTGCTCGGCTTGTCGCCGCCCACGTGGTTCCAGCCTGCATCCAGGCGGCTGATGCGCTCTGCCTCCAGCCGCCCGAGCGAGGAGTTGGTGGGCGTCATCAGGTAGCCGTCGGGCAGCCGCACCGAGATGTTGCCCGCGCTGCCGACGCTGAAGCCGCGCCGGAACAGGCTGGCGCCCATCTCCACCAGCAGGTCGCGCAGCGCCGCCTCATCCATGGGAGAAAGCCTTCAGGAAGAAGTCGCGCGCGCCGAAATTGCCGCTCTTGAGCGCGAGGCGCATGCCGCCCGCCGCCTCCGTCCAGCACCAGGGAACTCCGGGATCGATCTCCCCGCCGATGCGCAGCGACCGCACGCCGAGGCGCTGCACCACCGCGCCCGAGGTCTCGCCCCCGGCGACGACCAGGCGTCGAACCCCGCGCTCCACCAGCGCCTCCGCCACCCGCGCCAGCGTCTCCTCCACCAGCGCGCCCGCCGCGTCGCGTCCCAGCCGCGCCTGCAGCGCCGCTACGCGCTCGGGCGGCGCGGAGGCGGCGATCACCACCGGCCGCTCCCCCGAGAGCTTGCCGTCCATCCAGGAGGCTGCCTGCCCGGCCAGGGCGTCGGCATCGGGCGTCGCAAGCGCATCCAGCTCCAGCGTGGGCACGTGGTCGCGCGCGAGGCCGACCTGCCCCAGCGTGGCGCGCGAGCAGGAGCCTGCCACCACGGCGCAGGCACCCTGCACCTCCGGCAGTGCTCCGGCATTCTCGCGCGCTGGCAGAAGCCCGGCGCGGCGGAAATTCTCCGGCAGGCCCATGGCGATGCCGCTGCCGCCGGTGATCAGCGCATGGCCCGCGCAGGCGGCGCCGAGCGCCACGAGGTGCCCATCCGTCACCGCGTCAGCGATGGCGAGGCGGCGGCCGGCTTCCGACAGCCGCGTCATCTCGCGCCGGATCGCGGCCTCGCCTGCCTCCACCACGGCGAAGGGGATCAGCCCCACCGAGCCCTGGCACTGCCGTGCCAGCACGCGTACCAGGTTGGGGTCGGTCATGGGCGTCAGCGGGTGGTCCTGCATCCCGCTCTCGCTGAGCAGCGCGGCGCCGACGAAGAGGTGCCCCTGGAAGACGCTGCGCCCATTGGCCGGGAAGGCGGGGCAGGCGATGGCGAAGCCGGATTGGAGGCGGCGCAGCAGCGCCTCCGCCACCGGGCCGATATTGCCCGCATCCGTGCTGTCGAAGGTGGAGCAGTACTTGAACAGGATCTGCTTCGCTCCGGCCGCCAGCAGCGCGTCGCAGGCGGCGAGGGACTGGGCCACCGCCTCCTCGGCCGGGATGGTGCGCGACTTGAGCGCGACCACCACCGCGTCGGCCTTGGGCAGCTTGCCGTCCGGGACGCCGATGGTCTGGACGGCGGTCATCCCGTTGCGGACCAGCATCGAAGCGAGGTCGGTGGCGCCGGTGAAGTCATCGGCGATGCAGCCGAGCAGGGGCATGTCCGCTTTTCTCCCTTGAAGCGCGGGGCAGGCCGGGCAACATGCCCGGCATGAGCGACCACCGCCACCCGCCCGTCCTGGACATGACGCCGGAGGGAGAGTTCCGCGAAAAGCCGCGCCCCTCCGGGCTGGACCGGTTCCTGGTGCGCGCCGGCGGCATCGCCGTGCTGGTCACGGTGGTGGCGGCTGGCCTGCTCCTGGCCGCGGTTGCGCTGTTCTTCGCCGCGCTGCTCCTGCCCGTGGCGATCGGCGCCGCGCTCTTCGCGACGGTGATGATCTGGTGGCGCCGGCGTCGCCTGCGCCGCATGGGGATCGAGCCGCAGGGGTTGCGCGTCTTCGTGGTGCGCCGCTGACGGAACGACTGCCTTTCGGCCTGGATCGTGGCCGCACCTACGACATCGGACTGGGTGGCCATGCGCGGGAAGGCGACGCGGGCCCGCCGCCCTGGCTCTCGCCGCGCCACCGTCTGATGCTGGCCATCTTCTTCGCATCGGCGGCGCTGATCGGGGCCCTGGCCGGGGCAACGATCGCCGCCTTCGCCTCGGGGGCCGAGGGCGCGGCGGCGGTGCTGGGCCTCCTGACCCTGCTCAGTGCGCCGCTGCTGCTGCTCGGCCCGGCGCAGGATTGGTGGCGCCACCGGCGGGGCCGCCGGGTGCGCCGCTAGAGGCTATTCGCGCTCGTAGAGCAGGCGGGCGCGGATGGTGTGGGGCAGGGCGCGCAGCTCCTCCAGGATGGCCTCGCCATTGCGCGTGGCGCCGGCATCCACCACCACGTAGCCGATCTCCCCATCCGTCTGCAGGTACTGGCCGGCGATGTTCACGCCCCGCTTGGCGAAGACCTGGTTGACGTTGCCCAGCACGCCGGGGGCGTTGCGGTGCACGTGCATGAAGCGCGTCCCGGTTGGACGTGCAGGCAGGGCCACCTGCGGGAAGTTCACCGCCCCCACCGTGCTGCCCGTGTCGGAATAGTCGGCGAGCTTGCGCGCCACCTCCTCTCCGATGCGGGACTGCGCCTCCTCCGTCGAGCCGCCGATATGCGGGGTCAGGATGACGTTGGGCAGGCCCTGGACCGGGGAAAGGAACGGGTCGCCGTTGCGCTTCGGCTCCTCCGGGAACACGTCCAGCGCCGCGCCGGCGAGATGGCCCGAGCGCAGCGCCCCGGCCAGCGCGTCGAGGTCCACCAGCGTGCCGCGGGCATTGTTGATCAGCACCGCGCCGGGCTTCATGGCGGCGATCTGCTCGGCGCCGATCATGCCCATCGTCTCCGACGTCTCGGGCACGTGCAGGGTGACGATGTCCGACCAGTGAAGGAGCTCGGCCAGGGAGGCGCAGCGCGAGGCATTGCCCAGGGGCAGCTTCGCCGTGTGGTCGTAGTAGATCACCCGCATCCCAAAGGCCTCAGCCAGCACCGAGAGTTGGGAGCCGATATTGCCGTAGCCGACGATGCCGAGCGTCCGGCCGCGTACCTCGCGATAGCCTTCGGCCGACTTGTCCCAGTCGCCGGCATGGGCAGCGACCGATTTCGGGAAGATGCCGCGCAGCAGCATCACGATCTCGCCCAGCGTCAGCTCGGCGACGGAGCGGGTGTTGCTGAAGGGCGCGTTGAAGACCGGGATGCCGCGCTGCCGCGCCGCCTCCAAATCCACCTGGTTGGTGCCGATGCAGAAGC
The DNA here is from genome assembly GCF_017355885.1 of Sabulicella rubraurantiaca. Lineage (GTDB taxonomy): Bacteria > Pseudomonadota > Alphaproteobacteria > Acetobacterales > Acetobacteraceae > Roseococcus > Roseococcus rubraurantiacus. Next base: position 198,576 of record NZ_JAFEUU010000007.1, read on the forward strand.
AGCCGATGGACATCAGCCGGTCGGCCGACTGCAGCGCCTCCTCCGTGATGGTGGTACGGGAGCGGATGCCCAGCATGTGCACCCCCCGCAGCGCATCGGCCAGCACCGCCCCTTCCAGCGCCTTCTTCTCGTGCTGGACGTTGGTGTAGCCCTCCTCCGCCAGCAGGGCGGAGGCGGTGGGGGAGATGTTCTCGAGCAGGAGGGCGCGGATGCGCCCCTTGGCGAGGGAAAGACGCTCGGGCGTCTCGGAGAGGGACATCAATCGTTCGCCAGTTGGAGGAGGGCCTGGGCGAGGACGCGGGTGCCGGCGGCCAGGGCCTCGGGCGACGCGTACTCGGCGGGGTGGTGGGACACACCGTTGCGGCAGGGGATGAACAGCATCCCGGTCGGGCAGTGCGGGACCAGGAACTGGGCGTCGTGGAAGGCGCCCGAGGGCATGCGCTTCGCCTTCAGCCCCTGGGCGCGCGCCGCGCGTTCCAGCGCGTCCGGCACGGGGGGCTGAAACTCCACCGGGGCGGCGTGGAAGCGCTCGGTCAGGGTGAAGCGGCAATGGCGCAGCGCCGACTGGATGACGCCGGCGATGGCGTTGCCGCGCGCCTGGAGCACCGTGTTGTCCGGGTGGCGGAAGTCGATGGTGAAGCGCACCCGGTCGGCCACGGTGTTGGAGGTGTTTGGCGACACCTCGATGGACGCCACCGTGAAGCGCAGCACGTCCGTGGGATCGTGCATCAGCGCGTTCAGCGCGTTGATGGCGCGCACCGCGTCCTGCACCGCATCCTGCCGCAGCGAGACGGGGGAGGTGCCGGCATGGTCGGTGCGGCCCTGGATCTCCACCAGGAACCATCGGCTGCCCTGGATGCCGGTGACGATGCCGACATCCTGCCCCTCGCGCTCGAGGAGCGGGCCCTGCTCGATATGCGCCTCGACATAGGCGTGCGGCGCGCGACCCTCGACCACGCCGAGGGGGCGGCGCGGGATGTCCGCTTCTTCCGCCAGGTGCTCGGCCAGCGCCTCCTTCACCGTGATGCCGTCCTTGTCGGCCACCGCATCCCAGGTGTCGGGGCGCGCGAAGCCGGTGAAGGCCATGGAGCCCATGCAGCCAGGGGCGAAGCGGCCGCCTTCCTCGTTGGTCCAGGCCACCACCTCGATCGGGCGGCGCGTGGCGATGCCGGCCTCGCGGATGGCGCGCACCGCTTCGAGACCGGCCATCACGCCCCAGATGCCGTCGAAACGGCCGCCATTGGGCTGGCTGTCCATGTGGCTGCCCGTCAGCACCGGGGCGAGCGTCGCATCCGTGCCCTCGTGCCGCAGGAAGAGGTTGCCCCAGGCATCGATGGAAACACCGAGACCGATACCCTGCGCCTCCTTGATGAGAAGGCGCCGCGCCTCGCGGTCCAGCGCGGAAAGGCAGGGGCGGTTCACGCCTTCGTTCCCGTCCGGATCGGTGAAGGCGCCGATCCGCGCCATTGCCATCATCTGGTCCCAGTGGCGCGCCTCGCTGACGGCGGCGACGAGGTTCGGGGCAGTGGTGTCGGGCATGGAGGCTCTCCTCCCCTGGGGGCTTAGGGGGAGGGGGAGCAGCGATCAAGGCCGCAGCTGGCATGGCTCCCATCGGGGGATGCCGGGTGCGGCCTTGTCACCGCGCGGCGGAGCGCGGCAGGCTTGCGGCACAGCAGGGGATTCCGATGGGCCGCCTTTCCACCCATGTGCTCGACACCACGCATGGCCGGCCCGGCGCCGGGATGCGCTTCACCTTGTTCCGGCTGGAGGGCGATGCCCGCGTGAAGCTGGCCGAGGGCGAGACGAACGAGGATGGCCGCGCTCCCAAGCCGCTGCTGGAAGGCGAGGGGTTCCAGACCGGCCGCTACCAGCTCGTCTATCAGGTCGCGGCCTATTTCCGCGCCCAGGGCGTTTCCCTGCCCGACCCGCCCTTCCTGGACGAGGTGACGCTGAGCTTCGGCCTGGGCGAGGACCGGCATTATCACGTGCCGCTGCTCGTCTCGCCCTTCGGCTACACCACCTACCGGGGAAGCTGAGCGGGTGGATGCTGCCTTCCTGTGGGAGTGGGCCAATCTGGGCCTGCGCTGGCTGCACGTCATCACTGCCATCGCCTGGATCGGCGCCAGCTTCTACTTCATCGCCCTCGACAACTCGCTGGAGGCGCCGAAGGACGGCGACCCGTTGGTGCGCGGCGAGCAATGGTCGGTGCATGGCGGCGGCTTCTACTACAAGCGCAAATACAAGGGCGCGCCGCCCGCGCTGCCTAAGCGGCTGCACTGGTTCAAGTGGGAGGCCTACTGGACCTGGATCAGCGGCTTCGCCCTCTTCGCGCTGATCTATTGGGGCCAAGCCAGCACCTTCTTGATCGACCCCGCCGTGGCCGATCTGCCGGTCTGGGGTGCGGTGCTCCTGTCGCTCGCGCTGATCGTCGGCGCGCAAATTGCCTATGAGGGGCTTTGCCGGGTGCTGGAAGGGCGGGAGTCTGCGCTGCTCGGCGCCGGGTTTCTGCTGCTCGCCGTGCTGGCGCTGCTGGCGACGAGCCTGTTCTCCGGCCGCGGCGCCTTTCTAGTGGTCGGCGTGGCGCTCGGGACGATCATGGTCGCCAACGTGGCCCACATCATCATCCCGGGGCAGCGCAAGATGGTCGCTGCCATCGCCGAGGGACGGGAGCCCGACCCGGTGCATGGGGAGCGTGGCAAGCAGCGCAGCGTCCATAACACCTACCTGACCCTGCCCGTGCTGGTGATGATGCTGTCGCCGCACTACCCGATGCTGACCCAGGGGCGGTGGAACTGGGTGGCGCTGCTGCTGCTGGTCGTGGCAGGGGCGCTGATTCGGCAATTCTTCGTCCTGCGCCATTCCGGCCGCACCAGCACCGCCATGGCGTTGGGCGGTGCAGCCGCCCTGGCCGCCACCGCCTTCGTCGTCGCGCCGCGCCACGATGCGCGTTTCGCGGGGGCGGAGGCGCCCGCCTTCACTGAGGTGCAGACCATCACCGCCACGCGCTGCGCCACATGCCACGCCGCACGCCCCACCTTCGAGGGCATCGCCATCCCGCCCAAGGGCGTGGTGCTGGAACGCCCGGCGGAATTGCGTCGCTGGGCGCAGGCGATGCGCCAGCAAGTGGCGAGCGAAGCCATGCCGCCCGGCAATCTGACGGAGATGACGGAAGAGGAACGCGCGCGACTCGTCGCCTGGGTCGCGGCGGGGGCGCCGCTAGACTAGGCTTCTCGAAGCATCCCTCGCACGCCCGCTTCAGTCGCCGCGCGAGTAGCCCATGCTGCAGAAGGCGCCGCCCTGGAAGCGCTCCGCCACCGCGTCGTCGCTCGTCTTTCCGGCCAGCGCGTCGCGGAAGGGCGCGGTGCCGTCGTGCGGCTGCCAGCCGATCCGCGCCCGGTCATCCTCGACCCACCAGGCATCCGGGTTGTCGCCCACGCCCCAGATGCGCGCATATCCCACTTCCGGCGCCGCCAGCGTGGCGAGGCAGAGCCGCGCCAGGTCGGGATAGGACAGCCAGGTGTGCAGCATCCGCGCATCGCGCGGCTCGGGAAAGCAGGAGCCGATGCGGACGACGACGCTCTCCACCCCGTGCTTGTCCCAGTAGAGACGCCCCATCAACTCGCCATAGGCCTTGGAGAGACCGTAATACCCGTCGGGCCTCAAGGCGCAGGTGATGTCGAGCGTCTCCGAGCGCTCGTGGAAGCCGATGGCGTGGTTGGAGGAGGCGAAGAGCACGCGCGCCCTCTCGCGCCGCGCCGCTTCATAGACGTGATAGAGGCCACGGATGTTGGGGCCGATCACCTCCTCGAAGGGACGCTCCACGCTCACCCCGCCGAAATGCAGGATGGCGCGGCAGGATTCGGCGAGGCGAAGGATGGCGATGCCATCCTCCAGATCCGCCTGCTCGAAGCGGGAACCGGGCGGCAGCGCGTCGGGGAAGGGGGCGATGTCGGTCAGCACCAGCCTGACCGCCGCCGCCGACAATTCGCGCGCCAGCATCCGCCCCAGCGCGCCCGAGGCGCCGGTGAGCAGCACAGGCCGGTCCTTCGCCATGTCGCGTTCCCTCCGCTTCTCCTCCGGATGGTAGCCGAAGGCGGCGAAGTCGCCGCCGGTCAGCTTGCGGGACACCGGATCGGGATTGGGCGGCGCGGGCGGGAAGCGGCCCGTGCCGTCGCGCGGCGTCCAGCCAATCCTGTCGCGGTCATCGTGGTGCCACCACAATCCGGGATTGGCCGACACGCCCCAGATGTGATGGCTGCCCGTGGCATCGAGGGCGCGAAGAACCAGCGCATGCATGTCGGCAGGGGCGAGCCAGGTGCGCCGCATCGCCGCATCCTCTGGCTCGGGAAAGCAGGAGCCGATGCGGACGGAGGTGACGGGCAGCCCGGTGCGGCGGTGATGCGCCTGGACCTGCAACTCGCCGAAGGCCTTGGACAGGCCGTAATACCCGTCGGGACGGAAGGCACAGCGCACCGGCAGATCGGTTCCGGCCGGGTGCATGCCGATCGCGTGGTTGGACCCGGCATAGATGAAGCCGCAGCGTGCGAGGCGCGCCGCCTCCAGCGCGTGATGCGCGCCGAGGATGTTGGCACGCAGGATGCGCGCGAATCCCGTCTCGCCGCTGATGCCGCCCAGATGCACCACTGCGCGGCAGCCTTGCGCCAGGCCGCGCAGCAGCGCCGGGTCGGCGAGTTCGCCCTGCGTGAAACGCGTGCCCGGCGGCAAGGGGTCCGGGAAGGGCACGCGGTCGGTGAGGCGCAAGGGGATGCCGGCTTCGGCCATGGCCCGCGCCAGCCCGACGCAGATCTGCCCCGACGCGCCGGTGAGCAGCACGGGTTCCGTCACCGCTTTCTCTCGCCCATCATCTCACCAACCGAATCCGGAGGACGGAACGCGACATGACGCGCCATGGCTTCCCCACGCTGAACGACGCCACCCAAATGCTGGAGGCTGGCAAGGTCTCCGCCGCCACCTTGGTGGAGGAGGCGCTGTCGCGCGCGCGGGACGGGGAGGGGCCACGCGCCTTCACCGCGCTGCACAGCAAGTCGGCGCGCGACTCCGCCCTGGCCATGGATGCGCTGCGCAAGGTCGGGCGCGCGCCGTCGCGTTTCGCCGGCATCCCGGTGACGGTGAAGGACCTGTTCGACGAGCAGGGGATCGTCACCCGTGCCGGGTCGCGCGCCCTGGATCGCGGCCCCGCGCCCCACACCGCGCCCGCGGTGATGCGTCTGATCCGCCACGGCTTCGTGGTGCTCGGCCGCACCAACATGAGCGAGTTCGCCTTCTCGGGTCTCGGCGTGAACCCGCATTACGGCACGCCACTCTCGCCCTGGGATCGGGAAACGGGGCGCCTGCCTGGCGGATCCTCCAGCGGCGCGGCGGTGGCGGCGGCGGACGGCATGGGCTTCGGAGGGCTGGGGACCGACACGGGCGGGTCCTGCCGCATTCCGGCGGCGCTGTGCGGAGTGGTGGGGTTCAAGCCTTCCGCGCATCGCGTGCCGCTGGAAGGGGCCTTTCCGCTTTCCTCCTCGCTCGACTCCATCGGGCCGATCGCGCGCAGCGTGCGCGATTGCCAGATTCTCGACGCGGTGATCTCCGGCGCGGACGAGGTGCCGAACCTCATCCCGGCCGAGGTGGCGGGGCTGCGCCTCGGCGTCCTGCACACGGTGGTGGAGGAGGGTCTGACCGGTGAGGTGGCGCGCCCCTATGGTCGCGCCCTGGCGCGGCTGGAGGCGGCAGGAGCCCGGATCTCCGATCTTTCCCTTCCCGCCCTGGAGCGCCTGCCTACCATCAACCGCAAGGGTGGGCTGACCGCGGCCGAGGCGATCGCGCTGCACGAAGCACTGATCGCCGAGCGCCGCTCCGAATACGACCCCCGCATCCTGTCGCGCATCGAGCGCGGCATGGCGATGAGCGCGGCGGACTACCTCGCCGTCATGGCGGCGCGGCGCGAGCTGCAGGCGGAATGTGCAGCGCAGATGGAAGGCTTCGATGCGGTCATCTGCCCCACCGTTCCCATCCCGCCCCCCAGCTTGGCCGAGGTGGAGGAGGAAGCGGAGTACGGGCGGCTGAACCTGCTGCTGCTCCGCAACACCGCCATCGCCAATCTCCTGGATATCTGCGCCATCAGCCTGCCCTGCCACCAGCCGGGCGACGCCCCGGCAGGGCTGATGTTGATGGCGCCGCGCGGCATGGATGCGCGGCTCTTCGCCATTGCGGCGGGGGTCGAGCGGCTGCTGTGACGGCTTCTAGATGAACTGCCCGCGCAAGAAGCCCAGGGCGGGAAGGGGCGTCCACTTGCGCGGCAGGTCGGAACGGCGAATCGGCGTCACGCTGTAATGCGGCACGGGCTGCTTCGAGCGGCGCAGGAAGTCCGCGTAGGCGCTTACCTCTCGCGCGCGCCAGTCGCGATCCTCCACGGCCTGGTTGCGCGAGCGGTAGACTTCGGCGACCCGGTTGAGCTTTCCAACGGTGGCAACCACCGCCCAAAGCGTATCCTCGTCCCCGCGCTTCACCAGGGTCAAATCGGCCATGGACTCAGAGAAGGTGATGGGGTCGCGCCGGGTCAAGGGCTTCCTGCGCGCGCAGGCCGCACCTAACTGCCCCTTCATGCAGATGACGGAATCCCTGGCGGCGACGGTGTTCCTGGGCCGCGCCGGCGACCGCAACCGGCGCGGCATGGCGGGGGCGGCGAAGCTCTCCGCCGCACTGTCCAGCCATCTCGGAGTCGGCGCGGTGGCGGTGGGCGAGCCCTTGCCGCCGGTCGAGGGCGGCTGGGAGGCGCAGCTGACGGCGGCGCGCCCAGGCCTCCTCAAGCTGCGCGACAGGCTGGCGGCCAAGCTGGCGACCGGCGCGCCGAGCCTGACGGTCGCCGGGCGCTGCGCCGCCTCGCTCGCGACCCTGCCGGCGGTGGCGAAGGCGCGGCCGGCCCTCGCCATCGCCTGGTTCGATGCCCATGCCGACCTGAACGAGCCGAAGACGACGGCAACCGGCTATCTCGGTGGCATGGTGCTGACCGGCGCTGCCGGATTGTGGGATTCCGGCCTCGGCGCGGGGCTCGACCTGTCGCGTGTCGTGCTGGCCGGGGTGCGCGACATCGATCCGCCCGAGCGCGCGGTGATCGAGCAATACGGCATCCGTCATGTCCCGCCGGGACCAAACTTCCCCGCGAGGCTGCGTGAGGCGCTGGCAGGACGCCCGGCCTATTTGCATGTGGATTGCGACGTGCTGGAGCCTGGGCAGGTTCCGAGCGAGTACACGGTGCCCGGGGGCATCAGCTTGGACACGCTGCACCATTCCTGCGCCGTGCTGGCCGAAGCCGGACTGGGCGGCATCGAGCTCGCGGAGTTCGAGGCGGAATGGCCCGATGAGCGCCCTGGCGACCCGGCCTCCTTGCTAGCCGCGCTGGAGCCGGCGCTGCAGGCCTTGCGCCGCGCATGAAAAAGCGCCCCGCGAGTCGCCTCGCGGGGCCGGTTCCGGTCCGGGAGGGACGGTCAGGCGATGCGCTCGCCGTGCTGGGTCACGTCGAGGCCCTCGCGCTCCTCCTCCTCGCTCACCCGCAGCCCGACGATCGCGTCCACGATCTTGAGCAGGATGAAGCTGGCGATCGCGGTGAAGACGAACACCGCAACGACCGCGTAGATCTGGATCAAGAACTGGTCGAGGCTGCCCGAGACACCCTCCGGCGCGGCCGTGGTGGCCGAGAGCGGGCCATAGGCGAAGACGCCGGTGAGCAGCGCGCCCAGGACGCCGCAGACGCCGTGCACGCCGAAGGCGTCCAGGCTGTCGTCGTAGCCGAGCCAGTGCTTCAGCGCCGTGGCGCCCCAGAAGCCGGACAGGCCGGCGGCGAAGCCAATGATCAGCGCCGGGCCGGGCAGCACGAAGCCGGCGGCCGGGGTGATGGCAACGAGGCCGGCGACAGCGCCCGACACCGCGCCCAGCACGGAGGGCTTGCCCTTGATCATCCACTCGGCGGCGAGCCAGCCGAGCACGGCGGCGGCGGCGGCGGCATGCGTCACCAGCAGCGCCATGCCGGCACGCCCGCCCGCGGCCACGGCGGAGCCGGCATTGAAGCCGAACCAGCCCACCCAGAGCATGGCGGCGCCGATCACCGCGTAGGTGAGGTTATAGGGCGCCATGTTGTCATTGCCGTAGCCCAGCCGTTTGCCGAGCACGAGCGCGCCCACGAGCCCCGCGACGCCGGCATTGATGTGCACCACCGTGCCGCCCGCAAAATCCAGCGCGCCCAGGCCGAAGATCCAGCCATTCGGATGCCACACCCAGTGAGCGACGGGCGAGTAGACCAGCAGCGACCACAGCAGGGTGAAGAGCAGCAGCGCCGAGAACCTCATCCGGTCCGCAAGCGCGCCGGTGATCAGTGCCGGGGTGATGATGGCGAAGGTCATCTGGAACATAATGAAGACGGTTTCGGGGATGGTCATCGCCACCGCGGCATCGCCGCTGCCCAGGCTGAAGGGCTGGTCCCAGGTGAGCGCCACGCCGGAGAGCAGGAACTTCGACAGGTCGCCGATCCAGGCATTGCCCTCGCCGAAGGCGAGCGAGTAGCCGGCGACGACCCACAGCACCGACACCAGGGCGCAGACGGTGAAGGACTGCGCCAGCGTCGCCAGCACGTTCTTCTTGCGGACCATGCCCGCATAGAAGAGCGCGAGGCCGGGAATGGTCATCATCAGGACCAGGGCGGTGGAGGTGAGCATCCAGGCCGTATCGCCCGTGTCCACCGTGGCGCCCTGGGCCCAGGCGGGCAGGGCGAGGGAAGCGAGCGGCGCGGCCAGCAGGCCGGCGCGCGTCATCTGCGTCATTGCTGCAAATCTCCCGTGCATTGTCGTTCTCAAAGCGCCGCCGTGTCCACTTCGCCCGTGCGGATGCGCAGCGCGCGCTCCACGTCGAGCACGAAGACCTTGCCGTCGCCGATCTTGCCGGTGCGGGCCGAGGCGCTGATCGCCTCCACCACCGCGTCCGCGAGTTCCCCGGGGACGACCACCTCGATCTTGAGCTTCGGCAGGAAGCTCACCTGGTATTCCGCGCCGCGGTAGATCTCGGTCTGGCCCTTCTGCCGGCCGAACCCCTTCACCTCCGTCACCGTCAGCCCCTGCACGCCGAGCGGGGTGAGCGCGTCGCGCACCTCGTCCAGCTTGAAGGGCTTGATGACCGCCATCACGAGCTTCATCAGCCTGCCTCTCCCTCCGATTCCGCGCGCGGAACCTCGCTGCGCCGTCGTCACGGGTGACACGGGGGAAGGGCGCCTCGCCAGCGGGCAGGGCAGGGGAAAACGGACGAGCGAGGGAACGATTGCCTGTTTCTTGTGCAGGAGTTCGGGGATTCGCCCGCTCCCTCTGCCGCGCGCTGCTTCCGCGCTAACATGCGTTCCATGAGCAGCGAGATCGAATGCCCCGTCGCCATCGTCGGCGCCGGACCGGTGGGCGCGACCCTGGCGGCCGCTCTGGCGGCGAGGGGCGTCCCCTGCGCCGTGGTGGACGCCCAGCCCCTGCCGCCGATGGAGGTGGCGGGCTTTGACGGGCGCGCCTACGCCATCGCCCTCGCCTCCCGCCGCGTGCTGGAGGAGGCGGGGGTCTGGGCGCGCCTGCCGATCGAGCCCTGCCCGATCGAGGCGATCAAGGTGGCGGATGGGCGCGTGGGCGAGGCGCCTTCCAGCCTCGATCTCGACTTCGACGCCTTCGAGGTGGGGAGCGAGCCCTTTGGCTGGATGGTGGAGGCACGCGCCCTGCGCGTCGCGCTGAATGCCCACCTGCCCGAACTGCCGGGCGTGCGCGTCTTCGCCCCGATGACGGCCCGCGCCGAGCGGCGGGAAAGCGGCGCCACCCTTACCCTCGCGGATGGCACGGTGATCCGCGCCCAGCTTGTGGTGGGGGCGGAGGGACGGCGCTCAGCCCTACGGGACGAGGCCCGGATCCGCGTCATGCGGCATGATTACGGGCAGGTCGGGCTGGTCGGCGCCTTCGCGCATGAGTACCCGCACCGAAACCGCGCCTTGGAACTGTTCCTGCCCGCAGGGCCCTTCGCGCAGCTTCCCCTGACCGATCTCGGCTCCTTCGGCACCTCCACCCTGCCTCATGCCAGCGCCTTCGTCTGGACGGAAAAGCGCGAGGTCGCGGAGCGCGTGCTGCAACTGGACGACGCGGGCTTTGCGCGCGAGCTGCGCCGCCGGCTGGGCAATTGGCTCGGGGTGATCGAGCCGATCGGGCGGCGCTGGCACTACCCGCTCACCGCCATGCACGCCACGCGCTACGTCGCGCAGCGCCTGGCGCTGGTGGGGGATGCGGCGCATGGCATGCACCCCATCGCCGGGCAGGGTCTGAATATCGGCTTCCGCGACGTGGGGGCGCTGGCGCGCCTCGTGGGCGAGGCCCATGCGCTCGGCCAGGATGTGGGCCGCCCCGCCCTGCTGGCACGCTACCAGGCGGAGCGGCGGCCGGACGCGCTGATGATGATCGGCGCTACCCATGCGCTGGAGCGGCTCTTCGGCAACGACGTCCGGGTGCTGCGACTCGCGCGGCGCCTGGGCATCGCGGCAGTGGACCGCATCGGTCCGCTCAAGCGCTTCTTCGCGCGGCGCGCGATGGGCGTCTGAGCGCCGCGTCAGCGGCAGACGCGGCGCTCCACGTAGCGCCAATCCACGATGCGGCCCCAGCGATTCCGCACCGGCTCGCGGTGCCGCTCGATCCAGCAGCGGGGGCGGCGACGGCGACGGCCTTCCGGGTAATAACCGGGGGGCGGCCCCGGGGGTGGGTCCCACTGGGCCAGATCGGCCAGGGGGTCGGGCATGGCCGAGAGCCTGGATGTGTCACCAACCGCTGCATGCGCCCCCGCGGGGGCTAGCAGCAGTGCCATGAGAAATCCGCGTCGCTTCATGCGGAGGGAACGTGCCAGCGACGGGAAAGGTTTAGCGCTTTTTATCCTCGGCGCGCAGGTTCCCGCGACAAGCCCTTGAAGGCCAAGGCCTGCTCGTACTCGGCCCAGAGTTCGGCCTGGCGCTCGCCCAGTTCGCGCAGATAGGCCCAGGAGTAGATGCCCGAGTCGTGCAGATCGTCGAAGGCGATGCGCACGGCGTAGTGACCGACCGGCTCGATCCGCATGATGCCGACATGGCGCCGCCCGGCGATGATCGCCTTCTGCCCCGGGCCATGCCCCTGCACCTCGGCCGAGGGGCTTTCCACGCGCAGCAACTCGGCGGGCAAGGAGAAGCGGGCGCCGTCGGAGAAGGCGACGTCCAGCACCTTATCCTCGCGGCGGTAGCGCAGTTCCGTGACGGTGGCGTTGGGCATCAGCCCTCGATCTTGCGGGCCTGGTCCGGCAGCATGATGGGGATGCCGTCCCGGACGGGATAGGCGAGGCCGGCCTTGTCGCTCACCAGTTCGCCTCGCTCGCGGTCGTAGCGCAGCGGGCCCTTGGTCAGCGGGCAAACCAGGATCTCGAGGAGCTTCGGGTCCACGGGGGCGGCGTTGTCCGTCATGGCGGACAAACTAGCTTGGGAGGCCAGTCGGCGGAAGGTCGCCGCCGTCATGGACCGCCATGCGCAGCAGGGTGGCGAGGGTCCCCGCCCGCTCGGGCAGCGTGTCCGCCTCCAGCAGCGCCTGCTTCTCCGCCACGGTGAAGGGGCAGACCATGCAGAGCGTTGTGACGAGGGCAGCGTCGCTCAGCGCCTCGATCGCCTCCCAGTTCACCTCCATGCCCCGCCCCGCAAAATAGGGTCGCAGCGCCGTCATGATCTCCGTGCGCGGAACGGGAAGGGTCTCGGGCTCCAGGTCGGCCAGGAAGGGGGCGTAGTCGGCACGGATGCGGCGATAGCCGCGCCGCATCGCAAGCTCCTCCACCACGCGGAAGCGAGCGACACCGGTCAGGGTGATGAGGAAGCGCCCATCATCCGTCTCCGCGAAGGAGGACAGGCGACCGAGGCAGCCGACGGAGAAGATCTGCGGCCCGCCATCGGGGCGTTTCGGCCTAGCCGGGTCCCCCTGGATCATGCCCAGCATCCGGCCATGGGCCAGCGCATCTTCCGTCATGGCGAGGTAGCGCGGTTCGAAGATGTTCAGCGGCAACCGCCCCCAGGGAAGGAGCAGGGCGCCCGAGAGCGGGAAGATCGCGATCTCCTCGGGCAGCGCCTCCGGCTGGGGGTGGAAGGGACTCACCGGAACAGCAAGGCGGACAATCCCCGCCGGGCCTTCAACGTTGCGGGATCGTCGAAGCCCCAGGCCTCGAAGAATTTGAGGAGCTGCTTGCGCGCCGCCTCCTCGTTCCAGGTTCGGTCGCGCTTGATCGCCTCCAGCAGCTGCTCCGCCGCTTCCCCGCGCTTCTCCATGGCATTCAGCGCCACCGCCAGGTCGATCCGCGCCTCGTGGTCATCCGGGTTGGCGGCGAGGCGCTGCTCGAACTGACCAAGCTTGCCTTGCGCCTCGCGCCCCTGCGCCGCCAGCTCGATCGCGGAGCGCACGGAGACGATCTCGGCGTGGTCGCGCACCTTCTCGGGAAGGTTGTCGAGCATGTGACGCGCCTGCTCCTCCTCGTCGAGCAGGAGGAGGCAGCGGGCCAGCCCGGCCAGCGCCTCGGCGTTCTCGGGCTCCTGCTGCGCCAAGCTGGCGAAGAGTTCGAGGGCGGCGGCCGGCTCGTTGTTCTCCAGCAGCGCCTTCGCCTCGGCGAGGATGTCGGCACCGGGCATCTGGCCGCCGGCCATCTTCAGGATGCCCTCGATGAAGCGCTTCAGCTCGCCTTCGGGCAGGGCGCCCTGGAAGAGGTCGGCCACCTGGCCCTTCACGAAGGCCACGACGGTGGGAACGGATTGCAGCGGCAGCCCCATCTGCGCCAGCTGCGCGACAAGCTGCTGGTTCTTGTCGATGTCGATCTTCACGAGGCGCACGCGGCCCTGCGCGGCACGCACGACCTTCTCCAGCGCGGGCGTCAGCGTCTTGCAGGGGCCGCACCAGGTTGCCCAGAAATCCACCAGCACCGGGACCTCGCGCGAGGCCTCGATGACGTCCTTCATGAAGGTGCGCTGGTCACCGTCCTTGATGGGATCGCTGCCGGGGCTGTCGAGGAGGATTTCCATGGTCGGTCCTGTCCTGGCGTTCGGTAGATGTTGCGGCCAAGACATAAGGCAAGGAGGCGCGCTTCGTTACCCCCCGGAAAGCCGTGCCTCGATCACTTCGCGGAACAGACGGGCGGGCAGGGTGCCGCCGCGCACATCCTCCATGGGCTGATTGCGGTCATTGCCCATCCAGATACCGATGGCGACGGTTCCGCCCGGCAGGGCGGCGTAGCCGATGAACCAGGCATCCTTGTAATCCTGCGTCGTGCCGGTCTTTCCTCCGGTGACGATGCCCGGCACCGCCGCGGCGCGCCCCGTGCCGCGCGCAGTGACGGCCTGCATCATCCGCCGCATCTGCGCCGCCGTCCCTGCATCCACCACCTGCGGCATGGCCGGCATGGCGAGGTTCACCCCCTCGATCCGCGCCATGCCATAGGGCGTGACGCGGCGCCCGCCATTGGCCAGGGCGGCGAAGGCGGCCGTCATGTCGAGGAGCGTCGCCTCACCGGTGCCGAGCACCACGGAGGCATCGCGTCCGAATCGCCCCTCGACGCCCAGGCGGTGCGCCGCTTCCGCCACCGCGCGCGGTCCGCCGCCCTGCTGCATGACCCGCACGGCGGCGGTGTTCACCGAATGGGCGAAGGCGTCCTCCAGCGTGATCGAGCCGCGCGTGCGCCAGTGCCCGTTGGAGGGCGACCAGCCGCCCATCCGCAGCGGCCCGTCCGCGACCGCGTCGCCCGGCGAGGCCCCGCGCTCCAGCGCCGCGAGGAAGGCGAAGGCCTTGAAGGTCGAGCCGGGCTGGCGCCGCGCATCGGTGGCGCGGTTGAAGGGGGAAAGCCGGAAGTCGCGCCCGCCCGCCATGGCTCGCACCGCGCCGGATTCGACGTCCAGCACCACCACTGCACCCTGACCCACCCGCGCCGCTGCCCCCTCGCGGTCCAGCAGCGCGGCGAGGCGCGTTTCGACCGCCTGCTGCCAGCGCCGGTCGAGCGTGGTGCGGATCACGAGGTCCCGGCTGTCGGGGAACTTGGTCGGCACGTCCTCGAAGATCCAGTCGGCGAACCACCCGCCATTGCGCGAGGGCCGCGGCGGGATCTGCATCTCCTCGATCGCCGCTTCCATCTGGGCATCGGTGATGGCGCCGGTGTCGCGCATCGCAATCAGCACGTCGCGCCCCCGCGCCATGGCGCCATCGGGGTTGGAGCGTGGGTTGTGGCGGGAAGGGGCCTGGGGAAGCCCGGCCAGGATCGCTGCCTGGGGCAGCGTCACCCGCCGCGCCGAGACGCCGAAATATACCCGCGCCGCCGCATCCACCCCCCACGCGCCCGCGCCGAGGTAGACGCGGTTCAGGTAGATTTCCAGCAACTGGTCCTTGCTGAAGCGACTCTCCAGCCACAGCGCCATGAGAGCTTCCTGCACCTTGCGCCGGAAGGAGCGCTCGGAAGACAGGAACAGGTTCTTGGCCAATTGCTGCGTGAGGGTGGAGCCGCCCTGCACTACGTCGCCCTCGGAGAAGTTGCGGTAGAGCGCACGGGCGATGCCCACCGGGTCCAGGCCGAAATGATCGCGGAAGCGGCGGTCCTCGATGGCGAGGATGGCGGCGGGCAGGTGGCGCGGCATGTCGCGCAGCCGCAGCGTCTCGCCATACAAATCGCCCTGGGTCGCCAGCATATTCCCGTCGCTGCTTTGCAGCGTGACGGAAGGGCGGCGCTGCCGCGCCAGCGCCTCGTCGGCGCGCGGCATGTCCCAGGTGAAGAAGAGCAGCACGGCGGCCAGGGCCAGCCCGCCCCAGATGGCCACCAGCACGGCGAGCCGCAGCAGCCGCAGGCCGAGGCTCCGGCGCGCGGGGCGGGCAGGGCGGGTTACTGGCCCGCTCGGGGGGTGCGACGGCTTGGGGGGCGACCGGCGCGCAGCGGCCTCGGAGCGCAGCCGGGCGGCCGCGACGCGTGGCATGACGGGAAGGATAGCAGTCCGCCCCGCCTGGGCCAACGCCGTTCCGCATGGGGGGAGGGGGCCTTTACGGGCGGGCCGGGGCCATGTGCAACTGCTTCCATGGACACGATCGTTGAGTTGCTGGAACTGGATGAAGGGGGCGAGCCGCCCCAGGGGCGCATCCTTCAGATCTTCGACGTGGCCTGCCGCCTCTTCGCCCAGCGCGGCTTCGACGGCGTGTCCATGCGCGACATCGCGACGGAATGCGGCGTCTCCAAGGCCACGCTGTATCACTACTTTCCCGACAAGGACTCGATCCTGCGGCCGCTCGCGATGGGCACCACCCGGTCGCTCTTCCAGCACGTGGCGAAGCACGACGATCCCGCCGCGACCCCCCTCGTCCGGCTGCGCTCCTTCCTGGTGGAGACGGCGCGCTTCTTCGAGCGCTTCCGCTGGGCCTGGATCGCCGGGTCCACCGCCTTCTGGAGTGATCCCAAGACCCGCGCCCGGAAGGAGCGCATCGCCTGGCGCGACCGCTACGAGCAATTGCTGCGCGAGATCCTGCAGGCCGGGATCGAGGCCGGCGACCTGCGCGAGATGGATGTGCGGATCGCGGGGCGCTTCGTCCTCGGCTCGATCAACTGGATGCCGCGCTGGTACGACCCGGCCGGGCCGCTTTCCGCCGCCGAGATCGCGGACAGCTTCTGCGGCATGATCATCGATGGGCTGCGCGCCCCGGCGGCGGTACGGCGCAAGGCGGCGCCCGGCTGACCCCCGTCTTGCGGCGGCCCCGCGCCGCGCCTAGTCTCCCGACCGAACGGTCGGTCGGTTGGCCGCCGCAAAGGGAAGGAAGCCCATGTCGTCGGATGTCGTGACCCTGGAGGTGGCGGACCACATCGCCGTCGCCACGCTGAACCGCCCCCCCGTCAACGCCGTGAACGCCGAGATGCGCGACCGGCTGATCGAGATCTTCGACGAGGCGACGGACCGCGACGACATCCGCGTCGTCGTGCTGACGGCACAGGGCAAGGTGTTCTGCGCCGGCGCTGACCTCAAGCAGCGTCCCGACCCGAGGGTGCCCGGCCAGTACTGGCGCCACAACCGCGTGACGCGCGAGACGGGCAATGCCATGCGCGAATGCGCGAAGCCCATCATCTGCGCGGTGAACGGCGCGGCGCTAGGCGCCGGCTTCGGGCTCATGGCTTCCTCCGATATCATGATGGCTTCGGAGAACGCGGTGTTCGGCATGCCGGAGATCGACGTGGGGCTCGCGGGCGGCGCGGCGATGATCCGCGAGTTGTTCGGCAAGTCCTGGACACGGCGGCTGATGTTCACCGGCGACCGAATCCCGGCCGCGGAGCTGTATCGCCTCGGCGTGATCGACTCCGTCTGGCCGGAGAACGAGCTCCTGCCCGAGGCGATGAAGATGGCGGCGCGCATCGCCTCCAAGAGCCCGCTGGGCATCAAGTATGCCAAGAACAGCTGCAACTTCGTCGAGCTGATGCCGCCGCGCGACGCCTACCGCTTCGAGCAGAACTTCACCTACGAGCTGTCCAAGACGGAGGACGCGAAGGAGGCGCGGATGGCGCAGCTGGAAAAGCGCAAGCCCGTCTTCAAGGGCCGCTGAGATGGCGGAGCCCGACTACGACGCGTTCCGGGAGGAGGTGCGGCGCTTCGCCCTCGCCCATTGTCCGCCCGAGATCCGCGAAGTGGTCGCGAGCTACCGCAAGCTGTCGCGCAAGATCTGGGCGCCCTGGCAGCGCATCCTTCACGCCCATGGCTGGGGCGCCCCGTCCTGGCCGAAGGAGTACGGCGGCACCGGCTGGGATGCCCGCCAGCGCGTGATCTTCGACGAGGTGATGGCGGAGTGCGACTGCCCGCCGCAATACCATCACGGGCTGCGCCACCTCGGCCCCGTCATCATCGAGTTCGGGACGGAGGAGCAGAAGCAGCGCTTCCTGCCCGGCATCCTCGACGGGTCGGATTGGTGGTGCCAGGGCTATTCCGAGCCGGGCGCCGGCTCCGACCTCGCCTCGCTCCGCACCGCGGCGCGGCGCGAGGGCGACCACTACATCGTGGACGGGCAGAAGACCTGGACCTCCCACGCGCATGAAGCGGACTGGATGTACACGCTGGTCCGCACCTCCAAGGAGGAGAAGAAGCAGCAGGGCATCAGCCTGCTGCTGGTCAAGCTGGACAGCCCCGGCATCACCATCCGTCCCATCCGCACCATCGATGGCTGGCACCACGTCAACGAGGTGTTCCTCGACAACGTCCGCGTGCCGGTGGAGAACCGCATCGGCGAGGAAGGCAAGGGCTGGACCTACGGCAAGTTCCTGCTGGAGCGGGAGCGGCTGGGCGGCGCCAACATCGCCCCGCACCGCATGGCGCTGGAGCGCGTGCGCGACCTCGTCCGCACGGAACTGGCCGGCCCAGCGCGGGAGGAGGAACGCGGCCTCCTGCTGCACCGCCTCCTGGAAGCCGAGGCGGAACTGCTCGGCGCGGCGGAGCTTGGCCGGGAGTCGGTGCAGGCGGTGATGGACGGCAAGCCGCTTGGCCTGCTGCCCTCCGTGGTGAAGCTCTCCACCAGCGTGACCATGCAATCCATCAGCCAGGTGGCGCTGGATGCGGTCGGGTCGCGCCTTGCCTCCCGCTTCCGCCGCGTCGAGGGGGAGGGACCGAATGCCAACCCGCCCGGCCTCGAATGGGTGCAGAACTACATGTACGCGCGCGTCCGCACGATCTATGGCGGCAGCAGCGAGGTGCAGAAGAACGTGATCGCCAGGCAGTTGTTCGGGAACTGACGCCCATGCCCTTCGCCGCCACCCCGCTCGTCGCGGGCGAGACCTATGAGACTGCGCTGCGCTTCGGCGAGGAAGCCGCCGCCGAGCTTGCGCCCCTCGCGGAGCCTTCCGCCCAGGCCGCGTGCCTGCGTGCGCAATGGGACCGCATCGCCGCGCTGGGCTGGCCCGGCATCGCGGTGGCGGAGGAGGAGGGCGGCGCCGGGGGCGACCTCGCCGAACTCGCCGCACTGCTTTGCGGTGCAGGGCGCACCGGGCTGGCCCTGCCGCTGGCCACCGCCTGCGGCGTCGTGCCGGCGCTGCTGTCCGGGCATCCGCTTCTTGCCGATGCCGCGTCGGGCAGCGCCCGCATCGCAGCCATCCTGCCCGGCGCGACCCAGGACCCCGGCGAGGAAGCGCTGCGCCGCCAGCCCAATGGGGCGCTGCACGGCGCCGCGGTGGGGATCGAAGCGCCGCCCGCCCCCACGCATGTCGTCGCCTTCGTGGAGGGTGACGCACCCGCCCTGCTCCTGCTGCGCGCCGACGCGCCCGGCATGGAGTTGGTGGCGAGCCTGCGCGTGGATGGCCGCCTTGCCTATGACATCCGGTGCCGAGGCGCCGTGCCCGAAGCCGTGCTGGCGGAGGGCGACGAGGCGCGGCGGCGTGTCGAAACGGCGCGCGATCTCGGCGCCCTGCTGGCCTGCGTCGAGGGCGTTTCCGCGATGGGCGCGCTGATCGAGCAGACCGTTGCCTATCTGAACCAGCGCGTGCAGTTCGGTGCGCCGCTCGCTACGCAGCAGGCGCTGCGCCACCGCGTCGCCGACATGTACGTGGAGTACGAGAATCTGCGCGGCATCACCGCCGCCGCGCTGCGCGCCGCCACCACGGAGGATGTGCTGCCCTGGCGTGCCATTGCCTTCGCCAAGCTGCGCCTGGGCATCGCGGGGCGCGAGGTGGCGGAATCCGCCATCCAGTGCCATGGCGGCATGGGCATGACGGAGGAGCTGCCGGCGATCCGCCTGTGCAAGCGCCTGCTGATGGCCGAGTTCGAGCATGGCGGGCGCGTCTTCCAGGCCCGCCGCCTCCTGGCCGCGTGAGAGGTTCCATGCACCCGCTCGACCCCATGTTCCGCCCCCGCTCCGTCGCCGTGGTTGGCGCCTCGGGCGATCCCGACAAGCTGGGCGGCCGCACCCTGTTCCATATCAAGGAGCTGGGCTTCTCGGGCCGCATCTACCCGATCAACGTGTCCAGCCGCGAGGTGCAGGGCCTGCCCGCCTGGCCCAGCCTACGCGATCTGCCGGAGGTTCCGGACTGCGCCCTCATCGTGCTGCCGGCCAAGCTGGTCGCGGCGGCGCTGGAGGATTGCGTGGCGAAGGGCATCCGCCACGTCCAGATCCTGTCCTCCGGCTTCGCGGAGGAGGGGGGCGAGGGCGTCGCCATGCAGGAACGCCTCGTCGCAATCGCGCGCGACGCCGGCATCCGCTTCACCGGCCCCAACGCCCTCGGCTCCATCAGCCCGCCCGATGGGTTCTTCGGCACCTTCTCCTCCCTGCTGGCGACGGCCCGGCCGGGACCGGGGCGCATCGGCGTCGCGACGCAGAGCGGCGCCTATGGCTCGCACATCTATGCGGTGGCGGGATTCCGCGGCCTGGGCATCAGCCGCGCCATCGCGACGGGCAACGAGGCCGATCTCGATGTCGCCGCCTGCATCGACTACCTCGCGGAGGATGAAGGCACCGCCGTCATCTGCGCCTCGCTGGAAGGGTGCCGGAATGGCGAGCGGCTGCGCGCGGCGCTGCTGAAGGCCGCCGCCGCGCGCAAGCCGGTGGTCGTCATGAAGGTGGGTCGGACGGAGGAGGGCGCTGCGGCCGCCGCCACCCACACCGGCGCCCTGGCGGGCGAGGACCGCGTGATCGACGCCGTGTTCCGCGAATGCGGCGCCTACCGCGCCTCCTCCATCGAGGAGATGCTGGACATCGCCTATCTCTGCTCCGTCGCGGCGGTGCCGCCGCTGCCGGGGGTGGGCATCCTGTCGGTCTCCGGCGGGATCGGCGTGCTGATGGCCGACGCGGCGGTGGAGGCGGGGCTGCCCGTGCCGCCCATGCCGCCGGAGACGCTGTCGCGCATCACCGAGATCCAGCCCGTCGCGGGCGGACGCAACCCGATCGACACCACGGCCCAGCTGAATGGCCGGATGCATGTCTTCGAAGGCATCAGCCAGGTGATGATGGAGGGCGCGGAGCTTGGCTCCCTCCTGTTCTATCTCGCCCATCTCGGCCGCAACGAGGAGCGCTTCCCGCCGCTGGAGCAGGCCATGGCCGCGCTGCGACGGCGCTTCCCCGATCGTCTCGTGGTCGCGGTGATGACCCATGTGGATTCCATCCGGCTGCGGCTGGAGGCGCTGGGCATCCCGGTCTTCGAGGACCCGACCCGTGCTGTCCGCGCCGTTGCCGCCGCGTCGCGGCTGCGCGACCTGCAGGCAGAGGCGGCCGCGCCCCCGGCACCGCGCCCCTCCGGCGTGCGGCTGGCGGGCGCGGGAAATGAGGCCGCGGCCAAGGCCCTGCTGCGCGAGGCGGGCCTGCCCGTTCCGCCCGAGCACGCCTGCGCGACGGAGGAGGCGGCTGCCGCGGCCGCCGATGCGCTCGGCTACCCGGTGGTGATGAAGATCCTGTCCGACGACATCCCGCACAAGACGGAGGTGGGCGGTGTCCTGCTCGGCGTCGCGGATGCCGATGCAGTGCGCGCCGGCTTTGCCGAGTTGATGCGCCGGGCTCGTGCGATGCGTCCGGAGGCAAAGCTGGACGGGGTGCTGGTCGCACCCATGCTGAAGGGCGGCGTCGAGACGATCATCGGCACGCAGCGCGATCCGGTCTTCGGCCCGATGGTGATGTTCGGCCTAGGCGGCGTGTCGGTGGAACTATTCGCCGACGTGGCCTTCGCCAGCGCGCCGCTGACGCCGGAGCGGGCCGGGGCGCTGGTGGATTCCGTGCGCGGCGCGCGGCTGCTGGGAGGCTGGCGCGGCGCCGCGCCCTGTGACCGTGCCGCGCTGGTTTCCGCCCTGGTCGCCGTGTCGGAGCTGGCGGCGGCGGAGGAGGGGATCGAGAGCGTCGAGGTGAATCCCCTTCTGGTGCGCTCCGACGGGGCTTTCGCCCTCGACGCGCTGGTGCGGGTGCGTGGCTGAAGCATGATCCGCCGGGACGGATTGCGCTTCAGCTGCTTCTAACCAGCAGGGCCGCGCCCGCCTTCTGCTCCGCGCGTCACGAGCAGGACAGCGTCAGGTGCTGCAGGAGTTGCGAAGTGTTCGGCAGCCCGGCCTGCATCGGCGCATACCCGATGGGGTGGAAGACCGGGCCGGCGCGCGACACCAGCACGGGGCCGGAGGGATCCACCGTGATGGGGGCGGGCGGGTTGAAGTGCAGCGTCACGTTGCGCGGCACGAAGTCGTTGGCGACGATGTCGAGGCGCACCCGGTAGACCATATGCCCGGACTCCATGCGCGGGATGATCGAGGCCCTGACCGCGCCGTCGCAAGCCCGCATGTCCTGGGCCTGCGCGGGCAAGGCAGCAACGGCCATCGTGGTGGCGAGGGCTGTGGCGAGAAGGGAGCGCATCGGTCGAGTCTCCTGCTGGGTTCCGATGCCTTCTCCGTGCCACCCAAGAGAGTGAAGGTCGAGGGACGGCGCGCCGATGGCGGCGATCGCCGCCGCCGATCAGGGCTTGCGCGGGCTCGGCTGCACGCTGGGATGCAGCTGCGCTTCCCGCAGCTCGGTCTCGCGCGCCACGCGCGTTTCGCCGGCTGCGGCGCCGCGCAGCAGGTATTCGCGGTCGAGCTGGTCGTTGGGCAGCAGGCGCTGCACGGTGAAAAGCCCCGGTGGAAGATGGGAGGCGCCGTGGCCGGTGATGAACTCGACACTCTGGCCGACGCCGAAGCGATGCATGGGCAGGGGCATGCGCGTGTTCCTTCAAAAGCAGAAGGGCGGCCCAAGGGCCGCCCTTCGAGTTTGGCGTCAAGCCTTGCGGATGGACGCCGCGGAGGTCTTTCCGCCCTGGCCGGCCTGGAGCTCGAACTCAAGCCTGTCGCCTTCACGGACATCGGTGAGGCCGGAGCGCTGCACCTCGGAGATGTGAAGGAAAACGTCCTTTGAGCCATCCTCGGGCTGGATGAAGCCATAGCCTTTGGTGGCGTTGAACCATTTGACGGTGCCGGTGGGCATAGGATGTTCCTTTCGGAACCAGAGTGCCGACCCGCGCGAATGCGGGACGGATCATCATCGAAAGGAGTGCGGATCGTGCCTCGACGCGTCCAGCGACGCGAAGTCTGCTAGCGAAAAGAGGGCGGCCGAACCAGTCGAGGCTGACCCATGCATCGTGAAGCAATAAGCCGTCGGACACAAGGGCGGCGTGCCGCTTGCGCTGAATCTTGGCGCATCGCCACAGTTGCTTCCTTCCTCCGCCGGGGGAAAAGGCTTCCACCAACCGGGCATGTCAGGCCAGAACTGTCCGTGATTGGAAGCGCTCCAAGGTGGCTCCCATGCGCGTCGTCGTAGCTCTGTTGCTGTTCTTCGCCGTCACACTTGGCGTCTTTGCGTGGTGGGGCCTGTACACCGTCGCCGGGCGCACGCGCTACGACGAGATGGACGGGCTTTACCCCCTTGGCGCGGGGCTGCTCGCCGGCTTCCTCGTCCTTGTCGCGTGCGGCGTAGGCTGGCTCGCTGTGCGCAGGTGGGCCCAGTGGCGTCGCCGATGATGAACCGCGCGAAGTCCGCCGCGCCGCCGGCGGATCACTGGTGGCTAGCAGCACGCGCCAGCATATTCGAGCGCGGCATTGATGTGGAGGCGCCGCACCCTTCCAGTGCAAGGCGCAGCGGGAGGAGCCAGGGCCCAGGTATGGGAGCTGCGGAGACGATGCTCTCGTCCCCGCGCTCAAGGCGTCAGGTTTGGAGTCAGGACGCCGAATGTTCCTTTTGAGACCCTGCTTTACGCCGGCCCGGACGAAGCAGGATCATGCCGGCCAAGCCGAGGCCGAGCAGTGCCATGGAGGCCGGTGCCGGGACCGGCACGGCGGCCTGGAGAGCCATGATGCCAAGGCCCCGTCCGTTCGGGACATGGGTTGCCGTGAAGTAGCCGCTGAAGCCGCAAACGCCGCCCCAGCCGCAGGTGCCGCCCCGGTCGGTGTTGAAGGCGCCGATGACGCTGCCATCAGCCGCGATCGTCAGCCGGCCATCGGACTCGGTATTGTTGAAGTAGATCTCGCCCGTGGGAATGGGCTTGCCCGGCGTCCCGACCAGCTTCAGGCCATAGTAGCCCTCGAGATCGGGTGGACGGGTGTTGTTCGTCCAGTCCGACAGCTGCGCATCGATGGCGATGGCGCTGCTGAACTGGTCGGGGCCGTAGAAGGTGGTGAAGGCCATATCGACCAGGCCCTTGGTCGTTCCGACGGCATCGTAGGGCGGCACGGCGAAATTGCCGGCGCTGATGGTGTAGCGCGAGCGGACGACGTTGTCGGCGAGGCGGAAGAAGCCGTCCGTTTGAAGGAATTCCGGCAAGGGCCAAGGCGGAGAGCCCGGCGGAGGACTGCCATATTCCGGGTTGTAGCTGGGTCCGAACCAAGAAGAGGTCTGGGTGAAGCTGAAGATCCAATCAGCCTTGGCCGAATTGGACACCGTGGCACCGCAGGCCGCCAGGAGCCCCCCCGCCAAGACTGCTGCAGAAACTCGCATCAGGCCTTCCTCCCCACACTGAGATCATGGCTTGGAATGATACCCTTGTCGGCTGGGCAAGCATACTCCCAGGTCGTGTGACCTGAAGGACAACCGTGCGCGAGCCATCGTGGATGCATTCGCACTTCCTTCCACCATTGCTTGAGCATCCAGCCATGAGGGTGTCGGGCTATGTGTGCGAAGGGAGCGCAAACCAAGGCTCGATGTGGGTTGTGCCCTGGCTGAGTTGCCTGGCGTGCGCGACACTTGGCCAGAAGATCAGCCGTCGCATGGAGGCACGAGGTAGTGCGGGTGCCGAGGCGCAGAAGCTGGATCCTGGCGGTTCTCGTCGCCACAAACCTGCACGCATGTACCAGGAAGGTGTGATCTTAGAGGGCGTTCACGCAGGGCTTCGCGTCATGAGCCAAGTGCCATCCGGCCCGGATGGCAGGCAAGCCATGGGCGCTCGCAAGGTTTGCAGCATGGTCTAGAATTAACTTTTCCTTAATTTGCCTGGCCGGTCTGTCCACGGGGACAATGTCTCCACATGCGCGGTGATTTACGGAGGCTGACAGGAGCCGTCCGAGGTCACCGTGCTGGAGGGGATGGAAATGGCGATTCAACAAGCCACGCAGCCGATGACGGCCGAGGAGAGGAAGGTGATCATCGCCTCCTCGCTCGGCACCGTCTTCGAATGGTACGACTTCTATCTGTACGGGTCGCTGGCGGCGATTATCGGGCTGAAGTTCTTCTCGATGTTCGACGAGACGACGCGCAACATCTTCGCGCTTCTGGCCTTCGCGGCGGGGTTCCTGGTGCGGCCGTTCGGCGCCCTGGTCTTCGGTCGGCTGGGCGATCTTGTCGGTCGAAAATACACCTTCCTTGTCACCATCGTGATCATGGGCCTCTCGACCTTCCTGGTCGGTCTGCTGCCCGGCTCCGAAAGCTGGGGCATCGCCGCGGCCATCATCCTCATCATCCTGCGCTGCCTGCAGGGCCTCGCCCTGGGCGGCGAGTACGGGGGCGCCGCCACCTACGTGGCGGAGCACGCACCGAATGGGCGGCGTGGCTTCTACACCTCCTTCATCCAGATCACGGCGACGGCGGGACTGTTCCTGTCGCTGCTGGTGATCCTGTCAGTGCGCTCCTTCCTCGGCGAGGAAGCCTTCCTCGATTGGGGCTGGCGTGTGCCGTTCCTGGTCTCCGTCTTCCTGCTGGCGATCTCGGTCTATATCCGCTCGCAGATGAATGAGAGCCCCGCCTTCCAGAAGATGAAGGAAGAGGGCAAGCAGTCCAAGGCGCCGCTCGGCGAGGCCTTTGGGCAGTGGAAGAATGCTAAGATCGCGCTGTTCGCGCTGCTGGGCCTCGTCATGGGCCAGGCGGTGGTCTGGTACACTGGGCAGTTCTACGCGCTGTTCTTCCTGGGCTCGGTGCTGAAGGTGGATGGGTTCACCACCAACATGCTGATCGCCTGGTCGCTCCTGCTGGGCTCGGGCGGGTTCGTGTTCTTCGGCTGGCTGTCGGACAAGGTGGGGCGCAAGCCAATCATCCTCGGCGGCTGCCTGCTTGCGGCGCTGACCTACTTCCCGCTCTTCAAGCTGATGAGCGCGGAGGCCAATCCGGCGCTGCATCAGGCGCACCAGAACATTCCGGTGCAGGTGGTGGTGAACAAGAGCAACTGCTCCTTCCAGTTCAACCCGACCGGCACGGCGCAGTTCACCTCCGCCTGCGACGTGGCCAAGGCGGCGCTTGCCCGCGCCTCGGTCAACTACTCCGTGGAGAACGAGGAGAACCGCGCCGGCGCGAGCGTGCGCATCGGCCCCACCCTCGTCGAGGCGCCGCAGCTTCGCGACATGCCGGCGCCGCAACGCGCGGCGGAAAGCGCCCGCTTCACCCGCGAGCTGGGCGCGGCGCTGACAGCGGCCGGCTACCCGGCCGCCGCCAACGATTCGGTGGTGCGGATGAGCGGGCCGTTCGACTTCTTCCGCGAGCAGCCGGCGGTGCTGATCGGCATCCTCACCCTGCTCGTGATCTACGTGACCATGGTGTACGGGCCGATCGCCGCGGCGCTGGTGGAGCTGTTCCCGACGCGGATCCGCTACACCTCCATGTCGCTTCCGTACCACATCGGCAATGGCTGGTTCGGCGGTCTGATGCCGGCCACTGCCTTCGCCATGATCGCGCAGACAGGCGATGTATATTACGGCCTTTGGTATCCGGTCGTCATCGCGCTGGCAACCGTGGTGATCGGTGCCTTGATGGTGCCGGAAACCAAGGACCGCGACATCTTCGCGGATGAAGGCGCGAGCGCGACGGTGCGACCGAGCTACCGCCCGGCCGAGTGACGCCCAGGCCATTGCTTGAAAGGGAAGGGGGCCGCAAGGCCCCCTTTCTTCGTGATTAGGTTCGAGAGGTTGAGTGACCTGAAGCGGTGCGGCTGCCGCGGAAGATGGGCGGCTGACCTGCCTACAGGCCTGAGCCACCTCGGGCCCTGCGGGTGTTGAGTGGCCCGACGACATCTGGACGGCGCACACGGCGCGGATCTCGATGCTGGACGATGTCTGCCTCGAGCCGGCGGTCGTGGCCTTTGCCTTCGCGTGGCTGAGGCGTCAGCGCTGGGAGGTGGGTGCCCGATGGAGGACAGCGGAACAGCAGCGATGCGCCTGCCGTGGCGAGCGCTGAAGGGTCCTGCCCCCAAACATCGCAGCCGCGACGAGGCCAAGGTGTTCCCGTTCAAGAGGGCTTCCACAATCTGTGCGCTTGCATCGGGGCCTCGCGATCTCACGCGCGAGCAGAAGGCAGTTGTGGCAGCAGGGTCATAGTGTCTGCGAAGGCGGAACAAGCCCGCGACTTCATGTGCGGGCAGAAGAAACGAGACGTACGACGCTCCGGCGGGATGATCCCTCCGGAGCGCGTGAGGCGCTTCCGCCTGGAAGCGCCTCATCCAAGCCTCATGCGGCCATCTTACGACGGCACGCCAAGCCCAAGCCGAGCAGCCCAGCACCGAGGAGCGCGAGGCTCGCCGGTTCGGAAACGGGGATGGTGAGGGCCTGGCCGCGGCTGAGCAGCTGGCCGCCCGGATCCAGCGTGAAATCGAACCCAAGCGTCATGGAGTAGGGAGATGTCAGGCTGGTCGCAGCCGACTGGTTCAAAGAGAAGCTGAACGGGGCGCCTGTCGGCGCACTGAAAGTGTCGGTGAAGAGCAGGGTGCCCGGCCGGTCATTGGGCGTCTGGCCACCCTGGTTGTTCGCATCGTCGGCGTAGTAGCTCAGCGTGATCGACTCCCCGGCATTGTTCTCCATCGTCCCGGAACCGGAGAGGAAAGCCAGTGGGCCGCCATTGAGGTAGTCGGTCGCACCCACCGAGACGTTGATGGTCTGGCTGGCGCCGCTGTTGTTGATGACCTGCAGCGAACTGCTGTTGAGGCTATCGGTGCCCGAGCCCGGGTTCCCAGGGACGCCTGTTGCGGTGCTGATCGAACCGAAGACGCTGACGCCGTTGATGATCTCAGGGGTGGAGGTGGTCCCGATCCCGAGAACCCCGACCGCTCCGTTGGTGTCGCAGAGGGCTTGGTCGGCACAGCTGAAGACCGTGCCACCGACATTGGCCGTCAGGATCAGATCAGCCTGGGCGCTAGGTACCGCCCCGAAGACGGCGCCAGCCACTGCGAGGGCTGGCAGCAGTGCTGCGGATTGTCTTGGCATGTGAGGCTCCTTCCCAAAACGGGTTGAGAAAGGTGCGGTGAGGGACTGATGCATCGCCCCTGTCATGAGCTGAAAAGCTAGTCTCCTCATGGTGGTCCTCCTGGGACCTGATGCAGTTTTTGTTTCCGCACCTTGTTGGAACTGGAAACATGCTCCTTGAGGTCGCGCGACTGGCCGAAGCTCGTCACGCGTTTGCAGGGACGGTCAGATCTCCTTGCGGCGCAGCAGGCCGAGACCGAGCAGGCCGAGGCCCATCAGGGCAAGGCCAGCCGGCGCAGGCACTGGCGTGAGGGTGGCCG
>NZ_JAFEUU010000008.1 GCF_017355885.1 Sabulicella rubraurantiaca
CGCGGGCGGGGTCGAAGGGCAGGCGCGGCAGCCGCACCTCCAGCGTCTTGGGGTCGAGATACTGCCGCAGCGTGTCGCCCAGCACCGCCGGGTGCTCGTGCAGCTCCTTCTCCATGTAGTGGCGGTAATTGCCCTTGCCCGTCGCGGCGCCGGAGACGGCGGTGACGCGGATCTCGCGCTCCACCTCCTCGCCCTGCGCGTCGAAGAAGCGCGCGCCGTCGCAATCCAGCACGGCGTGGTCGCCCTCCTCCAGATAGGCGATGCGGCGGGTCAGCGGGGCGAGCGCCAGCGCGTCGGAGCCGACGAACATCTCGCCCTCGCCGAAGCCGACGGCAAGCGGCGCACCCTGGCGGGCGCAGATCATCATCTCGGGCCGGCCGGCGAAGATCAGCGCCACGGCGAAGGCGCCATGGACGCGCTTCAAGGCGGCGGCGGCGGCCTCCTCCGGCTCCATGCCCTGGGCCAGCAGGTGGTCCACCAGGCGGCAGAAGGTCTCGGTGTCCGTTTCGGTCTCGAAGGTCGCGCCTTCGGCCTCCAGCTCGGCGCGCAGCTCGGCATAGTTCTCGAAGATGCCGTTATGGACCACGGCGACGCGCGCGGTGGCGTGGGGGTGGGCATTGCGCTCCACCGGCGCGCCATGGGTGGCCCAGCGCGTGTGGCCGATGCCGGTGGTGCCGGCCAGCGCCTCGCGCTCCAGCACGGCGGCGAGGTTGCCGAGCTTGCCCTCGGCGCGGCGGCGCTCGATGTGGCCGTTCACCAGCGTCGCGAGGCCTGCGCTGTCATAGCCGCGGTATTCGAGCCGGCGCAGCGCCTCGAGCAGCCGCGGCGCCACCTCGTCCCGTCCGACGATCCCGACAATGCCGCACATGCCTCTACTTCCTTCTCAGTATGGAGCCGCTAGAGGTCCAGGACATGGACCTTCAGGCAGGGCGGGCCTCCCGCCTCCAGCGCTTCGGGAAGCGACTGGGAATCTCCAGTTGATACCAATGGTTCCACCGCGAAAAATGCGGGTTGTAGTAGGGATCTGCGTCAAGGATCGCGCCCCATCTTTCACGCATGTAGCGCCCCTCGCGCTCTGCGCGGGCCTTGCTTTCGGATGTCATGTCATCGCGTCCACGCGAGGCTGACTCCAGGTGGAACAGCTGCGCAAAGGGCGTCCAAATGTGCCGGAGCCCCAGTTCCGTGATGCGCAGGCAGAGATCGACATCATTGAACGAGATGGCGACATCGATTTCGTTGAAGCCACCAACCTGCCTGAAAACATCGCTCCGAACGGTGAGGCAGGCGGCCGTGTTTCCCGACACGGTACGTGTGAGGAAGTTGTGCGAGAAATAGCCACGGTCGGACTGCTCGTCACCGAGGCCGTAATGGCCGGCAACTCCTGGCCCGTCAGCAAAGTCCCCCACACCCAGGACGACGCCGGCATGCTGGATGGTCTGGTCTGGGAAAAGAAGCTTGGCACCGACCGTTCCGACGCCTGGCCGGATGGTGTGAGACACCATCTCGCGCAACCAGTCAGGCTCGATCACAAGAATGTCGTTGTTCAGAAGGAGGAAAATTTCGCCACTGGCCGCAGCCGCCCCAAGGTTGTTCAGCTTGGAGTAGTTGAAGGGACCGGGTTCCCGAAGGACGCGCACGCGGGGATCCTGCTGGAGTTCCTCCAGGAGCGCGAGTGCCTCTGGCTGCTCGGAGCCATTGTCGACGATCACGACCTCGAGGTTTGCGTAGTCTGTGCGATGGAGAAGGCCGAATGTTGAGCTTCGCAGAAGCTCTGCACGGTCACGGGTCGCTATGATCGCGGTTACGCGCGGGACTTCGGCCGGTAGAGGCCAGACGACCCGGTGAAACTCAGGCACGAACGGGTGAGGCACAACCTCTGCACCGGCCGCATCGGGCCTCGAGGCGAGGTGCTCCTTCACGGCAAGACGGGCAGCCTGGATGCACCGGTCCAGCTGCTCGGAGGAGAAGCTCCCGCTCTGTGTGCGCCAGTGGTAGAGGAGCCCTGGCACATGGCGTATCTGGTGCGGCTCAACGAGACGCGATGCCCGCAGAATGAGATCGTGGTCCTGGCTGCCCTCGAAGCCTTCACGCAAGCCACCGACCGCCTCGAGAAGGGATCGGCGATAGGCTGCGAGGTGGCAGACATAGTTCTGCCCCATCAGCAGGTCTGGGTCCCAGCCTGGCTTGAAATACGGCGTGTGCCGCCGGAGCCCGTCTTCGTCGATCCGGTCCTCGTCGGAGTAAAGGATCTCCAGATCGGGCGCGTCGTTGATCGCCGCTGCTATCTCATAGAGTGCCCGCTCCGACAAAAGGTCGTCGTGGTCCAGGAAGACCACATAATCACCTCTTGCGAGGCCGAGAGCCGTGTTTGTTGCCGCGCAGATATGGCCATTGAACTGCCGTGACACCCAGCGGATACGGGCGTCCTGCGCTGCGATGGAATCAAGGAAGGGCCGGATATGGCCGGCTGTCGAAGCGTCATCCGCGATGCAAAGCTCCCAGTTCTCGTAGATCTGCGCCTGGACCGCCGCGACAGCACGCCGAAGCCCTGCCTCGGGCGTGTTGTAAACGGGCATCACGACAGAGATCAGAGGCTTCCGAGAGAAGCGGGATATATCCTCCCTGATCGCGCCTCTGTCCCCCTCGGTCAGGACGTCACAGTGGGAGACCCAGCGCGCGAAAAACTCCGGATCGAGCGCAAGGCCTCGATCCTGAACCACGAGTTGATCCATCGCATCTGGCGCAGATCCAGAGGCTGTTCCATGAGGGCTGGCGGAGCCCGGCGCTGACCGGCCACGCATGCTTTTCATGGCCTTGGCGGCAGCCAGAACGGGGGCCATTGCGCGCCACAGCGTTGAGTGAAGGACTGCCTCGGCCGCCTGGCGTGCCTCGCGTGCGACGCGGTAGGCATCCTCGATCTTGCGGACGGCCTCTTCCTTCTCGAGGTTGGCCTCCTTAGTCACACGCTTGTAGCGCTCGGCCTGCGCGCGGGCATGCATGGCGCGATGTTCGGCCAGGAGCAACTCGTCCTGGAGCGCCTGAATACGCGCCGTGAGGTCTCGGATCTCCTGGTCGGCTGGCGTTCCTGCAGGCTTGTGATCTGACATCATCCTTCCTCGGCCCACGACCGCGTTCTGCACGCTGAGGTCGCTGAACTCAGCGCTTGTCGCTGGATCTGGGCAGCACTCTTATGACGCGAAGAAATCGCTAACCGGCATATCGCCTACAATCCGGCCCTGGTCCATCTGCAGGACGCGCGTGCACCAGCGCTGCACGACGTTCATGTCGTGGGTCGCCAGCACGAGGATGTCCGCGCCGGAAACCAACTGCTCCAACCGCGTGGTCGCACGGGCGATGAAGTCGGCATCGCCAGCGAGAAACCACTCATCCATCAGCAGGATCTGTGGCGACATCAGCGTCGCCGCGGCAAATGCGAGGCGGATGCCCATCCCAGCAGAATAGGTCCGGACCGGTACGTCGAGAAACTCACCGAGGCCGCTGAACTGTCCTGCCTCTTCAGCCATGGCCTCGCACTCGGCCGGCGTCCGGCCCAGGAACATACCCCGCAATACAATGTTCTCGCGGCCCGTCGCCTCTTGGTCCATGCCTGCGGCAGGGTCAATCAAGGCGCCTATGGTCCCCTGCAGCTCGATACGTCCACTGACCGGCTCGTAGATGCCCGCGAGGCAGCGCAGAAGGGTCGTCTTGCCTGCACCATTGCTGCCGACGAGCGCCACGCGCTCCCCCGGATTGATCGTGAAGGTCAGGTCCCGCAGCGCAGAGACGACCACTCGGTTCGCGTCATCCCGCAGACGGCTCGAAGACTTCGCCAGGAGCCGCTTCTTCAGAGACCGAGCGCCGAGATGATAGAGAGGAAACTCGACAGTCATCTCCTCGGACCGAATGTAAGCCATAACCGACGGTCCTCAAATCCAGAACGCAAGCCGGTTGCGAAACCGGACAAAGAACACAAGGGCGAGCGCCACCATTCCAGACGTGTACACGACCGAGGCGGCCCAAACCCGGAGCGGAACCCCGCCCTCAACAAGCGGACCTCGGACCACTTCGATGAGGACATAGAACGGGTTCAGGAAGAGCCAGGCCTGCCACCCTTCGAGGAGTTCAGGCTTCCACAAGATGGGAGAAAGGAAGAAGGCGAGCTGCATGACATTCGCGACAATGGGCGGGATGTCGCGGAAGCGGGCACACAGCAGGCCCAGGAAAAACGCGCCGGCGATCGCATTGACGATCAGGATGATAAAGCCAGGCACGACAAGGAAGGCCTCAGGGCCAGGAAGGTGTCCGCAGACCAGGAAGACAAGGGCGATCAGGGGCAGGCTATGCGCCGCCGAAATCAGCGTCCTGAAGACAGTCCTTAGGATGTGGACGGTGTAGGGCAAGCGCATCTGCCGGATGATGGCGTCAGCGCTTGTGAAGGTCGTGCAGGCCTCAGCAGCGATCTGGTTGATCGTGTTCCAGAGGAGGAGGCTCACTGCGAGGAAGGGGAGGTATAGTCGGATGTCGAGCTTGAAGAGCGTCGAGTATAGGACGCCCAGTCCTCCCACCATCACGGCCGTGGAGAATGTCAGCCAGAACGGCCCAAAGACCGAGCCCCGGTAACGGTTGCGCGTGTCGAGCCACGCCAAGGCCCAGGCAAGCCGCCGCTGTCTCCAGCCACCGGCTAGATCCTCGACCGCCCGTGCGACTTTGCGGGGATCGGCCGCATCCCGGACGTAGACTTCCGTTTCCATGGGGCTCTGCTGAAGCATGGCCGCCCTATAGCCCAGCTACAGGGAGCCGCCTACCAGCTTGCCCTTCGGCCGGGAACCGGAGACGGGCGTCATCTGGCCGTGGCGTCTGACACCATGGGCGACTGCCCTGAATTGGATGACGGCACTGCACTTGATCGTGTCGTGGGACGTGCGGAGCGGGAGTCTGCGTGGGGCCAGCCGCCCAAAAAGGTCAATCCCTGCGCACCCCGCGACGACGCCCCCTAACAGCGCCTCCGGCCAAGGGACGGAACGGTTTCGGAAACACCAAAGGGGTGTAGCCCTCCTCCCGACTTCCAGGGCTTGGCCAGGGACACCTCGAATGGTGCTGGACGGCCTATGTGGCCAGGACGCGACGAGGCGGAGCTTCCCTCATTGCGAAACTTTGTGCCGTGATGGGTGTTCTACAGGACGCTAACCGACCACAGTACCTTCAAACTTCCCCCGTTGCCTGAATGGCAGCGGGGCTTCTCATCTGGTGTCGCCGGAGCCCACGCCCTAGCGGCAGCGCGAGGCATCCACAGTCCAGCCGGGCGAGGGCCACGGCGCGGTCTGGGAGAGGCAACACGGCGGGGCGGCGCCCATCTCATCCCCGAAGGACCGCTGGCCTGTGCGACGCTGCCTCAGCCTCGAGGTAAGCCCGTCCCTAGAGGGGGTTGGCGGTCCCCGCCCAGGTACTGCTCTGCGGAAAACTCCGCCGCTTAGCGGAGCGCCGTGCTGCGGCGCGGTCCGAGATGGCGGGGCGTATCGCTGGTCCATCTATGGCGACAAACGTGTCCTTCATGCACACACCTCAGCTGACGCTTGTGACCACGGCTTCGCGACCTAACGGTCGCTGCCAGATCCTCACAAGACATCTCCGCCGCATCCGACCAACAACTTCGCAGCCGTCGACTTGCCCGGACCAAGGCAAATCCCGGAGAGGGAGGCCCATAGGATTGGCCCTGCTGTCCTGCTTGCCGCGTCGAACCCGTGCGCCGGTTCTCCGCCCCCGGCGTTGTGGCGTGCCATGCGGCACACCAGCGCCGGCGAACCCAAGATGCTCGGCGAGCGACTGGCAGGGGCCTGGGATGCCGAGGCGTTATGAACGGGTTTCTCAGGCTTGGTCTCTCTCGCAGCGCGTCAAGAGAAAGGGCGGCACTGGCAGTTGCCAGGCGTCGTGAGCTTCGGCGGGGGGGGCATGTAGGGGGCCACCTCGCTGAGCCTGCCGCTGTCGAGCGGCCAATGTCATTTTGACCGGGCCAATGTCATTTTGACCGGGAAAGATAACTGGGAAGTCAGCCTCATAGTGGTCTCAGGCAATCCTAAGCTCTCTCATGTCGATCTCGGAAACCACCTTCCTCAACACCTCGATGATGTCGTTGATCTCGTCGAGGTCACTTTGCGCGAACTCGCTGCCTGGCGGCCGTTCAGAAACAGACCGAAAGATCTCGACCGCGGTCAGCCCGTACTGAATGAGGGTCTGAACCTCGAACACCAGTTCGCCGTCACGCGTCACCCTGAAATCCACAGATCTCAAGGCGGCGAGGATGTTTTCGATGGAAGGGATCGTGCCCACGCTGATCCGGCGCGCCCTTTGCGGGTCGGAGAGTGCGTGGTGCGCCATAGCGAGCAGCTTTGCGAGGTTCTGCGCGAGAAGAGCCACGCCCTTGCGGAGGTTCCGCCCCTCATCAAGTTCGTGCTGTGCCAGCGTTCGTGCATGGCTGCTCGCAAGGCGGGCTGCAACAAGAATACCGAGGACAGATCCGATCGCCTGCACCCAGGCCGCCCAGGTTCGACCTTCGACGCTCTGGAGCCAGACCCAGGCTTCGCTAAGTGCCGCCACGGCTCGTCGCCTCATTCCGATTCACGTCACCATCGTCCGTACACTGCTGGCGCGCCGCAAGAATTAGAAGCAAGAGCCTGCCCGAACCGACATCTGCCGACAGCGCCGGAACATGAACCGGAATGCGTTACGAAGTCAGCTTGGGGGCAGAAGGCGGTCGAGTATGGGCGTAGCGATGACGACCTCCTGCAGATCGAGAAACGCTCCGGCCCTTGCGGGACCGGAGCGCTGTCTTTTAAGCCCTGATGAGGAAGTGTCAGGCGGCCTTGCGGCGCACGAGGCCAAGGCCAAGCAGGCCAGCGCCCAGCAGGGCGAGACCGGCCGGCGCGGGCACGGGCGTCTGCACCGGAAGCGCCGCCGAGCCGCCCGAGAAGGTGAAGTCACCGACCAAGTTGATGCCGTCCGTCTGGCCCGAGAAGGTGAAGGTGCCAGGGGTCGCGTCAAAGCCCGCAGCGCGCAGCGTGCCGGTGCCGCTGATCAAGAGGTAGTCGGTCGGCGCGGTGCCCGGAGGCAGCGGCGGGATCGTGGTCTGCGTCGCGATGATCGTGTTCAGGTCGAAGGACAGGCCGCCCACCGTGAAGAAGTTGGCGATCGGGCCCGAGAACGAGTCGAAGTTGAAGTCCTGGATCGTGCCGACGTTGCCGGAGGAAACCGGCATGTTGCTGCCCGGGCTGACGGCGTCGACCGAGAAGGAGCCACCGGCACCGGTGATGCAGGGACCGACCACGTTGGCGCAGAAGTCGATGGCCACGGCATCGGCGAGGCGGACATTGTTGCCGCTGCCGTCGACACCCTGGAAGATGCCGCCGAAGTCGATCGAGCCCGTCAGGGGCGCGGCATGCACCGCCACAGGCGCCGCCAGAAGAGCGAGGCCCAGTACCGCTTGCTTGAGAATCTGCATACTCGTGTTCCTCTTGTAATCGGCCAACGCGGCCAGGAGACACCCGTCGTTGCGGGTGCGCACCCTCGTAGCAAGAGCCGTGCCAAGATGTTTTTGGAAACGTTTTCAGTGGTTTGAACCGAAGCTCGCTGCTGAAATTTTCGGGTTTGGCTAGGTCATCGACACGTGCGTCGGTTTCATGAGGTTACGAAAAATTATAATTGCAGAACTCAACAAGAGGATGCTGGGAGTTGCCTGTGGGGCCGAAGTGCTTCCTTCCCCTTGCTGCCAGGAGGCTGACAACTCCAGGACGAACGGCTCAACTGCGCCTGAACACCCAGGTCCCTTTAGAACAAAGAGGTGTAAAGGCCTCCGACCTCGCTCGGCATTTATCCGCAGCCCGCGGCTGACCAGGGTCGTCTAAGAGCCCGTCTCGAACCTCATGCGGAACGGCAGAGGCGGCGTAGAGGAAGGCCTCGGCGGAGGCGATGGAAGCCTCGAAGTCCTTGGCCAAGCGCCGGTTGCGGCCGATCCACGCAAAGAAGCGTTCGGCCACCCCCTACGTGCATGAACAGCGAAGCCGATCTGCCCTTTTGGCTTGCGCACGATCTCGACACGGATGGGGCTGGCCCCCGCGACACGTTCACCTGCGTAGCCTGCATCGGCAAAGGCCAACTCGACGAAGGGCCAGCGGCGTCGCGAGGCGCGCAGGAGGGGCGGCGCGCCGTCGCGGTCCTGCACGCTGCCGAGGTGAGCATGCAGGATCAGTGCTCGGCCATCCGTGTCCACCAGGGCGTGCTGCTTGCGCTCCAGCACCTTCTTGCCCGCATCGTAGCCGTGCGGGCCACCGGCCTCGGTGGTCTTCGTGCTTTGGCTGTCGATCACCGCCGCTGTCGGGCTGGCCTCGCGCCCGGCGCGCTCCCGGTCGAGGGTGACAAGGTGGTGGCTGAGGCTTCCGGCACCCCGTCGTCACGCAGTCGGGCAAACCAGCGATACACCGTCCGCCTGGGCCGGAAGCTGTCCGGCAGGAGGCGCCAGGCACAGCCCGCCCGCAGGACATAGAAGATGGCATTGACGATCTCCTGCTCGGGCCAGGCCCGCCGACGCCCTTGTCGCGAGGCTGGCGGCCACAGCGGTGACAGCACCGCCCATTCCGTGTCGGTCAGGTCACTCGCAAAGCGTAGGGCCGCGCGGCTATGCTGCCGCCGGGTGGCGGGGGTCCACATCGGGTCGTTCGTCCAAGGTGTACGCTCGGCACCCAGGCGGGCCATCCGACAACGGGCGATGGTGCTGCCAAGAACCTGACGGGGGATACGTTCATGCAGCTTGATCGCCGCTCGACCCTTGCCCTCACGCTGGGCGGCCTCGCGATGCCCGCGCTGGCGCGGGCCCAGCGCGGTTCTGTCTGGCGGCCCACGCGGCCGATACGCCTCATCGTGGCTGCGTCGCCCGGCGGCTCCAACGACATCCTCGCCCGCATCATCGCCGAGCCGGCCGGGCAGCTCCTCGGCCAGCCGGTCGTCATCGAGAACCGCGCCGGCGCCGGCAGCGTCATCGGCAGCGAGGCGGCGGCGCGCGCACCGGCCGACGGCTACACGGTCCTGATGAACAGCTCGCTCGCCACCATACCGGCGGTGGTGGCGAACGTGCCCTACGACACGCTCGGCGATTTCGACGGCGTGGCGGTGGCCGGCTTCTCGCCGCACCTGCTCGTGATCCATCCCGCCGTCCCGGCGCGCACGGCGCAGGAGTTCCTCGCGCTGCTCCGCGCCAGCCCCGGTCGGCTCAACTACTCCTCGGCCGGCCCGGGCAGCGGCCCGCACATCGGCGGCCTGGTGCTGATGGCGCGGATTAACGTGCAGGCCGAGACGGTTCACTACCGCGGCGGCGGGCCGAGCGTCGCGGCGCTGGTCTCGGGGGAGGCGCATTTCGGCACGCCCACCATGGCGTCCGCGATCGGGCAGGTTCGCGGCGGCAGCCTGCGTGCGCTTGCGGTGCTGGCGGAGCAACGGAGCCCAGCCCTGCCGGACGTGCCGAGCGCCCCACAGGCGGGCATGCCGGGCGTGATCCACGAGGAGTTCTTCCCGATCGTCGCACCGAAGCGCACGCCGCCCGCTGCGCTTGAGGCGCTCGGCGATGCCTTCCGGCAGGCCATCCAGCAGACCGCTGCGCGGGTGAACGAGATGACGGGGGTGGCCGCGCGCCCCGGCTTCGAGACGAGCGCGCAGGTGATGGCGCTGGTCCGGGAGGGCATCGAGACCAACACGCGCCTCCTGCGTGCCGCGGGCGTGCAGCCGGAGTGACGCGGCCGGACTGCGGGCGCCGCGGTCGTCCGCCGGGACATGCCGGCAGAGCCGCGATGCCGCCTCCTCGGCCAGGCGGCGCATGCCCTCCTGCTCCCTACGCAGCGTTCGCGCCGCTCCGGTCCAGGCCGGCCACGAGGAGACAATCAAGGAGCCCGCCCCGCCCGGTGTCGGACATAGAGCCGTGGCACTGGCCGAGGCGGCGAAGGCGCGCTTGCGTGGGCTGCCGCGAGCGACCGGTGCGGTCAATGATCAGGCCATCGCCAAGGCCGCCCCCGCTGATGGTCCGCTTTCCGCCCACACCAGACGTTCCGCAGATTACGAGACAGTCTTCAAGTTCGAAGCGGGCGGGAACAGGTTCTTCTGGCTCAAGCACGAGCCCGTGAAAGGGTGTTTTGACAGGGGCCTTAGGACAACGCTGGAGCCTAAAGGCCTATGGCTAACCCGGGGCCGGCGTTGGTCGCGGCCCTTTCCTCGTGGGAATAGGGTAATACCGCAGAGCGCAATCTCATCGGCGGACCAACGGACGGTTCGACAGCCTGGGCTGTCTTTCATATGCGCAAGAAATCACAGGTGATCTTAATAGAAAAATTGCATAGTCAACGAAGTAGATGGCCGATCCAGAACATGATCATGAGTATTATAGAGAAAAATGCAGTCGCCACTAGCCAAACAAGAAGCCATTGTTCTCTGGAGATGGGGCGGTAGGCAGTACTTTTTTCTGAAGAAATAGCCATCAAAACGCCCGCGAGAACAGGGATCAGATACCAGGGCAGACCTGCATAACCTAGAAAAGCGGCCGCGACACAAGCTGCTGCATTCATGGCAAGAACTGGCTTTATAGGCTTCAAATCAGCAAGACTCATCAGGCTCTCCCATCCTGTTCTGACTGTAGAGTGAAATGCCCTGCAGTGGCGAGACTTGATCCCCAGCAGAACGACCCGCGCCTCTTGCTTCCTGCATTGTGTTCCAATCGGTCAGGACCTCGTTCCGATAGCACACAGCAGTCACCCTGCCGATGATGGCCGAGACACGGATCGGCGGCTTGTCCACGACGTGCGGTCAGGAGCCGGCCTGGCGAGCCAATTCAGGCCTGTGGGTCGGGAGTCCTGGGACCGCAAACCATCCGATGGGCCGAGTCCTTGTCGATGCTGCATCGTTTACCGATTGCGGCCGGAAGCCATGGCCTTGTCGAGGAGCTGCCGCAACAAATGTTGGTGGCAAGTGGCCCGCAGGTGGAGCAGAGCGGCCAACTCCAGACATGAGAGGCCAATGGCCTCGCGCCGCGCCTGCTCGGGAGG
The DNA here is from genome assembly GCF_017355885.1 of Sabulicella rubraurantiaca. Lineage (GTDB taxonomy): Bacteria > Pseudomonadota > Alphaproteobacteria > Acetobacterales > Acetobacteraceae > Roseococcus > Roseococcus rubraurantiacus. The sequence goes on from NZ_JAFEUU010000008.1 coordinate 11,079, forward strand.
TCGGATGGATCGCCTGCGCCTCTGCTCCCTAAAAATCGGGAACGGAAGATGCGAAGGCCACCCGACCAACGCTCGGCGAAAACGTGAGCCCGCCTGCGCTCATCGAAGCGACAGCGCAGCCATGGAAGGGGCGAGCCACCGAACTCTACATCCAGAATTCACATGGACACTGGCCAAGAATATGGCCCAGGCCGCCGTCAACCACGCGGAATTCGGGATCTGCATCTTCCATCTCGATGCTTGGCCACTATATGGAGCACATCAGCTTTTATTGGTTTTAGTGCGCTCTTCCTGCTCCTGCCTGAGCGCCGGGCCCGCCCATCCCAGAAGAAGATTGATCGGACGCGCAATCCTGTGCGGCCGCGACCTGCGCATGGATGTGGCGCCGATCCTCAGACGGCGTCGCCGAGAAAAAAGACGACAAGCATGAACACGACTTACGTTCCGCGCGGCCTTCCCGCGCACAGCGGTACCACCACCACACCGTCAGCTACGCCGCGTCCTGGAACTGCGCTCTCGGCCGCCGAAATCCGCCAGATCGTCCTCGACATCCTGGGCTGATCTTGGCGTCCGACCGTTCAACAACCTAGGACAACACGAGGGCACGATGCCTGGAACCAAGCGCGACGACTTCAACACAAGACGCGAAGCTGCAGGCCTCGCCCGCAGGGCGATGATCGAGCGTTTCCGTGCACAGCCAGGACCAAACGACCCAGCCGTGCAGGAGCGGCTTGCCGCACAGCGCGCGGCAGCCGAGGAGCGCGAGAAGCGTCGCGCCGAACGTCGTGCCGAAGCCGAGGCGCAGGCGGAGGCTGCCGCCACGGAAGCCCGGCGGCTGAAGGCGGAGCAGGCGGTCCGCGAGGCCGAGACAGCGCGTCTCGCTACCGAAGAGGCTGCGCGGCAGGTGGAGGCCGAGCGCGAAGCAGCCGCGGCGGCCGTGACGCTTGCCGCTGAACAGAAAGCGAAGCGCGACGCCCGTTATGCCGCCCGTCAGGCGCGGCGTCGGTAGCCGGGCACCAGTACCATTACCCTTCCCGATGGAGTCTCCGATGACACCCCTAGCAACCAATTCGGCACCGAAATCCGACACCCAACTCGAAGAGGATGTCGCGCAGATCGCGAAGCGGCACAGGATCTCCGTGGCCATTGTGCGAGAGATCATGAGGCGATCGGGGACGACAGACCGCTCCGTGATCGAACGCGAAATCACGAAGGGAAAAGCCCGCCGCTGATGGTATGAGAGGCGTGGCGGATGCGGGTCCATTCGCATGCGTCGGCATGCATGTCCGCGCAAGATCATATCTGCTTCTAGGGGTCTCGGGCTCGCTGGCCACTATCGGTTCTCTGCCCTCCTGATCCTTCGTCTCGACCAGCAGCCCGACCGCCAGCAGCGCTGGCTCCAGCGCGGCTTAAGGCGTGAGTGACGTGATATTCGCTTATCTCGTAGACGAGGACGCGAAATACCGACGAAAATCGGCACTGAGGTTCAGCCCCCTGATGACGATAGACGTTCTCGCCGCACGAACTTCCCCTGACCCAGGCGCCTTTGCGGCTGCCGGAAACCCAAATTCCCTAAAGCATCTGGAGGCTTATGTCTGACATCGACCGTGTCTTCGCCCGCCTTGGTGGAGGAAAGATCGCCGGCACCGAACAGCGCGAAATCCTAAACGTTCCGCGCAAGGGCCATTCGGCTGGCAGCCGAGCCGTGGAGGTTGTGCGATTACCAGCCAGACCCGTCAGTTCGAGCACGACTGGCGCTGATGGGAAGGGTTACAGGGCTCGTGCCCAGACATGGGACGACGGGTTTCCCGCCAAATCCAAGCATTTCTCACCGCAAGAGCCGGTTGAAGCTGAGACAAGGGAGGTGGTCGCTCACATTATGCCGATGTGGGCGCCGGCACCGACTGAACCTGAAAGCGAGCCAGTGCCGGCTGCTTCAAGCGAAGCGGTACAGCCCGCTCCGTCCTCAATAACGCCATACCCCAAGCGACAGTCTGCTAAGCGGCGCGTCGCCGACCCATTTGACGCACACGACGGCGGAGCGAATTGCCTGCGCTGCGGCTATGCCATTGAGGCTGCGCGCGATCGGCGCGGACTGATGACCTGCGCGAAGTGCGGATAGCCTGCTGCCCATGACGTGCAAGCGGCGTCCCGGAAGGGGCTGAGCGGCCTTCCGCCGAAGCAGCCCAGATTGTGCCTGAAGGAGCGAAGCGGCTGCCTCCAGCGGTGTGCTGGCGCAGCGCTGACACTTGGCAGGAGTGAGAAGAACCGCGTCGGTAGACCGGCTTGCCGTCAGGGTGCCCCGCGCGTCCGGAGCGCCTGTCCGCCGCAGATAGCTGTTCCCCTTTGGTTGGCGGGCCATCCCATGAGGAGCCGCCAGACTGTGCGGCGCTAAGCCTCTCACAGAGCCAGTCAGCGAAGACGGCCAGCAATGGACCACCCGTAAGCCGTGCCTCGTACTGCAACATAAAGTGCCGGCGAGTTGGCCTGAGGGTTGGATGCACAATAGCCAGACGGCTGCCTAAAGGGTCGGGTCCAGGGAGGCCCTCAATGGCGATCGCGAGACCGAGATCGGCTGCCGCCGCTTCATGTGTCAGGCTGGCGCTTTCAAAGGTGCTACCGCCCTGAACCGGCACGGCGCTGAAGCCGGCGTCGTCTAGCCAGTGCCGCTAATCCTCCGGGCGTGGCCGCATGTGAAGCGGGGGCACGCGCGCAACATCAACCAGCGTCATCTCGTCTAGCACCTCTGCCGCCGGGGTGCCGGCAGCGAAGACGGCGCGGGTCATGCGCGCCTCGTGCTGGGTGAGCTGCTGTGGGACGCCGGGCTTGAACAGCTTCACGACCTGACCGGGAACCCAGGCGTGGACGTCCGAGAACTTGCCTTCGCCAATCCTCTCTCCGGGGGAGCGCAGCATTGCCTGTCCTCAGCCGCGAGAAGCAAACATCGGTCCGTGTAGCGGTGCTTCCGGCGGATTCAGTCGTGGTGCGTAAAGGGACGCGCTGCCTCGGTGCTCGTTTGTGTCTGTGCGCGGAAAGACCTTTGGCCGTCCGTCAGCGGCCCACAAAAATGGCAGGCCGCCGCTCCGCACTGGCGCGCACACCTTCGCGGAAGTCCTCCGTATCGCGAAGCTTCATCTGCTCGGTGCGCTCATGTTCCATGGCCGCGCGAACTCGCTCGACGAGGCCGCGCCGCATCGTTGCCCGGGTCGCGGCCAAACCAAGCGGCGAACACTCTGCAATTTCGGCAGCCAAGGCCATCGCAGCTTGGCGCACTTCGTCCTGTGCCACGAGCTTCTGCGCCAAGCCCATCGCAACCGCCTCTTCTCCCGCGAAGCGTCGGCCTGTGTAGAACATGAGATTGGCGTTGGGCGCGCCGACTGACTCAGGCAAGGTGACCGTCAGCCCAAAGCCGGGATGGAAGCCGATCCGGGCGAAGTTGGCCGAGAAGCGGCCCTCCGGGCAGGTCACTCGGAAATCCGCGGACATGGCGAGACCTAAGCCTCCGCCGATCGCAGGGCCCTGCACGGCCGCCACAATCGGCTTTCGGTGGCTGAAGATTCGCAGTGCCTGGTCGTAGATGTTCGGCCCTTTGGAGGGGCCGTTGGAAAAATTCGCCCCGGCACAGAAGGCCTTTCCACGAGCCCCCAGGACCACCGCTCGCACCGAACTATCACCATCGAAGGCGTCGAGTGTGTCAGCGATATCCTTGATCAGCTCGTAGTCGAAGAAATTCGAGGGAGGGCGGTTGATCTCGACAATCCCGACCATCCCTTCCCGGGAGATCTCAATATCCACGTTTCTGTCCCCTTCTACTGGGCGGATGCCCGTCCGATCACGCCTTGCTCGTCGAGTTCCTGGATCTCCGCCGAGGACAAGCCAAGCCGGGAGGAGAGAATCTCCTCTGTGTGTTCACCGAGGTCAGCCGATGGCACTGCGCGCGTCTTCGCGGCGCCATGGAACACGATCGGGTTGTTGGGCACGACCAGTCGCCCAAACTCCGGATGATCAATCCACTCCAGCATCCCGCGCTGGTGCATGTGCGGATCATTGGCGACCTCGACCAAGTCTCGAACTGGCGCAGATGGGACCTTGTGGCGGCGCAGGATCTCCATTGCCTCGTCGCGTCCAAGCTTTGACGACCATTCCTCGATCAGGCGGTCCGTCTCCTCCAGGTTCCGAACGCGCGCAGCCTTGCTCGAAAATCTTGGATCGTCCCGAAGATCCTGCCGGCCCATCGCGGCCAGCAGATTGTTCCAATGATTGTCCTTGACCGCGATGATCGAGACGAAGCCGTCTTTGGCGGGGTATACGTTGTAGGGCGCGGCAGCCAGTCCACCATGCCGGTTTCCCGTGCGTGGAGGCACCTGACCGTTCTCGTACAAAAAGGAAAGATTGGAGGCAAAGGCCGGAAAGACGACCTCCTGCATCGCGACTTCCACAAGGCGGCCAACACCGGTGAACTGACGCTCGTAGAGGACGCTGACGACGCCGGCATAGAGGTGAATGCCACTCAGGAAATCGACCAGTGCGGGACCCGCCTTCACTGGCGGACCATCGGGAAATCCCGTGACACTCATGAGGCCTGACGCGGCCTGTACCGTCACGTCCATCGCCAGATTGTCCTTGTCCGGACCGCTGAGTCCGTATCCTGAACCTGAGGCGTAGATCAGTCTTGGATTGATTTGGCGCATCGCCTCCCACCCCAAGCCGAACTTGTCCATCACCCCGGGAGCGAAGTTCTCGAGCAGAACGTCCGCGTCCTTGACCAGTCGCCGGACGATCTCCTGTCCCTTGGGCGATTTGATATTGAGGGCGATGCACTTCTTGTGGCCATTCAGCATGGCGAAAGGTGCGGCTGCCACTGGACCGATCGAGCGCCGCTGCCGGACGGGTTCACCAGCCAATGGCTCGATCTTGATGACCGTCGCCCCAGCCATTGCCATGAGATAGGTGGCGTAGGGGCCTTGATAGACCTGCCCAAAGTCAATGACCGTCACGCCGTCCAGCGGCCGGTGCTTGTCTATCTCCATCTGGCCGATCTTTCCCCCAGGGGCGGCACGCGTCAGCCCCGGCAAATTGTCCGTTGGACCCGATCCTGCCGCAGCCGCGCAGGCAAGGCCACCGCATTCACATATGAGACTTTATTTTCACAGACGTGAATTTAATCCAAGATGGACGTCGCCGCAGTCGCGCTCAAAAAAGCGCTCAAACCCACTGCGCAAAATCTGCAGGATTGCCTCCTTCTTCTCGGTCAGGCGCACGACGGGCCCGCCCACTCCGATCGCAAGGACGCGGCCATGGCGTCGTTCGGGTATCAGCATGCCGATCACGCCAGCACCCTCGGTCACCGTGTGCTGAGACATGACATACCCGTCGGTGCGGATCTGGCGAATGATCTCCATGAGTTCGCCAAGGTCCGTCTTTCTCCCTTCCGGTGGCGTCTCGGCATTAATCCGCCGCACCAGCTGCTCGACCTCCTCATCGCTGCGAGAGCTGAGAATGAGCCATCCCAGGCCAGAGCGGGCGAGGGGACGAATGGTGCCAGGTTTGATGCTGAGGCGGATGGCATGCGGTGATGGCACGGTGTGGATGTACTGCATGTACAGATCACTTTGTGTGCCGATGCTGACAGTCTCTCCCGTGCTTTCAACGACGTAATCCACCAGAGCGATGATGTGGGTACCGAACATCGAGTTCTTCACCCATGCCCCGAGGCCATGGATCCGCATCGTCGGCATGTAAGTTCGCGTATAGCGGTCGTAATCAAGGTACCCGAGCTGCATCAGTGTCTTCAGAAGGACTGAGGTGCTGGATGGAGGGTAATCAAATCTCGTGGAGATCTCTTTGAGGCTCAGGGGCCGCTCTACAGCATCGAAGTGTTCAAGCACTTCGAGTACACGCCGGGCCGTCTTGATCGTCTCGCCGCTCATGAGGACCTCCTCATAAGTTCATATATGCGAAAAAGATTTCATATGAAAGAAGAGACTTTGGCGCGCCTTACGCCCGGTGTACCAAGGCTCAGGGCAAGGAAACGCGCGAAAGGAAACGCCTATGAAGGCGTCAGGCGAGATGCTGTTCGCCAAGCAGGACCACGTTGCGACGATCACGCTTAATCGGCCGGACCGGATGAATGCCTGGACCACGACGATGGAGCAGGAGTTGCGAGAGCTGCTTTCTCAGGCCTCCCGCGACGACGAGGTCCGCGTCATCGTTCTGACCGGTGCAGGCCGTGCCTTCTGTGCCGGGGCTGACATGGGCAGGCTCGTCAATTCTGCGAACAGCGTGCCTGGCACACTTGAGCAATCGGCTAAGGACGACCTGGATCAGCGCTATAGCTACATCATGGCTGTCCCCAAGCCGGTGCTTGCAGGGATCAATGGCGCTGTTGCCGGGGTTGGTCTTTGTCTCACCCTTTTCTGTGACCTCCGCTACATGGCCGCTGGCACCAAGTTGACGACTGCTTTCGCGCGCCGCGGATTAATCGCTGAACACGGAAGCGCGTGGATGCTGCGCCGCCTGATCGGCCCGATGAATGCGGCGGACATCCTGCTCACGGGCCGGCCGGTGGAAGCTGAGGAAGCGGAGCGCATGGGCTTGGTGCGCGTTCTGCCGCGCGAGGATTTTCATCAGCAGCTGCAGAGCCGCGCTGCAGAAATCGCGGCGCTCTGCTCGCCGCGTTCCCAGCGCGTTATCAAGCGCCAGCTCAATCAGGCCATCTTCCAGAGCCTCGCAGAAGCAACTCGGCTATCCGAAGAGGAGGCGCTGCTCTGTCGAGGCACCGATGACTACAAGGAAGGTGTCGCTCATTTCGTTGAGAAGCGCGCGCCACGCTTCACCGGCACCTGATCTGGGAGGGGGAGAGTATCATGAACGACGCATCGATCACTCGCCGAAAGTTTGGCCTGATCGGAATCGGCTCCGCTTTGGCTACCCCATCCCGTGCGGACGAGAACTATCCAAGTCGGCCTCTCAAGATCATCGTGCCGTTTGGCCCGGGCGGATCGGGAGACATCTCCGCACGTCTCTGTGCCCAGTACATCGAAGCCACGGCCAAGCAGCCTGTCGTCGTCGAAAACAGGCCTGGCGCCAACGGCGTGATCGGCACCATGGAGGTGCGGCGCGCGCCTGCTGATGGCTATACGCTGCTTCTTTGCACGACGAGCACGCATGCAGCGAACCCCAGCCTCATTCGAAACCTGCCCTACGATCCCGGAGCCGATTTCGACGTCGTCGGGATGTTCGGATCGGCAGGCAGCTTCTTCATCGTCAGGCCTGACTCCCCCTGGCGTAGTGTGCCCGATCTCGTCGACGCCGCGCGGGCCCAGCCTGGCCGCTACACCTTCGCCTATTTCAACACGGCCTCGCGACTGCCCCCTGAGGTCTTGAACAAGGTCGCTCAGATTCAGCTGCTGGGCGTGCCATATCGAGCCGTGGGCGGTGCCATGACCGACCTGATTGCCGGGCGGATCGACTTCATCGTTCAGGAAACGTCCGCCGCGGACAGCTATCTCCGGAACAACCAGGTTCGAGCTATCGCGGTGACGCGCGCGCAGCGTTGGGATCGGTATCCAGACCTGCCGTCCGTCGCCGAGTACTACCCAGACGTTGCGCTTCCCGGCCTCCTCGGTCTCGCGGTGCCCAAGGGAACCCCGCTTCCCGTGATGCAGCGACTGAATGAGCTTGCGGTCGGAGCCCTCAACTCGAGCCCAATGCGAGAGCGGCTGGAAGAGTTCGGCCACACCATCGGACGCTTCAGTCTTGAGGATTGTGCCGCCTACACCCGTGATCTCCGCGAGCGCTTTGCACGCTACATCGCGATGGCGGGTATCGAACCGGAGTAGGGGCACTGGGATCGAGAAGTTTCTGCCTCGGCAGCTGAAGCCTTCACTGGGCTTCGTGGGACCTCTGACGATCTGACGGGTACAAAGGTCGCTCCCGCCAGCCTCAGCTCGACGTATCGAGTTCGGCGCCCTCGAAGCGCGGCGCCTCTGGCTTCCCTTGGGATTCGATCGTGTCGGCTAGATCGCGCAGGGCCTTCGCCATGGCCTGCACCGACTGTGCCTTCTCCTCGAGTGCAGCTACCTGCCTCAAAGCGGTGGACCGCACCTCCTCTGGTGCCTTCCGATCGTCCTCCCACAGAGCCAGAATGGTCTTCACCTCGGCGAGCGGGAAGTTCAGTTCCCGGGTGTGCCGGATGAAGCGCAGGATCGAAACCGTCTTCTCCGAATAGGAGCGGTAGTTGTTGGCCAAGCGCTCCGGCCGGACCAAGCCCAATGTCTCGTAGTGCCGGATCATCTTCGCTGAAACACCACTCCGGTTGGCGGCCTCGCCAATATTCATCGCGGCACTCCTGTTCCTGAACGTCTGCCCTCATTCCTTAACGCTTGGGGCTAACCTTCCGATGCGGCAGAATAGAACACTTTGACAGAATGGAAGAGGAGCGTGCCGTGGGCTTCGGCCGAAGGCCTCTGCGCTTCCCTGAGCGGCAACTGGCGGCCTTGGGGGTTGCTTAGGGACGCATGGCGAATCCCTGGACCAAAAAGAATCCCTTTCTCAGCATGGCCCTGAGCGCCGCCAATGCCTGGGCGGGTGCGGCGCGGGGCATCATGACGGCACAGGCCAAGCGCCAGCTCTCCGCCGCGGCCAAGAGCGGCAAGCCGGCAACGGGCAGGAAGCGGTCGAAGAAGCGGGGCTGAGAGGGCAGGGGATGTGCAGTCTCTACAGCATGAGCAGCAATCAGCGGGCGCTGGTCGAGCTGATGCGGGTGAATGAGAACTGCATCGGAAACCTACCGTCGCTTCCCGCCATCCACCCTGAACGCGCAATCCTGGCTTTGCTGCCAGTCATGGCGCCAACGAGAAAAGATCACCTCGCCGTCGGCAGCGATGCGGCCTAGCCGGAAGCCCTCCGCCGAATCCGATATTGACGGTGCTGCCCGGCATGGGGGCCTACGTCCTGCCAGCCATCAGGTAGCCCACTAGCGGGTTGGCACCAGGATGCGACGTCCGGTCGTGTCTCGGCTTGGCAGCTGCGCCTGACCACTACTGGTTGCGCCCAGGCGGCAGTGCGGTCCGGGCACGAAGCCACTCTCCGAGTTCTTGGTCCTCCAGGGCATAAGAGCCTCGGGCACTCTTCCACACGAGATTCCGGCCGCGCAGCACCTCGATCGCTGCCTGTGCCTCGCTCGCGGAAACCGGGGCACCGTTCCGCTCGGCATAGGCGGCGAGGGAGGCTGACGAGAAGGGCGCGAAGCCCTCGGCCGTTTCGGCGATCCGCAGGAGGATAGCCTGTTGGAGCGGCGACAGGCCGCCGAACTCGCCATCAAACTCCTCCCAGATGCGCTCACGCAGGGCGCGCGCCCCGTCGGCGAGTGCCACCTGGAGGGCCGGTGCCCCGGCCTCGCTGAGGGCGGCCCGCTCAAGCTCGCGGCGGAGCAATTCGGGACGCTGACCGAGCGCTGTAAAGGCCGCCCAGACACCATTCGGCTCAAAGCGGTTGCCTTCCGCGAGCCGCGCGTTGAGCCAAGCCGTGTAGGCGTCGGAGAAGTCGCGCCCGAGGCGGGGCAGATCGGACACCTCGCCGCCGAAGAAGGGTTGGTCGCGCCGGAGTACCAGATGGGCGAGCTTGTCCCGGTGGGAACCGGTCATCACGAGGAGGAGGCGCCGCCCTTTGTCCGTGGCACCGAGTGCGTCGCGCGCCGCCTTCAGGGCGAACATGGCGTCCGCTCCGGCTTCGGTGGTGAGGGCATGCTGGGCCTCATCGATGATGAGCGCCACCGGGCCTCCCGCCCGCTCGGTCACAGCCCGCAAAGCGTCCGTCAGTGTTGGGCCGTCTGGGGCGCCGATCTGGTCGAGGTCGAAGGAGACCCAACTGCCGAGTCCGGCCTTTGTCAGCCCTGCGCGGCGGGCTGCTCGCACCACCGAGCCGTCAAGGGTTCGGAGCGCGCCCCGGATGGCGTCCGCGATCAGGGCAGCGGGATCCCGTTGGCGGTCTGCCCAGAGGTCGACATAGACGACCTCGACGCCGCGGGCGCGGAGTTCGTCACCAAGATCGTTCTTAACGAAGGTCGTCTTGCCCGTGCGCCGTGGCGCGGCGAGGAACAGTCCCGAAGTGCGGTCGAAAGGACCGACGCCCAAGAGGGCATCCGCATAGCCCCGTGCGAGAGCCGGACGCCGGAAGACGAAGGGCTGCGGACTGGCTGCCTCCACGCTTTATCCCCAATTATTGTGCTGACCATAAATTATGGCCAGAGCCATAAAACGCAATAAGCGGTGGGCAACGTTCGCCCCGGCGCTGCGCCACAGAGAGCAGCCGAGGTGTGGTGACAAGGCGAAACCTTGCATATGGAGTGCCCAAAGCCTTTTATAATCAATTTTATGCCCACTTCCTTGACGAAGAGACGGTCTTTGCGCGGTGACCTCGCCCCGCCGCTGCAGGAACTCGCCCTGCCGCCGAGGGTAATCGGCCAGGTCTCTGCGGCACAGGCCACGCTCGCGGCGCTCAGTGCCCGTCTGGGGCCGCAGAAGAACCCATTCTCCGTCACTCGCCTGCTCGCGCGGGAGGAGGCCGTGCGATCGTCGGCCATCGAAGGGGCCAAGACCACCCTCGACCAACTGCTCCAAGCCGAGCCGGTCCTCGACGACGCCGAGGCCAGGACCAAGGGCAGGGACGGGGGCAGGGGCAAGCCTGACGAACTCGCCACGGTCCGGGCCTATGCCATGGCGCTGGAAGATCGTCTCGCACAACCCTCCGCCCTCAACGTCGAATGTATTCTCACCCTGCACCGCCAGGTGTTTTCGGCCGCGCCGGAGTTCGCCGGCGGTCGGAAAGGACCAGCCGGGGCATGGCGCGGTCGAGAGGTCCGGATCGGCCGGAGCCGCGACACCTCGGAGGCGACCTCCATCCCGCCAGCGCACGCTCTCGTCCCCCGGCTGATGGACGAGCACGCCGCTTGGCTCGCGGCCACTGCCGGAGATGAGACCAAGCTTGCGCTGCCGATCCGGCTGGCGCTGGCGCATGCCCATTTCGAAGCGGTCCACCCCTTCACCGACGGCAACGGCCGCATCGGGCGGATGCTGCTGTGGCTCATGCTGGCCGAGGAGGGCTTTGTCCCAGTCCCGCTGTCGCGCCTGCTCGAAGCCGAGAGGCCGCGCTACGACGAGGCGCTGCGTTTCGCTCAGCAGAAGCAGGATCTCGTGCCTCTCGTCCTTCTCCTGTGCGACGCCATCGTGGAGGGGGTGAAGTTCACCGAGGCGCTGGACAGGCGGCTTTCGCCGCTTCCCGACCACTGGTGGGACACGGCACGCTGGCCGGGTCAGCGTCCTCCCCGTCAGGGCAGCGCTGGCAACCGGCTGCTTGACCTCTTGCCCGTCTATCCGGTGGTGACCGTCGGCACGGTGGCGCGCCACCTCGGCGTGAGCCGACAGGCCGCGAACCTCGCCGTTCAGGAACTGGCAGAGGCGAAGGTGCTCGCCGAGCGGAACGGGTGGCGTCGGAACCGGGTCTTTGTCTGCCGCGAGGCCCTGGCTGCTATCGCCGAGAATGCGCACCAGGGATTCATGCCGGTGAGCTTGTGCAACGCAGCGCCGCCGCCGGCGAGATTGCGGTGCGCCTGTCCCTGAGCTTGTAGAGCAGCTGATAGGACAGCCCCATCATCGCGGCCGTCTGGGGCAGGGTGAGGCCGAGCGGGGGCAATGCGTGGCGGCTACCCATAAATTCCCGCATCATCGGCCGGCTTGGTTCACGGCCTACGGCAGTTGCGGATGCGGATTGCCGGTCGGCCTCCGTTCGAACTGCTGTCATGCACCACCATGAACAGATAGACACTGAAGTTCGGATTGAGGGTGCGGGCAAACTGAGACACCTGCGTCGAGCCGGCTGATAGAGTGTATGAGTTGTTGCTGTTCAAGGTCGGATAGACATCGCTCGGGAAGTTCTCAAACGAGAGATTGAAGGCGACCCTTCCGGCATCCTGATTGCGCAGGGTGACGTCGAAGTAACGCGTACCCGTTGCGACAACGACGTCGCCGGCCGTGACAACACGGACTTCGTAGGAGACGGGAGCAATGCGCCCAGCACAGGGGAACTGCTGCGCCTCAGCGGATACCGCAAGGAGCAATGCGGCGAGTGTGCAAAACACGGCGGTCTTGTTCATGGACTTCCCTCCAACCGCAGCATCATCAGCAGCACGGCGAGGTATGACCAATCGGGAAGACCTATCAGGCCGAGAGGCGCCTGTGCGGGCGTCAAACAAGTGCCGTCGTCGCGACCAAATGGAACAACCCTATCTGTTCGCTACCTCTCGGGCACACTGCCGCGTGTGCCGCCTAGGGCCGGGTAGTTGCTGGCATCCCCCGGGGCTTGCAGCGCGTCGAGGCGAGCGCGCATCGCCGCGATTTCGACCGTTTGGCTCGCCATGATCCCCTCGGCGAGCTGTCTCGTAAGCGGATCACGACCATGCAGTAACACCAGGCGTGCCATCTCCACCGCGCCTTCGTGGTGCGGAATCATCATGGCAAGGAAGTCCTCATCGGGCTGCCCGCTCTGCGGTGCAGCGTGCATCGCCTCCATCATGCGTGTCATGGCCTCCGCCATCGAAGCGGTGAAGGCCTGTCCGTCCAGAGCCAGCACGCGGGATTCGGCGCTCCCACCGTGTACTGGGCCAGCGCCGCTCATCCGGTGACACTCGGTGTGCCCGGGCGGACGAAAACCAGATTGATGCCCTTCTTGTTGCGCAGCCGCCCCGACGGTAGGGCCAGGTCGTCCAGCGCTATGCGGTCAATAAATCGCGGCCGGAACGGGTCGGTCACGTCGAGCACTGTGCACAGGGTCTGGCCCTCTCCGGGTGTGCCCGTCGATTTCATCCACTAGTTCTTTTTCGCGGAAGCTTTGGTGCCAAATGGTGAGACGTTCGCCATACCCGCGACGAGGTCAGGCATCGCCCAAACGCCCGCGGCGCGCCGCCAGCCCGGCCGCGAACTCCGGCAGCAACTCGTCGCCTGGCGCCGGTGGGTTGCCCGCGCGTGCGTGCACACGGAAGCGCTCGCGGAAACTGGAACTGTCCCTCCGGCTCTCTCCGGACCGGTAGGTAACCTGCAGAAGCGGTGGGCGGCCAGGGTTCAGTCCTCGGCGTAGTCGGCGAGATCGACGGTCTTGATGCTGAAATCAACCCGATCAGACCTGCGGGCCGCCTCGCGCAGCAAGTTCTTGCTGCCTGAAAGCAAATCTTCGAGTGAGCGGAAGGGGAAGTCGGTTTCTTCTCCATCCTCGGACTTGATCACGAGGGCCTTGCCGGGCCGCGAGGGGGCCGAGCCGGGCTCCTTGGACGAGGAAGGCGGCGTCGGTCCCCGTCGGCCCCTTCCCGTGTCCTTTGCCTCAGACCGAGGCTCGGGCGGAGTTGTCGGCGGCGGGGCCGCCGCTGGAGGGGGACCTTTGGCCGGCGTGAGGGGAACGGGCGAAACGGCATCGGAAAGCAGGGGCCGCGCTTCCGAGGCGGACTGAGCTTCTGGCGATTGCCCCTCACCCGTCGGCTGAGGCGCCACGGCGACAGGCAAGGCGAAGCTGAACAAATCCTCTGCCTCCCTTCGCGCGGGCGAAGCCGTTGGCACGGTTGCTTCGGCGGCCGCCGCGCGATCCCTCGAGACATGTTCATCATCAAGGGAGCTTTTCGACCCGGTGGTGCCGGTCGCCTCCGCCTCGGAGGCGGAAACGTCCTCTGCCAGTGCGCCGGCTTCGCTCGTTGCTTCGAGATCCTCTGCCGCAACCATCCCCGGGACCACGGGGATGATCTCGACTTTTCCTCCGGCCGCAACGCTTGCGGCTGGCGAATGAAGCCCTTGATTTTCTGCTTCAATGGCTCGCTGCTTGCGGGCGATGATGGTGATGTTGGCCGGGGTGACCCCGAACTCGGCAGCGATCTTCTTGGTTGGCTCCCGGGCCTCGACGCGTCGAAGGATGTCGGGCCAGTGGCTGCGGGTGATCTTGATGGCGGGCATCGGGGAGGCCTGTCTGCGGAGGCGGGCGGGGCCGCGCGGTCTGAGAGAGCAAAGAAGGATCTGGTGGCGAGACGTCGCACTCGCCAGGGCGATGCGCCAGTGAGGTGTAGCGAAAGCCGGTCAATCTTCACTGCCGGGCCGAAGGAGGTCATCAAGGGCCAACTGGCAGCGGTTGACGTTCAGGGTTGTCACCGATGGCGCGGCGCTTGGTGATGACTGGCGTGCCATCGGCCGACATCCGATCGGACCCCTGCTTTTGCCGATGTCCCTTACGCCGAGGGCAAGCCTGCCTGGCCATCCCTGGCGGTGTTCAGCGTGCTGCAGACGGTGTGTCAGAATCTCTCTGACGTGGAGCTGAATACTCCCAGACCGACTTGCTCCGGCGCTCGGAGACTGAGTCTACAGCCGCCTGAGTGTCGCAGGGTCGGAGGGGCGCATGCGTGCCTTCCGCTTCGCCGCGGGGGTTGAGGCGCCGTTCCATGGATCCTCGACTATGTCCAGATCGAGCTGGAGTTGGTGGCGCTGCTTCTTCAGCGGCCACCCGAGCGCCGCACTGTGGGTTTCGAAGGCGCGAATTTCGAGTAGAACCCATAGGCCAGCTGCGGAAACCAGCAGGCCTGATGAACAGGTCCAAATGACCAGCGAGCAGTGGAATCGTCTGATCGAAGACCGGGTTAAACGGCGAGAACGCCCCTAGGATTGGCGCTTGACGGCCTGCGGGTACATCACTGCGTCGCCCTTGCTCCACATGTAGGAGAGTTCCTCGTGGGTGATGACTTCCGGCGTCTTGCCGTTCCGTGAGCAGAGCGTCTCCACGATGATGTTACGCTTTACCTCCGAGACCAGCACGCAGGTGCGGTGATAGGCCTCAGACAGCGTGCGGCCGAGGACGGTGAAGCCGTGGCGCCGCATGATGATGCAGTTGGTGTCCTGGATGAACGTCTTGATGGGCGCTACATCTTCCTCGACGTTAACACTGGCTGGCAGATAGAAGGCCGGCTTCTGCATTAGGAAGCCATATGTGAGACTGAAGCTCCTGATCTCCTCGTAGCCCGAGGCGAGGAAGGCGATCGTCTCGTCGTGGTGCAGGTGGATTACGCAATTCACGTCGGGACGCAAGCGCAGGATTTCGCGGTTCATCTGGTGGCCAACGGTGGTGGCCTTCTCACCCGCGAGAAGCCGGCCGTAGGGAATGTCAGTGATCACGAGGTCCTCGACCTCTGCCTCCTCCAGGCTCACGCCCTGCGGCTTGGCGTAGCAGATACCATCCGGGTAGTCGGGGTGCGGCACGCGCACGACCATGCCGCCGACGCTGGAATTCACAAGGCCGCGGGCGGCGAGCCAATGAGCATACTTCACATAGGACGCAGCGACCTTCGGATCGAAGGTGACGTTCGGATCGGGCGTCAATTCGTTGACGCGGTAGGGCGGGGTTTGAATGCCGTCCATGGGGGCGCTCCTTTATTCCGGCTGGATGTGAAGCCGCTCGGCAAGCGCGCGCCATTTCCGCGCGTCGTCGGCGACGACCTGGGTGAATTCGGCGGGCGTTGGCATGGCGGGGATCACGTCCATCGCCTCGAGTTCGGCCTTGCCGGGGCCGGATAGAAAAGCCTGTGCCAGTGCCTGCTGGATGAGGGTGGCGACAGCAGGCGGCATGCCGACTGGGCCCATGAGCCCGTACCAGAAAGCAGCATCGAAGCCCTCGATGCCAAAGCTCGAGAAGAGCGGCACCTGGGGCAGCATCACCGAGGGGCGGCTGATGGCATAGGCGGTGAATCTTCCCTCGCGCACCATTGCGGCGGAGGCAGGCGGGTTGTCGAGCAGCAGGGCCACCGTGCCGTTCAGCAGGTCGGGATAGACCTGCGAGGAACCACGGTAAGGCACATGCCGCATCTCGATCCCGGCCAGCAACTCCAGCTGCCGCGTCAAGAGGTAGCCGAGCGTGGTTACACCGACGGAGGCGTAGACGACTTGGCCGGGATTCGCCTTGATCCGTGCTATGAGCGAGGGGAAGTCTGCAGCCTGCGCCGCAGGTCCGCCGATCAGCACATAAGGCGTGCTGCCGATCAGGGTGATTGGCGTGAAGGAGGTCACGGGATCGTAGGGCAGATCGCGGCGGAAAATGGGTGCGACGGGATGGCTGCTCGAAGTGGCGACGCCGATCGTGTAGCCGTCGGGCGCGGCGCGGGCGACCGCCTCCGTGCCCACCATGCCACCGGCGCCGGGGCGGTTTTCGACCACTACGGGCACGCCGAGGGCCTCCGACAGCCGGCGCGTGGCGACGCGTGCCGTGGCGTCCGTGCCGCCACCCGGCGGCAGTGGGACGATGCAGCGGATAGGGCGGGAGGGCCAGACATCCTGGGCCAGTGCGGGCGTTGACAGGGTGGCGGCGGCCAAGAGGCTGCGGCGGGTGGTTTGGATCATTCCAGTCCCCGTATCAGGCGTGCGTATCCCCAGTGCCCTGATCCTCGCACCTGCTTGATAATCAGCGCCAGCTAATTTCAATCTCGACCGGCAACAGGGGCATTTCGGGCGACTACGTG
Organism: Sabulicella rubraurantiaca; assembly: GCF_017355885.1. Classification (GTDB taxonomy): domain Bacteria; phylum Pseudomonadota; class Alphaproteobacteria; order Acetobacterales; family Acetobacteraceae; genus Roseococcus; species Roseococcus rubraurantiacus. The sequence goes on from NZ_JAFEUU010000008.1 coordinate 27,616, forward strand.
CGCGTCTCAGCCTGTCCCGACGCCGACACCGTGCTGCGCTCGTTGCCGGCTTGGTTCGCCCACTACAACGAGGTCCATCCCCATCGCGCCCTGCGCTACCTCTCCCCGAGGCAGTTCATCCGTGCCAACCTGAAAACCTGACCTGCCCAATCTTTCGGGGGCAACAAAAATGCCGCTCTCGACGCGCGCCACTCGGGCACCAGCGAACGGTTAAAGGCCCTTCTAGCGGCCGCCGCATCACTCGGCATGATGGCAGAGGTAGCGCGCTCGCTCATCATCCGTATCGACGGAATCAACGTTGGCTCGCCGCACACTTCCGGCGCGTTTCAAATCTATCCGACCGATCCCTCTCGTGAGGCCGGTCCAGTTGCTTTTTCGGCCTACACGAATGCTGTCCATTCTCTGGCAGGTGGAAGTCTCCCGGACAGAACTGTGCCGGGGGAGACGTTGCTGCGTTGCAACGAGACGGCGCTTCTGGCGCGATCTGGCGAATGGCTTACGGCGCTGTGTTCGCTCCAAGGGGCTGTCGTGCCCGACGCTGTATGTCCCAGTAGACAGACGCTCGTTGGCAGAAGACATGAATCTTGCCTCTAGCCACAAAATAAGTCTGCCTGCTCTCCCTTGCCTAGACGAAATGCGCTCGGCCGAAGGGTGAGCAGCGAGAACATCAAGCCACAGCGCGGCGTCGCCGCATCATGCCGATCTGCCTTCGTTGGCAACGGGTTCTCTTTAGGAGGAGAGTGCCTGTAAGGAACAGCCATGCCGCAGGGCCACGAGGAAGTGAGGGAAACCCTGCGGCAGATGAATGCGACGGTCCGTGCCTCTGCCACACTTCGCTTTTGATGGCAGAAGCGCAGAAGCGCTACTTGATCAGGAAATCGTCCTTGGCCTTGCCCTGAGCCTGGGCCACCTGGATCCATTTCGGCATGCGGCCTCGACCGCTCCAAAGCTCCCCGTTCGGGCCACGGAACTTCGGCGCAGGCCCTTCGCCATCTGCCTTGCGCGCAGACTTGCCGCGGCCGCGGCCTGACTCCTGGCTGGCCCCGCCAAAAAGGTCGCGGACGCTGATGCCCAGCGCGGCCGCCTTGCGCTCGATCTCTTCCTTGAGCGCCTTCTTCTCGTCCTCGGCCTTTCGCTGGATCAGCCGCTCTGCCGTGCTGACGACCTGTCTCAATTCCCCGACGCTCATCGTTTCAAGCGCAGCGGACGCCTTCTCTACGGCCTGTGTGCTGCCAGCCTCATGCTCGCGAGCGCGGGACGGAGATTGGGAATCAGCTTCGTTGACCAACATCAAAAAACACTCCTCAGACAAAGGTAGATGCCGCCTGTTCCTATAGGCGTCGAACGCGATTTGCAAAGAGTGGCGGGCATCGTTCGGAAATTGTCGCGCGGAAATGCTGCTCTGCGATCATCAGCGAGAGGGTTCGATGCAACGGAAGTAAGTTCAGGAAGCGAATGGATCGAGTCTGCCTGCCGAATCTATGGACGGAGTTCAGTTTCCGGCACGCGGTTCAACCTGCGCCGAGGGATCGCGCATCAGGGCCACAAAGGCCGGCTGAACGAGGTGGCAAGCCGCCACAGGGCGAAGTCACGCTCTCTGATGAACTCCATGCTCTCGTGGCGAACCTCGAACATCCGCATGGCCAGGGTGGCGTCCGCCCCCATGCGGGTGAGGTAGTCAATGATCGCCCACTTGGCGGCGTCGCGGTGGCGCTCGGCCGCGGCGGCATCTAGGTTGGGCATGATCAGCTCGGGCTTGTGGACGCCGATGCGCGCGCTGGGCACGGCCTCTATGGGCTGAACGAAGCGGTTCACGCCGCGTGGCACGAGGGGAGGAGGCCAGGATGGACGGCATGTCGGTTGTGGAGGAAGGCGCGGTCGCGGCCGCGCTGGCGGTGCTCGACCGCCACATGGCGGCGCTCAATGCGGGCGATCAGGCGGCCATGACGGCGGAGTTGCACTTTCCGCACTACCGCCTCGCGGGGGGGCGCCTGCAGATCTGGGAAAGGCCGGACACCTATCTCGCCGATTTCCTCGCCCGCGCCGGCGAGGGCTGGCATCACAGCGCCTGGGATTTCCGGAACCCCATCGCGGCCAGCGCGGACAAGGTCCATCTGGACGTGCAGTTCACCCGCTACCGTGCTGACGGGTCCAGCCTTGGCGCCTTCCGCTCGATCTGGGTGGTGGCGCATCTGAATGGCCGCTGGGCCGCGCAGTTGCGGTCGAGTTTCGCGCGCTGACAGGCGTGCTGGCGGCAATAACTAGGATAACACCATGATACGACGCAGCATGCTGAGTTCGCTGGCCGCGATCGCGGCCGTCGCCGCAACCGGCGGACGCCGCGCCGAGGCGCAGGCTTGGCCGAACCGGCCCATCCGGGTGGTGGTTACCTATGCGCCCGGTGGCAGTTCGGACATCTCGATCCGCAGCATCGCGCAGGGCGTCGGCGAGCGCCTCGGCCAGGGGCTGGTCGTCGAAAACCGGGCGGGTGCGAATGGCTCGATTGGGATGGAGGCTGTCGCTCGGGCGCCGGCCGATGGGCATACTTTCGCGGTCACCGCAGATTCGGCGGTGTTCCAGACGCTGCTGAAGCCGACCTATCCCTATGACGTGGCGCGCGACTTCGAGCCGGTCTCGCTGCTCGTCTCCCAGCCGATCGTCATCGCGGTGCATCCCTCACTGGGTGTAAGGAGTCTCACGGAACTGGTGGCGAAGGCCCGGCGCGATGGGGAGGAATTGCCCTACGTGCTCTCCGGCATCGGCGGCACGCATCACCTCGCCGCGGCACTGTTCGCGGAGCAAATGGGCATCAAGCTCACCCCGGTTTCCTATCGTGGGGGCGGGCAGGCCATCAACGATCTGGTGGGCGGCCAGGTGAAGCTCGGCTTCCTTGGCTCCTCGCCCGTGCTCCCGCATGCGCGCGAGCGCCGGCTGCGCATCATCGGCGTCACCTCCGCGCAGCGTTCGACGACCCTGCCCGATGTGCCGACGGTGGCGGAGGCGCTGGGGTTAGCCGATTACGGGCTCGACCAGTGGTTCTGCATGCTGGCACCGCGCGGCACGCCGGAGGAGGCCATCGGCCGGATGAACCGCGCGATCGACGCCGCCTTCGCGGAGCCGGCGGTGAAGCGCGTGCTGGCCGATCTCGCACTCGATCCGCTCGGCGGGCCGCCGGAGGCGCTGGCCGAGCGGATCCGCCGCGAAAGGGAGATCTGGTCCACTGCGGGCCGTCGCCTCGGCTTGGCCGAAGGTTGACCCTCGCGCTCCAGTTCGGCGCCGGCGCGCCCCGGGGGCGGCGCAGATGCCATAGAGCGCTTCGGATCTGCTGCGTGTTCGCAACTTGGCTCAGCAGCCATCCACTCTGAGCGTCCGTCTATGCCTAGTTCTCTAGGCCACGCCAGCGGCGCTCGCGCCGCAGGTGCTGCCGCAGGAACTCCAGTCGCGTTAGGAAGGTCTTCAGGACAGTCCTGGCCGCGTCTGCCTCTTCGAAGAGCCGGTCGCGATCCAAATCCCTGATGAGGGAGCGCTGCCGCGCCACCAGCCCCTCGCTTTCTCGGATGAGCCGCTCAGCCCAGGCCAGAGAATCCTCATGCAGTTCCATGCGCCCACCGTCAGGGAAAGGTTCAGCCCCAGAAAATCGGAAGGCGCCGAGAGGATCTGTCCTCTTGGCGCCTTGATAACGATCTCGGCCAGTGAAGGCCGGGGTCGCGTTGGAGAATGATGCCTGATCAAGGCCCGGGCATGAAGAACGGGAAAACCCGTAACTTCCTAGCAGCTGACGGCAACGGCAAGGCGACGCGAGGCCCCCGACGGTGAGCCCTCGAAGATGATGGCTGGTGGTGCTGGTGTGGTGCGCCTGTTGCCGGATGAAGAGGTAACGACGGGGCTCGGCATTGCCGAGGGCCTCGAGACAGCGCTTTCGATGCGATCGCTGATGACGACGATGCACAGAAGCAGCCGCACCCCTTCGATTCGCGTGCCGATGGAGCGGATGCGCTCGAACCCGGCACGCTCCGTCGCGTCCGCTGTGCCTGGCGCAGCGAGATGGGAAAGCAGGGCCAGGTCCCGGCGAAGAGCCATCGCAGGGCGCGGGTGGTCTGAATCATTCATTGTCTCCGAAGGATGTGTGAGTGAATGACGCCGCCCAGGCGAACAAGCCGGATCCTTTCTCGGAGGGGCCGGCTGGTGCGCTGGGCAGGTGATCCCTCTCTTTCTTTCCTCAGAGCTTGCGCCGGCCGATGGCCGTGGGGCGTGCGGCGCTCTACTCGACGTTCCGGCCCTTGCGACTTTCGTCGAGATCGCCCTCCCACTTCACCTTGCCAGCGAGCCGCAGAATGGCTTTCTGCCGCTTGAGGCGGATCACCAGGCGGAGGGCTTCCTCCACGACAGCTTCGGGCGAGGAAAGGCCCGTCGCTTCTTGAGCCTGTGCCAACAACTTCCGATCGACGGAGACGCGCGTTCGCTTGATAGCTGGTTGCTGGGTGTGGTCTTTCGGAGGAAGACTCATCGCCGGTGAGTCCCTATCCGGCCGGGACCGATGGGGCGGCCGAAAGCCACTCGCGCAGCTTCGACCACCGACGCCGTCCGCCCTGATTCCGCACCGCGAGGCCCAGGGCCCGCTTCTGCCCCAGGAACACAACCAGCTTCTTGCCGCGCGTCACGCCCGTGTAGAGCAGGTTGCGCGCCAGCATGGTGTAGTGCTGCGTCGTCACCGGGATCACCACGGCCGGGTATTCCGACCCCTGAGCCTTGTGGATGGTCGTCGCGTAGGCCAGCACCAGCTCATCCAGCTCGCCGAAGCCGTAGGATACCGGCCGTCCGTCAAAGGTGACGGTGAGTTCGCCCTCCTCCATGTCCAGGCCGGTGATCACACCCAGGTCGCCGTTGAAGACCTCGCGCTCGTAGTTGTTCGCCACCTGCATGACCTTGTCGCCGGGGCAGAAGGTCCAGCCGAACCGCTCGACCCGCAGCTCTCCAGGTGGGTTGAGCGCCTTCTGCAGCTCGATATTGAGCGCTCGCGCTCCAAGCCCGCCGCGGTTCATGGGGCACAGGACCTGCACGTCGCGGACCGGATCAAGGCCGAAGCGCGCCGGGATGCGCTCCTTCACGAGGTTCAGCAGCTTGCGGATGCCCTCCTCGGGATCGTTCGCCTCAACAAAGAAGAAATCGCCCCCCGGCTGCGCCTCCAGGTCCGGCATCTGACCGCTATTGATGCGGTGGGCGTTCACCACGACCTGGCTTTCTGCGGCCTGCCGGAAGACCTCGGTCAGCCGCACCACGGGGACGGCATCCGAGCCGATGATGTCGGACAGCACCTGTCCGGGGCCGACACTCGGCAGCTGATCGACGTCGCCCACCAGCAGCAGGGCGGCATCGTCCGGCAAGGCCCGGAGCAGGGCACGCATCAGGGGCACGTCCACCATGGAGGTTTCGTCCACCACGAGAAGCTCACAATCCAGGGGCGCCACCTCGTCCCGCTTGAACCCCCCGGTCTTGGGATCGCTTTCCAGCAGCCGGTGGATGGTCCGGGCTTCGAGGCCGGTGCTTTCGCTCAGGCGCTTGGCCGCGCGGCCCGTGGGGGCGCAGAGCGCCACGTCCACGCCTTTCGCCCGCAGGACCTGAAGGATGGAATTGACCAGGGTGGTCTTCCCCACTCCGGGTCCGCCGGTGATCACCAGCACCTTAGAAGTGAGGGCGAGCCGCAGAGCCTCGCGCTGGCTGTCGGCCAGGGAGAGTCCGGTCCGCGCCTCCACCCAGGGAACGGCCTTGTCAGCATCGATCTCTGGCCAGGGCAGGGCGCCGGCGGACAGACGCCGCAGCCGTTCCGCGATGCCCTGCTCGGCGCGATAAAGGCCGGCCAGGAATACGCAGCGCTCGCTGTCGAGGGTGTCGGCCACGACCTCCCCCTCCTCAAGCTCCAGCGCGAGGGCGGTCTCGATGAGGTCCGAGGGCACCTCCAGCAGCTTGCCCGCGAGGTCCGTCAGATCGCCCACAGGCAGGCCACAGTGACCCTCGCCCGTGGCCTCCGCCAGCGCGAAGGAGATGCCGGCACGAACGCGGACCATGGCGGTGCGCTCAATGCCCAGCTTGCCGGCTACGGTGTCGGCCGTCCGGAAGCCGATGCCTCGGATATCGCGCGCAAGCCGGTACGGGTTCTCGGTGATGATCTCGACCGATTTCGGCCCATAGGTCTTGTAGATCCGCACCGCCCGCGAGGTGCCGACACCGTTGGTGTGCAGGAACAGCATGATCTCGCGGATGATCTTCTGTTCGGACCATCCCGCCACGATCCGGGCCGCCCGCTTGGGCCCGATGCCGGTGACCTCGCGCAGCCGGTCCGGCTCAGCCTCGATCAGGTCGAACACGGCCGTCCCGAACGCCCGCACCAGCTTCTTGGCATAGACCGGGCCAATGCCGCGGATCATGCCGGAGCCAAGGTATTTCTCGATCCCCTCCAGAGTGGTGGGCTGCGAGGCCTTCAGGAAGTTCGCTCGGAACTGCAGGCCATGGGTGCGGTCGGTGACCCAACTGCCTGAGACCTGGACCCACTCGCCGGCCGAGATCGAGGCCGCGTGCCCGACCACGGTGAGGAGATCCCGATGTCCCCGCGCCTTTAAGCGCAGCACGCAGAAGCCGTTCTCGGCGTTGTGATAGGTGACCCGCTCGACCAAGCCTGCCAACGCTTCGGTGGGCAGCATGCCGTCAGCTGCAGGACGGGAGGGGGCACGAGCGGCGGTGGACAACACGGGGATCGGCTCCCTCAGCTAAAGACCAAGTTAAGCCGCTGACGCAGGAGATTCCTGCAGCAAGGCCTTCCAGGATGCGGATGACGATAGACCGGCGAGCGGCAGGAAATGCCAAGTCTGCCTTCAAATTCTTCGTGAGAGATCGGGATTTCGTCAGTGATCTCAAGTCCTGCACTGGCTGCGGCTCCGGAGGAAGACGGCTTCTGATTGAACCAAAGCCTCCCCGGTTTTTCCGATTGCGCTCGACCGCCAGTCTGCCACCGGGTCTGATCATCCATGGTGGGTTTGCACGTCTGGAACTTTGCGGACTTCAAGACAGAGCAGGGCACCGCGCGCTGCGGGATGCGCTACAAGGGCGTGTTCACCCGTTATCGGCGGCCCAAGGCAGCCGCCCATTTCCTGCGCTCGCGCTGCCTGAGCAGTGAGGGCGTCGGCCTGGGAGGTACATAGTGATGATGCGTGAGCAGAGAAAAGTTTGGGTTGCGGGCATCATTGTCAGCGCGGCGGTCTTCGTGATCGCTTCGGTCCTCGCGGACCGGGCACGACGGAGCGAGGCAGCATCCAGGTCCAACTCCCTTCGCCAGGCCGCCGTGCGGCATCACAAGAACATCCGGCCGGCAGGCCCTGAGACGATGCATTCTCCGCCCCGGGAGCCTTGGGACGAGGTGGACGAAGCCTCCGACAGCTCGTTCCCCGCGAGCGACCCACCCGGCTACTATCCGATCCGAGCCTAGGATGCGGTCCGACGAAAGCGCCTCCCAAGGCAGCCACGTGACAAGGGACCTGATTGCGGGCCTTGTGGGCGCGGTGGCCAGCGTTCCGTCCGGTCTCGCAACCGCCTCCTTGGCCGGTGTGAAGCCCATCGCCGGCATCTAAACCAGCATCTTCGCCCCCTTCGCCGGCGGCCTTCTGGTGTCCGCCCAACGGATGTTCATCTCCGTCACCCTTCAATTTTACGTAATTCTACGTATGGTTGTGGACGAATGAAAGGCTGCGGCGATATGTGGCGCGCCGAAACGCCGAGACCCAATGCATGAAGCCGAACAGGGAGGTCGCCAGCCCCAAGGTGCTGGTGGTGGAGGACGATTACTTCCAGGCGAGCGCCTTGGCGCGGGCTTTGGAAGAGGCGGGCGTGCAGGTCGCGGGACCTGTGGGGACGCTGGATGCGGCGATGCGGATGCTGCAGCGGGAGGCCGACATCACCGCGGCTGTGCTGGACGTCGAGCCGCATGGTGAGCCGGTGTTCCCGGCGGCCGCGGAGCTGACTCGAAAGGGGATTCCTCTGATCTTCACGGGAACGCGGCCGCGCTCGGGTGTTCCCTTGTCTCTGCGGGCCATGCCATGGCTCGCAACGCCCGTCGCTCCCGATCAGGTTCTGGGTGCGCTCCAGCTGGACCGGCCGCTCCTCGCCGGCGCCGAGCAGGACGTGGCAGGGACACTCGCCGCCTGAGCGATCTGCTCGGGAATGTACGCTGCGCTTTTAGCTTGCAGGCTTGTCCGAATCATTCCAGAGCAACGATTGCTGCGGTGCAGTGTTCAGCCTCCGATTGGTTGATGCGATCGCAAAACAAGTTCCTCTGGCAAAGGATTCGGCGTGATGAAGTTCCGCAACGTCGAAGCTGTGGAGGTCTCCTTTTCGGTGATCCCGGTGGCGGAAGGCGGCACGCGTGCGATGATGACCGTCCGCTACGCCGATGGTGTTTCGGAGCGCTTCGTCCGCGAGGATGTCCAGCAGGATTGGGCGCGCACCTAGATCCGCCATAGATCGCCGTGACCGGGCCGAGGCGGTCTCGGCCCCAGCGGTTATGCTGCGGTCGAAAGGCGCCCGGGCGATGAGCGAGAGCAGCGGGAAAAGCGGGAATTTCATGAGGGATCTGATCGCCGGCCTGGTGGGCGCGGTGGCCAGTGTCCCATCTGGTCTCGCAACCGCCTCCCTGGCCGGGGTGAACCCCATCGCCGGCATCTACACCAGCATCTTCGCCCCCTTCGCCGGCGGCCTTCTGGTGTCCGCCCAGCGGATGTTCATCTCCGCCACGGCCGCCTCAGCGCTCGCGGCCGGCGAGGCGATCAGCGGCGTGCCGGAAGAGCGCCGTCTGGACGCGATGATGATCGTGACCCTCGCGACAGGCGCCTTCCTGGGCCTCTTCGCGCTGATGCGCGCAGGGCGGCTGATGAAATACGTCTCCCACGCCGTCATGACGGGGTTCCTGATGAGCGTGGCCGTCGTGGTGGTCCTCGACCAGACGATGCCGCTCACGGGCTATGACCCGCGCGAGGGGAACACGCTCTTCCAGTTTTGGAGCCTTCTGACCAATCTTGGCGATGTCCATCTGCGGACCGTGGCGGCCGGAGCGGTCGCATTTATGACGGCCCTTGTCCTGGCACGAACCCGCCTCGCCCCCGTGGCCTCGGTTATCACCATGATCGTCCCCGCGCTGTTGGTGCTGGCCCTCGGCTGGTCAGACGTGCGGGTGGTAGCCGATGCCGGAGGCATGGAAGGGGGCCTACCCCTTCCGCGGATGCCCTCTTTTGATCTGATCAGCCCAGACCTCCTGCTCAGCGCCTTCTCGGTGGCCGCGATCATCGCCATCCAGGGTGCCGGGGTGAGCCAGAGCCTCACCAACATCGATGGCAAGCCCATCAGCGTCGACCGAGACCTGCTGGCGCAAACCGCCAGCAACGCTGCCGCAGGGGCGTTCGGCGGGATTCCCGCTGGCGGTTCAGTCGGGCAGACCGCCCTCAACATGTCCGTGGGCGCAAGAACACGCTGGGCGAGCGTGGCCTGCGGCGTCTTCCTGCTGCTGATCCTCTTGTTTCTCTCGAGGCCTGTGGGCTTCGTCCCCATGACGGCCTTGGCGGTGCTCATGATCATCGCCGGGCTTGGAGCAATCAATGTGGACGACGCAAGGTCGATCTGGGCCGTGGGCTGGACGCCCCGGATTGCGACGTTCGTCACCTTTGTCGCAGGCATTGTCTTCTCGCTCACCGTGGCGATCCTGGTCGGGATCGTGCTTTCCACCACCCTCGCTGTGGTGCGGGCTGGCAATGACGTCCGCCTGCGCCGCCTCGAGCGCGACGAGAGCGGTGTGCTGGTGGAGACGGATGTTCCCGACAAGCTCGGTGCCGGCCACGAGGTGATGGCCATCAATGTCTATGGCAGCCTGTTCTTTGCCGGCGCCCGCACCCTGGCTGAACGGCTTCCCCAGCCGGACGGGGCCGACCGACCGGTGGTCATCCTGCGCCTGCGCGGGCACAGCCACGTCGGAGCGACGTTGGTCGAAGTGCTCAAGGAATATGCCGGCAAGCTGAAAGCGGCCGGCGGGCGCCTTTATCTCACGGGGCTCGACCCCGCGATCATGGAACCGCTCACACGAGTGTGCCGGATCTCCGGGGACAAGGAGGTGGCGCTTTACGCGGCCACCGATCGCCTGGGGGCCTCGACCCGCGAGGCGGTGGAGGACGCTAAGGTCTGGCGCTACGAGGGGGAGGGCGCAGACAAAGAAGATGCCAATGGCTCCACAGAGGCAGGAAGGTCAGCATGACGACTGACGCGTGGGAGCCGGCTCTGGACCGGCTCATCGAAATCGGCCGAGAGCGCGGATACGTCACCGTTGCTGAGCTAAGCGCTGCGATACCGTCGGAAAAGGTGAGCGCTGTCATGGTGATGCTGTCGGAGATGGGAGTGGGCATCGTCACGAAGGACCCGACCGCGGACGGAGGATCTGTTGTCGAGAGCCCGCGCGGACCGCTGAGTCCTTTGCCCCTGCATTCCGGGGCCGAAGCGCCCTTGGACGGGAACCCGTAGTTCCTCTCTGGAAGGTGCGGCGGGGGCTGTCTGCCTCGGCACGTTCTCAGCCTTTTAATTCCTTTTTCATGCTTTCTGCCCCATCTTCAGCGGACAAAGCCGTTGTCAGACCGGCGTCCTTCGCCCTGGTGCAGCAGCATCCGCCCCTGCGTAAGGTTGAGGCCGCGTTGGAGGAACTGCCATGGTGCCCAGCCGCATGTTCTTTTCCGCGGGCGTTCTCGCCTGTGGCCTTCTCGCGGTCGGTGTCCCGGGTACACCTGCGCTCTCCCAGCCGACCGCTTCGCAGACCAGCGCTTTCAGTCTCGCCGATCTGGTTGAGCGTGTGGCACCGGCGGTGGTTCGCGTGACGGTGGTCGGCCGGGCACAGGTGGCAGAGAACGCGGTGCCGCCCGAGATGCGCGGCTCACCGCTTGAGGAGTTCTTCCGACGCTTCGGCGGTGGCGGCCGCGGCCGCGGGCTGGGCGGGCCGCAGCCCCGACAGCCCATGGGCCAGGGCTCGGGCTTCATCATCGACCCCAGCGGCTTCGTGGTGACCAACAACCACGTCATCGGCAACGCCGAGCGGGTCACCGTTGAACTCGCCGATGGGCGCGAGTTGCCGGCGCGCGTGGTCGGCAGCGACCCGCAGACCGACGTCGCCCTCTTGCGCATCGAGGCGGGCGGCGCACTGCCCACGGTCTCCTGGGGGGACAGCGATCAACTTCGCGTGGGCGATCCGGTGCTCGCGATGGGCAATCCCTTCGGCCTGGGCGGCACGGCCACCTCGGGCATCGTCTCGGCTCGCGGCCGCCAGATCGGCGCCGGCCCCTATGACGACTTCATCCAGACGGATGCCTCCATCAACCCGGGCAACTCGGGCGGGCCGCTCTTCAATGCCCGTGGTGAGGTCGTGGGGGTGAACACCGCGATCTTCTCGCCCTCCGGCGGCAACATCGGCATCGGCTTCGCCATTCCCTCGCAGCTCGCCCGGCGCGTGGTCGAGGATCTGCGCGATGACGGAAAGGTTGAGCGCGGCTGGCTCGGTGTTTCCCTGCAGCCGCTGGACCGCGAGCTGGCCCAGGCGCTGGGCGTCGAGGAGGGAGGCGCTCTCCTGGCCTCCGTCGAGCCGGGCTCACCGGCCGACCGGGCGGGGCTGAAGGCGGGCGACGTGGTGACGCAGGCGGGCGACCGCCCGGTGCGCGGTCCGCGCGACCTGTCGGGCGCCGTGGCCACGGCACGGCCAGGGAGCAGCCTCAACCTCACAGTCATCCGCGACGGGCAGCGCCGCGAGCAGCAGGTGAGCCTGGGCACGCCGCCCGATCGGCGCGAGGTTGCGGCTCGTGGGGGGCAGCAGCAGCCCAGGGAGCAAAGCACGGGCGCGCTGGGCTTGGCCCTCGGGCCTCGGCAAGGCGGGGGCGAGGGAGCTTCCGTGATGCGTGTCGCCCCCGACAGTGCCGCCGCTGAACGCGGCCTGCAGCCGGGCGACGTGATCCTTCGCGTCGGCAACCAAGAGATCAAGGGGCCGGGCGATTTCGTGGCGGCGATCGAAGCCGCACGCCAGGCGGGCCGCCCTGTGGTGGCGCTGCAGATCCAGCGCGGCGAGGCCACCAGCTTCATCGCCCTGCCGCTGCAGCGACAGGGCTGAGCGCAAGACGGGAGGTGCTGAAACGACGGCGAGACGCCGTGTGTGGCTCCTCCAAAAGCGAAGCATGCTTCTGCCGGCAAGGGCGTCATGGCGATAAGCGAGGCCACCAGCAAAAGTGGGAACTTGGCCAAGGACCTCGTCGCCGGTCTCGTGGTCGCGGTGTCCAGCGTCCCCTCTGGGCTCGCGACTGCGTCTCTGGCAGGGGTGAACCCCATCGCTGGCATCTACACCAGCATCTTCGCGCCCTTGGCCGGCGGTTTCCTGGTGTCCGCCCAGCGGATGTTCGTCTCGGCGACGGTCGCTTCAGCTCTCGCGGCCAGCGAAGCGATCAGCGCCGTCCCGGATGCTCAGCGAATGGACGCGATGGTTCTCGTGACCCTCGCGACCGGTGCGTGGCTCGCGATCTTCTCGCTGCTGCGGGTCGGACGGCTGATGAAATATGTCTCCCACGCCGTGATGACAGGGTTCCTGATCGGCGTGGCGGTGGTGGTGGTCCTCGACCAGACAATGCCGCTCACAGGGTACGACGCGCCCGAGGGCAAGACGCTCTTTCAATTTTGGAGCCTTCTGACCCATCTGGGCGACGTCCATCTGCGGACCGTGGCCGTGGGTGTGCTGGCCTTTCTGACGTTCTTTGTTTTTACGCGCACTCGGCTGGCCATGGTGGCTTCGGTCATCACCATGGTCATCCCCGCCTTGGTCGTCCTGGCCCTGGGCTGGTCGGACGTGCAGCTCGTGGCGGATGCGGGAGGCATGGAGGGGGGCTTGCCGCTTCCTCGGTTGCCGGCGCTGGAATTGATCAGCGCGAGCCTCTTGCTGAGCGCCTTCTCTGTGGCCGCGATCGTCGCCATCCAAGGCGCCGGGGTCAGCCAGAGCCTGACCAACATCGACGGCAAGCCCATCAGCGTCGATCGGGATCTGTTGGCGCAGAGCGCCGGCAACATCGCCGCAGGCCTGTTCCGTGGGATTCCGGCCGGCGGCTCGGTCGGGGAAACCGCCCTCAACCTTTCCGCTGGCGCCAGGACGCGCTGGGCCAGCGTGTTCTGCGGCGTCATGTTGCTGGCGATCCTCCTGTTCTTCTCGAAGCCCGTTGGCTTTGTTCCGATGACCGCCTTGGCGGTCCTGATGATCATCGCCGGGATCGGGGCAATCAATGTGGAGGACGCCCGCGCGATCTGGGCCGTGGGCTGGACCCCGCGGATCGCCGCCTTTGTCACTTTTGTCGCGGGCGTCGTCTTCTCGCTCACTGTCGCGGTCCTGGTCGGGATCGTGCTGTCCACGACGCTCGCGGTGGTCCGGGCGGGGAATGATGTCCGGCTGCGGCGGCTCCGGCCCGACGAAAGCGGCGCAATGGTGGAAGCCGACGTGCCCACTAAGCTCGAGGCGGATCACGACGTGATGGTCATCAACGTCTATGGTAGCCTCTTCTTTGCGGGTGCCCGCACCCTGGCGGAGCGGCTCCCTTCCCCGGAGGGCGCTGACCGGCCCGTCGTCATCCTGCGTCTGCGTGGCCACAACCATGTCGGAGCGACACTCGTGGAGGTGCTCACGGAATATGCAGGCAAGCTAAGGGCAGCTGGTGGGCGGCTTTACCTCACGGGGCTGGAGCCCGCGCTCATGGAGCCGCTCGCCCGTGTTTGCAGAATGACAGGGCATCAGGATGTGGCCCTCTACGAAGCCAAGGAGCGCCTCGGCCACTCGACCCGCGAAGCGGTGGAGGACGCCCAAGTGTGGCGCTATGAAGGAAACGGCACGTCCGCAGAGGGGGTCGAGAACGGCAAGGCGGCGAGCGAAGGGGACAACCGCTGGACCCGGTCCTAATCCTTGAGGTGTCTTCGGGATTTATCGAACGCTTCCTGGCCACCGTGTCGGAGGCGGGCGTGAACGTCACCGAAGGAGACGAGGCCGGGGACGGCGAGAAAGCCTTCGCCGAGAGCCCGCGCGTTCCTTCATCTTTGGCGCCATGGCCCGGACCGATGCACGGGCCGGAGACTTCAGGATGGCGCCCTGCGTCGCATCGGCGCAAAAGCCGCCGCGCTCCCAGCGGGGAACCGGGAGCATCGCATGTCGCTGGCTGGGATTTCCGCGCGATGTTCTGCACCGGGCTGCCGCGCTTCCTCAGAGCCGGCTAGCCTCGTCGACGAGCACAAGGGGGGAAGAGCGCCGAAATGGTCCATCAGCAAGACCCGTCCCAATCTCTTGAGGTCGAGGATGTCGGCAGCAATCCGGCTCCCGGCCGTCCAATTGGCAGCCTCATCGAGGCGCGGCTCTCGCGCCGTGCGGCCCTGCGGGGCTTGGTTGGCGCCGGCGCGGTAGGCGCTTTCGTCGAGACCCTGTTGGAGGGCGCACAGGCACAGCCGCTCGCGGTGCCGCGCGAGGGCGGTCCTTCCAGCCTGACGTTCGCAGAGCTGAGGCAGCAACTCAGCCAGACGCACGCTGTGGCTGAGGGCTACGACGTGCAGATGGTGATCCGCTGGGGTGACCCTGTGTTAGCCGGCGCACCGCCCTATGACCCGCGCAACCTGACCGCGCAGGCCCAGGCGCTGCAGTTCGGCTACAACTGTGACTACCTCGACTACTTTTCCTTGCCGATGGGCTCCGGCAGCTCGGACCATGGTCTCCTCTGCGTAAACCATGAATATACCAACACAAACCTGATGTTTCCGGGCATCGGCGAGGGCCGCGCGGCACGAGGCCGCACCAACCGGGAGCAGGCTGCCGTCGAGATGGCAGCGCACGGCATGACTGTCGTGGAAATTCGGCGCGAAAACGGCACTTGGCGAAGCGTGCCGGGCGGCTCCTTCAACCGCCGCATCACCATGCACACGCCGATGCGCATCAGCGGCCCCGCTGCTGGTCACCCGCGCATGCAGACCGGCGGCGACCCTTCGGGCACGCGCGTGCTCGGCACACTCAACAACTGCGCCGGCGGCAACACCCCTTGGGGCACGGTCATCACGGCGGAGGAGAACTTCAATGGCTACTTTGGCGGCGCCGCAGCCGAGACCGGCCCTGAAGCCGTAAACCACCGCCGATACGGCGTTCAGCGCAACGCCACCTGGGCCTGGGGGCGCTTCTTTGACCGGTTTGACCTGGATAAAGAGCCGAACGAGATCAATCGCTTCGGCTGGATCGTCGAGTTCGATCCCTTTGACCCGGAGAGTGTGCCGGTGAAGCGCACGGCTCTTGGACGCTTCAAGCACGAGGGCGCGACGCACGCGGTCAGCCATGACGGACGCGTTGCCTTCTACTCCGGCGACGACGAGCGGTTCGACTACCTGTACAAGTTCGTCACGGCGCGCGCTTGGAGACCGGACGATCGCGCCGCCAATCGTGACCTTCTGGACGAGGGCACGCTGTTCGTCGCGCGCTTCGAGGAACGCGGCGTCCTGCGGTGGCTGCCACTCGTCTTCGGCGAGGGGCCCCTGACCGAGGCGAACGGCTTTCAGAGCCAGGCGGATGTGCTGATCGAGACGCGCCGTGCCGCGGATCTGCTCGGCGCGACCCCAATGGACCGGCCGGAGGATGTCGAGACCAACCCGGTCAACGGGCGCGTCTACGTCATGCTGACGAACAACAGTCGCCGCACGGCGCAGCAGGCGAACCCGGCGAACCCGCGCGCGAACAATGCGCATGGACATGTGGTGGAGCTGATTCCGCCGGGCGCGGGAACCGACCGCGTGGATCACACCGCGACCGAGGCACGCTGGGACTTTTTTCTGCTGGCCGGCAAGCCCGGACTCGATGCCGGCGCGCGCTATCACCGGGCCACGAGCGACAATGGCTGGCTCTCCTGTCCCGACAACGTGGCCTTTGACACCAAAGGGCGCATCTGGATCACGACCGACGGCGCGGCGGAGAATGCGGGCATTGCCGACGGCGTCTGGGCAGCCGATACCTCTGGCTATGGCCGTGCCTTGACGCGCCTGTTTTTCCAGGCGCCGACCGGGGCGGAGGTGTGCGGCCCTCGCTTCACACCAGACGACCGCACGCTGTTTCTGGCCATCCAGCATCCCGGCGAGGACCCGGGCAGCACCTTTGAACGACCTTCAACCCGCTGGCCGGACTTCCGGGATGGCGAGCCACCCCGGCCGTCGGTGATTGCCGTCGTCAAGCGTGATGGCGGTGAGATCGGGAGCTGAGGTGCTCTTGGCCCGGACCTTGGAAACGGATCCGCGGCGCGAAAAGGACTTCGGGCACACGTCCTGTCCCAACTTTGCCGTCCTGCGGCAGACCTCAGCCACGGGTGTGTCGCTAGGATTTCGAGGTCTCCCTGCGCACGACGGTGACCTTGCCGTCGGACTCAACGTGGGCAGATTTCACCTCCTCGATGCCATCAATGCCTTCCATCCGCAGATGGGCCATCAATTCCTCCTCGGTGAGGAATTCCTGCCGCATATTGCGGCGCAGGAGCTTGCCGTTCCGCACGATGGGCAAAGGCTGCGCGGACACCAGCCGCTCAAAGAAAAGGCACGCGGTAGCTCAGGAGGTTTATCAGGTAGTTCCAACCCATGAAGACGACAACGAGCAGGAGCCCGTCCGCGACGGAGGTGTGGCCGCCCATCCCCTCTGCCACGGCCTCGGCGATCAGGAGGATGAACACCAGGTCCATCGCCGCAAGCTCGCCGCCACTGCGTCTCGGCATCAAGCGCATGAGAATGAGGACGCCGAAATACAGGGCTGTGCCGCGCACAAGGATTTCGATGAGCGCGGCTTGCGGCACGAAAATGCTCGACCAGTCGTCTGGCAACAGAAGCATGATTCTGGCTCGTCTCCTCTCCGGTTACAGGGAGGCTCCGGCGGCCTCAAACCTGCAACAGGACGGAACCACCTGGATCCAGAAGAGGTTGGCGCAGGGAGGACTTGAAGCGCCCAACGAAACTTGCTGCTGGGTGGTAGAGCGCAGCTTGGCTTGGACAGCCCACTTCCGCCGTCTCATTCCTCGCTCCGAGCGCCGCGCACGAAGTGCTGCCGTCGCTGTTGGCGCTGCTACCTGTAGCCCATTCGCGCCAGGGCGTCGGCGCGGCAGCACTGATCACTACCCATCCCCATCTGGCATCCAGCCACGAAGTACCGAAACAGCGCTCGGCACGCGTCCTGATTGCGCTGACTGCACTGTGCGGCCTGCATACGGGTCTGGTTGTCGGCTGTAGCCGGGACCTCGAACGGCGAGCACGAGCTTGGGCTCGGCAAAGGAGGAGGTGGCGGTCTCGCTGGTTCGTAGCGGGGCGCAGGCTGGGGCGGGGCCGGTGGAGGAGGCCGGAACATGATTTCCAACATCCGATCCATGGTCCTCTCCGCCACTTGGCGGCGGCAGTTCATGTTGGCCGTGAGCGCCGCCCCGAGCGCCTCTTGCGTCAGGCCCTCCCACTCTGCAGAGCCGATCCGCCCCGAGGCCGTGCCACCGAACCGGAGCACCCTCGCGGCAAGGCTGTTCGTTTCAGCCCTGACTTCCGCCCCGAGTTGGGATTCGCTTATTCTGCCCCTCTGCTCGACGGTGGTGCACACGCGGGCAGCGTAGTTGCTGACATCAGCCATCAGCTCCCTCCGCGCCTCCGTCGACAATTGGGCGTCAGCCGGGGCGTGCCCGAAGAACAAGATCAGCGCAGTCACCACCAGCAGTCCCGACCGCGTCATGGCCGTACCTCAGACAGCAGTGCCAGAGTGCATGGTAAACTATGCGCTTGGCTCGCGCACCCGATTTTGCCTGGCGCGGCGTCGCCCCTGACTTGGCGCTGATCGTGCCCGAACACACATGTCGCCCGAGTTTTCGTGGCAGGAGCGACGTCATGACATCTGACGCGTGGAGGCCGGCCCTGGACCGGCTGGTCACCCTTGGCCGAGCGCGAGGGTTTGTCACCGTGGACGAGATCAACACGACACTGCCGCAGCAGGAGGTTTTCCCGGGGTTCATCGAGCACGTCCTGGCCACCTTGTCGGAGGCGGGCGTGAACGTCACCGAGGGGGACGAGGACGGAGACGACGAGGAAGCCTTTGTCGAAAGCCCGCGCGGGCCTGCGCCTCTGCAATCCGGCGCAGAGGCGCCCTTGGAACCGGAGGCCTAGGCGAGCCCGCGATATTGAAAGAACTCGTCAGGCGACATCACGTCGAGCTGCTTCGTGGCACCGGCCCTGATATAGCCGACGGCGGCCGCGTAGGCCTCCCAATCGGCCATCAGCTCCTTGAACTTGGCCGGCTCCTGCTCCGCAAGGTTGTCCATCTCGCGAGGGTCGGTGCGCAGATTGTAAAGGTGCCACTCATTCTCCCCATAGGGCGGCGGCACGAAGATCAGCTTCCAGCCATCCTTCATGACGGTGCGGCACTCGAACATCTCGAAGCTCAGGGCGTCGAACGACCCACGCACGGGGTTCAGGGTGGCGCCCGTGAGGTAGGGCTTCCAGGACCGGCCGTAGAGCGGTGCCAAAGGCTTGCCATCGCGCTCGCCCGGTCGCCGGACGCCGACAAAATCGAGAATGGTGGGCGCGAGGTCCGTCACGTGCAGCAGCTGTGAGGTATCGACGCCGTGCCGGTGGATGCCTGGCCCGGCCAGGATCAGCGGAACCTGCGTGCCGCCCTCGTAGGTCGTGGTCTTGAAGTAGGAAAGCGGCGTGTTGGTCACCTCCGCCCAGCCACCGCCCAGGGACACGAAGGAGCCGATCCGCCCCATGTTCTCCATGCTGTTGTCGAAGTCGCGTTCGATCTGCTCCTCGGTGTTGGGCGGGTAGAAGTGCGGCTCCTTGGGGTTCGCCCCGTTGTCCGAAATGAAGATGACAAGGGTGTCCTCGAACTTGCCCTGCTGCTTCAGCAGGTCGAACACGCGGCCGATGTTGTGGTCGATGTTCTCGATCATGGCCGCATAGATTTCCATCTTGCGCGCCTGCGTCGCCTTCTCCTCTGCATCGAGGTCACCCCAGGCGGAGAAGAGGCCACTGCCCGGATTGCCGGGATGATCGGGGACCACGAGCCCCATCTCCTTCATCCGGGCCAGACGCCGGTCGCGGATGGCGTCGTAGCCTTCGTCATAGGCGCCCCGATAACGGTCGAGCCACTCGTCCGGCACCTGGATCGGGTCGTGGGGCGCGGTGAAGGCGAGGTAAGCAAAGAAGGGGGCGTCGTCCCCCTGCTCGGAGAGATAGCCGATCATCTTGTCGGTGTAGAAATCGGACGAGAAGAAGCCCTCCGGAAGTTCCTCAGTGACGTCCTTGCCATCCTCGTCGTAGCGGCTGTGGACCGCCTCCGCGCTGCTCAAGGGCCGGGCGTCGTGGAAGTGGCTGACGCCGCCCGCGAGAAACGAGAACACCCTCTCGAAGCCCCGGTCCTCGGGCCGGTAGCCCGGCAGCTCGCCCAGGTGCCACTTGCCCGCCATGTAGGTGCGATAGCCTTCGGCCTTCAGCACCTCCGCGATGGTCAGCGTCCGATGGTTGAGCGGCCCCTCGTAGCCGGGCTGCAGATACTGATTGGTGGCGTGGAAGGGCGGCATGTTGCCGAGCCCTGCCTGGTGGTTGTCCACGCCCGTCAGGAGCATGGCGCGCGTGGGGGCGCACAGCGACGAGACGTGGAAGTTGCGGAACCGCACGCCCTTCTCCGCCAGGGCCTGGAGGACCGGCGTCCGGATCTCGCCGCCATAGGGCGCGATGTCGGAGAAGCCCATGTCGTCAACGACGATCAGCAGGATGTTGGGGCGCTTGTTCTGGGGGGTGTCTGGCATTGTCCGCTCCCGTCCATGCCCAAAGGGGTGGTTGTCAGCTCCCGGCGCCGTCCAGCCGGACCTCGACCCGCCGGCTTTCCAGGTCCTCCATGCCTGGCGTCGGACCGCGGCTCTCGCGGCGCAGCCGGCTCGCCGGCACGCCGTCGGCCACCAGGAAGTCATAGACGACGCGGGCGCGCAGCCGGGCCAACAACACGTTCGCTTCCCCGGTCCCCCGCGGGGAGGCGTATCCCACAATCCTCAATCGAGCCGCAGGGCGCGCCTTGGCCCGCTCGGCAAGCTCGCGCAGGGCCACCATCGCCGGATCGTCCATGGCGGCCGACCAGGAGGGGAAGAAGACCGGCAGGGCAGACCGTCTCACCACAAGGGGGCCGGCCTCCCCTGGCGCTGTCGAGGCCGAAGGGAGCACTTGTGTGGTGCCAGGGACGGCAACGGCTTTTCCAGGGGACACGGCGACCAGAGCTTCATTCTGGGAGGCGCAGGCCGCGAGGGCAGTTATCGCCAAGGCAGCAAGGACGGAAGCAGGGCGCATGGCGGAATCCCTCTCGGCCTTCGGATGATCCTCGCCTCAGGCGGGTTTGACGCGCAAGGGATCAAACGCGCCCCTGGGCGGAGTGTTTGACGGCCATGGAGATCAGCTCCTTCGGCCCAGCCCACCTTTCATGGGCGGACACCTTGCTGCGGATCGGTGCCGCGCTGCTGTTTTCACTCGCCCTGGGGGTCGAGCGCTTCGTGCACAAGAAGCCGATCGACTTCCGCCCCTTTGTCATCATCGCGCTGGGAGCCTGCGTTCTGATGATGGGCATCGTCGAACTGGCCTACCGGACCGACGACCCGCAGCTGTCCATCGACCCGGCCAAGGTGGTGAGCGGTATCCTGACCGGCATCGGCTTCATCGCTGCGGGTGCCCTGTTCCGCGAGAAGCAAACGGTCCACGGCGCGGGCTCCGCGGCGTCCATTCTGGGAGCGGGCGCCATTGGAATCACTTGCGGCATGGGCTTTCTCTGGCTGGCCGGGCTTTTCAGCCTCGGCGTCGTTCTTGTGCTGGTCCTTAGCCGTCCCTTTACCGATGACTACATGGTGAAGTCAGACCCCAACCAAGAATGACAGGATCGGTGACTTGGATTGAGCGGGACGCTCGAACGGCGAGTTTCTTGCGTAAGAAAGCGGAAGACCGTTATACTTCCCCTCAAGCCGACGAAGCTGGCAGCCAACTTGGGGACGCTGATTGCAGAACGTCCCTGAAGCATCGTCAACAGTCGCGCGGAGTGTGCCGTCATGCGAAGGCTCACCGGATTATCGCCAATCTTATTCGCGATCTGCTTTGCTGCGGCCGTGTGCCGCCCCGCATCCGCTGGGGAATTACAAGGTCCCTTCTGGGTGCAAGACTCCATTCACCAGATGGAAGTGCTCTTCGTTCACCCGGGTCCGATCACGGGGCGTGATCAACACATTTTCCGTCCCACCACCGGGGTTTCGGTCCGATCGCCGCACGGGTTCTGGGAATTCTTTCAGGTCCGGTTTGACGAGCATCCGGGCCCAGGTTTGGACAGCGTTTTCACGAATGGATCGATGTTTCGTCATCTCGTGGGGCCGCATGAGAAGAATGCCGGTGATCCGTTCAGTTTTTCCCTGTCGGTTCCACTTATTAATCCGATGCGGCCGCCTGGCGGCTTTTTGTACAGGGTCGAGACGGAAGAAAGAACGGACCATTTGACCGATGAGGGCGAAACGCATCACGATTTTTGGAGAGCATTTTTGGGGGCTCGTCTTGATGCGAACAACCAGATCCGCGATTACATTCTAAGGGTGGAGGCTCAGCACGTTCCCGTGACTGAGCCAGCTTCCTTTGGTCTGTTGGGTCTCGGCCTGCTCGGACTCGCCGCCATCTGGCACCATTATCGGATGGGTCCGCGTCCCCATCCGTAGCGCTATCACGAATGCACTTCGCTAGGGCCCCCAGGTCGCAACTGCCCCATCAAGCCAGTGTTGCTGTGCTGCGGCCTTTCCGGGCCCAGCGCCCTTGGCGTCGCACCACGGCACAGCCGCCTGGAGGGTCATTCATGACCATATTCGACAAGCTCGACCGCTACGTCCCCCATGCGTTGGCGGTGCTGCGCATCGCGACCGCCATCATCTTCATGCTGCACGGCACGCAGAAGCTGTTTGGCTTTCCCGCTCCACCGAGCAGCGGACTTCCTGAGGTCTTCACGCTGTTCTGGATCGGGGCCGTGATGGAGTTCGTGGGCGGACTGCTGATCTTGCTTGGGCTGCTCACACGGCCGGTGGCCTTTCTTCTCGCGGGTGAGATGGCCGTGGCCTATTGGATGTTCCACGCGCCACGGAACTTCTACCCCACGCTCAACGGCGGGGACGCGGCCATCCTCTACTGCTTTGTTTTCCTGCTCCTGGTCTTCACCGGGCCGGGGGCTTGGAGCCTGGATGGTGCGCGGGGGGCAAGGGCTGGCCGAACAGCCAAGTTAGCTTGAGACTAGGCGATGCGCGGCGCTTTCATCACGGATCGCAGCCGCGCGCTTCTGGTGGCGCTTTCTGCCGCCCTCCTTGCCGTAGCGGCGTGGCAGCTTTCGAACGTGCTCCTGCTGGGCTTTGGGGGCGTGCTCGTGGCCGTGCTGTTGCGCAACCTGGCCGTCGGGCTTGCAGAGCGGACGCGGCTGTCCACTGGATTGGCGCTTACCGCCGTGGTGCTCGTGCTGATTGGGCTCTCGGCTGGCTTCGTGCTCTCGGTGGGGCCGCGGGTCGCCGAGCAGTTCGGGGAGTTGTGGCGCACCTTGCCGGGGGCAATGGCGCAGTTCCGGACTTTCCTTGAGCGCTTCGACTGGGGGCGAGAGCTGGTCGAGGCAGGCGTCGGGCCCAAACCGGCCACCCTGGTCAGCCTGGCCACCGGCCTGATTGGCACGATCTTCAACGCCCTCTCGGATCTCCTGCTCGTCGTGGCGGTGGCGCTGTTCCTGGCCGCCGACCCCGAGCCCTACCGCCGTGGCCTTCTGCGCCTCGTGCCGCTCCCGCGGCGGGCGCGGGCAGGGGAGGTGCTCGATGAACTCGGCGCCGGGCTGTGGCGCTGGATTCTGGGACAGTCGCTTGCCATGCTCATCGCTGCGGTCGCCACGGCCGCCGGGCTGATGCTCCTGGGCATTCCCCTCGCGCTCGCGCTGGGCATCCTGGCGGGGCTGCTGAACTTCATCCCCTATCTCGGCCCCATTCTCGCTGGTGCGCCGGCCGTGCTGGTGGCCTTTGCCCAGGGGCCGAACGACGCCCTCAAGACGCTGGCCCTCGTGGTCGTCATCCAAAGCCTCGAGGGCTATGTCGTGACCCCGCTGCTGCAGCGCCGCGCTGTCGCCATTCCGCCAGCCCTTGGCATCCTCGCTATCGTGGGTCTTGGCGTCCTGTTCGGTACCTATGGCGTGCTCTTCGCGACGCCGCTCCTGCTGATGGCGATGATCCTCCTGCGGATGCTCTATGTCGAGGACGCCCTCGGCGATCGCGATGGGGACGAGGCGCTGTAATCGGATGCACGGCCTCCTCGCGGGGCCATTCCTGAAAGGGTTGTCACGGTAAATGCCGTGACATGCAAAAAAGGCGCGCCGCATGCTCCGGCAAGTAGCTCATTCCGCGACTGACAAGCGAAGATCGTCAATGCTGGAGGATGTGTCTTGCAAAAGCCGATCCTGGGAAGCTCGGACGCGGATGACCTGGCATCCCGCCCCGGAGCGATAGGCCGTCGCAGCGTTCTTGCCGGCACGGCGGTTGCGGGGGCTGCATCGCTCGTGGCCGATCAGGCCGTTGCGCAGGCGCAGCCCGGCGACGCTTCGCCACGGGCTTCGGCAATGCCAGGGCGTGGAGGCCTGCTCCGCCCTCAGCGGAACCAGCATCGGGAGGTTTTGGACATGTCCGGCCTCTGGCGCTTTCAGCTGGATCCGCAGGAAGAAGACGAGGGGGCGGGCTGGACCCGCGCCCTGCCCGCATCGCGCATGATCCCGGTGCCATGCAGCTGGAACGACCTGTTCGACGACGCCAGGGATCATCTTGGTCTCGCCTGGTACCAGACCGAGGTCTGGACGCCGTCCGCTTGGCGCAGTCAGCGCGTGTTCCTTCGCGTCGGCTCGGCGAACTACGCCGCCAAGGTCTGGGTCAACGGCACGGTCGTCGCCGAGCATCAGGGCGGGCATTTGCCCTTTGTGGCCGGTATCAGCGCGCAGCTCGTGTGGGACCGCCCGAACATCATCGCCATCACGGTCGAGAACAAGCAGCTTCTTGGTCGCGTTCCGCCAGGCCCGGGCGAAGGGGGTGGTGGGGTGGCTGGCGTGCTGGGCGGATACCCCGCGACCACCTACGACTTCTTTCCCTACGCCGGGCTGCATCGGCAGGTCTGGCTTTATGCGGTTCCGGCCGAGGCGCATATCGACGACGTTACGGTGACAACGACAGTCGAAGGCAGCGACGGTGTCGTCCGCGTCAGGGTCGATGCCGTTGGAGATTACGCTGGCCGGGGCAGGGTCCGGCTGAACGACACCGAGGCAGATCTCGCCTTCCAGGCGGGCGCCGCCGAAGCCACCCTCCGTGTCCCCTCTGCCCGTCTCTGGGGACCGCGCGACCCGCATCTCTACCCGCTGACCGTCATGTTGGTGGACGGCCAGGGACGCGCCACCGACAGCTACTCCCTTGAGATCGGCATCCGCACCGTCGAGGCACGTGGCGGCCGACTGCTGCTGAACGGCGAACCGGCCACGTTGCGGGGCGTCGGCAAGCACGAGGACTTCCCTCTGCACGGCCGCGGCCTCGATCTGCCGATGTGGGTGCGGGACTATGAGTTGATGCGCTGGATGGGGGCCAACTCCTACCGCACCACGCACTACCCGTACGCCGAAGAGGCCATGGATCTTGCTGATCGGCTCGGCTTTCTCGTCATCAACGAGATCCCGGCCGTCGGCCTGAATTTCGGCGATGGGCCAGACGCGAACGCGCAGCGCCTCGAGCAGGCAATGCGGCAGATCCGCGAACTGATTGCGCGCGACAAGAACCACCCGAGCACGATCATCTGGAACATCGCCAACGAGCCCTTCGCTGGCGAGATCGGCGTCAATCAACCCGAGGCCGTGGAGGCAGGTACGAGGTTTTTCCGGCAACTCAACGCCGAGGCGCATCGCCTCGATCCGACGCGGCCGACCATGCTCGTTGGCGTCATGGGCGGCCCGCCTGAGTGGTTGGATATCGGCGATGTGGTCGGCATCAACCGCTACTATGGCTGGTACACGCACCCAGGGCAGCTTGATGCGGCGGTGCGGGTGCTGGAAGCAGAGTTGGATGATCTGCACCGGCGCTTCGGCAAGCCCATCGTGATGACCGAGTTCGGCACGGACACGTTGCCGGGTCACCATGCGAACCCGCCAGAGATGTGGTCGGAGGAGTATCAGACCGAGTTCATCCGCCGCTATCTCGACGTTGCGGCGGCCCGACCCTTCATGGTGGGCATGCATGTCTGGAACTTCGCCGACTTCAAGACCGGCCAGGGCACCATGCGCGCGGCAGGCATGAATTTCAAAGGCGTGTTCACCCGCGATCGGCGGCCCAAAGCAGCTGCGCACTTCCTGCGCTCGCGCTGGGTGGAGCGGTGAGGGTGTCGGCCAGAGAGGTCCATTGTGATGATGCGTGAGCAGAGCAAAGTTTGGGTCGCAGGCATCGTTGTCAGCGCAACGGTCTTCGTTGTCGCTGCGATCCTTGCGGACCGGGCACGACGGAGCGAGGCCGCATCCAGGGCCAGTTCCCTTCGCCATGCTGCCGTACGGCATCACAGCAACATCCGGCCGGCAGGCCCCGAGGCGATGCAATCGCCGCCCCACGAGCCCTGGGACGAGGTAGACGAGGCCTCTGACGGTTCGTTCCCGGCGAGTGATCCGCCGAGCTTCTCTCGGACTGGGGCCTAGGATGCCGAGATCGGCTTCAGCATGCGCGCTTGCCTCGCGCTGTGGCTTGAGGAAGGGCGGCAAGGCCAGATATCCGCCCAGATCCTCCACGGGCTCGCCCGTGGCGGTCTCGGTTGGAAGCTTCATCCACGAGGCGGGCGGGATCGGGATGCGAGAGCCGGGACGGGGCGCTAAACCCAGCTCTCGCAGAGGCGGTGCCCTCAGTTGAAGACCATCCCGCCATCCACCACGAGCGACTGCCCCGTGATGTAGTCGGAGTCATGCCCAGCCAGGAACGCCACGGCGCCTGCCACTTCCTGTGGCTCGGACACCCTGCCGAGGGTGATGCCGCCGGTGAACTGCTTCCAGCCCCACTCCTCCGGCTTGCCCGCCTCTTCGGCGGTCTTCTGCGCCAGATCCTCCATGAGGGGCGTCCTCACGATGCCTGGGGCGTAGGTATTCACGGTGATCCCGTACTGCGCCAGATCCCTCGCCGCGGTCTGCGTCAGTCCGCGTACGGCAAACTTCGTCGCCGAGTAGAGGCCAATGCCCGGGTTGCCCACGTGCCCGGCCTGCGAGGCAGCGCTGATGATCTTGCCGCCGTGGCCGAGATCCCTGAAGGCCTGCGCGGCGGCCTGGATGCCCCACACCACCCCGTTGAAGTTGACCGAGAAGATCTTCTCGATGCTCTCGGGCGTGATCTCCTCGATCGGAGAGCGCGGGGCGATGCCGGCGTTGTTGACGATGACGTCGAACCCGCCGAATTCCAACACGGTGCGGTCCACCGCCGCGAAAACGCTGTCGCGGTCGGCGACGTCGACAGGGATGGCGATGGCGCTTTCCTTCTTTGGGTCCAACGTGTCCGCGACCTTGCCCGCCAGATCGGTGTTCCGGTCCGCGACCGCCACCCTGAAGCCATCGGCGTGAAGCCGCTCGACAATCGCCTGTCCGATGCCCTGCGCGCCACCAGTGACGAGCGCGACCTTGCCATTCTCCTTGCGTGTCATGTGTTGTCCTTTCCTTGCTGAGCTTGCGGCCTGTGTCAGGCCGCAAGCTTGCCGGCGATCCCGGCCACGTGGCGGCCCAGGAAGCGCGCGCCCTCCAACTCCGTCTCGCTGACTTGGCGAGAGCCGTCGGAGCCGGTCAGGGTGGTGGCGCCATAGGGTGAGCCGCCCACGATCTCGTCCATCCGCGACTGGCCTGCGAAGGCGTAGGGCAGCCCGGCGATGACCATGCCGTGGTGCAGCAGCATGGTGTGGATGGCCATCAGCGTCGTTTCCTGGCCGCCATGCTGCGTGGCGGTGGAGGTGAAGGCCGCGCCGACCTTGCCGATCAGCTTGCCCTGCGCCCAAAGGCCGCCGGTCTGGTCCCAGAAATTCGCCATCTGCGACGCCATGCGCCCGAAGCGGGTGCCGACGCCCACGATGACGGCGTCGTACTCCGCCAGCTCGCCCGGCTCCGCGATCGGAGCGGCCTGGTCCAGCTTGTAGTGGCTGGAGCGCGCCACCTCTTCGGGCACGAGTTCCGGCACACGCTTCACGACGGCTTCTGCGCCGGCCGCGCGAGCACCCTCAGCGACGGCGTCCGCCATCGTCTCGATGTGGCCGTAGCTGGAATAGTAAAGAACAAGAACCTTGGTCATCCGAGCCTTCCTTCGCTGTGGGTTGCGGCCTTGAAGCGTGAGGCTGGGCCTCTCCCACCCGATATGAGGCTTGCGGAATGGTTCAAAAACCGAAAACCTGGAAACTCATCGTTTCCGGAACTGAACATGGCGCGCTTGCCAGACTTCGAAGCCTGGGCGGTGTTCGCCAAGGTGGCGGAAGCCGGTTCCTTTTCCCGCGCCGCGGCGGATCTCGGCGTGTCCAAGGCCACGGTCTCCAAGGCGGTCAGCCGCCTGGAGGCGCAGATCGGCGCCTCGCTTCTCAACCGCACCTCCCGCCGACAGGCCCTGACGGAACTGGGTCGCACCATGGCCGAGCGCGCCATGCGTCTTCTGGAAGACGCGGAGGCCGTCGAAGCGGAAGCAGGGACACAATCGGTGACGCCGCGCGGCCTCGTGCGGATCGCAGCACCCATGTCCTTCAGCGTCGACCATGTGGGCCCATTGATTCCGGAATTGCTCTCCGCGCACCCCCAGATTTCGATCGACCTTCATCTGAGCGACGAGCAGGTGGATCTGGTGGGCGGCGGGTATGACCTCGCTCTGCGCATCGCCGTGCTCACCGATTCCACCTTGCGGGCGCGACGCCTCTGCCAGATCCGGCGGCTGCTGGTGGGATCGCCCGCCTATTTCGAGCGGCATGGTCGCCCCGCCCATCCGCGCGATCTCGTCCGACACGCCTGTCTCGGTTACGCCTACCTGTCCACGCCCGACCGCTGGCGCTTCGTTCACCGGGAAACCGGCGAGATCGCCTCGGTGGCACCCACGGGCCCGATGCGCACCAACAATGGCGAGGTCCTGCGGCCGGCGCTGCGGGCCGGTGCCGGGGTGGCGGTGCAGCCCGAATTCCTGGTGGCGGAAGACCTTGCCGCCGGTCGTCTGGAAGCCCCTCTGCCCGATTGGTCGATGCCGCCTGTCGCGCTGAACATCGTCACCCCGCCCGGTGGGCGGCGGCCCGCGCGGGTCACCACTGTCATCGAGTTCCTGGTGCAACGCCTGTCTGCCGCGCCCTGGGCGATCTCGCCGCACGGGGAGGCCAGTCACTAATTCTCAAGTGCTCAGAAAGTCCATTGAGAGACGGGACTTTGAATGCAGGGGTCACTCAATCTTGATGCGGACGCTCTGGACCCCGTCCTTGACCGACACGTCCAGGACCTGAAGCCGCTCGGATATGGGATGACACTGATGCTGCCGTTGCGCTCCAGATAGGCGCGCCGGATTTTCGAGCGATCCGTGTGTTTGGCGTTGATCCGCAGGGCCTGATCGAGATCCGCCGAGGTAATCCTGGCCCGTCGCATTGCCTCTTCCTGCACCTCGCCATCCTTGATCAGGAGCTGAGGCTCACCCTTGAAGATCGTCCCAATGCTCGTGTGGACGGCCAAGGAAGCGAGTACCCAGTGCAGCGCGACGAGAGCCGCAGCCGCCAGGACCGTGGGCAGGAACGGCGCCGACCCATTGATGGCTCGGCTGAGGATGGAGCCGAGCATGATGGCGACGATCACATCGAACGCCGTTGCCTGGCTGAGGAAGCGCTTGCTGGCGACCCGGATCAGCACCAGCGCGAGGCCGTAGATCAGGATGGCCCGGAGCGCCATCTGGCCGGAACTGACGTCCTTGATGTCGCGCTCCAGCCCGAGCAGCCAGTCGGCGGTCTCCTGGAGGGAAAGCACCAGGGGCCAGATCCAATCGGGCACGCGCCCTCCTTTCAGACGGACCACGGCCCAGGCTCGTTCTGTCCAGGAGACGGAGCCGCAGTGTCGGCCCCCAGGTCGAGTTGTGGGCCTGGGGCTGTCCTTCAGTCAGCCCGAATCATGGCCGGCCATGTCGGGGAGGTCCAGGTGCCGTTCTTCTTCCTGGATCGGTTTCAGCTTGCTCTCGATGGCTGCGCGGCGCGGCTCCAGGAAGGGCGGAAGGACGAGCTTCTCGCCCAACGCTTCCACGGGCTCGTCCACGGCAAAGCCCGGGCCATCCGTGGCGACCTCGTAGAGAATGCCGTTCGGATCCCGCGCGTAGAGGCTGCGGAACCAGAACCGATTCACCGGGCCGCTGGACCGCACGCCCAGGCGCTCCACCCACTGGTGATAGCTCGCGTCGGGGATGCGGAAGGCGACATGGTGCACGCCACCGGCGCCCGGCAGGGCAGGGGGCAAGTCCGGGTCGGCCCGCACATGCAGCTCGGCGGCCAGGCCGCCTTCGCCCATCTCGTAGACCTGGACGGTCACGCGAGGGGTGTCGGTCGCGACATAGGAGCGGCTCTGGTGCATTGCCATGACCCTGGTGAGGAATCGGTCCGTGGGCTCGAGGTCGCGCACGCTGATGGTGACCGGCCCCAGGCCCTGGATCTGGTGCGCCGCTGGCACCGGGCTGTCGGACCAGGGATGGAAGAAGAAAGCGCGATCATCCTCCACCAGGGTCAGGCGCTGACCTTCCGGGTCCTCGAAGTCGAGATGTCGTCGGCCGTCCAACTCGTAGACGGGACCGTGCGGCACGCGCTCGTTTTCGAAGCGGGCAGTCCAGTAGTGCATGGCGTTCGCGCCCGAGACGCGCAGCGCCGTGCGCACGATGGAGTTCGTGCCCCGATGTTCGGGCTCATCCTGCCAGTCGAAAAAGGTCAGGCCGGTGCCTGGGCTGCCGACGCCGTCGCCATAGAACAGGTGGTAGACGCTGGTGTCGTCCTGATTGACGGTCTTCTTGACCAGCCGCATCCCGAGCACGCGCGTGTAGAAGTCGTGATTGTTGCGTGCATCCGCCGTGATGGCGGTCAGGTGATGGATTCCATAGAGATGCATGACGACGTCTCCTTCATTCTGGCCGTGTTGCGTGAAAGGCGTGCCATTGTCCGCAGGCAAGGGCACGCCTCGGATCAGCCCGGGGCTATTGGCCCAGTGCCTGGACCAGTTCGGGCTGCCACCACAGCAGCACTCGGGCGATGAGCCAGGCCACCGCCAGCGCCCCGATCATCCAGATCGGCGCACGGTTGTCCGTGACGCGTGGATCCCAGGTGGGATCACCCGCCATCCAGGTCTGGCCGGTCCGCTCGTAATGCGCCCGTTGCAGAGGGGCGACCTCTCGGTGCGCGCTCATGCCGAGCCTCCTTCGTGACCGTTCTCAGCTTCCCCGTCACGCCTTGGACGTGACTGGGTGACGGAAATCGCGACCGGGTCGCTCGCGGGGAAAGTATCGGCCAGGGCGTCGTCCAGCCGGGCGTCCATCGCCGCGCGCTCGGACCAGGCAGAGCCATCATGCTCTGCCCAAACATGGGTCATCATGTGTAAGACCTCCATGCAGAGGAGGGGCTGTCTCTCGAAGAGACGGGCGCCCCATCAAATCTCTCGTGGGCTGTCCCCGGGCCGTAGGGCCCGGGGCTAGACACCCGCGAGGAGAGTTCCCGCATGGCGCGGGTGTCGGCAAATAATTCCGCGCTTTTTAATCATGGCTTATATGTAAGAAATTGCCTGAGCGATTTCAACTGTATTTTCCGCTGAGGAGCGCTGATCCAGAGGTGCGTGGCAGGGCCCAATGAAAAGCGCCTGTCGCGCGGAAATAACTTCTCGGCTGCTGGTATGCGCTCTGTTGATTCTTCGTCGATGACTTGGCGGGTGAACTTGTTCACCTCCTTCGGCGCCGGGGATCTGGTGGGTCCGACCGGAAAGCCTGTGGGGGAAACTGCTGCCCTTTCTCGGGCCTTGGAGCAGACACTGGGACCCGCGGGTAGGCACCGGTGGCTGGATGGCTGTTCAGGATTTTGTGGGTGGGGACCGCGCTCCTGCTGGTGGCGATTGTCGGCCTTCGCCTGCTCTATCCGCTTCCGCCTCTGGAGCCTTGCCCAGCTTCCGCCGCGTTGACGGACACGGAGGATACGCCGCTCGGCCTTGGGGCAGGGCAAGCGACCGTCCGGCAGCCAGGACTGAGCGGCGTCCATCTCCTGGATGACGGGCCCGCCGCCTTTGCGGCGCGCGTCCTGCTGGCGCGGTCAGCCACGCGCAGTCTCGACCTGCAATACTACATCTGGAGGGGCGACCTCTCGGGCTCTCTGTTGCTCGACGAGATCCGCGCGGCGGCGGGCCGCGGTGTTCGCGTCCGCCTCCTGGTGGACGACAACGGCACATCCGGTCTGGACGGACCGCTCGCCGCGCTCGACGACCTTCCGAACGTCGAGGTCCGCCTGTTCAATCCCTTTGTCCTGCGCTGGCCGAAGTGGGTCGGTTATCTCACCGAATTCTCGCGGCTGAACCGGCGGATGCACAACAAGAGCTTCACTGCCGATAACCGGATCACGATCATCGGAGGGCGGAACATCGGCGACGAATATTTCGGCGCCCGCGACGAGGGCCTGTTTGTCGATCTGGACGCCCTCGCGGTCGGCCCGGTGGTCAGCGACGTCTCCGCCGATTTCGACCGCTACTGGAACAGCGCTTCCGCCTATCCGGCCTCGCGCGTCCTGCCCGCCGTCAGGCAGGAAGACCTCGCGCGGATCGTCAACGCGGCGGCCGTCGCTCGCAACACACCAGCCGCGCAGGCCTATCTCGCATCGGTCCAGACGCTGCCGATCATCGAGGAGGCACGTGAAGGGACGCTGCCCTGGACCTGGGCGGCGGTCAGGATGGTGAGCGACGACCCGGCCAAGGCGCTCGGACTGGTGCCACGCGAGAGCCTTCTATGGCCCACGCTCAGTCGGGCCATTGGGCAGCCGAGACGAAACCTCCGCCTCGTTTCCGGCTATTTTGTGCCGACCGATGCAGGGGTCGAGATTTTCTCAGGCTTGGCCCGCGATGGGGTGGATGTTGCCATCCTGACGAATGCGCTGCGGGCGACGGATGTGCCCGTCGTTCACGCGGGCTATGCCTATCAGCGCGAACCGCTACTGCGTGCCGGCGTGCGGCTCTATGAACTCCACGGCATCGGCGGGGGGCCCGTTGTCGCCGAAGGATCGCGGGCCCTACTTGGAGAGGGCTCTGGACCACGCGGGTCACGTGTCGTGGGCGGATCGGCACTTCACGCCAAGACCTTCGCGGTCGATGGCGAGCGCCTTTTCGTCGGGTCTTTCAACTTCGACCCGCGTTCGATTCATCTGAACACGGAGCTGGGCTTCGTGATCGAAAGCCCGCCCCTGACGCAGGCTGTCGAGACCAGCTTCGCAGCGCGGGTCCCGGCCCAGACCTATGAGGTCCAGCTCGGGCCGGATGGAGGCATTCTCTGGATTGAGAGGCGCGGCGGCGAGGTCATCCGGTACGAGAGCGAGCCAGGGACGACCTTTCTGCGGCGGGCCGCAATCTGGCTGCTCTCGTTCCTGCCGATCGAATGGCTCCTGTGACGAATTGGCCTTCCCGCCTGACGTTCAGGCATTCGTCCCGGCACTCACAAGGACGGCGACTGCCTCGGCCGTGGCGGCCGAAAGCGTCCAGCCCAGGTGGCCGTGGCCGGTGTTGTAGAACACCCGCGGATTCCGGCCACGCATCACGCGCGGCATCATGTCGGGCATCATCGGCCGCAGCCCCGCCCAGGGCACCGCCTGGCGCGTGCTCATGCCGGGGAAGTGGGCACGACACCACGCGACGAGGGGAGCGATGCGCTCCGCCCGGATGTCGCGGTTGTAGCCGCTGAACTCCGCCGTTCCCGCCACGCGGAAACGGCGCTGTCCCAGTCGGCTGGTCACGATCTTGGCCTTGTCGTCGAGCAGGCTGACCCAGGGTGCGGCCTCCTGGTCCGCCGCCTCCTCCAGGGGTACCGTGATCGAGTAGCCCTTCACGGGGTAGATGTTGATCCGGTCACCGAGCGCCTGGCCGAGCCGACGTGACATCACCCCGCCGCAGATCACCAGCTTGTCGAAATGATGCTTCTCGGTCGGGTGCGGGGTGCCGTCTGCCTTGGGCTCAACCGGCCGGCTGATGACCGTGGTGTCGTAAGTGTTCGCGGACGTCGAAAGCACCTCGGTGCAGAAGCGCATCCGAACCCCGAGGCGGGCGCAGGCCTGCGCCAGGCCATGGGTGAACTTATGGATGTCGCCCGTGAAGTCGCTCGGCGTGTAGAAGCCCGCGTAGATCTGGCCCTTCAGCGCGGGCTCGATGGAGCTGATCTCGGCGGGTGTCACCGCCCGCCTCTCCAGCCCGCCCTTCCGCAGTAGCTCGGTCACGCGGGAGGCCGCCTCGAAGTCTTGCTTCGTGTGATAGAAGTGCAGGATACCGCGGTTCTCCGCGTCGAAGTCGATCCCTTCCTCCTCGGCCATGCGACGGAGATGCGCCCGCGCCTCGATGGCAAGGCGGGCCGAGGTGACCGTGTTCTCCTCATAGCGCGGGATCGAGGCGACGAACTCAGCCATCCAGGAGAGCTTGTGCCACGAGGGGCGGGGGCTCACGAGCAAGGGTGCTCCGGGCGTGAGCATCCACTTCATGCCCTTCAGCACCGTGGCCCAGCTGTTCCACACCTCGGCGTTGGACGCCGAAAGCTGGCCGCCATTGGCAAAAGAGGTCTCCATCGCCGCGTAGGGATGGCGGTCGAAGACGGTGACCGCATGGCCGCGGCGGGCGAGGTTGTACGCGGTGGTGATGCCGGTGACGCCAGCGCCGATGATGGCGACGGTCTGAGGACCCGAGCGAGGCATATGCATTCTCCTCCCGCGCCTTCGCGCGGGTCGAATGCCCCCTCTGTCATTGGCCTGAGAGCATCACCGCTGCTCCATCGCGGGGCAGGGGCTTACACCGTCGGCGGGAGCGGCTGCTCCACTTTTCAGAGTTCAAAATCGGCGCGGTGCTGAGCCTGAGAGTTTCCGGGGCGGTTGCTCCTTCGGCGCCGCAACGACCTTTCAGCCGCTGCGATCTCTCCCGCAGCGCCATTTGACCAAGGCCGGAAGTTTATGTCAATTCTGTAATTTGTGGCTGGCTGTGTCCTCGCGGCCGCTGCCAATACAGATTTCGCGCGCAGGATTTTCGGCAGCAACAAATCGGACGATGCATGCTTCGTCCGAGGCCCGGCTGGGCGTGATTGGTCGCGCCCGCGAGTGAAGAGGCAGTTCAGCCGGGAGCCACGATGATCACAGTGCCCCAGGGATCGCACAGCATCCTCTCTCCGCTCTCAGCCTTGACGGTCATGCCTGCCGCCCGCGCGCGGGCCTCGACGGCGCTGCCGTCGGCGCCGTTTCGGATCATCAGTTCAACGGCGTCGAGGCCAGCCATACCTTCCATGCGTGGCCCGGCGCCTCCGCTGCGCCAGGTGTTGGCTGCAAGCTGGTGATGGTAGCCGCCTGCGCCGAAGAAGCTGGCTTGGGGAAAACGGCAGGTCACTTCGAAGCCAAGGAGGTCACCATAGAAGTGCTCGGCCTCCGCGATGTCGCCAACCTGCAGATGCACGTGGCCGATCGTGCTTTCCGTCGGCATGCCGGTCCAGGGGCCATCGGCTACGCGCATCAGTTCTTCGAGATCCAGCCTGTCGTTCGTCATCTCAACCTTTCTGCCGGTGCGGTGCCATGCCGACACTGGGCGGTCGGAGTAGATCTCGATCCCATTGCCCTCCGGGTCGGCGAGGTAGACTGCCTCGCTCACTCCATGATCGGCAGCGCCATCCAGGCCGATGTTCCGTTCTTTCGCGAAACGCAGCCATCTGCCGAGGCTGGTGCGGTCGGGCAGGATAAAGGCTGTGTGGAACAGGCCGGCCTGACGGCCTTCGAGCGCAGCGAAACGTGGATCGCCGATCAACTCCATGAGGGGCTGTGCGCCTGCGCCAAGGACGGCGCGTCGGTTTGATTGCTTCACCGGCACTAGGCCCAGAATGTCGCGGTAGAACTGGACGACCCCTGAAAGGTCGCGCACCCGTAGGCGGACGCGGCCGATCCGCATTGGCGCCGCGTTGAGGTCGAAGGAGGGGTCGAGATGTTGGTTTGAGCCGGACATGAGGTCCTCCCGGCCCGAAACGTCTCAGAAAAGGTGAAGGATGCGTGGCGTGGCCAGGGAGGCTGCCCAGGCTGTCGCGCGCAGGGCTGGCGGGTCAGGGGCGAATGCCTGCTCCGGCAGCCGCGTCGCGGCTGCGGAGTGTCTGGGCCGGCGACCGAGCCCGCTGACACCCGTGGACTGGCCGCCTGGGCCGGGTCACCTGCGCCGTGCTTTCTGCAATTTTGACGGAGTGATGGGCTCGGCTGCAGCCGGCGCTTCCGGAAGAATGCAGCATCATTGCACTCATCGTGCATTGAATTTCGTTGGACCTTTTTCGGGCGGCAGCCTCATTCTCTTGACGGTATCTCCGGTTCGGGTGGCGCCCGAGTTCTCGCGCGACCACTGGTCTTTTCGTCAGGCGATGAGGAGGAGGTCATGGACAACGCGACGGCTCGAAGTGTGATGACATCAGAGGTCGTGGTCATTCCGCCGGATGCGCGCATCCTGAAGATCGCTGCGTTGATGCGGCAGCACAGGATTTCGGCGGTTCCGGTCGTGGACAAGGGCGGCGCCTTGGTTGGAATCGTCACGGAGGCCGATCTGATGCGCCGCCTCGCCGTCATGGCAGAGAAGCCGCCATCTTGGTTTGCGTCTCTTTTCGCGGATCCCTCGGAGGAGGCGGACCGCTTTGCCCGGTCGCATGGCTTCGTGGCTGAAGAGATCATGACGACAGAACTGGTAACCGTTTCGCTCGAAACCCCGGTCGCTGAGATCGCCGCCTTGCTGGAGCAGCGCCACATCCGTCGGGTGCTGGTGGTCAAGGCCGGACGCTTATGCGGCATCGTCAGCCGTGCGGATCTGCTTCGGGTCCTCGATGAACCAAGGAACGATGCGGCTGACGCCTCCGACGAGCGCATCCGTCTTGCGGTGATCGCGGCGATGCGCCGCGAGCATTGGGCCTACAGCCCTTATACGAGCATTTCTGTTGAAGACGGCGTGGTCACGTTTCACGGCTTCTCGCAGGACCGGGCGGTTCAGCGCGGGCTTCGCGTCCTGGCTGGGTGCATCCCCGGTGTGAAAGGCGTCGTCGACAAGACAACGCTCATGCCGCCCGAGATGCTTTATCAGGCGCTGTAGGCCCGGTAGCGTTTGCGAGCCTTGCGGTCTGGCCGTTTCGCCTTCTGGCGTGGCGCTGCCATTTCGCGGGCCGGATGGGGCTCCGACGCTCGGGTGGTGTCCGCCTGCGACACGATGGCCGCGTGGCGCAGGCCTGCCAGCGCCGTCTCCATCAATTCGCGGTCGCCACCGTTCTGCGCGTAGACGGCGTAGGCCGGGTAGATGAACTCGGGCGCGCCCTGCACAAGCTCGAGCTGACCGCTCGCCAAGTGGGATCGGACCGCGCCGAGGCGGAAGTACCCTGATCCGCCCGCCTGGAGGATGTAGGTCAGTGCCAAGGGGCCGAGGCCGACATGCAGGCCAGGTTCGGCCCGGTCGGGAAACGCCATGCCGTGTCGGACGGCGAATTCCGGGCCCCAATCCACATAGACGTAATTGTCGCCGTTGCTCTTGGCGCGCTGTCCGGGCGCCTTTACCATGACAAGCCTTTGTTCCGCCACAAGGTCCACCTTGAGGCCCGCGCGGTAGCGCGGCGCGTAGACGACGGCCAAGTCGAGGATGCCCCCTGCGACCTGGTTGGCCAGGTCATCGGCAAGACCGATGCTGACGCGCAGAGCGACATCGGGCGCCGAGCGACGCATCCACACCAGCCATTCCCGGAGAAGCGGCTCCCACAGGCTCAGTTCGCCGCCGATCGCCAGCATCGCCCGCCGGCCGGCCGGTACGGCGACTTCGTGGCGCGCCCGCTCCCAGAGCTGGATCATCTGCGGCGCATGGCGAAGAAACTGCTCGCCCGCCGATGTCAGCACCGCACCCGCTTTGTTGCGGACAAAGAGTGGCCGGCGGAGTTGCTCCTCAAGTGAGCGGATCCGCGCGCTGACCGTCGTCTGCGCCACATGCAGCTGGTCGGAGGCACCCACAAAGCTTCCAGCCGAGACGATGGCGAGAAAGGTGCGAGCGAGTTCGATGTCCATGGGCATTTTCTCGCACGGATGAACGCAAGATTTTCGCTTGAATCGTCCAATATATTTCGTTGGACCGTCGGCTCCGCCGTGGGTCCAGCCTCCCGGACGGGACCGCCCAGAAGAGGAAGGGATGGCGGAGAATCCGAATTTGGAGCGGCTCTCCGAGAGTTGGCGCTCTCACGACAGGGCCCGCCTGGGACACCTACGCCGATCCTCCTCGCGCGGCAGGGGCTGGCAGCTTACTGGCACTGCGCAGCAGAGTCGTTTCTCCTGCCGCGGCAGACGCGGCGCCCCGCCGGGCGTCGAGACCCACGTGGAGCCGCCGGTGCAAGGGCGGAAAGGCGCAGCCAAGCGTCAGCCCCCACAAGAGGAAGCCCAGAAAAACCCCGAGGGCCGGGTTTCCGATCAAGGTGGGTCGCCCAGGCAACCACTGCAGCAGCGGCACGGGCACAAGCAGCCACAGCGCGAAACCAAAGGCCATGCCGAACAGCCACCCGCCGCGAGGGTCATTGGCGGCGCGTTGGAAGGTCAATCCGTAGAGCAGGCCGCTCCCTGCCATCCCTCCAAGGCAGGCCAGAACGCCCATGAGCCAAGGGCTTGTCCCCGTCCGCCCCAGTGCATCGAGCGATCCAAGGGCGTGCAGAACGGCGAGCATTGGCAACGCGGCCGCGAGGCCAGAGAGAGCGCCGCCCAACATCGGCCTTTGCGATGGGCCGGCCTCAAGACCGTGGGCCCGCAAGATCCTAAGCATCACACGCCTCAGCAGCTTCATGCAGCACCGTGTCGAGGGGCGCGCTTCGAGAAAGTTCCGAGTCAAACAGGTGCGCGAGATGTCGATAGGCCTGGCCTACCGGGCGCGGATCGCGGTTGAGATCGAACAAGCCGACCGGGTTCACGTTTCCCAGCGGTTCGCGCATCCCGATGTCCCAGTCCACCTGATCGGTCAGCGAGAACCAGGTGAAGCCGACGATCGGCACGTTGCGCTGGCGCATGAGCTGCACGTTGTGCCACTGCCGCCACAGCCAGCGTGGAGCCTCGCGCGCATCAAGGTGGTTCGTCTCGGTGTGCATGAGCGGCCGCCGATAGCGCTCGTAGTATTGCTCGGCGACGACGTACCAGCCAAACAGCTCGCCCAGGGCCTGCACGCGGCGGTCGCTGTCGATGAGTTTCTCGTTCCAGTCATAATAATCGACGCCGAGCACGGCCCGATCGCGCACGCGCTGGCCCATGAACCAAGCGTACTCCTCGTCGGGCATTCCGTTGACGGCGAGATGAGCACGCATTTCCTCGCACACTGGTCTGGCATAGAGCAGATCGAGCGGCAGAAACCGGCGCTCGTTCTCGAAGGCAGCGATGCGGCGGATTTCCGGGTCTGGACAGCAGGGCTGATAGAACTCACCGCTCTCGCTGTTCACGAAGACCGCGTCTGGTCGCTCCTCCGCGATCGCCTGCATCATCAGCACATTCGCCTTGGCGAGGTGACGGACCGCGGTCACGAAGGCTCGCTCGTCCCGGAGCTGCTCGTTCCACAGACCATCGAGCGCGCTCAGCTTTGCGCAGACATACATTTCGTTCACCGGGGTGTAGAGCCGCACCCAGGGGAAGCGGCGCGCGAAGGCCCGCGCGTAATCGGCCAGTGCCCGTGGCACTTCCGGATTCTGAAAGTTGCCGAGCCAGTCGGGAAGGCCGAAGTGACACAAATCCATGA
Organism: Sabulicella rubraurantiaca; assembly: GCF_017355885.1. Classification (GTDB taxonomy): domain Bacteria; phylum Pseudomonadota; class Alphaproteobacteria; order Acetobacterales; family Acetobacteraceae; genus Roseococcus; species Roseococcus rubraurantiacus. The sequence continues at coordinate 66,734 of NZ_JAFEUU010000008.1, forward strand.
TCGGCACGATGCCGAGCCTCTGCATCTCGGCAGAGACTTCATCGGGGAAGGACCAGTCGTACCGATCCGCCCCGCGGTGAACGAGGTGCAGAGGCGGTCCGTAGCGCAGGTAGCGCAGGCCGAGTTCGCGGACCAACGCCAGGTCGGTGCGCCAGTGGCGGTAGTGGCCGCAGGCCTGCATCTGGTCCATCCGCCAGCTTCCGCCCTCAATGGTGGGATAGCTGCACTCGATGCCCGTGGCGAGCATGAAGCGCTCGTGGCTTTCCTGACGCGCCTGGCCGCGAGAGGCGAGGATGTGAGCCGCGCCTTTCCTGCCTTTCGCAAGGCCGATCCGCGGAGGTGGGCCGCCCGTGGGCGCACCAACCGGCCGCACATACAGCCAACCGAGTGTGACCCCCCAGAGAAGATGCCCAAGGGCGATCGAGATTGGTTCATGCAGACGGCCGGGCAGGCCGGCGAATCCGAAGTGCGGAAGCGCGGCCGCCTCGGCGCCGCGCAACTGCATGAGTTCGAATTGCGGGTGCACGACGAGGATGGCAAGCGTCATCGGAATGAAGGCGAAGAGCAGCCCCTGCAGCACGGGGCGAATCGGCAGGTCGGACCAGAAGAAGTAGGCGTAGAAGATGGCCCAGATGGCGCCGACCAGAAAGTGAAGCAGCAGGCCTGCGCCCCATGATACCCAGACGCCTACTCCCGGTGCCGCGACCGCGCCGAGCGTGCCCACGATGTCGGCGACAGGCAGCCCGAACAGAATCAGCAGCCGGGCAAGCGCCTCCCAGACCGCGGCTCCCGCTACGCCGGCGAGGATGACCTTCCGATATGCAACCTTGCGGATCATGACCGGAGTGGGGGCGAGGTGGTGTGCGCGCGGCGTCGCGCCAGGGCGATGGCCAATCGCGACGCCATCCCGGTCACCAGGAGGGCCGACGCTGCCCGTGCGAGTGCCGCACTGATGCCAAGAACCTGCGGCTTGGCCTCGTCTTCAAATGGGCCTCGCACACCCGCATCGTCTCCGGCAGGGTGGTTCAGAATGCTGGTCCCGTCACCCGCCGGCTCGAGCGACATCTGCGCCTCGTAGGCGCTTCGCGCGAGGTAACGGTCGAACAGGCCGGGCGCCACCATCGTCCCCAGGATCGCCCCGATGGCGGGCATGCCGACCCAGAACTCACGGGGAGCGTGAAGTGCGGCGCGGACGATCTGCCGAGCGGCTGCCTCGGGCTCGAAAATCTTTCCGACGGGTCGGTGCCGGCGCGGCATGTGGGTCCGCGACCAGCTGAACTGCGGCGTGTTCACGCCGGGAAGCTGCACCATCGTCAGCCGCACGCCGCTGCGGTCGTGCAGCAACTCGCAGCGGAGGGAGTCCGTGAAGCCACGGAGGGCCGCCTTGGCGGCGCAGTAGGGTGCCTGCAGCGGGATTGAGCGATAGGCGAGAGCCGAGCCGACCTGCACGATGGTGCCGCCGTCCGCTTCTCGCATATGCCGGAGGGCGGCGAGCGTGCCATGCACGGCGCCGTGATAGGTCACCTCCGTCACCCGCCGCCACTCCTCAGGCAGGACGCGCTCGGCAGGTCCGAAGACGGTTGCCATGGCGTTGTTCACCCATACGTCCAGGCGACCCCATTGGGCGACGACCTGATCAGCCGCGGCGGAGACCGCAGCGCCATCGGCAACGTCGAGGGGGATAACCAGCGCCGCTCCGCCTGCTGCCTCCACGTCCCGGCGAGCGCCTTCCAACCCGGCGTGGCCTCGCGCCAGCAGCGCCACGCGCCATCCCAGGCGGGCGAAGGCCACGGCCGTCGCCCGTCCAATGCCCGCCGACGCACCAGTCACGACGAGGACGGGCGCGGCCGACCCGCCGTTCCGTGCGGGCCGAAGGAGGTGCGACGACATCAGAGCATCTTTCTCAGCGTGCCGTCGCGCCGCACGAACTGGTGCCAGAGCGCAGCCGAGACGTGGAGCACGATCATGCCGATGAGGCTCCAGGCCATCAGGCGGTGCGCGAAAGTGACCATCTCGGCCAGCGGCACGTTCTTTCCGACCGGATCGGGGAGGGGCACCAAGCCGAACCAGGTGAGCGGAAAGCCCCAGGCATTGGTCGCGATAAAGCCCAGCACAGGCATCACCAGAAGCCAGAGATAGAAGGCCCCGTGGTTCAGCCGGGCGGCGAGCTTGAGCGCATCCGGCAGATCCGCCGGTAATGGCGGAGCCGGATGGCCGAGGCGCCAGATGAGGCGGGCCAGGGTCACCAGCCCGATCGTGACGCCGATGCTCTCATGCAGGTTGTACAGCGTCATCTTGATCGCCTCTCCGGGCTCGGCATGGGCGATCCAGAGGCCCAGCATCGCGGCAGAGAGAACCAGCACCACGGTGAGCCAGTGAAAAACGCGCGACGTTGTGTCGTAGCGCGCGGGGACAGACTGGGCACGCAAGACGTTCACGGCGGTCGACATCGGCAGCCTCCCTTCTGGGTGGGCGCTGCGAAAGCGCCCCGTTCGTGAGCGGTCAGCGGAACAGCAGCGTGAGATAGGATGGCGCCACGGCCGGCTTGCGGGGAGCATCGCCTTCGGAAAGGCGCGACGTGAGCGTGATGCTGAGCGCCATCAAAGGCGGGGCTTGAGGTTCTGCGGCCCGTTCATCGGCGCCGATGTCACAAAGCCGGTCGAGCAGGTCGATGGCCTTGTTCCAGTACCATTCCTCATCGTCGGCCGTCGGTGCATCGGCCGCGCACAAGGTGATCAGGTGCCCCGCGGCCTCCGCCACGCGCTCCTTCAGCTCAAAAGGCGTGCTCTGCTCGCCTTCGGCGAGGAGCTTGGCGCGCGCGGCTGTGATCTCGCCGATGAGGACGCGTTTCGCCCTTCGGGTCCACAGGCGCCAAAAGAAGCCGCGCTCCCGTCCTTTGGCGCGCTCACGCCCCGCTTCAAACAACGTCTTGGGGACAACCTCCTCAAGAATGGCGCGGCACAAGATGGCCGCCCGCAGGCCGTCGAGCCCGTCATTGGTGCCGAGGATGCGAGGCACGAAGACCTTCAGGCGCTGACGCGCCTCTGGAGGCATCCGGTCATTGACCGGGATCGCCAGGGCCCGGATCACCGCCGAGGCACAGCGGGGGCGATCGGTGTGACCTTCGCCTGCCAGGCAGGCGACCAGCGACATGACGCAGAACTGGCCGAGAAGCGGGTCACCAACCCCTTGGACAAGCTCCACTGCTTCGCAGACCGTCTCCAACTGCGGACTGTTCATCGTCCTTCCTCCTTGGCTGCCTCCCCGGGAGGGAGGCTGGGTCTCATGCCGGCTCGGTTGCGCTTCTCCGGTTCTCAGCGAGTTCGCGTCGCAGCGACCGCATCTCCTCGAAGCGGCGGGTCACGTCCCGCAGGATGGCGGCCATGCCCTCCATCCGCCCGTTGGGCCCATGGAGCGGCACAATGGTGAACTCGACCGAGATGCGGCTGCCATCCCCTCGCATCGCGGGCACCGCGAGCAGCCCGTCCGAGCCATACCGGCTCTCGCCGGTTTCGATCACGCGCTGGAATCCGGCCCAATGACGGGCCCGCTGCGGCTCGGGGATGATGAGGTCGAGCGACTGGTCCAGCGCATCAGAGGCTGGAATGCCGAAAATGCGCTCGGCGCCGGGGTTCCAGAACCGGATGATCCCGTCCTCGTCGGCCACGATGATGGCGTCCGAGGCCGTGTCGAGCAGCGCGCGCCCGACCCGATCGAGTTCCGAAGAACTCAGTTCCCCACCACACATGGCACTTCCTCCTTTCTCGCTGAGTAGGTCACGTGCCGGTCGCAATCCGTGCCGCGCTCGGTGATGACCAGATCCATCGGTATGTCGTGTGGCTGCGGGTAGATCGTGCCCAGGCGCGACATCTCGAAGCCAACACCGATCGCAATCGGCTTTGGCGCCATGGCCGCCAGGGTCCGGTCGTAATATCCGCCGCCATAGCCCAGCCGGTGGCCGCAGCCGTCGAACCCGACCAGCGGCACCAGCAGGATGTCCGGGAGAAGGGTCTCTCCGCGCGCGGGAATGGGGATGTCCCAGAGATCGGGGACCATGGCAGCCCCAGGCCGCCATTCCCGGAAAATCACGGGCCTCCCCCGCTCCACGACCACCGGAAGCGCCAGGCGGATGCACCGGTGATGCAGCTGGCGCGCGAGAGGCCGCGGGTCGAACTCGCCCTTGAAGGGCCGAAAGAAGCCGAGGGTGCGCGGTGCGCTCTGGGTCGCATCGACCATGAGGCTGAACAAGTGGTCGGTGATGATGCCATCCCGGACCTTCCGCTCCTCGCGCGGCACAAGGAGCCGTCGCGCGATCAGGCGCTCCCGCTCGGCGCGTCGCCAAGCGCGCACTTCGTCCCAGCTGGGCATGGCCTTCTATTCCTCCTCTTGCGCTGCGGCGCAGTGCCTGCGGAGGAAATGCTGCAAGCTGGCGGACACGTCCTGAAGGTCGCGTCGCAAGCTTCGGTCTTCGATGCGCGGCAAGGCATCGCGCAGGTCGAGGGCGAGTTTCCGCAATGTCTCAGGAGTCGGTTCCTCCTCCACCGCCGCCAACTGCAGTGGCGATGTGGCCTTCGTTGCTCGGCCGTTGATCTGGGCGATGTGGCGGCGCAGCATGCTGCCGAGCCAGGCGCGCTCGAGAGGGGTGCGTGCCCATCGCACCGCGAGGAGGTCTTCCAGGAGCACCAGGATCTCAGCGCGCGTCAGAGGACCGAGGAAGGAAGGCGAGAACTCACGAAGGAAGCAGGGCGGCGAACTGCAGGAGATAAGGGGGATGTCGGGGTCGTCTTCGCGCGAGGCGGCTGCCTCACGCCTGTGATATCCGTTCATGTGCGCTTCTCCGCTTGTGTTGCAGCCTTGACGACTTTCAACCATCGCGGGGAGGAGGGCTGCGGTGCCTCCGCGGCGAAGAGTTCGATGCGCGTCCTTCAGCCGGCTTTTGTCAGCGCCGTCGGCAGTCAGGAATCGACTCAACACTGTCGCCGCGCCGTCCGAGAGATGCGGTTGATCCGCTGTCGCCATCGGTTCCATCTCAAGCGACAGCCTCATGAGTCGAAGGATGCAAAGCAAACGAAAATCAATGCAGGAAGAGCGCAAGTTTATTGCATTAAAGGGTGATGCGACGCCGAGGCCCAGCAGCGGGTCTGGGGGCGCTTATCGGCCCAGCATGGCGACCGCCTGCGCTGTGTCACCGCCGGGCCGCTCCAAGCGCAGCCGATACCGCCGGTGAGGCGCCGGCACAGCCCGCCGGCGGAGCGCCTCATCCACGGCGGTCAGCACCGCATCGCGGCAATCGATCTCCTGGGCGAAGCTCGGCACCCAGTAGCGGACCATGTAAACAAGGCCCTCCGCCTCATGCGCGGTCAGGCGCGCATCCGGTGGCGGATCGGATAGAACGCCCGGGGCCGCGGCGGCCGCCTCTGCCAGCAACTGGCGCGCGTCGTGCGCTGCCAGCGAGTGGTCGAGGGTGATGCGGACCTGCTGTCGATACTGGGGGCGCGGGGCGCTGTAGTTCGTGACGCGCTGCTGGGCGATGCGCCCGTTCGGCACGATGACTTGCACCTTGTCGCGCGTCTCGATGCGTGTCGCCCGCCAGGTGATCTCGATCACGCGCCCGCCGAGGCCCGCCTCCAGCTCCACCCAGTCGCCGATGCGGTAGGTGTGTTCAAGGCCGAGCGCGATGCCTGCGAAGACGTCGCCCATCACGCCGCGGAGCGAGAAGCCGAGCACGGCCACGATGACGCCGGACGTTGCCGCTGCGCCAAGGGCCGAGCCCTCGAAGACCAGCGCGATCGTCGCGAATGCCGCCGCCGAGAAGGCCGCCGCCGCCAGCAGGTCCTTCAGGAGCTTGGGCGAGCGCCGGCGTCCGCTGCCTTTCCGGGAGAGCACGGCATCGGCGAGGCGCGTGGCGAGCCAGGCGGCGCTGAAATAGGCCGCGCTGCCGAGCAGCAGGCGCAGGACCTGCCCGCTGCCCGGGGCCGGGCCAGCGTTTCCGAACAGCGGCAGCAGCAGCGGCTGCGCGAGCAGAAGCCCGACGCTCCCCAGCGTGGCGGCGAGCGGCCCTGCGATCCGCCGCAACTGCGCGTTCATGCCGACGACTCAGCCAGACGCTCACCCACCTCGAAAGGCTGTGGCGAGACCCGCAGCACGGTCAGCTCGCGCTCGCGCCCTTGCAGCGTGGGCCACAGAATGGAGCGGCCGGCGGCCATGCCGATCAGGCCGGCACCCACCAGGGTGAGGACGGAGACGCGTCCTGCCTCGATGTCGGCCTCGTGCGGATAAACGATCTGGACACGGCGAACCGTGCCGGTTCCGCCGTCGCGGTATTCGACATGCGAGTGCATGGCGACCACGTCCGGTGGCACGCGGCCGGGGGGCACGATCCGGGCGCGATCGATCTCGCGCAGGAGGTGCTCTGCCACCTCGGGGCTTCGGCGCGCGACGGCCGCGGCGAGGCTAGACAGCCGCTCCTCGTCCGTGGCCGAGAGGGTGATGGGGGGTTGGGCCAGCTTCTTGGTGCGGCGGGCCACCAGCGTTGTGGGCTCGGTGTTCATGGGTTTCTTTCTTTCGGGGTCATCACGGGCTGGGCTGGGCTTGTTGCTGACTGCGCCCAGCAGCGCGCTGTGCCATTCGACACGGCGTTCCCTGGGTCACGGCGATGCCGACCGTGGGAAATGGCCGGTCCGCAAGCGATCCGCGGCCGAGGAAGGGCGTCAGCCCAAGGAAAGGACGAATTCGGGCTTCCACCAGGACAGAAACTGCGTGACAGCCAAGGCCGCCACCAGCGCGCCAACGATCATGGCCCGGACCTGGCCTTCCGTGGGGCCGCTCTCTTCTTCGGAAGGGGGCGCCCCGAGTCCGCTGATCACCCCGCGCCCGCCGGAGGCCGGACGTCCGTCACGCCGCGTCGCCAAAGACGCCAGGAAAGCCCGGGGGCCGCGCCGGCATGGTGCGACGGATTGGTGGCGGCCAAGGGCCGCAAGAAGCAGCGTATCGACCGACGCCGCGCGTCGATCCACGGAGGCATAGTGCTGCTCCGCTAGGTCTTGCTGTGTCATTGTGAAAACCTTCATGCCAAGAGCGGTGCCGTTCAGGCGTGCGCATCAGCGGTCTTGCGCCGGACCATCCCCGAGCCGAAAGGCCCGGGGCTAATCTCCTGCGAGAAGGGTTCCCGCTTGGCGCGGGCGGAATGAAATTCCGCGCATCGGCATGATGACCTTTATGTAACAAATTCTTCGAAGGATTTCAACTCTATTCCATTTAGCGGGGAGAATTAGCGGCCCGCTGGAGAAGGGTCGTCAATCTGAGCTTGAAATCTTCATGAGAATCATTCCGCCCAGTAGTAGGAAGGCGGCGAGCACGCGCAAGGAAGTGACCGCCTCATCCAGGACGATGATCCCGACGACAAACGCGCCGACAGCGCCGATCCCGGTCCAGATCGTGTAGGCGGTTCCCAGCGGAAGAACCCGCATCGCCCAGGAAAGGAGGACAAAGCTCAGCAACATCGCCGCCAGGGTGGCGACGGTGGGCCAAAGCCGCGTGAAGCCCTCCGATTGCTTCATGGTGAAGGCCCAAAGGACCTCAAGCAAGCCGGCGGCAATGAGATACACCCAGGCCATCGCAGTCTCCTCTGGGCATCGGAGGCCTGGACACCCTGGGGGACGATGCCTGGCGGTCTTGGGGCTTGTCCCTTGAAGGCGCCGTGCCGGTCAGTCGCGGTAATCGAAGCCTGGCATGGCGCGGACCTCGTCGCGGGTCATGGGCAGCTCCGCTCGGCGGTTGTTGCCCATGCGCAGGCGCTCAAAGGGAATCATGACGTGGCGGTCGCTGCGTAGCAGGCCACGGTCCACTTCCACGACGACGCCCACGACACGTCCCTGGGCGTCCAGGATCAGATCCTCGACCTCGCCGACTTCGTGGCCGTCGGAGCTGTACACGTCCCAGTCCATGATGGCCTTGGCCCGCAGGTGGCCCTGCGCCATGCCTGCAGGCGCCGTTGTGGCCCGGGGGGCCGTCGTCACGCCTGGGGTCGTTGTCGTGCTGGGCGAAGGGGTCTGTGCCAGGGCAGGGGCCGCCAAGCCCAGAGCCAGGGCGGCGGCGAAAGTGGCCTTGAGCATGAGAGGTCCTCCTCTTCAGCCCGGAGGGCGCCGAGGCCTGCACCTTGTTGCGAAGGCGAAGAGATCAGGCCATGCAGAGGCAAGTGTCCCGCACTCGGCTGACAGAAACCTTGCAAGCCGGATACGGCTGATTTCCAGCCCTGGCCGCAGCCCGAGATCCAGCGCTGTGTCCTGATCTTAAGGGCAGGGCGAGCCCTTTCTGGTAGGCGCCGAGCCCGTGGGATCCACCGGCGCGGAGTTTGCAGCGAGGCTTCAAGCCGAGGACGCAAAGTGGGGGGAGGCTGCCCGGGCAGCAGGGCTGAACCCAAGGTGATTGGCGGAAACTGACGCTCTTAGCAGGAAGCACTCTCTTCCTTGAGTGGGCCGATTCACATCGTGATTCCAGGTGCTTAGACTCATGCGATGGCCCGATCCCTTCGCACGCACCAGCGCCGCATCCTCGGGGTCGTGCGGGCCATTGCGTCAGGCGAAGCCTCAGGGCTTCAGGACATCCTCGCGGCGGTGACACCGGGCGGGGGCAAGAGCCTCCTGCCTGTGCTGGCGGCGAGCGAGTTGATCCGCGCCGGGGTCGTGGACCGGGTGTGCTGGGTGGTTCCCAGAGACAGCCTGCGCCTGCAGGCAGAAGAAGCTTTCGCCGACGGGGGGTGGCGTTCGGAGCTTGGTCACAGCCTCTCCGTCCGAGCCGCCGAGAACGCGCCTGACCCATGCCGGGGCCTCGCGGGCTACGTGACCACCTACCAAGCCGTCGCCGCCGCTCCCGAACTGCACATGAGGGAATTCAGCCGGCACCGGTATCTGCTCGTGGTGGACGAGATCCATCATCTCCCAGCATTGAGCGACGCAGAGCCCTCGGGACAGGTAGGGGAGGGGGCGTGGGCCTTGGAGCGCGAGGCCTCCTGGTCGCGGGCCTTGTTGCCGATGCTCGAACTTGCCCGGGTCCGTCTCTTGCTTTCCGGAACACTCATGCGCGCGGATGGGCGGCCGATCCTGTGGCTGCCCTACGGCAAGGGAAGTTCCGACCGGACACGGGAAGTGGACCTTCGGGCGTCCGGCTGGGCGGTGGTTGGCTATTCCCGCGCCGAGGCCCTGCGGGAGAAGGCCGTGCTGCCGGTGACCTTCGGTGCCGTACAGGGGGAGGCGTCTTGGATCGAGCCCGACGGCCCAGCCGTAGGGCCCCATACACTGGATGCGGATTACGAGACCACGCGACCCGCTCTCTTCACGGCACTCCGCACCGAATTCGCCTTACAACTGCTCGACCGCGCCTTCGACGAGACGCGCATGCTCAGGGCCGGGCGACGCCGGAAGCTCGGTGTGATGGCGAGGGACGGCGGCAAGGGACTTGGAAAGCTCCTGGTCGTGGCACCTGATCAAGTGCAAGCACGGCGATACCTGGACCACATCAGAGGGCGGCTGCCCGTGGCGCGGCGGCTGGTGGATGCGCGGCTCGCCATTTCGGACGAGCGCGACGCGCAAGAAACCCTTGCTGCTTTTCGGCTCATGAGCGAGCCGGCATGCCTCGTGACCGTGGCGATGGCCTACGAAGGCTTGGACGCTCCGGGCGTGTCGGTCGTGGCCGCTCTCACCCACATCCGGTCACGGCCCTGGCTGGAGCAGATGATCGCCCGTGCCACGCGGATCGACCCCCATGCGGGGCCGGTGGACGAGCAGAGGGCGCTGGTCTTTCACCCTGACGATCTTCTGTTCCGCGCCTTCCGACGCCGTATCGAGACCGAGCAGGGCACGGTCGCGCGGAGGCCTAAGGAAAGCCGGGGGCAGCGCCTACCGGATTGGTTAAGACAGGAGCTGGGGGAAGAAGGCCGACACGGCATCGTGCCGCTCTCCTCCAACGCCACGGGGCTGCGGTGGGAGAACCTAGCGGCCGGGCCGACGCTTCAGGTGGGGCGCCCGGCAGCGGCGAAGGATCCGGGTCCGCTGCTCGATGGGCTGCCCACAACGCCCGATGCCCCGACCCCTTCGAGCGTGGAGCGGCGGCTGCGGCATCAGGTCGGCGAGATGGTGGCCGCACAGGCGGTGGAGGACGAAGCCGCGCTGCGGGCGCCGCGCGGCGACGGGACCTATCACCGCTATAATGCCGTGTTGAAGCGGGTGATGGGCAAGGGCAGAGGACTCATGACCCTGGCCGAGCTTGAGGCGACGGTGGGCTGGCTCGAACGCAATCGCCTGGCCGAGCATCTGCATCTCGTGGAAGGCGACCCTCGCTACGCGCACCGGGCGCGGCGCGTGAACGAGGCGGAGCGGCGGCGCCTAGCCTCGGAAGGGCAGAGCGCCCTCGATGCGACGAAGGCCCAAGCCGAGTTCTGGCGGCCGCCTGTGGGAAAGCCCGACACCAGGGCGAGACGGGGATAAGGCGGGCCTCTGACGCGGCGCGCGACGGTGGCGGGTGGCGGCGCAGAAACTAATCCGCACTTTGCGGATTTGTCATTGACGGCCGCGCCGCAAATCCGCACATTGCGGACACGACGAGGGTTAAGCCCCGTCAGATCGAGTGGAGACGCCGTTGAGCACCACCACGGACATCCCCGAGCGCCTCAACCTTGCGGAGCTGGTTTCACGCATCGAGCGCCAGCAGGAAGAGACGCGGAAGTTTGTCGCCGAGCAGCACAAGCTGACCGCCGAAGCTGCGAAGCTGAGCGCGGAGGCATCCAACCTGCGTGTCACGCGCTTTGTCACGCCGGTGGCCGCAGTGGTGGCGGCGATCGGTGCCCTGACGGCTGCCGCTCCGGTGATCGCACGTTGGCTGGGAGGGGGTGGATGAGCCCCACCCGCCTGCGTGAGTGCCTCATTCTCCTGCGGTGGACGCAGCGAGGACTGGCCGATGCTCTGGGCATGGACGAGGCGCGCGTCCGAAAATGGGCCAGAGGCGTGGGCAGCGTGCCTACCGAAATCGCGGAGTGGCTGGAACGCCGTGCCGCCGCCATGGCCGAAGACCCGCCACCAACGGCGCCCGATGGACGACGCCGGCAGCCCGAGGCGGCTTAGTCACAGCCAAGCAGGATAGGCTGGGCCGCTTCAGGCGGCGCTTGTGGGTTCCCGACGCAGGTGAGGACGGAAGGCAGGAGAGACCGTGCACATCCAAGCTGACCTAACCGAGTTCCTCGCCACGGTGTCCGACGCCAGCGGACAGATCCGGCCCCTGGCGCTGTGCGAGCGGCTGCGCATCACGCCCGCGCAGCTCGCCGCATCCATCGGCGTGTCCTAAGAAGCGCTGACTCAGGGCGCGCGCATCTCCACACCCACCATGCAGGCTTGGCTCCGCGATCTGGCCGAAATCATCGGCCGGGTGCGGCAGGCAGCGGGATCCGAGCTGGCGGCCTTTGCCTGGTAGCAGTCGCAGAACCTGCCTGGCTTCGGTGATCTGACCGCCGAAGACCTCGTGAAGGCCGGGCGAGCCGACGCGGTGCGCAGATACCTGGCCGACATCGAGCACGGCGGCTACGCGTGACTGACTGAGGACGGAAACACCACGCGTCCCCCGGGACTCTTGCGGAATCCCCTCCCTCTTTTGGTAGACGGTTCCCAGAATGTTCACGCTGGGAGGTCGCGATGGAGGAAAAGAAGCCGGCCAAGGAGACGGAGAGCGCCGTTGTTCTCGACATCGAGACGGTGCCTGACCTCGATGCGGCGCGCCGCCTGCTCGGCTTCGGACCCGAGGCGCAAGATCAGGAGGTCCGCGCCGCCCTGACGGATTATTGTCGCCGACCGGGCCAGAAGGACGAGGAGGTCTTCGTCAAACCCGTCCTGCAGAAGATCGTCGCGATCTCGGTGATCCTGTGTCGCCGCACGGAGAACGTCGAGAAGTCGCGGGGCTGGGAGGTGTTGCGCATCGCCACCCGGCACACGGGCCATGGGAGCGAGCGGGACATGCTGGAGCGGCTGGATCAGCTTCTCGGGCCCCGCCGGGAGACCAACAAGCAGCCCTGCATCATTGGCTGGAACACGGCGGGTTTCGATCTGCCCTTGGCCCGCCTTCGCGCCGTGGCGCTGCGCCTGCCGGCTCAGTACCTCGCCTATCGCAAGCCCGCAGGGATTCAGGACTGGAAGTTCGAGAAGGAGCACGGATACCCGCTGCCGCATGACTACTGGCGAAAATACGCCGACTGTCATGTGGACCTGATGGAGATCATGGCGAACTGGGGCGCCAGCACAAGGTACAAGCTGGTCGAAATGGCGGCTGCGATGGGACTACCTGGAAAGGCCGACGGCGTGGAGGGTTCCATGGTCGAGCCCATGGTCAACGAGGGCCGGATCGAGGAGGTGGGCCGTTACTGCGAGGGCGATGTCGGCCTGCTCTACGGTGCTTGGCTTCGCTACCAGCTTGCTTGCGGCCATCTCAATGAGAAGGAGCACGCGCAGAGCTGGAAGTCCTTGGCGGACTGCGCCCGGACCCGCGGCGAGCGGTTCGATCATCTGCAGCCGCTGCTCGACGTCGCAGACATAGAAGCGCGCAACGCCGGCCTCCTGACAGCCGAACCCGTCATGGCCTGAGGCGGCACCTCCGTATTCTTCCTCGGTGCGAAAAAGGATTCCCAAGCGGTGTGGCTTGGGCTTCAAAGAAATGCGCTCGCCCAGCGAGGCTTTTTCAAGGGAGTGGAATTATGTCCAAGGCGCTCATCATCGAGACGATCAAGAGCAACATCGAGATCACCGGGGTCGAGGCCACGCGGCTGGCCGGCGAGATCATCGGGGCGCTGCGCGACGAGCTGGTGAAGGAAGGCCGGCTGGCTCTACCCGAGATCGGTTCCTTGACGGCGCGTGAGCGGGCGCCGCGCTCGGGCTTCAACCCGCGCACCCAGGAGAAGATCAAGATCAAGGCCGGCGTGGGCTTCAAGTTCCGTCCCTCGGCCTCGATGAAGACGGATGCGCTGTCGGGTCTCAAGAAGGCGAAGCGCAAGGCCGCCAAGGGCTGATCCGCAGCGAATGAAGATACTTGTTTGGGCGGCCGCCGCGCTGGTGGCCGCCGGTTTCGCCTCTGTGCCTGCGCACGCCCAGGGGCCGCGAACCGAGCGCATCCCCGGCGGTGAGGTGCGGCTGGAATGGCCGGAGCTGAATGGGGACCCACGGCTGCGGCAGACGCTCGCCATCGGCCCGACGCGGCTTGCGATGCAGGCCACGGACCTCGGCGAGTTTTCCCTGCAGGCCAATGGGCGGGCGCTCCTCACCGGCGAGGAGGGCTTCGGCGGCTTTGCGGGTGTGTATCCGGCGCAGGACCGGACCTTCGTGCTGCTGACCGTCGAAAGCGGCGGGCGCGTGTGCCCGGCCCGGTTCCGCATCCTGGAGATGGGGCAGGGGGGAATGGCGGTCTCGCCGGCGTTCGGAACCTGCGCACCCAATCCCCGCGCGACGGTCACGGAGGATGGGCGGCTGCGGGTGCAGGTCGCGGCTTGGCAGCGGCGCGCCGCGCAGGTGGTGACGTTTCGCGATGGGGCGATGCGCGAGGGACGGTAGGAATTCCCGCGCGGGCGGGGAGCGGCTCGACAAGCACATCGGCGAGTGCGTGATGGCGGGTGCATCCCCGCGAGGCGAGGAACATCTCCGCCCGCTCGTCATCGGTCACACGCATCGCGGATCATCCCCGCAAAGGCAGGGGAACGTGTCGAGGACGCGGGTGGCACCAACACCTTTGAAGGGCCATCCCCGCAAGGGCAGGGAGGAGCAGGCCTTGCTCTGGGTCCGATTCTTTTGATCGGGCCATCCCCGCGAGGGCAGGGAAGCTGTCATGGGTCAGACCACGGGCAACGTCTACGCCGGGCCATCCCGCAAGGCAGGGACACTCAGCCCATAAGCGCATCCAAACGCAAAAGACCGGCTCATCCTCTTCGGGCGAGGAACAGAGACAGTTCGTGATGATGGCGTCCTGGATGTTCGGTGCAGCCCCGCAGGCGGGGACCTGTTGAACGCCAAGCCAGGGGTCGTCGTGACGATCGGGTCATCCCTGCAAGTGCAGGGAACGGATGAATACGGTGCGTGGTCGGGACCTCGTGTGCGGTTCATCCCCGCTCGGCGGGGAATGCAGATTGTCTCCTCCAGCACCATTTCCAACGCTGGATCATCCCCGCAAGGGCGAGGAGCTTGCGGCCCACAAGCGCATGCATACCAAAAAGATCGGCTGACCCCCGCAGAAGCAGGGAACCTCTCGGTCTTGGTCTCGGCGGTGCATATGATGACCGGCGCATCCCCGCGAGGGAAGGGAGCCGGATTTCAGCTGGGCCGAGTTCGCTTCTACCGAGGGCCATCTCCGCAGAGGCGGAGAGTGGGACTGGCGAGCAGGCAAACTCACCTAGCAGACCGGTGCATCCCCGCAGGGCGGGGAAGAGGTTTGCACGCTGATCGCCTTGCATCACACCCCTGGATCATCCCCGCGCGGGCGGGGAACACATGCGCCTCTTCGGCAACTTCGAGAAAAACGTCGGCGCATCCCTGCGTGGGCAGGGAAAGGACGCGCTGCGGCTTTAGCCGCCCGTTGGGTTGGGCTCATCCCCGATGGCGGGGAACACCAAGGCACTGATGTCGGCGGCACATAGGAGCCAGGATCATCCCCGCTGACGCAGGGAACCTCTTCGGGTGCTGGACCTCAAGCCGCCTCATTCGGGCTCATCCCCGCAGCGCGGGGGCCAAGGCAACAGCAACTATGGCCGCACCACCGATCTCGGCTCGTCCCCACGCGAGCAGGGGAACAACTGGGCCGTGAAGGTGCGCTGTAACGGGCGTGTGGCTCATCCCCGCACGCGCGGGGAACACCTCAAGATGCCCTACGAGGAGCGCAAAGAGATCGGCTCACCCCGCAGGCGCGGGGAACACGGTCGCTGCGGCTAGAGTGACACCAGTCTATTTGGATCATCCCCGCACGTGCGGGGGACACTCTTCCCGAAAGTCCTTGTTATCAAAGTTTTTCAGCCGGATCTCCCAATCGAGAATGGCGACCTGCCTTCTGAAGGCGGCGCGCGGCCCAATGAGAAAAGTGCCAGTGTCGACATCCAAGGGCCTATTGGCGTCAACGGCTGCTGGAAATGGGGCGATATGGGCTTTGATTCTCGTATATCGCTCAAGAGGCTGCGTCAGGTGAGAAGGTAATCTCCCGTGGTCAGGCTGCCACTGTCGACACCAGCGAGCGTCACGGCTCCAAAGCCCGACACGCTGATCACCGTGTCGGCTCCAACCTGCTGCACACGCACGTGCGGCTCTCGCGGTCCGTGCAGGCCAAGCACGGCGAACTCCAGGATGTCCTCACCCGGCTGGAAATCGCCGACCCAGTCCCGCCCGAACCGGCCCGTGAAGACGAACCTGTCCTGCCCACCTTCGGGAGGATCGCCAGGGGGATCCGCAGCGGCAATGATGGCGAAGTCGCCCCAGAGCGTGTCATTGCCGGGTCCGCCGTTCAGCACGTCATCGCCGCCACGCGCCTCGCCGGTCTCGGCCTGCAGAGCGTCGCCATACAGGGTGTCGTCGCCGCTACCGCCCGCCAACTCGTCGTTTCCGCCCGGGGCGTTGAGAAACGTCGCATCACCTAGCACCACGTCGTTCCCTGCCCCGGCCTGGAGCTGGTCATCGCCGGCTATGGCGCCTGCGAACATCTCATGCGCGTCGCCACGCAGAACGTCGTCCCCATCGCCGCCAAGGAGGCTATCACTTCCTCCCCCGCTGCCTGCGAACATCCAGAACGCATCGCCCATCAGCACGTCGCTACCGCCACCGCCGTCCAGCAAGTCGTCAGCACCCTGGCCGCTCAGCTCGTAGTAATCGCCAATCAGCCAGTCACCTCCGAGGCCACCGAAAAGGCTGTCCTGACCAGCGAGGCTTCCATAGTTGCCGTCTCCGAGGAGGGTATCGTCACCCTCTTCCCCGAAGAGCAAGTCGTTGCCGCCCTGGCCGTCGCCGACCACGATGTAAGCGTCGCCGTACAGCACGTCGTTGCCGTCGCCGCCCCGGAGAGTATCGTGGCCGCCCTGGACATCAAGGATGCTGCTGCCGAACTCGCCTGGCAGGTCCTCGACGTCACCAAACAGTCTATCCGGCCCCGGCGTGCCGGTAATGGTGTCGTCGCCAAGCGTGGTGCTGAGTGCCATGACGGCCCTCCTGTCGATAACACGCTGATATTCATAGCAGTTCCGATAAAAGCGGACCAGAAAATCCGAACTCATCCGGGCAATGCCGGTTTCTACACCTCGCCGGACGGCCAAACAGCCGGCCCGGCGAGGGTCGTGATTGGCTGCGCGGAAGCACCCTTCTCGCGACCGAAGTTCAGACACGGCCGGTGAACAGCATCAGGCCGTGTCCAAAGGCGCGGGCCCGGCCGAGACCTGATGCTATGGCCTCCCGGAGCTTGCCGGGGTCCGTCACCTCCAGCACGCCGACGAGATCGGCGACATCCAAGCGGATCTGCTGCCCTTTTCCGGCGCAAGCGCGGCTGAGCGAGGTGTGACGCTCCTGTTCGACCTGGAGATCCAGCAACGCGAAACCGTGCTGCTCGCCCTTGCGGGAAAGCCAGTCCCGAAGTGCGGCATGAACCAAGCGGTCCTTCTCTTCGGGCGCGGCGTCCCGCGGCAGGCCGCGCAGCGCCTTGGAGACGACGCCGAGCCGCTTTCCCCGCTTCTTGAGGAGGCCGCCTTCCTCGCGCACCGAGGCTGTCGGATTCACGCGCAGCTTGAAGCCCCAGCGGTCCCCAGCCGCCAGCGATAGCGGCAGGGGTTTGGTCCGCAAGTGGAACAAACCATGCGGGTCGCGCGGCTCGCGATGCGAAAGCACCCAGGCCACGTCGTCCTCCAGCCGCCACAGGAAGTCACGGCGGTCGTCGCGCGCCTCATGGAACAGGCCCCAAAGGAGCTTGTGCCAGGTGTCTGAGCGCTCGCTGTCGTCACGCGGCTGCAGCAAGGGCACGAAGGCCTGTGACGGCTGGTCGCGGCGCAGGCTGACCTGCGAAAGCCAGAGGGGATGCGTCATCGGGGGATCTCCGCCACGAATTCGGCGCGGCTGTCGTATTGCCGGCGCACGCGCGAGCGCAGGGCATCGAGACGCTGCTCCACCCGGCCCGAGAGGGTGAGGGAGGCGGCGTCCGCTTCGTCCAGCGCGAGGGTTTGGTGCTTCTCCCCGCCCGCATAAACGTCGAGAAGTCGCTTGCCCCGTCGCCCCGACAGCACCGTGTTTTCCGGCCCCGTCTGAGCACGCTCCTTCAGGGCGACCTCGGCGTTCGGAACCTGAATGATGCGCGGGGCCAGGGGCAGGGCGAGCGGGCAGCAGGCCCGCCCGAGGTAGGGAGCGAAGACGGGCCGTCGCATGGCTTCCGCCACCTGCTCCAAACTCCAGGGTGAGGCCTCCCGCTCCCAGAGCGCCCCGAGGTGCCAGACATCCTCGCGGTACTGGCGGCGAGTAATGCGGGTGGTCAGGGACGAAGCACCCGGCACGCGGAACTGGACCGTGTGGTAGTCCACGCTCATCCGCCCAGGGGCGAGGGTGAGCACGCCGAGGCCGAAGCAGCGCTCGATTTCCAGATGCGCGGCTTCGTCCGACCGTTCCACGCCCAGACAGGCCGCCACGAGGCCGAGCAGGCCCGACCGGGTGGGCCGGGCTTGGCTCGGGCGGATCTCGCCCAGCGCCAACTCGCCGAAGGCGGCGAGCGGCGCCACCAGGGCGAAGGTGAGATGCGGGCGCATCTCAGGGCGTCAGGGCGAGGGCGATGAGGTCCTCGCGGCTGATGCTCGGCGGCAGCTTCTTGCCCTGGCAGGGCTCAGCCTTCTTGTCCGCTTTCCCGAATGGCACCCGGGCCGCGACCGCCTCTGCGATCTCCGCCGGCATCCGCGTGGTCATCATCGCGGCGGCATTCCCGTTGCCATAGATGCGGTTCAGCCGCGCCCGGTAGTCGAGCAGCGAGCCGATCGAGGCATTCAGCAGGTCCTCACCCGACACCGGCATGGCGAAGGCGCCGGCGAGGGAACGGGGCTGCTCAGCGCCGACCTCGACCAATGTGAAGTCCACGGGCGGATAGGCCGCGAAGCTCGCTTGCCGTCCGCCCGGCACCGCAGCCGGCAGGGCCTCGATCAGCGCGGTGATGGTGTCGCGGAGGAGGGCATTTTTCTCCTCAGCAGCCAGCCCGGTGCCGAGATTCCGCTCCAGCAGGGCGCGGTTCAGCACGAGATACTGGTAGTAGACGCCGGAGCCGAAGAAGGCGGTGTCGATGTGACCGGCGCCGGTCTCGTCCGCGCCGCTGCGATCATCCATCCCGGAAAAAAAGTCATCCTCAGCGACGGCGCGATGCGTGGTGAAGGCATGGGCCACATGCAAGGCGGCCGTGCGGTCGAATTCGTGCGCGTCAGCGAACATCCGCCCCATGAGCGCGACATCCACGCCCGGATCGGCCGCGTTCAGCACCGCCGCGCGGATCTCGCCCTGCGCCCTGCCAATCGCCTTCTCGTCACGCTTGGGCTTGGGGGCCGGCTTGCCGCCCTTCCTGGACTTCTCGGCCGCCTTGGCCTTGGCGGCGGGCGCGGCCGTGGGCGTGCCGAACATGTCGGTCGCACCTAGCACGGTGCCGGAGAAGTCGTCCTGCGCGGGCCCATCCTGCGCGCCCTCGGGGCCGGCATCGGCGTCGGCCGCGGGCGCCGTCTCCTCCGGTGGGATCGCCGCCAGTGTCAGGAAGGCCTTGATCCTCTCCGCATCCGCGAGCGTCTCGACCAGGAAAGCCTTGAGGCGCTGTTCCTCGAAGGGGGAAAAGAAGGCGAGCGTCTTGTTCTGGATACGCCCGTTGGTCTTCTCAGCCGCTTCGAGCTTGCCAAACGCCTCGGCGATGAAGTGCGACAGGGTCAGCCGGTCCGCCGCGGAGAGGGACTGCGCGGCGGTGGCGTGCCGGGCCTCAATCTCGGCACGAATCGTCTCGCCGATGCGCCGGGTCCGTGCGCCGATCAGGCTCTCCAGCCGCGCCTGGAAGGCGGGCGAGAAGCGCAGCGCGCGCTTCTGGCTTTGCGAAGACAGCCGCAGGCGGGGCACGCCGCCCACGTTCGCCTGCTTGGGCTGGCCGGCCTCATCGCGGTTGAGGTTGTGCAAGCCGATGAAGCGCAGGAGGTGGATCTGCACGAAGGGCCGCTCGGCATAGGTGGGGGCATCCCCCGCGCGCAGCGGCGCGGAGGCAATGGTCGTCTTGGTCATGGGGGTCTCGTCAGGAGGAGGGGAGGGAGGAGGGCTCGGAAAAGCCCCAGAATTGGTAGACGAGCCGCTGCTTTCGGCGGTCGTTCCAGTCGAGCAGGGTCTCGGCCAGGTCGATGATGGGCATCGTCCGGCCCAGGAGGTGGACCGTCCGCCGCCATTCGCCGAGCAGCAGTTCGGGCTCGGCGATCTTCAGCAGCCGCGCGAAGCGATGGGGGTTCATCACACGGCTGTCGCTGCCGGGACGGAGCGCGCCGAGATGGCGGCCCAGGCTTCGTGAGACAGCATTCTCGCGCACCTGCGCCAGCACCCCGGCCGTGAGCGCCACCTGCTCGAAGCGGGGTCGGTACTCGGCCGGAAGCTTGCTGAACAGCTCAGCGGCGGCCGGCTGGGTCATGAGCGCGAGCAGCGTGTCGGCCCGCGCCAGGGCGGTGCGGCTGCCCGCATCGCCCTTGAAGCTGCCGTTGCCCTGCAGGCGCGCCCACCAGGAGAGCGCCACGCTGCCATGCGTTTCTTTTTCGGCAGGGCGGGCGCTCATGCCGCACTCTCCACCGTGTTCGCGGGTCGCAGGGTCAGGGAGATCCCCAGGGGCTTGGTGATGGCCTTCCGGGCATCGTCGGTGCGTCCGAACAGGTGATCCATGAGGATCCGCCTGGCTTTGGCGATCCGCTCATTCGCGGGGCTGCCCAGAGGGTCCAGCGGCGCTTCCTCGTCGAAGATGCGCAAGGCCTCGAGCCGCAGCCGCGCCACCCAGGCCTCGCGACCCGGCATCAGCACGCCCGCATCCTCGCGGACGCGAGCCAGCGTGTCGTAGAACAGTGCCTCGGTGGCGCCCTCTAGCTGCTCTGTCACTGCGAGCAGCACGCCGTTCGACCCATCGAGCGCGCCAGTGTAGCTCGCCTTGCCGAGGAAAAGGGCGTCGTTCAACGCAACTCGGAGCACTTGGCTGGCGAAGTCTGCGGCTTGGGTAAGCAGCGTGGCCTCGGTGTGTACGCGCGGGGCGGCCTCCGGCTCCATCGCGAAGATGGGCAGGCGGCTGTGGAGAAAGCTCAGGGCCTTCGAGTTGGTGGTCTCGTAGCCCGCGAGCAGCAGGCTGCCGGCAGCGGCGGCATTGGTGTGCCCCCGCCCCACGGCATAGGCCTCGCCGCGCCACTCCAGCCATTCCTGGGTGGCCGGCGCAGGAGAGATGTCGGGGGCGTCCGGCCGCAGCAGCGCCAGGTTGTGGTAGTGGCGATAACCCACCAGGCCACGCCGGGCCTTCAGGCTGCGCTTGATCCTCGGCCCGTCCTTGCCAGCGGACAGATGCGCCACGGGGGTCAGCGGGTGAACCCCGGCCCAGTCCGCGTAGCGCACGCCGGACGACTGCATCCAGAAGCTCGACAGGACCACCTCCGGCTCCGTGCCGGTGATGGAGCAGGCGCGTCCGTTGGCGGGCTCGAAGCAGAGGCGGATGCGGCGCGGCATGGGCCAGAAGGCTTGCAGATCGTGGGCATCGTCGCGCACCGGGCGCACGGAGCGGCCGCCGATGCCGGTGATGGTGGGCGCGAGCCAGGGGAAGATCCGGGGCAGATCGGCCGCCTCGGGGGCCTTGCCGCGCGGCGTGTTGGCCCACACCGCCTCCCACAGCGTGGCATCGGGACGGGGCTGCACCAGCTGCACCAGGGGCGAGGCGCCGCGCAGAGTCGAGTAGTGGCCCCGGCCGCCGGGATGCGCCCAGGCCTGCAGCGTGTAGAGCGCGATCGCGGCCGCCCCGGGCGAAAGAGCCATCTCGAAGCCCGGCTTCATCGTGACGGGGTTGCCGTCTGCCAGGTCGAGCAGCAGGTCGGTCGCCGGGCGCTGGTTCTTCTCGCGCCCGTCCAGGGGATCGAGGTCCTGGAGGAAGCGCGGCGCATCGCCATCGGCCCACAGATTGAACGCATGCGCGAAGGGAGCGAAAGCCGCTTCCAGTTCCGCTGGCGAGGGCGGGAAGGCGACGCAAAGGCGCCAGTCGCGGCGGTCCTGCGCGAGCCCGGCGAGGCGCATCAGGCCGACCAGCATCTCCAGCGTGGCGATGTGGAAATCCGCGCGCGGCCAGTCGATCCGTATGACAGGATTCTCTCGGAACTGGCTGGTGATCTGGGCAGGGCTGATGGTGGCCCGGGAGCCGTCGGCACGGCGCACCGGGAGCCAGGGATCGGTGATGAGGTTCATTCAGGGGGTCTCGGAAGTGTGGGGGTGAAGACCCCTGCTCGGCGCGCAAAGGCGATCCGGCCGGCCTCGTCAAAGCCGGGCCGGAACCAAGGCAGGGCAGGGGGAAGAGGAAATCCCGACGGGAGGGAGGCTCAGCCGTCGCCCTTGGAGCGGGGCAGGAGCAGGCCCTCGCGGGGGTGGTAGCGGACGTCGCGCAGGCCGAAGACCGGCACGGGCGAGCCCTGGGGATCGGGCCGTCGCGCGAGACAGCCAAGCAGGAGCCGCTCGTTGTCGCGGTCCAGCTCGTTCCACGTCTCGCGCGTGGCTTTCATCGCCGCGTCCATCTGAGATGGAGCGGCAATCGCTGCGGCGCGCTTGAGCGATGCCGAGACTTCGGAGAGCGCCCAGGCGAGGGAAGGGCGCTTCTCGGTCGAATACGGGCGGAACTTCCCGCTCTCCAGGAAGCCCAGCCGGATCGTCACCGTCGGCTGATCCTCCAGGCGGGTCCGGGCCGACTCTTCGGATGTCCAAGGCGCGGAGCGGCGATAGCCGTCCTCGAAGCGCAGCACGGTGCTCTTGGCGATGGCTTCCTGGCGGCTTTCGTCCTCGCGGGCTTTCTGCGCCAAGGCGACGAGAGCGCCAGGTCCACCCTCTGCCGCGGCCGCTTCGATCAGGGTGCGGAGATTTTGCTCCTTGTCCTGGTGGCCCGGGGCCTTGATCGCGCCTTGGTCGAGAAGGGCTTTAGTGGACCGCCACAAGAGCGAGGGATCCGCGTAGACGGCGGCCGAGCCCTTGTGCTGGTCCAGCCATTCGGCGATCGCGTCCTCCGCCGGCTCCGGCGCGTAGAGCAGCAGCTCGGCGCGGGGCAGCGGACGGTGCGGTCGCTCGATGTGACGCCACAGGCGCCCAGCCCTCTGGATCACGAGGTCCACTGGGGCGAGGTCGGTGATCATCAGATCGAAGTCGAGGTCGAGCGACTGTTCGACGACCTGGGTGGCGATCAGGACCCGCGCCCTCTGGTCGGGCGTGCTCGTCTTGCCGAAAATGTCGAGCACCTCGGCTTCGATGGCGAGACGGTCTTCCATCGCGAAGCGGGCGTGGAAGAGGATGGGATCCAGCCCCCGGCTCCGCAGCAATCGCGCGGCCTCGATGGCCTCGTCCACGGTGTTCCGGACCCAGCACACGGCCGCGCCGAGCCGAGCGGCTCCTTCGATCTCGCTCAGCACCTCGCGGAACGAGCCGACGCGGCGAACGGCGGTGCGCGGTCCGATGGCCGGGCGCGCCAAGCAGGGCGCTTCGCGAACGCCCGAGGCGGAAGCCAGCGTCATCAGCGGATAAGCTTCGGCTGTCACCGTCTCGGGTTGGACGCCCAAGCCTTCAGAATAGGCGTCCACCAGGCGCTGGCGCAGCTGCATCGGCAGGGTCGCGGACAGGATGATGGCGGAGCCGCCCAGGGCCGCATGAAAGCGCAAAAGAGTGAAGATCTCCTCGCGCATGTAGCTGTCGAAGGCGTGCGCTTCGTCGATGACGAGGACCTTCTGGCTGAGGCCCCAAAGGCGCAGCGCGGCGTGCCGCACCGGCAGAATGGAGAGCAACGCCTGGTCGATAGTTCCCACACCGACGTGAGCCAGAAGCGCCTTGCGGCGCTCATCGCCAAGCCAACCCGCGCACTGGGCTTCGCTGTCGTTGCCCTGGATCACGGGGATGTCCTCGAACATCGGCAGGATCGTCGAAGTGAACTCCTTTATGAGATCGGCGCGGCCGTGGGAGAGAGCGAGCGAGGGCTGGGTGCCGGGAACAAAGAACCGAGACCAGCACTTGCGCAGGCGGCGAAACATGCCGTTCGCCGTCGCCATGGTGGGGAGGGCGAAATACAGGCCGTCGCCGCGGCCCCTGGCGAGCAGCCGGTGCGCCAGGGTCAGAGCGGCTTCCGTCTTGCCCGCGCCCGTCATGTCTTCGACCAGGACCAGCACCGGCCCCTCGGGCAGGGGCTCGGTCTCGGCCTTTCTCTGCAGCGGCGTGGGTTGGGCAATCTGAGGGAAGAGATGGCGCAGCCCCGCGAAAGGCGCGACCTTGGCGTGACGGATGCCCGAGGTCGCCACAGCATGATCGGCAATCCGTCGGGACCGGGCCAAGTAGTCCGACAGCGGCGGAAAATGCTTCGCCTCGACATAGGTGAACTGCTCGCGCGAGGATCCGAGCCAGTCGGCGAGCACCACGAAACCCGCCAGGCGCCACGTCAGCGTCGCCAGGGCGTGATCGCTGTCGATCGCGGGCAGGGGCTCAGGCCGGAACAGGTCGAGCAGGTGGCGCACGTAGGTCTCGGCAGCCTCGCATTCGAGCGGGCCGAGCTGCGTGGGAGCGGGCGGCAGGATGAGGTCGTGCGGCTTGCCGTGATGCCCGAAAATCACGTGCAGCAGGGCGTCGCGCTCCCACGGCATGAGGTTCGCAAACAAGGGGGCGAGGAGCGTGCGGATGTTCGGCAGGCGCACGAGATGGTGCCCCACACCCTCGTGGCCGGGATCGTCCACGGCCGGCGGCTCGCAGCCGAACAGGGCCGCATCCCAGGCCTCCGGCGCCTTGGCTTGGAAGCAGCGCGCGAATTTGCCGATGTCGTGAAGTGCCAGGAGAAAGCCGAGTTGTGCCTCGGAGAATGGCAGATTGTGGGGAAGCGTCATGGCGCACGCCGCGACATCAAGATTGTGCCCGATGACCGGATGGCTGTGGGTGGTGGCTTGGGCGTCAGGCTTGGCCTTCGCCCAGAAGCGCAGAAGAGCGTCGAGATGCATGGGGATCGCCGGGAGGAGGAGAGGAGTCCGGCAGCGCGACGGGATCTTTTCTTTTCATGCCACTGAGGCGGACCGTTCCGGCCTCCTGCGGGAGAAGAAAACCAGCGCTGCCGCGTCTTTTGTTTTCTTCACCGGACCGAGAAAGAAAAAAGGCCGGGGCGCCCCCCGACGCCCCGGCCCACTTTACCCTCACTATCCGGGAGACAGGCCCAGGCGACGAAACCTGGACCGCACGAAGGAGGGCCGGGTTTTGAAGCTGGGCCTGAACTCCATCACTGGTTTTTCAGGCGCTTAGCCGACTTTCCTGTCTGGAAAGTCGCCCAAAGGGCCTGCATCAGGCCAGGGCCGGTTCGAGCTGCGGCACGACGGCAGCGCTGTGGGACAGATCCTTCTCCATCCGCGCGGCGATCGCCTCGCCCGACGCCCGGAGAGCCTTCGGCGCGGTGTCGCTGATCACCAGATCGCATTCGAGGGCGAGCAGGGCGGCCATGTCCGGCGTGGTGACGAGAATCTGCGCACCCGACCGCGCCTTGTCCGTGGCGAAGGCGCCGTTCGCTTCGGCTGCCGGATCGGCCTGAAGCAGGATGGGGTTGTAGCCGCCGACGCGCAGCAGGCTGGCCGCTTCCAGGGCGTCGTCCGCGGTCGCGCGGATCCAGCACACCGTCGCGCCAGCCATGGAGGCGCGTTCGATTTCGCATAGCGCTTCGACGATCGAGGAGATGTGGCGCGCAGGCGTGGAGAGGGCGTTGGGGAGCGGGCAGGTGTCGAGGGTCATGGGGTTCGCCGTCGGAAGGGGTGAGGAATTCGACAGCGCAGGGCGGCTTTTTCTTTTCTGCGGTCGCGCGATGCGCCGCGAGGTGCCGGAGGCTAAGCGCTGAAGCGTCTTTGTTGTCCCTGGAGGACGGAGAAGAAAAAAAGCCGGGGCACCTTTCGGTGCCCCGGCCAAGTTATCCTGCAATCTACTAGGAGACGGCCCAGGCGACGAAACCCGGTCCGCACGAAGGAGGGCTGGGTTTCAGCGCTGGGCCAAACCCACTTCCATCACTTTCTGGCCTATGCCGATTTCCTTGGACCTTCCGTAGGGATTTGCCTTTGACTTCGCCTGCTGCGATTGGAAGGAAATCCAGAGGAGGGGCATAAGATAATGAGCTTTTTGCCTAGGGAGATTTTGTTGATCCCCATGGCCGTTGGGCTCCTGCTCGGAGGCTGCGTGCAGGATCAAGCTGCGACCCAATTCGAGGACGTCCGCCCCATTGCGAGTTCCCTCGCCAGCCCTGGGTCTAGAAGAGCGGGATCAACACAGCATTGGGCGATAGGCCGTTGGACCGGTGAACTTGTTGGCCAACTGAGAGGCAATACGCGAACTCTACGGATCACAGAAGTAAACGGGCCTCGAGCAAGAGGGACCTGGGCAGGCTCTCCGGTAGACATCGTCATTGATGACAGAACCTTGAACTTTACGGGTCCGCAAGGCAACCCAATAAGCCTAACGATGACCGACCCAAACACTCTTTCGGGATACGTCATCACCATGCGTAACCGATCAGGCGGCCGCTGGACTGTTGTCTTAACTCGAAGCTGAGTGCATGGCCTCTCCGTGGCGCCGCCTCTTGAGGACATATGTGTCCGGTCGGAGATGTGGTGCGCGGTCGCCAGCCGGTCTGATAGATCCGCCTGCTCATTCCTCGGCGTCCTCTATTTCGCTTCCTCGCTCGACTGGCTCAGGCGCTGACGGGCTTTGGCGAATTACAACTCCACGACAAGATCCGGACGGAAGTCAGGATTGGGGTCGTGGCCTACATAGCCGCGCGGATTGGCGACGAGACGCGTGCGGCCGATCCAGAAGTCCTGGCTCGTGTGGATGTGCCCGAACAGCCAAAGGTCTGGCTGCATCTCCTCGATAAGGCCATCGAGCTTCGACGCATAGGCCACGATGAACGGGTCGGAGAGCCGGTGCTGCGGCACGGCTTGCACCGAGGGCGCGTGGTGCGTCATGACCACCGTCCGGCCCGCGAATGGCTCCTGGAGCTTGTCGCGTAGCCAGCGCACCGATTGCTCGTGGAGCATGGCAGCGTCCTTGGGCCGGAAGCACCGGTAGGCGTCGGCCGCGACCCGGATTGCATGGAAGTCGTTGATCCGGCGGCGGTGGCGGTCGCCCACGCAGATGTTCGCCACGCGCCGCACCTCATCCAGAGCGGCCAC
The DNA here is from genome assembly GCF_017355885.1 of Sabulicella rubraurantiaca. GTDB lineage: Bacteria > Pseudomonadota > Alphaproteobacteria > Acetobacterales > Acetobacteraceae > Roseococcus > Roseococcus rubraurantiacus. The sequence goes on from NZ_JAFEUU010000008.1 coordinate 93,165, forward strand.
GGGGTCTTCATCGCCGGTGAGCGGAAGGCGGAAGTCGGCCCACAAAGTGCATCCCAAAACGCGCAGCTCATGGCCGATCCGGAACTCGTCGCACTCCAGGAGCGCGAGACGTTTGGCTGGCGACATCGCCTTCAGCTTCGGCACCATGGTGTCGATCTTGCCGTCGTAGAACGCGTGGTTCCCACAGACCGCGACCACGGGATGGCCAAAGGCGGCTTCGGCATCCTCCCAGGGGCATAAGCGGCCGCGGGTGAAGGTGTCGCCCGCGAGCAGAGCTAGGTTGGCTTCCACGGCCGGCGGCTCGAAGACACCGAACTGACGCTGCTCGCTCGCAGTGCAAATCGGACAGGACGTGCAGGCGCATGGCGATAGAAGTTCCTTGCCGGGCGGATACAAGAGGCCACACCGATATTTTCTTGCAGGATCAGAATCTTATTTTCAGTTTCGGGTGTATGCCCCCGCTGCGCGGGACGACCTCCGGATGATCCAGCCTGCCTTGAGCGCGTCCCTGCGCCTCACCCCTGAGCGTGTATCGCCCAACGAGAAACGACGATGCGCTGGACCTCCGAAGTGCCATCAAGGATGCGGAACAGTCGAGCGTCCCGGTAAAGCCGCTCGATCGCCGACCCTTCCATGTAGCCCTCCCCTCCGTGTAGCTGCAGCATCCGGTCGGCGACGCGACCGAGGGCCTCGGTCGCGAAGAGCTTCGCCGCCGCCGCCTCGCCTGGGGCGAGCCTCCCTTCGTCACGCTTCCGTGCAAGTTCGAGCGCCATGCAACGCGCGGCCAATGCCTCTGTCGCGCTGTCTGCCAACATCGCCGCGACCATTTGGTGCTCGTGCAGAGGGCGCCCGAACTGCTGCCGCTGCGCAGCATGATGTACGCCATCGCTGATCATCCGCTCGGACAGGCCTGCGCAGAGTGCGGCCAAGTGCAGCCGCACCTTGTCCAGGCCAGCAAGCGCCGACCTCAGGCCGGCTCCGGCCGGACCAACCAGCGCGTCGCCGGGCAGGCGCACGCCATCGAAGCGAAGGTCCGCCACATGCATCCCACGCAGCCCCATTTTGCGTTGTGTGGGCAGAACGGTGAGCCCCGGCACACCGGCCGGCACGGCGAAGGCGCTGATGGCGTCTCCCGTACGGGCCATGACCAGGAAGAGCCCAGCTTCAGGTGCGTTCGTCACCCAGCGCTTGCTGCCTTGCAGTACCCAGCCTCCCGAACCATCGGGTCGTGCCTCGCTGCGCAGCGAGGCAGCGTCCGAACCCGCTTCCTGCTCCGACAGACAGAAAGCGGCTACGATCTCGCCGCTGGCCATGGAGGGCAGCCATCGCGCCTGCTGGGCCTCACTGCCCGCATGCAGCAGGATCTGCGCGGCGCCGCCGCTGTTCAGGGCATATCGCGACCGGTACGCGGGGGCGGAGTGGCCGAGCACCAGCATCAGCTCGGCCTCCTCCTCCATGGTCAGGCCCAGGCCACCGAAGCTATCGGGGATCGAGATGCCGAAAAGACCAGCCTCCCGGATCGCGGCCAGGACGGGAGCAGGCACCTCATCCGTCTGGTCCATCTCGGCCTCGGCTGGGATCAGGACGTCCTCCACCAAGCGCTTCGCGGCCAGAAGGCGTGCTTCCTGGGCTGTGCGGTCCCGTATCACGACGAGCCTCCTGACCGCGCCGTCCGAGTGTTCGTCATGGGAGGAACCCGATCGCGACGAGGACGCCCAACACCGCTATCCCCCTGAGGGGCCGCAAGCCACCATGAGCACGTCGCCCGGCTCGGCCTGCACCAGCGTGCCAAACATGGCGCCCCCGTCGGCCGGCGAGGCCTCGTCGGGGCCCAAGAGGGCCGCATTGGTCGGATCCAGCGGCTTGATGCGGCGGTCGAGCGTGGCCCAGGCCGCGCATCGTTCTGCAACGATGCGCGGACTGAGTGCCGTGGAACTTCTCCACCAGTGCTTGAGAAGGGCAGCGGCCGAGGTGGACCGTCGGCAGCGGCGGATTCATGTGCATGCTCCAACTCTGCCTGAGTTGAGGCCGGACGAACATCCGACCGTTTCGTTCTGGACGCGGCCTTATTGTGCGAGCTCCTTCAGGGCTACGCCACAGGCTCGTAGCCCTGAAGGTGGAGAGCTGCCTTCACTACTTCCTGCAACTCCAGGCCCGTAGCGCACGCCCACGACGATGAACGGATGGAGGGTTGAGCTGTGCTCCCTCTTGCTTGGCTTAGCGTAGCACCGCGATCTCATTGCGCTGGATGAGACCGAAATCGATCTCGGCTCCAAGACCCGGCTTCTCGGGCGCGCGCACCATGCCATCCGCGTCGATCTCGATCTCCTCCAGCAAGCCATACTTCTGCGCCTCTTCCGGGAGCAGCACCTCGAAAAACTCAGTGTTCGGAATGCACATCGCGAGGTGAAGGTTTGCGAGGTTGTTCAGCGAGTTCCCGCCGTGGTGGATCTCATAGTTCATGCGAAACGCCTGGGCCAAATGCGCCGTCTTGAGGCAGGTGGTCAGCCCGCCCTTCACTGTCACATCGCCGCGCAGGTAGTCGGTCGCGTGGTTCATGAGCCAGACTGGATAGCTCTCAAGCCCGGTCATCGGATACTCTGTCGCCATGATGGGAATACGGAGCGTCTGGCGCAGCTTGACGTAGTTGTAGACGTCCTGGTCGTGCAAAGGATCCTCGTACCAATAGAAGCTCATCTCTTCGATGGCTCGTCCGACGCGCAATGCGGTCGGGAAATCGTAGCCCCACGTCGAGTCCAGCATGACGCGATAGTCGTCGCCAACGGCGCGGCGGACAGCGGCGCAGGCCGCGATATCGTCCGCGAGGCGCTGTGGCGGGTGGATCTTGTAGGCCGCCCACCCGGCTTCCTTGATGCGGACCGCTTCCTCGGCATAGGCGGATGCTGAAGGAAGGACAGCCGAACTCGCGTAGGCGGGGATTGCGTCTCGGACCTTTCCGATCAGCTTCCAGACCGGCACGCCGAGCGCCTTGCCGGCGATATCCCAGAGTGCGATGTCGATGGCGCCGATGGCGCGGGTCGAGGTCTGTCGGAGGCGACTCCAGAGCTTCAGATTCAGCTTTTCGCGAGCGAACGGATCTTCCCCAAGCATCATGGGTTTCAGCGTGCGAATCAGCGCCGCTGCTTCGGTGTCTGCCCCGTTGGTCGCGCTGCCGAGAAAGGCATGGCCTGTCACGCCTGCGTCGGTTTCGATGGCGAGGAGGCCCAGCTTCGACTCGCCGCCGCCGGCCGCATGCGCTCCGTAGCTGATGGCAGGAAGACCCTTCCACGTGAAGAGCGTCAGGGTGATGTCCGTGATCTTCATCGCGTTCAGCTTTGCACCGTGATGTTGCGTTCGCGGATGACCCGGCCGTAGCGCACCTGCTCGTCCCGGATCAGGGCAGTGAAGTCTTCCAGCGCAACGTTCGCCAGCTCCATATCCGGCGTCGCGCGCTGGCGCAGGAAGTCGGAACGAAGGGCGACGCCGAGCGCATCGGCGAGGCGCGCGCGGATCGGTTGCGGCACGCCCGCAGGCAGAACCAGCCCGTGCCAATAGCGCATCACCAAGTCGGCATGCACCGTCTCGCGGAAGGTCGGCACGTTCGGCAATGCCGGCAGGCGCTCGGGGGAGGACACGGCAAGGATGCGGAAGCGGCCGCCCTCAAGGTGCGGGAGGAGCGAATTGGTGGAGCCAGCATAGAAGGGAACCCGCCCCGTCATGAGGTCGGAGACGATCGGCGCTTCGCCGCGATACGCGACGCTCTCGATCGTTATGCCTGTCAGGCCCGCCATCATCTCGATGAAGACATGCGGCGAGCTGCCGTTGCCGACGCTGCCCACACCCTCGCCGGGCTTGGCGCGCATGTGTGCGAGGGCCTCCTGGACTGTGCGGATGGGGAGCTGTGCGCTCACGGCGAAGGCGACGGGTGCGCGGTAGGCCATCCGGAGCGTTGCGAAGTCGTCCAACCCGTAGGTAATGTTGGGGTAGAGGTTGGGATTCATCACGAGGGTCGAAGTCGCGACCCATCCGATTGTATATCCATCCTTGTCCGACCGAGCGACGTGCTCCGCCGCAATCATGGTGTTCGCACCAGGGCGGTTCTCCACCACCACGCTCTGGCCCAGGCTCTCGCGTAGCCTCTCCGCGATCGCGCGGGCGAGGAAATCCCCGCCGCCTGGTGCGAAGGGATAGACAATGCGAAGTGGCTTGTTTGGCCAAGCCATGTCCTGCGCGATGGCGGCGGCAGGCAGGGCAGCGATGCCGCTGGCGAGCGCGCGACGGCCGATGCTGATGGTCATTGCTTTGCTTCCTCCCTGTTCGCGGCCTCGTTTCCGGCCGCTCGACGCGTTCTCAAGCCACGGCGGCGCGTACCTTCCGCTGCGAAACTGGGATGGCCTCCGTTCCGATGACTTGCGCCTCTTCCAGTCGCGCAAGTTCTGCGGGTGGCAGGCCCAGTAGACCACCCAGCACTGCAGCGTTGTCCTCCCCGAGGGTCGGGGCCGGGCGGCGAACGGCATAGGGGGGGGCGCCGGCCTCCCGGAATGGTGCCGAAGGCTGGCGATGCGGGCCAAGCCAAGCGCGGTCGGTCGCCTGCCAGAAGCCGCGCGCGACGAGGTGGGGGTCGTCGTAGAGGCGTGTCGGCCAGCGAACGGCGCCAGAGGCAACGCCTGCAGCCTGCAGGGCCGCCATCGCGGCATCAGCGCCGCGCCCGCGCGTCCAGGCCGCGAGCGCCGCTTCGAGTTCCGCTTCGCGCGCACGGCGCCCTTCAGCGGCCGCAAGGCTCGTGTCGGAGGCGAGGTCGCTGCGGCCCAGGGCGCGGCACAGGCCTTGCCAAGCCGCATCGTCGGTCACTGCCACGGCGACCCAGTCCCCCCCAATGCAGGGGAAGCAGCCATGCGGCACGTGTTGCGGATGCCGGTTGCCGAGGCGCGGTCCGGGAGACCCGGTTGCCGATTGCGCCACGATCCAGGGTGCGACCAGGGGGAACATGCACTCGACCTGCGCGAGGTCGATATGCTGGCCTTCCCCGGTGCGAGCCCGATGCAACAAGGCGGCAAGCACTGCGGCCGCGGCGTTCAGCCCACCGATGGGGTCGCCATAGGCCAGCTGGTTCGTGGTCGGTGGCCAATGGGCCTCGCCGGAGACGCTTGGAAGGCCGGAGGCGTGCTCCAGCGTCGAACCATAGGCACGCGCGTCGCGCCATGGGCCGGTGCTCCCGAAGGCCGGCATGGAGACCATCACGAGGTCCGGACGCTCCTGCGACAGGACGGCATAGTCGAGGCCCAGCTTCGGAAGCACCTCGCGCGCGTAGTTTTCCACCACCGCGTCGGCGTCGCGCACCAGCCGCCGGAGCAGCGCCGCGCCATCGGGCGAGGAGAGATCAAGCGTGATCCCAGCCTTGTTGCGGTTCAAAACGCAGAAGCGGATGTCCTTCTCATACTGGCGCTCGGCGAAGAAGGCGTCGCGCGGGTCCACGCCCCGCCACCAATCCGGGTATTGCAGCGCCTCGACCTTCACCACCTCGGCGCCGAGATCGGCGAGCTGGCGCGTGCAGATTGGCCCAGCCCAGCCCATGGACAGGTCCACCACCCGCAGCCCAGCGAGCGGCAGCCCGCCCGTGCGCTGTGGCGGAGAGGGTGGGCGGGCGGGGAGGGGTTTCCCATTGTGCTCACCGGGAAGTGGCGCGCGACCCCCCGCCAGAGGGGGCGTGCGCGTCAGGCGCTGGGGAATCGTCGGGCCTTCGAATTCGGCCGTGCCGATGCGCACGGTGCCGAAGGCATCCCGCGCCCGGTGCGTCGGGGTAGCGAGCAGCCGCGCGATGTCGGGGACCACGGCGAAGGGAAGGCGGCGTTCCAGCGCCTCGGCGAACCATTCCTCGGCGGTGCGCTCCGTAAGGCGGGGCGCGAAGAGGGCTTCCAACTCGTCGGCGAAGCGCAGGCGGTCGATCCCCATCACAAAGCGCGGGTCGCGCCCCAGCTCGGGCGCGCCGATCATGTCGCAGAAGGTGCGGAACTGCGCAGGCGTCACGATGGTAATGCCGAGCCACCCCTCCTTGCAGCGATAGACGCCGAGCGGGCTGGTTGGCGCGAAGCGGTTCACGCCGTGGCGCCGGTCCACCTCGGGGTGCGTCAGGCCCTGGGTCGCTTGGTACTCTGCGATGGCGACGTTGGCCTCGTGAATGCTGACCTCGAGCCGTCGCGGCGCGCCGGAGAGCAGCGCGGCGGCGACGGCGTTGAACGTAGCGATGCCGCCCACCGCCTCCCCGGCGATCCCGCCCAGCATGGAGGGTGGACCTTCGGCAGGGCCAGTCCCGGCGACGACACCCGCCAGGGCGCGGCAGGTGGTGTCCGTGGCTGCGAAGCTGGCATAGGGACCATTCTCGCCGAACCAGGAGATGAGCGCGGTGATCGGCGCTTCGGCGCTGCGTTGCCCGACGGGCCGCGAGTCGAGCAGCACGTCGAACTGCCCAGCCTCCGGCGCATGGGTGACGCTTTGCTTATTGGTGTTGAGCCAGGCAAACAGAGCGGATTGCGCACCGGCCCCGGTTTCGATGAGCGGTGGCGCCTGGCGGAGCGGGTCGCCCCCGGGCGGCTCGAGCTTCACGACGGTTGCGCCGAAATCGGCAAAGAGCTTGCCGGCATAGGCCAGGGCGACGCCTCCGCCGGCCTCCATCACCCTTAGATGGGCAAGCGGCAGGGGAGCGTCACTGGCACGCGGCATCGGGCAGAATCCTCCAGGCCCTGTCCGGGTGGACAGCGGCCAAAAAATTTGTGATCACTATTTTGGCCGCGCCTGGGGCTGTCAACCCTTCCGCGCCGCGTTGATCTCCGGAAGGCGGCGGAGGATGGCCTGCGAGTAGACAGCGATGTCCCGCTGGACCGCCAGGCGCGCGAGAGCCCCATCACGGGCGCGCAGGGCACGGATGATCTCGTTGTGAGGATGCTCCTCGGGCCGGTGCAGGAAGCGCATGTGGAGCAGCGCGAAGTTCAAGGGGCCGCAGCGCAGCCAGAGGCCTTCCACGATCTGCTGCAGCACAGGCATGTCGGCGAGGTTGCAGAGTTCCATGTGAAAGCGTTCGTTTTCGATCAGCATCTCGGGCGCGCGGCCCGCCAGCCGCGCCTCCGACATACGAGCATGGATGCCAGCGAGCCGGTCCGCGTCCGCCGGGGAGGCCCGTTCCGCCGCGCGTTCCGCGGCCTTTCCCTCCAGCTCCATGCGAAGTTCGCAGACCTCGTTCAGCCGTTCATCGGAGAGGAGCGGCACACGGGCCGAGCGGTGGTCCACCTGCTCGAGCGCATTCTCGCTCACCAGCCGCGCGAGGGCCTCGCGCACGGGGGTGAGGCTCACGCCAAGTTCCTCTGCGAGGTCGCGCAGCTTCAGCTTCTCGCCGGGCCGGAATCGACTTCGCATGAGTTCCTGTCGCAGCCACTGGTGCACGCGCGCGGCGAGGCGTTCGCCGCCGGGCGACTGACGCTCGGCATCCACGGTTGGCTTCCTTTCTCCACGCCTTGACAAAGGACGCGCAAGGCGGCGAATTTGTGATAACAGATTTAACGCCTTGGAGGAAGCATCATGGCCGAGATCACCGTCGTCGCCGAACTCGCGGCCGCCGTCTGGAAGGTCGAGGCCGCCTTGGGGGCGCGTGTCGCTGAGGGCGATACGATTGTGATCCTGGAGTCCATGAAGATGGAGATTCCGGTCCTGGCCCCGGCGGACGGCACGGTCATCTCTGTCCTCGTCGGCGAGGGCGAGCAGGTCGAGGAAGGGCAGGCTGTTGCGACCCTTGAGGCGTAACGTGATCGGGCCCGTCCTCATCGCGAACCGAGGCGAGATCGCCTGCCGCATTGCCGCCAGCTGCCGACGCCTGGGTGTCAGGACGGTCGCGGTGTATTCCGACGCGGATGCCACAGCGATGCATGTCGCCGCCGCCGACGCGGCGGAGCGCATTGGGCCACCGCGGCCGCTGGAGAGCTACCTTTCCATCCCGGCGATCCTTGAAGCCGCGCAGCGGTCCGGCGCGCGTGCCGTGCATCCGGGATACGGCTTTCTCAGCGAGAATGCCGACTTCGCCGATGCCTGCGCCGCGGCCGGGCTGGTGTTCATCGGCCCGCCCGCCGCCGCGATCCGCGCGATGGGGGGCAAGGCCGCCGCCAAAGCCGTGGCGCACCGGGCCGGCGTGCCGGCGCTGCCGGGCTACGACGGTGCCGACCAGTCGCCCGAACGTCTCGCGACAGAAGCGGCGCGCATCGGGTTTCCGGTGATGATCAAGGCTGTCGCGGGGGGCGGGGGGCGCGGCATGCGCCGGGTCGAGACGGCGGACGCCTTTCCCGCTGCTCTCGCTGCCGCCCAACGCGAGGCGGCCGCGTTCGGGAACACGGCGGTGCTGCTCGAGAAGTTCGTCGCCAGCGCGCGGCATATCGAGGTGCAGATCTTCGCCGATGCCGCCGGGGAGGTGATCCACCTCGGCGAGCGCGACTGCTCTCCGCAGCGGCGCAACCAGAAGCTTCTCGAGGAGGCGCCGGCGCCGGGAATGGACCCCGCACTGCGCGGCGAACTTGGCCGACGTGCGACGGCGCTTGCCCGGGAAGTGGGCTATGTCGGCGCCGGCACGGTGGAGTTCGTCGCCGACGGCTCGCAGCCGCTCAGCGCCGATCGGATCTGGTTCATCGAGATGAACACGCGGCTTCAGGTCGAACATCCCGTCACCGAGATGGTCACGGGCCTCGATCTGGTGGAATGGCAGCTTCGCATCGCGGCCGGCGAGCCCTTGCCGCTGGCTCAGGATCAGGTGCGGCTAGACGGGCACGCCATCGAGGCACGGCTCTGTGCCGAGGATCCGGCCCGCAACTTCCTTCCTTCGCCCGGCTGCCTCACCACGCTTCGCCTGCCCGAGCCAAGCCCGGGCTTGCGCGTCGACACCGGCGTGCGGTCCGGCGACACGCTGACGCCCTTCTACGACCCCATGATCGCGAAGGTCATCGCTCATGCGCCGACGCGGGCCGAAGCGCTGGAACGCCTCACCACGGCGCTGGAATCCTGCTCTGCGGAAGGTGTTCGCCTGAACGCCGCCTTTCTCGCCCGGGCGCTCCGCGCGCCGGAAATGCGGTCGGGCGGCGTGAATACCGCGTTCCTCGAATCCTTCCGCGCGCGCGAGGCCGCCGCCGCGCGCAGTGCAGCCTGAACCATGGAGACCCCCGCATGATTGTCCGCCGTGCAACAGATATCCTCCGCCTTGCGCTTCTCGCGCTGGGTGGGAGCTTGGCGATCGCCGCCTCGGCGCAGATCCAGGTACCGATGCAGCCGGTGCCAATGACGATGCAGAGCCTGGTCGTGCTGCTCGTCGGCATCGCCTACGGCCCACGCCTCGGAGCCGCCACGGTGCTGCTCTACCTCGTCGAGGGGGTGGCTGGATTGCCGGTCTTCGCCGGCTTCCGCTCCGGACCGGCGGTGCTGGCTGGTCCAACCGGCGGCTTCCTGATCGGCTTCATTCCCGCCGCGGCCCTGGCGGGCTGGCTGGCGGCTCAGGGCTGGGCGCGCGGCTCGCTGCGTTCGGTGGCGACCTTCCTCGCCGGGCATGCGGTGCTCTTTGCCTGTGGCATTGTCTGGCTCGGTTTGCTGATTGGGTTCGATCGTGCGGTCGCCGTTGGGTTTCTGCCCTTTCTACCGGGAACCGCGGTGAAGGCTGCGCTGGGCGTGGCGCTCCTGGCCGCGCTGCGGGGGGTGCGTCGTGCTTGACCGTCCTGAGAAGCCCGCCGAAACCAAGCCCCTGACCTGGCAGCCTGAGCTGGAGGAACTGCGACAGCGCGAAGCTTTCGCCCGCGAGATGGGCGGCCCGGACAAGGTGCGGCGTCAGCACGACGCGGGCCGCCTGACCGTGCGCGAGCGGATCGAGAAGCTTGCCGATCCAGGTTCCTTCCACGAGGTCGGAGCGATCGCGGGCAAGGCGAGCTACGACGACAAGGGTCAGCTGGTCGAACTCACGCCCTCGAACTGCGTCTGGGGACGCGCGACGCTGGACGGTCGCCGCGTGGTGCTGGTGGGAGACGACTTCACGGTGCGCGGCGGCTCCGCCGACGCCACCATCCGCGAAAAGCCGCTGATGGCCGAGCGGATGGCCAACGAGTTCCGGCTGCCTATCATCCGCATCATCGAGGGCTCGGGCGGTGGCGGCTCGGTGAAGACGATCGAGACGACGGGCCGCGCGAACCTTCCGGGCGGTGTCGGCGGCACGGGCCTGTTCAACTACACGACCCTGAACCTGTCGGCCGTGCCGGTGGTCGGGCTCGGCCTCGGCTCCGTCGCGGGCCTCGGCGCGGCGCGGCTCGCGGCCAGTCACTTCTCCGTCATGACCAAAAAATCCGCCATGTTCGTGGCCGGCCCGCCCGTCGTGTCGCGCCTCGGCAAGCCGGTGACGAAGGAGGAGCTGGGCGGCTGGGAGACCCAGTGCAAGGCTGGCGCCGTGGACCATGCGGTGGAGACGGAGGAGGAGGCATTCGACGCGGCGCGCCGCTTCCTGTCCTACCTGCCGTCCTCCGTGCACGACGTTTCCCCGGTGCTGCCTTGCGAGGACGATCCGGAGCGGCGCGACGACAAGCTGATGAACGCGGTTCCGCGCGACCGGCGCCGCGTCTACCAGATGCGCCCGATCATCGAAAGCGTGGTCGATCGTGGGTCCTTCTTCGAGATGGGCAGGCTGTTCGGCCGTTCGCTGATCACGGGGCTCGCGCGCCTGGAGGGCCGGGCGGTTGCCGTGATGGCGAGTGACCCCTTCTTCTATGGCGGTTCCTGGACCTTCGACGCCTGCCAGAAGGCGGTGCGCTTTATCGATCTCGCGGAGACCTTCCACCTTCCGGTGGTCTACCTGATGGACTGTCCGGGCTTCATGGTGGGGCTGGAGGCCGAGCGCAACGCCACCATCCGCCACGGGGTGCGTGCCATGGCGGCGATGAACCAGGCGACCGTGCCCTGGTGCACCGTCATCGTGCGCAACGCCTTCGGCGTGGCAGGCGCAGCGCACCAGCCGGCGAACAGGCTCTCGCTCCGTTACGCCTGGCTGTCTGCGCGCTGGGGCTCGCTGCCGCTGGAGGGCGGCATCGAGGCTGCCTATCGCGCCGAGATCGACGCGGCGGAAGACGGGGCGGCCAAGCTCGCGGAGATCGAGGAGCGGTTGAACCAGCTCCGCTCGCCGTTCCGCACCGCCGAGACCTTCTGGGTCGAGGAGATCATCGACCCGCGGGAGACGCGCCCACTTCTGTGCGAGTTCGCTCGCATGGCTGATCCGCTGCGCCAGCCCGTGCCGTCACGCTTGCAAATGCGGCCTTGAAGGGCCGCGAGGACGAGGGAGGAAACAAGAAAATGACACGCATCCTCTTCGCAGCCCTGGCGGCTGCAACTGTCGCTGCGACGCCCGCGACCGCCTTCCCGGACCGACCCGTGCGCATTCTGGGTGGCTTCGCTGCGGGTGGCACCAGTGACATCGTCAACCGCCTGACGGCCGAGGCCGTGGCCGGCACCTTCGGCCAGCGGCCAGTGGTGGAGATCCGAACTGGCGCAAACGGCTTCATCGCCGCCGCCGAGGCGGCCCGCAGCCCGGCGGACGGGCATACCGTCGTGCAGTGCTCGACCGGGTTGTTGACCATCACGCCCGAGCTGCCGGGCGCCCAGATGCCGATCGACCCGTCGCGCGACCTCGTGCCGATCGCGAACCTGGTGCACTCGACGCAGGTGATGGTGGTGTCCGCGCGTTCACCGTATCGCTCCGTGGCAGAGGTGGTCGCTGCGGCGCGTGCGCGGCCCGGCACCCTCAGCTATGCGAGCGCGGGGATCGGCGCGGTGTCGCACCTCTCCGGCGCGCGCTTCGCGCAGATGGGACGGCTGGACCTTGTGCACGTGCCGTATCGCGGGGCGGCGCCGGGCGTGCTGGACGTCGCCGCCGGCCGGGCGGACATGATCATCACCAATCTTGGCGACGTGACGGCGCAGCTGGGCGAGGGGCTGCGGCTGCTGTCCTTTGCGGACGGCATTGGATCACCCCGTTTCACCGATGTGGGGCAGGTGTCCGATGCGCTGCCAGGTTACGCCGTCAGCGGCTGGTTCGGCCTTTGCGGGCCACGCGGGATGCCGGAGGAGGCGATCGCGCGGTGGGTCGATGCCTTGCGTTCGGGTTTCGCCGACCCGGTGCTCCGCCAGCGCCTCGTGGATAATGGCCTGACGCTGCGCTTCGAGGAGCCGGAGCGCTTCGCGCGCACCATCGCCGCGGACCGAGCGATGTGGGGCGAGACCATCCGCGTTGGCCAGATCCGCGTGGAGTGACGCTCCGAAAGAGGAGGAAAACGGGATGAACAAGCGACCGATTGCTGCATGGCTTGGGGCGGCTTTGCTTGCCTCTGGCGTGGCATTCGCGCAGCCTTCGGACAGGCCTGCGCGCATCGTCGTCGGTTATGCGCCAGGCGGAACGACGGACATCACCGCACGGGTCGTCGCCGAGGGGGTCGGAGCGAGCTTCGGGCAACGCGGGGTCGTGGACAACCGCACCGGGGCGAACGGCTTCATCGCCGCGGAGTTCGTTGCGCGTGGACCGGCCGACGGCTCGCAGGTGCTGCTGTGCCCAATGGGGCCAATGACGATCAGCCCTGAGATGCCGGGCATGCACCTGCCGATCGATGTCCGGCAGGACTTGGTTCCGGTCGCAAATGCCGCGCGCTCCTCGTACGTAGTCGTGACCGGTGCCAATAGCCCGTATCGCACGCTGCAAGAGTTAATTGCCGCGGCAAAGGCGCGGCCCGGTGCCCTGACCTATGCAAGTGCTGGCTATGGTCAGGCGCAGCATCTCTCATCTGAGCGGCTGAAGCGCATGGCTGGGATCGACCTAGTCCACGTGCCTTATCGTGGCGCAGCTCCTGCAGCGGTGGACGTGATTGCGGGCCGGGCGGACATCCTCATCACCAACCTCGGTGACGTCATTCGCCAGATCCAGGGCGGCCAGCTGCGGCTGCTCGCGATGGCGGACCGCGCCGGCTGGCCCGAGTTTCCCGATGCCCCGCGGCTACCCGACATCGTGCCAGGACTGGAGGTGATCGGGTGGTTTGGCGTTTGCGGGCCGCGCGGCATGCCGGAAGAAGCGATCGCGCGCTGGGCGGAGGCGATCCGCACCGCGCTGAACGATCCGGTGCTCAGCCGGCGCCTCATCGACAGCGGGCTGGCACCGAACTACGAAGATCCTCAGACCTTCGCCCGCACGATTGCCCGTGACCGGCGGGCGTGGGGCGAGACCATCCGTGCCGCCGGGATCCGCGCCGAATAGGGTGCCGCCAACGGGGAAGGCGGGAGCGTCGGACGTCAGGTGTGCGTCGGCGCTCCGTCTTGCCGGAAGGTGCATCAGAGCCAGGAGGAGGCGCCGGGGAGGTGTGGCAAGTGGCCGGCCGGCTTTGGTGGGCCGGGCAGACAGCGGTGATAACCGCGCAAGGCACCGGGTGCCACGCCGTCTGAGCTTGGGGTCTTGGCGAGCGCTGCGATGAATGAGAGTGGGGCCTTGAGGCGCCCGCGCGATCCGGGCGACGTAGTGGCCCGACGCCGAGGTCACCGCCACAGAGAGGCTCAGCACGAGTTGACCTCTTGTGACTGCGCGCAGCAGCCATCCTAAGATAATGAATCTAAAAGAAAAACTCTGCGCTTTCCCTCCCTGACCCTCTTGATTGGCCCGTCACGCCGTTATGGGGGCTGCGGCCTTTTCCTGTTGGCCGGGCCGTGCAAGCGGGAGATGGTTGGCCAAGGGGTTCCACCCCCTTGAACACGCCGTCTCCGAAAATATCTCGACGGGCGCCGAAGCCTTCGGTCCACGGTGATTCTTGAGGGAACTGCCGATGAACGAATGTGAGGAAGCCAGACATCCAGAGATTGGCAAGCAACCCTTGTCAGCGAGTTGCGGCCCTCCCACGGCGCCGCTCACAAGCCGCGAAGCGGCCGCTCGCTACACGGACCCACGACAGGTGGTGGAGGATCCCGCCCTTACCCCTGCTGAAAAGCGCGAGGTCCTGGCGTCCTGGGCCTGCGACAGCCGCGCTCCGCACGACTCCCCCTCCTCGCGGATGCTGGACAGCGGTGCTGTGGTCTATGTGCGAGAAATCCTGGAGGCCCTGAAGTCCCTCGATGGGACGGCAGTGCCAGTTCAGGACGACGGGCCGAGCCGGCCGCGCCATGCCTATCCCCGTCGCGGACGAGCAACCTGGCATGCGTGGCGTGATCGGCGCCTGCGCAAGGGGCGGCCCGAGGAGGATGACGATCCTCCACCTTGCCCGGTGCGGTCGCGCCCTCCGGGTCCCACTCTTCCGCCGCTCGCGGCCATGGCCACGGCCCCGCGATATGAGCGAATGCCGGATGACGCTCTCGGCCGACCGATGACCTTTCACACAGAGCCTTGGCGGCAGCGAAGCGCGACGGCATCGGCGGCCTAAAGCCCAAGCCCGCTCCGCCTGATTTTTGGAGAGTGCGGTCATGATAGGGGATTGGATGAAGTTCAGCGCAGTGAGGCCCCAGCATCTGAAGGACAAGGGGCGACAGCGCCGACGCCGACCGGGGCTGCAGGGCGACGTCATCGAGCTGCTGGCGCGTTCGGCTGGGTGGATGCTGATCTGCCTGGGCATTCTTCATGGCGCTGGGCTTGCCTACCTACCCCTTGATGCCCGGTGAGGGTGACGTGCAAGTCGAGCGGCTTGCCGGAAACCTCCACTAGGCCAGCGTGACCACACTCGCCGCCACGATCGCCTTGCTCTTCTCCTTCGCGTGGGCACCGCCTCTCTGGGTGCCGGCTCTTCTCGCTCCCCCCGCGTTTCCGTGGCCCCACGTACCGCGTCCAACCCGGAAGCGTGGGGCTTGAAGTCCCCTGATCGCGCACCTAGACAAAAATGCGCTGGGAGCCCGATCGGGGCCCAGTGACCGGCGCCCGGTGGCCGGTGAGACGGCTTGGCGCCGCTCGTGTCCATGTTGCTTCGGAAGGAGGATGTGGAAATGAGGACCGAGTTCGACTTCAGCCCCCTGTTCCGTTCGACAGTGGGCTTCGACCGCATGCTGGATGGGCTGCGGAGTGCGGCACGGCTTGAGCGTCTTGAGAACCAACCGCCCTACGACATTGAGCGCTTAGGCGAGGACGAGTATCGCGTCACGCTCGCCGTAGCCGGCTTCCATCCCGACGAACTAACGGTAACGGCCGAACACAACATGCTCATGGTTGTTGGCGTGCCGCGGGAGCGGAGTGGTGACGGCACGAACGACAACGGCCAGCGCCAGATACTTCACCGCGGCATCGCGGCCCGCGCTTTCGAGCGTCGCTTCGATTTGGCGGATCATGTGAAGGTGGTGGGCGCGAGCCTCTCCGATGGGCTGCTGACAATCAACCTCCGCCGCGAGGTGCCCGAGGCCATGCGGCCGCGCCGTATCGAGATCGGCGCCCGCGATGGCGGGCCGGAGCGTCAGCAACGGACGGGGAGTCAGGCCGCGTGACGCGCGCTGGGGACGGCGGCGCACGCCGCCGTCCCTTGCGGATGAGAGGTGATCTCTATGAGTGACGTGCTTGAGCGCACGGCGCTACCATCGCCGTGCTGCATGCCGCTGAGCCACTTGGCAGGCGCTGCTGCGGTGCTCAGCCGACGCTGTGGACCGACCGGGGCCGCGCGTGGCCTTCGCGGGGAAGAATGGGTGCTGCGCTTCCGGCCTCGCTGGCGCGGCCGCATAGACGAGTTGATGGGCTGGTGGGGCGGCGGTGATCCGCTCGAAACCCTGACGTTGCGCTTCCCAACCCGGCAGTCGGCAGAAGACTATGCGCGCCGCCAGGGGATCCGGCTCGAGGTCTCCGAGCCATTGCCGGCCAACGACGCTTGCCGGCGGCTCGCGATGCCCGTGGCAGTGAACGCCGCTTGGCCGGATCCTTTCTTGCCCTGGAGCTGGGACGGCCGCGCGGCCGTCTCGCCGAACCTGGCGCAGGGCGATGCCGATGAGGTCGATATCGACCTCGTGCTGCTTGATCCAGCGGCGGTGTTCAGGGATCCGTTGCAGGTGGCCACGCATACACGCCTGACACGCGCGCAGAAGCGCGAGATCCTGGCGCGCTGGGAGTGGGATGCCCGATTGATCGAGACGGCTCAGACCGAAGGGATGCCGGACGGCGGCGAACCGTCGCGACTGGAGGAGGTGCTCGCCGCACGGCGGATGCTGGAGGGTGCTGACCCCGCACGAGCCAGTCTTCGGCCGACGGGGAGTAGCCTGCGTGCCGCGCCCGCACGAAGGTTCAATCCCGGCTCCGGGCTTGCGGCTTGAACCCCGAGAATCATGGAGGTGACGGCATGTACAGCCTTGATCCGCGGGACTGGGGTTGGCCGGGGCAGGGCGGAGCTGGGCGTGGACAAAGGCCGGGAGATCCGAACCTAAACCGCCTGGTGATGTTCGGCTTGGTGGCCGCAGCCTGTCTCTGCGCTGCCTCGTTCGCGCCCCCGGACCTGATGCCGCAACTTGCCGCCGAGATGTTGGGCTGGGCGGCGCTCTTCAGCGTGTATGAGGCCATTTTGTGCGACCAGCTGCCCTCCGAGGAAGGACTGACCGCTTGGGATCAGGCGGCGGGTCTCCTGGCAGCCTCGCTGCTCCTGCGTATCCTCTTCCCGCTGCAGGGTCTGCCGGCGGCCGGAGCGGGCCCATGAATGGCCGCGCCGCGCGGCACGGTGAGGCGCCGTGCAGGACTGCTGGGTCAGCCGGAAATGGCTGGGGCGGCCTCCGTCCCTGACCCGCGGTCATCGGCCGCGGGTCGTCCCACCCGCACTCGCGCGAGGTCTAGCATGCGCTTGGTCGGGCCTTCTGGCCGGCGGCAGGGGGCGATACAGCGTCTGGACCGTCTAGTCCTGGCGCGCCAGCGCCGGCTGAATCAGCTGCAGTCGGCGCTGCTGATTTTCGGCCTCGTGCTGCTGGCCAGCCTGACTGGCTTCGTCGTGGCCGGGCCGGAAGGTCTGGTGTACGCGGCATGCCTGGCGGGGCTGTTCCTCCTGTTTGACCCGCTGGTGCCGGGAGACCTTCTGTTCCGCCATGCGTTCGGCGCCATTCGGCTGACGTCCGAGCAGGCGCCGGAGGTCTATCAGGGCTTGGCAGAGCTGACGCGACGCGCGGATCTCATGACGCTGCCGACGCTTTATCTGATCCCCTCTCGCATGCTGCAGGCCATGGCGGCCGGAACGCGCCAGGAACCTGTCATTGCTGTCACGAGCGGGCTTCTTCGCGCGCTGCCGTCGCGCGAACTCGGAGCCGTGCTGGCCCACGAGATTGCGCATATCCATCACGGTGACGTGGCAGTGATGCGCCTTGCGATCGCTGCGGCGTCCCTCACAAAGGCCATGGTGTGGGTTGGACTGCTGATGCTCGCTCTGTGGGCCCCAAAGGCGCTCTCGATGGGCCTCGTACCGCCGGTGGAGGCCATTCTGCTGCTGCTGGGCGCTCCGCTGGCCGGTGATCTGATGTCGCTGTCGCTCTCCCGGCAGCGCGAGTTCCTTGCCGACGCAGGGGCGGTGGAGCTGACTGGCGACCCGCTTGGACTTGCGGCGGCCCTGACACGCCTTCATCGGTTGCAAGGCGACGACTGGGAGAGGCTGGCCACCCGCGGAGCGGGATGGGTCCGCTTGCTTCGGACCCATCCAAGTTTCGGGGAGCGTGTGCGCCGGCTGAGGCAGGCGGCCGTGGTCGCTGAGCCCGTTTGGCCCCACTGGAAGTGGAGCGACGACATGCCCTTGCGGCTGGCGCGCCTGAGCTGCCGGTACCCTGCACAAGCGCTGATCCGCCGCTGGCTGCTGTGAGCGCGCTGCGCGGCCGGTGACCAAGAGCATAGATGACAAGTCCTGCCTCCCCCTTGCGGCAGGCGTGTGCGCCTCATGGCGTGTGGTTAAGAACAGGCGGCACCCTTGCTTGCGCCGGGTTCTTCGGGGCGTCCAGAGTCAGGGGGTTCAGCCCGCATCAAGCGGAGGATCTCCGGCCCCGCGCTTTGCCACCTCCTCCGGCCTGTCCTGGATCTGCATCAAGATCTCCTGCCGCAGAGGCTCGGGCAGCGCCCGCAGTGCCACACTCAGCCTGCCCAGTAGGTCCCGTAGTCCGTACACTTGGTCGAGCAGGCCGAGCACCACGTCGATACCTTCGTCATTGACCCCCATGCTCTCCCGTAGGTCGCGGATCAGGCAGGCGCGTGAGAGGTCGATCTCGGAAAACGTATGCTGCGGCCCGGCCTGCCGTGGCGCCAGCCATCCGGCTGCGATCCAGGCGTCGAGCGATGCGGTATCGAGCTGTGCGCGAAGCAGGAATTCGCGGTGTCCGTACACTTATTCCTCCATGCCTGCGCGCGGATTGTGGGTCTTGCCTGCCTCCCAGCGAGAGGCGAATGCTTCAAGTTCCGGATCTGGCCGGTCGGGCAGTACGACACGCAGCGTCACGTAGGCATCACCGTACGAGCCATCGGGCCGAGGCACGCCTCGGCCCTTCAGCCGGAGCACGGAACCGGTATTGGAGTGCTTAGGAACTGAGACGACGACAGTGCCAGCCGGGGTCGGTGTCTCGACACGGCCGCCGAGCACTGCCTCCCTGAGGTTGATCGGAAGTTCAAAATGGATGTCGTCGCCCTTTCGGACGAAGTGATGGTGCGGTCCGACCTCGACCTCAACGAGCAAGTCGCCCGGCCGCCCGCCGCCAAGCCCGGCACCGCCCTTGCCGCGCAAGCGGAGCACTTGGCCGTCGCGCGTTCCGGGCGGCACAGTGACGTCCACGATAGACCCGTCGGGCAGAGTCAACCGCTTCGCTGTGCCATTGACTGCCTCCAGGAAATCCAGCGTCAGACGCCCGTAGTGGTCCCCGCCGCGCGCTCGCATGCGGGTGCCGCTGCGGCCAAACAGTTCAGCGAGCAGCTCGTCTGAATCCATCATATCGGCGAAGCCGGCATCGCTGGCATAGGGATTTCGGTCTGCGCCGGTGCGGCTTGTGAAATCCCGATAGGAGTATGTCGGCTGCGGCCGCTCGACGCCGGAGGCATCGATCTCGCCGCGGTCGAAGCGGGCCCGCTTCTCGGCATCTCCCAGCAGATCATAGGCCGCGGAAACCTCCTTGAAGCGCTCTTCGGAACTGCGGTCCCCAGGGTTGAGGTCCGGGTGCAGCTGCCGGGCCAAGCGGCGGTATGCGCTGCGGATCTGCGCTTCTGTCGCCTCAGGCTTGACGCCCAGGATCTCATAAGGGCTTTTGGTCATGGTCGCCTTCGGGAATGGGCGGCTGCGTCTTTGGGCTGAGCGTTCAGCCGAATTGTTGATGGTTTATCTTCTTTTCCGTTCAAGACCTTGCAGCAAGGTCTGATGAACGTGCCACCCGCTCCGGAACGGGCGCGGACCAGCAGCGGCAGGCCAAGCGGGGATGCCCTCAGCGCAGAGACCCAGGTTTCGCCCGGAATTTGCCTCCTTCGAAACTTGATCCGGACCCTGCGCGCAAGCTATAAGATGTTGATTATGCTTGGAAAACGCCATAAGTTTTTCCATAACGAATCTTACGCGGTCGCTGGGTCACCTTTGTTCGTGCCCTCGCCCTGCAACTGAGAACGTCGTGGCATAAGGATCTCCCGAGCGATAAGGTCCCTGCCATTCCGCGGCAGGCATGAGCCGGCCCGCGCAGTTCGGGGGCAGATCACGATGCGGTGGCTGACGGTGTGTGTTGCTCTGGTGGCGGGCTGCGCGCCCTTTCCCCAGGATCGTTCGAGATCAGCCGCCTTGTGGACAGGCAGCGATTGGGACGCACCTTCGCTTCTCTTCCCACGCTCTCTGACGTCCCGAGCGGCCGCCCATCATCCTGGTCAAGGGGATGGAGTGACGCGCGAAGGTGTGACCGAAGCGCTGTTGTCCGGGTTCGAGCGGTCTGGAAGCTGAGGGGTGGCGCTTGAAGCGCCGATGATGCGAGGTCGCACGGATGTTGCGCCCGGTCACCTCTGCTACCCCTCCCAGGTCATGCGGAGGGACTGATGAAGTTCTACGTGGACGAGGACGGGCACCGGCGTCTGATCGGACGTGCCGAGATCCCTGAGGATGTGGGTGCGGTGCATCGCGAATGGCTGTTTGGCGGCGCGAGCGCGATCTACGAAGACTTCGCCATCGGCAGCGTGACCCACTTCGGTCCTGATGGGAGCACCACAGTCGAACGCGCGGTGATCCTCAGCCCGCTGCAGCGCGCCGACTTCCTGCCCGGCTGGGCCCCCCTCGCCTCCTGAGATGGAGGAGCGACGCCATCCAGGGTGGAGGATGTGCTGCCGCCGCTTGGCCTGACCCTGCCCCAGGCCGCGGCGATGATGGGCCTGTCCTATCAGCTGCTCTACAAGCTGAGGAACGGGCGCATCGCCATCTCGCCGGCGATGGCGCTGCGGCTCGGCAAGCTGACCGGCATGGACCCGCATGTCTGGCTGCGCGTGCAAGCGGTCTACGACCTCGCCACGCTGGCGCCGCAGATGGCGGAGGAGTTGGAGACGATCCCGACTTTCAGGCCGGCCACCGTCTCGAAAGACCACGCCCCCGTGTCAAAGCAGCGTGTGCGCAGGAGCGGCTCGCAGGTCAGCGTGGCAGGTCCTGCTTCCGGCCCGATTGGGTGAAGGAGCAAGTGCCTCCGCGAGGCCCGACGCAGGGGCTGCTTTGCGTGCAGGTGTCGCCCGCCTACGGACGGACTGCACCCAGGACCGACGCGCGGTGCGCTGTCATGCCGTCAGCCGCGTGGCCCAACCGAGCGCGCGATCCAGTCGGCCAGCCAGCCAGCCAACTCCAGCGAATTCCGGTCCTGCATCAACATGTGCGAGTTGCCGCGGATCCCCATCTCCGGCAGCACCGCGATCTCGACCTTGCCGCCCTGGGCGTTGGCGGCGCGGGCGAAGTCGCGGCATGCGCTCAGGCGGGGTGCCCAGCGCGACGATTCCTCGACGAAGTCGCCCCACAGCACCAGCACCGGCAGGCCAGCATAAGGGGTCATGTCCCCGTCCGCCGCCGGGCAGGCTCCGGGCTCAATTGAGACGATCCCCGCAATCCCTTCGCGTCGCATCGCCGCAGCCTGGAAGGGATGTATCCCGGACTGCGAGTGGCTGATCAGCACTGCCCCGTCCAGCCGCCGCGCCAACTCCGAAAGTCCGACCACAGAGGGGTGCGGTGTCGGCACCGCCAGGTTCCAGTCGGGCACCATCTGCTTCCAGAATTCCTCCAGTGCCTCCGTCGGGAACAGCAGGCCTGGGAAGGTGTCTGAATGGCGCGGGCCGAAGCGGAAGATCGTCCATGCGTCCTCCTGCCCTGCGGCGAAGACGGTCGGCAGGGTGTCCGCTGCGGCACGACCAGTGCGCACGGCGTTGATCGTGGTGGGGTGCGCCGCCGAGCGACCGCGCCAAGCTTGGTCCACGACATAGATCGGGTGGCCGCGGCGCAACAGGAACTCGTCCCAGCCCATACGGCCATCGGGTGTGGTTTCCCAGGTCTTGCCGGTCAGGCAGCAGCCATGGACGAGCACCAGCGGTCGGCGGCCCGCCATGTCCACCGGCTCCTGGAAGCGGACGTAAACTTGGTCCACGGTGATGGTGCCGCTGGCAGCATAAGCGGGTACGGTGGATAGCGTGTCCGAGCGCAGTGTCCGCCCGCCGACGAAAAACGATCCCTGCCGGGCGATGGTCAGCGGCCCCGCATCGGAGGCCGGCGCCCCTGTCGGCGACTGGACAGGCGTTGGGGCGGGCATCTGGCTCCAGGCTGGTGTACCGAGACCAAGGGCCGTTAGCAGGGCGGCCAACCCCGCGAAGAGAGAAAATCTGGGCATTGGCGCACGTCCTCCGCTGCGGGCCGGACGTCTGCGGGCGCCGGTCACGCAATGGTAGTCAGCCACCGCGGCACGCGGCAATCACACACATGCCATATGGCCAGCGCGCCAAGGGCAATGAACTCTCGTTTGATGCATATTTTCCTCATGGGTAAAGCTTCGGGCTTTTGGCGGCGCGGAGTTCACCTCTTCGTTGCCTTCACCGCTGTCCTCCTCCTCGGAACGGCTCCAGCAGGCGCCCGAGGTCTGCGTTGTCAGGCGAGCGACGGTGATACGCTTCGCTGCGGGGCCGAACGCATTCGTTTGATCGGTCTCGACGCGCCGGAGATGCGTGGGCAATGCCCCCGCGAGGTGCGCTTGGCTCAGGTGGCCAGGAACCGGCTGGCAGTTCTGGTCGCGCAGGGTGTGGAGATTGAGCCTCGGGGCCGCGACCGATACCGGCGGCTGTTGGCCGTGGTGCGCGACCGGGAAGGCCGAGACGTTGCGCAGACGCTGATCACCGAAGGACTGGCTCGGCCCTACTACGGCCGCGGCCGACGCCAAGGATGGTGTTGACTGACTGGCACAGGTCCGGGGGTGGCCGTTAAGCCGCGTCCTGGACAGTGCGGCCGCGCTGAGGATCGATCACCGCTGTTTCGAAAGGATGACCAAAGAGCGAGCGCGACATCTTGCTGCGTCGTGCGCTGGCAAGCCCCTTTGCGCCGTTGGCCGAAAAATCGAATGATCCAAGCTTCGTAGCTTACCGTGCCAGGGCCATCGTGGAGGCTAAGGTGGCGTGGCTCACCGAAAGAGGTCAGCGGCCAGCATCCCGCGGCATCGGCGCCCGTGACCGCTCCACAGAGAGATCCAGCGTTCGATCATTTGGGTCTAGTGCTGCTCCCAATCTGTCCAGCGCTTCAGTGAACTCCGCATGCAGTGCCGACCTCTGTTCCTCGGGTAGCCAGCTTGCCTGTACCCCAGCCAAGCTCAGCTGCCGTGCCTCTGCCACGCCCCAGCCGGTGTGCTGAAAGACGGTGCGCCAGCAATGGCCCATGTTTGTCTCGAACATAGTGGGGTCATCAGTGCCAAGCACGATGTTCAGTCCAGCCGAGAACATACGTTGGATGCGGTCGCGCCGAGGCGCCCGGTTGGGCGGAATGGAGGACCAGCAGGCCATGGTGAAAGGCGTGCCGTCCCGCGCCATGCGGGCAGTGATATCGGGATCAGCGAGCATATTGTAGCCGTGGTCTAGGCGGTCGCAGCCCAGCGCGTCGCGGCAATGGGTGATGTGCTGCGGCGGACCTTCGAACAGGGTCTGGTTGTCCTCGCAGACGTGGGCGGTCCGGCGATAGCCGGCGCGGCCTGCGCGGCGCCAGGCCTCGAGCCAGACGAGCGGCGGGCCGGCGCGCTCCGCGCCGTCGAGGCCAATGCCCACCACGCGTGGGTGCGGGTACTCGGCCATCCAGTCCAGCATTTGCAGCGCCTCGGACGGCAGGCAGACGGAGCGGTCTATGCAGGCGATCATCAGCGACGAAACGCCAAAATCGCGCTCCGCGTGTTCCAGCCCCTCCGCCAGGCCATCCACCACTAGCGGGTAAGTCGCGCCGTTAGGTGTGTAGTAGTGCGGATTGAAGAAGATCTCGACGTGTCGGACATTTCCATGGCGGTGCATGTCCTCGACGCATTCGTATGCGATGCGCGAGAAGTCCTCGCGCCGCTTAACGGCCAATGCGCCGAGGCGCAGCACCTCAAGGAAGCCGTAGAAGTCCTGCCACCGGTAGAGGGTCTCGGCCGGGCGTGGCAGATGCACACCGTTCGCAGTGGCCATCTCCACGAGCGTCGTCGCGCGCACGGCGCCAGCGATGTGGCAGTGCAGCTCCACCTTCGGGACAAGGTCCAGGTAGTCGGAAAGGGAGAGCATAGCTCTCATCGCTCACGCCTGATGTTCCAGAGGAACATGGCCGGCCCCGTCGGTACGTCGGAGAGTTCCGCACGCCATGCGGAGGCGGCGACGAACTGGCCGAGCGGCATGTAGAAGCCAGCCTCCGCTGCATGCCGGTGCACTTCATCCGCGATCCGTCTGCGCGCAGCCTCCTCCGAGGCAGCTGCGAACTCGACGCGGCCTGCCTGCACCGCCTCGTCCTTCGGCCAGCCCGCAAAGCCTGATGGCGGGCCGGCCGCCTCCATGTACACGTTCTGCACCGGTGTCTGCATGTCGGGCACGGTGTTGGTGGTGTGGAAGACGTTCCAGCCCTCCGGCCGTGCGCGTCGGGCAAAGAATGTGTTCAGGTCCATAGCCTGCAGGTCGACGTTGAAGCCAAGCCTCGTGAGCAGATCCTGGGTGACAAGGCCGAGCGCGGCGATACCAGGCGCATCGGCGGGATGTAGAATAACGATGGGCCGGGACAAATCAGCGCCGGTTTCCCGTAAGGCGCGGCGCGCTGCTTCAAGGTCGGGTGCGGAGGGCATCCCGACATTGGTCTCATATGGCGTCCCGCAGCCGTACATGGATGTGCAGATGCGGCCATACTCCGCTCGGCCGGCGACGCCAGGGAGGTATTCGGCCTGGTTCACCGCGGTCATCACCGCACGTCGCACCCGCACATCGTCGAAGGGGGGCTGGCTGTGGTTGAAGCGCAGGATTCCCTGATAGCCGTAAGGCGAGACGACCTGCACGCGCACCGTCCGGTTCCGCTCCAGGATGGGCAGGACATCGGCGGGCAGGCGCTCTAGGTAGTCCACCTCTCCGGTCAGCAGGGCGCTCACCTGGCTCGAGACGTCGGGCATGGAGATCAGTTCCATCCGCTCGAACGTCGGACGCTTGCCACCCGAAGCCCAGACGGAGGGCTCTGACCGCGGGCGGTACGCCTCGTTCCTCACCAGCACAATGCGATCGCCTGGCCGGTACTCAGTCGCCAGGAAGCGGTATGGCCCGGAGCCGATGGGCTCCGTCACGGGACGGCTGGGCGGGGTTTCGGCCAGGCGCTTCGGCATGATCATTGGCACCATGGCACCGGGCTTCGCCAACGCCTGCAGGACCAAGCCGAAGGGCTGGGAAAGGCGCAGTCGAAAAGTGGCCGCATCCAGCGGCTCGAGCGCCTTTGCCGCGCGAAGGAGCATTCCGCCGAGCGCGTCGCGCGCGCCCCAGCGGCGCAGGCTGGCGACAACGTCCTCGGAGGTGACAGGGCTGCCGTCGTGGAAGGCGAGGCCGTCTCGCAGCGTGAATCGCCAGTCCCGCCCGTCCGGGGAGCGCTCCCAGGTCTCCACCATCTGGGGCCGCGGCTCCCATTTGTCGTTCACCGCAAAGAGCGTGTCGTAAACGAGGTAGGCGAAGTCCCGCGTGGTGAAGGAGGTCGTGAAATGCGGATCGAAAATGTTGGTAAGCGTCTCCGGCACCACCCGCAGGGTTGTGGCTCGCAAGGTCCTGCTGCCAGAGGACTGGGCTCGACCGAGGGAGGGGAGGAAGAAGGGCAATGGTGCGGTCAGGCTGGCTAGCATCGGCCGGCGGCGCATCGGGATGCTCCTTCGTTGGTGCGCTGAAGGATGGTGCCATCTGACACGGCGGGCAAGCGTGGCGGCCGGGCGGCCGCCGTATCCTCGAGATAGCTTGTAATGGGCGGGTGCTCCACAACGCAGACCGGAACACTGTAATGCATGCGCGACGAGAAGTTGTGTGCGAGCGCCATCAAGCGGCGTCCTCGGTCAGAGCGAGAGATCCCCGCGTGCCGGAGATGCGAGGGGCCTGCCCCCGCGTGGCGCGTTCGGCAGCGGCAGCCCAGGACCGGCTGGCGGTGCTGGTAGCGCGGGGTGTGACAATCGAGCCTCGCGCCCGAGACCGATACCGGCGGCTGCTGGCTGTGGTGCGCGACCGGGAAGGCCGTGACGTGGCGCAGACGCGGTCCACCGGAGGCTTGGCGCGGCCCTATAGCGGCCGCGGCCGACACGCCAAGGGTGGTGTTGAGCGCGGGGCGGAACCCAATGATGGGGGTATCAGGTCGCTGCTTGCACAATACGGCCGCCCTGCAGATCGGTCGCGAAGCGGGTTTCGGCTCAGGGCTCGATCTTCGGGGTATGGCTGCCCCGACGCCACGCGTCCTTGTCGCTGCGATAACCTGGGCGACCGCGCCACACCCGAGAGCGACCCTGCCTCCGCGATGCGGACCAAGAGGCGCATCAATCTGAGTCTATCCAGCGAAACCAACGGCGGCCGCCTATTCGATTGGCGAATATCCGGCTTTCCTGCAATCAGGCTACCGGCTCAAGCGCGTTGTCGCGACTTGTCCAGGAACGCCCAACAACGATCCACTGGGAGGAAAGCCGATGGATGCGGCGCAAGACCAGGACCGCGGACTGTACTGCGGCCAGTTCCGGCTCGATGTTGTACCGGAGTTCGGCGGCCCCCGCATGCTACCGTGGGAGATGTTCCCTGCCCTTGCGCCCGAGGCCGCCGCCAGTCTCATTGCTCGGACCCCGGCTGCTGCATTCGATGCCACCAGCGGCAAGCTCGTGACGAGCGTGCACACTTGGCTCGTGCGCGGCGAGGGCGTGGTGATGCTGATCGATACTGGCTCCGGCAACGGCAAGAACCGCCCCAATTTCCCGATTTTTCACATGCTGAGCACTGATTGGCTGCAGCGCCTCGTATCCGTGGGCGTCCACCCCAGCGACGTGACCCATGTGGTGAACACCCACCTCCACCACGACCACGTCGGCTGGAACACGGTGCAGCGCAAAGGCAACTGGGTGCCGACTTTCCCGAATGCTCGCTACATCATGCCACGGCTCGAGGCCGAAGCCGGCCCAGGCATCATGCCGCCGTGGAACGCTGGAGCGTTCGAGGACAGCGTCGCGCCCGTGCTCGCGGCAGGCCTCGCAGATCTCGTGGAGCCGTCGTTTCAAATCGCGCCGGGCCTGAGGGTGCTCCCGGCCCCCGGCCATTCGCCCGGAATGACCGTCATCGAGGTTTCGGATGGCAAAGGCGGCGGAGTGTTCTTGGGCGGCGACCCGATGCACCATTGCCTGCAGGTGTTCGCCCCTGAACTGAACACCCGCTTTTGCCAAGATCCTGCAAAGGCCGCGGCGACCCGCCATGCTCTGCTGGAACGCTGCGCCGACGAGGGTTTCGGGATCGGCGCCATTCACTTCTACGCGCCACGCATCCTGCGCGTCCGGCGCGATGGGCCAGCCTTCGCTTTCGCCTGACCAACCCTGCCTAGGCCGAGGCCGGGCGACATCATATGGGAGGAAGAACCATGAAGCGTCGAGTACTCCTCGTAGCGGCATCCGCGCTGTCCGCACCCGCAGCCGCCACGGCCCAGCAGTCCTATCCGTCGCGCCCGATTTCCCTCGTCGTCGCGTTTCCGCCAGGCGGGCAGGCAGATGTCGTCGCGCGCCTCGCCGCGCCAGCGCTTGAACGCGACCTTGGGGTTCCGGTGCCAGTCTCCAATCGTCCTGGTGCGTCCGGTGAGGTGGGCAACTCGTTCGTCGCACGCGCGGCCCCAGACGGCCATACGCTGCTCATGGGTCTATCCTTCATGACTCTGGTGCCGGAAGCGGCGCGGGTGAACGGGCGCGAACCGGCATATTCGCCCGACCAGCTCCAGCCGATCGCCTTGTTTTCACTCGATCCGACTGTGCTGATCGTCCCTGCATCGAGCCCGATCCGCACGGTCGAGGAGTTCGTCGAGGACGTTCGGCGACGACCGGGCGCCGTCGCCTACTCGTCGGCGGGTAACTACTCAGCACTGCACGTCTCGGTGGTCATGCTGTCCCAAGCGGCTGGGCTCGATATGCTCCACGTCCCGTTCCAAGGCGGCGGACCGGCCACGGCAGCACTCCTCGGCGGGCAGGTGCAGTGTATGGCTGCGACGCCGTCCGCTGCGGCGCCCCTTGTACGCGATGGGCGCGCGCGAGCACTGGCGGTCTGGGGCAGAAGCCGGCTGCCAAGCTTCGAGGGTGTGCCGACCTTTATCGAGCGTGGCTTCGAGGGTGTGGAGTTCTACATCTGGGTGGGGCTGTTCGCGCCGCGCGGCACGCCGACATCTGTTGTCGATCGCCTGCGCATGGCTGCGCGCTCGGTCACGGAGGCAGCCGAATTCCAGCGTGCCATGGCCGCCAGCGGCAACACCTTGGATTTCAGGGACGGGGAGACGTTCCAGCGCTTCTATGACGAGGACACGGCACGCGGGGTGCGCGTCGTGCAGCGTCTTGGACCCATTCAATAGACAGGCCGCCCAAGTGGCTCACCCTGAGCGGCGCGGCAGCCGGAGCGAGGCAGGGACGCGATGTCCTGCGCGGGGGATGTGTTCTCCCTGCATTCCCTCCTGCGTCATCACATCGGCTGATTCTTGTCGATAGGGGCGACGCTGCGGGTCCGGCTGCAGCCCGTCTTCGGGTACGCCAGGGACCAGCCCTCGCTCTGGCAGGACCGAGTTTTATTGAACGAGGAGTTCCACCGGGCCCTGCGTAACCATCCGGTGGCGCCCAGCCACTCGCTGTTACCCAATGAGACGATAGCAGGCGGAAGGACATTCGATGGATGTCATGCCGCCTGCTGAAGTGGGTCAACCCTGTCTCGTGTCAGATGCTTCTCGCAGCACGTTCCTTTGCGCAGATCCGAACTCGTCCGTCCTCGCCTGAGGATTGATTGCGCGGACTGGTGATTCGGGGCGATCGAATGCCTATGGTTGGCGCATCCGCCTTGCGAGGTTCTCGCCAATCATCACGCAGGTGAAGTGGAGGTTCGCGCGGCAATCGGTGGGCATGATGGAAGCGTCCGCCACGCGCAGCCCGCGCACTCCACGCACGCGTAGGTCGGGATCGACGACGCCGTGCGGAATTTCATGCGCCGTCATTCTGCAGGTGCCCGCAGCGTGCTGGATGTCACCCGCCTGTTCCAGCATCAGCGCGTTCAGCTCACCATCCGGCATCGCGGCCGCTTCGGTAAGGCTGAGTTCAGTTTCGCCAAAAGTGACCCTTTCGGAGATGCCGGTCACAGCCTCACGCGCTGCGATACGGGCAAGACGCCTGATTCCGTCGCGCATCCGCAGCAGATCGCCAGGGTGATCAAGCATGTTCTCCTCCACCACCGGATTTGCATCCGGATCGGATGAAGCCAGCTGCAGCGAGCCGCGCGAAAAGGCATCGTAGAGCGATACTCCGATCGCGCCGGAGGCGGAGGGCGAGTCATCCGCTGTGATACCGCGGTGGTTGAAGGCGATCATGATCATGTCGCGCTCACCACCGCCCCCGAGGCCACTGCTGTAGGTCATGCAGCAATTGGTGTGGCGGGCATCGCGTCCGCGCGCGATATGCTCAGCCTTCAGCGCGATCGTCGCCCGCAAGATGGGGTGGTCCATCAGGTTGCGCCCGACCGCTGGCAGATCACACAACACCGGGATGCCTAGAGCGGCGAGTTCCGAAGCCGGGCCGATGCCCGATCGCAGCAGAATGGTCGGGCTGTGAATCGCGCCAGCGGAGAGCACAACCTCGTGCGCCGCGATCTCCTCCCACGCTCCCTTTCCAAAGCGCACCCGCACCCCACACGCGCGCGTCCCATCGAACAGCACGCGGTCGACCATGGCCTCGCCGCGGATGGTTAGGTTCTCGCGACCTCGCGCCGGTTCCAGATAGCCGTCATTGGTCGTGATGCGCTGCCCGTTGCGCAGATTAATCGGGTAGCAGGAGACGCCCTCGCCTTCGGGCGCGTTGAGATCAGCCTTCCAGGGATAACCTTCCGCCAGCGCTGCGTCGCGCAGCGCGCGGTCCACCGAGCCCCATTCTCCGGGTGGTGCCCTATAGACGGGCAGAGGTCCGCCTTGGCGGATGCCGGGTCCTGCGGCCGTTTCAGGATCGTCCTCTATGGCGTCAAACAGGGGCAACACATCGACCGCCGCCCAGCCCTCGCAACCGGCCTCGGCCCAGGCGTCGAAGGCCTGTGGCACGCCGCGGATGGCGATCTGGGCGTTGACCGTGGAGCTGCCCCCCATGGTCTTTCCGCGCCAGTAGAATTTCGGCTCCTGCGCTTTGGTCCGACGGGTCATCAGCCCGGGCCATTGCCACTCCGCCTGGTGCGAAGGCTGGTGCATGAAGGGGATGATGTTGGCGCTGCGGAGTGCGTGCGGAGCCTCGGCCGAACGCCAGTCGCGTCCGGCTTCCAGCAGCAGCACGCGACGCGACGAGTCCTCGGACAGTCGTGCGGCTAGCGGGGCGCCGGCGGAACCGGCGCCCACCACGATCACGTCATACATGCCGGCTACCGCTTCTCCACGTTCCAGAAGAGAGGAATCGCCGAGGGGATCAGGTTCCGCAACTGCACCCGATGGGCGGCGGGCTGAGCGAACTGGCCCCAGGGAACGGCTATGCCCTGGCCATAGACGACCTCTTGGATCTGCGCGGCGATGCGCTGCCTCTCGCCTTGGGTTGAAGCCGCGGCGAATGCGTCGAACAGGGGGGGCAGCGCTCGTTCGCAATGAAAGCCGCCGGTGTTCGAGTCCGTGCAGTTGGGGCCGATGATCGAGTTGGTCAGCGGGTTGTGCAGGTCGACGCCGAGCGCATGGACTCCGAAGACCGACCATCCATCACGCCGAGTGCGGCGCGCAAGCACCGAGGCCCAATCCATCACTTGCAGGTCGACGGTAAATCCTGCGCGCCGCAGGCGATCGGCAAGGATCTCGGAGGAGACTTTTGGTGCCTCCAGGTCGCTTGCG
The DNA here is from genome assembly GCF_017355885.1 of Sabulicella rubraurantiaca. Lineage (GTDB taxonomy): Bacteria > Pseudomonadota > Alphaproteobacteria > Acetobacterales > Acetobacteraceae > Roseococcus > Roseococcus rubraurantiacus. The sequence goes on from NZ_JAFEUU010000008.1 coordinate 123,686, forward strand.
ACCAGCACGACGACGGGCTCGCCGTTGTAACTGGTTTGACGCAAGGCTGCCTGCGCGGCCTCGACAGACGGTCTACGCATCGGCTCGGTGCCCACGTCGCTTTCATAGGGCGAGCCGCAAATGAAGAAGGCATTGCAGGTCTGAGAGTAGCGGCCGGAAAGGCCGAGCCCTGCCATCACTTCCGACTGGTCCACCAGCGAGAGCAGCACACGCCGGATCGCCGGATCTGCGAAAGGTCCTGAAGCCGCGTTGGTGCGGTAGTGGCCGGTGAACTGCTCGAGCCCATGGAAATTCACCAACGAGATGCGCCGATCGCGTTCCAACGCGGAGAGCATATCAAAGGGCGCATACTGAATGTAGTCGATCTCGCCCCTGCGCATGGCAGAAACTGCAGTCGTGCCATCCGGCACAACGCGGATGTCGAGCGCTTCGATCCGTACCACCTTCCCACCAGCCAAGTGATCGGCGGGCTCGTTCCGCGGCACATAGGCGGCATTCCGCCGCAGCAACATGCGATCGCCGGGGCGATGGTCCTCTCGCCGGAAGACGAAGGGGCCCGAACCGATGATCTCGGTGATCCGTTCCGTCCCCGGTGTCTGAGCAAGGCGCGCAGGCATCATGAACGGCCCGGGCGATGAGGTCGTGCCCAGGGTTTCGAGCACAAGACCAAAGGGCTGGCCCAGCGTCAGCACGAAGGTCTTTGTGTCGCGCGCCTCCAACGACGCAGTGGCCCGGCCCAGCCGTCCGCCCAGCACGCTGCGTGTGAACCAGCGCCGAAGCGAGGCCACGATGTCCGTCGCCGCCACGTCTGTCCCGTCATGCCACTTCAGGCCGTCCCGCAGCGTGAAGGTCCAAGTCAAGCCGTCATCGGAACGCGTCCAGCTGTCCACCATCTGCGGCTTGACCTCGCCCGCCGCGTTCATTGCAAATAGCGTGTCAAAGACCATGTAGCCGAAGGTGCGCGTGATGTAGGCCGGCGTGAAATGCGGGTCGAGGGTGACGATCTCGGCTTCCAATACCGCGGTCACTGTCTGGGCCTGCGGCGATGCGGGGGCGAACCCCGCGAGCAGGCCTAGTGCCAGAAGCCATCGCTTGCGCAATGTTGTCGCCATACCGGGTTTCTCCGTCAGAACCGTCGTGGGCGCAGCCTCCTACCAGCAGCGGTAGCAACAATGTGGCTGCTTGTCGTAGAGTGCTCGCGTGGTGCCGGTCTGGCCAGCCCGGTCTTTTGCCTTTTTCCCCGTCGGGACCGACCCGGAGCAACGTGACTTGGTCTCCCCCGCGGCTCGACTTTTGCCCGGTCCGCGATGCCTGACCCTGGTTTTCTTTTTAGAGTCAGCCCGCCCCGCGGAATTGTGCAAGATCAACCCCGGCCGGCGCGAACCAGCCACCAGCCGCATATTTCGCGCCCACGGCATTGGCACGGTCCTTGTTGCCGAAGGGAAATTTCAGCGGCGTGGCATCGGACGGTCGCGGCCCGCCCCTGGCCGGTGAGCGGGACGCTGCCTTGGGCGCAGGCCGAGCAGACGTCTTGCCCGCCGATCACACGCCTTTCCCTCTCGCATTCCCTTCGGCGCCAAGCTGGCTTTTCGGGGCTGCTTCGGCAATTACTTTTCGATCCAAGCCCAGAGGGCGCGCGACGAGGAGCGGGCGTCATCCGGGATGGGCTCGCCAATCTCGCCTGATCTTCTCCGCAAAGCGCAGCTGCGCATCGGACGGAGGTCGCGGCCCCTTCCCCTCCCTGGCGTTGCTTCCCGCTTCGGGGTGTGCTGATCCAGAAATGCGCGCGAGATTGCCGTCGTTCGCGTAGCCCCTTGAGAAGCAAGAGTCCCTTCGCCTTTGCCAAACGTCAGCGATACCCGTCATCGCTGGCGTGGGTGGGCTGGCCTTCTGCCCTACGGTGGGGAGCCCGGCGCCGCCTGGGCTGCACGTGAGGGGAGTGGGCGGCGTCACAGCAGACGCCGTCCGACCCGGTCAATGCTGCAGTTTGAGACCTGTTCCCCTCGTTGCAGGGAGTAGATCCTATGATGGATGCTTTAGGTGCGGCGCCACCGAAGCTGGGCGCTGGGGCCTTCTCGACTGGCGGCGGGCTTGAGCGTTGGCTTTTACGCTTTAGCCGGTCAGCAAAGCCTCACCCGTCCCTGTGGCGGGTCAGGGATCCAGCCATCTCGTCGGCTCGTCACCCTCTCCTGCTCAGGAAGCTCGCCGCGGTGCTCCCGCTGCTCCGGGATCAGACCTGTGCTCCCCGGCCCGCTCTCTGCGGTCTCCCTCTGGAAGCGCTGAGCCACGACCGCAGGCGGCTTCGACACTAGCCTCAGCGCCTGTTCCAGGATGGTGCGGTGTTCCTCCTCCGCCGACCGTCCATAGGCAGCCGCACGATCTTCAAGGCGCCTGACCATCTCCTCGCAGACGTCCCGCACCAGCAAATGAGCCATCTTGATCCCCCTGAGGCCAGATGATGCCTCAGCTTCAAGGCTGGTGGATGCCGCGTGACGTCCATCCTTCTCCCAAGTTACAAGAAAGCATGGCCGCTCCTTCCCCTGCCCCGTCTTCCCGGACGAAACCTTATACCGAGCGCCTGAAGGTCTGACTCGTGGGGCTTGAGCCGACACGGTTGGACGTGATTCATCGGCTGGCATGACATCTGGGGATCGATCATGCCGGCGCTGATGATTTGAGAAAACGTGTCATCTGGCGAGTTGCGTCGACTGGCGAAGGTGGAGCGCGATCTGCGGGTGGCGCGACGCCTGCTGGCGATTGCGGCGGCCCTTGAGGGGCTGAGCCGGGAGGCGGCGGCGCGGATCGCGGGGATGGACCGGCAGACGCTACGCGACTGGGTGATCCGCTATAACCGCGGCGGGCCAGCAGGGCTGTCGGACCATTGGGGCGATGGTCGCCCTTGCCGGCTGACGGAGGGCCAGCAGGCGACGCTGAAGGCCATCGTGCTGCAAGGGCCAGATCCCGAGGCGGACGGCGTCTCGACCTGGCGGCTGATCGACCTCTGCCGGATCGTGCAGGAGCGCTTCGGCGTGATCTACAGCGAGACCGGGATGGGCAAGCTGATGCACAGCCTCGGCTTGTCCTGGCAAACGCCATGACCGCAGCATGCCGAGACCGACCGCGCCGCCCAGGAGCGGTTTAAAAAGGGGGCTTCGCGCAAGCCCTCGCCCAGGTCGCGGCCGACCACCCCGAGGCCGAGCGGATCGAGGTCTGGTTCCAGGACGAGGCCAGGGTAGGGCAGAAGGGGCGGATGGTCCGCCGCTGGTTCGGGCGCGGCATGCGGCCGCGGATGTTCAAGGACCAGCGCCCCCGCTCGGCCTACATCCTTGGCGCGGTCTGCCCGACCCGCGACACCGGCGCGGCGATCGTGCTGACCCATGTCTCGGTCGCAGCGATGAACCTGCTGCTCGAGGATGTCGCTGCGCAGCTGCCGGCCGGCACCCATGCGGCGATGTTGATCGACAATGACGGTTGGCACATTGCCAACGACCTGCGCGTGCCGCAGAACATCAGCTTGGTCCACCTGCCACCCCCCTCGCCCGAGCTGAACGCCATGAAAAGGTCTGGCAGTACCTGCGGGACCGCTACCTATCGGGCCGGCTGTTCAGCGGCTCGCACGCCATCGTCGATGCCTGCTGCAAGGCTTGGGACAAGCTCATTGGCGAAACCGGCCGCATCCAGGCGCTGACCGATTTCGAGTGGGCTCAACAGGTCAGTCCATAGTCAGCTTGGTATTAAGGCCCGTTAGCGTCTGAACTTGCCCAGAGCGGCGAGGCAGAGCATGCCAGCCAAGGATCGGGCAGTTTTCGCGTGGAGGGACACGGCGGCACGCCATTCCTTCAACTGTGTCCACGAGTTCTTCACGAGACGGCGGCTGGGGTAAGCTTGATCGGAACAGGCGATCGACGCTGCCCAGCGCGTCGGTCGGCACCCACTCACCGCCCCGAAGCAAGCCCACCGGCACAACCGCCGAAGTTCAGAGGCCAGCGGGCCTTAGCCCTGCTGCCTGGGCGGCCTCGGCCCACTTCGTGTCCTCGGCCCGAAGCCGCACCGCGAACTCCGAGCCGGTGGACCCCACCGGCTCGGCGCCCACCTCGCGCAGCCGCCCTGCCACCGCTGGATCGCGTGTCGCCTCCATTGCCACTCGCTGAAGACGGTCCAGCACCTCCGACGGCAGGCCACTGGGTCCGGCGACGCCGTACCATGCCTCGACCTCAAAGCCGGGCACTGTCTCCGCCACCGTCGGGATGTCCGGCGCGGCTGCGATCCGCTGAGTTGAGGCGACCGCGATCGCCCGGGCACGGCCGGCACGGACAGCCGGCAGCGCCGCGGCCGCAGCGCTGAAATAGAGTTGGACCCGGCCCGCCTCCAATCCCGCGATCACGGCGCTCGGGTTCGGATTGTGGTCGGGGCGGCATTCGCTGCCGAGCGCCCGGGTCAGCAGCACGAGCGACAGGTGCAGGAATGTGCCCTCGCCCAGTGTGGCGCACACGACGGGCCGGCTCCTCAGCACCTCCCCGAGTTCGCGGAGGTCCCGCGCCGGCAGGTCTGGACTGACCAGCACGAGCACCGGCGCCGTGGCGGTCAGGCTGATCGGCGTGAAGTCGGCCTGTGGGTCGAAGGGCAGGTTTCGCGCCACGTGGCGTGCAACCGGAAAGGACGGGGCGAGGAGCCCGATCGTGGAGCCGTCCGGGGCGGCCCGGGCCACCGCCTCGGCCATCGCGTTGCCCGATCCGCCGACGCGGTTCTCGACGACGACCGGGCGTCCAAGCCGAGGCGCCATGGCTGCCGCCAACAAGCGGGCGACGACATCCGAATTGCTGCCCTGAGCAAAGCCGACAAGCAGGCGCACCGGCTCGGGCGACGGTGAGGCACTTTGAGCGGACGCCGTTTCGTTGCAGGCCAAGCCCGCGACCGTGATGGCAGCAAAGGAGACGGCGAACCGACGACCGAGATCCTTCATGGCATCCTCCTCACCGCCAGGAGCGCCGAAGGGCCGGCGGTCCGGCCCCTTCACTTCGGAGCCGGTGCAGAAGCATTGTCAATGGAAACGTGACGGCCGTATCCGAAAGCGATACGGCCGCGCCTTGACCTGCGAGCGACAGGCTTCAATTAGAGGCTTCAAGATCGCCCAGCATTTGTCGGAAAGCCCCGGCTTGCCTTCGCGGAACAAGCGCAACGCCACGACGCGCCTCAGGTTCAGGCGCTAACGGACCCTTCTGTAATCGGGTCGGTCAATGACCGGCGTGGTGGTCACGTCGCGGGTTCCTCGCTTCTGTTCGTGGTCGGCGTGGAGCCGCCACAGGCTACGGCCAGGCAGGCGGGGCAGACCAATCTAGTAAGCGGGTTCGGCGGATGCCGGCACCGGGTCCGTTGCGGTCTCGCCCTGCCGCGTCCCCACAACGGGACGTCGGACGCTTGGGTCAGAGGTGAGGGCGACTACGCCACGGCCACCTCCTTGCCCCAGCGGAACTCGGTACCGTCGCGCCACAGGCTCAGCAGCACGACGGCGAGCTTACGAGCCACCGCCACCTTGGCGCGGCGCATGCCCGAACGCCTCGCGATCGCCATGCCCCACGCCTTGAGTGACGACCAGCGGCTTGTTCGGGTCAGCAAGACGTTCGCAGCCTCGTAGAGCGCCTGGCGCGCCAGACCATCGCCCTGCTTGCTGATGTGTCCCACACGATCAGTCTCGCCGGACTGGTAGCGCCTTGGCGTAAGGCCGAAGTGGGCGCCAATAACACGCGATCGGCTGAACCGGGCGGGGTCATCCACCGCCGAGCAGAAAGTGAGCGCGGTGACCGGGCCCACGCCAGGCACGGTCATGAGCCTGCGGCAGACCGCATCGTCGCGTGTGGCGCGGACAACCAGACCGTGCAGGCGCTCCCGCTCGGACAGCAGCACCTCGCGCACCCGCAGCAGGGGCTCGATCACGGCGGCCAGGCTCTCGCGCTCCGCTGCCAGCTCGCGGACACGGCTGGGAAAGGCGCGGTCACCGACGGGGCCGACCTTCAGGCCAAAGCCGCGCAGCAGGCCACGGACGCCGTTGTCGATGTCCCTCAGCTTGCCCACGAGCAGCTTGCGCGCAGTGAGCAGCGCCCGAAGCTCCTGGGAGAGTTCGGACTTCACATGCACGGCCCGGAACCAACCGGTCCGGACCATCTGGGCGATGGCACGCGCATCGGTCCGGTCGGTCTTGGTCGGCATGGCCTTCGTCGCCGCCCGCAGCTGCCGTGTCTCGAGCAAAACCACCGGCAACCCTGCGGCCTTGAGCCCGGCATGAAGCCACTGCGACATCGGCCCCGCCTCGAGGCCAACACGGGCGAACTCCAGCCCCGTGCCCGTCAGGGCCGCCGCCAGTTCATCCGGCTCGCTTTCGGCCTTCAGTTCGCGGAGCACGGCGCCAGAGCCGTCAACGATGCAGATGCTGCTCGTCTCCAGTGAGACGTCGATCCCGGCATAGTGGGTCATCTCGGTGCCTCCCTTCGCTGCGGCCCACTTGGGGCCGCCTGGAAGAACAACCGGTCATGGCAGCTCGCGCCACCAGCCGACCCGATTACGGTATCTAGAACGGAGGGTGTCATTTTACTTGCGTGCGCATAATTTCCTTGCATAACCTTCGATTGAGGGTCGCTTGCGGAGTCAGCGGGGTCATCATGTTGAACCGCCTTCTGCTTGTTTTGCCGCTGCTGATCGCTTCGCCTGCGGCGGCGAGCCCGAGCGTCGCCTGCCCTCATGATCGTCCATGTATTTCCCGGATTTGGATCAACAGCGACGGCGAGCTGTGGGTGAACGTGATCCAGGCGGATTGGGACGTCATCCAAGTGCGGTGGTCGCGTGAAGGCCGCGAAGGCGCACAGCAGGAATATGGCCCAGGGAACGGCAGGATCCGAGTGTTGTCAGGCACACGCTCCGGTGAGATGTACACGGTGGCCGTCCAGGGTTGCTCCCGGCGTGCATTGCAGCGCTCAGTGTGTTCGGGCTGGGAGTTCGCCAGGGCCCGTCGGTAGTGCAAAGGAGGCCCTTGGGACGGTGCTGACGGAACTAGCGGCCCGGACGCCAAGGCACCAGCATGTTGTCTCCGCAACGCAATCGCCGCGCTCACCTGCCGGTACGTGGACACCACCTACACTTTCGTTAGCACCCGTGCCTCGTCACTCCAGCCGCCTCGTGCAAAACCTGTGGGCACGGGTCAAAGAGTGGCACGCCGTGGCCATCCGCTCCGAGAAGACCGCACGATCTTTCCTCGGCGTGCTCTGCCTTGCAGCCACGCTCGACTGGCTCATACGCTAACGGGCTTTAATGTAGTTGCCGTCGGTACATTTTTTGAGAAAGACTGGGCGCCACGTAAACCCTCTCCTGTGGGTTGCCTGCGACGTAGGAAGGTGCGCCTTGGCGGACGAACCGGATGTCGTGATCGTCGGCGCGGGGATAGCGGGGGGCGCCCTGGCCACGGTGCTCGCCCGCGGTGGCTTGGACGTGCTCGTGCTAGAACGAGCGCTGGTCCACCGCGATCGGGTCCGAGGCGAGTTCCTGGCGCCTTGGGGCGTGGCAGAGGCGGGCAAGCTTGGTCTGCTTGATGTGCTGGCTCGCGCTGGCACCCATTACACTGTCCGCACCGTCCCCTATCGGGATGGTCTTGACCCTGAGGCAGCGAGGGCGCGTGCCACCGACCTCAGCGTGATGCTGCCAGGCATTGCTGGCGCGGTGACCGTAGGCCACCCGCGCCTATGCGAGGCGCTCGACGCCGCGGCCTGTGAGGCCGGGGCGACGCTGTTGCGCGGCGCGTCTGAACTCTCAGTAGAGGCTGGCGAGCGTCCGCGGGTCGGCTTTACCCATGATGGCCACCGGCGTGAGGTATCGCCCCGGCTGGTAGTCGGCGCCGACGGGCGCGGGTCGGCGGTGGCGCGCTATATTGGCTTGAACGCTGAGACGGACCCGATCCACCACATCATGGCAGGGCTTCTGGTTGAGGGCGCGGAGGCGTGGCCGGAGGATGAGCAGACCTTTGGCGCCCATAGCGGAGCCACGCTCTACGTCTTCCCTCAGGGCGGCGGCCGAGTGCGGCTGTACGTCAACCACACCCTCGCCGAACGCAGGCGCTACGCCGGTCCCGACGCGGCGCGCAACTTCCTGGCTGCTTTCAACGTGCCATCGCTGCCGTTTGGCGAAGCCCTGGCGGCGGCACGCCCAATTGGGCCGTGCCATGGCTACCCGAACGCCGACAGCTGGATCGACGAGCCGGTCGCGCCGGGGGTGGTGCTGATTGGCGATGCGGCTGGGCACAACGACCCCACGATCGGTCAGGGGCTGAGCATTACACTGCGCGACGTGCGCCTTGTCTCCGAAGCCATGCTTGAGGGTAGGTTTTCGGCCAAGACCTTTAAACCTTATGTGGAAGAACGGCGCGAGCGCATGCGACGCCTACGCTTCATCGGTCGGCTTTTCTCTACGCTCCACGCCGAGTTCACGGAGGAGGCGCACCAGCGGCGCCAGCGCGCTTGGCAGCGTACTGGTGCAAATCCCGCCATCGGACTGCCCATACTCGCGATTCTGAAGGGGCCTGACGCACTTCCGTCTCACGCCTTCGAGCAGGAGGCGTGGGATCGTCTGCTCGCCTAGGAGTGTCTTGGCGATCGATAGTGGAGGGCAAGCCTATGCCGACCCGCACCGCCACCTGCGCCTGCGGCCAACTCCGGGTGATCTGCGAGGGCGAGCCGCCGCGCGTGGTGCTCTGTGACTGCACGCAGTGCCAGAAGCGCACCGGCAGCGTCTACGGCGTGTCGGCCTACTTCGAGCGGGGGCAGGTGAGGACCGAAGGAGCCTATAAGCGGTTCCGGCGCTCCTCGGACGCCGGGCGGTACATGGAGACCGCCTTCTGCCAGGAGTGCGGCTCAACGGTGTTCTGGGAGTTGGAGATGGCCCCCGGCAGGATCGGAGTGGCGGCCGGGGCCTTCGCCGATCCGGACTTCCCGGCGCCCCACGTCGCGGTCTGGACCGAGAACAAGTACCGTTGGGTCCCGCTGCCCGACGGCGTCCCCACCCGTCCGAAGCAGACCTGAGGGACAGTGCCAAGAGCTAACAGGCCCTAGCACTACCTGGGCACTTTGAATTCAAGGGGTGTTGGGAAGCTGCGCTTGCAATGCGGACATCGAATAGGCGCGACGAGGTGGGCGAACAGCTGACAAAGGCTCGCGCGTCGCACGGCCGGCAGGCTGGGTGACGGCGGCGGGCCCAGACGACGAGGCGACATTTTTCCCCCGCTTCAGCCGGCGGTTCTGAGCCAGGAGCAGGTGCTGCAGAAAGGCGAAGGCCATGCAGCTCATCAGCGCGTGTCGGTGCAGCCCCGTCCAGGAACGCCCCTCGAAGTGGCCCAGCCCCAGCTCCCCCTTGAGCTGCTGGTGCGCCTGCTCGCACACCCAGCGCGCCTTGATGGTCGAGGCCAGCGCGCGCAGTGACGTGTCAGGTCCGAGATTGCTGAGGTGATACTTGCGCTCGCCTGAGGAGCGCCACTCGCCCACCAGCCAGACCTCCTCGCCCGGCAGGTGGCGGTTGTTGCCCCAGACCGCGCCATCGCCGACCCGGACACGCAGGGCCGCAAACCGAGCCGTCAGCGCGCCCTTTGTCCCCTGTCGCCAGGTGATCCGACGCCAGGACAGCCCGGCCAGGACCTTCTCCGCCTCTCGCGGCTCCTCATCGGGCACCGGACGTCGCTTGCGGCCCCGCCACTGCGGCGGCACCGCGACCTGCACGGCGGCGCCGTAGACCTTCTGCACCCGCAGGATGCCCACGGCCCAGAGCAGGCCGCGCTCCGACAGCGCCTGGCGGAACGCCGCGCTCGCGCCATAGCCCGCATCGGCCAGCACGGCGCCAAAGCGCACCCCCGCGGCCAGGAGCCGGTCCAGCTCGGCCAGGGCGATCTCGCCCTTGCTGCGTGGCTGCATCTCCGTATCCGGCACGCCGGCCTGAGCGCAGCGGGCGGGATCGCCGGTCCATTCCTCCGGCAGGAACAGGCGCAAGGCCACCGGCACGGGCACCTCGCCCTGGGCCAGGGTGAGCGAGACCAGGGACTGGCAGTTGGCCTTCTTGCCCAGCTGCCCACAATACTGCCGGGCCACGCCCACCGACAGCGTGCCCTTCTTGGGCAGCGCGGTGTCGTCGATCACGAGAAAGGCGCCTGGCCCGCCCACCAGCCGATCGGCCTCGCGTGCCAGCACCGTCCAGAGCGGGGCGTCGTCCCAAGCTGTGCTGGCGATGAAGTGCTGCAGCTGGTCATGGCCGCCTCCAGCCGAGGTCACACGCTGGAACTCGGATCGGCGCGCCAAGACTACAAGTGCCCAGGTAGTGCTAGATCGCCCTCCGTCCTTATCCGGAGACTGGCTGCGGCAATGTGCCCCGCTGCTGGCGAACGCCCGGCGCGACGCCCTCGCCCTCGCCCTCGCCAACGAAGACCTTGGCACGATGCTTGGTCGATACGATGCTGGGCTTTCTCCTTCAGCCGCCACCGGCTGCTCGAAGGCGACCGTAAGTAGGCGCGCTGGCGACGTGGCTTAGATCTCCACCACGAGATCTGGCCGGAAGGCAGGATTGGGGTCGAGCACCACATAGCCGCGCGGATTTGCGACGAGGCGCGTGCGGCCGATCCGGAAATCCTGGCTTTGATGGATGTGGCCGAAGACCCAGAGATCGGGCTGCAGCTCCTCGATGAAGCTGTCCAAGCGCGAGGCGTAAGCCACGATGAACGGGTCCGCGAGCCGATGCGGCGGCACGGCGCGCAGCGACGGCGCGTGGTGCGTCATGACCACCGTCTTGCCCGCGAAGGGCTCGGAGAGGCGCTCCCGAAGCCAGCGCACCGACTGATCGTGTAGCTGCGCCGCATCCCTGGGCCGGAAGCGCCGGTAGGCATCACCCGCGACCCGGATCGCGTGGAAGTCGTTGATCCGGGCGCGGCGCCGGTCTCCGACGCAGATGTTGGCCAGCCGTCGCACCTCATCCAAGGCGGCCATCGGGTCCTCGTCGCCGGTGAGCGACAGGCGGAAGTCGGCCCACAGCGTGCAGCCAAGCACGCGCAGTTGGTCGCCCAGCCGGAACTCGTCGCGCTCCAGCACCATCATGCGCTTGGCCGGAGACAGCGCCTGCAGCTTCGGCACCATGGTGTCGATCTTGCCGCAATAGAACTCGTGGTTGCCGCACACCGCGACGACCGGACGGCCGAAGGCGGCCTCGGCATTGTCCCAGGGGCACAGACGCCCCTTGGTGAAGGTGTCGCCCGCGAGCAGCGTCACATCGGCCTTCACGGCCGGGGGCTCGAAGCCTCCGAACTCGCAATGAAGGTCGGACAGGACATGCAGACGCATGACGGAACGGGTTCCTTGCTGGGCGGGGCGATGCTTGCTAAAACCGAAGAATCATAAGAAAAATCAAAGACTTAATTTCCATAAACCTGGATGCGGCTCAAGCTGGGCTGCTGGTCAGGCCCCATTTTGGACGATGCGGCCGCGTTGAAGATCGATCGCGAAGCGCGTCTCGGCTTTCGGCTCGACCGTTGGGATGTGGCTGCCGCGGCGCAGCGCGTCTTGGTCGGGTGCCAGAGTGATGACGGTGATCGTGTCCACGAAGGTGTCCTCCACGCGCAGGTCGAGCAGGCGCAGCCGGCCGTGCATCGTGGCGATGAAGCCCATGTCGTCGAGACGCTCGGTGAGATCCTGTGCGGCCTTCACCGGATCGAGCGGCAGGCGCTTATTTTTCAAGAAAGCGTCAACGACCCACGGCGGAATGCACATCTCGGACCTCACGAAAGGGTGAGAGAACAAAACGGGCACAACGGGAAGGTTTCCGCAAGCCGTTTCGTGACGGCGCGCGACCATGCGCGGGAGGCGCTTGAAACCGTGGGGAGTTCTGTGTTCTTAATTTGTTCAATCCCGGCATCTTGGACACCGCATGACCACCCTCACCCGCCACCGCTCGGTCGATGACCCTCGCTCCTCGGGCTACATCCGCCACTCGCGTATACGGCAGGCCGAGGAAGTGCTGGCTCTGATCGCGGAACGGGAAGCCGAGCTGGCGGGGCTGCGGCGGGATCTCTTTGGCCTGGACAGCGAAGACAAGGCGCTGAGCCTGCTGCTCATGCGCGTGGTGGAGGTCTTTGGCGAGCACGCGCCACGATGGTGGCTGACCCCAATCCATGACGCCGGCGGGCGCACCCCTCGCACCATGGCCCTAGGTGGCGAGGCCGAGCTGGTATGGCGTCTGATCGGCTGCGAAGGACGCGAAGGCCGCGACACTTGAATGGCGGCGGTCCCTCGCCCCGTACCGAAGGGGCAACGGGTCCCTTCCCCATTCAATGATGGTCTGGCCGCGCCCCAGGTCCCTGGTGGGGCCTGGTTCGGCAGGCCCGTGCCGGGGGGCAGAACCCGACTCCACACTTCGGAGGCGAGTCGCGGTCTCACGACTGGGGGCGGCCTTTCCGAAGGTCCGGCGCCACTTATGCACAACTCTTGCCGATATCCCGTGGACTCTGGTTCCGCACTTCCAGCCGAGCGGTTTTTCCGGGGGTTGGCCGTCAGGCCCGGTGTGTCCTGATACTTGAGATCGCGTTGATCAGGCGGCGTGGCTCAATCGGCTTCTGAAGAAACTCGATCGGCGCGACGGCCTCGGCACGGCGGCGCGTTGTCGGGTCGCCTGATCCCGAGGAAAAGATGACGGGCAGAGGGATGCTCCGTCGGGCGATCTCCCCGGCCAATTCAATCCCGTCCATGCCGCCGGGTAGCTTGATGTCCAGCAATGCCACGTCGGGAGCAGTGTCGCTCTCCAGTATTTTGAGAGCCTCGGCCGCGTTGGTCGCCGGGCCAAGCACTTGGTACCCGGCTTCCTCCAACAGCAGCACGATGTAATCGGCGATCAGGAACTCGTCCTCGACAACAAGCACGCGCAACGGCATTTCTTGGACGTCTTTCATGTCGGCACTTTGACCTGGCACCGTGTCCCCCCTGCTCGCCCGGTTCGCAGTCGACCGAGGCTCTGATCTGCCGCGCCAGGCGCCGGACCAGCTTGGTTCCGAGCCCCAGCGACGCTTTGTCGTGCGCGGTCGATGTTGATGCCACACCGGGTCCCACGCCGTCATCGGCGATCTCAAGCAGGACGCCGCCTTCGTCTCGGATGCGCAGAGTGGCTTCGAGGCGCCCTTCCGCTCGGCCGACAAAGGCATGGCGGAGCGCATTCGTGATCAGCTCGTTGGCGATCAAGGCGAGGGGCACGGCTGTGTCAACGCGCAGTTCGATCTGGTCCATCTGCGCAGAAACCGCGATCGGGCGTGAATCAAGGGCCACGAGGTCATCAATGAGCTTGGAAAGATAGGTCTTGAAGTCGATCTTGCGCCAATCCCTTGCCCGGTAAAGCTGCTCCTGCAGCATGGCAAGCGACTGGACTCGTCCCGATAGGTCCTCGATTTTGGCGCGGGCGTCATCGTCTGCGATGGCGCGGGCCGTGAAGGTCATCAGGCTGATAACCAGCTGCAAGTTGTTGTGGAGGCGATGGTAGAGTTCCTGAGCCAGCAGGTCCCGGTTCTCCACATGCTCGCGCCGCTCGGCCATGCGCTGCGTCGCGGCACGGCAAGCAGCGGCCAGCCGCCTGAGCTGGCGCTCGGACTTGACGACATAGTCGTCGAAGCCGGCCTTGAGCGCGCGGACAGCCAGATCTTCATTCCCGGTTCCAGTGAACATCACCGCAGGGCAGTCTGGGTGGGTGGCACGGGTGGTGGTGAGGATCTCGAAGCCATCGGCCCAGCCCAGGCTGTAATCCGAGACCAGGAGGCCAGGCGGCGCCGCAGAAAGCGCCTGATTCAAAGTGGCCCGGTCAGGGATTTCTGTGATGTCTGCCTCGGTGCCGAATTCCTGGCGCAGGACGCGAGCCGCCAATCCGCGGATATCCGGGTCGTCGTCGGCAAGGAGGATCCGCATCCTGGTCAACTCGCTGAGGCAAAGAAGGATTAGAGAAGGGCCGGACCCAAGAAGCCAGCGGGACGTGCGGCTTGCTACCTTCGAAGACTAGAGCACACAACCTGTCAGGATGGTGGAGTAGTTGAGTCTGGTGACCATCCCAAAAGAGCACCCTGGCCCCTCCCCTTCCAGCCTCGGCGGCGGGCACCGACTGCGGCTCACCGGTGGCGCGGTGGCCGCCCTATCGTCCGTTCTCCTGATTGTCACGGCGTTGCTGCTGAACCTCAACCTACTGCGGCTGCGAGAAGCACGCGGCTTGGTGCGGCTCACCAACGAGATCATGCGGACCTCGGCTGAGGTCAGGACCCAGGTCATCAAGGCCGAAACCGGCCAGCGCGGATTCCTGCTGACGGCGGAGGGACGCTATCTCGCTCCCTACGAGGAAGCAGCGGCCCGCATCGGTTCTGACCACGCCCGGTTGGTCGCGCTGGTCCTGGATCCTGAGCAGAAGCGGCGTGCCGTCGCGCTCGGAGCGCTCCTGGACGCCAAGCTGAATGAGCTTCGGCAAACACTTGCTCTCTACCGGTTGGACCGTGACGGCGCTTTGGCCCTGGTGCGCACCGACGAGGGACAGCGCCTGTCCGAGGAGATCCGGGCCCTTCTGGACGAGTTCGACAATGCCGAGCGGCAGTTGCTCGAGGAGCGCACGGATGTGCAGGACGACCGGGCCGAAGCGCTGACGATCCTCGCCGGCACGACAGGGATGCTGTCGTTGATGAGTGCCCTTCTTGGAGTTGGGCTGATCCGAAAGCAGCGCCAGGAGGAGCAACTCCGCGAGGTCAATGCTGGGCTGGAGCGGCGTGTCACCGAACGTACGGCAAGCCTGGCCGAAGCCAACCAGGAGCTCGATGCCTTCGCGCACACCGTCTCGCACGATCTCCGCGCCCCCTTGCGGGCCATGCGCGGCTATGCCGCGGCGCTGGAAGAAGATTTCGGGGAGGCGATCGGGAAGGAAGGGCGCCAATACGTGGGGCGGATCCGCGCTGCTGCCGAGCGGATGGATTCGTTGGTGGAGGACATCCTGACCTATAGCCGTCTCGCGCGAGAAGACATCCGGACCGGGCGCGTCGAACTCGAAGGGGCGGTGGACGCGGTCCTTGAGGCCATGGCGCCTGCCGTCGCTGAGACGGGCGCTTTGGTCGAGGTGCGGCGTCCAATGCCGGCTGTCCGGGCTCAGGGTGCGATGGTGCGCCAGGCACTGCAGAACCTGATCGGCAACGCGCTCAAGTTTACCCCGCCTGGAAAGGCGCCGGTTGTTCGGGTCCGCGCCGAAACGCGGGGCGAAGGGAGTCCGGTGCGTCTGTGGGTCGAGGACGAGGGGATCGGCGTCGCTGCGACGCATCAGGAGCGGATCTTTGCGCCCTTTGAGCGGCTGCACGGCCGCGAATCCTATCCGGGCACCGGGATCGGACTTGCGATCGTCAGCCGGGTCACCGAACGACTTGGCGGCGCCTGCGGCGTTTTCTCCCGACCGGATGGCGGGAGCCGCTTCTGGATGGATCTGCCTGCTTGGAAGGATTGATGGATCATGGAGAAAGCCGCCGCTTCCCGCGACGACCGCCTCGTGCTCCTCGTGGAGGACGATCCTGACGACGTGATCCTGATGCGTCGGGCCCTGCGGAGGCTGCCTGCCCCGTTGCAGGTCGAGCATTTGGAGGATGGGGAGCGCGCCATCGCCCGGCTGGCCGATGAGCAGAAACCCGTGCCGGCCGTCGTGCTGCTGGATTTGAAGCTGCCGCGCCTGTCGGGCTTCGAGGTGCTGCGCTGGATGCGCGACCAGCCTCGGGCCAAGCGGGTGCCCGTGGTCGTGCTGACCTCTTCAGCCCTGAAGGACGACGTGGGCCGGGCCTACGATCTCGGGGCGAACTCATACCTGGTGAAGCCGGGCGCTCCCGAGGCCCTGGCCGCCATGATGGCGGATGTCGACCGGTATTGGCTGACGCTCAACGAGCGACCGCCTTTTGTGGCCAAGTGAGGCTTCCTCGGCCATTTTCGTTTTCAAACCTGCGACATCGGCCCTGCAATTCTCCGATACCGCGGAAGTTCTGACGGTGAACTTTGGGCGGGCGGTCGAACTGACGGCCTTGCGCAACGATCGTTTTTGGTTTCGGCAGCGAGGACAAGGCACTGCGGTCCCTGCTCGTGCGGATCGTCGAGGTGTTCGGCGAGCATGCGCCGAAATGGTGGCTCACCCCGATCCATGACGCCGGTGGCCGCGCGCCATGGCGCTGGGTGGTGAGATCGAACGGGTCTGGGGGTTGATCGGCCGCGGCGGACGGTGAAAGCCAGTCGGGGGTCGCTGCGATGGAGGCCCGCTCTTTGTGGTCGGATCCGCGTTAGGCTTCTGGCGTTCCGTGTGCTTTGTGAGGGCCGATGCCGTCAGACTCCTTCGTGCCCATCAATCACAGCCGCTCTTGGCGGCCGGGCACCGTCCACGAGGGGGTCATCGAGATCGCCGCACGCATGGCCAAAAGCGACTTTAAAATCCCGGGCATGGCGTTCTACGCGACCTTGGCGAATGAGGCAGAGGAAGCCGCCATCGAATTCGCCTCTGAGGCGATGGAGATGTTGAAGGGCGCGGAGCCAGATCACACTAACGCTCTCTCGAATCTCCGGCGCGCCCACCATCTTCATTATGCCTTCCCGGATGAACTCTGGATGGCGGCTGAGCAGTGCGAGAGCCCCATTGAGAACATCTTGGCGGCGTATCTCATCCTCGAAGGCACGGACGGCTACAACGACCTCGATTACAACCCATTCTGGGGGGCGCCCTCCTTCCCTGACCCAGCCTGGGGAACGATCTGGACCATTCAGCACCAGTTCCGCCGCATGCGTCCGGACTTCTTGTTCAAGGTCTGCCTGGAGGGCGAGAACCGCTTTCTCGCAGTCGAGTGTGATGGTCACGATGTCCATGACGGCACGAAGGAACAAGCCCGCCGAGACCGGAGCCGTGACTGGACCCTTCTCACCAGCGGCATCCCTGTGATCCGCTTCACGGAATTCGAGATCGTTCGCGACCCTCAAGCTTGCGTCAAAGACATCATCTCGGTGCTCTCCGGGCTCTGCGAGGATTTGCTTGTGAAGGCTGGAAGGGTCGCTCCTCGAAGATCTGGTCTGCGCCGGGGTACGGAAGGCCTCAGCTGACCGAAGCTGGACTGCGGGCGGAGAGCATTCTCAGAGCCACCCCGCCTCACGGAAGGCTGCAAGATCGGTCCCAGCGGGCGCGAACCAGCCTTCAGCCGTGTACTTCGCTCCCATGGCAATGGCTCGCTCCTTGTTGCCGAAGGGAATTTTGAGCGGCGTGGCGCCGGCCGGTGGCGGTGCGCCTTTCGCCGGAGTTCGAGACACTGCCTCGGGCGCAGGGCGAGCAGGTGCCATGCCGGCCGATCGCGCCGCCTTCCCCCTGCCCTTCGCTTCGCCCTTCGGCGCCGAGATGGCCTTGCCGCCTCTCTTTGGCATGTGCTTGTCGATCCAGGCAGAGAGCGCCTTCGAGGAAGCCCGAGCATCGTCCGGAATGGGCTTGCCGATCTCGCCGCTGATCTTTTCGGCAAAGCGCAGCTGCGCTTCGGACGGTGGGCGAGGCCCCTCCCCCTCCCCTGGCGCGGTGTCCCGCTTCGGCGCGTGCTGATCCAGGAAGGCGCGGACGAGATCGCCGTCCTTGCTGTAGCCCTTGGGCAGGGAGAGGCCCTTCTGCTGTGCTAGGCGCTCGGCAAAGCCCTTCATCGCTGGCGTGGGCGGCCGGGTCGTATCCCCCAGGGCGCCGGGCACCGCGCCGCCCTGGGCCGCATAGGCCTTCAGCCGATCAATCGCCTGCTGCGCGTCATCGCAGATCGACATGATCGCCCGGCCGAACTTCTCCCGGCCCGTGAGCACGTCATCCAGGCGCATCTCCCAGGTCGCCGTCACGCCGGGGTCCACCAGCATCGGCTCCGCCTGAAGGAGCAGGCTGTAGAGCGCCAGGCCACGACCGGTGGGAACGACGTTCTTGCCCTTGGCCTCCAGGAACTGCTGCGCCTTGAGCCCCTTGATTACCTCGGCCCGGGTCGCGGGCGTGCCGATCCCCTTGGCCTCCTTCAGCCGCTCCCGCAGCGCCTCGTCCTCCACGAACTTCCACGCGTTCTGCATCGCCTCGATCAGCGTGCCTTCGGTGTAGCGCGGCGGGGGCTTGGTCTGCTTTTCGAGCAGCTTCGCATCCGAGAGGGTGGCCAGCTCGCCGTCGCGAAGGGGTGGAAGGGTCTGATCGGCGTCAGCATCGTCCTTCTCCCCCGCTTCCGTCTTCGCCACCTTCTCGTCCTCAGACGTGTCGTAAACCGCCTTCCAGCCTGGCGAGGTGGGGATGCCGCCCGAGGCGCGGAACTCGTGACCGTTCACATCCAGGGTCACCGTCGTCTGGCGATACAGGAAGTCGGGCATCAGTGCGGCGAGGTAGCTCCGCGCGACGATGTCGAACATTTTGGCCTCATCGGCCGAGAGCCGCGGCAGGATCTTGGGCAGGTCGCCGACGGTGTTCGCGTTCGGGATGATCGCGTGGTGCGACGCCCCTTCCAGGCCCTTGTCCCAGAAATGGCCGCTCTTGCCCTTTCGGACCGCGGGCGGGTTCGGGATCGCGATCCCGGCGAGCGGTGCGCCCGACGCGGTGAGCCCGGCCACCAAGCGCGGCACATCGGCGATGAGGCTTTCGGCCAAGTAGCGGGTCTCGGCGCGCGGGTAGGTGATGATCTTGTGGGTGTCGTAGAGTGCCTGGGCCACATCCAGGGTCCGCTCGGCGGTCCATCCGAAACGGCTGGAACACAGCTTTTGCAGGCTGGGGAGGTCATGCAGCCGGGGTGGGCTCTGGCGCTTGTCCTCGACCTTGACCTTGAGCGGGCCTCGGAAGCCCTCGGCCTTTCGGACGATGGCTTCGGCCTCATCCTTCTTTTCCAGTCTCTGCTTGGGTGCGTGGCGCATGCGGAATGAGCCAGCGGCCACGCCAGCGTTCGCGACGATCTCGAAATACGTGACCGGCTTGAAGTTCCGGATCTCCAACTCGCGCCGGCACACGAGCGACATGGTGGGCGTCTTCACCCGGCCGATGCCGATGGGGGACCCCGGCCGCGAGAGCAGCACCGACGCGGTGCGGGTCAACGAAAGGTTGAAGATCTGGTCGGCTTGCGCGCGAGCCAGCGCGGCATTGTAGAGGTTACCGTATTCGGTGTTGGGCTTGGCCCCGGCGAAAGCATCGCGGATCGTCTTGGGGTCCTGGGCGGTGAACATCACCCGCATCACCTGCCCCCCATATCCGGCCCACTCGAGGATTTCCTGCCCGATCAGCTGCCCTTCCCGGTCACAGTCGGTGGCGATCCAGACGCGGGTTGCCTTCTTCAGGGCGGACTGGATGGCCTGGAGCTTCTGCCCCTTGTTGCCACCCTTTGCCGGCTTGAACCCATAGCGCCGCTCGGGCTTGAGCAGCACCGGGCTCCACTTTGCCCAGTCCGGATTGACGTCCTGGGGCTCCTCAAGGGTGAGGAGATGGCCCTCGGCCGGGAAGATCTGGCCGTACTTGCTGCCGACGGCCGCCTGAACGTCCTTCGCCTGGCTGGTCTTCTCGGTGATGACGATGTCCATGGGCTCGGTGCGGAGGTGAGTGCGGCTGCATTCTAAATAAGCCCGACCCCGCCTCGCAGCAGGGTCGGGCCGAGGAAAGAAAGCGGCCGCCTCAGAACACGGCAAGCCATCTCGTCACCGCGCCGACCCAGACATTGTGTGGCGCTGCGTCGAGTTGTTCTGGACCGTCTTTTCTTCGGGCGCCTTGGCTGTCTGAATGGCTCGGCTCGCCTCGGAGGGCGGTTCTTGGCGCCACGAAGTGGTGCCGTCTTCGGCCAGCACCTGCCAGTGTATCCGGCCGTCTTCGCCCTGCACGCGCATCGTCCCGATATCCAATTGGATTTCCACCCCGGCCTCGCTCTGTCGAACCATCTCGGGATCATCCTGGTCGAACTGCGTCTCCATGAGAGCAGGCAGCGGCCGGTGCTGATGCTTGAGTCGCTCAAGCTCCTCATCGGTGCGGTGGAAAGGCTTGTTGCCGTTCCGGCGCTCCAGCCTCGAAGGATTGAGGTTGATATCCAGAAAGAAAGGAATGCTTGCGACGTCAAGCGGTTCCGAGAAGTACGACGGTGTGCGGGTTCGCTCAAGCACCGTGGAGACGGCGGCCAGCCATGAGGGCATGTCGATGTCCTGGGCCAGCTCGCGACCGCGAACGCAGATCGCGGAGAGGTTGCCGAACTGCTCGTCTGTGAGCCCTTCCGACGAGACGCTCGCGCGCCGTGCCTCCACAACCGCGTCCACCAGCTGCTCGCTGGCACGGAGAACATGCTCAAAGCTTTCGGTGATCGGCTTCGGGTCAAAACCCTTTTGATCAAGAGATTGGACGAATTTCTTGGTGATCTCCTCCTCTGAGAGCCCCTTTTCCTTCCAGCGTGTCTCGTGCTCACGCAGGGTTCGGCCCTGCACATGGAGGGCCGACAACTGGGTGACCGAAGCTTCGAGTTCTCGGAGCGCAGGCGCGCACTTCTCCGCGATTAGGCGGTTCACTTCCATGATCGCCTTCTCATGCTTCGTGCGCTGCGATGCGTAATCGTCGGCGGGCTTCTGATGCGAGGCGGCCGCAGCATCCTTGGACGTCAACACCATGACCGGCGCAGCCTCGGTCTTGGGCGCCTCAATCGAGATCGCAGCAGGCGAAAAAGGTGCGATGGGAGGCCCGACTGGCGCAGTAGCAGAGGGAACCAATTCCGGCCGCGCCGCATCGGACAGCTCTGTCAGCACCGGGGTCATGGGCGGAGTTGCAGGCTGGGGCCGGCCGGCAGGGGCAGCCACGGGGAGGGGCGACTGCAGGATCGGACGAGCGTCAGCAACGGGCGTGAGAGTGGACGGCACCACAGCCTTGATCGCGGGGTTTGCGGCGGCTCGCGATGCAGCCTTGGCTTGGAGCCGGGATTCCCTCGCTTTGAGGTCAGCATTCCGCTTGAGTATCCGCGCCGTAAACGGGTCGGTCTCTCGCACTTGCCGAGCCGCCCCAGTCGCATCGGCCCGGGGACTGGACAGCGCAGCCATGGGCGGCCGCTCGCCCAGGGGAGCACCATCGCCGCGCCCCACGATTGAGATCTCTCCGAGCGGAGACTTGGCGGGGTCGTGGCGCACCTCCAGAGGGCGCAGAACGATGATGTCCTCATCGCGGGTCTGCGGCTTCACGGGCTCGACCTCGATGGGCTGCTCGGCAACGGCCGGAGCGGCCTTTGCCTTCACGTAAGGCATGAGCACAAAGCCAGGCGTTCGGGTTTCGTAGCCGCCCTCGACCGTGAGCCCCCGCTTGAGGGCCGCGCGGGTCAGTTCGAGATGGTCCTCACGACGGCCGCCTCGAATGTCGATCTTCAGGACCTTCGAAGTCATCCGCGTCCGAAAGGCCTCTACTGCGCGATCGCAATCCACCGGCCCCTCCCCTCGGACCAAGAGCCCCTCCGGGAGATGCGAGCCGAAATGCACGTTGCCCTTGCGAAGCTCTCCATCGCCCGAGGGCGGCTTAATGTTGGGGCTCGTGAGCAGGGGAAGCGAGCGTCGGTCGAGTGCCTCGATTGCCGCTTCGGCTGCCTGCTCGGTCGCCAGATCCTTCTTCTTCCGAGCCAGGCCGCGTTGCCGGCCGAGGATGCCGCGCTCCTTCGTATAGGCCTTTCGCGCCGCTGGGATGGCTTTCCGCCGTGCCTCGGCGAGGGACGGGAGCCGCATCTTCTTCATCGCTGTCAGCAGCGCGGGAGTATCCACCGGGTTCTTTGCATCCAACCCTGCCTCCTGGACGCGCTGCATATACGCGGTCAGGGAGTGGCACTTCCCTTCGCCATCCAGGCCCAGGACGTTCCCTCGTTCGTCCATTGCCAGTTGGAGCCCGTAGGCGGCGCAGCGCCCCTTGAAAAACAGGGGAATGAACTCCGCACCGCTCGACGCCTCGCTCCAGGCCCGGTGAAACGCCGCAGCGATCTTCTCGACGTTGATCCCTTCCGCCTCGGCTTTGCGGGCAGGATCGTCCCGAAGCTGCCGAGGCGAGCAGTGTTTGGTCCAAGCCGCCATGAGGGTGTCGGGATCGTCCGACGGGTCTTGACCGGCATCGCGCAGCTGCCGCGCGGCTTCCTCGCGGATGCCTGCCGCGGTGGCGGCCGGGTCATAGGAGAGGGGCCGATCAAATTCGGTGCGGCCCTCAGCCAGCTCCCGCAATTCCCGCTCGTTCGCCTGGGCGTGATTTCCGAGCACATGCCGGTGCCCCAGGTAGTTCTCGATACACCGGGCCGCCAACTCGCCGCGCTGGCTGAACTTGTGCAGGCTGCGCCGGAGCCCGATGACCGGCTCATACCCCGGGACTTCGAGGTGCATGTGTTGAGGAAGGGCCGCGAGGCCTGTCTTCTGGCTGACGGGGCGATCCTTGTCGTGCAGCACGGCCTTGCGGGGAGAATCTTCCCAGCCGAGCACCTCCAAGGTGATGTCGATCACCTCGATCCAGTCACGAGCGCTGAGCGTCTTGCCTTCGCCTGGCGAAATCACGATCGAGAGCGCTCCCAAGCCTGTGCGTGCCCCCAATGCCTCGCCCTCGGCCAGGACGCGAACCGCGAATTCTCCAGCGGTGGGAGCCATGACCATCAACCCGTCCGGGTCCTCAAGCTGGTGGAACCCCTCCGACTTGGACTCGTGATCCAGGTACTCGGCGTGCTCGGCCAAGCAATCCTTCGCGACCTTGGTCTTGTCGATGATCATAACGCGCCCTCCCCGACCCCGAGGATCTCGTCTGCCGCCGCGCGCAGCACATTCTCCGCCAATGCCAGTGTCGTCTCGACGCGTTCGCGGGTCTGCCCGGGGTTTCGGAGCTGCTTCATCTCGCGGAAGCAAAGCTGCATGAGCGAGAGGTGGGCCGAAACCGCCCCCCGCAGGCCAATCGCATGCGATCCGGCATCTCCCTCGCGACGAACCCGATCCAGCGCTGCCCAGGCCCGATGGATCACATCGACGCTCACGCAGGAAATCGTCTTGGCCCTGGACCAGGGAGCCGCGATGTGGATCACGCCCTCGGTCGCGTGCAGGAACATGACGACATCACTCGGCTTGCAGAGCTGGTCCAGCATCGCGCCGCTGAGGGGGGCCGGCGGACCCTCGCTGGGTGGAAGCTCGGTCGGAGGAGGGGGAGAAGGCGAGCCGATCGTGGCCTGACCCACCTCCACCGCATTCGCCATGAACTCGAGATACTTGCGAACGATGTCGGCAAGATCGACCCCGTCCGCCGTCGCCTGGACCTGCAGACGCTGCTTCAATCCTTCCTCGACCCTGACGTCGATCTTGGCCTTCTTAGATCGGCTGCCTGACATGATTCTCACCTCAACCTCGAAGCTTCGATCGGGGGCAAAGACGGGTGCCGCGGAAGGGCCGAGTGCATCGGGAAGAGGGGGAAGCCAGACGCTGGACTGCAAAGTGTCCGACGTTTCTGACGTGCTTGCCCCCTGTTCCTTCTCTCCAGCCAGCCCACCTCTCGGAAGTAGTGCGCGCCCTCACCGAAGAGAAATTTCGGGGTGAGAAACTTGGCGCCAGGCACCACCGACCAGGAGCAGCGGGAACCAAAACTGGGGTCTCGACCGGTCCGAAAGGACAGCTCGAAAGGATGCAGAGAGGGGGTCGGAGAGGGTCAGCGGGAGGGGTCGGAGGAGGTCCTCAGGAGGGGGAGGAAGGGGTCGTTTGGGATCTGGGAAGACGGCAGCGAGGGGGGTCGAAATTGCGTCTTGGACCTCCCCGCCACGCCCCAGCTGGGGGTGAAAAGAAGGCTCGTGAAGGTCGCGAGCACCCCCGCCGCCCTCCCTTCAAAAAAGCATCTTGGCCTGCCGACAGGCAGGTGCAGCGCCCCAGAACGGGGCAAAATCGGCCGTTTGGACGATGCTGCGCTCGGGCCAACCCCACGCCCGCCACAGGCGCCAAAACCCGCAGGAAACCGCCGTTTTGGGCTCAGGAGCACCCCGCAAGGGCCATTCTTGGTGTGACTGTTGGGCTGTCTCTGCTGGCGTGTCTGGAGGACTGGGCACCGGGAAGCGGTCATGCCCTCACGCCACACGAATCGGCCTTATCAGAGGGGTGCTTGGCCGCCCTTCTGGATGACGTCGTAGCCTGGGCCCCTGGTCCTCCGATATCGGCTTCCTGAGAGAGAAAAGGCTGGAGGCAAGGAAGGAGACGGGGCTTTGGGCGCGAGCTTGAGAAGGGTCTGACCAGCGACGGATGTGTCACGGCGTGCGACGCCGCGCTGCCATGAAGCCCGCACTCTTCCTGGGAATTTCGGTACTGGCTTTTGGCTAATCGTCCGATCGTCCGTCCGTCCGTCGGCACGCTCATCCGCCGGGCGATGCAGCAGCAAATCTTGGTGAAGGGCATCCGGTGCGTTTGTGCCCAGCGATGCGTGCTGTTGGTGGGGAGAGCATGCGGGTGGCGGCGAAGTATGTGCACATGGGCGCCTCCTTGTCGGATATGCCGGGGAGTGAAGTGCGAGCCGCTTGCTCCTTGTTTGAGGCGTGCTGGCTCTGGGGTGGCGATAGCGGCCACGAAAAAAACCACGTTGTGCTGGCGACCCTTTCCCGTGTGATGCGGCGTGCGAGCAAACAAAGAAGCGACGAGCGGCCAGGCTGAAACCCCGGCAAGTCAACGGTTCCAGCTTCTTCTTCTCAGCGTAATCGCCCGATCGTCAGTCCGCACGTCGGCTGGTTCTGCGCCCCAACCGCCAGCAGATTTGTGATGCGACGTTTTGCTATCCATTTCCTCAACAAGCTCTGCGTGGGCTGGGAATTGAGGATCAGGCACATGGCTGAGGAAGCTGCGCCGCTTATCATGCGAACGGCCGACCGTCGTGAATTCATCGAAGGCGCGCTTGATCGCGAAAAGCCCGAAGAGATCTCGACCTATTTCCGGCGGTACTGGCCGGACCAGGCTGGCGTCTGGTTGTCCGGCCTGGATTTGGTGCTTGGGCAAGCGGTGAACATCGCCCGTGAGCGCGACCCGGGCCGGGCTCTCATTGTCGGGAGCAAGACCGTTCTTTGGCTGACACCACTCATTGATGACATGCAGGCCGAAGATGTGTTGGCCGAGGAGGTCAACGCACTGATCACCGAACGCCAGCGAATGATCTACCACCAGCTCGGGGTGGAGGAAGAGCCGGGGATGAGCCTCGTCACCTATACGAAGGGGCGGAGCGAAGCGAACCGCGTCTTCAAGGGAAGGAAGACGCGCGCGAAGGCGTACAAGGCCAGCCCGTCGCTGATTTCCGACATTCCGCTCTGCCCCGCTCGGGCACGGCAGGCTCTGCTCGATGCCATCCGGGGTGTTCGTGCGAAGGAAAGTCGGCAGCTCCGTGAAGCCAACGCCAAGCTGTCGTCGCGCTTCGACGTGGCCCTGGCGAGCCGCAACGTGAAGGCCGCTGCGGCTGATCGGCGCTCGGCGGGTGGTGGCGTTGGGGGTTCATCAGCTGCGCCGCATTCGACCTCTAACCATGAATTTGGGTCTGGAAATGGGACGACTATTTCCCTTTCGAGTGTCGAGCAATCTGAGAAGGGAAAGCGACCGGAGGCAGTGCCTTCGAAGGAAGAGGACCAGGACGATGGTGATGCCGAGACGCCGGTGATGCTCATCCAGGAAGGCGGGGTGCTGGGCAAGGGCATTTCTGGCGGATTTCAGATGCCGAGTATCACCCGGCTCAGCAAGGAGCAGCGAGAGGAGGCCCGAAAGAATGAAGAGGAAGCAGACGAGCAAGCGAAAGCACGGCTGTCTGCTGCATCAGGGAGCACCGTGGAATGCGCTGATCCCGATTTGTCGCCACTGAAAGGAAAATCGCTTGTCCAGAAATCCTCCAACGCCAGCCCCTAAGGCGGGCCAGATCATCATCTGCCTCGTACGACGGGGAGGAGCGGGAAAGTCAATTCTACCGAGCCGCTGAACAGCAGCCGGTGCACGTAACGCCAATCCATTGAAGGAGAAGTTCCATGAAGCCTAACTCTTCAACGGCCCAAATCGTGACCAAGCCGAAGGTCGTCATCGTCATCAACCGCCGCGGCGGCGGAACCAAGACCACGCTCTCCTGCGCCTTGATCGACGCCTTCCTGGAGGGGAAGATCGAGGTCGCTCTGGTCGAAGCCGAGCAGGACGAGCGTATCACCCCGCTCTACAAGGATCGGATCGACTGTGCCTATCTGCCCTTCAATGCCGAGACCGATCGGCAGCTGCGGGCGGACGCGAAGATCCTGGCCCGGTTCTGGGACAAGGGCGCCTCGTTCATTGGCGACAGCGTTGAGGCCGGTAAGTCGGTGGTGATGGATACCGGCTCCAACTCCGACATCCGCTTCGCGGAGTGGCTAAAGGGGGGCGGCAAGGACGAACTCAACGACCTCGATGCCGAGATCCATCTCGTCGTCCCGCTCTCGACGGACGGAGACACGATCAAGGGCGCAATGGCTTCGCTGAAGCTCGTCCTGCCGCACCTTCCGAATGCGAAGGTCACGCTCGCCCTTTCGGCCCCCGTCGAGCGACTGATGGTTCCCAACGATAACCCCGGCCTCGGGGAGCTGCTGCGGTCGTATTCGAAGCACGCGTCGCGCGCGGTCCGCTTTCCGATCGGAACGTCCTCTCTCATGTCGATGAAGGAGGTTCAGACGCGGCGCCATAAGGATGTCTCGCGCATGACCAAGGTGGAGTTCATCCAGGCGCTCGGCTTGGAGAACACCCGCGAGAATCGGCTCGAGGTTGGCCGGGAGATCGAGGAGTTCCGCGTGTGGTGGCAGGATGAAGTGGCGGCCGCTGGCGTGATCATCGGCACGGTCGAGGGCGAGAAGAATGGCTTCGCCCTGCTCCCTAAGAAGAAGCAGGAGCCCAAGGACGCGGCGGCCTGAGGTGAGAAGGAGTCGTGACGATGTCGAGCGACCGAAAGAGTGTCAGCTCACCCCACGCTGCTCAACCGGCCCCCCGGCGGATTCCCGCCGGGGGCGCTGGCGTACCGGCGCCTCGGCGGGCCAAGGATGCTTTCCAGTGGGAGGAAGAGAGCAACGCGCTGTGGCGGGCTCATCGGGAGGAGTATCTGCGCGATAGCAACGATGAGGCCCTCGCCCTGGCCTCCATGCCGCTGGATGCGCGCAAGGATGCGTTTGAGAAGGTCAAGCGGAACCTCGCCCCTTTGGACCGGGAGCGCGTCAAGTGGACGATTGACCGTCCTGAAGACGTTCCGATGTTGGATGATGGGGCGTTTCCGGAGCTGGACCGCACGTACTGCGAGAGTCTGCTAGGGGCGGTGCAGGATTCGGATGCGCGATTGGTCCTGCGGTTCCTGCTCGACCGGGACGAGGCAATCACAAGCCCTCCTGAGCACCTGATCAAAACAATGGCGACGGCCAAGCCGGCCGGGGTGTGGTTTCCGCGGGCGGTTTTGGAAGGAAGCGAAGCGCGAGCCCTGATCGAATGCATTCGCGTGCACCGGCTTCTGGAGAACCGGCTCAAGTTCGCCCTGGAGGGCGAGGTTCTGGACCAATTGTCGCATTCGGATGCCTTGACGCTTTTGTGTGCACTGGCGCCGCCTCGGGAAAGCGGACATCCGGCAAGGGAGCCGAAGCTCCTTGGCGGCCTCTTGCGCCGCGTTGCGCCGTTTGAGGGTCTGCTGCATCGGTATTCCGAACCTTATCGGTTCGCACAGGCCCGGCCCAAGAAGTCTCTTCCGATGCAGATGCTCGCCTTCCTGCGCCACGTGCCGGCGAAGTTGGCTGTCCACGAGGACGTCCCTTCCGAAGAGCGGATGGAGATGGAGCAGGCTGATCTGAAGACGGAAGAACAGGAAATCCACGACGCGCTGTGCAAGGCGGATGCTGGTCCGGCGCCCGCCTTCCTGAGTGCATGGCTTCGCCACAGCCCTCGCCTGCATTTCACGCAAAGTGCGGATTGGCGGAAGCGGGTCGAATTCCGGGTGGCCCAGGCCTCACTGGCTGCGGAGATGACTGCGGCTGAGGCTGCGATCCTCGGGGTGGCCTGGGAAATTTTGGGTCTCACGACACCCGAAGGTCGCTTCCAGCTCGGCCCGGTCACCAAGTCTTGTGGCAAGAAGTGGTGGAAGGGGAGCGACGGCCCTGTCCTGCTCGGCAGCTATCTCGCGGCCGTTCGACAGTGGCACTACCAGGACCCGATCTGGGGCCCGGTGCTTCGAGAGATGCTGGAGGCTGCGGAGGCATCGCATAAAGGGTGGATGCGGCGGCTGACGGCGGTGCGGTCATTGCGACGCACGTTCGAGAAGACGGTGGGACGTCAGTTCGACGACTATGAGGTGGCTTTGTCCCGGGCCTCCACCGTCTCCGAGACTCTGGGCACTCAGATGGCTTGGGGCGTGCGGCGGGTCGAAGCCCAGATTTCGCGCCTTGATGAGGAGACTGCGCTTTCAAACCAAAAGGAGGCGAAGGGTCCCGGCGCGCCTTGGGCCTAAACCCAGGTTCGCCTTGCGGGAACCCCGACCCCTCCTTATGTATTAGAGGGCTAAATGAACTTAGAGGTCTAAGAGCATGGCCGAGTTGGGGCGCGAGGCGGGAGCCAAGAGCGGAAAGGCCCGATCGAAGGCAGACTCCCTCAAGGCGGGCGGGACCCGAAAGGCTGGGGTGCGGGACAAGGCGCCCGGTCGAGGCACCCCCCTTGCTCTCATCCGTCGCGGTGGCCCTGAGGGCGCAATCACGCAGCGTCTCAAGCCCGAATACTCCCGAGTGATCCAACAAGCTGTGGCGGCCGCCGAGAGGTTCGGCCCCGAGGCGGTCGAGCGCACGCTGGATCAGCTGCAGCAGATCCCACCCGAGGCCGGGATTTCCGACAACCTTCCTGCGAGTGTCACCGAGCGCTGGGCCGAGATCCGGAAGGACTGGCTGCGCCGCCACCGGTCCCTGACGGCCGCCGAGATCGCCGCCCTGGTCGGCAGCGAGACCGCCAACCCGTCAGCCCTGCTTAATGGCTGGGTCAGCGCGAAGCGCGTGTTCTTTGTCCAGGACGGGGCAAAGCGCCTGTATCCGGAATTCCAGCTCGGACCGTCCGGCCAGCCCAAAGAAGTCTTCCGCTCCCTGATCACGGCGCTCCAAGGCAAGCGCGACGGCTGGCACCTCGCCATCTGGCTCACCAAGCCGAATCCCGAGTTCGGGCACTGGCAGACGCCGCTTGAGATGCTGGACCGCGACCCGGAGGCGGTCGTCGCTGCGGCCAAGCGCGAGGCGCAGGAGGCGGTCCTCTAGCTGCCATGCTGGTTCCCGATGCCCCTCCCTCGCCCTTGCCGAGGTTCGGCGAGCGCGTCCTGCCGGCCGGCACCCGTCTGTGGCGCCTGCACCGGTCCGCCTTCCGGGCCGGTGAGTTCAACCCCTGCCTGGGTGCCCCCAGCCGCTTCGCGCCGATCTGGGATCGAAAGGGGCGGTGCATTCCGACCCTCTACGCCGGCACGGGCCAGGTGGCGGCCGCCTTCGAGACGGTGTTCCGGGACCTGCCGCCCCTGCCCGCCCTCCGTCAGGTCTTCCTGCGGGACCTCGCCGTGTTTTCGTTGAGCAAGTTGGTGACGACCCGCGACCTGAAGTTGGCGCCATTCTTCAACGGCACTCTTGCATTGATCGGCCAGGGGCGGGAGTCGATGATTGAGTGCCACGGTGCGGCGGCGTATCAGCGGACGGCGCGGTGGGCCGAGGCCGTGGCGCGGGACCTGCCCGAGTTTGATGGCGTCATCTGGACCTCTCGCCAGCACGACGAACAGCAAGCGGTTCTGCTTTTCCGTCCGCGCTTCCGGCCTCGCGATCTCGTGAGGCGTGCCACCTGGAGGCTCGACCGCGGCAAGGGCCGCGATTGGATCATCCGGCTGGCGGGCGACTACAGGGTGGACCTGATCCCCGACTGACGCTTGGGCTTCGGCCCTGCCGTCCACTTCGGCAGGCGTCCTCCGGCGGTAGGTTTTCGGTGCGGCCCGCCTGCCCTGTTGCTGTCCTCACTGCAGGGAGGCGGTCCTCTGGCGAAAGGCCCCTCGAGCCGATCATGGCTTCGAGCAGGCTGTCCTGAAGGCCGGGCCAATCTTCTTCCGATTTGGCAATGGCCCAGAGGTGAGCGGGGCAGCACCGGATGCGCCGCCCCGCTTCCGTTACGCGCTGGGAGCGCGGCGCCGGGCTCCCCACACGCCCAGCGAGGCGAGGAGCAAGAGGCTCAGCCCGGCCGGCGCCGGCACCGGCGCTGGCCCGTTCGGCAAGATGGGAGTCTGGCTGCCGTTAAACTGCCCGGCGCCGGTGAAGCTCAGACCGGTGATGAAGGCCTCAAACAGGCTGGAGTTGATGCCTGTCACGGTGAACTTCGACACGCCGCCGGCCGGGAAGAAATACTCCACCCCGCCCAGCACCGTCTCCAGGAAGCTCAGCCCGCCCCACATGAAGGAAAGCTGATAGGGAGAGGTCTGCTCATCGGGCAGCAGGACCGAGGCGAAGTTGGGGTCGCCCGCGCCGATCTCGTAGACGTAGCCTGTCGCGGGGATGGGATCGATATAATAGATCTGGCTTGGCTGGACCGGAAAGTCGAAGACCTTCGCGCCGTTCACCACAGCGGTCGGCAGGTAGACTTGCAGGTTGCCCGTGTTCGTCGTCGTGAAGTCAGCATAGACCCGCGACAGGGCATGAACGTTGGTATTGTTCAGGTTGGTGTTGCTGCCGTCGCGCGTCTGCAAGAGGCTGATCTCGATGGTCTTCTTGCTCGACGTGTTGATGTCATAGCCGGCCGGCACACTGCCCGGCGACAGCTGACTCAGGATTTGCTGCAGGCTGAGGGACGTCACCGTGGACGCTATGTTTCGAGAGAAGATCTGCCCATTTGGGTTGTTCGGATTGAGCAGTCCCTGGTCGTAGATGTTGACCCGGTAGCCATTCACGGTGGTGCCGGGCGGTGGCGCCCAGCTGAAGACGGAGTTGGTGCCCGTTCCGTTCACGGCGACGCTCTGCACGAACGGCGTCTGGGTGGCACCTTGGGGAATGGCCGCGGTGGTTCGCGTCGTGGTGCCGGTTCCGTCGCTGAAGCTCAGCGACCAGCTGCCGCGCAATGCCGGATTGTCGAACACGAGGCGGTTGTACAGCGCCCCGATCGCGGGAGCGCCATTGTAGTTCAGATCCCGCGTGAAGGGGTTGCCGGTGCTCAGGTTGGTCGTGCTGCCCTGGGCAAAGCCACCGTTTGCAGGGAGGAGTTCGGTTCGGATCGTTTCTAGACTGCTGCTGGTTCCATTGGGCCCTGTGACGGACGTGACGGTGGCACCCACCCGGATGTACTGGCCGCTCGCGGCACTGATCGTATTCGTGCCGACATTGTAGAGCTGCTCGAAGGGGGAAATCACAGTGGGCGCTGCCTGCCCAGGACGAGGGGCCATGACAGCCGTGCTGCAAAGCAAAACGAAGAGTGCGGCAGACGACCAAGGTGGGCGCCCACTTTCGCGAAGCAGGGATTTGGAGGCCATCGGGATCCTCTCGGAATCTCAAAACGTGGGCCCGGCGCGAAAAGCGAAGCAAATCGCATGCCAAACGATAAAAATATCCTAAATCAGCGCGCTGGCTTTTCGGGGCAATTGCCAAAAGTTCACTATGTCAAATTTGCCGACAATCACACATCGGCCGCCGCTCTCGTCACTTGGTGGTTGCCAACTGGCTTAGACGCAAAATCAGGAAAAGCAGGCTCGATGAATCTCATAAAGCCAGAGATTGCAGAATCGCGGGGTGTTCCGTGGACGGGAGCCGCTGTCCACAGGACAAATTGAGGTGACCTCCCTTACCTTTCAAAGTAACAAGGGCGCATGGCTGCTCCCTCCCCTTCCCCGTCATCCAAGACGAAGCCCTGGGATCTGCACCCGGCGTTGAGCGAGGATCGGCTTCGGCTCTGTGCCCGGCTGCTGGCGAATGCGCGCCGCGATGCGATCGCCCTCGCCAACGAGGACCTAGGCGACGATGCCTGGTCTGTGGGCTGTCGGGCGTTTTCTTTCTCGCGCCACCGTCTCCAGCGCGTGGCGGAGCAGAAAACCTACCCGTGGCTAAGGGTGCTGGACGAGGGCATGGCATTCACATTTCTCATCGGCACCGGGGCAGACGCCGTGCCCGTTCGTTTTTTTCGAGGCGATGCCGAGGCACCAACGGCTCGGACGCTTCGCCGGCTCGAGCAGGAATCCCAGCAGCTGACCCTGGCGCTCGGCGACCGGGCGGAAACCGGGCTGATGTTCCGCATGGCGGTTGAGACTGATACGAAAGGCCATGTCAGCCGGGTCGTGTTTCTCGCTTGCGAGGGCACAACGGATGAGCCGCGGCCCGTTTGCGCTTGGCCGGTGCCGCTGGAAATGCCGGAAATCGAGCGTGCCGGGCGGATGGCGCAGCTGCGGCTGATCCCTGACGACGGCTATCAGGGGCCCCAGGTCAGTGAGGCCGCGTCCCGTGCGAAGGGCGGGCGGCGCAAGGCTATCCTGGGCTGAGCCAGTTCCACGTCGCGCCCACGACGCCGTTCACCGAAGCATAGAATGCGCCGGCGCAGTCCCGCTTCGAGGGCACGCCGGCTTCGATGCTGTCAACAAGTTTGAAGGACAACTCTCCCTAGCGGGACGCGTACTCCGCGAGCGGCTTCGCAATCCCGAGCCTCGTGGCAGCAGTCTGCAAATCCGCTGCCGTTTGCTCGGGCAAAGTGATCCCTTCGATGCTGAAGCGCGCCTCGTTCCGTGCCTCAATCTCTCCCGGGTAAAATACCTCCTCGAAACCTTCGGCCAGCGGCACTGCCTTGGTCTCGGCCACCATGCGCTCCATGCGTTCGTTGAACGCCTCCAACGGCCCAAAAGCCGCGATGTTCAGCGCAAGCACCAGATGACCGCAGCGGCTGCGTTTGGCTGCTTGGTAGGGGCCGCTCACGTCGGCGAGGATACCGCTACCGGATAACACGCCGGACAGCACATCCATCATCATGGAGATGGCATAGCCCTTGTGCTCGGCCATAGGCAGGATCACGCCTTCGAGTGCGCGAACTGGGTCGGTTGTACGGCGGCCATCTCCATCGATGGCCCAATGGTCTGGGATGGGTTGGCCCTTTTGCCGTGCGAGGAAGATCTTGCCGCGAGCGACCACCGTATTTGCGATGTCGAGCATCATCGGCGCATGCCGCCCAGCCGGTGCAGCGATGGACCACGGATTGTTGCCCACGAGCTTGCGCCTTCCGCCCCAGGGCGCCATTGCTGGGCTGCCATTGGTTGTGAGCAGGCCAATACATCCTTGCTCCGCGGCCATGCGGGTGAAGTAGCCCAGGGCGCCATGGTGGTTCGAGTTGCGCACCGAGACTACGCCAACCCCGTGTGTCTGGGCGCGCCGGACCGCGTCCAGCATGGCCGCTCGCGTGGTGACTTGGCCGATCGCATCATGCGCCTCCCACAGTGCGATGGCCCCTGCATCCACGATCGGCTCCGGCTTGGCACGCCCCCGCATCGCGCCACTTGCCAGTCGGTCCAGATACCATGCCGCGCGCAGCACTCCATGGGAGCTGTGACCCCACAGGTCAGCACGCACGAGCGTATCAGCAACGAGCGCCGCATCGTCCGGGGAGACGTCTGCCGCACCAAAAAGGTCTGCGACAAACTGACGCAACGCGCCTGCGTGGATATGCATGAAAGGGTAATCCTGATCCTGAGCCGAGCCCTCGACGCTACGGGCGAGTATGCTAAGCAACAAGCATAAGGCCGTAGAGCCGACTGGAGGATGTTGTCCATGTTGCGACGCCGCGCCCTATTTGCTGCACCTCTTGTGGCCGGGACCGCCGCTCAGGCGCAGGAACGACCGTTTCCCGATGGTCCCGTCCGCATCGTCTCGCCTTACGCGCCCGGTGGGGGCACCGACGTCACCTCGCGGCTTATTGCACCTGTGCTCAGCGAATTCCTTGGCCAGCCAGTGTTGGTGGAGAATCGCGGCGGAGCCGGTGGTGCCCTGGGTGCCGCCGAGGTGGCCCGCTCGGCTCCAGACGGGCGCACTCTCCTGGTGGACGCATTAGGTCATGTGGTGAACCCGCACCTTCTTCGCGATCTTGCCTTCGACTACTCGGCTTTCGTGCCTGTCACGCAGATCACGCAGTTGGCACAGGTGCTCGTGACGCATCCCCGCACCCTGGCGAACGACTTGGCAGGGCTTGTGGCGCTCATCCGCTCCCGACCAGGCCAGCTCTCCTTTGGTTCTTCGGGCAACGCCACGGGCTCGCACCTGGCAAGCGTGCTGTTCTTGCGCGAGGCAGGGCTGGACATCCAGCACATTCCTTATCGCGGCGGCTCCGCTGCCATGCAGGACGTCCTCGCCGACAATGTCCTCTTCTCCTTCCCCACGGTGAATTCGGCGACGAGCCTTGTCCAGGACGGACGGCTGAAGGCGCTCGCTGTCGCGTCTGCCAACCGCGTGACGGCGCTGCCGAACGTGCCGACCTTCGTCGAGGCGGGCTTCCCAAGCGTGGTGGTGGATGAGTGGAACGGAATGTTCGCGCCGCCCGGCACGCCGCGCCACATCGTGGATCGCCTTCATGCTGGAGTGCGCCACGCGCTTGGCACGTCGGCAGTAGCACGCCGCTTTGCGGCTATAGGCGCTATTACGGTAGGCAGCGATCCCGACCGCTTCGCGGCTTTCGTGCGCGAACGCCGCGACGTCTATGGGCGCCTCGTCCGCGAGGCCAACATCACCATCGACTGACCGGAGACGCGATGTTCGCCCCACCCCCCGAGCTGACACTCGACATCTGGACTGAGCTTCCCAGCGAATTTCATTCTGCCGGCCGCGAGTCGGACTGGTTCTTTGGCAAAGACCATAAGACCCATTCTTTTCTCGAAGGTCCGGCCTTCGACGGTGGGGGCAATCTGTGGGTTTCCGATATCCCCTTTGGCCGGCTGTTCCGTATCTCGCCGGAGGGCAGATGGACCTTGGCCGCCGAATATGACGGTGAGCCGAACGGCCTAGCTTTCGATACGGAGGGAAGGCTCTTCATCGCCGACCATCGACGCGGACTGATGGTGATGGAGCGGCCGTCCTCTGGCGAGGTAAGGCCGTTTCTTCCGCGCCTCAAGCGCGAGGGCTTCCGCGGGCTGAATGACCTGATCTTTGATCGCGCTGGCGACCTGTACTTCACGGACCAGGGCCAAAGCGGCCTGCAAGATCCGAGTGGGCGACTGTACCGGCTGCGCCACGGCACTGGTCATGTGGATTGCGTGCTGGATCGAATTCCAAGCCCGAACGGCCTCGTTCTTTCGCCCGATGAGCGCCACCTTCTGCTGGCCGTGACCCGCGCGAACCAAGTGTGGCGCTTGCCGCTCCATGCTGACGGAACGACAAGCAAGGTCGCGGCCTTCATCCAGCTTTCGGGCGGCTTTGCTGGCCCAGACGGTCTCGCCATGCACCGGGACGGCCGCCTGGCTGTGGCGCATTGCGGACTAGGGTCAGTGTGGCTGTTCAGCCGATTGGGTGAGCCGGTGCTGCGTCTGCGTGCGCCGCGCGGGCTCTCCACCACCAACCTGTGCTTCGGCGGACCGGAGGGCCGCACCTTGTATGTGACGGAAAGCGATACCGGCACCATTCTTCGGGCAGAGATTCCGGGTGAGACACTTTGACATTCTGGCCGCCGCGGCAGATTGAGCCTTCCTCGGGGCTCTGGCCTTTGGCTGGCGGCGACCTGGTCGCCGAAGACGGGGCTCACGAAATGATTTGCGCATCGGCCGATGCAAATAGAATGGCTGCAGACCAACGAGGTTGAGTGGTCGGCCCAGCTGCGGCCTGTTCCGGTTGAGGCTTTGAGGACGTTTAGGCCGTAGCGCGTCCATCGTATGTGTAGCTGCGGCTAGGCTTCTTCGAGATGAGCACGCGGGCCTCGGCCCGCGGCTCGGAACTACCCACCCGCGCGGTTCACCGCGCCTTCCTCCCTCTCGCCTCCCGACGCCCCCGGCCGGGGTGGGTCCACCCGCTGGTGGCGGCCGGTCGGCACCCCACCCGCGGTGATCGCGGCGTTGAACGACGCCTTCCGCAAGGTTCTGGAAGAGCCAGCCGTGCGGCAGCGCATCATCGATATTGGCGCCGTTTCGGTAGGTGGCAGCCCGGCCGCCGCACCCTCAAATTGACAATCGGGGCCGCGCCGCTTTGCTTATGACTGGCCCCGCGAGAGGGCGAGGAGGAAAACACCGTGAAGAAGCGCCAGATCCTGCGCGCTGCTGCCGGCCTTGGACTGCTGGCCGCCCCCGCCTATGCGCAAGCGCCTTTCCCCAGTTCCAGCATCCGCATGGTGGTGGCGTTCCCGCCAGGTGGAAACACGGACATTTTTGCGCGCCTGTTTGCCGAGCCTTTCGGGCGGGCGCTCGGCCAATCCGTTGTCGTCGACAATCGCGGCGGGGCGGGCGGTCTCATCGGCTCGGGCGAGGTGCATCGCGCCCGACCGGACGGGTACACGTTGATCTTTCAAAGCCCGACGGCCGGGATCACCGGCCCACTCACACGTCGCGTGCCGCCCTTCGATCCCGTGACGGGGTTTTCGCACATCTCCATCCTCGGCATCACGCCGCTCGCCCTGGCGGTCAACCCACGGCTTGGCGTGAACAGCCTAGCCGAGTTGATTGCGATAATCCGCGCCCAGCCGGGCCGGCTCAGCTATGGCAGCTCGGGCATCGGCGGCGCCCCGCACCTCTCGACGGAGTTGCTGCGGATGCGGGCAGGCAACCTTGATGTGGTGCACGTGCCCTACCGAGGCTCCGGGCCGCTGACCCAGGATCTTCTCTCCGGCACGATCTCCTTCGCGGTGGACGCCTTCACGACGCTGCTGCCCCAGCACCGCGAGGGGAAGCTCCGGATCATCTCCGTCTTCGGCGAGCAGCGCGCAGCGGTGGTGCCTGAGGTGCCGACCGCGCGCGAGAGTGGCTTCGACATCGTGACCCGCATCGCCAACTACCTAGCCGCCCCCCCCGGCACGCCGCCGGACCGGCTGGAGCGCCTGGCCGCTGCCGCTCGCGCTGCGATGTCCACGCCCGAGATTGCCCGCGCGCTGGAGGACATCGCCTTTGTGCCCGTGACGGATTCCACGCCCGAACGCGCGACGCGCTTCATCGCGGAGGAGGCGGCGCTCTGGGCCCCCGTCATCCGCGCCGCCAACATCGAGATCGAGTGAGCGCATGTTCAAGCTTACGGACAAGGTAGTCTTCCTGACCGGCTGCGGCTCGGTCGGCCCCGGCTGGGGCAATGGCAAGTCGATCGCGGTGCTCTTTGCGCGCCAAGGGGCGCGCATCTTCGGCGTGGACATCAATGAGGCGGCGGCGCGCGAGACGCAGGCGATCATCCAGGACGAGGGCGGCACCTGCGAGATCGCGACCGGCGACGTCACGGATTCCACCGAGGTGGCGCGGCTGGTCGAGGCCTGCATGGCGCGCTTCGGCCGCATCGACGTGCTGGTGAACAATGTCGGCAAGTCCGAACCCGCTATCCCCGGTGAGATGGACGAGGCGCTGTGGGACAGCCAGCTCGCCGTCAACCTCAAGAGCGCTTTCCTCTGCTGCCACGCGGTGCTGCCGATCATGCAGAAGCAGGGAAAGGGAGCCGTGGTCAGCATCGCCTCGACGGCGGGCATTCGCTACACGGGCAAGCCCCAGGCGGCCTATTCGGCAGCCAAGGCGGGGCTGATCCATTTCAGCAAGACCACCGCCATTACCTATGCTCCGCGCGGTATCCGCATGAACTGCGTGCTGCCAGGCCTCATGTACACGCCGCTGGTGGCCAAGCTCGCCGAGCAATTTGCGGGCGGCGACCTGGAGGGGTTTGTGGCGAAGCGCAACGCCGCCGTTCCCATCGGCCAGATGGGCGAGGGATGGGACGTGGCCCATGCCGCGCTGTTCCTTGCTTCTGACGAGGCGAAATACGTGACCGCAACGGAACTCGTCGTCGATGGTGGGTTGACGGCTTCCACCCGTTGATTGCGGCACGCTGTCTAGAACCCGCTTCGAAGCGGGGGGCGATTGGATCTGAGGCGAGGTGAGCGGCGGCGGTCTGCAGCGTTCGAGGGGTGTCTGACGTCCTTCAAGCGCGTCGCTGATGCCAACACGGTCTGCGCCGAACTCGTGGGCCCAAAGCCGGGCCAGCGCGGCTTCGCCGTGCAGCCTCGGCGCTGGGTGATTGAGCGACCTTTGCCTGGACGGCGCGATGCCGTCGCCTCGCACGCGACCACGAAGCCACTCCCCAGCTCCGCCATCGCCTTCTTCGTGATTGCCGCAGCCACCGTCCTGCTCAGGCGCTTGGCAAGGACGTTACGAAGCGGGCTTTCAGTCGCGCGTTGCACCCACGATGACGCCATTCACCGAGGCATGAAAAGCGCCTGGGCGCTCACGCTCTTCCAGCGCCGCCGGCCAATCATTTACGGCTTCGGCCGTCACAGTCTCCGCTTCGGCCGCGCCTGTCGCAGGGCGTCACGACGGGATGAGCACGCGGGCCTCGGCCCGCGGCTCCAAAATACCCACCCGCGCGGTTCACCGCGCCTTCCGCCCTCTCGCCTCCCGACATCCCCCGGCCGGGGTGGGTCCACCCGGCGGGTAGAGGTCGAGGCGAGCCATCAAATCAATCCTGGAAGAAAGCGCGGCGGCCGGAGCCGCCAGCGCCCTCAGGCGGGGTTCTACGCGGCTATTCTTCAGGTTTTGGTTGAAGCACTTGATGCAGATGCGGAACACGCCCAGGCAATCCGGCCAAACCTCTTGGCAAAATCAGCGCAACCATGGCCTGATCAAAGGAGACCGGCGTCGCCAGACACGCCGGAAATACTCAGGGAGGTTCATCCATGTCACGGCTGACGCGCCGCTGTGCGCTTGCGACCCTTGGCGCCATGGGCAGCGCTTCCACGCTCTCCGTGCCCGCCCTAGGCCAGTCGCGTTTCCCTGATCGGCCAATTCGCCTCATTGTTCCATGGCCCCCTGGGGGTTCAACGGACGGCCAGATGCGCGCCATCGCGGAGGTCGCATCGCGGCATCTCGGCCAGCCAATCGTGATCGAAAACAAGCCTGGTGCGGCCGGCACGTTGGGCGCGCTTGCCCTGAAGGATGCAAGGCCCGACGGCTACACCTTGGCGCAGCTGCCGATCTCCGTCTTCCGCCTGCCGCACATGATGGACCGGCCCAACTTCGACCCGCTGAAGGACTTCACGTATGTCCTTCATGTCACAGGCTACTTGTTTGGTGTTGTCGTCCGTGCCGACAGACCTTGGCGGACCTGGCAGGACTTCCTCGCCTACGCCAAGGAGAATCCGGGCAAGGTGACCTACGGCAGTCCGGGCGTGGGCACCTCTCTTCACATCACGATGGAGCAGATCGCCCAGCAACTCGGGAT
The DNA here is from genome assembly GCF_017355885.1 of Sabulicella rubraurantiaca. Classification (GTDB taxonomy): domain Bacteria; phylum Pseudomonadota; class Alphaproteobacteria; order Acetobacterales; family Acetobacteraceae; genus Roseococcus; species Roseococcus rubraurantiacus. The sequence continues at coordinate 163,092 of NZ_JAFEUU010000008.1, forward strand.
CAACTGGACGCATGTCCCATTCCGCGGCGGTTCCGAGAACATGCAGGCCACCCTCGCGGGGACGATTGATGCCACGGCCGACTCCACGGGCTGGGCGCCCCTGGTCGAGGCCGGCAGGCTGCGTCTCCTTGTGGTCTGGAGCGCCGAGCGTTCGAAGCGCTTTCCCGAGATTCCCACGCTCCGCGAGACGGGCACCGACATCGTCTCCGCCTCTCCCTACGGCTTTGCCGGGCCGGCTGGAATGGATAGGGGAGTGGTCGAGATCTTGCACGATGCCTTCCACAAGGCGCTCTTTGACCCCACTCATCTGCAGGTCATGGAGCGCTTCGATATGGCGCCATGGTATCTGAACAGCGCCGACTACACCGCTTTCGCCGAGCGCCTCTACCGAGACGAAGGCGAAATGGTCCGCCGCCTCAACCTGCGCGTCTGACTAAAGAAAAGAATCGGGCGACGGGGAGGGGGAAAAGCCAATCCCCTCCCCGTCGCCGATGAAAAACAAGAGGGCAGAGAGGCTTAGCGCAAAGCTTGCGGCCCGGGCGCTCGGGTGTCGCGCGTGATCACGAAGAGGGCGATGTGCATGCGCGAGCGCCGCAGAGTCTCCACGAGCCATTCATTCGACCCCGCGAGGATCGTGCAGTTCGTCGCCGACGTGTGCGGATCCAGCGCATGGGCGGGAATGCCGTGCGCGGCCGAGGCGCGGGACGCGATCTGCGTGTGACCAGGCTGGACGCAAAGCACGGGCGCCGGTGTGGGCATGTTCGGCACGGCGCGTCGCATCAGCACCAGGATGTCCGTGGGCCAGGGCCCGGCATCGCGGGGTGCGGACTGACGGGCGGGTCGGGGCTGGGATGGCTGGGCCTGGGGGCGCGGCTGGGTGGCCGAAGGTGCGCCCTGTGTTCGGCTCTCCGCGCGCGGCGCGGTTTGCGGTGCCGGGGCTGCGGGCTCGCTGCGGCGGGCGGGAGCCATCTCGAACTCATCGAGACGAAGGGCTTGGGCTTGGGCCGAGGTCGAGACGGCAGGGGCAGCCAGCCCGGCGAGCAAGAGATGACGCATGCAGTTCGCTCCTGGTGGAATGAGAGGGGTCAGCGCGGCAGGCGGACGAGGCTGGAAAAGCCCTCGCCTTCGCTCCAGCCGGTGATGGCGCGCGGGATGGGCGGCTCGGAGGGTGGCAAGCTGGGGCGCTGGCTGGACGGCAGCCGGGCCTGATGCCGCGCGAGCGGGGCCACGACGGCCGGATCAGCGGGAATCGGCGGGGGCGGCTTCCAGCGCTCGCCGCCCGACCGGCCTGCCTCGCCCGTGGAAAGGCCAGAGGTGGTGCCGCCCCGCGCGCTGCGGCCGGAGCCGCCGGAGAACACGCCCAGTCCCCCTGTGTCCGCACCGGTGGCAGGAGAGCGCTGCGCAGGCGCGGAGGGGCCTGCGATCCAGGGATAGGGTTGAGCCGCCAGGGGCGATGAAAGCACGGCCAGGGCGGCCGCCAGCAGCAAGGGGCGAGGCATCAAGGTCTCCGTTCGGAGGCCGAAGTGTTCCCGCCTGACTGTTGCGCTAGACCAAGCCGTCAGTCCGCCGTGAACCTCTCTCGGGGCTGTGGGTGGCAAGACGTCTGGCCTTTCGGGCAAGGCATCGGCTTCACAGCAGCTGCTCCCAGTCCCGCCGTCCTTGGAGGACGCGCACGATCAGAACCCCTTCCCTGTCGATCAGATAGACAATGAGATGTGACTGGTAGGGGTGCAGGCGAACTGACGGGTCGAGTTCGCGCCGCTCACGAGCCATACGCGGGTTCGCAGCGATCAGTTCGAAGGCAGCGATCAGACCTGCATGGTAGCGCTCGGCCTGCGTCAGCCCGAATTCTTGGTACCCGCGAACATAGACGGCGATGATGTCATCATCTGCCTGAAGCGTCGTTCTATACGCCATGATCCCGCGAGGCTTTGGTGGCTTGGTCTCGCGCCGCTTCCAAGATCTCGGATGCAGACCGAGGGCTGACGCCGCTGTTGATGCCCTCCGTGACCAGCGCCTGCAATTCGGCCAGGTGGTCCGCCCGCTCCTGGTCCCGGCGGATCAAATCGCGCACGTAATCGCTCGCGTTGCTGTAGCGCCCCGTTCTGGCCTGTGCCTCGACCCAATCCTTCATCGCATCGGGCAGAGAAACATTCATCGTCGCCATGGCAGCCTCCGTCCGCTTTCATGGCAAAGATTGGCAAAATTTGTCAAAGGTCAAGTTTCCCCTGGTGCCCTCCCAGGGAGCCCATGAAGCCTCTCAACAGGGCTTCAGAACGATGAGCTTTTGGGCGGGGCGGGTAATACCGGTATAAAGCCAGCGCTTGAACTGCTCGCGGTCCGTCACTTGGCCGAAGCGATTGCGCTCACCAGGCGGGTCGAGCACGAGCCCCACCGAGCCGAAGCCAGAACCTTGGGCCTTGTGCACCGTGGCGGCGTAGCCCCAGCTGACTTCGATGGCGCCCAGCGCCACGGCCACGCGGGCGTCACGGCGGAGAAGCTCGGCCGAAATCGCCTTCTTCTCGGCCAGAGCCTCGTCCTCGAGGATACGCCGGGTGTGCGGTTCCCCTTCGACACGATCATCATCTCCGCGTCCGGCAGCGGCCGCTGCAGCGCCTTGGCCTCTTCCCAGGGCGCTTCCAGCCAAGTCTCCATCTCCTCCGGCTTGCTCAACAACACCGGCATGGCCTTGGGATGGATGGAGCCAACGACGTCGTTCGCGTCACAGGTCAGAAAGCCATAAAGCTCGTGCTCGCCCTCAACAGGGCTCGACTTCGGCCCGCGCGTGCCAGTCCAGGTCGTCCAGATCCCGGCAAAGGAGAAGGGCGGCCTGTCTTCCGACAAGGCGAACCAGACAGGCGTCTTCTTGGGCTTGGTGTCCTCCCACTCGGCGAACGAGGTCATCGGCACCAGGCAGCGGTGAGCGGGCCCAAGCCAGCGGCGCCAGTGCGGGCTGCCGGTGTTGCGGATGTTGGTCACGGGGTGGCCACCATATTGCTGGGGGCCGGGCATGCCCCAACGCATCATCGTCATCTCGCGATCGCCGCCCTCCAGCCGTCGCACCACGGGCGCCATGGAGTCCGGGTAGATGGACGGCAGCGACGGTAGGTTTCCGGTGCGGTCGCGGCTCACCCGCATCAGCTCGACCAGCGCCCGCTGATTGCTGCTCATGCTGTAGAGATTGCACACCCCCCTGCCCTCTCAGCCCCGCTTCTTTGGCCGCTTTCTGCCCGTTGCCGGCTTGCCGCTCTTGGCCGCGGCGGAGATCTGGCGCTTGGCCTGCGCCGTCATGATGCCCCGAGCCGCACCCGCCCAGGCATTGGCGGCGCTCAGGGCCAAGCTGAGAAAGGGGTTCTTTTTGGTCCAGGGCTTCGCCATGCGTCCCTAAGCAACCCCCAGGGCCGCCAGTTTCCCCGATGGCTGATCTGCGCCGCAGGCTCCTCGCCCCAGCTTCCAGGGGAATACCTCCTCCTTCTGGCAAAGATTCGCATTCCGGCGCATCGGAAGGTCTGTCTCGTGCGTTTCGGAAAGAAGATGGAACTGAGCAATGAGGGCAGAAGGATGAACATCAAAGAGGCGTCAGAGCGCAGCGGCGTGTCCGCGAAGATGATCCGCCACTACGAGATGATCGGCCTACTCCGTGCCGAGCGGCGCCCGAACAATTATCGCACCTACACGTCAAGGGAGATTTCGGTGCTGCGCTTCATCCGGCACGCCCGGGACTTGAACTTTCCGCTTGCCGAGGTGAAGCGGCTCTTGGGTCTCTGGCAGGACGACCAAAAGGCGGCTGAGGAAGTGCGGACTGTCGCCATGGAGCAGGTCGAGGTTCTGGAGGAGAAGGCGCAGTCGATGCGAGCCATGGCGAAGGCGCTGCGCGATCTGGCCGAGACGATCGCATCCCAGGAAAAGCCCGACGTGCCACGCTTCGAGGTGGCCTAACTCGACATCTCAAGCATCGGCCTAGCGACCTCAACCAGTCTGCCGCTTGTTTGCCGTGGATCAAAGCGGTCCCGTTAAGTAGCTGCAGCTAAGTGCGGGACGAGATTCTCCTGCGTCGTCGTTCCGGGTGCAAGCGACAGCGCCCGTAGCGCATGGACGACAGGGGCACGCAGTGTGCAGCTTTGCGTTGGGCCCGAAGCCGATGTCAGCGAGGTGTCCTGACCGTGCACTCCGAGACGAGAAGGTCCGGGCTGGCTCCGCACCAGCCCGGACCTGATTGGGCGGCTCACCGGCTGGCAAGACGCCGCTGAAGGCCGCGCTGCTGGAGAAGGCTGCCATCACCGTTCATCGTGACCAGGGCGCTGGGCCGCGTGCCCGAAGGCACCCACACCACCTCGGCGCGGCCGTCGCCGGAGGTGAAGACATGGGCGACCATGCCGGTCTGGCCCCGCTGCTCGTATTGCGGCTCCAGGTAGGTGAAGGAGCGGTTCTCCTCCTCGAAGCGGGCGATGAGGTTGCCGCCGCCAACGGCGTTGCTGGGCGCGGCCGAACCGTAGTCGATGCTCGAGTCTTCGGCTCCATGGTTCATGCAGGGGCAGGATTGCGCGACGGCCGTACCGGTGCCGAGAAGCGCCGCGATGGCGGCAGACCGGGCAAGGGCCAGCGGCAAGGCATAGATCAGGGAATAGGCGTTCATTTGAGCCTCCCTTGCGAAGCTGGCCGGTGCATCCGGACTATCCGAATGCTTCATTCAAGCCATTCCGCGTCGGAGACCCACAAATGCCTCGTTGCCCCCGGCTAAATCCTGATTGGGAGGTGCAAATCTTGCGCTGAAGGCATGGAATTTTGATGCAAGCCCTTCTCGCCTCCGCTAAGGCTCGCGGGGACGATGTCCGGGAGAGCCGGCCATGGGGGAGAGTCATCCTTCCATCGTTTTCCGCTTTGCAGGTTTCATCCTCAATCCGAGCCGAGCGGTCCTGCGCAGTGGCGATGGCAGCGAGATCTCTTTGCGGCCGAAGACCTTCGACGTGCTGCGGCACCTCCTTGCGAACGCGGGTCGGCTGGTCACGCGTGAGGAACTCCTCGCCGCCGTCTGGCCTGGGCTCTTTGTCGCCGATGAGAGCGTCACGGGCTGCGTCGCCGAAATCCGCCGCGCCCTCCGTGACGACGGGCGGCTGCTCCGCACCCTGCCGAAACGCGGCTACCTGCTCGAAGCCGAGGTGATACAGGAGGAAGCAGGCTCCCCTCCTTCTGAAGCGACTGAGAAGCCAACTTCTCTTGGTGGCCGAACTCTGGGTGAAGCTTCCTATCACCCGCCCCTCCCAGCGGATCATCCTTCGCTCGTTGTCCTGCCCTTCGCCAATCTGAGCGGCGACCCTGACCAGGAGTACTTCTCCGACGGCATGACCGAGGAACTGATCAACCAACTCTCACGCGCGCGCTGGTTCTACGTCATCGCGCGCAATTCGAGCTTCACCTACAAGGGCCGCGCGGTAGACCCTCGTCAGGTTGGGCGCGATCTCGGCATTCAGTATGTGCTCGAAGGCAGCGTGCGCCGTGCGGCGGGCCGGGTGCGCATTTCCTGCCAGCTCATTGATGCCCAGACCGGCCACCAGCTTTGGGCCGAGCGGTTCGAGGGCACCTTGGACGACATCTTCGATCTGCAGGATCGGGTTGCCGAAGCCGTCGCAGGCGCCATCGAGCCGAGCCTGCAGCATGCGGAGATCCAGCGCGCACGGGCCAAGCCGACCGGCAGCCTGAACGCCTACGATCTGCTGCTCCAGGCCATGCATTGCCATCGGACCATGACGAGGGAGGGCGACGACCAAGCACTGTGCCTGCTCCGCGCGGCCATTGAGCTGGACCCCGAGTTTGCCTTGGGTAAGGCGCAACTGGCCTACACGACGATCTTCCTGGCGGCTCACAACAGGGGCAACGAAGCAATCCTGGAGGAAGGCGTCCGATGCGCTCGCGAGGCATTGGCGAGCAGTCGGGATGATCCCCTCGTTCTCGCCTTCGCAGCTTTAGCCCTCGCTTTCCACGTTGCGGACTATCCAACTGCACGCGCGGCCGCCGCGCGGGCCCAGGCGATGAGCCCCAACTCCGTCCAAATCGCCGTCTGCGCCGGATGGGTCTATGCTTTGAACAGCGAACCAGAACTCGCGCTCCAGGCCTTCCAGCGCGCGCAAAGGCTTAGTCCGCTTGATCCTGCTGTCGAGTACGTTTACGTGGGCCTCTCGTCGGTTCACGTCGCGCTTGGAGACTATGCGAGTGCGCTCGAATGGGCGGAACGCGCCGTGCAGATCGCACCAAACTACGCGCCGGGGCACCGCTACCTGATCATCGCGAGTTGGTTGCTGGGCCGTGAGGATGCCGCCCGGGCTGCGGCAACACGGATGCTGGCGCTCTTCCCGAACGCCCGCGCGCAAATGCGTCGCTATCGGGACGATAGCTTCCGCCAGAAGATCGTTGGCGCACTAATAGCCGCAGGAATTCCAGAGTAGCGCGTCATAACGCGAACTGCTGCAGGGCCGTTACAGGAGATCTGCGCAACCTCACAACAGCGGAAGCTTGAATGCCGGTCACAGGCTCTGCTGGCCGTGTTTTCCTATCCTTCGTGCCATGAAAGACACGGGCATCGAGGCTCAGCCGTGAGTGGGCCGCCAACGGAACAGCCAGCTCATTGTGCGCGGCAGACTTGCATCAGTCTCGTGAGGTTGTTCAGGACCGGACGGCAGGACGCGCGGTCGAAACCGATCCCCAGGACGCGCAGCACGTGGACGTCCAGGCTTGGCCCGTCGTCGGCGACGTCAGGGCTCTCCACAAGCACGAAGACAGGCCCAGTGTGCTCCCGGATCATTCGCTCCGTCTCGTCCGCCATGCGGTGCCCCTTCATGGAGAGGGCCTCGCCCACGTCCCAGGCGGCTCCCCCGCCCACGGTCCACCTCGTCGCTCCCACGAAACGGATCTCGCGACCAGCCAGGAAAGGAGCAGCAAAGGATACGTACATCCCGGCCGCCACCACCAGCGAGCCCTCGGGAAGCTCAACGCGGGTAACCCCCACCGCCCTCGAGCTACGCGGCGCCCACTGCGGGTCAAAGCTCTCGCGAGAATGATCAGGGTATTCGGTGACCAGGGCACATACGCCGAGGACGGCGCCCATGCAAAGCGCGGCTCCTCGACGCCACAGCGCGCTCATCAGGTCTCTCTCTACCCGCCTTCGGCCATTCGGGGCTGCGAGCATCAGGGCACGGCCTGCCGCCCAAACCGGGACGCCGAGCAGCGCTTCGACCGGCAGAGCGTAGCGAAGGATCGAGAAGGTGCTGAGCCACGCCACGTAGGCGACGAGAAGGAAGCCCATCACCGCGTGCGCCGCACGCGTGGCCGCGTCCGGGACGGCGCCCGCGCAAGCGTCTTCTGTCGCACCGCCGCCAGTGAGGCCACCTCTGGATCGCAATCGGCGCCAGGCTTCACCTCCGGTGGCCAGCAGCAGGGCGGCGAGACCAACCGCGAAGCGCGGGTCGGCCATGGGCGGCTCGATGACCAGCCCTTCCGTGCGGTGCGCCCAGAGCACGGGATAAAGCAGCGCTTCCGTCAGCGTGCGGGGAAGGAAGCCAAGGTCACTCGGGTTCTCGGGCAGGAACCATGGCGAGCGGAAGACGTTGTTGAAGAACGGTCCAAAGGGATTGCCGAACCGTTCCCAAAGGAACCATCCCCAGAGACCGTAGACTAACGCGAAGCCGAGCACACCGCCCGCCGCGAGCAGCGCAACGGCGCGAGCGCGCGCCTGCGGCGCGGCCAGGATGGCAGCGATCACCAAGGCGGGCGGGTAGATGACCGCAGTCAGCTTCAGCCCAATCGCGCCGCCGCCGAGGGCGCCTGCAAGCAGCCGCAGCCTCTCGGCACGGCGGCCTTCCCCGGCGTCGTCAGCACTCGCCGCGAGCAGCAGCGCCAGCAGAGCACCGACAACGACGCATGCCACCTGGACGTCGTTTTGGGTCGCGCCCACCTCGGGCAGCGTCGCCGCTCCGGTCAGCCCAAAGAGCGCGACCAGGAGGCTGGCCCCCGTCGCACGGCGGGCTGCCCCGTGGCAGGCGACGTTGGTGACCGCGAGCACCAGGAAAGCGAGCAGCCCAAGATAGCCGGCCTGCAGCATGGTGACGGCCCTGGGCCAGCCATTCAGCGGGCTCGTGGTCAGGAGATAGAATGGCAGGTCGAGGAGTGGGTGGAGAAAGCTATGCATCCCCGCCGGCGCGAGGTCGATGTTCCACCGCCCCTCCAGAAGAGCCCAAGCATTGTGATAGTGGTAGTTGCGCAGGTCGGGATTGACGTCGCGCCCGAGAGCAAGAGCAGTTATTGCCGCCGCGGCCCAGCAGGCAATGAATACACCCCATCCCATCCGCACGCCGGGCTCGTGCTTTCGGCACGCAAAGGTTGCAGATGCAAGCTCAGTAAGCCCTGGCTTGTGGAGGATGACTTCCCTCTCGGGCGTTTCCAGAAGCTGCTTTGCCATGTCGTGTCTCCCGAGATCTGGCCACTGTTCTCAAAGCACCTGCCTTAGGGCGAGCTTTCCCTAAGCTGCGTAGAAGACGCCCGGCTCTCAGAAAGGGAGCATCCCCCGCACGATATCTCTTTGCATGAGCAGATCGCCGGCATATCGATGAGCGTCTGGCCGCAACCCTATGTCGGCGAGCATCCGGTCGCTCACATGGGCGAGTTCGTCCCGCTCCCCTGGCAGCTTGAATGCTTGAAGCCACGCAGTCAGGCGGACGTAGAGCCTTGCCGAGCGGTTTCCCTGCCGGCTGGCTGGCCTGGCGAGCGGGATTTGAAAGGCGGAGATCGGGGCTGAGTAGGACATCGTAAGCCTCCCTGCTGGCTCGGCCGGCCTCCCAGACCATCCGGGCACTGCCGCCAAGCCGTTCTGCATCGGTGGCCCGAGGGTGCCTTGGCGGCCCGAAACTCGTCCTGGAAAGGAGGTGGAAGTCTCGTAGAAACGAGGTGGAATCTTGCTGCGCCCCCTTCCCTCCTGCGCCTAGGCTTCCCGGGGAGATATCCACGGGAGCCGGCCATGGATGAAGCGAAGAGCGCTGCCGCCTTCCGCTTCGCGGGCTTCACCCTCGACCCGCGGCGCGGGGCGCTGATCGACGGTTCCGGCGGGGAGGTCGCCCTGCGGCCGAAAACCTTCGGCGTGCTGCGGCACCTTCTTGCGAACGCAGGTCGACTGGTCACGCGCGAGGAGCTGCTCGCCGCAGTCTGGCCGGGGATTTTTGTGGCCGATGAAAGCGTCACAGGCTGCGTCGCCGAGATCCGTCGGGCGCTCGGCGACGACGGGCGACTGCTCCGCACCATGCCGAAGCGAGGGTACCTGCTCGAGGCCGAGGTGACGCAGGCTACCGGCGACGCATCAGAAACCAAGGACGCGGAGAAGGCCCCGTCCTTTGACCGCCAAGCGTCGGGTGAGGCCACGCCACATCCCCTCGTCCCGCCAGCCCGCGCCTCCCTTGTCGTCCTGCCCTTCGCCAACCTGAGCGGTGATCCCGAGCAGGACTACTTCGCCGATGGCATCACGGAGGAGTTGACGACGGCACTGAGCCGGGTCCGTTGGTTCTTCGTCATCGCCCGGAACTCCGCCTTCACCTACAAAGGGCGTGCTGTGGATGTGCGCCAGGTCGGTCGGGAGCTTGGCGTTCGCTATGTGCTTGAGGGCAGCGTCCGCAAGGCTGGCGAGCGCGTCCGCATCACAGCCCAACTCACCGAAACTGAGACGGGGCACCATGTCTGGGCGGACCGCTTTGAGGGCACATTCGGCGACATTTTCGCCCTCCAGGACCAAGTGGCCGAGGCTGTGGCAGGTGCGGTCGAGCCGAGCCTTCAGGCCGCCGAGATCGTGCGCGCCTCCGCCAAGCCGACCGAGAGCCTCGACGCCTACGACCTTTACTTGCGTGCGCTCAGCCGGATCTACCGCATGACGCGCGAAGACAGCGATGCAGCGCTTACCCTGTTCCGCCAAGCGGTCGAACTTGACCCGGATTTCGCGCGGGCAAGAGCCAACAGCGCCGCGTACCGGGTGGTTCGGAAAACGCAGGGTTGGTCTGAACCTAAGGAATGGGCGGAAGGCGCAGCCTGGGCGAGAGCGGTTCTAAGATTTGACCAGGACGACCCGGGTGTCCTTCGGTGCGCAGCCCTCGCAGTCGCCCATCTCGCTCGGGACTATGCGGCCGGCGTCGCGGCGGCCGAGCGGGCCATCGCGCTGAACAGCGGCTCGGCCCAGGTCCTGCTAAGCTGCGCGTGGGTCTTCATCTATGCGTGCCAGCCCGAGAGGGCGATCCCGCTTTTCGAGCGCGCCATACGTCTCAGCCCGCACGACCCCGAGGAAGCCTTTATGCTTTCTGGCATTGCGTTGGCCTATCTCGTCACAGGTGACTTCGAGGCCGCTGTTCAATGGGCCGATCGCTCGGTGAGTCACGCACCGAATTGGCTATCAGGACGTCGTACGTTGATTGGCGCGCTCATGCTGTCCGGCCGGGAGGTAAAGGCTCACGAGGCCGCAGCGGCTTTGAAAAATGTCGCGCCGCAAGATCGCAGCCTCGAGGCAGTAATTCCTCCTCTCCGGAATAAGGATATCCGCGACCGCTACATCGCGGCCTTGAGAGCGGCTGGCGTACCAGGCTGAGAGTGCCATGCGGGCCGGAGGCTTGCAGCCGCTCTCAAAGCGTCCGCCGCGAAGGCGCTAGGCGCTTCTCCATCTCGAAATCTAATCCTTTCAAGCGCGGCCGACTGACCTCAGCCACACCTCCGCCTGACACCCGGCCTGGCGCGCGGATACGCGCACCAGCACTGAGGAGGCGCGACCATTCACGCGCCAAGCCTGCACCCGACGGAAGCGCCAAGGGCGAAGGGGAAAGGCATCCATCAGGATGCCGGCCTTCGCGGCCTCGCTCGCACCGGCAGCAGGCCTCTCGGCGGACACGATCAGTGGCGTGGCACGGCTCCTTTGTTCGCTAAATGTTCCCTCTAGCCTCCCTCTGCGTCAAGCCGATTCCGGCGGGCTGCCCGACCCGGTTCTTTCGAGGAGGAGCAACCCGCTTCTCCAATCCCGGAAAAGGACAAGACCGTGCCTTGGACGAATTACAGCCTCGCGCCGGGCCAGCCGGTGAATGCCGCCTTTCTTCGCTCGAAGCTCTGTCACCTTGCGCATGGCAAGCGCTACACGGTCGTGGCCGACGCCCTCACCGAAGTTGGCTACTACGCCGCGGTCGCTGAGCGCGACCTCAAGACCGGCACCAGCCGGATCTTCGCCACCACCGCTCGCTTCTTCCGCCACGCGGCCGCGCTGAGCGTCGAATGGCAGACGGAGTTCAACGAACCGCAGCTGCGCGAATGCCCGGAGGCTGTCTTCAACGCCCTCACGCCGCTCGCGGCGCACCAGGCCAAGGCGCGGCAATGGCGCGACGTGGTGAGGCAGCGCATCGAGGCCTCCCGCCCGGTCTGGCCGGACTGGCTGAAGCCGCAGCCCAGCAAGAAGCACGACCACCGGCAAGGCTGGCTCTTCGCCAGAAAGGCTGACGCGGCCCCCAGGCGGGGGCCTCGGGCCTCGCTTCACAAAATCGTTGCGGAGGCATCAAACGTAACGATACGGTAGTGTCAACGCGCTTGCGGCGGGGGCACATCGTGACCAACGAGCTGGCTTGCGAGGAAGAGACGAAGAACTGTGTGAGGCGGCCCGCCAGGCGGGACGCGCTTCAGACGGTCTGTCTCCGGTAATCCATCGCAGAGCGGTGCTGGGATTCCAGGCCAGCCTCCTCCCATGCGCAGTGACGGTCTGGCTTTCCCCTAGAATGTCATCTGCTCAGGCCGGGATATTTCTCCTCGCAATCGATGTGTCGCCTGAGGTCGCGGCCGGAGCGGTTGTGGTCGACGTCCGAAGCTCGACGGAGAGGCATCGCGACGGTGCGCCGCGCATGCGGCACCACTGGATCCCGCTCGGCGCGGAGCGATGGTCGGGAGCCGCGACGCCGCCGGAGCGCCAAGATTTTCTGCGACGAGTTTCAGGCACCTTCGGTCCAGCTGGAAGCGCGCCTCGCCTCATCGTCCTCTGCTCCATCGGCGTGAGGTCGGCATCCGCGGTGCATCTTCTCGCTGCATCCGGCTACGACGCGGAAAGTCCGCAGGATGGTTGGCTCGGCAATGAGACAGGCCCCGGCCTGCGTGCCATCGAGCCACGTGGCTGAGTGTCCGGGATGACAGAACAAACGAGAAGGACTCCATGGAGAACACACGCAGCGAGATCGTGCCGATGATCGCCCGTCACGCCCTTCCCCTTGCTCTCCTGCTCTCTGCATGCGCGGCGGAAGATCGCGGCGCTCCAACCGCAGGCAGCGGCCAACCCGTGGATATCCGAGCCGCCGCCGCTGCGTGCGGCCGCACGATCCCGGCCGCAGGGACCTACCTGTACCGGACCTCCTCGGAGGGCGACGTCCAGGAGGAACGCTCTGCTGAAAACCCGCTGATGCGGAGGAGGTCTGACGGCTTTACGCGCGTAGACCCATGCGGACGGGTGATCGAGCGAACCGGCCAGAATGCCGTCCGCTTCTCGCCACACAACGGACAGTTGCCCGGCGTGCCGATGACCCTTGGCCATCGGTGGACACAGGACTATTCGTCTCAAAGCCAAAGAGACCCGCATCAACGCCGCAAGACATGCAATGTGGCTGCTGCCGAGGATGTTACCGTGCCAGCGGGCACATTCCCCAGCTGGCGTGTCGAGTGCATCAACCAGCGGCTCGGCGTGATGCACCCGATCAACGAGGTAGTCTCGTTTCGGCAGGGAGATCTTATTCTTCTTCGGTACGATGGTTCGTCCATAGGCGGAATTCGAAACACCATTGAGTTGCTCGCGCTCCCTGGAAACGCAGGAGGCCGTTAGCCGCCCGGCGCCCGCGTCAGCACAGTTGCAGGTGGGCATATCAAAACGAGAGACATGAGCCGAGATCACTCTCAGCATCTCGGCTCATAGCGATCCGTGGCAGGCGCATCCTCGTGGCTATCCCTGCTCTCTTCCCTCCGAGGTGCCAAGCCTCTCCCATCCCGGAAAGGGGCGCATATCGGAGGATTTCTCCAAGTCGGACATCGGTGCCGAGTTTCTCTGGGTCCTCCTAGGATCCGGACGCTTATTCGTGGCCATCGCCAATCCCAGCGAGGAGCTTCCGCTGATCGGGGTGCGGCGGAACGGTCACGCGGTTCAAGTCCTCGACTAGCCCTCGGAGGAAGTGCAGCTCGTCACCATGGAAGTGAACGGCAGGTCCATCCGCCACAAGCGCGACCTGGACGACGCCTGTTGTTGCGTTGACGCTTCTGCGGACATCCCGTCCGCTCCAACGCGAGGGTGATTGTTACGACATCACGACGAGGCCCGGAAAGATGCTTGGGCCTTGAGCACCCGGATCTTGCGAATGGCGTCTCGCGCCTCTGTTTTCCACAAGCCGCGAGCAAAAGAAAATCACACCATAATTTCTCTCCTGCGCTTGAGCGCACTATCTCCCCTCCGTGAAGCCTGATCCACACCCCATCGCTCGCGCCGCGCGGCCGCAAGCTCGAGCCTTACTGCCACCCCGAAGCCATTGAGGCGGCTGTGGGCGGTGGCGGAGGGCCGTCCGTCATCGGCTGAACAGCCACCCATCCTTCTCGAAAGGAATTTTTCCATGTCAAACAGCAATTCGAATACGACCAGCGCGCCGTCGGCTGCCTCGGGGACGCCGTCAGGACCAACTGCACCACCGCTCGGCCCACGGCTGAACAGCACAGGCGACGTCAAAATGGTATGGTCCTGCGAAGACTGCTTCTTCTTTGATCGAAGCACACCAATCCCTGCTTCATCCAAGGACAATGATGTGGACAAGGCATTCCACGCTATTGCGGGTTTCTGCCGACGCGGGTCGCCGGGCGTGGGTACCTATCCGATCCGTCGTGCCATTTGGCCGCTCGTCGCAAAGAGCGATTTCTGCGCCGCAGGTGTGGAGAAGTGACTCCTGCAGAGGCGGCCACGAGCGGAAGGTGATCGGGCTGTATTCTCTGGGAGGAGAGCCCTTCACCTTCTTTGAAACCGGCGAACCCTTGGTCTTGGCCCTGAGCGTGCCCGCGTGTTCGATCTTGACGGGGCTGCGGCGCGCTCATTACCGGACCCTGAAGCGCACGGGGTGGAGGTCCGGCGGCAGAGCTTCGCCCTGGGCGTCAGGTGGAAGACAGGTCTCGGCACTCAGCCGATCAAGAGAGCGAGCAACGCTCGGCGGGTTACACCGTGCCATATGCACACCCTCCACGTCTCTTCCGATGAAAGGTGCGTGCATCACGCACCTCCCGCCCCTGCCGGCCCAGATCGTCTGCGGCAGTGTATGCGCCGCGCCCGAGGCGCCTTGTCGCCCAGTCCCGCAGTGAAGCAAGATCGCTCCGGCACCGGCGATCGCCCCTGGGCCGCGCGATCAGACTTGAGCCTCGCTCGGTCAGCCTGCTTCCGGCTTCCCTGGAAGCCGCAGCGTGGTGTTCTGATGGTTATCGGCCAGTGCCCCGCGTGCGTGGGCCAAGTCCTCCATCACAATGCTGTGAGAGGCGCGAGGCAGAGCTTCTGACATCAGCTGGAAGGCATGGGTTGCACAGCGGCCGCTTCTGCAGGATCTGCGCAGCCGGATGCCGTGTGCGAGGATCATAACCAGCAAAGTCGCCACAACTGACTTGAGATCTACCGGCCATCGCACGGCTTCGTCACGAGCCGCATCGACTAGCTAGCTACGGGGTGCATCCCTCCGTCGGATCAGCGGCAGCAAAGGAGCCCGCCTCCACGCCACGCACTTCAAAAGGTGAACAGGCCCTGAGTGGCCTTTTCGCCACGTCGTGAATTAAGCCGGACAAAGAAAGGGCGGAGATGGTCAGCCATCTCCGCCCTTCTTGTTTTGGCTGGCCCATAACTGAGCCTAAAAAAGTATTGGCAGCTACGACAACTTCTTGCCGCTGATCGCCAGTAGCTTTTTCTTTTTGTTGGCCCAGTAGTAGGGCCTCGGAACCGTGGCTCTTTCGCGCGAGGCACACTCAAGGCACCCGAGCGAAGTTCACCCTCTTGCCTTACAAGAGTAATAAGGGAGATGTTGTTAGAGCACAAGGGGGGTTTCGGTCGAGTTTCGTTGTTCCGTTGGCACAATTGCCGCAACGGTCTCCCGATTCACAGCCTTCTTGGTCAATGTAGAGGGAATGGTACCGGCTCAGTGTTGGATTCTGATGCCTCGTCCGTCCCGAGAAGCCCCCGGTCTGCAAATCCATTCCCTCTCCTGCCCCATGCCGAGTGGGACGACTTGAGGTGCCAACTAGAGCCATTCACCGACACTTGGGCGGAGCGATAGGCACCCGAGCAAATGGCAAGCCCAAGTAGCGTCGTTGCGCTCGGGATCCGCCGTTAGGGGTCGCCTCGGAGACCATTAAAGTTACTTAGATGTAATCCACCAACCTTGATAACTTGGTACAGTGTAAAGGGCACGCAGAGGCGCAGCTATGTCCCTGGGCTTATAGGGCTTCAGGAACGTTGCTCGCATCTTCGTTGCCAGGAAGCGGTAACCAAGCCTCCGGATGACCGGCTTGGTACCCCCCATCCGTCTCAGGGGTGCTTCCCCCCCACGTCCCTGTTCGGGTGAGGCGTTGGTCCCATGATCTGCTCAGGGGAGAAATCCCTGCGCTGAAATGAGGAGGTGTGGGTACGTCCCATCGCCCTCCTGATCGAAGGCGTCACATCTGAGCAACAACCATCCAGAAATTGGCCCCCTGGGGCCCGATGGAGACTGGGATCGTGAATCACGATCAAACGCGTATTCGACTGCCTGTGCCGCCGCGCACGGGCCACATAAAGTGCATTGCGGCCCGCATCCGCCTCGCCAGGACTTCGGACATGAAGTTCGTGCACATGGCGCTCGGCAACTCCGCCAGCCAGCGCGAAGGCAAGCACCACACCAAAACAGGACACTCCACCTTCTTTCCGTCGGAAGGGCTGGACCTCTGGATCGCTGGGCTACCGGGCATGGCTCCAACTTCCGCCACCGGGACATGCACGTTTCGGCTGGGCAAGCGGTCGTAGACGTGCCCATGTCCACAGAAGACATCAAAGGCGGCTGCGAAGCCGTCGATCCGCACATCGCCTCCTCTGCCCAGCCGGCCGATCGCTCGGCTTACACGGATGTTGTAAAGGGTGGGCTCGCTGGCGAGCGGCCTCGCTTGGGTAGCTGTGATCCCAGCGAAGACCCGGCAGCGTCGCCGCTCCCCGCAAGCACCGCTAAACGTGCACGGTCAAAATCGGTCAAGAGGCGGGTGGGAACCATCTCCAAGGCGATGATGGTCCACGACCGAACCCTGCGGGCGATAAAGAACTGGAGAAGCTGGAGTGAGAACCGGCATCGGCCGCATGTGCCCAAAGAGGCTATCACGGATCTTCTCCAAGGCACCCTAGCAGGGATGGAAAAGGCCCGTCAGAACAAGGAGGCGAAATCCACCGCTAGCGCAAGCCGGACATCCTCCGGCCCCGCGCGCAAGCTTGGCCCAGAGGACGCCGCTCAATGCATCTGGAGCGACGCTCGGGAGCAGGCCGCGAAGCACCGCGCGAAGGCCGACGCCGCCCTGGCTCCGGGCGGGCTCGTGGCCGTCGTCGCCCATATCCACCTGCCGGCTGCGGTCCGCAGCGATGTTGGCAACGAGGCAGCGGCCACCGCCCATCTCCTTCGCCAAATCTACAAGAGTGTCCGAGCGACGCTAGCCCACAAGCATGCGGGGCCTTGCTGGGAGATTGGCGTCGTTGAGCCGAGCCGGGACGGACGGGCCCACGGCCATCTCGTCGTCATCGTGCCGGCTGAAGAAGAAGCCACGGCGGAGGACGTCATCAGGCGGGAAACGGAGCGCGCCTGCTCCGGCCGCACGACAAAGGCCTCAGAGGCCATCGTGCACTTCACCCCACAGCAGAATCTCATCGGCGCGCGCTACGCCGACTCTGGGATTCACGTGGTGGACTACCTGTTGAAAGTGCATATGGGCGGGCCCGACAAGCCGGAGGAGATTTTCAAGCTCGACCGTGTCACACCTATCGTCCGGCGTGCCTGGGGAAAGCATTTCAACGTCGGCTTGACCGTGTGCGTAGTTACCCGAACAAAGAAGGCCGCCGCACTCCAGCAGACCCAGGTGGCGGAAGGAAGCGCGCCGCCTATTCTAAATTCCGGGGCGCATCTCGCGGCGGATGCAGGGCAAGCGCCGATGGAGAACAAGACCCCGCCTGCGCGCAAGAAACCCTCACCGCAGTCCTCCGGCGGGCAAAAGGACATCGAGGCTCCGGTCGCGGGCGTGACTGTCACAGGGTGCGGCGTCTCGATGGGACATGTCACACGCGATGACGACGGAAGCATCGTACTTACAACAAACGACCACCCCAGACTTCAGAGTGGTGCCGGCTCTGCGGTGGGAGGACAGTTGGCTGCATCACAGGCTGGCAGGCCGCGCCAGCCCGCCATGACGGCGGCCCAACGCAAGCGGAAGAGCCGCGAGAAACTCGAGGAGCAGGGCCTCAAGGAAGCGACTGTCCTAATCCGCGAAGAGCATGAGGCTGAGTTTCGGAAGGCCGCGCATCTCTCAAGGCAAAACATGCCTCCATGGATGCCTCCGCTTTGCCCCGAGGCGGGAAGCGACCTGTCCCCGATCTTGGATCAATGGCCGCATGCGGCATGGACCGGAATCACTGGAAGCCGAATGCCTGAGCCGGCCGCGCGGCGGCGCGTCTCTCCACGAACCATCGGAGCGACAAGGCTGTCTCGGTCCGGCCAAGGTCTTACCCGAGCCGCAGCCCCAGTCCGCGCAACCCGCGCCTGGAGCGAGAACAGCGATGGGTCACTTCATAGCGTCGAGGTTCTGGCGACATTGCTCGAGACGTTACAAGAGGCCCATCAGATGAGCGCGGTCGCTCTCATGTACGCGAGGGAGATGCTCAGCCGCCGACAGCCATAGCGTTCCCCTCTAGCAAGAGCGGGATACAGCGTGAGCTGCGGTTCGGCGCCGTCGCCAAAGGAGCCGCACAGGCAGCTCACGCAAAGATGTGCCGATCAGCACAGTGCACGAGGGTGACGAGTGGGTATCGAGGAAGCAGTGCGATGGCAGCAGGACGCTAACTTGCTGCTTCACAATGCGCCCGAGACTGTATCCTGGGGGAACGCACGCTCTGAGTCTGCTGCGGGCCAGCCGTCATGTCGTGGTCTGGGAAGAACCACAGTGGGCGTGGACTTGACCAGCCTTCGCCCTGGTCGCGGATATGTGAGTTTTTGTTCGTGTTCAGCTTGATTGGCAAAGGCTGATGTCGGGGTACTGGCCTCCGGGACAGACCAGCATCGGCCAGGAGGACGACGAGCGAAGCAGCACGGAAACAGACTCGCTGCAGGTAGCATGTGCAGGACCGGCAAGCCGGCGGCGCCTGGCTCGTGACGTCAAGGCGCTTGAGAAAGAGGAGCTTCACCAGCAGCTGGCCTATGTTCACCGCCGCATCGGAAGCGCAGGCTCGCCTCTGCTTCGTCCTGAGCCGCCTGCTCCACCTCAGAGTCCCAAGGCTCCCACACAGCTTCGCATGGGACGCGAATTTCGCTCAATTCACTGGAATGGCGCCCAACGGTGGGATCGCGCGATGAGGAAGTCCTCTTTGGCCGTGCCGTTGTTGCCTTCGCGAGCCCAGACGCCAAGCGCCCGCTGTCCATCCACGCAAACCCAGCTGGTACCTGTTGGGGAGGGTGCGCAGCTTGGCGCGGGTCACGTCCTCGCGGCCCAAACTGCCTGATCACGCAGAGATTCATGACCCTTTTTGCCGCATCATTGTCTGGTCATTTCCACCAAACGCTACATGATCGTGCTGTCGGGATGCAGCGCCACGACCAGATGAGGTCAGACGCGGCACATTATTTCTGCTGCCCACTTTGTTTGGCTCTCCACGCACCACATGATGCGGGCTGGAGAAGTGCTGCTCAACTTCCATCGCAGAAGGCAGAACCATGGCGAGAGTACTCTTGTCGAGGCCGCAGTCATCGACGCACGGCACGACAAGCCGGCTCTTCACCGAGGCACAGCTGGTGATGGCGGCGCCGCAGCTCACTCATCCACGGGATAGTCTGGACAGAAGCTGGCAACCCGGAACGCAAATGGCCGCCCCTCCGCTCTCGGAGAAAGGGGCGCAACTGGAGATCGCTGTGATGAATGTCGTCACTTTACTTGTCGCCCCTCCCAAGGCCGGGGGCATTTCCGGCCCGCTCA
Source organism: Sabulicella rubraurantiaca (assembly GCF_017355885.1). Taxonomy (GTDB): domain Bacteria; phylum Pseudomonadota; class Alphaproteobacteria; order Acetobacterales; family Acetobacteraceae; genus Roseococcus; species Roseococcus rubraurantiacus. Next base: position 182,340 of record NZ_JAFEUU010000008.1, read on the forward strand.
GAGGGCTGGCTTCCAGCAAGACGGACGCAGCCATTCTGCGCGTGCTGACGCCGGCCATTCCGAAGACCTTCTTCGAGGCCGACGACAAGGGGTACGGCAACGCCGACGCCGACGCCGACGCCGTCGCACGCACCGCGAAGGATCACATCCGGATCCAACCGGACGGAGGCAATCCCGGCGCGGAAGTTCAGGAGGCCGAGTGCACGACCTCTTCCAGACTTACGAATGGTCGTTCCCAGCATGACGACAGCAACTTGCCGCCGGGTGGCGTCTGACACCCGGGCCGGCACTCACAAGCCAAGTCTTACTTTCAGAGCAGACCGCCTGTCCTCCTCCAGAAAGGGGAGAACTGAGGCAGACAAGTCCATCCCCTCACGAAAGGCAATGCTTCATGTCTTGCATCACTCCAAGCGACACGTTTCAAAATCTTCTGCACATCCTGGCCAAGGAGCATGGAATTTCCCTGCCTGACGATATCAGCGCGAGCCTTCTCGCGCGGGCCCTGGGCCAGCCCGCTGCCGTACCCGATGCGCGGCAGTACATAATCAAGCGCGACGGACTTCCTCCGCTGCGCTTCGTAGGCTGGCAAGAAGCCTACGTGATCTCCGATTGGGTCGGAAACCGGCTCACGTGCCTCGGCCTCTACAAGACCAGGGGCGGCAAGTTCGTCTGCGAGCGAGACGTGACAGACGTGAGCTTTGGGCAAGAGGAGTTTCTTGAAGCCAAAGCCTGCTCCACGTTGGCAGAGGTCGGCGAGTTCTTTGGACATGGCGATCTCGCCAAGCAGCTCTACGAGGAGGCCTCCCTGACGATCGCGGAAGACGTCGACTGATACGAGGTCCGGCCGAGATGGCCGGGCCTTTTCCCTTGACAAGCTGACCCGGAGACGGCGCTCAGCGGTCGCGCCAGGAGAACGCCAGGCTTTCCCGGCACCGTGTCATCAACGGGCCTTCAAGCCATCGCCAGGAAGGTTGTAGGTCCAGAGGCCGCCACCCGTACTGCAACGGTCGGTCGATGCTTTTGCAGGACAGCGGAGGCGGCAAAGAGCGCCGCGCCAGCCTGCTCGCGCGTGTCGAAGAGCAGAATCGAGGCCGAGCGATTGGGGTCTTCCGTGGAGCGCAGCCAGGATGCGCCGCGGAAGCCCGCTAGTTTCGCAACTACTTCCGCCATTGCCCCCGTACCTCAGGGCCGTCTCAGTCGGGTTGTTGTCGGCCTTGCGCACCATGCAGAAGTGAGAATCACTCCGGTCGCCGCTCTGCGAGGATGCGATGCTGTGATGTCCAACCTCACCATCGAAGCGCTCGGTCGGCTCCCCTAAATCCGAGAGGTTGGTTAGGCGGCCGGTCCGCCCGGCCTTGCTTACGCGATGCGTCTCGGCGCCGCGCTGGCAAGGCCAGCAACTTCGTCTGAGGCTCGACCATGAACGTCACCGATGCTTCAGGTGCAACTCGGCTTGGATGGTACCCTGAGCCAAGCCACCCTAAGCCGCGAGAAGGCGCGTAGCGGATACCATTTGGCCGATCTGAGCTTCCTGACATTTACTGAGGCCCAGGAGCAACCACGCCTGCCACATACAGGCGGGCTTTCACAGCTCGGGCACGTCGCGGAACGCGGATGGGGCGCTCGTTTCTGGCCTGTGGAATACAAACACGAAGGAAAGGCCTTTGCACCGCACGACGGCGACCGGAGACAGCCGCTCCTCCTACATTTAGACAACGAGCACCGCAGCCATAACATCGGGCTCGCGCTCGAGCATGCGCAGTGCCGCAGCCAGCGTGGCCACGGGCCCAGCGGCCCCGGTCCCGGCTAGCCCAGCAGTCCTCCCGGTAAGCGCCGAGCGAGCACGGACGTCAGGCCCTGCTTTGTCTCGCTTCACACGGGACCAGACGCCGCAGCACCTGAACCATCTTCGCTAAAGTGGAGCACAGTCGGCCGCGATATCCCGACCCAAGCGGAACAGCCACCTCGGTGAGGTCGGGCAGAAGCGACCCTGCCCATCGCCGCACTTGTCTGTCCGATGTGCTGCGATGGGCAGGGATGAAGGAGTGGATGGCTGAGTCAGGAAGCGACCGCTCCGACAGCGGTTCCAACGAGAGCGCCTGAGGCCGTCAGTCCCGCCGTGGTGACAGCGCCGGCAGTGACGATGGTGCCCATGGTGACGCCCTCTGCGAAGACCGCCGCCGCTGCGGTGCCCAGAAGAGGGGCGGCCGCTCCGGCGGTGGCGATGGTGAGCGCCACTCCGGCCACGAGCCCGACGCCCGCGCCGATCCAGGTTGCGGCACCGATGCCACCGGCCACGTCATCCAGTTGGTCGTCGGACAGGGCGAGGGCGGCGTGGGTCTGCGTCATGGTCGTGTCTCCTGCGAAGAGGTCTGGAAGACGGGTTCAGGTAAGCGGGGAGAGTGAGAGAGGTGGCTCAGCCGATCGAGGAGCCGATCCGCTGACCCACGACGCCGGCGGCACCGCCCAGCACGCCACCCGCCACAGCGCTCGCGACCGTCGCGCCACCGACGGCACCCTCGGCGGCGATGCCGGCCAACACAGCACCCGCGGCCAGACCACCCGTCGCAGCGGTCACCACGCCACCGACGATGATGCCACCCACCAAGCCCAAGACGCCGCCCAGGCTCATGCCGCCCGCCACGTCATCCAGCTGGTCGTCGGAGAGGGCAGCGGCAGCGGGGAAAGAGGTGTGGGTCATGGTCTGGGTCCTTGGCTCTCGGTGGGTCCCGTCCTGCGGGAGTGAGGCCATCCTACCGGGGTCGCGCCATCGCTGAAGTCGATTGGACCGAAGCGAGCGATAGGCGGCGACGATGATCAGGTTGACTAGCGCTATGAAGGCGCGGCCGAGGGGGCGCCCGAAAACACTAGTTTTCGGGCAGAATCACTGCTGTTAGTTTTCCGGGATGTCGCGCTGCCCGAAAACCCCTGCTCGAAAAGCCGCGTGCAAATCTGCCACCTCGGTGGTGGTGTCTCCTCCCCTCTTCGATCTGCCGGAGGGGCCGCGGGTCATCGGCTACGCGCGGGTGTCGACGGTCGACCAAGGCATCGAGCCGCAAACGGTCGCGCTGGCCAATGCCGGCGTGTCCGAGATCTTCTCTGATGTCGGGATCAGCGGCTCCGTCATGCACCGGCCTGGCCTCGAGGCGGCCCTTGCCGCCCTGCACCCAGGAGACACGCTGGTCGTGGCGCGCCTGGATCGGCTCGGCAGCTCGACGGTCGGCATGCTCCAGCTGCTGCACGCGCTGGCATCGCGCGACGTGCGCTTCCGGAGCTTGGCCGAGGGCTTCGACACCACCACGCCGGCGGGCCGGGCCATGCTGCAGGTCGTCGCCGTCTTCGCGGAACTCGAGCGGAGCACCATCCGCGAGCGCGTGGTTGCTGGCCTCGATGCCGCCCGGAAGAACGGCAAGCTGCTGGGGCGCCGGCCGTACCACGCCCGCGAGCTGCTGACAGCAGGTCGAAGCCAAGCTGAGGTCGCGCGAATTCTTGGTGTCGGGCGATCTACGATCCAGCGCCTGCAGCCCCCGACCGGCGAGGACGACTTTGCCAGGAAATTCCTGGCGCTGAAGGGAACGCTCCCTCGAGGATCGCTCACGGATTGAGCCGGTCGCTCCGAGGGCCGGCCGCCGGAAGACCTCGATGTCCTTGCGGCGATCGATCAGCGCAACAAGGACTGACAGATGGCGAGCAGCATTCCGCCAAGGGCTGGCTGGGGCCAGCAAATGCACAGACTATTCGCATCACTGCTCGTGTGATTGATTTCGACCGTGAGGGCGAAGCGAAGCACTACATTCCGCAGCATGGCTTTGGCGGTCTTGGCCACATGGACCGCCACCGATGGGCGACCGGCACGAGCCGACGAGGCCGCGGATTGCTGGAGGAGCTTCTTCGCGGAGACCGGTGCGGAGGAGCGGTTGGCGGACGAGATCGTACGCTTCCGCTTCGTCGGTTACTCCTTGCGCATTCCCACCGCCTATCTACGCGGCGGCGCCACGCCCCGGCCAGAACTCGGCATCAGCGACGCCGTACGGCTGTTCGCCTCGGCCCCTCACTTGATGCCACTGACGCCGGCCCAATCCGAAGCCTTCTTCCGGCCCGGTTCACAAGGCGTGTGGGTCACAATGGAGGGTCACCCGCAGATCTTGCATGGACAGGCGCTGCTTGACGCCATGACGCGGTTCAACGGCCACGAGAACCGCGACGGCGAGCGAGACGCCAACGGCTTCCTGGTTTACCGGGCGAAAATCCCGGCTGCGGCCGCCACCTGGGCCGAGATATACGTCTGGCCCGGCGACCCCGAGCGGATCTTTCATTGCAGCGACAGCCTGCCTCCAGTCCGCTTTCCGCATTGCGCCGCGGAACGCTGGATCGGCGGAACGCTGCGCCTTTCGATGCGCTTCCCCAAGACGCTCGTTCCCCACTACCTCGCCCTGGAGGCGTCGCTCGAAAGCGCCATGTCTTGCGCGCTTGATGGCAGCGATCTACTGGGGCGCGCCTGGCCGCCGCGAACGCTGACGCCGTGATGACAAGGAAGATCTGTTGGCGCTGAGCCAGTCGAGCGCGGCGGTGCGGCAGAGCAAACCGAGGCAGGAGTTGGCGGTCTTCTCCTACAGCATTTTTCGGTTAGACGCGTTCACTATCGCGAGCAGGTGTTTTCCAAGGGTCCGCCCGCTGCAGCTCTTGGGCAGTGAGCCGCGAGCACTAAGCCCGTGCAGCTCGAAACTGCTCTAGCCCTGCTCACGCGCTCTCCTGCACCGGCTGCCGACGGCGCTAACGGACCCGCCGGGTATAGCCATCAAACTCGATCGTCACCCTTTGGTTCTGCGGGTTCTGTGGCCCTCCTTCTGGGCGATCGAGCGTCACTAGAGGGTTCCTCGATCCCTCGCCGACGACGCGGATGTGCTCCCGTGGGATGCCAGCCCGCTCCAGCATCGCGGCAACCACCAGCGCCCTCTGAAGCGAGAGGACCCGGTTCTCTTCGTCGCTCGCCAGATCGGTCGCGTAGCCGACCACCCAGAAGGGGAGCATGACGGGCTCCGTCGGAACCCGCGGAGGTGATCCCTGCTGCAGCTCGGCCATATTGGCCCGCCTTTCGCCACGACGATAACCATCCCAGGTCTCCGCAAAGGCCGCGACCATGCCGGCGCAGCGTTCCGTTGAATTGATCTCGGTGCTGCCGGTCAGGAAAAAGCAAACATAGGTTGTGATGATGGCGTCGGACGGCTTTGCGATCCAGCACGACAAGGCCAGAACGGCGGAGCAGAGCAAGGCGGATCGGCGCATGGGGAAGAGCATAAGCTGCGCTCGAAAGCAGTCAAAATATCTGCGCTGCAGCGGCCGCTGCCTCCGGACGGCATGTTGCTGTTCTTGAACCCGTGTAACTCGAAAAAGGCCTAGTGGGCGGCGACGGCCACTCCTTGAGCTGAGCCCATGGCCGCCCGGCCAAGCCGAGGTGGCCCATTGCGCCGATCTACCAGCGCAACAAGGACTGATGGATCGGGCACGTTTGAAGTCCACGGCGGCGATCACCACCTTTCTTCAACTCATGCTCGAAGCACAGCCGTGCGGACGTCCATCACCGTCGATGAAGATCTGCTGGCACAGGCTCGGCAAGCGACGGGCCTCTCGTCGGCCGAAGCCCTCGTCGAGGAAGGCCTCCGCCTCCTGGTCCGCCTCAAGGGGGGCGAAACTCGGCAAAGGGACCGTGATCTTCCAGTGAAGCGCGTCTGGGCTAAAGCAAGGCATGCCGAATGCCACTGACCTGCCTCCCCTCTCGCCTGGCGCTCTCGAGCAGACCGAGGCCGTCGGGCCGCATGGAGGTCCGCTCTTCCGCTACCGCGATGTCGCGGAGATCTCGTGCAACCGCGTGAGTGCGGTTTGCGTGTTGCGCATGCCCACGCATCCCCTCGACGGACATCAAGGCGGCGCTCCACGGACTGTGAGTGGCCTGGTCGATTGGTGGGTGGATCGCGGCTGCTTGCCGCCGTGGCTCAAAGCCGTCCCGAAGAAAGCCAAAGGCGGCGCTGGATAGGCCGGCAGTCTCGACCTCTCCCTTACCAAGGGCGTGCTCCACGAAAGAATCATGGTTGGGGCTGGGTTGGTTTAGAAAGAAGCCATGGGCCCAAGCAATCAAGAAACAGGCGAGGACATCGCGCAGTCCGAGGCTTCGGACGAGTATCTCGCTCGCGCCGGAGAGGCGATCACCTTGACCGAGGCGGCTGCGCGTCTCGGCACCACCCGCCAGGCGCTTTACGACCAGATCCGCCGCGGGACGGTCCTGGGAATGATGACCGAGAACGGGTCCATCCTCGTCCCCTCGGTGCAGTTCGTCACCGAGGGTGACAAGACCGTGGTGCTCGAGAAGATCGAGTGCGCGGTCCGGCCCTTCCTCGAAAACCACGGGGACGGCTGGACAGCCCTGCAGTGGATGCTGGATCGGGACCCCAACCTTCTCGAGACGCCCCTTGAGGCTCTCCGCAAGAAGCGCTTCGAGGCAGTCGAGGCCGCCGCCCGGGCCTATACCTGCGCTGACGAGCGATGAGCGTCATGCCGAAACCGGGCGTGCGGCGAGGCCGCTTGTATGGTCGTTTCCGCCAGGCCACCTCCTGGCGTGCAGAACACAGGCCCGCTGCGCAGGACGTCCGGCCTCAACGCGCGGCCCACACAGGAGGCGCTTCATGGAGGACCGCGAAAGCCCCGAAACCCGCCGGCGCCTGAGCCCCCCGGGCCTGCGGACCTTTCTCGCCATCGCCGACCTCTGGCGGCTCGACGAGGTCCAGCGGCTGCGGGTCCTCGGCGGCCCGCCCCACGCCACCTTTGACGACTGGGCCCGGGCTGCGCGCGAGCACCGGGACCTCCTGCTCGACGTGGATACGCTGACCCGCATCTCGGCCGTGCTCGGCATCCACGCGGCGCTGGTTGTCCTCCACGCAAACGAGCAGGAGGGCGTCGCCTGGCTGCACGGACCCCATGGCGCCGCCCCGTTCGGCGGCCGCACGCCCCTCGCGCTTGCGACCAGCGGCAGCCTGGACGACCTGCTCACGGTTCGGCGCTTTCTCGATGCCGCCCGCGGCGGGCTTTACATGCCGCCGGTGGAAGCGATCGACTGGAACTTCACGCCCTACCGGGACGAGGACCTCGTGATCGAGGCGCAGGCCGCGGTGCTGACCGATCCCGAGATCCTGGGCGGGCGGGAGCCCGTCCTGCGGGGGACGCGCGTGCCGGTGCGGGACATCGCGGCCGAAAGGCGACGCGGAACGCCGGTGGAGGAGATCCTGCGCGACTATCCGAGCCTGACGGCAGAGATGGTGGAGCAGGCCGTGCGCTACGTCGAGGCGGAGCCGCTTCCCGCTCCGCCGCAGGCACGTTCGGCAACCGTCCCTGCTGGCGGGCGGTTGGTGCACCGCGAGTTTATCCCGCGCGTCCGAGACCAAGACGAGTGAGGCGGCCGGCGAGGCGCTGAGCCAAAAGCGGCCCCCGACAGGTCGGACACTTGGTCGGTCAATACGGCAACTCGCCCAGCTCTCGCTCGGCCGCGCGGACCACCGCTTGCGGGTCCTGCCCGATCATCGCCTCGGGCGTCTCCCAATTTGGGAATTCGGCGTTGTGCCGCGTCAGCCAAGTGGCCAGCTCCCAACCCTCCATCCGGCCGCGCAGGGCGGTCAGCAGGGGCTGAAACTCCGGCCGGGGCTGGCCGTCCCCCTGGAACTGGAAGAGCGGGTAGAGCCGCTCGGTGCCCTCCTGGATGGCGAACACACGATGGGCGGCCTCCCATGCCTCCAGCAGGCTCGCCGCGTCCGTGGCAAGACAGCCGGCGAGGCGCGCGATCGCCTCAGCCGACACCGTGCGATGCGCCTTCAGCCAGTCCTGGCGGATCTGCACCCAGCGGGCCGCCTCGACATGGTGCCAGTCCTCGCTCATGACGACGTCCTACTCGGAACCCGATCTTTGTTCCCCGCCCCGTCGGTCAGTATGAGTCCTCGGCCGTGTCGTACTCGGCGGTCGCGATGACAGCTTCGAGGTCCTGCCCGATCACCTCGAGCGGGGTCTCCCAACCCTGCCCTCTGGGCTTCTCGAACTCCCCATTCGGCGTGGTGAGCCAGATCGCCAGCTCCCAGCCCTCCATCCGGCCATGCATCGCGGCCAGAAAGGGCTGGAACTCGGGCTTGGGCTGCCCGTCCTCTCCCAGTTGGAAAAGCGGGTAGAGCCGTTCAGGCCCTTCGGGGATCGCGAACACGCGATGGTCCGCCTCCCAACCCTTCAGCAAGCGCTCCGCGTCAGCGGCGGGACAGCCCGCGAGCCGTGCGAAGTCCGCAGCCGGCACCGCGCGGTATTCCGCCAGCCATTCCTTGCGGAGTTCAGCCCAGGCCTTCGCTTCTCTCTCCTGCCAGGTGTCGTCGCGTCCGCTCATGGCAACGCCCTTTCAAAGCTCGACGACAAGATCCGGCCGGAAGCCGGGGTTGGTATCATGACCCACATAACCACGCGGATTGGCGACGAGGCGCGTGCGGCTGATCCGGAAGTCCTGGCTCTCGTGGATGTGCCCGAAGACCCAGAGGTGCGGCTGCATCTCCTCGATGAGCCCATCCAGGCGCGAGGCGTAGGCCACGATGAACGGGTCCTCCAGCCGGTGCGGCGGGACAGCGCGCACCGAGGGCGCGTGGTGGGTCATCACCACCGTCTTGCCCGCGAAGGGTTCGGAGAGCCGCTCCCGAAGCCAGCGCACCGACTGCTCGTGCAGCTGCGCCGCATCCCTGGGCCGAAAGCGCCGGTAAGCGTCGGCCGCGACCCGGATCGTGTGGAAGTCGTTGATCCGGGCGCGGTGCCGGTCTCCGACGCAGATGTTGGCCAGGCGCCGCACCTCATCCAGCGCGGCCTTCGGGTCCTCGTCGCCGGTGAGCGAGAGACGGAAGTCGGCCCAAAGCGTGCAGCCCAACACGCGCAGCTTGTCGTCCAGCCGGAACTCCTCGCGCTCCAGCACCGTCATGCGCTTGACCGGAGACAGCGCCTGCAGCTTCGGCACCATGGTGTCGATCTTGCCGCCATAGAACTCATGATTGCCGCACACCGCGACGACCGGACGGCCGAAGGCGGCCTCGGCATCGTCCCAGGGGCACAGACGCCCCTTGGTGAAGGTGTCGCCCGCGAGCAGCGTCACGTCGGCCTCTACGGCCGGCGGCGCGAAGCCTCCGAACTCGCAATGAAGGTCGGACAGGACGTGCACGCGCATCAGAAGGACCGCTCATCCAGGTGCCTTTCCGCGGCCCTGACAAAAGCTTGTGGGCTGTGCGCAATTACCTCAAGCGGACGTGTCCAGGCTGCAAATTCCGTATCAGGCCCCATCAGCCTTGCCGCCTCGGTCTGACTCCAGTCGTCGCCGTCATCGTTCATGGCGTCACGATACTTGCAACCCGAGCGCCCTTCATGTTCTTTTTTCGTTCCAGCAGACCTTGGAGTGTCGGATGTGCGGAGGATCGGCCGGTTCGTCGTGCTTGTGTCCCGTGACGGCACCCGCCACGCCCTGTCGGTGACGGCGGTCGCGGCGTTGTGCGAAGGCGACGACGGGACGACAACGATCCTGCTGAGCGGCGGCAGACACGTCACGACCGATGTCGGTCTCGACGAGTTGGCAAAGGCGCTCAGCCTGCCGGCCCAATTGCCGTCATGACCCAATACGAGCCGCCCGCCGACCTCGTGGCCCTGGTCCACCGGATGGTCGCAGAGTCGGGCAATCCCGAGGGCTTCGACGCGCGAGCCTGGCTCGCGAACTGGATGCAGGCCGCAATCCCCGCTTTGGGCGGCCGGACGCCTCAAAGCTTCATGGATACCGAGGAGGGCCGGGCCCTTGTGACGAACATCCTCGGGCGGATGCAGTCGGGGGCTTATTCGTGAGGGAGCAAGACGCGAGCCCCGTGATCGAGGGCACCTTGCTGAGTTGGTTCGAGACAGGACTGGAAGGGATTGTCTGGGCCGTCCACGAGGACGGCAAGGCAGGATACTCCGGCCTCAATCCCCTGCGCGATGGCGACCACCTGCAGATCCTCGAGGCCGACGGGACGCTCATCTGGGAGGGCACGATCGACCTGGATCGTGAGGTCAACCGCCGGCCATACCCCTTCAATCCCGGCGTTTCTGGCCATGCGGTTCGCGGCTGCTGGGTCAAAGGGCTGCAGCGTGGCGTTGACCTGGGGCTTTGGTTTCACTGGTTTCAAGACGAGAAGTGCGCGCGGCTGCGCAAGCTCGCGCGACCGATGAGTTTCGACGACCTGCCGCTGCTGCCTTTGGATTCGAGTCTCGATCTGGCCGATCGCCACTACTACGGGCTGACGTGCCGGGGCTGCCAGCGGACGGTGAGGATGGGCATTCGCCGTGCGGTTCGCCTGGCGGGAGGTCAGCGGACGGAGGACTGGCTGAAGCGGCTGCGTTGCGTCGCATGCGGCCATCGGGGCGCGGGGATCCAGCTCCTGGCCGATGTCCGGAACCACGAGACTATCGAGCGCGAGGGCCTGCTGTCAGTCACTCAAGAGAAGTGAGCCGAGAGCGGCGGCGAAACTTCCTGCTCTCTCCCCTGCCCTAGGCTGGTCGCTGCTCGGACGAGGTGAGACGGTGGTGTAGAGGTATCACCTGCGTCGGGTCCCTTCCGCAGGAGGCTAACCGCCAGCCGATTCCGCGTAAGTGCCAAGTCATTGACCTGCGCTTCCTCTGCGCAGAGCCCCTCGCCTTCCCCAAAATGAGTCAAGGCCTCAGGCAGACCCCTAAGCGTGTCCGCCAGTTGGGAACCTGACCCTCGCCACGCTTCGCTCGACGCTCACCGGCGCGCGCGACATCAGCGCCGACTGAACCAGGAGCGCCCGGCCAGGAAGGCGGACGCTTTCTTTCATGGAGGCTCGGCCCGGAGGGAGTCCCACCCGAGTGGGGGCTTCTGTGCGGCCCCGTGTGAACGCGTCCACGGGAGGTGCGTGAGGGCGTTTGTGAGTTGGGAGGGCGGAGAGTTGGTTGGATACCCCCACCCCTCCCCTCCCCTCCCCGTTCCCAGCAGCTATGCGCGCTTCTTCTCAGGCTGGATCTCAGCCAGGAGATCCGGCAGCCGCTGAAGAAGTGCCTCCATGAGCGTGTCATCCACGTCAGCCGTGAAGGCGATGTTCCAGCGGCCGCCGCGCTGAGTGGCACCCGCGATCTGCTTGTTGCCCATGAAGATGGGCAGCGCCTGTTGGCGGCTCGACGGCTTCAGCACCGGCGACACGCCGCGCGCCGCCGCCTGGGCCACGCGCACTTCCATGGTCAGGTCGTGTGCCGTCCCGTTGTCGATCTGCCTATGGAATTCTTGCAGCGCGCGGATCACCCTCGCCTCGGTATGAGGGCTTTGGTTCTTGTCGAGGGCAACGACCAGATCCAGACCGGCCTTGATGCTGATGTCCTGAGGTCGACGAAACGCCTGCACGATGGCGGCCGGAATCCGGTTGAGGCGCAACACATGCCGGATCAAGGACTGATCGACTCCGTAGAGGTCGCCTAGCTCCTTGGCGGTGATCCGCATCATGGCCAGCGAGTTCTGATAGAACATCGCGCGCTCCAGGGCCGATAGGTCCTGGCGGTGGTGATTCTCCCCGAAGCGCGCTGTTAACATCTCTTCGTTGGACAAGACGCGGACCCGCGCGAGCACCGTGCGGCCCAGCGTCCGGCAGGCAGCGAGGCGGCGCTTTCCGGCAGCAATCTCATAGACCGTGCCCTCAGGAGCGCCGGGCTTGGGACGCACGAGAATCGGACTGTCCTGGCCGCGTGCGGCGATATCGGCGGTCAGGCGTTGGATGGCTTCGTCGTTGAAGGCTGAGTCGAAGCGATCGGCGGGAAAGGTGTCCTCGATCTGCGACGGATCGAGGAAGACGAATTCGGTGATGTCGCCTTCCTGCTGCGCTTTGTTCGCAAGCGCGCGCAGCGTCTCCATCTCCGCCTCGTAGCGGCGGAGGTTCTGCTCCATCTTCTCCAGCTCGGCTGCGTTGGCCGGCCTCTCGGAGGTGGCGCTTCGCGCGGCGAGTTCCTCGCGCAAGGACGCAATGATCGCGTCTCGCTCATTGAGACGGTCTTGCATGCTTTGACCCCGCTGCTCTGCCGCGTCGAGCGGTGCGAAGGGCTGGGAGCCCGTGAACGCGTTCACGTCACTCAGGCCGAGGCTCGGGTCACTCTCAGCTTGGGCCATGGCTGCCGCCATGGTCATGCGGGTCTTGGGCTTGGGCGCGGGCTTGGCCATGTTCGTGTCCCCTCCCCTCAGACCGCCGCTTCGACATCGAACGCGGCTTCCTTCACTGCTGAGCGCCCCCAGAACTCCTGGATCTTGCTTTCGATCTCGAGCCCGATGGCATCCATGGCCGCGAGCGCCCTCCTGTGGGTCCGGTCTTCCGACTTCGCCGGCATGTGCTCATAGAGCGTCCACTTGACGTTGTTGGCAGAACCGAGGGCGCTGGTCTCCACGAGGAACTCCTGCATCAGCAGATCGCCCATTTCATTCTTCATGAGATCGATGATGTCCGCCTGGGGACGGCTTTGGCTCACGTACCGGTTGGGAAGAAGCTTGATAAAGCTCCAGCCTGGCCAGCCTGCGCCAAAATAGCGCTCCATGTGCCGCTCCTGTTTCGCGATGAAGGCCAGGAACTCGGTGGTCGATTGCAGGTCGATGTTGCTGGGTAGCAACGGCACCAGGAGCCCGTTCGCTGCCGTGAACGCGTTCACGGCGAGCAGATTGATGTAGGGAGAGGTGTCGAGGATCACGACATCGTAGGCCGACCCGACATGGGCAATGAAGCTCTTCACCTCGAGGTCGTATTGTCGGTCCTCGCCGTGGCCGGTGCGGCTGACGGTCTGGCGGGCGCTGAGCAGGTTCTCTGCGCTCTGCAGCCGGGCATTGGCGCTGACGATATCGATGTTGGGCCAGTAGGTCCGAGCCACGGCGAGGCGCGCCGCCTCCCCTTCATCGCCGTCACGGCGCTCGATCCAAGGGTTCAGCGTGGCGCCGCCCAGTAGCGGCGTGCCGTCGGAGGCGAGGCCGACATGCCGCGCGGGATCCAGGCCGAAAAGCGCCGTGCTTGAGGCCTGCGCGTCCAGATCCACCAGCAAGATTCGGTAGCCGCGTAGCGCAAGGTGTTGCGAGAGATGGACGGCGATGGTGGACTTGCCGACACCGCCTTTGAAGTTGGTGACGGCCAGGGTGAATGGGCCATCATACTCGCCGCGGCCGACCTTGTAGCGCTCGTTACCAGTGCTGGAATAGAGGTGAGCGCGCGCCGCGATGATCTCTTCCAAGGTAAACCAGCGGTTGGTGCCGTATTTCTCACCCTGCGGAAAGCCGTCGCCTTCTGCGACCTTGTTGCGTAGGTGGGTATCCGAAATGCCAAGAAGACTGGCCGTTTCCTTGAACGAGAAGGCCCGCAAGGTCTTTTCGGGCCGCTTCTCGTTGTTCATCGCCACGATCGCAGCCTGCGTTCGGCGGAGATTGACCACCAGCTTGTCGAGCTGCGGATACCACTTCGTCATGGACCCCTCCGTGATGACGAACGAGGGGCTCCCCCTTTCGCGAACTGAACTTCCCCAAGCCCACTTCGCGCAACTACACGCGGAAGCCCCCCTCACGCGTGCCCAGGCATCAAGACTCAGCGCGAGGCTCAAGGCAAGCCTCGTGAACGCGTTCACGCGCGATTCCCCGACGCTGTGTCTGTGGCGCCGCCCCCATAGATCTCATGCAAAGATGCGCCAGGAAGCAGCATGCTCCCCGCCGCGTGAACGCGTTCACGGCCCCGCTTCCTAGCGCCATCTCGGCGGGAGAAGTCAGCGTAACGTGCGATCATGGGCGTCAGAAATGCCGGCCACGCATGAACGCGTTCACGCGCCTGCAGAAGGCGTCGGCCGCGCAGAGCAGAGCGCGGCGCCACCACCGAGAGCGCGCCAGATTGACACATAGGGTTAGCACGCGCGCTCTTACGACCACTTCTGCCAACGATGATTCCCGGCAGACTCCACCCAAAATTATGAGTTTGCAAAACAGCAGCGCGAGACCGTCGCGGCACGCGATCTTGAATATGCCGCGTGAACGCGTTCACGGCAGCGCCTCCAGTCACCATCTCGACGCCGAGAAGACGGCCCGAGCTATTTGCGCGTGCGTCAGGAGGAATGCCTCGCGTGAACGCGTTCACACGCAGATGGGAAGGGGGCGACCTCTTGGAGAGAAGGCGCCGGACCTCGCGGCGAACGCTCGCCAGGCGACGCAGGTAGCTCTGGAGTGCACAGTCCAATGCGCCAGAAAGGGGCGGGCCCGCGGGAAGGGCTGACGCAAAAAAAAGGCGGGTTCGTCCAACGGCGGCGTGAGCATAGAGTAGCCCGGTGCGGCGATGCGGTCGCGTGAACGCGTTCACGCTTGCGCTGCATTCGGGTTGGTTCTCGTCCGGATCGCGCAAGAGGCCGAGAAAGTCCGAAGTCGCGACGCGCTATCGCGGTGCTTGCCGCGTGAACGCGTTCACGCCTGGGCTTGCGCCGAAGCCCGGGCAGAGTGAGATGCGCGAAATTTGCCGGTGATAAGACAGGGACGTCGGCAGCCATCGGCTCAGCATCAAGCCGATCGCGACCGAGAGGGGAGGGGCCTCTTGTTTCCCGAGGTGTGCGCGGCGTCGTCCATTCCATACGGAGCCTGATGCAGAGGTGCGTGCCGTGTGAGAGGCAAAGCCGGTTTCGCCAAATGACTCGCCTGCGCGGCCTAGAAGGGTCGCTGCATCGCTTTCCTCGAAGTCGAGCTGTGTCGATTTCACGCAGGAGACGCAGAAACCCAATGCTCGGCACGCGATGGGCCAACCCGTCTCATCCCGGACGATTTCCGGCAACTGACCCTGGTTGCCCTGTTCAGAACCAACCGGGGTAGGGGAGGGGGGCGGCGTCAGCAAACGGCTGACGGTCCGCAAAAGGGCATCGGTCAGCCAGGGTCGGGAGCGACCGCATTGGGATCGGACAGGCCGCGCTGTCGCCGCCGTCAGGTGTAGGCGCCGTAGTCAATGCGCATCAGGCGGGTCTCCACGGCCTCTGCGCCTTCTTCGGTCGTCAGGAGATCAGCCGGCCGCCGCCAGCCAAACGCGATGGCAGGGGAGGCGATCCAAGCCTCGCCCGCTTCCACAGAGGTCTGCAGATCGGCCGCCTTGGCCTTAATGCGGGCCACTCGCTCAGCGAGGGCGTCGGGAACTGGCCGGGTCAAAGCTGAGACGTGGTCAGCCCGCGACGGCCACATAAGCGGCCTTCTCGCACCTTATGAACGGAGACGGACTGCAGGAGGCCGAAATGCGCGTCTCGGACAAGGGCCTGGCGGTTCTCCGGTCTCGCATCACGCAACGGGCGACAGAGACGTTCGGGAGTCCAGTCAAGGCGTCGCGGTGGCTCCATCGCCCAACTCGTCCACTGGGCACGGCTTCACCGCTAGAGATGCTCGCCACGCGGGAGGGGGCGGTCGAAGCCCTCTTGGCCCGCGTCGACCACAGCCTCGCTAGCTGATCATTCCGAGCCAGGGTGCCAGAGCTTACAGGCCAAGCTCCTCCGAGATCGCCGTCATTTCCTTGGGAGCTTTCTGCCGCAAGCGCTTCGAGCGCGTGTGATACGGCGCGGACCTTAGCACGCGAGAAGACGAGGACGGGCTTCTCGCTCCAAGGCTTCAGGTGCCCGTTCTCAAGGAGGCGCAGCACAGAATCCGGCTTCGAGTTGATGACCTCTGCCGCCTGTTCGAGCGTGATCGCGTCATCGGGAGGTGAGGGCGGCTCTTGCGCGGCGGGGTGAGCTTTGGACCTGTCGGGTTTCGGATCGGCCAGGAGCGGCCACATAGGGGAGGTGCTCCTAACCGAAACGCGGAACAGGGGGATAGGGCGGGCCCTACGCTTGTCGTGAACGCGTTCACGCGGCGCTGCCGGTGAGGGCGCTCACAGCGGGGTAGGGGCTGTTAGCCGATCGAGGAGCCAATCCGCTGCCCCACGACCCCGCCAGCGGCGGCGCCCAGCACGCCTCCCACCGCGGTGCTCGCGGCCGTCGCGCCCGCGATGGCGCCCGCCTCGGCCACAAGGCCCGCCAGCACAGGACCCGCTGCCAGGCCGCCCGTCACGGCGGTCACCACACCGCCCACGATGATGCCGCCCACCATGCCGAGGACGCCGCCCAGGCTCATGCCGCCCGAGATTGCATCCAACTGCGTGTCGTCCAGAGCGATGGCGTGAGAGGGGGAAGAGATGTGGGACATGGAGGTGATCCTTCGCTTCTGTGTCCCGTGCTTCGGGTGAGGCCAGGATGGCGAAGGCTGCTCATCGCTGAAGGCGATTGGACTGATGGCCGCGATCGATCGAATCTATCGCGAGATAAGCGAGCCCGGAGGGGCAGTGGATGCTTTCGGGGCAGGGGGGCGGTATCCTAGATTTTCGTCATGCCCCGCCGTCCGAAGACTTCTCACCAGTCCGAGAAAGACGACTTCGGAAAGAAGATGCTCGCGCTGCAGGGAACGGTCCCGCGGGGGACCCTGAACTTCGAGACGGGCCCTGACGAGCGGGGTCCCGCGCTTCCTCCCCACTTGGATCAGATCCTCGACGAGATTGCCCAGACACTCGGCGCCGCGCCGCTGTCGGATGAGGCGCGCACGCGCCTGGAGCCGGTGCTTGTTGCGGCGGTAGACACCTGGCGCCTGGAGGAAGAGGCGCGGGCCTTTCTCCTCCGTCCGCACATGCTGCTGGATGATGCCACACCCTTTGCCCTGGCCTCCGCCTCCCCCAAAGGCGCGGAGCGCGTGCTGCGCATCCTGGGGCGCCTGAAGTACGGCACGGCGTCCTGAGCGCGGCAGGAGCAGGCTACGGCGCCTGACAATCGCAGGGCGGCCCCTGAGCCGGGCTCAGTCCGCGCAATATTGGGTTGGGTGGGCGATCTTGTGCTCGCGGGCGATGCGGCCGAACTCAGCCCCGTAGGCCAAGCAGCCAACCGACTTCGCTTTTCCGCTTTTGTAGAACCGGCCGCTCGGCGCACGTGCTGGGGATTCCGCACTCTTCGCAATGAAGACGTCCATTTGAGCATCCAGCCCACCCGCATGCACCTTCTCCACCGCCAGGGCGAGCCGCGAGGCGGCCAGCTCTCACTCCCTTTCGGCCAGGATCTCGAGCAGTCGCGCAGCCTCGGCTCCGGCCGCAATCGCCGGGCGCTCGGCGGCGTGCCATTTCGCGTGATTCTGGACGGCCGTCAGTTCCGCCATCCCGGCACCGCGTTTTGGGTCGTCAAACAGGAAGGGCCTCGTGCGCTGAGTTGCTGTGATCATGCCTAGGTCCGAGGGCGGCCGGAACAGCGGGGAAGCGGCGACACCGTCCAATGCAGCACGTGTCTGCCTGCAAGGTCTGATCGTGATCTGAGCACAGCGAAGGAGCCCCGACGGGGGCCGGCTTGGGGGACAAAATTAGGCCTCGCCAGCGGCCAAGCCCTTGATCCAACATGCAACACGCAAATGAGGCATCTCGCGCATAGTGAGCAATAAAGTGTATTATCCAACCTAGGCGGCGACACAAAACGCATGCTATCGTGAGGCCACTCAAGTCATTGAAATCACTCGGAATCACGCGACACGTTCAAGGGGAAGACCGTGGGGAACAGGGGGACGGGCGCGCGGGGGTGCGCCAAGGGACCGAAGACGGCCCAGGCATCCGCGCATGAGTGACGAGGGGCGGGCGCCCGGCGCGGTCGCGCCGGTGGGTCAGCCGAGGTCGAGCTATCGCCGCTGGGGCGGACGGGAGCGCGAGTTCGTCGAAGTGCCGCTGCCGCCCATGCGCCTCGTAGTGCCAAAGGGATTGTCGCCCGAAGGGGAGCGCGCGCTGCAAGCGGCCCTCGCCCGCCTTGCCACGTCGAAGGCCGACAACACGCTGCGCGCCTACCGCACCGACTGGTCGGTATGGTGCCACGCCGCGCCGATCCTCGGGGTGTCGCCGCTGCCGGCCGACCCGGCCGGACTGGCTGCCTTTGTGTCCTGGCTGCGCGACCAGCGGAATGCGGAACCCGCCACGATCCGGCGCCGCCTCGCCGGCATCGCCTGGGTGCATCGCCTGGCCGGCCACCCGCTGGACGTCCGTCATCCCTTGGTCGCGGGCGCCGTGCGCGGCATTGCCGAGGAAGCCCGACCTCAGCGCCAGGCCTCGGCGCTCCTGCTCGCCGACATCCAGAAGATGCTGAAGAAGGCCGGGGGCGGCATCGCGGGCCTGCGCAACCGGGCGATCATCCTGCTCGGTTGGGCCGGCGCGCTCCGGCGCTCGGAGATCGTCTCGCTGCGCGCCGACCTTCCGCGGCGCAGCGATGAGTCTTGGAACCACATCGAGCTGCGCGGGGAGGGGCTGGTGGTGCGCCTCATCCGGTCCAAGGGCGAGCGCGAGCGCCCGACCGAGATCGGCATCCCGCGAGGGAAGGGGCGAGATACCTGTCCGGTGCGCGCGGTCGAGGAATGGATGCGCGCGGCCGACATCCGCTACGGGCCGTTGTTCGTCCCGGTCTCGGCCAAGGGCATCCCCGAGCCCCGCGCGCTGTCGGGCGAGGCGGTGCGCAAGATGATCAAGCATGTCGCGGGCGAGGCTGGGATCGAGAGCACGTCGCTGGAGCCAATCTCGGCGCACAGCCTGCGCGCGGGCTTCATCACCGAGGCGTACAAGCAGGGCATCGATGACGAGAGCATCATGGGCCACTCGCGGCACAAGGATGTGAGCACCATGCGCCGCTACGTGCGCCGCGCGAAGATCGTCTCAGGCTCGGTCGCCGGCAAGCTCGGGCTTTGAGCCGGGCAGGGGAGGGGAGCCCGCCTTGAGGTGCCCGCACCCAGATTGGGTCTACAACCGCCTGAGCGTCTCAGGGCCAGAGGAGCGCGTGCGCGCCTTTCGCTTTGCCGCCCAGGGCTGCGGGGCCGTCCCATGGGTGCTCGACTACGACCAGATCGAGCAGGAGTTGGTGGCGCTGCTGCTGCAGCAGCCACCGGAGCGCCGCTCAGTAGGTCTCGAGGGCGCAAAGATGCTGGCCCGCGAGGTGCGCGACTGGATCCGCAATGGGACAGACCTCGTGCATTCCGCCGTGGGGGTGAGGACCGACTGCCCCTTCGATCTGCACAGCCTCGTGCCGGTGCCCTGGGAGATCCTGCGGCTTGGTCCGGATGATCCGAAATCCGTCGAATGGATGTATGCCAACTGGGGTACCACCTGGACGCCCCGTCGCGTCGAGGAGGTGCCGATCGCGCGAGATGAGAAGCGGGCCCTTCCCCCTGGCACATCCCTGGCCCGGTATCGCTTCTGGTCGGCCGACTGGTCGCCTTGGCAGGCTCTGGTGCAATTGAAGAAAGAATGGCCTGCGCTCCGCTTCCAGCTGTCGTTCCAGGTGGAATGGCCGGAGCTGCGGCAGAAAGGTGCGACAACTGAGAGAAAGCCCCCCGGGCGATTGGCATCTGCATCGTCAGCGAGCCGATCGAGAGCGGCTTGAGATTTCGATGAACGTTGCGTCTGCGTTTTTCCCGGCCCTAGCATGATTTGTCATGGAAACCCGTGACGGGCGCCCCGTGTGGCTCCTCCAGAGCGAAGCGACTTCGACCGATAAGGGCGCCATGGGTATGCGCATGCTCGTGCTCATCGCGACGTGGGATGCGCTAAATGCGCCTCGGGCTGTGCTTCATGTCGTGCAAGGTTCCCCGCAACCCAGTCCTTCCGCCCGACTTGGTAGCTAAGGGACCTGAGCCAGGCGTCCCACGGAGAGAAGGGATAGGAACGGATGGATCGCTTTCTTCTCGACCACGTGTTCCAGCCCTTCGCAGACCGCACCCGAGGGCCCGAACTTTCGATCACGATCTTCGGGGTCAGCTGCCTCGTGGGGATCTTCGCCCTGGCGTTTCGGTGGCACGATCCCGCGCCGTGGGATTTCATGGATTTCATCGCATCCGCCGCTCAACCCACATGCGGCGCCTTTGTCGCCGTGTTCCTGCAGAGCATCCTCCGCCGCCTCAAGGAAGGCCAGGCGAACCCCATGCGGGCGATGCTCGCCGTCCCGCGCATCGCGCTGGGGATCACGGTTCTGATCTCGCTGGCCGCGCTCGTGGTGGCGGGCTTCGCCGTCTCTCCCCTGCGGGCAGCGAATTTCGCGTGGAGCGTGCTCTACGTGTCGGGTTTCTATCTCGCCTCGTGCCGGATCAATCCGCCGAGCCAGCGCGAATCCCGAGGCCATCTGGCGCATCAAGGGATTTGAAGTGCGCCTCCCGAGGACAGCGGGACGCCGTAAACTCAAGAAGACCAGCAGCGCCTGGTCCTAGTTGGGCATGATCAGCTCGGGCTTACGGATGCCGAGGCGCGCGCCAGGGACGACCAGCGGGCAGGCCGAATCCCGCCGCCATGGCACCGAACTGTGTGATAGGATGGCGGACCGGGCCGGCGCGTCACAGCGCGGGGACTGATGACGCCATCTTCGTCCAGTCCGAGGCAGGGGGGAGTATCAGATGAAGGCCAACAGCGTGCTCGACACCATCGGCAACACGCCTCACATTCGCGTCAGCCGTCTGTTCCCTGACGCCGAGGTCTGGATCAAGTCGGAGCGTGCCAACCCCGGCGGCTCGATCAAGGACCGCATCGCGCTGGCCATGGTGGAGGCCGCCGAGGCTGATGGCCGGCTAGGGCCCGGCGGCACCATCATCGAGCCCACCTCGGGCAACACCGGCATCGGCCTTGGCATGGTGGCCGCGGTGAAGGGTTACCGGCTCATTTTGGTGATGCCGGAGTCCATGTCGGTTGAACGCCGGCGGCTCATGCGGGCCTATGGCGCTGACTTCGAGCTTACCCCCCGCGAACGCGGCATGGCGGGTGCGATCGAGCGCGCGCGGGAGATGGCTGCACAGACCCCGGGCTCCTGGATCCCCCAGCAATTCGACAATCCGGCGAACATCGAGGTGCATGCCCGCACGACCGCACAGGAGATCCTCGCCGACTTCCCGGACGGCTTGGACGCCATCATCACCGGGGTGGGGACAGGTGGGCACATTACGGCCTGCGGCGAGGTGCTGAAGCCGCGCTGGCCGACGCTGCGGGTCTTTGCGGTGGAACCGGCGGCCTCACCGGTAATTTCGGGTGGCCCTGCCGCGCCGCACCCGATCCAGGGCATCGGCGCTGGCTTCGTGCCAGCGAACCTGCACCGTGATGTGCTGGACGGTGTCATACAGGTGGAGGCGGAGGAGGCACGCGAATTCGCTCGCCGCTCCGCACGGCAGGAAGGACTATTGGTTGGGATTTCCTCGGGCGCCACGCTGGCAGCGATCGCGAAGAAGCTGCCGGAGTTGCCGATGGGTGCCAGGGTGCTGGGCTGCAACTACGACACGGGCGAGCGCTACCTGTCCGTGCCCGACTTCCTGCCAGATTGAGGCGACGACTGGCGAGACGAAGCCAGCACAGTTTGGTAGCCGCGCTCCGCAGGCAAGGCACCGTTCATCTGCTCCGCCCAGTACGGCGCGGGAAGTACGCCCTCGTCGCCATCCTGAAGGGTCGCCGGCCCAGGGAACAGGGGCCAGCAGCATGAGGCTGATCCAGGGCAGGCCGGACGCTTTCACGAAGTGCCCATGGCTGGAGCGAACCGGGTCCCGATAGATCCCCATCGCTGCAATCCGTCGGCCGCGGCGGCGCTCTATGGTGTCGTCGATGCCCAGCACCACCGGCCCGTCCGATGCGAAGGTGACGATCAGGTGCGCCAGAAGAAGACGCGACGCCGCCCGCGGGCTCCAGGCGGCGCGGTTGAGCACTCGATGATAGTTCCCGAAGCGGCGCTCGGCTGCGAGCCCGCTGATCTGCAGCAGGCTGGTCACCGTACGTTTGCCGGGCGCCAGGATCGCCCCGACCAGCAACGTTTCGGCATGGCGCCAACTTCTCTGGAAAAACAGGGGCGCAAAGCTCAGGATCACCGCGGCGAAGCGGGACGGCAGGCGGAGCATGGCAGCGTCTCTTGGCGGGACGCACCACCTTACCCTCAGCCCGCTTCGCCGCCTCAACCCACCTCAAATGGCCAAAGTCGAGCTAAGACGATGAATGCCCAGCGCAACTGTGTGTGGGGCCGCCTCGGCTGCCGGGACCATATCCGCACTTCGGCAAGCCTTGGCACGCCTGTGCGAATAGGACCCTAAGCTTATCGTCGGAGGCAGCAAAATTTGGCGCGATTGCAACTCATTTGCAATTGAGCTACGTGCGCCAGATGCCAGTTTGGCAAGGAGCGGTGCCCACAGATGGCTGGGATCTCGTCGGGGCAAGCGTCGCGCTTGCTGGCCGCACCCTTCTTCACCCGCTGACCCTACACCTGGGATCTGGCCAAGTGCTTGGTCTCATTGGCCCGAATGGTTCGGGCAAAAGCACCCTCTTGCGCCTCCTCGGACGCCAGATCGCCCCCACGAGCGGCGCTGTCCGCTTCGGCGCACGACCCATTGGCGCTTGGCGCGCGCGGGACTTTGCGCGACAGGTCGCCTATCTGCCTCAGGCACTGCCCTCCTCGGACGGCATGACCGTGCGCGAGCTGGTCACGCTGGGGCGTTATCCCTGGCACGGCACCTTTGGCCGCCACGGGGCACAGGATCGTCTGGCCGTAGAGTCGGCCATCGCCCGCGCCGGGCTGGCCGAATACGCGACGCGTCCAGCCGATGCGCTCTCGGGCGGCGAACGCCAGCGCGCTTGGCTTGCCATGACCCTGGCGCAGGAAGCGCGCTTTCTCCTTCTCGACGAGCCGACTTCGGCGCTTGACCTCGCACATCAGGCGGAGGTGTTGGGGCTGGTCACTCGCTTGGCGCGTGAGGACGGGCTCGGCGTCGTTGTGGTGCTGCACGACGTGAACATGGCGGCGCGGCACTGCGATGCGATCCTTGCGCTCGATGCCGGGCGTGTTGTGCTGCGCGGAACGCCCGCCGACCTCATGCAGCCCGCCGTCCTGGAGCGGCTCTATGGCGTCCCGATGGGGGTGGTGCCGCACCCGGGGACCGGCGCGCCAATCAGCTACTTGCGATGAAGCTTGGCATCGCCCGCCGTGCAGCGGTGCTCGGCACCCTGGCCCTCGGCGCCCGTCCGGCGGAAGCGGGAACGCCACGCGTTGCAGTGACGGACTGGGGACTGACGGAAACGGTCCTTGCGCTTGGCACCACACCGGTCGCGGCAGCCGAACTTCAGGGCTACGCGGAATGGGTGCGTGAACCTGAGATGCCACCGGGGGTCGCGGATCTGGGCCTGCGCAGCGAGCCGAACCTCGAGCTTCTGCACCGCACGTCGCCGGAACTCGTCCTCGCCACGCCGCAATTCGCTCCCTTCCTGCCGCGCCTGGAGCGCGTGGCACCTGTCGCGACCTTCGCGACCTATACGCCCGACGGCAACCCGCTTGCGCGGTCTTATGACATCATCCGCGAGATCGGCCGCTTGCTCGGTCGCGAGGCCGCAGCCCGCACGCTGCTCGACCGCGCCGGTGCGGCCTGGACGGAGAGGGCAGGGCAGCTTTCCCCCCTCGGTGCGCGACCGCTGCTCGTGGCGAGCTTCGTGGATGCGCGTCACCTGCGCGCCTATGGCGGCAACAGCCTGTTCGGCGCGACTCTGTCACGGCTCGGTGTCAGCAACGCCTGGACGGCACCCACCAATTTCTGGGGCTTCGCCACCATTCCCATCGAGCGTCTGGCCGCTGTTCCGGACGCGTCCTTCCGGATCATTCAGCCCCTGCCGCCCGCCGCGCGCACCAGCCTTCAGCACAATCGGCTTTGGCAGTCCTTGCCCGCTGTCCGTGCCGGGCGTGTCATCATGATGCCCCCGTGCTGGGCCTTCGGCGGTCTGCCGAGCGCCATGCGGTTCGCACGATTGCTGTCCCATGGGTGAGGCGGTGGCGCTCAACCCTTCTGCACTGCGGCTCAGCCGGCCCGCGCTCCTGCTCGGGGCGCTCCTGCTGCCGGCGGCCCTACTCTGCGCCTCCAGGCTCGCCGAGACGCTTCCGGTCGCGCTGTGGTGGGCAGCCCTGCTGGAACAGGAAGGAGAGGGGATGGCAGGGGCGGTGTTCCGCCACGCCCTCCTGCCGCGCGCGGCCATGGCCCTTCTTTGCGGCGCGGCCCTCGCCCTTTCAGGCGCGATCCTCCAGCAGGTGCTGCGCAACCCCATCGCATCGCCTCTCACCCTTGGCATCTCCTCGGGCGCTCAGCTCGCCCTGGGTGCGGCAATGCTCTGGGCGCCCTCCCTGATCGCCCTCTCTCGCGAGGCGGTGGCTTTGGCCGGTGGGGCGATAGCGCTGCTTCTGGTTGCCGCGCTGTCCTGGCGGCGCGGCCTGGCGCCCGCTGCGGTCGTGCTGGCCGGGCTTGTGGTGAGCCTGACCGCCTCCGCACTTGCCTCCGCGCTCGTGCTGATGAATGGCGAGTACCTGACCTCCCTCCTGATCTGGGGCGCGGGATCGCTCGCGCAGGCGGGGTGGGACCCGGCCTTGGCGCTTCTGCCGCGCCTCGCCCTTGCGGGGGCGGCTGCGGCCTTGCTGCGCCGTCCTCTCGTGCTGCTCGGATTGGATGATGCAAGCGCCAAATCCCTGGGCCTCTCGCTCGGACTCAGCCGCGCCGTAGCACTGGGTGTCGCGGTGTGGCTCGCCGCCGCGGTGGTGGCCGAGGTCGGCGTGATCGGCTTTGTCGGCCTGGGCGCCCCAGCCTTGGCGCGTTTGACCGGCGTGCGGGGTATGGGCCGGATGATGGCCTGGTCGGCCGCATTCGGCGCCGCGCTGCTTTGGCTGGCCGACGGCTTCGTGCAGCTCGCCCAGGGTGTACGCGGCGACCTGTTGCCGACCGGCGCTGCGACGGCCGTGTTGGGCGCACCGATCCTGCTTTGGCTGATACCCCGTCTGGGCGCCGGCCGACCTGCGTCCAACCCTGCGATGGGCACCGCGCTCCTGCGGCCCTGGCTTCTGGTCGTCTTGCTGGCCGCGATCTCGCCGGCGCTGATCTGGCTCGGGCTCGCGCTGGGGCGCGGGATTCAGGGGTGGTGGCTCGCCGCGGGAGCCGAATGGATGGAGCTGTTGCCCTGGCGTGGCCCGCGGCTGGCGGCAGCCATGGCGGCCGGCGCGATGCTCGCCGCATCGGGCACGCTTCTGCAGAGGATGACGGGCAATCCCATGGCAGGGCCGGAAGTGCTTGGCCTCGGTGCGGGTGCGGGCTTCGGGCTGACACTCCTGCTCATCCTCGTGCCGGCGCCGGGCAAGGTGGCGCAGCTCCTCGCCACGGGGGGCGGGGCGGCTCTTGCGCTGGCCGTGCTGCTGCTTGTCGCGCGTCGTGGAGGCCTGGCACCTGGGAGGCTGGTGCTCGCTGGCGTCTCGCTTGCCGCCTTCTTCCACGCGCTGGTGGCCGGCTTCCAGGCAACTGGAGATCCCCGGGCCGTGCCGCTGCTCGGATGGATCACCGGATCCACGTCGCGGCTTGGGCCCGACGACGCGCAGCTCGCATGCCTGCTCGCGGTCGTACTCCTGCCCCCGCTGTTTTTCGCAGGCCGCCTGCTCGCGTTGTTGCCACTCGGAGATGGGGTGGCATCGGGCCTTGGGCTCCGGCCTGGCGCCGCGAGGCTGGGGCTGGTGATCCCGGCGGCGCTGCTGGCAGGGGCAGCGACACTCATTGTCGGGCCGCTTAGCTTCGTCGGGCTGATGGCGCCGCACCTCGCCCGGATGCTCGGCTTGCGCGCGCCGCTGGCGCAACTCGCAGGCGCCATCCTGCTCGGGGCGCTGGTGATGGGGAGCGCGGATGTGCTCGGGCGTGGCCTCGCCTTTCCGTTCCAGCTTCCCGCCGGGCTGGTCGCAGCGCTGATTGGCGGTCCCTACCTGATGGTGCTGCTGGCCCGGCGGGATGGCGGGGCATGACCGGTTTCCCGCTGCTCCCGGGCGCGCATGCCGCGCTGGTCGAGAGCCTCGTCCCCATGCCCGCGCCGGGCGCCTTGCCGGCGAGCCTCTTCCTGGCACCAGGGGGAACAGCGAGGCTGCTGGCAGCAGCGCGACTGCACCGGCCGGGCGCGGACGAACGTGCCATGGCCTCGCTCTGGTCCCGCTGGTACTTCGCGAAGCTGATCCCGCCCGTGCTGATGTGTGGCGTCCTTGCGCGCCGCAGCCTGCCCCTGTCGCCCGTGCATACAGCCGTCGTGCTGGGCGAGGACGGCCTACCGCGCGCAATCGCGTTGCCCCATTCCGGCGAGGTCCTGCCGGAGCCCGACCCGTTCGCGCGCTTCGCATCCCTCGTGCACGATCACGTGGCCGTGGTGGTGCGAGGCCTCGCCGCCCACGCGCGACTGGCGCCGCGCATCCTTTGGAACAACGCGGCCGTCTACGCGGACTGGGCGCTGCGCCACTTGGCGGAGGAGCAGCTTGTCGCGCCCGACATGGTCCGCGCTGCGCTCGTCCTTGTTGAGAACCAATCGTGGTCGGACGGCGACCCCAACCCAATCCATGCGCCGTTCACCGAGCGTGCCGGCGCCGATGGGCCCTGCCGCATCCGCCGCCAATGCTGCCTGCGCTACCGGCTAGCGGGGGAGGCGCCTTGCCGGACCTGCCCGCGAACTGGAGCACGCGCCACCCTCACCAATCGCTATTGATAATGCGAGTCGTTTGCATTAGGGCCGCGGATGGCTAATCCATGACTCCGAGGAAAGGATCATCCGACATGGGCATGACCACGCGCCTGGCGCTGCTGCTGGGAACGACGGCCTTGTGTGCGTGGCCCCTCGTCAAAGCCAGCGGGCAGCAGCCGCAGCCCGATCCGGCCGCCAGCGCGCTCACCCTGCCGGAGCTTGAGGTCCAGGGCAGGACACCCAACCAGCCTGGACGCGGCCTCGTCGCACAGCAGGCCAATTCTGGCACCAAGACCGCCACCCCGCTGATCGAGACGCCGCAATCCATTTCCGTCATCACGCGCGACCAGATGGATCTGCGCCAAGTCCAGAACCTGTCCGAAGCGATGCGCTTCACGCCCGGCGTCCGGTCCGACGCCTACGGGGAAGGTGCCCGCTATGACTGGTTCTATCTCCGCGGCTTCCGCGCTGACACCACCGGCGTTTTCCTGGATGGCCTGCGCTTCGACTCCGGCGCCCTGGCCGGCCGGCCCGAGGCGTGGGGGCTCGAGCGCATCGAGGTTCTGCGCGGTCCCTCCTCCGTGCTGTTCGGGCAGAATGCGCCTGGCGGCATTGTGAACATGGTCTCGCGCCGCCCGACCGATACGCCGCAGGGCGAGGTCCGTCTCAGTGCCGGCTCCCATGACCGGCTGCAGACCGCCTTCACCTCCAGCGGCCCGCTGACGCGCGACGGGACGTGGTCCTACAGCCTGACCGGCCTCTTGCGGCAGTCCGGCACACAGGTCGATTTCACGCCGGATGACCGCGCCTTCATCGCCCCTGCGCTGACGTGGCGACCGACGGCTGACACGCGGCTGACGCTGCTTTCGCACTACCAGTATGATGAGACGCTGGGCTCGGAGTTCCTGCCGTTCAACGGGACTGTGGTGCCGTCGCCCTTTGGCCGCATCCCCCGATCCCGCTTCACCGGCGAACCGTCTTTCGACACCTTCGTTCGCCGGCAATACAGCCTGGGCTATGAGTTCGAGCATCGCTTCAACGATGTCTTCACGGTCCGGCAGAACCTGCGCTACGGCCATGTGGATGGCGACTGGCGACAGACCTACGGGCTTGGCCTGCAGCCCGATGGCCGGACGTTGAACCGCTTTAGCTATGAAAGCCGCCGCGCTTCCTCGACCTTTCACGTGGACACCCAGCTCCAGTCGCGCTTCGTCACGGGCCCCCTCGAGCACACGCTGCTGGCCGGCCTGGACTACTCGCGCACCACCTTCAACAACGTCCAGAATGGCGCGACGGGCACGCCGCTCGACCTCTATGCGCCGGTCTATGGCCGTGTGGTGCGCAACCTCGCACCCCTCTCCAACGACCTGCAGCTTCGCGACCAGCTCGGGGTCTATGTGCAGGACCAAGTCCGCTCCGGGAACTGGATCCTGACGCTTGGCGGCCGCTACGACTGGGCGACGACAGAAACCGAAAACCGGCTTCGTGGCGCAACGACCACGGCGCGCGATGGGGCCTTCACCGGCCGCATTGGCCTTGTGTACCGCGCGCCATACGGCCTTGCACCTTACGCCAGCTACAGCACGTCCTTCCTGCCGCAGCTTGGCACCACCGCCACAGGGCAGGCCTTCCGTCCGATCGAGGGTGAGCAGTACGAGGTCGGCGTGAAGTTCCAGCCGCCCGGCCGCAACAGCTTCGTCCAGCTTGCCGCGTTCCAGATTACCCAGAACAATTCCCCGACGCCCGATCCGTCGAACCGGCTCTTCCAGGTGCAGACCGGCCAAGTCAGGGTTCGCGGCGTCGAACTGGAGGCCGTGGCGGAGGTGACGCCCGAGTTGCGCGTCCTCGGCGCCTATACCTATCTTGACGCAGAGATCACCCGGGCGAATGACGGCACCGCCGGCAACCGACCAAACGGCATTCCCGCACATGTCGCCAGCTTGTATGCGGATTACAGTTTCCGGGACGGTTGGCTGCGCGGACTTGGCCTGGGGGCGGGCGTCCGCTACGTCGGCAACACGCCGGTCGGCAATGCGAATCTTGGGCTGGTGCCTTCGGTGACATTGTTCGACGCCTCTGTGCGCTACGACTTGGGTCGGGTCAGCCCCGCGCTGGAGCGGGCGCGCCTCTCTCTGACGGCCACGAACCTCGGCGACCAGCGCTATGTGGCCGCTTGCGATACTCAGTCGGCTTGCTTTTATGGCACGGGACGCACGGTGCTTGGCGCGCTGAGCTACGCTTGGTGATGCAAAGCATAACCGCTTAACGGGTCGGCTCGGCCCAAAGCAGATCCTCGTTGAGGCGCACCCCCCTCAAGCCGAAGAGGGGCACGCCGCTCGATTGCGGCGTGTGAATGCTTCGACCAGCTACTCATCCAAGAAGTAGCAAATCAAGCTGTTTACGTGTCCACGGTTCCTTCTGAAGGGGTCCTCCAAGCTTTCTTGCCGATGTGAGACGCGCGCCCAATCGCAATGATCAGCCAGGCACGCCTGCCTCTCTAAGGGCCGCAATGTAGCGGTCCCGGATTTCGTGGTCGCGGAGGGGAGGTACGAGATCCTCAAGGCTACGATCAGAAGGCTGCACGCGCTGCAGGGCGGTGGAGGCCTCGCGGGCCTCCTCCTCCCGGCCGGACAGCATGAGCGCCCCAACCAGCATACGGCGTCCCGACAACCAGGATGGCGTATGACGCACCGAGCGCTCCGCCCAATGGATGGCGGTCTCAAGATCGCCTGCGACGAGGTGGGCCAGCGCAGTGCCCGAGAACATCAAGACCTTCTCGTGGTCGTGCGGGCTGAGACGCATGGCGCGCTCGAGAAGCGGGATCGCCTTCTGGGGCTGGCATGCAAAGATGTAGACCCAGGCGCAGCTCACGAGGACCGGGGCCGAGCCACTGTTCCGCACCAGCGCCCGCTCGGCTGCCGCAACCCCCGCTGCGTAGTCCCGCGCCAGATAAGCGATCGCCAGGGCCGCAAGCCGGAGGACGCTGGGATCGTCCGGCTCCAACTTGAGGGCGTCTCTGGCCCAGGCTGTTCCTTCCGCCCACTCCTCAGGTCCGGACCAGCCCTGCGCTTTGCGGATCACCCGATGGCCCGCGCTGAAGGCCTTGGCCAGAGCGAAGTTGGGATCAAGTGCGACCGCTTGGCGGAGCTTGGAGATCGCCAGATCGCTGTCCTGGCGCGTGAAGCGATAAGCGCGGCTTAGCGCGCGCAGGTAGAGATCATAAGCGTCGAGGTTCTCGGTGGGTTTGGTGTACGCACGCCTGATCTCGGCAGCCTCGATCTTTGGCTCGACAGCAGCAGCCACGGCTTCGGCCACGCGGTCCTGGAGGGCGAAAATGTCTTCCACCGTGTCGTCAAACCGCTCGGCCCAAACATGGTGACCTGTCTCAGCTTCGATCAGCTGGACCGTGATGCGGACATGCGCGTCGGACCTGCGGGCGCTGCCCTCGATGACATAGCGCACGCCCAACTCCCGGCCGATCTGACGCACGTCCACCGCCTGTCCCTTGTAAGCAAAAGCCGAATTCCTTGCGATGACGAAGAACCAGCGCACCCGGCTCAGCGCCGTCGTCAACTCCTCCGTCATGCCGTCGGCGAAGTACTCCTGCTCCGGGTCGCCGCTTAGGTTGATAAAGGGCAGGACAACAAGGGATGCCCGGCTCGGCGGGGGCGAGGGGTGTGGCGTCGCCACCTTCACAGTCTGGTGGCCAAGGGGAGACAGCGTCTCCGCGCCCACTTCCTTCTCCGATGCAAGCCCATCCTGTGTCACTTCGGCGTCAAGCAGATACCCCCGCCTTGGCATGGTGCGGAGCAGCCGTCCGTCGTCACGGATGGCTCGGCGGATCTCGGCGACGCAGCCCGTGAGATTGTCGTCCGCCACGAACACCCCTGGCCAGACCGCGGTGAGCAGTTCGTCGCGCGTCACCAGCCGGCCTGCATTTGCCAGGAGGTGCCAGAGGACATCAAAGGTCTTCGGCCGCAGGACGATTTCCGCGCCCGACCGGTCGATCAGCGCCGCTCGGCGCGGGTCAAGGGTGAAACTTGCGAAGTGGAAGGTAACAGAGCCTTTCCTTTCACTCATGGCCGGACCTCCCGGACATCTCGCAAGAACCTACCTTTTTGCAGACCTCACCTTTGGCTGGGGACAGTTTGCAGGCAATTCGGTTCGTGCCGCTGAATTCGGCCCGAGGCCGACATTCCATTCCCCGCTTTCAAACGCGCGAACTGGGTATTCGGTATGAGATCTCCCTGTTTGACTGGGCATCGCCAAAACGCCTTTGGACAAGGGGCTAGAGGATCTGCGTCAGTTCCAAAGAATAAGCGCAGTTCCAGCCGCGCAATTCGCCGACGAAGCGCCCGTCGGCATCGAGCCGACCGGTCAGCGTGGCCGGGCCGCCGAGCGTGCCGCTGAGCACCGTCCGGCCATGGGCGTGGACGACGCCCTGCAGCACCGCCGGTCCGGCGCGGAACGAGGCCCTCTGGCCCTCGATGACCAGCAGCGGTGCTGCCGTGAGCCGGCCGCACTCCCCGTCGCGTCCCTCGAACGCCGCCACCAAGGCACCGCCATAGCGAGCATCCAGCGCACCCACGGCCGCCGCAGGCCTCGCCGCAGGGCTTTGGAGCATGGCCATTGTGGCCACGGCGCTGAGCACGAGCGCGACGCCGAGCCGAAGGTCCGCGGCCCGGGCGGAGAAGGCCCGGGGGTCATGCGCGGAGAGAAGGGTGGTGCTCATCGCGGGCTTTCCGATCCTGTGCCGCGGACCCGTTTGATCCGCGGCTTGGTGGAAAGACTAGGGATGGACGTCGCGGGGCGTATCACCCGGCCGGCCCGGGCCGCGCATCACCCGGGCGGATCACCCCCCCTTAGGCAAGGCCGGCGCGGATGGCCAGGGCTGCGGCGGCCGTGCGCGAGGGGGCGCCGAGCTTCAGCAGCACATTGGCCGCCTGCCGCTTCACCGTGTTCTCGCTCACCCCGAGGCTCGCGGCGATGGCGGGGTTGCTGAGGCCGCGCGCCATCAGGCGCAGAACCTCGCGCTCGCGCGGGCTCAGCTCGGCCAGGCCTGCGGGGAGCGCATCGCCCGGCGGCGCCGTTGGCACGGGTGCCCCTGTCACGGGCGGCCCGAGGGCGGCCGCGTCGTCCGCAGCGAAGGCAAGGAGCGGCAGGCGGACGCCGCCCGCCTCCGGCCCAAGCGGCAGCCGCGCCTCGCGCTCGCGAAAGCGCAGGCCAGAGCCCGCCACGAGGTCGCGCACCGTGCCCGACACCAGCACCTCGCCGGGCGCGGCCAGCGCAGCGACGCGCCGCGCGACATGCAGGGCCAGCCCTGCGTTGGCGCCGGCTTCGCCGAGGGGCGCGGCGGCGACCTCGCCCACGTGCAGGCCGCAGCGCAGCCCCCGGTCCAGCAGACGCTGGGCTGCCTCCCGCAGCGCGACGGCACAGCGGACCGCGCGGGCGGGGCCGTCGAAGCTTGCGAGGAGCGTGCCATCCGAGAGGAGCGAGGCGCCGGGGCGCACACCGGACTTGGCGGCAAGTACGGCGTTGGCCTCCGCGCGCCAGCGGTCCAGCCGCGCGCACCACACCGCATCGCCCAGGGCCGCGGCGCCGCGCTCTGGATCGGCGATCTCGGCCACCAGGACCGTGGCCAGGACGCGGTCGACCGTAAGCGGGGCGGAGGGGCGTTGCCCGGTGACAAAGGCCTCGATCTCGTCGGCGACCGGAGCCACGTCGCCCATCCAGATCGGATGCGCATCGCCAGGGACGGTGACAAGGCGGGCAGCCGGGATGTGTGCCTCAAGGAAGGGTCCGGCTTCGTGACCGATCCAGGTGTCGCCCGCGCGATGGAGCACCAACGTGGGCACCCGGATCGCTGGCAGGATTGGGCGGATATCGATCGAGGCGTTCATCCGCACGAGTTGCTGTGCCATGCGCGGGCTTGCCCCGAGCCGCTCGTGCCGAGACCACCAGGCGCGGAGGTCCGGGTCGAACTGATGCACCGGGTCGAAGCGCTCCAGCATCATCCCAGTGCCCCACCCCGCTTCGATGTCGGCGAGGAACTGCTCTGTCTTCTCTGGGCCGGACACGTAGGCGGCGAAGGAGGGATAGGCGCCGTAGAGCACCAGCCCGCGTGTGCGCTCTGGATAGGTGGCGGCGAAGAGCGCGGTCATGGCCCCGCCTTCGGACGCGCCGACGAGAAAGGCACGCTCTGAGCCCACGGCGTCCATGATGGCCCGGACATCGTCCATGCGCTGCTCGAGCGTTGGTGCCTCCGTCACCGGGTCGGACAGGCCGGTGCCGCGCTTGTCGAACAGGATCAGGCGCGAGAAGGAGGCGAGGCGCGAAAGGAGATGCGCGTAGCCCTCGTGCTCCCATTGCAGGTCGAGGTTGTTGATGAAGCCGGGGACGTAGACGAGATCCACCGGCCCATTTCCCACAACTTGGTAGGCCAGGTGGACCTCGCCATTCCGGGCGTAGCGGGTCTGCGGGCGAGCCAAGAGCAACGGGCCTCCTGCATGAAGCTTGGGCTCAAAGCCACAACGGCAGCAAGCACCATCCAGAAGGAGATAATGGCAAAGCCTAACGGCCGAGTGGGCTTTTCGCTCCTCTTGGCTGCACACACCTTGCGCCGTCACAGCCTCAGCCAGATCCGCACGTCATGAGGCTCGGAGGGAAGGGATGCAGCGGAATTCCATTCTTTTTCAAGAGTACTTGCAGGCTCTTCACAGGACTTGGCTTGGGCCGGGGACGCATCATCGCCTCACCGATGCGACATGGCACTGGGGAACGTCCAGGTTTTCCAGAAAGCGCCGACCAGCATCGTGAGGGAGGCAAAGATGATCACCGTCAAGAACACTCTGGCCCTGGCCGCCGTGGCCGCGGCCCTTCTCGGCACCGGTGCGGCCAGTGCGCAGTCCTGCCCGTGCATGAACCGCGGTGCCGAGGACTCCAGCATCGATTACGGCCCGGGGCGGCCTAACAACGTCGTCGGCGGCGGCCGGCTGGTTGCCCTGTTCCAGGAGGCCAACCGCACCTTCACCTACCACGAGCCACAATACGAGCAGCAGGCGCAGAGCCGCATGGTGCCCCACGTCTTCTCCTCGGGAGACGACGGCCGCGCCGAGATCGTCTGGGTGCCTGAGGGCACGCGAGCCATCGGACTGGTAACGCTGGGCGGTGATGGCAGCCAGCTCCTGCAGCGCGCCCGCCAGCGCCTCGCCAGCCGGTGAGACAGGTTACAGGGTCCGGGATGCCGCGGAGCGGACCCGGACCCTTCCTCCCTTCCGCGCCACAACCCAGATCCACGCGCGCTGCGTCAGATCTGTGGGCCACGCGGATGCATCTCTGGCTCAGGGCGTCCCAGTCGCGACGCAGGGCGGGCACCATGGATCGAGCGGCCCACCGATCCATTCAGCCCTGCTACGGATAGATTTGCGGCGATCCGGGAAGCACATGTGCAGCGATCTAGATTGATGAGAGCGCGCCCCGGGCTCATCTTTGCGCTCGTGGAAAGCCCAGATGTTGCCGACGAGAGCCTAAAAGCGCCTCCTGTACTCGGGTCGGTCAATAACCGGTGTGGTGGTCACGTCGTGGGTTCCTCACTTCTGTTCGTGGCCGGTGTCGAGCCGCAACAGGCTACGGCCAGGCCCGAGCGCCTCGCGGCCGCCATGCCCCACGCCTTGAGCGACGACCAGCGGCTTGTGCGGGTCAGCAGCACACTCGCAGCCTCGGGGAGCGCCTGGCGCGCCAGACCGTCGCCTTGCCTGCTGATGTGTCCCACACGATCAGTCTCGCCGGACTGGTAGCGCCTTGGCGTCAGGCCGACGTGGGCGCCCATGGCACGCGACCGGCGGAACCGGGCGGGGTCATCCACCGCCGAGCAGAAAGTGAGCGCGGTGACCGGGCCCGACACCAGGCGCGCTCATGAGCCTGCGGCAGACCGCATCGTCGCGTGTGGCGCGGGCCACCAGACCGTGCAGGCGTCCCGCTCGAACAGCAGGACCTCGCGCACCCGCAACAGCGGCTCAATCACGGCGGCCAGGCTCTCGCGCTCCGCGGCCAGCTCGCGGACACGGCTGGGAAAGGCGCTCACCGGCGAGGCCGACCTTCAGGCCAAAGCCGCGCAGCAGGCCACGGACGCTGTCGTCGATGTCCCTCAGCTTGCCCACGAGCAGCTTGCGCGCAGTGAGCAGCGCCCGAAGCTCCTGGGAGAGTTCGGACTTCACGTGCACGGCCCGGAACCAACCGGTCCGGACCATCTGGGCGATGGCACGCACATCAGCCCGGCCGGCCTTGCTCGGCATGGCCTTGGTCGCCGCCCGCAGCTGCCGCGTCTCGAGCAACACCACCGGCAACCCTGCGGCCTTGAGCCCGGCATGAAGCCATTGCGACATCGGCCCCGCCTCGAGGCCCACACGGGCGAACTTAAGCACGGGACCTGAGCTGGGCACACGACCGCGGCCGATGGAGCCCGGCAAAAGAAGCGTGCCATCGGGTCTCGATGGTGCGGTACCGTCACAGAAGCTCGTCGGGAGGCGCGGGCCAGACACGAGGGCAGCGCCGCGACGAGCAGGAGGACATGGCCATGTCGGCATCGAAGCGAGCCCTCTTGGGCTTCGTCGCCGCCGTGATTGCGGTGCTGATTTTTCACCAAGGCACGTCGGCGCTGCTCAACGCCTCCGGGGTCCCCACCGTGGCTCCCTACGGCATGAACCCCGTGCCCCCCCTCGGGGTGCCGATGCTGATCAACCGATGTTTCTGGGGAGGCCTGTACGGCCTCGCCTTGGGTCTGGCGCTGCCCTGGCTGCCGCGCGCTCCGCTGTGGCTACTGGGATTGGGCTTCGGTCTCCTTTCCGTGCTGGTCGGCTGGTTCGTCGTGGCCCCGCTCAAGGGGCTTCCGGTCGGCGGAGGATTCATCCCCGTCCGGATGCTGACTACCATCGTGATCAACAGCGTGTGGGGAATGGGCATCGGCCTCGTTCTCTCCCTGCTCATGGGTAAGGACGCGGAGCGCGCAAACGAGCACCAGCGAGGCACCGCCTAGCATTACAGTTGCGGCGCGATTGACTGTTCTTGTGTCCTGCTGCTGTGGCAGGAGTGATCACGATGGCGGGTGCATCCTTCGAGACGACGCTGGAGCTTTGGGCGTCGTCGCTGCGCGCGCCCAAAGCGCGCATGCGACCCGTCTTCGAGCAGGAGCGCACCGCTCGCTCGGCCGCGCTCTTTCTCGACGGACTGCTCGGCCCGAGCGCCGCAAGACCGGCTGGATGCGCGCCGAGGCCGCCGGAGATCCCGGCCCCTGGCGCCAGCAGGCGGTGCTGGGCCGCGCACGCTGGGACGCGGAGGACTTGCGCGACGTAGCGCGCGACTACGCCCTTGAGACACTGGCTGACCCGGACGCCGTGCTGGTCCTGGATGAAACCGGCTTTCTCAGGCAGGGCAAGGCGTCCTGCGGCGTGGGGCGGCAGTACACGGGCTCGGCGGGCAAGATCACCAACTGCCAGATCGGCGTCTTTGCGGCCTATGTGTCGCGGCATGGCCATGCGCTGATCGACCGCGCGCTCTATCTGCCCAAGCCTGGGCCGAGGATCCCGACCGGCGCGCGGCCGCCCACATCCCCGAGACCGTGGACTTCGCCACCAAGTCACGGCTGGCGCTGGGCATGATCGAGCGCGCCATTGAGCAAGGCGTCCCCTTCGCCTGGGTGGCGGCCGACACGGTCTATGGCACAGGCGAGATCGAGATGGCGCTGCGCCGGGCCGGCAAGGGCTACGTGCTGGGCGTCACCGGGGCGCACGAGTTCAATTCCTGGATCGACAAGCCGGAGGTCGCCGGCGCGGCCGCAGAAATTTCAGCGAAATTGCCTCCCACGGCATGGTGCCCGCTTTCGGCGGGCGCAGGCACGGTGGGGCCGCGCGTGCACGACTGGGCCTATCTCGAACTCGCCCACCTCGAGGCCGACGCCTATGTCGGCGGCTACGAGGGTGTTTGGACCCGCGGCCTGCTGATCCGCCGCCACGTCGCGGACGGCGACCTCGCCTTTTTCAGCACGTGGTGCCCGGCCGGCACTCCGATCGAAACCCTGGTCGCGTTCGAGGGCCGGCGCTGGGCCATCGAGGACAGCTTCGAGACCGCCAAGAATGAACTGGGCCTCGACCACAACGAGAGCCGCACCTGGCACGGCTGGCACCGTCACGTTTCGCTGGTGATGCTCGCCTTTGCCATCCTCGCCGTGACCCGCCATTGCGCCAACGCCGCAGCCGAGCAAACCCCGACGCGCCTGAGTCGGAAGGGCGCTGGCTCGTCCGCTGGTCGCTCCAGGAGATCCGCCGCATCGCCGCCCGCTTGGCCCAGCGACGCATCCAGCCCGCTTTCATCCTGAGCTGGTCCGCGTGGCGAAGAGCACATCAAGCCCAGGCTCGACACGCACACCTAAAGCGGAGGGCGCAACTGTAATGCTAGGGCGCGCAGGTCTCCG
The DNA here is from genome assembly GCF_017355885.1 of Sabulicella rubraurantiaca. Classification (GTDB taxonomy): domain Bacteria; phylum Pseudomonadota; class Alphaproteobacteria; order Acetobacterales; family Acetobacteraceae; genus Roseococcus; species Roseococcus rubraurantiacus. The sequence continues at coordinate 219,399 of NZ_JAFEUU010000008.1, forward strand.
TGGACATGCCCTGCGTCAGCGTCAGGGCGCCTCGGAGGGCATCAGCCCGTTGCGCCGTCCGGCTTCCGAGCCACGAAGAGCAGCGCCGGGCTCGGGATGGTGACCCCACCCGGTCCGGCGTATCGAGATGCGGCCTCGACGACCGCCACCCGTATACGCGCCTGGATCTCGGGTATCTGCTGAGCGACGACACCCATGGTCCGCACGGTGCTCTTTTCGAAGAAGTCCCAGACCTCCTCAGCCCGGGAGCCGCGGAAGACGAGTGGGAGTTCTTGGATCGTCACATCGCAGAACCCTATGCGGCTCAGGGCGGCTGGCGTGAACTCCCGTTCGGCCAATTGAAAGATCGGCGGACCTGGGGGCATGGGCACACTCATATCCGCATGGGCCAACACGGCCCCCATGCCGATCTTGAGAAGCGTCGCTCGCTCAGGGCCATCCCACACCGTGAAGGCGTAGGCACCGCCGGGACGGAGGACGCGGAAGGCCTCGGCGATGGCCAGCTCCGGACTGGGGAGATGAAGCAGACCGAAGGCGCAGCCGACCGCGTCAAAGCTCGCATCCTCAACGTCGAGCGCTTCGGCGTCGCCGATGTGGAACTCAGCATCGGGAGCGCGGGCTCGAGCGTCCTCCACCATCGCTGGGGCGATATCCACGCCGACGGCCACGGCGCCCCGCGCGGCGGCCTCGGCCGTCACGTATCCAGGGCCGCAACAGACGTCGAGCAGCCGGACGCCTGGCCGCACGTCCAGCGCATCAAGCAGCGGGTTCACCGCATCCTTGGTCATGCGCCCAGCGTGGTCGTTGTAGAACGGCGCCCGTCTGTGCCAGCCGTCACGCTCGAAGGCCTTGAAGCTCTGTTGATCCGAAGGCACGGCCATCACGACCTCCTCTGGCTTCAGACTCAGTGGGGAGGCGTCGGAGCCGGCGCCTGCAAATGACCTGCGGTCGTTCCTCGTGGCAATTGCGCCCCTCGTGGTGGCCTAGTAGGCCAGCCGTCACGAAGACGTGGCATCGAGACGCGTAGGTGGATCTGTGCATCTCGGTCCTCCCTCCTCGCCTGCTTCCCACCAAAGATGAAAGCTTCATTAAGGCGTGGCCCAAACCACTGGTCTGGTTGGGATGACGCTCATGGAGATGGTTCAGCCAGGGCGTTGGCCCAGCCGAGATTGTAGAGCGCTTCGAAAGCAAGGGCCCAAGGCGGACGCAGATAGCCCATCGCCCGGACATCCTCGAACCAATGGCCGAGCGGCGAACGACGCGAATACGCCCCTCCCCCTGCGACCCGGCAGAGCCGTCCCAAGAGCATCTCGGACAAGGTCGCGATGTTCGACTTTGCCATGCTGGTGTCGAACCGCGCGCGCCCCTTTTCCTCCAGGATGCGGAGCCCCGCCTCGAACGCCTGCTGCACGAGCCAAGCCTCACGGTGCGCGATGACCCACTCGATCTTCTCAAAGGGGAGCAGAGGCTCAGACGGTGCGCCCCGTGCCCGGAGCTGTGTTCGCATGTAGTCCATCGCCGCGTCCACGATGCCGACGATCACGGCGACCTGCACCATGGCAACCGAGCCGCCAGGCCCCTCAAGGATTTCACGCCAATGTCCCGGCCAGGCGTAACGCGTGGCTGGGAAGTTCTCGAACACGAAGCCGTGGCTGTCCGTGGCTGCCATCCCTTGCCCATCCCAACGCGCCCGCAAGGCCATGCCGGTGGTTCCGTCCCAGGGAGCGCCCTTGACCCTCATGAAGAACCAAGAGGGATCGATCTCTCCTTCAGGACGGGCCGAGGTGATCATGAAGGAGGTTACGCCCGAGCCCGATCCGAAATGCTTCTCCCCGGTTAGCAGCCACCCCGCGGGCGAAGCCGGGTCACGCCGCGCGGTCGCGCGTGTCTTCGAGATGTCGCTGCCGCTGCCCGGCTCGGAGGTGATCGTGCCCCACCAATGACCTTCGAGAGTGGACGCGGAGATCTCGCGCTTCTGTGCGGCCCATGCGCGTCCACCGGCATCGTCAGCGGGGGGTGGCGTGTCGCGCCAGAAGGCCAGCACGCCAGGATGCATGGAGGCCGAAAGGGCGATAGACGGGTCAGCGGAGCCCAGGAGGCGGAAAGCCTCGCTTAGGGTCCGGATGGACCCGCTTGTGCCTTCCCACCATCCGCCGTGCTCCACAGGGACGCTGGCGTGGAGGAAACCGATCTCACGCAGCCGGCTGAAATCCGGAGGGTCGAGCGCGCGCCTGCTCTGCCGTTCGGCGCGCTGCGCGGCCAGCTCGGAAGCGTACTGGCGGGTCCTGTTCAGGAACTCCTCGGCGTCTTTCATGGCCGGCTCGTTCGTAAATGCGGTCCTCAGACTGAATTATTCGTGGCCGCTAGAGAAAGGTTGCTTCATTAAAGAGGTGTTAGCAAATCGGACTTTCCCACACGGGCTAAAAATTGATTCACGACTTTCGCGAAATCGGCGCCTCAAGTTTAGGTACCCAAACGAGCGAGACGGCCATCATCTTACATCGGGCCTTCGGTTCTTCTGACAAAGAATGAGGTGACCCGGCGGAAGTGGTCCGGTCCTGATGTTAGCTTTTCGGCGGATTTCCCCAGATTGGATGGAGAGATTGGCCGTGAAAAAGCGATACTCGGTGGAGCAGATCGTGGCGGCGCTGAAGCAGGCGGAGCTGGGCCTGCCGGTGGCCGACCTGATCCGCAGGCTCGGTATTTCCGAGCAGACATGGCGTAACTGAGGGCGGGCGCACTCCCCGGCTGGTGGCCAGAATGGCGGACCAGCCTGCAGAGAAAGGAGTGCGAGATGGACTGCTATGTCGGCCTCGATGTCTCCATGGAGGAGAC
>NZ_JAFEUU010000009.1 GCF_017355885.1 Sabulicella rubraurantiaca
TGCGCGGGCGTCTGCGCGGGGCGACGCCCCTGCGCCTGACCCGGCTGCGCCGGGCGCTGCGGGGTGGCCGGGCGCGCAGCGCCGGTCGTGGGGCGCGGCTGGGCGGCTGCGGCGGGGCGATTCTGCTGCGCAGGCGCGGGGGCGGCCTGGCGCGGCGCCGATGGCGCTGCGGCACCGGATGCGCGTGGCGGCGGCAAGGTGCCCGACTGACCGAGGCTTGACTGCGCCCAGGCAGCCCCACCCAAGCCGAGGGCAAAGAGGGTGATCAGGAGGAGGCTGGGCATCCCTGCCTTGGTGCCGCGTCGGAGCGCCCCGGGTCAAGCCTGCGTCAGAAGGTAAGGAACTGTCCCACGCCATTCGCCGCAAGAAACGTGACGAGTCCCGCCACCTCCACTCCTTCGGCGAGGGGCGCCCCGTCCAGCCCTTCCAGCCGCAGCCCCGCCTCGCAGGCGATCATGCGGATGCCCAATTCGCGCGCCGCCTCCAGCAGCGCGGCGACGCCCGCCACCCCAGCTGCTTCCGCTGCCGCCTCGCGCGCCTCGCCGGCCAGGGGCGCGTCGCGCAGGAGCAGGCGGCAGCCGGCATTGGTGGCGAAGAGCGTGACGGGCCGCCCGAGCGCGGCGGCGGCGGTGGCGGCCATCAGCGCGAAATGCGCCCGCTCATGCCCGCCCGAGATCAGCAACACGCCCAGCGGCTGTGTCACGGCGCGGCGCAGACCATGGCAGGGGCGGCGCGATGCGCCGAAAGGTCGCGGATCGTCGCGCCGGGGCCGCAGAGCGGGCAGGCCGGGTCGCGTCGCAGCCGGACGTCGCGGAAGCGCATGTCCAGCGCATCCCACAGGAGCAGCCGCCCGGCCATGCCCTCCCCGACGCCGAGGAGGAGCTTCAGCACTTCCGTCGCCTGCAGCGTGCCCATGACGCCGACCACAGCGCCCAGCACCCCTGCCTCGGAGCAACTCGGCACCAGGCCCTCGGGCGGCATCTCGGGATGGAGGCAGCGATGGCAAGGGAAGGGCGCGCCCTCATGCCCGCGGAACACGGAAAGCTGTCCCTCGAAGCGCAGCACCGCCGCGCTGACCAGCGACCTACCCAGCAGGTGGCACGCATCGCCGAGCAGGAAGCGCGTGGGGAAATTGTCTGTCCCGTCGCAGATCACGTCGTAGCGGGGGATGAGTTCCTCCGCCGCCTCGGCATCCAGACGGCGCGGGTGCAGCTCCAGCGTCACGTCCGGGTTGATGGCGCGAACCGCCTCCGCCGCGCTGTCCACCTTGCGCTGGCCGACCCGCGAAGTCGCATGCGCCACCTGACGCTGGAGGTTCGACAGCTCCAGCACGTCATGGTCCAGGAGGCCGATCGTCCCCACCCCCGCGGCGGCGAGGTAGAGCACCAGTGGGGAGCCGAGCCCGCCCGCGCCGACCACCAGGACCCGCGCCGCACGCAGTTTCGCTTGGCCGATGGCCCCAACCTCCCGCAGGAGGATGTGGCGGGAATAGCGCTGCAATTCGCTGTCGGTGAAGTCGAGCTCCATGGGCGCCATATGGGGCCGCGCGGCCGGGCTTGACCAGGGCGGAAGGGCATGGCCGCCTTCCGCCATGCGCGTGCCCACCCAGAACCCGCCCCCTGGCATCATCGGACAGAACCGCTCGATGCTGACCCCGCATTACTGCGTCTTCCCGCCGGAGGGGATCATGGATTCCTTCCTGCCGGACTGGCCGGGCTGCACGATCCGCTGGCAATGCTCGCCGGAGATGGGAGCGCGCTTCGCCCAGGCGATGGTGATCCTGCCGCCCGGCTGCGGCACGACGATCGAGGATGGGCTCGAGCATTTCCTCTACGTCACGGCGGGTGCGCTGGAAGTCGAGGCCGGCGGCAAGCGCGAGACGCTGCCGGTGGGCGGCTACCTCTACGTCCCGGCCGGGACCGGCTTCGCGGCGCGCAGCGCGGGCGGGGCGGAGGCGCGGGCGCTCTGGGTGAAGCGCCCCTACCGGCCCGCCAAGGGCGTGCCCGCCCCCGGCGTGATCCTGGGCCACCGCGACACCGCCCCGCGCGAGGAGAACGGACCGCGCTGGCGCGTGCTGCTGCTGGGCACGCGGGAACTGTCCATGGATTTCGAGATGAACATCATGGGCTACAGCCCCGGTGCGCATTTCTGGTGCGTCGAGACGCACATCATGGAGCACGGCATGGTGGTGCTGCAGGGCCAGTGCCTGCAGATGCTGGGCCGCGACTGGCACGAGCTGTGGGAGGGCGACTTCGTCTGGATGGGGCCGTATGTCCCGCAGCAGATCTACGCCACTGGCGCCGGGAGTTGCGAGTACCTGCTATACAAGGACGTGAACCGGGACGTGACGTTCTGAATTTCCCGCGCGGACACTGACCCTGTGTCGGTGCTCCCGGAGTCCTAAAGAAAACTCACCGGGTCCACGTCCACCTGGATCCGCACGTTCCCAGGCACCTCCACCTTGTTCAGCCAGTCGCGCAGGATGGCCTGCACCGACATGCCGCGCTCCGCCTTCAGCAGCAGCCGGTGCCGGTGCCGCCCGCGCAGCAGAGACAGCGGCGCCGGGGCCGGACCCAGCACCTGGAGCCCGTCGCCCGACGGGGCGGCGAGGCCCAAATCGCGCGCTGCGCGCTCCGCCGCACGCGCCTCCTCGCTGGAGACGATCAGCGCGGCGAGGCGCCCGAAGGGTGGCCAGTGGCCAGGGCGGCGCTGCTCGCTCTCCGCAGCCAGGAAGCCTTCGAAATCGTCGCGCAGCAGCGCCGCCATGACCGGGTGGTCGGGGCTGAAGGTTTGCAGCAGCACGCGCCCTGGCGCCTCCGCGCGCCCCGCGCGCCCGGCCACTTGGTGCAGCAGCTGCATGGTGCGCTCCCCGGCGCGCAGGTCGCCGCCCGCGAGGCCGAGATCGGCATCCACCACGCCGACCAGCGTCAGATGCGGGAAGTGCCAGCCCTTGGCGACGATCTGGGTGCCGATGATCAGGTCCACCTCGCGCTCCTCGATGCGGCGCGCAGCCTCCGTGGCGGCGGCGGGGCCAGGGATGGTGTCGCTCGCCATCACCAGCTTGCGCGCCTCGGGGAACAAATCGGCCACCTCCTCCTGGATGCGCTCCACGCCGGGACCGATGGGGACGAGGCTGTGCTCCGCACCGCATTCCACGCATTCGGGCCGCACCGGCTCGACATGGCCGCAATGGTGGCAGGCGAGGCGGCGCTGCGCCCGGTGCTCCACCAGCCAGGCGGTGCAGTTCGGGCATTGCATGCGGTGGCCGCAGGCGCGGCACAGCGTCAGCGGGGCATAGCCGCGGCGGTTCAGGAACAGCATCGCCTGCTCACCGCGCTCCAGCGTCTCGTGGATGGCGGCGGTGAGCGGCGGGGAAAGGAAGCGCCCGCGCTCCGGCGGGGTGGCGCGCAGGTCGATGGCGCGGATCTCGGGCAGGGCGGCGCCGCCATGGCGTGTCGGAAGCTGCACGCGGGCGTAGCGCCCGGCCTCCGCATTGGTCACGCTTTCCAGCGAGGGCGTGGCGCTGACCAGCACGCAGGCGGCCTCGTTCAGCCGCGCGCGCACCACCGCCATGTCGCGCGCGTGGTAGGTGACGCCGTCCTCCTGCTTGAACGCCGTCTCGTGCTCCTCATCCACGACGATGAGGCCGAGATCGGGGAAGGGCAGGAACAGGGCAGAGCGCGCTCCGACCAGCACCGGCGCCTCGCCCTCCGCCACGGCGCGCCACGTCACGCGCCTTGTGCGCGACGACAACTCGGAATGCCACAGCGCCGGCGGCGCGCCAAAGCGCCGCTCGAAGCGCGACAGCCATTGGGTGGAAAGCGCGATCTCCGGCAGCAGCACCAGCGCCTGCCGCCCCTCCCGCAGCGTCTCCGCGATGGCGTCCAGATACACCTCCGTCTTGCCGGAGCCGGTGACGCCCTGCAGCAGCGTCACCTCGAAGCGCCGCCGCGCGGCGGAATCGCGCAGGAAGCGCGCCGCCTCCGCCTGCGCCTCGCTCAGCACGGGGCTGTCCGCCTCGGGGTCCGGGCGGGGGAAGGCAGCGGCGCGGGGCAGCAGGGCCGGGGCAATCAGCCCGGCATTGGCCATGCCGCGGATCACGCCGGGCAGCACCCCGGCCTCCCGCGCGAGGTCGCCGCCGGTCATCACCGCGTCGCCCAGCGTGGCCAGGGCGCGGCTCCGCTCGGCGGTCAGGCGCACCCCCTCGGGCAGCGGGTGGACGGCGCGCCAGCCTCCGGTCGCCTGCGGCTCGTCCAGGGCGGAGGGGCTGCTCATCGCCATGCGGAGCACGGCGCCAGGGGGCGTCAGCGTGTAGGCCGCCACCCATTCCACGAAGCGGCGCAGCGATTCCGTCATGGGCGGGACGGGCTTCACGGCGATTACGTCCCGCAGCCGCGACTCCGCGATGGGGTCCGGGTTCTCTGGCGGGTCCCAGACCACGCCCAGCGCGGTCCGCCCGCCCAGCGGCACCTCGACGAAGGAGCCCGGCTCCGCCGCCACGTCGGGCGGCAGGCGGTAGTCATAGGCCCCCTCCAGCGGCAGGGGCAGCAGCACGGGAACGCGGCGCGAGGCGACCGGGCGCGGACGGCCGGAAGTGGGCTCCCCCGCCTCCAGCGCCAGCGTGTCCTGTGCCGATCGTGCCTTCCGGTCCGGTGCCGCCATGGGCTATCTGCTCCGCCGGGGCCGCCCCGGTCCTTTCTTTGGTGGAAAACGCCGCACAGCTTGGGAATCATGCAGCGATGAAGTTCTTTGTGGACAGCGCCGACGTGGCGGAGATCAAGTCCCTCGCCGGCACCGGGCTGATGGATGGCGTGACGACCAATCCCTCCCTCATCGCCAAGTCCGGCCGCAAGATCAGCGAGGTGATCGCCGAGATCTGCGCCCTCACCGAAGGCCCCGTTTCCGCCGAGGTCACTGCCACCGACCTCGATACCATGCTGCGCGAGGGCCGCTACCTGCGTGACATCGCGAAGAACGTCGCGGTCAAGGTCCCGCTGACCGAGGCGGGGCTGCGCGCCTGCAAGGCCCTGTCCGACGAGGGCACGAAGGTCAACGTCACCCTCTGCTTCTCCGCGCCGCAGGCGCTGCTGGCCGCCAAGGCCGGTGCGGCCTTCATCTCTCCCTTCATCGGCCGGCTGGACGACATCGGCGAGGACGGCATCCAGCTCATCCGGGACGTGGTGACGATCTACCGCAACTACAACTTCGGGACGGAGGTGCTGGCCGCCTCCATCCGCCACCCGGTCCACGTGCTGCAATGCGCGAAGATCGGCGCGCATGTCGCCACCATGCCGCCCGCCGTAATCAAGGCGCTGGTCAAGCACCCGCTGACCGATCGCGGGCTTGATCAGTTCACCGCGGACTGGGCCAAGACGGGGCAGAGCATCCTTTGACGCCGGAGAGCGTCGAGGCCTGGCTGCGCGCGAACCCGGATTTCCTCGCGCGTCGTCCTGCCCTCTACGGGGCGCTCCAGCCGCCGCGGCGGTGGCATGGTCCGGTGCTCGCCGACCACATGGAAGCGATGATCGAGCAGTCGCGCCGGGAAACCGCGCAGGTGCTCGAGGCCGGACGCGCCCGGCAATCCCTCGGCGCACGGGTGGGGGAGGCGGTGCTGGCCCTGCTGCGCGCCTCCGACGCCCTCGAATGCGCGGCGGAGGAATGGCCCGCCCTCCTCGCCCTCGAATCCGTGCGCGTCCTGGCCGAAGCGCCGCCGCGCCGCCACCTTGCCGCGCTGCGCCCCGGAGAGGCCGCCCGCCTGCTGCCCGAGGCCCGCCCGGTGATCCGCCCCGCGACGGGCTGCCCCACGCTGCATGGCGAGGCTGCGCCCGTCGTGGTGCGCGAGGCGCTGATTCCCGCCGGGCCGGGGTGCCTGCTCGTGCTCGGCGCGCGGGAGGCGGTGCTGCTGCCCGCCCATCCGCAGCCCCTTTCCTTCCTGGGCCGCGCCCTGGCGGCGCGGCTCCCCGCGTGACGGGCGCCGAGGCCCGCAATGCCTTCCTGCTCTGGCTGGAGCGGGAGCGGCGGGCCAGCCCGCACACGCTGGAGGCCTATGGCCGCGACGTAGCGGATTTCCTCGGCTTCCTTTCGAACCACCTGGGAGGCGAGCCGGATCTGGTGGCCCTTGCCGACCTGACGCCGGGCGACCTGCGCGCCTTCCTGGCGGCGCGGGCCGCGGCGGGGGCGGGGAATGCCACGCGCGCACGGCAGCTCGCCGCGATCCGCGCCTTCCTGCGCTTCCTCGCCAAGCATCACGGCCTGCCGCCCCTGCCGCTGGCCGGTATGCGCGGCCCGAAGCGCGTCCCGCCCATTCCGCGCGCCCTGACGCCGGGGGATGCGAAGGAGATCGCAGACTCCATCGGCGTCGCCCATTCCGCCCCCGGCGCGGAATCCCCCGCCTTCCAGACCGCACGCGACACGGCGCTGCTGACGCTGCTCTATGGTTGCGGCCTCCGCATCTCCGAGGCGCTGTCGCTCGACCTGCGCGACGCGCCGCTGCCGGGTGGCGAGGTGGCGCTGCGTATCACCGGCAAGGGCGGCAAGCAGCGCGTCGTGCCGGTGCTGCCGGCGGTGCGCCAGGCCGTCGCCGCCTACATGAAGCAGCGTGGCTCTGGCGCGCCGGATGAGCCGCTCTTCCTCGGAACGCGCGGCAGGCGGCTGGACCCCGCCGTGGCGCAGAAGGCGATGCGCGACGCGCGGCGCCTTCTGGGCCTGCCCGAGCACGCCACGCCCCACGCGCTGCGCCATTCCTTCGCGACACATCTGCTGGCAGGCGGCGCCGATCTGCGTGCCATCCAAGAATTGCTAGGCCACGCCAGCCTGTCCACCACGCAGCGCTATACGGCGGTGGACGCGGAAGGGCTTCTGGCGACATGGCGCCTCGCGCATCCGCGCGCCGACTGAATCAGCCGGGTGGCTTGTCCACCAGGATGCGGAGCAGCTGCACGCGCTCGGGCAGCTCGAGCAGGAACTCAGCGTCGCGCGGCAGGTGGTGGATGCGCGTCGGATCGCCGCCGGTGAAACGCGCCATGGCCTGCACATCCTCCCAGAAGGAGATGGTGACGAACTCGGTCTCCGTCTCGCGGTCCTCGCGGAGAAGCTGCACGCCCAGCGCCTTCTCCTCCAGCGGGCGGATGCCCACCTCGCGCAGATAGGGCTCGTAGGCATCGGCGCGGTCCCGCGCGGTGCGCCCACGCCAGATGCGCGCGATCGTCGCGCGTCCGGTCACGGCGCGGCGATCCGCACCGTGCGCCCGCTTCGCGCCGCCTCGTAGATCGCCTCCATCGCCAGCATGTCGTGCAGCCCTTCCCCGCCGGGGGTGCGCGGATCGCGCCCCTCGCGCACGCATTCTGCCATGTGGTCGAGTTCTGCTGCGAACTGGATGTTCATCGGCAGCTGCAGTTCCGTTTCCTGCTCGCCCTCGCGCGAGATCCATAGCCGGCGCAGATCGTAATCCGTCGCGGGGTCGAGGTGCAGCGCCGCCCTGCGGCGCGGCAAGGGCAAGGAAGGGATGGGCTGCGGCATCGTGCGCTCCTAGGGCAATGGGGAGCGGAACGCCTTGCGGCGGCAGCGGTCCGCCCTCCTATTCCGGGACGGGCTTGCCGCGCAGCGCCTTGGTGGCGCCGCGCTTCGCCTTGCTGTCCATGCGGCGGATCTGCGAGCCGCGCGTCGGCTTGGTGGGGCGGCGCTTGGGTGGCGGCGGCTTGCTTGCCTCCGCCAGCAACTCCGTCAGCCGCTCCATCGCCTCCTCGCGGTTGCGCTCGCGGGTGCGGTGGGCCTGGGCGGTGATGACGATTACACCCTCCTTGGTCATGCGCCGACCCGCGAGGGTGCGGAGGCGCAGCCAGACCCGTTCGGAGAAGCCGGCCTCCGCCGCGCGGAAGCGAAGCTGGACGGCCGTCTCCAGCTTGTTGACGTTCTGCCCGCCCGGGCCGGAGGCGCGCAGGAAGTCCTCCTCGATCAGGGCGGGGTCGGGCGTCACTCGCGCGCGATGCCCAGCTCGCGCAGCAGCGCCTGGTTGGTGCGCGCCTCGGACAGGAAGCGGTCGCGCAGCGCGTTGCCGGGCAGGAAGGAGGGTACGCCGTTCAGACGCTCGGCGGCGGCGCGATAGCCGTCGGAGCGCACGGCGCGCTCGCAGGCTCGTTCGATCGTCTCGGCGATGTTGTCCGGCAGCCCGGCGGGGGCGAGGAGGCCGCCATAGGTGGTACCCGCCATCGGGTAGCCCAGCTCGCCCGTGCTTGGCACGTCGGGCAGGGAGGGCATGCGTCGCTCGCCCAGCACGGCGATGACCGGCAGGCCGGTGGCGGCGGGGATCGCCGCGCTCTCGATGAACATCTGGATCTGCCCGGCCAGCGCCGCCTGCGCGATCGGCCCCGCGCCTGCGAAGGGCACGTTCATCCCAGACACCCCCGCCGCGCGCAGCAACTGCGCGGTGAGGATGTGCTGCGTGCTGCCCACGCCGGGGATGCCATAGACCAGCGCCTCGCGCCCCGTGCGCGCATGGGCGATCATGCCGGCGAAGTCGCGGAAGGGCGCGTTGCGCGCTAGGATCACCACCTGCGGGTTATCGTAGACGAGGCAAAGGAAGCGGAAGCTTTCCGGGTTGTAGGCCGCGTTCTGCAGGAAGGGCTGCGTGGTGATCGCGTTGTTGGGCGAGATGCCGATCGTGTAGCCATCGGGCCGCGCGCGGGCGATCTCCGCATTGCCGATGGCGCCTGCCGCGCCGCCGCGATTCACCGCCACCACCGGCTGGCCCAGTTCGCGCGTCAGCTCGGCCTGGATGGCGCGGGCCATCAGGTCGGTGTTGCCGCCGGGCGGGAAGGGAATGATGAGCTGGACGGGGCGGCTCGGATACGCCTCCTGCGCCAGGGCCGGGCCGGCAATCATCATGGCGAGCATCAGCGCGAAGCGGCGCATGGCATTGTCCTCCCTCAATGTTGCGCGAAGCCTAGCCCGCCGACTCCGGCGGAAGCAAAGCCCCCGCGGGCATCTCGTCCTTCAGCGCGACGCCGGTGGCGCCCAGCGCCCGCGCCCCGCGCAGCAGCCAGTGCAGCCTCGCCGCCGCCTCGGCGTGGGACAGTCCGCCGGGGCGGATGTTGCTGATGCAGTTGCGCTCCGCATCCGTGCGGCCCGGGCGCGGCGCCCAGGTGAGGTAGAGCCCGACACTGTCCTGTGCAGAGAGCCCCGGGCGTTCGCCGATCATCACCACCACCGCCTCGGCGCCCATGGCCGCGCCGATCGCGTCGCCCAGCGCCACACGGGCCTGCAGCGCGACCACGACGGGCCATTCGGTGCCGAAGGCGCGCAGCAGCGAAGCAGCCTGGGCCTGCACCCCGGCGGCGCAGAGACCGTCCGCCACCACGACCACGACGCCGCCCGCTTGCGGCAGCCTCGTCGCATCCTCCGCTCGCAACCGCCGGCCGAGGTCCGGGCGCAGCAGGTATTCGCGCCGGTCCCGCGCCTCGCTCCGCACCACAGGGGCGGCGAAGCCCAGCGTTTCGGGATCCAGCGCCGACCACACCGCGTCGCGCGCCGCGGCGTGCGCCTCCTGGAAATCCAGCCAGGCCCCGGTGGGCAGCGCGTCGCCCGCGCGGCCCAGCCCGACGCGCGCCGCGGTGAAGCGGCGAAGCTGCGCCGGCAGCATCAGGACAATCCGATCAGCGCGGGGGAAAGGGCGCTGGGGATGCGCGCCCCTTCGCCGATGCCCATGCGCTCCAGCCAGGCGGCGAATTCCGGCGCCGGGCGACGGTTCAAGAGGCGCCGCACAGTCAGCGCATCGTGAAACGAGGTGGATTGGTAGGCCAGCATCACGTCATCCGCCCCCGGCACGCCCATGACGTAGTTCACCCCTGCGAGACCGAGGCACATCAGCAACGCGTCCATGTCGTCCGCGTCGGCCTCGGCATGGTTGGTGTGGCAGATATCCACCCCCATCGGCAGGCCCAGCAGCTTGCCGCAGACATGGTCCTCCAGCCCGGCGCGGAGGATCTGCTTACCGTCGAACAGATATTCCGGGCCGATGAAGCCGACGACGCTGTTGACCAGCAGCGGGTCGAAGCGCCGCGCTACGGCATAGGCGCGCGCTTCCACCGTCTGCTGGTCCACCCCGTGATGCGCCTCGGCGGAGAGGGCGCTGCCCTGGCCGGTCTCGAAATACATCACGTTGCTGCCCACCGTGCCGCGCCGGAGGGCCAGCGCCGCCTCCCGCACCTCCTCCAGCAGGGCCAGGGAAACGCCGAAGCTTTCATTGGTGCGCTGCGTGCCGCCGATGCTTTGGAAGACGAGGTCCACGGGCGCGCCGCGCTCGATGGCGATGAGCGAGGTGGAGACGTGGCACAGCACGCAGCCCTGGGTGGGGATGCTGAACCGCGTCCGCACCTCCTCCAGCAGATCAAGCAGGCGCAGCACGGATTCGACATTGTCGGTGGCGGGGTTGATCCCGATGCAGGCATCCCCCGCGCCGAGCAGCAGCCCGTCCAGGATGGCAGCGGCGATGCCGCGCGGGTCATCCGTCGGGTGGTTGGGCTGCAGCCGCACCGACAGCGTGCCGGCCGTGCCCAGCGTGTTGTGCAGCCGCGTCTCCACCCGGCATTTCGCGGCGACGGAGATCAGGTCCGCGTTGCGCATGATCTTGGACACGGAAGCCGCCATCTCGGGCGTGACGCCCCGGCGGATCGCGGCAAGCTCGGCAGGCGCGGCGGCGAGCAGCCAGTCGCGGAACCCACCCACCGTCAGCGCCGCGACGGGAGCGAAGGCCGCTTCGTCGTGATCCTCCAGGATGAGGCGCGACACGTCATCCTCCTCCGGCGGGATGACGGGTTCAGTCAGGATGCGACGCAGCTCCACATCGGCCAGGGCGCGCTGGGCGGCCACGCGCTCCTCGGCGGAGGCGGCCGCGATCCCGGCCAGCGCATCGCCGGAGCGGAAGGGGCTGGCGCGCGCCAGCAGGGTCCGCAGATCGGGGAAAACGTGGCTGGTGCCACGGATCGCATGCCGGAACGCCATGACCCCGCCTTGCCAGATTCCGCGACCGGGCGGAAACTCTTTCGCGAGCAAGGGAACGTCCGATGGAATCTGCCCCGGCGGCGACGGCCGACTGGCCCGACCGAATCTATGACCTGTTGAAGCGCTATGACATCCGGCAAGTGGCGCTGGTGCCCGATGCGGGCCATGCGCGGCTGATCCGCCGCTGCCTCGCCGACAACGACCTGCGCGTCGTGACCTGCACGACGGAGGAGGAAGGCGTGGCGCTGATGCAGGGCGCCTGGCTGGGCGGGCAGCGCTCGATCCTGCTGATGCAGTCCTCGGGCGTCGGCAATTGCATCAACATGCTGTCGCTCGGCACCATCCATCGCTGCCCGATGCCCATGCTGGTGACGATGCGCGGCGATTTCGGCGAGTTCAACCCGGCGCAGATCCCCATGGGCCAGGCCACCCAGGCGACGCTGGAGGCGATGGGCACCATCGTCCACCGCGCCGACACCGAGGCCGACCTGCTGCCGACCATCGAGGCGACGCTGAAGCTCGCCTTCAACACGTTCCGCCCGACCGCGACGCTGATCGGCCAGCGCCTGCTCGGCGCCAAGACCTTCGGGAAGGACTGAGGGATGCTCGACCGACGCGAACTCTGCGCCGCCGTGCTGAAGGACCGCGGCGACCTGCTGGTGGTGGCCGGGCTCGGCGCCTCGGCCTGGGACATCACCGCCATCGGCGACACGCCGGCGAATTTCCCGCTCTGGGGCGGAATGGGCGGCGCGGTGATGATCGGCCTCGGCCTGGCCCTGGCGCAGCCGGACAAGCCGGTGCTGGTGATCACCGGCGATGGCGAAATGCTGATGGGCGTGGGCGCGCTGGCCACGATCGCGCACCAGGCGCCACGCAACCTCAGCATCCTCGTGCAGGACAATGAGCATTACAGCGAGACGGGCGGCCAGCAGACCGCAACGCGCCACGGCACCGACCTCGTCGTGATGGCGGAGGGTGCGGGCATCAAGCGGACCCAGCGCATCGCTTCGCTGGAGGACGCGGCCAAGTTCCGCGATGTGGTCCATGCGAAGGGGGGTCCGATCTTCGCCCTCGCCAAGATCGAGGCCAAGAACCTCCCCCTCGTCCTGCCGCCGCGCGAGGGCGCCATCCTCCAGGCCCGGATGCGCGAGCATCTCCTCGGCCCCTCCGCCCATCTCGCCTAAGGAAGAACCAGCCCATGCCCCATGTCGCGCTTCTGCGCTCCCTGCATCCCGACGCCGAGGCTCGGCTGCGCGCCGAGCCCGGCTTCACGGTCGAGGTGGTGCAGAACCCGGTGGGCGACGAGCTTCGCGACGCGATGACGCGCGCCGAGGCGGTGATCGTCCGCGCCACGCCGATCAATGCGGAATTCCTGGGCTTCTCGCCCAAGCTCTCCATCGTGGCGCGCCACGGCGTCGGCTATGACGCGGTGGACGTGCCGGAGCTGACGAAGCGCGGCATCCCGCTGACCGTCACGGCAGATGCCAACGCGCTCTCGGTGGCGGAGCATGCGCTGATGCTCATGCTCACCATCGCGAAGCAGGTGAAGTCCTTCGACGAGAACACCCGCGCCTTCAAGTGGAGCACGACCGACGCGCCGACTGCCTATGATTTGTCGGGCATGACGGTGCTGGTGGTGGGCTTCGGCCGCATCGGCGGGCGCGTGGCGCGGCTGTGCCACGCCTTCGGCATGGACGTGCTGGTCTGCGACCCCAACGTGCCGATGAACACGGTGAAGGGTGCGGGCTTCCGCTACGCCAAGACGCTGGAGGACGGGCTGGCCGAGGCCGACTGGGTCACCATGCACTGCCCCTCCAACGCCGAGAATCGCGGCATGGTGAATGCCGAGTTCCTCAAGACCATGAAGCGCGGCGCGCGCCTCATCAACACCGCACGCGGCACGCTGGTGCAGGAGGAGGCGCTGGCCGCGGCGCTGAAGTCCGGCCACGTCGCCGCCGCTGGTCTGGACGTGTTCTGGGAGGAGCCGGTGGTGAAGACCAACCCGCTGCTCGGCGCGCCCAACGTGGTGATGACGCCGCACAGCGCCGCCGGCACGGTGCAGGGCATGCGCCGCATGGGCCTCTCCGCCGTGTCCTCCATCATCGGCCATTTCAAGGGCGAGGTGGATCCTGACATGGTGATCAACAAGGAAGTGCTACGGCTCAACCGATGAACCCGCTCCCCGCCCTGGCCGAGCACGCCGCCTCCTGGCGGCGGGCGCCCCTGCCGCCGGAGGTCACGCATGCGGCGCGGCGGGCATTGGTGGACTGGTTCGCCGCGCTGCTGCCCGGCTGCCGCTTGCCGCCGGCGACGCTGATGGCGAAGGCGCTGGCGTCAGGGCGGGGGCCGGGACGGGCCTTTTCCTATGTCGATGGGACGCGCTGCGCGCTGCGCCACGCCGCGCTGCTCAACGGCACGGCGAGCCACATCGTCGAGTTCGACGACATCTGGCGCTGGGGCGTCTATCACCCCGGCTGCCCGACCGTCGCGGCGGCGCTGGCGGCGGCGCAGGAGCATGAGCGGGACATGGACGCGCTGCTGCGTGCCATCACCGCTGGCTACGAGGTGTCGTGCCGCATCGCCTATGCGGTGCAGCCCTCGCACTATGATTTCTGGCACACCACCGGCACGGTCGGCACCTTCGGCGCCGCCGCCGCCGTGGCGGTGATCCTGGATTGCGACGCGGAGCAGACGGCGCATGCCATCGCGACCGCCGCCACCATGGCGGGCGGGTTGCAGCAGGCCTTCCGTGGCGACGGCATGTCGAAGCCGCTGCACCCTGGCCATGCAGCGGAGGCCGGGGCGCTGGCCGCCATGGCGGCGAAGGAAGGGATGACCGGCGCGCTGGACGTGCTGCACGGCCCTGCCGGCTTCGCCGCCGCCACCTCGGCCGATACGGGGCAGTGGGACAAGGCCATCGCCTCCATTAGCAAGCCGCTGGCGGTGACGGAGATGACGGTGAAGAACCATGGCTGCTGCGGCCACATCTTCGCTGCGCTGGATGCCGTGCGCGACCTCCAGCGCGAGGCGGGCTTCAAGGCCGATGACGTCGAATCCGTCCATGTCGGCGGCTATGCCGCGACCAAGAATGTCTGCGACCGTCCCCATGCGGCGACGGAGCAGGAGGCGCGTTTCTCCACCCAGTTCACCGTCGCCACCATGCTGCTGCATGGCGGAGTGCGCCTCGCGGCTTTCGGGCCGGAGCGGCTGACGGACCCGGCGATCCGCGCCTTGATGCCGCGCGTCTCGGTCAGCCTGGATGGGGAGTGCGAGGCGGCCTTCCCGGGCCAGCGCTCCGCCAAGGTGACGATCGCGCTGAAGGACGGGCGCAGCCTGTTCCGCCATCAGCCCACGCGGCGTGGCGACCCGGATGCGCCGCTCTCCGATGCCGAGCTGGACGAGAAGTTCATGGAACTCTCCGGCCCCATCCTCGGCCCCGCGCGGGCACGCGACTTCCTGCGCGGGCTGCGCGAAGGCTCGGCTCTGCCCGGCGAGGCCGCGCTGAGCTGAGTTCCGCGCGAAACCTTCCGGTAAGGCGCCGCTGCAAGAATGCGCGCCTCACCGGAGGCACGCGGATGCAAAGCTGGCTTGGCCACATCTCCATCACACTCAAGGCGCTGCTGGCGCTCGGCCTCATGGCCGTGGCCGGGCTGGCAGGCGGGCTCTACGCCACTACGCGCCTCGCGCAGGTGGACACCGCCCACTCGACGGTGATGAACCGGGAGGCGCGGGGCGCGCTGATGCTGTCCCGCGCCAACATCGCCCTGCTGGATGATGGCCGCCTCCTCGCCCGCGTCATCGCCGAGGCGGACGAGGCGACGCGCCGCCGCCTGGCCCAGGCGCGGGCGGAGGCATGGACGCGGCAGGCGGAGGCCCTCGCCGAGGCGCAGCGCCTCCTCCCCAGCGAAGCGGCGGAACTGCGCACCATCACGGCGCGTCTGGCCCCCCTGGCCGAGGTGACGCGCGAGATCGAGCGCCTAGCCCTGACGGGCGATGCGGCCGGAGCTTTGCGTCTGCTGAACGAGCGGCGCAGCGCCCCCTATGAGGAACTCCGC
Source organism: Sabulicella rubraurantiaca (assembly GCF_017355885.1). Classification (GTDB taxonomy): domain Bacteria; phylum Pseudomonadota; class Alphaproteobacteria; order Acetobacterales; family Acetobacteraceae; genus Roseococcus; species Roseococcus rubraurantiacus. The sequence goes on from NZ_JAFEUU010000009.1 coordinate 15,054, forward strand.
CGTGCGGTGCGGGACGAGGTGGCGAAGCTGGAGGGGATCATGACGCGCGCCTCCGCCGAGGCCAGCGCCATGGCCGAGGCAGCGTGGAGCCGCGCCGTGCTGATCGTGGGAATCGGCGCGCTGCTGTCGCTCGGCGTCGCGCTGTGGCTGATGAGCCGCCATGTCTCGCGGCCCATCGGGGCGCTGATCGCCCGGATGCAGGCCCTGACCACCGGAGACCGGGACGGCGCCGTGCCGGGACATGGGCGGCGCGACGAGGTGGGCCGCATCGCCGCGGCGGTGGAGGGTTTCCGCCTCGCCGCCATCGAGCAGGACCGCCTGCTGAAGGAGCTGGACAAGGAGGCCGAGAACCGTGCCCGCGCCGCGCGCGTCGCCGCGCTGATCTCCCGCTTCGAGGGCGAGGCGGCCGAGGCGCTGCGCGTCGTCGCCTCCGCCTCCACCGAATTGGACGCCACGGCGGCGGCGATGCAGGACACCGCGCGCACCGGCACCGAGCGCGCCGTTTCCCTCGCCGCCTCGGCTGAGCAGGCCAGCGCCAATGTGCAGACCGTCGCAGTCTCCGCCGAGGAGATGGCGACCTCCATCGCAGAGGTGGCGCGGCAGGTGGCGGAAGGGGCGCGCATCGCCTCCCAGGCGGCGGAGGATGCGCGGGCCACCGACCAGGCGGTTTCCGCCTTGGCGCAGGGGGCGCAGCAGATCAGCGAGGTGGTGCGGCTGATCGGCGACATCGCCGGGCAGACCAACCTCCTCGCCCTCAACGCCACCATCGAGGCGGCGCGGGCCGGGGAAGAGGGCAAGGGCTTCGCGGTGGTGGCAAGCGAGGTGAAGGCGCTGGCCGCGCAGACCGCCAAGGCGACGGAGGAGATCGCGAGCCAGATCGGCGGCATCCAGGGTGACACGGGGCGCGCGGTGGAGGCGATCCGCGGCATTGCCCGCACCATCGAGGCGATGGACGGCACCATGACACAGGTCGCCGCCGCGACGGAGGAGCAGGCCGCCGCAACGCGGGAGATCGGCCGCGCCGTGGCCGAGGCCGCGACCGGCACGCGCGACGTCAGCCGCTATGCGGGCGACATGACGGAAGGGGCGCACCAGACCGGTGCCGCCGCGACCCAACTCCGCGCTGCGGCGGGCGAGCTGTCGCAGCGCGCCGAGGGGCTGCGCGGCGAGGTGGAAGGGTTCCTGTCCGGCATCAAGGCGGCGTGAGGGGGCTGGAGCGGGCGATGGGAATCGAACCCACGACATTCAGCTTGGGAAGCTGACGTTCTACCTCTGAACTACGCCCGCGCTCCGTCCCCAGACATACCGGGGACGGGGGCGGGCGGCAAGCCGTCAGGCGGCCCGCGCCAGCTGCGCCCGCGGGTCCCGCCGCGCCAGACGGTCCAGCAGGAACTCCACCTCCGCCCGCGCGGCGGCGGAAAGCGCGGAGGCCGGGCGGCGCTGCGCGTCACTGGCGATGACGCCGCGCCGCATCAGCACGTATTTCCGCACTGCCAGCCCCACGCCGGGCTGCAGCTCGTAGCGGATCATGGGCAGGTGGGCGTCGAAGAGGTCGTGCGCCGCCTCGCGCTCGCCCTTGGCGGAAAGGTGGACGAGGTCCACCAGCATGTCGGGGAAGGCGTAGCCGGTCATGGCGCCGTCCGCGCCGCGCTCCATCTCGAAATCCAGGAACACGCCGCCATTGCCGCAGAGGATGGAAAGCGGCCGAAGCGTGCCCTCCTTCTGGAAGCCGCGCAGGGCGCTGATCTTCTCCAGCCCCGGCCAGTCCTCGTGCTTCAGCATGACGCAGGAGGGGCACTCGGCGACGATGCGGCGGATCAGCGCGGGCGGCATCTGCACCTGGAAGAGCTGCGGGTAGTCCTGCAGCACCCAGGGCACGTCCTCGCCGATCGCCTCCACGGCCTGTCGGAAATAGGTCAGTACCGCATCGTCGTTCCGCAGATGGCTCGGCGGCGCGATCATCACCCCGGCGGCGCCCGCATCCATCGCGCCGCGCGCCAGGGCGCGCATAGCGGCGAAGCCGGGGGCCGAGACACCGACCACCACCGGCGCCTTGCCGGCACGGCGGGCGATGCGCGCGGCGAAGCCCAGCGCCTCCGCCCCGTCCAGCTTCGGCGCCTCGCCCATCACGCCGAGCACGGTGAGCCCGTCGCAGCCGGCCTCCAGGAAGAAGTCGGTCATCCGGTCGGCCGAGGCATCGTCCAGGCGGCCATCCGGGTGGAAGGGAGTGGGGGCGATCACGAAGACGCCCCGGGCGGATTCATCGAGCTTCATGGCGCGGCCCCGGAGGTTGGTGGCGGGCCGACGCTACCGTCCGCCCCGGCGCCATGGTAGCGCCGGAACGGCAAAGCGCGAGGGGGCCGAGATGGACAGCGACACGCAGCCGGAGGTGACGGTGGCCGATCTGGACGCGGCGGCGGCGCGGCTGCGCGGCGTTGCGCACCGGACCCCGGTCATGCGCTCCGGCCAGCTGAATCAGCGCAGCGGCGCCCGGGTCTTCCTGAAATGCGAGAACTTCCAGCGCATGGGCGCCTTCAAGTTCCGCGGCGCCTTCAACGCCCTGGCGCAGATCCCGGAGGCACGGCGGCGCGCCGGGGTGCTCGCCTTCTCCTCCGGCAACCATGCCCAGGCGGTGGCGCTCTCGGCGCGGCTGCACGGCGCGCCCGCGCTGATCCTGATGCCGCACGACGCCCCGCCCGCGAAAGTAGAAGCCACGAAGGGCTACGGGGCGGAGGTGCGCGTCTATGACCGCTTCAGCACCGACCGCGAGGCTCTCGCGGCGGAGATCGCGGCGGAGCGCGGCATGGAGATCATCCCGCCCTTCGACGATGCCCGCATCATCGCCGGTGCCGGCACGGCGGCGGCCGAGCTGCTGGAGGAGATGCCGGCTCCCGCCGTGGTGCTCGCCACGCTGGGCGGGGGCGGGCTGCTCTCCGGCACCGCCATCGCTGCCAAGGCGCGCCATCCCGCCTGCCGCGTGATCGGGGTGGAGCCGGCGGAGGGGGATGACGGGCTGCGCTCGCTGCGCGCCGGGGAGATCATCCGCATCCCGCCGCCGCGCGGCCTCGCGGAAGGGGCGCTGGCAACCCATGTCGGCGCGCTGAACTTCCGGGTGATGCGGCGCCTGGTGGATGACGTCGTGACGGTGACCGACGAGGAGATCGTCGTGGCGATGCGCTTCCTGGCCAGCCGGATGAAGCTGGTGGTGGAGCCGACCGGCGCCCTGCCGGTCGCGGCGCTGCTCGCGGGGAAGGTGGACGTGGCGGGCAGCACGGTGGGCGCCATCATCAGCGGCGGCAACGTGGACCTCGACCGCTTCGCCCGGCTTATCGCCGGGTAGGACTCAGTTGCCCGCTTGGCTGATCGCCCCACGGGCGGCGATCAACGCCTCCACCCGCTCGGCCAGATGCGGGCCGCTCACTGGCTTACGGATGAGGGAGAAGGCGCCGCTGATCGCGCCCCCCACCGCCAGCGCCGCCCCGTCCCCGGCATAGCCGGTGAGGAGGATGGCGGGCAGGCCGGGCCGCCGCGCCTGCGCCTCATGGATCAGGGCAAGGCCGCTGGCGCCCGGCATGGACAGGTCGGTCACCAGCACGTCCACCGCTTCGCCCGCCTCCATCAGGGACAGGGCCTGGGCGGCGTCCGCGGCGCAGGCGGTCTGGAACCCCGCCGCCTCCAGCTGCGCGGACATGGTCAGCCGCACCACGTCGTTGTCGTCCACCAGCAGGACGCGACGCCCCGGGCGGGCATGGCTCGGGGCCACCGCTTCCGGCTGCGTCGAGGAAACGGGGGAGGGGATGTCCGCCTCCGGCAGCCACAGCGTCACCGTCGTGCCATGGCCGGGCGCGCTTTCCACCGCCATGGCGCCGCCCGACTGCTCGGCGAAGCCGCGCGCCATGGACAGACCCAGCCCGGTGCCGCGCCCTTCCGGCTTGGTGGTGAAGAAGGGCTCGGACACGCGCGCCAGCGTCGCGGCATCCATGCCCGTGCCGGTGTCGGAGACGGCGATGCGGACATAGCCGCCGGGCGCAAGACCGAGCGGATGCGGCGTGTCTCGCGTCACGGCTTCCCACGTCGCCTTGAAGCGCAGCGTCCCGCCTTCCGGCATGGCGTCGCGCGCATTGGTGGCGAGGTTGACCAGCACGGTCTCCAGCTGGCCCTTGTCGGCCAGCAGCGCGGGCAGGTCGGATGGTGCCTCCGCGAGGCAGCGCACGCCGTCCCCCAACGTATGGGTCAGCACCTCGCATAGCCCTGCGAGCAGGCTGCCCGCATCCACGGGCTCTGCCCGCAACTCGTCGCGCCGGGCGAAGGAGAGGAGGCGGCGCGTGACCGTGACACCGCGCCCCGTGGCCTCCAGCACCATGCGTGCCAAGCGCCGCACCCCGTCCGGGTCGTCCGGGCGGCGCTCGATCAGCGACGCGCCGCCCTGCACGGCCTGGAGGACATTGTTGAAGTCGTGCGCGATACCGCCCGCCAGCTGGCCCAGCGCCTGCATCCGCTCGGCATGGGCGGCGCGGCGCTGCGCCGCCTCGCGCGCCGCCACCTCCTCGCGCACCCGGGCCTCCAGCCCCGCATTCAGCCGGCGCAGCTCGTCGCGGGTGCGGGCCTCGATGGCGTGGCGCACGCGCTCCTCGCCGGTCCGGCGCGCCTCCTCCTCCCGCGCGCGGACGGTGGAAGCGGCCTCGGCCAGGGCGGCCGCCACGCGGTCCACCTCGGCGACGCCCGCCGGCACCCGCACCATCTGCCCGCGCCCCGCCGCCTCGGCCGCCCGGGCCAGGGCATGGACGCGTCGCCCCAGCTGGCGGCCCGTCAGGAGAGCCGCCAGCAGTGCCAGCAGCAGCGCCGCCGCGCCCAGCGCGGCAAGGCGCCGGAGCGAATCCCCGGCCTGCTCGTGCAGCGCCGCCTCGGGCGCGGCGACGGTGACGGTCCAGGGCGCGACCTGGAGGCGCCGGGCCACGGCGATCACCCGCTCCCCAGTGACGCGCTGGGTCGCTGTCAGCAGCACCTCGCCCGGGGCGGCGGTGCCGGCGAAATCCGCCAGGGCGCGCGGCGCCGGGGCGGCGGTGCGGTCGCCCTGCGGGGTGGAGCTATGGGCGACGAAGCGGCCATTGGCGCCGATCAGCCCGGCGAGGGTCCCGGAGGGCAGCGCCTCCTCGATCAGGGTCTCGAAGCTGTGGGTGCGGATGGCGGCCACCAGCGCCCAGCCCGGCGCGGCGGGCAGCGGCACCGCGACGGAGACCAGCGGCGCCTGCACCAGGTGGCCGATGAATGGGTCCGAGATGGAGGTTCGGCCCATCGCCGCCTCGGCGATGCGCGCGGCGGGCGAGGCGATGGGCAGGGTCTCGCCGGGCGGGGTCAGGGTGTTGAGTGCGAAGCGCCCATCCGGCCCGGCCAGGAGAATATTGTTCCAGCGCGGATTGCGCGCCAGCATCGCCTCCAGGCGGGGGCGCAGCGCCTCGGGCGAAGCAGTCTCCGTCGGCGCGATGGCGAGGGCGGCGCTTTCCAGGGCGCGGACGGTCCCGGCGATTTCCCGGTCCACCGTGGCGCCGAGGGCCTGGGCCTGATGCGACAGCGTTTCCAGCGCGGCGCGGCGCGCTTCCTCGCCCTCGCGCCACAGCAGGGCGGTGGAAAGGCCCAGCACGGGCAGCAGCGCCCCGGCCACCAGCAGCACGAGATGGGTGCGGAACTTCATCCCGGCCATGATGGCCTCCTGTTCACGCGACGCGCTCCGCCCGCAGGGCGAGGCGTCCGGCGGCTTCGAGAAGCTGCGCGGTGGTGAAGGGCTTGGCGAGGAGGGGCACGGACTCGAAGCCTGGGGGCAGGCTTTCCGGCCCGTAGCCGGACACGAAGATGAAGGGCACGCCACGCATGTCCAGCGCCGCCGCCACCTCGCCCACCGGACGGCCGCGCAGATTGGCGTCGAGCAGGGCGGCGTCGAAGCCTTGGGGCAGGGAGGCGAGGCGCAGCGCCTCGTCATGGGTGGAGGCGCTGGCGGCGATCGTTCCGCCCGCCTCCTCCAGCGTCGCCGTGACCTCCATGGCCACCAGCGGCTCGTCCTCCACGAGGAGGAAGCGCATCCCCTGCAGGCTGGCGCGGCCGGCCGGCGGCCGCTCGGCCGGTGCGGCGCGTGGTCGCATGAGGCGGAGCGGGACGGCGCCGGCGCTGGCGGGCAGCGACACATCCCAGCGCACCCCCGCGGGATCGAAGGTGACGCGCGCGCCGCCGCCCCCGGCGCGGGCAGTGCGCTCGATCAGCGCGGAGCCGAAGCCGCGCCGTTCCGGAGCGTGCACGGGCGGGCCGCCCCCCTCCGTCCAGCGCAGAACGACTTGGTCCTCTGCCGCTTCCCAGCGCAGCGCGATGCGGCCCGTGGGGACGGACAGCGCGCCGTACTTCACGGCATTGGTGAAGAGCTCGTGCAGGATCAGGGCGGCGTGCAGCGCGGTCTGCGGCTCAAGCCGCACGGGCGGACCTTCCGCCTCCACCCGCGCCTCCTCCACCGCGCCCAGCGCCAGCTGCTCGCGCAGGAGGTCGCGCAGCTCCGCGCCCTGCCAGGTTTCCTCGCTCAGCAGCGAATGGGCCTGCGACAGGGCGAGGAGGCGGCCGGAGAAGCTCTGCGCGAAGCGTTCGGGGTCGCGGCTTTGACGCAGCGTCTGCTGGCCGATCGCCATGACGGTGGCGAGGGTGTTCTTGACCCGGTGATTTAGCTCGCCGAGCAGGAGGCGGCGCGTCTGCTCCGCCTCTGCCCGCTCGGTGATGTCGTGCGCGACGCAGAGCACGAGGCGTCGCCCATCGGCGCCCATGCCCACCGCCCCGGCCACGAGATCCCAGGTCCGGGGCGGCGCGCCGCGCGGATGCATTCTGGTTTCCACCTGCACCCGCTCTGCCTCGCCGCTCAGCACGGCGCCCACCCGATCCAGCACGGCGGGCGCCGTGTCGGGGCAGGCAAGCCGCGCCCAGGCGGCGAGGTTCGGCACCTCATCGCGCCTCAGTGCCGCCTGGCCCAGCCACTCCGCATTGACGGTCAGCACGCGCCCCGTCTCGTCGCAGAGCAGCATGGGGGCGGGGGCGAGGTCGAGCGAGCGGCGGAAGCGGCGCTCGCTCGCCTCGATCTCGTCGCGCTGCAGCTTCAATTCGCGGCGCTGCTGGTCGAGCTGGAGGAAGACTTCCGTCTTGCGGCGCAGGATGTGCGGGTTGAAGGGCTTGACCAGGTAGTCCACGGCCCCGGCCTCGTAGCCCTTGAACAGGCGCTGCTCATCCGTGCCGGCGGTGAGCAGGATGATCGGCACGCGCCGCGTGCGCGAGGCGCCGCGCATCAGCTCCGCCAGCTCGAAGCCGCTCATGCCGGGCATCTGCACGTCGATCAGCGCCAGCGCGAATTCGTGCACCAGCAGCAATTCCAGCGCCTCGGGACCCGAGGCGGCGGTGAGGAGTTCCAGCCCGTCCTGGCGCAGCACGGCCTTCAGGGCGTGCAGGTTCTCGGGCACGTCGTCCACCAGGAGGAACTTCACCGGCTCAACCATGCCTCGCCTCCACGGCTGCGCGCCTCCGGTAGATGCGTTCCTCCCCCACGAACTCCTCGAAAGCATCGGCATGGCCCGAAAAGCGGATCGTCTCCCGCGGGCCGAGACCCAGGAAGCCGCCGCGCACCAAGGATTCGCGGAACAACCCCACGGCACGGCGCTGCAGGCCGGACCCGAAGTAGATCAGCACATTCCGGCAGGAGACAAGGTGAGTTTCGGAGAAAACCGCGTCGGACACCAGGCTGTGGTCCGAGAACACGACGCGGTCGCGCAACGAGCGGTCCATCGCCGCGGCCCCGTAGGCGGCGGTGTAGTGGTCGGAGAGCGAGGAATGCCCGCCGGACAGGCGGTGATTCTCCGTGAACTCGGGAATGCGGTCGAGCGGGTAGATCCCGGCCCGCGCTTTCTCCAGCGCCGCCGGGCTGATGTCGGTGGCATAGAAGACGGTGCGCGACTCCAGCCCCTCCTCGCGGAACAGGATGACCAGGGAATAGAGCTCCTCGCCCTCGGCGCAGCCGGCCACCCAGACCTTGAGCGAGGGCCAGGTGGCGAGAAGCGGCACCACCTGCCGCCGCAGGGCGAGCCAGTAGGAGGGGTCGCGGAACATCGCGCTGACCTGCACGGTGAGCAGCCCGACCAGTTCCGGCACCACCGCGGGCTCGTGCAGCACGCGGTCCTGCAGGAGGGACAGGCTGCGGCAGCCCAGCTTCTCCCGCGCGTGGTCCAGGCGCCGCACCATGGAGGGCAGGGAATAGCCACGGAAGTCGTAGCCGTGCCGGTGGAACAGCGCATCCAGCAGCAGCCGCGCCTCCAGCTCCTCCGGATCCGAGGGCGCCTGGTCCATCCGCGCTACCTTGGCATCCAGACCCGGACGAGGGAGAGCAGCTTCTCCACGTCCAGGGGCTTCGCCATGTAGTCGTTCGCCCCCGCCTCCAGGCATTGCCGCTGGTCGTCCGGCATGGCCTTGGCGGTGAGCATGATGACGGGCAGCGAGCGTCGCTCCGGCTTCTCGCGCAGGTGGCGCGTGGCGGTGATGCCGTCCATCTCCGGCATCATCACGTCCATCAGCACGAGATCCATGGGCTCGCCCGCCGCCTCGGCGCGGTCCAGCGCCGCCAGCGCCTCGCGCCCGTTGCGGGCGACGATCACCGTGGCGCCGTGCGGCTCCAGCACGCTCGTGAGAGCGAAGATGTTGCGCACGTCGTCCTCGACGATGAGGATGCGGCGCCCCTCCAGCACCGCGTCGCGGTTCAGCGCGCGCACCAGCGTCTGCTGCTGCTCGCCCGGCATCTCGGACACGACCTGGTGCAGGAAGAGCGACACCTCGTCCAGCAGCCGTTCCGGCGAGCGGGCGCCCTTGACGATGATGGAGGAGGAGTAGCGGCGCAGCCGGAGCTCGTCCTCCGGCAGGAGGTCGCGGCCGGTATAGACGATCACGGGCGGGAAGGGCCGCGTCTCGTCCGCGCTCAGCCGGTCCAGCAGCTCGAAGCCGGTCATGTCGGGCAGGGACACATCCAGCACCATGCAGTCGAAAGTCTGCCGGGACAGCTCCTCCAGGCAGGCGGTTCCGGTCGCCGCCCCCACCGTCTCCACCTCGTCGGAGGCGAGGAGGCGGCGGATCGCGTCCAGCTGGACCGGGTCGTCTTCCACGATCAGCACCCGGCGCAGCTTGTGGTCGATGCGCCCCTCCAGCCGCCGCAGCGCGTGGGAGAGCTGGTCGCGCGAGACGGGCTTCTGGAGGAAGCCCACGGCGCCCAGCGCCAGCGCCGCGCGCCAATTCTCCTGCGCCGAGGCGATGTGGACCGGGATGTGGCGCGTCGTCAGGTCGTGCTTCAGCCGGTCCAGCACGGAGATGCCCGAATGGTCGGGCAGGCCGAGGTCGAGCACGATGGCATGCGGCAGGAAGGCGCGGGCCATCGCCACGCCTTCATCCGCCGTTCCGGCGACGAGGCAGTGGAAACCTTGCTCCCGCGCCAAGTCGCGCAGCAGCCCGGCGAAGGCGGCGTCGTCCTCGATGACGAGGAGGATGCGGCGTGCCCCTTCCAGCGCGTCGCGGTCATCCGCGACGGCGTGGGGCGCGGCCTTCGCCGGCACCGGCGGGGGGGCGGGCGGCAGGTCGCGGATCCGGATTCCGGAAGGCGGCGCTGCGGCGGGCGCCGGCGCATCGAGCGCGGTGACGGGCGCATAGACCGGCGGCAGGACCAGGGTGAAGGTGCTGCCGCGCCCCGGCGCGCTGGCCAGCTCGATGGTGCCGCCCAGCAGCCGCGCCAATTCGCGCGAGATGGAAAGCCCGAGCCCGGTGCCGCCATACCGGCGCGCGGTGGTGCCGTCCGCCTGCCGGAACGCCTCGAACACCGCCTCCTGCTGCTCCTGCTCGATGCCGATGCCGGTGTCGCGGACAGAGAAGGCGACGCGCCCATCGGGCAGCGTGTCCACCTCCAGCACCACTTCGCCCGCCTCGGTGAATTTCAGCGCGTTGGACAGGAAGTTCTTGAGAATCTGCTCCAGGCGCTGCCCGTCCGTCTCCAGCTCGCTCGCCTGCGCCTCGACGCGGAAGGACAGGCCGCGCTCGCGCGCCACCGGCTCGAAGGTGCGGCGCAGGCGCTCCGTGAGGTCGCTGATCGCAAGGACGGAGGGGCGCAGCTCGACGCGCCCCGCCTCGATCTTGGAGAGGTCGAGGATGTCGTTGATCAGGGTGAGCAGGTCATTGCCGGCCGATTCGATCGTCTCGGCGAAGCGCACCTGCTCCTCGGACAGGTTGCCGTCGCGATTGTCGGCCAGCAGCCGCGCCATGATGAGCGAGGAGTTCAGGGGCGTCCGCAGCTCGTGCGACATGTTCGCCAGGAACTCGGATTTGTAGCGGCTGGCCTGCTCCAGCTCGCGCGCCTTGTCCTTCAGCGCGGATTCCGAGCGTTCCAGGGTGCGAGTGCGCTCCTCCAGCCGTTCATTCGCCAGGCGCAGCTCCTTCTGCTGCGACTCCAGCGCCGCCTGGGAGGCTTCCAACTCGCGGCTCTGCTCCTCCAGCTCCTCGTTGGAGGAGCGCAGCTCCTCGCCCTGCCTCTGCAGCTCCTCCGCCTGGCGCTGCGTCTCGTCCAGCAGGTCCTGCAACCGGGCGCGGTACTGGGCGGATCGCAGGGCGACGGCGATGGCGTTGGAGGTGCGGCGCAGCAGCTCGGCATGGGTCTGGCCCGCCGCATCGGCGAAGCCCAACTCCACCGCGCCCTTCAGCTCCCCGTCCAGCTCGATGGGGGCGAGGAGGAGGGAATGCGGCTCCGTCGCGCCGAGCGCGCTGCCGAAGCGTAGATAGCCTGCGGGCAGGCGGTGGAGGAGGCGGATGCGCCGGTCGCGCGCCGCCTCGCCCAGCAGCCCGTCGCCGGGCTGGATCCGCTCGGGCAGGGCCCCGGGGTCGGGCACGGCATAGGTGGCGCGGCGCACCAGCGCGCCGCCCTCGGCCACGTAGAAAGCGCCGACCGTCGCCCCGGCATGGCGGCATAGCCCGTCCAGCACCGCGCCGGAGATCTGGTCCAGCCCCTGCTCGCCCGACATGCGGGCGGAGAGCTGCAGCTGTCCGGATTGCAGCCATTCCTGCCGCCGCACGGCCAGGCGCCCGCTAACGAAAAGCGAGCCGCCAATGGACAGCACCCAGACCGTGACGACGCCCATGCCCCGGTTCACCGCGCCGATCATCGGATCCACGCCCGGCGGGCTCAGCCAGTAGCCGGCGAGCATCAACGCCGTGGTCACGGCCGCCAGGGCCAGCGGCGCCGCGGGATGCCACAGCAGGAAGGAGAGCAGGATGGGCAGGAGGTAGAAGAGCCAGTTCGCGACGCCGAGGGGTGTCACGAGGTCCAGCGCGAAGAGGGCGATTGTGCTGGCCGCGATGATCGAGAGGAAGGCGGTGGAGCGGGGACCTGTCCAGCTCGGCTCGCCCAGCGCAGCGCGGCTCAGCTCCGTTGGGGCGGCCCCATCCGGCCCCCTGTCGGCATCGTGCATCCTGTCTCTTTCCCTGACCCGCCCGGCAGCGGGCTGTATGCCGTCGCAATATCGCGCGCCAGCGATCAATGGCCAGAGTGGGAGGCCAAACATTCCGGGGGCGGATCGGACCGCCCCCGGCTCCCGCCTCAGAAGGTGAAGCGCGTCCCGACCAGGAGGGAGCGCCCCGGCACTTGGAAGCCATTCACCGGCTCCCATTTGGAGCCGCCGAGGTTCCGTCCTTCCAGGAAGGCCGTGACCTGCGGCGTCACACGGTAGGAGACGGTGATGTTCAGCACCGTCCCGGTCTTGTTGCGGCGCGGCCCGGCGATGCTCGCCCCCGCATCGGTGTAGGAGGCGAAGGGTCCTTCCGGACTGCGGCCGGTGAAGAGCAGCGTGGGCGCGACGACGAGGCCGGGCAGAGGCTCCGCCCGCAGCGTCGCGTTGATGACGTGCTCCGGGCGCCGGGGCAGCGGGCGGCCGGTGGCGCGGTCCGTCGCGTCGGTGATCGTCCAGCTCAGCTCGGCGGAAAGCCAGCGCGTGGGGCGCAGCGCCACGCCGAGTTCCGCGCCCTTGATCGCCACCCGGTCCACGTTCACCAGGGTGGAGAACTGGGCGTTGTAGTTGATCAGGTCGGTCACGCGGGACTGGAAGAAGGTCGCGCCCAGCGTGGCGAAGGCGGGGCGGCCGAAGGCCGGGATGTCCAGCTCTGCCCCCACCTCGTAGCCCAGGCTGCGCTCGGGGCGGAGATTGGGGTTGCCGCGGAAGCTGGTGCCGATGGCGCCGAAGCGCTGGAAGAGTGCGGGGGCGTTGAAGGCGCTGCCGCCTGCCGCGCGTAGCCGCAGGTTCAGCTCCGGCACCTGGAGCACGGCACCGAGTCGCCAGGTGGTGTCGGAGAAGCCGCCCGCCGCGTCGTGGCGAAGCCCGGCCGAGAGATCGAGCCTCTCCCAGATGCGGTACTGCACGGCAGCGTGCCCGGCATTCACGTCCTGGCTGGCATTGACCCGGGTCTGAAACGGCACGGCACCCGCGATCGAGCGCGCGGATTCCCGTGCATGGGTGAAGCCGAAGCTGGCCTGCCCATCGGTGAAGGCGCCGAAGCCCGGCAGACGCACCGTGTTGCCCCAATCCACGGTGGTCCGCTCGCCCAGGTAGCGGTCGGTGCCGCTGGCGGCGGAAAGCTGGTCGGGCAGGTTGGAATAGACGCGGCGGTCGCTGCCATGGGCGACACGCAGCCCCGTGGTCCATGCGCCGCCGAAGAGCGTCGTCTCGCCGCGCAGCTGGCCGAACCAGCGCCGGTCGTCGCCGGTGAAGTTCGGATCGTCGCGCGGCACGGAATCCAGGCCGAAGCGGTTCTCCCGCCAACGCAAAAGCCCTTCGACCCGCGTGCCGGCGAGCGGCGTCCAGCCGAGCCGCGCCGTGGCGGCGGTGCCGCGGAACCCGTCGCGCTCGTTCAGCGTGCGTTGGAAGCGGGACGCCGTGGCGTTGAAGCCTTGGGTGGACAGGGAGTTCACACTGGCCAGGTAGTCGAACTGGCCCACCGTGCCGGTCGCCCCGGCCCCGACGCGCAGTGTGCGCTGCGTCCCGCCCGCGATCTCGCCATAGGGCACGAAGGCGCGGTCGGGCGGCGCGCGGCGAGTGACGAGGTTGATGACGCCCCCCAGCGCCGAGCCGCCATAGAGCGAGGAGGCCGGGCCACGCAGCACCTCGATCCGCTCCACGTCGAAGAGGAGCTCATTGCCGAAGTTGAAGGCGCCATTGGCCTCGGCGGGGTCGTTCACCGGCACCCCGTCCAGCAGCACCAGGGTGGAGCGGGAAGAATTGCCGCGCAGGAAGACGCTGGCCTGCTGGCCGATCCCGCCCGAGGCGGCGAGGCGCAGCCCGGGCACGATCGCCAGCGCCTCGGCGAGGGTCTGGAAGCCGCGCTCCTCGATGGTCTGGCGAGTGATGACGGTGATGGCGGCGGGCACGCGCTCCAGCGTCGTGGGCGCGCGGGTGGCGGTGACGATCGTGTCGGGCAGGGCGACCTGCGCGGCGGCAGGCGTGGCCGCGAGAAGCGCGGCGGCAAAAGACAGGCGGCGCATGGGATTCCTCCATCTGCGCGTGACGGCAATGCCGCGCGGCAAGGAGGCGCCACGCGACGGCTGGCGTCGGGCCCGCAACCGGAAACAAGTTCCGTGGCACCGGTGCACCCCGCCCGGTACGCGCGAGAACAACTCTGCGCCGGCCGGTCTCCTGGCTTGCGGGTCCATGCCATGCGCCGCCTTCTCGCCCTCTCCGAGAGGGGGCAATGGCTCGTGGCGCGCGGCTCTCCGCCTACAGTTGCGGGGGCAGCTGCGGATTGACGGAGCCGTGATGGCTCCGCTTCGCGCATTCCCGTTTCACCCCTCCTCGGGGCACCGACGCATGGGCCGTCCTTAGAACGGGACCTGGGCGCCGGGAAGGGGCAGGGAAGTTAGAACAGCCAGTCGAGCGCTGCGCGGCCGAACCAGAGCAGGGCGACGATGACGCCGGTGGCGAAGAGGCAGCCCGCCAGGGTCAGCGCAGCGCCGATCCCGACCACGCGGCTGTCGCTCTCCACCACGCCCAGCGCCATGACGATGGTGCCGAAGGCGGGAGGGCCGTTGGTGCCGGGGCCAGGCAGGATCAGCATGATCGCGCTGAAGACGGTGAGCCACCCCACCAGCTTGTCGCCGCTGGCGCCGGTCCAGAAGCCGGGGCGTGGCCGCACCCAGCGCTCCACCCTGCCGATCCAGCCGGAGGAGGCGTCGGAGAGGCGGAGCAAATCTTCCCGCTTGATGGTCTGGCGGGCCATGAAGGCGGGCAGCCTCGGGTTGCGGCGCCCCATCCCCATCTGCAACCCCAGGATGAGCATGGGGATGCCGAAGACGCTCGCCATGCCGGGCAGGAGGGAAGGAAGACAAAGGAGAAGGATCAGGAGGCCGAATGCGCGGTCTTCGAAGGCTTCGGCCATGTCGCCCAGGCTGATCCGCGCGCCCGGGAACTGGGCCGCCACTTCCGTAACGATGCGGGAAATGGGCGCCTCGTGCGACAGATGGGGCGTTCCGTCCAATAGATGTGTCCTTGATGCAGGGCAGGGAACGCCCAGCGGCATAGATGGCGATTTCCTTGCGGGGAATCCAGCGGGATTCTGCTTAAGCCGGCAAACCGCCGGGCCGCCCATCGGGCGGCCCTGAGGGTGTGTCAGGCCCCGGTGAAGGCGGGGCGCCGCTTCTCCATGAAGGCGCGCCGCCCCTCGCGGTAATCGGCGCTGTCGAAGCAGGCATCCTGCGCCGCCGCAATCGCCGCCATGTCGCGGCTCGCCGGGTCGGCTAGCACGGCGCGGACCGTGCGCTTGTTGGCCAGCAACGACAGCGGCGCGTTGACCGCGATGGTCGAGGTCAGGCGGTCTACCTCCGCATCCAGCTCCGCCTGCGGGACGAGGCGGTTAACGAGGCCCATGCGCTCCGCCTCCTCGCCCGCGATGCGGCCGCCCGTCATCAGGATGTAATGGGCATGGGCCGGCCCGACGAGCGCGACGAGGTTGCTCACCATGTCGAAGCCGTAGGCGATGCCCAGGCGTGCGGCGGGGATTCCGAATTCGCTGCCCACCGCTGCGATGCGCATGTCGCAGGACATGGCGATGCCAAGGCCGCCGCCCATGCAGAAGCCCTGGATCTTGGCGATGACCGGCTTCGGGAATTCGGCCAGCTTCTTCCGCCCGTGGCTGGTCTTGTTGTTGTAGTGCTTCTGCGCCTCCGCGTCCGAGCGGTTCTGCTCGAACTGGGAGATGTCGGCGCCGGACACGAAGGCCTTGCCGCCCGCGCCTTCCAGCACGACGCAGCGGATCGCCGGATCGGCCTCGAAGCGGTCCAGCGCCTCGGCCATGCCGTCCCACATCCCGATGGACATGGCGTTGCGCTTCTCGGGCTGGTTGAAGACGATGGTGCCCACGCCCGCATTGGCGCGAGCGATGATCTTGCCATCGGCCAGGGTGGTCTCGGTCATTTCGCTGCGTCTCCCAGCGCGCCCGTCGCGCGCAATTCCTTGATCTCGTTCCCGGACAGCCCGGCCTGCGCCAGGATCTCCTCTGCGTCGCCGCCCAGTGCGGGCACGCCGCGATGCACGCCGGGCTTGTGCCCGTCGATGTTCAGCGGCGTCCGCACCACCCCGGCTTGGCCCAGCCGCTCATGCGGGGCGTGCCACACCATGTCGAGGTGCTGGACCTGCGGGTCCTCGAACACCTCGCGGATGTCGTTAACCGGACCACAGGGGATGCCCGCTTCCTCCAGCTTCGCGATCCACCATTCGGAGGGGTGCTTGCGCGTCTCCTCCGCGATGGCGGCGTTCAGCGCTGGACGGTCGGCGGTGCGCCCCTTCGCCGTCTGCCATTCGGGCTTGGCCAGCCAGTCCTCGCGCCCGCAGACACGGCAGAACACCTCCCACAGCTTGGCGGAGGAGGCGGCGATGTTGATCGGCTTGTCGGCGGCGGGAAACACGCCCATCGGCGTGTTCACCGGGTGGTCGTTACCGGCTTGGCCCGCCACCTCGCCATCCATCAGGAAGCGCGTGGCCTGGAAGTCCAGCATGAAGACCTGCGCTTCCAGCAGCGAGGTGTGGACAGAGCCGCCCATCCCTGTCCGCTCGCGCTCGAACAGCTTCATCATGATGGCCAGCGCCAGCAGGTTGCCAGCCGTCAGGTCGTTGATCGGGATGCCGACGCGCATGGGCCCGCGCCCGGCCTCGCCGGTGATGGACATCAGCCCGCCCATGCCCTGCGCGATCTGGTCCACCCCACCGCGCCCGGCATAGGGGCCGGTCTGCCCGAAGCCGGAGATGGAGGCGTAGACGAGGCGCGGATTCACCGCCGCGATCTCCTCCGGCCCGATCTTGAGCCGGTGCTTCACCGCGACGCGCATGTTCTCCACCAGCACGTCGGCCTTCGCCGCGAGGCGCAGGAAGGCGGCGCGCCCGGCCGGGTTCTTGAGGTCGAGGGCGATGGATCGCTTGTTGCGGTGCAGGTTCACCGAGTCGAACCCGTCGCGCGCTCCGCCGAACCCGTCCGCGCTGCCTGGCGGCTCGACCCGCCAGATCGTGGCGCCCCAATCGGCCAGGTGGCGCACGCAGGTGGGACCGGCGCGGGCCAGCGTCAGATCCAGAACGATGAGCCCGTCCAGCGGCAATGGCATCCGGTCTTTCCCCCTTTGTCCCGCGAAACTACGCGCCGCGGCGCGGGCTGAACAGCCGCAGCCGGTCCGACAGCGCCCAGACCTGACCCAGCACGAGGGAGCAGAGCAGGGTCCGGCACAGGTGGAAGGCCATGACCAGCGGCACGGCGGCACCCAGCGCCTTGGCCGTCACACCCATCTCCGCCATTCCGCCCGGCGCCATCCCGAGCAGCGCGGCCGAGACGGGTAGGCCCCAGGCGAAGGCCAGCATCAGCCCCACCAGCGCCCCCAGTGCACAAAGAAGCAAGGTGGAGGCGACCGAGGCGGTAAGCAGGCGGCGCGAGGACAGCAGGAAGTCGCGCGACAGCTTCTGCCCCAGCGCCACCCCCATCCCTACCTGGGCTGCATCCACGAAGAAGGGGGGCACGCCGCCGGGCAGCCGGTCGAATGCGGCGGCGCCGATGGCCAGGAAGCACGGCCCCATCATCCAGGGATTGGCCAGCCCGGCGCGGCGCAGCAGCAGCGCCGCGACCCAGCCGGCCAGCAGCATCACGACGAGGCCCACGGCGTCGAAGGGCAGGCGCGGCGCCAGGAACTCGCCCGCCTGCCCATGCGGGGCCAGCCAGGTGAGCAAAGGCGGCATGAGGATCACCACCAGCACCACACGCACGGTCTGGGCGAGGGTGACGGGCGCGACCGGGGCGCCGGCGCGCTGCCCGACCACCACCATCACCAGCACACCACCGGGGATGCAGGAAAAGAACCCGGTTCGCGCATCCACCCGCGCCAACCGCATGAAGACGGGGACGCAAAGCATCCCCACGACGATGGAAAGCAGCCCTGCCAGCAGGATGGCGGGCAGCGCCGCGCCCAGCGCCGCCAGCACCGGGCCGGAAAAGGTCTGGCCGAGCGCAAGGCCGATCACGATCAGCGCCCCCTGACGTGGCCAGGCCGGCGTCTCCACCCGGCGATGCCAGGCCAGCGCGGCGGTGCCAGCCATGGCGCCGAGCATCCAGGCGAGAGGCACATGGAGGAGGTGGAATACCGCCCCGCCCAAAGTCGCGACGATCCAGGGCAGGAGGCGGTCGAGAAAGAGGTTCACGTCGGGAGGCAGCTTCCCCCTGGCGGGGTAGGACGTCAAACCGGGGCGGCGTTAACCTTTTGTCTATGCTTGCACCGCAGCCCGGCGCTGTTCCATTTCCCGCCCAGATCACGAGGTGCGGTCTGCCGTGCCGGCATCCCCGCTTGTCGCCGCAGAGGGCGCCTCAGGCCAGGAGCGTGCTGCTGCAGGCCGCCATCAGCGATGCTACAGGCACGGTGCGGCGCGATGCGCGCGTGCCGCAGGTAATTCGCGCCCAGGCACCGCTCCTGGCGCGCTTCTCCGCCGCGCCGGCCGGGGCGGATCTGCGCGAACTGGCGCGCGGCCTTCTCGCCGCGTGACAGGGGCGGCGCCGGGCGGCATCCTCTCGCTCCAGGACAGGGATCACGAGACGATGAGCTTCGCCAGCACCAATGACCTCGCGGAGAAGACCGTCTCCTTCGACGAACTCGGCCCTGGCCTCTACGCCTACACCGCCGAGGGTGATCCGAATTCCGGCGTGCTGGTGGGGCCGGACGGGGTGGTGGTGGTGGATGCCCAGGCCACGCCGGTCATGGCGAAGGACGTGCAGGCGCGCATCGCGCAGGTGACGGACAAGCCCGTGCGCCAGGTGGTGCTGTCGCATTACCATGCGGTGCGGGTGCTCGGCGCCAGCGGCTACCCAGCCCATGCGGTGATCTGCTCCGACGCCACGCGCGCCCTGATCGCCGAGCGCGGCGCGCAGGACATGGACAGCGAGATCGGCCGCTTCCCGCGCCTGTTCCGCGGCCGTGAATCCATCCCTGGCCTCACTTGGCCGACGCACAGTTTCGAGCGGAAGATGACGCTCTGGCTCGGCGAGCTTGAGGCGCAGGTGATCCATATCGGCCGCTCCCACACGGCGGGCGACACGGTGGTCTGGGTGCCCGCGCACAAGGTGCTCTTCGCCGGCGACACGGTGGAGTTCGGCGCCACCCCCTATTGTGGCGATGCGCATTTCGCCGACTGGCCAGGGACCATCGCCGCCATCCGCGAATTGGGAGCGGAGAAGCTGGTGCCGGGACGGGGCGCCGCGCTGCTGACCAGGGGCGATGTCGAGGAAGCGCTGCACCAGACGGAAAGCTACACTTCCGACCTCTTCGCCCTGGCGCGGGAGGCGGTGGCGAAGGGCCACGGCCTCAAGGATCTCTACGGCACGGCGATGGAGCGGATGCGCCCGAAATACGGGCATTGGGTCATCTTCGAGCACTGCATGCCCTTCAACGTCTCCCGCGCCTTCGACGAGGCCTCCGGCATCGCGCATCCGCGCATCTGGACCGCCGAGCGCGACGTGGAGATGTGGCGCGCCCTGGAAGGCGCGCAGCCGATGAAGAGTGCGGAGGCACGCGGATGAGCGCCTGGGTCCCGCCGCGCTACGCGCACCATGTGCCACCCCGCCCCGGCGGGGTGGAGCAGGCGCGGGTGGCGATCGTCGGCGGCGGGCTGGTCGGGCTGACCGCCGCGCTGGATCTGGCGCGGCGCGGCATCGCCTCCGTTCTGCTGGACGAGGATGACACGCTCTCGACCGGCTCGCGTGCCATCTGCTTCAGTCAGCGCACGCTGGAGATCATGGGGCGGCTCGGGATCGGGCAGCGCTTCCTCGACAAGGGGATCACCTGGAATCGCGGCCGTGTCTTCTTTCGCGACCGCGAGGCCTACAGCTTCGACTTGCTGCCCGAAAGCGGGCATGAATACCCGGCCTTCGTGAACCTCCAGCAGTATTACGCCGAGCAATGGCTGATCGAGGCTTGCGAAGCGAGCGGCCTCGTGGATTTGCGCTGGGGCTCTCGTGTCACCGGGGTGGTCCCGCGCGCGGATGGCGCGGCGCTGGAGGTGGAGACACGATCTGGCCCCTACCGGCTGGACGCGGAATGGGTGCTGGCCTGTGACGGGGTGCACAGCAAGGTGCGGCGCGCGCTGGACCTGCCCTTCACGGGCCAGGTCTTCGACGACCGCTTCCTGATCGCCGATGTGCGCATGCAGGCGGATTTCCCCAGCGAGCGCTGGTTCTGGTTCGACCCGCCCTTTCACCCCGGCCAATCCGTGCTGCTGCACAAGCAGCCCGACGATCTCTGGCGCATCGACTTCCAGCTCGGGCGCGACGCGGATCCGGAAGCGGAGCGCGAACCGGAGCGCGTGCGGGCGCGCGTCGCTGCCATGCTGGGCGAGGGCGTGGCCTTCGACCTCGACTGGGTGAGCGTCTACACCTTCCGCTGCCGGCGGCTGGAGCGGTTCCGCCACGGCCGCGTCCTCTTCCTGGGCGATGCGGCACATCAGGTCTCGCCCTTCGGGGCGCGGGGCGGCAATGGCGGGGTGCAGGATGCCGACAATCTCTGCTGGAAGCTGGCGATAGTCCTGCAGGGTGAGGCGCCGGAGCGGCTGCTGGACAGCTACGACGCGGAGCGCATCCCGGCGGCGGACGAGAACATCCGCCATTCCAGCCGGGCCACGGATTTCATCACGCCCAAGGGAAGCGCCTGCCGCGCCTATCGCGACGCGGTGCTGGAACTGGCGCGCGACCTGCCGCTGGCGCGCCCCTTCGTGAACAGCGGGCGGCTGTCGCAGCCTGCGGTGCTACGCGACTCGCCCCTCAATGGGCCCGACGAGGCTCCACGCGCCGCCCCGCCTGGCACGGCCTGCCCGGACGCGCCCATCCTGCGCGATGGGCAGCCGGACTGGCTGTTGCGCCAGTTCGGCCAGGGCTTCCTCCTGCTGGCGCGCGAGGCGCATCCCGTGAAGATGGAGGGGCTGCGGACGGTGGAGTTGCGCGACTCTCCGCGTCCCGGCGCCCTGCATGACCATTCCGGCTTGGCTGCGGCGCGGCTGGGGCTTGCGCCCGGAGAATGCGCCCTCGTGCGCCCCGATCAGCACATTGCCGCACGCTTCGCCACGACGGCGCCGGATCCCATCCTGGCGGCCCTTCGCCGAGCGCGCTCTCTCTAGGCAAAAAAAAGAAACAAGCTCCGTAAATTTGCCTCGCCACATAAACCGGAACCGTCCCAGAATGTTCTGACAAAGCGTAAACGAGAGGCATGGGGCATGGGCTGGGGAAACGGCAAGGCTGCGGTTGAGCTGGACAAGCCTGCGTCTTCCGGCATCTCTTCGATGAGCGAGCGCGAGTCCCTCTATCTCGACCTCGTGCGTGCCCTGGCTGCCCTGGCGGTCCTCGTTGACCATGCCATCGACGTTTTTCACCCCTTCGGCCAGCCGCGCTGGGGCCATCAGGCCGTGGTCGTGTTCTTCGTGCTATCCGGATACGTCATCTGCCATTCCTGGGACCGGCGCCCGGTTGGCGTGCGTGCCTTCATGATCGCTCGCTTGGCACGGCTGTGGTCGGTCCTGGTGCCCACGATCGTGCTGACGCTTGCGTCTTTGGTCGTGATCCAGCATTTCGGCATACAGCCGACCAAGCCTGCGCCGACGGATTGGCCTCTCATCCGGATCGGCGCCAACCTGTTCTTCCTGTCCGAGACCTGGGTGAGCATCCAGCTCTTCTCCAACGGCGTCATGTGGTCGCTGGCAGCGGAGCTCTGGTATTACGTCTTCTTCGCGCTTTGGGTGGTGATGCCGCGCAACCCGATGCGCCACGCGCTTCTCGTCGCGGCGGTGCTGCTGGCCGGACACAAGGCGCTGCTGCTCCTGCCGATCTGGCTCATGGGGGTGGCCATGCAGCGCTGGAACGCGCCGCGCCACCTAGGCAACGGCACGAGCGCCGTGCTGCTGGTGGGTGGCATCGCCCTGATGGCGCTCCTGATCGTCTCGCGTTCCTATGACCATGCCATCGCATTCATGCGGGCGGAGTTGCCTCCCTTCATCGTGCATCACCTGGCCCAGGCGCGCGTGTTCTGGCTCGACTGGGTGTTCGGGGTCGCGGTGACGATGCATCTCCTCGGAGCGCGTCGCCTTGTGCGCTTCGTGGCGATCGAGCGTTACGCCAGCGTCATTCGCTTCTGGGCCGGGGTCAGCTTCGCGGCCTATCTGTTCCACACGCCGCTTCTGAAGCTCTGCGCCGCCTTTCTTCCGCCCGACCAGGGACCGCTTGCGATTGCGATCACGCTGGCGTTGATCGCGCTGCTGGGCCACGCCGCGGAAGGCAGCAAGGGCTGGTGGAAGGCAAGGCTGGAAGCCGCGGCTGACCTTCTGGAGAGCCGGCCCCGAGCCCGCGCCGTCCTGGATCGCGCACGGGGCATCCCGGCGTGACCAGCACCGCTTGAGGACAAGCGGGGGCGAGGCGCGCTAGGATGCGCGGCATGAAGCTCCGCCGCGACCCGAACCTGTCTGATCCGGACGCGCTCTACGCGGCGCTGATGGAGGCGCATCGCGGCCTGGACGAGGCGGCCTCCCGCCGGCTGGACGCCAAGCTGGTGCTGCTGCTGGCAAATCACATCGGCGACGAAGCGGTGCTGAAGGAGGCGCTGGACCTCGCGCGCGGAACGGTTCCGGGGCAGGATGCGGCACCCGCAACCGATTGAGAGTGCCGCGTGACCAATCCTGTCGAGACCATCCGCCAGTGGCAGAACGAGTTCACCACGATCCGCCGTGACATCCATGCCCATCCGGAACTCGGACTGGAGGAGCACCGCACCGCCGCCCTGGTCGCCGCCAAGCTGCGCGAGATGGGAATCGAGGTGCACGAGGGTGTCGGCAAGACCGGCGTGGTGGGCGTGATCCGCAACGGTAACGGGCGGCGCATCGGGCTGCGCGCCGACATGGACGCGCTGGCGATGGTTGAGGAATCGGGCGTCGGCCATGCCAGCACCACTCCCGGCAAGATGCATGGCTGCGGCCATGACGGCCACACCACCATGCTGCTCGCGGCGGCCAAGTACCTGAACGAGACGCGCCGCTTCGACGGCACGGTGCACCTGATCTTCCAGCCCGGCGAGGAAGGCGCGGGCGGCGCGCTGGCCATGCTGGAGGATGGGCTGTTCGAGCGCTTCCCCTGCGACGCCGTCTTCGGCATCCACAACCGGCCCGGCCTGCCGGTGGGGCAGTATGGCCTCCGTCCCGGTCCGATGATGGCCGGCGTCGCCTTCTACGACATCGTGATGCAGGGCGTGGGCGGCCATGGCGCGCGGCCCGAGGCGACGGTGGACCCGGTGGTGATGGGCTCGGCCGTGGTGCAGGCGCTGCAATCCATCGTGTCGCGCAACGTGCCGCCGATCGACCGCGCCGTGGTGTCGGTCACGCGCTTCGATGCCGGCAACGCCTACAACGTCATCCCTGACCGGGTGCGGCTGGGGGGCACGGTCCGCGCCTTCTCGCGCGAGATGATGGAGCTGGTGGAGAAGCGGATGCGCGGCATCGCCGAGGGCGTCGCGGCCGGGTTCGGCGGCACCGCGACGGTGGATTTCCGCGTCATCACCACGCCGCTGGTGAACGACCCGGAGGAGACGGAGGCGCTGGCCGCCGCCGCCGCCGCGCTGGGCGGCACCAAGCGCGACTTCCCGGCGGTGATGGGCGGCGAGGATTTTGCCTTCATGCTGGAGAAGTGCCCCGGCGCCTACATCGTCACCGGCAATGGCGACACGGCCGAGGTGCACAACCCCAAATACGACTTCAACGACGAGGCGATCCCGTTCGGCGCCGGCGTGCTGGCGGCGGTGGTGGAGCGGAAGGCGCCCCGTGTCGGCTAAGGGCGTCGGCTGATGGCGGGGGAGGTCGTCAACCTCCGCCAGATGCGCAAGGCGGCGGAGCGCGCGGCGAAGGAGCGCGAGGCCGCCGCCAATCGCGCCGCCCATGGCCGGAGCAAGGCGCAAAGGCAGCGCGACGCCGAGTCGGAGCAGCGACGCAACGCGCTGCTCGACGGGGCGCGGCGCGAGGACAGCGAGGCACCGTGATGGAGCCAGCCGAGAACAATCCCTATCGCGACGGGCTGCCGCCCGCGCCGCCCGGTCCGCCGGAGGGCGAGCAGCACGCCTTCCGCGATGCTGCGCCGTTCCTGACAGGCCTCGCCCTGGGGCCGGTCCTGCCGCTGGCGCTGCTGCTGGCGGGGGGCGGGGGGTGGCTGGCTTTGGCGGTGCTGCTGGCTGGCCTCGCTATGCTGGCCCTGCTGCCACCGCTACGCGCCCTCGGCCGGGCGGAGCGCTACGCGGCGGAGCGGCGGCGCGAGGAAGCGGAGATCCGCGAATGGCCCGAGCGCGAGCGCTGGGAGGTGGCGGCCGTGCTGCACCGCTACGGGCTGCGCGGTGACGCGCTGCACCGGGCAGTGGAGCAGGTCGCAGCCGACCCGCGCCGCTGGGTGGATTTCATGATGCGCTTCGAGCTGGACCTGCTGGAGCCCCGTCCTGGCCATGCAATGCGCGAGGGCCTCGGGCTGGGCGGCGGCGCCCTGCTGGGCGGCGCCGTGGTGATCGCCCTGGCGACCTTCGTGGGGCTGCCGGCGGCGGCGGCGGGCGGCGCCTTGCTGACCGCCCTGGGGGCCGGTGCGGCCGGTGCGGCGGGGGGCGAGGCGCCTTTTCCGGCGGGGCTGCGCGGGCTCCTCGTGCTGGGCGCTGCCGCACTTTTGGTGCTGTTGGCGCGCGCTGCCCTGTGAGAGCAGCCGCCCTTTAAGTTTCGGCGCGCATCCTCTGTCCGATGGCGATGGAGGGACGGATGCGCGAGGCCGGATGGCAATGACGGCCTCGCTTCTCGCGGCGGCTTCCCTGCTGGTCGCGCTGCCCGCCCTGGCACTGCTGGCGGCGCGCCGGGCCGGGCTCGGTCTGCTGCTGCTGGACCGGGCGCGGTGCTGCCGCTGGCATGCGGGACCTGCGCAGCGGCGCGGCGCGGCCTGGGCTTCGATCCGATCTTCCGGCCCAGGCTGGACCCGGAATCGCTGCGGGCGCTGCGCACGGCCTGCGAAGCGGGGCACGCTGCCTGCCATCCCGCCATGCTGTTCGTGAAGCTGCCAGGAGGCTGGCGCCTCGCCCTGCTGGCACCGCCGCCACCGCCTGTCCTGCCCGATGGCGTCCCGGTCGGGCCGTGGCTGCTCGACCCGCGCGGCCGCACGCTGGCAGGCAATCGGCCCCTCGCGCGGCTTCTCGGCGGGGCGGTCCCGGAGAGCATCGCCATCTCCGGATTGCAGCTTTGCGGCCCGGCCGGCGGCGAGGCTCCGCTGGGCCTCGATCTAGGGAAGGAGCGGGAAGCCCTGCTGCGGCTGTCCGGCCAAAAGCCGCGGCGCCTTCTCGCCTCTGCCTCGCCGGCGGCCGAGGGGTGGCTGGTGTCCCTGCTGGACGTGACACCGCTGCGTACGGCGCAGGAGCGGATCGAGCATCTGGCGGAACACGACCCGCTCACCGGCCTGCCCAATCGGAAGGTGCTGCGGGCGGCGCTGGAGGCCGTCGCGGAGGATCCCGGGGGTGGCACGCTGATCCGGCTCGACCTGGAGCAGTTGCGGGCGGTGAATGACCGCCACGGCCAGGGTGCGGGCGATGCGCTGCTTCGCGTCGCGGCGGGTCGCCTGCGCGCGGCCATCCGCCCCTCCGACCTTGCGGCACGGCTGGGCGGGAACGAGTTCGCAGTGCTCGCCTTCGGAATTCGTGGCGACGCCGCGATGGCGCTGGCGGAGCGGCTGCGCGAGTCGCTCCTCCAGCCGGTCCGGCACGGGGCGTGGGAAGCCGCGCCCGCGGCCAGCTTGGGAGTTGCCTGGACCCCGGGCCATGGCGGTGGGGCGGAGGCACTGCTGCGCGCCGCCCAGCTTGCGCTGCGCGAGGCGAAGCGGAGGGGGGCGGGGGCGGTGCCGTTCGAGCCGCGCCTCCTGGAACACGCGCGCCGCCGCGCCCTCATGCGCGACGCCTTGGCCGAAGCCCTGGCGGAAGGCGGCCTAGCCTTGCACATCCAGCCGCAGCGCCACCTCCGGACCGGGGCGCTGTGCGGGGCGGAGGCGCTGCTGCGCTGGAACTCGGCGCGACTGGGCCGCTTGGTCCCGCCACCGGAGATCCTCGCCGCCGCGGGCGAGGCCGGTCTGACGCGGGCGCTGGATCTGTGGGTTCTGCGCAGCGCAGTCGCGCTGCAGCGCGATTGGCTGGACGAGCCAGGGATGCCGCAACGCCTCGGCGTCAACATCTCCGCCGCCACGCTGCAGGACCCTCGCTTCGCGCAGGAGGTGGCGGCGGCGCTGAGGCACGCCGCCCTGCCGCCTGCCGCGCTGGAGGTCGAGATCCCCGAGGACCTGGCCGTGCGCGACCTGCCGGCGGTGGCGCAAACAGTGGCCGCGCTGCGCGAGGCGGGCGTGGTGCTGGCGCTGGATGATTTCGGCGCCGGCCATTCCAGCTTGGCCCACGTGGTGAAGCTGCCGGTGCATCGGGTGAAGCTCGACCGCAGCACGATCGAACGCCTGCCGGATGACCCGCGCGCCTATGCCGTGCTGCGCTCCACCCTGGCCATGGCGCACAGCCTGGAACTGGAGGTGGTGGCGGAAGGCGTGGAGACGGAGGCCCAGGCGGAGGCGCTGCGCCGCCTGGGCTGCCACGTCGCGCAGGGCTGGCTGGTCGCCCGCCCCATGCCGCCCGCGGCGCTGCGCGACTGGTGTGCGGCGCGGGTGCTGCGCGCCGTCAGCTGAAAGGATGCGCCAGCCGGCTGCGCGGCGCATTCCAGCATCAGCGCGCGGGCGCGTTCGCCCGGGCCAGCACCGCCTCGAACAGCACTTGGCAGCCTGCCTCCGCCTCTTCGGGTCGGATGGACTCCGCCTCGTTGTGCGACAGCCCGTCTTTGCAGGGGGTGAAGATCATCGCGGTCGGGACGTGGCGCGCGACATAGACCGCGTCATGCCCCGCGCCCGAGACGATCTCCCGCGCCCCATGGCCCAGCCGCGCGGCGGCCTGCCGCACCAGCTCCACGCAGCCGGGGTCGAAGGGCTGGTGGGCGAAGCGGAATTTCTCCCGCAGCTCCAGCTGGCAGCCCGTCTCGGCGACCAGCTTTTCCGCCTCCTTCGGGAAGGTGGTGGCCAGGTGCTCAATCTCCTCCGTGCGCGGGTGCCGGAACTCGACGGAGAAGCGCACCTCGCCGGGAACGACGTTGCAGGAGTTGGGGAGGACCTGGAGGAAACCGACCGTGCCGCGTCCATCCTCGCCACGCGCGCGCATCAGCGCATCCACATGGGCGATGACGCGCGCGGCGGCCACAAGCGCATCCTTGCGCGCGGAGGGCGGGGTGGTGCCGGCATGGGCGTCCTGGCCGGTCACCACCGCGTCGTACCAGACCTGGGCCTGGGCGCCGGTGACGATGCCGATCTGCTTGCCGTCCCGCTCCAGGATCGGCCCCTGCTCGATGTGAAGCTCGAAATACGCGTCGGCCGGGAAGGGCTTGGCCGGGTGCGGGCCGCGATAGCCGATGGAATTCAGCGCCGCGCCGACCGTCACGCCTTCCACATCCGTCAGCGCATTCACCTTCGCCTCGTCATAGACGCCGGCCCAGGTGCCGCTGCCCATCAGCGAGTGGCCGAAGCGGCTGCCTTCCTCATCCGTCCAGTTCACCAGTTCCAGCGGCGCATCGGTGCTGATGTTGAGGTCGTTCAGCGTCCGCATCACCTCCAGCCCGGCGATCACGCCCAGGGCGCCGTCGAACTTCCCGCCCGTGGGCTGGCTGTCGAGGTGGGAGCCGAACAGCACCGGCAGGCGCGACGGGTCCCGCCCTTCCCGACGGGCGAACATGTTGCCGATGGCATCCACCCGCACCGTGAGGCCCAGCGCCTCGCACCATTGGCGGAAGCGGTCGCGCCCCTCGCGGTCCACCTCGGTCAGCGTCAGGCGCTTCACCCCACCCTTGGGGGTGGCGCCGATCTCGGCCATGGCCATCAGGCTGTCCCAGAGACGCTTTCCGTCGATGCGCTGGTTGGTCCCGGCCATGAATGCTCCTTGCTTTGCCATCGGAAGGCTTCAACCATGGCCGTGCCTGCGGCAAAGTGGAACCCATGGCCCACGCCCTCGATCGTTCCGCCCCCACCCTGCTCCGCAATGCCGATCTGGACACGCCGGAGATCCGGCAGGCCCGGGTGGACCTCGCCGCCTGCTTCCGCATGGCGCACCGGCTGGGGCTGCACGAGGGGATCTGCAATCACCTCTCCTTCGTCGTGCCAGGGCACGACGACCTGATGCTGGTGAACCCCTATGGGCTCAGCTTCGGCGAGGTGACGGCGTCGCGCCTCCTGATCACCGACTTCCACGGCAACGTAGTGGCGGGGGAGGGGGTGCCGGAGGCCACGGCCTTCTTCATCCATGCGCGGCTGCACATGAAGCACCCGCGTGCCAAGGCCGCCTTCCACACCCACATGCCCAACGCCACCGCGCTTTCCATGCTGGAGGGGCAGCCTTTGGTCTGGGCCGGGCAGACGGCGCTGAAGTTCTACGGCCGCACCCTGGTGGACGAGGATTACAACGGCCTCGCCCTGGATGAGCGCGAGGGCGACCGCATCGCCGCCTCTCTGGGCGACGCCGACATCGTCTTCATGAAGAATCACGGCGTCATGGTGGTCGGCCCGACCATCTCCGAGGCCTGGGACGACCTCTACTACCTGGAGCGTGCCTGCGAGGTGCAGCGCCTCGCCATGGCCACCGGCCGGACGCTGAAGCCGGTGCCGGACTCGGTGGCCCGCCTGACCTATGAGCAGATGCGCGAGGGCGACCGGGAAAGCGCCCGGCTGCACCTGGAGAGCGTCAAGCGGCAGCTGCTGAAGACCGATCCCGACTACGTGGAGTGAGGGGGGCTACGGCCCCTGGTCCAGCGCCGGGCGCAGCGCCGCGGCTTCGGCCTCGGGCACAAGCCCCTCGCGCAGGAACAGGTCTATCAGCACCAGGTTCACGTTGAACTTCACGCTGTCCCGCTCCCGCACCTCGGCCAGGACGCGGGGGAGGGGCCAGAGTTCGAACCGCTCCACCTCGTCGTCATTGGGCCTGGGCTCCCAGCCTTCCGGCAGGTCGAGGTCGAAGCAGTGCAGCACGTCGCGCCGCAGCCCCTCGTCATTGGTCATGACATAGGAGATGCGGCCCACGCGCCGCGCCTGCCGGGCCAGCTCGGCGGGGAGGGAGGCTTCCTCCTCCGCCTCCTTCAGCAGGGTGGTCTCCGCCGTCATCCCTGCCGGGATCCCCCCGGCGACGAGGTTGTCCAGCTTCCCCGGCGCCACCGCCTTGTTGCGCGCGCGGAACCCGACCCAGAGATGCGGGCCATCCGGACGGCGGACGAGGCCGTTCAGGTGGACGCCCTGGCCGATCACCCCGAATTGCGGCACCAGCCCCCGGTCTAGCGTGCCCAGGACCGGCCCCTCGGCCTCGGCGCGGATGTCGAACAGCTCGTTCCGGATGCGGCCAAAGCCGCGCTTCGCCAAATCCCGCGCGATGCGCGCCAGCGCGTCGGAGCGCTGAGCCGGGGTGCGGAACCGCCCGGCCATGGCCACGCCGCGCCCGTCGAAATGGATCTCGGCCGGAAAGAAGGCCAGGGCGCGGGCGAGTTCCGGCGCCACCCAGCCCAC
This sequence comes from Sabulicella rubraurantiaca, assembly GCF_017355885.1. Lineage (GTDB taxonomy): Bacteria > Pseudomonadota > Alphaproteobacteria > Acetobacterales > Acetobacteraceae > Roseococcus > Roseococcus rubraurantiacus. The sequence goes on from NZ_JAFEUU010000009.1 coordinate 44,274, forward strand.
CTGCGCCTCGCCAAAGCGGAAGGGCAGGAGATGGGCGGGGGAGGGGGTGTTGTTGCAGGCATGGATGTGCCGCATCAGCGTTCCGGACATGGGCGCCATGTGGCACGGGCCATGCGCTTTCCAAAGGCCTCGCGCCGCGCCACATCCCTGACATGACTGCCAAGACCTATCTGCCCTCCGGCCATGGAGGGGCGCTGCGCGCCATCCTTCCCTATCTGTGGCCTGCCGGGGAACCGGGGCTGCGGCTGCGCGTCGTCCTGGCGGTGCTCTTCCTGGTGCTGTCCAAGGCGGCCAACGTGCTCGTTCCCATCGCCTATGCCCGCGCCGTGGATGCGCTGGCCCCGACCGAGGGGGCGGGCGCGCTGCTCGCCATCCCGATCGCGCTGGTGGTGGGTTATGGCTTGCTGCGCGTCATGGCCTCGCTGCTGGCCGAGGCGCGCAACGCCGTCTTCGCGCGGGTCCAGGCGCGGGCGGGGCGGCGGGTCGCGCTCTCGGTGTTCCGCCACCTCCATGCGCTCTCCATGCGCTTCCATATGGACCGTGCGACGGGCGGGCTGTCGCGCGTGATCGAGCGCGGCGTGCGCGGCATCGCCATCACGCTCAACTTCCTGCTGTTCAACATCATCCCCACTATCCTGGAGATCGTGCTGGTGGCGGGCATCCTGTGGTGGATGTTCGCATGGTCCTTCGCCGTGACCATCCTCGGCACGATCGTCGCCTATGTCGCCTTCACCCTGGCCTTCACCAACTGGCGGCTGCGCTTCCGCCGCGCGATGAACGAGACCGACCAGGAGGCCAACACCAAGGCGGTGGACTCCCTACTGAACTACGAGACGGTGAAGTACTTCAACAACGAGCGCCATGAATCCGCCCGCTACGATGAGAGCATGACCCGCTACGAGCACGCCTACACCCGCTCGGAAGTCACGCTGAACATGCTGAACAGTGGCCAGGCGGCGCTGATGGCGCTGGGGCTGACGGTGGTGATGCTGCTCGCGGGCCAGGGCATCGCCGCCGGCACCATGACGGTGGGCGACTTCGTCATGGTGAACACCTACCTGATCCAGCTCTACCTGCCGCTGAACATCCTGGGATTCGCCTATCGCGAGATCCGCCAGGGCCTGACCGACATGGAGGAGATGTTCCGGCTGCTCAACGTGCCGGCCGAGGTGTCAGACGCGCCGGACGCGAAGCCCCTGGCCGTCACGGCGGGCGCCGTCGCCTTCCGCGACGTGCGGTTCAGCTATCGTCCGGACCGGGAGATCCTGAAGGGCGTTTCCTTCGAAGTGCCGCCGGGGCGGATGCTGGCGATCGTCGGCCCGACAGGGGCAGGGAAGTCCACCATCTCCCGCCTACTGTTTCGCTTCTACGACGTGACGGGGGGCGCGGTGGAGGTGGACGGGCAGGATGTCCGCTCAGTGACGCAGGACAGCCTGCGCCGGGCCATCGGCGTGGTTCCGCAGGACACGGTGCTGTTCAACGACACCATCGCCTACAACATCGCCTACGGCCGCCCCGGCGCTACGGAGGCAGAGGTGATCGAGGCCGCCAAGCTGGCCCAGGTGCACGATTTCGTCCTGAAGCTTCCCGAGGGTTACAAGACGCGCGTCGGCGAGCGGGGGCTGAAGCTCTCCGGCGGCGAGAAGCAGCGCGTCGCCATCGCCCGCACCATCCTGAAGGACCCGCGCATCCTGATCCTGGACGAGGCGACCAGCGCCCTGGACACGAGGACGGAGCAGGAGATCCAGGCCGCGCTTCGCGACGTGTCGCGCGGCCGCACCACGCTGATCATCGCGCACCGGCTTTCCACCGTGGTGGAGGCCGACGAGATCATCGTCCTCCAGGAGGGGCGCATCGCCGAGCGCGGCTCCCACGCCGCGCTGATGGCCAAGGGCGGGCTCTATGCCGAGATGTGGCGGCGCCAGAGCGAAGCGGTGGCTGCGGCCGAGGCGGCCGCCCGCGCCGAGGAGGATGCGCGCTTCGGCGAGGTGGCACAGCCCGGCACGGCTGCGGAATGACAGAGCGTTAATACGACCCGGGGTTCCTCCGCGCAGGCGGGCTTCCCATCTGGGCGACAATTCATGGAGTTGACTGGGAATGCAGCACGATTTGGGCGACGCGCCCGAGGATCTGAGCCACGCGGGGTCGGTGGTGGACAAGGCGATCGAGTACATGCTCGAGCAGCAGATCGCCCCGATCTCGGCCGCCTCGGCCCTCCTGGGCGGGGCGCTCGGCCTGCTGGCGCGCTCCATGGATGACCGCTCCATCGCGGGCATCCTCCGCCAGGCCCTGCACAGCGTGGAATCCGGCGAGCTGCGCTCCCTCCCGACGCTGCCCAAGGGTTGACTCCCGGGCCGGGCGGCGGCAAAAGCCCGGCTTCCTGTTCACCTCCGCGCGCGGGGTATCCCTGCGCGCGCTTCCGTTTCTTGGGGACTGCATCATGGCTCGCCGCTGCGGCATCACGGGCAAGGGCGTCATGTCCGGCAACAATGTCAGCCACGCCAACAACAAGACGCGGCGCCGCTTCTTGCCCAACCTGCAGGAGCAGTCCTTCTTCAGCGACGTGCTGGGCACCTCGATCCAACTGCGCCTGTCCACCAACGGCATCCGCACCATCGAGCACAATGGCGGCCTGGACGCCTTCCTGCTCGGCACGCCGGATCGCCGCCTGCCGGATGAGGCCCGCATGCTGAAGCGCCGCATCGAGCGCGCCCAGGCGAAGAAGGCCACCGCGGCCTGATTCAGCCGAGGCGGTAAAGCGCCAGTAGGCTCCGCTGAAAGAGGTTCTGGTTGTCGTCCGACAGGAGGACGACCAGGACCCCTTCGCGCGTCCGGGTCACGGAAACAGCCTCCCAGTTCTCCGCCAGAGCATCGCCCGGCATCTCCAGCCAGGTCTCGCTCTCCAGCACGGGCGCGGACAGGTTCGCCACGTGGGCGAGGCGGGAGCGGAAACCACCGAACAGGCTGAAATCCCGCTCCAGCACTAGCACTCCGCCGCCCGGCAACGCGGCGGCGTCGGTGGGCGAATAGCCCGGCGCGGCACGGTAGAGCCGCTCCTCCCAGCCCGCATCCTGACCCAGCCAGGCGACCCTTAGCCCCTCACGCCCCAGCGTCTCCGCAATGGCGAGGAGGCGCCCGTCGGGCAGCAGGGTCAGCGACTCCAGCCCGCCATTGGACGTGGCCGCCTCCAGCCCTGGCGGCGCGGGGAAGTGGCGTGCCGGGCCGTCCAGCCGCTCATAGCGCCAGATGCGGTGCTGCCGCTCGAACCCCACGAGCCAAGAGCCGTCGGGCAGCCGGGCGAGCGACTCGGCATCGCCCGCCGTGCCGCGCAGGGGCCGTCCCGCCAGGTCGCGCAGCGGCCCATGCCGCACGGAATCGATCTCCAGCGGGTCAGGCCGGATTTTCGCCTGCCACCACCGGCCGCGGTCGCTCACCACGGTCAGGGTTAGGTCGCCCGCCAGATGCGCTCCGGAGAAGCCGCCAAACCCCCAGACCGTGGTGTCGAGCGCCAACAGGCCGAGTGGCTCCAGGCGCCCGCGCGAGACCAACACCTGCCCCGCCGCGCAGCCCGGCGCGGCGAGGGCGGCGGCCAGGAAGGCGCGGCGGCTAGACGATCGCAGGGGCGCGCTCGGCCGCTGCGCGCTGCCACGCTTCGGCCGCGTCCTCGTCGAAGAGTTCGGCGAGCTTCTTCATCATGGTGCCGCCCAGCTCCTCGGCGTCCACGATGGTGACGGCGCGGCGGTAGTAGCGCGTGACATCGTGGCCGATACCGATGGCGATCAGCTCCACCGCGCCGCGGTGCTCGATCTCCTTGATCTGGTCGCGCAGATGGCGCTCCAGGTAGTTCCCGGGATTCACGGACAGGGTGCTGTCATCCACCGGTGCGCCGTCGCTGATCACCATCAGGATGCGCCGGTGCTCGGAGCGGGCGAGAAGGCGCTTATAGGCCCAGGCCAGCGCCTCGCCGTCGATGTTCTCCTTGAGCAGCCCCTCGCGCAGCATCAGCCCCATGGCGCGGCGCGACCGGCGCCAGGGCGCGTCGGCGGCCTTGTAGACGATGTGGCGCAGGTCGTTCAGGCGGCCGGGGTTGCGCGGCTTGCCTTCCTGCACCCAGCGCTCGCGGCTCTGCCCGCCCTTCCAGGCGCGGGTGGTGAAGCCCAGGATCTCCGTCTTGACCGCGCAGCGCTCCAGCGTGCGAGCCAGGATGTCGGCGCACATCGCTGCCACCGTGATCGGCCGCCCGCGCATGGAGCCCGAGTTGTCGATCAGCAGCGTCACAACCGTGTCGCGGAAATCCGCGTCGCGCTCCCGCTTGTAGGAGAGGGCGTGCATCGGGTTGGTGACGACGCGCGTCAGCCGCGAGACGTCGAGCAGCCCCTCCTCCAGGTCGAACTCCCAGGCGCGCTGCTGCTGCGCCATCAGCCGGCGCTGGAGGCGGTTCGCCAGCTTTGAGACGACACCCTGCAGGTGCTGGAGCTGCTGGTCCAGCTGCTGGCGCAGCCGCGTCAGCTCGTCCGGGTCGCAAAGGTCCTCGGCCTCCACCACCTCGTCGAAGGCGGTGTTGAAGGCGCGGTAGCGGCTGATGTCGTCGGTCTGGGGCGGTTCCTTGCGGGCCTGCGGGCCGCCGGGCTTCTCGTCGCCCTCGGCGGCGGCGCCTTCCTCCTCGGAATCCTGCGCCTCTTCCTCGGCGGCCTCGCCCTCCATGGTCTCGGGCTCGGCGCCCTGCATGGATTCCTGGTCCTGCGCCTGGGCCTCGCCAGCGCTGGCCTGCTGGTCCTGGGCGTTCTCCTCGCCGCCCTCGTCGCCTTCCTCGTCCTGGTCGGCCTCGCTCTCCACCTCGGCCTCGGCGAGGTCGAGGGCGGAAAGGAGCCTGCGCGCGGCGCGGGCGAAGGCGTCCTGGTCGTCCGTCGCGCGCGACAACTCGTCCAGCGCGCCCTCCGCCTTCTCGTCCAGGGAGCCGCGCCACATCTCCAGCACGCGCTGCGCCGCAGGGGGCGGGGCCTCGCCGCTGATCTTCTCACGCGCCAGCAGGGACAGCGCCGTGTGCAGCGGCAGCTGGTCCTTGCGGGTCATGCGGTCATAGCCCTCGCTCTCCGCCTCGTCGGCGAGGCGGGCGCGAAGGTTTGCAGCGACGCCTGCCATGTGGCGGGAGCCAACGGCCTGGACGCGCACATCCTCCAGCGCGTCGAACACCTCGCGCGCCTCGCGGCGGGCGGGGGCACGGGCGGCGTGCGTCGCCTCGTCGTGGTGGCGCAGCTTCAGCGCCACCGCGTCGGCAGCGCCGCGCAGCTTCGCCATCTCGGCAGGGGGCAGGGCGCGGGTGGGCAGGGGCAGGCGCGCGCGCTTGCCTGCGACCCCCGCGGGGCCAGGCTGGAAGGCCACCTGAACCTCGGGCGTCTGGGCAATGGCGCGGATGGCGCCCGCCGTGGCGCGCTTGAACTCTTCCTGCCTGGTCTGGTCGGGCTTGCTCATCGTGGCGCGCCGGGGCTCACCCCGCCTTCTTGTAGAGCCCCGTCTGGATCTCCTCGTTGAAGCAGCGCTGGTAGTATTCGGCCACCGTCGCGCGCTCCGCCTCGTCGCACTTGTTGAGGAAGGTGAGGCGGAAGGCGAAGCCCACGTCGCCGAAGATGCGCGCGTTGTCGGCCCAGGTGATGACCGTGCGCGGCGACATGACGGTGGAGATGTCGCCGGCGATGAAGCCCGCGCGGGTAAGGTCGGCGAGCGCCACCATGGCCTCCACCTGCTTGCGCATCTTGGCGTCGTTGGACGCGCCCATCTTCGCCAGGACGATGTCCACCTCCTGCCCGTGCGGCAGGTAGTTCAGCGTGCAGACGATGTTCCAGCGATCCATCTGGCCCTGGTTGATCTGCTGCGTGCCATGGTACAGCCCCGTCGTGTCGCCGAGGCCCACCGTGTTCGCCGTGGAGAAGAGGCGGAACATCGGGTGCGGGCGGATCACCCGGTTCTGGTCGAGCAGAGTCAGCTTGCCCTCGACCTCCAGCACGCGCTGGATCACGAACATCACGTCCGGCCGGCCGGCATCGTACTCGTCGAAGACCAGCGCGCAGGGATGCTGGAGCGCCCAGGGCAGGATGCCCTCGCGGAACTCCGTCACCTGCTTGCCATCCTTCAGGACGATGGCGTCCTTGCCGATCAGGTCGATGCGGCTGATGTGGCTGTCCAGGTTCACGCGGATGCAGGGCCAGTTCAGCCGCGCCGCCACCTGCTCGATGTGCGTGGACTTGCCGGTGCCGTGATAGCCCTGGACCATGACGCGCCGGTTGTGTGCGAAGCCCGCCAGGATGGCGAGGGTCGTGTCGCGATCGAAGCGATAGGAATTGTCCACCTCGGGCACGTGCTCCGTGCGCACCGAGTAGGCGGGGACCTGCATGTCCACGTCCAAGCCGAAGGCCTCGCGGGCGCTCACCGTCGTATCGGGCATGGAGATCGCGCCCGTCGGCTGCACCTCAGCCAGATTTGCCACCTTGTTCATCACGCTTCCGCTTCGTCCGATGGGGTTCCGGGAGACTCTAAGCCAGGGGCGCCGGACGCGCTACCCGGCGGCCGCCCGCGGGGCCTCGTCCCCAAGCCGCTTCCGCAGGAGCGCATAGGCGCGGCTGATGTCCTTGAAGCGCTCCTCTGCCCGCTTGTCGCCCTTGTTGGCGTCCGGGTGGTGGCGCTTCGCCAGTTCCTTGTAGCGCGACTTCAGCGCGCCTGCGTCGAGCGGCCAGTCTAGTTCCAAAACGCCCAGCGCGGCCCGGAGTTCCGGCGGCGCCTCCCTGCGCTGCGGCTGGGAGCGCGGCCGGGGCGCGGCCTGGCGGAGGATGCCCAGCGGGTCGCCCAGCTTACTGAGGTCCACATGGGCGCCCAGCCGACCCAGCGGCCAGGTGGGGCGCTGCCAGCCGGTGTCGGAGCGGATCGCGCTCTCGATATCGGCGCTCGGCATGCCTTTGTAAAAATCCCAGCCCGCGTTGTAGGCGCGGACGTGATCCAGGCAGAACCACAGGTAGTCGCGCAGGTTCCGGTCGCGCGGGGCGCGGAACTCACCGGGGAGGCAGCAGCCGGGCGCAGCACAGGTCTCGGACGGCGCCTTTGGGTCGCGCTGCGGCTGGAAACTGCTCCTTCGTGCCATCGGGAGGATATGGCGGGCGCGAAAGGGCTTGGCAACGGCGCGCGATGCGGGGAAATCTGCACCCATGCCAAACCGCGCCGAGCGCATCCGTTCTACGTTGGAAGCCCGTTTTTCCCCCTCGCAGATCGAGGTGGTGGACGACAGCCACGGCCATGCCGGCCATGCCGGCGCCCGACCGGAAGGGGAGACGCATTACGGCGTCCTCCTTGTCAGCCCCGTCTTTTCCGGCATGGGGCGCGTGGACCGGTCCCGCGCGGTGCATGAGGCGCTGGCGGCGGAATTCTCCTCCGGGCTGCACGCGCTGGCGCTGACGCTGCGCGCGCCGGAAGAAGTCGCCTGAGCCTTTTCAGGCTGAGCGGCGTCGCTCGGCCGCTCGGAAAGCCCGTCTAAAAAGCAAAGCGGGCCATCACTCGCTCCATTCCGGCCATTTCCGGCGCACGACGGAGCTGTTCGGCGCATAGGCGTGACAGGTGCCGAGCAGGGCGGGGCGGCGCCGGGGCGCGCCCCCTTCCTCGGCCGTGCGCTGCTCCTGCTGCCGGCGGTGCCGGATGGGCCACATGGTCTGGAAGGCGACGGTCGCCATCTGGGCCAGCACCTCGCGCAGATGGGTGCAGCCCTGCACGCCGCCCACCACCTCGTTCACCGCGCGGTTGAAGCCGGGGCCGATGGACAGGCCGGCGAGCTTGCGAAAATTGGGCGTGGCGCCGGGGCAGATGTCGAAGGGGGAATAATCCGTCACCGCCTCGCATTCGGTGATCATCATGTCGGTATTGATCGTCATGCGGACCCACATGCCGTGCAGCGCCTCGCCGGGATTGACCTGGCCGCGATGCTCCGACGGGAAGCCGTAGGTCTTGGTGTCGGTCAGGTGGGCCTCGATGTCCACCAGACCGTCATCCCGCAGGTAGCCGCGCAGGGCGATGTCGCGCAGGTGATGGAGTTGCCGGGGAGCGGGGGCGGAAAGGGGCATGGGGAAATCCTATTCCCTTGCTGCGGCGCGGCAAACCCCGGCCCTTCCTAGGAACGAAGCTTGGGGATGGCCCGCCGGCGCGCCCCATGCTAGCGCCCGCCGACCCATCGCTGGAAGGCGCATCCATGTCCGAGCCCATCAACCTTCCCCCGCAGAACGGCCCTGATGCCCAGCAGCAGCCGCCCCTGTTGCTGAACATCCAGTTCACCAAGGACCTGTCCTTCGAGGTGCCGGGCGCCCCCGAGATCTATGCCACGCTGCGCGAGCAGCCGCGGATCGACCTGGCGCTGGACGTGCAGGCCCGCCCCATCCAGGAGGGGCAGAACATCTTCGAGGTGGCGCTGGTCATCCGCGCCGACGCCAAGGCGGGCGACGGCACCCAGTGCTTCATCGCAGAGCTGACCTATTGCGGCATCTTCACCGTGAACGTGCCCCAGGAGCATGTGGAGCCCGTGCTGCTGGTGGAATGCCCGCGCCTGCTTTTTCCCTTCGCGCGCAACATCCTGGCCGAGGTGACGCGTGAGGGTGGCTTCCCGCCGGTCCTCCTCAACCCTATTGACTTCGTCCAGCTGTGGCAGAGCCGCCGTGGCCAAAGCTCAGGGACGGCCTGAGGTTGTATTCTTTGGAAGACGCTCACGCTTGACTTGCAACTTGGGGTTGGCAAGGGCACTATCCGTAAAGGCTTAACAAAGGCTTTACGGCTCCATGCCACCCTCGTCGCCGTCCCCTCAAGGCGCCGCCATCCTGCCGTTCCGGCGGGATGAGGCGGCGGCGACGCCGCTTCTCCTTTCGCCACCACTGCTGACCGGTGAGGAGGAGACGCAGTTCGCCCGGCTGCTTCAATCGGGATGGCTCGCCCCGGCCGGGCCCACCCTGGCCGCCTTCGAGGCGGCGGTGGGTGAGGCGGCGGGCTTTCCGCATGTCCTGGCCACCGGGTCCGCTACGTCCGCGCTGCTGCTGGCCTATCGCCTGCTGGGCGTCGGCCCGGGGGACGAGGTCTGGACCAGCAGCCTCACCTTCATCGCCACGGTGGCGCCGGCGGTGCAGATGGGCGCCACGCCGCGCTTCCTGGATGTGTCGCCGGAATCCTGGACGCTCGACCCCGCCCTGCTGGCGGAGGAACTGGCGGCGGCGGCGCGACGCGGGCGGCTGCCGCGCGCCGTCGTTTCCGTGGACCTCTATACAGCCAGCCCGCCGACATTCCGGCCCTGCGCGCCGCCTGCGACCGCTGGGGTGTGCCGCTCGTCTCCGACAGCGCCTGCGCCCTGGGCGCGCGCCAGCATGGCCGCCCCGCAGGGAAGGGGGCCAGCCTCGCCGTCACCTCCTTCAACGGCAACAAGATCGTCACCGCGGGCGGCGGCGGCGCGCTGCTGGCCGACGAGGCGGCGCCAATCGGCCGTGCCCGCCACCTCGCCACCCAGGCCCGCGACCCGGCGCCGCATTACGAGCATACCGAGGCGGGGTTCAACCTGGTGATGAGCGCGGTCCTGGCCGCGGTCGGCCTCGCCCAGCTTCCAGCGTTGGAGCGACGCGTCGCGGCAAGGCGGCGCATCTTCGAACGCTACGCCGCCGCGCTCCGCGCCCTGCCGGGCCTGTCCTTAATGCCGGAGCCGGGCTGGGCGCGCTCCACGCGCTGGCTTTCGGCGATGCTGGTCGAGCCACGGCGTTTCGGCGCGCACCGCGAGGCGCTGCGCCGCGCCCTGCTGGCCGAGGGCATCGAGAGCCGCCCGGTCTGGAAGCCGCTGCACCTCCAGCCCGCCTTCCGCCACGCGCCCTTCGCGGGCGGCGCCGTCGCGGCCGGCTTGTTCGAGCGCGGCCTCTGCCTGCCCTCGGGCAGCGGCATGGGCGCGGCCGAGCAGGACCGGGTGATCGCCACCATCGCGGGCCTCGCCTGCGCATGAGCCGTATCCTCTATCTGCACCAGCATTTCTCGACGCCCGAGGGTGGGACGGCCACGCGCAGCTACGCCCAGGCGCGCGCCCTGGCGCGGGCGGGCCACGAGGTGACGGTGGCGACAGGTCGTTTCGCCGGCGCGGAGACCGGCCTGTCCGGTCCCTTCCGCTTCGGCCGGCGCGAGGGGATGGTGGACGGGTTCCGCGTGGTGGAGTGGGACATCCCCTATGAGGGCGGGATGGGTCTGGGTGCCCGAGGCCTGGCCTTTGCCCGCTACGCGCTGCGCGCCCTGCCGCCCGCCCTGTCGGGCCATGACCTCGTCATCGCCTCCTCCACGCCGCTCTCCGTGGCTGTGCCCGCCCTGCTGGCGAGGCGGCTGCGCGGCACGCCCTTCCTGTTCGAGATGCGCGACCCCTGGCCGGAGCTGCCACGCGCGCTTGGCCTCCGGAACCGGCCGATCCTAGCCGCCATGGAGGCGCTGGCCGGCGCCGCCTGCCGCGAGGCCTCCGGCGTGGTGGCACTGTCCGAAGGCATGGCGGAGCTGGCGCGCGCGCGCGGCGCCAAGCGGGTGGAGGTGATTGGCCAGGGCTGCGACCTCGACCTGTTCGGGCCACACATCTCCGCCTGGCGGCCGGAGGAGGCCGCGAGCCATGAGGCGCTGGCGGTCTATGCCGGGGCGCATGGCACGGCCAACGGGCTGGGGCTGCTGCTGGAGGCGGCGGCGCGGCTGCGCTCGGCCGGGGAGGCGCGGATCCGCATCGTCCTGGTGGGGCAGGGACCGGCCAAGGCCGCCCTGATGCGCGAGGCGCTGAGGCGTGGGCTGCGCAATGTCTCCTTCGTGCCGCCCCTGCCCAAGCGCGAACTCGCGGGGCTGCTGGCGGGCAGCCAGATCGGCTTGCTCTGCCTCGCTCCCGTGGAGGAATTCGCGGAGTGGACGGCGCCCAACAAGCTGATGGATTTCCTGGCCGCCGGGCTGCCTGTCGTCTCGAACCTCCCCGGCGCCGCCGCGCGCCTGCTGGAGGAAGGGGCGTGCGGCGTCACGGTGCAGCCGCGCGACGCTGAGGCGCTGGCGGCGGCTCTGGTCCGGCTGGCCGCGCGGCCGGGCGAGCGCATCACCATGGGCCGGGCGGCGCGGGAACTGGCGCAGCGCCGCCTCGACCGGCGCTTCCTCGCGGCGCGCTTTGTGGCGGCGGCCGAGACTGCCCTCGGCGCGCCGCCCCGCCCCTTCGAGGCCACTGCGTGATCCTTCTCCTTTCGGCGGCCCATCCGTCGGATGATCTACGGGTGGCGCGCAAGGAAGGCGCTTCCCTGGCTGAGGCCGGGTGGCGCGTCCGGCACCTCGCGCCGCATTGCGCAGCCCCCGTTATGCTGGACGGGGTCGAGATCGAGACCCTGCCGCCCGGACTCGGTCGGCGTTCTCGATGGGGGAAGCTGCTGCGCCGCGCCTTGGCGCTGCGTCCCGCCGCCATCCACGCCTCCGAGCCCGATTCCTGGGCGGTCGCGCTGCTGGCAGGACGTATGACCGGCGCGCGCGTAGTGCTGGACGTGCATGAACACTACCCATCGCGCCTAGACGGGCGGCTGCCCGCCCTTCTGCGCCCGCTGGGCCGCGCTGCGTTGCGCCTGGTCCTGGCGCTGATGGGGCGCATGGCGGATGCGGTGGTGGTGGCGAAGGATGGGCTGGAGGCGGATTTCCCCGGCGCGCGTTGCGTCGCGGCGCGCAACCGGGCGCTAGTCCCTCCGGGGCTGCACCCGCGCCAGCACCGGGCCGGGCCGCTCACCCTGCTGCATCTCGGCGCCATCACTCGGGCGCGGGGCTGGCCGCAGATGCTCGCCGCCCTGGCCCTGCTACCGCCGGACACGCGGCTTCTCGTCATCGGCCGCTTCAGCGATGGCAGTGAGGCGGAGTTCCGCGCGGAGGCGGCACGGCTGGGCCTCGCCGATCGGGTGGAGGTGGCGCCCTGGATGCAGCGCGAGGCGGCGCTGGCCCGCGCGTCCTCCGAGGCCGACGTGAACCTCGTCCTGTTCCAGCCGGGCGAGGAAAATCACCGCCTCGCCCTGCCGCACAAGCTGTTCGACGGCATGGCGGCGGGGCTGCCCGCCGTGGTGCCGGGCTTTGCTGCCGACGTGGCGCGCATCGCGCGAACCACGGGTTCGGGCATCGCGACCGATCCCTCCGACCGCACGAAACGCGTCGCGATGGGCGTGGCGGGGCGGCGCGCGGCGGAAGGGGAATGGGGCTGGGCGCCGGAGGCCGCGCGTCTTGCCGCCCTGTATCGCGAGTTGCTCGCGCCCCGCGCGCGGGCCGGTAGGAGGGCGGCGGAAGCCGCGCTATAGGGTCGCGATGGCGCGCACCGCCCCGGCCCGTATCCTGCTGAACCTGTCCCTCGACGCCACGCTGGCGGCGCTGGCGCTGCCGCTCGCCCTGTGGCTGGCCGCGCCGGGGGCTTGGCCGCCTGGTTTGCTCTGGTGGGCTGTGGGTCTACCACTGGCGGTCTTCGCGACGGTCCTGCCCGGCTGGGCGCTGGGCCTGCCCAAGCAATACTGGCGCTATGCCGGGCTGCCCGACCTGCTGGCGCTGATGGGGGCGGCGGCGATCTCGGCCGGGCTTTTCTCCGCCGGGCTGCGGCTGGGCGGGCTGTGGTTCTCGCCCAACGGTGCCTATCCGCTGATCCATGCCATGGTCCTGGGGGCGCTGCTCGGCATCCCACGCCTCACCGGACGGCTGCAGACGCTGCGCCGGGGCACGGAGGATGCGGGGCAGCAGCCTGTCCTCGTGGTGGGCGGGGTGGACCAGGCCGATCTCTTCATCCGTGCCCTGCGGCGGGAGCGCCGGCCCTCCTGGCGCGTGCAGGGCATCCTGGCCCGCCGGTCGCGCCAATCAGGGCGGCGCATCCAGGGCCACCCGATCCTGGGCACGATCGAGGAGGCCGATACGGTGCTCGACGGGCTGCGCGCCGAGGGGCAGCTTCCCTCCGCCATCGTCCTCGCCTCGCCCGACCTGTCCGGCCCGGCGCTGGAGGCGCTGCTGGACGCCGCCGACCATCACGGCGTGCCGGTGCGTCGCGCCCCGCAGCCCACCGCCCTCGGCCATGCCGCGCGCAGCACCGGCGACGCGCCGCGCATGGACCTCCGCCCCGTCTCCATCGAGGAATTGCTCGACCGCCCGCAAGTGCCACTGGACCGCGAGGGCATGGCACGGCTGGTGCAGGGCAAGCGCGTTCTGGTGACCGGCGCGGGCGGCACGATCGGAGGCGAGCTGGCGCGGCAGGTGGCGGCGCTCGGCCCCGCGCTGCTCGTCTTGCTCGATCACGGCGAATACGTGCTCTACGAGATCGACCTCGAACTTTCCGAGCGTCATCCGGGCGTCCACCGCCGCGCCGTGCTGGCCGATATCCGCGACGCCGCGCGCATGCGCCGCCTCATGGAAGAGATCCGGCCCGAGCTGGTCTTCCACGCCGCCGCGCTGAAGCACGTGCCGATGGTGGAGGGCGACCCGCTCGAAGGGCTGCTCACCAACAGCGAGGGCACGCGCGTCGTGGCGGATGCCGCCCGCGCTGCAGGCTGCGCGCTGATGGTGTTCATCTCCACCGACAAGGCGGTGAACCCGACCAGCGTCATGGGCGCCTCCAAGCGCCTCGCCGAGATGTATTGCCAGGCCATGGACCGCGAGGCGCGGGCGACCGGGCGCGGCATGCGCTGCGTCACGGTGCGCTTCGGCAACGTGCTCGGCTCCACCGGCTCCGTCGTCCCGCTGTTCCGCCGGCAGTTGGAGCGCGGTGGGCCGCTCACCGTCACCCATCCCGACATGCGCCGCTACTTCATGACGGTGCGCGAGGCGGTGGGGCTCGTGCTCCAGGCCGCGGTGGTGGGCGCGGCGGACCGGCAGGACACGCCGCCGGAGCTGCGCGAGGGCGGGATCTTCGTGCTCGACATGGGCAATCCGGTGAAGATCGTGGACCTCGCGCGGCGCATGATCCGCCTCGCCGGGCTGCGGCCGGAACAGGATGTGGAGATCCGCTTCACCGGGCTGCGCCCCGGCGAGAAGCTGTTCGAGGAGATGTTCCACGGACAGGAGCCGCCGCGCCCGACGCACTTCCCCGGCCTGCTGGTGGCGACTCCCCGTACGGCCGATACCGCGCTGGTCAGCCGCGCCCTGGACGAGGTGACGGCGGCCGCGCGGGGCGGCCACGCCAAGCTGGCCCTGGCGCAGTTGTCGCGGCTGGTGCCCGAGTTCGCGCACATGACCGACCCTTCCGCCGTCGGCCTGAGCAAGCCGTAAACCGTCGTCACTTCTCGTGACGGGGGCGGGACTTGATTGCCCCCGGCGGAAACCGCAGGAAGCGCGCCATGACCGAGACCCCGATCGCCCTTTTCGACATGCAGGCGCAGCAGGCGCTGATCCGCGGCGAGATCGACCGCCGCGTGGCGCACGTCCTGTCCTCCGGCCGCTTCATCAACGGGCCCGAGGTGGCGGAGCTGGAGGCAGCGCTCGCTTCCTTCGCCGGCTGCGCCCATGCGGTGGGCGTATCCTCCGGCACGGATGCCCTGCAGATCGCCATGATGGCCGAGGGGATCGGGCGCGGCGACGCGGTGTTCTTGCCGGCCTTCACCTACACCGCCACCGCCGAGGTGCCGCTGGTGCTGGGCGCCACCCCGGTCTTCGTGGACGTGGACCCCGAGACTTTCAACATCGACCTCGCCGATCTGCGCCGCCGGGTGGAGGCGGTGGCGAAGGCGGGGCAGCTGCGCCCGCGCGCCGTGGTCGGGGTGGATTTGTTCGGCCTGCCGGCCGACTGGCCCGCCATTGAGGCGCTCTGCGCCGAATACGGCATGTTCGCCCTGGATGACGCGGCCCAGGCCTTCGGCGCCGCGCTGCACGGCAAGCGGCTCGGGCGCTGGGGCGGGGCGGCGGCCCTGTCCTTCTACCCGACCAAGACCCTGGGCGGTTACGGCGATGGCGGCGCGCTGCTGACCGACAGTGCCGAGCGGGCGGATCTGTATCGCTCGCTCCGCACCCATGGCGAGGGCGGGCACCGCTACGAGGTGCTGCGGACCGGCATGAATGGGCGCCTGGACACGCTCCAGGCCGCCATCCTCCTGTGCAAGATGACGCTCTTCCCGCGCGAGCTGGAGCAGCGCGCCGCCGTCGCCGCGCGCTACCGCGAGCGCCTCGCCGGGCGCGTCACCCTGCAGCGCGTGGATGCGGGGATGGAAAGCGCCTGGGGCCTCTTCACCATCCGCCTCGAAGGGACAGCGCAGCGGGACAGCGCACAGGCAGCGCTGAAGGCGGCAGGCATCCCCTCGGCCATCTACTACCCGAAGCCGCTGCATCATCAGCCGGCCTATCGCGCAGCCCATGCCGGGACGGGCGCCGCCCCGCTGCCCGTGTCCGAGGCCCTGTCGGGGCAGGTTCTGTCCCTGCCCATGCATCCCTACCTCTCCGAGGCGCAGGTGGATCGCGTGTGCGAGGCGCTGCTTCCCACGCTTTGACGTTGCGGCCGGGGGGCAAGGCGCGCTTCGATGCGCCATGCGCCGCCGAAGCCTCCTCGCCGGTCTGCCTGCCGCCGTCCTGCCTTTCGCTGCGCGGGCCAATGACCCGGTGGATGTCGCCCTCGTCCTGGCCGTGGACGTGTCCCGCTCCATCGACGAGGACGAGGCGCGCCTCCAGCGCGAGGGTTACCGCGCGGCGGTGAGCGACCCGCGCGTGGTGGAGGCGATCGGGCGCGGCATGATCGGCGCCATCGGCCTCGCTTATGTCGAATGGGCGGGGTTCGAGTATCAGCGCCTCGTCCTGCCCTGGACCCGCATCGCCGACGCGCATGACGCGGATGCATGGTCGCAGGCCCTGGCAGAGGCGCCGCGCGCCTCGCTTTCCTGGACCTCCATCTCGGGCGCCATCGATTTCTCTCGCCGCGTGCTGGAGGAGGCACCCTTCGAGGCGACGCGGCGCGTGATCGACGTCTCGGGCGATGGCGTGAACAACAGCGGCCGCCCATCCTCCATGGCGCGGGACGAAGCGGTGGCGCAGGGCATCACCATCAACGGCCTGCCCATCGTGAATGACCGCCCGAGCTTCGGCCGCATGCCACCCATCCCGCTCGACCAGTATTACGCCGAGAACGTGATCGGCGGACCGGGTGCCTTCATGATCGTGGCAGAGGATTTCGAGAGCTTCGGCACGGCGGTGCGGCGCAAGCTGATCCGGGAGATCGCTTGATCTTTCCCCATGGCGGGGCTCAATCCCGTCCATGACATCGATGACGGATGGCGCGACGGCGCCGCTGACCGCCGAGACGGTGGGCTGGGCCTATCGCCTGCTGCTGGGCCGCGACCCCGAATCCCCCGAGGTGATCGAGCAATGGCGTGGCGTCGGCCTGGAACGCCTGCGCCACGACATGCTGCGCAGCCCCGAATTCCAGGGCCGCGTCGCCGCCGGACTCGCGGAGCGCTCCGCCGCCTCCTGGGCCATCGGCCCGGCGGCGGTGGAGGCGATGCTGGCGCTGCGCAACGGCCACGCCCCCGCGCCGGCCGAGGTGGAACAGCGCCTGCGCGCCGGGGCGGATTTGGATGCGCTGCGCCGCGAGCTGTTCGCGGGCGAGGCGGTGCGCGCGGTGCTTCCGCCTCGCGAGGGGCTGCGCAGCCGCACCCTGCGCCTGCTCGACTGGGAAGGAACTCTGCTGGGCGACACGCGCGACCCGGATTTCGCCGGGGCGCCCGGCACGGCCCCCGCCGTGGCGGCTGCGCTGCGCGCTTTCTGGCCGGAGGGCGCGGAGGGGGTTTCGCTCGTGGATAGCGGCGCGGGGATCGGGCTGATCTCCCTCGCCATGGCGGCCGCCTTGCCGGGCCATGGCGGGCTGCGCTGCTTCGAGGAAAGGCTGCGCGAGGCCGCCTTCCTGGCCGCCAACCTCGCCGGCAACGGAATCGCGGATGCCGCGCCCTTCGCGGTCGCCGCCCCGCCCGCTGCCGAACTCGTTGCCGCGCCCGAGGGCGCGCCGGGTCTGCTGCGCCTCGGTGCCGCCGGTGCGGTGGGCGAAGCGCTTGCGGCGCGCGACGCCCTCGCCGGGGCGGACTGCGTGGTGCTGCTGCGCTTCGACCCGCGTGCCGTGCTGCTGACCGACCGCGAGGATCCGCGCCGCGCCCTGGCGCTGCTGGCTGAATCCTTCCCCGGCGCCGCCGCGCTGGACGACCCAGCCCAGCCCACGCTTCTCGCGGAGGAAGCGGCGCGCGACCACGTGCTGGACGCTTCGCTGCGCACGCCGCTGGAACTGGTGCTGACGCCCGATCCGGGCTGGATCGAGCGCTTCCGCTTGGCCTGAGGCGGGGCTACCGCTCCACGTCCTCCACGCTCAGCCCGAAGGCGGCGACGCCTTCGGCGAGGAGGTCGCCCAGCCCCTGCATGTCCACGAGGTACTGCGCCGCCGTGCCGGCCGCATTGCGCTCATAAGCGAGCTTCAGCGCTTCGTCCCAGGATTCCGCGTCGTAGTCGCCGCGCCCGATCCAGGCCAGGGCGATGAGCGAGGCCTGCTGGTCTTCGTTCAGCTCGTCGATATACTCCGTCAGCACGTCGAGCGTGACGTCCTCGTCGTCGAGGTCGTCCGACTCGCTCTCGTCGTCCAGTTCCTCATCCTCGTCGCCATCGCCCAGCGTGCCTTCCTCGGGGGATTGCACGGCGTTGGCGAGGTCCACGACCGTCGCGATCACCTCCAGGCTGACGCCCAGATCCACCTCGCCGTCTTCGTCCGTCGCGGGCATGGGTATGGGCTCCTCGCTGTTCTCCATTCCGGCTGGCGAACACGCGAGGGAGGGAACCGTTTCACGCTTTCCAGTCGGGCGCGAAATCCGGCTGGACGAAGCGGCGATTCTGCGGAAGCGCGGCGAGGGTTGCACGGTCCTCTTCATCGAGGCGCAGGCCGAGCGCGCCCAGATTCTCGCGCTGACGCTCCCTGCCCTGGGCCTTGGGGATGGCGGCGACGCGCCCACGCGACAGGATGGCGGCCAGCGCCACCTGGGCCGGCGTGGCGCCGTGCTTCGCCGCCACCTTGCGCAGCGCTGAGTGGTCCAGCAAATCGCCCTTCCCAAGCGGCGTGTAGGAGGACAACACCATCCCCGCCTCGTCCGTCACCGCTAGCAGGCGCGACTGGTCCAGCATGACGTGATGCTCGACCTGGACGCAGGCGAGGGGGGTGATGCGAAGGTCGAGGGCCCGGCGCAGCATCCCGGCGGGGAAGTTGGACACGCCCACCGCACCGGCGCGCCCTTCCTCCCGCAGCCGCGCCAGCGCTTCCAGCAGGGAAGGGAGGTCCATCTGCGGCGAGGGCCAGTGGATCAGCAGCAAATCCACATGGTCCAGCCCCAGCCGCTCCAGCGAGGCCAGGGCGGCGGTGCGCAGGGCGGGGCCGGTGGTGCGGTCCCACCAGATCTTGGTGGTGACGAAGACCTCCTCGCGCGGAACTCCGCCGCGCCGGAGGGCGGTGCCGACCTCGCGCTCATTGCCGTACATCTCGGCGGTGTCGAGGTGGCGATATCCGAGGGCGAGGGCGGATTCCACCGCCGCCTCGCAATCCGCCCCGCGCATCGGCCAGGTGCCGAGGCCGAGCGCCGGCATTCGCACCTGCTTTGTTTCCAGCATCATCGCTTGCTGAGATCCACGATCCCGCAGCGCCCTTCCTCCGTCCCGAAGGCGAGCAGCGTGCCGGAGGCGTTCCACACCAGGGCGGACACGCCGCCGCCGCCCGGCGGCGCGATGGGCAGCACCCGGCCGGAGCCGATGTCGGTGAGCAGCACGAGCCCGTCCTCGAAACCTGCCGCCACCATCTCGTGCTGCGGGTGGCAGGCGACGCGGGTGCAAATCACCCCGTCCCCACCCGCGAGTTCAGTCGGCGCCTTGCCCATCGGCCCGCCGCCGAAGAAGGGCCAAAGCACCACCGCCTCCGCCCCGCTGGTCGCCAGCCACTTGCCGCGCGCGGTGAAGGACAGCGAATGGGTCTTGGCAGGATAGCCGGACATCCGCATGTGCTGCCCGTCGGCGAGGCGCCAGCCATGCAGCGCCGCCTCCTGCATCGCGGTAACGACATGCGTGCCATCGGGGCTGAGGGTGATGGCGTGGTGGCTGCCCTTCCACTCCAGCACGCGCGGCTTGTCCTCCTTCGCGCCGACAAACCAGAGCGAGGCGCCGTTGTAGTGGGAGGCGGCGACGCGCTTGCCCTTGGTGTCGAAGGCGACTCCGCCCACCGAGGAAGGATGGGCGAGCGACTTCAGCGCCGTGCCCTTCGCGTCCAGCACGTGCACGGCCTTGCCGACGGCACAGGCGCGCAGCCCGGATTCGTGGGCGGCGACGTGCTCGATCCACTTGGAGCCGTAGCGCGCTACCTCCTCCGCCGCGCCCTCGAAGGGCACGCGCATCAGGCGCCCGTCGTCGCCGCCGGACAGCGCGCCATCCTTCGCATCGGCGCAAAGGGACAGCACCGCGCCGTCATGCGCCTCCACCACGCGCCACTCGGCGCCGGGCTGGGCGATGCGGACCGTGCCATCCCCCAGCCCCGCGAAAAGGCCGCGTCCATCGCGCCCGAAGGCGAGGCCCACCACCCAGGCGCCCAGATCGGCGCTGGTGCCGCGGCTGGCGATCAGGAACTCGGGCGCCGGGGCGGTCGTGCTCACGCCGGCACCTGGCAGGCCTCGAAGCCGCGGCGCAGCACGGGGCGGTTCAGGTCGCGCCCGATGAAGACGATCTTGGAGCGGCGCTCCTCGCCCTCCTTCCAGGGGCCGATGAAGTCGCCATCGGCGATCATGTGCACCGCTTGGAAGGCGAAGCGGCGGTCATCGCCGGGATAGGCGAGAATGCCCTTGGTCCGCAGCAGGTCCTGCCCCTTGGCGGCGAGGAGGTCGCTCATCCAGGAGTTGAACTTCTCTGGGTCGATGGGGCGCGACACCTCGAAGGAGACGCTGTTGACCTCGCTGTCGTGCTCGTGCTCGTCCTCGCCGGACAGGAACTCGGGCTCGCGGCTCAGGATGCGCTCCAGCGAGAAGCTGTCGCGGCCGATCACCTCGTTCACCGGCACGTCGCTCTTGGTGGCGCGGCGGATCTCGGCATAGGGGTTGATGCCGCGGATGCGGCGCTCGACCAAGGCCGCCTCCTCCTCGCTCACCAGGTCCATCTTGTTCAGGACGATGAGGTCGGCGAAGGCGATCTGCTCCTCCGCCTCCTTGCTGTCCTCCAGCCGCGCGGCGAGGTGCTTGGCATCCACCACGGTGACGATGGAATCGAGCTTGGTGGCCCGCTTCACGTCCTCATCCACGAAGAAGGTCTGGGCGACGGGGGCGGGGTCCGCGAGGCCCGTCGTCTCGACGATGATGCCGTCGAACTTGCCGCGCCGCTTCATCAGACCGGACAGGATGCGGATCAGGTCACCGCGCACCGTGCAGCAGATACAGCCATTGTTCATCTCGAACACTTCCTCGTCGGCATCCACCACGAGGTCGTTGTCCACGCCGAGTTCGCCGAACTCGTTGATCACCACGGCGTATTTCTTGCCGTGGTTCTCGGTGAGGATGCGGTTCAGCAGCGTCGTCTTGCCCGCGCCGAGATAGCCGGTGAGCACGGTCACGGGCACGGGTTCGGAAGGGTTCTGCACCATGGGAAGGAAACTCCGTCAGGCTTTTGCCCTATATGGACCGTGCCCGGTGGGAGGCAAAACCCCCGCCCACCCGGGACGTTGCCCCTGCGAAGCGACGAGGAGGCTCCCATGACACAGGGTTCCAAGGACAAATACACCGACAAGCAGAAGCGCAAGGCCGAGCATATCGCCGAAGGCTACGAGGCGCGCGGTGTTTCGGAGAAGGAAGCCGAGTCCCGGGCCTGGGCGACCGTCAACAAGCAGGATGGCGGTGGCAAGAAATCCGGCTCCGGCCGCAGCAAGCCCACGGCGCACTGACCATGGGCGGCGGGCAGAACAAGCCGAGTGGCTCGGCCAAGACCACGGACGGCGAGATGGACACGCGTTCCACCACCCCTGACCTCGCGGCGGAGAAGACTCGCAAGCACCCCGATCGTGCCGCCTCCGGCAAGGGCGAGGGGACCAGCGCCGGCTCCAGCGTCAGCGGCGAAACCGACGGCGCCATGAAGGACCAGGTGGGCAAGAGCGGCTGAGGCAAGGACCGGTCCACGATTGCCAGGGACAGGGGCAGGACGCCGCTTTTTGGGGCCGTGCCAGACATGGCCGGGCCAGATGAAGCGCCCGTCATGCTTCACGGCCCCGGCCTGCCGTGGCATCCGTGCCGCCGCCATAGGTTCCAGTCTCGAGGAGAGTTGTTCATGAGCACGACACGGCGCCAGATGATGGGTGCGGCGGCCCTCCTGGCCATGCCGAGCCTCGCCTCCGCCCAGACCAACTACCCGAACCGAACCCTGCGGATGATCGTGCCATTCGCAGCCGGCGGCGCGGTCGACATCACCGGGCGCCTCCTCGCCGAGCGGCTGCAGCCCATCCTCGGCCAGACCATCGTGGTGGACAACCGTGGCGGCGCGGGCGGCAATATCGGTGCCGATGCCGTCGCCAAGGCCGAGGCGGATGGGCACACCATCCTGCTCGGCAATGCCAGCATCCTGGCGGCGAACAAGTTCCTGTACCGCCGTTCCATGCCCTTCGACCCGATGCGCGACCTGGCGCCCGTCACGCGCGTCTCGACCGGGACGGTGCTGCTGGTGGTGAATGCCGACCGGCCCTGGCGAAGCTTCGCCGACCTCGTCGCGGCTGCGAAGGCCGCACCGGGACGGATCAGCATGGGTTCCTCGGGCACCGGCACGGTGAGCCATCTGACGCTCTCTTCCATCAATCGCGCGGCGGGAATGGATATCAGCCACATTCCGTATCGGGGCGGCGGCCCGGCCATCACCGACCTGCTGGCTGGCACGATCGACATGATGTTCGACGTCATCCCGGCGCTGATGCCGCATGTCCGCTCGGGCCGCTTCCGCCCGCTGGCCGTGGGCAGCGCCGAGCGCGTCACCTACGTGCCCGAGCTGCGCGATGTGCCCGGCATGAAGGAAGTGCTGCCCAACTCCAACATCGACATGCAGTCCTGGTACTCGGTCTCTGTCCCAGCCCGCACGCCCGCCCCCGCGATCCAGCGCCTGCACGAGGCGCTGGTGCAGGTGGTCCGCTCCGAGGACTACAAGGGGCGGCTGGAGCCGCTGGGCTTCACGCCGGTGTGGGACGAGACCCCGGCCGCCTTCGGCGAATACCTGCGCGCGCAGGAACGCGTCTGGCAGGGCCTCGTCGAAGCCTCGGGCGCCTCGCTGGACTGACAAGAAAGGCGCTGGCGGAACCCCGCCAGCGTCACCTCATTGCCTGCCGGCCTCCATCCGGCCGCACAGCGGCCGGCGCCGCCAGACTGACCACCCAACCGGCGCAGCCGAGGCGCGGCGAAAGCCAAGCGGCCGGAGGCCGCGCCCGGCGCCTGAGGACAGAAAAACTACAAGAAAGCCGCTACGCGGCTTCCTTGTGGATCGCGTCGCCCAGCGTGGTGACGATGCGGTCCACGTGCGACTTCTCGATGATGAGCGGCGGCGAGAGCGCGACGATGTCGCCCGTCACCCGCACCAGCAGACCATCGTCGAAGCAGCGGCGGAACACGCGCATGGCGCGGTCGCCCGGCTTGCCGGCGGTGGATTGCAGCTCGATCCCTGCGATCAGCCCGTGATTGCGGATGTCGATGACGCCGGGCGCGGCGCGCAGCGAGTGGGCCGCTTCCTCCCAATAGGGCTCGATGGCGCGGACGCGGCCGGGCAGATCCTCGCGTACATGGATCTCCATGGCGGCGATGGCGGCGGCCGAGGCCAGCGGGTGGCCGGAATAGGTGTAGCCGTGGAAGAACTCGATGCCGCCGGCGACGCCGGTCACGATGGCGTCGTGGATCTCGTTCTTCACCGCCACGGCGCCCATCGGCACGGCGGCGTTGGTCAGCCCCTTGGCCATGGTGATGATGTCCGGCGTCACGCCGAGACGCTCGGAGCCGAAATGGCTGCCGATGCGGCCGAAGCCCGTGATCACCTCGTCGAAGATCAGGAGGATGCCGTGCTTGGTGCAAAGCTCGCGCAGCTTCTCGAGGTAGCCGACCGGCGGCACCAGCACGCCGGTCGAGCCGGCGACGGGCTCCACCATCACCGCGGCGATGGTGTCGCCGTGCAGCGCCACCAGCTTCTCCACCTCCTCGGCCAGGAAGGCGCCGTGCTCGGGCTGGCCCTTCGCGAAGGCGTTGCGGTCGGGCAGGTGGGTGGCGGAAAGGTGGTCCACATAGGGCAACATGGCGCCGAACTGCTTGCGGTTCGGGCCGATGCCGCCCACCGACATGCCGCCGAAGCCGACGCCGTGATAGCCGCGCTCCCGCCCCACGAGGCGCACGCGCTGCGCGTGGCCGATGGCCTTCTGGTAGGCGAGGGCGATCTTCAGAGCCGTGTCGGCGCTCTCGCTGCCCGAATTGGTAAAGAAGACGCGGTCGAGTCCGGCCGGCGTCAGGTCCGCCACGCGCGATGCGGCCTCGAAGGCGATGGGATGGCCGAGCTGGAAGGTCGGTGCGAAGTCCAGGATGGCGGCCTGCTTCTGGATCGCCTCGGTGATCTCGCGCCGCCCGTGGCCGGCATTGCAGCACCACAGCCCGGCTGTGCCGTCCAACACCTCGCGCCCCTCGGGGGTGAAGTAGTGCATGCCCTCGGCGCGGGCGAGCAGGCGCGGCGTGCCCTTGAAATACTTGTTGTCGCTGAAGGGCATCCAGAACGCGTCGAGGTCGTTCGGGCGAGGGATCGAGATCTCGTTCATCGGGCAGATCCTTGGCGGCTGGCGCGACTCTAGACCCAAGCGGGCGGAGGTTGGAACACCCGCCCAGAAGGGGAATCCGTAGAACTCCGTCTTATGGATGCCGGGACGCGCGGCTAGGGGGTCTTAAAGCTCCCTGCCTGGATTCTCCGATGCGCCAACGCGTCCCGCCCTTCGCCCTCGCCTTCGCCTGTGCAGCCTCCGCCGCCTCCGCGCAGGGCTGGAACCTGTATGACGGCAGCGCCGCCAGCGTCTTCGTCCCGTATCACAATGCCGGGACGAACGGGTCGCTGACGCATTCGCCCTCGCTCCAGCTTTCCTTCAGCGGCTTGTCGGGCGGTTCCTTCACGCCGGGCACCCTGGCCTTCACCATGGATACGGGCTCCATGGGCATCGTCGCCTCGCCGGACAACTACCAGCCGCAGGCGGGCGACATGGCGATCGGCCCTGGCCAGCTGACCTACACGAGTTCCGGCCGCGTGAATCACGGCACTTGGTACCTGACGCGCGTGAACATCCACGACGCGCAAGGCGTGGCCGCCGTGGCCGAGGTGCCGGTGCTGCAGGTGACCCAGATCACCTGCCTGACCAACGCGCGCGAATGCACCCCCACCACCAGCCCCAGCGGTGTCTCCATGATGGGCGTCGGCTTCGCGCGCGAGGCGGACGAGCAGCAGGATTCCCGCCCGCGCAACAACGCCCTGATCAACATCGTCCAGATGCGCGGCGCCAGCGGGCTGGAGGCGGTGACGCCTGGCGCCAACTATGTCCCCGGTTATGTCGTGACGCGGGGCGGGGTTACGCTGGGCCTGACCGCCGCCGACACGGCCGGCGCCGCCTTCGCGCGGCTGCTGCCCAACCCCGCCATCCCCGGCGAGTGGATGCCCGCCTCCGGCGGCACCGTCGTCAACGGCGTCCGAGGCCAGGGGAACTCGCTGGTGGATACCGGCGTGAACGAGATGTTCCTGGTGCCTGGCGCGGGCACCGGCCTCGCCGCGGGGCAGACCGTGCCCGCGGGCACGCGCGTCACCGTGTCGCTGCCCGGGCTGGAGGCGGCGGGCCTCGCCTCCTACGGATTCATGGTGGGCGGTGGCTCGGCCCTTGAGCCCAGCAGCGTCATCATTCCGCACGGCACCACCCCCTTCGTGAACACGGGGCGCTACGCGCTCAAGGCCTTCGACATCATCTACGACAGCGGCAACGGCTTCGTCGGCTATCGCCGCGCCGCGGGCGCGACCGAGGGGCACGTCGCCCCCGGCCTCGTCCTTCAGGGATCCTGGCAGCTTCCGAGCCTGTTCCTGTCCAGCTTGCCGACGGTGCTGGTGGCCGACACGGCGCTCGCCACCCCCGGCACGGCGGCGCTGACGGGCGGCATCACCGGTGCCCATTCGCTGACGCTCTCGGGCGGCGGCACCTTTAACTTGGCCGGGCGGGGGGCCTACACGGGCGGAACCACGGTCGGCGCGGGCACCGGCCTCGCCATCGGCGTGGGGAACGAGCTCGGCTCGGGCGCGCTGACGCTGGATGGCGGGCGGCTGATCGGCGCGGGCGGCTTCACCCTGCCCAATCCCGTGAACCTCACTGCCGGGGGCGGCACGGTGCAGCCGGGCAGGCAGAGCGTCGCGCTGACCGGCAATCTCTCGGGGCCGGGGCAGCTGACGGTCAGCGGGCCGGGTCAGGTGACGCTGAGCGGCACCAATACTCAGGCGGGCGGCACGCTGGTGCGCGGGGGCGCGGTGCTGGCCACCGCCTCCGACCTCTCGCTCGGCGCAGCCGGTGCCCCTCTAGCGCTGCAGGGTGGAACGCTCAGGGCCCTGGCCAACCTGAACATCCTCCGTCCCGTCAGCGTGTCGGGCGGCGCCTTCGACACCACGGGCGGCTATGTCATCGCCCTGCGCGGTGCCTTCACCCATGACGGCGCCATCTCCGTACTCGGCGACGGGAGGCTGGATCACGGGGGCGATGCCGTTTCCGCTGGCCCGGTGACGCTGGGTGGCGGACGTCTCTCCGTCTCGGGCAGCCTGACCGCCCCGGCCCTGCTCGTCGCGCCCGGCGCGACGCTGGGCGGCACCGGCACGGTGAATGCGCCGACTGCGGTCGCGGGGACACTGGATCCGGGCAATTCGCCTGGAACGCTGGTCTTCACGGCGCCGGTCACGATGCTGCCCGGCTCCGTCCTCGCGGTGGAGGTGGACGGCACCGGCACGGGGAACGGCCCGGGCCAGTTCGACCGCGTCGTGGTGCAGGGCGGAAGCTTCGCCGCTGCCGGCACCGTTGCCCCCGTCCTGCGTGGCCTGTCCGGCGCGACGAACAGCTTCACCCCCGTTCTCGGCCAGGGCTTCACCTTCGTGCAGGCCGATGGCGGCGTGTCGGGCCAGTTCGCCGCCGTGGCGCAGCCTTCTGCCGGCACGGCGGGTACGCGCTTCGACCTGCTCTACGGCGCAAACTCCGTCACCCTCATGACCACCCCGGCCGCCTATGCCGCGCTGCGCGACGCGGGCCTGCCGCAGACGCCCAACCAGATGGCAGTGGGCGCGACCCTGGATGCCTTCCGCCCCGCGGCCGGCCCGCGCCTGTCCGGCGAGGCCGCCGCGGTCTTCGGCCCGCTCTATGCCCTGGCCCCCTCCGCCCTGCCGGCGACGCTGGAGGCGTTGGCCGGCACCTCCTGGGGCGATGGCTTGGCGGCGCGGCTTTCTGCCCGGCAGGCCTTCACGGCGGGGCTATCTGAGCAGCTGGCCCTCGCGCGCGGGGGCCGCGAGGCACGGGGCGCGCAAGGCGTCGCGCTGGCTTCCGACCGCGCCGCGTGGTTCCGCGCCCTGGGCCAGCCGATGCTGCGCGCCGGGCGCGACGGTGCGCCGGGCTTCACGGCGGGGCTCGGCGGGGTTGCGGCGGGCACCGAGATCCGGCTCGGCGCCGGGGCGCGGGCGGGCGTCGCGCTCGGCTACACCTCCGGCGTGGTCACCACCCGCTCGGGCGCCCGCATCGAGGGAGAGGCGCTGAACCTCGCCCTTTACGGCGGCTGGACGGGATCAAGCGGCGTCTTCGTCGAGGGCGACGCGGGCGGCGGCTGGGCGCGGGACGTGTCGCAGCGCGGCCTCGCCGCCTTTGGCCGTCAGGCACGCGGATCGGCGGAGGGCGGCTCCCTTGGGGGCGGGGTGCGGGCAGGCATCGCGGCGGAGGCCGCGGGTTGGCAGATCGAGCCCAGCCTCGCCCTGCGCATCGACCGCGTGAGCCGCGCGGGCGTGACCGAGACGGGCGCGGGCAGCCTGGGGCTGCGTGTCCAGGGGGGCGACATGCTTTCCTTCCGCAGCGTGCTCGGGGTGACCGCCGCCCGGCGCTTCGACCTGCCCTGGGGCGGGATGTCCGTCACGCCGGCGCTGCGCGTGGGCTGGGCGCATGAATTCGCCGATGCCTCGGCCACGACGCGCGCGGCGCTGCTCGGTGCGCCGGATGCGGGCTTCCAGGCCACGTCCACCCGGCTGGGCCGCGACGCGGCGCTGCTGGGCGCGGGCGCCAGCCTGGCGCTGCGGCCGGGCGTCTCGCTCTTCCTGGACTACGCCTCGGAATGGCGGAGCAACCTGACGGCGCAGACGGTCTCGGGCGGGTTGCGGGTGAGGTTCTGAGGCTGCGCCCTCCCGACCGGACGGCGCGTCAGCCCTTGATCGCGACGAGGCTGTAGGACAGGGGCAGCCAGGGCTGCGAGGGCCAGGTCCAGAGCCCGTCCGCCCCGCGCACCAGGCCAGGGAAGAAGGCCCAGGGGAGGCGGTCATGCTCGCGCAGCCGCTCCAGCCGCAGCCCGGCCTCGTGCAGCGCGTCCAGCACGTCGCCCAGCGGGTGCAGCCATGCCACTGTCCGGCTGTTGCGGATGGGCACGGAGGGGTCGCAGTAATCCACCGCATCCTCGAAGACGCGGCCCTTGCGCTCGAAATAGGGGACGAGCCAGCCGGGCTTTCCCTCCGGGTCTCCGGGCGGGGACCAGCCATCGAACACGGCGGCGACGGGATGCCCATCGGCGAAGAGGAGGCGCCCGCCGGGCCGCAGGAAATGCGCCACCACCCGTGCCCAGCGGCGGATGTCGGGCAGCCAGCCAATCGTCCCCCAGGAGGTGAAGATGAGGTCGAAGCTGGCCTCCTCCCCCGGCATCGCTTCCGGCGCGGCGAGGACGTCGCTCTCGACGAAGCGCAGCGCCGCCGCGCCCGTCTCGTCGGCCAGGGCGCGGGCGGCGGCGATGGCGGGCGGGCTCCAATCCACCCCCGTCACCTCCTTCGCGCCGCGCTGGAGCAGGGCCAGGCTGTCATCGCCGATGTGGCATTGCAGGTGGAGGAGGCGCAGCCCCTCCAGCGGCGGCAGCATCGCTTCGACGATAGGGTCGAGCCGCCCGCTTCCCGCCCGGTGCGTGGACAGGTCGTAGCCGCGTGGTCCCAGGTGCAGCGCCGTGCGCTCGTCCCAGTTCGCCCGGTTCAGCCGGCGCCAATCCTCTTCCATGCGGGAAGCCTGCCAGCGCGTCCGGCTTCCGTCGAGCGTGGCGCGTTCCGCGCGGACGCCGCTTGCGCTATGCTGGCGGGCCACCCCTTTCCGGGAAACGCTGCCCCGTGCTCGCCACCTCCCCCGCCTTCAAGGACAACGCTGCCCGCGCGCTGGAGGATCCCAGCCTCCAGAAGGCGCTCGACCGCGCCAAGGGCGGCTTCCTGAACAAGCGCGGCGCTGCCGTCGCCGGCCTGCCGGAGTTCGAGCGGCTGCGCGACATCGGGCGCGACATCAAGAACCACACCCTCCAGCACCTGGATTTCTACCTGGAGGAATACGAGGCGAAGGTGCAGGGGGCGGGCGGGCACGTGCATTGGTGCCACACTGCTGACGATGCCCGCCGCGCCGTGCTGGAAATCTGCCGCCGCGCCGGGGCACGCACCGTCACCAAGGGCAAGTCCATGATCTCCGAGGAACTCGGGATCAACGAGCACCTGGAGGCGCACGGCATCCAGCCAGTCGAGACCGACCTGGGCGAATACATCCTGCAGCTTCGCAATGAGCCGCCCTCCCACATCATCGGTCCGGCCTTCCATCTGAACCGCGAGGATTGGGAGGAAAGCTTCCGCGCCTCGCACACCGACCTGCCGAAGGACCGCGTCTTCCACGAGCGGCGCGACATCCTCACCGAGGCGCGCGCCAAGCTGCGCAACAAGTTCCTCATCGCCGACGTGGGCATCACCGGCGCCAACTTCCTGGTCGCCGAGACGGGCAGCAGCGTCATCGTCACCAATGAGGGCAATGGCGACCTGACGCAGACCCTGCCGCGCGTCCACATCGTCCTCGCCAGCATCGAGAAGATCGTCCCGACGCTGGAGGATTGCACTTCCCTACTGCGCCTGCTCGCGCGCTCCGCCACGGGGCAGGATTTCTCCGTCTACACCACCTTCTCGACCGGCGTGCGGCGCGAGGGCGACCTGGACGGGCCCGAGGAGTACCATGTCATCCTGGTGGATGCCGGGCGCTCCAACATGGTCGGCACGGACTTCCAGGACATGCTGCGCTGCATCCGCTGCTCGGCCTGCATGAATCACTGCCCGGTCTATGGCGTGGTGGGCGGGCATGCCTATGGGTGGGTGTATCCCGGCCCGATGGGCTCGGTGCTGACGCCGACGCTGATCGGCGTGGACAAGGCGGGGCACCTGCCCAACGCCTCGACCTTCTGCGGCCGGTGCGAGAGCGTCTGCCCGGTGAAGATCCCGCTGCCCAAGCTGATGCGCCATTGGCGGGAGCGCGAGTTCGAGCGCCACCTGACGCCTTCGACCATCCGCGCCAATCTTGGCATCTGGGGGTGGTTCGCGAAGCGGCCCGCGCTCTATCGGATGGCGACGCGCGCCGCGACCGGGGCGCTGGGGCTGCTCGGGCGCGGCAAGGGCAGCTTCCGTTCGCTGCCGCTGGCCGGCGGCTGGACGGCGGGGCGCGACCTGCCCGTGCCGCAGGGCGGCACCTTCATGGCGCAATACAAGCGCCGCCAGCGGGGAGCGCGCCCATGAGCCGCGACGCCATCCTCGGCACCATCCGGCGCGGGCTGAAGCGCGGCCCGCTGCCGGAGGACCAGAAGGCGATGCTGCGCGCCCGCATGGCGGCACATCCGCGCCACCTCATCCCCGCGCGCTCGCGGCTGGACCGCGCCGGTCAGGTGGCGCTGTTCATCCGCAACGTGGAGAAGGAGTTCGGCACGGTGGAGCGTGTGCCGGACCTCGCCGCCGTGCCTGCCGCCGTGTCCGACTACCTCGCGGCGCATAACCTGCCACCGCGCTTCGCCATGGCGCCGCACCCGGAACTTCAGGGCATCGACTGGAGCGACCGTCCGCTGCTGGAATTCGAGGCGCGGAAAGGCGCGGCCAGCGACCAGGCCAGCCTGCAGCACGGCTTCGCCGCGATTGCCGAGACAGGGACGCTGATGCTGCCCGTCGCCGGCGAGCGCCCGACCACGCTGAACCTGCTGCCCGACACGGCGATGGTGTTCCTGCGCGCCTCGCGCATCGTCGGCGCCTATGAGGAGGCGTGGGATCTCCTGCGCGCCGAGCGGGTGGACCCGCTGACCGGCGGCTTCATGCCGCGCAACGTCATGCTGGTCACCGGTCCTTCGCGCTCCGCCGACATTGAGCAGACGCTGGAACTGGGCGCGCACGGGCCGCGCCGCCTGCATGTCATCCTGCTGGATGACGACCTGGCGGCCATGCCGGAGGCGGTGGCGGCCGCGCCGGATTTGCGCCCCGAGCCGGCGCGCCATCCCATCGCGGAGCCGGGCGAGCCCGCCAGCCCGGGCGATTGATGCGTCGTCGCCGGGGCGAGTTGACGGAGGAGGACCGCGCGGTCTGGGCGGCCTATGCCCAGCGCGTACGCGCGCTGCCCGGCCGTGCCGTCCCGCCGCCCCCGGCCGCGCCCGCCGTCACGATCACGCCGCCGCCGCGTCCTGCCGCGCCTCCGCCGCTGAAGCCGCGCCTACCCCCGCCGGAAGTGGCGGTCGGCGCCCCGCCGCCCGGCCTGGATGCGCGGCGCTGGCGCGACCTGCGGCGTGGCAAGCTGCGGCCCGAGCGCAAGCTGGATCTGCACGGCATGACGGCCGCCGCCGCGCATGGCGCCGTCTCCTCCTTTCTCCATTCCGCGCTGGCGGACGGTGTGCGCTGCGTGTGCATCGTCACCGGCAAGGGTTCCACGCCGGAAGGGGGCGTGCTGCGGCGGGAATTGCCGCATTGGCTGAATGCGCCGGGGCTGCGCGGCCTCGTGCTCGGCGCGGCGCATCCGCACCGCGCCAATGCCGGGGCTGTGCATCTCCTGCTGCGCCGCCCACGTACATGATCCAGACGCGAAGCGACGCGCCGTGACCCCCTTCGGCCGCAAGCTGCGGGAACTGCGGGAGGCGCGCGGCATCACCCTGACGGAGCTGGCGGCGGCGCTTCAGGTTTCGCCCGCCTATCTCTCGGCGCTGGAGCACGGGCGGCGCGGCCGGCCTTCGCCTGGCTTGGTGCACCAGGTGAACGAACATTTCGGCCTGATCTGGGACGAGGCGGAAGAACTCGTCTCCCTGGCGCGGCTGTCGCACCCGCGCGTGGTGGTGGACACGGCGGGGCTGAGCCCCGAGGCGACGCGGCTCGCGAACGAGCTGGCCCGCCGCATCCGCGACCTCCCTTCCGAGCGGGTACATGCCCTGCTGGCGCTGCTGGAGGCCAAATTCCCTTGAGTGGGACCGGCCCCTTCGCCCGCGCCTGCCGCGAGGCGCTGGGCGCCCCCGCCCTTGCCATGGCGGCGACCTTCCTGGCCTTCGGGACGGCGGCCGCCGCGGCGGGGCTGTCGCTGGGCTGGACCCTGCTCGCCGCGCTGGGGGTCTATGGCATGCCGGGGCAGATGATCCTGCTCGGCGGGGGCGGCGTGGCGGCGGCGGTGGCGGCGAATGCGCGCTTCCTGCCCATGGCGGTATCGCTCTCGCCCTGGCTCGGCCGGGGAGGGGGGCGCTGGCTGTCCCTGCCCTTCATCGCGGTGACGCCCTGGGCCATGGCGATGCGGCGCCTACCCCACACCCCGCCCACCGACCGGCTGCGCTGGTTCCTCGGCTTCGCCCTCACCTCCTGGATCGTGGCGGGACTCTCCGCCCTGGCCGGGTTCCTACTGGCGGGGCGGCTGCCCGGTCCGGTGCTGGCGGTGCTGCTGCTGACCAACCCGATCTATTTCGGCCTGATCGTCGCCGATGCGGCGCGGGTCCATCCGGCGCGGCTTTCCGTTGCCTGCGGCCTGCTGGCGACGCCGCTGGCGCTGGTCCTCCCCGCGAGCCTCGGATTGCTGGCGGCCGGGCTGGTGGGCGGCAGCGTCGCCTTCGCCCTGTCGGCGCGCCGCCGTGACTGAACTCCTGCTGCTCATCGGCGCCTGTGTGGCGCTGCGCGCCGCCGGGCTGGCGATGGCTGGGCGGATGGGGGCGGAGCATCCCTTCATCCGATGGGCCTCCTCCGTGGCGATGGCGACGCTGGCGGCCTTTGTGGCCTCGGCGCTGCTGATGCCGTCCGGTGCGCTGGCGACGCTTCCCATCGCGGCACGGCTGGGTGGGATGGGGGCGGCGGTGGCCGTGCTGTTCTGGCGCGGCGGGCTGCTGCTGCCGGTGCTGGCCGGGTTGGCCGTGGCGGTGCTGCTCAGCCCTTAGCCGGCGACAGCTCCTCGGCCAGTTCCTCCAGCAAGGTGCGCAGCCGGGCCAGCTTGGCGGCGCCGATGCGGCGGCCGAACTCCTCCTCCGCCTCCTCGCTCAATTCCAGCAATGCCTCCATCACCGCCTGGCCGCGCCGCGTCAGGTGGATGCGGCGGGCGCGGCCATCCGCCGGGTCAGGCCGCGACTCCAGGTAGCCGGCCCCGGTCAGCCCCTCCACCAGATAGGCCATGCCCTGCTTGGTCATCCCCGCTGCCTCAGCGAGTTCGGTGAGGCGGGAGCCGGAGGGGAGGATGTGACGGAACACCGCGCCGTGCGCGGTGCGGATATCCGGAAAACCGCGCGCGGCAAGGCCGCCATAGACGCGCTCGCTCAGCTGCGCGTAGGGCAGGCGGAGCAGCCAGCCAAGGCTGCGGCGCGCCTCGGTGGGGTGTCGTTCGACTGTCATTTCGTTTCTTGACAGGAAGTCAGGTGTTCTGCCTAGTTTAGTCAGGCAATTTGACGAAAGGAAGCGCCATGACCCACCACGCCGCCATCCAGCCCGACCTCATCGCGCGCAACCTCGCCACCGTGGACGCGCATATGCGCGGCGAGGCGGAGGACCCCGCTTCCATCATGGCGCTCTACGCGCCGGAAATCGTGCTGGAGGTGCCGGGGCGCGGCCTGCGCCTGTCGAGCCTCGCGGAGATCGAGGCCAATTACCGCCGCATGTTCGCCTCCATGGCCGAGGTCGAGATCGCGCCGCTCGACCGCTTCGCCACGGAGACGCGCGTGGTGGATGACTGCATCGTGCGCCTGCGCCTCACCGGCGACGGCATGGTGAACGCGCCGGTTCCCGTCGGCTCCCGCGTCGAGATCCGCCTTCTGCACGTCTTTGAGATGCAGGACGGGCTGATCGCGCGGGAGACGGTGTTCGAGGGCTGGCGCCGCCTGGACTAACCTTCCACGCGGATGTTGCGCTCCCGGATCACCTGGCCCCAGCGCTCATACTCGCGGCCGACGAAGGCCTCCATCTCGGCGGGGGTGGAGCCAACCGCGTCCAGCCCGGCGCCGGCCATGCGCTGCACCACCTGCGGATGCGCCACCGCCTCGCGCACCGCCGTGCCCAGGCGCTCGATGGCGGCTTGCGGCGTGCCCGAAGGCACAGCGATGGAGCCCCAGGACTGCACCGTCGCCGCAGGATAGCCCAGCTCGGTGAAGGTCGGGGTGTCGGGCAGCAGGGAGAGGCGGCGCGGCCCGCTGGTGGCGAGGACGCGGATCAGGTTCTGCCGCACCTGCGCGATGGAGGAGGCGGGCTGGTCCAGCATCACCTGCACCGTCCCGTTCACCAGGTCGCTCATCGCTTGGCCGGAGCCGCGATAGGGCACGTGCGTCATCTGCGTGCCCGTCACCGCCATGAACAGCTCGGTGAAGATATGCGTCCCCGTGCCCACGCCCGACGTGGCGAAGGAAAGCCGCCCGGGATTGGCCTTCGCATGGGCGATGAACTCCGGCAGCGTGCGCGCGGGCACGGAGGGGTGGACCACCACGATCACGTCCGTGGTGAAGATCAGCGACACCATGGCGAGGTCGCGCCGAACATCCACCTGCCGCATCAGCCCGAGATGCGGCGCCAGGGTGAAGGCGCCGTTGGTGGCGACCAGCAGTGTGTGCCCATCGGCGGGGGAGCGGGCCGCGGCCTCGATGCCAACTGCACCGCCGGCGCCGGTGCGGTTCTCCACCACCACGGACTGGCCCAGGGTTTCCGACATGCGCTCGGCGATGATGCGCCCGCCCACATCAGTGGAGCCGCCGGGGGCAAAGGGAACGATCATCCGAAGCGGCCGCGTCGGCTGCCAGGACTGCGCCCGCGCCGTGACGGCGGGCAGCAAGAGCGGCGCGGCAAGCAACGCGCGGCGGGCGAGGACCATGGGGAAGCCTCCATTTCAGTGAGGGAAGCTTCCGCCGGAATCCGCGCCGTGTTCAAGACGCCCCACTCAGGATGGGGGCAGCGCCTCCCGCTCCACGCCACCACCAGGGGCAGGGCCGCGTCCGGGCCCCTCGGTCAGGTAAGGACGCAGCGAGCGGCGGAGCTGGAATTCGAACTCCGTGTTCAGGTCGAACATCGCCTGGCGCAGCAGCGACTCGGCGGCGGCGCGGCGCGCGGCGGGGTTGGATTCCACGCCGGTGCGGACGCGGCTGGTTTCCGCCTCGGCGAAGCCCAGGCGGCGGCCATTCGGGTCTTGGATCTCCAGCCGCGCGGCTAGGCGCGCCTCCAGCCTTTCGGTCGCTCCGCCGCCCAGGAAACCGCCCCCGCCCTGCCGGTCGCGCGTGATCTGCGCGCGCGGGACGCTGAACACTGCGCGATTCTCCGTCCCGAAGGCGGAAAGCCGGTCGCGGCCCATGATCCGCACCGCATCGGTGGCGCTGGGGCTCAGCTCGCGCCCCAGGTCGCCGGGGCCGGGCAGGGGGTCGCGCCCGTCAATCTCCACCGAGGCGACGTCCAACCGAAGCTGAGTCAGGTGGCTGTAGCCGATCGGAGGCCCCTCGACGCGCGGCGGCGGCGAGGAGGCGCAAGCGGCAGCCGGCAGGGCGAGGAGAAGAACGCGCCGCCGCATCAGCGTCCCTGCACCTGGTCGCGCTCGAAGCGGAAATGGACGTTGCAGAACTCGCAAGTCATGGTGATGCGCCCCTCCTCGGCCATATCGTCGAGATCCTCGGCCGGGAAGCCTTCCAGCACCCCTGCAAGGCGCGAGCGCGAGCAGCGGCAGCCATAGGCAAGGGCCCGCGTCTGATCGAGCGCGAGCCCCTCCAGCGCGAAGAGCCGGTGGAGAAGCTGCCCGGGCGGCAGCGAATCGTCCAGAAGCTCCTCCTCTGTGAGGGTGCGCGCCAGGGTGACGGCGGTGTCCCAGGCATCGTCCTGCTCAGCGGCGTTCATGCCGGGCGCCAGCCCGCCTTCGCCCGCCACGCGCTCCATGATGAGGGCGGAGGCGCGCCACCCCTCCGGCCCCTCCGCACACGCGAGGTGCAGATGGGTGCGCAACTGCTCGGAGGAGGCGAAGTAGCCCGCCGCCATCTCCGTCAGGTCCTGGCCCTCCAGGGCGACGATGCCCTGGTAGCGGTCCATTTCCGGCCCCTGGTCGCAGGTGAAGGCGAGGTAGCCCTTGCCCATCAGCGCGCGGGGCGAGGGGTTGCGCCCATACATGGCCAGCTTGTCGTCCAGCACCCGGGCATGGCCGCGCAGCTCGCCGCCATCGGTGCAGTCGGCGATCAGCAGCGGCACCGGCCCATCCCCCTTGGCCTGGAGCGAGAAGGAGCCACGATACTTCAGGGCGGAGGCGAGGCCGGCCGTCAGCGCCAGCGCTTGGCCGAGCAGGCGCTGCACCGGCTCCGGCTGCTCGCGGCGGGACAGGATCGCGTCGGCGAGCGGGCCGAGCCGTACCAGGCGCCCGCGAACGGGCTTGTGGTGCAGGTGGAAGGGGCTCACGCCGTCGGAAACCACGAGATTCGGCACGTCCGGCCGGTCGTGGTTGAGGAAGTCGGGTTCGAACTGGGTCACGGGAGGGAGATAGCGACGCGGGAGCCGCATTGCACCCTCCGGCCACCCACAACGGGAAACGCGCCGGGCCGGAGCCTCAGCGCGTTATCAGAACCAGGATGTTGACCAAGGCCGCCAGAACCAGGGCGGCCAGCACCCAGCGCCCGAGCTTCTCGGGCGGGGGAATCCTCACGCGGCTTCGCGGCGGCGGCCACGCGCCGGACGGGCAGCCATGCTGCGGAGCAGTTCCTTGAGCCGGTTAGCGCCGATATCGGGGAAGCGGGACAGGAGTTCCGCCTCATGCGCCTTGGCCGAGACCAGCAGGTCGCGCACCGTCGCCTCGCCGCGCGGCGTCATGGCGATGCGGACCACGCGGCGGTCGCGCGCATCCGGCATGCGCTTCACCAGCCCGTCGCGCACCATGCGGTCGAGCAGCTTGGTCATGGTCGGCTGCTGGAGCAGGCAAGCCTCGGCAAGGCCGGTCACCGTCTCGCCGGTGGTGCTGCCGGACAGGGAGGCGAGGACGCGCCACACCGGAACCTGGATGCCCGCGCGGCGCAGCGTCGCGTGGAACTCGGCCGAGATGGCATGCGAAGCGCGGGCCATCAGGTAGAGAAGGTAATCGTCCACGAAGCGACCCTCGCCCGATGGAACGACAGAAGTATGCGGCGCCTCGTTGTTTAGGGCGATGTCCATGTCGCGGTCTCGGGGCAAGGTGTCCATAGGCTTCGTCTTGGCGGTATTTGCGAGCACTTCCAATTCGGTGAACTACGCATGAGTGTCGCCGTCATGACACATGAAATTTCATAAGCTAACCTCCCGCGGCGGCAGGGGGAGCGGGCGGCGCGATGGAAAGCTGGGAAGCGGGGTGGCAGGACGCCTTCGAGCAGGCGTTCCGCCTGTGCCGCGTCGCCGCCGGGGAGAACGTGGCCGTCCTGGCGGAATCCCTGTCGCGCCCGGTGAATGTCGCGCTTGCGGAAGCGGCGCTGCAGCGCCTCGGCGCGCGCCCCGTGCGCGTGACCCTGCCCAGCCCGCGCCCCGCCGCGCCCGTCCCGGTCCGTTCCACCGGCGCCTCGCGCGCCATTGCGGGGCATCCGGGCGCGCTGGCCGCCATCGGCGCCTGCACGTTCCTCGTGGATCTGACGGTGGAGGGAGTGCTGCACGCGCCCGAACTCCCCGCTATCCTGAAGGGCGGCACGCGCGTGCTGATGGTGAGCAACGAGCACCCGGAAACGCTGGAGCGTCTGGTGCCGCTGGAGGGTGACGACGTACCGGTGAAGGCGGCGGTGAAGCGGCTGCGCGCGGCGCAGCGCATGCGCGTCTCCTCTGCCGCCGGCACCGCGCTCGACATCGCCACCGACGGCGCGCCGGTCGCCGGAGTCTGGGGCTGGACGGACCGGCCGGGCACGGTGGCGCATTGGCCGGGCGGCGTGGTGGTGGCCTTTCCTCGTGCCGGCACGGTGAACGGGCGCCTCGTGCTCGACGCGGGCGACGTGAACCTGTCCTTCAAGCGCTACCTCGAACGCCCGGTCGTGCTCACCATCGAGGATGATCACGTCACGCGCATCGAGGGTGAGGGCGCCGATGCGGCGATGATGCGCCGCCATCTGGAAGCGTGGGGCGATCCGCTCTCCTATGCCGTGTCGCATGTCGGCTGGGGCATGAATCCGCGCGCGCGCTACGAGGCGCTGCTCTTCCACGACAAGTCGGACACCAACGGGACGGAGCTTCGCGCCGTGGCCGGCAACTTCCTCTTCTCCACCGGCGCCAATGAATTCGCGGGGCGCCACACGGAAGGGCATTTCGACATCCCCGTGTTCAACACCACGATCGAGCTGGATGGCGAGGCGGTGGTGCGCGAGGGACGCCTCGTCGCATGACGACGTTGGTCGCCCTGCACGGCATCGGTGGCAGCGCGGGATTGTGGGCGGAGGTGGCTCGCGAGCTGCCGCTCCTCGCCTGGGATCAGCCGGGGTATGGCGGCACGGCACTGCCGCCGGTGCTGGATTTCGCCGTGCTGGCCGATGCGCTGGTCGCCTTCCTCGACACGCGCGGCATCGCGCAGGCCGATCTGGCCGGGCATTCCATGGGCGGGATGATCGCGCTGGAAGCGGCGCTGCGACATCCCGCGCACGTGCGGCGCCTGGCGCTGATCGCCACCACTCCGGCCTTTGGCGGGCGCGACCCCGGCTTCGCCGAGCAATTCCTGCGCGCACGTCTTGGCCCGCTCGATGCCGGACGAAGCATGGCGGAATGCGCGGAGGAGCTGGTGGAAGGGCTGTTCGGCGCGGAGGCTACGCCCACGATGCGCGCAGCGGCGGCGCAGGCAATGGGCGAGGTGCCGGAAGCCACCTATCGCGCCACGCTGCGCTGCCTCACTAGCTTCGACCGGCGCGACGCGCTGCCAAGCCTCACCGAGCCCACGCTGCTGGTCGCAGGGACGCAGGACAACACAGCGCCGGAGCGCACCATGCGCCGCATGGCGGATGCCATCCCCGGCGCGCGCCTCGTTACGCTTCCGACCGGACACATGCCGCACCTCGAAGCGCCGGCGGCGCTGGCCGCGGCGCTGCGCGAACACTTTCGGGACTGACATGGACGCTTCCATCTTCGACCCGCGCGGCTTCCGCCTTTCGCCCTTCGAAGCCGATCTCTGCGCCCGTGCGCGTGAGTTCGGCGAGCGCGTCCTGGCGCCGCGCGCCGCGCAGTGGGACCGCGAGGCCTCGTTTCCCGTCGCCAATTACGAGGACATGCGGCGCGAAGGTTGGCTCGGCATCTGCATCCCGCGCGAGGAGGGGGGATGGGGCGCCGATTTCCGCGCCTATTGCCTCGCGGCGGCGGAGTTCGGCCGCTATTGCGGCGCAACGGCGCTGACCTGGAACATGCATGTCTGCTCGACGCTCTGGACCGGTCTTCTGACCGACGACCTGGAGATGGACGAGGCGACGCGCGCGACGCATCGCAGCCGCCGCGCGCTGCATTACGACCGCATCCTGCGCGAGGGCGCGGTGTTCTCGCAGCCCTTCAGCGAAGGCGGTGCGGCGGCGGCCGGGACCGTGGCCTTCGGCACCACCGCCACGCGCGATGGCGGCGGTTTCTGCATCAATGGCCGCAAGATCTTCGCTTCGCTCGCGGGCCACGCGGATTACTACGGCATCCTCTGCACCGAGCAGCATGGTGAGGAGAAGCTGTCACGGCGCGACACGCTCTACCTCGCCGTGCCGAAGGGCACGCCGGGCGTTGCGGTGGAAGGTGATTGGGACCCGCTGGGGATGCGCGGCACCGTGTCGCGCAACCTCGTCTTCCGCGACGTGTGGGTGCCGGAGGAGGCGATGCTGATGCCGCCCGGCCTGTACTTCCAGGCGGCATCGCGCTGGCCGCACATGTTCATGACGCTGACGCCGACCTATATGGGCCTCGCCCAGGCAACGCTGGACTTCACCATCCGCTACCTGCGCGGAGAGCAGCCGGGCACGCCGCCGGTGAAGCGCCGCATGTATCCCACGAAGCAGATCGCCGTGGCGGAGATGCGCGTGATGCTGGAACAGACCAAGGCGCTCTGGTTCCAGGCGGTGAGCGAGGCCGGTCCCGATCCGTCCAAGGAAGCGGTGCTGCGCGCCCTGGCGGCGCAGCATACGGTGATGGAGAATGCCGCCGCCCTCGCCGCCAAGGCGGTGCGCACCTGCGGCGGCCAGTCCATGCTGAAGACCCTGCCATTGGAGCGTATCTTCCGCGACAGCCGCTGCGGTTCGCTCATGCTGCCCTGGACGGCGGAGCTCTGCATCGACCGCATCGGCCGCGACTCGCTCTACGAGAAGGGCGAGGCGGATTGATGGACCTCGCCGCGCTCCGCCCGCTCATCGAGGCCGAAGCGGAGGTGCTGAAGGCGGCGGGCGTGGCGCGGGGCGACCGCGTGGGATGGATCGGGCTGAACCATCCCTCCATGCTCGCCTGCCTGCTGGCCTGCGAGGCGATCGGCGCGGCACTGGTGCCGCTGAACTGGCGCCTCGCCCCGGCGGAGCTGCAATGGATCAGCGAGGATGCGGGGCTGCGCCTGGTGCGCGAGGGGCCGCCCTCCGGCGCCACCGCGCCGCGTCCAGCCGGCATCCCGGTGCGGCGTGAGGATGGGACGTTGCTCCTCGCCTACACCTCGGGCACCACGGGCAATCCCAAGGGGGCCATGCTCTCCGCCGCTGCGCTGCGCGCCAATGCGGCGCATGCGC
The DNA here is from genome assembly GCF_017355885.1 of Sabulicella rubraurantiaca. Lineage (GTDB taxonomy): Bacteria > Pseudomonadota > Alphaproteobacteria > Acetobacterales > Acetobacteraceae > Roseococcus > Roseococcus rubraurantiacus. Next base: position 84,488 of record NZ_JAFEUU010000009.1, read on the forward strand.
GGGCGGTGTTCGGGCTTTCGCCGCAGGATCACGTCCTCACCGTGCTGCCGCTTTTCCATGTGGGCGGGCTGAACATCCAGACATTGCCGGCGCTGCTGCTGGGCGCGCGGGTGACGCTGCACGGGCGCTTCGACGCGGAGGCCTTCCTCGATGCGGTGGAGCGGAAGCGGCCGACCCTGTCCCTGGTCGTGCCTGCGGTCATGCGCGCGCTGGTCGCGCATCCGCGCTGGGAAGCTGCCGATCTGTCCTCGCTTCGCGCCGTGGGAGCCGGGTCCTCCGACGTGCCGCCCGAACTGATCGCCGCCTTTCACGCCAAGGGCGTGCCGGTGCAGCAGGTCTATGGGCTAACGGAAAGCGCCCCCATCGCCGTCGCCCAGACGCGGGAGGAGGCGCTGGCCGAGCCGGGTTCCATCGGCCACGCAATCGGCGACTGCGCCGCCCGCATCGCGCGGCGCGACGGGAACGAGGCGCTGAATGGCGAGGAGGGCGAGATCCAGCTGCGCGGACCCAACCTGTTTTCCGGCTACTGGAACGCGGATGCGGCGACGGCGGAGGCCTTCACCGCAGATGGCTGGTTCCGCACCGGCGACCTCGGGCGGCGCGACGCCTCAGGCCGGTTCTGGTTCACCGATCGGCTGAAGCACCTGATCATCTCGGGCGGCGAGAACATCGCACCAGCGGAGGTGGAGCGCGTGCTGATGAGCGCCCCCGGCGTGCGTGAATGCGCGGTGGTGGGCCGCCCGGACCCGCGCTGGGGCGAGGTGCCGGTGGCCGTCATCGTGCCCGGCGCGGGCTTCGACGCCGATGCGGTTTTGCGCCATTGCGAGGGGCGCCTCGCGCGCTTCAAGCATCCGCGCGCGGTGGTGACGGTGGGCGCCTTGCCGCGCACCTCGCTGGGCAAGGTGCAGGTGGCGGCGCTGCGCGCCCTGATCGGCGCAGGCTGAACCCCGTCAGTGACGGGGCGAGGCCGGGCGCAGCTTTTCTTCCGCCTCGGCCAGTTCGGGCGTCATGGCCTCGCCGAAATCCTCCATCTCGTAAAGGGGGCGGATCTCCAGCGTGCCGCCGCCGGGCATCGGGTCCGGGCAGCGCTTCGCCCAGGCCAGCGCCTCCTCCATGTCCTTCACCTGCCAGAGCCAGAACCCGGCGACGAGTTCGGTCGTGGCGGAAAACGGCCCGGGCTCCACGCGGCGCTCTCCATCCGAGAACACGACGCGACACCCCGCCGAGGAAGGCTTCAGCCCCTCGCCGGCCAGCAGGATTCCGGCCTGCGCCAGCTCCTGGTTGAAGCGGAGCATCGCCGTCAGCAACTCCGTCGTGGGCATCTGCCCGGCTTCGCTGTCGCGTGTCGCCTTCACCAGCACCATGACGCGCATCGGATCGTGTCCCCTGTTCGGTGGGCGAAGCCTCGCGCAGCATGGCGGCGCGGCCAAGGGGCGGGATGCCCGAATTCCGGGCAAGACCTCGCATGGCAGGGTCGCTTCGCCGCCGCCGCTTCAATTGACATCCTGTCATCTGCGGCAGGAGGCTGCGCCATCTCAGGAGAACCGCCATGCCGACCCGCCGCCTCCTTCTTGCCACAGCACTCGCCACACCCACCGTCGCGCACGCGCAGGGCAGTGATTGGCCGCAACGCACCATCCGCCTCATCTCGCCCTTTCCGCCGGGCGGCGCCGCCGACCTCCTCGCCCGCGTGCTGGCGGAGGAACTGAGCCCGGTGCTGCGTCAATCCGTGGTGGTGGAGAACCGCACTGGCGCCGGCGGCAGCGTCGGGACGGAAGCGGCGGTGCGCGCCACGCCCGACGGCTACACGCTGGTCATGGGCAGCACCGGGCCGATCTCCATCAACCCGTCACTGTTCCGCCTGTCCTACGATCCGGCGCGCGACCTCGTCCCCATCGCGCCGCTCGCCTCCGTCGCCTCCGTGCTGGTGGTGCATCCCGCCGTGCCGGCGCGCAACCTGGGCGAGCTGATGGCGATGGCGCGGGCGCGGCCGGGCGAGCTGTCCTACGGCTCCAGCGGCATCGGCTCCGCACAGCATCTGTTCATGGAATTGCTGCTCCAGCAGACGGGGCTGAACATCAACCACATCCCCTATCGCGGCACCGGACCGGCCATGGTGGACACGGTGGGCGGGCGGCTGACGATGATGTTCGACACCACCCCGACGGCGCTGCCGCATATCCGTGACGGGCGGGTGCGGCCGCTGGCCGTCACCGCCGCGCGGCGCGACCCCGCCCTGCCGGATGTGCCCACCATCGCCGAGGCGGGCGTGCCGGGCTACGAGGCGCTGGGCTGGTACGGGCTCTTCGCCCCCGCCGCCACGCCGCGCCCGGTCATCGAGCGGGTTGCGAACGAGGTGAACACGCTGCTGGGCCGCGAGGAGTTCCGTGCCAAGCTGGCCTCGCAGGGGGTGGAGCCGATGAGAGCCAGCGTGGAGGAGTTCTCCCGCTTCGTCGGCGAGGACCGCAACCGCTGGGGCGAGGTGATCCGGCGCGGCAATATCCGGCCGGACGGGTAGCTTATTCGGAGAGGGTCACCGGCTCCGGCAGGGTGGCCCATTCCTCGTCCCGCGCCTTCTCGCCCGTGCTCCACATGAGCACGGCGAAGCGCGCGGGGCGGTCCAGCGCGTGCATCGGGTGGTGCCAGGCGTCGATCGCGTAGTTCACCGCCTGGTCGCCGCGCGCCACGAAGCCGCGCAGCCCCGCCATGTCCGGCGCTCCGCCCTTGTCCGGCGCAACCATCACGACGTAGCGCGACACGTCCATCGGCACGAAGCACTGCGAGGACAAATTGTGCCGCTCCATCTTCGTGGCGAGGATGGGCAGCGCATGCGGTGCGATGTGGCTGAAGGCGAGGGTGGGCGTCGGCGCGCCGGGCAGGGCGCGCAGCGAAGCGCCGAGCAGCGGACGCTGTCCGAGGGCAGGCGCGTCCATCACCTCGCCGAAGGGGGCGAAGGCCTCGGCGGTGAGGGGTTCGAGGCGAAGGACCCGTGTCATGGCGCCTCCAGCGCGATCTGCTCCATCCCCGGCTTGTAGGGGAAGGTGCGGTGCCAATGCTCCGCGATCTCGGCGCGGCGGGCGACCCAGACGCGGTCATGGCCGCGCACGTAGTCGAGGAAGCGCGCGAGGCCGGCGGCGCGGGCCGGGTGACCGATCAGCCGCAGGTGCAGCCCGCAGGACATCATGCGCGGCTGCGTCTCGCCCTCGGCATAGAGCATGTCGAACTGGTCGCGCAGGAAGGTGAAGTAGTCATCGGCGGTGGAGAACTGGCCGCGCCCGAACTTCGCGTCATTGGTGACGAGCGAATAGGGCACGACGAGGTGCGGCTCGCCGTCCTGCGTCACCCAATAGGGAAGCTCATCGTTGTAGGCATCGCTGTCGTAGCGGAACCCGCCATGCTCCAGGAGCAGCGCGCGGGTGTGGATGCTGGGTCCATAGCGGCAATACCAGCCGGCGGGGCGCTGCCCGGTGGTCCGCTCCAGGCTCTCGACGGCGCGACGGATATGCTCGCGCTCCTCCTCCTTCGAGAGCTTGTAATGCTCGACCCAGCGCCAGCCATGGCAGCAAATGTCGTGTCCCGCCTCGCGGATGGCCTGGGCGGCGGGCGGATGCCGCTCCAGCGCCAGGGCGCAGGCGAAGATGGTCATCGGCATGCCGCGCTCGGCGAAGAGGCGCATGACGCGCCAGAAGCCGACGCGGGCGCCGTATTCGAACATCCCCTCCGCCGCCAGGTCCCGCTGCCCGGTGGGCACGGGGGAGGCGGGGGTCTCGGTCAGCCCGGCTTCCGAGCGCCCGTCGCCATCGGGAAGGGAGGGCTCCGAACCCTCCTCGTAGTTCATCACGAAGTTGATCGCGATGCGGGCATCGCCCGGCCAGCGCGGATGAGGCGGATGGGCGCCGTAGCCGATCAGGTCGCGCGGGTAGCTCATGCTACTCGAACACCGCCACGGCGCGGATCGGGCTGGCCGTTCCGCCGCGGATCTTCAGCGGCAGGCCGATGAAGCGGAAGCGCCCGCGCCCCACCAGCGCCTCCAGATTGGCGAGGCATTCCATGTGGGTGATGCCGCGCTCCGCACAGGCGAGATGCGCCTGGAAGTTCAGCTCGCCCTCCGGCGCGGGGCTGATCGCCTCCACGCCGAACATGCCGATGCCCTGGTCGGCGAGCCAGTGGATCGCCTCGATGGAAAGCCCCGCGAAGTCGTGCAGGTAGCCCGGCTTGCCGAGCAGCCGCGCATTGGTGCCCAGCAGCACCAGCACCGTGTCGCCCTTCCGGATCGTCTCGCCGGATTTCCGCACCGCCTCCTGCACCTCGGCCAGCGTCGCGGCGTGCTTCAGCGGCGCGTGCGACAGGTCGATGCAGAAGGCCGAGGTGATGAAGCGCTCCAGCGGCACCTCGTCGATGGAGGCCGCGCCAGGGCGGGAGTCGAAATGCACCGGCGCGTCCACATGCGTGCCCGCGTGGTCGCTGAAGGCGATGGACAGCGCCTTGCTGCTGAACACCGTGCTGCCGGCCTGCTTCTTCTCGCTGTGGTCGTTCCACACCGTCATCACCACGGGCGGGTGCGACGGATGCACCTGGGTGCGGTGGAAGATTTCGCGGCTGAGGTCGATGATTTCCATAGGTGCCTTATCCTGCCAGTTCACGGGAGCGCGCGGTCGCGGCGGCAATGGCCTCGCGCATCAGGGCGGGCCACGCCTCCTCGCGCATCAGCACGGCCAGGGCGCGTTCGGTGGTGCCCTTGGGGCTGGTGACGTTCACCCGCAGCGTCGCCGCATCCTCGCTGCTGGCGGCGAGCAGCGCGCCCGATCCGGAGACGGTCGCCCGCGCCATGCGCCGCGCGAGATCGGCGGGCAGGCCCTGAGAAAGCGCCGCCTGCTCCAGCACCTCGGCGAGCAGGAACACGTAGGCCGGGCCGCCGCCGGAAACGGCGGTGACCGCGTCCAGCATTCCCTCCTCCTCCACCCAGGCGCACTCGCCGATCGCGCCGAGCAACGCGTCGGCCAGCGCCTTCTGTTCCGGCGAGACGTCGGGGCCGGCAAAGGCGGCGGTGAAGCCCTGGCGCACGGCGGCGGGGGTATTGGGCATGGCGCGCACGATGCGGGCGGACCCGCCCAGCAGCGCATTCATCCCCGCCACGCCGCGCCCGGCCATGATGGAGAGGAACACCGTCTCCGGACCCGCGAAGCGCGCCAGCGGCGGCAGCGCATTCGGCGCTTCCTGCGGCTTGGTCGCGAGGATGACGGCGCCGGGCCGGAACCCGTCCGGAATCGCGGCCGGCTCCGAAACGTGGCGCACGCGGCCGCGAAACGCCTCGGCGGCAGGGGCATGGGGCTCGACCACCACGGTTTCGGGCGGCAGGCCCTGCTCCAGCCAGCCGGCGAGCATGGCCCCGCCCATCTTGCCGCAGCCGAGCAGGAGAAGGGGAGGGAGCGTCATGCCGGAAAGCCTAGCTTGGCTTTCCGGAGGCGGGAACCTCGTCCCCGCCGGTCAGGCGTGGCCGGCGGCGCCGCTCAGCAGCAGGGGATCCACCTTCAGCTTGGCGAGCGCCCGGCGCCACTTGGTCGCGGCGTCGCCGTCAAACAGCAATTCCTCATCCGCGCTGACGGAGAGCCAGGAGTTCTGCGCGATCTCCTCCTCCAGCTGCCCGGCGCCCCAGCTGGCATAGCCGAGCGCGAGGACGCATTCGCGCGGGCCGCCCCCGGCGGCGATCGCCTTCAGGATCTCCACGCTCGCAGTCAGGCCGAACCCGCCCTCGACCGGCAGCGAGCCCTCGGCCTTCCAGTCTCCGCTGTGCAGCACGAAGCCGCGGCTTTCCTCCAGCGGACCACCGGCGACGAGGCGGATGCGGCGCGCCGGCGGCACCGGCTCCACCCCCACCTGCTTCAGCAGCGCGTCAAAGGTCAGGCGCTCGATGGGCTTGTTGAGGACGAGGCCCATCGCCCCTTCCTCCGAATGTGCGCAGACGCAGATCACCGTCCCGGCGAAGTTCGGGTCCTGCATGTGCGGCATCGCGATCAGCAGCTGCCCGGCGAGGCGCCCCTCCGGGATGGGGGTCTCCGGGCCGGGCCCTTGCCGTGCCGCCCCGAAGGCGGCCTTCCAGTCGTCCTTGGCCATGGATCGAAGATGGCGAGCCCGGTGCCCCCCTGCAAGCGTGACAGCGTCCCGGGTCTTGCCTAAAGCGGAGGGCAGGACTCCGGAGGATTCGGGATGACGATCAAGGTTGGGGACAAGATCCCCTCGGCGAAGCTGACCCAGGCTACGGCCGAAGGGCCGCGCGAGGTGAGCACGGAGGAGCTGTTCGGCGGCCGCACCGTCGTGCTGTTCGGCGTGCCGGGCGCCTTCACCCCCACCTGCTCGGCCAAGCACCTGCCGGGCTACGTCACCAACGCCAAGGCGCTGCGCGACAAGGGCGTGGACACCATCGCCTGCATGGCGGTGAACGACGCCTTCGTGATGGGCGCCTGGGGCCGCGACCAGGGCGTGGGCGAGGATGTGGTGATGATCGCCGACGGGTCGGGCGCCTTCACCAAGGCCCTGGGGCTCGAGCTGGACCTCACCGCCCGCGGCCTCGGCATGCGCTGCCAGCGCTTCGCCCTGGTGGCGAAGGACGGCGTCGTGTCGCACGTGGCCGTGGAGGCGCCGGGCGCCTTCGAGGTCAGCAAGGCCGAGGCGCTGCTCGAAATCGTCTGAGCGTCGGTTCAGGCCTGTCGCATGAAGGCGAGGGGGGCGACGCTGGACGGCGTGGCCTCCCCCGGCCAACGAAGCACACGGCGCAGACCATCCGGCGCCCATTCCTCTTCCACGCAGCCGCCCAGCTGGGCGGCAACGGTGACGTCCACCAGCTCCGAGCCAAAGCCGCGCTCCACCGGGGGAATGACCGGCGGGCCACCCTGCTCGCGCCAGGACAAGGTAATGGTTCCCTCCGGCACCGACAGGTCCAGCAGGATCCGGCCACCCGGGCGGGACAGCGCCCCGTGCTTCAACGCATTGGTCAGCCATTCATGGAGGACCAGGGCCAGGGGCTGCACCTGGTCGGCGGGAAGCGTCGCGTCCAGCCCCATCACCACCACCGCGTCGCCATGCGGCTTCGCGAGACGCCTCAGCAACGCCCGCACCGTCGCGGCATGCCCACCTCCCCGCGACAGGTCATGCGCCACGGACAGCGCGTTCAGGCGTTCGCGCAATTCCTGGGCCAGCGCCTCCGCTTCCGGGTGGCGGTGCGCGCTGGCCGAGACCAGCCCCATCACCAGGGCGAAGCTGTTCTTCACGCGGTGATCCATCTCCCGCGCCAGGAGTTCGGCGCGCCGCCGCTCCTCCGCCTCGGCCGAGACGTCGAGCACGGAGCCGACAAGGCGCTCCACCCGCCCATCCGGGCCACGCAGCGCGAGGGAACGGTGCCACACATGCACCCAATGCCCATCGGCATGGCGGACCCGGTAGCGCGCCTCGAAGCTGTCAGCCTCGCCGCGCTCCAGCGCCGTGCGCGCCGCCATCCAGCGTTCGCGGTCGGCGGGATGGATGCGCGACCGCCACCAGTCGCGGCCGGGTTCATCCGACTCCTCGCCCACCAGCGCCGCCACGCCGGGGGAACGGATCTGCACATCCTCCTCCGGCAGGGATTCGTACACGCCGCCGATGAAGGCCTCGGTGACGAGGCGCAGCCTCTCCTCGCTCAGGCGCAGCGCCTCGTGCGCCTCGTCGCGGGCACGCCGCGCGGCGTGGATGCGCCGGGCCGCCTCGTCCACCTCGGCGATCCCGGTGCCGCTTCCCGGCAGCGGCCCGGCGCGCAGCAGGTCCAGTGCCCGGACCAGCCGGCGCCCCAGGAACACGGCGATGGCGATCCCGAACAGCACCAGCACGAGCCCCGCGACCAGGGTCGGCGCCATGGCGCGCCAAGCCGCGGCCAGGGGTGCCAGCTTCGGGGCGGCCATCACCACCGCATAGCCGCTTTCCGGCGCGGGGGCGGCGGCGACCACGCTGCTCATTCCATCCATGGTCATGAAGGAGGACCGGACACCTTCACCGGCGGCGAGCATGTCGCGGACCTCCGGATGGGCCTCCGCGCCCAGGAAGCGCTCCTCCAGCCGGGAGCGGGCCGCCACGCGCATTCGGTTGTCCAGGATGGCCGAGGTCCAGTCCCCCGGGATGCGCTGGGCGCGAAGGAGGTCCTGCAGCCGGCTGTTGCTCAGCACGTAGGCGAGCAGGAAGCGCTCACCCTCCAGCACCACCGGCCGCCCGATCAGGATGAAGGGATTGCCCGTATGCGCCCCTGTGAACAGGGGGGAGACGTAGAAACCCTCCTGCGCGAGCGCGGCCGCCACCGCCTCCCCCGCGCCGGAGAGGCGCGGCTCGACCCGGCCGAGCCTGGCGTCGAACAGCATGGTGCCGTGCGAGTCGTAGAGGGTGACGGAGGCACCCTCCGGCAGGGTCGGCCTCGCCTGTTCCATGAAATCGTCAAAGTCGCGCGCGGCCAGGGAGCGAGCGAGGACCAAGGTATCGATCCGCGCGCGGGCCTGACCCAGTTCCCGGTCCACGGCGAGGGCGAGGGCGCGCGCCGTGGCGAGGAGCTGGCCGCTGAACCGTCCCTGCTCGGCGCTCACCGCCCGCCAGACCGCGTGGCTGGCCAGGACGGTGAAGGGCACGGTCAGGCCGAGCGCCATGAGAACGAGGAGAAGCCGGAAGGAGAGGGGGAGCCGCTTCAGCATCGCTCTCTCCTGGGCGGACATCAGCGGCAAGATCCCAGCTACTGTGATGCTTCCATTATGGATAAGTCGGGGAGAGGCATCTGCGCAAGCGGGTCGCGTGAAAGTTGCGTGGCTTCTCTGTCAGATATGGCGATTCCGCCGCATCAGCCACAACCCGAGCCCCACCGAAGCCGCCAGCATGAGGAGCGAGAGCGCGACCTGCACCGCGCCATCCACCCGTACACCCTTGCCCAACAACGCAAAAACGATGGTTTGCGGCAGGAAGCCCAGCATCGATCCGAGGAGGAACGGCCCGGCGGGAATACCCACCGCCCCTGCCAGGAGGTTTAGGGCCAGATTGTTGCCGACGGGAAACAGACGCAACGCCAATGCGGTTCCGAAAGGTTGAAGACGCATGGAATCAACCAAGGGACGTAGCCGCACACCAAAACGCCCGGCAAGCTTGTCCTCGGTCCAGCGTCGCCCGACGGCGCGTGCCCAGAGAAAGGAAACTCCGCTGCCTCCCGCCTGCGCCAGGAGGGCCAGGGCGGAGCCTAGTGCGGCGCCGAAGGCGTAGCCTCCCAGGAAGGCCACGGCTTGGCGGGGCAGCCCGGCCGCGACCATGACGGCGCCCAGCAAGAGGAACATGGCCTCCCCCTTCACGCCCTGGCCGCGGACATGGGCATCCACCCAGTCGGTTCCCGGCACGGCGCCCAGTTCCCGCAGCACCCAGCCCACGGCCGCCAAGCCCAGCACCAGGAGAAGGAGCCGGCCCAGCGCGGCGCGGCTCACGGCTCCTCCACCTCCGGCCGCCGGCCGCGGCGCTGCAGCCAGGCCACGCCGACGAGGTCGAGAAAGGACACCAGCAGCCGGTCCAGCGTGCCGTAATTGGAGGCGCCGCGCGTGCGGGGCCGATGGTTCACCGGCTCGCTCACGACCCGCCCTCCGGCGCGCAACGCCAGGGCGGGAAGGTAACGGTGCATGTGGTCGAAATGCGGAAAGCCAAGAAACATGGCGCGCGAGAAGACCTTGAGGCCGCAGCCCGTATCCGGCGTGGCGTCGCCCAGAAGCCGCGCGCGAACCCGGTTGGCGATGCGCGAGGTGACGCGCTTCGTCGCAGTGTCGCGCCGGTTCACCCGGTGCCCGGCCACCAGCACGGACTCCCCCTCGCGCTGCGCGCGGTCCAGCAGGCGCGGGATGTCGGCCGGATCATTCTGCCCATCCCCGTCCAGCGTGGCGATCCAGGGGGCGCGGGCCGCCTTCACCCCGGTCACGATCGCCGCCGACTGGCCGCAACTGGCGCGATGGCGCAGCCATCGCAGCGCCGCGTGGGTCTTCGCCGCCTCGCGCAGAGCCTCCGCCGTTCCGTCGGTGGAGCCGTCATCCACGAAGATCACCTCGTGCGGGACAGAAGTCAGCGCGGCCCCGATCTCCGCCAGGAGGGGGGCGACATTGGGGGCCTCGTTCCGCGCGGGAATGACGACCGAAACGAGCGGTTCGGGCATGGGTGGGGCGCTACCACTCGCGCCCCTGCCCCACAAGCGGTGGGCTGCCAATGCGATGCGAGTCTCACTATCATGGGTTGCATGCCGTTCGACGCCTCCAGCAAGACCGCAACTCCTCCCGCCGAGCATGGGCGGCGCGAGAACCCGCGCGCCGTCGCGCTGTGGCTCCTCGCCGTGGCGGGGCTGATCTGGATCATGGTGGCGCTGGGCGGGGCGACGCGCCTCACCGGCTCCGGCCTCTCCATCATGGAATGGGCGCCGGTGGCGGGCATGCTGCCTCCGCTCTCCCAGGCAGAATGGCAGCGCCTCTACGACCTTTATCGCACCATCCCGCAATATGAGCTGGTGAATGCCGGCTTCGGGCTGGAAGGCTTCAAGCAGATCTTCTGGCTGGAATGGGCCCACCGCTTTTGGGGGCGGCTGATCGGCTTCGCCTATCTGGGCGGCTTCCTGCTGCTGTGGTGGCGCGGCGCCATCCCGCGCGCCCTGATGCCGCGCCTGCTGCTGCTTTTCGTGCTGGGAGGCATACAGGGCGCGATTGGCTGGTTCATGGTCGCCTCGGGCTTCGAGGCGGACCGCACCGCCGTTTCGCCCTACCGCCTCGTGCTCCATCTCGGCATGGCGTTCCTGCTCTTCGGGGTAATTTTCTGGACGGCGCTCGGGCTATTGCGCCCGGCGCGCGAGGCGCTCGGGCCGCGCCAGGGCAGCGTGCGCCGTCAGGCGCTGGCGGCGTTCCTGCTTTCCGTGGCGACGATGCTGGCGGGCGGCTTCGTCGCCGGGACGCGGGCGGGCTTCACCTGGAACACGTTTCCGCTGATGGATGGGCGCCTCGTCCCGGCCGGCTATCTCGACCTGTCGCCGCTCTGGACCAACCTGACGCTCAACCTCGCTACGGTGCAGTTCAACCACCGCATCCTCGCCACGCTGACGCTGCTGGCCGCCTTCGGCGCGGCGCTGGCAGCGTGGCGGCGTCTCCCCGTGGGGGCGGCACGCCGCGCCGTGCTGGGCTTCGCGGGGGCGATCGGCGCGCAATACGTGCTGGGCATCGCCACGCTGGTCCATGTCGTGCCGGTCTCGCTGGGCACGCTGCACCAGGCGGTGGCGGTGGTGGTGCTCGCCACGGGGCTCCTCGCCCTGCACACCCTGCGTCACCCGGAGCATTGATGGACACCCCGCGCCAGCCGAGCCTCCAGGACGCGCTGGACGCGCTTCCCTTCTCCTTCGCCGCCTTCGCGGCGCATGGGCGCTTCGTCCTGTGCAATGAGGGGATGCGCCAGCATCTCGGCCTCGCGCGAGCCGAGGCGGAGGCGCTGGACTGGGCGGGCTTCCTCCGGCGTCTGGCCTTCCGGGGGCTGCTGGGCGACGGCGCACCAGAAGAGCGCGCGGCGGAGTTCCTGCCTTTCGGCGGCAGCCCCACCGGGACACGGCTGCTCCGCACTGCCGAGGGGCGGCCGCTCGATTGGTTCCACTCCCCCATGGCAGGAGGCTGGGTCGCCGGTCTCGCCGAGGCGGGGCCGCGCGCGGCGGCGCTCCAGGCGGCGGAAGCTGCGGCACGCCAAGCAAGCGAGGTCTTCGCGCAACTGCAGACCGGCCTGGCCCGCTTCGATGCCAAGGGGCGGCTGCGCCGGGCCAATCCGCGCTATGCGGACCTGCTGAGTCTGCCGGAAGGAACGCCGATCGAAGGGCTGACCCTTTCGGGCCTGCTCGACATCCAGATCGGCGCGGGGGAATTGCCGGCGGAATTGAAGCCGGGGATCGAGGCGGATTTCGCCGAAAAGCTGAGCCGCGCGCGCGGACCTTGGCATGTCGAGCGCACCAAGCCCGATGGCCGCACCATCCGCTTCGTGAACCACCCCATGCCCGATGGCGGCTGGCTCGCCGAGGTCACGGACATTTCCGAGGCGCGCAACGCGGAGCGCGAGGCGCGCAGGCGCGCCGCGATGCACGACGCGCTGATCGAAGCCCTGCCCGTCGGCGTCGCCGTCTATGGGCCCGACCGGCGCGTGTCGCTGGTGAACCAGTCCTATAACCGCATCCTCGCCGACGACCCGATCCGCATCGGGGAGAATCTCCGCGACATCGTGGAGCGCCGCGCCCGGCGGGGCGAGTTCGGTCAGGGCAGCCCGGCCGAGATGGTGGAGCGCGTCCTCAGCCGGCTGGACCAGCCGCAGGGCTTCGAGCGGCGCCGCCCCGGCGGCGGGGTCGCGGTGCACCGCTCCGTGCCGCTTCCCGATGGCGGCCACGCCATGGTGGTGTCGGACATCACCGACCTCCAGGCCGCGCGGGAGGAGGCGAAGGAAAGCGCCTCCGTCCTCGACACGATGCTGGAAAGCACGCGCCACGGCATCGTGCTGTTCGACGCGGATGGCAAGGTGGTGGCGGCGAACCGGCTCGCTGCGCCTCTGGCCGGCGTCTCGCCCGACGCCTTCTCCCCCGGCACCTCCATCTACCAGCTTCGCGAGGAGCAGGCGCGCAGGGGCGTGTTCGGCGACCAGGCGGAAACCCGGGCCTTCCTGGACTGGCGCGGGCACCAACCGTTGCGCGCGCAGGATTCCTACCGCCGCGCCGGCCCGTCCAACACCGTTATCGAGGTCGTGACCGACGCCCTGCCCGATGGAGGCTTCGTCCGCTCCTACACCGACGTCACGGCGCTGGTGCGGGCGGAGCGCGAGGCGCAGGCGCGGGCGCACACGCTGCAGCGCGTGCTCGACACGGTGCGGCACGGCATCATCATGTACGACGCGGAGGGCAGGGTGGTGGCCGGCAACGGCCTCGCCGAGCAGCTCTTCGGCCTGCCCGAGGGGACGGTGCGGCCAGGCGTCACCTATGACGAGTTGCGCGCGGAGCAGATCGCACGCGGCGAGCATGGCGACGCGGAGGCCGCCGCCCGCACCCTGGCCGAGCGTCCGACCCTCGCGGATCGCGAAAACACCTATCAACGCCGACGCCCCGACGGCACGGTGATCGAGGTCCGCACCGAGCCCCTGCCCGAAGGTGGTTGTGTCCGTTCGGTCACGGACATCACCGCCCTGGCCTCCGCGCAGGCCGAGGCGGCGGACCGCGCCGCCATGCTCCAGGTCATGCTGGACAACATGCGGCACGGCATCATGCTCTTCGATGCCGAGGAGCGGGTGATCGCCTTCAACCGCCTCGCCGCCGAGCTGACCGGCATGGGCGAGGCGCTCGTCGTCGGCGCGACCATGGCCGAGCTGCGCGCCGCCCAGGCTGTCGCCGGGGAATTCGGCAATGCGGAGGAAACGGCGCGCTACCTGGAGGAGCTGGGGCGCCGCGACAATCGCCAGCCCTCGCATCGCCGCCGCCGCCGCCCCGACGGGACGGAGCTGGAGGCGACCTTCAGCCCCGTTCCCGGTGGCGGCTACGTGCTGACCGTCACCGACGTAACCAGCCGGGTCCGCGCGGAGGAGGAAGCGAAGCAGCGTGCGGCGCGGATGGAGGCGACGCTCAACGCCACGCGGCACAGCATCACTCTCTACGGGCCCGACTACCGCCTCGTCTCCGCGAACGGCATTGCCGGATCGCTGGTGCTGAACGGCGATCCCAGGCTGCTGATCGGCCTCACCTTCGAGGAAGTGATGCGGATCCAGCTGGGGCGCGAATATCCGGGCCAGCCGGAGGAGGTGGAGCGCGAGCTGGCCGGCATTCTCGCGATCGACCGCTCGAAGCCACAGCGCTACCAGCGCCGCCGCCCGGATGGCAGCGTGCTCGACGTCACCTCCGACCCGACGCATGACGGCGGCTTCGCCGTGGCCGTGGCCGACGTGACGGCGCTGGTCCGGGCCGAGGAGGAGGCGAAGCGGCGCAGCGAGTTGCTGCAGGCAATGGTGAACAACAGCCGCCAGGGCGTGCTGCTCTACAGCAAGGACCGCCAGCTGGTGGCGGCGAACCGCCTCGCCGGGGAGTTGCTCAACCTGCCGGGCATCGAGAACCGGGCCGGCACGGCTGGCTCGCAGGTCATGACCGAGCTGGCGCGGGTGGGTTATTTCGGCGAGCCCGGCACCGCCGATGCGCAGGTGGTGGAAGCCCAGCTGCACGGCCTCGACCGTTCCGTTCCGCACCGCTTCACCCGTGCCGTGGCGGATGGACGGGTGCTCGACATCTCCTCCGACCCCACGCCCGATGGCGGCATCGTGATCAGCGCCAGCGACGTGACGCCGCTGGTGCGGGCGGAGGAGAAGGCGCAACGCCGCGCGCAGACGCTCTCTGCCATGCTGAGCAACAGCCAGCAGGGCGTGATGCTCTATGACCAGGACAAGCGGCTGTTGCAGGCCAATCGCCTGGCCGCGGAGCTGTTCAGCCTCCCGGGGCTGGAGGGCCGCATCGGCGCCACCATGGAGGAGCTGGTTCTCGAACAGGCGCGGGCCGGCCAGTTCGGCCCGCCCGGCAGCCTGGAATCCGAGGAGCAGATCGTCGCCGTGCTGTCGGCCGACCGCTCGCGGAGCCAGCGCTCCACCCGCCGCACCGCCGATGGCCGCGTCATGGCCATCGCCTCCGATCCCTTGCCCGATGGCGGCTTCGTCGTGTCGGTCAGCGAGATCACCGCCCTGGTGCGGGCGGAGGAGGAGGCGCAGCGCCGCGCCGACCTGCTGGCCGCCATGCTGGGCAACATCCGGCACGGCATCGCCATGTTCGACCGGAACAGCTTGATCGTCGCCTCCAACTCGATCCTGCACGAGATGCTGCACATCTCCGCCGAGGCGGTCGCCCCGGGGCGGACGCTCGACGACATGGTGAACGCCCTGTTGGAGGCCGGCGAATACGGCACGGGGCCGGAGGCCGAGGCGAGGGTGGAGGAGATCAAGCGGCGCGACCGCAGCACCTCCTACCGCCACACCCGCCAGCGCGCGGACGGGACCGTGGTGGAGGTGGTGTCCGACCCCACCCCCGATGGCGGCTGGGTCGTCACCTACACCGACGTGTCGGAGGATCGCCGCATCCGCGCCGAGTTGGAACGCGCCCGCGAGGCGGCCGAGGCCGCCAACCTCGCCAAGTCGCGCTTCCTGGCCACGATGAGCCATGAGCTCCGGACGCCGCTGAACGCCGTGATCGGCTTCTCGGAGGTGCTGGCGGCCGGGGCAGATGCGCGGCTGGTGCCCGAATATGCGGGGGCAATCCAGGAGGCGGGGCGGCATCTCCTTACCTTGATCGACGACATCCTCGACATCACCCGGGCGGAGGAGGGGCGCCTGCCCGTGGCGAAGGAGCGGGTGGAGCTGGGTCCGCTGTTGCGCTCCGCCTGCCGGATGATGTCGGGCCAAGCCGAGGCGGCGCAGCTTTCCCTGGAGGTCATGGATGCGCCGGAGAATCTGCCGGCGCTCACCGCCGACGCGCGGCGGCTGCGGCAGGTGCTGCTGAACCTGATGTCCAACGCGGTGAAGTTCACCCCGGCAGGCGGCGCGGTGACACTCTCGGCAGCAAGGGACGAGGGCGGGCTGGTGATCGACCTGCGCGACACCGGCATCGGCATCGCCGATTCCGACATGGGACGGCTCTTCCAGCCCTTCGCCCAGGTGGAGAGCAGCGCGGCGCGGCGCTACGCTGGGTCGGGGCTCGGCCTCTATCTGTGCCGCGTCCTGGTGGAGGCGCAGGGCGGGACGCTGACGCTGGAAAGCGAGCTGGGCAAGGGGACCCTGGCGCGGCTGCGCTTCCCGCCCCATCTTCTTGAGGCATGAGCCTCGACACCGCCCTTTCCGTCACGGAACGCCTCTTCCACGCCGCGCTGGACCCCGATGCCGCGCTGCGCCGCCTTCGAGAGGCGGCGACGGGTGCGGAGGACGGGGAGTTGTTTCTGGAACACCGGGAAAGCGAGGCGGTGTCGCTCGATGATGGGCGCATCCGCTCCGCTGCCTATGACCAGTCGCGCGGCTTCGGCCTGCGCGCGGTGAGCGGCGAGGCCGCGGGCTACGCCCATTCCGGCGAGATCACGGACGAGGCCCTGGCCCGCGCGGCCGAGACCGTCCGCGCCGTCTCCCGGGGGCGCTCCGGCACGCTGGAGGCCGGGCCGCGCGCCACCAATACCCGGCTCTATGACGACGCCAATCCGCTCCTCGCCATGGATTTCGCCGAGAAGACGGCGCTGCTGATGGAGCTGGATGCCCATGCCCGCGCGCTGGACCCGCGCGTGGTGCAGGTCAGCGCCTCGCTCACCGGCGAGTGGCAGGCAGTGCGCATCCTGCGGCCCGACGGACAGGTGGTGGCGGACCTCCGGCCGCTGGTGCGCTTCAACGTCTCCGTCGTGGTGGAGAAGGACGGCCGGCGCGAGACGGGTTCCTTCGGCACGGGTGGCCGCCACGGCTATGACCGCGTGCTGGGCAATGGCGGCTGGCAGCGCGCCGTGGCCGAGGCGCTGCGCCAGGCCCTGGTGAACCTGGAAAGCATCCCCGCCCCGGCCGGCGAGCAGGAGGTGGTGCTAGGCCCCGGCTGGCCGGGCATCCTGCTGCACGAAGCGATCGGCCACGGCCTCGAGGGTGATTTCAATCGCAAGAAGACCAGCGCCTTCGCCGGCCTCGTCGGCAGCCGCATCGCCGCGCCCGGCGTGACGGTGGTGGATGACGGCACGATCGAGGGGCGGCGCGGCTCCATCACCGTGGATGACGAGGGCACGCCGTCGGGCCGCACCGTGATGATCGAGGACGGTATCCTGCGCGGCTTCATCCAGGACCGGCAGAATGCCCGCCTCATGGGCGTCGCCCCCACCGGCAACGGACGCCGGCAGAGCCATGCCCACAGCCCCATGCCGCGCATGACCAACACCATCATGCTCGGCGGCGCGCATGAGCCGGAGGAGATCATCCGCTCGGTGAAGAAGGGCATCTGGGCGGTGAATTTCGGCGGCGGGCAGGTGGACATCACCTCCGGCAAGTTCGTCTTCTCGATGAGCGAGGCCTACATCATCGAGAATGGGCGCATCGGCGCCCCGGTGAAGGGCGCGACGCTGATCGGCAACGGGCCGGACGCGCTGACCAAGATCCGCATGATCGGCAATGACAGCGGCATGGACCCTGGCATCGGCACCTGCGGCAAGAACGGCCAGGGCGTGCCTGTGGGCGTCGGCCAGCCGACGTTGCGCATGGGCGGGCTCACCATCGGCGGAACCGGCTGAGGCACGGGCGGCCGCGCTCAGTTCCAGCGCGGCTGCAGGATGATCAGCGCCACGAAGAACAGGCCGATCAGGGCCACCGGCACCGCCAGCAGGCCAAGCAGCGAGATAGCCTGCGCTTGGCGGCCTGCGCGGTGCAGCGCGACGCCGCCCCAGACCACCGTGCCCATCCCGCCCAGAAGCACCATCCAGTACAGGATGTTGAAGGACGACACGCTGCCGTCGCCGATGCCCCACAGAAAGAAGACGACCACAACGGTCAGCGCCAGGGCATCGATTCCCAGCAGGATACGGTAGGCCATACCCCGTTCCCCTCCGCCCCACCGGGCCCTTGGCGGGATGGTGCTTCGCCGCGCCTGCGGCTTGCAAGCGAGAGGTGGGCGTCAGCCCGCCCTGGATCGCCCGGCGATGGCAGTGGTATGGACCCAGGCATCGGCACCTGCCGACGCTGCGTGTGGGCGGGCTCATGATCGGCGGAACCGGCTGAAGACCCGCCCGTCCATCACCGCGAGGCCCAGCGCGATCAGCCCCATGCCCAAGGCGTGGGGCCAGCCCAGCGCCTCGCCCAGCACGGCCCATCCCATCAGCGCTGCGAAGGCGGGGATGATCAGCGTGACCAGCAGCAGGTTCACCGGTCCCGCCAGTTCCAGCACCCGGAAGTAAACCTGATAGGCCAGGGCGGTGGAGAGCAGCGCCAGCGCCAGGAGTGCCGCGGCAGCGCCAGGGCTGGGCCAGGGCGGCACCGGGCCCAGCGCCACGAGGGGAAGCAGCAGCAGGGAGGCGACCGTGACCTGCCCCGAGGCGGCCAGGAGTGGCGGGATGCCCAGTGCGCGGAAGCGCCGCCCCCAGAGCCCGGCCAGCGCATAGGACAAGGTCCCGCTCAGCATCGCCGAGACGGCGGGCCAGGGCGCAGCGAGCGGGTCCACCCCCACCATCGCCACCACGCCGGAGAAGCCGATGGCGATCCCGGTGAGGCGCGCAGGGGTGGCGCGCTCCGCCATCGCCCAATGCGCCAGCAGCACCGCCCAGAAGGGCGTGGTGGCGTTCAGGATGGCGGCAGCCCCCACCGGCAGCGAGAACTGCGCCCAGACGATCAGCGTGAAGGGGATGGCGTTGTTCAGCACCCCCATGCCGAGATGCGCGCGCAGCGCCGCGGCATCGCCCCGCACCGGCAGGCCCAGCGCCGCCACGACCGTCCAGAGAGCACAGGCCGCCAGCCCCACCCGCGCCAGGACGATGGCCAAGGGCGGCCACTCCCGCACCGCCACGCCCACGAAGAGAAAGGACCCGCCCCACAGGAAGGCGAGGAGGATCAGCAGCGCCCAGGCCCGGGATGTCATGGGTGGCATCGCAGCGCGGATGGCGCGACGGCGCCATCCGGCCGTTGCGGCGTGATGCGCTTCAGAAGTGGCGCGTCAGCCCGCCATAGATGGCGCGGCGCGGCAGGAATTGCGGCGCCCCCACCCCGATGCCCGATCCGTCGCGAAGCTGCGTACGCGCATCCGCGAGGTTGAGCAGGTCGAGCCGCGCGGTCCAGCGCCCGGCGCCCGGCAGGGTGAAGTCATGCGCGAGGCCGACATTGAGCGTCGCGTAGGGGTCCTGCTTCTCCGTGTTGGCGAAGCCGCGCCGCAGCCCGCTACCGAAGAGCAGGGTGGCCGAGATGCGTCCGCCCTCCCAGGCGCGCCACACCGCGCCGGCCGAGGCGGTCAGAAGCTGGTCATGGTCGGTGCGGACCCACTTGTTGCGCACATAGTCCAGCTCCTCCGGCTCGAAGTTGAACTGGGAGGTGCGGATGTCGCGGCCAGAGGCGCGGGAGATGGTGAGATTGGCGTAGAGGTCCAGCCGCTCGCCGCGCCATTGCCCGGTGAACTCGATGCCGGTGGAGCGGCCCTGGCGGTAGTTGAAGGGGGTGAAGACCAGGGCGCGGCCGAACTGGCCGAGGTCGAGCAGGTCGCGCGCTTCCTTGTGCCAGGCGCTGGCGCCCAGCGTCAGCCGATCCGTCACGCGCTGCGAGATGCCGGCGGAGAAGTAGTGCGAGCGCTCGGGGCGCGGCAGATCGGCACGGAAATTCTCCGGCTCGTTGGTCGTGCCGGCGAAGAGCGACACGTCGCCCGGCGAGATGAGCTCCTGCGCGGGCGGGGTGAAGTAGCGCGCATAGCCGAGGGTCAGGGTGGTGCGGTCCATCGGACGCCAGACCAGATTCATGCGTGGCGAGAGCTGGCCGGCGCGCACCGCCTGGTCGGCGTAGTCGCCGCGCAGCCCGGCATTGATCGTCAGGCGCTCGGAAACGCGGAATTCGTTCTGCAGGTAGATCCCGTGCACCCAGCTCGTGCGACCGCGCCGCGTCACGATGCTGAACGGGTCGCCCGCGACTTCGCCATCCGCGTCGAGCGGCAGCAGGGTGGTCACGTTCCCGGCGAAGCTCCGCTCGCCCATGCTCATCACGCCGAAGCGCAGCGTGTTGCGGTCGTTTAGGCGATATGAGCCATCGGCCTGGACGCCGAAGGCGGTGGAGCGTCGCTGCACCTGGCTGGCGACGCCGTTGAAGGCGAGTTCGCCCAGCAGGTCCGGCAGGTAGCGGATGGTGGAGTCGCGCCCGAAGCCGGCCACCTGCCAGTCCAGGGCGCCGGAGCTTCCTTGCAGCGCCACCACACCGAAGCGGTTGCGCTCCCATTGCCGGGCGCGGAGGCGGGCGCTGTCGAACTCCTCGCCGATCACCGGGAACTCGATGGGCTGGCCGGGATTGTTGGGCATCTGGAACCGGTTGGCCGAGGTTCCGCCGATCACGGAGAGCCGCACATTGTCGGTCAGCAGGCGCGACACGCTGACAAGCCCGCGCAGCTGTTCGGTGCGGTTGTGCAGGGGGCT
This sequence comes from Sabulicella rubraurantiaca, assembly GCF_017355885.1. Lineage (GTDB taxonomy): Bacteria > Pseudomonadota > Alphaproteobacteria > Acetobacterales > Acetobacteraceae > Roseococcus > Roseococcus rubraurantiacus. The sequence continues at coordinate 104,662 of NZ_JAFEUU010000009.1, forward strand.
GGTGCTGCTGGTCGGCGGTTCGATGCCCAGGCGGGACTGGCGGAAGGTGCCGGTGGCGAAGACATCCCAGCCACCATGCAGCCCGGCATAGCCGATGGAGGGCTGGAAGGTGGAATAGGAGCCGCCATAAGCGCTGACCCACCCGCCCGGGTCCGAGGCGCCGGAGCGCAGGGTGATGTCCACGACGCCGCCGGTCCGGTAGCCGAACTGGGCAGGCAGGGCGCCGGTCAGCAGGCGCAGCTCCGCGATCGCGCGCGCATCGAGGAAGGCGCCGAAGCCCTGGATGCCCACGGGCAGGGTGACGCCGTTGACGCGATACTGGAGGTTGCGGTGCTCGCCGCGGACATGGATCTCGCCGAAGCTGTCCTGCACCACCCCGGGGAATTGCAGCAGCAGCTGGTTGACCGGCGCATCGGCCCCCTGCGGCAGGTTCTCGATCGTCTCGCGCTTCAGCGAGGAGACGCTGGCGCCGAGCGTGGGCGAGATCGCCGTCCGCGCTTCGTCCAGGCGGCGGGCCTGGACCACGATGTCGGGAAGCAGGACAGAATCCTGCGCGGCGGCGGGGAACGGTGCGAGGAACAGCAGAACAAGCAGGGAGCGGCGCATACCGCTTAAGTTACATTATAACATCCTCGCCCGTCCAGCCGTCCCAACGCGACATCGCGCACCCAATCACCCGGCGCGGCGGGACGGCATCACCCTCCCGGTGTGAGCCCTTCCTGCCCGCGAGTCGCCCAGCCCGTCACCCGCCGCTCCAGCCGTTCCGCGATCCAGTACAGCAGGACGCCCATCACCCCGGTCACCACCAGCCCAGCAAAGACCAGCGGCACGTCGAAGCGGGAGGAGGCGACCATCATCAGCCGCCCGATCCCCGCATTCGGCGCCACGCTCTCCGCGATGATGGAACCGACGAAGGCCACGGTGATCGCCACCTTCAGCGAGGCGAAGAAATACGGCATGGCGCGCGGCAGCCCGACCTTGCGGACGATGTCCAGCGGGCGTGCGCCCAGGGCCCGCAGCACGTCGCGCAGCTCCGGCTCCACCGTGGCGATGCCGGTCGCGACGTTCACCACGATGGGGAAGAAGGAGATCAGGAAGGCGGTGATCACCGCCGGCCAGATGCCGATGCCGAACCAGACGATCAGCACCGGCACCACCGCCACCTTGGGGATGGAATTGAAGGCGATCAGCAGCGGGTAGAGGCCGCGATACACCAGCGTCGAGGAGCCGATCGCCACGCCCAGCGCGAGGCCGAAGACGATCGCCATGGCGAAGCCCAGCAGCGTGGTGCCCAGCGTCACCAGACTGTCCTGCATCAGAGGCTGCCACCAGCGCAGACCGGCCTGCACCACGGCGGAGGGTGCGGGCAGGATGAAGGGCGAGATGCCCAGCAGCCACACCCCAGCCTCCCACAGGAAAAAGGCGCCGCCGATCACCAGCCAGGGCAGGGCGGCTTCGAGCCGGCGCTGGCGGCGCGCGGCGGTGGCCAGGGAATCGGCGCGGGAGTCAGGCATCGGGTTCCTCCCCGGCGCGAGCGCGGGCGATCAATGCGCGCAGCTCCGCCACCACCGCGTTGAATTCGGCGTCATAGGTCGCCTCCAGCCGTCGCGGGCGGGGGAAATCCACGCGGCGCTCGGCGATGATACGGCCCGGGCGCGCGCTCATCACCAGCACGCGGTCGGCCAAGTAAACGGCTTCCCGCAAATCATGCGTGACCAGGATCACCGTCGGCTTCCGCTCCAACCACACATCCTGGAGCACGGCCCAGAGATCCTCGCGCGTGAACACGTCGAGCGCGGAGAAGGGCTCGTCCAGCATCAGCAGCGGCGGCTCGTGAATCAGGGCGCGGCACAGCGAGGTGCGCTGCTGCATCCCGCCGGACAATTGGTGCGGATGCCGCTTCCCGAAGCCCTCCAGCCCGACCAGCTTCAGCAGCGCCTCGGCCTTGGCCTCATAGGCGGCGCGCTCGGCCCGCAGCCGGGCGCGGTGCGCCGGCACCACCTCCAGCGGCAGCATCACGTTGTCGAGGATCGAGCGCCAGGGCAGCAGAGTCGGGTTCTGGAAGGCCATGCCGACCAGCGGCACCGGCCCCGCCACCTCGCGCCCCGCCACCCAGACCTGCCCCGCGCTGGCGGGCCACAGGCCGGAGACGAGGCGCATCAGCGTGGACTTGCCACAGCCCGAGGGTCCCACCACCGCTACGAACTCGCCTTCCTGCACGGAGAGCGAGCAGCCTTGCAGGGCCAGCGTGCCTTCCGCGCCGCCATAGCGCATGGCGACGTCGGCGATCTCCACGAAGTTCCGCAAGCGCGTCAGATCCGGCGATCGGCGGCCGGGGGCAGGAACTCCGCCGTGTAGAGCTGCGCGGCCTGGAGGCGCGGCTGAAGGCCGTAGGCCTCCTCCACCGCGGTGATGCCGCGCTGCATCCGCGCCATGTCCACGGAGGAAAGCCCGTTGACGCGCACATTCTCCGTGACGATCACGCGTTGCACGTTCATCTGGTGGCGCTCGGTCTCCTGGGCCAGGTCGATCAGCGGCTCCGCTTGGCGCAGCACCTGCATGGCGGCGGCGGGGTTCGCGAGCTGGTCGCGGAAGCCGCGGATCAGCGCGGCGACAGCGCGGCGCACCGCCTCGGGATTGTTCTGGATGAAGCGCCGCGTGGTGAGCAGCGCGCCGCCATACAGGTCGAGCCCGTGGTCGTAATACATCATCACCCGCTGCTGCGGGTGGTCGAGGCCGATGCTCTTGAGCGAAAGCGCCGAGGTTGTGACGAAGCCCGTCACCCCGTCCACCTCGCGCCGCACCAGCATGGGCTCGCGCAGCGCCGGGGTGACGGAGAGGAAGTTCACCTTGGACGCATCGATGCCTGCCGCCTTGGCGAAGGCGGGAAAGAGCTGGCGCCCCGCGTCGAATTCGGGCGCGGCGAGGCGCCGCCCTTCCAGATCCTTGGGCGTCCGCACCGGCCCATCCGCCCGGACGATGGCGCAAAGCGGCGAGCGGTCATGCAGCATCGCCACCGCGACGAGACCGCTATCGGTGTTCTGCGCCAGGAAGCGGATCGCCGGATTGATGTCGGCATAACCCATGTCATGCGTGCCTGAGGCGAGGGCAGGGGGCACCGCGCCCGATCCCTGGCCGCGATCCACGCTCACCTCCACCCCCGCCTCGCGAAAGAAACCACGCTCCCGTGCCACCAGCGCGAAGGCATTGGGCGCCTGGAAGGTCCAGTCGAGCATCAGCCGCACCCGCGGCGCCGCCTGGGCACGGCCGAGAGAGGGCATGGCGAGCAAGGCGGGGCTCGACAGGAGGAGGCGGCGAGGGAGGGACATCGGGCGGTTCCGGGCAAGGGATTCCGCCGCAAGACACACCAGGGCGGGGGCCTTGCGCAAGCGGCGGCCTCCCGCGCGGCATCGAGTGGCAATCCAGCATGTCCCGCGCCCTGGGCAAGCGCCGGGTTCCGCGCCATGCTGCACCACGGAAAGCGAGAAGGAGGGGCCATGCCAGCCGTGCCCGACGTGACGCCATCCGAAGCCTTCGCGGCGCTGCAGGGAGACCCGGGCGCGGTGCTGGTGGACGTCCGGACCGATGCCGAGTGGAACTTCGTCGGCGTGCCGGACCTGTCAGCACTGGGCAAGCAGGTGGTGCTGATCCCCTGGCAGGTCTTCCCCTCCATGCAGGTGAACGACCACTTCGCCGAGCATCTGCGCCGCGCCGGCGTCACCGCCGAAAGCAACGTCTACTACATCTGCCGCTCCGGGGCGCGGTCGCTCGCCGCCGGGCAGGCGGCGCAGATGGCCGGCTTCCCCCACGCCTTCAACGTGCGCGACGGGTTCGAGGGGCCGGTTGACGCCGAGGGCCATCGCGGCACCGTGGGGGGATGGAAGGCCGAGGGCCTTCCCTGGAGGCAGCGATGAACGAATTGCGCGGCGAGCATCTCTTCACCCTCGACCTGCGGGTCGGGGAACCGCAGAACGCCGGGGTGGGGCCGGATGGACACGAGCTGCGCATCGTCCCGGTCACGGGCGGCACGGCGAACGGGCCGCGCCTGCGGGCCGAGGTGTTGGGCGGTGCCTCCGCCGACTGGCTGCGGGTGGAGACGGATGGCACGGCGCATATCGACGTGCGCCTGACCCTGCGCGCCGAATCGGGCGGCATCGTCCATGTGCGCTATTCGGGCATCCGCACTGGTGCGAAGGAGGTGCTGGCGCGCCTCGCCGCCGGGGAGCCCGTGGACCCGTCCGAGTATTATTTCCGCGTCGCGCTGCGTTTCGAGACGGGCGCGCCGGACCTCGCCTGGCTGAACCGCGTGGTCGCGGTGGGCATCGGCCAGCGCCCGCCCACCGGGCCGCGCTACGAGGTGTACAAACTGCTCTGACGCGCGGCGGGCTTCAGCCCCGCCCGGCGTCGAAGCCCAGGAAGCCGATCTCGGGACGCGGCGCGCCGCCGTCATTGCCGAACAGGCGCGGCCGGGCCGGGGCGGCGGGCTGGACGGGCGCCGCAGCCTCGCGGCGCGACGTCTCGCGCGGCAGTGGCGTGGGGCGGCCGGTGGCGCGGCCCTGCGGCACGGAGGAGGGCGGCGGGGGCGCGCTGGTCGTGCCGCGCACCGACAGAAGATAGACGGTGATCTCCGGCCGCCCCTGATCCACGGCGGAATCCAGCGCCGTCAGCCCCAGCGCGTTGCGGGCATTCACGTCCGCCCCGCGATTGATGGCGTCGCGCACCGTCCCGATGTCGCCACGGTTGATCCCGTCGAACAGCGCGTCATTCGGGTTCATCCCGGACGGGTCGGCCTCCGCCGGGATCGGGCGCTGGCCGCGCCGCGCCGCCACGCCGGGCAGGCCCTGCGGCGCCTCGCGCTGCGGCGTCGGGGTGGCTTGCGGGGTGAGCGGGCCGCGGCCCATCAGCGCGCCCTGGGCCTGGGCGGCGGCGGGAAGGGCGGCCAGCAGGGCCGCCACGGCGAAGAACAGTCGCATCTCAACGCTCCCCGAAGGTGAAGGCGCCCGGCAGGGTGGGTGGCGCCTCGGCACCGGCGGCGGATTTCTGCGCTTGCGCCTCGCGCGCCCGCGCCTCCACCTGCCGCAGCACGGTGGTCAGCGCCTGGGCGACAGCGGGAAGCTGCACCAGCGGCACGCAGATCGTCCCGGCCGGGGCAGGCTTCCCGTCATTCTGCAACTGCGCCAGCACCAGCCGCACCACGCCATGATGGACCGAAGCTTCCATCACCCCATCCGCGAAGATCACCGGCGTCGTCACCATGCAGAACTCCCTTGACCATGCACCCTTACCCGGCGGCGCCCCCCACGGCTACTGCTCCGTGAAGGCGCGCTGCAGGCTGTCGCGGATCGGCTGGGTCACGTAGCGCCAGAAGGTGCGCTGGCCGATCTGGATATGCGCCTCCACCGGCATGCCCGGCGTCAGGAAGATGGAGGGCAGGCGCTCCAACTGCTCCCGGTCGATCAGCACATGGGCGCGGAAGTGGCTCTGCCGCGTTGCCTGGTCGATGGTGACGTCCGCCGCCACGAAGGTGACGTGGCCGTGCAGGTAAGGGACGAGGCGCTGCTTGAAGGCGGGCAGGCGGATCTCGGCCTGCAGCCCCGGATACACCACGTCGATGTCGGTGGGCTGCACGTTCACCTCGGCCACCAGCCGGTCCTGTGTGGGGACGAGGTCCACCACCGGGTCGCCGGGCCGCAGCACCGCGCCCACGTTGAACAGGCGCAGGTTGACCACGGTGCCGTCCTCCGGCGCCAGGATCTCGCGCCGGGTCGAGACGTCCTCGGCGGCGCGGATGCGCTCCTCTGCCTCGGCGCGTCGGCCGGCGACCTCGCGCGCCTCCGTGCCGACTTCCTGGCGGCGCTGGTCGAGCGTGGCGCGGATCTGGCTCTCCGCCTCCCCGATCGCGCCGCGGGAGCGGGTGATCTGGCCGCGCAGGTCCACGATCTGCCCTTCCAGCCCGGCCCGCGCCCGCTGCACGGCCAGAAGCTCCGGCAGGCGCGCGAGGCCCTGGTTGGTCAGGGTGCGGCGCATCACCTCCTCCTGCCGGATCAGCTCCAGCTGCTGGATGGCGGCGTTGAGCTGACCCTCGGCGGAGCTGATGGTGGCGCGCGCCTGGTCGCGCCGCGTTTCCAGAACCAGGAGCTGGCTGGCGAGGCTGGCCATGCGCGCGTCGAACAGGGCGCGCTGCCCGGAGACCGCCTCGGCCGCGCGGGGATCCTGGCTTTCCAGCAGCTCGGCCGGGAAGGTGATCTCCCCCGCCCGCTCCATCTCGGCGGCGAGGCGCGCCGCCTGTGCGACGAGGCCGAAGCGCTGGGCGCGCAGCGCTTCCAGATTGGCGCCGGACTGCACGTCGTCCAGCCGCATCAGCGGCTGGCCCTGGCGCACCCGGTCGCCGTCGCGCACCAGGATCTCGCGCACGATGCCGCCCTCGAAATGCTGCACCGTGCGGCGCTGCCCTTCGACCTTGATGACGCCGGGGGCGATGGCCGCCTCGGCGAGCGGGGCGGTGACGGCCCAGGCCATGAAGCCGCCGAAGAACACGACCATGACCACGAGGCCCAGCAGGGCCGGCCAGAAGGTGCGTGGGCGCTGGGCATCCAGCACCGGGTCGGCGGGCGGGACCGCGAGGGGCGGCAGGGCGCGGCGGGCAGGGAGCGCCGGGCGCTCCAGCACCTCGAGGGCGTTGGTGGTGTCGCTCATGCGCTGGCTCCCTGCGCGATGCGTTCGGCCGGGCGCGGGGGCGCCATGAGCCGCTTCAGCACCTCGGCGCGCGGACCGAACATCTCGATCGCGCCGTCCTTCAACAACAAGACCTTGTCCACGCCCTGAACCAGGGTGGGACGGTGGCTGACCAGGACCACGGTGGTCCCGTCGGCCTTCAGCCGCTCCAGCGCACGGACCAGATTGGCCTCGCTGTCGCCGTCGAGGTTGGAGTTCGGCTCGTCCAGCACCACGAGGCGCGGGGCGCCGTAGAGGGCGCGGGCGAGACCGATCATCTGGCGCTGCCCGCCGGACAGGTGCTGCCCGCCCTCGCCGATCTCCGTGTCGTAGCCCTGCGGCAGGCGCAGGATCAGGTCATGGCAGCCGGCAAGCTTGGCGGCCTCGAAGACCGCATCGGCATTCGGCTCGCCCATGCGGGCAATGTTCTGGATCACGGTGCCGTCGAACAGCTCGACGTCCTGCGGCAGGTAGCCGACATGGCGGCCGAAATCCTCGCGCTGCCAGGTGTACACGTCGGCCCCGTCGAGCCGCACCGTGCCGGCGGAAGGCGGCAGTGTGCCGATGATCATGCGGATCAGCGTGGTCTTGCCCGCGGCAGAGGGCCCGATCACGGCGAGGCTCTCGCCGGGGACGAGGTTGAAGTTCACGCCCTTGATCAGCGCGACGCCTTGGCCGGGGAAGCCGAAGGAGACGCGCTCCACATGGAGGTGGCCTTCGGGCGCGGGCAGGGGCATGCCGGGGGGGCGGGTACGCGGCATGGCGAGGAAGGCCTGGAGGCGCCGGAAGGACTGGCGCGCCTGCACGAGCGCCTTCCAGCCGCCGATCACCTGCTCCACCGGCGCGAGGGCCCGGCCCATGATGATGGAGCCGGCGATGGAGGCGCCCGCCGTCAACTCCTGCCGCAACACGAGCCAGCAGCCGAGGCCGAGGATGCCCAGCTGGACGGCGAGGCGGAAGAACTTGGTCAGGGACAGCACCATGGCGGCGCGGTCGGCGGCGCGCTGCTGCGGCGGCAGCATCTTCGCCACGCCCTGGCGCCAATGGGCCATGACGGCAGGGCCCATGCCCATGCTGTCGATCACCTCGGCATTGCGGGCAATGGCGTCGGCGCGGCGCTGACTGTGCATCGCCGCCACCCCAGCCTCCTTCATGAGGCCGGAGGTGATGAGCTCATTGGCAATGGTGAGGCCGAGCAGCAGCAGCGCGCCCGCGACGGCGAGCCAGCCCATCAGCGGATGCAGCATGAAGATCACGGCGAGGTAGATCGGCACCCAGGGCACGTCATAGAGGGCAAGCATCCCGGGCGAGCCGAGGAAGGAGCGGCAGACCGCGAGGTCGCGCAGGGCCTCCATCCGGTAGGTGCGGCCGCGAAGCTGCGCCTCGATCGCGCGGTCGAAGCCCTCGGGCGCCACGCGCGTCTCGATCCAGGCGGCGATGCGCTGCATGACGATGGAGCGGCACGCCTCCAGCGCCGCCAGCACCAGCAGGGCGAAGAAGGCGATCAGCGTCAGATGCACCAGCGTGTCGGTGTTGCGGGTGGCCAGGACCCGGTCGAACACCTGCATCATGTAGATGGAGACGGTGAGCTGGAGCAGGTTCACCACGCCGGAGAAGGCGCCGACCAAGGTGAACTGGCCCTTGCAGGCGGCGATGGCGCGGGCGAGCGGGGTTTCGCGCGAGGAGGTGGCTTGGGGGGGGATCAAAGGCTCAGACTCCCGGGGAGGAGGCGCAGCCAATCCAGCAGGGCCGGCTGCGACGCGAGAAACAGGGCCAGCCCGCCCGCCAGGGCCAGGGCCAGAAGCGTGGCGCCGACGGCGCCCCAGAAGCCGAGCGGTGACCGCAGCCGGCTCAGATGTTCGTCCACCGCCTCGCGCCGGATCTCTGCGACGCGGTTGTGGAGATGGAGGAAGGCGTGTTCGGCCAGCAGCCGGCGCGCCATGTCGGCGTGAGCGGGGCTGGGCTCGGTGCCCGCCTCGCGCGCCAGGGCCTCTGCCACGAGGCGCTCCAGCCTGTCCAGGCCTCCGCTTGGATTTTTCATGCGGACGGAATTAATCCTTTCGGCACCCGATGTATGCTGCGGCAAATTGCTTAACCGGCCCACTTGCCGGGCAGACCTCCTGCTAAGCTTCCCGGAAGACGTAGCGGCGGGACAAGAAGAAGTTGAAACCCATCCCAGCCAGGGAACCCGCGGCGACGGCGGGCAGGGGATGCACCCCGGCCAGTCCGACCAGCAGCGCGTAAGTGCCGTAATTGGCCGTAAAGCCCACCAGGTTCAGCGCGGCGAAGCGCCCCCATTGTGTCGCCACCCGGCCGCCGCCCTTCCGGTCTCGGAAGGTCCAGGCGCGGTTGAGCGCGAAGGTGGTGGAGACGGCGGCGAGATAGGACAGGGCCCGGCCAGAATACTTGTCCATGCCGAGGGCCAGGGCGGCCATCAGCACCCCCGCATCCACCAGGAAGCCGACGCCTCCCACCACCCCGAAGCGCAGGAACTGGCTGATCATCTGTCTTATGTCTTGTCCCGGCTGAGAAAGGACCGGCGGCTCAGGCCCCGCCCTGCCCGAAGGCCAGCTGCAGCCAGTGCCGGCCCGCAGCCTTGTAGCTGGCACCGCAATGAACCGCCACAGCCTGGAACAGCTCGCGCTGCCCCAGCACGGCCATGCTGCCCAGCCGCGCCGCGGGGCGAGGATTGGGTCAGCCAGCGTCTCGGCCGCCGCGCGGGTCAGGCAGCCGGGGCCGGTCGCCAACCAGAGATAGTCGCTATCGCCCGTCCGGGCGGCTGCCACTGCGTCGCGCAGCGCGCGTCCAATCACCTCGTGCTGCGGCACCGCGCCCACGAGGTTGTTGCACAGCGAGCCCAGCTCCTCCTGATGCGCCACGAGCGTGGCGCCGGGCGGTGCGATCGTCGCGAGCGGAGCGTGGCAGCGATCGTCGCAATCGGCATACCAGCCCCCGGAGGCGTAGAGCCAGGCGAGGCGGAACACGTCGGATTTCTGGGTCGGGCTTGGCGCGCGCTCATAGGCGTCCAGCACCTCCGCGCTCAGGTGTCGGGCCAGGAAGCCACGTGCCGCCTCGTCGTCGAAGAGCAGGACTTCGTGGTCCGGGTTCTGCTTTGCCCAGCTGGCCATGAGCGGGCGCAGATCGGCCGGCGGCTCCTTCGCGTCCCAGAACTGCGCGATGCGGCGCGGGATGGGGGAGGGACCCACCGCCTCGCGCCGTCCGTCGAGCTGCCCCGCCTGGCGCAGCGCCACCATCAGGGCGATGGCCGCGGCGGTGGAGCCGGGGAAGCGGCGCAGCACCGCCATGGCACCCTCTGCCCGCTCCGCCGGCGGCAGGTCGCGGATCGCTTCCAGCGCGGCCAGTGCGTCGGCGCCCAGCTCGAACTCATTGAGCAACTGGCCGAGATGGGTATGGGGGATGCGGCGCGGTCGCTTCGGGCCCCGGCTCGGCGCCCTTTCCAGCTGGACGAAGCTCCGCATGTGACGCCGGCCGAGACCTTCCTCGACGATGCCGAACGCGGCGCCTTCGACAACTGGGCCGAGCTTGAGGCCTTCCACGACGGCACGCCGGTGCGTGAGCTCGACCTGCCGCGCGCCACCTCGCAGCGCCAGCTTCCCGCCGCGACGCGCCAGCGCCTCGCCGAGGTGGCGGCGCGCCTCTACGGGACCGTCGCCGCGGCGGCCTGAGCTGCAACGAGCGCACTGAATGGAGGTCCCGGGGAAACCCGGGGCTTTTTTTCGTTCCCACCCGCCGCGCCGCAACCGGGAGATTGTGGAATCCGGCGCGAATCCCCTGCTAGCCTCGGCCCGCGATAAACTTCCGCTGGGAGATTCGAGGGAATGATCCAACGCCGCACCCTGCTCGGGGGCGCTGCCGCGCTGCCGGCCGCCTTCGCCGCGCCGGCCCTGGCCCAGCCGGCCGGCTCGCGCGTGTTGCGCTACGTGCCGCACGCCAACCTGCCGAATATCGACCCCTTCACCAACACCGCCTTCGTGGCGCGCGACCACGCCTTCTTGGTCTATGACCAGCTCTACGGCATGAATGAGCGCTTCGAGCCTCAGCCGCAGATGGCCGAGGGCCACGTCACCGAGGATGAGGGCAAGCTCTGGCGCTTCACCCTGCGCGAGAATTTGAAGTTCCACGACGGAACGCCGGTGCGCGGACGCGACTGCGTCGCCTCCATCCGCCGCTGGGGCCGCCGCGACGCCTTTGGGCAGGAGCTCCTCGCCCGCGTCGCCGACATGAAGGAGGAAAGTGACCGGGTCTTCTCGATCCGGCTGAACCGCCCCTTCCCGAGGATGCTCGAAGCCTTCTCCAAGGTGACGACGAGCTGCCTGTTCATCATGCCCGAGCGGCTGGCGAACGTGGATCCCTTCACCAACATCACCGAGGCGGTGGGCTCCGGCCCCTTCCGCTTCGTGCAGAATGAATGGGTGCCCGGCTCGCGCCTCGCCTACACGCGCAACCCCGACTACGTGCCGCGCCCGAACGGCACGCCATCCATGACTTCCGGCCCCAAGGTGGCGCATTTCGACCGCGTCGAGTGGCACATCATGCCGGATGCCGCCACCGCCTCCGCCGCGCTGCAATCGGGCGAGATCGACTGGTGGGAGCAGCCGACCGCCGACCTCTTCCCGCTCTTCCTGCGCGGCGCAGGGGCGCGCAACATCAAGGTCGAGGTCATCAACAATTCCGGGCTGATCGGCATCTTCCGCCCGAACCACCTCGTCGCGCCCTTCAACAACCCGGCCGTACGCCGCGCCGTGCTGACCGCCGTGAACCAGATGGACTTCATGACGGCGGTAATCGGCTCCTCCGGCGTCGAGGGCTACAACGACCTTCGCCGCGAGGGGATCGGCTATTTCGCGCCGGACTCGCCATCGGCCTCGAATGTGGGCCTCGACAAGCTCAAGAAAGATGTAGCGGCGGCGCGGCGGGAACTGGAGGCGGCGGGCGCCATGGGCGCGCGCATGGTGCTGATGAACGCCACCGACCTGTCCTCCATCAATGCTGCCACGCTGGTTGGCGCCGACCTGTTCCGCCGCATGGGCTTCAACGTGGACCTAGCCTCGACGGACTGGGGCACGGTGGTGGCCCGCCGTGCGAGCAAGAACCCGCTGGACCAGGGCGGCTGGAGCGGCTTCTTCACCTTCTGGAGCGGCGTGGACCACTGGAACCCGGCGAGCCACGCCGCCATCCGCGGTCACGGCGACAATGCCTGGCCCGGCTGGCCCAACATCCCGGCCATGGAGCAGCAGCGCAACGCCTGGTTCGACGCGTCGGACGAGGCCTCGGCCAAGGCGGCCACGACGGAGATGCAACGCATCGCCTTCGAGGAGGTGCCCTACATGCCTGTGGGGATGTACTACCAGCCCACCGCGTATCGCCGGAACCTGTCCGGCATGCTGAAGGGTCAGCCGCCGCTGTTCTGGAACCTGCGGCGCGGCTGAATTCCTGGCGGCGCGTCCCCGGCGCGGGGATGCGCTGCCCCCTTGCGGCGCTGTAACCTGCCATGTCAGGCTCCGCGCCGCCGTTCAATGTCCGGGAGCCACAGCCAATGTTCCGACGATCGCTTCTCGTCGCCTCTGCCGCCACGCTGGCGGCGCCGCGCCTGGGACATGGGCAGGCTGCGCGGCCGCTGCGCTTCGTGCCCCAGGCCAATCTGACGAGCCTCGATCCGATCTGGACCACGGCCAATGTCACCCGCAACCACGGCTTCATGGTCTATGACACGCTCTACGGCATGGATGCGCGGTTCAACCCGCAGCCGCAGATGGCGTCGGGCCACGAGGTCAGCGACGACAAGCTCACCGTCACCATCACCTTACGCGATGGGTTGAAGTGGCATGATGGCGAGGCGGTGCGCGCCGCCGATTGCGTCGCCTCGCTCGGCCGCTGGATGAAGCGCAACCCTTCGGGCCAGCAGCTGGAGCGCGCGCTGGAGGAGCTGGTGGCGCTGGACGACAAGCGCCTGCGCTTCCGACTGAAGAAGCCCTTCCCACTGCTGTTCAATGCTCTCGCCAGCCCGGTGAACCCGGTCTGCTTCATGATGCCGGAGCGGCTGGCGCGCACGGACCCCTTCCAGCAGATCCGCGAGAGCATCGGCTCCGGCCCCTTCCGCTTCGTCCCGCGCGAGTTCAACTCGGGCAGCCTCGTCGTCTATGAGCGCAATCCGGACTACGTGCCCAACCCGAACGGCACTTCCTCCTTCACGGCCGGTCCGAAGCGCCCGCAATTCGAGCGCATCGAGTGGCACATCATCGTGGATGCCTCCACCGCCGCCGGCGCGCTGCAGACGGGCGAGATCGACTGGTACGAGCAGCCGCCGCCGGAGATCCAGCAGCTCCTCCGCCGCAACCGCAACGTGACGATCGAGGCGATCGACCCGCTGCCGCTCACCGGCATCCTGCGCTTCAACCACCTGCACCCACCCTTCAACGACAAGAAGATGCGGCAGGCCTTCCTCCCGGCCATCAACCAGGAGGATTTCATGCAGGCCGTGGTCGGCACGGATTCCAGCCTGTATCTGTCCAATGTCGGCATCTTCACGCCCGGCACCCCGCTGGCAAACGATGCGGGGCTGGAGCCGCTCCGCACCCCGCGCTCGCTCGACGCCGCGAAGGCCGCGCTGCGCGACGCAGGCTACAACAACCAGCCCATGCGGCTGATCGGCCCGACCGACATCCTGGCGCCCGCCGCGATGACGCAGGTCGCCGCCGACCTCCTGCGTCGCCTGGAGGTGAATGCCGACATCGTCATCACCGACTGGGGCACGGTGGTGCAGCGCCGTGCCTCGCGCGAGCCGCTGGAGCGCGGCGGTTGGAGCATCTTCCTCACCTCCTTCTCCTCCACCGACTTCATGGATCCGGCGGGGCATTTCCCGCTGCGCGGCAATGGCCTGTCCTCCTGGCCCGGCTGGCCCACCGTCCCGCGCCTCGAGGAATTGCGCGACGCCTGGTTCGACGCGCCCGACCTCCCCTCGCAGCAGCGTCTGGCGCAGGAGATGCAGCGCGTTGCCATGGATGAGGTGCCCTTCATTCCCGTCGGCGCCTACCGCTCCGTCACCGCGCATCGCCGCAACCTCGCGGATCGCGTACCTGGCTTCGCCATCTTCTGGAACCTCAGGAGGACCTGATGATCTCGCGGCGCCCCTTGATGCTGGGGGCGCTCGCCGCCCCGCTGGCGGTTCACGACGTGCACGCCCAGGCAGCGCGCACGCTGCGCGTGATCCCGCAGGCCAACCTCACCAGCCTGGATCCGATCTGGACCACGGCGGTCGTCACCCGAAACCACGGCTTCCTGGTCTATGACGCGCTGACCGCCGAGGATTCGCGCGGGACGGTGCGGCCCCAGATGGTCGAGGGTTGGCAGATCTCCGACGACCGCCGGAGCTGGACCTTCACCCTGCGCGAGGGGCTACGCTTCCATGACAACGAGCCGGTGCGGTCGCAGGACTGCATCGCCTCCATCCGCCGCTGGTCCACGCGCGAGACCTTCGGCCAGATCGTCGGCACCGCCATCGACGAGATGCGGGCGCTGGACGACCGCCGCTTTGAGATCAAGCTGAAGCGGCCCTTCCCGCTGCTGGCGCTGGCACTGGGGCGCGCCCAGGGCCCGGCCTTCATCATGCCGGAGCGCCTGGCCAGCACAGATAGCGCGACCCAGGTGCGCGACGCCACCGGCTCCGGCCCCTTCCGTTTCCTCGCCGACCAATGGAATCCCGGGCAGCGCGCTGTCTGGGCGCGGTTCGACGGCTACCGCCCACGCCAGGAGCAGCCGGACGGGCTGGCGGGCGGCAAGCATGCGCGGGTGGAGCGGGTGGAGTGGACGGTCATCTCCGACGCCGCCACCGCCGCCAGTGCCATGACCCAGAACGAGCAGGATTATTGGGAATACCCGCTGCACGACCTCCTGCCGCTGCTGCGCCGCTCGCGTGACGTGGTGGTGGAGCAGCGCCTGCTCTTCGGCACCTATGGCTGCCTGCGCTTCAACCACCTGCATCCGCCCTTCAACAATGTTGGCATCCGCCGCGCCGTCGCCATGGCCGTGGACCAGCGCGACTATCTGCGCGCCGTGGCCGGCGACGACCCGAATGGCTGGGCCACCTGCGAGGGCGTCTTCACCTGCGGCACGCCGATGGAGACGGAGGAGGGGAGCGAGATCCTCAAGACCCGCAACCTCGATCGCGCCCGCGCAGCGCTGCGCGAGGCGGGCTACAACAACGAGCGCGTGGTGCTGATCACGCCGTCCGACTACCCGCAGATCAACGCGCTCGGCCTCGTCACCCACGACCTGCTGCGCCGCATCGGCATGAACGTCGAGTTGGTGGCGACGGATTGGGGCACGCTGGTGCAGCGCCGCAACTCGCGCGAGCCGCCGGATCGCGGCGGCTGGAACATCTTCCACACCACGGCGACCGGTGACGCGCTCGCCCTGCCGCCCGTGCACCTGTTCCTGCGCGCCAACGGCCAGAGCGCCTGGTTCGGCTGGCCCGACGACCCGGAGATCGAGCGGATGCGCCTCGCCTTCCTCGACGCCGAGGACGAGGCGGCGCAGCAGGCTCTGGCGCGGCAGCTCAACGCCCAGGCGATGAAGAGCCTGCCCTACGTGCCGCTCGGCTATTACTGGCAGCCTTCGGCCTGGAACCGCCGCGTCACGGGGGTTTTCCGTACCCCGGCGACGGTGTTCTGGAATATCGGGAAGAACGCATGATCACACGACGCACAGCCCTCGGCGCCGGAGCGGCGCTGGCACTTCCAAGTGTGGCGACGGGGCAGGGGGCGCAGCGCCTCCTGCGCTTCGTGCCGCAAAGCAACCTCGCCAGTCTCGATCCGGTCTGGTCCACCGCAGTCCTCGTCCGCAACCACGGGCTGATGGTGTGGGACACGCTCTACGGCCTCGACTCGCAATTCCGCGCCCAGCCGCAGATGGCCGAGGGGCACGAGATCAGCAGCGACGGCCTCACCTGGACCATCCGGCTGCGCGAGGGGCTGCGCTTCCACGATGGCGCGCCCGTCACGCCGGGGGACTGCGTCGCCTCCATCCGGCGCTGGAGCAAGCGTGACGTGCTGGGCCAGCGTCTGGACGCGCTTGCCGACGAGATCGCGGCGCGCGGCGATCGTGACATCGTCATCCGGCTCAAGAAGCCCTGGCCCGGCCTTGCCTGGGCGATGGGCAAGCCCTCGGCCAATATCTGCGCCATCATGCCGGCGCGGCTCGCCGCCACCGATCCCTTCGCGCAGGTGGGCGAGGCCATCGGCTCCGGCCCCTTCCGCTTCCGGCAGGATCTGTTCCGCCCCGGCGACGTGGCGATCTATGAACGCTTCGACGGCTACCGCCCGCGCGACGAGGCGCCGGATTTCCTTGCCGGCGGCAAGCAGGTGCATTTTGACCGTGTCGAGTGGCGCATCCTGCCGGATCCCTCCACCGCCTATGGTGCGCTCCAGCGCAACGAGGTGGATTGGTGGGAAGCGCCGCTCGCCGATCTGCTGCCGCGCCTGCAGCGCGACCGCGACATCGTGGTGGATCTGGTCAACCAGGCCGGCAATCTGGGCGTGCTGCGCTTCAACTTCCTCCATCCGCCCTTCGACAAGGTGGAGGTGCGGCGCGCCATCTTGCCCGCGCTGGACCAGCGCGCCTTCATGGACGCGGCGATCGGCACCGACCGTTCCCTGTCGCGCGTCCCGGCCGGGGTCTTCACTCCTGGCACGCCGCTGGCCACGACCGAAGGTTTGGAACCGCTGACCGGCCTGCGCGACCTCGCCGCCGCGCAGCGGGCCTTGCGTGAGTCCGGCTATCGCGGTGAGCGCATCGTGATGATGTCCGCCACCGACCTGCCGATCCTGCAGAACCTGTCGGAAGTGGCGTCGGACCTCCTGCGTCGCATCGGCTTCAACGTGGACATGCCGGCGATGGACTGGGGCACGCAGATCCAGCGCCGCACCAATCGCGGCCCGGTCGAGCAGGGCGGCTGGTCCGTCTTCTGCACCACCTGGGAGGGTCTGGACGTGTCCGTCCCCGGTTCCCACCAGCCCTTGCGCGGGCATGGGGCGCAGGCCTGGTCGGGCTGGCCCACCATGCCGCGGTTGGAGGCGCTGCGCGAGGAATGGTTCGACGCACCGGACCAGGAAGCGGAAAAGGCGATCGCGGCGCGCATCCAGCGTGTGGCCATGGAGGAGGTGCCCTTCATCCCCCTCGGCCTCGTTCTGCCGCGCCAAGCCTATCGCCGCCACCTGACCGGGGTGGTCAAGGGTGGCCCCGCCTTGTTCTGGGGTGTGCGCCGCGCGTGAACTGGCACGGATGCTGCAACGCAGCACGCCAGAGCCGGAGATTGGGCGCTTCGCCATGCGAAGCTGCCCACAAATCCGGCATGATAAACGAAATCCGGATTAAACTCCGGGCACGATAACGGGAGTGCTTCAACGATGGACCGCAGGACCTTCCTCCAGGCCACCGCCGCCACTGCGGCCAGCGCGGGCTTTGCTGCCCCCGCGCTGAGCCAGGGGGCCAATGCCCGCACGCTGCGCTTCGTGCCGCAGGCGAACCTCGCCAATTTCGACCCGATCTGGGGCACGCAATACGTCGTCCGCAACGCCTCCGTCCTGGTGTGGGACACGCTCTACGGGCTGAACGACAAGCTCGAGCCGCAGCGCCAGATGATCGAGGCGGAGGAGGCGAGCAGCGACGGCCTCACCTGGAATTTCCGCCTGCGTGAGGGGCTGCGCTTCCACGACAACGAGCCGGTGCGCGCCCGCGACGTGGTGGCGAGCATCACGCGCTGGATGGCGCGCGACCCGATGGGGCTGATGATCCGCGCCATCCAGGAAGAGCTGGTTGCGGTGGATGATCGCTCCTTCCGCTGGGTGCTGAGCAAGCCCTATCCGAAGCTGATCTACGCGCTGGGCAAGACCAACACGCCGATCTGCTTCATCATGCCGGAGCGCATCGCGCGCACCGACCCGTTCCAGCAGATCAGCGAATATATCGGCTCGGGCCCCTGCCGCTTCCTCCGCAATGAATGGGTGCCCGGCGCCCGCGCCGCCTTCGAGCGCTTCGCCGGCTACCAGCCGCGCCAGGAAGCGGCGAACTGGATGACGGGCGGCAAGCGCATGATGGTGGAGCGCGTCGAGTGGCACATCATGCCCGATGCGGCCACCGCCGCCTCCGCCCTGCAGAATGGCGAGGTGGATTGGTGGGAGAACCCAATCACCGACCTCGTGCCGCTGCTGCGGCGCAACCGCAACGTCCAGGTGGACATCGCCGACCCGCTGGGCAACATCGGCTCCTTCCGTCTGAACCACCTCCACCCGCCCTTCAACGACGTCCGAGCGCGCCGTGCCCTCCTCATGGCGATGAACCAGGAGGACTACATGCGCGCCATCGTCGGCAACGACGATGCGCTGTGGAAGCGCCTGCCCGGCTACTTCACCCCCGACACGCCCCTCTACACCGAGGAGGGGGGCGAGATCCTCAAGGGTCCGCGCAACCTGGACGCGGCGAAGCGCCTCCTGCAGGAGAGCGGCTATTCCGGCCAGCCCATCACCGTGCTGGCGGCGCAGGACCAGGCCATCACCAAGGCGCAGGGCGACGTGACGGCCGACCTCCTGCGGCGGCTTGGCATGAACCTCGACTTCGTGGCGACGGATTGGGGCACGGTGGGACAGCGCCGCGCCATGAAGAACCCGCCGGGCCAGGGCGGCTGGAACATCTTCTTCTCCTGGCACGCGGGGGCGGATTGCACGAATCCCGCCGCCTATAACGGCATCCGCGCCAATGGCGACGGCGCCTGGTTCGGCTGGCCCAACATTCCCGCAGTGGAGCAGAAGGTCGCCGAATGGTTCGACGCCCCAAGCCTTGAGGAGGAAAAGCGCGTGATCGGCCAGCTGAACCGCGTGGCGCTCGAGAACGTGGTCTACGTCCCCTCGGGCTTCTTCCTGGGCTACCAGGCCTGGAGGCGCAATGTCTCCGGCGTGGTGAAGGGACCGATTCCCTTCGTCTGGGGTGTTTCCAAGTCGTGACGGCTCAGGGATAGTCGCCGCCATGTGGGCCTACATCGTCCGACGCATCCTGGCCACCATCCCCGTCATGGCGGTGGTGGCCCTATTCGTGTTCTCGCTCCTCTACCTCGCGCCGGGCGACCCGGCCGCGGTCATCGCGGGCGACCAGGCGACGCCGGAGGACGTGGAACGCATCCGCGCCTCGCTTGGCCTCGACCGGCCATATCTCGTCCGCTTCGGCGAATGGGTGTGGAACATTGCCCGTGGGGACCTCGGTATCTCCATCTTCACCAACCTGCCCGTCAGCACCATGATCGCGCAGCGGGTGGAGCCGACGCTGTCGCTCTGCCTCATCACGCTGGTCCTCGCCGTCTCGGTCGCCGTGCCGCTGGGCGTGGTGGCGGCCTGGAAGCAGGGCACGCTGGTCGACCGGGCGGTGATGGGCTTCGCCGTGCTCGGCTTCTCCGTGCCGGTCTTCGTGGTGGGCTACCTGCTCGCCTATGTCTTCGCGCTGGAACTCGATTGGTTCCCGGTGCAGGGCTACACCCCCTTCAGCGAGGGCGTGCTTCCCTGGCTGGAGAACCTGGTCCTACCGGCCATCGCGCTGGGCGGCGTCTATATCGCCCTGATCGCCCGCATCACCCGCGCCACCATGCTGGAGGTGTTGAGCCAAGACTACATCCGCACCGCCCGTGCCAAGGGGGCCAACCAGCGCTCCATCCTGTTCCTCCACGCGCTAAAGAACGCCGCGGTGCCCATCGTCACCGTGGTGGGCATCGGCATGGCGCTGCTGATCGGCGGGGCGGTGGTGACGGAGAGCGTCTTCGCCATCCCCGGCCTCGGCCGGCTGACGGTGGACGCTATCCTGCGGCGTGACTACCCGGTGATCCAGGGCGTCGTGCTGCTCTTCTCCTTCGTCTACGTGCTGGTGAACCTGCTGATCGACCTCCTCTACACCCTCTTCGACCCGAGGATCCGCTATTGAGCGCGACGGCCATCCCCCCTGGCACGGCGGTCGCGCCGCCGATGCCGGACATCCTGCCCA
The DNA here is from genome assembly GCF_017355885.1 of Sabulicella rubraurantiaca. Lineage (GTDB taxonomy): Bacteria > Pseudomonadota > Alphaproteobacteria > Acetobacterales > Acetobacteraceae > Roseococcus > Roseococcus rubraurantiacus. Next base: position 124,417 of record NZ_JAFEUU010000009.1, read on the forward strand.
ACGTGAAGCCGAAGCGCGGCTTCACGGGGTTCCTCCGGCGCCACCCCACCATCGCCATCGGCGGCGTGCTGCTGATCCTGATGCTGTGCGTGGCGATCTTCGCCCCCTATCTCTGGACGCGCGACCCGACCGCGCTCGCCCCGGCCCTGCGGACGCGGGAACCTTCGGCGCAGTTCTGGTTCGGCTCCGACATGCTGGGGCGCGACGTGTATTCGCGCGTACTCTACGGCGCGCGCGTGTCGCTGATGGTGGGCTTCTCGGTGGCCATCCTGGCCTCGGTGATCGGCTTGTTCATCGGGCTGACATCGGGCTTCAACCGCATCGCCGACAGCATCGTCATGCGCATCATGGACGGGATGATGAGCATCCCCTCCATCCTGCTCGCCATCGCCCTCATGGCGCTGACCCGCGGCTCGGTGCAGAACGTCATCGTCGCCATCACCATCGCGGAGATCCCGCGCGTCTCCCGCCTCGTGCGCGGCGTCGTGCTGTCCCTGCGCGAGCAGCCCTATGTGGAGGCGGCAGTGGCCTCTGGCACGCGCACGCCGGCAATCATCTTCAAGCACATCCTGCCGAACACGCTCGCACCGCTGACCGTGCAGGCCACCTATATCTGCGCGGCGGCGATGATCACGGAAGCGATCCTGAGCTTCATCGGCGCCGGCACGCCGCCCATCATCCCCTCCTGGGGCAACATCATGGCCGAGGGCCGCGCGCTGTGGCAGGTGAAGCCCTACATCGTGTTCTTTCCGGCCGTGTTCCTGTCCCTCACCGTGCTGGCCGTGAACCTGGTCGGTGACGGGCTGCGCGACGCGATCGATCCGCGCCTGGCGAAGAGGCTCTGAGATGAGCGCAAGCGAGACCCTGGCCCCGCCCGGCGAAGGAGCCTCCATGGACAACCGCCCTGTGCTGCTGGAGATCGACAACCTCCAGACGCATTTCCGCACCATGGATGGCGTGAACCGCGCCGTGGACGGGGTGTCCTTCTCCGTCCGCTCAGGCGAGACCCTGGCCGTGGTCGGCGAGTCCGGCTGCGGCAAGTCGGTCACCGCCATGTCCATCCTGCGGCTGATCCCGGAGCCTCCGGGCAAGATCGCTGGCTCCATCCGCTTCGGCGGGCGCGACCTGCTGAAGCTCTCCGACCGGGAGATGCGGCAGATCCGCGGCAACGAGATCAGCATGATCTTCCAGGAGCCGATGACCTCGCTGAACCCGGTGCTCACCGTGGGCCGCCAGATCGGCGAGACGCTGCGGCTGCACCAAGGCATGAGCGCGGCCAAGGCGGAGGAGCGCGCGGTGGAGATGCTGCGCCTCGTCGGCATCCCGGAGCCGGGGCGGCGGGTGCGCGAATACCCGCACCAGCTTTCGGGTGGCATGCGCCAGCGCGTGATGATCGCCATCGCCCTGGCCTGCAACCCGAAGCTGCTGATCGCGGACGAGCCGACCACGGCGCTGGACGTGACCATCCAGGCGCAGATCCTCGACCTGATGCGCGACCTCAAGACCAGCGTCGGCGCGGCCATCGTCCTCATCACCCACGACCTCGGCGTGGTGGCCGAGGTGGCGGAGCGGGTGGTGGTCATGTACGCCGGCAAGAAGGTGGAGGAGGCTCCAGTCGGCGAGTTGTTCCGTCGCCCCAAGCACCCCTACACCCAGGGGCTGCTCGGCTCCGTGCCGCGCCTCGGCTCTTCGCTCACCGGGGAAACATCGCGCCTCGCGGAGATCCCCGGCCTCGTGCCGAGCCTGAAGCAGAAGATCCCCGGCTGCGTCTTCGCCTCGCGCTGCCCCAAGGCGACGGATTTCTGCGTCGCCGTCGCGCCGGGGCTGGAGCTCAAGGCGCCCGCCCACGTCGCCGCCTGCCACTACGCGGAAAAGGAAGCGGCATGAGCCAGCGCATCCTCCAGGTCACTGACCTCAAGAAGCACTTCCCCATCCGTGGCGGTCTGTTCGGCACGACCGTCGGCAATGTGTATGCCGTGGACGGGGTGAGCTTCCACATCGACAAGGGCGAGACGCTGTCGCTGGTCGGCGAGTCCGGCTGCGGCAAGTCCACCGTGGGCAAGGCAGTGCTGCGCCTCTTCCCGCTGACCTCGGGCCAAGTGGTGCTGAACGGAACGCGCATCGACGACATGCCCTCCGGCACGCTGCGGCCGCTGCGCCGACAGATGCAGGTGGTGTTCCAGGACCCGTTCAGCAGCCTGAACCCCCGCATGCGGGTGAAGGAGATCCTGGCCGAGCCGATCCGCAATTTCGGCCTCGCCAAGGATGGTGCTGACCTGGACCGCCGCGTGGCGGAGCTGATGGACAAGGTGCGCCTGCCGCGCGACGCGGTGAATCGCTGGCCACATGAATTCTCCGGCGGACAGCGCCAGCGCGTCGGCATCGCCCGCGCCCTGGCGGCCGAGCCCGACCTGATCGTGTGTGACGAGGCGGTCTCCGCCCTCGACGTGTCGGTGAAGGCGCAGATCGTGAACCTGCTGCAGGACCTGCAGACGGAACTCGGCCTCGCCATGCTGTTCATCTCGCACGACCTCGCCATCGTGGAGCACATGACGCACCGGGTCGCGGTCATGTATCTCGGCAAGATCGTCGAGGTGGCGGATCGCCGCACCCTGTTCGGCCAGCCGCGCCACCCCTACACCGAGGCGCTGCTCTCCGCCGTGCCGGTCCCCGTGCCCGGCGCGGCACGGGAGCGCGTCGTGCTCCAAGGCGACGTCCCCAGCCCGATCCGCCCGCCGCCGGGCTGCCGCTTCCACACGCGCTGCCCCTATGCCTTCGACCGCTGCCGGGTGGAGGAGCCGCCGCTCGCCGACACGGGCGGGGGCCATCTGGCGGCCTGTCACCTGAACGAGCGGCCCGCGGCGGCGAACCCGCTGCTGAACAAGGCACCGCCCACGGCTTTCCGTGCCGCCTGACCCGCCGCAGACCGTCCGCTTCACCGCCCGCGCGCCACGCAGCACCTTCGGGCAGGCGGTGAAATGGGCGTTCTGGATCTTCCAGATCCTCATGCTGGCGGCGGCGCTGGGCAATTGTTCGCTAGTGCTGCCCTATCTGGGCAGCGAGGACCCCGAGGTAGCGATGGGGGCGGGGATGTTCGCCACCCTGCTGGGCATGGGGGTCTTCCTGCTCTGGCCCCTCGGGACGGTGGTCCTGGGGCTGCTGATGTGGCTGACCCGCGGGCGGCGCATGGTGCTGGAGGCGCCGCCGCGCTGAGGCGCCGGCATGCTTGACGCCGGGCGGACGAAACGCGACCTTTCCCGCAGCAATTCCAGGGAGGGCGCGATGCCGCAAGTGACGCTCAGCGTGAACGGAAAGTCACACACGGTGGAGGTCGAAGGCCGGACCCTGCTGGTCGAGTTGCTGCGCGAGAAGCTGCGCCTGACCGGCACGCATGTGGGCTGCGACACCAGCCAGTGCGGCGCCTGCGTCGTCCACATGAACGGCGAATCGGTGAAGTCCTGCACGACCCTCGCGGTGATGTGCGACGGCGCGCAGGTCACGACCATCGAGGGTCTCGCCAAGACAGACGGCACGCTGCACCCGATGCAGGAAGCGTTCCGTGAGTACCACGCCCTGCAATGCGGCTTCTGCACCCCCGGCATGGTGATGTCGGCCGTAGACCTCGTGCAGAAGAACCCGCAGGGCCTGTCCGAGCAGGAGATCCGCGAGGGGCTGGAAGGCAATCTCTGCCGTTGCACCGGCTATCACAACATCGTGAAGGCCATCGCGGCCGCGCAGGACGTGATGCACGGCCGCCGGGAGAGCCTCGCCGCCGCAGCAGAATAAGGGTCGGGAGCGGCGGCCAACGCCGCCCCGCGTCAAGCAGACAGGGAGGGTTCAGCCATGAACGTGGTGCATCCGTTCGAAGGAATCGGGGCCAGCGTCCGGCGGAAGGAAGACCGTCGCTTCCTTTCCGGGCGCGGCCAGTACACCGACGACATCAACCGCCCCGGCCAGCTCTACGCCCATATCCTCCGCTCGCCCCATGCCCATGCGCGGATCGGCGCCATCGACACGACGGCGGCGCGCGCCATGCCGGGGGTGGAGGCGATCTACACCAGCGCCGACATGGCAGGGATCGGTGGGCTCCCCTGCGGCTGGCAGATCCACAACAAGGACGGCACGCCAATGGCGGAGCCGAAGCACCCCGTCCTGGCCGAGGGCAAGGTGCGCCACGTGGGCGACCCGGTGGCGGTGGTGATCGCCGCCACGCGCCAGCAAGCGCGCGACGCCGCCGAGGCGATCGAGGTCGAGTACGACGTGCTGCCCGCCGCAGCGACCCTCGCCCAGGCACAGGCACCAGGCGCGCCCGCGGTGCACGACGATCTGCCAGCCAATCTCTGCTACGACTGGCACATCGGCGAGAAGGCGGCGGTGGATGCGGCCTTCGCCCAGGCTGCGCATCGCGTGGTGTTCGAGACGACCAACAATCGCCTCGTCCCCAACGCGATGGAGCCGCGCTCCGCCATCGGCGACTATGACGCCACGACGGGCGAGCACACGCTCTGGACCACCAGCCAGAACCCGCACGTTATCCGGCTCCTGATGGGCGCCTTCGTGCTCAACCTGCCGGAGGCGAAGCTGCGCGTGGTGGCGCCCGACGTGGGCGGGGGCTTCGGCTCCAAGATCTACCACTATGCCGAGGAGGCGATCGTCACCTGGGCGGCGCACAAGCTGGAACGCCCGGTGAAGTGGACCTCCGACAGGACCGAGGCCTTCATGTCGGATGCGCATGGGCGCGACCACGTGACGCGGGCGGAGCTGGCGCTCGACAAGGACGGCAAGTTCCTTGCGCTTCACGTGCAGACCCAGGCTAATATGGGCGCCTACCTGTCCACCTTCGCGCCCTGCGTGCCGACCTATCTCTACGCCACGCTGCTGGCCGGGGTTTACAGCACCCCCGCCATCTATGCGGAGGTGAAGGCGGTCTTCACCCACACCGTCCCGGTGGATGCCTATCGCGGCGCCGGGCGGCCGGAGGCGACCTACCTACTGGAGCGGCTGGTCGATGTGGCGGCGAAGCAATGCGGCTTCGACCGGGTGGAGCTGCGGCGGAAGAACTTCATCGCGACGGACGCCTTCCCGTACCAGACGCCCGTGGCACTCCAGTATGACAGCGGCGACTATTTCTCGACGCTGGACCAGGCGCTGCAATCCGCTGACTGGGCCGGGTTCGAGGCGCGCCGCGCCGAGGCCAAGGCGCGCGGCAAGCTGCGCGGCATTGGCATCTCGACCTATCTGGAGGCGTGCGGCATCGCGCCCTCCGCCGTGGTCGGCTCGCTCGGCGCACGGGCGGGGCTCTACGAGGTGGGGACGATCCGCGTCCATCCGACGGGCAGCGTCACCGTGCTGACGGGCGCGCATTCGCACGGGCAGGGGCACGAGACGACCTTCGCGCAGCTCGTGGCCGACAAGCTGGGCGTGCCGGTCGCGAATGTGGACATCGTGCATGGCGACACGGCCAAGGTGCCCTTCGGCATGGGCACCTATGGCTCACGGTCGCTTGCCGTGGGCGGCTCGGCCATGGACAAGGCGATGGACAAGATCATCGCCAAGGGCAAGCGCATCGCCGCGCACCTGATGGAAGCCAGCGTCGAGGACGTGGAGTTCGAGCGCGGCACCTTTCGCGTCGCCGGCACGGACAAGACCAAGGCCCTCGCCGAGGTCAGCCTCGCCGCCTATGTGCCGCACAACTACCCGATCGAGGAGCTGGAGCCGGGCCTGGAGGAAACTGCCTTCTACGATCCGAAGAACTTCACCTACCCAGGCGGCTGCCACATCGCCGAGGTGGAGATCGAGCCGGAGACGGGCCGCGTGCAGCTGGTGAACTTCACCGCCGTGGACGATGTGGGCCGCGTCATCAACCCGATGATCGTCGAGGGGCAGGTGCAGGGCGGGGTCGCGCAAGGCGTCGGCCAGGCGCTGCTGGAAGCCTGCGTCTATGACGAGGCGGGGCAGCTCGTTTCCGCCTCCATGATGGATTACTGCCTGCCGCGCGCCGAGGATCTGGCGCCGGTTTCCGTCGCCACGCACACCACGCTCTGCACCCACAACCCGCTCGGGGTAAAGGGCTGCGGGGAGGTGGGGGCGATCGGCTCGCCCCCCGCCGTGATCAATGCGGTGGTGGACGCGCTGCGCGATTACGGCGTCGAGCATGTGGAGATGCCCGCGACGCCGCAGAAGATCTGGTCCATCCTCCACCGCCAGCAGAGCTGAGGGAGTCCCGCTCCATGTACGACTTCGCCTACCACAAGCCCTCCAGCCTCGCGGAGGCCGCGCGGCTCCTGGCCGCCGATCCGGACGCGAAGGCCATCGCCGGCGGCCACACCCTGCTGCCCGCGCTGAAGCACCGGCTGAACCGTCCTTCCTCCCTCGTGGACCTGTCCGGCATCGCCGAGATGCGGGGCATCCGACGCGAGGGCGATTCGCTGGTGATCGGCGCGCTGACGCGGCACGAAGCGGTGGCCCGGTCTTCCGAGGTGAAGTCGGCCATCCCGGCGCTGGTCCATCTGGCGCAGCACATCGGCGACACCCAGGTCCGGAACCGCGGCACGATCGGCGGCAGCGTGGCCAACAACGACCCGGCGGCGGATTACCCGGCGGCGGTGCTCGGCCTCGGCGCCACGGTGCGGACCAGCCGGCGCGAGATCCCAGCTGACGAGTTCTTCCTGGGCATGTTCACCACCGCCCTGGAACCGGACGAGATCCTGACCGCCATCGCCTTCCCGATCCCGGAGAAGGCGGGCTACGCCAAGATGCGCAACCCGGCGAGCCGCTACGTCATGGCCGGGGCCTTCGTGTCCAAGGGCAAGATGGGCGTGCGCGTCGCCATCAACGGCGCCGGTCCCTGCGTGTTCCGCCAAGCCGCGATGGAAGCGGCCCTGGCTGCCAATTGGTCGCCCGAAGCGGTGGCCGGCATCAAGCAATCGGCGGATGGGCTGAACAGCGACATCCACGGCAGCGCCGAGTATCGCGCGCATCTGGTTTCCGTGATGGCGAAGCGGGCCGTCCAGGCCGCGGGCTGACCTTCCCATGATCCATGGCGGGGGGCATTCTTCCCGCCATGGAACTCGACGATCCCGGCGTCATTGCCGAAGTCCGCGCCGTCTTCGACCGCTACGAGGACGCGATTGCCAATAACCGCACCGAGGTGCTGGACGAAATTTTCTGGGCCGACCCGCGCACCGTGCGCTTCGGCACCAGCGAGATCCTCTACGGGCACGACGCGATCCGCGCCTTCCGCGCCAGCGTCCAGTCCTATGCCGCGCGGCGCGCCCGCAAGATCCATATCACCAGCTTCGGCCGCGACTTCGCCTGCACCCACCTAGAGTATGAGCGGCTGGGAAGCGGCGCGATCGGGCGCGAAACGAAGATCATGGCGCGGCTGCCCGGCATTGGCTGGCGCGTCGTCTCGGCGCATGTGTCGCTGCTGCAGCCCGACCCGGAGACGTTGCGGAAGTGACGCGCCTCGCTGTCATCGGCGGCGGCATCATGGGCGCCTGCCTCGCGCTGGAGGCGCAGGCGGCGGGATTCCAGGTCACGCTGATCGAGCCGGAGCAACCGGGCGGCGAGCAGGCGGCGAGCTATGGCAATGGGTGCTGGCTCAGCCCCGCCAGCGTCATCCCGCCCTCGATCCCGGGGCTCTGGCGCAAGCTGCCCAAGTTCCTGCGCGATCCGCTCGGCCCGCTCGCCATCCGGCCGGCCCGGCTGCCTGCCGCGACGCCCTGGCTGCTGCGTTACCTCTGGGCCGGCTGGACCGAGGAGAAGGTGCGTGGCACCGCGCATGCGCTGCGGGCCTTGCTGGAGAATGCGCCGCGCCGCCACGCGACGCTGGCGGAGCGTGCCGGGGTAGGCGGGCTGATCCGCCGCACCGGGCTGCTCTACGTCTTTCCCGATCGCGCCGCCTTCGAGACGGAGGCCCTGGCCTGGAAGCTGCGCGCTGAGACGGGCGTGCGCTGGCGAGAACTGGACGAGGACGCGCTGCGGCAGCAGGAGCCGGCGCTGGACCGTCGCTTCCGCTTCGGCATCCTGGTGGAGGAGGGCGGGCATTGCACCGATCCCGGCGCCTATGTCGCCGCGCTGGTGGCGCTGGCCGAGGCTCAGGGTGCACGCCGCGTCGTCGCCCGTGCGACAGGCTTCCGGGTGGCGAATGGCGCGCTGCGTGCCGTCCGCACCGAGTCCGAGGAGGTGGCGGCGGACAAGGCGGTGATCGCCGCCGGCATCCGCTCGGCCGGGCTGGCGCGGGAGGCGGGCGACCGCATCCCCCTGGAAAGCGAGCGCGGCTACCACGCCGTGGTCACGGCGCCCAACATCGCCCCGCGCATCCCCCTGATGCCGAGCGACGGCAAGATGGGCGTCACCCTGACCGATACCGGGCTGCGCGCGGCCGGGCAGGTGGAGATCGCAGGACTGGAGGCCGCACCCGACTGGCGCCGGGCCGAGATCTTGCGCGACCATCTGCGCCGCCTTTTTCCCGGTTTGGAAGGCGGAGAGGTGAAGGTCTGGCTGGGCCACCGCCCTTCTACGCCGGATGGCCTCCCCGTGCTCGGCCCCTCCCGCCGCAGCGCCGACATCCTGCATTGTTTCGGCCACGGCCATGTCGGGCTGGTGGCTGCGCCGCGCTCCGCCGAGTTGGTAGTCGGGATGATGAAGGGCGAATCGGCACCCGTTGCCTATTCGCCACGGCGCTTCGGCTGAATCTTTTTTCGTGCATTTGTTGCGTGACAATGCCAGTCTGAGCCTGTCGGCGCCGCATCGTGCGGATCCGGCATTCGATTAGTGGATTGAAGAGAAACGTGTCTGACGATTTTTCGCCTGCGGGCGGCGGCGACGGCCTGATCGAGGCCAAGGTCAAGTGGTACAACGGGCGCAAGGGATTCGGCTTCGTCCTCGGCCCTGATGGGCAGGACGTGTTCTTCCACGCCTCGGCCCTGACCGAGTCCGGCATCGACCAGCCGGACACCGACGACATCCTGGTTTGCGAGATCGGCACGGACCGCACGGGCCGCCGCCTCGTGACCCGCATCACCGAGCTGAAGCGTGGCCCCGGCGGCGGCGGTGGTGCGCGCGGCGGCTTCGGCGATCGCCCGCCCCGGCGTGACTTCGGTGACCGTCCCCCGCGTCGCGACTTCGGCGGCGGCGGTGGCTTCGGCGGTGGTGGCTTCGGCGACCGTCCGCCCCGGCGCGATTTCGGCGCCCCCGGCGGTGGCTTCGGCGACCGTCCGCCCCGGCGTGACTTCGGTGGCGGCGGCGGCTTCGGCGGCCCGCGCGGCGGCGGTGGCTTCGGCGGCGGCGATCGCGGACCCCGGCGCAACTTCGACGAGGGCACCGGCCCCGTCTACCCGTTGAACGGCACGGTGAAGTGGTTCGACTCGGTGCGCGGCTTCGGCTTCGTGACGCCCGAGGATGGCGGCCAGGACGTGTTTCTGCACTCCTCCGTCCTGAACCGCGCCGGCCGCACTGACCTGCAGCAGGGCGAGAAGGTCTCGCTGGATGTGCGGGACGGGCAGCGCGGCCGTCAGGCCGTCGGCATGAAGTAAGCCCTTCCGCTTCGGAAGGTTCGAGGCCCCGGCGCGAAGGCTCCGGGGCCTTTTCTGTTTCTCCACCATTGGCGGCGCCGCCTTGCGCCATGCGATGCCTCCTCCCGCCGCTGCTCCTCGCCACACCGGCCGCCGCCCAGCTTCCGGTCTGCAATGCCTATCGCGACGGCATAGCTATCTGCTTCGAGACGCGGCTGTGCCTGTGCCGGCAGGAGCGCGGCGGCCAACTTTCCGGCCGCCCCGAAGGGTTCCGCTGGGATTGCGGCCCGCTACGTCCTGATTGCCGGGAACGGGCGGCAACCCCATCGCCCTGGGCCCCTGACATTCCGCCCCCGCAGGTTTTCATGAACGGGCCGTCACGCGGTTTCCCTTCGCCCCGCTAGGAGTTTATCCTACTGGGCATGATGCAGCGCCGCGCCCTCCTTGCCTTGCCCCTCGCCCTGCCGGCCCTCGCCCCGCGCTTTGCCACCGCGCAGGACGCTTGGCCTAGCAACCGGCCGATCACGCTGATCGGCGGTTTCCCGAACGGGTCCGGGGTGGACATCTACCAGCGCCGCCTCGCCGAGCCGCTATCGCGGGCGCTGGGCCAGACCATCGTGGTGGACAATCGCACCGGCGCGGGCGGCAATATCGGTTCGGACTTCGTCGCCAAGGCGCGGCCCGATGGCTACACCTTCTATTTCGGCACGGCCGGCACCCACGCCATCAACGCCAGCCTCTACCGCACCTTGCCCTTCGACGTGGTGAGGGACTTCACGCCCATCGCGCATCTCGGCGACGTGCCGAACGTCCTGACTGTCAACCCGGAACGGCGCCCGCAATACACGGATTGCCAGGCGCTGCTGCAGGCGGCGCGGGCCAATCCGGGCCAGCTGAACTATGCTTCCACCGGCAATGGCGCCTCGACGCACCTGGCCGGGGCGCAATTCGCGACCACGGCCAACGTGGACGTGACCCATATTCCGTATCGCGGCCAGCCCGGCGCGCAGACCGCGCTGCTGGCAGGGGATGTGGATTTCTTCTTCAACCAGACCGGCCCCGCCATAGGCGCGATCCGCCAGGGGCAGATACGCGGCCTCGCCGTCACCACCGCTGAGCGCCTGCCGAGCCTGCCCGACATCCCCACCGTGGCGGAGGCCTGCAACCTGCCGGGCTTCGTCAGCACCACCTGGTACGGGCTGTTCGGACCGGCCAACCTCCCGCCGGCCATCGTGAACCGCATGTCGGAGGAGGTGAACAAGGTCCTCGCCGACCCGGCCTTCCAGCGCTGGCTGGTGATGGAGCAGGGGATCAGCCTACCGCCGGTGAAGACGCCGCAGGAATTCGCCGAGATCCAGCGCCGCGACATCGCCCGCTGGGCGGAGGTGGTTCGCCGCTCGGGCGCCACGGTGGACTGAGAGCACTCAGACCCCCGCCGCGCAAACTTCTTGCGGCGGGGACTTCGCTGCGCTAGGTCTGACATGTCAAGACAAGGTCAGGCCCATGTCTCTGGTCGCCGCTTTCGAGGCTCCGCTCTCTCTCACGGAACGCGCCGTCGCCGGCCTGCGCGCGGACATCCTCGCCACGCGCCTTGCCCCGGGCGAGGTGATCAGCGAGGCCATGGCGGCGGACCGGCTGGAACTGGGCAAGGCACCGATCCGCGCCGCCCTGGCACGCTTGGCCGAGGAAGGGCTGGTCTCCTCCGTCCCGCGGCGCGGATGGGTCGTGTCGCTGGTCACCATCCGCGACATCCACGAGGTCTTCGACCTCCGCTTGATGCTGGAGCCCGAGGCGGCGCGGCGCGCGGCCGGGCGGGTGGATGCGGCGATGCTGTCGCGCCTCGATGCGGTCTGCGCCGCCGGCTACGAATGCGGCGATCCGGAAAGCTGCATGGGCTTCCTCCAGGCCAACAAAGCCTTCCACGTCGCGGTGGCGGAGCTGTCGGGCAATGCGCGCCTCGCGCGTCAGGTGGATCGCCTGCTGGACGAAAGCACGCGCATGCTGGTCATGGGCCTGTCCCGCCGCGACCGCACCGGCGAGATGGCGCATGAGCACCACGCCCTGGTCGAGGCGCTGGCCCTGGGCCAGGGCGAGGAGGCGGCGCGCATCATGCATGGGCAGGTGGCAGAAAGCCGCCGCATGGTGCTGGACGCGCTCACCGCGCCCGATGCGGGGATCGCGATATGAACGTCCTTCGTCCTGGCCTCGCGCTCGAGGCGATGCTCGGTGCCATTCGTTGCGCTGCCCGCACCCCGGAAGACGAACGCCCGGGGGCGGTGGCCGACGCCATGGTGCCCTTCCTGCGCGACCCGACTTTGCTGGAGGGGCGCGACTGCCCTTCCTGCCCCGAGCGTTACACGCGGCACCTGCTGGACGAAGGCGATGGCTACGCGGTGGTTGCGCTGGTGTGGCGGCCCATGCAGATGTCGCCTGTCCATGCCCACCGCGCTTGGTGCGCGCTGGGGGTGCATCGCGGCATCCTGACCGAGCATTTCTTCGAGCTGGGCACGGTGCCTCCGCGCCCGGTGGACGCGGTGCTGCGGCGGGAAGGCGATACCTCGCATGGCGGCGCCGATCCGCGTCTCATCCACCGCCTCGCCAATTGCTCGGCGGAGGTGTCGGTTTCCATCCATGCCTATGGCCTGCCCTTCGCACGCTTCGCGGAAGGGCTGAACCACATCCTGGCCTGACCCCTCCCATGCGCCGGCGCGCATAGGCAGGCGGCAGGCAACATGCCAGTGTCTGGCATGGTCCTTGCCCCGAAGCTGCTGCTCGGCCTGCTGCTCGGGGCGGCGGCCTCGGTAATCTGGGGTGGGCATGCTGTCGTCGCGCGACTGGCGCTCACCGGCCAGGGCATCACCGTGCTCGACATGATGTTCTGCCGCTACTTGCCTGCGGCGTTGATCCTCGCGCCGCTCGCTTGGCGGGAGCGCAGGGCGCTCGCGGAACTCGGACTGCGACGCCTCCTGCTGCTGACGCTGTTCGGCGGATGCTTCAACCTTCTGCTCTTCGTGTCGGCGCTGCGCTTCGCCCCGTCGAGCCATGGCGGCACCATCGCGCCCATGACCGGACCGGTGGTGGGTGCGCTGGCCGCGTGGTGGCTGCTGAACGAGCGTCCAACGGCGGGGCGCCTGGCAGCGCTGGCTGCCATGGTGACCGGGGTGCTGCTGATTGGCTGGGACGGGCTGGGCGGGCATCCGGGCGCCTGGCGCGGCGACCTGCTGCTTGTGGGCGCCGGGGGAACCTGGGGCGTGTTCACGGTGCTGCTGCGTCGCTGGCGCGTTGCTGCCATCCCGGCCAGCGCTGCGGTGACGCTGACCTCCTTGCCCTTCGTGCTGCCGCCCTTCCTGCTGTTCCGCGCGGAGCCCTTCTTCAGCCTGGACTGGCGCCTTTGGGGCTGGATGCTGCTGGCGCAGGGCGTCGCGCTCGGCGCCGTCTCCATGCTGCTCTTCGCCCGCAGCGTCGAGATGCTGGGCGCCACCCGTGCGGCCACGCTCTCCGTCCTCGTTCCCGCGACCGGGCTGACCACCAGCTACCTCGTGCTGGGGGAGCCGATCGGCTGGGTGAAGGCAGGGGGCGCAGCGCTGGCGGTGGGGGCGATGCTGGTGGCGGTGCTGTTCACCGGGCGGAGGGCTTGACCCAACCGGTCGTGACGTGGACGCAGGGGCGCGGGTCATCCACGCGGGTGATCACCACCTCGCCGAAGAGCGAACGGCCGCTGCCCTTGATGAGGCGCGCCTCGGCCTGCAGGGGGCCGGGGCCGCAGGGGCGCAGGAAGGCGATGTTCATGGTCGCGGTGAGGCTCTCGTCCCGCCCCTCGCTCACGGAAAGCAGCGCCGCCCACATCGCCACGTCCGCGAAGCCCATGATGGCCGGGCCGGAGACGGTGTCGCCCGGCCGCAGGAGGCGCGGGTCGTGCGGCAATTCCAGCCGAGCGATGCCGGCTTCGGCGGAAAGGACGCGGATGCCCCATTCGCCCGCGAGCGGCACGCCGCGATGGATGATGGCCTCGTATTGACCGGGGGTCATTCTGGACATGTCTCGCATTTCGCCGCGATGCTAGCGGCCGCCCGGCCGGGCGGAAGACCGCCGGCCGAGAGGGAGACACCGCGCTTGACCACCATTCGCCGCATGACGCGACGTGACCTCGAACGCGCCCTCGACTGGGCGGCGGCAGAGGGGTGGAATCCGGGGCAGGAGGATGCGACGTGCTTCTTCGCTGCCGACCCCGAGGGCTTCCTCCTCGCTGAGGCAGAGGGCCAGCCCGTGGCTTCCATCTCGGCAGTGCGGATGGGCGAGGGATTCGGCTTCATCGGACTCTACATCGCCATTCCTGAAGCGCGCGGGCAGGGGCATGGCATGGCGCTGTGGCGCGCGGGAATGGAGCATCTGCGCGGCCGCTGCATCGGCCTGGATGGGGTGGTGGCGCAGCAGGCGAATTATCGGAAGTCCGGCTTCGTCTTCGCCTGGAACAATGCGCGCTACGAGGCGGCGCGCCCGATGCTGGAAGCGGCGCAGCACCGTGTGAGCCTCGCGGAATTCGGCGACGAGTTGCTGGCCTATGACGCGCTGCATACCGGTGTGGCGCGGCCGGAATTCCTGCGCGCCTGGGTCGAGGCGCCAAGCCACGTGGCGCGGGTGATCCGCGGCCGGGACGGCACGCTGTGCGGCTTCGGCGTGCTGCGCCCGTGCCGCGAGGGGTCGAAGATCGGTCCCCTCTTCGCCGAGGATGCCAGCCACGCCCGCTCCCTCCTCACCGCCCTGGCGGCGGAGCGTCCGGAGGGGAAGCTGGTGCTGGACGTGGCGGAGGATCACGAAGCGGCGGTGAGGCTGGCCCGCGAGGCGGGGATGGAGAAGGTGTTCGAAACGGCCCGCATGTACACCGACACGCCCCCGCCGATGCGGCGGGAAGGCGTGTTCGGCATCACCAGCTTCGAACTGGGGTGAGAGGGAGGCCCCTCAGCCCATGTTCACCATGATGGTCTTCTTGTGGGTGAAGTGCTCCAGCATCGCCTCCAGCGAGGCTTCCTTGCCAAGTCCGGAGGACTTCACGCCGCCGTAGCTCAGATTGGCCTGCACCACGAGGTTCTGGTTGATCTGCACCAGCCCCGCCTCCAGCCGGTGCGCGAGGTCCAGCCCGACCTTCAGATTGTTGGTCCAGAGCGAGGCGGCGAGGCCGTACTCGCTGTCATTCGCCTCCTGCAGCACCGCCTCGGCATCGTCGAAGGGCTGGATGACGGTGACCGGGCCGAAGATCTCTTCCTGAACCAGGCGGCTGTCGCGCGTCAGCCCGGTGAAGATCACCGGACGCAGGAACAGCCCCTTCTTCAGAGCAGGATCCTTGGGCAGGGCGGAGCACTCGAGCGCCACCGCGCCCTTCGTCTTCTTGCCTTCCTCGATGAAGCCCTGGACCTTCTCGAACTGGCCCGGCGAGATGATGGTGCCGATATCGGTCTTCTCGTCCAGCGGGTCGCCCATCACCATGGCGTCCACGGCCTTGCGCATCTCCTCCACGAAGCGGTCGAAGACCGGACGCTCCACGTAGATGCGGCTGGCGGCGGTGCAGCTCTGCCCCTGGCGGGTGAAGCGCATGGAGGTGAGCGCGCCCTGCACGGTCTTCGCGAAGTCGCAATCGGCGAAGACGATCATGGGCGACTTGCCGCCCAGTTCCAGCGTCACCGGGACGATCTTCTCGGCCGCGGCCTTGGCCACGATCTTGCCCGTATCGACCGAGCCGGTGAAGGTCACCTTCTTCACCAGCTTGTGCTCGACCAGCGGTGCGCCGCATTCCGGCCCCATGCCGGAGAGCATGTTGAAGCAGCCCGGCGGCAGGACGCGGTTCATCAGCTCGCAGATGCGCAGGACGGCGAGGGGCGCTTCCTCCGCGCTCTTCACCACCACCGTGTTGCCCGCCACCAGCGCCGGCGCGACCTTCAGCGCCATCAGCAGCATGGGCACGTTCCAGGGGATGATGGCGCCCACCACGCCCAGCGGCTCGCGCACCGTCACGGAGAGCACGTTGGGCGCGAAGGGCACGCTCTCGCCCTTCAGCTCGCCGCCCAGCCCGCCGAAGAACTCGAACACGTCGGCGACCACATTGGCCTCGACGCGGCTTTCGGTCCGGAGCGCCTTGCCCGTCTCCAGGGCGATCAGCCGCGCCAGCTCTTCCGCGTGCTCCTTCAGCAGGGCGGCGCATTGATGCACCAGCGCGCCGCGCTTGCGCGCCGGCACCTTGGCCCATTCCTTCTGGGCGCGGGCGGCGTCCTGCACCGCCGCGTCCACGTCCTGCGCGTCGCCCTCGGCGGCGCGGGCAACTTCCTGGCCCGTCGCAGGGTTCACCACGGCGAAGCTCTTGCCCGAGCGGGCCGGAACGTAGCGGCCGCCAATGAAATGCAGCCCCGAGAGGGCGGTGGCCAGCTTCTGCTGGTCGAGGCACGGGGCGGCGGGCGTGGGGTGCGGCGTGTCGAGCATCCGGGCATTTCCCTGTTCGGTTCCGGGCGCGGGAAGCCTGGGCCCCCGCCTGGGTCGCCGGACCATGCGCCGGATGCCCGCAACCCCGCAAGCCTCCCGCCGTTCCCGACCCGGACAGTTTCAGGAGACGGAAGCATGGCCACCGCCACGAACGACGACGAAGCCCGCACCAAGGTGCGTGAGATGCTGGAGAAGGTGGGCGTGGTGATGTTCGTCACCATGCGGTCCGACGGCTCGCACCATGCCCGGCCCATGGCGATCCAGAAGATCGAGGGCGACACGGTCTGGTTCTACCACGTCGCCGGCACGCCGAAGGCGCAGGAGATCGCGCAGGACAGCGACGTACTGCTCGCCGCCTCCGACCCTTCGTCCCAGAACTATGTCTCGGCCAAGGGCACGGCGCGTACGCTGAAGGACCCCGCCAAGGCCAAGGCCATCTGGAGCGAGGGGGCCCGCGTCTGGTTCCCCAAGGGCGCCGAGGATCCGGAACTGGAGCTGATCTCCGTCTCCATCACCGGTGCGGAATACTGGGACAGTCCTTCCTCCACGGCGCTGCACGCCTATGGCTACGTGAAGGCGCTGGCGACGGGCGAGCGCCCGGCGGGCGGCGAGAACAAGAAGGTTTCCTTCTGACGCGCCCGTGATGCGTGCGGGGCCCCGGCCGGTTGCCGGGGCTTCCTCGGGCTTGTAATCCCTGAGCGGAAGACGCCCAAGGGATGCAAGACCGATGACCGACCGCCCCGGCCCGCTGACCGGCCTCCGTGTGCTCGACCTGACCCGCGTGCTGGCGGGGCCGACCTGCACCCAGATGCTGGGCGACATGGGCGCCGACGTCATCAAGATCGAGCGCCCCGGCGCCGGCGACGACACGCGCGGCTTCGCGCCGCCCTTCTGGCCCGGCACGGAGGAGAGCGCCTACTTCCTTGGCGTGAACCGCAACAAGCGAAGCGTCACGCTCGATATCGCGAAGCCCGAGGGTCAGGCGGTGATCCACCGCCTGCTGGAGCATTGCGACATCCTGGTGGAGAACTTCAAGGTCGGCGCCCTGGCAAAGTACGGGTTGGGCTGGGAGCAGCTGAAGGCGAAGCACCCGCGGCTGATCTACTGCTCCATCACCGGCTTCGGGCAGACCGGCCCCTATGCGCCGCGCCCCGGCTATGACGCGCTGATCCAGGCCATGGGCGGCGTCATGTCCCTCACCGGCGAGCCCAACGGATCGCCGCAGAAGGTCGGCGTTCCCGTGGCGGATCTCTTCGCCGGGCTCTATGGCTGCATCGGCATCCTGGCAGCGGTGAATCATCGCAACAGCACTGGCGAGGGGCAGCAGGTGGATATCGGGATGCTGGACACGCATGTGGCGTGGCTGGCGAACCAGGGCATGAACTTCCTGGCCACCGGCGAGAACCCGACGCGCCTGGGCAACCAGCACCCCAATATCTCGCCCTACCAGGAATTCCCGACCAAGGATGGCTACATCATCCTGGCCGTGGGCAATGACCCGACCTTCGAGCGCTTCTGCAAAGCCTTCGGCCAGGAGCACCTGCTGCAGGACGAGCGCTTCAGCACCAACCCGAAGCGCGTCGCCAACCGCGACCTCGTCACCGAGACGCTGACGCCGGTGATGAAGACCAAGACCACGGCGGAGTGGGTGGAGGCGCTGGAGGCGGAGAAGATCGGCTGCGGCCCGATCAACACGCTGAAGGATGTCTTCGCCGATCCGCACGTGCAGGCGCGCGAGATGGTCGCCACCATGCGGCACGGCAGCGGGGCCGAGGTGACGGTGATCGCCAACCCGGTGAAGCTTTCCGCCACCCCGCCCACGCTGCGCTCCGCCCCGCCCGTGCTGGGCGAGCACAACGAGGCGGTGCTCTCGGGCCTGCTCGGCATGGGGGCGGAAGAAGTGGCGGCGCTGCGCGAAAAGGGCGTGGTGTGACGGAGCCCCGCCTCGGCCAGATGGCGGCACCCACCGGCGAGGGCGACGTCATCCTGCGCTGGTGGGAATGGGGTCCGACGAGCGGGCTCCCGGTGGTCTGCGTCCATGGGCTGACCCGCAACGGGCGCGACTTCGACGTGCTTGCGCGGGAACTGGCCGCCCGGGGCCGGCGCGTGCTGTGCGTGGACGTGCCGGGGCGCGGCGTGTCGGGTTGGCTGCCACGCCGCGAGCTTTACGCCGTGCCGGTCTATGCCCAGTGCCTCGCCCCGCTGATGGCGGCGCTGGGGCCACATGACTGGGTCGGCACCTCCATGGGCGGGCTGATCGGCATGGCAATGGCGGCGATGCCGGGCGCGACGATGCGGCGCTTCGTCGTCAACGATATCGGCCCCTTCGTGCCGGCAGCGGCGATCGCCCGCATCCAGACCTACATGGCCGGCGCGCCGACCGAGTTCGCCGATCTCGCGGCGCTGGAGGCATATCTGCGCCGTGTCCATGCGCCCTTCGGCGCGCTCTCGGACGCGGAATGGGCACATCTGGCGCAACGTTCGGCGCGGATCACGCCGGAAGGCCGGACCGTGCTGCATTACGACCCGGCGATTGGCGGGCCGATGATGGCGGGCGCTCCGGCAGATATCGAGATCTGGCCGCTCTGGGAGGCCGCCTCCGCACGCCCCACCCTGGTGCTGCGCGGCGAGGCAAGCGATCTGCTGCTGCCCGAGACCGCCGCGCGCATGGCCGCGCGCGTCCGGGTCGAGACCATTCCCGGCTGCGGCCACGCCCCCGCGCTGATGGAGGCGTCGCAGGTGGCGCTGGTTGCGGACTTCCTGTCCTGAGCCGCGCCTACTTGGTGCGCGGGATGCGCCCCATCAGGTAGAATTCGTCATTGGGCCGCATGGAGGTCATGTTCGCCAATCGGTTGGACATGCCGAAGAAGGCGGAGATGGCGCCGATGTCCCAGGCATCCTCGCGCGTGAAGCCGTGCTCCTCCAGCGCGGCAAAATCCTCCTCCTCCACCCGCTCCGCCTCGCGCGAGACCTTCATGGCGAAGGCGAGCATGGCGCGCTGGCGGGGCGTGATGTCGGCCTTGCGCCAGTTCGCCGCCAACTGGTCAGCCAGTTGCGGCGCCTTCTCGTAGATGCGCAGGATCGCGCCATGCGCCACCACGCAATAGAGGCACTGATTGGCCGCGCTGGTGGCAACGATGATCATCTCCTTCTCGCCCTTGGTGATGCCGGAAGGGCGGAGGATCAGCGCGTCGTGATAGTCCATGAAGGCGCGCAGCTCGTCCGGGCGATGCGCCAGCGTCAGGAAGACATTGGGCACGAAGCCCGCCTTCTCCTGCACCGCCTCGATGCGCAGGCGCAAATCCTCGGGCAGCGTGGCGACTTCCGGGATGGGATAGCGGCTGATCGGTCGTTCCATGCTCATCCCCCCTTCAGCAGGCGCGCGGCGGAGACCGCGAAATAGGTGAGGATGCCGTTCGCACCGGCACGCTTGAAGGCCATCAGCCCCTCCATCATCGCGCGGTCATGGTCGAGCCAGCCGCGCTCCACCGCCGCCATGAGCATCGAATACTCGCCGCTCACCTGGTACACGAAGGTGGGCAGGCCGAACTCCTTCCGTACGCGGTACAGCACGTCCAGATAGGGCAGGCCGGGCTTCACCATCACCATGTCCGCGCCCTCGGCCACGTCGAGCGCGACCTCGCGCAGCGCCTCGTCGCTGTTGGCCGGGTCCATCTGGTAGGTCTTCTTGTCCGAAGGCCCGGCGCGGTCGGGGCCGACCAGCGAGCCCACCGCGTCGCGGAACGGCGCAAAGAAGCCCGAGGCATACTTGGCCGCGTAGGACATGATGCGCGTGTGTGTCAGGCCGCGCGCATCCAGCGCAGCGCGGATCGCGCCGATGCGCCCGTCCATCATGTCGGAGGGGGCGACGCAATCCATCCCCGCCTCGGCCTGGAGCACGGCCATGCGCGACAGGATCTCGACCGATTCCTCGTTGTGGACGTGCCCGTCGCGCACCACCCCGTCATGGCCGTGCGAGGTGTGGGTGTCGAGCGCCACGTCGCCGATCAGGCCGAGTTCCGGATGCGCCTTCTTCAGCGCCCGCGCGGCGCGGCACATCAGATTCTCCGGGTCGAGCGCGCCGGTGCCGTCCTCGTCGCGCTCCTCCATCGGCGTGTAGGGGAACAGCGCCACGGCCGGGATGCCGAGGCTCACTGCCTCCGCCACATGCTCCGCCACCATGTCCACCGAGACGCGGAACACACCGGGCATGGAGGAGACCGGCACGCGCTGCCCGGTGCCGGAGGTGAGGAAGATTGGCCAGATGAAATCCTGCGGAGTCAGTCGGCTTTCGGCGGCCAAGGTGCGGCTCCACGCATCGCGCCGGTTGCGGCGCATGCGCGTGGTGGGGAAGGAACCGGCGAAGTGCATCACGCCTCCGATGGTCGGAGCGCCGACAGGCGCGGAGAGCTGAATCGGCGGCGCAAACTAGGCCTCCGATGGTCGAAGCGCCCGCAGGGCGCGGAGAGCTGAATCGGTGGCGCGGATCATCCCAACGCCTGTTCCAGATCGGCCAGGATGTCGTCGATATGCTCGATGCCGATGGATAGCCGCACATAGCCGGGCGTGACGCCGCTCGCCGCCTGCTCCTCCTCATTCAGTTGGGAATGGGTGGTGGTGGCCGGGTGGATGGCCAGCGAGCGCGCATCGCCGATATTGGCGACGTGGTAGAAGAGCTTTAGCTTCTCGATGAAGCGCTGCCCCGCTTCCTTGCCGCCCTTCAATTCGAACCCGATCAGCGAGCCGTAGCCGCCCGCGAGGTGCTCATCGGCCCGGCGCTTCGCCTCGCCTTCGGCGACGGAGGGGTGGATGACGCTCGTCACCTGGTCATGTCCGCTGAGGAAGGCGGCGACCCGCAGTGCGTTGCTGCAATGGCGCTCCATGCGCAGCGGCAGCGTCTCCAGCCCCTGGAGGAACATGAAGGCGTTGAAGGGGCTCATCGGCGCGCCGATGTCGCGCAGGAGGCAGGTGCGCATCCGCAGGATATAGGCGACGGGGCCGAGCGGCTTCGCCGCCTCCGTCCAGACCGCGCCGTGATAGGAGGGGTCGGGGCGGTTCAGTGTCGGGAAGCGGTCGCCATGCCGCGCCCAGTCGAAATTGCCGCCATCGATCACCATGCCGCCGATGGAGGTGCCGTGGCCGCCGATCCACTTGGTGGTGGAGTGCATCACCACCGCCGCGCCATGCTGGAAGGGCTTGCAGATGATCGGCGCCGCCGTGTTGTCCATGATCAGCGGAATGCCGAGGTTGCGGCCCAGCGTCGCCACCTCCGCGATCGGGAAGACCTGGAGCTTGGGATTGGGCAGGGTCTCGGCATACCAGCAGCGGGTGCGGTCATCCGACGCCTTGGCGAAGTTCTCCGGATCCGCCGGGTCCACGAAGCGCACCTCGACGCCGAACTGCTTCAGCGTGTTGGCGAAGAGGTTCCAGGTGCCGCCATACAGGTCGGTGGAGGAGACGATGTTGTCCCCCGCCTCGCACAGGTTCAGCACGCTGAAGGTCGTCGCCGCCTGGCCCGATCCGACCGCGAGCGCCGCCACGCCCCCCTCCAGCGCCGCAAGCCGCGTTTCCAGCGCATCGCAGGTGGGGTTCATGATGCGGCTGTAGATGTTGCCCAGCTCCTGCAGGGCGAAGAGACGGGCGGCGTGGCCCGTATCCTGAAACTGGAAGGAGGTCGTCTGGTGGATGGGCACCGCGACCGAACCGGTGGAGGGATCGGCGCGATGGCTGCCGCCATGCAGGGCGATGGTTTCGGGCTTCATGGGTTTCTCCCGGTGCGCGGGCCGGGAGGATGCCACTGGGCTTACGCGCGCGATAGCCTGGGCGCCGGCGCGCCGCTTCCGTGAAGCTGCTCCACCGCTTCGGCGCTTCGCCTGCGCAGACCAAGGATCAACGCGGCCGCGCCGTTTCCTCGCCCTGGGCAAAGGCGCCTGCCGTGGTCCAGACGCCGACCAGCGAGCCATCGGGCTGGAGCTGGTAGATGCCCATCCCTGTCTGCTCACCCAGGGCAAAGGCGGTGGCGAGAGTGAGGCCGCTGACCATCGCGACGCCCTCGATCTCGTCCTGGCCGATCACCCACTGCACGCGGAAGGAGGACAGGCCGATCTGCGTGAGGATCAGCGTGCCGGTGTAGTCGGTGCCATCCGGGTTGCGGCCCGTGACATCGTAGGTGCCGCTGCGCTGCGCGGCGGTCGGCAGGGCCAGGGAAAGGGCCAGCAGCGCAGCCAGGAAAACTCGTCTCATCGCATCCTCATTTCACGCTCGCCACCCGCAGCGCGTTGGTGGCGCCCGGGGTGCCGAAGGGCACGCCGGCGGTGACCACCACCTCCTCCCCTGGCCCGGCGAAGCCTTCCTGCTGCGCGGCCCGGGTGGCGCGGCCCACCATCTCGGTCATGGAGTGGATATCCGGGACCACGACCGGATGCACCCCCCACGCCACGGCAAGGCGCCGGGCGCTTTCGACCTGCGGCGTCAGTCCCAGAATGGGACAGACCGGCCGTTCCCGCGCCACGCGCAGCGTGGTGGAGCCGGTGGTGGTGAAGGTGGCGATGACCTCGGCGCCGATGGTGTGCGCCACCTGCCGGGCGGCGGCGGCGATGGCGCCCGCGCTGGACCGCTCGGGCGCGGGGCGGTTGGCGTCGGTCAGCTGCCGCCAGCCCTCATCCTGCTCCACCCGCGCCACGATGCGATCCATGATGTTCACCGCTTCGAACGGGTACTGCCCCGCCGCCGTCTCCGCCGAGAGCATGACCGCGTCGGCGCCGTCGAACACGGCCGTCGCCACGTCGCTCGCCTCGGCGCGGGTCGGGGAGGGGGCGGTGATCATGCTTTCCAGCATCTGCGTCGCCACCACCACCGGCTTGCCCAGCTGCTTCGCGGAGCGGACGATGCGCTTCTGCACCAGCGGCACCTCCTCCGGCGGCAACTCCACGCCCAGGTCGCCGCGCGCCACCATGACGCAATCCGTCAGCGCCAGGATGCCGTCCAGGTTCTCGACCGCCTGGGGCTTCTCCATCTTCACCATGACCCAGGCGCGGCCATCGGCGATGGCCTTGGCCTCCGCCACGTCCTCTGGGCGCTGCACAAAGGACAGGCCGACATACTCGATGCCCAGCGGCAGCACGAAGTCGAGGTCCTCGCGGTCCTTCTTCGTCAGGGCGGGGATGGGCAGGGCGACGTCGGGCACGTTCACGCCCTTGCGGTCGGAGAGCGGGCCGCCGACCAGCACCTCCGTCTCCAGGTGGTCATCGGCGACGGCGCGCACCACGCGCAGCCGCAGCTTGCCGTCATCCAGCAGCAGCGTGGTGCCGATGCGCGCGGCGTTGATGATCTCGGGGTGCGGAAGCTGGACGCGCTGAACGGTGCCCGGCGTCGGGTTGAGGTCGAGGCGGAGGCGCTGGCCCTGGGTGAGCTGGACGCGCCCGGCGGCGAACTTGCCCACGCGCAGCTTCGGCCCCTGCACGTCGGCCAGGATGCCGACGGGCCGCCCGGTGCGCTTCTCCACCTCGCGGATCATCTGGATGCGCGCCGCATGGTCCTCGTGCGAGCCGTGCGAGAAGTTGAGGCGGAATACGTCCGCTCCGGCGCGGAACAGCTTCTCGATCACTTCGACTGTGCTGCTGGCCGGGCCGAGCGTGGCGATGATCTTGGTGCGGCGGTGGCGCCGCAGCGGAATACGCATCGTGGGTCAGCCTCCGGCCAGCAGGATGGCGCGCATGTCGTTCACGTTGGTGAGGGTCGGACCGGTGCGAATCAGCGTCCCGGCCGCTTCGAACACGTCATAGCTGGAATGGGCGGAAAGCGCCCCGGCCGGGTCGCTGCCCCGCGGGAGCACGCCCGGCCCCCACCACGCCCCGGCGGCGTCGGATTTGCCGTCGATGCCGTCCGTGTCGGCGCAGAGGGCCCAGGCGCCGGGAACGCCTTCCAGCGCCAGCGCCATGGCAAGGAGGCATTCGGTGTTGCGCCCGCCGCGCCCTTGCGCCCCGGCGGGCAGGGTGACCGTGGTTTCTCCGCCGGAGAGCAGCACGCAGGGGGTGCGCAGCGGGTGGCCATGCAGGGCGGCGGAGCGGGCGATGCCGGCCAGGGCGGTGCCGACATGGCGCGCCTCGCCCTCGATCGCGTCGCCCAGGATCAGCGGCTCCAGCCCGTGCCGCCGCGCCTCCGCCGCCATGGCCTCCAGCGCCATCATCGGCGTCGCGATCAGGCGGAACTCCGCGCGTGCCAGGCGTGGGTCGCCGGGCTTGGGGCTTTCCTCAGCCCCCAATTCCAGGTGGCGGGTCACCGCATCGGGCAGGGCGAGGGTGAAGCGCGCGGCGAGAGACCGCGCCTCGGCGAAGGTGGTGGGGTCGGCGACAGTCGGGCCGCTCGCGATCACCTCCGGGTCGTCACCCGGCACGTCGGAGATGGCGAGGGTGACAACACGCGCCGGATGCGCCGCCGCCGCGAGCCGGCCGCCCGAGAAGGCGGAGAGGTGCTTGCGGACGCAGTTCATGGCATGGATGTTCGCGCCGCTCGCGAGCAGGGCGCGGTTGGTGGCGACAAGATCGTCCAGCGAGAGCCCCGGCGCCGGCAGGGTGGCGAGGGAAGAGCCGCCCCCTGAGATCAGCGCCAGGACGAGGTCATTCTCCGTCAGCCCCTCGCAGAGCCGCAGCATCTCCGCCGCCGCTTCGGCGCCCGAGGCATCGGGCACCGGATGCGCGCCGAAGCGCAGCCCGATGCGCTCTAGCTTCAGCCCCGCGCCGTGCGGCGCGATGACGAGGCCGGAGAGCTCCACGTCGGGCCAAGCTTCTTCCACCGCGGCGGCCATGGGCGCCGCGGCCTTGCCCACGCCCACCACCACGACGCGGCCGCTGCGCGGTTTCTCGGGCAGGTGCGCGGCGAGCACGGCGCGCGGGTCGGCGGCACGCACCGCGGCGCGGAACAGGGACTGCAGGAGGTCGGGCGCGGGGATCACGGCGCCACACAAGGCCAGGGACGGGGGTGCGTCAACCGAAACTCCTCTTGCTTGTATGCAAGATGGTATGCAAGAACGCGGCGCATGCAAGGCTCACCGGTCAGGCAGGGGCAGGTGCCGCAGCGCGTCCAGGATCTCGCTGGCCGCGCGCTCGCGGTGGCGGGTCAGCGCCGCGCGCGCGCCCTCGGCATCCCCGGCGCGCAGGGCCTGGGTGACGGCGTCGTGCTCCGCGAGGCTCGCCGTCGGGCGCGGACGCAGCTTCACGGTCAGCACCCGGGCACGATGCGCATGGTCGGCCAAGCCAGCGGCGAGGCGCGCGATATGGGAGTTGCCGGCCGCGGCCAGCAGCGCGTCATGGAAGCGCGCATCGGCCGCCGCCCAGCCGGACAGGTCATCCTGGGCCAGGGCGGTTCGCATGGCCTCGGTCTCGGCCTCCATGCGCTCGGCCCATTCGGCGCGGGAGGGATGGCGTGCTACGGCCGCCGCCGCCGCGCCT
Source organism: Sabulicella rubraurantiaca (assembly GCF_017355885.1). Taxonomy (GTDB): domain Bacteria; phylum Pseudomonadota; class Alphaproteobacteria; order Acetobacterales; family Acetobacteraceae; genus Roseococcus; species Roseococcus rubraurantiacus. The sequence goes on from NZ_JAFEUU010000009.1 coordinate 149,855, forward strand.
TCCAGCGCCATCAGCGCGGCATAGAGGTCGCGCATGTCGTCCGGCGATACGGGCCGGATGCGGATGCCGCGCCGCGCCCGGATCTCCACCCAGCCCTCGTCGCGCAGGCGCTGCAGCGCCTCGCGCACCGGCGTGCGGGACACGCCGAGCCGATCTGCCAGCTCCTGCTCGGTCACCATCGCCCCGGGCAGCAGCGCCGCGCCGAGGATCTGCCCGCGCAGCGCGCGGTGTACGGCCTCGGCCCGGCTGCTCCCATTCGGATTCATCGTGCGCCAGCATAGGCGCAAGCCTCTCGGAAGGAGAAACCCCCATGCGTCAACATCGCATCGCCGCCATCGGCGGGGACGGAATCGGACAGGAAGTCATCCCGGCCGGCCTCGCCGTGCTGCGGGCTCTGGCGGAGCGCTGCGGCGACTTCGCGCTGGAGGTGGAGGAGTTCCCCTGGGGCAGCGACTTCTACCGTGAGACCGGGCGCATGATGCCGGAGGACGGGCTGGAGACGCTGAAGCGCTTCGACGCCATCTATTTCGGCGCTGTGGGCGACCCGCACCTGCCGGACGACCTGACGCTGTGGGGGCTGCGTCTCAACATCTGCCAGAACTTCGACCAATACGCGAATATCCGCCCGACGCGCGTCCTGCCCGGCCTCCAGTCGCCGCTGCGCGAGGTGAAGCCCGGCGACATCGACTGGGTCATCGTGCGCGAGAACTCGGAGGGCGAGTATGCCGGCCATGGCGGGCGCGCGCATCGCGGCCAGGAGATCGAGGTCGCGACAGAGACCAGCATCTTCACCCGCGTCGGCGTCGAGCGGATCATGCGCACGGCCTTCCGCATCGCCGCCTCCCGCCCGCGCAAGCTGCTGACCGTCGTCACCAAGAGCAACGCGCAACGCCACGGCATGGTGTTCTGGGACGAGATCGCCGCGCAGGTGGCGAAGGACTTCCCGGAGGTGCGGATGGAGAAGGAGTTGGTGGACGCCATGGCCGCCCGCTTCGTCCGCAAGCCGGGCAGCATCGATACGGTGGTCGCCACCAACCTCCATGCCGACATCCTGAGCGACCTCGCGGGCGCACTCACCGGCTCGCTCGGCGTCGCGCCGACAGCGAACCTGGATCCGGAGCGGCGCTTCCCCTCGATGTTCGAGCCCATCCACGGCTCGGCCTTCGACATCACCGGCAAGGGCGTGGCGAACCCCATCGCCACCTTCTGGACCGCTTGCATGATGCTGGACCACCTGGGCGAGGCAGCGGCGAGCGCTCGGCTGATGCGCGGCATCGAGGCGGCGACCGCCAAGGGCGTGCTGACGCCCGATCTGGGCGGCACAGCCAACACGAAGGACGTGACGGAGGCGGTCATCGCCGCTATCCGTGGCGATAATCAGTAGCGCAACGACGCACAACGAGAGGAAACGTCCCATGACCCGGAACCGGCTGACCCGCCGCGGCGCGCTGGCGCTGCCCCTGCTTCCTCTCGCCGCGCCGGCGGTGGCGCAACAGGGCTTCCCGAACCGCGCCCTTTCGCTGCTCATTCCCTTCGCGGCGGGCGGGCCGACCGACATGATCGCCCGCCTCCTCGCCGAGGGGATGTCCAAGGATCTCGGTCAGCCCGTGGCGGCGGAGAACGTGACGGGCGCGGGCGGCACCATCGCCGCGGCGCGCGTCGCGCAGGCGCGGCCCGACGGGCACACGCTGCTGATCCACCATATCGGGCTGGCCAGCGCCGCCACGCTCTATCGGCGCCTACCCTTCGACATCCAGCGCGGGCTGCAGCCGCTCGGCGTCGTGTCGCACACGGGGATGGTGCTTGTGGCACGGCCGGATTTTCCGGCGGCCGATGCCCGCGCCTACCTGGCCGCGATCCGCGACGAAGGGGAGAAGCTGAACCTCGGCCATTCCGGCCTGGGGGGCTCCAACCAGCTTTGCGGGATGCTGGTGCAGCACGCGGCGGGGCGGGCGGCGACGCAGATCGTCTTCCGCGGCAGCGCCCCCGCCATGACGGAGATGATGGCGGGCCGCCTCGACATCTCCTGCGAGCAGGCGACGGTCGCAGCCCCCTTCATCCGCGACGGCCGCATCAAGGGCTATGCCGTCACCCTGCCGGAGCGCGTCCCCGGGCTGGACGTGCCGACCAGCCGGGAGGCCGGGATCGACCTCATCATGTCCGCTTGGCACGGGCTTTATGCCCCGGCTGGCACGCCGCCGGAGGTGGTGGCGCGGCTGTCGCAGGCCATTCGCGTGGCGCTGCGTGAGGAAAGGCTGCGGACCCGCTACGCCGAGACGCTGACCACAGTGGCGCGGGAGGAGGAGGCGGACCCCGCCTACCACACGCGCTTCCTCAACTCGGAGATCGAGCGGCTGCGCCCGCTGATCCTGGCCGCGGGCCAGTTCGCCGACTGAGGCGGAGGGGAGGATTGAAGCCCTGGCCGGGCGGGGGCATCTCTGCCCCCGAACCGGAGGAGCCGATCCGATGCCCACCCCACAGCCCGAAGCCGATCTCGCCCTCGGCGCCGCCGCCGCGATGGACGAGGCGACGCGCCAGCGCATCGAGGCCACGGCCTTCCGCAAGCTGGTCGCTCATCTGCGCGACCGGACGGATGTGCAGAACATCGACATGATGAACCTCGCGGGGTTCTGCCGGAACTGCCTGTCGCGCTGGTACCAGGAGGCCGCCGCTGACGCCGGCACGACACTGGACACGCCGGCGGCACGGGAGATCGTCTACGGCATGGACTACAAGTCCTGGCAGGCGGCTCACCAGAAGGAGGCCAGCGCCGAGCAGAAGACCGCCTTCACCGAGGCCGTGGCCAAGCACGGCTGATGCGTCCGGGCCACGCCGGCCCGCCATGTGTTTTCCCCGGCGCCGGGCGATACCGCCTGGCCCGGAAATGTTCTATAAACAGCCCCATGTCAGGGACCAAAGAAGGCACCGAGGTCGGTGACATTACCACCAACCGCCTGCGTTCCATCATCGGGCGTGTGGAGCGCCTGGAAGAGGGGCGGCAGGCCCTCGCCGACGACTCCAAGCACGTCTTCGCCGAGGCGAAGTCGGCCGGGTTCTAGATGCCCCTGTCGAACTGTAGTGTGTACGTAGGTCCGGTGGGTTAACGGATTTCGCTGTATCCCTAGGCGCGAGCCGCCCGTGAGATTACACCTGTGCTCACGCCCCCCTGATTGCCACCCATTTAACCATTGAGGCGTAGATGTCTGACGCACCTTTTGACACCTCAGACAAGGCCGCTGCCGCTGAGAGCCGCGCGCGGCAGGCGGCTGACCCAGAATCTGATGTCGGTGGTATTGCCGCTGACCGGCTGCGCTCCATCATCGAGCGCGTAGAGCGTCTCGAGGAAGAGCGCAAAGCACTTGCTGACGATATCAAGGATATTTTCGCCGAGGCAAAGTCGGCCGGGTTCGACGTGAAGGTGGTGCGGCAGATCATCCGCCTCCGCAAGCAGGAACCCGCCGAGGTGGAGGAGCAGGAGACGCTGCTGGATCTCTACCGCCGCGCCTTGGGGATGTAGCAGGAGCTTCTTTGTCAGGACCAGCATAACCCTGCACTGAGGGGGGCTGAGTTTGAGCTGCTCATGCAACGAATTTGCTCGCTTGAAGTAAATTCCGGCGGCTCAATCAAAAGAAACGGAAATTGTGGCGCACTCTCCTTAGGGGATGCGCCACAGCCTCGTGAGAGAAGCTTGCCAAAGTCGTTGCGCAAGACTTCCGCGCTTGGCTTTCGAGGATATCTATCCAACTCCACCCGGCTCTGCCCGCCCCTCAGCGGGGCCAACCGGCACGACAGCCGGGTGCTGGCACCGACCTTCGACGCGGTGCGGCCCATCGCAAGAAGACGGGGCCGCCCGCGCCGTCGTCCGGGCGAGCTCCACGCCGACAAGGGATACGACCACCGCCGCTGCCGCCGGGAGTGTCGTGTTTGCGGCATCATCCGCGCATCATCAGGCGCTGCTCTCTTTGCAAGAGCCGTGGGGGAGCCGCTACATTCCCCGCAGTGGACGGATCG